>CAVVKE010000001.1:0-4160179 GCA_963748845.1 uncultured Acidobacteriota bacterium
AGGGCAGCGTTCTAACCAACTGAACTACGTCCCCCGCGATGGGTGCTGACGGATGGTGGGCAGTGCAGGGCTCGAACCTGCGACCTCCTGCTTGTAAGGCAGGCGCTCTAACCAACTGAGCTAACCGCCCCAGACCATCGTACAGAACCACGCTCGAGCCGTCAACGCGCATTCAAAAAGTGCGCGCGCGAAAATGCTCTTGCTTCCTTGACACTCCTCCGAACCGGACAGTAAACTGGAAAACTCGCTCTAGTGGAGTGAACACAACTGAGATGCTGATCTCACGCGATTACGTCACCTACATGGCCCAGGAGGTCGTCAAGCGCTTGCTTGCCGACCAGATGATCGAAGCCAAGTCCGCGGAAGAACTGACCGTTCGCGTTCGCCAGGCCATGGCCGAAGAGATTGCCGTCGAGGAACGCGTAAATGAAGAGGCCCGCCAGATCTTGAATGACCATTCCGACGAGATGCGGCGCACCGGAGTGTCGTATCAGGAGATGTTCAAGAAAGTGAAAGCGCAGATTGCCAAGGATCGCAAATTGATTCTGCGCTAAAGGATCGTGATTGTGGAGACCCATCAAGCCCCATGCGTCTGAGCCGCGGAAAAACCGTCCAGCTATCCCACGTCATCATCAAATCCCTCGTTGAAAACGACAACGTCGAATTCATCGAGGACCGCGACACCATCCGCCAGAAGATCGTGGATTACCTCCAGGCCTTGCTGCGCGAAGAAGAGCTGGTGGACCTCGAAGTCCGTAAGAAGATTGCCTCCCAGAAAAAAGAAATCCTCGAAGGCAGCGAGGAATGGGACCTACTTTACCGGCGGCACTATGCCGAGGAATTGAAGAAAAAAGGAGTCGGCATGGTTTCCGAACGCTAGCGGAATGATTTCTCCAGAAATAAAAAGGGCGTCCTGTGAAGG
Organism: uncultured Acidobacteriota bacterium; assembly: GCA_963748845.1. Lineage (GTDB taxonomy): Bacteria > Acidobacteriota > Terriglobia > Acidiferrales > UBA7541 > DASTCZ01. Next base: position 923 of record CAVVKE010000001.1, read on the forward strand.
GCGCCCTTTGTTTCTTAGATGATCTGAATTATCGGCTAATTGTTCCCACTACCGCTGCCAGTTCCAGTTCCGGTTCCAGATCCAGTTCCGGTTCCAGTCCCGCTGCTTCCGTCGGGCCTCTTCTTCAGAACGGGACGGTCGCTGTCATCGGTTCCGTCAGACGAAGTAGTTGTCGAACTATTCGGGTCCTTTTGTTGTTCGGTCTTCGTCCGGAGCGTGGGTGCATCCTTGCCGCCTTTGAGCGCCTTGTTGCGGCGCTGGTAGGCAGACAAGCGGGCCTTGACCATGTCGAATTCCGAAGTGGTCACGATATAGTTGGGGCGCGAAGGGAGAATGTCGGAGATTTCCTTCTGCGCTTTTTGAATGCGTTCGTCGGTCGGCGGGTGATCGGAAAATATCTTCGGGATGCTACCCGGTTGCCGCTTCTCCATCTGCCGAAGCCGCTCGAAGAAAGTGACGTAGGAGTTCGGATCGTAACCAGCCTTGTACATATATTGCAGGCCGAAATAATCGGCCTCGCGCTCTTCGTCACGCGAAAACTTCAGAAGGCCGATCGGGACGACCGTTTCGATTCCTTCAAAGATGCCGTAACCCGCCCAGCCGCCCGGCAAAAAGATCATGGCTGGAATCATGGCAAGGTTCATGAGCTCCAATTTGCTCATGCTTCGCGTGCCGTGCCTTAGCGCGACGTGCGCGATTTCATGCGCCATTACGCCTGCAAGTTCGGATTCCTCCTGCGCTTGCATAATCAGGCCGGTATAAACATAGAAGAACCCGCCCGGCAGCGCGAAGGCGTTTACTTCGTCGGAATCGATCACCTTAATTGTGAAGGGGACCTTCGCGTCTGAATTCCGCACCAGGTTTTGTCCCACGCGGTTCACGTACTCCGTGATCACCGGATCATCATTCAGCTTTGCTGTGCGTTCCACCTGTTGCGAATAAGCTTTGCCGATGGCGATCTCATGCTCGAGTGAATAGAAATCCGGAACGATGCCTTTGCTGACATTGCGGTTCCCAATTGCATCAACGTCCTGCTTCGAGCCTGGCTTTACGTTTGGATTTTGTTGTTGATCGATTGGCGCATCATACCCTGGATCGCCGGCTTTTTTAGCTGGCTGTGCTTGCGCGCATGGCTGTGCTGTTTGATTTGTCTGTGCGGTTGGAGCCGTCTGCGAATTCGGAGTTGTAGGATTCGGTTGCGCGCCTTGTGACGTGCCTTGCGTTGTCTGGCTTGTAGAGCTCGATGGCGTGCTTTGCGTCTGGCCTTGCTGCGTTTGCTGGCAGGGCGCTGCTTGGCTTGTCTGTTGCGGCGGCGGCGATTGTTGTGCTGGCTGCTGATTCGCGAGAACTGGAACGATCGCAACGACCAAACCGAGAGCCCCTACTGCAAACGGCCGGAGCAGGTGTCTCATGGACCCTCCTCGGAGCTTCCCTGACCAAGTATACACCCAATTGGGAATACCACTCCGATTTTCCTTACGATACGATGTCACCCAGGGCATTTAGGTTATCCATGTGGTCCGAGATAAAGGGGTTCTCCGTCGAGCTCGTAATCCTGAGATCCGCCCGCCGCAAAGCCGCTTCCCCCGCTCCCCCAAGAACTTCAATTGACACACCTGCGCTGAACCCATAGATTCATCTCTCAGACTCAGTTATGGCCAGAATGAAATTACAGGTCGGGCAGGTCTGGAAGGAGGATGCGACGGGCGAAACCTACTTAATTACGCGGCTCTATGCGGAAGCACTGGCTACATTCGCCATTCTCCGCCCGACCAACGATGACTCGGCAAAGCCCGTGCGCGTCAAGGTCTCCCATTCTGCCGAGGGCCCAACCCTTCCCGGCTATTCGCCCACGCAGACATTTGAAGCTGGATAGGCTCGCAGCCCCTTCCCAATCGCCGCATTACATTCTCGCATTTACATTGACCGCACGGGCATCTCGACAACATCATCCGCCTGCATCATTTCCCGCACCAGGAATGCCTCCCCGTATTTAACTCCGATCATTTCGCCATAGTAGCGGGCCATCAAGGCCACCCGCTCGTCCAATTGATCGAGCGGCAGGTGCACTTTCTCCAGCGCCTTCATTTCGTGCTTCGGCGGGCGAAATTGCGACTTGTATGCCAGCACCGCCCGCTGCCGCCGCGGATACTCCTTCGTGATGTCCACCACGAAACTCGGCCGCATCGCGTGATCAAACGTCGTAAACATCACCTTGAACGGGCGAAACGGCTCGCCCGCGATGGGCAGCTTCTTCAATCCCGCAAGGAAGCACGCCTCATACGCCAGCCGCCCGGTCGTGTAGTGGTCCGGATGCCGGCCCTTCCAATAGGGCAGGATCACCGCGTGCGGGCGCAGGTGCCGGATGTGCTGCGCGATCGCCAGCTTCTGCACCTGCGTTACGGCCAACCCCGCGTCCGGCAGTCCGGCGTTCTGCCGCACGGACACTCCCAACACGCGCGCAGCGGCCATGGCCTCGCGGTGCCGCGTCTCCGGCGTCCCGCGCGTGCCCATTTCGCCTTCGGTCAGGTCCAGGATTCCGGTCTTGTAGCCGCGCGCGGCCATCTTAATCAGCGTGCCGCCGCAGGTCAGCTCCACGTCATCGGGATGCGCGGCGATTGCCAGTAGGTCGAGTTTCATGGAGCCTCCGGTTTGTCAGTGGCACAGACATTCCTGTCTGTGCGCCTTTGTTCCTTCGCCCGGATTCTGCAGAGATACTCCGTCATATTTGTGGGCCGGGCACGCGCGGAGTAGGATAGCGCATCCGCGCTCGCTGCGGCCAACACAACCACCGGAGGCGCCCGCGTGCCGGAAGGAAGTCGCATGCCGGAAGAAAATCGCATGCCCGAAGAAATCCCAACTCAGAAGCTCGCGGGGCGCGTAGCGCTCGTCACCGGCGCGGCGAAGCGCATCGGGCGAAGCATCGCGCTCGAACTCGCCTCGCGCGGCGCCGACGTCGTCGTCAACTATCGCGGCTCGCGCGACGAAGCCGAGCAGGTCGCGCAGGAAATCCAGAAAATGGGACGCCGCGCCCGCGCGATCCAGGCCAACGTTTCCGTCCGCGCGGAAGTCCAACAATTGATGGCGCAAACGGAAGCCGCATTCGGCCGCCTGGACATCCTCGTGAACAACGCCGGAATGTTCCAGGGCGTCCCGTTCGAGCAAATCACCGACGACCAGTGGAACGGCATCATCGCCACAAATCTCACGTCACAATTTCTCTGCGCGCAAACGGCCGCGCCCTTGCTGCGCGCGGGCGGCCGCGGGCGCATCGTGAATCTCGCCTCGCTCGGAGGAATGCTCGTGTGGCCCGGCTACGTGCACTACTGCGTCTCCAAGGCGGGCGTAATCCAGTTGACGCGCTGCATGGCGCGCGCGCTCGCGCCGGAGATCACGGTGAACGCCGTCGCGCCCGGCACGATCACGTTTGAAGGCGACGCCGCGGAACTCGAATCCGATTTCATCCGCCGCGCGCCGCTGAAGCGCACTGGGAAGGGAAGCGACATCGCCGAAGCCGTCGCCTTCCTCATCGAATCCGACTTCATCACCGGCCAGACCCTCGCTGTGGATGGCGGCCGCCTGTTGACGTGAGCCCAAGGTAAAGCCGACACTCTTGTCGGTGGTGGGCGACTTTCAATTGAAAGATGATTAGCGGGCGAAAATCCGGCGAAAACTTTCGGGATTTCCACAACATCCCACTTTTGTATACACACACGCACGCACACACGCTATCATGTAGTAGTGGTGATTCTAGGCACCTAAGCCTAACTGGAGAGTTTCATCACGTTGTTTCAGCAGTCAGGGCGGTCAATCAAAAGAGTTTTTTGGAACGGAGTGGGTGGGAATCGAACCCACTGATCCGGTCAAGGACGATGGATCTTAAGTCCACTGGGCACCGTTGCCCATCCACTCCGTTGATGAATGTCGTGTGATGGAGGTGCTGGGAGTTGAACCCAGGGGCGTAGGATGGAAAGCCCGATGCCCCCGCCTGGCACCCCCTCACGCGACTACAGCACTCAGATTATACTTCCCTTGTGTCTGATTATTTGATTACCACTAGCAGTCGCGGCAGCCCTGCCTGTGGAAACTGTGGAAAAGTAGGAAAACTAAGCCGCCGCTAATTCTCTCGCTTCCAGAGGATTCACAATCTCGCTGATATCCCAAACGTAGTCAGTGACGCCAGCCGCCATTGCCGGGGTAACGCGCAAAGTCTGGTGAATCCGGCAAAAATTGTAATGCATGTAATGGAGCGCGATAGGACGGGTGGCCCAGAGGCCTCGATTCTTTTTGGCGATCCTCACAATCGAAGAATACTACTGTCGCAACTCACCGGAGCGTTAGAATGGATGGAGTGGGTGCCCCACACGTCGTGGTTACGTGTGGGGTTTTTGACTTACGAATCGTGCCGAAAGTGGAGATCGAACAGAACCACGGAGAGAGTCAAAATCCCCAGACGCGAAACCGGCGTCGTGGGGCACCCATAAACTTCTCAACGCCTTATTTCTGGGCCACCCGTCCTTTTCTAGGTCGGCAGCAACTTTCAGAGGCGAGTGACACAAATACTCGATGATGGGTCGTTGTCCGGACCGTTGCCTCTCCAGCCAGAGTGCATCGGTTGAAGAAGTACGGATGGAAGGAGTCTGTGCAGGTTGTCGCGGATCCTCACACGACGAGGAGGCGATAAAATCGATTTCCGTTACCGATTCGGGTCAACGCCTCAAAAACTAAATCTCCGAATTTATAGGCGGCTTCCATATACGAACGGCTAGTATCCTTGTCCATGAATCTGGCGAGGAGCTCTGCCTCACTTGCTTTTGTTGTCTCTAGGAAGCTCTCGTATTGAGCAATCAGTTTGTTGACCGCTTCATGCGCATGAACTAACTCGGGGCGACCTAGAAGCCATTCGAGGCGCTCCGTTGGCGTCAGTTTGATTATTGCCACGGCATCGGACGGGCTGACTGTCCCTTGCCGCCCATAGACGGCGAGTAGCTGCAGGAGAGCTGAGTAGCACGTTAGGAGCCGGCTGTGTTTTAACTTAAAATTCTTAAGTTTGCCCTTGGCCTTTTCTTCTTCAGGCACTCTTTCTGTTCTGGCCTCATAGTTGACGCAAAAAGTTCGCCAAAGGCGGAGGATATCGTTAGCAAGGAATGCCGGCACGAAGTCGGTCTTGTGGTCCTCGTAGTCTCTCCAATATGCGGCGACTACATCTCCGATGACCTCCTCGTACACTGATGCTTCCAGAAGTGGATAGCTCTCGAGCAAAAGGAGTAGGCGCGCCGTGAAAGTATTTGTAACGTCGTCTTCTGGTGTCCCGAGCGTATTTGTGAATTCGCTGACGGAGTAGTGGTTGAGGTAGCGGCCGTCGCCTGAGAACTCAGGAATTCTGAGTTCCCTGGTTGCTTCAATCAGGTCCGCCTTAATGCATATTTCGTCAAGACGTTTGAGAAGACTTCTTTCTTTGCCATCAGGCCCTGGTTTTCCATCATTCTTTCCCACAATGAAGAGATCTAAATCGCTATATTGCCCCGCCTCCTTCCTCCCGAACGATCCGGTCGCGTAGACGCATGCTTTACCTTCCGCAAGCGACTCCGCGTCTTTTAACCGCCCACGGAGGTCGGAAATCCGGGCAACCGTATTGGACCGGCGATCAGCGAGCTCGCTCACGAACGCCTTCCCACTCGAATATGTTCGCGAATATCTCCGCTTGTGCAATTGCGTCGTCGACGGCGTGGTGTGTGTGTGGATGTTTGGAACGCAAGGAAGGACCAACTCGAGAACGGCCAGCATCTGATATGGGAATAGCTGCTTTGACGGCAAGGGCAGTTTTGATATCGAAACACCTGGAGTACGCGAACGGCGAGCCCTCGACCGAGAAGCGGATGAAGTACCAATACAACCAGCTCCAGTCAAAACTCAAAGGATAGGCGACTAAAACCGGCATCGCCAATCCTGCGACGGCCTTCACCCAACGACAAGCCTCAGTCATCGCCTTTTCAGGTGGTTCACCCTCCAGGCAAAGGCGGTTTCTATCAAGACCATTAACTTGAAGCGCCTCGGGCTCGAAATTCTGAGAGATTGGCTTCAGCTCTTTATAGATCCGTTGCCCATAATCGTGAGGCCGTAGAAAGTGTCGACCGTCAAAGGAACCTGCGAAAACGAGAGCGAATGAGAGAATGGAAAACGGTCCTGGGATCGGTCCATCCGTTTCGACGTCGGCGGAAAAATATGCGTCGATTTTGCCGTTCAAGTATTCTTCTTGAACGCGGTTGTCGGAGGGCCCACGGTAAATTCTGTCATGGAATGTGGAGTCCATCGCGTCACATGTTACCAGCGTCTCGCTAGGAAACGCACGTGAGTTTTCTCATGGAGCGGATAGGGGAGCCGGTTTCCACAACTCTCCGATTGGCGCACTGCTCATGGCCCAGCGGCATTTTTCGAACGGATCCATCACGATGGGGTCAGTCGAGTTTCTCCGGGCGGGAGGCGCATCCTTTCCGCGCAGCGAAAGGGTCCGGCGGTTGACTTGTTTGAACGGCGGCGTGGCTCACCTGCGCATCATTGCGGAGTGAAAAAATGAATGCGGAGACTTTGGCCGGGGTGGCGCTTGCCACGATATCGTTTGCACTAACGGTTCTGGCTCGGGTGCAGTTAGGAAAGTCTTTTGCGGTCGCTCCCAAGGCAAATGATCTGGTAACGCACGGTTTATACTCGCGCCTGCAACACCCCATGTACGTGTTTCTTGATTTGACCCTTTGCGGGATTGCACTTGCCGTACATCACTGGTACGTGCTGCTGCTTTTGGTCATTTTGGCGCCGCTGCAGATCAGAAATGCCCACAGAGAGCGCACCGTGCTCCGGGAAAAGTTCGGAGAGCGCTATGAGGTCTATCGCCGTGCTACGTGGTTTTAGACGCCATTAACGCGCGTTACCTCCCAATTTTCTACAAACACTCCGTCGCGACAACTAATTGAAGCTGTGTAATCTGAGATTAGGAGCCTTCGGGATGAGTGTCAAATGGATCGGAACAATCCGCAGCTCAACCTGCCGCCGGCTCCGGCGCAACAGAGTAAGAAAGCATCAGAATGCCGCTGGGCAGTGTCTTGCTCTCTTCGAGATGAAGGGACCTGCGCCGTCCCTCAGGCAGCAGCGGAATCCCGCTCCCAAGCATCACCGGTATCAATCCGACCTCAACGGTATCCACGAGCCCGGCATCGAGCATGCTGCGAAACAGCACGCCGCCGCCGAACAGCCAGATGTCCTTGCCCGGCTGCGCCTTCAATGCGGCGACCGCTTCCGTGACCCCGCCCGATATGATCGTGACGTTGGGATGCTCTTCGGGCTTGAGCGTGGTCGAAACGACGATCCAGCGCTGTCCAAAACTGTCCCACGACTTGCCCTTTTCACTGGCAACCTCGTACGTCTTGCGGCCCATCAGCAACGTATCGTATTGCGCAAACATTGCGGCGAAATCGATGGCGGGATCGTGCACAATCCAGTCGTACTCGCCGTCCGGTCCGGCGATGAATCCATCCAGGCTAACCGCAACACCGTAGCGCAAACGTCGCATCGATCTCTCCATCGAGCCGGAATTTCCATTTTGCTTTTCCGGCGATGAAAGTATACCGCCGGTTGCCGCTGCTGCGATCCTTTTCTGCATTCCTTCCAGAGCCAAAGAACCGGACGCGCCCGCCGGGCGCAGTTGGGAAAGTCTTTTGCGATGACTCCCAAGGCAAATGATCTGGTAACGCACGGTTTACACTCGCGCCTGCAACACCCCATGTACGTGTTTGTCGATTTGGCCCTTTGCGGGATTGCACTTGCCGTACATCGCTGGTACGTGCTGCTGCTTCTGGCGATTTTGGCGCCGCTGCAGATCAGAAATGCCCTCAGAGAGCGCACCGTGCTCCGGGAAAAGTTCGGAGAGCGCTATGAGATCTATCGCCGTGCCACGTGGTTTTAGAGCGGAAGGAGAGAGGCGCCCGGCAATCTCACAAGCGCCTCCTCTACTGCGTCAACGTAAACTATACCTCACTGGATCACCTCCTTCTCGGCAGGAACGCCGATGTCGACAAGAATGTCGAGTGGTCCGATTATAACACCGGATAAAAAAGATGTAAGAGGAAGCGTTTCCCAAACCTTTCGGTTTGAGCAAAACCAGTTGTGCGGTAGGCTTGCGCAATGCGACCCCTTCGATATTCCATCAACGTCACATTGGACGGGTGCTGCGATCATCGTGAAATGACCGCGGACGACGACATGTTTCAAAACGCCATCGAAAACTTCAACCGGGCCGATGCGCTCCTCTTTGGCCGGGTCACCTACGAAAGGATGGAGTCATACTGGCGGCCGCTGGCGACTGATCCGACGGAACCCTTCGCCGGGATGATCGACGCGGCAAAGAAGTACGTCGTGTCGAGCACCCTGGAGCGGGTCGATTGGAACGCGGAACTCGTGCGCGGGGATCTAGGAAAGGCAGTTGAGCAGCTCAAACGGGAGCCGGGTAAGGGACTGCTCGTGGGAGGCGTGAAGCTCCCGTTGGCGTTGGCGGAGCTGGGATTGATTGATGAATACGAGTTCATCGTGCATCCCAGGATCGTGGGCCACGGGCCGACGCTGTTCGCGGGGCTATCGAAGCGTGTCGACTTGACGCTCGTGAGCCGGGTGGAGTTCGGCTCGGGGGCGGTGGCGATGCGGTATGAGCCGGGGAGGTAGCCTCGGCAAAGTTCCCAATTATTTTTGTGAGTTCCGCTTCTCCTTCGCACGATCGCGCGTGTTGGGCGAGTGGCGCATCCTTTGTCCGCCGCGGCGGACAGCGGACAAGGGGTGCGGCAGTTGACTTCTTTGAACGAGTCGACTTGTTTGAACCGCGCACCCCGCTCGTCTCATTCGAATACCCATTCGAACACTCATTCGAATAGATTTCGTAACAAATCTTCCCATAATTCCTAAATAATTCTCTTGACATTAGTTTAACGTTATAGTAACATGCTTCATGATCTTCTCGCCGCATTCGCGATCCAAAACCCGTAACCCCAATGTTGCACTACTCTTGCAGCCGATGTTGCACAACTTTAGTGCACTCGCCCTCGCAACTCATTTAGATGGAATGACTTATCGCCAAAATCCGCAAATATCCCGTAAGTTGTTTATTGCACTACTCTTACCGCATGTCGTGGCTGTAAGTCCTTTGTTGCACTACTCTTACAAAAAGATGGGGGGGGAGGGGGTGCACATGCTAACCACTAGTCACTCGCCACTCGCCACTGCACCTATAACCCCCTGTGTTATCTACCACTTACAAAGAATCCGCAAAACGCCCCAAAATTTACCCAATGTTTCCTATCACTTACAGACACTCATTCCCGTAAGTACCTGTGTTGCCTACCACTTACAAAAAAGGTGGGGGGGAGGGAGGCGCGCAGTATGCGTCCCGATGTACTTTATCGGGAGGGGCGTCGTGCAAATCAAGAAGGGAGGGCTCATATAGAAAATTAAAGGCCCCACATGTCATTAAGACCTGTGGGGCTTCAGACAACCGAAAAGATTAGTAGGCCGCGAGGGTTTCCATCGCCGCGCTGACTTTGCCGACATCCACCAAATAATATTTCTGGAGCGGCGGGCTGAATGGCATGGGCGGAATGTCCGGGCCGGTGACGCGCATGACGGGGCCATCGAGATACTCGAACGCTTCGTCGCTGACGATGGCGGCCAGTTCGGCGCCGATCCCCATCGTCTTTTTATCTTCGTGGACGATGAGGCACTTGTTGGTTTTCTTTACGGATTCGAGGATGGTTTCCTTGTCCATCGGCGAGAGCGTGCGCAGCTCGACGACTTCGGCGTCCACGCCCTGCTTGGCCATCGCTTCCGCGCTTTCCATGGCCACGTGAGTCATGTAGCCGTAGGTGAGGATGGTCATGTCCTTGCCTTCGCGGCGCACGGCGGCCTTGCCGATGGGCACGGTGTAATCGCCTTCGGGAACTTCGCCCTTGATGGTGCGATAAAGTTTTTTGTGCTCGAAGAAAAGGACCGGGTTCGGATCGCGAATCGCCGCAATCAGCAAACCCTTCGCGTCATACGGATTCGAGGGCATCACGACCTTCAGCCCCGGCTCGTGGACGAACCACGCGGCATTTTCCTGCGAGTGGTAAAGACCGGCGCCCGTTCCGCCGCCGCAGCAAATGCGCACGGTGATCGGGCAGGAGAAGCCGCCGGCGCTGCGGTAGTGGAGCTTGGAAGCCTGCTGGACGAGCTGGTCCATTGCCGGCGTGATGAAATCCGTAAATTGGATTTCGGGAACTGGACGCAAGCCGACCATCGAGGAACCGATGGCCGCCGCGATGATGATGCCTTCGGCGAGAGGCGTGTCGAGCACGCGGTCCTCGCCATATTTGTTGAAGAGGCCCGCGGTCGCGCCGAAGACTCCGCCGGAAGGGCCGATGTCTTCGCCGAGCAGGAAGACGCGCTGGTCGCGGCCCATTTCCTGGTCGAGCGCTTCGATGATTGCTTCGATGAAAGAAAGTGTGCGTGGCATGGTTCGTCAGTTCTCCGCGACCCAGACAAAATTCGGAGCCTCTTCCATGTCTGGATAGGGACTCTGCTCGGCGAACTCAATCGCCGCGTCCATTTCAACGACGATTTCGGCGGCAATCTGCTTTTTCTGTTCGTCGGTAAGCAGCTTGCGGTCCATCAGATATTTTTCCATGCGCGGAATGGGGTCCTTCTTCCGCCAGGATTCGACTTCGTCCTTTGTGCGATATTTCGCCGGATCGATTTCGGAATGGCCGTACCAGCGATAGGTCTTGCATTCGATGAGCGTCGGCCCTTCGCCAGAGCGCGCGCGGACGATCGCCTTGGACATCGCGTCATAGACCTTGAGAACATCGTTGCCATCCACGCTGACGCCCGGAAAACCGTAAGAGTCCGCCTTGATGGAAAGATCCTTCACGGCTGTCTGCAAGCGGAGCGGGACGGATTCCGCCCACAAATTATTCTGGCAAACGTAAACGATGGGCAGCTTGTGGACGCCGGCGAAATTCAGGGCTTCGTGGAAGCCGCCGATGCTGGTTGCGCCGTCGCCGAAGAAGGCGACGACGATGCTGTCTTTGCCGAGGCGCTTCAAGCCAAACGCGACGCCGGTGCCGACATTCAACTGGCCCGCGATGGAGCTTGCGGGCGTGATGATGTTCAGCTCGGGGTAACCCATATGGGCCGGAGAGGAACGGCCGCGATCCGGGCTATCGGACTTCGCGAAGAGCTGCGCGAAGCAGTATTTCAGCGGCGCGCCCTTGATGATGTTCGAGGTCCAATCTCGGTGCGAGGGAGCGATCCAATCATCTTCGCGCAGGCTGTAAGCGGCGCCGACCTCGGTGGCTTCCTGCCCAACCGCGGAATAGAAATTCCCTCCGTATTTGCCCTGCCGGAAGAGGATGCGCGCCTTTTCGTCGCACAGGCGGCACTTCACCATCATTCTATAAAGGCTAAGAAGCAGTTCTTTGGAATAATTAGACTTCGCAGTCTCGGGCCCGGAAACCGCCCGATTCGCTCTCGATGCCATTCGCAATTCTCCTTGTCCCCAAACCCAAACGGTAGAATATGTCGATTCGATTCGAGATAAATATATCACAGGGATGAGGCTCGTTCAACCTATTGAACAGGGTTTTTTGAGCAAAATTGCGGATTTGGAGGTGAAAAGACCAATACCAGTACGCACCGTTTGCGGCGGAATTTGATATATGCGGCGGCTATGTTACTGGCAAATCACCACTTACGAGTTTGGCGATCAGGCCGGCGTTGGCAGGGAGGAAGTCAAAGCCGCCCAAGTCCGCGAGGGGCACCCAGGCGATCTGCTCGAAGGATTGAGTGTTCATTTTGGGGATTTGGACACCGGCGTCCGCGAGATTGAAGACGACGAGGAGGGGCTCGGGCTTTCCGGGATACTGGTACGTCGTGCGCCAGATTTCGCGGCCGATTGCGGCGCGGAGCCCGAGCTCTTCGGCCAGTTCGCGGACGAGAGCCGACCTTAGGTCTTCGCCGGGCTCGACCTTTCCTCCCGGAAATTCCCATTTCAAGGGAAAGTTTCCGGATCGCTTTCGCTGGCAGATGAGCACCCGGGAATCGCGAATGATGATCGCAGCGACAACAGTTCTCATTGCCGCTTTCGCTTGCTTCGAGCTCGGACTGCGGGGCGCTTGCGAATCGGCTTCCCTTGAGAATCCGGATGAATCAGATGCAGCAATTCGCGCGCCCCTGCCACAAGTGGCGGACCTGGAGTGTTCAGCAATTCGTCGCGGATGGCGAAAACGCGTTGATTGCGGATGGCCGGGAGTCCGCGCCACGCGTCAATTTCGAGCGCCTGCTGCGGATCCGATTTCCCGCCGGTCGCAGCCCACGCGAGGATGATTACATCAGGCTGAGCCTGTGCCACTTGGGCATCGGAGACGCGCTGTCCTGCCGGCACCGCCATCGAGCCACCGGCAATTTCCACGAGTTCGGCAACCCAGGGCGGAGAAGCAATGCGCGGGTGCGGCCAGGCCTCGCAATACACACGTGGGCGCTTGTCTTTTGCGGCGCGGAGCGCGCGGCCCGCTTGTTTTCGGATGGCCGCAAATTGTGCGCGCATTTGCGCGACGAGCTTTCGCGCAGCCGCAGACCGGCCCGCAATGGCTCCAAGCAAATGAATATCCGCTTCAACATCCGCGAGCGAGCGGGGATTCGTTGCCAGGAATGTGAGCGGGTGTTCGAGCAGCATCGCGACGGTTTCCTGCTTGTATGGCACCGAGCCGATCACGAGCGTAGGTCTTAAGCTGACCACACTTTCGGGATCGAGCGACCAACAGTCGCCGACCCGCGGGAGCGCGGCAACTTCCGGGGCGACATCGGGACACCACTTCGATACGCCAACGAGAAGCTTTCGAGCGCCGCATGCGACGAGGATCGAAGTCGCGCTCGGCGCGAGCGAAACGATGCGTGTTTGCGCGCGATGTTTTATTTCCAAGCGATGCTGAATTTGCAAGCGTTGTCGAATTCGGAAGCGTTTTTTTGTTCGCGCTGGAGCCATCCGCAAAACTCGGGGGATCGTTATTGTTGTCCGGTACCTGTTCCGGAACTGGTTCCGCTGCCAGAAAGCGGCGGTGCGGGATATTCCGGGAGCTTGGACTTGGCGCGATCGTCGCGGCGGATTTCCAATTCATCGAAAAGCATCGAGGAGCTGATCACCGTGCCGGAAACATTTCCGTAACGGTTGCTCACGAACATGTCATTGCCGACGGCGATGAGGTCGTTGCGCAAGCCTCGTATATCAAGTTCGTTGAGCAAGGCTCCGCGCACCAATTCCTCATGGCCGTCATTCGCCCACACGCGGTAGAGCAAGCGGGGCGATGTAAGCCCTCCGAAGGTTTCGATGCGGTAGCCGTATGGCTTTCCTTGATCCCTGCACATCTGGATGAGCCGCTGCTTCAAGACATCCGGAGACACGGCCTCCGAACTTGTCAGCGTGAGAACTCCGAAATGCGGCGACGCCGGCCCGCCAATCGGCGCCAAAGCGTGTCCGTTGGAAGACGGGAAGTCTTGAATCGGCTGGCGAGTGGTGAGGTAGTTTACGAGCTGACCCTTTTCAATCACTGTCACAGGAGCGACGCGCACACCTTCGTCATCATAGCGGTAGCTTCCGACAAGGCTCTGGCCTTGATAGATGGATTGCGTCGGGTCGTCCACGACCGTGACGAAATTCGGGAGAACGCGCGTCTTGTACGCGGATCCAAATTGACCGATCGTGCGCCCGCTGCGGCCCGGTGGCGGCTTGCGCGCGCCGAGGTTTTCGCCGATGAGCGTGGCAAGGACGTCGCTTGCAGCGTCAGAAGAAAGCAAAACGGGCCCGCGGTATTCCTCTTCCACAACCGGAGCTTCGCGAAGCGCTTTGAGCGTACTGACGACCTGGCGAGCGTCGGCGACAAACTTGGCCTCGGTGGGGAGTTCCTCCGCGCGGCCATAATAGGAGGAAGGCGTGCGAATCAGTTGCATGCCGTCACTCGCCTGCGTGACACCGGTGATGCCAATCTGGTAAGAGGTTTCTCCGTGGCGGATCACGGTGCCTTCGCTATTGATGAAATAATCGTTTTTCGCGATGTAAGTGACGGCTGCATTGAGGACTTGCAGTCCGGGATCATCCACATAAACCGCGGTCGCCGCCTGCAGCATGTGATCAGTTTTTGCCTGGTCCACTTGCAACCTTACGGTCGGATCCAATGCGGTCACCACCGGCGCATGGGCGAAGTCTTCCCCATTCTGATCGGGCGTGATGTCCTTCAACATGGCTTGCTTGGCGGCGAGCGCCTCGCCGGCGCGCTTGTATGCGTTGTCGGTCAGAAGCCAAAGCGAGCGCCGCAAGGAATAGATGTCATCTTCAATGGTCACTTGTTCGGCAACGCCCGCACCCATTCCGAAATAACTATCCTGTTTGTAATCACCGATGCGGACGGATACGCGCAGGACGCGGTGCCGCAAGCGCTGGCCATACTCCAGCGAGCCGAATTCAGCGTCCGCTTGGTAAATATCGCGGTCCGTGATGCGATATTCGATGTAATAGGGCGCCGCGACTTTATCCATCTTGAGTTGATCTTTGGAGCGCTTGAGCTCGGCGTTCATTGCCTGCAGGATTGGATCGGTTTCAGCGGCAGATGCCTGAGCGGAATTCGCCCCGGCCGGAGAAAGAGAATTGGACTGAGCTCTCGAGCACGGAGCAACCGCTGCCGCAAAAAGCAGGCTGAGTGCGCCAGCACATAGGAATGTATTTTGCGACACAAGACGGCGAAGGAAGTTCATCGCGCGCCTCCCGCGGCAGCGGGGATTTTTCCACCCGCGGTATCTCCCGGCGGTGGCAAGATGGGCGGACGATCGTGTCCGTGATCGGACTTTTGGACTTCCATATCTGAAAACAGCATTGCGGGTGCGGCCGCTGAGACCGGCACATAGCCGGATTCCGCGCCACAGACACCATTGAATATTTCCGTCTTATCCCCCGTGACCAAAATTCGTTCGAGAGCGGAGAGGGGCGTTCCAACAATGTCCACTCCACGGACAAGCTCATCAGGCCGCCCATCGGGATAGACGCGCCAAACGATAATGGGCAGCACCTCAAACGCCTGGGCCTGCTCGCGCTGGGTAAGCGTGAATCCGCCTTCCACGTCTTCAAAATAAAGGCCGTAGGGCTTTCCCTGTTTCTTAATTTCTTCGATGAACCTTTTCCTTAATTCGGATTCAGGAAGCGTGTTCGTGGAAGTCACAACCAAGTTGCCCTGGCGGCCCGTCGCCATGTGGCCGACCTGACGGCGACCGTGTCCATTCGAGTGGCTGAAATTGGCGATGGGAATGCGCGACATCAGGAAATTTTTCAGGATGCCATTTTGAATTATTTCCACGCGTTCAGCAGGCGTCCCTTCATCGTCAAAGGCGTAAGTTCCGGCCAGGTGCACGCCATTTAAAGTCTTCAATGTCGGATCGTCCACGACGCTCAGAAAACCGGGGAGTATGGACTGGCCTACCTTTTTCGTAAACGTCTGTCCTTCCTCCTCGCCGCGCTGGCGATGGCCTTCCATGCGATGTCCAAGCACTTCATGGAAGAAGACCGCGGTCGCGCGTCCGGAAAGCAGCGCGGGGCCGTCGTAGGGATCCGCAACGGGCGCGGCGCGGAGGGCTTTCAGATCCGAAGCCATTTTTGCGATCTTGGCGGAAATCTCAGACATAGGAGGCAATTGTTCCGGGGTCGAAGCCTCGAATGTTTCCACGCGCAGAAGATCCATGCCGTCGTCGGCGCGAGTTTCCGCTTCAATGACGAGCCGCGCCTGATGCCCAGGTTCGGAGATACGCGTACCGTCCGTCGAGACCATGTACTCCGTTCCCTGCTGGAAAGTAAGGGATGCAACGTTGTTGTAGATAAAAGAGTATTTCTTGAATTCGGCCGAGTACTCGCGCACCCGCGCTTCCCACTCCTTCTGGTGAATGGCAGCGGGCGGCCCGGGAGGAAGGACATCCTGATGAGATGTCTCGGTGGAGAAGTCCGGTGACTTGTCCTCCTCTTCGGAATGCACCGCGGTTTGCGTCTTGACTTGGAGGAACGCCCCGGAGGCCTGGCGGTATTCGTTATAAGTGAGCAGCCAAAGGCTGCGCGCGATGGCGTCGCGGTCGTTGCCCAACGGGAGAGACAGGGAATTGATGCCGGATTCGCGGCCTTGATCGTGGGTATTGTCGAGAGCGGGCGTGCCGACGTGCATGGTTACGTCTGCGCGTCTCGCTTCAGTCGAAATGGACTTCACCAGCGCGCCGTCCTGCGCGTTCACGTCGATGGTTTGTTCGTCAAAGATTGCGTAGCTAATGAAATAGGGCGCGGGGTCAAGCTTGGATAGTGAAGTATGCGCGCGCGTCAATTCCTGCTGCATGGTGCCCAGGAGCATCTCTGCCTGAGGATCGGCGGCAGGCTGGGCCGCGCAGGTCGCCGCAATCGCCACGGCCGCGGAGACGGCGAAAAATCTTGTCATTGCAATTCTATAAGTGGATACGTGCTGGTGAACGAACATATCGAGCTTAGCGGCTCCTGTGGGTGGATTGTCAGAGGTGAAGCTGACCCCAATTCCGGGTGAATCATCATCATGCGCTTGTGAGCCGCATTCATCAATTAGATTCTGAATCGGGGTTGCGGGTTGGATGAGATTGCGCTGAGCCACGCGTCTTGCGATACTTGGTGGATGTACGACGCCAAGGTACTCGAGCACTTCAAGAATCCGCGGCACGCAGGGGAAATGGAGTGCGCGGACTATTCGGTGGAAGTCACGAACCCAGTCTGCGGAGACACGCTGCAGCTCTCGGCGCAGATGATGGACGGTCGCGTGAAGGTCGCGCAATTTCTCGCGAGCGGCTGCGTGACGTCGATTGCGTGCGGGTCCGCGCTCACGGACCGGATGCAGGGAAAGTCTCCCGCGCAATTAAAGGAAATTACTCCCGAAGTGATTTCAGCGGATTTGGGTGGTCTACCTGCCGCGACGTTTCACGCCGCGCAACTTTCGTGCGACGCGTTGACGGCACTGCTCGAAAAGATATCTGCCACGTAGTTTTGTCATTCCGGAAGTCGTCCCGATGGTCCGCTGGAGTGGGTCGCGACGCGGCTGTCCATCCAGTGGTTGATTCCGAAGCAATTTTGATGGCTCGATGAATGGCGGGTGATACGGATCCTTCGCTCCGGCCGAAGCGGCCTCCGCTCAGGATGACAAACTTTTTTTGAGGCGGCTCCGCACAGATAGGCGGAGGGCGGACGGCGCGCCTCAGAATGACAATCGAGATTACCGGTTTGGCGATCCGAAAAGCGTTCAGGGTTTTCCCGTTGCATTCGTGAATGTCTCGGGGTCGTTGAGATTCAACACCGCGCCTTGTTCTTCCGTCGGCACCTCTTCCACTTGATCCTGATGATTCCAAACCACGGCGCGCGCTCCTTTTTCAGTGGAGGCGGAAAGTAACTCGTCGAAAAGCGTCTTTGCAAAAATCACCGGGTGTCCTCTGCGCCCCTGAAATACAGGCAGGACGACGGATTTTCCGCTCCGGTAAAACGCCTCAATCAGATCGTTGACGAGTGCGGACGTGATGAGTGGATGATCCACAAGACAAAGAACAATTCCGTTGATCGCGGCGCCGGCCAACGAACGAATCGCGGTCTGGATCGAGGAAAGCTGCCCCCGCTCCCAATCGGGATTTACGACTACGAGCGCGGGATCCAGGTTGAGCCTTGCGCGAATTTGCCCCGCGCCGGCGCCGAGGACGACCCGTTGCACTCCAATTTTCGGATGGCGCGTAACATCCAGGAGGTGCTCGACGAAAGTGCGGTCGTTGTGAGTGAGAAGAGCTTTGGGCGAGCCCATTCGCCGCGACTCTCCGCCCGCGAGAATAACGGCAGCTAGCACCGGCTCGTCAGTCTCCAGCAGTTTCCGCCACGCGCAGCGTTTGCACGGCTTTGTGCGACAGCCCCTTCGCGTTGCGGCGGGTGGCAATCAATTCCGCGGTAATGCTGATGGCAATTTCTTCGGGCGTCAGCGCCCCGATCTCCAGACCCACGGGCGCGTGAACACGGGCGAGTTTTTCGGCGGGGATGCCTTCGCGTTCGAGCGCTTCATAAACGCTCAGCACTTTTCGCTTGCTGCCGATCATTCCGATGTATCGAGAATCGGTCTGTGCGGCCCATTGCAGGACGCGCATATCGTCGCGGTGGCCGCGCGTGACGATTACCAGGTAGCTCGACGCGCTTGGTTTCAGTTTTTCAAACGCCTCCTCGTAGCTCGTGTAGACTTCACCGGCCATCGGGAAGCGCTCTTTGTTCGCGAAGGTCTCGCGGTCGTCCACGATGCCAATGGCAAACCCCGCGGTGTTCGCAGCCAGGGCCAGCGCCATTGAGACGTGCCCGCCGCCAAAAATGTAGAGCACCGGTTGCGGAAGAATTGGCTCCACAAATACCTCCAGCGTGCCGCCACAGATAAGACCGTTATCGTAGCTGGCTTCGTGATTCAGATTGAATACCATCTTGCGCGGCGCTTCTTGCTTCATCACTTCCTTTGCCGCGGCCCACACGTCCGCCTCCACGCACCCCCCGCCGATGGTTCCAGCGATGGAGCCGTCTTCGCGGACGAGCATGCGCGAGCTCTCAAAGCTTGGAATCGAGCCGTTGGTGTGGACAATCGTGGCGAGAGCACCGCGCCGGCCGGCGCGCCGCAATTGGATGATCTCTTCGAAGATGTCCATAATAATTGAGAGAAAGCCCCAAAAAGAGGGTACGGCGCGAGGGGAGCACTGTCAACGCTAGCGGATGCTCTCAACGTATGCGGCAGGCAGATTTAGGCGGCGAGCAAGTTCGCGGAGTTTCGTCGCGTACTCCGCATTCATTTCTTCGGGGGCCGGCGGAACGACGAGGTTGAAGCACAAGGTCGCTACATTCGATCCGTCCGCGGGTTGCGCCAACACAGCCTCCGGGCGATAGGCGGTGACGCTGGCCTCCGAATACAGTTGCTCGATCTCAGCGTGGGTAAGCTCCATGAGGATTCCGTAGGCTGACGCCTCCGGCTGCGGGATCAGGGTTGCCCGTTTTCCTATGCGAAGCGCGTAGCCAGGAACGGATGCGCGCCGGACGTTCGCTGGGTTCGCGCCCTTGCCGCGCAAAAGCTGATCATCCATAAACAACCCATAAAAGAAGACGGTGATTCGATGCTGCACCATGTTTTTTATGCTACCACAGTCGCATCGCAACGAATCCGAGGCAGGCCGCGGTCCGTAAGTACGAGAATCCAAGCGCTTCTGGACACTTTGCAATCGCGAATGCTAGCGTAGTCACGCGGCGTATGGTCTCGCGCCCGGGGATTAGGATGAAAGCAGTCGCAATCAATAAGCACGGCGGGCCGGAGGTGCTCCAGCAGATGGAGCTTCCGGAACCTGAGATGTCTGCAAATGAGATCCTCGTGCGAGTGCGCGCCGTGGCACTTAATCATCTTGATTTGTGGGTGCGGCGGGGCCTGCCCGGCTTGAAGCTCTCCTTTCCGCATGTGCTCGGGAGCGACATCGCCGGAGAGGTCGCTCGCGTCGGAGATCTTGTCTCCGGCGTGCGAGTTGGCGAACGCGTTCTTCTCGCACCCGGACTTTCCTGCGGTCACTGCCAGGCCTGCGCCGCGGGAGCCGACAACCGCTGCCGCGAATACACGCTCTTTGGTTATCGCGTGAATGGCGGCTGCGCTGAATACGTCAAGGCTCCTCCGGCGAATGTGATCCCGATTCCATCCCACATGAAATTCGAGGAAGCCGCGGCGATCCCGGTGGTATTTCTCACGGCGTGGCACATGCTCATCACTCGAGCGGCTCTGCAGCCGGGGGAGGATGTCCTGATCCTTGCCGCAGGAAGCGGCGTCGGCACGACTGGAATTCAAATCGCCAAACTTGGGGGCGCTCGCGTGATCGCGACCGCGGGCAGCGACGCCAAGCTTGCCAAGGCGCGCGAACTTGGTGCTGATGAAACCATCAACCATTCCAAGCAAGACATTCTCGAGGAGGTCAAGCGCTTGACGGGGAAGCGCGGAGTGGATGTGGTGTTCGAGCATGTTGGCGAAGCAACCTGGGAAAAGAGCGTGCTCAGCCTGGCGAATAACGGCCGATTGGTTACCTGCGGAGCAACAACGGGATACAACGGGAAATTCGATTTGCGCTATCTCTATACTCGCAATCTTTCACTCCTCGGATCGTTCATGGGAAGCCGGTCGGAATTGATTACGGTGCTGAAGCTCGTTTCCAATGGGAAGCTGAAGCCAATCATTGACCGAATCCTTCCGCTGGCGGAATGCCGCAAAGCCCACGAGCTTCTCGAAAACCGGGAGCAGTTCGGCAAAATCGTGTTGCGAGTGTGAGGTGGGCAATCCTCCGACCCCTTGTCGCGCGTACGTGTCTTGAAGACTCGTCTCCAACATGCAGGAATCATTTGGCGCGTCTTTTCCTGTCCATTTGGGTTCAAATCTTAGGTATACTTGTTGGCACCCCCTAACGGAGGCGGGTGTATTGCTTGCCTCTGGCGCGTCATCTAAGTTGTGCAGTACAGCTTAGACCCGGCAGAAGAGAGAAGTGCAATTTGAGCGACACCCAGTCTCTGGGAGGCTTGATGCATTGGAAGCAACTCCGTTCAGCAAGCTGGAGCCTACAAGTGCGCCGTGCGACTGCCCTGGCGCTGGCCGCAGGCCTGGCATTCAATGCGCCATCCGCTTCGGCTGACCGGACACCTCTGAAACCGGGCATCAATATGTTTTCAACCGCGGATGACATCCGCATGGGCCAAAAGCTTGCCGACGAAGCCGAAGCAAAACTCCCGATGTTGAACGACCCACGCGTGGATGATTATTTGAACCGGCTCGGGCACAAACTCGCCGCCTTCGCACCGGGCGCAAAGTATCCTTACGAATTTCATTGTGTGAATTCCGACGCATTGAACGCTTTTGCGCTTCCGGGCGGATTCGTGTTTGTGAACCGCGCGGTGATTGAAGAATCGAGCGATGAAGCGCAGCTTGCAGGAGTGATGGCGCATGAGATTTCGCATGTCGCGTTGCGGCACGGCACCAACCAGGCCACAAAGAAAGAGATGGGCACCGGGCTCGTGGCTGTTGCCGGGGCGATCGTCGGAGGCGGCATCCTTACCAACCTCGCGACGCAAGTTGGAGGGAAACTTGCGGAAAGCACCGTCCTTCTGAAGTATTCGCGCACCGCGGAACAGCAGGCTGACATTCTGGGAACGCAAATTCTTTTCGATGCGGGCTACGACCCGCGCGCCATGGCGCAATTTTTCGAGACGATTGAGTCCGAAAGCAGAGGGAGGCCGAAGCCTGAGTTTTTTTCCGACCACCCCATCCCCGCACACCGCATTGACCGCGTGACCGACGAGATCGAAAATATGGGAGGGCAGCCGGAAAATTACAAGACGGACTCCGGGGAGTTCCGCGAGATCCGGCGTTACATCGTTTCGCTGCCCCCCGCTCCGGTGAAGGGACAAAAAGGAAAGTTCAACGTGCCGAAGGATCCGGCGGCGATTGGGCCGGTGGCTACGGCACCGGGCGCGGCCGCACCTGCCACCGGATCCGGTGCTACGAATCCGCCGGTGGCCGCTATTTCCGCGGCTTTCCAGGACTCGACAGAATACACAGGAGTTTCATTTGTGCTGCGCTACCCGGAAAGCTGGAAGCTTTCGGGCGATGGCGATTCGATCAAGCTGGTTCCGCTGGGCCGGTTGGTAAAAGATGAGGATGGGCACGCGGTGACGACGGTTGGAATTACCGCGGACAATTTTGCTGTGAATTCAACGGATGGGAGTGCGACCCTCAGTTCGGCCACCGACGCGCTGCTTGCGAATCTTCAAGCGTCAAATCCCACGTTGAAAACAGCAGGCGATCGCGAAGCGATTCAAGTGGATGGGCAGGCGGCTATCTCCTTAAAGGTGTCCGCCGATTCAGTTTCAGGCGAGCAAGAAACGCGATGGCTGGTGACAATCCTTCGGCCGGAGGGATTGACTTATTTTGTTTGCTTCGCCCCGGCAAGTGATTATGCAAGCTACGACGAGACCTTCCGGCAAGTAATTTCCTCCATACATTTTTCTCACTAACAATCTGTCGGAGAATCAAATCTTAGCGGGGAATTCTGCGGACTAATCCGCTGCTTCACTTGAGGCTTTTGGCTTCCAGCGGAGCACAGGTTTTCGGGCGGCGCCAACTTCGTCAAGGCGTCCGACGCGCGTGCAATGTGGCGCAGTGCGCACCAATTCCGGGTTCTTCTCGGCTTCATCCGCGATGGACCGCATGGCGTCAATGAAAAAATCGCATTCTTCCTTCGATTCCGATTCGGTCGGTTCGATCATCATCGCGCCCGGCACAATCAGCGGGAATGCTGTTGTGTACGGGTGGAAGCCGTAGTCAATCAGCCGCTTCGCAATATCCATCGTGCTCACGCCAGACTTTTTCTGTCTTGCGTCGCTGAAAACGACTTCATGCATGGAGGGCGAGGAGTATGGGAGATCGAACACCCCTTCCAAATTCTTGCGAATGTAATTCGCGTTGAGCACGGCATCTTCCGTGGCTTGGCGGATGCCGGGGCCATACGCCAGCGTGTATGCCAGCGCGCGCACGAGAACGCCGAAATTGCCGACGAACGCGCGCACGCGCCCGATGGAGTTCGGCCGGTTCAAATCCAGCGCGAGTGTCCCGTCAGGCTTTTTCACGAGCACCGGCACCGGGAGGAATGGCTCGAGAATCTTTTTCACCATCACGGGTCCCGCGCCCGGGCCGCCGCCGCCGTGCGGCGTTGAAAACGTCTTGTGCAAATTTAGGTGCATTACATCCACGCCGAAATCGCCGGGCCGCGCGATCCCAGCCAGCGCGTTCATGTTCGCGCCATCCATATAGAGAAGCGCGCCAGCCTTGTGCAGAATTTCAGCGGCTTGGGCGATGTGTTGCTCGAATACGCCGAGCGTTGAAGGGTTTGTGACCATCAGCGCCGCAACGTCCTCGTTGACGATTCGCTTTAATTGCTCGATGTCGATTTGCCCCTGCGCATCCGAGCGGATGTTTTCGACTTCGTATCCCGCAATCACCGCGGTAGCGGGGTTGGTTCCGTGAGCGGAATCCGGAATGAGAACTTTCTTGCGCGGGTTACCCTTGCTTTGCAAATATGCGCGGATCAGCAGCAGCCCGGTCAGCTCGCCCTGCGCGCCGGCAGAGGGCTGCAACGTCACCGCATCCATGCCCGTGATTTCAAGCAGGCAATTTTGAAGGAGCTCGAGCGTCTTCAAGCAGCCCTGTGAAAGCTCGCCGGGCTGATAAGGATGCTCGGTGGCGATTCCGTCCAGGCGGGCAACATATTCATTCACCCGCGGATTGTATTTCATCGTGCAGGAGCCGAGTGGATACATTCCGAGGTCAATCGCGAAATTCCAGGTGGAGAGGCGGGTGAAGTGGCGGATCACTTCGATCTCGCTCACCTCCGGAAATTGCGCGACTTCAGCGCGCGCGTTTTCCGCGCCGAGCGCTTTGGCGATGTCCACGGCGGGCACGTCGAGCGGCGGCAATTCCATTCCGCGCTTGCCCGGAGCGGATTTCTCAAAGATGAGCCCTTCGTTCTGGCTCACGTGCGTGCGTGCTTTCTTGATCCCGTTGCTCACTCTTAGTCCTTACCCTTTGCCGTTCAAACCGGCTCTTTCAAAGCTCTTCCCATCGCCGCCGCGAACCGTTCGATCTCTTTGCGCGGAGTCGTTTCGGTCACACATACAAGTCCGTGCTTGGTCAGCTCCGGGTAAAACGTCCCCAGCGCCAGCGGGCCGATGATTTTATCTTTGAGAAGCGATGCATTTACAATTTTTACCGAGCGCGGCAGCCCGATTACAAACTCATTGAACGCCGGTCCGCTGAACGCGAGTTTGACGCCCGGAACTTTTGCCAACTCCGCCGCCGCGAAACGCGCCTTGGCAATGTTCTGCGCGGCCATTTCCTTCAGTCCTTCTTTTCCGAGCAGGCAAAGGTGCACCGTGGCGGCCAGCGCGCAAAGCGCCTGGTTCGTGCAAATGTTAGAGGTCGCCTTCTCGCGCCGGATGTGCTGCTCGCGCGTCGCCAGCGTCAGGCAAAAACCTCGGTGTCCGGCGTTGTCCACTGTTTGCCCGGCGAGGCGCCCCGGCATCTGGCGGACGAATTTCTCGCGCGTGGCAATCACGCCGGCAAATGGCCCGCCATAACTGGGCGCAAGCCCAAAGCTCTGGCCTTCCATTGCGACGATATCGGCTTCGATGGGCGGCTTCACCGCACCGAGCGAGACTGCTTCCGCAATCGCCACCACCATCAACGCTTCTTTTGCGTGGGCAATTTCGGCAATCTTTGCGACCGGCTCGATCACGCCAAAAAAGTTCGGCGATTGCGCTACGACACAGGATGTGTCGTCGTGAACAAGAGTTCGCAGCGCGTCCAAATCCATCTGGCCTGATTCCGCGAAGCCGACCTCTACGATTTCCATGCTCAGGTTGCGTGCGTAAGTCGCCAGCACCTGCCGATATTCGGGATGAAGCGAGCGCGCCACAATCACGCGGCGATGATTGGTCAGGCGGTCGGCCATCAGCACCGCTTCGGTGACGGCGGTTGAACCGTCATACATTGAAGCGTTCGCCACTTCCTGTCCCGTGAGCTGGCACATCAGCGTTTGAAATTCAAAGATCGCCTGCAGCGTGCCCTGGCTGATCTCCGCTTGATAGGGTGTGTAGGAAGTGAGGAATTCGCCGCGCTGAATCATCGCGTCGGTCACCACGGAGCGCAGATGGTTGTAGACGCCCGCGCCAAGAAAACTCGTGTACCCGCGCGAATTCTCCGCCGCGCGCGCTTGGAAGAAATCAATGATTTCCATTTCCGATAGCGCGGGCGGAAGCGCGAGCGGTTTTTTGAGCCGGAACTCCGCGGGGATCGAAGCGAATAACTCCTCAACCGACCGCGTGCCAATGGCCGCAAGCATTGCCTGCCGCTCGGAAGTGCTCTTGGGGAGATAACGCATCAGGCGTGTGCTTCCTTGTCTTTCTCCGAAATATATTTCTGATAGGCCGCGGCGTCCATCAATCCGGAAAGCTCGCCAGTGTTGGAAAGCTTCACCTTTATGAGCCATGCCGCGACGTGGGGGTCCGAATTAATTGTTTCCGGCGAATCCGTCAGCGTGGAATTAATATCGGTGACTTCTCCGGACACCGGAGAATAGATTTCGCTTACCGCCTTCACGGATTCAACGGTGCCGAGGGGCTTGCCCGCAATCAGTTTCGCGCCGACTTTCGGAAGCTCGACGAACACGACGTCGCCTAGCTCGTGCTGCGCATAGTCCGTGATGCCCACGGTGCCTGCATCGCCCTTCGCATCGATCCATTCGTGTTCTTTCGTGTACCGATAGTTTGTTGGGTACATTGATTCTCCCGTAGCGCAATCGCGCTAAACTGCGAAGTGACTTTGCGCATGCCTCATGACGCGCTGTTTACTTCGGTCTCTTATAAAACGGCAATGGAACAATTTTCGCAGGGACTTCACTACCGCGAATTCCAATCTGAATTTCTTTTCCAACCATGTCCATCCCGGGTGGGACATACGCCATGCCGATATTCTTTTTGAGAAATGGAGCGGGCGATCCGCTCGTCACTCGGCCGACGATTTTGCCTGCCGCAGACACGGTGCATGCGTCGCGTCCGGGCTGCCGGCCGAGCATCTCGAACCCAACGAGCGTCCGCGGCACCCCATGCTCTTTTTGTTTCACAAGCACTTCGCGCCCGAGGAATTCGCGCTTGTCGAGCTTTGTAATCCAACCAAGCCCGGCTTCGAGCGGCGTGGTCGTGTCGTCAATTTCATGCCCGTAGAGGCACATCCCGGCTTCGAGGCGCAACGTGTTCCGCGCGCCCAGCCCGCAGGGAATCATTCCATCCTTTGCACCGGCATCTATCAAATCATTCCACAGCTTTTCGCTGTGCTGCGGCTCGAAATAAATCTCAAATCCGTCTTCGCCGGTATATCCCGTGCGTGCGATCAGGCAGTGCACGCCATTCACCGGCCCAAATAGGAAGCGATAATACTTCAGCTCTGCAATCGGCGCATTCGTGAGCCGCTGCATGATGCCAAGCGCTCTCGGCCCTTGCACCGCGAGTTGCGAATAGCGCGGACCGGCGTTTTCGACTTCCGCGCCAACGGGGTTGTTCTTGCGGATGTGCTCGAAGTCCCCATCCTGATTGCCGGCGTTCACGCAAAGGAAATAATGGCGGTCGGAAATCTTGTGAACGAGCAAATCGTCCACAAATGTGCCGCGATCCGTCATCAGCCCGGAATATTGTGCGTGGCCGACTTGAAGCTTTGAAGCGTCATTTGTCGTGACGTGCTGCACGAGATCGAGCGCCGTCCCACCGCGGACTTCGATCTCTCCCATGTGGCTGACGTCGAAGAGCCCAGCAGCCGTGCGCGTGGCCATGTGCTCGGCGATGATGCCCGAGTATTCCACGGGCATGTCCCAGCCGCCGAAGTCAACCATCTTGGCCCCCATCCGGCGATGGACTGAATTGAGCGCGGTTTTGTGGAGTTCGGTTACTGGCAGCGTCACGAAAATTTCCAAAATGTCATGTGAACAAACGAATTTAGCATGAGGGTGTGGGAGCGTCAAGAAAGCCGCGCGACGCATCATAGCGCGGCGCGCGGTACCGGTTGATTAGATATCGTGACCACGCGTCACGATTCAATCGCTCGAGATTCGCTGGAACTACGACCGGCCGGCTGTCGCCGCCCGATAGCCCGATGTAGAAGCCTTCTTCAGCGCAGCGATGGCTTCGGGTATGGTGAGCAGGGGAGTGGTCTTGACCGTCCTCACCGCGCCGCCCGCGGCAAATGCCATGGCAATCGCCGCGGCATCGACGTTGTTCTGGAATTCGGTAATGGTTACGATGTCGTATTCGCCAAAGGCAAAATACGCGCCGATGATCTTGCCTCCCAGTTTTTCGATTGCGGGACGCACTGCTTCGATCCGGTCCTGCGGATTGTTGACGAGCGCTTCCCATGCTTCCTTGGTGTAGGAAACCTGCTGCAAATAATTTGGCATGTGGACTTCTCCTTTACGAATGGTTCCAGGGGTTGAGCCGAAACATCCGGGAATTACATTGCCGCACAGAATGCCGCACGGAATGTGATGCGACGCTACACCCGAAGTAAGCTCTAGTCAATTTGGGTTCGCGGCCTCGCGGAGACGAGGAAAAATTGAGGATTGTCTAGGAGTTCACCTTCCAATACACGCTGTAGCGCTCGTCCAGAATCTGGTGCATCGGAATAAGCGGGGTCTTCTCTTTTTGTCCGGCGAGCCGGAACGATAATTTTCCGTCCCCTGCAGGCTCGACCCAGTCGAGACCCTTGCCGCCGCTCCGGACTTCGGGCGAAGGCCCGCCCGGGCGCATGCGCGGCCCAAGCTGGCCGTAAATCATCTCGTGTGTGAGCCCTTCATTGCCGAAGCGCCCGGCGAGGACAAGCGGTCCGTACATTGCGGCCTGAAGCGTCGGGGCGCCGAGAAGCGGCGCGGCGTGCAAGCTCATGGGCATCGATATCTCAACTTTGTCGCCGGTCTTCCACACGCGGCTGATGGTCATGTAAGTGCCGGGCGTTGCCGCGACGGTTTGTGGGGCGCCATTCACTTTTACGTGCGCGCCGCGCGTGGCCCAGTAGGGCACGCGAACGCGCAGCGCCAATTGCGTTGGATTCTTTGTCTGCACGGTGAGAGTCGTGCCTTCGCTTTCGGGGAACGATGTGTCTTGCGTGAGCTTGAATCCCTTTTGCGCCCAGTTCAACTCGGACGCGATGAATTGATTCACGTAGATGCTGTTCGTATCGTGGAAATAAATCGAATCCGTAAGCTTGGAGTATTCCTCGATGCCCGAGCCCGTGCAGCACCACATCGCGTCGAATGGCGTGCCAAAAGTCTTCCAGCCGCGCGGCGCCAGCGAAACGTAATACATCAGTATGCCATTCGGATCCTGTGTGCCGAGCCGCACGTTGAAGAGCAATCGCTCGTAGTAGTCCATGTATCTGGCGTCGGCAGTCCAGCCGAAAAGGTGCCGCGTGAGCTTCATCATGTTGTAGCTGCAGCAACACTCTTCCGCGGAAGGCCCAAGCTGATTGCCCATTTGCCCGGCATCGAAATACCAGCCCTCGCCGTCGCTCGTGCCGCCGGTGGCGTAGCTGCGTTGGCCGACAACTTCGTGCCAAAAATAATCCGCGATGGTGTGATACCGGTCGTCTCCGGTCAATTCATAGCCGCGCGCCGCGCCAATCACCTTGGGAATATTCGTGTTCGTGTGCAGGCCCTTCAAATCGTCGCGCCGTTCGGCCAGCGGATCGAAGAACTTTTTATGATCAAACCGCCGGGCGAGAGCGAGATATTTCTCTTTGCCCGTGACGGAATAAAGATTGAAGAGCAATTCATTCATGCCGCCATGCTCGACAAGCTGCATGTGCGCCCACTGGTCATCGCTGACGGGCCGCAAATAATTTTCCACCCAGCCGGCCATGTTCTCAAGATTTTGCAGCGCCTGATCGTTTCCGCAATGAACGTACATGTCGAGGTGCCCGGCCATGATCTTATGGACCGTGTAGAACGGGGCCCACACGTGCGTTGTTCCGGCCTTAAGCCGGTCAAATAATTCCGTGGGAAATGCGCTTAAGTAACCGTTGCCGTTGGCTTCCTGGCATCGCGCCAGGTCCGTCACAAGCGCGCCGGCCTTCCGTTTCACGTCTTCATCACCTGTACTCGCATACATCAGGGCGCTTGCGCTCAAGTAATGTCCCCCCGCCAAATGGCCGCGCAATTCGACGTCGGGCGCTTCCCATCCGCCCAGAGGCTCTGCGCTGGACTGCAATCCAGCCGTGCCTCGAAATGAATGGAGCAGCCGGTCATTGGGAATCATCGCGATGTAACGGCGATTGATTTCCTGCATATTTTCGAAAATGCCGGGGCGCAGGCGAACCTGCGCCATCGGAAATGGCTCGACTTTGGCGTAGGGTGGAAGCGGATCACAATTGCGGTGGGGCATACACGGAAGTTCCATGATCTGGCGGCCCGTGATAATTGGGTCCTGAGTGTCGCCTGTTCCTTGCTGCTCGCCGAGCGACGTCAGCACAGACATCCATCGCCCTGGGACAAGTGCCGCCCCCGCTGCCGCGGCGCCGGTTCTCAGCAATTGCCTTCGCGTGATCTGAGTGCGCTTCTTCATCGTCCACCTCTCAATATGGCGTCACGACAAAATCCTTTTAGGCATGACCAACATTAGATCTCGGACACTTTACAACGATTGGCAATCGCGGGGTAGTCCCCAGTCGAATGAATGCAACGGTCTCTGAGGCATGGAAAAATTGAGTCGCCGATGCTGGACGAGTTCCGCATTTAATACTATTTGACACATACAAATGTAACAGGTAGCATGCCGCCGATTTCACTCCTCCAAAGGGTCGCAAGCCGACATTTTGCTGAAAGTGTTCTGGAAGGTCATATTGTGTTTTTCTTGCGGCTGCGTGGATTTGTCTTGTTTCAGCGTAATTCTCGGCGGGATGGTTTAGCGCCTGTACCGGTAGCCGGGTCGAAAGAGTTCTGAAGTCTGCGTTACGGACAGAAAATGGAGACACCCTCATGAGAAACCCCAGCTCATTCCGATTGAGAGTTCCCGCAGTCTTGTTGGTGGTCCTTTCCTTTTGTGGACTGACAAGTCTGCTGAGAGCGGACAGGATGAATGTGCCCACGGACGTCTCCGCAAGATATTCCCCGAACTTTCTGAGCGCAGCTCCTGGCGATGCACACGGCGCGGTGCATGCGCCGGTAATCAACGGGGTGGTGTCTCAGCCGGCGAAGCCTTCTGAAACGAAGGCGCAGCCGGGCGCGCAGCCAGGGAGCGATTCGGCACCCGCGCCCGCGAATGTTTCCAACGCTTCAGGAAATGCCGCAGCGTCGCCCGCTGCCAACGCGTCGTCAGTGCCCGCGGCCGCGCCCCAGAGCGCCACTTCTCCGATCCCGTCACCGCGTGCTCTCGTAACGGAAAAGGTGGACGAATCAAATCTCGTAGCTCTACCTCACTCTGTACATCCACTTGCGCGTGCGGAATTTGATCAGGGCCCTGCTCCCTCCAATTTGCCAATGAACCGGATGCTGCTTGTTTTGAATCGAACTTCGGAGCAGGAAGCCGCACTGGATCAGTTGCTCACGGATCAGCAGAACCCAAATTCTGCGAATTTCAAGAAGTGGTTGACGCCGGATGAATTCGGCAAGTCATTCGGCCCCGCTGATTCCGACATTCAGGCGGTGACTGGCTGGCTCGGCTCGCGCGGGTTTCAAGTGGCCAGTGTGTCCCATGGGAAAACGGTCATCGAATTCTCCGGGACCGCGGCACAAGTACAAGACGCTTTCCATACGCAAATCCACAAATTCACGGTGAAGGGACAGGATCACTGGGCAAACACCAGCAACCCGCGGATTCCCGCTGCGCTCGCTCCTGTGATTAAGGGATTTGCCTCGCTGCACAATTTCGTGAAGCACCCGACGAACCACATCGGCGGGATCGCTGCACGGCCAAGGCCGCTCGATAAACTCGAGAGGATGATTTCGGGAAATAGGGTGACGGGGAGCTTTGCGCAGAACCCCGGCGCCACAGCGCCCGGTGCGCCTCAATCAAACCCAATTATGGGAGGGCCCCCATCGAAGATAGGGCCGAATTTTGAAGATGGTTCTGGGGGGCACGGTCTTGGGCCAACCGATTTTGCGACGATTTACAACGTGGCCCCTCTTTGGGCCGCCGGGATCGACGGGACTGGGCAGACCATCGCCATTGTCGGCCGGACGGACCTCAGCGTCAGCGACGTCAATACATTCCGGGCGTTGTTCGGCCTTTCTGTGAACCCGCCTCAAGTTATCTTGAACGGGCCCGACCCGGGAAACGTACCGGGCGAAGACGTGGAAGCGCAGTTGGATGCTGAGTGGTCGGGTGCGGTGGCGAAAGGCGCGACAATTAAGTTTGTGATTTCGGAAATCACCAGCACTACAGACGGCGTGGATCTTTCGGCTCTCTACATCGTGGACAACAACCTGGCGCCGGTGATGAGCGCGAGCTTCGGGGGATGCGAACTTAATGAGGGGTCGGATAACCAGTTTTTCTCGGCGGTTTGGCAACAAGCAGCAGCGCAGGGCATTACGGCGATGGTTTCATCGGGCGACGAAGGCTCGGCAATTTGTGATGATGGTTCGGGATTTCCGGCGGCGCAATTTGGGCTTGCCGTCAACGGAGTGGCCTCGACCCCGTACAACGTAGCCGTCGGGGGGACCAGCTTTGACACCACCCTACCAACCTCCGCGACGTATTCGAGCACCTTTTGGAACACGACCAACGCTCCCGGCACGCTGGCATCTGCGAAATCCTATATTCCCGAAAGAACGTGGAGCGATTCCTGCGCCTTAAATGGATTGACGGCTTGCGCCAGCGGCCCGGGCACTTACGACGTGGTGGCGGGTGGGGGTGGCCCGAGCACATGCGCGACTCAGACTGCCGAGGGCGCGTGCATCGCTGGATACCCGAAGCCGGTATGGCAAACGGGAACGGGAGTGCCGGCGGACGGCGTGCGCGACCTTCCTGACGTGTCCCTCTTCGCGGATTTCCTAAGTCCCAATTCCTATTATTTTGTGTGCGACACAATTGCCACCGGAAGCGCGAGCTGTTCGAGTTTCGAGGAAGTTGGCGGAACCTCGGCCTCTTCCCCTTCCTTCGCGGGAATTATGGCGCTGGTGAACGCCTATCAGGCCTCCATTTCGGCCAACGCACGCCAAGGCAACGCGAACTACATTTTGTACCCCCTCGCTGCAGTGTCGGGCAATTCGTGCAACTCAAGTCTTTCTGCGACGATCACAAATGCGGCCTGCGTCTTCTATGACATAACCAAAGGCAACAACTCGGTGATTTGCTACGGGGGCACGCCGAATTGCAGCGCGACAACGGCTGGAACCTACGGAGTCGAAGTCGAGCCCACCAGCTCCACGACCGAGGCATGGCCGACGACTACAGGATACGACTACGCAAATGGCCTCGGTTCAGTGAATGCGTTCAACCTGGCGCATCAATGGAGCTCGGTCGCACTAGCAGGCACTTCGACTACTTTGACCCTGAATGGTGGCGCTGGCCCGATCAATATCACTCATGGAACATCGGTCACTGTCGCCGGGAAGGTAACTGGAACAGGAACTCCGACTGGGCAAGTCGGCCTCATCAGCGATGCCGCATCCGGGTCGGGAATCACTGATTTCGCACTCACAAGTGGGACCTACGGGGCCGCCACCACTTTATTTCCGGGTGGAAGTTACACGGTGACAGCGCACTACAACGGCGACGGCGCCAATGGCGCAAGCACTTCCACCCCTGCAATCACCTTGGCGGTATCCCCGGAAAATTCTACTACGCAATTTACCATCGTCGATTTTACTACCGAGACATTTCTCTCCGGGAACCCAACGATCCCATACGGTTCAAACTATTACATACGCGTTGACGTTGGCAATTCGAGCGGCCATCTGTGTCAGTTCGACCCTCTCCCGCTATATTCGGGTCCGACTGCAGGTGTGGGTTGCCCAACTGGAACGATTAATCCGTTTAACAACCTGGTCGCAGAGGGTAGCTACCCATTGAACTCCCAAGGCTTTGCGGAAGCCCAGAACGTATTAATCAATGCCGGGGTGAATTCACTAACGGCGAACTATACCGGCGACAGCAGTTATAACAGCAGCGTCGGGGCGATGACGCTCACCATTCAGCAAGCCACCACCACGGCCCAATCGGGTGCTACCTCGACCTCAATTACCGCGGGCAATTCGGATACTTTGGCTGCAACAATTACAACTACTGTCTCCTCCAATTTTTCAAAGTCGCCCACGGGGAACGTGCAGTTTTTTGTGAACGGAACGGCATTCGGGGCACCTGTGAGCGTTATTGGTGGGAGTTCAGGCGGAAATTCCGGCGCATCGGCTTCGCTCGTCACGTCCACGCTGCCAACCGGCACAGACAACGTCACTGTCCAATACTTGGGCGACGTTAATTACAAAGCGTCAGCTGTGTCCGGTGCGACAGTCGTCACGGTTGCCGCCGGGGCGATCAATCTGACGGTTAGTTCGTCCCATAACGGCACTTTCTCTCAGGGCCAGAACGGCGCTTTCTACACGCTTACTGTGACCAACACGGGCGCCAGCCCAACTACGGGCACGGTCACTGTGGTGGATACACTGCCGGCGAGCTTGACGGCCACCGCAATGTCCGGAAGCGGCTGGACTTGCACCGTTGCCACTGCGACTTGCACCTCAACCGCGGTGGTAACCAATGGAAGCTTCCCGCCAATCACGTTGACAGTAAACGTGTCTGCCACTGCGCCAGCAAGCGTCACAAATATTGTGAACGTTTCCGGTGGTGGCGAAGGCGGATCATCCGCCCCCGGAATGGACATGACTACGATCACTGCCTCGGCTGCCGGCCCGAATATGAGCATTACTGTAAACACCATTCCTCCCGACGCCACCTTCACGGTCGGCCAGAACGGCATTTTCGTCTCCACTGTGACCAACAACGGCACTGTGGCAACCACTGTTGGCGGCGTGACGGTCACTGCCACATTGCCGTCAAGCTTGACCTTTGTAAGCGCCGGCGGCGGAGAGATTGTCTTGGGCGTTCAGCCGGGCAAACCGCAAAGTAAGACTCCGATCCGTCCAAGCTGCTTCATCCACCGGGAAATGGACTTGCAGCTTCACTTCTCCGGTGGTGACCTGCACCTTCGGCAAAAATACCGGGCAGGGTGGAACCATCGCACCGGGAAATTTTGACAATACTCTGGAAGTCACCGTCACTCCCACTTCAGCGGCTGTGCCAAGCGCCACCGTTGTTTATACTGTCGCCTCTGTAGGAGACTCAGCGCCGGGAAACGAGGACAAGACTTTTCAGGAAGTGGTTCCCGTCGCCCCGGCGACGAATCCCGTGCCCGCGATAACGTCTCTGTCGCCACCTTCGGCGATCGTCGGTGGCGCGGCGTTCACACTCGGCGTGAATGGCACGGGCTTCGTGAGCGGCGCGACAGCCACGTTTGGCGGCGTCAGCAGAACCGTAACATTCGTCAGCGCAACTCTGGTCAACATCGCTGTTCTCGCGACGGATATCGCGGCGACGGGCACGCCCGCAGTTGTCGTGACCAACCCCGCGCCCGGTGGAGGCGCGTCGAACTCAGTCGCGTTTGACGTGAACAACCCCGTGCCGGTGATCACGGCTCCGCTCGTTCCGAGTTCGGTTTTAGTGGGTTCGGGAGCGCTCACGCTTACAGTGAATGGTACGGGCTTCATCAACGGTGCGACGGCTACATATGGCGGTTCCAGCCGGAGCGTGACATTCGTCAGTTCGACGCAATTGACCATCGCGGTTCTTGCGGGTGACACGGCCACGGCAGGTACGTTCCCCGTTGTCGTTACCAATCCCGGGCCGGGTGGAGGTGCTTCGAACTCGGTCAACTTCTCTGTGAATAACCCGGTTCCGGCGATCATCGCGCCGCTCGTTCCAAGTGGCGTAATAGCAAATTCGGGAGCGTTCACACTTACGGTGAACGGCACGGGCTTCATTAGCTCATCACAAGTGAGTTTTGGTGGCACCAACAGAGTCACGACATTTGTAAGCTCAACGCAGGTCACCGCCGCGATTCTCGCGACAGATGTCGCCACGGCGGGCTCGCCCCTTGTGGTTGTGACAAATCCGGCTCCGGGCGGAGGTGCGTCGAACTCCGTCGTGTTCAACGTTAGCGCTGCGCCCAATCCGGTGCCTGTGATTACGTCTTTTTCGCCGCCTTCGGCCACAACCGGCGGCCCGGCGTTCACGCTGATGGTGACGGGCTCGAGCTTCGTGAACGGCGCAACAGCCACATTCGGAGGGGCCAGCAGGACCGTAACATTCGTGAGTGCGACTCAGGTTAACATCGCCGTTCTCGCAGCGGATATAGCCACGGCGGGCACGCCTGCGGTGGTGGTGACGAACCCCGCACCCGGTGGAGGACCTTCCAACTCGCTCAACTTCGCGGTGAACAACCCGGTGCCGGCGATTACATCGCTAGCGCCACCATCGGCAATTGTGGGCGGCGCGGGTTTCTCGCTGACTGTGAATGGTTCGGGTTTCGTGAGCGGCGCGACTGGCACGTTCAATGGCAACAGCCGGACCGTGACATTTGTGAATTCGGGACAAGTGACCATCGCAGTTCTTGCAGGTGACATCGCCGCGACGGGCACGTTCCCGGTAGTGATTACCAATCCCGCGCCGGGCGGGGGTGCATCGAACTCGGTCAACTTCACGGTGAACAACCCGGTGCCGGCGATCGTGGCGCCGCTTGTTCCAGCCTCAGTGTTAGCGGGTTCGGGAGCGTTATCACTCACCGTAAACGGTACAGGTTTCGTGAGCGGCGCAACGGCTACGTATGGCGGTTCGAGCCGAAGCGTGACGTTCGTTAACTCGACACAACTGACCATCGCAGTTCTCGCGGGTGACACGGCTACGGCGGGCACGTTCCCTGTTGTCGTGACCAATCCCGGGCCGGGCGGAGGAGCGTCGAACTCGGTCAACTTCGCCGTGAACAACCCGGTGCCAGTGATCATCCCGCCACTTTCGCCTGCGAGCGCGCTAGCAGGCTCGGGAGCGTTTACGCTCACAGTGAACGGTACTGGCTTTGTGAACGGCGCTACGGTCAGCTTTGGTGGCGCTGCTCGGACCACGACGTTTGTTAGCTCAACCCAGGTCACAGCCGCAATTCTCGCGGCTGATGTTTCATCAGCAGGAACGCCTGCTGTGATCGTAACGAACCCCGCGCCAGGCGGAGGTGCCTCCAACTCCGTCACCTTCGCGGTCAACAACCCGATGCCGGCGATTACAACACTCTCACCGACGAGTGTGAGTGCCGGGTCTGGCGCATTCACGCTGACGGTCAATGGGAGCGGCTTCATCAACACATCCGTGGTGCAGTGGAATGGCAGCAATCGCACGACGACGTTTGTAAATACGGGGCAAGTCACTGCGGCGATCACTGCTGCTGACGTGCTGACCGTGAGCATTATTCCGGTCACTGTGGTCAACGCTGCGCCGGGCGGCGGAACATCCAATGTGGTGGACTTCACCGTTACCACGCCGGTGCCCGTGTTGACTTCGCTGGTGCCGAATTCAGCGGTCGCGGGCGGCGCAGCCTTCACGCTGACGACGAACGGAAGTAATTTCATCAACACATCCGAGGTGATGTGGAACGGCAGCGAGCGCACGACAACGTTTGTGAATGCGGGACAACTGACCGCGGCGATCACAGCCGCGGATATTCTGACGGCGGGGACGGCTACGGTAACGATATTTACACCCACGGTCGTTCCTGCTGTGGTCATTGGGGGCCTGCGTCCGATGGGAGCGCCGTTGGGCACGACGTCGAACCCGCTGACGTTTACGATCAACGCGCCGAATCCGGTGCCGACGCTCATCTCGCTCGCGCCTGCATCCGGGACGGCGGGCAGCGCAGCCTTTACGCTGACGATTAATGGAACGAACTTCATCAGTACATCGGTTGCGAATTGGAATGGCAGCGCGCGCACCACAACGTTTGTGAACTCCGGGCAGGTGACCGCGGCGATCACGGCCGCCGACATCGCGGCTACGGGGACGCCTTCGGTGACGGTTGTGAATCCGGCGCCGGGCGGCGGCACTTCCAATGCGCTGACCTTCACGATCACTGACTTCTCGGTGGTGAATGCAACAGCCGCGCAGACCGTGACCGCCGGGCAGGCCGCGATGTACACGATCAACGTATCGGGCGTGGGCGGGACTTTCCCAGGCTCGGTGACGTTCTCGGCTTCAGGATTGCCACCGCTCACGACCGCGGGCTTCGTACCGCAGTCGGTATCGCCGGGAGCGGGGACGGTTCCCTCAACACTGACTCTGACGACCACGGCGCGCGGAATCGCGGGACACATCCTGCCCGGAGCGCCGGGCGATGCCCCGAACCCGAAATTGCCACAGCCAATGTTGTGGCTCGGCATGATGGGATTGCTCGGAGCGACTCTGCTGCTCTTAAAGAGAACCCGGAAGCTTTCTCCGCGCGTGGCGGCGGCCGGATTCCTGGCGTTGGCTGCGGTGTGCGTGGTCGGATTCGCGAGCGGTTGCAATGGAGGTGGATTCCCCGCAGTCCAGTCGGGTACACCCGCGGGAACTTACATGGTCACTGTGACCGGCACGTCCGGCGGAGTGGCACATTCAACGATGGTCAGCCTGACGGTGCAGTAGATTTGGATTTGCAGTGGTTGTGAACGAACGGAGCACGAGCCGGACGCTAAGGGAGATGATGATGCGACGCACATACTTTTTGCTGACTTTTTTCCTGGCAGTAGCATTCGCGCTGGGTTCGGCTCAGCCCACATGGGGACAGGACGCGCCCAAGTGGGAAATCTTCGGCGGCTATACATACATGCGCGCCAACATCGTGGTCAGCGGCACGCCATTTAGCCTGAATGGCGGCAGCGCATCGGTGGCGTACAATCCGACCCGCTGGTTGGGACTGGTGGGAGACTTCGGCGCCTATTACCAAGGCACCGTGGTGGGCAATCCGGCCAGCCTGACGGTTTTCACTTACCAGTTTGGCCCGCGCCTGAGCTGGAGGGCCAGCAAACGCCTGACTCCATTCGCGCAGGCGTTGGTCGGTGGAGGCTATGCCGGCGGCACTTTGTATACCGCCTCATTGGGCGCAGGTTCGGCTCCGCTGGGCGCAAGCAACGCCCTAACCTTCACCGCGGGCGGAGGCCTGGACATCAATTTGAGCCGCCACGTTGCCCTTCGCCTCTTTCAGGCCGAATATCTCTATTCGCAATTCGCGAATGCGGCCGATAACAGGCAAAATAATTTAAGGGTCAGCGCCGGATTAGTTTTTAAATTCGGTTCTCGGAAGTAAAAGATTCTTAGCCAAAGTTCGCGGCCGCGGTTGTTATATCCGGGCCGGGTGTCTCCGAATCGTCCGCGCCCACGCGCACGACTGGCGCACGCCGCTTCTTCCGTATACTCTCTTCGCCATCCAAATTTCCCGGGCGCAGGTCCGGGTGCCGTATGAGGTGACGCCCAATGAAGCGATTCGAGGAACTTACGGAGCGCGAGATTCTCGCTCTGGCGATCTCCCTGGAAGAGGAAGACGAGCGAGTGTACGCCGATTACTCGGAGACTCTCCGGAAAAACTTTCCGGGCACCGCAGCTGTATTTGATGAAATGCGCAAAGAAGAGTCCCGGCACCGCCGCCGTTTGATCGAGCTTTACCGCCAGAAATTCGGCGAGCATATTCCCCTCGTCCGTCGCACAGATGTCAGTGGTTTCGTTCGCCGCCAGCCGATTTGGCTCATCCAGGCGATTAACGTAGATCGCATCCGAAAACAGGTCAGCGCGTCCGAGGTGGAGACGCAGCGTTTCTATGAACGGGCCGCGGCGCGCGCGCAGGACGCAAGCATTCGCCAGCTTCTGGATGACCTTGCACAGGAGGAACGATCGCATTACGACCGCGCCGAGAAACTCGAGAAGGAAACACTCGCAGGCGGCGAACTGGAAAGGGAAGGGCAGGCTCAGCGCAGGCTCTTCGTCCTGCAGATTATTCAGCCGGGCCTCGTTGGATTGATGGATGGATCAGTTTCCACGCTCGCCCCGATTTTTGCAGCTGCCGTTGCCACACGAATCAGTTGGGATGCATTTCTCGTCGGGCTCGCCGCTTCGCTGGGGGCGGGTATTAGTATGGGTTTTGCGGAAGCGCTTTCGGACGACGGCAGTCTCACGGGGCGCGGCCATCCCTGGATCCGGGGCCTTGTTTGTGGAGCTATGACGGCTCTAGGCGGCATTGGTCACACGTTGCCGTTTCTCATCAACCGCTTTACCGCTGCGATGACTGTAGCCATCGTGGTGGTGATTTGCGAACTTAGTATCATCACCTGGGTGCGCCACCGCTACATGGACTCGCCCGTGTTCTCCGCAGGTCTGCAAATCATCGTGGGCGGAATTCTTGTTTTTCTTACCGGAATTCTAATTGGCAGCTCTTAAGCGGCAGGCGATGCGGGATTAATTCTGTTCGCTCTTGGTGAGGACTGAGTCAAGAGACCATCCACCGGCCCCAGCGATGATCAGGAAAAGGGCTCCAAGGAACATGCACGAATCCGTGCGCGCTTCGTGCGCCATGGCCCAGAATCCCTGATGAACAAGCATCGGGAGCTTTGTCGTCGCAATGGCCACGCTAATGATGACCAGCAGCGGCGCCGAAGCCAGCCTCGTCATCAGCCCTACGATTACGAGCAGCCCGCATGTGATCTCAAAGAATGCCACCGTCGTGGCCATCCACGCGGGGGAAGGGAAACCAAGTTTGGCGAACCGGCCCGCGCCAAGCGCAACCGGGAAGAGAAATTTCTGTATGCCCTCGGAGAGAAAGACCGTTCCCACCAATAGCCGCACCAATAAAACCGCGGTCGGCGCCTTTGTTGTCATCGAAGCTTCAAACCATCTTTTCACGCACCCATCCTAAACGCCGGCACGATGGATTGCCAGATCGGTCCTCTGGGCCGCACGGCCTAGCCGGAAGGCCACCTATTTTTCTTTCATATTGACATTCGATAGGTGTGACATAATCCTCGTATCGAGCGTCTATATGGGAGACACCATGAACTCACAACAAACAGAACTCTTGCAAGGCACTCTGGACCTGCTCATTTTGAAGGCTCTCGCGCTCCAGCCGCTTCACGGTTTGGGCGTTGCCCGAAGGATCGAGCAGGTCACCCGCGGCACATTTCGCGTTAAGGCAGGTTCGCTCTTTCCCGCTCTCCATCGGATGGAGGAGGAGGGCTGGCTCGAGGCTTACTGGGGCGAATCCGAGAACAATCGCAAGGCCAAGTTTTATGAGCTAACGAAACGAGGTCGCCGCCAGTTGGAGAATGAGACCGAACGCTGGGGCCGCATTTCACTGGCGATTGGCCGCGCTCTCGAAGTGTAGGCAAAAGCAATGAAAAGATTTTGGAGCTTATTAAAGAATCTGTCTCAACGCGATCAAGTCGATCGCGATCTTGACGCCGAAGTTCGCGCATACGAATCGCTGCTCAAGGAGGAAAAAATGAAGCAGGGAGCGAGCCCTGAAGACGCCTTGCGCCGCGCGCGGATGGATATGGAAGGCCCAGAGCAAGTGAAGGAACATGTGCGCCAATCGCGCGCCGGCGCGTGGGTCGACACACTTTCGCAGGATGTGCGCTACGCCGCGCGGCTATTGCGGAAAAATCCCGGTTTCACCGCCATCGCAGTCCTCACGCTTGCGCTTGGCATCGGCGCGAACACCGCTGTCTTTAGCATCGTAAACACGACCGTCCTGCATCCGCTGCCCTTCCGCGATTCGGATCGGCTCGTGGATGTCCGGGCGAACGCTGCGATGTTCCCCGGATTTAACTTGGGCCTTTCGTGGATTTCATTCGAACAGGTTCGCCAGCAAGTGACCGCATTCGAGCAAGTAGAGAGCTATACCCAAAATGACGCGACGCTCAGCGGGCAGGGCGACCCCCTAAAATTGAATGCGGCTCAAGTTTCAGGCGGATTCTTTCAGGAGTTTGCGCAGACGCCGGAACTCGGCCGTCTTCTCATCCCGCAGGATCAGGAGGAGGGCAAGACGCAGGTCGCGGTATTAAGTGAAACACTTTGGCGAACGCGCTTTGGTTCGGATCGCGGCGTCATCGGGCGCACTCTTGTGTTGGACAAAAAACCTTACGTCATCGTGGGCGTTGCCAAGAAGGGGTTTACATTTCCCGAAGATGCCGATGTGTGGCGTCCCATAACTTTGACGAAGGAAATTCGCGAAAGCCCAACGTGGCTT
Organism: uncultured Acidobacteriota bacterium; assembly: GCA_963748845.1. Classification (GTDB taxonomy): domain Bacteria; phylum Acidobacteriota; class Terriglobia; order Acidiferrales; family UBA7541; genus DASTCZ01. The sequence goes on from CAVVKE010000001.1 coordinate 41,908, forward strand.
ACGTTTCAAACTGTGGGTAAGCTGCGCCCGAAGGCGACGCTCGCGCAAGCCCAGGTGCAACTCGATGCCATTGGAGATCGCCTCACCCACGACTATGCCGACCTAAAAGGTGGTTTCAAGCTTCCCGCGACCACCCTCATCGAAAATAAAGTGCAAGGGATCAAGTCCGCATACCTGATGTTGCTCGCCGCGGCTACGCTTGTGCTCTTGATCGCCTGCGCGAATATGGCCAGCTTGCTCCTCGCGCGCGGCTGGGCTCGCCAGCGCGAACTTGCCGTGCGGGCAGCGCTCGGAGCAACCCGGGGCAGGTTGTTGCGGCAGGTGCTCACGGAAAGCTGTTTGCTTGCGCTGCTGGGTGCCGCTGCGGGGGTTTTGTTAGCCGCAGGCGCCGTGAGCTTGTTTAAAGTCGTTGCGCCGGAGGACACTCCCCGGCTTGCGGCAATTTCCGTGAATTTTGGAATGTTGTGGTTTGCCCTGGGCAGCGCGTTATTTGCCGGACTTGTTTGTGGACTCGCGCCGGCGCGGCGCGCGGCGCGGCTCGATCCGAATTCGACCGTGCATAAGGGGTCTTCGGGTGCGCGGGGATCCACTGCGACGGTCCGCCAGCTTCGCTTGGGGAATCTCCTTGTAGTCACGGAGGTTTCTCTCGCCTTCCTGCTTCTCATTGGGTCCGTTTTGATGGCCAAAGATTTAATACGTTTGCTTCGTGTCGACACGGGTTTTCGCACTGACCACCTGTTGACGATGGATCTTTCGATGGAGGACAACACCGCGTCCGATGACGCTGCCATCAAGCAGCAGCAAAACCTTTCGGAGATTTTGGAGCGCGTTCGACATGTTCCGGGCGTCGAAGACGCGGCTGCATCGGAAGGCGGCCTGCTGAACAATAGAATGATGATGCATTCGAACCTCGTGTTTGAAGGGGAACTTCCCCTCGAAAAGCGTGCAAAGGGATCAGTGCACGCGCGTATGATTTCGCCCGGCTATTTTAAGTTTCTTGGCATTCCGGTGATTAGGGGGCGTGAGTTCAACGAGCAGGATACCCGCGGCGTCCAGCACGTCGCCATTGTCAATGAGAGCCTCGCGAAATCACACTGGGGAACGACCGATGTAATCGGCAAGCGGATGAGCATCGAAACGGACGAAAAAGGCAATCCTAAATGGAATGTAATTATCGGCGTTGTCGCTGACACGCGGGACGTCAGCCTCCAATCCCGCCCTTCCAGTGCATACTACATGTCGCTATTTCAGTACGGCATTGACTCCCATCATCTGATGGCGCGCACGGCGAGTGCCCCGGAGCTCTTGGCTGGCTCCGTCAGCCGCGCGATTTGGAGTGTGCTGCCGGATCAGCCCGTCACGCATGTTCTTTCGCTCAGCCAGGTCATTTCCCGTTCGGTCGGCCAGCCGCGGATGCGTGCCGTTTTGCTGGGGCTTTTTGCGGCCATCGGACTCGCTCTTGCGTTGCTCGGAGTTTACGGCGTGGTGTCTTACACCGTTGTCCGGCGCACGCGGGAATTCGGCATTCGCGTTGCGCTCGGTGCTCAGCGCAGCAGCGTTCTGGGCATGGTCATCTGGCAGGGACTTGCGATGGGTGCATTGGGTGTAGCCATCGGCACGGCCGCTGGCATGGCGCTTTCAAAAGTTATGGCCGCCCAGCTCATTGAGATGAAGGCCACGGACCCATTCACGTATGTCGCCGCGGCAATGCTCATGATCGGCGTGGCTTGCCTGGCATGCTATGTTCCGGCGCGCCGCGCAATGAAAGTGGATCCGCAGGTGGCCCTGCGCTATGAGTGAAGGCTCTTTGTTTTTGTTGGGCCCGCCTCCAGCATGCCTGACGGCTGGCAGAGTAGGCCGGGATCTGTGGGCTTGGAGACTGGCACTTGAGCAGGATCTTCGCAGCTTTTCGTAATCTGTTCCGTCACGAGCGCGTCGAACGCGATCTCGACGCCGAAGTGCGGAGCTATGCGGCCTTGCTCGAGGAGGAAAAATTGCGCGAAGGCCTGAAGCCAAATGAAGCGAAGCGCTTCGCCCGCATGGAAATGGCCGGCCCGGAGCAAGTGAAAGAAGTGGTGCGCTCCGCACGTTCGGGAGTCTGGCTCGAAACGCTTTGGCAGGACATTCGCTTCGGCGCTCGCACTCTGCGTAAGAATCCGGGCTTTACTTCCATTGCGGTCATCACCCTCGCGCTCGGCATCGGCGCTAATTCCGCTATCTTCAGCGTTGTTGACGCCGTGCTCCTTCGCCCGCTGCCGTATCGTCAACCGGATCAATTGGTCACGGTCTTTGAGAGCAATACTCCAAATGATCTCGCCTCGAGCAATGCCGTCGCACCCGGGAATTTCCTTGATTGGCGGAGTCAGAATGGAGTGTTCGAACAAATTGGAGCTGTAAGCTTGCCCGGCTTCAACATTACTGGAACGGATTGGCCCGAACGCGTTATCGGCGCGGCCTGTTCCGCGGGAATGCTGCGAATGCTCGGATTGCAGCCAGTGCGGGGGCGCGAGATTGAACCGGCGGACGACCGCCTTGGCGCTCCCCCGGTCGTCATGATCAGTCATTCGCTTTGGCAACGACGTTTTGGAGGTGACCCCGCGATAGTCGGGGGCACAATCCGCTTGGGAACAATTCCCTACGGCGTCATCGGAATCTTGCCCGCCGGTTTGCAGTTTCCTACAAAAGATGTGGATGTTTGGGTGCCGCTGGAGCAGATCATCACAGTCGCGAATATGCATTGGCGCAATTCCCATTATCTCGATGTTTTTGCCCGATTGAAGCCCGGCGTGACGCTCGCCCAGGCGCGTGATGATATGAACCGCATCGCGGCGTCCCTGAAGCAAACCTACCCTGATACAAATAGCGGTGCTGGGGTCTTCATAACGCCAATAAAAGACGATTTGACCAGTGATATCCGTCCGGGTTTATTGATCATGTTGGCGGCGGTGGGTTGCGTTCTCTTGATTGCTTGCGCAAACGTCGCCAATTTAATGCTCGTTCGGGCGACGGGCCGTCAGAAAGAGATGTCAATTCGCCTTGCTTTGGGAGCAGGGAGGTCCCGGCTTGTTCGCCAGGTGCTGACCGAGAGTTTGATGTTGGCGCTTGCTGGGGGATCTGCGGGTTTGCTGGTTTCCGCTTGGGCTTGCCCGGCTCTTCTCACGTTGCGGCCAACGAGTCTACCGCTGTACAACTCGATTGGAACCGACAGCCGCGTGCTCGCATTCACGCTGGCTCTCTCCATGTTCACCGGTATTCTTTTCGGTCTCGTTCCTGCGCTGCGTATCTCGCGCTCTGATCTGAACGCGACCTTGCGCACTGCTTCGCGCGGTTTGACGGCCGATCTCGGAGCGCACCGTTTGCGAAACCTCTTCGTCGTTGCGGAAGTCGCTATTTCGCTTGTATTGCTGATCGGCGCCGGACTTATGATCCACAGCTTTCTGCTCTTGCGAGGGGGCAACCTCGGATTTCGCATGGACCACATCGTCACGGCTCGCGTTTCAATCCCGGACGACAAGTACAAAGAAGATGCTCAGGTGGTTTCCTTTTATGATCGGCTTCTGAGAAATGTGCGCGAGCTGCCCGGTGTTGAGGCCGCTGGCACTGTGAGCTTTCTCCCACTCACGGGACAAAACTTCGACAACAGTTTCGATATCGTCGGCCGCCCTGTGCGCCCCGCATCAGATAAAGAATACGCACTGGTTCGCTTTACGGACCAACAGTATTTCGGCATTCTCGGGATAAAGCTATTGAGGGGGCGTGGCATCGAAGAGCGCGACCGTAGCGGCTCGCCCCGCGCCCTTGTAATTAGCGATTCCATGGCGCGCCGCTTCTGGCCGCAGGGAACGCCGGTTGGCGAGCACCTGATTGTTTACATGGGGGAAGATCAGAGACCATGGGAAATTGTAGGCGTCGTGAGCGATGTCCGTCACTCCATCGACTCCCCGCCTGAGCCCACGATGTATATCCCGTATGCCCAGTACCCATACCGCTTCATGGTTCTCACCGTGCGCACCAATGCCGATCCGAGAACAATTGTGGAATCGATTCGAGGGGTGACCCGCACCATTGACCCGGACCAACCTCTCAGCCAGGTGCATACACTGGTTGAGGTAATGGCGCGTGCGCTCGAGCAGTGGCGTTTCTCTATGACTCTCCTGGGCGCATTTGCCGCGCTGGCATTGGTCCTTGCTGCTGCAGGCATTTATGGTGTGATTTCCTTCACTGTCGGTCAGCGGACAAGTGAAATCGGTATTCGCATGGCGCTAGGCGCGCAACCCGGCGACGTCTTGCGAATGATCCTCCGGCAGGGACTCGGGGTTGTTTTTGCTGGGATTGCCGTCGGGCTGGCCGCATCGGTCTATCTCACTCGCTTCATGGTCACGCAGCTCTACGGTGTTCGCCCCACGGACGCCGCAACATTTATAGCAATTCCGATTCTCTTGACCATCGTGGCGCTCACGGCAAGTTACTTCCCCGCGCGCCGCGCAATGAAAGTGGATCCGATTGTCGCCCTGCGTTACGAGTGAGAGCCTTTGCTTTTTGTTGGGCCCGCCCCAGGTTTGCCTGACGGCTGGCAAGCGGGGCTGGGATTTGCGGATTTGGAAACTGGCACATGCGAAAGATCTTCGCAGCTTTTCGTAATCTGTTCCGCCACGAACGCGTCGAGCGCGATCTCGACGCCGAAGTCCGAAGTGTAGCGGCCATGCTCGAAGGAGAAAAAATGCGAAATGGAATGAGGCCGATGGAAGCCACGCGGGCAGCGCGCATTGAAATGGGCGGCCCGGAACAATTAAAGGAAGAAGTCCGCGGCGCTCGCGCTGGGGCTTGGATCGAAAGCTTGGTGCAGGATGTCCGCTTCACCCTCCGAATGTTGCGCAAGAACCCGGGCTTCACGGCCATTGCGGTCCTCACTCTCGCGCTTGGCATCGGCGCGAATACGGCTATTTTTTCCGTCGTCTACGCGGTGTTACTGCAGCCGCTGCCCTATACCGATTCCGCGCGTTTAGTAACAGTGAACGAAACGAATCCGAGGGTGGGCGACATCAGCGTTTCCTATCTGAATTTTCTTGATTGGCGCGCCCAAAGCAATTCGATTACTGAGTGGGCGGCTGCCGCGCAGATGAGTTTTGGCCTCTCCGGTGTGACCCAGCCTGAAAATATCGTTGGTGATGCTGTTTCACCGAATTTCCTTTCCATGCTTGGCATGCATCCTTTCCTCGGAAGGGATTTTGACGCGGCAGAAGAGAAGCCGGGAACGGCCCCAGTTCTGTTGCTCAGCTATTCCCTTTGGCAATCGCATCTCGGGGGCAATCCGGATGCCGTCGGTAAGGCCATCACACTCAACGGGCGCAGTTTTACGATTGTAGGCGTGCTGCCTCCGAATTATCGCACCCCGGACAAAACGGACGTCCTTCTGCCGATCGGTGTGTGGGCAGCGGACAATTCCGACTCGAAAGAGCGCGCTGATCGCGGAGACCTGATTGCGATAGGGAGATTGGCGCCGAATGTTAGTCTGCAGATAGCGCGTGACGAAATGAAGGGAATCGCTGCGCGCCTCTCGAAGGAATATCCGGAAAGCAATGACCAGTACGGCGTGGCCGTGAAACCGCTTCGCGATACATTCGTCGGTGAAATGCGGCCCGCGATCCTCGTGCTTTCGGGCGCGGTCATGTTTGTGCTGCTGATTGCGTGTGCGAACGTGGCGAACTTGTTTCTGATTCGCGGTGCTGCGCGTACAAGGGAAATTGCACTCCGCATCGCCTTTGGCGCCACCCGCGGCCGCATCATTCGCCAGATGCTGACGGAGAGTTTTGTTTTGGCCCTTTTCGGCGGCGCAATCGGCCTTGCGCTGGCGGCTTTCGGGATCCAGGGAATGTCGAAGCTGATTCCTGAAGAGATGCTCATGGGAGCAAAAGTAAGCCTGAACGGCATGGTCCTTTTATTCATGGCCGGTGTCGTTGTGCTGGCGGCATTTATTTTTGGGCTTGCTCCCGCGGCTCATTTGGCAAATCCGAATGTACAGTTTGAACTGAAGGAAGGCGGCAGGTCTGCCACTTCAGGCGCAGCTCAGAGCCGCCTGCGTGGCATCCTCGCCGTCGCTGAGGTCGCGCTCGCCCTTGTTCTGCTTACCGGCGCGGGGCTGATGATGAAGAGTCTGTATCGGTTGATGAATGTGGACGCGGGTATTCACCCAGACCATGTTTTGAAAATGGAAATGGATCTGCGCACGCAGCAGTATGATAAGGATCCTGCAATCCGCGCTTTTTGGCAGAAAGTCCTGGACGGCGTTCGCGCTCTTCCCGGCGTTCAGATCGCCGGCCTGGGCACAAGCCTTCCTCTCACGGACGATCATTCCCGGACGGATATCACCGTGGAAGGCATGGCAGTCCAATCGCTGGGAAGTTATCCACATCCGGATACTCACGCGGTGAGCCCCGGCTACACGGAAACTTTTGGGATTCAGGTGTTGCGCGGGCGGACGTTTACAGATGCGGATGTTGACGGCGCCCCGCTCGTTGCGCTTGTGAATTCAACACTCGCGAAGAGGTTTTTCCCTGAGGCGGATCCCATTGGAAAACGGTTTATGTTTGGCCGCTTAGCTCTGGAAGACAAGTCTAAATTGAAATGGTTCACAATTGTGGGTGTCGTCGGCGACACGAAGCTTTACGGCCTGGCCAATCCAGCGCGCCTGGAGGTCTATATTTCCTGTTTGCAGGATCCCACGGATTCCATGAATTTGGTTGTGAAGTCGGGCGTTGACCCTACTGCGATGACTTCCGCGATTCGTGGAGTAGTTGCATCCATCGACAAGGACGAGCCCATCTTCGATATTTCCACCATGGACGAGGTCGTGAATAACTCCGTCTCGACGCGGCGCATCACGCTGATCCTGCTCGGGATGTTCAGCGCCTTGGCTTTGATTCTTGCGTCAATTGGGATTTACGGCGTAATTTCTTACAGCGTCGCCCAGCGCACGCACGAAATCGGAATCCGCATGGCGCTCGGCGCGCATCCCGGTGATGTCCTGCGCATGGTGCTTGGCCAGGGCGGCAGAATTGCCCTCGTCGGAATTGCAATTGGCGTGGTCGCGGCATTTGGATTGACGCGGCTCATGGCTAGTTTGCTTTTCTCCGTCAGTGCCTTCGATCCCATCACGTTTGCGGGCGTGGCCATCCTTCTGGCAATAGTTGCCCTCACAGCGTGCTACATTCCCTCGCGCCGCGCCATGCGCGTGGACCCAATGATCGCCCTGCGCTACGAATAACGGTTTCCTGGGACCCTTCACTTGTCGAATCCAGGCGATTCCAGGCGCATCTGAATTCGATGTGCCTCCCTTTGGGGACCCCCTTTTCGCCCTGCGCCTCGGCGAACCCCTCCGATAGATGATCTTCTGGAAAGAAAATATGTGACAAATCTGTGTTTCCGGCGTCTAGTATTATAGCGTTGGATCGCGCATTCCTTTTAGTAGATGGTCTTGGGGAAGCGGGAAGACAGAATGCCAAAACGCGGAGCAGCCCCTCTCGAAGGGGAAGTACTTCAAGGAACGCTGGACCTGCTGGTCTTACAAACGCTCATTCTAGGTCCGGCTCACGGCCACACCATCGCCCATGCGATCGAACGCCGTTCGGACGAGGTCCTCCAAATCGAGCACGGCTCGCTGTATCCGGCGCTTCACCGGATCGAGGACCGCGGCTGGATCGCGTCCTTCTGGGGCACCTCCGAAAATAATCGCAAGGCTCGGTACTATCGCCTCACGCCGAAGGGCCGCAAGCAGCTCATCGCGCAAACCAGCCGTTGGGACCAACTCGTTCATGCTGTGAATCGCGTGCTGCGCCCCGCAACGGAGTAAACCATGAGCTGGAATCGCTTCTTTCGCCGCGAAAAATGGGACGCCGAGCGCGCCCGCGAACTCCACGTTTATATCGAATCCGAAACCAGGGAAAACATCACGCGCGGAATGTCGCCCGCCGATGCCCGCGACGCCGCGCGCCGGAGGCTGGGCAATATGACGCAGATTCGCGAGGAGATCTACAAAATGAACAGCCTCGGTTTCTTGGAAGCGTTCTGGCAGGACATCCGATTTGCGTTTCGCATGTTGCGCAAGAATCCCGGGTTCACCGCTGTCGCAGTCCTCACTCTTGCCCTCGGCGTGGGCGCAAACACTGCAATTTTCAGCGTTGTAAATGCGGTGCTATTGAAGACGCTGCCTTACCCGGATTCCAATCAGTTGGTCAGCGTGGTTGATTCCAATTTGTCTGAAGGAATCCCGATCAATGGTTTTTCCTTCAACAATTTCACTGAGCTGCGCGCGCAGAAGCAAGTGTTCAGCGAACTCGGTGGGGCACAAAACCATGACCTCACTTTGACCGGGCGTGGCGAACCCACAATCGTCCACACAATAGTTGTAACGCCTGAACTTCTTTCTCTCATAGGCGTTAAACCGCTCACAGGGCGCACCTTCCGGTCAGAGGATGGCAAGCCGGGCGCCGTGCCCGCTGTAATTCTCAGCGAAAACATGTGGCGCACTCTTTTTGCCGGAGACCCAGCCATTGTCGGAACCTCCATCGATCTCGATAAAAAGCCCTTCACCGTAATTGGAATCATGCCCGCTGGTTTTCGCTATCCGATTGCCATGGAAGGCCAGCAACTGTGGATACCGATTGTCCAGGATCCCGTTTTCAGTGCGTTTATGTCGAATAATGGTGGGCACTGGATGCGGCTGGTCGGGCGCCTGAATCCAGGCGTTTCCATCTCGCAGGCGCAAGCGGAAATGGACGCGATGAGCGTGCGGCTCGCTAAGCAGTTTCCCGCCGAGAATACCGGATGGACAGTCCACCTTTTTGCGTTGAAACAAATGGTTGTGGGTGACGCGAGATCCGCTCTTCTGGTGATGCTGGGCGCCGTCGGACTCGTGCTCTTGGTGGCCTGCGCCAACATTGCGAATCTTCTTCTCGCGCGCGCCACCTCACGCTCTAGGGAAATTGCCATTCGCATCGCGATCGGAGCGGGTCGCAAAAGAATTGTCCGCCAGCTATTAACAGAGGCTGCTGTCCTCGGTTTGCTCGGCGGAGCCGTGGGCGTCTTCCTCGCATTCTGGGGGATTCAGGCGCTGATCTCGCTTCTCCCTCCAGCGCTACGGCAGGGAAACGCGATTCACGTGGATGCGTTTGTTCTAGGTTTTGCATTACTCGTTTCAGTTCTGGCGAGTCTCGTGTTTGGCATGGCCCCTGCGTTTTTCGCGGCAGATTCCAGTTTGCAACGGAGCCTTCAGGAGGGTGGCGGACGCTCGGGCGAAGGCGGCCGCCGTATGCGTGCACGCAGCGGCCTGGTGGTCGCGGAAATTTCTCTGGCAATGGTTCTGCTTATGTCGGCAGGTCTGCTGATCCGCAGCTTCGTCAGGCTCACATCCGTCAATCCCGGCTTTGTGCCGCAGCACATCCTGACAGCCGAAGTATCGCTGCCCCAGTTCCAATATCCCAAGCCGGAGCAATGGGTCACCTTCGCGGATGACTTGATGGCGCGAGTCAAGGCCGAACCCGGCCTTCAGAATTCAGCGATCGTGATACCGCGTCCCATCGTGGATGGCGGCGTGAACCTGGGTTTCAACATCGTGGGGATTCCGCAGGCAAGCGCCGGGTCTTCACGCACCGCGGACTACGAGTCCGTAGGCCCGGATTATTTCCGCGTGATAGGCATTCCGCTGCTGAGTGGACGCGCCTTCGACCGGCACGACACCATGTCCTCTCCTCGCGTAACGATAATCAGCGAAGCGTTCGCACGCATTTATTTCCCGAATCAAAATCCTATCGGGAAGCAGCTAACTTATGGTCAACCTTTCAATGGATTTGAAAATCGTGAAATCGTCGGAGTCGTTGGCGACGTGCGCGACGAATCACTTGGGAAAGATCCCGGGCCCATGATGTATGCCCCATTCACTCAGGCTCCATTCTGGGGCGCCATCATCGTATCCAGAACTTCCTTGAGCATGGGCGAGTTCGCCGATGCCATGCGGCGGGATGCGGGCGCCATAGACAGAGATCTTCCTGTTACCGATCTTCTGGCTTTGCCGGACGCAATCAGCAAATCCGTCGCGCAACCCAGATTTCGCACTCAGCTCCTCGGATTGTTCGGCGCGATGGCGCTGGTGCTTGCCGCCGCGGGGATTTTCGGCGTCATCTCGTATTCGGTCTCGTCGCGCACACATGAGATCGGCATCCGCGTCGCGCTCGGTGCACAGAGGGGCGCGATTCTGTGGATGGTCTTGCGCGAGACCCTTTTCATTACATTGATAGGCCTTGTAATCGGAATTCCGTGCGCGCTCGCGGCCTCGCGTCTCGTGGGGCACATGCTCTTCGACGTTTCTCCGAATGACCCGGTAACTCTTGCGGCAGTCGCATTGATTCTCGCTGCTGTTGCCGCTCTGGCCGGATACGTCCCCGCGCGCCGTGCCATGCGCGTGGATCCAATCGTCGCCCTGCGCCATGAATAAATCCGGGCGTGGCATTGAGGAATGAAATGAGCTGGTTGCGTTTTTTCCGCAGGAATAAATGGGACGACGAGCGGTCGCATGAATTGCGCGCCTATCTCGAATCCGAAACCACGGAGAACATCGCGCGCGGAATGTCACCTGATGATGCTCGAGACGCCGCGCGCCGCAAGCTTGGCAATCTCACTCAAATTCGCGAGGAGATCTATCACATGAACAGCCTCAACTTTCTCGAAACTCTTCTGCAGGACATTCGCTTCGCATTCCGTATGTTGCGCAAGAATCCCGGCTTCACCGCTGTTGCCGTCCTCACTCTCGCGCTTGGCATCGGCGCCAACACCGCCATTTTTAGCCTGATCAACGGAGTTCTCCTCCGTCCGCTGCCTTATCGCGATCCCGGCCGCCTAACGATCGTCTGGGAGAAAAATGACGACGGAACCCCCGAAAACGTCGGCTACGCCACCTATTTGGAATGGAAGGCTCAGAGCAAGAGTTTCCAGGAATTGGCTTTGTACTCCTCCTGGCAGCCGATTCTCCAGGGCGGAGAACCCGAGCAGTTGAACGGCCTCCGGGTAACAAGCAATTATTTCCGCGCGCTCGGCGTTCATCCCGAATTGGGTCGTGATTTTCTCCCCGAAGAAGATGTCCCCGCCTCGCTTCACGTTGTCATCTTCAGTCACGCGCTTTGGCAGCGAAAATTTAATTCCGACCCCAACATCGTCGGCAAATCAATTGCTATGAATGCCACCTCCTACACCGTCGCGGGCGTCTTGTCTGCAAGTTACGAGTCCCTGATGACTCAGGGGCAAAGCAGCGGGCCCGTCGAAATCTGGCGTGTCCTCGGTTACGACGTCTCGCAGCCCTGGGCCTGCCGCTCGTGCCACCACCTTATCGCGATGGGCAGGCTGCGTGACGGCGTGAGCCCAGCGTAGGCGAAGGCCGAAATGGACACCATCACTGCTGCGCAAATGAAGGCTTATCCCAAAGAGTATTCCGCCTCGGGCGTAATCCTGATACCGCTTCGCGACCATTTGCTCGGCGCTACGACTACGCCGCTCTATATTCTTTTCGGCTCCGTCACTTTCGTACTCCTCGTCGCATGCGCGAATCTGGCGAACTTGTTGCTCGCACGCACCACAAACCGCGCTCACGAAATTGCAATTCGTTCAGCGTTAGGCGCCGGGCGCGGCCGCATCGTCCGTCAGTTGGTCTCCGAAAATTGCCTGCTCTCACTGTTGGGCGCAATCGCCGGGTTATTGCCCGCGTATTTGACGCCGCGGGTTGTCGCCGCCGCCGGCTCCGGAGATCTGCCTCGACTCGGCGAAGTTCGCCTTGACTGGCGAGTTCTGGCCTTCGCAATCGGACTCGCGCTTCTTACTGGGATTCTGTCGAGCTTGGCGCCTGCATTCCGTCTATCGAGGTCGAACGCTCAGGATGCATTGAAGGAAGGGGCTCGCGGAAGTTCGACCGGCGCCCACCGTCGGTTGCGTAGCATATTAATAGTGGCCGAGGTTTCGCTCTCGTTGACGCTGCTTGTCGGCGCAGGGCTCTTGCTTCGCAGTATGGCGCGTCTGCTCACCGTTTCACCCGGTTTTGATGTTGGCCATGTCCTTACCTTGAGGACGTCCGTTCTCGGCCAGCGCTTCAACGACAATAAAGTTCTGCGTCAATATTTTGTGGATGCTTTAGACCGCCTGCATTCTCTTCCCGGCGTGGAAGCTGCCGCCGCCGCAAGCCAGTTCCCATTCGATGGAAACATGGACCGCTATGGATTCCACGCAGAAGGCAAGATGAACGCGAATCCAGCACTTGATGACAGCGTCGAGCGTTACTGCATCACTCCTGGATTCTTGGCGGCGCTGCGAATTCCTCTTTTGCGCGGAAGGGACATCAATTCCGCCGACACTGCCGACAGTCCCGGCGTCATCCTGATCAATCAAACGACCGCGCTCCGCATCTGGCCAGGCGAGGATGCTATCGGCAAGCGAGTGAAACTCGGCGGTCTCGACCATCCCTGGATGATGGTTGCCGGAATCGTCGGCGATATTCACCATGAAGGTCTGGACGCGACGCCGTGGATGCAATTCTATGTGCCGCACACGCAATGGCCGTTTCCGGATTCCGACATGACGTTCGTACTCCGCACTTCAGGTCCTCCAGAAGCAATGGCCTCCGCCGCACGCCAGGCCCTCCATTCGCTTGACCCGACTCAGCCGCTTTCGCGCGTAATGCCGCTCGAGGATTACGTCGGCCTTTCTTTGCAGAGCCGTCGCTTCTCTCTGATTCTTATCGGCGCATTCGCTATCGTCGCGTTGCTCCTCTCAGTGATTGGCATTTATGGTGTGACCGCCTATACCGTTGCGCAACGCACACGCGAAATCGGAATCCGCATCGCATTGGGCGCACAGCGCGCCGAAGTCCTTGCCATGATGATGCGCCAGGGATCGCTGCTCATTTTTTCCGGCATTGGTGTGGGTGTCGTTGCATCCGCCATTCTCACACGTCTTCTTGGAAGCATGCTTTTCGGCGTGACGCCTACGGATCCTTTTACTTTCGTGGTTGTCGTCTTGCTCCTGGTTTTTGTGGCAGGCCTGGCTTGCTGGATTCCCGCGCGCCGCGCCATGCGCGTGGATCCAATCGTCGCGCTGCGTCATGAATGATGGCTCGCTGATTGTGTAGTGCCCGCATTAGATGGGCTGGTTCGCGATTGAGTTCTTCGACCAATCTGAGCCTATGCAAAGCTTAAGGAAATGAAATGAGCTGGACGCGATTTTTTCGCAGAGGCAGATGGGACGAGGAGCGCGCCCGCGAACTCGGCGCCTATCTCGAACCTGAAACCAGCGAAAATATCGGCCGCGGCATGTCTCCTGAAGTCGCTCATGACGCCGCGCGCCGCAAGCTCGGGAACCTTACCCAAATCCGTGAGGAGATCTACCACATGAACAGCTTCAACATTCTTGGAACCCTTTCACAGGACGTTCGCTACGCTTTGCGCACGCTTCGCAAGAATCCCGGGTTCACCGCCGTCGCCATCCTCACCCTCGCGCTTGGCATCGGCGCCAACACCGCTATCTTCAGCATCGTCAACGCCGTTCTGCTCCGCCCGCTTCCGTACCCCGATTCCGGGAAGCTGGTGATGGTCTGGGCGACCGACCAGAGCCGCGGGGCAACCGAAGATGTCAATTCGTATCCAAACTTCGAGGATTGGAAACATCAGTCCAAGAGTTTCGAGGGAATGGCCGCATTGACGAATCGCAACGTGACTTTTTCCGCGGGAAATGAAGCGGAGATTCTTCCCGCCGTCCAGGCATCACCGGATCTCTTCAACGTCCTTCGCATTGCGCCTGCGATGGGTCGCGGCTTCCTGCCGGGCGAGGAAGAACAGGGCGCGTCACAAGTCGCAATTCTCAGCGACGGAATGTGGCGCGAGCGTTTTTCCGCGCGTCCGGACATTGTGAATCAAACCGTGCGCGTAAATGAATTGGAATACACTATTGTAGGTGTCTTGCCTCCCGGAGTGAAGATTTCCACGGACAAGCAGGAAATGATCTACGTCCCATTGGTGCGTGATCCAAATCGCGGCCACGGTTTCCTCAACGTCATGGCTCGCTTGGCGGCGCATATTTCTGTTTCGCAGGCGCAGGCGGAAATGGATGTAATTACCAGTCGACTGGAATCACAGTACCCGAAGTTCAATAAGGGTGTTGGTGCAAATGTAATGCCATTGACGAAAGCAATGGCAGGAGAAGCTCGCATAGGGCTTCTTGTGTTCCTCGGCGTCGTGACGCTCGTGCTTCTAATTGCCTGCGCAAATGTCGCGAACTTGATGCTCGCGCGCAGCGCTGTGCGTCAAAAGGAATTGGCCGTGCGCGTCGCGCTCGGAGCCGGTCGCCGCCGCATCGTCCAACAACTTCTTACCGAGAGCCTGATTCTCTCGGTTGCAGGCGGCGCGGTCGGACTGGTTGTTGCCGCAGCAATGTCAAAAGTCATGGTTGTCATGCTCTCAAAAACTTTTCCGATCTCTCGGATCGCGGCCACTAGTATGGATGCATGGGTGCTGGCATTCACGCTCGCCGTTTCGCTCGCCGTCGGAATCATTTTCGGATTGGCCCCTGCGCTTTCCGCCGCGTCACCGGATTTGAATGACAATTTGCGCGAAGCGAGCCGCTCAGCCACGGGCACGGTGGGCGGCAGGCGTATCCGCAGTGCTCTGGTAATTGCTGAGACCTCACTCGCGCTTGTGCTCCTCGCGGGCGCGGGGCTTCTTCTCAAGAGCTTGATTGTCATGCGCAATAATGCGCCCGGATTCGACACCCGGAATTTGCTCGCCGTGGAATTCAGGCTGCCTCGAACGAAGATGGCGAACGCCGCCGACCGGTTGAGTTACTTTCAAAACCTTGTCGCGCGGACGGAATCCGTGCCGGGCGTGCGTTCGGTGGCCCTTGTAGCGGATCTGCCGCTTGGCGGCGGAAGCGACTCATTTGGTTTTCAGATTCCCGGCCGCGCCGCGCCGCAACCAGCGAATAGCTTTAGCGCAAGTTTTAATATTGTTAGTGCTGGTTATTTTCGCACGATGGCAATCCCATTGTTGAAGGGGCGGGAATTCAACGCAAACGACTCCGCGAATACGCCTTCAGTAATGATCATTAACGAGACCGCCGCAAACCGTTTCTGGCCGGGCGAAGATCCAATCGGAAAGCAAATTACTTTGCCCAGCGCGGCGAATCCGACTACGACGGTCGTGCTGACCGTCATTGGTTTAACGCGCGACGTCCGCCAATCCAGTCTTGGCGACGCTCCAAGCCCTGAAATATTCCTGCACTTTATGCAGCCCGGGCCGCAGTGGAGCTGGCTCGTGCTGGTCGTGCGGACGGCGGGCGACCCTTCAGCCCTCTCGGGCGCCATCAAGAATGCCGCCGCGCTTGCGGATCGCGAAGTGCCCATCGCGGAGATCAGCACGATGGACGACGTGTTGGCCCACTCACTTGCGCAGCCGGGGCTCTTCACGATGTTGCTCGGCGGATTCGCGGCGCTTGCCCTTGTGCTCGCCGCTGTCGGGCTCTATGGAGTTGTTTCCTATACAGTGACGCAACGCATGCATGAGATGGGAATTCGCGCTGCGCTCGGCGCGGGGCCTGGAGACATTGCGCGCCTCGTGTTGCGGCAGGGCGTTGCGCTGACGCTTGTGGGAACACTCATCGGAATGGCGGGCGCGATTGCTGTGTCTCAACTTCTCACGCATTTAGTGCCGAGCGTTCAGCCAAATGATCCGCTCACGTTTGCAGCGGTCGCCGCTCTTCTGCTTGGCGTCGCGCTCGTCGCGAGTCTCTTGCCTGCGTGCCGCGCGATGCGTGTGGATCCGATTGTCGCCCTCCGGTATGAATAGGTCCGTAGCGAAATTGACCAATCGAGTTTGATTATTTTTGTTTTGGCAATGCTCCTCTATTTGTCGGCGAGCTTGCGCCCGGCGTTTAGGTTGTCAAAATTCAAGATGGTGTTGAATACGAGGAAATAGTTTCCCTCTGTTTCGCCTCGGTAGATCGGATTCGTCGAGAAGAGCACGATGTGCCCGCTGCCTTCGGGCGAATCCACCACAGCCGGATGCTCGGCGATATCGCCGCCATTTTCCACCAGCCCTGAAACGAGCAGGTCGTTCGTCGCGGAATAGCGGAACACGACGCGCGGACGCAGGGCGGGCGGGATCAAACCGATGTTATTGCGAAGCTGTTCGTCGGTGACCGGCGCGGCCTCCCATGCTTGGAATGTCGGCAGCACAGGCGGCGTATACTGCGGGCGTCCCGGAACAAAATCGAGATCGTTTTGCGTACCGCGGCCTGTCGGACGAGCGCTCATTTCCGCGCCAAGACGGCGGCCGCCGCCGCGGCGTCCCGCGACGTTGCTGACACCGAAGACGAGTCCGTCGTTGCAGTAAGCCGAGAGCGTGTCGCCATATCCGTAAGCGATGGGGCTCGCGTCATCCACGATGCGCGTCTTGACCACGCTTCCGACGATGCGCTCGCGCGGGCCATTTGACACGGAAACGCCGTCCAGCATTCCCATCGCGGAGGCGAAGTTCGCCGTGTCCTCGACGGCGACGAGCACTCCGCCCTTGTGAACGAAATCCTGCAAGTGCTCGAGCCCTTCCCAGCCCATGCCGGGGCGAGTGTCGTCGGTCCAATCGGTGTCGCTTACAAGAAGGTTCGGCGTCTCGGCGGTTCTCTTCCAGGGAAGAGGATTGCCCCAATCGGTGGGCTGGCCCTTGATGATTCCCGTTGGACTGCCCACGCCGGGAGGGAAGAGAATCACGTCGTATTTCGAGTTGAGATCGGCATCGCGGCCGACGGTCTGCGTGCTGATGTAATCGTACGGAATTTTCAGGCCGTCGAGCGCCTCACGCCACCAGCCCTCGGTCTGCGTGCTTTGCCACGTGTGCAGCAGCGCGATGCGCGCGGCGCGCACGGGATGCGTCTTCACGTTCGGTGCGGCATCAAGCGCCACTGCTTGCACGCCGAGCTCAGCGGCAGCGGTTTGCAAATCGGAGGCGCTCACGCCGCTGATCAGGAAGCTCCCGCGATTGAATTTGCGCCCCGCGGCGTCAAATGCCTCCTCGGCGGCGTCAAACGTCGCGCCCTTCAACCGGTAGCGGAGCGTGGCGAGCGCCGGGTCGGCGTTGTGATTGATGGCGAAGACCGTGCCCGTGCCCGTCACTCCACCGGGCGCGCGGATTTCGATGACCGGCTGCATCGCCGCGTCCAGAACTTTTGCGTCCGTTACGCGGACGACCTGCGCGTTGAATAGTTCGCCGAAGGTCCAGCCGGTGTCATCGTAGGGAGTGCGCTGCGGATCATCCGGCGCCCAGTATTGATAGTCGAGCAGGGAATCCGCGATACGCGAGTAGGGCTGGTCCATGCGGATGATGTAGCTGCCGGCAGGAAAATCGCGCGTGATTGTCGCAGGCGCTTCTCCGGCGCGGGGGCCGCCCGTTCCTCCGCTTGGATTCTCACCTGTGGCGGCGCCTTGCCCTCTACCGCCTTGCCCGCCGCGTCCTCCCGCAGGGCGGGGCGCGGGAAGAGTAACCGTAAACGAAGATGTCGCGCGGGAAATCTCAACCTTTTGTTTTTGCAGGACGTGGAGCAGGTCGGCCTGCGTGCCCAGGCGTGGATCATCTCCCGGCAGCACATACGCCGCGGGGCCTTCCTGCGCGGGCTTCAGGATGCTGCGCTTTGCCTTCAAATAAAAATTCTTTAGGAAGAATTTGCGGGTGTCGCCGAAATAGTGCAGCGCAGTGAGCAGGCCCGTCTCTTCGTAATTATTATTGTCGCGCTGCGACCAGGTTGTTTTGGGCAGCGGCGGGTCCTGGCGATACCACGTGCGGTCGTATTCATTTGGCGTTAGAGTGCGCTCCAGCGTGTCCGCGCCGCCGTTGCCGAATGTTTCGTACAGCCGGCTGATGCCGTTGTGCATTGCGGCGATAAACATCAGATAGCCGGGCGACCAGGTGTCAAACACTCCGTGCGTGAAAACTCCGGGCATTCCGAGTTTGGTCATGTCCGCGACGTTGCGCCAGCCGAGCATCTCCCATTCGTTGGTGAGGATGGGGTCCACCCAGGCGTTAAACGGGCCGTCGCCCGCGGTGTTGTCGTAAAGATAGGGAACCGATTCGTGCAGATCGTGCAGAACTTGCGCTTTGAAGGAGACAAATGTGTTCAGCACATTTTCCGTAAGTTTCAACGTCACGGCCATCGCGTCGCGGTTGTTGTCATGGGCGACGTAATGGCCCCAATAGACGAGCGAAGGCCAGTTTTCCTTTGGATGATTCAGATGCCAGCGATAGATGTCCACGATGCGGTCGCGGCCGTCCACTTCCACGATGGGCGTGATGAGCGTGATGACGCGATCGCGGATTTCCTTGATGTATGGACTGTCATCCACGGCGAGGCGGTAGGCCATTTCCATCAGCGCTGTGGGCGCGCCGGTCTCGGTCGAATGAATTGTGCCGGTGATGTAGTAGATGGGAACGGATTGGTCGACGAGCTTGTCGGCCTCGGCGTCGTCAAATTTGATCAGGCGCGGATCGGCCAGCCGGCCGAGGCGGATCTGATTTTCCTGCATGTGCGCGATGTTCTCTTCGCTCGAGACGGCCACGGCGATCATCTCGCGCCCCTCTTCGGTCGTGCCGATCGAGAAGACCTTTACCCGCGGAGTGGTTTTCTCGAGCATCCGGAAATATTGGTACACCTCCTTCGAGTACGGCAGGATGCCGGGCGCCCCGGCGATGTCGCCGAGCACGACTTCGGGCGTGGGCACGGTCTTCGAGGCAGGGAGGTAGTCCACCAGCGTCGAGCCGAAGAACGGCTGCGTCGTGTACCGCTTTATTTTGGCGGTGTAGGACTCGTCCACGGCCTGCTTCGGGTCGCGGCGCGGCTCGGTTTCGTTTGATTGCGCGCACACCGCGCCCGCCGCCAGCAGCGCTGCTAGCAGCACGCAAAGCCCCGCCGCAACTGCCATCCCTGATTTCCGAAATCCCCGCTTCCGAAAGCCCGACGCCTGAAGATCGAACCGGTTCATGTGTTTCCCCTTTGAGATTGCGAATTGAGCCTCGCGGGAGTTTCGATTGATCCGCGGAGCGAACATTGGGTTATATCTCCCCGCGCCCGTCAAGTAAAGAGCCGTCGTCTCTGCCGCCGGGGTCCGGTGTGCTGGAGCCCCGCGGCACTTCAAACAAGTCGTCTCTGCCGCCGGGGTCCGGTGTGCTGGAGCCCCGCAGCACTTCAAACAAGTCGTCTCTGCCGCCGGGGTCCGGTGTGCTGCAGCCCTGCGGCACTTCAAACAAGTCGTCTCTGCCACCGGGGTCCGTGCATTCGTCTTTGCGGCCGGGGTGCGAGCATTCGTCTTTGCTGACGGGGTCCGATTCGCTGGAGCCCCGCAGCGACTTAAAGACGTCGCAGCCCCGCGGCACTACAAAAAAGTCTCGTCTCTGCTCGATTTGCTGGAGCCCCGCGGCGCTTCAAACAAGTCGTCTTTGCCGACGGTTTTGTCGTTGCCGCCGGGGTCCGTGCATTCGTCTTTGCGGCCGGGGTGCGAGCATTCGTTTTTGCTGACGGGGTCCGATTCGCTGGAGCCCCGCAGCGACTTAAAGACGTCGCAGCCCCGACGCAATAAACTTAAGCCCTGGAGCCCCGCGGCGCTTCAAACAGGTCCGGTGTTCTGGGGCGCCCGAAAAAAACTTCTTAGTGCCTCGCCTCCGTGCCACTCGCCACAGTTCCTCACTTCTGGATGTTCAATTTTGCTCACCTTGCATATGGTCAATTTTGCTCATCTAGACGGGTTGGTCCTATGAGTCTACGATTGGTGATCGCTGGACCAGTTTCCCGAGACGATGGAAGGAGCAGACCCGAATGGCGAGTAAACGCAGTCTCGGTATCAGCCACACGCTTCTCCGCAAAAAGTTTCGGACTGGGACGACTTTTCGGAACTACCGGGACAAAGAGGTCGTCTTTTCGCAGGGGGATCCAGCTGATTCTGTTTTCTGCATCGAGAGCGGGACGGTGAAGCTCACGGCTGTCACGTCGCGCAAGAAAGCTATAATCGCCATCCTACAGCGAGGTAGCTTTTTCGGCGAAGGCTGTCTAGCAGGGCAATCTTTGCGGATTTGCACGGCGAGATCAATTGGACCATCCAATGTCAGTCGCCTGCAAAAGGAGACGACGGTTCGCACGCTCAAGAGAGACCCTCAGTTTGCAGCGTTGTTCGTTGGATATTTACTTTCGCGGGTTGTTCAAATCGAGGCGGACCTGATAGATCAATTCTTCAATTTCAGCGAACGGCGGCTGGCGCGGGTTCTGTTGTTGTTTGGGGAAATTACCAAGGAATCGAAGGCGGACTCCCCCCTGAAGGTGAGCCAATCAACCCTGGCGGAGATGGTTGGTACCACCCGCCCAAGGGTAAGTAAATTCATGAACGGGTTCAAGAAGAAGGGCTTGGTCAGCTACAACGGGGGCCTGCAAATAAATAGCACACTGGTCGCTGCATTCCTTGAAAATCGCCCAATGTCCGTCAAGAAGATGTAGCCCCAGTCAGATAGCCGGGTTCCCCACACGTCTTCCGCCGCGGCGGACGTGTTGGGTTTTTGAATTACGAATCATTCCTGGCGTGAGAGGCAGAAAATCTAGACCCAAATCGCAAAAACCAAAGACCCCCCGCCGCGGTTTCGTCTTTGCCGACGGGGTCCGTGCATTCGTCTTTGCGGCCGGGGTGCGAGCATTCGTCTTTGCTGACGGGGTCCGATTCGCTGGAGCCCCGCAGAGACTTAAAGACGTCGCAGCCCCGACGCACTCAACTTAAGTCCTGGAGCCCCGCGCCGCTTCCAACAATGCCGCGCCCTTGCTTTCGAGTGGCACAGTCATTCCTGACTGTGCTCTTTTCCCCCACCCTTCTCAAACCTTTCCACCGCGACAGCGGGCACTCCTAACCCAGGTTCCGCAGTTTGGAGAATAAGTACCTGTGTTTTCAACGCGGACATGCCCGAGTCTTCACTACATTCTGGTCATTCTTAGCGAGTTGGGCAGGTACAGATTCAGGTTTTGCAGCAGAATCGCCTGATGCTCGGTTGGTCGACTGATGCAACGCTTCCGGATCGTCACTCCGTTTCGCGTCGGTAACACCACGTCGAGCAGGGTGATGTCCGCCAACTCGTCGAATACTTTCCGCGGTTCGCGGCCCAACCCGGCGCGTTGGCAGAGTTGCGCCAGCGTCTTCCACAACACAAAGGCCAGAAAGCACACCAGGATGTGCGCCTCGACCCGTTCCTTTTTCTGGTGCCAGATGGGTCGGAGTTGCAGATCCGTCTTCTGGATGCGGAAGGCGGCTTCGGCCTCGGTGAGCTGCATGTAGGCACGCCAGAGTTCTTCCGGACTCCAGTCCGTCACGTTGCTGCGCAACACATAACAACCCTCACTGAGCCGCGCCCACTCCCGCCAGCGATCGATTCTTTTCCAGTGGCACTTCGCAAAACCGTCTGCCTCTGGATTGATCTGGACTTCAAATGCTCCCGCCGCTCGGGAGTTCTTGCCCAGGAGTCGCCCGACGCGCTGCCCCACAGCGGCCGGCAGCTGCTTTCGCTTTCGGCAACTGGCCACGATCTTCTCGAGCCCCTCCTCGATCCGTTTCTCGAACCGCTCATGCATCGCCTGCTCTTTTTCTTTCCTCTGTGCACTCCGGCAAAGAAGAAATACTTCCTCGCCACCAGGGGCCGGATAGAACCGCACCTCCAGCCCTTCGCGCACTTGCTTCCAATCTTTGCTTCGCAACTCCGGTTCGAAGCGTTTCAGCATGCCCTTCGGTGTTCCCACGATGTAACGCCGCTTCGCTTCCTGCAAAAATCTCAAGTTCTCTTCGCTCACCATGCCGCGATCCAGCACCCAGATGCGGTTCGCTTTCCCGTACAGTCGTTCGATCCGCTCCACGATCTCTTCCAGCGTGGTCCCGTCGTGGCGGTTCCCAGCGAACAACTGGTAGCCCAGCGGCATCCCCTCGCGGCTCACCACCAGAGCGATGCTCACCTGCTTGCAGTCCGGGCGGTGATCGCGCGAATAACCCCGCTGCGCCAACTCGTTTCTCTTCGCCTCTCCTTCGAAGTACGTGCTGGTAACGTCGTACAACAACAGGTCGTAGTCCAGATCGAACAGTTCTCCCAGCCGATTCTTCAGATGTTTTTCCAGCTCTTCCTTGTGCGGCAGCAGTTGATCGAGAGCACGGTAGAGCCGGTCTTCATTCACCTTGCTGGCCGGCACACCCAGCAGATCGCTTAACGCACTCGCTTCATAGAAATGCTCCGCGATATGTAGCTCGCTCGAGGGATGGCACAGCCGTGCCAAGATCAGGATCTGCGCCATCACCGGCCAGGGAATCTGTGCTCGTCCTGCAGGTAGAGTCCGTTCCAGAAAATCAATCAGTCCCACTTGCCGGCACAACTCGAGCCCGATCCAGGGACCGCCAAAGGCCCGCTTCCGTTCGACCGCGATCCGCTTCAGATCAACTTCTACCCACTGCGGTCCGACGTCCCGGAACAATCCCCGCTGCGCAACCGCTGCCGCACCTGCGGCTTGTTGGTGAATGCCCAAACGCCCGGCTGCATCCATCTCCCCGAGGTAGGCCACCACGCGCTGCCGTGGGCCCCGCGATGAGCGATAACTCTCGACCAGAGCCCAGTAGCCGTGACGCTTGCCATCCTTCTGGCGATAGCAACGACGCAAGTACATGCGTCGATCCTACGCATCGCTACTTCGCTTTCAAGGGGGTTGGTCTTCACTACAACGGCACGCAGGCACACCCAGCAGCACGCATCGAAAACCACACGGCAAACAAGCATGTTGGGAAATCTCGAGGCTCGAATTACTTTGAAAATGTGCTCAAAAAATCTTCAAATCGCACCAAACTGCGGAAGTTGGGCTAAACGCGTCTGCCCCAAGCCATCCGGCCTGAGGGGTGTGCCGCAGGCCATTGCGCCTCGGCCCCTGGAATGGCATCATCGCGGCGTGAAGAAACGGCGCAAACCCAGGAAACGCCCCGCCCGCAAGCGCAAGGCTTCACCGGAAGCGAAGCAACTTACTACCAGTCTGATTGAATGGGCTCATCGGTTGGTGGCGGCCTCGAGGACCCTCAAGCGCCGCGAGAATTAGGCGACCCGCCTTGTCTCGTGGACGACGTTGCGCACTAAATTGATACACTTCGAGCCATGACTTGGATAGTGGGTGCGGCAGCTCCTTTGGGCTATGCAGTCGGCATCTCAGACGTGCGCGTCACATTTGGAGACGGGTCAGAACGAGACTGCCTGCAAAAGATTTACCCGGTGGCCCGTTTTGTCGCAGCAGGATTTGCCGGTTCAGTCAAAATTGGATTTGCGATGCTGGACGGCTTAGCGCACCTGCTGAGGAAAGGCCCTGACGACCAGGCATTTTTTCCCGAAGAGGTCGTGGCCACCTTCTCACCACTCGCAAATCAAATCTTTCAAGCTTCCCCGCCAAATGAACGGGCGTCGCGATCACATCTGATGCTCTTGGGAGCGCACCCCACCGACGATGTTGGAATTCCAGGATACGCATGCTGCTCCGTTCACATCATGAGGTCACCTGGATTTGCGCCAACAAAAGCGCTGCTTGGTGAGGTCTTCTCTATCGGATCTGGAAGTCGCCTCGCGCCGTATCAGGAGGCAATCAGAAGTTTTTCGTTGAATCCCATGTCACTCATACAAATGGAGACGGCCGGAATCGGAGCCAGCAGCCTGCTCCTGAGTATGGTGGTCCAGAAGACGATAGAAAAGAATCCGGCGCCTGGGATCAGCTCCCACGCGCAAATCTG
Source organism: uncultured Acidobacteriota bacterium (assembly GCA_963748845.1). Taxonomy (GTDB): domain Bacteria; phylum Acidobacteriota; class Terriglobia; order Acidiferrales; family UBA7541; genus DASTCZ01. The sequence goes on from CAVVKE010000001.1 coordinate 65,753, forward strand.
TCTTATTCGTCGAGGAGTTGTGGCTGTGAGTCCTAATAACCACGACCAGTATCCGCAAAGTGGTGAAAAGGTCGAATTTAGGATGCCACTGGTAGCAACCTCATGGGACGAATTCGTGAGAATTGCCTCGACAGACTGCAAATCCCCTCAGGGGGCGGTTTGTTGAGCAATCGCCGGGACGACGGGCGACCCACTCAGCCGTAACAGCCTTACGCGCGGATTCGCTTCGCTCTTGTGCGGTCATAGCGGCGGCTCTAGCTGCCCCGGCTTTCTTCCCGCCCTTTCTGCCTGGCTTGGAGAGTTACGCGCTTAGTTTTGGGGATACCTTCGACATGTTGAAAATCTAGACCAGTATGAACCGCGTTTACTCAGCAAGATGAGCGAACGTGATCGCACTGTGCTGTTCTCCGTGGCGCATGCGATGGCAAAACGCAGGAATTGAGCGGCCCGGTGTGTGCTCACTGATTCGGAAGGATGGGTTGCGTTAGGTCGCGCCACTCGTACGGTGCTTCTCAAGCTGTTCGACCACGACATCGAGATCGGGATAGCCTGCGCCAAACTTCCGAGTGAGCCAATTTCCGCCGCGCTGGGTAATCATTTCGCCGTCCGCGATCACCTCGAACTGGCCGGTCTTACCAGGCGTAAGCACGGGATCAATTCCTAGTCGCTTCCTGATGAGGGCCACGAGACTCGTGACGTTAGCCTTGTTGTTTTCTCACGTCGGGCAGTGAACGATTTCGATTTTCATTCCGGCCTCCAAGCTGCCGAAGGTAGGCTTTGAAGCATACACCTCGCGCCTCCGAAAATAGTTCTCGAATAGTTTTGTAAGCGCCGCATTGAACGAGGATTTTCGAATTAGACTCCGCGCTCTCCTACTCTAACTCTCCTTTGTCCCTAGACTCAAGAATCTTATGACCACAGCAGGCCCCAGCGAGGCTTCGGCGTCCCGGCGGCTCGTCCTGTGCCCGTGTGAAGATTTCGTTCCTAAGCCTTTTTCGTAATCCTATTCGAATAACTTTTGGATTGTTCCTTGATCTTTTTTAATTTTTCAGCATTTATCTATTGACAATCATTCTCATTTTTTCTATAATCGCCATCAACGTAGCCTTAGCTTTCAGCGGTCAGTGCACCTGAATCGCCAGCAAGCGTTGCGAGGGGACCATGAAAATCGCAACGCCGAACCAACTTAAGTCCACACCCACCAATCACTTAACCTCACTTTTCACCAGAGAAATCCGTAAGTCCAATGCTGCGTTACTCTTAACGCTCTTCGTTCCTGTAACTCCTTTGTTGCGATACTCTTACAAAAAGATGGGGCGTACCCCCCTCCCAAGCCTTGGCGAAGGAGGGCCGGCCTCATCCTCATTACTTCACTTCTCGGAGCCTCAATTGTCTGATTCAACCACCGCTGGCGAACGCTACCCCAGCTTGGCGTATTCGAACTTGGCTGCGGCGAGGGGTGCGAGATCGGGAGCGGCGTCTGCGTCTCCCAAAGCGCCGGATAGTAATGGCCCACGGTGAAACCGGCTACTGGCCCGTCATTGATTGGGTTGACCGGGCGAAGCCGTCTGCTTCTTCACGTCGTTTTCGACGGCATCGGCGTCGGTCTGCTGCTGTTGAATGATTGTTGCGGCGTTGGGGTCCGGAGGCGGGGCCTGACCGGGGCCCTGGATCGTGGTCGTCGAACCCGCGGGAGCGGCGGGCATTCCGTTTTTTCCCTGACTTGCGGCAAGCTGCTGCGTGCCGGCGTCAATCTGCGCGCGGAACTGATTATACATCTCCTGCAAATCGCTCACCTGAACCCTGGGGAGCGCCCCGGCGCGGCAGTCGCCCGGCTTGCTATTCGTCACCTTGACCGCCACGGCGCCGTCAGGCCCCGGCGTATCGTCAATGCGTACGATGACGTCGCCTGGTGTGATTTCGCAAGGCTGGCCGTTGTCGGTGACCTCGAGGTTCGAGGTAACGATGAACGTGCTCATGGAAGGATCGAGCGCGGCCGGAATTTGGTTCGCGCTGGCTGAAGGCGGCGCGCCTCCGCCGGTGGCAGCCTGCGCCGCGTCGGCTTGCGCCTGCTGGAGTTGCCGCTGGACTTCGTCAGCGATGGCTTGCTTAACTTCCGGTGAGAGCTCCACCGGAGGGGGTTGCGAGCCGTCGTCGGGCGGTGGGGCCGTGTACTGGCCGTTGGCCTGCATGAGCTGCTGGTTTTCATAGGCGAGCTGCAAGTTCTGGGAAATCAGATAGTCGGTGAGCCAATAATTCGGGCCGTTGTAAACCGGATAGGGCTGAAAGTAACCGCCGTAGAAACCGAACCAGGAGCCCCATCCCCAAGAAAACCCGATGCCAACCTGCCACGGGGAGAAGAACCAACCGTAAAACGCGGGGCGGTAATAGAACGCGGGGACGTAGCGATAATAAACGACGCCCTGGTAACGAATCGGCTGATAGACGCGCACGAATGTACGGTTGTTCACGACGTAGGTGCGGCTGATAAGAGTCTGATTATTGCGAACGAAGGAGTGCTGGACGTATCCGCCGCGCGGGCTATTAACGACCACTCGGCCGCCGCCGGGAAGGGGAGCGATCACTGTGCGTTCGCCATGGATGCCGGTCTCGATGACCGTGCCATGATTATTTATGCGCGCGATTCCGCCGTTCGGGCGGACATAGGCGACGGCGCCGCTGCTTGTGGTGACCTGGTGCGTGTTGGGGGGCGGAGGATGAACGCCCGAGAGATTGGACGAATTCGAGCTCCCATTGCCGCGATTGGTTGAATTCGGATTGCCATTGCCCTTTGGAGGGTTGTTCGCAGGATTACTGCCAGTGGCCGGATTGCCGGTGGCCTGGCCAGAGCCCGCGGGAGGCGGGCCGGGAGATTTATCGTTCGGGGGCTGATTGCCGGAAGATTTTGGCGGCGGAGCCGATTTGTCTGAAGGAGGAGGAGTGCCCTTCTTCGGCGGAGTCGAGGAGTTCTTTTTTGGAGGAGGAGTAGTGGACTTCTTTGGTGGCGGCGGATTCTTTTTTTCGTCCTGTTTATCGTCCTGGAAGGGACGATTTAGATTCGCAGAGGCGCTCACAGAAGTAGCTACGAAGATGAACAGGATTGCCAGCATCGCGCCGACCAAAATATTTTTCCCCAATTTCACAAAGGTCATCAAATCCTCCAATTGAGCGTTTGGCGAGGATCTATATCTTACCATCGCGCGCGAAATTGAAAATGGCTATTGGAGCTTGGCGTATTCGACTTTGGACTGGACGAGAGGAGGAAGATCGGCGTCGGCGTCTTTCCACATTGCGAACAAATCCTGGTATGCGGTGCGTGCGCCAGCCGCGTCGCCGAGGCCAGCTTTGGCGCGCGCAAGACCCAAACGGCTGAGCGCCATTTCGGGATTTGGACCGACGACGCCGGGGTGGTCAAGGAGGCGCTGGAATTCGCCGGCAGCTTCGGTGAACTTGCCCATGCGAAGATAGACAAGGCCGCGAAAGTAGACCGAGTCCATGCCATCAAAATTTCCCAATTCATATTCGGTGAGGGGCTGGAGGAGGGCGATGGCCTTCGGATAGTCTTTTTGAAAATACGCCGTGGCCGCGAGCGCGGTGGGAAGGGCGATTTTTTGAATGAGCGTGTTTTCCGGATATTGCTTTGAAAGGTCGTCGATGATCGATTGTTGGCGCTGCGTATCGCCCAGAAATCCGAGAAGAATTACGCCGGCGGCCTGGACATTGAGCGACGACGGGGGCGTGGCAAGAGCGGCGTGCATTTCCTGCAAGGCCGGATCATTGAATCCGAAAAGCGTGTCCATTGTCGCGAGGTCTTTTTGAAGCGAGGCGCGGTCACCTCTAGACTTGGCGAGGTCGGTGGAATCGATTTCGCGATTGAAAATGTCACTGCCCTTTGCGAATTGTCCGCGGGCAAAGTCCATGGACCTTTCAATGGTAGCGGTTGCGGACCCCAGGGCGGGTTTGGAAGCGAACCATTCCATTTGCTTTTGCATTCCCGCGTAATCTTTTTGAGCGCCGGCGAGTCCCATGAGCAAACCGTGATACGTGGGTGAATCTTTATCCTGCGAAAAATCTTTTTCGATGAGCGCGCGGGCTTCATCTGTGCGGCCAACCTTCAGGTAAATGCTGACTAGATTGCCGGAAGCTAATTTGCCTCCCGGATCGAGGCGTTCAGCTTCCTCGCAGGCGGAAAGACCCTTGTCCATATAGCCGAGTTGCAGATAGATGTTGCAGAGATTGACGTCAATCAGCCCGGCGTCAGCGGGATAGGTCTCCTTCCAGAGCTGATACACCTCGACAGTCTTTTCGAGGTCTCCGGGGACGAATTGTTCAAAATGGGTGTTGATATAAAACTTTTCACGGTCACTTACGCGGTCACGGAGATCATTTGCCTTGCGGAAATTCTCTTTCGACAGGTCATCCTTGGCCTGATTGGCGTAGACAGTGCCGAGGCTCGCATAGGCCATGGCGAAGTTCGGGTCGAGGGTGACTGCGCGCTGGAAAAATGGGACGGCGTCATCGCTTGAGCCCTTCTTGACGAGCGTTTCGCGGCCCATGGTGTAGGACTTCAGTGCATCAAGGGACGTGGTGGTAGCCTGCTCAAGAGGATCGCTGTGCTTCTGGATGGAGCCGAGGGATTCGCCTAGTTTTCCGCGAATATCAGAGGCGAGTTTGCCCAGGGCGGGCAGGACTTGGTTCTTGTCTGCCGCTTGGCCGGAAACGCTGGTGAGAGTCTCGCCGGTTGTGCAATTCACGGCTTTCAAGATCAAATTGTATTGAGTGCCCAACTGAGTGATGGAGCCTTCCAGAGTTGCGGCGCTGCCGGTGCGGACGCAGACCTGGCGGGCGAGGTCGCTAGTGAGCTTGGACATGGCAGGCTGGCCCATCAAGCGCAACTGCTGCGCAATCTGCTGGTCCGAAAGAACATTTAGAAAAGTGGACTGCTCGAGCTGGACGGTCAAGCCCTGCTGCAATGTTTGATCGAAGACCGAGTCACCGGTGGTGTTCGCAAATTCGGCGACGACGATGGAGCCCTTCATGGTAAGGGCCTGTGCGCGATGCGTGTAGAAATAGCCGCCGGCGGCGATGGCGATGAAAATGACAGCCGCGATTCCTGCCCAAAGTTTCCAGCCAAGTCCGGCGCGGGGCGAAGCATCGGAGGCGGCGTCATCCTGCTTGAAAGCGTCACCACCTTGCGCAGCGACAGCGGCTTGCTGAGAGCCTGAAGATGCGGCCCGGGCGCGGCCAGAAGTTGGGGTGCCGCGGCGCGGAGTGACGGTGGGAATGCCAACTTGGGTGGCAGTTTCATCGCCGACTTCCTCGTCGGCGGGCATTATGGCAGAACGGGTGGAATCGGTGTCGCGCTTGAGGCGCTTCAAATCGGCGCGAATTTCAGATGCGTGCTGGAAACGGAGGTCGCGGTCTTTTTCAATGGCCTTATTTATGATGCGCTCGAGTTCCTCGGGAATGTCGGGATTCAAACGGACGGGAGCAACGGGCGCGCGATGAAGAATCGCGTCAAAGATTGCAGCCGAAGTGTTTCCGGCGAAGGCCATGCGTCCCGTCGCCATTTCGTAAAGGACGACACCGAAGGAAAAGATGTCAGTGCGCGCGTCAAGTTCCTTGCCGAGCGTTTGCTCGGGAGACATGTAAGAGACCGTGCCGACGGCAGTGCCGGGGCTGGTGAGATTGGGATCGTCAACAACTGTGGCTTGGGAAGCGGCTGGAATGCGGGCGCTGCTGCCGCGCGCGACATTTTTCGCGAGGCCGAAATCGAGAATTTTGGCCTGGCCGCGATCGGTGATGAAAATGTTGGCGGGCTTGATATCGCGATGGACGATGCCCTCGGCGTGAGCGGCGTCGAGTGCGTCGGCGATCTGGATGCCGACGTCGAGGAGCCGCTCGATATCGAGCGCGCCAGAGGTGAGGAGTTGTTTGAGAGTGCGGCCCTTGAGCAGCTCCATGGCGATGAACGGATGGCCGTCCTGCGTGTCAATATCGTAGATTGTGCAAATGCCGGGATGATTCAGCGAGGAAGCGGATTCCGCCTCGCGCTGGAAGCGTTCGAGAGATTGGGGATCGGTGGCAACGTCGGAAGGGAGGAATTTCAGCGCGACGAAGCGGCGGAGCTTGGTGTCCTCAGCTTTATAAACGACGCCCATTCCGCCGCCGCCAATTTCTTCCGTGACGCGGTAGTGGCCAATCGTTTTTCCGACGAAGGATGGCTGTTCGGGCATTCAATGAGCATCTTAGGGGGCGCTGATTTGCAAGTCAATGCGTCATGAGAGGGCTAAAGAGGCGAAAAGCAAAGGCGAGCCGGCGCCCGGGAGTGGTGTCGAACAGCGGCTCGCCCCGCTTGCACTGCAAACTTTGTAAAGGAAGGCTGATCAAGACGGTTCGGGAATAGCGTCCTGTGTTTCACCCTGAATAACTCTCAGGGTTTTGTGGCGCCAATGTCCCAGACTGCGATTGAGAAAATGCCGCCGGTCAAGAAAGGGGATAACCGGGGGGCGGCGGGACGAGATCTGAGCCATCAGGCGCTGAATGCGGGCGTCGCGCTGCGCGTACTTTATACCCATCGAGAGAGTTTCCATGGCGTCCTGGCGGCGGCCAGCGGCGATGTAGACCTCGGCAAGGTTCAAGTAGAGTTGGGGCTGATCGCGTTTCAGACGGAGAGCGTTGTCACAGAGTTTCGCCGCTTCGTTCCATTGTTTGCTTGCTCTGGCGATGGTGACACCCAGGTAGGATTGGTAGAAAGGATTGTGTTCTTCAAGCTGGCTGGCACGAAGCATGTGAGACAAGGCTTTTTCGGGATAACCGTCTCTTAGGAACCCAAGTGCCTTACGAAACTCAGCAAAGGCTTCCGTATCAAGCATGTATCCTCCCGATGGCTGGGAAGCTGGTTGTATTGCGGAGGACCACCCCGGCAACCTTTCACCCCGCTGAAAGAAGGCTATGCTTGTATTGCGCAGGAAACTACTGGACTGGAGGCCAGTCTTGGGACAGGCAAAGTAGGAGGGAAAGGATTTTCCGCGTATTGACAATCATGGATTCCCGCGGAAAATAGCGCGATAAATTTGCGCGTTGACTTGAGGATGTCCGCCGGGTAAAAGAGCCACACGGGAATCATACCCATGAGGGTTCGTTGTTGAGATTGTTCGGGATCTTGCGGGGAGAAGCGATGCGAAATAAGTTGATTAGCGGATCAAGGATTCACCGAAAACGGATGGCTTGGTTGCAATGTGCAGTTGCCGGCGCGCTTGCTGTCGTGGTGTTGGCCGCAACGATGCCCGCGCAGGATGGCGGCGCAGCGGGCGCGCACGCGACGGATTCGCTCGCGACACGCATCGAGAAAATCATGAGCCGGCCAGAGTTTCGATTCGCGAGCTTTGGGATTGAGTTCTACTCGCTCGATACGGGAAAGCCGGTTTATGAATTGAATGCAGATAAATTATTCACGCCCGGTTCGACGACGAAGCTGCTTACCGAAGGGACGGCGCTGGCGCTGCTTGGCGCGGATTACCGGTTTCATACGCGAGTCTATCGCACCGGGCCGATAGACGGTTCCGGAACCGTGAAGGGCGACCTTGTTCTTGTTGCCAGCGGGGACCCGAATCTTTCCGGGCGCATCGGGCCGGACGGGACGATGGCATTCGAGAATGAAGATCACTCCTATGCGGGTAGTCCGGATACGCGAGCGGTCCCGGGCGATCCGCTTGCGGTGATTCGGGAGATGGCTGCGCAAGTGGCAGCAAAGGGAGTGAAGCGTGTTGAGGGGCACATCGTGGTGGACGCATCACTTTTCCGTGAGGGAGCGAGGGAGCTGGGTACACAGGCGGTGATTTCTCCTATCTGCGTGAACGACAACATTGTGGACGTGACGCTGACGGCGGGGGCGACGCCGGGAAGTTCCGTGGCAGCCAAGATTTCGCCGGCCACAAGCTATGTGACGTTTATAAACCAGGCGCAGACGGGCGCCGCGGATTCGCAGCAGATGGTGCGATTCAGCAAAGACGCCGCAGCGCCTGATGGGACACATACAGTGACGATCGCTGGAACGATGCCCGCGGGCGGGCCGCCAATTCTATTTGCGTACAAGGTGCCGGAGCCGGCGCGGTATGCGGAAATTGTGTTCACCGAGGCGCTGCGCGAGAAGGGCGTGGCCGCGGAGCCGCGAGTGGCGGGGAATGCCGCTGATTTTGCGGGGATGCAAACCGCATACAAGGATGAGAACGCTGTCGCGGAACACATTTCGCCGATGCTTTCGGAAGAGATCAAGGTGACGCTCAAGGTCAGCCAGAATTTACACGCGAGCATGACGCCATCCATTGTGGGGGCGCTGGTGGGCAAGCGGCCCGGATTGGAAGCGGAGCAGGCGGGCTTCGATGCGGAGAGAGATTTCCTGGCAAAGGCGGGGCTGGATCTGGGCGAGGCATCCCAGGCGGACGGCGCGGGCGGCGCGCAATCAGCTTTTTTTACGCCCGACTTCGTGGTGCATTACCTCGAGTATTGGTCGAAGCGGCCAGACTTCCAAGCATTCCACAACGCGTTGCCGATACTCGGGAAGGACGGAACGCTGTGGAACATCCAGGTCGATTCGCCGGCGGCCGGGAAAATTCAGGCGAAGACGGGAACTTTTGGCGCGTTTAACGCCTTGACGAAGACGCTGATGATAACCGGCAAAGGGCTCGCCGGGTATATGACCACGACGAGCGGGCAACATCTTGCATTCGCTATTTATGCGAACCGTGTGACGATTCCCCTCGACCTGCAAGATGGGGCGACGAAGATTGTCGGGCAAGCGGTGGGTGAAATTGCCGCCGCGGCCTACGACGCGCCGGCGGCAGGCGAAGAAATGTATGACGTTTTGATTCGAAATGGGCGGATTGTGGATGGGAGCGGAAATCCGTGGTTTTCCGGCGATGTGGCGATTCGCGGAAATCGAATTGCGGCCATCGGCAAACTTGGGAATGCAAATGCGACGCGCGTGATTGATGCGAAGGGAATGGTCGTCGCGCCGGGATTCATCGACATGCTGGGGCAATCGGAGATGTCACTCTTGATTGACAACCGCGCGCTGAGCAAGCTTTCACAGGGAATCACCAGTGAGATTACCGGCGAGGGTGGAAGCGCCGCGCCGCAAAACGAAAAGACGCTTGGCCCAATGAAGCCGTTTCTTGACCATTTCCACCTGACTGTGGATTGGACGGACCTCGCGGGATATTTCTGCCGCCTGGCGAAGGATGGCACGGCGATTAATCTGGGAACATACGTCGGGGCGGCACAGGTGCGCGAATACGTGTTAGGAGACGAGGACCGCGCACCAACGCCCAGAGAACTTGCGCAAATGCAGGCGCTGGTGGCAAAAGCGATGGAGCAGGGAGCCCTGGGGGTTTCCACTGCTCTGATCTATCCTCCTGGCCATTATGCGAAGACGGAGGAACTGATTTCGCTGGCGCAAGTCGCGGGGAAATATGGCGGGATTTATGCGACACACATGCGGAGCGAAGGCCGCACGGAGATCGCGGCGATTGACGAGGCAATTCGAATCGGGCGCGAGGGCGGCTTGCCCGTTGAGATTTTCCATCTCAAAGTGGCGGGCAAAGACCGCTGGGGACAGATGACACTGGTGGTGAAAAAGATTGAGGACGCGCGGAAGTCAGGCGTGGAAGTCGCCGCGAGTATGTATCCATACCTTGCGGGAGAGACAGCGCTTGCTTCCGCGCTGCCTCCATGGATTGCGGACGGCGGCCCAACGAAATTACTCGAGCGTTTGCATGATCCAGCGGTTCGCCGGCGCATCCGGACTGAGATGGCCGTGAGCCACAAGGACTGGGAGAATTTGTACATCGCGAGCGGCGGGCCCGCGGGAGTGATGATCGCTTCTGTTTTCAATCCGCAGCTTAAGAAATTTGAGGGCAAGACCGTGGCAGAGATGGCCGCTGCCGAGCACAAAGCTCCTATTGACGCGCTAATGGACTTTGTTATTGAAGATAACGGCCAAACCGCGGCGCTTTATTTCATCGCGAGCGAACCGGATTTGCAGACGGGTCTCAAGCAATCGTGGACGAGCATTGGGCTGGACGCGGGCGAGGAGTCGCTCGACGGGCCAATTTACGGCCCGCACGATCACCCGCGAACGTGGGGTTCGATGCCGAGATTCCTGGGACATTATTCACGCGACTTGCATCTTGTGCCATTGGAGCAGGCGGTGCGAAAGATCACTTCGCTTCCGGCGGAGCGCGAGCACCTGGTGGACCGGGGTTTTTTGAGGCAGGGATATTTTGCGGACATCACGATTTTTGATCCGGCGAAGATCATTGATCGCGCGACCTATACTCAACCGGGGCAACTTTCGACTGGTGTGGTGTGTGTGCTAGTGAATGGACAGGTGGCATTTGAAGACGGCAATGTGACCGGAGTGAAAGCAGGCGTCCCGTTGCACGGGCCTGGGTGGAAGGCTGAGATGAACCATACCGCGACAGGAGCGCATTGAAACTCAACATGGACTTCGCAAGGAAATTAAGGATTCAACCCGGGACGAAGGTGCGACTTGATCGGTTCGATCCCGGCAAGACTTTTGGGTTCGAGAAGGGTTCGGAGTCGAAGAAGCTAACGGAGAAGTCCATCGAGCGGCTCGATACCCTGCAGTCTCTGATGTATGCGGAGAACAAGCACGCCCTATTGATTCAATTGCAGGGAATGGACGCGGCCGGAAAGGACGGGACGATCCGTCACGTGATGTCCGGCGTGAATCCGCAGGGATGTCACGTTACATCATTTAAGGTGCCAACACACGAGGAAGCGGAACATGACTTTCTGTGGCGAGCGCATGTCGCGGCGCCTGAGCGCGGCCAGATCGGGATTTTTAACAGGTCGTATTATGAGGATGTGCTGGTGGTGCGAGTCCACAACATTGTGCCCCGGGAGGTATGGAAGAAACGGTTTGCACAAATCAATCTCTTCGAAGAATTGCTGGCGGAGAACGGGGTCACGGTATTAAAGTTTTTCCTGCACATCAGCAAAGAGGAGCAGAAAAAACGCTTCCAGGAAAGATTGGATGATCCCACGCACCAGTGGAAGCTTTCCCCTTCGGATTTCGCGGAGCGCAAATTCTGGGATCAATATGTGGAGGCGTATGAAGAGGCGTTGACGAAATGCAGCACACCCACCGCACCATGGTACATCATCCCCGCGAATCACAAATGGTTTCGGAATCTGGCGATTTCACGAATCATCACCCAGACGCTGGAGGGCTTCCGAATGAAATTTCCAAAGCCCGCATTCGATCTTGCCCAATACAAGATTAAGTGATTTCTTGCAGGAGAGCGTCAGGATTTGGCTTGGTTCCACGGCAACGAATACAAGTACGTTTCAAGGACGAAGGGCAAGAACGGCGAAGTGTGAAACGAGGGATTGGGACTGGCCGTCAAACTGAGTAAGGGACCGAACGGCTTGACTCTCGAGCCGTTGACTCAGCGCCGGCGCAGGAGTAATTTTCAGTAGGTGTTGTCGAATGGCATTTTTCTGGAGGCGACAATGTTTCGACGTTATTCAGCAGCAGTAGTTTTGATTTTGGCACTGGCCGTGGCGGCGGTGAGCGCGGACGATTTCTGGGTGAAGAAGGACTGGAAGCAGTGGTCCAAGGAAGATTGCGCGAAGCTGATGAGGGATTCGCCTTGGGCGAAACGGTGGGCATACACGGTTTCGACTGCGGGTGCCGCAACGCCGTCCGACAAGAACAATGTGGGCAATGGAACGAACGCCAAGGGGGGGCAGCCGGACCCTACCGGGGGCGTGACCGGTTCGGCCGCCGGGTCGGCTGGCGATTCGAAGAATGAGATTACATATACAGCTTATATCTCGTCATCTCTCGCGATTCGCGAAGCAATGGTGCGCAGTAAAGAGATTCAGGACAACTACGACAAACTGAACGCGGACCAGAAAAAAGCATACGACGCGAACGTCGAGCATTTTCTGGCACAGAACTTTGACGACGTGATCATTTTTCATGTCACATACGATGGGAGCAATACGGCGTACTTGCGGGCGCTGAGCGAATATTGGCAGTCCATCCAGGACGAAACTGTACCCTCGGAATTGTTTATGATTACCGAACACGGGGATCGAGTAAAGCCGGTGCGTTTTTCCTCCCCGAAGGGCGGAGCCAATGTAATGAACATCGAATTTCCAAAGATGCAAAACAACGAACCGCTCATCAAGCCCGGCGACAAGGATCTGACCCTTCAGATTCCTTCTCCTAAAGTTGTGGATTTGCCAAAGCAGCTGGCTATGATTTCCTTTCGAGTGGACAAGATGACGATCGGCGGGAAAGCGACGTTCTGAATTGTGTGAGAGAGCCAGTATCTCTCGAACCAGGCAGGTGGATTTAGATTAGAGCTTGGCGTTGAGTACCCGGTGCGTTCGGTGGTTGGCCGGGGCTGGGGGCTGTTCCTTCTTCGTGGACGATTCCGCAGCGGGTTTGTGGCAGGATACGGCCCACCAACGATTTTCATATTTTGGCAAGTCGCACATTTTCATCGCGCACACATGATGTTCGCCCTTGGCTTCGCATTGGCAATAGCAGCGAAACTGCGGAGTGCCGGAAGCCTGCATGCCGTGGGTGTCCGCCAGGAGCGGTACGGCGGCAATGGCGCTAAGAGTGGTAATCGCGATGGTGAGTGACATCTTGCTGCGTCGTTTGAGCATGAGTCATGATCACCCGCGGGGGAGCGGGCGGTAGATGGCTCAAATGGTTCGTTTTAGGTGTACCCGGGTTCTGGAACCGGCTTTTGTTAAGTCCATGCATATCAATGACTTAGATGGAGTGGTACGCGGGTAGTACCCCAGGTCTTCGTTCCAATTGCAACCTGGTGTGAAACCACGTAAGAGGATCGTCCGCTATTTAAATCACTTTTGAAGCCAGGGAATCTTCAGGTAAAGACTCGGTGGAATTTGTGCGCTGGCGAACGTGGAGGCGTCTTTCACCGCAATAGGGGCAATAATGGAAGACCGAAGCAAGCTTACGTTCGCAATTCTTGCATTCGAAAGAAGTCACGCTTTCAAAAGCAACGACGCGCTGGATTTCCTCGAGGGTGGTCAAGACGAGATCGACTTTCTTGAGGGCGTCTTCCTGCATGAGCGTCATTCCCTGGCTGCGCATCCATACTCGAATTTGTTCGCTGGTGGCACTCGTACGGATCAGATTCCTGACTCCCTCGTCCAGGATCAGAAATTCAAATACACCGATCCGACCCTTGAACCCAGTTTGGTCACAAGCAGGGCAGCCAATTGGGATGCCGCGCCATTCCTGATCGTGCGTCGCGCCAGCCGCGCGCATTTGGGCTACGAATTCGGGGTCCGCCGGGACGCGGTTGCGGCAAGTGCACAATTTTCGAACCAACCGCTGAGCCAAAATCCCGGACACAGAGGAGGCAATCAAGTAACCGGGAACTTCCAGGTCGAGCAGGCGAATAATCGCTGAGATGCTGTCATTCGAATGAAGCGTGGAGAGGACAAAATGGCCCGTCTGCGCGGACTTCATGCAAATCTCAGCGGTCTCACGGTCGCGGATCTCGCCGACCATGATGATGTTCGGGTCCTGGCGCAAAATGGACCGCAGGCAGATGGCAAAAGTAAGGCCCGCCTTAGTGTTGACGTGAACTTGGTTGATACCGGGAAGAACGTATTCCACGGGATCTTCGACAGTTACAATATTTACCGAGGGTTTCCGGAGAAAATTAAGCGCGGAATAAAGCGTTGTGCTCTTGCCGGAGCCTGTGGGACCGACAACCAGCAAGGCGCCCTGTGGCAGGGAAAGGATTTGACGAAATGTCTTATCGAGTTCCGGATCCATTCCCAACTCCGGCAGGGTCTGGGTTGCCGAATCATTTTCCAGCAACCGCATGACAATTTTTTCGCCGTGCTGGGTGGGAATGGAAGAAACACGCATGTCGAGTTGGTGCCCCGGCATCTTGACGAGGAAGCGCCCATCCTGCGGGGCGCGGCGTTCGGCAATGTCCATGTCCGAGAGAATTTTGATGCGCGAGACGAGCGAATTCTGAAGTCGGCGCGGAATCTGTCGCAAGTCTCGAAGGACGCCATCCACGCGGAGGCGGACATCAATTCCTTCGTTTTGGGGTTCAATATGAATGTCGCTGGCCTTCTTATCCATCGCCGCCAGGATAATGTCGGAGACAATACGGACCGCCGGGGTGCGCCGCTGCATCAATTCGATTTGAATCTCCTCGATGGCGTCACGGCTGGTCTGGCGTGTGCTGGTGGATACGAATTCCATTTCCTGAGAGCCAGAAGAAGCTTCATTCACAGACTGTTCTTCAGGCGTGCTAGTGGCGGATTCCGCGGAGTCGGACGAGGAATAAGCGCGGCGGATGGCGGAAAGGATTTCTTCCTTGAATCCGAATCTGGCAGAAATGCCCATGCCAGTCGCAAACTGCAATTGATGGAGAAGGTTCAGATCCTGCGGTTGCGCAAGCACTACGACTAGGCGCAATCCTTCGCGGCGAATCGGGACAGCGCAGCAGCGCTCTGCAAGGACCCGGGGAACCAACCTGATGACTTCGGGGTCGGGGATTAGCTCACCGCAATTTACGTAGGGAACGTTGTTTACTTCCTCGAGTGCCTTGACGAGGTCGGCCTTTCCTGTCAGCCCGCGTTCGAGAAGAAGCTCTCCGAGCTGAATGACTTTGCCCTGTTGTTCCTCGAGTGCATTGGCGAGGTCCGCCTTCGAGATTTTTCCGCGCGATTGCAGGATTTCGCCAAGCCGTATGCCGTTAGGACGACCCATACACTTCACACAGGCATACGAGGGGCCAGTCCAGGCCGAATGAATGTACTAAGTCGTGAGGAGTCAACGACCTAGGAGTTTCTCAAACGGTGAGAGTTTGGGATGTGTGCCAAGCATGCAGCAGACACCCGAAATGGAACAGATGCAGGCATTCTGAACAATCGCAGGCACACAGAATCTCTGTCTCGGCGCACAACGATTCAGCACTAGTGGAAGACGTGGAAGAACGCCAAACCGAGAACGGTGCCGAGGACCGCGCCTGCAACGACGTCACTGAGATAGTGCAAGCCGAGCATGATTCGCGAGAGTGCGATGCTCACGGCAACGACCAGCAAAGGGACCTGAAATGCTGGATAACAAATTCCAAGCGCAATGGCGACTGCAAAAGCCGTGATGGAATGACCGGAAGGGAAGGAAAACTTGTCGGGGGGAAGAATGTGCGCCCAACAATGCGGCTCGACTTCACAAGGCCGTGGCCGATGGAAGACCCTTTTGAGGAGCAGGAAAAGCAAAACGCTTGAAAGCGCAGCAGACGTGGCCGACTCGACTGCAGCGAGCTGCTTCGGGCCGCCGGCAATCAGGAGGACGATTCCGAGTCCATACCAGAGCCAACCGTCTCCAAGACGCGTCGCGGCGATCATCCACACGCGCACCCAGCGTGGCGCGCGCCAGCGGTGAAGATGGCGCATGAGTTGAATGTCACGCGTCTCAATAAACGTCCGGACGGAACGTGTAGGTGTCATGCCGCCTCCTGTGCGAAAGGCGCGCTGTCCCAGAGAGAGCGCTGCCCGCGCGCAGCCGATTGTCGTAGGGCCGAGGAGAACCATCGCCGGGCAAAGATTTCTTCGTGCAGGGAGTGCGCCGCCGATATTGCAGGCAGCAGGCTTGCGAGCGGCGCAAGCAAGAGTGTCCATTTACGCTCGCGCATCATATCCAGTCCAACAAAAAGAAGGTCGCGGGCGAGCCCAATCGCCCCGCTTGACGTGCCGCGAACGGTTCCCCTGCCGGCGCGAAGTCCTGAGAGGAATTCCCCGGCATCGCGCGCGCCGGGTACCTCCGTCCAGGCGCGACCCAGGAGAACCATCGTGTGCGAATCCGATCCTCCAAGTTGAATTTTAGTTTGCGCGCGTGCAAGGTCGCCGGCCTTCTTGTTCACCACGGCCGGCATGGAGGCGTTCATGGTTTCGTATGCCGGGAAATAGGTGTGCCACCATTTGAAATCCTCGGCAGCGCGGCGGCCGGTGAGCGAAGAGAGAACGTGATTGACGGAGAAGAAGATGCGTTTTTCCGTCAGATAGATTAAGAGTGAAGCAAGGTCATTGCGGCGCCGTTGAATTTCGATGTGGTTGCGTTCCGAAATGCCATAGGCGCCAACGTGGAAAGTGGTTCCGCTGGGCATCCTGCAAGTAACTTCTTCGCTCACGAAGAAGTTGGGAAATCTGCGAAGCCGCTCGGCGCCATCAATCGAATCGTGGTCGGTAAGAGTGACAAGCGTCATGCCGCGCCGCATGAGCGTGTCGTAGACGGCCTCAGGATCATTGTAGGATTCCCGGCAAAATTGATTGAGTACCGGCAAGGTGCACATACCAGAGTGTCGCGTGTGGACGTGCATGTCACAGATCATGCCTCAGTGTCGAATGGTTCGTGTTACATCCATGTGACATTCAGGAGAACGCTGTTTTACTCGGTCCAAAGAGTCAATTGTCAGGAAGGAGCGTTCGCCGCGCAGAGCGAATTCTCAATTTTTTTAGTTGTGAAAGAATCGGGAACCAGATGAAACGGATTGCCATCGTCTTCCATGACGCGGGTGGCGGGCACAGGAATGCGGCAAACGCCCTCGCCGCAGTCATCGAACGTCAAAATCGACCATGGGAGGTCACGCTCGTCAACTTGCAGGACCAGCTCGATGCACTCGATATCTTGCGCAAGGTCACAGGGATTCGCATTCAGGAGATGTACAACCGGCTGCTGCGAAACGGCTGGACGCTCGGCGCCAAGCATCTTCTAAAAGTCCTGCAAGCAGTTATTGCGATCTATCACAAACCTACCGTGCGCCGGCTGGAAGGACTTTGGCGCACACACGCGCCGGATATTCTTGTCTCCGTGATTCCTCATTTCAACCGCGAGCAGGGAGAAAGCTACTCGCACGTGTTTCCAGGGCGCCCATTTGTGACGATTCTGACGGACTTCGCGGATTATCCTCCGCGATTCTGGATTGAGCCGCGCATACAGCGATTGGTTTGTGGAACCGGGCGCGCCGTGGAGCAAGCTCGCACATTTGGCTACAGCGACGATTTCATCTTCCCTGTCTCAGGGATGATCCTGAATCCGCGGTTTTATGAGGCACCTGAAATGGACGTTGCGTCCGAACGCGCGAAACTTGGGTTGCGCCCCAATGTGCCGACAGGAGTTGTTCTGTTCGGCGGATACGGTTCAAATGTAATGGTGGAAATTGCGGAGCGGTTGAGCCGGTCGAATCTTGATGTCCAGCTGATTATGATTTGTGGCAAGAATGAGAAACTTGCCGCGAAATTGCGCGGGCGCAAATGGAGGATGCCTGTTTTCATCGAGGGATTTACGACACGCGTGAATGAATATATGCGCATCTCCGATTTCTTTATGGGCAAGCCAGGGCCCGGGAGTATCAGCGAGGCGGTGGCGATGGGACTTCCTGTGATCGTCGAGTGCAATGCATGGACTCTCCCTCAGGAGCGGTATAACGCGGAATGGGTGCGAGAGCGGGACGTCGGAGTTGTGGTGCACAGTTTCCGGGGAGTTGAGCGCGCAGTAAAAGAACTGCTCGCAGCGGGGACGCTTGAGCGAATGCGCTCGAATGCCGCGGCGATTAAGAACCGAGCCGTATTCGAGATTCCCGATATATTGGAGAAAATCCTAAGTTCCCAATGGCTGGCCGTTCTCTAGATGTTGTGCTACGCACGTTAGTTCAATCGATTCCTTTGAATTGCGAACCACGGAATAATTCTCTAACTGGAACGCCGGATTCCAAATTGGGATTCAATGCACGTCGAAATGATGTGCCAAACTGGCAGTGCGCTTGAAATCGCCAGCAAATGCAAGAACTTGCGGGGCGCCCACAAAAAGTCCCATTGGAACAAGCATTGCTTGTAAATGTGCGGTACGCATCCTGATGACGATCTACATCAATCGGCGAGCGAGGGGGAAGGGGCTTGCTCGAAGGTTGCCGCAGATCGTTCCCACCTGCCTCTGAGAGGGAAGCTAGGATGGATGACCCCACGCCCCGGCACATAAAAGCCGGGAAACAGGATGCGTTCTATGAGGCTCCTGCCCCAAGCGGGAGCCTCTTCTCCTTTGCAAAACAACTTTCCTCCGCAGAGTGATCCACGGTTGAGAATCCTCACTCTCTCGCCTAAGCCTCTTTTTCCAGGACTGGGATTTTCGACTGGCGCAAGACGTGGGAGACCTGCGTTTCGCGGAGTCGCGACGCATCGTATTCAAACGTCAAGACGCGGCCAGCTTCTTCTACACTAAACCGGCGGAGGCCGTAGGTGTTGGAAAATTCCGCGAGAGAGCTGAGTTGAATAGGAGTGAGAGGGGACTGCAAGCGAAACCGGACCTCGACGAGTGTCATGGCCCAATTATATCAGCAGAGAAGTGATTCGAGCCTTGTGAGTTAAAGCGGGCAAACTGCGCGGAGGAAGTTGACAGCGTCGCTGGATTCCGTTGAACTTGTGGAGTGAATGAAGCGACAAAAAGCCAGGTTGACCCCGAATCACACCTTGCGCGCGACCCTGTCTGCGGCATGAATGTAGATCCGCCGAAAGCTGCGGCTTTCGTAGAGCATTCAGGAAAGAGCTACTATTTTTGCTCGGTCGGGTGCGGCCAGAAATTCAAGGCCGACCCATTGAAGTTCTTATCTGCCAAATCCGTGAGCATCGTCTCTTCATCACATTTGATTGGCAGCGCTCGCGATTTCGCGTCAAAGAATGCAGAGAAGAGTGAATTCTCCGCGACTGAAAAGGTGGAATACACGTGCCCGATGCATCCAGAAATCATTCGGGGGGAGCCGGGAGCGTGTCCCATCTGCGGAATGGCGCTCGAGCCACGCAATGTTTTGGCGACCGAGCCGCCGAATGTTGAACTCATCTCCATGACGCGCCGGTTTTGGGTTTGTGTGGCGCTGACCGTGCCGATTCTTCTGCTCGCGATGTCTGAGGCTATGACTGGAAATTTCTTTGGTCACGGGCTGGTGCCTAAGATAAGGAACTGGATTGAGTTGGCGTTGGCATCGCCGGTGGTCTTGTGGGGAGCATGGCCTTTCTTCGGGCGCGGATGGAACTCAATCGTCCGCCGGAATCTGAACATGTTCACGCTGATCGCCATCGGCACAGGCACCGCGTACGGATTCAGCGTGGCGGCAACGATTTGGCCGGGTCTCTTTCCCGCGTCGATTCGCGAAACAAACGGCACGATTGCGGTCTATTTCGAGGCAGCGGCGGTAATCACGACGCTCGTCCTGCTGGGCCAGGTTCTTGAATTGCGGGCGCGCAGCCAGACTGGGAGCGCGATTCGTGTGTTGCTCGGCCTTCAACCGAATTCTGCGCGCAGGATTGAGCGTGACGGGAGCGAACGTGACGTTCTGATCGATTCTGTGCAACCCGGTGATCGCTTGCGTGTACGGCCCGGCGAAAAAATTCCCGTGGATGGCGTGGTACTCGATGGCGAGAGCGCAGTGGATGAATCCATGGTGACAGGGGAGCCCATCCCGGCGGAAAAAACATCCGGCGCGAAAGTCACCGGAGGCACGCTGAATGGAAATGGCAGCTTTGTGATGCGCGCAGAACGGGTGGGCCGAAACACGCTGCTCGCGCAAATCGTCCGTATGGTCAGCGAAGCGCAACGAAGCCGCGCACCGATTCAACGATTGGCGGATGTGGTGTCTTCCTATTTTGTGCCCGCGGTTATCCTGGTGGCATCTGCGACATTCGCCATCTGGGCAAGCGTGGGGCCGGTTCCGAGGCTCGCACACGCAATCGTGAATGCCGTGGCCGTGCTGATTATCGCGTGTCCCTGCGCGCTTGGGCTGGCAACGCCGATGTCCATCATGGTTGGCACGGGACGCGGGGCTCGCGCGGGCGTGCTCATCAAAAATGCGGAAGCGTTGGAAGTATTGGAAAAGGTGGACACGCTGATCGTGGATAAAACGGGAACGCTTACCGAAGGGAAGCCCCGAGTTGCCACAGTTGTTTCCTTGCGCGGGATTTCCGAGAGCGATGTCCTGCGGATTGCAGCCAGCCTGGAGCGTGCGAGCGAGCATCCGCTCGCAAGCGCGATTCTTACTGCCGCGCGCGAAAAGGGAATTTCACATTCGGACGTGAAGAATTTCCGGGCGTCAAGCGGGAAGGGAATCAGTGGTGAGCTGGAGGGCGGGCGCGCTGCCCTCGGCAACATCCGATTTATGGAGGAAATGCAAATCACGACGCAACAAACGAGCGAACAGGCAGAGGCGTTGCGCCGCGAGGGACAGACGATTGTCTACGTCGCGTCGAATGAAGCACTGGCTGGGTTCATCGGTGTGGCGGACCCGATCAAGGCGTCGACCAAGGATGCGCTGCGTGCGCTTCGCCAAGATGGCTTGCGAGTTGTGATGTTGACCGGTGATGGCCGAACGACCGCAGAAGCAGTGGCGCGGCAACTGGGAATCGACGAGGTGTATGCCGATGTCTCGCCGGGAAAGAAATATGAGGCGGTAAAGAAATTGGTTGCCGAGGGGCGAAAGGTCGCGATGGCCGGGGATGGGATCAACGACGCGCCCGCGCTCGCCGAAGCGCATGTCGGCATTGCGATGGGAACGGGTACGGATGTGGCGATGCAGAGCGCGGGGATAACCTTGGTGAGCGGCGACCTTCAAGGAATTGTGTGCGCGCGCGGTCTGAGCCGGGCGGTGATGCGCAACATTCGTCAAAATCTAGTTTTTGCGTTCGTGTACAACATGCTGGGGGTGCCGTTGGCGGCCGGCATTCTTTATCCATTCTGGGGTTTGTTGCTCAACCCGATGATCGCCAGCGCGGCGATGAGCGTTAGTTCGGTGTCGGTGATTGGCAACGCATTGCGTTTGCGAAAAGTTCGTTTGTAATTTGCAACACGACCCGCTGGAAAAAGTTGTCCCGTTTCTTAGTTCTTTCTTTTCCGTGTGATTTAACTTCTTACAACAAGGTTTTCTAAGAAAAATCAGGAAATACAACGTACGAGCAAGACATTTCAGAGTCGGTAGTGTTTCATCAACAAGGGCAGAGGAGGCAGTACAAATACGAATCAGAAATCAATCCTAGCTGAGGTGACGATATGAAACGCAGAGTGGTCCAGTGGAAGGCGCTGTCGCTGGTATTTGTTCTTACCGGAACGGTTGCCGCATCGCAAGTTGTTGCTCAATCACAAACCCAGTCCTCCTCTTCACAATCATCGCAGAGCGCGCCGCCTCCGGGCACGATCGGCGATCGGAAAGAGAATCAGCAGGACCGCATCGCACAAGGCGTCAAGAGCGGAGAATTAACCGCTGGCGAGACCGCCAAATTGGAAACGAAGGAAGCGGCCCTGAATCACGAAGTCGCCACCGACAGGAAAGACGATGGCGGCAAGCTCACCACGCAACAACGCAATCAGATCAACCAGCAGCAAAACAAGCTTTCCGGCCAGATTTACCAGGACAAGCACAACCCCGCGACCCAGCATAACGGGAACAGCGAAGTGGGGCAGCGGCAGGAAAACCAGCAAGACCGCATCGCGCAGGGAATCAAAAGCGGCCAACTGACCGCCGGCGAAACGGCAAAGCTGGAGAGCAAGGAAGCCGCGGTGAATAAAGAAGTCCGCACGGATCGCCAGGCAAACGGCGGCAAGCTGACGCAGGGCGAGAAAAAGCAAGTGAACCAGCAACAGAACAAACTCTCGGGCAAAATCTATCAAGATAAACACAACAACAAAACGCAGCATCCGCGAAAGTAACCGGCCAAACATCAGTCAGATAAACAAAAGAGAGGCTCCCTCACGCGGGGAGCCTCTTTGTTAATGGTCATGATTTGAATTGCGCAATTTGCTTCCTGGAATTCCCGCCTGCGGTGTTATAGTGCGCGCCAACCTAACCGCCATCGCATATCTGAGGAGGACCGGGATGGGGCTTTTTTCAACGAAATCGCTCGAAAGGATCAAAGCCGAATCGGAATCCAAGAATGAACTGAGGCGCTCGCTCGGCGCGATGTCGCTCGTTGCGCTGGGCGTCGGCGGAATCATCGGCGCCGGAATATTTACACTGACTGGAGTCGCCGCAGCGTCAAAGGCCGGCCCGGGACTGGTGATTTCCTTCGTGCTGGCTGCGATCGGATGCGTTTTCGCTGGACTTTGTTACAGCGAGTTCTCGACGATGATCCCCATTTCCGGCAGCGCATACACGTATGCATACGCGACGATGGGCGAGCTGATCGCGTGGATTATCGGGTGGGATTTGGTCCTCGAGTATTCGGTTGGCGCGGCGACAGTTTCTATCGGCTGGTCGCAGACGTTGGCCGCGCTGTTACACAATCTGGGGATTGACTTACCCGCGCGAATGATGGCCTCGCCATTTCAGTCCGTCATGATGGCGAATGGGGCTATGGCCCATGGAATTTTTAATGTGCCCGCCGTCCTTATCGTTGTGGCCGTCTCCTCGCTCTTGGTGATCGGCATCCGTGAATCCGCGGGAGTCAACAACGTCATCGTTTTCCTAAAGGTGGGCGTGATTCTGACATTTATCGCCATCGGTTGGTCATACATTAAGCCGGCGAATCTCACTCCGCTGATTCCACCAAACACGACAGGCAAATTCGGCGAATTTGGTTACAGCGGTTTGCTTGCGGGCGCAGGCGTGATTTTCTTCGCTTATATTGGATTCGATGCCGTCTCCACCGCGGCGCAAGAGGCGAAACTTCCCAAGCGCGACATGCCCATTGGGATCATCGGCTCACTGCTTGTGTGCACGGTGCTATTCATTCTGTACACGCATGTTTTGACGGGAATGGTGAATTACAAGGAATTGGGTGTCGCGGCGCCACTCTCGCTTGCGTTGACGCGCATCCCTTATGGATGGCTCAGCACGATGATGAACATTGCCGTGTTGATGGGACTCACGTCGGTGATGTTAGTGATGTTGCTCGGCCAATCGCGCGTGTTTTTCTCCATGGCGAATGACCGGTTGCTGCCGCAATTGTTCCGTGACGTCCACCCGCGGTTCCGGACTCCCTGGCGCTGCAACCTTGTTCTGATGATATTCGTCTCTCTGTTTGCCGCATTCGTACCGATAAGGATCGTTGGAGAGATGACGAGCATCGGCACGCTTTTCGCTTTCGTGATTGTCTGCGCGGGAATCATTATCATGCGCAAGACAAATCCGAGTGCGCCACGTCCGTTCAGGACTCCGCTCGTGCCGCTCGTGCCCATTTTGGGGATTGCGGTGTGCCTTGCGATGATGCTTGGCTTGGGCTGGACGAACTGGCTGCGATTGGTCGTGTGGCTCGCAATAGGAATGTTCATCTACTTTGGCTACAGCCGCTCGCGAAGTTTGCTTAATTCGTAGGGTGTGCTCCGGCCTATTGGTTCAGCTTTGTGAGTTGAGATAAGCAATCGTCAGGATGATGGCAATAACGAACATCAGGACGATGATGGGAACCTTCCAAACCATGTCACTTCTGTAGAAAGTTTTACATCCCACACAATTGGGTTCAGTCATGAGTGTAATTCGTCCACATTTTGAGCACACGCGGCGAGGAGCTGTCGTGTCCCGATTGCAGGCTGGGCACGTTTGCCCCGGCGCGGGCGAACCACAATACGGGCAAATTCGGCCGGGGACGTCTGGCATTTGCAATCGTGGGGCGACATATGCCGCTACTTGCACGGGCGGCTGCATTTGCATTGGCGCCTGGAATTGACCTTGGGGTGGGACCTGACGTTGTGGATACGATGCAACGGCAACCTGTGGCTGCACATGAGCGGGCAGAGCATTCAGGTCCACGCCCAAAATGTACGCCCAGGCATCCACGCCCCATTGAGCTGCATCCGGTGCGAATCCAGACGTGGATTGAAACTGCTGCGCGATTTGCGCGCGAATCACCGGACCCGGCAAAGTAGGATTTCGGCCGCCAATCGAAGAAGGTACACCTTGCCGCAAAGCTGCCATCAGGATTGAGATTTCCCACGCACTTTGCGGACATACGTTATGAAGCCACGCCTCACACTGATTGGGATCGTTCAGGATGCCGTAGCCAGAAAGCGCGACATACTCTTTTAGTTTGACGTGAGGTTGTTCACTCATCGGGACCGTCATTCTTGCGACTCCGCTCTAAGCAGACAGAGGCTGGTTCGTAAGCGCGCTTCCAATCGCCACGGCATTCTCGCGATTATTCTCCATGTTTGCGCGGTGAAACTTGATGCGGAAGGATCCCGCCGGGCCGTTGAGCTGGATCGTGGAAAACAATTTGCCCTGTTTCAAGCCGACTTGAGGGATGTTGCCCGGACGGAACTCGCGTACTTCACGGACGCGCCGATTGCTGGTGCAAGTAAGAAGCAACACGCGACGGTCGGTCAACGCGAAAATGAAATACCGGGTCAGCATCGCCGACGCAATCAAGCCCGGCAACAATCCAAGAAGCAACATAGGAATGACGAG
The DNA here is from genome assembly GCA_963748845.1 of uncultured Acidobacteriota bacterium. Classification (GTDB taxonomy): domain Bacteria; phylum Acidobacteriota; class Terriglobia; order Acidiferrales; family UBA7541; genus DASTCZ01. The sequence continues at coordinate 90,232 of CAVVKE010000001.1, forward strand.
CAGCATGCTCGGTTGTTGCGCGCCATAAGCGGAAGTGTGGATTTGCTCGCCCGGTTCAAGAAACGGTTGGATCACGCCAGCGATCGTTTCTTGCGTAAGCTTTGCCATGCGGCCTCCAGTGGAAACGGCGCGATTGTAGTTGAAACATCACGGAATTGCATTGGAGAAAAAGTGAAAACGGGCCGGGTATCAGAGAGCGCAAAAACAAAAGCGCACTTCTCGATGGAGGGAGTGACCGCCCATTACTTTGCCGGCGACGGGAGCAGAGATTCGATGTAGTTCGTGATTTCTGGACCATTCCATTCTTGCTGGCTCACGAATTTTCGGACGATTCGTCCCTTGGAATCGATGATATAGGTTTCGGGATACATCGAGCTGCCATATGTCCCTGCGATTGTCTTTGATGCATCGAGATAATTCGGGAAGGGGACGTCATGCTGGCGAAGAAATTTCTCGTATGCTTCCTCATCATCATTGACATCGATACCTAAAACGGTGCCGCCGCGCGCAGCGATCCGTTTGTGAAGCGCGTTGAGCGAATCGATTTCCTCCAGGCAGGGCGGACACGTCGAGAACCAGAAATTCAAGACGACGACTTTTCCACGCAAATCGCTCAAATGCGCCGGACGTCCGTTTAACTCCAATGCGAAGTCCGGAGCTGTGCGCCCGGCGATGCTGGACTCCCCCTGGCGATAACTCGGCGCGGCGAAAAGGACAACGACGCCGACAGCAACCACGAGCGCGACGGCGGAGAAGATGCGAGTGCCCGTTTTGCTTGCAAGGATTTGTGCAACGTTGACCATCGCTCTTTCGTAGCTTTCCTCTTTTTATTGGGCGGCGCGCGCAACGCGCGGTCACTTGCTATAATACTCAGTTCCGGCTGCTTGCGCGAGCCGGCCTATCTGCCACCATCCCATGAATTCAATGGTCACAATGCCGCTCGTGTCCGCAATCGTCCCGGCGCGTAACGAGGAGAAGAACATTACGCGTGCGGTGGAATCGTTGTCGGCCCAGAAGGAATTGTGCGAAATCATTGTCGTCAACGATCAATCCACGGATCGTACAGGAGCGATCCTCAATGGCCTCAGCGCGCGAATGCCTCAATTGAAAGTACTCCAAATTGACTGCCTGCCCGAGGGGTGGGTGGGCAAGAATTATGCGTTGTGGCGAGGGGCCGAGCTGGCCCAGGGAGAATGGATTCTTTTCACGGATGCAGATGCAGTCCATCTACCGGGCTCAACGCAAAAGGCTTTGGAGATAGCCGTCGAGGCGGAGGCGGATGTGGTTTCGTTTTCACCCGAACAGGAGACGGAGAGTTGGTGGGAGCGTGCGATGATTCCTTTTGTCTTGATGCGGCTCGCCGAACGTTTCCGCTATCGGCAGATTAACGATCCCCAGTCCCCCGCCGCTGCGGCGAACGGACAGTACATTTTAATCAAGCGAGAAGTGTATCAGGCGATTGGAGGTCATCGAGCGATCTGCACGGAAGTGGTGGAGGATGTTGTCCTCGCTTATCGTGCGAAGTCCGCTGGCCACCGAATCTATTTCGGGCCGGGAACGGGCATCGTCTGGGCTCGCATGTACAGCACGTTTGGCGCAATGTGGGAGGGCTGGGTGAAGAATCTTTATCCGCTCATGGGCGGTTCGCCGAAAAGCATTGCGTGGGAAATCTTTACAGTGTTTCCCCTGATTCCATTTGCGATGATTGCGCTTGGCGTGTTGCACTGGATTTTCCTTGCGGCGGGCCTCACACTTCTGGCGGGCCGTCATATCCGGTATGCGGTCGCGCTTCGCTCGAATCAAAAGGACTATCGGGGCATCCAATATTATGTCCCGGCAGTGTTCATGTATTGTGCCGCCCTGATTGCCTCCTGGCGGCGCTATTCAAAAGGTTCGGTAACCTGGAAGGGACGCGAGTATCCCGTCGGATCCATGGGGCGGCCGTAGCACGCGAGCAAGCGGCGGAGCAATTATGGTAACGATAACGCGCAAAATCGAATTCTCGGCATCGCACCTCTACAACAACCCAGCTTTTTCGCCCGAAGAGAACCGGCGCATCTTCGGCAAGTGCAACAACCCGCATGGTCACGGGCACAATTACACGCTTGAAGTGACGATCTCGGGCGAACCTGATTCGACGACGGGGATGGTTCTCGATCTGGTGGAGCTAAAGGAAATACTCGAACGAGAGATCATGCGGCGCATGGATCACCGTTTTTTGAATTATGAGGTGCCTGAATTCCAAGGAAAGATTCCCACGTGCGAAAACATCGCAATCGTCATTTGGGATTTACTGGCTCCCAAGATTCGGCAAGGAAAGCTGCACCGCGTGAGGCTTTACGAGTCGCCGGACTTGTTTGCGGATTGTACCGGCAACGGAGCGGCGCGATGAAGGTCACGTTGACGCGGCGTTACTCGTTTTCTGCTTCCCACCGCCTTCACAATATGAAGTTGAGTGAGGCGGAAAACCAGCAGGTTTATGGAAAGTGCAATAATCCCTATGGCCACGGCCACAACTATTTTGTTGAAGTTACGCTGGGTGGGCCGGTGGACCCCGCGACCGGCATGATCGCCAATCTCGGCGATTTGGACTCTTATGTACAGCAACACGTGCTCGCCGATTTCGATCACCGCTATATGAACAAAGAGATTGAAGCGTTTAAATCCATAGTGCCGACGACGGAAAATCTTTGCATCGAGATATACAACCGGCTAAAAGAATTTCCCGGCGCGCATCTTGAGCGCGTCCGGATTGAAGAGACCGGCAAGAATAGTTTTGAATACTTTGGAGACTCCAGGTAGTACAAAAGTGAGGGAAACAGATATGCCTCGAACAACAGAAGAACTGGCTAAACCGCCGTCCATCGCAGCCGATGCGACCATCGCGGACCTGGCACGACGGATGATTGAGCTGCTCGGAGAAGACGCAAATCGCGATGGGTTGCGGCAAACGCCGGAGCGGTTTGAAAAAGCGCTCCGATTTTTGACAAACGGCTACGCGCAGGACCCGGACAAAGTCCTGAATGGCGCGATGTTCAGCGTGTGTTACGACGAGATGGTTGTTGTGAAGGACATTGAAGTGTACAGCCTTTGCGAGCACCATCTCCTCCCGTTCTTCGGCAAATGTCACGTCGCTTATATTCCGGACAAGAAAGTCGTTGGGCTATCGAAGATTCCGCGGCTCGTGAACTTGTATGCCCGGCGCTTGCAGATTCAAGAGCGTTTGACGAACCAGATCGCCCGCGCAATTGAGGAAAAGCTGGCCCCGCAAGGTGTCGGAGTGATTATCGAAGCGCGGCATCTTTGTATGGTAATGCGGGGCGTGGAAAAGCAGAATTCGCAGGCCGTGACGAGCGCAATGCTCGGCGTCTTCCGGGAAAATAAGCAAACTCGCGATGAATTCCTCTCACTCGTCGGTGGGCGCAGACTATAATCGTTTTGAATTGTCGTGCCGCGGGTTTCCCGATAGACTCTCAGGTCGTCTTTTTCACAAATCCGAAACGACACCGTTTTGCTCAGGAGGAAATGCGACATGGCTGAGGAAATTTCGGAACTGCACGAACGTGCCGAACACGGTGCGTCGGATAAGAGCATTGCGCCGGTCACGGTCACGATGGCGATTCTGGCTGTGTTGGTCGCGGTCGTGTCGCTATTGGGCCATCGCAGCAATACGGAAGAAATCTTGCTTCAGACGAAGTCCACGGATCAGTGGGCTTATTATCAAGCCAAGAACATTCGGGAACGAGGTTATGAGGTCTTTCTGGATCAGCTTTCCGTGTTCTCGATTGCAGACCAGGCCCGTGCCAAGGACCTAAAAGGCAAATACGAAGGCGAAATCGATCGGTACCGCAAAGAAATGACCGACATCATGGCGCAGGCAAGAGAATCCGAAGCTGAACAGAAGGAGACCGAGAGACGCGTAAATCGTTTTGATTTTGGTGAAGTGTTGCTTGAGGCCGCGCTTGTAATTTGCTCGATCACTTTGTTGACGAGGAAGCGCCATTTTTGGCTTCTCGGAATAGCGGCTGGCGTTGTGGGCGTCGCGATTGCGATAACGGGCTTCATGATTCATTAGAAATCCGCGCTTTTAAGATTGAATAAGGCGCTCTCGCGGGGAAGATTATCTCTTTGCACGGTTCGGGCGGTGTGTGATAGTCTTGCACGGTCGAAGAGAAGACGAAGAAAAAAAAGCGCTGAAAGGGGCGGGACGGAAATGGACGCCTTAAGAGAAGCCAAGTCGGAGTTGATCGGGCAGTATCGCCAGCACGTGAAGGACACCGGTTCGCCGGAAGTTCAAATCGCGCTGCTCAGCGAGCGGATCAACTACCTGACTTCCCACTTGAAGGCTCATCTTAAGGACCACGCATCCAGGCGGGGGCTCATCATGATGGTTAACAAGCGCCGCCGTTTGCTGGACTACCTGAATCGTCGTGACCCGGATCGGTATCGCGAGATTGTGGATCGCCTTAGCTTGCGCAAGTAGCACGAGCAATTTCCGGAATGGGTTTGTTCCCAGCCGGGCTTGGCGGCTCAGAAAAGTCGCCCGAACCTCGCGCGACCGCGCGGCAATTCCGCCCGGTCGTTTTTTTGTTAGCGGCTCGTAATTCCCGATTGTTTCGCCGTTCTCTTCCACAAACAAAGCAAAGAGTCTCTCGCGCTGAAGCGCAATGACCGCTCGAAATGGGTCCCCGCGCCGGCGCACAAAGGAAAACAACCGTATGTCGCAGCAAGAAGCTCCTTACCAGGTAAAGATTGACCTCGGCGGCCGCACCCTCATTCTAGAGTCCGGCAAAATTGCCAAGCAAGCCAATGGCGCCGTCGTGGCGCGGTTTAAAGACACATGGGTCCTCTGCACCGCATGCATGGATAACAAGCCCAATGACAAAGACTTTCTCCCACTGACCGTGGACTATCGCGAAAATACATACTCCGCGGGGAAAATTCCCGGCGGTTTCTTCAAGCGTGAGGGTAGACCTTCCGAGCGGGAAATCCTAACCTGCCGCTTGATTGACCGGCCGATGCGGCCGCTCTTCCCCGAAGCGTGGCGCAACGAAACGCAGATTGTCAGCTTTGTTCTATCCGTGGACGCGAATGACCCCGACGTATTGGCGGTCACTGCCGCATCCGCCGCGGCTTATTGTTCCGATTTGCCGTTCACGACGCCAATCGCGGCCGTGCGCGTGGGCTTGATCGAAGGCCAGCTGGTCATCAATCCGACTGTCCCGCAACAGAAAACAAGCCAGCTCAATATCGTTGTCGCCGGCAGCGATGACGCAATCATGATGGTGGAATCGGGCGCGTTGGAGGTTTCCGAAGATCAAGTCACGGAAGCTCTCGCCTTTGCCCACGAAAACATCAAGCGGATCGTCATGGGCATTCGTGATCTGCACGGGCAGATCATGCCGACGAAAGTCACTGTTGCGCCGCTCCCTTTTGACGAAGACCTCGCGAAACAAATCGAGCAAACTTATGGCGCGCGGCTCCACCATGCGCTGGACACGAAGAAGCATCCCAAGAAGGACAGCTATCTACTCGTTGCGGGAATTCGCAAGGAAATCCTTGATGAGATTCCGGAGGAGGACAAGGAAAAGCGCAAGCTCGCCGACCGTGCCTTCGAGCGCCTTCGTGAGCATTATTTCCGCCAGGACATTCTGGTTCATCGCCGGCGTCCCGATGGCCGCGCATTTGATGAAATCCGCAAAATTACGTGCGAGGCGGGAGTCCTTCCGCGCACGCATGGCTCCGCGCTCTTCACGCGCGGCGAAACGCAGGCGCTGGCCACGGCAACCCTGGGCACGAAGGAAGACATGCAGCGGCTCGACACGTTATTTGAAATTGACGCGTTCAAGCGCTTCATGCTGCATTACAACTTTCCACCATTTTCCGTTGGCGAAGTGAAGTTCCTCCGCGGACCGGGCCGCCGTGAAATCGGCCACGGCGCGCTTGCGGAGCGCGCGTTAACAAATCTTCTCCCGTCGGAAGTCGATTTTCCGTATGCGATCCGGGTTGTCTCGGACATCCTCGAATCGAATGGGTCGTCATCCATGGCCACCGTTTGCGGAGGCTCGCTTGCTCTGATGGACGCAGGCGTTCCGATGAAAGCCGCATGCGCCGGCATCGCGATGGGTCTCGTCATTGACGGCAACAACGCCGCCGTGCTCACGGACATCGCGGGCGCCGAAGATCATTACGGCGACATGGATTTCAAGGTCGCCGGTACGCGGCAGGGCATTACGGCGCTTCAAATGGACATCAAAGTGGGCGGTGTGAGCATCCCCTTAATGCGCCGCGCCCTTGAACAGGCCCGCGAGGGGCGTCTGCACATCCTGGACATCATGGATCAGACGCTCGCCGAAGGGCGCAAGGAGATGTCAGAATTTGCACCGCGGCTCTACATGCTCAGCATTCCGACGGACAAGATTCGCGACCTGATCGGCCCCGGCGGAAAGAAGATTCGTTCGATCATCGAAGCCACCAAGGTCAAGATTGACGTCATGGACGATGGCAAGGTCCACATCTTCGCCAGCACGGGATTGGCGGGCGATGCGGCCATGCAGATGGTCCGCGATGTCACCGCCACCGCCGAAATTGGGAAGACGTATCTCGGCAAGGTTGTCCGCCTCGCCGAGTTCGGCGCGTTCGTGGAAATTTTCCCGGGGACGGACGGATTGTTGCACATCAGCGAAATTTCCGAGCAGCGCATTCGCGACGTTCGCGATGAGCTGAAGCTTGGCGATCAGGTGCTGGTGAAGGTCTTGGCGATCGAAGGGAATAAGATCCGGCTTTCACGCAAGGCGTTGTTGCGCGAGGCGCGGGAGAAGAAGAGTAAAGAGGCGAGCGGCGTCGCCCAGTAAGCCCGGCGGCCATAAACGCCTTCGCGTCGTATCGAAAACATGGGACGGCCCGGTCGAACGATCCGCCGGGCCGTTTACTTTTGTGGCTGGTTGCACCACGAAGATGGGCCGCAGAAAGTTATTGAACGCGCTCGATGTGCGCGCCGAGCTCGCAAAGTTTTTCCTCGATTCGCTCGTAGCCCCTGTCAATGTGGTAGACGCGGTCAATCGCCGTTTCTCCGTTTGCCACCAGCCCGGCAAGAACCAGGGAGGCGCTTGCCCGCAGGTCTGAAGCGATTACGCTGGCGCCCTCCAACGGAGTCGGCCCGTGGACAACTGCGTTTCGGCCATCAATGGAAATGTTGGCGCCCATGCGAATCATTTCGCTCGCGTGCATGTAGCGGTTCTCAAAAATCGTTTCCGTAATCGCTGAATCGCCTTCCGCTTGCGTTGCAAGCGCCATGTACTGCGCTTGCATGTCGGTCGCAAAGCCTGGGTATTCTTCCGTCGTTACATCGGAGGCAATTAATCGCTCGGCGCCTCTCACCCGCAGGCATTGCTGTCCTTTGCGTTCAATGCGCACGCCGGTTGCTTTCATCTTGGCGATAACGGACTCAAGATGCTCCGGCGCGCAACCTTCAAGCTCAACATCGCCATTCGTGATGGCCCCGGCGATAAGAAATGTCCCGGCTTCAATCCGATCCGGGATAATACTGTGTTCCGCGCCGCCAAGCTCGCGGATGCCTGCTACGCGGAGCGTCGAGCTGCCGGCTCCCGAAATCTTGGCGCCCATTTTCAAAAGTAATTCAACGAGGTCTGTCACTTCCGGCTCGCGCGCCGCATTTTCGATTACGGTTTCACCCTCAGCGAGAGCGGCAGCCATCAGTATGTTCTCCGTTCCTGTCACCGTGATTTTTTCAAAGTGAATCGTAGCGCCGTGAAGCCGCGCGCCCGCGGGAAGCCGCGCTTCGATGTAGCCGCGTTCCGTGGCGATCTCAGCTCCCATTTGCTCGAGTGCTTTCAAGTGCAGATCCACGGGGCGCGCCCCGATGGCGCAACCGCCGGGCAGTGAAACTCGCGCGCGCCCGAATCGTCCCACCAGCGGGCCGAGCGTGAGCACGGACGCGCGCATCGTTTTCACAAGTTCGTAGGGAGCCTCTGCGTCATTGATTCGCTCCGCACGGATCATGAATTCGGTCGGGGGAAATTCGGGCACCTCGACGTGCGCGTCCATATGCGCGATCAATTTGGCCATCGTAAGGATGTCGCGTACCTTCGGAATGTTGCGCAGACGCACGGGCTCCGCGGTCAGGAGCGCGGCGGCCATCGCCGGCAGCGCCGCATTCTTCGCGCCGCTGATGCGCACCGTGCCTTCAAGCTTTCGCCCGCCACGAATGAGAAATTTGTCCATCAGCGATTCCTGCCGCCTTGTCTTTTGCGCTCTCCGAGCGCTACCCGGAGATCTCCTTGTGCGTTCCGCAGGCGTAGTCGCGCTTGAGCCGCGCCTTTTTTTCGCTTCAGCATAATGAGCGCCACGCATAGATCGTGTCCCGCCTGACGCAGCGCGCGTTCCGCACCGGACACATTCGCGCCCGACGCCTGCGCAAGAATGCGCACGGCGCGCCGCCGTAACTTTCTATTCGTCAAGGCCACACCGATCATCCAGTTGTCATACACGCGGCCCAGGCGAACCATTGTCCCGGTAGAGAGCATGTTGAGTACCAGTTTTTGCGCGGTGCCGGCCTTCAATCTCGTTGACCCGGTGATGGCCTCCGGCCCGGTCACGGGCGCGATTAGAACTTGCGCAATGCGCGCGATTGGCGAGCGGCGGTTCGATGTAATCCCAATCGTCGCGGCCCCCGTTTTTCGGGCGCTTTTCAAAGCAGCCAGCACGTAGGGTGTCGAACCGGATGCGGTCAGTCCAATTACAACATCGCGCTTCGTTACGCGCATTGCGCCAATGTCCTTTGCGCCGTTGCTCACGGAATCCTCGGCGCCTTCGACTGCGCCCGAAAGCGCGCGGCGCCCTCCGGCAATAATCGCTTGAAACGTGCGCGGCGAAACGCCGAATGTCGGGGGCACCTCGGCGGCGTCAAGCGCGGCAAGCCGCCCGCTGGTTCCTGCGCCCACGTAAATAATTCGTCCTCCGTCGTGAAGTGCGCGAACCATCGTATCGACGGCGCGTGCCATCGCCGGAATCTCTTGCGCCACGGCCGCGGCAACCGTCGCATCTTCGCGATTCAACTTTCTTAGAATGCCCCGCGTGTTAAGCAAATCAAGCCCGCGCGTGCGCGGATTTCGTTGCTCGGTTGAGCTGACGGGTTTACGAAAGGAAGCCACGAACGGCGATTATAGCCGGGGAATTGCGCGCACGCTCGCTGCGCGGCCAATTCGCCAATAGCCACGCGGTTGATCAGCGCGAATGCGTGCGTCCTCGTGCAAGCCCCAGCGCGCGGCACACAGCATCATGAATGGCCGGGCGCGCCTCCTGGATTTTCTCGTTCTCGCGCGTGGGGTGGACGCGGTTTGTCAGCAACACCACCGTGAGATTTTTTTCCGGGTCGCACCAAATCGATGTCCCCGTGAATCCCGCATGTCCAAAGCTGCGCGTTGAAAAGTATCGGCCGCTTGCGGATGGTTCAGTGCGCATCGCCCATCCGAGTGCGCGCGTATTTCCAGTAAGTGGTTGGGGCGACGTGAATTCGGAGACTGTCGCTGAGCGCAGATATCGCTTGTGCGCATACATTCCGCCGTTAAGGATCATTCGGCAGAAAACCGCAAGGTCCCCGCCTGTCGAAAAGAGGCCCGCATGGGCGGCCACACCGCCCATCACCCACGCGTTGTCGTCATGAACCTCGCCTTGCAACAATCGCTTGCGCAGAGGAGAGTCTGTCCCAGTCGGAGCGATTCGTGCGCGGCTCTCTGAAGGCGGCTTGAAGAATGATTCTTTCATTCCTAGCGGTTCAAAGATTTTGGTGCGCGCAAGTTCATCCAAGCCTTTTCCCGTCGTACGCTCCAGAATCACGCCAAGTAGTATGAATCCCGGATCGGAGTATTCACATTTGCTGCCCGGCTCATAGGTGAGCTTTTCTGAAATCGCCTTGGAAAGTATCTGCTGCTTTGTCAGCAGGCTTTCATAGTAGAGGACATGTCCGGGCAATCCTGATGTGTGCGTCAGTAGATGGCGGAGCGTCACCGTCTGCCGCCACAGAGGTTGTGTCCCTGCATCCCACTCTGGCAAATAACTGCTGATGGGAGAATCGAGCGACAGCTTTTCTGCTTCGACTTCCATTGCAACAAGCGTCGACGTCACCACGGGCTTGGTAAGTGATGCGCCGTCATACACCGTGTTCGGCGCAACAGCCTTTGCATTTCTTTCATAGGTCAGCCTGCCAAACGCTTGAACACTGAGTTCATGACCATGAACTACCGCGAGTACTCCTCCCGGAAATGCTCGCCTCGCAACAAATTCCTTGAGCAAATTGTGGAGAGGCCCAAGCCGCTTCGCCATGTCTTTTCCCGCGGCGCGCAGCCTCATAGGATTCGCTCCGCGCGTCAGGCCATTTCCAATCTGAATCGGTGGCTTCGCAAGCGGGACGCTGACAGGGATCTTTCCGCCCACGCCAATCTGTCCAAAGAGTGCGCGCGCCGCGGCGCGCTGCGCGACGTCGGCTGTGCTGAACGCGGCGAGCCACGTTTTCGCTTTCGAGAAACGCTCGATCAGGTAGGGGCTGCCAAAGCAAACGACCACGGTGGGCTTGCCCTGCGCGATCAGTCTATCAACAAGGTTTGAGAGTTCTTCAGGGAGTCCAACGCTGCCTTTTCGGTCCGCCACACGAACATAGATCGCGGCGATGGCGATGTCGTAGCTTTCCGGGGAGGGAAATGTGGCCAGCATCTGCTGAGAAAACTTCGTGTCCACGCGGTTTACGTTGACCGAATCTACGCGCCAGCGAATCTCCTTCTCAAAGGTTTCGCCGGGGTTCGGATCTGGATCGCCCGCGACGCTGAGCAACAACACCCGCATTGGGCGTGAAGCGTCCAACGGCGCGACGTTTCCGTTATCCCGGAGCAAAGTAATTCCGCGATCCGCGATGTCTTGCGCTGCTTCCAGCGATTCGGCGCTGCGAAAGATCGGATCGATGGCGCGCACGTCAACATCGCGCTTTCGATGTAGGTCAAGTTTGGCCTTCGCCCGAAGAATGCGAACCACGGATCCCGCAATCCGCTTTTCAGTGAGCCGTCCTGCGGCGACCGCATTCTTCAAAGCGGAGAGCGCCTCTTCAGGCGAAGGCGGAAGCAGGAGTACGTCCGCCCCCGCAAGAATGGAGCGGACGGCTATCTCACCGGGCGAGAGTTTTGGTCCTGCGCCCGCCATATCGAGCGCGTCGGTCACCACTAATCCACGAAATCCAAGTTGTTTGCGCAGCACACCCGTGAGAATCGCGCGTGAAAGTGTGGCGGGCAGTTCCTCGTCGGAGTCCAGCGCAGGAACGGAGAGGTGCCCGGTCATGATCGCGCTCGCGCCCTCCGATATCGCAGCGCGAAACGGAATAAGGTCCACTCTCTCCAGGCGCTTGCGATCCGCGCTGATCCGCGGAAGCCCGAGATGAGAATCCTCATTCGAGTCGCCGTGCCCCGGGAAATGTTTCGCTGTTGCCAGCGCGTGGTTCTCCTCCACTCCCCGGACAAACGCACTCACAAATCTCGCGACGCTTTTCGCATCCTCCCCATAAGACCGAATATTGATAATTGGGTTCGCGGGATTGCTGTTCACGTCCGCGTCCGGCGCAAACACCCAATGAATGCCGGCCGCGCGCGACTCTATCGCGGTAATCCGCCCAATCGTTTCCGAATCCTTTGGCGCATGCGCGGCGGCAACTGCCATCGCATGGGGAAACGACGTCCCGTTCGTTAGCCGCATCGCAGTCCCGCGCTCAAAATCCGCCGCAAAGAGCAGCGGCACCTTCGCCTTGGCCTGGAGCGCGTTCGCGGTTTCCGCAGCCGGATGCGCCCTCCCAAGCTGCAGGCCGCGCGGAGTAGTGCGCGTATGCAGCATGAATCCACCGGCGTGGAGTTCTTCCACAGCCCGAACAGATGCCGCGAAATCAGCGCTTTCATTTGGAGATGAATCGCCGAAAAAGGGAAGAACCAGCAATTGCCCCAGTTTTTCGTCGAGCGACATCTGTCCAAGTGTCTGGCGCACCCATTGAGATTGAGTCAGCGGACGAGCACCCAAGCCACGGTCAGGATTCGAGTGATTTTTCTTGCGTTGTGCGCGTTTGGACATCGTATCCAAATCTTATCAGAATGGTGCGAGTGACTGATTGCAGCGTTCCGGGGTTGTGCGCGGTTGACGACTGCACCACACGACTGTATATAACTCTCGCCTTGCAAACCCCGCGACAATCCGCCGCGCGCACCGCGCTCATCCTCGTTATCGCTCTACCGCTTTCTGCGGTTCTCGCCGTTGCATCTTTTCAGCAATCGTCGCAACGACCGGCGGCCACCGGCGCTCAAAACCCTATTCCCGCGCGCCAATCCGCGGCCCGCGGTGTAATCGCCGACCCTCGTCTCACGTCGCTCGACTCCGTTCTGCACGATGCCGTCGCCAATGACGAAATACCCGGTGCAGTTCTGCTCGTCAGCAATCGTGGCCGGGTCATCTGGCGGAAAGCTTATGGGTCGCGCGCTATCATTCCACAGCGCGAAGCGATGACCCTTGACACAATCTTCGACCTCGCCTCCCTCACTAAAGTATTTGCCACGACGGCCGCGGTAATGAAACTTATCGAGCAAGGAAAAATTCGGCTCAACGATCCAGCCGTCCGCTATCTTCCGGAGCTGGGAACCGAAGGCGCAACAGCCGACAAGAATCAAATCACCATTCGCCAGCTCATGACACACACCGCCGGTTTCGCTCCCGATCCCACTGACGTAAACATTCCCGCCGGTTGGTCGGGAGTCGACCCGCTGCTGAAGGAAATTTACGCCGAACCGCTCAGCGCCCCGCCAGGCGCGCGCTTCGTTTACAGCGACACCGGTTTTATTCTTCTTGGCGAAATCGTTCACCGCGTAAGCGGTCTCCCGCTCGATGAATTCGTCACCCAGGAAATTTACGCGGCACTCGGCATGCGTGAAACGCGGTTTCGGCCGCCTGCCTCATGGTCGCCGCGCATTGCTCCGACGGAGGAAGTGGATCTTCCCGCGGGCGCAAAGGCGGGCTGCAATTGTGGGCATGTCCTGCGTGGAATCGTTCATGATCCGCGTGCCCGGCAGATGGGGGGAGTCGCGGGCCACGCCGGGCTTTTTTCCACCGCCGACGATCTCGCTGTCTTCGCACGCATGATGCTCGCAGGCGGTCTCGCCCCAAACGGCAAGCGAATCTTTTCCGCTGCAACGGTTCGCTTGATGACCACACCGCAGCAACCGCCATGGGTTCCTTCACTTCGCGGCCTCGGCTGGGACATTGACTCCGCCTACTCCGCACCGCGCGGCGAACTATTTCCGCTGACCTCCTACGGCATGACCGGCTTTACGGGCACAGAAGTGTGGATTGACCCCGCAAGCCAAACTTTCATTCTTCTGCTTACCAACAGCGTGCATCCCGCGCAGCGCCCCGCGATTTCCAGCCTGCGCTCGCGAATCGCCACCGTCGTCGCAAGCGCGCTCAATGCAGGCGAATCACCGGCGACCGATTCCCGCGTCACCCGCAGCATCGGCGCCGCCGCTCGCCCTTACAATATTGAGGGCCTTTCCGCTCCGGGCCGCACGCTCACGGGCATTGATGTTCTCGAACAAGAGAGTTTCGCTACACTTGCCGGAAAGCGCATCGGTCTCATAACAAACCAAACCGGCATGGATCGCGAAGGCCGCAGTACGATTGATCTCCTGTCGCGCGCGCCCGGCGTCAAACTTGTCGCTCTCTTCAGTCCCGAGCACGGCATCCGCGGCACCGAGGACGCAAACTTGCCCTCGTCCACCGATCCGGCTACCGGATTGCCCATTTACAGTCTCTACGGTGACACGCGCCGCCCTACGCCGGAAATGCTCGCCGGAATCGACGCGCTCGTCTTTGACATTCAGGACGCGGGCGTCCGCTTCTACACTTACATCACAACGATGGCCTATTCGATGGAGGCCGCCGCGAAGAATCATGTCGCTTTCTTCGTGCTGGATCGCCCCGACCCGATCGGCGGCGAATCCATCGAAGGCCCCATCCTCGATCCCGATAAATTCAGCTTCGTCGGCTATTTCCCATTGCCCGTTCGCATTGGCATGACGCTCGGCGAAATGGCGCAAATGTTCAATTCCGAAAATAAAATTGGGTGCGATCTCCACGTCGTTGCATTGAAGAACTGGACCCGCCGCCAATTTTTCGAGCAGACCGGTCTCCCGTGGTCCCCGCCGTCACCCAATCTCCGATCCCTGAATGCGGCGCTGCTTTATCCCGGCATTGAAATTCTGCAAAACGCGGGCATCTCCGTTGGCCGCGGCACAGACGCGCCATTCGAGATGTTCGGCGCACCGTGGATTCACGGTACCGAACTAGCCGACGCCCTGAATCGACGCTTTGTTCCCGGCGTCCGCTTTGTCCCCACGCGCTTCACTCCTCGCTCCGGGCTTTACAAAGATCAGGCCTGCGAAGGCGCCGCACTTGTCATCACTGACCGTGCCTCTCTCAATTCCATGCTTATGGGCTTTGAAATTGCCGCCACGCTGGCGAAGCTCTATCCCGAAACGTTTCACGTGAAACAATTGATGACATTGGTTGGCAACTCCAACGCCATCAGTCGCTTGGAGCGCGGCGATTCCCCTCAACGCATTTTCACCGACGTGGATTCGGCATTCGAAGCGTTCCTAAAGCTCCGTTCGAAATACTTGCTCTATCGCTGACCAAATCAATCGCTGACTGATTCCCCCAGTATTTGGTAGGATTCTGCAATGCGCATCTGCTCATTAATACCCTCCGCCACGGAAATCCTTTATGCGCTTGGACTAGGTGACACGGTGGTCGGCATTACGCATGAGTGCGATTTCCCGCCCGAAGCTCGCGCGAAGCGCGTTGTCGTGCGCTCGCGTCTGCCTCACACAAGCGATCCTGCCGAAATCGATCGCCTCGTCCGTGAATTCACGGATCGCGGGGAAAGTATCTATCGCATCGATGCCGAAGCGCTTCGTGAACTCGACCCGGACCTGATTATCACGCAGGACCTATGCCATGTTTGCGCGGCTTCGCCCGATGACCTTGCCACGGCATTATCTGTGTTGCCTCGCGCGCCGCGCGTCCTCTCATTGAATCCTCATTCACTTGCGGATGTGTGGAGTGACATTCTCAGCGTGGGTGCTGCAACTGGCCGGGACATTGCGGCGCAAGCGCTCGTGCGTAAATTGACTTCAAAAGTGGATGATATAGCCCGCGCGGTCGCAAGAGCTAGCGCGTCAACAACTGGTCCGCGTCCACGCGTCGCATGCCTTGAATGGCTCGATCCACCATTCAACGCCGGACACTGGGTTCCGGAAATGGTCGCGCTTGCCGGAGGTGATGACGTCCTTGGTCACGCGCGGACCCCCTCCATCAATTTGGATTGGGACGAGATTCTTGCCAAGGTGCCTGAGTTAATTATCATCATGCCCTGCGGCTATGACGCCGATCACGCAGCCGCGGAATTTGCTCAAATGAATCTTCCCACCGGTTGGGCGGATCTTCCCGCAGTGCAGCAGGGAAGGGTTTTCGCCGTCGATGCGAACGCTTATTTTTCACGCTCCGGCCCGCGTCTCGCCGACGGAATCGCCATTTTGGCAAAAGCAATTCATCCGAATACTACGATTCAATACCCATATGGGTCTTTGCGCAGAGCAAGACTCGCCCGCGTCCAAACAAATTAAGTCTCTTGTCCAGAGGCCAAGGCGGCACTACTGAATTTTCTGCCATCCTTCGGAGAGATTTTCGGAATGCATCACTCGGACCACTTTGCCCTTGATTTGTGACCGGTCAATCGGTCCATAGTAACGGCTGTCGTAGCTTTCGTCGCGATTATCTCCGAGGACGAAGTACTTATTGACGGGTACTCTGAGCGGGCCGAATGAAGGTTTAACGTTTCCGACACGGTCGGAATCAATTGGGGGCCACGCCGGCATTGTGTACGGCTCTGAAAGCCGATTGCCATTCAGAATCACTGCCCCTCCAAACATTGAAATCTCGTCTCCACCAACCGCAATAACACGTTTGATTTGAAGAGACGATCCTTTGCCCGTATCTATCGTTGCGGCCACCACATCTCCCCGGGAAGGGTCGCGCCGATCGTAGTCTAGAAAATTTACCAAAACATGGTCTGACTGTTGAAGGGTCGGCGCCATGGAAATCGCTGGAATCGAGAAGGATCGAACTCCGGGGAAACGGCTCGAAAAGAAGTTGGGATAGGCGATACCAACGATTATGGCCAATCCGAAAATAATCGTGGCCGCCAGAAACAAGAGGATCCTGACGGATTTCCGTGGAGGCTCTGTTCCTTGACTGATAGATCTTAAAAATTCGGCCGCGCCATCAAACAACATTTACTTTGGCACCTCCACGCTTTTGCCAATATTGAAAGAAAAAAAGCCCCGCGAACATCAGCACCAGCCCAATCGTGCATCGCACGGGGCGATCCAACCACAGGTTGATTGTCAGCGCCAAAGCTCCGGCCACAAACGCCGCGGGCACCCAGGGATATCCCCAGCATCGGTAAGGCCGCGGCATGTTCGGCTCGGTGCGCCGCAAGCGGAATAGTCCAATTGTCGCCAGCCCATAAAAAATCCATCCGGCGAAAATGAAAAGAGAAGTCAGGTCCTCGAATGTACCCGTCAATGCGAATAGGCTTGCGAGGATGCATTGAAAAATCAGCGCTCGCCCCGGTGTGCGAAACTTGGGATGAATCCCGCCGGCGATGCGAAAAAATATCCCGTCGCGCGCCATGGCATAATCCACTCGCGCTCCGCTCAAGATAGAGGAATTCAGCGATCCAAGTCCGGCGATGACCATCGCCACCGTCACCCAGGTCGCGGCGCCAACCCCGGCAATCTTCGCCACCAGGTCGGAAGCCACGTGCAGCGAGGCGCCCACTGTCGCCATCGGCAACACATAAAAGCTGGCGGCATTGAATAAGATGTAGACTCCCGCAACAAACGCGACCCCGCCCACAAGTGCGCGATGGAAATTCCTCTCGGGCCTTTCCACTTCGCTTCCAACGAGATTCAAGTCCTCCCAGCCGTCATAAGCCCACATTGCCGCGGCCATCGCCGCCAGGAATCCGCCCAACGCTCCGGTCCCTAGCGACCCCGCGAAAAATGGATGGAACGGCGTCCCTCCGCCGTGTGAAAGCGAAAACGCCGCGACGATGATCAGCACGACCGAGGCAATTTTGATGGCCGTCAGTACGATCTGGACGCGGCCGCCCAGCCGCACGCCGAGATAATTAATTCCGGTGATCGCAAAAAGCACAAGAATGGCAAGCGGTTGCGCCCAGGTGAACACAAAATGAAAATGTTTTGCCTGCCCCGCAAAACTGTAATCGAAATCGAATACGTGGATCGGCGATGCGACCGACGGCATCAGGAATCCCCAGAATCGCAGCACGCCCGCCGCGATGCTCGCCGCCGATGCGGGACGCGCCACAATCGAGTGCGTCCACCCGAACAGGAAGCCCGTCCTTGGCCCGAATGACCGGCTCAAATATGCGTATTCACCGCCCGCTTCCGGAATTGCCGCGCCCAATTCCGCGTAGGCCAGCGCTCCGAATAGCGACAGCACTCCGCCGACAACCCACGCCGCAAACACGATGCCCACCGACCTCGCGTCGCGCGCCATCTCCGCGGGCTTTAGGAAAATTCCCGTGCCGATCATCGTCCCCACGACGATGGCCATGGACGCCCACGGGCCAAGCCCGCGCACAAGTTCGAGTCGTGATTTATTTTGCGCCATCTCCCCGTGCCCCTAAGACTCCAGCGCATCCCTTCGGGAAAATAAACTTAAGACCGATCCTGCGGCCAGCGTAATCAGTGTGCCCGCGAGAACGTACCAAGTCCACACGAGCTTTGTGTAAAGCGTGATGTAAATCATCGTGCCAAGTCCGATCGCCATTCCGGCAATCGCGCCAAACGCATTTGCCCTGCGGTTGTAAAAGCTCAGCAGAAAGAGTCCCAGCAATCCGCCAAACGTGACCGAGGCAATGGAAAGCCCCGCCTCGAGCAACGGCCCCCATCGCAACGTGCCGAGTACAAGCAGCACTGCTCCCCACACAAGCGTCATCCACCGCGATATCCTCAGCAGTCGTGCATGGTCGCGCGCCGCCGCGCCGGTCGCACCACCATGGAGCACGTCGAAATCCACCACGCTTGATGCCGCCATTGAATTCAGCGAACCGCTTGCGTTGGACATCGCCACCGCGAAGATTGCCGCCAGCACCAACCCGCGCAATCCTGCGGGCATCTGCGTCACGATAAACGTTGGAAACACGGTGTCATAGCTTTGCCCGGTGGTTATATGGGGAGCGCCATTAAACGTATAGAGCATCGCGCCCAGAACGAGAAAAAGCGCGAATTGAATAAACACCAGCACTGCGCTCCCGAGCAGCGCCGCCTGCGCCTGTCTCTTGGATTTGGATGCGAGCAGTCGCTGCACAATCGTCTGGTCGGTCCCGTGGCTAGCCATCGTCAGAAATGTTCCGCCAATCACGCCTGACCAGAACGTATAAGTGTGCGCCGCTTCCGTGATGCTGAAGCGGAAGTCCCACACGCGCAGTTTTCCCCCTGCGGCCGCCTCCACACTGCGCACTTCCTCCCACCCGCCAGGAATCTTGTGCATCAGCAGAAAGAACGCTATCGCCGATCCCCCCAGATAGATTGCAGTCTGGATCACATCCGTCCAGATCACGGCTTTCATCCCGCCTTCCCATGTATAGAAAAGTGTGAGCAGTAGAATCAGCGCGACTGAAACCCTCGGCCCCGTTCCAAACGCCACGCTCACGACCAGCGCCACCGCCGCAATTCGCACGCCCTCTGCCAGCGCGCGCGTAAACAGAAACGTCAGCGCCGCCGCCGACTTCGCCCTCGCCCCAAATCTTTTCTCGATGAGTTGATACGCCGTGTAGTATTCGCCGCGGAAAAATCGCGGAATAAACGCAACCGCCAAAATCACCCGTCCCACGATATATCCAAAGACAAGCTGCAAAAACGCCAGATTCCCAGCGTACGCCAGCGCCGGCGTCCCGATGATCGTAAGCGTGGATGTTTCTGTGGCGACAATCGAAAGTGCCAGCGCCCACCACGGCGCCGTCCGCCCACCCAGGAAATAATCGCCGATGTTTCTCTGCCCGCGCCGGAACCTCGCGCCGAAGTAGGTAATTCCCGCGAGATACGCAATCAGCACAGCTAAGTCAAGCGGAGCCAGATGCATCGCGCCTCTCGATGTGGGTCGCGCGATGATAGTGGTGACCGAGAAATGCCGTCAAGCTCTCCCCGTTTCACCCCGTGACAATGGTAAAGTCTCCTTCACAATTACTGCGCCCCCGGCTCGCGGTTCTTGCAATCGCCCGGCGGCGAGTTCGAGGGCAGGTCGGGGCGATGGATATTTTTCTGGGTTTTGACGGAGGCGGCACCAAGACGGATTGCATCGCACTGGATGTTGATGGCCGCATTGCTGGCCAAGGCCAGGCGGGCGCGTCGAATCCGCTCCGCGTTGGTTACGATGCCGCCGCTGCGGCGATGCAAATGGCCGCTGGGGCAGCCATCTCCGCCGCGAAGCAATCCTCCAGTGACGTGCTCAGCGTCTGTGCGGGTCTTGCCGGCGCCGGCCGCGCGAATGTCGCGGAGGAAATGCGGCTTCGCGTCACGCGAATCTGGCCGAAAGCCTCAATTCGCATCACCACTGACGCGGACGCCGCTCTCGAGGCCGCCGTCGGCGCGGGTCCCGGGGTCGTCCTGATTGCCGGGACGGGTTCGATCGCTCTCGGGCGAAACTCTGCCGGAGAACTCGCACGCGCCGGAGGTTATGGCGTTTGGATCGGCGATCCCGGCAGCGCCCATGACATCGGGCGGAGCGCGGTCGCCGCGGCCTGCCATGCGCGCGACTTCTCCGGCCCCGCCACCACACTCGGGGAATTAATTTTGTCGGCAACGAAGTGCCGCGATTTGGATGAGGTCATCGAAAAAATCGCCGCAGGCCCGGGCTCAGTTTTCACGCGGCTTGTACCCGTTGTGATGCAGGCAGCCGAGGAGGATGACGCCGCCGCGCGTGAGATACTCGCCCGTGCTGCACTCGACCTCGCAAGTCTCGCTCTTGTTATAATTGGCCGGCTCGGAATGAAAGATTCCGAATTCCGCGTCGCGCGCGTTGGCGGCGTCTTCGACCGCAGCTACCTCCTCGACAGTCGCGTGGACGATTTGATCGTTCGCGTTGCGCCTCGCGCGCATGTAAATCTTCTTGCCGAGCCCCCAGCGCTGGGCGCGGCACGTCTTGCGCTGCGCTTGGCACAAGACTCCGGAGCCGCACATGGCAAATCCGGGTGACACCAAACCGGGTGCGATCGCGAATGATTCGCTGAGCGAAGATGCAATTCCGCGCGCCGCGGAACTTTCTTCCTCCAGTCCCGGCGATCTGCTGAAGCTTCTAGCGAACTCCGCACCGGACGAACCAAAGCTCCTTCTCCTTCTCGAACGAAAGGACTTGTCCGCGCCGATTCTCGAAGAAATCGGCCGTCATCGCGACTGGCTGCGCGGTTACCGGGTGAAGCGCGCCCTGGCCTTCCATCCCCATGTTCCGCGCACTCTTGCCGTGCGTCTTCTTCGCGATCTTCTCCTCGTGGATCTTGTGAAGCTTTCTCTCGCGCCGGTCATGGTCGCCGAACTACGCCATCTCGCGGAACTCCAGATCGTGTCGCGGCTCGGTCAGGTTTCTCTCGGGGAAAAAATCGCGCTCTCGAAACGGGCCTCGGCCCGCGTTCTCGCCGCGCTCATCATGCAAGGGATTCCGCGCGTGTTTGAGCCCGCATTGCGCAACACTCGTCTTACCGAATCTCAAGTGCTGAAGCTCCTGGCAAATGACAATTTGCCGGAGCGCGCCGTCGTCGCAATCAGTTCACATCCTCGCTGGGGAACACTCCCCAATATTCGGTTGGCGGTCGTTCGCAATCCGCAAACGCCGCTTGAGTTGGCAGTTCAAGCTTTGCCGCGAGTGCCGGTGGGCGATCTGGAGGCGTTAACCGAGGTAAAGACCATCCCTGCGAAACTCAAGCGGGCAATCGAAAACGAATTGAGCACGCGCAAGATCCCTGCACAGAAGAAATCCTAGTCTGCGCAGCGTCGATCACTTTCTGACAAATGGCTCTGGCGCCGGTGTCCCCAGCATCCGCAGGTAGGTCATCAACTGCGCCCGGTGATGCGCTTCATGTTCGTTGATTCCAAATACGAGCACCACCACTTTCCGGCGAATTCCTAATCCTTCACTCACGCGCTCCTCGTCCCACCGCTCCATCGGGAAGTGCGCGACCTGCGCCAGAGTTTCTGAGTGAACTTTTTCCAGCGAGTCCAGCTCCTCCGCCAGCGTCCGCGGTTTACCCACTACGGCGCTAAGCCCTTGCGGAATTCGCTTCTCGAAATAGGTGAAATCACCTTCAAGCGCCGCCCGCCGCACTCCCTCCTCGGACACCCACATATGGCGCACCATTTCTCCGATGCTCAGCGCCCCCTGCACGGGTCGCCAGCCCATTTCGTCTTCGCGCAACAACGAAGTAACCTGCCTCGTCCGGGCGCGCCCTGCCTCTTTCTGTTTGAGGAACAGCTCTTGTATGTTCATGCGCGGAATTATACTCCCGCGCCTCGGTTTCCGTTTTGCGCAGTGGATTCAAATTTGAGCGCTTCAAATATTGACTGCCGCATACGGTTGACACCCGTTCCTCCCGCCGTTAGCATCGCGATGAGAGGCCAATTCAATGTCTCCTGGCGCAGGCAATGGTAGCGCAGCTCAGATCGAACGCAGGTGGGCGAGGCGATTTCGACTTGACGCTGGTGTCGAAATTGAATGGGGTTCCTCAACGCTTCTTGGGCGCGTTCGCGACATCAGCGGCAGCGGAATGTTTCTCTCCGCCCCTGAACCTCTTTGGATTGGTGCAACCTTCGCCGCGAAGCTGCTTTTGGATCCCCCGATTCAGGTTGACTGCACCATCCGGCGCGTCGAGCCCGGCCGCGGCTTCGGCGTTCAAATGTCCACGCAGGAGCAAGATCATCAGGCGCAACTGCAGGACTTGCTGGCCCGCCTGGAATCCAAACGATGACTCGGTGCTTGGACTGTGGCGCCGAACGCATCGCGGATCAATGCCCGTTTTGCGGGCTTACATCCGCCGCCGCCGAGGTGATGTTGCGCCGCCGCCTCGTGCAGCGCACCGCCGTTTTCCTGATCGGCGCTCTCGTTTTCGTTCCCGCAAGCCAGATTTTCCCGCCGCTCGAGCTGGATCTTATCTTCATTTTCGTTGGCCTACTTTTCTTCGCGTCCCTTGCCATGGCTTTCACAATCGATCTCCTGGCGCGTAAGCGTCGCGAGGTCGTGGTGATTAAACGAATTTATTTTGGCCTGATTCCGCTTCCGTGGATTTTTGCGGCAATGCTTTATTGCAA
This sequence comes from uncultured Acidobacteriota bacterium, assembly GCA_963748845.1. Taxonomy (GTDB): domain Bacteria; phylum Acidobacteriota; class Terriglobia; order Acidiferrales; family UBA7541; genus DASTCZ01. Next base: position 112,716 of record CAVVKE010000001.1, read on the forward strand.
TGGCAAATTCGATGTCTCCGCACAAACGCGTTATTCCGCGCAGGTCGTTGGCCGGTTCAATATGTCCGGGTTCTTGCTGAAGAGCCGCCGCCTCATCGTGAACTCATGGCGCGAGGGCCATTCCTACGAACGCGTTCCAGTGGACTTGACTGACTACACGCGGTTCCGACCCGGTGACAACGTTTTTGTCGCCATCCAACCAGGCGCTCTGGGAATTCCCTGGGTACTCGGCGTGTTCCGCGACGATTCCCCCCATCCGCATTAGTCAATCCAATCGGCCGCCATCCAGTCCGCTTGCTCGTGATAAATTGGTGCGGTGACCACGCGAGTTGTCGTCCTCGGCGCCGGCTTTGGCGGCATTCAAGCTGCCGTGGATCTTTCCCGGCTTCTTGGCAAGACAAGTGCCGCGGACATTTGGCTCGTCAGCAGTCAGAATTATTTTTTATTTACGCCGCTTCTCCCGCAGATTGCGTCAAGCAATGTGGATCCCCGCCACATCGCGCAACCCGTCCGCGACCTTCGGGGTTCGCACAATTTTCGATTTCTGCGTGCCACCGCCTTGCAAATTGACCTCGACCGCCGCGAAATTCATCTCACTTGCCAGACGGCCCCCAAGACTTTCGCTTACGACACCCTGGTCATCGCATTCGGCAGCCGGACGGATTACTTCGGAATTCTCGGCGCGCGGGAAAACACTTGGGACTTCAAATCCCTCGAAGACGCAGTGATTCTGCGCGAGCGCATTCTCGATCTCTGCGAGCACGCCGACCACACGCCCGACCCCGATTTGCGCAGGCGCCTCCTCACCTTCGCCATCGTCGGAGGCGGCTACACCGGCGTCGAACTCATCACTGAATTGCACGACCTCCTGTTCGGATATGTCGCCGGCCGCTATCGAGGAATCCAGCGCAATGAAATCCGGCTTGTCCTTCTCGAAGCCGCCGCTGATATTTTGCGCGGTGTTGACCCGAGCCTCGCCGCCCATTCGCGCCGCCGTCTCGCGAGGAAGGGAATTGAAGTCCGCACAAACGCCGCGGTGTCGAAATGTTTCGCGGGCGGCGTCGAGTTAAAAAGCGGCGAAATTCTCAGTGCAGATACCGTGGTCTGGACCGCGGGAGTTCGCGCCCATGAGATCGTCGAATCGCTTCCGGTCAGCCATGACCGCATCGGCCGCGCCCTAGCCAACGAGCATCTACAATTGGAGGGGCATCCCGAGGTTTTCGTCATCGGAGACAGTGCTGCCGCCGGAAGCGCGCTTGACGCGCCCCGCGTCGCGCCCGTCGCCATCGCGCAGGGTCGCATCGCCGCGCGCAACATCGCGCACCAGATCCGCCGCGAGCCGCTTGAGAGCTACAAATATGTTTCACAGGGAATGTTGATCTCGCTGGGGATGAACTACGCCGTTGTGAGTATTGCGGGCCTGCGCTTCAGCGGCTACTTCGCTTGGCTTTTCTGGAATATGGTTCACCTTTTCAAGCTGGTCGGCCTGAAGAAGCAGCTTCAGGTCGCGGTGGATTGGCTCCTCGCCGTCATTTTTCCGCGCGACGCCGCCATCGTTCGCCGCCCGCGCCGCTGCCCCTACTGCGATCCGAAATCGTAGCTTCCCTATTTTGAGTAATGCGGAAGGTCAACCTCAATTGTATGGCTTTCCGCCGTCAGCACCACGTGGAGCCGCTGGACATTTCCGGCGTCGCGGAAGATCCAGTCGCTCGAGGGCAGAATTGTCGAGGTGGCATCATCGCCCGCCCAGACCACGGAGTTTTTCTTTTGTGTCACCGACTCCGGCTTGAGCTCTCGCACTTCCTTCGCACGGGAGTCAAGCCTCAGATAACGTTTCCCCCATTGCAGCAGCACCACCTCATTAAACTTGGTGTGTTCTTCATGGTACAGGTTCCATTCCTTTGGTGGATCGCCGTCTACCTGCACGGCAGCAATCGTATAAGACACAAATGTCTCGCTTCCGCGTGCCGAAACTCGCCCCGGCAATCCGATCATGATTGCCGCGGCCAAAACCGCGAAAGTAGCGATCGCGCGTTGCTTTCTCGCAGTCATATTCTTTCTTAATTTGGACGGGCCGAAAGCTGTCTCAGTAGAGCAGCGATTCACGTTTCTGTCCGGTGTAATCAATGTAGACCGCTTTCAGTTCCGTGTAAAAATCCACCGCCACGCGTCCCATCTCCCGCAGCCCCACTCCCGTCCCCTTCATTCCGCCGAAGGGAAGCTGCGCTTCGCCGCCCACCGTCGGCGAATTCACGTGCACGATGCCCGTCTCGATCCGCTCGATGAAATCGAATACGCGCGTCGCGTCGTTCGTGTAAATCGAACTCGATAGGCCATACTGCACTGAGTTCGCCACGCGGATCGCCTCGTCGAAATCCGGCACGCGGATTACGCTCAGCACCGGCCCAAATATTTCCTCCTGCGCGATCACGCTGTCCCAAGGTACTTCGTCAAACACCGTCGGCGCCACGAAATATCCTTTGTCATATCCCAACCCTTTCAATTGATTTCCACCAACCAGCAGCTTCGCTTCCTTCTTTCCAATTTCCATGTAGCCCAGCACGGTCGTAAGCTGGTTTTCATCCACCAGCGGCCCCAGATCAATTCCATACGCCAACCCGTCGCCCACCTTCAGCATTCGCGCGCGGTCCACCAGCATTTGCACAAACGGGTCTGCCACCGACTCTTCCACAATCACTCGGCTCGTCGCCGTGCATCTTTGCCCCGTGGACCCAAACGCCCCGAAAAGCGACGATTCCACCGCCAGCGGGAGATCCGCGTCGCTCAGCACGATCACGGGATTCTTCCCGCCCATCTCGCACTGGCACTTTTTCAAAAGCTGCGCTCCCGTCGTGTACACCTTCGTCCCCACCGAGTTTGACCCGGTAAACGAAACCGCTCGCACGTCCGGATGCCGCACCATCTCATCGCCGATCTCTTCTCCCGCGCCAAGCACAAGGTTCAGTACTCCGGCAGGAAGTCCCGCCTCTTCAAAGATTCGCACCACTGCCGCCGCAGTCAGCGGAGTCGTCTCCGCGGGCTTCAGCACGGCCGTGTTTCCCGCAACCAGCGCCGGAGCCAATTTCCACACTGGAATCGAAACGGGGAAGTTCCATGGGGAAATCGCGCCCACCACGCCCAGCGGAGTCTTAATTGTGTACGCAAAATTGCGCGGCAACTCGCTCGGCAGCGTTTCGCCTCCAATCCGCCGCGCTTCGCCGGTCATGAATTCCATGATGTTGATGGATTTTTGAACCTCGCCAAGCGAATCCTTCAGCGTTTTTCCTTCTTCCCGTGTAAGCAACCTCGCAATCTCTTCTTTCTCTTTCTCCATCAGCGCCGTTGCCTTTGCCAGCACGCGGCCCCGCAAGGGCGCGGGCGTCTCGCGCCACGCGGGAAACGCCGCCTTCGCCGCAGAAATCGCCTCCCGCATCTCTTCACGTGTGGAAAGCGGCACGCGCGCTACAACCTCGTCAATATTCGCCGGATTCCTCCGCTCGAACACCTGCGTCGATTTCGACTCCACCCACTTGCCATCAATGAAATTCCGCGCCCGCTGTGATGAAGTCGCCGCCGTCGCCATTCTTTCTCCTTGCGTGATCTAAATCCGCGCTTCAATAATCATCGCAAGCCAGGTCATCGCAACCTTGTGACGCCTCGCGCACTCGCAACGTTCCATCGTGCGCCTCGCTCCTCCACTCGTCAAGGCCGCCGATTGGCGGTATTCGGGTTCTTTTCTGCTGGCGGATGATCCGCCGGGGAAATTATTTCCCGGGCGCCGCGCGCGGGCGATTCGCGTGCGCGCCCGGCAACCTCGGAATTGGGTTAATATCGGCCATCGCAGGCGCGGGAATCACTGCCGATTGAAATTACACTCCGTAATTTACCGAGGAGATCGCGATGCGCGTTTGGGGAACTGTTATGCTGGCGATAGGCAGTATTTTCATGATTTTGTTTGTGTTGGGGGAGTTGGTCAAAACCGACATCGGGGTCGCTCCTTTTTTTATTTCCGGCTTTCTGATTTTCATAGGCTGGAATCTCCGCGCATCGGGAATGGGAATTCTGCAATCGAAGCCGGTCACAGTCGGCCAACAGTCAAACACGCAAGCAAATGCTCCCACCGGCCAGCCGTCCACAAATGCCGGAGAATTTTCAACGATAGAGTTGCCGCTCACGCCTGAGGTGATTGCTTTGATTGCTCGCCAAAATGCTCGCATGCGGCGGATTCTGGTGTATGTCGATGCCGGATGCCTGGTTTTTTTCACCGGGTTGGGCGCCGTCCTGCGTGTCACAGACAGCAATCCTGCAGAGGGCAACGGATTGTTTATCTTTTTCAGCGGCACCGGTGTACTGTGCGCCGTCTTAATTTACGGCATATCCTGGCTGACAACGCAGAAGTCCGTGCGTAGTGATCTTCGCGGCGCCACTTACCGTCGGACCACAGGCCCCGTGAAAGTAGTTCGGATTGGGGGTGGCGCGTTGGTCCGTCTCGCGGATCGCGCCTTCATGATGAACGGCCGCAACGCCATGGCTGAGTTAACAAATTTGAATTGGGCAACTGTGGACTACACCCCGCATGGACACGTAATTCTTGGCGCTTGGAACCGGGAAGGCCGCAGTATCTTTAGCCTTCAGGGATATAACCCGGGAAGCGGAGCGCCCGGCGCGCGGTAAAAGTTTCGCAGTAATCGCTCCGTTGAGATTCTCGCGCACGATTCTCATCCATCACGCCGGTGGTCAACCCAGATCGGAACAATTTCCATTCTGCGGCGTATATATTTGAAGAGGAGATTTGCGGAATGAACATATTCGTCTTCCTGGACACCCTCTTCCGTGACCTTCGCCACGGCCTGCGCGGCCTTCGCCGCAATCCAACCTTCAGCGTCATCGCCATTCTCACTCTGGCCATCGGTATCGGCGCGAACACGGCCGTGTTCAGCGTCGTCAACAGCGTGCTCCTCAAGCCCCTGCCATATCCGGATTCCGACCAGCTCGTCGCCGTTTGGAACAAGGCGCCCGGCGCGCCCGGTACTTCCAGCGCCACGGGCAACCTCCGACTTTCTCTTTCGATGTACGCCACCTACGCCGACCACAATCGCGCCTTTCAATCCGTGGGCGTGTGGGACACCTTCCGGGCGACTGTCACCGGCATCGCCGAGCCCGAAGAACTCCGCGCCATCGAAGTCAGTGATGGCGCTCTCCAGGCGCTCGCCGTCCCTCCGGTCGCGGGGCGCTGGCTTGGAGCCGCCGATACCGTTCCGAATGGTCCGCGGAATGTAATGCTGAGCTACGGTTACTGGCAGCGCCGCTTCGGTGGCGATCCCTCCGTCATTGGCCGCAGCATTCAAATTGACTCAAACTCCTGGCAAATTGTCGGTGTCATGCCCGAAGGATTCCGCTTTGTCACCGCGGATTTCGATCTGATCGAGCCCCTGCTCGTTGATCGCGCGCAACTCGTGCTGCCCGGTTTTGGATTTAATGGCGTCGCTCGCCTGAAACCGGGGATCACCATCGCAGCCGCCGATGCGGACATCGCTCGGCTCTATCCGGTTTGGAGAGATTCGTGGCGCATGCCGATGAAGACCATCAACGCCAGCGTATACGACAAGTGGCGCATCACTCCCGCGATTCGTCCGTTGAAGCAGGAAGTTGTCGGCAGTGTGGGGAATATTCTCTGGGTCCTCATGGGCATGATCGGCATCGTCATGCTCATCGCCAGCGCCAACGTTGCAAACCTCTCACTTGTTCGCGTCGAGGCGCGCCAGCATGAGCTTGCCATCCGTGCCGCTCTCGGCGCGGGACCGGCGCAAATCATCCGCGCTCTGCTCGCCGAAAGTCTTTTGCTCGCCTTGTTCGGCGGCGCGCTCGGAGTCATGCTCGCCGGCGAAGGCCTGGGTCTCCTCGTTGCCATAGGCCCCGGAAACCTGCCTGGCCTCAGCGAGATTTCTCTGGACGCGCGCGCCCTTTGTTTCGCGCTCGGCGTCTCATTTTTGTCTGCAATTTTGTTTGGTTTGTTTCCGGCGTTCAAGTCCGCTGGCTCACGCATCGCTCTCGCCCTTCGCGGAGCGGGTCGCAACGTGAGCCAGAGCCGCGAGCGCCGCCGCGCTCGCAGCGTCCTCGTTGTCGCTCAAGTCGCGCTCGCCTTGGTTCTGCTTGTCAGTTCCGGCTTGATGATTCGCACCTTCCAGGCCCTGCGCCGCGTGGACCCAGGCTTCGCGCATCCCGAGCAACTTCAGCTTGCGCGCATCTCCATCCCGCCATCTCTCGTCAAGGAGCCGGAGCGCGTCATCCGCATGCAGAATGACATTCTCGACAAGGTTGCCGCGATTCCAGGTGTCACTTCCGCCGCCTTCGCCAGCGAAATGCCGATGGAGGGCATCCCTCTCGATTGGGATTTGATCGCCCCCGAGGGTAAAAACTTTTCACAAGGGGAAATCCCGCCCGTCCGAATTTTCAAGCGCGTCTCCCCCGGCTTCTTCGAGACGCAGGGCACTCCGCTGGTCGCCGGCCGCGATTACACTTGGACCGACATCTATGGCCGCCGGCGATACGCGATCGTCTCCGAAAATCTCGCCCGCGAGCTGTGGGGCTCTCCCGCCGCGGCTCTCGGTAAGCGTTTCCTCACCGTCCCCGAAGCTCCTCTGCAGGAAGTCATCGGCGTTGTAGGCGACGTCCGGGAAAAAGGAGTTCAGGAACCGGCGCCCACAACCATTTACTTGCCCGTTTACGGAGAAAGCATTTACACCGCGGGGGAGACCAGTGTCTGGCGTTACGTAACGTTCGCGGTCCACACCAGCCGTGCTGGAACTCAAAGCCTTCTAAATCAGGTGAGCCAAGCCGTCTGGTCCGTGAACCCAAGCTTGCCCCTATCGGATGTCCTTACCATGCGGGATGTCTACAGCAAGTCGCTCGCGCGCACCTCGTTCACTCTCGTCATGCTGGCTATCGCGGGAGCGATGGCGCTCGCGCTCGGCATCATCGGCATCTACGGCGTCATCTCCTACACCGTCTCGCAACGCCGCCGCGAAATCGGCATCCGCGTGGCGTTGGGCGCACAGCAGTCGCAGGTCAAGGCAATGTTCGTCACCTACGCGTTGTCGCTCGCGGGAATCGGCACCGTAATTGGACTCGCCGCGGCCGCGGTCCTGATGCGCCTCATAAAATCCCTGCTTATTGAAATCAGTCCGCTCGACCCTGTCACCTTCACCGCCGTGCCCGTCGTCCTGATAGCTGCGGCAATGCTCGCCAGCTATCTCCCGGCGCGCCGCGCCGCTTCGGTTGATCCCGTCGAAGCCCTGCGGTCGGACTGATAGCCAATTATTAGGGGCCTCTCTGCGAGTCGAATTAGGATTTTTGCTCCTCCACGCCTCTTTTCTTGCGTCGTACGCCAACCAATTCAGAATTCTATCCGCGCGTGCAGGGCAATCATTCGTGGCGAGCTATCCCCGCCCAATCCCACGCCTAGCAGGCCGGTCGGCGGCGAGGTAGTGTAACCGAGCGCTCCGAATCCAACTTGTGTGGCGGGTTTTCCCGGTATCCCCGCATATACATCAGTGGGCAGTGCAAAATTTGGATGGTTGAATATGTTGAAGACCTGCGCTTCGACTCGCAATTTAACGCGCTCGCTCAACGGGAACATCTTCGTTAGGTAGAAATCACTCCAGAAAAAATTGGGGCCACGCAACGCATTGCGGCCAAGCGTTCCGAACTGGCAATCTTGCGGTGTGTCACCGCCATTGCATGCGCCCGTACTCGGGTCAACTGCAGAAACGAAAGCATTCGGATTAAGCCACTGGACTGCGCCCGGCGGCGTCACGTTTGGAATGGGGTTGTGGTCATAAAGCGGAACACCCGGGACAATGCTCGCAAATTGTGACCCTCCTCCTTGGACAATTCCGTTCCCGTTTGCCGTATAGGGCGAGCTGAGCACGGAGAAGGGAAGGCCGCTGTGCCAAAAAAACGTTCCGGACACTTGCCAGCCGTTCAGTGCGTCACCCAGCCTGTGATTTTTCACTTTGACCGGCAACTGGTAGACATATTCTGCGCTGATGTTATGCCGGACGTCGTAATCGCACGGGCCGTAATTTCGCGCCAGCTCTCCGGGCAAAGGAGAAAGGATCGCTCCCGCGGAGAACTGCAGAAGTCCGCCGTTCGAGACTTCATCCATGCAGCGGCTGAATGTGTAATTGATCTGCCCCTGCAGGCCATGTCCGAGTCGCTTCATGGCCGTAAGTTGCAGGCCGTTATAAATACTGTTCGCACCGGTCGAAAATTGCGTCACCGCGCCAAATCTGGGATCCGTCGGTTGGAGGTACGGATACGGCGCGAAGCATCCCGGGCACACAGTCTGATACCCGTTTACTTGGCTTAAGAATGGCTGGTTGACCGCTCGCGTGCCAACGTATTGCGCATGAATGCTGAAGGTGCTTCCGAACTGGTGTTCGATCCCGAAACTCCACTCCATGAAATATGGCGCGTGAAGTTCCCCGTTCGGCACGACCGTCATCGACACGGGCGCAAGACATGCGGAAGGATTTGCCAGCTGTGAGGCGCAGGATAGCTCGCCCTGCGCAAAACCAGCCGCGTACTGCTGGTTCGCCGCCACAATGGCATCTACGGCGCTATCGGAAACGCCCGGTGCAATGGCCAGGCCGCCCAAACTGCTCACTGGTTCATCCATGGAGTTCACACTCAAGACGTTCTGAAAGGTTCGAACGTAGGGAGGGTTGGCGCCAATGATGTCGGCAATGCTGCCCGGTAAGAGGTCGCTGAATAACCCGAACCCGGTTCGCAAAACGGTATTCGGTGCGAATTGCCATGCAAACGCTGTTCGCGGCTGCAAGATTGCCAGTGGCGTCGAAACAAACAGGTGCCCCAGATTCGTCTGAATGGCGTCGCTGAGCGGTTGATTTACATCATGTGAGATCGTCTCGAATGAGCCCGTAAGCCTTCCGATTTCGTCATGTGGATTCAACGGATTCGTGTTCAGCGTGTCGCGTATGCCGATCGTCCATGTCAGCTTTGGCGTGACCTTCCATGTATCCATCGCGTAGAGATCGAGGTTCACGGAATTAAACGGTTCGTTCGCCGAAAGTGGGAAAGTTTCCGATACGGTGGACATCACCCCATTTATGAATTGCGCCAAATCCGTGTATGTGACGGTCGGAACGCCCCCTTCGCCGAAATCGTAGTCGTTCAGGCGAAAAATCCTGGTGTTCGTCCCAAACCTGAATTCGTGCGCCCCGTGTGTCCAGGCGATATTGTCGTTGATGAAAAAACGTGAGGCGCGTCTCCCTTGCAACCAGGTGTTGTCGAGTCCCCCGATGGTCGTAAAGGGCGCGTTCGCGCCGTTTCCCTGCAAGACGATCGGGAAAGCGGAAAGCGTCTTTTGAAAATCACTGGGCGCGAACAAGCTCTCATACCATGAGAATCCCGGATTGAAATAATTCACCAGGTCCTGTGAAAAAACGTGCGTATACCCCGCCGCAAATGAGTAGAGCGGTTGCGGAGAAACCGCATCGAATATCGAGTTGATTGGGTCGGTCCAGGCAGCTTGCAGGCCCGTGTCGGACTGCAAACGCATCCAGGCGGAGTTCTTCGCATCAATGTTGTAATCCATTCGGCCTGTCTGCACCTGTTCGTGATCGTCGCTCGAATGGGAAACGCTTTGCCGGTTGGCGCAGCCATTTCCGCTTGGCAGCGCGCCGCTTGCCATGCTGCCGTCCGCATTGAGGGGACACCCAAGCACCGCGAGCGGCGACCCGCTCGTGTTCCCGTACAGCGAAAACATTTTCTGGTAGAACGGCGCCAGTTGCGGCGCTGCGGGGTAAATGACGCCGGTGACCGGATCCATGCCGCCCAGGGGAAGTTGCTGGAGCACATAGTTCTGAAATGCCGCCGTGGGCACCGTCGCCGGTGTGACAATCGGAAGCGAGATCCTGACCCATTCGCTGTCAAAAAAGAAGAACAGCTTCTTGCGGACAATCGGGCCCCCCAAGCTTCCGCCAAAATGATTCACGTTGGATCCAGCCTTGGTGTTCCCGGCCGTCGCGTTTGTGAAATAGTCCGCCGCGTTCAAATCAGAGCCGTTCCATATCTCGTACAAGTTTCCGTGGAACTGGTCACTGCCGGATTTGGTCACGTAGTTGACCTGCGACGCGCCATATCTTCCCTGGTCCGCGGAGTAGGAGAGCGAGTTGACGGTCATTTCAGAAATCGAATTCAGGCCCAGCACGAGATTTGTTGAGAGTCCGCTATTGAGGTTCGTAAGCGGGTCGTTTGTTTCCAGTCCGTCCACAATATAGCCGTTTGAGAGGGCAGGCAGCCCATTGAACTGCACATTGCCATATCCGTTTGAGCTTCCAACAAAGTCGTTGCTGCTGCCCGCCGTGTTGATCAGCGCGCCGGGCGAGAACTGTATCGGGTACGTCAGGTCACCCCCCGGATTGGGAAGATTCTCCAATGCTCGCGCAGTCAGGTTCGTGGATGTATTCGCATTTTCCGGATTTAGAATAGGAGGTGCGCCGCTCACTTCAACCGTCTGGCTTGCTTCTGCCACTTTGAGCGTGAAGTTTACCGTCTGCTTTTGTCCTAACCCTGAAGCCACATTGTCGTTCTGCTGTGTGGCAAAGCCCTGGACTTCCACCTTGACCGTGTAAGTGCCGGGCTTTAACTGCGGGAAATTGAACCGCCCCTCCGCGTCCGACTTGGCCGAGCGCTGCAAGCCGGTCTCGCGATTCGTAATGGTTACCGTAGCGCCCGGAATAGCCCCATGATTTGTGTCGATTACTTGTCCGGCGATTGCGCTCGTCGTCTCGCCTTGAGCCAGAGTTGGCATCGGAGAAGCAAGAAACATTGCCGCCACGAAAAGACCGGAGAGACCCAAGAGACTTGCCCGTAGCACCGTATTGCGCTTGCGGCCTGGAGGATTGACCCCAATGAATGCGGCTGCCAATGTGTCGGTTATCGTGATTGGTTCCACGAGAAGCTGGTATATTAACCTAGTTTAATAGACCAAGTAAATGCGAGTTTACAACTACGTTGTATCGGTGTGTTCATTCTGGAACACAACTCGACCGGATCTTCATCGCAGCGGCTTCTCGCCTCTCATTCCGCCCCCGGCCGTTTCTAGTCGAGACGGCGGCTTACCCGCTCCCGTCGGTTCCAATCGGAGTGCAGTCATTTCCCTTTGACAACTCGCGCGCCATGGGTCCGAATCTGCAGGATGCCTGTTCTAGCCTGCAGCTTGCCGCAATATCTTTTCGACTTTTTTGTCCAAATCCCGTGCGACCTCCAGCGCGGCGCCGTTTCCATACGGAGCTAAGAAACTCGCCATTGTGTCATACGACAGAAGCACGCCATCGGCCCGCTCATCGACGAGCACTGTCTCCGGCGCGTAAGAGCCCGCGTCTGGAACATGCTTCGCCATTTCCTTCATGATGAGAGGGTTGCCAATGGTCGAAATTCCTAGCGTCGTCAAGGCTGAGCATATTTCATTGTCCAAATGCCCCGATCACCCGGGTGATATTCATTCCCGTCCCACGGTGAGCCACAAACGTGCAGATGCGCATAAGGCGTGCCGGCAAACATCACCAGCGTTCCTGCGTCGCGCATCACTGTTGGCAATCCGGCGACTTTTGCATCGAAAGGCCAGAGGATCATCCAGTGCGGACCAATTGGGATGGCGGGGCTGGTCCGGTCAAACGGATCGGTGTAACTACGTTGCAAAGCGCCATTGAGCATGTAGATTAGTCCGGGCTCGGTATTCGATGGGTTGGGTTTCCTTTCAAATATGTCCAGCATCCACCGCAAACCTACTGGGTCGGCGCACATATCCGCCTGTCCAATGATGTTTTCGTTTCCGGGGACGCACATCCATCGGTTCGTACCCGGACGCAACACGGTAAGCTTGCCTTGAGCATCCATTTCCGCGACTGTCGCTTCTCTCGTAATGCTGTCAGGCCCGGACAAGAGCGCTCGTCTAATCTTGGCTTTCACTATTTCATAGGAAAGATTGTCGTCCTGGGTCATCCCGTTATCCTCCGCCGAGTTATTTTTCGATGCGCCCGCCAGACCGCTTAGCGGGGACGAGCCCGCATTAGCGGTTGGTGAGCCGCCGAGTGTGGCTACACCCACGCCGGCAATCGCCGCCGTTCCCAGAAAAACTCTGCGCGATATTTTCATTCGACCTCCTATGCCAATTCGCTCCGCGAAGCTCGCGGCGAAAGCTTGGCTGCTTGCGTCAGCCACCGTGATGAGCCCTCGAATTGTGGTTCACGCAGGTAATTGTTCGGCTGGCTTTCATCACGATCCAGCCGAACAGTTACCGGGCCTGCTGCAGCCAAGTTCCGATCTCTAGCCGCTTATGCTGTTGCTGCGGTTCCTTGAACACCTTTTGCCGCAGCGCGAATTACATCGAGTACCCGCTCCGGTTGCGAAAGCATCGGCACATGGCTGCTGTCGAGCTCATAGGTGGTTGCGCCAATGCGCTTGGCCATGGCACGCTCCAGATCGGGATGCACGGTGTGGTCTTTTTTGCCAACGATGTACCAGCTCGGCTTCGACTTCCAAGCGGTTCCCCCGGCTTTCGCCTCGAACAGGTCGGGGCGGGGAACGCCCTGGGTCGCCCAAACGAGCTTCTGCTCCTGCTCCGAAAGGTCTCCGCAGAAATACTTTGTGCCCTCCGGACGGAGCCAGATACGACCATCTACGACTTCGATTTGGGAGAAGACGTCGGTCGTCGGGAACTTGGACTGCTGCGTCTGCGACGATTCATCTGCGTCTGGAGCGAGCGCGCAGATATAGACCAGCCCGACTACGCAATCGTCGGTTCCGGCGCCGGTGATGACGGTTCCGCCGTAGGAGTGGCCGACGAGGATAACGGGGCTGCTGACCCGGCCTATCGTTGCTTTCACCAAGGCGACGTCCTCTGCCGTTGTGTTGAGGCCGTACTGCGCTGCAATACATTCATACCCCTCAGCCTGAAGGGGAACGATCAGCTTGCTGAAGCACGAGCCATCGGCCCAGAGTCCGTGGCAGAAAACGATGCTAGGTTTTGATTGCGTCATTTTGCTCTCCTTGGTTGGTTCTATTTGAAAAATATTGCCTGAGGCCAAAAACTAAGTCGCTGAACGGCATGCCCAGCGCGCCGTAGACCGCCTCAGCCTCCGGCGCCGCATTATCGCCCAGGATCTCTACCGAGACGTTGGAATAGCACACTGGAATTACACCGGCTTGCTGCATACGCATGACTCCCATATCGACCTGAGTCTGAGTGAAACCACCCGATGCATCGACGACCGCATAACTCTGGAAGCCGTCGGCAAGGGCAGCTATAGCCGGGAACGCGAGACACACGTCAGTGGAAATGCCCGTGACGATGAGGTTCTTGCGCCCAGTCGCCTTGACCGCATTCACGAAACGCTTCTCGTCCCAAGCGTTGACCGTAGTTCGTTCAATGCCCGGCACGCCGGATAAAACCTCGGCGAGCTCCGGGATAATCGGCCCCCACATATTCTCCGAGGTCGTGGTTACGACGACTGGCACTTTGAGCGCGAGCATTGCTCGTGTCAGACGAACGATGTTGTGCTTCAGTTGAAGTACGTCGATGTCACGAATGCCGGTGTACAAACCGACCTGGTGATCCACTAGGAGTAGCAAAGTGTTATTGCGTGTCAGACGTTCGGGGCGCAGCGTTGAACCAGTCGTCATATTCCTCCCCTTCCGTACTTATTTATGCTCATGGCTGGCTGCTCTCTTGCAGAATCTTGCTGGTTTTGTTGTTTATTGCCCAAAAAATGGGTCGCACTTACGAAGCGGGCAGCACGACCGATACCGCTGGTCCCGCCGGCGATGAACCTACTTACGACGTGCCGACTGACACCTGCCTCTCGACCCGCTGAAGCACGACTGGCTTCAATACTTCCTCGCACCACTGCCGGAAGCTGGTGTGAGTGGTGGATTGCGGGGTGCGCGGCTCCATGTTTTCGAGGCCTTCGTTCTTGGCCACCAACATATCAACCGCGCCCTGCGCCATTGCCTCGGACATCCCGGATGCGGTCAGCCTGGCTTTAAAGGCCGCGAAGGGGATTTGCTGGAAGCGCACAGGTTTTCCGAGCACCTCGGACATAATTCTTGCCATGTCGTTGAAGGATAGATCCTCGGGACCGAGGACCGGGACGCTGCCCTGTCCGCTCCAAGAGGGATCGAGCAGCAGCTTGGCGGCGACGGTGGCGATGTCGCGAGTGGCGCAGGTCGGAAGTTTGCGGTCTCCGGAGATCGGCGAGAAGAACATACCCTGGTTCTTGATCGCTTCGGACTGCCTGAGGATGTTGTCCATGAACGAGGGCATCTTCAGAGCCCGGTAGCTCACGCCCGTGCTCGCGATCAGGTCGTCCATCGCCAGCGACGCCGACACCAGCCCGGCGTTTTTAGGCCACCCGCAGCCCAGGGCTGAAATCCCGACCACCCGCTTGACCCTCTGGCTCCGAAGAGCTTCGCAGGCCGGCCTGGTGAAATCGAGATAGGCGGCCATGACGCTGCCGGCCCGGAAGTCTGGGGGCGCTAGCCAAAACACGCGGTCAGCGCCCTTGAACGCCGTAGTGACGACGTCGATGTCGCCGTGCGACCCCTGCACGACCTCGACACTTTTGCGGATTTGTGAGGGAAGGCGGGCGGGATCGCGCGCGATCACGCGTATAGGCTCGCCGCTGACGATAACATTCTCGAGGACCTGTCTGCCGATAGTGCCGGTTGGTGTGGTGATGACGATCATGGTTCCTCCTCCATTGCTGAGTTTTACCTCCGTAGAATTAGATGATCGGAAGAGCGGACGGTTATTGTGTGTCCGTATGATTTTCGTTCGCGAGCGTCTTGAAACGATGGTAATGGGGGGGCCCTATGCTTGGGAATGGCGTTTCGTATGATGTCGTCGCCATCTTCCCGGGCTGACCCCAACGAGTTGATGGAATGTGCGCGTGAACGCAGCCTGGTCATTAAATCCCGACTGAATCGCGATGTCTATCAGCGGCATGCTGGTTTTGCTCATCAGTTGTTTAGTGTGGTCAACGCGATGCTGAATCAGCCACTGATGAGTGGAGGTGCCAAAAGAGGTCTTGAATGAACGGGCAAAGTGGCTTACGGAGATTCCGCATTCGCGTGCAATCTCGGAAAGCCGAATTCGGCCATTCATGTTCTCATGAAGAAGTTCCGACGCTCGTCGCTTCTGCCATGGCGCCAGGCCTCCCTTTGAATGCCGCGCCGCTTTCTGGAGTACACCGTACTGCTGGATTAGATGCGCTCCAAGGATGAGACTGAATTGATCGAGGGCAAGCACAGATAGAGCATCGCTCCGCCCGAGAAAAGGAAGGATGCTCTTGGTGATCTGTGCCACAACTAGATCGTCTTCGAGCACAGCGAGGCGATAGTCACTTACCCGGCCAAAACCGAGATCCTCCGCGATGCCATCCAACCCCTGACGAGGAACAGAATAGTGAACGTAATCGAAGGCACTTCCGGCCCAGCACCTTGGCTGCGAATCGAAATCGATGACATTGGAGCGAAACGGATGAACGGCGGATGTAGCAATGAGCTTGTCTGATGTCCAAACCTGGTAGCTCGATGATGCCAAAGACTTAAGGGAGATCGACACTAGCAGAGCGGGTACGGGCGATAACTTTGTGATTCGTTCAGGAAGCCCAGACGATGACTGGAGCCGGGTGATCGTAAAAGTCCCCGGAACACGAAATTGCGATGGAACGCTGGACCTTCCGTCCAATTGGATGAACGTTGTAAATGGAACTTCGGATGAGCCCTGCGGACTCTTATCTGCCTTCGGCGAACCGTTCCTATTCATCGCGACCTCCACTGCGGGACGCCGATCGTGCATACGATAACAGGTTTCTGCTGGGATTATATCCGTTCAGGCCGACGGCGGCGAATCGCGCCTGGACGGGCCCCGCACAAAAACCATTTCCCTTTGACATCCCGCGCCCCTCGCTCCACCTCGTCAAGTCCAGCCGATTTTCCGCAATTTCCGGAGTCTCAAGGCTATAATCCCGCTGAAAATGAGCCTTGTCGCAGGGACTAAGCTTGGCCCATACGAAATAATCTCTCCGCTCGGTGCTGGCGGAATGGGTGAAGTCTATCGCGCGCGCGATCTCAAGCTCGCCCGCGACGTCGCGCTGAAAGTAATTCCCGCCGAATTTGCCAATGACCCCAACCGTATGGCGCGCTTTAGCCGCGAAGCGCAAGTGCTCGCCTCGCTCAATCATCCATATATCGCGCACATTTACGGCCTTGAGGATTCGAGTGGTGTGCGCGCTCTCGTCATGGAATTAGTCGAAGGTTCTACATTAGCCGAGCGCCTCGCAGAGAGTCCTCTTCCACTCGAGGAAGCCCTTTCCATCGCAAAGCAAATCGCGGAAGCCCTCGAATACGCTCATGACCGCGGCATCATCCATCGCGATTTGAAGCCCGCTAACGTAAAAATCACTCCCGATGGCGCCGCAAAAGTTCTCGACTTCGGCCTCGCCAAAGCCCTCGATGAATCTCCCGCCGCCGAAGACATCACTAACTCTCCAACTCTCACTATGGGAGCCACCCGCGCTGGCGTCATCCTCGGCACGGCGGCTTACATGTCACCTGAACAAGCCCGCGGCAAATCCGCCGACCGTCGTGCCGACATCTGGGCCTTCGGTGTCGTTTTCTACGAAATGCTCACGGGCAAAAAGCTCTATTCCGGCGAAACGGCGCAAGACACTCTCGCCCATGTCATCACGAAAGAGCCGACTTGGGAAAACCTGCCCGCAAGCACGCCAACTCCAATCCGCCACCTAATTGAGCGCTGTCTCACAAAAGACCCGAAGTTTCGTCTCCAGGCCATCGGCGAAGCGCGCATCATCATCGAGCGATACCTCGCCAATCCTTCAGCCTCGACTTCAAGCATCGAGCGCTTCACCACCCCACAATCTGCATCGCGCAGCGCGGTTCCATGGCTCGTTGCAGGGGTGTGCTTTATCGCCATGCTTTCGATGCTGGCATGGGCATTGTCGCGGCATAATGACAGTGATGAACCTGTCGTCGCGACGCAGATCTTGCCGCCGCCCGGTTCTAGTTTCTCGCTCTACGGAACCGTAGGCTTCGGCCCTCCCCTCCTTTCTCCCGACGGCTCAAAGCTGGCATTTGTCGCCAGCGACCTGGATGGAAGACGCAAGCTTTGGGTGCGCCCGTTGCAGTCAATAGTGGCGCGTGCTCTCGAAGGGACGGAAGGCGCCTCCATGCAATTTTGGTCGCCAGATAGCCAGAATTTAGGATTTTTCGCCAATGGCAAGATGAAGCGCATCTCCGCCGCAGGCGGGTCTCCGCTGGATCTTGCCGACGTAGGCGGCATCGTGTTGCGAGGCGCCGCGTGGGGAGCCAATGACATTATTCTGTATTCGCCAACCCCCGCGAGCGGACTATACAAGGTCAGTGCAAATTCGAGTGGCGTTGCTCCACAGCCAGTCACCACGCTGAACCAATCCCGCAAAGAAGTGAGCCACCGTTGGCCGCAATTCTTACCCGATGGGAAGCACTTCCTCTTTTATATCAATTCCTCGATCGCGGAGAATTCAGCCACCTATCTCGGTTCCGTGGACGGGAGTGACCCTAAGCTCATTTTTCGGTCCAATCGAGTTGCGCTGTACGCTCCGTCGGGCTATCTCCTCTTCTTGCGCGAAGCCGTCTTGATGGCCCAGCCATTCGATCCCAATTCGTTTCAGTTGAGCGGCGACCCCGCTCCACTCTTGAACCACGTGTTGGGGGGATCGGCGGCTTTCTACGCAGGCAATTTCTCAGTATCCTCCGTCGGCGGCTTCCTTTTGTACGACGGAGGAGATGTAAACACGGCAAACGCCCATCTTAGCTGGTATGACCGCAGTGGAACACAGCTTGCCAATCTCGGGTTGTCGGGCGAATTTGAGTCTCCTCGAATCTCCCCAGATGGCAAGAAGTTAGCGGTCACTGTTATTGATCCTGTTACCTCCGCTTATGACATTTGGATTCAGGATTTGGAGATAGGTACCAAGTCAAGGTTGACCTTTGAACGGGGGAGCGTAAATGTCGCACCGACTTGGTCACCCGATGGAAGAACCATTTTTTTCCAGTCCAACATGAGCGGAGGAATTGCCCTATATCAAATGGCTTCCGATGGTTCAGGGAATCCCGCATTAGTCTCCGCTGAACCTTCCGCCAGCCTTCGCGTCCCTCGATTATCTAGGGACGGCCGCTATTTGGCTTTTCATAAGCAATCGATTTCTGGATCACCGATTGAGATTTGGGTGCTTCCACTTCTTGGAGACCGCAAACCCTTCCCCGTCGTTCAAGGACACGCGGATAGTTCGGTGCCTGATTTTTCGCCGGACGGCAAGTGGCTGGCTTATGCCTCGCTGGAGTCAGGTCGAAATGAAATCTACGTCGTCCCCTTTGGACATCCGGGTGCAAAGCATCAGGTCTCGACCGATGGCGGCGACCTGCCCCGCTGGCGTGCGGATGGCAGGGAACTTTTCTTCCTCTCCCCAGATAACAAAATGATGTCCGCGGAAGTAGTTGAATCCGAGAACGATTTTCAAACCCGGCAGATTCAACCCCTTTTTCAAACCCATGCTTCCACGACCGCTTCGTGGGGGTATGACGTATCCGCCGACGGCAAGAAATTCATAATTGAGACCAGGGACCCTCAGGCAGGACTCGGTCCCGTCACGCTGATAACCAATTGGCCCGCCCTCTTGAAGCAAAAATAGGCGACGCACCACGCAACTTTTCTTCCCGCACGAAACGCGGCCGCCCGGATTCACGTCCATCCTGTCGCATTGATTCGCACGGCTCTGAATTTTCTTTGACATCCCGCGCCCCTCGCGGTAGAAAGCTGCGTCATGACCACACACACACTGCGTCGCATCTCATTCTCGTTCTCCTTTGCTGCCGTTCTCTCCGCCGGATTCATCGCAGCTCAAACCCCGCCTAAGAAGACCGCCGCGAAACAATCGCAAGCTTCGTCGCAATCGGCAGCGCCAAAAATCACCACGCCCAAGGAAGCCTTCGGCTTCAGCGTGGGCGACGACTATCAGATGGTCACCTACACACAAGCGGAATCATTCTGGAAGAAGCTCGCCACCGAATCCGATCGCGTCAAGCTTCAAAGCATCGGCAAAACCGCCGAGGGCCGCGACCAGTGGATGCTAATCATCTCCACGCCCGAAAATCTAAAGCAGCTCAATCATTACAAAGAGATCTCGCAGAGGCTTCAGCGCGCCGAAGGCGTCACCGAGGATCAGGCCCGCGCCCTCGCGCACGAAGGCAAAGCCGTTATTTGGATTGACGGTGGTCTCCACGCCTCAGAAACCGTCGGCTTCCAGCAGCTTGTCGAAACCACTTACCAGCTCGCGAGCCGCACCGATCCCGAAACGATGCGCTTTCTGAACGACGACATCATTCTATGCGTCGCCGCCAATCCCGACGGCTCCGAGATGGTCGCCAATTGGTACAACCGAATTTCCGAGCCGGCGCAACGAAACATGAATGCGCTTCCCAGGCTCTACAACAAATATGTCGGCCATGACGACAACCGCGACTCCTACATGTCCAACATGCCCGAGACCGCGAACATGAACCGCCAGCTTTTCATCGAGTGGATGCCGCAAATTATGTACAACCATCATCAGACCGGCCCGGCTGGCGCCGTCGCCTTCGTTCCGCCCTTCCGCGACCCGTTCAATTACAACTTCGATCCGCTCGTTCCTCTCGGCGTTGAAGCCGTCGGCACCGCGATGCACACTCGTCTCGTCGCGCGCGGCATGGGTGGCTCGGCGATGCGCAGCGGCTCGAGTTATTCCACCTGGTGGGACGGCGGCCTGCGCACCACGGTCTATTTCCACAACATGATCGGCATCCTCACCGAGATTATCGGCGGCCCAAATCCGCAGCGCGTTCCTCTCGTCGCCGATAAACAATTGCCGCAGGGCGATTGGCCCCTTCCCGTGGTTCCGCAGGAATGGCACTACCGTCAGTCCATTGACTACGATTGCGAACTCAACCGCGCGATTCTCGATTACGCCTCGCACAATCGCGAAGCGCTGCTCTTTAATATTTGGCGCATGGGAATGAATTCCATCGAGCGCGGCAACAAGGACAATTGGACGATTACTCCCAAGCGCATCGAAGCGCTCCGCGCCGAAGCCGCGAAAGAAGCCGAAGCCGCCGCTGCGGAAGGCGGACGTGGAGGCCGGGGTGGTCGCGGCGGACGCGGCGGCGGAGAAGTTGCCGCCGGAGGCGATGTTGCGCCCGGTGGCGGCGGAAGCGGCGCTGTGGCTGCTCCCGCTGCACTTTACGATTCCATTCTTCACGACCCCAAGCTTCGCGATCCGCGCGGCTACATTATCCCTTCCGACCAGCCCGATTTTGCGACGGCCACCAAATTCATCAACGCGCTCATAAAGAACGGCATCGAAGTGGAGAAAGCTTCCTCGTCATTTCAAGTCGGCGGGAAAACGTATCCCGCGGCATCGTTTGTTGTGAAGGCCGCGCAGGCCGGGCGCCCCTTCATTCTCGATATGTTCCAGCCGCAGGATCACCCCAACGATTTCCGTTATCCCGGCGGCCCGCCGATTCCCCCTTACGACATCGCCGGCTGGACGCTCGCTTACCAAATGGGAGTGCAGTTCGATCGCATCCAGGACGGCTTTGACGGCCCCTTCACAAAGATCGCCTACGGCCAGCTTCAGCCGATGCCCGCAGTCACAGTTTCCAACACCGCAAATCCTGCAGGCTACCTGCTCGATCACCGCGTGAACAACTCCTTCATCGTCGTCAATCGCCTCCTGAAAGCCGGCTGCGACGTTTACTGGCGCAAGGGATCGACGATGATGAACGGGCAGGATTTCGGGGACGGCACGATTTGGGTTCCCGCATGCACCGCGGGCCAAGCCATTCTGCGGCAAGGCGCTGCGGAACTCGGCGTTCCCGAGCATGCCGTGTCATCGGCCCCAACGGGCGACGCGCTGAAGCTCAAGCCCATTCGCGTTGGGCTTTACGATCAGTACGGCGGAATCATGCCCTCGGGTTGGTTGCGCTGGCTGCTCGAGCAATACGAATTTCCTTTCGAGGTGGTCTATCCGCAAGCGCTTGATGCGGGTGATTTGCACAGCAAATTTGACGTTCTCATTTTCACCGACGGCGCTTTCCGCGGCGGTGGTGGCGGGCGCGGAGGAGGCGGCGGCGGCGGACCCGGCGGGGGAGGCGGTGCTGCGGCGCAAAATATCCCCGAGGAATATCGCATCCGCCAGGGATCCATCACGGCCGCGACAACGATCCCGCAACTTCAAAAGTTCCTCGACGCGGGCGGCTCGATCGTCACTGTCGGCAGCTCGACGGCGATGGCGCAACTTCTCGGCGTGCCCATCGCAAGCTATCTCACCGAGCGCGGCGCCGACGGAGTGGATCGTCCGCTCCCGCGCGAAAAGTTTTACATTCCCGGCTCGCTGATGCGCGCGACGATTGATAATTCCAATCCGCTCGCCTACGGCATGCCGCCCACGGCCGACGTGGATTTCGACAGCAGCCCCGTTTTCCGCATCGTGCCCAGCGCGAGCGTCAAGCCTGTTCCGGTCGCCTGGTATTCGGGCGCCGAGACGCTCGACAGCGGATGGGCCTGGGGCCAGGCCTATCTTGATGGCGGAACCGCGATCCTGGAGGCCAACATCGGCGCAGGCAAGGTGTTCGTCATCGGGCCGGAAGTGACGTTCCGCGGGCAGCCGCACGGAACTTTCAAGCTGCTGTTCAACGGCCTCTATTACGGCAGCGCGACGAGTACTACGATTAAGTAGGGTGCGAATTGGGTGCGCCGAGAAAAGTTCTTGTCGCACCGAGTTGTCCAATTCAGCGTAGAACCAAAAGCTGAGTGAGGAGCGCCTCCTCAGGAGTAATGGTTCTCTTCGGCTTGATGTTTGCAGGACGACTCGGCCGTCCTCCAAAAATCAGAAGCGAAATCACCCAAAGAGATTTCCAAGTAACCCCAGGCGATGACAAACCGTAAAACCATATCCATTCGCAAACCAACGCAAAGGCCGAAAGCATGGAAGGATTAAATTTCGGATTCTCATGTTTGAAATAAACAATCGCGTCGCCATCCAATCCGACCGAGTAATTTGGTTTGTACCTCAATATCGAAATGCGAGGCATTGATCCGGATAGGGTGTTCTTCAAAGATTCGACCAAAAAGGTTTTTCCCTCCGCCTGAAATGTTACCCACGCATGTCCGTCGCCGTATCGGCTCGCAGTTCCGACCACAAACCTTGCCGCGTAGCCCATCGAAAGTAGTTGCCTCCAGGTCCAAAGGGCGAAATCGTCGCAATCACCCTTCTTTGTAATTTCAAATTGGTCGGGAGGTTGCCAATAGTCATCTTTGCCAAATTGCTCCTTATCGGATACATAGGTACATCGGTTTAGGAACCGTCGAAGGTCTGCAAGATCTGTGCATTTCGTCTGAAGAGGTTGGCCTAGGTACCTGCCAATTGGAAACGTTGGTCGAAATCCGCTCTGCTTGCGGGAGTCAGGACGAAAGGTCCGCTTGCCTTCGGCGTCGTACGCTTCGGGAATCACTTCGGCAATCATTTTTGGGGAATCTCACTGCAATTCCTAAACCCTCACCTCGCTGAAGGATTTATCGAGGATCTTGATCGCCTCATCCACATCGCTCTTCGCGATGTTGAGCATCGGCGCGATGCGCATCACGTTGCCGTAGAGTCCGCCTTTGCCGACCAGCAATCCGTTCGCGCGCGTGCGCTCCATCAACTGCGCGGCAGCTTCGGGAGCGGGCTCTTTCGTCGCGCGGTCTTTCACAAGTTCGATGCCCTGCATCAAGCCCATTCCGCGGACGTCGCCGATGAGCGGGTACTTTTCTTTCAATCCATCGAGTTTCTCGCGCAAATATTTTCCGACCGTGTGCGCGTTCTCCAGAAGATTTTCTTCCTCGATGAATTGAATCGTGGCCCGTGCGGCCACGGAGGTGACCGGGTTGCCGCCGAACGTCGAAATCGTCAAGCCCTGGAATGAGTTGGCAAGTTCCGCGGTGGTGATAGTCGCTCCGATGGGCACTCCATTCCCCATTCCCTTCGCGCAAGTCATGATGTCCGGCGTCACTTCCCATTGCTCGATGCCGAACCATTTTTTTCCGGTGCGGCCGAATCCGGTTTGCACTTCGTCGGCGATAAACAATCCGCCGTACTTCTTCACGATCTTGAAAACCATCTTGAAATATTCAGGGGGGGGAGTGATGAACCCGCCCACGCCCTGAATCGGCTCGGCAATGAACGCGGCAATCTGCCCGCTCGTGCCGGTTTGGATCAGGCTCTCGACATCATTCGCGCAGGCCACATTGCAATCCGGATATTTCATCCCGAGCGGGCAGCGGTAACAATATGGATTGATGGCGTGCGAAAAACCGACGCTCACGACTCCGGCCTTGCGCCAGGGCGCCTGGCCCGTCAAGCTGCGCGCAACGGCCGAGCCGCCCGAATAGCCGTGCCGCAGCGCGACAACGTCAAAGCTGCCGGTGGACATGCGCGCGAGAAGAATGGCCATCTCATTCGCTTCGGTCCCGGAATTCGTGAAGTAGCTTTTCTGCAAGTGGCCGGGAGTAATCTGCGCCAGCTTTTCCGCGAGCGCGACAATCTGTTCATTGGGATACAAAGTGGATGTGTGCTGCAATCGGTCCACTTGATCCTTAATCGCGCCCGTGATTTTCGGATTTGTGTGGCCCACAGAAAGCGTCAGGATGCCGCCGAAGAAATCGAGATACTTGCGGCCATCCAGATCCCAGAGGTATTGCATCGAGCCGCGGTCGGCCACGAGCGGCGTCTGGTAATAATTTGCGACGGCCGGCCAGACGTATTCCTTGTGCTTGCGGATCACATCGGCGCTGGATTTCTGCTCCGGCTTCGCTGCGCTGGTGACTTCAGATCTGGGGGTCGTGGTCATGAGCGGTCCTCTGGACTACGGCCTGTCGGAAAGACAGGGACGGTAAGGAAGTGTAGCGCCGGGCGCAGGGGAATTAAAGGGTGTGCGGCGAATCGAGTAGGGCCCCTTTTCAGAGCGCCGGCTTTTGAAGCCAGCTTGAAACCTGCCGGTCTGAAGACCTGCGCTACAAAATCCACAAGGTACCCCACCCCCCGCGGTTTTCTTTGTATGTGCTGATTCTAAAGGACTTACATCCACGGACCCTGTAAGGGCAACAACTTACAAGGCTCATCCACGCCGAAAAGAGCGTATGCTATGAAGGCGGCATGCTGTGATTAGCCGCCTCATCAATCTTGCCGACATCGGGAAATTCGTTTTCCAATGCAGGCCAGAAGGTAGACATTACGCCGTGCTGATTCTCCAAGCGCAGATAGACGAGAGTTCAGATGGAAAGGGCGAAAAGGTCTTTGCTGTGGGTGGGATTTTAGCCCACGAGAAAAATTTGGAAGCGATGCAAGGACAATGGATTGAACGTCTCAAGACACCCGATGACCTTCCGTACTTTCGCGCCACCGATTGCAAAGGCGTTCATGGAGCATTTCTTAAACTGCGCAGGAAATACGGGGCGGATGCTCAGGCGGTAGCGGATAAAGTCCGCGCTGACCTTGAAGCTATTCTCTTGTCTCATCACTGGATAGGATTCGGAATCGGTGTTTTGGTCGCGGACTACAAAAACGTATGGAATACTCATCCACTTGCACGGACACTGTATCGGAAAGACCCCGTTGAGACCGCCTATGTTGGAATGTTTTTTGAAATCGTTCGCGCGGTGCAAAAAAATGCTCCAGAGGCTCAGGTTGCATACGTGATTGATGATTCGACTTACTCAGGGAAGATTGCCGATGCATTCAAAGGGTTCAAACTGAATCACCCGATGCTCGCTCCTTCGATAGCCACACTCGCACCGTTGGATGACAAAATAACTCCGCCACTACAAATGGCCGATTTGATTGCGAGTATTGTGAAGGATGTTTTCCTTGAATGGCTGAATAACGGGAAGCCGGAACACGCTCCGCTTGAATTAAAATGGCATGACCACTTCGAGATAATCGGAAAATGGGACAAGGAACACATGCTAGCGAGTATGGCTGAGACAGTGAATGACCCTCGATATAGCACCAAGACACTTGCGGAAAGGCCAGTCCCGGAGCCGACAAAATTAGAGTTGAGGCGCAAAGAAAAGCAAAGACGCAGAGCCCTGATTAAGATGAAGGTGAGCCAATGAAAACGCGGTCAGAGTTTCGGAAGTTTGATGAGGCAGTAGGCAAGATTCTTTCCGTTTCGCACAAGGAATTGCAGAAGCGTGAGAAACAATATCAGAAACAGCGCACAAAGAAAAAGCGGGCTAAGATTTAGCCCGCTTCCCGCGCTTGTCGCGTTTGCGCTCTTTCTCAGTTAAGACACGATTGCGGGTCAGGGGTTTTTCCAGTGAGCACATCCCAAGTCAATCGCTTGCCAACGATGCGCGAAACGGCTTGGCTAAAACGGCGGCTATCATTCATCGGATTCTTGCGGTTGTTGTAACGGAACACCTGTTCATCGAGGTATCGAGACAAGTGAAAAGGTTCCACGCTAACGTAGGTTCCCTTGATGGAACGCTTCAAGAGGCTCCAAAAGTTTTCCAGTCCATTGGTGTGGACGCGGCCTCGCACATATCCCTTCGCGTGGTCAATGACTTCGTGGGCATAGCGGGCGCTCAATCCCATGTAGGACATGAGAGCATCGGTACCGATGAAGCTATAGTCCTTGACGTGCTTCACGATCTCGCCTTGAAGATGATGTTTCCGGCGGGAAGGAATCACTTTCGCGCGGACTTCCCCGCCACGCTCCAGAATTCCAAACACCGCAGTCTTTTCTTTTTTGCTGGTATCAATCTGAAGGCGTTCGCGCTTCGCCTTGTGCATGTACTTCGCTGCACCGCCCACAAAAGTTTCGTCGGCCTCAATCTCTTTGTCCTTGCCGCCGAGTTTCTTTCCGAGCGCCTCATTCCGCATGGCAAGGCGAATACGGTGCATCATAAACCACGCGGACTTTTGGGTTACACCGAGGTCGCGCGCTACTTCATAAGAACTAATTCCATTCTTGCAATTGGTCAGCATCCATATCGCGGCAAGCCACTTGTCAAGACCAATGGCCGAATCCTCAAAGATGGTTCCCACCTTGACGGAGAACTGGCGCTTAGGATGGTGAGTGCTGCATTGCCAGATGCGGCGCGATTCGCTGAAGGAAACATTCTCGGAGCCGCAAGTCGGGCAGACGACGCCTTTCGGCCAGCGCCGCGCCACGAGGTAGCGGAGGCAGTTGTCGGGATTCGAGAAGTAAACAATCGCTTGTTGCAGGCTCTTTGGTTCGCTCATGGTCTTGTTCTCCATGAGCTAAAGGTACACTAAAACCGTGGATGAGTCAAGTACATTATTGCCGCTGTAAGTGATAGGAAACATTGGGTGAATTTTGAGGCATTTTCCGGATTCTTTGCAAGTGGTAGATAACACAGGGAGTTATGAAGAACATCGAAAAATTGGCAGTACAAAGCCGTAAGATCGCGGGCGTGAGAGACGACAAGAATACTTAGCTGCAAGTCCATGCGGAATATTACCGCATGAGTAATCTAAAGTCAAGAGAATTCTTTAGGAATTATGGGAAGATTTGTTACGAAACTTGTTCGAAGGAGTGTTCGAATGAATATTCGAATGGATTGGGTCAACCCTTCTCTAATGGATTGTTCCGTTCGTGCTCATTCTCAACCTCGTCCACTTTCATCCAGGTGTCGACGGAAGTAAGGTCTAGGTCTTTAGCTTTTCTTCCGAGGTCCTTTTTAATCTTTCTTCGCATTTGGAAGCCGATTATCCAAGACGAGACCGCTGTAACGATCAAGATAACGGCCTTGCCGGTCCACGGAGACCGCTGGGAACTCCAATGCGCGTTGGAGAGGATACTCCGTGTGAGACCATCCGCAAAAAGCGCATAGTGGGAATTCACGATGATCATGGTGATCATAATTGGCCTTTCGGGCCTGAGCGTCAAGGAAGACTAAAGTCAAAGCCCCCACATTTCGGTATGGGAAGGAAAGGGCTATCCGCCCTCAGTGAAGTTGCATCTTCACAATCACGTTTTCGCCGAGTTGGCCAGTGTCTGGCAATGGGATTGCCCTGTCGGTTCGCCGGTCCACAATTGTAATTTCGAGGTGAGGCTTTATGGCTGAAGCTTCGGCCGAAGTCATCAAGCCGGCGGCTGTAAGCTTTCGCGCGACATCTATAAACGTCGTCTGTTCTTGGTGCACAAAGTTGTTCAAATATTCGAGGTAGTCGCCGCCATTTTTCCAAACAATGGTTTGGCTGGGAAAACTCTTCAGAAGGGGACCCCCTTGTGGCGAGTTCATCATTCTAAAGACCTCTGTATAAATAGCTTGACATCGGACTGGGGCAGCGTATGTTCCACTTATGCGACGAGACGCTGCTGTCTTGGAGGCGCGCCGCTTGGCCGCCTTGCCCCGCATCCGGCGGGGTGAATCGTTGTCCTCCATTGCCCGCCAACTGGGTGTGAGCCGGCAGGCCGTGCACCAGTGGGCGCGACTGTCCCGCCGACGAGGAGTGGCGGGGCTGCGTCGTATCCCGCGCCCGGGTCGCCCGCCCAAACTGGCTCGCGCACAACTGGCTCAACTTCCAGGTCTGCTGGCACACGGCGCCGAAGCGCACGGATTTCCGACCGCCGTCTGGACCACACAGCGCGTTGCCGATCTGCTGCGGCGGCGCTTTGGCGTTCGCTATGACCGCGATCACGTTTGTCGCTTGCTGCATCGGTTTGGCTGGAGTTGGCAGAAACCCACCGGTCGCGCCCGTGAGCGAGACGAGAAAGCCATCCGCCGCTGGGTCGAGCACACTTGGCCACGCATAAAAAAAACGCCCGACGGCTAAACGCCACGCTGGTTTTTGTGGATGAAAGCGGTTTCTCATTGCTCCCCACGGCCTGCCGCACCTGGTCGCCGCGCGGACAGACACCGATCCTGCGCCACTGTTTCAACTGGCCCAAGCTGTCGGCGATTTCCGCCGTCACGGTGAATCCGCATGCCTACCTGCATCTGGTCCCCGGCACCATCGCCAGCGACGAAGTGATTCGCTTTGTCCGTCACTTGCTGCGACGGATTTCCACGCCTCTGTTTGTGTTGTGGGATGGCGGCAATCCCCACCGCTCCCGCCGCACGCGCGAGGCCTTGGCGGTTTATCATTCCCGCCTACGCGTGTTTCGACTCCCGGCCTACGCCCCGGAACTCAACCCCGATGAATGGCTTTGGGCGTGGCTGAAACAACATGCGCTGCGCGGCTTGTGCCCGCCCGACCTCAACGTGTTGCAAAAAAGCATTCGCCTGGCCATCCGCCGATTGCGCCGCCATCCCGACATCATCCGTTCCTTCTTCCATGCCTGCCCTCTCTCTTTTTGACCCTGTCAAGCTATTTATACAGATGTCTTTAATCAGGTATTCCTCGCGAATGGCGTCAGGGCTGGTAGTGTCGGGCGGGCCGCTGGAACTACAGGAGTATTCTGGATCCGCTTTATAAAACGCACTGACTGTCCGCCGGTAGACTACGGGATTGGTTCCACCGGCAAGCAGGAGTGTTTCGCCTGCGTCTGGCGAGTAACACATTAGTAGCGTATAGGCCCCTATGGCAGGCCAACCCGCCTTATCTTCCGGAATAGTACTGGCACCATCACCTGCCCAACCTTCCGCATAACCAGACATATCCGAAGGGAGCACTATGATTTTTGCGTGAACGGTCATGACACCCAGCACAGCGGCGGCAAATCCTGGAACCCGGTTGTCCACTAACAAATTTCCCGCGGCGAGCCATCCGGCTCGCTGCTTACGATCATTGCGGAATATCTCCAACAAGAAGCTATCCGCGTCTCTTCCAGCGCGGGAGAGCAAAATCAAGGAATGCCCCGGGAACTCAGGATAAAGCTTCGCGCCGTCGCTTACTGAAATTTCGGCATGCAATTGAATTACTGCGTCAAGGACCGCGAGCATTGCATCGTGCCGATCTTGTCGTGCGGGAGTCGCCGTCCAGAAATTCGCCGGCCAGCCATTGACATCGTAGGCGCTGACCATCGCGAGTAAGTCCGCAATGAACTGTTTATGGTCGTCGCGCAAAACGACATACGCGCCCCAGGCTTGCAGGCGAGGATCAGAACTGTGGAGCCAGGTCGAGGCCAGCTGCGCGGTTTGGTTTTGCTGCGCTGCTAAAATGGCCGCGGGCTCGGTTTTGGTCTGCTGTTGTGATTGCGTGGTAAGGGCGGGCGTAGCGAGGAATCCGCACACAATCAAAGCGGTGATGACTGCGATTCTCATGCAAATTGTTAGACGTGCGGCTGAAGCCTGCGTTACTTAATACCGCGCGCGGCAAATCACGCCGACAGGAGTGTCGGCGCTACTCAAGGCGAAGGCCTCTGCGAAGGCAGAATGATCCGCCAATAGAATCCCCCAAATAACTTATGTCGTGCTACTGCGCAGGTTTGCCGAACGTCAGCCGCAAGCCGGTCGAAAGCAGCAAGTCGTTGTCTTTAATTCCAGTGGGCGGATTGCTGATATAGATGTCGGCGAAAGTGATCTGCCAGCCAAGCCAGTTCTTCAGCTTTGTCGCGGCTGTGGTATTGAATGTGAATCGGTAGCCGCCTGCGCCGCCGACGCCCGGATAGAAAGTAAAATTCTCGCTAAAAGTAGTGCGGCTGCCGAGCTTTGTATCGAGCTCCTCTCCGGCCACCATCTCGGCGCCCCGTTGAGTGACCGCGGGAAACGCAAGCGTGGGCGGGGGAGGCGCGGGATTTGCGAGAGAATAGGATGAAAAATACTGCTGGTTGAAGCCCGCTCCACCGGAAAGATCGAACGTAGTATTTTTCGTTTTGACCACGTGATATCCGGCGCCGCCGGCAATCACGTTCTGCAGGTCCAGATGCTGGAGCGCGTTGTAATTGAAATCGGTCAAGCCAAAGGCAAACCATCTCGGGCTGACGTTGACATCCACACGAAAGCCTCCCTGAATTTGGTCGGCGGTGGTCTGGCTCGGCGAAGTGTTGTCGTCTCTGCCGTAGACCGCGGTTGTGTAGATCGTGATTTTATCGCGGTCGGTCTGGCGAACCGCCTTCCCGGAGAGTGTGTAGGTCAGTGTAGAGGAATTACCCTCAGTCAAGCTTAGGCCGGTATCGAGGAGTCCGCTCCAGAAGTCCAGCAGGTGCGGATGTTGCAATCGTTCCATGGTGGCGTCATAGGCAGCCTCCTCCGCATCCGAGCGAATCACCTGAATCGAATCTTTGGAAGCGGTCACGACGCCCGCAGTCTGCGTGGCGATCTGGACTTGCCCGCCGCTTGTCGTCACGGGCCCCACGATCATCTGCCCGCCATTCAGACCGACGTGCAGAGGCGCCGTGGAAGAGATTGTGTCGATTGCGGGCCACTGAATCGTGACAACGCCCGCAAATTCGGTCTTGAGGATCAGCGCCTTTGCATCGGATTTTACGATTGTGCCGGTCAGCCGGTCTCCGTTTTTCAGCGTGATTTGATCGGCGTGTGCTGCCCCGGCCAAAAGCGTTCCGAAGAAAATCAAAACCACCCACACCATTTTCATTGGATTGCCCCCCTTGCTCCCCGTGCAGATTGGGACTTGGAATCATATCAGTGCAGTCGCGCCGGAAACAGGGCGGGGGGCCCTCACGCCAACCGCAGAGTCGACGCGGCGAACCAGCTTTCGCCCTCTTTCACTTCCGCAGTCCGGGAGAGATGTGCCAGGTTCGATGAGGGCGCTACTGAGAATTGAGCCGAAGAAAGGGTCGAGCAAAAAAACCAAACCTACTTAGAGACCTTGACCCGCTCCTAAATTGCGCGGATACTGCCCGCCTGTTGTTTGCAGGCCAACGCACGGCTCGTTTCGTGCCATTTTTCGGGATTCCACGGGCGAGTCGTGCGCTAAAATTCCAAACCTTGAGTTTAGCCTTCAGGATTGACGATCCAGGATGGGCACTACCAGAGCATGGAGTAGATGATGGCTGCCGCCCCGACGAACGCAAGAACGATAAGACACCAACCAAGGGTCTTGCGGACGCGGAATTCCTTCGAATCTAACATCTCCGACATATTGGAAAAATTATACGCGGTTCACTTCAGACGAAATATTTTATTTTTGCGGCCTGCCTCCTACCAATTAAGAGATAAATAGAGGGCGGCCCTCACGCCGTCCGCCGCGGCGGCCATGCGTGGATTTTCTGGCTTCAATTATGAATGCGGCGAGGGTCAAGAACCTCTGGCGCGAAGCGAATGTGGCGCCCGGGATCAGCCGGCTAAGGCTTGATTCTTAGGACTGCTTTTAGATTGCAGCCGGGATCGCGGTGCTCTCCAGTTTCTGTCTGAATTTTGTGCAAGTACTCGCCAAAAAAAGTAGGTTCGCTTTCGACGAATGTAACGACGCCGTGGATTTTAGAGTGAAGTACCGTAACTTTCGTTCCCGCAGTGAATCGTTTCTTTTCGCTCAGAGTTTGGACTTTCCTCCAGACTGAGGTTAGCACAGAAAAAGGTGTCAGGTTGACGGCGTAACAAAGGCGAGTCAAAGGCCACAGGGTTCGCTCGCAAATGCGGGGCGAAAAGGTGAGGCAGAGAGGGACGGATGACAAAGTGCGAGGCGGAGGGCAGAATCGAGGTCGCGAAGAGGGAGACCAGGGCCATGTCAGTGGATGTCAAGAAACCATCCAAATTTAGGCGGGGGATTAGCGCCAAGAAAATGCGGAGGCGGGTGAACACTTACCCGCCATATCTTGGCGCGGGGGTGCGCGTGAAGCGCGTGGCGGAAGATTTTCGCACAATCGAGGTCGAGATGCCGCTGCGGTGGTGGAACAAAAATCTTGTGGGGACGCACTTTGGCGGGTCGCTATACGCGATGACCGATCCGTTTTTCATGATAATGCTGATTCAAAATTTGGGCCCGGACTACTTGGTGTGGGACAAGGCGGCGACGATCCGGTTCAAAAAGCCGGGCGTGGGACTGGTGCGTGCGAAATTTGAGTTGACGGCGGAGCGGCTCGAGGAGATTCGCGCGCAGGCCGACCGCGGGGAAAAAGTGGAGCCGATGTTTCAGGTGTCGGTGATGGATGAGGAAGGGAATGTGGTGGCGGAGGTGGATAAGTTGTTGTGGGTGAAGAAGAAGGCCTAGGGAACGGACCGATTGCGTGATATATCCGGGCTGATGCGGCGTATAAGGGGCTAAGGTGATTCCATGAATGGAAAAACGGCTAGGGTATTCTTCGTGGGCGCTTGCGTAATTCTCGCGATCCTCTTGCTGAAGCAGGTCGTGACGACCACTGTGGGCGGCCTTATTTTTGTGGCGGCGCTGGTCGTTTTCGGAGTGCCGTCCAAAGGTTTCCGGAAGAAATGACGCGAGAGATGTGTTCACCGGTGCGCGGGCGCCGGCCCATGCGCCTCCTGGTTGAGACGAGATTAAACGCTGTCGCGGCGGCCTCAGTTTTCTCTTTTCCTGATAAGCTGTGAACTCCGAGAAAAGTCCGATCCTTCCCCTTGCTTATTGACAGGAGAGGATGTAGACTCCCTGTCATTGACTGAGGGGAGAGAGCGAGACATGAGCAAGCCAACCGACTTAGTGCAAGGAACGCTGGATCTTCTGATTCTCAAGACTATCCTGCTTGAGCCGGCGCACGGATGGGCGATCGCGCAGCGGATCCGTCAAATCTCGAAGGACGTGCTACAAGTGAATCAGGGCGCGCTTTATCCGGCGCTGCACCGGCTCGAGCAGCAAGGCTGGATTACGGCGGTGTGGGGCGAATCGGAAAACAACCGGCGGGCAAAGTTTTATTCGCTGACCAAGGACGGGCGCAAGTATATGCAGAAAGAGGAAGCGAATTGGGAGCGTCTTTCCACGGCAATCGGCCTGGTGGTGAGGACAACCTGAAATAGGAAGGTGTCAGATGCGACGGCTCGACAAATTATCTCACCGCTTTCGTTCGTTGTTCCGCAAGGGAGCCGTTGATATGCAACTGAATGACGAATTGAAATTTCATCTCGATCGAGAAATTCAAGAGGGAATTGCGGCCGGAATGAGTCCTGCGGAAGCGCGCCGCGCCGCGATGCTGGCCTTCGGGGGATTGGAATCCGTCAGGGAGGAGTGCAAGGACATGCGAAAGATAAATTGGATTTCAAATTTTGTCCGTGACACTGCATTCGGGATGCGGATGTTGCGCAAGAATCCGGGATTCACCGCGGTTGCATTGCTGACGCTCGCGCTGGGAATCGGCGCGAACGCCGCCATTTTTACGCTGGTGCGCGGCGTGCTGCTGCGCCCGCTCGTCAACCGCGACGAGAACCGCCTCATCTACATCCGGCAAAGCGCGAAGGGCGCCGGCACCGATAACACGACTTTTTCCGTTCCGGAAATTCAGGACGTCACCGCGAACATCAAATCCGTCCGCGAATTTGGCGATTTCTCCGAAATGGGTTTCGTCATGGTCGGCCTCGGCGAGCCGCGCGTGGTCCGCGGCGGTGTCGTCGGCGGATCGTACTTTGACGTGATGGGGCTGCACCCCGTGCTCGGGCGCCTTCTTGACGCGCACGATGACGGCCCGAATGCCCCGTGCGTCGTGGTGCTCACGCATCGTTTCTGGTCCAACGTGTTCAAGGAAGATCCCGGCGTGATCGGCAAACGCGTCCGGCTTGACAGCCTGGGCTCGCGCGACGGCACGATTGTCGGAGTGCTCGAGCCATCGGTTCCCTATCCCGCCGATACCGAGATCATCGCGAATGTCGTGTGCAGCCCGCATCATCTTTCCGCAACGATGGTCACCGGGCGAGTGCATCGGATGACGGAACTTTTCGGGCGCCTCGCTCCGGGCGCAACCCTGGAACAGGCGCGCGTGGAGTTGACCAGTGTTTACGCGACGATGTTGAAAGATCATCAGAACGATCGTCCGGCACCCTACTCGAAAAAAGCGGACTTCCAAATTGAGACCCGGATGCTGCGTGACCAGATCACCGCAAAGGCCAGAACTGTCCTGCTTGTTCTGCTGGCTGCGTCCGGACTGATTTTTATTATTGCGTGCTCAAACGTGGCTAATTTGATTCTCGCTCGAACGGTTCGCCGCGAAGGTGAACTTGCGATTCGCGCCGCGCTCGGCGCAACCAGCGGCGCACTGCGACGCACACTGCTCGCCGAAAACCTTTTGCTCTGCGGCGCAGGCGCACTGCTCGGCGTGCTGGTCGCGCGGCCGATGGTCGCCATCCTCGCGCGTTACGCTTCGCGCTTCTCCGGGCGCGCGCTGGACCTGACCGTCGATTCGAGCATGCTGTGGGTCGGCGCGGGCCTCGCGGTCGTCGCGTCGCTGCTGCTGGCGTTTGTGCCCCGCCTTCCTTCGGCGGGCAACCAACAAGGAATTACGCCGTCGAGCGGGAGCGTGCGCATCACCGGAGGCACGAGCCGGCGCTTGCGCTTCTTCGTGGTGATTCAAATTGCGGCGTCATTCGTGCTTCTTGCCGGCGCGAGCATGCTGCTCAAAACTCTGCTAACGCTGCAATCCGTGCACACCGGCCTTGAAATGAATCGCGTGATCACGTTTGATATGCCTGTGACGCAATACCAAACGACGCCGGAACAAACCGCGGCTTTCTACCGCGAAACGCTGCGCCGCATCCAGGCTCTACCCGGCGTGGACACGGTCGCTATCGGCAGCATTACTCCCTGGCGCGATGCCGGGAAATTTGGTCCTGGCATTCAATTCTCAGCCGACGGTTACGTTCGCGGCGACGGCGAAGAATATCCGCGCGCGCGCATGCGAGCCTCCTCGCCCGGATATTTCTCCGCGCTCGGTGTGCCAATCCTGGAAGGGCGCGATTTCGATGCATCCGATCGCGTCGCGTCGGAACCAGTCGTCATCATCAGCCAGAGCGTCGCGGCGCGAATATTTCCGGGGCGGGATGCGCTGGATCGCCACATCACCTTTACCGACCCCGTCATCAAGTTCATTCCCGGTTGGAATGCTGGGCCTTATCGCATCGTGGGCGTTGCCGCCGATGTGGATGATGAGAATGTGATCCCCAGCCCCACGCTGACCATCTACACTCCATTCGAGCAATTCGAGTTGTTTGGCGGAAAACTGTTTGTTCACGCGAGCGTGGATCCTTATTCACTGGTGGTGCCGATTACGAAAATCGTTCACGAAATGTCCGCCGACCAAGTGCTCGAGCGACCCAACACGCTCGCGGACGTACGAGCAGAGGTGCTTTCACCGGACCGTCTCAACACCGTCGTGTTCGGCGTTTTCGCGCTGGTCGCGCTGGTCATCGCGGTCGTCGGAGTCGCCGGTGTGCTGGCATTTTCCGTCAGCGCGCGCACGCGTGAATTTGGCATTCGGCTCGCGCTTGGTTCCCAACCGTACCGGATTCTCAAAGGCGTAATTGTTGAAGGCGCGGTCATGGCCGGCTTGGGAATCGCCGTGGGAGTGGCAAGCGGATTCGCGGTGGCGCGGCTGGCGGGCAGCTATTTTCAGGACATGCAGATGCCCAGCGCCATCGTGGTTATCGCGTCGGCGCTTATTCTTCTAGCCGCCGCCGTCATTGCTTCAGCTTTGCCTGCCGCCCGCGCCGCGCGCGTTGACGTCATCCAGGCTCTTCGCGCGGAATAAATCGAAGGAGAATGTCTGTCGGAGTATTGGTAGTCGCCACGATCGGGTAGCGACGCTTCCGGAAAGGTGTGAAATCATGGAACGAATTGGAGAGTCATCGGCGCATCCCCGGGCGAGAATCACTGGTGTCATTTATCTGCTTTACTTTCTGACGGCAATATCCGCCGAGGTCTTCGTTGGCAAGGGCCGGCCAGTTCTATATGAGGCAGTCTTCCTCATCTCAAACGCGTTCTACATCGCCGTGACGCTGCTCTTCTACTCCTTGTTCAAGCCGGTGAACAGAGGCCTCTCGCTGCTTGCGGCGTTATTCAGCCTCATGGGATGTGCCGACACTGTTCTCAGCTTCCTTCATCTTGCTCCCCTCAAAGTCAACGCACTGGTGTTTTTCGGGCCTTTTTGCATCCTGATTGGCTACCTTGTTTTCAGTTCAACCTTCTTGCCTCGATTCCTGGGAGTGATGATGGCGCTGGCGGGTGTGGGTTGGCTGATCTTTTTGTGGCCGCTCGCAATCCATATCCTCACCTACTTGAAGGTGCTCGGCTTCCTCGCGGAAATGTCGCTGATGCTCTGGCTCGTCGCGATGGGCGTGAACACTCAACGATGGAAGGAGCGGGCCGGCGTGGCAGGGACGCACACATGAACGCCGCCGTCTATTCAAGATACGGACCTCCGGAGGTTGTCCAAATCAGGGACGTCGAAAAGCCCATTCCCAAGGACAATGAAGTTTTGATAAAAATTTTCGCGGCTTCCGTCAATCCCGTTGACTGGCACTTCATGAGAGGAAAACCGGCGTTCGTCCGACTGATAGCCGGCGGGCTTCGCAAACCAAAGATCGCACGACTAGGCATTGATGCTGCCGGCCAGGTGGAAGCGGTTGGCACGAAAGTGACACAGTTCAAACCGGGCGACGATGTGTTCGGCGCGTGCCGCGGAGCCTTTGCCGAGTATGTATGTCCTCTTGAGGGCCGATTGGCGCTGAAGCCGGCCAAGATATCGTTTGAAGATGCAGCAAGCATACCAACCGTGGGACTCACTGCCCTTCAGGGTCTTCGTGACAAAGGACGCATCCAGTCAGGCCACAAGGTCTTGGTAGATGGCGCGTCTGGCGGGCTAGGCACATTTGCGGTCCAGATCGCCAAATCGTTCGGGGCTGAAGTCACCGCGGTATGCAGCACAAGGAAAATGGACACGGCCCGCTCGATTGGGGCGGATTACATGATTGATTACACGAGCGAGGATTTTACAAAGAGTGGGCAGCGCTACGACTTGATTTTTGCCGCGAACGCGTATCATTCGATTTTCGACTATAGGCGTGCGCTGAGCAAGAATGGAATTTATGTTTTTGCCGGCGGCGGCATGGCTCAAATGTCCCAAATCATGTTGCTGGGACGACTCCTTTCAACGATTGGAACCAAGAAGCTTCGTTTCTTTGTAACGAAGATGAGTAAAAAGGATTTGGTTTTTCTAGGCGATCTTGTCGCAAACGGGAAAGTTGTGCCTGTCATCGACAGGCGCTACCCCTTGAGTGAGGTCCCTGATGCCATCCGGTATCTGGAAGAAGGACACGCGCAGGGGAAAGTCGTAATCACCGTGGAACAGAGCGCCAACACTTAACAAGGCTTTGCGCGACACCGCTATCCCTAATGGCAGGCCGGGTTCTATAAAACGGGAGTGCCAGCCGCCGCCACCCCAAACAATTTAGTTGGTTTGAGAAGAAGCTTGGTGATAGCTTCGCGGTGCTAGAATCGTCCCCACCAACACCCAACGAAAGGGAGGCAACGGAAAATGGCGCACGACGTTTTCGTCAGTTATGCCTCGGGAGACAAAACGGTAGCCGATGCGGTCTGCGCAATGCTCGAGTCTCAGGGTGTGCGCTGCTGGATCGCGCCGCGGGACGTGGAGCCAGGAATGGCTTACGGGGAAGCCATCCTTGAAGGCATCCAGGGCTGCCGCATCATGGTTCTGGTGTTCTCAGCGAGAGCGAATGCCTCGACGCACATCCCGAAAGAGATTGAGAGAGCGGTGAGCAAAGGCGCGTCGGTAATCCCACTGCGCATCGAAGACGTCACGCCGGGCAAGTCACTCGATTATTTCATTGGCAACGTCCACTGGCTGGACGCACTGACTCCGCCACTGGAAAATCACCTGAGGCGGCTGGCGAAGAACGTGCAAACGATACTTTCGCGCGACGAA
Organism: uncultured Acidobacteriota bacterium; assembly: GCA_963748845.1. GTDB lineage: Bacteria > Acidobacteriota > Terriglobia > Acidiferrales > UBA7541 > DASTCZ01. Next base: position 150,627 of record CAVVKE010000001.1, read on the forward strand.
ACCGTGAGCGAGGAAACGGGCGCGTTCATTGCCGCGCAGGCAGCATCCTGGGGAGCGTCAGGAGGAACCGCCGGTGTTTCACGCGCTCGTGCGGGAGGAGAGGTGGCGCCTTCCGAAAAACAAAAACCTCGTCCAGCGATACTCAACGTCCTGGTGGGGACGCTTAGCATTCTCGTCATCGTGTTTGCCCTGCTGTATTTTTTGCGGAAGCCTCCCGAAAATCCCACTCAGGCGCCGGCTGCGGCGGCGAATAACATTGCGCCGTCGAGCAGTCCAAGGCCGCATAGCGCTTCATCGAGCACGAGCCGCCAAAAAACGCCCGCTGCGCCACAGTCGTCGTCTTCGCCACAACCGTCACCTTCGGCACAATCGCCATCCACGACGCAAGCGCCTGCGACAGCATCGTCGGCTGGCACGACCACACCGGCTGCGGCGAAGGCACCATCTGCCGTGACGACACTATCTGCAGTAACGACACCGTCGAGCAAGGATGACGCCAAGTCTTCAGACCTCAATGACTCAAACATGCCTGAAATGCACAAAGCCCAGGAGCTCTTGGACAAAGGCGACTACGGCGGGGCCATCGCAAAGTATCGCGAGATAATTCGCCAACATCCCAACAACGCTATGGCGCACAGCAATCTCAGTGGTGCGCTGCGAATGAATGGCAATCTAGACGAGGCTGTTGCCGAGGCCAATGAAGCACTTCGCATCAAGCCCCACCTGCCAGTGGCGCACACCGCCTTGGGATTGGCGCTTGCCCGGAAGAATGACTGGGATGGGGCTATCAACGAATACCATGAAGCGTTGCGCCTCAACCCCGACTTGCCGAATGCACACTGCCTTTTGGGCATTGCACTCGCCCGGAAAGGCGACTGGAATCGGGCGATCGCGGAATATCGCGAAGCGCTGCGCCTAAAACCCGACCTCGCAGAAGCGCACTACAGCCTGGGCAAAGCGCTCGCAGCCAAAGGCGACCAGCAGGGGGCGACGCGCGAATACACGGAAGCGCACCGGTTGGACCCGAAGTATTCACAACCTTGAACGTGAGACGCATGGATCAGGGCTTGCAGGTCGCGTCCCAAATAAAACTTGGGACGCAGAATGACATTTTGAGAATCGCGGCGTAGGGGAAGAACAAAGAAAAGGGAACGATCAACTCTGTCGGGCGGTTACCTGAATAGTTCAAGACTCGGGTGACCGTAACGCTGTAGAGCGCAGTTCCGAATTCACCTGGTTTTGGTGGAGATAATTTGGGCGACGCCGTCCGGAGGCGACAGGGCGCAGGACCTTCTACCCTAAGCGCAGGAATCTTACCTGGGGTGTGTTACGCGTAACGCCGCGAGTGACAAACCTTGCTCGAATTTCAGGACATTGAGAGGGGATTGTAACGTCATGTTGGCGTGGCGCCCGGCTCCCGGCCCGAAATGGCAAACGGCATCTGGGGTGAGAGGAAATCATGAGTCGTGCGTCTAAGTCGGGTATGCGAATACGAAGTTTAGTTGTGTCCGCGCTTTTGGCGTCTATTTTAATTACTGCGGGACAATTTCGGCTTGAGGCGCGAGTGTTGACAGGGAATTTGGCGCAAGAACTCAACCGGCTTTTGGCGCAACTTCCGGACACGCCTGCGGCGCGGCAATTTGCCGGGTGGCTGAATGCGTTTAACAGCGGCGACCGCGAGACGATGCGCGCCTTCTTTGAGAAGCAGACTCCGGAACAGGCGGGCAGGTTGGAAAACACGATACGGTTCCGCCAACGAACCGGTGGATTCGATTTCAAGAAGTCGCTGGAGTCCACTGCCACTACTTTCACCGCGCTGGTGAAGGAGCGCGGCTCCGATCAATACGCCCGGGCAGTGATAGAAGTGGAGCCAGCGTTACCGAATCGGATTGTGGATATTAACCTGGAAGCTGTGCCAACTCCGGCGGAGTTTGCGCCTGCACGGATGAGTGAGGCGGAGTTGGAAGCGGCGTTGAAGACGAATCTTGAAGCGGACAGTGCGTCGGGGAAATTTTCAGGCACCGTGCTCGTGGCGAAGGATGGCAAGCCGATTTTCACGGGCGCCTACGGTCTGGCGGATCGGGAACACAACATCCCCAACAGGTTGGATACGTGTTTCCGGCTGGGCTCGATGAACAAGATGTTTACGGCCACGGCGATCCTTCAGCTTGTGCAGGCGGGAAAAATTCAATTGACCGATCCGGTTGGAAAATACATTAAAGATTATCCAAACGCGGAGGTGGCGTCGAAGGTTACGATTCATCAGTTGCTGACGCACACGGGCGGGACGGGAGATTTTTTCGGGCCGGAATTTGACGCTCACCGTCTGGAGCTGAAGACGCTGCAGGATTACATAAACCTGCTTGGGAAACGCGGGCCGGAATTCGAGCCCGGCAGCAAATACGAATACAGCAACTACGGTTTCATTGTGCTCGGAGTGGTGGTTGAAAGAGTCAGCGGGGAAAACTATTACGATTATGTGCGCGACCATATTTACAAGCCTGCCGGAATGACGTCGACCGCATCACTCCCCGAGACCGAAGTGCCCAAGAGCTGCGCGATCGGCTACACCACGGAGGGGGGCCGCGGGGCGTTGCGTCCGAACACCGACACGCTGCCTTACCGCGGAACTTCTGCGGGAGGCGGATATTCAACGGTTATGGATCTGCTGCAATTTGCGATGGCGCTGGAAGGGCACAAGTTGCTGAGGGCGCAATTCACGGAGATGCTGACAACTGGAAAGGTGTCCACGCGCGGCGAAGGTAAATATGCGTATGGATTTGGCGACCGAATCGTGAATGGAGTCCGGTCCTTCGGCCACAGCGGCGGGGCTCCCGGGATGAACGGCGAGTTGGAAATATATCCGCGAAATGGATACGTAGTGGCCGTGCTGGCGAATATGGATCCCCCTGCGGCGGGGCGGATAGCCGATTTTATCGGGGGCCGGTTGCCAAATTGAGCGTGCAGCCAGGATTGGGCGTAAGAACCAGGCGAAAGATTGACGAAGATTGATATGGACAAAAAGGGAAAAATATGAGACATTGAGGTTGCGTTTGTTGCTCTTGTATAAACCTTTAGATTCGATTTGAGGGGCTGCAAGTTCACACTTGCGGCCTTTTTTGCGTTAAGAGGCTAGGGGCGGTCACAGGCATCAAATAGCTCAAATAAAAAAGAGGATTTAAGTGAAAGAACAAGGAACAGTAAAGTGGTTCAATGCCAGCAAGGGATTCGGGTTCATCCAGCGCCAGTCCGGCGAAGATGTATTCGTGCATTTCTCCTCGATTCAGTCCGAGGGATACAAATCGCTGAACGAAGGGCAAGCGGTTGAATTCGAGGTTACCACCGGCCCCAAGGGCCTGCAGGCGTCGAACGTTAACGCTCTTTAGTCAACATGGCGAGCCGTGCGAATGCATGGCTCGCCTTTCTTATGCACCGGCCCAGCCCCAAACCCCTTTGGATGCAAGTGATCCCAGTTCTACACAAATTAGAGAGTCCGTGGGCCTGGGACCGAATGGGACTGGATCCGACGGATACGGTTCATCCAGCACCAAATGAAAAGAACAGGAGATCCTTTGAAAGCTCTCGCGGAAGGTCTGTACATCAAGCATTTTCAGTATGGGTGCGGAATCATTACGGATTCGAATTCCGATAAAACGACGATTGATTTCGATTTACACGGCACAAAGCTCTTCGTCACCGGGCTGATGGTGGTCGAGCCGGCAGAAGGAACGCCGCCAAAACGGTCGCGGCGCAAGAAGAAAGCCGTGTTGCCGGGCGGAGTGGTTGCGGCGAAGACGGCGGCAAAAGTTGGAACCGTGGCCGCGGTTGCAGGCAAGGCCGCGCTCAAGGCGGCAGTCGTGCGAAAGTCCGCGGTTAAGATCGAGGACAAGCTTGAAGCGAAGGTAGCGGCAGGCGCGAAATGAGCGCGCCCGAGACGATTGTTCAATACACGGGGTTTAAGGCGCAGGTACGCGCGCGCGAGTACAATTTCACCGTGCGGGAAACGACGACGGAGCAGCGCGATTTCACGCTAAGCATTTCCAATGAAGCGTTCACATCGCACCGCGCGCGGTATCAGGACGCACCCGACATTTGCTCGATCCGGCTACGGCGCGAACTGGCGGCCAGCTCAAATCATCCGGTTGTGATGAAATTCAGCGTTGACGACGCGGAATTGACCGAATACTACTCGGCGCGTCCGCAGAAGGCTTCGCGGTCTCGCTATCCAAATAAAAAAGCAGGGCTGGCTTTTTAGTTTTGCCGGGCCACGTTGACGGCCAACTGCGAAACGAATCCTCGAAATAAATTCCAATTCAAATTAGGAGGAATAGAACAGCGCGTGAAGGCGCGAGCCTGCTCGTGTGCATTCTCTCCATGCGGCGATTGTGCGCGGACTTTCCACAAGGAACAGGCAGCCGGCTGGTTGCACCCTTAGAATGAGTCCCTTTCTAGGGAATTGACGGCGAGGTCATCGGGGGCTATATTCCCGGCATCCGGCGTGAAATGGAAGTGGGCCGAATCCAACAGGTCGGGAGGTGGCAAACTCAAATGGAAACGAAAACGGTGAGGGGGATTGTGCCGAATCGAAACGTGGCAGCAGGATTGGCATTTCTAATTTTGGGAGCTGTGGGAACGATCGTGTCGCTTTCGGCGCGAGCCGATGGATTCTGGGAGAAGAAGGATTGGAAGCAATGGTCTAAGGATGATGTCCACAGGATGCTGCACGATTCTCCTTGGGCGAAGAAATTCACGGCCGGGCAATCCATCGTCAGCAGAGGACTTCCTTCGGATACCGGGGCGGCGTCGAGGGGCGAGGCTGGAGAGAGCCGCGAGGAAATTGATTATTACTTCACGCTCCGGTCAGCGGTGCCCGTGCGTGAGGCGCTCGTAAGGGAAGATGAAATTAAGCAGAGGTATGAAAAAATGTCGGAGGCGGAGAAAAAGCAATTCGATGCATCCGCCGAAGCCGCGCTCAATAAAGAATATGCCTCCGAGATTTGGGTACACGTCGATTACAGCTCAAACCTTCAGAATTTTGAACGCGCACTTGCTGAATACTGGCAGAGCATTGCGGAACATTCCATTCCCATAGACGTCTTCATCATCACGCAGAGGGGAGATCACGTGGCGCCGGTCCGCTTTATTTCGCCAAAAAGCGGTGCGTTGCAATTCGAACTCGTGTTTCCGCGCATGTTCAACAATGAACCCACGATTCGGGATGACGACAAGACATTCACTATCCAATTTCCACATCCTCAGATCTATGATTTGAGAGGTTCGCGAGGATACGTCGTATTCGATCCCGCGAAGATGATGTTCAAGGGCAAGCTGACGTATTAACCCAGTTTCCGACTTGAATTTTCCGTACGAACCTACCAGCATTCGTAGTCCTCGGTATTCATACGGGTTTAGACACGCCGAGGACGGCCCGGAGGGTTACGGCGCTGCCATGGCCGGGAGAAGCGCCAGTGTTCGGCTTTGAGATCTTGCCGCGGCGGTCAGAAGATTTCTTCACTCCATTATCTGGATGGAGCATTGCAGACTGACGGGGGCGGGTGTACTTTATCAGTCGACCGGGAAGTCATGATGGAAATCCCAGTTGAAAAATATGAGTAGCCTTGCGGAGACAACGCATTCGGGAGACAACTGCGATTAGGGAGACAACTACCATTCGGGAGACGCAACCCTTAGGGAGACAACCGCGATTAGGGAGACAACTACGACGATGCGCAAACTATTGTTGATAGGAGTGGTTTTGCTGGGCATGCCGCGCTTCGGCCAAGCGCAGACGGTGGATGAGGTGATCGCCAAGAATATCGAAGCGCACGGCGGGATGGACAAGCTTAAAGCAGTGGCGACGCGGCGAACGACCGGAAAGGTGAACGCGGGATCGATCAGCGTAACGGTGATACAAGAAAACAAGCGGCCGGACAAAGTACGCGAGGAAGCCACCATACAGGGGATGTCGCAGATTTTGGCTTACGACGGCAAGACGGGCTGGCAAGTGAATCCATTCGGGGGCCGGAAGGATCCGGAGCTGCTGTCGGAGGATGATTTAAAGAGCCTGCAAGTGGACGCGGACATGGATGGGCCATTGGTGGATTACCAGAAGAAAGGCCACAAGGCGGAGCTGGTAGGACACGACTCGGTGGAAGGAACGGACTGCTACAAGATCAAGTTGACGATGAAAAATGGCGACATTCGCACTTACTATCTGGATGCGGACTCGTTCCTGGAGCTAAAGCTCGAAACGCAGACATCGATCCGCGGGACGATCCAAGAATCCGAAACGTATTATGGGGACTACGAGAAGGTGGACGGGATTTATTTTCCGTTCTCTGTGGCGACGGGCCAGAAGGGCGATCCGAACCGTCAGGTGATAACTTTCGAAAAAATCGAGCAGAACCCGCAGCTATCCGACACAAAATTTACGATGCCTGTGAAGAAGACGGCCGGGGGTGACAAGTGAATCGTTTGGGAGCAAAGGCCAGGATTGCACTGATATTGGTGGGCGCGACGGCGTTTTCGATGTGCGCAAGGGCGCAGGAAGTGAAGGTTGACTCGGACACGATTTCCGGGCTGGGCGCGCGGAACATCGGCTCCGCGGAAATGAGCGGCCGGGTGGCCGCCGTGGCAGCAGTGAAAGAGAACGGACGTCTGACGGTGTATATCGGGGCGGCGAGCGGTGGCGTGTGGAAGTCCACGAATGGCGGAACGACTTACAAGCCCGTGTTTGACAAACAAACTTCGCAATCGATTGGCGCGATCGCGATTGACCCTTCCTCGCCAAAGACGATTTGGGTGGGAACTGGAGAATCCTGGGCGCGAAATAGCGTGTCGATTGGCGACGGGGTCTACAAATCCACCGACGGCGGTGACAATTGGACAAACGTGGGATTGAAGGACTCCGAGCGAATCTCGAAAATCTTGATTGACCCGAAAGATGGCAACACCGTGTACGCATGCGTGCCGGGGAAGCTGTGGAGTGACAGCGACGATCGCGGCGTCTACAAGACGACAGATGGAGGCAAGTCGTGGACGAAGGTGCTCAAGGGGTCCAATGCCTCCACGGGCTGCTCGATGATGTCGATGAGTTCACGAGACTCAAAAACGATTTACGCGGGGCTGTGGGATTTCCGGCGGAGAGGTTGGACGTTCCGTTCGGGCGGCGAGAATGCGACGGCGAAGAGCGGAAGCGGGCTTTTCGAGACGACGGATGGCGGCGCAACCTGGAAGGAACTTGATGAAAAGAGCGCGACAGGGCTGCCGCCGAAGCCGTGGGGGCGGATCGCGGTCACGGTGGCGCCGTCGAATCCGGACGTCGTGTATGCGCTCGTCGAATCACCGGACACTGCGCTGTACCGTTCCGCGGACGGCGGCGCGACCTGGGAACGCCGCGACGCGAGTTCGTTGATGGTGTGGCGTCCATTTTATTTTGCGAACCTGATCGTGGACCCGAAAGACGAAAACAAGATTTATAAGCCGGACCTGGGGCTGATTTTCAGCAACGACGGAGGCAAGAGCTTCAGCCAAATTTCCGGCGGAGCGCATGGAGATTTCCATACGGTGTGGGTCGATCCCGAGGAGACAAATCATCTGATCGCGGGCGATGACGGCGGGGTGTGGTACTCCTACGACAGCGGGAGCTACTGGTGGAAGGCTGAAAACCTGCCGGTTTCGCAGTTCTATCACGTAAGCGTGGACATGGGGGATCCGTATCATGTGTTCGGAGGGCTCCAGGACAACAGCGTGTGGATCGGCGATTCGGCGTATCCCGGCGGAATCACCAACAGCCGATGGGTAAATCTATACGGCGGCGACGGCTTCTTTGCGTTTCCAGACCCGGCGGACAACGATTACACCTACGTCGAGGCTCAAGGCGGAGAGATCGCGCGGGTGAACCGCCTCACGCAGGAATCGCGCAACATCAAACCGCAACCGAATTACGGCGAGGGCAAATTGCGGTTTAACTGGAACACTCCGATCCATATGAGTCCGAATGAAAAGGGGACGATTTATATAGGCGCGCAGTTTCTGTTTCGCTCGCGCGATCACGGGCAATCCTGGGAGCGGATATCACCCGACCTGACAACGAACGACCCGGAAAAGCAGAAGCAGGAAGAATCCGGCGGGGTGACGGTGGACAATTCCGACGCGGAAACGCACACGACAATCTATTCCATCAGCGAATCACCACGAGATGGGAAAGTGATCTGGGCTGGTACCGACGACGGAAACTTGCAGGTGACGCGCGACGGCGGCAAGACGTGGACCAACGTCGTGGGAAATGTGCCCGATCTGCCGAAAGCGTCGTGGGTTTCATGGGTGGAAGCGAGCCGGTTCGATGCGGCCACAGCTTATGCGACGTTTGACCGGCACACTTTCGGCGACATGGAGCCGCATGTTTTCAAGACGACGGACTATGGCAAAAGTTGGACGCCCGTCGTGAGCGCGGGGAGCGGCGTGCGAGGCTACGCGCACGTGATCAAGGAAGACACGGTCGAGTCCAAATTGCTTTTCCTGGGAACGGAATTCGGGTTGTGGATTTCGCTGGATGGGGGCAAGCAGTGGGCGCAATACAAAGGCGGTGAATTCCCGGACGTGGCGGTGCGCGACATCGTGATCCATCCGAGGGAATCGGATCTGGTCGTAGCTACCCACGGCCGCGGCATTTGGATCGTGGACGATATCTCGCCGCTGCGAAAGCTTACGCCGGATGTGCTGGCGCAGGATGCGGTGTTCCTGCAAGGCAGGCCTGTCCAGCAGCGGCTGATGGCCAATGGAGGTTGGGCGGAGGGCGACGCTACGTTTGTGGGTACGAATCCCGTTGACGGCGCATCGATTACCTATTACCAGAAAAAACGACACATCTTCGGGAAAATGAAGATCGAGATTCTTGACGAGAGCGGGAAGCTGGTGGATACGGTACCCGCAAATAGCCGGCGGGGTCTCACCCGGGCGGTATGGCAGATGCGGTTGAAGGCGCCGCGGGTGCCACCCGCTGCGACCGCGGCATTCGTAGCCGGGCCGCGCGTGCTGCCGGGAACGTATACCGTCAAGATGACGCGTGGAACGGAAACTTATACGACGCAGCTTGCGATCGGGCTGGATCCACGGGCGAAATTCACATTGGACGATCGCAAGCTGCAGTTTGAGGCCGCGATGCGGGTTTACAAACTGCTCGAGGAAATGAGCTTCGCCGTGGACCAGATTAACGGCGTGCGAGACGGCCTCACCGAAAGCGCGGGTCGACTCCCAGCCAATGATCCACTGCGGAATCAACTTGACGAACTTGCCGGTGAAACCGAAACGCTGCGAAAGAAAATCGTAGCCACCAAGGAAGGCGGAGCGGTCACCGGCGAAGAACGCATTCGTGAAAAGACGACTCTGCTATACGAGGCCATCGACGGTTACGAGGGACGTCCGGCCGATTACCAAGTGGCGCGAATTGATTCGCTAAAACATGAGCTGGATGACGTGACGACCGAATTCAATGCATTCACGGCCAAAAAGCTAGCCGATGTAAACGCGGCTTTGGCGAAAAAGAAAATGGCGCCCGTCCGTCCGATCACACGCGAAGAGTGGGATAAGGCGCATAGTCAAGAGGATTCCGGCAGACAGCCATAAGTCGACCGGGTCCCTCATCGGCCTATTCATGATTTGTCCGGCGCGCGCGGGGCGTGGGATTTGATGCCAGGAGAAGGTGTTCATGGGCTAGGTGACCTATTAGGGATTGTCTTCGCATTTTGACTCCGGCCGACATACAGAATATGCGTTGTAACCAAATGTATCTCGCATCCCTCTGAATAAAGAGGATTCAGCGGGAACATCCCGGTATAATCCCGCGACCACATGAAAAAGTTCATTCGCTGCCTTTGGAAGGCACTGGGTCGCATTTGGCCTACGTGCATCACGCAGGCACAGGCGGCGGCGTTCAATATGTTCATCGCATTTTTCCCGATGATCCTGCTTGTCCTGGGCATTGTGAGCAGTTGGGGAATCTTGCGGAGCGGCGTCGAGGAGATGATCAACAGCCTCGGGCCGCTGATGCCTCCCGGCATTGCGCAGGTGATGCAGGATTTCCTGGAGCGGCACGCGGAACATCCGGTGAGCTGGATTTCAGTCGGACTTGTGGGAACACTGCTCGCTGGGACGCAAATGATGCGCATGCTGATTGAAGGATTTCACCTGGCGCAAGGGAAGGAGCGTCCGAGTCCCATCAAGCAGATCCCGCGCGCGCTGGGACTTTTGATGGTGACGCTCGCGCCGACAGTGCTGGCGATTGCGCTCGCCGTTTTCGGGAGGCAGATGCGCCTCACGATCCAGGAGCAATTCGGGTCACCGGTGCTCATCCGAGTTTTATTTTCCATTGGGCTGACCTTGTCCGCGTGGGTCCTGGCAGTTCTGGTGCTCGCGGTGGTCTATCGCGTGGGGACTGAGGGTGTAAAAAACTGGCAGGAGGTTTGGCCGGGCGCGGTGGTGATGACACCGATCTGGTGGCTGGTGAGCTGGTGCTTCGGCGTTTACATGCGCCACGTGCCCTATGACCTTGTGTACGGAGGGTTGGCGACTGCAATCGGTTTGCTTCTCTGGATGAATCTTACTACGGTGATCATTCTCCTTGGCGCGGCATATAACGCCGAGAATTGCGCAATCGAGACAAGGATGGCTTCCGCGTGATCCCCTCCGCGGACTGAAAGACCCGTTATGCGCGAAGTTCACGTCGAATGCCATTCCGGCCACCGCGCCGACGAACGCCCGGTGCGATTTACGCTGGATTCCCAACCCCTCGAAGTTACCGCCGTAGAGGACCAATGGTATTCGCCGGAGGCGGAATTTTTTCGCGTGCGCGCCGCCGATGGAAACTCGTACGTCTTGAGGCATTCGCTAGGGCAGGACCAATGGACGCTGGAGGCATTCCGGGCAGGCGCGCCGGACAAGGAATCATCCAAGCTCGTCTATTAGCACGTGCAACGGAAGGAACATTGGAAGTCTGGGACGCAACTTTGCTGCTACAGGAGGGTTAGAATTAAAAGAAAGAGAACCGCAAGAGCCGCGCTCGATGATGAGTTTGCCGCCCAGCTTGGGAGATCGCATGGCCTCACGTATTCGTCACAAACGAGTGGAACCGGCGGGAAAGAGAGAATGGCGCCGGAATTCGATTTGGGGCTCGATTTCGTGTTTCCTGGCGGCGCTGCTGATATTGAGCGCGCCATTTGTAGCGGCAGGCAATGACCAGAAAAAAGATCAGAAGAAGAGCAAGACCCCTGCGAAGGTGCCGAATTCAGTTCTGGCAGGCCTACCCATCACTGAGTTGAATGAATCCGAGGCAATTATTCATGCGCTGAACCGGCTGACGTTTGGCCCGAGGCCCGGCGATGCCGAGAGTATTCAAAAAATTGGACTGGCAAACTGGATTGAACGGCAGTTGAGTCCGGATTCAATCGACGATTCGCAAATGCAGGCCCGTCTTGACAAGTATCCAACGCTGAAAATGAGTTCGTCCAAGCTGCTGAGCGAATTTCCGCAGCCGCAGGAGGCGGCGCGGCGCGAAGGCGTCACGATCGAGGAATACCGCAAAGAGCAGCAAGCAAAGCAGCAGCAGGCCAACCAGCAAATGAACGCCGCGATGGGAGATCAGCAAAATGGTGATGGCGGTGCGGCCGGCGGCGATATGGATGCTTCCAATCGCCCCGCAAACATCAACAAGCAGGGATACAACGGCGGTGATCCGAACCGGAGTCCGTTGGAAGCCTACCAGCAAATCAAGTCTCCGCAGCGCGTGACAGCTGAATTGAGCATGGCGAAGGTGGACCGCGCCGTTTACAGCGAGCGACAGCTTTATGAAGTGATGGCGGATTTCTGGTTTAACCATTTCAATATTTTTGCGGGGAAAGGCGCGGACCGCTGGATGATGACGGCTTACGAGCGGGACGCCATCCGGCCGAACGCGATGGGGAAATTTGAGGACTTGGTCATGGCGACCGCGAAAAGTCCGGCAATGCTCTTTTACCTGGACAACTGGCTGAGCGCGGATCCGAATACTCCGCAGCGAATCGCGTTCAATCGTCCACGGCCAAGGCCGGTTGGCGCGCAGCAGCAACAGCAGAAGCGCGAATACGGATTGAACGAAAACTATGGACGCGAATTGATGGAGCTTCACACGCTCGGCGTGGATGGTGGCTACACGCAGAATGACGTCATCCAGGTTGCAAAATGCTTCACAGGCTGGACGATTCGGCAGCCGCGGCAGAACCCGGACTTTTTCTATAACGAGGAGATGCACATCGGCGGATCGAAGACAGTGCTGAGCCATACGATCCAGCAGGGTGGGATGAAGGAAGGGTTGGAGGTGATTCACTTGCTGTCCCACGACCCGCACACGGCGCACCACATTTCATATCAGATTGCGGAGCACTTCGTCAGCGACACACCGCCGCCGGCGCTGGTGGACAGGATGTCGCAGACACTTCTTTCGAGTGACGGCGATGTGAAGGCCGTGCTGCACACGATGATTTATTCACCGGAATTTTGGTCGCGCGAAGCGTTCCGCTCAAAAATCAAGACTCCGTTTGAACTGGTGGTATCCGCTGCGCGCGCGGTGAACGCCAACATTGACCTTCCGCTGCCGATGGTGATGTGGACGGCGAGGATTGGCGAGCCTATTTACAACTGCCAGCCGCCAACCGGTTACAAGGACAACGCGGAGACCTGGGTAAATACCGGCGCGCTGCTCAACCGGCTGAACTATTCGCTTACGCTGGCGGGCGGACGAATGCGCGGCACGCATGTGGACATGGCGGCCCTTGTGGGGATGGATTCATCGGAGGACGCGGCGGCTGTCCTGGACAAATCCATTCAAGTGTTGCTGCACGGAAATATTTCACAGCAGACGCGGACGACGCTCGAAAGGCAACTTGCGGACCCACAGGTGCTCCAGGCGAAGCTGGACGATCCCGTGAAGCAGGTGAACATCGGAATGGTGACGGGTCTGGTGCTGGGCGCGCCTGAATTTCAGCGCAGGTAAATGTTTTTCGACGGCAAGGAAAGCGAAGGGAGAACGGCGATGCAAATCTCGCGGCGAGTCTTTATCAAGAATAGCGGAATCGCGATGCTGGGGTTGAGCACCCTGCCGGCATTTCTGCAGCGCGCCGTGGCCGCGACGGGCATGCCCAACAAGAAGAAACTCGTTGTGCTCTTCCAGCGCGGCGCCGCGGACGGCTTGAATATTGTAGTGCCCTTCGGCGAGCCGAATTATTACAGCATGCGGCCGACGATTGCGATTCCGGAGCCGCGCCGCGGCGGAGATCAAGCAGCGATCGACCTTGACGGGTTCTTCGGCGTGCACCCATCGCTTTCACCACTGGCGCAGCTCTATCACAACGGGCAGCTTGCCATCGTTCATGCGGCGGGCTCGCCGGACACGACGCGTTCGCATTTTGACGCTCAGGATTACATGGAGTCCGGGACACCGGGCGTGAAGTCAACCGACGACGGGTGGCTGAATCGCACGATGCAAGGGCTGCCTGAAGAGAATGCGACACCATTCCGCGCGGTTGCGGTCGGACCGAATTTGCCCCGCACACTTCTTGGCGCGGCGCCGGCGATTGCGATGCCGGATGTAAAGCAATTCCAAGTGATGGCGGGCGCCGGTTCGCAAATGATTCAGGGCGGCTTTGAAGCTATGTACGCGCAAACTGTGGACACGGCCCTTCGCGGAACAGGCACAGAAACATTTGAAGCGATTGACATGCTGAAGAAAGCGAATCCGGGCCAGTTCCAACCGGAAAACGGCGCGGAATATCCGAAAAACAAATACGGCCAGAGCATCCAACAGGTGGCTCAGCTGTTGAAGGCGAATGTGGGGATGGAGGTTGCGTTCCTCGATACGGGCGGATGGGACAACCATGTGAACGAAGGCGGTGTGCAGGGTCAGCTCTCCAATTTGCTGCGCGATTTGGGGCAGGGGCTCGCGGCATTCCACAAAGATATGGGCGACCGGATGGAAGACATTGTGGTCGTCACGATGTCTGAATTCGGGCGCACGGCTCATGAAAACGGCAACCGAGGCACCGACCACGGACATGCGAACTGCATGTTCCTTATGGGCGGGCCGATCAAGGGCGCCAAAGTGTACGGTAAGTGGCCGGGGCTCTCGAATGAACACCTCTACGAAGGCCGCGACCTTGCGGTGACGACGGATTTCCGGTCCGTACTGGGCGAGGTACTTACCGGACACCTGGGCACCAAGGATTTGAACGCGGTCTTCCCGGGCTTTGACAATGATCCGCGGAAGTTCCCGCGGTTACTTAAGACATAGTCTTCAATTCATTCAAGCCATCTCAGTGGTTTATTTTTAAAGGGCGGCCCAAAGGCCGCCCTTATTGCATTCCTCCCGCCGATTGAATATGTTTTGCGTGCTGCCAGACCGATGCATGCGTTTTGGGGCAGAGCGAGCGAGGGGACATGAACACGCGGAAAGAGCAATTTGTGATTTTTTGCGCAACTGCCCGACGAATCAGAAAAGGCTTCGCGCTGCTTGTCGCGCCATTATTGGCAGTGTGTCTTTTATACGGCGGTGCGGCGGCGCAGGCTCCTGCAAACGCGCCCACGAACGGGCAGGCCGCGTCGCAGGGATCGTCGTCTGCAAAAGCGCCGACGCGGGCACCCGCGAAAACCGGGGAAGCCTCCGCGGCGCGGCCGTCGAGCCCAGCGCACCCGGATTTGACGAAGCAGCCCACACTCTACGTTGTGGGCTACGCTCACCTTGACACGCAGTGGCGCTGGGAGTATCCGCAAGTCATCTCTGAATATTTGGCGAAGACGTTGCACGACAACTTCGCCCTCTTCGAGAAATATCCCCACTACATCTTCAATTTTACGGGCGCGAATCGCTACATGATGATGAAGGAATATTTCCCGGCCGACTACGCGAAGATGAAAGAGTACGTGGCGAAGGGGCGCTGGTACCCGGCGGGCTCCTCGATGGAAGAGAGCGACGTCAATTCACCATCGGCAGAATCCGATTTTCGGCAGATTCTTTATGGCAATGACTACTTCCGGCACGAATTTGGCAAAGCCAGCGCAGAATACATGTTGCCGGATTGTTTTGGATTTCCCGCCTCGCTGCCAAGCATTCTGGCCCATGCTGGTATAAAAGGGTTCTCCACTCAAAAGTTGACGTGGGGATCCGACGCGGAAGGCGGGCCGGGCACGACGAGCGAAGACACGCCTGTGGGGATACCCTTCAATGTGGGCTTCTGGCAAGGGCCGGACGGACGCGGCGTGATTGCCGCGTGGAATCCGGGCGGCTACGGCTCGGACATTACGTATGATTTAAGCAAGGCAAGCACCGCGCCCGCCCGGGACTACGTAGACTGGCCGCACCGGATTGATCGGAACGGGCGCGTGAGTGGTCTTTTCACGGACTACCGTTATTACGGCACCGGCGACATCGGCGGCTCGCCGCACGAGCCTTCTGTGAAGCTGCTGGAAGCCATTATCACCAAGGGCGAGGCCTCTATCCCCGCGTACACCCCGGGTGGGCGCGGAGGAGGGCAGGGGGCAGGACAAGCCGCGCCGCCGGCGACTCCGCCCGTCGAAGTGGGCGACGGCCCGGTTCACGTAATTTCGTCAAATGCGGATCAGATGTTTCTGGATATTCCGCCGTCCTATATTTCCCGGATGCCGCGATACAGCGGCGATTTGGAATTGACGAACCATTCAGCTGGATCGTTAAGTTCTGAAACGATTCGCAAGCGTTGGAACCGCCAAAATGAATTATTGGCCGACGCCGCCGAGCGGGCATCCGTCGCCGCGGAATGGCTGGGCGGACGCGCGTATCCCATGGAGCGGCTCAACCGCGCGTGGGCGTTAGTAATGGGGGGGCAATTTCACGACATCATGGCAGGCACGGCCACGCCGAAGTCGTACGAGTATTCCTGGAATGATGACGTGCTGGCAATGAACCAGTTCGCGGGTGTGCTCACGAGCGCGACGGAGTCGATTGCGTCCGGAATGGATACACGGGGCGGCGACGTGCCGGTTGTTGTCTACAACCCGCTGAACATTGCCAGAGAAGATGTGGTTGAAGCTCAAGTAGGAGCCTTCCTTCCCCATGCGATGGGCGGTATGCCGCGCGGCGTGCAAGTGATTGGCCCGGACGGCAAGGAAGTACCCTCCCAACTGGTCGGCGATGATCCCGCCGTGGATAAAATTTTGTTTTTGGCGAAAGCGCAATCCGTCGGGTTCAATGTTTACGCCGTGCGAGGCACGGGTGAACGCAATTTGCCCGGAGGCGACCTGAAGGTCACGGACCGCTCGCTCGAAAACGCCCGCTATCGCGTTACGCTCAATGACGACGGCGACGTCTCCGGCATTTTCGACAAAAAGATCAACCGAGAATTGCTCTCAGCGCCCATCCGGCTCGCGTTGCTAAGCGAGCATCCACACGATTGGCCCGCATGGAATATGGACTACGCGGACCAGACGCGGGCGCCGCGCGGATACGTCGAGGGCCTCGCGCGCATTCGCGTGGTGGAAAATGGACCGGTCCGTATTGCCATCGAGGTGCAACGCGACAGCGAGCATTCCCATTTTGTGCAGGACATCCGGCTTTCGGCGGGCGATGCGGGCAATCGCGTGGAATTCTCGAACGTGGTTGACTGGCTCACGCAGGAAACGGCGTTGAAAGCCGTTTTTCCGCTGACCGCTTCCAATCCGGAGGCAAGTTACAACTGGGATGTTGGCACGGTTGCGCGCGGGAACGACGAACCGCGCAGCTTTGAGTACCCGTCGCACCAATGGTTCGATCTTACCGATAAGAGCGCGGCGTACGGCGTAACGATTCTTTCGGATTGTAAGTATGCCTCAGACAAACCGGACGACAGCACATTGCGTTTGACTCTGATTTACACGCCGGGGCTCGGAGCGGGCAACAGCAGAGCTTATATCGACCAAATCTCCCAGGATTTGGGCCACCATGAATTCGTGTTCGGCCTCGCGGGACACGCTGCCGATTGGCGCGAAGCGGAAACGGATTGGCAGGCATACCGGCTCAATCAGCCTTTGATTGCCTTCGCGACCAAGGCGCATGCAGGCAATCTTGGCAAATCATTTTCGCTCCTCAAAATGAACAACAGCCGCGTTCGTGTGCTGGCTTTGAAGAAGGCTGAACTGAGCAATGAAATCATCGTGCGCCTTGTGGAAATGGAAGGGATTCCACAGACGAATGTGCGCATCGGATTTGCAGCGCCGGTTGCGGCCGCTCGTGAGGTGAATGCGCAGGAACAGCCTCTTGGCGCGGGAACAGTGACGAACGGGGAATTGGTCACCTCGTTTGGAGCGTATCAACCGCGCACGTTTGCCGTGCGTCTAGCGGCGGCCACACATGCGGAGGCGGCGCCGAAATTTCTGGAAGTGAAGCTATCCTATAATCGCGCGGTCTCCAGCAAAGATGGCGAATCTCCCGCTCCGGGTTTCGACGATACGGGCCACGCGATTCCGGCGGAGATGTTACCCGGGACGATTTCCTACGGCGGAATTCAATTTAAGCTCGCGCCTGGCGGGGCAGGGAACGTCGACGCGATTATGACCCGCGGTCAGACGATCTCCCTACCCGCGGGCAACTTTAATCGCGTCTACATTTTGGCGGCATCTGCGTATGGCGACCAGCCCGTCACATTCCGCACCGGGGATTCGGACGTGGATCTGACAATCCAATTCTGGGGCGGTTTTATCGGACAGTGGGACGACCGGGTATGGAGCAGCAGGCAGGAGCCGGTTCCTCAGCGTCCCGATGCGCCCGCGCCGCCCCCGGGGACGCCGCCACGCATGCGGACGGTAATGGAGTACGCCGGCCTGACGCCGGGCTTCATCAAGCGCGCGCCCGTGGCGTGGTTTGCCTCCCATCACCACAATGCCGATGGGACAAACGCGCCGTATTCCTATTCGTACCTGTACGGTTACGCGATCGATCTCCCAGCGGGTGCGAAGACGTTAACGGTCCCAAACAATGGTGCAATCCGCGTCCTGGCAATCACCGTTGCGGATGAATCCCCCAGCGTTTGGCCGGTGCGGCCGCTTTATGACACGCTGGATCGCGGCCAGCAATAACGATTGTTCTTTCAGGCGAGGAGTATATCACAATATAAATACTAAGTATGATTAATAAATGCAATGAATACTGCCACCAATTGGACTATTGACGTTTATTTGGCAACAAGCTTTTATGGGAAGGATGGCCTCCTTCCACCATCACGACCATACGGGCGGGCGCGCTGAAAGTGTCGCCGGATCCAGCCGTGCGGAAGCGATCCGGAAGAGTATGCATCAAGCCGAGCGCCGCCAATGGTGGCTATGGTTCTCGGTGATTTCAATTACGCTGCTGCTTACAGTGGGAATGCTTTCTTTTACTTTCCCTTTTCTTTTTTTCGGCCAAAGGGATGTCATATACGAGCTTAATTTGCGGCAGACCGTCCGGGGCTTGCTTGCACTCGTGTTGCTTTTTGACTGTTACGCTTTTTTCCAACAATGGCAACTAAACCGCATTCGCCGTCAACTCGTCGAAAGCCAGGAACTGTTTCATTTGATCACAGAGCATGCGGACGATTTAATCGCCGTCGTGGATGTTCATGGGCACAGGGTCTATAACAGCCCGTCATATGAAAAGTGTCTCGGCTATACGCCCAACGAACTAAGAAACACCACCGCAGCCGAGCAGATTCATCCCGATGACGTGGAACTTGTAATGGCTGCCGCCGAGCAGACTCTGGAAACGGGTGTGGGCCGCCGTGTGGAATATAGGTTCCGGCACAAAGACGGGACCTGGCGAATTTTGGAGTCCACCGCGAGCGGCGTGCAAAATGAAAAGGGTGAAGTCGAACTGCTGGTGATCGTGAACCGCGATGTCACGGAGCGGAGGAAAGCCGAAGAAGCCCTTCGGCAAAGAGACGAGCAACTCCGGCAGGCTCAGAAAATGGAAGCCGTCGGGCGTCTTTCCGGCGGGGTAGCACATGACTTCAATAATTTGCTCAGCGTCATTATTGGTTACGCCGAAATCCTCGAAGCTCAATTCTCAAAGGACGACCGCCTGATCAAGAATGTGGCGGAAATTAAAAAAGCCGGACAGCGCGCCGCCGGATTGACGAATCAGTTGCTGGCCTTCAGCCGCCAGCAGGTTCTTCAGCCCAGGGTTTTGGACCCGAACGTCATCGTTGGAGATATGGGAAGAATGCTGCGGCGGCTGATCGGCGAGGACATCGAATTCATCACATCATTGGATCCCACCGTTGGCAAGGTAAAGGTTGATCAAAGTCAGCTCGAGCAAATCATCATGAACCTAGTGGTGAACGCCCGCGACGCGATGCCCTGGGGAGGCCGGCTTCAGATTGAAACCTGCAATGAAGTATTGGAAGAGTCCTTCTGTATCGGAATGGAGTACAAGGTCCAACCTGGGAAGTATGTCCGGTTCACAGTTAGCGATACGGGAGCTGGGATGGACGCAGAAACGCAGGTGCGCATCTTTGAGCCATTTTTTACAACAAAGGAAAAGGGAAAAGGGACGGGGCTGGGTCTCGCGACCGTCTACGGCGTGGTGAAGCAAAGTGACGGATACATCTGGGTGACGAGCAAGGTGGGCGAGGGGACGACATTCAAAATTCTCCTGCCGGAAGTTTCGCCGTCCATTCCGGCTTCAAGTTCCGCAAGCGCTGGAGACAAGCCGGCCATTGCATCTGAAACGGTGCTCCTCGTAGAAGATGAGGATTCCATACGGAATCTGTTTGCCGGCCAATTGAAAAATGACGGATATCGTGTCTTAGCGGCTGCAAACGGAGCGGAGGCATTGGCGGTTTCCAATTCCTTCAAGGATCAAATTCATTTGCTCATTACAGATGTCGTGATGCCGGGAATGAACGGCGCGGTTCTCGCGCGAAAACTGTCTGAAAATCGACCGGGGATGCGCATTCTATTCATCACCGGCTATATTGAATTTAAACCAAAGGATCAGGAGACTCTCCCGGCGGACGCGCACATACTCTCCAAACCCTTCTCGCATAAAGCAATGCTCGCCAAAGTGAGGGAAATTCTTGCGCAGGAAGAAGTAACGAGTTCCAACTGACTTTGCCCCGCATCCCCTCGAAAAAATGGTTTCGCGAGGTCTTCCCATCAAATAAGAAATTGCCTCAGCGCTCCGGTCAGAATATACAAACGGGACGACCTGGATTGAGGCCGCCCCATTCGCATTCCCGCAGAGGTAAAATCCGGTAAAAACTGGCGACTACAAGAACAGCGGCGCCATGACAAATGCCACGGTGCAGAGCAATTTGATTAAGACGTGGAGCGAAGGGCCGGCCGTGTCCTTAAATGGATCACCGACGGTATCGCCAACTACGGCGGCTTTGTGGGCATCGGAGCGTTTTCCGCCCAATTCTCCGGTCTCAATGAACTTCTTGGCGTTGTCCCACGCGCCGCCGCCATTGTTCATGAATGTCGCCATCAGGATGCCGACAATCGTGCCGACCATCAGGATTGCGGCGACAGATTCGGCGCCAATGGTTGGATCTTGAATGGTGGCGAAAAATTTAAATGCATATCCGGCGGCGACAGGGACGGCGACCGCAAGCAGTCCGGGAACGACCATCGCTTTCAGAGCGCCTTTTGTGACGATGTCCACACATTGGCCATAATCGGGTTTGGAGGTGCCTGCCATGATGCCCGGGTTTTCGCGGAATTGGCGGCGCACTTCCTCGATCACCGAATAGGCGGCTTTGCCCACGGCTTTTATGGCGAAGGCACTAAAGAGGAAGACGAGTCCGGCCCCGATCAGTGCCGCGGTGAAAACTACGGGTTTGCTGAGATCCACGTGCTCGAACCGGTATGAAAGATCGTGGGTCCTCGCCTGCATGAGAGTTGTGATCTCATCTTGGAACGCGGAGAAGAGCAGGAATGCCGCGAGCGCCGCAGAGCCAATCGCATAGCCCTTCGTAAGCGCCTTGGTAGTGTTGCCAACGGAGTCAAGGCGATCTGTCCGTTTGCGCACATCTTCGGGTGCGCCGGACATTTCGATAATGCCGCCCGCGTTATCGGTGATGGGGCCGAAGGTATCCATGGCAAGAATGTATGCGCAAGTTGAAAGCATTCCCATGGTGGCGATGGCGGTGCCAAACAAACCGGCGCCGTGGACTCCCGGAAGCGCGTACCTACCGCAGTAGTAGGACGAAAGAATCGCTGCAGAGATGACCAGAACAGGGAGAGCCGTACATTCCATTCCCACCGCCAGGCCGGTGATGATATTTGTAGCGGAGCCGGTCACGCTCGCATTCGCGATGCTTTGCACCGGGCGATAGCGATATTCGGTGTAGTACTGTGTGATCCAGACGAATAAATAGCTGGTGACAACTCCGATGATGCCCGCCGAGAAAAACCAGAGGTTATTTTGTAGAAGGAATCGCACGGCGACGTAGAACCCGGCGATGGCAAGCGCCGACGTGATCATGTAGCCGCGGTTCAGGGCGACCATCGGGTCTTCATCTTCGTTCTTCAGCTTCACGCACCAGATGCCGATGATGGATGCGAGCAACCCAAACGCGCGCGCGACGAGCGGAAAAAAAATACCGAACAATCCGAATTGACCGAAGAGCGCCACTCCCAGAATCATCGCGCCGATGTTTTCGGCGGCGGTGGACTCGAAAAGGTCCGCGCCGCGCCCAGCGCAGTCGCCAACGTTATCGCCGACGAGGTCCGCGATCACCGCGGGATTCCGCGGGTCGTCCTCGGGGATGCCTGCTTCCACTTTTCCAACGAGGTCAGCGCCCACGTCAGCGGCCTTGGTATAAATGCCGCCACCGAGTTGTGCAAATAATGCAACGAAGCTTGCGCCAAACCCAAAACCCACGATTTGGTAGGGCACTCCCTTCGGGTCGGCCATTCCACCGAAGGCGAGAAAAATAAGCCCAACGCCAAGCAGCGAAAGCGCCACCACGCTCAATCCAGTGACGGCGCCTCCCCGCAGGGCGAGCTGCATCGCCCGATTGAGGCTGGTGCGCGCAGCGCTGGCAGCACGCAGATTTGCACGGATTGAGACAAACATCCCGGAAAATCCCGCGAGGCCGGAGCAGATGGCTCCGGCGAAGAACGCCACCACCATTTTGAACGCAAGATTTCCGCCCTTTTTCAAATAAAACACGTAAATCAACGCGGCCAGGACGACGCTCAGGGCATAAATCGTTTTGTACTGTCGCTTCATGAACGCTTCCGCACCCTCTTTGATGGCGCCGGCGATCTCCTGCATTTGCGCCGTGCCCGTATCCGCCCAGAGCACTTGGCGCGTGAAAACCCAGGCCATCAGGAGCGATATCACGCTCACGGCCATTATGAACCAGACCCACTCTGTTACGGTTACCGACATGCACCCTCCGGTATCAAATTCCCTTTAAGAAGTTCTTGCAGGCGAGAATCTCATAGACAAGCAAGCGTTTGTTTATAGCAGCCTTGCCCGCGACGGTCAAGAATGTGCCGCGCAATAAGCGCCAATGATGAAACAGGGGGCTGAGCGGGAGACGGGCGCTGAGAAGCGAACTCAACTTGCGCCTTGTCGGGGGGAAACCGCTCGTATAAAGTGAATGAGGAGGCGGATGTGATCGGACGGGTAGTTTGCGCGATTTGTGAGAAGGCGGAAGCGGATTGCAAATGCGACCGCTATTGCATTATTTGCAAGGCCGTGTACAACATCCGGCTTTGTATGGACGGCCTGTATTACTGCCCGGATTGCAGGGAAGCTTGCGAGATCAGCGTGGTGAGCATTGGAACGAACTGAAACCGGCAGAATTGAACTCACAATTTCGGGCGATCCGCGGCTCCTGGCTGGAGTGTCCGCGGCGGTGAATCATTTCGCGGAAGCGGCTGGTCTTGCCGAAAGCGCGAGGGCGAATCTTGTGGGGGCCTTCGAGGATGCTTTCCGCGAAGTCTTCGGCAATCCATCGCGGAACAGCAAACCAGTGCAAATGTCTATCGCCGCCCCCGTTGGAAAGATTGAGGCTGTTCTCCTTTTTCGCGGGGAAAATGCGAAGCCGGAAAAAGGGGAAAAGATTCGCACGTTGTTTGCAGGGAAACTCGATTCCGTACGACTTGAATCGTCGGGCGGCGCCATTCGCTTGGATTTGGTAAAGAATCTTTCGCCCACTCGCAAAAGACCTTAGCGGTGCAACGCGCAGGAAAACAGCAATTCCTCTACTTCAGCGCAAACGTGTTGCTCTGAATGAGTGACATAACCTGGTCGTTCGTCAGGCCGATGGTTATGCCCAGTTGATTGCCAGAGGGACTAACTCTTGCGCCGTCAATCATCTGAGCAAGGCCGGTGTTGTTCTGCGTATTCGCCTGCATTTTCAAAAGCATGAATCCGGCCTGCAGGAGAGCGCCCATTTGATTGGCGTCATCCGATGTATCGCAGGTGGCCTGGAAATCGGCCTCTACCCCGGTGGTCGATTGGATGCTGATCACCAACGACCTGATTTTTGCCAAAAGTTGCGCAGCCTCGGGGAATTGCGCGGTTGCCGGCACAAGCTGTTGCATCGCGAGCCGCGTGTAACCCGGATTCAGCGCAGCCCACACGATTCCGTGCCCGTTGGCATGGTTAATTAGGGGATACATCTGATCGTTGTGAACCAGATTCGGTTGGATACCGACGCGGACATCAAGAAGCTTTTCGAGAGTCGCTTTTTGGCCGAACGCCGCCGTACTTGAGTCGAGAAACAGGATGTAGAAGTCATCCGAGCCTCCTCCACTACCTCCGATGGCATAAAGCGTATGGTCGTGGGTATTGATCGAAGGCGTCTTCTGAGTCTTGAAATAGGCCTGAGCCGTCGCCGGTTGAAATTGGCCCAAGGCGACTCCAAGAATCTGCTCGGATGAAGGCACGCCTGTCGACGCGCCTTGCCCCATACTCGTGGGGACAAGCCCCCACGCTATTTCTTCGACCTGCCGATTTGGGTCCATTCCTGCGGCAGTGAGGAAGGTCTCGAATTGCTTGAACCGGGCCGGGAGCATTTGCTCCTTTAATTGTGCAAACCATGGAAACTGGCGCGCCTGGCGCAGGTCAGCGTATGCGAATTCGCCCACGGTGCTCGGAAAGAGACCGATGACGTCAGTGCTCAGCGTTCCGGCATGAGCGCGGGGCGCCGGGAATGCGAAAAAAAACGCCAATGTAAGCAGAGCGCCTATAATTGCAAGACTTCGTACTTTCATAATCCCCCCAGAAATTCATCGTGCCATTGCAGCTGGTCGCGGCGCCAGGCTTGCGTGAACGGCTGCAACGCGAGATCTCATTTCGGCCACGAAATCCCTGTCCGTGAGTGATTCCAGGTTTATCTCCACGTTTGCAAGCGCGCCATGCGCCGCCGCAACGGCCATCATCCTTGCCACCTGAAGGTCTGATTTCATAGACGTTGGAGTGATGGGTTCCAGTTGCCCCAGCCGTTCATACAGCTTCGCGACAATCTCAGCGACACCAAGCGGGACTTCCGAGGCAAGGGAAAGCGCCTTGGCAATTGCGGTCTCGCGCCAGCTTGCCTCTTCCGGAGTATCTTTGGGAAGCTTGTATGCGGTGAGGACAGAGTCATAGGAAGCGGCGTCGAGGTCCATGGCTGTAGCGAGCGCCTTCGACACCTGGTCCAGTTCTGCAACTGCCGCGCTGAGCGCATCCACGTGCTCAGCATGCGATTTCTTCTTCCGGGCGAGGCCAGCCACCATTTGGCCTAAAGAAGCCGCCAGAGCGCCTGCCAGGGCCGCTACGGAGCCTCCTCCCGGTGTCGGCGTGGGTCGGCCCACCGCTTCCAGAAGGGGCCCAGCCAGGGCAGCATAATGGCCTGGCCCGCCCGTTCCTACGGGCGTTCCCGACAATGCCGTCGCAAGGCGGTTCTCAAACACCATCTCCGTCTTGAAACCTTCCAGTTGCAGGAAAAAGTCCGCCGCCATCTCCAGCGCTTTTTTGGGCACCAGACCGACAATCTCACTCCCCACGATCCGGCAGCCATATCGCTCCGCCTCACGGCGCACAATTTCAAATACGCGGTGCATGGGCGTCTGCTCGAAATCGGTCAGGTTAATGGATACCTGAGCCAGGCCGCGCGACTTCAGTTCTACACCCATGGATTTCACATAGCGCAGACCGCCGGAAGAGAAGCGTATCGCCCTAGCGATCTTGTTCGCGATTTTGACGTCCGGGGTATCGAGATTGACGTTGTAGGCGATAAGGAACTTGCGCGCGCCAACAACGGTCGCACCAGCCGTGGGGTGCAGTTGGGGATCGCCAATATCGGGAGCGCGATCCGGATTCGTTTGGACTTCGTCGCGCAACCCCTCGAATTGGCCCTTTCGGATATTTTCAAGGTTCGCGCGGTCGGGACGCTGTGCCGCCGCTTCGTAGAAATAAATGGGGATGCGGTATCGCTCCCAGATCTCGCGACCAACGCGTTTGGCGAGCGCGACACAATCCTCGATTTCAACACCTTCGATCGGAATGAAAGGAACCACGTCGGTCGCACCCATCCGCGGATGAGCGCCTGATTGCTGCGTGAGATCAATCAATTCCTGGGCCTTGCCAACGCCGCGCAACGCGGCTTCCGCGACGGCATCCGGTTCGCCAGCGAGCGTCACAACCATCCGGTTGTGGTCGGCGTCGGATTCACGGTCCAGTATGGCGACACCCGGGACTTCGCGCATGGCGGCGATAATCGCCTCCATCTTAGAGACGTCACGGCCCTCGCTAAAGTTCGGTACGCATTCGACAATTCGGCGCATAGTGAATCAGAGGTTCCTGAATTTAGTTTCCTTGCAAACCCGAGCCCGCGTGAGCGTAAATCAGATTCCCTCGCTTCATCGTGAGCACGCAAAGGTTCACACCAAAATAGTACGGGATTTCACGATAGTCGGCCACATCGAACACAGCCAAGTCAGCAAACTTGCCAACCTCGAGCGAGCCGATCGTGACGTTCCGGCACAAGCCATAAGCCGCATTTATTGTGGCGGCTGCGATCGCTTCGGCGGGCGACATCCGCAATTGATCGCACGCCAGCGAGAGAATCATCGGCATGCTGAGCGTCGGGCTTGTGCCGGGATTAAAGTCCGTCGCGAGAGCGACGATGGCGCCGGCTTCGATGAGTTTTCGCGCCGGCGCCTTCTGTGGCAATCCGAGATGAAAGTGGCAGCCGGGAAGCAGCGTTGCCACGGTGCTCGATTTGGCGAGCGCGCGGATGTCGGTGGACGTGACTTGCTCGAGGTGATCGGCGCTTGCGGCGTGCAGCTCTACAGCGAGACGCGCGGCGCCCGTGCGGGCGATCTGCTCGGCGTGAACGCGGAGACCCATGCCGCAGGCGCGGGCCGCAGTAAGGACTTTGCGAGCTTGCGCAACGGTGAATGCGCCGCGATCGCAGAAAACATCGCAGAAATCCGCAAGATCTTCAGTCGCGATTTGGGGAATCAGGTTGCGGCACAGGAGATCCACATATGCATCTGCGCCATTTCGCCGCTTCCGGTATTCCGGCGGCACCACATGCGCTCCTAGAAATGTCGAAACGATGCCAACCGGCTGCCGGAGACCAAGTTGGCGATGCAGGCGAAGCGTCATCAATTCTGATTGGGCGTTCAGGCCGTATCCGGATTTCGCTTCAACGGTCGTCGTGCCGTGCTCGGCCATGCGCTGCAAGGCTGCAATTGCGAGATCCTCAAGGACCTCGGGCTTCGCCGCGCGAAGCTTCTTTACCGACGAAAGTATTCCGCCGCCCGAGCGTGCAATCTCCTCATAGCTGGCCCCCGCGATGCGCTTCTCATATTCGGCTGCCCGGCTGGCGGCGAAAACGAGGTGCGTGTGCGAGTCGACAAGCCCCGGAAGCACGACGCGTCCTCCGAAGTCGACCCTCGTTGCTCCGCGCGCGGAATTGTGCCGCAAAATATTGGCGCGGCGGCCGACGGCGGCAATGCGCCCATCGCGTATGAGTAGCGCGCCATCGCGGATAATGCCGAGTTCGGCAAGCTCGCGCCGGCGGCGCGGAGCGGCGCCGCGCAGCGTAACCAATTCCGCGCATCCGGTTATGAGGGTGGCCTTTGACACAGCGCGGATATTATCGCTCAGTCCGGCGATTATGTTACTGGCGGATTCCTCGGAAGCGCGATTTGCCCGTTAGGCGGAGGCGGACTGCCCCTTGAACACGGGCACAAGCACCTCGGCAGTAAAGCTCTCAAAGGTCGTCGGCGTCGTGTTCTTTGCGTTCCGAGTTTCGAGCGGCACCATGCGCCTTTCGTTGACCGCCTTCGACATTTCAATGTAATTGTCGGCCATGTCCGCGGAAAGCCCGGCCTGCAACAGCGCGGGCTTGGCCATCATTCCCGGCGCTTGCATGTAGCCAAGTCCCGGCTTGCCAATGGCTGTGCCGAAAATTCGTGCGGCTTCGTCCATCGTCAGGTCGCGTGGACCAAGCAGTTCCTGGGTTTGCTGGCCAGTGAAGCTGAGCGAGCGCAATTCTTCCGCGGCACGCGCGCCAATGTCCCTTGTGGCGATTGTGGGGTACGGCACGTCGCCTCTCACAAGGCCGCTGAAGAATCCCATCGATTTGTATACATGGACAGTCATGAAGAAATTCTCCATGAACATGCCCGGGCGCAGATGCAAGACGTTGAGTCCCGGAACGCGGTTCAGGCGCTGCTCAAAATGGTGCAGACCGCTCACCGGCCCCGCGCCCTCGGCGAGCTGCGCGCCTACGCTGCTGAGTGAAACGGCATGCTTGACTCCCGCGCGCTCCAGCGCGGCGGCGAGCGATTCGCCAACCGCTGCATCATATTCGCGCAAATTCGGCGTCTTTATATCGGGCGGAATCAACGCGTAAACGGCGGTGGCGCCTGTAAACGCGCGGGTCATTGCATCGCCGTCTTTAACGTCCCCTGTAAACGCCTCCGCGCCCTTTGCCACAAATTGTTGAAGCTTGTCCGCGTTGCGGCCGATGACGCGTACTTTTTCACCCGCCGCGAGCAATGCTTGCGCAGCAACTTTCCCCGTGTTTCCCGTAGCTCCTGTCACGACAATCATGGTGTCCTCTCTCAAAACTACTCGACGACATCTCAACCACTCGGCTTAGATGTCCGAGGAACGCTGTTTGGTGCAATAGATTTTAGCGAAATTCGGATCAGAGCATAGGGATTCGGATGCTGTGTCCCCTGGCGAAACTGATCGCCTCCGCGTAGCCTGCATCCGCATGTCGTGCAACGCCGATGCCCGGATCATTCGTCAGTACGCGCTCGATGCGCGCGGCCATTTCCTTCGTTCCGTCGGCGACGGTCACCTGGCCGGCGTGCTGCGAGTAACCGATGCCAACTCCGCCTCCGTTGTGAATGGAGACCCAAGACGCGCCGCTCGCGGTGTTGAGCAGGGCATTGAGAAGCGCCCAATCGGCCACGGCATCCGAGCCGTCGAGCATTTTTTCCGTTTCGCGGTAGGGCGATGCGACCGAGCCGCAGTCAAGATGGTCGCGGCCCATCACAATCGGCGCTTTCAATTCGCCGCGCGCGACAAGATCGTTCAGCGCCAGTCCAAACTTGTCGCGTTCGCCATAGCCGAGCCAGCAGATCCGCGCGGGCAAGCCTTGAAACTTCACGTGTTTCTGCGCCAGTCGAATCCAGCGTGTCAAGACTTCGTCGTGCGGAAACATTTCGAGGACGAGCTGGTCGGTGCGGTGAAGGTCGGACGCCTCGCCCGAAAGCGCTGCCCAGCGAAACGGCCCGCGGCCTTCGCAAAAGAGCGGACGGATGTATGCGGGCACGAAGCCGGGAAAATCGTATGCATTTGTGACGCCGCGCTCGAATGCAAATGTCCGGATGTTGTTGCCGTAATCGAACGTCACCGCTCCAAGTTTCTGCAAATCGAGCATTCCGCGGACATGCGCCGCAATGGAATCGAGCGCGCGGTCCCGGTACTCATCGGGATTGCTCTTCCTCAATTCCGCGGCCTGCTCGACGGTGCAGCCTTTCGGAATGTATCCATTCAGCGGATCGTGCGCGGAAGTTTGGTCGGTCAACAAATCCGGCACGACGCCGCGCCGCGCCAACTCTGGAATAATTTCCGCACAATTGCCGACCAGCCCCACGGAAGCAGCTTCCCGCTTGCGCACAGCGTTCTTCAGGATGCGCAGCGCCTCGTCAAGGTCATTGACCATCACTTCGCAGTAGCCCGAGCGCAGGCGTTTCTTGATTCGTTCCGGATCGACATCGATTCCCAGGAATGCCCCGCCGTTGAGAGTCGCCGCCAGGGGCTGCGCGCCGCCCATTCCGCCCATGCCGCCGGTGACGACCAGCTTTCCGGCGAGATCCCCGCCAAAATGTTTGCGCGCCGCCGCTGCAAATGTTTCATACGTGCCCTGCAAGATTCCCTGCGTGCCGATGTAAATCCAGCTTCCCGCCGTCATCTGGCCGTACATCATCAAGCCCGCGCGATCGAGCTCGCCAAAATGCTTCCAGTTATTCCAGTGGCCAACCAGATTTGAATTTGCGATGAGCACTCTCGGCGCGTACTCATGTGTGCGAAAAATGGCCACGGGTTTGCCGGACTGAACGAGCAGCGTCTCATCATTTTCGAGCGTGCGAAGCGAATCCACAATCGCGCGGAAGCACGCCCAATTGCGCGCCGCCTTTCCAGTGCCGCCGTAGACGACGAGGTCTTCCGGCCTTTCGGCAACCTCCGGGTCGAGGTTGTTCATCAGCATCCGAAGCGCGGCTTCCTGTTGCCAGCCCTTGCAGGAGATTTGAGTCCCGCGAGGTGCGTGCACAGGCTGGTAGCCGGCCTCGGTGGTCGTGTTCATTGGGGCCATTTTGGTCTCCGCAACCGTCATCTTAACGCAGCAGAGATTCGCGGGCTACACCGAAGCCAATGGAATCTCCCGCTAAAGTCCTCCGGGGCTTCCATCGAATCTCTCTTGAGGCAACATTGCGCCCGAAGCCCCTCTGCGATACATTCGGTTTTCGCTGAACCCATGCCATATCCCACCCTAACCCGCAGACTTCTTGACGCGGTCGATCGCTTCAACAACCCAAAAGCTCAAATGTTCCGTGGCCCGGACGCATGGATCTCCATTCCGGCGCGCGAAATGCTTCGGCGCATCGCCGGCCTTTCGAGGGCGCTCGGCGAACTGGGAGTGAAGCCCGGCGACCGGGTAGGATTGTTCGCTGCCAATCGGCCCGAATGGCATATCGCCGATTTCGCGATTCTTGGCCTTGGCGCCGCGGATGTGCCCGTCTATTTCAGAGAATCCACCGAGCGCATGATCTATATTTTGAATCATTCGGGCGCCGTCGCCGCGTTTGTTGCCGGCGGCGAGCAAGCAGAAAAGCTGATGTCTTGCCGCGCGCAATTGAAGACGGTGCGGCACCTCATTGTCGCAGACGCGCAGACGGATTATGGCTCCGACGCGCTTCGCTACGAGACGCTCATCTCGACCGCGGGCGACGCCGACATCGCCGCTTACAGCCTTCGCGCGGACGACGCCACGCCAGACACACTTGCGACGATCATCTACACTTCCGGCACGACGGGCGAGCCAAAGGGTGTCATGCTCACGCACTCAAACCTTTCCTCGAACGCGACGGATTCGCTTGGCGAAAGTGACTACAATCCTGGCGATACAGGTCTCGAATTTCTGCCCCTCGCTCATGTTTATGAGCGAACCCTCGGTTACGTTTACCTGTTTCACGGCGTGAGCATTGCTTATGTGGACGCGATGGAGAAGATTGCCCAAGCGCTTTTGGAAGTGAAGCCCACTCTGGTTGGAGCCGTGCCGCGCGTATTTGAGAAGCTTTACGCTAGTATCATCGAAAAGGGCCACAAAGAAACAGGCGCGAGGCGCAAGATCTTCGATTGGGCGCTTCGCGTCGCCGGTGATTCCGTGGATTGGAAAGCTTACGGGAAGCCGGCCTCTGCCGCGCTGAAATTCCGCTGGTCGATCGCGAACAAGCTTGTCTACACTAAGATTCGCGCGGGATTGGGCGGCCGCCTCCGCGAATTCATCTCCGGAGGCGCGCCGCTGGCAAAAGAGCTTGCTGAATTCTATTGGTCGATTGGCGTGACCGTGCTGCAGGGCTACGGGCTGACGGAATCTTCGCCCGTCATCAGCGCGAGCCGCTTGCAAGCGAACAGGGTAGGCACGGTCGGGCGGGTGATACCAAACGTCGAGATACGTATCGCACCGGACGGCGAAATCCTCACGCGCGGGCCGCACGTGATGAAGGGGTATTATCTGAGGCCCGAAGAGACTGCCGCAACAATTTCACCGGATGGGTGGCTGGCAACCGGCGATATCGGCCACCTCGATGCAGACGGATTCCTCACCATTACGGATCGCAAGAAGGAGCTAATCAAGACCGCGGGCGGCAAATACGTCGCGCCACAGCCGATTGAGAATGCGCTGAAGATGAGCCCCTACATTCAGGGTGCGTGCGTCGTCGGTGATCGGCGAAAATTTATCGTTGCGCTGATTGTTCCGAACTTTGCGCGCGTGCAATCAGTCGCTGCGGAACAGGGACGCCGATTTCCATCGCAAGCGGAGATCGCCCGGGATCCGTGGGTGCGCGAACTGATCGGCAGGGAAGTGGAGCGGATTAATTCGCACGTGGCGCAATACGAGACCATCAAGCGCTTCGCGCTTCTCGATCAGGATTTCACATTTGAAAATGGCGAGCTCACTTACACTATGAAGCTCAAGCGGCGCATCATCGAACAGCGCAACGGCGCAATGATCGAGCAGCTTTACGCGGATGTCGAGGAACCTCGTCCCATCGGGCATTCCTCCTCTTCAGAATAGCAGACGCCCAATTCGCCTGCGGTTACTTGGCCCCGTCCGCATGTGGCGTTAGAATTGTGATGGAGATAATCATGAACGATCAATTGGTGATTGCCGGCCACGCATTCGAGTCGCGGCTGATTGTCGGCACAGGGAAATACCGCAGCTTTCAGGAAATGGCGCGCGCCATTGAAGCTTCCGGCGCGGAAATGGTCACAGTCGCCGTGCGCCGCGTTAATCTTGCTGACAGAACAAAGGAATCGCTGCTCGATTATCTTGACCGCGCGAAATATTTCCTTCTGCCAAACACAGCCGGCTGCTATTCAGCGGATGAAGCCATCCGCGCCGCGCGTCTTGGTCGTGAAGTGGGGCTTTCGGATTGGGTCAAGCTCGAAGTAATCGGCGATCAGCAGACGCTTTTTCCCGATACCGCCGCTCTTCTGCAGGCTACCGAAGTCCTGGCCAAGGAAGGATTTACAGTGTTGCCGTATACAAGCGACGACTTAATTGTCGCGCGCCGGCTGGTTGACGCAGGCGCGGCTGCGGTGATGCCGCTGGGCGCGCCGATTGGTTCAGGCATGGGCATTCAGAATTCCGCGAATCTGCGCATCCTTCGAGAACGCATCACTGAAGTTCCTCTGATTATCGACGCAGGAGTTGGGACTGCCTCAGACGCCGCCTTCGCCATGGAACTTGGCGCAGATGGGGTGCTGATGAACACCGCGATTGCCGAGGCCCAAGACGCGGTGCTGATGGCGGAAGCTATGCGCGCCGCGGTCGAGGCGGGCCGCAAGGCGCATCTCGCGGGGCGCATTCCGAAGAAACTTTACGCGACTGCGTCGAGTCCGCTGACGGGAGTGGTGCGTTAGTTGTAAGGGAATCGTTTGCCTGGTTTTTGGAGGTCGCGCATCACTGGAACAGCGCGTGCCACACAGTATCCACTACGCAGTGAAGTATCGCTGACGCGAAAATATTCCCAGACTTCCGCCACGTCCACCCATAAGCGAATCCCGCAACCGTCGCCAGCAGAGCGTACTTCCAATTGGGGAAGAAACCGTTGGCGATGTGCGACAGCCCGAATAAGATCGAAGCAACAATCCACCCCGCATTCTCGGACTTGAATGTCCGCGAAAGCATGTTTTGCAGCAGCCCGCGAAACACAAATTCTTCTGGCCAAGCCGTGAAAAAGAATATCCCCAACGCCACAAGCGGCAGCGATGCCCAACCCGCGTGTCCCGGCGCCCAATGCAAGAAACCCAACGCCAGCCCGGCGGGAATTGCGACGGCCATCATCACCAGGATCCCGGCGCACACGGCAAAGGTTTGCTTTTTTGTCCACGCGAATGCATATCCAATTCCGTCCATCCGCCGCACAAACAAAAATCCAGCGACCGCCACGTTCATCCCCAGCAGAATGGACATCGTGTGCGCCAATTTGTTGTCGGGATAAGGCCAGAGGGTCGCAGTCCACTTCAGCTTGACGGGAATCGCGACCGCAAGGACGGCAGCGTAGTCGTACCAGCCGGGTTCGCCTCCATCACGAAGCGAGAGCAGCGCCAGCGGCACGAATACATACGCGACCGCTACCAGCCAGCGCCATCCCGCAGAGCTGCCCGTCCCGATTGCATAGCAGCCGTAAGCAGCGAGAATCGGGGCAGCCAGCACCCAGGCCACAGGAGCCGGCAGCGCGCGCTGCAATCGCTCGGTCGCAAGCGCCGCGCCCGGCAGGATTTCTCCCGCTAGAAAAACTCCAAATGCGATGGCCGCAAACGCAAGCGGCCGCTCGCCATAGCCATGCCAGAGGGCGTAGAAAAGCGCAGCGGCCACGAGCGCGGCCCAGAGCCCGAGCGCCGGCAGAAATCGCATCTGGCGTGAATCGGCCATCACGCGATAGTCTATCGCAACTTTTATCGCCGACCATGCCCACCGACCCCAAACAGCGGCTCGCCTATATTGACTGGATGCGAGGTTTCGCGTGCCTGATGATGTTCCAGACGCATTGCTACGATTCCTGGCTCAGCCCCGCCGCGAAACAATCAACTTTTGACAAATGGTCACAACTCGCCGGCACATTGCCGGCGCCGCTGTTTCTATTCCTTGCCGGTGTGTCATTCGCCATGGTGACTGACGGACAGCGGAAGCGCGGTGTGCCGCGTGGGGGAATCGCGCGAAAGACAATTCGCCGCGGCGGTGAAATCTTCGGGCTCGGTCTCTTATTTCGACTGCAGATGTTTATTCTCGGCCAGGGGCATCCGCCCGCGCCGTGGACAGATCTCTTCCGAGTCGACATATTGAACATGATTGGCCTGAGCATGGTCGCGATGGGCGTCGTGTGCTGGTGCGTCGAGAAAGCCGGCGTGGCATCAACAATTGAAGTCTTGCGCCGGAAATCCGTGTGGACCGCCGCAGCAATCGCACTGGGCGTTTCTCTGTTGACGCCCCCTCTTTGGACCACCTGGCGTCCGCGCTTTCTGCCGTGGTTCCTCGAATCCTATGTCAATGGAGTCCACATTTTCGGCAAGCCGCAGCCCTGGCTCTTTCCATTCTTCCCGTGGGCTGGTTTTGCATTCGCCGGGCTGGCCATCGGATTTTTCTTGATGACGGATTGGGCGCGAGCGCAGCAGGCGAAAGCGACCGGTCTGCTCGCCGTAATCGGAGCGGGGATTGCCGGCCTCGCATTGCTGGCAGTTGCACTGCCGCTGCGGCTCTATGTGGAGTTTGATTTCTGGCACACGAGTCCAAGCTTTTTTGTGATTCGAGTCGGAATCCTTTTGGCAATCCTATGGCTCTCGTATGTCTGGTGCCGCTGGGGACCTGGGCAGAGGGGCTTCAGTCCGCTCATCCAAATGGGGAAAACGTCGCTGCTTGTCTATTGGGTGCACATCAATTTCGTCTATACGGGACTTTCGATCCTGGAGAGGCACACGCAATCCGTGCTTTCGGCCTCGTTCGGCCTGCTGATCATTTTCGTTTCGATGGTTTTGCTTTCAATGGCGAGCACCCATTTTAGGCGGCGTAAGAATGCGGCGACACCACGAATTCCAATTTGAAGTTAAGATGTGGGGATCTTAGAAGATCACTGACGCTTTTTCCTGTCTGGCGAGTTCTGCGAAGAATCATCCGGCGGCGTGGGCATTTTGAAAATAAATTCGTCCGGCCTTGCCAGGCCCATGTCTTCGCGCGCGATGCGCTCGATCAGGCGGGGGTCGGTCTGCAACGCGTTGATCTCATCCGTTAGAATTCCATTTTCTATGTTGAGTTGGTGGATCTGGGCGGTGAGCCGCATGATTTGATTCTGCGTTCGGCCCATGGCGATAAACCCGTGCGGGCCGAACACATCGTGGATCGCAATGGCAAGAATCGTGAGACCGAGAATTGTCCTGATGTTCTTAAGAAAAAACGACGGCTTCTCGGTTGTGCGCTTCATTTTCTAGTTCCTCTTTACCACGGAATCCCCATAGATCCAACCGCGTGTGTCCTCAGTCAAACGGGCCGATTCCTTCTGCGAGCCGGCCTCCGTGTACACGCGAAGCAGCGGTTCGGTCCCCGACAACCGCATCAATACCCACGAGCCGTCATCAAACTCGAGCTTCAAACCATCGGTCCGGTCCAGGCTCTTCACGTGGCGCCCAAGAAATGTCTTGTAGTTTTTTTTCAGCCGCGCCACGACCGCTGCCTGTACATCTTCGTCTAAATGTAAATTCGTGCGGATCGGCCAGAATTCGGCGCCCACTTTCTTGAATAGCGCGCTGATCTGCTGGGACAATGTCGCGCCGCCGCGCGCGGCAATCATCTCCGCAACCAACAGGCACGCGAGGATGCCGTCCTTCTCCGGCACGTGCCCGCGGATGCTCAACCCCGCGCTTTCTTCTCCGCCCAGCGCAATCTTGTCCTGCTCAATCAATTCGCCGATGTATTTAAATCCGACAGGCGTTTGAACTACCTTTTGCCCATGTAGCCGTGCCGCTGCGTCGATAAAATGGGAAGTTGCCACACTCCGCCCCGCGCCGAGCTTCCATCCGCGGCTTTCGACGAGGTAGTCATAGAGCAGCGCCAGGATGTGGTTCGGCGAAATCCACGTTCCATCGGCGTCGATGATTCCAAAGCGATCCGCGTCGCCATCGGTGGCCAATCCGATCTTTGCATGGTGTTCGAGCACCGCTTTTCGGAGAGGCGTCAGGTTTTCTTCCGTCACGTCCGGCCCGGTGCCGTCGAACAGGACATCGCGGTTCGCGCGAATCGTCTCGCAGGGAATGCCGTGTTCTACAAGCGCGCGATCCAGATACCCCGCGGCGGTGCCGTGCAGAGCGTCGTATAATATTCGGGTTTTTCCCTTCGCAATTACGTCGAACCGCACAAGTTCAGCGATTCGCGCGAGATACGTCTGTTGCAGCGATATTTGCTCCGGCCGCGTGTCTTCATGATTTTGTTCGCCGGGCATCTTCGCGAATTTCCGCGGATCGAGTTTTGCCGCGCGCTTCTCGATGTCGTGCGTGACTTCCGGCATTGCCGGCGCTCCGTCGGGCCCCGAGAATTTCAAGCCGTTGTATGCCGCCGGATTGTGGCTCGCCGTGAAATTGATCGCGCCGGACGTTTTTCTTCGGCGGATCTCAAATGCAACAGCGGGGGTCGGCGCGGGACCATCGCATTGCAACACCTTTATCTTCTGTTCCTGCAAAATTGCGGTGGCAGCCCGCGTAAATTCTTCGGCAAAGAATCGCGTGTCGTGCGCGACGATCAACACCGGCTTCTTCGCATTCTTGCGCACGTGAGATGCGATCGCCGTCACAGCGAGCCGCACGTTTGCAAACGTGAATTCGTCAGCAATGATCGCGCGCCATCCGGAGGTGCCGAAGTGTATGGGAGATGCTGGCATAGGTTCCGCCTGGCGCGGTATTGTAGCTCGCCCTTGATGTCACATAACGTTTTAGCCCCTTTCAGGCGTGACGCAAGATGCAACGGTTGATTTGCCCGGGCCGATACACTCGGATTGAAAGGAGCGCAAAATGCCCCGCAATGTAGAAGTAATCGTGGTACTCGTAACTTGCGCTTCGCCGGCAGAGGCCCGGCGCATCGCCAATTCGCTTGTGATGAAACGGCTCGCCGCGTGCGGCAACGTCTGTGGCGCGCCGGTCAGCTCAATCTATCGGTGGAAGGGGAGGATCGAAAAGGCAAGGGAAGTGCTGCTAATCCTGAAATCCGCTCGGAAGGCTTTTGCGGAACTCGAGCGCGAGATCCGTCTTCTTCATAGCTACAAAATTCCTGAAATAATTGCGCTGCCTATCGCCGCAGGATCACGGCCTTATCTTGATTGGGTCCAAGAAAGCGTTGAATAAGCGCTATTTCGTTGCCTTATCTCCCGCACGAAATTCCGTCCATGGGCCCGACTTCATGTCATGGAGAATCGGCCGCTGCCACTCGTATTGCGGATGCGCCTTGAGAAACGGCTCGGCCAGAAAATCTTCCCCGCAGGGGTGTCCGGTGTGGGCGAAAAAGCTAAGCGATTCCGCCATTTTGCTATCCATTGTTTTCCCCTGCACCGCTCCGCCAGGGTAGTAGGCGTCCCACTCCCATTGCGGTACGCCGCGCGATGATGCGTCCGTGTGACCGCATAGGGTGCGCTCGTCCGCATTCGACTTGCCGAGAATCACATCATTGTGGTCGCCGAGGAATCTCTCGGCGCTCGCGACATCAAGCTGCCCGCGCGAGGCCTGCATGATCTGCTCCCAGCGCGTGTGGCGCGCGTTGGCGGAACTGCTGGTGTCCGCCGGATCAAAATTTGTTTCTTCCTTCATCAATTTCGGATCGCTCGGGAAATTCGAACCGACATAGTATCCGTCCTTGGTGCGCCACACCCGATGATCCTTCAAGCCCAACTCGAACTGGGCGACCTCACCCGTCTTGCGGTCGCCAAGCAGCCAGTCGTTCGCGTAGCCGCCGTTATTGCCGTCGAGCATAAACCGCACGTAGTCATCAATCGATGTCGAATACTGGAGCGCCTTCCGCGCCCGCACAAATTCAGGCACGCCATCGGGGTCAAAGCCCTTGAATTGCGAAATCGTGGTTTCCGTGATCATGATGCCGCTGGCATTCACTCCGAAGTCGTCGTCGCTGGCGATCACGCCCGGAAATCCGTCCATCATCATTCGGAAACCGTTCTTCGGTTTAATGTCGAAAATAATTCGCCAGCGTTCGCCTTGCCAGTAGTCCGTCCAATTATTGTGCGCGATGACGATTCCGCCGCCCTTCGTGTAACTTCCGGTCGCCACGAACGCGCTACAATTTCCGGGGCTCGTCAGACGCGGCGCGTTCCGCGCATGTGTTTTTGTGTTCAGCCAAGGAACGTAATAGTTGGGAATTTCCATGAACGCGTTGAGCGCCACGACGTCATCGAGTTCCGCGTTCACGCCCTTCGCGTGAAGGCCGTCCACAATCCCCTGTAATTCTTCGCGGTACTCCTGCTCGATGTGCGGCCAGAGAATGTCGCGGGACGTCTTGCGAAAAAATGTCCAGTCACGTTTCGTCTGATGGGTTGCGCCGACGCGGTAAGCATTGAGCGCATCCGCAATTTCAGGCGCGAGCAGCACGCCGTGCTGGTAACCCATTTGCGCGGGCGTTCCTTCGAGATGGACGTAGACCCATCCTCCGCGCTCGAACCGATACGAACCCGCGAGCCGCGAATCATCCGCGGGAGATGCCGGCGACACAGAAAGCGCCGCACCCGCATTCGCAGCATTGGCGCGCAACGAGGCCTGCGGGATTCCAAGCCACAATGCCGCCACGCAAAGCGCCAACGTAACAACGATGCCAACCAAACGAGTTTTCAGCTTCACAAAAACCTCCGCATAAACACTTGATGAATCACACTTTGGCGAGCGCGAATTCCAAATCCGCGATCAAGTCTTCCACGTCCTCGATACCTACGGAAAGGCGCACAAGCCCGTCGGTGATCCCAATCTGCTGCCGCATCTCCGCGGGAACGGAGGCATGCGTCATCGTCGCCGGATGCGAGATGAGCGTCTCGACACCGCCCAGACTTTCGGCCAGCGCGCACAGTTTCACGTGATTTAGCAATCTTCGGCAAGCCTCGAATGAGCCCAGGTCAAAGGACAGCATCGCTCCAAATCCGCGCTGCTGTTTTTTGGCTATGGCGTGTTGCGGATGCGATGGCAATCCGGGGTAAAGAACTTGCTTCACCTTGGCGTGCCCCGCGAGATACGTTGCGACGGCCATTCCATTTGAATCATGCCTTGGCATCCGCACCGCCAGCGTCTTAATCCCGCGCGAAACCAGAAAGCAATCCATGGGCGCGAGCCCGCTTCCGGCCGAGCGCTGAAGGAAATAAATCTTGTCCGCGTCTTCCTGCCGAGTAAGGACAACGGCACCGCCGGTGCAGTCGCTATGGCCATTCAGGTATTTCGTCATGGAGTGAACCACGATGTGCGCACCCAACTCGATGGGCCGCTGAAGATAGGGACTCAGAAACGTATTGTCCACCGCCAGGGTAATGTTTTTTTCGCGGGCAAGCTTGGCCACCGCCGCGATGTCCGTGATAATCATCGTGGGATTTGTCGGCGTTTCCACGTACAGCAGCTTCGTATTTGGCCGAATGGCTTTGGAGATGTTCTCGAGGCACGAAGTGTCAATAAAACTGAACTCCATGCCGAATTGCACAAGGAATTGTGTCGTCAGCCGCACTACGCCGCCGTAGACGGCTTGGGAAAGGATTGCGTGCTCGCCGGGACGCAGGAGCCGGAACAACGCGTCAATCCCGGCCATGCCAGAGGAAAAGACAAACGCCGCCAATCCACCTTCGAGTTTTGCGACACACCGTTCCAGCGCTTTGCGGTTGGGGTGATTCGTCCGCGCGTAGTCATAGCCCTTGTTTTTTCCGAGCTCCGTCTGCACATAAGTTGACGTCTGATAGATCGGCGGAACGATGGACCCCGTGGATGGATCAGGCTCCTGCCCGACGTGGATAGCATCCGTCGCAAAACCCATTCATTCCTCCCTCGTAAGTATGCTATTGCCGCTGGCGGCACTCGCCAGGCGCTTATCTGCGATTGAAATCTGATTGCAGAATGGCGCGCCCTGGCGTATGAGTAGATGAGTCTCGGCCTTTGCGCCGGCGTCTGCCGCTTGACGTTAGCGCAGCCGCGTCTGTCAGTCAATTCAACGCCAGGCCACCTGGTTACGTGGGGGAGCGTCAAAATGGCTGGAGGAGTGACCGTGGGCTTCCGAAGATTGAGTTCCGCAAGGAAATTTTCCGCCGCCGCGCTGGCGGCGGCAATGCTGGGGTCCATTCTTTTTGCACAGGCCGGTAACCCGACCAAAGACAATCCGAAACTCGATCCCAACGCTATGACTCGCGTCCGTATCGAAGTGACCGCTGGGGCAAGTTCCGCGCCCCTGGACATGGCTAGCGTGTATGTCCGATATGTGATCAAGCATTCGATGACAAGGGACGAGAACATCGAGATGAATATCAAGACCAACAAAGAAGGCATTGCAATCGCCAACGGAATTCCGCGAGGGAAATTTCTCATTCAGGTGGTTGCCGATGGTTGGAAAGCATATGGGCAATGGTATGACGCGACAGAGGACGATCAATCGGTCAAGATTCACCTCGAGAGGCCCCCGAAGTGGTTCTAAACGTCTTTCCAATCGTATCCCACTGTTTTTTGAATAATTCCTCGAAGTGATCACAAAAAGTGGCAGTGGCATTCCAAGTGGTATGCGAAATGAGCGGAAATTGCACTCTTCTTGTGCAATCCGCTTTAACTTACACTGAACTTTGCGCTTAGCGGATTTTTTCGCGCCATTTCCACAAGCTTTTCAACAATTCTGTTGAAATCCTTACTTGGACGCGGTGCGGTCCCGCTTTTTGACCGCCACCAAAGCGAATGTTAGATTATCCAAGGGCATTCGGATACATGTCATCGGAATCCTTCCACCGCATCACGCGCACAAGAATGGTTTGGAGCAACTTGAAGGCGCGGCCGTTGCGCTCCCTGCT
Organism: uncultured Acidobacteriota bacterium; assembly: GCA_963748845.1. Lineage (GTDB taxonomy): Bacteria > Acidobacteriota > Terriglobia > Acidiferrales > UBA7541 > DASTCZ01. The sequence continues at coordinate 191,460 of CAVVKE010000001.1, forward strand.
GAGCGTGATAGCGGTTTCGCTCCAGGTAATCCTGGTTCTGCTAATCGTTGGCCTCACCACAGGTGTTCTCAAGGACATGGGAGAACGCGCCGAAGGAGTTGGCGCTGACTTGCTCGTGCAGCCGCCGCATTCCTCGATCTTCTTCGCCCTTTCGGGTGCGAGCATGCAGGAATCCATTGGCAATCAGATTGCCTCACTTCCCTCAGTGGACGAGGTCGCCGCTGTTCTCATTGTTACGGACAGCCGGAATCTTGAAGTCGTATATGGCATTGACGAACCCAGGTTTGAAGGATTGAGCAAGGGGTTTCAGTTTCTCACAGGCCATCGGCTTGAGCAGCCCGATGACGCTATTGCCGACGACCTTGTCGCAAAATCGCGCCATCTGCATGTTGGGGACACGGTCCAGCTAATGCATCACCCATTTCACCTGGTCGGAATCGTAGTTCACGGGAAGGGCGCCCGGTTTTTTGTCCCACTTCGCACGGCACAGGATGTTGCTGGGGCGGAAAAGCGCGTCTCGATGTTCTACGTCCGGAGCAAAGGGGACACGGATGCAGCTCGCTCCACTCTGGTCGCGTTGCTTCCCGATTGCAGCGTGCGCACGATGTCCGAATACATGACTTTGATGACGTCGTCCAGCCTTCCGGAGCTGAAACCATTCATTCGATCATTTGTGATTGTGGGCACGGCCATGAGCTTTCTTGTCGTTCTTCTGACGATGCACACGATGGTGCTCGAGCGCACACGCGAGATTGGAATCCTCAAGGCGCTTGGGTCTTCGCGTATAAGTATTCTGGGTTTGATTGAGGCAGAGGCTTCCATGATGGCGTGTCTCGGCGCCGCACTTGGGCTCATACTTACGTTCAGCATTGTTTTCAGTCTTCGGTACTGGGCGCCCACGCTTCAAATTCACATTGACGCGGGCTGGGTCGTGCGCGCTGTGCTGCTTGCAATCGTCGCTTCTTGCCTGGGCGCTTTGTATCCGGGTTACCGTGCGGCACAGGCTGACCCCATCGAGGCACTCGCGTACGAGTAAATCACGCGGATCCCGCGACGATCGCTGCTTGAATCAGAACGCACGGCCTACCAAAAGCGTTGCGCTCAAACACCAGAACTGATAAAAAACATGTGTGCGGCGCCGTGAGGCCAAAGATAAATACGCAGACGCCAATGATTTTGAAGCCAGACTGACCCCTCGAAGCTCAGTCTCGAGTAAATCGAATTCAGAGTGACGGCCGGCGCAATTGAATTTGCAAGGAGGAGTCCGACAATGGTGAGGCGAGTGGTCGCTGTTTTCGCGGCGGTTCTTTTAATTGTTGTCGTTGCCCATGCGAATGATCCTTGGAAGGACAAGGATTTTGCAAGCTGGGACGAGAAGGACGTGCAAAAAATCTTGCAAGACTCGCCATGGTCACACAAGATTCAGTACGGCATGAATACCGGTGGACCGATGGCGGGAAATCTGACGGTCACCAAACCAAGAGATAACTCAAGTATGAGCAGCGGCGGCTCTGGCGAGACGACGACAGGGAGTAGGCAGACTGGCGGCCCCCAAGTGGAGGGCATGCCAACGGCTGGTCCGGAAACCGTATTTGTTGTGAGCTGGTTCTCGGCCAGTACTATACGAGAGGCTTTGGCGCGCAAAAGGGAATTGGCCGGGATTTCTTCGGAGGAAACGCGCAAGGGACTTTCCACTGCGCCCGATACCTACCAGATTATGGTCCAAAGCCAGAATATGAAGGCATTTATGCAATCAACGGAAGACGACCTCAAGGCCCAAGCATTTATTATCTTAAGGAATTCGAAGGCCAAAATTGCTCCTTCCCACGTTTCGATACAAAGGAATCAGACGGGCACGCCCGCTGCTCTCTTTTTCATTTTCGACAAGAAGACTGCCACGGGCGAGCCAACGATTGCGCCGGACGAGAAGGGCGTAGATTTTACGTTTCAAGCCGGAAAGACTCCGCTCAAGGTAAGTTTTGACTTTAAACAAATGCAGAACAAGCAGGGCCTCGATCTGTAAAGCGACGGTTTCAGACTTTATTTGGAGGAATGAATGAGGAAAATTGCAACTGGTCTGTTGGCTGTCTCGCTGGTATTGGTTGGCGCCCCGCTGCTCGCGCAGATGGGTATGGGATCAATGCCCACCTTCAACGGAGTTTGGAGCCCTGTGGTTGGCGGGGGCTCGACCTACGAGATGGTGAATATGAAGGACAATTCCAAAACCACGATGACGGTTGCAGTTGTGAAGAAGGACACCGTAGATGGCAAAGACGGCTTTTGGCTCGAAGTGCAGATGACGACGAAGGATGGGAAGGATTTCGTCATGCAAGAGTTTATGGTGAAGGACGGCGCGCAGGTCAGTGTGACCAAGATGGTTATTCAGGCTCCCGGCCGCGGACCGATGATGATGTCTCCTTCGATGATGGGCATGATGGGCGGAAGGGGCGGAGGGATGACGCCGCCAACCAATTCTATGGCGGACGTTCGTACGTCGGGCACAATGGTTGGCAACGAGAGTGTTACAACACCGGCCGGCACTTTTGACTGTTCGCACTGGCGCAGCGCCGACGGGACTTCGGACGCATGGATCTCGCCGAAAGCGATTCCGTGGGCGCTCGTAAGGGCCGCGGGGCCGAACTCATCCATGGTGCTGGTCAAAACCATCACCGATGCGAAGTCTCACATCACCGGGACGCCGATGAATATGGATGACATGATGCGGGGCCGCGGTCCGGGCCTGTAGAGTATTGCGAGAGGAAATTTGCGCACGCCGCCGAATCAACTGAGACTCGACTTGATTTAGGTACGGGCGCCCGCCGTAGCGGACGCCTTTTTGTAGTGCGCCTCGCCCGCAGCGAACGATGGGCACGCGCGACCCGGGTGATACTTTATGCCGCCAGCCGAAGACAAGTTTTACCGCGCAAAGATTGTCGAGCGCGCCGATTTCGCCGAAGACCTCTGGAAAATTCGAGTGGACCCCGGCGGAGATTTCCGTTACGCGCCGGGCCAGTATGCCACGCTCGGGTTCCAGACGCCGGAGAAGCACATTGAACGCGCGTATTCCATCGTTTCGTCTCCGTATGAAAAAGAGGTCGAGTTCTTTATCGAACTTGTGCCGCAGGGTGAACTGACGCCAAAGCTCTATCCGCTAAAGGTCGGCGACACACTGACATTTCGCAAAGTGGCCAAGGGCCGCTTTGTTCTGGACAAGAAGAGCGGTCACACCAAGCACCTTCTTCTTTGTACCGTTACCGGCATTGCGCCGTTCGTCAGCTACGTGCGCACCCTGCTCCGAGATTTCAAGGAGGGCAAATTCGGAGGCGAACACAAACTTTATCTTCTAAACGGCGCGAGCCGCTCCTGGGAGTTTGGCTACCACGAAGAAATGGAAAGCGCCGCGAAGGAAGCTCCCTGGCTCAAATACGTCGCCACGATCAGCCGTCCCTGGGAAGACGCAAAGTGGACGGGAGAAACGGGCCGCGTAGACGACCTTGTCCGCAAATATACAGATGCATGGGACCTTTCCGGAAAAGACACGACAGCCTACCTCTGCGGGCACCCCACAATGATCGAGAACGGGAAGGGAATCCTTCACCGGCATGGATGGGAGAAGGAGTCCATGTTCGAGGAGGTCTACTTCATACCGGGCAAGTAGTCAGACGTTGTAAGGCGCGATGATTTATAGCCCGAGGATTCGCAGGATCTTACCGGAATATTTTATCCGCCGTAGAAAAAACCTGTGTCGCGCAGAGTAAGCGGCTCGGCCTCACTACGCACGCCGGCGCCCACGACCTCGCCTACATATATCGTGTGGTCGCCGCGAACTACCTGATCCAGCACGCGGCATTCAAACCACGCAGGCGCTTCAATCAGAATGGGCGCGCCGGTGGATCCATCTTCGAAGATGTAGCCGGTTAGTTTGTCGCCCTGGCGGTCTGCGCCCTTGAAGAAAGTCGTGGCGAAGTCCTTCTGCTCCTTCCCGACAATGTGAATCGCGAACACGCGCGAAGCGGCGATTACAGCGTGCAGCCTGCTGTCGGCTTTGATTCCGGCCATCACGAGCGGCGGTGTGAAGGAGCTTTGCGATACCCAGTTAATGGTGCCGGCGGCAAAATCTTCTCCGTGCCGGGACGTGGCGACGTACAGTCCGTATGTGATCAGGCGCAGGGCTTTCTTCTTCGCGTTGGGATCCATAAATGCCTCCGGAACATTCTTGCGCGAAAAGGAATTGTCTGCGGAGTTGGGGCGGGAGGCAAGTGGAGAGTTGAAGCAAAAGAAAACTCCGAAGGGTACAAGGGGAAGGGGCGGGTCACAGACCCACCCCCATGGTGTGTCGAACTCGATTTAATTCGGGCCGAGGCGTGACTCGAGCGCCTCCGCCGTGTCATAGATCGCGCGCAGCGGAACCCAAACATGCACATGTTCGCCCGGTGATTCAGAGTTGATATCCAGACCTTCTCCTGATTTCGAGATGCGGACGTGATCCCTTTCGTGCTGCACTTCAATAAGCAGCGAATCCGGGAGCTTGGCCAATTCAGCAGCGGTGATGTGCAATGCGGGCAAAACGCCGCGCAGGTTGCGCTCGGCATGGTGCAGGTGATCCAGGGGCACGAGGTGAGCGGCGAGCGGGCCCAACTCAGCGGGGAGGATCAAATGGATACTTTCGCCGCCCTTGCGCGATTCCACGACCTGAACATGAACGAATCCGTCCTGGCAAATGTAAGCCGTGCCCATTCCGGTGACGACCAAGAAGCCCATGGCAATCTTCGCCAGCATGTTTTTCTCCAATTCAAAGCAGCACCCGGCAGAGTGCGCGCTTTACGTCGCCGGCCCTGCATCACTCAGGAATACCTGAGCTGTCAACATCTTGAGTCAATCCCAAACTTCACGAAATCCGAAAATGTTCCACTCAATCCTGGCCGTTTTTTGAATCGAGCCAAATGTGTATGGTCTGGCGCTTGTCCTTCATGATTACAAGGTCGGTATCTCCATGAGCTGCCAGCGCGCGCAGTCCCGCGGAAACGTCCAGGTCTTGTCCACCGGCGGCGAGCATCGCATCCACAACGCTAATTGGTACGCGGACCTCCACTGTCTGGTGATCCGAAGAGCGGGTGTCGGTCACGTGGATGATCAGATGTCCGTCTTCCTTGGCAACGTGGACATCTTGTTCGTGGCTCTTCACGGTGACGAATTCACCGTCGTGCGCGGTGCGCACAGCGTCTAGGATGGCGCGAAGGTCTATGCCATTGATGTCCGCCTGCCCGAGATGAATATGACCGTGCTGGAGTTGATCATGGTTCACGTTGGCAACGATAACAGCCGCGAGCGAGATGGGCAGATTTATGCGCGCCATATCGGTTTTGCCATCCACGCTATCCACCCGAACGTGCAGCCATCGGTCGCTCTGCTGCGGTTTGGCTTGAACTATGGATGTAATCATCAGCGCGGCAGCAAAAACTGCCAAGCTGCCGGCGGCCAATCGCTTCCAAGAAGATTGAAGATTCATGAATTGCCCCCTCCCCGGGTGGCATGTCTTTTTATACGCAAGAAGCTCCCGGAAAGTTCCAGGGTAACTATTGCTGACTACCCGTTGTCAAATAATCGTTGTCCGAAAAGCATTGGCCGGGTTCAGGCACTGCCTTTCGGATGCGATTGCGGAGCCAAAGGTTTTCCAAACTGGACTTCGAGGAAGCTGAATGCATCTGACGGGAGATGCTACGGTTTCTGCGGCTTCAGGATTAGCACAGCGAGCGGCGGCACGCGCAGCTTGATGGAATGTTCGCGTCCGAGCCAGGGAATATGTTCGGAGCCAACGGCGCCAAGGTTTCCGACATTTGTGCCGCCGTAAATGGCGGAATCCGTGTTCAGGAGTTCGCGGAATCGGCCGGACTGGGGGACTCCGATGCGGTAGTTCTCGCGGGGCACGGGCGTGAAATTCGCAAGGACGATGACGTAATCATCCGGATCCTTCGCGCGCCGCACGAACGAAAGAACGCTCGAGTCGGCGTCATTTGCGTCCAGCCATTCAAAGCCGCGCCAGTCAAAATCCACCTGGTGGAGCGCCGGTTCGGCGAGGTAGACGCGGTTAAGATCCGCGACAAGTCTCTGAACGCCGCGGTGCGGAGCGAATTCCAGCAGGTGCCAGTCGAGTGAGTTGTCAAAATCCCACTCGTCGCGCTGCGCGATCTCGCCGCCCATGAAAAGGAGTTTCTTTCCCGGGTGAGCGTACTGATAGGCGAACAGCAGACGCAGATTTGCAAATGTTTGCCAATCGTCGCCGGGCATTTTATGAATCAGAGACCGCTTGCCGTGGACGACTTCGTCATGCGAGAGGGGCAGTACGAAGTTTTCGTTGAAGGCATACAACATCGAAAAGGTGAGTTCGTTGTGATGAAACTTGCGGTTGATGGGGTCTTCCGCGAAATAGCGCAGCGTGTCATTCATCCAGCCGAGATTCCATTTCATCGTGAATCCAAGGCCGCCCGAAAAAGTGGGGCGCGAAACGCCGGGCCACGCAGTGGATTCCTCCGCCACCATGAGCGCGCCGGGAAAGCGCGAGTGCACAAGTTCATTAAGCCGCTTGAGAAATGCGATGGCCGCGAGGTTCTCACGCCCTCCGAATTCATTCGGAAGCCATTCACCCTTTTTGCGAGAGTAATCGAGATAAAGCATGGAGGCCACTGCATCCACTCGCAGGCCATCCATGTGGAATTTGTCGAGCCAATAGAGCGCGTTGGAGATCAGAAAATTCTGCACCTCGGTGCGGCCGTAATTGAAAACGAGCGTGCCCCAGTCAGGGTGGCGGCCCTTGCGCGGATCGGCGTGCTCGTAAAGATGCGTGCCGTCGAATTGTCCGAGGCCGTGCGCATCGGAAGGAAAATGCCCGGGAGTCCAATCGAGCAGGATGCCAAGGCCTTCCTGATGGCAGCGGTCGACGAGGTACATCAGATCGTGCGGGGTGCCGAAGCGGCTGGTGGGGGCGAAGTAGCCGACCGTCTGGTATCCCCAGGATGCGTCAAATGGGAATTCCATGATGGGCAGCAACTCGATATGGGTGTATCCCAACTGTTTCACATAAGGGATGAGTTGATCCGCAAGTTCGCGATAGGTGAGCCAGCGATTGCCCTCTTCAACCTTGCGTCTCCACGACCCGGCGTGGACTTCGTATGTCGTGACGGGGGAGGCCAGCCAATCGCGCGTTTTGCGCGCCGCGAGCCACTCGGTGTCTCGCCAGGAATATCCGGCGAGATCAAATACGATGGAGCCCGAGCGCGGGCGCAACTCCGCATAAGTTGCGTAAGGGTCGGCCTTCAGAACTGGCGCCGCGGAACCGCGCGGCCGGATTTCGTATTTGTAAATCGAGCCCGGGGCGGTGCCAGGAAGAAATAGCTCCCAGATCCCCGATTGCCCGCGCGGGCGCATCGCATTCGTACGGCCATCCCAATGATTGAAATCGCCAACCACGCTCACTCGCAATGCATTCGGCGCCCAGACGGCGAAATTAACGCCAGGGACGCCGGCGACTTCTCGGGGATGTGCGCCGAGCTTCTCGTACTTCTCGTAATGGGTGCCCTCACCCATCAAGTAAAGGTCGAAATCGGTAAGAAGAGGAGGAAAGTTGTAAGGATCGTGGACTTCGCGCACGGTGGCGGGAGATGTCCCGCGCGGTGTGCGAACGGAAAATTTGTAGCCGCCGGGAATTGCGGACGATGCCGCGGGCGAAGGAAGAATCGCTTCGTAGATTCCAGCGGGATGGATGCGCGCGGCGGGAAATTCCAAAATGGACGAATCAGCTTGCGGCTGGAGAATGACGCCTACGGATTCCGCATCCGGGAAAAACGCGCGAATCGCGAGGCCGGCGCCTTGAGTCTTGTGAATTGGATGCGGCCCAAGCACTGAGAACGGGTCGCTGAACTCCGCGCGCGCCAATAGGTCCAACGACTGGCGGAATGAATCTTTCGCGGGCGTAGTCGAGTGCGGGGCGGATGGCGGAGCCGCGGATGAAGTGGGTGGCGAAGTTGTTGAGGATGCCGCGGCCGAGTCCGCTTTCGTTTGCGGTCTGGTTGGCTCACCGGATTGTGGTGTTCCGGGTTTCTCCTGCTTCGTCACGCGCCTTGCTCTCCCTGGATATCTTGAGGCAAGCAGCCATTCTAGTGTACTGCGGGGCGGGAATCCGTGGAAATCGGAGCACCTGCTCCCCGCCGCTTGCAATCCGCACGAAACATTATGAAAATTTGAATAATCAGGCTAAATTGCATCGCCGAGTTGCATTGTCGAATAAATGGATTCGGGTGCAGGTGAATCGGGTTCGCGGACGGCTATTTCGAAGATTATTCCGATGAATATCTTGGTTAGACTCGGCGCTGCAAATGCGGACTTCAGGAGGAAATTCACAACGCCATGCGATCACGCACAAATCAATCGTTTCGCTTTGGATTGTCATCTCTGGCGGTGCTCGCAATGATTGGCCAGCAAGGTGTGGCCCAAAACCCGCCGCCACCGCCAGCCTCGGAGACGGACCGCCCACAGGCGCGCTCGATGGTGATTACGCAGGAGGGCATCGTCGCCGCGGAATCCCCACTTGCCGCACAGGCGGGCGTCGCAATGCTGCGCAGCGGGGGCGATGCGATTGACGCCGCCATCGCCGCGAACGCGGTAATGGGCGTGGTCGCGCCGATGTCGAACGGGATTGGCGGCGACCTGTTCGTAATTTATTATGACGCGAAATCGGGAAAGCTCTATGGATTGAACGCCAGCGGGCCCGCGCCCGCAGCTCTCAATGCCAAACTTCTCCGCGACAAGGGAATCATTGCAATGCCCCAGCGCGGGATTTACTCCGTGACGGTTCCCGGCGCCGTGGATGGCTGGCAAAAGCTTCTGGACAAATTCGGCACGAAGAAATTTTCAGACGTGCTGACGCCTGCAATTCAGATCGCTGAGCAGGGCTTTCCCGTGACGGAGTGGACATCGCATTTGTGGGGGAGTGCGGCAACGTTGGAACTATTGCGGAAGGACGACGAGGCGGCGCATGTTTACTTGTTCAACGACCAACCGATGCACTTGGGTCAAGTCTTCAAGAATCCCGACCTGGCATGGTCCCTGCGTCAAATCGCCGAAGGGGGACGCGACGCGTATTACAAGGGTGAGATCGCAAAGCGCATCGTGCAGACATCGGCGAAGCATGACGGCGTGATCACGCTCGAAGACCTCGCATCCTATTCGAGTGAATGGGTCGAGCCCATCTCGACCACCTATCGTGGATGGACCGTGTATGAATTGCCGCCAAACGGGCAGGGAGTGGCCGCGCTCGAAATGCTCAATTTGATGGAGACTTTTCCCGTGGGCGGGCCGGACTTTGGCCTTAACCAAACACGCACCTTGCACATGATGATTGAAGCAAAAAAACTGGCATATGCGGATCTCGAGCACTATATCGGCGAGCCGCGCAACAATCCGGATGTCACGAAAGCGGCAACGGGCATGATATCGAAGCCCTACGCCCTGGAGCGCGCAAAACAGATTGACATGAACAAGGCGAACTGCGCCGTCTCCGCCGGAAATGTTTTGCCACTCGCTGGTGACACGATCTACTTGAGCACTGTGGATCGCGACGGCAACATGGTCTCCCTGATTCAAAGCAACTACGAGGGTTTCGGGTCCGGACTCGTCGCACAGGGGACTGGATTCGCGCTGCACAACCGCGGTGCCCTCTTCAATCTCGTGGCCAATTCTCCCAATGTTCTTGCCGGTCGCAAGCGCCCTCTTCACACAATTATCCCGGCCTTCATGGAACATGAAAACGTTCGCATCGCCTTCGGGATTATGGGCGGCTGGAATCAGGCGCAGGCCCACGCACAATATGTTTCGCATGTCGTGGACTTCAAGCAAAACATTCAGCTTGCGATGGAGACGGCGCGCTTCACGAAGGGGACATTCACAGGTTGTGATGTTGACCTCGAAAACCGCATCCCCGGCAACGTGCGTGCGGACCTGGAGGCAAAGGGCCACGTCCTGAAAATGCACAACGGTTATTCGAACACCTTTGGCGGAGGGCAGGCCGTCATGCGTGATTTCACCACAAAAGTCAATTACGGAGCCTCCGACCCCCGTAAAGATGGCGAAGCAATCCCAGCGACCCCGTTTTAGGGTAAGTGTCAATTTGCTACGATTTCAGTAAAAAATTCGCGGTTGCACCACTATGTTGTTTTTTTGGAAACAAAATACACTCGTTGAACACCACAAGTTCTTGCGCTGCTATGATTTAGGAGCGTTCCCTCAGTGCCCATTGTTATTGTATTGGCCCCAATCTTGCTATCTTACATACCGCTGCTTGAAGTGGCGAATGAGGGGGCCAAATGTACTCAATGGTTGACATGCATTCGGAGCAGTTGGGCGAGCAGAGACTGTGGACAGCCGTGATCGCGCGCGCTGTGTCGGAATGGGTGTCTGGTCCGCTCCGCTCGCAACGCGAAGCCGAGGCCTACCTCTTCAACGATGAGCGGGATTTTCCGAAGGTCTGCATGGCCGCGGGGCTTGACGCGCAAACGCTAAGGACGAAGTTGCGCAAACTGAAGGGTTCCGGCGCCGGGCCCGATGCGGTTCCAGTAATGCACGGCTAATTCGTTTTGATGATTGGCTTTGAAATTTCCCTCGACGGTGTCCCTTCCGATTTTAATCGTTCCTTCATTTCGTAAAGCGCCTTGTCGGCGGCTTCGAGCAATTGTTCGGAAGTCACGCCACTCTTCGGAAACGCCGCAATGCCAATGCTCAGATTCAGCCGCGGCTCCGTAGGATCCTCCTTCAGTCGAGCCTGGACCCGTGAAGCGACCCGGGAGGCGGCTGCTTTGTCGGTTTCCGGCAGCACCAGTGCGAATTCATCTCCTCCATATCGCGCGGCAACGTCTATCGAACGGCAATGAAAGCGCAAAATCTCCGCGATGCGGCAAAGCACCTTGCTCCCCGCAAGATGTCCATAGCGGTCATTGATCGCTTTTAATTTGTCGAGATCCATCAACAGAATCGAAAATGTCCTGCGTGTTCTGCCGGACCTTTCGATTTCAGCTTGAATTACCTCCACCAGGGTCCTGTAATTTGCGAGACCCGTCAGGCTGTCAGTAGTTGCCAGGTTTTGCGAGCGGCTGAAGAGGCGGGAATTGTCCACCAGAGTAGCGCCGAGAAGCACGGCGAAGCTCGAGACCCTCAGAAGTTGCGCGGCGGATGCGGGCGCATCCAGAAGACCCACGGATTGCGAGGCGAGCAACTGGCACCCGGCGTTCAATACGGCTGTCCAGATGAGGGCGTTGTCGAATGCCGACCGGAAGCGCTCGGGCCCTTTTCGCAGGCGCACTGTCGCCAGAATGTAGAGGGCGGCGGGGAGCAACTCCCATGGGCGCGGGAGGAATCGGCTGTGCGGATGAATCGGAGGTTCTTGCGGGAACGCCAGAAATCCAACGGTGATCAGGTATCCCGCCACAGCCACGATTGCGAGTGTCGCCAGGACGTCGCGATTCGGATCGCGCGGACGAGGCAAACGCTTCTCAACGGCGTATGCGGAAAGCAGGAGACACGCGAGAAGTGTTTGCGCCACCATCCAGGTCAGGGGAACACGTAATTGGGCGAGTGTGTCGGAAAGGTGGTTGTAAATCTCGGCCACCCCTCCGAGTTGAATCAGGCCGAGAATGATGAATCCGAGGCCAAGCAGCAGCGCGCCCCGGTCGCGGGTGCCGCGGAATCGGACGAGCACGTTTGCGGCAATCGTAAAACTGAGAAACGATGAGATAACCTGGGTGGCCGACCAGAGAAACGGGTCAATCGAGAAGTCGAGACGGCGGAGAGAGTATCCGACCGCAAGAAGCGCGAGACAACTCAACCCATGCACAAGCGCGATTCGCGCGGCGCGGCGAATTTCCGTAAAGGACTTTAAGATCAGCACATTCGTTCTGACGGGGCATTTCAATTGTGCCGCACATCGGTGGCATAAACTGCCTGTCCTTTGGAATAGAAAAAGGGCAACAGGCGCGATAGCACTGTTACAGCCCGGTTTGACGGGTCCTCACCCTTCCGCTATGATTCTCTTGCGGGGTGGAGCAGTCTGGTAGCTCGTCGGGCTCATAACCCGAAGGTCGCCAGTTCAAATCTGGCCCCCGCAACCATCCGAATTGACAAAGGGGCCGCCTCATGATGCGGCCCCGTTTCTTTTCCAACGAGATCCCATGCTCCCTCGGCCAAATAATGCGGCCTCCTGTCACCAGGTTGCGGTGTCATGCGAATCTCGGATACGTGTTTTCTCAATTCTGTACGTACCGCCACAGGGTCCGCGCTCTCATGTCTGGCCAGCAACTCCCTGATGTCCGAGAGCTTCTTGGTGACGAATAGCCTTATTTCATCAAGGCGCGAATCAATCGATTCCGGTCCAGTGGACAAGAGTTTGTCAGTGATCTGCCGAAGCTCCTGCTCTCGTTCATTTATCGCCTGGATCAGGAACGTGGAAGGCCCCGTGAGTGCTGCTGTTTCCGTCAAGCGGCGTAGCTCAACCTCAATGGCCCTCTTGCGTTCTCGCATTTGCGCCAATTCACCCGAAAGCCTACTTAAGGTCGTTTTGAGTTGGTCACCGAATTGAGCAATGGTGTATTCAAGCGCTTCGGGTTTCAGAATCTCTGTCTGCAAATCAGCAAGAAGCCTCTTCTCAAGCCAAATCTGACGTTCCAGCAGGTTGTTCGAGCACGCGCCTCGATACCAATGTTGTGAACACCCGTACTTGCGGTACTGTTCCTTGCCGCCTCCGGCCACAATCGCTAGGTTCCCCCCGCACTTGCCGCACTTCAACAGGCCGCTAAAAAGAAACTTGCTTGTCTCAGACCGTGGGAGAAGGCCAGGGCGCTTTTTAGCGTGGTACGAATCCTTGAAAGCCTGGAGTCGTGTGTTTACGCGCTCCCATAGAGCCTGGTCGATGATCCGAAGTTCCTCGCCGCTGCGCGATTCGCCATTCACTTTCAGGCCGCATTCGTCTGACACGCTTGTTCGTGCCAGGGACCCGAATAAACTTTGAACGATTCCAGATGACCCTGCCAATGTAGAGTTCCCGGTACAACATTTCCCGAACCGCCGAATGGCACCAGGTCGCCCAGCCATTTCTGGCCTGTGGGCGTGGTGTCGGAACGTGTTCCTGATTGAGCGTCCCAGCGATTTTCTTGAGAGAGACGCCATCCGCCGACATCTCGAAAATTCGACGAACGATGGCCGCCTCCGAATCGTTTATGGCAAGAACAACTCCCTGGTCCTCGCCGAGAGAGACGTTGTCGTACCCGAAGATGCGCCCGCCAGTGTGTCGCCCCCGCAGCATAGAGCCATCCATGCCTCTGTGCGTTTTCTTGGCCAGCTCCTGAACGTACAAGCTATCGACCATGCCGTGCACAGTAACAAGCACTTGCGCTTGCTCATGCTGGGAGTCAATCCCCTGACTGATGGCGATAAGGCGCACGCCAGCGAAACTCAATTTTTCGAACATGCTCAAGGCATTTGCGGTGTTGCGCGATAGACGGCTGCTGTCATCGACTAGTATTACGTCGAATGGTCGAGGCGACGACAGTGCGGCAGCCAGTAAGCGACACAGCCCTGGACGCTCTGCACCTACGCCACACAGAGCCTCGTCCACGTAGACGTGCTCATCTAAAACCTCGAAACCCCTGGAAATCGCGTATTCCCGACAGATTCGAAGTTGGTCTTCGATGGAAGTGGGTCTCTGGAGATCGCTCGAATATCTGGCGTACAAGGCACAGCGGAAGCTCATTGCAATTCCCTTGTCGAAGCCAATATTTTCGGCTCTGTGACAGACAGTAATGGAGAGTTATCCGCCAAAGCAAGTTTATTCTGCTCTTGCATCTCAGCCACAAATTCTCGCACCAAAGCCGGTACGATGACGTTGTCGATCCACTCTTTCAAGCCCGGAGCGAGTTTTGGTACTGATTTCATTCTGACCCTACAGAGAATGCACGACCGACGCTGGAAAGAGTCTACGTAGGCATCCTCACTGTTCACGGCTCGGTTCGTTGCTGTGAACTGCGGCATTCCCCGCGACCTCGTGCGTCCGCCTCGCGGATTGAAAATGGGTCTGCGCCTTCTCAACAGTGTGCCGTGCGTAGCTCGGATGCTTTTCCTCCCCGCGATAGTCCGCAATTCGCCGAATGATCTCTTCGGGATCGTCACCGCGAGCAAGGGCGCGTTTGGCGAATGCCCAATCCCGCTCTGACTGGGTGATCTCGCCAGCAGGGGCGCTTTGTGCCTCATGTGAGCGATATTGTGCCGGGGTCTCGTGAAGATCCGTGCGGAGCCTGAAGTCTTCGAGATGATATGTCTGCGTGGCTCCTGGTCGTGCCCTTACTACATGCTCCGTCTCATACTTTCGGTTTACGAACTCTGGTAATCGCAGAACGCGTGTGGAATCCGTAGCAGCGGGATCGCCGCCGAATTCTCGCACCATCGCACGCTGAAGCGTCTCTGCCTGATCTTGGGCAATTCCCTCGACCTTCCAAACGACTTGATACTTTTCCGGCGATGTCTCAAGGACATAGTTGGGCCGTGGTACAACGCCGGAAGTTTCGACTGCCTCAAGAGCTGTCGGTCCGTTGCGGTCGATGTCGAGGTACAGATGCCGGATTGCTTCGATGTCCTCTTTGGTGCGACTTTGGGCATCGTGTCTGAGCGTGTTCATTCCTATGTACACGTCAGAACTGACATTCTTGTGCCGGAGCCACGCCTGAAAATCGTGGCTGGCCGCATTCGTCGCCGTCGTGATCCGTTGAATCGTTTCGCCCGCTTTGCGACTCCGTACCAGCACAGCAATGCGGTCGGACGCTTCAAAGTTTTGAAGAATGTAGTCCGGCGCGGACAAGGAATCCAGTTTTGACTCCAGGTTGGGATTCATAACGGCTCCCGCTCACTCTGAAAGATCGCCGCGAAGTCATACTCGTCCCGATCTGGGTCGTACCCCTTGATCTCGACAACCTGGGAGACGAACCGCCTACCCGGACGGCGTTCGAGCTGCACAACTACATTGAGTGAATAGCCTATGTTCGTCTTGATGGCGCGATAAGGCAGGTCCACTCCACTCTGTAGGACGCAGCTCGTGAAACGGGCCAGCGCCTGCCTCGCCGAAGTAGCGTGAACCGTTGAAAGACTGCCAGAGTGCCCGGTATTCAGAAGCTGGAGCAGGTCGAACGCCTCTCCCCCACGGATTTCGCCGAGGATGATTCTGTCGGGCCGATGTCGAAGTGCCGCTCTCAGGAGATCCCGAATCGTCACTGCCGGCAGCCCGTTCTGAGGCTGCCGGGCCTCAAACCGAACGAGATTTTGCTGTCCCATGTGAATCTCTGAGGTGTCCTCGATCAGCAGGATTCGTTCCTCCTCCGGTATGAACTTGCCGAGGATGTTCAAGAGGGTCGTTTTCCCACACCCGGTCCCTCCGGCAATGAGGATGTTCTTGCGTCCCAGCACATAATCTTCGAGCTGGTTGGCAAGCCAGCGCTCCAAGGTCCCAGCGGTGACGAGATCGTCGATACCAAAGTGGCGCGAATTGAACTTTCGAATGGTGAGGGTTACTCCGTTCAGGCTGCACGGAGGAATAACGGCAGCAACCCGACTCCCGTCTGGCAGCCGCGAATCGAGGATCGGTTTGGCCTCGCAAATATCGTCGCCAAGTCGCCGCGCAATGTTCTTTACCGCGATCATCAATGATTTTTCGCCGAGAGAAAGGCCACGGACCTCCTCGATGAATCCGTCCCTTTCGATAAAGACATGGCTTGGGCCGTTTACCATGACCTCACTGATCGTTTCGTCGAGGATCAGGTGCTCTATGGGCTTGAGAAATGGAAGGATCATCTCGAATCCGTTCATCACAGCTCCCCTTCGGCAACTTGCAAGAAATACGATTTGTTTGGGTCGTTGTAGTAAGGCTTCAGGTAGCAGAACATCGGGGGCCTGGGATTTGATCCATCGTAGGCAATGGTGACCGCCTGCGCATTCCGCAATTCCATGAAGGTCTTCATGTCGAAGCGATAGTCCGTTTGTGTGCTGTAGCTCTTCGACGCCGTGATGTTTGCGCGGTGGGAAAGCGCCTTGCCTGTAAGCAGGCTGACACGGGCGTCGTGTCCGCTCTCGGAGAGGTTGTAACTCACCTTGAAGCGGTCCTCCCTTCCGCAGAGATCACTTGCGGTGCGAGCGGAGAAATCATCCGAAAGGGCAAGGAATATCTTTGTCCTGAAGGTTTGCAGCAGGGTCCGCCAGGTTTCCCCTGGTAGCGCGGACTTCAATGAGCTGATGCTTTGCGTCGCGATGATGGGGATGCACTTCGGTTGACGGGACAAACTAAAGAACTTTTCATCGCCCGTTGGCTCGCTCTCCCCCACTGTGGCGAAATGGTGGTATTCGTCACACAGAAAAAGCACCTGCCGAAAATACTGCTCTGGGTGGGCCTCGATCTGCGGGATACGATTCAAGACGGCTCGCTCGAAGTCGAGCTTCATCATCACGCCGAGGGCCTTTGCCAGCCCCGCGTTCATAACTGCTGGGAAATTGAGTGAGCACAACTTGCCGTTTTCGATTAGCCAGGAAAAAGAAGGCAGGGGCCTGCCGAATTTGAAATCCCGATTGGCCACAGGATCGTAGCACTCTGCTGGCGGGCAAAATGTGCGCTTCACGACCGGGCTGTCGTCAAATAGCGATAGGAACACCGAAATCCCCTCGACGATAGACGTTCTCAATTTCGGCTCGATCCGCTGCCAGTCGTTATAGAACCAGCGCTTGACCGCTTCCAGTTGCTCCCGCTTGTCCTGGGAAACAGTTGCTTCGGCGGATTCGTTGAGGATTTCAAACGCAATGTTCTTATCCTTAAGGACCGCAAGAAGACCGGCGGAACTCTTGGTTTTGTACAAACCGAGCTCGGTGTTCAACCGGAATTCGAAAGGTTCGAGGTCGCGCGGATGCTTGAGATAATTGTCCTCGGAAACCAGCACGGAATCAGACTCGCCTAGCCTCCGCTCCGCTTCCTTCAGCTTTCTTTCGAGGACAACTGGGGAGATCGCGCACTCGTAGACATCGAACAATGTGACGTAGTTGTATGCGACCTTGTGCAGAAGGATGATGAATTTCACAAGGTTCGTGTATGCCTGCTGCCAGAAGGGTTCCTTGCCTCTGCCGAAGAGATTGTTCAGCAGCGAGGCGATGTTGTAGGCGAGAGCATAGGCGTCAAGGTCGTTGTGAAGTGGATTGTAGCGGTACTCGGAGCCGAGACCGATTTCGATATAGTCCTCAGCCCTGCCGTGGCGGTCTAGGATTTCTCGAACCTTGTGGCAGAAGTCTCCTTTCACTTCCAAAACCAGCCCGCCGATCTTCTTTTCTTTGTCGGCTGCGCGGTAAGCAAGAATCTGCTCCGCGAAAGGGTACATGCAGCAGCTAGTCTTGCCCGTGCCGATTGCGCCTACGATTGCGGTGCCTGTGAACAGTGCCCGCTCCGGGATCGTCAGCCATTGAGGGGTTTCGGAAGCTATGGGCCTGCGCTTGTTGTGAATCTCTCCGACAACGAGAAACAGATCATCGCGCTTGCTCGGTTCAGGATAGAGAGGCAACTTGCCCGCCCTGATTTTCTTGTGGACCGTAAGACCAAAAACATACAGCCCGGATAGCAGAATCGAATACGCGATGTAAGGGGTCGTAAATAAGAAGAGGTTGTAGGAATAGAAAAGCCCGTCGTGCACGAGTGGTGCCCGGAGAGCTATCAGTTTCACAAAGACATTCTCCGTGGGGAATGGCAGCTCGAAATAAAGCGCCATTCCCGTAACCGCCGCCAAAAGGCAGGCGACGAAGTTCCTGGAGGTGAGAATGCGTTGGATCATGCTTTTGCCCCTGGCTTGGGGCTGCTCGGCCCGCCCCTGCGTGGGTCTTGGGCTTTTCGCCATGCCAAGAAGCCCTTGTCTCTCCACAGCATCATCTTGACGGCTGAATTGACGACGTGATCTGGTGTGCTGCCGATCCAACCGGCATACTGCTCGGCAGCGTCCGCTACCAGGTCTTCCAACTGATATTTGCGTTCGACAATCTGCGGTGGTTTGTTGATGACCGACATGTATCCTCCTTTTTGTGACCGTCGTAAATGCGCGCGGGCAATCCTTGAAACACTGGGCTGGAGCGACCCCACGAGGTCTTTGGGCGGCTGTAGGCCGCCAAAGGTGGGGTCGCTCCAGCCCAGTCCGGTGTTTTGCCCGCGCCCAAAATTGACTGTCGTGCAACGCACATCCTTATTGCTCCCGACAAGTTCCGTTCACCGCAGAGGTGAACGGAATGGTGAACCGGGGGGTGATCTGTGTCTTTCACGCCACGTTCACCCGTTCTCGCTTTGTCTCGGCCAGATGTGACCGGTGTTGGCCGACCAAATAGCTCTCGAAGAAAACTGTCCGATCTGGTTTGTTCTGACAGAACTCGCGCCGAAGTTCCTGCTCGCTCAGTGCTCCTGAGTCCCAAGATTTGTACAGGTGTTCGAAGCGTTCTCCGTGAAACCGCCGCTTAGCTTCGTTCAAAAACTCGAAATCCGCTGTCACCGGCACAACGTATTGCCGGTTTTCAAAGCGCTGCCGAACCTGGAAGTAGCGGACGATCTCGCCCGATACGTCCGACTCAAGAGGTTTCTTCACGACGGAGCGGAAGCACTCGGTCACCCTGGGAAAGTCTGCGTCCCTCGGCGATATGTAGAGGAACCGCAACGAACGGAGTTGCCGAAAGAGTGGTTGATAGGCCGCGAGATGGGTCAGGAAGCCCGAGATGCTGCCGAGCCCCGAATCAACATAAGAAAAGGTGACCACGGGGGGAGTGCCAGGGAGAGGCGGTGCAAGAAACAATGGGAATTTGTCCACGAAATAGCGAATCGTTGGACGGCTTCCAGGTCCTCCCTCATAAACCTTGCCCGGAAGAAACTCCTTTGCGACGCTTAGTTTGTCGCAGAAAAACCTGATCTTGTCCGGTTCCGTTTCGAGATACTCCACTTCACGATTGGCAAGAATGAAGTCGAGCAATACGAGCCGCGTGCGGATGAATTCAAACGAATGAGCGCGGCGATTGCGGAGATTCCCTTTCTCTATCTGCCCGTAGAGAGTCCTCGAAAAAAGGTGGTAAATCGAACCGTATCCCATGTAGTCGCGAACGGAGGCGTGACCGTTGTTCAGTATCTTCCGAGCAAATTGCGAAGAGCGTTTTCCACGGCGTGCGCCCGTAAAGTTCAGATACTGCCGGAGAATGAAATAACCCGAGTGAGTCGCGACAACGTAGAGGAATTGCGCCTCCGGCTCGGTGTAGCCGAACTCCATGAGCGATTCGACCTGATTGCGGGGGATGTTCATAAACTCAGAATCTCCGCAGTGATTTCCCGCTGCTCCAGTACGCGGCGCAGATTGGGCACGTCCTGAGCGCGTGCATAGATGGAGAAGCCTGCGCGGACTTTTTGGGCGATGTTTTTGAAGCGGTAGTGCTCGGTGGCGAGTTCGAGGTCAATCCGAGCGGTTTCTTGGTCCGGGGTCTCGTACTCAATACGAAGATCAGGCACTGGAATCCTCCCGCGCACTTCGCGGAGGCCATGCCGTTCAGCAATGTCGGATTTGGCAGTTCCTGAATCTGCTGTTTGTCCGGCACGGGCAAGATCGCGGTAGAGGATTTTCTTGAGTTCTGAGTCGAGAATGACTCGTATGTTCTTGCCTCCCTCGCGATTCACTCTGTCCCTACCTCGTTGGTAGAGCCGATATAGGTCGGCGTCATGGTGGGCCTCGCGAGGCTTCGTAAATCCGTCGTAGATTGCCTGTCGCTTCGGCACAGTCTTGGTTGCTATCAAGAGGTGGCGGCCTTCCTTGGTCAACGCCAGAAGCCGACGAGGGGATGTTTCCTCGTGAGGGATTTCTCGTTCGGAAATCAGCCGCTGCTTGCGGAGGTTTGTCAGGTCCGCCTCCATGTGTTTGCTGTCTCCGCGATATATGAACTCTTCTAGATCCTTCGCGGCCACTGCCCGGAATTTGCCGATATCAGTCATCACGTCGATTTCAGAGCTGCGGAGCTTGTAAGTTCGGCTGCGGTATTCGTATGGCTTACGAGGCTCAACGACACGGGCTTCGATGTTCGGTGTTTCTGGCGTCTCGTCCGGGCGAGGCTGGCTGTCAGCGCCGACTGCTGGGCCGGATTCCCGCCTCTGTTCGTGCCCTTGCGAGGTGGGTAAGTCTCCTATCGTTTGCGACGACTGGCCGCGAGAGCCGGCCATTTCTTCGGGTGAATATGAGCGCGACATCTCAGCCCAACTCCTCGTTATTTCCATCAATGGTGTCGATGGAAGGTGCGGGCAATTCCCCCTGGCCGACTTGCATTTGCTTGTCGAGATGCGAAAGTTTTCTGCCTGTGTCCTTAAGGAAGAATCTGCGGTTGAGTGCGAACGCTGCGGCAAAGAGATTCGTAAATAGCACCAGAAGAAATATGGAAATCGGGGTGCCGTATGCGTGGATGAGAACAGCCTTATAGGGAATAAGGAACTTGAGCTCTCCCATGAGCCAGAAGGAAAGCGCGAGAAGGATAGCGATAGTCAGAATGAGCGCATTGCCGATCATGTTGTTCTTCCCGGTTCACTGGACAGCGACGCCATCTAAGCGCGACACTCGGATACCGTTCGTCATTTGAATGCTTGGTCCTCGCGAAAATAGGTGATCGTCAACCCAAGCGGGTTGATGGGGATGAGCTCGTTGGGAACCTGGTTCTTGAAAACGAAGACGAAATTCGCTGTGTAAAGGTCGCGCTTGATTTCGCTATGGTCGGCGGGCGAGTAGTACACCATGTAAAAATCCACTCGCGCCTTGTATGGCGGGGCCTGCATGTCTTCGAGTGCAACCTTCTTCACATCTATGTCGATCTCCGGCGCGGACGTGTTCGTCAGAAACTTTCGGATAATGTCGTCCTTCCGGTACGCGTCGAGGATGCCATCGGCCAACTTCCCGTCTAGGAAATACAGACCCTTTGAGAAATCATTCTGAATCGTGTATCGGTTACGACGGTAGTAGAGGGCGCAAAACTGGCTTAGGAAATACTTCGCCTCCGCGTCTTGAGGCTTGTATTCGAAATTGTGGTAATTGATCGCCTCGGCCCGCCCGAGGTCGTCGATGCGGATGACGAGAGGCCGGAAGTTCTGGAACGTGCGAATCGTCCTCAGATCAATCAGTGCCAAGGCAACGCACACAATGGACAGCAGGGCGAGAGCGATCTTTAGATAGGTGTTTGTGACCATAGGATCACCGTATTGTTCGAGATAGAGCCGCTTGGCATCGAGAAAACTGGCATCGTTGTTCATGCTAGAAAGTCCTGAAGGATTTGGGCCGACGAGCCGCCTGACGTGCCACTGAAAATGTGATTCGTCAGAGCTGGAACTCTCAGCAGCACGTAAATGGAAGCGACGAAAGTGATGAGTAAGACAGGAAACCAGCCAAGGAGCTGCACGGTTGAAATCGACCCATTGGGCTGCAAGTTGAGAATTCCAAGGATCAGATTGCCAATGATAAAAACGACCGCTGCGGCGATCACCTGATAAAAGGCGTATTGAATGAAGCAGCGGAACCAACCCCAGAAGAGCCACTCCAATTTCGGGACTATGAAGAACGGTATGAATATCGGGCCAACAAGGACGCACACGGCAGTGGCAATAAATCCGTAGGCGATCACGACGATGGCGATGGCCTGTGCTGCGGCGAGTAAAATAATTACAACTGCGTAGATCAGCGTGCCAAGGATGTCGCCCCAGGTTGGGGAGTCTAGGCGAGATTCAAAATCCGAAACACGTTCTGTGACTGTCTGCAATTCTGCCTGATTGATCCTGTTGGCTAGGAATTGGGACTCATCGGTAATCAGGTTGTGGAAGCTCGTTCCGATTCCTGGAATTGGGTTGCTGTAGTAATTGACCATCCCGAAGCCAAGGCTGATCGTCAAAAGCAGGCTGGCAAAATTGTCGAAATGGAAGGGATGTTTCCCGCCAGCAGCGGCAAGAGCGGATTTCACTCCGAACCAAACAACTAAAATTGTGGCGAAGGAGCGGTAGAGGTTTTGGCCCATAGTGTCGAAGAAGCCGAGATTCTGCGTGAGCAGATTGTTGATCGCCTGAAAGATGAACTGCAGGAAGTCTGGCTGCTGCTGCATGGCGTCGGCTCCTTCGACTTGGGCTGTAATTGCGCTGCACGATTACTGCATGCGGAAGTTCTGGAGTGAATTGGTGAGCGTTCCGGTCACCTGAGCCATGTTGCCGGAGATGCTCGCTTGGCGACCGATGTCGGTGTTAATGGCGTTCGTTGTGGCGTCGCGCTGTTGCTTTGCGAGGATGGTTTGCTGTTCCAGAAGCGACGCGAGGAGTTTGTTCGAGTCCTGGACCGTGCGGAGAGTCAAGACACCCGCCGCATTGATCTTGTTGAGGACGGAAACTTCACTGTTGAGATCGGAATCTCCCGAGAACGAGTCCTGTTCGAGGTTAGCGATCTGTGCCTCGATACTCTGCGCGTTGCCACGGATCGACCCAATGGTGGCCATCGCGTTCATGTTTGCGCCGTCGGCCAGTTCCACAGAGGCGTACTGAGACTGGACGCGCCCGAGTTCGGCAGAATCCATTCCTGAGAGTTCGTACGGGTCGTACTGAGACAGTGGGGTTGTCGCTTTCAGGTAGCCGGTGTTGATGGTTGGGAACAGACCGGAGTTGATACCGCTAATCCAAGACCCGGTATTCCCAAAAGTGTTCATTGAGGTCACATTTCGCCATTGGGAAAATACCGCGCGGTAACGTGCGGGCATGTTTCGGATGAATGTGGCCATCTGCATGGCGAGGTTGAGTTGGTTTGTGATCTTGGCGTAGCTCTTTTGCAGTTGAATCAGGTGCTGCTGGAGCTGGTAGTAGCGAAGCAGCGCGTTGTGATAGTTGGTCGGGTCGTAGACGATTCCGCTACCGAATTGAGCGGTGGCAGTGCCAACGCCCAATCCCAACGCGAGGACGCAAACCAGAATCTTTTTTGTCATGGAACTGTTCTCCTTCTGCCTTCACAAATCAGAAGGCATCTTGTGGTTGTTGTAATCGGGCAATGCGAGATCGCCCGAGAGATAGACTTTGACTCGGTGGCCTTCACGGATGGTCACCGTGGGCATGATGTTCAAGAACTTGTCTAGGATTTGCGCTGAGGATTGCGCGGTGCTTTGCGCGAATCCCTGGCGCATAAGGTCAGAACTGGATGCGTTGAGCGAGCCTGCTGTTCCACCTTCGGCGACCGCTCCCAGAGCACCGATGGCGAGCGACACTCCGAAGATGCGGAGATAGTGGTTGTTCACCTGATCGCGCAAGCCTGTATCGCCAATTTGGTTGAGACCCTTGAATTGATCGAGGCTTACGGAATAGCCGTCCGGCATGAGCACTCGATGGAACACGACGGCCAGACGTGTCTGGCCGAAAGTGTCCACTTTCTTGGTTTCGCCAAGCAGCTTTGAACCTGCGGGTATCAACAAGTGCTGGCGGTCGTTGGAATAGACGTTGGTTGAGAGTAGGCACTCGACGGGGCCTGCGAAACTCCCGTCGAGGCGATTGATGAGAACGGTTTCGAGGATAGTTCCTTCAAATAGCAGGTAGGTTTTTCCTGCCGAAGCATTGGCAGATCCAGCGGACACGGCGGCAGGGTTTTTCTTTTCCTCCTTTCGGTTATTCGCTGTTTCCGAGGAATCGCTTCGCACCGGCGCAAGCGATGAAGCGTCGGGCGCGGGCGAAAGCGGATTGGGTTGCAACTGTTTCAGGAGTTGTGCGACCTGTGGGTCCTCCGGTCCCACGGGGACAAGGTTCTGGGCGGCAGCAGCGAGTGCCTCGGGTTGAGGTGCTGGCGGAGTTGCAGGTGCCTTGCGGTACGTCAGAGCGACATTCGACGCAAACAGCGACACGTAGGCACGTCTCTTCCGCTCCGCCTGAATTGGGTCCTCCGCTCCCTGATTAGGGACGTTGCCGGAGACGCTCTGTTGCTGGGGTTGTTGCGAATCCTGCGGACCAGCGGCACCAAGCAGCCGAGTCTGCTGTGTAAGAGCACTCTGCGCGACCAGTTGTTGGCGTTGCAACTCTTCTATCCGATTTTGCAGGTCGGCAATCTTCGTTTCGTTGACTTCGAGCGGTGCCTGTGACGATGCGGCGGACGACGCTGCTTTGGCTGGCGTTGGCGGCTTCTTACCCCCGGTCAGCCACATGATGGCGACCATGAGGAACGCCAGGCCGATGAGGAGCCAGGATTGGACGTTCTTTGGGAGAAGACCCAGGGGTTTCTGCGTTTTCTCCTGAACGTTAGCGGGTTGGTTCGGTTGATTCATCGCTCGCTCCTCGGTTCGCGGCAACGCGGCGCGCAAACGGCAGTTTCTTTTTGCCGATGGCGAGGTAGCCGGTGTCGATGATCTTGGGTGCGATGTAAACGCCGTTCTCGATCTGGAAGGAGATTAGGTTCGGCTTGCCGTCCTTGATTTCATAGAGAGCGGGTTTTTCCCGTGCGCCGCACTTGATATAGGTGAACGAGTCGTCGTGGTAGATGGCGGACACCAGGAACGGCTCGCGGCCAGCTTTCGAGTCGAGGAGATAGTCGAATTGGAGTTTAGGTGCGTAGCTGGACCGGAAATGGTTGAGCTGTTCGGCGGACTGTGCCTGCGCCGCGCGGATTTGATCCGCAGTCTGGGAGCGGAGCGTTTCCAACTCCTTCTTGTACGCGTCCGCCTCGCTCGCGCTCACATAGCCGCGCAGTCCGGTGTTTGCCGCGATCCCGGAGCCTTCCTTTGGTTCGACGAAAATCTTGAGATCGGGTTCGGCATTCGGTTGGTTGCTGATTTCGGTCAGGAGGAACGAATAGACGTGACCGCTTGCGGTGATGAGATTCAGATTGCTGCGGATACCGGTCTGCGCCGGATGGACATAACACAAATTGTGCGCACCGTTGATGACCCAGAACTCCTTGTCGCCGGTGGTGAAGTCGAGAATCTCCTCATCCTCGGGAAGAACAATGAGCGTCGAAAAGCGGAGCTTGGCCCGAACGGGGACGATATCTTCCTTCGAATACTTCACGACCCGCGCCGCCGCTTCGGTTGCGGCGTGCGTGGGCGTAGCGTGGAAGACGGCTGCGCCCACAGCTAGGAGGGCAAGGACCCGGAAGAGAAGGCTATGCAACTGAGTATGAAACATTTGTTTCATTGATCTGCTCCTTTTGAGACTGATTGATGTTTCAGGGAATCTTGGTCGCGACCGGAAATGACCACGAGCAGACCACTGAACGCCAAAAATGATTGCGGTGGCGAATCCCGCGAGCGCGAGAGGCAGGAACACGTAAAGAGGATCGGTCCCCGGCACGCACGCTTGGAGAAAACAATGAACAATCACTGGTGCCCTCCCGCGAGCACTTCAAGACCTCGTTCAAAGCCGTAGGTCTCGAAAGCCTCCTTCCGTTTTTTGTTGTCGTAAGGATCGTTCGTGTAGAGCCAATAGCTCTTGGGATCCACGTTGAGATTGGCGACCTTCGCCAGCTCTGGCGTCTTAATCAGGAATTGCTGCTTGGGGATGAGGGTCGAGATCAGTTCGACTTCGTTTTCGTTCAGGTGGAACTGACGGCGGTACAGATCCCGGTCCATATCGGGGTTCGCAAGGAAGATTTTGGTGGCGCAACTTTCGATGATTACGTCGAGGATGTCCGAACGCTTGAGTTCGTCGAGAGATTGGGTGGACAGCACCATTGCGGCGTTGTGTTTCCGCCAGGTCTTGAGGGCTTCGACGACGTACCGCTGGATGCTGGGGTTCTTCAAAAACACCCACGCTTCATCGATGAAAAAGGCTTTGAAAACGGACGAAATCTGGCGGTCCGCAATGACGGCATTCGCGCGATGCAAAATGTAGAAAAGCAGCGGTTCCAGAAGTTCCGGGTACTGGCTCATGCGCTGGAAGTCGAAGCACTGAAAGCGGGAGAACGAGATCGTGTCCTCGGAGTTGTCGAAGAGGAATCCGAACTGGCCCCCTCGGGTCCATTTGGAGAGACGGCTGGCAACATCATGTCCGAGAGTATTTGCCAGCACGCTCAGCGTGCGCAGCGCGGGGTCCACTGCATACAGGTTCTCGACCTGATGGAAGAGATCGCGCTCGGTGGCCGGGTCGAGCTCGCCCGCCCTCTGGCCTTGGATCAAGACTTTCAGGAAGAGAGCCAGGAAGTCGAGATTCTCTTTCGTGGGTGGCAGCGAAAACGGGTTGATCTTGAAGTCCTCGGACTCAAGCCCAACTCGAACATACGACCCGCCGAAGAGCTGAGTGAGGCTTTCAAAGCTCCCGCCCAAATCGAAGATGAAGGTGTGCGGCGCGTACTTTTGCAGGTTGGTGATCAGGAAGTTCAAAAGAAAACTTTTCCCTGCTCCCGTTCGACCAAGAATCATGGTGTGGGCCACATCGCGGTAGTGAAGGTTTAAGAAGTAAGGGGTGCGGTGGTTAGTCTCAAGGACCGCAAGATACTCCTGCCGGAGATGCTCGTTGCGCGGCTCGCCCCGATGAAGGGTGAAGAGAAACGAGAAATCCGCATAGTTGGTGTTGAGCAGATACAGGGAACGTAGGTTGAAGACGTGGTTGCCGGGAACCGCCGCGAGGAAGGCGTTCAGAAGGTTGTATTTTTCTTCATAGAGCTGGGCGTCGTGGACACTGAAAACCTTGTAGAAGTCGGCGCACGCTCGCTCAACCTTGGCCGCGTCGAGGTCGTAAATGACGACAGTGAGGGAGAACTGCCCGAAGTAATTGCCGTGCAGCTCGATCTCCTTGATGCCTTCACCCAGTTCCCGGACCTGGCTCTCTTTCGAATCGTCGAGCAGCACATCCTGCGGAGCCGAGTCGTTCATGTTGACTTGGCTGACGAAGGATCGCTTGGTGTTGTGAAAATGGCGGCGCTTGGTCTGGATGACCCGGCGCATCTTGCCGGAATCTTCCTTTTTCCATTCCGTCACGACGTAGTAGTTGGCTTCCACTTCAAGCAGGCGCTTGAAGATGAGCGGAAAGCTCTGAGCCGAAGGCTCCTTGAGCGTCAACACTTTGACGTAATAATCGTCCACCCGAAGATGTCCGCGATGACACTCGATGGGAGATTCGGGGAGATAGTAGTCGAGGAAGGTGTCATATTTGAGTTTAGCGAGTTCGAGTTTGTCAGGATGGAAGTTGAGCGTTCTCTTGAGAACGCGGAAGGCTTCCCCTTTGTCGAGCATCCGAACAGCGAGGAAGTCGCTGACTTGGAGGATGAAGCTGCGTGCCTTTTGAAGCAGCGCTGCCTGGGCGTTGCTGACGTGCTGCCCCAGAATGACCAGTTGCTTCTGACCCGAAAAATGTGCCCGCAGATCCGCTAAGGCTTTCTTTGGATTCTTGTGAAAATCGGCGAGCGCGCCTCCGAGTTTCTGTGAAGTCTGAAATCCCTCGTACAGCACCACGTAATAGACGGCGAGGGAAAACAGCGTGTCGGCCTTGCCGCGAAGGTACGCGATGCGATTCTTGATCGCGGCGTCCACTATGGAACTGTCGTAGAGCTTGTAGGGGATCGCTTCGTTGTTGCGCTTGAAAAGGTACTGGTAGAGGCGGTAGTTTTCGTCGAACAGTTTCAAGGCTGATTCGAGGCGTTTGGTGAAACCATCAATCGACGCGTCATCGAGACACTCATAGTCAACACCGCGAACTTCGAGGATGACGCCCACCTCCCCGCTCTTAGTGAGAAAAACGTGTGGTCCGATGAAGCCGTAGAGATTGATCTGCTCGCCGAGAGAGCCGGTTTCGTTATAGTTTTTGAAAACTCGGCTAAGCCTGAGCATGGCCATCCCTTCGGATTGCAATGGGAGAGAATTTCATCGGGTCGTATTGAGCGCGGAGTCTTGCAGCCGTCAGCAGAAATCGCAGAATCTGCGGATCGGTTTGGGTGGCCCAGCGAGCCATGAAGTAGAGCAACAAAAACATCAGCAACCCCCCGAATAGGCTATTGAGAAGGTTGAAGGTGGCGGCGCCAAGGCACATGGCGAAGAAGAAGAGCTTTCGCTCGGCCCCAAGGATAGTCAGTGGTCGGGAGAGCGACCGATGCACTCTGTTGATTCGTCTTGCTTCCGCCACGTGCTTCTCCTTTAAGACCTGCGTGATTCAGTTGCCAGGAAAAAGCCACGACAAGAAATTCACTGCTGCGATGGCCATGCCAACGCCGAAGAGCACACCGGCGAGCACACGTTTCGAGCCTCCTTCACCGAAGGCGAATGTTAGGCCGGCCACGACAATAGCAACGAGCGAGAGGCCGCGAGCGATGGTGCTGGTGAAAGCCTGCTGCAGCACGCTAACGGCGTTCTCCCAGGGGGAAGTCCCTTGGGCGAAGGCAGGCGTAGCCAGGAACAGCCCTGCCACAACTACGCACGCCTGACGGGAAGCTGCCTTTAATCGACTTGCATTTCGCCAGATGGTTCTCATGTTGGGAAAACTCCTTTGCGCTCGATCTCGCCTGAGAGTAGTTGGGAGAGTTCTCGCGTCATCTCGGGCCGTCAGCCGTCAGCAAACGCAAGGTCGAAGAACCGCTCTCCTGGTTTGAAAGTCCTTGCACGCGGTCAAGGCACACTTGGAGCAGGCGCTCCTACCAGAGGGTTTCCACCTTCGCGTCCGGCTTGACGTTTGTCGGCTAGCTGCGATGCTTAGCGACTCACAGGTGAGGTTTGTGGCCGCCCAGCCCGTAGCGGAGAATTCAGCGAGAACTCCCCTCATTTACAAGGAGGCTTTGAGGAAGAAAAAAGTAAGAAGAAAAATCTGCACAACTTAAGGGTGCCTTTGGGGTTCTATTGACATCAAAACAAACAGCGTGCCACGCTTTTAATGCCCATTCCCACTGGCCGGAGCCTGGACGAGTGACCCGATGGAGAGACCAGACCCGTATGGCGAATGGGTACTCCGCCAGAACACTGAAGCAAAGGACGGTACCCTTGCGCCAGTCGATGAAACGTTGCTGGCCGCAGCTCGCGCAGCGTGGCCCCGCGTCTTAGCACATGCCAGACTAGAACTTCGGAGCAAGAATTCCGAGGGTGAGACTGAAGCCTTGACCGCCGAGGTCTGGGAATCGGTGCTAAAGTCCGTTGCCAAGGCCCTTCAAAGGAACCGCGAGAAGGGACGAACGATTGCGAACCTCGAAGGATATTTGTTCGCGGCTTTCCACCATCGCTTCAATAGATTCCTGAAATCAGAACAGAGGCGAGACGACGCGATTGAACTTGTTTCGTCGTCGATGGATTTCGATAAAATTGCGACTGCACAGGACACGCGATGGGTTTCCGAACTGGAAACTGCGATTGCGGTTAGAGAAATCATTCGGCAGATGGATGGCCGGACCCGAAAGATTTGGCAGGCGCGACAGTATGGCTATTCGTGGAAGGAGATTTCAAAGTGGTTGGGTGTAACGGAGCAGCAGGCAAAGATGAAGTTTCGATATGGTCTGGCGAAGACTCGGGAGAGTCTGCTCAAGACGCGCAAGCGAAAGTCCGGTCAGTGACCTATAAATTATTTCTGTTGAGTCTGACTGCTTTAAGGCGTTCAATTCTCGTGAGGTGAGGCTGGTCTGAGCGAAAAGGCATATACCGCTAAGGAAGAGAGGGATGTCCTAGCTGCATTGGGTCGAGGGCTTCGCGACGAGTTCCCGAATCCCGAGCGCATTGGATGCCCTGGTCACGAGATTGTCGCTGCCATTGCTGCGCATAGGATGCCGTTGTCCCAGGCGGAAGCGCACCTGGATCATTTGACCTCCTGCAGCCCGTGCTACCGGGATTTCTTGCGGCTTCAGGCGGACTATCGCCGACGCCGGGCGCGAATGATATTCGCGGTCGCCGCGAGCGTGTTGATTGTGGTTGGTTTGGCGACATGGGCTATGCTGCGACGGCATAACAACGAGCAGATTGCGGCTGTCATTGATTTGCGAGATCGGTCAATGGCGCGAGGCATTGAGCCGCCTCCCACGGAGCCGCCGCTGGAGATTCCACGCAACGCTTCCCATCTGGAGATTTTCCTACCTTTGGGAAGTGACGACGGTCCTTACGATCTCCGCGTCACTACAGTTCGAGGTGAACTGCTGTTTTCAGGGGCGGGCGAAGCCAAACTCGAACAGGGTGTCACGACGCTGCGTGTTGACCTGAGAATGTCGTTAGCAAGGCCGGGCAACTATCTTCTGCAAATTCACAGGCACACATCCGAATGGGTTTCGTTCCCCTTGCAAATACGTTGACATGCGCGCCAAAACTTGACGTTGCGCGTCGGGCCTCGGAACGAACGGGTCCGCTTCAAAGGAAGATAAAGAGACAGCAGACCAGCGAAGTGTCACCGCTTTTCTTACCGCCCGAGTCTGAGAGAATATGTGCCTGAGAAGCCCGATGCCCTCTGACCCTAAAGATGCACGGAACGTCGCCGTGGCCTTGGCGTTGGGTGGAATAGCGGGCGCGGCGATCATTCAGGGCCATCACGACGAAAAACGAAAGAGCCAAGCGGAGAGGGATGACCCCAGTGGCGTTAAATGGATTTGCGACCTGGTGTGGGATCTTCTTGACGATTGGGAGCCGCCAGACTATGAGCGAGAAGACGACTACACCGACGACTTGGTCCAATTTCTTCGGCATGAACTACGCCGTGAGCGCGGAGATGACGGTCGGCGAATCAGTGTGATCAAACGAACGAAAACTTTCTGCGGGATACCCGATATTCTGGTCGATGACCGCTTGGTTTTGGAATTGAAGGTAGACCCAAGGGAAACGGAAAAGGATCGGCTCGTCGGTCAGTGCTGCAAGTATTCCCAGGAGTGGGTCACATGGGCCATCGTCATTGACATGCCGGAAGAGCGACTCGATAAACTTGTTGCTCTTCTAGAAGCAAAGAGTCTGAATTATATCGAGGTGATCTCGTTCGACTTGGACGCCGAGGAGGATGACGATGAAGAGGATGAAGGCGATGAGGAGGATTAGCTGCATCAAAGCTGGCGTGCTAGTTCCAGCGCCTTCTGCATCTGAGGGTCTTCGCCCGCGAGAAGCTGCTCAGGGGGTTGCGGAACGGCTATGCTCGGTGACACGCCTCGCCCTTCGATCAATTTGCCTTGCCACGTGAGATACGCGGCCACAGGAAGCCCCACGATGTATCCGAAGCCAGCCTTAAACGCGCTGCCACTCAAGAGCCGTCCGGGAGTCTTAGTCCCGAGAATCGTGGCAAGCTGATTCTCCTCGGCAAAAGCCGCAACCATTTCTCCCGCGCTGGCAGTGTGTTCGTTGACCAAAATTATCACGCGTCCGTGAAAACGTTGAGGGCCTAAACCCTCTGTAACGACGAGTATGGACTTGTCGATGAAGCCGTACCGCAACGCCAGCCAGATCAAGGTGGATTTCCGCGATGGTATGCGGCCAAACCTTGGAAGCTTCTCGCGTTCATACCCTTGCTCTTTCCGCTTCCGCGTAAGGCTGTAGCCTACCTCCATTTTGCCGGGCGTTAGATAGCTCATTAGACGCAACCCGCCGATGCCGCCCCCGGTGTTGCCTCGGAGATCCACAATTAGACGAGTCGATTCCCGTAGATGAGCGAACGCATTGTCGAGGGCCTTCGCCAGATCAATGCCGACTGCGCCGGGAAACATGGTGACCTTCAGCCAGCCGATTCCTTCGGGTAGTTGTGAGCAAATTACAGACTTCGGAACAATGACGGGGTGCTTCTTGGATCGCGGTGAAGGCACCTGAAGATTGCCGGTCACGCGCTTTCCGTCGGGCTTTTGAACGGCGTACTGCGAATCTTCTCCGACCGGAAAGATTGGAGGATCGGGCGGGCGCAAATCTCGATTTCTGACCTGGAGAAGGATGTCTCCGGGCCGTAACCCTGCGGTGTGCGCCGGTCCTCCCTCGTGAACATCCTGGAACATCCAGCGTTGTTCACCATCCAGATTGAAGCGCATGAACGTGGCGCTGATTGCGTGCCGGCCCGGAACGTTCGCGCTTTTTGCGTGCCGGAATCCGGTGTGGCTCGTCTTCAGTTCGTTTAGCAGTTCCTGCATTTTTCTTTCAAACTCGTCATCTGTGCCACTTTGCAAAACTGTGTCCCTCCTGGCTGACGCGAGTGCGTTCCAATCGGCTCCGTTCATCCCAGGATCAAAGTGTTTCCGTTTGACGAGTTCAGATACTCGCGCATAAATCTTTTCGCGTGCTTGAAGCTCAAGGCTCATTGGACATCCAATCGGATCGGCGAGCCGCCGTCGCCGGTCAAGACGAAAGCCGCCCAATAGTAGGGTGGGACTTCCTTCCCATATTTTGCAAGCAGGTCGAGCTTGGCGTCTCGAAGCGCCGATGCTTGATCCTTGCCTTCCACAATGTGAGTGTAAAATCGATCCATCAGCGCATGGGTGAACGTATCGTCCGCGCTCCAAAGACTTGCTACGACGGATCGTGCTCCGCTCACAAGAAATGCCTCGGCAAGATCGGTCACGCCCTCTTCTCCCTGAAGCTTTCCCACACCCGTATCGCATGCCGAGAGTGTTACGAGATCGGCGTTGAACCGGAGATGAATAATCTCGCGGACCTGCAGAAGCCCATCATCGGAAGTTGCCGAATCAACGCCTAGCACAACGCCCGAACGCTCAGGAAACCGAGAATCCGAAAATCCGTGTACGGCCAGGTGAATGATTTGGAAGTCGCTCAACGGTTCGGCCTTGAAAGCTGTTTCAGTAGCCTCTGGCCCAAGCAGAAGGGTCGAGTCATTCCCGAGTATTCTCTTGATATCGAGAACCTCGTCCCGCGTTTCCGGCAGGTCATATAGCGTCGTGCGGAAAGAATCAGACATCCCGCGCAGTAGCCTTTTCTCGATGCCCGTTGGTTTTACGAGTTCTGCTGAGACGTTACCTTGATTCTGATACGGCACATTGCCGACCGCCAGCAGCGTTCTGCGGTGATTATGAGAATTCTTGGCATTGCGCAGAACATACAGAACGGTCGAGGCGGGCGCGTAACTGATGATTTTGTTATCAAGCAAGAGCGAACTGGAGGCATCACGCAGCGTCTCAAATGGCAAGAGATGCAAAATGCCGTCCGGCACGATCACGAGCTTTTCCGTTGTGGACAGTTGGCTGAACGGCGGCAAAAGAATCGCGTAGAGCTGGCTTGCTAGGATTGAATCACTGCGCTTCTCGCGAATGGAAGAAAGATACCTGCGCGTTAGTTCTTCAATCCGTGTTCTGCCCCCGCTCAACTTCTCCACGCCAGTCGCGTTCCTAGAGATCCAGAGGCAATAGGACTGTGGCTCGCTGAGAACATATTCCAAAATCATTTCGTCGGCGCGAAGGCGAGATTGAATTGTCTTGAGAGCTGCGGGCCGTTCGAACCACTCCCGTTTCGTCGTCTCCAAGCCACTGCGGGTCCAGCCCAATCTGCTCTCGTACTCGACAAGTTGGTCAAGAAGAATTGCGCGGTCAGTCGCATCTTCGGACCGCATCAGGCGTAATTGCAATGAGGCAACTTCGGTCTCAAGGGCCGTTACCTCTTTCGGTTCGTTTCGAGCAGACGAGCCACGGTTTTCAAGCAAAGACGCAGGCGTTCGGCCTCTTACACGCTCCAGCACACGGAAAGCCTGTTCCACATTGCCTAAACGAGCCTCCAACTCGAAATGCCGAAGGTATGTATCGCTCATTGCATCCGCCATCGAGCTGCTCCAGTAAGCTTCGTCCGAGTTGACGAGCATCCCGTCAATCACATCCTCAGCCTGGGCATAAAAACTCTCAGCATCAGTCGTTTGTCCTTGCCGGGTCTTGAGGTCTGCGAGCACTGTCAGATCGCGTGGCAAGTAGTAGCGGTCACCGACCTTTCTGCTGACATCCACTCCTATGGCGGCGCGGTCCTCGGCGGACTGAAGATCGCCCGCGTCTCGATAGATTCTCGCGAGGTCAAACATTGCCTGAGCCGCCATCCGAAAAAACGCATGTTCCCGCGCAAGATCGCCCCCCTGTTCCAGGTACTCGATTGCTTCTTGACGATTGCCGGTGCGGAGCGCGAGTTCACCCTTTTCGACAAGAATCTGAGACTGATGGCCGTACTTTTCGTTTTGTCGAGCATTCGTCAAGGCATAATCCAGTGCGCGCCTCGCCTCATCGAATTGTCCTTCTCCCGCGAGTGTCCATCCCTTGCCTTCATACGCCATGTAGGGGAATCCACAGTCGGGATTTTGGCCGCTGATCTTGATGGCCCGGTCGAAGAAGGCAAGGGCTTCGCCGTAACGCCGCACTTCGTTGAAACCGTTTCCAAGCATTTCAAGTGCGCGGACCTGTTCACCCACGTCACCGCTTGCAATCGCCGACAGAACCGCATCACCCACCATCGTCGCAGCTCGTTTGCTGTCGCCTTCCAAGAAAGCGATGATCCCTAGCTCGCCTTCCGCGCGTGATTCCCATTGCGTTTCGCCGAGCGAATGCGCGAGTGTCCTCGCTTCTGACCATGCTCGCTTGGCAGATGACGTGATTTCGAGGTCCGTATACCCTTCTGGACGAGACGCCGAACTCGTAGGCGTTGATCAGACTTCGTGACTGGCCGCGCGATTTCCTTGTCGATCATCTGGAGCATCGACGTGACATCGTCTCTGACTGTGCGCGAATTCGTCCGATGCGAGCGTAGATTTCATTTCTGGTGTCGCCCTCGCCTTGAAGAGTTGCTCTGCCCGGACGTAGAGTGGCTCTGCCTGGGCCAATTGAAGAGCCAGCAGATGGATTTCTCCCCAACAATACGCTCGGATCAAGTGAGCTCTCGAGTCCGGCCCGAATTGGCCGGCGGAAGGACGGAGCGGTTCAGTTCGCGTGAAATGTAGAGCTTAACGTATTTGTGGAGATCGCAGCGAACGCAAGGACAGCGAGAGATATGAGAAGGAGCGTTACTGCGAGACGCTTGACACACTCATTCCTGACGATGGGCGGGTTGGTTGATTTCATTTGCCTGTCAAACCGCTAGATGCCGGGGGCTGGCTTTAGGTTTGCTCCCACGGTACGCAACGGTCAAGCCTCGTAAATCGAGGCCATGCCCCTAGCAACCCCATTCTATCTTTTTAGTTGCGTGCCGGGCGCGAACGTGGCGTCATTGGTCGTTTTCCCGACCGCCCGGAGAGTCAAGTTGTCAGTTGTTGCCAGATAGACTGCGAAAACGCAAGGTCGCTCAGTCTGGAGTCTGCGTCTATCTCTGCGTCGAGCTTGGTCCCGGCTGCATTTATTGGAATGCCCGCGACAAGAGACTCGTCTTCCGCGACCGCCGGGCCGTACAATTGCCAACGCCATATCTCTCGTATGACAGGCTGAGAGCCGGAGCAAGAGTGCTCGGCTGGGAAGGCGACAAGACCAGTGCCAGACGAACCAGAGCCAGAACAATTAGCAGCGGACATGCGGAGTCGGGCGGGGCATTACGAGATTCTCGGCGAGACGTATGCCAAGTTCGAGTTCTTTGAAAAGGGCTGGAACCCGTACAGTCGATTTCTCGACGTAGACAAAGTGGACCTCATTCTGCGAAGACGAATCGAAGGCCAAATAGTCTATCGTGAGATTCAGGTCAAGTTCGGCAAGCTGTATCCAGTCGGTCCCGCTTGGGAGCGAGAACACTTCGATTTCACATCATGGCGGTTCTTCAAAGAAGAGGAATTTGCCGGCCATCTAGACCAAAAAGATTTCTTCATCGCCTACGTTCTCTCTCGTGACCCAGACCCTGACAAGCCAGCATATCAAGGCGACATCTTCATCTTCCCCGTTCGGAAGTTCGTGGAGATCATACGTCAAGGCATCCCGAGCAAAGGCCAGCGCAAAGTGTATCTGTCCCGGCTGAAGGGTGAGGAGGAACGTTGGGTTCTTCGGGAAGGCAAGTCGCTTTGCCAAAATTACCGCCGAGGTTTGTCTAGACGTGACGGAATACCGACGAAATTTCGAGGTTTTATTGCCCTGAACTCACATGTTCATTTGACTCCCGGCGAATCCTCGGTGGGCATCTTTGTGCGCCAATCATCCAGCCCACTGGACTGAAAATCACGCGACGCCGTCTGTACTTCTCAAACGGCAAGAGCGGCTTGTCATCGTTGAAGTATTTCGCCACTTCCTTGCCAAAAGTAGCGGCGTCGTCCCCATAAACCTATCGTGACAAAAGATTAAAATCGCCTAACGATTCTGAATCCAAGTGCCACGTGATATACGGAAAGGACGCCATCGGCAAGGTGTCGCTCACGAACTCCGCGATGAGTCCCGTGCGATCGCTGATGCTGTTGTTCGTCTTCCAGTGTTCAAGGAATGCTTCCTTGCTCGCGTCATCCGGTTTTATACGCCAGTGAATCAGAGCGACGAACATTGTCTCCTCCGTTACAGCTTTCTAGCGCGGGAAGAGCCTGTCAACAGTTTCTGCATTGAGAAGATGGCGTTGAAGTCTTCCTCTCTACAGCGTCCGTTCCGTACATCATCCTTCGCGATTAAGGAATAGGAGACTCGTCCAGATGCAGCGTGTTCTCGTCTCCTTCCAGTTTGACAATTGCGAGAGCGTGATAAAGCGGCGGCAGATCGCCAACGCGAATCTGATAGCCGCCCTCCTCAATCTTCGTCGCCTTAACTTGAATCGCGCGCATCGCGGTTCACGTATGGCTATGGGATCGTTTCCGCTGTCCTTCAGTGGTGGTGCGGCCTGAACGTCGAATTCCAGAAGGCGAAGCTGCACGAGTAGCTCTCCAACCGTCCCGAGTTTGAGATTATCGGTGATCTTGTTCATTCCGCGCCTCCTTACACCGCCGTATTCTAACTTGCCGCCGTGCTAAAAACCCCGTGGTCAAGCCTGCGAACGTCCGGTTGGAAACGGGAGGCTCGCGAGCCTCCCGTCCCGAGCTTGATCTAATCATCGATTGTGATGACGGAGAGAATCTCGGCGCTCGTGTGCTGAATTCGTTCAAGCGATGCCGTCAACGTTTCCTTGTTGCCGTCGTATAGGTGAATGTAGTCCACGGAGCTGGTCGCTGCGAGTCCGATACCTTCGCACACCACGAAAGCAACGGCTTCCGCTTCCGTTTCGCGCACGCGTTTGCTGGTTTCCTTGCGCTGCTCTCCCTGATGCAAAAGCGCGTGGGCTACTTCATGCACAAGAGTTGCAAACTCTTCGGGGGCTGCCTGTCCTGGTAGGATCACAATTTTCCCCGGTGAGCATTGCCCTTGCGCGGGATAGATCGCGTCCGAATACTCCAGTTGAATTCCACGGCTCGAAAGGAATTCCTTCAGCCGCTGTGTGCGGTCGGACGGATCGCCTTCTGTACTCCCGAATTGCGGAATGGGCTTGCCGTCTGTGTCGGCCATGTCGAACACGTAAGCCGCTCGAAAACGGATCGCCGCTCTTTCGTGCTTTTCATCTTCCTGTTTTGTTTCAGCCTCTTTACGAAGCACGACAGGAGCGAGAACCAGGATTCCCTTTGCGCCCTTCTTCACAAAGCGGCCAAGCCGCTTCCATGTGTGAAATCCGGCGACATGGGTGGCATCTGGCCTTTGTGATGCGATTAGCATGATGTTGTGCAACGAATAGCGATGGAATCGCGCCATTGCCCCTAGATATTCCCGCAGCTTCTCACTGTGGCCCGCTTCCAGGGCATGACTGAGTTCTTCGATTGCCTTGCCTGCGATCTGCTTTGCTTGCTCGATTTTCATGATGTTTCCTCCTGTTTCGGGGAGTCATTGCTCCCTTCACGGCGCACAGCGGGAGCAATGACGCGAAACAGGGAGGAAAGCGGAGAGGGTGATGCGCCCAGGTCGGAACGGGCGGCACAGTTGAGTGACACAGCTTTTTCGTGGCGCGAAATGTGCTAGTGGAGACCGGAGCCGGATGTTTTGGCGGGGACGCAGAACTCTCGGAGCGTCGGAAATGCGAGCAAACGGGAAGCGCAAGAAGCTCAGAGGCGATAATATGCTTGACTGACCAAGGGTTCACGCGCGAAATCATCGCGGTTCTACGGGGTCTTTATGCAATGTTGTCCGAACTGCTTTAGCCACGACTGGCTGAAACAGCGAATTAGCGAGATGAGTAAGCAGACTGCGCAATGCGATTATTGCGGAGAAGAAGACGTGCCAGTAGTAGAAGTGGACGAACTCAGTGGATATTTCCACAATCTTCTAGCGATGTACGTCGTCGCCGATGATTTTGACTCTGGCGAGCCGTTGATCGCGCTGATTCAGTGGCATTGGAATATCTTCAATGAAGATGAGATGAGTGAGGACTCACGGGTTGAGCTGCTGGAAGAGATTGCCAACGCCGATTGGGATGATGACGACGGCGAACCAATGTTGGATGGCCGAGAACTCTATCGGCCTCTTGGAGGACCGTTCCACACTACCCACCGCGAAAGATGGGAAGAGTTCTGCTCAAATGTTCGCGAGCATCCCGAGGAACCTCTACCCTTTGATGAATTCTTTGCGGAGGAGCTTAGCGTCCTCGAAGTCCGTTTGCCCATCGGCACACTAATGCGGCGGTCGAGGAGAGGCTATAACTTCAATGAGCATGGTGATCGGCTCGCTTTTCAGGGAAATGACATCTGCTCCCCACCGGCTGCCAAAGCT
Source organism: uncultured Acidobacteriota bacterium (assembly GCA_963748845.1). Lineage (GTDB taxonomy): Bacteria > Acidobacteriota > Terriglobia > Acidiferrales > UBA7541 > DASTCZ01. The sequence continues at coordinate 230,114 of CAVVKE010000001.1, forward strand.
TCCGCAGGACGGGCGAATCGCGCGGGCCAACAGGTACTTTATTGCGCAGATGAGGAGAAGACTGCAATTGCAGAGGTCCGCCCCCCACGTGGTTATTACGTTTCGGTCGGCTCATTTGCCCTCAATCGGGAAGTTCGGATATTAGACCTCACGAAGAAAAGGCCAGAAATAAATCCGTTCGTGACTGAGACGCTCAAGTGGGAGGTTGAGATTGAGAGCCTTCTGAACGCTTTTGCTGAAGAGATGAGCCGCCCGCTCGAACGGGATGAAGACCAAACCCACTATGTACCGTGCCAAGCCCTCGCCGAATTCATTAAGAATGCAAAATTTGACGGCATCCGATACCCGAGCGCTTTGAATCCTGATGGTCACAACACGGTCCTCTTTGATCCAGGTGTCGCCGATTTTAGAGATTCAAAATTGGTGACGATTACGGAGGTCAGTCTTGCTTATGAAGAGGACAACACGCCAACATTTGAGGAGCGTCTAAAAAACTATGCGAAGCAGGCCGATCTAAAGGCGACTGATCACTGACGAATTGTCACGAAAACATTTCACTGCGGTAGTTTCGTCGCTTCCTGATCCCTTATCAAAAATTCCTTCCCGCAGTTCACGCAGCGCCGTTCGGGCGACGGTGTGTTTGCGGATTCCTTGAACTCGGGCTTTATAGTCTCCAGCCCAAACTTCTTGATGGCTCGAAGGTCGACCTGCCGGGCGCAGTACCCCAGCGTACTAAGCATTTCCCGTCTCTCCTGTTCGCTGAGCACCACGCGCTTGCCGAGATCGTCCGCGAACCGTGGGTTGCGTTGAATGAAGAACCGATTTACGATCCCGCGATTGTGTGTAATGACATTTCGAATGTCCACACAGAGCCCGGCGTTCGCCAAATCGCGCACCCTTCGTGAACAGCACAAGATCCAAGTTTTTCTTGAAATACTTCGCCAAAACGTCGAGGCTCTGATGCGTCAGCTCCATCACAGTCTTCTCCGCGAGAGCGGATATCAGATCGCCCGCGATATGGTGCTCGATGCAGAACCGATACGTCGTCTGTTTGTTTGACGGGAGCTTCTTCGGATATTTCTCGTAGATCAGAGTCATCAAGTCCGCAAGGTATGTCAGGAAGCTGTTGACGCCTCGGCAGAAGAGCATCTCTCCGAGAACCGCCGAGTGAACGTCCATCTGGGCGACGGCACTCTCCGTCGGAGGCGGATCACCCGGTTTCGGAAACTTCGTGGGGTCGCCGTGGTTGTAATCGGCCTTCACGATCGTGCGCCACAAGTACGCCTCAAATCCAAGCACGGAACGAAGGTCGTTCAGATATCGTGCGAGGGCGAGCGTCGCTGGTTGACGCAGAAGTTCCAGTCCCGATACCTCCTTGTCAGCCTTATCAGCCATTAGCCCAACCATACGTCACCAGAACTATCACCTATATAGCGCACACTCCGCCGCAGCTTGACAACTCCCATCCTCCCCATAAGCGCTGCAGAAATCTCCTCGCACGATTTTCACTGACTGTATTGACGTGCGATTCGCAAAGACTTCCTCCCCATTCGTCCCGTAGCGTAGGGGTGTTTTGAGTGTAATCGCCCGTTAAAGGTTCATTCAAGGAGAGCATCGACTGGATTATCATGGGCGAAGAAATGTACCCACGATGAATCAGAATCAACCAGCTACCCCTGTTTGCCCGGTGCCGCGCTGCGGGACGAAGACGCCGCACACGAATAACCCGACAGTGCAGGCGTTCATGCGCCAAAACCCAGCCGAGGTCATTGATTGGACGAAGCGGTGCATCGTCGAACTAATCCAGTCAGTGATCGACGACGTGAACAAGGGTCGTATCTTTGCATACCTGACACGTTGGCGCGACCCGGAAGAGCTTTACACACGGGTCCTGTACGCGATGTTCGTCGCTCCGGCTGACCATCTTCCACATATTTTTTCAGGGGACATGCCCAACGGCTTTGCTGCGATGTGGAAAAAAGTGAATGAGATCGTTTTCGAAGGCAACGGAACGCTTTTCAAGGAGCAGGTCGGCTTGAACGACGAGGTCTTCAGACCGATGGACACCTTGAACCAGAATGCCCATAACTCGTTTTCGACAATGTTGACGACGATCAGCGTTGTTCGGTCCAACACGCAAGAGTGGCAGCCCCGCATAAAGAAGCACGTGCAGCACTGGCAGAAGTACGTCGAGTACTTGAACCATATCGAGCAGCTCTTCCGAGCAGGGCGTAGGAAGGAAGACGTCCTTCAGGCAATCATCAATATGCACCGCTCCATTAAGAGGTGGGAAGAAGTCGCCCGCGAGCAAGCGAAGAACCCAGTGCCTCCGGTCAAGTTGCTGAAGGCAGTGTTTGTGTCGAAGGGCAACAGATGGCGTTACCTCGTGGTCGATCAGCCACCGGGAGAGGAAGTTCGGTTCCGCGTCCACCTTGATGAACAGCGCCATGCAAGCACGGAGAATATGATTATCATGAGGACCGGGGCAGAGTCCGAGATGCTCGCGGCTTTAGATTCCGATTACCAAGCAGCCTTGAAAGAAGGCTGGCAACTTGAGGGGAGTCATTAGGAGCCGCTACCTTCCCAAAGTATGGGGCCGCCAACTAGTCCAGCGCTTTTGTTTCCTCGCTCGATTTTCACGACTTGGTGTGGTCAATCGGTAAAGAAGGCCAAATCCTTTTTGTAGAGCCTCGCCAATTGTTGAAGTTCGACGAAATCTACCCTGCGTTCGCCAAGTTCGCATTTCGATACGAAAGAATGCGGCTTGCGAAGGCGTCTTGCAACCTCCACCTGGGTGAGGTCGGCCTCGCGTCGCGCTTGGACCAACCGAGCGAGGAATCTCTTATACGCCTTATGATAACCCTTATCGTTGGCATTCACCTCCGCATGTATAGTCAATCTTGACAGATTCCCCAAAATAGGGAATCATATAATTCCCCAACATGGGGAAACGGTTATGCCTGGTATGCCCTTGAACACTCCTTCCTCTGCTGCCAGTTCGTCCCCCGAGCGCAAGCCATTTCGGATTGGCTGCGAGGCAGGCGAGGGCAACCGGTTTCACGTTCAGACCGATTCGGTCTCGGTCACGGTGGGTCAGCGCGTTCTGAGGGATGGGGTCTTAGAAATGTGGGACTCGGTAAGTGTTCATGCAAAACAGGACATCGAAGGCGTTTTGGTCGTTGAAGTTCTTGTTTTCAACCCGGATTGGGACGAGCCGGTTCGCATAGCCTCGATCAGCTCGCGTCCGCAAGACGAGACATATTTAACGGCTCTCGGCTGCTGCTTCGACCACGTAGTACCGTGATTCGCGATATCGATTTCTGCTACACCGCGAAGGGAGGACCACAGCGATGCAATTCCCAGAGGTGAAGGGTAAGGTCGTGGAGTTCGTCCAAGCCTCAGCGCAGACGGAGGGAGCGTTTGTTAACATCCGATTTACCGACAAAACCGATCTTGGTTTTACATTCAACGCCAAAATGAAATTGGATTACGTCACTCTAAACGATGTGACCGACGGCAATTACGAACTCATCAAGGAATACATTAAGATGCCGTCATGAAAAAGCTACGAGCGCTCTCCAAGAAACGCAAACGGGAACGGGGCAACGCTTTTCCTGGCCTGAAGGGAAAGGTCGTCCATTCGGTGGAAACATCCTTCGAAGAAGACAGGCTATATATTCATGTTCGCTTCGACGACCGCACCGAACTCACTTTTTGGCTGTCGTCACGGATTGTGATTGAGGAAGCCACTTTGAGTGACTGGAAGACCGGCGATGACGTTATCAAGCGCACGTACATCCAAAGTCCCGAAGTCAAGGCCATCGCAGCGCAAGAGCCGGAATTCCAAAGAATTTGTCGCGAGATCGAGCGGGAAAAGAAGCGCAAGGGAAAATAGAATGGCACGTAAAGAATCCACAGAGCGGGCGACCGAATGGGTATCGAAATACCTCAAAATTATCATTAGCGATCGGGAGGCGCGGGAGTTTGTTGCACAGTTGCCGAGCGCGATAAAGGACCTGGACCGACTTAAAGAAATAGTTGCTGATGAGAAATAGAAGCCTACGGCGACCGGGCGGCGTTTCAAGGGTGGCTTGCTACAGCGAAGTCGCAGGGGGCAGACGAGGTGTTGATCGTTGAACGGCTCCGCATCATACGAGAGGCGATGAATCTCTCCGCCGAGGAGGTTGAGCTGCGGGCCGGGCTTGCACGCTCGTATCTCTCCGACCTAGAGAACGGGCAGGTAGTTCCGTCATTGGCGGTATTGGAGAAGATCGCGACGGCACTGGAGGTTCCTCTTGCGAAATTGTTTTATGACGGTGACGGAATTCCCCCGTTGCCAAATCTTCCCCGGCGGAAAACCGCCGACGAGATCGCCGGTGCACCGAATTCCAGGCGATTGAAAAAAAGCCGCACGCAACCATTCTGAAAGAGTAATAATCAGACCAGGTAGCGGCGGCTCCGCAAGGAGGTAAAAGATGGACTTGCGATGCCCGAATTGCAATAGCACAAACTTGAAGAGCCTGTCTGTCGCGTTTCAAGAAGGTCGTTTCTCCGTAAATGCGAGTTCGCGCTTGCGCGGTGTCGTCGTCGGAGAAGGCGGGCCGGATGTTGTGATTGCCCGAGCAACTACGCGCGGATCACAACAGAGCGACCTTTCCAAAAAACTCAGCCCTCCGACAAAATGGTCATACGGCAAGGTGATCTTGTGGTCGGTCGTAATCTCTTTCGTCGGTCTGGTCGTGTTCGTTCGCTCGGTCATGTCACATCCTGGGCCAGCGTCGTCTTTTCCAGTGACTCTGTACGCCGTGGTTTTCCCCGTCGTTTTAGCACTCCTCTTGGCTGCAATTTGGCGACACAATCATTCAACATACAGTCGGGAATATGGCGAGTGGAGTCGCTCGTTCCTTTGCGAACGATGCGGAACCGTGAGCAAGCACGATCTCGGCAGCGCTGCGGCTGCCTAACGACCTGTAAATCCCCCGTCGCACAACAAGGACCTAGCGGAGCCGTTGCTCCGCTAGGTCAAAATACTGCTTGGACAGTTCGATGCCGAGGAAGCGGCGATTCAGATTTCGTGCGGCGAGAAGCGTTGAACCTGAACCACAGAAGGGGTCGAGAACAACGTCTCCCGGATTTGAGAAAGATTCAACCAATGGCGTCAAGACGCTGACCGGCTTCTGAGTCGGATGAAGGTTGTTGCCCGTGTATTTCCATTCCAGAACGTCAGGGATAGTGCGAGCCGGTTTCTGCGGATTGCCCTTCGCCAGCAGGTAGGCGTTCTCATGCTGGTAGCGAAGAAAACGCTCCGTGGAGGCATAGCGCTTGATGAACGTCAGATGGCCGATCACCCGGAAGCCCACTTCGCGCCAGGCGGCGAGGAACTTGTCGGCCTTGTGCCAGCCGTAGAAGCTGACGCAAAAGCGATTCCAGCGGAGCACGCGGTAGATTTCCTGGAAAGCAGGCTTGACCCAATCACAGTTGTTGTCATTGGGAACGCTGCGCCCGTCGCGTGATGAATAGTGCGCCAAGTAAGGGGGGTCGGTGAGGACAAAATCAACGCGGTTAGATGTCATGCGGGAAAGAAACTCAATGCAATCGCCGTGTAGCAAACTATTTGAGAATCCATTATTAATCTGAGAATTGATTTGTTCTGATTTCATTTTCCGTTCTCCTGTAGGTGATTTGGTTCCTTCACCCGAGCACAGGAACCAGAGCACCGGGCCACAGGAGGACGGAAAAGATTCAGTAGTGAGAGGCTGGAGCGGGAGGCAACGGGTGTGACAGGAGAGCTGTTTGCGACTGGCGCAATCGTGTGCTAGCGGAAGCCGACCGGCAGCGTTAGACTTGGCGCGATATGCATCACAATGATCGGCAATCCTTGATGTCGAGCGCTGGTTGCTGCGGGCCTTTGTGTTTACGAACCCAGAAACATGCATGCCTATCACATAGAGAACAAATGGGATGTGGTACCTTTGTTCACGCATTGGCGCGGTAATATCACACGAGCGCAGACGGAAACGAATAAAGACGATTACGCTGAGGAATCGATGAGTGAGCTGCAACGAATGGCAAAAAGGGAGCATGTAGCAGTGACATCTGGCGACGTGTTGGAGAGCCAGGTCGCAAAGCTCCGCGAACTATTCCCTGACGTCTTTGTCGAGGGAAAGATCGATTTCGACAAGTTGAAGGTTACTCTCGGTGCTGCCGCTGAGTCCGGCCCCGGACGCTTTCATTTCAGTTGGGCGGGCAAGGACGACGCAGTCAGCTTGTTGCAGACGCCCAGTGCAGCGACGCTCGTGCCGTCTCCAGAAGAATCAATCAACTTTGAGACTACTGGAAACGTCTTTATCGAAGGGGACAACCTGGAAGTCCTCAAGCTCCTCTTTAAGCCGTATTTTGGACGAGTGAAATTGATCTACATCGATCCCCCGTACAACACTGGGCAGGATTTCGTCTATCCTGACAATTACACTGACCCACTCAAAACGTACCTCCAAATTACCGGTCAGGCAGACGCGGAAGGCAACCTCCTAACGAGCAACCCGGAAACAAGTGGTCGGTATCACTCGACCTGGCTTTCGATGATGTATCCGCGGCTCTTTTTGGCACGCCAGCTACTGCGAGACGACGGGCTGATCTCGGTCAGCATTGACGATCACGAAATCCACCACCTTCGCATTTTGATGAACGAGATCTTTGGTGAGGAAAACTTCATCGCAACGTGCGTCTGGCAGAAGCGCTACTCCCGCGAGAACCGAGGGATTATCGGCGATGTGCATGACTATCTCGTCTTTTACGCTCGGGACATTGATCGATATGCTGAAGTTCGCAACCTGTTGCCGCTGGATGACGAGAGTCGCTCACACTATCGAAATCCGAACGATGACCCGAACGGGCCGTGGCAATCTGTGTCACTTTCCGCTCAAGGTTATCGGCCAAATCAGATGTACAAGATCATTGCGCCGAATGGCACCGTGCATATTCCTCCTTCCGGCAGATGTTGGAGCTTGACCGAGCCCGAATACCGAAAACTCGAGAGCGCCGGGCGCACCCTGTTCGGAGCCGACGGCAACGGCGTGCCCAGGGTGATTCGATATCTTTCCGAGGTCGAAGGTCTGGTTCCGTGGACTTGGTGGCCGCATGAGGAAGTAGGGCACACAGATGAAGCAAAGAAGGAGATTCATTCGATTTTCGGAAAGGAAGAAGCATTTGATACGCCGAAGCCTGTTCGTTTGATGAAGCGGGTGCTTGAGATTGGCACGAAGCAGAATGAGAATGATTTGGTGCTCGACTTTTTCGCCGGTTCCGGCACTCTCGCGCACGCAGTGCTTGAGCTAAACCACGGAGACGGCGGAAACAGAAAATTCGTGATGGTGCAACTGCCCGAACCGACGGGCAACAAGGAGTTCACGACTATCGCGGAGATTGGCAAGGGGCGTATCTCCCGAATCATAAAAAAGCTAGAAGAGGAGGATAAGGGGAAACTCAATCTCAGTGATCAAAAGACTCCTGAGGATCGCGGATTCAAGGTGTTTAAGTTGGCAACTCCGAATATCCTGCAGTGGAAACTCGACGGAGATCGCGACCCCGAGACGTACGCGCACGAGCTTTCTCTCTTTACTGATCCCCTGGTTGCGGGCTGGAAGCCCGATAACGTGATTTGGGAAGTTGCCTTGCGTGAGGGATTCAGTCTGAATACGCGCTTCGCGCCCAGAGACCTTGCGAACGGCAACAAGATCTATGACGTGACGGACCCGGACACCGGACAAAAGTTCATGATCTGCTTGGATGACAAAATATTTGTCGACTTATCGAAACACTGCGAATTGGCTTTGGAAGATCTGTTCGTCTGCCGTGACGTGGCGCTGGACGACTCCGCTGCTGCGAATCTGGCGCTTCAGTGTCGGTTGAAGACCATTTGAGGACCAAATAGTGCGATTTCAGTTTGACGGCAATCAGGCCTTCCAGTTGCGAGCGATTGAGTCGGTGGCCGACCTCTTGCGTGGACAGCCTCGGAACCTCGTGGACTTCGCCTCAGCAGAAGCAGGGACCCTTTTTGGACCGCCACGCAATCGTCTGGATTTGGATGATGCGCAGCTATTGGAGAACCTGCAAGCTGTCCAGCGGCAGAACGGGATCTCGTCAGACACCGCACTCCAGACGATTGAAGAAACGATCAATACTGTGTTTGGCGACCACCTCTTGAGGTTTCCTAATTTCTCTGTGGAAATGGAAACCGGCACGGGCAAGACCTACGTCTACATTCGTACCGCGTTGGAACTGAATCGACGGTACGGCTTGCTGAAATTCATTGTTGTCGTGCCGTCAGTGGCCGTTCGTGAGGGGGTGATCAAGTCACTGAAGATCACGCAAGACCACCTGCGAGCGCTGTACGACAATGTGCCCTATCGCTATACCGTCTACGACTCCAAAAGCATCTCCAAAGTGCGGCAGTTTGCCCAGAGCGATTGCGTGGAGCTCCTTGTGATGACGATTGACTCCTTTAACAAGGAGGACAACGTTATCCGACAGAGTACTGATCGCCTGCAAGGGGCCACGCCGTTGTTCCTCGTACAGGCATCGCGGCCAGTTCTAATACTGGACGAGCCTCAGAATATGGAGAGCGAGGCCCGCATTCGGGCGCTCGCGAGCCTACATCCGCTGATGGCGCTCCGCTATTCAGCGACCCATCGGAACCCTTACAACCTTGCTTACCGGCTGACGCCATTTGAAGCGTATCGCCAGTCTTTGGTGAAGAAAATCGAAGTTGCGTCGGTGGTCAAAGAAGACGACTTCAACCAAGTGTTCGTGCGGGTGAACGAAATTCGGACTGCCGCCAAGACGGTGCAGGCCAAGATTGCCGTTCACCAGCGCATGGCGAACGCTGGAATCAAGGAGAAAGCCTACCTTTTCAAGCCGGGGGATTGCCTGCAAAAGAAAGCTGATCGTCCCGAGTATGCGAGCTTTGTGATTGACGAGATCAGTGTCGGCGATCAGGTGGTGCGCTTCAAGAACGGAATCGAAGTCGGCGTGGGACAGACGCAAGGCGGCGACCAGGCTGCGCTGTTCCGTGAGCAAATTCGGTACACGGTCGAAGAGCATTTCCGAAAACAGAAGCGGCTGAAGGCGGCGGGCATCAAGGTGCTCTCGTTGTTCTTCATTGACCGGGTGGAGAACTACATGGGCGACCCTCCGGCGAATAAGGGAGCAGACCGGGTGGATGGCCTTTATCCGGGCATCATCCGAGAGCTGTTTGATGAAGCGTTCGAGGAACTGAAGGCGAAGTATTCGGAGTTTGCGGACAAGAAGGCGGCTGATGTGCGAGCCAGCTACTTTGCGAAAAAGAATCGCCGGGGTGGAATAACGGAAACGATTGATTCGACAAGCGGACAGAGTGCGGAAGATCGAGCGGCTTACAACCTGATCATGAAAGACAAAGAGCGGCTCTTGTCGCTCGATGAGCCTGTGGCCTTCATTTTCTCGCACAGCGCACTGCGCGAGGGCTGGGACAACCCGAATGTCTGCCAGATTTGCACTCTGAATCAGACGGTGTCTGAGGTTAAGAAGCGGCAGGAGGTCGGGCGGGGCATGCGGCTGGTAGTGAACCAACAGGGGCAGCGCGTGACCGAAGACAAGACGAACGTCCTTACAGTCGTGGCAAATGAGAGCTACGAATTGTTTGTCTCGACCTTGCAGGCGGAGATGGAAGAGGCCTTTGGCAAGGAAGGCGCAGCGCCGAGGCCTGTGAACGCGCGGCAAAAGCGAATTGCGAAGCGCAAGCCGCTGGATGCGTTGCCGGAAGAGTTCCTCAACCTGTGGGAGAAGATCAAGCTGAAGACGCGGTATCAGGTCACCGTGGACTCCGAGAAACTGATCACCGACGTTCTCGGCGCGCTGGACAAGCTGAAGATTGATCCCCCGCGCATTGTGGCGTCGAAGGCGGAGATAACGGCCGACGAGAAAGAAGACCGTTTGGATTACCAACATTTTGGGCAAAGAGTGGTTGCGACGCTGGTAGGCCGGCAGGCCGTTCCGAACATTGTGGAGATGATCGAAGACCTCATTGCCCACATCACGCCGCCGATCAAGCTCACGCGGAAGACGCTGACTACGATTGTGACGCAGACCAAGAACCGGCAGGCCGCGCTGGACAACCCGCAAGAATTTGCGTTGCAGGCGGCGCGCATTGTGCGCGAAAAGGCCGTCCAGCAACTAGTGGACGGCATTCAGTATCTGAAGGACGGCACCTGGTACGACATGAGCGAGTGGGTGGAAGAAGAAGAGACCGTTTCTGAACGCCTGATCCCAGTCGACAACTCCATCTACGACCATATTGTCGTGCAGTCCGAGACGGAGAAGAAATTTGTTGAGAAGTTGAAGAAGATGAAGAACGTGCGCCTGTTCATAAAGCTGCCGAGTTGGTTCAAGGTGGGGACGCCAGTTGGCCAGTACAACCCGGATTGGGGCCTGGTAATGGAACAGGTGTTTGGAGAAGATGGACCCTTGCTGTATTTGATCCGCGAGACAAAGAGCACGACGGTGCCGATGATTTGCGTGGTACTGAAAATCAGAAGATCCATTGTGGGGAACGCCACTTCGCAGGAGCGCTAGGGGTCGATTATCGCGTAGTTACGTCAGCGGACGAATTGCCTTGACGACCGCCTGAGGAGGAGCGTTGGGTAAGCAGGCGAATACTCCAAACCTTGTGAGCCCGCCGAGACCGAAGGGACTCGCTCCTCGCTTGAAGGGACCGCTTTTGAGGGAGAGCCATCTGCAAAAGCTCATTCGTCACATCAATCGAAAGGCGTGGTGGCACGTCCCGCCATTGGACCCGCAAGCTTATAGGAAGCGGGGAAAGTTTCTGTCCTCTAGCTTTAGAGAGGCCGAGTTCTACGGACGACCACAGGACATACCGGAAAGAGTGGCGATAGGTGCGCCTGTCGTCGGAGACGACCTCTACATAGAGACTACTCTGATCGGCAGGGTCGAGTCTGCCCCGAATATGAGTGTTCCCAAACGCCTCGCGCTTGACGCGAGGCTACGTCGCGCTGCTTTGCGGAGAGGATTCGACTCCATTGTGTTGTTGACCTCGAAGGGTTTCCAAACACTGCGACGCAGCGGAGCAATTCCTCGCAGCATCGAGCTGAATGTCGTAGATTTGCATCGCCTCGGGCACTCTCCCCAAGAATCCCCCCTTCTTCGCGTCGGTCTGATAATTGCGAGATGAGGTGTTGTCCTCTGGGCCGAGCGTTGCTAGGTAGGCTCGAAAGACAGTCGTTTCTGACAATCCACGGGACCGGACCATGTGTTTCCACGCCAGCATGGCGATGCTGGTTAGGAGCAGGGCGAGAATCGCAGAAACACAACATAGACCTGTCAATGGGGCGGATATCGTAGAAAGCGACTCGAATTGCAGGGATCAGCGCTAGCGCGGACAGAACAACAAAAGAACGGCACAAGTCCGACGTTGCCACAAAACATCGCGTCTACCAAAGCGGTCCTTCGATTTGTCAAACAATAATCGAACGCTGTGTCGACCGATGAAATGTCTTGCCCAAAGTCCTTCTTGATCGCAGCTTTAACGATCTGCGCCTCGGGGGTCTCCCAAAACTTGTCCCTAGCCTGGCGGAAATATCTCTTTCCCTTCACTGCTTTTATTGCGAGATCACCTAGCTCTTGGACGATGTGACCCAGTCCGAATGCCAGCACAACGAGAAGCGTCAAACCTGTCCCGCTGATCTGGTTTAGAGTCGCAATAAACGCGTGCCAACCTTTGAGCAAAATCCACCCTTCACAGATTGCCAGCAAGCCCGGCAAGATTATCCCGAGAAAATCATCAACTTCGAGCTTCAGTTTGGAAAAATCCACACTGTCCTGTTGTCTCGGCTCCACTGGCTTCTCGAAATCAGCTGGGGATCAATGTCGTCGTGAGTTCCGTCGTTCCGGGTCGCGTAGAAGTGAAACGCCGCCCTCCATATTTGTAGCAAGACCTGCTTCGCGACGCCTTTGTACACCTTGACGGCAGTCGGATTGGGATGGCCGTATTGATTATTCACACCTGCGCTGATCAGCACAGTATGTGGATCGATGTGAAGCAAGGAGGATGTCCCGCGCCCTTCGAGCCATGATGGGCAGCCGCCATAACGTGGGCCTTCAGCGCGTCGCCGAAGAATCCGTCAATGCGGCCCCAGCGTTCACTTTCCGTATCGCCAGGGCTCTCGGATCGGAAAATCCTCCCGGCCCCACTCCTGTAAGCTTTAGAACGATACTGGAGTTATTCGAAGAGGTCATTTCCTCGATATGGGGCGAAAATAATTCAAAGTCGAAATTCGTGGAGAGCCCTGGAACTTTACGGCTGGTAAGTCGATCTAGTCTCACAGGTATGAGCTTCAATGGCTTTGTTGAATTGCGTCTCGCTTTTTCCTGTTCATCCAGTCAGCCAAAATACGGACTTCGCCTCATCGGTATTTTTGTAGTATTGCGGATAGAGCACCCAATCTGGCCGGTATTTCTGCAGAACGATTGCAGCTCCGATCACATCACAGTGGTCGTCGTCAAAGCCCGTGAGGACGAACCCTTTAACGTTGTGGTCCTTAAGCGAGGTCGCGAACATCTCCTTCACGAACGCTACAGTGTCATCGTCGCAAGAGGGGATACGAGAATCTATAATTATCGCCTCTTTGTTGTGCCTGACGATTGCGAGGGCACCCTGACCAACATTGACGGTAATGATGTTCATGACCCTACCCCCTCTTCCTGGAGATAAATCTCGCGATTCATGTCTCTTTCTAGGTACAGGACTGCATGTCGAGCGGACGGGAAACTTTTCTTTTTGTACCTTTCTGACGACCTCACGAGACAGCACCCTTGTGATCCTTAACCGTGATCGCGTAAGTTTCTTCTCCGTGGTCGGGTTGCTGAATTGCCAACACCTCGGCGTGCGTGCCATCGATGAGAGCGATTCGCCCTTTCCAATAGACCGACCCTAGGCCCTTCGAAAAGATTGGCTTAAGAGCAGGGAAAAACTCAGAGAAGAATTCTTGGTCTTTGGCACGCCCAGCATTGCCATTTCGCGCGACAGCTGTTGCGACTGATGATCCGCCGGCGTCAAAAACCACTTTCCCGCTGCCAGACTGGACACGCGACTGGTCCAACACGAGAATCTGGGATTCCGGAATTTCATGGACCCTATCATCGTCCCTGAACGCGATGAAATGCTTGATCTCGTATCTTCTGTCTTGATGGGGAGTTTTCCTAACTACTAGAAGCGCGTAGAGGAAATCCGTGTTGTGCTTATCGTGGTTGACGACTCGCTGATAGGTGGCTCGATCACCAGAGCTTAGTGTCCGCAGCCCGTTCGGATGGTGCGAATGCCAGTTGCCGAGATGTTCTACGTTGGGATACTCCTTTTCGACATCTCGAAACACTCTTTCCTGGTACTCCCCGTCCTGGAAAAAACTCGTAGCGCTTCTCTGGGCGTTCGGTCCTGGTCCAATGACGCCGAGCAGATCGATCTGATACTCCTTCCGATGCTTGCTGTAGGTTCCAATGATCCTTCCACCGGTTTCATCGGCAGGAAATCTATCGCATTCGTCGAATATTGCTTCGAGTGCTTTTATCGGGATGGATATGGTGACATTTGGAGTTTTCGATCTAAACATTGGCAACACTCCTTGCTGAACAAACGGCGCAACCTTCTTGCGCATCCAAGTTGATTCTCTGCAGTTGAAAATGCTTCTTGAATGGATGGACCGGCCTATTTCCCCACACGACGTAGTTCTCGTCTATTAACTCTAGGTACTTGGGTCGCACCGCCATCCTCCGAGCAACAGCATCCAGAACAAATCGCGAGTGAAATGAAGAAATGAACGAGATATCGATTGCCAGCCCTGGTGAATCCTTTATCTCTGAAATCTCCATTCCGTACATTTTTTCCCGCTCTTCATCCGACACGAGATCTATTTCCTTAATGCCTTCTCTGTAGGTTGTTCTCTGTAGAAGAGATTCGAGGCAGGCTAAGCAGCCTCCCGACTGTGGCCTATAGCTAAAGACTTCTCCCCCAATGCCACGCGTGAAGACTTTCCCGACAACGAATGGAACTTGCGTCTGAACACAGAGTTCGTTCAGTCGGTAACGGGATGCGTCATTGTCGGTTGCAAGGACGACAACGTCGCTATCTCTAATCACGTTCAGGATGCCGGGGAAACTCATAATGTCCGCATCAACGGTTCTGATATTTGCGGCGGCGTTCCTGTCCTGCAAAAGTTCGGCGACAGCCTCAACCTTTCTTCTCCCCACAAAGCGCCTACCACAAATGTGCCTGATTACATTTTCAGGGCCTATCACGTCATGATCTATGAGGGTGAAATTGCGGAATCCAGACATCACCAGTTGCAGCGCGACATTACCGCCGCCTGAGCCACAGCCAGCTATGAGCACTCTGATCGGAGCGAGCAGCTCAATATCGAATAGTGATTGGATTCTGTCGAAAGTACGATCTTGCGTCATGATGCCCCCGCCCCGACTGTGGGCCACTCGCCCACCTCACGCCATTTGGCGTATTGTCTGAGCCATTTTCTCGCTAGCCCAAGAACATGAATCACATCGTGACTCTTCGCGTTCCAGGTTGCAGTTGCACCGTAGATTGATAGCGAGCCATCCTGCCATCGCCTTGGAGTGTTCGAAGGCAGCGTGTCAACGTATATGCGAGGGACGGCACTCGGATATCCATGCGGCAGAACTATACGAAGGGTCACGCTTTCCCCAGCGGCGCTTTCGTGGCATTTGATTTCTAGTTCCTTCTGTTGGTTGATTTCTAGTTTGTAGGTCTCCTTTTTCTCCCGTAGCCGGTCCAATTCCTGGGCTATGCGATCCGGCGCCACATCCGGCAAGAGAAATGAGACAGGCACAAGACATGCCTTCGGTTGTCCGTTCCTCTCAATGACAAATACTTCTCCGTCTCGCGCCACTCGATCCAACACCTCGCCTGGCGAGCTTCTCAGCTGCATCATCTTCAAGGTCTTGAAATCTATTTTAGAGTTTGAGTTCAAGTCAGCCTCTGACTAATGTTGTAGTGAAGCTCCCGGCCATCGACCTTTCATCTTCCAGACCTCGTATTTGCTTAACCATTTCGCAGCACGCCAAATCACGAAAGAGAGATTGTGGGCACCAGGATTCCACATGGAGGGATGCAGGTAGCAAATATGACCGGTCTGATAGCGATGTGGAGCGTTGGTTATTGTCGGCGCTTCGACAAAGACGCGCGGCATCTCGTTAGGGTAGTTTTCGGGGAATCGCACCGAGACGACATAGGTCTTGTTTTGTATCGTCTGAAGCGCAGTCTTTGCGTACACTTTCCCATCGTTTGTCGGATAGAGTTGCACTGATGAGAAGGTTCGCTGTGCCACGGCCAGTTCTCTCTGTATCCGGTTAATGTCCATGCCGCATTTCTCCGTACTCGCCCCCTAAGTCTTCTTTCATCGTGAGCGGCTTCTTTGTTCCGACTTCAGCCGGGCTTACCGGGCCGGCCTCCCTGATCTCGCCGTTCGGCAGGATCTGAATCGGGGTCTCTTCTTCACTGTTCAGGACTGCTTCCAGTTCCTCTAGCGATAGTTTCTTGCTCATCCCTGGCCTCCTTTCGATTGCACTGTACCTGTCAATTGTAGTAGTATAGTACAATCGCCAGGAAGTCGTCAACCTGTGACGGTGCCTTTTTAGCGCGACATACGCTTGGAGCACTGCGATTGACCGGGAGATTTGGCCATGAATTCGCTACCAACATCATCGATGTCTTCAAATCCGTGTCGAGTTCTTTCTCTGGACGGCGGCGGTGCGAAGGGTTTCTATACTCTTGGCGTGCTCAATCAGGTTGAAGCAATGCTTGGCGGCAAACCGCTCTGCGAACATTTCAATCTGATTTTTGGAACAAGTACGGGAGCCATCATCGCCGCTCTGCTGGCATTGGGGTATCAAGTCTCAGCAATCTTCGAGCTTTACAAGACGCACGTACCCACGATTACACGCAAGCTTTCCACCCGTGGGAGAACGAAGGCGCTTGCTGAACTTGTGGAGCAAGTGTTCGGCAAGGCTGACTTCACTCAGGTCAAGACCGGCGTTGGCATAGTCGCGACACACTGGCTTCAAGAAAAGCCCATGATTTTCAAGAACGACGTCGCGCAGGCTCACGGGAGCAAAGCGACATTCACTCCGGGTTTCGGTCGCACGATTGCAGAGGCGGTTCGTGCTTCATGTTCTGCTTTTCCATATTTCAAGCGAGTGAAGCTCAAGACTTCCCAAGGTGCAGATGTCGAACTCTTCGACGGCGGGTACTGCGCCAACAATCCGGCTCTGTATGCGATTGCCGATGCAGTGAACGCATTTCACAAAAGTCATATGGACGTTCGCTTATTGAGCATCGGAGTTGGCGAATACCCCGAACCTAAGAGGTGGATTAATCCAAAGCATTTTGTCACTTTGCTCGAGAAAATATTCCTGGGCTTCACATCGCTAGAGCTTCTGCAAAAAACGCTAGATGTGAATACAACATCAATGGAACAGTTACGCTCGATCCTGTTCAAGGACATCCCAACAGTTCGTATTAATGAAGCTTTTACACAGCCCGACATGGCCACTCACCTGTTGGAGTCGAACCTTGAAAAACTGAACCTTCTCTACCAACGAGGCAGTGAATCGTTCGGTACGCACGAAGCTGCGCTTAGAGCGCTCTTCGCCTAACACGGAGCGCAATGTTTTATGGCCATTGTCGAAGCGCAGCTCGAAACGTGGTCGCACCAGGGATCGGTTCAGCAATCGTGCGACACCTATGCGACCGTCAAACGCTCTCTTGAAGCCAACGACACGAAGTATGCTGACAAATCGTTCGAGGTGTTCCTCCAAGGATCGTACGGCAACGATACGAACATCTACGCCGAAAGCGATGTCGATGTGGTGATCCGAACAGATTCGATTTATTACTACGATACCTCAGCGCTGAATCCGCAAGAATTGCAGACCTTTTACGCTTCCTTTACGGCTGCTACATATACGTATGGGGACTACAAAAGCCAGGTCGTGCAGGGACTCCAGAAAAGCTTTGGACAAAATTTCGTTAAAGCGGACGAGAAGGCCGTAAAAATCCAGGCGAACGGCAATCGACGTAGTTCTGATGTCGTGGTCGCAACCGAATTTCGCAGGTATTATTCGGGGCCACTAGGCCCACTGTACGTGCCGGGAATCTGTTTTTTTACTCCGGCAGGAAAACGGATCTCCAACTACCCGAAGCAGCACTCGGCGAATCTCACCGCGAAACATCAAGCTACTTATCAGTGGTTCAAACCGATGGTCCGAATTTTAAAGAACATGCGAAGCAGGTTGATCGACGATCGGCGTCCTCGCCGCCGGAAGCGCTCCGTCGTATTTCATCGAAGGACTTCTCTACAACGTGCCAAACGACAAGTTCGGCACCTCGTACGAAGATTCTTTTGTGGCGGCTGTGAATTGGATTCTTACAGCCGATCGGACCCAATTCGTTACGCCCGAGCGGACAACATTATCTTTCCCGAGACGGCGCGCCAGAGTGCTGGCCGTGCGCTGATTGCAATGGCTTTCTTGACGCGGTCGTCAAGCTGTGGAACGACTGGTCTTAACGGTTTCCGCGCAGGGCCGAGAGCCATCTTCGTAGCAGGTATTGTTTGTAAAAGCGAACAACTGACCAACATCGTTTTTAGGAGAGTTTATGGCTACCAACCGACTAGCAAAGTTGCGAGCACGACGAACTGATCCGCTAATCAAGGCAGCTGCATTGCGCGAAGCCTACGATAGCATGTCTGAAGAGGAGCCCGTCAAATATGCGGTTGGAGCGATGCAACCAATTGACAAGGAGTATACGAGCAAGACGTTCGAGGAAGGGGATCGAGTCAAAGCGCAGTTAGCAAAAGCTCTGAACCAGCCTGCAGAAACTGCGGAATTCGAATACCAGGGTTCCGTCACAAACGATACCCACATCAAAGTTCACAGCGATATAGATTTGTTGGTATTACATACATATTTTTGGACCGTCCAGCCACCAGGTACACCGAAGAACCCTTATCAAGGCGACGTTCTAGCTGACCTTCGCAATCTGCGTGCCGCATCTGCCAAGGCACTCAAGTCAGCGTATCCCGAAGTGACTGTCGATGACGCTCCTGGTAAATGTATTGCGCTGGTGGGTGGATCTCTTCGCAGGAAAATCGATGTTGTTATTTCGAACTGGTGGAACACGGTTGAGTATCAAACGTCGGGGATAGCCTTTCAACGCGGCGTGCAGGTGTTCGACTCAAAAGCTAACATCCGCATCGAAAATCGCCCGTTCTTGCATAATGCGAAAATCGATCAGAGGGACCGGCTCCTAAACGGGAATGTGCGGAAAGTGGCGAGACTGCTGAAATCCTTGAAATATGACGCCGACACAAAGGTCAATATGTCCAGCTACGATATCACGTCTATCGCATACCGCATGCCAGATGATCTGATGCGTCCGGGGCACGGTGCCGAGTTGCTCCTCGTTGAGAACACGCGAGGTTTTCTACGCCTACTGCTGGACGATAGCGCCCGCCGGTCGTCGTTGAAGGTCCCGAACGAAATGCGGTCCATATTCAGTTCTGACGGGGCTTCAGTCGAAGGATTGAATCAGTTGTACAAGGAGACCCAAGAACTCGTAGATGATATTGCCAAAGGGCTAAGTCGATCTTTTCGGAAGTTAGCCGAGGCGCGAGTCTCATATTGAACCGGATGCTCAATTGTTCTTCTTTGAGCGAGGGGTTGCACATTCTGGCGACCCGTGTTCCTTCGTATGGACGCGCCCCGTGGCATGAGGGAGTGCTGGGCACTCAGGGGTTCGGTGGTCGCGAAAAAGACCGACATCAGTGGGACGCTATGCCTCCAATTTCGCCAAAATAAGCCTCCCTGTTTCCAAACTCTGCTGCGCCCGTTGAATACTTATCTTTTCCCCATGCACAGCGCGGTTGAGGGTGTCAGAGAGAATCATGATGTTGTGCAACAGCTCGGTAGTAATCAGGTCGTCGCCATGTAAGTTCGATGCCAGCAGTCCTATGCCCTCTCGCTCCCATTCAAGGCCATTTGCTTTTGCCATTTCAGCCAGCTTTTTTTCGAGCTGGATACGCAAGGTTAGAAGATCCAGCAAAGGGAGCTCTCCTACCAGGTCTTCGGCGGTGGGAAGTTCCGACTGCAAGCGTTCCGGCAACGCTTGAGTCAGGCGGTACGCTGCGACCCCCATAGGCTTGCTCATATCGCGCAAGGCATACTCTACAACTAGCCTGTTACGTTCTTTGCAGAGAATCAAGCCTAGACTGGGTTGGTCTTCCGGTTGCCGCAGCAAGTCATCCATTGCGGACAAGTAGAAGTTCATCTTACCGGCGAACTCCGGTTTAAATTCTTCGATCTTCAGATCAATGGCGATGTAGCAGCGTAACCTCAGGTGGTAAAAGAGCAAGTCGAGAAAGTAGTCCTGGCCGCCGATTTCCAGGTGATACTGATTGCCCACGAACGCGAAGCCCTTCCCAAGCTCTAAGATGAAGTCACGAACATGTTGGATTAAACTTCGCTCCAGATCCCGCTCTAGCACCTCAGGACCGAAGGTGAGGAAATCAAAATTGTACGGGTCCTTTATTAATTGCTGAGCAAGTTCCGAGTGAGGCGAGGGCAGGGTCCTGTCAAAATTAGTCAGCGCATGCCCCTGGCGATCATACAGCTTGCCTTCAATCTGATGGACCAGGACATTCCGACTCCAGCCGCTCTGGACTGCTTGCCGAATGTACCACTCTCGCTGCGTTGCGTCCTTTACAGTGTCTAGAATTCTGACCTGATGACCCCAGGGCAATTGTGCAACAACCTGTTGCACAAACTCCTTGTCAGGGTATGCCTCGGCGAACGCTCGCATGTATTTCAAGTTTCTGGCCCGAAAGCCTCGCATGTCGGGAAATGCCTTCCTCAAATCGTCCGAGAGGCGGTCAATGATTTTTGTGCCCCATCCTTCGTCCTTTTGGCGATTAAGGATGTCACGGCCAATGCTCCAATAAAGGGCAACAAGTTCTCGGTTTACAGAAAGAGCCGCCCGAACCTGGGCTGAGCGGATGCGGTCCTTCAACTCTTGCAAGAAGCTGTCGTAAACGGCAGGAAGCGGGCTGGATTGGCTCTTGGGCATTATTCGCGTTGGGGTTCCCCGCTTTGATAGCATATCTCACCGATTTTCGGGAAGGTGGGTTCGACGCTCCGGGCTGGCGTCCACGCCCTCCATTACCCACTGCTTGCAAATAGAGGACTTAGGCGGCCTCATGAATCAATTCGCTGCGGAACGGAATACTCAAAAATTGTCTATTCGGTACGTATCGGGCCCCCGCAACCAATCGAAGTCCATAATTCACAAAGGGTTGCTGCTCCACGGCAACCCTTTTTTTTCGATTGAATGGCGGCAGCGGCCGTTTTGGCAACACCACGGCGATCATCGCGAATCTCATCCAGCCCGCTACAAATATGTTGTAGACAGTCTACAACATATGCAGTAGGATGTCTCCACAATGAACTACAAAACCCCCGCGCGCGTGGATCTCCTGCAGGGCACGCTCGATCTGCTAATTCTTCGCACCCTTTTGGCAGGACCCAATCACGGTCACGCGATTGCCAAGAATATTCAGCGGACCTCAGAAGATCTGCTGCAGGTCGAAACTGGTTCTCTCTACCCGGCCCTCCACCGGCTGGAGGCGAAGGGTTGGATCGGAGCTTCCTGGGATTTGTCCGATAAAGGCAAGCGGGCCAGATATTATCGCCTCACGTCTCTTGGGCGCAAACAGCTTGGCAGCGAACAATCCAAATGGAAGGCGTTCTCCCGCGCCATGGGATTGATCTTGAACCCGATGGATCAGGAGGGCTGATGACGCCGTTCTTTCGCAAGTTAGGGTGGTTGATGCGGCGGCCGCGCAAGGAAGCTGAGCTTCAGGAGGAGATCCAGTTCCACCTGGGTGAGGAAGCGGAGGAGCGCCAAGCGCAAGGTCTTGCTGGAGAAGAAGCGCGGCGCGCGGCCGGCCGGGAATTCGGAAACATCACCCTCGTGAAGGAGGATACTCGCGCCATGTGGACATGGACACTTTGGGAACAACTCGCGCAGGACATCCGCTATGGCCTGCGCATGATGTCCGCGAACAAGACCTTCAGCGCGATGGCGATCCTGTCGCTCGCTCTCGGAATCGGGGCCAACACGGCCATCTTCAGCTTCATGGATTCGATCCTGCTGCGGTCTCTACCGGTGCCCGATCCCCAGTCCCTGGTGATACTGAGCTGGCACACCCCGCACCGTAGCATGCACGGCACCAATCGCCATGCCAATAGTTTCAACGATCCCAACGGAGGATTCGTCGGCGGGTTTTTCTCCTACCCCGCATTCGATCTGTTCCGTAAGAGTGACTCGGTTTTCTCGAGCGTCTTCGGATATCAAGGCGCCGGTGATCTCAACCTAACAATTCGGGGTCAGGCTGAGATCGCACGGACCGAGTATGTTTCTGGCGACTATTTTCTTGGACTCGGGATTCCGCCGGCCGCTGGACGGCTGATCGTCCCGGATGACGATCGAGCAGGTGCTCCGCCCACGGTCGTCGTTAGCTATGCGTTGAGCGAAACGCGCTTTGGTGGACCTGAAAATGCCATCGGGCAATTGATTCTGATCAACAATGTCCCCTTCACGGTGGCCGGTGTCGCGCCACCCGAGTTCTTTGGCGTCGATCCCGATAGGCCTCCAGACATCTATGTCCCGATGCACGCCAGCCTGCTTCTGGAGCACGAGGACGGCGCAGCCGAGGCTTACCTCGACCCGCACTACGATTGGGTTATTCCCATGGCGCGTTTGCGTCCCGGCGTCAGCACGCAGCAGGCACAAGCGGCGCTGGCAGGTCCATTTTCCGAATGGGCTCGCAAAGCGAACCCCAATAGCCGGGCGGAAGATGTTCCCACTTTGATCGTAAGGGAAGGTTCGGGCGGCCTCGACAGCCTGAGGCGGAGATATTCGAAACCGCTGTATGTACTTCTGACACTGGTGGGCCTGATTCTCTGCATCGCGTGCGCGAATATCGCCAACCTCCTTCTCGCGCGCGCAGCAGCCCGGAAGCGCGAAATTGCCCTTCGGCTCAGCTTGGGGGCGGGACGGCTTCGGATCATCCGCCAACTCCTCACCGAAAGCCTGCTGCTCGCTGGGCTGGGAGGCATACTAGGTGTCGCGTTCGCCACGGGGGGAATTCGGTTTTTGACTCTGCTGCAAGCGAATGGACGCGAAAACTTCACACTCGGCGCGGATTTGAACTGGCATGTGCTGGCTGTTGTAGCCGGGCTGACTTTGTTGACTGGCTTGCTCTTCGGGCTCGCTCCAGCTCTCCAGTTGACTCGGATGGACTCCATGCCTGCGCTCAAGGACGTACGGATCGGTGAAACGCGCGGGCGCAGGTTTCGCCGCGTGAGCCTCAGCCGCGTTCTGATGGTTTCGCAAGTCGCCTTCACCCTTTTGGTTCTGGTGGCGGCCGGCCTGTTTGTGCGGACGCTTTCGAAGCTGGCATCGATTCAACTCGGATTCAACCGGGAAAACGTTCTGACGTTCCAGTTAAACGCCCGGCAAGCAGGACACAAGGATCCAGAAATTGTCGACTTCTACGGGGATCTTCAAAGGCAATTCAGCAATATCCCGGGCGTCCGCGCTGTAAGTCTGTCAAATCATTCCCTGATCGGAACAGGCACAAGCGGAACGGGAATCAGCGTGTCCGGCGGCGTACCGGAGGATACCAGCGTCTTAACCGTTGGGGCCGGATTCTTCACAACCATGCAGATTCCCATCCTGATGGGCCGGGAAATCGACGAGCGCGACCGGCATGACTCACACATGGTTGCGGTGGTGAATGAGAGGTTTGCCAAAAGAGGTTTCGGCGATCGGAATCCGCTTGGTCAGTCCATTTTCATTGGGAACATGTGCCCAAAATGCGATATCGAGATCGTGGGCGTTTCCGCGAATTCCCTCTATGGTGACATCAAGGAAGACGCGCCGCCGACAGTCTATCTGCCGTTCGCGCAGGGCGCCTGGGGACCCGTGCAAGAAATGATTTATGAGATGCGGACCGTTGGGAATCCATTTAACTATGTCCATGCTGTTCGCGATCTGGTTCAGCGGGCAGACGGGCGCGTGCCGGTCTCAAGTGTAAAGAGCCAAAGCGCCTGGATCGACCAGACCATCAACCAAGAGATCACGTTTGCGCGACTCTCCACCGCGTTTGCGATTCTCGCGCTAGTGATTGCTTGTTTGGGCCTTTACGGCACGATGTCCTACAACGTCGCGCGCAGGACCAGCGAAATTGGCATCCGCATGGCGCTCGGCGCACAACGCGGGCGCGTAGTCTGGATGATACTTCGCGAGGTGCTTCTCCTGGCGGCCGTGGGTCTCGCGATCAGCGTGCCGATCTCTATTTCTGCGTCAAAACTGGTGGAATCGTTTCTCTTCGGAATGAAGCCAAACGATCCTTTGGCTTTGACAGGCGCTGTCGTGATTCTCGTGAGTGCCGCGGTTCTGGCTGGCTACCTGCCTGCCCGAAACGCGTCTCGGATCGATCCGTTGAACGCACTTCGGCACGAGTGAGCCTAATCGCTTTCAGTTCCGCGTACTGCCCGGAGCAAACCCACGGGAAAGATTTGGGAAAGAACTTTTTCGTTTAGATACGTTGAGTCGCACAGAATCAAGAAGCTACAAATCGAGATCGACTTCATAACCCGAACGCCGCCAGTCCAAATCTGGCCCCCACAACCAATTTGAGATTCAATGGCCGGGCTCAATGCCCGGCCGTTTTTTCTGAGTGGGCTAATTGAATGGCTTGCTGGAGAGCTTTGTTTTGACGGCGCAACTTCTCAGCGGTTCTTCTCTATCTCTCTTACCAGTCCCTTTACCGCATTATTGGTCACACCGCGGGTAGCATCGTTTGCATCACCGCCGCTAAAGCTGGTCATGCCGCTCCAGGAGGCTTTCTGCTCCATTTGCAAGAGTTGCGCTCCTGTCGCGGAGTCGCGCAGGACAAAATGAAGCGTGATTTTCGATTCGCCCGCGCCGAACCCAACCAGGACGCGCGCAGCCGTGTTCCCCTTGCTGAATTGTTCGACGGTGGTGCTTAGAATGATTTTGTGCGGCCCTGTTTCCTGGCCATCCGCCTGCCCTTTGCTAGTTGTGTTGCCTGTTGGGGCGCCGGACGCACTCGCTGTACTCGTTGCATCGGCAATATCCACAGCCCCGCCGCTGTCCGGCGCCTTCTGCTGCGTGGGCGCTGAAAGATCCAACACGTCTCGAAAAAGTTTCTTTTTCTTAAGCTCTTCACACATGCGCGCGCGAATCGCGGAATCGAGACCCGGCGGGAAATTCTTTGCCGCCCCGGAGGTGACGGCGACGGGTTCGACAACGATCATATCGTAAGTCGAAAGTTTTTTCGTTTCATCCTTGCCATAGGCAATCAGGGCTGACGCAAGGATTGCTGTGGCAATAATTGCAGACGCACGCGCCCTGATGCATGCGGAATTGCCAAGGGACGGGCGGGTCAAATTAAACGAAAACGCAGAGGCGTGTCGGTCGGTTCGGAAGGGCATGGGTCCTCCAGAACGCTAGTCTAGGGCACGCCGAAGTGAGTGGGGAAAATCGCGAGGACAAAAATGGTACAGGTGTTCCAGTTTACCAAGAGCTGTAAGGAGTGTTTGTAGTGGGCGAAATCGCTTCCGAGGCGGAATGCACGTTTCCTATTCCCGACGCTGACGGCTGGTCGGGGTTTAAAGGCACGCTGTCGTCTTCGGGTACCGTTGTCCAGTCATTCTTATGGGTGATGGGATCGATTGGTATCTCGTGGAGATAGGTGCCTTTAAGATCATCGAGCGATTGAGGGGCTGCCAACTTGTCCGCCGTATAGTTTTCGATTGCCTCGCGCATTGCTCGCAGGTCCGATTTCAACACGGCCTCACGCGCGCTCATTACGGAGTGCTCGTAGTGCACCGCTGCCATGCCAATCAGTATCACAATGATGGCGATGACCACCATCAATTCGAGCAAAGTGAAGCCGCGCTGCCACCTCTGCATTCTGCTCGTCCTCATTCCGCGTCTCGTTTTCACCATGTGTTATAGGCCGTATTTTTGATTGGAGAAATCGCACCTGAAGCGGAATGCACGTCCATTATCCCAGTCGCGGACTGCTGGTCCGGGCTTAGCAACACCCCATCGTCGGGTACTGTCTGCCAGTCACTGCGCTGCGTAATGGGATCGACGGGTATCTCTTTAAGATAATTATGCAAAAGGTCTTGGAGCGTCTGAGGCGAGGCCAAATTGTCCAGTGTGTACTGGTCGATGGCATCGCGCATAGCTTGCAGGTCTGTCTTCAGCTCGGCCTCGTGCGAGGCTAAGATGGTCCGCTGGTAGCGTACTGATGCCATACCGAGCAGAATCAAAATGATGGCGATGACCACCATCAATTCGAGCAAGGTGAAGCCGGGTTGCGCTGCCCGCGCTCGTCTACCAGTCCGCATACTTCGTTCCATCCAGAGCGATCCCTTGCGACAAGGAATAGACTTCGAATACGTTCTTGCCGTTCCAGTTGGAAGAATCAGGATCGTCTTGTACCCCGCGTTTCCCCCACTCGGCCTGTCCGGTCATTGGGTCCACTGGAATCCTGCGGAGGAAACGAACCGTCTCGCCCGTTGCAGTGCCTCCAGGAGTGTTTCCGCCTAGCAGGACTCCCTTGACAAGCGTGTCCAGGTCCGGCGGATAGCATTCCGTTCCTTGCTCAACTTTAAACAAATTTCGGTCGCAGGCGTCTTTGTAGCGGTCAATAGCGTTGCGCATCTCGATCAAATCGCGGTGAAGCTCTCTCTCTCGATCCCGCCTGATCGTAACGCGCGCAATCGGTAAGGCTGCCCCGGCGAGCACCATCAAAATGCCGGCGGCCAGAATGAGCTCAAGAAGAGTCATCCCGGCGGTGGAGCTTGCGATCCTACGGTTGTGGAGCATTTTCAATTCCGGCTTTACTGAATTCGAACAGTGCCTTCGACGGTGACCAGCGGGATGGGCCGCTGCGCCGAATCCTTGGCATTCACTTGAACAACGGACAACTTAGATTCGCCAGGCGCGATGGCTCGAATTACAACGGCTACGACAGTTCCTGTGCCATTTACGCCCGGCATATTCTGCATGCGCATAGCGGATATGGTCGCAATGCCGTGCGCCTGGTCAATGCGCTGGACCAGCGCCTCCTGAGTGTCGGCGGCGAGGAACCCACCGTGGCGGACTTCCTCAATGGAGATCACCGCCGGGTTGTATTGTAGCTGGAGCGGAATCGAAGCCAGATCCTTGACGTTTTCAACCACGATTGCGACCGTCGTCGTCCCGCCGACCTTAAGATTGATGTTCGACGGATCGAACCTGATGGTCGCAGGGCCACCCGGATTCATCGCTGCCAAGGGCGCTTGCGGATTGATGGTTTGACCAACAACGGGAACAGGCGGGGTCTGCGACACTGTAATCGGAACTTGCACGGGCGCTGCCACTTGCCCCTGAGATTGCGAAGACTGCGCAATCGGCAGCGGAATCGGCTCCTGCTCTTCGCGCACAAAGGGATTCGCATCGGTACCAGATGCGATGCTTCGCAGATTTTCCTCGGTAATCGTAGGCATGCGCACCACGTGCGGAATCAGCACGATGAGCACTTCATCTGATTCGTGCTCCACGTTATTGGAAGCAAAGAGGTAACGCAATATGGGAATGCTCCCCAATCCTGGCCACCCGGACAGATTGCCGCTATCGGTACGCTCGATGAATCCACCAAGAATGTTGGCTTCACCGTCCTTCACCCGCACATCTTCCTCGACGACGCGCTGGCTGATCTCCGGTTGAGTGATTCCGCCGATATTCACGCTTCCGGTTACGGAGGAAACGTCAACATGGATGTGCATGGAGACATCACGATCCGCCAGGATGCGTGGAGTCAAGTCCACGTTCACACCGACGTCCTGATATTGAAATTGCGTATTCACCAGCGGGCTGACGAGGGAGCTTGTGCCTACGGTTCCGGCGCCGAGACCTGCTTGGAAGCTGCCGGTCGCAATCGGCACGCGGGTTCCAATTTTCAAGCTTGCCTTCACGTTATCCACGGAGCGAAGTTGGGGGTCCTGGATAATCTTCGTCGTACTGTCCGTTAACAGCGTGTTTACGGTGGCGCTTGGGAGCGTGACGCTGTAGTCCGAAGTACTCAAGTGCTTCAATTGGTTCAATTGGAGCGTCGAAGTAGGCGTAGTCGTAGAAGTGCTCGAGGTGCTGCTCGAAGTGCTGGACGTCGGCGGCGCAAACGTGACTGAATTCGACTGGCTCGGCGAGATACCTAAATCAGTAATCTTGTCACGCGACGCTTGCAAAACTTCCACTTGGATGATTACTTCGGGCTTCGCTTTGTCAAGGTCATCAATCAATTTTCCAATGAGCATAACGCGGTCTGGCGTGTCGCGAACAACGATTGCATTCTGTGAAGGCACAGCCGAGACTCTCTGCACTGTATTGAAGATGCCCCGGATCGCCGTGACGATTTCATTCAGGTCTTTGTCCGCCGTGATATTTGTCAGCCGAAATGTCCGCACAATGTCTTCTTCGTACTCTTTTCTCTTTTGGATGTCCGCGACAAAAATTACATTGGGCGTCACCGGCTTCCAAAAAGCCTTGGACTGCAAGGCCACGATGTCCAGCGCGTCCTGATAAGTCACATCTTTCAAGTCCACCGTAATGCGCCGCGCCGCGGCCGCAAACTCCGAATCGAACACGACTGTCAATCCGCAATCTTGACCAATTGTGGTGAACACCAATTTCGCGTCGTTCGTCATATGAAGAGTGACCGGCGCGCGCGGAAGCGTCATCAATTTCGGGGGCATTGCCGCGAGCCGTGGTCCGGGCGGAGGTTGGGGAGTAGTGTTTGGGGGATTCGCGAGTTTCGTGCCAATCAATACGACGAGTTTTTGCACTTCCTGAGCAGCGAGTTCGTTCGACGGGTCAATCGCGGTGGCCTTTTGGAATTCCGCGAGCGCTCCTTGCAAGTCGCCCTTATCGCGCGCCTTTACGCCCTGAGTGAAATGGTAATTGGCGTCTTCAAACCGGGCCCGATCCGCTCTCAGCTTGTATTCCGCATTTTCGGGGTGCTCGCGAAGAGCGCGCTGGTAGTGGATCAGCGCATTGTCGTAGTCCTGCAACGTCTCGGCCTTGCGGCCGGCACTTTCTTCCTGGCTTGCCTTGGGGCATCCGGCCAGTATCCCTGAGGCGCAGGCGAGTGCTAATAATAATAGGCAGCGTTTGGCCATATGGAATAGACGCCGTGGTCGAGCGTTCAGTTTAGCATCCAACTTTGGGTTACGCCATCCGAGCCGGGGGATGGAGGCTTGCTTCTAGTTAACAACGGTGATTAAGATAGCATGTAGTGGCACTGAAAACTCAGAAGCAGAAAAACAAAGACCGCGGCGGCGAACTGATTGTCGCCCAGAACCGTTCCGCAAGCTACCATTACATGCTTCTGGAGAAATTTGAGGCTGGGATGGTTCTCCGCGGCACTGAAGTGAAGGCCCTGCGCGAAGGAAAAGCGAATATCCGGGAGGCTTACGCGCAGGTGAAAAGCGGCGAACTGTGGCTTGAGAACTGCCACATCGCGGAATATGACGCCGGGGGCCCGTGGAACCACTCACCACTTTCCACCC
The DNA here is from genome assembly GCA_963748845.1 of uncultured Acidobacteriota bacterium. Taxonomy (GTDB): domain Bacteria; phylum Acidobacteriota; class Terriglobia; order Acidiferrales; family UBA7541; genus DASTCZ01. Next base: position 258,893 of record CAVVKE010000001.1, read on the forward strand.
GGAAGCTCCTGATGCACAAGGACGAGATACGCAAGCTATTTGGCAAGACGCAGCAAAAGGGGCTGACCCTCATCGCGCTTCGCGTCTATTTCCGCAATGGCCACGCGAAGATTGAATTGGCCCTGGCCCGTGGCAAGAAAGATTGGGACCGTCGCGACCAGGAACGTACCAAGGAAGCTGATCGAGAAGCGAAAGAAGCCATCTATCGTTCCCGGAGGCGATAAAGCAATTCTATGAAGATCACACTGAATTCTCAAGCAGCGGCGGCGATCGAAGCGCAGGCGCTGGTAGCCTATGTGTTTGAGGAAGACGATCCGATTAGTGGACGGGTCGCGGAGTTGGACAAGTCCACGGGCGGCTTGCTGCGCCGCCTTGCAAAAGGCGGGGAGCTTACTGGGAAGAGCCTCGAAATGACGCTCCTTCACGCGCCCACCGGAATAAAGGCTGAGCGGCTGCTCGTTGTCGGCGCAGGCAAGAAAGAGAAGTTTTCGCTGGGCGAGCTTCGCAAACTCGCGGGCGCGGCGCTGCGTTTCTTAAAGCCTCGCGGCGTCAAGCGGCTTGCGTTTCTTGTGCGCGAAAGTGACGCGAACTCCGGAGCAGCCGAGGCTGTTACGGAAGGCTTGCTGCTCGGGGACTTCGAAGGCGACAAATACAAAACCGGCAAGAAAAATGACGCCCCCGTAGAATCGGCTGCGTTGCTCGGATGGGGTGCCGGCTCCGGCGCCAAGCAGGGAATTGAACGCGGCAAAATTATCGCGGAAGGGCAAAACTTCACTCGTGACCTCGCCAACGAGCCTTCCAACAAGATGACCCCAACAATTCTCGCCGAACGCGCCGCTGCTATGGCTCGCGAAGAAGGCCTTGCATGTGAAGTTCTCGACGAGAAGCGCATCGCCGAATTAAAAATGGGCGCGCTGCTTTCCGTCGCACAGGGCAGCGTGGAGCCGCCCCGCCTTATCGCAATCACTTATACACCCGCGAACGCCGCGCCCGGTGCCCCGGTGCTTGGGCTGGTCGGCAAGGCCGTCACTTTCGACACCGGCGGCATTTCGATTAAGCCTGCCGCCGACATGGACAAGATGAAATTTGACATGTGCGGCGGCGCCGCGATGATCGGAACCATGCGCGCGCTCGCCCGGCTCAAGCCCGGCGTGAAAGTTATCGCCGTGGTCCCGTCGACGGAAAACATGCCCGGCGGCAGAGCGCAAAAGCCCGGCGATATCCAAACAGCTATGTCCGGGAAAACCATCGAGGTACTTAACACGGATGCGGAAGGCCGCCTCATCCTCGCTGACGGCGTAACCTACGCGCGAAAACTTGGCTGCACGCATCTCGTGGACGCTGCCACGCTCACAGGTGCAATCGTTGTAGCACTCGCCGGTATCAACACAGGAGTTTTTGGTACCAATCAGGCGTGGACGGATCGCGTCCTCGCGAGCGCCCGCGCCGCGGGTGAAAAGATGTGGCCCATGCCGATGGACGACGAGTACCGCGAGATGATCAAGGGCACCATGGCCGATATTCAGAACATCAGCAGCGGCAAGGGCGGCGGCGCGATAACAGGAGCAATGTTCATCCGTGAATTCGTGGACGACGTGCCCTGGGTGCACCTTGACATCGCCGGAACCGCCTGGTACGACGACGCCAAGCCCTGGATGGCCAAAGGCGCCACGGGCGTCGCCGTTCGCACGCTTGTAGATTTGGCGATGAATTTCAATTCGACTAAGTAGGTTTGCCATTGTGGGGATGTCGCTTTTTGTTGTACTCCCCGCAAGCAAAGGGCGCGCCATTCGGCGCGAGTAATTGCATACTTCACTGAAAACAGGCACCAGGACCGAAGGTTTTACAAAAAATCGTTCTGCGTCTCAAGATTTGATTCGTCCTTGCTTGTTCCCGGAAACGCTACATTCTTTCTGGCGCGTTTATGCCAAGCAATCCCAATCCATTCGCGAGCGACATTTCGACCTGTGAACAAATCAACAAGAGAAAAGCTTTTCGTTTTTCGTCTGCTTCCGAAAGGATGTGGTGCTTATGATAAAAATTATTGAATACCTGGGCTAGCTCAAAACAATACTTCGCAACAAATGCCGGCTCTTGCGCTTTCAACGCTGCATTAACCCGCAAACCGAGAGATCCCGCCAAAAGGATTAACTCCCAAATCTCCGTTGCCCCGTTGTCCGAGTACTGTTCCAACAAGGTTTTGCAATCGGAATAGTTGAGACCTGCCCCCTTGTATTCATCTTCCGTTGGAGAAGTAGCACTGGGAAATTTCCCCTCGAATATTTTTCGACCAATCCCTCTAATTCGCACCGCCGAATATTGGCAATACGGCCCCGTATCGCCCTCAAAGCTCAGGGCATCCTTGAAATCGAACGCAATAATCGTATTCCGCGCGAACTTCACCATGAAATACCGCAGGGCACCAATCGCAATTGTGTGTGTAATTTCGCACCGCTCGTGTTCTGGCAAGTCGGGATGCCGCTCGTCCACCTCCGCGCGCGCCGCTGCTTCCAGCTTGTCAATCAGGTCGTCAGCCTTTACGCCGTGCCCTTTGCGTCCGCTCACCTCTACATAATTCCGTTTCGCTTCCTCAGCTGAAATCTCATACCCCATCTCCTGCGCGCAGCGTGGAGTTAGCGCCACCACCTCGTAACTAAAATGTGTTGAGCGGTCCGCCTGCTCGTCGAACCCCAGAGCACGCAGGCCGGCGAAAACGATGTTCTGCAAATAGCTCTGCCGTGAATCAATCACGTTGTAGACTTTGTAGGCGTGCCCAAACTCCGGCGCATCTGGATCGCCCTTATCAGCGGTCGAAGTCCAAATCCATTCGCCATCGGGCTTCTTATCGAAGTGCTTGTAGTGGAAGTCGCGCCCGAGCAACCCAAACTTCCACATCTGGTAGGCGATGTCTTTCCCGACGTAGGTAACTGTGCCGTTCGAGCGCACGATAATCTTGGCGTCATCGTTGACGGACTCATCAGCGCCTTCAGCGGCTTCACCCCCATCGCCCAGCCGCATCACCCAGCACCCTGCCGTCTTTCCGGCCGTCGAAAGATGTATCGCTCCGCGTCCCTTGAGTTGCTCAAACGCCGTATCCCAAAATTTCAGCGCGAGAATCTCACTTTCGCGTGGCAGCACGTCATAAGTAATTCCAAGCCGCTCCATCGTCCGCAGATGACAGTGCACAATCGCGTCGGACACGATGTGTCCAATTTTCGACTCGGCGCCGTGGCCTTCTTCAATGCACTTAAGTGTTTCGCCCCGCAGCGACATCCGAGACTTGTCTTCCTCCAGAAATTGCGTCACGCGCGCGTACAAATCCCAGCAGTAATAATCAAATTTCGGTTGTTCGGATAGGGCTTTGACTTCGGCGGGCGTTTTCTTCTCGAGATGCATGAATCCCAGCACCACGTCGCCGACCTGCACGCCCGTATTGTCAATGTAGTTCTGCACTTCGACGCGCTCACCGGAATATTCCAGCAATTTTACAAACGTGTCACCGAGGATTGCGTTCCGCAAATGCCCGATGTGCGCCGCTTTGTTGGGATTGATGTTCGTGTGCTCGACAATCGTTTTCGGCGCATCAGCCTTCGCGAGTGTGCCGGAGGCCTTCTCATTGGCACGCTTTGCTAAGTCAAGTTGAGCGCGGAACACGCTCTGAAAGAACGCCGCGCGGTCAAAGTAAACATTCAAGTATCCAGCGCCGGCGACTTCAATCTTCGCCACGCCTTCGATCGGCCCAATCTCCCCGGCAATCTCCTGCGCAATCTGCCGCGGCGCGCGCTTCAGCCGCTTCGCCAGCTCGAAGGACACGGGCGACGCGATTTCGCCCATCTCCAATTTCGGCGGACGTTCGGTCGCAATCGCCACCTCCGCTTGGTAGCGATTGCGAATAAAATCCGCCAATTTCATGCGCACGCGGGCCTCGATCTCGTGATACACGCTGCTCCTTTACTCGGCTTGCTTGCTCGGCTTGCACCGGCAAGTGGCTGCAATTATAGGGAACGCATTACCCGCGGTCAAAAAGCGCGGGCCAAAACAAAGCCGCTTCGGCGTCGCTGATTTGACACGCTTTTCTACGCAGAATAGTATCAGTTTGTTCCGCGCTGCTCGACTTTCCAAGACGCACAATCGGCGCACGCGCATGCAACTCATGCCACCCACCGGCCAAAAACCGAAGTTCTACCTGACCACGCCGATTTACTACACGAACGGCTTGCCGCACATCGGCCACACTTATTCCACGATCGTCGCCGACGTGATCCGCCGCTACAAACGCATGTGCGGATATGACGTTCTCCTCACGACCGGCACGGACGAACATGGTGTAAACGTCGAGCGCGCGGCCGCCAAAGCCGGAAAAACCGAGCGCGAGTACGTCAACGAAATCGCGGGCATTTTTCAAAAAACGTGGGACGATTTCGGCATTCAGGGCGACGAGTTCATCCGCACCACAGACCCCTTGCACGCCCGGACGGTGCAATGGCTCTTCCGCCAATGCCGCGAGAATGGTTACGTCTACAAGGGAAATTACGTCGGCCAGTACTGCATTTTCGACAACGCTTATGTGAATGATGCGAAGCCCGGCGATCCTTGCCCCGATTGCGGCCGCCCGACGGAGACCGTCACCGAAGAAAATTACTTCTTCAAGCTATCCGCGTTTCAGCAGCCTCTGCTCAATTATTACGCCGCACATCCCGAATTCATTCAGCCGGAAACGCGCCGCAATGAAGTTCTGAGCTTTGTGCAAGGCGGCTTGAAGGATCTCAGCATTACGCGCACTTCGATCAAGTGGGGCATTCCAGTGCCCGATGAATCGCCGCACGTCTTCTATGTTTGGTTTGACGCGCTCACGAGCTACCTCAGCGCTGTCGGCGGCCCTGAGTTCGAGCGCCGCGGCTACTGGCCGGCGGACATTCATCTCGTCGGCAAAGAGATCATCCGCTTTCACGCCGTTTACTGGCCCGCATTCCTGATGGCTGCGGGAGTGCCGCTGCCCAAGCAAATTTGGGCGCACGGCTGGTTGCTGAAAGACAACGCCAAAATGAGCAAGTCGCGCGGCAACGTTGTCCCGCCGCGCCCCATCGTCAATGCGCTGAATTCATTCGGCGCCCCCGGCATGGACGCGCTCCGCTACTACCTGCTGCGCGAGATTGTTTTCGGCGTGGACGGTAACTACAGCTACGATGCGCTCGTCACGCGCTACAACGCCGATCTCGCCAACGGACTCGGCAACCTCGCCAGTCGCACGCTCTCGATGATCGAAAAATATTCCGGCTCGCAAATTCCTGTGGCACCTGGGGCACAGACGGCGGGGTTTCCGCTCGGCGTAAACGCAGAGAAGTCCCTCCACGAGGCAATCGCCTTTTATGAAAAGCTAACCTTCTACGATGCGCTGGCCGCCATATGGAACCTGGTAAGCGAAGCCGACGCACTGATCACGCGTGAAAAGCCCTGGGCGCTTGCCGAAGATCCCGCACAGCGCGACAAACTGAACGATGTTCTCTATGCCGCTGCGGAATCTGTCCGCATCGCTGTCGTATTGGCCGCTCCCGTAATCCCCATGGCTGCGGAGAAATTGTGGAAGCAACTCGGCCAAACCACCTTGCTTCGCGACCAGCGAATTGACCAATTGCAATGGGGGCAGTTGAAACCCGGCACCAAAATCGGCAAGCCAGAGGGCGTATTCCCGCGTCTCGACAAAGCCGAAACAATCGAAAGGATTGAAATCATGGAACACGAAGAACACAAGCCTCCCGCGCCAGCACCCGTGGGACAATCTTCTTCGGGAGCCGCGCCGCATGCTGCGGCCGCCGCCGCGGGAGGGTCTCCGGCGGGCGCTGCCGCCGCTCCGGCTGCAGCCCCGGCGAAAATTGCCATCGACGACTTTCTTAAAGTGGAACTCCGGGTCGGCCAAGTGCAATCTGCCGAGCGTATTCCCGGGGCGGATAGGATTCTGAAGCTCATGGTGGACATCGGCACGGAAGTGCGGCAAATCGTCGCGGGCATCGCCACTGCATACGAGCCGGAAAAGCTTGTCGGCCGCAAAGTCGTGGTGGTGGCAAATCTCGCGCCGCGAAAAATGCGCGGAGTGGAATCGAACGGCATGATCGTCGCCGCCAGCATCGAACCGGATAACAAGCCCGTGCTCGCGGGTTTTCTCGAAGATGTCCCAGTCGGCGCGCGGTTGAAGTAGCAACTTGTAAAGATTGTGGGGGCGGCGCCGAATGGCATGGGCCCCCGCCCGATTTGTTCGCCGGAGACCCATGGACCTCATCGACTCCCATGCCCACATCGACTTCTCGCAATTCAATGAGGACCGCCCCGCCATGCTCGCGCGCGCGCGCGAGGCAGGCGTCAGCGCCCTCCTTGCCATAGGCACGGGGCCCGGCCCGGAGAAGCTCGACTCCGCATTGCCATTCGCCGACGCATACGATTGGATCTGGGCCACCGTCGGAATTCACCCGCACGAATCCGCGCAGGTTACCGATGCGCATCTCGAGCAGCTCGAATCCCTCGCGAAGCATCCGCGCGTAATCGCGTGGGGGGAAATCGGGCTCGACTACCATTACGATTTTTCTCCGCGTGAAATTCAGCAGGTTGTTTTCAAGCGCCAGCTCGCGCTTGCGCGCGAAGCAAAGCTCCCCGTTGTCATCCATTGCCGCGAGGCCTGGCCCGATTGCCTCAGCATCCTCGGAACCGACTGGCGCAGCAGCGGCCTCGGCGGTATTTTTCATTGCTTCAGCGGCACGCTTGACGAAGCCCGGCGCGGCCTCGAAATGGGCTTCGTGATTTCTTTCGCCGGAAACGCAACGTATCCGAAATCGCAGAATCTGCGGGACGTCGCGCACCAGCTTCCGCTCGATTCCATTCTCATAGAGACCGATTGTCCGTACCTCGCGCCCCAGTCACACCGCGGACGCCGCAACGAGCCGGCCTACGTCGCGGAGGTAGCGCGGACGCTTGCGACTGTGAGAAACTTGCCGGTCGAGGATCTGGCATCGGCCACGGCAGCCAATTTTCGCCGTTTTTTCGAGTTGAGTGCGGAAACTACGGGGGCGAAGTCGCTAACCAATGAGCGCAGCGGCATGTCCAACGCCTGAAGGGAGATCACCCATCCAGTTGTTGATGGCGAAAGAGATTTTTGACCTCGTTCGCGACGACCTCGGTCGCGTCGAACAGGAGCTGGCCGTTCAGAGCGGCTCGGCCCTCGAGCCGGTCGCGGAGATTGGCCAGTACCTTCTTGGCGGGGGAGGGAAGCGCCTACGCCCTGCGCTCTTATTGCTCGCCGCCCGTTATTCCGAATATCAAGGCGCCGCCGCCATCCGCCTCGGCGCGGTGGTTGAACTCATTCACAGCGCTACTCTGATCCACGACGATGTGATTGATGGCGCAGAGATTCGCCGCGGGCGCCCGTCGTCCAACGCCCGCTGGGGCAATCACATGAGCGTTCTCGCCGGCGATTGGCTTTACATGCAGGCCTTCCAGATGGCGCTTACCGAGCGGAATTTCCGCGTGCTCGATCTGCTCATCGAGTTGACACAGAACATGGTCGAAGGCGAGTTACTTCAACTCACGCACATCGGCCGCATCGATCTGACCGAGCAGGACGCGCTCGAACTTTGCTTGCGAAAGACGGCTTGCCTTTTCTCCGGCTGCGCTCGCCTCGGCGCCGTGCTCGGCAGAAGGGACGATCACACCGAGCAGGCGCTCTCCGAGTATGGCCGCTATGCCGGCCTCGCGTTCCAGCTTGTGGATGATATGCTCGATTTCACGGCTTCGCCATCGCAACTCGGGAAGCCCGTGCTGAGCGACCTGAAGGAAGGAAAGGTTACGCTTCCGCTGATTTACGCGCTTGCAAGCGACGGCGCAACAGGGCGACGCCTCGTCTCGACCGTCCTTAAGGAGAAGGATTTCCGAAGTGTCCGGCCCGAGCAAATCACCGCGCTCGTCAATGAAACCGGCGCGCTCGATCGCGCTCGCGTTCTCGCCTGCGATTACGCCGCCCGCGCCAAGGCATCGCTCAATGGCGCAGCGAAATCCGAATTTGGGCGCGCGCTCTTGAGCGTCCCCGATTTCATCTTGTCGCGCGAAAGCTGATCAAGGCGCGGTCGCGATGCTGCCTTTCAAGCTCGTCTACCACGAAGATTACGACCTGCACCTCGGCGCCCACGTTTTCCCCTCGCAGAAATACCGTCTCGTCCGCGAGGCTTTGCTCGCCGAAGGCATCGCCGCGCGCGATGATTTCCTTCGCCCCGACTTGATTGACGATGCCGATGTACTTCGCGTCCACGACGAAGAGTATGTTCACAAATTGAAGACCGGCACTCTGGAGCCTTACGAAGCCATGCGTCTTGAGATTCCCGCCGGCCCGGAGACCGTCCGTGCGTTCTGGCTATGCGCCGGTGGCTCGCTCCTTGCTGCGCGCCATGCACGCATGGACGGAATTGCCGCCAACATAGGCGGCGGCTTCCATCACGCCTTCGCGGGCCATGGAGAGGGATTCTGCATGATCAACGATGTCGCCATCGCCGTTCGGCGGATGCAAGCAGACAAGTTGATTCACACCGCGATGATCGTTGACACCGACGTTCACCACGGGAATGGCACCGCGGCAATCTTTTCCGGCGATAGCACCGTCTATACACTTTCGATCCATCAGGAGAACAACTATCCCTCGCGCAAGCCGCCGTCAAATATGGATCTGCACCTTCCGGACCGCATCAACGACGCCGATTACCTTGCAATCTTCGAGCGCGGCTGGGTTCGGGCGCTGGGAGATTTCCATCCGGACATGGTTTTCTACGTAGGCGGCGCGGATCCCTACCGTGAAGACCAGCTGGGTGGGTTGTCACTCACTCTGGAGGGTTTGCAGCGGCGTGACAAAATTGTTTTCGAGTTGAGCGCCCGGCTGGGAATCCCGGTGGCGATTACTCTCGCCGGCGGCTATGCGCGCCGCGTAGAGGACACGGTGCGCATCCATTGCAACACCATCTGTGCCGCTCGCGACGTCTCGCTGAGTCTCCACAAACAAGTGTAGCCCGCGTTTCCTCCGCCGCAACGGGCGAGAACTTCCTCTGCGGCCATCACTGGTGCGGCTTTGCCGCGGCCAGAATCACGCGCATGAGGCTGGGAACAAACGACTGCTCGTTCATGCCTTCCGCGCGATAAACGATTTTTCCGGTGCGATCGAGCACAATAAATGTCGGCAGGGCATGCACGCCGAGCAAGTCATCCAGACCGTCGGCATAAACCACCGTTCCGCTGATTTTCTGTTTTTCAAGGAACGGACCAACCCGCGAGCGGTCTTCGTCGTTGTTTACAGCAAGAAAGACAATGTCGTTCGAAGACGAAAACATCTTGCCCACCTGTTCAAGCATCGGCTCGGATTCGCGGCAGATGGTGCACCACGTCGCCCAGAAATCAAGCACCACCACTTTTCCTCGCTCATCCGCCATCTTGAGCGGTGGAGTCGCGCCCGGACGACTCAGTACAAAAGCGTAAGGATCCTTCGCGCCTTCATTGGGCGTGCTCAACTTCGCCGCCTGATTCACTTTGTCATAAGCGGACAGAATTCGTTCCCCGAGCCCGGCCTGGCTGCCGTGCGCAGTCTGCCAGAGATCACCTAGTTTTTTCCGGACCTCAGCAAGGTCAACTGTTGAGCCCTGTCGCGACGGAATCACGAATGCAAGCAGGTATTGGTCGATCGCGTCGTCGGTTTTCTTCTGCGTTGCCGCGATTTCGCCAAGCTTCAAGGCCGCGCCGGGATTTGGGTCGGTCTTGTAGCTCGCCTGAAAATCGGCGATCGCTGCGTCCGTGGCATGGCGGTCCAGTTCCAATTTTCCGCGCAAGAGATAAAGCGTCATCTCCGCGCCCTTCTTCTCAGCAAGCCAGTCCGCCTCCGAATCGCGCGGGTTCTTTTGCTCGATGGAAGACTTCTGCACGGATTCGAGGACGCTCGTTACATATCCAATCGCGCGTTGAAACCCGCTATCCTCGCCCTGCAATTCGAGGAGGTTCGCGGCAATCATCATCATCTCCGTATCGCCGGGGTTCGCGGCCACACACCGCTCTGCATACTCGACCGCTTTTGCGTTTTCACGAAGCTGAATTTCAGCCTCCACCAGCGCGTGGTAAATCGCTTCCTTGCGCGATGAATTCGGATACCGCATCAAATAAGATTCAAGGTTTTGCACGAATGCCGCTTTGTCGTTCCCCGCGGCCTGCACGGCCTTCTGAAGCTCCGCCTCAGGATCGGGTTGAGGAGGAGTCTGCGGCGCGCCCTGCTGAGGAGTGGCCGGCGTGCCCTTTGGCGCGGCAGGCGGCGGGGACTGCTGATTCTGTTGCTTCGCCGGCGACGGCTGGGTTGGCGGCGCCTGTTGCTGTCCTTGCTGCTGACAAGGGGCGCCAAAGCTCGCGCTCGACGAAAGCGCCGCCGTCACAACCAATATAATGCTGCCGCGAGAAATATCACTTATAAGCAGTCTCATTCGAAAATTGTATCCTGATTCATGTCAAAAAATGTGTGACACAGTGCCTTACTACTGGAAATCGAGCAATACGTCCACCGTGTGGGTCTGTTCATTGCGCCGAAGCAGATCGCCGACCCTTTCATAGTGCACTGGAAGATTCCCGAAGATTTCCGTCGTAGGTTTGTTAACCTTCGAAACAAAGTTATCGAAATAATCTTGATCGAATGGAGAGCCCGGAGCCAGCGTCCATGCCGCCCGCAATTTCTTTTCGCCGTCGAGCGAGAGACCCGTAACCACTATGTTGCCCATGAGATATTGGGGACCCTCGGTAACTTTCATTTGATAAGTTACTTTCGCTGCGGCGTCATCGAATTGAGGCTGAGGTTCCACCTGGGCGTCCAGATATCCGGTGTGCGCGTAGAGCTGAATGATGCGTTGAACCGCCCCCATCACTTTGTTACCGTCGGCGACCTCTCCCGGAGCAATCGAAATCATCCCCGTCAGCCTGTCTGTGTTGAATGCCGAAGTGCCGGACCAGTTGAAGCCCCCAATATGGTATTGGACTCCCGGGGTGATTGGCACGGTTACTTTCACAGTTTTATCGCCCGTGGAATTCGTTTCTCCAGTGAGTACCGCAGTGGGCATTCCAAACGTAACATTCAAAAATCCGTGGGATAGATACGTCGGCCGGACTTGCTCGAAATCGAAGGTGACAATTGTCATGCGGGAATACGGTTGACCTACGGCGTCCACCAAGCGCGCGGTTACATCAATGGACTTCATCGCCAGCGGATCGGTAAAAGTAACTCCAGCGACCTTCACGACAATATCCTTGATGCTGAACTGCATGACTTCGCCAGGCCCATCAGGGCGCTCGAGCAACGTATGTTCCACGCGCCCGTGAACTCCACGGGAAAAACACAAGTCTTGAAGAGCCTTCGTCATTTTGTCGAGCGCATCGCCCTGCGGCGGCGCCACTCCGTCAAACACCCCTACGCTTTCTTGAAGCGCTGCTGCAAGCTCCTTATCGGTAAACCATGGGAAATTATCGAAGAGCACGGGCACGGCATCCGCATCTTGCACATCGAACACGACGTGAACGCCGGACGTATCGGTCTTGAATTTGTAGTTCACGTTGGAAACGAGGCCGGAATCGGCGAGCCGATTTGCGGCCGCTTGCAACTGTTCCTTGGTGACGACGTCGCCCACTTTGAGCCCGCTTGCGTAGGCCAATTCAGCAGCGGAATGCTTCTGCGATCCATCCACCTTGATGTCCGCAATTCTGGCCGCGGCAGGCGGAGCCTGCAATGGAGTTTGCGGCGGCTTCTGCGTTTGCGCGCGAAGCCCTGGCCCGCAAAGGACCCCGGCGAACGCGCAGAGAAGTGCAGCCTTTTTCAGTTTCGTTTCTCCACCGCGAAGGTTATAAGCACGCACGGCAATTCCCTCCACCCCATTCTAAGGGAATTGGATGCAAGAATTCTCGTTTTAGGAGGCTTATTCGACGGTGACGGATTTTGCGAGATTCCGCGGCTGGTCCACGTCGCAGCCTCGGCGCACGGCGATGTGATACGCGAGAAGCTGGAGTGGAATTACCTCGAGCATCGGCGAAAAAAGGTCGGGAGCCATCGGCAGCTCAACAATGTGATCGGAGGCTTCCCGCGCAAGCTGATCACCCTTCGTCGCGATGGCCAGGACGATTCCTTCCCGGGCCTTGACTTCTTTGATGTTGGATATGGTTTTCTCATAGCGGGTTATGGATTCTGGATCTTTTTCATCGCGCGTGGCGATGACCACGACCGGCAGCTCGTTATCAATCAACGCGTTGGGGCCGTGCTTCATCTCGCCGGCCGGATACCCTTCCGCATGGATGTAAGAGATCTCCTTGAGCTTCAAGGCGCCTTCCAGAGCAATCGGGAAATGAATGCCGCGGCCGAGGTAGAGGAAATCCGAATAACCCAACAATTGCCGCGCGAGACCATCGTAAATTCCGGTGTTCTCCGCATTCAGGATGGTCTCCATTTTGTGCGGGATCCGCGTTAATTCCTGCATGAGCGTGCGCGCGCAATCGGCGGACACCCGTTCGCGAACTTCCGCAAGGTAAAGCGCGATGAGAGCCAGCGCGGACAATTGCCCCGTAAAGGCCTTTGTCGATGCGACGCCGATTTCCGGCCCGGCGTGCGTTAACACCGTCCCGGCGGCTTCGCGGGTAATCATCGAGCCCAGTACATTACAAATGGCGAGCGTCTTCGCGCCCTTTTGTTTTGCCTCGCGCTGGGCGGCCAGCGTGTCGGCGGTTTCCCCGGATTGGCTGATGCAGATGCACAAAGTGGTTTTATCGATGATCGGATCACGGTATCGGAATTCGCTTCCGTAATCGACTTCCACGGGAATCCGCGCCAGACGCTCGATCATATATTTCCCGGCAAGCCCGGCGTGCCAGCTCGTGCCGCAGGCGATAATCTTCACGCTGGTAAAGTTCCGAAAATCATTCTCGGAGATATCCATCTCATCGAGGAAAACCTTCCCGGTTTCAAGTGAGATGCGGTTGGAAATCGTATCGCGGACGGCGCGGGGCTGCTCAAAAATCTCCTTGAGCATGAAATGCTTGTAGCCGCCCTTTTCCGCCATCACGGGGTCCCAGGTGATGCGCTGCACGGGCCGTTCGACGTCGCGGCCATGAAAGTCTGTTACGCGCACCCCCTGTAGCGTTAGCACGGCCATGTCCCCATCGCCGAGGAACATTACGTCCTTGGTGTGGGACAGCAGGGCAGGAATGTCGCTGGCCACGAAATACTCACCTTGTCCGAGGCCGAGCACTACGGGCGGCCCAAGGCGCGCCGCGACTATCTTGTTTGGGTCGCGCGAGGAAAGAATCACCAGCGCGAAGATTCCGTGGAGCTGCTTAACGGTTTTGCGCACGGCAAGCTCGAGCGGCCCGTCATTCCAATTCTTCTCGACGAGATGCGCCACAATTTCAGTGTCGGTTTCCGTGGCGAATTTGTGCCCCTCTGCGATAAGCTGTCTTTTCAGCTCGATATAATTTTCGATGATGCCGTTATGGACGACGACAATCTCACCCGTGCAGTCGCGGTGCGGATGAGCATTTTCTTCGGTGGGACGACCATGCGTGGCCCAGCGGGTGTGGCCGACGCCGTAAATTCCTTCAAGCGGATTCGCTTGAATCGCCTCTTCCAGATTGCGGAGCTTACCGGACGCGCGGCGAATATCCATTTTGCCGTCGCGGGTGACGACGGCGATCCCCGCAGAGTCATATCCGCGGTACTCCAGCATGCGAAGTCCATCGAGGATCAGAGGGACAACTTTCTTAGGGCCAATGTATCCAACGATTCCGCACACGCGAGCGTTCTCCGGCCTCGCCCGAACTGGGCCATGGGAATAGAGGCGTTCTAAAGATTAGCATACGGCTCGCGGGCGGGGGGCGGCCACACGTCAATTTTCCATCCCGCTACCAGATTCGTGGCAGGCGAATCGGCAGTGATTTATTCCACGATTTCGTAGCGAAAATCCTCAATAACCGGATTCGTGAGCACTTCCTTGGCGATGCGCTCGACCTGCGTGCGCGCCTCATCCTTCGACGCGCCATTCAGTTCGAGTACGAAAAATTTTCCCTGGCGCACGTCGCGCACGGCCGCGAAGCCGAGCGACGAGAGCGCATTGTGGATGGTCTTACCCTGCGGATCGAGAACTGTGGGTTTCAGCATGACCCATACGTGAGCTTTCATGCCCGGGATTATAGCAAGCTGCTGTTCCGAGACGAAACTTGCCAATAAACAACCCAACTGACGCGAAGTTATTGGATTTTAGCGGCGGCCGAACGCAGGGACTGCAGGTAGGTTTGCTTTTCGTTGGATGGAAGAAACGCATGCTCAAAACTTGATTCGGCGATGCGAATGAGATCTTGCGCGGTGAGTCCAAGGCCGGAGGCGTGCCCGTACTCGGATTCAAGCGAGGTATCGAACATTGCTGGATCGTCTGTGGATAGAGTCACCGGGAGGCCGCGACGGAAGAAGAGCGGAAGCGGGTGTTGCGACATCCGCGCGGTTGGCACGCGGAGCTGGCGTGCGAGTGCGCCGGTGCGGAGATTGCTCGTGGGGCAGATTTCAAGGGCGACGCCGCGGGAAACAAGCATATCCATCAAGCGAGCGTCGTGCATGGCTGCAATGCCGTGCCCGACGCGCGTAACGCCCAACAGCTCCACGGCTTCTCGAATGCCCGCAGCGGGGCCAATCTCACCGGCGTGAATCAAGCGGCCCAGGTCGTTGCCGAGAGATTCGTAAGTCTTGACGAAGCGGGCGGCGGGGATCGCGGTTTCATCCCCTCCAATGCCGAAGGCGACGACACCATCACCCTTGCATTCGTTGGCCATGCGGGCGACTTCCTGTGCTGCTGGTACGCCGAATTGCCGAACCGCATCGAAAATCCAGTTGACACGAAGACCTTGCAGCTCGAATTTCCGGACCGTCTCGCGAATTGCCGCGTAATTATCCAGAGGGTTTTGCTTGCGAAGATGCATCACGCCGACGGAAAGCGTGACCTCGGCGTACACGATGTTTTGAGCGAGCAGATCTTGCGCCAGCCGTTCGGCGATGAGCGCGTAGTCCGCCGGAGTACGCAGAAAAGAGGTGACCCATTTGAAGGCATCAAGAAAAAACGCGAAGTCGCCGGGCGCGTAGCACGCTGAGACGTCATGCTCAGTGAGTGCCACTCCATACCGCGCGGCCAGTTCAACCGCCGTGCGAGGCGCTATGCTGCCCTCAAGGTGAAGATGTAATTCAGCCTTGGGCAGCGCGTGGATTAGGGTGCGAATGTCGTGCGCAGCACTGAGCGGAGCGTCGGATGCATTCGCGGAATCGGAGGGGCCGGTCACGGCAAGGGACTTATTGCTGAGGAAGACTCGGCCGGCCCGCATTGATCCATGCCGTGAGCCAATAGGAGCCGACTTCGGAGGCGGCGTCGGATAGCTGGCGAATCAGGACGGCGCCGGCCTGATTGTAGAAGCGATCGTAGTATTCGTCGGTGTAATCGGAGAGCCCAGCACGTGCGCGGCGGTCCGCGAGCATAATAATTTGCAACCAACTATGAGCGCTGAGGCAGTCCTCGAAGGCGCTTTCGGTCGTGTCCTTCACAAAGTGCGCGTCATTCGGACGCAAGGGGAAAAAGAGCGAGTAGCGGTCGACAAGGCTCGCGCCAAAGCGGTCGCTGACGCCAAACTGCCCCGAGGCCTTCAAAGCGACGTCATCCGCGGTGTTAAAAGGATCGTGCGCTTCGGCAACGTAATGCGCGAGAAGCGTCGAATAAAGCCGGACATCGTCCCAATTGCGCTGGCGAAATGCGTCGGTCAGCTTTTCGCTGTAGACCCCAATCTGCCAGGGCAGCACGCCACTCGCTTCTATCCTGGCCAGCCCAAATTTCTTGACGGCCGCTTTGTAATTCCGCGGAAGCGAGTCGAAAGGGAATGGCGCGTAGCGATTCAAGTAAAGGACGTGATATCGCTGCTCGGCGGGATTTTTGGTCAGCGTTTCGAGTGGGTCGGCTATTTTTGCAAGGATCCTCATGCGATTCGCCCCATAGAATCCGGCGAGCTCGGGGGGAAGCGTTTCAACCGCCTTGTTGGAAATAAGCCGTTGCGCGTTCGCGCCCCATGCCGAGAGTGAGGAGGACAGCATAACGGCCGACATGAAAACGGCAAGCGCGCGATATGCCGTGCGCATCAATCGCCTCCGGGAGAGGCAGTTTCGCGCCCAAGAGTGCTGCGGCTGCGGCTGTAGGAAAAATAAATAATGAGTCCGATTATCAACCATACGAAGAATCGGATCCAATTAAGAATCGGCAACCCTGCCATCAAAAGAAGACAAGTGAGAATCGTGATGATTGGCGCCAAGGAGCCTCCGGGCGCCCGGAACGTCCTCGGCCGATCGGGGTCCCGCTTGCGCAAGATTAGGACGCCGACAGCAACCAGCAGAAATGCGAATAAGGTGCCGATGTTGGAAAGCTCGGCGAGCGTGCCGATGTCAAGAAGCCCCGCGGGAATGCCGACGAGAATCCCGGCTACCCAGGTGGAAAAATCCGGCGTGCGAAACACAGGATGAACACGGCTGAAGAGCCGCGGTAAGAGGCCGTCCCGGGACATCGCGTACCAAACACGCGCCTGCCCCAGTTGAAAAACCAGCAGCGACGATATCATCCCCAAAAGCGCTCCGAAGAGAACGATCAATTGCACCCACTGCATGTGGAGTTTCTTCAGCGTGTTAACGACTGGAGCGGCGTCACCCATCATAGATGCCCAGGGAACGAGGCCGGTGAGCACGACGGCGACGGCAATATAAAGAATCGTGCAAACGATAAGCGACGCGATGATTCCCGTTGGCAAGTCCTTCTGTGGATTCTTGCACTCTTCCGCGGCCGTCGAGACAGAATCAAATCCAATGTAAGTGAAAAAAATAATCGAACCGCCCGTCAGTATCCCGGGCCAGCCGTTTGGTGCAAACGGGTGCCAGTTTCCCGGATGAATGAAGCGCGAGGCGAAGGAAACAAAAATTATGATCGCGACGATTTTCAGGATCACCATTACGTTGTTTGTTTCCGCCGATTCGCGGATCCCCCGCACGAGAACGACAGTCAGCAGCATCACGATCAAGAATGCGGGCCAATTGAAACCGAAATGCCAGCCGGGTGCATAAAGGTCGACGTTTTTCAGATCTTGAAGCCCAGTTGGTAGATAAGCCGGAGAAATCCAGCGCAGGGACGGATGAATGCCAAACCAGTCCAGCAGAGCCACAACATGGGCGGAAAATCCGACGCTAACGGCCATGTTGCTGACCGCGTATTCCAGAATTAAGTCCCACCCAATCACCCAGGCTACGATCTCGCCCATCGTGGCATACGTGTAAGTGTAGGAACTTCCAGCGATCGGTATCATCGACGCCAGTTCTGCGTAACACAGCGCTGCAAACGCGCAGACCACGCCTACGAGGAGAAACGAAAGCGCAATCGCGGGGCCCGCGCCGGGGCGGCCAAATGTGGGTGAATGGTGAATCAAGTACTCTAGAAGAGGCGCATTGACGATCGAGGAGAATTCGAGTTTTTGCCCTGCAATGGCCGTCCCTACAACCGTGAATATGCCGGACCCGATGACCGCGCCGATGCCGAGCGCGGTAAGACTGATCGGCCCGAGCGTCTTCTTCAGCCGGTGCTCTGGCCTCTCGGAGTCGGCGATGAGCTTATCAATGCTCTTTACGCGGAATAGTTGTGAAGGCAACGCGCACCGTCCATGGGCGGAAGGAAACTCTACATTGCCCGGCGCTCCCGTGCAACACCGGGGAGCGCGTTTGACGGTTCGCGCAATCAGGCTCGGACGAGGTTTGCATACCGCTCGACAAGCTTCTTCGTGCCGTAGTCGGGAAAGCTGACTGTCAGCTTGCGGTCCTCTTCGTCGCCATCCACTCCAATGATAGTGCCAAAGCCATAAGTAGGATGCTTCACGCGTACTCCAATGAGAGGATGCCCGCCCGCACGGGGCTTGCTCGTTCGGGATGCGCCTGATGCGCTTGGCGTGCGCGTGCCGCGCGCTGGCACGCCAACCCCAGTAGAAATGCGACGAACGCGCCGCTCAAACTCGCCCGAGGAATACGAATACTCGGGGTCCGCCACGTAGCGGCGTGTTTCACCCGCATCGGCAAGCGACCCGGGCGCGGTCTCGATCAACTCGCCGGGGATTTCCTTCAGGAAGCGCGAGGGCAGGGAATCCTCGACGCGCTCATTTCCGTAGATACGCCGATAGACGGCGCGCGTAAGCGTGAGCGTCTCTTTCGCGCGCGTCATGCCAACGTAGCAGAGGCGCCGCTCCTCTTCGAGCTCGTCATCGCTGCCCATGGAACGGCTGTGCGGGAAGACGCCCTCTTCGAGCCCGGCGAGAAATACGTGATCGAATTCCAATCCTTTCGCGGAATGAAGGGTCAGCAGAGTCACTGGCGCGCGGTCATCAACGGAATCAGCGGCGGATACCAGCGCGGCTCGATCCATAAAATCCGTAAGCGTCTCACCCTGGGCCGCGCCTTCGGCCACCGCATTTACAAGTTCGCGAAGATTCTCGGCGCGGCCCGCGTCTTCAGCGGTGTCGCGCTGTTCGAGCATGTCCAAATAGCCGGTGCGGTCCAGCACATGGTTCAGAAAGTCGGCGGGCTCCCGCGTTTCAACTTCCTTCTTGAAATCCTCGATCAATTCGTGAAACCCGCGCAGCGGCGCGAGCCCCGACTCGCTTCCCGCAAGCACTGCTTCCAGCGCCGTCCAGAGGGAAACGCCGCGATTTTTCGCGAGACCCTTGAGCGTGTCGGCCGTCTTCGCACCGATCCCGCGCGGTGGTGTATTGAGCACGCGCAGCAGCGCAACGTCGTCATCCGTGTGCATCGCCAGCCGAGCGTAAGAAAGAAGATCTTTCACCTCGGCGCGTTGGTAAAAACTAAACCCGCCCACAACTTTGTAATGCAGACCAAATTGCTGCAATGCGTCTTCAAATGCGCGCGCCTGAAAATTAGCGCGGTAAAGCACGGCGATGTGCTGTGAAGCATCTTCGCGTTGCAATCGCTGAATTTCCGCGCCGACATATTCCGCTTCCGCGCGCGCATCACGGGCTTCAAAATAGCGGGGCAGCGGCCCCTCACCCCGCGTGGCAGTAAGCATTTTGCCGAGTCGCTGCTTGTTGTGGGAGACCACTCCAGCCCCAGCGTCCAGGATGTTCTGCCGTGAGCGGTAATTCTCTTCAAGCCGCACAACCTTCGCGTCAGCGAAATTGTCTGTGAACCGAAGCAGAATGTTGATGTCCGCGCCGCGCCAACTGTAGATGGCCTGATCTTCATCGCCAACCACGCACACGTTCTTCTCCGGCCCCAGCAACAGACGCATCACCTCATACTGTGGACGGTTTGTGTCCTGAAATTCATCTACCAGGACATAACGGAACCGAGCCTGCCAGTACGCGCGCGCTTCCTGCGACTCGCGAAGCACCTGAGCCGCGCGAAGCAGCAAGTCGTCAAAATCGAGCGAACCCGTCTGCAGCAGCAAATCTTCATAAGCCTGATAAACGCGCGCCATGAGCTTTGCATTAGGATCATTCGTCACCGCAGCCTGCTCGGCCATCTCTCGCGCGCTGATGGCGTGATTCTTTGCATAGCTGATTTGCCAGATGAACGGCCGCACGGACGCGCCCTTTTCCGCGGCTCCCAAACGATCGAGCGCGAGCTTTACGGCAGCCGTCTGATCATCTTCGTCGTAAATAGTAAACGAGCGCGACAGCCCTAGCCGCGGCGCCTCTTTGCGCAGCAGCCGCGCGCAAAAAGAATGAAAAGTTGACACCCACGGATCGGCCGCGCCCAACCCGGCACGGAGAAGCAAATCGCGTACGCGCTCTTTCATGATGTCGGCAGCCTTGTTCGTGAAAGTGACGCCGAGGATGCTTTCCGCAGGCACGCCCTTTTCGATTAGATAAGCGATCCGATAGGTGATGACGCGCGTCTTCCCCGTGCCCGCGCCCGCGAGAATAAGCAGCGGCCCTTCGGTCGTTTCAACTGCGGTGCGTTGCCCCGGATTTAATTCATCAAGGAGATTCATGAAAGGCTGGCTAGGCTTAGAGAAGAGATTGTAGCCGACCGCGCGGAACCTGGCAAAACGGCGATGATGCGCGCTCGCGTTGAAAAACAAACTAAGGCGTCTGCATTGAGCCGAGAGCGACGTCAAAGAACAGCAATCCCTTGCCCGTCCCCATCTCGGCCAAATCAGGAATGTAAATCCGGGAAAATGATACGTAGTTAAAATGGCTATCAAGATCAAAATAGAGAAGCCCGTGGACCACAACCTTCGGTGGAATCAAATCCGTGGAAAGCTGTACTTCTCGCAAAGCCGTTACAAGTTCCATCTCCTGTTTGCTTTTGTAACCGGACCCCAGGGGGATCGGAAGTTTCTTCGATCCGGGTTTTCTGGGCCGGGTGTCGTACACTTGCAACGCAACAGCCTCCGCCCGCAGCGGCGCAAGTTCTTGATCTGTTTCATTCGGCATTGAAATCGTTAACCGGATCGTATCGAGGTTGATCCGAATCGGCAGCGGACCATCATTCCTGAAATAGACGTCAATCGCGACGATTCCCACACCATATGGATTTTTCTTTCCGAAGCGATCCTTATACTCTTCGGGCTTCATCCAGGGGTCGGCGGCCACAAGCATTCCCTGATGCAAATCGTGCGCGCGAAGCGTGGTGATGTCTTTTTTCGCAGGTGCTGGCGTCTCTGTCTGATCCTGTGCGTAAAAATCAGGTGCGCCGGTGAAAGCGAGCCTCACCAGTAGCAGAGTCAGAAATGCGAGCCGGGATCTCATTTCTTTCAACTCGCCTCGTTAGGATGCAAGCCGGGCGTGGAAGTGTCGCCCGCAATCATGCGGGTGACACTATAATAGCTGGCCGGTAAGGGTGTCACGCTGTCTGGCGCGGAAGCGGGGCGCACGGCGGGGAGTCCGGTGAAAGGGGCATTGTTCGGGCCACTCCGTGGCGCGGACACGGAATGTATCTCGTCTACAGCACTCTTGCGGCACTCGGATTTCTGCTCGCATCACCCTATTTTCTTGTAAAGGGGCTGCGGGGACACAAGTATTTTGCGAATTTGGCCGAACGGTTCGGACGCGTCCCCCCACGTGTGGAAGGGAATTGCGCGGGGTGCATATGGCTTCATGCCGTTTCCGTTGGAGAAGTTCTCGCGGCATTGCCCCTTGCAAAACAGTTGAAGCAACAATTCCCAGACAAACCGCTCATTGTTTCCACAACTACAGTGACGGGGCAGGCTATCGCCATGGAACGCTTCGATTTCGCGGACGGCTTCTTATATTTCCCATTTGATTGGACTTGGGTCGTTCGCCGCGCCCTGAACGCGGTCTCGCCGTCCTGCATCGTCATTCTTGAAACGGAAATCTGGCCCAACTTTCTGCGTGAGGCGAAGCGCCGAGGCGTCCCGGTAATCTTCTCGAATGGCCGGATTTCAGACCGTTCCATTAGCCGTTACAGGCGGTTTTTCAGCGTGTTCGGGTTTGTCCTCAAAGGCTTCTTCCACAGCGTGCTGTCAAACCCCGCGCTCTTCTTAATGCAAACTGAAAAAGACCGCGCCCGTCTTCTCGAGCTTGGCGCGCCTCCCGGCCGCGTGATCGTCACTGGTAATCTCAAATACGATTCCCCGCAGCCGGGCGAAAGTGATTTCGGCAGGTGGCTCGCAAACGCAGTGGAACAAAACGGACGGCATCCACTGATTGTCGCCGGAAGCGTAACTTCAGGCGAAGAACCGCTCATCCTGAGAGCCTTTGGAGTCTTACAGGAAAAAATGCCGAATGCCCTCATGGTGTTGGCGCCGCGCAAACCCGAGCGCTTTGACCCCGCGGCCCGCTGCATCGAGGAGTCCAATCGCAAATACGTCCGCCGCACCCAAATTTCACCGGCGTCACAAGATGGCTCCGCACTCTCGAAATCCACGAGCGTTCTTCTATTGGACACAATCGGCGAACTCGCAGGCCTATACCGACTTGGCGACGCCGTTTTTGTCGGCGGCTCGCTCGTTCCGGCGG
This sequence comes from uncultured Acidobacteriota bacterium, assembly GCA_963748845.1. GTDB lineage: Bacteria > Acidobacteriota > Terriglobia > Acidiferrales > UBA7541 > DASTCZ01. The sequence goes on from CAVVKE010000001.1 coordinate 280,982, forward strand.
GCGGCCATAACATCCTCGAGCCCGCCGGTTTCGGCAAGCCCCCCGTGTTCGGTAACTCCATGGAGAATTTTGCTGAAATCACGAACGCCATGATTGCAAGTGGCGCGGGTTTGAAAGTGTATAGCGCTGAAGAACTCGGCGCGGCGTGGATTGCGCTCACCAGATCGCCAGAGAAGAGCCGCGCAATGGGAGCGTCAGCGCGGGCAATCGTGGAAGAAAACCGCGGCGCAACCGAGCGCACACTCTCTCGCATTGCAACAGTTCTTAAATCGCGGGGCATCAAGTGAGCGCCCCGGGCAAAGCGCGCCTTCTCCTCTGGCCCGTGTCGCTTGTATGGGGGGCGGCGGTCCGTTTGCGCGCTGCGGCGTATCGCTGGGGCCTTCGCAAGCCGTCGCGTCTTCCCGGAATGGTCATTAGCGTCGGAAATCTAACTGCCGGTGGCACAGGCAAAACTCCAATGGTCCTCTGGATTGCAGAGCGTCTCAGCGCGGAAGGCAAGCGCGTCGGCATCCTCACCCGCGGATATCGCGGCCATCCGGAAGGCGCGGCGGGCAAGCCACAAAGTGACGAGGTAGCGGTTTATCGCGAGCGGTTGCCGCATCATGTCCAATTGGGCGTCGGCCCGGATCGCTACGCGAATGGCCAAACGCTCGCCCGCCACGGCGTCGAATGGTTTCTGCTCGACGACGGCTTTCAGCACATGCAGCTCGCGCGCGACGCTGAAATCGTTTTGATTGATGCGACCGATCCGTTCGGTGGCGGGCATCTGCTCCCCGCCGGAATGCTGCGCGAGCCAAAGTCGACGCTTGCACGCGCCGACATCATCCTGATTACCCGCAGCGAGCACGCCCCGGCAATCGAGACAATTGTTCGCCGGTATTCAAGCGCTCCAATTTTCTACGCAACGACGGAATTATTGGATGTGCTCTCACTCCCCGGCCAAGGCCACGCCGAATCATCCGGGCCCTCCTCAATTGACTGGCCCGCGAAAAAAATCTTCGCCTTCTGCGGCATCGGAAACGCCTATGCATTTTTCAATGATTTGAATCTCTGGGGCTTTCAGGTCGTGGGCCGCGCCAGTTTCCCAGATCACCACAGATATTCTCGAGCGGAATTATCCAAGATCATGATTCAGGCGATGAAAGCAGGTGCCACAGCCCTAATTTGCACGGAAAAAGACGTTTTCAACCTCCGCGGAATCACATTCTCCGGCATCCCGGTGGGATTCGCCCGCATTGCCATGCGCGTCCGCGATGAGGAGAAATTCTGGCAAGCAATTTTGGAGACCGTGAAAGCCCGCCAAAACAAGATGCTCAAATGAATCCCATCCACACCTTTAAAGTCATCTGGCAACGCACACTTCGCCTTGTTCAAAAAGCCCATCTCAGGTATCTCTATATGGGGGGAATCCGTTGACAGCTGATTTAAGCCGGCTCGAAGACCTCGTCGAAAGTTTTTCCAAGCAGACTGTCATCGTACTGGGGGATTTCGTCGCGGACCGTTTCGTATTCGGCGAGATCTCGCGCGTTTCGCGTGAAGCGCCGGTGCTCATCCTTCGCCATCGTGAGACGGAACTCGTCCCCGGCGGCGGAGCGAATGCTGCCAACAATCTTGCTGCTCTGGGCGCGCGGGTCTATCCAGTCTGTCCGGTCGGCGACGATGAAGCCGGACACGCGCTTGTCGAATATTTCAAAAATAAGAAAGTGGATGTGAGCGGGATCACCCGCGTACGCGGCTGGCAAACTCCCGTGAAGACCCGCTATCTCGCCGGATGGACGCACACCGCGCGCCAACAGGTGCTTCGCGTTGACCGCCTCCCAAAAGCTGCGATGCCGGCGGCAGCTCACAAGACCCTCTTGCGACTCGTCGAGAGAAAAATTGTCCGTTGCCAGGCGGTCCTCGCGTCCGACTATGGTTTCGATTCCGTCACGCCCGCGCTCGTCCGCAGCGTGCGCCGAAAGGGCGGCCCCAGGCTCAGCATCACGCTCGACTCCCGCTACGCCCTTTGGGATTACCGCGGCGTGGGCGTCACGGCTGCAACGCCCAATGAAGCCGAAATCGAATCGCTATTTCACACGCCGATCGGCAAGGACGCCGCCATGCTCGAGCGCCTTGGCTGGCGCACCTTGCGTCGGCTGGGCCTCGAAGCGTTGTTGGTGACGCGCGGAAAAGACGGTATGGTGCTTTTCGAGAAAGGGAAAAAGCCGCAGGCGATTTCGATTTACGGTTCTGAGGACGCCGCGGACGTAACCGGCGCGGGCGACACCGTAATCGCCGTCTTCACTCTTGCGCTCGCCGCGGGCGGAAGTTATACCGAGGCTGCGGTGCTTGCGAATTATGCCGGGGGAATTGTCGTCATGAAGCGAGGCACCGCGACGGTCACGCGCGAAGAATTGCGCGAGGCGTTGCGCCGTGAGGCGACGGGCAAGGAAGCGAGCGCCGAAACAAAACACTGGCGCCGCCTCTGAACCGACGGGTGACGCGATGAATCTTTTGTGATGCACAACCAAGAAAAAATCCTGAGCAGGGAAGAGTTGAAGCGCCGCCTCGAGGGCCATCGCCAAAAAGGCCGGCGCATCGTCTTGACGAATGGCTGCTTTGACCTGCTGCACGTTGGCCACACTCGGTATCTTTCCGGCGCGAAAGCCGAAGGGGATATTCTGGTTGTAGCTGTGAATTCCGATTCCGGCGTGCGGCGACTCAAGGGCGCTGGCCGGCCCGTGCTCCCCGAAAAGGAGCGCGCGGAATTGGTCGCCGCTCTCGCCGATGTGGACTACGTGCTCATTTTCGACGAGCCAAATGTCGAAGCCGTGCTCGAAGCTCTCCGGCCCGATGTCCATGCTAAGGGCACGGACTACACGCCCGAATCAGTGCCGGAGCGCGGAGTAGCAAAGAAATTGGGCGTGCGCGTCGCGATTGTTGGCGACCCCAAGCGCCATTCCACGAAAGAGCTTTTGGCGCGGCTCGCAGGCCCCATCATGGATGATGACCATGGCTGACGAGCGCTTCCTTATCGTCAAGATCAGTTCCCTCGGCGACGTGGTTCACACGCTGCCGGTGCTTGCGGCGCTGCGTGACACTTTCCTTCGCGCGCGAATTGACTGGCTGATTGACAAGCGCTGGGCGCCGCTCCTCGCGGGCAACCCTGACCTGAACGAAACCATCGTGATCAACGGCGGCTCGGTGCGTGATTTCTTCCGGGTTGGAAAACAACTTCGTGACGAAAAATATACGGCAGTCCTGGATGTGCAAGGTCTCTACAAATCCGCGCTCCTCGCGAAGCGTGTTGACACGCCGCAGCGGATCGGATTTTGTTGGTCTTTCGCGCGTGAGCACGCCGCATCGCTCTTCTACAACAAGAAAGTGAAGCCGCAGGGCACGCATATTATTGATCAGAATCTTTGTCTCGCGGCGGCGGCAGGCGCGCGCCCCGAAGGCGTGCGTTTCCCCCTATTTGTTTCCAGCGAATCGCAGGGCACCATTGACCAGCTCATGCGCAGCGCGAGCATGGAGCAATACATCGTCCTCAGTCCCGGCGGCGGCTGGAAATTCAAGCGCTGGCCCCCGGAGCGCTTCGGTGAACTCGCGCAAAAGCTATTTGAAACGCATCATTGCCGCATCATAGTGAATTGCGGCCCCGGCGAATTCGAAATTGGTGAAGCCGTTCTCGCCGGAGCTGGGGTCGCGATGCCCATTATGGTTCAGTACGAATTGCCCGAGCTAAAGGCACTGCTCATGCGTGCGGACCTCGTCGTAGCGGCCGATTCCGGGCCCCTGCATCTCGCAGCGGCCCTCGGCACACCTGTTATCGGACTGTATGGGCCAACCGATCCCGCGCGCAACGGCCCTTATGGCGGCCGCGACATCGTGATTCGTCACGCTTCGGAAGACGACACCACCCACGACCGCGAAGATTCCGATTCCGAGGCCATGCTCTCGATCACGGTAGACGAAGTCGTCGCGGCTGTTGAAGCAAGACTTCAGCACAAAACGCAAGAGGCAGCAAAGGGAAATGAGATGGGCTCGCGTGCGCAGGGGTCGGGTTCCGCTCGATGAGCAAACCCCGGGGCTTTTGGGTTCGCTGGAGAGTTCCCAGTGGATACCCCATCGCCGCGGGTTGCCTTTGGCTTGCAGATCCAACCTGGCGCGCGCTTGAAATTGGAACAGCGGTCGCAATCATTGGCCTAATCCTGCGTGCTCTTGCCGCGGGCGTGGTTCGAAAAAGTGAAGAGCTGACGACGTCTGGGATTTATTCCTGGACGCGAAATCCGTTGTATCTCGGCAGCACGATTCTCGCGGCGGGAATCGTCGTCGCTTCGAATTCCTGGTTTGCGGCCGCGCTTGTTTTTGTGTACCTCGCCGCATTTTATCCTGCTGTAATCCGGAGCGAAGAGCGGTTCCTTCAAGGCCGCTTCGGCGGGGCCTTCGATTCCTATGCCGCGCAGGTCTCTGTATTCTTGCCCTGGCCATCCGGACGCAAAGGGAACAGCGCTGAATTTTCAATTGCGCAGTATGCACGGAACCACGAGTACCGCGCCTTGGTTGGCGCGGTTGTGGGATTCGGTCTTCTGATCGGGCGGATGTGGCTGCGGTCTAGATAGGAATGCCTGGGAATGGGAATGCTGGAAACGCAAACGCGTTTACTTAAATTAATTCAACCCGTAAATGCTGGCAATCAGCCGCCGGAACTTCGATCCGTAGAGGATTTCGTAAACATCCTCCTTGCCGGGGAAAAGAGTCAGCGCGAGCCGCCGCGTAGCCTCCGCCATCTCCAGCGCTTCGCGCAGGGAAGCGCCGCCTTCGGCAATCACTTGCATTGTTTGCGTAACTGCGATTCGCAAGCGGCGAATCTGGCGCGACTCTTCGTCAATCTGTTCGCGCGTCGGAAAGTTTCCCGCGGCTTCGGGCATCGGACTCATTTCTGCTATTATAAAGCTTGCACCAAAATGCAGCAATCAAATCCAAAAACCGGTGACGAACCCTTCATCGTTGTATTTGAGGCGGAAGATCCCTCCGAGGCCATCGTATTGCGAAGCCTGCTCGAAAGCGCAGGCATTGAATCTCCGCAACCCTCCTACAGCGATCCGTTTCCCGGGGCGTTTAGCGGCGTCTTTACCCACGATACGTCCATTCTCGCCCTCGCATCAAAAGCCGAGGATGCGCGCCTGCTCATTGCCAGCAAATCCAAATAGTGATCGCTCTTTATCAGTGTGCTCCGCGCCCGTCATGATTGGTATTTGCGCTGGAAGGCGTTAGCGGACAGCCGAAGCATGTGTTGCGTTTCCGTGTTCCTTGCGTGTCTCCATGTAGGTATGCACGCGCCCGGAAACGCCATCGCTCGTAAATGTGATCGCGCCATCCAAGTCCGTGCGGTACACAATCACGCCCGCGGCTTGGAGCCGCGCCACGACCGCCGCACTTGGATGATTAAAAATATTATTTTCCCCCACTGAAATCGCCGCGAAAGAAGGATGCACGCGCTCGAGGAACGGCTCCGTCGTGGAAGTAGCGCTGCCGTGATGGGGAGCCTTCAGGAATGTGGCCTCGAGCTGCGCGTTCTTTTCGACCAGCGCGTGTTCCACTGGTTTTTCTATGTCGCCAGATAGCAAGAGCGATTGCTTGCCGAAGTCGAATCGCAGGACGAGCGAATCATCATTCGTCGCCTGTGATACTTCGGCATTCGTGTCCGGCCACAACACGGTGCCGCGCATTCCACCCCATGAAATGGAATCCCCGGCTTGAAGATGTATGACGCGCGTGCCGCGCCGCCGCGCCGTTTCGAGCAACCGCTTATAGGCCGCGGATGCCACATCATGTCCCACCCACAATTCCGCAACCCGGAAGTTTTCGAGCACGGCGAAGAGACCCTCGATATGATCCTCGTGCGCATGCGTCAGCGCAACCGCATCGAGCCTTTTCACGCCGAGCGTCCACAAATAGCGCGAGACAACCTCTTCTCCAATATCGAAACGCGTTTGCATTCCGCCCACTCGCATGGGCCCCGTTCCGCCCCGCCGTCGGTCAAAAGCGTTCGTCCATCCGGGGCAGCGAGAAAAATCGAATCGCCTTGCCCAACATCAAGGACCGTCAACTCTGCCTCCCCTTGCGGTAAGCTCGGCCAAAAAGGCGAAACCGCCATCACAATCGCGCACAGACCTACAAAGCTCAGCGCTGCAATCTGTACCCAATTTCGCTGCCATCGCACGCAAATGGCCAGCCCAATCGCACAGAGAAAGAAGCACCCAACCAGCCACGCAGGGGGCGTTGGCACGCGAACGTTTGCCCATTCATATTTCGCAAACCATCCCACAATTTTAATAAGCAGCGAGACACCGCCCGCTGCCAGGTGACCCACCACGCGCCCCGCTGTCACGGAAATAAAACTCAGTGCCAGCGCCGCAAATCCTACCGGCACGATAATCCCCGTGAGCAATACGGCGCCAATGTTTGTAAATGGCCCAAGTAGACTTACGCGGTGGAAATCTCCCGTCATAAGGGGCATCAGCCCAATCTGAAGCACGGCCGAAATCACAAATGCTTCCCACACAAGAAGTCCGCCGCGAATCGGCACTGTAATAAAGGCTGAGGCGCTTGACGCGACCCTGGATGGCAGCTTTCGCGAAATCGCCGCTGAAAGCGCGCACATATCGAGTCGAAGCTGCGTGAGCTTGGGAGCATAGCCGGGGTCGCGCGTCGAATCGCCAATGTTCTGAAGCGCGGCGCGCAGCGGCTCCGTTGTCCGTTCAAGCCACGGCAGTGCAATCCCTCCAATCGCGCCGATTGCCAGGAATGAAAATTGAAAGCTGGGATCCGCAAGTTCGCCCGGCCGCCACAAAAGGATTCCCAGCGCGGCGACGCCCGCAACCTGCAGCGTATCCATCCGCCTAAAAAACGCGCGCGCCACGATATATGCTGCGGCCATGAGTGTCGCGCGCAACACCGGCGGCCGATCCTGCACGATCGCTGCGTATGCCGCGAGAACGGCTATCGCCGCGAATGCTGCCGCCATCCGCCGCACTCGTAATCGCTCGCCCATCCACACGACGAACGCCGCCAGTGCTGCTACATGCAGACCGGCAATCACCAGCACGTGGTACGCCGACGTCTTCCTAAAATTGTCGGACACTTCATTGTCCACAAAGCTTCGATCTCCCAACAGCATCGCTCGAAGTACCGCCGCCTGATTCGGAGCATAGCCGAATACCAAATCCACCCGATCAAGCAATCTTCCTCGCAATCGCCCAACACGGTTTCGCACCGTGAGTGGGGCCGCATCCAATTTGTGCAGAAGGTGAAGGCTTCGTAATGACGCCGTCAGCACAATCCCTTGCCGCGCAAGTTGCGCCCGGTAATCAAACGCTCCGGGATCCTTGAAATTCCGCGGCAACCGCCCTTGTGCAAGCAGCTCGACGCGATCCCCCGCATGGAGCGGGACAACTTCGGCGGCGGACGAATCAGATTTCGTAACCTCCTCGAATGCATAATGCGTTGCGCGCATTCCGCCGCTAATAAGAACGCTCTCCCCGGGAATGGACACCTCTTCAAGCTCAATCTCGAATCGCGTGCCCCACGGAAGCCGCTCCGAATCTTCTCGCAGAGTGCCGCGCCACCGTAGCGGCTGGCTCACATTGAGTCGGTCCTCTTCGATCATCGAAGAGACAAGATTCGCAGGCTGCGAATGTTGAGAGACCCCGACCGCCATCGCGCCCGCCGCCGTCCATCCAACGAATGCTGCGGCAAATGCCCATGTATCAAGTCGCGCAAACCATAGCACCAGCGCCGCGAGAAACACGGCGCCTGAAATTGCCGCCGCCAATCCGAATGGATAACCCCTGAAAAAGGGAAGTAGTGAGGCGGCGAGAATGCCCGCCGCAAGAGCCAGCAAGATGCAGAGAGAAGGTGTCTTCAATCAAGACGCTCGAGCCTCACGAGCATCTCGATATGATAAGTCTGGGGGAAGATATCATACAAGTAAATACTTTTGATGGCGTAGGAAGTCCGGCCCGCATTCGCTGGAGCCGTCAACGGCGCCAGGTCGCGCGCCAGCGTCGCCGGGTCGCACGAGAGATATGTGATTCGGTCGGGACCTATTTCCCGCAGCCGGTCGATGATCGGAGCCGTAAGCCCGGCACGGGGCGGATCGACCACGACTAATTCCGGCTTCTCCTTCCAGCGCGTGAGAAATTCGCCGGCCTCGGAATGTCGCGCGCGCGCCGCGGGAGAATCCTTCAGATTCGCTTCCAGGTCGCGTACCGTCGCCACGTTGGCTTCGACCGCGACAACCCGCTGGTAACGCTGCGCGAGAAGAATCGAGAACAATCCCACGCCGGCAAAAAGATCCAGCGCCAGCGCGCCCATGGCATCCCCTACAACCGCCGTCGCTAGCTCTTCAATCATGAAGCGATTCACCTGAAAGAAGGACAGATGCCCCACGCGGTACGTCGCTCCTGCCGCCGTGTAAGGAATATATCCGGGGCCATCAAGTTCAAAATCGCCCGTCGCCTCATCCTGCACTAGAAACGAAGTTAAATTCGGCGCGATCGCTCGAAACAGGCTCGCAAGTTGCGCTGCGGATGCGCCGCGCTTCGCGGTTACAACGTTTAGCAGCATCGCATCTGTCGCCTCGTCGCCAAAACATTCCGCAGCGCGGATATCATGCGGCAATCTGCTTTGCCGCAGCGCCTCGCTGATCGCTGAAAGTGTGCTCTCCAATTTCGGCGCTAGGATCGGACATTTGTCCGCCGCCACCAGCACGGAAGACCCTGCCTGAAAATACCCGATCACCGGCCGGATGGCGTCTCCCACGAGTCGCACCGCCCATTGCGCGCGGTTGCGATAGCCGAACGGCTTCGACGCGTGCGATTTGATTTCTCCCGGCCATTCAATTTTCCCAATGCGCGCAAGCGTCTCGCGGAGTATCTCCGTCTTGAATTGCAGTTGCGCTTTGTAAGGAATATGTTGGTAGTGGCACCCGCCACAATTCGTGAAGAGCTGGCATTCCGGATGCGCTCGCTCAACGGATGCTTCTAGGATTTCTTCCGCCTTCCCGCGAACAAGTTTTTTCTTTGCGGTGACTGGAATCACGCGCGCAAGTTCACCCGGAATCACATACGGTACAAACACGGTACGCCCCTCGTGATGCGCCAGGCCGTCGCCGCCGTACACAAGTTTCTCGATGCGAATATCGAATGGTGTTGTCATGAGTTCGTGGGCCCTTAGCCCGGGTACATTTAGGTCAGATAAAAGAGACTCAGGCGCGGTAGCTTGTGCGCGTCGAACAGGCGCTTCTGTGTGTAGCGGCGTTCCAGGGCGGTAAGTTGCTCCGGCGTCATCTTCCTCCGGAAGGGAGCAAGCTGGCGATCGAGTTCGCGCCGAATCTCAACCAGCAGGTCCTCGCGCGCGTTTGCGGCAAGTGATGCCGAAAGCTTTTCCTCCAGAACGGTCAAATTCCGCTCCAAATCCTCCAGATCAACGTGTGCGGGCGAATCGAGCAGCGCCATACGCTTGTGCAACTTCTCAGCCGCATCCCCCGCCCGCGCTGAAATTTCCGGCTGTTCCGCTGCAAGCGCCTCTGACGCGCTCTTCAGACGCTCGATATTCCGTTCAAAATACCGCCGGACCTCATCCCGCGAAAACGGTTCCGCAGGCGTGCGCCCCGCCCCAATCCGCGGCCCCGTCCCCCCCGCCGCTTCCTTTTCTTCCTCTGCCGCATCAAGCACGGCGTCCACACAGTACGCGAGCGTCTTCATTTGCTTTCCAGCCTGCCCGCGCCGCGAACGCTCGTAGCTTTCAAAGGCTCGATCAATGCCCTTCAGCACTGCGGAAATTGGAATCTCCGCGCGCTGCCACGTTTCCAAGATCGCCCAGTCCAGCGGTGACACAAGTATGTGCGCGCCACGCTTACGCCAGAAATATTCCTCGATCTCGGTGAAATAATTGAAGTAGTTGAATGAACTCATTGCGGCTTGCGATTGCACCGTCACTGCCGCGCCTTGACAGACCCGTGGGCTCGTGAAACTTGACGTGGCGCCTGCTTCGCAGCGTGATCCTTGCGAACAGTATTCCCAGCGCCATCCGGCTTTGCCCCCGCTCCATGCTCCGCTGAATTCCGCTCCCAAATGATCCGCAGCCCTTCGAGCGTGAGGAATTCGTCCACATGCTGGATGTGCTTCGACCCACGGGCAACCAGCGGCGCCTGCCCGCCCGTCGCCACAACTTTCGTTTCCGCGCCCAGCACGGCCTTCATCCGGGTGAGAATTCCGTCCACCAAATCCACGTACCCGTAGTAAAGACCCGATTGCAGCGACGCCACCGTATTCGTCCCGATAATTTTCCCGGGGTCGCGGATTTCCACGCGAAAGAGCCGCGCCGCCCGCGAAAAAAGCGCCTCCGCGGAAATCCCAATTCCCGGTGCAAGCACTCCGCCCAAATATTCTCCGCGCGCGGAAATTGCGTCAAAATTAATCGCCGTGCCAAAATCCACCGCGATGCACGGCCCGCCATATTTCTCAAATGCCGCGACGCTATTCACAATGCGGTCCGCGCCAACCTCCTGCGGATTCTCATAATGAATCGGCATTCCCGTGCGCACACCCGGCTCGACAAACAGCGCATCGCGTCCAAAATATCGTTTTGACGTTTCCGCCAGCGTCGCGTTCAGCGGCGGCACCACCGAGCTGATGATCACTCCCGCCACGCCGCTCGGCTCGATGCCCGCCAACGAGAGCAAGTTGCGCGTCAGAATTCCGTATTCATCCACGGTCTGGTCGCGCGCCGTAGTCAGCCGCCAGTGCGCGGCGAGTTCCTTGCCGCGAAACACGCCCAGCACGGTGTTCGTATTCCCGACGTCAATTGTGAGCAACATCCGCAGCCTCGGTTGCCAATTCTGAAATATCCGCCGCGAGCAATGTCTCCGTCTGCCCGTCGTCCCTGGTCACGCGAAGCAGACCGCTCGCGTCCAGCCCTGCGGTTGTCCCGGCGAATGAGTCCACGCTGGTGACAACCTGCACCCTGCGCCCGCGCGCGTAACTTGACACTTCGCCAAATCGCGCGACGATCGGCGCAGCGCCCGCGCTCAACAGTTGATTGTAGTAGGTCTCGAATCGCCGCAGCAACCGCGCCGTCAACTCCAGCCGCGAGTGCGCGCGGCCCGTTTCGTTCGACAGGGAAGTGGCCTTGGCGGAAATCTCCGCCGGCATCTTCGCGTTGTTCACGTTTATCCCGAATCCGACCACCACAAACTTAATCCGATCCGGCTCTGCATACATCTCCGTCAGAATCCCGCAGACTTTTCTCCCGTTCAGCAGCACATCATTTGGCCAGCGTAGGTCCGCCTTGAGGTTCGTCTGCTCCGATATCGCATCGCGGGCCGCCAGCCCCGCGGCCAGCGTCAGCGCCGGCGCCTGCACGGGCGTAAGTTGCGGCCGCAGGAGAATCGTCAGATAGATGCCGCTCGACTTTTCCGAATGCCAGCTCCGTCCCGTGCGCCCGCGCCCCGCTGATTGTTCCTCGGCAACTACAATCGCGCCATGCGGTTCGCCCTGATGCCCGAGCTCCATCGCCACTCGATTTGTCGAATCCACCTTGAAGTAATGGTGGACGCGCTTCGCATGCGGCGTGCCCTGCAAACTGCGCTGCAGCAACACGGGCACGAGCACGTCGGGCACGCGCTCGATGTGGTAGCCGCTCCGCGGATGCCCTTTCACATGCACGCCGAGCGCGCGCAGCGTCGTCACCCATCGCCATACCGTCGATCGCGTCACGCCAATCTCGCGCGCAATCTTCGCCCCGCTGATCACCAGCATCGGGCTATCCGCCAGCAACGCGAGCAGCGCGTCAAGTTGCCTGTCCGTGCTTCCCGCTGAAGCCGCCGACGAAGCTACCGCTGATCTCTTTCGAGATATCGTCCGCAATTTGCGTGGGTTGGTTTTCTTTGTCATACAGCTGTCTTCCGATTATTCATTTGATCTGATTAGGACAAAGGTTGTCACCGTGAATGAGGCGAAGGATCCATTTGCTGCAGCGGCAAAATGAGTCATCGGAGCCGCACGCAAAATCTAAGCCGATCCTGCCCCGGTTGCCCCCCCATCCAGTTGCGCCAGTCTCTTCGTTAGCTTTTCCAGCTCCGCCTGCGCTTCCGCCACCGCCGCCCGCTCTTTCTCCACCACTGCGGCGGGCGCCTTTTCCGTAAACTTCTCGTCCGCCAGCCGCGCCTTCTTCGATTCCACTGACGCCAACAGTCGTGGCAGTTCTTTCCGAATCCGCGCAATTTCCGCGCCTTTGTCCACTGCGTCTTCGAGCACAAGTTTCAAATCAAAATTTGCGGTCGTATGAATTCGTCCGTCCGCGGGGTTGAACGCCGCCGCCGAAATTCGCAGCTCCGAAAGCGCTCCCAGCCTGCAAATCGAATTATTTTCCTGCTCGACGAGACTTTTCAGCGCCGCATCACCGGTATATATCTCCGCGGGAATCCGTTTCCTCGGGTCGAGCTTCGATTCAGAGCGCAGGCTCCTCGCAGCCGAAATAATTTCCTGCAACATCACGATTCCCGTGTCCGCTTCCTCGTGGAACCAGGTGCTCTCGCGCTCCGGGAACTGAGCGAGGGAAATGGAACGCGCTCCTTCAACCTGCGGAAGCTGGTGCCACAGCTCTTCCGTCAGGAACGGCATGAACGGATGCAGCAGCCGGAGTGCCTCTTCAAATACCGCGAACATGTTGCGCCACGCCGCGCGTGCAGCCTCGTGGTCGGCGGATGCGAGCCGCGGCTTGCTCCACTCGATGTACCAATCGCAGAAGTCGCCCCAGAAAAAATGGTAGACCTCGTGGGCCGCCTCGTGAAAACGAAATTCCTCAAGCGCCCTGTTTACATTTGTGCTTACAGCCGCCAGCCGTGAAAATATCCACAAATCCACGAGCGGTAATCCCCCCCCGCCGTCATGTGGGGCTGAAGCGCGGGATTCTGCCGACGCGATATTCTCCAGCGTATCGTCGCCGGACTCGAATTTGTCAAAGTTCACATAAAGAAATCGCGCGGCGTTCCAAATTTTATTCGCGAAGGCGCGGTAGCCCAGCACGGCCTCCTCGCTCAGTGAGATGTCCGTGCCCGGGGCCGATTTAATCGCCAAAGTAAAACGCAGCGCATCTGTCCCGTGCCTTGCAATCCACTCGAGCGGGTCAATCACATTCCCCCGCATCTTTGACATCTTCTGTCCGTGTTCATCGCGCACAAGCGAGTGCAAGTAAAGCGACGGGAAGGGAAGCTGCCCGGTCAATTGCAAGCCGAGCATGATCATGCGCGCATCCCAAAAGAAGAGAATGTCGTAGCCGCTGATCAGCAAGCTCGTCGGGTAGTAACTGCGTAGATCTTCTGACTCGTCCGGCCACCCCAGCGTTGAAAACGGCCACAGCGCCGAGCTGAACCAGGTGTCTAGGACATCGTGATCTTGTTCGAGCGCTCCCGCCCCGGCGTTTCCGCACTCGCCGCAACTTACGGGCACGCCCGACGCTCGTGCATGGCCATCCACCATCGTCACGTCCGAATTTGTCGCCGGAATCATCGCCTTGCACTTCGCGCAGTGCCAGATGGGGATGCGGTGTCCCCACCAGAGCTGCCGCGAAATGCACCAATCGCGGATATTTGCCATCCAGTCCAGGAAAATTTTCCGCTGGTTTTCCGGTGCAATTGAAAGTTCGCCGCTTTCCACTGCGCGCACAGCCTTTTCCGCGAGCGGCTTCATCTTCATAAACCATTGGGTCGAAATGCGCGGCTCGACCACCGTCTTGCACCGGTCGCAGATTCCGATCGAATGAGTGTGATTCTCGACGCGCTCGACGATCCCTGCCGCCTGCAAGTCCTCCACCACGCGCTTGCGCGCCTCGAATCGATCGAGCCCCGCGTATGGGCCCGCGTTTGCTTTCATTCTCGCTTCTTCCGTCATTACGTCAATTTCTTCGAGCTTGTGCCTCCGGCCTATCTCGAAATCGTTCGGGTCGTGCGCCGGGGTCACCTTCACCGCGCCAGTGCCGAACTCCCGGTCCACCGCTTCGTCAGCGATGATCGGAATCTCGCGGCCCATCAGCGGCAGTATAATTTTCTTTCCAATGAGGTGCTTGTACCTCTCGTCCTCCGGATGCACTGCTACTGCCGTATCGCCAAGCATTGTTTCCGGCCGCGTCGTCGCCACCACCACGTGCTCCTTCGTGCCCGCCACCGGATATTTCAGGTACCACAGATTCCCTTGACGCTCTTCGTGCACGACTTCCAAATCACTCAGTGCGGTCATGCAGCGTGGACACCAATTAACGATGTAACGGCCGCGATAAATAAATCCGTCGTGATACAGCCGCAGAAACGCTTCCAGCACTGCGCGGTAGAGCCCCGGATCGAGCGTAAACCTCTCGCGCGACCAATCGCACGAATCGCCGAGCCGGATCATCTGCTTCTTGATCGTTCCGCCGCTTTTTGCTTTCCACTCCCACACGCGCCGCTCAAATTCTTCGCGGCCTAGTTGCTTGCGCGTAAGATTTTCTTTCGCAAGTTCGCGCTCGACCACCACCTGCGTCGAAATTCCCGCGTGGTCCATCCCGGGCAGCCAGAGCGTCCGGTGCCCGCGCATTCGGTGCCACCGCGTCAGGATGTCAATTTGCGTATGTTCGAGCATGTGCCCGATGTGGATATAGCCTGTCACATTGGGCGGCGGGATCACGATGCAGAACACCGGCCCGTTCGCGCTTTCTTCGGCGCGGTATATGCCGGTCTCCATCCAGCGCTGTGCCCAGCGCTCTTCGATCTGCTGCGGTTCGTATGCCTTCGGAATTTCGCGGGTCATTGGCTGGCATTGCGGCGCAATCAGCCGCATGGAAGCATTCACTATACGGGCGGCGCGCGCGGCGCGTCAATCTGGAGTGGAATCTATCGGCGGGGGCTTCGGGAGTTAATTCTCTTCATCACTTCATTTCTAGCTGGCGGCGCACAAGCGCCTCAACGACAGGGCGTAGAATCTCGCGAGTAATGACGTCAAGCACTTGTGGCTGCATCCGCTCGACCACTCGCGTAATAATCTCTTCGAGCTGTTGCGGGTTCATCGGTTGAGGAGAGGGTACGCCAACCGATTCGGGGGGACTTGAAGAAATCACTGCCGGCAACGATTCCGCGGACCTTTGTCCATCCAATGTCTCTCTCTCGTCGGCTAGGGCCTCGTCAACGGAAGCTTTCAAATCTGTCACACCAATCAGTCCGAACGAAGGGCCGCCGGAATTGACCGGCGATCGATCCGGTGAACCCGTATTCCACTCCTCCGCAAACGGCTTGGCACTTTGGCCGGCGCTCTCTTCTGGAGCGATTTCATGTTGCGGCAAGGAATCGTGCGATGGAAACTCATCCGCCGGCTTCGCGCCGAACCAGGGCAATCCGTCGTGTCCGGCTTCGTGCCCGTCACTGTGCATTTCGCGGATCGCCGACGGTACGGAGTGCCACGGCATCGAAGAGGACCGGATCGCATCAATCGTTTGCGTGTCATCCGAGGAATCCTGAGGCTGCAATGCCTTTACACTTTGCCCGCTCGTCTGGATGGGCCTTTCCGTGGTCAATTCAACAGCGGGTTCGACGCTTGCCTCGGCGTGCGCATCCATTGCCGCCGAAATTTCGGGCGTTGCATCGGCAATGGGTTCGTTCTCAAATTCATTCGTTTCAACTTCCTCCTCGGCCGGCGATCGGTGTTCTGTGCGAGGAGAACGGAAGTCTTCCGCCGTAAACCGGTCCAATGGCTCGACGACGGTTTCGTCTTCGGGTCGTGTTTCGGATGCGTGCGCAATGTCCCATGCTCGCGTGATTCGGTCCGCGCTCGGCGAAAAAATCGGCGCAGGGCTATTTTCCAGGTTCGCCGTTGCAGCATCCAGGGCCGGAGTCTTACTCAACCAGCTGGAGAATCCACTGTAACCCTTCGTTGGCGCATCGTCATTTTGCTTCCCGCTATGATTTGGGAGCGGCGCATTCACATCCGGCGATTCAACACGCTCCTCCGTGGCCGCATCAAGAAACGACCCAAACGCCGAGGCCCCGCCTTCTTTCCCGGAGTGATCTGGATCTTCCCGGAACGTGAAACCTTTAAATGGTCTCACTTCTTCAGGTCCTGTTTCGGCCGGTAGATCAAATGCCGTGGGGGGCGGATCGGCCTCGCGTGGCGCAACTGGCGTCGCGGCAACAGGCGGGGCGACAATCGAATTCTTCTCCTGCGTGCTTGTGGCCAATTCTTCTTTCACTGCAGCGGCCACCGAAACAGGCACCATTTGTTCTGCAGCCGATTTCGCCAGAAGTTCTTTCACCAAATTGACCAGCGGCTCGGGCGGCACAAACGGCTTCTTCAGCACTCCATCCGCTCCCACGCGCTGCGCTTCGCGTTCATCAAACGGGTCGAACGCCCCGATCAGAAGTACCACCGGCACGTGTGCCAACCGCGTATCCTGCTTCATGAATTCGCAAACTTCGTATCCGTTGCGCACCGGCATGAATATATCCGCGAGCACAAGGTCCGGCATTAATTCCGGTGCCTTGCGCACGGCCGCTTCGCCGTTTCCGACCGCCACGACGTTTATGCCTTCGTCCTTGAAGGCGAGCGTCACCATTTTCTGAATGTTGCTGTTATCGTCGGCAATCAGAATTGTAGACACGTCAATTCTCCCGGCCGCGTTCCAGCAGCGAACGCCCTACCAGACATTCGTAGCACCCCGTTCGAGGTGAGTCAATCCATTGAAGGGACAGTTGTTTCCCAGATACGCAGCCCCCTGTACGAAAGGGCAGTGCATCAGGGACCCGTTGAAGAGCTTGCCTGGAGCCTACCAGGGAATAATTTTGTGGATCCCTGTCTTTTTCTTGCTTGAAGACTCATCCGAATTGCAATCCGGTTTCTTCTTCTTGTCCTTGCTATCCGAGCTGCTGCTCGACGAGCTTCCTTGCTTGTTGTCCTTGCTGTCTTTGGTGTCCGGGCCGCACGGCTTCGCTTGTGTACCGGCGGCGGGCGCGTTCTTCGAGCTGCTCGCTCCGGTGGTCGAGGTATTTGTCGCCGCACCAGGTTGCGGTGTTCCCGATGCCGGGGTCGTCTTCGCAGGTTGATTCGATGCCGCGTTCGTCGAAGTATTTGTCGTGGCATTCGACGTCGCCGAATTGCTGGTTGTGGATCCCGTTATCGGGCGATTGTTCTCGGACCCCACCATGGGCTTAACGTTCGAACCGCCGCCTGGCTGTATCGCACCACCTTCTCCGGTTTCCACTCGCCCGCCCGCGCTGGAACCGGAATTGACGGCCCTTCCGGTCACGTCAAGGTTTGTCAGCGCGGCATTAAGCGTTTCACTGCCTCCGCCGCTATCGTCCGGAGGGTTCAAATTCGGAGTCCCGACCCGCGACGCCATCGTAACGTCAGGCCCCGAGTGGATGACCCCTGTCACGTGGCTCAACGGCCCCTCACGCTTTCGCCCGATCGCTTGTTCCTGCTGCATGCGCGCGAGCGCCGCTGGATCCGGCTGCGGGATGGGCGCTCCGAGTTTCGTCAGTTCCTCCTTGGCCTTCGGCACCAGGGGAGAGAGCGGATAGTTTTGGACGACCATTGAGAAATAGTGCGTCGCCGAATTTTTTCTCGCGGTAATAAACAGTTCTTTTTGCTGTCCCTGCAGATTGCCCGAAGGCGCGTTCTCAGCAATCGTGCCGAGCATCAACAGCACTTCATCCGCCTTGCTGAACAATGGATAACGGTCCGCGATCTCTTGCAGCCGGCCCGCCGCAGCCTTGTTGCTTTTCCTTTTGTAATAATAACTCGCGATGCGGAAATCGCCTTCCGCCAGGTCTTCTTGCACCTCGCGCAAGTGCTGCGCCGCCACGGGAGCAAGTTCGTTATCCGGATAATTCTTCAGGAAAATTTGGAATTCCTGTTCCGCCATCTCCGCCTCCGTCCGGTCACGGTCGGGTTTGGTCAGTTGCCGGAAGTGCACCATGGCCACTTGCATCTGGGCATAAGATGCTTCGGGAAGAAATGGAAAGAAGGTAATGAAGTCCTTGTATTGCGAAACGGCCTGCGCCAGATTTCCCGTCCCTCCTTCTTTGTAGAACGAATCCGCGATGCCCATTTTTGCTTTGGCAAGGTATTCGGTCTCAGGATAGGTGTTAATCAACGCATTGAGTTCGAGTCGCGCGGTTTCATACTTCTTGTGTCGGATGTCGACGATAGCGCGGTCATACAACGCCTTATCTGGAGCCGCTGAATCTCCTATAGGTGGAAGCTTGTTCTTGGCGCCTTTGGGCGCTGTTTGCGCGCTGGCCCCGCCACAACTTGCCAGTGCGGTTGCCGCCACCATCGCCAAAGCCATGAACTGAACCCCGCGCATCATTCGCATTTCCATGCAGAATCTCCTCAAACCTTCTCCGCCACTGCTTCCAGGGCGATTTGCTGCAAGCGCCGTACTGCCCCCGCCGGATCCGGTGTGTGGAACACCGATGTGCCCGCCACGAGGATATCCGTCCCCGCGCGCACAAGTTCAGCTGTATTCTCCACGCTTACTCCGCCGTCCACTTCGATTCTGTAGTGGTAATGATTCCGCCCGCGCAGCTCGCGAAGCTGCCGAATCTTTTCCACCGAGTAGGGAATGAATTTCTGCCCCCCGAATCCCGGGTTCACCGACATCACCAGCACTTGATCCACTTGCGCCAGCACTTCGCTCAAGGTCGCAACCGGTGTGGCCGGATTAATCACCACGCCTGCCTTGCACCCTTCCTCGCGAATCAACGCCAGCACGCGGTCCAGATGCGCCGTCGCTTCCTGGTGCACCAGAAGCGTATTCGCCCCCGCCCGGGCAAACGCCTCCACAAAGCGCTCCGGCGTCTCAATCATCAGATGCACATCCAGTAGTAGTTGGGTTGCCTTGCGAAGTGACGCGACCACAGGCACGCCGATGGAGATATTGGGCACAAAGTGCCCGTCCATCACGTCCACGTGCAGCAGGCGCACCCCCGCGCTTTCAACGGCACGCACTGCGCCGCCCAAGTCGGCAAAATCCGCCGCAAGAATGGATGGAGCTATTTCAGCCCGCGGATGCACGATTCCCCCGCTCGAATTTTAACACAGCCTGGTATTGCTATCCGATGGGAATATCGTGCCGGATACTAGATTCTTGACTCCCCCACGGCCCTGGCCACGACCTGCCCCCCGCGGGTGCGCCTTGCGCATTCCGCTGTGCCTTACGTAGTCCTTCGACCGCAGGTGTTAGTTTGTGATGGAAAGGGCAGCGCCGAACTTGAAGCAGCGCCTCAGTGTGATTCAGTGATCAGGAAGACGACGCTTTCCCGCCCGGTATCGTCGCGCCTGGTTCCCACACGCACTCCGCCTATTTTTTCCATGGCCCTCTGCGAGCGCATATTCTGCGGCCCGACAAGAAACACAACGTTGCGCACGAATTGAAACGCGTGCCGAAGCATGAGCCGTTTCATCTCTTTGTTGTAAACGCCGCCCCAGTAGGTACGCGCCAAAAATGTCCAGCCAATTTCGATCTCGCTCTTTTCCTCGTTGTAACCGTGGAACCGCGACGACCCGATCACCTTTCCATTTTTTGAATCAATGGCCGCGAACGCTCCGCCGGATTCCAAAGCCACCCGGAAAAACTCCTTGAAAACATCTTCCTCATGGCGGTCGCTGTTCGGATGTTGTTCCCAAATCAGCGGGTCGCAGGCGACCGCGTAAAGGTCCTTGAAATCTTCGGGCCGAAGCGGCCTCAATGTCAGGAGTTCACCTTCTAAAGTGGGCTGGAATGGGAAGGACATTTTGTAGATACTGTTTCGCGATGAATTGTTTCCGCTCTGGTTTTCGCCCCCGCTCACGGTCTACTGGGACAATGGAAGGGACGCCGGCTGTGCTGCCGGCTGCGCCACCTTAATTTCCGCCGGCCCGTCAACCGAGAGACGCGCCCCTGCCGCGGGCGCTTGGTCAATCACCGTTCCTACAGGCCACTGCATCGCCGGAACCGGAGTGATCTTAATTCCATGCACACCCGCCGACGTGAGCGCTCGTTGCGCGTCCGCTTCGTTCAGCCCAATCAGGAACGGCATTACAAACGCAGCCGCTCGCGGCCCCTGCGGCGCGAGCACGTCCACGTGCGGGTTAGTCGCCTGCACGCCGGGGAGCGGCGCTTGAACCCAAACGGTGTCGCCCGCCTGGGCATCTTCTAGCCCGCCCATTTGCCATTCTGTCACGCCGCCCGTTTGCCCGGCAAGGTATGGCGCGGACACCTCTCCCAATTGCAATCCGCCTTGCAGCAGCCTGATTCGCGCCGACCGCAGCGACTCCCCCTCAATCGCTGGCACAGCGATGCGCAACGGTCCGAGGCTTACGATCACATGCGCAAACTGTCCTTCCTTCACCAGAATATTTGGCGAAGGACTCTGCCGCACCACGCCACCCGCGGGCGTTTTGTCGTACACCCGGTCCGCCACGCGCAGCCCCAGCTTCAGTTGGTCCAGCGTCGTCTGCGCGTCGGTCACGCTCTTTCCCACCAGATTCGGCATCGCCACCACGCGGCTGCGAATTGCAAAGCGTATCGTCGTGACGGCGCTCAGAAACGCAACCGCCGTAAAAATAAATAGAAATAACCCAATCCGCGTCAACGATCCGATGCGCTCGCGAAATTCCATTGTTCCCTTGATGCAGCGTAGCACGCAAATTCCCGCTGCATCAATGAAAGGCTGCTTTCATTCACTGCTTAGATTGATTTCTTGGCGGGCGCCTTTTTCTTCCGGCCCTTTTGATTTGTGGTCGCCCGAACCTGGTAGGACGGTCCCCAGCGAATCCCGTGGCGAATCGAATCATGGGTTCCCGTTTGCATCCCTTGAATTAAGTCCTGTTGTTCATTTTGACCGGATTGTTGCAGCGTTTCTTTTTGCTGCTCTTGCTCGACTTCCTCTTCTTTTTCCAAATTTTGCGCTTCTAGCGTCTCGGTTTGCCCGGCTCGGCGGAGACTGCCTTTCCGCTGCTTCTTGTCCGGGCTCAAATCCCCCAGAACAGTATTGTGTGCTCTTGGTGCAGCCATGGCTGCCTCCCTCGATTCTGGAAATTGATGCTCGCCAGAATCTCTGCGGCAATTGTGACCATTGGAGAAAAGCCTGTCTGTCCCATTCGAGACATTTATTTCTTCCAGCTAGCGAATTCTAGTGGCAAATACATTGTCTCGGTGTCGCGCGAATCGTAGAATGCGCATGCCGGGGGCTCAAATTAGAAATTCCGTTCCATCATCTCCTGTCGCGGGAATTCGCTTATGACGGCAGCTCTCTCACGGCGGTCGTTTCTCTCAACCGCGGCGGGCACCGCCGTCGCGCTTCCAGTCTTGCTGGCTGCCGAGGAGACTCCTCCCATGCTCGATCACATTCTCTTAGGCACCAATGACCTCGACCGCGGAGTTGCCTTCATGGAAGAGCGCACGGGAGTCCGAGCGGCCTTTGGCGGCGTACATCCGGGGCGGGGAACTCAGAACGCGCTCCTGCGATTGGGCGCGCGCCGCTATCTCGAAATCATCGCGCCCGATCCCAAGCAGACCTCGCCGATGGCCTATCCGCAGTTGCGTGAAATGCGCGAGCCGCACGTGCTGACCTGGGCCGTCCACACCGATGACATGGCCGCCCTCACGAAAAAAGTTACGGACGCGGGCTTCGCGATTGACGGCCCCACCGACGGATCACGCGCCCGCCCCGACGGAAAACTTCTTCACTGGAAATCATTCCGCCTAAAAGACGACCGCGGCGGCGTGCTGCCATTCTTCATCGAATGGGGGCGCGATACAGAGCATCCATCGGTGGATGCGCCCTCCGGCTGCCGCCTAACTCACTTCACGGCTTCGAGCAGCGATCCCGAAGAATTGCGCCACGTGATTGCACGCCTCGGAGCCGATTTGGCTGTAGAACGTGCCCCCAAATCACAATTGCGCGCCCGAATCGAATCCGCAAAAGGCAATCTGGAGTTGTTTTCGTAACTTTCGCAGATGCCTCACTGGCATCGGGCAGTTCTTGAACCAGCAGTCGGGTGAAAAGCAGCTCGCCTACATCTTCGGCCACACGTAGGGAAAAAGTTTCCCCGCTTCCTCCGGCGTTAGCTTCACTCCGGCCAGCTCCGCCGCGCGCGCCAGCACTGGGTCGCGCCCCGCGGCAATATCCTGCGCCGTCGGCAGCAGAATCTCATCTGGCGTGACGCCTATCTTCTCAAGGCTTACTCCGTCGGACATCAGAAGGTCGCCTACACTGATTGAAAGGCCAAATTCTACTCCGGGGTCGGGAGGAAGAGAGCTTGTAAGTGGGCTGAATTTTGCTTCCATCACGAATCCTTGGGTTCGATCGCCGATGATCTTCCCTCGCTTTTCTAGTTGCACAACGCGCGCAAATATTTCCGAAGCTGAAGCCGATTCACCATCAACCAGTACGAAAACGTTGCCGCCGAACGCGTGTTTGCCGGAGCCCTTCACAGCCATTTGTTTCTTGGATTTCCTCTGGACTTCGGTCCCAACGAGCACGTTGTGATCGAATAATTTGTTCAGCAAATCCTTCAAATCGAAAACTAAACCGCCCGGATTGCCTCGGAGGTCAAAAATAACCGCCTTATGCTTTGAAACTTTATAAGTGATTCGCAGAAGTTCTATAGGATCCTGTATGAAATTCTCAAGCCGAACGACGAGTAAGTCCTCTCCATATTCCACAAACTTGACTGGCCTTGCCATCCCCCACATTCCCTCCAGTACGGTCCGCTGGTAAAGCGGTGTGGCGTTTTTCAAGTCCTCCCTCTCTGTGGAAACACTTGTTGTGAAAGCTTCTCCGTCCGGTTTCTTGAGAGATAATTGCAGACCCGTTCGGGGGCTTATCACCTCGAAGTAGTAGGCCAATTTCCAATATGCCTGCCGGGTGACCAGTTGATCGTTGATCTCCAACACCTGAAAGCCAGGTTTCAATCCCTGCAGTTCCGCATCTGACCCGGGACGTACCTTTGTGATGAAACATTTGTCCCCTACAAAGGCCAGACAAAATCCATAATCAAACTTTCCTTTCGTCGGGGGAGGGAGGAAAAACGTGTGCGCATCCTGCAAGGGATCTAGGGTGCCAGCGATGATTTCAATGGACTTGTCATACGAAGTCGACGTGCGAATCTTGGCGCGGGCGTCGGCAAATACTGCGTCTATATCAACGCCATGGAAGTCCGGATCGTAGTAGTCTTTGCGCAGATGATCTTCGACGATGTTTAGGATTTGAAGCGCTGTCTCACGGTCGTGCGAGGTGTAGGTTTGCGGCACTTGCGCGGAGCAAATTAAGGAAGCGCTCAGCAGAAGTAATGCGCCGAGCCGGCCCATTTTACAAACGCGCATTGCAGCTCATGTCCGATTCATTGGTTTGGATGTAAACGATTCATTTACGAGAAGCCGCGCGCCATTCACAAAATCTCGCGCGGAAACTTTCCCGCGTCCCTCGAGCTTCACCGTGTCGAGCGTCAGATACGTTTTCTCGCCGCAGGTGACAACCACATAATCTTTGTCCGGAGTAATCGCTCCGGGCGTTTGGTCCGGCAGCGGCGGCGCTTCACCGTGCCCATCATCGACCAGGTTTCGCAGCATCACGCCCTCCATCCGTCCCCACACATTGCCCCACACCTGGCAGTGGTGCCCGCGGAAAAATGTGTACGCGCCCGGCCACGGATCGAAGCCGCGAATCCGGTTATAGATTTCCCGAGACTTCAAATTCCAATCGATTTGACCATGCTCTTTCTTCAAGATTGGCGCGCGGGTGGCCTGCGCTGAATCCTGTGCGCGCGGCGAAATAGTCCCGTTCGCAAGCGCCAACAGGGAATCGGCAACCAGGGGCGCTCCGGCGTTCGCCATCCGCAGTGAAAGCTCCGGAGCCGTTTCATCCCGGCCAATTTCCAGATTCTGTTGCAGGAGGATCGGCCCGGTGTCCATGCCCGCGTCCACCTGCATCGTGGTAACGCCGGACTCCTTCTCCCCATTCACAATGGCCCAGTTGATTGGCGCCGCACCGCGATATTTGGGCAGGAGAGATGCGTGCAGATTGATCCAGCCGAGCCGCGGGATATCAATCAGCGTCTGCGGGATAATTTGCCCGTACGCGATGATCACGACCACATCCGGCGCGATGCGTTTGAAAAATGTCTCCGCCGATTCACTGCGGATTTTTTCCGGCTGGTACAAATGCAATCCCGATTCAAGCGCGAATTCTTTTACCGGCGACGCGGTCACGTGTTGGCCGCGTCCGCGCGGGCGGTCGGGTTGCGTGATCACCGCTTCAATTTGAAAATTCTTGTCCGTGAGAATGCGGCGCAGGGAAGGGAGCGCGAACTCGGGCGTTCCGCAGAAAACCAGGCGCAGGGCCATCGGCGCGCGCTACCAGTCTCCGGCTTTGCGCATCTTGCGGATGCGCCGCTTGATCAGGTCGCGCTTCAGCATGCTCACGTGCTGGATAAAAAGAATTCCGTGCAGGTGGTCAATCTCATGGCAGAACGCGCGTGCGAGCATATTTTCCCCGCGCATTTCAAATTGTTTTCCGTAGGCGTCCTGCGCGCGCACGGTCACAAACAACGGACGCAAAACGTTGGCGCGGAATCCCGGCAGCGAAAGGCACCCTTCCTCTTCACGCTGCTCGCCTTCCGCGTGAATAATTTCGGGGTTCGCGATCACAATCTTTCCTTCCGGATTTTTTCCGTTCGTGGTGTCGATCACGGAAAGCTGGATGCCCAGCCCGATCTGCGGTGCGGCGAGGCCCACTCCATTCGCCGCGTACATCGAAATGAACATGTCCGCGCAAAGCTGGCGGAACTCATCATCAAACTTCTCGACGAGCGCGGCGCGGCGCTCGAGCACCGGCTCGCCATACTTCAGGATGGGATAGAGCTTCACGCCTTTCGGAAGTATCGGCTCCGTTCCTCCCGCTGTGGCAACCGTTGCGGGACTCTCGAGATTGAGTTCACTCTTCGCGTCGTTCTTCGCCGCGTGCTTTGCGTCATGCTTGGTGTCGTGCTTCGCGCTCATTCGTCCGGTTCTGCCTTTCAAACTCGATTTCAGAGATTATTAGAATCGGTCGAGCTGTTTCCAATACCCCTCGAAATTTCTTTGCGTCTCCTCCAATGAATCGCCGCCAAATTTTTCAAGGAACGCCTCGGCAAGCACCAGAGCGGCCATCGCTTCTCCAGCCACGCCCGCCGCGGGCACGACGCAAACATCCGACCGCTCATACGCCGCCTGAATCGCGGCTTTGGTTTTCAAGTCCGCAGTCCCGAGCGGCTTCCGTAAAGTGGAGATCGGTTTCAAGTATCCGCGAACGATCACGTCTTCGCCGTTTGTAATCCCGCCTTCCAGCCCGCCCGCGCGGTTCGTCGGGCGCGTGAACCGGCGTCGCTTTGTATCATAGCTAATTTCATCCTGCACTTCCGAACCGTAAGACCCCGCCGCCGCGACTCCGGCGCCAATCTCGACCGCCTTCACCGCCTGGATGGACGCGATCGCCCGCGCCAGCCGGCCGTCAAGCTTTTCATCCCACTGCGCGTGGCTGCCAAGTCCGGGGGGAATGCCATGCGCGACAACTTCAAAGATTCCGCCCACGGAATCTCCGGCGCGCAAGACTTTGTCCACTTCGGCTTTCATTTTTTCCTGCGTCGCGGAATCCGCGCAACGCAACGGCGATTCCAGGTCGGCGCAGACTTTGCAAATCTCGTCCCACGCGACCGCGCGCTCCATTTTTATTTTGCCCACGCCAATCACGTGGCTCAGAATCTCGACGCCGAATTGCGCGAGAAACATTTTCGCGAGCGCGCCCGCGGCGGTCCGCGCCGCAGTCTCACGAGCCGACGCGCGCTCCAAAACATATCGCGCATCGTGGAAATTGAATTTCAGCGCTCCCGCGAGATCCGCGTGACCGGGGCGGGGAGCCGTTAAGGGCTTGCGAGCGTCCTCCGCGCCATCCACATCTTCCACAGGCAGAGCCCTCTCCCAATTTGGCCAATCCTTGTTCTCAATTTTCAAAACGATTGGAGCGCCGATGGTCTGCCCGTGGCGGATTCCAGCGATGGCTTCGGCGCTGTCCTTCTCAATCTTCTGGCGGCCGCCACGCCCGTAGCCAAGCTGGCGGCGGTGCAATTCGCGCCGGATGAAATCGAAGTCCACGGGCACACCTGCGGGTAGGCCAGATAGCCAGGCGATCAGAGCCTGGCCATGCGATTCCCCGGCAGTCACAAAGCGCAGCATATTTCGATTGCTGTCCAACCCTTTCGTAAAGCGTTACTGAATCGAGAGCGAAACATTCTATCGAAGCATCGGAGTGGGGTAAAGGAAGGCCATTGCCGTTGGCGGCGATTTGAAGAACGGAGCCGGGCCGGAGCCCGGCGGTACAAGACCCTCCCCCCCCACCTTTTTTCTGTAAGTGCTGAAACCAAAGGATTTACAGCCGCGGACCCGGTAAGTGCTGGGAATAAAGG
The DNA here is from genome assembly GCA_963748845.1 of uncultured Acidobacteriota bacterium. Lineage (GTDB taxonomy): Bacteria > Acidobacteriota > Terriglobia > Acidiferrales > UBA7541 > DASTCZ01. Next base: position 307,477 of record CAVVKE010000001.1, read on the forward strand.
ACTTAGGGGAAGAGTGGCGAGGGCGTTCGTGTTGCACGTAGATGGCGCACCACCCCCTCCCCCTTTTTTTGTAAGTGATAGGTAACACAGGTACTTACGGAAATGAGTGTCTGTAAGTGATAGGAAACATTGGGTGAATTTTGGGGCATTTTGCGCATTCCGTGTAAGTGGTAGGTAACACAGGGAGTTACGGGGATCAGTCGAGAGTTGACAGTCTAAAATTGAAAGATCATCGGTGCGAGGGGCGGCGGGAGTGCTCAGCGAGAAGCTCATGGGGCATGTTAGTATAACGGTAAACCAATGTCAAGAGAATTATGTGAGAACTATGGGAAGATTTGTTACGAAATCTGTTCGAATGCATGTTCATATATTCGAATGAATGTTCGAATGAGAAATAAATCGCGCCGACCGGGCATGCGGAGATTACTGGCAGGGTTAGCGGACCGGATGGAAATTGGAATGGCGCTAGGATAGCCTGCGACAAGGATGGAGGGGCACGTGATTGCCGATCTGAAGCGGCGCTGGGGAGTTGGCGGGCTTGCTTTCATTGTTGCGCTGACGTTTGCGCTTGCGCCGAGGTTGATCTCTGGTGAAACGCACGGCACCGATTCGCGGATTCCCATTGAGCTACAACAGCATACTGGCGGCGGGCCGGCGCGGCCAATTTATGAGACGCGCGCGAATCATGACCCTGATGGCACCGGGAAATTCTACATGGGCCGGGAAATTGCCCAGGTGATGGGCGCCGGCGGAATTCCCTGGCTGGATCGGGCGGATCGCGAACGAGATGAGCGGCCGTCGATTGTGCTGGAGTCATTGAAATTGAAGGGTGGGGAAGTCGTGGCGGATTTGGGCGCGGGTTCCGGCTATTTCACGTTTCGGATTGCGCCGAGAGTTGGAAACGCTGGGAAAGTGCTGGCCGTTGAAATTCAGGACGAGATGTTGCAGACAATCCGGCAACGGGCGCAGGCGGTGAAGATTACAAATGTGGAAGCGGTGGAGGGAAGCGAAACCGATCCTCACTTGCCAGTTGGCGGAGTGGACCTCGTGCTGATGGTGGATGTGTACCACGAGCTTTCGTTTCCCTATGAAGTGATGACCAAGGTCCGCGAGGCGCTGAAGCCGGGCGGGCGCGTGGTGTTTGTGGAGTACCGGAAAGAGGATCCGCGCGTGCAGATTAAAGAGGTACACAAGATGTCCGTGGAGCAACTGAAGAAGGAGATGAAGGTGATCGGGCTCGCGCATGTGGAGACGATTGAGACGCTGCCATCACAACATATTGTGATTTTCAGAAAGGGAGAATGAGTACGGTTCAATAGCTGCTAAACCCGTCGGCATCGGCTCGTGTTGTAGAGGGTGATCGTGATCCTTCGCTCAGGATGACAACCTTCCTGGCGCCGGAACAACGGGGATTTACTCGGAACACCAATTCCCCTTTGCTGGTGAACGCTTGCGGGAATGCAATATAATCCGGCGCGGATGCCCCTCACAACTGGAACGAAGCTTGGCCCGTATGAAATTACCGGCGCGATTGGCGCGGGCGGGATGGGCGAGGTGTATCGCGCGCGTGACACACGATTGGATCGCACCGTGGCGATAAAAGTTTTGCCCGCGGCGTTTGCGAGCGATGCGGAAAGGCTGCGGCGTTTCGAGCAGGAAGCGCGCGCGGTGGGTGCGCTCAATCACCCAAACATTATGGCGGTGTACGACATCGGCACGAGCGATGGGTCGCCGTATCTCGTCACCGAATTGCTGGAAGGGGAGACGCTTCGCGAGCGTTTGCAGGGCGGCGCATTGCCGGTTCGCAAGGCGCTGGACTTCGGCGGACAGATTGCGTCGGGCCTCGCCGCCGCGCACGAGAAGGGAATCGTCCATCGCGACCTGAAGCCCGAGAATATTTACGTCACGAATGACGGCCGAGTGAAAATTCTCGATTTTGGATTGGCGAAAGTTTCCTCCGTGCAACCGGCTAGCGGAGAGCAGACGCTAGCGTCGCAAACACTCCTCACGCATAGCGGAAGCGGCGCAGTTCAAACGCAGCCCGGCGCGGTGCTCGGCACGGTGGGTTACATGTCGCCGGAGCAGGTTCGCGGAACGCCCGCCGACGCACGCTCGGATTTATTTTCTCTCGGCACCATCCTTTACGAGATGGTGTCCGGGCAGAAACCGTTTCACGGCGATTCCGCCGTCGAGACGATGAACGCAATTCTGAAAGTAGATCCGCCGGAACTCACGGCAACGAATCAGGCGGTCCCGCCCGTGCTGGAGCGCATTATTCGGCGGTGCCTCGAGAAAAATCCGGGTGAACGATTTCAATCGGCGCGCGATTTGGGATTCGCCCTCGAAGCGATTTCGGGAGCATCCAGCGCATCGGGCAAGACTCCGGCGGGAATTGCGCCGCCGGAAAAACAACGCAGATGGATATTGTCCGCCGCCGCAATTCTATTTGTGGGATTGGCCGCCGGTTTCATTGCCGCCTACGCAGCCTTTCGGACGCCCGCGCCGGCTGGAAAACTTTCTGTAACGCCGATGACCTTCCGCGCGGAGTGCATTTTCAATGCGCGGTTCGCGCCGGACGGTGCGACCGTGGTTTTTAGCGCGGCTCCTGAGGGAAACGCCCCGGAACTTTTCATCCACCGGCCGGATTATCCCGCGCCGCAGCCGATGGGACGCCAGGACACACATTTGCTGGCGATCTCATCGAAGGGAGAGTTAGCTGTCCTGACTGGCGCGCGATTCGTTGCGCACTTTCTTTTTAGCGGGACGCTGGCGCGGATGGATATGAGCGGCGGCGCGCCCCGCAACGTCGCTCAAAATATTCAAGGCGCTGATTGGAGTCCCGACGGCGAAAGCCTCGCCATCATTCGCGAGGTGAATGGGCTAAGCCGGTTGGAATACCCGATCGGGAATGTGCTGTTTGAGACGGCGGGCTACGTGAGTAACATGCGCTTCTCGCCACGCGGCGATCAGATTGCGTTCTTTGAGCATCCCTTCCGTTATGACGATCGCGGATCAGTTGACGTGGTGGATTTAAAGGGCGGCAAGAAGTTCCTTACCGGTGGCTACTCGGGCATGGAAGGCTTGACCTGGTCGAATGACAGCGACTCGGTTTATTTTGGTGGCGCTGCCAACGGTGACACCAACTATCTGATTTTCGCAGTGACGCTTTCGGGCAAAGCACGAACGGTGTTCGCCAGCACCGATAGTCTTTGGCCGCTCGACCGCGACAAAAAGGGAAATCTTCTTGTCGCTGGAAACTCAAATCAGGAAATCGTGAATGCTTTGGCGCCCGGCGCCACTTCCGAGCGTGATGTTTCCTGGCTCGATAGTTCGGGGAGTCCCAATCTCTCCCCAGACGGGAAGCAGATACTGTTCACTGAGAATTCATCTTCATCGAACTCGAATTACTCGCTCCTGCTGGGCGGCACGGACGGGTCCCCCGTCGCGCGCCTGGGCGAAGGGGCTGCTTTGGGCATTTCTCCCGATGGCCAGTGGGCGCTGTCGCTGGTTCCCGGACCTCCGTCACAAATTGTGATGAACGCCATTGGATCGGGTGAGAAGCGCGTATTGCCAAGCGGCGGCATTGAGACTTATGCGTTGGGGGAATATTTTCCTGATGGGAAGCGCGTGCTTGTTTGTGGCAATGAAGCGGGGCATCGAGCGCGTTGTTACGTTCAAGACATTGCCGGAGCATCGCCGCGCCCCATTACACCCGAAGGAACTGGCGGCGGCTTGGTTTCACCGGACGGGCAATCTGTTTTGGCGCAAGACTCCGACAAAAAGTATTTTATTTATCCCGTTGCGGGAGGATCGCCGGTGGCTGTCTCCTGGATTGGCCCCGAGGAAACCGTTGCCCAATGGACCCCGGATGGCCGGGCGATCCTCGTGTTCCATCAAAGAGATATTCCTTCGCGAGTGGAAAAAATTGATATGGCGACAGGACGCCGGACCCTCGTCCACATTCTGGCCCCTGCTGACCGAGCCGGCGCACTTGAGATTCCCGCTGTTTCGTTTTCCGCCGACGAAAAAGCCTACGCCTATTCCTACATCAGGAATATTTCTTGTCTCGCGGTGATCGAGGGAGTGAAATGAGTCTCGCTCCCGGAACGAAGCTCGGCCCATACGAAATTACCGGCGCGATTGGCGCGGGCGGGATGGGCGAGGTGTATCGCGCGCGTGACACGCGATTGGATCGCACCGTTGCGATAAAAGTTTTGCCCGCGGCGTTTGCGAGCGATGCGGAAAGGCTGCGGCGTTTCGAGCAGGAAGCGCGCGCGGTGGGTGCGCTCAATCACCCAAACATTATGGCGGTGTACGACATCGGCACGAGCGATGGGTCGCCGTATCTCGTCACCGAATTGCTGGAAGGGGAGACGCTTCGCGAGCGTTTGCAGGGCGGCGCATTGCCGGTTCGCAAGGCGCTGGACTTCGGCGGACAGATTGCGTCGGGCCTCGCCGCCGCGCACGAGAAGGGAATCGTCCATCGCGACCTGAAGCCCGAGAATATTTACGTCACGAATGACGGCCGAGTGAAGATTCTCGATTTCGGGTTGGCGAAAGTTTCGCCGGCGCAGCAAGACGGCGGGGCGCAAACTCTCGCGGCCAACGCATCGCGAACGGAACTCGACTCGCAGCCAATGAAAACGCAACCCGGGGCGGTGCTCGGGACGGCGGGTTACATGTCGCCGGAGCAGGTTCGCGGATTGCCCGCCGACGCCCGCTCGGATTTATTTTCACTGGGAACGATTCTCTACGAAATGGTTTCGGGGCTGAGGCCGTTTCGCGGCGATTCGACCATAGAAACGATGAACGCAATCTTGAAAGAGGATCCGCCAGAACTTACGGCCACGAATCGCGCGGCGCCTCCGGCGTTGGAGCGGATTATCCGCCGCTGCCTGGAGAAAAATCCGGGCGAGCGGTTTCAATCCGCGCGCGATTTGGGGTTTGCGCTGGAGGCGATCTCGGGGGCATCCAGTGTGTCCGGCGCGGTGCCGGCGGGAATTGCTCCGCCGGAAAAACGACGGGGCTGGGCAGTGCCCGTGGTTACTTCGGCAGCGCTGGGACTAGCTGTTGGATCCCTGATCACATTTTTCGCAATTCGTGATACGTCCGGCTCGAACCAGTTTGTGGTCCGGCCGATGAACTTCAAAACGGAGTGCGTTTTCAGTGCGCGATTCGCGCCCGATGGCGTAACGGCGGTCTATAGCGCTTCGCGTGAGGGAAACGTTCCTCAGTTATACCTTCACCGCGCAGACTATCCCGCGCCTCACCCATTTGGCCCGCCGGACACGCACCTGCTCTCAATCTCCTCGAAAGGAGAGTTGGCCATCCTGACGGGCGCGCGCTTCGCTTCGCATGTTTTGTTCGACGGAACGCTGGCGCGAATGGATATGGGCGGTGGAGCGCCGCGAGCCATTCTGCAAGATGTTGAAGGCGCGGATTGGAATCCGGATGGATCCGGCCTCGCGATCATTCGCGCGATGAATGGCAAGAGCCGCCTGGAGTATCCGATTGGCAAAGTGCTCTACGAGACCGCAGGATATGTGAGCGACTTGCGATTCTCCCCGCGCGGCAATCAAATCGCGTTCATGGACCATCCGCTGACGGGCGACGATCGAGGATCGGTGGACGTGGTGGATCTAGAAGGCCACAAAAAAGTTCTTACCAGCGGCTATACGAGTGAGGAAGGCCTGGCGTGGGGACCGGATGGGGAAACGGTCTACTTCGGGGCGCAGCGAGAATCCGAGACCGTCCTCCAGGTTTTCGCCGTGACGCAATCCGGCAAAGTCAGAAGTGTTTTTGAGAGTGCCCTCAACCTTTTTCTTGAGGATACGAACAGGAAGGGAGATCTGCTCGTTTCAGGAGAGACCTTTGTAAACGTAGTGAAAGCGTTGGGGCCCGGCGCCTCGGCGGAGCGCGATTTTTCCTGGCTCGACGCATCCAACGATCCAGTCCTCACTGGGGACGGCAAGGAGCTCCTATTCACCGAGGAGGATTCGGGTGCAGGCGGGAACTATGGCCTGCTGCTGCAAGCCTTGGATGGTTCGCCGCCCGTTCGATTGGGAGAAGGAGTCGCCATGGGATTTTCGCCGGATGGCGCGTGGGCTCTTTCCTTGCTGCCGGGTCCCCCGTCGCAACTCGTGCTTTATCCCACCGGCGCTGGAGAAAAGCACGTACTCGACCATGGGAACATCGTGACCTACACCTGGGGAGCGATCTTTCATGACGGAATTCACGTACTTGCGTGCGGCAACGAAGCGGACCATGGAACGCGCTGCTTTGTGCAGGATATTGCCGGAGGGCAGCCGCGTCCAATCACCCCAGAAGGGACTAATTGGGGAATTGTGTCTCCAGATGACAGGTCGGTTCTCGCAACTGGACGTGATAATAAATACTTTATTTATCCAGTTGCTGGTGGCGATGCTAAGCCAGTGTCGTGGATCGCGGCGGAGGAAAGCGTGAGCCGCTGGACTGTGGATGGCCGGGGCGTCCTCGTCTACCGCCAGATGCAAATTCCAACGACGGTCCAAGTGGTTGACTTGTCCACGGGTCATCGAACAAAAGTTCGCGAACTCTCGCCGGCTGACCGCGCAGGTGTGGTCCAAATTTCGGGCGTTGCATTTTCAGACGATGGGAAATCCTACGCATACTCCTACAATCAAAATGTTTCCCGCCTCGCCGTGGTTGAGGGAGTGAAATGAGTCTCGCGTCGGGAACAAAGCTCGGGCCATACGAAATCATCGGCGCGATTGGCGCGGGAGGGATGGGCGAGGTGTACCGGGCGCGCGACACGAAGCTGGGGCGCGATGTTGCGCTGAAAGTTGTTCCCGAAGCATTTGCGAACGACCACGATCGCATGGCGCGTTTCCAGCGCGAGGCGCAATTGCTGGCGTCGCTGAATCACACTCATATCGCATCCATTTACGGGATTGAGGATTCATCCTCTAGCGCGGGCGCAGTGCGGGCGCTGGTGATGGAGCTGGTGCCGGGCGCGACTCTGGCGGAGCGCATCGCGCGCGGGCCGATGCCGCTTGACGAAGCGCTGCCGATTGCGCGGCAAATCGCAGAGGCGCTGGAATACGCGCACGAACGCGGAATCATCCATCGCGACTTGAAGCCCGCGAACATAAAAGTCTCCGCGGATGGAAATGTGAAAGTCCTCGATTTTGGATTGGCGAAGGCGCTGGAATCGGAAGTGGCGCCGACGGACATTTCACAGTCGCCGACGCTGACGATGGGACAAACGCAGGGCGGAATGATTCTCGGCACCGCGGCGTATATGTCGCCGGAGCAGGCGCGAGGAAAAGCGGCGGACCGCCGCGCGGACATCTGGGCGTTCGGCGCGGTCCTTTACGAAATGCTGGCGGGGAAGATGGCGTTCGGCGGGGAGACGGTGTCGGACACATTGGCGGCCGTGATTCGAGCGGAACCGGATTGGAGCGCGCTGCCCGCGAATATTCCGCCGCGCATCCGCGAGCTGCTGCGGCGCTGCCTGACGAAAGATCCGAAGCAGCGGTTGCAATCCATCGGCGAGGCGCGGATTGCGATTGACGCTGTCGCAACCAGTGACGGAGAGATTGTCGCAGCCACAACATCACACGTTGCCCCGGCGTCCTCTGGCAAACGCATTCTTCCGTGGGCCGTCGCGTCAATTGCGATTCTGGTTGCCGCTGTGGCGTTGATTACAAATTTTCATTCGGGATCTTCAGCGCCGGCAACACCTGTCCGATTTGCGGTGAAGTTGCCCACGCACGAACGATTCGTGTTTCTGGATTTTCCGATGCTTGCAATTTCTCCGGACGGCAAAAACCTTGTTTTCATGGCGCAAAAAGATGGACGAGGGCAGCTCTTCCTCCGATCCGTGAGCGAAATTGAAGATAAGCCGATTGCGGAGACGGAAGACGGTCGCGAGCCCTTCTTTTCGCCCGATGGAGAGTGGATTGCATTTTTCTCGGGCGACATGCTCAAAAAAATACCGGTTGGCGGCGGACAACCCCTGCTGATTTGTGACTCGCCGGGCCAGAACCAGCGGGGCGCAAGCTGGGCTCCGGATAACACTATTGTTTTTTCTCCTGACTACGGCGGGCCTCTCATGCGCGTTCCGGCGGCCGGCGGGAAGCCCGAGGCGATCACAACGGTGAACGCGGCGAAGGGAGAGCGCACGCACCGGTGGCCGCAAGTTCTGCCAAACGGAAAAGGAGTGATTTTTACAATTGGATCGGTGGACAGCCCCGGCAATTATGACGAGGCGCCGATCGCCGTCTATTCTTTCGCAACGCGCGAAACAAAAATTCTCTTGCGGGGAGCCAACATGGCCCGCTACGCCGCTTCCGGACACCTGCTGTTTTCAAAAGGCGGAGTGTTGTACGCGGCGCCGTTTGACGAAGAGAGTATGGAAATGAAAGGAAGCGCGGTGCCGGTGGAGTCGGGCGTGGGCGGCGATCCGTCGAGCGGCGTCGGCTATTGGGATATTTCCATGAACGGAACGCTGGCCTTCGTTCCCGGCGCGACCATCGCGGGTGGACGAAGCCTTGCAATCTTGAATCGAAAGGGCGAAGGTCAAGCGCTCCCGCTCGCCGCGAGGTTGTACGCCGTTCCGCGATTTTCGCCGGACGGGAAGCGCCTGGCATTCGGTATCGGGGGAGGAAACCTCTCCACGGATGACGTGTGGACGTATGATCTCGCGAACGGAAATCTAAACCGCCTGACATTCGAGAATAATGTGAACTATCCATCGTGGTCGCCGGATGGAAAGCAGATTGCGTACACCATTCAGACGTCGGGATTTTTTATAGCGAAGAGACTGGCGGACGGCAGCGGCCAGGAAGAAATTGTGACGCCAAAGGAAGCGATACCCTACGTGCCGGAGTCATGGTCGCCGGACGGCAAGATGGTGACGTTGACGGACTCCAGCAATACGAATGAGCTCACGATTCTTTCTCTGATCGGCGACCGCAACATGGAACCATTTCAACACCAATCGAATGCAGCCGTTTTTTCTCCCGATGGGAAATGGATCGCGTTTGAGTCGATCGAGGGGGGACAGGACAACGTTTACGTACGCGCGTTTCCGGCGGCGAGCGGGAAATGGCAAGTGACGACGGAGGGCGGCGGCTATCCGAAATGGACGAAGGGCGGGAAGGAGCTGATCTATTTCGACCGCAGCGAGAGGATGATGGCTGTTGATGTGGAAACGCAGCCATCGTTTCACACAGGGACTCCACACCGGCTCTTTGAAGTGCCACAGGGGAAATTTGAAATGCGGACGGCGCCGCTGGTGAATTACGACGTTACGAAGGATGGTGAGAAATTCGTGTTCGTGCAATTCGCGGGAGACGATGTGGATACCGGATATGTAAGCGTGACACTGAATTGGTTTGAGGAGTTGCGGAAGAAAGTGCCGAGCGGGAAGAAGTGACAACACGCAAAGAACGAAAGTGTAAAAACAGATCCTTCACCGCGTCCCGAGGAAGGCCTTCGGGACTCCGAGCAGATTGACAACATGCCTTTGCGATTCATTCTGAGCAAAGCGAGGGGTCTCCTTCCGGAGCGATTTGCCGGGTAGAAGCTTGACGTGACAGTGGGCACACGCTAGCCTGCACGGGACGCGGAAGCGCCGGACTTCGCGTGGACACAGGTCGTCAGCGCGGGGCGCCGGACGGGGCGTGCACACCAGATGGCAAGCCGATACTCTATGCAGGCACCTGAGGAAAACCCTTCGGCGGCGTCTTCTCTCTTGCAACCAATCCTGCGGGGCCTGATGCACGTGCAGGATTATTCGATCCTGTGCGCACACGCCGTGGCGAATATTTTTTCTTCCCCGCACTATTCGCAGGATTTAATCAATCAAATGGACAGTATCGGTGTCGGTTCGTTGCCGATTGTCGCGCTGACAGGCTTCTTTATCGGCGCCGTGACGGTGCTGGATACAGCTTCGCAATTTGTGCGTTATGGCCAGACGGCGCTTACGGGGGGAGTGGTGGCGCTGGCGCTGGTGCGCGAGCTTGGGCCGACGATTACGGGATTGCTCGCGGCGGGACGAAACGCCTCAGGCATCGCATCGGAAATTGGATCGATGGTGGTGACGGAGCAAGTGGATGCAATGCGGGCGATGGGGACCGACCCGGTTCGCAAACTCGTAACGCCGCGCGTGGTCGCGTCCGTTTTGATGGTGCCGCTGCTCACTGCGATGAGTGATTTTGTGGGTCTGGTCGGCGGATTCGTGGTCGCGTCGATTACGTTACATCTCGGCGCGGTGCAGTTCTGGCGGAATGCCGTGAATAACCTCCAATTCTCCGACTTGATGGAAGGGTTGGTGAAGCCGATATTCTTCGGGTTTATTGTTGCCAGCGTAGGATGCTATCAGGGCCTGAAAGTTCGCGGGGGTACGCAGGGCGTTGGACGCGCGACGACGCAAGCCGTGGTGGCTTCTTCCGTGCTCATTCTGATTACGAATTTCTTCCTCTCGAAAGTCATGCTGTATCTGGCGGGACACTTCTATTTCTGATGTCCGCTATCCGCGGCGAAGTGATTTGCATCTATAATCACGATGATGATCGCGGAACATTCTTCCGGTCAGAGTTCGAGCGAGGCTTCGGGTCGGGATCCGATTCAGGGGCCGATGGAAGCGCCTTCACAGATCATCGCTTTCGATGACGTCCACGCTGGTTATGACGAGGGCGAGGTTCTTCGAGGAATATCTTTCAGCGTTGCACCCCACGAGACATTGATTTTGGTTGGCGAAAGCGGCTCCGGAAAGACGCTGATGATGAAGCTTGCCGCCGGACTGGTGCGGCCATCGAGCGGGCGCGTCATGCTTCTCGGGCAAGACTTGGATGCGATGAGCGAGCGCGAGATGCTCGATTTCCGGCGCAGGATAGGATTTGTGTTTCAGGAGGGCGCGTTGTTTGATTCGCTGAGCGTGGCGGACAACGTTGCATATCGCTTGCGCGAACAGGAGATGGGTGAAGACGAGGTGGAAAAGCGCGTTCGCGAAGCGCTACGCTTCGTGGAGATGGAAGACACGATTGAAAAAATGCCCGCGGACCTTTCCGGCGGTATGCGCCGCCGCGTTTCGATCGCGCGGGCGCTGATTGCGCGGCCCGAAGTTGTTTTCTACGATTCACCGACCGCGGGACTAGATCCCGTGACGTCGCAGACGATCATCACGCTGATTCTCCGTTTGAGGGATTTGCAGGGGGTAACGGCGTTGCTGGCAACACACCGGTTGCAGGATGCGTTTGCGATGGCGAATTATCGATTTGATGAGCAAACGAACCGCGTGGTGCATGTTGGTGGCGTGGAAAACAACGGACATCAGGGGCTCGACGCCGCGGCGCGCGAGACAGCACTTCTTTTCCTTCGCGAGGGCCGAGTCTATTTTCAGGGCGGGCCGCAGGCAGTGCTTGATTCACAGGATCCTTATTTGAAACGGTTCTTGGTGTAAGACTAAGACAAGGAAGCGGGGATAGCAGACCAGAAAATCCGGAATGTTATCGAGGAGGGGTGGCAATGGCGCAACAAAAGCAACTGATGTGGAATGAATTGCGTGTGGGGATTTTCGTACTCCTGGGCCTTGGGTTGCTCGTGGTGGCGGTGTTTTATGTGACCTCGGTCGAGAACCCGCTCGCGTCGAAATACCGTTTGAAGACTTATTTCCCAGAGGTCGCGGGCCTCGCCGTCGGAGCGCCCGTCAGCTTGGATGGAATTGACGTAGGAAATGTGGAGGATATTCAGGTGAACCCGGCCATCGGGGGCCCGGCGGCGGACAAGACGCGTAACATCATTGTGACACTGCACGTCAGCTCGAAATATGCGAGCAACATTCGTTCGGACTCATTTGCCAGTCCGGAGACGCAAGGGTTGCTTGGGGACCGGTTCGTTCACATCACGCGGGGATTCACGGGGCGTCAACTACAAAACGGGGACGAACTCACGGGCAAACCAAATCCAGGAATCGACGAGCTTGTGGCACAAGGAACCGAGCTCGAAGCGCACATGAACGGGTTGGTCGACAACGTACAGGGAGTGGTCGCGGATTTGCGCGCGGGCAAGGGGACGGCCGGACAGTTCATGACCAACCGGTCCATTTATGACCATTATGACGCGATGGCCGCCAAAGCCAGCGATTTAATGGACACCATTCAATCGGGGAAGGGCACGCTGGGCGAGTTGATTTACACGGACACGGCTTACAAGAAATTCGACGTAGCGCTCGATAGAACGAATGACGTGTTGGGAGCCATCCAACAACAAAAGGGAACGCTTGGGAAACTGTTCTACGATTCGACAATGCACGATAAACTGACACAATTTTTAGACAAGGGAAACGGACTCATGGACGACGTAAAGAACGGAAAGGGGACGCTCTCGAAATTGCTTTATGACCCCTCGATGTATGACACGTTGAAGCAGGGTGCGACGAACTTTACCAACGCGACGGCGAAGCTGAATTCAAACGAAGGGACGGTGGGCGAACTGTTCAACGATCCGAAGCTCTATGACAATTTGACGGGGCTGACCGGGGATTTGCGGTTGTTTATGAATGATTTCAGGAAGGACCCGAAGAAATTCCTGAGTATTCGATTGAGAATTTTCTAGAGAAAAAGGGCAGGGCGAGCCCTGCCTCCGCGGATAAGAAGCCAAATATCGAACGTCTCAACGCATCGAGCGAACGGGAGGAGCATTTGGCAGACGCTTCGGTGTGAAAACCACACCTCAGATTGACGGCGAAGGCAAAATTATTCCGATAGCTGTTGTGCGAGATAGTTTTCGTAGCCGAGTTGCTCGATGAGGCTGAGCTGAGTTTCGAGCGCGTCTACGTGACCTTCTTCGTCCTTGAGGATTTCTTTCAGGAAATCGGCGGTGGCGTTGTCTCCGGCCTTGCGGCAGACGTCGATCGCGAGGTTGTAATTGACGACAGCGGTCCTTTCCAGGGCGAGATCGTTCTCCAACTGTTTCTTTACGTCGGAGCCGATGGTGATCTTGCCGAGCACGTTCATTTTGGGCATGCCTTCGAGGAAGAGAATGCGCTCGATGATTTTCTCGGCGTGCTTCATTTCGCCGATGGATTCCAATTTGGTGACCTTGGAAAGTTTCTTGTAACCCCAGTTCTCGCACATCTCCGCGTGCAGAATGTACTGGTTGATCGCGGCGAGCTCTTCCTTCAACATTTCGGAAAGCTGCTCGATGACTTCGGGTTTGCCTTTCATGCGGTTGCGTCTCCTTGGGGTTTGGGGTGGACGATGATTTGTTCGCCGCTATTCTACAGCAGTTCTAAAAAGCCAAGATCGCGATGCCGAGAAGCGCGTAGATTGCCAGCATCACGAAGGCTTCGTTTCCGGCGCGCGCGCCGGCGAATGCCCGAGCATAAATCCCCTTTAACAAGTTGTTGCTGGCCGCGGCGATGCCGATTGCAATTGCTGCGTCATTCAGAAGTGTGAGCTTTCCGGCCGATTGCGTGAGGCTCAAAACGAATGGCGCGACGTCGGTGAGCCCGGTGACCGCCGCAAGGGAATAAAGCCCCGCGCGGCCGAGATAGATTTGCGCGTAGTGAGTCGCGGCGAGGACGAGAACGAAGATTGCGGCGAACAGAAGCGCAGCGCTGATCTCGAGAGGATTCTTTGGCGGTTCGGGCGGCGGGGAATTCGCCGCGGGGGCGCTCTGTGAGCGGCGCGACCAGATCCAGCCGACCGCAAGGCCGAGCACACAGAGCGCGAGGAATGGAGTCGCGAGACGGTGGAGTAGCGCACGATTAAAGGGAGCGATCAAGGCAAGAATGCGCAGATACATCATTCCGGAGGCGACAAGCGCCGCTCCTCCAAATAGATGCGAAGTGTTTTGAGCGCGCGCGCGCCTTGCCAGCACGACGGTCGTGACGGTGGAGGAATAAAGGCCACCGAGCAAGGCGGACAACATCACGCCGTAGTAGTCGCTGCCACGGCTCATCGTCAGCTTCAGCAGAAGGTAGCTGGCGTAGGAGATCGTGCTGACGGCGACTACAACGAGCCAGGTCTTAAACGGATTGAAATTAAATTGACCGAAGGCCTGGTTGGGAACAATCGGAAGGATTACCGCGGTTAAGAAAAGAAACTTGGCGAAGGTAAGGATTTCGTCCGAGGCGATCCGATGCGAAAGAGATTCGAGTGCGCTCTTCAGTTCGAGCAATCCTAAGCTCACAACCGTGATCGTGGTGGCGATCCAATATTGCTCCTTGAAAACGAGGGCGCCAACGGCATACGTGACGAGGCCGGATATTTCGCTCGTCATTCCGGCGAGCTTCGAATCTTCCAATTTATGACGGTATGACAGCAAGAGAAATGCGCCGACAACAACGAAGCCAATGCCCGGAAGCATCAAGTTGCCATCGGAGAGAAGGGTCAGAACATAGCCGAGAAGCCCGATGAGCGGGTAGGTACGGACGCCGCCGAAAGCATAATTTGTAGTTGCCGTCTTGTGTTCTTCCCGTTCGAGTCCGACGAGGAAAGAGAGGAAGAGCACGAGGACAACTTGAGCGCCGTCTTTTGGAATGAGTTGGAAGAGTGCGTTGCCCATTGTTTGCTAGCGGCCGCCGATGCGGCGCGCGCAACTGCCGCGCGGGGATAATGCGACGAAAATGGTTTAGAGGCAAGGGAAAGAGTCTGCTTTGGGGAGAAGGTCTGGGCTTTAGTGTCCTTGTATTATCTGGGGTATCTTCTTGTGCGCACTGAGATTCTTCACTTGTGAGGAGGAGAGATGGCCGACATCGTGCATGAGTTTACGATCAACGCGCCGAGGAAAAAGGTGTTTGAAATGGTGTCCACGCCGAAGGGGTTGGATGCCTGGTGGACGAAGACCTCGAGCGGTGAGGCGAAGAAGGATGCAGAGTTCCAGTTCGACTTTGGGCCTGGATATGTCTGGCGCGCGAAGGTGAAGCGGTGCGATGCGCCTGCATCCATTGAGTTTCAGTTTACGGATGCGCACAAGGATTGGATGGAGACGCGCGTGGGGATTGTATTGGAAGCCGAGAAGAGCGGGGTCACACGCGTGAAATTTCATCATACGGGATGGCCGGTGGCAAATAAACACTGGCGAGTATCGAACTTTTGCTGGGCAATGTATTTGAGGATTATGCGGCGGTGTTTGGAGTATGGGTAAGAGGTGGCTTACGAAAAGAGGTTGACGGTATAGGGCGGGAGGTCGCGCAGAATTGAGCGCGGATTGGCGCTGCGGCGCTTCTGCAAGTAAAATAAACGGACAAGCCGGAATGGCGGAACTGGCAGACGCGCCGGACTCAAAATCCGGTGGCCGCAAGGCCGTGTGGGTTCAACTCCCTCTTCCGGCACCATCACAAACCACATAGTTTTCAACTCCATAAGAATTCTTCACTGCGAGCCGATGGAGATCATCAGCTCTCCGTCCAGAGTGACCACTTAATTGGAGGGATGAATGAAAACTTGGCTAAAGGCTGCGAAAACGAGTCGGGTCAAGGTTGGGCGCCGCCGCGCATGACGTACATGAGTTGCTGGCGCGATTCGGGCGAGCCGACGAACATTCCTTCGGGGAAGCGGCGGTATTGAATGATCTGGTTGAAGATTTCGTCTTCCATGCTGTTGTTGAGCGCAAGGCCGGCGAGATATTGCAGACGCAAGTTACCGTCGCGGTTGATTTCCGCGCCTTGCAGCCAGGGTTGAAGGTCTGAAGCACTTCCTGAATAAATCGAAAGCAGATCGAACGGCGTATTAAAGCCGACATTGCGAAGGGATTCGGCGACCCGGGCGTACCGCGGGCTGCTGAAGCGCGCCTGGAGCGCATCGAGATCGAAGCGCGGAGGATCGAGCTGGCCCATGAGGAATATGTCATAACCGCGCCCATCGAGTTCGTTGGCCCACACGGTCCCGTAGGGGAAAACGCTAAAAAAGGTGGCAAGCTCGCTGCGGACGGTGTCCACGTCGCTTTCGTAGAGCGGGACCCACTGCGTGACGATTCCGCCGGGATTCAGGTGCGCCTTCACCATTTCAAAATATTCCTTGGAATAGAGCGTGGCGCTACCCTTCACCCAGGGATGAATAGGATCGGAGGTGATGATGTCAAATTTTTCCTTGGTAGTGAGGACGAAGTGGCGCGCGTCGTCGTAGATGATGTGTGTCCGCGGGTCGTTCATCACGTCGTAGTTTTCGCGTGCGAAATAGCGGGTGGCGGTTGGCGGGACGAGCGGCTCCATTTCGCAGATGACGATGCGATGGATGCTTGGATAGGTGACGAAAGTTCCGGCGGTGACGCCCGCGCCGAAACCGACAATTAGAACGCTGTGCGGGTTGGGGTGCGTGAGCGCAGCGAGATGTCCAAGCGCGCGCTGAAGGTGCATGTCATAGATTTCGGTGCTGGCTTCCACTTTGCCACTGACGTGGAATTGGAGAGCGCCGTCCTGGTAACGCGAGATAGCGATGGAGGAGTTGAGCCCTTCTCCGGTGTAAAGGATGTCGGAGGTATTGGTGTTGAGCATGAAGCGGCGTCCATAAGCGATCAGCGCGGGTGGAACGCCTTGGGTTTTTACGGCGAGGAAGCTTGCGCCCGCGGTGGCGACGAGAAGAAGAGCGAACGCGAGAATCTGCGCCCGCGCGCGAAGAGAAAGAATCACGGGGATTAGGACGAGCGCGGCGCTGGCGATGCTCACCCAGATGAGGATGCGCTCACATTCGAGAGTGCCTGCGCGCGGAATCAGGATGAGGCTAAAGGACAAAGCGCCGACGATGGCTCCGGCGGTGTTGGCGGCATAGATGCCGCCGACGAGCTGCCCCGGATCGATCTCTTTGCTGCTAGCAGGTTTGCGCGAAGCGGCGGCGAGAGCCAGAGGGAAACTCGCGCCCCAGAGAAGAGTTGCGGGGAAGATGGTCCAGAGGACGCGCGCGAGATCAATTTGAAATGTGAACCACGGGCTAGTGGAGAGCAGCGGGTTGATGGGCCAGTAGGGAACGGAACTAGAGAGCATGAACGCTGTCCAGGCAACGGCCGCGGCGAGCAATAACTGGCAATAACCAAGCGCGGATTGAGGGTGGGAGCGGCGGCCTAATGCGGCGCCTATGGCGCTGCCAACTCCGAGGCCAATGAGAAAAACGGCGAGAATGATTGAGAAGGCGTAGACGGTTGCGCCGAGCATTAGGCCGAGAAGGCGCGTCCAGACGACTTCGGCGCCGAGCGCAGTGGCTCCGGATAGGGCGATGGTGATGTAGATGGTTGCGCGGCCAATGATGGGAGCGGGCGGCAAAATCTGCGGTGTAGGCGAATCCAGCGCGAGCGCGAGTTTGTGCGCATCGGTTTGTTCGTCGTCGGCCGACTGCAGGGGTGTGTTTCTTGAAAGCCAGTAACTAACAACCGCGACGATGGCGTTGATGGCGGCGGCCACGCAGGTAGCGAATGTCAGGTTGAAAACGCGCAGAAGATAAAAGCCAGCGAGAAGGCAGCCGAAGACAGCCCCTGCGATGTTCGCGCCATACAGCAACCCGAGCCAGGAGACGCCACGCCGCGTGGCTTTCACCCATCGCGAGGCGGCGGGCAGCGACGCGCCCATGAGAAATGTGGGCGGCAGGAGGCAGATCGCGCTGATGAATGCACGGAAAAATACTGCGGGCATGCCGTGGCCGACGGCGGCGACGTAAGCGCGGTCAACGAGTGGCATGCCGATGAGGGCGAGGAGCCCGAATAGGCCGATTCCTGCCTCGACGACGGCGTAGACGAACAGTGGATGGCGGTCGGTTGCGGCGCGAATGCGCGGAAGCGCTAGGCTGCCGAGGCAGAGGCCGCCCATGAAGGTAGCAAGGAGGACGGCGAGAGAGATGGCCGTCGAGCCGATGACGAGCTGGAGCATTTGATACCAGACAATTTCGTAGATGAGCGCGGAGCAGCCGCTGCATGCGAAGAGGAACAAAAGCAGCGGGAGCCAGCGATTGGCGCTGGATGCGCTTGATGCCGAGCCGATGGCAGGCGCGACGGCTTCCCGAGTTTGCTTGCGAGGTTTCTTAGACATTTCGTCTGGGCAATGCGTTCATGCAATGCGATTCGGAATTCGCAACTCAAGTACGATGGTAACGCATCGAGTGGGCGTAAATGAAAACAGTGATTCGCTCAGAATGCAAGGGGAAAGGACGTGGTGCGAAGGCCGTCGCGTTTCGGTAAAGGTTGAGAGGAGCACTCTTTCTAAAGCCTAATCATGGGCGTTGCGAGAGCAAGCAAAATTCCGAATCGCATTCTGGACATGGTTTAATTTCCGATCTTCCTGTGACGAATTCCAACGAATTGTTGTTTGAAATGCTGCAACCGGGCCCTCGCTCATGGGTGAGGCGAGAGCCCGGCTACAGCGCTTGCACTGCTATTGGCGACTGACGATTAATAGAGTGAAAGACCCGGGAATCATCGGCGCGCGGCCACCGCGACCCGGAGGCGTGCCTGCGGGCGGAGCGCCTGCGGCCGGCGCAGGCGGCGGGCCGTATTCGGCGGTGACGCTGTAGACGATGTGCGAGGAAGTATCGACCGTCATCGTGCGGGCGCGGGCCTGTGTGGGAACGTTCTCGACAAGAGTAAGTTTTTCGGGCGAATCTTCATGTGCGACAGTGAGAAAACCGTCGCCAGTGGAAGCGAAAGCGTAACCGGTGCCGGGGTCAAAACCGTTGGCATCCACTCCGCGGCCGATCGGCACAGAGGCAACGACTTTTCCATTCGTGAGATCGACCATGGCCATCATGGTTTCGCAGCCAATGAACGTGCGCTTGTGAGCGGCGTCAATGGCCTGGCCGGAAGGTGATTCACACGGTGCGATAGACCAAGTGTTGAGGACTGCAAGTTTCTTCGTATCCAATTCCTGGAGCTGATTTTTGTCCTCGATATTTACGTAGAGGCGTCCCGCGCCATCCACCTGAGCGGTTTCAGGTTTGCCTCCGAGCGGGATCGTGCCCGCAATTTCGCCCGTCTTGGCATCAATGGCGGTAGAGTCGCTGCTCCGGCCGTTAAATGTAAAGACGCGCTTGGATGCAGGATCGTAAATAATTCCGTCGGGGTTCTGGCCTTGAATTTTGATTTCAGAAATCGTCGCGTAGGTCTTCAAATCGAAAACGGTGACTGAATTTGCCTGCCCGTTGCTCGTGAAGCCGCGGTTGAATTCCGGGGCCAAGGCTATGCCGTGAACACCAAGCGTGTTTGGAATGTCACCGAGAACTTTCCCGTCGGCATCGGTGACCACGGTGTGATTCCCATGGGAGATGAAAACACGATGTGTAGCGGAGTCAACGAAGAGATAATCCCAGCCGGTATCGCCTCCAAGGACGACCTTTTTCGAGAGCTTGTAGCCCGATGAACCTTGAGGGGCCGGTTTAGCAACGGCGACAATGGCGAGAATGAATGCCAGGCTAGTGGCGAGCGCGAGAATTCCGAGTGTCTGCTTCCTTCCAGATATCACGAGTTCCTCCTGTGCTTTGTTGGCGGCGCGCGCTCTCTGAAACGCGCAGGCGGTTGGCAACGAGCCGGCCGGTTGCACTGCACGATATGGAGCCGTACATTAAGAATCCCTTAAGCCGAGCGCGCCGAATCTAGTGAATCGCTGGCGGCCGCGGAGCCGGCAAAGACAAGAGAGATCCTATGCGAGTGTTAGTAGTCGAAGACGAAAAGCGGCTGGCGGAAAATATCGCGCAAGGTCTGCGCGAAGGGGCAAGCTACGCAGTGGATCTGGCAGCGGACGGTGAGGAGGCGATGTTTCTTGCCGAATCAATCGAGTATGACCTGCTCATCTTGGATTTGATGCTTCCGAAGAGAAGCGGCCTCGACGTTGTGAAACATTTGCGCGGGGCGGGGCGCGAGACGCCGATTCTGATTCTGACGGCACGCGATGAGAGGGAATCGGTCGTCTCACTTCTGAACGCGGGGGCGGACGATTACGTCACCAAGCCATTCGATCTGGGAGAGCTGCTGGCGCGCGCTAAGGCGCTGATACGGCGAGGAAAAGGGAAATCAGCGCCCGCGCTGGTTGTGGCCGATCTGGAGGTGGACACGGCCCGTCGGTCGGTTCATCGCGGGGGACGAGAGGTCACGCTTACGCCAATGGAGTACCGGGTTCTCGAATATCTGGCGCATCGGGCGGATACTGTAGTGTCGCAAACAGAATTGCTGGAGCATTTGTATGACTACAACTGGGAGAAATTCAGCAATGTGATCGAGGTCTATATCTCCGGGTTACGGCGGAAAATCGACGATGGGTTCACGATGAAGCTGATTCACACCATGCGGGGTCACGGATATATCCTGCGAAAAGATGGGGACGGTAAGCGGAAATGAAATGGACGCCGGTATCGCTCGCCGCGCGAATTGTTGCAGGCGTGATTCTGCTGGACTTGCTGCTGACGGCGATTTTGGTTTCTGTGGGAGTCTTTGTGACTCGAACGGAATTGCTTTCGGCATTTGATGCGAGCTTACAAAGCAAGGCATTGAGCGTGCGCGCGCTGGTGCGGTATGACGAAGATGACCCGAGCACCTTGATTTTCGACGACACGGGATTGCCATCATCAAGCGATGATGCCCATCCGGATGTTTTCTCCGTGATGCTTGCGAATGGGAAAATTCTTGCTCAAGCCACCGGTTGGCACGGATTGCCGCAGGAGACGAGGTACACAACCAGCGGCAAGGCACGTTTTCGGGAAGACGGAGTGGCATTTCGCGGGTTGGTGCTGAAAGAAATTCCAATCCTCGACCGCGAGGCTGAAGCGGGCCTGCCGGCAAAGGTGACGGTTATATACGCATCGCCGCTGACGGATATGTGGAGACGCGTGTTCCGCGCGGGGCTTTATTTGTGCCTAGCCGGGCTGGCGCTCCTTGCCCCGATGGCCTGGCTGACGGCGTGGGTCATGCGACGCAGTCTAAGTCCATTGAATGACTTGGCGGCGCGAGCGGGCGGCATCAGCGTAAAGCAATGGGAGTTTAACCCGCCGACGAAGGCAAAGGCGATACCGGAGCTTGCTCCGCTCAGCGAAGCTCTCGAAACTCTCGTATTGCGATTGCAAGATTCCTTTGCGAGGCAGAGGGAATTTACAAGCGATCTAGCGCATGCGCTCAAAACCTCCGTGGCGATCATCAAGTCCAGCGCGCAGATACTTTTGCAGCATCCGCGAACAGCACCGGAATACGAATCGGGTCTGGAAGCACTGCTCGGCGATTGCGAGAGAATGGAGTCGCTGGTCGAGAGGATGCTGCGGCTTGCGCGTATCGAGCGATTGAGCGAAGAGGGCAAGCAAACGGAAATGCCGGCAACCGACGTGCGCGCCACATGCGACGCGGCTGTCAGCCGCCTTGCCGGAATTGCAGAGGCAAAACAGGTTCAGATTTCGCTCGATGCAACGGGGAATCCGCTGCTACGCGCGGACCCGGAAGATTTGGAGCTTGTGTGGGTGAACTTGCTGGAGAATGCCGTGCGGCACAGCTTGCAGGGCGGGAAAGTTATGTTGCGATTGGATCAGTCTCCTATAGGCGCGGCTGAGGTCAGCGTGGAAGATTCTGGCGGTGGAATTTTGCCGGAGGATTTGCCGCATCTGTTCGAAAGATTTCGGCGCGGAAGCGACTCGAAAGAGCAGCTTTCAAACGGCTTCGGATTGGGATTGGCGATTTGCAAGGCGATTGTTGAAGCTTACCGGGGCAGCATAGAAATTGATAGCGAGCCGGGAAAAGGCACGGTGGTTCACATTCACATTCCGAATGGAAAAATTCACCGCTAGGATCGCTGGAGTTGTTGCTGCGTGTGGCATTTTAGCCAATCTGGGGCTCTTGCAGGCGTATGTACGTCCATTGGAAAAGAGCGCTGGCGCGGCAAACCTTGTCGTGGACAACTCCTCCGCGCGAGTTATGGAGCGGGTTCCTAATCTTGGGCGAGCCATGGGACCATGTTCGACAGTTGACACGGAAACCCACCCAGTCAAATCATCGCAACAATCCCCTTGCGCCAACGCTGGCGACTGCTTAATATAGCCGCGACTCATTGAGCGCGGCCTGTGCCCAAAGAAAAGCCCAAAGTTAACATCGGCGAAGTGATTCGGTCCTACCGCGGCCAGCGCGGCCTGTCGCAGGGGGACATCGAGCGTCGGACGGGACTGCTGCGCTGCTACCTCTCTCGCGTTGAAAATGGGCACACGGTTCCTTCCCTCGAAACCCTTGCGAAAATTGCGGAAGCAATGGACATCGCGCTGGCGGATTTTTTTCCTGGCGCGGAAACCCCCCGCGACCGCGAAACGCAGAAGATGCTGGGAGAGCTTTCCGAAGACGAGATCCGGTTTCTTTCGGAGATCAAGAAATACAGTTCGACGCTTGCCGATGGCGATAAGCGGCTAGTGCTGGCGATGATTCGCAAGATGGCCACCATTATTCAACCGCAGGCGGCCGCACGAAAGCCTGCTCCTGCACGGCGCGCGAGTTTCTAATTTTCACGATTTAGATGGATTGGGCTTCCGGCGTCGCTTTCCCGCGACGCAAGAAACTTCCTGCAGATTCCGCGAGGGTAGTTCCAAGCTGGCTCCAGAGGCGAGATTTCAGCGCGCGGTAACTTTGGGATCCGGCGAAGATGTCCGCCAGAGTTCGGCGAAATGTCTCGCTGTGGCGTGCAAACCCGACCATCCTTGTGGAGACGGCGCCGCCGAGAAAATTGCCGTGGTAAAAGCGGTGAGAAAGCTTTGCGGCTTCCTCGAGTTCATCGCGAAAAGCGGCGCGGATCAGCGCGGGATACGCCGCCGCGCTTCCCGAGGCAAGGGCTCCGGCAAGAACTTCCCCCGAGCGCATCGCGTAGTAAATTCCTTCCCCGGTAACAGGATCCACCCATGCGGCGGCGTCGCCGATGAGCGCCCAATTTTCGCCGGCAACGGGACGTTCACGCAGAGTCTCCGCCCGCGGCGAGGGGAGGACGTGGCTAAAGAGTGTCGCATTTGACGTGTCCAGCTTCTCTTCAGCGATGAATGTGGCGAGCATTTCGCGAAGCTCGCGCGTCGTGTGTCGCGCCATGCTCGCGCATACGCCGACCGAAAGGTGCCCCGGCCGGGGAAATGACCACACGTAGCCCTGCAAGCATTTCACAAACTTGACCTTTATCACGTTTGACTCGGTCAAAATGTAATAGCCGAGAGTGAGCTCGAGGTCTTCTTGAGCTAGCGGCGGGGTGAAAGGCGCGTCTTGCGACGCGAGTGAGGGAAGCAGAGCATTGCGCGCACCAGAGGCGATAACGGTGAACTCGAATTCGTGCGTTGTTCCAACTACTTCCAATTTTGGGCGGCGGTTTTCTGTGTCGAGACGCGTGACGTGCGCTCGCACAATTTTGCAACCGGCATCTGAGGCGCGTTCCAAAAGAAGGCCATTCAACACTTTCCGGGAAAAAATTACGATGGGCCGATCCAATGAGAAACGCGCCCGATTGCCATTCCCCGCGATGAGCTCGACTTCGTGAATGGACTTCTTGGGTTGGGTGGTGGTCAAAAGATAAGGGAAGGCAGTAAGCGCCCTTTGGGTGAGGCCGCCGCCGCAGGGCTTTTCCCAGGCGAGGTGCTCGTCAAAAATTGTGACGGCAAAGCCCGCGCGAGCGAGGCATTCGCCGCAAACGGCTCCTGCGGGCCCGCCCCCGATGATTGCAATTTCACGCATGATGGAGTTCCGTGTGGCGTTAATCGACTCAAACCTCCAGCACGGCAAATCAGCAGTATAGCATCAACAATCGTGCCGCCCAGTGAAGTCCCATGGATGCCCGCTTGAAGAAATGTGGGACAGATCCAAAACTAATCAGGCACCCGAAATCCTTGCAATCGGTGCGCGTGCTAAGATGAATGAGAACCTGAATGTGATTAAGCCTTGCGGTGAGAACCGCAAGGCCTTTTGGCGTTGGTTGAAATGACGATTTCTACTCTCGATGATCTTTTCGCACGAGTTGCAAGGCTTCCGGCTGTGGATGCGGCGGTCGAAAGCTTGCGCCGCGGCGCCCAACAAGCCGCTCTTGACGGGCTGACGCCCGAGGGGCGCGTCATTCTCACTGCAGTTGTTGCGGCCGCGCTGCGGCGTCCAGCGATCCTCGTGGTGGATTCCGAGGCGCGTGCGGAGGCAATCCTAGAGCCGCTGCGATTTTTCTTTCGCGAAGCGTCCGGAAGCTCCGCAGGCCAAGTTTTGCATTTGCCCACACTGAATGCCATGCCTTGGGACGTGATCCCGCCACACCCGGCAATCCTCGAAACCCGCGCGATGACTCTCTGGCGGATGGCGACGGGACAAGCGCAGATCATCGTCGCTCCGGTGGGCGCGACTGTGATGAAGTATCAACCGGTTGAAGCGTATGAGCGGCTGGGTCGAACCGTTGCGCGGAACACGGACATCTCCCTGGATGAATTTCTCGAGCATTTGGCCGCAACTGGCTACGCAAGAGCTGAATTGGCGGACATGCCGGGCCAATACGCATCACGCGGAGGAATCATTGACGTGTTTCCGTCTGAGGCCGTGAATCCGGTGCGGATTGAGCTTGTGGGGGACACGGTTGAATCTCTCCGCGAATTCGATCCGGATACTCAAAGATCGATACGCCCGGTGGAACAGGTGACGCTGCCTCCAGTAAGCGAGTTTCTTCGGAACTCGAACGGACGAGCGTCCGCGGATGGCGGCGAAACGAACGTCAGTTTGCGCCAAATAGGAGATCAGAGTCTCTTTGATCTTGTCGCAAGGGCGATCGTGATTCTCGATGAGCCCGAAGAGATTGAGGCAAATGCCAAGAAACTTTTTTCGGAAAGTCCTGAAGGAAATGGAAAAGACGGCGAAAATGATCAAACCCCTTCTGAGCACATGTTTAACGAGGCTTCCTGGAAAAGCGCCCTTGCGCTGAAACAACGAGTGATCCTGCAGCAACTTTCATTGACGCCGACCTCCGCTCTATCACAGACCGTGCACACGCAGCCGACCCAGCGCTATCACGGGAACATCACGGCGTTTATGACGGAAGCGCGCGCGCGCGTTACGCAAGGCGAACAGGTAATCGTTTCGGCGGCCACTCTTGGCGATCTCGAACGGCTTGCGGACTTGTGCCATGAATACGAATTGCCCTATCAACTTTCGGGCGGGGAAGAGATGGCGGCCTCCCGGCTTGTGGAGGATGCGACCGCCGGGTCAGTGCCCGCGCTGGTGCTGTCGCGAATTCCTATTGCTGAGGGAGTCGCCTTCCCCGAATGCCACCTCACGATTTATGGGACCGGGGATCTCTTTGATGAGCGCGCGGCGGTCCAGACCAAGTCCCGTGCGAAGACCGGGAAATTTTTCTCTGATTTTGCGGAACTGAAGCCCGGCGATTATGTGGTCCACGTGGACCACGGGATCGGCAAATTTGAAGGATTGCGGCAGTTGCAGGCCGACGGTCAGAGCGGCGAATTCATGTTGTTGTTGTACGCGGATGACGCGCGGCTGTATGTGCCTCTTTCGCGAATGGATCTGGTGCAGGGTTATCACGCGCTAGAGGGCATTCACCCGCAACTCGACAAGCTTGGCGGGCCCGGCTGGGCAACGCGCAAGGCGCGCGTAAAGAAGTCGCTGACCGAAATGGCGGACCAACTGGTCCGACTTTACGCCGCGCGAAGAGTCACGGGGGCGCATGCGTTTCCACCCGACACGCAATGGCAAAAGGAATTTGAAGACGCATTTGAGTATGACGAGACGCCGGATCAAGCCTCCGCAATCAATGACCTGAAGCGGGATATGGAGAAGCCGATTCCGATGGATCGCCTGCTGTGCGGCGACGTTGGATACGGCAAGACGGAAGTTGCGATGCGCGCGGCCTTCAAGGCGGTGACAGACGGCAAGCAGGTCGCCGTGCTGGCGCCGACAACGGTTCTCGTGTTTCAACATTACGAAACGTTTCGCCGCAGGTTCGCAGCATTTCCGGTGCGGGTGGATATGCTGAGCCGGTTTCGCACGCCACAACAGCAGATGCAAACATTGGCAGCACTCGAGGCGGGCAAGGCGGATGTTGTCATTGGCACCCACCGTCTGCTTTCACGCGACGTCAAATTTCAAGATTTGGGAATTCTGATCGTGGACGAGGAGCAGCGGTTCGGGGTGGCCCACAAGGAGCGAATCAAGGAGCTGCGCAAGGATGTTCACGTGCTGACGCTTTCGGCGACGCCGATCCCGCGCACTTTGCACATGTCATTGTTGGGCTTGCGCGACTTGAGCGTCATCGAAACACCGCCGAAGGATCGGCTCGCGATTCAAACAGTCGTTGCTTCGTTTGATGAAGACCTGGTGCGCAAGGCCATCCAGGAAGAACTTGCGCGCAAGGGCCAAGTCTATTTTATCCATAACAGGGTCGAGTCGATTCATTCGTTGGCTTCATTAATCAAGAAACTTGTGCCGAAGGCGCGCGTCGTGGTCGGGCACGGCCAGATGGGGGAGCGCGAGCTGGAATCCGTGATGCTGAAATTCATGAACGATGAGGCGGATGTACTCGTATCGACGACCATTGTAGAGAACGGGATGGACATTCCGCGCGCCAATACAATTATTATCAACAGGGCCGACAGGCTGGGGCTTTCCGAGCTTTACCAATTGCGGGGGCGTGTCGGCAGGTCCAATCAGAGGGCTTATGCATACTTGCTTGTCCCGCCCGGCGTAACGCTTTCACCTACGGCGCGCAAACGGCTCGCGGCGCTGAATGAATTCAGCGAGCTGGGCGCGGGCTTCCGCATCGCAGCGTTGGACCTCGAAATCCGCGGAGCGGGAAACCTGCTTGGCAGACAGCAGCACGGTCACATCAACGCGGTAGGTTTCGATCTTTATACCAAGATGCTGGAGCGCGCAGTGAGTGAGCTGCGCGGTGAATCCTCCACGATGGACCTTCGGGCGACAATCAACCTTGGAGCCGATGTGCGCATCCCACCTCTGTATATTCCGAGCGAGAACCTGCGGCTGCGCACTTACAAGCGGATTGCGGAGATAGCCACGGAGGCCGAGAGCGATGAGGTCCAGAAAGAGCTTGGCGATCGTTTCGGACCGGCGCCCCCGGCTGTATTAAATTTGCTGGATTATGGGCTGTTGAAGGCGACTGCTGAGAAGATGCAGGTCGCATCCGTGGAACGCCGGGAAGGAAGGGTCGCCGTGAAATTTCATGCTGAAACGACAGTGAACCCCGAGAGCATCGTGAGACTATTACGAGCCAGGCGGGGGCTGCGCCTCGATCCGGCCGGTGTACTGTGGATTGACCTGGAACGAGGAACTGGTTCAACTGCATGGGAAGTCCGGAAAATATTGCTGCAACTACAAGCGTAGGGATAGAATGGCGAAGGGGGAATTCATGAGATTCCAATTACTTGCGGGATGCCTTGCCCTGGCGTGCGGTCTTGCCGCGGCGCAGACACAAACGCAATCTCAGAGCCAGGGGCAGGCTCAGGCCAAACCGCCGACGCAAGGCCAGACGCAGGATCAAACGGGGGGACGCGGGGCCACATCCACCACAGGGCAATCCAATCCCACCCCACCAGCCGCGCCCGCGCCCGCGCCTTCGACTGATACGCATGGGAAGGTGGTCGAGGAAATCGTCGCCCGCGTCAATAATGAAATCATTACAAACGTGAAATTGGAAGCGGCCAAGGCGTCCGCCCCAGAAGATGCGAAGCAGGATTGCATCCCCAGAAAGTGCACTCCCGAAGAGCTCCAAAAAGCGATCGACGATATGCAGAAGGACGCATTGCGGAATCTGATTGACGCATCGCTTCTTGTCCAACGCGCAAAAGACATGCAGATTACAGTCGAGACGGACGTCATCAAGCAATTAGACCAGTACCGAATCGAGAACAACCTTGCAACCCTGGAGGATCTGGAAAAGGCGGTGACTGCGGAAGGGGAGAATTACGACGAGTGGAAAGACAACATCCGGAACCAGCTTTTGATCCACGAAGTGATCAACCGCGAAGTGTACTCCAGGGTTGGGGATACTGTGAGCAACGCGCAAATTCAAAAATATTATGACGAACACAAGGAGGATTTTCAGGCTCCGGAAATGGTTATTTTGCGCGAGATTCTTGTGAATACGGATGGGAAATCCGAAGCGGATATCCCGAATCTCGAAAAAAAGGCAAATCAGTTGCGGGAACGGGTCCTAAACGGAGAAGACTTTGGGGATCTTGCGAAGCATTTTTCCGATGGCACCACCGCGAAGCAAGGCGGAGAACTGGGCAAGTACGAGCGGACAGGCGTGCTCGATAAGGCAATCGAGGACCAGGTTTTCAAGCTCAATCGGAAGGAAATGACCCCGGTCATACATGTCAAAAGCGGATTCGAGGTCATTCAGGTTGAGCAGCGATTTGAAGCCGGCATCCAGCCGCTTGAAAAGGTGCGGAACGAAATCATGGGGCGAATTGCGGGCAAATTGGCGGAGCCAAAGCTTCGTGAGTATCTCGACCAGCTTCGGAAAGACAGTTTCGTTGAAGTCCACCCCGGTTACACGGATACGGCCGCCGTTCCCGGGGAGTCCATTACAGAAGTAAACAGCGCGACGGTGGAACCTACGACGACTACCAAAGCCGCGAGCACTCCGAAGAAACACAAGCGATTCTTGTTGTTTTGAGCGATGACTGAAATTATATGAAACGCGCCTACGTCGCGGACCTCACGCCGGATCAAAACTTTACGACTTACTTTCTCGTTTTCGAGAAAGAAGTGCGTTCGACACGCGAAGGGAAGGCGTACTTGCGGCTGGAACTCGGGGACCGCACCGGCACCATCGAAGCAAGGATGTGGGACCGATTCGAGGATTCTGCGGCGGGAATTTCGCGGGATGACTTTGTGAAAGTCCAGGGTCGCGTGGACGTGTTTCGGAACCGCCCCCAGCTCATCCTCGAAAAACTTAGGAAGGCGGAATCCTCCGAAGTCGAGCCTGCGGATTTTTACGCCACCACGAAGGCAAATGTGGATGAGTTGTGGGGGCGGTTGCGCGAACACATAGCGGGAATCCGCGACTCAAATATTCGCCAATTGGTGGAGGCCGTTTTGGATGACCCGGAAATCGGCCCAAGATTTCGCCGCGCTCCTGCCGCGAAAACGATGCACCATGCCTACCTCGGCGGGTTGCTGGAGCACGTGGTGAGTTTGTGTGATTTGAGCGCGGCCGTCGCCGGCCATTATCCGGAAACAAAT
This sequence comes from uncultured Acidobacteriota bacterium, assembly GCA_963748845.1. Classification (GTDB taxonomy): domain Bacteria; phylum Acidobacteriota; class Terriglobia; order Acidiferrales; family UBA7541; genus DASTCZ01. Next base: position 336,631 of record CAVVKE010000001.1, read on the forward strand.
CGTGATTTCCTTCTTGCGGGAGCTGTTCTGCACGACGTGGGCAAGGTATACGAACTTTCTTATGATCGAGCGCTCGGGTACACCACGGAAGGGCAACTCGTTGGGCACATTGTGATGGCTGTCGAGATTATCGGCAGAAAAGCCGGAGCGATACCCGGCTTTCCCGAAGAACTGGCGACGCTCTTGAAGCACCTTGTTTTGAGCCACCACGGTCATTACGAGTTCGGTTCGCCGAAGTTGCCGATGTTTCGCGAGGCCGTCATGCTTCATTATCTGGATGACCTTGATTCCAAGATGGGCGCGATGAGCGCCATGCTCGCATCAGATCGCGGCGAGGCGGGGTGGACGGAACGCGGAGCCGCCCTCGAGCGCCGTCTCCTGAGGGTTGAAGATTACCTCCCTCCAGTCAAACAAGAAGCCGCTCCGGAGCAATTGAATTTGGACTCGGCCTCACCGGCGGCAAAGGGCATTGCTGCCGGCGAGAGGAAAAGCTCCTGATGACTGCTACAAAGGGCGACCTGCAAAACAAAGGAAATGGTGGTCTCAAACGGTCCATCCTCGAGCTTGCTCCGCTCGAACTGGATTGCATGAACGCGCTGTGGCCACTCGAGGAGGCGACCGTGCGTCAGGTTCAGGAATCGCTCGCGGCTCACCGACCGCGGGCGTACACGACAATCATGACGATTCTCGACCGTTTGGCGCAAAAGGGGGTGGTCTCGCGGCGCAAAGTCGGCCGCGCGTTTGTTTACGTGGCCAACTTGCGGACAGGCGATGCCCAGCAGCACGCGGTAGAGCAGGTGATCGAAGGCTTCTTCGGAGGCTCGCGCGCGGCCCTGGCGGCGCATTTGGCTGGCGAGGAAAATCTTGTGAAACGCAACGTGCCTCAACCCCAGTCTAATGCAGAGGTCGGTTCTCGTTCCCAACGCAGCTCAATTAAGTCCGCCCCAACTCCTCCGGAGTTGGACAGGACTTTGCTGTAAGCTTTGAATTCGCGATGAGGCTCAATTGATTGACAGGATCCCCAGCTCCTATCAAGTTGGCGGCGTGGCCATTCGCCCGCCGACCGTTCTCGCACCCATGGCGGGTGTGACGGACACAATTTTCCGCAGGGTCATCCGAGGCCTTGGCGGCTGCGGGCTCATCATGACGGAATTCACCAGCGCCGAGGGTCTTGCGCGCCGGGCTAACCGCACTCTTCATTACCTCTACTTTCAAAATGACGAACATCCCATCGCAGCGCAGCTTTTCGGCTCGGAGCCGGACGTGATGGCTTCGGCGGCGTCACTGGTGGAGGAGTTGGGCTTCGATTTTGTGGACATCAATCTCGGGTGCCCGGCAAAAAAAGTGGTTAAGTGCGGCGGCTCAGGGTTGTTGCGCGACCTGAAGCGATTGAAACAGACTGCTTGTGGCGGTTCGATCCTCGGTGCGCATTCCAGTGACGATTAAGATCCGCGCTGGCTGGGACGAGAAAAACATCGTCGCCGTCGAGGTTGCGAGGATGGCAGAGGAAGTCGGCGTTAATGCCATCGCTGTCCACCCCAGGACCCGCCTGCAAGGCTATTCCGGCAACGCGGATTGGAGTATTATCCGCGCGGTTCGGGGAGCTGTGAGCATGCCAGTGATTGGGAATGGGGACATTCAAACGCCGGAAGATGCGGCGCGCATGATCGCCGAGACAGGGTGCCACGCCGTCATGATCGGCCGGGCGGCTGCGACAAATCCCTGGATCTTTCGCCAAATTGAACAATACAGAATGACGGGAAAATACGACCAACCCTCGGAAGTGGATCGCTACCGTCTTCTGGCCGGCTACTTTCGAGATTTGATATCCGCGGAAATTCCTGACGCGATTGGCAAAATGAAGCAATTCGCTTGCTGGTTCACGCACGGCGTGCGCAATGGCAGCGAGCTCCGACGGCAGGTGCACGAGTCAAGAAAACCGGAAGAGGTGCTGATGCGAGTTGATGAGTTCTTCTCGCCCATTCTCGCCGCGCAGGGGGCGGCATGAGCGGCGACGAAATCTTAACCACGGAAAAGCGGCGCAAGGAACGCCGAATATCGGTTCGTCTGCCCATGCAGATTCGGGGGAAAGACATCGAGGGCGCGGTATTCGAGGAAAGCACGCAGAGCGAAAATCTCTGCCGCGGGGGCGCTGCATTTGTCCTGCGCCGCAGGTTGGACCGGGGCGCGAGCCTTGAAATCCGCATTCCTCTGCCCGCGCCCGCGGGAACTTCGGAGGCGGAGTTCTCTACCATCGGCCGGGTGGTTCATATTGCGGAGAGCAATGAGGACGCGGGGAAAATGGTTGGCGTGGAATTTACCGGTCCTCGATTTCGCCGCATTTTCCAAACCGAAGGTGGTGGGCTAAGAATCAAGGATTAGTTCTTGCCCGACGGTTTCTGTAATGACCGCTCGGCAAGTAGTTTCTTATACGCTTCGCGGCGTGGGATGCCCGTGTCGCGCGCGACCTTTTTCAATGCGGCTTTCCGATCGAATCCTCCCGTTCTCATAAGCTCTTCAACGCGCTCTCGAATCGTCCCCTCGAACACAGTGGCGCCTGCGGCATGGGGCTGAGCCGGCCCGACAACCAGCGTGAGTTCGCCTTTAACCGTTTGCGACGCCAATTGTCCGGCAAGGTCGCTGAGAGTCCCGCGAATGAACTCCTCGTGAATCTTGGTCAATTCGCGCGCGATCGCCGCCGGGCGCGGGCCGAGGATTTCTGCCGCATCGCGAAGCGTTGCGGCAATCCTGTGTGGCGCCTCAAAGAAAACGAGCGACACGGTTTGGTCCGACAGTTTTGCTAGCACTCTACGGCGTTCACCTTGCCGCGGAGGCAGGAATCCAATGAACAGAAATTGGTCGCCAGGGATTCCGGAGGCGGATATCGCTGCGAGAAGGGAATTGGGGCCGGGAATGGGGATGACGGGAATCCCTCGCTCAATGCAAAGGTTAACGAGCCGAAACCCCGGATCGGAAAGCAGCGGTGTTCCTGCGTCGCTCACGAGCGCAATGGACGTGCCCTTTTCCATTTCCGCGGCCAATTCACCGGCGCGCTCTTGCTCGTTATGCTCATGATAGCTCACCTGGCGATTGTGGATTCCATAATGGTTCAGGAGCTTTTGCGTTTGCCTCGTATCCTCGCATGCGATTAAATCAACTTCCTTCAGGGTGCGAACCGCGCGAAAGGTGATGTCTTCAAGATTGCCGATAGGAGTCGCCACCAGGAAGAGGCGGCCATTTTCAGGTAATTTGGCGCTGGTATTCATCGGGCAATCCGGTTCGCGACGTGCCTTTGATGTGCGGACAAGACCGCATTATACGTGTGAATCGGGATATGTTGCATTTGCGCGCAGAAAGTAGCGGCTGCAATTGGGGCCGCACAGCATGTTAGAATTACCAGCAGACTCACAAGGGAAAAGGAGCAATTTTGCCTCTTTACGAATACGAGTGTCCGCGTTGCCATGCTCGGTTTGAAAAAATTGAAAAAGTAGGCGCCCGGCAAACCCGCACATGCATCAAGTGTGGTGCGCGAGCCAAACGGCTTGTGGCGGCGCCGGCGATCCAATTCAAAGGTTCGGGTTGGTATATAACCGACTACGCGAGGGGTGGCAGCTCGCCATCGAAGTCGGAAAAGGCGGACACAGCCGAGAAGGCCGACAAGGCAGAGAAGGACAAAAAAGAATCGAAGTCCGAAAAGCAGGAAAAGGCTCCCGCCAAAAGCAAGGAAAAGTGAATTGGTTCTTGCCGAATGCGTTTTAGAGCTTCAGTGATTTTAAGTACGCCCGAAAGGCAGCGCCAAGTTCCTTGTTTTCTAGCGCCATTTCGACATTAGCCTTCAAAAAGCCGAGTTTATCCCCAGCGTCGTAGTTTTTTCCCTTACAGATACACGCCAATAATCCCTTTTCTTTTGCGAGGAGTTTCAGCCCATCGGTGAGCTGAATCTCGCCACCCGCACCGGGTTTCGTGCGTTCCAAGCAATCGAAAATCTCCGGCGGCAGCACGTAGCGGCCGACGACGCCCAAATTTGAGGGCGCCTTCTCCGGAGCCGGTTTTTCCACGAGGTCTTTGACACGCATGAGCTTGTCTCCCCAGCGGGAGTTCTTTTCCGGCTGGGCGTCAATGATTCCGTAAAGGCGCGTCATTTCTAGCGGCACTTCTTCGACGGCAATCGCGCCTAAACCCGTTGCCTCATAGACTTCGATCAATTGCTTCGTGGAAGGATGTGGGTCGATCGTAATCACGTCGCCCAGAAGGACAGCGAAGGGCTCGTCGCCCACAAGATCCTTGGTTACAAGAACGGCGTGACCCAGCCCCAGAGGGTCTTTCTGGCGGGTGTAACTGACTTGTGCGATATCTGCAAGGGCGCGCACCATCTCCGCAAGATCCTCTTTGCCGCGCGCGCGTAGAAACATTTCCAACGACGGAGCATAGTCGAAGTGATCCTCGATGGCATTCTTGCCTTTTCCGGTGACGATGATTACATGCTCGATGCCGGATGCTTTGCACTCCTCGACGGCGTATTGGATTAATGGCTTATCTACGACGGCGAGCATTTCCTTCGGCAGAGCCTTGGTGACAGGCAGAAATCGTGTGCCGAGCCCCGCCGCCGGAAGCACAGCTTTGCGCACTTTGGTTCGAGAGGTCATAAATAAATTGCCGGAATTGCCGCGCCCAAGGTCTTTACGGTACGTGGAGGCCATGGGAGTGTCAACGCTCGTTGAGGTCCTGTGTGCTTGCCTGTAAGCGCGAGCAGAGGGCGGCCGGACACGCGGTTGAATGCCCGGACGTGTGCGATTCAGCGATTCCATGCGTGTGCTACTATCAATTCATCAGAAAATTGAACGAGACCGCTCATGAGAATACGAATCCTTGGCATCGAATCCTCGTGTGATGAAACCGCAGCGGCAGTCGTCGCCGACGGACGTGACATCTTGTCCAGTGTGGTTGCATCTCAGAATGACATTCACCGCAAGTATGGCGGCGTCGTGCCTGAACTTGCCTCGCGTGAACATTTGAGGCAAATCGTTCCAGTTGTCCGAGAAGCGCTGGAGCGCGCCGGGCTTCGATTGCAGGATGTGGACGCAGTCGGTGTAACGCAGGGGCCGGGGCTTGTTGGCTCGCTGCTGGTTGGTGTGACGTATGGGAAAGTCCTCGCCATGTCTTTGGGCAAGCCGCTTGTCCCTGTGAATCATCTCGAAGGGCATGTCCACGCTGTCCTTTTGGAGGCCCATCTGGACGTGAGTCGATCGGGGAAACAGCCTCAGCTTCCTGCCGTGTGCTTGATCGTTTCCGGCGGCCACACCCTGCTTTACGAAGTCACGGACGGTGGCTTGGCAGGACTAGGAGATGGGTCGTGCGGGCAAATGCATTATCGCCGGCTTGGCGGGACGCGCGACGACGCAGCCGGCGAGGCCTACGACAAAGTTGCAAAGCTGCTCGCGCTTGGCTATCCCGGTGGACCAATTCTGGACCAGCTTGCTGATCCCGCGCAGCCCGGCGGCGCGGGAAATCCAAGGGCGATCCGCTTCGGTCCCGCAAAAATGAAAGGCAATCCTATCGATTTCAGTTTCAGCGGATTGAAGACGGCAGTCCTTTATCATGTTCGTGAACATCAATTTGAATACACTCCTGAAATTGAAGCCCGCAAGCAGGCGCTTTCGGAAGGGCGGCGCAAAGTGCCGGACCTTAGGCCTCTTTGCAGCAGGCAAACGCTTGACCTTGTCGCGAGCTTTCAACGAGCTGTCGTGAATGAGCTGGTCACCCGTACGCTCGCGGCCGCCAGCCAATCCAGTGTGAAGACGATTCTGGTGTCGGGAGGAGTCGCGGCCAATCGGGAATTGCGGCAAACGTTTAATGCGGAATGCCGGAAGCGCGGGCTCGACGTATTTTTTCCCAGCCGGGAGCTTTCCACCGACAACGCAGCCATGATTGCGGCCGCCGCATTCGATCACTATGACGCCGCAAAACCCGCGGATGCTGCGCTGAACGCTTTTCCAAATCTCCGGTTGGGGTCATCCGCGTAACTTTGGATGGATCCGTCAGACTGTCTCATGTTTTCTCAGCGCGCTCCGCGCCTCTGCGGGCATACCAATGTTTAGTCATCCACTCAGAACTCCAATCCTGCTAATGTTGTAAAATCCCGCGGCCATGCGAATCGCCATGGATACCGGGGGCACATTTACGGACTGCGTCTACGTCCTCGATGGCCGCCTGGAAATCCTCAAGGTTCCTTCGACACCTAATAACCCCGCTCGGTCCATTGTGACCGCGCTCGATAAGGTCATGGCCGCGCCTGCTAATGCTCTCGAACTGACTTGCGGGACCACTGTCGGCACCAATGCCTTGCTCGAACGCCGGGGCGGACGCGTAGCGCTTGTCACGACCGCCGGGTTTGACGATGTCCTCGAAATCGGCCGCCAGGCCCGGCCGCGCCTTTACGATTTCTTTGTCGATCGCCCGGCCCCACTTGTGCCCGCGGAGAGACGGTTCGGCCTTCGCGAGCGAATTGGCGAAAGCGGGGAAGTAATTACGAAGCTGACTCCCGGCGAAGTTCGCCGCGTTGTGAAAGCAGTATTGCGCACCAAAGCTGAATCCGTCGCGGTATGTCTGCTTTTTTCATTCGCAAACCCGGCACATGAAAGCAAAATCGCGAAAGTCCTTAGCCGCGCAGGAATACAAGTGTCCGTCTCGCATGAAATTCTTCCTGAGTTCCGGGAATTCGAGCGCGCCTCTACTACCGTCGCAAACGCATACCTCGTTCCTGTGATGAGCCGATATCTGGGGCAGTTGGCGAAAGATGCGGCGCGCTTCTCCCGACGCGACTCGCGCCCCGCCGTGCGCATCATGCAATCGAGCGGCGGGATTGTTTCCGCGGAAGTGGCCTCCCGCGAGCCCGTTCGCACGATTCTTTCCGGGCCCGCGGGTGGAATTCTGGGCGCTCAGTACGTCGCAAAGCTTTCGGGCTTTGACCGCATCATCACATTCGACATGGGCGGCACTTCCACGGACGTGGCGCTCCTCGAAGGTGGCCTAGCTACAACAAATGAAGCGCGCGTCGCGGACCTTCCCATCTCGGTCCCGATGCTCGAAATCCATACCGTGGGCGCAGGTGGGGGCTCACTCGCCCGCTTCGATCGCGCCGGAGCATTGCGTGTCGGCCCGGAAAGCGCGGGGGCGGAGCCGGGACCCATTTGCTACGGGCGCGGCGATAAGCCAACAGTTACTGACGCTCATTTAATCCTCGGCCACATCCCCGAACGCGGCTTTCTTTCGGGCGATTTCCCTCTTCATCCGCAGCGGGCGCGCGAGTTGATGGCTCGTTCGCGCGGGCCGATGCGTACCGCCGAGCAATTCGCGCAGGGGATTGTCGACGTCGCGAATGCTGTGATGGAGAAGGCCATCCGGGTCATTTCCGTCGAGCGCGGACACGACCCGCGTGATTACACGCTCGTCGCCTTCGGGGGCGCGGGCGGGCTGCACGCGTGCGATCTCGCTGGCGCGCTGCGGATTCCGCGCGTGCTCGTGCCCCGATATCCGGGCGGCCTTTCGGCGCTCGGCATTCTGCGCGCCGATGTGATTCACGATTATTCGCGCACGGTGAGATCGAATATGTCGTCGGTTCACTCCATGCGGCGGGCATTGTCGGGGGAGTTCAAAAAGCTCGAAGCGGCAGGCCGCCGCGCGCTTGCGCAGGAAAACTTTAGCGGACGGCGAATTCGTATTGAACGCCTGCTCGATATGCGGTATGTCGGCCAAGCATACGAATTGACCGTTCCGGAATCAGGAGATTTTCTTGCAGCGTTTCATCACGCGCATGAGCGCCGGTATGGCTACTCGGATGCGTCACGCCAAACTGAAGCGGTAAATATCCGTATCAGGGCAGTCGGCGTTACCGCGAAGCCAGAGTTGGATCAGCTCCCATCGGACGGGAAAATGTCCGGCCCGACTATCACCGAAAATTGCCAAGCGATCTTTAGGGGACGCAAACTCCTGACAAAGGTGTACGACCGGTCGAATCTTAGGGCAGGAGCAACCATCAATGGTCCGGCGATTCTGACGGAATATAGCGCGACAACATTGCTTCCTCCCGGATGGAGAGGAAAAGTGGACGGCTGGGGGAATTTGATCCTGAGCCTCGCGAAAAGAGATTCCTGAGCGGGCGGCTGAAAATTATGCGATTCGACCCAACGCGGCTGGAAATCTTCAAGAACCTTTATCACTCCGTTGCGGAGGAGATGGGCGCAAGTCTACGGCGCTCGGCGTTTTCCCCAAACATTAAAGAGCGCCGCGACTATTCCTGCGCGGTGTTCGACGGCGCTGGCAACGTCCTTGCGATGGGCGACCACATGCCAGTACATCTCGGCTCGATGCCAATGTCCGTGGCCGCTGCGATGGCGGAGCTTCATCTCGCACCTGGCGACATTGCGCTCTTGAATGATCCTTATGCGGGCGGGACTCACCTGCCCGACCTCACGATGGTGATGCCCGTTTACGTGAAGGTACAGCGGAAGCCCGCATTCTATGTCGCCAATCGGGCCCACCACGCCGATATTGGTGGCGGCCAAGCTGGCTCCATGGGTCTTGCGCGGGAAATTTATCAAGAGGGCCTGCGCATCCCGCCAGTGAAGCTGATGCGCGGCGGAGTAGTTCAAAAGGACATCCTCAAGATGCTCCTCGCAAATGTCCGTACTGCCGCAGAAAGGGAAGGGGATCTGACCGCGCAGATTGCCTCCTGCCGAATCGGCGAACGGCGCCTCGCGGAAATTTTCGCGAAGTATGGCCGAGGCGAAATCGAATCCTACGCTGGCCATCTGCTGGACTATTCCGCCGAAATGATGCGAATTGCCCTGCGCGGAATTCCAGCGGGCACTTATCGCGGAGAGGATTGGCTGGACGACGATGGAATCGTGGATCGCCCCATCCATATCCGCGCCACGATCCGGATCCGCTCAGATTCCGCTTATGTGGATTTCACCGGCAGCGACCCGCAATGCGCGGGCAGCGTGAACGCCGTAGCGGCCATCGCCTATTCGGCGGTCTTTTATGTGTTTCGCTGCCTGCTTGATGAAGATGTCCCGGCAACGAGCGGGCTGATGCGCCCGATTCAAGTAATCGCACCCGAAGGTACCATCGTAAACGCCCGCCCTCCCGCCGCCGTCGCCGGAGGAAATGTCGAGACCTCGCAACGCATGGTGGATACGTTGCTCCGTGCCCTTGCGAAAGCTATACCCGCCCGCATTCCCGCCGCCAGCCAGGGCACCATGAATAACCTCACATTCGGCGGCTTTGACCCACGGCACAGCGGCGCTCCCTTCGCATACTACGAAACCACTGCCGGAGGCATGGGCGCTCGCCCGGATCGTGCCGGGATCAGTGGAATTCACACGAACATGACAAATTCCTGGAACTCTCCAATCGAAGTGATGGAGCACGCCTACCCAGTCCGCGTGCTTCACTATGGATTCCGTCGTGGTTCGGGCGGAGCAGGAAAGCATCGCGGCGGCGATGGCCTAATCCGCGAAATCCAGCTTCTAACCGACGCGCAGGTGGGGATACTCAGCGACAGGCGAAAAACAGGCCCTTACGGCCTTTCTGGGGGCAAACCGGGAAAGTGTGGCCTCAACAAATTGCGTATAGGCCGGCGGACGCGCAAGGTCGCTGGGAAATGCGGCTTTTATGCTCCCGCGGGTGCTGTCATCAGAATTGAAACGCCGGGCGGCGGAGGTTGGGGCAAAGCGTAGCTCCACCGGATCAGCATTTTCCACAGCAATTCGAATAAGGATTTCTGCGTTAGGCTTCAACCGCTTCTGTAATCTCCGGCATATGCAGGCGCGCCTTTGCAAGCGACTTCACAAGAGCGCCCTCCATGGTTTCATTCGAAGAGTTGCGCGCCGTTGCGAGTTCGCTGACCAGAAGATACTTCGCCCGCTCCAGCATTTTCTTTTCGCGGAAGGAAAGCGGCTTCGTGCGGCTCAGTGCAACCAGACTCTTCAGAACCGCGGCAACTTCAATCAGTGAACCGGTGCGCATTCTTTCGGAGTTTTCTTTAAAGCGGTGTTTCCAATCGTGGTGTGACGTGAACTTGCCCTTCTCGAGGTATTGCAAAACCTTGATTGATTCGGCTTGGCGTATCACCGATCGCAAGCCTACTGCGATGGCGTTCGATTGTGGCACCATAACTTTCAGGCCACTGGATGAGATTCTCAACATGAAGTATTTTTCGGTGCGGCCGTTAAGCATTCCGTAATGAACCTGTTCAATGATCCCGACTCCGTGATTCGGATAGACTACTTTGTCCCCGATCTTAAAGTCCATGAAGGCCCCCCGTAGGCAAATACAGTGTAGGGTAATTTACATTCGGGAGTCAAGGATAATCCTACTAGAATCAAGGAGTTAGAGCGATTTTCCATAATGGAATGGAATACGGATTGCTCTGGGGTTAAGCTTCACTCCGAGTGGTACGCATCACACGCGCATGAAGATTCTTGCCATCGAAACGGGTTCTCAAGCTGGCAGTGTGGCTATCATGGAAGGGGATTCCGTCCTCGCGAACGTGTTTGGGCGCGCGGATGAGCCCCACGAAGGGTCGCCGGGCACGCGGGCTCAAGGAGTTCACGCGAGCGGGGAGCTCTCGTCAAGGCTATTTCGGTATGTGGACTCTGCGCTTCAAACCACCGGGTTGAGCCTATCGGACATGGACATTTTCGCAGTTACAGCGGGTCCAGGCTCGTTCACGGGGCTTCGTGTGGGCCTTACGGCGGTTAAGGCGTGGTCGGAGGTATATGGCAAGCCAATCGCTGCAATTAGCGGCCTAGGGGCGGTTGCGGCGCAATCCTCGGCAGATTCCGGTGTTATCGCGGCTTTCACGGATGCCCGAAGAGGCCAGGTTTTTGGAGGCATCTTCGAGCGGAATATCGAGGGGATCGGCGGCCCGATACGAATCATCTCGGAAGAGTTAGTCATAAGCCCGCCGGAGTTTATTGAAATTGTGGCGAAGCTTGCTGGCGGGCTCAACCAGGGCGTGAGGGTGAGATTCGCATCCCCAACGCCTGAAATCTTGCGGGAGGCGCTTGCCGATTCACCTTTCCGCGAAGCCACCCTGGAAAAAACATCCGAGAATTTGGCGCCCTGGGTCGGACGGCTTGCATTGGGCTGCGCCCAGCGCGGCGAACTCGTGAACGCATTGAAGCTGGACGCGAACTACGTCCGCCGGATGGATGCGGAGATGTATTGGAAGGACTCGTGAGCGTACCCGCGAAGCCCGCACCTGGCGAGGATCCAACCACCATTGTGCGTGCGCTGAATGGCGCGGACGCGCTAGCGATCGCCATGGTCGAATCCGCCTGCCCGGATGCGGCGCAGTGGGGAATTGGCGGCTACGCTCACCTTGATTCCGGCGAAATAAGCGGCTTTGGCGTCGAACAGGAAGGTAGTTTACTTGCGATCATCGTTGTGCGGATTGTCGCGAGTGAAATCGAAATCCTGAACCTCGCAGTGAATCCAAGAAACAGGCGCGAGGGGCTGGCGTCCCAATTGCTCTTCGCCGCTATCGCTTCCGGCAGAAAACGCGGTGCAAGCCTAGGCTTTCTCGAGGTTCGGGAATCGAATGCCGCGGCCCGGGCGTTCTACCAATCGCATGGTTTCCAAGAAACAGGCCGGAGGAAGTTCTACTACTCACACCCGTACGAGGACGCATTGGTTTTTACCCTTTCGTTGAGCTAGCATAAAAAAATCGTGAATTCCTCTTGGCTCCATACAGATCTCTGTGTTAATTTTCAGGTGCGATGTGACCCCACTCCGCAAAACGGGAGGCCAAAGATGCCCATCACTGCCCGGGATATTCGTGAACAGCTTCTGGCCAGCAATCCTGAATTCCAACAACTGGCGCAAGAGCATTCCCGGTACGACGCCCAGATCGAACAGCTTTCCAAGTCGACCTTCCACAACGCAGAAGAACTCATCCAAGAAGTAGAGCTTAAGAAATTAAGGCTGCGCGTAAGAGATGAAATGGAGCAGCTGGTTGCGCGCACCTCGCAGACGCGTTCGGCTTCGGCCGACTGATAAGTTACAGCGTCCAGCGATCAGAGAGCCCCTGAAGCACTTCACACTCGTCGCAGCTGCGTGACACGCTGAGACTCGGGTGCCGCATCTGTCGTATCATACTGCTGCGTGGAAGCTCTATAATTTCTTCATTCCTTAATGGGTGTCCGTGGTCAAAGAAGGGTACATTTTCGCGGCGGGGCCGATCCTGCTTGCCGCGCTCGGGTTCAACTTGCACTGGTACATTCCGGGGGGAGTATTGCTCCTGCTCGGCGCGTTTATTCTATATTTCTTCCGCGACCCACAGCGCACAATCCCCACGGACCCGGCAACCGTAGTTTCGCCCGCTGATGGGCGGGTGATTGAAGTTGTTGAAGAGAGTTTGGGGAACCGTCCGGGGCGCCGGATCAGCATTTTCCTGGCAATCTGGAATGTGCATGTGAACCGGACGCCGCTTTCAGGGCGCATCACGAGTATCGATTACCGCCCCGGCAGATTTCACATGGCTATGAAGAAAGCTGCTTCCGCGGAAAATGAACAGAATATCGTTCATCTGGAAACGGCGCGGGGCGAAATTGTCTTCAAGCAAATCGCAGGATTGATTGCACGGCGGGTGGTACTCTGGAAGAAGCAGGGGGACCAAGTGGAGCGCGGCGAGCGAATCGGGATTGTACGCTTCGGGTCGCGCATGGACCTCTGGCTTCCATTGGAAGCGCAAATTATTGTAAAAATTGGCGACCATGTCGCAGGCGGCTCAAGCGTTCTGGCCCGGTGGCTCTGAAAAAAGTAACTGACCGATGAGCGACGCCCAACAACACGAACTGAGCTTTGCAGGAAAGCGAGCCGTGAACGGCCGGCGCAGAAGGGGAATTTACATCCTGCCGAGCCTGTTCACGGCAGGCAATCTTCTTTGCGGCTACTACGCCGTCTTGGCTGTACTCTCTGGCGGCGATACTCATTTGGACTACGCTGCGCGCGCGATTGGTGTGGCGTTCCTTTTTGATTCTCTCGATGGCTTTGTGGCGAGGTTGACGGGGACGACCGGCGAATTCGGCAAGAATTTTGATTCCCTGGCGGACGTCATTAGTTTCGGCATCGCTCCGGCAGCGCTCGCGTATTCATGGGGCGTTCGGAGCCTCATCCAAGATGGGTCCACGCCGGTTCATGCTGTGCAAGAAATCGCGTGGCTTGTTTGCCTGGCGTTTGTAATCTGTTGCGCATGGCGTCTTGCTCGTTTCAACGTTCAGGGCATGGCCGGCGGAAGCATGAGATATTTCGTGGGCATGCCCACTCCTCCCGCGGCCGGCGTTATCGCCGCCACCGTGCATTTCTTCAAAGAGCCCCTTTTGAATTGGCACTATGCCATCACGTTTCTCGTGATGGTGGCCGTGCTCGCAATGCTGATGACGAGCACGGTCCGCTACCCGAGTTTTAAGGAGATTAACTGGACACGGCGCCAGCCGTCCGTTGCGATTATCCTGATCGTTTTACTGGCGGGAGCCATTTTCTATTACTCTGAGTACTCGCTCATTCTCTTGGCAGGCACCTATTGTATTTCTGGCTTGACGATGTACGTCGTGCGAGCCATCCGCCATCGTGTATCTCCACATCCCGCCGGATAAATGATGCCGCCTAAGGACCCGTCTTTGCGCATTGTGGTCGTGGGAGCGACGACACTCCGCGGCAAGGAACTTGTGCAGGTACTCGGCGAGCGAATCCCGCAGGCAAGATTGCATTTGGTGGATGATGAGGATTTCGCAGGCACGCTCACGGAAGCCGCTGGCGAGCCTGCGGTCGTGCAAACGGTTGACGCAGATAGCTTCGCGAATGCACAAATTGCGTTCTTTGCGGGCGAGCCCGAATCGACGGTGAAATTCGCCGGGCTTGCACTTCAAGCCGATGCGTCAGTGATTGATTTGAGTGGGGCGCTCTCTGGCCGGCCTGGCGTGCGCATGAGGATCCCGTCACTCGATTCTGGATTGCCTGCCGCTGAAGCGAAATCGGAAGGGGAAGCGCGCGCATTTTTTTCACCTTCAGCGCCGGTGATAACTTCCTGCGCATTGGCTTTGGCGTTGAATTCATGGTTTCCGGAGATGATCTCGATTGTATTCTTGCAACCGGCTTCAGAACGCGGCCAGCAGGGCATTGAAGAGATGGAGCATCAGACTGTGAAGCTGCTCTCGTTCCAGCCATTTGGCCAGGACATATTCGGCATGCAGGCGGCTTTCAACATTTCTGACCGCTATGGAGAGGCGAGCAAAGCCTCATTGAAAGATGTGCGCGGCGCCATGGCCCGGGACGTGGCAAACTATCTTTCCAGTGATGGGCTTTCCCGTCGAGCGGTGACTCCCGCCCTCGAGCTCTTGCAAGCGCCCACATTTCATTCACATGGGTTCAGCGCGTTTGCGAGCCTTAAGGAGTTGCCGGAATTGGAGGAGATTCAGCGGGCGTTCTCCGGGAAGGGGTTTTCGGTTTCAGGCAAGAATGAAGGCGCCACGAATGTAAGCGTCGCGGGCGAGGATCGCTCCTTGATTGGACGCATCGAACGCGACCAGAATCACGACCGCGGGTTTTGGTTCTGGGGCGCTGTCGACGGCTTGCGGGTCGGTGCTCTGAATGCCGTCGCAATTGCCGAGCATATAGTCAAGGCGCGAGAATGAAATATCGATTCACAAAACAAATTGCGTTTTTGTGCGCGGCGTTTGGGCTTGCCGGATGCGGCTATCACGTTGGCGGTCGGGGATCGGCGTTGCCCGCGACGCTGCACACAATTGCCGTGCCCGCGTTCGTGAATAAGACTCCTTCGTACAGGTTGGAGCAGCGGCTCACGGGGGCAGTCATACACGAATTCCTCACCCGGACTACCTATCATGTTGTGTCCGATCCTGCGGGGGCGGATGCTGTGTTGCATGGAGAGGTCACCAGCATTGAATCGACCGTCTTGACGATGGACTCGGTAACCGGACGCGCCACGACCATGCTTGTCTCGGTCCATCTGAAGGCCTGGCTGGAAGATAGCGAAAAGAAGGAGCTCTATCGAAATAATGACTTTGTTTTCCGCCAGCCGTATGAAATATCAACCGACATCAAAAGTTTTTTTGACGAGCAGAGTCCCGCGCTCGGCCGTCTTTCCAGTGATTTCGCCCGGACGCTGGTGTCCGCGATTTTGGAGAAATTCTGATGCCGGGATTGGATCTGAAGGGGTTGTTGGCGAGTCTTGCGAAGGGGAAGCCTATACCCGCGATCCTTTTGCTCGGGTCCGATTCATTTCTAAGAGAAACTTGCCGCAATAAAATCATCGAGACATATGTCGAAAAGAGCAGCCGCGAATGGGGCGTGGCTCGCTTTTCCGCTGAAGATGACCCCGCAGCAATTGTGCTCGGGCAGGCCCAGACGCTGCCGATGCTCTCGCCGCGACAGGTGATCGTTTGGAGCGACATCGAATCGCTCGAACGGCTTGGCGAGGATTCCCGAAAAAAGCTGGTAGAGCAGGTGGACGCATACCTCAGGAATCCTGCACCCTTTACCGTGCTCGTCCTCGAAGCCGCGGGACTCGACGCGCGCATGTCAATTTCCAAAACTCTTTCCGCGCAAATGCCTGTAATCGCCTGCGAGCTGGAAGGTGAATTGCCCGAGCGAATCGCGCAAGTCGTTGTGATGGTGGAAGAGATTGCGCGCGGGGAAGGAATCCGCATCGAGAGCGACGCCGCGCAGTATCTCGCTGAGGTTACCGACGCCAACCTCACTGCTGCGCGCAGCGAAATCGCAAAACTGGCGATGTATGTGGGCGATCGCCGTGTGATTCGTCGCGAAGATGTCGAGGCTATCGCAATTTCGGATCGCCGCTACGACGTCTGGCAGCTTTCCGACATGCTGGCGACCGGCGACCGCGAGCGCGCGATGCTGTTCCTCGAAAGTATGCTGCGCGAAGGGGAGCAGCCTGTTGCCATGGTCGGTGCGATTGCGTGGATGTTTAGGAAATTGATTGAGGTGGGTGAGTTGCCTCGCGGGATACAAGCCTGGGATGCGGCTCGGAAGCTCGGCATGCGGCCCAACACCGCGGAGATGGCTATCCGCGAGGCGCGCCGGATTCCGAGGAAACAATTGGAAGCCGGCCTCTTGGAATTGGCGGAAGCGGATAGCAGGCTGAAATCGGGGAATGCCGGGCCCCGGGCCATCATGGAATTTCTTTTGGCGCGGCTGACCGACCCGCAAGGCGCAACGCCATCCACGGCTGGCAAGATTTGATCAATCACGAATGCGCTTCGGCACGATTCGAGTTGAGCTCAAAAAGGCCGCGCGACTTTCAGATCAGGCTTTCCGCGCAGCTTTCATGTGATTCAGGGCAAGGGAAATGCGCGATTTGTAGCGGTTCGCGGTGTTTCGGGGAAGGACGCCCTTGGTCACGGCGTGATCTAACGCCGCCATTGTCGGACGATGCAACTCACCGGCGGCCGTGGCGTCGCCTGCCGCAAGCGCCGTGCGCATCTTCCTTACGATCGACCGCATGCGCGTCTTGTTCGCGCGATTGATGGCTTCACGTTCAATCGATTGCTTGGCGCGCTTGAGTACTGACTTTTTCTTCTTCTTAATCTTGGTTTGAGTTCCGCCGGCCATTCGTTTCTCCTATTTGTCTATGTGCGAGTCTAAGAATGTAGCCGACCTTCGCACTCATTGTCAAAATTGAGGCGATTTCCTGCTCTCGCTTGATTCCCGCGCCTCCAAGCGTTACCCTAATTAGTGGAATATCCCCACGTTTGGCCGGAGGAAAAGGCCCGTGGCCGGGCACTCTCCAGAGAGTCGTTCGGCCCACCCGAGATGCGTCGCACCGTACAAATTGCCGGCAGCATAGAATCCCTATTTGGCACCCTCGACGAAAACCTGAAGTTCATTGAGTCCGCCTTGCAGATCAGGCTGGATCTCGAGAATGATCGCCTTTCCATTGAGGGCGAACCCGACCAAGTCGAGCGCGCCGCGCGCATTCTCGAAGAGTACAACCAGCTTGTGCGCGAAGGACGCCGTTTTGAAAATGGCGAAGTGTACTCGCTGCTTCGCCTGGCGGTGGAAGAGCAGGGTGTCCCGCTCCGTACTTTAATCGAGCCCGTTCCCGGCAACCGCGCCCGCCCCTTCGGCAAAAAGAACATCACCGCAAAGAGCGCCAACCAGCGCCGCTATATGGATTGCATCGAAAAGCACGACATGGTGTTCGCTGTCGGTCCCGGCGGCACGGGAAAGACTTATCTTGCGGTTGCGATGGCGGTCTCCGCTCTGCTCACCAAGCGTGTCAACCGCATCATCCTCGCGCGGCCGGCGGTCGAAGCCGGTGAGCGGCTGGGGTTTCTTCCCGGTTCGTTGCAGGAAAAAATCGATCCCTATATGCGCCCGCTTTACGACGCGCTCTATGACATGCTCGACGCGGACAAGCTCGAACGCTACGTCGAGAAAGGAATCATCGAGGTGGCGCCGCTGGCGTTTATGCGCGGCCGCACGCTGAACGATTCATTCGTCATTCTCGACGAAGCGCAGAACACGACATCGGAACAGATGAAAATGTTCCTTACCCGGCTTGGATTCAACTCCAAGGCCGTGATCACCGGGGACATCACGCAAATTGATCTGCCGGCGAATCGCCGCTCGGGACTCATCGAGGCGCTGGAAGTGGTGGGCAAAATCGAAGGAATCGCCACGGTGACTTTTAATGAGAAAGATGTCGTCCGCCACAACCTTGTGCAGCAGATCATTCGCGCGTACGAAGAATTTGATGCGTCGGCGGGGAGACAGACGAAACCCACTATGAATCACGAAGCGAAGCCTGAGCCCGCCAACGCGCCCAAGGCCGACGCGGCGCGGTAGCTTTTCCGGCCGAGCATGATCCTCAATCGCCAAAATCGGATTCGCATTCAGAAGGCCGGGCTGACGCGATTCGAGGCGCGCCTTCGACGCACCCTCGCATTGGGCCGACGCGAAATGACGGTGTGTTTTATGGATGACCGCGAAATTGCGCGCCTCAATAAGAAGTTTCGCGGGAAGGCCAAGGCCACCGACGTGCTCTCGTTTCCCTCGGAGGGAAATGGCGTCGCCAAGTTTCCTCGCGTTCACCGCGGGCATGGAGAATATCTCGGCGATATCGCCATCTCGCCGGAGACGGCGATGCGCAACGCGCGACGCGATGGACGGGCGCTTGACGCCGAGCTCCGCGTCCTCATATTGCACGGCGTTTTACATTTGTTGGGCAACGACCACGAAACAGACACAGGCCAAATGGAACGGAAGGAGACGCGGCTCCGTCGTAAATTCGGATTAGCATAGCTCGTTCACAACGAAATGCTCACACTCCACACGCTCGGCGTAATCGCGATGCTGGCCGGTCTCACAGTGCTCGCTTATCTGGACCGCGTCTATCGAGAGATTGGCCGCGTGACCACCGGGCAGGTCCACGAACATCTTGAGATATTTGAAGCCGAAATCGAGCGCCATATCGGGCTGGATAGGCGCCGCGCTTCGCTTGCCTTCAGCCTGCTTACACGATTGATGCTCGCCGCTGTCGCGGTGCAAACGGCGCGCGCCGTAATTTACTTCGTTCCTGAACGATGGACGGCTTTCCTCGAACTGCTGGTCTTCATGATGGCCGAAGTCATTGTCACCATGCATTTTATTCCTGACTTGCTGCTGGCTCGTACGTCGGGCCGGTGGATTCGTCCGCTTCTTCCCATCATTCGCATTTTTCTCGTGATCGTTTGGCCGTTGCGCGCCGTGGCCGAACTGGCTGCATCGCTCACGCGCATATCCGAAGATGATGGCCCGCTGGGAGAGTCGGATTCGCGCCGCACGGATCAAGAGGGCATCGAGGCCCTTGTCGAGGCGGCTCAAGAAGAGGGCATACTGGAGCATGATGACGCAGCCCTGATCGAACAGCTCGTTGAATTCGGCGACAAGCGCGTCAGCGAACTTATGACGCCGCGCCCGGAAGTCGCCGCGATCTCCGCCGATGCGTCGCTCGAAGAGCTGCGGCAGCTTGTAGTGGAGAAAAGATTCTCGCGCGTTCCTGTGTATGGCGAATCGATGGATGACATGCTCGGGATCGTTTATTCGCGCGACCTGCTTGAGATCCACGACCATGAGGCGCGGCACCGTAAAGCTAGGGAATTGGTGCGACCTGCGCTCATCGTCCCGGAATCAAAGCACGGTTCTGGGTTGCTGAAGGAGATGCAAAGCAAGAAGCAGCAAATGGCCCTCGCGTTTGACGAACACGGGCTCTTCTCCGGGCTGGTGACGATTGAGGATCTCGTGGAAGAAATCGTCGGGGAAATCGGAGAGCAGGATCGCCAGCCCTCTCCGGACGTCATTCGCGATCCGGACGGGAGTCTGGTATTGCGTGGCAGCGTGTCGCTTGAACGGGTTCGAGAACTATTCGGGCAGGAATTGGAAGTCGTCGATGGCGAATCCTTCACTACCGTCGCTGGATTGCTGAATCACATCGCCGGACATGTTCCCGCGGCGGGTGAACGGTTGGATTTTGATGGCCTGCAATTTGAGGTGTTGGAAGCGAATCAGCGAAAGGTCCTGCGCCTTCGCGCGCGCCGGCAAGCTGCCGCCGCTCAAAGGCAATAAATCCCGTGCGGCCTGCGCCGGCCCTACAATCATTTATGGCAGATAAGAAAACATTCAAAGCAGGATTCGTCGCGATCATCGGGCGCCCAAACGTGGGCAAATCCACGTTGGTAAATCACCTCGTCGGGCAAAAAGTTTCCATTGTTACATCGCGGCCGCAAACGACGCGGAACCGCATTCAGGGAATTATCAATCGCCCGGACGCGCAAATCGTGGTCATTGACACGCCGGGATTGCACCAAACGCGCTCGGCGCTTGGCCGTCAAATGGCGGGGGAAATTGCTCAAGCGTTGGAGGGAATCGACATTCTCTGCGCGATGGTGGATGCCAGTGACAAGATCGGACACGAAGACCGCGAGGCGCTGTCGCGGGCCGCGGAATTTAAAGGGCCGGCGATTCTCCTCTTGAACAAGATTGACCGCATGCCGAAGGAAAAGCTCCTGCCGCTCATCGAACAGTGCAGCAAACTCCGCGATTGGAAGGAGATCATCCCTATTTCCGCGTTGACCGGCGATGGCTTAAAGGATTTGCTCGCGGTGATTGTAGAGAATCTTCCGTTGAATGAGCCGTTCTTTCCGGTGGATCAGTACACGGACCAGCCGGAACGATTTCTCGCCGGTGAGATTGTCCGCGAAAAGGCGATGGCCGCAACAAATCAGGAAGTGCCGCATGCAATCGCATCTTTGGTTGACAGTTTTGAGGAATCCCCCTCGTTGATTCGCATTGCGGTGTCCTTGTTTGTTGAAGCGGAAGGCCAAAAGGGCATTCTGATCGGCAAGCAAGGCGCAATGCTTAAGAAAATCGGAACCACCGCGCGCCTCGAGCTGGAGAAATTGCTTGGCACAAAAGTCTTTCTCGAATTACACGTCAAGACTCAACCGGGTTGGCGAAACAATCCGGCCATGGTCCGGCAGCTCGATTGGCGCAACCAGTTGGAAGCTCTCTCGGACGTCCTGCAAGGAACGAGCCTCAATCCGCCGGACGAATATGACTCAGAAGAACCTTCCGCATCCGAATCCGAAGAATGATTCATCGATGCAAAAATATCTAGCACTCTATGAGTCCGCCACGGAGATGCCTAGTGCCTTCATCTTGCGATACAGGTGGCTGCGTTCCAATCCCAAAGCAAGCGCGGTGCGGCTCATGTTCCACTGGTGCTCCTCAAGCTTTCGCAGGATGAAGTCGCGCTCGTAGGCAGAGCGGGCTTCGTGCAGCGAAGCGTATGGTTGCTGTGCGTCTCGAGCGCCGCGGAAAAGTTCCGGCGGCAAATGGTGTGGCTCAATGCGCTGCTGCGGGCAGACGATTACCAGCCGCTCGATTAGGTTTCGCAGCTCCCTCACATTCCCCGGCCACGTATAACGCATCAACACGTCCAGCGCCGCCTCGCTCAATTCTCGGGGCCGTTTTCCGTACGCGCCGCTGAATTCAGCAAGAAAATACCTTGCGAAGAGGGGGATGTCCTCGGACCGGTCCCGCAAGGCAGGCAAGTAGAAGGGAATTACGTTTAGCCGGTAAAAGAGGTCCTCTCGAAATACTCCTTTGGAGATCTCATCTTCCAGCGTCTTGTTCGTGGCTGCGATCACTCGGACGTCTACCTTCACTGCCGTGTTGGACCCAACCGGCTCTAAGCGTTGCTCCTCCAGGACGCGCAAGACTTTTGCCTGTGTTTTTAGACTCATGTCGCCGACTTCATCCAGGAACAACGTTCCTTCGTCGCCCTTCTGAAATTTGCCGACCTTGTCTTCGGTGGCTCCCGTAAAGCTGCCTTTCACATGCCCGAACAATTCGGATTCGATGAGTTCGTCCGGGATTGCCGCGCAGTTCACTTCCACGAAGGGACGCAACCGCCGGAGGCTCGCGGCATGGAGAGCTCGCGCGACCACCTCTTTACCCGTTCCACTTTCCCCGTAGATCAACACGCGGCCGCTCGTCGGCGCCGTCAGCGCAATTTGCTGTCGAAGAGCTTTAATGGGAACGCTTTCACCGATCAACTGGAACCTCTGCTCGAGCTCGGCGCGCAGCCGGCGGTTTTCTTCCTCAAGCTGCTGGTGATTCAATGCGTTCTTCACCGCGAGTGAAATTTTCTCGACGGAGAGCGGCTTTTCGACAAAGTCGAACGCTCCGAGCTTGGTTGCCCGGACCGCTGTCTCGATATTGCCGTGCCCCGATATCATGATCACCATCGGGCCGGGCTCCGTCTCTTTCAAGCGAATGAGCGTCTCCATGCCGTCGATTCCCGGAAGCCATACGTCCAGCAGCACGACGTCCACTGGATGCCGCTGAATGTATTCGATGCACTCCTCGCCGGACGAAACGGTCTCCACTTGAAATCCGTCTTCCTGCAGAACGGACTTTAGTGATTGCCGGATCCCGGGCTCGTCATCGACGATGAGGATGGTGTGGGGCATGGAGGGAAGGGAATAAAGCTTCAGGCCTCCGCCGCAATATGAGAAGCGCCAACTTCCGCAGCGGGTATGCGGAGCACCAAACGAGTGCCAACAGGCGAGTTATCTTCGACTCGCATTGTGCCGTGGTGCTCGGCCACGACGCGCGCCGCAATCGCAAGACCCAATCCTGTTCCGCGCTCTTTGGTGGAAAAGTGAGGCAAAAACAACTTGTCTTTGTCGTCTGGCGAAATGCCGGTCCCGGTATCCGATACGATGATCTCCAGCGCATCTCCGTGCCGCGTGCTTCGCGTTGCAACTGAAAGATATTTCGCGGGAGAATTCTCCATTGCCTCGGCGGCGTTGTCGATCAGATTGACGAGCACGCCGCGCAACAATTCCCTATCTGCCTTTATGACCGGCAGATCCGTCGCAAGTTCCATCCTCAACTGGATCCCATCGAGCCGTCCGCGGAAAAGTTCCAGCGCTTCAGTGACGATCGAATTTGCATCCGCATTTGCCAGCCGGGCCTGAGGGAACCGCACAAATTGCGAGAACTCTTCGACCAGCGACTTCAGCGCCGCCACCTCTTGCTCAATGGAAGCCGCGCACTCGCTGACGACTCGCTCGAGTTCCGTATCCCGTGTGGGCGGGGCGTCTCCCGCCGCCCTCCTTGCAAGGAAACGCGTGAGCCGGTCCGCGGAAAGTTGAATGGGAGTCAAAGGATTCTTGATTTCGTGTGCGATGCGCTGCGCAACTTCCTGCCAGGCCGCAACTTTTTGCGCGCTCAGCAACTCCGTCAAGTCATCCACGACCACGATATAACCGGGATTTGAAGTCCGCGGCCCGAGTGCGCTTACGGTCACTGCGGCGTGAAGGACTCGCCCGTTCGCGCGAAGGTCCAGCGCCCGGGAAACATTTCCCAACCGCGACGACCGGCGAAGCAGCGTGTAGAACTCCGGCCCCGCCTCATTCCCGACGATTTCAGCAAGCGTGTGCGCAGTGCGCGCGGATTCCCCGAACATTCGCGCGGCCGCGCTGTTCATCCGAACGACGCTGCCCTGAGCGTCGAGCGAAATCACTCCCGTGGGAACATTCTCCAGCACCGTTTCAATAAGCTTTCGGCGGCTCTCGATTTCCGTCAACGCGTCCTGCAGGCTGCGGGTGAATTCGTCAATCTGCCGGCGGTTGTCGCCCAGCTGCTGGGTCATCTGATTGAATGATTGAACCAGCTCGCCAAGTTCATCGTGCGCGGGCGTATCCACGCGATAGGAAAAATTTCCGCCGGAAACTTCACGCGTGCCTTCCGCCAGGGCTTGAATCGGAACAGTCACTTGTTTGGAAAGATATACTGCGAACCAAGTGACAGCGAAAACGAGCAACCCTGTAAAAAGCGAAAACGCCAACAAAAGTTGCCTGCGGATTGTCCGGTACTGTTGCGTTTGCGCGTTGTAGGCACTGAGCTGGTCCTGAATTCGCGAATACCGGCCCACATAGTTTGGAGTCGTATGCCGCATAACCAGCACGGAACCGTCCCCCAACGGTGCGCGCCCAGTGATGACGATAATGTCGCCGGCTTTTCTTACGATTGCACCGCTCGGCAACGTGATGTCGGGGCCCCACGCGCCGCTTTCGGGTAGCGTGAATGTTGAGGAAGCTAGAGTCTGCTTCCCGCTTGAGTTCAGCACCAGAATCGCGTCGATGCCCGGGCCAAACCCGTCCAGGATGGCTTTCAGCGACTCGGGAGAAGGATTCGACGCGAATCTTTGCGCGGCAAGTTGAGCGTACGTATTGAGCCTGTCACGACCTTGCCCACCTAGTTCCGTAATTAGGCTAAGGCTTTCTTGAGCAGCCAATTCCATGGGCCGGGAGAACCAGCGATTGAGCGTGTGATTCAGCAGCGCATAGCTGATGTAAAACATAAAAGCGATGGGCAAGAGTGAAATCGCCATTGCACCGACAACCATTTTTGTCTTAAAGCGGGCGCCCAATTGCCTCGCTCGCCGCTCAGTCCATAGGCGAAGCAGGAGCCGCGCCATCATCAATCCAATCCCCAAGAGCGCTGCAACAATAATTTCCGTGAGCGCAAAAAGAATCAGCTTGTCAGTCCACTTTTGTTGCGGTTCAACCGGATTCAATGACCCCAACGTGAAAACCGCGCCAACCAAAAGGACGACCAACAGGCCGCCAAACCAAAGTCGCAGGCGCGACGTACGCTTTTGCGGTGTCGGCGTCATTGGTGTTCCTCAGCTCTCAAAGGACTCCCTTGCGGGAGGAATGGGCCCAGCGGGCATTCCGCGCAAATTGGATTCTTGCTTCGACACCAGTTCTTTCCCGTGTTCACGATCAGCGCATGATATTCATTATAGTGCCGCGCGTCTCGCGGCAGATTTTTCTCGAAGTATTCCCGGATCTCGTCATAAGCAGCCTTTTCTTGCATCAAATTGTGCCGCGCCATGATTCGCCGCGTGTAAGCATCCACAACGAAGATTGCGTGATTGCCCGCATAAAGTAAAATGGAGTCGGCTGTCTCAGGCCCAATCCCGTGAACGCCGAGCAGCTTTTCCCTCAATTCCATCGTTGGGACCGAGAACATTTGCTTGAGCGAGCCACTGAACTCGGTTCGAATAAATCGCACAAATGCCTTGAGCTTCCTGGCCTTTTGTCGAAAGTATCCGGAGGATCGAATCAATTTTCCCAGTTTTGCTACGGAGACCTTTTCCATCGTTGCCTGCGAAAGTAGGCGCTCCTGCCGCAGGTTTTCGATTGCACGCTCGACATTTGTCCATGCGGTGTTCTGTGTGAGGATCGCGCCAACGATCATTTCAAATGGCGTTTTCGCCGGCCACCATCTCATGGGGCCCAGCCGCGCGCTCATGGCGCCGTAGTAGGCCAACAGCGTCTCAGCGGATGTTCCAAATTTGAATGTTGATGGCGGCTTTGATCCTTCTGACTCGCTGCCGCGGTGCATTATCGGATGCGCACTTCCCATTTAACATGAAGATAGCCACCCTGCCGCAACGAGTCAAGGAAGACCCGTTTTTCCAAGTTTAGTGCCTCAGCAACCCTGTACTTCAGGACAGGTGTTTCTGGATTCCTCAAAATGCTTCAATAAGTTACGCGTAGGCCCAAAGGGCCTCGCGGTTTGTCGCTTGGGTGGAAGTGTCTCGGGAGTCCTGCGCATGTCGGGTCGGCTCGGCGAAATACTAATTAAAGAGAGCCTGATCACTTCGGATCAGCTCCAGAAAGCCTTGGAGTATCAGAAGAAGAATGGCGGGCGGCTGGGCAGCTCCCTGATGAAGCTCGGGTACATCAGCGACGACGAGATTACGCAAGTCCTCTCACGGCAATACGGCGTTCCCTCCATCAATCTAAAATATTACGAAGTCGAACCAACGGTAATCAAACTAATTCCGCAGGAGACGGCCATTCGTTATCAGGTTGTCCCGCTCTCTCGCGTCGGCGCGACTCTCACCATTGCAATGACGGACCCCACGAACGTCTTCGCCATGGATGACATAAAATTCATGACCGGCTTCAACGTCGAGCCAGTCGTCGCCTCTGAAACCGACATCAATGACGCGATTCACAAGTTCTATGGTGACGCCTCCAGCGTCGAAGAACTCAGCAAGGTGATGAAGGATTTGACCGCCGAGGAAGGCGCTGACCTCGAGATCGCGGCTGAAGAAGCGGAAATGAACGCTTCGGAGCTTGAGAAGGCCGCCGAAGAGGCGCCCATCATCAAGCTCGTCAATTTCATTCTGACCGACGCGGTGAAGCGCGGGGCCAGCGACATCCACGTCGAGCCATATGAAAAGGAATTGCGTGTCCGCCTTCGCGTGGACGGCATTCTCCAGAACGTAATGGCGCCTCCACTCAAACTGAAGGATGCAATCACGAGCCGCATCAAGATTATGTCCAAGCTGGATATCAGCGAGAAGCGCCTCCCCCAAGACGGCCGGATCATGCTCAAGTACTTGCGCGACGGCAAGAAGCGCGACCTTGATTTCCGCGTCTCCACGGTGCCGACGATTTTCGGCGAAAAAATCGTTATGCGCTTGCTCGACAAGGAAAACCTGCGGCTGGATATGACCAAGCTCGGCTTCGAGCAGGAATCACTCGACAAATTTGAAAAAGCCATTTTGAAACCTTACGGAATGGTTCTCGTCACAGGCCCGACCGGTTCTGGAAAGACGAATACGCTCTACTCTTCCGTCGCG
Source organism: uncultured Acidobacteriota bacterium (assembly GCA_963748845.1). Classification (GTDB taxonomy): domain Bacteria; phylum Acidobacteriota; class Terriglobia; order Acidiferrales; family UBA7541; genus DASTCZ01. Next base: position 362,885 of record CAVVKE010000001.1, read on the forward strand.
CGTCTCAATACCTCCGAGACCAATATTATGACTGCCGAAGACCCGGTTGAATTCCAACTCGCGGGGATCAACCAGGTCCAGATGAAAGATCAGATCGGCCTGAACTTTGCCACCGCTCTGCGCTCATTCTTGCGCCAGGACCCCAACATTATTCTCGTCGGCGAAATCCGCGACTTCGAAACCGCTGAAATTGCCGTCAAGGCCGCGCTGACCGGTCACCTTGTCCTTTCCACACTTCACACGAATGACGCCCCTTCCACCATCAGCCGGTTGATGAACATGGGCATTGAGCCGTTTCTCGTCGCCACTTCGGTGAACTTGATCTGCGCGCAGCGTCTCGTCCGGCGCATCTGTTCGGCCTGCAGAGAGAAGCTCGACGTTCCCCCGGAGGCGATGCTGGATGCCGGATACACCTCGGAAGAAGCCAAAACCACTGAGATCTCTCACGGCAAGGGATGCGCCACCTGCAACAACTCGGGCTACAAGGGCCGCGTCGGTCTCTATGAGGTCATGGAAATCAATGATGAGTTGCGTGAGCTCATTCTGGTCGGCGCTTCCGCATTGGAATTGAAAAAGAAAGCTTTGGATCAGGGAATGATCACGCTGCGACGCAGCGGGCTCATGAAAATTGCCACAGGACAGACGACGCTTGAGGAAGTCCTGCGCGAAACCGTGCTTTAAGGAGAGGTCGAACATGGCTGGTATCACACTCAGTGAACTGTTGCAGAAAATGATCGAGATGGGCGGAAGCGATTTGCATATCACCACCAACAGCGCGCCGCGCGTTCGCGTTCATGGCCGCCTGCGCCCGCTCGACATGGCGCCGCTGACCGCCGCGGATACAAAGTCGCTGGCCTACAGCGTACTCACCGACGCCCAGAAGCACCGCTTTGAGGAAAACCTCGAGCTCGACTTCTCGTTCGGATTGAAGAACCTCGCGCGTTTCCGCGGAAACATTTTCAACCAGCGCGGAGCGGTCGCAGCGGTCTTCCGCACCATCCCCTGGGAGATCAAGGGATTTGACGCCCTTGGCCTTGCACCCGTGGTGAAAACTCTTTGCGAAAAGCCGCGCGGCCTCGTCCTGGTCACCGGCCCCACCGGGTCCGGCAAGTCCACTACGCTTGCCGCCATGCTCGACAAGATCAATGCCGAGCGCGAAGAGCACATGATCACGATCGAGGATCCCATCGAATTCCTTCACAATCACAAAAAGTGTCTGGTGAACCAGCGGGAAGTCCACTCGGACACGCACTCCTTTGCCAACTCGCTCCGCGCGGCTTTGCGCGAAGACCCGGACGTCGTCCTGATCGGCGAAATGCGCGACCTCGAGACGATTGAGTCCGCCCTGCGAATCGCGGAGACGGGCCACCTGACCTTCGCGACCTTGCACACAAATTCCGCAGCTTCCACCATCAACCGCATCGTCGACGTTTTCCCCGCTCACCAGCAGCCGCAGATCCGCGCACAACTTTCGATTGTTCTTGAGGGTGTCCTATGCCAATCGTTACTGCCGAGAGCCGATGGCCGCGGGCGCGTCATGGTCATGGAAATTCTGGTCCCGAACGCCGCCATCCGAAACCTGATTCGCGAAGATAAGATTCACCAGATCTATTCAGCCATGCAGACCGGCACTGGCCAGACCGGGATGCAGACCTTCAATCAGAGCCTGGCCAACGCCTATTTCAACAAGTTGATTACTTTGGAGACAGCGCTTGCAAGGTCCTCCAATGCCGATGAACTGCAGGATATGATTAATCGTGGTGTGACGAGCGGTCCTGCGGTGGGCTCGGGTACAAGACGCTGAAGATTTGCAATTGTTGAGACATTTTCACCAGCTCGAAAGAAAATCAGGAGGGTAAAAGTATGCCGGTCTTCACTTACAAGGGAAAAAATCGGGCGGGTTCTAGCGTCAGCGGCGAACAGGTCGCTGCCAGCAAGGCCGAATTGGCCTCTCTGCTTCGCCGCCAGCAGATCAATGTCACCAAGATGTCGGAGAAGGGCAAGGAATTCGCCCTCCCCAGCTTCGGAGCCGGTGTCAAGCAGGAGGAGCTCGCCATTTTCACGCGCCAGTTCTCCGTGATGATTGATGCGGGCTTGCCGCTTGTGCAGTGCCTTGAAATCCTGGCCAATCAGCAGGAGAACAAGACTTTTCAGAAGATCTTGGCCGGCACGCGTGCCGCCATCGAAGGCGGTCAGACTCTTTCCGCCTCCATGCGGCAATACGACAAAATCTTCGACCCCCTCTACGTCAATATGGTGGAGGCGGGCGAAACCGGCGGTATTCTCGACACCATTCTTCAGCGCCTCTCCACCTACATCGAGAAGAACGTGAAATTGAAGCGAGCCGTGAAGTCGGCCCTCATCTACCCTGTGGTTGTATTGGGCGTGTCCGCGGCCGTAATCACTCTGTTGCTTTGGAAAGTCGTGCCAATTTTCGCGACCTTGTTCGTCAGCTTGGATGTCAGTCTCCCATTGCCAACGCGAATCGTGATCGCCCTGAGCCATTTCGTTGGCAGCATCTTTGGCTTCCTCGCGTTGGTTGCACTCGTTGGGGCGATTGTCGGTCTGAGGGTCTGGTACAAAACGGAAAAAGGCCGCTTTGTGATTGACGCGCTCCTTTTGAAACTCCCGGTCATCGGAATCCTGCTCAGAAAAATCGCCGTGGCTCGTTTTACTCGCACACTCGGTACGCTCATCTCCAGCGGTGTCCCGATCCTGGAAGCTCTGGACATCACCGCTCGCTCCTCAGGCAACGCGATTGTCGAACGCGCTTTGCTGCAAACACGCAAGGCGCTCGAAGCAGGCCGCACGCTTGCCGATCCCTTGCGTGATTCGGAGGTATTCCCCGGCATGGTCACGCAGATGATCTCCGTCGGCGAACAGACCGGCGCGATGGACACCATGCTTCAAAAGATCGCGGACTTCTATGAAGACGAAGTGGACTCCGCGGTCAAGGACCTGTTGACTGCCATGGAACCCGTGATGATTGTCTTCCTCGGCCTAATTGTCGGCGGCATCGTAATTTCGATGTATCTGCCGCTGTTCGTTTTGATTGGCAAACTGTCACAGCACTAGGAGGTTGCCGCGCCGGCCGGGGGTGTCGCGCCCCGGGCCGGCGCGCTCCTCGCTTTCGCCGCGAACCAATTCATCCCCATCGCAGGACCCTGTCAAAAACGGGGCGGCGCAATAAATAATAGGTGTGTAAGTGATGGAGTGGACGCAGAACACTACCGAATGGCTGGGCTGGCTCAGCCGCGTCCGTTTTCTCGTCATCACCTTTCTTTTGGCGATTTCGCTGTTCCTCTGGAATACAGGTCTTCTTGCGTTAAACGCCAGGATTTTTGGCACTCTCATTGGCCTCTGGTACATGCTGGGTTTTCTCTACGCGATACTTGCCAGATGGGTTCCCCAAGCACGCTGGCAGGCCCCTCTCGAAATGGTCTGCGATCTCCTGATGATCACCGGCCTCGTTTATGTCACCGGGGCCAACGAAAGCCATTTTATTTCGCTCTACCTTTTAACCATCATCGTGGCCAGCATCCTTTTCTCGCGCCGCGGAACATTTCTTACCGCGGGATTTAGTTTTGTTCTCCTCGCTGGCATGGTTGAGCTGGTGTATTACGACAAGCTGGCACGTACCTCCGAAGCTGTTCCGACCGCGCATGGCTTGCAAACCTGGGTATTCAGCAATCTCGTCGCATTCATGGCTGTCGCCTACCTTTCCAGTCTCCTGGCGCAAACCCTTCGCCGAAAAGGTGCGGAGCTCGAACAGAAGCGCGGCGAGTTGCAAGACCTTCAAGCATTCAATGAAGACATCATCCACTCATTGCGCGGCGGCCTGTTGACCACGGATCTGGAAGGCAAAATTCTTCTCCTGAACCGCACCGGCGAGGAGATTACGGGCGCGCGCTCTGCGGATGTTCGAGGCCAGCTCCTGCCTGCCTTGTGGCCGGATTTTTGGATGCCTCGCGAGGATGTGATTGACGTGAGCACGATCCCGCGCAAAGAATTCGATTTTCGAACCGCTGAGGGAAAGATTCGCGTCCTTGGCGTCTCTGTTTCTTCTCTTCGCAGCCACAATGAGATGTCGAACGGATACGTCTTCAATTTTCAGGACTTGACCGATTTGCGACGGCTGGAAGAAGAAGTCGAAACAAAGGACCGCATGGCAGCACTCGGGAGACTCTCCGCCGCCATCGCCCATGAAATCCGGCAGCCGCTGACCGCCATCGCGGGCGCAGTGAAAGAATTGGCTCGCCACGCGCCCCTCGAAGATGATGAACTGCATCTGGTTGGCATCGTGAGCAGGGAATCGGAACGCCTCAACCAAATCATCACTGAGTTTTTGAACTACTCCCGCGAAAAGACTTACGAGTTCAAGGACGCAGATATTGTCCCGCTCCTGGATGAAACACTCACGCTTCTTGAGCGCCACCCATCCATGGACGGAAAATATCGTGTTGAAAGAAGCTTCGCCTCGAAATCTGTGCGCGTTCGCGTGGACGCCAACCGCATCAAGCAGGTCTTTTGGAATTTCTGTGACAACGCACTGCGCGCGATGCCGGAAGGCGGGACGCTCAACGTCCGCTTGGAATTGGGCCGCGGTTACGTTCGCATCCATTTCCGGGACACCGGCATGGGATTGGATCCGCTTCAAAAAGAAAAAATCTTTGAGCCGTTGCAATCGGGGTTTACTGGCGGGACAGGTCTCGGCCTGGCAATCGTATACCAGATTGTGCAGGCGCACAGTGGCCACGTCATCGTATCCTCGGAGAAGAACCGGGGAGCTCAATTCACCGTCGAATTGCCGCGCGTCGCCTGAGAGGACAAGTCGAGATGGCCCATTTGTTGGTTGTCGATGACGAGCGTTCCATCTGTGAGCTGTTGGAGATTACATTTCGCAAAGAGGGCCACCGGGTCGAGGTTGCTTCCAGCGGGGAAGCTGCACGCCGCAAAATCGAATCTCAGATTTTTGACATCATTATCTCCGACATCCGCATGCCGGACACGAGTGGTGTTGACCTTCTCAAATTCGCCAGAGAAACAACACCTTCTTCCGTTTTTCTCCTGATTACGGGCGTTCCGACTGTCGAGACGGCCATCGCCGCCGTCAATGCAGGCGCCGACCGCTACGTAATCAAGGACCATGAGCTTGTGGACCAGCTCCGCCGCGCGGTCCAACAGGTGGATGAGAACCTCAAGTTGAAGAAGGAGGCCGGCTACCTGCGCCGCGAATTGCGCCGCCTCACTGGACAGGACAACATAATCGGCCGCAGCGCCAAACTTCGCGCCATATTTGACCTGATTCAAACGGTTGGCCCCCAGGTGAGCCGCGTTCTAATCACCGGCGAGAGCGGTACCGGCAAGGAACTTGTCGCGCGCGCAATTCACGAGCACAGCCCTCGCGCACAGAAACCTTTTATTACCATTGACTGCGGCGCTTTCCCCGAAACGCTGCTCGAATCTGAGCTGTTCGGCTATGTCAAAGGAGCCTTCACGGGCGCGAACGACAATCGGCCGGGGCTTTTCCAGGCCGCAAATGGCGGCACCCTTTTCATGGATGAAATCGGCAACATGCCATTATCCATGCAGGTCAAGCTTTACCGAGTCCTGCAGGAGGGCAAGGTACGTCCTCTGGGCAGTACCGAAGAATCGGAAGTGGACGTTCGCGTCATTGCAGCGACGAATAAGGATCTCGAGAAAGAAATCGCGGAGGGCCGCTTCCGCGAAGACCTTTTTTACCGCTTGAGCGTTATTCCCATTGTTGTGCCGCCGCTGCGCGAACGCCGCGACGATATTCCCTTGCTGGCGAGAGCTTTTCTCGATCGCTTTCGCAAGACTATGGATAAGCCCGTCGAGGGCATCGACCCCGAAGCGATGCGCTTGTTGGAAACCTACGATTGGCCCGGAAATGTCCGTGAACTTGAAAATACTCTCGAGCGTTGCGTGGCTCTTGAGACCGGTCCGCGTGTCAGCGTCACCGCTCTTCCCGATAAAATCGTCCACGCCTCGCAAGCCTCCGCGCTCGAAGGTGCGACGTCAAACGGCAAGTGCCTTATTCCGGAAGGCGGCGTGGATCTTGAAATGAAGATTCAGCAAATGGAGAGAGGCTATCTGCTCGAAGCATTGCGCTTATCAAACGGCGTCGGCACCCGTGCCGCAGAACTCCTTAAAATGACCTACCGCTCGTTCCGCCATTACTCGAAAAAATACGGAATCTAAAGCCACGCGCAGCGCCCAAACAAGATCCTGCCTTTCATTGGCAGATTCAGTGGATTGAGAGTTGTGAACCTGCTTAACTGGCTCAATGTGAGTCGTTTTCGCCGATTGGCTTTACCCATCTTGAAACCCCGCGAACGGGATAACCGAGCGCAACAGCCGTCAAGACAACCAGCACGGGATCAATGGGATGGCGATATCGCAGCGAGGAGTGAGTAATGTAATAGATCACGGGATAGACCAGCGGAAACATCGCAAATGGAAACGCGTATGGACTCTTCTGACGGAAGAGCAGCAGCACTCCCGTTAGTCCGAGTAATGAAACTGAAATATTGCAAACCAAATTGACCTTGGCGTCCACTGTATACGAGTGCCAGATATCTTCGATCGGCTCCCATGTTCCCAACCAGGTGTCCGCAAATCGCCGCCAGAAGAACCGCATCGTGTCCCTGGGATGGCCTATCATGAATTGCACGGCTTGGTGCTGTTTCTCTTCCATGTAGGCGATCTCGCCCATTCGCGAATACTTTTCGCGCTCGGGCGCATAATCATTGGGGTGGAGAAATCCGGCCCAAGTGTCCGGCACTTGCTCATTATTTCCCAGCCACAATTCGAGTCCAAAATTGGATCGCAACGGAATGAATTTGTGGAACACAATGGAATTCCGAATTGTCCAGGGGATGCAACACACCACCAAGGCAAGTGCCGCAACCGCCGGCAATTGAATCCAGCGTCCGCGCGACTTCAAAAGTCTCCACGCCAGCCAGCCAAACAGAAAAGGGAGTACCGAGGCAAATGCGGCGTTCGTCATTAACGCCGCGCCGCACACAAGTCCGTACCCAACCCAATCACTCTTCCGCCGTAAGTCCACGATTGCTATAGTTGCCCACAGCACCAGTCCGGCCATCAGTGCCGCAAGCGACGTATCCCAAATCCACTCGAATGGAATCAGGACCGCGTTCGGAAACACGGCCCACAACCATGCGGCGCCCGCTGCGAGTTTCGCGCCTCCAAGCCGCTTCGCGATGAAATAAATTGGAATGCACGTTAATGCGGAAAAAAGTTCGTTGAGAAGTGTAATCACCAGTTTTGAGACATACGAATAGACTCCAAATATTTTGAAAACACCGGCGAGTAAATAAGGAAAGATTGGCGTAAGCCACGCCGTCGGCCCTGTGGAAACATTCAGCGGGGAACTGAACCCATTTCCTGTTGCAATTGAACTCGCAATGCGCCCCGTCTCAAAACCAAATGGCACGATACTAATGATTGGAACTCTGTTGGTTGATTCGATATAAGAGAACAAAGCCACGCGTACGGCGAACGCGAACACTAGAATTACCGAAAGCGACAGGAAAGCTCGGCGAACAATGTTCATTTGCTTGTTCGATGCGCCTCGGCGCGGACGTTTCACTCGCGGGTTTCAAATCCAGGATTCGATATTGCATTTCCCTGGCAATGATCCATCGTATCGGCGAAATCCCCTCCACTACAACCCTCCAATCCACTCTTGCTAGGTTCCGTTGCTCATTTGATTACACGCGGTGGGGAGGTTTATGGGCCGCTGTCTGAAGAACTGATTGATGGTGCTTCGTCCCCATGTGCCTCTCTGACACCCCCATTCGAGGCCACGATTGGCTGTTTTTTACCTCTGTCACTTTGTGGCACAGAATCGTGACACTTTTTGTCATTTTTCCCCTCAGCACGTTTCATTTGGACCTATTCCGACCCCGATTACTCAAGCTCCAACCCTCATAACTTGTTGATTCTAAGAATGTTATGGGAATGTGTCCACAGTGTAAACGGTATGTTCAGTACTGGAACTATGTTTGCACCTATTGGAACCGAACCCGGTAGGGTCTCATAGATTCCTTTAGAGAGGACAGAATGCGCAAACAACAGAAGGGTTTCTCCCTTATCGAACTCTTGATCGTGGTGGCGATTATTCTGATTATCGCCGCTATCGCCATCCCGAACCTGCTTCGGGCCCGAATTTCGGCAAACGAAGCTTCCGCAGTCAGCTCAATGCGCACGATGAACACCGCGTGCATCACTTACAACTCAACCTACGGCAACTATCCGGACGTGATCGCCGACCTGCAACCTTCTAATGGCGCCGTACCCACGAGCACGGATGCTGACTTGCTTGACCAAGTCCTCGCCCCTGCGAGCGGCATGCCCCAGAAGAGCGGTTACAACTTTGCGTATGCCTCGGCGAACTCCGACCAGAGCTACACGATATACGGCTACCCAGTTGCCGTAAATCAAACCGGCGTCCGTTTTTTCTTCACGGATCAGTCCGGCGTCATCCGTTTCAACGCGACGGCAGAAGCGGCCGTCACCGATTCGCCCCTGCAGTAAACCACCAACCCCCCCAAACGCGACAGCAAAGGCGGAGGCCACAAGCCTCCGCCCTTTGTTTTTTACACACTTCGATTTGCATTCGAAAATGTTCCGTTGGGGAAGTTCCGGTGATGTCGCTCAATCGCAATGGTTAGCCGCCGCGGTGCAATCGGAACCACCTCCAACCTAGTCCCTTACCCAACGGGTTCTCGATCGTTTCGGAAAAGTTTCTGACCAAACGGGTCCATTCGGAGCGCGCCAACCTGCAATCCAAATCTCTATTGCCTTCTGCGCTTGATGATTTCGTCTTTAGCCTCTTTGGCAAGCGGATCCATCCCCACGTCCACTTTCTCGGCTGCCTGATACTCTCGTTCTGCATCCGCCAACCGGCCAGATTTCGCAAAGATTATTGATAGTTCGTAATGCGCATGGTGGTCATAGGAATCGAACTCCGCGGCCTCGCGAAAGTATTTCTCCGCCTCGGCCATGTCATTCATTCGCAATGCGATGCCTGCGAGCCCTTCAAGCGCATCGGTATTCTCCATGATTCCTGCCGATTGAAGGAACGCTTCTTCCGCTTCGCGAATTCGCCCCCGCTCGATATAAAATTGCGCTAATCCGTTATACGCATCCGTGTCATAACCCGATATTTTGATCGCCGTGCGAAATTGCGCCTCTGCCTCATCGTCCTGCCCTTGCGCAGCGAGCACTTCCGCCAGTCCAACGTGCGATTCGGAATTGCTGGAATTTATCCTTATTGCTTTGCGATAGAACGCAGTCGCATCCCCCAACCGCCCCTCGTGCTCTGCGACCCTTCCCAGATTGCCCAGGGTAACCACGTTATTCGGATCGCATTGCAGAGCGATGTTCCATTCTTTCACTGCCTCTGCATATTGAATTCCGTTCCAGTAAGCCGAGCCTAGATCGCAATGCGCGGTCGCATTATTCGGGTGTTGCGCAACCATTACACGGTAGAACGTCAACTCGTCATGCCATTCCGCGTTTCGTTGCACAATTCTCACCGTCGCCACGCCAGCCAGAATGATTCCCGAGGCCGAAAGCGCGATTTTCAGCAACGCCCGCCATCTCACCGCTTCCGTGTTCCATAGGGCCACAAGCCCCGCCGCCACCACCCAGCAAAATCCAATGGACGGCACATAAAGATACCGCTCTGAAAAAACATTTGAGGCCATCCACCGCGCGTTCAGCGCCGGCGTCAGCATAGGGACGAGCCACACAAGCCCGAACGCCGCCATCCGGTTCTTCTTCCATATCAAAAAAAACAGAAGCAACACGCCCGCGATCCACGCCGCTCCCGCAATGAATCCCCAGTTGCGCACGCTGGTCGTCCCCGCAAAGGCATAAAGCGCGGAAAGCTTTGTTGGCCATACAAGCTTTGTCAGGTAGTCACCTGTGAGCGTAACGCTGGAGAGTATCGCCCTGCCCCACGGAAGCCCCGGTCTCTGTAATCTTGGGATCAGACTTCCCATAAATGCTACGCGCGCGGTCATATAGAGCGCGGCCACGATCCATAGCGGCGCATACCGCTTCGCTTTTTCTCGTCCCGTCGTGCTTTCGCGATCCTCCGCGAAGAAATACTGATACGCAGTGGCGATCGCGGGGAAGGCAATCGCAGGTTCCTTGGAGAGCAGCGCCAGTACAAAGCAGATGCACATCATCGGCGACGTCCACCATCTCTTCCGTTGCGGATCCCCAAGATTCAGGAAAAACCGAAATGCAAGCAGAACGAATACCCCAAGTTGCAGATCGGAAACCGCCGCCACCCATGCGACCGCCTCCGTGTGAATCGGATGCAGCGCAAAAATTGCCGCCGATAGAAACCCAATCGCCTCCGACCGGAACAGCCGCCGCGTCACCAAGAAAAGCAGAATGACAACCAGGGCGTTCAGAATTACATTCCCAAGGTGAAACACATACGCCAGCGGCCCATATATCTGATAAAGCAGCAAATATTGGACCATCATCAATGGCCGGTAGTAGTTGGTCGGAACCGTCGTATAACGGAATGACCAGACGGACGAAGTAATGATCTGTTTTACATGATGAAAATTCCGCAGGTAGGGGTTCCCGAGGACCTGGAAATCATCGTCATAAACGAACGAGTTCCCCAGCGTGTTGAAGTAGGGAAGTGCGCCCAGTAAAATCAGCGCGCCAACGAGAAGCGCCTCACGCGAGCGTTCCGGCCGCTTTCCGTCGGCCGATTCCTTCCCATTTTCAGACAAGGCCGCCACTTTCCCTTCGGCTGCTGATTGACCACCGCACCGCGAGACAGCCCGCCATGATTCTTATCTCTCACATTCTACTGGCCCGCCCCGCTCCCGACCTGGTGTTTTCGGAGCACCTTGTACAAAGGCAAACCATCTACGAGGTGAAAATCTCACTCCTTTGCTCATCCAGAATCCGGGAATTATCCAGTTGATTCCCTAAGTCTAGTATGTGGAGTAGTTTATGACACCAATCACAACTTCGGGCGGGAGTATAATTATGGATTATGCTCCCGCCGTTCGAAACATTCTGGCACAAGGTACGAATACGTTTTTACAAGGATTATAGAAAGTTTCTTTGGGAACAGGTTCTTATTGCGGTGTCTCTTGCCGCTGGAACACTTTTTCTTCAATACAGGAAAGGCATGATTGCTCGCGCGGCCGTTCACGACAACGCTGTGGTGCTATTCGCGCCGTATCTGCTTATAGCGGCTGGTTTTGTGCTCTACCACTTCATTGTTTCCCTGTATCAAGTGGGAAAAGAAAGTCATGATACCCTTCAAGAGGCGTCTGTTGGAAACCGAAATATGCAAGGTTGGGGTGAGCTTTCTAGGCGAAGAGTAGAACTTCAAGACGAAATAGCCGACCTCAAAAACGAAATGCGTATCAAAGGATTGTTTGGGTTTCAGGGTCGGGGCATCTTTTCTCTCTTGGCTAACCAAACCATGAGTTTACAGGAACAAATTGACAACCGAGAAAGAGAGCTAAAACGGATAGAAGAAAGCATGGAGATTCGCTGAGCCTCTATGCCGCAGACCGCTTCTGCTCCGCTATCAACTCCTTGTAAGTGATTCTCCGTCCGGCTGTTGCTCCGACAAGACTATCTAATCTATCCAGCGTGTGCCGAGCCACGTTACCGTCATTCAGCCGCCATGTGAATTCGTTGACGTAGCGGGCGATGTGTTTCTTACTGGCGTGGTGATAGACGCCGTGCATCCCTCGGCGCATCACGGCAAAAACACTCTCAATTCCGTTGGTGGTGACACCCTTTTCAACGTATTTTTGTTCGCCGTGATTCACGGTTTGGTGCTTAAAGTTTTTCCCAAGCCCTTGATAGCTGCGATATTCGTCCGTATGAATCGTTGAACCTAATTCCACGTTCTGATTCACCGCCGTTTGAAGGCTAATTCCGCCAGTGTTCTCAACAGGCAAACCCCTTGCGCGTCCACCACGTTCCCGCATCCCAATTACAGCCGTCTTGTTGGGAACGCCTTTGTCACCGTACATTCTCTTGCTCATGTGTTTGTTTTGCTCTTTGCCGCCAAAATAAATCTCATCTACTTCAACAATTCCGCGCAGCATCGTGAGGTCTGCGGCGCACGCTTCGCGGAGACGCTGTAGCAGGAACCATGCCGATGATTGCCGAATGCCAATCTCTTTCGCCAACTGCATTGAGGAAATTCCCTTGCGGGAAGTCATTAACAGGTACATCGCGGCGAGCCACTTGTGCAAGGGAATGTGCGACCGCTCGAAAATTGTTCCCGTTCGGACGTTGAAATCCAGCGTGCAAGGATTGCAGCGATAGAATCCTTTCTTGCGGGTGCAGAGATGGTCTGATTTGTGGCATGTCGGGCAGACTGGGCCGTTAGGCCAGAGGCGGGATTCCAGATATTTCCGCGCCGTTTCTACGTCTGGAAACATCCTGAAAAGTTCAAAAGTGCTTATCGTTGAGCGGCTCATTTTATGTTCCTCACTGTCCAAATAGTACAGCAAGCCTTGCTATTTGTCAAGCACAAAATTAAGGAATTATACTTGACTGCTCAACTTGTGACCCTTTTGCTTTGTAAGGTGCTATGCCAAGTCGGAGTTGGGCTGAGATTTGCTGGGAGATGTTATTCACTTCGCAACAGAGTTTTATTCACTTAACATCGCTGTGCAGTACAGCCAGCGTTGCAGTATCGCATCCTGCTTCATTCCAATACTTGTTATCGTGTACATTAATGGGCACAATTCTGTCGCCGGGAGGAAGCACGTATCTTAGAACTTGTTCCGAGGAGGAACTGTTACGTGGCCGAAGCCACACCGTCCCGCACACATAATTGTCCTTTGTGACGGCGAGACGCTGAATTTTGAAATCATGGGCATAATCAGAACCACTCCCAATTGTGCGTATCTTTGCATCCGTTTCATCCACCCAGTTTATGAAAACTGTTAGGCGTTCCTGCTGAACGGCGGTAAACACGTTGGGCATGGTAGAAGTTGTTTCTCTGCGCGGTACTTCTAACTGAGACCACAAGCCCTGCCTCTGCCACAACATAAGCACCAAAATCAGTGCTATTACGCCCGGCAGAGCAAGCGCAACGATGAATAGTTTATTCATTACGTTGTCGTTTTACAATTTTGTCTGTTTCAACAGTTTTGTGGTCATTCACGCCCCGCTGTGTTAGATGATAACCATTTTTCAAATGCGTTACCTCTCCTTCTTGGGTCTACCGCCTCTGCGGTTTGTCCGCATGGCTGCGATTTTGCGGAAATAATCGGAGCCGCGCTTGGCTGTTTTTCTGCCACCGATGCGACCTGAGTAGGCAGTTATGAGGGAATCCGAAATGAGTTTTCCACAATGCGGACAGGCAAGCATGGGCACAGCATATAACAAGGCTTGCTGTTTGTCAAGGGGTTTTGTTAGGGAATCAAATGGATAATTCCCCAGAATCCCTCTGGCTTTATGCGGAGAGCCCTTGTATACTATCTTGAGTTTCTTGTTTAGGTGATTTGGGCTGGGTACTGAGGGCCCGCCCTGGGCGTGTTGGGGCAATTTGCTCCAGGGAGATCATCATGAATCGTCGCGAACGCGGTTTTTCTCTTCTCGAATTGCTCATCGTTGTTGCCATCATCTTGACCCTGATGCTCGTCGCAATTCCAAATGTGTCAAAGATGCGCATGACGGGCAACGAGACCTCTGCCTTGAAGACAATCGACACTTTGCGAACTGTTTTGTTCGCTTATCAAACCAGCTACGGAACCTTTCCGAAAGATCAGTCTCAACTTGGCCCGCCTCTGCCGGGCGCTCCCAGTGGCAAGGATGCCGCGGATCTGGTTGACCCCGTGCTGGCTCCCCCAGCCGGCACGATCGCCAGCAAGGATGGGTATAACTTCCGCTACGTCGCTGGCCCGGCCGATTCCAATGGAATCATCTCGACCTACTCCGTTTTTGGCGATCCACAGAGCTACAACAACACCGGCAGGATGCGATTTTTCATGGATCAAACGACTCGCGTTCACGCTACCACGGATGGCTCGGAAGCATCCGTTACGAGCCCGCTCAGGTAATCATCTTTAACGCCGCGCATCCGCCGCTGCAAACAGCTCGCGATTCTTCCGGCTGTTGCATCTGTTAAGCTAAAGCTATGCGCCTGCGCGCAATCTCCGCACGGCTTGCTCTCACGGGCAGTCTACTCGCTGCAATCGCCCCTGCAGGCGCACCAGGCGACGCTCAGCGTTTCGTCCAACTCGTTGAATCCCGTTACCACTCCGCACGCACCCTCAAGGCTGTCTTCCTGGAACGCTACACCGAAGGCCGCCTCACCGTCCGCCTCGAATCCGGCACTGCATATTTCTCCCGTCCGGGGCGCATGCGATGGGAATACGAGGAGCCGGAGCAAAAGCTCTTTCTCGCCGACGGTAAAACCGTCTGGTCCTACACCCCCGCTGACCACACCGTCATTCGAGCGCCCATGAAGGAGAGCAGTGACATGCGCACGCCTCTCTCGCTCATAACCGGCAAATCCACTCTGAGCCGTTTCTGCAAGCGCATCGAATTGCTTGCTCAGCCCGGTGAAGGCCGCGCCGTCACTCTTCGTTGCCAACCACGGGGTTTCTCGGATTCGGCTGATGCCGCCGGCAATCATTCCGGTTCGACCGCAAGACCCGCCTCGCCGGAAGATCCCAGAGAAATCCGGGAAGTCCTGCTTGACGTGGACCCCAAAGATGGGTGGTTGACGCGCGTCCTTGTTCGCCAGACAGGTGGCATTGAGCTGGAATACAACTTTGGCCGCTGGCAAATGGACATGGATCTTCCGGAGTCAATGTTCCACTTTACGGCCCCCAAGGGGGTTGCCATCGTGGATGAGGGGTCATCTTCCGCCCCGCGCGAGTGAACCTTTTTCCCTTGTCCGGGGTCTTACCTATGTAAGGGTAGGGGTCTTTTTACCTGGGCCGAATCCTGCCCGAATTTTGTGCGAATTCAGGTTGATGTATCCTTCTGCGCAAGGGTGAGTGCACCGCGCTTCAGACGCCCTTACGATTGAGGTAAACTGGCTCCGTGGCTGATTTTGTCTGCAAAGTCGCTGACGCAAACGGGAATGTCTTTTCACAGGTTGAGGGCGCCCAAACCCTGGAAGAGGCCCGCCAAAAGCTCCAGGACCGGGGCTTGTTTGTTTATTCCGTCCGGCCGCAGGGCGGCTTTGTCGGCGCTGTTTTGCAAGGCAAGCGCAAGCGCTCCATTGGTGGCACTGAATTTCTGATTTTCAATCAACAGTTCAATACGCTCATCAAGGCCGGCTTGCCCATCCTCAAATCGCTTGACTTGCTCTCCGAGCGCGTAGCCGCTCCTCGTTTGCGCCCGGTCCTGGCTGACGTCCGCCGCCGTGTGCGCGAGGGTGCGCTACTTTCTGAAGCCCTGGTGGAGCAGGGAAGCTTTCCAAAGGTCTATACCACCTCCGTACTTGCTGGCGAAAAGAGCGGCAATCTTTCCGGCGTGCTGGACTACTACATCGCTTACCAGCGCATTACCACGGGCATCCGCAAAAAACTGATCGCCGCGCTTGTCTATCCTGCTATTCTCGTTTTCGCGGCCATCTCGATCGTTGCTTACGTCGTGGCTTTCGTCATTCCGCAGTTCGCGCGTCTTTATGCCGATATGAATATTACCCTGCCCCTGGCCACTCGAATACTGATTGGTGTCGCCGTTGGTTTCCGCCCCTATTTTATCGGCGCTTTCGCTCTCTTGGTGCTCGCCGCTGTTGCGGTTTATTTTTGGTCCCGGACCGAAGAGGGTGGCGTGACGTTTGATCGCCTGAAGCTCAAGTTGCCCATGGTCGGCGACACTTGGATCAAATTCCAGATTGCCCAGTTCTCCCGCACCCTTTCGACCCTGTTGACCGGAGGCACTCCCCTCGTCCAGGCGCTCGATACCGCCGCGAATTCCATCACCAGCAAACTCGTCGGTGATGCCGTGCGCGAATCCGCGAAGCTCATCCGCGAAGGCCAATCGCTTCACGCCGCACTGTCCTCCACGGGCATCTTTCCCGATCTCGCGTTGGAAATGACCGAGGTCGGCGAGGCCAGCGGCGCTCTCGCCCCCATGCTCACGAGCGTGGCCGAGTTTTATGAGGAAGAAGTCAACAACCGGACTGCGACAATGGTTTCTCTCATCGAGCCCGCCATTTTGATCTTCATGGGCGGAATCGTGCTCTTTATTCTTGTTTCACTCTATTTACCGATTTTCAGTTTTTCGCTGGGCGCCAGCAACGGCGGATGACGGACAAGGCGGATAAATCTTGAGCATCGCAAACCATAATACCGGATTACCGTTGGCTGTCGATGAGCGGGACGACCGCGAACATGCTCTGAAACTCGCCGCGCGGTATCGCTGCGGCTTCGTGGACCTCAACGAGCAGCACATCGACCCGGAACTCTTCCGCAGCATTCCCGCGGACCTGATGTTCCGCTTCAATTTTGTTCCCATCGAGTCTCATGAAAACTCGCTCGTTGTCGCCGTTGCCGATCCCGCGCAGGTGCTTCTCAGCGACGAATTGAGCCTCTTGATTGGCAAAAAACTCGTCCTCAAGGTCGCCACGCCCGCGCAAATCAGCGACCTTCTGAAGCGCACCGAGCAATCCCAGCGCGTTCTCGAACAGGCGACCGAGGCTTTCACGTTGCAGGTCGTCGAGGATGACGAAGAGAACGACGAAACGCTTTCCGCGGATCGCCTCACCAGTGATTCAGCCATCAGCCCCGTTGTTCGTCTTGTGGACACGGTCATTTTCACCGCTCTCGAGCGCCGCGCCAGTGACATTCACATCGAAGCCCGCGACATCGAAGTGGTCATCAAATATCGCATTGACGGCATACTCCAATACGCCATGACTCCCATCGCCAAGGAATGGCATTCCACCATTCTCACCCGCATCAAGGTCATGAGTGACTTGGATATCGCCGAGCGCCGCGTTCCTCAGGATGGCCGCTTCCGCGTCCGCTACAAAGGCCGCTTTGTGGATTTCCGCGTCTCCATCATGCCCTCCATTCACGGCGAAGACGCCGTATTGCGTGTCCTGGACAAAGAAACCCTGTCGGAAAAATTCCACAATCTCACGCTCGATATCGTCGGCTTCGATCAGGAAGATCTGCGAAAATTTCGCAAGTACATTCAGGAACCCTACGGAATGGTTCTGGTCACCGGCCCCACGGGTTCCGGCAAGACCACCACGCTCTACGGCGCCGTAAATGAAATCAAGACCGATGAAGACAAAATCATCACCATTGAAGACCCGGTTGAGTATCAGGTGCGCGGAATCACGCAGATCCCGGTGAACGAAAAGAAAGGTCTCACGTTCGCGCGCGGATTGCGCTCCATTCTGCGCCACGACCCCGATAAGATCATGGTCGGCGAAATCCGCGATCAGGAAACCGCGCAGATTGCCATTCAGTCCGCGCTCACCGGCCACCTCGTATTTACCACCGTCCACGCCAATAACGTCACCGACGTCATCGGCCGCTTCATCAACATGGGTGTCGAACCTTACAATTTCGTTTCTGCGCTGAACTGCATTCTCGCGCAGCGTCTCGTCCGCGTCGTTTGCGAGCACTGCAGGAAGTTCGCTCCCCCCACCCTCGAGGAATTGACAATATCCGGCCTCGACCCCAAGATTTGGGGCCAGGTGCCGATTGCATCGGGCGCTGGGTGTCTGGAATGTTCGGGGACGGGTTATCATGGCCGCGTGGCCATCGCTGAATTGCTGGATCTCACCGATAACATTCGCGAGATGATTATCAACCGGCGCCCAACCTCGGAAATTAAGCGCGTCGCAAAAGATTCTGGGATGAGGTTCCTCCGCGATGCGGGTCTCTCCAAGGTGCGCGCGGGTGTCACAACTCTGCGCGAAATCAACAAGGTGACATTCATTGAGTAGCGCCACCGGAATCAGGCAGGGCATCTACCGCAGCGCTTTTGTCCGGCGCATCGTGCGCATGCTCGATTCCATGCCGCACCCGCTCGTGGCAATGGAAATTTCGCCCGACTATGTGGCCGCGGCGAATTGGCGGCGGGGAACCTACAGCCTGGATGAGTGCGCCGTCGCCGCTTTGCCGCCGGGTTCGATTAAGCCGAGCGCCGTGGAATCCAATCTGGTTGATGGAGAGGCGGTTCACCGCGCAATTGATCAAACCTTGAAACAGCTTGGCGTGCGCAATCAGAATATCGCCCTGCTCTTGCCGGACACCGTGATCCGCGTGTTTGTTCTTCATTTTGACGTCTTCCCGCGTTCCGCTGCCGAAGCGATTCCCATGCTTCGCTGGCGCCTGAAGAAAAGCGTTCCCTTCGAAGCGGAGGAGACCCTCATTTCTTACATGCGCCAGGCTCCGCGCGATGAGGGCGTGGACATCCTCACCGGCCTCGCGCGCTTGCGTATCGTGAGAGAATACGAATCCTTGGTGGAAGCCGCCGGTGTGAGTCCCGGGGTTGTGATGAGCTCAACGCTTGCCACTCTGCCCCTTCTCGATGATGCGCGCCCGGTCATGCTCGCCCGCGTTTCCGGCGCCACTCTCACAACCGGAATCGCACGGGAAGGGATTCTCTGCGGCTATCGTTGCACTGAGCTCCCTTCTGGACTCGACGAGCTCGAGCCGAAAACTCTGCTTGACGAACTTTTTCCCGTTGCCGCGTATTATCAGGACGCTTGGAGCGAAGGCATTCAGGGGTTGCGGCTGGCGGGCTTTGGCAGGCGATTCGAGGATTTCCGTGTGCCTCTGGAAGCCGAATTCGGCTGCCCGGTTACAGGGCTACTCCGGGCTGCGGAATTGGCAGGGAAACTCAGCAGTGACGCACAACGTTTGGCGGAGCAGGATCTCGACGCCCTTGTTGGTTGGAGCATGAACCGCGGCTCCTAAGCACTTTGAAAAGGATTCATGAAGGTACGTCTCAATCTCGCCACTGCACCGCTTGAAAACGACAGACGATTCGTTTTCGGATACGCCCTGATCGGCACCCTTGCCGTGATCGTCCTCCTGGTATTCTCCTGGCGCGCTTATTCGATTCGCAAAGCGAATGAAGTCCGCCGCAAGGAGTTGGCGCAGATTGAGAGTGAAATAAACGTCCTCGCAACCCAGCGCCAGAGCCTTGATACTTTTTTCAATGATTCAAAGATCGTCGAGATCCGCGACCGCTCCACATTCCTGAATGGCCTGATTGAAGAGCGCAGCTTCCCCTGGACCCGCATTTTCATGGATTTTGAAAACTTGCTCCCGGAAGGTGCGCGCGTCACAAGCATTTCCCCGCGCCTGAAAGAAGGGCACATCGAACTCACCTTGAAAATTGGCGCGACCACGGATGAGGCTGGAATGAAATTATTGCGCGCACTCGAAACCTCGCGCACTTTTTCGCATATTGCCTTGAGTTCGGAGACGCGGCCCGAGCGCACTACCGGCGTCGACACAGACCGCATTCTGTACGATCTGACCGCATGGTATACGGCCGTCCCGGATGCGCCCAAGGCCGTCATTCAAATTGAACCGCACCCTCCGCAGTCGAAACCCGTTGCGCAAGGCGGGACGACCCGATGAATACGAAAAGCCGCAAAATCGCAATCCGCGCCGTGGTCGTGCTCGTGCTCCTTCTCGATGCCGCCCTGATCGCCGCCAACTATCGCCTCAACGCTTCGCCCGAAGCCACCGCGGATCAGGTGCGACTCCTGCGCCGCCGCCGCGACTTGATGTCCGCGGATATCCGCCGCGCCGCCGACATCCGAAAAAGCTTGCCCGATGTAGAAACTCAAACCGCCAATTTCTACGAAAAAGATTTGCGGCCTGCGGACATCGGATATTCATCGGTACTTCTGGACCTTGGCAATCTCGCCCACGACGCCGGCCTGGAAATCACCTCCACACATTTCCGTGAGAAAAACCTCCCGAATCGCGGCGTGGATGAGGTCGCCATTACTATTAGCATGTCGGGGGCATATCCGAGTTTGGTGAGCTTCATCAATGGACTTGAACGCTCCGGAAGCTTTTATTTGCTCGATAATCTTTCACTCGATTCCAAAACGGAAGGCAAGTTGAGCTTGAATCTCGAATTGCGGACTTATTTCCGCTCGTGACCAAGTCCGAAAAAACGCGCCTCTCGATCATGCTGCCGATTCTGGCGGTGCTCCTCTATTTCGTCTACGCGAATTACAAGGGAACCATTGCTTCCCCCGCCCCGGTATTTGACGACACTGGCAATTATCAGCCCATGAGTATCGAGAACCCCTCGATTCGCTTTGATTTGCTTGCTAGCCTTCACTCGGTGGAATACTCCGGCCGCCATCGCAATATTTTTGACGACAAGGCCCCGCCGCCGCTAACTCCAACTCATCCAAATTTCCCGGGTGGTGGCAACGGTGGGTCGGGCATCGCGGCTGGTCCGGCGGGCCCGCCGCCACTCGTTTTCCCCATGAAATGTTTTGGCTACGCGGAAGGCCCGGCCGTGGGATCGCGGCGCGCATTCTTCACCGATGGTGACGACGTTTTCATTGCCGCCATTGGGGAAACGATCTTGAATCGTTTCCGACTCCTCCACATCGGCAATGACTCCGTCGAGATCGAGGAACTCGGCTCCAATCGCCGTGCCACGGTGGCGATGGAGCTGGAAAAGACCGAACCATGATTCCAGACGCAATCATTCGCGATCGCAGCCCGGAAAGGCGTCCCGCATGCGCCAGCGGTTCCGGCTGTGAATTCCCCGGTGAATTTCGCGCCCGGTCTCGCGGTGAACGCGGCTACGCGATGCTCATGGTCATGTTCATGGCCACGGTGATGCTCATCGGAGCAACCGCTGTCGCCGTCAACCTAAAAACCCAAGCAAAACGAGAGCGCGAAGCAGAACTCGCCTGGCGTGGGAATCAATATATTCGCGCCGTGCGCCTCTACTACAAAAAGAACGGCCGCTTCCCAAAGAGTCTTG
This sequence comes from uncultured Acidobacteriota bacterium, assembly GCA_963748845.1. Classification (GTDB taxonomy): domain Bacteria; phylum Acidobacteriota; class Terriglobia; order Acidiferrales; family UBA7541; genus DASTCZ01. Next base: position 383,888 of record CAVVKE010000001.1, read on the forward strand.
AAGATTTGACGAAATATGTAATCGACCAGCCCCGCTACATTCGCAAGGCATACAAAGATCCAATGGACACCGGGGACAAAGGCTGGCGCCTCATCTACGTCACTCCCAATGGCGTCCTCATCGGGAGCGTGATGCACAAAACACTTTACGCTGGCGGGATGCCCGGCCTGCCACAGCCGGGGCAGCCGGCCGGCGTATCAACAGGGGGGGCCCTAAACACACTGGGGGGCGTGCAGCCACCCGGAGGGACGACAACCACAGCGCCGGGAGGGACCACGCCAACGACTCCTGATCCGAATGCGCCGGGACAGGGCACGGGAACCGGAACCAGTCCGGGAACCATCGGCAGCGGCCCGTTAATGGGCGGCCAACTGATCGGTGTCGGCAGCAATGTGCCCACGGCGTCGATTCGTGTATGCAACGGCGGCATAAAGTACGTTCAGTGGGAGTTCTTCTATGATCCCACTGCTCCGCCGCAGGGAAACGATCCCTGCAACCCTCCAAACTCTCTTGCGATGGGCGGAACCGCAACAAATCCGGGGCAGAATCCTGCGGCCGCACCAGGGACAGGAACAGGGGCAACTCCGCCGCAGAATCCTCCCTCAGGTCCTGGGACAAATCCTTCGCAGAACCCGCAGCAGAATCCGCAGCAAAACCCGCAACAGAATCCACAACAAAATCCGCAGCAGCAGAATCCGCAGCATTAAAAAAATAAATTCAGCGAAAACCGCGGCAGATTTTATCTATTTTTTGCAAACGAATCAGAATCTGTGAAATGGAACAGTGCTGGAGCCACCCGGCGCTTGCGCCGGGCTGGAGGCTGACTGCGCGGGTGCACCGGAAATTTGCGATGAAGCGGAAGCGCTCTGTACAGGCGCCGAGGGCGGTGGCACTTCCGTTTGAGGATTTTGTTTCGCGAGCTGGGCAAGGCGATTCACGATTCTGGCGATGTAGTCCTGCGTCTCACGGTAGGGAGGCACGCCACCGTACTGATCCACGCGTTCGGGGCCCGCGTTATAAGCGGCGAGCGCGAGCTTCACATTGCCGCGATACCGGTCGAGCAGTTCTTTCAAGTAGCGCGCGCCTGCGTCAATGTTTTGCGCGGGGTCGAAAGGATTGCGGACGGCGAGCCGCGCGGAAGTTTCGGGAAGCAGCTGCATCACGCCCTGCGCATTCTTGCGCGAGATGGCGCGCGGGTCAAAGTTTGATTCCGCGGCGGCTACGGCGGCGAGCAATTGCGCGTCAAGCCCGTATTTTTTCGCCGCGGCGACGATCAATTCCGGATAGCGAACGCTCAAGAGCAAATCGGCTCGGGGCTTCGGGGGCTTCACGATGGGCGCGAAGATTTCTTCGGGCTCGATGTTGACGACGTCCTCAACGGCCACATCCAAGGTGCCGCCGGCGACGTGGAGCCGCAATGTATTTCCCAAATTTTCGTACCCCGTAATGTGAATGCGCATGCCGGTGCGGAGCACGGCGTATTCGGCTCGCGCGCCGGGCGCGAAGGCGCTGATCAACAGCAGAAAACCAAAAACCCCGGCGCGGCGCGCAGCCCCTTCGAGACTCAGGGCGCGCACGACCGGCTGCGCCACGAAAGAATGGAGAAGCGCGCGCATCAGGCGCCACCCAGGGCGTAAGAGTAGATGGCGTGTGCGACGCCCGCTTCGTCATTCGAGAGCGTTGTCCGGTAGCCGGTGGTCTTGAGTTCCGCCACGCTGTTTCCCATCACGATTGGCATGCCTGCGAATTCGAGCATCTCACGGTCGTTCAGGTTGTCTCCGATTGCCATGACCTCTTCGCGTGCGTAACTCCGCCGCGCGGCCCATTCGGCAAGCGTCGCGCCCTTCGAGACGCTTGGATGGACCACGTCCACGAGCGCGAAGTCGCGCGCCTCGTATTCGGTGATCGCGAGCGCGAATTTGTTAGACGCATTCATTCGGCGAAGGGCATCGGCCGTATTTCGCGTCGCCTGCACCGTGCCACTATACATGACTTGGATGGGATCTTCCGTAAGGCAATCCTCGAGCGGGGTGCAGAAAGCGATGTACTCCTTGTTCCGCTCGTAATAACCACGGCGGTGCGGATCTTCCCAGTTCATGCGCTCAAAGATGACCTGCTCGGCTTGCGGACGGTCAAAGACGACGGCTGCGCCGTCGCGAAATTCGGTGGTGGCTGCAAGGACGCGCCGCGCTTCGGCGGCGGGAAGCAAGTGCCGCAATTGGGTTTCTCCGCTGCTCGACTTCACCACCGCGCCATTGTTCACGATCATGGTGATAGGGCACTGAAGCTGGGCGCTGATGGGGAGCGCGAAATCGAAGCGGCGGCCGGTCACGAGCGCGACCTCGATGCCCGAGGCCACGGCGCGCGCGATGGCCCGCTGGTTGGCCTCGGGAACCTTCCAGTGGCTGTCCAGGAGCGTCCCGTCAATATCCACGGCGATGAGGCGAATGGGCACGGTTCTATTGTAGCTGGGCGCATGGGCGGAGGCCATTGAATGCGCTGGCACGGTTTCGAGGACATCGGTTCGCATCATCCCACTCCCGATAGACTCCGCTGGAACGAAAGAGATGCGCCATCCCTCCCGATAGAATTCATCGGGACGCATACCACGCGCCACCCTACCCCCCCACCTTTTTTGTAAGTGGTAGGTAACACAGGTACTTATGGGAAAGTGTGTCTGTAAGTGACAGGAAACATTGGGTGAATTTTGGGGCCTTCTGCAGATTCTCTGCAAGTGGTAGATAACACATGTACTTACCGGAATGCGTGCTCGCAAGTGATAGAAAATAAAGGAGGCTTGGATAGCCAATTTGAGGATTTCTTGTAAGTGATAGGGAACACATGGAGTTATGAGGAGCAGTCGAGAGTTGACGGTCCGCGGTTGAAAGATCAAAGGAAATACTTGCTCGTGGCGGGTGGTTCGTGGCTGGCAGTGAGGAGTTCATGGGGCATGTTAGCGCAAGAGTTAACTAATGTCAAGAGAATTACGTAGGAATTATGGGAAGATTTTACCCAAAACCTATTCGAATGAGTGTTCGAATAGGTGGGATTCCGCGAATCAGATTCTAGAGTCAACGACCCCACCCTTTGTCCGCCGCGGCGGACAAAGGATGTGCCACCCACGGACAAAGGCGCGGCCACCCGCCCACCCGCCCACAGGCCCATCATTCAGGCGGAGAAGTCCCTTTATAAGAGCGAAAGCAGACCCTGGGGCGAGGACGTCGTCTTCATGGGCGCGCTGGAAGTCGATGAATTCTTGAAGTCCTCTTTCCCGGAAGATGAGGTCCTCATCCTCAAGATTAAAAAGCGCCCGGGAGGAGATACCGACTACTAGTAGGTGTGATAGATCGTGGGGCATGAATCAGCTCTGTTTTCATTACGCCAGTTTGCCGGCCCTAAATGAACTATTGCAATCGCCGGGTGCCCCGCACGTCGTTGTAACGTGTGGAAATTTTCTGCCCTCAATCACGAATATAAGAAAGTCAAAAACCTCTTCATTTGCTCTTGTCTCCTCTTTGCCTTTTACAGTCTTTTCAGAGCCGCTACCCGGGCGCAGCGAAGAGTGCGCCTACTGGGGGATGCGGATTCAACCCCCTGTTCAGCGAACTTGCTGGCTGCCCATTTGATACCTTTGGCCGTCGAACTTGAATTTGACGATGTAGGACTCCGCCGCTGTTGAGGACATTCCCTTGATGTCCAAATAGCCGTTCGTTTTCGATTTCAACACTTCGATTCCAAGTTGATCGGTCTTAAGAATCATGTCGTAGCCGCGGGCGGTTTTGCCGAAGAGCCAAAACGGAATTGTGGTCTGGCCGAAGAGGCATCCGTCGACCGGAAGAACGACATAATCGGCCTGATCTTTATCATGCAGATGGACCTGCGATGCGACAAACCAAGAAGCCGGAGCCTCATTTAACCCCTCCGACCGCAGGCACTTCGCGACGCGATCTTCCGCACGCAAAAGCTTCAAAATTTCCTCCGGGAGAGCCACCGGACGTTCAACGGGAGGGTGGTCGATATAAGTACCGTGCTTCTTCTCAACCTTGCCTTCCGCTCCAAATAACGTTTGCTCGCGCACATCCGATTGGCCGGCGGACAAAGTTGGCAAAGAAACCGCGATTATTCCCACCGCCAGAATCATGAATGCAAGATTTTTTGCACGCATATCGTTGCCCTGCCCCCGGATCCCGAGATCCCGATGCTGAAGATTATCGCTTGTTAGGGGCTGGACTGAAAGCCCCTGTCTGTCATCCGCGCAGGCGGAAACTGGAGAAGAAAACTCGCCTCTCAAACATTTGGTACTTTGTTGATTGGGCCAGCAATCAGTTAGGATATTCCGCAAGAAGGCCGACGGAAGATTTCTGGAAAAGAGGACAAATCATGAATTCAAACCATTTCACACGCAGAGATTTTTCTGTGCGCATGGCGACTTTGTTATCGGGGCTGGGCATGGCCGGAGTTTCGTTGCCATTGGCGCGCAGCGCCCGCGCGGCCGCTCAAGCGGCAGGCAGTGAGATTTCGCATTCGGCGGAGTCGATCCATCAGGAGGTGGCCCTCAAGGCGAGCCGCATGCGCGTGTATGAAGCGCTGACGGATGCCGCGCGGTTCGAGAAAGTCGTGCAGCTCAGCGACGCGGTGAAATCCGGAATGGTTCCCAAGAACAAACCCGCGGACATTGGCCGCGAAGCGGGCGGCGCTTTTTCGATTTTTGGCGGCTATATTACGGGACGGCAAATCGAACTTGTGCCCAATGAGCGAATCATTCAGGCGTGGCGGTCGGCCAGTTGGCACCCGAGCGATTATTCCATCGCTAGGTTCGAGCTTAAGGAGGATGGCTCCGATACGAAGCTAATTCTTGACCACAGGGGATTTCCGAACGGCGCGGCTGCCAGCTTGCTCGAAGGATGGAATAAGAATTACTGGGAGCCGCTGAGAAAATTCCTGGCGCAGGGCTAATATTCGATGAGAGCAACGCTTGGCCTATCCTGCCGCCGGCCCGCGTCGCTTTTGCTTGTTGACGATCACCAGCAGGGCAATCACGACGGCATAAAACACTCCAACACCCGCCAAGATAATGCTCTGGGGTAGACCGATAATTAGAGAAATCCTTGCGGATAGTGCGGCAATGATCGCGCCCAGCGCCGCAAGTGTGATGATTGCCGCATTCTTCCGGTCCCTATTCATGGCTACAGTTCCCCCGGCGAGTGTCCGATGAATATGTTCATTCATTCACCGAGCTGTATCAAACGATGTCCAATCTGGGACACTCTGGAAATGGCCACAAGGAGTAAAATAAGGGGGCAATCCAGTCGGCGGAGGTTTTCCCGATGAAAAAGCACAGCACTCTTCAATGGACAATCTTGGTTGTGTTTACGATGTTGGTCGCGAGCCTGGCGATTGGCGGGCAAGCGATCCCACAGAATGCGCCCGAAAAAACGTTCGTCGTTAACGGGAAACCGGTCAGTGGAGCAATCGCAAACGTGCAGGGTCGCACCTATGTGGACCTGCAATTGATTTCGCAGGCGCTGGGCGGGACGCTGACGATTGAGACGGACCGTATTACGCTCGTGACGTCATCGCCGCCTGCAACCATCGCGCCCCGGACAACGGAGCCCGCGACCGGTGGCGCGTCGGCCACAGGCGAACGGCTGTCGGTGAATTTTCGTGCGGCGGCGATCAACGCGCTCGGCGAGATGCGCCAATGGCAGGGCGCCGTGGAAAGCGTGATTACATATGCCGTCCCGGTGGTGGGGACCTGGCCGCAGGATTACCGCGATCAGGTGGCGACCAGCGTCAGCCAAGCGAAAATATTTGCATTCACGGATGACGACCATAGCGCATTCGCGCTGCTGCAGAATGACTTTGCGAATTTGACGGCCTGGTCGGACACAGTCGTCGCGGAGAGGAAAAATTTGAATGCGACGCGATTCGTGGATCCCAATGCGCTGAAGAAAGATACGACCCTGGCAAAGATTACGGATTGCAGCCGGTTTCTGGGGGGGATGATCAGCGCCGGAATTTACGCGGATAACGCGAATTGTCATTGAGCCACGGCAGTCGAGCCGGGCTCGGTCGTGTGGATTGCGGTGCGAGATGAGACCTTCAAGGATTGCGCCGGCCGGGTGAAGTAACACATTCGGATGACGCGCGAGCAGAACTACGTTAGTCCCACTTCATACGCCACAAGTCCGCGTCCCGGTTCAGAGAAAATCATCCAGGACGGTTGTGCTATCCTAATTTGCTATGTCCACGGCCAAAAGCTCAATTTCTGGTGGTATTCCACCGCTTTCGGCGTCATCGCCACTGAGATCCCTTTGCACGCTCACTCACCTGGAATGTTCGGCATGCAAAAAGATTCTGCCGCACACGAAGCTGCAAAATTTGTGTCCGGATTGCGGAAAGCCGCTGCTGGCGCGGTATGACCTTGCGAAGGCGGCGAAGACGCTCACTCCCGCGCTTGCTGGCGCGATGGATGCGAATGGCGCTGGGCGCGGCGGCAACATGGCGGGGCGCCCGCTGAGCATGTGGCGCTACGCGGAAGTGCTGCCGGGCGACGAGCCGGTTACGCTCGGCGAAGGCATGACGCCGATTTTGCAGGCGGACCGGCTGGGCGCGAAACTTGGATTGGAGCGGCTGCTCATCAAGGACGAAGGGCTGAACCCGACTGGCTCATTCAAGGCGCGCGGGCTTTCAGCGGCGGTGACCCGCGCGCGCGCGCTGGGCGCGAAGGCGCTCGCGACTCCGACTGCGGGAAACGCAGGCGGGGCGCTGGCGGCCTACGCGGCGAAGGCAGGAATCCCCGCGGTGATCGTAATGCCCGCCGACACTCCCCACGCGAACGTGCAGGAGTGCATGGCGTTCGGCGCGGACGTGCGAAAATTGAAAGGGCTGATTTCGGATTGCGGGAAATATGTGGCGAAGAACAAAGAGCGCGAAGGCTGGTTCGAGGTGACGACGCTGAAGGAGCCGTACCGCATCGAAGGCAAGAAAACGATGGGCTACGAGATTTGGGAACAATTTGGAGGCGCGCTGCCCGACGTGATTATTTATCCGACGGGGGGCGGCGTGGGCCTCGTGGGAATGTGCAAAGCATTCGAGGAAATGCGCGCGATGGGGTGGAACGTGGCGAAGCTGCCGCGGATGGTGAGCGTGCAGGCCTCGGGGTGCGCACCGATTGTACGCGCGTTTGAAGCGCATGCGAAGGCTTCGGAATTTTTTGAGAATGCCGCAACGCTGGCCTCGGGTCTTCGCGTCCCGAAGGCGATTGGGGATTTTATTATTCTGGACGACATCGCAACGACCCACGGGACCGCGCTTGCGGCCACCGATGACGAGATGTTTGCGGCGGGAAGGGAACTGGCGCGACTCGAAGGAATTTTTGCGGCGCCGGAGGGCGCGGCGACGGTGGTGGCTGCACAAAAGCTCGCGGCCAGCGGATGGATTAAGCCGGAGGAGAGCGTGGTGCTGTTCAATACGGGGACGGGCTATAAGTACAGCGAGGCGTGGGATGCGGCGCTGAAGGCAATGTAGCCCGCGTTCCCCGAAAGCGGGACAATTCATGCCCCAGTGGCAATGTCGTTGTGGATTTGAAAAGAAACCCGGTCCAGAGGACTCGGGCTAGGCAAGAACCCCTCCAACAAATTGAGATGACCGAGCGGCTTTACTATAACGATTCGTTTCTGAAGGAATTTGACGCGACGGTGTTGTCTTGCGTGAAAGATGAATCGCGCGCAAAAGATGACCCCGTCGCGCAAGATGGCGAGCGCTGGCGCGTGATAGTCGACCGCACGGCCTTCTATCCAACATCGGGCGGGCAGCCGCACGACACAGGCAGGCTGGGCGAGGCGCGGGTAACGGAGGTGCTGGATAGCGAGGAGTCGAATGACGGCAAAGGCGAAATAATTCACTTCACGGATCGCGCGGTCCGGCTGGGCCCGATTCACGGCAAGATTGACTGGGAGCGGCGCTTCGACCACATTCAGCAGCACACCGGGCAGCACCTGCTTTCGGCGGCGTTCATCGAGCTATTTCAAATGCCGACAATCTCATTTCATCTGGGGCGCGAAATTTCGACAATCGATGTCGCCGGCGGAAACCTCGGCGCAAATCAGATCGAAGCCGCGGAACGCCGCACGAATGAAATTATCTTCGATGACCGCGCGGTAAAGATACATTACGGCACGGCGGAAGAGCTGGCCGCGGCGGGAGTGCGAAAACAGGTCGAGCGAGAGGGCGTGCTGCGCGCAATCGAGATTGAGGGTTTCGACCGCCAGCCGTGCGGCGGCACGCACGTCGCGCGCACCGGACAGATTGGGATGATCCTGTTGCGGCGGCTCGAAAAAGTGAAGCAGAATTGGCGCGTCGAATTTGTGTGCGGCGGGCGCGCGGCGCGGGCAGCGCGCAGGGACGCGGCGTCGCTCGGCGAGGCGGCTCATCTGCTAAGCTGCGGGCCAGCCGAGGTGGCAGAAATGGTCGGGCGCGCGCTCGAAGAAAGGCAGGCGGGGCATCGCGCGCGGCAGCGTCTAACGGAAGAGCTCTCCGAAGTGCAGGCGCTGATGCTGCTGGCGACAGATCAACGCGCAGGGAAAGCGGGCGAGCCGGGCATCGTGATGCGCGTGCTGGATGAAGCGGACGCGAGCTACGCACGGATGCTGGCGACGAAGGTTGTCGAGCAGGGGCGCGTCCGTGCGCTGATCGGGACGCGCGACGGCCATGTAATTTTCGCGCAGACTGCCGGGCTGATCGGTGATATGAATGCGCTGCTGCGGGAATGTCTTGCGGCGGCCGGCGGCAAAGGCGGCGGGTCAAAGGATTTCGCGCAGGGCAGCGTTTCAGACGCGGGGCGCGTCGAAGAGGTAATGGCTAGGGCGGCGGAAAAACTGGGGGCGGGGAAATAACGTGAAACGAATTGCGATTGCAATCATCGTCTTGGGGGCGATTGGCTTTGCGGTTGGGCGGACGATGTGGCGCGCTCCGGTGACGCGGGCGCAAGCGCCGACCGTGGCCGGCATTCTGGAGCATTACGAAAATGCGCTTGGCGGGCGAGCGGCGATTCAACGGGCGACGACGCGCATCTCGAAGGGAACGATTGAGGTAGCCGGATATGACGGGGTGGGCATTGCCGAATCCTACGCAAAGGCGCCAAACAAATACTTGAGCACCGTGGAGTTGCCAAAAGTCGGTGTATTCAAGCACTCGTTTGACGGCACCTCGGGATGGGTCAGTGATCCGAACCCGAAAAAGGGCCTCACGGACATGACCGGGGAAGACCTGTTGTCAATGAAAAGAGCGTCGGAGTTCTATCAAGCGATAAAACTCGCGGAGATTTATCCGAATCTGAAGCTGGTGGGGCAGGAGAATGTCGCCGGACGCCCAGCCTATGAAATTGACGCCGATCCCAGAGACGGGACAATTCGGAGGATGTATTTCGACGTCGAGAGCGGCCTGATGGTGCGCAACGACGAGGAACTGGACACGCCGGATGGGCGCGCCTCAACTCTTTCCTATTTCGAGGACTACCGCGATGTGCAGGGCGTGAAACATCCGTTCACGATCCGCCAAATCCAGGGCGAAACTGAGGCCACGATTCACCTGACGCAAATCATCATAAACCAGCCGGTGGACGACGCGATGTTCCTAAAGCCGAAACACTAGGCATCTGCCTTTCGAGGCATCGAAAGGCAGGCTGAGGGCTCGCGGGCGACTCGATGACCTGTGCTATATTCCCGTTCAATGAAATCTATCCTGCGAAAATGTGCGGCCGGTGCCGGATTGCTTTTTGTATTCGCCGTAATCGCACTTTCGCAGAACACAGCGAGCAAACCACCCGGGAAAACTCTTAATCCGGAGCAGCGCGCCGCACGCGCGTTCGAAGCCGCACGCGGGGATTCGCTGAGCATGCGCGCATTTCTCTCAAAGATGCCGAAGGGCGCGGATCTTCACAACCACCTAAGCGGGGCCATCTACGCGGAGTCCTGGATTCGGGCCGCAAGTGAAGACCAGCTTTGCGTCACGCTCGCCACTCTTTCGTTTTCCCGCCCGGCGACAAAGCCTTCCAGCCCCGCGGCTCAACCGGACTGCGGGGATGGCAAAGTTCCCGCCTCGCAAGCATTTAAGGACCAGCATCTTTACGATTCCCTGGTGGATGCGTTTTCCATGCGTAATTTTGTGCCTTCGAGCTGGAATTTCCGGTCACGATCATTTTTTTGACACCTTTGGCAAATTTGGAGGGACCGACCCCCGCCATACTGGAGAATGGCTGGACGAAGTCGTGACGCGCGCCGCCCGGCAAAATGAACAGTACCTCGAACTCATGATTACGCCGAGTTTCGCTCGCGCGGCGGCGCTCTCCAAAGAAATCGCCTGGCGCGACGATTTCGCGTCCATGCGAGATGAATATTTGTCCAAAGGCATTCGCGATGATATTCCGGCGGCCCGCGCGTTCCTGAACCAAGCGGAAGTGACTAGGCGGGATCGCGAAAGCGTGCAGTGCGGACAATCCGGCGTCATTCCCGCCTGTGGCGTCCAGCTCCGCTATCTGTATCAGGTGCTCCGGGCAGGTCCGAAGGAACAGGTTTTCGCGCAAACGTTGCTGGGATTTGAAATCGCTTCCGCCGATCCAAGGTTCGTAGGCATCAATTTTGTGCAGCCGGAGGACGGCTACACCGCAATGACGGATTACAACTTGCAAATGCAAATGATTGGGTTCTTGCACGGCCTCTATCCAAAGGTGCATATCGCCCTCCATGCCGGCGAGCTGGCTCCGGGAATCGTTCCGCCGGAAGGGCTGTGCTGCCACATTCGGCTGGCGGTTGAGGTGGCGCACGCGGAGCGAATCGGCCACGGCGTTGACGTAATGTTCGAGGACAATCCGGGCAAGCTGTTGAAGGAGATGGCCGCGCTGCACGTGATGGTTGAAATTAATCTGACGAGCAACGACTTGATTCTGGGCGTCCGCGCCCCGGACCATCCGTTGCCGATTTACAGGAAGAGCGGGGTTCCCGTGGCGCTTTCAACCGATGATGAAGGCGTGTCGCGCATTGACATCACGAATGAGTACGTCCGCGCTGCCAAAGATTTCGGACTTCACTATGCCGACCTCAAAAAAATAGCGAGAACGAGTGTTGAACACAGCTTCCTTCCGGGAGCCAGCTTGTGGATGAAACAGGATGAATTCAACCGCGCAGCATCCCCTTGTGCGCGAGATCTGACAGGCTCCGACAACCCATCCGCCGCGTGCACGGCATTTCTTCAATCGAGTGAAAGGGCCGGCCAGCAGTGGGAACTCGAGCGCAGATTCCGATTATTTGAAGCGACCTTCTGAGAACCCCCGCAGGAAACCTGCCGCACAGCCAACAAAATTAAGCGGATCGTTTCGAAAAAAACTCGTCCACCGTTGCTTCGATCATCGGCCAAAGGATCGGCAGCGCGGTGCGGACCGGGTCCATACGCGCTAGGACTTGCTCTCGGGACAAATTATAGGTACGCCACGTTCCCCCGCTGTTTTCCCTGTTTTGCAGAAACGGCTGGATCCGGTCGACCGCATTTGCGAAGCGGGCTTCCGGCGTCGCAGTCCCATCAAATTCTTCCCACAGTCCGCGCAGTTCCGCGCCAACTTCCTTTGGCAGCAGGCCGAAAATCCGGTCCGCAGCGCGCCGCTCGCGCTCTTCTTTCGTCGCGTTTCCGGCCTGGTCATAGGCAAACGTATCGCCCGCGTCAATTTCCACGACGTCATGCACAATGAGCATCCGTAGAACTTTTTCCATATTCACGGGAACCGCCGCGTATTCCTCCAAGACCATAGCCGCAAGCACAAGATGCCACGAATGTTCCGCGGAATTTTCCCGCCGCGATCCATCCGTCAGCAACGTGCGCCGAAGGACATTCTTCAGCTTGTCGGCTTCAACGAGAAACGCGACTTGCCGTTCGATGCGGGTTTCTGATTTTTGTCCGGGGGGATCAGGCGCTACTCGCGGAGTCGGCTTGACGGGAATTTCCATTTTGATTTCCCGATGGATTCCGCCTTGTTCACGAATTGAACTCAGGATGAATGGTGGACGGCAGGGGATTCGAACCCCCGGCCTCCTCGTTGCGAACGAGGCGCTCTCCCAGTCTGAGCTAGCCGCCCACTGAAAGAAATTCTATCAGAGCGGTTGCGGGCTTTCCAACCGGCCGGGCAGCGGTGAGCATTCCCGCGTCAGTGCGGTGTTGACGGAATTTGAGAGCCCATGCGTTCGGCCACGATCTTCCGCGCGTTTTCATACAGTGCGCGGGACTGCGGGATAAGGTCCGCGGCCTTGGCGACTTCCGGGTCGGCTTCCATTTCGGCGTGGTAACCTTCCTGCTGGCCGAAAATCGAGGTGATCGCCTCGCGCTTAATGTGAATTTTAATCCAGTCGAGGTTCTCCGCGATGTCCTGATCGGTGAAAGGAACCTCACGCTTCTGGAGAAACTTCTTGAACAGCGCGATGACCGAGTCATCCACCACGAAGTTCTTCGTAATCACTGGTTTCGTACCAAGGAAGTAGGTCGTAAAATCGCCCACGCCAATATCCGGCGGCGGCGGTCCCGAGTAGAAGACGTTCTTACCGGGACGCAATAGAAGCTGCTGGAAGGCCGTCAGCTTCGGCGTCGCATAGTTCACATCCGGCGTGATGCCTCCACCGCCTAATACCTGGCGTCCGCTGTCGGTAAGCTTGATTTCAGTCTGCTTGATCGTCGCCTGCCGATTGAACTCGTAATCGAAAAACGAGACATCGTGATAGTCGCGCTGGATGAGCCGGCCGCTCGGCGTGTAGTAATGGGCGGTGGTCAGCGCGAGCCCGGTGCCTTCGCTGAGCGACCCGACGGACTGGACGAGTCCCTTGCCGAAACTGACTTCGCCCATGACAAGGCCGCGGTCGTGGTCCTGTATGGCGCCAGTGACAATTTCAGAGGCCGAAGCGCTGCCGCTGTTAATCAGCACGACGATGGGAACGCGCACGCCGCCGTTTCCGTGGAGAGCGTAATAGGCGCGGTATGGCGAACGTCTGCCCCGCTGCGAGACAATGACCTGGTTCTTGTCGAGCAGCATGTCGCAAACGGCGGTCGCGGAATCAAGGACGCCGCCCGGATTATCGCGCAAATCAAGCACCAGGCCTGTGAGTGAGGAAGGATTCAATTCCTTGAAGGCCTTTTCAAAATCCTCGCCCGTCGTCAGGTTGAAGCCGGTCAATCGGATGTATCCGATCCCGGGGCGGATCATGATTGGATCGTCCACATCATGCCGTGGGATTTCGTCGCGCACGACGCTGAAAACCAGCGGCTCGGGCGAGCCTTCGCGCCCCATCGTGATGCGAACGGAGGTCCCTTTGGGCCCCTTCAGCATGTCGGCAATTTCAGTGCTGCTTAGATTGTCGGTGGACTTGTCGTCCACCTTCAAGATGATATCGCCGGGGCGGATGCCTGCTTTAAATGCGGGGGTCCCGACAAACGGAGAAATAACTTCGGTCTTGTTGTCGTTGCGCTGGACGATTCCCATGCCGACGCCGTAATAGCGGCCTTGCTCGTCCTCCATCATGATCGCCCATGAATGCGGGTCGAAAAAATTGGAGTGCGGGTCGAGCGTGCGAAGCATTCCAGGGATCGCCCCGTCGTAAACAATCTTGCTGGTATCGACCGGGGTGGCGTAATTCTGCTGCACGACGGTCAGCACTTGATTGAATGACCGGACGGAATCCTGAAGGTCGGTCGCCCCCGCGGCAGTCGCCCGGGCGGAAGGCCCGTACATCGCTCCCAATAAAGCAGATACAAGGAGAATCAGTGCAACGAGCAACATACCGCGTTTATCAGAACGCATGGTCACCCCTCTAGCCGCCCGCAAAAATCCAGTATAGCACAGGCCTTCCGCGAATTGACTCGACCGAAAGGCTCCTCTATGATGCAAGAGAAAACACTGTGACCTCCGCTTAAAATGTTGAGCCTCCCTCACTTAATCATCATCTTTCTCATCGCGCTGATGGTATTCGGCCCGGAAAAGCTTCCGGAGCTTGCCCGCATGCTGGGCAAGGGGATGGCCGAATTCCGGAAGATGACGGGGGATGTCCGCCGCGTGATTGACGACGAGATGCGCGAAATCGAGCGGCAGACGCGCGAAACCGAGGCGAGGAAGCGTGAGGCGGCCACAACCGTGCAGAGCCAGCCTCAGGCGCAGCTCACCGCCGCTGCGACGGCGGAGTCTGGCGCTCCGGCAGGCACGGTGCCGTTTGATAGCCCGTCCGGCGCTAAGTCAGCGGATGATCCGTCAGCGGAAGAGCGGCCGCCGATTGATGAGCCAACCACCGTTCAGCCGACAATAGGCAAGCCGCAGGCGCTCGCCATGGAGCCGGCGCCGGAATCGGAAATCGACCGGGACTATTCTCATGTCAAGCACAACCCTTCCTGACGCGCACGCACGCCAGGCCGAGCCCGAGGAACCGGGCGGCAAGATGTCGTTTTTTCAGCACCTGGCGGAGCTTCGGAAGCGGCTGATCCGATCAGTCTGCGGCCATCATGATCGGCGCTGCCGTGGGGTTTTACATCGCTCGCAGAGTCCTGGAATTTGTGGCCCGGCCGATGCACGTCGCGCTGAAAGCCGCGGGCCTCGACGACAAGCTGATTTACACGAACCCGACCGGCTACTTGAATATGGTCATCACGCTCGGGATTTACCTCGGGATTGTGATGGCGCTGCCTTACGTTCTCTATCAAGTGTGGCTGTTCATCGCGCCGGGGCTTTACAGAAACGAACGGAAAGCGGTCTTTGGATTTGTTTTCTGTTCATTTTTCTTGTTCCTGGCCGGGGTTGCGTTCGCTTATTACCTGATGCTGCCGCGGCTGCTTACTTTTCTGGTTACGTTTCAGGGGCCGCACAGCACGTTCACTCCACTGATCAGCATCAATGAATTTTTCGATTTGTTGCTGATGATCCTGCTCGGAGTGGGCGTGATTTTCGAGATGCCGATTCTGATATTCTTTCTGGCATTCTTTGGCATCGTGACGCCGCGTTTTCTTTGGAAAAATTTCCGCTACGCCATTCTGGTCATCACCATCATCGCCGCAATTATCACGCCGACGCCGGACGCAACCACCATGCTCGTCTTCATGGCGCCGATGATCATGCTCTATATGCTGGGTATCGGTGTAGCGTGGCTTGTCGTGCGCCGGCGGGAAAAATTGGCACAATAGACGTGGGAGGCGAATGATATGACGCGCAATACAAAGCGAAGCGGATCTGTGATAATCGGGTTGGCGATCGTTGCAGTCATCGCGGCGAAGGCCAATTGGGAGAAGAAACCACCTCACGAAGCCAGCGCCGCAAGCCCGGCGCCGCCCCCTGCGGCAAACGCCGGCGACTCGCAGCAGTCACCACTGCCGCCAAGCTCAACCGGCTTCAGCGGTGACCGCGCATATGACTTCGTCGCAAAGCAGGTCGCCTTCGGCCCGCGACCGCCCGATACAGACGCCATCCGCAAAACGCAGGACTACATCATCGGCCAGCTCAAGAGCTTTGGCTGCCAAGTGGATACCGACGACTTTCACGCGAACACTCCTGCAGGCCGCCTCGCCATGAAAAATATTATTGCGAAGATTCCCGGCGCGAGTCCGAACATCATTCTGCTTGGCACGCATTACGATACCGACACGATTGACGCGAACGATCAGAAGATGACCAATTTCGTCGGCGCGGATGACGCCGGCTCTTCCACTGGAGTGATGATGGAAATCGCCCGCGTGCTGTGCGGAAAGCCCGCGGCGGACCCGAAGCCCGCGGCGACAATCTGGATTGCATTCTTTGACGGGGAAGAAGCATTGCAGCATTGGAGCGACACCGACAGCTGTTATGGCAGCCGGGAGATGGCCGCAAAGCTTGCCGCTTCGGGCGAATTGTCGCGCGTAAAGGCATTCGTGCTCGCCGACATCGTCGGGTACAAGAACCTGCACATCAATCCCGAATCCAATTCCGCTCCCTGGCTCGTGGACATCGTGTGGAATAAGGCCGCCCAACTTGGCCATTCCGATTCTTTCCTTTCTGAAAAGGTCGGAGGCATCGAGGACGACCATCTTCCTTTCGTTCATAGACATGTGCCCTCCGTGGATATCATCGGAGACGTCTGGCACATTTACTGGCACACGCCGCAGGACACGCTCGACAAAATCAGCGCGCGCAGCTTGCAAGCCGTGGGCGAGGTCATCCTCGCCAGCCTGCCGGATATCGCGAAGCACATTCAGTAGCTGCGGTTGGGGTAGAAATTACGCTTTTTATCGAGGATCAAATAAATTGTCCGCGAAAAAGCACGCGGAAATTGAGTATTTGACACCCCGAAGAAAGTTCTTGACAATAATTCTCGATGTGATAAGGTAATAGGCGGAATACAAGTGTAAGTGGCCGCCGTTCATGGCGGTCTTTTTTATTTTTGCGCCATTTTCAATAAATTTGAATTGCCTGTCCCCGCTGTCTCCCGACCATCCCACCGAATATGCTAAATTCAATGGGAACCGTCATGCCTTCGTTGCGAAAAATTAGAGTCCGCGCGCCGTCGAAGAACTATGATGTGGTATGTGGCCCGGGCGCCTTGGCTGCGGGCGCCAAGCTGATCAAGCGCAAGGGCCCGGGGACAGCATACTTCCTGCTGACGTCACCGCGCGTCTGGGCCAGCCTTCGCGCCCCATTGCAAAAAGCGATCGTCCGCCCGTTGAAAGCAAAGGTAATCCAATTCGATGACCATGAGACAGTGAAAAATCTCACGACCGTCGAGCGCGTGTGCAGCGAACTCGCCCGCGCCGGCGCCGACCGCAAGTGCACGCTGGTTGCCGCGGGCGGTGGAGTTGTTGGCGACGTCTCTGGTTTCGTGGCCGCAAGTTTTCTGCGCGGGGTGCGCCTCGTTCACATTCCCACGACGCTTGTGGCGCAGGTGGATAGCGCCATCGGCGGAAAAACCGGGGTGAATCTCCCCGAAGGGAAGAATCTGGCGGGCGCGTTTTACCAGCCCGACCTTGTGCTTGCGGATCCGGCCACGCTGAAAACCCTGCCGGATCCCGAATATCGCTCGGGAATCTACGAAATCATCAAGTACGGCGTGATCGCCGATGCCGCGCTCTTCGCGCAATTGGAGCGTGACATCGAAAAACTTCTCCGCCGCGATCCGCGAATTCTCAACGCCGTAATCCCGCGTTGCATTAAGCTTAAAGCCAGTATTACGGAACAAGACGAGAGGGAATCCGGCGTCCGCGAAATCCTCAACTTCGGCCACACCTTCGGTCACGCCCTCGAATCCGTCACGCGCTATCGCGTTTTCCTGCACGGTGAAGCGGTCGGGTGGGGAATGATTCTTGCAGCCGCGCTCGGTATCGCCACGAACAATTTGCCTGTTGGGGATGCCGTGCGAATCATCCGGCTCGTGCGCCGCGTGGGCCCGCTTCCTTCGTTGCCCAAGGTCTCCGCGAAGGCGATGTTGGACGCAATGCGCTCGGATAAAAAGACGCGCGGCGGCATACTCCGTTTTGTCATGCCGGGGAAAATCGGATGCGTGAAGCGCGGTGTGGAATTGCCGGAATCGCTGATTGAAGAAACGTGGGCGGAGATCACCGCCTCCGAAAGCGGACCAGATTGATGAACGCGGCCGGCCCAAAACAGGCGGAAGAGCCCGCCGCAGGCGCGCGTCCCGCGGGCGTCGCGGGGGAAAAAGAAGCCGCCGCGCAAGTCCGCGAAATGTTTGACGGAATCGCGCCGCGGTATGACTTCCTCAACCATTTTCTCTCATTTCAGCTGGATCGCCTGTGGCGGAGGCGTGCGGTGCGGCAGTTCCGCGAAATTCTAGCCAAGCCCGGCGCGCGCGTGCTCGACCTCTGCTGCGGCACGGGTGATCTCGCCTTCGCGCTATCGGCCGCCGTTCCAGCGAATGCCCAGGCCTCTGTGTTCGGCGCGGATTTCTCCCATCCGATGCTTGTGCGCGCGCTCGAGAAATCCCAGCGCATCGCCGGCTCGCACTCGCGTACGGCCCCGCGAGCCTTTCTCGAAGCCGACGCGCTGGCGACGCCCTTTGCCGATTCCAGCTTCGATTTGATCACGGTGGCGTTTGGCTTCCGCAATCTCGCAAACTATGATCGCGGACTGCACGAAATGTTTCGCCTCCTTCGCCCCGGCGGACAAATTGGAATTCTCGAATTCTCCGAACCATCAGGCGCGATCTTTAAGCGCCTGTACAAAATTTATTTTCGCCGCGTCCTGCCGCGCCTGGGCGGGTCCATTTCCGGCAGCCGCGCCGCCTACGGCTATCTGCCGGATTCCGTGGGGAAATTTCCTTCGCCTGTGGAACTCAAGCGAATGATCCTCGCCGCAGGTTTCATCGAAACGCAATGCGAAGTTTGGACGGGTGGCGCTGTCGCCCTCCACCGCGCCACAAAACCATAGCAAAGTAACCGCGGTCCACTACCAGGTATCCACACCTTCGCAGCTTGTCATTACTGAGGAGCCTGCCTTGGGCGGCGAAGAATCTGCTTCAGTCTGTAAGGATTGCGAATCGGAAGAATTCAGCTTTCCAGCCCAAACGCCTTGATCTTATTGAGGAGAGTCTTGTAGGAAACGCCCAGCCGCTCCGCAGCCCGTGACTTGTTCCATTTGCATTCGCGCAGCGCTTCGGCAATCTTAAACCGCTCGACGTGCGCGACCGCCCGCGTGGCCACATCATCGAGCGATCCTTCCCAGTTGAAATTCTCATCGAGCATCGTCGCGGGTATCAGGCCCGGCGCGGGGCGCGCCGCGGGAAGCTGAAGCCCGTCGGCGTGAATTTCGTCGGCGTCGGCCAGAATCGCCGCCCTTTCGATTGTGTTTTGCAGCTCGCGAACATTCCCGGGCCAGGAATATTCCTTCAGCCGCAGGCGGGCTTCATTTGACAGATGAAGGTCCGGCTTGTGAAATTCGCGTCGGAATTTGTCCAGGAAGTAGTCGGAGAGTAAAACCACGTCGTCGCCGCGGTCCGCAAGCCGCGGAATGGATATCGGCACGGCGGAAATCCGGAAGAAGAGGTCCTCGCGAAACATCCGCGCTTCCACGGCGGCGCGAAGATCCTTGTTCGTGGCGGCGATGAGCCGGACGTCAACTTCGATGAGCTGCGTTCCGCCTACGCGCTCAAAACAGCGCTCCTCGAGGACGCGCAAGAGCTTCGTTTGGATTGCCACGGGCAGCTCGCCGATCTCATCGAGAAAAAATGTCCCGTGATGCGCCAATTCCAGCTTCCCGATTTTCCGCGCGCCAGCGCCCGTATAGGCGCCGCGCTCATGCCCGAAGAGTTCGTTTTCCACCAGACCTTCGGGAATCGCGGCGCAGTTCAACGCAACAAACGGCTGCTCGCGCCGCGGCGAAAGATGATGAATTGCGCGCGCGAAAAGCTCTTTCCCCGTGCCGCTCGGCCCGAGCAACAATGCCGTCGAATCCGTTGCGGCCACTCGCTGCGCCTGCGCAGTCGTGTCGCGCATCACCGAACTTTCTCCCACGATGCGCGGGAACCCATACCGCGACGCGTAATCCTCGCGAAGCAGGAGATTTTCGCGCAGAAGATTTTGCTGTTCGGCGGCGCGGCCAACAAGAATTTTCAGATGATCGAGGTCCACCGGCTTCTGCACAAAATCAAACGCGCCATCCTTCATTGCCGTCACTGCTTCTTCGATGGAACCGTAGGCAGTAATCAGGATTACGGGAATGGATGGATCCGACTGCTTGGACTCGCGCAGAATCTCGATGCCGGAGCGCCCCGGAAGTTTCAGGTCGGTCAGCACCAACAGGTATCTGCGCGCGCGGATTTTGTTGACGGCTTCAATCCCATCCGCGGCATCTTCCACGGCATATCCGGCGCGCTCGAGCGCCTTGTGCAGCATCGCGCGCAGCTCGCTCTTATCCTCCACAAGAAGGATCGGCTCTTGCGCGGAATCATTCTTCCCGCGCTTCGCCGGAGCAGAAACTTCCGGCGCGGCAATTTGTGCAGTTTCAGGCATTAAAGTTGTAAGAGCCGCAATCGTCCCGCGGCGCTGACGCTCTCTCTTCTAAATCAATACGCCCAGGACGGGTCTCCCCCGGCTCTCCGGAGCTCTTCTTGCAAATCAGAGATGGCCTGCTCGAGCTTGGCAACCTCCGCCTTCTTTTCTTCGATCTTCGCCAATTTGTCGTTGATGTCGGAGCGGCTGTACTGCTGCTGCATGGCCTGGTTGGGGTCTTGATAAAACTGAACCTGGAGGACGCTCAACTCGCGCTGCGAAATATCGAGGTCCTTCTGAGCCAGCGCCAGCTTTTGACGCGCCTCCGCGAACTTTTTGCGCCACTCCGCCTCTTGCGCTTTCCGATCCGGTTTCGCGGGAGCGCCGGCGGCTCCCGCTTCGGCGCTGGGCTGGGGCGCTGCGGCAGTCGAGCCCACGGTGGAAATGCCTCCGTTGCGAACCGTCGAAAGATCATCATTCGTGTATGACCTTGTAGCCTGCGGCGCATTCTTCTGCTTCTCTCGGGCCGCGCGTGCGGCATCTCCCAACGATTGCTTGGGGGCCACAGGGGGCGTTTGCCCTGCCGGAGGCGTTTGCGCAGGCGGTGTCTGCGGGGCGGTTTGTTGCCCCGAAGCAGACGCGGACGATGATGCTTGCGATGATCCCGACTGCTGCTGGTGTGCCGCGCGAGCGCCTGCAGCGACACCCAAAACCGATAATCCTGCTAGGACTGCCAAGGCTCTATGGAAAGTCATAGTGCGGGCCTTTCTGGAGCAAAGCAGAGGACTGCTCCCTCTTAGTTTAGCTGCGAGAGGCAGCGGAAACAACGTCTCGTGAGGGCACCCGGCGTGTTGGTAGCCAAAGGATAAACTCGGCCCCGCCTTCGGAAAGATTGCGCGCCTCGACACTGCCGCCATGCTGGACGATGATTTTCTGCACGATTGCCAGTCCCAGCCCCGTACCCTGCGGTTTCGTCGTATAGAAGGGAACGAATACCTTCGGCAGGCTGTCCGGGGGTATTCCCGGGCCATTGTCCGTGATGGAGATACGCTGAACGGCGCCGCCAGCCCCAGTTTCTAGGCTCCCATGGACCGTGATTCGCCCGCCGAATGACTGTTCCGCGGCAGCCTCGGCTGCGTTCTTTACAAGATTGAGCAACGCCTGGCGCAGCAGGGCTTCGTCACCGGAAATTTCAGTAAAATCACCCTCCACGGAAATCGTCACTCCGGGATGAGCCTCCTGAACGTCATCGGCAAGCCGGCGAATCAGCGCGGGGAGAAGCACGTCCTCGTCGGCAAGATTCAAGGGGCGCGCAAACTTCAGGAACTCGGTGACTACGTGGGTGATGGCGCGCGTTTGTTCGAGGATGCGCTCCGCGTTCTCGGAGACTTCGCCCCGGCTGGCATCCCCGCGAATCATTTGCGCATAGCCGGAAATCGTGGCCAGAGCATTTTTGAATTCGTGCGCGATGCCGGCGGAAAGCTCCCCCAGTGCGGCAAGGTTCTCTTTCATCTGAATCTGGCGCTGCAAGCCCGCCAGCTCGGTCAGGTCGCTCAGCAGGCAGAGCGCGCCGGATATTTCGCCGGGTTTATTCGTGATCGGAGAGATGGTCACACCCAACTGGCGCAGCTCGCGATACGGCGTGGTGTACTCAACCTCTTCGCGCCGGAAGGTTTCGCCCTGTTCGAGGCATCCCTGAATCATTTTCGCCAGCGCGGAATCCGGGCCGAATACTTCCGAATAGCGCCGGAAGGGAAGCGATCTGACGCCCAGCGCGGTTTCCGCGGCGGGATTGGCGCTCGAGATCAATCCCGAAGAGTTCACCAGGATCAAACCCGCGGGCATGTTGCGCGTGACGGCTTCGCTCAGGCGCTCGGTCTGCTGCGCGCGCTGTTTTTCACGCTTGTGGAGCTGCTCCAGCTCTTTTTCCTGGTCGCGGAGTTTTTGAATGACGGCCTGCATCGAAGCCGCCATAAATGCGGTGGGGTTTTCCGCATTCGGACGGGGCTGCTTTCCCTCCGAATTCTTAGCTTTTGCATTTGGCAAAAGGAAACGGCGCGCCGCCATTGAAAAACCAACGAAGAGAAGCAAGAGTAGCGCGAGAAGACCCGCGCCCCCCGCGAGCCACACCGTCCATGAAATCGGTTTGTCCAGAATTGCCAGAAACATTCTCAAATCCTAACGGGGGCCGAGCAGTGCTTGATACCAGTTCAGGACCGGCGATCCGAAAAATACGGTCAGCAGCGCGCCCAATCCGAGAAATGCGCCGAACGGAAGTTCGTAGTCGCGCCCCTTGCGCGCCGCGAGCACAATGAAGAGTCCAATCACGCTGCCGAGAAGCGACCCGACCAGAATCGTGAGCAGCGTGCGCCTCAGTCCAAGAAATGCGCCGACCATTCCCATCATCTTCACGTCACCGAGGCCCATGCCTTCCTTGCCCCGCAAACGAAAATACCCTTCGCCGACGATCCACAAAAGTCCGGCGCCCGCGAATGCGCCGAGCAGCGCGTCCGCAAGCGAAATCACGGGCCGCGGGGGAGGGAAGTCGAACAATCGATTCGAGAGCCACATCGCCGCGCCGTCCATCGGAAGCGTAAAAAAACTGATGACGATTCCGATGGCGAAGCCTATGAGGTTCACGAGATCAGGCAGAATGCGCTCGCGGATGTCCGTCGCGGTCAGCACCACGATCAGCGCGCACAGTGCGGCCCACTTCACCCCGTCGAGCGAAAGTCCAAAAAACCGGTAGCACATAAAAAAGAGCACGCCGGTGAGGAGCTCGATCGCCGGATACATCGCGGAAATCTTTGTTTTGCAATTCCGGCATTTGCCGCCGAGCGCAAGCCAGCTCAACACCGGGAAATTGTCGTACGGTTTGATTGGCGTATTGCACTTCGGGCAGTGCGAGGCCGGATGAACGATGGACTCTCCCTTCGGAATGCGAAGGATGCAAACGTTTAAGAAGCTCCCGATAAGCAATCCAATGAGAAAAGCCGCGGCGCCAATCACGGTTTCACTTTGCCACATTGCGCGGCGCGCCTCAATCAACGCCGTCTACACTGGTGCCCGATGCCTAACACCGTTTGTTTGCCCAATTCACTAGATTGCCGAATTCAACACGCGCAGTTACGACCAAAGAGACTTGCAAGTTGCGCAGCAACTCTTGCCCGTGCGGTTGTCACTGGACTCTTTACGTCACCGCATTCAACCTCTGCCCGAATACGCGAAACTCGGCTTTCCTGTAGAATTTTGTTTGGTCAGACGACTGACTCAATGACATTTCTCGAGCAGAAAATCCGGCGCTACGAACATGCCCGTTGGACGAAGGATAACAATCGGCGCGTTTTGCCATTTGAATGGGGCCTGCAGCACATCGGTGGCCGCCCTGGCGAACCGGATCCCCGCCGCTTTCTGGCACGGTGGGTGCCGGAGACCATTGCCACCAGCGAGGAATGGTTCCGCGCCCCACTCGCAACCAATTACCGCTTTGAAAAAACGGAGGCCGGCCGACAAAGCGAAGGCATCCTCACCTTTACAAGCGCGGTGAAATCGCCGTGGGAGGAAAACAATCGCGTCTGGGCGAGATTTTTTCAAGCGATGAAGGGCGGCGCGGCCGTCGTGATGCTTCCGCAATGGAATGCGAAATGGGATGGGCAGGCGGCGCTGTGCCGCTGGCTGAATGCGCTCGGCATTTCTGTTCTGAAATTGACGATGCCGTATCACGACCGTCGCGCAATCCCCGGACACGAGCGCGCGGATTATTTGGTCGGCTCGAATATTGGATTGACGGTGCAAGCGAACCGCCAGGCGATCACCGATACGCGGCAGTGTCTCGCGTGGCTCGCCGCGCGGGGCTATGACCGCTTGGGCATCGTGGGGATCAGCATTGGGTCCAACGTGGGAAGCATCACCATGGCGCACGATCCTCTGGTGCGCGCGGCTGCGTTCCTGCACGTGTCCACTTATTTTGGAGACGTTGTTCGCACCGGAATGAATACGTCGCACGTTTGGGAAGCGATGCGCGGAAAAGTCAGCGCGGAAGAGCTGCGCTCTTATTGGTCGCCAGTAAGTCCGATGCCTTACCTCGCCCGGATGGTCGGAAGCACGCGGCCATTCCTTGCCGTCGCCGGCGAATTCGATCCCACTTTTCTGCCGGAATTTACTTACGAAATGTTCGCGGCCCTGCGCGAGCACAAGTTGGCCCATGAAACACTGGTGCTCCCCTGTGGACATTATTCTCTGGAGTTGATGCCGTTCTCGTATTTGGCGGCGT
The DNA here is from genome assembly GCA_963748845.1 of uncultured Acidobacteriota bacterium. Classification (GTDB taxonomy): domain Bacteria; phylum Acidobacteriota; class Terriglobia; order Acidiferrales; family UBA7541; genus DASTCZ01. The sequence goes on from CAVVKE010000001.1 coordinate 408,150, forward strand.
TCCGCATAGGGACATTTTTGATGCAGAATCTCGCGTGATTCGGTTCCTTCAAATTCTTCAAAAAAATCAAGCGAGGAATTGTGTGAATGAGTTTTCGCGAATGAGTGCGGCGACGGCTTCAATGTCAGGCGCGAGGGGACGGTCGGATTCAAGTGTGGGTGCGACACTGCGGACCAATTTCAGTGCGCGTTCTGCGTCGGGGCCGGTGCGCAACGGAGCAATCAAATCAATGCCCTGGCACGCGGCGAGCAATTCGATGGCGAGGATGCGGCGGAGGTTGTCGAGCATCGGCGCAAGACGCCGCGCGGCGGACATCCCCATCGAAACATAATCTTCCTGATCCGCGGACGTCGGAATTGAATCCACGGAATGTGGAGTGGAAAGAGCCTTCAATTCGCTCGCAAGAGACGCGGCCGCAACCTGCGCGATCATAAATCCAGAATTGAAGCCTGCATCCCGGGTGAGGAACGCGGGCAGCAGGCTCGTGTGCGGGTTCGTCAGATGCTCGATGCGGCGCTCGGAAATGCCGCCAAGCGTGGCCACCGCGACCGCGATCTGGTCGGCGGCCATGGCAAGCGGCTGGCCGTGGAAATTCCCTCCGCTCAAGATTTCGCCGGAGCTGTCTTGCGCCACGAAGACAAGCGGATTGTCTGTGGCGCTGTTGAGTTCGATCGCGGCAACAGCGTGCGCTTGCGCGAAAACATCGCGCGCGGCGCCGTGAACTTGCGGTGTGCAGCGCAAGCTGTAAGCGTCCTGCACGCGTGGATCTCTTGCAGCGTTGCGATGCGATTCGCGGATCTGGCTTCCTGCATTGAGCCGCAGAAGATTGCGCGCGGTGATCGCTGCTCCCGCGTGGGCTCGCGCGGCCATGATGCGCTCGTCGAAAGCGGCAGGGCTGCCGCGCAGCGCATCGAGCGAGAGCGCCGCGGCAACATCCGCGGCATCACAAAGAACCTGAGCGTCGCGCAGCGCCAGGCAAAGCAGCGCGAGCATGCCCTGTGTCCCATTCAAGAGTGACAAGCCCTCTTTCGCCTCAAGCGCGAGTGGAGAGATGCCCGCACGCTTCATCGCTTCGCCACCCGGCATGCGCGCGCCTTTCACAATTGCTTCACCTTCGCCAATGGCAACCGCGGCCAGATGCGCGAGCGGCGCGAGATCGCCCGACGCACCCACCGACCCCTGCGCGGGAATCACAGGGTGGACGCGGCGATTGAGCATCGCGCAGAGCGTTTCAACAACCATCGGACGCACGCCGGAAAGCCCTTTCGCCAAAGTGTTTGCGCGCAAAAAAATCATCGCGCGAGTTTCGGCTTCGCTGAGCGCCGCGCCAACGCCGCAGCAATGGCTGCGCACAAGATTCAATTGCAGTTGGCGAATTTTGTCCGGCGAAATTCGCACCTGCGCCAATTCGCCGAATCCGGTGTTGATACCGTAAGCCGTCGCTCCGGAAGCCAGCAGCTTTTCGACAACAGCGCGCGACGCTAGCATCCGTTTGCGAGCCGCGTCATGCAGCGCCACCTGCGCACCGCCCAGTGCGGCGTCAAATACCTGCGCGAAGGTCAGCGTTTCTCCATCCAGTTGAATCGTGGGAATGGGCGTCATGGTCAGGAACTTGCCGGAGCTGTGGCAGCGTCAGCGACGCCGAAGATTTTTGCATACCGCTCGGGAAGCTGCTTCGGGCGGCCGTCCCGTCCGCAGACGATGTGATTTGTTTCACCCGTGGCGATGAGTTCGCCGGTGGAATCGTTCACGATTTCGTAGCCGAAGCGAATCGTTCGCTTGCGTGCCTCCAGAAGACGGGTGCGGATGCGCAGCAAATCGTCGTAACGGGCAGGGCGCTTATACCGGCACTGCGATTCGCCCACAACCGTAAAGCAATCATCCTTCTGTTCCATCTCTTTGTAGGAAAAACCCATTTGACGGAACATTTCGACGCGGCCCACCTCGAACCACACGTAGAAATTCGCGTAATAGACCACGCCCATTTGATCGGTTTCGGCGTAGCGCACGCGCACAGTCGTTTCGTAAAATTCAGGCATCGAAGTTATCGGAATTGCGCGGTGAAGTTTAGCAGAGCGATTGCGCCTGCGCCACGCTCGGAGAAATTGTCAGACAGTCCGGAAGACTCGTCTTGAGTCGTCAGTCCTTCGCGACTTGCATACTCTTCGCCCGCGCCAAGCCCTTCATGCTCGGCGTGCGGTTCGGCGTGCGCAGCAACTCCTGTTCGTACGCCGCCGCGGCCTCTTTCGCTTGCCCGGCTTCCAACAGCACGTCCCCGAGCAATTCCAGCGCGGGCTTGAGCGGGTCCGGCGGCCCCGAAGGCGGAGCCATCGACAGGTCAATGTCCGCAGCTTCTTTTGCGATGCGCACCGCCTCCGTTTTCTGGCCGCGCCTGAGTTGCAGCTCGGCATTGAGTTCCTTTTCCATAATCGCGAATGATTTTGCACCGAACGAATCACCGCGCGCTTCCGTTCGTTGCCGCATCGCGTCGAGCTGCGCGGCAGCTTTTTCGCCCGCCGCGAGGTCGTTTGATTTCGCAGCACACAATCCGGCGATGAACGTCCAATCACCGTCGTCCGCGCCGCGCCCGTAATCCGTGCCGCCGCCCGCGGCCGCGCCCGTGGCGTCATCAATCGAGATTTTTTCACATTGCCCGGTTTCCAGAATGTATCGCGCCCGCATCAGTAAATATCCCTGATGAACGCCGCCTTTTCCCGGATTGCGTTCATCGGCCGCTCGCGCCAATTCAACATCTTTCTTCGCTTCATCGAAATTTCCCAGCATCAGGTTCCCGTATTCCAGCCAGCTCAGCGCATGAAAATCCCCTCGGCCCTCCGGCAAGTGCATGCGCTGAATCAACGCCATGGAAGCCTGATACGCAACGGTGTTGGAGTTGACCACGTCCTGCCACATTCCCAATCGCAGAAAAATGTGCGACGGCATGTGAAGCGCATGGTCCGACGAGGGCGCGATCTTCGCATAGGCGCGCGCCGCGGACAGCGCGAGGATTGCATGATCCGGATCGTCAAACGCGTGAATGACGAAGTGCGCCGCGCCCGGATGATTCGGGTTTTCCTGAAACACTCTTATGGCGATGGATGCCGCAAGCGCCTGCCGGCGGAAACCCGTATCCCCGGGTCGCACGGTGCCGAGCAGCGACAGCGCATAAAAAATTGCGACTTCGTCATCGCCGGGCCAGCGGCGGTACATTTCGGCCATCGCATCCGAATACGCGTTGTCGCGCGCCAGCTTGTCGCCGGGTGCGTAAAAAAGTAGTTGTTCCGCCGCGAGGTAGGCCTTTTCTTTTTCAGTGCCTGCCTTCGCCATGCGCCCTTCCATCGCCGGTGCGAGTTTTTCGAGCGCACCTTTCGCCGCGGGAATGTCCACCTCCGCCCAGAGCGGGTGGTTGTGGCTCATAGCTTCTCCCCAATAGGCCATCGCGAAATTCGGATCGAGTTGCTCCGCCTTCTGAAATGCCACGGCGGCCTCATCAAACTGAAAACTGTGAAGATCTTTCACGCCTTCAAGGAAGGCCGGTTGTGCGGCGGGAGCGCCTGACGTGGGAAAGCTGATGTTTCCAAGCTGCGCGCTGGCTCGATTTACAAACCCAACGCTAATCAGAAACGCGCACGCTGCAATCGCCAGGGTCGCGCGCAATTGAATGTTCCTCATTCTTGTTGCCTCCAGAAATTCGCTCCGGTGGGCTTGCATGCAGGCAATTCGTTCCTCCGGTTTTTCCGCAAGCTCAGTGGCCTGCCCACTTCGGCGGGCGCTTCTCGAGGAATGACGCGACGCCTTCGCGAAAGTCCGGGGTCGCGCGGATGGCGGCATTTTCCGCGACGGCGCGATCGAGCGCGTGGTCCACTTCCGCCGCCGCGTTGTCAGTAATCAGGCGTTTCGTGCGCGTAATGCCCGTCGGGCTCGATTCGAGAAGCGCCGCAGCGAGGGAGAGCGCCGTGTCCATGAGTTTTTCGGGCTCGACAATTTGATTGATGAGGCCGAGCTGGCGCGCTTCTTCGGCGCCAACAATGCGGCCGGTGAGGAGAAGGTCGCGCGCGCGCTTTTCGCCGATTTGCCGGATCAGGAAAACGGACACGATGGCGGGGATGAAGCCGATGCGTACTTCCGTGTAGCCGAACTTAGCATCAGGAACTGCGAGCGTAAAATCACAAAGCGTGGCGATGCCGCAGCCCCCCGCGATGGCCGGGCCGTTCACCGCGGCGATCAGCGGCTTCGGGAAATTCCAGATGCGGCGGAACAACCGCGCCATGCGCTTCGAGTCTTCCAGATTCTGCGGGGGCGATTGCTGCGCGAGGCCGCGAAGCGTGTCGAGGTCCATGCCCGAGCAAAAGGCTTTGCCAGCGCCGGTGACAATCGCCACGCGCGCCGGGCTCGCTTCGATTTCGACGAGACACCCGAGGAGATCGTCGATCATCTGCGTTGAAATGGCGTTGCGTTTGTCGGGGCGATTGAGCGTGATGGTCGCGATTGCGCCCTTTTCAGTGGGCGCTTGCTCAAGCGTAAGCGTTTGGAAATTCTTTGGCGTGTCGGTCATCGGGAGCCGGTCATTGGATTGTTTCCGCGTAAGCGTATTCGCGGCGCAGCTTGTTCGTCAATTCCAGCGCAGGCGCAAGCGCTCCCGGCGTGATTCCCGTGTCTGCGCCACGCTTCGCGAGAGTTTCGATCACTATCTCCGTAGGAATGTTGCCGACGAGTTCGTCACCCGCGAATGGGCAGCCGCCGAGCCCGGTGAGCGCCCCATCGAAGCGGCGGCATCCGGCTTCGTACGCGGCCAGAACTTTTTCCGCGGCGCCTTCGCGGCGGCTGTGGAGATGCACGCCCAACTCGATGCCCGCGACGCAATCTTTCACCGCCGTATAGAGCGCGCCGACTTGTTCCGGCGTCGCGGTGCCGACAGTATCCGCAAGTGAGACGGCGCGAATACCCGCGTCCTTTAGCCAGATGAGCGTGTCTTCGACAAGCTCGGGGCCCCATGGTTCTTCGTAGGGATTGCCGAAGGCCATCGAAATGTAAATCACCAGGCCGCGGTCCGCGGACTTCGTCACCTTGCGAAGCTGTTCGACAAGCGCCCGTGATTCCGCACGCGTCATGTTGGCATTCCTGCGCCGGAAATAAGCCGAAATTGAATATGGATAGCCGAGCGTGGTCACGCCCGGCGTGGCGAGCGCGCGCTCGATGCCCATGTCATTGACCACGATACCGATAATTTCAGGAGGCGCCGCGCCCGAGGGCAGGGAAGCTGTGAATAGCCCCATGACTTCTTCGCTGTCCGCGGTCTGTTTCACATGCTTCGGCGAGACAAAGCTGACCGCATCAATATGGCGAAAGCCCGCGCGCACAAGCGCGGCCAGATATTCGGCCTTCTTCGCGGCGGGAATTATTTTCTCGATGCCTTGCCAGGCGTCGCGCGGACATTCGATGATCTTGATGGATTCCATTTGTATGTTACGTCTGGAATACACCTGTCTTGAATTCACGAACTTCCGGATTCAGCGCCGCTGCTTCCAGCGCCCAAATCAGCGCATCGCGCGTTTGCGCAGGGTCAATGATCGCATCCACCCACAGGCGCGCAGCCGCGTAGCGCGGATCGGTCTGGTGTTCGTAGGTTGCCCGAATATTCTCGCGCAACTCTTTCTTATCTTTCTCCGAAAGCTTTTTGCCTTCGCGCTCGAGCTGCCTGATGCGAATCTCAACCAGCGTGCCCGAGGCCGAATCGCCGCTCATCACAGCGTAGCGCGCCGTAGGCCACGCGAAAATAAATCGCGGGTCGTAAGCCTTGCCGCACATGGCGTAATGCCCGGCGCCAAAACTTCCACCGCAAATCACGGCGATTTTCGGCACCACGCTATTTGACACTGCATTGACCATTTTTGCGCCCGCGCGGATAATCCCGCTCCATTCGGCTTCCTTGCCGACCATGAATCCGTTCACATCATGCAGAAAAATGAGCGGCACAAAGTTTTGATTGCAATCCAGAATGAAGCGCGATGCCTTTTCAGCGGACTCCGTGTAAATCACTCCGCCGAATTCCATCCTTTGGTTCCCGGTGGCCGGCGAAGTGGTGTGAACGTTTTGCTTTTGGTTTGCGACGATGCCCACCGCCCAACCGCCGATGCGCGCGTAACCGCAAAGAATTGTCTGCCCGTATTCTGCGCGGTATTCCTCAAAGCGGCTGCCGTCCACGACGCGCGCAATGATTTCGCGCATGTCATATTGCTTGGATGGCTCGGAGGGGAAAAGGCCGTAAATTTCCTCGGCGGGGAATTTCGGCGCCACGGACTTTTCGTGGCTGAACGGCGCATCACCCTTGTGGCCGATCTTGTCCACGAGTTCTCGAATGCGGCGAATGCAGGAGTCGTCATCCGGCTCGCGGAAATCCACCGTGCCGCTGATCTGCGAGTGCATCTGCGCGCCGCCCAATTCCTCGGCGGAAACTTTTTGTCCGATGGCGGCCTGCACCAGCGCCGGGCCTGCGAGAAAAAGTCCGGAGCCCTCAGTCATCAAGAGTTTGTCGCACATAACCGGGAGATAGGCGCCACCCGCCACGCACATCCCCATGATGGCGGCGATTTGCGGGATTCCCATCGCGCTCATCACCGCGTTATTGCGGAACACCCGCCCGAAATCGTCCGTATCGGGAAACACATCCTCCTGCAAGGGAAGAAAAACACCGGCGGAATCCACCAGATAAATTGTTGGGATGTGATTGTCAATGGCGATGTTTTGCGCGCGAATCACTTTCTTCGCCGTCATTGGGAAAAACGCGCCGGCTTTCACGGTCGCTTCATTCGCGATGATCATCACCAGCCGCCCCGCGACGCGTGCGAGCCCGGTGATCGTGCCCGCGGCTGGTGCGCCGCCCCATTCCTCATACATTTCAAACGCGGCGTAGATGCTCAACTCGAAAAATCCGGAGCCCGGATCGATCAGCTTTGCGATCCGCTCGCGTGCGGTCAGGCGGCTCTTTTTGTGTTGCGATTCGATGGCTTTCGCGCCGCCGCCCTCGCGGATTTGCTCCTCTTGATTCTTGATATCCGTGAGGAGATCCACAAGGGCGCGCGTATTTTTCTTGAATTCCGCGGAATCGCGGCTGGCGTGCGTTTCGAGAATTGAACTCGGCAAAGCGGCGGCCTCGTTTCTTGCGGGCATCGGCCCGGACGCAATCAAGAGATAGAAGTATACTTGTCCCCACGATTTGAGGCGAGTCTGACATGAAATCCGAGAGTGACAATGCAATCGCCGCGCTGGTGGAGATGGTTCGCCGCGAGACGCGTGAACCCCTTTTTGTCGACGCCGCCCTTTCCCGAAGGTTGGAATTGGCTGAGGCCGAAACCGCCGCCGAATGTGCCAATGCTGGGGCAAGACTAAGACCGGGCCTGGGTGCCTGTTTTGAAGACATTGGCGGCGGTCGGGCCGTTTTCCTTGGCGTTGGATCGCCGCTCACGCAGACGACCGGCATCGGCATGGGCGGCGAGGTCACAGCGGATGACTTCGCGCGGATCGAAGAATTCTTTTTCTCTCGCGGCGCGGCCGTTAACGCGGAAACAAGTCCCTTTGCTCACCCGTCGCTCTTCGAGCACTTCGCGAGACACGGATATCGCGCGAGCGAACATTCGAGCACTCTTGTGCGCCGCATCGAGAGCAGCGTTTGGCCCCGGCCCGCTGCGGAGCTAACGATTGCGGAGGTCCCCCCAGAACAATCTGAGACGTGGGTGCAAACCGTTTCGCAGGGGTTTGCCGATAGTTATCCCGTTACGGACGAACTGCGCGATTTGATGCGCCTCTTCGCGTCGAATCCCAGGGCTAAAAAGTATTTGGCAATTTTGGATGGAAGATCTGCGGGAGCGGGCGCCATCTCGATTCACGATGGAATCGCGGGGCTATTCGGCGCAAGCACGCTGCCGGAATTTCGTCGCCGCGGTATTCAGCGGGAGTTGATCCTCGTGCGTCTCGAGGCGGCGTTCCATGCGCGCTGTGATTATGCCTTGAGCTTCGCGCTTCCCGGCAGCGCATCGGAGAGAAACATCCTGCGCTATGGTTTTCGCGTCGCCTACACGCGCACGAAATTTACCCGCGAACTTCCTAGCGCGAAGTGATGAATTAAGGTCGCGGGCCTGGGCGAACCCCCGCAAGGGCGCAAGCCTCGTCCAGCAAACTTTCCGCACGAATAATTCGCGAAACCAATCGCAAATCGTGGGCCTCCGCGGCTGTAACTTCGCGCCCGGTGACCATGATTTCGTGCGCGATGCTGCGCCCGCCCGGTCCGAGCGCGCGCGGCAAGCGCTGCGTGCCGCCCCAGCCGGTGATGATGCCAAGCGCCGCTCCACGATGCGCAAAAACCGCGTCAGGCGCGGCAACGCGCATGTGGCAAGCAAGCGCCAGGTCAAAGCCGCCGCCCATACAATAGCCGCGAATGGCTGCGATGATGGGCTTTTGCGAGCGCTCGATTGCCGACATCACGGATTCGCCCAGCAAAGAGAAATTCACGGCTTCAGTCCCCGTGAGCGCCGCGATCTCCGTCAGCTCCGCGCCTGCGCAGAAACATTTTTCGCTTCCTGTAATGACAGCTCCGCGAAGATCCGCCGACTCTTCCAACGCGGCAACGTGACCCCGCAGTTCCCCCAACGCCGCGCGAGTGAGCCGTGGAAATCCATCGGGCGAATTGAGGCGCAGGAGAAGTACGTCGCCGAAGCGAACAGCGCTGACAGAAGTTTTGGTAGAAGCGCTGGAAGATGTGCCGCCGGAAAGGGAAGAGGAGCCTTCGCGCGACACGCTGGGATCAGGCGCGCTGTGGAAGACGCGTGCGGATGAAGTTAACGATGTCCTGCGTGGATGTGCCGGGGAGGAAAATTTCCGCGATGCCCGCTTTCTTGAGCGCGGGGATATCGGCCTCGGGAATGATTCCGCCGACGAGCACCGCGACGTCGTTCATTCCCTTGCTGTGAAGCAGATCCATCAATTGCGGGCAAAGGGTGTTATGCGCGCCGGAAAGAATCGAAAGCCCGATGACGTCCACGTCTTCCTGTGCGGCGGCGGAAGCGATCATCTCCGGCGTCTGGCGCAGCCCGGTGTAAATGACTTCCATCCCCGCGTCGCGCAACGCGCGGGCGATAATTTTCGCGCCGCGGTCGTGGCCGTCGAGGCCGGGCTTGGCAATCAGGACGCGGATTCTTTTCTCAGGCATATGCTGAAAGAATACTTGAACACGCGCAATCTGGATAGGTTCAGAAACTAAAGGCGGTTTCGCACCGGTAATTAGGTAATCGCTACTTCTTCGTAGGTGCCGAACACTTCGCGGAGCGCATCACAAATTTCACCGAGCGTTGCATAAGCCTTCACCGCCTCAAAGATGAACGGCATCATATTCTCTTTACCCTCGGCGGCCTTGCGCAGCGCATTCAAGCGGCGATCAACCTCGGGCTGCGAACGGTCCGTGCGCAACTTCTTCAATCGCACGGCCTGCCGGACGGCGACCGTCTCATCAATTTGCAGGGTCTCGATCGGCTTTTCGTCCGACGCGTATTCATTCACGCCGACAATAATCTTTTCCTTGCGATCCACCGCGAGCTGGTAACGATAGGAAGCCTCCGCGATTTCGCGCTGCGGATAAGAGCGCTCGATGGCCGCGACCATTCCGCCAAGGGCGTCAATCTTCTCGATGTAATCCCACGCCCCGCGCTCGACTTCGCCCGTCAGCGTTTCCACGAAATACGATCCACCCAGCGGGTCCACGGTATTTGTCACGCCGCTTTCGTGCGCGATGATCTGCTGTGTGCGCAGCGCGACCGTCGCCGCAAATTCCGTCGGCAGCGCCCAGGCTTCATCGAGCGAGTTCGTGTGCAGTGATTGAGTGCCGCCGAGCACCGCGGCCAGCGCTTGAATCGCCGTGCGAACCACATTGTTATAAGGCTGCTGCGCCGTCAGCGAGCAGCCCGCCGTCTGGGTGTGGAAGCGCAACGCCCAGGTTCGCGGACTCTTCGCGCCGAATCTCTCGCGCATCGCTTTATTCCAGATGCGCCGCGCCGCGCGGTACTTCGCGATCTCCTCGAAGAAGTCGTTGTGCGCGTTAAAAAAGAATGAGAGCCGTGGCACGAATTCGTCCACGTCCATGCCGCGCCGAATGCCCCAGTCGACGTACTCGATTCCGTCGCGCAGCGTAAAAGCCAGTTCCTGAATCGCCGTCGAGCCCGCCTCGCGGATGTGATAACCGCTAATCGAAATCGTGTTGAACTTCGGAGTGTGCTTCGTCCCGAACTCGAAAGTGTCAATCACCAGCCGCATCGAAGGTTCCGGCGGATAGATGTATTCCTTCTGCGCGATGTATTCCTTCAAAATGTCATTTTGAAGAGTGCCGGAGATTTGCTTCCAATCCGCGCCCTGCTTTTCTGCCACCGCCAGGTACATCGCCCAAATCACCGCCGCGGGCGAATTGATGGTCATCGAGGTCGTCACGCCACTGAGAGGAATTTTGTCAAATAGGACTTCCATGTCCGCGAGCGAACTAATCGCCACGCCGCACTTTCCGACCTCGCCTTCCGAAAGCGGATGATCGGAGTCGTAGCCCATCAATGTCGGCAGGTCGAACGCGACAGAAAGTCCGGTTTGCCCTTGCGCTAGCAAATATCGAAATCGCTGGTTGGTGTCTTCCGCGGTGCCGAAGCCCGCGAACTGGCGCATCGTCCACAGCCGCCCCCGATGCATCGTCGCGTGAATACCGCGCGTGTAGGGCGGCTCGCCGGGATAACCCAAGTCGCTCTCGGGCGACCAGCCCGCAAGGTCCGCTTGCGTGTAAAGCCGCCGGATGGGATAGCTCGAAACGGTGGTGAACTCACCTTGGCGCTCGGGAGATTTTTCGAGCGTGGGCTTCAACGTTTTTTCCTCCCACGCGAGTTCCTGCGCGGTAGGCTTTCGGGCGGTTTGCTTTTGGTCCGTACCGCTTTGCTCGACGACTGCTGAACCCGGCGTGAGTTTCTCGCTCATATTTTTCGCTCAGTGAACGGTGCTCCCTGCGCAAGTCCGCGCTTGAAACAATCGGTGAATCCTGAGTACGAGGCTTCAGTCTACGGCAAGGAATCGCACCCGGCAAGCGGCGCGACGAATCTCCCCTGCGCCCAAAAACGCCACTGGCCCGGAGCGATCGCCACGGGCCAGCAGAAAAATCCAATTCTTCACGCTGATCAGTGAACTAATGGATCGGATTATCTGTCACCAAATCTCCATTTGCGTGAGTGCCCGGGATGAGAGAACTCTGCGCAGGAGTGGTTTTTATTCTGTCGGAAATCTGAATATTGTTGACATTCAACAGGCGGCCCATCGCACGGTCAAAATTTACCTTGTCTTCCACCAGCGTCACGCGCGCCTGGGCCTCAACCCCCAAGGCCGACGAATACAAGCTATCTGCTTGAATCACGAGCAAGTTGGAAGAAGTGCCAAGCACAAGCTTCTTGCGTTCCGCTTCATCAGCTTCTTTTTCAAGTTCAGATGTCTGTATGGCCGATGCGAGCGCTGCCCGTGCCTGTTCGAGCTGAATCTGCGCCGTGTGGACATCCACGACCACCGCATTTTGCTGCAGTTGAAGCTGAACCATATCCTCTCGCTGCTGAAGGATTGCAGCAATGCTGTTCGCCTGCGCCGCACGGTTGCGGATCGGGAAGGACAGGTTGAATTCCAACAAATAATTCGGGAATTGGTTTGACCCAATCTGACTAAAAGCATCGGTTAAACCCGTGACCGAGTTCGTGCTAACGATAGGTGTAGTCGCGGGTATTCCAACGAACCCTCCGATCGGAGTCCCAGCAGAATTGACGATTGGATCATTCAAATCCGCCACGAACTCGCCCGGAATTGTGGTTCCACCGGAGTTCAGTACCTGATGCCCAGCCAAACCTGTCCAGCCGTATTGTCCGATCACATTCAGCGTGGGCAGGAGTGCATTCTTCGTGGCGCGCACGTTGATGTCATCGTTGTTCAAATTCAGCGGGTACACCTTATAGTCCGGCCGGTTGGTCAATGCCTCCTTCACAGCGGCATCGAGATCGATGTTTTCAACCATATCCGGGATAAATGTGTCGTCCGTGGGCACAATTTCGAGTTTGGAAAGCCCTTGGGCAAGCGGATTTTTGGTGATCACGCTCAAAAGCACGACTTCCGCCTGCAGTTTGGCCGTCTGCGCCTGAATCAACTGAGTCGTCGCGGTTGCCACCTGCGCCTTCGCGGTCGTCACATCGAGCGGCGCCATGGTTCCAATTTTTTCCTGTTTTACGTTGGAGTCGTAGAGCGTCTGGGCCGCTGTAACCGCTTCTTTGGCCACGGCAATGTTCTTAATCGTGAGAACGTAATTCCAATAATCGTCCTCCACCGTTGTAAGCGTCGTAATCACCAGTTGTTGGAATTGCAGATCCGAAATTGTCTTGTTAGTTTTCGCGATCTTGATAAAACGCGTGTTGGGCAGAATCCCGAACCCGTTCAGCAATGACTGTTGTATCTGCACGGTCAATGTGGATTCGACTTCGGGATTGAACGTAAACGCGGACGAATTGCTCGTCAAATGAGTATTTGTCATCGCCACGGTAAAACTCGTTCCTGGGGAAAAGCCTTGATTGTAAGAAAAGTTTGCCGTGTCCGTATGTTCGCTGATGGCGGAAAGGCCGGCTTGCGCGCCCGTTAGGAACGGGTTGCTGACTGGCTGCGTGTTGTTGCCAAATGAAGTAGTCGCTGCAAACCGCGGGTCAAAGTTGAGTCCCGTGTTCGTTCCGGAAAGCGCGCTCAGAATGTTGGTATCCGCAATCCACGGCAAGTAACGCTGCACGGCAATGTTCAAGTTGTTTTCGAGCGCCAGCACAACGCAATCCTGCAATCCGAGGGTCAACTTCCCATCCTTCACAAACTGTTGCAGGTGCGCCGAATTCGTAAGGTCAGGCGCCGCAATGTTCAATTCGGAATATGGCAAGAGCATATTGGGAAAGGCCTTCTTGCCCGTCGAGTATTCGTCCGGCGCCTGATCGCTAAGCTTGTTGGGCTGGGCCGGCGGCGGGGGCTCTTTCTGCTCCTGTTTCTGCCCCGAGGTCTGCTGCTGTGCCTGCGCCTGACCCTGGCTCTGCTGTTGGGTGCTCTGTTGCTGTCCATAAGCCGGAGAAACTGGTGAAATCGTCACAACCAGGACCAGCGCGAGTATCGCGAGCACACTCATATACCTAAGCATCATTCTAAGTTCCTTTCCAGCGATAGGATTACATCCCGAATTGCGCGTTCGGCCCCACATGAGTTAAACGTCCCAGCCTAGGGGTTTGTTTCAAGTATTTCCGCGGGAAATTTACGGCGCGGACTGCCGCCTATTTGGCGGTCGAACAGCTGCAAGCGCTTCCCCCGACAAAGAACGGCGGCTAGTGTAACAGCCGTCCGCCTTTCTTGACAACGCGGCAGGCGGGCCGTAGGCTAGCCGCCCAGTGGAGGGCTCCAAATGACTCCGGAACAAATTATGGAACTCCTGGGCTCCGTCGGCGCCATCCGGAACGGCCATTTCGAGCTTTCCTCCGGCCTTCACAGCGACACCTATATTCAGTGTGCGCTCGTTTTGCAGTATCCGCGATACGCTGAGCAATTGGGCGCGGCACTCGCGGCGGAATTCACGGGATTGCGGATCGAATGCGTTGCCTCCCCCGCACTTGGCGGACTGATCCTTGGCCACGAGGTGGCGCGGGCGTTGAGTATGCGTCACACCGATTCCGGCGTGCCGGCAATCTTTGTCGAGCGCGACGCCAGTGGCAGAATGTCGCTTCGCCGCGGCTTCAGCATAAAACCCGGGCAAGGCGTGCTGGTCGTCGAGGATGTCTGGACGACGGGTGGCTCAACATTTGAAACGATTCGCGTGATTGAAGAGGCTGGCGGGACCGTTGTGGCTGCCGGAGCATTGATTGATCGGAGCCAGGGCCGCCTTGAATTACCGGTGCAGACCGAATCGATTCTCCAGCTCGACATCCACAGTTACGAACCGGAGGATTGTCCGCTCTGCCGCGCTGGCACCGCAGCCGTCAAACCGGGCAGCCGGTTTGTCCGCGCCTCTGTGTAGTCTCTCTCGTGCGGCCCGTCAGCCCACTCGTGCGATAATTCCGGCGCAGCCATGCGCAACATCAAGCTCACCGTCGCCTATGACGGCTCGGAATATTCCGGCTGGCAGGCGCAGCCCGGTCAGCCCACGATTCAAGGCACGCTCGCCGACGTCGCCAGCAAACTTACGCAGGAGAATGTTCAAGTCTTCGGCGCGGGCCGCACGGATGCCGGCGTCCACGCGCTTGGCCAGGCGGCGCATTTCCGCACGCAATCGGCGCTGACCGTCGCCGAATTCCAGCGCGCGTTCAACGCGCTCTTGCCTCCCGCGATTCGCATCACTTCTGCCGAAGAGGTCGGCCCCGATTTCAACGTGCGATGGAACGCGCAGGCAAAAACATATCAATACCGCATTTTCCGCGCACGGGTCCTGCCTCCCTTTGAACATCGCTATGTCCTGCACGATCCCTTTCCGCTCGATGCGGGGGGCATGGCCCGCGCCGCGCGCCTCTTCGAGGGCGAGCACGACTTCTCCTCTTTCGCCGCATCCACAGGCACGGAAGAAGGCGATCGCGATCGCTCGCCGGTGCGCGAGATTTTTTCTTCGCGCCTCTTCGCGCGAAAGGGAAGCTACTTCACTTGCAAAGGGCATCTCGCGTCAATCGAATCGAGCGCGGTCTCACTGGACGTGCCATCCACTGAGATACTATCCGCCTCGGACGCGCCCGGGATGGACGGCGCCGAGCCTCAGGAACTCCTCTACATCGTCCGAGGAAAATCATTTCTGCGTTACATGGTGCGGAAGATTGTCGGGACGCTTCTCGATGTTGGCCGTGGAGGTATCCGGCCCGAGGACATCCCGGCGTTGTTTGAGCTTCGCGACCGCTCGCGGTCTGGGCCTACCGCGCCGCCACAGGGTCTCTATCTGGTCTCCGTCGAATACGCGGACCCATGGAAGTAGAAGAAAGCGATGCAGGCTGAATGGCTTTGCCGGCTCGCCGACACATCCTCATAAGTGGATCCAATTCCTGAGGACGAGCAAAAGCGTGGCCGTTCCCACGATAATCCAAAGCGTGAATCCCTGAACGAGAGGACGCGCCCCCACACGCTTGAGAGTTTCCTTCGTAAGGTTAGTTCCGATTAAAAAGAGCGTAGCTGTAAGCCCGAGTCTTCCAATGTGATTGAACACCCCGAAGGTCCCGCCCATCTGCGGAAACATCGTATTCGCAAGCGCCGCGAGCACAAAGAAAACTATGAACCACGGCCATTGAATCCGCGCCTTGCTCTTCATCCAAAGAGCCGTGAGAACTGATAGTGGAACAATCCACAGCGCGCGGGCAAGCTTGATCGTAGTTCCCACCGCCAGCGCCGTCGGCCCGTATTTCGCCGTCGCGCCAACTACAGAGCTTGTATCGTGAATCGCTAGCGCGGACCAAAGCCCGAATTGCGTCTCGCTCATGTGGAGCGCGCCGCCGATCGCGGGGAAAAGAAACAGCGCCACCGAATTGAGCACGAACACCGTGCCCAGCGAAACTGCCATCTCCTCATCGCTCGCGCCGACAATCGGCCCGACCGCGGCAATCGCGCTGCCCCCGCAAATGGCTGTCCCTGAGCTGATCAAATACGAAGCCTTGCCGCCGACGCGAAAAAGTGCGCCAAAGGCGACTCCCATCAACATGGTCGAACTGATTCCTATCGCGGTGTAAATAAACCCCGAGCGCCCAGCATGGACAATCTCATGCAAGTTCATTCCAAATCCGAGCGCCACAACGGACCCTTGCAATAAATATCTCGTTCCCCACTTGCTCTCATTGGGAAACGGGTGCACGAAGGCGAGCCCGAAAACGAGTCCGGCCAGGAGCGCGATCGGCGGAGAAATAATTCCGCTCGCGGCAAGCATGAAGCACCCAAGAAAAATGTATTTGCTCATCGGGCTCGTCCGGCGGGATTATCCACTAAACAAAACGGCAAACAACGAAATGATTCTCACGAATGTTCCTCCGTGAGAAAACAATCAAATGAAGGGGAAGCAACGCTGCCGCCCACTCAACTGGCCTGCCCAAATCGCTTCGAGTATGATAAGAATTAAAGTCGAAATCCAAACGAACGGCACGCATTTCACGAGGGAGCGCAACGGAATGTCCGAAACGAACACTGCCCCGGCCGCCGCGGCACCAGCCGCCGCTGCCACCGCCGAAACCCCGGCGCAGCCAAAAATAAAAGTCCGCAAGCCGCGCCAGCGCGCCTGCGATGAAAAGGACGACAAGGGTAAATTTTGCTTCGGCCACCTGAAGCGATATTACGACTACCCTAAGGAAATCGAAGCTCTCGTCGGCCACCACGCTGAAATCTATCGCTGCGAATTCTGCCATACGATCTACAAACCAAACCTGGCCGAAATGCCGCAGAGCTACACCCTGCGCACTTGAACCGCGCACGCGAGGGCGACGGCAAAAGAAATGTCACCGACTGATCAGCCGCGGCCCGATGCAAGCCGGTACTCCGAGGAATTGATTTTCGATTGGAACCTGAAGTCGCCGGTGAACTTTGCGCACGGCCGAAAAGTCCTCCTCGACGACGAAACGCTTCGCGATGGACTGCAGAATCCATCTGTCTTTGATCCTCCCATCGAGGAAAAATTCCGCATCCTTCATTTGATGGAGGCGCTTGGAATCGAAACCGTGAATATCGGCCTGCCGGGCGCCGGGCACCGCGCCTATGCCGATACCCTTGCGCTGGCCCGCGAAATCGCCCGCGCGAAACTCAAGATTCGCCCCAACTGCGCCGCGCGGACTCATGAAAATGACATCCGCCCAATCGCGGAAATCTCCCAGACGGCGGGAATCACGATCGAAGCGGCCACCTTCCTCGGCAGCAGCCCGATTCGCCGGCTCGTGGAAGATTGGACCGTGGATCACCTCGCGCGCACAACCGAGCACGCTGTGAAGTTCGCCGTCGCGCAAGGTCTCCCCGTGATGTACGTCACGGAGGACACGATTCGCACCGATCCGGAAACCGTGAAGCGCCTTTACCGCACTGCCATTGAATGCGGAGCGAGCGCCGCGGTCCTTTGCGACACCGTGGGCCACGCAACCCCAATGGGCGCCTACGCTCTCATAAAGTTTTTCCGGGAGGAAGTCGTGAAGCCCAGCGGCGAAAAAATCCGTGTGGATTGGCACGGCCACAATGATCGTGGGCTCGCGGTAGCGAATTCGCTCGCGGCAATTCTCGCCGGCGCGGATCAAATTCACGCGGCCGCAAATTCTCTTGGCGAGCGCGTCGGCAACACGCCCATGGAACTGATGCTCGTCAACCTGCGCCTGCTCGATTTGATTGACCGCGATCTCTCCCGCCTGAAGGAATACTGCGAAACCGTCGCGCAAGCGACGCACACAATCATCCCGCCGAATTATCCCGTCGTTGGCCGTGACGCGTTCCGCACTGCCACCGGCGTTCATGCCTCGGCGATTATCAAGGCGTTTCACAAATCGGACGCGATGCTCGCCAACACGGTTTACAGCGGCGTGCCCGCGCATCTTTTCGGCCTCGAACAAATTATCGAAATCGGTCCGCTCAGTGGGAAATCAAATGTGTCGTTCTGGCTCGAACGCCACGGCATTCCCGCGAACGATGAGACCGTCGCGCGCATTCTGGATGCGGCGAAGAAATCCAGCAATGTCCTCACCGACGCAGAAATATTTTCGCTTTGCGGAGAACAGCCGCGCCCGGCAGTGCCGCATGGCACGGGAACCCGGCTGTGACGTCATCGCCATTCAAAGCGCCCACGCAGAATTGATATTTGGCAACGGGCGTTTTCTTTAGATTGTTGCGAATTTCTGTCCGGCGCATACTTGTGTAGATGTCCCACTTTCTAAATACTTTCGGGAGTTACACTTGGTGGAGTATCGAGTTCTTGGTATATCCTCCATTTGTTTTCGTTACGATTGCTCTTGCACTTAATCTGGCCGGTTCCATATATCGACAACGACCATTCAGAATCCGCAAGTGGCAGGCGACAATGCGATTACCAGTCATAGCATTCCTCTGCTTTCCGGCGACGATCGCGATAGCGGTCACTGGGTATGTCAATACGGACCTGGGTCCTTTGTCCGAACCAAATTCCTTGGGCCTTTGGGCATGCGATTTCTTTGCACTCCTATCCCTTGTTATTGGTGCATATTGGACTTTTCGATTGAAGGGCTTGCGTTGGTTCGCCGTCAGCATCACACTTGTTCAATTGTGGCTTCTCGCGGGCGCAAATTTCGTTGCCGGAATGTCTCTCACGGGAAAGTGGTTGTGATTGATCGCTTAGGGATCCTCCAGGCCAAACCACTCTCCCTCGGACTGAAAAGTTGACGCCCACCCCGGTTTGGCCAAAAATGTCGCGCCGACTTGCTTGGCATATTGTTCTAACTTTGGTCTTGAGTTGTGCAGGTGCTTGCAGGTTAATAGGTGCGATGCCGAAACCGTTCCCAACGCCGGCTCAACAAAAGTCAGTCACGCCCGTCGCCGAATTGACGCGCGACGACCGCGTGAAGCGCGCCCTTGATTGGCTCGCCAAAAACACCACATGGATCACCGATGAGCAAACGCGCATCACCGAAATCCCTGCGCCCTCATTCCAGGAAGCGCAGCGCGCTGCCTATCTCCGTCGCGCGCTCGCCGCGTGCGGCCTGCGCGTGCGTACGGACGACATCGGAAACGTAATCGGCGAGCGCGCAGGATCAGCAGGCGACCAAATAGTATTGATCGTCGCGCACCTCGACACAGTTTTTCCCGCGGACACCGATGTCCATGTCCGCCGCGATGGCGGCGTCCTCTACGCTCCCGGGATCGCCGATAACGGCGCCGGGCTTTCCTCTCTTCTCGGAATCGCTCGTGCGCTCAATGAAGCAGGGTTGAAAACACTACGCACGATTGTCTTCGCCGCCGATGTCGGCGAGGAGGGCGAAGGAAATCTGCGCGGCGTGCGCCAGCTCGTCGAAAGTTACGGCAAGAGAGTCGCCGCAGTCATCGCGCTCGACGGCGCTTCCACCGATTACGTTGTCACGCAGGCGCTCGCCTCGCACCGCATTGAAATTTCCGTCACCGGCCCAGGCGGCCACAGCTGGACCGACTTCGGCGTTCCAAATCCAATCAACGCGCTCGCGCGCGGCATTTCGCGCTTCCTCAAAATTTCACTTCCGTCCACCCCGCGCACAACCTTCAACATCGGCGAAATCGAAGGCGGCGGCTCTGTGAATTCCATTCCGGCGCGCGCCGCAATCAAAGTGGACATCCGCAGCGAGCAGGAAAAAGAAATCGGCCGCGTGGAAACCGCGCTCCGCGATGCCATCCGCGCCGGCGTTCAGGAGGAGATGGAATCCTCAAAAATTCGAGGCATCGCCGCAGCGGATGGAGGCGGACTCGACATGCAATCGCGCGCGCTTGGGGTTCGCCCCGGCGGGGAACTGCCCGCGAATTCGCCGCTTCTCCAATCGGTGATGGATGCCGACCGCTTCCTCGGCAATCGTTCGCGCGCGGAACGTTCTTCCACCGACGCGAACGTCCCCCTTTCCATGGGCATTCCCGCAATCGCCATGGGCGGCGGCGGACGCGCCGGCGGCGCGCACACAGTCGGCGAATGGTATGACCCCGAAGGTCGTGAGCTAGGCCTTCAACGAATTCTGCTGACGCTGCTGAGCACCGCAGGAGTCGAGAAGTGAAAGCCCACAAATGAAAACGATTGCGCGGAACTCTTTCGTCCTGATGGCACTGATTGCCGCATCATTATTTGCGGCGCATCGCGCGAATCCCGCGCGAGCACGGAATCGCGAGGGAGATACCATGCAGCAGGGAAATGGCCCCGCGGATTTTGCGCTCATCAATGGAGTGATCTACACCGGTGATCCCGCAAACCCGCGAGTGCAGGCGCTGGCCGCGCGCGGGGAGATCATCGTAGCGACAGGCACAACCGCCGACATCCGAAAACTTGTCGGACCAAGAACGCGAGTCATTGATCTCCACGGCGCATTTGCAATGCCCGGCTTCAATGACGCGCATCTGCACCTCGGCAGCGCCGCGCAAGCAAAACTCAGCGTGGATCTGGAAGGCGCAGCGTCCATCAAGGAATTTCAGCGCAGAATTCGCGAGCGAGTCGCGCAAACAAGTCCGGGTCAGTGGATCGTCGGCCGCGGGTGGGACCACACGCTCTGGAATCCCGCGCGTTTCCCCACGCGGCAGGATCTCGATGCCGTCTCCACGGATCACCCGATGTTCTTCTCGCACATTTCCGGCCACGTCTCTGTTGCGAATTCAAAAGCGCTTGAGATCGCGGGCATCACGGCCAGCACTCCCAATCCCCCCGGTGGGGAGATCGAACACGACGCGCAAGGCCAGCCCGATGGCATGTTGAAGGAAGGGCCCGCTTCTGGACTTGTGTCACGCTTTATTCCGCCACCAACGCCGGAGCAGCGCCGGCGGGGAATCGAATTGGCTTTGAAGGAAGCGGCGTCCCACGGCATCACTTCCCTGCAGGACAATTCTTCCTGGGACGATTTCCTAACCTATCGCGCCATGAAGGAGGGAGGGACGCTTACGGTGCGAATTTCCGAATGGTTGCCATTCGATGCTCCGCTCGATCGCCTCGAGCAGATGCGCAACGATGGCGGCACCTCGGACCCGTGGCTCAAGACCGGAATGCTCAAGGGATTCATGGATGGCGCGCTGGGTACGGGCACGGCCGCGCTCCTCGCTCCTTATTCGGACGATCCGAACTCGACGGGCATTCTGGAATCGCATCCCGGCGATTTAAATCAAATGTGCATCGAGCGTGACAAAGCTGGTTTCCAGATCGGCCTTCACGCCATCGGCGACCGCGGAGTCCGAACCGCGCTCGATTGTTTCGCCGCCATCGTCGCCGCAAACGGCCCGCGCGACCGCCGCGATCGCGTCGAACACGCGCAAATCGTCGCGCCCAATGATTTCGCGCGATTCGGGTTGCTGCATGTAATCGCCTCGATGCAGCCGTCCCACCAAACAACGGACATGCGCTGGGCCGAGCGCCGCATCGGCCCCGAACGCATCAAGGGCGCATACGCGTGGCGCACAATGTTGAGCAACGGCGTCACCCTCGCCTTCGGCACCGACTGGCCCGTCGAGATCATCAACCCAATGCGCGGCCTTCACGCCTGCGTCACGCGCCAATTGCCGGATGGCTCTCCGAAAGAGGGCTGGCAGCCACAGGAAAAAATCTCGATGGACGAATGCATCCACGCCTACACCGTTGGTTCGGCCTACGCGGAATTTGAGGAAGGGAAGAAGGGCCAGCTCGTGCCGGGGCAATTCGCCGACATCGTCATCCTCTCAGCGGATGTCACAAAAATTGCGCCCAAAGAAATCCTCGGCGTCGCCGTTCAGCAAACCATCGTCGGCGGCAGCATCGTGTATAAAGCCCCAAGCCTCGGCCGATGATCATTTCTTCGCGTCCTTAACTTTGTCCGGGCGCATCCTTGCGCCGAATGCTGTAAATCAAATAGGCGACAATCGCCACGTTCGCCAGAAAAATCGTCAGCTTCGGAATGTCCGCGTGACGCCACAACGCAATGCACTCGAAAGGGAGCAGGGAACTAGTGATCACCACGGTCAACCATTCGCCCCATCGTTTCAACATCCAAAGTCCGATTCCTTCAATGATGAACAATCCTGCATAGAAAAATGCCGCCAGACCAATTTCTCTCAGCTGACGCGGCGTCAGACTGGAAACACG
Organism: uncultured Acidobacteriota bacterium; assembly: GCA_963748845.1. Lineage (GTDB taxonomy): Bacteria > Acidobacteriota > Terriglobia > Acidiferrales > UBA7541 > DASTCZ01. Next base: position 429,964 of record CAVVKE010000001.1, read on the forward strand.
CGCGACCGCGCGCAGTAAATAATGATTCCCGGGATTCAAGTGAAATGTTTCCACCAATCTTTCCGCCGCCGCGCCGAGATCCCGGTGAACAAGCCGCAGGATCCCCGCTCCCGCAACCAGGAGCACGGCAGCCTTCGCGAATCGGAATACCGCAATGGCGCGCAGAACGAATCGGCTTTTGCCAGGTGTTTTCAATGAATTGCTTGCGACTTCATTTTTCCAGCGTGATGTTCGCGCCCAGACCGTTGTATCCTCCCTCGCGCAATGTCGCAAGTCATGTGAATCGCCTAATTTGAAGTGGAGCTTTAATCGTTGTCATTCCGAGGGCAGTTTTATGGCCCGGAGGATCCCTCTTCGATTCACTTGCACCCATGAGGCAGAGCGCACAAAAGGAACGCACGGATGAACCATCCACAAGGCCTGGAGCACAAAAATAGAGTGCGAGAGAACTCCACGCATGATTCACCGCGCGCGGATTTGCTTGTCCTCTGCTCCATCGCGCTCGCCCTCGTCATTTTCCACACGCTAACAAACGGCCGCTACGGCTTTCACCGCGACGAATTGCAGGTGCTCGACGACGCCCGCCATATGGACTGGGGCTTCGTAGCATATCCCCCAATCACTCCGCTCATCGAGCGCATCTCCATGTTTTTCTTCGGCGCCTCGCTTGCCGGACTCCGGTTTTTCTCAGCGCTGACGCAAGGGCTGGTCGTGGTCATGAGCGGCCTGATGGCGCGCGAACTTGGCGGCAAGCGCCTCGCGCAGGTGGTTGCAGCTCTCGCCGTCACCGTCTCGCCGCTCGCCATGTTTGAAGGAACTGAATTCCAATACTCTTCCTTCGATTATTTGTGGTGGGTCCTCATCGCTTATTTCCTGATTCGCCTGCTCAAATCGGAGAATCCGCGCTGGTGGCTTGCCATCGGCGCGGCAATTGGCGTCGGCATGCAAACGAAATACGCCATTGTATTTTTCGTAGCGGGCCTCGCGGCCGCGCTTCTTCTCACCCCGGCGCGCCGCTACTTGAAAAGCCCGTGGCTCTGGGGCGGAGCCGGTCTCGCAATCGTAATTTTTCTTCCTAATCTAATCTGGCAAATTCACCATCAATTCATCTCATTCGATTTCCTGAAACACATCCACACGCGCGACGTCGGCGAAGGCCGCGCCGCCGGCTTCGTGAAATATCAATTTCTTATCTGCGTGAACCCGCTCACAGCCCCGATCTGGCTCGCCGGCCTCTACTATTATTTTCGCGCAGCGGATGGGAAGCGCTATCGCATGCTCGGCTGGATGTATGCAATCACTTTCGTGATCTACGTCGTGGCGCAGGGACGCTTCTATTATCTTGCCGCGGCTTATCCGATGCTGCTCGCGGCCGGCGCCGTGATGGAAGAAAAATGGGTCGCGTCGCTCGCGCGCGGCTGGTCGCGCACCGTGCGGGTCGCAACTTTCGCGGCACTCGCGATTGGGTGCGCCTTCGCCGTCGGTTTCACCGTTCCCATTTTTGCGCTTGATTCACCGCACAATTTCGTTATCAAAATGAACGAAGACCTGCGCGAGGAAGTCGGCTGGCAGGAACTTGTCGCCACGGTCGCCAAAATTCGCGATTCGCTGTCGCCGACGGAGCGCGCCAACTTCGCGATCCTCGCCGCAAATTACGTGGAAGTCGGGGCGATAAATCTTTACGGCCCTTCATACGGATTGCCGCAGGTAATCAGCGGCGTGAATTCTGTCTGGTATCGCGGCTACGGCAATCCGCCGCCGCAATCGCTGATCGTACTTGGATTGTCCCACCACTTTGTTGAGGAAAACTTCTACTCGTGCAGGCTCGCGGGACACGAGACCAATCGCTACGGCATCAAGAACGAGGAAACGCGCGATCATCCGGACATCTATGTCTGCGGCCCGCCGAAAGATGGCTGGGAAGTTTGGTGGAAGGACTTTCATTACTTTGGATAGCCGCGTTTAACTTTTGCCTCCCCAGCGCTTGCCCATCCGCCCCTGCGCCTCTACACTACGCGCGCAGTGTCCTCGCGTATCAAAGCTGACTTGGCCCTGGCCGCCTGCACCCTCATCTGGGGCGCGACATTCGTCCTCGTCAAAAGCGCGCTCCGCGATGCCTCAGTCTTCGCCTTCATCGCCACGCGTTTCGTCATCGCAACTGCGTTGATGGCCGCAATTTTCTGGCGCCCGCTCCAAAAAACCACGCGCGCGGAAATCCGCGCAGGCGCATGGATCGGCTTGTTAATGTTTACCGGCTACGTTTTCCAAACCGTCGGACTCCTCGGCACAACTCCGTCGAAGGCCGCGTTCATCACCAGCTCGAGCGTCGTGATGGTCCCAGTCCTCCAGGGAATTTTCTGGCGCTCCCGCATCGGCGCGTGGGTGTGGGCGGGCGCGGCGTCAGCCCTCGCGGGACTCTATTTGCTCACCGTGCCAAGATCCGGCCTCACCGGACTCAATCACGGTGACTTGCTCGTCGGCGCTTGCGCCATCGCATTCGCGCTGCACATACTTTTCGTGGGCCACTTCAGTCCAAAGCATTCGACCGGCGCGCTCAGCTTCCATCAGGTCGCGGCAACCGCGGCGCTGTCTCTCGTCGCCCTGCCGATCGTGACGCTTACTCACTTGGAAGCATTCCGCTTCCGTCCGAGTCCGGAACTTTTGCTGGCGCTGGTCGTCACCGCCGCATTCGCAACCGCCTTCGCGTTTTCCGTCCAGGTGTGGGCCCAAAAGCGCACGACGCCGTCGCATACCGCTATTCTGTTTAGCCTCGAACCGGTTTTCGCCGGGCTTACATCTTTCCTTTTCTTCGGCGAACGCCTCTCCTCGCGCGCGCTAATCGGCGCCGGGCTTATCCTAGCGGGCATCGTCCTCGCCGAAATGAAGGGCCCCGCCCCCGTCGCCGCGGAATCCCCCGGCCCGGTCGCTCCCGCACAGACCTGACTTTTCCCTGGCCTTCGGCCACTTTGGTGACATCCATCTTGTGCTTACCGTTCTCTTAAATTATCATCCGCGTTAACGTCCGAGGTGCAAATGCGAACTGCGAGACCCATACTGCTTGTCCTGCTGGCGCTCTGTTGCCTATGTCCGGCAAATCCTGCTCGCGGGCAACAGACCACCGGCGAAGGTCACAAGCTTTACGACGACCTTCACGCCTTCCGCCTTGGCGGGGGCTCCGTCGCCGTTGACAATCTCGTTTTCCACCGCGACCGCGGTCAAATGACTTTCACAAACGGCTCCATTTATTTTGAAACCCCCATTGATGGCCATGTGTACGGCGCCGTTTTCATCGGCGAAGGCAACTTCCGCGCCGACCCTCCTCCTACGAGATTTGAGAAAGAAAATCTCAGGAGGACAATCAATGCCGATTTCGTGGAATCTGATTTCAAAACGGCAGTCATGCGATTCACCGACGATAGTTACGGACTTCTTCAGCAGGGAAGAAAACCCGGTGAGGCTCCCGCTGACGTGCAGAAACTGGCTGATGCATATGAATCCAGCATGATGATGGAAACGGGTGCAAACATTGCAGCGCGGCTGACCGTCTCAATTGTAAATGCCGAGAGTCCCGGATTCTTTGTTTCTCAATTCGACAAAGGGCACCGGGGGCGATTTTCATTCCTCCTCGATCCCCAAACCCGTGTTCCTTCGGAAATCTTTCAGATTGATGGCGGAGAAAAGGGCTTAATCATTTTCTGCAATGCTGGTTGCTACCAACCAGTCATTTGGATGGCGTTTTATTCGCAAGATGAATACGCAACCCGGCATGTGGAATTCTCCGATGTATTCGACCAGGTCTATGTCCGCAGGCACGACATGGATATTGATGTAAAGAATCCGTTCAGCCGGTGGCTCCGATACGATGACCACATGCAAATTGAGGTCATGAAAGGGGGTCTCCGCGCGATCCGGCTCGAAATTAATGAGTCCCTTTCAGCATACGACGAATATCGCCTCAAGCGCGCACTGCGCTTGAGATCAATCAAATCAGCGGACGGCGTTCCCGTGGAGGCCATTCAGGAGGACTGGGAGGCCGGACTGACGCTTCTTTTCACCGCTCCCCTTGCCAAGGGCCAAATGATCGACCTTACTTTGCGAATGGAAGGGCAACACTTAGCTCAGGACGGACCGATCGCATGGATGCCCGAAACCGATTCCTGGTGCCTTCGGCATGGATATCTTCAAAGATCCACTTACCGCTTGGTATTCCACCACACCAAACGATTTACTCCCGTGACCGTCGGCACGCGCACTCGCGATGCGCAGGGAGAAGACAAGTCTGACTTGGTCACGGAGTGGAACATGGATTCGCCCACGCCGTTCGTGATGTTCGATGTTGGTGACAATTTCAATCGTTATGTAACTGAGGCAAAGGTTGGCGACCGGACCATTCCCATCGAATTTGACGCCCCCTCCGCCGTAAAAGCGGATTTTATCGGAGCGGAAATGAATAATTCGCTTCGATATTACAGCGCTTTGTTCGGACCCTACCCCTACAGCAATCTCCACGCCGCGTTTCACTCCTCGGGATACGGCCAGGGAATGGCGACTTTCATTTTGTATCCCGACGCAACATTTGCAAATGAATTCACGTACGTTTTCCTGTCACATGAAGTTGCTCACCAGTGGTGGGGAGATCTTGTCGCTTGGCGGTCGTACCGCGACCAGTGGCTAAGCGAAGGGTTCGCTGAATATTCCGCTCTCCTTTATACGGGTCGCCGCGACAACGGAAAATCCAGGCAGGACTTAATCGACCGCAAACGGTATACCCTCAAGGAGCCTCCGCGCGGCGTCGGAGGTCTTCAGAACGGCCGGCTCGCCGAACTGGGTCCCATCATTCTCGGCCATCGTCTCGCCACCCTGGAAACACTGAATGCCTACCAGGCCCTTATTTATGACAAAGGCGCCCTCGTGTTGCGCATGTTACATTTTCTTTTCACGGATCAAGCCACTATGAACGACAAGCCATTCTTTGACATGATGACCGACTTCGTCAATAAACACGCCGGAGGGGCTGCCAGCACGGAGGACTTCGTCGCCGCCGCCAACGAGCGATTTGCAAGCACCCCGACCGCGCTCAAATACCACCTGACCGATCTCAATTGGTTTTTCCAACAGTGGGTCTATTCCGCAGGGTACCCATCATATCGGTTGGAATATCAACTCCAGGCACAACCGGACGGCACCGCAATCCTCACGGGCACTCTCTATCAGGATGACATCCCCGAGGGTGAAAAATGGTTTATGCCTCTCCCCTTGGTTCTCATATTCGGTAAGGACAAAGTAGCGCACGGCACAATTGCCGCCATTGGCGCCAAAACTCCAATCAGCCTCAAGTTGCCTTCGATGCCCGAAAAGGTCGAACTCGACCCGGACATGTTTGTCCTATCGATGAAAACTTCGGCGGCGAAAGAACACTAGAACCGGAGAGAGATTGAACGGATTCAAATATTTGTAACCATTCACTTACATTCGCCGTCCCAGTCCATAACTGCTCCTTAACTAGCAGCCGGAGGTAACCATGCGCCCAGAATCTCGGGTCGCTTTAGCACTTTCGTTAATTGCTTTCGCAGCTTTCCTTCCATCGAACGCGACCGCGCAAGAAACCTCTCCGCTCGACCCCAAGAAAATGTACCAAGCACTTCGCACGTTTCAATTGGGCGGCAAACGCTCAACCGCGAACAACCTTGTTATCCATGTCGACCGCGCGGAAATGACATTCACGAGTGGAATCTTCTATTTTTCACTTCCCATTGGCGGGCGAATCTACGAAGCGGTGTTTATAGGAGAAGGAAAGTTCCATGCCGACCCACCGGACAACAAGTTCGAGAAGGACAACGTAATGAGGCTGTTGAATGCACCCGATATGGAGTCCGATTTCAAAACGGCCGTCCTTTGCTTCACGGACGATACCTACCAGACCATCCAGAGCAACACGACGCCCGCTGACGTGACTTTAAGCCCTGAAGCTCAAAGGCTCGCGACAAACTTTCACTCTCAAATGCTGAAGGAATCGGGCGCCAACATTGCAGGACGACTTTCCGTCTCCCTACTCAACAACGAGAGCCCTGGGGTTTTCATCGCCCAATTCGACAAAGGGCACCGTGGAAAATTCAACTTTGTACTCGATCCTCAATCTCGAATTCCCACGACCGTATTCAGGCTTACCGCCGGGGAAAAAGGCGTCATCTTTCGTTACAACGAATTCGTGTATCGAAACGAACTGTGGATGGCATTTTATTCGTTACAAGACTATGCGATCGGGATTGTTCCGTATTCGGACGTCTTCGATCAAGTCGCCGTCCACCGTCATGACATAGATTTCGATTTAAGCGACCCTGGAAAGTGGCTCAAATATACCGACCGCATGGACATCGAAGTTCTTCAGGATAATCTCAACGTCATCCAGTTCGCCATCAACGAAGATCTGGGCGTAGCCAACGATGTGCGACTCCATGATTCCATGCGCCTTAAGTTCGTCAATGGAGAAGATGGCAGGCCGCTCGATTTCATCCAGGAAGATTGGGATTGTACCCTCACAATATTTCTTCCGAAGCCGGCAATGCGTGGACAGAAGTTCGCAATCGCCCTCCGGCTAGAAGGAAAGCAGGTCTATACCGGGGCAACCTACAGCATTTGCATGATGCCGCTTTCCGATAGCTGGTACCCCCGCCACGGCTTCTACCAGCGATCCAGCTACCGGCTCGTGATCAATCACAAGAAGTCACAGACCACAGTCGCCGCAGGCAAATTCAATGGAGACCGCCCTTCGGCCCGCAAGGGACTTATCGCTTCTGAATGGGATATCAATGTCCCTATCCCCGATATTGCCTATGGCATCGGACTTTACAGGAATTACAAGAAGCCCTTCAAAGGCGAAGAAACCAAGGTGCCCTTCGACTATTACTGGGCCGTGAGTCCGAATGGCCGGTCAATGGCCCCGAACCACGATTTTATCGCCGCCGAGATGAGCAACGACATTCAGTACTTAAGCGCCCAATTAGGTGACTTCCCGTACGACATCCTTCACGGCGTTTATGTGTGCAACCTCGCGCCCCGAGCTGATGTGGGGGCCGTTACCGCCCTTTCAACCAATCGGTCGATCGCCACGATGCTTTTCCTTCCCGCATCCGCCATTGATTTTCGGTTTTCTTGGGGTGCGAGTGCGGCTCGCCTTGCGTTTATCGCCCATGGCGTCGCCCGCCAATGGTTTGGAAGCGATATTTCCATACACTCTTATCGCGACGAATGGCTGAATGAGGGATTCACAAAGTATTTCGGCATGCTTTACATGGGACAGCGCGACAAGGTTCATTCACTGGTCGACGAGATCGACACTATGCACTTTTTTCTGCGCGCCGCGCCTGTCATACAAAACGGTCTCGGCCCCGGAGTGGTGGCCAATATCGGCCCAATGATTCTCGGCCACCGGCTGAACACGTTGCAGACGTTGAATGGATTCCAGCAAGTGGTGGTCAACAAAGCGGCGCTCGTCATCCGCATGTTGCATTTCCTTTTCACCAACCCCGAGACCGGCGACGACAAGGCCTTCTTCGACATGATGAAAGATTTCGTCCAGCGCTTTCAGGGCAAGGAGGCCAGCACCGAAGATTTTCTCGCCGTAGCCAATGAGCATTTTCCGGCTACTGAGATCGCCAAAAAATATGACCTTGCCGACCTCGGTTGGTTTTTCCGCCAATGGGTCTATTCCGCCGAGTTGCCCTCCTATCGCCTCGAATATCATCTCGAGCCGCAATCCGACGGCAGCGCCATATTATTGAATCCCGCATAATATAGAGATACTTTTTCCAGTATGCTGCGTCTAATCGGATATGGGAAACCCTGCTGGAGTGCCTCGCGATTTTGAAGCCTTGGAGAAACGACGCTTTCGAGCCATTCAGATGTTAGAGCGTGGACTGAGCCAATCGGAGATCGCTCGCCATGTCCGCGTGGGCCGGCAATCGGTGGCCCGCTGGGTGCATCAATACCGTGCCCAGGGGAAGTCGGCACTGCGGAAAGCGGGACGCGCCGGCCGCAAGCCGCGCTTGAGTGAGACGCAGCGGCAGCAGCTAGAGAAGCTACTGGTCGCAGGTCCCGAGCGGCTCGGCTATGAGACTCCGTTGTGGACCTGTCTCCGTGTGGCCCACTTGATCGAGCAGGAGTTTGACGTTCGCTATCACGAAGGCCATGTCTGGAAGATTCTGGTTGGTCTGGGCTGGAGTCCACAGCGACCGGAGGGGCGCGCACGAGAACGCAACGAAAAGCAGATCCAGCAGTGGAAGAAGAGGGTGTGGCCGGCACTAAAAAAAAAGCGCTTCGGGAGGGGCGTATCCTCGTTTTCATCGACGAAAGCGGACTGAGCCAGCGACCGCAGCGATGTCGCACCTGGGCGCCCCGCGGGCAGACACCCATCCTTCAATACAACTTTAATTGGAAGAGTCTATCGGTGGCCGCCGGGCTCACGCTGTGGAACTTTTACTTCCGCATCTATGCGGGAGCCATCAAGAAGGAGCAGGTGGTGGACTTTCTGGAGGCCCTGGTACGTCACCTGCGCCAGCCGTTGTTGATCGTGTGGGATCGTCTGCCAGGGCATCGCAGCCGGCTGGTGCAAGACTACATTGCCGGTTTGCAGGGCTGGATTTCGACTGCCTATCTGCCGCCCTACGCGCCGGAACTGAATCCAGTCGAGTATATCTGGGGTTACTGGAAGCAACACGAGTTGTCGAATGTCTGCCCCAAGGACTACTGGCAACTGAGCGAGGTAGCGCGACGAACGCTGGGTCGCATGCGTCGCCGTCCGCGATTAATCACTGCCTTCTGGAAGCAATCTTCTTTGTGGCCAGAATGACCCTATATTATGCGAGAGTCAGTAAGTGGAACTCTCTATCAGGAAAACCTTCCGGATAACGAAAAGTGGTTCATGCCCATTCCTCTGGTCATGACTTACGGGGGAGACAAACTTGCTCGCGGCACGATTGCCGTTTTGGGAAAGGAATCCCCGTTCACGGTCAGGGTTCCCGCCATTCCCCACAAGGTCGAATTGGACCCCGATTTATTTATTCTGTCGCTGAAAACATCCGCTCACAAGGAGAACTGAAAAGAAGGCAAGCGCTCAGGCCTGCGACGATTTCATATCCACCGCCGCAAATTGCGAAACATGCGGGTTCCGCTTCTTCTCAAACGCGGTGATTTCGGGCTCGTGCTCGAGCGTGAGCCCAATATCATCCAGCCCCTTCAGCAAAACTTTCTTCCGAAAGGGATCGATGTCGAATGAAAATTTCAATCCCGAAGCATCCGTAACGATTTGATTTGGAAGGTCTGCGGTAAGCTGATAGCCTTCAGTCGCGCCCGTCCGTCGAAAAAGTTCATCCACCTGCGCGTCCGTTAAAGTCACCGGAAGTATCCCGTTCTTAAAGCAATTGTTGTAGAAAATGTCCGCGTAGCTCGGCGCGATAATCACTCGGAAACCGTAATCCAGCACGCCCCACGGAGCATGTTCGCGGCTCGACCCGCAGCCAAAGTTGTTCCGCGCCAGCAGCACCGAGGCGCCCTTGTACCGCGGAAAGTTCAACTCAAATTCCGGATTCAGATTCCCGCCCGGCAGAAAGCGCCAGTCATAAAATAGGAATTTGCCATACCCTTCGCGGGTCAACCCCTTTAAGAATTGTTTCGGGATCATCTGATCGGTGTCCACATTCACCCGATCCAGTGGAGCGACAATTCCAGTGTGTGCGCTAAATGGTTTCATCTTTACTCCGCGTGCGCCGCGTCCAATTCGCGCGTATCCACAAAATGTCCGGCAATCGCTGCCGCGGCGGCCATCATCGGACTCACCAGATGTGTCCGCCCGCCCTTGCCCTGTCGGCCTTCAAAATTTCGGTTGGACGTGCTCGCGCACCGCTCTCCCGCGGGCAGCACGTCGTAGTTCATCCCGATGCACATGCTGCAGCCGGCGTCGCGCCACTCGAATCCCGCGTCGGTAAAAATTTTATCGAGGCCTTCTTTTTCTGCCTCGGCCTTCACCACGCGCGACCCGGGAACCACCAGCGCCCCCTTAATATTCTTTGCGATGTGCTTTCCCGCAACCACTTTCGCCGCCACGCGCAGATCGTCCATCCGGGAATTCGTGCAGGAGCCGATGAACACGCGGTCCACCGGAACATCCACCAGTTTTGTCCCGGTCTTAAGACCCATATACTCCAGGGCCCTTGCCACCGCTTGTTGATCGTCGGGATCCTTGTACGATCCGGGATCCGGAATCGCCGCCGTCACCGGCGCAACCATTCCCGGGTTTGTCCCCCACGTAACCTGCGGCGCGAGGTGCGAATCATCCAACTCCACGACGGCGTCAAATTTCGCGCCGGAATCCGATGGCAGCGTCTTCCAATAATTCACCAGCTCCTGATAATCCTTCCCGCGCGGAACAAATGGACGCCCTTCGAGATACGCAAATGTCGTTTCGTCCGGCGCGACCATCCCCGCCCGCGCCCCGCCCTCGATGGACATATTGCAAATCGTCATGCGCCCTTCCATCGAAAGTTCGCGGATCGCCGGGCCGCCATACTCAATCACGTGCCCGGTCCCTCCGGCGATCCCAATCTTTCCGATGATCGCCAGAATAATGTCCTTCGCCGTCACGCCGCGTGGTCGCTTGCCGTTCACCACCACGTGCATCGTCTTTGACTGGAATGACGATAAGCACTGTGTTGCCAACACGTGCTCGATTTCACTCGTCCCAATTCCGAATGCCAGCGCTCCAAACGCCCCATGCGTTGAAGTGTGGCTGTCCCCGCAAACAATCGTCAGCCCGGGCTGCGTGATGCCCAGCTCCGGGCCGATGATGTGAACGATCCCCTGGTTCGCGCTGTGCATGTCAAACAGGCGCACGCCGGTCTCCCGGCAATTGCGGTCCAGCGCCACGAATTGCCCGTCCGCGTCCGCATCCACAATCGGCAGAAATCGGTCTTTTGTAATCGTCGGAACCGAATGGTCCATCACCGCAAACGTAAGGTCGGGCCGGCGCACCTTGCGCCCAGCCGATTTCAGTCCCGCAAACGCTTGCGGAGAAGTGCCTTCATGGATCAGGTGCCGGTCAATGTAAATCAGAGCAGGCTGTGCGGGAGGCTGGGACACCACGTGCGCTTCCCAGATTTTTTCGTACATCGTGCGTGCGGGCATGTTCGAAACTTCATTGTAGCAGAGACCGCGCCCCATGTAATGTTCGGCCCGCAGCTCCTCAAGTTTTCCTCTGCTCAATGCCGATTCACGCAACGCGCGGCCCGGAAAGCTCATCTAATTCAATGGGCAGGGAATGCAATTGGTTGTGGTGGGGTTCCCGTGGCGCGAGTAGTACTCTCTGTGCCGCTCACGTCAATGGATTTTGTGCGTCTAACAGTTGGGCCGTCGAAGGCGGTGTTATACTCTGGCTTAAAGCCGAACTTGGTGGGAGGAGCAGGAAAATGAATGAAATTGTGAATTGGTCGAAAACGCGGAAGCCGCTGGCAGTGGCGCTTCTCGCGTTGACTCTTGGTTTTGGCATAATCGTAGGGACTGTTATCTCGGGACATGTCGGCGCAAGCCGGGCATTTTTCGAGGGCGGCGCAAAAACGCTGGCCGTCCCCGATCCGATCATCATGTCCAACGCGTTTTCTGGAATTGTGAACAAACTTGAGCCCGCCGTTGTGAATATCTCCACGATTCAGACGATTCAAGCGCCGCACCAGCGCGCTTTCACGATGCCGGCCCCGTCTCCCCGTGGGAGAACACCCAGACCTCCCGATGCGAACAAAGACCCGAATAGCCAGGGGCAGGATCCCTATCAGGATTTCTTTGACCGCTTTTTCGATAACAATCCGGACCAACAGGTCCCCGAGGATCGCACCGAGCAGAGCCTCGGTTCTGGAATTATCGTGGATCCCAAGGGCTTCATTTTGACCAACAACCACGTGGTGGATCAGGCCACGAAGATCAAAGTCCAGTTGAATGGCAGCACGCAGAAGTACGATGCAAAGGTCGTAGGCGTGGACCCCGATACGGATTTGGCCGTGATCAAAATTGATTACCCCCACGATTTGCCGGTAGCGAAACTTGGAAACTCGGATGGAATCCAAGTTGGCGACTGGGTGCTGGCGATTGGCAGCCCATTCGGCCTGGACGCAACGGTCACGGCTGGAATCATCAGCGCGAAAGACCGCTCGCCACAGCAGTTCTCCACCGAGTTCAGGCAGTTCCAGCGCTTTATTCAGACTGACGCCGCAATCAATCCGGGCAATTCCGGCGGCCCGCTCGTTGACATGGCCGGTCAAGTCATCGGCATCAACACCGCGATTCTCACCGGCTCGCGCAGCACCGGAAATGAGGGCGTCGGCTTTGCGCTGCCGTCCAATATTGCGATCAATATCTACAACCAGCTCGTCCAGAATGGCCACGTCATTCGCGGCGGGATCGGCGTGCGCTTTCAGGAAGATGTCAGCACGAATCCGATTGCGCTGCACCATCTTGGCGCTGAATATGGCGTCGTCATTGGAATGGTCGTTCCCGGCGGGCCTGCCGACAAGGCGGGCTTGAAAGTTGGCGATGTCCTGACCAAGGTAAATGGAAAGCCCGTCCATAATTCAAATGAACTGGTGGATCCAATTATCCAGACTACGGTAGGAAACAAGGTTCGCCTGTCTTACATCCGCGACAAGCAGGAACACGAAGTCACTCTCGCGGTGGAAGATATGAGCAAGATCTTCCCGGAAACCGCGCGCGGTAACGATGAGCAGGAAGGTGCTGCTCCGGCCGCCGCGCATGCCGCTTCAGCGTATGGCATCCACGTCGAGGAGTTGACGCCGGATATCGCCAAGCGGTTGAACACCACGGTCAAGGGCGGTGTCGTTGTCTCTCGCGATCCAGAACCTGCCAGCTTCGGCGACGATATCAGAATCCGTCGTGGACAAATAATCACTGAGATCAACGACCAAGCCATCAACAACCTCGCTGATTACAAGCGCGTGCTCGCTACCCTTAAGCCAGGTCAGGAAGTCGTCTTCAAAGTCCTAACCCCGGGCAACGATCAGCAATTCACGGCGCTTCTCGGCGGCATTGTTCCGTCGTCGGATAAATAAACGCGAACCAACGAACGTCGTAAAAAACTGAAGTCTTGAAAATGCTTTACAATGCGATTCTCCGGGCTGCCGGCGGGCTGTTGCTCGCCGGCAGCTTGGGCCTTGTGTGCGCTTCTGTTTTTGCGCAAGCTCCAACCAAGCCTCCGGCCACGGGAGCATCGTCCGGCGCCGCAACCACAAAGAAAACGGTCTCCTCGGCATCGGGCTCAGCGGCGACTCACGGTTCCACCTCTAATTCCACAGCGGCGCATGCAACGACGGGCCATGCATCAAAAACGAGCGCCAAGAAGAGAACCGGCAGCGCAAAATCGTCGCGCGTAAAAACGCAGACGGCCCCCACGCCCGACCGCATCCGCGATATCCAGTCCGCATTGGGCAAGGCTGGCGCATACGACGGCGATCCCACCGGCAACTGGGACGCCCATACCGTTTCATCCCTCACGAAGTTCCAGCAGTCAAATGGTTTGGCGCCATCGGGCAAGCTCGACGCGCTCACGCTCCAAAAACTCGGCCTCGGCTCCGGTACAGCGGGGAAGGGCGCCCCGCGCCCGGCCGCAACTCCTACGGTTACAACAGTTAGCCCATCCACCGGAAACCACCGCTAGCCTCACATCATCCAATGGGTTTGAGCGTTTCGTCCTGAGCGAATTCCCTATAGTTTTCGTAGGGGCGCAGTGAAGGACCCTGATGCGCTTGCAACAATATTTACTCAAGTAGGCAGTCTTTGCGACATGCTACAGCCCATCCTTCGTTGACGCTCACGAAGCGCTTTGTTAACTTTGGTTGTCCAATTTTGAATTGAGAATCCCCAGGAGGCAGTATGACCACCGCCGTCGCGCCAAAGCTTTACAAAAATTACATCCACGGAGAATGGCAGGAGGCCCGCGGCGGCAAATCGTTCGAGAACCGCAATCCCGCAAACACCGATGACCTCATCGGAATGTTTGCCGCCTCCAGCGAAGAAGACGTCAATCTCGCCGTGGACTCCGCCACCGAAGCCTACAAGAACTGGCGTCTAATGCCCGCGCCCCGTCGCGCCGAAATTCTATTTCGCGCCGCCGAACTGCTCGTCCGACGCAAAGATGATTTCGCGCGGGACATGACGCGCGAAATGGGCAAGTCCCTCACCGAAACGCGCGGTGACGTTCAAGAAGCGATTGACATGACCTATTACATGGCCGGCGAAGGCCGCCGCCAATTCGGCCAAACCACTCCTTCCGAATTGCCCAATAAATTTGCCATGACCGTTCGCGCGCCGATTGGCGTCGCCGGCCTGATCACTCCGTGGAATTTCCCCATGGCCATCCCCTCATGGAAAATCACGCCCGCTCTCGTCTGCGGAAACACGGTAGTCATCAAGCCCGCCGAAGATACGCCGCTTTCGGCCTACAATTTCGTGCAGGCCCTTGACGAAGCCGGCCTCCCGCGCGGCGTGGTCAACATCGTTATGGGTGACGGTCCCTCCGCCGGCGCGCCGCTCGCAAGTCATCCCGGCGTTTCACTCGTCAGCTTCACTGGCTCAAGCGAGGTAGGCCGCCAGGTGAGCGAGGCATGCGCCCCAACTTTCAAGAAATGCACGCTCGAGATGGGCGGCAAGAACATTATCATCGTCATGGACGACGCGAATCTCGATCTCGCCGTCGAAGGCGCCGTGTGGGGCGGTTTCGGCACCACGGGCCAGCGCTGCACCGCCGCGAGCCGTTTCGCCGTCCACAAGAAAGTTTACGGGGACTTCGTCGACCGCTTCGTCGAGCGCGTCCGCGCCCTCTGCGTCGGCGATGGAATGGACCCCACGACCGATATGGGCCCGCTAATCAATGAAGCCTCACTGAATAAAACCATCGAGTATGTGGAAATTGCGCGCAACGAGGGCGCGAAGCTTTCATGCGGCGGCAACCGTCTCACCAAAGGCCCGCTCGCAAAGGGCTGGTTCCATGAACCCACTGTATTCACGGATTGTGATCCGAAGATGCGCATCTCTTGCGAAGAAGTTTTCGGCCCGGTCGTCGCCGTGATTCCGGTCGACGGGTTCGGCCAGGCGGTCGAAATCGCCAATAGCTCGAAGTATGGCCTGTCTGCATCCATCTACACGCGCGACGTCAATAAAGCCTTCAAAGCTATGCGCGAACTCGAAACCGGAATCGTCTACGTCAACGCTCCGACAATCGGCGCCGAGACCCACCTCCCATTCGGCGGCACCAAGCAGACAGGCAACGGCCATCGCGAGGCCGCCACTGCTGCCCTCGATTTCTATTCCGAATGGAAAACTCTCTACATCGATTATTCCGATCGCCTCCAGCGCGCCCAAATCGACACCGAGAGCGTCGAGAGCGACTAGCGCAGTTTCACCACCGGCGAATCAATTGTTCCAGGTGTGTCCGTGGCGGCCTTGCTATTTGTCTTGGTCTTGGTGTCGGTGTTGGTGTGCCAGCGTAGGTGTGTCGGTGCTGATGTTGGCGTCGGTGTTGGTGTGTCGGCGTCGGTGCCGGCCCTGATTCAGGTTGTCATCCTGAGGCCGCCGAGGCGGCCGAAGGATCACGATCGCCCTCTACAGCACAAGCCATTAGCGCCGTCTTACGAATTCCCGCAGCACTCTCCGCGTCCTCTGCGAAGCCGTGAAGAAACCCATCGTAATTTTCGATTGAAAAGAAGGCGAAGAGCGGTAAGCTCGCGGCATGAGCCAAGAAAATGCGAGCAGGAAGCAGTTGATTCGTTACGTGAACCGGCAGCAGATGAGTTGGCGGGCCGTCGACGTCGAGCGGCTGATCGACGAAGACCATCCGGCGCGGGCCATTTGGACGGTGGTCGGGAGGCTGGATCTGAGCCGTTTTTACGAAAGCATCGGCAGCAGCGCCGAGGAGGGCGGCCGTCCGGCGATCGACCCGCAACTGTTGATCAGCCTGTGGGTGTACGCCTACAGCCGGGGAATCGGGGCGGCGCGAGAGATCGAACGGCGGTGTGAATACGATCCGGCGTTTCAGTGGCTGACGGGTATGGCAGGGGTGAACCATCACACGCTGGCGGATTTCCGGGTGGAGAAGGGGGAGGAGTTGGACCAGTTGTTCACCCATTTGCTGGGAGTGCTGAGCGCGGAAGGTCTGATCACACTGGATGAAGTGATGCAGGACGGGACCAAAATCCAGGCCCAGGCCAGCCGGGACAGCTTTCACCGGGAGAAGACGCTGCGAGAGCATCTCGATCGGGCGCGGCGGCAGGTGCAGGTCTCGCGCGATCCGCTGGCAGAACCTGCAGCGAACCGGAAGCAGCAAGCGGCGCGGGAACGAGCCGCGCGGGAGAAGCGAGAACGGCTGGAACAAGCCTTGGCGGAACTGGAGAAGTTGCGCGAGCCGAAGAAGACGGCGGAAGAAAAGCGCGAGACGCGCGCGAGCGTCAGCGATCCGGAGGCGCGGGTGATGAAGCAAGCCGGCGGCGGTTTTGCGCCGAGCTATAACGCCCAGATCTCGACCGACGCCAAGCACGGATTCATCGTGGAGGCGGAAGTCACCCAGGCGGGAAACGACTTTCACCAGTTACTACCGGCGGCGGAGAGAATCGAGCAGCGCTGGGGGCGAAAACCGGAACGAATGGTGGCCGACGCAGGCTACACGAGCGGAAAAAATATCGAGGACCTGGTGGAGAAAGGCATTGATTTCGTGGGGAGTTTGGCGGGTGAGGTGTCCAAAGCGCGGACGAACCCAGAGCGGTTTGCGGCGGTGCAGTTTGTTTACGAGGCGGAAGAGGACCGGTACATCTGCCCGGCGGGCAAGACGTTGAACTATGAAGGCCGCTGGAAGCGCGGCGGTGTGATTCTTCACAAATACAAAGCGGCCACCGAGCAGTGCGCCAGCTGCTCGTTGCGAGCGGCTTGCTGCGGCAGGAATCAAAGACACGGCCGGTCGGTCGTGCGGAAACAGGAGAGCGCGGCGATGGGTGCGTTTCGGGAGAAGATGGCCACCGTGGAAGCGCACGCGATCTACCGCCGCCGCGGGCCGGTCGCCGAGTTCGTGCATGCCTGGATCAAAAGCAAGCTGGGCCTGCGGCAGTTTCACGTGCGCGGGTTGAACAAGGTGCGAATCGAAATGTTCTGGGCATGCTTCACTTACAACGTGCAGCAATGGATCCGACTCGGACGGGCGCGTGCCCCGGCTCCCGCGAGATGATCGAGCACACACGGGAACATCGCGAATCGGCATGCGTTCAATGAAGGGTGATAAGTGGGTATCGAGCTGTCCAAATACCTGTCCGACGCACGTTTTTTCACGGCTTCTGCGAAGCCGTGAAGAAACCCATCGTAATTTTCGATTGAAAAGAAGGCGAAGAGCGGTAAGCTCGCGGCATGAGCCAAGAAAATGCGAGCAGGAAGCAGTTGATTCGTTACGTGAACCGGCAGCAGATGAGTTGGCGGGCCGTCGACGTCGAGCGGCTGATCGACGAAGACCATCCGGCGCGGGCCATTTGGACGGTGGTCGGGAGGCTGGATCTGAGCCGTTTTTACGAAAGCATCGGCAGCAGCGCCGAGGAGGGCGGCCGTCCGGCGATCGACCCGCAACTGTTGATCAGCCTGTGGGTGTACGCCTACAGCCGGGGAATCGGGGCGGCGCGAGAGATCGAACGGCGGTGTGAATACGATCCGGCGTTTCAGTGGCTGACGGGTATGGCAGGGGTGAACCATCACACGCTGGCGGATTTCCGGGTGGAGAAGGGGGAGGAGTTGGACCAGTTGTTCACCCATTTGCTGGGAGTGCTGAGCGCGGAAGGTCTGATCACACTGGATGAAGTGATGCAGGACGGGACCAAAATCCAGGCCCAGGCCAGCCGGGACAGCTTTCACCGGGAGAAGACGCTGCGAGAGCATCTCGATCGGGCGCGGCGGCAGGTGCAGGTCTCGCGCGATCCGCTGGCAGAACCTGCAGCGAACCGGAAGCAGCAAGCGGCGCGGGAACGAGCCGCGCGGGAGAAGCGAGAACGGCTGGAACAAGCCTTGGCGGAACTGGAGAAGTTGCGCGAGCCGAAGAAGACGGCGGAAGAAAAGCGCGAGACGCGCGCGAGCGTCAGCGATCCGGAGGCGCGGGTGATGAAGCAAGCCGGCGGCGGTTTTGCGCCGAGCTATAACGCCCAGATCTCGACCGACGCCAAGCACGGATTCATCGTGGAGGCGGAAGTCACCCAGGCGGGAAACGACTTTCACCAGTTACTACCGGCGGCGGAGAGAATCGAGCAGCGCTGGGGGCGAAAACCGGAACGAATGGTGGCCGACGCAGGCTACACGAGCGGAAAAAATATCGAGGACCTGGTGGAGAAAGGCATTGATTTCGTGGGGAGTTTGGCGGGTGAGGTGTCCAAAGCGCGGACGAACCCAGAGCGGTTTGCGGCGGTGCAGTTTGTTTACGAGGCGGAAGAGGACCGGTACATCTGCCCGGCGGGCAAGACGTTGAACTATGAAGGCCGCTGGAAGCGCGGCGGTGTGATTCTTCACAAATACAAAGCGGCCACCGAGCAGTGCGCCAGCTGCTCGTTGCGAGCGGCTTGCTGCGGCAGGAATCAAAGACACGGCCGGTCGGTCGTGCGGAAACAGGAGAGCGCGGCGATGGGTGCGTTTCGGGAGAAGATGGCCACCGTGGAAGCGCACGCGATCTACCGCCGCCGCGGGCCGGTCGCCGAGTTCGTGCATGCCTGGATCAAAAGCAAGCTGGGCCTGCGGCAGTTTCACGTGCGCGGGTTGAACAAGGTGCGAATCGAAATGTTCTGGGCATGCTTCACTTACAACGTGCAGCAATGGATCCGACTCGGACGGGCGCGTGCCCCGGCTCCCGCGAGATGATCGAGCACACACGGGAACATCGCGAATCGGCATGCGTTCAATGAAGGGTGATAAGTGGGTATCGAGCTGTCCAAATACCTGTCCGACGCACGTTTTTTCACAGCTTCTGCGTCTCTGCGGTGAAAAAACGGTCACCCACCCCCACCCCTTTCAACTTGCGAACTCCGAGCCCCACGACCCAGGCGGCTGAGAGTCAATCTTTCAAACTCTATCGCCCCGCAAGAAACGCGCCAAGCAAGCTCAAGATCGCCTCGATCAGATTGAACTGATAATTTAAGTCCACGCTCTCGCCGTTCATACTCAAATTGCCCAAACTCGGGATCGCGGCATTTGTGCTCGTGAGCGGTACGAACGACCCGTTGGGTAAAGTAAAGATTACGTTCGTCAGGCCGATGTTCAGATTGCCCGACAGCGTGAAGCTATTCGGATAAGTAGTGCCCTGGAGCATGAAGCCCGCGGGAATCATCTGGAAGCCTATCGAATCTTGCACCACGGATGGGGGCGTAAATAAATTTTCGATGTTGAGGTCCACCGTAGCCGTCTACGTCAAATCCACGGCGCCCGGACACGTACCGAAAAGTCCATTGAGCCCGCAATCCGGCGGCAAAATTTTAATGCTGAAAAGCACCTGCGGCGCATCTTCCACGAAGATATTTTGGAAAAGCGCGGGCGTCACCGTCACATACTTTGTTCCGGGCGACATCAGCGATGCAATCACCGCATCGTTCTGGTTGTTTAGATCTGTGTTCATCCAGCTGGGCTGTGTGGCAGTGGGCGCGATCCAGTCCGTCTTCACAACGTAGAGACCGTCAATCAGGTTGCCGTCCCCAGTCGAGTTGTCCAGCCAGCCCAGGTTCACCACGCCGCCATTATAGTTTTGCCAGACCGTGGCGTTGGTGACGGTAACGTGTGATCCCCACATCATCAGGGAATCGTCCGCGGCGCGAACATACAGGTTGGTTGCGGTCGTATGGTCCCCGAGACGGAACCCGCCATTCACGCCGTTCCAACCGAGCGTCTTTGTGTTGTTCACGACGCCATTTAGAAGCAGCTCGGTGACCGCATGATTCTGGTCGCTCACAATAAATCCATCCAGGAGATATGTGTCCGCAGTCGTACCCGCCAGTGGGTCATCCCACGAAATAGCGTCATAGCCTTCGTCTGGAAAATTGCTTGCGGCATCGCAAACCCTGTAATTGTAATGAAATCGGCTTAAGCCCAGCACACCCGGACCGTATACCTTGCGTTGGTTGCCGCTGCCGCTTTGCTCGAAGTGCAGCTTTCCCTGCACCCAGGCGTCCGGGCCAAGATAAATAGTATTGATGGTGCCCGGCACCGCGTATGCCTGTGCTCCCGTTCCCTTGATTGCGATAAATCCTTCAAAATCCAGCGTGTCGTACAGCGTGGGGTTTGCGGTCACATCGTCGAGATCGCTCTGCGTGACAATTATTTTTACGGTTGGGCCCATTGGCCTCTCGTATGGCGGATTCAGATAAAAAGCCAATGCCTCCACGCCGCCGCCATCCGCGCCACGGCTCCACCACAACATAAATTGCTCGCCCGAAAAATTCCCGTCCGTATTCGCTGAAATCTCTACAGTGCCATCACTCATCACATACGACTCAATCTGCTTGACGCCGGGCCGGACGGAAACATGATCGCTCTCGCGAAAAGAGCCATCCCAAAGTTTGGTTACTTGGAGTTGAACGTTGGCATTCGCCCCTGCTGGAATGCTCACAAATGATTGCGATTCATTCGGACCATAGGGTGAAAAACTGATGGAGGGCGACGCATTCGTCCCGCCGTACTGGCTGATGAAAACATTCGCTTCCGTCCAGATTCCGCCGTTAACTCTGTATTGGACGGCATATCGGGTCGACGGCAGCGGATACGTCAATGGCGGGGAGGGATATGTCTCATCGGGATTGGGCGGCAACGGACATTGGGCGGGAGCAATCGAAGCGAATGCCGCGAGAAGAAATGTCACAATCACATGGCGCGGGCTCATTGCAATTCTGAATATGTTTCTTGACTTCCTAGTTGTGGCATTCATGATTTTTGTCCCTCCGCTGGGGCGAGCATCCAAGTATTCTGAAGCCGGCCGGCCCTTCCCCCGGGACTGGGGCATTGGACTTCCATTTCGGCCTACCGGTGCCGCGTATCATACATCAAGCCGCGAATATGGGACATTTCGCGCGCAATCCTCCTTTTTGCGAACCGCCTCACCGCGCGGCTTCCGCTTCTCCTTGACAGACTAGGAGACCCACATTATATTCCTAGCCCGTCTAGGAGAAACCGCCCCGTGGACAAACAACCTGACCTTCTGCCCGGCACGCTCGACATGATGATCCTCAAGGCCATCTCTCTCGGCCCCCTGCACGGCTATGGCGTTCTCCTCCGCATTCAGCAGATCTCCAAGGATCGCCTCCAAATTCAACAAGGATCTTTGTATCCCGCGCTCTACCGACTCGAACACAACGGCTGGATCGCTGGCGAATGGGGCGAATCGGAAAACAATCGCAAAGCCAAATTCTACCGTCTCACCGCATCAGGGAGGCGCAAGCTGCAAACAGAGGCCGAAAAGTGGAACTCCATGGCTGACGTGATCGCCGGAATTCTGCACTCCACTCCGGAGGAAGTATGACTCTATCGAGCCGCCTGCGTTCCTGGTTGCGCGCAACAATTCGACGCTCTCGCATGGAAAGCGAAATGGACGCCGAGCTCCGTTTCCACATCGAAGCGTACGCCGGGGATTTGGTCCGCCGCGGAGTATCTCCGCAGGAAGCGCGGCGCCGCGCGCGCCTCGAATTCGGTGCAATGGATCGCGCGAAAGAGGAATGCCGCGAAGAGCGCGGCGTGCATTTCCTGGATACGCTTTTTCAAGATTTGCGCTTTGCCTCGCGCATGTTGCGCAAGAACCTCGGCTTTGCCGCGGTCGCAATCCTCACGCTCGCCATCGGGATCGGAGCGAACACCGCCATCTTCAGCGTCGTAAACGCGGTCCTCCTGCGCCCCCTTCCTTACCCGGATGCCGGCAGTCTCGCCATCGTTCTGGTAGGTGTGGGAAACGCGACTCGCGCGCCCGCCTCTGCATTTCAGCTTTTCCAGATCCGCCAGCGGACGAAAGAATTTGATCAAGTTGGCGGGATTTGGGTGACCAACGGCGCTCTTCCCGGAGAAGGTGAACCGGAGCAAGTAAAAGTAGGCTTCGTCACGTCCAATTTTCTCTCTCTCCTTTGCGCCCGGCCCGAACGCGGCCGCTTATTCGGCGTGGAGGACGAAGCGCCCAACGCGCCCTGGGGCGTCGTGATTTCGTATGGAGTGTGGGCGCGCAGATTCGGTTCTGACCCCGCCATCATTGGCAAGTCGATCCGAACCGGCACAAGTTCGGCGGTAGTTGTGGGTGTGTTGCCGAAAGACTTCAAGTTTATTTTCCCCGGCGACGCCAGCGTTCCGGCCAATGTCGACGTCTTCTATGCCGTACCTGTTGACGCTTCAAATCCAAACGGCCCCGGCTATCTCCACCTGATTGGTCGCTTGCGCCCGGGGAGCAATCTTGCGCGGGCGCAGGCGGATGCCGATTCCGCCGCCGCTCAAATACGCTTGTTACGCACAGGTTCGGACGCGTCCACCTTTCGCCTGTACGTTTTCTCCTTACAAGACGACGTGGTCCGCGACGTCCGTCGTACTTTGCTGCTCTTGTTCGGCGGCGTCGGCTTTGTCCTGCTTATTTCCTGCGCCAATGTCGCCAATCTTCTGATGGCGCGCGCCACCGGGCGCTCGCGCGAGACGACGGTGCGTGCCGCGCTCGGCGCATCGCGCGGAAGGCTTGTCCGCCAGCTTTTGACGGAGAACGTCCTGCTCGGTTGCCTTGGAGCTGTGGCTGCGCTGGGCATCGGGTGGGCCGCAATGCGCGCAATCCTGGCGGCTCGTCCGCCTTCTCTTGCAAATTTCAGCGTGGTCAATCTGGATCTCAGGGTCTTGACGTTCACATTCGCCGTGGCAATTCTCACCAGCGCTCTGTTTGGGATCGCGCCAATCGTCTCGCCAAGCCGCCTGGATTTGGCCCGCAGCCTCAAGGAATCGAATCGCTCGGCCGGCAAAACCGCGCGCGGATGGAACAATCTTCTCGTTTCGGCCGAGGTCGCGTTGGGATTCGTGCTCCTCACCGGGACGGGCCTCCTGATGCGGACCTTTATAAACGAGCTGCGCGTGGACCCCGGCTTCCGCGCCGAAAATGTCTTCAGTTTTCAGATTCCTTCGCTGAAATACGAAATGCTCCGCCAGTTGCGGCAGAACCTTTCGGCCCTCCCCCGCGTTCAATCCGTCGCGGCGGTTTCCCATCTTCCGCTCAACAGCACCGCCAACTGGTACGACTACTATTGGAAAGAAGGCGCTCCGCCGGAGCAGCAGGACACGGTCATAGCGGACCATCGTTCGATACTGCCCGGATACTTCGCGACGATTGGCGCAACGCTGATTGAAGGACGGGATTTCACGGAACTGGACGACGCTCCGCATGAGCATGTCGTGATCATTGATGATCTTCTCGCGAAGCAGCTCTGGCCGAATGCTGACGCGATCGGTAAAAAACTGAACATTTCTCTTTCTCCCAAAGGCCCTTACCAATTCGAGGGGGGCTGGGTAGTCGTGGTGGGCGTCGTTCGGCACATCCAATGCCATTCTCTTACGGCTGTCGTCAGGCCTCAAGTTTATGTGCCTTTTCAACTCGCGCCGCGGCCGATGTCCTTTGTGATTCGCACCTCGGGCGTCGTGCCGAATCTGGCTTCGCTGGCGCGCGCGCAGGTCGCGCTGCTCGATAAGACGATGCCGGTATCAGCCGTCACGCCGCTCTCTGACTACGTTGAGCGCGCGCTCTCCCAAAGCCGGTTTGCCTCATTGCTTGCGGCGTCCCTATCCGCAATCGCGCTGTTGCTCGCCTGCATTGGAATCTATGGCGTCCTCTCCTATGCCGTAGCGCAGCGCACCGGCGAAATCGGCATTCGGATGGCGATTGGTGCGCGGCGGGGGGACGTCATGAAGATGGTTCTCGGAAACAGCCTCAAGCCGGTCTTGCTCGGCTTGGCCGGCGGCTTCCTGCTGTCTCTGGCCGTCTCGCCGCTGCTAACCGAACTGCTGTACGACGTCAAGCCGGGCGATTCGGCAAACTATGTCGAAATTGTAATGGTCGTGTTGTTCGTGAGCCTGATTGCGTCATATCTTCCTGCGCGCCGGGCGACGCGAATCGATCCCTTAACCGCTTTGCGTCATGAATGACTCGCCGTCGTCGGGCATATAAAGAGTCGAGGCATACAGAGGGGTTAGATGACATTTCCAAATCCAATTTCAGGTCCCGCGTCCGACAGCGCGACTCTCCCGCGGGATCTAGGATCGTCGCGGATCGTGTCGCTCGATTTCGTTCGCGGCATCGCCATGATTCTCATGGCTATCGATCACGTGCGTGTGTATTCAGGACTGCCTGCGGGCGGCCCGACCGCGGGGATCTTCTTCACCCGGTGGATTACTCACTTCGTCGCTCCCGCGTTTGTATTCCTCGCCGGCACCTCAATCTACTTGCATGGACGCGAGCTGCCCAATCGCGCGGCCCTGTCCGGGTTTCTTCTGATTCGGGGCGCCTGGCTCATCTTGCTTGAACTCACAGTCTTGCGGATCGCATGGACTTTTAATTTCGATTTTGCCCATTACCTCCTGGCCGGTGTGATCTGGATGATCGGCTGGTGCATGATCATCATGGCGGGGCTGGTATACCTTCCAATCTCGGTGAACGCGACCGTCGGCGTAGCGATTATCGCGCTACACAATCTTACCGACGTCTTCGGCGCATCGTTGGGCCGGTTTTTCGGCAGCGACGGCCCGAACTGGTTCTTCAATCTTTTGTATTTTGGCACTGGGGAGGAAGTGAAGCTCGGCCACACGGGTCCGCCCCTCGTCATCCTCTACGTCATCGTGCCGTGGATTGGCGTCATGATGGCCGGATACGCTTTCGGTTCTGTAATGAAGATGGATCCAAATCGCCGATGCGCGTTTTGTCTCAAGCTTGGCGCGGCGCTGATTTTTCTTTTCATTTTACTCCGCGCCGTAAATCTCTACGGAGATCCACGTCCGTGGAAAAGGCCTCCTTCGCCGCAAAGCGCATCAAGCCAATCCGGCTCCGCCGCCGCGCCATCGGCGCAGCCTGCGCGGCCGGCAATGCCCGCCGCGCTCAGCTTTCTCAACACAACAAAGTATCCCGCGTCGCTCTTATTCCTGCTCATGACGCTCGGCCCAATGTTTTTTCTCTTGGGACTCGCGGAAAATTGGCGCGGCAGCGTTGCGCAGATTGCCGTCACTTTTGGCCGTGTGCCGATGTTCTACTACTTGCTGCACATTCCTCTCATCCATCTCGCTGCCTGCGTTGTTTCTCTGATACGCGAGGGCCACATAGATGCTTGGCTGTATGCCAATCATCCTATGGGTGCAGGCCCCGCGCCCCCAGGATATACATGGAGCCTCGCATTGCTTTATTTGGTTTGGGCCGCCTGTGTGACACTCCTTTATTTTCCATGCCGCTGGTACGCCCAACTCCGCGCCAATCGAAAATCGAGGTGGCTCAGTTACTTGTGACATCGCGTCACTCATCGCCGCGCGGCGAATTGTCGCGATGGTTTCTCCGCGTTCTCTGCGTCTCTGCGTTGAAAGCAGTATTCACGATCGTGCTCTATCTTCCTGATTGGGAACCGCCGGACACCCCACTGTTGCGTCCACTTGACGCACTGCTTACAATGAAATGAGGGGAACTATCCCAGCGTATCATGAGGGACACTGACTTACAGGAACGCCGCAACCGCCAGATTCTCGCCGATCTCGTGCGCACCTACATCGAGACGGGTGAGCCTGTCTCCTCGCGCGCCATTTCCAAGGGCTTGGTCGAACAGCTCAGCCCGGCCACGGTGCGCAACGTCATGGCCGATCTCGAAGATGGCGGCTATCTGATGCAACCGCACACTTCCGCTGGACGGGTCCCGACTGCCGCGGCCTACCGCCTCTTCGCTCAAATGGTTTCCGCGCAAGCGAAGCTCAGCGTGGAAGACGAGCAGTGGATCCGCACCGAGCTTGCCGCCGCTCAAAATCCTGAGGAAGTCGCGGAGCGCGCGGGCCGCGTACTCGCAAAAATTTCTCGCGGACTTGGAATTGTAATCGCTCCTCCCATCGGAAAAGCGGTCGTCGAGCACATTCGCTTTCTGTTGCTACCGGATCGCCGCGTCCTTGCGGTCGTGGTTGGCCCGGGCGGCGCAACGCGCGACAAAATCGTGCAAACCGAGCGCGCCTTCGCGCAGGACGAACTCGACCGCACCGCCGAATATTTGAACAGCCATTACACCGGATGGACGCTCCGCGCAATCCGCGAAGATTTGCTTGCCCGCCTCGCCGACGAGCGCGAAAAATATGACGGCCTCGCGGCTTCGGCCCTAGCGCTCTGCGGCCCAAATCTTTTCGCGGATACGCCCGCGCGTCAGGTGTACGTGGAAGGCGCGGCGCAAATTGCCGCGGCTCCGGAACTTGCCACCAAGGTCCAGCTCCAGGATTTGCTCGCGGCCATCGAGGAAAAGCACACGCTCGTCGCGCTCCTGAACCATTGCATTGATTCTCCCGAGCCGGTGCTGGTGCAAATCGGTCTCGAAGGGATTGCCGCCGGTGGCGGCGACCTTGCGCTGATCAGCGCGCCTTATTCATTGCACGATGAGGTGCAAGGTTCGCTCGGCGTCCTCGGCCCCACGCGCATGCAGTACGAACGTGCAATCACCGCGGTCGCCTACGTCGCGCGGATCTTCAGTGAAAATTTAGATAGGAGTTGACAATCGTGACGGCCCCTCATCAAAAGAAAGACGTGCCCGAAGATCTCCAGCCGGACACCCCGGCGCCGGATGCGGCAGACGATCCTTCTTCAGCACCGCCTCAGGTTGACGAGCCCATTGCCAAACTCGAAGCTGAAATAGAGGATCTGAAGGCCACCCTCGTTCGCCGCCAGGCAGATTTTGAAAATTTCCGCAAACGCACCGAGCGCGAGCGCCACGAAGAATCGCGCCGCGTCATGGGTTATTTCATCCAGCATCTTCTTCCGGTGCTCGATGGTTTTGAGCGCGCGCTCGCCGTCCATGACAATCCAGCCTATGAAGATTATCGCAAAGGTTTCGAGCTGATTTACAAGCAGCTCTGGGATTCCCTCGCGAAGCAGGGCCTCGAAGTGATCGAAGCCCTGGGCAAACCCTTCGACCCGCACATGCACATGGCCATCGAGCGCGTCGAAACGGACGAGCATGAAGATGGAGCAGTCATCGAGGTGCTGCTACCGGGCTACACATTTCACGGACGCGTCCTGCGCCCGGCGACCGTTCGTGTCGCTGCCTCGCCCGCGGCCGAATCGTACGAAAATCTAAACTGAGTTCAGCGATGCCCACACGCCACCAAAAACGCGATTATTACGAAATCCTCGCCATCTCGCGCACAAGCTCCGCCGAGGAAATTAAGTCCGCCTACCGCAAGGCCGCGCTGCAATGGCATCCCGACCGCAATCCCGAACATAAATCCGGCGCGGAAGAAAAATTCCGCGAGGCCACCGAAGCTTACAGCGTCCTTTCCGATAATCAGAAGCGCGCCGCTTACGACCGCTTCGGTCACGCCGGTGTCACCGGCATGGGCAGCGATCCCGGGTTTAACCACACCATCTTTGAAGAATTTCAGGACATCTTCGGGGACTTTTTCGGTTTCGAGGATCTTTTCGGCGGAGCCGGCCGCCGTGGTGCAAGAGGGCCGCAGCGCGGCGCGGACCTCCGCTATGACATGACGCTCTCTTTTGAAGAAGCCGTCAGCGGCGTCACTACAAAAATAAAAGTCCCGCGTCTCGAGTTCTGCGAACCCTGCAACGGAACCGGCGCGAAGGCTGGAACCGGCGTCGCCACCTGCGAGACTTGCCGCGGACGCGGCCAGCTTCATTACCAGCAGGGATTCTTCAGCGTTTCGCGCACCTGCCCAAATTGCAAGGGCGCGGGCCAGATGATCCGTGAGCGCTGCCCCAATTGCCGCGGCGAAGGCAAAGTCGAAAAGCAAAAGACAATCGAGCTGCGCATTCCCGCCGGCGTGGACTCGGACACGCGCCTCCGTATTCCGAATGAAGGTGAGCAAGGAAGCCCCGGCGCTCCCTCCGGAGACCTCTACGTTTTCCTCAAGGTCAAGGAACACAATTTTTTTGAGCGGCGCGGAACGGATCTCTTCGCCACGATCCCCATCAGCATTGCACAAGCCGCTCTCGGTGACGATATCGCCGTGCCCGGCCTCGTCGAAGATGAGCGCCTCCACATTCCCGAAGCTACTCAGACAGGCACGACCTTCCGCCTGAAAACCAAGGGCTTGCCCGACCCGCATGGCGGCGGCAAGGGCGACATCTACTACACCGTGAAAGTTGTCACTCCGCAAAAACTCACGCGCGACCAGCGCAAACTCTTGATGCAACTCGCGGAATCCCTGCCCGCCGAAAACCGCCCCGCGGAGCGCGACTCAACCTTCTTTGAAAAAGTGAAAGACATCTTCGGCTAGGCCCACTATGGTTGTCATCCTGAGCGAAGCGAAGGATCCCTCTGCGCCGTGATGCGTTCTCCATTCCTCCGCATTACGCGCCACCCGCAGTGTTGTGGGACCGGTTGCTAGCCCCGCCCCCCACTGAATCCAAGAGTCCAATGAATATGTCTTGTTCTAAATTTGGCTTTGGTTCCGATGAAACCCGATTCTCCTTGCGTTCGATTTTCCGTGCGACAATACCGCTGTGCGACGGCGCTTCTTCACAGATAAATTCGAGAACAATTCCGCCTTTCTCCGTGGTGAAGCCGCTCACCATCTCGCGCGTGTCCTCCGCGCGGAACCGGGGCAGATCTACGAATTGAGCGACGGCATGCGTGTCCGCCTCGGAAGAATTGTTCGCGCCACACCGGACGAAGTCGAATTTGCATTGGACGAAATAGGTTTGTCGCAAGACATCGCGTCCGAGACCATCCGCCTCGAATCCACGCTACTGATCTCCATCGTAAAGTTCGATCGCTTCGAGTGGGCGCTCGAAAAAGCTACGGAGTTGGGCGTGGGTGCAATAGTCCCGCTCTCAGCGGGCCGCAGCGAAAAGGCGCTCGTCAAGGCCGCCTCGAAGCGCGCCGCTCGTTGGGAGAGAATCCTGGTCGAATCCGCGCAACAATCAAGGCGCCTGCGCCCGCCCGCGCTAAATCCGATCTCGTCTCCAGAAAAAGCATTTCGGCTATCGACGATTCAAGAGGGAAGCAGCGGCGCACGCATCCTCCTCTCAGAACGACTCGAAGCCCCCCCACTTCGCGAAGTGCTGAGCAAACTCGTGACCGCCTTTTCCCGTGAAGTGCCGCGCACAGCCGCCCTGGCCATCGGCCCCGAAGGCGGTTGGACCTCCGATGAATTCGCCGCGGCCGCAGCCGCCGGCTTCGCCGAAGCCTCCCTTGGCCGCAGAATCCTGCGCACCGAAACCGCCGTCACCGCCGCCATCGCCTCCCTAAACTATGCTCTTGGCGACTGACCCAAACTGTTTTACGATACCGCCTGTCCTGTTCGTCAATGAGCCTGATGACAGCATCCCGCCGACTCGCTCCTGCCGCGCTGGCAATCATCGCCATCTGCGCCGCCCCCACTCCCGCCCGCGCTCAGGACCGCCCCCTGCAAACCTCCGACGCGGAAGTCATCGCCCCCGGCTCCATCCGCGCGGAAGTAGGTTTCGATTTCCTGCAGGACGAGACTTTTCCCCTCTCCGGCCTCAACGGAGACCTCACAAATCTCGGCGTCGTCACCATCCGCATGGGAGTCGGCCGGATCGTCGAGGTCCAAATCCAGGGCATGATCCAAGAATTTCTCAGCATAAAGAGTCAGGGCGCGTCCTTCGTCGCGCTCAATCTCCCCAGCCCGAATTCCACGAATGATATCGGCGATTTTTCAATGTGGACGAAAATCCATCTTCTGGACGAAGAGGGCCATCGGCCCGCCTTTGGGATGCGATTTGGTTACGGCATGCCGAACTCGAATCAGGCTCGCGGCATCGGCCCCAACACCTCGAATATTTATGGTGAAGGCATCATCGAAAAACATTTTGGCCGCCTAGATCTCTTCGGCGACCTCGGCATCGCAATTCTCACCTCGCCGAACGCTTTCTATTCGCAGAATGATGAAATTCTTTATGGAGCCGCGTTCCGCTATCCAATCAACCGGCGCTACACAATTCTTGGTGAGGTTGCCGGGCGCCAGTCAACCCGCGCCATCAATACCGGGCTCGTGGGGACAAACAGTACGGGGCAGGCCAGGCTCGGCTTGCAAATCCTCGCCACGGGGCTGGTTTGGGATTTTGCCGGTGTCGCCGGCCTGACCAATAATGACCCGCACTTCGGATTCACCTTCGGCGTCAGCAAGGACTTCCAGCTCTTCAACTGGAACAAGATGTAGCTTCAATATTCGTGGAGCTCATCTCCCGAAAGGAGTGTGCCGGGATCTGAATTCTTCTAGTTCGCTCGCCTCGCCAATCGTTTCTCACACAGCAAACCCCCGGGCCCCCATCCAGCATCTAAGTAATTGGAATAAAACCGCGTCGCCTCTTGATCACATCACCAAACCCGCTCCCGCGTTGGCTCAGCCCGCATAGCATGGTATAAATACACCTTGAGCAAACTTCATGCCGGAAATTGAGAACCCCGCACCACAAAACAGCGCGCCCGCGCGAGAGCCCAGCCATTTTCATCGCGAAATCCGCATATGGTCGCGTGATCTTCTCCTCGCTCTTTGTTTTGCCGTCGTCATCATCGTGTTCCTCTACCAGCCGGTAAAGGTCGAGGGCACCAGCATGGCCCCGCTCATTTCCGATCAGGAGCGAATCTTCATCAACAAGATTGTTTATCGCTTCGAGCCGATTTCCCGCGGCGACGTCGTCGTTTTCTGGTATCCTCTCGACCGCTCGAAGTCTTTCATCAAGCGCGTCGTCGGCCTGCCGGGCGAAACTGTGGACATCCGTCGGGGCCGCGTCTATGTGAATGGCGAGGGGCTGCTCGAGCCTTACGTTCCGCCGCAGTATTTTGACGCCACCAATTTCGGCCCGGTGCGCGTCCCCGACGGCGAGTATTTTGTGATGGGCGATCACCGCGACAGCTCCAACGACTCGCGCGTGTTCGGAACGGTCCCCGCCACCTACATTTATGGCAGGGCGGTTTTCGCTTACTGGCCAATGGACCATTTTGGATCGCTGACGGCTTCGGCCGATTCACCAAAGTGATCGAAATAAAATTGAACGGAGGAACACCCGCTGCCCCCTAAGATTGGTGTGACCGCTCACCTTGCGCTCGAAGACGGACGCATTTTCACAGGCCGCGCCGCCGGAGCAAAAACCCGCCGCGGCGGTGAAGTCGTTTTTAACACCAGCCTCACCGGTTACCAGGAAGTTTTCACCGACCCGAGTTATGCCGGCCAAATTGTTTGCCTCACCTACCCGCATATCGGAAATGTCGGCGCGAATTCCGAGGATGAAGAAGCCGCGCATCCCTACATTGAATCGCTGATCGTCCGCGAATTTTCCGGCGTCGCATCGAACTGGCGCGCCGAGGAATCTGCGCAGTCCTATCTCGAGCGCAACAACATCCCCGTCCTGTGGGATGTGGACACGCGCGCCCTCGTCCGCCACCTGCGCAGCGTCGGCGCGTTGCGCGGCGTCGTCTCAACCGATGGCACGGCTGCGCACAAGCTCGTCGAACAAGCACGCGCGCTTCCCGCGATGGCGGGGCAGGAGCTTGCCAGCCGCGTAAGCTCGGCGGAAAAGTATGACTGGCTGAAAGGTTCAATTGAGCTGGCTACAGCTCCGTGGCGCGAAGAACTCGGCGACATCGATGCGGGTGCCGGTGCGCACCGTTGGAAAGTCATCGCCTATGACTTCGGCATCAAACAGAATATTTTGCGCCTTCTCATCGACCACAGTTGCGACGTAACCGTCGTCCCCGCGCAAACTTCAGCCGCGGATGTTCTTGGCCTCCAACCTGACGGCGTTTTTCTCTCCAATGGTCCCGGCGACCCGGAACCCGCGGGCTATGCTATCGACAACATCCGCAAGCTCGCCGGAAAAGTTCCGGTCTTCGGCATTTGCCTCGGCCACCAGCTCTGCGGACTCGCGCTCGGCGGAAAAACTTTCAAATTGAAATTTGGACACCACGGCTCGAATCATCCGGTAAAAAATCTTCTTACCGAGCGCGTGGAAATCACCGCGCAAAATCATGGGTTTGCCGTCGACCCGGATTCGCTGCCGTCGAGCAGTGTGGAAGTCACGCACCTGAACCTCAATGACCATACCAACGAAGGTTTGCGGCACAAATCGCTGCCGCTCTTCAGCGTGCAATATCACCCCGAGGCTTCGCCCGGCCCGCACGACTCGCACTACTTGTTCCGCCAGTTCACGGACATGATGCGCGAAACGCGCAAATCGAAATCCGCGAAGCGCGGCCCCGCTGCAAACGCGGCCGGAAATGTCGCCGGTCAATCCGGCCGGACGGTGTAATCGCAAAAATGCCCAAGCGCACCGACATCAAAAAAATTCTCATCATCGGCTCCGGCCCGATTGTGATCGGCCAGGCCTGCGAATTCGATTATTCCGGCACACAAGCCTGCAAAGCCCTTCGCGCCGATGGATACGAAACTGTCCTCGTGAATTCCAATCCCGCCACGATCATGACCGATCCCGAATTGGCCGAGCGCACCTACATCGAGCCGCTCACCCGCGACTATCTCGAGCAAATCATCGCCGTTGAAAAGCCCGACGCACTTCTTCCCACCGTCGGCGGCCAGACGGCGCTGAATCTTGCCGTTGAGCTTGCCGAAGGCGGCGTCCTCGACAAATACGGCGTCGAATTAATCGGCGCGCCTCTTCGCGCCATCAAAGTCGCCGAAGATCGCCTGTGGTTCAAGGACGCCTGCCGCAAGGTCGGTCTCGACGTTCCCGCTTCCGCGCTTGTGAACAACATTCCCGAAGCGCTCAAGCTCGCCGACCAGCTCGGCTACCCCGTCGTCATTCGCCCATCCTTCACGCTCGGCGGCACCGGCGGCTCCATCGCCTACAACCGTGAGGAGTTCGCTGAATCCATCGCGCATGCCCTTGACGTCAGTCCTGTCCACGAAGCGCTCGTCGAAGAATCCGTCCTCGGCTGGAAGGAATACGAACTCGAAGTGATGCGCGACTTCCGCGACAACTTCGTCGTCATCTGCACCATCGAGAATTTCGATCCCATGGGCGTCCACACCGGCGACTCCATCACCGTCGCGCCGGCGCAAACTCTTACCGACAAGGAATACCAGCGGATGCGCGACGCCGCGGCTGCCATCATCCGCGAAGTCGGCGTCGAAACCGGCGGCTCGAACATTCAGTTCGCCGTGGACCCCGCCACCGGCCGCATGGTCGTTATCGAAATGAATCCGCGCGTATCGCGCAGCTCCGCGCTCGCCAGCAAAGCCACTGGTTTCCCAATTGCAAAAATTGCCGCGCGCCTCGCTGTTGGAATGACGCTCGACGAAATCCCCAATGACATTACGCGCAAGACTCCGTCCTGTTTCGAGCCGACCATCGACTACGTCGTCGTGAAAATTCCCAAATGGCAGTTTGAGAAATTTCCCGGGGCCGACACCTCGCTCGGCACGCAGATGCAGTCCGTCGGCGAAGTCATGGCCATCGGCCGCACGTTCAAGGAAGCGCTGCAAAAGGGAATCCGCTCGCTCGAACCCCACGCCCCGTGGCGCGCCCCCGCGGAAACGCCCGCCTCTCTATTGCGTGAAAAGCTCGCCACGCCGCGGCCCGACCGCATCCACTGGCTCATGGTCGCGCTCGAGCGCGGCCTCAAAGAAAAAGAAATTTGCGAGCTCACTAAAATCGACCCGTGGTTTATCGCTCAGATGGGCGAAATCGCCGAGATGTACCGCCGCGTCGCTGGCGTCACGCTCGAAACCGTTTCGCATGAATTGCTGCGCGAAGCCAAACGCGCCGGCACAAGCGACGAGCAACTCGCCAAAATTTGGAACACCACCCCCACCGCAGTGCGCCTCACGCGCCACAAGATGAAACTCGCGCCCGTTTTCAAACGCGTGGACACCTGCGCCGCCGAATTCGAGTCCTTCACTCCCTATCTTTATTCCACCTACGAGGACGAAGACGAAGCAGACACCACCACACGCCCGAAAATTGTAATTCTCGGCAGCGGCCCGAACCGCATCGGGCAGGGAATTGAGTTCGATTATTGCTGCTGCCACGCTTCCTTCGCGCTTCGCGAAGATGGCTACGAAACCGTAATGATCAATTGCAATCCCGAAACGGTTTCCACCGATTACGACACTTCCGACCGCCTCTACTTCGAGCCGCTCACTCTCGAAGACACGCTCGCCGTCGTCGAGCGGGAAAAACCGCAGGGCGTCGTTGTCCAATTCGGCGGACAAACTCCGCTCAACCTCGCGATGGAATTAAAGCGCTGTGGCGTCCCCATCATCGGCACTCCGCCGGAATGTATCGACCTCGCGGAGGACCGCCGCCAGTTCGGCCGCCTGCTCGACCAGCTCGGCATCCCGCAGCCGCGCTCAGGCACCGCGCTCGTTCCCGAAGAGGCCGCGCGCGTCGCCGCGGAAATCGGGTTGCCCGTGCTCGTGCGTCCGAGTTACGTCCTTGGCGGCCGCGCGATGGTCATCGCGTACGATCTCGAAACCGTTCAATCCTACGTCGCCCAGGCCGCGCTGATGGGGCCTGCGC
This sequence comes from uncultured Acidobacteriota bacterium, assembly GCA_963748845.1. Taxonomy (GTDB): domain Bacteria; phylum Acidobacteriota; class Terriglobia; order Acidiferrales; family UBA7541; genus DASTCZ01. The sequence continues at coordinate 464,714 of CAVVKE010000001.1, forward strand.
GCCCCGTGCTGATTGACCAGTTCCTAGAAGACGCCACGGAAGTGGACGTTGACGCCCTCGCCGACGGCACCGACCTCGTCATTGGCGGAATCATGGAGCACATCGAAGAGGCCGGCGTGCATTCCGGCGATTCCTCGTGCGTCCTCCCCACGGTCACCCTTGCGCCGCACATTCTCGATCGCATCCGCCAGTACACGCAGCGCCTCGCTCGCGCGCTCGGAGTCGTCGGCCTGATGAACGTGCAGTACGCAATCCAGCGCGACACCGTGTTCGTGCTCGAGGTAAACCCGCGCGCCTCGCGCACTGTCCCTTATGTCAGCAAAGCCACGGGCGTTCCCCTCGCGAAAGTGGCCGCCCGATTGATGACCGGCAAGAAATTGCGCGACATCCGTTTGCCCATCATCGAAACCGGCGGCGTGGCTGAACTCGCCGTTCGCGAATTTTATGCTGTGAAGTCCCCGGTCTTTCCCTTCAGCAAATTCCGCGGCGTGGATTCCATCCTCGGCCCGGAGATGCGCTCGACCGGCGAAGTGATGGGCATCGCCAAAAATTTCGGCCAGGCCTTTGCGAAAGCGCAGCTCGCCGCCGGCCAGCGCCTCCCGCGCAGCGGAAATATCTTCATCAGCGTCAGCGACCACGACAAGAAATACATCGCCCCGCTGGCCGCGGAAATGGTTTCGCTCGGCTTCCGCGTGATCGCCACGCGCGGCACACTTTCCGCGCTCCAGGCCGCGGGCGTCGCCGCCGAAGCCGTTTACAAGGTAAACGAAGGCCGCCCCAATATCGTCGACTTGATTAAAACCGGCAAAGTGGATCTGCTCATCAACACGCCGCTCGGACGCGAATCTTTTTACGATGAGAAATCCATCCGCCGCGCGGCCATTCGCCATCGCGTGCCGTGCGTCACGACCATCTCCGCGGCCCGCGCTGCCGTCCGCGGCCTCCATTCACAAATTGAGGATTCATTTGAAGTGGCTGCGCTGCAGGATCTCCACAAGCGCGAAGCCGCCCAGGGCCAAACACCATGATAGAACTCCACGGCATCTTCGCCCCCATCACCACTCCCTTCGCAGCGGACGGCGAGAGCCTCGCGCTCGATCGGCTAAACCAGAATCTCTCTGTGTATGACAAAACGCGCCTCGCCGGTTACGCCGTCTGCGGTTCAACCGGCGAAGCCATCCTTCTCACCTGGGACGAAACCGAGCGCCTCTTCGCCGCGGTCGCGGAATATAACTCGGCGGGGAAAATCCTGATCGCAGGCACCGGCGTCGAATCCACCTCCGAAACAATTATGCGGACAAAACGCGCGGCCCAACTTGGCTTCAACGCCGCGCTCGTCCGCACGCCGCATTACTACAAGCCTGCGATGACCCACGCGGCGCTCCTCGATTATTTCCGCCGCGTCGCCGACGCGTCGCCCATCCCCATCCTCATCTATTCCATTCCGCAATTCACCGGCGTCGAAGTCCCGGGCGATCTCGTGGCAAAACTCGCCAGGCATCCGAATATTTGCGGCGTCAAAGATAGCTGGGGAAAGTTAAATGTCGTGAAGGAAATTATCGCCGCCGCTCCGAGGGGCTTCCAAACTCTGGTGGGCGCCGCTTCCATTGTTGACTCGTCACTCAAGCTCGGCGCCGTGGGTGCAATTCTCGGCGTAGCCGACATCGTTCCGGGTCTCTGCGTCGAACTTTTTGAGGCCGCGCGCGCGGGTGATTCCGCGATGGCCGAGGAAATTCAGAGAAAGGTCACGCCGGTTGCCCTGAAGTGCGTGAATGAATTTGGCGTTTCAGGAACAAAGTACGCGATGGACGCGCTCGCCCAAGCCGGAGGCCATTACAAGGAATTCTACGGCGGCTCCACGCGCTCGCCGCTTCTCCCGCTCACCGCCGCCCAGCAAGCCGAAGTCCGGACCGTCCTCACGACGCTCGCCCGCGCGAAGCCAGGCAGCGCAGCCGCGAAGTGATTCTCTGTAGCTGATTTTCTCGATTATTTTCCGGGTGCCCTGTCCGGCGCAAACAATCTCCCCAGCGGCACCACCACGGACCCAATCGCCCCGGTCCCCGAATCCCGCGCCACCACGCGGAGCTCCGTCGCATTATCGCCAATTTCAATTGTGCCGGAAAAACTCAACCCATCGCGTTTCACGGTATCGTAATTCTGTTGAGTCAATCCCATCTGCAACGGCGCCGACTTTCTCGCCAGCACTTTGCCGTCTTTCCCCACGACCACCCACACGACATCCAGCAGGTCCGTCCATTTGTCGCCGTCATGTGAGAAGCGCATCTGCGTTGAGTTTACGTGGATTTTCGTCTTCACTTGCCGCGCTCCGGGCACGTCAATTGGTTCCACCACCAGATCCAGTCCAAGTTCCGTCGCTTCCAGCGGGCTCCAGATCGCCGCGGCCATCATCTGCAATTTTTCCTGCGGCGTCGGCGTGGATTCCGGAATCGCGAAATAGCCCTGGCGGTAGTGCAGGTGTACGCCGGACTGCTTCACTTTAACTTTGATCTCGTGGAACTTGCTGTCCCACTCGCCGCCTTCCGGGTAATAGCCAAGCACATAGGTCACTCGCGATTCGTCAATCGCTTTTCGCACCGAGCCTTTGATGTCATTCGTGTTGTAAAACGCGTGGCCACCCGTGCGATCCGCCAGCGCGATCATCGAGTCAAAGTTTTGGCGGGAAGGGAACGGGCTTGGCGCCGTCGATGGCCGCGCATTCGCTCTTGGCCCGGGGCGCGTCACCGTCGTTGGATTCGCGATCAGACCGCGCGGGTCCACTGGATAGATCGCCACATTTGCGTTGTTCAGCGATCGCGCCGCATCCTCAATTTGGCTCGCGTATTCCGTGTAGTCCGCGGGAAGTTCGCCGCCGATGATCGACATCGGAAAGCTCGCCGACACCCATACCAGATTTTTCCGCCCCGGCAATCCGCTGATGTGGTCGGCGATCACCTTGAGCGCCGTCGCGGTCATCTCCACGCGGCTGTTCATGTAGAAGAGCGCCATGCGCGCATTGAATGCGCTGACGCTCGCATCCAGAATCGCATCGCCCGTATCCGGCGCATCCGGCTCGGACGCGCCCGCGCGGAAATCCTCGGTGTTGCCTTTCTCGTCTTTATCCAGCGCGGCCAGCAACTCCGTCGAATCCGTCGTGAAGTCATGCAGGATTGTGAGCGCCGAGCTGCTCATCGTATAAAGCGCGACGCGGTCCTGCGGGTGCAATTGCGTCTGCACAAATTTCTCGAGTTGCTTTCGCGCGTAGGGCAGGTCGCGTCCGCGCGTATTGATCAGGTCAAGCAGTATCACCGTCACGCTCGGCGGGACGCCGGTCCTCTCCCGCAGCCGGTTCGAGAATAGGTGGCTTCCCGGCGGCACCGCCGGAGGCTGCTCGGCGGCATGATCCGCCACCACTGTTGTGTTGTCCTGCAAGGAGAAGAACGCCAGTTTCTGCGGGTGCCCCTGATCGCTGATCTCGAAATCTTCCCTCGTGAGTCCCGTGATCGGCTTGCCGTCCCCATCCTGCGCGATCACGCTGACCTGCACCAGCCGCGTGGACACGCGTACCGCGGGCGTTTGCGCCGGCGCGGTCGCCTGTGAGGCGGGCGGTGCCGGAGGCGGCGGCTGTGAGTTGGATTGAGCCCCAGTAGCCTGAGAAATGCCCGGCATCACGAATGCCACCAAGCTGAGCGCCACCGCAGCTGCCACAAAAATGCCGAATGACCTTGAGATTGATGGGTGCGTCATATCCAAGCAGTTTACCTCCGCGGGTCGCTCTGCGTCACGGTGCGTCGCGGCGCTTTACTTTGCGTCGCCGGACAATCCTCCAGCATCTATTGCTATTGCAACGAACGCCCGGCTGCAGGGATATCAACCCCGGCCGTTTGCCGGAGTTGCGCGCTCGAATTATGATGTCTGCCTCCATGGCCATCGACCCAGACTGTCTCGCGCCCGGGCAACTGCCGCACACGTCGCGGCTCTACACCACCTATCTCACTCATCCTGAAAAGTTGGCCGCTTACTATGCGCATCCGGCAACCCTGAAAGGCATTCGCGCTGCGTCGCGCCAATTGAAAGCCGCCGCCATGCGATATCCGGCGGAGATGCGCGGAGGCGTCGTGCAGATTCTGCGTGGCCAAAACGCACGATTTGGCGGCGGCATTCTCGAGCCGCTGGTGAAGCGCAATCTCGACCGCCTCGAATCCGGCGCCGCGGCCATCGTCACCGGCCAGCAGGTGGGACTTTTCGGCGGCCCGGCTTACACGTTTTATAAAGCGCTCTCCGCGATTCGCGTCTCCGCCGACGTCACCCGCAGCGGTATCGACGCCGTGCCGGTTTTTTGGATGGCCAGCGAGGATCACGACCTTGCCGAAGTGAATCATGTTTACTGGCCCTCTGGCGGCGCGCAAAGTCCCGCTCAATCCGGTGGCGCATTCGAGAATTTGAAATGGACTGGCGATGCGCAAAAAAAAGAAATAACCGAAGGCCGGAGCGTCGGCTCCGTTCTATTGGGGAAGGGAATCGAGGCGCTTGCGCGTAAAGCGGCCGGCGCTCTCGGGGGCGCTTTTGCTGCGCAGATGGCGGACGCGTTGACCGCTGCCTACTCCCCCGGCGAAACATTCGGCTCCGCCTTCGCGCGCCTGATGTCTGCGCTCTTCGCTTCGCGCGGGCTCATCCTCCTCGACCCGCAGGACGCGCGATTGCACCAACTTGCAGCGTCCTTGCTTCAGCGCGCGGCGCAACAACAGGAAGCGCTCACCACGGCTCTCCTGGCGCAAGACAAGAAACTCGAGAAGGCCGGATACCATGCGCAGGTGAGGGTCACGGATCGCTCGACCTTGTTCTTTTACACCGGCAACGCGCACCCTGTGGACGGCCGCATTGAAGATGGACGCGTGGCGGATGGGCCTCGCGTCGCGGTCAAGCGTGTGAATTCCGGCTTTGCCGCCGGCGAAAAGCATTTCTCCGCGCAAGAGCTGTCTGATGCAATCGCCGCCTCGCCGGAATTATTCAGCCCAAATGCGCTGCTGCGCCCAGTAGTGCAGGACGCCCTGCTCCCAACCGTCGCCTACATTGCCGGCCCGTCGGAGATCGCTTACTTCACGCAAAACTCCGTGCTCTACCAACGCCTGCTTGGACGCATGCCCGCGATTCTCCCGCGCGCGAGCTTCACGCTCATTGAACCCGAGGTCTTGCGGCTGCTCGATCGCTACGGCCTCGAGCCCGCGGACGTTTTCCGTGGAAGGCAGTCGCTCGCCGCAAGAATGGAGCGGCGCCATATTCCACCCAAACTTGCGTTGAGGTTTGACGCCGGCGAGACAAGTCTCGCTCGAATGCTCGTGGGTTTGCGCAAACCGCTCGCAAAGCTCGACCCAACGCTGAAGGGCGCGCTCGACACCGCCGCGCGCAAAATGCTCTATCAATTGGACAAGCTGCGCAAGAAAGCCGGCCGCGCCGCGGATTTCCGCACCGGCATCCTCGCGAAGCATGAGCACGCAATCATCGGCTCGCTCGCGCCCCAGCGTGACCTGCAGGAGCGCAGCCTGAGCTTGCTCCCGTTTCTTGCGCGCCACGGCTTCGATTTATTCGACGACCTCGGCAAACTCTGCGGGGTCACACCTGGCCCCCACTGGTTTGTACGTCTGTAACATCCTTCGACTGTGGCTTCTCAGTCCCCCGAAACCCTCGTGGTACAATGCGGCGCAAGTTGATCGATCTCGCTCATCCTTGGAGGAACCTTTCATGAAAATCACACCCGGCAAAATCAAAGGGCTGCAAGCTGTCGCGAACTCGCGCGGCGTAATTGCAGCCGCCGCCATGGACCAGCGCGGCTCGCTCCGCAGCGCCATCGCAACTGGAAAGGGTGTGGACAAAAAAGCCGTCACCAGCGCGATGATGTCCGAATTCAAGGAAGCCGTCGTCCGCGTCCTCACTCCGCACGCGAGCGCAATCCTCCTTGACCCTGAATACGGTCTGACCGCGGCCAAGGAACGCGCCAAGGGGTGCGGGCTCCTTCTCGCCTACGAAAATTCCGGCTATGACAACACGCAGCCCGGCCGCCTGCCCGATCTCTTGAATGATTACTCCGTGCGCCGCATCGTGGCCGCCGGCGCCGACTGCGTAAAAATTCTTTTGTATTACACGCCGTTCGATCCCGCGCCCATCAACGACCGCAAGCACGCCTGGGTCGAGCGCATCGGCGACGAATGCCGCGCCAACGACATCCCTTTTTTCCTCGAATTCGTCGGCTACGAAGAGGGCATGGATGAAAAGGGAATCGAGTTCGCGCGCAAGAAACCGGAATGCGTAATTCGCAGCATGGAAGAGTTCTCAAAGCCGCAATACGGCGTGGACATCATGAAAGTGGAAGTTCCGGTGAACATGGCCTTCGTCGCCGGCACGCGCGCCTGCAAAGGCGAATCCGTTTACTCGCGCGAACAGGCGAAAGCTGCGTTCCAGGGCGGCGCGGCCGTCGCCAAGAAACCCTTCATCTACCTGAGCGCAGGTGTCAGCAACGAAGTCTTCAGCGAAACGCTCGATCTCGCCGCCGAATCGGGCGTCAATTTTTCCGGCGTGCTCTGCGGCCGCGCCACGTGGAAGGATGGAATGCCCATTTATGCGAAGCAGGGAGTGAAGGCGCTCGAAGACTGGCTCTCGAAGCAGGGCGTCATCAACATCAAGAACGTGAACGATCGCCTCACCGCCGCGAAGCCGTGGTTCGCTTTTTATGGCGCCACTTCACCCGCCGCGCTGAGCTGAGGCGCATTTGTTGGATTAGCGTATGCCGCAGCTATTCGGCTATCCAATCGGTTCCGACGAGGCAGCAGTAGAAGAGGAGAGCGAACGCACCAATTGGCTTGGTATTGCATTTGTTGTCCTCACTTCCCTATTAACTCTTGTCATTGATCCAGCATCATTTAGAGATCTCTACCCCTACGCTGCGACAATCCTTCTCTATGGCGACTGCGTTTACGTCCAGCGCCGAGACTACATTGGAAAAATCTGGCTCTGGAAAACAATCATGGCAAGCCTACCCGTACACGCTGCATATATTATTTTCGTGCTTTGGATTTACAAAAGGTGGCCGGGCGTCACCGCGTAGGTCGAGCTTTTGCTCCTCCTATTTGGCTTTGCGCTCGAGCTCAATGTGTTCAATTTATTTGCAAACGCGTTTAGGCCGTCTGCCGCTCGCAAAGCAACAAATGGCTCTCCTGCCGCGCTGGGTTAGAATGTAGCGGACGCCGAAATGCACGAATAAACTTAACTCAAAGGTGGTCAATCGCTATGAAGCACAAGAGAATGATCATCCTCGCCGCGATTCTTCTCCCGCTTTGCCTGCTGCAAGGCTTTGCCCAAGCCCCGCAATCATCTCAAGTCCCACATGCTCCCACGCCGCAGACAACCATCCTCGCTCCGGTCGAGATCGGCGAAACTTGGGGCTTCATTGATAAGTCCGACAAAATGGTCATTCCCGCGAAGTTTGATGACGCCGAATCATTCTCCGAAGGCCTTGCTCTGGTGTCCTCCGACTATAAGTACGGCTACATTGACAAAACGGGAAGCTTCGTCATCCCCGCGCAATACAAACTTGCGAAATCTTTCTCCGAAGATGTGGCTTCCGTCACCGGCGGTCAATTCACGTTGTCCTGCTACATCGACAAATCCGGAAAACCATTCTTTGGAGCCGAAATCGCGGCGGGCAATCCTTTTTCCGACGGCTTGGCCGCCGTGCAATTCACTGGAGAAAACGGACCAAGCGGCTACATTGATAAGGCCGGCAAAATGCTCATTCAACGGAAATTCAACTCCATGGTTACAGCCTATCCTTTTTCGGAAGGACTGGCCGCCGTGTACGACGCCGAGAAAATTCGCTGGGGATTCGTGGACAAGACCGGAGCCATCTTCCTTGCGCAAATATTTCTCGGCGCGGGCAAATTCTCTGATGGATTGGCGCCCGTCGCCGTAAACGTCACCATCGGCGTCCGTTGGGGTTTCATAGATAAATCGGGAAAGATGGTGATTCAACCGAGGTACGCGGACGCGGAATCATTTTCCGAAGGGCTCGCCGCCGTCCAGGCCGCCGACAAATGGGGCTACATTGACAAAACCGGCGCGATGGTCATCCCGCCGCAGTTCACCACTGCCGATCCATTCTCCGAAGGGCTCGCGCGGGTAAAAATCGGCCTTGGCCGTGAAGGCAAAAACGGCTATGTAGACAAAACCGGGAAAATGGTCATCCCCGCGCACTACGACGCCGCTCTGAAATTCTCCGTGGCCGACTAGCCCGCCGCTCCAGGCGAACCGGCCATGATCGCCACGAAATTGGATTGGTATCTCCACCCCCGGAAACTAGTACTTTAGTACGCTCCCACTTAAGACAACACCACAACGAATCCTACTGGATGGCCTCAGCCCTTAGCAGATATCCTGCCTAATAGTGAATTCAAAAGAGAGAATTTGACGATGAGAAAAGCATTCTCAGCCTGCGTGATTGCGTCGATGGCTTTATTGATGGGTTGCGGTGCAATGTTGACTCCGCCGGCGCGCAACAGTTACCGGGCTCCGCAGCCGAGCACTTGCAATGCGCTCTTCCCAAGGGGTCTCGCTGGGGGAACCCCGTTTGCTGTTACCAGGTTTTCTGTCGTATTCCGTATCACTGCGTCTTATACGTTCAAAGACCCGAGCCTGGCGCATGAAGCGATCCCGAGAGCTTTCATTGCGGATATGAACGCTGTGAACCCGAGTGTCCAATACTTCCTGGCCGACGGGACAAACGGAAACCTGACCATCGACCTGAACGTAAATCAGGATGCCACCGCGGACCATTACGGGATGTCCACGCAAGTTTGGGGTCCGAGCTCTTTCAATTTCAACTCGGCCGGGACAACCGTAAGTACAGTGTCCTACTTCATTTTCTCGAAGCAGGCCCTCTACGTGACCGGCGACAAACTGATCAGTGACGCCGCCACGCAGGCGACCGGTTATCTGAACGGTGGCTGGACCTGCAACGGACGCTAAGTAGGCGGAGGATCCTCTTCGCGTCTCAGACGCCGTGAATCGCGCTTATGGTGTGTCGTTCACTGCCGCGTTGAATTGATCGCCGCTTAATGAGAATCCCGCGTTCCTTTCTGCTTCCTCAAAGCCTGCCCGCCGCGGCGGGCCTCTGCTTCAAAAAACTGTTTGTACTGCCGGGCGCGCATCGATCTGAATAAGCCTAATTCGAGCCCCTAATGTAAAATGCGTCCTGGATATTCCAGGGGGGCATTCGTGCATACCGCGAAAATTATTCTGGGGATCCTCATGGTTCTAGGAGTCTGCGCTCTGGTGCCGCTGGTTTCCTCACAGGTATCTGACAGTCCCAAGCGCATCGTAATCGCCGCGGACCCCGTGCTCGACGGCAAGGGCCATATACTTCGCAACGTCTACATTTTCATCGAGGGTTCAAAGATTGTTGCAATCGAACCATTCAATCCCCGCTCGAATCCAAAATACGTCCCCGTCGATTACGACCTCCGTGGCCTCACCGTCCTGCCCGGCTGGCTCGACGCTCACGTGCACATCACCTGGAGTTTCGGCCCCGACGGGAAAAATGCGGGGCAGGGAGGCACGTCGCAGGATGCCGCGTACGAAGCAGCGTCAAACGCCTACGCAACCCTCATGGCCGGATTCACCACAATTCAAAGCGTCGGCTCGCCCACCGACGTTCCCCTGCGCGACGCCATCGCCCGCGGCCAGCTCCCCGGCCCGCGCATTCTTACGGCCAACGAAACAATCGACGGCCGCGGCGCCGCCACTGGCACGCCCGAAGAAATCCGCGCCTTCGTGCGCAGGCAAAAAGAGGCGGGGGCGGACCTCATCAAAATTTACGCGTCGGGCGGCATGACGCGCGGCGCGATGACCATGTCGCAGGAGCAATTGAACGCCGCTTGCGACGAAGCGAAGAAGGTGGGCCTGCGCACGCTCGTCCACGCATTCCGCGATGCCGTTCGCGCCTCCGTTCTTGCCGGATGCACGGAAGTCGAGCACGGCCTCGGCGCTTCCGACGACGATTTGAAATTGATGGCCGAGCACGGCACGTATCTCGATCCGCAAGCTGGGCTGCTGCTGGAAACCTATCTCAAATACAAGGCGGAATATCTCCAGCCGCCTTATTACACCGAAGAAGGTTTCGCGGCGATGCCGGGTCTCATCACCGCGCACCAGGATTTCATCAAGCGCGCCACAAAAATTCCCGGCCTCAAAATTGTTTACGGCACGGACGCCGTCGCCGGCGTTCACGGCCGTAACGCCGAAGATTTCATTCACCGCGTCCGCGACGCCGGTGTGGACCCCATGGCCGCGATGATCTCCGCCAATTCATTGGGCGCGGAAGCGATGGGCATGGCGGACCAGATCGGCTCCCTCGCGCCCGGCCTGCAAGCCGACCTCATCGCGCTCGACGGCGACCCGCTAAAAGACATCACCGCCGTCCGCCGCGTCGTGTTCGTTATGAAGGGCGGCGTAGTCTACAAAAATATTTCCCGCGCCGCCACCCCATCTGACCACTTGGCCAGCGATCGAACGTCAAGCAACTCAAATCAACTCTGCGGGGAGATCGCAAGAATCAAGATACTTCCTTTTCGTCGTCATGATTTTACGGTCGAGGGATTAAAACACCTTGATCCAGTGTACGCGGAATTTCGGCAGGCAGGCGACAGCATTATTCCCTGTCTTATCGCGAAAATAACGGATACCACCCCAATGGATGATCCGAGTCAGGCACCTCACTACGGACGAGTAGCAGTCGGGGATGTCGCGTTCTGGCTATCGCTGGATATCACCGGCATCCCGATAGAGGAGGCTCTGCCCCAATCAATAAAGCAAGACTACAGTGAACGAGGCAGATACGCCTACTTAGGCTGGGTTAGAAGGGAATCGGCGAATAGAAAAACGCTGCAAGATAACGTCAAACGGTGGTACGCAAGGCAGGCGCCCGCAACCCAAGAATAGTTGTCATCCTGAGCGGAGCGAAGGATCACGATCGACTACCATAAACCGAGCCACGTGGCGCGTTTTTTTGTGACGCCTCAAGATTCTTCGCTGCGTCCCGATAAAAGACATCAGGACTCCGCTCAGAATGACAAACTTCCAGGGTCGCCCAGGGGTGTGGAGACGTTTAGTGAGAATGAATAAGCGAATGTGGCGATTATTGAAGAAGCTGAACTTGTCGATGCCGCTCAGAGTGAACCCGACAGGGAGAGGGTTCACGAGAAAATCATTCGTCGTTTCGCGACGCTGTGTTCTCCTGCGGAAACAATACAAATATCAGCCAATCACAAAGAAATATTTCCATGACAAAACAGGATACGAATGCTTCGTCAATTACGTTCATCTGAAGTTTGACGGGACGCGCGGGACTTTGAGATCTTGTCTCGAATACTGCGCGAACTTGGAAACCGCATTAATCGCGCTTTCCTCCAGACGGCATTTCAAGATCCACGCATCATTTTCCGGAGACGGTAGCGTTGTAAGATTTCACACAATTCGTCCGGGTGAGAATTGGTCGGCTGATGACCTGGAAGGATATAAAGAGGAGGCAGTCTTGCAATTCGTGGCCGGAGAATTGCGGCAGGTCAAGAGAGTGGGCTAGCTGGTTCGCGCAACAAATAGGAGAACTATATGCAAAAAATCGCTCCATTCCTGTGGTTCAACAACAACGCCGGGGGCAGCGCTTGTCGTTACGCTTGACGTAATGCGTATTTATTGGTAGAGTGAACCGGTGATTGTCAGTTATCGGGACAAGCGCACGAGAGACTTCGCCGCCGGCGAACGGGTTAGGAAATTCTCGGGGTTTGAGCGGTCGGCACGACTTAAGCTGGACCGTCTGGAATCGGCCACATCGCTGAAAGATCTTGCCGCTCTGCCCGGCAATCGTTTTGAAGCGCTTCATGGTGACCGCAGGGGCCAATACAGCATACGCATAAATGATCAATGGCGGATTTGCTTCGAGTGGCCCGGCCGTGCGCCGGGGCCCTCAAACGTCGAGATTGTTGATTATCACTAGGAGAATCGCTATGGCAATTGCCGCAATCCACCCGGGTGAACACTTGGCGGAAGAACTCGAAGCGCTTCACATGAGCGCGGCGGAACTCGCGCGACGGATTCGCGTGCCTACCAACCGCGTCACCCAAATCATGAACGGCACGCGCGCCATCACCGGCGACACCGCCCTGCGCCTCGCTCATTTTTTTGGCACCAGCCCGCAGTTTTGGCTCAACTTACAGAGTCTTTACGAATTGCGCCTCGCGCAAGAAAAAGCAGGGAAATCGATCCGAGCGCTTCCCACGTTGAAGCGCTCAGAGCCTCTTCATGTGTGATGCTCCGGCGTAGGAAAGGCGGAGCCACCATTCCAATCCGAATCGGAGGAACCTCGCGTGCCAAGAATCACACCATTCCTGTGGTTCAACAACAACGCCGAAGAGGCGATGAATTTCTACGTCTCCATTTTCAAAAACTCAAAGGTCGTCAGCGTCACGCGTTTCGGAAAGGGCTCGCAACTACCCGGCGGGGAAGTGGTGATCGCCACCTTCCAACTCGAAGGACAGGAATTCTGCGCGATCAACGGCGGCCCGGGACACACCTTCTCCCCGGCCACTTCATTCTACGTGAATTGCGAAACGCAGCAGGAAGTCGACGCGCTCTGGGACAAACTCGTCGCCGGCGGCAAAAGTCTCGGCTGCGGCTGGATTCAAGACAAATTCGGTGTCACCTGGCAAATCATCCCTGGCATCCTGCAGAAGATGTTGCAGGACAAAGACGCCGCGAAATCCGAGCGCGTCCGCAAAGCCATGCTAAAAATGCAGAAAATCGATATCGCCGCTCTGAAGCAGGCATACAACAAAGGATAATCCAACGTACGATCATTTGCCGCTGAATTTATCCGCGTAGTGGCTCTCGTGCAAAAACGCCGCATAATCGCGCACGGTCAAGATGTCGCGAATCGCTTTCCTCTTGTCTGCGGCGTGCTCGTAATACGACTGCGCAATCCGGTAGCCCATGTAATAGCCCAAATCCGCGGGACGGTCCTTGCTCTTGTCGCCCTGAAAAAGCCATCGCGAAACATCACCGCCATTCATTGCCGCGCTGAATTCGCGCCACATATCTGCCTCGTGCGCGTCGCCGTATTCGCGAAGGTGTTTGTTGATTTGTCCGCCGGAAATCATTTCGCCCATAAAATCCGCGCTCCCTTCGTGAATCGCAAGCGAGAGAAGAGTTTTCCCCTCGGGCCCTTGCTGGTAGTGAATCAATTCGTGCGCCACGATTTGCGGCATATCGTCCACTGGCCCCAACACCTGCTTCAGCCAGCTATCCATTTCGGACATGTCCGTGTCGGGCGTCTTGCCGTGCATCTCCGTGCCGATCAGCAATCCGCTCGGGCCGGTCGTGCCGCCGGAATTCATCACGCCAATCAAAAAATACACATCCGGAAACACCGCGTCGCTGTAAAGCTCTCTCAACTTCCGGAAACTCGCGTGGATCGCCGGGGCCATGTCCTTCACGCGCGGTGTCACCTGCCGCAGCGACGCATAATACTTCGGCTCCGCCTGCATCTCGCCCGCCAGATTCTTTGCCGACTTAATCCGCTCCCGAATAAAATCCTTTAGCCCGGGGCTGCCTTTGTCCAAATATTCCCGCTGAAATATTTTTTCTTTTTCTTCGTTGCTCGTCGCGCCCGCCGCCAGATCGTACGCGCGCCAGAAATTGTCCAAATCCGATGTCACCAGCTTCGCCGCATCCGGATCTCGATTCAATTTTGATCGGTCATCCTGACCACGCGAGAGCATCACCATGCAAAATGCGGCGCACATGACTATCGCCGAGCTCAGAATCGTCACCAAGCGACGATGTTTTCTCATCGGGCCCTCATACAAATTGTATACGCGGAAAACCAGCGCGATGTTCCATTTCGGTTGCCACCTGCATCTTGATCATCGACCCTCAGGAATGCTCCCAATGAATATGGTCTTGATGTTCGTCGAACAAGCGCGACTGTTGCACTATGCCGCTGCAATTCCAGTCCAAACAAGGATTCCGGATCGGACGAATGGCCGCGCCAGCTTAGCCCATCAGCATCCGGCATCTACGTCTGGCAAGAGATTCGCAACTGATTGAAAAAGAGCGAGGCGGTAAAAACGATTCTTCGCTGTGCGTTTCTGGTTGCCGCACCCTTCGCACCTGTGGATGCGGGGGTTGCCTTTTCTTTTGTTGTGACAGGCGCATTTCCATTGAAAGAAAACTCGCGCCGTAAAATCGAAAGGTGCGCCACGAGCCCCGTCAGATATAGAATCCATCTCGCTCGAACCATTTCAATCGAGAATCAACCATGACCAAATTCAAATTGGAGAATTTCCATGAAATCAATTTCACTTGTGTTGGGCTTGCTCCTGTTTGCCCAAATCGCTGGTCGGAGCAGCGCAAATGACCGGAAGTACATCGTCCTTCCTCGTGCGGCCGCGATCGCCAACGCGCCATTCAGTGAGGCCGTCCTCGCCGGCAATACACTTTACGTAGCCGGACAGATTGGGACGGATCCGAAAACAGGGAAGCCCGGTGAGACGCCGGAACTGGAAGCGCGGCTGGCGCTCGATTCAGTCAAGAAAATTATTGAAACAGCCGGAATGACGATGGACGACCTCGTCTCCGTGCAAGTGTTCTGCTCCGACGTGTCGAATTTCGACGCCTTCAACGGCGTGTATCGAACCTATTTTCACGGCAACTATCCCGCGCGCGCTTTTGTGGGATCGGGGAAATTATTGTTTGGCGCCCGCTACGAAGTCATGGGCATTGCTGTAAAGCGGCGGAATAATATCGTACGCTGATAAGTTCTGCGTTTGGGGCTCACCACGTTGGCGACAAAAGCATTAAGTTGTCGTCAGGAGCGGAGCGAAGGATCCGAATGGCTACGATCTCCAGATCAGTGGCAAAGACATGAAGCCGGTCTAGGCTGGAAGGGTCCCACCGTTGGCTTCGCCAAAGAGGGAGCACCCTGCGCTCACTGCGAAGAACAAGGCCTCAATTCCATGCACCACTCCATATTTATTCTGTGATTATGGAACTTTTTCATACTCGCACTCGTTTCTAATACAGGAGCACATTGACTATCACTCAAGAGCCTAGTTTGTCCGGCACACCCGCATCTTCCAATGAGACTTTTTCGCCCATTCCGCGCCGCTCACTTTTTGGCCGGGTTTTTGTAGGCCAGGCCGGAATTCGCTCCGGCTGGCGGTTGACATTATTTATCGCGCTGATTACCGGCATCGGAGCCGGTACGCAACACTTGATCAATCGAATCCCCGGAGTTTGGAACGCGGCGCATTCCCCGGGCACGGGCGAACTCTCAATGTTTGGCCGCCTGCTTGCCGAAGGTATGCTCGTATTTTCTCTTTTCCTGGCCGCCGGAATCATGGCGACGATCGAGAAGCGATCCTTCTCAGCTTATGGCCTGCCCGGTAACAAGGCCTTTGGCACGCGCTTTTGGCAGGGAATTGTGCTGGGGTTCGCAATGATTACGGTGCTGCTCGCAATGATTGCCGCTCTGCACGGATTTTCCTTCGGAAGCTTGAGCGCCACGGGCGCGCAGGCCGCGAAGTTCGGCGCTCTCTACGGCCTGCTTTTTATCCTTGCGGGCATCTTCGAGGAATTCTCATTTCGTGGCTACATGCAATCCACCCTGGCATCCGGAGTTGGATTCTGGCCCGCCGCGATCCTTCTCTCCGCGCTTTTTGGCGCGGCGCACACAGGCAATCCCCGCGAGGGATGGGCGGGAGGGCTTTCCGCGGCGGGGTTAGGAATTGTCGCGGCGTTTTCGCTCGCGCGCACCGGCACGATCTGGCTCGCGATCGGCATGCACGCGGCCTTCGACTGGGGCGAAACTTTTTTCTATGCCGTCCCAAACAGCGGTTTCCAGGGCGAAGGACACCTGTTGAATTCCGCCTTCCACGGGCCGCGATGGCTCACCGGCGGAGGCATCGGCCCGGAAGGCAGCGTGTTTGTCTTCCTCGTTCTCGCGCTAACTTTTGCCGCCATCCATTTTATGTTCCCGCGCCGGCAGCCCGCCTGACGGCGCTTCACCAGAATCTCTTACTGTGTAGCCCGCCTCCTCTGCGGATTCAAGTTTGAACACGGATGATATACTTCACAGGTCCTCGCAGCCAGGAAAACGCTCCGAACCAATCCTGTGAACAACCCGCCCATAAATGACTGGTTAAACCTCCCGGAAGGAGCCGCCACGGTTTCCTTGTGGGATTGCCTGCACGACGCACTTGTGATTTCCATTCGCTCAAACCTTCTGGAACGCACAATGGAGTTGGTCTGCGAAATCGAACACCTGCGCCAATTTCACAATCTTCCCAAGGGCTGGCAAGTCACTCTCAGGCTGCAGGGAGTGCAATCCGCGCGCGCGCGCCGGCACACGATATGGCCGGGAAATCTGTCGGTTCCGGCGGACGTTACAGTCTGCGGAAGAATCGCGCATGGTCGCGGAATACCAGGCCAAATCGCGTGAGGAGTCACTGACCTGGGGCGATTTTGAGACAAAGATCACGCGCGAAAACGAACAAGTGTTTGACATTTCGGACGCAACGTTGGCCTCCTCGCCGGATGGTATCGTTGCCTTGCAACTCGCCGGGCGCCTGAATTACGCGACATACCACGTGATTTCTCTCCGCGCGGACAAATTGGCTATTTTTGGAAGCGATAAAAAGCAATTGGAGCTTGACGAGTTCCGCGGTCTGGGTATGGTGTATTGGGAAGATTTCGGCCGCCGCGCCATCAAGGCAAAAGAATCGGGCGGTTAAAAGGAATGACATGGACATCATCATCCAGCTCGAAAAATCAAGAGATCAAACGCTGAAATACTTTTCCCTGAGCGACGATCAACTGGCTCGGACGTATGGGCCGGGTAAGTGGCCGGTCAAGTTCATCCTGCATCATCTTGCCGACGCGGAAACGGTTTTAAACGACCGCATCCGCCGTGTCATCAGCGAGCCTAAACAAGTGTTGTGGGCGTTCGATCAGGACGCTTGGGCCAAGGGGCTCGACTACGCGCAGGCGCCGCTCGGTCTCTCCCGCCAAATCTACGAATCTGTTCGTGCCGGAATCATTTACCAGGCGCGCGTGCATTACGAAAAAAACGGCAAACTCGAATTTGTCCACAGCCAAACCGGTATCCGAACCCTGAAAGACGAGTTCGACAAGGTCGTCTGGCACAACGAACAGCATCTCGCACAGATCGAAGTTGCGCTCAACCAAGGTGAGTCAGGCTCGCATCGCGTCGGCGGATCGTAAGCGCACGCGGGCCTATGTTCCTGCCGGCGGCGTACCTGTAAAAACCTGCTGAACTATTCGCCAGCTTCCGTTCGGCTGGCGCTTGTAAATTACGATATAGCTCCCCTTGGTGTCGATTTTCGCGCCGGTTGCGATTGCGGTTAGGGTTTCCACGAAGTCGCCGCTGTCGTAGGCAAGATCACCCGACGCCTCAAGATTCTGGCTGTGCAGGGTCAGTTCGCTGTTGAACGCGGCCATTATGTTTGTGAAGAGCGTGCGCAGCGCGGCCGAACCGGTGATGCGATCGCCGTTCGGTTGAAGGAATGCGGCGTCCGCGGCATAGAAATTCAGGATGTGCTCGAGCTGCTTGGTGCGAAGGTCTTGGACCCATGCTTCGCGAAGTTTGGCGAGCGCGCCGAGCGTCGCGGCCTGCTGCGGAGCAGCAGTTGAAATTGTCGCCGCGGTAGCACCGCTCGCATATTTTTGCGCGGCAACGGCGTTGTGTGAAAAAGCCGGCGCGAGGATTGTCGCGCAAGCCAGGAATGCAATAGCCGCGCAACGCGAGCAGGGAAGCAATGGCGAATTCCCCGCGTGCGGCGATTTCTCTGCGGGAGTGGAAGTGAAGTTCATGGCGCTCCTGTGATTTCAAATTTATTGTTTGTTTTTAGACGCGCCGCTGATCTTACACCCATCCTGCAATAAGCAGTCTGCTTGCGGCGTCAACCGACAGTGCCTCGACTCTCACATTGATGCGGCGTACGATTGTGCCATGGCCTCGCGCAAAATGTCCCCTTTGGCTGCGGGCGTTCTATGCGTAGCCCTTACGAGCATTGGTTTTTCCGCTGAGACCGAACAAGTCTCCATGCTGCTCCCGACCTATTTGCGTATTTCGGGTGTTGTTGTTGATGCATCCGGAAATCCAATCGCGAATGCACTCATCCAGAACACCGACGAAGCAACAAAAGAAATCAAAACCAATGCTAACGGGGAATTTACATTTGTGACGCGCGCACCCGCGTTTGTCATACGAAAGGCGGGCTTCAGAAGTGTTTTTCTTCAATCGAAAAGCGCCGCCCCGGTGCGAGTCACGATGGAAATCAGCAAAGAGGTGCCTCCTTTCTGCGCCGCGCAGTCCGCATGTAACGCAATTGATGGATGGGGAAGTGTTTTTTGTTTCCCAATTATTCGCGGGGTGAAGGTTTCAAAAGTCGAGAGCGACATTGACTATCTCGAGGGGTTTTTCACGGTAAGAACCAAAAGCCGTGTTAAAGGCATTCGATACGGAATTGGCCCGCTCTGGAGCGACGGCATTCCGTCAAATCTAGACGTGTGGAATTCGGTCACCTATTCCGAAAAGACATTTTCCGCCGGCAATCACTTCATCGTGGATGCGCGGGGAATCACCGCGACGGGAAAATATTGGCGCTATATGGGGATAATCGGCGAATCGGCAGCATATAGCGACGTTGATCAAGGCACCGCAATTCTATTGGATCGCGTTCTAGATGGAATGTGCATCCGGATTTTGGCCCGTTAACTTATGACGCCGGGCTGTGACCGGCATGATGGGCTGGCGCAGCACGCGCGATTTCGCCGCGCGGCCAATCTGCCGCTCTACTGCGGCGGCGCGCCGAGGAAAATGATTCCGGTCTGGTCGCTGAACACGGAGAAGAGGCCGTCGCCATCCCTCACGTCATGCAGCGCAACCAAAAATGATTTCCCATCCGGCGACGCGAGCACATCGAGGTGATAGCCCGGGATTACTTCAGGGCCTTGCGAGAGTTGCAGACTGTTTAGCAATCCACTGTTGTAAAGTTCAGTCCACGAAGCAAAGCGGCCGTGGGCGTCACTGGCGTCCTTCGACGAACCCACGCTGTACATGATCTCGGCCACGTTGACGGATTTTACGAGCTTGATGGCCTTCATCCGCTCTTCCTGGCTGGGCGATTTCTGGGTCTGTTGATCCTGCGGGCGCGACACCGCCGATAGCGCAACCAGCAGAATCGCCGCGCCACAAATCATTTGAAACCGTGAAATACGCATTGTTTTTTCCTCCTCAGGTACACATCGCAATCGTTTTCGGGGCCTACATCAAGTCTGCACATGGATTCGTTGTTGTCATGGTACGGGGCGCGTTTCATGCCCAAAATGCCACGCGTGGTCCATAAGGGAGCTTGTCATCCTGAGCGGAGCGAAGGATCACGATCAATCGCTATAAACGAGCTACGTGGCATGGTTTTTGGTGACGCGTCATGATTCTTCGCTGCGAGCCTATACAATTCATCGGCCCTCCGCTCAGAATGACACCGTCTACGCGCCTGCGTCATTCGACCGGGTATCATTTTTGCCCTTCGTTCGCTTGACGTCCTTTTCCAATGCAGTGTATAAGCGCGGCGGACAATCTTTGGGCACAGGCTCGGTCACTTCTCCATCATAAATTCGATCGAGAAATAAAAGGAGACACAAAATGCGCATGATGTTGCAATTTACGATTCCCGTGGAAGCAGGAAATGAGGCGGCACGCACAGGAGCCTTCGGGCATTCTTTTCAAAAGATCCTGGAAGCGTTGAAGCCCGAGGCCGCGTACTTCGGGGCGGGCGCGAGCGGCGAACGCGGTGGATTCATTGTGTTGGACTTGAAGGACGCCTCGCAGATACCGGCTGTCGCCGAGCCGTTCTTCCTGGCCTTCAACGCTCACGTCACCCTTTACCCGGTTATGAACGCACAAGATTTGGCGAATGCCGCGCCCGGCATCGAGAAAGCGGTCGCGGAGCATAGCAAAGCGGCGTCGGCCTGATTGTTGTGGTCGCGCGTAGCCGGGAAACGATTCGCCGGGATTGGTGTGGGTGCCGTCTGCGTGTAGGTGCGGCACCCGCTTCAATTTTCTTGTGAAGTATTTGAAATTTATTTTTGTAATTAATTTCTCGCTCCCAAGGAGGACTCTCATGAAAAAACGGAAAGCTCTCCCATTTGTAGCGATTTGCGCCCTGATCATCTTGCCCGGGGCTTTGATCGCAGGCCCGAAGTATGACGGCAATTGGATCACTCACCTCGCCTGCGAAGCGCACGGACAAATGCCGGCATACAAATGGGACTTTCCCAGCACCATCAAGGACGGCGTCTTTCACGGACAGCACGGCGAAAAAGACAGCGCCGGCTATCTTTCCATCGACGGCAAAATAGCGGACGACGGAACTTCCAAGCTCGAGGCCAAGGGCTGGGTTAGTCAGAATAATGCCCACGGAGTTTTCGCCATGAAGGGCAACAATTATAGTTACAAAATCAAAGCGCAATTCACGGACACGAAGGGCTCCGGCACGCGCGACGAAGGCGCGGGCATTCTGGGCCGCAATTGCACTTTTGATTTCACGAAGGCGCCGGACACACCTCCGGCCACGAACCCGTCACCGGGGAGCCCCGTACGTTAGATTGAGAAGCACTCTCCTCGAATGTGGACATAATCCGGGTGGCGCGGACTCCCGAGAAATAGAAGTGCTGCGGACCCCACCCCGGTTGCGCCTCTGGGGTTTTTGACTTTCACAATCCAAAAAGTTGAGGCAAGAAGTCCACGCACCTCCGCCGCGTTTCTTGTGAGTTGACCGCACTCCCGAACGCCCACCTGCTTTCATTTGATTAGTGGCCGTGAACAACATCATTTGTCTTACCCCTGCCGCCCGCGTATAACCATGCTCATGCTGCTGTGCCCTCTGCTCTCCACGCTTCCAATTCCGTCCTTCACTTTGGCTGACCTGCGATCGCAAACGGCTGCGATTGTGGTCGGCTTGATCCTCTTAGTGGCCGGTTTCGGAGCGTTGGCGCTCTTTTTTTTCCGGAGCAAGAGCCGCGATCTGACGCTGATCTATTTCAGTCTTTTTTCAAGCCTCTATGCGATACGGCTTCTTCTCCGCATGCCGGTCGTTCGTTCTCTCTCCGGTATTTCTGACTCACTCTGGCAACACATCGACATCTGGATTACCGTTATTCTCATAATCCCTTTCCTGCTGTTTCTGGGCCAGGTCCTCGGATCCCAGATCAAGAATCTCGTGAGAGTATTTCTGATTGCGCAGACGATTTTCGCGGCAGCGGCAATCACGGCGGACGCATTCGGCGAGGCCGCGAAGCTCAGGTATTCCCTCAACAACTATCTTGTGCTTGCCATCGTTGGCGGTTTGATGGCGAAGTTCCTCGCTCTCCGGTTTCGCAGCTTGGGAGAGTCATGGACCCAGGAACACCGCGTCCTCATCACCGGTCTTCTGGTCTTTGGTGCATTTGTGCTCCACGGCAACCTTCGCAGCCTTGGGTTGTTGCGCGGACCCGACTTCGAAGCGCTTGGTTTCTTATTCTTCGTTGGCTGCCTCGGCTATGTGGCCGCCCACCACGCCTTCGCCAACGAGCATCGCTTGCTCGCCATCAACAAAGAGCTTGAAATTGCGCGCCAGATCCAATCCTCGATTCTCCCTCGCGAGGTGCCAGGCATCCCTAGCCTGCAGATTGCTGCTCGCTATCTCCCCATGAGTGCGGTCGCCGGCGATTTCTACGATTTCCTAACACTCGAAAGCAATCAACTCGGCATTCTCGTCGCCGACGTCACCGGCCACGGCGTTCCTGCCGCGCTTATCGCTTCTATGCTGAAGGGCGCTTTTGCCGGCCAGAAGGCGAACGCTCAGCATCCCGAACTGGTGCTTGCCGGTCTGAATGAGGCTCTCTGTGGAAAATTCGAGCAGCACTTCGTCACTGCGGCCTACCTGTTCGCTGATCTCGGTGCAAAAATCGTCCGTTATGCGGGAGCGGGGCATCCTCCGCTTCTGCTAACGAACCGTTCAAACGGCGAGGCGCGATCCATCGAACAAAATGGGCTCTTCCTGGGGATGTTTCCTGAAGCCGTCTACTCATCGATCGAAATCCAGCTGCAACACGGCGATCTCTACGTGCTTTACACCGATGGCGTGCTTGAATCTACAAACACGAAGGCGGAAGAGTTTGGCCTTTCGCGTTGCAAGCAATTTCTGGCATCGCATTCTCGCCTGCCATCGGCGGCGCTGGCCGACGCGCTGCTCGGCGAAATCGCCCGCTGGTCCGCCCGCTCTTCAGGCCGTCCGCAGGAGGATGACATCACTCTCATCGTTATGGACTACCAAGGGCAATCTTGAATTCGCTGACTGAATTTGAAAGTGAACCGCTCCGCGGTCACAATCGATTCTCGGGAAGAGTAATTTGCCGCGATCTTCGCGTGAGTGTTACGCCGGCCCATGGAGCCCGCCCGGCTTTCCAGGCAAGTGGAATTGCTTCCGCGTTGCGCGCTTGAAGATTCCTGAGGCGCCGATTCCGCGTCCGATGCACATCGTGGCCATCCAGTAGAGCGGGCGGGCGGCGCATTCGGTACAGCCGCTGGAGCGTTGCATGCTGACGGGCGAGCGTGTACGTTATCGCCGTCCGGGAAGTAAAAAAAGGAATCCCGGCGAAGGAGATTCCAGAATTGTTTCTGCTCAAGTGGATCGACTTTTGGTGCAGTTTGGCCTTCGGTGTTTATGCGGCGACGCGCCATGACAGCTCCATCCGGTGGTATGCGGGAATGGCGCTCGGAGTCGCCGGTCTTGCGCTGTGGGCGGTGGCGCGCATCCAGCTCGGAAAATCCTTCAGCGTCACGGCGCAAGCGCGCAAGATGGTCACCACTGGCCTCTATTCCAAAATTCGCAATCCAATTTATTTTTTCGCGGGAATTGGTTACGCCGGTTTCATCATCGCCTGGGGAAACTGGTTCGCCCTCAGCGGCATTTTGTTTTACTTCATATTTCAATTTCTGCGCGCCCGCAACGAAGCGAAGGTTCTCGAAGCCTCCATCGGCGATGAATACCGCCGCTACCGCGCGCAGACCTGGTTCTAAATTCGTTCTAACTTCGCCGCACCACCCATTACTGGGTAAGGGATGAAACTACTTTTTGAATCCGCGACCACTTCGGATGCAGCCGCGCTCGCGGCGCTTCACACCGCGGCAGCAGAAGACCTCACCCGCCGGTTCGGCCAGGGATTCTGGTCGTCACCGCCAACGGAAAGGGGAGTGCTGGCGAGCATGCGCATGCCAAAGTTTTCACGAATTGTGATTGCGCGCAGCAAGGTTCGCGCAAAGGGCCGCATCGTCGGAACTTTGCGCCTGGCAACAAAAAAACCGTGGGCGATTGATACGAAATATTTCTCCGCGGCAAAAAAACCGTTGTACTTGACTGGCATGGCCGTCCATCCCGACTTCCAGCGCAAGGGAGTTGGCCGTCTCTTGATGAAACAGGCAGAAGCCGTCGCGCGCGCCTGGCCCGCCGACGCCATCCGTCTGGACGCCTTCGACGCCCACGCAGGCGCCGGAGCTTTTTATGCGAAGTGCGGGTACCGCGAGGTCGCTCGCGTCACCTACAAAAAAGATCCGCTGATATATTTTGAGCTGCTCCTTCCCCTTCCGCCCGCACTCGCGAAATAGGGATTGCAACCGCCGACATAGTTGGATGGGGGATCGCCCGCCCCGCCGAGTTGATTTTGGACTACACTCCAGAGTGTAAGATGGAATTTGATGACACTTGAGAGTGGTTCCACGGAGCTGAAAATGGCAGCCAACCCCTCGCGCGATATTTTTTCTCGTCCGTGGCTGGCGTGTGCCGTCTTTTGGATTCCAGCCATCGCGATTGGCGCAACGGGAGGTTCCTGGGTCGGTGCCGGCTGGCGAACCATTGTTTGGACGGTCGCCCTGAGCATCATGGGCGTTGCATGCATCGCGAACGCTGTCCGATGCGGACGGATACACTGCCATATCACTGGCCCTTTCTTTTTGGTCATGGCGATTGTGACCGTGTTGTACGGTCTCGGCGACTTGCGGCTTGGCAGGAACGGCTGGAATCTGCTCGGTCTTACAATTCTAGTCGGCGCCATCGCTTTGTGTTGCCTGCCCGAGATGTTTTTGGGGAAATATCGCAAGGATCGGGCCAACACTGGCAAGCAGTGCTGAGTTTTTAGCCTTGGGCGAGTGCCCGGACGCAAGGTTCACGCCTGCGGTTTTTAACTTTCACTGAATTTAAGTTTGAAGGCAGAAAACCCGCACTCGTGTCGACGAATTATGGCGCGCCCGGCCCTCAACTCATCACTCCCAATTTCAATTTCCAGCGCACCGGAAGCCGACAAGATTGCCGAGGCCGCCGGGCACGATCTTGCGGCGGACCGAGACGCGGACGATGGTTGCATCATCGCCCCAGGAACCGCCGCGGACCACGCGAAATCGTCCGGTCGCCGGCCCCTTCGGATCCACCGCTGCCGGGCCATCAAACGTTCCATACCAATCCGCCGCCCATTCCTGAACATCTCCCAGAATGTCGTACAACCCAAAAGAATTCGGCTGCTTCTGTCCGACGCTATGCGGCGCATCGCCGCTGTTGTCGCCGTACCAAGCAATCTGGTCCAGCGGGCCGTAACTTGCCTCCGTTTTTCCTCCGCGCGCGGCATATTCCCATTCCGCCTCCGTAGGCAGCCTCATTCCCGCGCGCCCGCAATACGTTACGGCGTCGTTCCAAGAAACATCGTGCACCGGCACCTGATCGCCCCGAAAATAACTCGGATTTGAGCCTGTGATCTGTTTGTACGCAGCCTCGGTCACGGGCGTCTGGCCAAGCCAAAACCCAGCTGAAATCGTCACGGAGTGCACAGGTTTTTCGGCATTGCCGCACTCGGAATCATTGGGCGAGCAGCCCATCTGGAATGTGCCCGGCGGAATCCAGACGTAGGTGAGTCCGTCGTCGGCGTTGACTTTGGTCTTTACGTTCGTGGGCAGACCCGGCGCGGGCTTTGAAGCGGCCGCCGGAGTCTGCGCCGGGTTTGAGCCCGGCGCCGATCCGCTTGGTTGCGAGGTCGTGGCCTGCGCGGACTCCGCGCCGGGCGAGGGTTTGTGGTGGAAGTAAAAGATTGCGGCGACGATAATCGCCACAGCCAACACGAACAAACCGAAAATCTTGTTGCGCCGCAGCCACGCAGGCGAAAGGGAAGACGCCGCAGAGGGCACTCGCGGTTCCGCGGACTTCGCCGGCCCGGGCATTGAGGCAGCGGGCGCCTCGCGTCCCTCTGCGCTTTCAAGATTCGGCGAATCCGCCGAAGCCATCCGCACATCCTTTTGCTCGGCGGGAACATGCTTGACCGCTTGCTCGTGCGAATCAGATGCGGGACTGGCCGGTGTGGCGGCCAGTAAAATTTTCACGGTGTCGCAGAGTCGAACTAGATGATGCTCGAGCGGAGGTGTAAGGGCGTCGAGCCAGTGGCGGCTGGAGATGTAATACTCCATCTCGGCAGACGGCACGACATCTTCGATTCGCAAGGGGATGATGGCCAGGCCGCGACTGGCTGCGCGCTCCAATTCGCGCAATACCTGCTGCGATTGGTTGGCGTCCGAGGAAAGGACCAGCACCATAATCCGGCTGTCGCGCAGCGCGTTGACCAGCGCCGCGGCGTAGGGAACGCCGGGCAGAACGTCCCGGGGCGCGATCCAGCAGCGGATGCCGCGGGATTCCATCGCGGCGCACACGGCGTCGGCCGTGAGTTTGTCCTTTGAGGAATAGCTGATGAAAACGTCGTGGGCCATCGTCTGATCGACCGATGGCGATTTTAACATGCGAAAAGTGCGGGTAGCCCCGATAAGAGATGAGGCGTTGTCAAGGCGCAGCATCGCCTTGCACTACTTTGTCCGCCCCGAATCTGCGTGCGCTTTCTAAAGCTTGCCCCTAAATGTACTAGTTGGGGCCTATCGAGATGAGGCGATCGGGCCACGCGGTTGGAAAAGAAAGCTACTTGGGAACGGAGTAGTGCTGCCGGACCACGCCGTCCGTGAATTTCGTGCTGCGGATCAATTTTAGCGGCACGGTGCGGCGCGCGGGCGCCATCAGGGGAATGCCTTCGCCGATAAATGCGGGAATCACGTTGATGATGAACTCGTCGATCTCTCCTTCGTCGAGGAAAGACGCAATGATTCCGGCGCCGCCCATAATCCAGATGTCTTTTCCTTTTTCCGCCCGCAGCCGTGCCGCGAACGCTTTGATTGGCTCGCGCACATACTCCACGCCCACCGGCGCTGCCGATTTCGGGAGACTGCGCGTGAACACATAGTTCTTATAATTTGTGGGGAACGCTGTACCGGGCACGCCCTTCTTTTGAAATTCGACCGCCATGTCGCACGTTTTCCGGCCCCACAGAATCGTGTCAGTGGATTTGTAGAACGCGCCGAACCCGTAGTTGCCCTTTGGACGGGGACGATCGAGCCAGTCAACGGACCCGTCGAGCCGGGCGATAAAGCCGTCTGCACTCGTTGTGATCCAAACGATGATTTTTCGCTTGCGGGCCATGGCCGGCGAATGGTGCGGCGCCCGCGCTACTCGGCGTGGTTCGCTTCGCTGTTATAGCACAGCAGGGCGGTTCGCAGCTTCTCACGCGCCTGGGACATCGTCGGCTCAAAATCCAGATTCCGTAGATTCTCCATTGCGGCGGAGGGCGCTGCTGGAACCTCATGTCCTTGGTTCTGTCGAACGGCCAGGCTGACGGCTTCCATTTCCGCGGTGTGGGCCGTGCGGGCGGCATTGTCGACTAGCTTCTTTAGATCCAACAAAGCGAGATGCGCATCACGTGCTGCAAGCGCCTGTTTGCCTGCGGTAGTTAAACTCATCGGAGCGCCTCCTCGGATTAGCCGGTCTGGGGGAAGCGAGCCTACACCTGCGGGGCCGCAAACGCAAAGGGGGCATTGGCGTGCTGCGCGGACGCGAAAAGCGCCGCTCCATCTTCCTATTTTGCGCAGTGTGCGGATGATATACTTTGTCAGCGAACATTCACCATGAGAAATAAATTCACAACAAGGGGCGCGCGACGTTGAAGAACAAATACCGAATAATTCGCTCTGCTTCTCTTGCGTTTCTTGCTCTGTTCATTTGCGTCTCGGGAATTCTCAAGAGTTCGACCCGCAGTGCAGCCGGGGCTTCCACGCAAGCTGGCGCAGCCGGCGCTGCTCATACTGAAACCCTGCCGCCCTGGTCGGACCCTGAGCTGGCAAAATTTGTCTACTCCGTGGTTTCCATCAAACCGTTCAAAGGCGATGACAATGGGGGAACAAGGCTCGGCACGCAATGGTCGCCGGATGGCTATACCGCAGCCTTCCCCGTGCAAGGGCTGATTTACGAGGCATACCGCACCCTACACTACAGGATTGTCGGAGGGACCGGCTGGATCTTATCCGAAAACTATTTGGTCGAAGCGAAAATGGATCCGGAGGTAATGGAGGCGCTGCAAAAGCTCACCCCAAAAATGCGATATTATGCGCGGCAGCACATGCTTCAAGTGCTTTTACGGGACTATTTTAAGGTAGTGGTGCGCACCGAAATCAGAGAAGTTCCGGCCTACGATCTCCTAGTGGCGAAGAAAGGGTCCAAACTGACGCCAGCGGCCGGCGCAAGCACGGCTCACGAAGATTTCAAATGGTCGGCGGAAGGCACCATGCAGTTGCTAACTGTCAAAAGCGAATCAGTGTCAGTACTGTTGGGCCTGCTGAGCGGTGAGACGGGGCGCCCTGTCTACGATAAGACTGGACTGACTGGCATGTACGACTTTCAGTTGAAATACACGCCGAAACAATATTTGATGGACTCGCAGCCAGCCGGAGACAGCGTCCCTCTGCTGGAGACCGCGCCACCAATCGAAAAAGCCCTTGAGGATCAGCTCGGGCTTAAGTTGGTGTCCACGACAGGCTCAATGGAATACATCATTATCGATCACGCTGAGCGGCCAACGCCAAATTAGACAGACGCTCCGTTTGAGACCATTCGTGGGTTTGGCAGAATGTCGAGGTAAAGATCTCTCAGTGAGGGCGAACTCTACTTGTGGTCCTTGGGATCTTCGCGCCTCCATGTGTTATATCCATGATGTATTCCATGCCGGAAAAAGGCAAATTCCATTGAGACAGCGGAGGTGCTCGGTATGACACTGCGTGAATTTTATCTGGAGCGTCGCCGGGCGGAGATCCCGATTTTCTTGAAGGTTCTGAAGTCACTTCCCGCGGACCGCCTCAGCTACAAGCCGCATGACCGCTCTCCCTCCGCGGAGCAGCTCGTATGGACGCTCACGAACGAACTGAGGTCCTGCGTGGAAGCGGCAAGTCAGCACAAGGCCGAATGGCATACCGAGCCGGCTCCGCCTTTCAATGAGATGCTGCGGTTGTTTGAGCAATGGTCGAACGAGTTGACAGACACCGTTGCAAAAATGGATGAGGCATCATGGGACCGGGTCGCACAGTTTTATTACAACGGGAAACTTGTGTCCGAGCAGCCCGTCGGACAATTCCTGTGGTACATCCTCTTCGATGCGATTCACCACCGCGGCCAGCTTTCGGCATACTTGCGGCCGATGGGTGGCAAGGTGCCGTCCATTTACGGGCCTTCGGCGGACAGCACCTCCAAGTAATCTTGCAGCGCCATGTTAATCTAACCCGGAGGAGGGGCCCGATGGACATCAAATCCATAATCCCAATTGCACTGCTGATCGGCCGCATCATCGCCGGCGGATATTTCCTTCTCGGCGCGTTCAACCACTTCGCCAATCTGAAAACGATGGCAGGCTACGCCAAGAGCAAAGGCACGCCCGCCGCGGAAATTGCCGTGGGCGGCACCGGCGTGCTGCTGCTGCTCGGCGGAGCGAGCCTGGTCCTGGGATTTCACCCGAGTATCGGCGCAATTTTGCTGATCGTTTTCCTGTTGGGAGTGTCATTCAAGATGCACAATTTCTGGGCCTTCAAGGATCCCGGGGCAAGAATGATGGAGCGCATCAACTTCACAAAAAATATGGCGCTGATCGGCTTCGTTCTGATGACGCTGGCTATTCCGCGCCCCTGGCCGTTCAGCATTCGGTGGTGAACGAGGAAGCTCGCGAAGATTGAAAATCCCTGCCGGCTCCAGTCCCCGGTTGCGCCATGTTCGTCCCGTCCTTATGAGCGAACGTGGGGTTTTTGACTTTTGGCTTTGGACTTTCACTTTCGTCTCGGACTTCCTCTTTTCAATCCACGAAATCAATTTCGACCAGCGGACTTCCTTTTCTTGAATAGGACGAGTAGCTGCTCCACACCCATTCAATCGGATCCTCCACAAGTCCCCGCGCAACCGGATTCAGGTGCATGTATTCAATTTTTTCACGTCTCTTCGCCGCGCTATAAACACTGAAGTCATAGAAACGCCTTTGCCAGAGCGTCTCTCCAACATCCGACATTGCAGTTTTCTTATGCAAGTCCGCGCAAACTCTTTGCTTCAATACCTGAATGGTCTTTGACGGATCGCCGATTTTCGGTTCGCTGATAAGGATGTGAACGTGTTCCGGCATCACGACGTATCCGACCAACTGGAACTTGTGCCGCCCGCGGATTTCGTTCAGCACCTTCACAAAACAGTCCCGCGCGTCTGTCGATGCAAGGAGGGGTCGCCGCTGAAAACAACTGAAAGTGATGAAATGAAGGTGACCTTCGCCGTAGTAGCGTCGGAGTCGATTTCGTCTAAGGGGAGGGCGCACGCCATCGAATTCCGTAGTGGGTGCCGCACCCTTCGCAGTTAAGGGTGCGGGGGTTGATTTTTCTTTTCGTTCTGATTTGTCTTTCATCTGAAGTCAAAATCCGCACCCTTAAGCACGAAGGGTGCGGCACCCGACCTTTTCTATCTATTCGACATAGTACCCGGATGTTATACTTCGAGCGTGAGCTTTCACAATGAAAAACAAATTCACAGCGGGGTTCAGCCGGCATATATCGCCGCTGTTCTTGTCCTCGGAAGTCTTCTCATCGCCGGATGCGGCGGACAAGAGGGACACGTCCGAATCATTGGAGACGAGGTAGTTGGTGTTTACGAAACGAAATTTGATGAAGGCCGGGAAGTATTACAACTGAAGAACGACCAGACTTACGTTCAGGACTTTTCCTCAAAAAAGAAACAAATTCATCATACTGGACGGTGGAAAATCGAGAACCATTTCTTAGGCGGCAGCGCCATTGTCCTAATTTCCTGCGTGGTGTCGGAGGATGACAACGCCCCGACATCACAGCGGATCGGCGACCGAATACTAAACGTCCACAGACGATCCGGCAGATTGGACCTTGCGGTAAATGAACCCGCGGATTGGTATTTTGTGCGGGTGAGGTGATGGTCCGGGTGCCGCACCCTTCGCAGTTAAGGGTGCCGGGGTTGACGTTGCATTTTCCTCAGCCTTGGATTTCATTTGAAGTCAAAATCCGCACCCTTAAAAACAAAGGGTGCCGCACCCGCCGCTCCTATCCATATAGGTTAGTGCGCGGACGATTTACTTTGCACGTGGTGAATGATCAAGGCGACGATCTGAAGAGACAATTGGTCCCACATGAATTGTAAGAATCGAGTTATCTGCATCCAGCCCTGCTTGTCCCGTGATGAAACGTCCTTCTCAGGTAGTGGTGCAGTTTGAAGATTTAAGGCACTGAGTTTGGCAAGCGCAAGAATCGCTAGAGCGGTTATTGCTTTCATGTGCGTCTCCATGACTCTAGCAGGCTGCGGAAAAAGTCTTCGCATGCGTTGGTATTTCTCGTTTTCTTGAGTGGGGCATGATCTTTTGCTTGTGTTTTTTCCCCGTTTGGGGTGTGACCCCGCTCTGCAGTGGTGCGCTTCGCGGCTCGACGGACGGTTTACGCAGCCGCCGCCGTCAGATTGCGGATGCGCACCAGGTTGTAGACCGCCGCGGCAAAGGTGAACATCCAATTCACTCGTTTTCGCCCTCGGTGCCGTGTCTGCCGCAGCAACCCAACCGTCTTCAGCCACCCGAACACTTCCTCGACTCGTTTGCGTTTCTTCTGACTCACCTCGTAGCCCGGATGCCGCGTCGTCCGCGCATCGATCGCACTGCCCCCGCGCCGCTTCTGGTTCTGCGCCACGTGCGGCGTCACTTGTAATTCCCGCAGCTGGCCCACGAACTCCCGCACGTCATATCCTTTGTCGCCTCCCAGCGTCACCCGCCGCTGCCCGCCCGTCCGCGCCGCGATCATCTCTCGCGCCACTTCGCGCTCGGCCGTCCCCGTCGCTTGGCTCACGCGCGTCTGAACCACCAGACCGTTGCGATTCTCCGCCAGCACATGCCCCAGGTAACTCAATTTCGCTTCGCTCCCCCCACTCTTCTTGTACAGCCGCGCCTCCGGGTCCGTCGTCGAGGCGTGCGTTTCGTTGCTGCGTTTTTCCCCGTGAAAATCCACTGTCGGATTCCCCGGATCCTCGGGGGGCTCCTGCCGCTTCTCCCCCTTCCTCTTCTTCTTCGCTCGAAAACTCTTCTGCCCCGCCCAGGCCTGTACCAGCGTCCCGTCCACCGTGAAGTGTTCGTCGGATAGCAACTCCTTCGCCCGCGCCTGCTCCACCACCTGCTCGAAAAACGCTTCGGCGATCTCTCCCTCCAGCAACCGCTCCCGGTTCTTGGTGAACACCGTCACGTCCCAGACCCCGTCATCCATGCTCAAGCCCACGAACCACCGAAACAGCAAGTTGTATCCCAACTGCTCCATCAGCAGCCGCTCGCTCCGCACGCTGTAGAGCACCTGCAACAACAATGCCCGCAGCAATTTCTCGGGCGCAATCGACGGCCGCCCGTAACGCGAGTACAGCCGCGCAAATTGCGGCGACATCTCTTCTAACGCCGTGTCCACCATCACCCGCAGCCGCCGCAAGGGGTGATCGGACGGTATCCGCTTCTCCGGTGAAATGTAGCTGAAGATGCTCTCTTGTTGTTGGTCGTGTCCGCGCATGCCTGCTTAGACGCAACGATCCTTCATTCGGTCGCACAAATCTGACTTTTTCCGCAGCCTGCTAGGGATTAGGGAACTACGGAACTAACTCTCAAATCCAGTTCCGTAGTTCCGTAGAGGTTATACGGTACGGAACTACGGAACTGGGTAACTGCGGTAAGCGCCCTGACAAAATTTGGCACTTCCGAACCTACTAAATCTCGATTTCGATCTGAGCTGGAGTTTCATTCGGGAAATACCGTTTCGCATTGTGGGCGCGGCGCTCCGAGCGCCACAGCTTGCCGTCAAATTCATTCAGGGTTGCGATCATCCTACATTCAGGGATTTCGGTTGACGTCATCAGCTCCGTCTGTGACTGCCCGGGGTTGTCCTGAATAGCCTGCCACAAAATCTCCGCAGTTGTAGGCTCGGGGGCGGCTTCGGGATTATCGGTGACGACAAAGTCCCCGCGATCGCGAAGCTCGGGGCGGAGCGTCATCGAAAATTCCTCGCTGAAGCGCGACTTGAAGCAATCGAGCTTGATGATGCCGGCCGCGCGGTCGCGCGACACCGAGATGGCCAGGTCCACGCCGCCGGCGATGTCGCTCGAGCCGCGGTAGCGCGAAGTTTCGCTTTTCGCGCGATGGTGCAGCAGCACGACGGTCGCGCCCGCGTTCGCCAGCGCGCGCAAATCCTGCATCGCCAGCGCCATTTCCGTGGCGGAGTTTTCGTCGGCGCCGTGGAAGCGGATCAGCGAATCGAAAATGATCAGCGGCTTGCGCTCGCGCGCGGCGATCAGCAGACGGACGTCACCGATGCACGGAGCGGAGTCGGGCAGCCAGCCGCCCCAGTAGCGGGCTTCGTTGCGTAATTCGTGATGCTTAATCAAAGGCACGCCGACAGGAGTGTCGGCGCTACTCGCGCGCGGGGAATTTATGTTGGGAATGAGCGAGGTGATGCCCAGCATGGCCATGCGTTCGCGCACCACGGAGAGCGGATTTTCGCGGTCGAGATAGAGCGCGTCCATCGGCGCGCAGGCGCGGCCGAGAAATATGCCGCCACGCGTGTGAGTATTAATACGGGTAACCGCGGCGACACCCGTATTAATACTCGTAACGTTCTCGTTACGGGCGGCGTTTTCAGCAGAGACGACTCGTCCAGTAGAGACGACCCCTCCAGCAGAGACGGCTCGTCCAGTAGAGACGACTCTTCCAGTAGAGACAACGCCTCCAGCAGAGACGATGCCTTCACTAGAGACGACTCGTCCAGTAGAGACAACGCCGCGCAGCAGGCACAGCGCGAGCCAGCTCTTGTAGCTTCCGGGCTCGCCGGCGATCAGCGTGATGGACGCGCGCGGAATAATTCCGTCGAGCGCCCATTCGATTTTTTGATCGGGAAGCGAGAGCACGTCGGGGATTTCGTCCCAGCAGTGGATCGCGCGGCGCGGCGGCTTCGCTTCCGGCGCTCGCTCATCGAGCAGGCCGGGATTCTCGACGAGGAAGCGCTTCCATTCGTTCACGCGCCGGGCTTCGATTTCGGCGTAGGGGTCGAGCGGATTTGTAGGATTCATTTGATCACCTCAATGAAAAAGTTTCGGTCGTTGTAGACGCCGCCGCGCTCGAGCGTTTCGCGGAGCAGGGCATCGCGGTCGTTGTTTCCATTCGCTCCGCCGCCGGCTGGGCCGCCGCGCAGATAGCGCAGCCGGTCATGGCGGTTCGCAAAATTGATTACAGTGAACGCGGCGTTGGCTAAATCGGATTTGTGCAGCATCAATTCGGCGAGACGCTCCTCGCCGGGAAAGCGCTCGGGGGTCTCTTTGCCGGGCGGGACAACACCTGCGCGAATGGCCGCAAGGCGCTCTTCCACGCGCGGACGGAGCCGGTCATAGAAACGGCAGTCCTCGAGCGCTTGTAAGCGTGCGGCACGCTCGTCTCGCGCAAGCTTCTCCGCGGCAAGCGCGGTGAGTTCGCACAATTGCCGCTCGGCATTCGCAAGCTCGCGGCGCATGGCCACGAGGTCACCGGAAACGCCGGGCGTTTTTTTGGATTTGAGCCACATCGTTGGAAAAACCAGAAGGGAGTTGCAAAGACCAGGAGAAGCCGGAAACGGATAGTCCCAATGCGAACGGATTCAATCGGGCAGCGCGAAAATCACTTGGCCTAAAATAAAAAAGACCCCCAATATTCCGGCGGCCAGTGACACCTCTATTCCGTTAATGAGCGTAGCAAAACGGGTATTTTGCTGTCAAGTAAAATATTAGGGCCCTAAATGGCCGTTAGAAGACCGATTCGGGCCAAAAATAAATTTTGGCGGCGCGAAAAAGGGTAATTTCTTCCCCATCCGCTGCTGAACGCCGCCGCCCGTCCTCCCGCAACCTGTTGAAACTTGCGGGCGCACCGGCACGTCCGATTCGGCAGACACGTGTGCGAATCTCTTTGCTGGTTGCATTTCCACTGTGTTCGCAATAGCATCGCGGCTCCTACCGGCGATAGGAGTCGGCGCAGGGGTTTGCCTTGATCTATTCACGAAATAATTCGGAGGGGTAATCGGATGACGCGAAAGACTGTGGGTGTGAGTTTGTGGCTGGTGGTTTCTCTCCTGTTGGTGGCGGCGGCCGTGCCGGCGTTCTCGCGCCTGGGCAGCAGCATGATGGCGGGCGCGTTTTCCGCTAATTCCGCGAATTCATCGGCGAACGCTTCATTCGCGAATCCAATGGGGATTCCGCCCGAGCCGGCGGCGATGCCAACCGACGCCAATCTTCAGGGCGCGTTGGGGAATTTGACCATGCGCAACATCGGGCCGGCGACTATGAGCGGCCGCATTGACGGCTTCGCCGTGGATGAAACGAATTCCGACACGATGTATGTGGGCACCGCGGCCGGCGGCGTGTTCAAGACCGTGAACGGCGGCACGACGTGGCTGCCGATCTTCGACCACGAAGTCAGCGCGTCCATCGGCGCTCTGGCCATCGCGCCGTCATCGCACAACACGATTTACGTGGGAACGGGCGAGGCCAACAATCGGCAGAGCGCGTCATACGGCTATGGGATGTACAAATCGCTCGACGGCGGCAAGAACTGGATGCACATCGGTCTGGAGGCGACGCAGGCCATCGGCAAAATCCAGGTTGACCCCCACGACCCGAACGTTGTTTACGTTGCGGCGCTCGGCGGGCTCTGGAACGCGAACCCCGAACGCGGAGTTTACAAGACAACGGACGGCGGGAAGACCTGGACGAAATCGCTCTATATCAGCGAAAACACCGGCGTGACCGACGTCGCGATTGATCGCGAGGACCCGGCAACGGTTTACGCCGCGGCCTACGAGCGCCGCCGCACCGAATGGGGCTTCAATGGCGGCGGACCCGAGGGCGGCATTTACAAGACGATGGACGCAGGCGCGACGTGGACGAAGTTGAAGACCGGCTTGCCGTACGAAAATGGAGGCAATGTCGGCCGCATCGGCCTGGCGATTTATCACCGCAACAGCAACATCGTGTACGCGCGCATTCAGCACGAGCACGGCGGCATCTATCGCAGCGAAGACAAGGGCGCGACCTGGACGCGGATGAGCGACATGGATTCGCGGCCGATGTATTTCGGCTTGATGATCGTGGACCCGAACAACGATTTGCGCGTCTGGGCTCCGGCGGCTTCGTTGTATTTCTCCGAAGACGGAGGCAAGACGTTCGTGACGTCGCGCGGCGGCTCCGTCCACAGCGATTACCACGGATTCTGGATCGATCCCAACGATTCCGACCACATGATGGTCGGAGTGGATGGCGGCATCTACCGAAGCCGCGACATGGGACGGACGTGGGAACACGACAGCATCATCGCCATCGGGCAGTTTTACGAAGTGACCGCGAACAATGAGATGCCGTACAAGGTTTGCGGCGGGTTGCAGGACAACGGAAGCTGGTGCGCGTATTCCGCGTCGCTGACCGGCCCGGGGATCACAAACGCCGATTGGCAGGACGTCAGCGGCGGCGACGGATTTTACAACCGTCTCGATCCCGTGGACCCGGCGATTGATTACGCGGAGTCGCAGGACGGAAACCTCTCGCGGCGCAATTTCAAGACGAATGAAACTCGCAGCGTCCGGCCGGCGCCGAAAGAAGGCGAAAAGCCGTATCGCTTCCAATGGAATTCACCGATTGAAATTTCCGCGTTCGACCACCGGACGGTTTATTACGGCGGAAATTTCCTGTTCAAGACCACCGACGAGGGCGACCACTGGGAGAAAATCAGTCCGGACCTTACGAACAACGTGGACCGGCGCACGCTGAAAATTATGGGCGAGCTGCCGACGAAGGACGAACTCTCGCGCGAAGACGGCGTCGAGTGGTGGCCCTGCATCACGGTGATCGGCGAATCGCCGATGAATAAGGACCTCATCTACGTGGGCACGGACGACGGCAACCTGCAAGTAACGCGCGACGGCGGAAAGAATTGGACGAACGTGGCGGGGCGCGTGCCGGGCGTGCCGAAGGGAACCTACGTCACGCGCGTGATCGGCTCGAAATACGAGGAGGGCACCGCGTTCGCCACATTTGACGGCCATCGCAGCGGCGACTTCCACATCTACCTTTACATGACCAAGGATTACGGCCAGAACTGGAAGCCCATCTCGAACGGCATCCAGGAAAAAGACGGAACGATGCACGTGGTGCGCGAAGACCCCAAGAACCAGAACGTGCTCTACGCCGGAACCGAGCGCGGACTGTTCGTTTCGCTCGACCGCGGGATGAACTGGTCGCGCATCAACATGAACTTCCCGAGCGGCGTGCCCGTGGATGACATCCTGATTCATCCGCGCGACAACGACATGATCCTCGGCACGCACGGGCGTTCCATCTGGATCATGGACGACATTACGCCGATCCAGCAGCTCTCGCCGGACGTGATGAATTCAGCCATCCATCTCTTCGACATCCGCAACGCCATTGAATGGCGCACCACGGGTGGCGGCGGAGGTGGCGGCTTTGGTTTCGGGGACCGGAATTTCCTCGGCCCGAACCCGCCCAACGGCGCGCTGATTAATTTTTATCTGAAGAGCGCGCTCGCGGGCCGCGATCGAGTGACGATTGCCATCACCGACAATAATGGCGGTGCAATTCGCACCTACAATTGCGCTGCTGTTCCAACCCCCGGTGAGCAGGCCGCAGCTGCGGCGGCGGGCGGTGGGCGTGGCGGAGGCCGCGGAGGGCGCGGAGGCGGAGGAGGCGGGGCGGCAGCAGCAGCTCCGCCGGCAACTCCACCAGCGGCAGGCGCACCACCAGCGGGCGGCGCGGCAGGCTTGCCCGCGGGAGTTCCTCCTGAAATGGCCGCGCAGCTAGCCGGCAGAGGCGGGCGAGGCGGATTTGGCGGCGGCGGTTGCGAAGGCAAGGCGGGAATCAACCGGCTTGTGTGGGATCTCCGCATTCAGCCTCCTCCGATTCCCGGCGAAGAAGCGGGGGCGGGGGCATTCGGCGGCCGCGGTGGATTCGGCGGAGCCGGGCCGCGTGTCGAGCCGGGCGATTACACCGTGAAAATCACCATGGGCGATCAAACACAGACCAAGACCGTTCATGTGGACGAAGATCCGCGCATCCAGATTTCGGCCGCGGATCGCGCCGCTCGTTATGAATTGATGATGAAAGCGTTTGCGCTGCAGAGAGACCTGATCACGACGCAAACGTCCATCATTTCGTTGAAGACGGCGGTGGACAACGCGATTACCGCGTGGAAGGCGCGGCCGCAAAGCGCAAAGATTCCGGACGCGGTTCAAAAGGCGGCGGAAGATTTCCAGAAGCAGGTGAATGAAGTCGCCTATAAATTCATCAATCCGCCGCAGGAAGGCGAAGAGCAGGGAAGCGCGGCGCCTCCGTTCGTCGTGTATCCCGCGACGATTGGACAGCGCATCGGACAAGTATACGGGCCATTGCAGTCCGTCACCGCGGCTCCGACGGCGGATGAGATGGCCGATTACGCGGTGCTGGCCAAGGAGTTGGCGGACCTGAAACCGCAGATCGACAAACTGGTGAAGGAAGGTCTGCCCGCGTTGAACAAGACGGTGAATGACGCGGGCGTGCCGTTCATCGTGATCGTGCCGGTCACCGGAGGCGGCGGTCGGCGCGGTGGCGACAACTAACGAGTGAGGCGGCGAGCCGTCTGAGGCAAGGGCTGGCGTCGCAGGGCGACAACTAACAAAAGTTTCCTCCGCAGGGAAACGAAGAGGGCCGGCGAATTTGTCCGGCCCTTTTTTTTGCGCGCGGGGTTTGCGGAACAAACGGGATGGTTTCTTCGTTGCATAAGCGCGAACCGAATGCCGTAGAGTTGCGTCTAACACAGCGATGGGGGGCGCCATGAAGAACAGAGGCATGTTTATTTGCGTGGGGATGGGTTTGATCGCGTGCGCGGTGATGGGGACGATGGCGCTCGCTGCAACGGACACACCTTACCGCGTTGGCGCAGCGCAACGATCCACACCATTCCATGCGCAAGGGGGCGCTGCCGCGCAGCAGACGGTGCAGAATCCCGCGCAAGCTCCGGCGAAAACGCCTGCACCGCTAGCAGGTGTGCCGGGCGCGGGGCCAAACGCTCCGCCGACACCCGAAGAAAAGCGGCTGGCCGCGAGCATTTCGGCGTACGCCACCGCGCAGTGCGGAGGAAAAGATTCCGCCGCCGCGCCAGATTGCTGGGCGAAAGCCTTGTGGGACGCGACGCAATGTCCGCCCGAGGATGCGGCGGACAAGAGCGCGACTGCGGCTTCGCAGCCATGCGTTGCCGGCGGACCGGGATTTGAATACGACGTTGCGTCCATCAAGCCGCACGGGAATGACGGCATGAACGGAAGCATGGTTAATTCAATGCCCGACGGATATCGAGCGGTGAATGTGACCATGCAAAATACCGTGATCAACGCTTATTCGATGGGCTTGCAAATGCAAATTACCGGCGGGCCGGGCTGGTTCAACGACCTTCGATTCGACATCGAGGCGAAATTTACCCCGGAGGTCGTGGACGCAATGAAGAAGCTGAGTCAGGATGATCGCGGATTCGTGCGGCGATATATGATGCAGAAAGTTTTGAAGGAGCGAGCAAATCTCGCGGCACACGTGGACACGAAAGAAGTGCCCGCGTACGACCTGGTGATCGGAAAGAACGGCCCAAAGCTTAAGGAGGCCGATCCAAACTCGAAGGATTTTGGCATGATGAGAATCATGCCGACGGATCAGGGAAGGTTGTCCATCACCGGCAAAGGGATGAAGATGATAAATCTAGCCAGGAATTTGTCAGGCCCCGCGGGACGACCTGTTTTCGACAAAACGGGGTTGACCGGGAGTTACGACATCACGCTGGAATTTGTCCCGGAACGCATGAACGGTATGGGCCCGGCCGCGGTGCCGGGAGGAGGCGCGGGAGCTGTTCCCGATGCAACGGATCCGGGCGGGCCGACGATCATGGCGGCGCTGGAGGAGCAATTGGGATTGAAATTGGTTTCGTCGCGCGGGCCGATGCAGGTGGTGGTGATCGAGCATATTGACAAGCCGGATGTGAATTAACGGGACGTGCAAGAGCTTAAAGAAGAGGGCTGGAGATTCTTCCAGCCCTTTTTTCTTGCGGTTGTCAGTCCGAGCGAAATTAATGCGCGGGCGACGTTGGGAATCTTACGCTCAACCCGGGATGAATTTGCCAATTCGTTGCGCGATGAAGGCCCTGATTATCGGGAACGGGCGCCTCACCGGCGTGGCTGTCGCTGAAAAATAATTGACCGGTGATTTCAACGTACAAAGGTGTGGCGATTTTCGTGCCGGGAGTCCGCGCGGGGTCGCGTCCGGAAAGGGCTCTCGCTTTCAGGGCGTCGCGCGCGTTGTCAATTAACGGGATCAGCCCACGGTCGGTGACGTCATCATCATCGGGAATTTCCACGATGGCGTAATTGTCGGGTGAATCCACGGCGGCCGTAAAATGCAAATTGTAATCGCCGTCGTTCATAAGCGTGACGAGCTGCAAATATCCCCGGACTGCCACCACATCCCCCTCTTTCATTCCGAGTGCATTCGGAAATGCCGGGATGCGCTGTTTTTCATAACGCGGATCGTTTTTCGCGACGCCGGGCGGATCAGGGATGGCGGCGAATTCCGCGAATGTGAGCGGGCGGGATTGGTTGGGATCTGCGCCCGCAGGCAGGCCTGATTTCACTGATTCGCGGGTCTCAATGCCGGCCCCTGTGTCCGGGCCGGACTTGCATCCGCAAAGAACATTTGCGGTGCAGATGCAGAGCAAAATGAGGAGAAACGATTTGCTGGGAACAATTCTCATTGCAATTTCTCCGGCGTGAGTGCGTCCCTACAATCCGCTGGGATGTGAATCGAGGAACCACAAGCACGAATAATTAGCGACAGACTAATTTATTCATCATTAAGCGAAGCTGAATGTTGGACATTGATTTGTGAACACACAAACGGCGGCGATAGTAGTTCAAACGAACCGAGGGCGCGAAAACCCGCGGCGGAGGCGCGATGTGCTAGATTTGAGGACTGCCATGAAACTCGGAGTCTACATTCAGGTGCCGTTTTGCAGGACGAAGTGCACCTACTGCAATTTTCATACGGGAGTGTTCTCGCAAGGAATGTACTCGCCATATGTGGATGCCGTGGTGCGCGAAATAACGGAGCATCGCGCACTGTATGCCGCGGCGGGAGTGGCGGCGGGGATCGTTGCAAAAGATCGCAGCGAAATTCAGGTGGACACCGTTTACATCGGAGGAGGAACGCCGAGCTTGCTCGAGCCGCGCGAGCTTGGGCGCATGCTCGACGCGGTGCGTGGGTCGTTTGCATGCGCGCTCGAAGAGGTGACGCTTGAAGCGGACCCGGAGACAATCACGCTGGAGAAAGCGGAAGCGTGGCGCGCGGCGGGAATCAATCGCGTCAGCATGGGGACGCAATCCTTCAATGACAAGGAGTTGAGCGCCGCGGGGCGATTGCACCGGCGCGAAGATATTTTCAAGGCGGATGCGGTGCTGCGCGCGTCGGGAATCCACAACATCAGCTTTGATTTGATTGCCGGGTTGCCGCACCAGACAGCGGATTCGTGGCGCGAGTCGGTGCGCGAATTGCTCGCGCTGCGCCCCGAACACATTTCCATTTACATGCTGGAGATTGACGAAGGCAGCCGGCTGGGCAGGGAATCGCTCGCGGGCGGCGCGCGGTATTCGGCGCGAGCGATTCCGGAAGACGACGCCATTGCGGATTTCTACGAGCACGCGTGCGAGCAGCTTTCCGCGGCGGGATTTGAACATTACGAAATTTCCAATTGGGCGCGGGCCGGGCTGCGTTCGAGGCACAATTTGAAATACTGGAAGCGGGAGGCGTATCTGGGATTTGGCGCGGGCGCACATTCCTTTGATGGCGCGATGCGCTGGGCGAATGCGCACGATCCCGCGGCGTACACTTCCGCCCTGAGCAGCGGCAGATTGCCTGCCGAGCAGGCAGAATCGCTGAGCGCGCAGCAATCGCTCGACGAGGAATTATTTCTGGGGCTGCGGCTCGCGGACGGAATCCGCGTGGAAGAATTGGAAGCGCGATACAATGTTGCGCTGGCGGGGCGCCTTGCCGGATTGATGGAGCGCGGCCTGATTGAGCGACACGATGGGCGGGTGCGGCTTGCGCCCGCGCATATCGCGGTGTCGAATGAAGTGTTCGTCGAATTGATTACGTAAGCTGCCGTTATTCGCGGGCCCCCGGCATTTGGAGGAACCATGTACGGAAGCACGGCGACAAATTCCGCAACAGAACGCGAAATCGAAAGCAAATCCGCGCCGGCAATTGACCTGCGCAGCGACACGGTGACGAAGCCGACGCCGGAAATGCGCGCCGCGATGGCCGAGGCCGCGGTCGGCGATGATGTTTACGCGGAAGACCCCACGGTGAACCGCCTGCAAGAAAGGGCGGCGGAGATTTTCGCGCGCGAGGCGTCGCTTTTTGTGCCGTCGGGCTCGATGGGAAATTTAATCGCCATCATGACTTGGACGCACCACGGAAGTGAAGTCATCTGCGAGCAGCGCGGGCACATCAACCAGTATGAAATGGCGTCGATGTCCGCGATCGCGGGGTGCTTGCCGCGCACGGTGCATTCGCCCAACGGAATTCTGAGCTGGCAGATGATCGAGCCGCTCATCCGGCCGAAGACTTATTATTATTCGCAAACGGCGCTGGTGTCGCTGGAAAACACGCACAACATGGCGGGCGGAACGGTGCTTCCCACCGCGACCGCGGACGAGATCTGCAACAAGGCGCATGAAGCCGGGCTGCACGTGCATCTCGATGGGGCGCGGATATTTAATGCCGCGGTCGCGCTGAAGAAAAGCGTGGCGGAAATCACGAAACAATTTGACTCGATCATGTTCTGCCTCTCAAAGGGCCTGGCCGCGCCGGTTGGCTCAATGCTGATCGGATCGAAGGATTTCATCGAGCGCGCGCGCATTTACAGAAAAATGCTGGGCGGGGGAATGCGGCAAGCGGGCGTGCTCGCGGCG
The DNA here is from genome assembly GCA_963748845.1 of uncultured Acidobacteriota bacterium. GTDB lineage: Bacteria > Acidobacteriota > Terriglobia > Acidiferrales > UBA7541 > DASTCZ01. The sequence continues at coordinate 507,318 of CAVVKE010000001.1, forward strand.
GCGGGGCTCATCGCAATCGAAAAATCTCCGGCGCGGCTGCACGAAGACCACGCGAACGCGCGGTTTCTGGCCGAACATCTGGCGAAGATTCCGGGGGTGAAGGTGGACCTTGCGACGGTGCAGACCAACATCGTGATGTTCGATGTGAGCGGGATGAAGCAAACCGCGGCCGATGTTGTGGCGGAACTTGGAAAGCGCGGCGTGCTGTGCGGGCCCACGGACAAATATTCCATCCGCATGGTGACGCATTGCGACGTGGACCGTGCGGCGATCGAGAGCGCGATCGCAGTTTTGAAAGGATTGGCACACGCGTGAATGGCGCGGCTGGGGCAACGCACCCGTGCGTTGCGCGCATCTTTTTGCGGAGCGGGCGAGTTTAACTGGCGAGTCGTTTTCAATATTTTTCGATGGCGAGAAATGCAAACCAATAAAAAAATAATCTTGAGCTTTACATTAATTCTTGTCCTCGCGGTCGTCGGCGGCATGGCCTCACTGGGCTGGGCGCAATCGGGGGTTTCGGAATATCAACAGACTCTGCGCAAGGCGGCGCAACTTCTGCGCGAGGGGAACACGGACGAGGCGCTGGTGGAGTACAAAGAAGCGGTCAAGCTGTCGGGCGGAAAAGAATACGCCGCTTATCTAGGTCTGGCGCAGGCTTACAACGCGCTTGATGACACGAAAAATGTTCTCACGGCATGCGATCAAATGCTGGCGCTGGCGCCGAATGACCCGACGCGATCGATTTGCCACAATTTGAAAGGCATCGCGCTCGCAAAGAAGGGTTTGAATGACAAGGCGAGTCTGCCGCTCGCGGAAGCGGAATTCCGCGAAGCGCTCAATCTTGATTCGCTGTACACCGTCGCACACTTCAATCTTGGGAGAACATTGCTGCTGGAGAACCGGGACGCGGAAGGCGTCGCGGAGTTGAGGACGTATCTAAGAGAACTGCCCGACGGAGAGGATTCCGATGAGGCGGAAGGATTTATCGCCGATCCGAGTAGCGCGAGAAAGCCGCCCGCCGCAGCCGGCGCGACGAATGCCGGTGCGAGCGGCAGCGTGTCGTCCGTGATGAGCGGGGCGAGTGAAAGGGAAACGGAGTCGCTCGCGGGTCCGCCGGACAAGGGCGATTCGGAGAAAGGGCTGCGGTTTCCGCCGGGAGGGCCTGCGCCGCCAATGGAATTCTTGACCGATAAGAAGCAGCGAATCCTGACTGGATCGCTGCGCGGCAAAGTTGTGCTGCTGGATTTCTGGGCGACGTGGTGCGGGCCGTGCAAAGAGGCTTACCCGGAGCTGGAAAAAATCTACAATCAGAATGACAAAAACAAGTTCGTGCTCATTAGCATCAATGAAGATCAAAACGAGAAGACCTGGCGAGATTTTTTGGAGAAGAACCATCCCGCGTGGGCGCAGGCGTGGGACCGCAGCGGGCGCTTAATCGAGCAATTTTTCGAGAGCGACAAATTTCCTATGCCGAGTTATTTCGTGATCGACGGAAAAGGGAATCTGCACCAATTTTATGACGGGTGGGGCGATGGCCAGCGGCGGCGCGTGCAGAGCGCGATCAACCAGTGGCTCGCCGAACTGCCCGCGAAGTAAGAGCATTCACACCTGGCGCAGCCGCCAAAATATTAGCCGGCGCGGTGCGGCCGTCCGTGCAAATGTCCACCCGTCGGGTGCTTGCGGACTTCCTTGATTTTGTGAAAAAACTCCGTGCCGTGCTGAGAGAGTTTTTCCCCGCCGAGGCGATGCAGGCCGCTCGTGGGAACCTCTCTTATCTTCCGGCCGGAGAAAGTTTTGTTTGCCATGCCTCCCTTGTATTCCGCGCCAGGCGCGGGCTCAGTGACCCGGGTCACACCTAGCGCAACCCGCCATCACACGCTTTTGGGATGAATTTGGCCACTGTGGTATAAAAGTTCGTCCGCGGCAGTAATGCTTGCCGAAGGCGTTCATCGCTAACGACAAGGGCGGTCGTCCACAGAGGACACTTTGGATTTCTCGTTCACCGACGAACAACAGCAACTGCGCCGGACCGTCCGCGAATTTGCGGAGGGCGAAATCGCTCCGCACGTGATGGAGTGGGACGAGGCGTCGCGCTTTCCGGCGGAAATAATTCCGAAGCTGGCGGACCTGGGACTGCTCGGCGTGATTTTTCCGGAGAAATACGGCGGCGCGGGATTCGGGTACATCGAGTACGTGATCGCCATCGAAGAGCTGTCGCGCGTGGATGGCTCCATCGGGATCATCGTGGCGGCGCACAATTCTCTCTGCACGAATCACATTTACAAATTCGGAACGGAAGCGCAGAAGGAAAAATATGTCGTGCCGCTGGCGGAGGGGAAGAAGCTGGGGTGCTGGTCGTTGACGGAGCCGGAGGCGGGCTCGGACGCAGGCGGCACACGATCGAGCGCCGCGCGCGCGGGCGGCGATTGGATTTTGAATGGCGCGAAGACGTTTACGACGAACGGGCATTACGCGGACGTGTGCGTGGCGATGGCGGTGACGGACCGCGAGAAAGGGTCGCACGGAATTTCGGCGTTCATTCTGGAAAAAGGGATGGCGGGGTTTCGCCCGGGCAAAAAGGAAAATAAACTCGGCCTGCGCGCGAGCGACACTTCGGAAGTGATTTTCACGGATTGCCGCGTCCCCGCAAATCAGATGCTGGGCGAAGAGGGCATGGGATTTATCAACAGCCTGCAAGTGCTCGATGGCGGGAGGATTTCGATTGCCGCGCTGGCGCTGGGGATGGCGCAGGGCGCGTTTGAAGCAGCGACGAGCTACGCGAAGCAGCGCAAGCAATTCGGCAAAACCATCAGCGAATTCCAAGCGATTCAATTCAAGCTGGCGGACATGGCGACGGAAATTGACGCGGCGCGGCTGGTGACGTATCGAGCGGCGTGGCTTGCGGACAAGGGCAACGCGCGGCTGACGAGCGAATCGAGCATGGCAAAACTTTTTGCCAGCGAAGTCGCGGTGCGCGTGGCGAATGAGGCAGTGCAGGTGTTCGGCGGATACGGATTCACAAAGGATTATCCGGCGGAAAAATATTATCGCGACGTCAAACTCTGCACGATCGGCGAAGGCACGAGCGAAATCCAGCGGCTTGTGATTGCGCGCCAGCTTCTCGGCAGGAAATAATCCCGCCAACAATGCCAACCGCCATCGAAACCTGGGCGCAACAAATCCGCGCGGGGGAGACGCGCGCGGTTTCGCGCGCCATCACGGCGATCGAGAATCACGAGACGGATGCGGACGCGCTGCTGAAAAGTTTGTTTTATTCGACGGGGCGCGCCGCGATGATCGGCGTGACGGGAGCGCCCGGTACGGGCAAGAGCACGCTGGTGGACCGGCTGGCGGCGGCGTACCGGCGCGCGGGAAAGACGGTTGGAATTATCGCGGTGGATCCGACGAGTCCGTTTACGGGCGGCGCAATTCTAGGCGACCGCATCCGGATGCAGGGTCACGCGAGCGACGCGGGAGTATTTGTGCGCTCGATGGCGACGCGCGGATTTCTTGGCGGGTTGGCGCGCGCGACGGCGGACGTCGCTCTGCTGCTCGATGCCGCCGGGAAAGAAATTATTCTGATTGAGACCGTGGGCGTGGGGCAGGGCGAAGTGGACATTGTGCGGCTTGCGGATTGCACGCTCGTGCTGCTGGTTCCGGGGCTTGGCGATGACGTGCAAAATATGAAGGCCGGGTTGATGGAAATCGCCGACATTTTCGTAATCAATAAGGCCGAGCGGGAGGGCGCGGACCGAGTCGAACAACAAGTTCACGCGATGCTTGCGCTTGTGCCGGAACGCGATGGGTGGAAGCCGGCCGTCACGCGGACGGTGGCGACAGAAAGCAAAGGGATCGATGAATTGACGGCAGAGATCGCGAGTTTTCTGAAGCGCGCGGAAACTTCACCCGCATTTCAAACTCGCGAAACGAATCACTGGCGGCGCAGGCTTGTGGAGATGATTGAGGCGCGGCTGATCGGCCGTTTGTTAGGCACGAAGGAAAGCGAACAGCGGCTTGCGGCGCTTGCGAAGGAAGTGGCGGCGCGAAAGAAGGACCCGTTTGCGGCGGTGGATGAACTTCTGAAGCAGTCGAAGATTTTCTAGACGAGGCAACTGGAAAAATGAAGCTGGGCGAAATCGAAATTCGCTTGCTGGGCGATGGATTGTTCCGCTTGGATGGCGGCGCGATGTTCGGCGTGATCCCGAAGCCGCTGTGGGAGAAAAAAACTCCGGCGGACGCACGGAACCGCGCTCAATTTGCGATGAATATTTTGCTGGTGAGGTCAGCGGGGAAATGGATTTTGATTGAAACGGGCGCGGGCGACAAATGGGACTCGAAACGCCGCGAGATTTACGACGTGGCAACCACGAACCGTCTGCCGGATCAACTTGCGGCGGCAGGAGTACCGCCGGAGAAAATTGATATCGTGCTGAATACACACCTGCACTTCGATCACTGCGGGTGGAACACGCGGATGCACGAGGGGCGCGTGGTCCCGACGTTTCCGAATGCGGAATATATTGTGCAGCGCGGGGAGTTCGAGCACGCATTGGCGCCGACGGACCGCGACCGGGCAAGTTATCTGCCGGAAAATATTTTGCCGATGAAGGAAACCGGGCAGTGGCGGCTGCTGGATGGACCGGCGGAAATCGCGCCGGGGATTGAAGTGTTCGTCGTGCCTGGACACAACGCGAATATGCAATGCGTGAAAATCACCGGCGGAGGAAAAACTGTTTTCCTTCCTGCGGATCTGGTGCCGACGGTAGCGCACCTCGGGTATCCGTGGATCATGGCGTACGACCTGTATCCGTTGACGACGCTTGAGAACAAGAAGAAGTGGCTGCCGCTGGCAGCGCGCGAAGGGTGGACCGTGATTTTCGGGCATGAGGTGCAAACGCCTGTGACGAAATTGGCCGAGCGCAATGGAGCGATTGACGCGGAGGCGGTTGCGCTGGATTGAGTGGGCATATTTCGAGATGCAGTCAGTGGAGAAAATTGAATGGCGAAGAAAATGAAACGCAGCGGCGGCGCAAAGCGAAGCGCGGGGGGATCTGCGAAGCCCAGCGCGGAGATTGGGATTATCGGCGGGAGCGGGCTTTATGAAATGCAAGGGCTTGCGGATGCGCGGGAAGTCCGTGTGCACACGCCATTTGGAGACCCTTCGGACGCGCTGGTTACGGGCAAGTTGGAAGGGCGACGCGTGGCATTCCTCGCGCGGCACGGGCGCGGGCACAGAATTCTTCCATCAGAAATAAACTATCGCGCGAACATTTGCGCGATGAAAATGCTGGGCGTGGAGCGGGTAATTTCCGTGAGCGCCGTGGGATCGCTGAAGGAAGATTTGCAACCGCTCGAATTTCTGATTCCCGACCAGTTTTACGATCGCACTCGATTGCGCGTGACGACTTTTTTTGGGGAAGGCGCGGTCGCGCATGTCAGCTTCGACAAGCCCGTGTGCGCGCAGCTCGCGGGAGTGCTGGAAGGCGCGTGCGTTAGCATGGGCGTGAAGGCGCATCGCGGCGGAACTTACGTGTGCATCGAGGGGCCGCAATTCTCAACGCTCGCGGAGGCGCACGTGCATCGCCAGTTGCGATTTGACGTGATCGGCATGACGAATGTGACGGAGGCGAAGCTCGCGCGCGAAGCGGAACTTTGTTACGCAACCGTGGCAATGATTACGGATTACGATTGCTGGTATCCGGGGCACGACGCTGTGACTCTGGCGGAAGTGATGAACAATCTTTCGCGAAATGCGGAGAACGCGCAGAACGTGATTCGGGCGGCGGTGCGGGCGATGCCGGCAGCGCGAACATGCAAATGCGGAAGCGCGCTGGCGCACGCGATTGTGACGGACCGCAAGCTGATTCCGGCGGCGACGAAGAAGAAACTTGCGCCGATTGCAGGGAAGTATCTCAAATAGGAGATTCACGTTCAGGAGAAACAATGTCCCTCCTTGTCGTCGGCTCAGTCGCGTTTGATGCAATCGAAACACCGCATGGACGCGTGGAGCGCACGCTCGGCGGCGCGGCCACGTATTTCGCGATAGCCGCGAGCTTTCTCACGCGCGTAAACCTTGTTGGCGTGGTGGGGGATGATTTTGGCTCGGAGCATGAGGCAGTTTTCCACGGGCGGCAGGTGGACCTTGCGGGATTGGAGCACGCGCCGGGCAAATCATTCTTCTATTCGTGCCGCTACCACGACAATTTGAACGACCGCACGTCTCTGGCTACGGATTTAAATGTGTTCGCGGATTTCAATCCGAAGATTCCGGAGTCATTCCGGAAGAGCCCGTATGTGTTTCTGGCGAACATCAGTCCAACGCTGCAGCTATCGGTGTTGCATCAGGTGCACAAGAAACCGAAATTCGTTGCGCTGGACACGATGAACTACTACATCGAGCGCACGCACGGGGAATTGCTGGAGACGCTGAAACACATTGACTTGCTGATGATCAATGACTCCGAAACGCGCCAGCTTACGAGCGAGCACAACCTGCTTCGCGCGGCGAAGAAAATCTTCAAGCTGGGGCCGGGCACGCTGGTGATCAAGCGCGGCGAACACGGCGCGATGATGGTGCACAATGACTGGGTGTTTTGCGTGCCCGCGTATCCATTGGATGAAGTGATGGACCCGACAGGCGCGGGCGACACGTTTGCGGGCGGATTCATGGGGTATCTTGCGAGCGCGGGAAAAATAAATTCCGATACGCTGCGGCGCGCGATGGTGTACGGCTCGGTGCTGGGAAGCTTTGCGGTAGAGAAATTCGGCCTCGAGAGGCTGAAGATTTTGAAGAGGCGCGAGATCCGCGAGCGCGTAAGGCATTTCCACAAGCTGACGACGTTTAAGTTGTAAGAAGAAGCAAAAACAGATCCCTCGCTGCAAGCCGATAAAACCATCGGCTCTCCGCTCGGGATGACAACCGAACACCGATGCCAGCCACGCGAAAACCAAAAGCGCTTTTGCCGGGGGCGAAGGTGCGAATTGTTTCGCCAGCGTCACCGGCGGACGCGGAGAAATTGTCGCGCGGCATCGCGGAACTGAGGCGATTGGGATTTGCGCCGGAGACTTCGGCGCCGATGCGGGCTACAAACGATTATTTTGCGGCCCCGGAGATGGATCGATGCCAGGAGCTGGCCGCGGCAATGAGAGATAAGTCAGCGGGCGCGATCGTTTGCGCGCGCGGGGGTTATGGATCCACATATTTGCTCGATACACTCGGCGATGCGACGCCGCGTTGCGCGCCGAAAATAATTCTGGGCTACAGCGACGTCACATCGCTACTAATGTATTTTTGGCAGAAGCGCGGATGGACGGGATTTTATGGGCCGATGGTGGCTGGGGGATTCGATGGCGGGGCAAACGCGGCAGGCGGATACGATGAGTCCTCCTTGCGGAATGCGATTGCGGTGATGCGCGGCGGGTGGACACTCGACCTTGATGGTGAATCGCTTTCAAATGGCGAGGCGCGCGGCGTGATTCTTGGCGGCTGCATGACGCTCGTGGAAGCAGCGCTGGGCACGGCATGGGAATTGAAAACGCGCGGCTCGATCTTTTTATTAGAGGACCGCGGGATGAAGCCATATCAAGTGGATCGCGTGCTGACGCATTTGCGGCAAGCGGGAAAGTTTGCAGGCGTGCGCGGAATTATTCTCGGTGAATTCCCGGAGTCCGATCCGCCCGCGCCGGGGAGTCCATCGGTGCGCGAAGTGTGCGCGCGAATTTTGGGAGAGCTTGGAGTACCGATCGTGTGGGGAGCGCGCGTCGGGCACACGTCGCGCGCGATGCTTACGATTCCGCTGGGCGTTCACGCAAAGCTGCGCGCACGCGGAGCGGGAAGGCTCGACATCCTCGAGCCGGCCGTGACGCGATGAGACCCGCGGCGCCGATTCATCGCGTGCATCTTTCGGGAATTGCGGGCGCAGCGATGGCTCCGCTTGCGGGAATGTTCGCGGAGAGCGGGTATGAAGTAACGGGCTCGGACGCGGGCGTGTACCCGCCGGCTTCGACGCTACTCGATTCGCTCGGAATCAAATGGTCCGATGGATTCCGCGAAGAGAATTTGCAGCCGCATCCGGATCTGGTGGTGATTGCGAATGCGCTGCCGCGGGGGAATCCGGAGATCGAATATGTGCTGGATCAACGGATCCCATATATGTCGCTGCCGCAAGCGATCGAGGGCTTTTTCCTTCCCGGGCACGACGCGCTGGTTGTCAGCGGGACTCATGGAAAAACGACAACGACTTCGCTGCTTGCGTGGATATTGCATGTTGCCGGGCGCAGGCCGAATTTCCTGATTGGCGGGCTGGCGGAAAACTTCGGCAAGAGCTATGGCCTCGGCGGCGGCGTGGAATTTGCGATTGAAGGCGATGAATACGACACCGCGTTTTTTGATAAAGGGCCCAAATTCCTGCACTACCATCCAGACGAGTTGATCATTACTTCGCTGGAATTCGATCACGCGGATATTTATGCGGACCTGGAGGCAATCGAGCTGCAATTTCGGCGGCTGGTGAATCTTGTGCCGCGGCGCGGGCGGATACTTGTGTGGGGAGATGCCACGCCACTGACTTCTCCGGTGATGCGCGTGGTGCAAAAGGCGTTTTGCCCTGTAGAAACTTATGGGTTGGACGGGACGACGGATTGGGTTGCGGGCGACGTTGCGATGGTGGATGACGCGACGGAATTCCGGATTGTACGGCAAGGGCAAGAGATGGCGCGCGTGCGGTTGCCGCTTGCGGGGCGGCATAATGTGCTGAACGCGACGGCAGCGGCGGCGCTTTGCCTCGGACGCGGCGTAGCGCGGGAAGCGGTGGAAGAGGCGTTGGCGACATTTCGCGGGGTGCGGCGGCGCTTGCAAATTAAAGGCGAGGCGAACGGAGTGCTGATCGTGGACGATTTCGCGCATCATCCGACGGCGATTCGCGCGACGCTTGAGGCGGCGCACGCGCGATGGCCGGGGCGGCGATTGTGGGCGGCGTTCGAGCCGCGGTCGAACACGATGCGGCGGAATACTTTTGAGACGCCGCTTGCGGATGCGCTGGCGCTGGCGGATGGAGTGGCGCTCGGGCCGGTGAGCCGCGCGAAATTGCTCTCGGATGCGGAGCGGCTTTCGCCCGAGCGCGTGGCGAAGCGGATTGCGGCGGCTGGGAAGATTGCGGCGGCATATGAGAGCGCGGAAGCGATTGCGGATTATTTGGCGACGGCGGTGCGGCCGGGCGATGTGGTGCTGGTGATGTCGAATGGGAGTTTCGATGGGTTGTGCGAGAAGTTGGTGCAGAGGTTGGGGGAACGCGGAACGGAGCCAGTGGCGCGATTTGTGGTCAGTGATACGGATCCTTCGCTACGCTCAGGATGACAACGGTCGCTTTAGAAACGGTAGCTATTAAATGGATGAAGTGAAGAATCGATGGAGGAATGCGTGCGTGCGCATGGGGTTTGCGCTGGCTTGTGCGCTTGTGGTTTTTGCGGGGGCGGCGCGGGCGACGATTCAATATGGAATTTCACTTGATCGAAGGGGAGCGCACAGCTTCGGTGTGCGTGTAATTATTCCTGATGTTCACGGGAGTGTCCTCGTTCAAATGCCTGCGTGGAACGCAACGTATCAGATCCGTGATTTCGCGTCACGCATGCAAAATCTTGTCGCATACGATGGCATTTGCGGACCCAGAATCTCGCTTTGCCCGCTGCTGATTGACAAGCTAGATAAACAGACGTGGCGTATCAAAGGTGATGGCAACGTCACGTTGGAGTATTCCATTTATTGGGACGAGCCGGGCCCATTTTCTTCGCAACTAAACATGAATCATGCATTTCTAAATCTCGCGGAAATCCTTCCCTATGTTCCAGACCGCAGAAAGGAAGCCACTTCACTCGAGTTTTTCAACTTTTACTTTCCAGATGAATGGTCGGTGGCATCGCCACTCGCAGAGCAAAAGCTGAAGTCGGATCGACAAACTAGCGCCAGAAGTTTCAGTGCGCCGAGTTACGACGAAATGGTTGATGCCCCGGTTGAAGTGGGAGAGTTCCAGGAATTTGATTTGGAGGGGATAACGCCGCCGGTGCATGTGGTGGTGCATGGGGAGAATTGGGACAAGAAGAAGCTGGCGGAGGGGTTGTCGAAGATTGTGCGATACGAGACTCAGATGATGGGCGGGGCGCCATACAAAGAATACACATTCATGGTTCACATTGGCTCGGATTACGGCGGGGGAGGGATGGAGCACGCGAATTCGACGGTGATCAGCGCGGGATCAACGGCGGGGGCGATTGAGATTGCGGCGCACGAGTTTTTCCATTTGTGGAATGTAAAGCGCATCCGGCCGCAGACGCTGGAGCCGGTGGATTACACGCGCGAGATGTTTACGCGCGCGCTGTGGTTTGCGGAGGGGGTGACGAGCGCGTACGCGTCGTACACCGAAGTGCGCACGGGGATGTGGTCGAGAGATCAGTTTTATCTTGATTTGGCGTCACAGATCACCGCGCTGCAGGCGCGGCCGGCGCGGAAGTGGGAAAGCGTGGAAGAGTCAAGCCTGGACGCGTGGTTCGAGAAATACCCGCTGCACAACGAGCCGGAATTCAGCATTTCGTATTACAACAAGGGGCAGCTTGTGGGCGTGCTGCTGGACATCCTGATCCGAGATGCGACGGACAACCGGAAGAGTCTGGACGACGTTCTGCGCGCGATGAATGAGAATTTCGCGAAGAAGGGGAAATTTTATAACGACAGCGTGGACATTGAGGCGACGGCGGAAGCCGTGGCCAATACGAATTTCCGCGATTTCTTCGCGCGATATGTTGCGGGGACGGACGAGGTGCCCTTCGCGGAAATTCTCGGCAAAGCCGGGCTCGAACTTTCGACGTCGGAGATTCGACGCGCGGACGCGGGTGTTGAAACGAGCACGAATTTTGAAGGCACGGAAGTTTTGGTAAGCAGCGTCGCAGCAGGAGGCCCCGCACAACTCGCGGGGATTCGCGCGGGAGACACCCTCGTGAGCATTGGCGGAGAATCCGCCACGCAAGGCGTGGAGGGATTGCTCGCGCCGCATTTTCCGGGGGACACGGTGAAGATCCGAATCTCGCGCGAGGGACAGCAGCGCGAGGTTTCCATCAAGCTGACCTCGCGGACGGATCAGATTTATCGAATCAGCGAAGCAAAGGGAGCAACGGAAAAACAGAGGCGAATTCGAGAGGGGATGTTGAAGGGGACGACGAATTAGCGGCGGGTTGAGAAACGCGCCTATTCAGCATGATGTTGCGGCGAGCGTAGCAGGATTCCTGGATGGCGGCAGGCACGGCTTCGCTGCGCTCAGAATGACAAACAAAGACAAATGATCCGAACTGCGATCGTCGCAGTCTTCCTCACACTTTACACGCTCATCCTGGGCCCGATTCTCCTGCTTTACACGGCCATTGCCGGCAACCCGAACTTAATATTCAGAGTTGGCGTGGGCGGAGTCCAATTCATTTCCTACGTCGTGGGGCTGCGTGTAAAAATCGAAGGACGCGAAAAAGTGCCGGCGGGCGTTTGCCTATTTCTGGCGAACCACACGAGTTTTATTGATGCTGCCCCGATTGTTTCCGCAATCCCGCGGCGAATCTGCATTCTGGCGAAGAAATCACTTTTCTCAATTCCCATCGTCGGCTGGGCGTTCCGGCTGGCGGGATTTGTGCCCGTGGACCGGTCGAACAGAGAGGCGGCCGTCGCCAGCATGAAGCTGGCGGCGGAGAGCATGAAGCGGGGGAATTCGTTTCTCGCCTACCCGGAAGGGACGCGCAGCTTTGATGGCCGCCTGCTGCCATTCAAGAAAGGAGTTTTTGCAATGGCGATTGAGGCGGGAGTGCCGATCGTGCCGATGGCGCTTGCGGGGGCGCACGAGATCCTGCCAAAGAAATCCGTGCGAATTCGTCCGGGCCAAGTGGTATTGCGGTTCGGGGCGCCGATTGATGCTTCGCAATATACGATGGAAAAGCGCGACGATTTGGCGCGACGGGCGCGTGCGGCGATGGCGGCGCTTTTGCCGGATGAGCAGCGGCCATTTGATTTGTACCCGAGCTTGCAGCCCGGCCTGCAGGAAAAATGACTTACGGCTAGTCGGGGAAGAGGACGGGCTGCGAGGCCGCTGCGGCGGCGGGCTTGCGGCGCGCGATTCCGACGACTCCCAGGACTTTCATTTCCGCGAGGGCGGTGCGAGGAATAAACATCCGCAAAGTGTCGCCATGAAGATCCGGCGGCGTGATGTGCACGCCGGAATCGAGGATGGCGAGCAGGTCGTTGGGGACAACGCCCTCGAGAACGTCATTATCGTGAAATTTCAGGCGCACCCAAAGGCCGTCAAGTTTCGGGCGGCTGAGGAATTCCTTGCGGCTCGGCGCATAGGACGCGGTGAATTCGCGCACGAAATAAACGCAACGGATTTGTTTCAAGGGGATTTCGAGCCGCGCGCCTTCCTGCGTGAGAAGATTGAAAATCTCATCATGACCCAAACCGGCGGGATTCAGGTAGCCGCGCAAGACCGTGCCATCCAATTGAACAGCGACGACTTTTTTCAGGGAGGATGTTGATGGCTGTTTTTTCATGGCGCGCGGGCTCAGGTTTTCAGTTGTGAAGGTCCGGATAAAAAGCTGCGACCACCCGAAAACTTGCGAACCCCTGCAGCTTGCCCGGACGGAAGCAAACGCCAATACTCATCCGCGTGATTTTTCGATCCGCCGCGACCTCCAGCATGTCGGCAGGCATGTTTCCGGGCGAGGAGGAGCTAAACATTACGACAGTCAGCGCTCCAGACTGATTCTCAAGCACCCCATTGACATCGGAAGTTTCCGAGCACGCCGCGCGCGTCAGGCGGTCATCCGGCCGCACGAGAACGGGAAAGGTGTTGCGCGATTTCCTTGCCGCGTTGAAAGCCAAAATCACGGCATCGCGGAATTGCGCTTCCGTGTAGGACTCGTAGACGTTCGCAAAATTCTCGGCAGCATACAGGCTTCCCCGGCGTGGAAGTATGGCAACACCTACGGAGTTGTATTTCGGATTCAGTATGTTTGCGCGATGTTGCGGAGAGTTCATCAACGCCTGATGTATATCCTCGACACTTCCCGCGACCGCGACATTCTCTCCCCAGGTATCAAAACGCAATCCGGTCGAACGGATCCGATCGCCCAGATCCGGTTCGCCCGACAACTGGTGGGAGAGCTGACCTTGCTCGACCATCGTGCGGCAATGGGACAGAGCCGATTCACCGAGATGATCATTCCAGGCAAGCTTGGGCGCGCCGGCCTTCGCTCTTTCATAATTGATCAGATCCAGCAGTCGCTGCTGGTCCGCGCCAAGCGGAGACTGTGCGCGCGCGGGCTGAATGGCGAGCGTCGACAAAAATAGAATGAGCGCGATCTGACGGGGACTCATCGAAAATTTCAAATCTCCATTGCGGGAGCCGGATTGAGCCTGCAAAACCTTCAACCACTAGCAGTAGTATGCGGTGTCCCACGGTTTGCCGCAAGCCTGTTGGAAAATGGTGTTAATTATTAGGAAAATTTGCAAAAGGGGCGGCACTATGTTAATGTGTAGGCCTCAACTGGCCGTAAGTCGCTAGAAACAAAGGGCTTAGGACGGGGGCCGGCCCGCTTGACCGAAAAAAAGCAAATCCTCAAGTCCACTTCCGTCATCACGCTTGCGACTTTGGCGAGCCGTCTGTTCGGGTATATTCGAGACCAACGCGTTGCACTTCTTTTGGGCACATCGATATTGTCCGATTCATTTTACCTGGCGTTCCGGATACCAAATGTTTTGAGAAGGGTTGTGGCGGAAGGGGCGATGTCGGCGTCCTTCGTGCCCGTTTTCACGTCCTTTCAAGTGGAGCAGACCAAGGAAGAAGTGATGGAGTTTGCGGATCGCCTGTTTTGGACGCTGGCGGTGATTCTGGCAATCGTGACCATGCTGGGAATTATTTTTTCGCCCGCCATCATCCACCTTTTCACCTTCATGGGGCACGATCGCCTCGAGTGGAAGCCGGCCATTGAACTGACGCGGATCATGTTTCCTTTTATTTTCTTTATCGGGCTCTCGGCGCTGTGCATGGGGATTCTGAATTGCTATCGCGTGTTTGCCTTGCCCGCATTGACTCCTGCTGTTTCCAATATCGCGATCATAATTTTTTCCTCGGCGCTGGTGTGGAGATGGTTTCATTCGGCGGCGATTTCGCTGGCGGTCGGAGTATCGGTGGGTGGGCTGCTGCAATTTTTGATGCAGTTACCGCAACTGGTGCGGAAGGGAATGCGGTTCCGCTTCGGGGTATCGTTTCGTGATCCCGGAGTCCGGCGGATTGGGATGTTGATGCTGCCGGGAATTTTCGGATTGGGCGTGGCGCAGATCAATGTGCTCGTGGACACGCTGTTTTTGACCTCGGCGCGGATGCCGACGGGAAGCGTCTCCGCGCTGTATTATGCCGACCGAATCATGCAGTTCGTGCTAGGAAGTTATGCCGTCGCGGTGGCTACGGCAATCCTTCCGATGATGTCGCGGCAAGCGAAGATGATGGATCTTGGGGCGGTGAAACAGACGCTTGGCTTTGCGGTGCGGATTGTTTCCTTCATTACGATACCCGCGGCGGTGGGCATTTTGATGCTACGGCAGCCGATCATTCGAGTGCTGTTTCAGCATGGACAGTTTGTAGCCGAGTCCACAATCCTTACAGCGCGTGCGTTATTGTTCTATGTGACCGGCCTTCCAGCGATCTCCGCGGTCAAGCTGATTGTGCAAGGATTTTACTCGACACGCGATACAAGAACTCCGGTCGTGATCGCCGCGGGAGTGCTGGCGCTGAATTTTCTGTTGAACTCGCTTTTTCTCATGTACCTATTCTCCTATTTGAAAAATGGCGGGCCGGCGCTGGCGACGGCCATTTCAGCGTACGTAAATTGTGGCGTTCTGTTCTGGATTTTCCGGAAGCGTCACGGCCGGATTGGAGCGCGGGAGATTATTCGGTCGTCCGCAAAAGTAATTGTGTCAGCGGCGCTGATGGGATCGCTGTGCTGGCTCGCGGTTCAATATGGGCGCGTGGGATCGCATCCGAGCCTCCCCGTAGATGCGGGGCTGCTGGCGGCGACGATTGCCGGGGCCGCGGCCATCTACATCGGTCTTACGTGGCTATTTCGATCCGCGGAGTTGAGGGAAGTGTATGAAATCGTGTTCAAGCGCGCGGCAGCGGGCGCCGCAGAGGGAGCGGCGTGATGCAGCCGGAAGCGGCAGTAACTGCTTTCCTCAATTACGCGCGCGTGGAACGCGGGCTCTCGCAGAATACGATCGATGCCTACCGGCGCGATCTTGGGAAATTCGTAGCTTTCTTGAAGAAAGGAAAGATCACGCTCGCGGAGACGAAGCGCGACGACATCGTTGATTTCCTCGCGGGGCTTTACCGGAAAGGGTTGGACGCGCGTTCGGTGGCGCGCCATTTGGTGTCCATCCGGAATATTTACCGGTTTCTGGTGATTGACGGGATTTTGGAAGATGACCCGACGATCAATCTGGAATCACCGAAGATCCGCTCGCCGCTTCCATCTTATCTTTCAGTGGAGGAAGTAGACCGGTTGCTGTCCATGCCCAACACGCACACAACGCTTGGCTTACGGGACAAGGCGTTGCTCGATGTGCTCTATTCCACCGGGCTGCGCGTTTCCGAGGTTGTAGGCCTGCGGCTCGGAGACATTGATTTTCAGGCCGGCTGCATCCGGTGCATCGGAAAGGGAAACAAGGAGCGCCTGGTGCCCGTGGGGCGTAAAGCGATCGAATCGGTGGAAACTTACATTCGTGATTCGAGGCCATTGCTTTTGCGAAGCCGCAAGAAGCGTCCGGTTACCCCCTCCCAGGAAATATTTATCAACCGCCAAGGCGGGCCCATTGGACGCGTGGGGATCTGGAAAATCCTTGCGGCATACGGGCGAGCGACGGGCTTGAGAAAGAAACTGACCCCACACAAGTTGCGCCACAGTTTTGCGACTCATCTGCTCGAAAGAGGCGCGGACTTGCGTTCGGTGCAATTGATGCTCGGGCACGCGGATATTTCGACCACGCAGATTTACACACATGTCCTGGAAGATCGCTTGAAGGTGGTTTATAAAGCGCATCATCCTCGAGCTTGAGGGGGCGGACATGGAGGCCATGTAGAAATGGAACGAGCACACGGGGAGTGCACTGCAAATCTGGGGGCCGGCGCAAAACCGGTAAAAGTATTTTGCGTATTGGCAGGGCCCTGAGGGACGGTAAAACGAATGCCTGATTACATGTTTTTGCTGGAAAGCCGGCTATCCGCCGAACAGCGGGCGGTGTTGACGCGCGCGCAGGAGTTGGGCGTGACCACCGAATCGAATGTGTACCTCGCGGGCGGAGCGGTGCGCGACCTGATTTCGGGGATGCCCATCCGGGATCTCGATTTCACGGTCGAGGGCAATCCCTTCCGCATCGTGCGCGAACTGGAAAAGGGCGGGGCGCGCGTGGTGAACGAAAGCGAGCGCATACGGTTCGCGGAGATGATCTTCGCCGGAGACGTGGATGGAAGCTTCGCGGCGGCGCGCGACGAGGTGTACGCGCGGCCGGGGACCACGCCGGAAGTCCGGTGGTCCACGATCATGGAGGATCTGCGGCGGCGCGATTTTTCGTTCAACGCGATTGCGATTTCGCTGAATCCGGCGTCGCGGGGGCTGCTGCTGGACCCGACGAACGGCCTTTCGGATTTGGAAAAACACGAGATACGCGCGCTTTCGATCCACAGTTTCACCAACCAGCCTGTCCGGTTGCTGCGCGTGTTGCGCTTTGCGGCGCGACTTGGAGCGAAGCTGGAAACGCGGACGAAGGAATGGTTCGACCTGGCCATTGAGCGGGAATTGCATGAACAGATTCAGCCGGAAGACGCAGGCTCCGAGCTGAGGCAGCTTACCCGGGAAGATAAGCCGGTCACAATTTTGAAGGCGTGGGAAGCTAGCGGGCTGCTCAAGGCAATCTCTCCGAATCTTGCGCGGCGCCACCCGGACTACGATGCCGTTGCGCGGCTAGTGCGGGCCCGCGATGACTTGATGTCCGCGAACCTGAGGCCGCGCCTGCTGATTCCCGGAACGCTTGCGGTGCTGGGCAAGTTGAAGTCGCGCGAGGTAAGCGCGGTTTTGCATCGCATGAAATACAGCGCCGCGGAAATTGCCTCGCTGCTGAAATTGGAAGCGGAAGGGAAGAAGTTCGTCAAGATTCTGGCGGGCAGAAAAATGAACGCGCCGCGAGACGCCTACAATTTATTGGAAAACACGCCGTTGGACCTGGTCGCCTATGTGATGGCGGAGTCTCCCAATACGAAAGCGCGGGCGAAGATCCGCAACTACATTCAGAAGTGGCGCCCGATGCGGCTGAATCTGCCTGCCGTGGCCACGGAATTGGAGACTTTGGGGATGGCTCGCGGGCCGAAGTTTGACAAGGTGGTCGAGACATTCTTCGCGGCTCAATTGGCGGGCAAGGGCAAGACTCCTGAGGACCGCATCAAGCTGCTGCGCCGGCTTTCGGGGATCAAGGAGGCGCCGAAGAAAGAGGAGAAAAAGAAACCGGCGGCGAAGGCTATGCCGAAGGGTGCGGCGAAGCCGTCCGCGCCAGCGAAGACGAGCGCGCAAGCTGCGCCTGCGGCTCACGCGGGCAAGGCGGCGGTGAAATCGGCTCACAATGCGGCAAAGAAGAAACCTGCAAAGCCCGCGACAAATAAAAAAGCGGGGAAGAAAAAGTAAAAAAACAGAACGAATCGGGTAGCAGAGCATTGGCGCGAAATTCAATTGACATGAATTGGCTGAGTCACGGAATAACTGGGTCGCTGCCGAAGTGGGCGGCGAGTAGATAAAGTTCCCCGTACAGAATAGAATGCCGGAAACCATGCCATCTGATCCACGATTTGTTCATCTTCATCTTCATACGGACTACAGCCTTCTCGACGGCGCTTGCGAAATCAAACAGCTTGCCGAGGAAGCCGCCCGCCGAGGGATGCCTGCCGTCGCGGTGACGGACCACGGCAATCTTTTCGCGGCGCAGAATTTTTATCATGAGGCGACTTCGCGAAACGTAAAGCCCATCATCGGGTGCGAGGTGTACGTTGCGAAGGGCAGCCGCCACGATCGCGGAACGGAATCGGGGCCGCGCGAAACGAGCGGAGGCCGCGGCAATTTGGGCAATGGGGGCAACGGGAGCGCGGGGAAGAATTCAGCGCGAGACAACGCCGCAGAGCCGGGGATGAAGAGCACGAATCATCTGGTGCTGCTCTGCGAAAATTCGGAAGGATATCAAAATCTAATTAAGCTTGTATCGGCCGGTTTCCTCGAAGGATTTTACTACAAGCCGCGCATTGATCATGACCTGCTGGCGAAACACAGCCGCGGATTGATCGCGCTTTCCGCCTGCCTGAGCGGGGAAGTGAATGAAGCGCTCGTCGAACGGGGCTATGACAAAGCGCAGGAGGCGGCCTACCGATTGCGCGACATTTTCGGAAAGAGAAATTTCTTTCTGGAGATGCAGGACCAGGGCCTGGACATCGAGAAGAAGATTAATCCCGAGCTTGTGCGGCTTTCGAAGGAGAGCGGCATTCCACTTGTAGTCACGAATGACTGCCATTACCTGACGCAGGCGGACGCGCGCGCGCAGGAAGTGCTGCTCTGCATTCAAACGGGTAAAACGATGAGCGATCCTCATCACATGAAATTTGCGACCGACCAGTTTTATTTCAAGACGGCAAAGGAGATGGCCGCAATCTTCAGCGAAGTTCCGGAAGCGCTCGAACGCACCTGGGCGATTGCAGAGCGCTGCAATGTGCGCATCGAGCAAGTGCTCTCTCCATTTCCGGAATTTAAAGTGCCGCATGGCGAAACGGCGGACAGCTACTTTGAACGAGTCGCGCGGGAGGGCCTTGCCGGGCGGATGCAATACCTCGAGTCGATGGCAAAGTCCGGGAATCTCCGCCACAACTTTTCGGAATACGAATCCCGGCTGACCAACGAAATCCGCATGATCCAGCGCATGAAGTTTGCGGGGTACTTCCTGATTGTGTGGGATTTTATCCATTACGCGCGGACGCAAGGCGTGCCGGTCGGGCCGGGCCGCGGCTCCGCGGCAGGGAGCCTGGTGAGTTACGCGCTGCGGATTACCGACGTGGACCCGCTTCAATACGACCTGATTTTCGAGCGCTTCCTCAACCCGGAGCGTGTGTCGAATCCCGACATTGACATTGACTTTTGCATGAGGCGCCGCGGGGAAGTGATCGAATACGTCACGCAAAAATATGGCCGCGACAACGTGGCGCAGATTATTACTTTCGGGACGATGGCCGCGAAGGCGGCGATTAAAGACGTGGGGCGCGCTCTGGACATGCCCTACGGCGAAGTGGATCGGCTCGCGAAGCAGATCCCAATGACGCTCAACATCAAATTGAAGGACGCACTCGAACAGTCTCCGCAACTCCGGCAGGCCATCGAGAGCGACGAGAAAGTTGCCGAGCTATTCCACATCGCGCAGCGGCTCGAAGGGCTATCGCGGCACGCTTCGACGCATGCCGCAGGCGTGGTGATTTCGCCTGTGCCTCTCACGGACATCCTTCCGCTTTACAAGACGAGCCGGGATGAGATCACGACGCAGTACGACATGAAAGCGCTCGACCGCCTGGGCCTGCTGAAGATGGATTTCCTAGGGCTGACGACGCTGACGGTGCTGGACGACGCGATCAAACTGATCGCGCAGAACCGCGGAGAGAAGATTGAACTCGACCGGATTCCACTGGACGATGCGGCTACCTACAAATTATTCGGGCGTGGCGAAACGACAGCCATCTTTCAATTTGAATCGCACGGGATGCGGGACATTCTCCGGCGATGCCAGCCGAGCCGGATTGAAGATTTGACGGCACTCAACGCGCTGTACCGGCCCGGCCCCATCCAGGGAGGGATGATTGACGATTTCATCGACCGCAAGCAGGGAAAGAAAAAGATCACGTATGACCTGCCGGAATTAAAGGGAATTCTGGAAGAGACGTACGGCGTGATCACCTATCAGGAACACGTGATGCAGGCGGCGAAAGTGCTCGCGGGTTTCACGCTCGGCGAAGCCGATATCCTGCGGCGCGCGATGGGCAAGAAGAAGCGCGAAGAGATGGCCAAGCAGCGCGAGAAATTCCTGAACGGCTGTCTTGCGAACAAGATACCGGCGAAAAAGGCAGAACGCATTTTTGATTTGATGGAGGAGTTCTCCGGCTACGGGTTCCCGAAGGCTCACGCCTGCACGTATGCCATGCTCGCGTATCAGACGGCCTACCTGAAAACGCACTTCCCCGTGGAATTCATGTCCGCGCTGCTTACCTCGGAAACCGGGAACACGGACAAAGTGGTGAAATATTTGAATGAGGCGCGCGGGATGGGGATTACCGTGCAGCCTCCAGATGTGAATTCGAGCGATCTTTATTTCACTCCGGTAGGGGAGGCGGTTCGGTTCGGACTCGCGGCCATTAAAAATGTGGGAGAGGGGACGGCGAAGGCGATTCTGGAATCGTGCGGGCGGCTTGGCGGATTCAAAACAATTTTCGACTTCTGCGACGACGTGGACCCGAGAGTGTTGAACAAGCGCGCACTCGAAAGCCTGATCCGCAGCGGCGCGATGGACTCGCTGGGCGCGCGCGAACAACTACTGGCAACGATGGACGACGCCATTACCTCCGCGCAAAAAATGGGGCACCATCGCTCAGTAGGACAATCCGGACTTTTCGGCGGCTCAGTGCCCGCGCCGGGATTTCAGAGGGAATTGCGCGAAGCGGACCCGTGGGCGGAGCACGACCGGCTGGCGGGCGAATACGCGACGCTTGGGTTTTATGTAAGCGGACATCCGCTTTCAAAATATTCCGGCCGATTGCGGGAACTGCGTGCAGTAAGTCTGGGGGCGGTGGAAGGGCGGCGATCGGGTGAGGAAATTGCCATCGCGGGAATTGTGGTAGCCATCCGCCAGATGCGATCGCGCCGCGGGGCGCGCTGGGCCATCCTGTCGCTGCAGGACGAAACGGGAATGGTTGATGTCCTCGTGTTCCCCGAATCGTTTTCCAAATTGGAGCCGGTGCTGAAAAACGGGGCGATGCTGTTCCTGCGCGGGCGAGTAAACGTCGAGGACGCCGGAACGCGGGTCGCCGCATCGAATGCAAAACCAATCGAAGATGTGGCGGAGCCGCCGGTCGCGATGATCCGTGTGCGACTTGCACGCGAATCTGTGAACGATGAGCTTCTCGATTCGATCAATGAAATTCTTGGCGAACGGCCGGGGGTATGCCCGGTCGAATTCGAACTGATATCCACGGATGGGGAGACCGTGTGCATTCAATCGAGCAAGCACGTGCGCGCGGACCGGGAGTTGCTTGATGAGCTGCGCGAATTGTGCGGGCGCGAGGCGGTGCAAGTGACGCGTGAAGCTGCCCGCGCTGCCGGGTCTGCAAGCTAAACAGCACGCGACAAATTCGATATGGAAACAAAAAACAGACGCGAAGAGATTAAGCGCCTCGAACGGGACATCGAGGAACTGCGGCGGATTTCCGTGGAAGGGTCGTCCGACCCGGATGTCGAGCGCGTGCGCGAGCAAGTGAATGAGTTGAAGCGCGAGTTTTACGCGCATATGGGGGCGTGGCAGCGGACACAGCTTGCGCGGCATCCCCAGCGGCCTTACACGCTCGATTACATCCGCATGCTGTTTACGGATTTCGCGGAGCTTCACGGAGACCGCGCGTTTGGCGATGACTCCGCGCTCGTCGCGGGCCTCGCGAGGTTCCATGGGCGTCCTGTTGCCGTGATCGGCCATGAGAAGGGGCGCGATACCAAGGAAAGGCTTGCGCGCAATTTCGGCTATGCGAAACCCGAGGGGTATCGCAAGGCGCTGCGGGTGATGAATCTTGCGGCGAAATTTGGCAGGCCCATTTTCACTTTTGTGGACACGCCGGGGGCCTTCCCCGGCATTGACGCCGAGGAACGGGGACAGGCCGAAGCGATCGCGCACAACCTGCGCGAGATGGCCCGGCTTCCCGTGCCGATCATCGTAACGATTACGGGCGAAGGTGGCTCGGGCGGCGCGCTTGGGATCGCCGTGGGCGACCGTGTTCTCTTGCTGGAGAATGCGGTCTACTCCGTAATTTCTCCCGAAGGGTGCGCGTCAATCCTGTGGCGCGATTCAGGGAAGGCGGAGCTGGCCGCGGAAGCGCTGAAGATTACGGCTCCGGAACTTGTTGAGCTTGATTTGATTGATGGCGTGGTGCCCGAGCCGGAGGGCGGCGCGCAAACAGACCACGAAGAGACGGCGCGGATGTTGGATCCAATTCTCCTGAAGACGCTTGAAGAATTGTGCGCCCTTCCGATTCCCCAACTTCTAGAAAGACGCTACCAGCGATTTCGACGCATGGGCCAGTTCTTTACTTAGACCACTTCATGACGCAAGAACCTCGAAATCGGGGAACTTTTTCCTATACAAGAACGTATTTATGAATGAGTGCGGAGGTGCGCGATGTACTGCGAACGTTGCGGCAACCAGTTGATTGAGGGGCAAAGATATTGTTCGTCCTGCGGCAAGACCCTGGGAATGGCGGTCGTGCCCTTGGAGCGGCAGGGAAGAGTGCAGCGAAACCTGCAAGTGCTTGCGATTCTGTGGCTGGTCTGCGGATCATTGGAAATTCTTGCAGGAGTAGTCCTTTTCGTGGTCGCGAATGTGTTGTTTGGAATTGCTGTCCACATGCAGGGTGGCAATTTCGGCGGCGCGGAGCCATTCGTGCACACCATTTTGACAATTGTCGGGACCGCTGTCGGAATCAAGGGGATTCTCAGCGCAGTCGCTGGATGGGGCCTGTTGCAGCGGGAATCCTGGTCGCGGGCGCTTGCCATCGTGATGGGCTTTCTCGGACTCCTACACGTTCCGTTCGGCACGGCGCTTGGGATTTATACAATCTGGGTGCTCTTGCCGAACGAAAGCGCACAAGAATTCGATCGCCTCGCGCAAGCGGCATAGAGCCACAAATCAAATTTCTTTCTCCGCAGCGCGAAGGATACAGCTTTTGCGCCCCCCCGCTCATAGCTCCCGCTATAGCTTGTGCGCCTCGAACCGCACCCTACCTTTTGTGTTCCTAGTGGGAATTGTCTGATAGGTCAAAGATTCTAACGGAACCCTTGAGGCGCGGGTCGCGGTGACATACGCTCGGGTCATCTGGGAGGAGCATGTCTTGGAGACAAAAGTCATCAGTTTTCGTGACCCGGCGAAGATGATCGAAGATTTCAATGAAAAGGATTTTGACTTGCCAGGGCCATTTCGACATTACGAGCGGCTCGTCCAGATCAAGATTCTGGGCAAATCCTTTGAAGTGCCGGAACGAAACTCCTTGCTTCGATGCTTTCAATTCATCAGTCCGGAAACGATTCCTTATGGGAGATTCTGCTGGAACCAGGATTGCCAGTATTGCCGTGTGACGTGCAAGCTGCCCGATGAAAACAAGCCGCGCGAATTGCTCTCCTGTAAATTCATGGTGATGGCGGGGATGGAGATCAAAGAGGTGAGCGCCGAGTTGAAGGCTTGCTTGCGCGGGGCGCTGAAGAAGTAAATTTGCGCGGCGCAGCAACTTTTCATTGCGCGCCGTGTTTCATTGATTGGAATAAAAGTTTAATCAGCGGTTGGGAAGGCCAGCCACCCCGTACCGTCCCAAAGGCCCCCAACCGACAAAATGGGCGCTTCGCGACCCAAACGCGAGGCGCCCATTTTCTTTTGTTCGAGCCTCGTATTTCTCCGTCCTGTCTCTATCGCCAAATCGAATTGCCTGCCGGGCGCATCTGCTCTACGATATCGCGCATGGATGTTTCCTTCCGGAAAGGTAATCTTGTTCAGTGTGATTCCTGCGGGGTCGCGGCGGCGCCCGAACACATTCGAGAGCGGCTAGCCAGGCTTGAATTGGCTTCGAGGTATCGGCCGATCCATATCGGGCTTTTGTTGATTTGCACGGCTCCCCCTGCGGCAATATACGACGACCTTTACGCGTGGGAGAAGCAGAAGGCCCGGGCGGAGGCGGTGGATTATTTGGAGGGGCTTTTTCAATCGGCCGGGATTGGAGCGGAAAAAGCGCCGCTGGAGCGTCTGGCTGAATTTCAGCGGCGCGGGATATACCTGGCGCGGCTGGTGGAGTGTCCGCTGGGATCGGGCGTGCGAATGGAAAACATTGTGCCGAAAGCAGTGAAGGTCATGCTCATACGGATCGCCCAATCCTACAAGCCTGCGCGGATTGGGTTGCTGGCTCCCGTAGCTCCGGGGCTGGCGGAGGCGTTGCGGAACGCAGGGCTAGGGGAGAAGCTGATCGCGGGAGGGCAGGGAATTGAAATCCCGTCGGCAGTCGATGCGCAGGGGATCGCTCAAACACGAAAAATTCTGGAAGATGGAATTTCGTGTACGGGAGCGGTGGAGTCCGCGTTGGATTAAAAGGTGTCCTCACCGGAGAGGCAAAGAGGACCCGAAAGAAAACAAAGTTTGTGATGACAGCACATTGAGAAGTGATTGGCGTCACATAATCTTGGAGCGCGATTGTGGCAGTTTTGAACTGGCCGCCCGGGGCGTCCGCCAGTGTCTTAGTGCTGTGGTAGACTGGATGCCGTAAGAGGGGCCGCCGTGGAGAGCCTAGAGTGAATACGAAGATGAAATTTGGCGTTGGGATGGGGATCATTTTGGCGACGCTCATCGCGCTTGGATGGGTTGGCATGAATGAAAGCAAGACCTACTACCACACGATTTCTGAACTTCCCGGCCTTAGCCAGCGCGAATTGCTGCAACATATGCGCGTATCCGGAAATGTTGCCCCCGGAACGATTCAGCGCGTGCCACGAGGCATCGATTTCGTGCTTGTCGAAGAAAATCGGCGGCTTTCGGTCAGCTATACGGGCACAGACCCTTTGCCGGACACATTCAAGGATGATTCGCAAGCACTGGTCGAGGGGAAACTTGGGGCTGATGGCCGATTCGTTGCCGACCAAGTGACGGCCAAGTGCGCGTCGAAATATGAAGTGGCTCCGACTCCGACTGGCAGGTAGATTTCCCAGGGGTTTGACGGCGCAGCGCCCGTCGAAAATTGAACAGTCGAGGAATCCCAGTTTGAGGATCGATTGATGGATCTTTTCGGCTCCTTCGCGCTGCTCCTTGCATTTGTCTGCGCCATCTACGCGATCATCGGCGGAATCGCCGCAATTCGCACGCGCAATCCATTTCTAATTAAAAGCGCGCGGAATGCGGGATTGGCCGTATGCGGTTTGATTGGGCTGGCTGTCGCGAGCCTGGTTTACCTTTTTCTCTCCGATAATTTTTCGGTCGCGTATGTCGTCGAGCACAGCAGCCGCAGCCAACCGACCTTCCTGAAAATCGCGGCGCTTTGGTCCGGGCAAGAGGGCTCGCTGCTATTCTGGAGCCTGTTGCTCTCGGTTTACGTTTTTTCAGTGCTGTGGGCCTATCGAAGCAAGCATCCCGAACTGATGCCTTACGTTGGAGTGATCCTCGCAAGCGTTCAATTATTCTTCCTGATCCTGAATAATTTCATTGCCAGCCCCTTCAAGGTGATCGGCGTGATGGGGCCGGGGGGCGTGATTTCCTGGCTCACACAGCCTGACGGCAGAGGCCTGACGCCTCTCTTGCAGTATCCCGAGATGATCATCCATCCGCCAATGCTGTATTCCGGGTACACGGGATTCACGATTCCGTTTGCCTTTGCGCTGGCCGCGCTCATCGGGCGGTATCCCGGCGAAAAGTGGATTCACTTGACGCGCCGGTGGACGATGATTGCGTGGTGTTTTCAGAGCGTGGGGATCCTGCTCGGCGCGCACTGGGCTTATGCGGTGCTCGGCTGGGGAGGTTACTGGTCATGGGATCCGGTTGAGAATGCCTCGCTGATGCCGTGGTTGGTGGGGACGGCGTTCCTTCATTCCGTAATGATGCAGGAAAAACGCGGGATGATGAAGGTGTGGAACGTGTGGCTGGTATTCATCACGTTCCTGCTGTGCATCTTCGGGACCTTTCTCACGCGCAGCGGGGTAATCAGTTCCGTGCACGCATTCGCGCAATCCGATATCGGGCCGTGGTTCATCGGATTCCTGATTGTGATATTGAGCGTGTGCACCGCGGCGTATCTGAAGAATCGCGATTATTTAAAGAGCGACAACAAGCTGGACTCGATCGTGTCGCGTGAGTCGAGCTTCCTTTTCAACAATTTAATTTTGCTGGTGGCCTGCGTGGCCGTTCTTTCGGGGACGGTGTTTCCGGTGCTTTCGGAGTGGTTTACAGGGCAGAAAATCAGCGTAGGCGCGCCATTTTTCAATCGAATCAACATCCCCATCGGATTGATGCTGCTGTTTCTTACCGGCATTGGTCCATTGCTGGCGTGGAGGCGCGCGTCATTCGACAACTTGAAACGAAATTTTGCCAAGCCGCTGCTCGGCGGATTAGTAGCGGGAGCAATTGCGTGGCCGCTGGGCTGCAAAGATTTGTTTTCGCTGGCGTGCGTGATTCTATCCGTGTTCGTGACGCTGACGATTATTATGGAGTTCTACCGGGGCGCGAAAGTGATTCGGGCGCGCGGCGGCGGAAACCTGTTCACATCGGCGGTTCAACTTACGCTGCGAAACACGAGGCGCTACGGCGGGTACGTGGTGCACTTTGGAATAGTGCTCGTTTTTATCGGCATCTCCGGGCAGGCGTTCAATCAGGATAAGCAGATGGAGATGGGCGCCGGATCGCAAATGCAGATTGGCCGGTACACTCTTGTGTGCCAGGCATTCGATTCCATTCCCGGCCCGAATTACACCTCCGACCGCGTTTCCATCGAAGTGATGAAGGACGGCCGCGAGGAGATGATGCTTTATCCCGAGAAGCGAAATTACGGGGAAAGCCAGGAAACCGGGACGATGGTGGCGATCTCTTCCACGCCTCGCGAAGACCTTTATGTTGTGTATGCGGGCAGCAGCCCGCAGACGGGAAAGCCGGTGATCCACGCGTATTTGAATCCACTGGTGAAGTGGGTGTGGTTCGGCGGACTGGTGGTGGTGCTGGGAACGATAATCGCGCTGATCCCCGACCGCGCTCCAGTAATGGTGATGCAAGCGTCTACGCAACCATTGCAAGGGACTGCGACCGCGTCCAGCGCGCGACCGATTCCCGCGGCTGTGCACTACGAGAGCTCCGACTAAATCGATGGGTCGAACGAAGCTGAATTCGCGATTCTGGGCTTCATTGGCGATGGTCACGCTGGTTGGCGCGGGGATCGCCGTGATTCCCGTTGCGCGCGCGCAGCAAACGGATCACGCGAAGAAACTCGGAATGAAGTTGATGTGCATGTGCGGCTGCGGGCAGGTATTGGTGCAATGCAACCATATCAATTGTCCGAGTTCGGGTCCGATGCTGAAGGAATTGGATGACAGGATTGCCCGCATTGAGCCGGATGACCTGGTCGTGCAGGATTTCATCCAGGAATATGGCGTAGCGGTGCTTTCCTCACCACCGAACAAGGGATTCAACCGAGTTGCTTGGATTCTCCCGGGATTTGCATTTGCAATGGGGCTTGGCTTCGTGGTGCTGGTGATTCAGCACTGGCGCAAACGGATCCCCGCACCTCAGGAAAATGCCGGGGCCGGGCGTCCAAAGGTGTCCGCGGAAATGCTGGCGCGTGTGCGCGAGGAGTCCCGGCACGAGACGGAGGATTGAATTCGGGTATGCATGCACTGATTGCGATTCCATGGTTGGCGGTTTTGGGTGGCGGGGACACGCCCGTGATCCTTGCTTGCGTGGCCCTGACCGCGGCCGTCCTCGTGTTTGTGTTTGGCACGCAGCCAAGCCCGGGTGATTCCGCGCCGCACCGGTCTAAGCTGGACCAATTATTCGAGCGCCGCGACACTATCTACGACAATTTGCGCGATTTGAAATTTGAATACCGCGCGGGGAAGTTCGGGGAGAAGGATTACGAGGAGTCGCGGCTGGCGCTGGAGACGGAGGCTGCATTGGTGCTCACGGAGATTGAACAGGTGACGGGGAGTCCGTCACTTGCCGGGCGGAAAGCGACTGGGCGTTAAAAGCGAAACATTGAGTCGCTCGTGGAGAAGTGCGTGGCGGCGCATTACGGTTCCTTCGTTCCGTCCCGATGAACGGCATCGGGACTCTACTCAGGATGACAACGTTTTTTGTGGCGAGAGTCGTGGAGAACAACGGTCAATGAAATACTTGGCGAGGAAATTGCGAACACAAAATGTCACGGCGCTGCTGTGCGCGACATTGGTTGTCGCTGCGTCGATCGGGGCCGGGGGCGCCTCGGCAACAACGATTTCGGGCGTTGTTCACAATGGGACGACAGGCAAGGTCGCGTCCGGCGTGGACATCATTCTTCTTAATTTGCAAAACGGGATGGACAGCGTTGCAACCACGAAGACGGACGCGCAAGGGCATTTCGAGTTGAACTACACGCCCAACGGACAAACGCCGATGCTCGTGCGCGCCAGCTATAAGGGCGTGAACTTTCACGCAATGCTTCCGCCCGGACAGATGACAGCGGACGTGCAAATCTACGAACCTGCCTCCGACGCGAACACCGTCAAGATCCCGACCAGAATCGTTTATTTTCAGCCCGATGGCACAAACCTCCTCGTCGGTGAGGAATACGATATTCAGAACCAATCCAAGCCACCTGTTGCGTATTTCAAGACGGCTGGGAATTTCGAGTTTCAAATTCCGGAGGGCGCAACACTGGTAGAAGTGAGGGCCGCCGGCCCGGAAGGTATGGGCACCGTTCAGGGAACCATTGACCAGGGCAAAAGGCGCTACGCGATTGCATTTGCATTTCGCCCGGGTGAGAGCAATGTCCGGGTCTCCTACACGCTACCTTATCCCTCCAATCATGCTTCGTTTCATGTCCCTTCGATCAATTCGCCGGGCAGCGTCATGCTGCTTGCTTCGCCAAGCGTGACCGTTGCGAGCGCGGGCTTCCAGCCGGGCGGCACGGAGCAGGGACTGTCCGTTTACCTGCATGACGGGCCGATTCCTGCGACGGGATTCGACGTTTCGGTTTCGGGCGCGGCGCCACCTGCTTCAGATAACGCAGGTCAATCCGGACAGGACGGCGGCAACGGAAGCACGCGCGATCGCGATTCTAATCAGACCGTATCGGCTGTGCCGCCCCGGCTGGACACGCTGAAGTGGGTGCTGATCGGCGGATTCGCGTCAATCTTTTTGCTGGGCGCGGCGTATTTGTACCGCATGCCATTTGCGATTGCAGGCGTGCCGGGAAATTCCGCGGCGCCTCCTGCAGCGCGCATGCGCGGGAGCGCGGGGGCGCACAAGAGTGCGCGCGCCGTTGTGATAACCGAGACTACGGCGGCGACGGCGGCGCCTGCCGCGCCGGATGCGCTTGGGGAAATTGACCGCAAGGTTGGTGCGAGCCTCGATGAATTGAAAGACGTGCTGTTCCGCCTGGAGCTGCGGCGACAGGCGGGTACAATTTCTGAGCAGGAATACACCGAGCAACGCGCGCGCGCGGAAAAAATCCTGCGCGATCTTGTGCGAGGCTGACCGGTCCGCGTGCCCTCCACGAATCCCACCTCCGAATCCTCATCAGGACCCGGAATTATTTTCGAGAACGCCGAGAAAAGGTTTGGCGCGCTAGTCGCGCTGCGCCGGCTTTCGTTGGAAATTGCTTCCGGGGAATTCGTCGTCCTTGTGGGGGCGAACGGGTCGGGGAAGACGACGCTGCTTCGATTGGCGGCGCTGCTTACGCGACCCACGGCGGGGAAAGTCAGAGTTGGAAAATCCGGTCGATCGGCACAGGGAACGGCTTCGCAGGAAATCACCGCGCAAGCGATGATCAAGAGCCGGATTGGGATGGTCGGACATGCGACGATGCTTTACGACGAGCTCACTGCTGAGGAAAATCTTATATTCTTCGCGCGTCTTTACAATTTGAGCGAGCCGCGGCGCCGCGCGGCGGAGGCGCTGGAGCCGGCGGGGCTGGCGGACCGGGCGCGGGATCTGGTGCGCACATTCTCGCGAGGCATGCGGCAACGGCTTGCGATTGCGCGGGCGCTCCTTGCCGGGCCGACATTGGTGCTGCTTGACGAGCCTGCGGTGGGGCTCGACCGCGACGGTGTGGCGTGGCTGGCTGGGACGCTGGCCACATTGCGGTCCGCGGGCGCGACGATCTTGATGAGTTCGCATGGGCAGAGTGAATCGGTGGCTCTTGCGACGCGCGCAATTGAGATGCACGGCGGGGCTCTGGTTGCCGATAGCGCGGCAGGAGGCGATTTGCACACGATTATTCATCGAGGCGCTGGGGCGTTTACTCTCGCGAGGCGGAATTAGGAGATGAGGGTTCTTGCATGAATGCCCCGCGAGCCGCTTTGGCAATTCTTGCAAAAGAAATGCGCGCGGAATTTCGATCATTTGAGCTGCTTACTTCCACGCTTGTTTTCGTGCTGATCGTGGTTTTTGTTTTTAGCTTTGCCTTTGACCCCACTTCGGCCGAATCGCGCCGATTCGGGCCGGGACTATTGTGGATCGCGCTGCTATTTGCAGGATCGCTGATGCTGCAGCCTTCGTTCAGCCGCGAGCGCGTAAATGATACGCTTGGCGGACTGCGGCTTGCACCGATTGCGCCATTTGCAATTCTGGCAGGGAAGTTGCTGGCAAACTTTTTGTTTCTCACATTGGTGGAAGCGGCGCTCCTGCCCGCGTTCGGTATGCTGTACAACGTATCGCTCGCGCCAGTAGCTGCGCCGCTGGCGTTGGTCATGTTGATGGGAACGCTGGGCGTGGCGACCATCGGCACCGTTTTTTCCGCGATTGCGTCGCATGCCCGGATGCGGGAACTTCTTCTCCCGCTGTTGCTGCTCCCGGCGCTCACTCCCGTTCTGATCGCGAGCACCGAGGCGACCGCTGGGCTTCTGGCCGATCCGTACGAACTGCGGACACCTTGGCTCGTGATGGTGGGCGCGTTCGACATAATTTTTTTGACCGCGACGTGGCTTTTCGGCGAATATCTGCTCGAAGAATAGGGAGAAACCTGTGGCCGGCAAGTACGAAGGCGGCGCGTTCATGCAGGCGATGAGGTCGTTCGCGGTCTCGGCGCTGGTTTGCGGCGCGGCATACGCGGCGTTTTATATCGCCCCCACCGAGCGCACCATGGGCGACATCCAGCGGATTTTCTATTTCCATGTAGCCAGCTTCATCAACGCGTTCGTCGCGTTCACAGTTGCATTCATCGCGAATATTTTCTATTTGAAGAGGCGTTCACCGAAAGCCGATTGGCTGGGCGTGAGTTGCGTCGAAGTCGCGGTCGCATTTACTTCCGTAGGGCTTGTCATGGGCCCGCTTTGGGCCAAGCCGGTGTGGGGTATTTACTGGACTTGGGATGCGAGGTTGACGTCGACTTTTATCCTGTGGGTGCTCGGACTCTGCTATTTGCTCTTACGTTCGCTGATCGAAGACGCGGAACGCCGCGCGGTTGTTTCGGCCGTGTTCAGCATTTTCGTCTTTCTCGACGTGCCGATGGTCTATCTCTCGAACCGGCTCTTCCGCACGCAGCATCCTGGACCGGTCCTCTTTGGTGATAACAATTCCGGGCTGCCGCCTGAGATGTCACGCATATTGCTTCTTTGCTGGCTGGCATTGTTTGTCTTAATGATTGCCCTGATTAGCGAACGCTATCGCCTCGAGGCGCTGCGACATGAAGTGGCAGAGATTCGCGCAGAGACGGAAACAACTTAACGCGCATCCAACTGAGTAGGGGGGAGGGTAGAACACATGAAGAATCTCAATAATCTGATGGCGGCATACTTTGCCGCGTGGGCGATCTTTTTCGTTTATCACTTTACCGTCGCGCGGCGGCTTGCGCAGCTTCGCGCGGAAGTGGAAAAGGTGAAGGTGACGCTCGGCAATAAGGGCAGCCGTTCGTAAGCTCCCGTGCAAGCGCAACGATAAAAATGCGAAAGAAAGTCGGAGTCGTGCTATTTCAACTCGGCGGGCCGGATGCTCCGGACGCCGTCGAGCCATTTCTCTACAACCTTTTTTGCGACCCCGACATTATTCCGCTCGGGCCGCTAGGGGGACTGGTTCGAAAACCGCTCGCGCGGTATATCTCCCGGAAACGCTCGAAGGTTGCGGGGGAACATTACGCGGAGATCGGCGGCCACTCGCCGATCCGGCACTTGACCGAGCGGCAGGCGCGCAAATTGGAATCCACTCTCTCTCATGCGGTGGATGCGCGCGTATTTATCGCCATGCGTTATTGGAATCCGCTCACACAGGAAGCCGTGGATGAGGTGCGGGATGCCGACTTGGACGCTCTTGTGCTGCTGCCAATGTACCCGCAGTATTCCTTCGCTACCACGCGGAGCAGCGTTAAGGAGTGGCGGCGGCTTTACCGCCCCGGCCCGGCATCCATTGAAGAGCATCTCATCGAACATTTTTACGATCACCCGCTCTACATCGAAGCGCTGGTGGACCGCATCGAACTTGCCCTTTCGCATTTTCACGAACCGCACCGGACGCATATTGTTTTCAGCGCGCATGGATTGCCGCTGAGTCTGATCGAGAAGGGCGACCCATATCAAAAGCAGATTGAGGAGACGGTGCGGCTGGTATGCGAAGACGGCCGCTGGCCGAATGCGCACACGCTTTGCTTCCAGAGCCGCGTGGGCCGGCAGAAATGGCTGGAGCCCAGCCTGGATGCGACTATCAACAAATTGGCGCGCGCGGGCGAAAAGAATCTGCTGGTCGTGCCGATTTCATTTGTGACGGAACACATCGAGACGTTGCACGAAATCAACATCGAAGCGCGAGAACGCGCCGCGAAGCTCGGCGTGGAACAATTTGAAATGATGCCCGCCGTTGGCGATTCTCCGCGGTTCATCGGAGCGCTTGCGGACCTTGTCTTGCGCGCCGTCGGCGTGGAAACCGTCCAACCGGCCCGCGTCGGGTAGTCCCACCTCCGAAAAGACGGGACATGGTTGGTGCACGGAAACGCAACTTTTTCTCTCGATTCGTCTTGACACAACAGGATGCGACAGAATATAAAAAGTGTTCGCATCAAACGCCTTTATTGACTCGTATTCATTGAGGGTACGCGCACTTCTATGCCGGAACAGACCGAGGGTAAAGCCGGGGAGGCAGGGGCAGCACCATCACCTTCCGCCGCGGCAGCGCCAAAGCCGGCGGCAAAGGGTAAAAAGGCGGAGGCAAGCCCCGAAGAAGCTGTAAACCTCCAACGCCGCCGATTTACCTGGGCGATGATCTGGGGATACCTGGGCATCAATTTCCTGATGTTTCTTCGCTTTTTCTTTCCACGCGCGCTTTTCGAGCCAAATCCAATTTTTTCCATCGGATATCCCGCCGATTTCGCCATGGGAAACGACCAGCGTTTTCTGATGACAAATCGCGTGTGGGTGATCCGTGAACCGGACCGGATCTTCGTGATTTATGCCCGGTGCACCCACCTCGGATGCACGCCGGAATGGAAGGCGAGCGAGAACAAGTTTAAGTGTCCTTGCCATGGCAGCGGGTACGACAGCGAGGGCATCAACTTTGAAGGGCCCGCGCCGAGGCCGATGGATCGGTGCCAACTTGAGCTGGATGCGACGGGCAAAATCACGGTCAATTCGAGCATACTTTACGTGGATGACCCCAAAGCGGGCGTCAACCATTTCAATGATGCGGGCGCGTTCCTAAACGTTTAGAACGCGAAAGGGAACTAGGTGGCGGAAGAAAACGGCGACCAGAAGCGTACCGGGCTCATCGACAAGGTCAAGCAAGATGCCGAGGACCTGAAGAAGTACGTTTCTGAAAAAGGGAAGGAGCAGCTCGAAGGGCTGAAAGAGCCCGATAAGACGCAGCTCTACCGTTCTATTTTCCGCGTGAAGCACGACGAGACGCCGCGCAACCGTGCGCTGAGCGTGCTCAGCAATGTTTTCTTTCATCTGCATCCCGCCAAGGTCAATCGCGACGCCACAAAATACAGCTACACGTGGGGGATGGGCGGAATCACGTTTTATCTCTTCATCGTGCTGACATTCACCGGCGTCCTGCTGATGTATTACTACCATCCGAGCAAGGTACAGGCGTTCCGCGACATCCTGTACCTCGAAAACGATGTGCCGTTCGGCAAGCTGCTGCGCAACATGCACCGGTGGGCCGCCCACTTGATGATTATTGCGGTGTGGCTGCACATGTTCCGGGTATTTCTGACGGGATCGTACAAGCGTCCGCGGGAATTTAACTGGTGCGTGGGTGTGCTGCTGATGGTGCTGACGATGTTGCTCTCATTCACGGGTTACCTGCTTCCGGACGATCAATTGGGGTTCTGGGCTGTCACGGTGGGCACGAACATGGCGCGCGCGACCCCGCTGCTGGGTCATGAAGGGCCATTTGGCTCTCTGATGGGGATGACGCCTTACAACGACGTGCGATTTGCATTGCTGGGAGGTTCAATTGTGGACGCCAACGCTCTGTTGCGCGCCTACATCTGGCATTGCATTGCGATTCCGCTGATCGCGTCGATTTTCATGGCGCTGCATTTCTGGCGCGTACGTAAAGACGGCGGAATCTCCGGGCCCGCGCCGGTGATGCTCGAATCGGAAATCAAGGACGAGAAGGAGCCGCGACCGGTGATCATGAAGCCGAGCGGCATGCCGTAATAGCTGTTTTGGAGCGCGGCGGCGCAAGCTTTGGGATCGGATTCAGCTTAGATTCGACATTGAATTAACTGGGAGAAACCCGTCGCTATGTGGTGGGATTGGCACCAAATTTGGGAAATTGCATCCGCACCCGACAATGTCCCGATCGTCGCGCTTTTATTTTTCATTCCATTTTATTGCTGGCTGGCATTCCGCGAAGCGAAAAAGAACGATGAGCTGATTGCAAAGCTTGAAGCGGACCCCGCGGCAGCAAAAGGGGCGTACCGCAAAGCGCAACCCTACGAAAAGGGCTGGGATCGTGAAGTTCACACCTGGCCTTACCTGATGCGCGTGGAGTTCCTGGCCGCCATCCTCGTGACGGCGCTGTTGATGGTGTGGTCGCTGACGCTGAACGCGCCGCTCGAGGAACCGTCGAATCCGAACGTAACAATGAATCCGGCGAAAGCGCCGTGGTATTTCCTGGGCTTGCAGGAGATGCTTGTCTATTTCGATCCATGGATTGCGGGGGTGGTCATGCCGACAATCATCATTGTCGGCTTGATGGCCGTACCGTATATAGATGAAAACCCTCTTGGCAACGGCTACTACACGTATCGCCAGCGAAAATTTTCGATTTGGACATTCCTGATAGGCTTCCTTGGACTGTGGGTCCTGATGATCGTGATCGGTACGTTCATCCGGGGTCCCGGGTGGATGTGGTTCTGGCCAACGCAAACTTGGGACGCAAGCCGCGTGGATTTCGCGGTAAACAGAAATCTGGATGACGTGCTGCACATTGACGGCGCATGGATGGCGCATATTTTACCCGGAGGGTGGAGGCCATTTTCAGGACTGATCGCTCGCGGAATCTTCGGTATTTTCCCCGTGACGATCTATTTCCTGGCATCCGGCTACTTCATGCACTGGCTGGCCAACCGGACGGCATTCAGCCGCAAGATTTATAAGAGGATGTCGCTACTGCAGACGGTGACGATGTTGTTGTTGTTGTCGCTCATGCTTTCGCTGCCGATCAAGATTTTGGCGCGGCTGGTATTCAGAATCCATTATGTCTGGGAGACGCCATGGTTCAGCGTCTAATTCCAATTCAATCCCTCGGCGAGGAGGCACCGGGTGCCTGAGCCTTCCGGTCCGGATCCCATAACTGGCAAATCGTGGAGCACGATTATGCTGGTGTCGTTCTTTGTTCTGATGCTGACGGTTGCCTGGTCTCTCTACTCCGAATTCTTCGGTCTGCGCCCGTGGCGCGCCTACCAGCGCGATTTTGTTTCCGCTTATCAGTATTTCCTAGGCAAGCAGATTTCCGCGGAGTCAAAAGCGGAGGCCGCCGTTTATTCCTCGCCGGACTTTATAAAGCTAAAGGCCAATTTGGATGCGGCACAGCAAGCGACGAAGGCAGTGGACGCCGAATTCGTCAGGAAACTTGCGCTGCTGGACTTACAACGGACGGCGATCACTCCCTCATTCCAAAACGCTCGCGGCAAAGTAGGCGCGCTTATCTACCAGCTGGAAATCATTCCGGAATCCGACAAGAGCACGCGCGCGTCGCGCAAGAAGGACGTGGACGAGGCGCAGGCGGAAACTTACGACGTCGAATGGCCATTGGGCGATGGCAAGACCGAGATTCGCCACATGAATTACGACGAATTGAACAATGGATTTACGGGATTAATGGCGTTGAAAGCGGATCTTGTTGGGCAGCAGGCTGAAGCGGACGCGCCCGCGAAGGCCGCGCAGGACAAGCTGAATGAGTTCGTGAAGGAAAAGTTGCCGGGAGTGAGCGCGGCGGCGTTGCAGAGCCTGCACAACGCGATGTCCACATACAAGATAGACATGCGGCAAATCAACGTGAATCCGCCGGGCACGGTGATTAATTACATCGGTGGCGTTGGCCTGGTGGACCGCTGCCAATCCTGCCATATCGCCATGGACCCACTTGTGGTGCCCGTGACGATGACGCTCACAAAGGCCGACCTCGGCAGGACAATCGCGGCGAGCCACGACGCGCCTTTTACGACGCACCCGGACCAGGACTTGTTCAAGTGGCATCCTCTCGAGACATACGGTTGCTCACCCTGCCATGGCGGGAATGGCCGGGCGCTGGACTCCGTCGAACGAGGCCACGGGAGGTACGAGCACTGGCTATGGCCGCTGAGTTATCCAGAGAACTATGAGGCTGGATGCCAGAATTGCCATTCAGCGGACATGGTCACGGAACATGCAGATGCGCTGAACCGCGGGCGCTCCCTTTACCGCACGCGGGGATGCATCGGCTGCCACAAATACGCGGGATTTGACGACGAACCCGAGCGGCTGAACGCCACGCGGCAGCAAATTACGCAGCTCGAGAACACGAAGCATGATTACTCTCTCGAAATTCCACGCCTGAATCATCAGGCCGACCTCGCGCCCGACAATGAGACCGCCCGGAAATTGAATGCGCGCGCGACGAGCCTCACGGTGGAGAGCAGCAAAATAGATGCGCAGATCCAGACTCTCGAGTCCGTCTCTTCTTCGCTAATGCGCGAATCCAAGCGCGTCGGTCCGGACCTGAAAGAGGTCCGGATGAAGCTGCGCAAGGAATGGATTCCCGTGTGGCTCGCGCAGACGCACACCTTCCGGCCAACGACGAAGATGCCGCAATTCCGGCTCGAGCCCGACGAGATACAAAAGATCGCGGCGTTTATTTGGCAGCAGGGAATTACGGGACAAACATTGAAGCCCGCGGCCCCGGGCAATGCCGGGCACGGCAAGGAATTGCTTGAATCGCGCGGGTGCCTCTCCTGCCATTCGATTGGCGAAGGGTCGAATATCGTGGGCGGAGATTTCGCCGCAAACCTGAGCCGCATCGGCGAAAAAGAAAACTATGAGTACCTTGTCCGCTGGGTGCACAACCCCCGCGAACGGACACTGCCTTATTGCCCGTTCGAGAAGAAAGATATCACGCCTGCGGACTACGCAAAGCACGGACTGCCATTTCAATTCGATCTCGATCATTCGCGCTGCCCGAATGATGGTCACCAGCTGGAAGTGCAGCAGCCGACGATTATGCCGAGCATGCGCCTGAGCGATGAAGACTCACACGACATCGCGACATATTTGATGGCGCAGAAACACACGAACGCAACGTACCCACCGGCGCCGTTTATGGACGATCCAAAGCTCGCGGCACAGGGCAGGGCGCTCGTTCAACATTATGGCTGCGCGGGATGCCATGAAATAGCCGGACTTGAAGACGAAGGGCGCATCGGCACGGAACTGACCAACGAAGGCAGCAAACCGATCGAACGCCTCGACTTCGCGCGCTATACGGAAGACGCGAAACGCGGAGTGCTCATTGATGGGAAGCCTTCGCCGCGCGGGGAATGGTATGACGCCAAGGGGTTTTTTGAGGCGAAGCTGAACGACCCCGCTGTTTTCGATCACGATAAGTACAAGCCAGATCCGATGGACCGGCTGCGCATGCCCACGCCGAATTTGACGGACCCGAAGACGCATCAGATTGACAAGCATGAGGTGGACGCGCTGGTGACATTCCTGCTCGGGAGCGTGGACCCCCAGCTTCCTCCCGACTACATGTACAAGCCGGCAGACCGGCGGCACGCGATTCAGGAGGGCTGGTGGATCGTAACGAAATACAACTGTATCGGCTGCCACCAGATCGGGATCAACCAAAGGACAACGATGCAGGATTTGCCGTTTTATCAAGCGGAGAACAAAATCAACCTGCCGCCGGTGCTGACGAGCGAAGGCGCGCGCGTGAATCCGGAATGGCTGAAGCGGTTCCTGGCGAACCCCTCGCTGAGCACGACGGATACGAACAAGAATGGAGTGCGAAGTTACCTGCAAGTGCGGATGCCGACCTTCTCTCTTTCGGACGACGAAATCCGCAAGATCGTCCTTTTCTTTGAGGCGCTGTCATCACAGGAGGAGCCTTACATTGCCCCAAAGGCGGAGCCGTTGACAAATACGGAAGTGACGCTGGCTCGCGATTTGTTCACCAACCCAGCCGCGCCATGCCTGAAATGCCACGCGACAGGCGATCCCGCGCATGACAAGAACGCGACGGCGCCGAACTTTGTGCTGGCCGGCGACCGCCTCCGGGCGGCGTGGGCGGAACGCTGGGTGACGGACCCGGCAAAGATCATTCCCGGAACTGCCATGCCATCCGGATTGTTCCACAGGGAGGGCGACCACTGGGTGTTTACCGGCAATATTCCGGCCGAATTCAAGACCTACACAGGGGACCAGGCAAACTTGATGGTGCGTTTCTTGATGACCATCACTCCGGATGAACAGCGCCGCTTGCAGGCGCATGGCGCGGGCGGCGGCGCCAGCGCTCCGGGAAAATAACGCGACGTGAAATCTCAAAAAGCATTAGAATGCTGAGACTCAATACAGGAGGAGCACTTTACAAATGAGAATTCGTTATAGTGCGTATGTTTTGATCGCCGCAGGCCTTGCTTTTGCTCTGGTAAGCTGCGGAAAGAGTCCGTCAACCGAGCAGCCCGCGGGTGGGGGAACCCCAGCCGGCGGCCAAGCAGTCGACGCGGCCACGGCAGGAACGGTTTCCGGCACAATTAAGCTCGAAGGCACAGCGCCGGTGATGAAAAATATCAACATGTCGGCGGAGGCGTATTGCACGCAACAGCACCCGACGCCGGCGAAGGATGAAACTGTTGTCACCGGGCCCGGCGGGACGCTAGCGAATGCCGTGGTATACATTCAGGACGACATGAGCAAGTACGCATTCACGGTGCCCTCGGATCCCGCAAAGATTGACCAAAAAGGTTGCCAGTATCATCCGCACATCGTGGGGATGATTGCAGGACAGACTTTGCAAGTCACCAACAGCGACAACACCACCCACAATATTCACCCGGTCCCCAAGGATAACCGTGAGTGGAATCAATCGCAGCCACCCGGCGCGGCGCCTCTGATGGAAGTGTTCGCGCGGCCCGAAGACGCCATTCCGGTGAAGTGCAACGTGCACCCGTGGATGAAGTCGTATATTTTTGTGATGAAGAATCCATATTTCAGCGTAACGGGCACGGACGGAAAGTACACTATCGGAAATCTTCCTCCTGGAACATACACAATTGTTGCGTGGCAGGAACGGTTCGGAACCGTCACGCAGCAGGTCACCATCGGCGCGAAGGACTCGAAGACCGTGGATCTCTCCTTCAACGCCGCTTCGTCGGGAGACTGACCAAGTTAGACGCGGCAGGGAACTTTCGGCGGCGCCGTGATCGGGCGCGCGTGATTGCTTCCTGCCGCGCAGAATTCAGATGGGACCTGACCTTACAACTCCGCGGGGCAATTACAATGAACGGCTAAACCGTTTTGCCATTTTTTCTGCGTGCTTGACGGTTGTGCTGGTCACGGCTGGGGCGCTGGTCACTTCAAATGACGCCGGGCTTTCAATTCCCGATTGGCCGCTCGCATATCACTCCGTGGTACCTCCATTTATCGGTGGAATCCGTTACGAATTCACGCATCGCGTAATCGCCGCATGCGAGATTGCAATTTCGCTCATCTTTGCAATTTGGCTTTGGCGCGCGGAGCCTCGCAATAAAGTTCGCAATTTCGGTTGGATTGCGGTTGGCGCTGTTATGGGGCAGGCAGTTCTTGGGGGAATGACGGTTATTTTTCGCCAGCCGGTTTGGATTTCAGTAGCTCATGCCACGATGGCTCAACTCTTTTTCTGCTCAATGGTGAGCCTGGCACTCTTTACGAGCCGGTGGTGGTGGCAGGACGTCACTGTGATGGAGGATAGCGGGTCTCCTCATGTGCGCACGCTGGCTGTCTTCACAGTCTGTCGCCACGATGCTGCAGCTTGTTCTGGGGGCTGAGTTTCGTCATAAGGGACTGGGGATAGGACCGCACTTGATTGGCGCGGCGGTGGTTACAGGTTTGATCTTCTGGACTTGCGGCGCAATGCGGAGAAGATTTCCCTCCTCTGCGGCGCTTGCGAGGTGCCGGATTGTGCTGCATGCGTTGATTGGCACGCAGTTGCTGCTCGGCGCGGGCGCGTGGTGGTCCCGAGTCACCACGCAGACGGCTCCACAGCCTATGCCCGCAATGGTCGCGCTGACGGTGGCTCACGTCGTTGTAGGGGCGCTGACGCTCGCCGGAACGGTTGGCGTGGCGCTGGTGACGAACCGATTGCTGCGGCATGAGCGGGGAACCGCCGTATCTGCAAGCCGTGCGCAGGAGGCGATGTAGTGGGAGCCACTCGGACAATTCCGGCCGCGCGCGCGTCTATCCGCACCTCACGTGCAATGGCGTACATCACACTTACCAAACCGGATGTCTCTTTTCTGGTGGTGCTCACGACACTTGCCGGTTTCTATTTGGGTTCGCACGGGCCCGTGAACTGGGTACGCTTGATGGAAACGGTATTGGGGACGACGCTCGTCGCGGCGGGCACATCTGCGCTGAATCATTACGCCGAGCGCGTGTCGGATGCATTTATGAGGCGCACAGCCTCCCGTCCGCTTCCGAGCGGCCAGTTAAGGCCGGTGGAAGCCGCGATCTTTGGCGGCAGCCTTGTGGTTGGAGGGACGATTTATTTGGCATTTACGGCGGGCGCTCTGGCGAGTTTCCTTGGGCTGATAACGTCGGCCAGCTACCTTGGGGTTTACACGCCGCTGAAGAAGCGCACAACGCTTGCTACCGCGATTGGAGCCATTCCTGGCGCGATGCCGCCGCTGATTGGGTGGGTCGCAGCGGGCGGATCGCTGAATCTGGGGGCCTGGGTGCTCTTCGCGATCATGTGCCTGTGGCAATTTCCGCATTTTTTCGCGATTGCCTGGATGTACCGCGAGGATTACTCGCGCGCAGGCATCAAAATGTTGCCCGTTGTGGACCCTACGGGCCGGGCGACGTTCCGGCAAATTATCGGGGCGGCGCTTCTCCTGGTTCCGGCAAGCGCATTGCCGGTGTTTATGGGCCTCGCGGGAGTGCGCTACTTTTTCGGAGCGGTGGTCTTAAATCTGTTGCTCATTCAATTGTGTCTGTGGGCTTCGGCGAACCGGACGAACGTCCGCGCGAAATGGCTGATGCATGCGACCGTCCTGCACCTGCCACTCCTGCTGGGGCTGATGATGTACGACAAGCTGCCGCGGTAGGCGCTCGGCTGCCCGGAATTCATTTGGAGGCCATAAGAGATGGCGAACGAGGAGCGATTGGGAGTCCTTGAGCTTCTTGGCACAGCGCTGGTGTTCATTTTGCTTTCGGCCGCCGGGCTTGCCGCGACTTTTTATACCGGAATCCTCAAAAATATCGACGGGCTATTATTGGTTTCGATCTGCCTGATGATGGCGCTGGTTTTTACCGCAATGCTCGTCGCATTTGCGCGCGCGCGCGGCTGGATTGGCCGCGGCAAGTCCGCTGAATCCGCTGCCGCGGCGCCCGCCACGGCTGGCAAGTAGCAGCCGGCCTGTGTTTTCCCAAGCGACGCTCAACGCGACCTTGAACGGAGTCAGCGCCATTCTTCTTGCCTGCGGTTACACGATGATCCGGCGCGGAAAGATTCGGGCTCACCGGGCCTTCATGATTTCGGCGTTCATTTGTTCGACGGCGTTCCTTATTTCCTATGTCATCTACCACATACGCGTTGGCAACGTGTTATTTCAAGGGCAGGGATGGATCCGTCCGGTCTATTTTACGCTGCTCATCTCGCACGTGCTTCTGGCCGTGGCGATTGTCCCTCTGGCGATCATCACGCTATCGAGGGCTTTGCGCGAACAATTCGATCGCCATCGCCGCATCGCACGGTGGACTTTGCCGCTGTGGTTCTACGTTTCGGTTACGGGCGTGATCATTTACGTGATGCTGTATCATCTTTACGCCCCGCCAAGCTGAACGGCCTCGACGAATCGCATGGATAAATCCGCAAACCCGGGAAGGGAAGCGGCGGCCGCGCCGCAGAAGACTGCGGGAGCTGCCCCGTCTGCCGCAAAGCCGCCAGCGAAAGGAATGGCCAAGCGGTGGCTCTTCGCAATCCTAATACTTACATTTCTATTCGTTCTGATGCCGTATCTTTTTTGGCAGGCGACGTGGTTTGGGCGGCCTCTGGATGATGCGCAAATGGCGAAGGCGTTTGCGGATACAAAGCACCCTCGCGAGGCGCAGCACGCGCTTTCGCAGGTGGCCGACCGGATTCTGAGCGTAAATGCGAATACGCGGGCTTCGGCGCGGAATTGGTATCTGGAGGTGTTGACGCAATCCTCCAGCCCGGATGAAGCGCTGCGGACCACCGCTGCGTGGGTGATGGGGCAGGATACGTCTGCCCCGGAATTTCATGCGCGCCTGCTTGTCCTTCTTGCTGATGCGAATCCCATGGTCCAGCGGAATGCGGCGCTATCGCTCGTGCGATTCGGCGACCCTTCCGGACATGACGTGATATCCGCGATGCTGAAACCATATTCAATGCCCGCGCCGGCCGCAGGAAAATTGGAGGAACGGCTGAAGCCCGGCGATTCCGTGAATCCCGGCACGCTCGTTGGGCATGTTGAGGGGCCCGGCAACAAATCTATTGAATTGCGCACAAATGTGCCTGGCACTTTCGCTGGGTGGTTCGTTTCGGATGGCGCGAATGTTGATGCAGGCCAGCCAGTTGCCCGGCTGGATCCAAGCTCAGATGTAGTGTGGGAAGCCTTGCGCGCCCTCTACCTGATCGGGACCGCGCAAGACGAAGCGGCGGTAGTCCCATTCGTGCGCGGCGTGCCGGACATGCCTCCGAACGTCGCCCAACAAGCGACACTCACGCTCACCGCGATCCGCAATCGTGCGGGCGCAAATCCATCGAATCCTTAGAGAATTCTTCAATTAGATGACAGCGAGCTAGAAAGGCAGGCTTCCGTTTTCGCCTTCCCACTCGGCGAGCGGGACCATGTCAATCGCGTCCCAGGGGCAGCCTTCGAGGAACGCGCCGTCCGGGCCCTTGCTGGTGCAAAGCTTACAGCCGATGCAGAGGAGAGGGTCCACCACAATTCGTCCGAAGGGTGGATGGTCAGAATCGGGAACCCAATACATGCAGGAATCGACGGGGCAGTAATCCACGCAGGCGGGCGAACCGGAACACCCAGTGCACTGATCATTGATCACGGCAAGGATGTGCGGCTTTCGCTTGCGTTGAGTCGTCGTGCCGCCCGATATGGGGAAGGACTTTTCAACGACTCCGGGTTCGTACTTCGCGGCTGTGACCGGGGCATCCGCCATGGATTCTCCTGAACTTGTGCGCGACCAAATTCTATTTTCGCCGACGCGGTGAGGCAAGTCAACGAAGCAATCTGAAAATATTCGTCTTATCGCTGCGATTTCCGGCCGGCTGCCACATCAGAGTTAAACTCCTTGGATTTCTTGCGGGGCACGGTCAATGAAGTCCAGGTTCCCGTCCCCGTCGCCGCAAAATGTTTCGCCAGAAAAACAATCTGCCCCACGTGATAGGAGTAATGAGCGATTTGCCGGTTGATGGCTTGCATCACGGAATGAGGCTCGGTGCGAATCGTGACCGTGCGCGCCAGGTCCGAATCTGTTATCGGCTCCAACGCGGCGAATACAGTATTCCAGCCGCTTTCCCACATGGCGACAAGCTCGGCTCGATTCTTCGGCGGATCCTCGAATTCGGT
Organism: uncultured Acidobacteriota bacterium; assembly: GCA_963748845.1. Taxonomy (GTDB): domain Bacteria; phylum Acidobacteriota; class Terriglobia; order Acidiferrales; family UBA7541; genus DASTCZ01. Next base: position 551,663 of record CAVVKE010000001.1, read on the forward strand.
GTCGCGATTGCGGTCCGGCTTCTCTCCGTCCGTGGTCAAGAAATCCGTCCACCTCGATCGCATATTGCCCGCCATATGTTTCACGATAATTGCGATCGAATTCGACTCAGCGTCGAGAGCAGTGAAGAGTCCTTCATCGGGGCACTGGTCGATCGCGCGTTTGCCGAGGCGCATGTATTGGCGAAATATGTCCACCGAATCTTTTGTGTGGGAAGTGGTCAGCTGATGGGCCATGGGTTTGGCTTCAACTCCTCGTCATCGCGGCAATCAATTCGTCGGTGAATTCTTGTGTAGTCGCTTTGCCGCCCGCATCTGGCGTCAAATGTTTGCCCGCGCGATAAACGACATGGAGCGCGGTCTCAATGCGCCGGGCGGCGGCTGATTCACCGAGATAGTCGAGCATCATAATGCCGCTCATCAATATTGCGGTCGGATTTGCGATGCCCTTGCCCGCGATATCCGGCGCGGTCCCATGCACGGCCTCAAAGATTGCCGCTTGCTCGCCGATGTTCCCGCTGGGCACGACCCCCAGGCCTCCGACGAGACCTGCGGTGAGATCGCTAACCACGTCGCCGTATAGATTCGGCAGTACAAGCACATCGAATTGCCCCGGATTCATGACGAGCTGCATGCAGGTGTTGTCGACAATCATTTCACGGTACTCAATTTCCGGGTAGAGCTGCGCGACTTTGCGAGTCGACGCGAGAAACATCCCGTCGGAAAGTTTCATGATGTTCGCTTTGTGAATCGCGTGGATTTTCTTCCGTCCGTCTTTCCGCGCAAGTTCAAAAGCGAATTTCGCAATCCGCGTGGAGGCCTTCTCCGTAATGATCTTCAGGCTTTCCACAACACCGGGGACGACCACATGTTCGAGCCCCGAATATAAGTCCTCGGTATTCTCGCGCACGATCACAAGGTCAATATTTTCCCAGCGCGAGGACACCCCTTCCAGATTCTTTACAGGGCGGAGATTCGCGTATAGCTCAAGCTCGATTCTCAGACCGACATTGATGCTGCGCGGGCCGTGCGCGATGGGAGTTGCAATTGGCCCCTTCAAGGCGACGCCGTTGCGCCGGACAGACTTGACGGCGTCCCATTCCGAATAGTGCGCCTTGGGATGATCAGCGGGAGGCCGCGCGGGAACTTCTTCCCATTCAATCAAAACGCCCGCCGCGTCTATTACGCGCCGGGCTGCCTGGGCGACTTCAGGGCCAATGCCGTCGCCGGGAATCAAAGTCACTTTACGGGTCATAGAACCATTCAATTTTAGGGGAAAGAGAAGGACTTGTCGAACTGTGCGCGCGAGAATCAAAATGTGGCATGCAAACATCAAATATCATGGAGAAACTCTGGATTGGAACAGCCCTCGAAAGCGATTTGATTCTTCTGGTATAATTGGGGGTGTACGGGCCTCCGAGCGTGGGGCCGAGTCGGCTACCTAACGAGGTGAGAGGAACTTATGATCAGTGTAACGCCTGTCGCGAGCACAAAAGTACGGGAAATTATGTCGCAGCAGAATCCAGCGCCAACCGCGCTGCGTGTCGCTGTCGTTGGCGGCGGCTGCTCAGGTTTCTCGTATCACATGGCATTTGAGACTCAAGTGAACGAGTCGGATAACGTTTACGAATTTGAAGGGCTGAAAGTGCTCGTGGATCAGATGAGCGAGATGTATCTCGAAGGCGTCGAGATTGATTACATCGAGACGCTCGAAGGCGCGGGATTCAAGTTTAACAACCCAAACGTGAAGAGCACCTGCGGCTGCGGCAGCTCTTTCAGCGTTTAAGAAAAAGATCTGCTTCAGGGGATTGGCAATTTTCAAGAAGCCTCCGGCGGTTGTCGGAGGCTTCTTCGTTTCGAGCTTCTCCTAGCTTCGGGAAGGGAATTGGCTTCCCTGCAAGCGTTCCTCTTCATTTGAAAACTGCGCATTGTGACCGTATGCTTGAGGCCTGAATGAAAATCGCCCTGGCTCAGATCAATCCCACAGTAGGCGACTTCGCGGGGAACTCCGCGAAAATTATCAATGTCGTGGCAGAGGCTCAGCGCCGCGGAGCCGAGCTCGTTGTTTTTTCCGAGCTTTGTCTTTGCGGCTACCTGCCGCAGGATTTGCTGGAACGCCCTGCGTTTCTTGAACGCGGCCGAATGGAACTTGCCAGCCTCGCGCAGAAGCTCCCGCTCCCTGCCATCATCGGCTATGCCGGTCGTGCACATGAATCAACAGGCAAGCCCGTGGCAAACTCCGCTGCGTTGGTGGCTGGCGGCCACATCGTATTTGAACAGCAAAAAATGTTGCTGCCTACATACGACGTATTTGACGAGAACCGTTATTTTCAACCCGCAAAAGAGCAATTCATTTTCCCGCTCTCGGGAAACCGCCTCGGCATCACCATCTGTGAAGACATCTGGAACGATAAGAATTTCTGGGCCAAGCATTTATATGAACGTGACCCTGTGGCCGAATTGGTTTCCAAAGGGGCGCAAATCATCATCAATATTTCCGCGTCGCCCTACACAATCGATAAGCGCAACCTCCGCACGGATATGCTGGGAGCGCTCGCCCGAGAACACTCCCGCCCCGTTGTTTACGTGAATCAAGTCGGCGGGAACGACAGCCTTATCTTCGATGGTAGCAGCCTCGCCGTCATGCCCGATGGTCGCGTCGCGGCCCAGGCGCAATCATTCGAGGAGGACCTCGTAATTTTCGATTCCGATACGGGCCAGGGCGAGGTCCGCTCCCAACCATCCGAGGAAATTGAAGCAGCCTATGAGGCATTGGTCTGCGGCACGCGTGATTACGTTGCGAAGTGCGGCTTCCGGAATGTCGCGATCGGCCTCAGCGGAGGCATTGACTCCTCCATGGTTGCGGCAATCGCAGTGGACGCAGTCGGCGCCGAGAACGTGTTGGGGGTCGCAATGCCGGGCCCGTACTCCTCACCCGGAAGTGTTACGGATGCCCGCCAGCTTGCGGCCAATCTTGGAATTCGTCTGATCGAGCTCCCTATTACAGATGTGTTTGAAAGCTACCTGCGCATTCTTCGGCCGATTTTTGGTGACAAGGCCGCCGACGTCACCGAAGAGAATATCCAGGCTCGAATCCGCGGGAATTACTTGATGGCGCTGTCCAATAAATTTGGATCCCTAGTTCTCAGTACGGGAAACAAATCCGAGACGGCTGTCGGCTACTGCACTTTATACGGCGACATGGCAGGCGGGCTGGCGGTCATATCTGACGTTCCGAAAACAATGGTCTACGAGCTTGCATACTTCGTCAATCGGCGCGATAAGAGCAGGGAAGTTATACCCGCGTCAATTCTCACCAAGGCGCCCTCCGCGGAGCTTCGCCCCAATCAGACCGACCAAGACGCCCTCCCCCCATACGAGATCCTCGATTGCATTCTGAAGGCGTATATCGAAGAGGTGCGCAGCCCGAGTGAAATTGCGGATCACTATGGATTTGCACCCGACCTTGTGCGGTCGATTGCGCAGCGAGTCGATCGCTCCGAATATAAGCGCAAGCAGGCGCCGCCGGGCTTGAAGATTACTTCTCGCGCTTTTGGATTTGGACGCCCATTTCCAATTGCACAAAAGTTTCAGCCTTGAGGGTCATGACGATCATAAAGGTCGAGCAACCTAACATTCAGGGCAGAGGAGACTGAAGTGAAACCAACACACTTATTGGCAATCTTAACTGCAGCACTTTTTGTCGGAGCAATATTCGCACAGCAGCAAACTTCAACTGCCCCGTCGCGCCGGTCATCTGCACCTGCGCTTGCGCCTTCGACATCCGTACCCTCCGCCGCTATCCAACAGAAAATCGAAACATATCTGCGGCACGTATACGCTTGGGGACCCTCCTTCAAAGTCACATTTAGTCAAATGAAGGACGCACCAATCCCTGGTCTCTTTCAGGTCTCAATGGAGCTCGCGGTGGACAACCAAAATGACACCGCGATTTTTTATGTATCGAAGGATGGGCGTTACTTGATCCGCGGCGAGCTCGAGGACATGACATCGGATCCAATGGCAGAAATCGGGAAGCAAATCCATTTGGAGGACACACCGACACAAGGTCCGGTCAACGCTCGGGTGGTCCTTGTCGAGTACGCTGATTTCGAGTGTCCCAGTTGCAAGCAGCTGGACACAATCCTTCGGGCGATTCTTCCCAACTATCCACAAGTTCGGCTGGCGTACAAAGATTTTCCATTGACGCAGATTCATCCCTGGGCCATGACTGCGGCGCAGGCGGGGAGGTGCGCGTACAACCAGAATCCAATTGCGTTCTGGAAATTCCACGACCTAATCTTTGATCACCAGGATCTGATATCGCCCGGCAATGTTTGGGATAAAATGCAGGACTATGCTACTCAGGTGGGACTCGACTCAGCCGCAATCCGGTCTTGTATGTCCGACCCCGGAATCCAGTCCCAGATACAGAAATCCATTGCTGAAGGGGAAGCGCTTCATATCGCTAATACACCAACTGTCTTCGTCAACGGTCACCGTCTAATTGGACCCGACGCCGCCACTCTCGAGCAATTCATCCGTTACGAATTAACTTCGAACAGTGGACCACTTCCAAGGTAAGCCGCACATATAGAATCGGATCGACTAGTGTGCTGTCCCGGAAATACGTTCACATAGTCGCTGGATTTTTTCCAGGATCGAATCGGGTGTCGCCGTCCAGGAGAAGGGTCGAGCCTCGGCATTATAGCGATGAACGAAACGTTCGATTTTGGCGACCAGTTCTTTGACGCTGCCGAAGGTGCCGCGACGAATGGCCTTTTGCGTGATGATGTGGAACCAGATTTCCACTTGGTTGAGCCAGGAGGAGTAGGTCGGTGTGAAGTGCACGTGGTAGCGGGGGCGTGCTGCCAACCAGCGTTGGACGCGAGGATGCTTGTGGGTAGCGTAGTTATCCACGATCAGATGCACGTCGAAAGCCTTCGGGACACTGGCGTCCACATGGCGCAGAAAGTCCAGGAACTCCTGGTGACGATGACGGCGTTTGCACTGACTCAGGACCGTTCCGGTGACGGTGTCGAAGGCTGCGAACAGTGTGGTGGTGCCGTGTCGGACATAGTTGTGCGTGATCCCTTCGACGTAGCCGAGGCCCAAGGGCAGCATCGGCTGGCTGCGCTCCAGCGCTTGAATCTGGCTCTTCTCATCCACACACAGGACCAGGGCTTTATCCGGTGGGTTCAGATACAACCCGACAATGTCCCGTACCTTCTCGACGAAGAAGGGGTCGTTGGAAAGCTGAAAGTGACGTGCTCGGTGCGGCTGCAAGCCGAAGGCGCGCCAGATCCGGTGAACAGTCGATTTCGACAGACGCGTTTCGGCCGCCAGCGCGCGGCAACTCCAATGCGTGCCGTCTTTCGGTTTGGTTCGCAGGGTTCTGCGGATCAACGTGGCCACCTTCTCATCGGGAATCGAACGCGGCCGGCCGGAGCGCAGCTCCTCGTGCAATCCCGTCAGCCCCTGTTTCACGAACCGTCGTCTCCACAGACCGACTGTCACTTGGTTCAATCGCAACCGGGCGGCGATGTCCTTATTGGACAAGCCGTCGGCACTGAGCAAAACAATACGCACACGCGTCACCAGGCCATGGGGCAGCGACCGAGAGCTAGCCATCGCTTCGAGTTGTTCGCGTTGTTCCCGCTCCAGTTGCAACGGGGCCAGGGGTCGTCCCAAACTCATAGGCACCTCCATTCTCCACAGAAGATGCCTAAGGGGAAGGCTATCGCGCAAGGCTTATATTAGTTACTTAAGGGACACAACACTAGAAGCCATCTCATAAATCCCTCCAGAGGATGACTAAGCACCTGAGTTGGATGTGCCGAGCAAATTCAATTCATGACGTTCCCCGCCTGACGAGTCGGTGGAAGTCTTGAAGTTAGGCGAGAGGAGCTTGATTTCCTACTGCCGGAAGTAGCTGCGCAATTGGCGGCCGTCCTGAGTACTCTTCCGGTGGAGACTGTATTCGTGGGGTCTATGAACCGGATGCGAAGGTTTTGCCGAAGTTGCTAGTCGAGCACATCACTTTCCGAGGGGCTGCCTCCGATCATTCGTTCTGGTTTGTTTCGCGTGAACCGCTGCAGGAGGGTGGCTTCAACGAGCTTCGTTTCATGCGGCGAGGCGCTGGCTACGACGCAGGTGACAGGAAAACCATGGCGATCTGTGATCTGCGTCACTTAAAGTCTTTCAACCGCGAGTCGCTCCGACAGCATCGTCTCATTTTTCGCAAAACCGAAGTTGGAGTCGACGATGGTCTCCGACAGATCGAATTTGCCACGCGCCCAGACGTCCTCAGCCAGTACATACAAATGCCGAGCTAGCTTGCCCTCTCGCTGACGTTGCTGGGAGTGGCGATGTAGGTCTGATGGGAAGAACAGTGATTGCGGTGATGGTACCAGGGGACGCCGCGTAAAATCCAAAGAATTCCGCTAAGCTCGGGTCACGCGTCGCACCAATAAAGACATCGATCATAAGGGCGGCCTTTCGAAACCGGACTCAACAGGACTCGAGTTTCACCCACTGCGCCTCGGTCAATTCAATCCTCCGGACTTATACATGCACGTACAAGTCATATCCCTCCCCACAATTTCAATGCGCTCTTGAGATAGCTTCTAGTTATGCAGTCGTAGACGTTCCGTCCAGAACGATGTGACTCTTCCTCACTACTTAACATAATATATCATATACGCGTTAGGCTGTCAGGTGTCAAGAGAATTCTTGAGCGGGGGTTGTGGTATTGCGCTCCCCCGTGGGTATGTTGAATTGGACGACCACGCGCTATTGCACTGTCTTTTTATGCGGCTGCGCTGTCTCTGCGCGCGGTCTGGTATCTCTTTGCGTGGTGAGGTGTCTCTTTACGTGGCGCTGTCTCTTGGTGCGGCTGCGCTCTCTCTTCGCGCGGGGGGGCTGCCTCTTCGCGAGCGGGGTGTTGCTTTGCCCGGTCGGGCGCGGATCGCATGATTTTGAGCGGCGGTGGCGCCGCCGTCACAAGAAAAAGGTTGCGCACGATTCGGCGCGCCGTGCCTTGGGGTGCGAATCACATGATTTTGAGCGGCCTTGGCGCTGCCGTCATGCGCAAAGGGGCGGGCCCGACTCGGTGCGTTGTACCCATGAGGCTTATGAGAGGCTCGGGCGCTTCGCGTCGGCGGTGAGACTGGCTCCCCACGTCACATTGATTAAATTGGCGCACAAAGCGCGGCGACGATGGGACTCGGCCCGTCGTTGCATTGTTTGTTTGGTTTGCCGCACAAAGTGCGGCGGCGGTTGTGATTCGGCCTTAACGCCTCCTACCTGACGTCGCTCGCCTCGCGGCACACACCTTGCGTCCGTGTGACTAATGGTAGCGCGCGAGGAGGGCGCCGGCGGCGGCTCCGATGGCGATCCATTTCGCGGCGCGGGCGGTGCGCGTCCAGAATGTGCCGCGCGCAGCTCTAAGGGCGGCGTCGCGCTGCGTGGTGGCTGCGGTGAACTTGCTGGTCTCGTCGGCCAGATCGGCTTGCGAGGCGGTGAGCTTCGCGGCGCAGGCTTCGCAATTTTCGATAGAGTCGTAGAGCGGCTTCAGGTCCGGCGGCGGAATGCAGATGGAGCCGGGAATTGGCGACGCGGTAGTTCCCAGCTGTGCGGCGGATGCGTTGACGGAAGGCACGCCGCCAGGAGTGGCGGCGCTACTGGTGGCGGAAGAATTGGGCGGCGCGGCGGAATTGTTTGCTGCGGGCGCGGAGGACGCGCCTGGCAAACGCGAAGCGACACTTGCGATTTGAGATTTGAGGTAGGAAAGGGCGCCGAGGGGTTCGGGGACCGCGGGATTCGCGGAGGTGGCGGAGTTTTTTGGTGACGCAGGCTGACCCGAGCTTTGTGGCTCGAGTTGTGGCGATTGATCGTGATCCTTCGCTGCGCTCAGGATGACAACATTTTGGTGTGGGGCGGATGACAAGGCGTTGGATTGTGACGCACCTTGTGATTTGGGAGACAAAGAGTTGGAAGGCGCGGATGTTGTTGACGGAGCTGGCGAAGGGTTTGCTGAGGCGGATGTCGAGGAGGAAATTCCGGAGGTGGCAGTTCCCTGCTGCGCTGGGGCTTCGGGGGGCAGGCTCTGCTGCGCGGCAGTTGCGGCGGGCGATGCGTTTGCGAATGGAATGAATTGCAGCGGCGCGGGGAGCAGCGCGCCAGTGGAGGTGTCGACAAATTGCGGGAGCGATTGCGCGAGGGCGGCGCTGGCCTGCTGCGGCGTTTTTACGGCTTGCTCGAGCGCGGTGATTTGCGCGAGCGTTTGGGTGAGGGTGGCGTCGCGCGCGGACTGGCGGGCGTCGGCGTCGGAGATAATTTTTTGCTGCGCGGCGAGAGTGGCGGCGAGCTGCGCGGCGGAGCGGCGGGCGTCGCGCCACTCGAATGCGAAGATCGCGGAGGCGAGGAGCGCGAGAGCGAGGAGCGCGAGCGTGGCGTGCTTGCGGATTGCGGAGAGCACGGCGCCGATGGCGGGGAAGACGGGCATGGCGATTCCCTTCCCTTTCTGGGGGGCATGAAAAACAAAAACCTGCGAAGGAGCACAACGAGACAAGCTCGAACTGCGGTTAGGAAGCCGATGATGCGTTAGGACTTAAGTGTGCGATAAATTTGACCGCGGGGTCCGATATCGGCAACAACCAAATCGCTGCCAATGATTTGGAAAAGAATTCTGTATTTCCCGACGCGGCTGCTCCTCTTGTCTTGGGCAGTAAGTGGATAGGACAACCTGGAGTCGAAAGGGTTTTCCGAAATCGCGAGCAGCTTGGCGGAAATTCTGTCACGAGTCGGTTTATCAAGAGTGGCTAGATACTTGCGCGGTGAATCCGTGACCTTGACGGTTAGAGCCAAGGCTACATAACCTGTTTGAGATCGTAAACTTCGCCGCGTTCCCTTTCTTGGGAGGCCCGCTCAAATATGGCAGAGACTTCTTCGGTTTGCAGAGATGCTTCAATCCAATCCGCAATATCCAAAAATGATTCCGCGTGGAGTCGCAGTTTTTCAAGCTGTCCGGAGGTGCGGGAGTTGTTCATCAGACGCGCCCGGCGCATTTGTTCGTAGATATATTCGAGTGAGTTATGCAAGCGAGTCAGGTCCGTCACAATCTCGTGCGCTCTTTGTTCCGTTACTGGCTCGGCATTCGGATCAGCAGGTACTTTCCCTTCGATAACATCGTGGATGTCTTTAAATAACGAATCCAACTGCCGATTCATTTTGCTCAAAGAGGCGGCGAATCGAATGGTGTGGGCTTTGTTTTTCATCGACGCGGCAATCTTCGCCACGTTCGCCAAGGCGCCGTACAGATCGGCGTTCCATTCGTGCGAATCGATATTTTGAATCAAAACCGCTGCGCAACTCACGAACGATACCCTCCAATTACATTAGACACTGAGAGTATCCCAATAGTCCCGCGGAGGCAACGTTCCGGCGGTACTGCGTTTCAAGCACAGGCAATTGGTGTGCAAGGATATCTCTGTGCGAGGCGCTCACTCCATGCGCAGGGCTTGGGTGGGCGCGACGCGGCTGGCGCGGTGCGCGGGGAGCCAGGTGGCGGCGAGCGCTACGAGCGTCACGAGCAGCGCGACGCAAACAATTGTGAGTGGGTCGGCGGGGCGCACGTTGAACAATAATTGCTCGAGCAGGCGCGAGAGCGCCAGCGCACCGGCAATCCCGATCGCCGTGCCCGCGAGCGCGAGCTTCAGCCCCTGGCCGAGCACGTGGCGCATCACGTCCGAGCGCTGGGCGCCGAGCGCCATGCGAATGCCAAACTCCTGCGTGCGCTGGCCCACCGAGTAGGCGACGACTCCGTAGAGGCCGATGGTCGCGAGCACCAGCGCCATCGCGGAAAATAATCCGAACAAAATTAAATTTAATTTGCGCGGGCTGACGGATTCCTCGATGCGCGCATCCATGGTGGTGAGTTCATCCACGAGCATGGCCGGCTCGATGCGATGCAGCTCGGCGCGCACGGCGGAAATTTCCGCGGCGGGATCGGCGGCGGTGCGCACGGCAACTTCTTCGCCCGTGCCGACGCTCTGCGCGAGCGGTTCAAAAACGCCATAGGCGATGGGATTGTCGAGGCCGGTGTTGTGAATGTCGCGCACGACGCCGACGATGGTGAGCCACGGGTTCGAGTCGGGCGGGCCGATCTTGATGCGCTTCCCGATCGGATCTTCATTCGGCCAAAACGCGCGCGCCATGTGGTCATTGATGATGACGACGCGCGGCTTGTTCACGCCGTCATCGAGATCGGTGAAATCGCGTCCGCGCAAAAGCGCGATGCCCATCATGTGAAAATAATTCGGCAGGGCGCGGCGAAAACTTGCGGCGCCATTTTTGCCGGGGTCGGCGGGGCGGCCTTCGAGCGTGATATCACCATTGCCTTCGCCAGACGCGACGGGCAGGGCGCTGACAACACTCGCGGCGGAAATTCCGGGCAGCGCCTGCAATTTTTCCGGAATCGCGCGGTACAACTGAAGCATCTGCGCGTTCGCGGTGTAGGTGGGCGGCAGCGCGACGCGCATGGTGATGAGATGGTCGGTGCGGAAACCTGGATCGACGTCGAGAAGTTTTCGGAGGCTGCGGAAGAGCAGGCCCGCGCCGACGAGCAGCACGAGGCACATGGCGACTTCGCCGATGACCAGCGTCTGCTGCATGCGCGCGCGGCGGCGATGTCCGCCGGTGCGCGCGCTGAGCGTTTCGCGCGCGCCGTGAAGCGCGGGAGCGATGCCGGAGAGCAGACTCGTGAAAATTGTTGCGGCCAGCGCGAAAAGCAAAACGGGCAAATTGATGTGCGCGTGCAGAAGGCGCGGATCTTTACTGAGCAGCGCGAGCGCGCGCGTGGCCCACGCGGCGAGCGCGACGCCAGCGGCTCCGCCGAGAAAACAGAGCAGCGCGCTTTCGGTGAGGAGTTGCGCGATCAATCGCGCGCGGCCAGCGCCGAGCGCGGCGCGGACGGCCAGTTCCCTGCCGCGTCCGGCGGCGCGCACGGAAATCAGCGCGGCAAGATTTGCGCAGGCAATGAGGAGAACGATTCCCACGGCGCCGAGCAACACGAGAAGCGCGGGGCGTAGGTCACTGCTCAATGCTCTGCGCAGCGGTCTCACGCGGGCAACGAGGCCGCGATTGGCCTCGGGAAATTGATGCTCGATTTCCTGAAGCATGCCGTCGAGTTCGGCTTGCGCTTGCGCGGCGGTCCGGCCGGGGCGCAAGCGTCCGATTGCCTGGAAAACCCAAACGTGGCGCGTGGCGAAATTTGGAGGATTCACGACCATCAACGGAATCCAATATTCCGTCTCGGGATCACTGTTGAAGCCCGCGGGCATCACGCCGATGGCGGTGAATTTTAAGGTGCGGCCGATTTGCACGACGCGGCCGATGACGTTGGGATCGCCGCCGAGGCGCTCGGTCCACAAGCGATGGCTAATCACGACGACGGGCGCGGCGCCGGCGGTGTCGTCGGAGGCGGAGATGACACGGCCCATGATGGGCGCGACACCCATCACATCAAAATAATCGTGCGTGACGGCGAGGCCGTTGACGCGGACCGGATCGCCGTTGCCGCGCAGGACGCGCTGGTCAAAAAGAGTCGCGGCGAAATATTGAAACGAGGTCGCGCGCGATTGCCAATCGCGAAACGTTAAATAGGTGGTGCCCCAATCGTTGTCGGTGTCGGGACTGTTGCCCGGAAATTCGCCGGCGACGACAAGTTGCGCGGGGTTTGGATACGGCATCGAGCGCCAGAGCACGGCGTCGGCGATGCTGAACATCGCGGTGTTCGCGCCGATGCCGAGCGCGAGCGTAAGCACGGCGACGAGCGTGAAGACGGGATTCTTGCGCAACATTCGCGCACCGAAGCGAATATCCTGCAGCAGCGATTCGAGCACGTTGGCCCTCCGGACTTCGCGGCATTCCTCGATTGTTGATTGCACGGCGCCGAATTCGATGCGCGCGCGGCGCGCGGCTTCCTGCGCGGGGATTCCGCGGCGCGCAAGATCCGCGGCGCGGGCCTCGATGTGGAAGCGGAGCTCCTCTGACATTTCGGATTCGGTGCGCGCGCGGCGGAAGGTGGCGCGGGCCCAAGAGCGAATGCGGTCAAAGAGAGTCATGAGTTTGCCTCATAGCGCCGGTCCCCACCCCGGTTAGGCGAAACATCCCACACGCAACAAAGCCGTGTGTGGGCCGTGTGTGGCACCCGCAAGCAGGGCCGGCTTCTTGCACACTGCATTACTCGTCGCGTAGCGCCGTCATCGGATCCAATCGCGAGGCACGGAAAGCGGGCAGATAACTTGCAAAGGCCGCAACCGCCGCCAGCACGCCGACCGCAAGAAAAATCGTCACGGGATCGTAGGCGCGCAAACCATAGAGCATCGAAGTCGCCGTGCGCCCCAGCGCCAACGCAAGACCGGCGCCGACGACCGCGCCGACAGCCCCGAGCGAGCCGGCCTCTCCCATCACCATCCGCAGAATGCTCAGCCGGTCCGCGCCCAGCGCCATGCGGATACCGATTTCGTTGCGGCGGCGCTCGACGGAATAGGAGATCACGCCGTAGAGACCGATGGCCGCGAGCATGCCCGCAAGAATGCCGAAGAATCCGGAAAGGGTCGCCATCAAACGGTCGCGGAGCAACGAAACTTCGATATTTGTGTTCAGACTGTGAAATTCCGTTTCGATCAGCGGATTCACGGCCGCGAAGGTTTGTCGCGCGTCGCGCAAAAGCTGCGAGAGCGGAAGATTCGAGCGGATCAGGATGTGAGCTTCCTGATCCGGCATTTGTCTCTGAAGGCTGGCCATATAAACAATCGGAGGGAAGTCGTCATGGAGGTCGCGGTACTTGGCGTTCTTGACGACGCCCACGACCGTGTAGAGGGGCCTGGGCTTGCCGGTGAGAGGTCCGATGGCGAACCGCTGCCCAATGGGGTTTGCGGCGGGATTTCCGGCCGCCAGATAGTTGTGAACGAAGGCCTCGTTCACAATCGCGACGAGAGGAGCGCCGGCATTGTCGTGCTCGTCGAAGTCGCGGCCCATCAGGATCGGCGTTTGCAAGGTTCTGAAGTACCGGGGGCTTACGTCACTTAGGTTGGTGGGGCCGAGGTTCTTTTGCTGGGAATCGGCGCTCAGCACAATGTTGCTCCGGTTATAGCCGCTCATGGGCACCACGCCGGTAGTCGCCGCCGAATCCACGCCCGGAATCGCGGCCAGGCGAATCAGCAGGTCTTTCCTAAAGCCCAGACGCTGCCCGGAAGCGAGATGAAGGCTGGTGAAGTCAATGTCAGCGATCAGGATTCCGTCGCGCTGGAAGCCGGCATCCAGCGTGACCAGATTGCGCAAGCTGCGGACGAAAAGCAGCGCGCCGATCATGAGCGTAAGAGACAGCGCCACCTGAGAGACGATCAGGATTCGCCGGAGGCTAAAGCGTTCGCGCGCGGCGGTCATGCCGCGTCCGGCGGTTTTCAGCACCGCGCCGGGCGCGACGCTCGTCGTGCGAATCGCGGGAGCGAGACCAAAAAGCACTGTCGTCAACGCCGCAAGCCCAGCGGTGAAACCGAGGACGCGCCAGTCCATGCCCAGATCAACGAAGATGGGATTGTCCGCCGTGGTGAGATAGATCACAAGAAAGCGGCTCAGGCCGCTCGCAAGCACAGCGCCAAGCGCGGCGCCAAGCACGGCAAGAAGGAGTCCTTCGATGAGGAGCTGGCGAATGAGCCGCACGCGGGTTGCGCCGATGGACAGGCGCACGGCAACTTCCTTTTCGCGGGTGGCGGCGCGAGCGAGCGTCAGGTTCGCAAGATTGGCGCAGGCGATTACGAGAACCACGCCGGCTATCGCAAGAAGCAGCCACAAAGGCGTCTCATAGTCCTGGCGCAAACTGGAAAATCCAGCATCCGCCGGGAAGACTCCGAGTTTGTTGGTGAGGTAGTCCTTCGTGATATCCGCGTTGTAGCCTTCGGGTACCGTCTCTTGCTGGATCGCGGGCGAGACGGTTTCGAGTTGCGCGTTCGCGCGGGCGAGCGTCCAACCGGGCTTGAGGCGACCCACGACGGCAAACCGGTAGTCATCATTGACATCGAGAATCGAGTCTTCGCCGCGCACGGCGGCATCGGAGCAGATCGGAATCGCGACATCGAAACGATGGCCGATTTCGACGCCGAAGAAATCCGGCGGCGTGATACCGACGATTGGGAACGGGTGACCTTCCAGCGCGACCGTGCGATCGAGGACGGATCGCTCCCCGCCGTATTCGCGTTGCCAGAAGGCGTAACTGATCACCGCCGCGGGCGTACCGCAACCGGGATGATCGTCGGCCGGGGTGAGAAGGCGGCCGAGGAACGGATTCACTCCGAGCGCGCGGAAAAAGTCACCGCTGACCCAAATCACCTCTGCCCAACGCGCTTCGCCGCCATGGGCGAGGTTCAGCCGGTCGGGACTCCACGCGAAGATGCTCGAAAATGCCTGTTGGCGATGGCGGATCTGTTCCCATTGTGGATTCGTGAGATCCGGGTAGCGAGTGGGGAAATTTCCCCATCTGTCGGTTGTATCTTCCATGCGAATGCTGGCCAGTTCCTGGGGATCCTTCACGGGAAGCGAGCGCAGGCGAACGGCATCAACCAGCTGGAAGATCGCAGTGTTGGCGCCGATGCCGAGCGCGAGCGTGAGCACGGCGACGACCGTGAAGACGGGATTCTTGCGCAACATTCGGGCGCCGAAGCGAATATCCTGCAGCAGCGATTCGAGCACGTTGGCCCTCCGGACTTCGCGGCATTCTTCGATTGTTGATTGCACGCCGCCGAATTCGATGCGCGCGCGGCGCGCGGCTTCCTGCGCGGGGATTCCGCGGCGCGCAAGATCCGCGGCGCGGCCTTCGATGTGGAAGCGGAGCTCCTCTGACATTTCGGATTCGGAGCGTGCGCGGCGCAGGATGGACGCGCGGAACCAGGATTGGCAGCGAGAACGGAGCGTGGAGAAGAGAGTCATGGTCTCTCGGGTAGCGCCTCAGTGTGAATTTTCGCGAGGACGGCCGAAAAACAAGACATAGCCGTCGGCATCCTCGAGCTCGAAACCGCGCAGGCCGTCATGGGTATCTTTAAGAGGTACGGAAAAGGTGACGCCGCGCGACGTAAACTCGGCCGCCAGCGCATCGGGATCGGGCACTTGGACGTAAGCGTCCCATCGCGCCCATGCGTGGCGCTTGCGGTTTGGGAGCGGTTCCACGCCGACCGACTTGACGAAGATCATTGCTCCATCGCGGCGCACAATCGCGAAAAATGGATCGGCGTCGGGCTGCTTATATTCGATTTCAAAACCGAGCTTGTCGCAATAGAAGGAAATTGCCGCGGTCACATTTCGCACGATGAAGGATGGCGAAATACCAGGGATGGCTGGTCGCGTCATGCAAGGCCTCCTTTGCCCAATTATTCGGATGATAGCAGGGTCGCAAGCGGATTCATCTGGGGCGGGCAATTCATACTGAGACGCGACCATTTATCGCCTCACCTTGCTTTCTGAAAAGCCAAGACGCTTCCTGAAAAGCTAAACCGCGTTGTCATCCTGAGACCCCCACAAAAAGGCTTGTCATCCTGAGACCCCCGAGATGAGGCTTGTCATCCTGAGGCCCTCACAAAAAGGCTTGTCATCCTGAGGCCGGTTTGTGGCCGAAGGATCACGATCAATCGCCACAATACGGGCCACTGGCGCGATTTTCCGTGACGCATCATGATTCTTCGTCCGCCGCGGCGGACTCAGAATGACAACCTAAAACAAATTCGCGTCACACCTGCTCCGGCGTGGTGCGCAGGATTCCGGCGATCACGCTGACCATGCGATTCCATTCCGCTGCCTCATTCTGTAGACGGCGCTTCCCTTCCCTGGTGAGCCGGTAATATTTTGCGCGGCGATTATTTTCCGATTCGCCCCAGGCGCTTGTGATCCAGCCTTGATGCTCCAGGCGGTAGAGCGCCGGGTAGAGAGAGCCCTGCAGGATTTCGAGATGGTCCCTCGAGATTTGCTGGATGCGCAGCAGGACTCCGTAGCCGTGCAGCGGGCCAAGGCTGACCGCTTTAAGGATGAGCATCTCGAGCGTGCCGCGGAGGAGGTCGAGCTGCTTGTCGTCTTTGGGCAAAGTCGTCGCGTCTCCTAGATCAGCTAGGAAGATAGACGCGGTCTCCTAGATTGTCAAGGAGAAACAAGGCGGGTCTTATTACCCATCACTGTGGTATTCTTGCGTTGACCTTGACAGGGACGTGTGATGTTTAGCACGCCAGTGGAATTTGGGCGGCCTTCGTGGCCGCCCTTTTGTTTAGAATGTCCTTTACCTTCGCAAGGACGGATGGACGCAAAAGGCCCGGCTTCGGTTGGGCCTTTTCTTTTGGGTCGCTGCAAAACAATCTGTCGATTAAGAGGCGCGGCAAAAACGCCGGACCTGTAACTCATGGCCGGGATTCGGGTTCAGATCGACTTTTTGCAAAGCAGTAAGGACTTGGTCGTGAAATTCCTTCGTGCGCGTCACGATGGTGACAAATGAATCGTGGCTAACGTGAAGGAAAAAGGGGTGGGCTCCTCCCCACGACCAGGTGGGCAGGAAAAATGCGTCCCAACCGAAGACCATCGGCTGGAGAAGCATCGCAATCGCGTCATCGAGCTCGTCCGCACGGAAATTATGGCCGCGACCCACCTCAAATGAAACTGGCTGGCCGGCAGCGCGATGCATCGCTTCGATGACGTGGTACCCGATCCCTTCATCCTGATAATTCCACACGCCCCACTGAGTGATCCAAAGCAATGCGCCGTCAAAATGCTCTGCATCGCGGCCAATAGTTGCCAGAAAACGAGCAAAGAACGGAAGGCGCTCCAACTTCGCGGGGTATTCAAGGTCGATGCAATTCACTTCGGGATGAATGAAGTACAAATCTTTGCCGTCAAGCTGCGCGAAATTCTGATTGCCTTTCGTAAATCCCACGAACTGTTCGTGAACTTCAGCGTCGCTGAGAACCTTCACCGCAGTCACCTCTCCAATCGGAGATACGGTATCAGAAATCAAAGACGCACAGCCAGGAACCGCGCCTGCCAGCAGGCAGTTGGCTGTGCTACTCACACCGCGTAGCGCGGGAGGCGCGCGAGGACTTGCGCGGCGTAGTCGGGATTGGCGCCGCCGTTCCAGAGTTGGAGCGCGCGCTGGATGACGGCAGGCACGGCCTCGGCTGCCGGCCGCCTCGGGATGACGGCTGAACCAGAAGGCGGCGCGGCGCTCGGAATATTTTGGCCGCACTCGGGGCAAGCGGAGGCGGCGGATTTATTGGCGGACTCATTTGAAGCGCCGCGCGGCTGCGAAGTCTTTAAGTCGCCGCAGGGCTGCAGCAAGTCGCACCCTGTCGGCACAGACAACTGCTCGCACCCCACCGGCAAAGACGAAACCGCGGCGGCGAATTTGTGCGCGAGGACGCGGCAGCCGATTTCGAGGCCGGTCGGGGGATCGCAAAGTTGCGCGAGAGACGCGTCAGAGAATTCATGTTCACGCGCGACTTGTCCCATGACCTGCATGAGTCCCCAGGAAAAACTGCGCGCATAGGCTTCAGTCGAGGAAATTTTCCCCGTGGTGAAAAGCGGCGCGACGTATCGCGTGAGGAAGCCCGGCTCGGAGCGGATGGCCCAGGGATTCCACGCCGACTCCTGCTCGACGACGGCGCAGACGAGCGCGGGGTCGAGCGAGTGCGCGGCCGCGGCGGCGCGGGCGAGGGCGATGAGGGCGTCGCGAGGTTTGGGAGTGGGGGGCATTTTGAATTTAGTAGCACAGCCCGCCGCGGCGGACTCAGGATGACAACCTTTTTTTATTTTCGGCGCGAACCGCCGTTGCCGCCGCCATTCAGAATGATGAAGCGCACGGGCGGCGGCTCGGGCAAATCCGCATTCATCGCGCGGGCCAGCGCATGAAACGCCGCATAGATGTAGGGCAGGTGATTCGCGGCCATGTCGCGGACGAAGGCCTGCTGGATTTCGTCGTCGCGAAGGCGGCGATGTAGCCATCTCACAAAAAGCGCGAACTGCACGAGCGCCGGGATCACGAGAGCGGGCCAGAAGAAATACATTTCGTGC
The DNA here is from genome assembly GCA_963748845.1 of uncultured Acidobacteriota bacterium. Lineage (GTDB taxonomy): Bacteria > Acidobacteriota > Terriglobia > Acidiferrales > UBA7541 > DASTCZ01. Next base: position 569,765 of record CAVVKE010000001.1, read on the forward strand.
GATTCAGGAGGTCATGAGTGCGTGAGACAAGCAAACAAGTTTGTCATTCTGAGCGGAGGGCCGATGTTGTTCATCGGGCCGCAGCGAAGAATCATGAGGCGCTGCTCGGTGCTGTGACGATGGCTCGCGTTATAGAAGGTGATCGTGATCCTTCGTCGCAAAGAACGCTCCTCAGGATGACAACGTGTTTCTTGATGCGCAGGAAGCGCAGAGCAAAAACTAGAACCCGAAATTCAGGCCGACGGGGCCGAAGCCGAGTTTGAGCGAGCTGGTGACCGCCGGCGTTTCCTTCGCTTGCACGTTGAGCAGGTCAGCGGGAATTCCGAGTGTGCGCGAAAGTTCGCCCGTGTCCATGCCATAGAGGCCGCTGAGGCCTTGCAGGGCGTTGAGTTGGTCCTGCTGCGCCTTATTTGCAAACGCGATTTGATTCTGGTCGGCGGCCTGCGACTCTTGCTGCGCCTGCGTGCGCGCGAGCTGGTCGAGCGAATCGGCGTAGCCGGCGGAATTATTTGTGGCGGCGACGCGGTTGGCGGCGCGCCGGTGATGGCGGCCTGCTGCGCCTGCGTGTAACCGGGATTCGCGAGCATATTTTGATACGCGGGCATGATGGTGTTGCCAAGCGAGGCCTGCTGCGCGGCCAGCGCCTGGTTGGTTGCGTCGATGGACGCGCGTTCTTGTTCGATGTTCTGCACGGTTTGATTGGATGCGCGGGACATGTTGCCTCCGTTAAATTTGCGAAAAATCTGTGGGCGCGGCGATGGTGCGCGAATAGCAGGGCCAGGGCTCGCGCGTCCAGCCGAGGCGCTCGATGCGGCGGCCGAATGCGCGCGCGACCTGCGGCGGGAGCCAGGCGTGCGCGTCGTCGAGGCCGCGGCGATTCGCGTCGCCGCGAGCGGCTTCATGGAGCAGCAGCAACGCACGCCAGCGATCGCGCGGCGAGCCGGCGCCCGGGTCGAGCAGAAAATATGCTTCGGCGGTGAGGCGCAGGAAAACCGCGGCGATGATGGCGGAGTCGCGCCGGGCGCGGGCGCTGCACAATTCGCCATTGATATCCAAACCCCCAGCGCAGACTTCGCGCTGGGATATCCCTCGGCTGCGAACCGCCTCGGGATGACGAGAATCTTGAGCATCGTCAATAGCGACGAGGCGCGTGAGAAAAAGCGGATTCGCGAGATCCGGGAACGCGTAGGGCATCCCTTGCGCGGCGTGAAGGGCGCGCAGGGCGCCGAGGTCGGCGTCCGTATATTCGCGGATGAGCATGGATTTTGCGCGGGCGGCAAATTCGCGCGGGCGAAAAAAGTTGTCATTCTGAGGGCGGTTTGTGGCCGAAGAATCCTGCGGCGACACGAAAAACATTGCCAATGGCTCGATTTGTGGCGATTGATACGGATCCTTCGTCCGCCGCGGCGGACTCAGGATGACAACTTTTTTGCCGCGGGCGTGGTCGCGCTGCGGAATAATTCCTTGCCGAAGCCGCTGCCTCCCTGCTGACCGTTGCTCGCGGCAGTGCCGCTGCCCGCGGAGGGCAACTGCGCGGGGCCGGCGATGGCGCCGCCACCCGGGACGGCGTTCGGCGGATTGCCGAACGCGACGGGCGCGGAGGGCACGGAGCCGAGATATTGCGAGTACGCGCGCCAATACAGCGTGAGATTTCCGAGTGAGAGCCGCGTGTTGCGCGAGGGCCCGAGCGAATAAACGTGCGGCTGCGTGAAAGCGGGCGTTGTGTCCGACTCGACAAAATAAGAAATGCCGCGCACGAGCGGCGAGTTGTCGGTGATGGCGACCTCGAAAATTCCGCCCGAGGCCGCGACGCTGACGGCGGCGACGGGCGTGGGCGCTGGCGTCGTGCCTGCGGGATCGACGCCGACTCCGACGCCGAGATTGTTCACCGCGGCGACGATTTTGTTGAGCGCGTCGTACAGGCGCGGGTCGCTCGATTCGATGTGCTTGAGTTGGGGGAGCTGGAGCATGGCTAGATTACACGTTGCGTAATATTACTCTGCATGTTCTGGTGCGCGCGGAGAAGAAGCGAGAAACGGACCGCCTCCGAATGGGTAGATGCTCTGGCCTCGAGCAAGACGCTCAATGGGCCCGTAGCTCAAATGGATAGAGCCTCTATCTGCTAATTATGAGGATGCAAGTTCGAGTCTCGCCGGGCCCACCCGACTTATTCGCTGTTGCGAATAAGTATTCAATCGCTCGCACTATTGACAAGCCGGAATCGCAGCCGTAGACTTTAAGTGGCAGATAGAGGCTCTAGCCAACTGAGCTAGAGTAGACTTTCGGGCGGCTCCAAAAGGGCCGCCCTTTTTATTTTGTACGGAAGACGACGGAATATTTCGTGCTGCTTAACGATGAGGTCAGTGCTGATTGCGCCTCGGTCTCAGCCTGGTCGCGCCGGTACCTTGCTCTGGCGTAGAACATAAAACCAAACAGAACAAGCATCCCAAATCCAAAAACTATCCACGGAAGCCAGATCACGATTTGAATCCTACCATGCGCAGGGGCGCGCCTCGGCAATTTTTCGCGATGAATTAATTCACGCCGCGGACGGGGGCCCAGGGATCCTGCGTCAGCGAGGGCACGAGGCGGCGCAGGCGGAACCAGTAGCCGGGCGATGCGGCGAGGCCGCCGGGTTCGGCAGGCGCGTTGGGAACCGCGGGCGGCGCGCCGGTTGGCGGCCAGCCAATTTGAAACGCGACGCGCTCGGCCGCGACGCTGATGGGCATCTCGAGATCCTTCGGCGCGGGATTTGAGAGCGCGAGCGGCTCGAGCACCAGCGCGAACGCCTCGTTGTTCAGGAACGCGGTGAGCCCGAGCAGACCCGCGCCTTCCACATTCGCCGTGACATACGCGAAAAGTTTTCGGTGCGCGCGGAGGTTCATATCGGCTTCGACATCCGCGGGGAGTAGGAATGCTGTCGTGTAATAGGAATTGATTGCGGCGCCGTCGTCGGTGAGCTGCGCGTCGCCCGCCTGCCCGCTGCCGAGCTGATATATTTTTCCGTTGGCAACGGCGTTGCCGAAAAAAACTTGCGCGGTGCCGTTGGGGCGTTCGGCAAGAGTTGCGGCGCGCGCGGAGATGCTCCACGGCGACCAGGCACGCGCGTTGCCGAGAACGAAAAGTTTTTTTGTGAGCGTGCTGAACTGCACAGGCGCGGCGGTGATGATCCCCTCGGCGGAGGCGAGCCCGCGATAATCCATCATCAGAATGATATTCGGCTGCGTGGCCGTCGAGCCGAGCGGAACACCGCATAAAATACGCTTATTTCGCGTGTCCACGCGAACCCACAGCGTGTGGCCGTATTGCCAATTAATCTGGTCCCACGTGGGCTGAATTTCCTGCGAGATTTTTATGGGCTCGGAGCCGGCGTACAAATACAAACCTTCGCGCGCGGCGATGACAGCCCAATCTTCGCCGACATCCACCCCGTGCACGCTGGGCGTGCCGACGCGGTTCGAGACTTCGGCGATGGACCATTTGTCGGGTTCGTTCACGCCGTCGTCCTGCGTGACGAAGAGGCTGCGCTCCTTCACAAAATAAAGCTGGCCGCGCAACGAAAACGCCGCGCGCACGGCCTGTCCATTTGATTCCGCGACGCTCAAGATTCCAGTGATCGAGTCAAAGCTCTCGGGGTCCTCGGCGTAGCTACCGCGAATCTGCGAGAGATACACAGGTTGCGCGGTGGGAAATATTTCGATGCAGTCGACGACGAGCGATTCCGATGGCGCGGGCGCGTCTTCAAAATTGGCGTAGAGCCGCAGCACGGTGTCCGCGGGAATCACGGCGGGAGTGGCGGCGCTGAACGCGAGAATAAATTCCTGATACGCGGCGGTGAGCTGCGCGCTCAAAACATTTGCGCTCGCGAGCTGGCCTCCTCCGGTCGGGCTGAAAATATCAACGGTGAGCGTGGCCGCTCCGAGCGAGCTGCCGCATGGAATAATTTGTGGCGGGCTGAAGAATCGCGACGCTGTCCACGTCATGATATGCGGATTGCGCGATCATGCCGCGCGTGGACGGACCCGATGGCACCGGGCCGAAAATGCGATACGCGAATCCCCAGACGACATCGGAAGTTTCCTGCGAGCCGCCCGCGCCGAATGTTGCATCGGGCGTCCAGCCGAGCGGAATGACGCCGGTGGGGTCGAAGCCGCCATCGAACGTGAGGTTTAGGAAATTGTCGACCTTCGCGCGCTCGCCCCACCAGAAAAGGCGCGAGGAATAATCGATCGAGCCGGCGCACTCGCCGAGCTCGATGAGATCGAAGAGATCGTCCACGTTCGCGCCGGCGAGAAGGGCGGCGTCGGAAAAATCCACAGTGAGCGAGGTGGTCGTGTTGTCGGCGATGAGCATCGCCGTGGACTGCGGCACGTTGGTGGGCACGTAGAAAAAGTTTGCGCCGTTTGCGCCGGTGAAGGCGATGATGCGCGCGATTACGTTTGAGGGCCCGAGCGGAATATTTGTGATGGCGGCGCGGCGGCCGCCACCGGTGCTCCACGCGACGGGCGGCGATGGCGCAGTCAGATAGCCCTGGCGCGTTTGAAAAATCACGCTGACTTGATGCACGCCGGGCGAAACCTGCGGCTGCAGAGTAGAGCTCGCGCCCGCGCCGCCGTCGCCGGAAGCAGAATTCGCGCCGGGATTGTCATACCTGAATTGCGTGGTGCTCACGATGCTTGCGACGAGATAGGTGCCGTTGAATGTGGCGTCGGCGACGTTGACGATGAGCACGGTCGAGCCGACTTGATATCCGTGCGGCGAAGTGGTGGTGATGGTGGCGATGTTGTTCGCGCGGACGGCGCCGGTGGGAGAGGCGGCGATGGCGATGCTCGATTCCACTGGCGCTTCGGCGATCGCGGGGCCGGCGCCGGGGCCGCACTGGCTCACGCGATCGAAATGCGTGGCGTCATACTGGCGCGGAAGATCCACTCCGGCTTTTCCATCGGAGATGGCGATATATTCGCGGCCGAATTCCGTGCAGGATTTCGCGAGCGCGCCTTGCGCGAGTCCCGACGCGATTTGCGTGAGCACGCCGGCGGTCAGCTCGGCCCACAGGAATCCGGCGGAATCGAGCGCGAGAAGAATAAGCTGCTCGGCGGGCGTGATGAAAGTCTTCAGATAATTCACCGTGGGATTGCCGCTGATGGCGGTGAAAAAAGAGAGCAGGCCCGGGCGCGTGCGCACCGCGCCGGGAAGAAACGCGACGTCGGCGCAATCGGGCGAGACGCCGAGCGGAAGATCCGCGGACGGCATGTCGGTGACCAGGCCGCCGAATTGATCGAGCGGCGCGTCAAGATATCCTGCGACGGACATGGGTTCCCTTCCCCAAAGCCGGGGGCTTTGAGTTGTAATGAGTTCAGAAAAAGCTCTCGAAATGACCGCGCCTAAGATCGAATTACACGATCTCAGAAAAAAACTGCGGCTAGTCAGAAGAAATGATTACGACCCCAGTGGGCCCTTCGTAGACCATCTTAAAACTCTGCAGAAAGGTTCTGCCGATCAGGGCCTTGTGGGGCAACCCTCCGGCCGTGAGGTCAACGCCAGCAAAAGCTCCATAAATCGTAACATCCAAACCCGGAACGTAAACCTGAGCAACGAGAAAATTGGCAAGCTGGACACCGTGAACTCCGGCGATTTCGCGCCTTTCGACAACAGGAAGATTCAACTGACCGGCCAGCCTGCTGTCGATGCAACTCTCTGAGGCGCCTGTATCAACCAGTGCGTCGATTCCGTCGAGTCCGGAAGCCGGTTTTGCAGTGGAGGACCCAGGTTTGTAGGAAGAATCGAATCCAATGTTTACTTTGAGTGTCGGACCGTATGCAAGAAGGAGTTCACTGCCGGAGGCACCCCCGGAGATGTCGTCAAACCCGCACTTTACCCGCGCCATGCACTGGATTATATAGTATCGATGCAGGTAATGTCAGCGGCGGCGCGCCGACCTGCCGGATGAGATAGGGTCCACGCCCGAAGCGGCTCACTGCATCTTCCGCAGCTGCCTGGAAGGAATCGTAAAGGGCCACGAGCTTCGAGTCATGAACGAGCGTCCATTTCCCCATGTGATTCGCTTCGAGGTCCTGGCGCATCGTGTCGTACGCTGCGATTTCGGAATCGAGATCTGCCACCACGACACCTCTTACCTCTTTTAGTATAGGCGCATTGTTGGCAGTGAGTCTAGCGGGGCGGGCTTTGTGATGGCGCGTCAGGAATTTCCGCGGGAACGATGGCGCGGCGAAGGTCACATGGCGTCGGCCACGATCACGTGCTCGGCGTGGCCACGGTCACGTGGGGGACGCCGTTGAACGCGGGGCCTGCGTCGCTCAAAAGCGTGTCGGCCCAGGAGTCGTAGGCGCGGTCGTGCGCGGCGCTGGATGAAAATGCCGCGCTACGTGCGGAGTTTGCATCACCCGCGCCGGTCAGCGCGCGGCTGGCTTCAATCATGCGCGCGAGGCGCTCGACAATGGTCGGCGTGAGTTGGATGAATTCGCCGTGCATCCCATTGATGGATGGGCCCTCGAGCGTGAACACGTGCTCGTATTCGCCGCGAGATGGATAGGGCCCAAGCGCCGCGACGCAATGCGCGCCTTCCACTTCGAGCGTCGCGCGCGCCCAATCTTCCGGCGAGCCGTACATTTCGGGGGCGCACCAGCGCTCGATGTGCCAGCGGTCGCGCGGAAAATATTTCGGTTCGCAGCGCAGCTCGACGCATTCGCGGATAAGATTGCCCGCGGCGTCGCGGTCTTCAAAGCGTCCGCCGATCCACGCGAGGCGCGACCATCCCCACACCGCGCGGAAATTGGGCTCGCCGAAGCGGTTGAGTCCACCCGCGCGAGTGAGAGCTTGCGCGACGAACGCGGGCGCTTCGTGCGTTTCGCGGATTATATGAATTGAGCACACAAGTGGATACTCCTCAATCCCGCAGGAAGGAAAGGCAATCTAAATTGATCGGAGCTTTTGTTCAGCTGCGATGACGAGGAGCAATTGGAAAAGTCGGATCCGGACCTGATTTCATTGCCGGGCCAGACACCAAAACTGAAGATTGGCCCGCAATTCTAAGAGCGGTCCTGCGGTCCATCACGGAGCCGGCAATCTGCCACGCAAGAAATGCGCTAAAGAGTCCGCAACCGAAGGGCGCCAACAGACCCCATCTCACTCCGGGGTGTGAGATTGAAATCCATGCATAAACCACACCGAACGGAATCGTCGCGATACCCGCAGCCAAATATTGAAGGAAGGTCTTTACGTAGCCCTCGAAGAACCACTTAATCCCCGTTGCCATGACGAATCACCTTCCATATATCGTAACCGATTTTGGCAACGAAGACCACGAAGACACAAATGAGTAACAACTCTTCAATCCTATCCAACCAAAGTGCGACGACCGGATTTTCGACAAAATGTTTGACCAGGAATGAGACAGATGCAAATGCAAGAATCGCGCTTGCTGCGTCGAGCGTGTGACGCACAATCGCCTGTTGCAACTTCAGATCGATCCAATCGCGAAGGGGCATGCGCGGGAATATAACCGCACATGCCCCATTCGTCAATTGGTATATAGACGTGCTGAAACGCACGCCCTGAGTTTAGTACCCGCTCGGGCGTGCGAGCGAATCGATGAACGCGCCGCTGCGCGGCGAATCATCCCAGAGCTGCATGCCGACATCGAAGTAAAAAATGTAGGCCGCGGAGAGACCGCCGCTTGCGCCGTAAATCGGGAACACCGTCTGCCCGCCGATCTCGAAGAAATCAATGTCCTTCATGACGGCGCGGCCCCAGTGCGAGAGGTCGAGGAAATCCACGCGGGTTTGACTCGCGTTGACGCTCGACTTGATGGGCACGCCGGACATCGTCTTGCGCCCGGTGAAGAGCAGGTCGAGGTCGTTGGCGCCGCCCTGCGGGCCTTCCTTGATGATCTGGCTGATGGTGATGCCGAGATTTTCCCACGCGTGCTCCTGCTCAACGCTGGTGTAGGCGATGAGTTTCCCGACCTGGTTGATGCCGAGGGACTTTCTCACCTTGTTGATGGCGAGCCGGACATTTGCCGGGGTGAGCGCGGCGTTGCCCGCGTTGACGCGCGGCGTGGCCAGCTGCACGGGATACGTCGCGCGGTTGAGGTTGAGCCACGTGCCGGTGGTCGCGTTGTTCTGATGATAGGGAATGCCGAACATGCTGACCGGCTGCGCGCCGCTCAAACCGTCGTGGACGATCAGGTCCGTGGCGATCGTGCCGCTGGGAGGCGTGTCCACGGTGATGGTTTGCGCGGTGATGGGGTCGGCGGCGAGGACGTTGCATGAGCCGCGATTCGTGGTGAGCGTGGTGTCGTAAATCTGAATGGTCTGGCCGACGTAAACGAGCGCCGCGCCCGGAGGCACGTTCATCGTGAACGTGCTGCCGCTCACCGACGCGATCGAGCCGAGCACGCCGTTGCCGGCGGTCTGGATGAGTTTGTCGAGGAAGGCGCGGAATTGTTTCATTCCGTTTGCGACTTCGCGCTTGGCGGCGTTTTCAACGGCCTTCTCGCGCGAGTTGGTGGCGTATTCGACGAGTTTTGTGATCTCCACGGCGAAGCGGTAAAAGATCGGCGAGATCGTCGCGACGTCGTAGGCGGTGCCGGAACCGAGGCCGAGGTCGCCGCCGTCGGCGTTGTAGCTGCCGGCTTTGCCGCCGGGGTTGACTTGCAGTGGGAGGCGCATCGAACGGCTGGAAACTTTTTCGACGTCGCCGCGCTGTTGGATCATGGAAAGCAGGACGTCGTCGCGTTCATAGAGCAACGGAACTTTGTCCCGCACTTTTTCGAGTTGCAAAGCAATGGTCTGCGAATTGGACATGGCTGACATGGTGAATTGTTCTCCTTGAACAAAACTCTTTGAGGATAAAAAATGTATTGTGGCGGATGGACAAAAACAAAATCGTTGTCATTCTGAGCGGAGGGACGATGGGGTTTGTCGGCCCGGAGTGAAGAATCATGAGGCGGCACGAAAACCACGCCAGTGGCTCGTGTTGTAGAGGTTGATCGTGATCCTTCACTTCGCTCAGGATGACAACGTTTTTTGCCCCGCACGCAACGAATTCGCGATTACGCGCCGTCATTTTGGCGGTCATCGCCGCGATCAAAATCACGATCGTCGGCGTGGCGGGAACGCCCGCGCGGCGAATCGCCGGGCAGGGGCGACTGCTTCAGGTACGCCGCGACGGCGATGATGCCGCTCATCACCGCGCTGACCGCGGCGATCGACATCGTGTTGCGGAATCCCGCCTGCAAATTAAAATGCAATGGGTCAATGCCCACGGCCGCGAAGCCGGTGATGATTCCGTTCGCGGAGCCGGCAATCGCCGCCGCGAGCATTCCCTTCAGCCATAATTCCCAGCGATTCATAAAACCCTCATGGGCATCCCCAGCGCGGAAACAGTCCGCGCGGGACAATTGCACTTCGTCAAGTGTTAGGAATACAATCAACGCGTGGAGCGGTTCTCAGAGGGTGCGCGACTCTTCAAGGCGCTGAATTTTTCAGGATGCGCGGTGAATTGCGCCGCGCCAGTTTCCAAGTTGCCCGGATAGTTTCGTTGCGCGATTCCTCAGAGCCCGCGGAAATTTCAGGGGCCAGTGTGAGACTTTCCAATTTCTATTGCGAACGGTGCCAGGACAAGCGGGCCACCACGTCCGGGCCGAAGGGATTTCTCGAATACACGATTCTTCCGGCCATGCTCATCTGGCACATCCGCTGCCATTATTGCGGCGACCGCTACGCCACGTGGGGATTTGGAAAAAACCGCATCGTGTTCCGGCGCGAGACGACCATGTTCGTGCGCAGGGCCGCGACGGTTGTGCTGTGCGCGGCGGCGCTCGCGGGCGCGGTGACGTTTATTATTCTGCGGTGATTTGCCCTTTTACTGAATCACGCGAACGTTGTAAGCAGCCGCGGTGGGCGTGGCGCTCGAGCCGCTGACGTTGCACACGCGCACGGTGACCGCGCCCGCCGCGGAAACAAACGCGTTCCATGTGAATCCGGTCCCCGGATCCGCGACCGGACTTGCGGCCACAGCCATCGAAGTCGTTGCGCCGGAAACACTCGCGGTACCCGTGGTGCAGGCGCCGGCGGAAAGCGAGCTGCCGCCGATGCTCGAGGTCGTGCCGGAAAGGGCCAACTCAATCGTCCCGCTCGAATCCGGAAACGTCACAATGCGATTTGCGGTTGGCGCCCCGGTGAGCAGGATGCGGCTCGTGCCGCCGTTGCGCTCAAACGCGAGATCGTTCGTGGTGCTGAATCCTTTTGCGAAGCCGCCGATATCCTGCCCTGAAACGTTGCCTGCCACGCCATTCGAGATTTGCGAAGTCCAGATGCCATACAAACTATTCAGTGAGACGGTGGCTCCGAAGCCGGAGACAGGATTAAATTCATCCGTCCAGGTGCCGTTGGCTGGAAATTCGCGCGTGGTAATCGGATTCCCGTAAGCGGAGTCGAGGCGTTGCACGAGGCCCGGCGAGAAAACGGAAAAACTCATGCCGTTGCCGCCGTTGGTGCAATCGATCACGTGCAACGGCGCGTCCGCGCCCGGCGTAAAGCTTCCATTGCAGAGGATCATGCCGCCCCGAACGGTGCCGACCGCTTGCGCGGTTGGACTTCCGGACCAAAACCAGGATGCGGGGCCATTGAACGATTGTCCGTAAGAGCCTGTGAGATACGTGCTCGAGTCCGCTTGAGTCCCTGTCAGATTCAAACCATTAATCGGATTCGCCGATTGGTTCACCACGGATGGACTCGCGCCGCTCGCGTTCCGAATGGTCACACCTTGAATTGAATTTGTTCCGGTCGTCTTGACGAGAACATTTGCGCCGCTCAAATTGTCGGCTTGCAGCACATTGTCGATTTCCACCAGAGTTATACCCGAGCCGGCAGTCGTATCCGAATCGAGCGTGACGACCGCGCCGGTGAGCGCTTCCACAAAGAGATTTTTCACCAGGATCTGCGTGACCGGTGCGGCGCTCCCGTGAACATACTGAACGTAAATGCCGCAGGTGGTAACGAAATCATCTTCCAGGAACACTCCGCCCCAGTTGACGATCTTCACGGATGCGTTGCAACCCGATGCACTGGTGAAAACACCCTCTTTTACATAACCCTCAAAGCCGCCCGGAGGATTGAGTCCTGAAAATTGCAGGGCCGGGCCCACGCTGCTCGACCCCACGTTCGTTCCCATCAAATAAACGTTCGCGGAAGATCCGGTGCCGTTGTTATCCACATTCACGCAAACCGATGAACCAATCGTGGCGCCGCAGCTGATGTTGAGATTCTTCAGAATCACGGACGAACCGAAGATGTCAATAAATGGAGCGGAGGAAAAGGCGTAGTTCCTCAGCCCGGCTTTGGCGTTAAATCCATCGCCGGCGGTCAGGCCGCTCGCGCCAAGACCTTCAATTTGAAGCGAGTTTGTGTGAAAGTTTTGTGTCGTGCAGCCGGAGCCCCATTGCAAGACGGGAGCCGCAATCTTGATGGTGAGCCATTGTGTGTGCGTCGCGGCTACAACGAGACACGTGTTGATGAAGCCGCCGCCGGCCGTCCACGGAATATAAACGGTGCCGCCGGGATCGGATTCCGCGGCGGCGATGCAGGAATTGATGGCCGGGCCGTCGTCATGCGAGCCGTTGCCGACGTAACCGTACGCGGTGCAATCGCGCCACGGCACCGGGCCGCCGAAATTTTGCGAACCGGTCCAGGTGTTCGCCGAGGCGGTACTCGGCACGGGCCCGCCATTCACGGTGAGTCCGCCGGTGATGGCGGCGCTGCCCGCGACGGCCAGATTACCGGCGAGGGTGAGCGAAAACGCGCTGATGCCGCTGGTGGTGTTGATGGTGGTGAACGTGGGGGCGGAAGGATCGTTGGGCAAAATGACGTCGCGCAACTGGCGCGTGGTGATTCCGGGGCCGGAAACTTCGATGACGTAGCGGCCCGGCGCGGTGTAAAAAGAATAATTGCCCATGCCATCGGTGGTGGTGGGATTCGCGAGCGCCTGCGTCAGCGCTTCATCCGAATAGATCAGCGCGAGCGGGGTGCACGGCGGGGCCGAGGCGGTCGAGGCGCAGACGCGGATTTGCGCGCCGGCGAGCGGCAGACCGCGCGCGTTGAGGACGACGTCGTCCTTGCGCGAGCCAGAGGATTGCGCGCGGGCGGATGGTGCGATGGCGGCGAATCCGGCCAGCGCCGCAAGGAGCGCTGCGCAAGACACCGCGCGGTGCGCCAAGCCGTGCATCACGCGATGCGCGCTTGCGATTTTCAAACGCGACAATTTATTATTCCAATTCATGAATTCCCCCCCGAATACTAAATCGTTTCTTCAACCGTTTTTCCAAATATTGCTCCATGCCCCCACTACATTGTCATTCTGAGCGGAGGGACGATGGTTTGTATCGTCCCGCAGCGAAGAATCATGCGGCGTCACAAAAAACCGGGCCACGTGGCTCGCTTTATGGCGATTGATCGTGATCCTTCGTCCGCCGCGGCGGACTCAGGATGACAACTTTTCCTTTGCGCTCCTCAGGATGACAACCATCCTAGTTTCCGGATCTCTTCATGTGCCGGTCCCATTTGACAGCCAGATCATCCCAACCGGGATTCTGAGATTCAATTAAATCGAGTTTTCTGAATCGCCGCCAACCCTTGATCTGTTTTTCACGGGCGATGGCCGCGCGGACGTCGCGAAACGATTCGCAATAGACCATTTTGGTTAACGCATACTTCTGCGTGAATCCCGGCGTGGCTTTTTCTTTGTGCTGAAGCATGCGCTGAAGTAAATCTCCAGTCACGCCGGTGTAGAGGGTTCTTTGCTCATTGGCCATGATGTACACGTGGTAGAGACGCTCGCCCACGCCGCGAGTTTCGCACGAATGCCATGGGATTTGAATAGGAGCGATCTGCCCAATAGGACGACCAAATAACCGCGTTGTCATTCTGAACGGAGGGCCGGCGAATTGTGCCGGCCCGGAGTGAAGAATCATGCGGTTTTACAGGAAACCGTGCCACGTGGCTCATTTTATGGCGATTGATCGTGATCCTTCGCTCCGCTCAGGATGACAACCATTTGTCTTGGGGCGCGCACTAAGCGGACGCGGCATTCCCCGGCGCGGGCGCGGCGACGAGGCCGAACTGCGCGGCCTTGGCGCGGTCGAGCACGGCTCCGCATACGCGGCACACAGCGACGCCGGGCTTCAACTTTTCGCCGCACGCGGGGCAGTCCATGCGCTGCTGCGGCTCGTAGGACCACTCCTTCTCGAGCTTCAGCTCACGCGCGGCGCGGCGCTGCAAATCACTGATGAAGATCACGTTTTGCGTGCGCTCCCATTCCTTGTCGGCGACGGCAACGAGATTGCGATAGAACGCGCCGAGCTGTTCGCGGGCGCAGGCGAGCTCGGCGTCGGCGGGCTCGTCGCCCTTGCAGACGAAAACGCCGAAGTAGCTCCCTTCCCCGCCATCGGAATTAACTTCACGCGCGAGATCTTCGGCGATTTCGCGCGCGCTGATGGGAAATTCGAGCGTGCGTTTGTCGCCGAGATCGATCGCGCCGGTGCGCGCGCCGATCACGGTGAGCGTGAAGGTTTCGCCGGGCGTTCGTCCGGCGATGACAAACGTGCCGTGCGTGCGGTGCAGGATCCAGGATTGCTCGGCGATGTTGCAGAGCACCGCGCCGCCGCCGGCGGTGACGCCGTTGGTGGCCGGCCAATCGCCCGCGAAGGCATCCCCTTCGGCGGAACGTGGCGCGTCATTACCGCGCGGGTCCGATTGCGGCGCGCCGTTCGTGTGCGAGGGCGAATGCCGCGCGCCGCCAGTGTCGTGGACGGCTTTGTTTTCACGGACGGGTTTACTCTCGCGAACGACTCCGCCTTCACGGATGTTGCCGCTCAGCGGAAGTTGCCTCACGACGCCGGCGGCGTCGCGCTGCGCGCTCTTGATGGTTCCGGATTTCATGGTGGTGTTCTCCTCGGAAAATGCGATTGAAAACCGCACAGGCACGAATGCCTGTGCTACGAAGGCGACAATTCCAATTTGTTGTCATTCTGAGCGGAGGGGCGATGAATTGTATCGGCCCGGAGCGAAGAATCGTGAGGCGTCACGAGAGACCGTGCCACGTGGCTCGTTTTATCGCGATTGATCGTGATCCTTCGTCCGCCGCGGCGGACTCAGGATGACAACACTAGGGGTGTGAGCGGCTACACAAACTTCTTCGCGGCGCGGAATATTGCGCACTCACTCGCACTACCAAATTTGCGGGAAGCCGGTGCGCGAAGAATACGGCAGCCGGCGGCGTCCTCCGCGCTGATCGCGGCGCACCGTCGTTGAAATTAAATCCTCGAGCGCGTCGCCGGCGGCATCGCTCCACTTATCCGCGAGCGGAGAGCCGCGCGCCAGCGCCGCCATCGCGGCGCCGTAATACGCGATCGCTTCCTGCGCGTTGCGAATCAGTACGACGCTCGTGCCGTCGCTGAAATCCGGAAACGATTTCTGGTAGCGCATGCGGATTTGCGTGTCCTGCGTCGCGCCGAGAAACCAAAGGCCGTCTTCGCGCCATTCCCAGAAGCGCAGGCAGAGCGTCTGCTCGAGCGAGGGCAGGCCGCCGCGGCCGGTCATGTCCGCCATTTGCACGAAATCGTCGCTCGAGCCGGACGCGCGTTCCCACAGTGCGACTGGCGTGAGCAAATCCGTGGGCAATTGATTGGGCGGCGCGGTGGCGTCGTTGATGACCACCTGCTGCGATGGATCCACTTCCGCGATCGCGGAGACGACGAGGAGAATGTCGTCGGTGAGAAAAGTTTCCTGGCCGGCGGCGGCCAGCGCGCGCTGCACTTTTCGATACGCGGAGTTGACGTAAGGAATCAGCACGCCGTCGGTAAAAAGATTTCCGGCGGCGTCATTCAGAAGGGAGCGGATGAGCGCGGTAATTTGTCCTGCGGTGTTGTACGCGGATGAGCCGACAATGGGCATGATTGCTCCTTACCAACTCAAAATATCTTCGTCGCTGGTGGCGCGGTAATTGATGTCGCGGGGCGCGACGGCGCGGCGCGGCGCGGGCGAGTTCATCGCGCTGCCGGTGACGTCCACGCGCGCGGACGCGGCCTGCGTTTTCGCGGAGCGCTCGCGATGCGAGGCGAGCACCGAGCCGGTCCATTCGCCAATGACGCGGCGCGCGGCTTCGGGGATGACTCCGCGCGCGCGGGTGACGATGAGGCGCGCGACAGCGTCGCGCGTGGCGGAATCGAGGCGCGGTGTGCCGCGATGAACGGAAACCCCCGACGCAGGCCGCGCGTCGGGATATCCCTCGGCTGCGAACCGCCTCGGGATGACGGTATTGGGTGGGGTGCCCGAAATGAGCGCCGCGACTTGCGCGGAAAGATCGCGATCGCCCTGCAGAGCGGCGTGGACCTCGGCGAGCGTATCGCCGGCGATGCGGCGGCGCGCGCCGTCGGCGATGTTGCTGGGCAGCGCGCGGTCGAGCGCGCGCTCGATGGCGCGATTTACATCGGAAATGACGGCGTCGTTTGTGGATTGCTCGAACTGCGCGTAGGCGGCGGGATCGAAGTTGAGTGCGTGCGATGCGTTGGCGTTTTGGTGCGCGTTCGCGTTTCGCAGCGCGCCGGCGTTTGCGATTGTAGCGCCGGCCTCCGTGCCGGCTTTTTGCGAATGCGAATTCGCCGCCGGGGACGGCGGCGCTACACGAGAACCATCCAGAATTTGCTGCGCGGCGGCGACCATGGTGCGCAACGCAGCGGGATCGTCGGCGTAAAGTTGCGCGACGAGCGCCTGCTGCGCGGAGGCGTCGGCGCCATAGTAGGCGCGATCGAATGTGTCGAGCGCGCTCGAGCGCTGCCAGAGCGCGGCGAGCTGCGGCGCGGCGTCGGGCGCGGCGGCCGATGCGCGCGCGAGCCATTCGGGGGCGTCCATGGGCAGTGCGGCGGGTAGCGCGGCGGAATTTGTAGCGCCGGCCTCTGTGCCGGCATTTTGCGAATTTGAATTTGCCGCCAGGGACGGCGGCGCTACACGATCGTCGCCGGATGCGGCGTCGGCATTGAACGCGGCGTCTTCACTGATGCCGAGGATTTGCTCGTCGGTTGGATACGCACCCGGAAGAATCGGCGCGTTTGGCGCGGACGGATGTGCGATAGCTGGTGATGCGGTGTGCGACATGGTGCGTCTCCTTTTTTAGGCGCGCGATTTTTTCGCCGCGCCGGCGAGTGATGCCGTTGCCGCCTGCTGTAGCGCGGCTTGCGCGGACTGGCGCGCGAGCGCGGCCTGGTGCGCCGCGGCGTGCGCGCGAACGTTTGCGAAGCCCAGCGGATTTTGCGCGCGCGCAATTTGGCCGGCGTCGCTCGAGGCCCAGCGGCGGATTTCGGCGAGCTCGGAGGCGTGGTCGTCGAGGAGTTCGTCGATGGGCACGCTGGGGAGCTCGATGAAATGTTGCAGAGGCGCAATTCCGGAGCCTTGCGATTGCGCCCCTGCGATGGCGCCGTTTGCGGGAGCGCCGACTGAGGCGGCCGGCGGGGGTGCTGCGGAGTTCGCGGAAGTGTTATGCGCGGGCGGCGCCGGCGCGGGAATCACAATCGGCGCGGCGGCGAGGAGCTGCGAAATCTCGCGCAACTGTTTTTCGCGCGCGTCTTCGCCGGGCACGCTCAAATCATCGAGGCCGAACACGCCCTTGATGAACGCGATGTTGTCGGGATCGCTGAGCGCCTGCGCGATCATCGGGTCGTTTGACGCGAGCAGCGACTGCAGCACCGCGCGCTGCTGCGATTTCGAGCTGGGGAAAGTTTCGTCGGCTTCCGGATGCACCTGAATATTTCCCTTCAGGTCGGCCATGCGGATCCACTTCGATTCAAATTCGCCGGAGGCACCCAGCAGAGGAATCTCAACGTCGCCCGGACGATTCTGGCGAAACGTGTCCACGCCGAGCAGCATCAGGTCCGCGTAAAAAGTTTTCAGACGGCGCCACACGAGGCCGAGGCGTCCCATGGCTTGATCGCGCGCCATCGCGTAACCGCTGGCGGTCTTCCCTGCCCCGCCCTGATTTCCGCCGAACACCGCGGGAAAAAGTCCGGTGAGAAATTGCGCGACGGGCCCGGCGAGTTCCTGCTGATGCTCGAGCATGTCCGGCGAAACCTGCGCGGGCGCTGGCTGGAAAAAACTCGCGGCCAGCGGCTGGCCGGGCCGCGCGCGCGCGGGGTAATGCGCGGCGGGCTCGGCGGTTTGCGATGAGAGCGCGTCAAAATCCAAAACTTGCGGGTCCGCATAAATCGGAGGAATGCCGAACTCGTACGTTTCCGCCTGAATGTTGCTGAGCGTGTTGTAGCGCTCCTGAATTTGCACCAGCGAATCGCCGACGCTCGGGCGATTCTGTCCGTCGCCGGGCAGGGCGTGCATCACGCGCCAGTGATCGTCCAGCGTTTCGTTGCGCGATTCGCAATAGGTTTCGCCGGCGAAGGCGACGTACGCGCCGCCGGGAAAAAGCGCGAGGAGTTCTTCGCGCGTCTGCTTGTCTTCGAGCGCGTAAAACGCCCACGGGCGGATCCACGTGCGCGTGAAGGTAATTAAATTGTAGAGCGCGTCGCCGGGCTGAGTGGTCGGCAGTCCTTGTGCCACAGCCACGCGCGACGCGCGGGCGTAAACGTCTTCGGCCTCGACCGGGCCGCCCAAAATAATTTTGTCCGCGGCGTGCGGATAGGCGGCGCGCAATTTCGCGATGTGAACTTCCTGCTGCCATTGCAGATACGGAAATTCGTGCATCTCGTTGGCCCACACGGGCGTGTTGAGCTCGAGGCCGCCGAGAATGCTGATGACTTCCTGTCCATTCGGCACGCGGCGCACTCCGGTAACGCGCGGGATGGCGACGACGGGCGCGCGGCGGAAATCCTTTTGCGCGAGTTGCGCGCCACATTGAGGGCAGATCGCGCCGGCGAGGAAGTTTGTAGCGCTGGTCTCCGTGCCGGCATTTTCATCCGTGCCGTCAAAAACATCGTCCATCGAGCCCCCAGGCTCCTGCCTGGGGGCGGCCCCTGCGCGCGCAAATTCAGTCCGCCCGGAGACGGGAGCCTCCGGGCTCGTCGAGAATTTTGGATGCGGCGCATTCGCCGCGCCGTTCGTGCGTGAATTCGTCGCTGCGGAATCCGCGTCACGCCCATCCGCCGGCGATTCATGGCCGCACGGGGGGCAGACATACGCGTCTTCGCCGAGACGCACGAGCGCCTCTTCGACAATGTCCTCATCATGCCAGCCGAAACGCTGCGCGTCGGAAACGTAGCGGACGTAGCCGCCGATTTTTCCGTCGGTCCACAGGTAATAGCCGACGCCGGTGAGGAGCTGCTGCACTTTATTATTTTCTTCGACGAGCGCGGCGACATCGCTCGCGGCGCGCGCGGCGAGCACGTCAATATCGCTTTGCGCGGATTGCGGATAGAAGCGCGTGCTGGGCGTGTCCTGGCTGACGAGCGCGATGAAGCTCAGGCCGAACGCCTGATACAAATTTGTGACGAACTGGTAGCGCGGCATTTCTTCGAGCGATTTGTCGTCGCCGCCGAGCGATTCGTACGGCAGATGCCAGCTCAAGTCGCCGGGATTCCACCACGCGTATCGCAGGCCCTGCCAAAAAAGGCGCGCCTGCTTGATGCGGCGAACTTCGGCGCGGCGCGCGACGAGGCCTTCGCTGCGGAATTGCAGCATGAGGTCGCGCAGCGCGGCGACGACGCGCGGCTTCAGGTCGTCGAGGCGTTCGTTGTTTGGGCCGAATAGTCCGGCGCCGATCGCCGCGACGATTTGCGCCGTTGGCGATGCGTCTTCGTTTTGCGTTTGCGCGGCCGCGGCGGCGATGGCGGGGTCATTTGTACCGCCGGGCTCCTGCCCGGCGCCCTGCGCGAACTCGTCATCGATGGCGTCGCTCGGCACGTTGGCGCGATTGGCAAAATTCGCCGCCGAGGACGCCGGCGGTACAAAAGCGCGCGCGGCGCCGGCGCTCGCGGGGCCTTCCTTTTCGACGATTGCTCCGGGAACCGGCGAGAATTCCGTTGTGATGTTTGTGGCCATGATTTCCCTTTTGTGTGCGGATGAAAAGTGGTTGTCATTCTGAGGCGCGTGCCGATCAATGAAACGATGTTAGTGTTGGCCGCACGGCGCTCAACGAAACGATGTCATTCTGAGGCCGGTTTGCGGCCGAAGAATCATGAGGCGTCACAAGAAAACGTGCCACGTGGCTCGGTTCATGGCGATTGATCGTGATCCTTCGTCCGCCGCGGTGGACTCAGGATGACAACCAAAAGAGAGCGGATGACAGCAAAACACGTTGTCATTCTGAGGCCGGTTTGTGGCCGAAGAATCATGATGCGTCACGAGAAAACGTGCCACGTGGCTCGGTTTATGACGATTGATCGTGATCCTTCGCTTCGCTCAGGATGACAACGGTCTCTTCGTTTGCGCACTTTGCTGCTGTGCAGGGCGCGACGCCGCCGCATCGCGGGAAAGCGCCTCGAGCGATTGCGCGATTTGCGGCCAGGAACGCCGCCGCGTCGGCATCGCCGCGGGACGCGTGGCGCCCGCGCCGCCGGGAATTTCGAGCGGCGGGATGCCCGCCGTGCCGAGCAGCGAATTCAGCAGCGCTCGATTTTCCGCGCGCAGCCGCGCGACATCGTCTTCGAGCGAGCGCAGATAATTTTCCTGCACGCGCACCAGCCGCGGGCGGCCGGGGGTCGATTGCGCCGTGCCGTCATGCGATCCGCGGGATGTGGAGCGGAAGGCGTTGCCGATGCGTTCAATTAACTCGCGAAATAAATTCATTTGCCCTCGCGTATTGTTAGCGGCAGAATCGCGTTGTGAACGCTCCAGTCAAAACAGCCCTGCGCCGCGCTACAATTTGGGCGACGATCATTACACTAATAGGCGTTGCGGCTATCTATCCCGAAGCGCGATACGGCAACGGCATTCTAGCAGGCTGCGGAAAAAGTCAGATTTGTGCGACCGAATGAAGGATCGTTGCGTCTAAGCAGGCATGCGCGGACACGACCAACAACAAGAGAGCATCTTCAGCTACATTTCACCGGAGAAGCGGATACCGTCCGATCACCCCTTGCGGCGGCTGCGGGTGATGGTGGACACGGCGTTAGAAGAGATGTCGCCGCAATTTGCGCGGCTGTACTCGCGTTACGGGCGGCCGTCGATTGCGCCCGAGAAATTGCTGCGGGCATTGTTGTTGCAGGTGCTCTACAGCGTGCGGAGCGAGCGGCTGCTGATGGAGCAGTTGGGATACAACTTGCTGTTTCGGTGGTTCGTGGGCTTGAGCATGGATGACGGGGTCTGGGACGTGACGGTGTTCACCAAGAACCGGGAGCGGTTGCTGGAGGGAGAGATCGCCGAAGCGTTTTTCGAGCAGGTGGTGGAGCAGGCGCGGGCGAAGGAGTTGCTATCCGACGAACACTTCACGGTGGACGGGACGCTGGTACAGGCCTGGGCGGGGCAGAAGAGTTTTCGAGCGAAGAAGAAGAGGAAGGGGGAGAAGCGGCAGGAGCCCCCCGAGGATCCGGGGAATCCGACAGTGGATTTTCACGGGGAAAAACGCAGCAACGAAACGCACGCCTCGACGACGGACCCGGAGGCGCGGCTGTACAAGAAGAGTGGGGGGAGCGAAGCGAAATTGAGTTACCTGGGGCATGTGCTGGCGGAGAATCGCAACGGTCTGGTGGTTCAGACGCGCGTGAGCCAAGCGACGGGGACGGCCGAGCGCGAAGTGGCGCGAGAGATGATCGCGGCGCGGACGGGCGGGCAGCGGCGGGTGACGCTGGGAGGCGACAAAGGATATGACGTGCGGGAGTTCGTGGGCCAGCTGCGGGAATTACAAGTGACGCCGCACGTGGCGCAGAACCAGAAGCGGCGCGGGGGCAGTGCGATCGATGCGCGGACGACGCGGCATCCGGGCTACGAGGTGAGTCAGAAGAAACGCAAACGAGTCGAGGAAGTGTTCGGGTGGCTGAAGACGGTTGGGTTGCTGCGGCAGACACGGCACCGAGGGCGAAAACGAGTGAATTGGATGTTCACCTTTGCCGCGGCGGTCTACAACCTGGTGCGCATCCGCAATCTGACGGCGGCGGCTGCGTAAACCGTCCGTCGAGCCGCGAAGCGCACCACTGCAGAGCGGGGTCACACCCCAAACGGGGAAAAAACACAAGCAAAAGATCATGCCCCACTCAAGAAAACGAGAAATACCAACGCATGCGAAGACTTTTTCCGCAGCCTGCTAGAAGGCCAAAGTGGACTCTACGTTTTGGGAGTCGCGCTTCTCTGCCCGGGGGCTTTACTCATGGGCGCGATCGTTTGGGTTGTTTCTCTATTCCCGGGCACTTTTTCCTTCGGATATAGAGCGGCTGATTCCGTCTGGATCACCGTGCCAATCCTTAGCTGGCTCTTCTATTTCATGATTTGCTTTTTGCTTTTTCGCTGGCGCGCGCGGCGGAAAGCCGCGGCGCGATTTGGTCCGCGGCGTTCGTGTTCGGAATTCCTGCGATTGCGTGGGCCGCTACTTCCCTGCTGGTTCACAACCCGGCGGGCGACGCGCCACGTTGGCTCTTTATTTTTATTTTTGTGATTTCATTGCCGCTCGCGCCCGGATATTTTGTCGGGGGCGGCATCAGCGACTTGATTACGTTTCTCAGCGGGTCGCACGCGACGGCGATTTATTGGGTTGGCCAGGCGGTCAGCCTCGGCGTCAATTGGTATCTCTACTTCCTGATTTTTTCGATTTGGATCCACTGGCGCAACACGCGGAAGCAGCGGCGCGCGGCAGCGGAAGAGGCGTAGAGCCTATGCCTTCATGGACAAAGAAGCCTATTGTTCGCGCCGCGCTGTGGGCGGCGATATTGTCGCTTTTTGGTAGCTGCACCTTCGAGCTGGCCGCACGTTACCTGATGAAAGACTTTCCAGCTGGGAATCCGGCTCATGACTGGACAGCCATTTTCCTCATGTTTGCCTGCGAATTCGTCCTCTTACCTGGAATCGCATTTTCGCTGCTCACAGTTGGGCGCGATAATTTGGAGCACTACAGATGGCTCGTTCCGTTGTCAGCAGCCGCGCTCTACTTCGTGGTGTTCTACGTGGGCTTCCTAGGCCACCTCAGACGTGGGCGGCGCGCGACGGAGGGCGGTGAAAACGGCATAACCCGGAAGCAGGCCGACATGAAAAGGCGTTTTACCAGGGTCGGAATGTGGGCGGCAATTCTTGCCACGGTTGTGACGGGCGTGGGATCCGCATTCGTCTTTCTTCCTACGTTCACGCATTCGGCCGAGCGTTCAACATCCAGTCACACGGACATGATTGGCGTCGCACTGCTTTTCCCGGGTTTCCTCTTGGATTTGCTCGCCTCAAATGCTCACGATTGGAGTACCTATTGGTATTTCGTCCCGCTTTTTTCATGGCTGGTTTACTTCGGCCTTTTTTACGGGGTGTTGCGGATCTTTAGGTCGCGGTCATCAGATGCAACACTTGAAAGTGGCCCGGGTGCGTGACCGCCCCTGTCACGTTTACATTTTGACGAACGCCGCGCGGATGCTGTATGTCGGTGTGACGTCCGACCTGCGGAAGCGGCTGCTGCAACATCGGGCGAAGGAAATTCCCGGGTTCACTGCGAAATTCAATTTGACGACGCTGGTGTACTACGAAGAGTACGGCGACATCCGGCCCGCGATTGCGCGGGAGAGGCAGCTCAAGGGATGGCTGAGATCGAGAAAGCTCGCGCTGATTAAGGCGATGAATCCGAAGTGGCGCGATTTAAGTGAGGACATCCTGCCCGCCCGCTCCACAGACTAATTCCCGTCATCCTGAGGAGCGGTTCTTGCGACGAAGGATATCCCGACGCGTTTTTTGCGTCGGGGGTTTGGCTCCGCCGGGCAACTGGTTAGTGCGTGGCGATAATGGTGGAAACCCCCGGCTCAAAATGCGAGCCGGGATATCCTTCGCTTCGCTCAGGATGACGGCAAGAGGGTAAGGCGCGAGTCACAACTTCCAGCGGCGGGGCGCGGAAATGCCGCCGCGTTTTGCTCCGGGACTTGAGCGCTTGCGCGCGTCGGCTTCCACTTGGCGCATCCAAATGGCGCGCGAAGTCGGGTCAGCGGCGCTGATGCGTTCGGCGCGGCGCGCGAGTTGCGCCGCCAGTCCCGTGAGCGGCGAATACTTCGGGTCCACGCGAGATTTAATTGCGTAGCGGGCGGCGTCGGCGACGTCATCGCCGCTGCACTTCAGCACGTCCTCGATATTGTCGTCGTCACGTGTGAGCGTGGGCAGCGTTTCGATAAGCTGCTCGCAATTTCGCGTGATAAGCCACGCGTCCTCGCGCAACATTTCGTACATCAGCATCCAGCCGCCGACGCGATCGTTGTCGGCGGGATCGGGGCGCGGCAGGCCTTCCATCTCCAGGCCGCGCGCGAGCTGCTCGGCGATGGTGTCGTCCGCGGAGCGCTGCGCGAAGGCGTCGGGCGAAAGATAGGCCGCACCGATGCGCTCCCCCGTGCAGCGCTCCGCGATCGCCGCGGCCAACATGCGCGGCGAAAGATGGTTCTGCACAAATTCACGATAGGTGATGACCGCGCCGCCGGGCGCGGCCGCGTGCCACAGGACCGCGCTCGGATGCTCGAAGCCCCAATCAATGGAAATCCAGCGCGGCCACCAGGGTTCGAGTTTGATTTCGCCGGCGCGCGGCGTGTGCCGCTCGCGATCGAACACGTCAAAATATTGGCCGGCGAAAACATTCCAGTCGCCATCGAGAAACGCGCGGCGCAGATGCGTGGGCAGCGCGTCGAGCGTGCGGCGATATTCGCGGTCGTCGGCGTAAATCGGATTGTCGGCGACGGTGGCCTTGATGAATCCGTAGTCGCGCGGATCGTACAGATCGCCGCGCTCCATTCCGGCGGGCGGGCGCTTGTCAATCCACAGCGCCTTTACCCAGGCGTGGCCGATGTTGCCGGGATTCGTGGCGCCGGCCATGTTCGGAAAAGTGCCGGGCACGGGACACCGATTTCTGCTGGTGAGAAATTGCCACTGCTTCAGCGTGAAGTGCGTGAGCTCGTCGAGTCCGATGAAAAGATATTCGGCGCCCTGATATTGATAGATGTCGTCTTCGTGCGCGCAGTGGCCGAAGCGCGTTGTCGAGCCGTTGTGCCAGGTCACGACGTGCTTCGAGTCGTTGTAGCCCTTGTAAAGATCGTGCGGAACGTCGCGGCGAAAATAGGCGACGAGCGAGGACTCGAGTTCGGGAAATGTGCGGCGCAGGAGCAGCGTGTCCACGCCGTCATAGCGATTCGCCTGGCGGATCGCCTCCCACAAAAGCGCTTTTGTTTTTCCGGGACCGGCCGCGCCGCCGAAGAGGCGATATTTTGCGCCGGACTCGTGGAATTCGCGCTGGCGCGGGAAGGGCGCGTAGTGGTCGGCGATGACGATGCCGCGCGTTTTACTTTGTTGCGCGGCGGATTTTGCGGAGGATTTCATTTGCCAAATGGAACTGCTGATTTGTTGTCATTCTGAGGCCACAACACAGCACGTTGTCATTCTGAGGCCGGTTTGCGGCCGAAGAATCATGAGGCGACACCATGAATCGTGCTACGTGGCGCGTGTTATGACGATGGATCGTGATCCTTCGTCGCGAACTACGCTCCTCAGGATGACAACGTTTTTTTTATTTGGGGCGCGGCGGGCTACAGCGATTCGCCGCGGAGTTTTTTCCCGACGAAAAATGCCGCGGCGCCGCCAATGACGAGCGCCGCGATGGCGTAGTGATGGATGCTGAGCACGGCTCCGGCGAGAAACGCGCCGACGCCGGCGAATTCGACGATCTCGCCGATTTTCGCGGTGCTTGGAGTGACGGAAGTGGTGGTCATGGTGGTTCTCCTTGGGTGAAATTTTTTGTGTAGCCCGGGTTCCCCCGAACCCGGGGATTTCTTAAGTGGCGGCGCGATTGTAATTTGTGCGGAAAGGCCCCGCGTTCGGGGAACGCGGGCTACATAAATCGTTCTGGGTTTTGCTCACGACGATTCGCGATCGGGAGCGGGCATGCCGTCCCAATCGGCGGGCGGAGGCGGCTCGTCGGAGCCGTTCGCACCGGGCTTGCCAAATAAACTTTCGACGATCGTCTGCCACGTGCGCAATTGCACGGCCAGTTTCCTCGGGTCGCCCACGCCTGCAAGAAGATCGCTGGCGACCTGAATGATGTCGCGCTTCAAGCAAACTTTCGCGCCGATATCCTCGCGGCTCGTGGGGACTTCGGCAGTGGGATCGTCAGGCGACGGCGTGTAGGTATCCGGCAAAGGGCTGTGTTCCATTAGATCGAGCTGCGCTTTGTCGGCGGCGGCTTTGCTGCCGCGTTTACCGGTTTTGCGATTGGTTGGCATGGAATGCTGCGATTCTGTGTAAAGGGGCGCGGCCGCAAATAATCGTTGTCATTCTGAGCGGAGACCCGGTCGGTTTTTATCGGGACGCAGCGAAGAATCATGAGGCGTCACGCGAAATCGCGCGAGTGGCTCGAGTTGTAGAGGGTGATCGTGATCCTTCGTCCGCCGCGGCGGACTCAGGATGACAATCAAAAACAGGGCACGGAGACAATTTCTATTTGACCTGGCGCCTACGGCAAAATCTGCGCGGTATACCCGGAGCCGCCCGACGCCGAGTTGCACTTCACGCGCAGGAAATTCGCGCGGACGTTCGCGACCGTGCGCGCTTCGCCGGCCGTCGCGGTGCTGGTGTCGATCGTCGAATATTCGGAGTCGACGTCGGCCATCGCGGCCTGCAGCGAAAGGCTGATGCTCGTGGGCGCGGTCGCGTAAATGGTTTGCCAGAGGACGGTGCGGCCCTCGTTGGGCATTCCCGTTGGATTGGGCAGCGCGAATTGCGAGCCGGACGTGCCGCCCGCGGGCGATTCGTTCGAGAAACTGAAACCGATGTCGCCCGGGAAAAGAGCGAGCGGCGGATGCGTGTTGCTGTAGGTTGGCATGATGCCTCCTGAAATGGAAATGCGGATGATGGCGAATTGCGTAAAAGGACGAAATTATTGCGCGATTTGGTAATATGGCGTCAGCAGAATCAGCCGATCGCGAGTGGCCAATGACCAACGCCCTGCCCGACTACTCCACCTATTGGAAGGAATACAGGAAGCGCCGAGATGTTTACGTCGTGTTCCTCATGTTGAGCGTGCCGTATGCTTTCGTGGCTATCCACATAGCGTCCTGGGTGCCTTATGGTGTGCTCGTGGGCGCCTGGATTGTCGCGTTCACATTCCTCAAGAATTACATTGAGGAATTGTCCTGCCCTCGGTGTGACAAGGATTTTTTTCCTCGCATCTGGTTTGGGTTGCGCTTCTTGTTGCCCACGCTGCAACAGCGCTGTGACAATTGCGGCCTCGCGAAATATTCCAACGCGCCCGATGAGCCGAACGCCCCCACGCCTCAGCAGGTTGTTCGCTAGATTAATACAGGCGCTCAGGGATCGGCAGCGAGAAGCCCCACCTCCTCTGGCCACTCCAAACGTCAAAATAAATTTGCGTCGCTGCGAAAAAGCGCAGTTTCGTTACATCCAAAAACGAGAAAACCCGCCGGATGGGCGGGCTTGGCGAGGCGCAACGATCACTGAAAACCCTGCAAATTGCTGGGAAAAACGCAGAAAAGATGCCCAGAAATCAAAACGCCCGCCGAGCGGCGGGCAGCGACACTTCTATTCCGTTGAAAAGAATAGCACAACCCAAAAATTTGTCAAGCGTTATTTTCGGGAATTATCCGTTTAACTCCCCGAGCCCCGTGCCAGCAAAACAGCCCGAACTTTTTTCGCAAAACGGCATGAAACGCCGGGATGTGCCTCTTGATAGCAGCCGGAACACCGATTTGGGGGTGGTGGCGGAGCGACGGCACCGTATGACTTAAGGGCTTTCCTGAGACGGTCGGTGCGTCCCAGCAAACTATCCGGCTCGTTCTCAACGCATTTTTGAACATATTCTGGTTGATAGACCTCAAAAAGCCGGTCAACGACTGCCCTCGCTGCTGCCTCTAGTTCTGTCATTTTTGTTCCTTTCCATTTAGGGAATCAAATGGATAATTCCCTTATTTTCAATTATTTTTGGGGGCCGGCGCCGCTCAGCTGTCCAATATCCCCATTCTCATCCTCCATGCACGTCGTCTGCCTCGAAGTTCTTCGTAAGTGTTGAGCAATCGAAGGCTGTCTTTCCTGCGTGGACGGAGTTGGGAAAGATGGATGGTGGTCTCTCGCAGCACATGAAGGATGTTTTCGTAGGCCTTTCCCGCCGAAACTCCTCGCGCATTGTGAGCGGCTGTCTCCCTGGCCAGGACATAAACTGTCTCGTCGTCCAGAAACACTACAAAGCTGTTTGCTACAAGGAATCCCTGAAGCGCGAGAACGGCGGTACGTTTGTTGCCATCGACGAAGCAATGGTTTGCAATAAGTGAGTGAAATAACGCGGCCGCCTTCCCAAGAATTGTTGGATAAGCGTCTTCCCCAAACGCCGATTGAAATGGCCGCGCGAGGGCTGCTTCCAGCAGACCTCTGTCTCGAAGAGAGCCCTTCTCGACGGGTTCAGTCCCTGGCCACAATCTGGACACCAATTCATCTTGGATGGCGACGACTTGCTCCATCCACGTCGAGCAGATAAATTCGAGGTCTATTCCTTGGCAAGGCGGTCCAGCGCGCCGAGATTCATCGCAGCGGCAAATACCAATGCAGGGTCGGGCTCAATACCCGCCGCACGGAGTCTCTTCTCTATGATCGGAGTGTTCTTTTTCACTCTCCGAGCCAATTGAAGTAAAGCTTTACGTGTGCGCGCATCGAGCTTCGCGAACTTCCCGTTCGCTTTCCCGTTGACCTTGCGCTTCCGTGATGAACTGCAGCGTTTGGTAGGCATGTGGAGACAGTCTCCGTGGAGACTGTCTTGAAATTACAGCACGCGGAGACATCCGCGTCAAATGTAGGTCTCCGGCATGCGCTCACGACGCCATCATTGTCTGTCACATCGGAACACTAGTGATAGACGTCGGCGCTCAGCATTTCTCCAGCAATAAAAGAAATGAATCGCGCGTGATTCCGGCGGTGCGAATCAAATTGAGAATGATGTCGATTCCCACCTCGCTGTACCGCGGAACGATCAATGGCCTTGCAGTTCCGGGCTTCTCCAGCTTGATGTGGCTACCCTTCTGCCCCGCGCGGCGAAAGCCGAGCTGCTCAAACATGCAAATGATTCTTTGCCAAGGGAGCGGCGTCAGGCGCGGCACAGTAGATTCTTGTCAAACCGCATGGGGATTGGGATCGAAATTGGGAAAGCGTTCGGCGGTAACCCGTTTGGCTGCTTCTTCGTAGGCGAAAAACCCAATTCCTTCAACGCTTGGTCGAGAGTTCCGCGCTCGAGGCAGCTCGTCAGAAACAGTTCGGAGGCTTCGATCAGATTTTCTTTGGCTTCGGCCTGCGTGCGGCCTTGTGTAGTGATGTCCAGCGGAGGACAGTGCGCGACGTAAAATGCTCCACTGCGTTTCAGCACGCCGAATAATTTGAACTCGGCCTGGATGATTCCCTTGGCGGTCGCCACTTGAAATCTCCCCTCGTGAAGATATTTCCAGCATACACCACCTGGCAGGGTTTGCGTTCAATGTCGACACTGCAATTTGCTAGAATAGCGGCGCGCGAAATCAATTTGCGGCGAGCGCGGCCGACCCGCGCAACACTCGAATGGGCGACTACACAAATGCGTGGAACGATTACAAGGCGCGGCGTGGCCTCGCGCTGGCCGCTTTCACATGCGAGGTAATCCTGATCGTCACGGCATTCTTTCTTACGCCGCACACCAGGGGATATATTGCAGTTGTGGCCGGCGTGTTCGCACTCGCGATCGCGAATATGTTTTTGTCCTACCGCTGGACCGCGTGGCCGTGCCCCAAGTGCGGCAAATCTTTCTTTGGCGGCGGGCGCGTGAATCCAATTGCGAGCATCACGCTCAGCGCGATAAGCAAGAAATGCCGCCGCTGCGGCGTGGCGAAGGCTGAAATTATCGCGGGATCTTGAGTCGCGGCGCGTACGCCCCGATTGCAAAAACAAACGGCGGCCCGGTTACGAGCCGCCCTATAATCTTGAACGATGCTTGAGACGCAAAATTAGAGTACCTGAAAATGACCGAAGTGTCAGCACTCTCCGAACGTTCTGCGTTTGGGACGTCGAACAATAACCCCTACAAATAAAGTATTTCCATTCCAGCGCCGATGCGCGGGGCGGTCACTTAGGATTGTCATTCTGAGGCCGGTTTTTGGCCGAAGAATCATGAGGCGTCACGCGAAATCGCGCGAGTGGCTCGAGTTGTAGAGGGTGATCGTGATCCTTCGTCCGCCGCGGCGGACTCAGGATGACAACGCGTTTTTGTCGCGCCCTCAAGATGACAACATTTTGTTATGCCGCGCGGGGATTCTCCGCGGACTTTCTACGCAGATTTTGTGG
Organism: uncultured Acidobacteriota bacterium; assembly: GCA_963748845.1. GTDB lineage: Bacteria > Acidobacteriota > Terriglobia > Acidiferrales > UBA7541 > DASTCZ01. Next base: position 599,251 of record CAVVKE010000001.1, read on the forward strand.
TGCGCCGGAGCGGATCGCGGACGAAGAGCGGCTCTGCGCGCTTTCCGCGTGGCGACGGCTTCGCGGGTGTCGCAGCGGCGCGAGAATCGCGAGCTGAATGAAAGCGTGCGCCGTCGCCTGTTGGCTGCGGCGAGCGTGACTGCTTCGCGGACACCTGCGCGCGAGGATCGCGCGCCGGGCGCGGCGGCGCGCTGGCCTCGCGGAAATATTGGCGCGGCGGAAAAATGCGGCGCCGGAGCAGTTCCCGTCCCACTCGCGCACGGACCTCGTCCGACCACTGTTCCCACGTGAGCTCGCCGATGCCGAGATGCGCGCGCGCGGCGTGCAGTTCCGCGCGGCCCAGATAAAAAACGCGGAAGAGCACGAGGCGGCTCGCGAGATGCGGCGATGCCAGCGCGCCCCGGCCCGCGAGCGCAAAGTCCGCGACATATTCCGCGAGGCGCGGGCGCAGCCCTGGACGCCACAAATATTTTTCGCGCTCGACGAGATCGGTGGAATGCATGTTGCCGTCGAGCACTTCGCGCGCCGCGCGGTACAGTCCGTGGCAGACGTCGAATGCGAATGCTGGTTTCATATTTGGATTCCTGTAGCCCGCGTTCCCCTGAACACGGGGTTTTCGGAAATTGCGTGCGCACCAATTGAAGCGTCGAAATTCCCCGGGGTCGGGGGACCCGGGCTACAGGCCGCGGCGGCGGAATCGTTCGACGACATCGGCGCGGACGGCAGTATGCGGCCGGATGCCATTCGACGACGCGCCCGGCGCTGCGCGCGCAACCACCGGCCCCGCGCCCACGCGCAATTCGCGGCGCACGGATTCTTCGCGGCGCGCTCCGCCACCCAAGCAGGCGCGCCACGCGCGAGATTGCCCGCGTTCCCCCCAACACGGGCATGGGCCGCGCAAATTTCATCGGCCGATGCGTCGGGCGCGTGCCCGCCCGAATCGTAGCGGCCTTCGAGCACTTTCAAATAATTCGTGTCGTTGGCGATGATCCAATCGAAATTCGCGCGCCAGCCCGCGGGGCCCGCTCCGCAGAGAAACGGAGTCGCGGCCGCGCGGCGCACCGCTTCGCGGAAGTCGCTGAGAAATTGCGCGATCGCTGAATCGGGAGCCGCAGCCGGCTCCGCGTTTCGAGGCGATGCGCTGGACGGCGCGGAATTTCGAGAAGTCGCGTTGCGCAATCGCTCGCCGCATCGCGCGAGGCGCTCGGGAGTCATCGCGCGCAACTCGGGCAGCGACCCGCGTTCCTGCTCCCAGATTTCAGCGAGTCTTTCCGGCGCGGCGTGCAGCGGCGTGGAAACCAAACCCACTCCCTCGTTTTCATCATGATGAGCGCTGCCCACTCCCATGTCGTCATCCTGAGCAGCGCTGCCCTTTCCTACGTTGTCCTTCCGAGGAACGCTGCCCCTACTCACGTTGTCATCCTGAGGAGCGCTTGTTGCGACGAAGGATCTGCCGGTTGCAGCCACTGAACCTGCCATTGTGGATGGTTTTGTAGATGGTGATCGTGATCCTTCGTCCGCCGCGGCGGACTCAGGATGACAACGCAGAGACGAAGTTTCACTTCCAGGGTCCGCAGTTATTTTTTCTTCGACAGGAATGTTTTTCCCGGCTGTTTCCTCAGCCGGAATTGTTTTTGCCGTTTTTGTTTCACCGAAGACCGGAGAAACGGACTCACACACACTTTTTTCCGGAGGCGAATTCTCTTCGTTCTGCCTCAAGCTATCCTCAAGGCCCAACTCAAGGCACGGCGTGTGTGTCTCCCCTTCCCTCTTCCCTTCCCAATCCAAATCCAAACCCTGTGCTTGAGCCGCCTCAAGGTATGGCTTGATGTCGTCTTTGCCGTCGGGGTGCGTTTTGCTGCAGCCCCGCGGCGCTTCAAACAAGTCGTCTTTGCCGTCGGGGTGCGTTTTGCTGCAGCCCCGCGGCGCTTCAAACAAGTCGTCTTTGCCGTCGGGGTGCGTTTTGCTGCAGCCCCGCGGCGCTTCAAACAAGTCGTCTTTGCCGTCGGGGTGCGTTTTGCTGCAGCCCCGCGGCGCTTCAAACAAGTCGTCTTTGCCGTCGGGGTGCGTTTTGCTGCAGCCCCGCGGCGCTTCAAACAAGTCGTCTTTGCCGTCGGGGTGCGTTTTGCTGCAGCCCCGCGGCGCTTCAAACAAGTCGTCTTTGCCGTCGGGGTGCGTTTTGCTGCAGCCCCGCGGCGCTTCAAACAAGTCGTCTTTGCCGTCGGGGTGCGTTTTGCTGCAGCCCCGCGGCGCTTCAAACAAGTCGTCTTTGCCGTCGGGGTGCGTTTTGCTGCAGCCCCGCGGCGCTTCAAACAAGTCGTCTTTGCCGTCGGGGTGCGTTTTGCTGCAGCCCCGCGGCGCTAAGAAATTGGCCTCGCGATCCGCGCCCGCATCTGTGTCCGCGTCTGCACCTGCATCTGTACCCGCATCGGCCGCGTGCGCTTGCATCGCAACATATTCCTCGAGCGCCGCTCGTGGCACCGGCGGCGCTAACCGCTCCAGGCGGTTGCGCCAGCTCGGCGGCGGGAGCCGCCCGGGCACATCGCTGCCGGTCCAGTGGCCGTAGCTTTTGCCTCCAACGCTCCACCGGAAGAGCAGGCCCTTTTCGTGAAATTCGTCGAACACCTGCGCGAGCCGCTCAAGCGAAAGATTTTTTCGCACGGCGGCCGCGCGTCCCCAGATCACGCGCAGGTTCGTCAGCTCGAAGCAGCCGCAACAATCGGCCAGGCCGTAGAGCCACGCGTACTCGACCTGCGCCCATTCCGCGCACGCCGCGATTTTGTCGCTTGCCCACATCGCATCGAAATCGATTACACGCTTCGGCATGGCCGCTCACCTCCGCCCGTTTTGGTTCGACACGCTGGTCGCAACTTTTCCGTCCTCCCTGCTTTCACTCTTCCCGGCATCGTGACTCACATCCGCACGCTCAAGAGGAGCGGCGATAAAATCGTGCGCTCCGCGCGGCCGAGAATGCGGTACTCCCACGTGCCGCGCTTATCCATCCAGCGCCTGCGCTTCGCCACCAGAAATCCGCCGAACTGGTCTTTGCGCAGGTGACGGATCTGCGCGGAAATGCTCGCCTCGCCGTAGCCGGTCAACTCGCCGAGTTCGCGCAACGTCATCCAGCCGCCATCTTCGGGCGGCAATCCCGCGCGCATCATGCGCACAGCGGCCGATTCCGCGCACTCCGCCGCCGAAAGAAGAACGTCGCGGATGACCTCGAGCTGAGTCAGCAAGCGGCTGCCGTCGAGTTCCACGTCGAATGCCCCGCCGAAAGCGTTCATCGCGCCCTCCTCTGTGCATGCTTCGACTCAATTACTTCAGCAAAAACCAAATCACGCCCGCGGCTGCGGCGCCAAAAAGCGTGTACGCGAAAATCGCCCGCCCCGCGCGAATTGCGTTGTGATAAGACAACGGCACGCCAGCCGGTTCGCGAACGGGCCACGTTGCCGGTTCTCGGCACGAAACGAACTCCGCAATATCGGGCCAGCCAGTATCTTAATTTATACGTCTAGAGGCCGCCACGTGCCTGAGCCTTCCTGTGCTGCTCACCTCGATAATCGCGTCGGCGCTTACGCGGATCTCAACCGGCTCGCTCGATGCGCGCGCGCATCCCCGGTGGCGCTTTTCGTAGCGCAAGTAATCCTCCCTTTCACCCGATCCTCCCGGCTTTGGGTCGCGCGCTTCGACAATGGCGCGATTCCCCAAACGCGCAAATGCGGGTGGCTCCGCAAACGCCTTCGACCCGCCCAGTCGTGAAAACCCCTGTAAAAATGACGCTTTTCGCGCATCCCGCAAAAAAGAGAGTGTCCGATAATATTTTCGCCTTCCGCCCCGCCAAAAGGCGAAACGCGGGCGATGAACCGGCGAATTCACGGCGAAACCACCGGCGAGTTCCGGTCTAAGATCGTCATTCGAGCATGCGCTGCACATAATTCCGGGTCCGCCTTGTATTTAATACTTGATATAGTACTGTACAGTCATATAGCGTCCGTATATTATTGTCGGCTAGGATAGACATAGTTGTAGATAATGTACTGAATATAATGGCATCTCCCGCGCATTCGCCGGCTCGATTGAGGAGGAAACCGTGTCCCGAAGCGAAAACTTGCCATACCAGTTTCTCTTGAAGGCGTCGGTTCCGACCCTGCAAAGCTTTGAGCTCTCGCGGCTCAATCACGCCGCAAATTTGAAAAAACAGATTGTCGACCTGATCGATCAATACCTGGACGAATCGACGGCCGCGTTGCTCGCGCGCGCCATGATCATGCGTATGAACCGCTCGCGCCCGAGTTCTGTTGACCGGAAGCTCCAGTTCCCCCCGCCGCGTTCCATCACTTCGGAACGCTTGCTCTCCGCCGCGCGCTCCATTTCTTCCGCGCGCGGGCCTTCCGCCAGTCGAGCTCTCCCATCGGCGCGCGCTGTTTCCACCAGGCGCCCAATCGACGCCTCTCACGCGCTCACTTCCTCGCGCTCGATTCGCTCCTCCCGGGCGATGCTCCGTTCCAAATCTTCGAGGAACGTTGAACTCCAGGAAGGACTTCCATTCGACCTTTTCGCAAAGAACCATGGTCAATAGACCAGCCATAACCGCGCGGTATGTGCGACTGGTTGCCAGCGTCATGGCTTCCATTTCCATTCAGGCCGCTCCGTTTCGCAAACCTCGATGGTCAACAGCCCTTAAGCGTCTGTGCAAACACTTCAGCCGCACAACGCTCGAGCGGCATCACTTCTCCGGCGGTCATTCCTGCCGGCGTCATTTTCTTTGCTTTCATTTGAACCGGCCGCGTCTGCAACGATCGCGCATCGAGCGACAACGCAGCTCGCTTCCATACATGAACCGCCGCCGCATCGAGTTTCATATGTGCGACAGTCTTCGCAGCGATAGTCGTCACGGCAGCCGTCGGTCTGTCAGGCTTCATTGCATCAATCTCCGAAAGTTCGTACGCGTTCATGTGAGCCGCTATGGATGCCCCCGGCGATCCGGCAAATGTCATCGCGTACTCCGCCGCAAGATCTCGACTTGACGCATTGAACATCGCCGCATCATCCGCCCGCCGCGCCGCCCTCAACCCATTGCGCATCGCAAGTCCACCGGTTACCGGTCCCTCCCTCGTCATATCGCTCGACGCCGCATGAACCGTTGCCACGCGGCTCGTCACTTCATCAACTGCCCTCGCCGAAAGTAAATTCACGAACGATCCTCTATTACGCGTGAGTATACGCACCACCCCGCATCCTGCGATTGGTAATGCAACCGCCGCTGGCCTGATGGTTGTTGGGGCAGCTATAATTCCAGCGACTTAAATCCCTCGCTCAAATTTCCCTCCATTCAGATATTCGTCAAGGTCGTCTTCAATTCGCACTTTTCCACTTTCTGTTTCATGAATATATCAATGGTGGGTGTTTGCTGAAATGGATGCGGTCTTGGAAAAACGATCCGCAATTACGATTAGTTGCTTGCATATCCGATGGCGGGGTGGGGTGGATTTATACAGGATGACTTGCCCCTTATTCTTGGTCCAGTCACAAGTTCGCACTCCTGGGTCCTTGCGCACCCAATCCGGCCCAACCTGGTGCAATGGAGACGACCGGCGCGGGGGGAAGACGCCGGTCGCGCGGCAGCACTTGCGGCGAACCCCTCCGTCGTCAGAAACTCAAGGGGCTTTCCTGGCGTTCGGTGTTGTAATCCAACCGCCAGTCCTCGTTTACCTCTAGATTATGACGGAGGTCCACGAACCAGTTCTGGTTCAAGCATTCATCTCAGAACTTCCCGTGGAGCTCTCGATCAATGCGTTCTGCGTCGACCTGCCACGCTTGATGAAGCGCAACGCCACCTGATTTTGACCGACCCAAAGATGGACCATTTTTGCTCGTGAACTCCGTCAAGTTGTCCACTTCGGTCCGCTCCGATGTCCCGCGGCGTTCCAGCACCAGCTCCAGGACCGGTACCACACGCGATCCCAGCAGCGAGGTGTCGACTTCGACTTCCAAGTCTTCTCGCGTGTAGCCGTCCTTCAAGTTTAAAGTCCCACATTTCCGCTCGCTCGACAGCTGGTCATGCGTGTAGTCCATCGTCCACACTTCAGTGACTCGAATCGGAAGCACCAGCGCGCGCTTTGCTATTTTGGTCGGCGTGTGTTTAAGAAGAGGAAACGGGCTCTAGATTGAATGAATGCTGATTCCACGCTCTTCAATTATCCGTGAGCGCGTTGTTCAGACACGTGGCTGGTTAGACTTGAGGAGTTGTTCTTTCCGATAGAGTAGAGCACTCACATCATATGTGGCCAACTCGAATTCATGTCCATGCGTGATCGCGTCTGTGGGACACGCTTCAACACAGTAGCCGCAGAAAATGCAGCGCGAATAATCAATGTTGTAGACACTTGCGTACCTCTCTCCTGCTGAGATGCGCTTCGTCTCGGTGTTTTCAGCGGCTTCGATGTAAATGCAGTTCGCGGGGCATGCTGCCGCGCAAAGAAAACATCCTACACACTTCTCGAGGCCTTCCTCGTCGCGTTGCAGAACATGAATTCCGCGATAGCGCGCCTGAAAGTGAACCGGCTCTTCGGGATAATTCTCGGTGACCGGCTTCCTAAACATGTTTTCCAACGTGACTCGGAATCCCTTTACGAGGGTCGAAAAGGTCCCACCAATTTCAGAAATGACTGAGGCCATATGTAGTGATTCTAGCAAGCTGGGTGGCGCGCGGCAAATTGAAGCGGTTTGCGGGCAACCTTGGGCCTACGCGCGTGGGTCAGTTTGAATATTGCGATCCTTACGAGTTTTCCAGGCTGTGGGTACAAACTGAAAGGATCCTGTTTCACCTGCGAACAGGTACGCACAAATTAATGAGGAGGATGGATATAGGTCGCGGAAAGCGAGTTTGCAAAATCATGTCCGCACTGGCGTGGATCTTGGATCATTTGAGGGGGATTTCGCGGCCGGAGATTGCGGCGACAATCTGTTTGCCGTGAAAGCGGCCATTCTCGATGAATATTTCGCTGGTTGCGTTTCCGCCGATAACAACGCCTGCTAGATAGATTCCAGAAATATTGCTTTCCAATGACTGCGTGTTGATTCTTGGTTTGTTCGTTTGAGCGTCTAATTCGACGCCGAGGCGGCGGAGGAAATCGAAATCCGGGTGATAGCCGGTGAGAACAAAAACTTGACGGGTCGGCAACGCCTGCTCGACGCCATTCGTTTGGACGTAAATGCACCCGGGCTCGAAGCGCGTGACACTGGTTTCAAAGAGGGCGCGGACTTGTCCAGCGCGGATGCGATTCTCGATGTCTGGGCGCACCCAGTATTTGATTGTGGAACCCATTTCCTTCCGGCGATGGACGAGGGTAACACGCGCGCCGCTTCTAAAGAGATCAAGCGCGGCTTCGGCAGCGGAATTCTTTCCCCCAATTACGATTACATTCTGCCCCCAGAATTCGTGTGGCTCTGAGTAGTAATGCGAGACGTGAGGCAGATTTTCGCCGGGGACACCGATGGGATTGGGGAGGTCATAGTAACCCGTGGCGATGACAAGCTTGCTGCCTTCGTATGAGCTACGAGTACCTAATTGCGACTTAACGTGAACCTTAAAATGGCCATCGTGACCTTCGACATTTTCGACGGTTTCATAGAGAGCCAGCTCCAATTGATAGTGCTCTGCGGTCTTTCGGTAATACTTCAGGGCTTCTGTTCGTGTGGGTTTTTCTGAGGGGCTCGTGAGAGGAAGGTCGCCAATTTCGAGCAATTCCGGGGTCGTGAAGAAAACCATGTTGACGGGATAGTGGAAGAGCGAGTTGCAGAGGCAGCCTTTGTCAATGACCAGAGGGCGCATTCCGGCCCGCTTGGCCTCGATGGCGGTGGCGAGACCGGTCGGGCCGGCGCCTATGCAGATCAGGTCGAAATGGTTATTCATGAAATTAGTCTGCAACGAGCCCTGTGGAAATTGCAAATCTAGACGAGGAGAATTGTCTCAGCCTCATGTGATTTGATTGCGGTGGTTCTTTCAAGCACCCGGAGTTAATCGTGAGCGAAGAGAACGGCTCATCATGACGACGTCCGCCGGCCAATTACCCGATAATTCCAGGCGCTCGAGGCGCGCTGCAAGCAGCTGCGCTTCGGCACCTGTCAGTTCCAGCGAATCAGAGTTGTTTTCCGTGCCGATGCGGATCTTGATTAATAAATCTTCGTCGGCGGTGAGATCTTTCTTGCCTTCGAGTGGGGTGAAGTCAACAGTGAATCCGTCGGCATCCGTTTTCAGCATCCTCGGGTCAATCGCACGAACGAGTGCGATTATCGCGAGAACTGCCTCATCGCCTGTAAGTCGGAAGAGCAATTTTTTCAATCGCCGCTGAGAAGAACTGAATTGAGATCCCGCCGGAACTGCGCAAGCTCTTCCAGGCGCTCCATTGTTACTTCGAGTTCCTTCTTCTTCCAAACGAACAAATCCACTCCATTGCGCCGGACGCGCACGCCTAGATTTCCGTCAATCAAATAACAAGCCTCCCCGAGCAATGTCATGCGATCCGCGGCCCCGGCGGCGAGGAGGGCGGCGCAATTCCCTTTTTTGATTCCCACGGCCGATTCATACAGAGGGAAGGCGACAATCTTGAACCCGGCCGCAGCGCAACGCTCCAAAATTGCAATTTGTTTAGGGGATAGATCCAGCATAGAAAAGCGAATTGATTCATCACCTTGCCGAAGCCGAAAGATCCAATCGCGCGAGGGCCCTGGAAAAACTCAAGCTACGGCAGAGTCCGATCCCAAATGCGATTCCTCAACGGCCGCGAGGACAGCGCGCAATGTAGACGCCAATTCTTCGCGCGACACATGGCTTTTGTGGAACTGGATGCGAATCCGAAACGTTCCACCTTCGGGTTCATAGTTGAAAATGAACGGCTGCGGCCGCGGCCCGAGCGCGCTTTCCTGCCGGCGCTCCTGACGCGCTTCATCGCGGGTAAGGCCGCCCTGGATAATTCGCTGCACAGCCTCCAGCATCTTTTTCTCGTTGGGCTGGCGCGATACCTGAAGCAGCAATGACTTGGACATGATGCCCCGGTCGAGGCAGCGTTTGCGGATCGGATCCGGAATGTTGCGCAGGGAAAGGGTTTCCGTAACAGACGAGCGCGCGCGACCTATTTTCTTGGCGATGTCATCGTGCGTGTAGTCAAACTGCTCGGCCAGGCGGAAAAGGCCGTCAGCCTCTTCAAATGGCGTCAAATCTTTACGCTGAAGATTTTCGATCAGCGCCAGCTCGAGCGTTTCCGCGTCATCGGCTATCTTTTCGATGCAGGGCAATTCGCGCAAGCCCGCGGCGCGCGATGCATGATAGCGCCGCTCACCGGAGATAATATGGTAGAGATCCTCGCGCGGAATGTAGCGCACCAGCAAGGGCTCGAGCACGCCCTTTTGCTTGACCGATTCGATCAGCTCGCTGAGATCGCCAAGCATCTTGCGGGGCTGGTCCGGGTTCGGACGAATCTTGTCGACTGGAATCATGCGGCCAATGGCCGCGCCGCTAAACGTCGTCAGTTGCTCGACGTAGTGCGCGTCATGCCGCATCTTGAGAGTGACGGGCAATCCGATCCTCTTCGACACGTTTTATGACCTCCAGGGCCAGCTTGCTGTATTCCAAAGCGCCGGGCGACTTGGGCGCAAAGCTGAAGATAGTTTCTTTGTATGCCGGACTTTCTTCCAACCTTACGTTCTTGGAAATGCGCGTCTTGAACAAGACCGAGCCGAAAACGGAGCGAATCTGCTCGTCCGTGTCTCTCGATATATTTGTGCGCTTGTCAAACAGAGTGATGAGGACTCCGAGAACTTTCAACGCAGGGTTGGGCCGGGCGCGAATCCTCTCGTAGGTCTCGAGCAGGTCGTCTGTGCCTTCGATGGCGAAATAGGCCGCCTGGATGGGGACGAGGAGATGCGTCGACGCCACCATCGCATTCACGGTTAGGATACCCAAAGCAGGCGGTGTATCAATCACCACAAAATCGTAGTCCTTCAAAACCGGAGAGAGCGCGTCCTTCAATTTGTACGGCGCATCGAATTGTCCCGCGAGTTGCTGTTCGAGTTTCGCAAGGGCGAGCTTGGCGGGCGCAACAGAAAGTAGGGGGGACTTCGTCGGTTTGATGATGCTGGCCAGTTCCGCACGGCCTTCGCCAAAGACGTCGTACATGGTGGTCTTGACGTCCGCCGTCTCAAAAAATGCGATTGTGGAATTGGATTGGGGGTCCAAGTCAACCAGCAGGGTTCGCTTCTGTCGCAACGCAATAGCGGCAGCGAGATTAATAGCTGTGGTTGTCTTCCCGACTCCGCCTTTTTGATTTGCAACAGTGATGATCTTCGTCATTTTGAATCTGGCGAGCTATGTACCTCGCTCTCCAGCACGGTCTCCCCCGGTGACGGTAGAATTCAATCTAACCAACTTGACGACGGCCAATACAATTGAATCTTGAGCTTTCGGCAAACGCACACCAACATATGGGTGCCCTGGGCCGGACTACCCTTATGGGTAGACACAATCTACCCATCCCTTACGGGATGCGCAAGCACAAAATTCAATTGCTCTTCGCTGGGCTGGGGGCTGGGGAGCCGTCACATCTTGTAGCGGCCGAGATCCTCGTCCGAGAGGTTCTCAAGCCATTTTCGCAGCTCTTCGCTGGTGTTCTTTTCGGAAAGCGAATTGGACACCTTCGAGTTCTTGAGGACCTGGTCTTCGACGAATATCGGGCAATCCACGCGCAACGCGAGAGCCAGCGCATCGCTGGGGCGCGAATCGATGGACATCAATTGACCTTCGCGCTCGACCCAGATCAGAGCGTAAAAAGTGTCTTCCCGCAGTTCGCTGACGACTACCTTCTGCACGCGCACGTTTAATCCAAGGAGGACATTTTTCAGCAGGTCGTGGGTCATCGGCCGCGGCATTTGCACTTTTTCAATTTCAATCGCGATGGCCTGGGCTTCGTAGGCGCCAACCCAGATGGGAAGAATCGAGGGGCCTTGCGTATCCTTCAGCACGACGATTGGAGTGTTCGTGGAAGGATCGACCATCAAGCCCCGGATTTTCATTTCGACTTCCACGATTGCCTCCCCGAATGCGCAACTACCGATTAGATGACATGAGTGCCCACAAGGCTGTGCGTGCTCGCGCCGCTGACATGCACCTGAACATATTGTCCCAAAAGGTCCGCGCGAGGCGAAGCGAAATTAATCACCCGGTTGCCGGAAGTGCGACCCGCCCATTGCCCTTCGCGGCGTGATGCGCCGTCGACGAGTACTTCCAGCGTTTGGCCGATTTGAGTTTCGTTGCGCCTGGTTTGAATCTGGCGCTGCCGTTCCATAAGAACGGCGAGCCTTCTTCCCTTCTCCTCCTCAGGGATCGCGTCGGGCATGTTCTGCGCGGGAGTATTCGGCCGTGGCGAATATTTGAAGGAGAACGACCCATCGTATTGCGCCGCATCGAGCAAACTGATCGTTTCTTCAAATTCACCTTCGGTTTCGCCCGGAAAACCTACGATAAAATCCGTGGTGATGCTGATGGACCTTCGCGCGGCGCGGATCAATGCGATCTTTGCAAGATATTCTTCGCGCGTGTAGGTTCGCTGCATGGCGCGGAGGACGCGCGTCGAACCCGATTGCACCGGCAAGTGGACGTGGTCGCAAACACCGGGATGCGAATCAATTGCTTCCACGATGTCCGGGCCGAAATCGCTGGGATGGGACGTGGTGAAGCGGACGCGCCGGATTCCCGGCGTATCGGCGACAGCGACGAGGAGCTCACTAAAGCTCATCCGTCGCGGTGAGGGGTCTCGATAGGAATTCACAGTTTGCCCGAGAAGCTGAATCTCGGTGTAGCCAGAATCCGCCAGCTGCCGCGCTTCATCGAGGACGCTTGCGCTCGCGCGGCTTCGCTCGGGGCCTCGCGTGAAAGGCACCACGCAATAGGTGCACGCCTTGTCGCAGCCTTCGATGATTGTGATGTAGGCGCGGAAGGGATGGCCGCGGCGGGTCATCTCCGTTTCAAAAGTTTCATCCGTATCGGTTTCGAGCCCGGTGACGTGACGATTGCCGGCTTCCAATTGCTCGATCAGGTGCGGCAGTTTGCGGTAACTTGCCGACCCGCAAACGAGACTCACCCACGGCGCGCGTTTGAAGATCGCTTCGCCTTCCTGCTGCGCAACGCAGCCGAGAACACCGAAGAGTTTGCCTTCCTGCGCAAATCGAAACTCACCGAGGCGCGAGAATAACTTTTGCGCGGCTTTCTCGCGTATGCTGCAAGTGTTGTAGAGGACCAGGCCGGCCGCTTCAGGAGTTTCTACCTGGCGATAGCCTTTTTCGAGAAGCACGCCCGCGACCTTTTCGGAGTCATGCACATTCATCTGGCAACCGAATGTCTCCAGATAAAATGTGGGGCCCATCGCCGCGCCGGCGGCAGACACGACCGCGTCCACGGCCCGCTCACGGGTCAGCGCCTCAATTCGTACGTCAATTTGGTCGGGCATTGGCTTGAAACGGCATTCTAACACAGCGCTGCCAGCGGCTATTCCCGGGCCATCGAGGTCACCTTGATGGGGCGGACGGGCAGTTCCGATGTGTCGCAAGGTACATCAAAAAAACACAATGGCGCATCGAATCCTTTGAAGGCTTTGCAGGCGTGTGCTACGTTCAATTGGGGTCTCCTAGTGAAGAGGGGGGAACAATTCACGCCACTGCAATTCTGTTGATTGAAGGACAAATTGGCCAGTTGTTGGACCAAACGGGCTGGGTCGCCCGCGTCGTATTGCTGATTCTGCTGACCTTTTCACTTTTTTCCTGGGCGCTCATCCTCCAGAAACTGGGGCTATTCAAATCCATCGAGCGCGAGACATCGCAATTCCTGCGAGTTTTTCGCGCCACTCGCGGCATGCCCGAGCCAAAAAGCATGGGCGGCGGCAATTCACCTTTGGAGTCCGTCTATTCCGCGGGATTCCGCGAGCTTCATGGACAAATCTCGAGTGGCGGCGCAACCGGCAAAATCAAGAGTTTGCGAGCAGTGGTGGTGAGCATGCAATTGGCTTCCGCTGACCAGGTGCGCCGAGTGGAAAGATATATGACGTGGCTCGCAACAACCGCGTCCGTCACTCCATTTATCGGCCTATTCGGAACTGTGTGGGGTGTGATGGATGCGTTCTCGGGACTTGGCACCGCGGGCGCAGCAAGTTTGCGCGTCGTCGCGCCGGGCATTGCTGAAGCGCTGATCACCACCGCTATGGGACTTTTTGCCGCCATTCCGGCAGTGATCGCTTACAATTATTTTGTTCACCGGATCAGGGACCTGGCCGCGCGAATGGACAACTTTACCGCCGAAGTTTCGGCGCAAATTGAAAAACTGAATTCCTGAATTGGTTTAAGCCATGCCGCAGATCGCCAAGCAAACCGAGACATCGCTCGCCGAGATCAACATCGTCCCGCTGGTGGACGTCGTTCTCGTGCTGCTGATTATTTTCATGATTACCGCGCCGATTCTTCAATCCGGAATCGAGGTGGATCTGCCGCAAACAAAAACGGTGCGCGACTTGCCCGAAACGCGAGTCATCGTGACGATTGACCGCGCACAGCTCATCTACCTCGGCGACAGTGCGGTCAATATCCACGATCTCGGCGCCAAGGCCCGATCGCAGATGCACGATCCTCGGCGTGATTCCGTCTACCTGCGGGCGGATCAGACAGTCCCATTCGGCGTCGTCGCGACAGTGCTTGACACGCTCAAACAATCCGGAATCGCAAACGTCAATATTGTCACGGAGCCTCTCAACAACAAGGCCAGCGCTCACTAAAGGAAAATGGACCTCTCCGCTCAATTTCCCACGGACCCCAGCTTGAAAGGGACTCTCGTGTGGTCCGCTCTCTTTCATTCGGCACTCGCAGGGGCCATGCTGGTCTCCGCTTTCGTGTCGAATCGCGGCAATGACTGGGGCAGCGTTGGAAGCGGATCCGTGGAGGTTGGCGTTGTCAGCCACATGCCCGGAATTCCACTGCCGAAGCCGGACGCTGTTACAGAAAGCCGCGTGGTGGATGAGACGAAGGGCCTTTACAAGTCCGAGCCAAAACCGAAAGATATTCCTCCTCCGCCCGACGCGAATTCCATTCCTGCGTTCGAGAAAAATAAGCCGCCGGTGGTTCCGACTCATCCATCGAAGGTGCTCGAGGACAAGACCCCGCCCCCGGCAAACGCCGTTCCTTATGGCAACGGCGGGTCGCCCGCCTTGCCATATTCACAATTCACGGTCGGCGACAAGACACAGGGCGCCATTGGATTCAAGGGGCCCGGAGGGAGCGATTTCGGCTCGCGGTATCCGTGGTTCGTCGAAGCGGTGCGCAATCGCATCAGCAGCAATTGGCTTCAATCTATGGTGGATCCATCGGTTAGCTTTGCGCCTCGCGCCGTCGTAACTTTTCAGATTCTTCGCGACGGAAGCATCGTCAATATCCAAATCACTCAGACCAGCGGAAACGCATCAGTGGACAATTCCGCGAAGCGGGCCATTTTGAGCTCGAGCCCGGTGACCCGGCTCCCGAATGATTACAGCGGATCGACGGTGAACGTGGAATTTTGGTTTGAATTTCGCCGCTGAAAATCGCGACATTGGAAGCACGACATGCAACGGCATACAAGATTTTGAGAATGTGAGGGGAAGACACTTGATAGCGAAAGCGATGATTCGATCCCGATCAGTCCATTTCTTGAGTAGCAAGACTTCACTCGCATTGTGCTTCGTTGTCCTGACATTGCTTGCATCCATCTTTGCATCCACCGCCCACGCACAAGATTGGTTTAAAACCGGCACCGGTCTTGGCGTGCAAAAAGCCCGTGTCGCTGTCGCCGATTTTGCCTCAACTGGCGCGGGGGGCGCGGCATCAGAGCCGCTTGCAAAAGAATTCAGCGATGTCATCCGGGGCGACCTCAATTACAGCGGAATCATTGAACTTGTCAGCCCGAGCATGTACCCCACTCAATTGCCGAGCCAGCCTTCGGAATTGAACACTCAGGTGTGGGCAGACGCGCCCGCATCCTCACAATTCCTGGCATTCGGCAATTTGTCGGTGAATGGCGCCGCGGTCGCGATTCAAGCCTGGTTCTATGATGTCCGCACGCCTTCTGTGCCCGCGATGATTACAAAAATTTATCGCGGCGATGCGACGGACGCGCAGGTGCGCCTATTCGCTCATCAATTTGCCGATGAAATCCTGATGAAGCTTTCCGGCGGCGTTCCGGGAATTTCGACCACGCAGATTGCCTTCGTCAGCAATCGCACTGGGAACAAGGAAATCTGGGTGATGGATTACGATGGCTCGAACCAGCACGAGCTTACATCGCTCCATGGCATCGCCCTCACGCCGCGCTGGGCACCGGATTCCTCTCGCATTGCTTTCACATGTTACGCGCCGGGTCCCAAAGGGGTCGTCAGCGCGCAAGTCTGCATTTATTCGTTGGTCGCCGGAAAAATGATTGCGTGGCCTCGCTGGTCGGGTACAAATAGCTCGCCCGCCTGGTCGCCGGACGGATCGAAAATTATGTTCATGTCCGGCATGCAGGGCAATCCGGATCTTTTTGTTGCGGACGCGAATGGCAGCCACCCCAAGCGACTCACGTTTTCTGTGGGGGTGAACACGTCTCCCGCCTGGAATCCGAAGACCGGGCAGGAAGTGGTGTTCGTGAGTGACCGCGCGGGCGCGGGCCATCCGCAGCTTTACACCATGAATGTCGACGGCACGAACATCGAGAAGATCGCACTCGAAGACGCGGGGTACGTGATTGACCCTGCATGGTCGCCCAACGGGCAGCTCATCGCTTTCAGTTGGCAGCGCCCGGACGGCAACTACGATATCTATGCCATGGACATTTCGACCCACAATCTCATACAGCTCACGCGTGACACCGGCCGCAATGAACGCCCTTGCTGGGCCCCCGACGGGCGTCACATCGTGTTTGAGTCCACGCGAGGCGGGTCAAGGCAAATCTGGACAATGCTGGCCGATGGCACCGATGCCCGCCAATTAACAAAGCAAGGCTTGAATGAATCGCCCAATTGGTCTGCGCCGCGATGAGGAGGATTGCGTGTCTTACTTCACAATCCGTGAGGCGTCGGCCTGTGTCTGATGAAATACGAAACTCAACGCAGAAATTATTGCCACGGGTGTTTCACCCCCTTACCCGAAGTGATAGGATTCCAGTGTTCTCGGCTCTCTTACAAAGCGATGCTGATAATTCAAGCGAGGAGGAAATACAGAATGCGCAAACGTTCGTTCAGCAGGTTCGCCCTGCTCGGCCTGCTGGCGATGGCCTTGGTTGGTTCGGCCTGTAAGCCTGCAGTACAACCGGTCAAATCAACACCGCAGACAAATACGCCGCCGCCGGCTGCGCCTGCGAAGCCTACGGTGACTCTGCAAGCGTCTTCCACATTTATTCAAAAGGGCGACAGCGTAACGCTCACCTGGTCTTCGACCAACGCCACTACCCTGGTGCTCGCGCCGGCAGTTGGCAGCGTCGCTCCGGAGGGCAACACGAAGGTTTCACCCACGGAGTCCACCACATACACGATTACCGCCACAGGCCCTGGCGGCTCCGCGGATCAAAGCGTGCGCATCACCGTTGGAGCGCGCACCGCGGAAGCGCCGCCGGCAACGACGCCCACCGAAACACCGGACGAAATGTTCAGGCGCGGCGCTCACGACGCCTTCTTCGATTACAACAAATTTGAGTTGCGCGCGGACGCTAAAAACGCGCTCTCACAGACGGCCCAGTTCTTGCGGCAACATCCTGAGATCAAAGTGATCGTCGAAGGCCATTGCGACGAGCGCGGCACCACGGAATACAACCTCGGGCTCGGCCAAAACCGCGCCGATGAAACGAAGAAGTTCCTTACATCGCTGGGCATTGCCGCGGACCGCATCTCGACGACCAGCTTCGGCAAGGAGAAACCGTTTTGCACCTCGCACGATGAGGATTGCTGGCAACAAAATCGCCGCGCGCATTTTGTGCGCGTGCCGTAGGGCCCGATTCGTAAATCGTTTTGTTGAATGGAAGTCCGGCTTGAAGCCGCTAGATAGGGATCGAACCTCATGCGCTTTCGTAAGTCGCTCCAAGGGAGCGCATGAGGCCAAGCCCCGAAATAAACCAAACCCAACCGGCCCCATTCAGGAGGTCCGTATGAAGAAGAGACAAATTGTTTTGCTCATGATTGCATCCATGACCGTTGGTGCAATCGGGGGAATGCTTCTCTCTCCCGCCCCTGTCGGCGCCGTCGCCAAGGAGATGATTGAATTGCTCACTGGTGTAACCACTCTCCAGCAGGGCCAGCGCGATATGCAAAGTGCAATTGACACGAAGTTCGCTGAATTGCGCACGCTCATCTCTCAACAGACCGACAACTCAAACAAGCTCAACACCTCCATCGGCGCGCTCCAGAAAACCATGCAGGATTTGCAGGCGAACACCGGCGCGCAGCTCAGCACCATGGGCACCCAGGTGCAGGGTGTGACGGACAATGTTTCGGAGACGCAGACGCGGCTCTCGAAAATCAACTCGCAGCTTGTGGAAGTGCAAAATACGTTGCAGACGCTCGACGGGAAGGTCTCCGCGCTTGCGCAACCCGCGCCATCCACCACGAACCCGGGGCCCGGCGCCACGGCGAATCCATCAGGCGGGGCGCCAGGTAGCCCTGCGGGCGCAGCTCCACCGGACCCGCAGACGCTGTATGCCAGCGCCCGCGAGGATTTCCTTACCGGGAAGTACGATCTCGCGTTGCAGGAATTTGATGACTACCTGAAGTATTACCCAACGACGGACCTCGCTTCCAACGCGGTTTTTTATCATGGCGAAATTGCATTCAATCAACATCGCTACGACGACGCCATCGGTTTTTACTCTGATGTTCTTGCCCATTACCCGAACAGCAACAAACTTTCCAATTCGCTCTACAAGCGGGGCCTCACTTACATTCAAATGGGCAAGAAGACGATCGGCATTGCCGACTTGCGGTCGGTCATCCATCTCTACCCGAATCAGGATGAAGCGCCGCTCGCCCGCCAAAAACTCCGCGAATTGGGCGCGCCGGTCACAGGGGGAAGATAGAGCTTCGCGGACCTGGGCAGGGTTCTTGTTGGGCTTTGCAGGATGCGAATTCAAAAGCAATACATCTTTAATTACACTGCAATTAATTACCCTATGTGTTAACCGCCCTCTTCGAGTGTCACTCCAGCATTTGCGTCCCAACCGCCCTCGTGCTATCTTCCCGCCAATAGCTGGTACAGCGTAAAGCCATTGCGCCCGCGCATTGCGTGGCGTGCCACAAGTGTTAGGGGGAAACGATGTCCGTCAACAAAGCAATTCTTGTGGGCCGGCTCGGCAAAGACCCCGAGACTCGATACACGCCTTCCGGCCAGGGCGTTTGCAACTTCAGCTTGGCCACGGACGAAACATACAAAGACCGCAACGGTGAGCGCCAGAAGCGCACCGAATGGCACCGTATCGTGATGTGGGGCAAACTCGCGGAAATCGCGCAGCAGTATTTGAAAAAGGGCTCGCTCGTTTATATCGAGGGCCGCATCCAATCCCGCCAGTGGGACGACAAGAATACCGGCCAAAAGCGCTACTCCACAGACATCGTCGCCAACACAATGAAGATGCTCGGCTCCAAGGGAGAATCCGGCGGCATGGCCGCCGCAGCGCATGCATCGGGCGGAGGTTCTCCGGATGCCGAATTCAATCAGTCCAGCGCCGACGACTCGGGCTCCTCAGCTCCCGGCCCGGACATCTCCGACGAAGATATTCCCTTCTGATTTTTTCCAGAACGAATTAGACGACTGCAGAGAATTACTGCGAAGGTTGCAGCCCAGGAATTCAGACCTAGTGGGTTGTGTGCGGATCGCCCGTCGCCCCCGGCACTTCCTCATCAGGTTCTTCCCCGACTTCCGGCAGCGTTGGGAGCACTTCTGAAGCTATCAACCGGTCCATCACCTTGATATCGCGCTTCACTTTTCCGTCGCGGCATTCAACAATCCGCTTCGAATAGCGGGCGATGTCGGGCTCGTGCGTCACGAGAATGACCGTCAATCCCTGCTCCAAATTGAGTTTCTGCAAAATGTCCATGATTTCGACTGAAGTCCGGCTGTCCAGGTTTCCCGTAGGTTCGTCCGCCAGAAGAATGGACGGCCTGTTCACCAGCGCCCTTGCGATTGCCACGCGCTGTTGCTGCCCACCCGAAAGCTGGCTGGGGAAATGGTGAGAGCGGTCGGCCAAACCGACGATTTCCAGGGAATATTTTGCTCGCGATTCCCGCTCTTCGAGCGAGATCCCCGCATAGATTGTCGGCAATTCCACGTTCTCAAGCGCCGAAGTCCGCGACAGCAGGTTAAATTGCTGAAACACAAACCCTAATTTTCTATTTCGTAGATGCGCGAGATCCGTCTTTTCCATCCCGGAAACGTCCACGCCATCCAGGAAGTAGCGGCCTCGGGTTGGCTTGTCGAGGCAGCCCAAAATGTTCATCAGTGTGGATTTGCCGGACCCGGAGGCGCCCATGACCGCAACGAATTCACCCTTGGTGATTTCCAACGAGATGCCGCGGAGGGCGTGTACCTGAATCTCACCCAAATCGTAGGTCTTATGTACGTTTTCCAGTCTTATTACGGCAGCTTCGGCCTTCGGCGCATCTGCGCCCGGCATCGTCATTGTCACTGTCCCCGCCATTGTCGTTTCATCTTTCCGTGGCCGGCATAGTGTACTTCATGGCCGATAAATCGCACAGAACGAATATCGTCCTGCTGAATGATAAATGCCCGCAAACTGGCAAAATGGTGCCGCAATCCTTTGATTCCCAATTCATTTGGTTTGACCTGAATGCGGGGTGGACACCTGATTCAATTGCCGCCCGATCTCTTTTTCCGTTCTTCGTCCATCTGGCGAAGCTTCTCCTCAAATTTGGGTAGCTGCTCCGGCGTCAGGATGGCGCGAATTTGGTCTCGGCCTTCTTTCCGGATCGCTTCCATTTGAGGCGCAACCTGATCGTGGACCGATTTATATTTTGCGCCGGTCTGCTCGAGGATCGAAAGCATCTGCTTCTGCTGATCCGGGGTCAACCCGAGGTCCTTTGAATAGGATTCCACCACATGCGCGTTGCGCTCCGCTGAGGTCTGAGGCGCAGGCCGCCGGCCGGGCTCTGCCATTACCTTTCGACCCGCCCAATACATTCCCAGTGCGCCCAGAGCGGCGCCCAAAACGAACACCGCCAGTACAAGCCCCACTGCTGCCGTCTTCGTCCGTTCACCTGACATTGTTTCGCTCCGCTAAAGAAATCAGCACTTCGTCCGGAGTTTGCGGTTGCTGGGTATCCGGTTGCTGCACCAGCTCCGTTACATCCTGAGTGGTTCCACTGGGGGCGACATACGAATAAATATAGAACGACACCACCATAACCGCCGCGCATGCAGCCAGCGCGACGCGCCCTGCCAGATGCTCAAGCGGGGCCCAGAACGTCATCTTCTGCGCGTCCCGGCGTTCATCTTCAGCGCGGATCGCCGCGAATACTCGGGTCATGAAACCCGGTCGCGCACCCGCCATCGGCTCAAATCCCCAGCGCAACAGGGCACGGCTCAGGTCGGCGCCTTCCACACCTTCCCGGCAGCGCTCGCAGCTCGCAACATGCGCTGCCAGGTCGGCGCCAAGCGAAAGCTCCTGCCCGCGCTCGGCCGCGCGCTCCACGGCGTCCGCGAGCCTCTCTTCGTACGGCTCGCAGCCAACATCGTGTTTTCTAGTGTTCCACATAATTCGCCTCCGCCTGCTCTACTGACAAATCCTCAAGGGTTCCCACTCTTGCTCTTACTATCCACCGTCGCGCCCCGCAGCCGCCTTCTATACGTCTCCACAAGCCGGCCGCGCGCGCGAAACAATCGCACCTTCACGGTGTTCACATTAATACCCAGCGACTCGCCGATCTCTTCGACCGAAAACCCTTCAATCTCTTTCATCACCAACATCGCCTGGTCCTGCTCGTCCAGTTCCGAAAGCAGCCGTTCCACCAGTTCCCGCTGCTCCACTCGCTTGGCTGCGTCATCGGGAGATCGCAGGGCGCCGAATGGCTGCTCGCTGACTCCCTGAAGCTGGCGTGTCTGCTCCTCGCTCAAATCCGCTTCGTAAACCAACCGGCGGACTTTCTTCTTTCTCAGGTAGTCCCAGCACTCGTTGACCGCGATCTTGTAAAGCCAAGTCCCGAACGCGGATCGCAAATCAAAGCGCTTCAGCGAAAAATACGCCTTTACAAAAACCTGCTGCGCAACGTCCTCTACGTCCTCCCGCCGCCGGAGGATGCCACCCACGACCGCGAACACGCGCTGCTGATGTTTCGCCAGCAATTCTTCATAAGCAGCGACTACGCCTTCTTGCGCGCGCCGGACGAGCTGACGCTCCTGGGCTGCAGCGTTCTCCACAGCCACGGTCCGCCCGCCCTTTTCTCCCACTTTTAGGACGTGTTCCGCCGCCATCCGGTTACACCCGAGATTTCCACTGTGTCATATTTTATGCTTGCGCCACAAATAATCGTCTGGAATAATGCCGACATGATTATTGGCGACCGACTTCGCGCTTTGCGCGAAGAAAAAAAGCTCTCACAAGGGGACATCGAGAAGCGTACAGGATTGTTGCGCTGTTACATCTCTCGCGTCGAAAATGGCCACACCGTTCCGGCCATTGAGACTCTTGAGAAAATGGCGCGCGCCCTCGAAGTTCCACTCTACCAACTTTTCTACGACGGCGAAGAACCGCCCGAATTGCCCAACCTGCCAAAGCGCAGGACAGCCGATGAAATCGTCTGGGGCAGCCACGGCAAAGAAGCCCGATACCTGGGTAAGTTCCGCCGCCTAATGGGCAAGATTGACGAAGCTGACCGCCGCCTCTTGCTGTTCATGGCGCAGAAGCTGGCCAGCCGTTAACTTGGACAAGGGCCGGCTCGAATCCCTCCGGCCCGCGTCGTTCCCAAGTGAACTCACGGAGCCTCCTCGGCTCTCAGACCTGTCAATACCTTCATAAAGAAAGCTTGGCCCGGACTGTTCCAATTTGGCACGGATCCTCCTCACCCTCCCTATTCCCACTCAATCGTGCTCGGTGGCTTCGAGCTTATGTCGTAAACGACCCGGTTAATTCCACGCACCTCATTTACGATGCGCGAAGAGATACGCTCGAGCACGTTCGCCGGTAGCCGGCTCCAGTCCGCCGTCATCGCGTCTTCCGATTCCACCACGCGCACTGCCGCGGTCAAACCGTAGGTTCTCCCGTCACCCATTACGCCGACACTTTGCACCGGAAGCAACACTGCGAACGCCTGCCACGTCCGGTCGTAAAGACCCGCACGGCGAATCTCTTCAACAACAATTGCGTCGGCCTCCCGGAGCAGCGCAAGCCTTTCCGGCGTAACCTCGCCAAGAATTCTTACTGCAAGGCCCGGCCCGGGGAATGGCTGCTTCGTCAGGATTTCCTTTGGCAATCCGAGGTCTGCCCCGATGCGCCGCACTTCATCCTTGAACAAGTCCCGCAGCGGCTCGATCAGCTCAAACGGCATGTCCGCGGGCAGCCCGCCCACATTATGGTGCGTCTTGATCGTGGCCGATGGTCCTTTTACCGAGACCGACTCGATCACGTCCGGATACAGCGTTCCTTGCACCAAATACCTCAGATCAGCGGACCCTGCCAATTTCCTCGCCTCGTCCGCGAACACAGCTATAAATTCCCCGCCGATCCGTTTGCGCTTCTCTTCCGGGTCCGTCACTCCTTTTAGACGCGCGAGAAACCTCTCAGACGCGTCCACTCCGGCTACGTATAGCCCCAGCCGCTTCAATAGATCCAGCGTGTCGCGGAACTCATTCTTCCGCAGCAGGCCGGTGTCCACGAAAACATTGGTAAGCCGGCTGCCAATGGCCTTGCCGACAAGCACCGCAGCGACTGTCGAATCCACCCCGCCGCTCAGCGCGCATATCGCGCGGCCATTACCCACGCGCTGCTGAATCGCATCGACGGTTTCCGTGATAAACGCGGACCCGCTCCAATTCGCTTGGGCCCGGCAAACGCCAAATACAAAATTCCGCAGTAGCGCTTCGCCGCCCTCCGTGTGCTTGACTTCGGGATGAAACTCTACCGCAAAGATTCGCCGCTCGGCATTTTCCACTGCGGAAATCGCGTTGTCCGTCCGCCCAGTTACTCGAAAGCCGTCCGGCACCTCAAGCACATGGTCCCCGTGACTATTCCAGACGCGCAGTTTCTCCGGCAAGCCCTTGAGCAGCCCTGAAGAGTCGCTGATGTCGAGTTGCATGGGCCCATATTCGGCGTGATCCGCTGGAGAAACCTTGCCGCCGAGTGCGTGCGTGATCCATTGCAGGCCGTAGCAAATCCCAAGTACCGGGACCCCCATCGCCAGCACTTTTGGGTCGCAATTCGGCGCATTCGCGTCGTACACCGAACTCGGCCCGCCAGATAGTACGATTCCAACTGGCTCAAGTGCGCGAATCTCGTCAAGCGAAGTCGTGCACGGCAGGATCGCGGAGAAAACCTGCTGCTCGCGGATCCGCCGCGCGATGAGCTGCGTATATTGTCCGCCGAAATCCAGCACCACGATCCCGCCCCGCTCGCTTTTCGGTGTCGCCTTCGCCATTCCCGCTCCCGCTCCCGTCATTGTCCCCCCGTTTGATTCATCGCACGACAATATTCACGAGCTTGTCCGGAACCACAACGATTTTCACTATTTTCTTGCCGCGGATTGCTTCGGCCACTTTCGGCTCGCTTGTCGCTTTGGCCATCAGCGAATCTTCGTCCAGACCCGCTTCCACGATGACCCTCGCCTTCACCTTTCCATTCACTTGGACCACCACTTCCACTTGCTCCTCCGCGGCAAACTCCGCGCGGTATTGCGGCCACGACGCCCGGATCAGCCCTCCGCTATGTCCCAGCATTTCCCACAACTCTTCCGCCAGGTGCGGCGCCATTGGCGCAAGCATCAGCGTCAGAAGCTCAAGGACTTCTTTCAACACTTGTGGCCGCACCGCATCACCAAACGGCTCCTGCGCGTGGATCTCGTTCACCAGTTCCATGATCAGCGCAATCGCCGAATTGAAATGCCAGCGCGTCTCGAAATCATTCGTCGCACGCCGCAACGTCTGGTGAGTCTTCCGGAGCAGCACTTTTTCTTTTTCGCTCGCCGACGAAAGGTCTCCTATGCCCGCAGCGTGTGCGCGCACGCCCGGCGCGTGCCGCTCCATCAAACGGTGTACGCGCTTCAGAAACCTCGCGCAACCCTCCACGCTCTGCTCGCTCCACTCCATATCTTTTTCCGGCGGCGCCGCG
This sequence comes from uncultured Acidobacteriota bacterium, assembly GCA_963748845.1. Lineage (GTDB taxonomy): Bacteria > Acidobacteriota > Terriglobia > Acidiferrales > UBA7541 > DASTCZ01. The sequence goes on from CAVVKE010000001.1 coordinate 623,621, forward strand.
AAAAGTGTGTACACGCGTCCGGTATCCGCGCCGTACTTCACCGCCATTTCCATCGCGCCCACCACGTTGCCCTTTGATTTTGACATCGCCGTCCCGCCCTTTAGCACCATCCCTTGCGTGAACAGGCGCGTAAACGGCTCGCTCGCCTCGACAAATTTCAAATCGCGCAGCACCTTGCAAATAAATCTTGCGTACAATAGGTGTAGGATCGCGTGGACAATCCCGCCGATATATTGATCCACCGGAAACCAGTAATGCGCCAAAGCCGGCTCGAACGGTTTCTTGTCGTTGTGCGGGTCCAGATAACGCAGGAAATACCACGACGAATCCACAAACGTATCCATCGTGTCCGTTTCGCGCCGCGCCGCCCCGCCGCACTTCGGGCATTTCACGTTTACAAATTCCGACACGCCCGCCAGCGGCGATTGCCCCTCCCCTGAAAGCGCGACATTTTCCGGCAGCCGCACAGGGAGTTGATCATCAGGCACGGGCACGATGCCGTCGCGCTCGCAATAGATCACGGGAATCGGCGTGCCCCAATATCTTTGGCGCGAAATTCCCCAGTCGCGCAGGCGAAACGTCACTTCTCCATGGCCAAATCCTCGCGATTCCGCGTCCGCGGTCATCCTGTGAATCGCGGCTTCCGATGTGAGTCCTGTGTACGCGCCCGAATTCACCAGCTTGCCGTATTCCGTTGAAGCCTCTTTCAACGTTTCCGCGGTTAGTGGTGCGCCGGCGGAGGGCTGAATCACAATCGGAATTGGCAGCTTATGCTTCGTGCAAAACTCAAAATCCCGCTGGTCGTGCGCGGGGACTGCCATCACCGCGCCGGTCCCGTATTCCATGAGCACGAAGTTCCCCACCCAAATCGGCAGCTTCTCCCCGTTAAACGGATTCACCGCGAGGCGCCCGGTAGCGAATCCTGTTTTTTCCGCCGTCGCAAGGTCCTCGGCCTTCCCCGACGCTCTTTTCATTTCCGCGAGCTTGGCTTCGGCCTCCCCGCGTGCCGGTGAACCCGCCAGCAATTCCGCAACAAGCGGATGCCTCGGCGCCAGGATCACCGCCGCCGCGCCATAAATCGTGTCAATCCTAGTGGTGAAGACCTCGACGCTCTTCCCCGCCAGCTCCACAATCGGAAACCGCACTCGCGCGCCCACCGATTTCCCAATCCAGTTCCGCTGCATCGTCGCGACGCGCTCGGGCCAGCCATCGCCGAGTTCATCCAAACCCTTCAGCAATTCTTCCGCGTACCGCGTGATGCGGAAAAACCATTGCTCAATCTCGCGTGACTCCACCTGCGTATCTTCGTGCCGCCAGCAGCAGCCGTTGATCACCTGTTCGTTCGCCAGCACCGTCGCGCATTTCGGACACCAATTCACTCTGCTCTTTTTGCGGTACGCGAGGTCGCGCTCCAACATCCGCAAAAAAATCCACTGGTTCCAACGGTAGTACTCCGCGTCGCACGTGGCGATCTCGCGCCGCCAGTCATAGCTGAATCCGAATCTCCCGCAGGTTTCCTTAAACTCGGCTACATTTCCGAGCGTCCAATCGCGGGGATGAATTCCGCGTTGGATCGCCGCGTTTTCCGCCGGCAATCCAAACGCGTCCCATCCCATCGGGTGGATCACATTGAATCCGCGCATCCTTCGGTAGCGCGCCACCACGTCGCCGATGGTGTAGTTGCGCATGTGGCCCATGTGCAGTGTGCCCGAGGGGTACGGCAGCATCTCCAGCAAATAATATTTCATCCGGTCCGTGTCAGGATCGGCTTCGAAGGCGTGCTGCTCCTCCCAGACTTTCTGCCACTTGGCTTCAATCGCTTGTGGATCGTATTCCGCCACTTGCCCTAGCCCCTCTTCCCTTTTCTTCGAACACTCCCCGCTCTCTGCGTTTTCCGCCCCGCGCGAATTCTCCGTTTCCTCTGTCCCCTTTGAGATCTCTGCATTGAAGCCTTTTTCTGCATTTTTGACTTTGATTTTGACTTTATCTTCGTCTTTATCTTTTCCTTCGCGCCTTTGCCGTATTGCGTAAGCGGCTTCGCCGCCCTCATCATCGAGAACCCATCCTCCGCATCCGGTGCCTGCTCCGCCGCCACCCCAACCAGCTTCCACACCGCCGCGACATTCCTCCGGTCATCACCCGGCGCGTCAATCGGCGTTTCTAGCAGAAACGCCCTTCCTGGCAATCGCGACGGCGCCAACATTGGATGCAGCAGCATCCTTCCTAGGGCCTCCGCCCCAATCTTTCCTTTCCCGATATGCTCGTGCCGGTCCACGCGCGACCCAAACTCCGTCTTCGAGTCATTCACGTGCACCACGAACACACGCCCGAGCCCAATCGTCTGCTCCATCTCCCCAAGCGTCTGCTCCAAGCCTTCGGCCGTATGAATCGGATACCCTGCCTCGAATGTGTGCGCCGTATCTATGCAAACGCCGGCGTCCAATTCGCCTGCCGCATTCAATATCGTCGCCAGCTCTTCAAACTTTGCGCCGACCGCGCTCCCCATCCCCGCCGTGTTTTCCGCGAGCACGCGCAGCGCGCCCATCTTTAATCCGCGCGCCGCCGCCCGCATAGCCTCGCCCACGCGCACGGCCGCCTGGTGCTTGTCCCCCCCGCCTGCCGATCCCGGGTGCACGATCAGGAAGTCCGCCCCGAGCGCCATTCCGCGCACGATCTCGTCGCGAAATGCCTGAATCGCGCGCACTCGAGCAAACGGGTCGCTCGCCGCCAAATTGATCAGGTAATTCGCATGGATCGCCACCGGCCCGAGCCCAAGCTCCGCCCGTTTCGCGCGGAACCTCGCGGCATCCGCTGCGGCGATCACATTCCGCCCGGGCCTCGGCCACATCCGAGGACTCGCCGAGAAAATCTGCAGCGCGTTGCATCCAAGTTTTCTTGCCATTTCGAGCGACCGAGCGATGTCGCCCGCGATTGAAGTGTGAATTCCGATGCGGTAGTTGCCATCCAGCCACGCCGGCGGGGCCGGCTCAGCCGCCGGCTCCGGACGGTATTCGTCCTCGGCGTCAAACACCAGTGCGTCATTGCGAATGTCGTCCGGCATTCCCTGGCTTTCTTCTGTGGGAGTCAGTAAGCAGATATTCTATCCGAGCTTTGCGCGCTTACAAAGTCCACGAATGCAGGTCGATTTGTGGACTCGCGCCCTATTCCGTCACAACGAAATTCATTCTCCATTGCACACTGTCACCTACCAAGACATCCAGCCTGTAAACACCCGGTTGAAGGGACGCGATCGAAAACGCACTATCCGACAAATTGGGTCCGCCGCGCTTTAAATTGACCTGCTTCACGATCGGCTCTCCCACCTTATGATTCTCAGAATCATAGAGCCGCGACTCCGCAACCACCTTTTGGTCCTTTTCAAAACTCCACGCCAGCATTACGGTCACAGTTTGCTGTTTTTTCGAAATCTCTCCGCTAGCAAGCTTACAAATCGGGAAGTGCTTCGGATCAAAATGATACTCCGAGCACAGCGACCCCGTAATTACCAGTGTGTCGCTCGCGACCGGCCCCGCAAAAAGTCCCTGCCCCGCCAATGTCGCCAGCGTTACCGGCTTCCCCGGAGGAGGTATAGGAGCTACGTCGAATATCGGCACAACCATAAGGGACGCTACCTTCCCGATGACGCCCGGGAAGTTTCCGATAATCGTTTTTTGCCCGGTCTTCACCTCCAACCCCGCCACAGGTGTCCCTCCCAACATGCCCACGACTTGTCCCTTCCGATCAATTAATGGCGAGCCCACCGACTGCCAATCATTTATCCACGAAATATAAATCCGTCTGCTGCCAGTTGACGCTTTCCGCATGCCCATAATTTCGGCGGGATGGATCGCCCTCCCGCCTTCCACCGGGGCATCCATTAAATAATCCTGATCGCCAATGTTCACGCCCGCCTTGACGATGTGCGGGTCCATGACGTCCGCCGCATCTACTTGAAGGAGCGCCCAATCCCCCGTGCGGTTCCATCCTGCCACCTCAGTCAGCTTCTGCCTTTCACCTCCCGGCAATTCGATTCGCAATGCACTCGCGCCTTCAATATTTTCAAATGCCGTGAGCACCAGACCCGGAACAATGAAGAACCCCGAACCGCGGTTAAATGGGTTGCCCTCCTTGTCCAGGCTCTCAACGAACACCATCCCATCGACGGCATGCAGGTAGATCTCGCCGGCAGTTTTCTGATGATCCGGGTCTTGCTGTGCCTGCCCCTGTTGCGCCCGCCCTTGCTGTCCAAGGACAAGTACCAGCACTCCTGCAATCACGATCTCCAATTTTTTAGATTTCATAATTGCATTCACCAACAAGTCGAATTGCTGAAGCAGCTTCCCTTCTACTCCCTCACCGAAAAATACCCTCTCCACTCCACCTTGTCCCCCGCAAGCACATCCACGCGATAAACCCCGGGCACAAGCCCTCCGATCGAATTCAGCCAGCCTGAATACAGATCCTGGTCGGGCTTCAAATTGATCGGCTGTGGTTTGCCGCCGCCCAGCAAGCGATCCTCCGAGTCGTAAATCCTCAACTCTTCCGTTGTCTTCTGGTTCGTGGTCGGAAGCCATTGAACCACCACGGCCATATTCCCATCCTTCCGCGAAAACTCGTTCCGGATATCCTCAGGGATCAGATTCTGAATGGGCCCCTTTTTGTAACTTCCGCAAATCGTCGCCGAAACGATTTCGGAATCCCGCGCGACGGGTGCCACAAAAAGCCCCCGCGTCGCCATTTCCGCCAAAGTCGCTGGGCTTCCGGTGGGCGGCATCGGCGCGACGGCAGTGATCGGCACAACCACCAGCGAAGTTCCACCCACAGCCGGCGTGATTCCGTTTGGAGGCGGCAGCACTTCCGCGGGAGCCCCCGACGAGTCGATATTTGAAATGGAAAGCGATTCCCCGCTGAGCATCCCAATGACTTTTCCGTGCGAATTCAAGAGTGGCGACCCAATGGCATCCACACTCCCAGCCCATGAAAGATGGATGCGCTCCCCCCCGCGCCGCAGCCTCAATATCCCTGTGATTTGCACCGGTCGAATCGCTCGCCCTCCTTCGTGAGGCGCGTCGATCAGATAGTCTACATCGCCAATTCCCCACGATTCCGGTTTAGCCGCTTCAAGAGGGTCCGCGTCCTTTGCGTTCACGTGTAACAACGCCCAATCCAGAGACCGGTTCCAGCCCGCAACTTCAGTCACCTTCACGCGCGCACCGCCGGGGAGGTTTACATTCAAAGTGCTGGCGCCATCAATATTCACAAATGCGGTCACCACCAAATTCGGATTGATGAAAAATCCCGAGCCTCGATTCAGCCGGTTCCCCGCTCCATCCAGGCTCTCTACGAAAACCATCGACCCCCTTACCCGCCTCAAAATTTCATCCGACGCAGGCCGATTCGCTTGCAGCGCCTCTTCATCCACATGAATCTGAAATGTCTTCACTCCCGCCGATTGTCCGTCAATCTGCGTCTCAATCGTCCACATGCCGGGAACAATGGAGTCAGAAAGGGCTAGCGAGAAGTGTGCGCGAAGGTCCGTCTCGGTCGCCTCGCGGTCAAAATCTTCCACGGACTCCACTTTCCCGTCCGGACTCCGCCAGGTTGCCTTAAAATGATGCTTTCCTTCCGGGCCTTCCCACTCGAAAGAAACAACTATCTGCTTATCAGCGGGATAGCGGAAAGTCGTCCGCGAATCAGACACCACGAAATCATCTCCGTGTTGCTCGCCTTTGCTGCCTGCCTCCACCCGAACCACACGGAACTGCCCTTCTTGCGCTTGGCCCGGCCGCGCTACCGTTCGACCGGCAAAAGTGAGCGCCGCATGACCCGCCCCAATCGCTGACATGCCAGCCAGCACGATTCCCGCGCATAGCCAATTCGTGGATGTCATGACCACTCTCACCTTTGAATGAATTGTCGCGCGAGTATACCCCAAAGATTCCGCGAGATTAAAGACGGCGTAACGCTTCCCGCCCTATTCAGCCTCTTTCTCATTTCCAGCAGGTCTCCTATGCCCTTACCGGATCAGGGACAACTCACGTCGCCAATCCGATAAGGATGCACGCTAACGACTCTATTCGCCCCCGCCGCGCGGAATTGCGCCCTGATTTCTGTAACCTATCTCGCGAACACTTCATCAAACTACGCGGAGGTGGAAAAGCGCTCTTTATGACGCCCTTTATGAAGCCACAAGCTCTGAAATCACTCTTGGGCCTATTCTGCGTGGGTATTCTGTCCGTGCCTGTGTTGGCCGATGGCCCGAACTCGCACCCGGCGGTACCCGGTACCGTCAATTATGTGGAAGGTCAAGCCTCGATTGGCGCCCAAGCTCTTGACTCCAAGTCTATCGGCTCCGCTGAACTGCTGGCGGGACAGTCGTTGACGACCGGAAAGGGCATGGCGGAAATTCTCCTGACTCCCGGTGTATTTCTGCGGGTTGGCAACGACAGTTCCGTAAGAATGATTTCGTCTAGTTTGATTAATACGGAAGTTGGAGTAGATAAGGGTCAGGCTATGATCGAAGTTTCCGAAATCCACCCGGAGAACGATATCCGCATCGTTTCAGGCGGCGCGACCACCACTATTCAGAAAACGGGTTTGTATGACTTTGACCTGAATCAAGGCCAGTTGCATGTTTTTGAGGGCCAAGCGAGTGTGGAGGATTCCGATAAACACGTCACAATCAAGGGAGGACACGAGTTCAGTCTGTCCGTTAACGGTCCACTGAAATCCGTGAAGTTCGACAAGAAATCCGATGAGGATGGTGATTTATACCGCTGGAGTAGCCTGCGATCAGCCTACCTCGCGGAGGCAAACGTCGAAGCTGCCGGCCTGTACGCCGAGAACGGATTCGGTCCGTGGGGAGCGGGCTGGTGGGGCGCTGATTGGTACTGGGACCCCTGGTTTGGAGCATTCACTTTTATTCCGGGAGACGGCATCTTCTACAGCCCATTCGGCTGGGGCTTTTACTCGCCTTGGTTTGTGTCATACGCTCCTTTCTACGGCGGAGGATTCGGAGGCGGGTACAGGCCCATCTATCATCACTTCAGCGGGGACTATCACAACTGGGGCGGAGAATCTCACTACGTCGGAGCCACAAATTACGACCACGGCATCTACCGGGGCCCCGGATCCGGAGGAGGCGGTTTTCATTCTGGCCCTCGGATGCCGGGCGGCTCGCGTGGATTTGGAGGGTTCGGCGGTGGAGGCAATCGCGGGTTCGGAGGTGGTGGAGGTGGATTTCACGGGGGCGGATTTCACGGAGGCGTTGGCTTCCACGGAGGCGGCGGATTTCACGGTCGCTAAGCTAAGGCGAATTGAAGCGAACGGAATCTTCGAACTCGACCAAACGATGACCCCTTTATGATCTAGAGAGAAAGGAACACGCGGAATGAAGAAACTTCTTGTGCTGTTTTTCCTGTTTCCTGGACCGTTGCTCGCTCAAAGTCCATTCGACGGAACCTGGATCGTCAAGCTGGATGTGGCTCAGCTTCCCAAAAAACCCGACGTTCTTTCTTTGCAAAGCGGAGTTTTTGAGTGCTCGACGTGCGTTCCCAAGATCAAGGTGAAAGCCGATGGCAAGGACTATCCGATTGCGGGATCACCCTACTTCAGCACGGTTTGTGTCAAGGAAATCGAAAACCACGGCATCGAATTCACGGAAAAACTCGGAAGTAAGACCGTCTACTCGGAAACCGATACGTTGTCTGCGGACGGGAATACCTTATCGCAGAACTTGACGGATTCGGCCGCTCCCAATGGGGAGTCCGTGGTTGCTCAAAAAACATATACAAGGTTGAGCGGAGGCCCCGCTGGTTCGAGTCCAATTTCCGGATCCTGGCAAGTCCGAACCATAAAAATAATCTCTGAAAACGGAAGCACCGTCACTTATCACGCTACATCCAATGGCCTGGAAGCCTCGAACCCCGGTGGCGAGGGTTATGCCGCCAAGTTCGACGGGAAGGAATATCCTGTCCGGGGAGATCCTTCCCACAGCACGGTTTCACTCAAGCGCCTCAACGATCGCACCATCGAGGAAACTGATAGGCAAGGGGGGGAGGTTCATTACAAAATTCACATGGCCGTCTCTTCAGATGGGAAATCCATGAAGGTAACGGAGGTTGATGCGGAACGCGGCACCAAAATGACTTACGTGATGCAGAAGAAATCATCCTGAATAGCACCGAATCCCGCTTGTGACTTTTCACCAAGCGTCGTCTGTGTACGCGGCATTCGACTCTAAGGCTGGCGAATCGCTCAATCAATCATTCGATGACGCCATCGTCTTTCGAGTGGATTTCAGCCGAGAAATGCTGACGGCTCCGTGGCCGCCCCGCCCGGGAGATGTGGGTGCGCCGGAAGTCTCCTCATTCGCCCTAATCTCGAAGGAAGGTGGACGAATTCAGGCTGTTCAAACCATTTCGGAACCAAACGAGAACGCTTAGGGGGTCGTCTTCCCCCGCCCCTTAAATGGGCATGCAACTCTTGAGTCCAATGATGACCAATTCAGATTTGAATTTCCGAATTGGGTCAATCATAAACCCGAGTTTGTTTACTTCGAACTTCGCAAAATGACCTGGAACGGGCGGATTGCCTATTACTGACTCTCGCATAATATAGGGTCATTCTGGCCACAAAGAAGATTGCTTCCAGAAGGCAGTGATTAATCGCGGACGGCGACGCATGCGACCCAGCGTTCGTCGCGCTACCTCGCTCAGTTGCCAGTAGTCCTTGGGGCAGACATTCGACAACTCGTGTTGCTTCCAGTAACCCCAGATATACTCGACTGGATTCAGTTCCGGCGCGTAGGGCGGCAGATAGGCAGTCGAAATCCAGCCCTGCAAACCGGCAATGTAGTCTTGCACCAGCCGGCTGCGATGCCCTGGCAGACGATCCCACACGATCAACAACGGCTGGCGCAGGTGACGTACCAGGGCCTCCAGAAAGTCCACCACCTGCTCCTTCTTGATGGCTCCCGCATAGATGCGGAAGTAAAAGTTCCACAGCGTGAGCCCGGCGGCCACCGATAGACTCTTCCAATTAAAGTTGTATTGAAGGATGGGTGTCTGCCCGCGGGGCGCCCAGGTGCGACATCGCTGCGGTCGCTGGCTCAGTCCGCTTTCGTCGATGAAAACGAGGATACGCCCCTCCCGAAGCGCTTTTTTTTTAGTGCCGGCCACACCCTCTTCTTCCACTGCTGGATCTGCTTTTCGTTGCGTTCTCGTGCGCGCCCCTCCGGTCGCTGTGGACTCCAGCCCAGACCAACCAGAATCTTCCAGACATGGCCTTCGTGATAGCGAACGTCAAACTCCTGCTCGATCAAGTGGGCCACACGGAGACAGGTCCACAACGGAGTCTCATAGCCGAGCCGCTCGGGACCTGCGACCAGTAGCTTCTCTAGCTGCTGCCGCTGCGTCTCACTCAAGCGCGGCTTGCGGCCGGCGCGTCCCGCTTTCCGCAGTGCCGACTTCCCCTGGGCACGGTATTGATGCACCCAGCGGGCCACCGATTGCCGGCCCACGCGGACATGGCGAGCGATCTCCGATTGGCTCAGTCCACGCTCTAACATCTGAATGGCTCGAAAGCGTCGTTTCTCCAAGGCTTCAAAATCGCGAGGCACTCCAGCAGGGTTTCCCATATCCGATTAGACGCAGCATACTGGAAAAAGTATCTCTATATTATGCGGGATTCAATAGATTGAGACGTAAGTAGGCCGACTCTCCGCCGGCGATCTGGCGGTTCCCTGAACAATGATCACCGCCGATCTGAATCGTGACGGCTGGCCCGACATCGTCGAGGCGCGCTCGGACGCCCCCTGCTTCATCATGCTTAGCCGCCCGCCGAAATCCCCAGCTAAGAGTCCGAAAAGAGCTGGCCGCTCGGCTGTCCTTTCGCCGGAGGCGGCGGCGCCGCGGGCTCGCTGAAATCTTTTGTCCAACTCCAATTCCGGATTTCCGGCATATCTTGAAAATGCTGCCGGATGTATGCGTGGTGCTCGTACAATTTCCGGTTGAACATGTCGATCGCGTCCGACGCCTGCGAACGTAGCCGCGGCACGTGCTTCAGCGCATCGATCGCCAAGTGGAATCGGCTCATCTTGTTCAGCACAACCATGTCGAACGGCGTTGTCGTCGTGCCCTCATCATTAAATCCACGCACGTGAAACCGGGCCTCGTTCGACCGGCCATGCACCATGCTGTGGATCAGCCAGCGATATCCATGGAATGCAAAGACCACGTCGACATCCCGCGTAAACAGCGCGTTGAATGACATATTGTCCATCCCGTGGGGATGATCGTCGGGGCTCATCAGCGCATTTAGATCAACGACATTTACAACCCGCACCTTGATGCCGGGCACGTGTTTCTGCAGCAGCCAGGACGTTGCGCAGGCCTCAATGGTCGGGACGTCCCCGGCGCACGCCAGAACGATATCCGGCTCCGTTCCGCCGTCGTTCGTCGCAAATTTCCAGATGGACGTCCCCTGAGAGCAATGCGCGAGCGCTTCGTCAAAAGTCAGCCATTGCAACTCCGGCTGCTTCCCGCAGGTGACTACATTGATGTAATTCCGGCTCCGTAAGCAGTGATCGAAGACATTGAGCAGGCAATTTGCATCCGGCGGGTAGTACACCCGCACCACCTCGCTGCGCCGCTGCAAAGCATTGTCGACGAACCCCGGCGCCTGGTGGCTGAAACCATTGTGGTCGTTTCTCCATGCGTGGCTGGTGAGCAATACGTTCAGTGAGGCAATCGGCTTGCGCCAGGGAAATTCCAAGCACTGTTCCATCCACTTCGCGTGCTGCGTGACCATGGAATCAACCGCTTGGGCGAACGCTTCGTAAGACGCCCACATGCCGTGTCTGCCGGTCAGCAGATACCCTTCGAGCCAGCCCTCGCAAAGATGTTCGCTGAGCACTTCCATCACGCGCCCGGTCGGCGCCAGATGGTCGTCAATGGACACGATAGGCTCCATCGTGCAGCGGTCGGTCACGCCAAACACAGCATTCAAGCGGTTTGAGTTTGTCTCGTCCGGACAGAACATCCGGAAATTCACCGGATTCAATTTGATCACATCGCGCAGATACTCTCCCAACTTGCGCGGCGCTTCAGCCACCACCTCGCCGGGGCCGGGTATGCTCAACGCGTATTGCGCAAAATCAGGCAGGTCGAGCGCCTTCAGCAATCGCCCGCCGTTCACATTGGGATTTGCGCCCATGCGGCGATTCCCATCCGGGGCCAACGCCGCAATTTCTGCCGCCAGGCGTCCTTCCCCGTCGAATAATTCCTCGGGCTTGTACTTCCGCATCCAGGCTTCGAGCATCTTCAAATGTTCCGGATTCTCACAAACGGTGGAGAGCGGAACTTGGTGCGCGCGGAATGTGCCTTCGATTGGCACGCCATCCACTTCCTTTGGGCATGTCCATCCTTTCGGAGTGCGCAGGATGATCATCGGCCATGACGGCCGTAGCTGATTCTGATTTGGCGGCGCACCTTTCGCTCGCGCAATCTTCTGAATGTCGCGTATTTCCGCGTAGCAACGATCCAGAGTGCCCGCAAAAAGTTGATGCACGATTTCAGGATCGTCCCCTTCCACGAAATAGGGCGCGTAACCTAGTCCTTTGTAGAAGGAAGAAAGGTCCTCGTCACTCTGACGGGCCGTCACGGTTGGGCCGGAGATTTTGTAGCCGTTCAAATGCAAAATCGGCAAGACGGCTCCGTCTCTCGATGGATTCAAGAACCGGACGCCCTTCCAGCTTCCCTCAAGCGGACAAGTCTCGGCCTCGCCATCGCCGACGACGCAAGCCACAATCAGATCGGGATCGTCGAACGCCGCTCCAAATGCGTGCACAAGCGAATAGCCCAGCTCGCCGCCCTCGTGCATGGAATTCGGTGTGTGCGGCCCGCAGTGGCTGGGGATTCCTCCGGGGGTCGAAAAAGAGCGAAAGAAAAGCCGCATCCCGTGGACGTCCTGAGTAATCTCCGGATGCACGTCGGTGTAAGTTCCTTCGAGATACGCGCAGGCATTCAGCGTCGGCCCCCCATGGCCGGGGCCTGAGATGTAAACAACATTTGCATCCGTTTCCCGGATCAGCCGGTTCAAATGCACGTAGATAAAATTCTGCCCGGCGGACGTGCCCCAATGTCCCAGCAACCGCGGCTTGATGTTCTCTCTTGTAAGCGGGTCGCGGAGCAGTGGATTATCTTGCAGATAGATTTGCCCGACGCACAGATAATTCGCGGCGCACCAATACCGGTGCATCTTGCCCAGCAGCTCGGCCGATAGCGGCCCGCTGGGCTTCGCGCCGGCGCGCAATTGTCTAACTTGTGGCGAGGGTTCGCTGACTTCGATGACGGTCGATAAAGCGGCGTTAAACTCAAGCATCTTCGCTCCCCAGTGCAACGGGTGGAATCACAACCAATCCATCCTAGCGCGATTATGTGAATTAGTAGTTACAGTTGCAGGCCAAAATTGGACACGAAGATCGTCATGCGGCTGCCCAACCGAGCGTCGAGCACACGTGCCTCATGATCATTAAATCTTCGTTGGTCTTTATCACGCGGACCTTTACACGGCTATCGGCGTGCGAAATCAACGCTGCATTCGATTCATTGCTCGCGCCATCCAGACGAATCCCCAGAAAATCCAGCCCGTCGCAAATTCGTTGGCGCACTGCCGGCGCGTTCTCTCCAATTCCCCCCGCAAATGCGACTATGTCCAGGCCCCCGAGCGCCGCGGCATACGCGCCGATGTATTTCTTTGCGCGGTAGCAAAACAAATCCACGGCTTCCCCCGCCGCGCCATCCCGGGGCATCTTTTCCACTAACACCTTCATATTTCCGGAAGTCCCCGAAACTCCCAACAGCCCGGATTCCTTGTTCAAGAGTTTTGCCATTTCCTTCGCGGACATCTTTTTGCTTTCAAGAAGATATAGCACTGCGCCCGGATCCACATCGCCGGATCGCGTGCTCATTACAAGCCCTTCGAGGGGTGTGAAACCCATGGACGTGTCCACGCTTTTCCCTTCTTGAATGGCGGCCATGCTGGCGCCGCTGCCGAGGTGCGCGATGATTACGCGCCCGTCCGCGAGTTTTCCTTCAAGCGCGCGCAGTTCACCCATCACATATTCATACGACAGCCCGTGAAATCCATAGCGGGCGACGCCCTGGTCGTAAAGCGCGCGAGGCAGCGCATACATCCGCGCAACTTTTGGAAGCGAGCTATGGAACGCGGTGTCAAAACACGCCACTTGCGGCAGCTCTGGAAATTTTCCTGTTATGAATTGAATTCCGCCGATTGCCGCGGGCATGTGATCCGGGTCGAGCAGCGCAATCTGCTCCATCTCACGCATGAATTCCGGCGTGATTCGTTGCGGCGCCCTGTGCCGGGGCCCGCCCTGCACCAGCCGGTGACCCGCCGCCGCCAAACTTTCGAGAAAGCCGCGTTCGCCGAGCCACGCAAGCATTGCTTCCAACGACGCGTTGGGATGTGAGCAATCCACCGGCGTATCCAACAAAGGTTTCCCGCTTGGATCTGCAATTCTCAGGCGTCCGCCCGGGCCGCTAGCCTGATCCACCTCCATCGAAAGAAGAATTTCCTCATGGTCTCTGGTTTCGTAAAGGGTGGACTTCAACGTCGCGGACCCTCTGTTCATCGTCAAGATTCGTCTTTGAATCGGCGCCGCCATAATTTCATCTTACAACGGCACGCGTGGCCTTGCATGAATCGCACCGCTTCGGCCAAGGTGAGCCGGAAGCCTAATTTCGTAAAGTGAATAATCCTGATTTCTCGGACACCGCTCCCCCTTTGCGCCCTTCCTTCGATTTTCTTTCAAGAGGTTTTTTCAATCTCATTCGAATAACTTCCCGGAATTTTCTTTGATTCGAATTAAATTACCTATTGACAAACATTATCACGAGTCGTAACTTGGCTTGTATCGTAGTTTCCGGCATTCGAGCCATCGAATCCCGCCAACCGTTGCAGGATAGCCATGCTTCTATACGCCAGGAAAAAAGCAGCAACGTCGAAGTACCCTAACTCCTTTCCCCCCAACCACTTAACCCGTCCTTTCGCTCGAAAGACCCATAAGTCCAATGCTGCGTTACTCTTACCGCGGCAATAATATACTTGACTGACTCCAGAGTTTGTGCTATCTTTGGCTTAGGTGAGGAACATGAAAAGGCCAAAGACACTTCAAGAAGCCATCCAACACTTCGCGGTTTATGAGAACTGCCGTCAGTTCATGATTGCCGTACGCTGGCCCGACGGCAAAGTGCGCTGTCCACAATGCGATTCTGAGAAGGTCACTTACCTTGAAAATGCGCGTCTCTATCGTTGCTATGGTGACCATCCGCGCCAGAAGTTCTCACTGAAAGTCGGCACGATATTCGAGGATTCGCCAATCGGCTTGGACAAGTGGCTTCCGGCTGTCTGGTTGCTGGTGAACGCCAAGAACGGAATTAGCTCCTATGAAATTCACCGCTCGCTGGGCGTCACACAGAAAACGGGATGGTTCATGCTTCACCGCATCCGCCTTGCGATGCAAACCAAGTCATTCGCGCAGCTAGGTGGAAAGCGCAAAGAGGTTGAAGCGGACGAAACTTTTATCGGCGGCAAAGGCCGATACATGCACCAGAACGTGCGCGACCGCAGAATGATTAATACATGGAAAGCAGATAAGGCCGCTGTATTCGGGATTCTGGAACGTGGTGGCGAAGTCCGTACAATGGTGGTTCCGACTCGCCGTAAGCACATGCTTCAGGGTGAGATTGTGAAGCACGTCAAGCCAGATACTTTTCTAGCCACTGACGCGCTTCCGTCCTATCATGGCCTGAATTACCGCTATAACCATGAGACGATTGACCACGCTAAGGGATACGTTCGCGGGCGCGTTCACACTAACGGACTGGAAAACTTTTGGAGCCTCTTGAAGCGTTCCGTTCGCGGAACATACGTCAGCGTCGAGCCTTTCCATTTGTTCAGGTATCTTGACGAACAGACGTGGCGCTATAATAATCGTGCGACTCTGGATTCACCGATAAAGGATTCCGACAGGTTCAGAACAGCAATGTCACAGATTGTCGGAAAGCGATTGACCTACAAGGAAGTGACTGGGAAGGAGGGGAAATTATCGGATAATTAAGACCGGGAGATTGAAGCGTGGGAAGCGGAAATCTTAGATGTTTTTCTTCGCATCTTTTGTCGCCTTTCAACGGCTAGTTTGGCCTTGATCTCTGAATGGGGAACAGCAACTAGCCGTTTCATAAAGTTGGTGAATCTATCGAACTCACTCGTTGGATTCTTCGCGGGAATCTTTGAGTGATTCTTCGACGGCGCACGTTTGAAACTTTCCGCCATTTGTAGTCGTAGTGTATCACAATTACGGCGGAAAGGTTTCCATTGGAACGCAAGTGGGGCAGCGGCGTGCCTGAAAAAATAACGCTCAAAGTACTGTTTGAAGGAAGTGTACCGGGACTCTCGGGGCATCGGCTCAGTCTCGGCGCGTTTTCTGAGCCTCTTGGATACCTATTAAAAGCGCTACGACGAATAGCCAATACCAGACTCACAGAAGCGCTCGGAAGAAATCCGTCAGATTTTGGACGGCTACCGGAACCAGTGCGGCAATTGGATATTGAATTGTCCAAAATCTCTGAAGGTTCGAGTGGATTCGAGGGAATCGTAACTTTCCAAGTTGCTCCGGGCGAAAACCTTCCCCTATTCGATATTGCTGACCGATCAGCGACCGAATTATTGGAGGCACTTGACCAAGAAAGTAGAGGCAACTTGCGGAATGTGCAGGTTAGAACCTATTTGAAATCAATCCCTATTGGGGTGACTCGACAGACCTACATTTTGTCCCGAGGCCAGACAGAGGTCAAAAAAGTTGAGTTTGGAGCTGCTGATTTGGCAGCAGAGGTCTATGGCTTGCCCTATCTGGTTGAATTTGTCGGGCAAGTAACAGGAGTGGGGTTTGAACCGGGTAGAAATCAAATCCGATTTCGATTAGAAGAGGGGCAGGACATAACGATTGGTGCTACACCTCAGCAAGTGGATTTTGCGTTGGAGTACAGAACTTCACGTGTTAGGGCGCTGATTCTTGAATCTGAGATTAAAAAAGTGCTGTGGATACAATTGGAAACAGACAATCCACTGCGTCTCAACACTGAAACTTACATCTTCAGTCGGTGGGAACAGTTGCTGCGAAGGCTTGCCAATGAAGCTGATAAGCACTAGTGAAGTAATTGACCTTCACACTGAAGGAATCGCTCGGTTTGGAGGAATGAAAGGACTTTCCAAGAATACGAGTGATTGCGTTCAGGGTATAATTGGCAATGCTGAACTCGCAGAGCAATATGTTTCTGACGATGAAAAATTTCGACCAGGCCTTTGTTTCGCCGGTCTCTTAATGTTCTATTTGGTGAGGGATAATTGTTTCAACGATGGAAACAAACGAGTCGGATGGATGGCAGCCATGCGCGTTCTTGCCGACGCCGGATTGACGGTCAACGCGACTGACGACGAAGTCTTCAATTTTGTAGATTCTATTGCACGCGGAATGATTTCAGATGGCCGCCAAGTTGTACTGTGGCTGGCAGAAAGACTCTCAGCTCCTCAATAGTCAGTCAACTATATTATTGCCCTTACCGCTCTTCGTTCCCGTAAGTCCTTTGTTGCGATACTCTTACAAAAAGATGGGGGGTACCCTCCCTCATGCCGCTTGCCTGCCGGCCAGGCAGGATGTTTGGGCGCTCCCTGAGCGCTTTCTGCCCAAACTTCTCCGTTCTGTCCGTGCCCTCTGTGGCCTCTGCGTTAAGTCTTTTTCAGCTTTTCGCTCGGAACTTTTGACCTTCGACCTTAAACTTGATCTTCGCGCATTTGCCGCGCCATCTGGCCGTGAAGTACACTTGTCGTTCACGAATCGCATTTGGGGCCTTTAGTGTCCTCGGGGGGAGTTTTCCATGCTTGTCGTAATGGATTCGCACGCCACCGCGGAGCAGGTCCGCTCCGTTTGCACGCGCATCGAATCCGCCGGGATGAAGGCTCATCCCATCCCAGGCTCGAACCGCACCGCCATCGGCATAACCGGAAATACCGGCGCGGTGGATATCGGCGCCATCGAGTCCATGCCGGGGGTAATTGAATGCATCCCCGTCAGCAAGCCCTACAAGCTCGTCAGCCGCGACCTCAAGGAAGATGACACTGTTATTCGCATTCACGCTCCCGCCGGCACTGTACAGATTGGCGGCGGCGCGGTTGCAATCATTGCCGGGCCCTGCGCCATCGAGTCGCGCGAACAGGCCCTTGCCATCGCCGGGCTAGTCGCCAAAGCGGGAGTCAAACTTTTTCGCGGCGGCGCTTACAAGCCCCGCACTTCCCCGTACGCATTCCAGGGGCTTGGCGAAGATGGGCTGAAAATCCTCGCGGAGGTGCGCGAGAAATTCGGACTCGGCATCGTCACCGAAGCAGTGGACAACGAAAGCCTCGACCTCGTCGAGAAATATGCAGACGTGATCCAGATCGGCGCGCGCAACATGCAGAATTTCTCCCTGCTGAAACGCGCCGGCCGCGCCAAGAAACCGGTGCTCCTGAAACGCGGGCTCAGCGCCACGCTCGACGAATTCCTGATGGCCGCCGAATACTTGATGTCCGAGGGCAATTACAACGTCATCCTTTGCGAACGCGGCGTCCGCACATTTAACGATTACTCGCGCAACACACTGGACCTCACCGTCGTCCCAGCGGTGAAAACTCGCAGCCACCTTCCCATCATCGTGGACCCGAGTCACGCCACCGGCAAGCGCCACAAAGTTCTTCCGCTCTCTCGCGCAGCAGTGGCTGTGGGCGCGGATGGCATTCTCGTCGAGGTCCACAACGACCCCGACCATGCCCTTTCCGATGGCATGCAATCCATTTTACCGGATGAATTCTTGCGACTGACCGAAGAGGTCCGCCAGATCGCTGCGGTTTTGCATCTCCGGACGAACTGAATCGTACCAACTGACGAATCAACAGATGACAAAGAAGCTCTTCCATTTCCGCTTCGTATTCATTCTCCTGGTGCTGCTTGGCTTCGCCGTCCGCGAACTCGCTTACGAGCATCGCCCGTCTTGGCTTCCCCCGGCTCAGAAGCTCTGCGCCTATGTCGCCAACACCGCCGACGGCACCATCAGTGTCGTGGATCTTGTGTCCATGCATGTCAGCGCGACGGTAAATGTCGGCCCCGCGCCCTCCGGCCTCCGCCCCCATCCTCAGCGCAAGGAGGTGTGGGGAGTGTCGACGCAAGGGGGGTACGTCTGGGTCCTCGATGCACCAACCAACTCCGTGGTCGCGCGTATTCCCGTTGGAGCGCAACCCATCGCCTTGGATTTCTCGCCGGATGGCTCGCGCGCTTATGTCGCCGCCTCAGGATCCAATTCCCTTGTGGCGATTGACAGCACTACGAAGCAAATCATCGCGCGCGCACGCACGGGGCGGCGGCCATGGATGGCGCGCGCGTCTGCTGACGGAGGAACCGTCGCCGTCACGAATCGCGATGACGCAACGCTGCAAATCTTTGACGCCGCAACGCTCGCATTGCGCGCAACGATTCCCACCGCCGCCGCGCCCGGGCAATTCATCGTGACCGCGGATGGCTCCATTGCTTTTGTCGCCGCCACCGGCGCCAATCAACTTTCTATTGTGGATTTGCGACGCAATGCGCTGGTCGCACAGCTTCCCTTGCCCGGCAAGCCCGAAGCCATGTTCCTGAAGCCGGATGGCGGGGAGCTTTACATTACAGTGCCCGAAGCGCATGGAGTCACTATCATCAACACTTACACGCATGAGGTCTCGGACTCGATCGTTCTTGGCGCGGCGCCCACGCGCGGAGTTGTTGATGCGGCGAATTCGGTGCTCTACGTCAGCGACGCGGCCGCGGGCCACATCATTCCTGTGGACATGGACTACCGCACCTGGGAGACCCCCATAAAGGTCGGTGAGCACCCCGGAGATTGCCTTCTCGACACCCGCGAAACGCACGATCTTCTGATTGTTGTGGACGAAGGCTCAAACGATCTCGCCGTCATTCCTGCCGAGCGGTCCGCGAATCGAAGCTTTATTACACTCATCCCGCTGGGCAACGCGCCCCACGACATGGCGGTCATGCTTTTCTGAAAAAGTAAGCGGGCAAAGGGCCATTCGGAAACAAACCGGCCTAGTCGGGCGTTATGTATAGAGATTCTGTTCTTCGCGGTGGGGTGCAAGAAATTGGAGTATCCAATTGAGGGGAATCAAAAACGATAAGGAGATTCAGGTCATGCGGAGACATTTCGCGGTCGCGGCACTGGTCATCGGGGCATTGTTCGCAGGCGTACCAAGTTCGAGCGCGCAATCGGCGCTGCTAAATCTGCCGCGCGACAGTCAACACGCGCTGGTCATGCAGCGGATTGGGATAACGGACATCACCATCAATTACCATCGTCCTCAGGTAAAGGGACGCAAGATATTCGGCGGCCTGCAGCCCTACGGGGATGTGTGGCGGGCCGGCGCAAACGAGAACACCATTATCGAATTCAGCGACCCGGTGACTATAGAGGGCCAACCCCTCGCCAAGGGCGTGTACGGCTTGCACATGATTCCCGGAGAAAGCGATTGGACGATCATCTTTTCCAAGAACGCAACGTCCTGGGGCAGCTTCACTTACGACAAAGCCGAAGACGCTCTGCGCGTTACCGTAAAGGCGAGGCCCGCAGAATTACAGGAAGCGCTGGTTTACAACTTCGACGACGTGACGAGCACGTCCGCAATCATCACCATGCGATGGGATAAAGTCGCCGTCCCGATTCACGTGCAGGTGGATACTCCTGCGATTGTACTGGCGAGTCTGCACAACCAACTCCGCGCACGCGCGCAATACGAATGGCTTGCCTGGACGGAAGCCGCCATCTACCTGCTGGATAACAAGCTCAGCGCCGATGAAGCTCTGAAAGACGCCGACCATTCCATCCAGATGGAAGACCGGTTTGAAAATGAAATGGTCAAGGCACGCGCGCTGACAACGCTCGGCCGGAAAGACGAAGCCGTCGCAGCGCGCGATAAGGGCTTAAGCATGGGCAGCCAGCAAAACGTCCACACCTACGGGCGCCAGCTCCAGCAGCAAAAAAAGTATGATGAGGCGGTCGAGGTCTTCCGCAACAACATCAAGAAAGATCCGAATAGCTGGGTCGCCCACAATGAACTCGCGCGGATCGCCGTCGCGAAGGGCGACTACGACACCGCAACGAAGGAAATGAAGTTGGCCGTCGCAGCGGCCTCCGATCAATTCAAACCCGGTCTCGATGCTCTGGTCAAGAGGTTGGAAAATAAAGACGACATCAACAAATAGCAGGAATTGGTTCCAGCGGCCGGTGTTTCTATTTTCCGGACACCGGCCAGGAAAAGTTTTCAGGGCCGAGGCGGACCTCCAGCCAGCCTTCGCCAGGAAGCACATCCACGGGCAAGCCGCCCTGCCAGAGGGACACGCCGAGCAGGAATGAAGCACGCCCTTCCGTTTCGATGAGGCTGCGCGCGATGGCGACTTCGAGGATTTGCCCGTACGCGGCCTGAACATATTGCTGTGCGCCGAGCACGCACGCCTCATTGACCTCGACCTGGATATCGGTGATCTGGCTGTCGCGGACGTGAACCGGGATGCGGACTTCCTGCGCGGCGCGCACAGCCACCCGGAAAACGCAGTCTCGCATGCCCGGTTCCGATTCCGCATAGGGATCCACGCGGACAAAAAACCAGTCATCATCAAATCCATAATGGATTTCGTGGAGTAACGGCGCGCGGCCGTGCATCGCCCCACTGCGGCGATCCGCGGAATAGAGACCGCTGCCAAGCCATTCAAAGTAAGAAGTCGCGCGGCCATCCACGGTGACTTTCAAATGCGTTTGCGGAGCATGAACCAGCGCGCGTTCGGGCTTGTGCTTGATGGGCTCGGCCAATTCGCCGGGGACTTCGAGGCCAAGCTTCAGATAGATTTCGGTGAGAAGCGTGCGGTAGAACGCGTCGAACTCGGCGTCATTCGCGGTACTGTGCTCGGGGCCGTACCACCAGCACCAGTCGCTGCCCTCCGCGGCGAGCAGCGCTTCGCGCGCATCAGCGAGATCTTCCGCGGAAGGCGCGCCCTCCACATCTTCTTTGCATTGCTGCGCGCCGCGGGCAAAAACGTCGCGCGCTCGGCGCAGCATGTCCCAGGCGGCGATGTCTTCGCCGCTGCCAATCCAGATATCGAAATTTGCGTTGATCCACGAACCCGGTACCACGCTTTCGACGGTGGGAATATCCCCCGCCGCGGCAATCGCTTCGGAAACCGTGAGGGGATGAATATCCGGATCGTCCAGAATGCGTCGGTAAATCTGGCGGAGAAATTCGCGGCCGTTGCCGGGAAAGTATTCCCACGCGTTTTCACCATCGAGGATGATTGAGACCGTGAGCGGCCGGCCCGTGTTCACGCGCTCGCCGATGGCGCGCAGCCGCTGGTGCAAATCCTCCGCGGCAGCAACGGCGCCCATTCGGCTGTATACGAAACCGACGAGATCGGAAAGATAGTGGTCACGGAAAACCCCGGCGATTTCCTTTCCGCCGCGCCGCACGCGAAGTGGTGAATAGATCCGGTCGGCATTCTCGGGGATGCCGGCGTTATCGCGTCCAAAGCCAACGCCAAGCGTGCGGCCGAGAACGCCCTCATCTGTCGCGAACCATCTGAAGCCCTGCTCGGCCGCAAGTTCCAAGGCATCATTCGAGACGGAGCCTTCGGATGGCCACAAACCAACAGGCGCATGGCCAAAAATACGCTCGTGATAGGCGCGCGCGCGCTGCAATTGTTCGCGGGCGTCTTCGGGATGTTTAAAAGGCGGATCGAGCCGCGAGCTGTGAGGATTGGATTCGAGTGCGACGTCGGTATTGCATAGAAGCGGCAGAATCGGATGATAAAAAGGCGTCGTGGAGATTTCGATTTGTCCGCTCGCGGAGGCACGCTGGTATTCGGGCAGGACGTCGCGCAGGAGTTCGAGCTGCTTCTCGCGAAGTTGCTTCTTGTCGTCTTCGGTAAAATCAGCGCCCTTCTGAGCGAGGCGCTGAAGCAAGGGGTCAGTGGCGAGCCAGTGCTCATCCATCCAGGCAAGCTGCGATAAGAGTTGCAGGTCGCGAAAATCGCGCAGACCGAGCGCATACAGCGGATTGAAATCTTCCTTGTTCTGCGTGGCCCATTCGTAAAGCTCGGTAAAGCGCGGGAAGCGGCGCATTAAATGGTCGCGATTGATTTGAAATGCGCGCTCAAGAATTTCAGTTTTTGCGCCGGCATCGAGCTGTTCCGCCGGGCGGAATGCAATATCAAACCACGGTTCGGAAAATTTGCCGCTCGCGTATTCCTCAATTTGGGCGGCGAGCGAAGGCACAAGATTAATTGTGGCGTGGAAGTCCGGGAATTCGCGGAGGGTGTGAACCATGCCCCAGTAGTCTTTGAGCGCGTGGAGCCGAGTCCAGGGAAGGACGTAGTGGCCTGTAGCCGGATCGCGGTATTGCGGTTGGTGCATGTGCCAGACCAGAACGAGATGGATGCGGTTCATTTGTCCGTGTCTTCCGCGTGGAGCTTCCGGTTAAGACTACTGGCTAAGACACCCATTCTCTCTGAAAGGCTCGTGCAAACAAAATAGAACGGCACTAGAATGAGTTGGCACGTAATGAAACTCATCGACCGCTACATTTTCCGGGTGGTTTTCACGAACGCCCTTCTCGGGCTGTTGATCTTCACGTTTATCCTGTTTGTGCCGCAGCTCGTCACGTTAATGGAATTGGTGGTGCGCAGTTCTGGTTCGGTCGGGCGGCTCGGAATGCTGTTCCTGTGCACCATGCCCGGGTTGCTGATTTTTACTCTCCCGATGGGCGCGCTGGTCGGAGTGCTTATCGGACTGGGGCGGCTGTCGGCGGACAGCGAACTCATCGCCATAAGCGCACTGGGCATCGGGGTGCGGCGTGTTCTCGTGCCTGTCGGAGTCTTTGCCGGAGTGTCGTGTCTTGTGGCATTGGGAATCACGCTTTGGATTGGGCCGATGGCGCAACGAACATTGCACAGGATTGAAGACGAGATGGCAGCGTCGGAGGCCTCCTTCCAAGTGCAGCCACGCGTGTTCAATGCCAGCGTGCCGGGGCAGGTGCTCTACGTTGAGGATGTTTCTGTGGCGGGCTCAAACTGGCGGGGCGTGTTTCTAGCCGCGACCACGAAAGACAAGAGTGGCGAGCCGGCGCTGGTGCTAACGCTGGCGGACGACGCACTCGTAATTGCGGACCCGGCGCAAGGAAAAATCGACCTGCACTTGCACAGCGGCAGCGAGCATGAATACCAACCGAGCGACCCAACCCATTACCAAGTGACTACATTCGACGAGAGCGGCCTGCCATTTCAATTTGGCGATGTGAATCCGGAGTCAAGAACGGCAGCTAAAAAGCCGGAACTGGAACAGTCGGTCGACGAATTGCTTGCAGTGACCGGCTCAGAGGAGCGCACTGCTCGAGTGGAATTGCAAAGGAGATTTGCATTCCCCGTGGCCTGCATAGTGTTCGCGCTGCTGGCGGTGCCGCTGGCAGCGAGGCCAAGGCGCGGCGGGCGGGCGATGGGTATTATCGTCACCCTCCTGCTCGTGTGCGGCTACTACTTGCTTTTTATAATCGGCCACGGGCTGGCGCAGCAGGGCAAGATTCCTGTCGCTGCTGGAATTTGGACGGCGAATGTTCTCCTGGCTATAGCGGGGCTGGCGCTTCTACCCGGAATGGAACAGATCCGCGGCACCACCTGGATTTCGCAGATAATCGACAGCGTTGCTGAATTCTACAAAAACTGGCAGGAGAAGCGGCACAATGCGCAGCGACCCGGGCGGCCCGAGCCCGTGCCCGGCGGGAACCGCGCCATTCCGCGCGGCTCGGTGGAAAAGGATGTCACGGAGACAGCGAAGCAGCGCGTGGTGCCGCTGCGGCCCGTGCGCCTGCCGGTGGCGCGGACGGCGCACCGGTCGGGCTTTCCGCAAATGATTGATATCTACGTGCTGCGGAACTTTATCTTGTATTTTGTTTTGGTGATGACGATATTTACATTTTTGTTCGAGATTTTCACGTTCTTCGAGCTTCTCGACGACATTGCGCGCAACCACATAGCGTTTACCGTGGTGGCGGACTATTTCGTGTACCTTGTTCCCTTCCTCGTTTACAAGATTGCGCCGTTTGGAGCGCTCATCGCGGCGATGATCACCATCGGCGTAATGTCAAAAAACAACGAAGTGGTGGCTATTAAGGCAAGCGGGGTGAGCCTTTACCGGTTGGCATGGCCGATCATCGGAGCGAGCGCGGTCATGGGGCTGAGCCTTTTAGCATTGGAAAATACGTACCTGCCCTATTTCAATCAACGCCAAAACGCGCTTCGCAGCGAAATCAAGGGCAAACCCGCGCAGACCTTTTTGCCAAATCGGAGCTGGATCGTGGAGCCGACCGACAAATTATACAAATTTTACAACTATCAGCTCTTCGACCCCGATAATAAATTGTTCGGCGGCCTGAACGTATTCGAGGTGGATCGAGCCACGTTTCAATTGAAGCGGCGGGTGTTTGCCGGACGCGTCACCTGGTCGCCGGAAGAAAAACTATGGGTGCTGGAAAGCGGCTGGGTGCGCGATTTCGAGGGCAACCGCATTGCGAGTTACATGCCGTTCACGGTCAATTCGCTTCCCGAGTTGACCGAACCGCCCAGCTATTTCAACCGTGAAGTGAGGCAGTCCGATCAAATGAACTGGCACGAATTGGATACCTACATAAGTGAATTGCATCAGGCGGGCTTTGACGTGTCAAAGCTGACCGTGCAATGGCACGAAAAGTTTGCGTTCCCGATGATCGCGCCCATCATTACACTGCTGGCAATCCCCTTCGCGTTTCTGGTCGGGACGCGCGGGGCGGTTGGTGGAATAGCGCTCGGCGTAGGCATTGCAATCGTGTACTGGGCGTCGGCCGCGCTTTCCGACGCGCTCGGGGGGGTGGGCCAGCTCCCCGCGGTGATGGCCGCGTGGTCGCCGAATACTGTATTCGTTTTTCTCGGGGCGTATTTCTTCCTGAAGATACGAACGTAGCGACGCGGACGGCAACATCGAGTCGAATCCATCCTTAAACTTCCACTTTAACTTTGATTTCTATTTATTCCCTACGAGCCGCAGGCGGAATGTGAATGCGCGCTTTTCACCACCGCCGTAGGTTAGAAAATCCGGAGCGCTCACGTTATTGACCACGGCGTTGGCATTCAAATTCCCGGTTGCATTGATCACGGCAAGGCGGAGCGCCCATTCATTGTGGTGATAAAAGTGGAAGCGCTTTTCGATGCCCAAGTTAAGTGTTACGAAAGCGGGAAAACGATCTGAGCCGAGCGGGCCAGCCAATTGCTGATCCTCATTGACAACGTTGAACGGGAAACCGCTGTGATATTCAAGGAAGTAGCTCCCGAAGAGATGCCAGAGCGGGAGCGGCGTCCACCCATGAGTGACGATGCGGTTTGGCGAGTCCCAGGGCAGCGGGCCGGCGGCCTGAGGAGCGTAAAAAATCGAGCCGAGCGCGAAATCAAGGGCCTGGTTGGATGCGCTGGATGAGCGGATGTAATCCACGCCGACTTCGGCCTGGTCGCTGAACTGGTGGCGCACACCGGCCTCGCCTGCGCGGTAGGTGTCGCGGCGCTGGTTGCCGAGCAAGAAAGTCTGCAAGGATGCGCCGGGATCGAGGTTTTGAAATGCAAGGCCATCGCGGCCTTCGCGGTCGAGGAAACTGAAGTTCAGGAATGTGTTTTTGGCCACGCGCTGCTGTAGCTCGGCACTCGAATTGTAAAAATAAGGCAGGCGCAAATGACCGGTGGGGAGAACGAATTGGCTGGTGACCGTTTGCGCGATGAGCGGGATGGTGCCGGTGGAATCGTACGGAACGTCCACCTGCATTTGGTCGAGCGCCTGACCAATGATCGTGAAATCGAGGGGCTGGAAATATTCGCCCCAGCCGATTGAAATTTTCGTTCGGGCGTCGCGGAACGGCACGACGTTCACAGCAAGGCGCGGTTCGAAAATCGCCTCCTGCGCGAGGCGATCCCAATCGGTGCGAAACCCGGCCTGAATCCGCAGGAAACGCGCGACCTGCCAGCCGTCCTGCGCGTAAACGCCGGCGCGCGTATCGCTCAAGTGATATGCAGAAGGCCCGGTGAACGTGCTGAGCCTGTCGAGCGTTCCGTCGGCGCGCAGCGCCTGTATTTCGGTGCGGATGGCGCTTTGTTGCCAGTAAACGCCGTCGGCATTGATTCCGAAAGTGATGTCGTGCGTGCCGTGCCAGTGGCGGGCAGGGAGATAATAATTGGAGAGAGCCTGCAAACGTCTCGGCCGGGATTCAGTGTTCGCGAAAAAGTTTCCCGAGTTTCCGGTGGGCATGATTACGAATGGATTCGTGCCTAGCGGGGCTGTGTGCGTTGTGCCGGTGTCACCGGCAATGCCAAATTCGAGAAGCGAATTGGCAAACTGGAACTGGTCCTTGGCGGAAAGAAAAAAACCGTGCCCGGCAATATTCACCGTATCGGAATCAGGATTGAACTGAGTCAGGCCAACGTTTGAGTCGGCACTCATGTTATAAAGAAAGTTGCCGAACAAGGTTTGGTTGGAGGAAAGGCGAACGCCTACGCGGAGGAGGTTGTCACCGTCCCAGCTTTCCACGAGGTTCTGACCCGCGGGCAAGCCTGGAATAACCGAGAGGGTGTGCTGGATGCTGACGGATTCGGAAAACCATGCGCGGCCTTTCACGATTGGACCGGAAACGCCGAAGCGGGGGTACCAATTGCCGAAGTGCAAACCGCTGTTGAGCAGAGGCGCGGGTATGAAATCAGTGATGCTGAAACGAAATTTGTCGTCTCCCGAAAGAGTTTCCAGGGAAAGGACGCCGGCGCCGGCGGGCGCGTATTCCGCGCCATAGCGGCTGGTCTCAAGGTCCGCGAGGCGGACGGAATCCACGCTCTCGCGCAAAATGAGTTGCCCGGTGGCAGGGTCGCCGATCTCAAATCCATCGAGAAGGTATTCGGTCTGGTCGACGCGAGCGCCAGCATAGTGGAGCAGGCCGGAATTGTCGGTCACAACGCTGGGCAGTGTGTCCAGATAGCTCGTGAGGAGGTGTGAGGCAGCGATTGGGGTGTTGAGAATGTCGTGTGCGACGAGTGTTGTTGATTGCTGAGCAGAAGTCGGATCAATGCGCTGCGTACTGGAAGAAACATCAACTTTTTCATGAACTTCCTGTTCGTGCGGGAAGTCGAACTGAAGCTCGTTATCGCCCTGTTTCAAATCGAAGGGCTTATTTTCGATAAGGAAGAAACCAGGCTTCGATAAAGTGATTTGCGCTTGGCCCGTTGGGATGGATGAAAACTCAAATCGGCCGAGAGTGTCAGTAAAAGTGGAATGCGAAATCCCCGCTGAATCTTTAAGTGAAACTTCAACGTCCGGGACCGCTACTTTATTTTCGTCGGTGACAATTCCTTTCACGGAAGAAAATGTCTGCGCGCCGACATTGGGTGCGAGAGAAAAAATCAGCATGACGAAAATGTATTGCGCTAGAAATCGCGGAAGAGGATTCCTGAGCAATATTAGATGCCGTGCGTCGCGTTCTGCTTTCGTGCTCGTACCCCCAATCTCAAAAATCTGATGATTAAAATGATGGCCAGGAAACATTCTACATTGCCTAGATGCACGAACGGAGCTTGAGGATCGCTTAATTTGGTTTTTTCAGACTGATATTTTCAAGGTGCCGGCATTGGTAAACGGTCAAGTATTGCTTCGACGAGAATTTCGAAGTGTGATTCAAATCACGGTCTTGCCAGCTCAGACCTTAGCGCGGAAGGAGCGAGCGGATTTTCTGGATGACGAGGTCGATGCCGACTTCGTTGTGGCCACCTTCGGGAATAATGACGTCGGCGTAGCGCTTGGAGGGCTCGATGAATTCCATGTGCATCGGGCGCACGGTGCTCAGGTATTGCCCGACGACGGATTCGACAGTGCGGCCGCGCTCGCGGACATCGCGGCGCATGCGGCGGATGAAGCGGAGATCGGCGTCGGTGTCCACGAAAATCTTGATATCAAGGAGATCGCGGAGAGCCGAATTCTCGAAGATGAGAATTCCTTCGACGATGATTGCGGGGCGAGGCGCGAGATGCACTGACGCGGGAACGCGGCGATGCTGGGTGAAATCATAGACGGGGCGCTCGATGGAGGCGCCTTCACGCAGGGCTCGCACGTGGCTGACGAGCAGCGGCGTGTCCAGCGATTCGGGGTGGTCGAAATTCTGCTTTGCGCGCTCTTCGAGGGGAAGATGAGGCAAGTCTTTGTAATAGTGATCCTGCTGAAGAATCAGGACGTTATCTTCCGAAAGCGCCTCGATCAGACGATTGGTGATGGTCGTCTTGCCGGAGCCGGTGCCGCCGGAAATGCCAATCGTTAGGCCGCGAGCCACGTTATCTCAGCCATCCCCTGAATTCAGGATTCGATTTCAGCTTGCGATTTCACGCTACAATTCTTTCAACGCGCGCCCTTGCCCTTTTTGCGTGATTTCTTTGCGGCTTTCTCTTCCAAAACGACCTGAGCCGCCGCGAGCCGCGAAATCGGCACGCGAAAAGGCGAAGCGCTGACGTAATTCATGCCGACTTTATGGCAGAACTTGACGCTCTCGGCGTCGCCGCCGTGTTCGCCGCAAATGCCGATCTTCAGCTTAGGATTGGTTGAGCGGCCGCGCTCGATTCCCCAGCGAATCAGCAGGCCGACACCTTCGACATCGAGCGTCTGAAATGGGTCGGCCTTGAAGATTCCGGCCTTCTTCTCGTCCACGTAATCGGGGAGGAAACGGCCGGCGTCGTCGCGCGAAAGGCCCATGGTGGTTTGTGTCAGATCATTCGTGCCGAAGGAGAAGAATTGGGCGACTTCTGCGATCTGGTCCGCGAGGAGCGCAGCGCGAGGAAGCTCGATCATCGTGCCAACGAGGTATTCGACCTTCGAGCCCTTCTCCTTGAACACTTCTCCAGCGACGCGATGAGTTGCGTCCGTCAGGATCTGAAGCTCTTTTTTGTCCAAAGTAAGCGGATGCATTATCTCAGGTAATACTTTAACACCGGACTTTTTGCATTCGATGGCCGCTTCGATGATGGCGCGGACCTGCATCTCAAGGATTTCAGGATAGGTGATGGAAAGGCGGCAGCCACGGTGGCCGAGCATGGGATTCGCTTCGCGCAACTGCTCGACACGGCGGGCAACGGTCTCGACATCCACGCCAATTTTCTTTGCTAACTCTTCCTGCTTGACGCGATCATGCGGGACGAATTCATGGAGCGGCGGATCAATCAAGCGAATGGTGACCGGGAATCCGTTCATGACTTTGAAGATTCCGATGAAGTCGCGGCGCTGGAACGGAAGGAGTTTGGCGAGCGCCTTCCTGCGCGCAACCGACGAGTCGGCGACGATCATTTCCTGAATCGCGAGCTGGCGCTCAACGCTTTTTTCGGGCTGCTCGAAATCTTTAAAGAACATGTGCTCGGTGCGACAGAGGCCGATGCCTTCAGCGCCCATTTCGATGGCCTTCTGAGCATCATGCGGAGTATCCGCATTGGTGCGAATTCCCAGGCGGCGGATGCCGTCGGCCCATTTCATCAGAGTGTAGTAAGACGGAGGGAGCTGCGGCATGACAAGTGCAACTTGACCTTCCAGGACATCGCCGTCGCTCCCATCGAGGGTGATCCAATCGCCCTGCTTCACGGTGCGGCCGTTGATGGTCATGCTTTTCGCGCCGTAATCAATGTCGAGCGCTTCGCATCCAACGATGCAGCACTTACCCCAGCCGCGTGCGACGACGGCGGCGTGACTCGTCTTTCCGCCGGTGGCGGTGAGAATTCCCTGCGCAACGTACATCCCGCCAACGTCTTCGGGGCTGGTTTCTTTTCGGACGAGAATGACCTTCTCACCCCTCGCGGCCCATTCCTCGGCTTCGTGCGCGGTGAAAACTGCCCGGCCCGCGGCGGCGCCAGGAACAGCGTTTATGCCGGACGCCAATTTGCGTTTCGCGAGATCCGCGCGCGGGATCGAACTATCAATCACGGGATAAAAAAGGCGCTCGATATCTTCGGGCTTTACGCGAAGTATGGCTTCCTCGCGAGAGATGAGCCCCTCGTTGGACATATCAACTGCCATACGAAAGGTGGCGCCCGGGGTGCGCTTGCCCGTGCGAGTCTGCAACATGTAAAAAGTTCCCTCTTCGACGGTGAACTCCATGTCCTGCATATCGTGATAATGTTTCTCAAGTGTTAGTCGAACTTTTTCGAGCTGCTTGTAGACCTTTGGCATGAGCCGAGCCATCTCCGAGAGATGCATTACTTGGCGGATGCCGGCGACAACGTCTTCGCCCTGAGCGTTTACCAGGAAATCGCCATAAAAAGTTTTCTCGCCTGTCGAAGGGTCTCGTGTGAAGCAGACGCCCGTGCCCGAGTTTTCGCCGGTATTGCCAAAAACCATTTGAACGACGTTCACTGCGGTGCCGAGCAGGCCGGTGATTTTCTCCACTCGGCGATAAGTGACGGCCTTCTCCGCTTCCCAAGACTCGAAGACGGCGCCAATTGCGCCCCAGAGTTGATCCTGGGGATCCTCAGGAAAATCCTCACCGGTCTTTTTGCGGAAGTGCTCCTTGTATTGAGTGAGGAGCTCGCGCCAGCCCTCGGCGGTGACCTGCGTATCATCTTTGAATCCGCGGCGGACTTTCATGGCACGGAGAAGAGATTCGAGTTCTTCCTTGGGCAGGCCGATCACGACGCTCGCATACATCTGCACGAAGCGGCGGTAGGCGTCATAGGCGAATCGTTCATTCTTTGTATTCTTCGCGAGGGCGGCGACGGAACGTTCGTTGAGGCCGAGGTTGAGAATCGTTTCCATCATGCCCGGCATGGAGCGCGCAGAGCCGGATCGCACGCTGACAAGCAGCGGATCCTTTGGATCGCCGAGCCGCTTGCCGGTCACTTTTTCGAGGCGCTTGAGATTTGCCTCGACTTGGGCGCGAAGTTCAGACGGATATTTGTGTTCGTGCTTCAAATAATAGTCGCAAGTTTCCGTGGTGATCGTGAAACCTGCGGGTACGGGTAAACCAATGCGCGTCATCTCGGCGAGGCCCGCGCCTTTCCCGCCGAGGAGGTCCTTCATTTCGCCATGGCCCTCAGCTTTGCGAGCGCCAAAAAAGTAAACGTATTTCTTCACTGATGATCCCTCCCGTTTCGTGTTCGGAAATGTAGCGTGCGCGCATGTGAAAATGATTTGTCGGCGCGCCGACAAGAATGAATGTGAGAATCGAAATAATTCAAGTAAGACTTCATATTTTTTATAGTCGCTACGCTAACGCGAATCTCCTGAAGCGAGTTCTGAAAAATCCGCGATGGTTGAAAACTCACGCAGCAGTTCCGCGAGAAGCGTAAGCCGGTTCTTACGAACGTTTTCATCATCGGCCATCACGAGCACGTCATCGAAGAATCGATCCACCGCGGGGCGCATATCTGAGATCGCCTGTAAGGCCTCGCGGTACTTCCCCGCTCGTCGATCTGTTGAGGCGAGTTTGGCGGTTGCCGTGGCGGCGCGGTGCAACTCGCGCTCGGAGTCTTCGACAAAGAGCTGCGTATTCACGGAGGGCAAGCGCCAACCCTCGGGTGCGCCTGCTTTCTCAAGGATTTTGCGAATGCGCTTGAAGGAGACGGCCAGCGGCTCGAAATTCTTTGTGCGGCGAATCGCCTTCAGCGATTCGAGGCGGCGCGCGGCGTCAACCAAGTCATCCGAGCCCGCGGCAAGGACCGCGTTGACTTCGTCATAGGCGAATCCGAGCCGTTCACGCATTACGAAGCGGGCGCGGTCGATGATGAATTCGAGAACCTGTTTTTCTGATTCGGGCTTGGAGTGAATTTTGGGAGGGTTCGATGCCAACGCCTTAGATGCCGCGGAAACCGCCGCGGAAAGTGAGACGGGCAGCTTGCGATCGAGAATGATCTTCACAACGCCGAGGGCGGCGCGACGCAAACCGAAAGGATCACTTGAACCTGTGGGCATCAGACCTGCGGCGATACAGCCTGCGAGCGAATCCATTTTATCGGAGAGCGCGACAGCGCAGCCCGTTAAGTTGCCGGGGATTGAATCCTCGAGACCGGCCGGCTTGTAGTGCTCATAAACGGCGCGAAAAACATCTTCAGGTTCTCCTTGAGATTCCGCGTAGAGCCCTCCGACAATACCCTGAAGCTCTGGAAATTCCGCAACCATCCCGGTGACGAGGTCGCACTTGGAAAGTTCGGCGGCGCGGTCGGCGCTGGCCGCGCTGGCCTGATGAATGCCGTGCGCGAACCACTGCTCGGCGAACCAGCGGGCGAGCTGCCGCATGCGCTCGACTTTGTTCGCATAACTTCCGAGATGGGATTCGTAAGTGACGTTCGCAAGTTTTGGCAAATAGTCGGCGAGTCGACATTTCTGGTCGGACTCCCAGAAGAAGCGCGCGTCGGCGAAGCGGGCGCGGAGGACGCGTTCGTGCCCCGCGCGGATGAAACCGTGCCGGTCCTTGTCTAAATTGATGACGGCC
This sequence comes from uncultured Acidobacteriota bacterium, assembly GCA_963748845.1. Taxonomy (GTDB): domain Bacteria; phylum Acidobacteriota; class Terriglobia; order Acidiferrales; family UBA7541; genus DASTCZ01. Next base: position 656,276 of record CAVVKE010000001.1, read on the forward strand.
AGGAACGCGGGAGCGAGGCGGCCATCGCGCGAGCGTAGCGCGAAATACTTTTGATGATCGCGCATCACGGTGATGAGTATCTCTTCGGGGAGTTCGAGGAACGCAGGAGCGAAGGCGCCGGAGATTACCGTGGGGTATTCGTTCAAGTAAACCACGAGGTCCGCAAGTGCCTTATCTTCGTGGAGGCGCAGACCGCGGCGCGAAGATTGCGCGGACAATTCCTTTTCGATTTTCTTCCGGCGGACTTCCGGGGAAACCAAAACATAATTCTTGCGGAGCGCGCTCTCGTAAGATGAAGCGCCGCGAATCGGGATCTTCACCTTACCTAGAAAACGGTGGCCGGATGATTCCCTTCCAGCCTTGACGCCCGCCAAATCAAATTTGAGCGGCTTGCCGCCAAGGAGGGCGACGCACCAGCGAATGGGACGGATGAATCGGAAACCTTCCTTGGTGGTCCAGTACATCGAGCGCGGCCAAGGGATTTCTGCGACGGCTCGGGGAAGCATCTCGGCGAGGATCGCCTCGGCACCGCGGCCAAGCGTCACCAACTTGGCGGCGAGAAATTCACCCTTCGGGGTTGTGATGAAAAAAACTTTTGAAAGTGGGATTCCCTGTTTTGACGCGAAGCTTTCGGCCGCGCGCGTCGGCTGGCCGACATTGTCGTAGGCGATGGATTTCGGCGGGCCGGTGACTTCGCGCTCCGTGTCAGGCTGCTTCAAGCGAATGGATTTGCAAATCGCAACGAGGCGGCGCGACGCGCCAAATACTTCAACCGGATCCTTCTCAAGGATGCCCGCCGACGAGAGGTATTTCTCAAGTGTTACTTTCAATTCACTGCAGGCGCGCGGGATCATCCCTGCCGGGATTTCTTCACAGCCGATCTCGAAAAGGAAGTCAGCGGAGTTCTTCATGCTGATTCCCCTTCCACTGCGGCAGTCGAAGGCGCAGCAGTGTTTCGGCTTGCTGCCTGGTCGAGATAGAGCGCAGCGACGCGGCAGGCAATTTGGCGGACGCGCGCGATCAGGGCAGCGCGCTCCGTGGTTGAGATTGCTCCGCGCGCATCGAGGATGTTGAAGAGGTGCGAACACTTCAGGCATAGATCGTATGCTGCAAGGATTGGGAAGCGGCGCTTCGCGGCGGCGTCTTTCGCGGGATAGCTCTTTAATAGCCGCTGCGCTTCCTTTTCATACAAGTCGAAAACCTGGCGCGTCGCGGCAATATCCGCGTGGTCAAAACTGTAAGCGGAGTGCTGCTCCTCCTCGGCAAGGCGCACCTGCCCGTATGTGCGCGCGGACGTCCACCGCAAATCATAAACGCTTTCGACACCTTGCAGAAAAGCGGCGATGCGTTCGAGGCCGTAGGTGAGCTCGACGGAAACGAACTCCAGGTCCACCCCGCCGGATTGCTGGAAATAGGTGAACTGAGTAATCTCCAAGCCGTCGAGCAAAACCTGCCAGCCAATTCCCCAGGCGCCAAGCGTGGGCGATTCCCAATTGTCCTCCTCGAAGCGGACATCGTGCGCGGCAAGGTCAATGCCGATTGCGCGGAGGCTCTGGAGATAAAGGTCCTGGGCATTCGCGGGAGTGGGCTTCAAGATGACTTGAAGCTGGGTGTGCTTATAAAGGCGGTTTGGATTCTCGCCATAGCGACCGTCGGCGGGCCGACGGCTGGGCTGGACGTAGGCGACGCGGTAAGGCTCGGGGCCGAGAACTCGAAAGAAAGTTTCCGGGTGCATGGTACCGGCGCCGACTTCGACATCATAAGGCTGCTGAAGAACGCATCCGGCGTCAGCCCAGAATTTCTGCAACGCAAAGATGAGTTGCTGGAAATCCATGCCGGATTTCTTATGTTCAAGTGTTACTTTAGATTTCAATTTCACCTGTCACTAGCTTTCGCGTGGAGAGTTTCTTGTCTATTTCGCGCTCGATGATGTCGAGCGAAAACTTAAATACTTTCTTCAATTCGGATTCGGCTGGTGGTATTTCCAACAGCCGGTCAAGTTTCTCGCCGAGAATCTTCCGGCCGAGTTGAAGCGTCTCCCCTGCTATCAATTCGCCGCCGATCTTGCAATCGCTGCAAACCAATTCCCCGCCGGGCTGCATGTACGCGCCAGCGGAACCGAAATCGCGGCCGCAATTCTCACAGCGATCAAGGCCGGGCAACCACCCCGCGAGGCGGACACTCCAGAGCGCGAAATAAGTGAGCGGCAGCCAAGTCCCCTTCCCCTCAGAGATGGCCCGCGTTACCACCAACACGAGGCGAAAGACCGGATCCGCTGCTTCGTGCTCCGGCAGAACAGCCTCAATGACCTCGCTAATCAGCGCAAATGCGATGCTTCTTTCGTAATCGCCCTGCGCGGCGTAAAACGATTCGACCAGTTCGCACTGGCTGATGCGAACCAATTCGCGCGTTTCACGCTCGTAAAACCAGATGCGGACGTGCGAGAGAATTTCGAGCGTCGAGCCAAACTGGTTCTTGACGCGGCGCGCGCCGCGAGCCACGCCGCGCAGGCGCCCCTCGGTCCGTGAAAGAAAACTCACGAGCCGGTCGGCTTCCCCAAGCGGGAAACTGCGGAGGACTATGGCCTCAGACTCCTTTAGCGGCATTGAGCTGTCGGCGCGCCGACACCGCGCGCAAGGACCGGACGCATCGCATCATCGAGTCGCAAAAAGTATCAAACTTAATTACCACAGCGGTTGCCGCGAAGCAAACGAGAAACACGCGTGCGCAATATTTTTTTTCGAAGCAGGGGCGCAAGATGACTTTGCAAATGAGACAGAGTTCGCTAGAGTGCGGGGATGACCTCGCAGAGTGTGAAAACCACGGATGTTGTGGGCGCGGGAATCAATGCAACCGACACGCTGATCCGGCTTCCGCAATTCCCCACCATCGAATCCAAGGTGGAGTTTCTTTCGAGTACTGTCCTACCGGGTGGACAGGTGGCTTCAGCGATGGTGGCTTGCGCGAAATGGGGGCTTCGGACGCGATACGTTGGGAAAGTGGGCGATGACTTCGCTGGAGAGCTGCAAAGGAAGGAGTTCGAGAAAGCTGGGGTGGAGGCGCACCTCGAAGTTATACCGGGAGCGCAAAGCCAAACGGCATTCATTCTCGTGGATATGCCCAGCGGAGAGAGAACGGTCTTATGGAATCGGTCAGCAGCAATGACTTTGATGCCCGAGGACATCCAGCGCGAGTGGATCGTGAATGCCAAGACGCTGCTGGTGGATGGGCATGACACAGCAGCGGCGGCAATGGCCGCGCGGTGGGCACGTGAAGCCGGAAATCCAGTAACAGCAGACCTCGATAATCTCTATCCAGGAGTTGAAGTATTACTTGAGAATGTAGATTTCGTTGTCACGTCGAAGGAATTCCCTGCCCGGCTCACTGGAGAGCGGGATTTGCTGAAGGCCCTTCCGGCAATTCAGAAGAGATTCATGAATCGCATTACGGCGGCGACGCTTGGACGGGATGGTGTGCTCGCGTGGGATGGCAAACGATTTCGCTACAGCCCCGCGTATATGGTGGAGACTGTGGATACGACTGGCGCCGGCGACATTTTTCACGGTGCGTTTGTGTACGCGCAACTCACCGGGTGGCCTATGGACGAGGCGCTCGCTTTTTCATGTGCGGCGGCTGCTCTGAATTGCAAGGCGATGGGCGCGCGGGGCGGGATTGCGCCATTGGCCGAGATTCGGCAGCTGGTGCGCAACGGCAAGACCTATCCTTCGCTATTCTCTGCACGAGAGTTCAAAGCGTAGAAGCGCGAAAAGTTGATTACTTTGTGGAGGCGAAGCAAGCCGAATGATTCCACTGAAGACCGACCAGCCGCGCATCAGTTTCCCGATCATCAACCTGCTTTTGATTGCGGCCAATGTCGCTGTTTTTATTCACGAGTTGTCATTAGGCCCGCACCAGCAAGCCGCTTTCATGATGATGTATGGCATGGTGCCTTCACACGTAGGTGCAGCACTCCATTCGGGCACGGGAATCGGGCTCGCGCTAGAGCCGCTTTTCACCTCGATGTTTATTCATAGCGGCTGGCTGCACATCATCGGGAACATGTGGTTCCTGTGGATCTTTGGGGATAACACGGAGGACGCGTTTGGCCATTTCGGATATTTGATCTTCTACCTTACGTGCGGTCTCGCCGGGGGCTTCACGCACATCGTCGCGAACTGGGGCTCGCATCTCCCCGCAGTGGGCGCGAGCGGCGCCATCGCGGGCGTGATGGGAGCGTACATCGTACTTTATCCGCGAGCGCGCATCCTGACTCTGATCATCCTCGTCATATTCTTCTTTACTGTGCGTCTGCCGGCGGTTGTGGTGATCGGAATTTGGTTCGCCATCCAATTCTTTAGCGGCATCGGAACGCTAGGCGTGGCCCAGGCGGGCGGGGTCGCATTCTGGGCGCATATTGGGGGCTTTGTAGTTGGAGCGATCGCTGGTCTAGCCGTGAGGCCACACGTAATCAGGTCTTCCGCGTATTAAGAACTCGGGGTAATTCCCTGCTTGGTTATCCAATTGACCAGCCACTCGCCTGCTTCGCGCGTTCCCAGCGGGCCGCCGATATCGCGCGTGGTTTGCTTGGCGGCGACGGATGCGCGGACAGCAGCGCGGAGCGTGGCGGCTTCATTCGGCAGGCCGATGTGATCAAGCATCATCGCCGCGGCGAGCACAGAAGCAACGGGATTCGCCTGATTTTTTCCGGCGATGTTTGGCGCGGAGCCGTGGACCGGCTCAAAGATGGAGACCTGGCCGGGGTGAATGTTGCCCGAAGGCGCCATGCCCATGCCGCCGGCGATTTGCGCGCCGAGGTCGCTGATGATGTCGCCAAAAAGATTGCAGGTGACGATGACCTGGAATTGCGAGGGGTCGCGGACGACTTCCATGGCCAGCGCGTCAATGTAGAGATGGCGGGATTCGATGTCCGCATATTCCTTGCGGACCTCGGCGAACACGCGTTGCCAGAGGTCGTGCGCGAAATTGAGCGCGTTGGATTTGTCGCTCATGCAAACTCTTGAGAGTTTGTTGCGACGTGCGTACTCGTAAGCGTGTCGGATAATGCGCTCGACGCCCTTGCGCGTGTTGACGTCCTCCTGCAGCGCGATCTCATCGGGCGTGCCCTTCTTGAAAATGCCGCCGACGCCGACGTAAAGGCCTTCGGTGTTTTCGCGGAAAACCATGAAATTGATGTCGCGCGGCTGGCGGTCGCAAAGTGGGGTGAGCGAGGCGTCGAGCAGCTCGATCGGACGGGCGTTGATGTAAAGGTCGAGCTTGAAGCGGAGTCCCAAGAGGATGTCTGCGGCATGCTTGTTCGAGGGGACACGCGGATCGCCCAGTGCGCCAAGCAAGACCGCGTCAAATTTCTCACGGAGCATTTTCTCGCCGCCCTCGGGGAGCGTGGTGCCGTCGCGAAGGAATCGGTCGGCTCCCCAGTCGAGTTCGGTGAATTCGAGCTTGCGGCCACCTGCTGCGGCGACTGCGCGAAGGGCGCGCGCGGCTTCGGCGATTACTTCCTTGCCGACGCCGTCGCCGGGGAGGAGGGCGATGCGCTTCGTGGAATTTGTGTCGGCAGCAGACATGGCGCGCAAACTAACATGCGTGCGGGGCTACGTCAACGCGAGGAACGAACCGTCAAGGGAGACTCCGACCGCAAATTACTTCAACTTCACAATAAATTCATGCCCCCCCATGCAATCGGGAGTAAATGGAGAAACGTCAATGAGCACGGATTCGGTTACTCGTGGCAATTCTTTCATTTCAACGTCAAATACTTGCGTCCCAAGCCCTCTTTCGTCACTTGCAAACTGTCCATCGACCACGAGCGTGTAATGTCCATTTTTCAATGGACCGAAATCAAATCTTCCGTTTGCGTCCGCAAATATGGTCTTCACAAGGGGAAGCTCGTTCAATGAATGAACAGGCCACCGATACTCGTAAAGGGTTAGCTTGGCGTGCTTTCTTGCGACCGATTGTCTCCACGAGCGAAAGGAGTGAAGGATGAATGCGTCAGTGCCAACGACCTGTCCCCTCAGTGCGGTGACCTGATAGAAATATCCGAGTGCAAATTCGCAAGGAGTGGCTTTCGGCGCAGTAAGTACCAACAAAAGAGAGAGCGCAAGAACTCGTCTCGTCTGTAACATCAGCCTAGGATAGCACTTCCTTTGCAACAGTCAGCTTCTCGATGCGATCGAGACGCGGCGTGTAGCCGATGCCGGGGCCTCCGGGCACACGGATCGTACCTTGAGGTGTTACTTCAACTTCGGGCTCGATGATGTCTTCCTTCCAATATCGGGTGCTGGCGGAGACGTCACCAGGGAGCGTGAAATTAGGGAGCGTGCTCAACGCTATGTTGTGGGCCCGGCCGATCCCGGATTCGAGCATTCCTCCACACCAAACGGGGATTCCGTGCTGCTGGCAGAGATCGTGGATGGCGCGGGCGCGATTGAAACCGCCGACGCGGCCGAGCTTGATGTTGATGACGCGGCATGCGCCGAGTTCAATGGCGGCGCGGGCGTGCTCCACTTCATGAATGCATTCGTCGAGGCAGATGGGGGTTTGCAGATGGCGCTGGAGTTCGACGTGGCTGAAGATGTCGTCCCAGCCGAGCGGCTGCTCGATCATCATGAGGTGATAGCCCTCGAGCTGCTGGAGGAGCGGTAGGTCGGCGAGTGTGTAGGCGGAATTAGCGTCAACCATCAGGCGGATGCGCGGGAAGCGCTCGCGCAACATGCGGACGGGCTCGGCGTCCCATCCAGGCTTGATCTTGATCTTGATGCGCTGGTAACCGGCGGCCAGCTCCTTCCCTACCGATTCGGCGAGGGCATCCAGATTCGGCTTGATGCCAATGGAAACTCCCGTTGGGAGTTCCTGGCGCGAGCCGCCAAGAAGTTTCCAAAGGGGAATGCCCCTCAGCTTGGCCTCGGCGTCCCAGATGGCGGCTTCAATCCCGGCCTTCGCCATATTGTGACCACGCACGCGTTCCAATAGGCCCCACACATCATTCGCTGAATCGAAACTGCTTTCTTTCAAGATTGGCCAGATGAAATTTCTCAGAATGGACCAGGCGGTTTCGATTGTCTCCGGCGAATAGAAAGGCGTCTCTCCAGCAACGCATTCGGCCCAGCCGGTCGCGCCCTCAACTTCGGCTTCGACAAGCAGCATGCGGCGAAGTGTTGTGACGCCGAAGCTCGTCTCAAAGGGATGGAGGAGCGGCATTTGTATTTCGCGGAGCGTGATGCGGCTAATTTTCATAGTGAGCGGCCGCCTTTAGGCTAAGTCCTTCCACGGTTCGAGGATGTAGCGCGCGCCATCCGCGCCGGTTTCCACGCCTGTCGCCGCGAAGCCATTGGCCAGCCAGAGCTGGAATTGATCGCGAATTTTGGATTGAATGGCCAGCGATTTGGCGAGGTCGCTTTGGCGCGGCTCGGGGAGATCGGCGGGTACAAGGATTTGCGCGCGAGTTTGCTGCGGCGCAGCTTGGTCCGGCGCAATTGCGCGGCTGGTGAGAATTGCCTCGACGCGCGGCGAGGCGAGCCACCATTCGGCCACCAGACGATCCGTCGGAATCCCGCCATGCAACGGGCTTGAAGTGATGCCGTAAACGTTTGGCAGATAACGTCGCGAGATGGCGCCGAGTCGCATCAAGTTGAAATAAGCGTTTTTTACTTCGAGCGGGTCAAAGGTCCACTCGACAAGCTGGATTCCGCGCGCGAGCGCGTCATCGCGTTGGAAGAGTTTCAGGCGGCGGCCGATGCCGCGATCGCGATAGTCCTCGAGTACGGCGGTCATGTGGGAATGAAGAAATGCGCGGCCGTCGCGCCAGCCAGCGATAGCGAGCGTGAAGCCGACCATACCGTCGCCGTCGAAAGCGCCGAGGACCTGGCCACCGGTTTCGGCGGCGACGGCGAACATCGGCACGGGGATGTCGATATCCGATTTTCCCCATGTGGCTTGTTGCAGATCGAAGCAGACTTTGAATTCCTCGATGGCGTGGCAATGGCGGACGGAGATTTCACCGGCCTTGGTGGGAGCCGTCATCGCGCGGCCCTGGCGATTTTATTTTTGGTCGTGGGCTGGGCGGACTTGATTTCAGCGGACTTGGCTTGCTCAGACTTGGCGCGGTTCCAGAGGGCGTCGAGCTCGGCGGCATTCATGTCGGCGAGTTTGCGGCCTTCGGTTGCGGCTTGGGTTTCCATTTGGTGGAAACGCTCAATGAATTTGCGATTGGCCTTCTTGAGTGCGATCTCGGGGTCGAGCTTCAGGAATCGCGCGACGTTCACGGCGGCGAAAAGAAGATCCCCGGCTTCGGATTCGATTTCGGCGGCGTTGCCTGCGGCGAGCGCGCGCTCGAGTTCTGAGCTCTCCTCGCGGAGCTTATCGAGGACGCCAGTGATGTCGGGCCAGTCAAAGCCGACGCGCGCGGCGCGGCGCGTGACCTGGTAAGCCTCGAGGACCGCGGGAAGAGTGTGCGGAATACCGTCGAGGAGCGATGAGCGGCCGGATTCGTCCCCATTCTTTGCAGACTTGTTTTTGCCGGCGCGTTCGGCGCGGCGCTCCTCGGCCTTGAGCTGCTCCCAATTCTTGAGCACTTGCGCGGCGGTCCCAGCCTTGTCCTTGCCGAAAACATGGGGATGGCGGCGGACCATTTTCGTGTGTACCCGCTCGATGACATCGGAAACATCGAAGCGCCCGGCCTGCGAAGCGAGCGCCGAATGGAAAATAATTTGCAGCAGCAAATCGCCCAGCTCTTCGGCGAATTTGTCAGCGTCGCCAGATTCAAGGGCGTCGAGAACTTCGTAGGCTTCTTCGATGAGGTAGGTACGCAGCGATTCGTGAGTCTGCTCGCGATCCCACGGGCAGCCATTCGGCGCGAGCAGGCGCGCTTGAAGCGCGACAAGGCCGGCAAAAAGCTTGCCTGCCCGGTCTTGCTCGCGAGTGCGTGATGGCTTGCCAGCGCTTTTTCGCCGCGCGGGAGATTTGGTTTTGCGTCGCTTGTTCATGCTGCGCTAATTCACGGGCTTCGCCAGAATTTTCACCAACTCGTAAAGAAACGCCTGGCCCTCGTAAAAGGACTCGACGCCAAGACGCTCATCGCGGCCGTGGAAGCGGATGTCATCGCGATCGTAGAAGAATCCTTGAACGCCGTAGGTTGGGATGCCGACCTCGCGAAGATATTTTCCGTCCGTTGCGCCGGAGACCTGGAAAGGGACCGCCGGAACGCCGGGCCAGATTCTTGCCGTTGCCGCAGTAATAGCGCTCAGAACATCGGGACGCAAGGGCGAGGCCGGGCCTTTATTCACTTCACCCATGATCTGTATGGTGACCTGATCGTCGTCAAAAACTTTTTTTAGCGTGGCCTGGACATACTCCGCCGAATCTTCCGGCAACACACGGCAATTGACTGTTGCCGCGGCGAGTTGCGGCAAGGCATTCACGGCGTGGCCGCCCTCAAGTTGCGTTGCGACGCAGGTGGTGCGGAGCGCCGCATTATACGTTGGGCTGGCGGCTGCAACGCGCTGCATGGCCTCCTGCGATCCTTCGGCGGCGCGGGCGAAGTCATTTTTTATGGGACCGGTTTCGATTTTAGAGAGTTCCTTGAAATAAGCCGCGGTTACCTCATTCGTTTTCAGCGGGAATCCGAATTGGGAGAGGCGATAGAGGGCCCCCGCTAGGTGGTAAATCGCGTTATCGGCAACAGGGAGCGAACTGTGGCCGCCCTTGTTGTGTACCTCAAGCCGGAAACTAACGACGTACTTTTCGCTGACCTGCACATCATTGGAAATTCTCTTGCCGCCCGTGGAGACCCCGTTGCCGCCCTCATTGAGGGCAAAGTCCGCATCAATCAATTCGCGATGATTCTTGATGAGCCATTCCACGCCGTTGTAAGGGCCGCCGCCTTCTTCATCCGCGGTCAGCGCGACAATGATGTCGCGATCCGGTTTGAAGCCTTCTTTCTTGTACTGGATTAGATTCGCGATCCACACGGCAGCCTGCGATTTGTCGTCGCCGGTGCCGCGGCCGTAAAAATATCCGTCCTTCTCGATCAGTTGGAAGGGGTCCGTGCTCCAGTCCGCGCGGAGGGCTTCCACCACGTCCTCGTGCGCGAGAAGCAGAATTGGTTTGTGCGCGCCGGTGCCGTGATAGCGGACTACGATGTTAGCCTTCTTCGGGCTGGCGCCACCGACGAAGATGTCGGAGTCCGGAAATCCCGCGGCGCGCAATCGCCTTGCCGCGGCTTCCGCGACCGGCGTGGTCGAGCCGGTCGTGTAGCCGGACTGAATCTCGATAAATTCCTTGTATATCTCGCGCGCGAGGTTGCGTTCTGCCTCCGGGCGTGTTGTTTGCGAATTCGATTGCGCGGAGAGAAGAAATGGGGCGGCGGCCAATGCAACGAGCAATCCGAAACCGAGATATTTATTCGTGTTTGGCATGGCGGCATTCTTCCATGAGGAAAGTTTTCGCGCAACCTGCGGATGATGCAGCGGCGTCCTCGCCGATGTGCTGATATCAGGCGAGCCGGACGCCTTGTCGCCGATGTCCGGCGGGTGATAAACTGTTACTTACAATTGATGAGACTTTGTACGCTTCCTGAGGTAATTCCTTGACCGAACCGAAGCACGAAGAAACTTTTAAGGTAGTTGACCGCCGCCTATTCAATGAGTCGGGCGAGATGCGGAAGGATGTCGCCGAGCAGACCGAGCGGGACCATGCTGCCGCCGATTTGGCGGCCGCCAAGGCCGCAAAGCAGGCGTCGAAGCAAGCGTCGACCGCATCTGAGGGCGCCGCAGGCGGGGCCGTGGCTCCCGTCGGGCAATCCGCGCAAAAGGGCGCGCCGCAGACTGAGCCGGGGCAGCACGCGGAAACGCGGTCAGCGATAAATCCAAATCACCACTTCCAAATGCTGGTGGACTTCATGGCGCGAAATGCGGCGATGCTGATGGGCGGGTATGCGGACCCGCGCACCGGCCAGCCGATGCTGGACCTGGAGGGTGCGAGAGAGATGATTGACATGCTCGACGCGCTGCGCGACACGACGCGCGGAAATCTGGCTGCTGAAGACGAAAAAATCCTGGTTGAGGTTCTTGGCAGCCTTAAACTTTCTTTCATGGAAATATCCAAGGCCGCGGCGGCCGCCATGAAGGAAAAGGCGAAGACGCGTCCCTGACCGCCCGTGCCCTCCGCAACATCCTCCGGCAATTCGCAAATGCAATTGACAGTGCTTGGCTCGGGCACCTCCATGGGAGTGCCAACGCTCGCCTGCCCCTGCCGCGTTTGCCAATCCACGGACCCGCTTGACAAGCGCACGCGGCCCTCCGTGCTGCTCTCGCGCGATGGGCACAATGTGGTGATTGACACCAGCCCGGATTTCCGCGCGCAGGCGCTGCGCGAGGGAGTACAGCGGCTCGACGCGATTATTTTTACGCACGGCCACGCCGACCATATCCTTGGCTTCGACGACATCCGGCCGTATAACATGCGCCAAAAAATGCCGCTCCCGGTGTACGCGGCGCCCGATACGCTGGATACCTTGCGAAAAACGTTTTCCTACGCGTTCGAAAGCAAGCCCGCACAGAGCACAATTCCGGAGGTGGTGTTGCATCCAATTTCCGGGCCATTTGAGCTGCTGGGTGCGAAAATTACGCCCGTCGCCCTCGACCACGGCGGCACGCCCGTCCTCGGCTTCCGGATTGGCAGCGCAGCCTATTTAACCGACTTCAGCCGTCTGCCTGAGGAATCGAAAGCGCTGGTGCAGGGACTGGACGACCTGGTGATGGACGCTTTGCGGGACACGCCGCATCCGATGCACTTGACCGTGGAACAAGCGCTCGCGGTCGTGAAAGAGCTACAGCCGCGGCGCGCCTGGTTTACGCACATCTCGCATGAACTGCCGCATCGGGAGACGAATGAGAGGCTGCGGAAAGCGGGATTCCCACACGTGCAGCTTGCTTACGATGGTTTGAAAATTGAGGTGACTCTCTGATGGAGGACCACCTCTAATGGCGCTGCGGGTAGCAAGATCGCTTGCCGAATGGCCGCGCGTCGTGGATGGCGGCCGGCGCGCGGTGGTGTCCGTGGGCAATTTTGATGGCTTGCACATCGGCCACCAGCGGATTCTGGGGGCGGTTGTGGAGAGAGCGCGCGCCGAGGGCGCGATTGCCGCGGCGATAACATTTGACCCGCACCCGATGAAAGTGCTGCGTCCGCAGAATGCTCCGCCGCTGATCATGACTTTGAGTGACAGGCTTGCTGGATTTGAGCGATTGGGGCTGAACACGGCGCTCGTTTTGCCATTCGACCAAGCCCTGGCGAAGCTGCCTGCCGACGATTTCGTGCAGACAGTGCTTGTGGACACTGTAAAGGCCTGCAGAATCCTGGTCGGCGCGAACTTCCGTTACGGGCACCGGCAGGCAGGGGACGTTGCGCTCCTCGAGGAACTTGGCAAGCGAAGCGAATTTGTGGTGGAGATTGCTCCGGCAGCAGAGGTTGGCGGAACCGTGGTGTCGAGTTCCGCGATCCGGCGAGCGGTTGCCGAAGGGCGAATCGAAGAGGCTGGCACGCTGCTAGGGCATCCATTCGCGTTGTCGGGAGAAGTGGGCGCGGGAGAAGGCCGCGGCCGCAACATACTGTTTCCAACCCTGAATTTGAAAGCGGATCAGGAACTGCTGCCGATGAAAGGGGTTTATGTGACGGAGTGTTTCCTTCAAGGAAGCCCATTGCCATCCGTCACGAATATTGGCACGCGGCCCACCTTTGATGGCACTTCCCTTTCCATCGAGACATTTGTCCTTGACCGGAAGATTGGTGAGCCTCCGGTGAAAATTGAGCTTCAACTGCGTAAGCGCCTTCGTAATGAAATGAAATTTCCCTCCCCTGAAGATCTGCGTGCACAAATCGATCTTGACATCCAGCAAGCGAGAGAATTCTTCAAGCTGAAAGAACCCGCCAACAAGCCCCGAGTCCCTAAATCCTGAATCGGCTGTGGCTTACAGCGAAGGCAGCCCCGAAGCGAGGAATCATCTTCATTGCAACGGAACGTCCGATAATATTGACAATCCAGAGTTATGTTGACCTCTTGGCCTCGCTCATGGGCGACCGGAGACAACTACACCCATGCGAAGCTGGAATGCGTTGCCTTCTCGTCGGTTTGCTTGGGTTTGGATATGACTTTGACTAAGGCTTGCAATCGGCGCAGTAGCCGCCGATCTCAGTGCGGGTGACGGTGATCTTGATCTGGCAGTCCTGCTCAATCTGACGCTTCATTTGCTCGAACAGACGGCTCTCCACTTCCCTGACCTTCCCGCACCGCAAACAGGCTACATGGATATGGTCGCGGGGGCCATGGCTTTCGTAAAAATGCTGTTCACCGTGAATGTGCAGAAGATCGAGTTCATCGATCAGGCCCATTTTCTTGAGCATGTCAATCGTGCGATAGACGGTGACCCGGTGGATCTGCGAATCGATGCGCTGCGCGCGTTCAAGAATGGCGCCGGCATCGAGATGGCGCTCAGCGCAGTCCATCACCTGAATCAGCACGCGGCGCTGGCGAGTGAGACGGACTCCGCGCTTGGAAAGGGCGGCTTGCAGGCGGCCGGGAGAGGCGTGGGCATTAATGCGCTCGCCGCTGGAAACGCGCTGTGAATGGGGAGAAGGCATGTGCGAACCCGAAGGCAAAAGTCAAAGCACTAAGAATGCGAAAACATACGCAAGACGTCATTGTACATGACGACGGCGAATATGAGCAAAATGAAGACGAAACCGACTTGAACAAAGCGCTCCTTTGCCTTGAGGCTGAGATCGCGGCGAAGTAGACCCTCCACTGTGAGCATAAGAATATGCCCTCCATCCAGAATTGGGATGGGCAGAAGATTCAAGACGGCCAGATTCAGGCTGATGAGCGCCATCAAATAAAAAAGATCGCGACTGCCGCGTCGCGCCGCCTTTCCGGAATAAGTCACGATTCCAAGAGGGCCGAGGAACTCCTTTGGCGACGCCTTGCCAACGAACAACTGGCCAACCGTCTGCAGAAACTGCTGACTGAATCGGGCGGAAAACCACAGAGAGAACTGAGCGGACTCGATCACTCCTTTATCAACGGTATGCAGTTCCGGGAGTACGCGCGAAAAACCAATAGTTCCTCGTGAACCACCCCCGTCACCAGGGTCAGTTTTCGTTGGCCGGACCTGCAGGATCTCAGGGTGACCGTTTCGCAAAATGGCTAACTGAATGAAACGGTCCTGATGTTGGTCAACCAATTCCACAAGCTGTTGAAAATCAAAAATTGACTCGCCGTCAACCGACACGATCTGATCACCCGGTCTGAGGCCTGATTTCTGGGCGGGCCCGCCCAGAGTGACAGTATTCACTACGATCCGTTCTCCCGGCGAGCCGAACATTCCTCTCTCGTCAAGCGTCGAACGCACCGAAGTGGTGATGACCTGGCCTTGCCGATCAATTGTAACGGGAATCAAAACATTGGGCGCCGAAAGGACGGTCTCCCAATGCGCTCGCTCCCATGTCGGGTTTTCAACTCCGTTGATCGAAATGAGATGGTCATTCGCCTGAATTCCTGCCTTTTCCGCAGGAGAATCCTTGAAGACGCCAGCAACAACAATCGGCTTGTCAGAATAGACCGGTTGCTGGGTGGCGCCTCCAAAAAGCACGGCGAACATGACAACCGCGAGGAGGCAATTCATTGCCGGGCCGGCAAAAGCAATCAACATGCGCTGCCAGCGCGGCTTGGAGAGAAACTCATCCGGAGCCCCGGCGCGCTCTTCAGAGGGATTATCACCCGCCATTCGGACGTAACCACCAAAGGGCAAAGCTCTGATGCTGTAGTCCGTGGAGCCACGCTTAAAGCCCACCAAGCGCGGGCCAAAGCCCAATGAGAAGACATCCACGCGCACGCCAAAATATCGCGCGACAATGAAGTGCCCGGCCTCGTGAATGATCACGACCAGACCGAGCGCAAAGATGGCGATGAGAATATATCCAGTGCTGCTCAAGAAATTCGCGATGTGTGCCACAACTCTCCGTCCCTTCCCTGCCAAACGCCGGACCCAACCAGATTCTAGGCGGCGCGATTCAGTTTACTTAGCTCCTCACCAGCCAGGCGGCGCGCTTCCGCATCAGCCGCCAATATATCTTCGATGCTCTTGGGCTTCGACCGCGGCATGCGCCCGAGCACTTCTTCTATGACGCGTGGAATCCCGCCAAATTTTATTTGGCCTGCCAGAAAAGCCGCAACAGCGATTTCGTCCGCTGCGTTCAGAGCCGCAGGTAAGATACCGCCGCGTCGCAACGCCTCTCGCGCAAGTTTGAGGCAAGGGAAACGCCGCGAAGAGACCTTTTCAAAATCCAAGCGGCGGAGGCCCTCCCAATCAAGCTTCAATTCCTTAGATTCAATCCGCTCGGGATAGGTTAGCGCATATTGAATCGGCATGCGCATGTCCGTTGGCCCGAGTTGTGCCAAAATCGAACTATCTACAAATTCCACCATGGAATGAATCGTGGATTGCGGGTGAATTACAACTTCAATTTTCTCAAGTGGCATGCCAAATAGCCAGTGAGCCTCAATCACCTCGAAACCCTTGTTGACGAGTGTCGCCGAATCAATCGTGATGCGCTGGCCCATCTTCCAGTTTGGATGCGCGAGTGCCTGCTCTGGTGTCGCGGAAGCGATTTCAGCAAGGGGCGTCTTGCGGAACGGCCCTCCCGAGGCGGTAAGAATCAGGCGGCGGACTTCAGCATGAGTCCCCGCGCGGAGAGATTGATGGACAGCGTTATGCTCGCTATCCACGGGCAGAATTTCGACTCCGGCCTTCTTTGCAGCTGCCATGACCAGTTCGCCGGCAGCAACGAGCACTTCCTTGTTGGATAGGGCTACCTGCTTGCCCGCGACAATTGCCGCGTATGTCGCTTCCAGCCCCACGACCCCAACCGCGGCGGAAACGACAACCTGAGCATCCGGGTGAGTGGCCACCGCGCGATTTCCGGCGCGGCCTGATTGAATCTCTGGCAGATCGTTGAAGCCCGCAGCTCGAAGACGAGAAACGAGGTCGGAAGCCTTGGCGGAATCCGCCACGGAAACGAGACTTGGTTTGTGCCGCCCGATTTGCCCGGCAAGTTCATCGAGATTTGACCCGGCCGCCAACGCAACGACCTGCAGACGATCGGGCAACGATTCGACCACCTTGAGGCATTGGCGGCCAATGGAGCCCGTCGAACCGAGTATGGCGATCCGTTTCATGCGTTGATGGTGTAGCGCATTTCGGTGGCGACTGGCGAGTCCCTCACCTGCCCCCCGAAAGCCAGTTGAAATAGTACCAAACGACCGGGGCGGCAAGAATCAGCGCGTCTATGCGGTCAAGCATTCCGCCATGGCCCGGGAGTATGTTGCCGGACTCCTTCAGCCCGGCGCTTCGCTTATAGGCTGATTCGAGGAGATCGCCTCCCTGCCCCGCAATATTTGCAAGAATAGCCATGCCAATCAGATGGCGCAGGGGAACGTCAAGCCATCGTTGAGCAACGAGCGCGACAATCACGGAGCCCGCCAGGTTTCCCAAGGCGCCTTCCCACGTTTTTTTCGGGCTCAAGTGCGGCGCCATCGCATGGCGTCCGATATTTCGACCCACGAAATAGGCCATTGTGTCGCCAGCCCACACAAGAACCAGGGTAAAGAGCAGGAGTTGCCTGCCAACGCGTGGCGCGCCGTGAATACGAATCACCGTGGAAAGCGGCAACACAAGGAAAATAATCGCCGCAGCACTAATGGAAAGTCCGCCTAAGGAATCCACGATTGGCTGGCGTCCAAAAACCACAATCGCCGTGATCCCCAAAACAAAAATAATCAGAATAAATTCGATTGTGGCGGAGCTAATTACTTCCGTGGACCGCGTGAGGCGCAACCCTCCCGCCAGGGAGAGAGACTGCTCGACTGTTGCCAACCACTGAGTGATGAAAACCGCAAGCGCGCACAAACCTGTCCAGATTCGGTACCCATGGAGGTTCACGCGGTCACCCAGCGAAAAGAATTCGAGCAACGCGAGGAGCATGACAGCCGAGGCCACCACGGCAACGACGGAAGTGGGGGCAAACCAAACGATTATCCAAAAAAATGGGATCAGGACCGCGGCTGTGAGAATGCGTTTGAAGGTCATTGGGACTGTGGGCGCGAGAATTGCCCGGGCAAATGTATCACGACGGGAATTCTACGGGAGTGGGATTGGCGCGGCGCATCAAGCGGTTTGGCGGGTGGGAGGCGCGTTCAGACCGCCGTAACGGCGCTCGCGTTTCTGGAATTCGAGGAGCGCTTCGAGCAAGCGAGAGCGATTGAAATCGGGCCACAGCGTCTCAGTTACGTAGATCTCGGCGTAGGCAATCTGCCAGAGCAGAAAGTTACTGACGCGCATCTCGCCGCTCGTGCGAATGAGCAAGTCGGGGTCGGGCATTCCCGCGGTGTAGAGATGCTCGGAAACCATTTTTTCATCGACGGGAGGAAACGTCGCGCCGTTGTTCTTGACGTGATCGAGGATCGAGTTGAACGCGTCCACCAGCTCCGCCCTACCGCCGTAATTCAGGGCAACGGCAAGCTTCATGCCGGAATTCTTGGCCGTAAGGCCCATCGCTTCCTGCACATCTTTGCGGACGGCATCGGGCAAATGGTCGAGACGCCCGATGACAATCATGCGTATATTGTTGCGATGGATTTCCGGCAATTCCTTACGCAGGTATTCGCGCAGCAGGCGCATTAGAAAATCAATTTCCGTCTTGGGCCGGCGCCAGTTCTCCATGGAGAAGGCGTAAAGAGTGAGCGCCTCGATGCCGAGGCGGGCGCAACTTTCAATTACCTGGCGTGCAGAGGCGACCCCCGCCCGGTGTCCCGCGATCCTGGGAAAATGGCGGCGCTGCGCCCAGCGGCCGTTGCCATCCATAATGATGGCAATGTGATGGGGAAACCGCGTCGTATCAAGTTGCTCGAGCAGGCGCGCTTCATCGCGTTGTTTGGGCTGGAGGAGTTCGATTGCTTTCGCAGAAGCCAAGTCGCGGCCACCTTCTTTGCCGGACAAAGTTAACACAGGCCCCGAAGGGGCGCAACGCATGTGGCGGCGTAATCTTCGATAAAGGCAACCTCATACGCCCGGCAAGCCGCCCAGTTTGCTGGGAAAAATCAAGGCGAAAGCAAAAATGATAGTCAGGATGATCATAGCGATGCTCGTGACCCAGGCGATCACATTAAACGTTCTGGAATTCACGTGTTCGCCCAGAAGGTCACGCCGGTTGGCAAGGAGGACGAGGAAAATCACAACGACAGGAAGCCAGATGCCGTTAGCAACCTGGGAATAAAGGAGTACGTTGAAAAGGCCAGATTGCGGAATCAATAGGACTACACCTGCACCGACACCTATCAAAACTGTATAGAGCCAGTAAAAAATCGGCGCTTCACTAAATTTGTGATCGATCCCTGCCTCAAAGCCCAGCCCTTCACAGACAACATGAGCCGTGGAGAGGGGTAAAACGCTCGCGGCAAATATCGAGGCATTAAACAATCCAATTGCGAATACAATCGCCGCCCATTTACCTGCCAGAGGCAGCAGAGCCGCAGCGGCTTGGCCGCCTGTGGTTATGTTGTAAACCCCCGACTTGTTAAGAGTGGCAGCGGTACAGACGATGATGAAAAAAACGACGATCATGCAAGTGATTGTGCCAATCAGCACGTCCAATCGGGCCTGCTTGTATTGCTTGGGGCCGACACGCTTTTCAACGAAACTGGCCTGCATATAAAAGAATTGCCAGGGAGCAATGGTCGTCCCAATCAAAGCAGTCAACATCAAGAGATAAGACGCATTCAGTTGGAAGCTTGGAATAACCGTGCTCTTTGCGGCCAACAGCCAGTCTGGATGGGCCATAAATGCTGAAACTCCGTAGACACCGTACAGGGCGACAGCGAACAAAAATACAATCTCAACCACCTTGTAAGTCCCGATCAAGACCAAGATCCATATTAGGAAGGCGAAGAACGGAACAGAAATGTACGGGCTGATGTGGAAAATCCTTGAGGCCTCCGCCACGCCGACGAATTCCGCGACGACGTTGCCCATGTCAACCAGGAATCCCATCACCACCACAAAAAATGTGGCACGGAATCCAAACTCCTCGCGGATTAGATCGGAAAGCCCTTTGCCGGTCACAACGCCAAGCCGGGCACACATCTCTTCCGTGACGTAAAGAGCGATCGTCATAGGAATCAGCGCCCAGAGAAGCGCATAGCCATATTTCGCTCCGGCCATGGAGTAAGTTCCAATGCCACCCGCGTCGTTATCGACATTGGACGTAATAATTCCTGGGCCGAATACGACAAGCAGGAGCAGGATACGGCGCTTAAGGACACGCGAACGCCTGTACCAAGAGTTTCTACTGCTGGTCCAGGCTTCAAACCGCGTTTTGAGTGCGACCCAGTCCATCGTCCTCTACCCGTCTACACCTTTGCGACCAGCCGCGTCACCACGTCGTCAACGGTGATGGCCCCAATAGGGGAGCCTCTATCGTCCACGACAGCGAGGATGCGCAGGTTATATTTATCGAATAACTCGAAAACTTCCTTTTCATTTTCATAGGGTTTGATGGAGACGACAGGCTCCGACCTTATCGACGCCAGGGATTGGCCGGACTGGGCCAACAGGAGGCGTCCAACGACCACAACGCCGGAGAACTTTGCATCCATGTCCACGAGAAAAACGGCGTCGAGCTGCTCTGCATCCACGTCATTGGAGCGAATCCACTCAATCACTTCTTCGCGCGAAGCCGATTCACCGACAGAAACAAAGTGTGTGTTCATGATGCCGCCCGCGGTGTTCTCCTCGAATTTGAGCAGTTCACGGACGTCGCGCGCTTCCTCGTGCGGCATCTCTGCAAGAAGCTCTTTGGAGGTCTCCGGTGGCAGCGCCGCTAGGAGGTCGGCGGCCTGGTCGGGTTGCATCTCCTCGATGATGTCAGCGGCCTTTTCGGGGTCGAGTTTTTCGACGATTTGGTCCCGGAGCTTGTGATCGAGCTCGGCGAGAGTCTCGGCGGCGGTCTCGTCGTCCAGCGAATCAATGATGGATTGGCGCTCCTCGGTTGAAAGATCTTCCAAAATGTCGGCGAGATCGGCGGGATGAATGTTTGCCAGTTTCTGGTGCGAAACTCGCAGCTTGATGCGCCGCAGCGGGTCGGGCTCGATGAGGTTTACAAACTCCCAGCGAATTGTGCTCGAAGGCAATTTGCCTTGAATCCCGCGAATCACCGAGGGCGACGCCACGCCCTGCAACAAGCGCCCCACGGCGCCCGTCAAGCCGACATCAGCCTGGCTGACGCGCAGCTCGACGCTGCCATTTGTGCGGTGCTCGGTCATGTCTAGGTCGTTGACGCGAACGACCTTGCGCCCGTTCGTGTCAATGATCTGCTGGTCGAGAAGGTCTTTCTGGACGGCGAGCCAGGCTTCATTCGGACGATATTCTTCGAGAGCTTTCTCGCCGACGTTCAGGCGAATGCTTCCGGGAGCAGCGAAAGCTATCTGGTCATATCGCGCGACAAGTGGCTGGTATTTGCCGCGCCCAAGCAGAAAATGGGCCACGCGATTCGGCTGGTCTGCAGGCTCGATGAAGAGCTCGCGAACACGCCCGACGAAGTTCCCCTGCGCATCGTAGGCTTCCGCCCCGAGCAGTTCTGTCGCGTGAAGCATTTCGCACCTCCTTCCCGCGCGCCGGCCCCCAGTTTCCCGGGATTCTCCTATGAAAATCGCGCGCAAATAATTTGGCGTCCGCGCACAAAAAACCCGCGGCCGGGATACGAACCGGGCCGCGGGTGGAATTGTTCCCCGCTCGTGCGGCCTCTACTCGGATCGTACTCCCACAATGCCGGGTGGCCCGTGACGGAAGAATCCACGGCCCTGCGCCCCGGCTTGGCCAATGATCAACACAAACGAGTCTTCTAACGACTGGAAGGCACACCCTCCTCCAATGCTACTCAGTGGGGGCTCCAGTTCCTCAGTGTGGCTCATTCGAGCAAACCATCCTCGGTTTTGTTGTTAAATGCAGACGAAGACTTTGTCAAGCAAAGAATGCGTTTTTTTGAAGATTTTTTAGGGTGGGTCTGCCTTGAGTCAACCTCTGCTCCGGCAAAGTATCATTTGGACGGCTTGATTCACTTCGGAAACATCATGTCTGGAATCCCCGCGACAATGCCGGGGGCGAGTTGCGGGACAACAATTCCGCCTTTGCGGCATTGCTCGATGTGCAGGAAGAGGTAGTCCTTCGTGATGTAATCGCTGGCCGTGAAGCCAAGCTCCTTCGCCGCGCGGTCAATCGCCGCGGGCGGGCCCTCGAGTTCAAGAAAAGTGCCCACTGGAGTCTCATCGAGATCCAGTTGCAAGCCCGCGGCCCATTTTGATGTCCCAGGCAGGGAAAAAGCAGTCCTGAATTTTTCGTAGCGAAACCAGCCGCGCAGGCCCAACGATTCCAGAATGCGATGCATGGCCTGTTCATCGGCAACAACCACCTCGTATTCCTCGCGAACCTTGAAGTGACTTTTTGCCGGGCCTTCCGCGGGCCCTTTGTAGGTGAGAATTGCGCGAGATGCGGCTTTGCCGCCGCGCGCAGCGGGGGATTCGACGCGCAAGCGCAGCAATTGTCCGTGCCGCGCGAAGCCCCCCTGCGGCGTGTCGAAAAGAATGTTCAGCTCGTGGATGCGGCCGTCTTTCCCCGCGGCGTGAAGCGCGGGCTTCGCGCCAATCTTCGCAAGCATCTTGCGCGCCGGCGCGGCATCGCGCATCCGGAGCTTCACCTCAATTTCTTTGGGAATGGACCCGCCCTCCCGCAAACTGCTGTGCAAACATCCGCCAACAGCACTAGTATAATGCGTTAGCGCACCCCTTCGCCAAATCATGGCTGAGCCAACGACACCGTTGATGCGGCAGTATCATTCGATCAAGACGCGCTACCCGCACGCTCTCGTTCTCTTCCGGCTAGGCGATTTCTACGAACTTTTCCACGAAGACGCCATCGTCGCATCTCGCGAATTGCAAATCACGCTGACCTCGCGGAACCGCGAACGCGGAAAACCCATCCCGATGTGCGGGGTGCCGTATCACGCGGCGGAGAATTACGTCGCGCGGCTGATCCGCGCGGGATACAAGGTGGCGCTGTGCGACCAGATGGAGCAACCCGGCCCGGGCAAAAAGCTGGTGAGGCGGGAAGTGACGCGTGTCGTCACGCCGGGCACGGCGGTGGATTCACACTTACTCGAGCCGCGCGAAAATAATTTCCTGGCCGCTGTTGCCTATTCCCAGCGCGGCGGACGGGTGGGCCTCGCATGGGTGGACATCTCCACTGGAGAGTTCAGCGCCACGGAGTTTGGTGGGGCCGCCGCCGAAGAAAAATTGCGCGATGAAATTCAGCTTTTGCGTCCCCGCGAAATCCTCCTCGAACGCGTCACCGGCTTGTTCGCGGAATCTGACACCACGGGCCCCGGCGCGAGTTTTGCGCAAAGAATGGAAGTCCGCGAAGGCGCGATCACGCGTATCGAGGATTGGATTTTCCATCACGAATATGCCGAACGCACGCTGACGGAACAATTTGGTATTGCCGGGCTGGATGGCTTTGGACTGATGGATCACCCCTCCGCCGCCACTGCAGCCGGAGCCATCGTGCACTACCTGCGTGAAACATCGGCATTGGGAAATGGCAATGGCGCGGGTCACGCTCTGCAGCATCTGGATCGCGTACGCTTCTACGAGCAGCAAGAGGCGCTCGGGCTTGACAGCGTCTCGGTGCGAAATCTCGAATTGGTCACGCCACTCTTTCCAGACGATGCGTCCGCAGGTCGCGCCGTAACGCTGCTTGCGGCGCTCGATGAAACCGCCACGGGGATGGGCGCGCGTCTGTTGCGCGCGTGGGTGGTGCGCCCGCAGGTGGAAGTAGACGAAATCGAAGCGCGCCTTGACGCCGTCGCCGAGCTTAAATCGCACACCGTCCTGCGCGAAGAAATTCGCGAAGCGATGCGCGGCATGCAGGACCTCGAACGGCTCACCAGCCGGATAACCCTTGGCATTGCGACTCCGCGCGATCTGGTCGCTCTGCGCACAACTCTCGCGCGCGTTCCGCTGGCCCGCGGGTTCCTCGCGAACTGCGCATGTGCGCGGCTGGTCGCGCTTCGTGAGCAAATGGACGAGCTGAGCGATGTCGCCATGAAGATTGAGTCAACGATTGCCGAGGACCCGCCCGCTCTTGCGAACGATCCCGGCGTGATCCGCCGCGGGTTCGATGCTGGGCTCGACGAATTGCGTGACCTCGGCCAGCGCGGACGCCAGTTCATCGCCGCAATGGAAGAGCGCGAGCGCAAGCGCACGGGCATCGGCTCGCTCAAAATCCGCTACAACCAGGTGTTTGGCTTTTACATCGAGATTTCACGGGCAAATATGCATCTCGCGCCCGCCGATTACGACCGCAAGCAAACTCTCGCGAATGCAGAGCGGTTTACTTCGCCGGAATTGAAAGAATACGAACGCAAAGTGCTCGAAGCTGATGGTCAAATCGCGGAGATCGAGCGCCGGCTCTTCGCCGAGTTGAGGGAATGGATTGCCGCGCAGGCGCCGCGCCTGCGAAAAACGGCTACGGCCATCGCACAGCTTGATGTGCTGGTGAATTTTGCGCGGCTTGCCGCGGGCCGGAACTATGGGAGGCCGGAATTCACCGAAGAAGGCGAACTTGTCGTAATCGGCGGGCGACATCCCGTGATCGAGCAATTGCTCGAGCAGCGCGGTGAACGGTTCGTCCCAAATGATATTTACTTGAACGATTCTTCGCAGCAAATCCTGCTGATTACCGGCCCGAATATGGGCGGCAAGTCCACTTATCTTCGCCAGGCGGCGCTGATCATCATCATGGCGCAGATGGGTTCATTCGTTCCCGCAACTCAAGCCAAGCTGCCCATCACGGACCGGATTTTCACGCGCATCGGGGCGTCTGACAATTTGGCACGAGGGCGTTCGACCTTTCTCGTGGAAATGAATGAGGTCGCGGCGATCCTGAATACGGCGACGCCTTCCAGCCTCGTGGTGCTCGACGAGGTTGGCCGGGGGACGGCGACTTTCGATGGCTTAAGCATTGCTTGGGCTGTCGTGGAACATTTGCAATCGGAAACAAAGGCGCGGACTTTGTTCGCCACGCATTATCATGAGTTGACGGAATTGGCCGAGCTTCTGCCGGGCGTGAAGAATGTCCATGTCGCGGTGAGTGAGACGCCTTCCGGAATCGTTTTCTTAAAGCACGTGGAAGCCGGGAGCGCCAGCCGCAGCTACGGAATCGAAGTCGCGCGACTGGCGGGACTTCCGCGCAGCGTCATCGAGCGGGCGCGCGAAATCCTCAGCCGCCATGAAAGCAGCGAGCATGAGCTGACGGAGCGGCTTACGCCTGGTGCGGGGCACAGCGCAGCTCACGGCAATTCGCCCGCGCAGCAGCCGATGTTCACACCGATTGATCGCGAGATTCTGGAGGCCTTGCGCGCCGCGGATGTGGATAATTTGAAGCCGATTGATGCGCTGAATTTAATCGAACGCTTGAAAAAACAAATCACATGAAACGCCCGCGTTCGGAAAAGCCGATGCTCGTACTCGGGTTGATGTCCGGCACATCGGCGGATGGGATTGACGTTGCACTGGCGCGCATCTCCGGCGCACCACCGAAACTCGACGCCCGGCTCGTTAATCACACGATGATTCCCTTTCCTCCCAGAGTTCGCGAGGCGATTCTTCGCATTGCCGGAGGCGCATCCACAAATGCAGAGGAGTTGAGTCAGCTTAACTTTTTGCTGGGAGAATTATTTGCTGGCGCAGCGATCAAAGCCTGCCGCATGTTTCACATTCCCCTTGCGCGCATTTCATTGATCGGCTCGCACGGACAAACCGTCTTTCATCAGGGAAAGCCGAGCAGCGCATTCGGCGCGAGAAAAATCGCATCAACTCTCCAGATAGGAGAGCCGGCCGTAATCGCTGCACGCTCGGGAATAACAACTGTCGCAGACTTCCGCCCGGCTGATATCGCTGTCGGCGGCCAGGGCGCGCCGCTTGTTCCGTTCGTGGATTACCTGATTTATCGGCATCCGCGCATAGGCCGCGTGGCGCTCAACATCGGAGGCATCGCCAACGTCACCGTGATTTCCGCCAGCGCCAAGCCAAGCGACGTCTTCGCATTTGACACCGGCCCGGGCAACATGGTGATTGACGCGCTCGTTAGCCATTTTACGCGCGGCCAAGAAAAATTTGATCGGAACGCGAAGTTCGCGGTACGCGGGCGCGTCTTGCCGGCGCTCGTCAATTCTTTGCTCGCGGAATCCTATTTTCATCAGCAACCGCCGAAATCGGCCGGACGCGAGCAGTTCGGTGAATCCTACGGAGGGCGGTTCATCGCCTGGGGGAAAAAGCACCGAGTGCGGCCCGAAGATTTAATCCGGACTGCAACCGCGCTTACCTCACTTTCAATTATTGACGCGTGGCACCGTTTCATTGCGCCGCGCGAAAGAATCAGCCAACTCATCGTCGCTGGCGGAGGCGTGCACAATCCGCTGTTAATGGCGCAACTTCCCGCGGCCCTCAAGGGCGTAGAGGTCGTCCCATCGAGCGCTCTTGGGTTGCCGGAAGATGCGAAAGAGGCTTTTGCCTTTGCGATCCTCGCTTACGAAACAATTCACGGGCGCGCCGCAAACCTGCCCGCGGCCACAGGCGCGCCGCGCGGCGCAATTCTTGGCAAGGTCTGCTATGCCCTTCCAAAGTAAATCTCCATCTGTCCGCTCGGCCGCGTTCGCTGTTGCACTGGCTTTCCCCATGTTTTTCGCGGCGGGCTGCGGTCATTCTTCCGCCGAGCCGCCTGGAACCGTCACGTTTCTGATCGAAACCATGCCCGCGAATCTCGATCCGCGCCTCGGCACCGACGCCCGCTCGCAGCAGCTCGACGGTCTTATTTTCAGCAGCCTGCTCGAACGGGACTCCACCATGAATCTCCGAGGCGATCTTGCTGAACGATGGGAGGCGGCGGATACGCGCACCTACGTCTTTCATCTGCGCAAGGGCGTCAAGTTCCACGATGGCCGCCCGCTCACGTCCGCGGACGTCAAATTCACTTTCGATTCCATCCTATCGGGGGTGCGCAGCGCCTCCGGCATTGTCGCGAGCCCGAAGCGTGGCGCCTTTCGAGCCGTGCAATCGGTTGAAACGCCGGACGCTCTGACGGTGATCTTTCATCTCTCTGAACCCAACGCTGCGTTTCCCTGGAGTCTTGCGCGCCCGGCCGTTGGCATTGTGCCCAATGGATCCGGCGCCGAGCTTGCCGAGCAGCCAATTGGGACCGGCCCTTTGCGATTCGTAAGCGCGCAACAAGACGAAGACGTCGTGCTCGAGCGCAACCCGCTTTATTTTCGGGACCCCGCGACAATCGAGCGTGTGCGATTCCGAGTCGTCCCCGATGCCGTTGTCCGCGCCCTTGAATTGCGCAAGGGCACCGCGGATATCGAGTTGAACTCTCTTACCCCGGACATGATCCCCGTTCTCGCCGCGAAAAAAGATCTCGCTGTCACGGAAGAGCCCGGCACGCTTTTTTCCTACATCTCGTTCAATTGTGAGGACGAAATTCTCCGCAATCCGGACGTCCGCCGCGCGCTCGTTTATGCCACCGACCGCGCCACACTTGCGCGCACTTTGATGCGCGGCCAGGCGCGCGTTGCCGATGGACCGTTGCCACCCAACAATTGGGCCTACGATCCGAATTTGCCCCAGTACGGCTACGATCCGTCGCAAGCTGAAGCTCTGCTTGAAAAGGCCGGTTTTCCACGGAGAGGGGACCCGGCGACCGGCATACGAATGCGCCTTGCTTTGAAAACGTCCACCGACCCGCTCACTCGTCTTCTCGGCGAAGTCTTGCAGGACGAATGGCGGCGCGTCGGCATTGACCTCGAGCTGCGATCCAACGAATTCGCCACGTTTTATGTCGATATTACTCGCGGTAATTTTCAGCTTTACACGCTGCGGTGGGTCGGCGCGAATAATGACCCTGATTTTTTTGAGTATGCCTTCGGCTCAAATAAAATCCCGCCTGCCGGCGCGAATCGCGGACGCTACAGGAATCCAGAGCTCGACAACCTCGTGGAGCGGGCGCGGCTCGAACCCGATCGCGAAAAGCGCCGCGCGATTTACAATCAAGTCCAGCAAATCATCGCGCGTGACTTGCCTTACCTCCCGCTATGGTTCCAGGACAACATTTCCGTTCACCGCCGCCGCGTGGAAGATGTGCGGCTCGGCCCCGGCGGCGACTATGAATTTATCGCCGGCGTGACGCTTCACTAGTTTTCCGGGAAACCTTCAGGATTCCAGCGCGGCACGGATGTCGGCTTCCGTGATGATTCCCTCGCGAATCACGTGCCAACGTTCACCGCGGAGATCCACGATCGTGGAGGCCAGCGTGGCGCCCGTTTCGCCGGCATCGAGAATCAGCGGCAAGCGCTCGCCCAACTGCTTTACCAATTGCTCGGCGTTCGTGCAAGCAGGAAATCCAGATACATTCGCGCTCGTGCCCGTAATGGGCCCTTCCAATACTTCAATCAACGCGCGCACGATTTTGGAATTTGCCCAGCGGAGCGCCACCCGGCCCGTATTTGCCGTGACTTTCAGAGGAATCCGGTGCGATGCGTCCACAAGAAGCGTGAGCGAGCCCGGCCAGAATCTCCTCGCGAGTTTCAGGAAATTACCGGGTATCTCCCGCGATAAAGTCCTCGCCTGCTCAATCGAGTTCACCAAGATGGGCAGCGCGCGCGTTTCCGGCCGGCCCTTGATGCGGTAGATTTGCTCGACCGCCGCGAGATTAAAAGGGTCCGCCGCAAGGCCGTAAAAAGTATCGGTGGGAACTCCGACGACCAGCCCGCGCTGAATGAAATCGCAGGCGTATCGAAGGCTGGATGCTTCCGGGGCTTCTGCGGAGACTTTCAGAAGCTCTGCGGGCAAAGTGGAACCTCACAGTACACATGCGATCCCGCTGGCCTGGCGCCGAATCCTTCCGCCGGTGCGCTTGCGGCAAGCTACCATAGCACGCATACGCGCGCAAGGAACGGATTCCAATGCGGCACACGGCGTGCTACCGGTTGTTGGAGTACGTTGGTCGTAACCGTCATTTCACCCCAACGTTGGCGCGCAACTCTGGCTCACAATGTGGCGGCTTTACCAGAAGCCGCGCCGTTTGTTACGCTCCGAACATGCCGCGCGCGCAACGAGTTCAAGCTTCGCGAACTGGCTTATCATCCGGCCCGCGGGCTGCGCAGCCGGAGTGGGTAACTGGCAAGGAAAATTTGTGGCTCAAGCGCTTCCGAACGGCATTCGCCGGCCGCGCGGAAAAAGAGGGCGCGGCGATTTCGATTGAAGGCGCGCGGCTCGTGGAAGAAGCGTTACGCTCCGCGATTCAGGTTGAGGCGATCCTCGTCAGCGAATCCGGCCGAAAGCACCTTGCAAGAATCGGCTCGACGGTTACGGCCTCGACCCGAATGCTGGCAACGAGCGACCGCATCTTTGATAGCCTCGCCGGCACGGAAACGCCACAGGGAATCGCGGCACTCGTTCGTCCCCTGCGCGCTTCCTTCGACGACCTTTTGCGCGGGCCGGGCGCCCCGCTCGTCGTCGTGCTCGCCGGAATCCAAGACCCCGGCAACGTCGGAACGATCCTGCGCACAGCGGAAGCGCTGGGCGCGAGCGGCGTAGCCGCGTGCAAATCCGATTCTTTGGGGACTGCGCACATTTTCTCTCCCAAAGTGATCCGTGCATCCGCAGGCGCCGCATTCCGGGTTCCGGTTGCGGAGGGCATGTCTTTGCCAATCCTGCTGGCTCAATTGCGCGTGGCCTCAGTTCGCGTGATCGCGGCGACTACACATGGCGCAGGCGCGCAGGCGCTCGCGCCGTGGCAAGCGGATTTGCGCGGCCCGATTGCGCTGCTCATCGGCAACGAAGGCGCAGGTCTGCCGCCTGAAATCGAGCGAGCTGCTGATGCGCGTGTTCGTATCCCCCTTTCCGAACCGCATGGAATTCGTTGCGGATCGGTTGAGTCTTTGAATGCCGCCACGGCGGCAGCCGTTTTGCTGTACGAGGCCGCGCGACAACGGGCCTCAGCCGTCAATCTCGGCCGCGAAGCGGGGGCAGGCGTATGAGCCTCTTCCCCACTGGCGTGCCTGGTGACGACCGTGATGCTGCGTCCGGCTCCGCAAATTCTGGAGCGCGCACAAAAAGCCCACCTCCGCTCGCCGACCGCATGCGTCCCCAAACGCTCGATGAATTCGTCGGACAGGAATCGTTGCTCGGTCCCGGCGGCCCTCTTCGCACGCAAATCGAGCGCGATGACACCGGCTCCATGATTCTCTGGGGCCCGCCCGGCTGCGGCAAAACCACACTCGCCCGCATCATCGCGAAGATGACGCGCTCGGATTTTGTTTCCTTCAGCGCGGTGCTGAGCAACATCAAGGAAATCAAGGAAGTCATGGCTGCGGCGGAACGCTCGCGCGGCGCGGGCCGCCGCACCATTGTTTTTGTGGACGAGGTGCACCGCTTCAACAAGGCCCAGCAGGACGCATTTCTTCCGCACGTCGAAGCCGGAAACATTGTGCTGATCGGCGCAACGACCGAAAATCCATCCTTTGAAGTAATTGCACCGCTGCTTTCGCGTACCCGCGTCTATGTTCTTCACGCGCTCAGCGAAGAGCAGATTGTTGGGCTGCTCGAGCGCGCGCTCTCTGACGCCACGCGCGGCCTCGGCCGCGAGAACATTCGGGCCGGTGAGGAACTTTTGCACCGCATCGCGTCATTCGCGAATGGCGACGCGCGCGCGGCGTACAACACACTCGAGGCCATCATACGCAGCGCCACGCCCGACGACCGAGGCGAGCGCATTCTCACCGTCGCTCTGCTCGAACAAACGCTGCAGCGAAAACTTCTCCTTTACGACAAGTCCGGCGAGGAGCACTACAACCTCATTTCCGCGCTCCACAAATCCGTGCGCAATTCCGATGCGGACGCCGCGCTTTATTGGCTCGTGCGAATGCTCGAGTCCGGCGAAGACCCTCTCTATATCGCGCGGCGCCTCGTGCGCATGGCGAGCGAGGATATCGGGCTCGCCGAGCCGCACGCGCTCGGCGTGGCCATTGCCGCGATGCAAGCCGCGGATTTCGTCGGTCCACCCGAGGGAAACCTGGCGCTCGCGCAAGCCGCTGTTTATCTGGCGCTCGCGCCAAAATCAAACGCCTTGTATGTTGGCTACGGCGAGGCCGCCGGCGATTTGCAGCGCACGCAAGCCGAACCTGTTCCGCTGCATTTGCGCAACGCTGTCGCGAACTTGATGAAGGAGACCGGTTACGGCCGTGGCTATCAATACGCTCACGACTCGGATGATAAAGTTACGGACATGGCCTGCCTCCCCGCATCTCTTGCCGGACGAGCGTACTACCGGCCAACCGGCGAGGGTTTTGAACAAAGGCTTCGCCAGCGAATGGATGAGATTCGCCGGCTCAAGTCCACGAAGACGAAATCCGCAAGCTCCACGACCCCTTCATCCAAATGACCAATCGCATGCGAAAAATTCTGCAAAAAGTCCTGCTGCCTTCAATTTTTCTTCTCGCGCTCCTCATTGTCGTCTCCATGCGCCCGCTCGCTCCGCACTCTCAAGCGCCCAACGACGAAATCAACATGGAATGCACGGCCCTCGCGTTCGCGCCCGACGGCCGCCTGGCCTTCTCCACGCGCCACGTTTACACTTTGCGCGGCTTCGAGGTCCAGCGCGACGACGTCTGGGTTCGCGAAAAAGACGGTCGCGCGCACAAGATCGTCAATGGCGAGAAATTGGTCCAGGGCCGCCTCGCCATTGGGCCTTACAGCTACGCCATCAATCGTCTCCGATGGTCGCCAGGTGGCGAGCGCCTCACCGCCGATTTATTCGCAAGCCAGATGGTCCGCGGCGGAGGAACGCGGGACGAGCACCTCCTCCTTCTGATTGCGCAGGATGGCAAGGAGATCAAATTTCACGGGGGTGAGAGCGTCATCGAGGATGCCCTGGACGGCACCTGGCTCAGCGACAACCGCACGATTGGCTATCTCACGCAATCCCCGAAATCATCGTTGATGTATTCCGTCGGCGCGGCTCACGCCGACCGCGGCCTCGGCGGCATCCTCTACGAAGCGCGTCCCTTCTCCGCGATTTCGTGGAACGCAAAAATTGATTCCGCTATCGCCATTGATCTTGGACCGAACCTCGCCGGCCCCCCGCAACTCGTTTTGCTGAATCTGGCGAAAGAAGATCACACCCCGCTGATTGCTCTCGACAACTTTCACGGAGGACTGAGTTTTTCTCCCTCGGGGATTAAGGCGGCGTATTTCGCCGGCGATGACATTCTCGAAGTCCGCGAAATCGTGCACCCCAATCTTGTCGCGCGCGCGCACGCGCCCTTTGGGACCATCGCGTGGACGCCCGGCGAATCGCGCCTCCTCGTCAAGCAAGGGCTCGAACGAGAGGAGGGCCAGCTTGTGTGGGTCACGCTGCCGGCCGCATCTGCCGCGCCGGACGCCGCGGTTTCCGCGACGCCGCCCCAGCCGGAGTTGGGCGGCAAACAAGTCCGCGACTTTGCGCTTTCCCCAGACGGCCGCACCCTGGCCGTCATCCTTCCCGGCTCGCGCCATCTGCAGTTATTTGAGTTGAAATGACCGCTATTGCTGTGCGAAGCGTCGGAAGAAACTCGCGGGCTTCCACGCCGGGCGCGCGTCCGCGTCCGCCACGCGCTCGAGCAGCAGCATCAGAATGTGATTGAACTGCGCCGCTGCCGCCGCGTCCACCGGCTGATTGACGTCGTCCGACGGCGCGTGATATCGCACGCGGATCCATTCCTGAAAAGTTTTTTCTTCCGGCGTTCCCTTGATCCATCCAAACTTGAATGCCAGCGCCGGAATCCCCATTTTCACAAAACTGTATTGGTCGCTGCGGATGAATCGGTTTTTCTCCGGCTCCTTGTCGGCCTGCACGGTCACGCCCTGCGACTCCGCGACCGCGCGGATGTCGTCGCCGAGTGTGGATTCGTCCAGCCCCTGAACCTCGAGATATTTCAACGCAAAGAGCGGCAGGTACATGTCCATATTCAGGTCGGCCACGATTTTGCGGATGTCCACCGTGGGATGTGCCGCGAAATACTCCGAACCAAGATCGCCCTTTTCTTCCGCCGTCACCGCCGCAAAGATAATCGAACGCCGCGGCTTCGCTCCCGCGGCCTGGAAATGTTTCGCGACCTCAATCAATGACGCGATCCCCGATGCGTTGTCCATCGCGCCGTTGTAAATACTGTCTCCATTGATCGGCTCGCCCACCCCCAGATGATCGAGGTGCGCGCTCACCACCACATATTCGTTCTTTAGCACCGGGTCCGATCCCCGCAGGACTCCCAGCACGTTTGGCGCGGTGACCTTCGAATTTCGCATTGCGACACGTGCCCGCACGGAAACCTTCAGCGCAAATTTTGGCAGCGTCGCATCCGAGTCCGCGGTGCCCAGCAATTCCGCGATCGTATGATCCGTCCCCGCCAGCCATTCATCGGCATGAACCGGATTAATTGTCGCCACCAGTTTCGGACCGTTTGCTTCTCGCATGGCAGGATCCGCGATCATCATGGCCGGCTGAAATCGCGCCTTCGCGAACCGGTCCCACGGCACGTCGGTCGCTTTCGGATTTTGAATCACAATTTCACCGATCGCTCCCGCGCTTTGCATCCGCTTCCATCGCTCTGCGCCGGATTGAAAGTGGGCCTTCAGCGCGCTCGGAATTGATTTCGGCCCGCCCGACAGATAGACGGCAATCTTGCCCTTCAAATCCAGTCCGGAAAGTTCGTCGTAATTCATCTCCGGCACGGCGAAGCCGTATCCGACAAACACCGCAGCCGCGCTCACTTTTTGTTCCGGATCGCCGCGCACGCTGAGCGTCGCGTCATCTCCAAGCTTGAGCGGCTCTTCGACGCCGTTGCTTGCCAGCGCCAGCCGCGAATTTCCCTCGTCCAGCTCGCGCACGTCGAAATTGATCGGTTGGAAATAACCGCTCGATCCCGCCGGCGCGAGCCCCGCGTCGGCGAATTGCTTCGCCACATAATCCGCTGCTTTGCGATAACCCTCGCTCCCCGTCAGGCGCCCTTGCAAATCGTCCGAAGCCAGATATTGGACGTGCGCCCACCACGCTTTTCCCTCGGCCTGCCAATCGGTTTGCGCGAAAATCGCCGCCGCCGCGCAGCACACGCAGATGATTGCAGAAGCCAGCCGGGCTTTGCTCAAAGTTTTTCTTCGCATTCGTCGCATACTGTTTTTCACCCCAGAAGTCGCTGATGGTCTTTCAGGATGCAGCGATCCATCACCACAATCAAGCCCGCGCTCCTCGCTCGCGCCGCCGCGGCTTCATTCATCACGCCCTCCTGCATCCACACCGCGCGTGCGCCAATGCGGATTGCGTCCTCAACAACTTCCGGCACCTCTTCGGAGCGCCTGAAAATATCCACGATATCCACGCGAATCTCTTTGGGAATTTCGTCGAGCAAACCAAACGCCTTCTCGCCGAGCACCTTTGTCTCATTTGGATTTACGGGAAGAATTTGGTAGCCGGAGGACTGCATGTATTGCGAAACGCCATAGCTTGGCCGGAATCGCTTCGAGGAAAGCCCCACCACCGCGATGACCTTTGACGTCGCCAGCAGCTCGCGCATCGCTTCATCGCCGGAAGCTGCGCTCATCGCCCGGCCTCATCGCTCACTTTGAGGAATTGAATGTCGCGAATGTCCGCCCAAATGCGGCGAGAAATTTTTCGTTTTCTTCCGTGGTCCCAACCGTGATTCGCAATCCTTGGGGCAAGCCCATCCATCCGAGCGGTCGGATAATCACGCCTTGCTTTTCCATCTCCGCCGCCATCTCCGCCGCGCGAGCCCCGGCCTCAATGTAAATGAAATTCCCGAATGACGGCACCCACGTCGCGCTCAGCCGGTCCAGCCCGCCCGATAGTTGCGCCATCCCCGCGCGGTTTGACTCCACCGACCGCCGAATGTGGTCGACGTCTCCCAAGGCGGCAAGCGCCGCCGCCTGCCCCACAGCTGTCGTGTTGAATGGCGTCCGCACCTTGTTCATTTCCACAAGCAACTGCTTGGGGCCTATGCCGAAACCGATTCGCAATCCGGCCAGACCATGCACTTTGGAAAATGTCCGCAACACCAGCAGGTTCGCTCCGCTTCGCACCAATTCTATGGACCGCGAATAGTTGGGATGCGAAACGTAATCGCAATACGCTTCGTCCAGCACCACCAGCACGTCCTCGGGCACGCGCCCCAGAAATACGTCAAATTCATCCGAGGTAAAAAGCGTCCCCGTCGGATTATTTGGATTTGCCAGCACGATGTAACGCGTGCGCGGCGTAATCGCTCGCGCAATCGACGCGAGGTCGTATCCGTAATCTTTCAACGGGAGCGCGACCAGCGTCCCGCCCGTGGCTTGAATCGAAATGTAGAAAAGCGCGAAGGAACCTTGCGCCGTGAGTCCTTCTTCTCCGGGACGGATCATCAGCCGCGCGGATAGATCAATCAATTCGCTCGACCCGAATCCGAGAATCACATTTTCCATCGGGACGCCGTGCAGTCCCGCGAGCGCTTCGCGCAGATAATGTCCGCCGCCATCCGGATAGCGGTGCGATTCGGTGAGTGCCGCGCGCGCCGCTTCCATTGCGCGCGGCGATGGGCCCAGTGGATTTTCGTTCGAGGCAAGCTTGACGGCGCGCACCTTCATCTCGCGCTCAACTTCTTCAATCGGCCGTCCGGGAATGTAGGGACTGATCGCCCGGATATGTTCGGGCACACGCTCTTCGAAGGTCTTGGCGATCCGCGTGGGATTCACCTTGAGCCGGTCCTCGCTCCTAAGTTGAACGTCCGCTGCCCACTACACCTGCTAGTATCCCAGACGCGCTTTGACGCGCTCGTGTTACTTATGTTTTCGTTGCCTATGCGTTAGCTTTTTCGCCGCACTTTTCTTCTTCATCAATGCTGCTCTCTCGCTGGGCCCCGGGCCCATTCCCAATCCTACCCCCTGCCCGATTCCCTGCCCTCTTATACGCTCGAGCGACGCTTCCAGTTTCCTTAATTCCACTGGCTGCGCCACGCGCATCGCTCCTTCCGGCAAATCATCCAGCTCAATATTTGCCAGCGCCACCCGGTGCAGTTTTTCGACCGGATGCCCGCCCTCGAACAGCACTCGCCGCAGCATGTCTCGCCGCGGGCGCAACAATTTCACTTCGTACCACGGATTCGCCGCGGTCCCTCCGCTCTGCGCGGCGGGAATTAACCGGACGCGCGCTCGTGCGCGTATCGCAAGCTTCGCATAATCGCCTTCGCCGAGCCGCCCCTTGATCTTAATCCAATATGTCTGTGGCAAACGGTCCGCGACTTTTATAATTTGATTCGCAAGTTCGCCATCATTCGTCAGCAGAAGCAGCCCGCTCGCTGAAAATTCCAGCCGCCCCACTGGATAGACGCGCCCAGGCAATTTGCGCAAATACTCCTGAAGCGATGGCCGCCCCTCGGGATCCGCGAGCGTCGCCAAAACGCGCGGCGGCTTGTGGAACACGTAACTCACCCGCGGCTGCGTGGCTTCCACCACGCGACCGGCGACTTCGATCCGGTCGTGCTCCGCGTCCGCTTTCTCTCCGAGTTCCGTCACCACGCGCCCGTTCACGCGCACCTGCCCGCTCTCGATAAGTTGCTCCGCGTGGCGCCGCGAGGCGATCCCTGCGCGCGAAATAATCTTCTGGAGACGCTCCATCATCGCCGCTCACACTTTTCTAAAATTCAATTGTTCAGAAAATAATCTTAGAAGACTTTTCCTTCAGGAACCACTCTCGGCAGCGCGCGCCTTCGGCTCTTCCGGCGCGGCGGAGTCCATCATTTCTGCGGGAGAAGACTCTGGAGCAGCCTCTTGTTCCACTTGCGCCGCCACTTCCCCCACCGGCGCCATATCCTCCGGCTCCGCCGGCGCAATTCCCTCATCCGCGCCCAGTGCAGCTCGCGCGAGTTGCTCGAATTCCTTCAAGCTCGGCAATTCGTCCAAGTCTGAAAGCCCGAATCGCATCAGAAATTCTTTCGACGTGCGATAGAGGATTGGCCGCCCGATCACCTGCTTCCGCCCCGCAGTCGTAATCAATCGTTTTTCGAGCAGCGTTTGCAGCACGCCCGCGCAATTCACTCCGCGAATCTCGGTAATTTCCGGCCCGGTGACCGGCTGCTTGTAAGAGATGACCGCGAGCGTCTCAAGCGCGGGCATCGTTAGCCGCAACGGCGGACGCAGCGCCTTAATGAATCTTCTTACAGAATCATGGTGCTGCGCCTTCGTATAAAATTTGTAGCCGCCGGCAACCTTGCGAATTTCCATTCCGCGCTCGTCGGCGGCGTAACTCGCCACCAGTTCTTCGAGCACCGGCCGCAGTTCGGCCTTTTCCACCCCCACGGCCGTGGCGATCTGATCGAGCGATACCGGCTCGTCCGCCGCATAAATCACCGCCTCAATCGCGCCCTTCACTTCCGCTGGAGTCATTTTTATTCGCTTTCCAATTTGTCGAAGTACTTGTGCAAGCGCCTACAAATATTGCTCGTCAATTTCCGTCAGCGGCTTCAGCGACCCATCTTCCGCGAAAACAGTATCGAACATCTTGTGCTTCCGCAGCCGGATTTCCGTGAAGTGTTCCGATTGCGTCAGCACCACCGCCTGCAGCCGCACCATCTCCAGAACCGCCAGGAACGCCACAATCATCGCATGCCGTGATGCGCATTGCTCGAAGAAGCCGAGCAGCTCGACTCCATTCTCACTCGCAACAAGTTCCTTCCGCAGCAGCTCGATCATCTGCGCCACGGTGAATTGCTGGTGGTCCAGCTCGATCTTCGCGACCTGCTTGCGCCGCTCGAGGACCTGCGAAAAAACTTTCACCAGTTCCGCGACCGAAACAATCAACTCGCCTTCCGTCGCCTGATCTTCATAAAGCGAAAGGTCCGGCTTCGACCACACGTGCTGGAAAATCTGCTGCTTCTCGTAAAGCAGGTGCGCCGCGTTCTTGAATTTCTCGTGCTCCATCAGGCGATGCGCCAGGTCCGCGCGCGGATCGATGTTCTCTTCCGGCCCCGCCAGCGGATCGGGCGGCAGCAGCATCTTCGACTTGATGAAAATCAGCGTCGCCGCCATGTAAATAAATTCGCCGGACACGTCAATGTCCAGTTCCTCCAGCTTCCGCAAATAATCGAGGTACTGCCCCGTGATTTTCGCGATGGGGATGTCGTGGATGTCCATCTCCTGCTTGCGGATTAAATCCAGCAGCAGGTCCAGCGGCCCCTCGTACATCGGGAGCTGTACATTATATTGCGCCGTCTGCGCGCCCTGTTCCATTCCTAGTCCCCCGCCCCGGACTGCTTCCCTGTGGCTTTGCCGCCAGCCTGCGAAATGCTACTCCGTTTTCCTTCCCAGCCAAACACCGCTTCGCGAACGCGTTTCATAGTTGCACTGGCCGTCACCTGCGCTCGCTTCGAGCCTTCGTCCAGCACTTGCAGCACGTGATCCGGATGCGCGCCATATTCCGCGCGCCGCTCGCGAATCGGCGCGATCCACTCGATGAGAGCGTCCGCCATCAAAACCTTGCAATCAATGCAGCCGATTTCCGCCGAGCGGCACTCTCGATTGATTCGCTCGAGACGATCTCGCTTTTCTTTATTCTCCTGCACAGGAAACAACTTGTGCCAATCATAAACGGGGCACACGTCCGGATTACCCTTGTCGGTCCGCCTTTGCCTCGCAGGATCCGTCATCATCTTTTTCGCCTTCGCGCGAATGCTCTCATCGCTCTCGCCCAGCTCAATCGCATTCCCATAACTCTTCGACATCTTTCGGCCGTCAGTCCCGGGCACCCGCTTCGCCTCAGTCAGCATCACATCGGGTTCAGTCAGCACTCTATTGTGTGAAAAGAACGGAGCCAGATCTCCTGCTTTTAGAAGGAAGTTTTCGATACCCATCTCCGCAACGTGTTTCCGAATCGAACTCTTAAACGCTTCCCTATAGCCTTCGTACTCGCCGGGGCCAAATGCCGCATCGTCCATCACCCGCTGAAGCAATTTCAGGTTTGTCGGCAAGAAGATGGAGTCCTTAATCTCAAGGCCGTAAAGAGCATTAAATCTTCTGACGATTTCCCGGTTCAGCTCCACATGCGCAACCTGATCTTCGCCAACAGGAACAGCGAGCGGCATGCCTGGTTCCCCGTACATCACAATGTCCGCCGCCTGCAAAACCGGATATCCCAGGAAGCCAAACGTGTGCAGGTCCTTCCCCTTCACATTCTCAATCTGTTCTTTGTACGTCGGCACGCGCTCGAGCCAACCGAGCGGCGTAATCATCGAAAGCAACAGATGCAGCTCCGCGTGTTCCGGCACGCTCGACTGCAAAAAAATCACACTCTTCTTCGGGTCCAGTCCTGCCGCCAGAAAATCCGTCATCACCTCAATCGTGTTCTGCGCAATCTGCGATGTGTCCGCGTAATCGCTCGTCAGCGAATGCCAATCCGCCACAAAGAAAAAACATTCGTTCGCGGGATCGTTTTGCAGCTTCACCCAATTCGCCAGCGCGCCAAAATAATTCCCGATGTGCAGCCGCCCCGTCGGCCGCATCCCGCTCAGCACCCGCCGCTTCTTCGTTTGTTCGGCACCGCTCAATCGTTTTCCCCTAACCAGCCGTCGCGCGCCCGCTCGCCCCGCCCGCCCGCGCCAGCAAATCCCGCGCGATAATCATCCGCTGAATCTCGCTCGTCCCCTCATAAATCGAAATCACGCGCGCGTCGCGGTACATCCGCTCGACATCCGTCTCCCGCGAATATCCCGAGCTGCCGTGCACCTGCACAGCCTTGTACACCACGCGGTTCACCATTTCGCTCGCATACAATTTCGCGCGCGACGCGAGCGGCCCCTGCCGCGCGCCGCCGTGATCCCGCACCCACGCCGCGCGATGTACCAGGCACCGCGCCGCTTCAATCTCCGTCTGCATGTCCGCGATCATCCACTGGATCGCCTGGAATTCGCTGATCGTTTTCCCAAACGCGCGCCGCTGCTTCGCATGTTTCACCGACGCTTCGAGCGCTCCTTGCGCAATCCCAACCGCCTGCGACGCAATCCCCACGCGCCCGCCGTCGAGGGCTTCGAGCGCAATCTTCAATCCCTGCCCTTCTTCGCCAAGACGGTTTTCCGCGGGCACTTCGCA
Organism: uncultured Acidobacteriota bacterium; assembly: GCA_963748845.1. Lineage (GTDB taxonomy): Bacteria > Acidobacteriota > Terriglobia > Acidiferrales > UBA7541 > DASTCZ01. Next base: position 695,619 of record CAVVKE010000001.1, read on the forward strand.
ATCATCAAAAACAATTTCCGCCGTGTGCGAGCTGCGCAATCCCATCTTATCTTCATACCGGCTCACTCGAAATCCTTTGAACCCCGGCTCGACCAAAAACGCCGTCACGCCGCGCGCTCCCGCCGCCGGGTCCGTTTTTGCAAACACAACCAGCACTCCAGCGTCACCGCCGGTCGAGACCCAGCTCTTCGTCCCGTTTAAATAATATTTATCGCCGCGCTTCTCCGCGCGCGTCTGCAACGCCGCCGAATCCGATCCCGCTCCGGGCTCCGTCAAACAAAACGCGCCGAGAATTTCCCCCTGCGCCGCGCGCCGCAAGTATTTTTTCTTCTGCTCCTCTGTGCCATATTTCCACAGCGGCACGTCAATCACGGCGTTCGTCACGCTCAGCGTCACGGCGATCGACGCGTCCACACGCGCCACTTCCTCGAGCATCAGCACGTACGAAAGCGTGTCCATCCCCGCGCCGCCCCACTCCTCGGGCACCAGCATCCCGCAGCAGCCCATTTCGCCCAGCCGCCGAATTTCTTCCGCAGGAAAATGTTCCTGCTTGTCGTATTCGCGGACCTTCGGGCGCACCTCCGCTTCCATAAATTGGCGGACAGTGTCTCGAATCAGTTTCTGGTCGTCGGTGAGAGAAAAATCCATCGCGCAAGTGTAGTGGCGATGCTAACACAGCGCTCCCCCAACCGAAAACGTACCCTCCGCTGTATCGGTGGGAATATAATCTTCATGGCAGGCCAGCCGTGCGAAGCGCACTTGCCAAACTCGCCCTCTTACTTTTCTGTTGTGGATTGATTGCCACCGCAATTTTATCCGCAAGGAACCGTCTCCCTGAAATCGGCGATAGGCTCAAGAGGGAAAATATCCCGGCCAGCGCCTCGAAGGCTACGTGCGGGATTCCTCCTCCGCAAATGTATCCGTGTTTTTTCCCTGTGGTCGACGGGGTCAAATACGCAGTCATTTTTGATGGCTCGACCCTGCTCGTGAAATCCCTCTACACGAACGACCGTAAGTTCAGAACTGCAGACGGATACAGAGTCGGCGATGTGATCGATGTTTCTGAACGATCACTGATAATTTTCAAAGATTGGGATATATTTGCTCCCCGAAGGCGCGACGGCTGGAATCCTATTGTTGGCCACGACATTTGTGGTCCGGATGGTAACAGTGAAAAGTTCGACCCGTGCGGCTACTTCTTCCGCAAAAATCATCCTGGCAAAGCAAAGATAGAGGGCTTCTTAAAAGGCCAAGGTTCACCCGATCGACTTTCCCCATGAAACACAAATTGTTTCACGTGAAACAATTGCGTCGTCCGTGGCGATCAAAATGTTTCACGTGAAACATTTTGGTCACGAATTGTTACGCTTCGCATTCGAACTGTTATTCGAACAGCCCTTCGAATGCTTTTGTTGCAGGGCGGACACGCTTACATCCGGATTAATTCGCGCAGGCGCTTGGTTTGGGCGCGGCTGACGGGAATCTCAGTGGCCTTCTTATCGCTCATTTTCAGCATGTAGCTCGACTTGAACCACGGCACCACTTCCTTGATGTGGTTGATATTCACAAGATACGACCGGTGCGCGCGCCAGAAAATTTCCGAATCAAGCGACGATTGCAAATCCTCGATCGTCCTGTAATTCGACGTCCCTTCGATATCGCGCGCCACGACGGTGATCAATCCGTCGGTGATGCTCGCAAACACCACGTCTTCCGCGTCCACCAGCAACATGCGCTGCTGCGCCTTCACCAGCAGTTTCGCGGGCTGCGACTTGGCCGCACCAAGCTCCTTCACCAGCATTTCCAGCCGCTCCGCGGACGAGCTCGAAGCGTCCAGCATTTTTTTCGCGCGCGCGATGGCCTTCGCGAGCCGCGCTTTGTCGAACGGCTTCAGCACATAATCCACAGCGCTCACTTCAAATGCCTGCACGGCGTAGTTGTCGAATGCGGTGACGAATATGATGTGCGGCACGCGGATTTTCCGCTCGGCCAGCTTCTTGATTACGCCAAAGCCATCGAGGCCGGGCATCTGCACGTCGAGGAAAACAATGTCGGGCGAATGTTCCTTGATCAGGTTCAGCGCCTCGACGCCGTTTTTCCCCTGCCCTTCAATCTGAATTTCCGGAAATGCGCCCAGCAGATAGACAAGCTCGTCGCGCGCGGGTTTCTCGTCGTCCACAACCAGTGCGCGAATGGTGGAAGTAGGCACGGGGAATCAGTCGAACCTGCATTCAGTATAGGGGCAGGCGCGCCTCGCTTCAATCCGGACGGCAACGAATATCAGCAGGTCAATTTGAACGGGAGCCCTTCCAATGCAAACCACCGGCTCTTAGAAATACAGGCTTGCATCCATCTGTGCTTTGTGTAATAAAGTGCTTCATGAAAATACGAACGGGCATCATCGCGGCCCTGGACCTGGCGCTCCTGCTCCCGGCCGCGCTCTTTATGGGAGCGCTTGTTGTGCGCGAACTGAAGTCCCTGCCATTCGGGTCTGCGGATATCGCACAAAGGATCGTCATGCTGTATGCGGGGCGGGGTGTGGACGCTGTGGGTGCTGCTGATTGCGCTGCCGCTCACAGTGTTGATCACCGGATGCGCCAAGCTCCTCAGCGACTGGAGAAGCGATCTCAAGTTGCGGGACGCCACGCGACAATCGGTCACTGCCATCCGGGCGCACGCGGCAAGCCTGGTCGTCGCAGGGGCAACACTGACGGCCGCAGGGATCCTGACGATTGTCGCGCTGCACCTGCTTGCGAACTGACTGCCTCGTGTGCAGCTAAGTAAGGATTTTTCGCCGGGTCTCGTGCCCTATCCGGCTCGAAGTTAATGCCGGTTCTCTGGCGTGACGCTCTTGCCCTGATAAATCACGGCGCGGACGCGCTCGAGCGCGTGAATATCGCTCAAGGGATCGCCTTCTACGGCAACGAGATCGCCTTCCTTCCCCACGGCCACCGTGCCCAGCATCGCGTCCAAGCCGAGCAATTCCGCGCTGTGCTTCGTCGCGGCCGTCAACGCGACCTGCGGCGTCGCGCCATATTTCACCATGGTGATGGCTTCATCGCGCACAGTGCCTCCGCCCGGCGCATATTGCTGGTCCGAGCCCGCCGCCATATACATACCCATTTGAAGCCCGAGCTTGTAGCTTGCGAAATGCCGCTCGGAAAGTTCGCGCGCTTTGCGCATCACGTAATCCGGCTCATGCATTTCCACGCCGTGCATCAGGATGTTGTCCACCACAAACGTCGTGGGCACATATACAGTGTGTTTCTCTTTCATTAGCCGGAAACATTCCGCATCCGCGCCCGGCCCGTGTTCAATGGAGTCCACGCCCGCGACGATCGCATCCATCACAGCTTCGCGATTTTCCACGTGCGCGGCAACTTTCACGCGCAGACCGTGCGCTGTCTCGACAATTTGCTTCAACTCTTCCGGCGACACCTGCACTGCGTCCGGTGAATCGAGCGGAGAAAGTACTCCGCCCGATGCCAGCACCTTGATCACTCGCGCGCCGTACTTCAATTGCAGGTGTACGGCCTTCTCCGCATCCGCCGGAGAATTGATGAATCCGTGCAACGGCGTGTACCAGTCATCGAGCGGCACGTTCGGCGGATACGTAAAATGGTCACCGTGACCCGCCGGAATTGAAATCGCGTGGCCCGCGGGAATCATGTGCGGCCCGGGAATTGTTTCCTCGTCAATCGCGTCGCGCAGCGCAACATCCAGAAAATCCGTTGTCCCGAGCACTCGCACGGCCGCCACGCCCGACCCCAGCGCGTAAGCCATAGCCTTCTGCCCGCGCAGCGCCGCCACTCCATCCGACACCACGGAAAAAGGCGGCCCGCTCCAAATGTGGATGTGCGCATCAACCAGCCCGGGCAACACGGTGTAATTCGAGAGGTCCACCACCTCCGCGCCTTCCGGCACAGCGAGGCTGGTTCCCACGGCAGTCACCTTGCCGTCGGTAATAATCACTTCCGCGTTCGCGATCGGCGCCTTCTCCGCGTCAAAAATTAATTTCCCGCACTTGACGTACACTACCTTCGGCGCCGCCATCGCGACGCACGCGGCAAACGAAGCCACGCAAACCAACATTGCTAATCTCATCCAGTTCTTCATGTTCTCTCCCATCCACCTGAGCGCCGCATCGCAATCAGGCCCTCAATCACGCCGCAAACCTATTTCCCGCCGCCCAAAATGTCAATCGAGCGCCTTCCTGCTATGATGTCGCACTCTCCTTCGGAGGAAACGGTGGCCAAGCCGCACGCAAAATTGCTTTCAAGCAAAATCATTTACACCGGCAAAGTTTTCGGCGTGCGCCAGGACGTAGTTGTCGAGCCCGGCGGCCTTGAGGTCACACGCGACGTCGTCACTCACAGCGGCTCGGTCGTCGTCTTCCCCGTCCTCGCCGACGGCCGCATTGTCCTCGTCCGACAGTACCGCCATTCCGCCGGCGATTTCCTGCTCGAAGTCGTTGCCGGACGCATGGAGCGTGGCGAAAGCCCGGTCACCGCGGCGCGCCGCGAGCTTGCCGAAGAGACCGGCTACCGTGCGAAGCGCTTCGTGAAAATGATGAACGTATTCCCCACGCCGGGCTTCGTCGCAGAGCGGATGATCGCATTCTGTGCCACCGGGCTTACGCCCGGCCCCACAAATCCAGATGCCGACGAGCGCATCGAAAACAAGCCATTCCCGCTAAAGACTTTGCTCGACATGATCCGCAAGGAAAAAATCCACGATATGAAGACGGTCGCATGCGTCCTCTACTACGCCCGTTTTCTGGCAGCCCATCGGTCTTAGAAGTCGCCCCTGGTAGTAAGGGATCGTATGTAAATCCCGAACGTAAAAGGAAGGTTACACCGTTCCATCCCCGCCAATGCCGCCCAACCCCGTTCTTTGACCGTTCCCTGTCTTCCCGTTGACGATAAGTGCCTCGTTGATACACTTCGCCGGATGTACCTGCCACACGGCCTCTCTTGAGGGGTGGGACCCATCTGGGTGGTCGGGGGCGATTGCTAGAATAGGAGGACAGTTCGTTTGAACGGTAAGGTCAAGTGGTTCAATAACTCGAAAGGTTTCGGATTCATTGGCCGTGACGACGGTGCCGACGTCTTTGTCCACTACACCGCGATCACGGGTGACGGCTATCGTTCGCTCCAGGAGGGCGATTCCGTTGAGTTCGAGATCGTGGAAGGGCCGAAGGGGCCTCAGGCGGCCAATGTAAAGAAGTCGGCCGCAGCCTGAGCATTCCTTTTCCGCCAAAACGGTTCAACCTCCACGGCCGGCGGCGCCGCGTATCGATCCCACCCTGTTGGGAACCCGCCGGCCAGATGTACTCGCGAGGTTCGCGCCCGGCCAGTTCGCGAAAGACCGATTCGCGCATATAATCTCCCGCATGGAAAACCGAGAAGTCGCACGCATCCTCCGCGAGACCGCCCAGCTCCTTGAAATTGACGGCGCCATGTATAACCGCTTCCGCAGTTACGAGCGCGCCGCCGAATTGCTCGAAAGCCTCGGCGAGCCCATCGAAGAAATCGCCAAGGACACCGCCAAGCTCACCGAATTGCCCGGCATCGGCGACCGCATGGCTGACCACATCCAGGAAATCCTGCGCACGGGCGACTACGCCACGCGCCAGAAGCTGCTGAAGAAATATCCGCCGACGATCCTCGATTTGCTGAAGCTGCAATCCATCGGCCCGAAAAAAGTTGCCGTGCTCTGGAAGACTTTTAAGGCCGGGACTGTGGAAGCGGTCGAAAAGCTGGCGAAGGATGGAAAGCTGCGGCTGCTCGAAGGTTTCGGCGAAAAGAGCGAGCAGAACATTTTGCGCGCCGCGGAATCCTTTAAGAAATCCGCCGGGCGCTTTCATTTGAATGACGCCGACGAGACCGCGCAAAAGCTCATCGCGCACATCATGAAGCTCGGCGCGCAGGTGGATTCCGTCACGCCCGCGGGCTCGCTACGCCGCGGAAAGGAAACCGTCGGCGACCTCGACCTCCTCCTCACGCTCGGCAAGAAGCACACGCCGAAATCCGTGGAAGCCATCGCCGAGCACATCCTCTCCTATCCCGAAATCGAGCAGACGCTCGCACGCGGCGAGAACAAAGTCAGCTTTCTCTTGAAGAGCGGCTTGCAGGTCGACGTCCGCCTGCTCGACAAGGAAGTTTTCGGCGCCGCGCTTCTCTACTTCACCGGCTCGAAGGAGCACAACGTCTCCCTGCGCAGCCGCGCGCTCAAGATGGGCCTCACGCTCAACGAATATGCGCTTTCAACATTAAAGGGCGAAAGACCGGTTGCGCGCGCAACCGAGGAAGAGATCTACGCGAAGCTCAAGCTCGATTACATCCCGCCCGAGCTGCGCGAAAACACCGGCGAAATCGAAGCCGCTGAACATCACAAGCTGCCGAAGCTCATCGAGCAGCGCGAGATCCGCGGCGATTTGCAGATGCACACCACCGCAAGCGACGGCAAGAATTCCATCGAGGAGATGGGTGCCACCGCGCGCGATCTCGGCTACGAATATATCGCGCTGACCGATCACTCACAGGCCGTCACGGTTGCGAACGGCATGGATGAGAAGCGCACGCTCGAACAGATCAAGAAAATCCGCGCCGCGCAAAGCAAAGTCCCAGGCATCCGCCTGCTCGCCGGGATCGAAGTGGACATCAAGAAGGATGGCACTCTCGATCTCGAAGATGAAGTCCTCGCGCAGCTCGATGTAGTTGTCGCGTCCGTCCATTCCTACATGAATCTCGAGCGCGCCGAAATGACCGAGCGCCTCCTCGCGGCTATCGAGAATCCCTACACGCACATCATCGCGCACCCCACAGGACGCTTGCTTTTGCGCCGCGAGCCTTTCGTCTACGATCTCGAAAAAATCCTCGACGCCTGCCGCACTCATAGCGTCGCAATGGAGTGCAACGCTGCGCCCGACCGCCTCGACCTGCGCGACGCCTCGCTCCGCCTCGCGCGCGACCGCGGCGTAAAGATCGTCATTTCCACCGACGCGCACAGCACACAACACCTCGCGTGGATGCGTTACGGCGTCACCACCGCGCGCCGCGGCTGGATCGAGAAGAAAGATGTCCTGAACACGCTCCATCTCGACGCATTCCTCGCCGCGCTGCGCCCAAAGCCATCCGAAAAATCCGCGCACCAGCGCGTCAAGGCCGCAAAATCAAGGTAACCAGCAATTGTAGGGATTGCAGACATAGCACCCTGCCATTCTTAGGCCGGAGGAAAAACCTTCGACCCGGCTGTGGCGTCTACAGATGAGGGCTTCTTACATGCGGAGACGTTCCATCGGAATTGGATTTCAAAGAATGCTTTTGCTGAGCACGGCTGGATTCATGAGCCTTGCGGTGGCAACGGCATTTGGCCTGGTCCGCGCAGTGCAAGTCCGCGCCCAATCGCAAGCCTCTGCCACGGCCGCCGCCGCACCTGACTTCAAATATGAAGTCGCTTCCATCAAACCAAATAAATCCGGCAGCGGAAATATAGATTCAACGGGCACGCCCGATAGTTACACGATAAAGAACGCCCCGCTGAAGACGCTCATTCAAACGGCATACGCGGTTCAGAATTATCAGATCTCGGGCGCGCAGGACTGGCTCACTTCCGAACGATTCGATATTGACGCGAAAATGGACGCCTCATTAGCCGATGCATTCCAGAAGCTCACCGTGGCGGATCGCAGGCTGGTGCGGCAGCAGATGCTTCAAGCCCTTTTGGCGGAGCGCTTCAATCTAAGAATCCATCGGGAGACAAAGGAGCTTCCCGTCTATTCGCTTATCTTCGCGAAGAGCGGCTCCAAACTTCAGGTAACAAAAACTGTCGACCCGAACCCCAAGGCTCCCGGGCCTCCGGCCTCCCGTGGCGGGCCAAGCATCCGATCATCCAGCAACGGGAATGGGCCGGTGACGGTGACAGCTCTGCATTGCTCCACGGCAGACCTGGCATCCTTCTTGACGTCTCGCGTGGCCCGTCCCGTTCTCGATAAAACCGGGCTGACCGGCAGATATGATTTCACCCTGCAATTCGCGCAAGACGACATCGCGGTCCTGGGGTCTTCCAGTGGCGCGGCTCCGCTTTCTACTGCCGACCCCGGCGGCGCCTCTGTGTTCACTGCTGTACAGGAACAACTCGGCCTGAAACTGGAATCGGGAAAAGGCCCTGTCGAGATCATCGTGATTGATCATGTCGAGAGGCCCTCCGGAAACTAGCAGGTGACACTTTCCCTTCCCCCGGCGTCTATCCATCAAGCGGATTGGCGCAGACGACTGCCCTGGGACGCTGCGCGAAGAATATGCCGTTTCCGCGGAACATTCTTGCAAATATCGCGTATTTGATTATAGATAGTCTGGAGGTATCCACGATGCGCCGATTTGCTCTTGTGACCCTTTCTATCGTTTGCTTTGCCGTTGCAGGAACCGCTCGCGCCGACAACTGGTCGAAGACTTACCCTATTTCGGGCCGCGCCCATTTTCGATTCAATACGCAGCGCGGGGAGATCGATCTCGTCGGCACCACCGACAAGCAGATTAGCGTCAATATTGACACCGTCGGCCGGCGTATCAATCCGGACGACGTGGCGATCGACGAGCATCAGTCTGGTGATGCGGTGGATATCGACGTCCGAGTGCCGCACGATCACCACGCCTTTTTTATTTCGATTGACACCGGCCGCACTTCCATCCACATCACGATTCACGTCCCCGTAGACTCCGATATTGACGTCCATTCCGGCGACGGCCGCATCAGCGCCGCAAACGTAAATGGCGAATCGCACCTTGACACCGGCGACGGCACCATTCGCGCCGACCATTTTCACGGAAACGTCCGCATCCACACCGGCGACGGCCGCATCGAGGGCTTCGACTTCGACGGCGCGCTCTACGCCGATTCGGGTGATGGGCACATCACCGTGCGCGGACGCTTCGACCGCCTCGACCTCCGCAGCGGCGACGGCACCATCGAGGCCGCCGCGGAAGCCAACTCAAAGATGACCGCCTCGTGGACGCTTCGCACCGGTGATGGCCACATCTACATCCGCCTGCCCGAAAACTTCGGGGCGGAAGTGGACGCGCATACCGGCGATTGCCGCGTCACCTTCGGCTACCCGATTACCATGTCCGGAACGATGGACCGCGGCACCATTCGAGGGAAAATGGGCGCCGGCGGCGAAACGCTCATGCTCCGCAGCGGCGACGGATCAATTTCCATCGACAAACTCTAGCCAATTCTTCGTTGCTCAATTACGAGCCTGAACATTTTCGGTCGCGAAAATGCTTGGGCTCGCAAGGGTTCCCGCCATATAGGGACCAATCCCCCGCTTTTGCGTTGGGCATCAAACTCAAATGAATCCGCATCTAAAGACATCTGTATAAATAGCTTGACAGGGTCAAAAAGAGAGAGGGCAGGCATGGAAGAAGGAACGGATGATGTCGGGATGGCGGCGCAATCGGCGGATGGCCAGGCGAATGCTTTTTTGCAACACGTTGAGGTCGGGCGGGCACAAGCCGCGCAGCGCATGTTGTTTCAGCCACGCCCAAAGCCATTCATCGGGGTTGAGTTCCGGGGCGTAGGCCGGGAGTCGAAACACGCGTAGGCGGGAATGATAAACCGCCAAGGCCTCGCGCGTGCGGCGGGAGCGGTGGGGATTGCCGCCATCCCACAACACAAACAGAGGCGTGGAAATCCGTCGCAGCAAGTGACGGACAAAGCGAATCACTTCGTCGCTGGCGATGGTGCCGGGGACCAGATGCAGGTAGGCATGCGGATTCACCGTGACGGCGGAAATCGCCGACAGCTTGGGCCAGTTGAAACAGTGGCGCAGGATCGGTGTCTGTCCGCGCGGCGACCAGGTGCGGCAGGCCGTGGGGAGCAATGAGAAACCGCTTTCATCCACAAAAACCAGCGTGGCGTTTAGCCGTCGGGCGTTTTTTTTATGCGTGGCCAAGTGTGCTCGACCCAGCGGCGGATGGCTTTCTCGTCTCGCTCACGGGCGCGACCGGTGGGTTTCTGCCAACTCCAGCCAAACCGATGCAGCAAGCGACAAACGTGATCGCGGTCATAGCGAACGCCAAAGCGCCGCCGCAGCAGATCGGCAACGCGCTGTGTGGTCCAGACGGCGGTCGGAAATCCGTGCGCTTCGGCGCCGTGTGCCAGCAGACCTGGAAGTTGAGCCAGTTGTGCGCGAGCCAGTTTGGGCGGGCGACCCGGGCGCGGGATACGACGCAGCCCCGCCACTCCTCGTCGGCGGGACAGTCGCGCCCACTGGTGCACGGCCTGCCGGCTCACACCCAGTTGGCGGGCAATGGAGGACAACGATTCACCCCGCCGGATGCGGGGCAAGGCGGCCAAGCGGCGCGCCTCCAAGACAGCAGCGTCTCGTCGCATAAGTGGAACATACGCTGCCCCAGTCCGATGTCAAGCTATTTATACAGAGGTCTTTAATTACTTAGATTCGGCGAATTGGCTGTTTTTGAGCCGGATCTTTCTTAAGGAGGGCGAAATGATCTCTCGAATTCTAAAAGGATCCGCGGTCGCCCTGTTGGCTCTACTGATGTTGGCCCCCATCGGTTCTGCGCAACGCGGCGGCTTCCGCGGCGGTTTTGGCGGTGGTTTCCGCGGGGGCTTTTACGGCCCGGGCATTGGTTTCGGTTTCTGGGGACCCGGCTGGGGATGGTATGGGGGCTACCCCTACTACTGGGGCCCTTACGGCTACTACAACGTTCCTGAGCCGGGTAAAGTAAACCTCAAAGCTCCAGCGAAGAATGACGAAGTCATTCTGGATGGCGCCTATGCGGGCCTGGCAAAGGATTTGAAGCACTTCTATCTTCCGCCGGGCAATCACACCATCGAGTTGCGCGACTCCAGTGGCCATAGCCTCTTCCAGGAACAAATTGACGTCATCCCCGGCAAGACGGTTGACGTCAGCCCCGGCCACTGATTCGTCTTGCTGATTCGCACATCTTGCCGACAACTGAAATCAACGCGAAGTGCGCCGTCCCAGCGGCGCACTTTGCGTTTTGAGGCATGAGAATTCGATTTAGGATGCAAGCTTCGAGACTGCTTCGGAGAATAGGACTAACTCTCAGCGAGGGTAATGGGTTGGCTGAACCCGTGATTGGGTAGCGGGTCAGTTTCCGCGGTGCACGTCATCCTCCCACGATCTGTATGCGAAAAACTCGGCGGTTCACATCCGCGTCGGCCTCTCGAACCGTTTCCGTGAGCTAGCCATGTTCGACACGCGCCTTTATATCCGAGTACGCCGCTTCGATTAGTCTGCCTAGCGCTGCGGCGTTTGTGGCCGTTCCCGATTTCAGCTTCACATGGCGCATGAACTTGCCGGTCCCTTCCAACAAGTTGGCCGGATCCGGCAGCGCATTGCCGTGAAAGAACCCCACGCTTACATGCGAATGAAACACATTGACGTAGCCGAAGGGCGCATCTCCCAAACATGCAACCGGGCAGCCGTCATGCAAAAGCTCCCGGACTTCGTCCCCGCATTTTCGCATCACCTCAAACCACTGATGCGCGATGGCTCCCAATTCACCCGCATGCTCTTTCATCCACGCATCAATGGCGGGATCCCGCTCGACAGCGCCGTTGAATCGCAGCAATTCTGTTCTCATCGCCGCTCCACTTTTTCTTTCGAGATCTGCGGTTGCCTAGCTTACACGAGAAGGCCAATGGCTTTTCGTGCCCGGAGGAACGAAAGGGCAGGTGGCTGTGCCTTCGTTCGTGGGTGGAGCATCCTTTCGCGGGTGCGAAGGGGTGCGGTAGTCGACTCGATTCATAGCGCCATCTTGATTTTCTTATTCGAACACTCATTCGAATAGGTTTCGTAACAAATCTTCCCATAATTCCTATATAATTCTCTTGACATTAGTTGGCTTTTGTTGTAACATGCCCCATGGACTCCTCGCTGAGCATTCCCGCCGCCTCTCGCGCCCACGATCTTTCAATTTTGAACTGTCAACTTTCGGCTATTCCTCGTAACCCCCTGTGTTACCTATCACTTGCAGAGAATCCGCAAAAGGCCCCAAGATTCGCCCAATGTTATCTACCACTTACAGCCGCTCACTTCCGTAAGTACCTGTGTTATCTACCACTTGCAAAGAATCCGCAAAAAGCCCCAAAATTCACCCAATGTTTTCTACCACTTACAGCCACTCATTTCCGTAAGTATCTGTGTTATCTACCACTTACAAAAAAAGGGGGAGGGGGGGTCCAGCTTTCAACTTTAAACCATCAACTTTTGACTATTCTGCTAGGTCCTTTAGGCGCTCACTCTTGCAAAAAGACGGGGAGTGCCCCCCTCCCCGCGGGATGCGCCCCGATGCGCCCCTGCGTAAGTCCTTTAGAATCACACTCTTCCAGAAATCGTCTGTTCTTTTCGCGTTTTCGGAGGCTCCGCCCCGACCGGGAACAGGAGGTGGGCAAGGCCAACCATTGGTTTCCGTCCCGAATTTCAGGTGGTAGTATCACGGCGGGAATCCTGTGCCGAGAATATTTATCAGCTACAGACGCGGAGACAGCATCGGTCACACCGGCCGGTTGTTCGACCTCCTTTCCAAACACTTTGGCAGCGACCAAGTGTTTATGGATATCGACACGATCGGCCCGGGCGAAAATTATGTGGAGGTGATCGAGAAGACCTGCGAGTCCTGTGAGGTCTTGCTGGCCGTGATCGGACGCAACTGGGTGAACGCGGTGGACCAGGATGGAAATCGCCGGCTGGAGGATCCGGGCGACTTTGTCCGGCTGGAAATCGTTCACGTGCTGGAAAAGGGTGTCCGCGTGGTGCCTGTGCTGGTGGATGGCGCGAAGATGCCGGACGCCAAGGCTCTTCCAGATGCTCTGAAAAAATTTGCTCTTCGCAATGCGTGGGAAATAAACGATAAAAGTTTTCACCACGACGTCGGCGAACTTATCGAGGCTCTTCAAAAGATGCAACCGTCGCTGCGGCCATCGCCTTCACCGGCGGAAATGGATCAATCGCGACCGCCAGATTCAGCCGCAAAGGGCTCTGCTGCAAAGCGGCCTGGTACTCAGTCCGGCGAGCAGCTCCAGGAAAAATCTGCCCTCAGCCGCAAGACCATTTATGCGGGAATCGGAGTGGTTGCGGTTCTGGCGTTGACTCTCGTCGCCTACTTCGGATGGTTCAAGTCCGCGTCCCCAAACTCGGGCCCATCAAACTCTGCGCCGGCGGGATCGGGCGGGACCTACGATATTCCATCCTTGCAGGCAAATGTCGGCGCGCCGCTGCGCTTCTTCATGTTTGAGCCGAACCGTCCGATGCCGGGCCCCGGACAGAGACCGTATGCAACTACTTTTCGCTCGTCACTCTCCGCGGGCAAGCGAATCTTTTGGGAGATCGGCGTCAATTTCCAGGGACAATTTCAGCCGCAGGATTACCAAATTGAGAGCGTCTGGTATCGTGATTCCAAAGAAGTGTTTCGCGGCACCGGGAATTATAGGGGCGCGGACGTGAACGTTCGCGCCTATCACAACCGGTTCGCTTGGGATCCGCCGGAGGGACGCTTGCCTGTTGGACAGTATCGGGTTGAGTTGTTCATTGCCGGGCGGCGGATTACTTCAGGAGATTTCTTGGTGCAGCCATAGAAAATTCAATTGCCCGGCGCAGGTCTCGGGACCGCCGCCCAATCAATTTTGCTTGTGCTGGCCGAATATCGGATGCCGTGACGCAGACAGGGGGAGAGCGCACGATGAGACTGGAACCAATTGAAAAGCCCAAGGGGATCATGATGCGCATCGCCTTCTGGATGACACGCCGAATGTTGGGCAAGGTGATGACCCCGATGAAAGTGCTCACCGCGCGCATGCCCGGCGTTTTGAAACTTTCCTACGAAATCCAGAAATTCGAGATGAAGGGGATCCAAATCGAGCCGCAGCTCAAATTTATGGTGACGACGCTCGCCGCGCGGATCAATGGTTGCGCCTTCTGCGTGGATATCGGCACGGCAATGGCCATCCGCCAGCACCTGAAAACGGAGAAATTCGACGCGCTCATGGAGTACCGCACGAGCCCGCTATTCTCGGAGCGGGAACGCGCGGCGCTTGCCTACGCGGAGGAAGCGACGCGCAACAAGCGCGTCTCCGACGCCACGTTTGGGGCGCTGCGCAAACACTTCAGCGAGCGGGAGATCGTCGAAATCACATGGCTGAACGCGCTAGAGAACTACTACAACCTGATCAACCTGCCCCTCGAGATTGAATCAGATGGCTTTTGCGCGATCGCGCAAGCGCGGATGGCGTGAATGGCGCACTGCAGCGGGCGCAGGAAAATGAGGACTACTGTTCCGTGGGAGCGGGATCGGCGTAATAGCCGCGGCGGGCTTGAACACGATAGGAGCGGTCCTTCGCTTTCACCTCGATTTTGTGGAAGCGCGAATCGCGGACGGGGTTGGGCATGTAGTAGCCGAGATAATACTGGCTGTGGAGCTCCTCGGCGATTTCGGCGAACGCAGCCTTGAGTTTTTCGCGGCCCTTCACTTTGATGACGCGCCCGCCGGTCTCTTCCGCGAGGCGCCCCGCGTTGTGCGGCCCTTCGGTGTGAAAGACGTGGAGCACATCGCACGAGTCGCCTACGTCGTGCTCAAATTCGAGGACGTAGGCGATCACGTTGGTTTCCTGGAGTGAACGCAGGGCTTGCTCCATGGTCGTTTCGCTGCGCGCGTCGTCGGCGAGCGCGAGGATAACGATGGCCTTGCGGCCGACTTCATGCGCCAGATACCGATTCGCGCCCACTCCGACGGCGTCGAACATGTGCGCTTCGCGCAGCATCTTTTCCGGCGCGGGCAGCGGCGGCGGCGTAAGCCCGGTCATGCCCGCATCCTGGTCGCGCAAGCTACCTGGCGAACCAAGTTGCGCGCCCTTCATGATGCTGAAAACGCTCCGCGCGAGCGCGTCCAATTCCTGCGTAGGCTCCGAAAGAAAATTTACGCGTGCATCGTAGCTGAGAACAAACGCGAGGTCGTTCGGGCGCACGACCTGCGAGAGGAACATGTTGGCCGCGTCGGCTTCCGCGCCGAGAAGAGTTGCCATGCGCGTGCTGGTGTCGAGCATGACTCCGAGGTTGAGCGGGACGTCATTCTCATGGCCGAATGCGTCAATCGGCTGCTCCTTGCCGTCCTCGAAGACGCGGAACTGATCGCGCGACAGGTTGGCGACGAGCGCGCGCTTGTCGTCACGCACGGTGAAGTAGACAGGAACGAGGTTGACTTCGCTGCGAACTGCGCCTTGCGGCGGCGCTTGTTTTGGCGCTTGTGGAAGTGATGCTCCGGGAGCAGTCAGGACCAGCGCGGCAATTGTCACCGTGAGGGGGGCGGCCGCGAGCGCCGGGATCGACAGGAGAGATTTTGCGCGCCTATGCATTCACTGCCCTTTCGCGGTGAGCGACGCCGCATTGGCTGCGAGGTGGTAGATGTAAGGGAAGGGCGGCATAGTTGCCTGACTCATTGGCAAGGCTGCGTTGCAAAAGTCTCTACCTTCGCGCATAGTATCCGTTTTCGCGGTTCGCGCGGGAAAATAGATTCGCGGGACCTCGCGCGCCAACCAAGGGGAAAGTGAATGCGCCGTCCGACAAATATCGCAGCGCCAAAGGGAAAGCTCGGCATCCTCACACCGGGCATGGGAGCCGTCAGCACGACATTTATGGCCGGCGTGGAGCTGGTGCGAACTGGGGCGGCGCTGCCCATCGGATCGATGACGCAGTTGGGCACGATCCGGCTCGGCAAGCGCACCGAGAGCCGTTCGCCGCTGGTACGCGATTTCGTGCCGCTCGCAAAGCTCGACAATTTGGTTTTCGGCGGCTGGGATCTGTACCCCGACTCGGCCTACGAGGCTGCGGCAAAAGCCGGCGTACTCGATGCGGGGCACCTCGCAAAAGTGAAGAAATTCCTTGGCGATATCAAACCCATGAAGGCGGCATTTGACAGGAACTACGTGCGCAACCTGGAGGGCAAGCACGTCAAGAAGGCCAAAAACAAATACGACCTGGCGCTGCAGATCAAGGAAGACATCGCGGAATTCAAGAAGAAAAACAAGCTGGACCGGCTGGTGGTGGCGTGGTGCGGCTCGACGGAAATTTTTCTGAGGCCCAGCGAAGTGCATTCCACGCCCGAGAAGTTTGAGCGAGCGATGAAAGAGAATCACGCGGAGATCGCGCCATCGATGCTTTACGCCTGGGCCGCGGTGACGAGCGGCGTGCCATTCGCCAACGGCGCGCCGAACCTGACGGTGGACATCCCGGCGATCCAGGAACTCGCCGCGAAGCATGGCGTGCCCATCTGCGGCAAGGACTTCAAGACCGGCCAAACCTTGATGAAGACGATTCTCGCGCCGGGATTCAAGGCGCGGTATCTCGGATTAAACGGGTGGTTCTCGACAAATATTCTCGGCAATCGCGACGGCGAGGTTTTGGACGATCCGGACTCGTTCAAGACCAAGGAAGAATCGAAGCTCGGCGTGCTGGAATATATTTTGCAGCCGAAGCTCTACCCCGCCCTTTATGGACACATCCACCACAAAGTGCGCATCGAGTACTATCCCCCGCGCGGCGACAACAAAGAAGGCTGGGATAACATTGATATTTTCGGCTGGCTCGGCTATCCGATGCAGATCAAAGTGGATTTCCTATGCCGCGATTCGATTCTGGCGGCGCCGCTGGTGCTGGATTTGGTTTTGTTTCTGGATTTGGCGCAGCGCGCGGGGCTGAAGGGCATTCAGGAATGGCTAAGCTTTTATTTTAAGTCTCCGATGTGCGCTCCGCAGCTTTACCCCGAACACGACCTGTTCATCCAGTTGATGAAGCTGAAGAACACGCTGCGTTGGTTGATGGGCGAAAATTTGATCACGCATCTCGGCGAGGAATATTACGACTAGGGGCAAGCTCCGCGTGAAAAGAGGCGGGGGAAACCGCATCCAACCCAGCGAGAAAATCTCAACGAGGGTTCCAATGAAAATCAGGCGAATATTATTCAAGTTGCCCGTGGCGCTTGCGGCTGTTTTTCTCGCGTCAAATTTCGCGGCCGCGCAAGGCAGCCCACAGAGCAAGATCAAGCGCGTCATGAGCATGTTGGACCGCACGCACCTCTTCTCCGAGGCGGCGATCTCTCCCGACGGCACGCAAGTCGCCTTCGTCGAATACACCGAAGCCATTGGGAACATGTCGATTTACGTGCGCGATTTGAATGCCGCGAGCGGAACGCCCCAGTTTATTACGGCCGCGAACGGCGGCGTACATGCTGAGCACGAAATCGTCTGGTCGCCCGACGGCAAGCGCATCGCGTTTCTTTCCGACGCGGAACATCGCGGCCAAATGCAGGTCTGCGTCGCGGAAGTTCCGGCCGGCAGGCCGAAATGCGCGACGCACGTGAAGGGCGACCTCTCTTCCCCGCAGTGGTCGCCGGATGGCACGCGAATCGCGGTGCTATTCATCGAGAATGCGCCGCGCGCAGCGGGCCCGCTCGCCGCGGAAACCCCCGATGAAGGAGTGGTGGAGGAACACCCGTTCGAGCAAAGGTTGGCGCTGGTGGATTTAGTGACGGGTCGCGTGAAACAGATCACGCCCGCGAATATGTATATCTACGAGTTCGATTGGTCGCGCGACGGCAAGCAGTTCGCGGCGACAGCGGCAAAAGGATCGGGAGACGACAACTGGTACATCGCGCAACTCTATTCAGTGGACGCGGCCACAGGCGCAATGAAATCGATCTATAAGCCGCCTGTGGAGATTCAAATGGCGCAGCCGCGATGGTCCCCCGACGGCAAGAGCGTTGCATTCATCGGCGGTTTGATGAGCGACGAAGGCTCGACGGGCGGAGACATTTATGTGGCGCCGGCGGAGGGCGGCGCGGTGCGGGACGTTACGCCGGGAATTGGTTCATCGCCATCACGGATTGCCTGGCTGCCCGGGGGACGACAGATCCTTTTCGCCGGACACGATGGAGGCGGATTCAATTTCGGCACCGTGGACGTAGCGAGCCGGAAAATCGAGCAACTCTGGCGAGGAGATGAATCTCTGGGCGGCTCACAATTCTCCCTGGCGCAAGATGGAAAAATGACGGCGGTGATTCGGCATTCCTATACCACTCCCCCGGAAGTTTGGGCCGGCGAAGTGGGCGCGTGGAAACAAGTGACGGCGTTAAATTCCGAGATGCAACCCGCATGGGGAAAAACGGAAAACCTCTCGTGGACGTCGGACAATTTCCAGGTGCAGGGATGGCTGATGTACCCCCTGGACTACGATCCAGCCAAGAAATATCCGATGGTGGTGAACGTGCACGGAGGCCCCGCGTCGGCGGTGACTCCGCATTGGCCATCGAGCGCCGAATTTGCGATATTTCTCTCGCCGGCGGGATATTTCGTGCTCTTCCCGAACCCGCGCGGGAGTTACGGACGCGGAGAAGAGTTCACGCGAGCCAACGTGAAGGACTACGGCTACGGGGATTTCCGGGACATCATGGGCGGAGTGGACGCGGCGCTGAAGCAGGCGTCCATTGATTCGAACCGGGTTGGACTGACCGGCTGGAGCTACGGCGGCTACATGACGATGTGGGGAGTGACGCAAACGAACCGATTCCGCGCGGCGGTGGCCGGGGCGGGCATCGCCAACTGGGAAAGCTATTATGGCGAAAACAAAATCGACAAATGGATGATTCCGTATTTCGGAGCGTCGGTCTACGACGACCCGGCGGTGTACGCGAAAAGCGCGCCGATAACTTTCATAAAGAATACGAAGACCCCGACGCTGATTCTTGTAGGCGACAGCGACGGCGAATGTCCGCCACCGCAATCCTACGAATTTTGGCATGCGCTGAAAACGCTCGGAGTGGAAACACAATTCGTAATCTATCCGCACGAGGGACACCGTTTCTCCGACGGCAAACACGTCCAGGACCGCAACGAACGCGTGATCGAGTGGTTCGATCAGCACCTGAGATAGCGGTGGGATTGCGTGGGTTTGCCGACGCTTGTGCGTACAGTCCAATGCATTGGCCCGATTGGCCTAGTACAAGCGGTTCTTGACGCTGCGGGCGGCATGCGTTATTGTCGCGCGTACCTCGGTACGACTGCCACTTCCCCACACGAAGGAGAATGATGGACCCCAAGACGGTTCTTGAATTTGCCAAGAAGCACAACGCGAAAATCCTCGACCTACGATTCATAGACGTCCCCGGCATCTGGCAACACGTCAGCTTCCCCATCGCAGAACTCGACGACGACTCATTCAAGGACGGCTTTGGCATGGACGCCAGCTCTATTCGCGGCTGGGCATCCATTCATGAGTCGGACATGCTGCTCATCCCGGACGCGCGGACGCATTTCATGGACCCGTTCCGCGACACGCCGACGCTGGTGATGATCGCGGACGCGGTGGACCCGCTCACGCGCAAACCCTACGGGCGCGACACGCGCTTTGTCGCGCGCAAAGCCGAGGGGTATCTCGCGAAGAGCGGCATCGCCGACCAGGCGTTTTTCGGCGCCGAGGCGGAATTTTTTATCTTTGACAACGTGCGCTTCGATCAGCAGGCGCAACACGGCTTTTATTTTATCGACTCGGAAGAGGGCCGCTGGAATTCCGGGCGCGAGGAGCACAATCTCGGCTACCGGCCGCGCTTCAAGGAAGGCTACTTCCCTGTTCCCCCCACGGACCACTACATGGATATGCGCACGGACATGATCCTGCAAATGGCCGCGTGCGGGATGACCGTGGAATGCCATCACCATGAAGTGGCGACGGCGGGCCAGTGCGAAATAGATTTCAAATTTGACACGCTGCTGAACGCCGCGGACAACATGATGAAATTCAAATACATCGTGCGAAACGTCGCGTATCAGTACGGCAAGACGGTGACGTTCATGCCCAAACCGATCTTCGGCGATAACGGCTCGGGGATGCACACTCACCAGTCGCTGTGGAAAAAGGGCAAGTCGCTTTTCGCGGGCGATGGATACGCGGGGCTTTCACAGACGGCGCTGCACTACATCGGCGGGCTGCTGAAGCACGCCCCTGCGATTGTCGCATTTGCCGCGCCGACAACGAATTCATACAAACGTCTTGTGCCGGGGTACGAGGCGCCGGTGAACCTGGCGTATTCGCGGCGGAATCGTTCGGCCGCGGTGCGCATTCCGATGTACTCGAACAACCCGAAGGCGAAGCGCGCGGAGTTCCGTCCGCCGGACCCATCGTGCAATCCGTATCTCGCGTATTCGGCGATGCTGATGGCGGGGCTCGACGGCGTGGAGAATAAAATCGATCCGGGCAAACCGCTCGATAAAGATATTTTCGAGATGACGCCGGAAGAGTTGAAACACGTGCCGTCGCTGCCGGGCTCGCTCGATGAATCGCTGAAGGCGCTCGAAGCGGATCACAAATTCCTTCTGAAGGACGGCGTGTTCGAAAAGGAGTTCATCGAGAACTGGTGCGAGTACAAGCGCAAGAAGGAAATCGATCCCGTGCGCATGCGTCCGCATCCGTATGAGTTCATGCTTTATTACGATATTTAATTTTCACTCAACTGAATTACTAAATCGCCCGTCCCGAGGTATCGGGACGGGCGATTCGCTTTTTGAGTGCAATCAATTATTTCGCGGAATGAATGACAGGTGGCCGAGCCAAACCGCGATCAGTTTTGTTTCATCCGAAGGATGAGCACATTCAGCTTGGCCTCCAGTTGAAACAGAGGGGTCCACCCTGTCTTCTCCGGGTCATCATCGGGCATTGCTACGCACTGGCGCAGAAGCTGCACTCTTACTTCCGCCATCAATCCTGACGCCTGGTTCAACTTCGACAGTTGTTCCTCAGTGAGCTTCATTTGGCCCTCGCCGCTTTCCGGGCTTTCTGGCATGCTGGAAGATAATCCTGAACGGTTAAGATATCAGGCGCTCTCGTCCAAATGCTAAACGAAGATCAGGACACGTCCCCCAATACCATCGCCGAATGGGTAATAACCCTCTTCGATGAACTGCAAGACCAGCAAGCGCTCGAAGTAGTCCTTATACAAAGCGTTCGCGCCGCGACTGTCGAATGCAGAGGTGCAAAAGGACGGGTACGCCGGCGACGACTTCCTTCACGTTTCGTCGCGGGCGTGTTTGCGAAAATGAAGAGGCTGGCGGGACTCGACGTGGCCAAACGGAGACACATGCAGTGCGGCCGGGTGCGATTACTCAACTTCCATGGCCGCCCGGCCGAATTTGAGGTTACCACTGGATGCGTTGGAATAAGCGAGACACTGAGCCTGCGCCGTCTGTGAGACGCATGGCCGGGCGCCCCGCGCGCCGCCATCCTTGCCATGCATCGCCTGAAAGGTGCGCGTCGCGAAGAACCATTGGTGCAGCGGCATGCCGCCCACGCCAAGCGGATTCGAGAGATCCTGGCCGGGCCCCGCGCCATACCCGTCGAGGGAAATCGAAAAGCTCTGCACCCGCAGCCTTGCCATAGATGGGAACCCTCCATATAAGTGCCAACCTTTTTGGATTGTACCGCTCCTGGCGCGATTGCCGTGTGCCCCACGTTCGTCTCGGAATTGTATCGGCCGACGGGGTGCGTTCTGCAGCAGCCCTAAGGCGCTTCAAAAAAGTCCGGGCGTACGTGGCGTCTTTGACTTCTCGGTGTCGCCGTCCACCCATTTGTCTATTAGGAGCAAGAAGCAGGCCCGCGTCACTGCTTCCGGATGGTCGCTGCAGAAAATGACCAAGCCGGAGGAATAGGGCTCGTGCTCGAACCGAAATAAAGCGCGGTAATCGAAACCGTCTCGCCGGAAACCTCGGTAAAGCTCGACGTGCCGTCGAAATCCGTTGTGGTTCCGGGCCCCGTTGATGTCAATTGCACGAGCGCATTTTTTGTGATGCCCAAGTACGGCGGACAATTGTCCGAGGTAAATTGCGGCGAGGTTGCGGTCTCGACGGTTGTGGTCACGCGGCTGAACCTCAGCACGACGCCGCCGGCGCTGGCTGAATCGAACGCGGAGGTCCCGTCAGTCACCGTGAATCCGGCGATAGAGATGGCCACGGTCTGTCCGGGTAGAATCGGACTCACGGTCGTCGCGCCATTAAATCTGTTCGCGGGAATCGTCAGCCCCTCGCTCACGCTGAAAAATGGCTGTGGCGTTAGGACGCTGACGGCTACAAGGTCTCCGGGTTGAATGGAACCCGCGATCACGCTGTTCGATTCTGCGAAACTGGCGTCCGTAACCAAGACGTCAAAAACCTGGTTGGTCGTATCAGGCGGCACGTAAACCACGCCCTCGATCGTGTCATTCGAAGTGCCTGTAAACGGAACGGGAGAATAGTTGCGTGCCGCGAGCGTGCCATCGTCATTCAGAATCGCGTCGACGGCCACGAGCGCGCCGGACGTCACGCAGGAAAAAGATTGCGCGGAGCAAGCCGGATCGTATGTTGTCGAGGAGTTCGCGGTTACTGAGACGGCCCCGCGGAATGCCGTCTGGATCGTAAAGCTCTGCCCGGAAGCCGAAACATTGCCCACCACCCCATAGAGATCATCGATGTGAGCGAGCTGGCCGCTCGAAAGGTCGGTCGTGCTGGATGGCGCTTGTAAAATGGACGCGGTAACCACGTGGCAGCAGTCAAATTCACAGCTGAAATAGTCTGTCCGCTCACGGTGATGGCGTTTGAAATATTCACATTTAACGCTAGACCCACATTCTCACCTTCGCTGACCGTAAGTGGAAATGAATCCGAACTCACCGTGACAGTGCCCGTAGTGCCTGTCACTTGGCCTAGCGATCCCGAAGAGCAGCCGGGAACTCCCAGGGAAGGCTGGGTGCAATAGGTAAGCGAACTTTCCGAAAACGTCACCGTCATACGGTTGTATGTCCCCGCTGGGATCTGCACGGCAGCCGAAACCAGAGCTGAATCGCTCTGCAAACGCGTGAGCTCCGCGATGTAAGTGCCACTGGTTCCAGTAATCAAGCCCACGCTGACTGTCCCTCCCGTGGAAGGAGTCAGCGAAACGTCCGTCACTGTTGCCCGGAATGACAATATCGAGAGATTCGCTGAAGGCAAGGGCGGAGTCGCAACCAGCGTGAGCGAAAGTGTGCCGTTGGCGCCACCAATGGGTTTGGTCCTTGGGATGCCACCGCATGAGTAAATGGAAAGAATTAGCGAAGCAAGAAAAAAGCCGAATAGGATTCGCTTCATCGCCGGCCCCTGAGGCAATCGAGGATGCGCTCTGAAGATAAGTGCTATGACGCACTCCCAGTTTAACACCGCTCTCGATCGTGTATGACTCCGTTTAATGGCAAGTTTCTAATTTGCGGCGTGGTTGGGACGCCGGGTGCCACACACGCCCTATTCGCCCGCCGCGGCGGGGGTTCTTCACTTTCGTTGCACTCAAAATCTAAGCGAGAAAATATCCTGCGTGTTGTTTCGGCGCGCCGCCAATCGAATCACTCCACCATGCCGCGCAGCTTATACAACGCACTCAGATAGCTAAAAATATTCTGCACGAAATAGATTGGCGCCACCACCGCTGAAATCATGCCCCACGGACCGAAGACAACGTTCTTCCACTCAAACGTCCAAAAAACCTTGTGAGTGCACGGCTTGCAAAGATACCCGACAACAGAGTGTGTCCTTCGCGCAAAGAGCATCCCTATATTTCGATAGAAGGACACAAGTTTTGTAGCGCGCATGTTCCCGCAGGATTGGCAACGTCGGATCGTTACATCTCCAGGCTTGGCGGTGCCAAGGGTTTCCACAACTCCCTCCGCTCATGTGCCCGAATTCTACCATTCCAGGGCGCGTGGGGCGGGCGGCGGACGGCCTGTCGGGCACGCACATCAAAACCTCCGCATTCTTGCGTCTCGTTGAGCTACGCCAGTGGTACTCCACACTCGTGAGGTCAGTCGGAAAAAGAGGTGAACGGCCTCTGAGCCACCCGTACGCGCGCTTCAAGTCGTGAAAAAGTATTCGGGGTAGTGGCCCCTAGCTCAGAAGTCATCGCGTGCGGTGCTCCGTTGACACCAGGTCATAGGCCCAGACCTTATCTTTACATCCCACGAGCAGTTGTTCAGCCGAACTTCCAGGTCTGACTCCCAGCCCGCGACACCTGTCGGAAATGATTTCTTCGTAGACGAGCTCTTGCCCCGAGTCAAAAAGGTAAAGTATCGAGCGTTCCCATGGGGAGTATTCCTCAAGCATAGCGTAAAAGGTCTCGCCGTTTGCTGACTTCAGAGGCGTTCCCTCAACTTCATTCAACAGGCCAGTCAGTTCCGGCGAGAAGCTAGCCATGGTTTTTCCCTGAGCGTCCAAGATGAAAATTATCGCCGCGAAGCCGCTTGAACTTTTCACTTTGGTGGGGACCAGAAGGTGACGCGGCACCGAGTCATCCCCCCAGCGAGTCAGGCCGAACCAAGAAACATAGTCATTCGGCAAGTAACGCGCAATGACGGTCCCGTCTTTATTGCGAACAAGCAGCTTGCCACCGGCATCGCTGTGCAGGATTTTCCCGTGGCCGTCGCCGTTCACATCGAGGATTTCGACGTGCCAGACGTTGCCTTCGGGAATCCTCTTGAATTCCGTTCCGTCCGCCCTGACCAAGCGGATACCGCCGCCGCCATTAAAGCCAACGGCGAACTCTGCTTGCCCATCACCAACCATGTCGCCCGCGGCTGAGTCATCAATGCCGAGGAAGGTCGTTCCATAGCCCCACCGCTCATGCCCTTCCTTGTCAAAGAGGAGCAACTGGCCAGTCCAACCCCTTACGCGCGTAAAGAAGCCATAATTTCCTGCGGCATCGAGCCGCACGATTTCAACGCGACCCCAGATATCATTTTCGGAATAAGTAACCCGCTTTATCTGATGGCCACTGGCGTCCAGGAATTCGGCTCCGCGAATCCCAACGAGGACCATTTGCGCGCCCTCCTTGTCCGCTGGCCAACCAAACCGAATTTCTGAAATCTCGCCAAGGCCGCTTCCGGCCGAGAATTGAGATTTGCGGAGTACCCCTTCACCGACGACTACGCGAGCCGCATCGAGGTTTGCAGGCCGACCATAGTGTGTCTTCTCGAGTCTTTCAGCCGAGGAAGCCGCTCTCGAAAGAAACCGGACCGCGAATACTCCTGCTGTGACAACTACAACCAACAAAGCGGCGCCAATGATGATGACGATTGTGCGGCTGCGATTCGTCATGGCGGGCCCATTCTCCCACAGCTTGTCCTTGATTTCGAGTCCGGCACTTAACCGATCTGTTCCTAGAATGACTAGCTGACTGCCACGACTTTCTCGGAGCGAAAAACAGGGATACTGGCTTGTTTCTAAGAAATCTAGGAACCCTTCCACCCCCCTCCCTTCCCTTTCCGCATGGATTCACATGCTGCAAATTCCCGCAAGATTCCTCTTGCTTTTCGATTTATCCTGTGATACATATATACGTGAACTGTAGTTACCAATTCGAATACAAACCGCCCTCCGCGCCATTTTCGGGATTTTTCATCGGGCGATCCTCCGCAAGTCCAATCGATTCATGCACTTACGGACCAAAACTCCAAAACGCCCGTAAGTCCTTTGTTGCACTACTCTTACCGCACCTTTTTCCCGTAAGTCCTTTGTTGCACTACTCTTACAAAAAGATGGGGGGTGGGGGGGTAAGCGAATGGGTATCCACAGATTCTCAAGCAATGCTGGAGGTTTTTCCCAATTTGGCACTGACCTCCTGCGAAGGAGCACCTTTTGTGACGGCAGCCGGGCGCGAACGTGACATGAGTCACGGTGCGGTGCATGGAGGTTTGTGTTATCGTTTGTTCGATTCGATGGCGAATTTTGGGCGGCAAATCCAAGCAGAGGGTGTTTCGGCCCCCGCTCCGCAGGCGAGGCAAAAATCGTGAAGAAATCCTATAACGGCGTGGCAGTCCCTTCCGACGGGCAGTTCATCGGCTATGCGAACGACAAGTATCAGGTGCCGGACCGGCCGGTGATCCCCTTTATCGAGGGCGACGGCACGGGACGCGACATCTGGAAAGCTTCGCGGCGCGTGTTTGACGCGGCTGTCGAGAAAGCGTATGGCGGGAAGCGGCGCGTGGCGTGGTTTGAAGTGTTCGCGGGCGAAAAGGCCTTCAACACGTTCAAGGAATGGCTGCCGCAGGACACGGTGGACGCGATCCGCGATTTCCGCATCGCCATCAAGGGGCCGCTCACAACTCCGGTGGGCGGAGGAATCCGCTCGCTGAACGTGGCGCTGCGGCAGCTTCTGGATTTGTATGCGTGCGTGCGCCCGGTGAAATACTTGCAAGGCGTGCCATCGCCCGTGAAACATCCGGAGCGGATGAACATCATGATCTTCCGCGAAAACACGGAAGACGTTTACATCGGAATCGAGTGGCACTCGGGAACGGCGGAAGTGAAGAAGCTGATCGAGTTCCTGAACAACGAAATGCTGAAGGGCACTGGAAAACAAGTCCGCTTGGATTCAGGCGTGGGGATCAAGCCGATTTCGCCGTTCGGGACGAAGCGCCTGGTGCGGCGCGCGATCCAACATGCGCTGGAAAATAAGCGGCGCATCGTGACGCTCGTTCACAAGGGCAACATCCAAAAATTTACGGAAGGCGCGTTCCGCGACTGGGGCTACGAACTCGCGAAGGACGAATTCCGCGCGCACGTGATCACCGAGCGCGAAAGCTGGATCGTGGATAACAAAGACAAAAACCAGAACCTTACGCCCGAACAAAATGCCGCGATGATCGAACCTGGACTGGACAAGGCGACAGAAGCGTTCCGCAAGGAAGTGGCCGCGGAAGTGAAGGGCGTGCTCGACGCAATCTACGCGACGCACGGGCGCGGCCAGTGGAAGCAGAAGCTGATGATCAACGACCGCATCGCTGACTCGATCTTTCAGCAGGTGCTGACGCGCGCGGATGAATACGAAGTACTGGCGACGTCGAACCTGAACGGCGACTACCTTTCCGATGCGTGCGCGGGGCAGATCGGCGGACTCGGGATGGCGCCGGGATCGAACATCGGCGATGGATACGGCTGCTTCGAGGCGACGCACGGGACAGCGCCGAAGTACGCGGACAAGGACGTGATCAATCCCAGCTCCGTGATGCTTTCGGGTGTGATGATGTTTGAATTCATCGGCTGGCCGGAAGCGGCGAGTCTGGTGGAGAATGGTATCGCGCGGACGATTGCGCAGAAGCGCGTAACGTATGATCTCGAGCGCATGATGGACGGCGCAACGAAATTGAAAACCTCGGAATTCGCGGGCGCGATTATTGAGAATATGAGCGCGGCCGTGGCGGCGGATTGAGGAGGGGCTCTCATGGATTTGTTTAGGGTCAACAGCGCAAGCGCGCTCCCCATTCCATTTGACCGGACTAGATATAAGGAAGATTTTATCCACGGCACTATTGAAGCAAACCTAGGTGTGTTCTTCCCTGGATTCAAGTTAGTCAAGTCAAAGGCACAGGTCGGAGGGCGGGAGTTTGACACGCTCGCCTTCGATTCGGTCTCAAACAAAGTCGTCATCATCGAATACAAGCGTGACGACGATCGGCGGGTGACGGATCAAGTTTCTATCTATTCTGCAAAGCTTCAGCACAACAAGGATAGGATTAGGTTATTGTTCAGCCAAGCTGGAATCCCTTTTCAGGAGATTGACTTCGACAATCCAAAGATTCTCGTGATTGCCAAAATCTTCACAGACGATCAGAAAGAAATGGCGGGCGCCGCCAGAAACAGAGATTACCTCTATTTATGGCGATTCGAACTTTATGACGAAGGGCTGCTCGGCTTAGAAGAAATCGCGCATGTAAGGGGGCACCAAAAACTGTCGCCCAGGGCTGCAGGACGATCCTCTAAACCCGAGGGAGGATGGCCTCTTGACCATTTCGGAATGACGGCGGACGTTCGGGGAATTTACGATGAGTTGTCGAAGAAAATCAAGGAATTGGACCCGCGCATAGGCCCTGAAAGGACTAACAAACTCTATGTCGGATTTGGCGCTCCGAGCCCGAATTTTTGTCGCTTGAAACCCAAGAAAAAGTTCTTGAGAGTGGAGGTGAAGTTGCGAGGCCCGGCACCCAAAGTACCGGGGCTGAAACTGCAGAAAAGAGGAAACAGCGATATGCCGTGCCAATTCGAGCTCTGGTCACGTGACGCAATCGATTCTGCGATAATTGTTATCAGGCAAGGATTTCAAGAATCTGTTCAGGGGACCTAGCAAATGAGGAAAAAAGTTACCGTGGTGGGCGGGGGAAACGTTGGAGCAACGACGGCGCAGCGGATTGTGGACCGCGAATTGGCGGACGTGGTGCTGACGGACGTGCTCGAAGGCGTGCCCGTCGGCAAAGCGCTGGACATGTTGGAAGCAACGCCGATTACGAAATCGGGCGCGCACTGCGCGGGAATTTCCACGGCGCAGGGCGATTACCGGGAGACGGCAAACAGCGACGTCGTGGTAATCACGGCGGGATTCCCACGCAAGCCGGGGATGAGTCGTGACGATTTGCTCAAGAAGAATTATGACATCCTGAAGGACGTGATCGACAACGTGGTAAAGTATTCGCCGAACTCGATCCTGATTGTAGTGACCAATCCGCTCGACGCGATGGCGCAGACGGCGTTTAAGCTGAGCGGATTCTCGAAGAACCGCGTGATCGGAATGGCGGGCGTGCTCGATTCGGCGCGGATGAGCACATTTGTGGCGATGGAGCTGGGCGTGAGCGTCGAAAACGTGCACTCATTCGTGCTCGGCGGACACGGCGATGACATGGTGCCGCTGCCGCGATATTCCACCGTCGCAGGCATTCCGTTGCCGGACCTGCTGCCGAAAGAAAAAATCGATGCGATTGTGGAGCGCACGCGGAAGGGCGGCGCGGAAATCGTGAATTTGCTGAAAAGCGGCTCGGCGTATTACGCGCCCTCGGCGGCGGCGGTGGAAATGGTGGAAGCGATCCTGAAGGACAAGAAAAAGATTTTGCCGTGCGCGGCGTATCTGGAAGGCGAATACGGAATTAAGGGTTTGTTCGTGGGTGTTCCGGTGAAACTGGGCGCGCGCGGAATCGAGCAGATCATCGAGATCAAATTGACGGCGGATGAGAAGGCGGCGCTCGAGAAGTCGGCGGCGGCGGTGAGAGAATTAGTGGAAGTGCTGGGAGTTTAAGAAGGAAGTCAACAGTCCATAGTAGAAGGTCGAATATCAGAGGGAGGAACGATCCAGAAGCGGCGCCTTACAGTTCACTTGGCGTCTTCATCGGCAAGCAGGGCGAGGAACTCCGGGTCACTATGGATGCAGGTGAGATCGGGGTCGCGGCGCGCCCAGTCCAATTGAGGGAAGCCGTTCTCCTTCATTTTCCGCAATAATTCGAGCGCTTCGGCCTTCATGCCCATAACACCATAGGTGCAGGCCGCGTTGTAAAGG
This sequence comes from uncultured Acidobacteriota bacterium, assembly GCA_963748845.1. Lineage (GTDB taxonomy): Bacteria > Acidobacteriota > Terriglobia > Acidiferrales > UBA7541 > DASTCZ01. The sequence goes on from CAVVKE010000001.1 coordinate 725,023, forward strand.
ATGTTGGCGTCATTCGGCCGCAGCGTCAGCGCCTTCTTTACTTCGCGCATCGCGGCGTCATCCTTCTTGAAGTGAGCGTAGTTGGTGGCCAGCAGGATTCGGGCGCGCGCGTCTTCGGGCACCATCTCAAGCTGGCGCTCGAGGGCGACCACGCGGCCTTCGCGCAAAGAATCCGCCTCGGCGACGCGTCCCACGCGATCGAGCGCCATGATGTAAGGAACGAAAACGTTGTAATCGTCGCCGCCCACTTCAATCGCGCGCTGCGCTAGATCGGCGGCCTCCGCGGGCCGGTCGCCGCGGAATAACGCGCGGCCAAGCGCGAAATATGCGGTGCCGTAATTCGGGTTGAGCTCGAGCGCCCGCCGCGCCGAGCGGACGGCCTCGTCAAAATCCTTGCTCGCTTCCTGGATCGAGGCCCGCGCCGCGTACGCCTCTCCGAGTTGCGGATCCAGCTCCAGTGCGCGCTCGTAGGCGTGGCGGCCGCGATCCACCCACTTCTGATCCGTATCGTGAAAATAAAAAATATTCGAGCAGGAAATGGCCATTTCGGCGTGCGCCAGCGCAAAGTTCGGGTCGCGGTCGATGGCGTGTTCGTACATTTGAAGGGCGAATTCCAAATCCGTGCGCGTCAGGCGCCGCGCATAGCCGCGGCCGCGAAGGAAATAGTTATAGGCTTCGGCATTCTCGGTGGGCTTATGCGCAATCGCGCGCTCTTCCTGCGGCGAAAGCGTGATTCGCAACGCCTGAGTGATGCTCCGGGCGATTTCGTCCTGCACCTCGAAGACATCTTCGAGCGTGCGATCGAAGCGGTCGGCCCAAACGCCATGGCCCGTGCCGGCTTCCACCAATTGCGCGGTTACGCGGAGCCGGTTGCCCGCGCGCCGGATCGAACCGCTGAGCACGTACATCGCGCCAAGTTCCTGCCCGACTTGCGGCGCGGTGACCGGTTTGTCCCGAAATGTAAGCACCGCCGCACGGGGAAACACCTTCATGCCTTTCACCTTGAGCAGCTCGGTGATGACGTCTTCCGTCATGCCGTCGCGGAAGTATTCGTCTTCTTTCTGCGCGCTCAAGTTTTCAAAGTAGAGCACCGCAAGCGACTTTTCCGCCGACGCCGCAGCAGCAGCCGGCTTGCCTCGTCCCGAATCAGACTCGCGCTTCAACCGCAGCAACTCCGAATGGAGCTTCGCAGCGCTGGGAATGCGCTTCTCGCGGTCTTTCTCAATCAACCGGCCGATGAGCTGCTCCAATTCCGCCGGGACAGCAGGATTCAAACGAGCAATCGGCATCGGCGAACGATTTAATATGGAATCGAAAACCACAGCCGTTGCGGTCCCGCCGAAGGCCTCCCGGCCAGTCACCATTTCGTAGAGAACCACGCCCAGCGAAAACAAATCCGTGCGCGCGTCCACTTCTTCGCCGCGCGCTTGCTCCGGAGACATGTACGCCACTGTGCCGATGGATGAACCGGAGGTCGTTAAATGGTCGCCGATCCCGCCCGAGGCAACGGTCGCGCCGATTGTCTCGCCGACGCGCTGCAACTGCGGCGCAAGCTTGGCCAGGCCGAAATCCAGGATTTTTGCCTGGCCGCGACGGGTGACAAAAAGATTTGCCGGTTTGATGTCCCGGTGGATGATGCCTTGCGCGTGGGTGGCTTCGAGCGCGTCCGAAATCTGCGTGGCAAGCGCCACTGCCTCTTCGATGGCCAATGGTTTCCCGGAAATGTGGTGCTTGAGAGTTTCCCCTTCCAGGAGTTCCATTACGATGAACGGCTGGCCTTCGTATTCGTCCACATCGTAAATCGTGCAGATGTTTGGATGATTCAGTCCGGAGGCGGCGCGGGCCTCGCGCTGAAACCGTTCGACGGCGAGTTTGTCCTGGGCGACTTCTTCGGGAAGGAATTTCAAAGCCACTTCACGGCCGAGGCGGGTGTCAGTGGCGCGATAAACCACGCCCATCCCACCTCCACCCAATTTGTCTACGATGCGATAGTGCGAGACTGTCTTTCCGATCATACGGGCAAGCGCCAAGAACCGCGCATGTTACGACGCAGGCAAAACGAAGTCAACGGGAGTCGTGACGCTAGAGATTCTATTCGTACCGATATGGCGAGAATACCCGGGAGGATTGGCACACAAGCCACCGAGGCGCACCGAGAGGCACGCGCAGTGTTTGCATCCAATCGCGGGGCATCGTCGCGCTTCAGATCAATCGCCCGGATTTTTTGGCACCATGGGCGGAATGGCAGCAGCGGCTATGCGCGCAGTATTGACGTAATCGAGATCCGGCATGTACTGCCTGAGATATGCGCGGCCCTGCAACGTAATTTTTTCCTGATCCGGGTTACCTCCATATTTGCTAACAAACTTTTCGACGACTTCCATGCCTTCGGTAACCTCGCCGATAGGAGCAAATCCCTGTTTATCGAGGCCGGCGTTGTTTCCATAATTTACGAAGACCTGAGTCGAGCGCGTATCTGGGCCAGCCTCCGCAAACGTAATCTTGCCGCGCGTGTTGCTCTCCTTCACCGGATCGTCGGGAATGTTTGCATTCATCCACGCTTTATTCACTTCGGGATAAGGCGTCAAACCGAACTGCGCCATGAACCCGGGAATGACGCGGAAGAATGGGCAGCCATCGAAGTAATGATGCTTCACAAGATTGTAGAAGCGGTCGGTGCCGCGGGGCGACCATTCGCGCGTGATGTGTGCAGTGAATTCACCCTTGGTGGTGACGAATTTCACGTCGAAGGTGGCCGGGGCCTTCGCGTTGAGCGCGGCGGGCGTGAGGAGCGCGGGGTCAAACGATGGAGTCTGTGTAGCCCCCGCCGGTGTCTGAGATTTTTGAGCGGGCGGGTTGGACTGGGCGGCGGCGAGCGCGACGGTGGCGAAGAAAATCACAGCAACGATCAAGCTAAGACGGTTTTTCATTTTTTTCCCCCAAATTTGAAATCAATGAAATGCGGGCGCAGCAAGCAGCGCCCCTACGAACACAGTTTCCTGATCAGTGTGAGCCTTCGAGTTGATGGCTGACGCGCTCGGCCTGCTCCATCACGCGAAGAGTATTCCCGCCGAGAATTTTTCGGATGTCGGCCTCGGAATAGCCGCGGCGAAGCATGGCTTCCGTGAGTTTGGGCAATTTCGAGCAATCCTCCATTCCGAAGGGCATGGTTGCGCCATCGAAATCGGAGCCGAGTCCGACGTTGTCGGCGCCTACAAGCTTCACCGCGTGATCAATGTGATCCACGATGGCTTCCCAACTCACTTTGGGGAGCTTGCCTTCAGCCATCATCTCATGCGCGACGCGTTCGTCGGCGCGGACGGTGGCCGCTTCGTTTCCTTGCACGGCTCTTTCCGCGGCGGCGGTGCGCGTCTTTAACTCCTCGCTCTTAAGCGAAGCATCGCGATAGGCCTGGCTGAGAAAACCGACGTGATAGTTAATCTGGATGACCCCGCCCTTAGCCGCGAGCGCTTTGATCATGTCGTCGGTCATGTTGCGCGGGGCGTCGCAGATGGCGCGGCAAGAAGAGTGGGAGGCAATCATGGGCGCCTGACTTACCTTGAGCGCGTCATAAAAAGTTTTGTCGGAGACGTGGGAGATGTCAACGAGTACGCCAAGGCGATTCATCTCAAGAATAATTTTTCTGCCCAAGTCCGTGAGACCGATGTGTTTTGCATCGTCACCGGAGGAGCCCGCCCAATCGGTGTCGGCGGTGTGGGTGAGCGTCATATAGCGGACGCCGAGCGCGGCGAACTGGCGGAGGACGCCGAGATCGTTGTCAATCATGTGGCCGCCTTCGACGCCCATCAGCGCGGCGATCTTGCCCTGCTCATGCGCATGGCGCACTTCCGCAGCGGTGGTTGCGAGCTCAAGATCCTGCGGGTGCATGCGAACCTGCTCACGGACGCCATCGATCAGGTCGAGCGCACGCTTGACGGCGGCGGGGCCAGTGACCGTAACTGGACACCAGATGGAAAAGAAAATCGCGTTCATGCCGCCATCGCGCATGCGCGGGATGTCAACGTTCCCCTGGGAATCGCGATGGCCGAGATCGAAATTCTCGAAGAGGAAGCGCTGCGGCGTGTCGTCATGCGTATCGAGCACGATCGAGCTGAAGTGGATCTTGCGGGCGCGGTCCGCGATGTCGTCAGCAGGCATGGTGCGAGTAAAAAGCGCGGCGAGGAGAAGCAAACCGCCGGCACAAACAGCGTATCGAATTCTCATGTGACCTCATCCTAAAAGCCAACCGACCAGCGCGTTGCGAATGGAATCGCGATTGACTTGCGCGATGGATTCGGTGAGCGGAATGGATTTGGGACAGATATGGACGCAATTCTGGGCGTTGCCACAGTCCTGCACGCCACCGGCGCCACTGATGGCCGCGAGGCGTTCGCGCGCGTGCATCGCGCCTGTGGGATGCATGTTGAATAGACGCACCTGGCTGATAATGGCGGCGCCAACGAAATTGCTGTTTGCGTTGACCTGCGGGCAGACTTCGAGGCACATGCCGCAGGTGATGCAGCGCGAAAGCGGATAGGCCTTCTCCTGAACTTCGGGCGCGAGGCGCGGGCCTTCGCCGAGGTTGTAAGTGCCGTCAATGGGAATCCATGCTTTGACGCGCTTGAGATTCTCAAACATGACGGTGCGATCCACGGCGAGATCGCGGACGACTGGAAATTTGGCCATGGGCTCGATGCGGATGGGCTGATCGAGATGATCGACGAGCGCGGAGCAGGCCATGCGCGCGCGTCCATTGATGACCATGGCGCAGGACCCGCAAACTTCTTCGAGACAATTCGAGTCATAGGCGACGGGAGTGGAGGGCTTGCCATCGCGCGTGACAGGATTTTCGGCGATGTCCCGCAGGCAGATGATGACGTTCATGTGCGGACGGTACGCGAGCTCGAATTCATCCCAATGCGGACGATCCTTCGGGCCGGCTTGCCGCTTCACGCGAACGATGAGTTTCCTGTTTTCCGCCATGAGTCCGAGCCGCCTTCCCTACTTTGCCATATCGTAACGCCGCGCGCGCAAAGGCAGCAGCGATGTGTCCACGGGTTCATAGGTAAGCTGAATTTTGCCGTCCGCCCACTTCGCGCGAGTGGTCTTGAGCCAATCGGCGTCATTGCGCTCCGGGAAATCGGGTTTGTAATGAGCGCCGCGGGATTCGTTTCGGGCAAGAGCGCCGAGAGCGATAACGCGGGCGAGAATCAGCATATTGTAAAGCTCGCGCGAAAAGGCGAGCGTCTGGTTCGACCACTTGGTGCGGTCGGAAAGATTAATTTTTTTGAAGCGCTCGAACAATTCCTGGAGCTTCGCGTCGGTGCGCTGGATATCGGGATTCTTGCGCGTCACGGTGACGTGCTCCGTCATCCAATCGCCCATTTCCTTCCAGATTGTGATGGGATTCTCGGAGCCTTGCTGCGAAACGAGGGCATCGTTGATTCCCTGCTGGCGCTTCTGCTCGCGCTCGAACACGGAGGAGGGCACGCTTTCGCAGCCTTTGTAGAGGCCGCGGCTGTATTTGACGGAAGCGGGGCCAGCGACCATGCCGCCGTAGATGCAGGAGACGAGCGAATTCGCACCCAGGCGATTTGCGCCGTGATACTGGTATTCACATTCGCCCGCGGCGTAAATACCGGGAACATTGGTGGCCTGGTTGTCGTTATCCACCCAGATTCCGCCCATCGTGTAGTGCATTCCGGGGAAAACTTTCATCGGCTCGACGTGGGGATCCACGCCAATAAATTTTTCATAAATTTCGAGGATGCCTTCGAGCTTGCGGTCGAGGACTTCGCGCGGGATGTGCGTGAGATCGAGATAGACGGCCTGCTGGCCGCCGATGCCGAGCTTCATCTCGAAGACGATCTTGTGAATGGCGCGAGTGGCGACGTCGCGGGGGACGAGATTGCCGTATTTCGGGTACCAATCCTCGAGAAAATAAAAGCGTTCGTTTTCGGGAATGGTGAGCGGGGCGCGATTGTCGCCGGATTTCTTCGGCACCCAGACGCGCGCGCCTTCGCCGCGAGCGGATTCGCTCATGAGGCGGAGTTTGTCTTCGCCGGGAATCGCGGTCGGGTGAACCTGAATGAATTCGCCGTTGGCGTAGTCCACGCCCTGCTGGAAGAGAGCGGATTGCGCGGTGCCCGTGCAAACGACGGAGTTGGTCGAGCGGCCGAAGATGGAACCATTGCCGCCGGTGCAGAAAATCGCAGCGTCGGCGGGAAACGTTCTCACTTCCATGGACTTCAAGTCCATGGCGCAGATGCCGCGGCTTACGCCGGAGTCGTCAAGGACGGCCGAGAGAGAGGTCCAGCCTTCGTATTTCGCGACCTTGCCTTCCGCCTCGAAGCGACGGACTTGCTCATCGAGCGCGTAAAGGAGCTGCTGGCCGGTGGTCGCACCGGCGAAAGCGGTTCGATTGAAAAGCGTGCCGCCGAAGCGGCGGAAATCGAGATGGCCCTCGGGCGTACGGTTGAACATCACGCCCATGCGGTCGAGGAGATCAATGATGCCCGGCGCGGCCTCGCACATGCGCTTGACGGGCGGCTGGTTGGCGAGGAAGTCGCCGCCGTAAACGGTGTCGTCAAAATGCTGCCAGGTGGAATCGCCCTCACCTTTGGTGTTTTTGGCGGCGTTGATGCCGCCCTGCGCGCATACGGAATGCGAGCGCTTTACGGGAACGATTGAAAATAATTCGACGGGAATACCGGCTTCGGCCACTCGTATGGTGGCCATCAATCCGGCGAGCCCTCCGCCGACAACGATGATTTTAGCTTGCCTCATTTTTGAGCTTGTAAGTACGCGTCCAGGGGATGCCAGCCAAAACGGAAGCAGACGACGACGGTCACGCTCATGACGAGCAAAATCGCGGCGATTGCGACGCCGAGATAACCCGCTGCGCGCTGCGAACGCACAGTGGCGGCAAGGCCCCATTTGCAAACGAAATTCCAGACTCCCACGCCGAGGTGAATCGAGCAGGCGATAACGCCGAGCAGGAAAAATGCAAAGAACCAAGTGCTCTGCATGTCCCGGTTGACGATGGCGTATGTGGACATCCCATGAGTGACAAAGCGTTCGGTGTACAGGTGCCAGCCAAGGAAAGCGAAGGCGATGAGGCCCGTCCAGCGCTGGAGAGAGAACATCCAATTGCCGACCCAGGGGTATTGGGAAACGTTTATTTTGCCGCGGTGCCACACATAGAAACCGTACGCGGCGTGATAGAGAATCGGCAGCCAGATAATCCCGATTTCGAGGGGAAGGCGCCAGGGAATGGTCTGCAGGGCGCGCGAAGCCTCGTTGTATTTGGCTGGGCTGACGAGGGAATAGCTATTTTCAAAAAGATGGTCGGCCATGTAGGCGCCGACGGGAATCAATCCGGTAAGAGAATGGAGTTTGCGGAGGAGAAAACTGTGATCTGTCTGACCAGCCTGGGCGGACATGCACTCTCCGGACTCGAGTTCGAACATTTCAGTATAGAAACTCCACGAGGGTATTGCAAGGCGGGCACGCACGCGAAATTGACGGGGAGTTGTGAAAATGTTTCGTTATAATACGGGCTGCCTCAGGAAACTCAGCCGAGGAGTGGATGAAAGCTTCAACAAAACAGGTCTCCGATCTGGACGAATTTCTATCGGAATTGGCGGGCAGCCCGGCTCCCAAAGCGCCGGAAAATCTTTCGGCACTCGCACAAAAACTATCACAGGCGTTTGGAGTCAGCGCGGACGAAGTGGCCATTCTGGATGTTGTGGGCAACGGGAAACATCTGCAGTTTATGATTCCAGAAAAATTGCGCGCGGTTGGAACCATACCGCTGAACAGCACGACGGCGCTTGTATCGAAGACGGCGCGCGACAAGCGGGCGGACATGGAAAACTCATTCGCGACCTCACGCCACGCGAGCGTGTTCGAGGGAGTTCCGCTGGGACGGCGGCAGGATGAAATGATCCAGAAGATTATGAGCTCGCCCATCGTGCACGAAGGCAAGGTGGCCGGCGTAGTGCAGATCTGCCGCAAGGGACGGAACAAACGGGAAGCCGGAGCGGATTTTACCTCCGATGATCTGCGAAGACTGAAGGCCATTGCGCCAAAGCTGGCCCCGATTGTAATGAGTCCCCGAGAAGAATAAGCACACATGTCAAAAAAATATTCAGGACTGCATGTACTTGCCGCGGTCGTTTTCGCCGCGCTTGCCGCGCCGACAGTTTTCCCGGGACACGCTCAACAAGGCGCGGCGGGACATGTCCATATTGTTTTGCTGGGGACGACGGACATCCACGGAAATATCATGCCGGTGGATTATTACGCGAACCGCCCGGCGAACCGCGGGCTGGCGAAAATTGAGACGCTGGTAAGAGAAGCGCGGTCGAGCGAGCCCAACGCATTGCTGCTCGATTCAGGCGACATTATCGAGGGAACGCCGCTGGCGTATTACTTCGCGCGGAAGGAACCATCGCAGGCGAATCCGACGATCGCGGTGATGAATGCGATGGGATATGACGCGGCGGCATGCGGGAACCACGAATTCAATTTCGGGCTGAAGGTGCTGTGGAAAGCGAAACGCGAAGCTCGATTTCCGATCCTCGCGGCGAATGTGAAGCAGGTCTACGTGAACGGCGTGGAGTATTTCGAACCCTATATCATTAAGAACGTGCGCGGGGTGCGCGTAGGAATCGTCGGATTCGTCACGCCGGGGATTCCGCGCTGGGAAGTTCCCGCCAATCACAAGGGATACGAATTCGAGCAGATCGTTGCGTCCGCGAAGAAAGTGATCCCAGAGGTAAGGAAGAAGGCGGACCTGATTGTGGTGATTGCACATTCGGGTCTGGGAGCGGATCCGGCCGCGAATTCGCAAGCGAATTCGGATGATATCTCCGGAGAAAATGCAATTCTCGGGCTGGCGGAACAGGTGCCCGGGATTGATGTGATCCTCTTCGGCCACACGCACCGTGAAGTCGGGCAGATGATGGTGAACGGGGTTTTGATGGCGCAAGCGAGCAACTGGGGGCGGTCACTGGCGCGCGCGGATGTGGAGATGGAACGCGACGCGAGCGGCGGCTGGCGCGTGAAAGAAAAACATTCGGCGGTAATTCCGGTGACGGACGCGACCGCTGCGGACCCGGAGATTATGAAACTGGCGGAGCCGTATGAAACAGCGACGCAGAAATATTTGGACACTCCCATTGCGACGAGCGCGCAAGAGATGCGCGGCGACGTCTCGCGTTATCAAGATGACCCGCTGGTGGATTTGATCCACACGGTGCAATTAAACGCCGGGCACGCGGACGTCTCACTGGCGACGATGTTTTATCCTGGGTTGCGCATTCCAGCAGGCGCGGTGACGGCGCGACAGTTGGCCGGACTTTACATTTACGAGAACACATTGTACACGGTTGAAATGACCGGGGCGCAAGTCAAGGAAGCGCTCGAACACGCGGCGAGCTTTTATCCACAATGGCCATTCGACACTTCAAAGCCTTTGCAAATGCCGGGATACAACGCGGATAGCGCAGAGGGAGTGAATTACGTGATCGATCTCACGCGTCCAGAGGGCGACCGAATTCGCAATTTAACGCGCGCCGGGAAGCCGCTGGACATGGGGGCGAAACTTCGCGTGGCGATCAACAATTACCGTTACACGGGCGGCGGGCATTACGACGTGTTCAAGGGATTGCCAATTGTTTACCGCTCGCCCGAAGAGGTTCGCGAGCTGATCATTGACTACGTTTCACGGACGGGTACGATTCCGACGACCTCCGACGGAAACTGGAGCATCCAGCCGCGCGAAGCGGCACAGGCGTTGATTGAGGAAGAGCGGCGACGGGGTGGGCCACAGACCTCCGGCGCGCCGGGAAATTTCCGGTGAGCAATGACGTTTGCCGAGCTCTGCCGCAAAAAATAATTTCCCCGACGATGTAATTCGCATTGACACTGCCGCGCGTTCTTGTTACTTTCGCGGACGCGCGTTTTTTGAGCCAAATACTTTAGTGGAGGCACCGCAAACCGGCACCGTCGATGGCGTTCGTCGCTAAAAAAATTTTCCTGACAAAAGGCGTCGGTAAACACCGCGAGAGGCTTTCCAGTTTTGAGCTGGCTCTCCGCAATGCGGGGATTGCTTCGTGCAACATCGTCCGCGTTTCGTCCATTTTTCCTCCCAATTGCAAATTGATTTCGCGCAGCGAGGGACTGAAACATATCAAGCACGGCCAGGTAGCGTTCACCGTAATCAGCGAGAATTCGACGCGTGAAGCGCACCGGCTGATTGCCGCGGGGGTGGGGCTTGCTCTACCCGCCGATAAATCCATGTACGGATATCTTTCGGAGCACCACTCATTTGGTGAAACGGAAGAGATCGCGGGCGAATACACAGAAGAGCTGGCCGCGGAAATGCTGGCGACAACTTTGAACGTGGAATTTGACGCGGACCTTTCCTGGGACGAGAAAAAGGAAGTTTATAGGATATCCAACAAGATCGTCCGTACGATGAATATCACACAATCCGCCGTGGGCGATAAACGCGGATTGTGGACGACGGTGCTCGCCGCGGCGATTCTCCTCGAAAGCGATTAGTTCATCCAAGTTCCTTTCCTGCATTTCATTGTTAACTCTCTACGCGCAGACGCAAGCGATCCAGATTTTCCAACCAGAAGGTTTTCATTTCCACAGCCTGCTTCGAGTTCACCATCTTCATGTGGTCAACAACCACCTGCGTTTTCCCATCACTTTTCGGATAGAAGCGGATTTCGAGGCGGCTCGTGTTGCCTTGCCAAGCGCCCCGGAGGGTCCCGTTCGGCTGGCCGGATGAAGTATCGAATTTATCGCCCTTGAGCCACGAGCGGCGGGCCTCGGAGTCACTCCAAGCGGAATATATTTTGCCGACACCACAAGCAAATGTCCGGCTCACGGATGAACTGAAGTCGCCGGCGCAAGTTTCATAGCTCTCGCGGAGTCCGTGCTTCTGTTCATACTCGTTGGCCACGGTGGCGCACCACCACATGGAGACTTTGTGTTTTTCGTAGAGAAGCCTCGCGATTTCCGAATGTTTCATCTTGCGTACGCCGGCCTTTCGAGAATTGAGAACCACTCGGCCCATGATTTTCCCGTTTTTGCTCTTACGGCCTCGTCCGAAGCCTTTGGCGTTTTCCGCGCAACACTTCCCTTCCCAATTTTTTTCATTGGCCCCCGACAACCCCTTTCCCGATGCCCTCCTATCGCCAGACTATTTTATTTGCAAGCGGAACGAATGGGTAGTAAAAGATGGGACGCGCATGAAGAGAGCACCTGCGCCAATCCAGAAGAGGTGATAAATGTTGGCGTTATTCGTGACACTTCAAAATGTGCATTTCATCGGTTTTTCGGTATCACGCTCGTGGCTTAGCTGGATTGTCATCGGACTGATTGCCGGCTGGCTTGCCGGCACAATTGCGCGCGGACGTGGTTACGGCTGCATCGTAAACATCATCCTGGGGATGATCGGGGCCGTGCTGGGCGGCTGGATTTTTACGAGGCTGAATATTGCCGGCGGAGGCTGGCTTTACAGCCTGGCGGCGGCGACCGTAGGCGCGGTAATCCTCGTTGGAATCGCAAGGCTCTTCAGCGGCGGAGAGGATCGCGGTTAAGCGGGTCCGCGGCGAGCCTTCTCTGCGACGTCGGTGTTAGCCCTCCGCGCTGTGATACGATGCTCCGTGCGAAATTGCGGAGCGATTGTTGAAACATAAGTCACTCTGGGCGATACCCCTCGGCGGCCTAGGCGAGTTTGGCATGAACATGCTCGCCCTGCGCTGCGGTGATGACATCATCGTCATCGATGCCGGAATGATGTTCCCCGAAGCGGAATTGCTCGGCGTGGACATCGTCATCCCGGACATCACCTACCTGAAGCAGAACAAACAAATGGTGCGCGCGATTCTTCTGACGCACTGCCATGAAGACCACATCGGCGCGCTCCCTTACATCCTGCGCGACCTGAACGTGCCGATCTACGGGACGCGCTTCACGCTTGCGCTCGTGAAGCGGCGGCTCGATGAGCGGAACTTGCTTGACCAGGCTGTGCTGAAAGAAGTGAAGAGCGGGGACGTCATCGAGATTGGCCCGTTCAAGACCGAGTTTATACACGTGACGCACAGTACGATTGATTGCGTCGCGCTGGCAATCCGCACGCCGGCCGGAGTCGTGATTCACTCCGGCGATTACAAGATGGACCCCACGCCGCCCGACCACCAGCCCTTCGATCTTCACGCATTTGCGCGGTATGGCGCGGAAGGAGTGCTGGCGCTGTTCAGCGACAGCACAAACGTCGAGCGCCCCGGCTATACGCCATCGGAGCGGGCCGTCTCGACGCGGATGGAAGAGCTATTCCGCGCGGCGCCGCGAAAGGTGCTGGTTTCGTGCTTCGCTTCGTCCATTCACCGCATCCAGCTCATCGTAAACCTGGCCGCAGCCGCGGGCCGAAAGATCGGCTTCGTAGGGCGGAGCATGGTGGATAACGTCGAGCTTGCGCATGAGCTGGGACAACTGCGAATTCCGGACGGAATGGTTGTGCGGCCGCAGGACATCAAGGCCTTTGATCCACACAAACTGGTCGTGCTGGTCAGCGGAAGCCAGGCCGAACCGATGTCGGCGCTGTCGCGTTTGTCAGTGGATAACCACCGGCTGGTGTCCGTGGAAGAAAATGACACGGTAATTTTATCGGCGCGCATCATTCCCGGAAACGAGAAATCCATTTTCCGGATGCTGGATCACATGTTCCGGCGTAGAGCGCTCGTCTATTACGACAACAATGCGGGATTGATTCACGTATCCGGCCACGCCAGCCAGGAAGAACAAAAGCTGATGCTGCAACTCGTGAAGCCGCGCTACTTCATTCCTTTGCACGGAGAGTACCGGCAACTTTTCCGTCACGCGGCGATGGCGCATCAATTGGGCGTCGTGTCGGATGAAGTCCTGCTATTGGAAGACGGGCATCCGATTGAGTTTACCGAACATGGCGCATTCCGCCGCGAGCCGCTGCCCGCGGGGCGCGTATGCGTGGATTCCGGATCGCTCGAGGAAATCGAAGAGGTGGTGATCCGCGACCGGAGGCATCTGGCGGAAGACGGCGTGGTCGTGCCGATCATCGCGATGGACAAGCACAATGGGCGGCTGGGATCGCAGCCGGAAATCGTGACGCGCGGATTCCTTCCGAATGATGACGGCACCGAGCTGATCGCGGGCGCGCGGGAAGTCGTCCTGCGGACAATCGAGCAGTCGAACGCCGAGGAGAAATCCGACTGGGGCGTGATGAAAGAAAAAATTCGCGTTGACTTGAAGCGTTATTTGAACAAGCAGACGGCGAAACGACCGATGATCCTGCCGGTTATCCTTGAAGTCTGACATTCACACACCATTCATATTTCCCGTTGCTCGCAGGATTTTTTGTCTTGATACAATCCGTATCCGTGAGCTACTCTCTGCGCCCATCTGTTCCATCGGACTTCGATGAGCTCTATGCGCTTGACCGCGAGTGTTATCCGAGCGGGATTGCGTATTCGAGACGGGAGCTTCGCTGGTACCTTGCACAACCGGGTGCGATTTGCATCACAGCAAATGCGACCGGCGCGTTAGCCGGTTTTATTCTGGCGAATGCTGATCCACCCCGGGGTCACATCATCACAATTGACGTTGTGCAATTATGCCGTCGAAGCGGAGTTGGCACCCTATTGCTTGCCGCAGCCGAGCGCGCAATGGCCGAATGCGGGGTTTTCACGGTGGAAATCGAGACGGCGACGGACAATGAGGCGGGCCTTCAATTCTGGTATGGTCACAACTATCGTGTTCTTGGATTGCTGCCCGGATACTATCTTGGACGAATTGATGGGGTTCGTATGACCAAAACGTTAGCGAGGCCAAAGGAGGCCTGACTCAGAATGTCACTTTTTCAGGCTGTCGTGTTGGCCGTTGTTCAAGGGCTTACGGAATTCCTTCCCGTCAGCAGCAGCGCACACCTCGTGCTGGTGCCCTGGTTTGCAGGGTGGAAAGAACCGGGACTGGCGTTTGAAGTGGCGCTGCATGCGGGCACGCTGGTTGCCGTTCTGGTGTATTTTCTGCGGGACTGGATTGAGATGCTGCTTGCAGGATTTGGGGTACGCGCCACCGCCGGAATGAGTGCCGAAGACTTCACGTGGAAACGGCGATTGTTCTGGTTTCTTGTTGCCGCGACAATCCCCGGAGCCATTGCCGGCCTCCTTTTTGAAAAATTCATAGAAGACCGTTTGAGCCAGCCGGTGCCAATCGCAGCGGCGCTGATTGTGATAGGACTCGTGATGTGGTGGGTGGACCGGACCGCGCGGCTCGAAAGGCAACCGAGCCAGATCACGCTGAGTGATGCGCTTGTCGTTGGCACGGCGCAAGCGTTCGCTTTGTTTCCCGGAGTGTCACGCTCGGGGAGCACAATCGTCGCGGGGCTTTGGCGCGGGATGACGCGCGAGACGGCGGCGCGATTCTCGTTCCTGCTTTCGACCCTGATTATCGCCGGTGCCGCGTTGAAAGAATTACCGAAGGTGATTCACATGCAGCGCACCGGCACGCTCGACATGTCCCTTTCAACACTTTTGATTGCCATTGCCGTTTCTGGGCTGGTCGGCTACGCCGTTATCGCTTTTTTCCTGCGTTACCTACAGGCACGCACGCTCAAGGTTTTCGTTGTGTACCGGGTCGTGCTCGGTATACTCATCCTGCTGTTCGTGTTCCTGCATCTGGGACCCGCGCGCTAGCGCCCGCGCCCCCAGGGCTCATTTCAATACCGCTATCCGCCCAGCCAAGGAGAAGTTTGTGCGCTTACTGACGCCGACCGAAAATCACCGCGTCAACGAGTTAATTGGCTTTCTAGGAGCCACTGCGGGCCTGCTCGTTGCGCTGAGTTTGCTTTCCTACAACCCGCATGACGGGTCGCTGAACGTTTCCGCCTATTCAACGGATTCGCATCCAGCCACGAATTGGATTGGTCCGGTGGGCGCGCACAGCGCCGATTTGCTCTTTCAGTGTCTCGGTTATGCCGCTTTCCTTCTGCCCGCGGGAATCTTCGTGCTGGGCGCGAGATGGATCCGCAGCAAGACAGTTGAATCTCCCAATCTGAAGCTCGCCGGCTGGGTGTTGTTCCTGCTCGGTGTCCCTGCCCTGCTCTCCCTTTGGCACTTCCCGGAGGTCCGGGGAGCTGCGCCGCCCGGAGGATTGCTCGGCGACTTGCTGTCGACGGGTCTGATCGCGGCGTTCAACAGCGTAGGCGCGCAGCTTGTTGTAATCGCGGCATTGTTGGCGGCGCTATTCCTGACGACAAAGTTTTCATTCCTTGGCACACACGAAATGCTGAAAGGCCCACTCGGGAAATTTGCCCTGCTGAATCGAGCAAAGGAACGCTGGGCCGCTTGGCGCGAAGAGCGCGAACAAACGCGCCTTCGCAAACGCATTGAGGAGATAAAGATTTCCGGGCGGCCGCCAGTGCCCTCGCAATTTACCGCTCTCAAGCAATCATCGGCCGCGGTTGAAGAGGACGAGATTGAGAATGAAGAGGATGCCGGCGACGAGGATGAAAAGCCTGCGAAACGCGCGCCTGTAATTCTCCGATTCAAGGAAAAACTCATCGGAAAATCCGAGCAAGATCCGCCGTTGAAATCCGCCTCCGGGCCGAGAATCGCACACGGGCCCGCGAATTTCCGGCTCCCTTCACCTGGACTGCTTCACTTGGCGGAGCGCGGCGAGAAACTTCAAGAAGAAGAATTGAAATCCCGGGCGCACGCGATCGAAGAAAAGACCAAAGAATTTGACGTGGGCGGGCACGTAACGCAAATCAACCCCGGCCCTGTGGTGACGACGTATGAATTCAAACCGGAAGCGGGGATCAAATACAGCAGGATCACAGGACTGGCCGAGGATTTGTGCCTGGCACTGCGCGCGGAATCCATTTTGATCGAACGCATTCCCGGGAAGTCCACGGTTGGAGTGGAAGTTCCAAACATTCACAGACAGACAATCACTTTGCGGGAAGGAATCGAGTCGCCTGAGTTTGTCAATTCGGCCTCGAAGCTGACGCTTGCAATGGGCAAGGACCTGATCGGGCGCCAGCGTGTGACGGATTTGGCGCTGATGCCGCATTTGCTGATTGCCGGCGCAACAGGAACGGGCAAAAGCGTCTTCCTGAACTCTCTGATCATCTCCATGCTGTACAAAGCCACGCCGGATGAATTGAAATTGGTGATGGTGGACCCGAAGCGGCTGGAACTCGGGCTCTATGAGGACATCCCGCACTTGCTGGCGCCGGTCGTCACGGATCCGAAGGTCGCGTCCAATGTGCTGCGCAATGCCACGCGAGAGATGGAAAAGCGGCTGAAGCTGCTGGCACAGCGCGGCGTGCGCAACATTGACCAGTACAACCGCACATTCACGCGCGGTGAATCGCTCTCGTTATTTGATGACGATGAGGAGATGGAGCATAAACCTCTGCCATACATTGTGATCGTGATTGACGAACTGGCCGACCTGATGATGGTGGACACGAACAACGTCGAGGCGTCCATCACCAGGCTGGCGCAGATGGCGCGCGCGGTGGGCATCCACTTGATTTTGGCAACGCAGCGGCCGTCGGTGGACGTCATCACCGGCCTCATCAAGGCGAACTTCCCCGCGCGCATTTCATTCCGCGTGGCAAGCAAAGTGGACTCCCGGACAATTCTGGATTCCAACGGATCCGAATCGCTGCTGGGGCGCGGCGACATGCTCTACCTGCCGGCCGGCTCATCGAGGCTGCACCGAATCCATGGGCCGCTCGTCACGGAAGAAGAGATTACCGCCGTGTGTGATTTCTGGCGCGCGCAAGCCAAGGCCGTCTATAACGAAAAACTCCTCGAAGCCCCCAGGGAAGATGCCGCGGCCGGCG
This sequence comes from uncultured Acidobacteriota bacterium, assembly GCA_963748845.1. Classification (GTDB taxonomy): domain Bacteria; phylum Acidobacteriota; class Terriglobia; order Acidiferrales; family UBA7541; genus DASTCZ01. The sequence goes on from CAVVKE010000001.1 coordinate 741,932, forward strand.
AGGAAGGCGAGGGCGGCGAAAATGATGTGGATGACGATTTGTATCAGGAGGCGGTTCGAGTGGTGTGCGAGATGGGCCGCGCCTCCACTTCCACGCTACAGCGGCGGCTGCGCATTGGCTACGGACGCGCGGCGCGTTTGATTGACATCATGGAGAAGGACGGCATCGTGGGTCCGCCGGACGGCACAAAGCCGCGCGAAGTGCTTAAGAAAAAAGAGTGGATGCGCGAGTTCGATGAGTCGATGAAGTAAATTACTGCGAGACCCGCAATGATTCCGGGCTTTCCTCTAATTGCTTGCACCTGCGGGCATTTGACCTGACTTCTTTAAGAATGCGGAAAGATTCGCCTGCTGCAGCGATTTCAGCTCGATACATGCATTGACGCGGTCCAGTGCATTGCGAAGCGGGCGTTCCGTGCCGGGCAGATTCTGGCTTGCAAAGAAACTCTGCGAGTCGTCTCTTAACCTCGCATCACAAAACCGTGCGGCGATCCCAATCAGGCTGACGCCGGGGCCGGCTTTGTCACGCAATTCCTTAAAATGAAGCTTGAAGTAATCCCACGCAACAGCTTGAGCTTCCGGTTTGGAGAAAACCCCAGCAACGGAACCGACGTCCTGTGGCTTCACGATTGGACTCAGGAAAAGATCAATTGTGCGCCTTACAAGGGGAGCCTCCGTGAAAAGTGTCAAGCCCGACAGATAAATTCCATATTCATCCGGCGTGTGGGCGGCCTTCAAATGTTCGACATATTTGTCGTAAAGCGCCGAGTCTCCATTGAGCGCCGCGACAGCCACCGCGGTCTGCGCCATCGGGGCGGTCATGGATGCCGGATTTTTCATGTATTCCTCCACTGTGGCCCGGGAGCGCGCGATGAGTTCCGGCTGCCTGCCGAAAACGGAAAGGACCGCAATAACCTCCGACCGCAATTCTTCCCGCTGGCCCGGCTCGCCGGGAACTGTTTCCATTCCCAGATTGTTCATGAGCGGTGCAAGAAAATATCGCAACCATGCCTCGAACGCCGGCTGATCAGAGGAAGCCACGAGAGTGTCATGGATCCCCCCCATGTGAGCGAGGAAAGCTTCGACAACCGGCCGCTCCCTTTCCAATCGAAAGCCCGTGAGACCCGAGAGGTAATCCCCTATGCTGATGCGCCCAACGCGGACCAGCGCCCAGCCGTCTCCGAGGAAACGGATGCGATCCTCGGGGCTCATTCCATTATTCGGCGAGGCGCTCATTTTCACAAAGCCCGCGGAACCATAGTCGGTGCGGAAGTAGCCGCGCCCGCCCGGATTCAGTAAGACACTAGCGGCGCAACCGTTCAAATCAAAAGATTGGCTGCGATTGACGAGCAAAATATACGTCGTGTTACCCGAATCAGGATCTTGCACGGCAACAGGAATCTGCCAAATTTCCTGCGATGGCGCGGACATTTTCGAGGAATCCGCAAAATAACGCCGCTGCGTCAATTCCAAAGTCGTGCGATTCCCGCTGCATGAGGACTTCATCGTAATCAGCGGCGTGCCCGGTTGATCAATAAAACTCGCCATGATCTTGTCCACAGGCTTGCCCGAGGTCCTTGCGATGGCGCTCCAGAAATCCTCAGCCGTCGCGTTCCCGTAGACGTGCGCCTGCAGATATACATTCACACCTTTGCGAAATACTTCCGGCCCCACGTACGCCTCAACCATTCGCAGCACGGACGAGGCTTTGTCATACGCAATTTCATCAAAGAGCGCGTCAATCTCCGCCGGCGTTTCCGCCTTCGCGCGAATCGGACGAATGGATGCGATGGCGTCCGCGTTTAAGACGCCGTCGGTTTCCTGCACCTGTTCGAGCTGCGTCTGCCATTCCGGCCGCCACACTTGCATGGGCTTCCAGGCCATCCATGTCGCGAACCCTTCATTCAGCCAGATGTCGTCCCACCATTTCATGGTCACGAGGTCGCCGAACCATTGATGAGCCATCTCATGCGCGAGAATGCTGTAAACAGTTTCGTGTGCGTCCTCGGATGCCGTCTTGTCGTCGATCAGGAGGTCGGCTTCGCGATAAGTAATGGCAGCGACGTTTTCCATGGCGCCCGCGGCAAAATCGGGAAACGCGATGATGTCCAGCTTCTGGAAAGGATATTTCGTATAGTAGTAGCGGTCATAAAACTGAATGATGTTTTCCGCCGATGCCAGGGCATAGGAACCGAGGGATTTTTTCTCCGGGACGGCGCACACGCGAATCGGGATTTCGTCCGCAGCCCCTTCCAAGCATTGAAAATCGCCGACCATCATGGCCACGAGATACGACGACATTTTCGGCGAGGGCGAGAATTTGATTGTGTGCCTGCCGGCGCCCGGGCCGGGCGTGTCGGAAATGACGTGGCCGTTGGAGATGGCGGTATCGCCTTTATCAATCACAAGTGTGATGCGGAAAACTGCTTTGTAGGCAGGCTCGTCGAAGGATGGAAACGCGCGACGGGCATCGGTGGATTCAAATTGCGTGACTGCGTACGCTCGGCGCGCTGTCTTGCTCAAATAGAAGCCACGCATCTGATCATTCAGGATTCCCGTGAACCGGATGTGGATATCAGCGGCGCCGGCTGGAATCGAATCGCGGACAGTCAGCGTAGCCTGGTCCTTGCTTTCATCGAACGTCACATTTGCCTGCTGAGAGTCGCCGGCCGCATTGATGGTGGCTTCCTGGAATGCGAGCTCCGCCGCGTTCAACGTGATGGCCTGCGAGGGCCGCAGCAGCTTCACGTGAATTATTTCCTCTCCCGAGAACGTGGCTGCCGTAAGATTGGGCGCGAAGGAAAGGTCGTAGCTTTCGGGAATGGCGTTCTCAGGCAAACGCTGGGCGTAAGCAGCCAGCGCCAGTGGGAATGCAAGAGCTACTGGAAGCATGATGCGTCGCATTGACAAGGCCCTCCAGGAACCAAGACTGACTTTGGCGGCGGCAAAAGGTGTGAATTTGAAAAGAAATGAATCGCGTGAAACTCCCCCGAAACGCCGCGGAAATATGCTAGCACACTGCGATTCAACGCACCTTCGATGAATCATCGGCGAATAGACTCGCCGATTCACGCATTTTACCTACTCATTTTGCACGCGGACGCATTTCGTATTTCGTGGCGCAGTGTGTAAAATGTTGGCTTCTCATCGTGCCGGGGTAGCTCATTGGTAGAGCGCAGCCCTGAAAAGGCTGGCGTAGGCAGTTCAATTCTGCCCCCCGGCACCATCCCAACGTCAGAATTGCACGCACCGTAACAATCCTCGAAAGGGTTCCACTCGCCAGAAATTGCCGAACTCCATCCACCGAGGCCAATTTCGGTTCTTTCGGAATGCTTTGTCATGAAGCGATTCCGCAATTGCTCTAAGTTGCGGATTTCATAGAAAAAAAAGCGGTGTGGCGAACGACAGACTTAGCCCGCGAGAATCTCCCTGGGAGTGAATTCGGCGATTAGTTCGCAGATCTTCCGCCGTAGGTCTTGTGAAATAGAGACAAATTCGATTCCCACCCCCAGCGCATCGTTGTGACGGATTATTCCGTCAACTTCGACGGAGCTTTTCGATGAAATCGCCAGATGTAGGGCCGCGTTAGCGGGCAATCCTTTGACGCGAAGAAACATTCCCCCGACACTGAGGTTCCCATCCGCGCGATCAACATAAATCGTCCGTTCGCCCAATCTGATTTCTACAGGACAGTTGACCAATGTCCGGGGTAGCCGTAAGTGGTTGGACCCTTCCATCGCAGCGTCCTCCCTTTCCAAGGCTCGCCCTGACAACTTACGTAGTCGGAGGCGACGTCTGGACGCCTTCTGAAGTCCCGAGACCCCAAAGTATTGGCCGGACTCTAGCACACGAATGCGGAGACTTCCAGCCTTTCGCATTTCGAGGGGTAACCTCGTCAAAACTCACGACTCCAAAAACGATTGGGTGTATACTCCCGCCGAATCACAATGGGCGTCCGAATGAGAATCTTTCCGGAAAAACATGCGATTATCCGTTTAAGCCTGACACTTGCGCAGGAGCCTGTTGAACAGGCGAACACCCAGCCAGAGGGGATCTGATGAAGCAAACCTTTGCTGTAGGTATCGGAGGCGCGGCTGGCCAGGGCGTCGCCACGCCGGGCGACATTTTCGCAAAGATTTTCAGCCGCCGGGGCCTGCATCTGAATGCCTACAACGCCTATCAATCGATCATTCGCGGCGGCCACACCTTTCTCACCATTCGAACGGGCCCAGACAAGGTCACCAATATGGGTGACCGGATTGACCTGTTCATCCCGCTGAATCAGGACAGCATGGATCGGCATCTGACGCTGCTCACCTCCGGCGCTGCGTGCATCTACAACTCGGAAACGATCAAGCCGGGCGCTGCCGCCGACGGCGTGCAGCTTTGCCCGCTTCCGGTTTCCCAGCTAGCTGACATCACGCGGAATAAGGTCGCGCAGAATACGCTCGCCATCGGCGCGGGCTTGCACATGATGGGGATTGGATTCCCCGCGCTGGAAGAGGTGATTCGAGAGCAATTCCAGAAAAAAGGCGAACCCGTGGTGGCGGAAAACATCGGGGTTGCTCGCGCGGGCTATGACTATGCAGCGGGAAATTTTAAGGCCTTTACGAATCCGCTGCCGAAAACCGACAATCGTTACGCGATCCTGAGCGGCAATATCGCCATGGCCATGGGTGGCGCTGCCGCGGGCGTAAAATTTTATTGTGCTTACCCAATGAGTCCCTCGACCGGCGTTCTCCACTGGATGGCGGCGCACGCGCGCAAAGCAGGCATCATGGTCCGGCAGGTGGAGGACGAAATCGGGGTGATAAACATGGCCATCGGCGCGGCTCACGCCGGCGTTCGCTCCATGTGCGCTACATCGGGCGGGGGTTTCGCCCTGATGACCGAAGGTCTCGGCATGTCCGCAATGATGGAAACTCCGGTGGTCGTAATCGACGTACAACGAGCCGGCCCCTCGACGGGTGTTCCCACTAAGACCGAACAGGGCGATCTCTGGCAGATGCTCGGCGCCGCTTTTGGCGATTATCCCCGGTTGATCGCGGCCCCTTTGGACATCGGCGATTGCTTCAAGATGATCCCGGAGATGTTCAATCTCGTGGACCGCTACCAGTGCCCCGGGCTCGTGCTTTGCGATCTGCTGCTGTCGGAAGGCAGGCTCAGCGTCCAACCGAAGGATTTGGATTTCGGCGCGGCTATTGATCGAGGTGAGCTGATCACCAAATCGAACGGAACCTCCTCCGGGGGCGCTACGAACGGGGCTTACAAACGGTACCTGATCACGGAGAGCGGTATTTCTCCGCGCGCTATTCCCGGCGTACCCGGCCACGTTCACACTGCCGCCACGGACGAACATCAAGAAGACGGCGTGCTGATCAGCGACGAGTTCACCAATCCGGTCAAGCGCCGCGCCATGATGGAGAAGCGCATGCGCAAGGTAACTGGAATTGAGGCCGCGGTACCAGCTCCGGTGTTATTGGGTCTCCGGAATGCCGAAGTAACTTTGATTGGCTGGGGCTCGACAAAAGGAGTAATCGAGGAAGCTTGCGAGCTTCTCAACGAGCAAGGCATCTCCGCCAATCAGCTCCAGGTCCGATGGCTCGTGCCTTTGCATGGCGACGCGATTCTCGGGATCCTGAAAGAATCGAGGCACACCATTATTGTGGAGAACAATTTTAGCGGCCAGTTTGCGCGCTATCTGCGCAGCGAAACCAGCTTTGTACCGAATGGCCATATCCGCAAGTACGATGGCGAACCCTTTATGCCTCACCACATTGTGGAAGCCGTAAAGGAGCAGCTTGCCGGGAAAACGAAACTCTCCGTTCCCATGCACGAGATTATGGTTTGAGGAGGAGACCCAGATGGCGACAAGCACGCAACGAGCCGGTCAAGTAACCCTGGCCGATCTGAAAGGCAAAGTTGAGCCCGACTGGTGCCCCGGCTGCGGTGATTTCGGCGTACTCGCGGCCGTCGAGAAGGCCTTGGTCGAATTGCAAGTGGCGAACCATGACGTGGTCACCATCAGCGGCATCGGGTGTTCATCCAATTTTCCCGGATTCATCAATACTTATGGAATGCATACCCTGCATGGCCGGGCCTTGGCTGTGGCCACGGGGATGAAGCTCGCCAATCACAGCCTGACCGTGCTTGTGACGGGAGGCGACGGCGATGGATTTGGGATCGGCGGCAACCATTTCGTCCACACTATGCGCCGCAATGTTGATCTGCTTTATATCGTGATGGACAATCAGATCTACGGCCTTACCACGGGTCAGACTTCGCCGACCAGCCGCATCGGTATGAAGACCAAGAGCATGCCCTTCGGCAACATCGAGGCGCCCATCAACCCCATTTCCCTCGCGCTTGCGGCAGGAGCCACATTCGTGGCCCGCGGCTATAGCGCCGAGCAAAAGCAACTCACGGATTTGATTAAGCAAGGGATCGAGCACAAGGGATTCTCGTTCCTGGACGTATTCAGCCCCTGCGTCACCTATAATCATGACAACACCTACCAGTGGTTCCGCCCGCGGGTGAAGAAGCTCGAGGACGACTCTAGTTATGACCCGGCAAACTGGTCGGCCGCGATGGAAAAGGCCTTGCTCTGGGGTGATGAGATCCCCATCGGGAAATTCTTCGAGCGCACGGACCTTCCCACTCTACACGGCGCTGAGCCGGTGCTGGACGAGGGACCTCTTGTATATCAAAGCCCCCGGGTGCCCCCTGACGTGGCCCGCTCGTTCATTGAAGAACTAATGTGAAGACGCGGTGTGACTCGCCACACTTCTAAACGCCTGCGATCTGACTGCCTTGGCGAGCCATCCGTGACTAGTGGTCGTGCTTGGGATAAGCCGGCAAGTCTGGCGGTACCGGCGGAAGCTTCCGCGGGTGCTCGCGCATAGCCTGCATGACCAACTCGATGGTTTTTTCGAGTTGCGGATCGCGGCCCTTCATCACCTGGTCGGGGGGATTGTCCACTTCGACGGTGGGAACGACGCCGTAGTTTTCGATCAGCCACTGGCTGTCGATACCGTACAGTGAAAACTCCGGGCGTGTGATGTAGCCGCCATCCATCAGCGGAATCTCGCCGCGGATCCCGCGGACACCGCCCCAAGTCCGCATACCCACGAGCGGGCCGAGCTTGTATTGCTTGAAAAAATAACTGAAAAAATCACCGTCGGAAGCTGCATATTCATTGGTGATGCAAGCCATGGAGCCATAGAACACATTGCCGGGCTCGGTATCCGGCGCGAAGTTGCGAGCCGATCCCATGCCTGCGAGCATGCGCCGGAGCCGCTCGAAAATCATCTGGTCCACGAAACCGCCGCCGTTGTAGCGCACATCGATGATCATGCCTTCCTTGCGGATTTGCGGGAAATACTGTTTCATGAATTCGTTCAGGCCTTCATCCCCCATATTCGGTATATAGACGTAGCCGACGCGGCCATTGGTGGCAGCCTCTACTTTGTGGCGATTGCTGGTGATCCAATCGAGTTCGCGCAATGTGTATTCGGCGTTGATGGTCTGCACCACGACGTTGCGCACGCCCTGTTCATTTGGCGAGCCGTTCACGGTCAAGGTGACATTCTGCCCGGAAGTGCCCACGAACAACTCATAGGGATTCGTGGGCGCTTTCAGCGGCTTGCCATTTACCGCCAGCAAATAATCGCCCGCCTTGATGTTTACCCCCGGTTCGGTGAGAGGCGAACGGTGAGCCGGATCCCAATTTTCGCCCGGATAAATTTTGGCAAACTTATAACGGCCGCTGGCAGGGTCGAGCGCGAAGTCCACGCCGAGCATCCCCACGTTGACGGGAGAAAGGTCGGGCATGTCTCCGCCGCCGGTGTAGGTGTGCGAATTGGAAAGCTCGCCGATCATGTCACCAAGCAGCAGGACCAAGTCATAGCGGGTGGCAACATAGGGCAACAAAACAGCATAGCGGTCGCGCACTTTTTCCCAATCCACGCCATTCATGGAAGCTTCGAAGAAATAATCGCGCTCCTGCCTGAAAACTTCGCCGAACATCTGCTTCCATTCAGCCCGCGGGTCCACTTCCATGCGAACGCCGCTGAGACTGATGGCGCCGTCGCCCGCTTTATGCTCGGAGATTGGGGTCGTATCTACAACACCATAAGTGTGTGAGGGAGCGCCCGGCGCGGAATAGAGCAGCTTCTTGCGGTCGAAGGAGAGCGCAAAACTGTCGGCGCCGCCGACGAGCACGGTATCCTTGCGCTCTTTCATATCGTAGACGTGAATTCTTGGGTCTTCGCCGGGCAGCGGGCCGGACAGGCCGCCGATGGGCTGGGTGACGTAAATGATCTGGTCATCGCCCGCGCCAACCTGGCTGATGTTGGCCGAAGGCGGCGGCAGCGCGACCGTACGCTGGCCTATGCCGTCGAGATCGATGCGAAACTCCTTTGCGGCCTCTTCTTTTTTCTGGGCATCTGTCTTCGTTTCATCCTTATTTTCACCCTTGGTTTGATCTTTAGCCGATTCCTTGGACTGATTTTCTTGAGCTTTCGGGGCAGCTTCGGCTCCATCCTTTTTTGCTCCTTCTTTTCCTGTGGATACCTCATCGCTGCGAGGCGCAAAGGGCGAAGGCTCATCGGATCGCAGCGTGATGACGTAAACGCGCTGCGTCTTCACGTTGGCAAACTCCCAGTCGTACACGCCGGGCACTTCGTTGTAGTCACGGCTGGAAATGAAGTAAAGATATTTGCCCGCGGGATCAAACGCGGGATTGCTGCTGGAAGTGAAATCGTCTGTCGCATGAGAGATCTTTGAGCTTGCCAGCGAATACAGTTCGATGAATCCGTTGTGATTCGCTTCGAATTTCGTGTAAGCCAGCCACTTGCTATCCGGCGACCAGGTGTAGTCAGTGAATTCGGCGTAGCGCCCCGTATCCACTTGCACGGGCTTTTTCGCGTCGATATCCACGTAAAACAGACGGATCTTCTGGTCGGCATAGGCGAGCTTCTTGCTGTCCGGCGACCAGACCGGCGGAAACAAAAATCCTTTGTCGCCGCTGGTGATTTCCACAGGATCGCTCATCCCATCCTGTGACTGGATATAGAGCTCTTCTTCCCCGGTGCGGTCCGAGATATAGGCAATCCATTTTCCATCGGGCGACCAGGCGACGCCGTGTTCGCGTACGCCAGGAGTGTGAGTAATATTGCGCGTGGCGCCGTACTTGGCTGGCACGGTGAAAACATCACCGCGCGCGGCAAAGGCGGCGCGCTTGCCGTCAGGTGAAATATCGAAGTCCGTGATGAGACTCGTGGCATCCACCCAATGCGGACGGGCCTGGTCGCGATCGCCCGGCAAATAAATGGTGAGCTTCTTGAGCTGCTCCGTCTTGAGGTCGAAAAGATACAGGTATCCGGCATTTTCGAGGATGATGGAGTCGGGACCGATACTGGGCCAGTCCATGTCGAAATCGGTGAAGTGAGTCAATTCGCGCATTTGCTTGCTGCCCATGTCCATGGCGTAGAGGTTCATGCGTTGGTCGGTGCCGCGGTCCGAACCGAAATAGAGTGTGTTGCCGCGCCACATGGGGTAGGTATAGGCGTGATCATTCGGCGTCAGCGCTTGCGCCGTGACGTTCTTGAAATCGTAGAGCCAGATGGATTGCGCCATGCCTCCGGTGTAACGCTTCCACGTGCGGAAATTCCGGAAAATGCGGTTGTAGGCGATCTTCGTGCCGTCAGGAGAATAGGAAAGGAGCCCGCCTTTATCCACCGCGAGTTGCACGGGAAGGCCGCCCTCGACGCTGACGGTGAAAAGCCTGCCGAACCAATCGTTGAAAGTATTGCGGCGGGAAAGAAAGACAATCGATTTGCCGTCCGGAGTCCAACTGATGACTTGATTGTTCGGCCCCATGCGCTCCGGGACGGCAACCTGATCGGCCTCGAAAGTCAATTGCCGCGGCTGGCCTCCCTCGCTGGAAATCACGTAAACATTGAAATTGCCGTCATACTGTGCAGTGAATGCGATCCACTTTCCGTCCGGCGAAAATTTCGGGAAAAGCTCCTGCCCAGGATGCGTAGTGATGCGCCGGGCGATTCCGCCGCTGGTGGAAGCGAGCCACAAGTCGCCGCCGTAATCGAACACTATTTTGTCGCGATACACGTCGGGGAAGCGCATCAGCCGTGCCTCCATCATCCCCGCGGTATTTTCAGCGGCCATTTGCCGCGCGGGTTCTTTCGCGGTGATTCGAGTGGCGGGTGTGGCGCAGAGACCCCCAATCGTGGCGAGCGCGAGCGCTGGAATCCAACCGTGGTAGCTCTTCATCTGTCCTCCGACTGACCAGTGGATAAGACGAACTTTGAACCCAGCATTCTAAATCAGGAGTTTCTATCTACAAAGGCTTTGATTTGGACCGCAGACTCGCGAATCGTACGCTTCTGCTGTCATCGATCGAACGAATTTGTCACCTGAGCAGATTGCGTTTCGTCAAAATCCAATACGCCGGGGATTCCGCACGTCGATTCGCTTTCTCTTGATCTTGAGCCGCAAGGGGTGTGGTGTAAGAGCGAGAACCAGCTCGCTCTCCCTGTGCTGTTAACCGTTAGTGCGGCGCCAATTGGAATTTAACGTCGACAATCACATCACTTTCTATCGGACCATCCGCGGACATCGCAGGTTTGAACTTCCATTTCCGGACTGCCTCGATCGCGGCGTCACGCAATTCTTCCTGGCCACTTTCAAATGTGACATCCGTCACAGAACCATCCTTCGCAACGAGCACTCGAAGCCGGACAGCACCTTCAATGTGCTCCGCCGCTGCATGCTTTGGGTACTGAGGTGGAGTCTGGGAAATCACAACAGCCTGAGAAATTGATCCGAACCAACGGCCGAATTTTGGGCAAGCGTCCTCCTGGTAATGCCAAAATGCGTAACCACCCCCGCCAATCACTCGAAATGCGCCTTCCTCGTACACGTATAACTCCGCAAAAGAGAAAGCCGAACGCCCAACAGTCCTGACATCAAAACTAAAATAACTGAAATCAGGTTCCTTGACCGCTACAATGTCGCTCGGCTTGAATCTTGCCGCGACTTTTTGTGCCACCCACGGAGGAACCTCTGCTTGATGGACCACGACCTCCTTCGTCCGATCAGCAGCCAGGTCCCGCATCCCTTTATCCCAATACGCAATGAAATCGGAGCACATTGCCGAGTATCGTTCGACAAGATGGGGAGCAATTTCGGGCGCAAAGTGATCCGCAAACCATTGTTCAGGGGCTGTCAGGCAGAACTCTTGAATCCGCGCCTTTCCTTCCTCGGCGTGCCCACCACGATACATTTCTAGAATCTGCCCAAACTGCCGCCTAAAGCCCTCCTCGCTGCGCTCGAAGAATTGGGTATCAGCGGGTGATTGGAGATTCACAACCAACGTGGCGCTATTGGAATGTGCGAAGGCACAAACGGAAATCAAGGCCATCCACGGTAACTTCATGGCGAACCTCACTAAATTGATGGACCAGAATCTCGAATTCTTCCCACGACACTATGGTTCAGCCGTTACTCCAGTCAATTACTAAATTGCTCGTTGGAGCTTCCTTTCTTGAAGACACTCGAGGAATGCATCGAAGGCATGGCTGACCTTTTCACCACGGCGATGGACCAAATAAAGCCGCCGGGGAATATTAAGCTGATTGATTCGCAATTCCGCAAGGTCGCCGCGCGAAACTTCATGCCTCACGCACATCGAGGGAACGATCGCGACGCCCATTCCCATCTCCACGAATCGCTTGATGCTTTCAATCGTCGGCAGCTCCACTTCCCTGTTCAGCGGAACGTGATGGCGTTCAAATAGTTGAATCACTTTCCAGCGATGCTGCGAATCCACGATGTGCGCGATGAACACTTCCTTGCCCAATTCTGAAATGTCCACGGAGCGGCGCCGCGCGAGGCGATGGCCCGGGTGAACTATAAGCGTCAGTTTGTCCTTGAAGAACGGGATCGCGGCAAGCTTGGCGTCCCGGGGTACGTAGGAGACAACTCCGAGATCCAATTTGTAATTCAGCAATAAACCGGGGATCTCTCGTGAAGATGTTCGAACCACCGTAATCTTGATTTCCGGATGCAGCTTACGGAATCGCGCGAACGCAGGAAGCAGCGCGTGGATCGAACTCTCATTCACGCCGAGCGAGAGCCGTCCGGCACGAAGGCCGCGAAGGTCCTCAATTCCCCGTTGCACGTCCTCGCGGAGATTCAGCATTCGCTCCGCATACTCCAGCAGCAATTCTCCCGCTCCGGTCAGCCGCCCGGCGCGCGAGCCTCTCACAAAAAGCGGCTCGCCAGCCCAGTCTTCGAGCTTGCGTACGGACATACTGATGGCCGGCTGGGTGCGGAAAAGCTTCTCCGCAGCCCGCGAAAAGCTCTTCTCCCGCGCAACCGTCAGGAACACCCGGAGTTCATTCAGGTCCATGAATCCCTCATTTCCACCATAAGCGGAACTTATTATAGACCTAAGTATTATAAATTGGACAGACGCACGCCGCCAAGATGTAATTGGCGCCGGGGGATACCGTGGACCGCGTCTGGATCTTTGATACGACTCTCCGGGATGGCGAACAATCGCCGGGTTTCTCGATGAATGTCGCGGAAAAGCTGCGCATGGCGCGGCAAATCGAGCGGCTGGGCGTTGACATAATGGAAGCGGGCTTCCCTATCGCCTCGCCTGGCGACCTGGAAGGCGTCCGCACAGTAGCGCGCGAAGTTCGCGGCTGCCGCGTGGCCGCGCTGGCGCGAGCTTGCCAGAAGGACGTGGACGCCGCGCTCTCTGCGCTTCAACCCGCGGCTCATCCTCGGTTGCATATTTTTCTCGCGACATCGGACTTGCATCTGCGCTACAAACTCCGTATTTCGCGGCAAGAGGCGCTTGATTCGATTGACGCCATGGTGCGCTACGGCCGCAACCGCTGCGCGGAAGTCGAATTCTCCGCCGAAGATGCGAGTCGCAGCGATTTGGATTTTCTATGCCGCGCCATCGAGATTGCCGCCGAGGCGGGCGCGACGATTTTGAATTTGCCCGATACCGTCGGATACAGCATTCCCTCGGAATACGCCGCGATGTTCACACGCATGCGCGAACATTTGGGAGACCGCCCTGGCGTCACGCTAAGCGCGCATTGTCACAATGACCTGGGACTCGCGGTGGCGAATTCGCTCGCGGCGATCGGCGCAGGCGCGCGGCAAGTCGAATGCACAGTCAACGGCATCGGCGAGCGCGCGGGCAATGCGTCGCTTGAGGAACTTGCCGTCGCGCTGGCAGTGCGAAACGCACATTTCAATCTTTCCGCGGAAATCAGGCTTCGGGAGATCTATCCCACGAGCCGGTTGCTCGCGGAAATCACCGGCACAAATGTTGCGCCAAACAAGGCCGTTGTCGGCGCAAATGCATTTGCGCATGAAGCGGGCATCCACCAGGACGGCATCATCAAGAACCCGCTCACGTATGAAATTATTTCGCCGGAAGCAGTGGGCGTGCCGCACCGGAAGCTGGTGCTCGGCAAACATTCCGGGCGCAACGCCGTGCGCGCGCGTCTTCTGGAATTGGGACACCACCCCGCGGATGCGGAATTGGACGACTGCTACCGCCGCGTCACACGGCTCGCGGATCAAAGCAAGGTCGTTTCCGACCGCGATCTTCTCAACTGCTTGCGTCAGGCGCGCCAGGGACGCGAAACTGCAATTGCAGCGGCCGTCGGCGAACGTGCTGCCGCAAGCTAAATCTGGGCAGTACCTCTCGGGAGTCATGCGATACATGCCAGAGTCAACATCGAAATCCGCAAAGACAAATGGAGACGGCAACTCCGTTCGCCGGCGCATCGTCGTCGTTGCAGGCGACGGCATCGGACCGGAAGTCACTTCCGCCGCAGTCATGCTCCTGAAAAACTGCGCCGCGGAATCCGGCCAGCAATTTGAATTCGTCGAGATGCTATTCGGTGGCATAGCAATTGATCGTTGCGGCAAGCCGCTGCCTGCCGAGACTCTCGATGCTTGTCGCTCTGCGGACGCAATCCTGCTTGGCGCTGTCGGCGGGCCGAAGTGGGATCCCCTTCCGCTCGGCAAGCGCCCGGAGAGCGGGCTGCTCGAGCTGCGCAAGGAGCTTGGCCTCTATGTGAATCTTCGCCCGATTCGAGTTCGGCCCGCGCTCATTGGCGTTTCCGCATTGCGGCCGGAGCGCGCCCGCGGCGTAGACATTGAAATTGTGCGCGAGCTTGTGGGCGGAATTTATTTCGGTGAGCACCGCTCCGAAGGGACGAACAGCGGCGAGCGCGCATCGGACCTTGAGTGCTACACCTCGCAGGAAATCGAACGCGTCGCGCAATTTGCATTCGAGCGCGCGGCCGCCCGCCACAACAAGCTGACTTCGGTGGACAAAGCAAATGTCCTCGCAAGCTCCGGGCTTTGGCGGCGCGTGGTCACTGGTCTCGGCAGTCATCACGCCGGTGTAAAACTGGATCACATGTATGTGGACAACGCCGCGCTCCAGCTTGTGATCGCTCCGCGGAATTTCGACGTCATTCTCACTTCAAATATGTTCGGCGATATCTTGAGCGACGGAGCGGCCGGCGTCGCAGGCTCGCTGGGCTTGATTCCCTCGATGAGTTGGGGCCTCGGGCCATCGCTTTACGAGCCGATCCACGGGTCCGCGCCTTCGCTTGCGGGGCGTGACGTTGCGTGCCCTATCGGCGCGATATCGAGCGCAGCGATGCTCCTGCGGGAAAGTTTCAAGATGCACAACGAGGCCGCCGCAATCGAGTCAGCAGTGGAACATGTTCTTGAGAGCGGCGTCCGCACACCGGATCTCGCCGCGCCCGGGGACGAAATCACCGGCTGCTCTGGATTTACCGCGCGAGTCGGCGAAGCGCTTCATGAACGCTTTAGCCAAGTCGAGCGATACGGCTGGGGTGTGTAGGCGCAGTTCCATTTTTTCACCACAAGGTCAGCTTTGCCTGCCAATCACCTGAAACGATTTCTGCGCAATTATCATCCAAGACGATGTACCTTGAGGCTGCACTGCTTGAACGATCATTCGGTGAGTGGCAATCGCACATACGGGGTCCGGCGTTGAAGAAAACGTTTCGCTGGTGGCTTGCGGTGCTGGACGTCACAGCGCTTCCACTGCTGACCGTTTGGGTCATCTGGATCGAACCGCCCCCCGCATCCCGTGCCTGGATGGTGATACCAGTGTGGCTCGCTGCAAGTTTCCTGATTCATCGCGACACGCCGAAGACTCTTGGATGGCGCGTGGATAATTTTCTGCCCGCATTGAAGCGCGCGACAATTTTTTTAGGGCCGATGGCGCTTGCGCTCGTTGTTATTGGAATTGCGATGGGAATGAAGGCGCCGCCTCTGGAAGCACTGGCGCCCAAACACTACTGGAATTATTTTGCATTTTGCCTGTTGCAACAGGTCGGCCTCAATTCGCTGCTCACAAACCGGCTTCTCACGCTCGTGGAGCGGCGCGCGGTTGTCGTTTTTCTCGCAGCGGTGATCTTTGCGGCGTTCCACTGGCCGAACCCTGTCCTTGTTCCCGCCACGTTCGTGGCGGGCCTGGCAATGTCGTGGCTCTTCGCGCGCGAGCGCAACATCCTGCCCATCACAATCTGGCACGTGGTTCTTGGGATGACGCTGAATTGGGCGTTTCCAATTGCCTGGCACCATGCCATGCGCGTCGGGCCGGGGTACTATACTTTTCACATACCGGGAAGTTAGAGGTCGAGGGAGTCGTAGCGGCCCGCGACCGCAGATGTCACTGGCGAAGCGGTCGGTTTCTCGCTGAAATTGGATTTTGTCCAGTGGCCCGGAATTGCGCGGCCGCAATCCGGGCAGCAACCATTCTTCAGGCGATTCTCGGTCACCTCGTGCCACGAGCGGCGAAGCAACGTCTCGCCGCAGCCGGGGCAGAGCGTGTCTTTCGCGCCGCCGTGGATGTTGCCTTCGTAAACGAAATGCAGCCCCGTTTCGCGCGCGATGCGATGCGCCATGTGAAGAGTTTCCGGAGGCGTGCGCGGCTTGTCCTGCAATTTGAAATCCGGATGAAACGCGGTGAAGTGCAGCGGCACATCCGGCCCAAGATTTTCCATCACCCATTCGGCAAGCCGCCGGATTTCGACGGGATCATCGTTGAGCGTGGGGATCAGGAGATTCGTAATCTCGAACCAGACATTCGTCTCGCGTTTCAACCACGTCAACATTTCGAGAACGGGCTGCAAGTGCGTGAGCGTGATGCGCCCGTAAAATCCTTCCGTGAATGCTTTCAGGTCCACGTTCGCAGCGTCAACATGGTCATATATGTCGTGAAACGCCTCACGCGTGATGTAGCCATTTGTCACCATCACCGTCGCGATTCCCTGTTCGCGCGCGGCGTGGCAAATGTCCACGACGTATTCACCCCAGATGGTGGGTTCGTTATATGTGAATGCGATGGAAGGGCAATCATACTTTTTCGCGAGCGCAACGACATCTTCTGGCGGCATGTGCGTCGAGCGAACTTGATCCTGCTTCGATTTCGAGATGTCCCAGTTCTGGCAGAAAAAGCAGCCCATGTTGCATCCGGCCGTGCCCATCGAAAACACTCGCGTGCCCGGCAAAAAATGGTTGAGCGGTTTTTTTTCGATGGGATCGATTTGCAGCGCGGCGGGCGCGGCATAGCCGAGGCTGTAAAGCTTGCCGCCCTGATTCACGCGGATAAAACAGAACCCGCTCTGCCCTTCCCCGAAGTGGCAGTGCCGCGGACACAAATAACAGTGCACGCGATCGCCAGACATGGGCTCCCACCAGCGGCCTTCATGGAGCGATTCGGCTTTCTGTAAAATATCCAAGTCTTGCATCATGGGAAGGAAACGGGTCAATGCAGAACTATAGCGGAACAATTATAACACGTATGACCCGTCCGCCCCGCGTCCGGATTTGGCACAAACAAATTCATCGGGGCCGCAGAATTATTCGTATCGCAAAATCTTCACCGGATCGAGCCGCAACGCGCGCCTCGCGGGAACGTAGCAAGCGAAAAGCGCAACAAGGAGCAAAAACACCGGTGCGGCAACAAAAGCAAATGGGTCATGGGCGCTGACGCCGTAGAGCACGGCGGAAATGGCTTTGGATACGGCGGCACAGGCAAGAATGCCGATCGCTACTCCTATCAACACTGGTCGCAGTGCTTGACGGATTATCATATTGCGCACTCCACCTGTTCCAGCACCCAGCGCCATGCGGATGCCGATCTCGCGCATGCGGCGGCTGACTCCGTACGAAACCATTCCGAATAATCCGAGCGAAGCAATACACAGCGCCAAAGCGCCCAGAACTGTGCCGAGGGTCGCGACAATGATTGACGGTGTCCGCCAGTTTTCCATATTGGCGTCCAGAGGCGATACCTCGACAAGCAAATCAGGATCAATCGACTGCGCGACCTCGCGAATCTCCGCGGCCGCGTTGCCGGCAGGAATGGAGCTTCGAACAAGCGTGGTCAAATGGACCTGCTGCTTCGGACCTGCAGGAAGATAGAGGAAAATTGGGTGAGGCTCCGAGGGTTTTGAAACGCTTGCATCAGCGGCCACGCCCACAACTTCGGCCAATCGTTTATCATCAAGCCGAATCGTTTGGCCAATGGGGTCCCTCCCGGGCCAGAATTGGCGCGCCACCGCCTCAGTGACCATGACGACCGGGCTGTTGTCTAAGACCTCGTGTTCCGTAAAATCTCTTCCGCGAACAATCGGGATCCCCAAAATGGACAAATATCCAGTCGAGACGTAGTTGAATTCGATTTGTGACCATTCCGAAGTGCCTCCCAACTGAAATTGAGAGAACCAGTGACTGTCGCTGAGGGGTGTAATGACGGCCTGTGCCGCAGCATCCACACCCGGCAAAGCGCGCAGGCGATCTCTCAACTGCCTCTGGAACTCGGATGCGGTCGTATCAGAGTAGCCCTGGCTACCCAAATCAAGCGTGACAGTATTGATGCCCTGCATGGTGAAGCCAGGCTCGATCGTTTGCACATGATATAAGGCGCGGAGGACAAGACCCGTCACGAGCAGCAAGACCATGCAGACGGCAACCTGTGTAGCGACAAGGATCCGTCCGGTGAAATGTTTTCGTTTGGCGGTGATTGCCCCCTCGGATTTCATCGCAGTGTTCAGATCGGCGCGCGAAGCGCGCAATGCGGGCAAGAGACCGAAGGCGAGACCCGTGATCAACGACACGCCGAAGGAGTACAACAAAATGCGCCAGTCGGGACCGACATCAACATGAAGAGCGCCCACTTCAACCGACTGGATGCGCGCAGAAATCAGCCGGACAATCGCCGCGGAGGACCATACCGCCAAAACCGTGCCAAGAACGCCGCCGGCGATTGCGACCATCAGGTTCTCCGTAAGAAGCTGCCGGATCAAACGGCCACGGCCGGCGCCGAGCGCCAGACGGACAGCCATCTCCCTGGTGCGCGTCGCGGCGCGAGCGAGGAGAAGATTCGCGAGATTCGCACACACGATCACGAGAACAAGCGATACGGCAATCAGCACGACCGCTCCAATGCCGAGCACGATCGAACGTTCTTCGGGAAGGTCGAAAACGGCGGCACTTTGGACGAAAATGTGTGTCACACGCTTTGGGTACGGCTTCCCAAGTTGTGCGGCGATGACGTCGAAGTTGCCGTGAATTTCTCCAGACCCGACTCCGCGCTTGGCCCTGCCGAGAAGGGCAAGCCAACTCATATTGTCTTCACTGAAATAGGGGCTGAGCGGATACAGCGTGTCCTGCATGGTAAAAGGAACCCAAAACTCGGCAACGCCCACCTCCGTCCCGTCAAATCCGGGCGGGGTGACGCCGACCACAACCATCGGCGTCCGGTTCAATATGATTGATTTTCCGATGATTTTGGGATCGGCATTGAATGTGGAACGCCATGTCCCGTCATTCAGCACGACCACCGCGCCGGCGCCCGGCGCCGCGCAATCGGATTCCGTGAATGCGCGGCCAAGCTGCGGACGAACCTGAAGCACGGTGAAATAGTTGCAAGACGCGAGGACGCCAATTACATGGCGCTTATGCTCGCCGCCCAACGTGAGGATCCGGTAGGGTGCGAACGCCGCCAAACTCGAAAAAACATCATTCTGTTCGGAATAAGCCTTATATTCAGGGAGCGAAACCAGGCCCTCCTCGCCACTTACGCTTCGTGAGTATTTTCCGCTGAAGGTTTGGGCCACGCTGAACAGTTCGCCCGGCCTTTGAACGGGGAGCGGTCGGAAAACCGCCCCGTCAAATATCGAGAAAATAGAGGCATTCACACCGATGCCCAGGGCAAAGGTAAGAATCGCCACGGTCGTAAACGCCGGACTTTTCCGGAGGACCCTCAGCCCGTAAACAACGTCGCGCCAGAGGTTCTCGCAACCGGCAAAGAGCCACTGATCCCGCGTCTCTTCCTTGATGCGCGTCGCGTTGCCGAACCATGGACCCCTCGACGCGGTGCCAGCAACTTTATCCCCGCTCGCGCGTTGAGCCTCCTCACGCGCGGCGATGTGAAATGTGACTTCATCTTCCAAATCACGTTCGAGCCGGCGCCGGTTCACGATAGCCTTCAGGCGAAGCCATGTGCTGTGCATCCATTCGCGAATCATGGGTGCCTCCCTATGCGGGCTGAATCACGCGCCCGATGGCCGCCACCATGCGGTTCCAGTGCGTCAACTCGGCTTCGAGATATTTCCGGCCGGTTGCCGTGAGCTTGTAATATTTTGCGCGGCGATTGTTTTCAGACACGCCCCATTCGGCGGCAAGCAATCCTCGCAATTCGAGACGGTGCAGCGCGGGATACAAAGCGCCCTCTTCCACACGCAGCGCGTCCTCAGACCGCGTGTGGATTGCCTCAGCGATGGCGTAGCCGTGCAGCGAGCCGCGCTGAAGCGTCTTCAAGATAAGCATGTCGAGCGTGCCCTGCAGCAGATCGCCGGAATCAGCCACGACGCCTCCCCTAAATCACTAATGGAAGAAGACCATGCTCTCCCATAAGCTGTCAAGGGGAAAATGAACTTCTTGAAAGTGGTCGGCAAGGGAAGACGGACGCGTGCACTTTCGACTTAGCGGACTGTAGATTACATCGAGCTATTCGTACCGCAACGCGACCATGGGGTCGATGCGAGAAGCGTGGCGCGCGGGAATCCACGCCGCAAGCCCCGCCACGACGAGCAAAATAATCAGCGCGAGCAACCAGATGACCACGTCAAAACCGGGCACTTCAAAAAGAAGTCCCTTCAAGAGGGTCGCGACCCAAAAGGATGCCACAAGCCCTATGATTGCGCCGGCAATTGTCCACCGCGCGGCTTTGCCCAAAAACAGAAGAACGACGGAATTGGGTGTCGCGCCAAGCGCCATGCGCACGCCGATCTCGCGAGTTTGCCGGGAGACGAGAAACGAAATCACGCCGAGGAGACCGACAGCAGCGAACACAAGGCTCAGCGCACCGAAGCCGGTGAGAAGCAGCGCGTCAAACCTTGGCGTGGCGACGAGTTGGCTCACGCGGTCTCGCATGGCAAAGAAATTCACAGGGACGCCTGGATCCAATGCGGCGACCTCGCTGCGCACGAAGGCGACGACAGCCTCCTTCGGCATCGAAGTGCGCAATATCAAGGCAGCGTGCAATGGCGCGCCGGGGCCTCCGTCCGCCGGGAGCCCCGCATCGGGTGCATGGAGACGCAGAACATAATATTCAGGGTCTTCAGACACCTCCACGCCGCCGTTCCTGGCGTTATTGACGACGTCTTTGACGTTCGCGGCGACGCCAACAACCGTGAACCAGTGTGAATCCTGCGCAAGACGCACGCGGCGGCCTGTCACGTCCACCCTGCCGAACAGGCGTTGCGCAAGCAGCGCGTTTAGAATGACCAGGTCTTCGCCGGAACTACGGTCCGCTTCCGTGAATGGCCGCCCTCGCAGAATCGGAATGCGAAGCGCCGAAAAATATTGCGGCGTGACGGCGCGCCAAGCGACCATTCCACCTGTGCCCGTCTCCGTCTGCGCCTTGCCTTTTGCCTGCATGATGAAGTAAGGCCGCGAACGCACCCCGCCCGAAGGCGGCAGCGAGTCGCTGACCGCGAGTGAAGCGATTCCGGGAAGCTGCGCGAGCCGCTGTTCGAGCGTCTCGAAGAATAGCGTTCTCTTTGCCGGCTCCGCTGCGTATGTGCTGCGGCCGAGCGTGATCTGCGCTGCGTAAACTTGTTCGACATCCATACCCAGGCGCACACTCTCCAGATTCCACAACGCGTGCAGCAATAAGCCGGAAGCAGTCAGTAATACGAGAGAGCCGGCAATCTGGAAACTCACGAGCGCGTGCGAGAGGCGCGGGCGCGAAGCGCCAACCGCGCGTCCACCGACGAGATCCTGCCCTCGGGGCAAGGTCCATGCCGGCGCAAGGCCGAAAATAATTCCTGAAAGCATTGCTGCGGTGAAAGCAAACAAGAGGACGCGGAAATCGAGCGCGGCCTCCGCGAGGCGCGGCACCTGCACGCCTGCCGCGGACCTGACGAGCTGCAACGCAATCCAAGCAAGAGCGCATCCCGCGGCGCCGCCCGCAAGGCCAAGCACAACGCTTTCCGTGAGCATCTGCCGAATCAATCTGGCGCGGCCCGCACCGAGCGCGGAGCGCACGGCCATCTCCGGCCCGCGCGACGCCGATCTTGCGAGAAAAAGATTGGCCACATTGGCGCAAGCAATCACCAGGAAAGCGGCCACCGCGGCCAGGAGGACCCAGAGGGAGAGCCGGACTTCATATGTCTGATAATCGCGCAGCGAACGGACGCTCAAACGGATCTCTTTCTGAAAGTTGGGGGGCGCACTTCGGATAATTTCCGCGAGGAGAGGCTGCAATTGTTCCGCAGCTTGCGCTGAACTTATGCCATCCTTCAACCGTCCGAAGGCGCGCACGGCGCGGCCTGCGCCCCCACCCGGGCCGGATTCATCCATTCTTTGCGGAACGAGCAAATCCGCGTGAGCTAAAGTTGGCAGCTCAAATTCGCGCGGAATCACGCCAAGAATCCGGACCGGTTGGCCATCGAGCATAAAGGTTCTGCCGACGATCCCGGGATCGCCGCCGTATCGTACTTGCCACAAACCATATGAAAGCAGAGCAACGTGAGGCGAGTTCGGGTGGTCATCATTTGGCGTGAAGTCGGACCCAAGGATAGGAGCGACACCAAATGTGCGAAGAAAGCTCGCTTCCACCTGGGCACAACTCAGGCGAACGGCGCCCGATTCGGTGATGTCGCAATCCGTAAGGCCGCTCCACGAGGTGACCGCGGAAAATGGCTGCTGCTCCCTTCGAAACGAAAAATAGGAGAAACCAAACATGAACTCGCGCGGCTCAATGGGGACCAGGATGCCGACAGCGGCCAATTTCTCAGCATGCGGATACGGCAACGGCTCAAACATTGCGCGGTCCGCGATACTGAACACCGCCGCGGTCGCGCCGATACCGAGCGCCAGAGTGAGAATCGTGATGGCCACAAATCCCGGTTTCCGCCGGAATTGGCGCAGCGCATATCGCAAATCTTGAGTTAATTCCGCCAACATTTTCGCGAAATGGGACATGGGTGTTCAATCCCCCCTGCGCGTGTCCGACACCGGAACGGCCAATAAAGTTCCCACGGATCAGTCCTCTGAGCCGCTTCGCTTTCGGCGCATTTCGTGACGGCGCTCTTCCGCCCACTTGAAAAAGCTTTGGAGGCGCTTCCTTTCGCGCCACGTGAGGCGGAAAAACGTCCGCGCGTCGTCAGGGGCGGCTGCAGGGCCGAAAAATGTCTCCATGCGCCAGCGAATGTACGGGCTGCGCCACGGCCTCAGCCGGTAGCCCTTGCAGGAAATCCAGTAAAATCGCAGCGCGCTTAGCACGTTCGAATGAACTAAAATTCAATTCCTTCAGAAAAATCCGAAGTGGATGATACCTGCTGCGGGCATGGAAACCAACGAATGCTTCAGACTTTCTTGGAAAGCTCCGAGGAAAACTTCTCAAAAAATTGGGCCACGATCTTTCGCGCGGCGGCTTCGATCATGCGCTGGCCGACGCCGGCGATCATCCCTCCGACCTGCGCTTCGCCGTCGTAATGCAATTCCGTTTGCTTGCCTTTGGCGTGCAGTGCAACACGCCCTTCCCCTTTAACGAAGCCGGGAATCCCCCTTCCTTCCATCTTGAGCAGCATGGAATAGGGAGGCTTTTTTTCAGCGAGCTCAAGGGAGCCGGCGTACTTGCCGGAAATTGCCGCGAGGCCAAAACTCACGGCGGCTTTGAAGCGGTCCGGGCCGTCCGCGTCCAGCCGCTCGCAACCGGGCAGGCATTTCGCAAGCATGACCGGATCGTTGATGGCTGCCCAAACTTTGTCGGGCGTCGCTGCAAGCATTACGTTTCCGTAAAGCTTCATTTTGCTTTGCCGAAAGCGCGGGCTGCCGCGGCTTCCAGCGCGCGCCGCATGAAAACGATTGCCATCTCACGCCTGTAGTCGGCCGACGCATGGATATCGCCAAGAGGTTCTACGCCGCGCGGAGCGAGCTTCGCCGCATTTGCGATTTCTTTCTCGCCGGGCTTCTTTCCTACAAGTGCTTTCTCGGCCGCCACTGCGCGAAACGCTTTTGGCCCGAGCCCAGTCACGCCGATGGCGATTGATTCTATCTTCCCATTCGCCGTCAATGACAAGCGCGCAGCGACGCCGACAATCGCGAATCCTGAGGCCGGCTGATAGAGCTTCTTGTACGCCGCGCCGCTGCGCCCCTTTTGAATTGGCACGCGAACCTGCGTGAGTATTTCTCCGTGGCGAAGCTGCGTGGTCAGCATGTCCACGAAAAATTCGCGCGCGGCGATCGTTCTCGTGCCCCCGGAAGTTGCGGCCACAATTTCGGCATCGAGCGCGAGAATTGACGCGGGGTAATCCGCCGCGGGGTCGGCATGGGCGAGGCTGCCGCCAATCGTACCGCGGTTTCGCACCTGCACGTCGCCAATCTCGCCGGCGGTCTCGGAAAGCAGCGGGCACTTTTGAGCGAGAAGCTCGGAGGCGCTTACTTCCGCGTGCGTGGTGAGCGCGCCGATTGCGATTATTCCGTCTTCCTCGCGGATATAGCTCATCCCGCGCAGTCTGCCGATATCAACCACAAATCGCGGCGATGCGAGCCGCAGCTTCATCAGCGGCAACAGGCTGTGTCCGCCCGCAAGCAACTTCGCTTCGTCGCCGTGGCGTTCGAGCAGTCGCAGAGCCTCTTCCAGCGTTTTCGGCGCGTGATAATCAAATGACGAGGGAATCATCGCGACCTCCTCGATTTCGCTGCTTTCACTTTTGCTGCTGCGCGTTTCGCGGGCTTCGCAGGCTTCACGGTTTTCGTTTTTGCTTTTGGCCGGCTGCCGCTCGAGCCGCTCACAGTGGGCGCCGCGCGTTTGCCGTCATGCATCAAGCGCCAAATCTTTTCGCGTTTGAAAGGCATGTCGACATGCTTCACTCCAAAGGGAGCGAGCGCATCAGCGACAGCATTCGCTAGGCACGGCGTTGCGCCAATGGTGCCCGCTTCGCCGACGCCTTTCACTCCCATCGGATTCACGGGAGAAGGAGTCACCGTGCGATCGCTCGTAATCCACGGCATATCGCCCGCGCGCGGAATCGCATAGTCCGTCAATTCGCCGGTGATGAGCTGGCCCTGGTCGTCGTAAACAGCCTCTTCCATGAGCGCCTGTCCCACGGATTGAACGATGCCTCCGTGCACTTGGCCATCCACGAGGAGTGGATTGAGGACGTTGCCGCAATCATCCACTGCTACATACTTTTCGAGACGCACGTCACCGGTTTCCCCGTCCACTTCGACAACGCAGAGGTGCGCGCCAAACGGAAAAGTGAAATTGGTCGGCTCGTAGAAAACCGTGGCGTCAAGCCCCGGATCCACTCCTGGCGGGAGAGACTTCGCAACATAAGCCGCGGTGACGCAATCCTGAAATCCAACGGATTTCTTGGGATTCTTCTTCGAGTAAATCTTCCGGCCTTCGATTACCATCTCGCCCGGCTCGGCGCCTGCGAGGTGCGCCGCAATCAAGGAAAGTTTTTCTTGCAGCTTCGCAAGCGCTTTGTAAACAGCCGTGCCGCCAACCGCCGTGCCGCGGCTGCCAAATGTTCCGATGCCGTACGGTACGACCGCGGTATCGCCATGCGTAATTAAGATATCGTCCGGCTCGAGCCCGAGCATGTCCGCGGCGAGCTGTGAAAATGATGTCTCCTGCCCCTGGCCGTGAGGAGACGCGCCGGTCAGGACATTCACCTTTCCCGTGGGCTCGATGCGCACGGTCGCGCTTTCCCATCCGCCGGCGGGCATCGCGCTCGACGGGCCCATCGCGCAAATCTCAACGTATGTGGACACACCAATGCCGATGTGTCGGCCTTCCTTGCGGAGCTTGGCCTGCTCCGCACGCAACTTTTTGTAATCAACTTTTTTCAGAAGAAGGTTGATCGCGCCTTGATAATTGGCGCTGTCATAGATGAGGCCCGTCGGCGTGGCGTAAGGGAAATCCTTGGGCAGCGGGAGATTCTTGCGGCGGAGCTCAATGGGGTCTTTCTTCAACTGGATGGCCGCAACGTCCATCGCGCGCTCGATAATGTAAGTCGCTTCAGGCCGGCCCGCGCCGCGATAAGCGTCCGTGGCCATTTTATTTGTGAGCACGCCCGTGATTTCGACGCGCGCCGCAGGGATTTTGTACAGGCCGCAAATCATCAGCCCCGTCAATGTGGGAATGAGCGGGGTGAGCAACTGATAGTAGGCGCCGAGGTCCGCGATGATCCGGCAGCGCAAGCCGAGTAATGTGCCGTCGCTCTTGAATGCCAGCTCGATCTCTTCAATTTGGTCGCGGCCGTGAATTGCCGTCTGAAAATTCTCGCGGCGCGATTCAATCCATTTCACCGGGCGGCCGATGTTCATGGCAAGATAGCCAAGCAGCGCCTCTTCTGGATAGACGTTTAACTTGCTGCCAAATCCGCCGCCGACTTCAGGCGTGATCACGCGGACGGAATACTCCGGCACCCCGAGCATCGCGGCGACCTGCGTGCGCAGCAAATGCGGAATCTGAGTTGAAGACCAGATCGTCAAACTTTTCTCACCGGCTTTGTATTCCGCTACAACCCCGCGCCCTTCCATCGCCACGGGAATCAGGCGCTGATTGATCATCCTCTGCTTGACGATCTTGTCCGCCTGCTCGAAGGCTTTCTTGACGTCGCCACCCTCCAATTCCCACCGGAATGCGACGTTGTCCGCGTGTTGGTCGTAAAGTGTCTTCGCGCCCTTGGCGATCGCCTTCTCGGGGTCCACTACAGGCGTCAGCGGTTCGTAATCTACTTCGACAAGATCCGCGGCGTCGCGCGCCAAGTAACGATCCTCCGCAACCACAACGGCGACCGCCTCTCCAACAAATCGCACCCGATCCTTTGCAAGGACGGGCCTCGCCGCGGACTTCATGTCAGGGATCACCGCGGCACACGGCACCATTCCAATGGACGTACCAAGATCCGCCGATGTGAGGACGGCAACGACGCCCGGCGCGGCTTTTGCTTTTGATGTGTCCACGGAACGGACGCGGGCGTGCGCATAGGGCGAGCGCACAAACGCGACGTGCAACATACCGGGCAGTGAAATATCATCGACATAATGCGCCAGCCCCTGAATCAGGCGCTGGTCTTCCTTCCGCTTCATTGGCATGCCGATAAATTTGTTTGCGTGCGCCGTTGCCATCGCTCCCCCTCAGAACCGGATTCACTTCTTAAGCAGCGCTCGAGCTCTTGCGGCCGCGCATTTTCTTCGCGGCGTACTGCACGGATTTCACAATGTGCTGGTAACCCGTGCAGCGGCAGAGATTGCCGGAAATTGCCTGCCGGATTTCCGACTCACTTGGCTCCGGATTCGTGCGCAGCAAATCAACCGAACTCAAAATCATCCCCGGAGTGCAATAGCCGCACTGCAGGCCGTGGCATTCCCAGAAACCTTCCTGTACTGGATGCAGGCCACCGCCGCCATGCGCGGCTCCGTTTCCGTTCCCGTTTCCCCTCCACGTTGCGGCGAGCCCTTCAATCGTCGTGATTTCACTCCCGCTCGCCTGCACGGCAAGAACGGTGCACGATTTCACGGCCTTGCCATCCAGGAGCACGGTACACGCGCCGCAGACCGATGTCTCGCACCCGATGTGCGTGCCCGTCAGGCCGAGCGTGTCCCGCAGATAGTGAACGAGCAATAGTCGCGGCTCGACTTTGCTTTGATATGACTTGCCGTTGATTTGGAGTTGGATTTCTACTGCCATGGAACCCTCATTTCTCGGCGCTGGATTAATTCAACGGACACCAATAGTGAAGCGAAACGTTACTCCCGGCAGGATTAAAATTCAAGCTGGCGCGGCAAATCGTGAAAGAAATTTAATCTCTACGGTACCCGGCGGACCCAGATGCGGCTCGTTGCAGGCGCGCCCAGATGAATCTGGCGTCCGGCCGCGCTGAGCACCATCGTCTGATCGTATTCGCGGCGGGAAACGCGCAATCGCGTTCCGGGCTTCAATTTTAGTCCGGCGAGGAACAGTAGAAACTTTGGATCTCGCTCATACACGCAAAGAATTTCGGCGGTTTGGCCGGCGACAATTTCGCTCAATTGCACGGCGCCTTTGCGGCGTAGCTTGGCAAGTCCGCCCAGAAGCGGCACGCCGTGTGGGCAGGTGCCATTCGGTCCGAACCGCGCCAGCAGCAGCGCTTCCACTTCCGGCGAAATCCCGTGCTCGAGCTTTTCAGCTTCTTCGTGAGCTTTGACCCAGTTAAGTCCGATCACTTCGGTGAGCAATTTTTCGGCGAGTTGGTGCCGGAGCGCAAGGTGCTGCGCGACGCTGCGTCCTTTGGGCGTAAGATGGATGCGCCCTTCACGCCCCACGCGTAAATAATTATCGCGCGTCATGCGCTTCAGCGCGGCCGTCACCGCGGGCGGCGTTACGGCCAATTGCTCGGCGACGCGCGCGCTGATAGGCTCCTCCTCGTCCTCGAGCATCTCCCAAATGGCCTTCAGGTAATCTTCCTGGGAGACGCTGGTCTTCTCACGCCGCAAGAATCCTCCTCAGCCTTACGAAACGTTTTTGGCGAGCACCGCTGCGCGCCGAGCTCTTAATCGCGCCGTGAATTCCGACATGCGCGCTTCGATATCGTCGCATGTATCGCGATAAGAGTTCATCTCCGAACCAAACGGATCAGGCACGGACCAATCTTCCGTTTTGTCCGCGCCTGCGGGGAGCACGTTACCCGCGGGGCTTCCGGTCATATTGATGATGATATCCGCGTTCTGCTGCGCCCCGCGCGTCAGTGGCTTCGATTGCAAGCTATCCGCGCTAACGCCGCGCTCCTCGAGCACTCGAAGCGTGAGCGGCGCGATAAATCCCAGTGCCATCGTGCCGGCGCTCGAGGGCGAGATGATGTCTGAAGCGCGGTGGCGCGCGATCGCTTCCCCCATCGGGCTGCGGCAGGAATTGCCCAGACAGACAAAAAGCACTCGGTAGCGTTTTGAAATGTTCACGTTACTTTCGCTCGCGTGCGAGCCTCAGGAAATATTCGTGGACGGTGAGGTCGGAAGTCAACTCGGGATGAAATGTCGCCACGATCATGTTTCCCTGGCGAACGAGCACCGCCTTCCCTTCCGATTTCGCCAGCACTTCCACATTGGGACCCATTTTCTCGATGACTGGCGCGCGGATAAAAACCATTTCGAGCGGATGGCCATTGAGCTTTGACGGGCCTTCGCGGACTTCGCTCGCCAACTGGCGGCCATAAGCATTCCGCGCGACAACAATGTCCGCTAGCGCCAGCGATTTCTGTGGCGGGTTGAGGACTTCGCGCGCCATCAGGATTGCGCCGGCGCAGGTGGCGAGAATCGGGCCGCCGCTTTTGGCAAATTGCGAAATCGCTTCGTCGAGCCCTTCTTCGTGCAGAAACTGGAGCTGCGTCGTGCTTTCGCCGCCGGGAAGAACGAGCGCGCGAACGCCTTCCAAATCCGAAACCTTGCGCACGAAGACCACCTCCGCACCGGCGCGCGCAAGCGCCGCTCCATGCGCTTCGTAATCTCCTTGAACAGCTAGGACGCCGACCTTTATTTGCTCATGACCCCGATAGGCTGCGCTTGATTTCTTGAGATTGGATTCTATTTTCATTTGAAAATTGAAAAACCCGCGTAGAACACGTTTGAGTCCACTCCCGGATTGACGCTCGTCCGGAATGCGTTTGATATGTGGTCCCATTTATAACCGAGAATAAGCGCTTTGTGGCTCGAGGGTACCCATTGGATGCCGCCGCCAAAATCAAATGTAAAATTAAGCCGCGTCGCATCCGTGATTGGGATCGGAATTTGGTGCAATGAATAAACCAAGCCACCGGTCGTGGCACAAAAAGGCTGCCACTTATGGCGTCTTAGGAAGTCGAATTTGAAGCCCAAGGGCGAGAAGCCAAATCCGTAGACTGCGGTTCTTCCCTCGCCACTCAAACTGGCGTTGCCCGTCTCCACTGCTAACTGAATGCCCGGAGGTTGAATGAGGATCGCTGCAGGGACAATATCAAGAGTGTATTCGAATGCGACCTCTCCTTTTGTCGCAAAGATGAATCCAAACCGCAGCCCGGCATTCACATATTCTCGGTTTGTTGCTGTCCCGAGGAGCGTTGGACTTCCAAACGAAAACCCTGCCCACACACCCCACTCCTTTGCGCCAGAATCAAGCTCAGAAATTCCCTGTGCGGACGCGGGAATCACGGCCATCATCGCGACCGGAATCATCTTGCAAGAAATCCTCAAGATGCGATTCACTGAAACCTCCATCCGCTCTGAATCAGCCGTTTATCGCCTATGATGGTTCATACCGGAAAATGGTTGATGCTTCACCACCCGCGCGTCTGCAGAAGATCCTTTTCCTCAAGCTGGCGGACATCCAGCCCCTTCATCGCCTCGCCGAGTTCTTCGCTCGCTTCAAGCACGGCCTTTGCGTCATTGAAGTGAGTCGCGGCTTTCACAATCGCTTTCGCGCGCCGCTCCGGGTCCGACGATTTGAAGATTCCCGAGCCGACGAACACCGCTTCTGCACCGAGTTGGCGGACAAGCGCCGCGTCCGCGGGCGTCGCAATGCCACCCGCCGAAAAATTCGGCACGGGCAGCTTGCCCGCTTGCGCGATCTGCCGCACCAATTCCAATGGCGCGCCCAGTCCCTTGGATGCATGAACCAACTCGTCGCCGCGGAGTGTGGTCAGCCGGCGCATTTCGCTCGTGATGGCGCGCATGTGCCGCACCGCTTCCACGATATTTCCGGAGCCTGCCTCGCCCTTCGTGCGGATCATCGCCGCGCCTTCCGCAATGCGCCGCAGCGCTTCGCCCAAATTGCGCGCGCCGCAAACGAAAGGCACGCGGAAATCATGCTTCCATACGTGATTCTCTTCGTCGGCGGGCGTCAGCACCTCGCTCTCGTCTATGAAATCCACTTCGAGCGCCTCGAGCACCTGCGCTTCGGCGAAGTGGCCGATGCGGACTTTCGCCATCACCGGAATGCTCACCGCGCCCATAATGTCGCGAATAATTTTGGGGGACGCCATCCGTGCCACGCCGCCTTCCTTGCGGATGTCGGCGGGCACGCGTTCGAGCGCCATCACCGCGCAGGCGCCCGCCTCCTCGGCGATGCGCGCCTGCTCGACGTTGGTGACATCCATGATGACGCCGCCCTTGAGCATTTCCGCGAGCCCGACCTTCACTCGCCACAAGTCCGCGGGGCTCTGCCCGTTGGCCTTTACTTTTTCCCGTCCATTGCTCTTGCCGTTTACTTTCGCCATGTGTCTCTCCCTTGCCTGAATTCTCAAATCTCCGTCCGGCGGTGCTTCAAGTATTTCTCCGGATCGATGACCACAAATCTCCCGCGCCCTCGCGCAAGAATGCGGCCGGAATTGTCGCGAATCTCACCGTGATGATACATCTGCCGCCCTTCGCGGCCGGTCTGGTACGACTCGACTGTGATTTCCTGGTCCACGTAAATCGGCTTCAGGAATTCGATGTTCAGCTCCGCGGTCACTGCTCGAACGTCGCTCAGCCGGCATACTTTTCCCATCGCCTCGTCTAGAAGCACGGCGATGATGCCTCCGTGCAGCACGCCATAGCTCCCTTGATAATCGCTGCCAATTCTGAACTTGCCCGTCACGTGGCCCGTTTCCGTGTTCGCTTCAAACGTCAGCTTCATTCCCACCGGATTTGCGCCGCCGCATCCGAAGCAGGCGTTCTCAGGCCGTGGAGGAAACCGGCGCACAGCCGCGCTCATACCAGCGCCAGCCGCGCGGTATCTTCACGCCGCGCGCCGCGCTGCCGCTTGCGCATCTCCTGACGAAGGAGGTCCGCGAACATCGCCACGCCGCGCGTGATTTTCTTCTCATCCAAACTGGTAAAGCTGAGCCGCAACGTGTTCGGCTGCGGATTTTGCTGAAAGAAATACCGTCCGGGCGCAAAGAGCACTCCGCGCTCGCGCAAATGGATGAGCAATTCGCTCGCATCGAACCCGGGAGGCAGTTCGACCCATACGCACATTCCGCCGCTCGGTTCAGTCCAGCGTGTCCCTGAGGGCATATACCGCTCGAGCGCCGACGTCATCACCGAAAGCCGCTTCGCATATACCTTGCGCATTTTCGCAATGTGCCGCACGAGGTTCCCGCGCCGGATAAATTCCGCGAGGATCGCCTGCGCGAGTTGATCGGTATGCAGGTCGGTCGTCTGCTTCACCAGCCGCAGCCGCTCGATCACGCTTGCGGGCGCGATGCACCAGCCAACGCGCAAGCCGGGAAACGCCACCTTCGAGAAACTGTCGATTTGAATCACGAGATTTGTTTTGTCGAGCTGCTTCAACGGAGGCACTATTGCGCCCGATCCGTGCAGCCGCGCGTAAATGTGATCTTCAACAATGGGCACCTGATGCCGTCCGGCAATTTCAAGCAGCTTTCGCCGCGAAGCCAGCGGCATTGTCGTCCCCGTTGGATTTTGGAAGTCGGGAGTGAGCACCATCAGCTTCACTCGATTGGAGAGAAGCGTCGCCTCCAGCGCGACGAGGTCCACTCCTTGCGGCGAATCCAGACTTGCGCCCGTTTGCACCGGCACTCCCAGGCAGCGCACCCTTGCGGACGAAAATATCGCGATCGCTCCGGGATAGGTGGGGTTCTCCAGCAAGACGGCGTCGCCGGGACGCAGAAACGCCTTGCAAATTAAATCAAGCGCCTGTTGGCAGCCGCCGGTGATGAGCAAATTCTCGTCCTTGAGCGTGAGCCCTTCGCCGCGCAGCATCTCGATGAGCGCGCGCTTCAGCGATGGATAGCCGTCCGACGGGCCGAATTGCAACAGTTCCGCGCCTTCGCGGCGCATCACGGTCTGGCAACAATGCGAAAGCTCCGAAATTGGGAATAGGGTTTCATCCGGACGCGCGGTCACAAATGAAATGCTGTCCGCCAAGGCTGGCTGCAGAAGACGGCTGAGCGTTTCTTCGCCACGTTCGTCGGCGAAAAGCGATTCCCACCGCACGCTGCCATTGCCATTCAGCGTCGGAGGAGCAGGGGTAATCGCCGAACCATTCGTCGCCCCGCAGATAAATGTCCCGCGCCCGACGTGCCCACGGATCAGTCCATCGGCTTCCAGTTCCGCGTACGCGTTCGCGACGGTCGTCCGGTGAACGCCCAATTGCATTGCCAGTTCGCGCGTTGCAGGAATGCGGTCACCCGGACGCAAATCCCCGCCATGCACCAGCGCGCGAAGCTGGTCGCGAAGCTGGACGTACAGCGGGATGTGGCTTTCGAGTTGTAATTGAAGCGGAAGCATTGGCTCTTTTATCCAGGCCAATCTACACCATAATTATGGGGTGTAAAGAGCCAATTTGTCTATGAGGCTGTGGAAAACTCAGGGAGCCCCGCGCAACCGGAATCGCTGAATCTTTCCCGTCGCGGTTTTGGGCAGGGCGTCGAGAAATTTCACTTCCGATGGACATTTGTACCCGGGCAGGCGGATGCGCACAAATTCGCGCAACTCCTCGCCCAGCGCCGGCGTGGGCGCGATATCCGGCGGCACGACAACGAATGCAAGCGGACGCGTAAGCCCCGACGCCTCAATCACTCCCACGACCGCCGCTTCGGCAACCGAGGGATGGCCGAGCAACGCGTTCTCGACTTCCGTCGGCGCGACCCACATCCCGGAAACTTTCATCATATCGTCGGCGCGGCCGCAGTAATGATAGTAACCGTCAACATCACAGTAGAATTTGTCGCCGGTGACAACCCATTCGCCCAGCTTCGTGCGCGCGGTCAGCTCCGGAATCCCCCAGTAGCCCGAAAATGCGCTCCCGCCCTTCACCCACAAATTTCCAATCTCACCTTCCGCGACCGGCCATCCCGCATCATCAACGACCTTCGCCGCATAGCCGGGCACCGGCTCGCCGCAGCTTCCCGCTCGCACGCGGCCGCGCCGCGCCGAAAGAAACATGTGCAGCATT
This sequence comes from uncultured Acidobacteriota bacterium, assembly GCA_963748845.1. Lineage (GTDB taxonomy): Bacteria > Acidobacteriota > Terriglobia > Acidiferrales > UBA7541 > DASTCZ01. Next base: position 775,463 of record CAVVKE010000001.1, read on the forward strand.
TCCGTCGAGCCGATGCCATCCAGGATCTCCAGGCCGAACCGCGCCTTGAACCGCTCAAAAATTTCGGGGGGCAGCCGCTCGCCCGCCGAAACCGCCAGCCGAACCGAAGAAAAATCCGCGGCCAGCCCGCGATCCACTTCGCGCAACAGTGCAGCATAAAAAGTGGGCACCGCAAAGAAAAGAGTTGGCCGGTGATTGGCAAGGAGTTCCGCCGTGCGCTCGGGCCGTGGGCGCTCCGGATCGAGCACGCAGGATGCGCCCGCCGAAAGCGGAAAATACATCCCGTTCCCCAATCCGTAAGCGAAAAATAATTTGGAAACTGAGTAAGCGCGATCCGCCGCTGAAATTTCAAGCACGCCTTGCGCGAATCCGAGCGAGGTGACCAGCATGTCTTTGTGCAGATGAACGGCGCCCTTGGGATTGCCGCCGCTGCCCGAGGTGTAAAGAAAGAATGCCGGGTCCGTCGCGCGCGTCTTCCGCGCGGCGATTTTTTCCTCACCCGTGCCAATCCATTCGCGCCACCGTTTCATTGTCGATTGGCCGGCAAAACCAACGACCACGATGGACTCTGTGGGAAACCCACTCGCGGCAGGAAAGAATGCCGCAAGCGCGCCCTCATGGACAATCACCAGCCGCGCGCCGGAATCGCGTAGATAGTGCGCGTAATCCGTTTCGCGCGTCATGGGATTCACTGGCACGGCCACCGCGCCAATCTTTGCCGCGCCAAAAAACGCCGCCATAAACTCGGCGGAATCCGGAAGAATAATCAGGACGCGCTCTCCCGGCGCAACTCCCTCTTGCGTGAGCGCTGAGGCGACTCGATTCGCCAGCGCCGCGAGCGCGCCATAACTTACCGGCGCCGGTTCTCCCAAAATTGCTATGCGATCCGGATGCTCGATGGCGCGGCGGTCGAGAAAATATTCTGCGATGTTGAATTGCGCGGGAATATTGAATTGCTCGGGGATTTGGTTCGGTTCGGATGAGCCCGCGGCAGTCTGCTCTCGCATGCGGGCATTCTACGCTGCATGCGCCTGCGGCCAAAACCAGGCGCCGGCTATTTTACTTTGCGGATTGCGATTGCCCGAGCTTGCGAAGACGTTCCTGCAGCTTGCGCCGCATTGGCGCCGGCGTATTCGGGTTAAACGCCACCAGATACCAGAGCGGCTGGCTGCGGTCTTTCGAAAGCCAGGTAAGCGTCGTTGGATCGGCGTTCGGATGCCGCGCAACGTTTTCCCGAATCGCGGCATAGGGATGCTTCGCCAACCGGCTCAAAGTCTTCGCAGCAACGCGGGGATGCTCGCTGATCAATCGCAGCAGGTAATAATCGCGCTCCGGAGCCTCTCGCGAGAGCTTCTCAAGCGATTCAGCCCTCGCCTCCGCGCTCAACACCAGGCCCACTTTCTCATCCCAATCTTCATTGATGGAGTTCAATTCCTCCGTCCGCGCATGGATCAATTGCTCGATCGAGCGCCTTTCCTGCTCAAACCGCGGACGGGATACGCTGCTATTCTCAATGGAATCAAGCACGCGGAGCAGATGCTGCCGCTCGCCAAATACGATTTGCGTTGTCCGGTCGGTATGATGCTTCTCGGAATGCTGCACTAGATCAGAGCGTCTCATCTTCCCCTCGCTAAGACGGATGCATTCGATCGCGACCTCGAATGCGAGCTCCCATTATCAATCCGCAATTTGAAGGCGTCCACAACGCTGCGACGTGCGAGTTCCTCCGGTGCAATACCGAAATGGGACTCACGAGTACTGGAAGTAAAGTTGGCGAGGTGCCACTCAAAAAGCCGGCACTTGCCGCTCTTGGAGGTGAGGCGTACTTTGTAGAGGGTCGAGCAAAACACTCCCAGGAGACGCCATGTCCGCCTTTGAAGAACACAAAGAGGAATTGGAGCATTACGAGCAGATGTTAGGGCGGCATCGCGGGCGGCTCGCAGTCTCGCTCGACCGCGTGACCAACGCCATGGTCCTTGTTGGCCAGCATGGCGTCTATTGCGCAAGCCAGCGAAATCCCACGAAGCCTGCAATGGACATTCAAATCATTCAGGAAGAACTGCGCAGCGCCAAGGAGATCATCCAGACGGTGATGGAAGAACTCCGCAAGGAACGCGAGCAGCGGCTTCGCACGCAATAAGGAAACCCAGCTCGCGGCAGGGCGCCGCGCTGTTCTCGCTCACTATTCTTGCAAAAAGGGATTTGATTCGCGCTCGTCGCCGATGGTCGTCACCGGCCCATGACCCGGAAACACGACCGTCTCATCCGGCAAGGCCAGCAACTTGGTATGCAATGAGTTGAGGATGTCTTTCATCGAACCGCCCCAGAGGTCCGTGCGGCCGATGCTTCCGGCGAAGAGCGTGTCGCCTGCGAACAACGCCCCGGAGTGCGTCATATCACCGGCATGCACACCAGGCCCCTCGCGCTGCGGCAAATAAAGGGACACGCTTCCCTCGGTGTGTCCCGGGGTGTGCATTACGCGCAACTCATAATCGCCCCAGCGAATCCCGCGGCCTTCGTGAAGGAATTCGTCCACTTCCGTAATCCCTGGGGCGGACACTCCGATCCAAGTCGCCTGCATATCGAGCGCGTGGTATAGCCCGAGATCGTTTTCGTGCATTAGAACCGGCGCGCCGGTTGCTTCCCGCATTGCGCGCAATCCGCCGACATGATCAATGTGCGCGTGCGTGTTGACGATGGCGCGGACCTTCAGGCCGTAGCGGGAAATCACCTCAAGGATGCGTTCTACTTCGTCCCCGGGATCAATCACTATGGCTTCGTGTGTGACGGGATCGCCTACGACGTGGCAATTGCATTGCAACATCCCGACGGGCAGGATTTCGTGAATCAGCTTGGCGCCGCCGTTATCGCCATTCGCGACTTTCGGTTTTCCGCTCAAGTCTCCAGGTTCCCCATGCGAAACTCTTTCTTTCGCCTCAAAGTATAACATCGCGCGTTGTGCTGCTTGACTGCGCGCTTCTGTTAAGATAACTGTGAGAGATTTCCACCGATGCCGCCTGATACTCCAGTGGTTGCACCAATCGACACGCCATTGCGCCCTATCCATGAGGCCGCGGGCGCGCAAATCGCTGAATACTGTGGATGCCTCCTTCCGGCGCGCTTTTCGGAAACGCGCGAGGAATACCGCTTCGGCCGCGAAACTGCCGGCGTCGCCGACAAAAACTGCCGCGCAATGTTCAATTTCACAGGTCCCGACCGCGTGCGCTACTTGAACGCTGTCCTTACAAATAATATCCGCGATCTGAAGCCCGGCGAGGGCGCCTCTTCTCTGCTGCTCAACCCCCAGGGCCACATTCTTGCTGAAATCGTTACATTCGTTATGCCCGAGCGAATTCTTGCCGTCACTTACGCCGCGACTCGAGAGCGCGCGGCAACCACGCTCGAAAAATTCATCATCATGGACGACGTAACCCTCGAGGATGTGACCGACAATCTAGGCGCGCTTTCCATCGAAGGCGCGCGCACGTCCGACGCTCTTCGCACGCTGGGTGCGCCCCCGCTCGAATCAATTTCTGAAATGGGCCACGTGGAAACTCAGATTGCCGGCATATCGTGCCAAATGTTTCGCCGCTCACCTGGAGGCGTTCCCGGCGTGGAATTTGTCGCCCAGCGAAGCGATTTGTCGAAGTTGTGGCAAGCGCTCGTACAGGCCGCGCGCAGCGCCGGGGGCGGTCCCATTGGCTACGACGCGCTGAGCATCCTGCGTCTCGAAACCGGAATCCCCTGGTACGGCTATGATTTCGATGAGACCGTCATCCCTCATGAAGCGGGGCTCGAAAAGTCCCACATCAGTTACACAAAGGGCTGCTACACCGGGCAAGAAATTGTCGAGCGTGTGCGTTCGCGCGGCCACGTGAACCGCCGCCGCGTCGGCGTTTCTTTTTCTGGCAACGCCGTGCCGCCGGCAAAAACGCCGCTCCTCGCAAATGTTGCTGATGGAAACGCTGAAGTCGGCCGCGTGACGCGCTCCGGTTTTTCCTTCGCGCTCGGCCATCCCATCGCAATGGCCTACGTGCGCCGCGAGAATAATTCGCCCGGCAGCCGCCTTACCTGGTCGGGCGGCGAAGCCGAAGTGATCGAGTTGCCTCTGAGCGCGGCGCGCGCACAAACAGAGTCGAATAACGTCGTATAACATTTTCATTTTCCACGGAGGTTTCCATGCCTTGGCTCTTGTTGCTTCTCGCGGGATTCTGTGAGGTTGGCTGGGCGATCTCGCTCAAATACACGCACGGCTTCACTCGCCTCTGGCCGAGCGTTGGGGTTTTCAGCGGCGGCGTTGTAAGCGTTTATTTGCTCGGCCTTGCCACGAAACAAATCCCCATCGGCACCGCCTACGCCGTTTGGACAGGAATCGGCGCCGTCGGCACTGCGCTGCTTGGAATTGCGCTCTTCGGCGAGCCGCGCACGGCAATTCGCCTCGGCTGCATCGCGCTGATTGTTGCGGGAATTGTCGGTCTACGGCTCGCTTCACAAACCTAAATCGTCCAGTGAAAAACTAGCTTTTGAGGTTGAGGATTCGCCGGAAACTTCCGCGCTCATTCTGAATTTTCTTCTGCAACTGAAGGATCGCGTAAAGCAGCGCTTCCGGCCTCGGCGGGCAGCCCGGAACATAGACATCCACGGGGATCACCTGGTTCACCCCCTGCACGATCGCATAATTGTTGAACACTCCGCCGGAGGTCGCGCACGCGCCCATGGAGATCACCCATTTCGGCTCGGGCATCTGGTCGTAAAGCTGCTTGATCACGGGCGCCATCTTCACCGAGACGCGCCCGGCGATAATCATCAGGTCGGCCTGTCGCGGCGACGGGCGGAAAACCTCGGAGCCGAACCGCGCCACGTCAAAACGCGCCGCGGCCATGGACATCATTTCAATCGCGCAACACGCCAATCCAAATCCGAGCGGCCAAATCGAACTTTTGCGCCCCCAGTTAATGGCTTTGTCGAGTTGCGTGAAGATGATGCCCTCATCGGAAAGAAACTTCCCGACGTCTTCGGGCCGCTCCAGCGTTGCGTTCTTGCCGATTGTGATGCTCATGGCGATTCAGCTTTTCTTCCTTAAACTATAATTGTCGCACACCGATTCAGCCACGACAACAAACCGCACAAGAAAATGCGTCCGCGCTTGGAAGGGTTGCAATCAAAAATGGAATGATTGCGTAAAAGCGCCAGCGCTTCATTGGCTTGGCGGCAAATTACTCAGTGAAGTTAGATACTTTATGAGCGTTCCGTATCGCTTCTGCGCCGGCTTGTGGGCAGTGGTGCGTGAACGCTGTGCGCCGCCGTCGGAGCCTTCGCTTCGCGTGCTATCGCCGCCGCGGGCGCCTCTTCGGCGTGTCCGCCATGAGCGCTTGCGGCCGCGCCGATGCCCGATGGCGTCAGCGTAAGCGTTGTGGGAATCACGGCGCCTTCGCCTTCTCGCTCGAAGATCAGCCCGTCATCGCGCGAATCCCAGTCAATGCACAGGACGTCGCCAAGTTTTACCTGCTCCGTCGCCAGCAGATTCGCCAGCGGGTAGACCAAGTGCCTTTCGATGGCCCTCTTCAAGTGACGCGCGCCGTACCGCGTGTCCGTTCCTTCCCTCAACAAGAAAGCCCGCGCGCCTGCTGTCAGCCGGAATAGGAATTGTCCGCGCGCCGTTTCCAGCACGCGCCGCTGAACCTGTCCCAACTCGATCTGCAGGATTTGCTCGAGCTGCTCATCGCGCAATGGATGAAACACAACAACTTTGTCCAGCCGGTTAAGGAATTCAGGCGAGAATTTTCGCCGCGCCGCTTCGGTGGCCGTGCGCTCAACCTTGATGTCGAGCCCATCCGAAGGCTTGTCCATTGGTTGCACAAACCCCATGCCGCCGTTCATCAGTTCGGTGATTTCGCCGCCGCCGAGATTTGACGTCATGAAGATCACGGTTTGCGACAAATCCACGCGCCGGTTGTCTCCCAGCGTCAATGTGGCCTTGTCCAGCATGCCGAGCAGCAACTGCCACAGAGCGTCACTTGCCTTCTCAATTTCGTCGAACAGCAGAAAGCTGATCTTCAAATTCTCTTTGTGATACTTGGACAGCTCTTCCTGCGTGATCAACGGATGAGTCTCGCGGTGTCCGAGATAACCCGGAGGCGAGCCGATCAATTTTGCAATTTCGTGGGAATGCTGGAATTCCGCGCAGTCCACCTTGATGACTGCGCGGGGGTCCTGAAACAAAATCTCAGCCGTGGCCTCGACGATGCGAGTCTTTCCCGAGCCGGTCGGCCCGAGGAATAAGAAGTTTCCCACCGGCCGCCCCGGCGAGTTCATCCCAGCCATAAAAACCTGATACATGTCCACGACGGCCTGGACGGCTTCCTCCTGGCCGACGATGCGGGCGCGCAGCGAGGTTTCAAATTCCTGCGATTCCACGCTTCTGCGGGATGGGTCGAGAAAGTTTGTGCGGCTGGTCATATCGCTACCCTCTTACCGGAACATTCTTTCGCTCGGCAGCGCGCGGAATCGGACCTCTCCAAACTGGTCCAATTTCACGCCCAACGTCGAATGAAGCAACCGGAGCTGCATCAGAATCTCCCGTCCCATCTCAGGCTTCCCTGAAAGGTTTAACAATGGCGGGAATAGGTCGGCCAAATCAAGGTTCAAAGAACGCATTGTGTCTAAAAGTTTCTGAGCGGGAGCAGAACCCGCCTCGAAGAGCTCCACACGGCTATTGACCTCTTCGCGCAGTTCCGTCCAGTCCAGATTCAGAAAAGGATGTTCGCGGTTTACGTGGCGGACGACGTCATCTGTAATCCGCGGGCGCTCGCCGAGCCGCGCGAGGTGAAGCTGCCTCACCTTGCCGGCCTTTCGGACGTTGTGGACCAGATAATAGGCGTTGCCTTTGCGTCTCAAGAAAGCCATGTTCATCGCTCCTGAATCAGCGTATGAGACGTAGTGTAGGGGCTTTCCACTACACCCGACTACTGACCTTTAGTACAGTTATGTCGTTCTGCAACTTATCGGTTACCTGCTCAGGCGGGACCGGCCGTCGGAGCGGTTGGCCGGCGAGTTGTAGGCGCGTCTCACGTGCATCGTGTGCTCGCTCTCCTGTTCATCCAGTACATTGGATGCTGTAGGCTTGCGAAAGGTGACCTGATACTGCAATAGTTGCTTCGCGCTAATGAAAAAGTCCAGCGTTCGATTAAAAAAAACTGCGGCAAGTTCGTGGGAGCCGATCTATCGGCAGGTGAAACTCATCCCGCGCGGGCGCGTAATCACCTATGGGGAGCTGGCGCGACTGGTTCGCGTGCGCGGCGGCGCGCGCGTTGCCGGCTATGCCATGGCGGCGTGCCCATCTGGACGAGGAATCCCTTGGCATCGCGTGCTTGGCGCGGGCGGCCGCATCCGGTTGCGCGAACCTCTGGCCGCGCTGCAACGAAAACTGCTCGAAAGCGAAGGTGTGCAATTCATTGGCAATCGTGTGGAGATGAATCTCCACGCATTCGCCAAATCCCGGCGCCGCAATCCCCGTTCGCGGGCCGCCCGCTGACTGTGCTATAAACTTGGACTCCATTTGTGAGCGCATCCATCATAGAAGTCGAGGATCTAAAGAAGAATTATGGCGCCGTTGAGGCGCTGCGCGGCGTCAGCTTTGGTGTCCAGGAAGGTGAAGTTTTCGGCCTGCTCGGACCAAATGGCGCGGGGAAAACCACTGCGTTAGAGATTCTCGAGGGGCTGCGGCAGCCGAACAGTGGCCGCGTGTCTGTTTGCGGAATGGACCCGCTTAGTGGAGGCAATTCGTACAAGCAACTGATCGGCGGCGCTCTCCAATCCACCGCTCTGCCCGAAAAAATGAAAGTGGGGGAAGCGCTCGAACTTTTCGCCGGCTTTTATAATCGCAGGCGTTCAGCGAAGGATTTGTTGAAGCGCTTCGGCCTGGCGGAAAAACGCAACGCGTTTTATTCGCAGCTTTCCGGCGGTCAAAAGCAACGCCTCGCCCTGGCCATGGCGCTCGTCAATGAGCCGCGCGTCATCTTTTTCGACGAGCCGACCGCCGGCCTCGACCCGCAGGTGCGCCGCGAAATCTACGACATCATCGAAGAGTTGAAGTCCGAGAAGAAGACCATCCTCATCACCACGCACTACATTGAAGAGGCCGAGCGCCTTTGCGACCGCGTGGCCATCATGGACGCGGGCCTCATCATCAAGAGCGGCACGCCCCGCGAACTGAAGCAGGCTTCCGCCGGAACCACGCGGATCGAAGTCCGAACCGCGCGCCCCGAAGCCGTGGACACATTGATGGGGTTGGAAGGCGTCGCCGACTGCCGCGAATTTGACGGCTACTATGTTGTTCATTCCAAGGCAGTGCCCAAGACCATCGTCGCACTGGTCAAGCACCTCGAGAACACCGGCAATGAGCTCGCCGGCTTGGAGATCGCCACGCCGTCGCTCGAGGACGTCTTCATCGAATTGACCGGCAGAAGGCTGCGCGATTGAAAAACGCGATTGCACTCACGGCGATCCGCATGCGCCTGATGATGCGCAACAGGCTTTTCCTGTTCTTCAGCCTGATTATGCCGATGGTGTTTCTGTTCCTCTTCCTCGGCATTTTCGCCCGCGGAAACCCTTTTGTTCTCCCCGTGATGCTCGCGCAGGTTGTCGCCATCACGGTCATGGGTAATTACTGGGGCCTGAGCGTCCAACTGGTGATGTGGCGCGAACAGGGTATTTTGCGCCGGTATCGGCTTTCGCCGGTCCGTGCAAGCGATTTGCTGATTTCCAGCATCATTGCAAATTACGTCCTTACTCTTCCAACGCTTATTCTAGAATTCGCTATTTCTCGCTTGCTCTTCCACGTGGTGTCATTCGGAAATCTTTGGACTGTCTTCCTTTTGACCGCTCTTGGCACAACTTGTTTCGCTTCGATGGGGCTCATCATCGCCAGCGTCACCAACACGATGCAGGAAACCCAGCTCATCAATCAGCTGATCTGGTTCGTTCTCTTATTTCTTTCGGGTGCCACGCTCCCGATTTATATTCTCGGAAAACGAGTCGCTGAAGTCGCTTACTATTTGCCCGCCACGTACCTCGTTGTCGGTTTGCAGCGCGCCATGCTGCACGGTACGGGAGCAATGGATTTGATTCCCATATTCCTTTCGTTGATCGGCACGGGCCTGATCGCATTCATTCTCTCCGCGCAAGTTTTCCGTTGGGATCCGGATGAGAAAGCGCCTCGCAAGGCAAAGCTCTGGGCGCTTTCCATTGTGATTCCTTTTCTCGTTTTGGGTTATTGGGAAAGCCGCCACGCCGATTTGCGCACCGAATCGCAGTCATTTTTCCCGGCCTTGGATCAGCAGCGCTCACGGGCGCCACAACCGCCGAAAATGACGCAAGTTCCTCCGTCGCCGAATTGACCCATTCGGCAGTTCTGCGGCGTCTATAGAAAGATGGCGACCACAAAGGTAAAATCCGCCGCCGCACAGCCCTCGGGGCTGAACCCCCCGGGAATGTTTTTGGGTGAATTCAACGCCCTAGTCTCCGGATCCAACCGGCGCTATCACACTCCCGATTTTCCCGGCCCCCTTTCCATTAAAGCCGCTCTTGCCGGCCCTATCACCTGGGAAACCGCGGGACGCCGCTTTGTCGTCCGCGAAAATTCCTACCTCGTCATGAATTGCGGCCAGCATTACACCATGACGATGGACTCCGCCGTGCCGAGCACCACACTTTGTGTTTTCTTTCAGCACGGCTTTGTCGAAGAAGTCCATCGCGCTTCGACGCTGCCTGATTCCGCGCTGCTTGACTCCCCCGCCGCGGCGGTTCCCGGCTCGCTGATTTTCCGCCAGCGCCTCGAACCCGAACCCAGCGGCGTCCTCGCCGCACTTCGCGGCTTTTATGATGCGCAATCCCGCGGCCAGATTTCGCGCACTGCAGGCGAAGAGGCATTCATTCGCATCGCGCGCGCCCTCGTTCGCGAGCTTCCGCGAGCGGAGGAAGCCGCCTCGCACATTTCCGCGGCACGTGCTTCCACGCGTGAAGAGCTTCTTCGCCGCGTTCTCCGTGGCCGCGATTTTTTTCTCTCGCGGATGGACGATTCCGTCAGCATTGCAGACGCCGCACGCGCCGCGTGCATGTCGCAGTACCACTTCCTACGCGCATTCCGCGACGCCTTCGGCATCACGCCGCATCAATTCCTGACCACGCAGCGCCTCGAGCGCGCGCGCATGCTCCTTCGCGGCGGCAACCACTCGGTCACGGATGTCTGCCTCGAAAGCGGCTTCACGAGCCTCGGCTCATTCAGCTCCCTCTTCCGCCGCCACTTCGGGGTTTCGCCTCAGGCAATCCTCAATCGCCATTCTGACGCGTAGGCACAAATGGGGTTCCTTATCGCCGCGCGAAAGGCTTTTCTTGCGGCAAACCAACCGCCCGCCGAAATTTCCTTGCCCGCCCAATTTGGTACCGGTCCATCCTTCGCTCCAGTACTCGCCGCCCATTGTCCGCAAATTCCGTGTGCTATAATCCGCCCCGGTTGCAGAATCGTTCACACCGAATCTTCTAGCGGAGCGAGCCGATGAGCATCCCACTGACTGAATACATCTGGCACAACGGAAAATTGATCCGCTGGGAAGACGCCAAGATTCATGTCCTCTCCCACGTCGTGAGTTACGGCTCCGCGGTTTTCGAGGGCATCCGCTGTTACAAAACCAAGCAGGGCCCTGCGATCTTCCGCTTGAAGGATCACATGCAGCGCCTCGCGAATTCGGCGCGCATCTATCGCATGGACATGCCCTTTAACACCGACGAACTTTGCCGCGCCGGCGCCGAGCTCATCCGCGCCAACAAAATGCAGGAATGTTATTTGAAGCCGATCGCCCTGCGCGGCATGGGTGAAGGCGGCGTGAATCCATTCCCTTCCCCGATCGAAATTTATATGGCGTGTTGGGAATGGGGAAAGTATCTCGGCCCCGAAGCGCAGGAACAGGGCGTGGATGTCTGCGTCAGTTCCTGGACGCGCATGGCTCCGAACACTTTGCCCGCCATGTCTAAGGCCGCCGCGAATTACATGAATTCGCAGCTCATCCGCATGGAAGCAATGGTTAATGGCTATAAGGAAGGCATCGCCCTTGATTCTAACGGCACCGTCAGCGAAGGCTCCGGCGAAAATATTTTTCTTGTGATGGATGGCGCCGTCGTCACGCCTCCGCTTTCCGCGAGTGTCCTGCCGGGCATCACGCGCCGCAGCGTGCTGAGCATCTGCGCCGATCTCGGTATTCCCGTCTCCGAGCAGGTAATCCCGCGCGAAATGCTTTATATCGCCGACGAACTTTTCTTCGCGGGCACCGCCGTGGAAATCACTCCTCTACGCTCCGTGGACCGCATCCCCGTCGGCGGCGGCGCGCGCGGCCCCATCACCAAGCGCATTCAGGACGAATTCTTCGCCCTCGTCACCGGCGAAAAGCCGGATCGCCATAACTGGCTCACTCCCGTCGCGGTCCCCGTTCCCGCGGCGCGATAGCCGTTCAAGAATTCCTCTTTTGACTGCCACCGCCCCTTTCAGTAGAATCGCGCCCGCGGAATCTAACGGTCCCCTGATACTGTCATTCGCGCTGCATCCCGCCTCAGGAGGGCGACCCATGTACGGAAAGCCTCAGAAGTTACTCGCGGAATTCGTCGGAACTTTCGCGCTGATTTTTATGGGCGCTGGCTCGATTTGCGCCGCGCATTTCCTCAACACCAATGGTCAAGTGAGTCTCGGTCTGCTCGGCATCGCCGTTGCCCACGGCCTGGCCATCGGAATCATGGTTACCGCCGTCGGCCACATTTCCGGCGGGCATTTGAACCCCGCTGTAACCATCGGCTTTTGGGTCACGCGCAGACTCAGTACGCTCGATTCAATCCTTTACTGGATCGCGCAGCTCGCCGGAGCCGCCGCTGCGGCCTACCTGCTTCGCTATCTGATCCCCGAAGATACGTGGAAAGCTGTTTGGATCGGCGCGCCCGATCTCGCGCATGACATTACGCGAACCACTGGAATGATCCTGGAGGGCATCCTTACCTTCTTCCTCGTCTTCGTGGTCTTTGCTACTGCCGTGGATCCTCGCGGCGCTTTCAACAAAATCGCCGGCTTCGCCATCGGCCTCACCATCACCATGGACATCCTGATCGGCGGCCCTTTCACCGGCGCCGCGATGAATCCCGCGCGCGCGTTTGGTCCCGAGCTTGCCGCTCGCTACTGGCACAACGCCGGTGTCTATTGGGTTGGACCGCTCCTCGGCGGCGTCCTGGCGGCTTCCATCTACGATGTTTTCTATCTGAAGAAGGAATAGACGGGGATGGACGATGGAACGAAGCAAGCCGGATAAAAATGCAGCCACCAACAGCGCAAAGCTTTCGCGCCGCGAACTGATCGCCGCGGCGCCGCTTGCGGCTGCGGGACTCGCGGCGGCAGGCGCGGGTTCCCTTCTTGCCGACGCGGCCCAGCATCCGCAAGCCTCCAATAAGGGCGGCGGCCATCACGAACCTCTTCTGCCCTTCAAGTACGACATCGAGGCCACCACCGGCTGGGTCGGCGATGGCGGTTCCGCGAAAGAGGCCAATGTAGAAGAATTTCCTGTTTCGCAAAGCATCGCAGGAGTTTCCATGCGCCTGAAGCCCGGCGGGCTGCGGGAGCTTCACTGGCATGCCATCGCCGCAGAATGGGCCTACGTCATCGAAGGCAATGTCCGCACAACAGTAATCACTCCGAATGGCCAGGCGGAATCGGATGACTTCAGCAAAGGCGACGTCTGGTATTTCCCGCGCGGGCACGGGCACGCCCTCCAGTGCTTGGGCCCCGGCGATGCACACTTCATCCTCGTTTTCGACGACGGCCACTTTTCCGAGTTCGGCACATTCAGCATCACGGACTTCATGAATCAGATGCCTCCGAAAATTGTTTCGCGCAATCTCAACCTGCCGGAATCAGTGGTTGGTGGATTTCCCAAGGGCGAGGTCTACATCACGCAAGGGAGAGTGCCTCCCGCCGTTCCCGAAAATCTTCGCAACGGTGACCCCGACACAAACCAGTTCCCACACAAGTTCCGCTTGGGCGTGCACCGCGCCAATGTGTTTCCCGGTGGCACGGAACGCATCGTTTCTTCGGTTGAGTTCCCGATACAAACAACGGTCACGGCCGTGCTCATGGACCTCAAGCCTGGCGGCATCCGCGAATTGCACTGGCATCCCAATGCCGATGAGTGGCAGTACGTCATTTCCGGCAAAACGCGCGTCGGCATTTTCGGCGCGCACAGACGCAGTCTCACCGACGAATTCGCCCCGGGCCAGATCGCCTTCATCAACCGCGGCTTCGGACATTACGTTGAAAATATTGGCGGCACACCGGCGCAGATTCTGATTCTATTCAACAGCGGCGTGTATCAGGAAATTTCAATTTCCACCTGGCTTGCGGCCAATCCGCCTTCGATGATTGCCGATAATTTCGGCTTGACGAAGGAACAGGTGGAGATGTTGCCCAAAACCCATCTCGGCATTCTCGGCTAGCGCCGCGTATGATAAAGCTCAAACATAAGAAACTTCCGCGCACAGGAGCACAATGATTCGCAAAATGATTCCTCTTCTTTTTGTCTGCGTTTTCATTCTCGGAGCCGCTGCGCTCTTGATTGCTAATCCCGCGCCACAGACTTCGGCGCAACCCGCTTCCCTCGAGGGCAAATGGACAGGCCAGCTCGGCGGTGGCGCGAATACTCTGCACATCGCGCTTCAATTTGCAAGACTTTCCGACGGTTCCTGGACCGGCGAATTGGATAGCATTGACCAGGGCTCCGTGCTCCCTATGTCCGCGATCCATCTCGATGGAAACAAAGTTCATTTTGAAATTCCGCTGGTGGGTGGCGTTTACGACGGCGAACTGAATTCCGAGGGCACGGACATCACGGGAAAATGGATTCAGAGCGGCGGCCCGCTTCAGCCTATGAACTTCAAGCGAGCGCTCTCCGAGCCCGGGCAGCAGCCGCCCGCAACCGCGGCCACAGCTACGCCGCCCGTTAAGCCCTTCACCGCCCCGCTCGACACCTACGTTCCCATTGCTCCGACCGCCTTCGCTGCCAACGGCAAAATGCATCTCGTTTACGAATTGCACGTTGCAAATTATTCCCCTTCGGATTGTTCCCTCACGCGTCTCGAAATCGTCGCCGCCGGGAGCGAAAAATCCCTGGCGAGTTTTTCCGCCGCGGATCTCGAAGCAATGATTGCCCGTCCAGGCCAGCCTTCGGCCATGCCGAAATCAAAAATTGGCGGAGGCGCAACCGCCGTCATCTTCGTCTGGGTTTCGGTCGATAATCCGCAGGACGTCCCGGACGCAGTGCGCCACAAAATCAGTATGAAAGTCGGCGCCTATAACGAGGACATCACCATCGAAACTCCGCCGCTCTCCGTGAATCGCACGCCAGTCATCGTCCTGAATCCCCCTCTTCGCGGCGACAATTGGCTCGCCGGAAATGGCCCCTCGAATACATCCGGTCATCGCCGCGCCCTGATTCCCATTGACGGTCGAAGCTGGATTTCGCAGCGCTTCGCAATTGATTGGGTCCAGCTCTTTCCCGACGGCGTCACATATCATGGCGACAAAGCCGACAACAAAAGCTATCGCGCCTACGGACAAGAAGCCCTCGCTGTCGCCGATGGAGTCGTCACTGAAATTAAGGATGGGATTCCGCAAAATATTCCGGGGCCCGCTTCGCGCGCCGTCCCCATCACGCTTGAGACCATCGGCGGAAATCACGTCCTTCTGGATTTGAGCCGCGGCATCTTCGCGTTTTACGCGCATCTCCAGCCCGGCTCTCTTCGCGTCCATGTTGGAGACAAGGTGAAAGAAGGTCAGGCGCTCGGCCTCGTCGGCAATTCGGGCAATTCCACCGAGCCGCACCTCCACTTCGATATCTGCGACCGCAGCTCGATGCTAGCCTGCGAAGGCCTGCCCTACGCGCTTCCACAGTTTGAAGTGCAAGGAAATGGCTGGACGTACAAGTCCGCCGAATCGAAGGAAGCGCCGGTCACGCACAAAATGGAGATCCCGTTGGAAAATCAGATCGTCCGCTTCGTGATTCCGCCACACTGAATTGTTGACTTAAATTACGCGCGAACCAAATCCGGGGGAGCGCGGCGGAGCCCTATTTCGGCTTCGATGGCGTGGCCGAAATTTGCTGCTCAATCGAAGTAAGTTGATAGCGATCCATCAGCCCGTTGATGTCTACCGATGCCTCGAATTCCTTGCTCTTCAGGTCCGCCGCGGCCCGCCGTAGCTGCCTCACGTATTCAGCAGCCTTTTTTCTCGCGGACTCATCCAACGCGATTGCGGCATCCTCGACTTCAGGAATCCGGTCCTTCTCAAATTGATCCACCGCGGCCGTCAGCTTTCCGCGCTCGTCAACGGCTTGCGCGCCGCGCGCCGCAAAAAACGCGCGGTTCTGCTTCAGCAGCGCCTCAAGATCCGCGTGCACGCGATTCGTCTCCGCTTTCCAGCCATCCGGCTCCGATGCGGGTTGCTCCGCCGTTTTCGGCAGCGATGAGGGCTTCGCCACCACCGGCGAATCATAAATCGTATTGAAAATCATCTTGTATGTTCCCAGAGATTGCCCGCGCCACTGCGGCCGGAAACCGAAAAGATAGACGCGTCCCTCGCCATAAAAAACTTCCATGGCCGCCGCTTTTCCTTGAATGCGTTCGGGATGGAGCAGATAGCCGCTCGCAAGTGGATTGCGGTCCTCCGGATAGGTGGCCAGAATTTTCCCGTGAAAACCTGATTTTGCGTCGAACGCCGGCCCCAGTTCAAACATCACGATGGGGTCGCGCGGCATTCCCCAAACCGCCGGCAAACTCAAATCGCGGATCTCGACCCGCAGCAACGACCCGGAGCAATAAAAATCATCCGGCTTCAAATTCTCCAATACATTCGTGACCGGCAATTTAAACGTGTCAATCGCCATAAGCGACGCGTTATTGAACGTAATCAGCGTGCCGCCGCCGCGAACAAACGCGCGCAATGCCTCCACGCCAGCGTCGCCGATGCCGCCGACATACTCGCCGGGCACCGATCCGGGGGCAAATCCGTTTAAGATTTGATTCGTGCGCGAATCCGGCAGAATGATCGTGTCAAATCGGTCCAGAAGATGTCCCGCTTGAATGTCTCCATTGTGCAGGGTGGTTGGCGTGAACCCGTAATTCTCTAGGATCCATCGCGTCCATCCCTCATCGATATTTCCCGTCCATGACCGGTACAATCCAACGCGCGCCTTCTTCGCCGCAACCACGTCCTGCGGAGCCTTCTCGGCCGCTTGCACCACAAGCGAAGTCTTGCCCGCGATCTCATCCATTTTCTCGCGGCCAATTCCTGTCGCCACAATCGTGCCCGCTTCGGGCCCGCCTGCCGCCGGGCTTGTTGAAAATCCAACCTGCCCGCCCGCCGCGAAAATCTCGTTCATGGCCTTGAATCCATTATTCGCGCGGCGGCTGATCAGGAATGTGTTGCCTGTTCCCTTCACGCTCCCGGCAGGCGGCGTGAACTGTTCGATTCGTTTCAGTTCGGCGCGCCGCTCCGCGCTCACAGGTTGAATCACGGCCGCCACTTCCACGCCCATTTGCATCGGCAGCGTCCAGCCCGCCACGTCGTAGGGCCGGATCGGCGGCCCGTTCGGGCCATCACGCAAATCCGGATACTGCTGCACTTCGAGCAGCTCCTTTGCGAGCCCGCCAAATGGCTGGTCCATCAAGACTACCCACGAACCCGCTGAGTACTTCCGCCCGTTCGCAGTGAACGGCTGCGCGGCCTGATGGACCTCGATTCCATTGATCATTAACTTTTGCACCAGCGTCGCCGCGGTGGGCAAATCGCGCTGCTCCACGGGAATTACATACGCGTACGGCGGATTTTTTTGAAATCGTTCGATATTGTCCCGGCCCGCCTGATATTTGTTGTAAAGCAACTCTTCATGATATTTGGCGGAGGTATCCAGCACTGCCATCGATGCGCCGACCATGTATCGCACGGCGTCGCCCAGCCTCCACCATCCGCCCGTCCACGGACTGCTGTAAAAAACTTCCGACCGCAGCGGCTGCCGGTCCTCCGGAAATTCGTCCACGGTATAGAAATGCGGCGTTGCGTAGCGGTAAAGCGCGGTCTCCGTGAAAAATGAAATTGTGTTCCGGAATATTCCGGTGAAATCCTGGAATCCCGGATACCAGTTGTCAAAACCGGTGCGGTTGATCGAGCCGGGCATGTCGTGCTCGTCCAGATATGCCGCCATATCAATGCCCAGCGCATTCAGCCATCGGATCAAGATCGGATTGATATTCGAGGAAATCGGCTCGACAAATGGTGGAATAAAAATGCGCGCGGGAAATGGCGCCGTCTGGTGCTGGCAGTAGAAAACCTCCGGATTCCATTCCAGCTCGGCGCGCGTCGATTCCTGCGACTCGAGCATATTGTTCATGTAGCCGTCGCGGTTGTTGTCGTGCCCCACGTATTCCTGAAAAAGTTCAGGCATGGGGCTCACCTCGTAAGGCGTGCCCAGATTCCTCCGGTACCAGGAAACCACCATGTCCTGCCCATCCGGGTTCAGCGTCGGCCACAGCACCAGAATCACTTTGTCCAGAATCGCGTCCACTTCGGGATCACCCTGCGTCGCCACCAGTTTGTACGCCAGCAGAATGGAATGCTGCGCACCGGCTACTTCGGTGGAATGCATTCCCCCATCGATATGAACGATCACCTTCCCCTGCCGCGCCAGCGCTCTTGCGGCCGCGTTATCAAGCCCGCGCGCCTGCGTCAGTTGCCTCGAAATATCT
Source organism: uncultured Acidobacteriota bacterium (assembly GCA_963748845.1). Lineage (GTDB taxonomy): Bacteria > Acidobacteriota > Terriglobia > Acidiferrales > UBA7541 > DASTCZ01. The sequence continues at coordinate 793,289 of CAVVKE010000001.1, forward strand.
TTGTACTTGTCGAGTTGCGCCAGATTTTCCGGCGACGAAATTACCGCGATCTCCCAATTCAGGCCTCGCGTCGTCTTGCCCACTGAAAACATTTTGATTCGATTCGAGCTATCCGCCAATTTGTGATAGTACGCAATGGACTCTTCATAATTGGCAAGGTAGAAGTCATCGCCAGGCGTGTGGCCCAGCACTGATTGCGGGGTGGGCACCGCCGATGGAACGCCCTGCCCAGCCGCCGGCCCAACCCGCAGGAACAAAACCGCAGCGCAAATCCCAAGCCGAATTATATTTTTTGTTCGCATTCCGCGGATGCTACCGGGAACCGGCGCAATTGTAAACCGCGATTTCCGCTTTGCCCTTTGGATAAATCCGGTCGTGCATTTTGTCGTTTCACCGCATTGCCGCCACAAGGAAGACAGTCTGAAGCCTCTCCCGTTACTAGCCCGAAACCGGTACTTCAGCACAGCTTGTCGCACCCCTCGCCGGATGCTAGCGTGAATTGAAGCACCCCCCTTTGGGAGCATTGCAAAATGGCCCTGAGCATTGACGATCTACTGCGTCGCGCCGTCGAAAATAAAGCCTCCGACTTGCACCTGAAAGTCGGCAACCACCCGTATCTCCGCATGGATGGCGTGCTCTATCCGCAAGCAGACGTCCCACGCGTCACGCCGGAAGAGATGCTCTCGATGGCCTTTAGCATGATGACCAACCGGCAGAAGCAGAAATTCAAGGAAACCGCCGAGTTGGACATGGCTTATGGGGTTGCAGGCCTCGGGCGTTTCCGCGTAAACGTTTTCCAGCAGCGAGGCAATGTCGGCATGGTGCTGCGCGTCATCCCCACGAAAATCCGCACCGTGGACGAATTAAACCTGCCGAGCGTCATCGAAAAAATCTGCGAGGAGCAACGCGGCCTCGTGCTCGTCACCGGCACGACCGGTTCCGGCAAGTCCACCACCCTTGCCGCGATGATTGACCGCATCAATACGGAGCGCTCCGACCACGTCATCACCATCGAAGACCCCATCGAATTCCTGCACCGCGACAAAAAGAGCTTCATCAACCAGCGCGAAATCGAAGTGGACACCGCAAACTTTTCAACCGCGCTGCGCGCCGCCTTGCGCCAGGATCCCGACGTCATTCTCGTCGGCGAAATGCGCGATCTTGAAACGATCTCCACGGCTTTGTTGGCCGCCGAAACTGGCCACCTCGTTTTCTCGACGTTGCACACTCTCGATGCGACGGAAACCATTCAGCGAATCATCGCCGTATTTCCGCCGCCGGAACAAAAACAGATTCGCCTACAGATGGCCGCAACACTCAAGGCCGTCGTCAGCCAGCGTCTTGTTCGCCGCGCCGACGGAAAGGGCCGCGTGCCCGCCGTCGAAGTCATGATCGCCACTGCTTACATCCGCGATTGCGTCGTCAACCCGGATAAAACGCGCCTCATCCATGATGCGATTTCCGCCGGCACCAGCCAGTACGGCATGCAGACGTTCGACCAGTCGCTCTACGATCTCTACACACGCAACCTCATCTCTTACGAAGAAGCGCTGCTCCGCGCCTCGAACCCGGACGATTTCCGCCTGCGCGTTCAGGGCATCCGATCCACCGCCGATGCCGCGCGCGAGGAGATGGAGCGCCAAATGAACGAGTACGAACGCACCGTTCGCAAATAATTCCTTCCACCCATATTGTGGTGTCGCTTCTCCAGGATACTGATTTCGCCTCCATAGATTGCCTCCATGTCTTCTTGCCTCGTTGCTTCGCTACATCTATGCTCTCTCTGTGCGCGCGCCCCGCAAGCTCGGGACAGAAGAGCAGCTTCATGCCGCGGCGCTGCGTGCGCTGATACGTCGGGCGCATTCCGTGTATGAAATGCGCATGCTACTCGAGCGCCGCGCGGAAGATGAAACGATGGTGCGCACAGTGCTCGACCGGCTGAAGCGCGACAACCTGCTCGACGATGCGCGCTTTGCGCGCGAGTTCGCGCGGACGCGCGCGGCGCACCGCAAGCAGGGCCGCTTCCGGATCGCGCGGGAGTTGCGCGCGCGGGGAGTTCCGGACCGTCACATTGACGCCGCGCTCAATGAAGCGTTCGCGGAAACGAACGAGGAAGAGATGCTGAAACAGCGCATCGAGCGAAAATTGAGATTCGTACGCGGCAAGCTCGATGAGCGCAAACGCGCGTCACTTTATTCCAGCTTGCTGCGCTCCGGTTTTTCGTCCGACCAGATTCGCCGCGCCATGCGCGGAGTTACCGGCGGCGCGGCCGATCTCCCCGAAATTGAAACCGCGGAGGACGAATAGCCGATGGCGGCGGGCACCCCCACACCCCCTGAAGCGTTGGCGGCAATCATCGTCGCCAGCATCAATGCGTTGCTTGCCGAACTTGCCCCAAAGCTGGCCGAGTTCCAGCAGCCGGGGCAACGCGAACCGCAATCCATCGCGGCGCTGGCCCGGCCGCGAGCGCTTTCCGCGTTCTACTGCCTTGCGGCACGCGAGCTCAATAATGGCGCGAATTTCGCGGCAGCAGGATTAAGCGCCGCCGCGGGCTTCAGCGCCTCTGCGAGTGCCGGCCAATTCCCTGCTTACCTGGCAGCGGTGAGGCAAGAATTGAAGCGGCTGCATCCCGATTGGCGCGGCCCGTTTACGTTCGACGGCACCCTTCAGCAGGGCGTGGGACTTTACTTGCGCAATGCGCCGAACCTTACGGAACTCGTGCGCAGTAAGCCCGATTACGTGTTTGCGGAGGAACTGGATCGCGTCGAGAAATCCGGCGATTGGCTGGCGATCTTTGCGCTCAAGGCCAAAATTCAATTTCTTGAAGCCATGCGCATCCGGACGCACGAACCTGCTTACCTTCCGCTCGATGCTGTGATTGAGTCGTCTCTCCGCCGTACTGCCGATTCGCTGGCGGGTATGCTGCCGGAATTGCCTGTTTCCTAGTACCTATGCCGGCTGCTATTACCCCCCCTCCCCCCATCTTTTTGTAAGAGTATGCGCCTAAAGGACTTACGGGAACGATGAGCGGTAAGAGTGTGATTCTAAAGGACTTACGAGTATACATAAGTAGTACACTAAGTCCAATGGATTCAATAACTTACGTTTTTGGGCTGGCGATCCCCCGTAAGAGTGTGCGCCTAAAGGAGTTAAAGTCTTTTAGAATCATACTCTTACGAGCTGATTGAAATCAGGCTGATTCTCTCTTTCGGCAGGGGCGACTTTTCCCATTTTGGAACTGTATTCGAAATGGGACTCGCAATCTGCAAAACAGATTACCATAACGTTAGCTTGGATGTCAATGGAAAACTGACAATTGGAATCCGCTTAGAAAGCAAGGCGCTCGAAACGGCCTGGCACGGCGATTAACGGTCAGCAACTTTTTTCATTCGGAGATTCATGACTTGACGCAAATCATGACTTAGAAGGGCCGCTCACTCAGGAGCATGTCGCGTTTACCCGCTTCGGTACATGAGAACTCGCGACGAATACCTAGAATATCTCCTTTCGACACACTCAGCTCTATATCGGTTTCTCCATCACTTCCATGGTCCCAACACCGCCAGTCAAGTATTTCCCCGGTATGTGCTGATGCGAGGAGTGCTTTCCATTCCCAAATTTTCATGGTCAATGGTTTGTCAGGATTGAGGGCAGTTCCGAAAGCATGCAAGTGGGGTTTCTTTGGGGTGAGACCAACTACTATTCCTGTGGCTTTGCCGCAAGGTTCTGTCCCATTTTGCAGAAAAAACTCAGTTGCCTGGCCGTCATGGTTGAAATCTTCCAATTTCATAATCGTCACGACAGGCCTGGAGTGAGCCTTAGATTCAAATCCGACTGCTTCGAGGTCAGTGAAATCTTTTTCTTGAGGCTTCCACCGCTGAACAACCGCCATTCCTTGTCCTGTCGGGACTTCATCAAACAAAGGCGTCAATTCCAACCGATCCACTTCATGACCGTTTACAAGACGAACAAGGTCCAACTGGCCAGATTCCCCATATGCAAAGCCCTGACAGGGACAAGTAATCGCCATCCAGAGCTCGTTGGCATCGCAAACGGGCTTGGGAGGTGACTTCCACTGAAGCCGCCAGACTTCTTCAACACCATTCACGACGACTCGCCGTTCCTCTCGGATCAGCAGATTTGAAGGAGGGAAACTCTGAGAAGCCTGCTTATTGAAATGCCCGCTAAGAGTGACTCCCAGGACGGAAACGATGAATGCTGCAATCGACCACCGAAACATAGTTGAATGCTAGGACTGAGCGAAACAAAAGACAAGGGCGGCGGGGCATGCGGCACGCGAAGTGTAGCGAATGGCTTGATTTGAGGCGGGCGATCCGGATCCTTCGGCGCGAAAACCGCTCCTCACGATGACAACGATTTTCTGGCGGCCTGCGGATGACAACCTCTGGTCTCGTTGGTCTTTCTCGGCCGAATAAAACGAGAGATAAGTCACGAGTTCCAGCGAAGATGTTTCCATCTCAACCTGGAAGGCGCTGACCACGTCGGTGAAATAGTTCTAGCACCAGACGGCCGGGATGGCGACGAGCATGCCCAAAGCGGTGGTCACGAGCGCTTCAGCGATTCCAGACGCCACTGCGCTGAGGCCTGTCATGTGCGTATTTCCAACTCCTTTGAATGAATCGAGGATGCCGACGACCGTGCCCAGAAGTCCTACAAATGGCGCAGTTGAGGCGATGGTCCCGAGGCCGCTCAATCTGCGATTGAAATCGGCGCGATTGAGCGTCATCTCCTGGCGCGCGTTGCGCTGCGCGGCGTCGATTTTTTCGAATTGCGAAAGCGATAGCCCGGCGGATGTGAAAGCACGCAAGCCCGCGGCGACGATTCTGGCCACGTGACTCTTCCCTTTTGTTTCCGCGATGCGCTGAGCTTCAGCAAGATTTCCTTCGCTGAGAGGTGAAGCGGCAAGACGCAGGAAAGCTTGAGTATTCTTGCGCGCCGCGGCAAAGCGAAGATACCGATCAAGAGCTACAAACGCAGACCGCGCAAGCATGGCGAGCAAAAGGATAACGATGTCGCGGGCAAAAGGCCCCATTGAGTTATAAATGCGGGCGAGATCCCAATTTTGAAGGTGGCTCATGACGAACTCCTTTAATTTCTTGGACACCGGATGAAGGTATTTAGTGCCGGGGATTCACCGAGCGATTTGGGTGCGCCGATTGACTTCTGTAGAGAGCGATCGGGATTCTTCGCCCGCCGCGGGCTCAGAATGACAACCAAAACTCTTCGGCATCCCAACGCAAGATGCATTCAGGAGAGCACGTTGCGGCATTTGCGCGCGGTCTGCGATAATAAAAACTCAGCCTTGCAACGTGAGATGATTGCATCCGCCTGAGGGGGATTGTGACCGGGAACGAAATCCGCGAGATCTTTCTGCGCTTCTTCGAGGAGAAGGGGCACCGGCGCGTGCGCAGCTCGTCGCTGGTGCCGATGAACGACCCCACGCTGCTTTTCACCAACGCGGGGATGAATCAGTTCAAGGACGTGTTCCTCGGGCTCGACAAGCGCGATTATGTGCGCGCAACCTCGTGCCAGAAGTGCGTGCGCGCGGGCGGAAAGCACAACGACCTTGAAAATGTGGGATTTACGAACCGGCATCACACGTTTTTCGAGATGCTCGGGAATTTTTCATTCGGTGATTATTTCAAGAGAGACGCGATTGCGTTTGCATGGGAGCTGCTGCTCTCGGAGAAGTGGTACGGCATGCCGCTCGACAAACTTTATTTCACGGTTTTTGGCGGAGCGGACGTCACGGAGGAAAAAAGGCTGGGCGTGGATGAAGAGGCGAAGAAACTTTGGATTGAAATTGGCGCGCCCGCGGAACGCGTGTTCGCAATCCCCGGCATCAAAGAGAATTTTTGGGCGATGGGCGATACCGGGCCATGCGGGCCGTGCAGCGAAGTCCATTTTGACATGGGCCCGGCGGCGAGCGAAGACGGGCACGCGGACTGCAATTTTCCGTGTGAGTGTGGGCGCTACACTGAAATCTGGAATCTGGTGTTCATGCAATTCAATCGCGGGGCCGATGGGTCGCTGACTCCATTGCCGAAGCCGTCCGTGGATACAGGGATGGGGCTGGAGCGCATGGCCGCGGTGCTGCTGCATTTGCAGGACCCGGGCAAGGTGTCGAATTACGATACGGATTTGTTTACGCCGCTGATTGCGGAGGCGAGCCGCCTTACGGGTGCGGACGCCCAGAAATCTGAGAATCTATCGTCGCTGCGGATCATCGCGGATCATTCTCGCGCCGCGACATTCCTTATTTCAGACGGCGTTGTGCCTTCCAACGAGGGCCGGGGTTATGTGTTGCGGAAAATTATCCGCCGAGGCATCCGGCATGGCCGGTTAGTGGGCGCGGCCCGTCCATTCATGAGCGACATGGCAAGCTCGGTACACGCCGAGATGCGCGGCGCCTACCCGGAATTGAATGAAACGATCGACCGGGTCCGAAAGGTTTTGGCCGCGGAGGATTCGAGATTCGCGCACACGCTGGATATCGGGCTGAAGAAACTCGACGAAGAGCTTGCACCTATCGCAAAGGCTCTTCAAGCCGATCCGAAGAAGAAAGCAATATACAGCGGTGAAAACGCATTTAAGCTCTACGACACTTACGGTTTACCTTTGGATTTCATCATTGATGCTGCACGGGATTTGGGAATTGCGTTCGACCAACCTCGGTTTGAAGCGGCGATGGAACAGCAACGCGCAAAGGCCCGCGCTTCCTGGAAAGGCGCGCACAAGGATGTTGCGAACCCGGTCTACACGAAGATAGCGGAGACGTACAAGACGGAGCCGGATTTTTATTACGGGGCAGCGGTACACGATTGCCGGATTGAAGCCATCGTGACAAAGAGCGGCGCGGTGAATGAAATCAAGGCGGGCGAGGAAGCGGAGATCGTGCTCGACCGCACGTCCATCTATTCGGAATCGGGCGGACAGGTGGCGGACACCGGGAAATTTTACGACAGCGCCGGGAGCATGGAACTCGCCGAGGTGAAGGGCGCGTACTACCCCGTCTCCGGAATCATTGCACACAGGATCCTTGCCAAAGAAAATTTGCGCGTGGGCGACCGTGTGGCGACCATCGCCGATGGCGCGCGGCGCGAGCACATCAAGCGCAATCACACGGGCACGCACCTGATGCACGCGGCGCTGCGGAATATTCTGGGCACGCACGTGAAGCAGGCGGGCTCGCTCGTGGAGCCGGGGCGGCTCCGATTCGATTTCTCGCACTTCGCGCCGGTGGACCCGGCGGAACTTCGCGACATCGAGCAGCAGGTGAACGAGGAGATCCGCCTGAATAGCGAGATCACGACCGACATCATGGCGATTGACGACGCGCTGGCCTCGGGCGCGCTGGCGTTTTTCGGCGACCGCTATCCGGAGTCGAACGTGCGGGTGGTAACGATTCCCGACGCCAATTCCCCGCGTGGGTTTTACAGCAAGGAGCTTTGCGGGGGGACGCACGTCAAGCGCGCGGGCGACATCGGCGTGTTCAAAATTGCGATGGAATCATCAGTGGCGGCGGGGGTGCGGCGGATTGAGGCCGTGACGGGAGTGCGCGCGATTGAGGAATTTCAGCGCGCGGAGGACGCGATGCGCGCGGTGGCGGCGAAGCTCAATGCCGCGCCAGAGGACCTCGATGCCGCAGTGCAGAAGCTGCTGGACTCGCGGAGGGACCTCGAAAAGCAGCTTGGCGCGGCGCAGCGGAAAGCCGCCCAAGGCAGCGTGGACGAACTCCTCGCAGGCGTGCGCGAAATCAAGGGAGTCAAGCTCGTCTCGGCGCAAGTGCCGACAATGCCACGCGAGGCTCTGCGGGGCCTCGTGGATACGCTGCGGCAGAAGCTCGGGTCGGGCGCCGTAGTGCTGGGGATGGTGGAAGATGGCAAAGTGGCGCTCATTGGCGGGGTAACCAAGGACCTGACCGCCAAACTCCACGCGGGAAAGATCATTCAGGCCCTGGCCAAGGAGGTAGGCGGCAGTGGTGGCGGACGGCCCGACTTGGCCGAGGCTGGCGGAAAAGACACATTCGCCCTAAATAGGACTTTAGACCTAGTGCCAGCCCTTATTGCCCAGATGCTATAATCTGCCCCGGCGCTAGAATGGGCCCCGGAGGGGTGTATTTGCATGCTCCGGGAGACTGTTATGGCATACTTCCGTTGCTCGATTTAGTCTCCCCTCCGAAAAGACATATGACTATGCGCGCACAAATGAGAATCGCTATCTTACTGGTGGGACTCGTGTTAGCGGGAATGCCTGCGCGCGCGCAGGTGGTCACCGTGAAGGATGATCAGGGGCGGACGGTCTATATCAATTTGGCCCCGCCGCCGGCGAAGCCAGCGGCCCTTTCCACGAATGGGGCAGCGACGGGTGCGGTAGCCCCACAAAATACCTCCGACGCCGTGAAAAGGAGTCAATTGGGCAATGCGATGAGGAATGCGCCGGCTGATCCGAATGCTTCGAGGGCGATTTCGCGGGAGCAGTTGGAGAATCTTATCACGACTGTTGCGACGCGCTATAGCGTCGATCCGGCCCTGGTCCGCGCGGTGATGAAGGTTGAATCGGGCGGAAATCCGGAGGCGGTGTCTCATAAAGGCGCAATGGGCCTGATGCAGCTCATGCCGGATACGGCCTTGCAGATGGGCGTGACTAAAGTCTTCGATCCCCAGGAGAATCTGGAAGCGGGCGTTAAAACGCTGCGCGCGCTGCTGGTGCGGTATGACGGCGATCTCGACAGGGCGCTCGCGGCGTACAATGCTGGAACGGGGGCGGTGGACCGCGCCGGCGGAGTACCGCACATTCGCGAGACGCGCGACTACGTGCAGAAGGTGACGAACAATTATTTCCAAAGCAACGGCCAGGCTGCCCTCGCACAGGGCGCGGTTTCGTCCAGCGGGACGCGAACAGCCAATGGGAATGTGGCGGGCAATGCCACATCTGGCGGGAACACAAAATCAGCGAGCAAGGCGGCAGCGGGCGCGAATACGGCATCGTCACGAAGCACAACTGGGGCAGCGCCCTCGCATGGCATCCATCAGGAAAAAGACTCGCAGGGACGGCTCGTTTGGGTGAACGACTAAATCGGGTGAACGACTAAACCGGGTTAACGTCTAAATTGGGTGGAACGACCAAGCCCGGCCGACAATTAAGATTGTTCAAACTCGAATGATTCAATAGGCGTAAAATAAGGCCCCGGTCCTTTTGGGTGCTTCACAGGTAGTATTGGGTTCTTACCATGATTCATGGGGGAACAATCCGCAAATGGGTCAGCAGAAGGCGCGTGAGCAGCGCGTTGGCGCGAAGCGCACCGTTGTGCGGCGCACTGGCGATACTGCTTTTGTCCGGTGGCGCCGCGCTACGGGCAGGCACGGATTCCTCGCGCGAAAAAGCGCACGAGCAATTCGACAAGGCGCAAAAACAGCGCGCTGCACTGGAAGTAACGCCCGAGCAACAGCGCACGCTGGAGCAGTATCAAGACCTGGTGAAATCCTACCGGCGGGTCAGTTTGCTGACGGCAAAGTCTCCGGATATTCCCTTCTCGCTGCTGACCGTAGGCGATCTATACCGGAAAATGGGGGATCGATTCGATCCGAAGTTTTTTCAGTATGCCGTGGACACCTACCAATTCCTGCTTCACGAATATCCGCAGAGCCGCTATCGCGAGGACGCGCTCTTCGCCGTCGCCCAGGTGGAGAAAGATGACCTGCACGATTCGGCGCTGGCGAAGAAATCGTTTGAAGAATTCCTGAAGCTGCACCCGCAATCTCCGCGCGCGAAGGACGCGCAGGCGGCGCTGGCTGAGCTTTCAAACCCAAAGCAGGTGGCGAAGAGGTACGTGCCACCGGCGACGCAAACTCCATCGCAAGCCGCGACGAACAGTCCGACGCCTCAGAATCAGTCCCCGGGTCAATCTCAGGCGACCTCCCAGGCAAATCGGCCGGGGGCTGGGACGACGTCAAATAGCGCGCCGAATCCCGGGGCAAATTCCGCGCCGGTTTCCCCGCCGGTGCAAATCAGTGCTGCGGAAACGATGGAAGAGCCGACCCCGGGCAGAATCGCCGAGGTGCGCGAGATCAAATCGTGGGCGACGCCGGACTACACGCGGATCGTGATCAGCCTGGACGCACCCGTGAATTACCAGGGGGCGCGGCTCTCGAATCCGGACAGAATCTATTTTGACGTGAAGAGCGCGCGACTGGGCCGCTCGGCGACGATGGCTCCGGTCCAAGTGCAGGGCGAACTATTGAAAGGGGTGCGAGTAGCGCAGAACCAGGCAGGAGTGGTGCGCATCGTTTTGGAAGTGTCCAAGATAAAAGATTACTCGGTATTTCTGCTGCGGGATCCATACCGGATGGTCGTGGATGTTTACGCGAAGAAGGACACGTCCGTTGCGCAGAGCGCGTTGCCAAAGGCGCCGCCAAGCGCGAAATCAGCGGGCAATCCGCACACGCCTGCGGCCTCCAACAATTCCACCAGCACGGCCACTAACGCCATCCCAAATCTCACATCCAAAGATCCGTCCAACTCTGCTTCCAATCCGCCGGACTCGCACATCAATACGCGGACAATTCGGTCCAGCGGCGCGAAGCAGCCACCTTCGCCCGTACCGGACCCCACGCGCGACGGCCAGCAATCGCTCACGCGCGCGTTGGGGCTAAAGACTGGACGTATTGTGATCGACGCCGGACACGGCGGCCATGATACCGGCACGATTGGCCCTAACGGCCTGATGGAGAAGGACTTATGCCTCGATGTCGCCCTGCGGCTGGGCAAGATGATCGAGGAGCGACTGCCCGGGACAGAAGTTATTTACACACGGGACGACGACATATTTATCCCACTCGAGCAGCGTACCTCCATCGCCAACGAAGCCAAGGCGGACCTGTTCATTTCCATCCATGCGAATTCGAGCCCGGATTCGGGTGCGCGCGGCGTGGAGACGTACTACTTGAATTTTTCGCCTTCACCGGAGGCGATGCAGGTGGCGGCGCGCGAAAACGCGACGGCACAGGGAAACGTGCATGAACTGGAAGACCTTATCCAGCGCATCGCGAAGAACGAGAAAATTGAGGAATCGCGCGAACTGGCATCTGACATTCAGGATTCGTTGACCAAACGCCTGCAGAAGTCGAATCACAGCATTCGAGACCGCGGCGTGAAGAAGGCGCCCTTTGTGGTGTTGATTGGCGCAAACATGCCTTCCGTGCTCGCGGAGATTTCGTTTATCAGCAACCCGTCGGATGAATCATCGCTGCGCAAACCGGATGGGCGCGACCGGGTTGCCGACGGATTATTCAAAGGCATCGAATCCTACCTGAAAAGCACGAACAGCCTCGCATTACACGAACAACCCAAATCCCCCACGAATGGCCGGGGCGGACTAGCGCCGGGCGGGAACCAGCGGTAAACTTCCGGAGTCTAATCATCCAGAGGGCTTTGTGAGGCGATTACTAATTTCATGCTTGATTGCGTGTTGCTCGCTGGCGATGGCACATCCGTCCTCGGCGCAGGGGGTGCTGCCCCCTTCGTTCGGGAGTTGGAACGAGCGCGCGGCGCAGCCCATCGCTCTGGAGCAGATTGCGGGATTGGATGTAGCGGCGATACGGGAGTATGGGTTCAAGGCAGTCGAACGCGCGGATTATGCGCGGGGCGCGGGCACTCTGAACGTCACGCTCTACCGAATGTCGGACCCTTCGGCCGCCTATGGCGCCTTCACTTATTTGCGGCCTGCCGGGATGCAGGCGTCGAACATTTCGCGATACGCAGCGGCGTCGGCGAACAGGGCGCTGGTGGTTGTAGGCAATTTCCTCATTGATGCGAATGGCGCCGCCGTCGCCGGATCCTTGAATGATATTGAGTCCCTGGCCGGCTCGCTAAAGGCCAAAGCCGACCCGACTGCGTTCCCGTCAATTGCTGTGCATTTGCCTGTGGAAGGAATGGTGCCGGGCTCTGAGCGTTACATCCTGGGGCCGATTGCTCTCCACGCTGTTCTTCCAGTGGGGACAGGTGATTGGGTTGGATTTTCCAACGGGGCAGAGGCGATCTCGGCTCGATATCGCAAGGGCGGTCATGAAGTCACACTCCTGATTGTCGAGTACCCGACTCAACAAATTGCGTCAAAACATTTCGACTTCGCCCAGCCAATCCTTCACTCGACCACCGATGTTCCCATTCCGGGAAATCTGATTCTGGCATCAGAGCGGGATGATGACCTCATATCAATCGTCATCGGCCCGGCTCCTTCTCCATTCGCGAATGCACTTTTGAAAAAGGTCATCTTCGGCCACAATGTCACATGGAACGAGCCGTCGTATAAAGCGACGGAACTGAGCTGGCCCGTGTACGTGGTTGGAGCATTCACTGGCGCTGGTATTTTGATGGTGTTTTCTATTGTGAGCGGAATCGGCTTCGGAATCATTCGAGTTGTGGTGAAAACCTTCCTTCCAGGAAAGGTTTTTGACCGACATGGCCAGATTGAGGTGCTCCAATTGGGACTGAGCGGCAAGCCCATAAACACGAAAGACTTCTACTGAAACTTCACCTTCGAGCAATCCTTGAAACCTGTTGATTTCAAGGCATTTCTGTGGATTTTCCCGTAAACCGCTGATTCTAAAGGACTTTAAGTCCTTTAGATTCAATGCGTTATTTGCTTGACTCCTAACTGGCGGCTCTTTTATGCTCCCCGTGAGGAAAAAGAGTTCGGGGCCTTCCGCGCATAGGCCTGGAACGATTCTCCCCTCTGGAGAGCCCACCCTTACGGGTGGGCTTTCTTTTTTTGGTGAAGTGGCGCGAGGAATCGATTCCTTTCGAAAATAGCAGGTATGGAGAAGCGGAATTTTTCTGGGAGCGTATTTTCAATGGATGGAGGGCGGAACTTGCGAACCCAACTGCTCAGGAGAGATTTCATCAGTGGCATTTCCGCTGCGGCATTTGCGGCGTCGTACTGGCCGGGCTCGCGGTTGATTGGCGCGATAGCGCCAACGATTGCAGAAGGCCTGCCTGAAATGGAAATGGGTCCATCGTTGATCGCCCCGGATTTGCTGCGCACCGAGACGGGTCCCTTCCGACGCGCCGTCCTTACGGGTGACATGAATGCCGTCGCGCAGGCAATCGCGCGCGACCCTGCGCTGATTTATGCGCGGGATGCGCAAGGGCAATCCGTCTATCTGCTGGCGGCATTTGCGGGGCAGGCAGAAGTGATGAACTACTTTGAATCGAAGGGATTGGTGCCGGATGTTTACGAAGCGGCGGCCGGCGGCAAGGTGGCGCGCGCGGTCGAGCTGATTCGTCCCGCGCCGGGGCTAGTGAATCAACCCAATCCTGTCGGGGACACTCCCTTGCATGTCGCCGCGATTTGCGGCAAGTCCGACGTGGTGGACAACCTCATCACCTTCGGGCCGAACTTTGCCGCGAAGAACCCCAAGCGGAAGAATTCGATTGCGGCTTACTGGGGATTGCAGTGCGTCGAAAAGAGCGCGGCAGAGGCGATGGCGTTCGCAATGGTTGGCAACGGACTGGATCCGAATGTTGCGACTTCCGAAGGTGAAACTCTATTGCACGCCGCGGCGCGAAGCGGATATCCGCGCGTGATCCGCCTGCTGCTGCAAAAAGGCGGCGACGCGAGCGCGCGCAACTCTGCGGGGCAGACTCCGCTCGAAATCGCGGTGTCCGGGGGAAAAACAGATGCCGCTTCCCTGCTGCGGAATTCCGGGGCGATCCCACGGGATTACTACGCAAAAAGATACGAATATGACTCCAAATTCAATGCGCTCACGCGGGACGACTCGCAGGGACTGCCTCGAGATCTTGTGAATGGATTTACGGTGATCTCGCACTTCGATTTCGAACGTGTGAAGAAATTCATTGCTCTGTGTCCGGACCTGCTGAACACGCGGGCGGCGTGGGATGAATTGCCCGTGGAAGCGGCGGCGCACATGGGGCGGGCGGATATCGGCGGGCATTACCTGGATCGCGGGGCGTCGTATTCGCTTTGTACCGCGACAGTATTCGGATCGATGGCGGACGTAAAGCGGCTGCTGATGGTGGATTCGATGCGCCTCCATGAGCGCGGCGCACACAGTTTTCCTCTGCTTTGGTATACGGCGTTCGGGAAGCCGCAAATTGACAAAGCGGAGTATCTAATCGCCGCGGGCGCCGACCCCAAGGAAGACATGCGCGGCCGGACCGTTTTGCACACGGCGGCGACCGGCGGTCATTTGGAAATGTGCCGCTTCTTCCTTGAAAAGGGGCTCGACCCCCGGCAAAAGAGCGAGAGTTTCCTGGGCGTGCAGGATGCTGTCGAGGCCGCCGAGCTTGCCAAACACCCCGATGTCGCATCCATGCTGCGGGAGTGGATCGCCGGCCATCCGAGCTAGGCGCCTGACATCGGCTTGGAACGATTCCTGCCTCTCAAGAGCCCTCCCATTCCGGCGCGCTTTCTATTTATGCCTGCTGACTTGCTTCAGGGTTTCGCGCTCACCATTTTACATCCCCTAATAAGTCCTGCCGCATGTACCTCGACGCGTGACATTTTTGCGTTTGCCGCGTCTTATGGAATGACCCTTCCTGTTGACATTCAACAGCAAGGAGTATAGGTTCCTGTCGATTCTCAACAGGAGGTGTCCTATCAACGATCCGCGACTCGACGTGCTGCAAGGCACGCTGGACTTAATGATCCTCAAAACCCTGGATACCATGGGGCCGCTGCACGGCTATGGGGTTGCGCGCCGGTTGGAGCAGATTTCCGGCGACATGATGAAACTCAATCAGGGGACGGTATACCCCGCCCTGCTGCGGCTCGAACAGCGCGGATGGATCGGCTCGAAATGGGGCGTCTCCGACAATAACCGCCGCGCGAAGTATTACTCGATCACGCGTGCCGGGCAGCGCCAACTGTCGGCGGAAACCGAAAACTGGGAGCGATTGACGGGAATTATGGCGCGGCTGCTGCATGCGACGGAGGAGTCGTGAAATGGGCCGTTTGAGGGAATTTGGTACACGTTTGCAGGGATTGTTTCGTAAGGCGCCTTTCGATGCCGCGCTGAGCGATGAAGTGCGCGAGCATCTCGCGTTGGCCGAACAAGAGCATGTGCGCCGCGGAATGTCGCAGGACGAGGCGAGGCACGCTGCGAAGCGCGATTTTGGTGGCGTCGAACAAATTAAGGAAATTTATCGCGAACGAAGGGGGCTACCCATGCTGGAAACTTTTCTGCAAGACCTGCGATTCGGCGCGCGAATGCTGCGCAAGAATCCTGGATTCACGGCGGTTGCCGTCCTCACACTGGCGCTGGGAATCGGAGCTACGACCTCCATTTTCAGCGTGGTCAACACGCTGCTGCTGCGTCCGCTTCCCTTTCCGAATTCCAACCGGATTGTCATGTTGCAGGAGTCGATGCCCAAAATTCTGCCCGGGAAATTTTCTGTGCCGGCGATGGACGTCGCGGACTTTCGGCGGATGAGCCACTCGTTTGAAGATCTCGGCGCCTTTACCACCAATCAGATGGATCTTTCCGGAACCGGGGCGGCGGAACGCGTTGAGGCAACACGCATGTCCGCTGCGGTTTTCCACGTCCTCGGGACTTCGCCCTTGCTCGGCCGGACATTCACGGAAGACGAAGACAAAATCGGAAACAATTTCGCCATTCTCGGCAATGCGCTTTGGCAGACCAAATTCGGAGCGGACCACGACATCGTAGGGAAAAAGATTTTGCTCGACCGGCAGCCTTACACGGTCATCGGAGTCATGCCCGGTGGTTTTGAATTCCCATTGAACGGCTTGGCCTTCTTCCCGCCAGCGCAGTTGTGGGTGCCGATCGGGCTGAATCCATTTGAAATGAGCCCCAAGAATCGCGGCGACAATTTCAATTTTGGCGTGCTGGCAAAATTGAAATCCGGGACAACACCGGATGCCGCATCATCCGACGTGAATGTGGCGGCGGAGCAAATTCAAGAGGAATTCTATCCACCGGAAGCGCACGACAGATCGAAATTTGATTTGGGGGCAAGCGTAACGCCGCTCGCGGAACTGATCGTCGGTCCAACGCGCCCGCTTCTGATGCTTCTTCTGGGCGCCGTAGGGCTTCTTCTCGTGATTGCATGCACCAATGTCGCAAACCTGATGCTTGCGCGCGGAACGCAGCGACAAAAAGAAATCGCGGTCCGAGTCGCGATGGGAGCGGGGCGCGGCCGGCTGGTGCGGCAATTGCTCGTGGAGAGCGGTCTTCTGGGGCTCATCGGCGGAGCGATCGGGCTCTTTGTCGCATTCGCCGGAGTGAGGGGCCTGGTGGTGCTCGCGGTTAAGACTCTGCCGCGCGCACGGGAAGTTTCACTGGACCGCACGGTGCTTCTCTTCACGCTTGGAATATCCCTGATTTCGGGAATCTTGTTTGGAATTGCACCCGCGCTTGCGGCGATGAAGACAAACCTGAATGAGACTTTGAAGGAAAATTCGAGGAGTGAATCGAGTTCGCGCGGACATCGGCGGATTCGCGATGTCTTTGTAATCGCTCAAATGGCGCTGGCGCTTCTTCTTGTCGTGGGATCCGGGTTGTTGATCCGGAGTTTTGTTCGTGCCCGGGAAACGGATCCCGGTTTCCGCCCGGAAAACACAATCGCGTTTTCAATCTCGCTATCCGGCTCGCAATACGAACAGATGTCCCGAACGATGACTTTTTTTGAACAGCTCTCGGCGAAAACGCGCGCACTCCCCGGTGTTGCCTCGGTTGGCGAGAGCACCGACCTTCCCCTGAATTCAGTTTGGTTTCATACGACCACAATGGAAGGCCATGAGGCCGCGCAAGCGAACGGCGTGCCGACGACTTCACACACACTTGTGAATGGGGACTACTTTCAAACGCTCGGCGTTCCACTGGTGCGCGGCAGATTTTTCAACGACGCGGAGATGAACGGAAAAGAAAACGTCGTCATCATTAGCGACGGAATGGCCAAGCGTTACTGGCCGGGAGAAGACCCCATCGGCCACCGTTTGAAATGGGGCGCCGCGGGTTCAAAAAACCGTTGGCTCACGATTGTCGGGATCGTGGGCGACGTCAAACAGGGGGCGCTCGATGCCGCTACGAAACCCCACACTTACGAGCCGTTTCTGCACCTTTGTCAGGGTCCATACGCATTCCCTCTGTGCACTTCGCGCAATATCCTTGTGCGGTCAACAGTTCCGCCTGCCGGGCTGATGCCGACGGTGCGAAATATCGTTCAACAAATGGACCCGGACCAGCCAATCGGTCGCGTGAATCTCTTGGAAGATGTTGTCTCCGCTTCGCTTGCGCCGCGGCGGTTTAACACCTGGCTCCTGGCGGTGTTTGGCGGCGCGGCGCTGCTGCTGGCAGCCATCGGCGTCTACGGGGTCATTTCGTATAGCGTGGCGCAACAGACGCGGGAGCTGGGTGTGCGGCTGGCGCTTGGCGCGCAGCCGGGCAATATTTTGGGGCTGGTATTGCGGAGAGGATTGACGCTCGCTGCGATTGGACTGGTAGTTGGCATTGGGGCGTCACTCGCGGCAACGCGGCTGATGGCGAGCCTCCTTTACGATGTGAGCGCAACAGACCCGCTTACGTTCGCCACGGTGGGCGCGTTGCTCGTTGTGGTGGCGCTCGCTGCTTGCTGGATTCCCGCGCGGCGCGCGATGCGCGTCGACCCAGTGATTGCGTTGCGCTGCGACTGAGCGTCACTGATTGGTGGAACGCAGCGTTTGTTTCCGGCGGTGAAAATGTTCAGAGAAACATGGTCGCGATTGCGCGGGCTTTTCGGTAAGCCGCGAAACGAAGCGGAGCTCACCGATGAATTCGGAGAGCATTTGGCGCAGGCCGAAGATGAATATGTGCGCCGCGGGATGTCGCGGAGGGAAGCACGCTACGCGGCGCGGCGCGATTTCGGCGGCATCGAGCAAATGAAGGAAGTCTACAGGGAACGAAGGGGGCTGCCCGTGATTGAATCTTTCATGCAGGACGTGCGATTTGGCGCGCGCATGCTTCGCAAGAATCCCGGCTTCACAGCCGTCGCCGTCCTCACCCTCGTGCTGGGCATCGGCGCGACTGTCTCCATTTTTAGCGTGGTAAACGCGCTTCTGCTGCGCCCACTTCCCTTCGCGGATTCGGACCGCCTGGTCATCCTGCGGGAATCTATCCCAAAGGTGATCCAGGGACAATTCCCAGTCTCAGCGCTCGACATCCCTGACTTCCAGGTCTTGAACCGCTCGCTCGAAAGCATGGGGGTACTTAGTTTCAAACCCATGGATCTTTCAGGAAATGGGTTTGCCGAAGGAGTGGACGCCGCTCGCGCTTCGGCGGCTCTATTCCGAATTCTCGGCGTGGAACCCATGCTCGGCCGGACCTTTACCGACGACGAAGACAAGGTCGGCAACAACGTGGCCATTCTCGGTTATGCGCTCTGGCAAACGCGCTTCGGCGGCGATTCGGAAATCGTCGGAAAGAAAATCCTCCTCGACCGCGAGCCCTATTCCGTGATTGGCGTGATGCCCGCCAGCTTTGAATTCCCCTCGAAAGGATTGCCTTACACCCGTCCAGCGCAACTGTGGGTGCCGATCGCGTTCAGTTCGGCCGAATTGGATCCCTCTGACCGCGGTGACAATTTCAATTTCGGAGTTCTCGCGAAGTTGAAGCCACGAATTTCAGTTGCGGCTGCCAACGCGGACATAATGCTGGCGGCGGAGCAAGTCCAGGAGCAATTCTATCCAGTCGAGTTCCGGGATCGCTCGAAGGTGGCGCTCGAGGCGAGCGTCACTCCCCTCGCCGACTTGATTGTCGGTGGGACGAAAAGGATGCTCTTTCTTCTGCTTGGCGCCGTGGGGCTTTTGCTGCTGATCGCATGCGCCAACGTGGCCAACCTGGTGCTTTCTCACGGAGCGGCCCGGCAGAAGGAAATTGCGCTGCGCGTCGCGCTCGGCGCGGGCCGTCTGCGTCTGGTGCGCCAGCTTCTTATCGAAAGCACTCTCTTGGGGCTTGCCGGGGGTGCGCTCGGCCTTTTCGCGGCCTACGCCAGCCTAAAAGGACTCGTCGCGATTGCAGCCGCGGTCCTGCCTCGTGCTAGGGAAGTTTCCCTTGACGTGACCGTGCTGTTTTTCACGCTGGGAATTTCGATCCTCTCGGGAATTCTCTTCGGCATCGTGCCCGCGCTTGCCGCGGCGAAAACGGACTTAAACGAAACGCTTAAGGAGAACGGAAGGAGCGACGCGGGCTCGCGCGGGCATCGTCGCATTCGCGATGCGTTCGTGGTTGCCCAGATGGCTCTGGCATTGCTGCTCGTGATCGGCTCCGGTTTGCTGATCCGAAGCTTTGTGCGCGCGCGGGAGACGAGTCCAGGTTTCAGCACCGAGAACACGATCGGGCTCCTGATTGGTCTCCCGAATTCGCAGTACAACAAAGCGCAGCGAGAATACGCGTTCTTCGGACGGCTTCTCGCGGAGACCGCCTCAATCCCTGGCGTAATAACGGTTGGATTCAGCAGTGACCCACCGATGAACTCGAATTGGACGCACACTTTCGTCGCGGAAGGTCACGAAGCCGAACAAAACAAAAGCGCGCCGTACGACTATCACACGCTCGTGGAGGGCGACTATTTTCAAACCATGGGCATCCCGCTCCTGCACGGCAGATTTTTCAGCGGAGAAGAATCTCTCGGCAAAGACAATGTCGTCATCATCAGCGAAGGAATGGGCCGGCGTTACTGGCCAGGTGAAGATCCGGTGGGGCGACGCTTGAAGTGGCCCGGCCCCACCGAACAGGATCCGTGGCTCACGATCGTTGGCGTGGTCGGCGACGTGAAGCAGGGTGCGCTCGACGACCCGACCGAGCCTCACACCTACGAGCCGTTTCGGCAGGTGTGTGACGACGACCACGTCGGCCCGCTTTGCCGGACGCGAACGGTACTGATCCGGTCAAGCAACCCGCCGAACGTATTGGTAAAGACCATCCGAAATGCAGTCCAGCAAATTGATCCGCAGCAGCCCATCGGCAAGGTCTTTGTACTAGAACAGTTGGTCGCCGCGTCCCTCGCGCCGCGCCGATTCAACACGTGGCTGCTCACCGTATTCGGATGCGGAGCGCTTCTCCTCGCTGCCATTGGCGTTTACGGAGTGATTTCGCGCGGAGTGGCGCAGCAGACACGCGAGTTGGGTGTGCGGATCGCGCTCGGCGCGCAGCCAGGAGATGTGCTGCGGCTCGTTTTGTGGAGGGGCCTGAAGCTTGTGGCTGTCGGTTTGGGGATTGGCCTCGCCGCCTCCCTGGCCGCCACTCGGCTAATGGCTAGCCTGCTCTATGAAGTAACCGCGACGGATCCGCTTACATTTGCCGCGGTGGGAGCGTTGCTTGTGGCGGTAGCGCTCCTTGCCTGCTGGATCCCGGCGCGCCGCGCAACGCGCGTGGACCCCATGACTGCGCTACGGCACGACTAGCACCGACCGTGTCAAGGAACACTCAAGGATGGCTCAAGGCCAACTCCGGCAAAGGTCAAGCATGGCTCAAGGAGAACTCACACTGCGGTCTGAAATCATTCGAAACGGTTTCGAAAGCATTCGAAAAACCTTCGAAGTCAAATTTGTGCCCTGAAGAAACGCGTTGAGGTGAAAAAGTGGGTTGGCTGCGAATATTGATTTCGCGTGCAATCAAATTGTTTCACGTGAAACAATTTGATCAGGAACTCACCGATGAAGTTCGCGCACATCTGGAAATGGCGGAGGAAGAAAATCTTCGCCGTGGCATGACGGAGGATGAGGCACGACACGCGGCGCGGCGCGATTTCGGCGGCGTCGAGCAAGTGAAGGAAATCTACCGCGAACGAAGGGGGCTGCCCATGCCGGAAACATTTCTGCAAGACCTGCGGTTTGGCGCGCGCATGCTGCGCAAGAATCCGGGATTCGCGGTTGTCGCCATTCTCACTTTGGCGCTCGGCATTGGCTTGAATTCAGCGATCTTCAGTCTCGTAAACGGTGTCCTGCTGAAGCCGCTTCCCTACTCCGATCCGGATCGCCTCGTGAAACTCTGGAACATCGGCATGCCGAAAGGCGCTTTGCTCGCGCTCAAGGACCGAATCAAATCGGTTGACGTCGCGGGATATACATGGAATGCCGGCTACAACGTAACCGGACTGACGGAGCCTTTGCGGCTGGTGGGCTCGCGCGTCTCGCCGGACTTATTTTCAATGCTTGGTGTTCACCCGGAAATTGGGCGTGAGTTTCGGACCGAGGACCAGCCGCCCGCGCAGAGCCATGTCGTAATCCTTTCCCATAGTTTGTGGCTCCGCGTCTTTGCCGGTGACCCAAGCGCGGTCGGGCGGTCCATCACAATTGAAGGAACGCCGTTTGAAATCGTCGGCGTGATGCCGGCAGGTTTTAGCTTCCCTACGCCTGAGACGGAACTCCTGATTCCAATCACCTCCGATACTTCCGCAACGGCACTCTGGGGCGGATTCATGTATGCGGCGATTGGACGCCTGCGTCCCGGGGTCACTCTCGGCCAGGCAAAAGCCGAATATCAAACACTGGTCCCGCAAATAGTGAAGCTGTATCCCTGGCCGATGCCCACGCATTACGCCGAGTGGTCCACGGTAACTCCGCTGTCCGAATCCCTTGTAGCCGGCGTGCAAACGAAACTCTATCTGCTGCTCGGAGCGGTGGGGTTGCTGTTGCTGATTGCATGTGCAAACGTCGCGAATCTCATGCTGACTCGCGCCTCATCGCGTCAAAGAGAGGTTGCTGTGCGCTTGGCGCTTGGCGCAGGCCGCTTGCGGCTGGTACGCCAGATGCTTACCGAAAGCGTGCTGCTGGCGGGTGCCGGGGGCGCGCTGGGGCTTGCGATTTCATGGATCGGCCTCGCAGGGCTAAAGAGCGCGCTGCCCGCGGACACGCCGCGGCTGTCCGAAGTGACTCTCGACTGGCGCATTATTGGATTCACGGCAATGCTCGCGCTTCTGACCGGACTTGTCTTCGGGATGGCACCGGCACTGCGCGCGACCCGGACGGACATTGAGCCGGCGCTGCGCGGGGGCTCCTCAAAATCCGGAGTGGGCCGCGGGCGGCGGAAGCTTTCTTCGGCGCTGGTCATCAGCGAATCCGCTCTGATGGTTGTCCTGATGGTGAGCGCGGGACTTCTGCTCAAGAGTCTGTGGCGCCTCGCTCACATGAACACGGGCATCCGCACAGAAAGTATTCTGACCGCGGTCATCACTCCGCAAGTAAAGCTTTGCTCGCAAGGAAACCAATGCACCGAGTTCTTCAATGAATTGGTGGAGCGAGCGTCTGCGCTGCCCGGTGTGGAATCGGCCGCATTCGCGGACAAAGTCCCACTCGACAGTTCAAACTCTAATTTTGTTTCGCTTGCCGTTGAAAACCGTCCGGAATTCACGAGTTCTTCCCCGCTCAACGCGTATGAATTCATAGTGAGCCCCGGATTGCTTCGCGCATTTGGAATTCCTCTTCTCGAGGGCCGCGATTTCACGAATTTGGATCGCGCTGGGGTGGCCGGTTCAGTGATCGTAAGCCGCGCACTGGCTAATTATGTGTGGCCGGGCCAGGACCCAATTGGACGGCACATCAAGCCATCGTGGGTAAAGGATTGGTTCACGGTCGTGGGCGTGGTCGCCGACGTCCGTGAATTTGCGATCTACCCCGAAGGCGCGCAGGCCCGTTTGACTGGAGACATCTATTTCCCCGCTGCCCAGGGAATCATGTTTCCGCTGGACGAAGGCCGGTTGATCATCCGCGCCAAGGGCAATCCCGTCCAATTGGCCTCGAGCATACGTGCAACTGTCGCCGCGATTCGCAGCGATGTCCCTGTCAGCGATATCCGCACAATGGACGACATTTTTTCGGAGGCCGTTTCGGCACCGCGCTCCACAACCTCGCTTTTTTCACTTTTCGCCGCGCTGGCGCTAACGCTGGGGGCTATCGGAATATACAGCGTTGTGTCCTACTCCGTGGCGGAGCGCACGCAGGAGATTGGCGTGCGGTTGGCGATCGGCGCCCAGCGAATGGATGTCTTGCGGCTGGTGCTGGGCCAGGGGATGCGACTCGTTATTATCGGAATTGGGTTGGGCATTGTTGCGTCGGCTGCGGCGACACGGTTGATGGTGAATTTGCTCTATGGCGTGGGAGCGACAGATGTCGCCACATACGCGGGAGTTACCGTGCTCCTCGCGCTCGTGGCGGCGATGGCGTGCTACGTGCCCGCGCGGCGCGCAATGCGAGTCGATCCGATGATCGCTTTGCGATACGAATGAAAATAATGAGGCGAATGGGAAGCGCTGCAAGAAAACACGGACGTGAAATTTGGCGCCGCCGATGTTAAAGGAAACGTGGGCGCGCTTGCAGGGGCTCTTCGGTAAACCGAATAGCGAAGCGGAGCTCGACGACGAACTGCGCGAGCATATGGCTCTAGCGCAGGAAGAGCACGTGCGCCGCGGGATGTCGCGTAAAGCAGCTCGCTACGCCGCGCTGCGCGATTTCGGCGGCGTGGAACAAGTTAAAGAAATCTACCGGGAGCGAAGGGGGCTGCCCATGCTGGAAACTTTTCTGCAAGACCTGCGGTTTGGCGTGCGCATGCTGCGAAAGAATCCCGGCTTCACGGCCGTGGCGATCCTCACGCTCGCGCTAGGGATCGGAGCAAATACAGCAATCTTCAGCGTGGTGGAGGGCGTTGTGCTGGCTCCGCTGCCGTACCGCGAGCCGGACCAGCTGGTTATGGTGCTGTTAAGCAACTACCATGCCCCCCAAATGGATACTTCGTATCCTGATTTTCAGGATTGGCAGCGCAATGCCCGGTCATTCCAACAGATGGCGGCGTTCAATTTGCAGGACTACGATCTGACCAGCCCGGGAACACCTGAGCACATTGATGGTGTCGCAGTTACGGCGAATTTCTATGACACGTTAGGCGTGAACCTAGCCTTCGGCCGCAAATTCTCCAAGGAAGAAGATACGCACGGCGGCCCGCCGGCCGTCATCATCAGCAATCGTTTGTGGAGAAATCGCCTCGCGGGAAGCCCGGCGGCGATTGGAAAGACTGTAACTTTGGATGGAGTTGATTCCACCGTTGTTGGAGTTCTTCCGCCGGAGTTTCGGTTCCCGTGGGGGCATCAGCCGGATGTTTTCACACCCATTGGACAGGGCCCGCCCCTCCTAATCAATGGGCGTACTGTCCACGCGGTCACATCCGTCGCACGCCTGAACGCCGGCGTGACCATTGCACAAGCTCAAGCGGAGATGAGCGCGGTCCAGAATCAATTGGATTTGGTCTATCCCGCCGAGGACAAAGGGCTGGGATCTGTCGTCACGCCGCTCAAGCAGGAAATTGTTGGAAATTCGGACCGCGAGCTTCTAATGCTTTTGGGAGCCGCGGGTTTTGTGTTGCTCATCGCCTGTGCGAATGTTGCTAGTCTCGTTCTTGCGAGGTCTGCGGTGCGCACGCGCGAATTTGCCATTCGCACCGCGCTTGGCGCCGGACGTGCGCGGATTCTCAGGCAATTGGTTAGCGAAAGCCTGATCCTCTCGGTCACGGGCGGTACGCTCGGGCTGGCGATTGCAAAATGGGGAGTCCATCCGATGCTCACGGCATTGCCGGGAAATTTGCCGCGCAGCGATGGCATCGGTGTAAATGCCCCCGTCCTGCTCTTCACTCTTGGAGTTTCGATTACCGTCGGGATCTTGTTTGGGCTCGCACCTGTCCTCAAAAGTTCGAAAATTGATTTGCAAACTGCGCTGAAGGAGCGAAGCCACGGCTCCACGGGCGCGCGCAATCGCGCACAAAGCAGCCTGGTGATTGTCCAAATGGCCCTGACGCTGGTCCTGCTCATGGGCGCTGGTTTGCTGTTCCGCACGATTCGCCACCTATGGGAAATCAATCCCGGGTTTGTCGCGCAGCATTTGATTACTTTTAAGGTGGGGCTTTCGCCATTGGCTGCTGATGACCCGGCAAAAATCGGGGTTGCCTACCGTCAATTAATCGAGCGGCTTCGGGAAACTCCGGGCGTGGAAGCGGCGGATTTCACCAATATCGTTCCGCTGAGTCGCGAAGACAACGGCACTCCGTTCTGGGTTGGCGATCAAAAATATACGTCGGTGGCAGAAGCGCCGCGGCTGCTGATGTTTTGGACCGGCACGGATTATCTCAAGTCAATGGGGAAACCGCTCCTCGAAGGCCGATTCTTCACTCCGGAAGACACCGTTAAATCAGCGAAAGTCTTGGTGATTGACAGCGTTATGGCGCACGCATATTTTCCGGGTAAGGATCCCGTTGGACGAAGCATTACGATTAACATTTGGGGCGTTGGCCGGGTGATCGGCGTGGTGGGCCACGTGACGCACTGGGGGCTGGATCGCCCCAACATTTATACGCAGAACCAGGCCTACGGATCTTTTTACCAACTTCCGGCCGATGTGATGTCGGTGTTCGTGAATCAAACTGTCCTTGTTCGCTCGCCGCTCAGCGCCGCGGACCTGATGCCTGCGATCCGGAATGCGGTCTACGCAACGGGCAAGGACCAGCCGGTTTTCAATTTCGAGACGATCCAGGAAATCGTTTCGCGCTCGATGGATTCACAGCGATTCCCCATGATTCTGCTCGGAGCATTTGCGGGGCTGGCGCTGCTGCTGGCATCCGTGGGAATCTACGGCGTGATTTCATATTCGGTGACGCAGCGTTTGCAAGAGATCGGAATCCGCATGGCGCTCGGTGCGCAGAAGCTTGACGTTTTCCGAATGGTGATTGGGCAGGGGCTTCGGCTGGCTCTGGCCGGCATGGCAATCGGCGTGGCGGCAGCGTTGGCTCTGACGCGACTGTTATCCAGCTTCGCGCACCTTCTGTACGGGGTGGGAACGACCGATGTTGAAACATACGCAGGCGTCACGCTCCTGCTCGCGCTCGTGGGGGCGCTGGCCTGCTATGTGCCCGCGCGGCGCGCAATGCGGGTGGATCCAGTGATTGCGCTGCGGTACGAGTGACAGTTATTCGGTGTTGTTTACCAATCATGGGAGAACGATGACTCGTCTACATTTGGCCGTCACGTTGGCGGTTCTTTTTGGGATTCTTTTCGCAGGCGGTCAGCAAGCTACGGTCCGCAGAGCGGATGGCAGCCAGACCTCGCCCTCTCAAATTGACACAACTGTCAAACAACTGATGGAGGCGGCGCATGTCACCGGGGTTGGGATCGCCGTCTTTCACGGCAGCCAAATCGTGTATCTCAAGACCTACGGACTCCGCGACGTCGAGAAGGGTCTGCCGCTAACGCCAAATTCTGTGATGACCTCGGCCTCACTGAGTAAGGCGGCGTTTGCAACAGTGGTGATGCGGCTTGTGCAACAAGGGATGCTCGACCTCGATAAGCCCATCTATCAATACCTGCCCAAGCCGCTTCCGGATTATCCGAAGTACGAGGACCTGCGGGGTGACGATCGGTACAAAAAGCTCACATTGGGGATTCTCTTGAGCCATACAAGCGGCTTCCCCAACTGGCGCGCGTTCGAGGACGACCGGAAACTGAAAATTCACTTCGAGCCCGGCACGCGATACGCCTACTCCGGTGAGGGGATTGCCCTTGCGCAACTGGTTGTAGAAACAGTGACCAGCAAATCGCTCACCGTGCTGATGGAAGAAAGTCTTTATGGCCCTTTGCACATGACCAGAACCAGCATGGTGTGGGAGCCGCGATTCGAGGATGACTTTGCGAATGGATATGACGAATATGGGCGCTCGCTCGGGCCGGAACGGCGCTCGTCTCCGGACGCTGCGGGTTCGATGCAAACTACGGTGCAAGATTACGCGACTTTCCTGAGCGCGGTTATGCGGCGAACAATATTGAACACACGGACAACCGGAAGAATGCTTAGCCCGCAGGTCACCATCCACTCGGCGCATCAATTCCCATCACTGGCAACAGTGACCACCACCGCCAACGACGGGATACGCCTGCGCTACGGATTGGGCTGGGGGCTCTATTCCTCTCCCTACGGAAAGGCCTTCTTCAAGGAAGGACATGACGAGGGATGGAGGCATATCGCACTTTGCTTTGCGAATGGCAGCGGCATCTTAATCATGACCAATAGTTCGAACGGTGAGGGAATCTTCAAACCAATTATTGACTCCGTTCTGGGCGCAAGTTCGTTCCCGTTCGATTGGGAAGGCTACACGCCATACAACTTGCTTCCTCTGCTTCCGAAGTTGAAGGAGCATAAAAGCGTTTCTCTGACGCCTGAGCAATTGAACAGACTGGTTGGCCGCTATTCGTTGCCGCCAGACGTTGTTATCACAGTGACGGTTGAAAATGGCCGCGTTTTTTTTCAGGAGAACGACGAGCCAAAGCAGGAGCTTCTTCCCGAAAGTCCGACCGATTTTTACTCAGCAAATTCCAGCGACGAGTGTTCGTTCAAGCTAACGGATGCGGGCCCTGCCCAAGCCCTGATCTTGCATCTCGGCGACAAGGATGTTGAATTGAAGCGAATTCCGTGAATGCGCGAGGCCGGATTCGGGAAGGACTCGCGCTCTAATCATTCAGCCGACCATGGCCCCAAAAAGCCAGGGCGCAGGTGCGATTGGCATTGAGGACGCCCGGATTTCGTGAATTTCGTCACAGGCTTCTGTGACGGCCGTCACAGAGCATTCCCCATTTTTCACGAATAATCGGGTCAGTCGCTGTGATTTATGGTGAAACTGGTTCAGAACACGCGGTTCCGTTTCCAGCCACAATCGAATTTTCTATGCGAGAGTCCAGTAAATCAGATCATCCATGTATTTTGTAAAACGTGTCCTCGAAGACCAGCGAAAACCTTGGGGGGAGGAATTCGATGAATCAGCAACAGGTTGTTCCAGCAGAAGACGCGGAAATGATCCACGAAGAGCACATCGAATTGCGGACCAACCTCGGTGAGTTGAATCTGGCGCTCAACCGCCTTCGTTTCAATTCGGAGATTCCCGGCAATCTGAAGGGTTTAAACGAACTAATGTCCATGGTTCGTCGTTTCCAGGCGTTTCTCCCCTTGCATTTTGCGCACGAAGAAAAAGGCTTGCTCGACAGGGTGTCAGCGGTAAGCCCCGAGCTGATGGAACTGACTTTACAGCTGAGAAAAGAACATCAGTACTTAGCGGATTTATTTGAAGCGTTTGTCGAAGCCGCGGGTGATCTCAACAAAGCAACCGATGTCATCACCCAAGCGACACGCATCCAACTGCTCGGAGGGGCATTTACGGATCAGATGCTGCGGCATATCAGCACTGAAGAAACTGAACTGGCTGGCTTTCTATGAGGATCGACCCAATGACGGATGGGCCAGCCGCGGCCGGATGCCTTCCACCTCACGCCGACTCGGGCACGGCGAGATTTCAAGACGATTCCCGTCCGTTTGATCGCCGGCGAAGACTGCGCGCCGAACCCGTCCATCCTTCGAAGCGACGTGTTGAAGACCGGTTGAAAGATTTTCAAGAAACGAGTGTTCCCCTGACATTCGACCAGGCAGTCCAAGAAGCAAACCGCTGCCTTCAGTGCGAGCATCAACCCTGCACCATTGGCTGCCCGGCGCACAATGAGATCCGGGATGCCATGTGGCTCCTCAGCCTCGGAGATGTCCGGGGCGCGGCATTGAAATTCATGGAAAATTCAAATCTCCCGGACATCTGTGGCAGGCTTTGCCCGCAGGAAAAGCAATGCGAGGGTGCGTGCGTCCTGCAAGGGTGCGAAGCGCCCATCGCTATTGGCAAATTGGAATCCTATTGCGCGGACACTTTGCGAGATGTTTTGGGCGGATTCCCCAATCCGGAGTTCGCTCCGCCTCTTGATACGCGCGTAGCCGTGGTCGGGTCCGGGCCGGCGGGTCTCGCTGTGGCAGAAGAACTCGCGAAATTAGGCCATGGGGTGACCGTCTTTGAAGCATGGCCATTGCCGGGCGGGCTGCTTGTTTATGGCATTCCAGGATTCAAGCTGAGCAAGGAGATCGTCGAAGTGCACATCAAACACCTTGAGGGATTGGGGATCGAATTCCGGTGCAACACGCGCATCGGGAATGAATTTACGGTGGATGATCTCCTGAAGACGAAGGGTTTTGACGCGGTCTTTTTGGGACACGGGGCAAGCGCCGGAACGCACATGAAAATTCCGGGTGAAAACCTGAAGAATGTTTATAACGCTACTGAGTACCTGGTGCGCGCGAATTTGCCGGACGAGATGTTGCCCGAGGCAATGCGAGGGCGGCCGCATGCGGGGCGAAAGACCGTTGTGGTAGGCGGCGGGGATACCGCGATGGACTGTGTTCGCACGGCACGGCGGCTGTCACCGGAAGGCCAAGCCTGGTGCGTGTATCGCCGGAGCGAAGCCGAGATGCCCGGGCGCTTGGAAGAGCGCAAGAATGCGCGCGAGGAGGGCGTCAATTTCGAATGGCTGACGCTGCCGGTTCGATTTATGGGCGACGCGGAAGGAAAAGTTGTCGCGAGCGAATGCATTCGGATGAAACTTGGGAAACCAGACGCCAAGGGCCGCCGCACGCCGGAACCAATTGAGGATTCCAATTTTGTCCTCGAATGTGACACCGCCGTAATTGCGATCGGCTATGGTGTCGACCAAGAGATCGCGGAAACGACCGAGCGACTGAAAACCACTAAATGGGGAACGATCTGGGTGAACTCCGAAAACGAGAGCGAAACTTCCCGTGAGGACGAAATTTGGGCAGCCGGAGATTGCGCGCATGGCGCCGATTTGATTGTCACGGCAATGGTTCCGGCTCGCAAGGCAGCACGTTCGATCGACCGGTCGCTCCGCTCTCGTGTTCAACAATAATTGTCTTTAAATCCCGCAGCCTTCCAACTGGCGAATCAAGGGCGAACCCGGCATCCGCACTTGTGAGTGCTCGCCCACCCGAGCAGCACTGCTTGTGGTCACACCCAGATCGAGTTCAAATATCTGATGCATGTTCGTTTTCTGCGTTTTCATAAGTGATACGATTGCCCCGTCCCATGAACTACACCATTCGCATCAGCCGGACGGACGAGAATGGCCAGCGGACGTTCAAAAGCTTCACGCTGGACGCCGCGGCCGAAATGACGGTTCTGGATGCGCTATTCGCAATCCAACAACAGCAGGACCCAACCATCGCTTTTCGCTTCTCCTGCCGCGTTGGGATGTGCGGGACCTGCGCGGTCCAAGTGAACGGTATGGCGCGACTGGCGTGCAAAACCCGATTGTGTGTGCTCGCCGCGAAGGAAATCAATTTGGCATCACTGCCGCATTTTCCCGTGATCCGGGATTTGGCGATCTCGTTCGATCCATTCTTCGAGAAGTGGCGCAAGGTCTTGCCTGCGTTCCGTCCTCGCGATCCCGATTCCATGGAATTGGCCTGCATCCCTGCTGAATCTGCGTACGCGCGGCTTACAACCGAGAAACGTGATTGCATCACCTGTGGCGCGTGTTTTGCCGCGTGCAGCATACCGGGAATGAACAAAGGGTATTTGGGGCCGGCGGCGATCAATAAGGCGCTGCTCCGCATACTCCATCCGCGCGACACGGCTCATGAGGCGCGGCTCAGCGCGGTCAATGATATGTACACGGGCATCTGGCGCTGCCACACGCAATTTAATTGCAGTGCCGTTTGCCCTAAGGGCATCAACCTGACAGACAGCATCGCCCTACTGAAGCGCGGATTATCGCTTCAGGACAAAGCGTTGGAAGCATGAGCACATCCACAAGAATCCTGGTCAGTAACTACACAGGGCAACTCGTCGGGATGACCGCCTGGGTCATCCAGCGCGTTTCCGGAATCCTGTTGTTGGTCTATTTGTTTTTGCACGTGGAGACGATTCATCATTTGAGTGAAGGTCCGGTGGAATTCAATCGGCAAATGGCTATTTACAGCACTCGATTTTTCAAACTTCTTGAAATCGGCCTGTTGGCGACAGTGATTCTGCATGCCCTGAACGGAATTCGTTTGACGGTGCTGGATCTTGGGTTCGCGCACAAGCAACAGAAAAAGCTATTTTGGGGGCTGGTGATCGGAGTGGGCGCGGCTCTATTTATTGCCGGCGCGATTCCCATATTTGTATTCTCAGTGCTGCGAAAATGAAAATGTCACGAAACGCAGTCGGTTGGTATCTCCAGAGAATCACCGGCGCGGCGTTGGTCCCGTTGCTGGTGGCTCATTTTTGGGTGGAGCATTACATGACAGCGACACTTCGGCACGGAGATCTTTCCTATCAAGTGATACTGACGCGCATCTCGAACCCGTGGTGGCAGGCGATTGATATCAGCTTTCTGCTGATCGCCCTGTATCACGGACTAAACGGACTTTTCGGAATGGTGATTGATTTCGGATGGGTCGGCCCGCGCGCAGCGAAAGC
The DNA here is from genome assembly GCA_963748845.1 of uncultured Acidobacteriota bacterium. GTDB lineage: Bacteria > Acidobacteriota > Terriglobia > Acidiferrales > UBA7541 > DASTCZ01. The sequence continues at coordinate 824,650 of CAVVKE010000001.1, forward strand.
CACTGCAATCGTGCTCGCAATCGTTGGCGTGGCGTGGGCATACTGGGGCATCGAGGCATTTCGGAATTTATGAATATCGAGTCCCTCAAGACGGACATTCTGATCCTGGGCGCGGGCGGCGCAGGACTGATGGCGGCGTTGCATGCGCACACAAAGTCCTCAAAGCTTGATATCACCGTTGTTGTGAAGGGCCTTCTCGGTCAAAGCGGTTGCACGCGCATGGTGCAGGGCGGGTATAACGCCGTTCTGAATTCATCGGATTCGTTCGAACTGCACTTCCTCGACACCGTTCGTGGTGGTGGATATCTGAACGATCAGGACTTGGCCTGGCGCTTGGTGACGGATGCCCCGAAAAGATTGATCGAGCTCGAGAACCGCGTGGGCTGCGTTTTCGATCGCAAACAGGATGGAATGATTCACCAGAAGGCTTTTGCCGGTCAGTCATTTGATCGGACCGTGCATCGGGGCGATCTCACCGGAATCGAGATCATGTCAAATCTTCGGGATTACATTCTAGAGAGCCCGGTTCGCGTTCTGGAAGAGTGCAGAGGGCTGGACCTTTTTTGTTTGGACAATCGAGTTTGTGGCGCGCTCCTGCTTCACATCCGCACTGGAAAATTTGTTGCAGTGCAAGCCAAGACGGTTCTCCTCGCGACAGGTGGCGGCGCCAGGATGTATCGCATCTCGTCGCCATCGCTCGAGAAATCGGGTGACGGCATGGCCATGGCCTGGAAAGCGGGCGCGGCCTTCTGCGATACGGAGATGCTCCAGTTCCACCCAACGGGATTGTTGGTGGGCAAATCCATTGCAACTGGAGGGCTGCTCGAGGAGGGCTTGCGCGGCGCCGGAGCCCGGTTGTTCAACGGCCTGGGTGAGCGCTACATGGAAAAATACGATCCAAAGGCCGAGCGCGCTACGCGCGATGTGGTTTCACGCTCCAGCTATAATGAGATCATGGCCGGACGTGGCAGCCCGCATGGCGGTGTGTGGATCGATGCCACGCATCTTGGGGAGAAATTCCTGCTTGAAAATTTCCCGGGCATGGTTGGGCGCTGCAAAGACTACGGATTCGATCTGTTACACAGCCAAGTCGAGGTTTCTCCCAGCGCGCACTACCAAATGGGTGGAGTGTATATTGACACCGAGTGTCGCACCAGCATCGAGGGGCTGTTCGCGGCGGGCGAAGATGCTTCCGGCGTGCACGGCGCGAATCGATTAGGCGGGAACGGCGTGGCTGATTCAATTGTGTTCGGCGCACTGGCGGGCGACGTGATGTCTCAATCGCTCCCCGCAAGCGATCCCAAGCCGGCGTCCGCTGATTACGTTCGTGAACTTTGTTTGAAATGGAGTGCGCCTCTGCAACGTCAAGGCGGTGAGCGTCCCAATGTCCTGCGCCGTGAAATAGAAACTCTGATGTGGGAGAAGGTCGGCCTGGTCCGAAATGGCAAAGACCTGGAAAGTGCGCTCGCGGCACTGGAAGAATTTCGAGAGAGGGCAGACCGCCAAAGCGCGAACCCGGGACTTTCATTCAATCTGGAATGGAATGAATCCCTGGATGTCATGAATATCTGTGTGAACGCGGAGCTGGTTGCCCGCGGCGCCCTGATTCGGCAGGAAAGCCGTGGCTCGCACTATCGCGCGGATTATCCCAAGAGCGATCCAAGCTGGCTGAAAAGGATTCGTCTTCAAAGGCATGATGGCAGTGCCGATGTGAGCTACATTCCGCTCAGCTTCCATCGGCTGTCTCCGCCCGAACTGGCGAAGCCGGTTGCTTGAGGTCACGACAGTGTCTGACAAAACGCATCTTTATCAAATCGTCGAACAAGTTGCTTGCGAACTATATATCCGGGCTCTGCAGGACATCCCCGCTGATGTAAGGGCGGCGCTGCGCAAGGGTCTTGCAAACGAAGAGAAGCAGTCGAATGCGACAGCCCAGGGCGTGATGCTTACAATTCTGAGCAACATCGACATCGCCGATCAGCAGCAAACGCTCGTTTGCCAGGACACGGGGCTCCCGATTTTCAACTTATTGGTGGGCAGCGAAGTTTCAGCTTCAATTCCCGACCTCAAGGCTGCCCTGCGGAGAGGATGCGAACGGGCAACGCGCGAGCGCCCGCTGCGATCGAATACCGTTCACCCATTAACGAGGAAGCATACTGGCACGAATACCGGCGAAGGAATTCCAGTCATCCATGTAGATTTCATCCCAGCTTCGGATGAGATTGTTCTGCAGATGGCGCCGAAGGGTTCCGGCTCTGAAAATATGAGTTTCTTGCGCATGCTCAATCCCTCGGACGGGGTCAAAGGCATCCACAAGTTCGTCTTACACTGCATCTTCGAATCAGGCGCACGACCATGCCCTCCCGTCATCGTTGGCGTCGGGCTTGGCGGGACCTCGGACGTTGCGGCCGGACTGGCGAAACAGGCAAGCAGCTTCCGTAAGATCGGTTCCGCGAATCCGGATCCCGATATCGCGCTTCTCGAAAAGCAACTTCTGGACGAGATCAATCAGACGGGCCTTGGACCACAAGGCCTTGGTGGGGCAACTACGGCATTGGCGGTGCATATCGAATGGGCCCACACTCACATCAGCCAGAATCCAGTCGCCGTGAATATGCAATGCTGGCGGGGCGAACGCGCCGAAGCCGTAATTTCGCGGACAGGTGAAATTCGCTGGCGATGAGACTCGCAGCAGAAAATTAAATGAGCGAATATCACCTTCAAACGCCGTTGGATGAAAAGACGGTACGGAGTCTTCAACTCGAAGATCGTGTGTATCTGAACGGGGCCCTATTCGGGATTCGGGATGCGACCCAAATTCGCATTTTCGATGAGGGTGTTCGCCCCCCCGTGGACCTTTCCGGCGGTGCGTGCATTCACACCGCCCCGGGTGTAAGGAAGCGGCCAGATGGAACGTACGAGAAGATCTCGATTGGCACTACTACCAGCACGCGCATGGATCGCTTTGCGCCCGGGCTTTTGCGAGAGTACGGCGTCCGTGCCATTGTGGGCAAAGCCGGTTTGCTGGCGGGAAGTGTTCAAGCGATGAAGGAATTCGGCGCCGTGTATCTGGCCATCGTAGGCGGGGCGGCAGCATTGGAGACGATGCAAATCGAAGAAATCGAGGCAGTTTGGTGGGAAGACTTGATGCCGGAATGCTTATGGAAATTTCGCGTGAGAGAATTTGGACCGTTAATCGTTGCGATTGACGCCAACGGCCAGAGTTTGTACCAAAGAGTGCAAGACCAAGTTGCGGCCCGTATCAAGGCCCTGGATCTTGCCTGAGTCTCGGTAGGTATGTGATAACCGGGACATTTTTGCAGGCGACGCGACGCTTTTCCCAGTTATGGAAAGGATTCGGGCAAGGTCCATGCCTTCCAAACAGATGCAGCCGGGTCTGATCAAGGCGCTTGGCCGATGGGACCTGACTGCCCTCGTAGTCAATACGGTCATCGGCGGAGGAATTTTCGGGCTGCCGATGATTGTCGCGGGGCTGCTCGGCAGAGCGAGCCTGCTCGGGTATATCGCCGCCGCGGCGGCTATCGGCGTCATCGTTCTTTGCTTCGCCGAAGTCAGCGCACAATTCCGGTCGGCAGGCGGGCCCTACCTCTACGCCCGCGAAGCCTTTGGGCCGTTCGTCGGTCTGCAGGTAGGCTGGATCACCTGGCTGATGCGCGTCACGGCGGCCGGGGCGAGCGGAAACCTCTTCGTCATGTATCTCGGTGCAGTCTGGGCGCCGGCGCGAAACGTGGAAGTGCGGTGGTCGCTCATTACCACGATATTCGCCGCCATGGCCATCATCAACATCCGCGGCGTGAAGCAAGGCGTGACGGCCAGCAACGTCTTCGTCGCGGCGAAGCTCGTTCCCCTGCTCGTACTTGTAGGAGCCGGCCTGTTTTTTATCCGCCGGGCCGATTTCACGTCCTGGCCTCCCGCCGGTCACGGCACCTGGTTCCGGGCGATCCTGCTGTTGTTTTATGCCTACGGAGGCTTCGATAACGCCGTGATTCCGGCAAGCGAAACGCGCGATCCGCGGCGCGATGCGCCATTCGCTCTGCTCACAGGGATGGGAATTGTTACCGTCGCTTACCTGCTCATCCAGATAGTATTTCAGGGAACTGTCGCTGCGGGGACCGTGACGGACCGGCCGCTCGCGACCGCCGCCCAAAACTTTCTCGGCGCGCCCGGCGGGTGGCTGCTGGCCATTGGAGCGATGGTATCAATTTGGGGCTGGTTCGCCGCGATGATGCTGGGCACGCCCCGGCTCACTTTTGCTCTGGGCGAGCGCGGTGATTTTCCGCGTTTTTTCAGCGCCGTGCATCCGCGCTTCCACACTCCTTACGTTTCGATCCTCTTCTTCGCGGGACTGGGCTTGGTGCTCGCCCTTTTGGGCAACTTCGAGTGGAATGCCAGCCTATCCGCCGTGGCGCGCCTGCTGACCTATGGCGTCACCTGCGGCACGCTTCCGGTTTTCCGGCGGCGCGACCCGCAGGCGGTGGTTTTCCGGGTGCCGGCCGGGTACTTGATGTCGGCGCTGGGCATCGCCATCTGCCTGATTCTGCTTACTCAAATGGGCCGCCTGGAATTCATCATTCTAGCCGCAACGATTTTGCTTGCAACGCTGACGTGGCTTTGGTCGAGGATGCGCATCATGCCTTCTTAGAGCCCCAAAACTGGAATCTGAGCGGCACCAGCGTTACCTACCCGTTGCAGAGAAGGCCCAAATGCGCATGGAGCCGCTGGGGCGCCATCCCTTGCGAAATTCACACAATTCTTCACTTAACGCTTTCCAGGTATTGGACAAAACGATTCAGGCGATCTGGAGACATGGCAAAATCGGAATAGCGATGAAAGTTTGAGTCTATATGGAGCCGAGGCCCGGACTTGAACCGGGGACCTGCCGATTACGAATCGGCTGCTCTACCAACTGAGCTACCTCGGCCCGCCCGACGAAAACAAGCATTAGAAACTTAGCATCGCAACGGCGGAGCGTCAAACCGAGTGTGATTTGTCAGTGCGAGGCTGGGTACATCAGCCAACCCATGGCGAAGGCGACCAGCAGGAACGCAAGGAACGCCCACACGGCATATCGGAGGCGCGATCCAAGCCGCCGCCGGCTGAGAAAAGCGAATACGACCGATACGACGAAGGCAAACAGGAGCATCGTCTGAAAGTGTGTGAGATTCATTAGTTTTTCTTGCCGCGCGAGACTTCGAGTGCATCCAGTACAAACAGAAGGTTCAGCACCCCCGCCGTGGCCAGCATGCGCGTGCCATAATCGCCCGCCGCGTGTGAAACGTCTCCTCCGGCCTTTTGAAGCGTGTGTGCCAGCAAATAAAAAATCCCAGCACCTGCATCCGCGATAAAACCAAGCAGTCCGAAGGCATCCCCATGCTGCGGCGAGAAAACGTTTCCGCGCATCCTCAGGCCTGCAAACGCCAAAGTGCCCACTGCAATGAACGCAATTACGGCTCGTCCCCAGCGGCGCTGCAGGAGGTGGCCCAGCCCCGGGATGAGCCATCCCATGAAAGAAATGAATGCTACATAAGCTGTGTGCGAGGATTCTTCTTCGGGCGGCGGCGCTGAAATCTCTACAGTGTCAGTCGGCAGCTCAATCGGCTCGAGGCTCGTCGCCGTCGCCGGGGCAGGTTCCGGTGGAGTCTCAGGAGTGGCAGATGCAAGGTCGGGCGTGTCTTCCGGCATTTCGTTTCAGGCCAGCAGCGGCAGAATCTCGCTCTGCACGGCACCGGTAACGCCCGCCTCCTTCTCGCCAACATAGACGTTTACTTCTGTTCGCACGCCAAATTCCGGCGTGTAAATCCCGGGCTCGACCGAAAAACATGTCCGAGGAATGAGGCGACGAACGTCATGGCTCTCAAGGTCATCCATGTTCGCACCCGCGCCGTGGACATCCTGACCGATATTGTGGCCCGTGCGATGAACAAAGAATTTTCCGTAGCCGGCTTTGCGGATAACCTCGCGCGCCGCGCGGTCCACTTGCCAGCCTTCGACCGTGCGTCCGGCCGCGATGGATTCGCGGACGAAATTCACCGCAGCCTCGCGGGCCTGCCGCGCCACGCTGAAGACCTTCGCGTATTTCTCCGGGACCTTTGCGCCCAGATAACCCATCCAGGTGATGTCGTAATAGACGCTGCCCGGCATTCTGAGTTTTCCCCAGACGTCGAGCAGTAGTAAATCCCCTTCGCGGATGGGCGATGAACCTTGTCGTTTCGGCTCGTAGTGAGGATCGCCACTGTGCGGTCCGACGGCGACAATTGGGTCGCTATCCGCGGTGAGTCCATTCTCGCGGAATTGCGCCGCCATCCACTGTTGAAGATCATATTCGGTAAATGCAGTGCGGCTGCGCACGAGTTTTGCGGCGTGCTCGAACGACGCGCGCGTAATTTTGTCCACCAATCGGCCCGCGGCTATATGGGACTGGTGCTGCTCCGTTGACCATGCCGCCTCAAATAACTGAATGAGATTCGCGGAGCTTGCGACCTTGCGCTTCATGCCACGAATCAGTTCGACAGTCCCGGCATCCACCAGAGAAATGGACGGTATCGCATTCTTCGGCGAATACTGCATCGCCACGGTTTTTGCCCTACCCAGCAATCGGGGCAGATTCTTTTCCATCTCCGCGCGCGCCGCGTATTGCATCTTTTCGCCGGGCAGAGTATCGAGTGTAAAAGACTCGATGCGATGCACCAGTTTTCGTGGCGAGCCATTCGCCGGAATAAAATAAAACCAGCGCCGCTTGGCGAGGCAATCATTGAGCCCTAGAACGCGATACGCAATCGGGTCGCGGTGAAGGATGTCGTAGAAAAGCCAGCCATCCAGTTTTTCTTCACGGAGAGCTTTTTGGATTGCTTGAATGTCGGGCATGGGACTGGTCATTTCCTTTGTCTTGATTCCGTTTCATTCAGACGCCGGCTTGCGAGCTCGTGGCGCTTCAGCCTTGCCAAGGGCCTGAATCTCTGCCGGTGAAACGCCGCGCACTTGGACGCACTTCGTGCGACCGTGCGCACCGCCTAGAATCTTAACAGCCGGCGCAGGCACGTTCAAACACGCTGCCAGGATTCTACAGAGGGCGTTATTGGCGCGATCGTCCACAGGAGGCGCCATGAGGCGAACCTTTAGCGCCCCGTCCCAATCTCCCCCGACAGCGTCGCGGCTCGCGCGCGGTTGGACGTGAACGCGAAACGTGACAGCGCCGCCATTCTCAGTAGCCTCAATCGCCACCGCCGTGTCCTTTTGTAAGAGATAGATCTTGACGCGATCGCCTCTTAATGTGCAGATTCTGTTTTTTGTGATTGCCGCTGCCCGAAAAGCGCGGTGCCCAGCCGTATCTCGGTCGCGCCCTCTTCAATCGCGGTCTCGAAATCATGAGACATTCCCATGGAGAGCACCGGCAGAGGCCGGTCGTAGCGAAAAACCAATTCATCGCGCAGCTCCCGCAACGCACGGAAAAATACGCGCGCCTGGTCGGGCACATCAAAAAGGGGAGGGATGCACATCAGCCCCCGCAGGTCTATTTTTGGCGAGGCGAAGGCGGCCTCCACAGCAGACGGAACTGTTTCTTTCTCGAAGCCCGTTTTCGCGGTTGCTTGATCCATGCGAACCTCGAGCACAATCGGATATGCGCGGCTACCCTTCACAACCCGCTCAATAACATGAATTTGACCAATGGAATCGACGGAATCAACTTCGTCAAACAATTGGACGGCGCGAGCAACTTTATTGCCTTGCAGGTGCCCAATCATGTGCCACGTCGCGTCGAGGTCGCTCAGGCGGCCGCGCTTCCCTTCCCACTCCTGGACGCGGTTTTCGCCAAAGTGCGTGAGCCCCGCTTCAAAGGCCGCACGGATCGCCTCCGCGGGGTGAGTCTTGGAAACGGCGATGATGGTGATCTCCTCTGGATTGCGGCCCACGCGATCCGCCGCGCGAGCAATACATTCGCGCACGCGGTGCAAATTCCTCGCGATAATCTCCGCCGTTGCATGCACGGCGGCGATTTTATCATGGCGCCGCGACCCCCTCTTAATGCTATGCGAGTTGCCGCCACGGCGAGATTGCGGCGTGCGCACTTCTCACGCTAGACTGCGTTGCGGATTGATGGACCACTTATAACGGGTCATCAGGAAAACCAAGGACGGAATTTGCATGACAGCTCGCGGCAAACTTATCGCCATCGAAGGGATAGACGGCTCCGGTAAGCGCACCCAGCTCGACCTGCTCGCACGCGCGCTGGAATCGCGTGGTGTCATCTGCGTGAGCGTCAGTTTTCCAAGCTACGATTCCTCATTCGGCGAGCTTATCGCGCGGTATCTCAACGGCGATTTCGGCCCGCTCTCCGCCGTGGACCCGCACTTTTCCGCGATGCTATATGCCGGCGATCGGCTGGAAGCAAAGCCCGAAATCGATGCGGCGCTTTCCGCAGGAAAAACGGTGCTCGCCGACCGCTACATCGCCTCAAATCTTGCGCACCAAACGGCGCGCGTCGCTCCCGCTCAGCGTGATAGGTTTCTTCGCTGGCTGCAGCGTCTCGAATACAATCTTTACAATTTGCCCGCCGAGGATCTCGTTCTGTTTCTTCGCTTGCCGGTTACCGAAGCACACCGGCTCGTAGGGATGAAGCAAGTTCGCGGATACACGGCGCTCCGGCGCGACTTGCAGGAAGCAGACGTCCACCATCTCGAGCAAGCCGCGCATATCTACGAACGCCTTGCTTCCGCGCCCAATTGGGCGGCGATAGATTGCGTCTCGGAAATCTCGGGCACATTACTGACACCCGAGGCGATTCATGCCGCAATCCTCGCGGTGGTTGAGGCGCGACTGCCCAACTTTGCCAGCCACGCGAAGGGTGCCCGCTGATGGGCTTCAAGGATTTTCTCGGAAATGACCGCGTTGTCGCATCCCTGCGAGGCATGCTGGCGGCAGAACGCGTTCCCAATGCTCTGTTATTCATGGGACCCCGTGGCATTGGCAAATACACACTCGCCGTCATGTTTGCCCAGGCCGCGAATTGTGAGCGCCTCCGTGACGATTTCTGCGGGGAATGCGACATCTGTCGAAAGATCTCGCGGCTCGCCAATCCGGCTCCGCTCATTGAGCAAGGCCTTACAGAGCGAGGCGAAAGCCCCGATTCAGCGACTGTCGAACGTGTCCCACTTCTTCTGCAAACGCATCCTGACGTGTGGGCGATTGTCCCGGATCCGGTCCGCCTGCGAAATCCCGTGGCGCGGCCTGTAATCCATATGGGGCAATTGCGTGCCGTGCAACGCGCAGCCTACTTTCGCCCCGAGGCCCGACGGCGCATTTTCATCATAGACGGCGCGGAAACAATGCGGTGGGACCTGGCAAGTGTCTTTCTGAAGATCCTTGAGGAGCCGCCGGAAAGCTCGACGCTGATTCTGCTCGCGCCGAGCCCCTACCGGCTCCAGCCGACCATCGTCTCGCGCTGCATGCAGTTCTTCTTCGCGCCGCTCGGCCCGGAACAAATGGATGCAGTTCTACAAACTCATGCCAAGCTCACCCCAGTCCAGCGGGCCCGCGCCACCGAATTGGCTGAGGGAAGCCCCGGCATTGCGCTTGGCTCAGATATCGAAAAAGCCTTCGAATTGCGGCATCAGACGCTACGGATTCTGGAGAGCTCCGCGAACGGGAACCTGCCCGGCTTATTTGGCCAGACAAACCAGCTCATCAAGCAGCAGTCCGTACCATTTGAAAGCCTGTTGGAAGCGCTCTACAGTTTGCTGGCGGATTTGCTGGAATTGGTTGCCGTTCCAAGCCACCCGCAGTTACGGAACCCCAGCCTTCGCAAGGAATTGACAGCCCTATCCGCACGCGTGAACGCTGACTGGGTCGCGCGGGCCGTCCAGGGCGTGGACCAGCTCTCAAGCCGCACACGGCGCAATATTAACCGCCAATTGGGCCTAGATGCGCTGGGGATCTCCCTCTCACAGAGATAACCACCACCGACTTGGGGGCCCCCTTTTTTTGTCCCTTATTGAAACGCGTTTGCCCCCGCGTGCATCTCACGAGGTACAGACCCTAACCAATTTGGGGGACACAACACTTTGGGGGAAGTATCGATGGTAAATCGCAGACTATTCCGCCCGTCCCTGACGGAAGTCAAGGAGCAGGGACCGCTCCCGCGCGTGCATCACGCGTCTACCCAGCCACAATCTAAGAAGCCCACGCCTCCCGAGCAGACCCATGCTGAGAACTTTTACTGGGTCAAGCAAATGCAGAGCCGCGCGCCGGTCGCGATCGTTCTAGCGGATGGCGAGTTGCTTCATGGCGTCGTAGAATGGTACGACCGCGACTGCATCAAGCTCACGAGGATTGGCAGCCCAAACCTTCTCGTCTACAAGCATTCCATCAAATATGTTTACAAGGATGGAGACGAAGCCGCGATGGGCGGGACGAACGGGCAATAGCGAACGAAGTCTCAAAAGCCTTGCCGATTTACACAAAAATAGAATGAGGTGGGCTTCCCGCATGAATGCGACTTCCTACTAAGGTGATGCTATGCGCGGCCGCGTTTCGCTTCCCAGCGAGAGATTGCGTAGGTAATGAGGGCTTTCGCGGCAAGGATTCCCGCAGCATCTTGAACTTCACATTCTACTACTGCAAGGGTTCGGCCTAATCGTAAGACCCTGGCTTCCGCGACGATCTTTCCTCTATCCACAGGCTCGAGGTAATTGATATTCATCTCGACAGTCGCGAGCCGTGTATTTCGCGGCAGCATGGGGTAGGCGGCAAGCGCCCCCGCCGTGTCCGCCAGCGACGCAAGAATCCCGCCATGCACCACGCCATGAATTTGCTTGTGCCGGTTGCTAACCTGCATCGTCATGACCGCAGTGCCGCGCTCAACGGAATCCAGCTCGAAGCCAAAAAGCCTCACGGGCACGTTTCTGCTGATTCGCAGGCCAAGCTCAGCCTTCGTCCAGGTCATACCCAACTCTGATGATTTGCCCAGCCTTTCCCCTGTCATTTCGCTTCCCTTCATCCCGCTGACTGCCCGCCATCGATCGGCAGCGCCGCGCCGGTCACCCACGCGGATTCTTCGGAGGCCAAGTAAACGGCAAGGTGCGCTACCTCTTCCGGACTCGCGGCGCGTCCCATTGGGATCATCGCGATGCGCGCCCTGCGCGCCTCTTCGGGATTCGGCGCACGCGCAAACAGTTCACGCGCGATTTCCGTCTCGACCAGCGACGGGCAAACGCAGTTGACGCGGATTTTTTCGTGCGCGTGGTCCATCGCCATTGCTCTGGTGAGCATCGTAACGCCGCCCTTCGCTGCCGCGTATGCTGCGCGCTGCTTTGAGCCCACAATCCCATAAACCGAGCCGATGTTGATAATCGAGCCGCCACCCTCGCGTCTTAGAAACCTCATGGCGGCACGCGAGACAAGGAACGTGCCTTTCAGGTTTATATCCACCATCATGTCCCAGTGCGCTTCGGAGGTCTGCTCAACGTTCCCCGGCGTCATCGCTCCGGCGTTGTTCACCACCACATTCAGAAGACCATATCTCTCCGCCACTTCCCTCACGGCGCGTTCGACATGTTCCGTCTGCGTTACGTCACATTGAATTGCCACGGCAGAGCCGCCACCATCGGATATCTCATCGGCCACAGCCGAAAGCGGCTCAATTCGCCGCCCAGCGAGGCCCACTTTGGCGCCCTCGCGGACGAATGCCAGAGCGCAGGCGCGGCCGATGCCAGTGCCACCACCCGTAATGAACGCTACTTTCCCAGCAAGCCGTGTCACCTGGAGTCCCCCTCAAGCGTCTAATACAGAACCGAGCGACCGGCGAATGTAGCACCCGGAATCGGGCCTCGCAAGCAGGCCCCTTTGCCCGCGCTCAAGACAACAAAATGCGTATCGGAATCACATGCTATCCGACCTACGGCGGCTCTGGAGTTGTCGCTACCGAGCTTGGCATTGAGCTCGCCGCGCGCGGCCACGAAATCCACTTCATAAGTTATGCGCCACCCATTCGCATGCCCGCAAAGGCCGACCGCATCTGGTTCCATGAGGTCGAGGTCACCAATTATCCGCTCTTTGACCATCCGCCTTACACGCTCGCGCTGGCTTCAAAAATGCTCGAGGTGGCAGAATCCTCCCAACTTGACCTGCTGCACGTTCACTACGCGATTCCTCATTCCGTGAGCGCGCACCTCGCGCGTGCCATGGCTGCGCCGCGGCGTCTTCCATTCATCACCACGCTTCATGGCACGGATATAACGCTCGTTGGCAGCGACCGCAGCTATCTGCCCATTACACGATTTTCGATCGAGCAGAGCGACGGCGTTACCGCGATCTCTCATTACTTGAAGAAGCGAACCGTCGATGAATTCGGAACGCGCAACCCCATCGAGGTCATCCCCAACTTCGTAAACTGCGATTTTTACCATCGCAATGAGGATCCAAACGCTCGCGCCGCCTGGGCGCCCAATGGCGAGCCGATCCTCATGCACCTTTCCAATTTCCGGCCTGTGAAGCGCGTCACCGATGTTGTCGAGATTTTCGCACGGGTGCGTGAGAAAATGACCGCAAAACTTATTATGATTGGCGACGGGCCCGACAAGGGAGCCGCCGAATGGTTGGTGCGCCAGAAGAAACTCACGCGGGACGTTTTGTTTCTCGGCAAACAGGACAAGGTATACGAAAAGCTGGGCCTCGCGGATTTGTTCCTTCTGCCGAGCGACGAGGAATCGTTCGGACTGGCCGCGCTTGAAGCGATGGCTTGCGAAGTCCCGGTCATTGCGTCAAACGTGGGCGGTGTTCCTGAGGTTATCGAGAACGACGTGGATGGCTATCTCGTTCCGCCGCGCGACGTCGCCGCCGCCGCGAAATTTGCGCTGGACATTCTTTCGCGCGCCGACCGCGGTCGCTCGATGGGCCAGCAAGCCCGCATCAGCGCCCGGCGCAAATATTGCGCCAACGACATCATTCCGCAGTATGAAGCCTACTATCAGCGAATTCTCAACGCGAATACCGCCGCCGCGCGGGCGTAAATTCGGCGCCCTTATTGTTCTTGTGATCTGAAATGCGTTTGCAATTCTGAGATGTACTTTTGTCCGGCATTTTTGGCGTTTTGCGTGAGCCATTCGCTCAGACGCGTCCACCCCAATGGCGGCTTCTTTGAGACGAGCACATCCGCGGAGAGCCCTTCAATCTCCCACGGCATCAGAACGATATCCCCCGTCAGCCAATCCAGCGGCTTGACCATCACGCTGAGCATTCTGGGGCCGACACGCAAGACCCGCACTTTCCTGCCGGCCACTTTTCCGATCACCTTGAGCAACTCCTCGAAGGAATAAATCTCCGGCCCCACCGCATCGTCAATCGTGTTTTCGGTTTGCGCGCCCGCGCGCACCATCAATTCGGCCATGTCCTCGACGAAAATCGGCTGCATCCTGCAATACGAATTGCTTGGAATTGCAAAAAATGGAAAGCGTCGCAGGAGCCAAGTGATGTTGTTGATCAGGTTTCCCCCGACCCCAAAAATCACCGTGGGGCAGAGGATTGCATGACTAAGCCCAGATTCCTGGATTGCGCGCACGACCTGGGCCTTCCCGCGATAGTAGGCGAGCGGCGAGTCATCAGAATAATTGGCAATTCCAATGTGAACGATTCTTCGTACGCTCGCTTCCTTCGCCGCTCGAATCAGCACGCGCGAATTCTCCACCGCGCGCTCATACGTCATTCCTCCATACGCAAACCGTATCCAGTAGGTGTTATAGAGCACATCGGCGCCTTCGAGAGATTGCCGCAGGCCCTCGACATCGCTGAAATTCAGCGGCGCAACTTCCACGCGGCCCGCGAGGGGATGGCCAGCCCTCACGTGACTCGTCAGCGTGCGTACCGCGCGCCCGCGCGCCAACAACTTTCGCGCAATCGCAGCGCCCGTGTAACCGAAGGCGCCTGTTACTACATCGAGTGGTTGTGACATGCGTTCCTCCAAAGCGCTCATCGAACTGATGGCGTGGATGGTTGCCGGGGCGGGACAGAAAAAACTATGACGATCCCAAGAACGAGCACTGTCATTACCAAGCCCAAGAGGCCGCGCATGAGCTCCGCCGAAAGATTCCAAATCCACAATTCGTCGTCGGGGTGAAAGTTCAGCACGAAAAGAAGCGGGAGAAGAAAGAGGATTACATTCGAGAACGCTCGCCAAAAATCCGCACGTTCCTGCGTCCCGCACAAGTCGGTAAGTAGATTTCGGATGTGACGGTTTAAGTAAAGCGCAACAATAAAGCTCAGAACCGACGTCAATGCAAGGCCAATAACAAAGACTGCTGCTCCATTGTTCATGATCGTCCTCCATTTGTTCTCAAATCCTCGGCGGGCCGAACATCCTCTTCAGGCCCGCGCGCAAAACCTTAAATCGGCACATTTGAACCCGCCCGGCTTCGGCAGTCCCCGACGGATTCGATCCGCCGTGAATCGCGTCGCGGGCTGAAGATCCGCCGCCAAAGAATCGCAAGGATTCGCTGGCTCAATGATGCCCTCGGACAAAATTCGCACTTGCGCCTGCGAGACGAGCGGAACATTCATCGTCGTTTCAGCAAACCATGCGAGCACTCGATGGAACGCCACGGGCAAGCGGATCATCCGAGGATTCTTTCCCATCGTCGCGCCGACCTGCCGGACGACCTCTCCAAGCAGCAACTGCTCCGGCCCCATAACGGCGATCGTTTTCCGTGACAGGCGCGGGTCCGTGAGCGACCCCTCAATAATCTCAGCAAGGTCTTCCACGGCAAGCGGCCGCACGGGCCGATCTTTCAAGCCGATAAGCGCAAACACTGGAAACGTGTGCAGGGCGTGACTTAGATGGTCGAGCATGTGGTCGCCGAGGCCATAAATGACTCCGGCTTTGAAAATTGTGTAGTCGAGACCGGAAGCCCGCACAATCTCCTCGGCCGCCCACTTCGATTCGTGATAGCCCGAACCGCACTTCGGGCGCGCACGCAAGAAGCTGAGGAGCACAAGCTTGTGCGCACCCGCGCGTCGCGCCGCCTCCACCACATTTCGAGTCCCTTCGACATGCACGCGTTCATATGTTTGGTGACCGATTTCGCGATTGATCCCCGCGCAATGCACCACTGCGGAGCATCCGGCAAACGCCTCTTGCAAGTCATCCGCACTGGAGAGATCCGACGGAAAAAAGAAGGCATTCTTCAATTTAAAGATTTCGGGTTCTCGCTGATCCATGCCGCGAGCAATTAACGCCACCTCATGCCCATTGGCAACTAACCGCCTCGCAAGATGCCCTCCAACAAATCCTGTTCCGCCTGTTATCGCAACACGCATTCTTCCCTCCGAAACTCTTATGCAGCCAGCGCCGCCGCGCCATAAGTCGCTGCGAGAAAAGCCAGCCCGAGAATCATGACTACATCTCCCAGGCGATTTGTGCGGCGCAATTGCTTATCGAAAAAAAACATCTGTAGAGGGATACGGCATAGCCAGAAAATGCACATTGACGCGGCAAGAAATCGGCCGAGGCCGTGTCCGCTTGCCAAGTCACCTGCAAACCCAAAAGTCACCAGAGCGAAAAGCAGCACTACTCCGGCGACGTAAACTGCGTGCGAGTTAAAAACCTGACGGACAATCGGCGCAACGAGCTTGAGGTTTTCCCGATATCCCAACTTCGCAGGCAAGTAGATGTTCGCCAGCAACATCGCTATCTGAATGATTCCCGCCGCGAAGAGACACTTCTGCAAAGAGTTCATGGCCGTCCCTTTTTACGCGGCTTTCGTTCGTGAGGCCGCTGCCGAGGAATTCCTCATCGCGCAGCGTGTTGCAGCGCTTTGAGTCGCCGCGCATTTCCTATGTGACGCAATCCATCGGTAGCCCGCGTCTAGTGCGCGCATTCCATCGGGCAGCTTTGAAAACCAGAGGAACGCCCGCGCCCACCAGATTTCCCGCGCCAGCGCGACAACCGCCTCGGCGCCGCCATACTGTTTTCCGGCGTGCCTGTTGCCGCCGGCCGGTTCATCCGCGAGCAGGACGCGCATTTCAATCAGCAATTCATCCTCGGACATCCCAAGTAACTCGCCCACACGAGGGTCCTGGAGCGGCGCAATCGCAATTCCTCGTTTCACGAGAGATGGCGCCAACCACGTCGCTATCCGCGTGCAAAATCCGCAATCGCGGTCGTAGAACAGCCATCCGCGTGCGTGTCGGCCTTTTGCGTCGGTGAATTCAGATGTAAGTGAAATCATGGCTTTGCTCCGCGGGTACTTTCACGCTTGCTTCTTAGCCTTCTTCGATCCCTCTGCAAATGGAATTAGCGACCCGCGGAAAACAGACATCGCCTTCAATGCCCCGCGCGGAATCAGCCGGCCTTTGTCGTAAATCATCGTCATCGTGGACATGAACTCGATCATTGCTTCGATCCGCTCCCGCGTGTAGGTGTCCGCCGAGTTCTCCTTCTTCACCTCGTCCAGGCACTCGCCGAGCATTTTCACTGTCGGATCAATCTCGCGCCGCTTCCGCTCTTCGAGGATGATGCGGAACATTTCCCACACGTCCGTCATGGTGACGAAATGGTCGCGCCGGTCGCCGAGCAGGTGCGTCACACGCACAATCCCCCAGCCCTGCAATTCGCGCAGGCTCGTGCTGACGTTGGAACGCGCGACGCCCAGCGTCTTGGCGATGTCGTCCGCATCCAGCGGCTCCGGCGAGAGGTAAAGCAGCGCGTGCACCTGCGCTACGGTGCGGTTAATTCCCCAGCGGATTCCCATCTCTCCCCAGTGGAGGATGAACTTCTTTTGGACTGTCGTTAGGCTTGGCATCGGTCCCTTCTGTTATTTCTGTCTGTACAGAAAATACAGTAATTAGTGTCATTTGTCAAGTGCTTTTTTCGGGAATTATCCATTTGATTCCCTAAATGGAAAGGAACAAAAATGACAGAACTAGAGGCAGCAGCGAGGGCAGTCGTTGACCGGCTTTTTGAGGTCTATCAACCAGAATATGTTCAAAAATGCGTTGAGAACGAGCCGGATAGTTTGCTGGGACGCACCGACCGTCTCAGGAAAGCCCTTAAGTCATACGGTGCCGTCGCTCCGCCACCACCCCCAAATCGGTGTTCCGGCTGCTATCAAGAGGCACATCCCGGCGTTTCATGCCGTTTTGCGAAAAAAGTTCGGGCTGTTTTGCTGGCACGGGGCTCGGGGAGTTAAACGGATAATTCCCCTTTTTTCAGTGATTTGGGCTTCCAGGTTTGAGGCCCTTGGGGCCTAGGAAGGGTGCTGGGTGGCTACAACAAAGACGGGGTGGGCACGACCTCGGGAATTTCGATGCGGATGCGAGTCCCTTCCCCTTCGCGGCTGTGTATGTTCATCTGGAAGTCGGCGCCGTATAGCAATTTCAGCCGCTCGTGGACGTTGCTGATCCCAATCCCATCCACATAGACCTGTCCGAGCCGCTCTTCGGGGATGCCCGCGCCGTTGTCTTCGATTTCGATGGCCAGGCGGCCATCATTCATCGTGGTGCGGATGCAAATTTGCCCACCGGCGAGCTTCCCGGCCAGGCCATGCTTCAGGGAGTTCTCAATGATGGGCTGGAGCATCATGCTAGGAACAAAGGCGTCGAGCGAGCGCTCGTCCACTTCCTTGAATACCTGAAGATTCTCGTGGCCGAAGCGCACGACTTCGATGTCCAGGTAGTCGTCAATGAAGCTCAACTCGTCGCGCAGAGCGACAAACGTCTCGTGCTTGCGCAGAAGGCGCCGGAGGATATTGCTTAGCTTCACGACAACCACGCGCGCCATATCCGGATCGAAGCGGATCAGAGAGGCGACAGTGTTCAGCGTGTTAAATAGAAAATGCGGGTTGATTTGCCGCGAAAGGGCGTCCATGCGGGCCTTGAGCAGCAATTGCTGGTGCTGTTCGAGGTTCATCTCGATACGCGTATTGTTCCAGATCTTCAGGGGAGCAGCCACGGACATCAAGGTCGCCACCAGAATCAGTCCGAACTGCCATGCGCCAGGAGCGTCGATGTAGAAAAACCATTTTGGATGTTGGTGTGTCGCCTTGCCCAAAATTTGACGCGCTATTTCCAGAAGCACTGTAACTGTCATCGGCAGCATCCCCCACGGTATCTGCCGTTTGGTCACCAGGCGCACAAGAGAGCGCGGAATCCCCAGGAATGTGAACGGGCCGAAGCTCCAGATGTCTTCTGTGTTCGGCATAAACTGCCGCACAAGACCGCCGACAAGACCAGCAGTGGCGGCGACGGGCATCGAAAGCCATTCGTGGCCTAGGAAGGCAGGCAGGCTGATGATTGCGCCGCCCAAGGGCCCCACAACTCTTCCGCCAAGCAAGCCAAGAATGAACGCACCTTCAAGCATCAGGTCGGCGAAATGATAGGCAGTCCCTCCGACGAGGCGCAAAACGACGCCCAGCGCGAGCGGTGGCGTCAAGAAAAGCATCAGCTTGACCTTCAGGTCGTAGTCGCGAACTTCTGTGTAGAGCACCTTTCGGAAGGTTGCCGAACGGACCACGATTGCGGAGATGGCAGCCGCTGCCCCCACTTTCAGTAGCAGCGTGAATAACAACAGGCCAGTATCGCCGGCAACGATCGGGTTCATGCGGCCTCGATGCAGGCTACGTTAGCCAATCGGGCGAGTGATGTAAAGCCGTGGAATCATGGCGAATTCCAACGAAGATTGGCGCGGGATGAACTTGCCAGCGCAGCGTGATCCACCTCCGGCTTATGAGTTGAGAACCTTGCTCGCCGCCCGAATCGTTCGCCGCACATCTTCCTCGGAAGTCATCCAATTGCATACGCTGACGCGCATCGCGCGACGCCCGCGCCAGGTTGTGCCGCCGAAAAACGCTTCACCGGTCGCATTGATGGCGGCAATGATTTTGTCTGTACGGCGGTCATGATCTTCTTCCGTTGCGGCCGGAGATGGATCGAGGAATCTCACGAGGCCTTGATTGATCACTGGTTCCCAGACAACCTCCGCTCCAGGCAGCCGCCCGATCCCCATCACGATGGAGTGCGCATGTTTGCAACAGCTTTCGACAATGTCGTTTACACCGTTTCGGCCCAATTGGCGCAACGCGGCATAAGTCGGAAAACCGCGCGCGCGGCGGGACCATTCCGGATTCCAGTCCATTTCATCGCGAGCTCCCGCCTCGTGAACTAAATAAGGCGCCCGATGAGTCATCGACTTCAGGTGCGCATCCGAGTCCGCGACAAATGCGTAGCCGCAATCGTAGGGGACGTTGAGCCACTTGTGCCCATCCGTAGCCCATGAATCAGCCTGTTCGACGCCTTTTACAAGGTGCCGATACTTTGGACTTGCGGCGGCCCAAAGGCCGAACGCGCCATCCACATGGACCCATGCATTTTGGCGTCTCGCGATGCGAATCAGTTCTTCAAATGGATCATACGCACCAATATTTATGTCGCCTGCTTGAAGCAACACAATCGTTGGTGTCTCGTTGCCTCCTCGCAGCCCATTCTCGAGTGCGTCGGGTCGCAATCGATCCTGCGAATCGCAATCCAGGATTTTCACCTGCGATTTACCGAAGCCAAGAAGGCGGATCGCCCGCTCAAATGTCCCGTGACGCATCCCGCTCGATAGAATGCGAATGGGCGGCGCTCCAAAGAGACCTCGCTCTTCAACATCCCAACCGCTTCTTGAAAGCAATGCATGGCGCGCCGCGGCCAGGCACGTTATATGCGCCATCTGACATCCGGTCACGAGCGCAAAGCTTGCGTATGCTGGTAGTCCCAAAATTTCCTTCAGCCACTGACCTACGACCTCCTCTACGACTGCGGCGGCAGGCGCGGTCGCATGTAGTGAGGCATTCTGATCCCACGCGGAGCTTATCCAATCGGCGGCCAGAGCAGCAGGGACAGAGCCTCCGATCACCCAGCCGAAAAAACGTCCGCCCGCAGAGGCTATGAGGCCTCCTTCCGTATCTCGCACGAGTTCATTGAAGACATTTTCGGGCGATGCGCCTTCGTCCGAGAGCGGCTTTCCAAGTCGTTTTCGAAGGGTTTGGAGATCCACTGTTGTGGCGACCGAAGCTTGGTCGAGCTTCTCCAGATAAGAGAGTGCAGCACGAACAGCAAGATGAAGAGGTTCCTTGAATTGCGATTGAGTGTTGGCCATAAATGAAGAATAGAATCTTGATGGTTGAGGATTCCATCCGATTCTTGCGCCCAAACTTTATTGGCGCAGCCACTTTGGACTGCCCGAAAGACCTTCAATTTTGCGCGCCTGATATACTAAGGACCCTCACATGAATCTCAAATCAAAATCAAAGAAAAGAGGCAGTGGCCATCCATCGCGCCAGCCGCACGCAAGGACTTCGGGGCAATCATTGCGCATTGTCGCTCGCGCGAAGCTGCCAACGCGATTTGGAGCTTTCACGATTCTCGGCGCTGAAGGCGCAGGGCCGCTAGAAACGGCAGTCATCCTGATGCGGGGAAGGCCGAGTAAAGCGAATGAGAGAGGCGCAGGTAAGGCGCCGCTCGTACGCGTCCATTCGCAATGCCTCACCGGAGATGTATTCACATCGCAGCGTTGCGATTGCCGCGCGCAACTCGAGCTGGCGCTGCGCAAAATCGGCGCCGCCTCATATGGCCTCCTTCTTTACCTCCCGCAAGAAGGACGTGGCATCGGCTTGATGAACAAGCTGCGCGCCTATGAACTCCAGGATCGGGGAATGGACACCGTTGAGGCCAACGAACAATTGGGATTTGCGGCGGATTCGCGCGACTACAGTTTTTCGGCTGCTGTGCTTCGCAAGCTGGGGATTCGCCGCGTGCGGTTGCTTTCCAACAATCCCGATAAGGTCGAGCAACTCGAAAAAGCAGGGATCCGCGTGGTAGAGCGCATTCCCTGCCAGCCGCGCGCCTCACGCTCGACGCGTTCATATCTCACAACAAAAAAGACAAAGCTCGGTCATTTGCTTGCCGGGCTATGAGAGTGGGAGGGACGATGACTCGTGCAATTCAGCAATCGGTGGTATTGCCGGCCCCGCCGGAGGAGCTGTTTCGCACATTTCTAAATTCACACATGCACTCTGCCGTCACAGGCGGACTTGCCAAGATTAGAGCGAAAGTAGGCGGGAAATGGAGCGCTTGGGGCGGCGCGATTTCTGGGCGAAATCTCCTGATCGTGCCCGATAAGATGATTGTGCAGGCATGGCGTTCTTCCGCATTCAAGAAGTCCGAGCCGGACTCGATCCTAGTGCTTACTTTCAGCAAAGCAAAGGGCGGCGGCAGGATTGACCTCGTGCACGTCAATGTGCCGTCGTATGACCACAAGGGCGTGAGCGAAGGCTGGCCGACATACTACTGGAAACCGTGGAAGGCGTATTTGAAGCGCCAGCGTTAGCCGCCGCCGACGAAGTGGACGATTTCGTAGCGATCGCCTGAAGCGATAATGGTTTCCTGCCAGCGATCTTTTGGAAGGATTGTCAGGTTGCGCTCAATTGCGACACGGTCAGCTCGAATATTTAAGTGGGTGAGCAATCGAGGAACATCAAGGCCCACTGGGACGTGCTTCCGCTCGCCATTCACGGTAATTTCGACGTCGCCGCTGGCCGCACCCAAAGGTTGACTTTCGGCCGTGCCGCTCACTGCGATTGCACCTTCTTCGCCGAGCCAACTTTGGCCTTGAGCCGATAGCGGATCTCATCTCTTCCAGCCACGCCCGATGCGCGAATCACCAGCTCTCCACCGGCCGGGCCAAGTTTCGGCATGGGGAAGACGAGCGACACGCGCCCGAGAGGATCGCTGCCGGCCTGAATGCGAAACGGCGGCTCGGAGCCCTCCAACACCACTTCTACCGTGACTCCCGCCGCGGGTTTGTTCGCCGCGCGGCCACGAACTTCGATATTCAATGAAGCCGTCCCCAGAACCAGCCATGAACCGGAATTGAGCAACCGCACTTCAATGCCCTTCGGGAACTCGATGGGTGAGTTAGAAGCGATAGTTGAAGTGGAAGCACTCGGCGTCTCAAATTTCAACACGCCTGAGCGTATGTCCTCGGCTACGCTCCTGTGCTGCCCCTCGACGCGCTGATGCAGAGCGGCGGCCGGGTCCGCTGTAGCCGTTTCATCAAATGCCTTCACTCGGCGGTACATCACGCGCCCGCGCACATAGACTGTCGTATCAATGACGATCTGGGCGGGCGACCCCGTCGAGCGCGTTTCGGTCTCAATGTCGAAAGCCTGACCGCCGGCCTGAATTCTGGAATGTGTCCCGATTCCCAATGGATTGGTCTTTCTTCCCACGTAGACTAGACGCCGCAGAGGTTGGAATGGCTATTTGACCATGCGACGGCAGGCCGTTATTATAACGTCTTGGCCGATGGGTGGAAATCCACTTGAGAGTTATGCGCCGCTTTTGATTCACCTGCTTGCGGCGGTGCTGCTTTCGGCAGCGCTCGTAGCAGTTTCCATGCTGGTGGGGTATCGCCGGCCGTCCCGCACCAAACAGCAGGCCTACGAATGCGGCGTCAATCCGTCCGGCGACGCGCGAGAGCCCTTTTCCGTCAAGTTTTACCTTGTGGCAATGCTCTTTATTTTATTCGACGTGGAGGCGATCTTTCTGTACCCGTGGGCCTTCGTGTTTCGAGCACTGCATTGGTTTGGTTTCGTCGAGATGGTGCTTTACATCGGGATCTTGATGGCTGGATACGTATATCTCTGGAAGAAAGGCGCGCTGGACTGGAATCGCTAGGCGGCGTGCCGCTCACCAAATTACATGCCAGAATCTGAAGATTTGCAGAAGGATCCAATCGCCCAGCGTCTGCGCGCATGGGACCCGCAATCGGTCGCGGAAGTGATCGAATATCGGGGCGAGCGAACGCTATTGGTGCCGAGGTCGCACCTTCGGCGCGCTGCTGAATTGCTGGCGGGCGATCCGGAGATGGAATTTAACTTTTTATCCGACATCACCGGCATGGACCGCTTCCCTGTCGAGCCGCGCTTTGAATTGAATTACCACATGGTTTCGCTTGCCCGTCGCGCAACGCTGCGGCTGCGCGTCCGCGCGCATGGCGCGGATCCAGTGGTGCCGTCAGTGACTTCGATATGGCCGACGGCCAACTGGCACGAGCGTGAAGTCTTTGACATGTTCGGTGTGCGCTTTGAGGGACACCCCGATCTGCGACGAATCCTGATGCCTGAGGACTGGGAAGGCCATCCGATGCGCAAAGATTATCCGGCGGAGGGTTATCGGTAATGAGCACGACGACCGTGAACACGGTTACCGGCGCGGCCAAGACAATGGTCCTGAACATGGGGCCGCAGCATCCCTCGACCCACGGAGTCCTTCGCGTGCTGCTGGAGCTCGAGGGCGAATCGGTTGTAAAAGCCACGCCGGACATCGGTTATCTGCACACGGGGATCGAAAAAACTTGCGAGAATCTAACCTACTCGCAGGCCATCACGCTGACCGACCGGATTGATTACCTCGCGCCGCTCTCAAACAACCTCGGCTACTGCCTGGCTGTTGAAAAGCTCCTCGGAATCGAAGTGCCGAAGCGGGCACAATACATCCGCGTGCTACTGACGGAATTGACGCGCATCGCGTCGCACCTCGTTTGGGTCGGCACACACGCGATTGACCTCGGCGCGATGTCGGTTTTTCTGTACTGCTTCCGCGAACGCGAAGAAGTCCTGAAGATATTCGAAATGGTTTCCGGACAGCGGATGATGACCACCTATTTCCGGATTGGCGGTCTGGCGCTCGAACCGCCGCCCGGATGGCTGGACCGCGTGGAAAAGTTCCTCAAATTAATGCCTCCGCGGCTCGACGAATACGAGAACCTTTTGACTGGTAACCGCATCTGGTGGGCGCGCACGAAAGGTATTGGAATTATCAGCGCTGCGGACGCTATTGGCCTGGGGATGAGCGGGCCCTCACTGCGGTCAACCGGCATCGGCTATGACGTGCGCAAGTTCTTCCCATATAGCAGCTATGAAGAATTTGAATTTGACGTGCCCGTGCGCACGGAAGGCGATTGCTTTGCGCGGTACACCCTGCGCGTCGCCGAAATCCGCGAGAGCATCAAGATCGTGAAACAGGCGATGGGCAAAATCCCCGCCAGGGGCCCGATCCGGACCGACGCGCCCGGAATTGTCCCGCCGCAGCGCGAAAAAATGAAGACGGAGATGGAGTCGCTCATCTACCACTTCAAGATCTTCACCGAAGGATTTTCACCGCCGCCGGGTGAGGTCTATCAACGGATTGAATCGCCGCGCGGTGAATTGGGCGTCTTTGTGGCGAGCGATGGCTCGCCGAAGCCCTACCGAGTGAAGTTCCGCGCCCCCTCTTTTGTGAATTTGCAGGCGCTCCCGAAATTGGTGGAAGGCAGGCTGATTGCCGACGTTGTGGCGTGCATCGGCACGATTGATATCATTCTGGGGGAAGTGGACCGCTGATGAAACTGCCCGAGGCGCTGGAAACGAAATTCCAGACGCTGATCTCGCGTTATCCGGTTAAGCGCTCCGCGTTGATTCCCATGCTTCTATACGCGCAGGATGCCTTTGGCTTCATCAAGGACGAAATGATCGGAGAGATCGCGCGCCGGTTGGACTTGAATGATCTGCAAGTCACAGAAACGCTCGCGTATTACTCTATGCTGCGGCGAAAACCTGCGGGGAAGTATCACGTGCAGGTATGCACCAACGTGGCGTGCATGTTGCGCGGCGGGAACAAGATTCTCGACCTCATTGAACGAAAATTGGAAATTGGCCACAAGGAAGTGACGAAAGACGGCGTGTTCTCGCTCGAAGAGGTCGAGTGCATCGGCGCATGCACGGGCGCGCCTGCCATGCAGGTCAATTACGACTTCTACGAGAATTTGTCTCCGGAAACCGTGGACCAGATTATTGACGGCCTGGACGCAGGTCGCAAACCCGCGCCCACGCCGCGCGCGTCAGGCTCGGTGCACCAACGGCATCCGGCGGAAGTTCGCGTCATCAGCAGGCGATTCGGCGTCAAGGATTCGCACAGGATTGACGTGTACCTGGAAAATGAGGGCTACCAGGCGCTCGAAAAAGCATTGAAACAAATGACGCCGGAACAAATTATCGATGAAGCGAAAAAATCGAATCTGCGTGGGCGCGGCGGCGCGGGTTTCCCGGCGGGTATGAAGTGGAGCTTCGTTCCAAAAGATATTCCAAAGCCGAAATACGTCATCGCAAATGCCGACGAAAGCGAACCTGGCACCTGCAAGGACCGGCCGCTGCTTGAGATGGACCCCCATCAGTTGATTGAGGGAATGGTGATTGCCGGAAAAGCCGTAGATTCGCATCAAGGATACATCTACGTACGCGGTGAATATCGAATCGTGCTTGATATTCTGGATGGGGCGGTAGCGGAAGCTTACGCGCGCGGCTACCTCGGGAAAAATATTCTGGGCACCGGCTTTGATTTCGATCTCGTGGTCCACACGGGCGCGGGAGCATATGAATGCGGCGAGGAGTCGGCGCTGATGGAGTCGCTCGAAGGCAAGCGCGGCTATCCGCGCATCCGACCTCCATTCCCCGCTGTCGTGGGGCTCTATGGCTGCCCGACGGTGATCAATAACGCGGAAACATTGAGCTCTGTGCCAAGCTTGATCTTAAAGGGCGGGGAGTGGTACGCGGGCCTGGGGTCGCCGCGCAATGGCGGCACGCGCCTCTTTTCGATATCAGGCCATGTGAACCGTCCGGGAATTTACGAGTTGCCCATGGGATTCAACCTCAGGCGAATGATCGAGGAGGTCGCCGGCGGCGTGCGTGGCGGGAAGAATTTGAAGGCCGTGATCCCCGGCGGAAGCTCTTGTCCGCTACTATCGGCAAGCGAAATTGACGTCGCGATGGATTTCGATTCCGTGGCCAAAGCCGGCTCTATGCTCGGCTCGGGTGGCACGGTCGTAATTGACGAAGATACCTGCATGGTGGATTTGGCGCGGCGCATCATGCATTTTTATGCGCATGAATCCTGCGGCTGGTGTATTCCCTGCCGCGAGGGAACGGCGTGGCTGAGCAAGATGCTCGACCGTTTTCACGAAGGATTAGGCCGGCCTGAGGACATTGATCTGGTGGATGAGCTTGCGAAAAACATGCTCGGCAAAACCTTTTGCCCACTGGGCGATGCCGCTGCAATGCCGACAATCAGCATCGTGAAAAAGTGGCGGAATGAATTTGAAGAGCATTTGAGGGGCCGGTGCCCGTTTCGGCCCGCGGAAGTTCTGTCGGCACACTAAGAGACTTGCGGAACAAATGGCGGAACAGAAACTCATCACGCTGAAGATTAACGACCGCGAGACGCGGGTCGCGCAGGGAACGCTCGTGATTGAAGCAGCGCGGCGCTTGGGAATTGAAGTGCCGTCGTTCTGCTATTACCCCGGCCTGTCATTGCAAGCGGCGTGCCGCATGTGTCTTGTCGAGGTGGAGAAAGCGCCCAAGATGCAGACGGCATGCACGCTCACCGCCATGGACGGGATGATCGTTCGCACGGACACAGCTCAAGTTCACGCCGCGCGGAAAGGCATGCTTGAATTTTTGCTGACGAACCATCCTCTCGATTGCCCCGTGTGCGACAAAGGTGGCGAGTGCGAGTTGCAGGACATGGTCTTCCGCTACGGCGCGGATACGAGCCGCTTCGTTGAAGAGAAATATCACCAGCCGGAGGAGAAGTGGTCCGAAGCCGTTTACTACGACGCGCCCCGCTGCATCCTGTGTTTCCGCTGCGTGCGTGTTTGCGATGAAGGGATGGGGCTGAAAGCGCTCGGCGTCGGGCAACGCGGCGTGCATTCCGTGATTATTCCCAACCGTGAGGACCATCTCGATTGCGAAGAATGCGGGATGTGCATAGATATTTGCCCCGTGGGAGCGCTGACGAGCGGGACGTATCGCTACAAAACGCGCCCATGGGAGATGACCTACGCGCCTACGACATGCACTCACTGCTCGAACGGTTGCAAGGTCACGCTCAGCGTCCGCAACAACGAGATTCTGCGCGCGAACAACCGTGACCTGAGCGGCATTAACGGCGACTTTTTGTGCGCGAAGGGCCGGTTCGGATTTGATTTTACGAGGCATCCGGAGCGATTGCGGCTGCCGATGGTGCGCCGGAATGGGAACCTGCAGCCTGCTACATGGGAAGAGGCTCTCGGCAACGTGGCAGCGCGACTCGCGGAGATTCACAAGAAAAATGGCGGCAGCGCGATCGGATTCATCGGCTCGAACCGGACGACGAACGAAGAGAATTACTTGTTTCAGCGCATTGCGCGCGCCGCAATCGGCACGAACAATATCGACCATCACCGCACGGCGGATTATGCCGGGCTTGTTTCCGCCCTGGGCGCAAACGCCCCGTCTGCTTCTTTAACAATGCAACAACTAGGCGAAGCTCGCGCAATCGTGCTGATTGGAAATGACGCGACAAATCAGAATCCGCTCGTGGCCTGGCAGATTCGGGCCGCGATCCGGCATCACGGCGCGCAGCTCTATGTGTTGAATGCGCAGCCCAGTGCGCTCGACCGGAAGGCAAAAATGGCGATCATGGCGCAAGGCGGCGAGCCCTCCGCGCTGCGCTGGCTCGCCACAAGCGAGGGTTCCGCGCCAGGCGAGCTTGCCGCATTAAAAGAGTCACTCGCAAAAGAGTCCGACGTTTTCATTTTGTTCGGTGCGAGCGTTTCCGGCGCAGCTGTCCGCGATTTGGTCAGGTACGGCTCTTCACTCGGCGGACAAACGCGCTACATGGCTCTGGGTGATTACAGCAATTCCCGCGGCGCCGCTGATATGGGACTGCTTGCGGCACGATTCCCCGGCTATGCGATGGTTTCCGACACTGCGGCGCGCGGGAGATTCAGCAAACTCTGGGGCGCTGAATTGTCCCCGAGCACGGGGATGAGCGCGCCGGAAATGCTCGCCGCGGCTCAAAGCGGCAATCTAAAAGCGCTCTACGTTATTGGCGCCAATCCGGTGAAGACATTTGGCGTGAAAAATGGAGAACGCCCCGCTGGCCTCGAATTCCTAGTCGTGCACGATCTTTTCATGACGGAAACCGCGCGTCTCGCAGATGTATTGCTACCCGCGGCGTGCAGCTACGAAAAAGACGGCACGCTCACGAACACGGCCGGCGAATTGCAACTCCAAAAACGTGCGATGGATCCCGTAGGCGTGCGAACAGATTTCGATTTGCTCCGCATTCTCTCGCACCAATTGGCGAAGCAGGGGCTGGGCAAAGCAATTGCAATGCGTTCTCCTGAAGCGGTGTTTGAGGAAATTCGCGCGAACGTCGCGGGGTATGACATCGCGCTGCCCGAGCTTCTTACAGGGGGGGCGGCTATGGCCGCACCGCGAATCGCCGTTGACGGCGCCGCGCCGCTCGCGCCCGCAGGAACGATCTTTTCATCACACGACACGCTTTTCACCAGCGGGACGCTTGGACGCTATTTCACAATGATCCCGTCTCTCACTGAAGCAAAGGCCGGGCCGTGACCAATTTCCTCGCCCAGCATTCGCTGCTTGCAACCTCGGTCGTCAAGACCGTGGTCATGCTTTTCCTTGTGCTGACGGCACTCGCGTACCTCACGTGGTTCGAGCGCAAAGTTGTGGCGCACATTCAATCGCGCTGGGGACCATATCGCGTTGGCCCGCATGGCCTTCTGCAGCCGCTGGCGGATGGCATCAAGTTCATCACCAAAGAAGACCCCATGCCCGCTGGAGTGGACAAGTTTGTCTACGTCCTCGCGCCGTTGCTGGCGATGGCCGTTGCTTTGACCGCGCTGGGCTTAATCCCCTTTGGCCCGGGAAAGATTATGTTGTTCGGCCGCGGGACATCGCTTGGTATCAGCGATTTGAATCTCGGGCTGCTTTTCCTTTTCGCCATCACATCGCTGGGAGTTTACGGAGTGGCGCTCGCAGGGTGGGCGTCAAACAGCAAATATCCGCTGCTCGGCGGGCTGCGCAGCTCCGCGCAGATGGTGAGCTACGAGCTTTCATTGACACTGTCCGTTGTGGGTGTTCTTCTGATCGCGGGCTCGTTCAACCTGCGGGAAATCATCCAATCGCAGAGCGGATGGTGGCATCACATCCCGCGCTGGAATTTAATTGCCGGCCCAGCTCCGCAAATACTCGGATTTTTTTGTTACTTCATGGCCGCCGTCGCGGAAACGAATCGCGCGCCGTTTGATCTTGCCGAAGCCGAGCAGGAACTCGTCGGCGGATTCCATACGGAATACTCGAGCATGAAATTCGCGATGTTCTTTATGGCCGAATACGCCAACATGATTACGGTATCCTGCCTCGCGACGATTCTCTTCTTCGGCGGATGGCTCTCCCCATTCCCCGTTTCCGGCGTGTGGTCCGCCACGATGTATTTGCCCGCGGCGGTATTCGTGATTTGCGGCGCAATGTTGATTTGGGACGGCATTCACTACACCACGCCTTGGGGTAAGATCGAATTATCTGTCCTCGGACTGGTGCTCTGCGCGGTGGCCGCGCTGACCGCGATGCCTTTTGCGATTGGCTTCATTCAGGGCCCATTTTGGTTTCTGTCCAAGGTTCTCTTCTTCCTATTTGTTTACGTGTGGGTGCGCGGCACGCTCCCGCGGATGCGCTATGACCAGTTGATGGGCATCGGCTGGAAATTACTGCTTCCCGTTTCGCTGGCAAACGTAGTTCTCACGAGCCTGGCACTGGTGGTGACGCGCCGATGACCACGATTCTTTTCTTTGCTCTGGCGGCGATTGCTGTAGCGGGTGCGGTGAGCCTGATTCTTCAAAAGCATCCGATTCACAGCGCGCTTTCGCTCATCGTCGTGATGGTGGCGCTCGCCGGCCTTTACCTGCTGCTGGGCGCCGAATTTATTTCCGCTGTTCAAATTATTGTTTACGCGGGCGCAATCATGGTGCTCTTTATTTTTGTCATCATGTTGCTCAATGCCGGCGAGGAAGAGAGAACGAATTTCAGCCGGATGGCCGCATACGTCGGGTTGCCGCTCGCCGCGGTACTCGGAGCAGGTCTTGTCTACTGGGTTGCGCATGAAGGCTCATATGCGCCGGGCGCGCCGCTCGCGGAATCGGCCACGCGGCCGCTGGCGATGCTGCTGTTTCAAGATTACTTGTTCCCGTTCGAGCTGACATCGATTTTGATTCTCGTCGCGATATTGGGCGCGGTTGTGCTGGCCCAGCGTGAAAAGGGACAGGAGTAACGCGGGTAGAAAAATGGTTCCTTTCTCCTATTACGTAGTGTTGAGCGCCGTCCTTTTTGGGCTCGGTGTAATCGGCTTTCTCTTTAAGCGGAACATTGTCACGATGTTTATGTCCATCGAGCTGATGCTCAACGCCGTGAACCTTGCGTTCATTGCCTTCAGCCGCGCCCTCGGCCAGTTGCAGGGGCAAGTATTTGTTTTCTTTGTAATTGTGGTCGCGGCCGCGGAAGCCGCCGTGGGGCTGGCGATCGTGATTCTGATTGCGCGCAATCGCAAGTCGCTCAACATTGAGCGCGTGGATCTGCTCAAGCTCTAATGTACGTCCTCAACCATCTCTGGATCATTCCGGCACTGCCGCTGTTGGGCGCGGCTATCAACGGCATATTGGGCAGAGGCTGGCCTCGCGCGGTGACGAATTCGATCGCGCTCGGCGCCACGGGATTGTCTTTCGCCGCGGCGGTCGAGCTTTTCCGCGAATTTCGGTGGCTCGCCCCATCAAGCATTCCCTTTGTGAAGACTTTCTTCACCTGGGTCGCCGCCGGAGATTTTCGCGCCGATTTCTCCCTTCAGGTGGACCAGCTCACGATGGTGATGTTGCTGGTCGTGACCGGCGTCGGTTTCCTGATCCACATTTATTCCACAGGTTATATGGCGCATGAGGGCGGCTACGCGCGCTTTTTCTCCTACTTAAATTTGTTCATGTTTTTCATGCTGACGCTAGTTCTGGCCGCAAACTATCTCGTGATGTTCGTCGGCTGGGAGGGCGTGGGGCTGTGCAGTTACCTGCTCATCGGATTTTATTTCCTGCGTAAGTCCGCCACCAACGCGGGCAACAAGGCATTCTGGGTGAACCGCATCGGCGATTTCGGCTTTCTGCTGGCAATGTTTTTGATGTTTCGCACATTCGGCTCGCTCGATTTCGGCCAGGTGTTTCGTTCCGCTGCTTCGTGGCCTGCCGAAGCATCCGGTCAATTTGGCACGATGACGTGGATCGCGTTGCTGCTGTTTATGGGAGCGGTCGGGAAATCCGCACAGATTCCGCTTTACGTCTGGCTCCCGGACGCGATGGAAGGCCCAACACCCGTCAGCGCGTTAATTCACGCGGCAACGATGGTCACCGCGGGAGTTTACATGATGGCGCGGTCGCACGTGATTTTCTTGCGTTCACCAGCAGCGATGCTTGTGGTCGCCGTGATCGGATGCGCGACGGCCCTTTTTGCCGCCACGATTGGGATCGTTCAAACCGATATTAAAAAAGTTCTGGCGTATTCAACAGTCAGCCAGCTTGGATACATGGTTCTCGCGTGCGGAGTGGGTGCATTTTCCGCCGGCATCTTTCATTTGATGACCCATGCTTTCTTCAAAGGCCTGCTCTTCCTCGCGGCGGGCAGCGTCATCCACGCCATGGGCGGCGAGCAGGACATGCGCCAAATGGGCGGCCTGCGAAAGAAGATTCCGTGGACCTATTGGACGATGTTGGTCGCGACGCTCGCCATCGCGGGCATTCCGGGCTTCTCCGGGTTCTTCAGCAAAGACGAAATTCTATCCGCGGCCTACCTGAGCCCATACGGCAGCACCTTACTCTGGGCAGTTGGAATCCTTACCGCGCTGCTGACATCGTTCTACATGTTCCGTCTGATCTTCCTAACGTTTCATGGTGGCGCTCGTTATGATGAGCAGGAAACTCACGTCCACGAATCCCCACAGAACATGCTCGTCCCTCTGGCTGTGCTCGCTGTCCTGAGCGTGATCGGCGGCTGGTTTGCCGCGCCAGAATTGTGGGGTGGCAGAGACCACTTTGCGAGTTTTCTTGCTCCAGTCTTCAGCGTGGCTTCGACCGCAATTGGAACCACAACCGGCGTGAGCGAGGCGTCGAGTTCCATCGGGCACCAACTGATGGCCGTCGCGATTGCTGCCGCCTTGATCGGACTCTTCGTTGCATGGTGGATGTACATCAAGCGAACGGAACTGCCTGAGAAGCTGGCTGAATTCCTGAAAGCGCCCTATCGCCTGCTCGAAGGAAAATATTTTGTGGATGAGCTATACGCCTCCGCCATCGTAAAACCTCTCGTGTGGTTCTCGCGGCGCGTCCTGTGGCAAACGGTGGACGAAAAAATAATTGACGGCACTGTGAACGGCGTGGCGGATGTCGCGCGGCACTCGGGTGACAAAGTCCGCCTGGCGGAATCCGGCAACGCGCGCAGCTATGCCGCGTGGATCGTCGTCGGTGCAGTGGCCTTCGCTTCCCTGCTCTTGTGGCGGGCGGTGAGATAGAGTGAACACGAGCCATCTACTCTCGGTTCTTGTATTTCTGCCAATGGGCGGATCGCTCGCTTTGCTATTGCTGCGCGGCGACGACCACACCTGGATTCGCCGTCTCGCTCTCGTCGTTTCACTCGCGGAATTTGTTCTCTCGCTGTGGCTGATTCGCGCGTTCGATTCCTCCGAACCGTCGTACCAACTCGAGGAGGCTCGCAGGTGGATCTCCTCGCCGCCAATCAACTATCACGTTGGCATCGACGGAATCAGCCTGTTCCTCATAATCCTGACAACGCTGCTCACGCCCATCGCCATCCTTGCATCGTGGAATTCAATTCATGAGCGCGTAAAAGGATTCTACATTTCGCTACTGGTTCTTGAGGCCGGGGTGATCGGAGTTTTCGTCTCACTCGACCTGTTCCTTTTTTTCCTCTTTTGGGAAGTAATGCTCATTCCGATGTACTTCCTGATCGGCATCTGGGGCCACGAGCGCCGAATCTACGCGGCGGTCAAATTTATTTTATACACAATGTTCGGCTCAATCCTGATGCTGGTGGGAATTTTGTGGCTCTTCAACAAGACCGGAACATTTGATCTGCCCGCAATTCAGAGCGTGCTGCAATCGGGCCGCGTGGTCTTCTCGCAGAATGTGGAGATGCTTCTCTTCGGCGCATTCTTCCTCGCATTCGCGATAAAAGTGCCGCTGTTTCCGTTACACACTTGGCTGCCCGACGCGCACACGGAAGCTCCGACGGCCGGCTCGATCATGCTGGCGGGCGTCCTCCTGAAAATGGGCACCTACGGAATGCTGCGTTTCTGCTTGCCGCTCTTCCCCGCCGCGGCGCATCAATTGGCGCCCGAGATTGCCGTCCTCGCCATCATCGGCATTTTATATGGCGCGCTCGTCTCGCTGGTGCAGACCGACCTGAAGCGTCTCGTTGCATATTCCTCCGTGAGCCATCTCGGCTTCGTTGTGCTCGGCATTTTTGCATTCAATGTGACGGCCGCGCAGGGCGCGCTCTACCAAATGCTGAACCATGGCATCTCTACTGGCGCGCTCTTCCTGCTCGTCGGGATGCTGTATGACCGCCGCCACACGCACAATTTTTCCGAATTCGGCGGCCTCGCCACTCCGATGCCGGTGCTCGCAGCTTTTTTCCTTTTTGTGAGCCTCTCTTCGTTGGGCCTGCCGATGCTCAACGGTTTTGTCGGTGAATTCCTCATCTTGAATGGAACATTCCAGCAACACGGACGCTGGGCCGTCATTGCAGCCATCGGTGTAATTTTCTCGGCTCTCTATTTGCTATGGGCTTATCAGCGCACTTTCTTTGGGGAAGTCACGCACGAAAAGAACCGTGCCCTTCCCGACGTGAGCGTGCGCGAGCGCAGCATGCTCTGGGTGATGGCCGCCATCATTCTTTTTATGGGCGTAGCGTCGCCTCTGATAACGAGCCGCACGGAATCGTCGGTGCAACAGGTATTCGAGCAAATGAAGCGAAGTGACACTCCGCAACCGGTGTACGCGCAGCGGGGCACAGTGCCTGTCGTGCAAGCACATGCCCCATCGCAGGGGGCGCAAGGCCGCTGATGTTCCCCTCGCACCAGGACATCATGCGTCTCGCGCCGGAAATCGTCCTCTGCGCGGCGGGCATCCTCATCATGCTCATCGAGCCATTCGCCGGGCGCGCTGGCCGGCGTGTAATTGACGTGATGGCTGCCCTTGGCGCTGCCGCCGCGCTTGCCGCTGTTTTGATGCCCATGCACAACCCGGGGGCAGCTTTTTCTGAACTCCTGCGTGTCGATGCATTCAGCGTTTTTATCCACGCGATTGTGGGCGCGGTCGCGCTGCTTGCTATCATGGCCGCGCCGTCGTATCTCGATCGCGAAGGCCTGCCACACGGCGAGTTTTTCGCGCTGGTACTTTTTGCCGCGGCAGGAATGGGTGTCCTTGCAAGTGCGCAGGATCTCATCACTGCATTTATCGGTCTCGAAATCAGTTCGATTGCGAGCTACATCCTCGCGAGTTACCGCCGCAATTCGCCACGCTCCAATGAAGCCGCGCTTAAGTATTTCCTGCTAGGCTCGTTCGCCACCGCTTTTTTTCTGTATGGCGTCGCGCTCATCTATGGGGCGAGCGGAACGACGATCCTGCCACGCATTGACGCGGGCACAACTCAACCAACTCTTCTCGCGCTCGGCCTTGCGTTGCTTTTTGTTGGCCTGGCCTTCAAGGTCGCCGCCGCCCCATTCCAACTCTGGACGCCGGACGTATACGAAGGCGCGCCCGCTCCTGTTACCGCGCTCCTTTCCACCGGACCCAAGGCCGCGGCGTTCGGGCTTCTGTTGCGGACATACATGACGGTCGAGCACGCAGGCAGCCTGTGGTTCTGGGCGCTATATATATCCGCCGTGGTTACCATGTTCGTGGGCAATCTCACAGCGCTGGTGCAAACAAACGTCAAGCGAATGCTGGCGTACAGCTCGATTGCCCATGCAGGCTATATACTTGTCGCGTTTGCCGCTCACAGCGCGCTTGGCACGTCTGCTGTGCTTTTTTACCTCGCCGCATATGCGCTCATGAAGCTCGGTGCGTTCACCACACTCTCGTGGCTCTCCGGCCCCGGCGAGCGCCACATGGAGTTGGACGACTATGCAGGACTCGCCAGCCAGCGCCCCATCGCGGCTGCGTGCTTCTCGCTCTTTCTGCTCTCGCTTCTTGGGCTTCCGGTGACGGCGGGTTTCCTCGGCAAGTTTTACATCTTTGAAGCGGCGCTGAAATCAAATCTCGTCTGGCTCACGGTGCTGCTGGCCATCAACAGCATCATCGGCGCTTATTACTACCTGCGCGTGATCGTCGCCATGTATATGCGCCCCGCAAAACGCAGCTTTCCGCCGGAGCAAGTGCCCACGGGAATCGCTGCCGTGCTTACGCTCGCCGCGGCTGGCACTCTTTTCCTGGGCCTGTTCCCCAACCACATCATTGACTTCGCCTCCCGCGCCGCTTTGATGCTGAAGTAGCTCTTTCCAGACGCCCGGCAGAGCTTAATTTCAAGGACTTTCTGCATCTGCAATTGTGCCCTCATTTAAAAGAAAATGCCCGGAGGCTCGGGCCCCCGGGCATCCCCAGTATTCATCAGCCTAAAAACGAAATTTCTCCCCGACTCTACTTTACGCGGAGGTAGATCAAGGCAAACGTGTAAAGCGCCATCGACTCAATCAAGACGAGCGCCAAAATCAGCGCAAATCGAATTGCCGCTGTGGCCCCCGGATTGCGCGCCATGCTTTCGCAGGCCGCACCAGTCGCCTTGGCCTGCGCGTAACCGCAAATCCCGGAAGCGATCGCCATCGCGAATCCGGGCGTAATCAATACCCAATTCGTCCCGGAAGATGCTCCGGACTGAGCAAATACGGACGGCGCGAGCACACTCACCGCCAAGAGCACAAGACATACCGTTGCAAACCTCCTCATGGTGTTGCCCTCCTTTATGAATTTGCCGCCAGGCGGTGGCTCCCGGGCATCCCTCTTACAGCCGGGATCACACTGAACGGCGATCATGCCGAATAAATACTTAGTGTTCCTCCGCGACCGCCCCACCAAGGTAAATAGCGGGCAACAGCGTGAATACGAACGCCTGCAATAACCCCACGAAAATATGAAGCAATATAAAAATAATAGGCACCAAAAGCGGAGCCGGTGCAGACAAATAACCGGCAGGACTCAGATCGCGCGTGAAAGTGAAAAGTGCGAGCGTCAATCCGAGAAACAAAACGTAAAGCAACTCACTGACGAGCATGTTCACCCAAAGGCGCACGGTCAACGAAAGCAATCTTGCCAGATGACTGATCACCTCGATCGGAAACATGATAATCGCCAGCGGCAATACGGGCCCCAAAAATTGCTTTCCGTAAGAAAGCGGACCGTGGTACCTCAGGCCACACCAGTTGTAATAAAGAAAAACAACAACCGCGCAGCCAAGAGGCACGGAACTTGTGGCCGTGGGGGATTCCAGGCCGGGCACCAGACTGATCAGGTTGCAGAAGAGCACGAAAAGTCCGATGCTCCCAATCATCGGAACATAACGGTTTGCATCATGACCGACGTTTTCTTCGAGGAGATCACGAATGCCCACGCCCATCGAGTTCGTGAGTATGGCCTCCATGCACTGTTGAGTCCCTCCGGGCTTTTCAACGGAAAGCCGTCCTTTCAGCCACATAAAAAATAGGGCGGAGAGAACAATGACAAGAATCTCCATGGCCACATGATTCGGGATGGGATATTCAGGATTGGAGGGATGTATGTGCAGGGCGGCAAGCAGTGCGGCAGCAGGCTTGCCTAATAAAAAATTCACCAACTTCGTGATTCCCAGGATGTGCTCTTCCATAAGCCTTTCAAGAAATCAAAGATTTCAGACCGCGCCGCCGTGCGCGATCTCGTAAGCCATTTCGGCGAGCACCGCCGCCACGACAGCAAAAAGACCTGCGAGTAGCGCTGCAGCAGGAAGCAGTGAACGCGAAAGAATAACATAGACGGCAACAAGCAACAAAACGAAGCGTCCAACGAACTTTACATAAACTCTACGAGGCACTCGCGGGGTCTGGTCACCCGGCCGAACATTTGAGAGATCCGCCAGCGTGGTAATCCCGGTTTTGAGCCAACGAAAATTGATCCAGGAGAGCCCAGCTCCGACGGCCAGACCGAGGGCTGCCCGCCATCCCCAGTGCAACAGAGTAAGGAGCACCCCCAAAACTCCAAGAGAAAGCGTCAGCAATTCTATGCGCCGCTCCGCACCGAGATAGTTGTCGCCAGCCATCAATTTAATTTTTGTTGCCTTTTTCCTCGCGTTTTTCCGCACGGGACAATCGACGCAATATTTCAAGAATACCGGCAGCGAAGCCGAGCCCGCCAAGGATCAATGTAAACAGTCCATCCTTATGGAGCCACTGGTCAACAAAGTGCCCGAGCCAGCCGCCCACAACGACGGCGACAACTAAAACAATAGGCAATTCGATGATCGAGCCCAACGATCGCGCATCGGAGGCCGGTGCACTGCGAGGGCGAGTGCCTGGATCCGGACGGGTTTGCTTGTCAGCGGCCAAGGGGGCCAAACGGCAGGAAGACTGAATAGTTTGCGAGCTTAATAAAAGGCTCGGGATAAATCCCAGCGGCCAGCACGACAAAACCCGACACAGTAAGCGCAATCGTCTGCCACGGATTCAAAGCCGGCTTCACTGGGTCCGTGCTGTTCTTCAGGAAAGCATGCACAATTACGCGGAAATAATAGTAAAGCGCGGGAACAACATACAACGCCCCGAAGAGCGCAAGGTAATAGTGGCCCGTCTGGATCAGCGAGAGGAAAATGTAATACTTCCCCAGGAATCCGACGGTCGGAGGGATGCCCGCGAGTGAAAGCATGAAGATCAGCATGAGCACCGCGGCATATGGACTGCGCTGAATCAAGCCGTTCAGGTCGTCCAGTTCATCGCCGATCAATCCCTTCCGCCGAAGGATAATCACCACCGCGAACGCGCCGAGATTCATGAACGCGTACGCGAATATATAGAAAAGGACTCCCTGCAATCCCGTCTGATTACCCTCCGGCCCCGTGCCGGCGGCGACCAGGCCAAGCAGAATGTATCCGACATGCGAAATCGAAGAGTACGCCAGCATGCGCTTGATGTTGGTCTGCGTGATCGCCGCGAGGTTTCCGACCGTCATGCAGGCGACCGCCACCACGCCCAGCAGCCCCGTCCAGTGTTCGCGCACAGGCCAGAAAACGGTCTGGAAAAGGCGCAGCAGCAGCGCGAAGCTCGCGGCGCTTGACGCCACGCTCAGATAGGCCGTGGTTACTGTCGGCGCGCCTTCATACACGTCAGGCGCCCACTGGTGGAACGGCACCGCGGCAATTTTGAAAAACATCCCCGCCGCGACAGCCACGAGCGCGAGCAAAACAAGTGGATCGGCAGGGGGCCGGTGAATAATCGCATTCGTGATCGGTATCAAATTTGTGGACGACTCGTTGGGCCCCGCAACCGATGCCCCAAGCCCGTACAGAAGCGAAAAACCATACGCAAGTATTCCGGAACTGAACGCTCCAAGCAGAAGATATTTCAGCGCCGCTTCATTCGAGCGGCGCTCGCGCCTCAGGAAACCGACCATGATGTAGAAGCTGATGGCCATGGTCTCCAAACCAATGAACTGCACGACCAGGTCAAAGCCTTCCGCCATGAACATCATGCCGATCGTGGCAAAAAGCATCAGCGCATAGAACTCACCGTGATTTTCCTCTTCGATTTCGAGATACCGTATCGATAGCAAGATGATCAATCCAGTTGCAACAAGAAACAGGAGACCAAAGAAAATCGAAAACTTGTCAATGAGGATGCTATTGAAAAATCCAAACTGGTCCCCTTTGATTTGCACCGTCGCGCGAAATTGAATCATCGTGATCGCGCTGAAAATCACGCCCATCATCGCAAAAAGCGCGTTCCAGGCTTTATCGGCAGGCTCAATCAAAAAATCCGTTAGCAGGATGGCAATTCCAAACATGGCCAGCATCAACTGCGGCTTGATCATAGCCAAATTCGTATCGTTACTGAGAAATCCGAAGTAATGGCCAAACCAATTGAGCAGATGGCGTAAGATTTCGGACATTCTCTCCCCTAGTGCACCGTAACCACAGACGAAATCGGGGCCGCTGGCGAATTCCCCGCAGGCAACTTCGCCACCGGGGTTGCCGGGGGCTTGTAATAGTCCGGATTCACCTGCTGCACAATCTGCTTCACCGGCTGGTCAAGGATGGTGAAATAGGGCTTCGGATAGAGCCCAATCCAGAACGCCCACAACACCAGCGGAACGAGCGTCACATATTCGCGCAGGTTCAAATCAGGCAGGTTCGCGTTCGCGGGATTGGTCACCTGCCCAAACATCACGCGCTGATAGAGCCACAGCAAATACGCCGCGCCAAGCACGATTCCCAAAACGCCCCACACCGCCCACATCTTGTTCACCTCAAACACGCCGCGGAGGATCGTGAATTCGCCGATGAATCCGTTGAGCAGCGGCAGGCCGAGCGAGCTGAGTGTGATGATCATATAGATCGCCGCAAAGCTCGGCATCGGCGTTGAGAGCCCGCCGAATTCGGAAATCAGGCGCGTGTGCCGCCGCTCATACAGCACGCCCACAATCAAGAAGAGCGCCCCGGTGGAAATGCCGTGATTGATTTGTTGAAGCACGCTGCCCGAAATACCCATCGGAGTCAGCGCGAATAGCCCCAGCGTCACAAAGCCCATGTGGCTCACCGAGCTGTAAGCAATCAGCCTCTTCATGTCTTTCTGCATTAAGCAGACAAGTGCGCCGTACACGATGCCTATCAACGAGAGCAAGACGATTAATGGCACGGCGCTGCGTGCCGCTGCCGGAAACATCGGTATGGAGAATCGCAAGAAACCGTAAGCTCCCATTTTCAGCAAGACGCCGGCCAGAATTACAGAGCCCGCCGTGGGCGCTTCCGTGTGCGCGTCGGGCAGCCAGGTGTGGAATGGGAACATTGGCACCTTGATGGCAAATGCAAAGAACAATCCCCAGAAAAGCCATTTCTGTAGCGCCAGCGGGAACAAAGCAGTTCCGGTCATCAACGTCTGAACGTCAAATGTGTATACGCCCGACATTTCGTGATACTTGAAGTACATCCCAAGAATGGCGAGCAACATCAACACCGATCCCGCCAGCGTGTACAGGAAGAATTTGATGGCCGCGTAAAGCCGGCGCTCGCTGCCCCAGATGCCAATCAGGAAATACATCGGAACCAGCGTGATTTCCCAGAAGACGTAAAACAGGAAAAAGTCGAGCGACATGAAAACGCCCAGCATTCCCGTCTGCAAAATCAAAAACAAGAGATAGAACTCTTTTTTGCGCGGCTGGATTGCGTTCCATGCCGAAAGTATCGAGATGAAGCCGAGGGCAACGGTCAGCATCACCAGCAGGAAGCTAATGCCGTCAATCCCGAGCGTGTATTTCGCGCCGACCGAGGGGATCCAGTCAACGCTCTCGGTAAACTGATACCTCTGCGGGGAATTCGGCTGGAACCACCAAATCAATGGCAGCGCGACGACAATTCCCGCGAGCCCAAACAGGTTGCCCCACACGCGATGGAAGTTGTCCCACGACCGCGGGGCGAATAGCATCAACAGCGCCCCGACGAGCGGCGTCAGCAATACAATGCTGAGGATGTGATTGTGATAGAACTCCATTCCTCTTCCCTCGCCTTCAGTGCACCGGCAGCCGCACCAGGTGCAAGTAATATCCCAGCAGCGCAATCAAACCCAGAACGATCATCAGCGCGTATCCGGACACAACTCCGGTCTGCGCCAGCCGCACGGGCCAGCTAAAAACCCACACAATGCGCGCCGAAAGATTCACCAGCCCGTCCACGATCCACTTGTCGCCCCACATCGAAATCCGCGAAATAATTCGCGTCAGCAGCCCAACTCCGTTTACACCCGCGCCGTCAATCACATTGCGGTCAAACGCGCCGAGCGCGGTTCCCAAATCCTTCGTACGGTTCACGAATAGCGCATCGTAAATTTGGTCCACGTAATACTTGTTGTAGAGCAGCCGGTAAGCCCCGCTCCATCGCGTGGCAAGCTGTTCCGGCACTTCGGGGCGATTCACATACCACTGCCGCGCAAGCCAGATGCCCCCAAGCGCGATGAGCACGGAAACAAACATCAGAAAATATTCAAAGCTGTTGCTGTGGGCCGCTTCCCCGCCCCCCGATTCAGCGCCATAGTGGACAATTACGGGCCGGAGGAAATTTGCGAAGCGGTCGCTGCCCCCGAGCGACGCCGGCCAGCCTATCCACCCGCCAATAATGCTCAGCACCGCGAGCACTGTCAGCGGAATCGTCATCGAGGAAGGCGATTCGTGGATGTGGTGCTCCACTTTATCGTCGACATGCGACTTCCCAAAAAAAGTCATGTTCACCAGCCGGAACATGTAAAACGCCGTCATCCCCGCGGTGATCCAGCCGACAAGCCACAGGATTGGGCTGCGCTCAAAAGCCCCGCCAAGAATTGCGTCTTTGCTGAAGAATCCTGCCAGAGGAGGGATCCCTGCAATCGCGAGTGCGGCCACAAAAAATGTCTTCGCCGTCGTGGGAACCTTCTCCCACAACGCGCCCATCTTGCGCATGTCCTGCTCGCCGGACATTGCATGGATCACGCTGCCCGAGCCAAGGAAGAGCAGCGCCTTGAAAAACGCGTGCGTCATCAGGTGAAACATGCCCGCCGTAAACGCTCC
Organism: uncultured Acidobacteriota bacterium; assembly: GCA_963748845.1. GTDB lineage: Bacteria > Acidobacteriota > Terriglobia > Acidiferrales > UBA7541 > DASTCZ01. The sequence continues at coordinate 866,402 of CAVVKE010000001.1, forward strand.
GACACCGAGCGCGAGGAACATATAGCCCAATTGGCTGAGGGTCGAATAGGCCAGCACGCGCTTGATATCGTTCTGCACGAGGCCCATCGACGCCGCGAATATCGCAGTCGCCGCGCCTATAACGGCAACCACATCCATCGCAATCGGCGAAAGCTGAAAGACTGCGTTCATCCGCGCGACCATGTAGACGCCCGCCGTCACCATCGTCGCCGCGTGGATCAGCGCGCTGACCGGCGTCGGGCCTTCCATCGCATCCGGCAGCCACACGTACAGCGGTATTTGCGCGGACTTGCCTGTAGCGCCAAAGAAAAGCAAAAGTGCGATGGCCGTCATCACCGGTGCGCCGATTTCAAAATGCGCCGCGGCGATCGCCGGAGCGATTTCGTGAAAATTAATTGTTCCCAGCGCTCCGAGCGTTAGAAAAATGCCGAGCAAAACTCCGGTGTCTCCAATCCGGTTGACGATGAACGCCTTCTTCCCAGCGTCCCCCGCCGATTTTTTCTGGAAATAGAATCCAATAAGCAGGTAGCTGCAAAGCCCCACGCCCTCCCATCCAACAAACATCAACAGCATGTTGTTCGCAAGGACCAGCGTGAGCATCGAGAACATAAAAAGATTCATGTAACCGAAGAAGCGGTAATAGCCGCCCTCGTGTCCCATATATCCAACCGAATAGATGTGGATGAGCAGCCCGACGCCGGTCACGACGAGCACCATCACGGAATTCAGCGGGTCAAGCATCAGTCCCCAGGGCACATCGAATCGCATTAACTGCCCCGCTGCGCCGTGCATCCACCCGGCAGGCACCCAGTCGAATAGAATCGTCTGCGCAAAACGGCTTTCCGCTGGCATCGCAAGCAATTGCCACACAGCGCCCGCCGCGTAAATAAATGACACCGCCACGCTTCCCACACAAAGTGCGCTGACGATCGTATTCGAAAGGCGCTTCCCGATGAGCAGCATGAGCAGCGCGCCCGCCGCCGGGAAAAGCGGTATCAGCCAGATGTGCTCGAGAAAGTATCCGTTTGCCATTTCAGGAACCGGCTACCATTTCAGCAAATCCATTTCATCCGCGAGCACCGTCTCGCGGTTGCGGAAAAACGCAATCATGATCCCCAGCCCGACCGCGGCTTCCGCCGCCGCATCGGTAATAATGAAAATCGCAAACACCTGCCCGGCCGAATCCCCAAAGAGCCGCGAGAACGCCACCAAATTAATATTCACCGCGTTCAAGATCAGCTCGATGCTCATCAGGATGATGATGACGTTGCGGCGAGTCACCACGCCGATCACGCCAATCGTGAACAGCGCCAGGCTCAACACCAGGTAATGTGTAATCGAAAGCATGGCCTATACCCTGCGCTTCGCCATCACCACCGCGCCAATCATCGCAACGAGAAGCAAAATGGACGCGATCTCAAACGGCAACATGTAGTCCTTGAAAAGCGTGTAACCAATCAATTCCGTGTTCGGCTCGAGCGCCTCCGCGGGCGCCGCCTGCATGTGAAAAATCGGCTCCGTCATCCCCGTGTGCGCGTAATGGAACACCATGTACACCTGCGCGCCCAGCGCCACGGCCAGCAGCAGCGCCACCAACCACATCCTGTTGAACCGCATTTGCCGCATGGCCACATCCAGATTCACCAGCATGATCACAAATATGAAGAGCACCATGATCCCGCCGATGTACAAAATCACCTGCACGATAAACAGGAACTCGGCGTGGAGCAGCAGAAATATTCCTGCTGTTGCCAGCAACGCCGTGATCAGAAAGATTGCGCTGTGCACGGCGTTCCGGCGCGTGACCACCAGGATGGCGGAGATCACCGCCAGCCCGGCGAAGAAATAAAATCCAATCTGGTCAAACATTCACGATCCTTGAAATGGTTCCGTCGCCGCCGCAGTCCGCGGCTCCTCGCTCTTCTTCAAAAGCCACGCGGAAATGATCAGCGTAACCAGCGTCGTCACGGCAACCGAGGGCAACCATCCCCATCCGTAACCACCCTGCTCGGGCGTCCGGTGTAAGTACAAGGCAATGCCGATGCCGAACACATTTACGATCGAAGCCGGAATCAGCAGATGCCAGCCAAGTTTCATCAACTGGTCAAACCGGTAGCGCGGAAACGTAAACCGCAGCCACAAAAAGAGATACAGATACAATCCGACCTTCAGCAAAAACCAGAACGCCCCGTGCACTCCCGGCTTCATTGCGACAAACATGCTGCCCGCCGGCGCGAACTGTGGCAGCGCGAGCACGAACGCCATTAGAAAACACAGTCCCGCCACTGCAACCATAAACATTTTCTGCACTGCCACCGGCTGCTTCGGCGCGCGGTAGAGCGAATAACCCGCCACTAAAAGCATCAGCAGCATCGGCACGTAATCCAGAAAATCAGCCTTGTGCCAGGTCGAAAATGGGCGCAGCCATCCGCCCAGAAATAGCGTCGTCGCGATCGATGCGACAACAATCATGTTTGTGTACTCCGCAAGAAAGTAGAGCGCCCAGCGGAAGCCGCTGTACTCCGTCATATATCCGGCAACGAGTTCGGATTCCGCTTCCGGCATGTCAAACGGCGCGCGGTTCGTCTCCGCGATGGATGCGACCAGGTAAAGAAAAAATCCGACGGGCGCCATGAAAATGAACCACCATTGCTCGGTGGATTGCGCCTCGACGATCCCCTTCATATTCAGCGTGCCGCTAAGCATCACTCCGCTGACCAGCGCCATGCCCGCGGCGACTTCATAACTCACGAGTTGCGCCGAACTGCGCAGCGCGCCCAGCAGTGAATAGTGGCTGTTCGACGCCCACCCGCCCAGCGTAATACCAAAAATCCCCATCGAGCCAACGCCCAGAATGAACAGTAGTCCCACGTTTACGTTTGCGATTTGGAAGAACGGCCCGAACGGAATCGCGGCCATTGCCAGCATCGCCGCCGTCACGGAGAGCAAAGGCGCGAGCCAGAAAATCCACTTATCCGAATTCTCAGGGATGATGTCTTCCTTGATCAAAAGCTTGAGCGCGTCCGCAATCGGCTGCAGCAGTCCGTGCGGCCCCACGCGCATCGGCCCCAGCCGCGCCTGCATATCGGCCATTACTTTGCGCTCGAGCAAAACCACGTACCCGGCAAGCAACGGCAACACGGCCACGATCACCAGCGCGAAAAGCAGTGGCAACAGGTGCGGCTTAAAAAATACGTAGAGCGAATTAAGCATTTCCAGCCTTCAGCTCCCTGGCTTTGCGTTTTGAATGCTCATCAACGATCCACTTCGCCCAGCACGATATCCAGCGTCCCAATAATCGCAACCACGTCCGCAACAAGATGCCCTCGGGCCATCCTGTCAAACGCCTGCAGGTTTACAAATGATGGCGGACGAATCCGCACGCGGTACGGCTGCGTCGTGCCGTCGCTCACAATGTAATAGCCCAGCTCACCCTTGGGCGCTTCAATCGCGTGATACACCTCGCCCGGCGGCGGCTTCAGCACTTTGCCTATGCGCGCCATGATCGGGCCGGTAGGAATCTTTTCGATGGCCTGCAAACAGATGCGCGCCGATTGCCGCATCTCCTCCATCCGCACCATGTACCGGTCGAACGTATCCCCATTTTTCCCCGTCGGAATGTCGAACTGAAATTGATCGTACGCGGCATACGGTGCGGCTTTTCGGATGTCCCATTGCACGCCGCTCGCTCGCACCACTGGCCCGGTTGCGCCCATCGCAATGGCGTCTTCGCCGGAAATCGCACCGATGCCTTTCGTCCGGCCCAGCCAGATACGATTGTCGGTGAGCAGCGTTTCGTATTCGTCCACCTTGTGTTTGAAATCCTTGCAGAAGCGCTCGACGTCCTTCTCAAGCTCGTCGTAAGCCTCATATTGCAAGCCGCCGATGCGGAAAGCGTGCGTCGTCAGGCGAGCACCGCAATACTTCTCAAAAATTTTGAGTATCTCTTCGCGCTCGCGGAAACAATAAAATATCGGCGTCAGCGCGCCGATATCGAGCGCGTGCGTCCCCAGCCACACCAGATGTGACGCGATGCGCTGAAGCTCAGTCAGGATCGTGCGGATCACGCACGCCCGCGGCGGCGCCTCGACCCCCATCAACTTCTCCACCGCTTCGCAATAGCCCAGACCGTTTGACACCGCCGCCACATAATCCATCCGGTCCACATAGGGCGCGAATTGCTGGTAGGTGCGGTGCTCGGCGATCTTTTCGACGCCGCGGTGCAGGTAGCCGATGATGCACTCCGAATCGACAATTCTTTCGCCGTCGAGCTTGAGCTTCACGCGCAGCACGCCGTGCGTCGAAGGGTGTTGCGGACCCATATTAATGACGATTTCGTCGGCGCCGAGAATCGTTGTCTCGATACTTGGCGATTCGTGGCTGTATGCGTCCGCCATCTATTGTCCGCCCTCGATCCCGAGATTTTCTCGAATCCAATCGGTGTCCTGCTTGAGGATGTCGTAGTCCTTGCGCAGCGGGAAGCCCTGCCACTCCTCCGGCAGGAGAATCCGCTTCAAATTCGGATGTCCATCGAACACGATGCCGAACATGTCGTAGGCTTCGCGCTCGAGCCAGTTCGCCGTGGGCCACACGGGCGAAACGCTTGGAACACTTTCGCCATCGCCCGCAAAAATCTTTAGCCGCAGCCGTTCGTTCTTCTTGAATGAGTATAGATTCAGCACCACATCAAATCGCTTGTCGCGACGCGGCCAGTCCACTGCCGTCAAATCCGAAAGCAAATTAAATTGCTCATCGTCGCGGGTGTATTTCGCAATTTCGCTCAGCCGCGCGCCCTCCACCACAAGGATGGCTTGCTTGCGGTCCTGCCACGCTTCGCGGATGGCATCGCCGAAGCGCGCCTTGTATCGCTTCACAAGTTCGTTGTCGAGCGGCTCCGGCTTTGGCGGCGCTTCCTTCGGAGGAGCGGCGGGTTTGGGGGGTACAGCGGCGCCACCAGCGGCTCCGGCGGGGGCGACAGGTTTGGCTGGTGTTTGAGCAGGAGGCGCGCCCGCTGGAGCTGCTGGGCCTGCAGGCGGCTTCGCAGCCGCTTCGCCAGATAGTTTGCCCGCCTCCGCGGGCTTTTCACCTGGGGCGCTTGCAGGAGTCTGCTTATCCTCTGGCTCGTTGGGCATTTTCCCGGGATCAGTTCAAAGAGGCTGCCGGAGGCGACCACACCTCGCCCCGCGCACCGAGTCAGCAGCCAGCGACTCAGAAACCGTATTTTCTAACACATGGCGCACAACTGCGCAACGCATTCCACAAAGAAACGGGAAATACCCGGAGGGAAATCGGCGAACGATTGGGCCGGGCCTAAACCCACTCAAGCGCGCCCTTGCGATAGAGCCACACGTACCCGGCGACCAGAATCCCCAGGAAAGCGAACATCGTGGCAATGAAATATAGCGGCGGGGGAAACCCTTCGATTCTCCCTGAGTAGTGATAAGCGACTGCCCAGGGAAAGAGGAAGATCGTTTCAACATCGAAAATCACGAACAACATCGCAATAATGTAGAAACGCGTCGAATACCGGCCGCGCGCGTCGCTTTCCGGCGGGATGCCGCATTCGTACGGCAAGAGCTTCGCGCCAACGGAAGTGGAAGTCGGGCGAATAAGCTTCATCAGGATGATCGTGACCGCCGGAAATGCCGCCGCCAGCGCAGCAAAGACGAAAACCGGAATGTATTCGTGTGGCATCGTTATGCAAAAAGCATCCTACCACAACCGTCAAGCGCCGAAGAAGGGATTGCAACGCCATCCGGCCTCTGTGTGATATATCTTCCACAAGGGTTAGGGGGACGTGATGATTCAATCCATCTGCAGTTCCACGTACCGTGTTTTGTTGCAAGTATTTTTGCCGTTGCTCCTAGTGATGGCGTTCGCTCTCCTCGCACTGGCTCCCGCTGATTCTGCCGTGCCGCCCCCGCGCTACCTCTATCGCACGGAACTCGTCCAGGCCACGCCGGGAAAACTCCTCGAGCTCATTGATCTTTACAAACAAAAGGCCGCGCTCGATCAACAATCGTGCGATGAACCAGCTCTGTGGATGCGCCATAGTCAGGGCGATCGTTGGGACTTGCTGCGGCTCGTCCCCATGCGGAGCTACGCCGATTATTACAACCCTGGGCGGATTGAGGCTCGTGAGCGTGCCGCTGCTGCTCCAACGAACGCCGTGTGGCTCGCGAGAATACATGACGACATCGCCTGGGAAGAGGACATCCTGGTTTACGGCCCGCCGCTCAACGTTTTGCGCAACGCATTTGCGGCTGGCGGCCTATTTCACGTGGAAATGTTTGAATCCCTTCCCGACAAGCGCGCCGACCTTTATCACGAGCGCGAAATGGAAAATACTTATTCTGCCGCGCTCAGCCAACCTGAAAATTTCATCTTCGTCCGCGATCAAGGCGCTTCATGGGATCTTTTCTCCATCGGAGTTTTCCGCGACATCAAGCACTTCGCATCGAGCAGCGATGCCACGCCGGAAGCGCAAGCCGCCGCGGCCAAGACGGCGGGATTCACATCGCCCTCCGACATCGGCCCTTATCTTCGCACCCTCATCCGCCTCCACCGCGACACCCTGGCCGTCGCAATCAAATAGGCTTTGCACAAACTGAATTAATCGTGGCGGGCGCCGCGAAGAACATCCGCGGCGTGGGGCAAGAGGTCTGCAATTGCGTCAAGCGATTCAACAGCTCCCTTCGGGCTGCCGGGCAAATTCACGATAATCGTTGCGCCGCGCACGCCGACGACAGCGCGCGAAAGCGCCGCGCGCGGTGTGGACTGCCTGCCCCTCTCGCGCATCATTTCCGCCAACCCCGGCACCAGCTTGCTGCAGATCTCTATCGTCGCCTCCGGAGTTGAATCGCGCGGCCCCAATCCAGTTCCCCCAGTCGTCAAAATCAGATCCATTTCGCGTAAATCCGCCAGCGCCGAAAGCCGGGCGCTGATTTGCGCCCGCTCGTCCGGCAGCACTTCTTCCAGCGCAACGTGCCAGCCGAGCATCGCGCATCGTTCGCGCACGGCAGGACCGCTCTTGTCCGGGCGTTCACCGCGAGAGGCGGTATCGCTGATGGTGAGGATTGCCACTCGAATCATTGGAGTTTTGCCGGAGGGAAATCAGCTCTGAACCTGGGTGTTTGCTTCATCCAGCAAACGCATCGCTTCCATGAGCAGGCCGGTCGTCTGCCGCGTGATTGTTTCTCGATCCGTTGTCGCAGTGAAATCAATCTCAAATTCGCCCTCGCCCCAGTGCACAACCGGAAAGAAAGCCTCTTCGCCTTCGGTTTTTCCGCGCCGCGCGTGCTTGCACTGGCCTGACACAAAATACATTTCACATTGCTCGCCGCCGCGGCGCACCGTCAACCGGCCCGACTTCTGCCCCATCTCAAGCGACTGCACCAGATCCGTAATCCCCATCTCTTCCAATCGCCCTTGAATCACACCCGGCCGCGCGGCTTGCTTCTGGAATTTCTCCAGGCGGATGCGATCCGCGATAATCTTTGCGCGGTTCACAACATCCTGGATGAAAAATGGCTTCGGAACAAAATCTTCGACTCCCTCGAGAAGCGGCCGCAGCCTTTCCTCGATGTCTCCCTTGTTCGCCACAAAAAGAAATACGATGTTCTTGGTCTGCTCGCGTCCGCGCAATTTCTCGAAGAGCTGCCGCCCGTCGAGTCCGGGCATCCGGTAGTCCGTCACAATCATATCCGGCGGCGCATCGATCGACTTGAGCAACGCATCCGCTCCGTCGCTTGCCGGCGTTACTTCGCCGAGCGAGGAAAGGCCGTTCACGAGCAACGCGCGCACCAGCGGGTTGTCGTCCACGACCAGGATGCGGATGGATTTTGTAGGCGCGGTCATTTGAATTCACTTGCTGCCGGGTGCGGTCCGTTTGCGGCCTCGTCCTTTGCGGCCTGCGGCGGATCTCACATAATCCCCGCTTTTTCCGCCGCGCTTTTCAACGAGATGGATCTCCTTAATTTCCATGCCCTTATCCAGGGCCTTGCACATGTCGTAGATGGTCAGCGCCGCGGCGGAAACGGCCACCAGCGCCTCCATTTCGACGCCCGTCTGTGCCTGCGCAGTGGCGCGGGAAACGATCTCCACGCCATTCTTGCATAGCCGGAGAGTCACATCAATGTAACTGAGGGCCAGTGGATGACAAAGAGGTATCCATTCCGACGTTCTCTTGGCCGCGCTGATCCCCGCAATCCGCGCAATCTCAAATGGATTGCCTTTCGGCGTTTCCAGCCGCCGCACTTTGCCGAGCGCTGCGCGCCCGATTTCAATAAATCCTCGCGCAACAGCCGTTCGCGAAGTAACCGGCTTGGCGGACACGTCCACCATCGCCACTTCCCCGCCCTTTCGGTAATGCGACAGCTTTGCCAACATGTTCTCCTTCGATGATTGAGAATCGCTACAGTTTCCCGTCTCGCGGCAACACGTCTATCCATTCGCCTGCCTGCCATTGCAGCTTCTCTTCGCGCACCACAATAAAGCAATTCGAGTGCGTCAACGCTACTACATCTCCCGATCCATGCCACGGCAGCGCGCGAACCGAAGGTTCGCCATCCGTCCACGCAATTTGCGCGGGCAAAAAATGCGCGAGTCCCGCCTTCTCACTCAACGGCCCGGCCAGCTTGGCGCGCAGAAACGGCAGCGGCCTCGGCGCCGCCCCGCCAAGTATGTCGATCGCAGGCTGCACGAAAAGGTCAAAAGTCACCATCGTCGAAACCGGATTTCCAGGCAACCCAAATACCGGCTTCCCCTGGCATTGGCAGAAGACTGCGGGGCGGCCCGGGCGCATCGCGACGCTGTCAAAAAAAACCTGCGCGCCAATTTCACCCAGTACGCCTTCCACAAGATCATACTTCCCGGCGGAGACGCCGCCGGAAATCACGAGCGCGTCAAAAAGGAGCCCCTGTTCGATCCGTTGGCGCAAATCGCCGGTTTCATCACGCGCGTTGCCAAGTAGCACCGGCTCGCCGCCGGCGGCCGTGACTTGCGCAGCGAGCGAAACGCTGTTCCCATTGCGGATCTGCAACGGGCCCGGCGTTTCTTCCGGGCTGACGATCTCATCGCCAGTGGAAAGAATTCCCACGCGCGGCCGCGACCACACGGAAAGTTTCGGATGGCCTGCATGCGCGGCGAGTGAAAGCTCGGCGCAGCTCAACCGCATTCCCGGTTCGAGCAGCGTCACCCCTTTTTGGGCTTCGCTGCCGCGCGGCACAATATTCTGGCCGGGCTCGGCGGCGCGCTCGAAAATAATTTCGGTTTGCGCGCCGGAATCCTCCACGCGCGTGTACTCGATCATTGCGATCGCATCAGCGCCCTGCGGCACCGCGGCGCCAGTCATGATTTGAACGCACTGGCCCTTGTCCACAGCCCCGGCATAGGCCTGGCCCGCGCGAATCTCTCCAATCAATCTCAATTTTGCGCCGGGCACGCGAAGATCCGCCGCACGCGCGGCGTAGCCATCGCGAGTGGCGCGGTCGAATGGAGGTGATTCCCGGTCCGCAAGAATTTGCTCGGCCAGGATGCGGCCCTGGGCGGCGGAAAGCGAAACCGTCTCGCGCGCAGGCTTGTGCGCGAGCCCCTTCGTCACTTCGATTACTTTTAGCCGGGCGTCGGTGAAGGAAAGCATCGCGGAGTCAAAGAGGGCTAAGCGTTCAACCAAGTTTCGAGATGCGAGTCGCGGCAAACAATTGTCGCATCCCGCTCCGGCCCGGTCGAAATCATTCCAATTTCGCAGCCGATCTCATCGGAAATAAATTTCAAATAATCGCGCGCCGCTTGCGGAAGTTTCGCGGCATCGCGAACTCCAAATGTCGAGCTTTGCCATCCGGGAATCGTGCGGTATTCCGGTTCCACCGCGCCGTACTTCCCCACTTCGGCGGGCATCTCTTCGATTGGTGATCCTTTATAACGGTAGTTGATGCAAACTTCAATTTCGCGTTGCGTGTCAAACACGTCAAGCTTTGTCACCACAATCGAGCGAATTCCATTCAGCATCACGGCGTAGCGAAGCATGGGCAGATCCAGCCATCCGCAGCGCCGCGGACGCCCCGTGACGGCGCCGTACTCGTTGCCGCGGTTGCGCACTTCCTCGGCTTCCAGGTCGGGCATCTCCGTGGGAAATGGTCCGCCGCCCACGCGCGTTGTGTAGGCCTTCGTCACGCCAATTACACCGGTGATCCGCGTCGGCGCGACGCCGCATCCCGTGGCCGCGCCGCCGGACGTCGCGCTCGATGACGTGACGTAAGGATACGTGCCGTGATCAATGTCGAGCATCGTGCCCTGCGCGCCCTCGAAGAGCACCGAGCGGCCGCCATCCAGCGCCTTGTTCAGATACACGGCCGTATCGGTAATGAATGGCCGCAATTTTTCCGCTTGCCGCAATGATTCTTCCACCAGGCTTGCCGTGTTCAATTCCACGCCGTACGCGGCGCGGCACAGTTTATTTTTTTCCGTGATCACTCGCGCAAGCTTCGCGCGAAAGACCTCCGCATCCAGCAGATCGCACATGCGCAATCCGCGCCGCGCCATTTTGTCCTCGTACGCCGGACCGATGCCGCGCGCCGTTGTGCCGATCTTTCCTTCGCCGCGCGCGATTTCCGCTGCTTTGTCCATTTCACGGTGGTACGGAAAAATCACGTGCGCGCGATCGCTCACGTGCAGTCTGCCCGCAACGTCAATTCCTGCCTTCGCCAGGCTCTCCACTTCGGAGATCAGCGCCGCGGGATCCACCACGACTCCCGGCCCGATCACCGCGTGCTTTCCCGTCCGCAGCATTCCGCACGGAATCAGCTGGAGCACGAAGCGTTGCTCGCCAAAAATTACGGTGTGCCCCGCGTTATGCCCGCCGGCGAATCGCGCGGTGATGTCGAAGCCGGAGGCGAGGTAGTCTACGACCTTGCCCTTGCCCTCGTCTCCCCACTGCGCGCCGACGATGATGATTGCTTTGGTCACTGTATTTTGCCGATTCCTCCGCGTTCAGGCCGCACGCCGCCCACCCAATCAAAACATGGAGGGCAAGGTGGGGCCGCGCGGATTCAGCGGATTCTTAATCCTACGCGGCAGCGCAGTCGAACGCAAGCCGCTACAAAGCTTCTGGACTCACCCGTTTTGATCTTCGGTATCTTGTTGACAGAAATGAAGTGATGGTGAAGACAATCACGTTTGAAACCACGGCGACCGCACACAGCGTCCAAGGCGACCAATTGACTCCGACTTCGCCATGCAGAGGTAGTGCGACCGAAGCCAAACTTCCCGGCAGCAGAAACAGCAGTGGTACAAGCACCATCGATGGGAATTGTAAGAAAATGGCGCAGAAAGTACCCCCTATCCCGATGGCCTGTATCACTCCAAAGATCAACCAGTGCTTACGGTTCATGTCACAACCTCTGTGGTTTGCCTTTCAATTCGTCCCACCAGTTGGCCCGGCGCGCAAATGCGAATTGCTTGACGCCTCAAGCCTCTATCAAGTTTGCCTCAAGGCTTGATTCTCCGGTTTGCCGGTTTACCGAGTTTCCAAACCCTTAGGGTTGGGAAAACCGGTAAACCGGTAAACCAACTCTTGACATCCAAATTCTAAAGCCAATTCCCATTTCGGAACTAATTCCGACTCCTGCGTGTCAGTTCTTACACAGCTCAACTTGAAAGCTGCGCGTGCCGAAAGCAGCCCACCCGATGGTCATTCACCATGCCTATGGCCTGCATCATCGCGTAGCAAATGGTCGACCCCACAAACCGGAATCCGAGGCGCTTCAGCTCTTTGCTCAGTGCATCGGATTGCGCTGTCCGCGCTGGCACGTGGCCTGGCGAGCGCCACCGATTCTGCCGCGTCTTGCCATCCACAAATTGCCAGAGGAACTTGTTGAACGAGCCGAATTCTTTTTGCACCTCGAGAAACGCGCGCGCGTTATCAATCGCCGCGCGCATCTTCATCCGATTTCGGATCAGCCCGGCGTTGCGAAGTAGCGCGCGAATTTTCTTCGCGTCGTAGCGCGCCACGCGAGCCGGATCGAATCCGTCAAATGCAACCCGATACGCTTCTCGTTTTTTGAGAATGATTTCCCAGCTCAATCCAGCCTGATGGCCTTCCAAGATGAGGAACTCGAATAATTTGCGGTCGTCGTGCAGCGGCACACCCCATTCCGCGTCGTGGTAGGGGACGCTCCATTCCGTCTTTGCCCAGGAACAGCGCCGCTGCATGGGGGCGGAATCAACCGAGGTGAGGCGCGAGGGCCTTTGTTATTTGGTCCTTGGGGAGCGCGCCGACGATTTGCTCGGCGAGCTTTCCTCCCTTAAAAAGAAGCAGCGTGGGGATTCCGCGGATATTGAACTGGCCGGGCGTATTGATGTTCTCGTCCACGTTCATTTTCAAAACTTTAAGCTTGCCCGAATATTCTTTTGCGATTTCCGCCACAGTGGGCGCCAGCGCGAGGCACGGCCGGCACCATTGGGCCCAGAAGTCCACCATCACGGGCTGCGTCTTGCTGGCCTCAATCACTTCACTTTGAAACGTATTATCGGTCACACTCGCTACGCTATCTGCCATAAACTCCGTCTCCCCGCGAATCGGCCACCGCAGCCACCGCGTCTTGTACCACTGGATTAGATGAGTTTCCCAGATGAAGGTTTCTGGCCTTGCGCGCGACGTCATATAGTTCGGCGTACTCGCCCGCCGACGCCTTCCACGAAAAATCGCGCGCCATGCCGTTGGTTTGCAGTTTCTGCCAGGTCTGCGAATTTTCGTAGGTTTTCAGCGCGGCCCGAATGCACGCCAGCAGCGCCTTCGCGTCATATTTCTCAAACTTGAATCCCGTTCCACGGCCCTTTGCGGCATCAAACGGTTCAATCGTGTCGTCAAGCCCGCCCGTAGCGCGCACGACCGGCACGGTGCCGTACCGCAAACTGTAAATCTGGTTCAATCCGCACGGCTCGTAACGCGAGGGCATCAGGAACATATCCGAACCGGCTTCGATTTTGTGAGCCAGCGTGTTGTCATAGGCGACTTTCACGCCGACCTGTTTCGGGTACTTGCCCGCCAATTCGCGGAACAGCGCTTCGTAACGCGGTTCTCCCGCACCCAGAGCCACGATGGTCACATTTTCATTCACAAGGTCCGCGGCGATCTCTTCGATAAGGTCGAAGCCCTTCTGCATTGCGAACCGCGAGATGATGCCGATGACCGGCCGCTTCAAATCGCTCGAATCGAGTTTGAATTGATCGAGCAAATCTTTTTTGGACGCCTTCTTGCCCGCCAAATCTTTGGCCGAATACTTGGCGGCAATCAGTGAATCGATCTCCGGACTCCAAATGGTGTAATCCACGCCATTTAGAATTCCACGCAGGCGCGTGCTGCGCTCCCGCACCACTCCATCGAGCCCGTGGCCGTATTCGATTGTCTGAATTTCCTGCGCATATTTGCGGCTCACGGTCGTGAGGTAGTCCGCAAACACCAGCCCGCCCTTCAAGAAATTCACTTTGCCGAAAAATTCCATCGCTTCCACGCGGAACAGGCTTTCCGGCAGGCCAAGATCCGCCAGGGTTTCGCGGGGGAAAAGTCCGTGATAGCCCATGTTGTGAATTGTGAAGACCACGGGCACGGCGCGCAGCAGCGGGTCGGTCTCGTAAAGAGTTCGCAGCAGCACGGGCACGAGCGCCGATTGCCAGTCGTGGCAGTGGATCACGTCCGCGGGCCAGATGTGCTTGCCGATTTCGATCGCTGCGCGGCTGAATTCGCCGAATCGGTCCGCGTTGTCCGGGTAATCTTTGCCTTGCACGCCGTAAAGCTGATCGCGATCAAAATATTCAGGGTCGTCCACGAAAAAATAGCGCACGCCGCTTACAACCGTGCCATCAGCGATTGCCGGAAAGCGCAGGCCGCGGCCGAATGGAATGGTCATGCTGGGCATGATCACCGTCGCCGCTTTTGTCGCGCGATAGCGCGGCAATACGACGGCGACTTCGTGGCCCAATTCAACGAGCGCCTTCGGCAGCGCTTCCACAACGTCCGCCAAACCACCCGTCTTGGAAAAAGGAAGGCCTTCGGAGGCAACAAAAAGTATTCTCATATTTTTCGCCCGAATCACGTTACTGGACGGAGCGGGCCGCGTCAAGCGCTGCACGCGAGGCGCGTGCGCAACAATATTGTATCGTTCGAATTGCGCCTTTCGATTGCCCTGTTCGACGGCCCTGTTACACTGCAATGGCTATGTCGCCGGCAAGCCTTGGACAAAACTTTCTTGAAGCGGGATGGCGCGCGCGCATCGCGTCGCATCTCGGCGCGCGCCCCGGCGAAACGTGGATCGAAATCGGCGCGGGCCACGGCGAAATGACGGAGCTTTTCGCGCGGGCCGGCGCGCGCGTCGTAGCCATCGAATTGGATACGAATTTGGCCGCAACCCTGCGCAAACGCGCGGCTGCATGGCCCGCAGTGGAAGTGATTGAGGCGGACGTGCTCGAGGTGGATCTCACACAAATTGTGGGCGCATCTCCGTTCAAGGTTTACGGCAACATCCCTTACTACATCACGTCGCCGATTCTGCACCGCATTTTTGACGCCGCCTCAAATCATCCCGGCGCTTTGCAATCTGCACATCTGGTGATGCAGCTTGAAGTTGCCGCACGGTTGACCGCGCGGCCGGGGAGAAGCAAGGGTGGGAAAGAGTACGGCTATCTTTCCGCGGCGGCGCAATTTCACAGCAAGCCGGAAATCCTGGTGAAAATTCCTCCCGGTGCATTTCGCCCGCGGCCGAAGGTGGCATCCGCGCTTGTGAAACTGACCTTTCCCGGCGAAGGCATTCGCCTTGGCGTCACGAACGCGGAGGCATTTTTGAAATTTGTGCAGGGATGCTTCGCGCAAAAGCGCAAGACGCTGGCAAACAATCTGCGCGGAATGCAGCTCACGCTGCATCGGGACCAGACGCGGCCTGCCGGTGGGACCACTGCAAGCTCGTTTACAGAAATCATGGGCAAAGCTGGAATCGAGGCGGGCGCGCGCGCCGAGCAATTAACTCTGGCGCAATTTGCGGCGCTCTACCGGGCCATCGGGAAATCGTAATGCCGCGGGGATTTACTCCGCCAATACTTTGGAAAGCAAATCCGGATAATCTGAAATAATTCCATCCACTCCGCCCGACGCGAGCGTGCGCATCTCTTCAGGTTCATTCACGGTCCAGGCAACGATTTTGAGGTCTGCTCGACGCCCCGCCAGGATAAGTTCCTGAGTAATTCTGTTTGACCGCGCCAGGAGCTGGCGCGCGCCCACTGAGACCGCGTGCTGAATCGAATCAAGTCCCGCGCGTTCCACAAGCAGGCCGGTCATGGCCATCGGCTCGATGCGCCGTAGCGAAAGCAGAACCGCGGAGTCGAAAGAGATTACTGTCGCACGCGCAAGTTCCCCGGAAGCTGCCAGCGCTCCGGCCAGGGAGCGCTCCATCGTCCAAGATTCGCTGGTCTTTAATTCCAAGTAAAAAGGAATGTCCGCCTCGCTCGCGAAGGCCAGTATCTCTTCCAATGACGGCACGCGCTCTCCGGCAAACGAGCGACCGTCAACGGCGTCGAACCGTGCTCCTGCATCGAGCGCGCGCAATTCCGCCAATGTCATTTTTGAAACGTGGCCGCGGCCGTTTGTGGTGCGGTCCACGGTCGGGTCATGCATCGCCACAATCCATGTATCGCGAGTGGACTGCAAGTCCGTTTCGATAAAGTTTGCGCCCATCTCCACGGCGAGCCGGTAAGCTGCGAGCGTATTCTCCGGCGCACGGCCGGAAGCTCCCCGGTGCGCGATGTTCCATACGGATTGGCGATTGCTCGACTGCATGTTCGGGCTGCATACTTTCGAGCTGCTTACTGCGGAGATTGATTCAGTTCGACAGGGAAGGATTGCCAAGCTGTCGGGTAATCCTTCGAGAAGCCTCTCGAGCGAGTTCGGCCACGCGAGGGATACTGCCCTGGTCAAGGTGCGACACCGTTCCACTCAGACCGATCGCGGCGATCACGGAACCGTTCGCGTCAAACACCGGCACAGCCAGGCAGCGCGCGTCCAGGCTGTTTTCTTCATCATCCACGGCGAATCCTTGTTCGCGCACGATGGCAAGTTCCGCATGAAAACGCCGCGCTGTCGTGATAGTCTTCGGCGTTCGTTTTGCCAATCCGTGTTGTTGAAGAATTGCGTCCACCGACTGCTTCGGAAGATTCGCAACGAGCACTTTGCCAACGCTCGTGGAATGCACAAACATGCGTCGCCCGATCCACGTGTCCATCTTTATGAATCCCGGCGCTTCCACTTTCTCGATGTAAACCGCTTCGCCGCGGTCGAGCACGGCGAGATGCGCGGTAAGCCCCGTGCGGTCCACAAGGCCGCGCATCGCGGAAATCGCGATCTCGCGAAGTCCATACCCGGAAAGCACTCCGCGGCCGAGGTTCAGGAGTTTCAGGCCGAGACGGTAACGGCCGCTTTCACTTTCCCGCCGCAGATAGCCGCCGCGTTCAAGTGTGCGCAGGATGTAACTCGCCGAGCTCTTGGGAATACTCAACCGCCTGCTGATCTCGGCGTTCGTAAGCCCTTCTCTTTGCCCGGCGGTCGCCTCCAAAATCGCGAAGGCCCGTTCAACGGCGACGGAGGGTGAGATGTTTTCCGGCATGGCGCTCCAATCGAAGGCCGTTCGCCCGATGATGGCAAGCGGGCTCTGAATTTAAGTTCAACATATTGAACACGAAAGCAATTTCTGCGTCAAGCGAACTTCTGTAATACTTGAACTTCAGTTCAGCATTTTGAACAAGCTGTCCGCAGCGGGAAATCTATTATCCCTTCATTGGAAGTTCTGCTCACATTCCCGTCAATGCGAGACCCAGTGGCTACCCTTCGCCTCTACCGGTTTTTCTTAAGTCCTTTGCTGTCAGTGGGTTAGGGACGCCAGGGGGGTCTCCATTTGGCAGCCCGCGTGCGCTTCTCCCACCGAATCTGGGACACGAAATTTGCGCGAAATACCACTATCTTTGGCTGGAGGAATTGCTTTGAACCAATCTGTACAACCATTCGAGGTAGACGGGCCCCAGGGCCTTCTCCCCGGCTCCTCTGTGTTGATGGACCGCGTCGTCCCGGTCAATTGCACGACGTCGAGCTTTGATCCGGGCGCGGACCTTCCCGCCGGCTTCATCGAATTTCTGATGTCGTTATACCGTGCTCTTGGTCCGCTGCAAGGATCGCTGATTGCGCGCCGGGCATCGCGTCTCTCCGCGGCCGGGAGCGGTCGCTTGCCCGAATACCTTCCTGCCTCACCTGCGACTTCGGAATCGTGGGGCGTTGAACTTCCTGATTGGTGCAGAGACCAGCGCAACCAGATGACTGGCCCGGCTGATGACGCAGAACTCGTCGTCAAAATTCTCAATTCCGGAGCGCCGGGAGTCATGCTCGACCTGGAAGACTCCGTCGCCAATGCCTGGCCAAATATCCAGCACGGAATCGAAAACATTGTTGAAGCATTGCACGGTGACTTGACCTGTTTTGACCGCAAACGCAAGCGCACGGTTTCCATTTCACCTAGCTCGACAGTGATCATCACGCGCCCACGCGGCTTGCACATGCATCAGGCCGGAATTATCGCGGGCGAATTGATACCGGCTTCGCTGTTCGACGTCGCCCTTGTTGCATGGAGGGTCGACGCACCGCGGCTGAAACATCCCCTCTGCTTTTACATTCCCAAGTCGGAATCGGCGGAAGAAGCGGTTTGGTGGAATGCGCTCTTCGACGCGATCGAAAAAGCACGCGGCTGGCAGCGCGGCTGGATCAAGTGCATGGCGCTCGTGGAATCGCATTCGCTTGCGTATGAGATGGAAGAATTTTCCTGGAATCTCCGCGACCACATCCTGGGATTGAATCTTGGCCGATGGGATTATATGGCCAGTTTGATTCATTTCAATCTCCACGATCCGAATTGGGTTCTGCCCGACCGCAACACAATTCCGCACGATGTGCCCTTCTTTCAAAACCTGCGCATGCGGATGCCGGAGATTTGCCACAAACACGGTTTACTGGCAATCGGTGGAATGACCGCTCTCTTTCCGAGCCGCGATGATGCCGACTTGAATGCGCGCGCGCTCGCCGCGCTCGCCGCCGACAAGAAAAACGAAGCCAATTGCCATATGGATGGCGCCTGGACCGGGCATCCCGACCAAAACGAAATCGCCGTCACCCAATTCCCTGTTCCCAACCAGCTTTCGGCGCACATCGGTGATTCGTCTGCTTGCGCCGATTTGCGCCCGGTGCCGCGGGGGATTGGCAAGCGGACCCTGGCGGGCACGCGCGCCGCAGTGCGCACAGTAATCCGCTACCGCGCGGGAGTGCTTGCGGGGCGCGGTGCGAGCTTGCTCGATGGCTACATGGAGGATTTGGCGACCGACCGTATCTACCGGCTGATGATCGCCCAACGAATGCGGCACAACGCGAAGGTTGCGATTGTTGACGATCAGGCCCGTCCAGTGCCGCACACACTCGAGTTCATATCCCAACTTTTTGATCAGGAGCTCGCGCGCCTTTTGGCCGAGCTGCCTGTCGGCTCTGATTCGGAAAATGCCAACAGGCTCCGCGAGGCGCGCCGCATCAGCGAGGAAATAATCCTCTGCGGCGAGTTCACGCCTGCGTAATTTGTCCGGGAAATTGTCAAGAACCCGGCCCGGTTTTAATTCGTTATGCGCGCGAAAGCGCAGGAGGAAATAAATGGCAAAACACACGAATGGCAACGGAAATTTCAAGCACGTGGCCACGCAGAATCCGTGGGAAAGCCATCCGCGATGGGCTGGAATCACACGCCCTTATACTCAGGAGGACGTGACGCGCCTGCGCGGTTCCTTCGCCATCGAACATACCGTCGCGCGACTCGGGGCGGAAAGGCTCTGGAAGCTGCTGCACGAAGAACCCTATGTCGCGGCGCTTGGCGCCATGACCGGCAATCAGGCCGTCCAACAGGTCCAGGCGGGACTCAAGGCAATTTATGCAAGCGGCTGGCAAGTCGCCGCCGACGCCAATGACGCCGGCGAAATGTATCCCGATCAGAGCCTCTATCCCTCGGATAGCTGCCCGAATCTCGTGCGCAAGTTGAATCGCGCGATGGTGCGCGCTGATCAAGTGGACTCCGCGGAAGGCCGCAAAGAAATGTACTGGCTCGCTCCGATTGTTGCCGATGCCGAAGCCGGATTTGGCGGCTCGTTGAACGCGTTTGAATTAATGAAGTCCATGATCGAAGCGGGCGCTGCGGGTGTTCATTTCGAGGATCAGCTCTCCTCCGCGAAAAAATGCGGACATCTCGGCGGCAAGGTGGTTGTCCCCACTCGTGAGTTCATCGAGAAATTAGTCGCGGCCCGCCTCGCGGCCGACGTGATGGGCGTTCCGACAATTCTGGTGGCCCGCACTGACGCCGATAGCGCAGGGCTTCTGCTTTCTGACGCT
The DNA here is from genome assembly GCA_963748845.1 of uncultured Acidobacteriota bacterium. Taxonomy (GTDB): domain Bacteria; phylum Acidobacteriota; class Terriglobia; order Acidiferrales; family UBA7541; genus DASTCZ01. Next base: position 885,855 of record CAVVKE010000001.1, read on the forward strand.
GACTCGCGCGATCACGCCTTCATCTCCAGCAGTGAGCGCACGCCCGAGGGTTTCTTTCCCTTCCGTGGCGGAATCGAGGCCGCGATTGCGCGCGGTCTCGACTATGCGCCTTATGCGGACCTGATTTGGTGCGAAACCTCAACGCCCGATCTCGATGAAGCTCGGCAATTTGCCGATGCCATTCATGCGAAGTTCCCCGGCAAGCTGCTTGCCTACAATTGCTCGCCTTCTTTCAATTGGAAGAAGAAGCTTAATGCGGCAACAATCGCGCGCTTCCAGCGCGAATTGGGCGGCATGGGCTACAAGTTCCAGTTCGTCACGCTGGCCGGGTTCCATGCGCTCAACCATTCCATGTTCGATCTCGCGCGTGGCTACAGCACCCGTGGCATGAGCGCTTATTCGGAACTCCAGGAGCGTGAATTTGCTTCTGAGAGTGACAACGGGTATCGGGCCGTCAAGCACCAGCGATTCGTGGGAACAGGATACTTTGACGAAGTGGCCCAGACAGTGGCAGGTGGCAAGTCATCTACGACCGCCCTGGCCGGCTCGACGGAAACCAAGCAGTTCGCTCATTCCAATGGCAATGGAAACGGAAACGGAAACGGCCACCAAAAGACGGGCATTCCGCATTCATCTACCAACAACACCTCGGCCTTCGACGTTGTTTCGGCAACGTAACTTGTCTCCATGAAATAGCCGAAGTTAAGGTGCCAGTAATCAGTTTCTGCCCGGTTTTGGGACGACGCTCCCCAAAACCGGGCAGTTCCATTTTGGATTATGGCCTTCCGTGTCCGTATCTCAAACAAAACACAGTACTTACAGCACGCCTAAGTGGCCTCCGGCCTGCCATTCCCTATGGGCACACAGATGGCGGCTCAACCCATTCCGGCCTTCCACCATGACCTCTCGCTCTTTGAGCGGGCGCGGGCCGGTGACTCCGATGCGTTCGTCGCTTTGGCTTCTACTTGCGACGCGGCGGTCTATCGCGTGGCGCTTCGGATTACTCGGAATCCGGCCGACGCGGAAGACGTCCGCCAACAAACACTTCTGAAAGCGTTTGCGAATTTCGATCAATTCAGGGACGGCTTCCGCTTCGCCGCCTGGATCACCCAAATTGCGGCCAACGAGTCCGTGAGCCTGTTGCGGCGACGGCGCGATTCCCGATGGGTAAGCTTGGAAGATATGACCTCGGATCAGGATGGCCCGAGATTGATGCGGGAGCCGCGATCGAAGCGCGAAAATCCGGAGCAATCTTGCGCGCGTCTCGAGCTTCGCAATCGCCTGATCGAAGAACTCCGCCGGCTGGATCCTTCACTGCGCTGCGTCTGCCTGCTGCGCGACGTCAACAATCTTTCCACGGAGGAAACCGCCGATCAGCTTGGGCTGACTCCGCAGGCAGTCCGCACCCGGCTATTCCGCGGCCGCCTCAAGCTGCGCGAACATCTGCGCGGCATGTTCGTGCCTCAGCAAAATGAAACGCGCTCCGCGCTTCCTGAGGCGGCCTGCGGCGATTAGCTTCCTGTTGCTTTCGAATGCTCCCCAAAACTATTTGGAAGTCTTCGGTTTTGCCATTGCGGGCGGTGGAATCGTGTAGTCGCCTTCCACTTGAACCACCGCGGTGCCGTCCGCATTTGCAGTGGCAGTGTACGTGCCCTTGCCCGTGATTCCTTTGAGCTTTCCAGTCCCGCCGGTGTAAGACCACGTCCCTTTAACCGGACCGGTTGGTGCGCCATCCTTCAAAGTGTTGGTACTGTGAAAGCTGACGAAGAATTTGTCACCGTTATCCATACTGCCGACGTAGGTTCCATTGTTTGCGGCTCGAGTGCTCCACACTTCCATAAACTCAACGGATGAGCCGTCCTTGGTTGATCCACCCTCCATTTGCAAGCCGGTCGTCCATGTGCAAGAGCCTTTCTGGACGATCAGTGCGTGTCCGGCCTTGTCTCCGGCGTCGGTCGTGCTGACGACGTCCGGCTTGGCACAATTCTGCGTACCGCTGACTTTCGTTTGCGCTTCAGCCGCCGACACCAACAAAAGCGCCAGACCTGCAACCATCATGATGCGTGCTTTCATTGAATCTCCCTCGCGAATTTAATTGATTTGAGATTTTACCTGGATTCACGCGGCAAGAATTTCCACCGAAAGTTGGTCCGTGCATCTCGCCGGGGAATCGTTGGGCGCATCTTCCGCCGATTCGCGAGCCAAGTCAATCGATTAAGACATTTGCCCGTGCGGCGGGCGCGGCAGCCAGCGCGATACGGTGCGGCAATATTCTTCATACGAGCCGTTGAATTTCGCGCGCAGTGTCGGCTCTTCGTAGAGCAAGACAAAAAGGTGCTCGACAAGCCACATCCCCGCAGCTAAAAGTAGAACCGCGGTGGATCGTACATAGAGCGCGTATCCGATCATGACGGTGCAACCGCTCAGATACATCGGATTGCGCACCCATCTGTAGATTCCAACGGCAACCAGTTTTCGCGGCGCGTCAAACGGCGCGGGCGTGCCGCGGCCGCGCACGACAAATGTTCCGATGCACGTGAGCGCAAGCGCGGCGCCCAGCGCCATGCAGGCAATTCCTAGCGCGCGCGTCCAAACAGGGAGCGCTCCGCCGAGCGCGGCGTCATATTGGCGCACCCCCAGCGCGAGATATGCCCAGAGAAGAAAGAAAAGCATCGAGTAAATACTTGCGCGGATCGCATCAAACAGGACTCGGATGGCGTCCTCCAGTGCAACTTTGAGGAATGCAGAACTCCCGCGATTATGCGCTCAATTCCCGCAAAAGCAGCACGAATGTTTCAAAAACTTCAAACGCTTCGCGCAGCATCTCCTTATATTTTTTCCGGTCGTAGCCGTACCACCCGTCCCACAGTGCGAAGGCTTTCACGCGGTCATTCGGCACGCGGGCCTTGGAATGAATGATTACGTATTGGACCGTCTGCCCCGGCCGCAGCCGCACGCCATTGCTGTAAAGCTGCTGCGCCACGATGGCCGTCAAGTTGGCCTTCTGATATTCGCGCGGCTCGCGCGTCAGCCGCTTGCTGATAATTAAATCTTCGATAGCCACCGAGCCGTTCTCGAGGCTTTCTTCATAGCGCCGCAGCAGCGCTCGCGCCTCGATGAGCTTCCGGCAGTAACCGTCGTAGTCATGGGCTTCCGCGAGAATTTCCAGCGCCTGCTTTTGCATCCGCGCGACGATCGGCGGCGTGTCATGCCGCCGCGATTCCAGGCCGCGCACCTTCAGTTCGCCCTCTTCGCTGACCGCGAAGAATCGGTTCGGCACCGGCACGTCTTCAAATTGCCGTGACGGCAGAAACACAACGTAGCGGTAAATCGCTTCAATGGCCAGTGGAAGGCGCGTCAACCGTTCGATCTCCCGCGCCAATTTTTCATAATCGCCGCGTGTCGCTCCGTGCTTGTAAACGTAAAGCGAATCCACCAGCGCGTGCAGCACTTCGTAGCCTTTATCTTCGGCGGTCTCCTTGGCGACGAGCAGCGTCTCGCGCGCCACGGCGTTGATCGCTTCGTGCGCTTCGATCTTCCCGAAGCGCGCATTTTTGTAGCCGGTGTAGCCGAAGCAGCAGACGAGCAGCCACTTGAGTGAGTCGCGCTGCAATTTGTAATGCCGGGCGACATCATTTGGCGCTTCGTTGGGCAACGCGGATCGCGCTGCGGCCGCCATCGTGCGGAGCTTTTCTTTCAACTCCCTGCGCTTCGTAATCAGCCGCTCGACCACGCGGCTCGTAATCCCGCGGCGCTTCTTGCAAACGTGATAGCCCAGTTCCGGCACCGTGGGCGTGCCCGGGCAGCACGGACAATTCACCGTCTCCGGCGAAATATTAAATTTCGCCATAATGCTCGGATATTCGCTGACGAAATCAAGCTCTGCGACATTCGTAAAAAATCCCAGCTTCGGTGTGAACACCAGCCCACCGCGATCCGCGAGCAAAAGTTGGTCCGGCGGCTTCGGATCTTCCGGCTCGGCTTTTTGCCCGGGGATCAGGACGCCGTCGCGCCACGCCAGTTCCATCTGCATGTAGGAAATCCCCGTGCCCGTGGTGGTGCGCGAGGCGTATTGAACGGGCAGCTTCGTCACGCGCGCCAGCTCCCACAATCCCGAAAGATCGCATTTGTCCGCGATAAAAGAGTTCTGCGTATCCACGTGCAACCGCCCGCAAAGCGTGGTCGTGCTGTTCTTGAACAGGATGCGGCCGTAGCTCATGTAACTCCGCGCGCGGCTCTGCTGCACTTCCGCGGCGGCGTCGCGATTGAGCGGCAGCGTCAAATGCAATTTCGCGGCCTGCTGCTGCAGGCGCGGCAGGATCATCGCGTCGCCCCAGTCGCTCAGGATCAGGTCCGGGTCATGGCGCTTGAGCAGATGCTCGAAGGACACGGCGGCGGCCTCGCCCGATTCGTCGAGTTCATATTCCCTTCCCCCCGCTTCGATTTCGAGCGCCGCCTGCCGTCCTCCGTGCGCGGGGTCAATCCGCGCGCAGCCGCCCAGCCGCAGGCGCATGATTTCGAGCGGCGGCAATTCGTAATCGAGCGCCCATTCGTCGTCGCGGCATTCGATCGCCAACACGCGGTTCTCTTCGTCCACTTCCGCTTCCACGCGCGCCATCGGGAAAATGTTCCGCTCCCAGCAATACAGTGAGGCCAGCATCAGGTCGCTGTTGTAAAACTTCAGCGATGAATCGAAGCGCTGCACCCAGCGCACCCGGGCCGAATATTCATTGGGATGCAGCACGGAAATTTCGAGCACAATGCGCGGCTCGCGCTCCCAGATGTCCGTGCGCTCCGTTTGGCGGCAGTCGAGCGCGTAGCTTTTCTCCGCCAGCACGCGCGCAAGCCGCCGCAAACTTTCTTCGCGGCCGGAAACGTAGAAGCATGGCGCGAAGCGGTCAATCAGCAGGTGGCGCTTCTGGTTCGGCTCGATCAGCCACAGCTTCATTCCCTGCGGGCTGGGGTAAAGGTCGAAGATCCATCCCTGAATTTTCGTGCTCTGGATTTGCGTGCCCTGTATTTGCATGGGGATTCTCTTTCCGTAAAACAATCCGTTCCAGCGCTTCCAGGCGCTTTTCCTGCGCCAGCGCAATCGCGAGCAAAATGGATTGCATCGGGTCTTCGTCGCACTGGTAGGTCGCGGCCTGCGTGTAGCAGCGCACGTAATTGAACAGCCGGTCGAAATGCGCCTGGTCCTCGCGGCGCAGCGCGCGGCGGAATTTTGACCAGCGCTGCGCGGCCTGCTCGATCAGTTGCCGGAATGTGGGTATCGTGCGTCCCATGAGAGCTTTTTCTTAGCGCGCGGCGGCCAGCGCTTTTGGCAGCGCCCTTTCTTCGAGCAGCCGGAGCTTGCCGTCTTCCTGCTCGCTGAATCTCCATACCTCGTCCGCTTGCGCGCTGAGCAACTGAAAAAACTTTTGCCGCGGCGTGCGAAATGACCCGGCATCCGAAAATACGGCCACGGGCAGCCGCGCGCGCGCGTGCGCCGCGAGCGCTTCGAGCGCCTCGCGGAATGATGCCGCCGCTTCCCGCTCGCGCACGTCCTCATCGAAATACAAATCCGGCAGCGCCGTCACGATCAGCGCCTGCGCGGGAAATTTTTGCAGGAGCCGCGGCACGCGCACGAGCAGCTCGGTCAATTGAAAGCATGTGAACGCGCGCGCCACGCGGATATTTCGGTGGAATGCGGAGCTGGCCTTTCCCGCGCGCCGCGCAAATCGCGCGATCAGCAACGGGTCAAAGCGGTTCGCGCCGTCAAGACACAGCACGCGCTTGCCTTCCGCCATCAGCCGCGGAAGAAAATAGTGCGCAAACCGCGGCGCGTCCGGATGCCCGTGAAACAGCGCCAGGCCGCGCACAGGAAGCGCCCAGGGCCTTCGAGGCGATGGCCGAGTGATGTCTGATGTCGGAATAAAAAGAGAGCCCATGGCGCCGGGCGAGGACGTTCGGGGAAACGTTCGCGCTGAGGGGAAGTATGGCGAACAAAAAGCGAAAAATCAAGCTTGACATTTCGCTTTTTATTCGCCTACACTCCCCAACGGTAGAGGTTACGGGAGGCGGGCGCGGCGCTCGGCCCCATTGTCCAAGAGACTCTCACGGGCCGCCGCTTCGCCCGCCGAACCATGTTTGGGCAACGCTAATTCCCGCCTCTGCCACCGCCTGGCGCAGGCAGCGGCGGAATCGCGAAATCCTTCGGCGGCGTCACGCCCAGCAGATACCTCACGAAATAATCCCAGCGCCGGCGCACCAAGTAGAGATTCGTCCCTTCGCCATGCGCCATGTTCGGCACAAAGAGCATGTCGAAATCTTTGTTGGCCTTCATCAGCGCGTCGGCGAAACGCATGGTCTCGACGGGATTCACGTTGTCATCGATGTCGCCATGTTCGAGCAGCAAATGCCCTTGCAGCCGCGCCGCCATCGTCACGTTGGAATCATTCACGTAGCTTGCGTCTACCGGATAACCCTGGAACGCCTCGTTCCACACCGCCTTGTCGAGCCGCGGATCGTGGTCGCCGGAAGTGGAAACGCACACTTTGTAAAATTCCGGAAACGCCAGCATCGCGTGCGACGACCCGTAACCGCCCGCCGACGTGCCGTAAATCCCGACGCGCACCACATCCATGTACGGATACTTCGCCGCCATCTGCTTGATGAGCGCGACGTGATCCTCAAAGACGCCACCCAAATTGTGATACGAGTAGTTGTGGAATTCGCGCGAGCGCCCCGTCGTGCCGCGCCCGTCTACCATCACCAAAATAAACCCCAGCTCGGCCATGGACTGCTCCGTGCCGAGCGCCTGGTTGAACGTCTTCGGCACGAAGTGCGAATGCGGGCCGGTGTACACGTACTCGATGACCGGATATTTTTTTGAAGCGTCGAAATTCGAGGGGCGCCAGATGGCGCCATAAATATCCGTGGCTCCATCAGCCGATTTTCCCTTGAACGGCTCCGGAAATTTCCATCCCATTTTTACGAGCGCGGAGACGTCCGATTCTTCGAGCAGCATCGCCGTGCTTCCGTCCGGCGCGCGTCTCAGCACCGCCTTCGTCGGCAGGTCGATCCGCGAAATGTTGTCCACAAAATATTTTCCGTCGGGAGAGAACTGGATCGTGTGATTCGCATTTTCCGGGGTCAGCAATTCGAGGCCGCTGCCGTCAAAGCGCACGCGGTAGAGATGCGTGAGATACGGGTCTTCGCCCGCCTCGTGTCCCCCCGCAGCGAAATAGATTAGCTGCCCCGGTTCATCTACTTGAACAATGTCGCTCACGGACCAATTCCCGCGCGTCACTTGACTCACCTGCTGCCCCGTTTTCGCGTTGTACAAATAAATGTGCATCCAGCCGTCGCGGTCCGATGCCCACAATACTTCCGCGCCTTCTCCGACCACTTCATATTTCATGTTGTACGCGTCAATGTGCGGCTCGGCGCGCTCGGTCATCATCTCGTGTACCGCGCCGGTTTCTGCATCCACATCGCGAAGCCCCGCGGCTTTGTAACCGCGCTCCTGCCACAGATAATAAAAATGCTTGCTGTCCTTAAACCAAGTCGTCTGCGGAGGCCCGCCGTAGTAATACACATCCAGCGGCGCGGTCTGCACATCCGTCCGCTTGCCTGAAAGCACGTCGAACACGATCCCCTCCGCCTTCGGCAGCGCCTCTCCGGGCAGCGGATACGCATATGTAAAGTCCTTCGGACGCATTTGATCTGGGGGCACGAATTGCAGCGCCGAAAAACGCCCCGCGTTGCGCGAGTCGAGCCGGTAGGTCAGCAGCTTCGTCGAATCCGGCGCCCACTGCACGGCCGCGTTCGCGCGCGGCTCCTCCGTTCCCTGCCGCACCATCACCGCAAGCGACGGCAGCGGCGTCGCGTAGTCGTAGCCCTTTTCGCCATCGCGCGTGAGCTGCATCTCCTGGCCCGTCGAGGTGTCGCGCAGCCAGAGGTTGTACCCGCGCACGAATGCGGCCCAGCGCCCATTCGGCGAAAGCACCTCGTACTGCGCGGCCGCGGGGGCCGGGTCGTGGCTGCAAACGTATTCTGTGGTCGTGCACGACCACTTCGTTTGGTCCGCCTCAAATTTGATGGACTTGCCGTCCTCGCTGTAGGTGAACGTGTCGAACGGCAGGTTGTTCGCTTCGTAGTTGCGCCGCGCCGCGCGCGTGAGCGCCGCCGCCAGTTTTTCGTGATCGAACGCCGGCCCCTTCGTCGAATGATCGGGATCAACCGCGACGAATTGCTTGTTGCCGAATGCCACGACGATGTACCAGAAGCGGCTCGTGCCGTTGATCCAGTGCGGCGTGACGTCGCCCATCTTTGACACCCGCGTGGCGTTCGCCTGAATAAACTTTACCGCGCGCTGATAATCCTCGGCCGTGCCCTGCGCGCGGCACATACTCACGTACACACCACCGCACACTGCGGCCATCAATAGGAATCGCATGGAATTAACAATCAGGCGCTTGAACACGGCTCATCCTCCGCTTTGCCTTCGACTGAGAATCTTCCCGCGGCGGGATTCTAGCCTAAATCAAGGCGCTAAAACTTGGTGACTTCGCTGAAGTGGAACCCGCGCACCTTCATCGCGGGCACGACAATTTCAAAGGACTCTTCGCCCGCCGCGCGCACGGGCTCGCTCATCGCTTCCACGTTCGACAACATTTCGAGAACGCTTTGGTTGAAGCGGAAATTGCGGATGCCTCCCGCGAGCTTTCCGCGTTCGATTTGAAAAGTTCCGTCGCGCGTCATGCCGGTGAGAATCTTTTCGTAGGGATCGACTTCACGAATGTACCACAGCCGCGTGACGAGGATTCCGTGTTCCGTCGAGGAGATCATTTGATCGATCGACGTCTTCCCGCCCTCGAAAACCAAATTCATCGGCGCCTCGCCGTACTCGTTCGGCAGCGGGAAGCCGTGTCCCGTCGGCTTCGCTTTGAATTCGCGCGGCATATGCTTCGCGGTCGCGCGCGAATAGACCAAATTGCGCGGCGCGCCCTTCTCCACAAGCTTGATTTTTTGCCGCGGAATCCCCTCGCCGTCATACGGCGCGCCCGTTTGTAGCGGGTGGAACACGTCATCTGAAATTGTGATATTCGGCCCCATCACCTGCTTGCCGATGCGGTTGTTGAAGCACGAGCGTTGGTCCATCACCGCCGTGCCCGCGAAATCGTAAAAGAGAAATCCGACGAGATCGAGCACCGCCGCCGGTTCGAGAATCACCATATAACGGCCGGGGGTAAGTTCACGCGGCGTGCGCGACGCCGTACATTTTTCCGACGCCCGCGCAAACAGCGCGTCCGGATCAATCCGCGTTACATCCGGCGAATTCGACTTCTGCCAGCCGGAGGAATCCGCTTCGAGCACCGTGACCGAGAATTCTCCGCGCGTCTGCTGGTGCATGGCGAAGAGTCCGCGGCTGTTCACCAGCGCCGTCTGCGTCGCGCCCGTTGTAAAAATCCCCGCGACAGTCTGTTTCCGTTTTGTCGCGGCGGCGCAAACTCGCGCGACGGCCTTCGCGCGATCCTGCGGCGAACACGATGCCGTCGAATCGAAGAAGCGATTTACCCGCGCATACTTCTGCGGCCCCGGCATCGGCAGCATGTGCGGGTTTTTCGGCTGGCTCTTTGCGATGGCCGATGACGCAGCCACCACGCGCGCCAGTGATTCATCGCCGCTGCGGTTCGTGGTCGCGCGCGCCGTGCGCCCGTCAAAAACGGTGCGCACGGAAATGGAAACATTCAACTCGGCGACATTCTGGTGAATGGTGTTGTTCGCGAAGCGTGTCAGTGCATCCGACGTGCAGTCAATCATCACTTCGGTATCGTCCGCGCCGCTCAGCTTGAAGACGCGCTCGGCGATGCGCCGCAATTCGCTCTGCGATAGCATTTGATCGCGCGCCCGGCCCCCGCGCGTGCGGGTCTTCGCGCCTTCGGGCTTCCGGTTTTTTTTCGCGGGGCTCATCGAAAGGTTTTACTTTGCGAACGCGACTCCCACGCGCACATTCTTAAATCGCGCCGGAGAGGCGCCATGCCCCGTGCCCATCGTCTGCATCGGCTGGCCCTTGCCGCAATTCGGCGTGCCCCACAGCGTCCAGTGATCGCGCGAACAAATCGCGTCGCAACTATTCCAGAATTCCGTGGTGATGCCGCTGTAACTTGGATGCTTGATCATCCGGCCCTTCTTTCCGCTCTTGATCTCCCAGCCAATCTCGGTGGAAAACTGGAAATGGTAGCGGCGGTCGTCAATGGACCACGACCGGTTCGTCTCCATGTAAATCGCGTCGTCCGTGTCGGCGATCAAGTCGTCATACTTCCATTTCCCCGGATGAATGCTGATATTCGTCATGCGGATAATCGGCAGGCGATTCCAGCTTTCGGTGCGCATTGTGCCTCCGCTTCGATTCAAGCCAATCGAAGCCGCCGTCTCGCGATTCGACAGGTAGCCGCGGAATTGCCCATCCTTAATAATGTCCGTGCACTGCGCGGGCACGCCTTCGTCGTCGTAGCCGAATGTGCCGAGCCCGGACCCATGCGCAAGCCGCGCGTCGGCCACTACGTTTACGATGTCCGAGCCGTAGCGCAAATGATTCAGCTTTTCGAGCGTCAGGAAACTCATCCCCGCGAAATTCGCTTCCATCCCGAGCACGCGATCCAGTTCAATCGGGTGCCCGATGGACTCGTGAATCTGCAAGCCAAGCTGTGAGCTATCGAGAATTATCGTGCGCGTGCCTTCAGGACATTGCGCCGCGCTGTGCAACGCGACCGCTTCTTCCCCAACGCGCTGCGCGTTCCCAATCAAGTCGAGCGATTCCACCAACTCATAGCCCGCAAGCATGTGTTGCCCGCCAAAACTATTTGGATAGCTGCGCTTCTGGATTTCCGTGCCCGCAAAACTTGTGGCCACAATCCCGGCGCCGGACTGAACTTTCGTTTGATGGATGCGCGAGCCGATGCTCGAGGCGAAAAACATATCCGTCCGCACGAAATTCATTGACGTTTCCGCGAGCGTCACGCCTTTCACCTTGCGCATTTCGCCGTCCACGGCCAGTAGGTGATCGAGCTGCCGCTCCATCGGAATCCGGAACGGGTCTTTTACGTAGGGGTTCTGCCAGGTGTCCACGAACGATTGTTCGGGCACCATTTGTACGTCATGAATTTTCGCCAGCGCTGAAGCCTTCGCAATCGCCACGGCTTCCGCCGCACACGCGTCAATGCCTTCGCGGGTCAACCGGTCGGTGGCGGCGAATCCCCACGAGCCGCTCGCCAGCGCGCGCACACCAATCCCGAGCGATTGGCTTTCGGACAAATTTCCAACTTGTCCGTTCTTTGTGGAAAGGTCGCGGTGACGGATGTCCATCACGCGGACATCGGCATATGTTGCGCCCCTACTCTTTGCGGTGTCGAGTGCCCTGTCAGCCCAGTCTTGCATCATCCTGCCGTTACGTCCCCTCATCCCACGACGCCAAATAATGTTCCTGCTCCGGCGTCAGCTTATCAATGTGCATGCCCATGGATTCAAGCTTGAGCTTCGCGATGTGTTTATCAAGATCCTCCGGCACCGGGTAGACCTGCTTCCCCAGCGTCGCTGCATTCTTCACCATATATTCCGCGGAAAGCGCCTGGTTCGCAAAGCTCATGTCCATCACCGCGGCTGGATGCCCTTCCGCTGCCGCCAGATTGATCAGCCGCCCTTCGCCCAGCAAATAAAGTTTTCGCCCATCGCGCATCGCATACTCTTCGACAAACGGCCGCGCCACGCGGTGCGCGCTGGACATTTTCTCGAGCGCCGGAATATCAATCTCCACATTGAAGTGGCCGGAGTTGCACATCACCGCTCCATCTTTCATTTTTTCAAAGTGTTCGCCCGCAAGCACGCTCTTGTTTCCGGTCACGGTGACGAAAATGTCGCCCACTTTCGCCGCTTCGTGCATGGGCATCACGCGGAATCCATCCATCACTGCTTCAATCGCGCGCACCGAATCAATCTCGGTGATAATCACGTCCGCACCCAGGCCTTTCGCCCGCATCGCCACGCCTCGCCCGCACCATCCGTAGCCCGCGATGACGATCTTCAGCCCCGCGAGCAGCAGATTCGTCGCGCGGATGATGCCGTCAATCGTGGATTGCCCCGTCCCGTAACGATTGTCAAAGAAATGTTTGGTCTGCGCGTCATTCACGGCGATCACCGGAAATTTCAGCGTGCCGTCCTTGGCCATCGCCCGCAACCGGATCACACCCGTTGTTGTTTCCTCCGTGCCGCCGATGACGTTCGCAATCAAGTCCGTGCGCTTGGTCAGGAGCTGTGTCACCAGGTCCGCGCCGTCGTCCATCGTGACTTGTGGTTTGTGCTCGAGCGCCGCGCTGATGTGCTCGTAATACGTCGCGTTGTCCTCTCCCTTGATTGCGTACGTCGGAATGCCATAATCGCGCACCAGGGAGGCCGCGACTTCGTCCTGCGTGGAAAGCGGGTTCGATGCGCAGAGCACCACGTCCGCGCCGCCATCTCGCAAAGTGATGCCGAGATTCGCCGTCTCGCTCGTCACATGCAGGCACGCGGAGATGCGCACTCCCTTCAGCGGCTGCTCCTTGATGAACCGCTTGCGGATAAGTTGCAGCACTGGCATTTGCTGATTCGCCCATTCGATCTTGCGCTTTCCGGCATCGGCCAGCGCCATGTCTTTTACGTCTCCTGCGGTCTTTTGCGTAGTCGTCAAGCGTATGCTCCTGAAATCGAAATGTTTTGAACTGTTGGATTTGGTGTCAACGCCGCGCGGCAACTTCGGCCGTTGCCGTCGCGGGCAAGCCTGCATCCCGGCGCAATACATCTGCGCGGTCCGTGATCTCCCAAGTGAAGCCGGGCTCGTTGCGGCCGAAATGTCCATAGGCTGCCGTCGGCCTGTAAATCGGGCGCCGCAGGTTCAGCGTTTCAATGATTCCGCGCGGGTTCAGTTTGAAATGTGTGCGGATCAATTCCGTAATTTTTTCGTCTGGAATGTTTCCTGTGCCAAACGTATCCGCCATCACGGAAACCGGCTCGGCCACTCCAATCGCGTAAGCAAGCTGGACCTCCACTCGCTTCGCGATGCCCGACGCCACGACATTCTTCGCAACGTACCGCGCCATGTAGCACGCCGAGCGGTCCACCTTGGTCGGATCCTTGCCCGAAAGCGCGCCGCCGCCATGTCGGCTGTACCCGCCGTAGGTGTCTACGATAATTTTGCGTCCAGTCAGGCCCGCATCACCCATCGGCCCGCCCACGACGAATCGCCCCGTCGGATTGATGTGATATTTCGTGTTTTTGTCGCGCAGTGAGGCAGGGACAACGTGCTCGATGACCTCGCGTTTGACCTCTTCATGCAAGCGCTCGTTTGTCACGCTCTCGCTGTGCTGCGTCGAAATCACCACGCAATCCACGCGCACCGGCCGGTAGCCCTCATATTCCACTGTGACTTGTGATTTCCCATCCGGCCGCAGAAAATCCAGCTTGCCCGACTTCCTTACTTCCGCCAGGCGTCGCGCCAGCTTGTGCGCCAGCATAATCGGAAGCGGCATCAACTCTTCCGTTTCATAACACGCAAAACCAAACATCAAGCCCTGGTCACCTGCGCCGCCCGTGTCCACACCCATTGCAATGTCCGGCGATTGCCGCTTGATGGATGACATCACCGCGCAGGTCTCCGCATCGAAGCCATACTTGGCGCGGTCATACCCAACGTCGCGAATGACTCCGCGCGCAACTTCAGAAAAATCCACATACGCCTCCGTGGTGATCTCGCCCGCGACGATCACCAGCCCGGTCGTCACCAGCGTTTCGCACGCGACACGTCCCATCGAGTCGTCTGTCATCACGGCGTCGAGGATCGCATCCGACACTTGGTCCGCTATCTTGTCGGGATGACCCTCGGTCACCGATTCCGATGTAAACAAATATCTTCGGTTATCCTGTATCAAGACAATTTCCTCCAGGAGCATGTGGTGCAACCCAGATGTCCAAATTCGTCAGAAATGGGAGAGCGCCGAAATTGACCGTAGCATGGCCCCCTAACCCTGTCAACGCATTGGATTTAGACGTGTTATCTGCACATTGAATGGCAAAATCAGGGCTCTAAACGGCAAGAGTCTTGTCCATGAAGAACCACTTTGTGGAGATAATCCTCTCCCGGCCAGGCTCGCCTATTCCTCGACCTCATCGTCGGGGCCCATGATTTTCCCTGTCTTCCGGAACAATAAATAGGATCGTATGAATGGATCGAGATCCCCATCTAGCACCCGCTGGGGATCGCCCACTGAAAATTTTGTTCTGTGATCCTTTACCAATTGATAGGGCTGCAGAACATAGGACCGAATCTGGCTCCCGAAACTAATTTGCATCTTGGATTCGTCCAGCTTCCTTGTTTCCTCCTGCCGCTTCTGAATCTCAGCATCGTAAAGTTTCGAGCGCAGGAATTTCATCGCTAGTTCGCGGTTCTTGTGCTGGCTTCGCTCATTCTGGCATTGCACCACGATTCCTGACGGGATGTGCGTGATCCGTACTGCCGTCTCGACCTTGTTGACGTTTTGCCCGCCCGCTCCACCCGCGCGGAAAGTGTCGATCCGAATTTCCTCGGGCTTCACGTCAATCTTAATCTCGTCGTCCACTTCCGGGATCACGAATACTGATGCAAATGACGTATGACGCCGCGCCGCCTGGTCAAATGGCGAGATGCGCACCAGCCGGTGGACTCCGCTCTCCGTGCTCAACAGCCCGTAAGCGCTCTCCCCTTCGACCAGCACCGTCGCCGCCTTGATTCCCGCTTCTTCACCCGGCATCGAGTCCATCAAAGTTGTCTGGAATCCGTGGCGCTCCGCCCATCGCAGGTACATCCTCAGCAACATTTCAGCCCAGTCCTGCGATTCCGTTCCGCCCGCGCCTGATTTGATTGTCAGGATTGCGTTTAACGCGTCGTTCTCGCCTGCGAGCAGTGTCGTCGTCTCCAACTCGGACACATAATCGTCCGCCGCCTTCATCTCCCGCGCGGTCTCTTCGAGCAGGTTTTGCCGCTGCGTCGCGTCCAATTCTTCTTGCGCGAGGTGGATGTACGTTTCGAGGTCGTCGTTGATGCGGCGCAGCTTCGCTTCCGCCGCGATCCGCAATTCGAGCGCCTTGCGCTCCTTCATCAGCTTTTGCGCTTGAACCTGGTTTTGCCAGAAATCCGGCTCGGATGCTTTTTTTTCGAGTTCGGCTTGCCACGCGCGGTCCTTCGCAACGTCAAAGAAAACTCCGCACGAGCGAGATGCGGGATTTCAATTCGGAGAACTGCTTTTCGAGGTCTTCGATGTGTTCGACGGGCATTTCAGTGAACCTTGTAAATCACGATTCCTTTTTCACTGCGATGGAAACCACCGTAACCAATACCGCGGCAATCGCGCACAGCATCGGGAACCAGTCTCCCCACCGTGTGTACAGCGTCAAGTCGCTTCGATAGCCGTACTGCGCGTTGAGCGCGCCCCGCATATCCGCCGCCAGCCGCGCCGTCTCATGTCCATACGGGTCTACCGTCACGGTGAATCCGTTGTTTGTGCACCGCAGCATCCACCGGCGGTTCTCAATCGCGCGCACGCGCGCCATTTCCAAATGTTGCTGTGGCCCGGCCGTGCGCCCAAACCAGCCGTCATTCGAGATATTCACGAACAGTTCCGCGCCGTTGGCCGCAAACTTTCTTACTTCACCTGGAAAAACCGCCTCGTAACAAATGTAAACTGAGAAACGCCGCCCGTCCGGCAATGTTCCGACTCTATACTCGGTTCCCTGCTGGAAATCCCCCACTTCAAGCGTGATGCTTGTTATGAACTTGAACCAACTTGCCCACGGCGTGTATTCGGAAAACGGGACGAGATGAATTTTATCATACAGAAAAATCTGCCGCCCCGCGGTGTCGTGAAGCACTGCGCTGTTGAACAATTGCCAACCAACGCCGGGCTTCGCCCTTTCTTCAATCACCCCCGCAAGAAACCCGTCGCGCGTCTGTTTCGCGATCCGCTCCGCGAGCGCCGCAAATTTCGGGTCCTGCATCGAAAAAAAGATCGGCACTTCCGGCCACACCACCAGGCCCGGCGCGCGCCCGTTTGCGTCCGGCGCGGTGCTCATGAGCTCGAGCTGATTCATGTCCGCGGCATGCAAAGACACCCAATTCGACGGGGTATTTTCTTCTTCGGGAAAATTCGGCTGCACCAGCCGCGCTGAGTGATCCGGCTCTTCCATCGGCACCCACGCGTCTCCGAATCCCGCGATCGCCGCAATCACCGCTGCAGCGCACGCCGCCGCGTAGATCGGTGTCCTGCGTCCGCGCCGCAACTCGATCCACGCCCACACCAGCAACGCGTTGAATCCCGCGACGCCGAAACTCAGCACCCAAATCCCGCCGAGCGTGGTCATCTGCGCGAGCGCCAGGCTGTGCGCCGCCCCATAGCCAATTAAGTTCCACGGAAATCCGATGGCCGGCAACTTCGACCGCCCGAATTCCAGCGCCACCCACAAGAACGGCGCCGCCAGGCACGCGCGTCCCGGCCCGCGCTTCCAAATCCATGCAAAGGCCCACGCAAACGCAGCGGGAAAACAGGATGCCGCCGCCACAAGCGCCGCCAGCGCCACCGCGGACATCAATACGCTCACATCGCCGTGAATGCGAAAGGTCGTGTAAAGCCATGTGAGAGTTGGCGTGAAGAATGCCGCGCCCTGCAAAAATCCGCACAGCGCTGCGAACCGCGGCCGCACGTTTGCTGACACGGCCATCAGCAGCGCGATGCAATACCATGGCCCAATCGGAAAGTGTCTGGAAGGAAACGCGGCAACCAGGATTAGCCCGGACGCAATTGCGATTGCGAGCCGCGGTAATTTATGCGGGACACTGGCGGGCGCCGCGGCGGCTCCGGGTGGAGGGGGACTCTTCTTGGCTTTCACCATCAGCGCTTAACGATCGGCTTGAAGCCCTCTTTTTCGAGCGCCGCTTTTGCCTTCTCCGCCGATTTCGCGTCCGGGTATGGCCCGACCTGCACGCGGTAGTAATGGTCCGCACCGGGCGCAAGCACGAACGCGGGAAATTTCTTTAGCTGCAACTCTTGCGCCATCTTCAGCGCGTCCCCCTGAACCGTCAGCGCGGAAACTTGCAGCACCACGGCTCCCTTTGGCATCAGCGGTGAGCTCATCGGCGTTGTGGAAAGCGCCGGCGCGCCCTTCACCGCGCTTGAAGGAGACGGCGCGGCCCGGTTGTTCGGAGGAGCCACCGGCTGCGATTTCGTTGTGACCGTCTTAGCCGGCGGTGCATTCGTACTCGGCGTCTTCACCGGCGCGGAAGGCGCCCGGTTCGCCGCGGCTGGCTGCGCACCCGGCAGCATCGACGGGCTCGGCGTCCCCGGCGACTCCGGTGAGTTTGACGACTTTTCTTCCGCCGACGTGTACGACGCGCGCACCTCTCCGCTCACTTGGTTGCGGCCCATTTCATAACCAAGCACGAACACGACGCCGAAGATCACCACCATCATCAAGAAAAGCCCGACCAGATGGCGGCTTTCTAAAATCACGTCTCCGCCGCCTCCGCCCTTCTTCGCTCCGCTTGGCATCTTTTATTTCCCCTGTCCCAATTTCGCCCACCCCGCTAGGATGTCTATGGGCAGCGGGAAGACGATTGTTGTATTTTTCTCGACCCCGATTTCCGTCAATGTCTGCAGATACCGTAGCTGGATTGCGGCCGGCTCCTTTTCCAGGATCCCCGCGGCCTCCGCCAGTTTCACCGACGCTTCCAATTCCCCCGCGGCGTGAATCACTTTCGCCCGCCTCTCGCGCTCGGCTTCCGCTTGTCTCGCGATCGCCCGCTGCATGGACTCGGGAATGTCCACTTGTTTGACTTCAACCTTAGATACCTTGATACCCCAGGGCTCCGTATCCTGGTCAAGGATCACTTGCAGCTTGCTGTTAACCCTTTCGCGCTCGGATAGGATCTCATCCAGCTCGAATTGTCCGACCACGCTTCGCAGCGTCGTCTGCGCGAGTTGGGAGGTCGCGTACAAATAATTCTGCACCTGTGAAAGTGCAAGCGTTGCATCCACCACCCGGAAATAACAAACCGCGTTCACCTTCACCGACACGTTGTCGCGCGTAATGATGTCCTGCGGCGGCACATCCAGCGTCTCCGTCCGCAGCGGAATCCGGTAAAGCGTCTCGATCGGCCAGAATACAATCCGCAATCCCGCGCCCTTCGCTGCCGGCTGCATCCGCCCAAGCCGCAGCACCACGCCGCGCTCCCACTCCTTGATTACATACAGCGAATTCCAGAACCAGATAAGAAACACCAGCGCCAGAACTCCCCAGAAAATTGAAATCGCTTCAAACATCGCTGCCTCCGTTTCGATTCCGAAACCTCAATCCCCCGTGCTCGCAAATCCGATCCGCCTTCTTTCCGCGCGTCGTTGAGCCTACTTCGCCGCGGGCCCCACGTAAAGCGTCAGCCCCTCCACGCGGATCACGCGCACGCGCGTTCCCACTGATATCGCCTGCCCTGCCGCCGCTGCGCGCCACAACTCCCCGTGGACGCGCACCATCCCCTTCGGCGAATCCGCCGCCCCAATCGCCTGCGTCGCTTCCCCTTCGGACCCCACCAGTTGCTCGACCCCCGTCGACTGTTTCCACGACCTCGACTTCAGCACCAGCCGCATCAGAAGAACCACCAGCAAAGCGAACGGCAGCGTCACGCCGAGCGCCACTCCGATGCTCACTCCTCCGGCCGTCAGCGGCGATCGAATCAGCATCAGCGCGCCCAGCAACATCGCCACCGCTCCTCCCGCGCCCAGCACGCCGTGGCTGGTCATCTTTGCTTCCAAAATAAACAGCGCCAGCGCGAGTATGATCAGCAGCAGCCCCGTCAGATTCACAGGAAGAATGTGCATTGCATATAGCGCGAGAATCATGCAGATGCCGCCGACCACTCCCGGCGCAACCATCCCCGGATGCGTGAATTCCGCATACAGTCCGAGCACTCCCACGATCAGCAATATGAAAAATATGTCCGGCTGCACAATTCGCGAAAGAAAGCGCTCGCGCATCGTTTGCGTGAGCGTCTCGATTTCCGCGCCCGCCAAGTGCAGCGTGGTCGTGCTCCCATCGAACCGCTTGATCGTCCGCCCATCGAGTTGTCGCAGCAGGTCTCCTTCCGAATTCACCACCATGTCCACCAGTTTCCCGTCCAGCGCTTCCCTTTCCGTGAATGCCTTCCCCTCCGTCACCGCGGTTTCCGCGAGCGTCACATTTCGGCCGCGCGCTTCCGCATAACTCCGCAGGAACGCCGTCGCATCGTTCAAAATCTTCCGCTTCATCGTCTCATCCACCGTCAACGGGTACCCGCCGATTTCCATCACCGGTGATGCCGCGCCCGTGTGCGTTCCCGGCGCCATCGCCGCCACGTCCGCCGAAAGCAAAATAAAAAATCCTGCGGACGCGCCGCGCGATCCCGCGGGCTCGATGTAAATCGCCACGGGCACCGGCGAATGCAGGACGTGCTGGATGATTTGCTCCATCGACTCGCTCAGTCCGCCCGCCGTATCCATCGAAATCAACACCAGGCTCGCGTGCGATTCCGCCGCCTGATCCATCCCGTTATCCAGATACTCCGCGAGAATTGGCTCGATCTCATCCTGAATTTCGAGCCGCACCACGCGCGGCCTCTCATCCGCGGGCGACGCCGCCGCGTTCCGGCCCATCCATCCGCCTCCCATCGACACAGCCATCACGGCGAGCGCCAACGCGGCTCGCACCGCAGCCGGCCAAATCCCCCGAATCATTTCTTTCATCTTGGAATCAATTTTCATCGCGCAGCTCCTGCATTCAATTCTTTCCGCACTCGCGCAATCCGTGAAAGCGCGGTTGCGTTCATCTTTGCAATCTCTTGCCTTGGACGCACATCCTTCGGGTCCTTCGGCGGCGTGTCTGCCCTCAGCGCGTTTGCTTCTTCGGTTTCGCCATTGTGATCGAGCGCGGCCAGCAGCAACGCCCTTGCGTCCTGCGCATCCGGCTCCAATCGCAGCGCCTCGCGCAGCGCGCGCGCAGCGGCTCCCCAATCGCCTAAAAGATACTCCCCGAGGCCCACATTGAACCAGTAATCCGGTTCGCCGGGATCAATCTGCCGTGCCTTCTCGAAATCAGGCAGGGCATCCTTATAACGCGCCTCTCTCAGTAATGCCGCGCCCAGATTGTTCATTACCTCCGGCGCATCGAACCGCCCCGCGCTGGATTGCCCTGAAATTGTTTGCCCGGTGCGGTTCGCAAGCGCGGTGAACGCCGTCTCCGCTCCCAGCGGATCGTTCTCGGTCAGGTGGCACACGCCGGCCGCGAATTCGGCGTCCATTGCATGCGGACTTTCCGCCGGCACGCGCGTAAACCAGGCCAGCGCCGCATCGCAATCCAGCCGTGCGTAGTAAGTTTTCCCTATCGCATAAACCGGTTCATCCCATTCCGGATCCAGCCGCGCGGCTTCGCGCAATTCGCGCAAACGCGCGTCGTCTTCCGCGTCCTGCAGGCCCCGCACATAATGTTCGAGCGCGTCCACCCGGATCCGCGTCCCCGCTCCCAGGAATTTCAGCGCTGCGGGCGAAGTCGCGTCGCAGGAAGCGTCCTGCGCAAGCGCTCCATTGATCATGCAGAGCACGCGCCATGAAACGCGCGAGTCCATGTCACCCAGATTCTCTGCCAGCCCGCTTTCCTCGATCGTCGCCGAGAGTTTCGGTGGGTTCACGCTCATCACGCGCGCCGTCAAATGCACGTTCGCGCCATCCGGGGTGAAATCGCCGAACACAACGTAATCCGCGTCAATCTCCGCCGCGATCTTCAGCATGGTCGCGCGCGTAAATCTCGAATACGCCGGAAGCCCCAGCTTTTCCAGCGCCGCAAGTCTTTCCTCGCGCGAAAAAACCACCGGCCCGTGGCCCTGAAGCCGGTTGACAGTCAGCTCTGCCAAACCTTCTCCGAGCCAATCCTTGCCCGCCTCTTGCCCCGCATTTTCAAAGGGGAATACAACGACTGTCTCGGCGCGCGAAGTGGTGTTGCTGTTCGCGGGTGACTGCGCGGCGGCAATGCCGGAGGAACCAGCGGCAAGAGCAAAAATTGCCGCGCAGCCCAGCCATCGCCGCGAATTGACGGCCTTCATCGCATCTTCATTCTAGCAGAACCTATCGGGCGGGGTTTACCATTCGTCGATCCGTGTCATGGCCCAGTCTGCCGGTGGCACAGGCATTCCTGCCTGTGCGCGGCTTAGCAATCGAGTGAGCATTCAACGCCACAATCTACTTCTTAACCTCCGGCTGCGCCCCCGCAGCTGCAAATAATTTCGTGAGCGGAATCCTCACCGAGCCGATGGAACCGTTTCCAACGTCGCGCAACACCAATCGAACTTCCGCCGCGTCGTTCGCAAGCGCCACCGTCTCCGAAAAACTAATCCCATTTTGCAGGAGCTGTTTGTACGCGTCCTGCCCCGGATTCAAATTGATTGTCTTCGAATTCTGCGCGACCTGCTTGCCCTCCGCGTCAAATTCCGCCCACACCTCCGAAATGTTGTCCGTCCACCGCGCGCCTTTTTGCTGGAAGCGCAATTGACCGGCATCGAGAGTAATTTTTACTTTGAGTTGCCGCGCGCCGGGAACATCGACGGGATCAACGTGAACATCGAGGCCAAGATCCGTTGATTCAACCGGGCTTCGGATAGCTTCAGCGATTTGCTCTGCTTCCCTTTGCGGAGGTGTGGCGGAGTCCCCGACAGCGTAATATCCTTTGCGCGCGCGGACTTCCATGCCGGGCCGGTTCACCTTCACTTTGATTTCGCGGAACTCGCCATTCCATTTATTGTGGTCGGGATAGTAGCCCAGGAGATAGGTGGATGAGGAGTCATCGATCGCCCGCCGAATCGCGCCTGCAAGATCATTTGTGTCGTAGAATGCGCGGCCGCCGGTTGCCTCTGAAAGATTTCTAATTTCATTGAACCTTCCAGGTGGACCGCCCCACATCGAGCCACCACCATAACTACCGCTCGCGGGCGTTGGCCCGCCGCCGCCCGCTGTTGGTCCCCTCGAGCCACCCCCAGGGACTGGGCCGCCGCCGCCCCAGGGAGCTTCAAGACCGTGCCCGTCCACGGCGTAAAGGGGCAGATCGGAATTTCCCAGCGTTTTCGCGCTTTGATCCATACTAATATCCGTGATATTTCCCGGATGGATATCACTCTTATAGGGAAAACCTGTGGAGAGCCATATCAGATTTTTGCGGCCGGGGACTTTCGCAAGGCGTTCCGCAATCGCGTGCATCCCGGCCATCGTGCGGTCAACCATCTCACTCGTGGTAGTCGTGGACCAGGAATAGCTGATGTCCTCCGCATACTCCTTTCCGCGAACGAGCCCGCGCCGAAGCGCGACGGCATCGCTCGTGAAATCCTGCAAGAGGTAGATCTGCTTGGCGAGCTCATAGAGCGCCACGCGATCTTGCGGCTGCATCTGGCCGATAAACTTTTCGACCTGGTTGAACACTGTCCCCATCATAGGCGGCGGACACGGTCGTTCGGGAAAATGGCAGGGGAATCCATTTTCGTTCGGTCGCCAGTACACGTCGTGATAGTAGGTGTTGTATGCGTCGATGACGATTACGGTGAGCGGCGCCTGCGCGTCGCCCGGCGCGGAAATATTCGAGAAATGATTCGGAGTCGCGGGGGCGTTGTTGGCAGTCAGTCGGGTCGTCTGCTCCGAAAATGATGCAACCTTCTGTCGCTGCCCCCCATCAATCAAAACAAAATCCTCTTTGGTAAGCCCGGTGACAGGCTTTCCATCTCTGTCATGCACAATCACATTTACCGTCACCAATCTCGTCGTCACCCGCAACGGCGGGTTAGTCGGATGGCTTTGTCCCGATTGTGGCGGTTTCGAACTCCGGTCTTGTGGCGGCGGAGGCGGCGGCTGCGATTGTTGCTGCGACCAGGCAAATCCGGAGAAAACAACGAGGCCGGCGAACGCGAGGACGAGAAATTTTCTATGCATCGCCGAGGTATTCATGATTCAACCTCCGGGACGTCCACCGCGTTCTCACCCGCTTACACGGATGTCGGTGTACGCCCGAAGGTTGGTTAAGGTCAAATCAAAGAACCGCGATCCAGTCCCTATCCTATATTCTGACCCTTCGGCTGAGCAGGCTGACCATCCGTCAGCCCCAGGATCGTCCGGATCGTTTCGTCGTTCAGCACACCCGAAAAAGCTGGATCCGTCTTCACGTTTTCGATGCCCGCGTATCCTTCATCCCGCGCCTTTCTTAAATAATACGCGCAGCGCTCGGCATTGTTGGCGGACGCAAATGATTTCGCCAGTAGAAAATATAATTCTCCGAAGTCGCTCGCCGAATGGTGCTGGATGATCGATCCCACGCGCCCACGGTGCTCGAATACTTCCGGATCGAGTTGCAGCGCCTGTTGGAATGCCGTGAACGCTTCGGGTAGCTTCTTGTTGTTCAGGTAGGAAAGCCCCATGTTGCTGTAGAAAGTAGCGACCTTCGGGTCCAGCTTAATCGCCTTTGTATAAGCGCGGACCGACTTGTCCCACTTTCTCTGTTGAAAATAAACCGTGCCCATGTTGTTCCAGGCATCCCCGCCTTTGGCGTCCACTTTGGCCGCGCGCTCGTAGCTCTTCAGCGCCTCCTTGAACATGTCCTGCTGTTGGAGCGCCACTCCAAGCCGGTTCCAAAGCACCGAATCGTTCGGAGTTTCCTTCAGCAGCGTCCTGTAGACGGTCGCGGCGCTTGCATAATCCTTGTGAACCATGTCCAGCGCGGCGCGCTCAAGCGCTGCATCTCTTGTGGGATTATCAACGTTGAGCGTGGCCGCTTGCGATCGAGCGGTCTTGGCTGTTTCGGAAAACTGCTGTGCAGAAGCGGGTACCGCCAGGGCTAGCACGGCGCTCGCCATCCAGATGTTTCTCATGGCGATACCTCCGGTAAGAAATTTGGCTGCTAGGAACTTGGACACCGCAAACCCCCATTTTGTTCCTTGCAGTTTGTGCCATTCACAATACCAAAAACTCGCTTCCCTGGCGCGACTTTCTTATCGGCGCGCTCCCGCAGCCGCGCCCGCCCTAATGCTTGCGGTCGCGATGGAATATTCGCGCGAGCCGCCCCATCAATGAAGACCCAGGCACACCCGCAATGGGCTTACCGCCATGACTCTCGCAATATTCCGTCGGCTGTGTTCCTGCGATGAACACCTCTTCCCGGCTCACGGGACATTCCGGTGTCGCAAGCCGCAGCGTTTCCGTGTCGATTGCAACCGACACCACGCCCTCCGGCGCCGCGAAATCATGCAACCCCTGATATGCGGGGAGCGCCGTCGCGCGCATCATGAATTCCGCCCAAATCGGCCCGGCCGTCAATCCACCCTGTTCGCCCAAATCCCGGTTGTCGTCGAATCCCACCCACACGATGCAAAGCAGGTTTGACGTGTATCCCGCAAACCAGCCGTCGCGCGATGTTCCCGTCTTCCCCGCCGCGGGGCCCGTGAATCCGCGCGCACGCACCGGCGCTCCGGTGCCGCGATTGATCACATCCTGCAGCACGTTCGTCACAATGTAATTCACTCTTGGATCCAGCACCTGATGTGAGTGCGGTTCATTGTGTTCGAGCACCGATCCATCTCCGCTCACAACCTTTTGCAAGTAAAGCGGCTCGGCGCGCACGCCTCCATTTGCAAATGCCGTATATCCCGCCGCAATTTGCATAGGCGTCATGTCGTATGCGCCGAGCGCGACCGCGGGCGTCGCTTGAATGCTCGAGTCCTGCAGCATCCGCCGCGCAACATCCACCACATGCCCGTAGCCCACCAGCTCGGCCACCTTCACCGTGGCAACATTCAGTGAATGTGTCAGCGCCTCGCGCAGCGTCACCGTGCCCATGAAGTTTTCGCCGAAATTGTCCGGGGTATATTCCTTGCCGTCAAAAGTAAATGTTGTCGGCTCGTCCACCACCGTCGTGATCGTCGTCACAATCGGGCCGTTTCCCTCCACTGCGTCGTCAAACGCCGCTGCATACACAAACGGCTTAAACGACGACCCCGGCTGCCGCTTCGAGAGCACGCGGTTCAACTGGCTCTGCCCGTAATCCCGCCCGCCCACAAGCGCCTTGATCTCGCCCGTCTTTGGATCGAGTACGATCATCGCCACCTGCGCCGTCGGCACCGGCTCATTAGATTTTTTCTTCGCCGCCTCTTTTTTCCAACGCGCATAGCGGTTCGCCAGCAGCGTGTCCACGTTCTTCATGCCGATTTCCACCGCCTGGACAGCCGCGCGCTGCAACTGCGGGTCGAGCGTCGTATAGGCGTGATAATTCTGCGAGAGCAGGTCCGCTTCGTTGAAGTGATCGAGCAGGTCGTCCTTCACCATGTCCACGAAATATGGCGCCGCGCCGCTGTCAATCCCGCTGCGCACCAGATGCAGCGGTTTTTTCTGCGCGGCCGCCATCTGCTCCGGCGTGATCATCTTGTCTTCCACCATTTGTGAGAGCACGTGGTCGCGCGACTCGACCGCCCGGTCCGGATGCTGCTCGGCCGTCGAGTAATGATTTGGCTTGCGAATAATTCCCGCGAGGAATGCCGCCTCTTCGAGCGTTAGATCCCGCACGTTCTTGCCGAAATAGGCCAGCGATGCTTCGCCGAATCCATGGATGGCGAAGCTCCCGCGATTGCCGAGATAAATCTCATTCGCATAGAGCTCGAAGATCTGCGGCTTCGTGAAGCGGTGCTCCAGCTCCAGCGCCACCAGCGTCTCCGCAAGTTTTCGCCGCCACGTCCGTTCCGTTGTAAAGAAAAAACTCCGCGCGAGCTGCATGTCCAGCGTGCTCGCGCCCTGTGCGCGCGCTCCATGCCGCAAATCCGCCCACGCCGCGCCGAGCACGCGGATCATGTCAAACCCGGGGTGCTCGAAAAACCGTTTGTCTTCCGCCGCCAGCACCGCGTTCACAATCACTTTTGGGAAATCGTCAAACCGCACGGGACGCCGCTTAGCGCGCGATTCATCAAACAGGTTCGTCAGCAGCTCCGGCTCGACCTCCGCGCTGTCCACCGATCCTCCCGTCGAAATCGCGCGGATGCCGCGAATCTGCTTTCCACCAAATTCCACGCGCAGCGCGTTCGCTCCGCGGAAGTAGGACGCTTTACCCGGATAGATCTGGAGGATGTTGACGTGCTCTTCATAGCGCCCAACGCCCGATGCTTCGCCATTCTCGCGGTACCCGCTCTGCTGCAAGTATGCGGTCAGCTCCCCAATGGAGATAATTTGCCCGGTGAAGATGTGTCCCGGCGCGGTGTAAATTCCCGTGGTGTGCTCGAAGGTGTTGCCCGAAAGCCTCTGGTCAATCATCCGGCCGTAAACGATGTAGTAGTAGGTGAAGACGCCGATGCCCGCAAGCACGAGAAGCAGCGCGCCCCCAAGCAGCGCCAGCTTCAGCCGTGACTTCCAGAATCCCCCGCCCAGGCGGATGCGCAATCCGTTTCTCCCCCCAACTTCACGTGCTTCACCTTTGCTTTAGGAATTGTACCGAATTCGGGCTGGTCGTGCCGCGCTGCCTTTCCATCCGATGCTATGAATTGATTCTTTGGCTTGTCCTGTGGGTGCCGCACCCTTCGCTTTCAAGGGTGCGTAGGTCGACTTTCGTTTCCCGGGTGCTCCGCCGCGGCGCTTCTAACAATTTTGCGCGAACGTGCGGGTTTTGAATTTTTGGATCGCTATTCCAATTTGCCTGGATCGAATCTTACTGCTCATGTTCCGCAGCAGCCGTCCCGTCCGACCAGTGCCCAACGGGCACGAGAAATATTACGATGCGGCCGACCGGGTCCTTCAAAGCAAACACGGGTGAACCCGGCAAGTCTGCACCCCAGGTTGGGGCGTCCGTTAGCGGAAGGAAGAACATCAAGTGAGGGTGCCAGTGGCCGACACCGTCGCCCAAATACCCTTCCTTTGACAACATGTAGCACATCGCGCCGGGTTCCATCGCTGGCAATTCCTTCTTGTCCAAGCCGGCTTTGATGTCCTCGACCATCTTTTCTTTGGATCCCCCGGCCAAGATCAATTTTGTTTTTCGAATCGTTTGCGGAAGATAAGTTCGCACGGCCGCCGCGTTGAGGCAGAGCGGCCCCCGCAATTTGGGATTCCAAAAGTTGGGATCGTCGGTTCCCGCGGTCCATGATCGTTCCACGATGCACACGAAACCGTTCTTGCTTTCGGCCGCGGTTTCGTAACCATTCCGCCCGAGCACCAAGACCCCGGCATCGCGTGAGATGGATTCCGGGGCCGCGCTCCGCGCCAATTCTATTTCGGCATTTCGCTCCATCATGTATTGCTCAACCGGAGCCATGCTCGGATACGGTGCTTTGGCATCCTGCGCTTGCGCCGGCCACGCCCCGCCCAGCAGAATTATCACCGCGAAACACGCTAACGCAATCGACCTGCAATCCTTCCGCTTCATTGTTTCCTCCCGGCATACGGTGTCTTTGCCGACGGGTGCGATTCGCTGCAGCCCCGCGGCGCTTCAATCAAGGATTCTTCTTGCGATACACACCCGAGAGTACCGCATGCTTGCATTCCCGACCTGCATGGCAAGATGCGTTGATATCAATTTAAGTTGTCTTTGCCGACGGGGTGCGAGCATTCGTCTTTGGCGACGGGGTGCGTATCGCTGCAGCCCCGCGCCACTTCAAAGTAGTCGTCTTTGGCGGCAGGGTGCGAGACTTCGTATTTGCTGACGGGGTCCGATTCGCTGGAGCCCCGCAGCGACTGAAAGACATCGCAGCCCCGCGGCGCTTCAAAGAAGTTGGCTGTTGCAACCACGGGTGGCCGCGCCTTTTCCGTCCGAGGCGCATGAACCGTTGGAGTGTTACTGCACGAGCGACTGGTTGTTGGTGGAGGGCGTAAAGTGGAGATGCCAGGTGTATACAATCAAGTCCACGTCAATGGTGTAATCCACTGAAATTTTCAGTCCGCGCGCGTCATTCTGCTGGATGTGGATGGCGTCTTTGGTCGCGTCCACTCCCCGTGCCTGCATCTCCCGAAAGACGTGATCGCGGATCACGTCATCGTTGTACTTTCCGATGGAGTAGAGTGCTTCATCATGCAAATCATCCTCGAATTGGTAGTTGGCGAAATACGGCGGAATGATTTTGTAGGAGCAGTAGACAAACGCCCCGAAGAACACCAGCCATATAATCACGCGCAGGCGGCTCCCCCCGCGTGCGCTTCCCGTTCGCTTCATGATTTTCGCAACTCGACCTTGCGTTTCGTGCAATTCCATACCCAAATTGAGGCTAGCACCCGCCCCCACGGGTGTCGAGAATGGCGCAGCCACGCTTACCGGGTGAGTTACCTGTACACGGGGGCAGGCGCCCGGCGCGTGACATTCGGCCACCCGGCCGGCGAATAACTCGATCGCGGCCCCTTTCGCGCTGGAAAGACCCCCATGGATGCACCCGTTTCTCCCGCCCCGCCGTCCATGTCATAGAACTTCCATGAGCGTCGTTAATAGAGTGCGTATGGCAACAGGCGATGGCATCCCGGATGGCATCGAGTTGAACTTGCCCCGGGTCAGTCCGGCTGAGCAATCCGGCGCGGATTCCGCGCTGCTGCCCGACGCCGCTTTGGAGAAGGTCTTTCGCGCTCAGTATCCGCGGTTGATCAATTTGCTTGCGCGAACCACCGGCGACCGTTTCCGCGCGGAAGAATTGGCCTCCGAGGTTTTTTGCAAGCTGGTGGCGCGGCCCGCGCTGTTTCGGCCGCAGCATAATTTGGAAGGATGGCTCTACCGCACCGCGATGAACTTGGGATTGGACGCTCTCAAAATGAACTCGCGCCGCATGAGAAATGAACACGCGGCCGCGGTCGAGCACGCTGCGTCGTCCACGGTTGGCTCCGGGCCACTCGAAAATCTTTTGCGCGAGGAGCAGCGCACCCGCGTGCGGAGTGCGCTGGCAACTTTGAAACCGGTCTCCGCGCGTCTGCTGCTGTTGCGTTACGTCGGCTTCTCCTACCGCGAATTGGCGAACACTTTGAAGATTAATCCCGCAAGCGTTGGACAACTTTTGCTTCGGGCCACCAGCGAATTCAAAGCAAAGTATTCCGAGCTTTACGAGGAAAAAACATGAGTACACGCAACAAAAATGGCAGTTGCCTTCAAGAAGACAAATTGCGTTCGTACTTGGATGGCGAACTTTCCGCCGCGGAATCGAACGCAACCGCCGCCCATCTCAAATTCTGCGCGGCGTGCGCAAGCTCGCTCGAAATCCTGCGCTCTGATTCGACCAGGCTGGAATCGCTCCTCGCCTCGCTCGCGCCCGATCAATCGCTTCCAACCGAGGCTCCCGCGCTGCTTCCCTCGCCGCAACGCAGCGTCGCGCGAATCGGTTGGACCGCCGCGCTCTCGCTCGGCGCGCTCGCCGCCGTAATCATCGCGGCCGTTTTATTGCTCGAGCATCGCGGAACATCCGAAGCTCCGCGCATCGTGACGCGGCAACCGCTTCCATCTCCTCCCTCAACTGTCGCAACCGATCACTCGAATCCGCCGAGGGAATCGCCGCTTCCCCGTCAGGTGAATCATCAGCAATCGATTCACCCGCGGCCGAAAATTCGCAACGCTTCCCTGCAATCGCGTAACAACCAGACCTTCGATCATTTCATCGCGCTCGATAATGACGGCCCAATCGATTCGGGCTTGATCTATCGAGTCGATTTGCCCGGTTCGATTTTTTCATCACTCGACCCCGCCGTGCTTTCTTCGCACGTTTTGGCGGAGGTCATCGTGGACGGCTCCGGCCGCGCGCGCGCATTCCGGTTCTTAGGCTCTCAAGTTAAATCATCCGCACAAGGAGAATAAATCATCATGAAACGATTACTCGCAGTCACCGCGCTGGCTCTGTTGTTTTGCGGCGCAAGCTTTGCGCAACAATCCTCAACATCTACATCGGACCTCGCCGGAGCAGCCTACAAGTTGGCAGTGGCGCAGCAGGCCGGATTCGTGAACGTGAATCGCGTCGTCAAGAACGCGCCCTACTCCGCGAAACAGGTTCATGAGACGACGCAAACGCTCGCGGACGGCACGCACATCGCGACCACATCAACGGTCACGCATTATCGCGACAGCTCCGGCCGCACGCGCACGGAAGTCAATGACGAGATCGCGACCATCAATGATCCGGTCGGCGGCGCCATCTACCGCCTGAACATGAAGGCGCAGACAGCCTCCACAATTAGAATAATGAGGGACAACATATCGATCGACGAGTCCAAAGCGGATTTGGACAAAATACAAGCTGAGCTGCAAGCCGACGTGCAAGCGAAGTTGGCCGCGGCGCAGGACAAAATTGCCGCGGTGATGCCGCAGGCCGCAACCGGCACGATCTCGACCACGAACGGCACTTTGACCATTACACCCGACGGTCGCGGCGGCTCGGCGCTCCCGAACAACGGCGAATTCACCACCGAATCGCTCGGCACGCAAACGATGGAAGGCCTCGTCGTCGAAGGCACGCGCATGACTCACACTATTGCGGCGGGAGACATCGGCAACGACCGCCCGATCCAGGTCGTCACCGAGCGGTGGTACTCATCCGAGTTGCAGCTCTACGTAATGACGAAGACGACCGATCCGCGCTATGGCGAAACGGTGACCCGTTACACTGAACTTCAGCGCGGAGAGCCGGACGCATCGCTCTTCCAAATCCCGGCCAATTACAAAATCGTGGGCGGGGTCGGAGGACGCGGCGGGCGTGGCCAGCAAGAGCAGTAAATTAATTCTTGGACTTCACACTCCGGGCCGTCGTCCAATCATTGGAGCGGCCCGGGATTATTTTTGGTTCTCCGTTTTTTCTAATTCTCTTCCGCGCAATCGAATTGGAAGCTGCATCAGCGGGCTTTCGCCAAAATCACTTTGGCTCAGTAGGCTTTGCCGAAGATGGCGCGTTCTTTCGCGGCGTTGCCGCAGAAAACGCATTTGGCATCGCTGGATGCCGGGCCTGCTTTTTGCTCGAGCGGGATGCAGCGCATCGTGGCTTTCGTCTCTTCCTTAATTTTCGCTTCGCATTCGGCGTTGCCGCACCAGAACGCCAGCGCGAATCCTGTCTCGACCGCTTGCTTGAATTCAGCATAGTCAGCGGGCTCGCGCGTGTTGGCTTCGCGGAAAGCCAGCGCCTTCGCGTGCAGCGACGCGTGAATTTCATCGAGCAGCCTGCCTGCCGTCGCGGCGATGCCGTCCATCGACGCGGGCGATTTCCCTTCCCGCCCGGGCTTGTCGCGCCGCCCAAGCATCGCGCTATTCGACGCCAAATCCTTCGGCCCGAGTTCGATGCGCAGCGGCACGCCGCGCAGCTCCCAGTGATTGAATTTGAAGCCGGGGCTGACGCCTTCGCGCTCGTCCGTAATCACGCGGAAGCCCGCCTTCACCAGCTCCGCTTTCAATTTGCGCGCGGCTTCGATGGTTTGCGCGCGCTCATCATCCGTCTTGAAAATCGGCACGATTACAACTTGATAGGGCGCCAACCGCGGAGGCAGCACCAGCCCCTGATCGTCGCCGTGCACCATGATGATCGCGCCGACGAAGCGCGTCGAAAGCCCCCACGAAGTGGTCCAGCAAAATTGCTGCACGCCGGTCTTATCGAGGTACTTGATGTCAAACGCCTTCGCGAAATTTTGCCCAAGATTATGCGACGTGCCGGACTGCAGCGCCTTGCCGTCGCCCATCATCGCTTCAATCGCGTAGGTGACGTCCGCGCCCGCAAATTTTTCGGATTCGGATTTGCGCCCGGGGATCACGGGAATCGCGGCGTCGGCGACGGCCATGTCCGCGTAAATATCCAGCATCTGGCGCGTCTCGAATTCGGCCTCGTCATAAGTGGCGTGCGCGGTGTGGCCCTCCTGCCAGAAAAATTCCAGCGTGCGCAGAAAAAGTTTTGTGCGCAGCTCCCAGCGCACCACGCTGTTCCACTGGTTGATCAGCACCGGCAGGTCGCGATACGACTGAATCCATTTCGCATAGGCGTGCCCGATAATCGTTTCCGACGTGGGCCGGATGACCAGCGGCTCTTCCAGTTTTTCGCCGCCACCAATCGTGACGACCGCCAGCTCCGGCGAAAATCCCTCGACGTGATGCTTTTCCTTCTCGATAAAACTCTTGGGAATCAGCAGCGGAAAGGCCGCGTTCATGTGGCCGGTGGCCTTGAAGCGCCGGTCGAGCGCGGCGGTGATGTTTTCCCACAGCGCCCAGCCGTAGGGCCGCACGATCATGCAGCCGCGCACGGGGGCGTAGTCGGCCATCTCCGCGCGGAGCACGACCTGGTTGTACCACTCGTTGAAATCTTCCTTGCGGGTGGGCAGCTTTTGTTCCGCCATGACTGGTGCGAATGCTCCTCTAGTTTTTATTTAGTGCTGGTACATTATCACGCTCCTTCTCGGCCTGCATAACTGTGCCACCATGTAGCGCCGACCCTTTAGGGTGGCAATGTTTTTCGGGCCGTGAAGGCATGCCAGGCTGAAGCCTGGCGCTACACAGGATGTCACCCCCCTCCCGATAAAAATCATCGGTCCCGACAAATAAATCGGGATGCAAAGTGCGCAGACGTAAGCAGCGCGCCTCCCCCCACCCCCCTTTTTTTGTAAGTGGTAGATAACACTGGTAGTTACGGGAAACAGTGCTCGTAAGTGGTAGAAAACACTGGGGCATTTTTGCCGCTTTTTGAAGGAGGTCCGTAAGTGGTAGATAACACAGGGGGTTACGAGAAAGCATGTAACCCAGGTCCTTCGTTGCGCTCAGGACGCAGAAACCGCGGTTACGGGCGAGGGGGATCGTCAGCGGCGAGTTCATGACGCATGTTACTATACAGTTAAAACATTGTCAAGAGAATTATTTAGGAATTATGGGAAGATTTGTTACAAAATCTATTCGAATGAGTGTTCGAATAGGCGCGTGAGACGTTCGAAAAAGGTTGGCGAGCCCGGTGATTGAAAAAAAAGGAGCCTGTCTTGATTTTGTGCGCTGAGGACCGCTAACGGCGTTTTGGTTTTGGTTTTTTGGGCGTCATTCCCCACACACGAAGCAAGGCATCGCAACCAGCCTCAAACCCGGGCCGAAGATCAACGAGTTCGATTTGCTGAAGTGTCCAGGAAAGCTGATTGAATTTGCAGGCCCTAGCTATGACGGGAATGATCCGGTTTTCGTAGCGGGGTTCGTTCAAGGCGTAGAGCAGTTCCTTCTTCACCCACGGGGACTTTACTGAATTGGGGGTCAGAACAACCAGAAACCAATCGCAACGGGCAAGAGCTCGTCCAATTTCGTCATGCCATTGCGCAGCGCCAGCGATATGTTTTGGGCTATACCAAAGATTGATTCTCTGTTTGCGGAGAAAGACGACAATGCGTCTCACGAGACTGCGGTCCAAATTCGAGTGAGAGATGAAAATCTCGGAAGGCTTCTTCGTCCGTTTCGCCATTCATCAACTCAGCGAGTTCCTGTCTTGGCGAGCGACCTATTAGAGGGTTTCGATTGATTGCGAATTTGTCTGGCCGGATTGGATTTGGCTCGAAGTGCCGCGGCAATTTTCTTGCTCGTTTCTGAAATTGTCCCGCCCGATTCAATCACAATTAGTTTGCTGAGAATCCACGGAACGCTTTCAGAGGGTATCCGGGAGGTTGGCGGAACAAGTACGGAGATAACCCGCCCTCTGTATTGCGAGGAAGCAAGCGCGTATTGTACTTCGCGGCTCTGCCAGCGGGACTTCGCTGATTGGGCAGAAACCAAGACTACCATTGCATCGCAGGTCTCCAAGGCCTGCCCGATATGGAGCGACCAGTTGTCGCCGGGGAGAAGGTCTTGGTCGGCGAACCAGACTCGAAAGCCTAGCTTCGACAAGCCTCGCGCCAAATCGGCTGCGAGTTCCTTGTCCGACGCGTTATAGCTCAAAAAGATCTGCATGGATTATCGCCTGGCCTTCATTTGCTATTTTACCCCTTACAATGCCGCCGCGCCACATGCCTCTAGAGGGACTCCTCGGAGAGACGAGCGGGCCGAAAGGGCCAGTAGCACAAATTTGTCCGGAGAGAGGCTTGGAGATTATATGCGTACACAAGAACACTGATGTCAAGAGAATTATTTGGGAATTATCCCTTTAACTTCCCAAGCGGAGAAAGGGCGGGCGGGCGGTGACGTAATAAGTCGTGAAGGAAAGTGTCCAGAGACTTGACACTTCCTAAGAAGCTAAAGTAATCAGTTTTTGAACACTTTATTTTGAACGCTGCCGCAATGGAGATATACTTAGGCGCATGAAAGAGATCGAGATTCTGAACTTAATTGTGGATAGAGTGCTTGCTTATAAGCCTAAGAAAAAGGGCAAAAAGGCTATCAAGGCTTATAAGAGAAAACCTCTCAAATTGAGATAGTCTGTAACTAGCACAAAACAAAGGGTTTGTAAGAAAGGGCTTGACATAGTCAAGGAAAGCAGTAGAATGTGGTTGCAACTTTACTGGATGTTTACAGTGACTCTCGGCTCCCTGAGCACAATAAGGGAGAGAAAAGGGGCCTCCTTAAGCCGAGGCCCCTTTTCTATTTTGGCCACAGTATCTCACCGTGCGGCTGTCTAGGTTTTCTTACAGAAGTCACTGGAACCAAGAGGGCGTCTCCCACTCGCTTGCAATACAGCAATTTGAATCGGTCTCCTGTTTGAGAGAATTGCTTCACGTAAATCTCATCCGCTGGAATTAACAGACTGTCGTTTTTTCGTATGGTGACGTGATCTGTAACTGTTGGTGGCAACCAACTTAGTCTCGCGGCACGTTCCGGGTTTGGGCCACTAAAGTCATTTTCAGTAAGAAACCCATCTTTTACCGCCTGTATTTTCTGTAAAGGTTTTACCAACTTTGTTTACCAACTTTGTTCCGTCAAGCTCATTTAACTTTACGAGATAGGCGAATCTACTAAGGTCAAATATGACGCGGTGTTGTCTTTTATCGAGCAGTTCAACGTCAACAAGATTCTTTTCGTACCATGCGATTAACTGGAGCAGAGAATGATTTTTCAGCAGCGGAGGAACAATTAGCGGCATGTGCCCAACGGCAGCGGCCAGTTTGTCGGCAAAAGAACCCACAGCGGGTAGTATAGGGTAATCACTGATTAACTCCGAATACCGTTGGCAGTTAGTTCTTTATATGTAATCCGCCGTCCCGCTGTAGCGCTCACAAAGCTAGCGAGCCTGTCTAGCGTGTGATTCTTGACGTTTCCTTCGTTCAGCCGGAAGGTGAATTCGTTGACGTATCGAGCGATATGTTTTTTGCTGGCATGGTGGTAAACACCGTGCATCCCACGGCGCATGACCGCGAACACTGATTCAATTCCGTTTGTCGTGACGCCGTTCTTAACGTACTCGTCTTTCTTATGGTTGACCGTTGAATGTTTGTAGTCTTTCGCAAGGTGCTTATATCCGGGGTTTTCGTCGGTGTGAAGCACGGAGCCTTGTTCAATGTTCTGGCGCACCGCACGATCTAGCGCAATCGCCCCCGTTCCAGTAATGGGAAACGCTCTGGTGCGTCCGTCGCGTTCCCGCATCCCGATAACAGGCGTCTTATTGATTGCACCCGCGCCTGTGAAAAGTAGGCGTTGCTTCATATGTTTGTTGATTTCTTTGCCGCCGATATAGACCTCATCCACTTCGACAGTGCCGCGAAGCATTGACAAGTCGTTTCCGCAAGCCTCGCGTAGCCGATGTAACAGAAACCACGCGGACGCTTGACGTATGCCAATTTCTTTCGCCAATTGCATTGACGAGACGCCTTTCCGCGAAGTCATGAGCAAGTACATTGCAGCCAGCCACTTATGTAGAGGAATGTGCGAGCGTTCAAAGATAGTCCCTGTTCGCACGGTGAATCGCATGAGGCAAGCGTTACAGGCATAGAAACCATCTTGTCGCTTTGTGATTCGCTCGGTCACTTTGCACTTGGGGCAGACAGGGCCAGTCGGCCACAAACGCCCTTCCAGATAGGTGATAGCGGCTTGCTCGTTCGGAAACATCTCAAAGAGTTTGAAAGTGCTGATTGTTGAGCGGCTCATTTTATGTCCCTCACTAGCAATAAACTACCAGAAAGGGGTTGGGAAGTCAAGCGTATAATTCCCAATTATTTAGGTATTATGGGAAAATTTGTTACGAAATCTATTCGAATGAGTGTTCGAATGAGTGGTGGAATGATCCTTTAAGCCGATTCCCCAAGTTTATGAGAGGTAAGGTCTTGGAATCCGAGGCACATTAGCTTTGGATTGACAACGCGGATAGTTGCCTTAGAATGACATACCACGCGCCCGATTCAAAACTAAGAGGCCGGAGGTGCACCATGGCCCAGCAACCCACTGCCGATCAGTCACTCGCTTTTTCATACCTCGAATTGCGGAAGGCTGTCGGGATCATCGGAGTCGCGCTTCCTCCCGTCCTGGCGATCGGGAAAATCGTTTTGCAGTGTTGTGGATTGCAAGACTCGATCAGTGCCTATTACTACAGGGAGATGAGAAACGTATTCGTGGGAGGCATGTGCGCGATCGGGATCTTCATGCTGTCCACCAGAGGATACGACTGGAGGGATAAAGTCTCAGGGCAACTTGCGTGCGTCTTCGCGATTGGCCTGGCGCTGCTGCCGACGACTCCGGCGATGTGGGCAACAGATCGTGAGAAATGCATCGGCAAGGTACATCTGCTCTTCGCGGGACTGCTCTTCGTGACGCTAGGCTATATGTCTCTCATGCTGTTCACAAAAACTGCGCCCGACGGAGATACGACGGATCAAAAGAAGCAGAGGAACAAGGTTTATAAGTTTTGCGGAACCGCAATTTTTATTTGTATCGGTCTCATTTTTGTAATCAAACTGTGGCCAATCAAAAAAATTGAGCCGTATTCGCCAGTATTCTGGTTGGAATCCGGCGCCGTCGAGGCATTCGGCGTCTCCTGGCTAACGAAGGGCGAGACGATCCTGAAGGACCATAAACCGTAAAAATTGTTCGACGGGGCGCGCGAATTAAGGGAGAACCCAGAGACAGCTGGTGCCATCTACTTAAATGAGTGTTCGAACGGGAGATCGGCATGGAGCGGTCAATGACTTAAATTCTTGAAATCAACTGCCGCACCCTTTCGCCTCGCGGAAAGGATGCGCCACCCACGAACAAAGGCGAGGCCACCCGCCCACCATTGTAAGATGATTCTGCCTCGTCGAAGACATTGAAACTGATTCGCTGCTCGCGCTTAAACATGATCTTCTTGACATAAGGGCGAATAACGGCCACCTGGCCTTTGGCCGGGTAGGGCTGTGCGGGGGACTTATCTCTTACCATAGAACACGAAACCCCGCCCGGTCTGTACCCAACGTCGACATCCAAGCCACCACGATGGGCAGCCGTTTTTGCTGCCTTGTCGACGGTTTTCGCGATTGCTGACCTTTTTCCCTCTTGCCACATGAAGTCGACTCGGATGGCCGCTTTCACCCGCGCTCTGATTAGTCCGCTCCAGAGGTCATCGTTCGCAATTGGCTGGTTGTATCGGTTGCGCCACCCGGATTTCTTCCACAACGGTGCTCGATTGATATTTTCAGTGACGTATGTTGAGTCGCTGATGATCAATACTCGTGTGACCCTACGCCAAGGAGCATTTGCACGAACCCAATGCAAGGATCTGATGCAGGCCATCAATTCCATGCGGTTACTACTGCTCTCCTGGCAACCGAAATCAACGATTTGTTCGTCTTCAAATCGGAGTGGCTCAGGGTACCTGACGATTGCCGCGCAGCCAGACACACCGCCTGGATTCCCGTAGCAGGAGCCGTCAGTGTAGATGTGGATTGCTCTAGGGTCGAGTAACACGGATATCTATCGGAGTGGACTGCCTCTCCCTCGATTGTACTTCGCGGGGCTCCCGATACGTCGTAGCCAAATATCGAATTTTCTGCCTTCAATCATGCGTCCTGCGCGAATTAAAAATCCCGACCCGTGCCGGGAGGGGCCGGCGCCTGGGGCACCCTCAGGCCACCGAATCACTTTTTCTGCGGGCCATCCGCTCTCAAATCACTTCACGCCGATAGGCGACCTTCTCGCAAGATTACAGTGAGGTTTTCACCAAGATTGCTCATGCACCATTCATCTTTGTGAACGCTACCTAGATGAAACTGGTATTTCGCGCGCGCCAGATTCGCAGCGAGTTCTTGGCGGCGACATTCCTCTCTCCAAGCCTTCGGCCATCTTGACTTAGGCCTTCCACCGCCGGTATCCGGCCGACAACTTCTAAACGCCCTTTCCGCATGCCTCATTGCATCCTTCAGTTGCACGCATTCGGGGCAGTCCGGATGTTCGTAAGTCGTCGGGTTTGCCGCCAGCATCCTTGATTCGTGATACTTGGGAATCCCATTCTCTATCGCGCACGGACCGTTTTCTTCACCGCATGCGGGACACTTTGTATCACGTACGGATGCCATAAATACGTAGCCCTCCTTCGGTTTCGAAATCCATTCGAACAACCCAGCAAACTTCATACTAACGGGTATTCTACACGTTATTCACAGTTTGGCGAACAAAAACCGAACGCTTTCTGGTCGGTGGCCCATCCTTTGCGGGGTTGCCTCTTGCAAAGGGTAGGGCAGTTGCAAGTGATTGCGCGCTCCGCACAGACATCCCATTCGAATTACTGAAAGGCTGACGGAGGGAATCAGTCTACTTATTCAAATTTGACCGCGAGAAACGGATAGAATGCGGGACGCCGTGACGCGAGAATGCCGGTTTTGAATACGCGGAGAAAACCCCGGCCCCAAAACTT
This sequence comes from uncultured Acidobacteriota bacterium, assembly GCA_963748845.1. GTDB lineage: Bacteria > Acidobacteriota > Terriglobia > Acidiferrales > UBA7541 > DASTCZ01. The sequence goes on from CAVVKE010000001.1 coordinate 924,703, forward strand.
GTTGGGAGCGCCGCGGGGCGCGATGTCTTTAAGTCGCCGCAGGGCTGCGACGTCTTTCAGTCGCTGCGGGGCTCCAGCGAGACGAAGAGACGAGAGGCTTTTAAAGTGCCGCGGGGCTCCAGCAGAGCGGACCCCGTCGGCAACGACAAAACCGTCGGCAAAGACGAAGTCTCGCACCCTTGGAGACTTTTTTCGCCGGAATTTGCAGCTCGCGCTGTGAGGGCGCTCGCAGCGGCAGGGGGTGCGGCACGCGGCTAAACCCCCGGTGGATACTTGATCGGAGCGCCGCAGGGCTGCGCCGTCTTTAAGTCGCTGCGGGGCTCCAAGGAGACGAAGAGACGAGAGTCTTTTAAAGTGCCGCGGGGCTCCAGCAGAGCGGACCCCGTCGGCAACGACAAAACCGTCAGCAAAGACGAAGTCTCGCACCCTGTCGGCAAAGACGGTCATTTTTAAAGTGCCGCAGGGCTGCAGCGGAACGCACCCTGTCGGCAAAGACGACTGCTCGCGCCCCTGTCTCTCAATGCGAAACTTTTTGATAGCCTTCGGCGTATGCCCTGTCAGATATTTACAGGAGCACGTTCAACTACTATTTGCAGGAGCAGATTCAACTACCCAATAGACATAAGCTCAACGGGCGATCCCGGGGGAGTAGCACAATCCCGTGCCTGACTGAGGGGCGCGCACAAATCCGACAAGCCTGACAAGGAGAATATCCAATGAAACGCAGCACACTGGTAACCATCGCTTCCCTGCTCTCGATCCTGTTCCTGACGCTTCACATTTGTGACGACATCGTCCGCGGGTTTGACAAGGCACAGCCCGCAAACCTTCTTGTTTTGCTGATGCTGGCATTCTGGCTATACGGAGTGCTGGTGCTCCCCCAGCGGCGATGGTGGTACGCGATCACCCTTATCGGAGGGATCCTTGCGGCGGCGATGCCCGCAATCCACTTGAGGGGGACGGGAACCGGCAACACCGTCAAGACCAGCGGAGGGTACTTCTTCCTTTGGGCGCTATTCGCACTCGGCGTGCTCGGGGGCTTCTGCATCATCGCTTCGGTGCGCGGGCTGGTGAACCCGCAGTGGGGGCAGTCTAAGTAGGGCGAAAGCGCAAACGCCGGACTATGGTCCACAGGAGGTTTCAATGAGCGGTCGCAATAAAGCTGCACGCGTTTTCACCATCTTGGGCAGCATCGTGCTGTTCGCCAACGCTGCGATTCATGTTTTCGCCGGTTACACGCAGGCTTTCCCTTTGTACGCCGCGTCGAACTTGAGTCCAGGACTGAAAGCAGGCTCCCAAGTTGTTTTTCTTTCGCTTGGGTGGCACTGGGCCGTGACGGCGGTTGTCGCGCTGCTGGCCGGCGCGACAGACACGAAATTGCGCAAGGTGCTCGTTTTGATTTGCGGCCTGGCCATGCTGATTGAGGCGGGAGTTGGCGCAAGCATGATGGGATTTTTTATAGGCAACGAATTGATCGGTGCGGCCGCGTTGTTGCTTGTTTGCGGCGGAACGCTGTTTGACCAGTCAGGAGCCCGAACGTGAGCCTCGACGGGTGGGCCGGCCTTTGCGGGGTTGCCTCCTGCAAAGGGTGAGGCTCAGTCACTACCACTAAGTCAGCAGACTAAACAAAGCGATTACACCGAAGACATATAAAGTGAGAACAATCATGTCTCGAATTGCCTGCGAGGTTTTCTGGTGAATTAGCAGGCGGCTCCTGCCAAGACCTATTCCGGTATATCGTCGACTGCAAGACTTGCAGCGATAATACCGGACCAAGCCCAGCCGAGAAGAGAGGCGCTCAAAGACGTTCCTGGAGCGCGAACGAATCAGCACGCCGCGACCGCAACGGGCGCAACGGAACGAACTAAACGTCATGTGATTGCCTTGCAGGAAGGGGGAACTTCGGCTGAGATAGTGCACCTTTTGGAGTATGTGTACAACCCCCCGTTCGTACTGGGACTGGTCAAGGGAGGCGCGGCCCACCTGAGGGTGGGCCCTACGAAGAAGAGAGGTCCTTCCGCCACAAACCGGCCTCGCGATGACAAATGAAAAAGCGGAAGGCGACGACGAAAACAACGAGGATGACAACGACGAAGAAGATGACGGCTGCGGCGATAATTCCGAAGACGACTCAGAAGAAGACGACAGCTCAGAAGGGGGTGAGTAGCGCCGACACGTGCCGCGGCGGGCGAAGCCGACCTATAGCGCATTCGGGTGACAACTCGTAGGCCGCGCGGGGTTTATGCGACTTTTTGCGAGTAGAGGAGGAAGCCACTGCCTTCGGTGACCTGCCCCGCGGTCACCTGCTGGATGGGAATGTGAGACCCGGGGCTGACGGGATAGAGCGCAGTCATTTCCCGAACAAAGGGATCCGTCGTTTCAAGCACAGTAACTCTTGAAATAGAACGCTTGTCCTGAAATTCCAGTCCGTCTTTCAATGCGTTCGCGAACAAACGCGTAGCCTTGGCCACGCCCATTTTGTCGGTCCAGGGCGCCGAAACGATAAGATTCCAGCTTGAGCTGGCCTGTACTGTTCCACTGTTATATAGCATGACCAGGGTGAAATCACCGTATTGCTTGCGGAGATTCCCGATCACTTTTTCAACGTCATCTACCAATGTGAAGATATACATTCCAACACTCCGTCGGGCTTCATGCGAATCGCATTGAGAATTGCCTCGGCTTTGGCCTGATCGTAAGTTCCTTGCGGCTCATACCTCCACTTCGGGTTCCATTTGCTTGCGACGGACCAGTTTGCAAAGAGGGCGGGCTGATCCGGAGCAAATTGATGCTCCATTCCAGCGAGCAACTTCAAATCATCGAAATCATGCGTCCAAAACACATCCCTGAGACGACTTCCCTTCTCCGGGTAGTCATCCACCCCAAGTGTCCCACAGATTCTGGCTTTCAGGGCAAACTCAAAGACGTATCCGCAAAGGTAAGCGCATCCATCGTATAAGGCGGCCTCGAATAATGCTTCGGCTTCTCGAAGCCTCAAATGCGCCAGAGCTTGAAGTTGTTGCCGCGTGGCCATGGAAATCACGCACAGAATATCCTGCAATTGACATAACTGACAGGTTATATATGCAAGCGAGAGGATTTGCCGGAGAAAAGGAGGCGGCGCTGGTGTCTAAGTGGAAAGGAAGCGCCGCGCAAGTGAGGCGAGCGGCGGAAGGGGGCGAGATATGATGATTGCGCTGATGCTGATGCAGGACCAGGTAGCGGATGGAAATACGTGGGATATGAGGTTCATGACGGATTCTTACTCGAGATTAGTCGAGCTCTATTCTCTCGTCTTGCTAGTGTTGTGTCCCTTAAGTAACTAATATAAGCCTTGCGCGATAGCCTTCCCCTTAGGCATCTTCTGTGGAGAATGGAGGTGCCTATGAGTTTGGGACGACCCCTGGCCCCGTTGCAACTGGAGCGGGAACAACGCGAACAACTCGAAGCGATGGCTAGCTCTCGGTCGCTGCCCCATGGCCTGGTGACGCGTGTGCGTATTGTTTTGCTCAGTGCCGACGGCTTGTCCAATAAGGACATCGCCGCCCGGTTGCGATTGAACCAAGTGACAGTCGGTCTGTGGAGACGACGGTTCGTGAAACAGGGGCTGACGGGATTGCACGAGGAGCTGCGCTCCGGCCGGCCGCGTTCGATTCCCGATGAGAAGGTGGCCACGTTGATCCGCAGAACCCTGCGAACCAAACCGAAAGACGGCACGCATTGGAGTTGCCGCGCGCTGGCGGCCGAAACGCGTCTGTCGAAATCGACTGTTCACCGGATCTGGCGCGCCTTCGGCTTGCAGCCGCACCGAGCACGTCACTTTCAGCTTTCCAACGACCCCTTCTTCGTCGAGAAGGTACGGGACATTGTCGGGTTGTATCTGAACCCACCGGATAAAGCCCTGGTCCTGTGTGTGGATGAGAAGAGCCAGATTCAAGCGCTGGAGCGCAGCCAGCCGATGCTGCCCTTGGGCCTCGGCTACGTCGAAGGGATCACGCACAACTATGTCCGACACGGCACCACCACACTGTTCGCAGCCTTCGACACCGTCACCGGAACGGTCCTGAGTCAGTGCAAACGCCGTCATCGTCACCAGGAGTTCCTGGACTTTCTGCGCCATGTGGACGCCAGTGTCCCGAAGGCTTTCGACGTGCATCTGATCGTGGATAACTACGCTACCCACAAGCATCCTCGCGTCCAACGCTGGTTGGCAGCACGCCCCCGCTACCACGTGCACTTCACACCGACCTACTCCTCCTGGCTCAACCAAGTGGAAATCTGGTTCCACATCATCACGCAAAAGGCCATTCGTCGCGGCACCTTCGGCAGCGTCAAAGAACTGGTCGCCAAAATCGAACGTTTCGTTCATCGCTATAATGCCGAGGCTCGACCCTTCTCCTGGACGGCGACACCCGATTCGATCCTGGAAAAAATCCAGCGACTATGTGAACGTATTTCCGGGACAGCACACTAGTTGCGATCGTCGTGATGGCAGTGAAGCTGGCGAAGACTTGGTGGAAGGCATTGCCGTTCCTTTATTTGAGGCGGACGCCGCGGCCGACGTACCTAGCGGAGTTAAGAACGCGAAAAACAAGTTTGGGACAGTGGATTGGAATTGTCTTGTTTACGTGCGGGATTTTCACAGCCATTCGGTTTGCGCGGCTCACTGATGATTTGCTTGTTTCACGCGGCTATAACGCAGTTCCACTCGAGTATGCGTTCAGAGATATAGCGGCAATGCTGGAACTAGGATTTGTTGTCGCGCTGGCGATGTATTTGCTGCGGTGGCACGTGATGAGGAGGATAGAGAAATTGGGGGCGTAGGGTGAAGACCGCGCATCCCCGCCTCGGCGGGTGGCTACGCTACTCAAGGCAAATGCGGCATGCGACGGCCCGGCTGAAGCCGAGCCCTACGAAAGCACGCGTGCGGCACCCGGCTGGCGCCCACAATCTCTCCGGGGTAATATCGGGCCGAAATTGTGGCAACGCCCCAGCCAGCGAATTTGCCGCCTTGAGGAGAGCAAATGAAGGCCATTTCAATTGTAACGTGCGCGCTGATGCTGTGCGTTTCAGCGATCGCTTTGTCGCAAACGGAGACGCGTATGCCGGACGGTCAAGCGGCTGAGGCGCAACAGGCGTCCGCGGAAATGGCATTTGCCCGGCTGAAAACCCTGGCGGGAAATTGGAAAGGCCAGGCAGCGATGGGGCCGCAGCCCGGAATGAGCGCTCCGGTGCGCGTGCGGTTGCGCGTCACTTCCGGCGGCGCCGCGATGATGCACGAGATGGTGCCGGAAGGAAGATCCGATGACCCGAGCAACGGCGATGACGATCCAATCACGATGCTATACGTCGATGGCGATCGACTGATCCTTACGCATTATTGTGACAGCGGGAAGAACCGGCCCCGGATGGTGGGGAAGTTGTCGCCGGACGGCAAGACAGTGGAATTCGATTTTCTCGACGTCTCCGGCGGCACCGCGAACGGACACATGCATCAAGCAGTCTTCACGATCATTGATGCGGATCATCACACCGAGGACTGGACTTAAATGTCACCGGCGAATAAGCCCGCCCAAGCGCACATCGATCTCGTGCGCGCAAAGTGAGGACCGAGCGAGCGGCGCAAACGTCGTGGTTACGTGTTGTGAAGTGCGCTACCAGGTGATGACGTCGCCGGGCATTAGGGAGAGGTCGAGGATGTCAGGGGTCGCGCGATCGAATTGAATCGGGACTAGATGGCCCTGGAATTGGCGCCGGACTTGGAGCGTTTTCAGGAGATCGGTCTGCGATAGCTTGGATTTCGTATCCTCCAATATCCAGCCAATGTTGGCCTCCACTGCGGGCACAAAAATTTCCTTCCCATTTACGAGGACTTGAATCGTCGGGTTCACGCCAAAAGTGGATGGAAACGTGATGCAAGTTACGCCGGGCGCGGCGACGGCGTTGCAGACATTTTCGGGCGGCGGTTCGGGAAGACTGAACAGACCGCTCGTGTTTGGCGCTTGGGGCGGCTGCGCTGCCTCGAAGAGCTTCGCCACGTCGTTGAGTCTTGATTCATCCGCCAAAGCCAGGATGGTCGCAATCGTGACCTGACCTTCCGCTGAAACGCTCCTCCTGAAAACCAGACGAAGGTAAGCAAAGTATGTGGGGAACGGTGGATTATCGAACGGCGCCGATTTTTCGACGAGCGGCTTTCCGGGACGGAATTCGGTGACGGATGCGAGGGAGAGGCGAACGCGCGCGTCGTTTTGCGCTACGTTGAGAATGTAATCGCTGGTCTCGAAGCCGACGACCTTATTCGCAGAGGGGCCGGCGGAGGCGCCAGCGGGTGGGGCGCCGCCTTCGGCAAATATGGGACGGACGATCTCAAGGGATAAGCCGGGGGACAAATCGAAAAAACTTGTGGATCCATAGTTGCCGAACCGAAGTTGATAGGCAGTCGATGGCGGAAGCGGAAGTTTTTCGGTGATGGCGCGAAGAAGGCGCTGGATGTCGGCTGAAGTCAAACAGGTTTTTGATTGCAGATCGAGCAGGTTCGCGCGAAAAGCCGCGATCCCGCCCAAAGAGGTGAATTCGCCGGGCGGCGCGGCGTTAAACCGAGACGTGAACCGGACGCCGGCTGTGGTCCCGCGCCAGTGAAGCGCGATGAGGCCGCCTTCGATATCGCAGGCGAGGTTTGGCGACGGAGTTCTGCGCGCGTTTTTGACGGAGACTTGGGATCCAGGCGTGGAAGACAATAAACGCTGGCCGGGAGGAATTAACACGGGTCTTTGGCCCTCACGCGCGAGGTGATAGCTCAAGGGCGCGAGGCGGCAGGCGGTGAAGAGGAGCGCGAAGATGAGGGCGTAGCGCGACATTGAAATGCTCGGGGAAGTTTTCGCAATCAAAGATGCATACGTAACCAGACGCGAATGTGATGCAGATTTCACGGGGCGAGTCTACATCACGCGGGCCGAGTTATGAGCGGGTGAGGGGCCGCGTTCCCGGATGCAATGGACGAAGGATTGAGGGCGCGGAGGCGAGCTAGTCAACGCAAAAACTAGAAGAGCTGTTCAGGGCGAGGGGACGGTGACTGAGGTTTCGTTGGAATGTATGCTCTCGCGGCCAAATTCATCAACGGCGGTTACGACGTAGAAGTATGTTTGGCCCGCCTGGACATTCGTGTCAACGTAAGACGTGCCGATGACGGGCGGAAACTTCAGCGTATAAGGCCCGCCTGATTTGGACGCGCGGTAAACCCGGTAACCAATCACATGCGTGGTGCTGGCCTTCCAATTGAGCGTGACGCTGTGCGGTACTGGAGGGGCTGAGCTTACTGTCTTCGAGCCACAGGCAGAACCAAGGATGCCCAGAAAAGCGGCGAGAGACAGATAGGCAATCGCGGGGAGGAAGCGGAGACGGACGACGGATGGCCGCTTTTCGCGAGAGGCGCGAATTGAAAGAAGGCGGAGTTCCGGCGGCGAAATAAACATTATGACCCCACGCCTAATCATACTGGATTGGGGCAAGTCCGGGTGCATGGGTTTCGCCGGAGAAACCTAAATGAAACGCGGCTGAGGCGGGCCGCGCAAACATAAAGCGGGCCGGGCTGGCCACCCCGGACTTGCGCACTTACATTGCGGGCGTGATATAAGAAATCACGACGCGTGTAATCCAGCAACCGGCACAAAAAGGAAATCTTCGGAGATGAAAACTCGAAAAAGTGCATATGGACTGCTCTTCGTTTTGTTCTTCGCTGCGCCGACGGCGTTTGCGCAACACATTCTTGGGCAAACCCAGGGAGCGGCGAACAGCAATCCGCTGAATCCGGAGCCGCACGATTTTCCGATCAAGAACTTCAAGACGGAGAGCGGAGCGACGCTGCCGGAAGTGCACGTCATATACGGAACCTATGGGCAATTGAACGCGGCGCGAGACAACGCGGTGCTGCTGCCGTCGCACTACATGGCGACATTTCGCGGGTACGAGTGGCTGATCGGGGCGGACAAAGCGCTTGATCCATCGAAATTGTTTCTTGTGGCGACGGAGCTTTTCGGGAACGGGAGATCATCGTCGCCAAGCAACACGCCGGCGCCATTCCACGGGCCGCGATTCCCGGTGATGACCATTCGCGACAACGTGGAGGCGGTGCACCGTCTGTTGACCGAAGAACTGAAGGTGACGCACCTGCGCGCGATCGTCGGATTTTCGATGGGCGCGGAGCAGGCGTTCCAGTGGGCGGTGAGCTACCCGACTTTTGCGGACCGGATTGTGGCGACGTCGGGAACGGCGAAGTGCTATCCGCACGGAGTGGTGCGGCTCGAAGGACAGATTGCCGCGATTACGACGGACGCGGCATTTGCGGGCGGAGATTACACTTCGCCACCGACAAAGGGGATCGAGGCATTTGGAACGGTGTGGCTCGCGTGGCTTTATTCGCAGGAATGGTGGCGGAGGGAGTTGTGGCGCGCGGGAGCGGCGCCGGGGACGACATTCGAGGAGTATTTACAGAATCGGCGGACACACTTTCTTAACGCCGCGGATGCGAATGATTTAATTTTGCAGATGCGGACGTGGGAACGGCACGATGTGGGCGCGACGCCGGGATTCGGCGGGGATGTGGAGAAGGCGCTGCGGTCGATTCGAGTGCCGCTGCTGTATATGCCGTCGGAAACGGACATGTATTTTCCGGTAGGCGACGCGCGATACGAGGCGGCGTTTATTCCGGGCGTGACGCTGACTCCAATCCCGTCACTGTGGGGGCACACAGCGGGCGCGGCGAACAATCCGGCGGATGCGAAGTTTTTGAATGACACGATTGGGAAATTTCTCGCGGACGGGAGATGAAATCCCAGGACGAGGAATTAGCGGCCGTCTTGCAAAGTGGCGCGGATTGAGGCGACCAGGTCGTCCGTGTTTGAAAGCCCGGAATTCTTTTTCCAGATACCGGTGCGGACATTTCCAACGATAAAAAAGTTGGAGTGATCTTCCTTCTTTTCGACGTAAAGACCGAGCTTCCGCAAAACGAACTCAACGTTTTCCTTCTTGCCGGCAAGAAAATACCAGCCGATATGAGCGTCCAGGCGCGCGGCCAACTCCCTCAGGCGAGGTGGCGTGTCGGTGTCCGGGTCAAGGGATATGGAAATTATGCGCACATAGGATTCCATAAACGGACCGAGAGATTTCTGGATACGTGCGAGATTTGCTTCGAGGGCAGGGCAGGTTGATTCACAGGTTGTGTAAAACACGTTAATGACGACTGTTTTGTCCTTGAGCAGATCCCTATAGAGGCGCCGCTCTTTGCTGTCCTGATCCACGAGTATGATATTCGTGAAATATTTTTCGGCGGCATTCGAAGAGATATCCGTAGCGGGCGGCGGCGGTTGCGGAAAACCTGACTGCGATCTTTCCTGGGCAAAGCCCGCTGCGAGTGTGGAAATTGCCAGCCACGCCCAAAACTTCATTGCTCGGACGCCTCACGCACCAATTATCCCATGAATAGAATATGCATTGAACTAGTGTTGTGTCCCATAAATAACTAGCGTAAGTCTTGCTTTCGGCATTTCGATATGTGCACCTTCAATGGAACAATGGAGGTGCCTATGCCGATAGGACGACCCAAACCGCCCCTGCTGTTGCGCCCAGAGGAAAGCGAGCAACTCCGCTCCGTGGCAGCCTCGCGCACCCTCCCGCATGGTCTAGTCAGGAGGGCGCGGATCATTTTGCTGAGTGCTTCGGGAATGAGCAACCAAGCTATTGCTGCCCGGCTTCATCTCAACCCCGTGACTGTGAGCTATTGGAGAAGGCGTTTCCTCCAACAAGGCCTGCAGGGGTTGCACGGTGAGCTGCGTCCTGGTCGCCCTCGCTCGATCAGCGACGAACGAGTCGCGGCGCTGATTCGCAAGACGCTGCGGGCGGGACCCGCCGACGCCACGCACTGGAGTTGCCGTTCGCTGGCCGCCCAAACGCGCCTGTCGAAAACCACGGTCCACCGCATCTGGCGCGCGTTTGGCCTTCAGCCGCATCGGCAGCGTCACTTTCAACTCTCCACCGATCCCTTCTTCGTTGAAAAAGTGCGGGATATCGTGGGATTGTATTTGCATCCGCCGGACAAAGCCGTGGTCTTGTGCGTGGATGAAAAGAGCCAGATCCAGGCCTTGGAACGCAGCCAACCTCTGCTTCCCATGGGCCTGGGCTATGTCGAAGGCGTGACCCATAACTATGTTCGCCATGGCACCACGACGCTGTTTGCCGCCCTGAATTTGGCCACTGGCACGGTGATCGGCAGGTGTCGGCGCCGCCACCGCCATCAAGAGTATCTGCACTTTCTCAAAGAGATCGACGCCAACGTCCCCAACAGACTCGCCATCCACCTGATCGTGGACAACTACGCCACGCACAAGCATCCGCGCGTCGAACGCTGGCTGGCTGCGCACCCCCGCATTCAGGTGCATTTCACTCCCACTTATGCTTCCTGGCTGAATCAAGTTGAAATCTGGTTCCACATCATCACTCAGAAGGCCATTCGCCGTGGCACCCTCGGCAGCGTCAAAGAACTGGTAGTTCAGATCGAGCACTTCGTGCGAACCTACAATGCCCAAGCCAGTCCATTTATCTGGACCGCGACGGCCGACTCAATTCTCCAAAAGATCGCACGACTTTGTGAGCATATTTCCGGGACACAACACTAGCTACCGTCGGGCTTCTTCGGGGGCGGCGGCTGAGGGGGCGCCGCGCCGGGAATTTCAGGCGCGGGATAGTAGGGCTTGCCGTTTAGCTTCTGAACTTCTTTCGCGAAGGTTGTGCCGTAATCGCGCTCGGGGTCGGTGGAGAAAAGATAGGCCTGGCGTTTGTAATTCCAATTGTCGGGGTCGAGGCGCTGGGCTTCCTTGAAATGCGAGACGGCTTCCGCGCCGTGGCCTTCGTGGTAGAGAAACTCGGCGAGGCTGAATTCGGCGTCGGCCATGAGGCGATCGGGGCTCGCGGGGGTGAGGCGCTTGCGAAGGTCGTCTTGCTTCATGACGAAGGCGCTGCGATCTCCATTCGCGACCCAGTCGCGGATGGCGTTGAGATATGGCGCGGAATCAAGGTGCGAAAAAGATTTGAAGCGGTCGTCCGCGAATGCAACTTCAGGCGGGCGGACGATTCTTCCCTGCTCGTTGATCCAGACACCAGTGGGAACGTTGACCAGGCCATAGAGTTTTGTAACGAGATGCTGCTGGTCAATCAAAACCGTGTAATCAGGTTTGGCGGCGGTGATCCAGGGGCCGGCGTCGCGAACGCCGCCGATATCCTGAGCGATGCTTAGGATTTCAAAATTCTTATCGTGGAGTTCCTTGTAGAAGACCTGCCATCCTGGCAGATCGAGGCGGCAGCCTCACCAAGAGGCCCAGGTGACGATGAGAACTTTCTTGCCGCGGAAATCGGCGAGGGAGTGCAGCATGCCGTTCATATCAGGCAGGGTAAAGTTGGGCGCCTCGAGAGAAGAGAGAAATTCGTTTTGCGCGGCGGGGCGCGGGCCGAAATACCATGCGTTGAGTGAGGCGTCATGAGCGACGGGCTGCTTCAGGAGCCGCGCGAAAGCACTGAGATTGAACCAGGTGAGTGTGCCGCGCCGGGAGAGGAATTCACTTTGACGCGCCGGCGGAATTGGGAAACAAAGCTCGGCGCGACAGACTCCTTGAGGCTTCACTTCAAAACCAGTGGCGCGGGTGAGATCGGCGAGGGTGACCCAAAGATCCTGCGATTGCGCGACGGGCGAGGCTGCGGAGAGCTCGGTGGATTTGCCGTCGTAAATTACTACGGGATGCGCGGGCGCGTCCGCAAACGCCGGAATAACGGAGAGCGTGATCAATACGAAGCACGCGAACGACAGAGTAAATGTTTTCATAAACGCGTGGCCGGAAACAGCCAAACATCAACTGAAAAAGCGAGTCTAGCACACCCATTGGGATGGAATGAACGCTTCTGATAGAATTGCGATTCGCGTTTCCACGAAGATCACATGGGCGAATCCGCAGATAAACCGCGCATTGCAATGGGAGCAGACCACGCCGGATACCGGGCGAAGGAAGCAATCAAGCGATATTTGCTGGAACAGGGATACCCGATTGAGGATTTGGGGACGTGGTCGGATGAGTCGGTGGATTATCCGGATTATGCGAAGAAGGTAGGGGAGCGCGTGGCGAGTGGCGCCGATCAGCTCGGCGTGCTGGTGTGTGGAACAGGAATTGGAATGGCGATTGCGGCAAATAAAATAGAGGGAATCCGTGCGGCAGTGGCGCATGACGCGATGACGGCTCACCTGGCACGCGAACACAATGATGCGAACGTGCTTACTCTTGGCGGGCGTGTGGTGAACGACGCGCAAGCCGTGGAAATCGCGAAAGAGTTTTTGAACACGAAGTTTGTCGGCGGGCGGCACCAGCGGCGGATTGACAAGATTACGGAGTTGGATGAGGAGCGAGTGGGGAAATAACGAAAGTTCTATTCACCACAGAGGCCAGCCTACCGGCAGGCAGGCGCAGAGGGCGCAGAGAAAACCTTAAGGAAACGGAAACCGTGACAGAACAGAAAACAATCGAGAGCGAAATGAACCGCGCGCTGCGCGAGGTGGATCCGGACATCGCGGAGATCATCGAGCTGGAGACGCGGCGGCAGGCGGAAGGGCTCGAACTGATTCCGTCGGAGAATTTTGTGTCGGAAGCAGTGCTCGAGGCGATGGGCTCGGTGCTGACGAACAAGTACGCGGAGGGCTACCCGGGCAAGCGCTATTACGGCGGCTGCGAATACGTGGACCGCGCCGAAGAGCTTGCGATTGACCGCGCGAAACAACTCTTCGGCGCAGAGCACGCGAATGTGCAGGCACATTCGGGATCGTCGGCGAATATATCGGTGTACATGGCCGCGTTGCAGCCCGGAGACACGGTGCTGGGAATGAATCTGGCGCACGGAGGCCATCTGACGCACGGGCACCCGCTGAATTTTTCGGGGCGGATGTACAAGTTTGTGGCCTACGGCGTGACGAAAGAAACAGAGACGATTGATTATGATGAAGTGGAACGGCTGGCGGCGGAGCACCGGCCGAAAATGATCGTCGCGGGCGCGAGCGCGTATTCGCGAATCATTGATTTCCCGCGGCTTGGAGAAATTGCAAAGTCGGCGGGCGCGCTCCTGTTTGTGGATATGGCGCACATCGCGGGACTTGTGGCGGCGGGGGTGCATCCGAGTCCGGTGCCGCACGCGGATTATGTGAGTACGACGACGCACAAAACTTTGCGCGGGCCGCGCGGCGGGCTGGTGCTTTGCAAGGCGCAGTATGCGAAGGATCTGGACAAGCTGACGTTTCCGGGAATTCAGGGCGGGCCGCTGATGCATACGATTGCCGCGAAAGCCGTGTGCCTGAAGGAAGCGGCGACGCCGGAATTCCGTGCATATTCGCAGCAAGTGGTGGCGAATGCAAAGGCGCTTGCCGCGGAAATGGCGAAGCAGGGATTCCGGATCGTGAGCGGCGGAACGGACAATCATCTATTTCTGGTGGATATTCACTCGAAGGGGCTTACAGGAAAAGACGCGCAACCGGCGCTGGACCGCGCGGGAATCACCGTAAACAAGAATGCGATTCCATTTGACCCTCTGCCACCGATGACGGCGAGCGGGATCCGCATGGGCACGCCCGCCATCACGACGCGCGGAATGGGGGTGGCGGAGATGGCTCCGATTGCGGCGTGGATTGCGGAAGTGCTGGGGCATTTGAATGACGCGGCGACAGAAGAGCGCGTGCGCGGCGAGGTGGCGCGATTTACAGCGAATTTTCCGATGTACGAGCGGCGGTATCATGCTGCGGATGGCGCGCCGTATCGAGCCGTAGTGAAGAAGTAAAATCACACCTTTATTGGGCTCGTTACAATTGTCGTTGAAGTGTACGGATCCTTCGCTTCGCTCAGGATGACATCCGCCTAATAAGATCCTTCCAAATCAGCAATTTCCAAAGTCAGTTCTTCGGCGTGGCCGTTGCGGATGCGGAAGGCGCGGACGGGATTCTTCGCGTCCGGATGCGGCGAGACGATGAAGTAGGCCGCGTCGGGATAGTAGGCGCGTTCGATGTCGGTGGTTGAGGGCGCATTTACGCCGGTTGGGTGAGAGTGGTAGATACCTAGGAGTTCGTTGCCCTGCTCACGGATTTCGCGGAATATGCGGAAAAGTTCATCGGGCGCGATTTCGTAGGATGTCGCGGGTTTTGGATGGACGTTGCGCGCGGGAAGAATTGCGGTGATGACTTCGTCGCGGCCGGCGAGTAGGCCGCAGGATTCGCGGGTGGGATCGCGGTGCGTTTCGGAAAGCATTGAGTGGATGACAGATTGCTTGATGCGGACGGGGTTCACGAGGCGAATTGTAACTTAGGGTATACTGCGACAACGCGCAAGAAAAAACATGCCCGCGTAATAGCGATTTGATCAGGGCGATTCCGGATTCTTCGGGCCGGACAGAATCGTCCGGCCCTCAGAATGACAAAACTGTGTCAGCGCGCGGCAGCCTCAGTTAGGCACTTTGGGCCTTGCGGCGGAGGAAGGTCGGGACCTCAAGGTCGTCGGCCTGAACCTCCTGAATGATTTCGGTTGTGGGCCGCGGGGCCTCGCGGAAAACTTGTTCCGGCTGCGGGTCGCGGCCGGCCTTCCAAGTCTTCGGCAGATAGGACGGCTTCTGCTGAATGGGCTTTCGCGCGACTTCGCGGAAACCAGCGGCGATGACGGTAATCTTAACGGATTCCTTCATGGCCTCGTCGAGAACGGCGCCGAAAATAATATTGGCGTTCTCGTGCGCGGCCTTCTGGATGACGGTGCTGGCCTCGTGGACTTCGTGGAGATTGAGGCTCGATGAGCCGCAGATGTTTATGAGAATTCCCTGCGCGCCCTGAATCGAATTGTCTTCCAGGAGCGGACTGTTGATGGCGCGGTTGGCGGCGTCAATGGCGCGATTCGAGCCGGAGGCGACGGCGGTGCCCATGACGGCGTAACCCTGGCCGTGCATGATGGCCTTCACGTCGGCGAAGTCGCGGTTGATGATGCCGGGCACGGTGATGATGTCGCTGATGCCCTGCACAGCCTGGCGAAGAATGTCATCGGCGATGCGGAAGGCCTCAAAGAAACTTGTGCCGCGTTCGACGGTTTCCATGAGGCGCTCGTTGGGAATCACGATGACGGTGTCCACGCAGCCGACAAGCTCGGAGAGCGCGTGCTCAGCCTGCATCATACGGCGCTTGCCCTCGAAGGCGAATGGCTTGGTGACGACGGCGACGGTGAGCGCGCCAAGTTCCGTGGCGAGCGAAGCGACAACCGGCGCGGCGCCGCTGCCCGTGCCTCCGCCAAGGCCGGTGGTGATGAAGACCATGTCCGTGCCTTCGAGCGCTTCGATGATGTTTTCGGTGTCTTCGAGAGCGGCTTTTCGGCCGACCTCAGGGTTTGCGCCAGCGCCGAGCCCTTTGGTGAGCTTGGCGCCGAGTTGAAGTTTCTTGGGCGCCTGCGAGAGCTTGAGCGCCTGCAAGTCGGTATTGGCGGCGATGAACTCGACGCCTTCCACTTTCGCGCGGATCATGCGGTTGACGGCATTGCAACCGCCGCCGCCCACTCCGATGACGCGAATTTTCGCGCCCTGCAAAATATCTTCGCTGAATGAAAGCCTGATTCCAGCGTCTTTCTGTGACATTTTATCTCCCCCCAATTGGGACTTTGACCAGGTTGACTACATTCCGAGCCGAAAGCCCGACTGGGCTCCGCGCGATTCCGGCCCGGCAAATCCAAATCGTTTTGCTACTTTCTCCGTGCCACTACTGGCCCGCGAACATCGCCTTGAGTTTTCCGACCAGCGTTGCCGGACGCGCGGCGACCTGACGACGCGCCTTCGCGCCATAGAGCAACAGGCCAACGCTGGCGGAATACTCGGGCTGGGCAAATTCTTCGGGCAGACCGGGGAGGCTGCGAGGCGCGCCCACGCGCACGGGCAACGAAAACATCCGGTCCGCCAAATCCGGCAAACCCATCAGGCGAGAGCCGCCACCAGTCAAGACAAGTCCGGCGGGGATCATCGCGTCAAGGCCGGAGCGCTGCAATTCGTCGCGGACAAGCGAAAGTAATTCCTGCGCGCGCGGCTCGACAATGTCGTTCAGCATTCGAGTGAAGACAGTGCGCGGAGGACGATCGCCGACGCTGCCGATTTCAATGGGATGATCTTCCGTGAGCAGCTCGCGCCACGCGCAGGCGTAGTCGCGCTTGATGCGATCGGCTTCCGGAACCGGGGTACGCAGACCAACCGCGAGGTCGTTGGTGAAATGGTCGCCGCCGATGGGCACGACTGCGGCGTGGCGCGCAACCCCGCCGGAGAAAACGACGAGATCCGTGCTGCCGCCGCCGATGTCCAGGAGGCAGCAGCCGATTTCGCGCTCATCCTGCGTAAGGCATGCTTCGGCGGCCGCGAGCGGTTCGAGCACGGTATCCGCGACGATGACCCCGGCGCGATTCGCGGCCGTCACAAGATTTTGCGAGGACGAGACCGCTGAAGTCACGATATGAACATTGACTTCCAGCCGTTGGCCGACCATCCCGATAGGATCCCGGATGTGATTTTGCGCATCGAGCAAAAATTCCTGCGGCAGGACGTGAATGATTTCGCGGTCTTCGGGGAGAGAAATCGAGCGCGCAGCGTCAATGGCGCGGCGGACGTCGTCCTTTTGAACGTCGCGAGCGCGCTGGCCGAGCGTGATGCCGCCGCGGCTGTTGACACCCTTCACGTGGCTCCCCGCAATACCGAGAATCGCCGATTCCACGGGCACTCCCGCGGCGCTTTCGGCCTCCTCGACCGCGCGACGGATGGAACTGACCGTCGCGTCAAGGTTAACGATGAGGCCTTTGCGGAGCCCCTTCGATTCGGCCGCGCCCAGCGCCACAAATTTCAAACCGTCGTCATCGAGTTCGGCAACAAGAGCACACGTTTTGGTGCTGCCGATGTCGAGTCCGACCAAATACCGATCTTTCTTTGCCAATCCGCCGCCCCAACTTTCATGCCGCGCACGATCCCTGCATGGGCAGCGCGCAGCTCAAATTCAACGAGTTTTCCCCGGACGAGCCGGCCTTCCGGCGCTGGAAGCGGTAGCCCTCGATTCGGGATTCACAACGACTTGCTTGGAAAAGCGCAGGTCCACAGATTCTACGCGGCCCGCCGTGGCGCGCCATTGCGCGATGTTGTCCTGCAGCACGCGAAATTTCGATTCAAAATCCTTGTTGCCGAAATGCACGAGCAAAGGCCCCTGATCCTCAAGACCCGAAATCCCCATCTGGCTTAGACCCGCGAGGGTAGCGCGAACATCGGATGCGTCAGAGATGTCCACTTCGCTCACGTGATCGGATGCGCCGGGCTTCACCTGATTCATGCTGCGAAGAAGATCCGTGTAAAGGCCCATGCGAAGCGCGCGCTGGCCGAGGGGAACCGATTCGCCGACGCCGCTCAGGACCGGAAATTGAAAATCGCCTTCGATGGGGCGCTCGAGAATCACGCCCTGCGCGTCAATGAGACAGACATCCGTGCCGGTGCGAAGAAATGCGACGGGCGAGCGTTCCACCAGCTCGACGCGAATATGATTCGGCAAGATGCGCGAGACGACGGCGTGGTCCACCCAGGGAATGGCTTCCAGATTCTGACGCCGAGTGTCCAGCGGGATGCGGAGAATGCTCTTGCCAACGTCCCGCGAGAATTTTTCGACCACGGTTTGCCGCGCGACGTAGCGGTTACCCGCGACATCAATTTGTTCAAGACTCTGCAAAGTGACGCGCGGCGAAAAAAGGAAAAAGCCGCCAGCCTCATATAGAACGAAGCCGCCCGCAAGAACGATGCCGCCGGCCACAAGAAAGCGGCGATACGCGGGCCAGGTGCGTTTGCCGAACTTCCGGCGGCGCACCTCGACCGGCTTTTGCCGGCGAAGATATCGAGGTTCTTCGTCCGCCAAAACTTCCTGCGGGATCGCTTCCGGATCGCTTGCCATGCCTGCTTTAGCCACTCTGCCCTACTTCCATACGATGACTTCCTCTTCGAGTTCCATGCCATAAGCCTTGTGGACCCGCTCGCGCACGTCCGTGATGAGCGAAAGCATGTCCGAGGCCGAAGCATGTCCGGCGTTCACGAAAAAATTTGCGTGGCGGTCGCTGACGCGCGCGTCGCCGACGTGATGCCCCTTCAGGCCCAATTCGTCAATCATCCGCCCGGCGCTCGCGCCCGGCGGATTCTTGAAAATGCAGCCCGCGCTTTTCTGATTCAGCGGCTGGCTGGATCGCCGCTTCTCATTGCAGATACGAATCCCAGAGAGAATTTCACGGAAGGATTTGGAGGGGAGCTCCAGTTTCACCGAGAGCATAATATCATCGGGCGCGAAAGAAGTGTGACGATATTCAAAGGAAATCTGATCGCCCTTGAGGATTTCCAGGCTGCGGGCCGCGGCGCGGTAAAGCTCGACTTCGCGAACATAACTGCCAATTTGCGTGCCGTAAGCGCCTGCGTTCATGCGAAGCGCGCCGCCAACGGTTCCGGGGACGCCGATCAACCCTTCCATGCCGCCGAGGTCGTGCTTGGCGCAGAAGGTGACCATGCGGCCGAGATCGGCCGCGGCGTCCACGAAAGCGAAATTCCCTTCCAAGTGGACTTCCGGGTCGGGCTTCGTAAGATGAAGGACAATCCAGGGCAATTCGCCATCGGCGATGAGAACGTTCGTGCCGCCGCCGAGAAAACGGTGCGGATAATTTGCTTCGTCCAACAAGCGAACGAGCTCGGGCAAAGAGCTGTGGCGGCGGATGAGCAGCAGATCGGTCGTGCCGCCGATGCCGAGCGAGGTGCGCTCGGAAAGCAACGCGCCAGCGACGCGCTCGACGCCGAGACCGGGCAGTGCAGCAAGAATATTCGGAGCTTCAAGCTTCAATCGGAAACCTCTTCACTCCATCGTGCCGGTGGAAACTTTTGCGCCCAGAAGAATCGCCAGTTGGCCGATTGCGCGGCCAACGTTGCCCGCGCCTATGGTCAGGATAGCGTCACCTGAACGCGCCTCTTTGAGCAGATACTCGATCCCATCCTGCATTGAGCTGCGATAGGCGACGTTTTTGTGCCCAGCGGCGCGAATCGCGGCGGCAAGCGCTTCCGCAGTGACGCCGGGAATAGGCTGTTCGCTTGCGGCGTAAATGTCGGTAATCACGACGACGTCGGCCTGATTAAACGCGCGGCAAAATTCATCCCACAAATGAATCGTGCGCGTGAAACGGTGCGGCTGGAAAAGCACTAGCAGACGATTAAACCTGCACAGCCGCGCGGCTTCGAGCGTGGCGCGGATTTCCGCGGGATGATGGCCGTAATCGTCAATCAAAGTGATTCCATTGATGACGCCCTTCAGGTCGAAGCGGCGGCCAACGCCCGTAAAACTCGCGAGGCCCTCGCGAATCAGCTCGGCGGGAATGCCGAGGTACAGCGCGACGGCAGCCGCAGCGGCGGCGTTGCGGACGTTGTGGATGCCCGGAGGCGCGGGCAGATGGAACATGCCGAGGTCTTCGCCACGATAAGTGAGGCGAAAATCACTTTCGAGACCGGTGTGCTCGATATCGGAAATAACGAGGTCGGCCTGACCCGAAGTGCCGTAGGAAATTACGGGGCGGGTGATGTTGGGGAGGATGGCCTGAACATTCGGCTCGTCAAGGCAAAGGATGGCGGCGCCATAGAAAGGGACGCGGTTCACGAATTGCGTGAACGCGCCTTGAATTTCTTCGAGAGAGGCGTAGTGATCGAGGTGCTCGCGGTCAATCGTGGTGACGACGGCGACGACGGGCGCGAGCAAGAGAAATGTGCGATCGCTTTCATCGGCTTCGACGACCATGTATTCGCCGCGGCCAAGCCGCGCCGTGGTGCCGGCGGCGTTGACTCGTCCGCCGACCACAAAAGTGGGGTCAAGCCCCGCCGCCGCCAGAACCGCCGCGACCATGGAAGTGGTGGTGGTCTTGCCATGAGCGCCAGCGACAGCGATTCCGTATTTCAAACGCATCAATTCGGCAAGCATTTCGGCGCGAGGGATGACCGGGATTTTGAGCTTGTGGGCCTCGACTAATTCGGGATTGTCGCGATGAACCGCGGAGCTGACAACGAGGACGTGAGCGCCGGCAACATTTCCGGGGCGGTGGCCTTCGTAAATTTTCGCGCCCAAATTGGCGAGGCGATCGGTGATGCCTGAAAGCTTTGTATCGGAACCGGAAACGGCGTAGCCCAAAGTAAGCAGCACTTCGGCGATGCCACTCATGCCGATGCCGCCGATTCCCACCATGTGGATGCGCTTGAAGTTGTGAAATGAAACCATCATGGCCGTGCCACCTGTTCGATCAGTTTGACGATTTCTCGCGTAGCCTCGGGCCGCGCGAATTGGCGCGCCCTGGCGGCCAGACCGGCGATTTCATCCGGCTTGGCCAGCAGGTTCATGATTTCTTGAGCAAGCCGCGCGCCATTTAATTCGTTCTCCGGAAGGACCCGCGCCGCGCCCGCTCGTTCGAGCGCCTGCGCATTGCGCAACTGGTGGCTATCCGCGGCGCCCGCGAACGGGATGAAAATAGCAGCGCGGCCGACAGCGGCGATCTCGGCGATGGTCGTCTGGCCAGCACGGGAAATAATCAGGTCGGCCCAGGCGAAACGGTCGGGCATATCTGTGAGGAACGGCTTGACCTGCGCGGTGAACTCGGCGGCTACATAAGCGGCGTGGACGTCTTGATATTCGCGGTCGCCGGTCTGGTGGACGATGAGAAGGTCGTTCATCCGCGGCTTCAGGAGCGGGAGGGCGTTCTTCAGGGCGCGGTTGATGGGCCTTGCTCCCTGGCTGCCGCCGGTGACAAGTACGTGGAAGGGAGGCCCGGGCCGGCGAGGCGGGACATATTTGAATTCCGGCCGAACGGGGCAGCCGGTGACAACGGCCTTTTTACCTAGCTGCCGCGCAGTTTCTTCATAGCCGACGGCAACTCGCGTGGCGAATTTTGCGAGGATGCGGTTGGTCAGACCCGGTTGCGCGTTCGGCTCGAAAATCACGACGGGAATTCCGCGCATGGCCGCGGCCAGAAGAATCGGGCCTGCAGCATAGCCTCCCAGACCGAAGGCAACTTCAAAGGTGTGCTTGCGCAGAATCGCGCGCGAGTCGAAATAAGCAGGGCCGAGCATCGCCAGATTGCGGGCAAGTCTCATGCCACCCATTCCCTTCAATCCGGCTGAGCGGATGTACTCGAGCGGAATGCCGGTCGGCGGGACGAGCTTATTTTCCAGGCCGCGCTCCGTTCCAACGAACACTGCTTCCCTCCCCTCGCCAATCTCCTTGCCATGGCGCAACCATTCCTGCGCGACGGCTAGCGCCGGAAAAACATGACCGCCCGTTCCTCCGCCCGCGACAAGCATCTTCATGGCCTCGCTGCTTTCTCGTCTCCGCAGCGCATCGCTCTAGTTCGTCTGCTGACTGATATTCAGAAGCACGCCGGTGGCCAGCAACATGACCACCAGGCTTGACCCGCCATAACTCATGAACGGCAGCGGAATCCCTTTCGTCGGCAACATTCCAAGCACGACACACAAGTTGATGAGCGCCTGGCTAATGACCATCACCGTGATCCCAAGCGCGATGAGACGCGCGAATGGGTCGAGGGATGAGACCGCCGCGCGAAGCCCGCGCCAGGCGTAAACGGCGAATAGCCCCATCACCAGCACGCCGCCGATGAAACCGAACTCTTCGCAAAGAACAGCAAAAATAAAATCTGTGTGCGCTTCCGGCAGATAGAAAAGCTTCTGCTTGCTTTCCATCAGGCCAACGCCCGTCAGGCCGCCTGACCCGACCGCGATCAGCGATTGCAACAATTGAAAGCCGCTGCGCTGCGGATCGGCGTCCGGATGGCGGAAGCTCGCAACTCGCTGCAAACGCCAGGGAACAAAGATAATCAGGTAGAGGACATATGGGGCAGCCAGCGCGCAGGCGCCCGCGAGATAGCGCAGCGAGACGCCGGCGACGAAGAGCATCCCGAGCGCAATCAAGAAAATTTCAATCGCCGTACCGAGATCAGGCTGCTTGGCAATCAATGCGACCATGATCAGTACAGGGGCCAGCGCAGGGATGATCGTTTTCTTCAGGTCGTTGATGCTCGGGCCGCCCGGCCTCATTCGCTTTTCGAGAAACCATGCGAGATAGCCGATGACAGCAAGCTTGGCAAGTTCGGATGGCTCCAGTCCGACCGAACCGATGGAGATCCAACGGTGGACGTCATGGCGCGAGTCGAGGAAAAAAACGCCCACCAGCATCGCCAGGACGATGAAGAGGCCGGAGAAAACCACGGCAGGTTTGCGCAGGACGCGATAGTCCACATTCATCACCACGAGCATCACGCCCGCGCCGAGCGCGAGCCAGATAAGCTGGCGCAGCAAGAAGTAATAGGCATGGCCATGCTGTTCGCGCGCGGTGACGGCGGAGGCGCTGAACACCATCACGGCGCCAACCAAACAAAGTATGACCGTTGACAGGAAGAGCCAGCGATCGGTATCGAGTCTGCGTGGCATGATCGGGGTCGCTTAACTCGCCCGGGCGCGGCTGCCCGCAGCGAATTCCTCCTCGAGCAAGCGAACACGCTGCTTGAACACGCGCCCGCGATGCTCAAAATTGTGGAACTGGTCAAAGCTGGCGCAGGCCGGCGCCAGCAAAACGGTGTCACCGGGCTGGGCGAGGTCGGCGGCTCTCGAGACGGCCCGTTCAATCGTGCCGATGGATTCCATGCGAACGGCTCCCTGAATCCGCGAAGCAATTTTGTCCGCGGCTGCGCCAATCAGCAGCGCGACTTTCGCGCGCTGGCGAAGCGGCTCGCGCAAAAGCGTGAAGTCGCCACCTTTGTCTTTTCCACCAAGGATGACGATCAGCTTGCCGGGGAACGCGTCGAGCGCCTTCAGCGTCGCGTCCACATTTGTGGCCTTCGAGTCATTGTAATAACTCACGCCATTGATCTCCGCGACGAATTCGAGGCGGTGCTCAACCCCGGCGAAACTCCGGACGCCTGATGCAATCGCGGACGGGCCCACGCCTGCGAGAAACGCGGCTCCGGCGGCGGCGAGAACGTTTTCCACGTTGTGTTCGCCACGCAAGCCAATGTCTGCACGGCGAAGCAACACCGTCTCCGCGCCATCGTCCCGCAAAACGATTTCGACATCGCGGAGAAAGATGCCGCGCGCGACGCGCTTCGTCCGGCTAAACCAGAAGACGCGTGGCCGCGAAGGGGCAAATTGCGCGGCGCCATCATCATCCGCATTCAAAATGGCCGCATCGGATTCCAATTGATTCTCAAAGAGCCGCGCCTTGGCGCGGCCGTAGACTTCGAGCGATGCGTGGCGATCAAGATGGTCCGGCGTGATGTTGAGAAGCAACCCGATATTGGGGCGGAATTTGTCGATCAGCTCCAACTGGAAGCTGCTGACCTCGGCGACAGTGATGGTTGCGTCGCTCGTCTCCGACACGCGGGATATGAGCGGTGTGCCGATATTGCCGGCTACGATCGTTGGAATTTTCGCGTTTTCCAAAATGTGCCCAATCAACGAAGTTGTGGTGGTCTTCCCGTTAGAGCCAGTGACGGCGATCAGCCGGCCGCTCAGGAACCGCGAGGCAAACTCGATTTCGCTCCAAACCGGAATTCTTGCGGCGCACGCAGCCTCTAGATGCGCCATGCCGGCTGGGACTCCAGGGCTCGGGATTATCAAGTCTTGCGCGAGAAACGACTCTTCGCGGTGTCCGCCCAATTCAAGTGTAACGCCGGCCGCGCGCAGTTTTACGGCGGTTTCGGCAATGTCGGCTTCGACACGCTCTTCGGTCGCGGTCACGCGAGCGCCTCGCGCGGCGCAGAAAAGCGCCGTGGCGATGCCCGTCCGCGCCAGCCCCACGACGAGCACGCGCTTGCCTTCGAGTTCGATTCCCAGCTTCACTCAACTACCTCAATTTCAAAGTTGTCAGCGCGAATAGGGCAAATACAAGCGCGGCAATCCAGAAACGCACGATCACCTTCGACTCGCTCCAGCCGATCAGCTCAAAGTGGTGATGAATCGGCGCCATTTTGAAAATGCGCTTGCCCGTCAGGCGATAGGAACCAACCTGCAGGATTACAGAAAGCGCTTCGAGCACGAAAACGCCGCCAACAAAAAACAATAGAATTTCCTGCTTGATGATGACTGCGATGATTCCCAGCGTGCCGCCGAGAGAAAGCGAACCAACGTCTCCCATGAAAATTTCAGCGGGATGGGCGTTGTGCCAAAGGAATCCGAGGGAAGCTCCAACCAGCGCTCCGCAGAAAATTGTAAGTTCGCCGGCATTGGGGATGTACTGGATGTCGAGGTAATTCGCGAACCGCGAGTTGCTGGTCAAATAGGTAAGGATTGTGAGCGCGCCCGCGGCGATAATCGTGCAGCCGATGGCGAGACCGTCGAGCCCATCGGTAAGATTCACCGCATTCGACGAGCCGACAACCACCAGCACGATGAAGAGCAAAAACGGAACGAATGCCAAAACCCAGACGAACTGGTATCCAAGCAAACTGTGGATCACAAGATCCGGATGAAAATTCTTGAAGAAAGGCACAATTAACTGTGTCGAGTAGACCCCGCGGGTCATCAGCGCGAGCAACACGACGCCTCCCCCGAGGCTCGTAATAATCTGGAAGACAATTTTGCCGCGCGCGGATAGCCCTTTATTGTGGCGGCGCATCACTTTGGCGTAGTCGTCCAGAAATCCTATGGCCCCAAATGAAAGCATTGCGCCGATGGCCAGCAAGATATACGGATTCCGCAAGTCCGCCCACAACAGCGCCGGCACGACCGTTGCAATGACAATGAGCACCCCGCCCATTGTCGGCGTGCCCGCCTTTGCGTGGTGGCTCTTCGGACCTTCTTCCCGGATGAACTGGCCGATCTGCATTTGCCGCAGCCGGCGAATCACCCACGGCCCGAGAACGAGAGCGATGAAAAGCGCGGTGAGGCTCGCGTAGGCAGTGCGAACGGTGATGTAGCGGAAGACGTTCAACGCTTTGAAATACGGGCGCAGGACGTCATAGAAGAGGTAGTAGAGCATGTCAGTGCCGCTCCGCCGCGCTGGAAATCCCCGCCTCGTCTTCTACAATTGCATGGTTTGCGCGAATCGCCTCGATGGCGCGCTCCATCCGCACTCCGCGTGAGCCCTTTACGAGAATCAGGTCGCCCTTCCTCACAATTCCGGCGAGGAATTCGCCCACATCTTGAGAATTTGCAAAAAACCGCGCATGAGTCTCTGGCATGCCCGCGGCAACCGCCGCTCGCACAAACTCGGCGGCGTCTCCCTGCACTCCCAAGATGTAATCGAGTTTTTTCGCTGCGGCGTTGCGGCCCGCTTCGCGATGGAGCTCCTGTGAAGTTGCGCCGAGCTCGAGCATTTCGCCAGCCGCCAAAATGCGGCGGCGATAGCCCGGGGTTGCGGCGAGCAAATCCGTCACGCTCGCCATTGCCGCCGGACTCGAGTTGTAGGAATCGTTGATGACCGTGAATCCTTCCTCAAATCGCAAGATTTCACCGCGCATTGCGGCGGGCTTCATTCGCGGCAATACCTGTGCGGCTTCGCGCACGCCGACGCCCCACACACTGGCAGCCGCCAGCGCCGCGAGGGCATTGGCGACGTTGTGCCTGCCAACGAGCGAAAGCTTTAGCCGCGCGCTGCCTTCCGAAGCGACAAACGTAAACGCGCTACCCTCCGCGCCGAGATCTTCGATGGCCTCCGCGCGAAAGTCCGCCGGCGCACGAATGCCAAATGTAACGACGCGCCCCGGCGCGACTGCCGCGAACTGCGCGGTGTAATGGTCGTCAGCGTTTAATACTGCGACCGTAGCGCGTCCCGGCAAATTCTCAATTAGCTCGCGCTCGGCGAGCGCGATCTCATCGAGCGACGCAAAAAACTCCAGATGTTCAATTGCGATCCGCGTGACGAGGCCGATCTGAGGTTCCGCAATCTGCGTCAGCCGCGCCAACTCCCCGCGCCGCGACATTCCCAGCTCAACGACAGCCGCCTCGTGTTCCGGCTCCAGCTTCGCGAGCGTCAAGGGCAGACCATATTCGTTGTTCAGGTTCCCTTCCGTTTTCAGCGTGCGGAACCTCGCGGCCACAAGTGCCGCCAGAATCTCTTTGGTCGTTGTCTTGCCAACGGAGCCGGCGACTGCCGCGACGCGCCCACCCCATTCACGGCGAATCGCTCCCGCCAATTGCTGGAGCGCCGCCAGCGTGTCGGGCACGGCGAAGATTTTTTCGCGCACGCCGGCGTCAAATTCCCCGAACCGCGATTGGGCCACCACGGCAGCACCCGCCCCCGCCGCGAGGGATTGCGGGACAAAAGCGTGTCCATCGTGACGCGGGCCGTGTATGGCGAAGAACAGCTCTCCCCGGCCCACGGTGCGAGAATCAATCGACACACCGGCCAACCGGGCCACGGGGCTAAGCCCCGTGGGAACCGCAACACCCAGAGCGCGAGCCACTTGATCGTTCGTCCACCGCATGGCGTTCCGAGAGGGCTGGGCCGCACGACTCGATTAGGCTCCTGCCAAAGCGTTTTTGGCGCCGGCTCGAGAGCTACCTGACCGGCCTACGCGTTTCCCTTTCCATACCCCCGTTCCAAGAGCAACCGCCGCGCCACTTCGCGCTCGTTGAAGTAAACGGGGCCATCCTTCATCACTTGATAGGTTTCGTGGCCTTTACCAACCAACAGAACAATGTCTCCGGGGCGCGCTTCGGCGTAAGCCAGCGCAATTGCGCGCTCGCGGTCAGGCTCCACTCGATACGGTGTGCGCGTGCGCTGAACACCGACGACAGCGTCATTGATCGTGCGCAGCGGATCTTCGCTGCGGGGATTGTCCACCGTCAGGATGACAAGTTCGCTCGCTCGCGCGGCGGTTTCGCCCATTGCAGGCCGCTTTGTGCGATCGCGGTCGCCGCCGTTTCCGAAGAGCGTGATGATGCGCCCTTCCGGATGCAGCTCGCGCGCGGTGACAAGCAATTTGCGAAGTGAATCATCCGTGTGCGCGTAGTCCACGATAACGAGGAACGGCTGGCCGCAATCAATCCTTTCGAAGCGGCCCGGCACGGCGGGAAGCGCTGCAATTCCTTTTTCGATTGCCGCGCGCGAAATGCCCATCGCCTGCGCCGCGGCTACCGCGGCAAGGATGTTGTAGACGTTGATACGGCCGACAAGCGCCGAGCGGATTTCGATTTTTCCATCCGGAGTGTCGGCAGTAAAATGAAGGCCTGAGAACGCCAAACTAAATTTCCTTGTCGTGACCTCCGCGCCTTCATCGAGGCCGAAAGTCAGCGTGCGCTTCGCAAGCCCGAATAACTGCGCGCTTCGCTCGTCATCGCAATTCAGGATTGCGGTGCCGGGCGCGCCTGCTCCGGTACCCTCAAACAATCGGCGCTTCGCAAGAAAGTAGTCTTCCACATTCTTGTGAAAATCCAGATGATCGCTCGTCAGATTCGTGAAGACGGTCACTTCAAAATGGCAGCCCCACAAACGGTCCATTGAGAGCGAGTGAGAGCTGGCTTCCAGAACTCCCGCGACGCCACCCGCATCGCGCAATTCCGCGAAGAAGCGCTGCATCTCGTAGGATTCCGGCGTCGTATTTGTGGCATGAATTTCGGATCGAGGCGTGCGGTAGACGACCGTGCCAAAAAGTCCGGTGGTCATCCCTGCCGCCTGAAGAATAGAATCCACGAGGAAACTGGTGGTGGTTTTCCCCGCAGTCCCCGTTATTGCAATCAGTTTCAGCGCCGCCGTGGGATGATCAAAATAATTCGCCGAGGCAATCGAGAGCGCCTTGCGGGCCTCCGGCACCTGGACCCAAATCACTCCTTCAGGTATTTCTGTCGCCGAGCGCGGCAATTCGCTAACGACCACCGAAGCGCCACGGTTTATTGCATCAGAAACAAACCGGTTGCCATCCGTGGATTCTCCGCGAATCGCAAAAAATGCAGACCCGGGCGAGGCATGGCGGCTGTCGTAGGCAATGCCGCTCACTTCCCTCTCGGCATCAACGAGGGGCTGTGTGATGGTCACCCCGGCAAGGATGTCCCCGAGTCTCATTCTCCTGCTAGAGATTACAGCGCCCCGCTCGGGCGCGATGAGATCCGTTGCGGCTTGTGTTTTCGCGGGCACGGTCAATTTCTCTTGTCCGGCTGACGTGCGGGCGAAGCCGCGGTAGGTGCGGGGCGACCAAACTGCACCGTGACGCGGCTTCCGCGCCGCACAGTCATCCCAGCCTTCGGATCCTGATCCAGTGCAACCCCCGTGCCAACCAAGACGGGAGCGATTCCGAGCCGCGCGCACTGTTCGGAAACCTCTCGAACCGTCTTTCCCGCAAGCGATGGCAACAAAACGGCCTCTCCATCCACAAGAGCGAGTGTGGGCGCAGGCGTGTCCACCGAGGAACGCCGCGGCGGCATTGCCACGATGTCCGCGGGGGTATTTGCCGACTCCATTTGAGCTGGATCGAAGTCGCTCACATCCGCGTCGGATCTCTCCGCGTCGTCGTGAAAGCTGGCTCGCTGAAGGTGCGGGTTCACAGGCGCATCCTGCGGGACATTCAGGTATGCAAGCACCTGCTCAGCAACTCTCTTGAACACCGGCGCGGAAACTTCCCCGCCCTCATGAAGTCCCACGGGTGAATCGAGCGTAACGAGAATCGTGACCGCCGGGTTGTTGATGGGGGCGAATCCAACAAATGAGGCGATCGTCTTCGATTGGGAATAGCGTCCCGTGGCGGGATCGATTTTTTGCGCGGTGCCCGTTTTGCCGGCAATGGAGTAGCCATCGAGGCGCGCTTTGGGGCCGGTGCCTTCCAAGACGACTCCCTCGAGCATGGACCGCATGGTCGCCGCCGTCTGTGCGCTGATTGCGCGGCGCGTTTCGATTTGCTCGGTTGAAAAAAACTTGGCGTCGTTTTTCATGCCGAGAACGACATGCGGCTTCACCCAAATGCCGCCATTGGCAATCGCGTTCATCGCCGAAATAAGTTGTATTGCGGTGACGCCCACTTCCTGCCCCATCGAAATTGAGCCGACAGAAACCGGCGTCCAATTTTCAACGCGCCGCAACATGCCATGGCCCTCACCCGGCAAGTCAATTCCCGTTGTTGCGCCAAAGCCGAATGCCCTTATGTAGTCGTAAAGTTTTGGCGCGCCGAGCCGCAAACCCATTTTGATCGCGCCGACGTCGCTCGATTTCGCCAAGACCTGCGCGATGGTCAAGAGCCCGAAGGGCTTGTGGTCGTGGATGAGATGCCCCGCCACATAAATCGATCCCATCTGGCAATCCACAACCTCGTCCGGATTCGTGATGCCTTCTTCGATCGCGCCGGCAAGCGTGACAATTTTGAAGACTGAGCCCGGCTCATACAGCGCGGTGATGGCGCGGTTCATGCGCGCTTCGGACGAAGCATCCGCGCGTGAATTCGGGTTAAACGTGGGCCAATTGGCAGCACCCAACAATCTGCCGGTCGAAGTTTCCTCGACGAGGACCGTGCCGCTGATGGCACGCGTGTCACGAATTGCCTGAGCCAGTTCCTTTTCCGCGATGTACTGGATATTTTGATCGAGCGTGAGGACGACGTTTGATCCGGCCTCGGCGCCCTTTTCTGAGCCGTCAAACCAGCGCTGGTGCGCATCGGTAAGCACCATCATCCGGCCGGGACGCCCGCGGATTTCCGAATCGAGCGCGTACTCAATTCCACCGAGACCCTTCTCATCGATGTCAACATATCCGAGAACGTGCGATGCAAGCTGTTGCTTCGGATAAAAACGCTGGCGCTCAGGGACAAAATAAACACCGCGCAGGCCCATCTCCTTGATGCGCTCTGCTTTCTCGGCGGGCAATTTTCGCGCAATCCACACGAAACTCGAGGACGACGCCAGCTTCGCAGAAATATCTTCCGGCGAGGTATCGAGCACGCCCGCGAGCAGCCGCGCGACCATATCTTGGTCGGTGATTTCTCCGGGCATGGCGTAACAAGACTCCATCGTGAGGCTCATCGCCAGCTCATGAAAATTGCGATCGTAAAGAACTCCGCGGCGCGGACTGACTTCCACGATTCTTTGTTGCTGGCGATCGGCGCGGTTCAGGTAATCGCTGTAGCAAAATAATTGCAGGTAGGCGAGTCGAACGAACGCGGCCCCCATCCAGAGCACAATGACTCCGGCCACCAATAACAATCGGACTCGGGGACTGCGCCAATCCATTGGGCTTCCCAAGCTCCTCCTAAACCGTCACGGGCACACAAATTCTTCATGGACGAACCAGCGTTCGTCACTTTTAGGGGCTCCGATTCGAGCGCCCGCGCTTCCTCGCGCTTCTTGATTGCAAACGGGAACTATTGCGCCGACGGAGATGAAGTCCTCCGCGCCTGCGCCAAAACCGATTCCGCCGGGCCTTGTGAAGGCGCGAGCTGGCTCGCCTTGGGTGACGCTAGCCCGAGTTGCTGCCGGGCGATCGCATCAATGCGCCCCGGCGACCTCAGCGCGGAATCTTGCATGCGCAGCCGCTGGTTCAATTCCGCGGCTTGCGCCTGCGAGGCCTTCAGAGCCTCCAGTTGATAGCTCATTTGAATGCACTGGAAGTGTTGCCACGCGTAAAGCAGCGCAACCAGCGAGAGCAAACTCCCCATTCCCACCAGACGCGCGCACGCGCGCAAACGCCGTGGCGCCGTCCAACGCACCACCCGGGAATTATCAATCCGTTTTACTGTGTGAAATTCAGTCACTGGCCGCCCGCCATTTTCTCCGCGGCGCGGAGCTTTGCGCTGCGCGCGCGAGGGTTGCTGTCAATTTCGTGGACGGAGGGCTGGACCGTCTTCTTGGTGAGGATGCGAAGGACGCCCGCGCGCGCATGCTCTTGAAACGAGTGCTTCACGAGGCGATCTTCCAATGAGTGATAACTGAGGACGACCAGGCGTCCTCCGGAATTTAAAGTGGCAGGGGTCCGGCCAAGAAACTGCCCGAGTTCCTCCAACTCTCGATTCACCGCTATCCGCAGCGCCAGAAACGTTTTTGTCGCGGGATGCAGTTTCTGCCTACCCCCCATCTTCCGAGCCCCTGCCACAACCGTTGCCAGATGTTCGGTCGACCGAATGGGCCGCGCCCGAACGATTGCTCTGGCGATCCTTCGTGAATCGTGCTCTTCCGCATTTTGATAGAGCACATCGGCCAGCTCGCGTTCGCGCCAGCCATTCACAATCTCGTCGGCGGTTTCATTCGCCGTGTTGTCCATCCGCATGTCCAGTGGTCCCTCCGCGCGAAATGAAAAGCCGCGCTCCGGACGGTCCAACTGCATGCTCGAAACTCCCAAATCCGCCAGTACTCCATCCGCCGGTGGCAATCCCAATTCGCTTGCGACCTCATCAATCTTTCCGAAATTGGCCTGCACCAGCTTCACGTTTCCCTCGAAACTCTTCAGGCGCTCGCGCGCGATTTCAAGCGCTTCTGCGTCGCGGTCTAGCCCGATCAACTTCCCCGTGGTCAGCCGCTTGGCGATTTCCACGGCGTGCCCGCCCAGGCCGACGGTCGCGTCAATGTAAGTCCCTTCTGGCCGAATTTGCAGCCAGCTAAGAACTTCTTCGACCATGACCGGGGTATGCGCCGCTTCCAAGCTCTAAATATCCAAGCCGTCCAAAATCTTCTCGTCGTCTTCCGTAATTGGGCTGTTGTTGAGCTGCTCAATGAATCGCGCGTGATTCCATACTTCCAGATGATCCAGGTGACCCAGCACATCCACTTCACCCTTCATCTGCGCCGCTTCCCGCAACACTCCCGGGATTAGCAACCTTCCCTGCCCGTCCAGTTCCACCGCCTGACCGTAATAGTTGGTCCGGTTCAGGAACTTCTGCTTTGTCCGGTTGTGACCCGAGAGCTTCGATAGCTTCTCTTCGATCTCATTCCAGACTTTCATCGGGTAGATGTACGCACGATCACCGTTTTCGCTCGTCACGTAGAATCGGTCGCCCCACTCCTTGAGCGTGTCCAGATAGACGGCGGGTATCTTCACCCTGCCTTTCTCGTCCACCTTCGCTGGAGAGTTTCCCCTTAGCATTTAGAACCACGCTCAAAGCCGGCGTAAAATCAACCAAGCTCACCACCTTGTAACACTTGTCGCCACTTTCTCCCACTTTGTGCCACGATTGTAGACAGGTTCGAACTTCTGTCAAGAGGAATCTTCTTTATTTTCAAAGATTTCTGTGGAAAACCTAACGAGGCGCCCGGCGGCATAACCACTAGGGCTTGGGGGTACGATGGTAACTCTGTCGAAGGCTAGTCCGGCATATTCTCGGACGTTTCAATCTGAAATGTTTCCAATCAGTTAAGGGTATTTTGTGGGAGGGGAAAAACTTGAAAATCAGGATTCTGGAGGGCCAGGCGGGGGCTCCGGCGCTGCCCCTACGTGCAAACGATAAAGATAAGGGAGCATTCTCTGCTGCTCTGGTGTCATCCCCTGCAAGAAGGCAGGATCGCTCAGTTTTGTTTGTGCTTCCGGTGCGCTCATTCCATAGAGCTGATTTAGATGCTGCTGCATGAACCGCCTCTGGTTGGGAGGCATGTTACGCCAGGCAGGCTTGATCTCCTGCTGCACATACCTCTGCTCCTGTGGCGACATTTGCTCCAATGCCGCTAAGCGCTGGCGCATCATAGCCCGCGTCTCAGGAGAAAGGTTGTTCCATCGCTGCAGGGTCCTGCGGATCTGCGCCTGACGTTCCGGCGGCATGTTGCGGAAGCGTTCATTGTTCTTCATGAACCGCTCTTGCTGATCCGGAGGCATTTCTTCCAGCCGTTCCACAAATTTCGGCGGCAGACCCAACCCTGCGCGACCATTGCCCGGTTGATTCCCCTTTGGTCCGGAGTTTTCGTTTGCGGAGTCGGGGTTCTTATTCTTCCCCTCATTTGCAGAAGACTTGGTTTGATTTCCAGAATTATTGGGCGGCATGGGGCTGGACTTTTCAGCCTGCGAAAACTTCTCGCGCACTCCGCCATTCGCTGCCGCGGGCAGGGAAAGCCCAGTCGCCAGCAGAAGCATGCCGAGCCAGACTCCGAATTGTGTGAAGCGCTTCATTTCAATCTTTATCTTGATCTTTTCACCCGGCGCAAATCAAAACTACCGGCGCCGCGAATCAATCCTTCAGCGGTGAAGGCGCGGGTTGCGACACGTCGAAACCCGAAAGCACATCATAATTTTCAAGCACGGGCAAATCCTGAATCATGCGGAACTCCGCTTCGCTTCCAACCTGCACAGGCGGCTGCATTGGACGCGACGACAGCCACACGCAGAATGCCGCAAGCACGGTTACCGCCAGCGCGAATCGCGGTGACGGCAGCACGCCGGCCCAAAAACCCTGATGAACAGGCTCTGTCGCGAGCCGCGCGCGCAGACGCGCGTCAAACTCGGGCGAAGGCTCATGTTTTGGAAGTTCGCCGAGCATGCTCCAGACACCTTGAAAACCTTCCACCCGCGCGCGGCAAGCCGCGCAATCCTTCAGATGCGATTCGACGGCACGGCGATCAGACTGCATCGCGCGTCCGTCCAAGTAAGCGACCAACCGGCCTTCCATTCGTTCACAGCTCATGATGCCCTCTCTGCCCTGCCTGGATGAACTACTCGAATCGTTTGGCTGCCACCCGCGACCACGAGGGGCGCCAAATGTACACGCAATGTCTCATACGCGCGGAAGAGCAGCGATTTCAGCGCGCTTTCCGAACAATCCAGAGCGCGCGCGATATCCGCGTAATCAAGCTCCTGATATTTATGCAACAGCACCGCGGCGCGCTGCTTATCCGGCAGCGAATCCACCGCGCGGCGAATCATTGCTGCGCGGTGGCGTTCCAGAAGCCGGTGCTCGACATTCGGCGTCTTGTCCGCCACATCAATCCGCGCTTGTTCCTGCTCGCCATCGTCCACCGTTTGATCAATCGAGACATCCATCTGCCGGTGACGGCCGTCGCGGATGGAATTCAGCGCAAGGTTTGTGGCGATGCGAAAAAGCCAAGTGGTGAATTTCGCGCTCGGTGCATAATCCTTCCGCGCCCGATAAACGCGTAGGAAAACTTCCTGCGCAAGGTCTTCTGCCTGCGCGGAATCCCGCACCATCCGGTAAAGGAAATTGACTAGCGGCACCCGGTAGCGCCGGAGCAAGAGCTCAAAGGACGCTTCGTCCCCGGCCCTTACGCCCAGCATTAATTGGACGTCCGACCTAGCCATGACCTCCACAATACCTTAAACCCTATTGTCCTCAAAAAGTTGCGTCGGGGGGGTGCCTCCAAGGGGCTAACTGTCCGGCGTAACAGCTGCGATTCAGATTCAGACCGGGTCGGCGGGCAAACCCTTCGCAGATCAGGCAAATCAACCGTTAAATAGCCGGTGCAGCAGGAAAACCATCGCGAGCCCAAAAAAAACAAGCACGGGCATCACCGGGCCAGGTTCGCGGTTGACCTCGGGGATAAGGTCCGATGCAGCAACGTACAGCGTCACACCACCGGCAAGGGGCAGAGCATAGCGCACTTCGGTGCGGAGCGCGCTCATTAATAAAACGCCGGCAACGGTTGCGATGCCAAGAATCACCGCGGCCCAGAGCGAACTTTTCCTGCTGCGCCCGGTGGCCATCATCAACGACGAAATCGCAAAGCCTTCGGGCAGCTTGTGCAGAATGATCGCAAGGAAAATCACCCAGCCGAGCCAGGTGGACACCAAAAAACCCGACGCGATTGCAACGCCATCAAAGAATGCATGAATCACGAGGCCAAGCAGTGCGGAAATGCCAACATGATGATGCGTCACCTGCTCGGTGTGCGTCTCTTCACCAAAATGAAAGTGCGGAACAAGTGTGTGCTCAAAAAGGTGGACGAGAAAATAGCCGATCAGCAGGCAGAGCACCGCGGCTTCGGCGCCCACAAGATGCAGCGACTCGGGGAGCACATCCAGGAAAACGACGCCGAGCATGAACCCCGCGCCCAGCGCGAGAAAATACTTCAGGAATTGGCGGGACCAGCTTCGGCGCACAACAAATAATCCGCCGAGAACATTCCCAAACGCGGCGGCGAGGCCAAGTGCGATGGCGAGCGCGATGCGCGGTGCTTCCATTGAATTCGTCTCAGCCCGAGTGGCGGAACAGGATTACATCCCCTTCCTGCACCACATACTCTTTCCCTTCTAGGCGGAGCCATGCGCGCTCTCGCGCCGCGGCCCAGCTCCCCGCTTCAAGCAACTGGTCCCAGCGCACGACTTCGGCCTTGATGAATCCGCGCTCGATGTCTGTGTGGATTACGCCCGCCGCTTTCTGCGCCGACATGCCGTGGCGAATCGTCCACGCGCGCACCTCAGGCTCGCCCGCGGTAAAAAACGAGGTGAGGCCCAGAAGCTTGTACGTCGCCTGAATGACGCGGTCGAGGCCCGGGGATTTCAATCCGTACGCGGCGATCAATTCGGCGGCTTCCGCATCGCCAAGCTCCGCAAGTTCCGCCTCAATGCGCCCGCAAATCGGAACGACGACTGTATTCGGTTTTCCGGCAAGTTTGCCGAGGCCGTGCTTTTCACCCGCGCTCTCCAGTTCGGCCGCGTCCTCGTCGCCAAGGTTCAACACGTAGAGCATCGGCCGCTGCGAAAGAAACTTGAAGCCCGCAAGCTTCTTGGCTTCTTCCACTGTGAGTTCCAGTTCACGCAACGGCTGGCCCGCTTCCAGCGCAATCCTGCAACGATGTATGGCGGCCTGTTCTTGCTCCAGCACCGGGTCCCTCTTTTTCTTCAAGTCTTTGTCCAAGTGTTCGAGCCGCCGCGTAACCTGGTCCAGATCCGCCAGCATCAATTCCAGGTCAAGATTCTCGGCGTCGCGCACCGGATCGGCCGAACCCGCCGGATGCGGCACAGATGGATTCTCGAACACGCGGACAACATGCGCCAGCGCATCCACCTCTCGAAGTTGCACGAGCGATGCCGACTCGCGCGCCTTCTCACGCGCCAGCCCGCCCACATCCACGTATTCCACCGTCGCATAAGTTATCTTTTTTGGCTTGAAGAGCGCCGCAAGCTGCTCCAACCGCTTTTCGGGCACGCGCGCAACGCCGACGTGCGTCGTTGCAGCCTGCCCGGCGCGCGTATCCAGATGCGCCTTCGTCAAAATCTTAAAGAGAGTTGTTTTGCCGACCTGCGGCAGCCCGATGATTCCAGTTTGCATTGCGCGGAAGTCTAGCACGGCGCGCGCGGGAACGCGGAATCGCGGAAATCACCGTAACCTTTCCCCCTCCCGGCAGTTTATGTTATGGAAGGCAGGAAAAGCGGAGAACCCGTTGACGGCTCGTGAGAAAGAAGCTGACGAGAAACCACTCGTCGAAGCGGCGCAGAAGGACCCCGCCCGCTTTGCCGAGCTCTACGAGCTTTATTTCACGCGTGTGTACGCGTACATCGCGCGCCGCACAGGTGACCGCGACGCCGCGGAAGACCTTACGTCGGAAGTGTTCCACTCCGCGCTTGCCAATCTTCCGAAGTTTGAATGGCGCGGAGCGCCGTTTGGCGCGTGGCTATTTCGCATCGCCTCAAATGCCATCGCCGACCGCTGGAAGCGCAATGCCAAAGAGCAGGGTTCACCGGCTGCGGAAGAATTTCATGAGGCCGATTACGCGGACGCCGGCCGCCGCGCAACGCTCTTCAAACTCGCGAACGAACTGCCCGCGGACCAGAAGCGCGTGATCGAGTTGCGCTTCGCGCATGAGAAAAGCATCCGCGAAATCGCGCAAGAGATCCGGCGCACCGAAGGCGCCGTCAAGCAGCTCCAATTTCGGGCGATCCAAACACTTCGTGAAAGATTGAAGGAAAGCCATGGCTAAGCCATCGCCGATTGAACAACTCGATCTGGCCATTGCGGCAATACTTACGCGCCGCGAAGCCGAACCCCCCTCCCTGCCTGCACGTTTGCGTGGGCTGGCACAGATAGCCGCGGATCTTCGTGATTTGCCGCGCGCCGATTTCAAGATACGCCTGAAAGCCGATTTGCAAAGGAGAACAGCGATGTCTGCGAGAACCAGTCCAGAGAAAGCTATCAAGCTCGCGCGCGGAATGTTCCACACCATAACCCCATACCTCTCGGCAGTCCGCGGGCTAGAGGCGGTTGAATTTGTGAAGAAGGCCTTCGGCGCCGAAGAATTGTTCCGCGCTCAAGGCGGAGCAGGCGGCTACCACTGCGAATTGCGCCTCGCGGATTCGATGCTGATGATGGGCGGCGGCGGAACATATCAGGGGCCCGATCACCCCGCCGCAATTGAGTTGGCCGTCCCCAATGCGGACAGCGCCTACGAGAGCGCCATTCAGGCAGGCGCAGTTTCAATTTATGCGCCGGTGGATCAGCCTTATGGCGACCGCGAAGCAGGCGTGACAGACGTTTGCGGCAATCGCTGGTATCTCAGTACGCGGCGAGTCTCCGAGCATTCTCCCGAGGGTGCGCCTGCCTTGACGCCCAGCTTTGCCATTGAGGGCGCCGCGAAATTCATCGAATTTCTCAAGTCCGCATTTGGAGCGACGGTTGCATTCCGCCACGACGGTCCTGGTGGCGCAGTTCTCTACGCGAAGTTGCGTGTAGGGAACTCATTCGTTTCCATCGGCGAGGTTCATGACGTCCACACTGCGCTTCGCTCAGCCTTGTACATGTACGTTGACGACGCCGACGCCGTCTACAAGGCCGCGATCGATGCCGGCGCCACTTCCATGTATCCGGTTGCCGACCAGCCCTACGGCGACCGCCTTGGCGGCGTGACCGATCCCTTTGGCCATGAGTGGTATATCTCCACAAACATCAGGCCCGTCGAATAAGCAGACGATGGGCGGTCCCTGAACGCAACCGTTCCCTGCCTGGCACCGTCTATTGTATTGTGCGAGGGGTTCTCTACCGGGTAACGGACTCTATCGTGAATTCCAGCCCTTCATTTAAGAAAGCGGCCGCCCACATTGTTGCCGGCTCGGCGGTATTCTTCGTTGCGCTGATTAGCCATTCTATTTTCGCGGCGACAATCACGCCAGCGTTGCTGCGCCCTTTTGCGCCAGGCTCCGTGCTTACTGCGCACCTCGACTCCGCCCATGCAATCGAGACTGACGGCCAGCAATCCCAGCAAACAGTACCCCCGGGCACCGTCTCAGGCCACATCTACAATTCAGCCACAGGCGAACCGCTACCCAAAGCCACTGTAACTCTAACGCCATCACGGAACCGAACCCTGAACAGTTCGAATTCGCCGACAGGTATTCAAGTTACGAGGAGCGGTCCGGATGGCAGCTTTACTTTTGCAACCGTTGCCCCGGGAAAATATCTGGCGGACGCCGACCATGTGGGGTTCCTCCCGCAGCAGTACGGCCAAAGCGATGAACGCAGTGGCGGCGGAGAAGTCATTTCAGTTGACCCCGGCCAAAGCTTGAACAAAGTTGATTTCAAGCTCGGCCCCGCGGGAATCATTTCAGGCAACATCCTGGACGAAGACAATGAGCCAATGCAGGGCGTACAGGTCACTGCTGTGAAGGTACGCTACACAAAGAACGGTGCGCAGCAGGAAATTTCCATGCGTTCGGTTGCAACGGACGATCGCGGAAGCTACCGTCTCTTCGGCCTTGTGCCTGGCTTCTATTGTGTGCGGGTGCAGGGCGGACCCATAGGCTCCCAATCCAGTGGACCCTCCACCGGCACGGCCTATCAGCCGACCTATTATCCGGGCGTTGGATATGTTGAGGACGCGCAAAGAATACAAGTCGCGCCCGGTGTTGAGACACCGGGCATCAGTTTTTCCGTAGGTACCCAGTCCACGCATACGATCAGCGGAGTGGTGATTGACTCAACGGGTGGGCAGTCCGATACGAAGCGTTTTGTGATCTCGGCAAGCCGAGGCGTAAATTCCGCAGGCGAGATTGGGCCGGGCTTTCCGATGGGAACGGGGAACCACGTTTCAAATCCTGATGGTTCATTCTCAATTTCGGGCCTGCCGTCTGGTGATTACACTTTGTCGGCCCGTTCGATTCAGGTAGTAACGCAACAAGGAACAGGCTCATTCAGCACGATTTCTGCGGAGTCAGATGTAGGGTATGCGTCTGTTCGCGTAGCGGGCGGAGATGCACGAGTCAACATTCCCGTTTCGCATCCGAGCAGCATCAGGGGCAGGTTGATTGTGGAAGGCACGAATCAACCACCGCCGGTGCAGGGCATCCGCTTGTCTCTGCAATCGCAATTGGGCGCGAATCCTGGAGGCGGCAATCCGTCAGCTACGATTGACCCCACAGGTTCATTTGAATTTAAGAGCGTTGGCTCCGGGCAATATGATTTCAACATAGTTGGCGGGCAGGCCACGCTCTACTTGAAGCAGATTGCGTGTACAGGGAAAGATTACACGACGCAGCCCATTGCCCTTGAATCCGGGCTCAATCTGAATGATTGCGTTTTGACGCTTGGCACGGACGCCGGGACGCTCAGCGGACAAGTGTTGGATAGCGGGAAGCCGGTAGGAAACCTCATCGTCGTCGCCATCCCCGAATCGCCCGATCTGCGTGCGCTGGGGAGATACACCTTTACGGGCAAGTCGGACGCGGAAGGCAATTTCCAGATCGGCGGAGTAATCCCCGGTGATTACCTCTTGTTCGCCGTCGCGGCGAACGACGAGCAGTCCTATTTCGCGCGTGACTTCGCCGAAAAGAATATTCGCGACGCGGAGCGCGTCGCGATCCACGCCAACGAAACCAAGACGATCAATCCGGCGCCTTCGGCCGCGCAATAGCGGGCATCCTCATTTGGCCCCGACAGCATCTAAGTAAGTGGAATAGAAGTGCAAGTCCCCGATTCACATTCTCCCTTTTTCTCTTAGATCTGAATTGGCAATCCTGCTTTCGATTCGGCGCTTCTTTTGAGCTATCGTTAACCGGCAATAACTACGCAGCGGTAACTACGAGAATCGTGCAGTGAGGTAAAACGCGGCGAGCGCGAGCAAAAGCACCGCGCTTTCAATCCAAACAGAAACATGATGCAAGTGATCGAATTGCAGGAAGAGTGGATTGTCTGCGGGCGTGTGCTCAATTGAGCCCATCTGCTGGCGCAAATCCGCCATGTGCGCGGCAACATAAAATTGCGAAATAACCGTGAGCACAATCATCAACATGACCGCGATGGCAGCGAGCCGCGCCACGGACGGAAACTGGCTCCGCCGCAAAAAATGCACGACGAGGTAAATCACTCCCGCACCGATTCCGATTAAGTGCAGCCGCCCAAGCGTGAAGCCGACAATCGCCCCGGCCTGATCGCGGCTCGCCAGGATTCCAAATGCGCCCGGGGCCACCACAAAACTCAGCAGGCAAATGCCCCCCAGCCATACCCCCAAACATAGAAACTCGATTGTTCGCAGCGCGGTTGACATCTCTAGATTTCGCTAGAATGGAATTCCGCGCCTGAATCAACTCCAGTACGCGGCCGGAAATGGTGGGCGACAAAGGACTTGAACCTTTGACCTCTCCCGTGTGAGGGGAGCGCTCTAACCAACTGAGCTAGTCGCCCACGGTCTGAATACTTTATCAGAATCGCGGGCCATTTTAACAGAAGGCGATACTCCAGCCGATGCCAACAACCTCCATTCCGCAACCAATTTCTCACGCGTCGCAAAGCCATACGCGGTTTGACGCGCGACCCGTCGCGCAACTCAAGCGCGCAATCGCGCAAGTCATCAAAGGCAAGGACGAAGTCATTGACATGGCCCTTATTGCGCTGCTCGCGCGCGGCCATCTGCTCATCGAAGACGTTCCCGGCGTCGGCAAGACCACCCTCGCGCAGGCGCTCGCGAAGTCATTTCATTGCACATTCCAGCGGATCCAGTTCACTTCGGACCTCCTGCCGTCCGACGTCATCGGCGTCAGCGTGTTCAACGCCGCGCGCCAGGAATTTGATTTCAAGCCGGGGCCGCTTTTCGCGAATATTGTCCTGGCCGACGAAATCAATCGCACCACGCCGAAAACGCAGTCCGCGCTTCTCGAAGCGATGAACGAAGCGCAGGTCACGGTGGACAACCACACGCACACGTTGCCGCAACCGTTCATGGTGCTCGCCACGCAAAATCCCGTCGAGCACCACGGCACCTATCCTCTGCCCGAATCGCAGCTCGACCGCTTTCTCCTCCGCGTGCGAATGGGTTATCCCGGCCGCGCCAGCGAAAAGGAAATTCTGCGTGACGCCGCGGGCCGCGCCGCAATTGATCAGATCGTGCCCGCGATGGAAGCCGCCGACGTCGCGGCGATGCAGGATGCGGTTGAGCGCGTACGCGTGGACGAAAGCCTGCTCGACTATTCGCTCGACATTATTTCGCGCACGCGCGCCTCGGAACACATCACACTGGGAGTCAGCACGCGGGGCGCGCGAATGCTCCATCGTGCCGCGCAGGCCCGCGCGTTTCTGGAGGGCCGTGACTTCTGTCTGCCGGACGATTTCAAGCAGCTTGTCGTCCCCGTGTTCGCGCACCGGATCGTCGTCAACACGCGTTCCCTATCCACACAAAAGAAATCCGAGCAGGCAGAATCCATTCTTCGCGAGCTCGTCGAATCAGTTCGCGTTCCGCTGTAATGTCACAACCAATCGCATCGCCACGGATCCTCCCCAACCTGCCCTCTGCGGGGCGCGAGCCATCGAGGTCCGGCTGGCGCAACTTCGGAATCGCCATGGTCGCGCTGGCGGTGGCATTCGGGCTTGCCATTTATTCCGGTGCCGCTGCCCAAGTGGGCGCGGTGTGGGCCGCGGGCGCGGCGGCGATTGGGGCGCTGAGTCTTGCCGGCTGGGTCGCCATCACAATCGTCCCGGCGCTCGCGCGGCGCACGCGGTTTCGGTGGTTTGCAAGCCGGGTCACTTACCGCATCACAAGGGAAGGCGTGATCTTTCTCGCGGCTGTGTGCGTCGTTACATTGGCCGCGTTGAACACCGGCAACAATCTTCTCTTCTTAATTCTCGGTTGCCTGCTCGCTGCAATCGTAGTTTCGGGCGCGCTCTCGCGCGTCACTCTTTCGGGCATCGAATTGCACCTTGAATTGCCGGAACATGTTTTCGCGGGTGAACCTGCACTGGCCGTCATCGAATTGAAGAATCTCAAATTGACTTTGCCATCCTTTGCGCTGACCGTCGCGAATCTCTCCACATCGGGGAAACATGCCGGGCCAACGGGTGCATTGCTCGACCAGCCCGTCTATTTCCCGTATTTGCCCCATAGGCAATCCGTGCGAAACCATGTTGATCTGCTCTTCACGCGGCGCGGAATCTACCATCAGGATGC
Organism: uncultured Acidobacteriota bacterium; assembly: GCA_963748845.1. Taxonomy (GTDB): domain Bacteria; phylum Acidobacteriota; class Terriglobia; order Acidiferrales; family UBA7541; genus DASTCZ01. The sequence continues at coordinate 967,069 of CAVVKE010000001.1, forward strand.
CCTGGGACTGCGCACCCGCTTTCCATTTGGCTTCCTCGAGAAAACGCGCACGCTGCACGCCGCCGCGGAACTGGTCGTCTTCCCTTCGGTCCAACCGACGGATACCCTCTACGATGTTCTGCCGCTCCTCAGCGGTGAGCTGGAAAGTTATCAGCGCGGGCGCGGCCACGATCTCTACGCAATCCGCAATTTCGTTGAGACAGACAACGCGCGGTTCGTGGACTGGAAGGCCTCCGCGAAATCCGGCGCGCTCAAAGTGCGCGAATTCGCACGCGAAGATGAACGCCGCGTGCTGTTCGCCCTCGACACTGCGCCGGTCACCAGCGAAAAATTCGAGCGCGCGGTTTCCTTCTGCGCATGCCTCGCGTGGCACTTCTATGAACTTGAGTCCGTTATCGGCTTCCGGGCGCCCGGGGCAGAGGTCCCACTCGCGCCCGCCGTGGAAAATGTGTATTCCGTGTTGCGGCAGCTTGCCGGCATCGAACCCGCTGCTTCGAAACCCTCGCGGGATTTCCTCAATGAACTTGCCGCGGAGCCGGATGTCTTTAAAATTGTGCTGACCAGCAGGCCGCGCGGCTCGATCCCAACCTCGCTCTGGACGTCGTCTTACTTGGTTTTCTTCGATTCCCTTTAGTCGCAAGCGCTGTGCGAAAATGGCGCGTGCCCCGCGCGCCAAAACTCCCTCCCGCCCCTGCATCGCTGAATGCAGCGCAGCTCGCCGTTTTTCGCAAGAAACTCCTTGCGTGGTTTCATCGAGCCAAGCGCGACCTGCCGTGGCGGCGCACGCGCGATCCTTACCGCATCTGGGTTTCCGAAATTATGCTCCAGCAAACGCGTGTCGCCGCGGTCATCCCATACTATGAACGGTTTCTAAAACGCTTCCCGAATGTCCATGCACTTGCAAACGCGCGGTTGGAATCCGTGCTGCAATATTGCGCGGGACTCGGTTATTACGGCCGCGCGCGAAATTTGCATCGCGCCGCAAAGGAAATCGTCTCACGGCACAGCGGGCGTTTCCCGCGCAAATTAAATGATGCGCTTGCGCTTGCGGGCATCGGACGCTACACCGCTAGTGCGGTTCTCAGCATCGCGTATGCCGAAGCCCTCGCAGTTCTCGATGGAAATGTCGCGCGCGTTATAGCGCGTCTCGGCGCTGTCCGCGGAGACCTGCGCGCTCCGCGCCGGTGGCGGCAATTTGAAAAAACTTCAGCGGCTTTGCTCGCGCCGGCCGCGCCCGGCGACTGGAATCAAGCCATGATGGAATTGGGCGCGACGGTGTGCACACCGATCACGCCGCGCTGCGCGGAATGCCCCGTGGCCGCATTCTGCCGGGCGCGCAAACTCGGAATCGAAAGCGATTTGCCCGTGAAGCGCCGGAAGCGCCCGGCGGAAAAAATCATCCTTGCGGCGGCAGTATTCCTCGATTCGCGCGGCCACACATTTCTCATGCGGCCCGAAACGCGCCACACTGTGACCCAGGTCATAGTGGAAGAACAATCATTGTTCTCAAATCTCTGGCAATTCCCTTCTGCGATCTCGGCACGCAAGAATCCGAAAAGCGATCTCGTGAAGTTCTTGCGCGATCAATATGAATGGAAATTCGCCGGACTGAAATCACAATTGACCCCGCTTCCGTTAGCTCGCCACACGGTCACATTCCGCGAAATTACTCTCGCGCCGTTTCTGATTCACGTCGATCATCTCCCGGCTCCATCCGGCGTAAGAGCGAAAGCCATCACGCTCGATGAAGTCCCGGATCTTGCCGTTTCTTCCGCGACGCGCAAAATCGCCGCCGTCGCGGTTCATGCGTTGGCTCAGCCGCCGGACGCCTGATCACCAAGCCGAACCAGGCCTCGGAGGTTACTCGTTCGCGCGCCATGCGCGGCGGCACCCCGCCCGGCTGCTAGAATTTAAGGAGCAGCCATGCGCAGTGCCGTGCCCCATTTGCCGTCGTACGCTTCGAGTGTCCCCACAGAGGGCTCACTTCGGTCTGCGTCCATCCTTTCTTTGTATTTCGAGGCGTCGCTCTACTTGTTGCTTCTCACGTCCGTCCTCACGCTGGTCTCAACAGGCAAGCTTGATATCATCACCACAATCGCCGCGCCCGTTGCGCTGATCGTCAAAGGCATTCGCAGGTGGCGCGGACGCGGCCCGGAACTTTCCGCTCGCGCGGCCACGATTTGCTTTGTCACTTATTTCGCTTACGTGCCCTTCGATTATTTCTGGGCGCGCAGCCGCGCCATTGATGCGCCCAATCCCGCGCTCTACGCCGCGCTCCTGACCACTGTGCACCTGATGCTTTTTGCCATGGCCCTGCGCCTTTACAGCGCACGCACGCGCCGCGATTCCCTTTTTCTTGCGATGCTCGCGTTCGCGTCGATGCTATCCGCCGCCGTGCTCACGGTGGACACGACATTCCTGATTTTCTTTCTCGTTTTCCTCGCGCTGGGCATTTCCACGTTTATCGGGCTTGAAGTCGAGCGCGGCGCGGAGGGCGCTGTCACCTCAAAAGTTGAAGCGATTGGCGCTCAAGGCCGCAAAGCGGTGCGCTCGCTCGCGGCAACTTCCGCGGGCGTCGCCGTTGCGGCAATGCTCCTGGGCGGTCTTCTGTTTTTCCTGATGCCCCGTTTCACCACCGGATATTTTGGCGGCTACGCGTTGAGGCCGAAGCTCATGACCGGCTTCACGGAAACAGTCGCGCTCGGCCAGATCGGCGAAATCCAGAAGAGCACCGCGGTGATCATGCGCATTAAAGTCGCGGGCAGCCCCGAACGGTTCATGAGCCAGCGCTGGCGCGGCATCGCGCTCGCGCGTTTTGACGGCTGGCGCTGGTCCGCCGTATCCGGTGACCGTAGGCGCGTCTATGCGGATGAAAACGGGTGGTTCTTCCTCTCGAACGCCCGCGACGTTTACTCCTCAAAACCGCTCAGTTATCGAGTGTTGCTTGCGCCGGTTGCAAGCGACGCGGTATTTGTCGTTCCCGGAGCGGGAATCGTACGTGGAAAATTTTCCGCGGGCTCCGGACTCGGCGAAACGACGCGGCGAAATTACCTGTTGGTGGATGGCGCAGGCTCAATCTTCAATCCATTTCCGAGTTATTCCGAGCTTAGCTATGACGCCTATTCGCGGCCCGAAACCGCAACTCCCGCCGAATTGCGCGCCGCTGGCGCTGATTATCCGCAGGAAATTCTTTCAACCTATCTTCAGGTTCCGGATCTTGACCCGCGCATTTCGCCGCTCGCGCTGCAGGCCACCACAGGAGCGGCGACGCCTTATGACAAAGCAGTCGCGCTTGAAAATTACTTGCGCACGCATTATGGCTACACGCTCGACCTGGCCGGCGCGCCCGGCAATGACCCCCTCGCGCATTTTCTTTTCGTGCGCCGCGCGGGCCATTGCGAATATTTCGCCTCGGCAATGACAGTGATGCTGCGCACGCTCGGCATTCCCGCGCGCTACATCAACGGTTTCCAGACCGGCGAGTACAACAGCGTCGGCGGCGATTTCATCGTGCGTGCGAGCGACGCGCACAGTTGGGTGGAAGCCTATTTCCCCGGCAATGGCTGGATTACGTTTGACCCCACGCCCGGCGGCGATAGCACTCCGCGAGGGTGGACAGCTTCACTCGGAAAATATTGGGACTTCTTCGCACTCAAGTGGGAAGAGTGGGTCATCAATTACGATTTCATGCACCAAGTTTCCCTCGCGCAAGGCGCTGGACGCGGCGCACACGAATGGGCCGCCGCCGCGCGAACGCGGTTTGATCATTTGCATGCCTCACTTATCCGGCGTATGCAACTGTGGCAGGTTGAAGCGCAGAATTGGCCCGGCACTCCGTTTTCGATTGCTGTGATTGCCGCAACTCTCGCATTGGTTTTAGCTCGCAAGCCCCTTCGCAAGCGTTTTGAATTGTGGTGGATCCTGCGTTCTCCCTCAACTGGAATTCTTTCTGCTAAGCGGGCCAGCGAGCACTATTCCGAAATGTTGCGCTTGCTCGAGCGCCGCGGGTTTCGCAAGGCGGAAGGCGCCACCGCGCTTGAATTCGCCACATCAATCCCTCAGATGGAGCTTGCCGCGCCCGTCGGACGGCTGACAGATATATATCAGTCCGCGCGGTTCGGGGATGCGTCTGTCGAGCCGCGGCGCTGCGTCGAGTTGCTGCGCGAGATTCGCCAAAAACTCTCCGAAATCGGACGCACTCGTTCTTAGTTCCGCAAGAAACTCCCTTTCATTCTGAACCATGACCGCGTTGAGAGCCCTAACCACGCCGTATGCTAGAATTGTTCGCTCCCAAGAATATGTCGAACTCATCGAACAGCATCGAGAACAGCACCAAAGTCGGCTTTGTCAGCCTCGGATGCCCGAAAAACCTTGTGGATAGCGAGGTGATGATGGGTATTCTCGCGCGCGAAGGCTACGAATTGACGCCGCACGCCATGGATGCCGAAATCCTCGTCGTCAACACGTGCAGCTTTATCGAACCCGCGCAGAAGGAATCTATCGAGGCCATCATCGAAATGGCCGAGCACAAAAAGTTCGGAGTGGCGCGCCGCCTGATTGTCGCGGGATGCCTCGTCGAGCGCTATCGAAAGGAAATCCTCGAGCAGATTCCTGAGGTCGACGCCGTCGTCGGCACCGGCGAGGTCGAAAAAATTCTAGACGCCGTACGCGGTGGAAAATCGGCCAATGGAAATGCCGCCCCCCATGCCAGCGCATCCGACTATCTCTACCATGACCTCACGCCGCGTCTCATCACCACGCCGCGCCACGCCGCTTATATCAAGATCGCCGAAGGCTGCGACCATCCCTGCGCGTTCTGCATCATCCCCCAATTGCGCGGAACATTTCGCAGCCGCCGTTTCGAGTCGGTCGCGCGTGAAGCGGAGCAACTCGCCCACGCGGGCGTCCGCGAAGTCACGCTCATCGGCCAGGACACAACGAGCTATGGCGAGGATCTCGGTCTGCGCGACGGCCTCCCGCAGCTCCTCTCGCGCCTCGCGCAAATTGAAGAGCTTGCCTGGGTGCGCTTTCTGTATGCCTACCCAAATCGAGTCACACAGCAATTGCTCGAAACGCTCGCCGCGCACGATCGCCTGGTGAAATATCTCGACATGCCTTTGCAACACGCTTCGCGCAACGTGTTGGCTTCGATGAAACGCGGCTCCAATGGTGATGCATTCTTGAAACTGCTCGAGCGCGTGCGCAAGACAATCCCTGGCGTTTCGCTGCGCACTTCATTCATCGTTGGCTTTCCTGGCGAAACGGATGCCGATTTCCGTGAACTATGTGGATTCGTCCGCGCGGCGGAATTTGATTGGATGGGCGTCTTCACCTATTCCGACGTGGACACAGCTGCGAGCTTCCACCTCGGTGAGAAAGTTGCCGAGGAAGCGAAGACCGATAGACGCGATCGGCTAATGTCCTTGCAACGAAAAATTTCTAAGCGCAGATTGAAATCCCGCGTGGGCACAATCGAAACCGCGCTCCTCGAAGGCGCCTCGCGCGAAAGCGAACTCGTCTGGGAAGCACGCCTCCAGAGCATGGCTCCGGACATCGACGGCAAAGTGTATGTAAATGACATCGCGGTCCTTGACGGCGATACTTCTTCGGCGCACGTCCCCCAGCCGGGCGACATCGTGCGCATCGAAATCACCGAATCGTACGATTATGATCTTGTCGGCAGAATCCTGGATGTCGTGCGCCCTGGCGCGTTGCGCGATATCGACGCAGCGCCGACAACTGCAATGCCGCCCCACGTTCCCGTGCAACGTATTGCGACGGGCGCGCCGCTCCGCGTTCTTCAATGAAGCACCACTGTCCCATCTGCGGCGCTCCCACTGATTCGCAAACGGGCGCCAATTTCCCCTTCTGCAGCGAGCGTTGCAAAGACATCGACCTGGGAAATTGGGCCACCGAAAAATACAAAATCTCCGAGCCCGCTTTCGACGAAGATGAACTCGAGCGCCTCGTGAACGGCGAACCCGCCGGTGGCGATTCGCAACGCAAACAATCCGAGTCGGAGGCGGAAGAAGACCAGTGACCTCCGAGCCCGCGCCCTCCACCGCTCCCCCGAAGAAGCCGCGCATCAGCTATCTAATCGCCACCGCATTCGGCCTCGGTTACCTGAAGCCCGGCCCCGGCACCTGGGGCTCGCTGGGCGGAGTCGCTTTGTCGATCGCGGTCGTTGCTCCTTTCACAGTGAGGTTTTATCCAGTTTTCTCGCCAATCTATCGGCGTTTTCCTTTCGTGATGGACCATCCCTCTCTCGTATTCCTATATTCAGAAATTCTGGTCGCTTTGCTTGTGTCCCTCGTAGGTGTTCTTGCTGCGAATCGGGTGGCTCACTTCTCGAAGTCAGAGGATCCGCAAATCGTTGTGATCGACGAAGTTTCAGGAGTAATGGTCACCCTATTGATAGGACTGGGTGTCACCTACATCCCACTTCAGGAAATCCGGAACCCAGATTTCATCGGTTTTGGAATGCTCCTCTTTTGGAGGCTCCTCAACTGGAAATGTCTGCTCCTCGGCTTTATACTTTTTCGAGTCTTCGATATCTGGAAGCCGTTCCCCGCGCGGCAAGCCGAAAAGCTTCCCGGCGGCTGGGGAATCATGGCCGACGATTGGATTGCTGGAATTTACGCGGCTCTCGGTCTTTGGGCAGCCCGCGCGCTGGGCCTGCTGGCATAATCTATGACACTCGCAATTAATGGACTACCGCGCATCGATCGTGTGACGCCGCCCGCCGCAATTCCCGGCGGAGAGATCATAATCCACGGCCACGGCTTCGCCACGGCCGCGGCTGTTCGCCCTCGCGTGCGCTTCGGCGAAAATGAGGGCGAGCTCCTCTTCCACGCGGATAGCTATGTGATCGCGCGCGTCCCCGAAGGCAGCGGCGACGGCACCGTGCGCGTCGCGGCTCCCAGCGGAGTGAGCCAGCCGTTTGCAATTTCCGTGGGGGTGCAAATCGCGGACAATCTCCACCCGGTCGGAAATCTCGCTGTGGACGCCGAAGGAAACATCTACGTCACATTCAGCGGGCAACGTGGCGAGCGCGTCCCCGTCTCTCTATACAAGATCACCTCGAATTACACGATCAAGCCCTTCACCACGCAGCTCGTGAATCCGAGCGGCCTTGCCGTCGGCCGCGATGGCTTGCTCTACGTCTCCTGCCGCCATGACGGCACAATCCATCGCGTGGCCCCCGATGGCCGCACCGAGCAATGGGCCGAAGGCATGGGCATCGCCACGGGACTCGCGTTCGATCGCAGCGGCAACCTTTATGTTGGCGACCGGAGCGGCACGATTTTCAAGATTGGCCGCGACAAAGAAATCTTCGTCTTCGCCACGCTCGAACCTTCGCTCTCCTTTTATCACCTCGCGTTGAGCCCCTCGGACGAACTTTTCGTCGCCGGGCCGACGACTTCGAGCTTCGATCGCATCTACCGCATCACCCAAGGCGGCGATGTGACAACGTATTTCCGTGGCCTGGGCCGGCCGCAGGGCCTCGCGTTTGACCGCAAAGGAAATTTGTATGTCGGCGCTTCACTTGCCGGCCGCCGCGGAATTGTGCGGATTTCGGAAGAGGGCAAAGCCGATCTCGTTCTCGGCGGCCACGGAATAGTCGGAATGGCATTGCTGCCCACTCACCGCGCGTTTGTGGTGACGACTGGCGCGCTCTTCAGCCTCGATTGGGATGTCGAAGGCTTGCCGCTGCCGATTTAGTTCCGCGAACCCTGCGATGCCGAACTTTCTCTGGATGAAAACTGAAAAATGAAAGCGGAAATCATAGCCGTCGGTTCCGAACTGCTCACGCCCGACCGCGTGGACACCAATTCTCTTTTTCTCACGTCGGAGCTGAACAAGCTCGGCATTGAAGTGGCGCGCAAGGGAGTTGTCGGCGACACTCGCGGTGACATTCGCGAAGCTTTTTCCGAGGCGCTCTTGCGGGCCGATGTAATCGTGGCCACGGGCGGCCTCGGTCCCACGGAAGACGACCTGACGCGCGAAGCCGTTGCGGAGTTACTCCAACGCAGGCTCGAATCGAATCCCGATGTCCTGCGCACTATTCAGCAGCGCTTTCGCAGCATCGGCCGTCAAATGGCCGAAATAAATGCCCGGCAGGCGATGGTTCCCGAGGGCGCGCAAGTATTGGAAAATAAGCGCGGCACGGCTCCCGGCCTTTGGCTGGAAATAGATGGCCGCATCATCATTCTCTTGCCCGGCCCGCCGAAGGAAATGGAGGCGATGTTCGCCCGGCAAGTCGTCGAGCGGCTCGGAAAGCGCTCCGGCAGCAAGCGGCTGATCGCACGCGAATTGCGAGTTGCAGGGCTTCCCGAATCCGACGTGGATCAACGCATCGCGCCGATCTACACGAAATACGCCGATGTCCAAACGACCATCCTCGCATCACCGGGTGAGATTCAAATCCACTTGCGCACCTGGTCCGATGATGCGCGCTCCTCCGAAAAACTCCTCGACGAAATGGTCGAGCGGATTACGATTTCGCTCGGCGAAAATCTTTTCACCGCGCAAAGTGAATCGCTCGAAGAGGTCGTCGCAAACGCGCTCATTACAAATCAATCCACCATTTCCACTGCAGAAAGTTGCACAGGCGGCCTTCTGGCCGAACGGATCACTCGCATTCCCGGAAGCTCCGCTTATTTTCTCGGGGGCGTCGTGAGTTACAGCAACGAGCTCAAGTCCTCATGGGTTGACGTGCCCGCGGAAATGATTCAAGCGCACGGAGCCGTCAGCGCCGAGGTGGCGATGGCTCTTGCCGACGGCATCCGCAGGCGGACGGGTAGCACGCTCGGCGTGGGAATTACGGGGGTGGCCGGGCCCAGCGGCGGTACGCCTGAGAAACCTGTCGGCCTCGTGCACATTGCTTTGACTGATGGCGGCACACCCCGCGAACACGGTACCCGCTTCCCCGGTGATCGCGAGCGCGTCCGGTGGCAGGCATCGCAAACAGCTCTCGACATGGTGCGCCGTTATTTCCTCTACGCCACCGGCAAACGCGGCGGCGCGAAAGGGTGACCTCGCGTGCGGCTTTTCGTCGCGCTGGACCTCGGCGAATCCGTCCGCGCCGCGATTTTGGCGTTCTGTGAGAAACTGCGGCGCGCGCTCCCGGCGGCCCGTTGGGTGCGCCCCGAAGGAATTCACGTGACGCTGAAATTCATCGGCGAAGTGGAAGAGGATCGGGTGGCTCCGATTCAGTCTGCGCTTGAGAAAATACATTCCGCCGCGCCCGTCGAAATGATCTTCCGCGGAACGGGCTTCTTCCCGAATGAGCGCCGCCCGCGAGTCTTCTGGGTCGGCATTGACGCCTCGCCGAAACTCCCGCAGATCGCCTCTGAAATCGAAGCGCGCCTTGAACCATTCGGAATCGCACGTGAAACCCGCGAATTCCGCCCGCATCTGACTCTCGCTCGATTCGACGACTTTCGCAGCATCGAAAAGCTGCACGCCCCTCTACGGGAATCAGGCGCGCAGGAATTCGGCGCGGTGAAAACATCGGACATGCACTTGTATCAGAGCAAACTCGGCCCCAACGGCGCGCAATACACTCGTTTGGCTACTTTTCATTTTTCGCCTGAGGCGATGTGACCGCGGAAACTCTCAATGCGTACTGGTGGTTGCCGCTCGCCGCTTATCTGATCGGCGCCACTCCGTTCGGCTTTCTGATTGCACGGATCGCCGGCCAACGCGACATCCGTGCCGCAGGCAGCGGAAGCATTGGCGCCACGAACGTCACGCGCTTGGCCGGCCCCGCCGCGGGGGCAGTGACGTTATGTCTTGACGCCGCGAAGGGCGCTCTCTCTGTTTGGCTGGCTGCATGGGTCACGGACGGCGCGGGCGTTTGGATGACCGCCGCGGCTCTCGGCGCCATCGTCGGCCATATTTTTCCAGTTTGGCTTCGCGGACGAGGCGGTCGCGGCGTCGCCTGCGGCTTGGGTGCATATCTCGTGATTTGCTTGCCCGCGGCGGTCGCGGCAACGTTCATCTGGTTGGTGGTTGTTGCCGTATCGCGTTACGTCTCGCTCGGTTCCCTGATGGCCACGGCATCGCTTCCTGCGCTGGCTTATTTTCTCTACGCGCCGGGTTATGCTCCCCCACACGCTGTCATGCTCGGGACGACGCTTGGAACCGTCCTGATTATTCTGAAGCATCGCTCCAACATTGCGCGTCTCATGGCCGGGACGGAGAGCCGCATCGAATTTCGCCGGCGCCGCGCAAGTCCATGAAAAAGATCGCCATTATCGGGGGAGGAAGCTGGGGCACGTCTCTCGCAATTGTGCTCAGCAGGAGCCGTCGCGAGCATGCGATCGCTCTGTGGGTACACGACGCTGAGCTTGGCGCGCGCATCCGTGAGACGCGTGAGAACGCCGTGTATCTCCCCGGCTTCTCGCTTCCTCCCGCAATTGATGTCATGTCCGATCTCGCACTTGCTCTCAGCGGCGCGGACATCGTCTTGGGCGTCATCCCATCGGCGCACGCTCGCAATGTTTACGCCGCCATGCTCCCCGATCTGAAATCCGGCGTCGCGATTGTCAGCGCAACAAAAGGGCTCGAACACGGCACGCTCCTCCGAATGAGCGAAGTGATTGCGGCGGTCTGCGCCGAGCGCGCGGGCTCTCGCGTGGCCGTCCTTTCCGGGCCATCCTTCGCCCGTGAAGCCGCCCGCGGCGACCCAACAGCCGTCGCCATTGCATCCCACGATTCGGGGCTCGCCGCTGAATTGCAGGAAGAATTCGGCAGCGCTACCTTCCGCCTTTATACGAATGACGACGTTGCCGGCGTCGAGCTCGGCGGCGCCGTCAAGAACGTCATCGCAATCGCTGCAGGTGTGTGCGTAGGCCTAGGCCTCGGCGGAAACACCATTGCGGGCCTCGTCACACGCGGACTTGCCGAAATGACCCGGCTTGCGACGGCCCTGAGCGGCCGCCGTGACACGCTCGCGGGCCTCGCTGGAATGGGCGATCTCGTTCTCACCTCAACAGGAGCGCTAAGCCGCAATCGCTCGCTCGGAGTGGAGCTTGGAAAGGGCCGCGCGCTCGCGGAAATCCTCTCCACCACTCGCATGGTCGCCGAAGGAGTCGGCACCACGGCCGCAACACGCGAATTGGCTCGCCGCACCGGCATTGAAATGCCTATTACTGAGCAGATGTACGCCGTCCTCTATGAAAACCGCGCCCCGCGCGATGCCATCCGCGAGCTCATGGAGCGCCGTCAGAAAAGCGAATAGCGCCGGTCTTCAACCCCGTATCTATAAGGCCACTCGTAGTACTAGCGTCTCATTCGCATTCCCTTGCATCTTCGTAAAATAGATTGTTTAGGCCCCCGTGCGCCCACTTAACCTCAAATCGCTGCTTCCCCGCCGCGTGCGCATTCTTTGGATTGTGCTGGGCGCGCTGCTGCTGGTCAGCATCCTGCCCATGGCCCTCTATCATTCGCAAGTGTTGCGCCTGAGCCAGAACAAACTCGAAGACACCGAGCGCGTGCAACAGAATGAATTGACGCACTCGATCTCCGAGCAAGTGCAGCTCTTTCAATCGACTCTGCGTCAGCAACTCATCAGCGAGCGGCAAATCCTCGCGCTCACCGGATTAATTGATAATGTAAATGAGCCCGCCAACGTGCCGAAGGTGACGCGCCTGCTCCAAGACTTTGTTGAAAGCACGCCAAACGTTCTCTATGTCATGGCTGTCGGCACGGACGCCAAAGGCGGCGATGCCGGGGATTTCCGCGTAAAACAGGATCCGTTTGTCGGCAACGCTCTGCAACGTGCCTTCATGACCACCGAGCAGATGCTCGAATCCCACAGCGATCCTCTCGCCCTGGATCCCGACAATCGTCCTGCATTTGTTATGGCGGTGCCGCTTGAAGTGAATGGACGCTTTTCAGGGATGCTGGCCGCTGTCGTATCGCTGGAAAGAATCCTCGACCGGCTGAAGGAAGCGAGCGTCCATGATAGAACCGTTTTCATCGTTGACCACGCCGGCCACATTGTCGCGCATCCCGATTCCAAGAACTTCTATCCGGGCACGGACTTCTCATCGCTCTCGCCGCTTGTGGCGAAAATCCGGGACTTGCCTCCTGACTTCCGCTACACGGAAACCGTGCACTTTACTCTCCAGCAAGACGGCCACAACGTCCCCATGATGGGCGCTTACAGCACCATGCCGGAGCTGAACTGGGCGGTGATCTCGCAGCGCAGCCTCGAAAAAGCGCGCGAGGACGCAGGCGTCAACGAGCTCAACAACGAGGCGCTCTCTTTCGTTCTCGTTGTCGGCTTCGTCGCGCTGATTCTCGGATATTTGTTCGCCGTCGCGATTAGCTCGCCCATCCGAAGTTTGGCCCAATCCACGCGCGCCATCAGCCGCGGAGAATTTCACGAGCGCACACCGGTCGGCGGAGCCGCGGAAATCAGCGAGCTGGCTGAGACATTCAACAAAATGGCCGATGATATCGAGCAATACATCGAACGCCTCAAGCAGGCTGCGCGCGAAAACCGTGAACTTTTCCTGGGCTCGATCCGCATGCTCGCCGCCGCCATTGACGAAAAGGATCCCTACACGCGCGGCCATTCGGACCGCGTTTCCAAATATGCGCTGATCATCGGACGCGAACTGAATCTCACCGATGAAGAACTCGACCGGCTCCGCATCTCCTCGCTCCTTCATGACGTCGGCAAAATCGGCGTGGATGATCGCGTCCTCAAAAAGCCCGGCGCGCTCACCGCCGAAGAATTTGAATTGATGAAGCAGCATCCGTCGAAAGGCGCAAACATCATGCGCCCAGTTCCGCAACTCGCCGAAATGCTTCCCGGCATCGAGCTGCACCACGAGCACGTGGACGGTCGCGGCTACCCTTACGGCCTGCGCGGCGACCAGATTCCCATGATGGCGCGAATCATCGCCGTCGCGGATACGCTCGACGCAATGACCACGAATCGCCCGTATCAAACGGCGATAGATTTGGAATTTGCGTTGTCGAAGATCCGCACCCTTTCCGGCACGAAGTTTGATCCCATCGTTACAGATGCCCTCGAAGCTGCCGTCCAAAGCGGGAAAATCAAGCTCAAAGCCGAGCTCGTTCCCGCCTGATTTTTCCTCCATGCATTTCGTCCTGAAGCCGCGCGTATAAATCCCGCGTTCAATTCATTCGTGGTCAATCTGCTACAATTGCCAATTCGGCAGTTTGCGCCGGATCAATCCGATGTTTTCCATCTTTGGCAAAAGCAAATCCGGTGAGGAAAAGCCCGGCAGGTCGTTACTCGACCGCCTCAAGGAGTCCGTCGGCAAAACGCGCTCGCAGTTAGCCGCGCGCGTTGAAGGCCTATTCACCAGCGGCAAGAAAATCGACCCTCCAGTTCTCATGCAACTCGAGAACGCCCTGCTCGCTGCCGACATCGGAGTGCGCACGACCCGCGAAGTCCTCGACGCCGTGCGCGAAAAAGTTGACCGCCACACTCTCTCCGACGCGGGGGAGCTGAAGGCCGAACTCAAGCGCCAGCTTCTCGCAAGACTGTTGCCCGCGCCGCCTTCTGGAAATGAACCCTCTGGAAATGGCGTTGATTCGCCGCTCGCTCTAAATCCGGCTGCGTCTGTCCCCGCGGAACCCGCGTCGGAAGGCACACGCGTCATCTTCATGGTCGGGGTGAACGGCGTTGGAAAAACGACCACGATGGGCAAGCTTGCAAACCGATTGCGGCAGGAAGGCCACACCGTTTTGCTCTGTGCTGCGGACACTTTTCGCGCCGCGGCTATTGAGCAGCTCGAAGTCTGGGCGCAACGCGCTGGCGTCGAAATTGTGAAACAGAAACCCGGCGCGGACCCTGCGGCCGTTGTTTATGACGCCGTGGCAGCGGCGCGCGCCCGCGGCACCGACGCCGTAATCGTTGACACCGCCGGCCGCCTGCACACGAAATCCAATCTGATGGCCGAGCTCGACAAAATGAAGCGCACCGCCGCGAAAATTGTCCCCGGCGCGCCGCAAGAAATACTTCTCGTTATGGACGCGACCACCGGACAAAATGGCCTCGTGCAGGCCCGCGAATTTACGGGCGCTATCGGTGTCACTGGCATCGTCCTCACAAAGCTCGATGGCACGGCCAAGGGCGGGATCGTCGTCGCCATCACTCGCGAACTCGGCCTGCCCGTTCGCTTTGTCGGCGTGGGCGAAAAAATGGATGACCTTGTCCCGTTCGACGCCGAATCTTTTGTAAACTCCCTTTTTGACTGAGCCGGCTATGGCCTCTCGCGCGCGGAAGAAACTGACAGGCCCGGACGAGCGCTGGATGGATCGCGCCCTCGCCCTCGCGAGACGCGGCGAGGCGCTCACTAGTCCCAACCCGATGGTCGGCGCTGTCCTCGTCCGAAATGGCCGCGTGGTCGGCCAGGGATATCACACATACGACCGGATGAAACACGCGGAGATTGTCGCGCTTGAATCCGCGGGATGCCGCGCAGGGGGCGCAACGCTTTACATCAACCTTGAACCCTGCAGCCATCGCGGCCGCACAGGCCCTTGCGTGGACGCTATCATCGCGGCAGGGGTTCGCCGCGTCGTCGCCGCCATGGTCGACCCGAATCCAAAGGTCGCTGGTCGCGGCTTCAGCAAATTACGCGCCGCAGGCATCGAGGTTGAAGTTGGTGTGCGCGAGGCCGATGCGAAGCGCTTGAACGAGGCATTTGCGCGCTGGATCACGTCGCACCGCCCATTTGTCACTTTGAAAACGGCCATGACGCTCGATGGCGCCATTGCCTGGCCTCCGGCGAAGCACGGTGCAAATCAAAAGTGGATAACCTCGCCGCAGTCCCGCAAAGAAGTTCAGCGATTGCGCCACGCTTCTGACGCTGTCCTCACCGGCGTTGGAACAATCATTGCCGACGACCCGCTTCTCACGGATCGCACCGGCCTGCCGCGGCGGCGCCCGCTGCTGCGCGTCGTGCTCGACTCTCTCTTGCGGCTCCCACCTGATTCAAACTTTGCGAAGTCCGCGAAGGGTGACGTCCTAGTTTTTACAACCAGGAAGTCCATTGAGCCGAGAGCCGGCGTGTTGCGCAAGATGAGAATCGAAATTGCCTACGTCCCCAAAGAAGGTGACATCCTCGATTGGACCGCCGTGCTTCATCAACTTGGCAAGCGCGATATTCTGAGTGTTCTTATCGAGGCGGGCACGCGTGTAAATTCATCCGCGATAATCGTGCGCGCCGTGGATAAGCTGGTAGCATTTATCAACAAGCGCACGGCCGGCCCCGGCGGCAAGCCTTGGGCCACGCGCAAGGCGGCCAGGCGAATGAAAAATATCCGCGAGACAGAAACGCGGCTCGCCGGGCCGGATGAATATTACACGGGGTATTTTCGGGATGTTTACGGGAATCGTTGAACAAACCGGGACCCTCGAATCACTCGACAGAAGTGATGCGGGCGAGTGTCTCCGTGTGCGCGCTGCGGAAATTGCCGGCGAACTCGCCGTCTCCGCAAGCATTTCCGTAAACGGCTGCTGCCTCACCGTGGTCGAGCGAGACGCGGAAACTTTTTCTGCCGACCTCTCGCCCGAAACGCTTCAACGCACAACCTTCGGTGAGATGAAGCTCGGCGCGCTTCTCAATCTCGAAAGGCCGCTGACCGTGGGCGAGGAACTCGGCGGCCACTTCGTGCAGGGTCACGTCGATGGCGTCGGCCGAATCGCAAAACTCTCGATGGTCGGAGCGTCGCGCTTTGATGTCGAGGGCGCAAACTGGTGGCTCGACGTGCGCGTCCCCGATGACCTCGCGGCCTACATCGCCGAAAAAGGCTCCATCACCGTGGACGGCATCAGCCTGACTGTTGCTTCCTGGCGGGATGGCATCGCTGGTCTCGCGATTATCCCGTTCACTTACGCTCACACCAATTTGCACGCGCTCTCGACGGGCGACCCCGTGAACCTCGAAGCCGACATCCTCGCTAAATACGTCGAGCGCATGCTCGACGCGCGCCGCGCGAATCCTTTCTCCCGGCTTACAGTCGAGCGACTCGTCGAAGATGGCTTCTAGGCATGCCGATTGTCACGGGAATTCTCGAGACCGCGCTCTATGTGGAGGATGTCGCACGCTCCGCCCGCTTCTATGAAGATCTTTTTGGCTTGCAGCGATTGGTCTTCGAGGAGCGTTTCTGTGCCTTCGATGTTCCTGGCCGTCAGGTCCTTTTGCTATTCAAGCGCGGCACTACACTCGAGCCTGTTCCCACGCCGGGAGGTCTAATCCCACCTCACAGCGGTTCTGGCCATCTCCACTTCGCTTTCTCGATTGAACGCGACGCGCTTGAATGGTGGGTCGAGCGCCTTCAGGAACATAACGTTGCAATCGAAAGCCGTGTTCGATGGCCACTCGGCGGAGAGAGCATTTATTTCCGCGATCCAGATGAACACCTTGTGGAACTTGCCACGCCTGGCATCTGGCATAAATCCTAGCGGTGGTTGGGCGCCGCTTCGCGTTGTTTCGACCTTGCTCCACGGGAGTAAAGCGCAAGACCAATCAGAACGGCTACCACAGTGCCCGCGATAAGTTTTATCTCAAACCCCAATTTGTTCGTGGATTCTCCCGGCGGGATAAATGAAAGTCCTATTCCCAGGAGGACACAAAGCAGTCCCGAGCCCCCCACAACCCAAACTCCAAATCGTCCACCCGGAATCAATACGGAGTCTTTGTGTGCTGCGCGGTCCCTGCGATAGGAAAGCTTGATCGCGGCCGCAAACATATATACGAACGGGATGAAATACAGAATGATAGCGGCATCGACAAGAATCTGGTACGCGTTCTTCGCCGTTTCGTTAAATTGCGCGGCGAGCATGATAATGGCCGAGATTCCCGCTTGGACCAAAATCGCAATATATGGCGTCTTCCATCGTGGATGCATCTTCCCGAATGCCTCGGGCAGGTAATGGTCAATGCCCACAACAAACGGCACGCGCGCTACGCCCGCAACAGTCGAACCCACTCCGCCCGCATTCCCAATCGAGACGAGCACCGCGGCCGCCACGCCTACCAACGCCACGCGCAACGCCGTCGATCCAATCGAGATTGCCTGAAATACGCCGCTCTTTGGATCCACCACATCAGCAGGCACAATCGCCAGAACAGCGAACGTAGCGGCAATGTAGATCAACGCGATCAGCACTCCGGAGCCGAGGATTGCGCGCGGAAATGTTCGCCTCGGGTCGCGGACTTCATCGCTCATCGCGGAAACTAATTCCAGTCCCGCGAACGCAAATGCAATCTGAGACCAAAAATTCACCGTGTCCAGGTTCCAATGTGGAAGCATCGCCGCAAATGTAAAGTGCGTGGCCGACCCCCGCGCGTGCCAAAGGATCGCGGCTACCAGCACAAGAATCACCAGCGGGGCATACGTCGCCACACCCCCGGCATTCTGCAACCACTTGCCGACGTTGAGGCCGATAATATTCAACGTCACCGCAACAATCAGAAGCACGAACGCGCCGATCAATAAGAACGGTTGGTTCTGCGCGAGCGAAGCCGCCCGCGGGCCACTGATGATGTATGCACCCATCGCCGCGCTCGCAAGCAACAGCCCCGGAAAATAAAAAAACGTGTAAATCCAGTATGTCCATCCGGCGATGAATCCGTGGAAATCCCCGAACGCTTCCTTTGACCATACATACAGCCCGCCTTCGTGGGGATATCTTGTTGAAAGCTCCGTGATCACCAGCGCCGACGGCACAAAAAAGATCACCGCCGCAATCACCCACAGGCTGATCGAAGATTGTCCGTTGTGCGCCGCCGCCGCAATCCATCTCGGCCCGAGCACTGTGGCGATATTGAAGAGCAGCACGTCCCAGAAACCCATCACGCGGCGGAGTTGGGGAGCAGTTTGAGGGCCGGGGGGAATCGTCGCGCTCATGGCGCTACGCCTGCCTCATGCCTGGAGGCACGGAGCGCATTAAGCGGCGGCGTCCAGCGGGGGGATCAATTCATCTTGCATGCGGAAATTGTGAAGGAACGGATCCGGGCTGGCCTCAAATTCTTTCCAGGGCCCGAAAAACGAGACGCGCCCTTCTTGCAAAAAGATGATGGAATCGGCCAGTTTCCTGGCCAGGTGCGTGTCGTGCGTCACCACAACGGAGGGCTTATGAAGTGTTTCCTTCAACTTCAAAATGAGGTCGCCCGTGTGCGTGGCCATCAACGGGTCCACCATCGTGGTCGGCTCGTCGTAAAGAATCGCTTCCGGATCCTGCGCCAGCGCGCGCGCGATAGCGACATTTCGCTTCATCCCCGTGCTCAGCTCCGAAGGCAAGCGGTCGAGTTCGTCCGCCACTTCCGTCATTTCAGCTAGTTCCTTTACGCGCGCGTCAATCTCGTCGGCGGATATGCCATCGTGGTCTTGCAACGGGAAAGCAATGTTCTCGCCGACCGTCAGGGAATCAAACAGCGCGCCCGATTGAAACACCATTGTCACGCGCTTGCGAATTTCTGCGAGACGCCGCTCATCCCAGCCAACGATGTCTTGGCCGGCAATCAGCACGCGCCCCGCATCGGGCTGCAAAAAGCCGAGGATATGCTTCAGCGTGACGGATTTTCCAACTCCGCTCTTCCCCATGATGACGGCCGTCTCGCCGCGGTCAACGTGGAAGCTCACGTTGTCCAGGACGAGGTGGTCATCAAACGCCTTCGTCACGCCCTCGAATATGATGTACGGCTCACCCAAGGAATTGGCTCCTTACAGAATTGCAAACGTGCCGCTCTATTCTGTGCGACTCGCGCCCCGGAATCAATTCATTCGTATAGGGCGATTATTCATCCGCCAAATCAGCGGAAGCTTGGCCCGGCCGGTGAATCCCCAATTCGCGCATCTTTTCTTGCAGGCTCTGCCGGTGCAACCCAATCGCCGCAGCCGTATGCGACACATTCCACTTGTGCCGCTCGAGCTGTCTCGTAATGTATGCCACCTCAAACTTTCGCTTCGCATCACGGAAATCCGGCTCCGATAGCGGCATTTCTTCGGCGGTCAGCTTCCCTGCGCGCGCGGGGCCAGGGATGTTGCCCATAATTTCGGCCGGCAAATCCGCCTCCAAAATCTCCTCGCCGCCCGCAAATATCACGCTTCTTTCGAGCGCATTTTTCAACTCGCGCACATTGCCCGGCCAATCGTATCGCCCGATCGCCTGCAGCGCCGCGCGGCTCAATCGCTTCGTTCGGCCTTCCCGAGATCCGTGCAGTTTCAGAAACGCATAGGCCAGCATGGGGATATCTTCCTTGCGCGCGCGCAACGGCGGTACATCAAGCGTCACCACGCGCAGCCGGTAATAGAGGTCTTCGCGGAATCTACCCGCGCTCACTTCCGCGGACAAATTGCGATGCGTTGCGCTGATTACGCGCACATCCACGGAGATCGATTGTGTCCCGCCAAGCCGTTCGATCACGCGGTTTTCCAGAGCACGCAATACCTTTGCCTGCGTAACCGGATTCATGTCTCCAATCTCATCCAGAAAAATTGTTCCACCGGAAGCAAGCTCGAATTTTCCTTTTTTCTGCTGCGCCGCCCCGGTGAACGCGCCCTTCTCGTAACCAAAAAGTTCGGACTCGATCAAATTCTCCGGCAGCGCCGCGCAATTCACGGCCACAAACGGCCCCGCCGTCCTCTGCGAACGCGCGTGAATCTCCTGCGCCAGCAAGTCCTTTCCCGTCCCGCTTTCGCCAAGAATCAGCACCGTCGCGTCTGTCTCCGCAACGCGCGCCGCCATCTCGAAAAGCCGGCGCATCTCCGGCGTCGACCCAAGCAACGGCCCGAATTGCCCTTCCGTCACCAGCCGCTCCCGCATCAGCTTGTTTTCCTGCTCGAGCGTTGCCAATCGCATCAAATTTCCAACGCGCTTTCGCAGCTCCTCAACATCGAAGCCCTTGACGAGATAGTCCGCCGCGCCAAGTTTCAGCGCCTCGACCGCTTTGTGCGCCGTGTCCAGCGCGGACACGATGATCACCGGTTGAGGGTGCCCTTGCTCACGCATCCATTGCAGCAAAGCCAACCCATCCTCATCATTCATAATCAGGTCGAGCAGGATCAGCGCCGGCCGCTCCCGTGGTATTGCTTCTCGCGCTGCCGCTACGCTATCGGCCTCCGCGATGCGGTACGCGTGCTCCAGCGCCCGGCGCAGCGCATATCGCGCTGCCGCTTCGTCGTCCACAATCAAAATTGTCTTCGCTGGCATCCTCATCTCTCCTGCGCAATCGGCAGCCGCACGACAAATCGCGCGCCGTTGTCGTTCACAACCGGGCTTTCACAAGTGACCGTTCCGCCAAGTTCCGCCGCCCTTCTCTCAACGATTGCAAGGCCCAGCCCCGTGCCACTCGGCTTCGTCGTAAAGAATGGCTGAAACAGCCGCGCGCGGTTCTCGGCCGAAACGCCCGGCCCGTTGTCCGTTACCTCAATCAGCAATTCTTGTCCTTCACGCATCAATCGAACGGAAACCGTGCAATCCTTCGGCGCCGCTTCAATCGCATTTAGCACCAGGTTGGAAAAAATGTCAGCGAGCGCCTCCTCGGATCCTTGCACTTTCGCGCCGCCGGATTCATCAGCCAAATCGAGCCACCCACCGCGTTGCTCCGCTTCATGCCGCAACAACAAAACCGCCTGCTCCGCAATCGCGCTCACCTCAACACGCTGCGGGGCCGATCCCGAGCGCACCGTAGGCCGCGCATATCGCAGCAGTTGCGTCAGTTTATTGTTCAGCCGATCCACTTCGATGAGAACGATCGCCAAATCCTTCCGCGATGCGAGCGGCAGCTCCTCGTTTTCGAGTTGTACTTGCAAAATCGTCTTCATCGAGCCGAGCGGATTCTTCAAATTGTGCGAGATGCTCGCTGTCATTTGCCCAACAAGCGCCATCCGCCCCCGTTCCGCCAGTTCCCTCTCAAGCGTCAGCTTCTGGTCAATTGTTCGGCAAAGTTCGATCGCCGCAAGTGATTGCTCCGCCAGAAATTCAAGTGCGGCAAACGTCTCGCCAGAAATCACGGACCCGATAGGCACCGCAATCAGTTCCCCAACCTGCGCCGCCTGTGTGCGGCTTTTAGCTTCCTTGCCAATCGGAAACGATACAGGCTGCCCGGCCCAACTCGGCCGCTTCTCAATCTCAGGCTGTGGCGGCATCGAAGTGTCCGCACCCCGCAACCGGATCTGCACCTGCTCTAATCCAAACTCCTGCCGCACTCGCTCCTCCGCAAATCGCAGGAGAGGAACCATTTGCCCACGCTGCGCCTCTCGCTGCAGCTCCGACCCAAGCTTTTGCACACGGTCCACTTGCTCTTGAAATGATTTCCGCAAAATCCGGCTCGCCAACCGTTGTAGCGGCTCGAATAGTCCAACGAGGACAAAAAACAAAATTGACCAAGTCGCCTCAGGGGGCAGCACGGGCTCCAGCCACGTGCTAAGTCGACGCACTGCCCCAAAATAAAGCAACGCCAGAAATGCCCCCGAAAGCGAATAAACCAGATTTTTTTGTGCGCCCATCCCAAGAAAATTGAATTGCACAATCGCGTAGATGACCGCAGCGCCGGGGAGAACTCCAAGAACTAATATCAAAGCACTGACCCACTCGGTCGTGGAATCCGCCCCCCCAGTTGAGAGAATCAGGAACGCCGCCACGGCCCCACCGAGGGCCACGAGACATCCGGCCATAAAGTAATGAACGCGACTGCTTGGCGGCTTTTCTGCGCCACCCCCAACTTGCCGCATGACCGCCTTCGGAAAGCTCAATTGAAAACCCGAACATATGAG
Organism: uncultured Acidobacteriota bacterium; assembly: GCA_963748845.1. Classification (GTDB taxonomy): domain Bacteria; phylum Acidobacteriota; class Terriglobia; order Acidiferrales; family UBA7541; genus DASTCZ01. Next base: position 988,843 of record CAVVKE010000001.1, read on the forward strand.
TCCGCCAATCGCGGCCACTACGGCCCAAACTATGGCGTCGGTATTCATCCGACTAAATAACGAAAAGATATCCGAGGATTTCCACTCTAGTATCCCGAAAACTGTCAGCGAAAATACGACGACAGAAAGATACGCGCCCGCGATGCAGAATTTGTGCCACCACTTTGCCTGCCACGCTCCGATGGATTCTCCGTACGAAAAACTTGCGTGAATGACAAGTCCGGGAACAACCAAGAGACCGCTTGCTACCAGGAGCACCACGATGAGGCTCGTGGTTTTTGGAATTTCAGAATAGAAGAGCGTCGAATTAATCCCGAGCAATACGCCCGCATAGACGAGAAACAGCGCAAGAGAAAGGAAGAAAAGTACGCGCTCGAAATGGCGCCGCCGTCGATAGCCAACGATCAATACAAGCAGGAAAAGATAAGCGAGCGTTCCCGCGCATGCGGCCACAAGCGAAACAATCGTGATTGCTGGTAATCCCATTGAACCCGCGACCTAGAATTCTTACCACCAGCAATAACGCAATGCAATGACCAACTGTAAGGATATTCTTGCACCCGTAAGTCACACAAAATAAGGCACTTCTTCCGGTATACCGCGGGCTTAACGCACACCTTAGCCTCCCACACTCAACTTTACCGCCAACAAAACACTTGACATGCAACTCTCACATGACTATATTAGCACTCGCGTCCGAGGAGTGCTAACCGCAATACTCGGGCTCCACTAGCTCTAGAACAACAATTCCGATTCACGCAACGGAGGACAGGCAACGATGGCAGTGAATATCACTCCCCTGCACGACCGAGTTCTGGTCAAGCGGATTGAAGAGAAGGAATCCGTTCGGGGCGGGATCATCATCCCCGATACAGCCAAGGAAAAGCCGCAGGAAGGCGAAGTGGTAGCAGTCGGCGCTGGCAAGATTGAAAAGGGCGAGCGCGTTCCGCTCGACGTCAAGGCCGGCGACCGAATCCTGTTTGGCAAGTACAGCGGCAGCGAAATCAAAATCGAAGAGCAAGAATACCTCATCCTTCGCGAGGACGAAATCCTGGCGAAGCTCAGCGGCGCGGCAAAGGCGGCGAAGAAGTAAGTCCACCAGCAGAGCGCTCTGCATAGATTTTCCTATTCCTCAGGAGGAATAAGTCTCATGGCAAAGCAGATTGTTACAGGCGAAAACTCCCGGCAGGCAATCCTGCGCGGAGTGAACGCACTGGCGGACGCCGTCAAGATCACCCTCGGCCCCAAGGGCCGCAATGCGGTGATTGAGAAGAAGTTCGGCGCGCCGGTGATTACCAAAGACGGTGTGACCGTCGCGAAGGAAATCGAGCTGCAAGATCCGCTCGAAAACATGGGTGCACAGATGGTGCGTGAAGTGGCGTCGAAGACCTCCGATGTGGCGGGCGACGGCACCACAACCGCAACTGTTCTGGCCCAGGCCATCTTCCGCGAAGGTGTCAAGACCGTCGCGGCGGGCGCAAGCCCAACGGCGCTCAAGCGCGGCATCGAGCGCGCCGTGGAAGCCGCAGTCGAAAAGATCAAGGAACTCCACCGTGACGTCAAGGGCGACATGATTGCCCAGGTCGGCACGATTTCCGCCAACAATGACAAGCAAATCGGCAGCATCATCGCCGAGGCGATGAAGAAGGTCGGCAAGGATGGCGTGATCACCGTCGAGGAATCCCGCACGATGGAAACCACGCTCGAAGTCGTCGAAGGCATGCAGTTCGACCGCGGCTACCTTTCCCCCTATTTCGTCACCGACCCAGAGCGGATGGAGTGCAACCTTGAGGATCCCTACATCCTCATCCACGAAAAGAAAATCAGCTCCATGAAGGACCTTCTTCCGTTGCTTGAGCAGGTGGCTCGCGCAGGCAAGCCGCTGCTCATCATCGCGGAGGATGTCGAAGGCGAAGCCCTCGCGACTCTCGTCGTCAATAAGCTACGCGGCACGCTGCAGTGTTCCGCAGTGAAGGCTCCGGGCTTCGGCGACCGCCGCAAGGCTATGCTCGAAGACATCGCCACGCTAACCGGCGGCAAGGCCGTGACCGAGGATCTCGGCATCAAGCTCGAGAACGTGAAGATGGAAGACCTCGGCCGCGCCAAGAAAGTCACGATTGACAAGGACAACACCACCATCGTTGAGGGCAACGGCAAGCCAGCCCACATCGAAGGCCGCGTCAAGCAAATCCGTGCGCAGGTCGAGGAAACCACCTCGGACTACGACCGCGAGAAGCTGCAAGAGCGGCTGGCGAAACTTGTCGGCGGCGTTGCGGTCATCAAGGTGGGCGCGGCAACCGAAACCGAGCTGAAGGAGAAAAAGGCTCGCGTTGAGGACGCCATGCACGCCACACGCGCCGCGGTCGAAGAAGGCATCGTCCCCGGCGGCGGCGTAGCTTTGCTGCGCTGCATCCCGGCGCTCGAAAAGCTGAAGCTCGACGAAGATGAGGCCATCGGCGTGAACATTGTGAAGCGCGCGCTCGAAGAGCCTCTGCGTCAAATCGTCCTCAATGCCGGACTCGAGGGCGCGGTCGTTGTCGGCCGCATCCGCGATTCCAAGGACGAAAACTATGGCTACAATGCCGACACCGGCGAATACGGCGACCTCGTCAAGGGTGGCGTAATCGACCCGGCCAAGGTCACGCGTTTGGCGTTGCAAAACGCCGCATCCGTGGCCGCGCTGATGCTCACCACCGAAGCGCTCGTTGCCGACATCCGCGAGGATGATAAGAAGGCTGCAAGCGCCGGCGGGCACGGCGGTCCTGGCGGTATGGGCGGCGGCGGGATGTACTGATCCCCTGCTCCAACCGGTTAAACGAATGCAATTTCATGGGCGGCCGTTCTCAGGCCGCCCGTGTTATTTTGAGGTATCATCAAGTTGCAGGAAGGGAGTATTTGAAGTGCCCGAGACCCACCTCCAATTCGCGACTGTCGAAGAAGCCGCCGAAGAATTCCGCGAAGGCCGTCCAATCGTCCTCGTCGACGATGAAGACCGCGAGAACGAGGGCGATCTGGCCATGGCCGCGGAAAAAGTTACGCCCGATGCCATCAACTTCATGGCCAAGTTCGGCCGCGGCCTCATTTGCGTCACGCTCACGGAGGACCGTTGCGACGAGCTAAATCTCCCGCTGATGTCTCCTGTCAACACCGCCGCGCACGGCACCGCATTTTGTGAAGCCATTGACGCCCGCCGCGGCACCTCCACTGGCATCAGTGCCGCCGACCGGGCCCTGACCATCCTCACCGCAATTGATCCGATCACTCACCCCGCGGATCTTGCGCGCCCCGGCCACGTCTTTCCGCTTCGAGCGCGCCGCGGAGGCGTCCTCGTCCGCGCCGGACAAACGGAAGCCTCCGTGGACCTCGCGCGCATCGCTAAGATGACCCCGGCCGGCGTCATCTGCGAAATCATGAACGATGACGGCACCATGGCTCGCGTGCCCCAGCTCGTTGATTTTTGCCGCGAACACAGACTGAAAATGCTGACCGTCTCCGCGCTGGTTGCCTACCGCATGGCGCACGAACGCTACGTTCGCCGCGTTGCCGAAGCGCCGCTCCCAACCGCCTACGGCAATTTCCGCATGATTGTTTTCTCGAGCGAAGTTGACCGCGAGCAGCACATCGCGCTTGTTCGCGGCGATCTTGCGGAAACCGAGCCCGGCGCGCCACCTCCGCTTGTGCGCGTCCATTCGCATTGCCTCACTGGCGACGTTTTCGCTTCCACGGCCTGCGATTGCCGTGAAATCGTCTCGCGCTCGCTCGAAACTATTTCCACAGAGGGCCGCGGTGTTTTCGTTTACCTTCATCACACCGGCCGCGGGTTCGCCATCGACAACACCGCGCCTGCCTCGGGCGCGCTCCCCCGCATCCTGTATCACTTGCGTGGACAGCTCGACCGCGATGTTGCACGCCAGCGCCTTGTTCAGCACGAGAGTGGCATCGGTGCGCAAATCTTGCGCGACCTCGGCCTCACGGACATCCGCATCCTGACAAATCAGCCCAAGAAGGTTGTCGCGCTCGCAGGATACGGAATCACCATCGCGGAGCAGGTCCCCCTCGCAACGGATCGCACGAAACACACGCATCAATCTTTTTAGTCTGCGCGTCGGTCGGCGCAGTTTCTCCGTTCCCCGCGCGTCTCTGCGTTAAATTATTTGAAAGTTTCTTTTCTTACTGTTTCTTGGGAGGCGTTTTAGAAGGCGTTGCCGCGGGCGCGGCCCCTGGCGTCTTGACCATCACGTATTGGCGAATCTTTTCCAGTCGCTTTGTGCTGATCCCCCGCACCGCCAGCAAATCGTCAACACTCTGGAATGGCCCGCTCTTTTTCCGGTAATCAAGGATTCGCTGCGCGGTCACGGGCCCCACTCCCGGCAGCCGTTGAAGTTGGTCCGATGTCGCCGAGTTCAAGTCCATCGGTTTCGATGGCGGCGGCAGCTTCTTCGACTTCGTTGTCGTGGTTGCGGTCGGTGTCGTTGTCGTCTTCGCCGTCGCTGGCGCTGTAGTTGTCGCCGGCGGCGACTGCGCGCCGCACACCCCTGCCAACAAGAGCGATCCCACGCGAAGCCCAGCGGCCAGGCGAAGGGCGCCGCGCCGAAACGTCCGCAAATCAATATTACTCATAGCTATATTATAATCTCTAGATAGTAAATAAAGCAAGCGGGGATCACGGAAGGCCAATGCGTGCAAACGTCCTGCAGCGATACTACAGATTTCGCGCGGTTCAGAGCGGCGGAACGCTAAATCCTATTCCCCGCCGCGTCAAACATTTCTACTTCACCGAATAGCGCCGCTTGTCCGGCAGCCGCCTCGCGGTCGCCCACGACGATGATTTGTGCGTTCACCGAATCGAAATATCGACGCGCCGCTTCTAACACATCTGTCGCTTGTAGCGCGCGAACCCGTTCGCGGTATTTTTCCAAATACTCTTCCGGCAACCCATCCAGCAATACGCCGCCAAGCTGCCCTGCGATTCCATCCTGCGTGCCGAGCCCCAGCGAAAACACACCCGACATATAGTTGCGCGTATCCGCGAGTTCGTCCTCTCCCACGGGCAGCGCGCGGATGCGGTCCAACTCGTAAAAAATCTCCGTAAGCGTGGCCGCCACAACGTCATTCCGCACCGCTGCGCCCACGGAGAAAAATCCGTATTGCCGCAGCGCGAGCACTCCGCTCCGGGGACTATACGTGTATCCTTTCTCCTCGCGGATATTTCTCACCAGCCTCGAATTGAACGCTCCACCGAAAAGATTGTTTGCAAGCGAGAGCCGCATCCAGTCCGGGTGCTTGCGCGTTATGGCCATGTTTGCCACCACAATCTGAGTCTGCACTGCTCCCGGCAAATGCACGAAATAGACGCGCCGGCCCCGCAATTCCGGCGGCGCAGGTGCGGCGGACCGTTCAGGAGGCGCGCCTTTCCAATCACCGAGGGCCCCCTCGATTTCTTTCCACATCTCCGGAGCGGAAAAATCTCCCGCGGCCACGAGCAGCGCGCTTGCGGGCACATAGTTCTCCTTGTGGTACCCTGCCAGCGCCTCGCGCGAATACGCCTCGACCTGTTGTTCCGTCGGCGCATAATTTGCATAGGGATGCGCGCCGAATAGCACTCTTCGCACGCGCTCGGCTGCCAGGAAATCCGGAGTCGTTCGGTCAATTCGCAGCCCTTCGATTCTTTGCCGGCGCTCACGCTCAAATTCTTCTACAGGAAACGAAGCCTCGCGGATTATCTCGGACACTAACCCGAGCAGCGGCCGGGCAAATTCCACAAGTCCCGCAAACGCCACGGAAGTAGTGTCCGCGCCCGCGGAAATGGAGAGGTCCGCGCCCCATCCGCGCAACGCGTCTTCGATTTGATGGCTTGTTCTCTGAGAAGTCCCGGTTCGCGCCACCGTCGCGGTCATCTGCGCGAGTCCCGGTAACGTAGCAACCGCATTCCCACTTCGAAAATAGAGGTCCGCAGTAAACTTTGGAATTGACCGCGATTCCACGAGCGCGACTTCGAGTCCGTTCCCAAGCGTGCGCCGGAATCGTCGCGGCCACACAACAGGCCGCTCTGCGCCAAGGGGCGGAACTTCACCGCGCGAAGGATTGGGCACAGCGGACGCCATCACGCCGCCTTCCTTCCCAAAGGCAATCGGAAAACCATCGCGCGCTGCCCCGGCACAAAGTACTTGGCAGCAACGGCGCGCACTTGCTCGGCCGTTACGCTCGTATATTTCTCAAGGATTCTGTTAATCCAACCCGGCTCATTATCGAACAGCGTGAAGCACGCCAGATAATGTAGCAGGCCAAATCGCGGGAAGCCGCCGCGCCCGCTCTCAAGCGTCGAAACAAAATCGGACCGGAACTTTACTTTGATCTGCTCCAACTCTGCACTGCCGATTCCGTTTTTTCTCACATCTTCGACCACCGCATCATATGCCGCGAGTATTTGAGCGTCCGTCACTTCGGGCTTGTAAAAAATGTGCGTTATGATCTGGCAGGGGCCATTCGCCTCAATCAGGTCGCCCGTGTCCCCGGAGACCTCAACCGCAAGCTGCAAGTCCTGCACCAGCCTCCGGTAAAAGCGCCCGGAGCGGCCCGCATGCAGCGCGTAATCCAACAGCGCCGCCGTGTACCAGCCCTGAGTATGCCGCGCAGGCGCCATATAGCCGATGGCCACTGCCGGCAGCGTCCCGGATTTCTCTTCGACGATTCCGCGCCGCTCATCCGTTTGCGGCGGCTCGCTCACATCGGCCGTCGAGGGTGGCACGCCGCCCGCAATGTCCTCGAAATGGCGCCGCGCAAGTTCAAACGACTCCTCCGTCTCCGCGTCGCCTACGATCACCAGCACCGCGTTCGACGGCAGATAGTAAGTCTTGAAAAATGCGCGCACATCCGCGAGCGTCGCAGCGTCCAAATCCGCGAAGTCGCCGTAAAAATTGTGCGCGTTCGCCCAATTGCGAAATGCCACGGGCGGAAGGTCCAGCCACGGAAATCCTCCGTAGGGCTGGTTCAACACGTTTACCCGAACTTCCTCTTTGACCACGTCGCGCTGGTTGCGCAGGTTTTCGTCATCTACTTTCAGCGCGCGCATCCGGTCGGCCTCGAGCCACAGAACGCGCTCCAACGCGTTTGACGGAACCGCCTCAAAATAATTTGTCAGGTCATAATGCGTCGTCCCGTTCAAAACTCCGCCCGACGAATTAATGAGCTTGATGTGTTCCATTTTTCCGGCGTTCTCTGACCCTTGAAACATCATGTGCTCGAACAAATGTGCGAACCCGCTCCGTCCTTGCGGTTCCAGCCGAAATCCAATCTTGTAATAGACGCCGACGGTCACCAGCGGCGCTGTGTGGTCCGGTGATACCACCACGCGCAATCCATTTCCGAGCGTCTGGCTTTCGACTGGAATCTGCAGTCCTGGCAAAGGCATCCTCCTCAAGCTTCAAATTTCAGATTGCAAATACGTGCGCAGCATCGCGCTCACTTGCGACGCACTTTTTTGCTCTCCCCACTTGCTGCATCAAACGCCCGATTAAGTTGCGCCAACATCTTTTCCGGCTCGCGCGCAAGCACACGGGCGCTCAGCCGGTGGACAGCGGCATACGCCTCTTGGTATTCACGCGGAAAACTCTTCAGCGCGCGTGCATGCGTTTCAATTGTACCAAAGTCGCCTCGCGCCGCTGGGCCCGTCCACGATGCGGCGGGGCCAAATCTTTCAAAGTTTTGCACAATTTGCCTTGAAAGACGGAGCAACGCGCCCGACGCCTGCCGGCGCGAAAAACCAGTTTGGGTAAGGATGGTAACGCCAGCCTCAAGGAGCGCCAGCACGTGACCTGCGACAATTACGTTGGCGGCATGGTAGGCCAGCTTATCCGTCCCCCGAATTCGCACTGGCTCGCCGCCGACGCTGCGCGCGATCCGCCGTGCCATGTGTAGCGCTGCAGGTTTGCCTTCCATAACCATCCACACTCCTTCCAGTGGCGGCGCCGTTCGCGATGAAAAGCTCTGCATCGCATGAATTGACCCCGTTGCCGCGCCCAGTTTTGCCAGCGGCTCCAGCACGTTGCTGTCAAGCGCTCCGCTCGTGTGCAGAACCACTTTCCCTCGCCATTCATCACCTCCCAGTCGAGCGAGTTGGTTCGCTATTTCCGCAATCTTGTCATCGGGCACCGCGATAAGGACGACGCATGCCCCTAGAATAAGGGTTGTCAACTCGCTGAATGGCTGCCCCGCGCCAATCGCGCGCACTGCCTTGCGAGCGCTCGCAGCGGAACTCGTCACCACAACGGAGATATTCCATCCGGCTTGGTGCAAGTCGCGTCCCAGCGCGCGTCCCACCCGGCCCGCTCCGACAATCGCCAGTGTTGTTGCCATCCCCCGAGGCATCGCTCAATTCCCGCTGAATGCTAGAATACCTGCAATGGCGAATGCAAGCACGGGAAGTTTTTCATGAGTACTCTTTATTCTGTATTAACTATAGTCCTCGGAATCATTGCCGCCATTTGGGCGGTTCAATCCATGCGCGCCGCGGTTGGCATCTTGCGCCTCCCTCGGATCGAGCGAATCCCCCTTCTCGCCACCGAAAGTTGTCCGCGGGTTTCCATGATTTTCGCTGCCCGCGACGAAGCCGAAAAACTTTCCCCTGCGCTCGAGACCATGCTTGCCCTCGACTATCCCGATCTTGAAGTCATCGCCGTGGACGACCGCTCCACGGATTCGACTGGCCGCATCATGGACGATTTCGCCGCCCGCAATCTTCATCTTCGCGTTCTGCACATCACTTCGCTTCCGCCCGGCTGGCTCGGCAAACCTCACGCGCTCGACCAGGGGTATCAACTCGCCACCGGGAAATGGATCCTCTTCACCGATGCAGATGTCCATTTCGCACCCGACACGCTCCGCCGCGTGATGAAGCTCGCCCTGGATCAGCGCCTCGACCATCTTTCCCTTATCACGCGCTTGGAGATGTTTGGGTTCTGGGAGCGCGTTGCCATGCCTTACTTTGGATTGGGATTCTCGCTTGGCACTGAGGTTTGGCGCACGAGCAACCCGCGCTCGTCCCGCTACGTCGGAATCGGTGCATTCCAGCTCATCCGCAGAAATGTCTATGAAAAAATCGGCGGTCACCGGCGGCTGGCGATGGAAGTTGTCGAGGACATGAAACTCGGAAAAATCGTGAAACTCGGCGGTTTCCTTTCGCAGGTCGGTTTTGCCTCGCAACACCTCGGCGTCTACTGGCACGCCGGCCTGAAAAATATCATTCGTGGCACGACTAAGAATTTCTTTGCTGTTGCGGGCTTTCGCGTCTGGTGGGTCGCCTTTCACGTCTTTGGAATTATCTTGCTCAGCGTTTTCCCCTGGGCCGCCCTCGCTTGGCTCTTAGCCGAAAGATCTCACCCCCTGGCATTGGTTTTCGCCGCGATCTCTGTGGCCATTCCCCTTATCATGCATATTGCCGTTGCGATTCGCGCCAACATCTCGCCGTTTTACGGCTTCACTCATCCGCTTGGTGCGATCCTTTTCGCCTGGATGCTTGTGCGCTCGACCGTCGTCACGCTCTGGCGAGGCGGCATCGTTTGGCGCGACACCTTTTATCCGCTCGCCGAACTTCGCCGCGGTCTGGTCTAACGTTTTTCTTCTGTTGTTTTGGTGGTTTCCACCGGACTTGGCGCGATCGGGTTCGGCGCAAAAAACTCGCCCAGGTCTCGTTGTTTCAGCGCGCGCACGCGGTCCCGCAGCGCCGCCGCTCTTTCAAATTCAAACTTCTTCGCCGCTTCGCGCATCTGCGCTTCCATCTGCAGGATCGCTTCATGCAATTGCGCTTCGCTCGTAATGTTTTCGAGCGCGTAATCCTCCGTAGGCACCGTCATGTAGTCCGCTTCCAGGATCAGCGCAAGCTGCATGTCCACCGACTTGTGGATGCTCTGCGGCGTGATTCCATGTTCCGTGTTGTACGCCACCTGCTTCGCGCGTCGCCGCGCCGTCTCTCCAATCGCTTTTCGCATCGAATCCGTCATCCGGTCGGCGTATAGAATCGCTCTGCCTTCCACGTGCCGCGCGCAGCGCCCGATTGTCTGGATCAATGCCGTCGCGCTCCGCAGATATCCTTCCTTGTCCGCATCCAGTATCGCGACGAGCGAAACCTCCGGCAGGTCCAGCCCTTCGCGCAGCAGGTTGATGCCGATCAGCACGTCGAACTCGCCTCGCCGCAGGTCGCGCAAAATCCGCACCCGCTCGAGCGTCTCAATCTCGCTGTGCAGATACCGGCAGCGGATGCCCACTTCGCTGAAATACTCCGCAAGGTCCTCCGACATGCGCTTCGTCAATGTCGTCACCAGCACACGCTCGCTTTTCTCCGCCCTCACCCGAATCTCTTCAACTAGATTGTCAACTTGCCCTTTCACCGGCCTCACTTCCACTTCCGGGTCCACCAGACCCGTCGGCCGGATCACTTGTTCCACCACAACTCCCGCCGACTTCGTCAGCTCGTAGGGCCCAGGCGTCGCCGACACATACACTGCCTGCGCTACACGGTGCTCGAATTCCTCAAACGTCAGCGGCCTGTTATCCAATGCCGATGGCAGCCGGAAACCATAATCCACCAGTGTCTGCTTTCGCGAACGGTCGCCGTGAAACATCCCCTGCACCTGCGGAATCGTCTGGTGCGACTCATCCACGAACAGCAAATAGTCATTCGGCACGTAATCGAGCAGCGTCGGCGGCGCTTCGCCCGGCAAACGCCCCGCCAGGTGCCGCGAGTAATTTTCGATTCCGTGGCAGTAACCGATCGTGCGCATCATTTCGATGTCAAACATCGTCCGCTGCCACACGCGCTGCGCCTCCACATATTTTCCCTGCTTCTCCAACTCCGGCTTCCACCATTCCAGTTCATCCGTGATGCCCTGAATCGCCCGTTCCCGCTGCTCCGGCGGCAGCACGTAATGCGACTTCGGATAAATGGGCAGCCGGACAATCGGCTCGGCTTCATTCCGCAGTTCCCCCGTCAGCGGATCCATCTTTCGTATCGCGTCAATCTGGTTGCCCCACATCTCGATCCGGTACGCGAAATCTTCATACGGCGGATACACCTCAATTCTGTCGCCTCGCACTCGAAAAGTTCCGCGCCGCAGATCCTCCGATCGCTCGTACTGAATATCCACAAGCTTTCGGAGCAGCGCCTCGCGCACAATGGTCTGCCCGCGCTCAAGCATGACCAGCATCCCGTAGTAAGCCTCCGGCGACCCCAGCCCATAAATGCATGACACCGACGCAACGATCACGACGTCTCGCCGCTCGAAGAGCGACCGCGTCGCGCTCATCCGCAGCTTGTCCAGCTCGTCATTAATCGTGGATTCTTTTTCGATGTAGGTGTCCGACGAAGGCAGATACGCTTCGGGTTGGTAAAAATCGTAGTAGCTCACGAAGTATTCCACCGCATTCGATGGAAAAAATCCTTTGAATTCGTGAAAAAGTTGCGCCGCGAGAGTTTTGTTATGTGCCATCACCAGGGCCGGCCGGTCGAATTGCTCGATGACCTTCGCCATCGTGAACGTTTTCCCCGACCCCGTTACGCCAAGCAGCACTTGGTGCTTGTCGCCCGCCTGCACGCCACGCACGAGGTGTGCAATCGCGGCCGGCTGGTCGCCCTGCGGTTCATAGCTGCTGGCTAGCTTGAATTTCATGGCAAGGGTCTCTCTGCACGCCCAAAGGCGTCCATGCAATCCTTCATTATAACTCGATTGGGGCTTACTTCTTGCCGGCGGGCATCAATGCAAGTTGCGTGCGGCTTTGCACTACGCCTTGAAACAATTTGCGGTTTCCGCCGTCTTGCGAAGAAACCGCGAAATCCATCTGCTCGTTCGAAGTCTGCGTGAAGCTCACCAATTGCCCGTCCTTCAGCGAAATGTAATTGAGTTTGTCGCCCGTGGCGTTCCACGTTCCTTCCGTCTTCATTCCTTGTTTGCGATAGCTCTCCGGCGTGGCGTCAACCCCCGGGCGAGATCCTGTCAGGTCCAGCTTTGTCAGAATCACGGCACACATCTCACCCTCGGTGGGATTCTGATCGCCTTCGGCATTCGCCTGTTGGCAAGGCTCATTCCTCAAGTATGTCGAATGGGTTTTCCAAACCAATCCCGCAAGCGGCGCACCCTCGAAGGGTTGGTCCGTCGTCCACGACTCCCCCACTATCACCCCACGGCGCGGCGCCCCCATTCCGGAGGAAAATTGTCCCAGCAAATTGCGCATCGCATCCGTGTTAGCCTGGCCTCCCTCACCCTCAATTCCCTTGATGTCTGTCACCTTCCCCTCTGAGTCCACCGAAAACTCAATCATCTTGCCTTCCAATGCAGAGAGCTGTGCTTCCATTGTGTCGGTTGCGGGGTCGTAAGTGTCGCTCGCAGTGGAGGCCGCGGATTTCTCGTACACCGACCGGATCCGCACGCTGCCGTCCGGCTGCCCTTTCGCGTCCTTCCCTACGGAAAGCACTTCCATCCTGAGGATTGCGTTCCACTTCACCGTTAATTTCCCTCCCCCCTGCGGATCGCTCACCGCTCCGCCGCGGTGCTCCTCGCTTGTCATCGTATTTTCAAACACGTAGCGGATCACCTGTCCGGCCGTATAACGCGGTGTGAGCGAAATCCGTCCTCCGCCTGACGTCCCGGATTTATTGGAAGTCGTCTGTGTTGCGCCTGAAGAATTTGGCCGCGCCAAAACCGAAAGAAGCGCCTGCACACCGTTTTGCGCGCCCACTTCCGCAAGTGTCTGCGCACATCCCTGGTTAGCGGTTGCGGCCAAGAACGCCGGCACTGCCATCACTGCGATGAGTGCATGGAGTCTCATTGCAATCTATGATGCGGATTTCCGCCAAAAGACGTCCCCGGAATTGTGGCGGGCGCGCCAATCCATCCACAGCCGCTAGCGTCCACGAAACTTCTCGTGAGGCGGATCGCGTCGCTCCAATGAGCCGCAAGTCCTCCAGCGCCAGCGTGCTCAGCGATTCCGCATGGAAATGCGCCTGTGCCGAGCCCTCCGCGGGTTTCTCTTCCCCCGCCGCCACCACCCCTGCAATTTCCTGTGTTGTGTGAAGCTGCACCGTGGGTTCGCCTTGGGCTCGAAGTGCCGTCTCGCCCAGCCACTCGCCCGATTCCGATCCCGTCGTCCCGCGCCATTCCGCGATTTGCACCGCGCGCGGCTCCTGCCACGATTGATTGTACGCAATCGGATGTGCGGGCAATGCAGCCGTCGGACGCAGCGCGCGCAGCAACCAAGCCGTCAGCAACCGCGGCGCCTGCTCTTCAAGGGGTGGCGCTGCGGCCGCGTCAAGACCCGTGAGCTGCCCCGCGCGCGTCTCGCGATAATGCAATGTTCGCGGCCCCTCCCACGGGTGTATCTCGGCCTTCAGCGCTTCAAGCAATCTGATTGTGTCGGGATCGCTCGCTGAGGAGACCGCCCCATCCGAAAAATCCGCCAGTCGCTCTTCTATTTCCGCCGCGCCATCCGCACCCGTGGAAATCACCCGCCGCTCGGCTTTCCACGTCAAGGTTTGTTCCACCCACTCCGAAACTGGCTGCACATATGTCTTCACGCCGATCGTCGTCGGCTTCTGTCCCTCCACTTCACTCCGCACGCGCAACTCAATCTGAAATTTGTCCGTTTGCCCCACGCGAAACATCCGCAGAGGCGGACCGCTTTGCGCCACGGCAATCAGCGCGGCGCCAGCGGCTGCGCAAACTGCCACCACCGCGCGCGCCTTTCGCATTTACTGCATTCCAGCGGCTGACGACTGGCCTGATGTGGCCTTCATATTTCTGTCAAAATATTCCGCCTCAGCCTTGTACGCCTTGATCCACGATTTCCACATCAGGAAATCGTGCACTTCATCCGGGAACACGATCTGCTCGAATTGCACTCCCTGCCTGCGCAGCAACGCGACCATTTCTTCCATCTGCTCGAATGCAACGTTCCGGTCATCATCGCCCTGAATGAGCAGCACCGGCGATTTCCACGTTGAAACCGCCGCCACGGGCGATGATTCGCGCGCCACGCTCTGCTCTTCCTGGCCCGGATTTGCCACTTGCGTTACCGTAGGGCCCACGTTTGCCACTCGCTGTGACCAGTCATGCACGCCGTGGAAATCCACGCCCGCGGCAAACAAGTCCGAGTTCCGCGCCAGCCCCAGCGCCGTCAAATACCCGCCGTAGCTTCCGCCCCACAACCCGATCTTCGTGATGTCCACATCATCGCGCTCGCGCAAATATTGCGCGCCCGCCAGGATGTCCTGATATTCAGACGCCCCTTGCGCCCCGCGCCGAGGCGCCAATCGGAATGCGCGTCCGTATCCGATTCCTCCGCGGTAATTCACCGACAGCACGATGAACCCGCGGCTCGTGAGCCACTGGTTCATTCCATACGAATTCGAGTAGTAGTAAAGATAGTGCCAGCCGAGCAGCATCTCCCGCACCGGGCCGCCGTGCATAAAAATAATCGCCGGTCGCTTTTCTCCCGGACGCATGCCGGGTGGCATGAAAAGTTGTCCGTGAATCGGAGTTCCATCCGCCGCGTTGAAGATCGCTTGCTTCGGCGTCACCAGCTTGTCCGCAGGAAATTCCTTCGGCAGCGTCACCATGGCCTGCGCTTTCCCGTTTGCAGGCTGCGCCGCGTTCCATGCTCCTACCGTCGGAGTCGCCGGATGCTGCGCGTCTGAAGCAAAGTACGCCAGCCACTTTCCGCTCGCCGTCGCTACCGGGAACCATTCAATCCCCTGCCCCGTCGTCACCGCTTCCGGCGGTCCGCCTGTTACGGACACCGACCACAAATGTCTCCGGTCAATGTCCCCACAGTTGGAATTGAATAGAATTTTTTTCCGGTCGGGGGTCAGGGACATGTACTCCATCTCGCATTCCCCTGGGGTCAGCAACAATGGCGTCCCGCCGCTCACAGGAATTGAATACAAATGCTGCCAGCCGTCCGACTCCGAAGTAAAAATAAGCCGGTCTTCTGCGCCCCAATTGAGCACGTTTTGCCCCGCATTATTATTGAATCCAGCGTTGGGCCCGGTGCCGCTCTGCCATGAGCGGTGTGCTTCATCGCTGGCCAACGAATAAGTCCAGATTGCAACGCCTCCGCCGCCAAATCCTCTGCCGCCGCCTCGGCCGAAACCTCCGGCTCCCGCCGTTTGTGTGCGCAGAAACACGATCGATTTACTATCCGGCGACCACCTCGGGTTTCTGTCGTTGTCCACCGTCGGTGCAACCCACGAGACACTTTTCTTTGTCGTGTCATAAATCCCGATCAAGCTGTGTCCCGTCCGCGCCGACGCGAATGCCAGCCGCTTGCCGTCCGGCGACCACTCCCCGGACCCATTCGCCCCGCGCGAATAAATCTCCGCCGGCTTTCCGGCGCCAATCGGCGCAAGCCAGATTTTTTCTTCCTTTTGAAATGCAATCCAACCGGATAGTGCCGTGCTATGCGGCGAAATCAGCGGACCGAATCCGTTGTCCACCTTATGGAGAGCGCCTCCCGCCCACGTCACTGTCCACACGGCGCGGTCCACACCTGCAGGATCGCTGTCCGGGTTCGGCAATTCCTTGTCCCGGTTTGGCGCGCCGCCGCGGACATAAACTATCAAGGCCCCATCACCGGAAAACCCCAGATCCTCGATCTCCTGCCCATCATCCGCCGTGTAGTGCGTGATCTGCCGCCCGGTCCACGTAGGCGCCTCCGCGCCCCAAATATTTCGCAAACCCTTCGTATTTGCCACCCACGCCACGCGGTCACCAGTCGGCGACGCCACAAGCGAAGTCGTCTCCGGAAAGGAGAAGCTAAGCACCTGTTCAATCGTGAACCCGCCCGATCCCGGCATCGTCGCCGAGCTTCCCTGCTCGCGCGCGGCCGAAGATTTGTCTGCCGCGTTTCCCGCGCTGCTGTCGCTGGCCGGCGCGAGCGGCGCAAGAGTCAGCAGACAAACTCCAATCAGGATGATTCCCATCAGCGAAGTTCCGATAAGGAATGACCGACGAAAATTTCTCATTTCTCTCTCCTCAAACAATATGTTGGTTGGATGTTATGTCCGCCGGGGTTTCGATGCAACCCCGGCGCTCCATGCGGAACTACTGACGCGCGGGCGGTGGCCCCGGTTGCTGCACTTTATGCGGCGTACTTCGCGGAGCCGCTTCAATAGCCATTCTTGGCTCCTCCAGTGTTCCGGTCAGGCGATATTTCCGTGTGCCGGGGTCGCCAACCATTCGCTCAACACTTCCTGTGATTGGGCGCGGCCATAGCTCGATTTGAAGACCGCGCCCAAAATCTGCGGTTCCTCGCCCTTCGTACGGCTCGCTGGAATCCAGTAATGCGATCCTTTCAAAATTAATTTTCCCCGAAGAAACGGAGAACTCAGCGTTTAGCAGCGAGAACGTCGCGTCGTCAGGGATTGAAATTGAGACGGGATCTTCGCCCGGCGCAACTCCTCCATAAAACCCCAGGCCCCGAATCGTCGCGTCTTTGGCGGAAAAAGATCCTGCTCCCTTCAGCGACGCGAGCACGTTCTCGCGCCCAATTCCATGCATCGAAATTCGCACTTCGCCGGAAAGTTGTCCCGCAATCCGCGATTTCAACGCCGGGCTCAAACCGCCCAACTCCTCCAAATTCACATTCGTGGCACTCATATGCAGCCAGTAACTCGGGTCTGCCTCGAGATTCAGGAGCAGCCCTCCCGAAATCGACCCCTTGCAAAGTTGTGCGTCAAATTTTGAGATATTAATGTCGCGCCCCTGCATTTGCACCTCTGCGCGTAGTTTCTCTACATCAAGCGGTGCAAGGTGAAACGAATCCACTTTCAGATTCCCGCGCGCATCCAATTCCGAGAGCGGTCCCAGTGACCCCATTGATCCTTGACGCGCCGACTGCGCGTCGGAACTACCGGAAGAAGTGTCTTTCGCGGATGCGTCGTCCGAAGAGAACATCCGCGTGAGCCACCCCGGCCGCGCGCGCGGCCCGATCCAACGGTCAAGTTCCGTGGCATCAAGTCGATCCGCCGCCAGATCGAATTCCCATCCCGTGAATCCTGGTAGTGTCGCACCGGATTTCGTCGCCCCGGGTTTTGTAGACACCACTCCAGCATTCTCACGCCTGTAGATCGTCCCCCGCCATTGGGCGCCCAGCACCGCAGCTTTCTTCACCGTGATGCGCCGCTCCGCGTTGCTCAATTCAATCTTCGTATCCGCAATTTCGACAGGTTGATTCAGCAGCGGCAGCCTCAGCGCCACATCTCGCAATGTCACCTGCCCCGTTGGTTTAGGAATGTGCTCCCCGCTGTTCCAAATCCAATCCAGTTTCGCGTCCAACCCTCCCTCAGCATCCCAATTCTTGTTCATTGGCTGGCCGATCGCCTTCGCGGCTTGCAGCAGCCGTTCGACATGATCCAGCGCAGCGTTTATCTGAATCTCGTATCGCCTTTCTCCGCTGCTCCGCGGTGTATCCCCCGCATTTGGCCTCTGCGTGAACGTAGCATCGAAAAATACTCCTTGCGAGGGGGCAGTCGTCACATTGCGTCCTGTCATGCGAATCGGGAATCCCGACGTCGCTGGGTCAGGCGATAACCAGACGCTTCCACCGACTTCCCCGTTGGAGATGTCTGCCGACCCATCGAGCCCGCCTATCTCAAAAATCTGAGTGCCCGCGGCCGTCACGCTTGAGTGGAAACAATTCACTTTTGCTTTCTTGATGCGGAAGGGCCAGTCAAGCAATTCCACATTTGCTTGCATGAATCCATCTGCAGCCAAGCTATCCTCGACGCCAGGCTGAAATGCCCGGTACCAATCCAGCAGATCCGCTACCGCTACCCCGCGCGAATCGAGCGTCAATTCTGGCGAAATCCCCCGCGCCCAATCGACAGAGCCTGTTCCCATCACGCTGGAATGCGGTCCCTCCACCAGAAGTTTGCTCAGCTCTATTTTGGAAGCACCCGCCTGCCACGACGCTTCCGCTCGAACACTCATTGACGGATCGCTCGGCCGCGCGGGAATATCCCACCGATGCGGTCCCGTAATATTCGCTCCCAGAGTGAATCCCCAGATTGGCGCGCTCGGCGGCGCGCCTTCAACCACGGGCGCGGTTTGCGCTTTCAACTCCATTTGGAAAGCACCGCGCACTCCTGGGTCGCGCGCCATTGCCAGCCGAAGCACGTCCGCGAATGACGCGTCGCTCCAAGTCACATCCAGCTCTGCGGGGTGTAACCGCGCGGAAGTTCCCGCGATATAACCCGACACGCGAATAATTCCCGTGTCCTGCAAATGCACCGTCGCGCGCAGCGGCCGCGCTTCGAGTTCGATGCGCCACCGCCCGGGACTCTCCTGTTCGATCGCACCCTCAAGATCGACAAGCGCGAACGGATGCCGATCCACTCCACGGCTGAAATTAATTCTTCCGCGCTGGATCTCGATGCGCGAAAGCTGGGCCGCGGCGCCCGGCGCGTGCGGCCCGTAGAGCGTCGGGCCTGACGTCGGCGCCTTCGGTAGCCAGCTCTCCACATTCCAGTTTCCATCGGCATTGCGCACCAGATTGAGGCTCGGATCCATCAGTTCCAGCGCCCCGAGCTCGAGCCTGCCAGAGAGGAGGGCGCGCCACCGCGGACTCGCCGCTACGCTCTGTGCCCGCAGGAAGTACTCCTGCCCGAAGCGTGGATCTTCGCCGATTGTGACGTAATGGGCGACGATTCCCGGCGAAGGCAGCCAGCGCCAATCGTAATAACTTACCTCAACGTCGCGTCCGAATGCCTGCGCGAGCCGCGCGGTGATCAAACGGTGCGATCGGCTCGTATGGGCGGCGAGCGAGAGCATCGTACTCACGCCTCCGAACAGGAGCGCGAAAGTTACGAATGCAATTAGCCAGCGATGAGAGCGCGATTTCGCCACGGATCGACCTGTTTTCCAATCTTGAACCGGGGGAACAGTGTATCGGTTTTTTGATGGTTTCGGATAACCGCGTCAGCGAACTTGATGGAATATCCGGTGCCAGCGCGTCCTTGAGGGCAAATGCAACAATGTGTCCGCCAAGCCCCGCATCTGTTCGCCGAAAGTGAGGTCATCGGGCACATCTTCCGTGGATTCAATGGACCAGTAAATTGCCACTGGCCCGCCCATGATGGCGCTGCGGTCCACGAAACCCCAGAAGCGGCTGTCAAAACTGCGGTCGCGGTTGTCGCCCATCACGAAATATTTTTCGGGAGGAACAATCAATTCCCCATTGGAAACATGATCCAGAATCTGCTCAGCCCATTCCTGCCGGACAGAGGATCGCAGAATGTAGCGCGAATTGACCGGAGGGAATGTGTCTCCGAAAGGATCGTATGGCACGCTCGGATCGTGCACAACGTACGGCTCCGTGAGCATCTTGCCGTTCACGTACACTTGCTGATCCGCAATCCGGATGCGGTCACCCGGAAGCCCGATCACACGCTTCACATAATAAGGATGGTCATCGAAGGGAAAGCGGAAAACGATAATGTCTCCGTGGCGCACGGAACGGTACGGAAACACTTTTTCATACCAGGCGCCGGTGCCGCCGAAAATGAATTTGTTGACGAGAAGATGATCGCCCACCAGGAGCGTCGGTTCCATGGATTGTGAAGGGATCTTGAATGACTGGACAACAAATGTGGTGAGAAAAAGGGCAAGAATAATCGTGACGAGCAGCGACTCGACATACTCCCAGACGGAAACGTGTTCGCGCTCTTCGCTGCTCTCCGCAGCGGCTTCCGCTCCAATTACGCTTGTCGCATCCGACATTCGTTTACCCGACTATCCTTCACTCTACTACTTTGATGCACCTTCCGCGGGATCGGATTTTGAAAATTCTGTCGAGAGTTGCGCAATCACGCTTCGGGCGGCGGCCTGCTCCGCCTCTTTCTTATTCATTCCCATTCCGAATCCGGAGGCGCGCCCAGCCACCCGTACCTCGACCTCAAAGACCTTCCGGTGATCCGGCCCCGATTCGGCGATGACCTTGTAGTCCGGGTTAGGCCACCCCCGCGCCTGAATCATCTCCTGCAGACGCGACTTGTGATCCGGTTCTCCGAGGTGATGCATTTGCTGCGGGACCGCGGCCTCGAGCAACGACCGCTCCACGAAAGCTCGCGCGGCCTCCAATCCACCATCGAGAAAAACCGCCGCGACAATAGCTTCATATGCATCGGCGAGGATTGAGGGCTTTTCGCGGCCGCCGGTCTTTTCCTCACCGCGGCCGAGCCGGAGGTGCGCGCCAAGCCCAAGATGGCGGGCTGCTTCGGCGAGCGAATTCGCGTTGACCAGACTTGCACGCGCTTTGGAAAGTTGCCCTTCACGCCAGGCGGGGAAACCCGCGAGAAGGGATTCACTCACGACTAGAGTGAGGACCGCGTCGCCCAAAAACTCAAGCTTCTCGTTGTCCTCAATCGCTGCAGCTGGAATCCATTCCCCGGGACTTTGATGAGCCTCACCCCGCGACGCGTCCAATTTCGGCGCGGGGTTTTCTGCAAGCCAGGAACTATGCGTCAGCGCCCGCCCGAGCCATTCCGGTGATTGGAACTTATGCCCGAGCAGCTCTTCAAGTCGGTTAAAAGCAGCCCCGGCCATCGGAACTGCCGCTATTGCTTCGGCGCTCCGGGAGCCTTCCTCTTTACGTCGGCCATGAAACTGATGCAGCGCTGTTGCATTTCGCCAGAAAGTTTTGGACAGGCTCCTTCGAGCTGAGTGATTGCCGGACCATCTTGGCCGACTGCATCGAGGGCGACAGCGTACAAGTACATGTCCTGAGGTTCAGGGGGAGTCTCGAGCTTTACCGCCGCCGACAACTCCTGAACCGCCTGAGTGCCCTTGCTTTCATACAAGTACGCGAGCCCCATCGCACTGTGGCACATCGCGAGCTTTTGATCTCTTCGCATGGAGAAATCAGCGTCAGTGGCATCCGGAGGCTTTTGCAACGTGTTCAGAAGTTGAATACCCTGACGAGCGTAATCTTCCGTCGCCTTGATTTTTGGCACCGAAACCTGCCCTGTTTCAGTGATTTCGTGCGAGGAAACCAATGCGAGTATGGGGAGCGCATCCGGGCTATTTGGATTCAATTCAACCGCCTTCCGTGCCGCGGCTCCGGCGCTGGGAGCGTCTCCCTGCTGAACGTAGGCACCTGCGAGCTGCGCATACACCTGTGAGGCGTACCGGCTGTTCGGATACTTCTTCAAGAAATCTTTGGAATCGGGCACCAACAGTTTCGGGTCTGACACATCGGCGACAAGCTTCTTGAAAGCGGCTTCTTCCGCTGCATCCGCGGCACCCGTCGGAGTCGCAGCGGTCGGCGGAGTCTGCGGGGGCGGCGGGCCCGATTGCCTACCCTGTCCCATCCCCGACGAACCAGTTTGCGCACGCGCCACCGGCAAAATCACGATCGCCGCAAGCGCGATCCCCAAGAATTTCAACATCGTATTCTTCATTTTCCTGTTTTCCTTTCAACCTTGAGATGAGGGCAATGCATTATACGACGAAACGACAACCAAAATGGATTACGGATTCCCCGGGCCGCCCGGATGATCCCCCACCGGGCCCGACGGCGTGTACGGTTTCTCAATGCCGCTCTGCGCCGCCTGACGCGCCCTTTCCGGCGCTCCCGGGACGGCGATCGCGGCGCGGTATTCGGCAATCGCATTGTCGCGATTCCCTTCGCTGTCACTGATTCGACCCAAATAGATGTGCGACCACGCGACAATTACGGGGTCGGCCGCCGCGCCGCTCGCGGAGGGTTGCGTCAGGCTTGCGAATAAATCCTTGGCGCGGTCCCTTTGATTTTGATACGCGGCCGCGAGCGCCAAACCGTATGTGGCGCGCGGCGTACCGGGCCAGCGCACCAGCACCTTTTCAAAAAACGATTGCGCGCCGGCGCCATCTTGCGCGGTGAGAAGGCGTTCCCCCTGCTGAAGCATTCGATCGCGTTCCGCGGCATCCGCAGCCTCCGCGCTGACCGGGGCAGCTTGGGCAGCGGGAGCAAATTGAATGGCCTGCACGCGTTTCAACTCCGCCGCAAGATCAATGGCTTTTGCCATTTCCGGGAAATAGACGGACATCGCGGGGTCCTCCTGCTGGAATATCACGAGCTGCACAACGAGCGGCCGCACAAGAACAAAACCTTCCGCATCGGCGGCATCCATGGCCTGCTCGCGCTGACCGGGAGTCAACCGATCGAGCTGAATCTCAACCGCCTTGATCAAACATTCGGCATAGAAGTTGATGATGTCATCGTGAAATTCGCGCGGAAAACGTGGATTACGTTCGGCGGAAAGCAAGACCGGCCGCGCGGGAAAAACGTTGTTTGGAAATTTTGCGGGCAGCGGATCAAGCAGGAAATGCAGGAACGCATGGCGAATCTCGGCGAGCGAAACATTTTCGCCGTCGAGGACGATCAAATAGGCGTCGCCGTAGTTGCGGAAGTTCGTGCTCACTCCAGCGAGTGGCTCGACATAAACCGTGAATGTCCGGGGGCTATCGGAATGGAGTACGTCGCGGAGATAGCCCAGGGTCCTCTGCACGATTTGCGTCAGCGGCCCCCGCAATTGTGCGATGCCATTCTGATAGTAGGGCTGGACAATTTGCCAGGCATCTTGCAATTGCGCCTCTTTATAAAACTTCGCAAGGAGAACATTGAAATCCTCGATGGTGAGAACGTCGGGCGGCAAATCTTCGCGGTGGAAATTGTAGGCAAAATTAGGCGGCGGACCGATTACAAGCCCAAGAGAAATAAAGCGCGAAAGCGTCGCGGCGCGGTCTGCGCTCTGGTGCTTTTCGAGATACTGATGAAGCTCGACCGCGGCTGGCCCCCGTTGGTGCGACATCTCCTCGGCGACGGATTTCCAGGCGGAGGGGAGATCCTCGTCGCCCGATCCAGTGTAGTAGCCCGCGGCCCAGAGCGCGCACATGGTGTCAAAGAGCTGCTCGCTCGACTCAAGCGTAACCTGCGGTGTTACAAGCCGCATGGTGCTTTGCTGGGCGCCGGGTTTGGCGGGCGCGACAGGCGGAGGCAATTGCTGCTGGGTTTGCGCCCGGGATGGTGCAACACCGAAAAGCAGTAGCGCGCACGCAAGCGCGGCGGCACAGAATCCGGTTATGAAACGGGTGGTGGGGAGATGAGCACGGACGCGATGGTTTCGCCGTGGGCAAATTTGGGGAGAAAGTTGCGACAATTTCAATTCCGCCTGCCCGAGTGAGGAAGCGCCATCCAGACTATGATGCAGTTTGGACGGGCGGCGTCCTACGGAACCAAATGTACAAGGCGTGCGGGGTTCCGTCAAGAAGGGCCCGCGCGAGATTTGAATGCTATTCATTGACTGCCGCAGCCTCGGTATCGTCTCTGACTCTGCGTGGCCGAAGAGCAAGTTCCAGCGAGGCGCCCGGTCTGTACCCGGTCTATCCCCCCCACCCCCATCTTTTTGTAAGAGTAACGCAACAAAGGACTTACGGGAAAAAGGTGCGGTAAGAGTAACGCAGTAAAGGACTTACGGGGTCTTATGCGATTTTTGCCGTAAGTTATTCCAGTGAAAGGAGTTACGGGTGAGACAGCGGTGAAGAGAGAGACGAATCGCTGTAAGAGTAGTGCAACAAAGGAGTTACAGGAGAATTCCCGATTTGGGAAATGATAAGTTATTTCGTTTGAATGACTTAGGGAAAGGGGCTTAACGAGCCCATGCCGCAGCGTGGAGTATTCGAATGGTAATCGAGTGTACATTTTTACTTATAACATAGCTTTTGCCTGGATGCAAGGGAAATCTGAAGTTTTTTTGGCAGGGAAGGGTACGTTTCCCGAAGTGGGAAAAGGTGGCCGGCCGACGGAAAGAAATGCCGCGTCTATGCACATTCGACTGATTCTTGTATTGCCTGTTCGACGCGTTCTATCTGCCGTGGATCTTCATATCCACGAGTTCGTCCGTCGATAAATTCTTAATTCCGCGCGCCTGCAACTGTCTTACCCAATCGGGAGTGACGCCATGAATCTGCATATTTACAAGCTCATTCGCGGAAAGGTGGTCATATCCCAAATCCTTGAATCCCCGAACGTATTCGACGGTGACGCCGTGAATTCGCAGGTTCACGAGATCATCCAAGTCCGGCCGTCTGACTCCGAGGTCTGCAAGTCCGCGCGCAAATTCCGGACGCACATCATGAATTCGCAGATTCACCAAATCGTCCGCACTGATGCGGCTGTAACCGAGAGTGTGCAGAGCTCCAACAAGTTCAGGCCGAACGTCATGGATTTTTAGATTGATCAGTTCGTCGGAAGAAAGCTTCCCGAGCCCCTGATTGCCGATGGCCTGCGCGTATTCGGGGGTCACATCATGAATGCGCAGGTTCACGATATCGTCCGCGTCCGGCCTGTCCGCCACCGAGTTCACCATTGCTTTCAAATAATCCACGGAGACGTTGTGAACAGAGAGATTCTCAAGCTGATCGATACTGACAGTATTGAGTCCCAAGGATCGCACCTGCTGCACGTAGGCAACGCCCATGTTGTGGCG
Source organism: uncultured Acidobacteriota bacterium (assembly GCA_963748845.1). Classification (GTDB taxonomy): domain Bacteria; phylum Acidobacteriota; class Terriglobia; order Acidiferrales; family UBA7541; genus DASTCZ01. The sequence goes on from CAVVKE010000001.1 coordinate 1,013,354, forward strand.
CATGAAGCCGAAACACTCATCCGTGGACAATCCGGCATATCCAAGCGCAGCCATCTGCCGCCGAAAATCATCGCGGCACGAAAAACGGAAAGTCCCGGATCCAGCCTCACCGCTGAAGTGTCCATCGAGCGTGACCGTTCCCGCTTCGCGATTCACATCGCAATGGACGGTGGATTTTCCGAGTTGGTCTTCACAAATTTGAAGGGCGCGAAACTTGGCGAGGCTGTTGGATTCGCTCCAACTTGAATTGGAATATGCGGTGTGCATCTTTGCCTCAAAGCGGAAAGAATCGCGCGCTACGGTATAGATCATGCGCCATTCGCCGCTGATGGAATCATCGCCCCGCAAACGCCCGGTGAACACAATTACGAGCACCAAAGCCACTGTGACTGCGAGTATCACCGGTCTCATGAGCCTCATTTTCGGACCCTCCGTATATAGGATGAGACGCTGGGAGAGGGTGTTTTGTCACGCTCCCGGTCGCTATCCGCGTTCGGGAAAGAGCGAAAGCACGGGTGATTGACAGCGCGGGCGGCGCTAGGGATAATTTTATTGATGTTGGCCCGCCCCACAATTTCGGTGTTCGTGTTAGTCGTTATGGTGTTGGTCTGTGTTTCGAGTATCTGTCTCGTGCCCGCAGGGCAAGGTCCGTTTTCCGCGGCGCACGGGCCGGTGACCGCGTTGCGAGCGCGGCGTGCGGCTTTCCGGCTGATGTATTGGATTAGCGCGCTTGTTGCCGCCGTTGTGGGATTTGAGACGGCCTCCGTTTGGCTATCGGGGTGGCGGGAGCGAACCTTCGATAAAGTGCCGGAAACTCCCCATCACCTTTCTTTGATTTGTACGCTTCAGTGCTGAACCGCAAGGAATCCTTCCCGAAGTTCGTCCGGAAATACAGCTTATCTATTTGGAGATTCTTGTAATCGGATTCGGCTTGCAATGAGAGCTCGATCCGAGGGCCCAGTCCAAAAAAATTTATACTCAAATTCTTTGGAGGAAATTATGAGAAATGATCTAGTGTTGTGTCCCTTAAGTAACTAATATAAGCCTTGCGCGATAGCCTTCCCCTTAGGCATCTTCTGTGGAGAATGGAGGTGCCTATGAGTTTGGGACGACCCCTGGCCCCGTTGCAACTGGAGCGGGAACAACGCGAACAACTCGAAGCGATGGCTAGCTCTCGGTCGCTGCCCCATGGCCTGGTGACGCGTGTGCGTATTGTTTTGCTCAGTGCCGACGGCTTGTCCAATAAGGACATCGCCGCCCGGTTGCGATTGAACCAAGTGACAGTCGGTCTGTGGAGACGACGGTTCGTGAAACAGGGGCTGACGGGATTGCACGAGGAGCTGCGCTCCGGCCGGCCGCGTTCGATTCCCGATGAGAAGGTGGCCACGTTGATCCGCAGAACCCTGCGAACCAAACCGAAAGACGGCACGCATTGGAGTTGCCGCGCGCTGGCGGCCGAAACGCGTCTGTCGAAATCGACTGTTCACCGGATCTGGCGCGCCTTCGGCTTGCAGCCGCACCGAGCACGTCACTTTCAGCTTTCCAACGACCCCTTCTTCGTCGAGAAGGTACGGGACATTGTCGGGTTGTATCTGAACCCACCGGATAAAGCCCTGGTCCTGTGTGTGGATGAGAAGAGCCAGATTCAAGCGCTGGAGCGCAGCCAGCCGATGCTGCCCTTGGGCCTCGGCTACGTCGAAGGGATCACGCACAACTATGTCCGACACGGCACCACCACACTGTTCGCAGCCTTCGACACCGTCACCGGAACGGTCCTGAGTCAGTGCAAACGCCGTCATCGTCACCAGGAGTTCCTGGACTTTCTGCGCCATGTGGACGCCAGTGTCCCGAAGGCTTTCGACGTGCATCTGATCGTGGATAACTACGCTACCCACAAGCATCCTCGCGTCCAACGCTGGTTGGCAGCACGCCCCCGCTACCACGTGCACTTCACACCGACCTACTCCTCCTGGCTCAACCAAGTGGAAATCTGGTTCCACATCATCACGCAAAAGGCCATTCGTCGCGGCACCTTCGGCAGCGTCAAAGAACTGGTCGCCAAAATCGAACGTTTCGTTCATCGCTATAATGCCGAGGCTCGACCCTTCTCCTGGACGGCGACACCCGATTCGATCCTGGAAAAAATCCAGCGACTATGTGAACGTATTTCCGGGACAGCACACTAGCACGACGAATTGCATTACCTTTGTCTATCGCAGCGATGTTCATATTTGCAGGCTGCCAAAAGCAGGCGACAACCAGCACTCCGGCAGCGCAGGCAAAAGCGCCGGCCCCGCCGGCCGCTCCGACTGTGGCGCTGCAGGCTTCGCCATCTTCAATCACAAAGGGCGGAAGCACGGTGCTTACGTGGCATTCGACAAACGCAAATCAACTGGCGTTGTATCCGGGCGGCGGTGTCGTGGCCGCGGAAGGGTCGCAACGAGTGAGCCCGGCTGACTCGATGACTTACACGCTCCGAGCGACCGGGCCCGGCGGAACGGCTTCCGCGACGGCTTCTGTTGACGTGTCCGCGCCGAGCACCGGGTCCGGAATGATGGCGTCGAGCGGAGAGCAACCGTTCAACGTCATCGTCAAGGACGCGTTCTTCGATTTCAATAAAGCGGATCTGCGTGCGGACGCGCGGACGGCGCTCACGCATGATGCCGATTATCTGCGGACCCACACTGATATAAAGATCACCGTCGAGGGGCACTGCGACGACCGCGGCGGTGAGGAGTACAACCTGGGTCTCGGAGACCGGCGCGCGGAGGCAACAAAGCAGTTCCTTGTTGCGCAGGGCGTTTCCGCGAACCGAATCCAGATTGTAAGTTATGGGAAAGAGCATCCGTTCTGCACGGCTGACGATGATGCCTGCTGGCAGGAGAATCGGCGGGGACACATCGTAGGTAATTAATTTCGCTGGCGCGAATTGGGTACCCAGCGTTGGTTCGCCCGGAGAATCCGATTCCCTTGCTAGGGCGGGGGGTTGGTTCTCCGGGCGGATTGTCATTTCGCCGGACGAGGCGTGTGGATTTACTTTCTACCGCCGCGAGAATTGGTCGCCTCCACATCTTTCTCAAACGCGAGTGCATCGTCCAATGACCGGCAGCAGATCTCGGAGTAGTTTGTTCCATTCGTGCGAATCACGACGGCGAAGGTTGTGTGCGGATCGTCAGCCCCTCGCCTGTGGGGGTCCGCGGGAACATCCAGAAATCCTACGATCCGCTCGCCGATTGTTATCCCGAGATCATTTTTTCTGGGTTTTCGGTCGGTGACCCTCAGAGTCTTAAGTTTTTCTTGCACGTATTCAGCGGCAAAAGACTTGGTAAGTAGGTCCGCGTTGCAAAGGATGATGAACTCGCCGTCAGGTGCGACATGCGTGCTGCCGAAAACATTAACATAGACCAACTTTCCATGTTCGTCTGTGATTTTGACCGGGTTAAACCCGTCCCCATCCGTCAGGAAACTATTCCATACGCTCCCCCCGAAACCTGATGCTTTGTCGGGAGGAATGCATTTAAACAATGGTGTTGCCCCCGCTTCAGAGAGTCCAGGCCCAAACCAAAAGGCAAGGATGACCACGACAAGGATGTGTATGCGAATGGTTTGTTTTAATTCCTTGGGAGTTGCCTTCATCACGTTGCTCCTCACAGAGGCTCGTCGCAGGGATTTCGAGATTCTTGTCGTTTCTTGGGTCGAAAATCCCATCGTACCACTGTTGGTCGCAACAGGAGAGGAAGTGGTTCGTGCGTCTGCGCGTCGCGGCGGCACGCGGTGCGTTCGCGGAGTGAGTTATGATAGAAGAATCCGCGGGCGGCGCTGGGCGGGGGCTGCTCCCGGCACGAGCCGCGGCGGAAACTTGCGATGCCTCTTTCGGACCTTCGCCAACTGACGGCCAGCCAACTCGCTCCTCTGCTGGATGAAGAAGCGCAGCTCTGGCGCAGCGAGCTGCACTGGGACTACCAGCTTTCCATCGAACTGATCAAAAGATTCCTGGAATTGCATTCGCTGGCGGGGGCCGCGGTGGTGGAGAACGGACAAGCAACGGGATACGGCTTCTATGTGGTCGAGGACCACAAGGGGATGCTGGGCGGGCTCTTTGTGACGCCGCGCGTTCCTCAGGTGGAAGCGGGCGAACAAATCCTTGGGGACATCATGCAAACGATGCGCGGAACTCCGCAGGTGACGCGCATCGAGGCGCAACTGATGCCGTTTGGGGCACCGCTGGACCGTGTGCTGGCGTCACACGGGTTCCGGCTGTACCCGCGGCAATTCATGATTTTGCCGATTGAGCAAGGCGCAGCAAATGAAGCACTGCTACAGAATGGCGTGCAGGAAAGCGTAACGGGCGGGCTGCGGTTGGAGAAATGGACCGAACGGCAAATGCCGCAGGTCGCGGACCTGATCCATCTCGCGTATGCGAACCACGTGGACGGCGAAATCAACGATCAATACCGCAGCCGCGCGGGCGCGATGAAATTCCTGAAAAATATTGTGATGATGCCGGGATGCGGGCAATTTGAGGCGCAGGCGTCATTTGTCCTGCGCGAGGTGGCAAGCGAGCACATCGTGGCCGTGGTGCTGACGTCCATGGTGGCGCCGGGCGTGGGGCACACGACGCAGCTCTGCGTGCTGCCGGGATATCAGGGGCATGGATTGGGGCGGCGGCTGATGGTGGAGTCGCTTGCCGTGCTGCGGAGGCTGAAGGCGAGCGAGCTTTCGCTGACGGTGACTTGCGCGAATTTGGGGGCGGTGAGGCTGTATGAGAGTTTGGGATTTCGCGTGGTGAAAGTTTTTGCGGCGGCGGTGTGGAGAGGGTAAAAGCTATTTCTTCGCGCGGTCTTTGAGAAGGCCCTTTAGCTCGGTCATGAATTCCTTGACGTCCTTAAAATCCAGATAGACGGAAGCGAAGCGGACGTAGGCGACCTTGTCGAGTTTCTTGAGGCGCGACATCAACAGACCGCCGACTTCGGTTGTGGTGCGCTCGCGCTCCTTGGCTTCGTGAACGAAGCGCTCGACCTCTTCCACGATTGCTTCGAGTTTTCCGGTGGGCACGGGGCGCTTCTCACAGGCTTTCAGCAGGCCTTGCAAAAGTTTCTGGCGGTCGAAGCGCTCGCGGCGACCGTCTTTCTTGATGACCATGTAAGGGATTTCGTCGATGCGCTCGTAGGTGGTGAAGCGGCGTCCGCACTTCATACATTCGCGGCGGCGGCGGATGAGCTCGCCGGTGCGAGCTTCGCGCGAGTCAATCACTTTGTCTTCAACATGCGAGCAGAACGGGCACTTCACTTTGCGGCATCCTTCTTCCTGGTTTTTTCGCGCTTTGGCGCGTGGCTGGCCAAATCGGGAACCAGCTTTTCGGGCACGTGTTTTCCCTTCGCTTCGGCCTGAGCTTCTGCGCGCGCGAGTTGGCGCAGCTCACCCATGGACCAGCCTTCGTGAATCAGCAGCGGAATACCGATAAAGCCGACCCCCGCAAACGTAATCAGCCAGAGAAGGATTGCGGCCGCGGCTGCCGGCTCATTATCTATTCCTAAACCGTAGGAAAAGGCAAGGAAGCTGGCGACCTGTGAACCTCCGCCAACCCCCGGAAGCTGAAGAAACGAACCGATCATAGTAAACCCGAGCACGAACATAGCTCCAGGAATGGTGACCTCGCCCAAATCGCCTCCGAAGGCGTGCGAAATCCAAAGAAAGACAAAAATCATCAGGCCCCAATGCGCCGCGGTGTAAAAAAGAGCCTCAAAGAGATCCGAGAACGAGCGAATCGCGTGCAAGCCATCGCTGAATCCGGAAAAACCAACCGCGAATTTCGCGCGCCAGCCTTCCTTGCCGCGCCAACCGTCAAGACGACGTTCGAGGGCGCTCGCGCCGTGCAAGCGAAAATAGATGAGAAAAGCCACGGCTGCGACAATGATTGCCAGCAGAGAAATGCCGGCCGCTCGAACGTGGGAAATCGTGTCCGGATCCGCGCCGGCCGAAATGAGCAACTGTGGAAAAACGATCAGCGTCACGCCGAGGAATACGGCCGTCGCGGCCGTGTCAAACAGGCGCTCGAGCAGGTAGGTGCCGAACATGGCCGCGGCAGGAAGCTTTTCTTTCTTGGCGATCAGCAGCGGACGGACCGGCTCACCGGCGCGGCCAAGGAGAAACACCGAGGAAAAGCCGATCAGAGTGGCTCGATAAATTCCGAAAACGTCGCTCGGGCCGAGGTACCGAGAGAAACGCTTCCAGCGGATGGCGCGGATGAAGTAAGCGAGGTACATCGTTGCCAGTGAGCCGAGCAGATAGCTGAACTTCGCCTCGCGCACAGCTGCTTTTAGTTTTGCCCAACTGAAATCCTGCGAATGGAGCATACCCCGTGAGCGATAAGCAATCGCGGCAAGGATGACGAGGACAGCCAGCCAAATCAGAATCTTGCGCCAAGGAATTCTCATTCGCAGTGACGGTAAAACTAACCGGAGGCCAGAGGAGTGTCAAGGCAAGAGGCGGCGGATGGTGCGCTAAACGGCCGGAAATGTGAATGAATTGTGAAGACGGGGAAAGCTGAATGGAAGAAAAAAAATCGCCTGGGCGAGTTGGAAACTCGCCCAAGCGATTCGGATTGTGGGCCGCCGAATTAGTGCAACCGAACGCGCTCGGCGACGATGGTCGGTACGGTGGAGGTGTTGAACAGCAAGCCGCCCACGGAAACGGTGTTGCCCGCGCTTAGCCCGCCGAGGCCGCTCACGTTGATGTAATTTGTGGTGGTGAGCGTATCCGCCTGGATCAAGCTGATGCTCGCGTGTGTAAAGAACGGCGAGAGGGAAACCAGCGTGAAGTCAGGAGGATTGCCGCCCGAGTTGATCGTGCCGACGAGTCCAGTGATGTCGGACGATTCAAGCGTAATACTGTCCGTGGAAACGTTGATGACAGGCAACGCGGTCGGGCCGGCTGTGACCACCGGGGTCGCCATTGGATGGAACTCGACGGTCTGCCCGGGGATAATCCCGGAAAAGCCGGAGAACGCGAGCCCCGTGGGAATCGTCGCGCCATCCGTATCCACGTTGTAAGCCGTCGAAGTATTGGTCTGAACCGTAATGAGCAGACCGGGGATGACGCTGGGGAAATTCTCCTGCAAGTCCAAAAGAAGAACGCTGAATTGATTCGTGGCAGAGTTCACGTTGACAACGATTCCCTGCAGGGACGCGAAATTCTGATTTTCAAGCAACCGAACGCGAGCCGCATCAAATGTGCCGTCGGGAAGAAGATTTACGTCAACCCTTACGACCTGCCCGTCCATGATGCACGCAAATGTGTCCGCGGCGCAGACGGGCCCGAAATCGTAAGTCGTACTGGAGTTGGTTACGAGGTTAGCCGAAAGCCCGCCGAAGCCGGTCTGGACCGTGAAATCAGGCGAGCTGACCGAACTTACGCGCCCAATCAGGTGAAACTGCTCGATGGGCGATGTCGAAGTAGGAGGAATGACCTGCTTCAAGGTGATCTCGGGTGTAACGGTAAGATTTCCTTGCACGGAGGCGTTCACGTCAAAATGCATTTCAAAGCCAAGTGGCGAGTTTTGTGAAAGCGTGACCGGGAAAGGAGCGATTGGCGAAGCGACCGATGCAGTGGTTTCGTTCAACGACGGATTGAAAATGCAAAATTGACCGGCAGCACAGGTCTGCGAGCCGAGCGTCAGGGTCGCGTTGGTATTATTGAACACAGTCATTTGCGGATTGGCGAAAGTGGCCGACAGACCGTTATAGGTTCCGGCCGGAACATTGGTGTTGCCGAGCGGAGCGGTCTCCGTCTGCAAGTGAAGAAGCTCAACATTCAGCGGGCTCAGGAGCATCGAAACCGGCGAGAGAGAAGAATCCGCGGGAGTAAGCGTAGCACTCGTGATTTGGACTTGAAAACGCAGAACGGCGACGCCCGCGGGCGGATCATCGCCAATCGTCAGGGCGACGGGAACGGACGCGGGGTTTTCCCCAATGGGCCCGCCCGAATAAGCTGCACCGCCGCAGCCGACAATCGTTATCGCCAACAGGAGCATGGCGCACAAACTAAGAGAGAAATAGGCCTTTCGCATTTCGTCCTCCAGGAGATCCGGACTCCAAAAAGTTGGCTCCCAACGGGGCGGGAAGGTTGCGCCCGGGGCCATTCGAGTGAAATCCGGCGGGCAATTAAATGTTCACATAATCAAACCCGCCAAGGTCGAACAAGTTTCGCTTCGGTGGCCCCAAAAGGTACAGCTGACCTTGCGGCCAGTGCGCCCAGTGAGGCTTGTCCAGAGCGCGGGTCGCGGATAAGATGCTCACCACTTGGTCAGCACGTGAGACATAGACGCCAGCGGAACTTTTCCGTCCCCAAATACGTTCCATGTAGTGGAGGGCGGACACCGCCGCTGGCTGTGAGGCAAAAGCCATTTGGAGCCAGACGCTCAATTGGTCCAGCAGTGCATTCGGGGCGACGGTGCGGCCTGGGAGGAACTTGTGCGGCGCCACACGCGGCGGATTTACAACCTGTGCTACCGCTTCACCAGCCAGCGCCAGGAAGCGGAAGACCTTTCGCAGGAAGTTTTTTTGCGCGTCTACCGCACCCTGCCGACCTACCGGTCGGCGTATGGAGCGTTTGGCACATGGGTGACCAGCGTGACGCGGAACCTGCTGATTGATCATTATCGCCGCACGCGGCGCGATCGGCTTACGGACTCGATGGAAGACGTGATGCCGCAGATTGAGGAGAAGCAATCGGCGGGCAGGCGGCCGGATCAGGTCGCTTTGCTTGTTGAATTGAGCGCGCAATTGCAGAAAGCGCTCGCGAAGCTTTCGCCGGATTTGCGCGAAGCGGTGATCCTGCGGGACCTGGAAGGATTGGACTACCGCGAAATCCAGCAGGTGTTGGAGGTGCCGGAAGGAACGGTGAAGTCGCGGATCAATCGCGGACGAATCGAGTTGGCGCGCATTTTGGAAGAGATGGGAGTGCGGCCCAATTGATAGCACGAAGAGAACCTGAAATTGATTTTGAGCGAAGCCCGGCCGGAACCGGGGGAACCCAATGAACTGGAACTGCCAGGAAGTCGAAGCAAAATTGAGCGAGTACCTTGACGGCGAACTTTCCGCCGCCGACGAGGCGGGCTGCGCGGCGCACATCGCCGGCTGCGAGAACTGCCGGGACCTCGTCGCGAGCGTGCGCGGGCTGGTGGGAGTGATGCACGCGATCGAACCGGTGGAAGTGCCATTGCGCCTCGTGCCCGCGATACTCGAGCGCACTCTCGGACCGAAGTCCGAGAAGCACAGGCTGGCGCTTATGGTTTGGCTGGCTGCGTCCTGTGTGGCACCCGCGGTTCGCCTACGGGGCCTTGACGGTCATGCTCACCGTGATGGTTCTTTCGCAGGCGTTGCACATCGAATGGCGGAAGCCGACGCTCGCGGATTTGAACCCGGTGAACCTCTATCGCGCCGCTGACAGGCAGGCGCATTTGGCTTATGCGCGCGGAGAGAAGTATTTTGGCGACTTGCGCGTTGTGTATGAGATCGAGTCGAAGTTGCGATCCCTGGAGCCCGAGCAGCAACAGCAAAAGGCTCCGGCGGCGCAGCCTGATTTACCGGGAAAATCAGAAGCCCCATCGGAAAAACCATTGGACTCAAACCGCATGGTTTTTGGAAGCGGTCATCAAGCGCGGCTGGCCAGCATTCTCTCGCCAGCGGTGCAAAGGAGCGTTTTATGAAATGCGCCGTTCATCCTGAAGTAGACGCTGCCGGCTTTTGCCGGAATTGCGGCAAAGCATTGTGCGCCGCCTGTTCGCGCGAGGTGCGCGGCATGATTTATTGCGAGACGTGCCTCGCGGACATGGTCGCCGCGCCGCGGCAGGCCGTGCAGGCTTCGACGAACGTCGGCCTGGCGACCTTTCTCGGATTCATGCCGGGAGTCGGCGCCATATACAACGGCGAATACGTCAAAGGGCTGGTCCACGCATGCATTTTCGCTGCGTGTGTCGTGATCCTCAGCGGGGATCACCCCGACTGGGTGTACCCGGCTTTTGGAATCATGCTCGGCGTGTTCGTTATTTATATGGTGATTGACGCCAACCGGGTAGCCAAGGCTCAGCTTGCGGGACGGATGCCCGAGGGCTGGGCCAGCCAAAGCGAGAACGCCAAAGTAGTCGGCCCATTCATCCTGATTGGGTTGGGCGTCATTTTCATGTTGCAGAACATGCACCCGCACATCTTCGACCAGATTTTTGAGATGTGGTGGCCGCTGGTTTTCATCGCAGTGGGCGGGTTTCTCGCATGGCGACAATTTGGCGAAAGGAAATAGGAGAGCGAAATGTCAATTCGATGCCGTTGCCAGCGTTGCATGATTCGAGGATTAATGGGGCCGGCCATCCTGATCACGATCGGCGCGCTGTTTCTAATTGGGCGTGAGAGTTGGATGTACGGTTTCGGGCGGACCTGGCCGGTGATCCTGCTTGTTATAGGCGTATTGAAGCTGGCAGAGGCTCTGGCGTCCACGGAAGGCCACGGCAATCCACCGCCGGGCACCGGGCCATACCAAGGACCGCAACAGGGACCACCGCAGGGAGCCGGACCCATTCCGCCTCCACCGGCGCAAGGCTGAGGACAGGGAGAACTTATGGCAACCGTCTATCGACGACGCCGTTCAATATTCAGCGGACTCTTGCTGATTTTGATTGGAACCGTACTCTTAATCCGAACTCTTGGAGGTTCCTCTGCCATCTGGCAAGTCTTTTGGCGTTGGTGGCCGTTGGTATTCATCGTGTGGGGTTTGGCAAAACTGTATGACCACTTCATGGCGCAGAAGACAGGGGAGACGGCTCCCCCGACAGTTTCCGCCGGGGAAGTTCTGCTGGTCTTGCTGTTGTTTGGAGTGCTTGGAGGCGCATATATTCGCGACTGGGGCGTAAACCGCTCCGGCGGAGAAGATTGGTTCAACTTTGATGGCGTCCCGTGGGGTAACACGTATACGTTTACCGAGGAAGTGCCGGTACAAAAAGTTCCCCCCAATGCAAACATCATTTTGCGCACAACTCATGGAAACATTACAGTCCACGCAGAGGATGCGGCCGAAATCAAACTGACGGCGCGGAAGACCTCGCGAGGCGACAACGAAGAGGAAGGAAAGAATCGTGCGGACCAGGTGCACGTAAATGTGTCGCAGACCGACAATGATTTCATTATCGAGCCGCAGGGGCAAAACGGCTCGAATGGCGGATCTGTGAACGTGGACCTTGACATTCAAGTTCCCAAGGGGGCCTCAGTCAACGCACAGACCACCCACGGGAATGTTGACATCACCGGTGTGGGAGGCAACGTCACTGTGACGGGGCGAAGCGGAGACGATTCAGTTCGGCAAACGGGCGGTGATGTGAGCGTCGAATCGCATGGCGGGGCCGTGACCGTCACTGGAGCGGGCGGGCTTGTCCGTGTTTCCGGGAGCGGAAACGAAGTCGAAGTGTCGGATGTGAAGGGTGTCGTGACCCTCGATGGCGAATTCTACGGGCCGTTGCGATTTGATAAGCTGCCGAAGGGCGTCCATTTTGTTTCGAACCGGTCGGACATTTCCGTGGGAAACCTTGCGGGGCGGATGGAAATCAACGGGCCCGGCGACTTTTCCATCACGGATGCTCCGGGCGATGTGATACTGAGCACAAGCAAGCGCGACCTGTCTCTTGAAAATGTGACCGGCCGAATACACGTCCAGAATCGCGGAGGAAACGTGGCGGTGCGTTTATCGCAGCCGCCCCACGAACCGATTGAGATCTCGAACCAATCGGGCGACATCGAAATTGCGATGCCGGACAAGTCCAGCGCGGATGTGAGCGCTCGCGCGCACAATGGTGAAATCGAATGTGATTTCTCGGACCTCTCGGAAAAGATAATAAAGGAGCGCAACCATGACGCTGTGCTCGAGGGAAGCATGGGCGCGCACGGACCCAAGATACAGCTCCTGACTGTTTACGGGACGATCCGCCTGCGCAGGGGGCAGTAGCCGGAGAATCGTTTCAGCGTTCCACGATCCGTTCGAGACAATCGAAAAAACCGGGGAATGAAACGCCGGCGCAATCCGCATCCCGGATTGTTGTGGGGCCATCGGCGCCTAACGCGGCAATCGCGAATGCCATGGCGATGCGGTGGTCGGCGTGCGGATCGATTTCAGCCCCGCGCAAACGGCCCGCGGAACGCCCGGCAACGCGCAGGCCATCGGGCCGCTCTTCAACTTGCGCTCCCATCCTCCGTAGATTTTCGGCCACCCCGGCGACCCGGTCGCTTTCCTTGACGCGCAATTCGCGCGCATCGCGAATCTCAATGCCGCGTTCCGTGAAAGGGCCCAGCGCGGCAAGCATGGGCAACTCATCAATCAATTGCGCGATCATGTCGCCGGCGATTTCACCGCCTTCAAGTTTCGAATGGCGCACGGCGGTGTCTCCGACGAGCTCGCCCGCGGCCTCCCGCAAAGAAACAAACGAAATGGAAGCGCCCCATCCGGCGAGAAGATCGAGCACCGCTGTTCGCGTGGGATTCAAACCCGCGTTGTGAAGAAGAATGTTCGATTCCGGCAAGATGAGCGCGGCGGCAATGAAGAAGACCCCAGAGGAAAGATCTCCCGGAACCGTGAGATTGCGCGGCCTTAATTCCGCGCCTCCTTGCACGCTTCGCGTGCGGCCTGCTTGCTCGACATGCACGCCGAATTCTTCGAGCGCTAATTCGGTGTGATCTCGTGTGCGGACGGGCTCGGTCACCGAGGTTGTGCCTTCCGCGAAGAGTCCTGCGAGCAAAATTGCCGATTTCACCTGCGCGCTTGGAACAGGCAACGTGTAATCAATCCCGCGCAAACTTTTCCCGTGAATCTCAAGGGGAGCGAGGCCGCCATCCTTGGCGCGGATTTCGGCGCCCATGCGCGCGAGTGGTTCGATTACGCGCCCCATGGGCCGGCGGCGAAGAGAGGCATCCCCAGTAATGATGGAATCGAAGGATTGGCCTGCGAGTATTCCCGTCAAGAGGCGCATCGTCGTGCCGGAGTTGCCCGCATCAAGATCGCGCCGCGAGCGTCGAAGTTCATTCAGGCCAGCGCTTCTGATCGAGACAGCCGAGCCGTCTTGTTCTACACCCACGCCGAGGCGCTCGAGGCAATCGAGCGTGCTGTGGCAATCCGCCGCCGGCGAAAAATGCTCGATGCGACTCATGCCGTTGGCTAGCGCGGCCAGCATTGCATAGCGATGGGAGATGGATTTGTCGCCCGGCAGCTCAACGGGGCCGTTTACCGCGCGCGCTGGAAGAATCTTTTTTTTAGCCACGCAGCGATTCTAGCACGCGCCGCACTGTGCCCTGCGAGACACGCAACCCGGCAGCGTGATTGCGAATCTAAGTAAGTGGGATAAAAGCGTGGCATCCCCGTACCGGAACATCCCTCAAGTGGAATGAAATACCCGCCCCGAGAAAGCGTAGAATAGAGCAGGAGGCCAGAGCCAAGATGGACAGCCCACTCCAGATTCCCCGCCGAAAAAGGCTCGGCGGGATTCTTATGATTGCTACTGCGCTGGTCGCAATCCTTTACGGCGGCGCGGCGAGGCGGGTGCACGCGCAGCAGTCCGGATCTCAGGCAAACCCCAAGACGCAATCCAATTCACAATCGAGCTCATCCGGCCAGTCAGGCCAACAAGGCATGGGCGGAATGCAGGATATGGAGGGAATGGATCACGGGCAGATGAATATGTCGCAGGAGGGGCAGGCCAATACACAGATGTCGATGCACCAGCACATGGGCCCGCACATGCACATGACCGCCAAGCGCCCGGCCTCTGAGCAAGATTGGGCGAAGGCGGATGAGATCGCGAATACTTTGCGCGATGCCATCGAGAAATACAAAGACTATCGTGTGGCGTTGCTGGAAGGATTCCGGATTTTTGCACCCAATGTGCCTCAGCCGATGTATCACTTTACGAGCAGTGAAAACGCAATCGTTGAATCCTTCACATTTGATCCCGCGCGGCCCACTTCCCTTCTCTATAAGAAAACGGCGAGTGGCTACGAGTTGATCGGCGCGATGTTCACCATGCCAAAGTCCGCGACGGAGGATCAGCTCAACGAGCGCATACCGCTGGGCGTGGCGCAGTGGCACCTGCACACGAACCTCTGCATGCCAACGCAGGGCACTCATTTTGACATGACCAAATATGGCCTGACGGGTTCGATTGCGACCAAACAGGCGTGTGACGCGGCGGGCGGACGGTTTATCCCTGTACTCTTTGGATGGATGGTGCACGTCTATCCATACGAGCCGACGCGCGAAAAGATTTGGGAACAGTAAGAGAATGGCAGCGCTCGGAGCGAAATTGATTCGCTCAGCAGCAGCCGGTACGATTGGAGTGTCATGCAAGCAAAGAATCCCTGGCGCATAAAATTTCTACGCTTTTCTTTTCACGGAATTGTGATCGCTGTTCTTCTGTTTGGCTTACTTGCCGGAATCGCTGCGCCCGTGGATTCGCCGGAAATTTTCCCTCTGGATCAGGTCAAACCCGGGATGAAGGGCGTGGCGTACACCATCTTCGCCGGAGACCAAATTGAGAAATTTGACCTGGTCGTCCTGGGCGTGCTGCCGGACTTGATCGGGCCCCGGGAACCGATCATTCTCGTGCAACTCCTCGGTGAGAAGGTGCAGCACACGGGCGTTGTCGCGGGGATGAGCGGCAGCCCGGTTTACATTGACGGGAAACTCGTTGGCGCACTCTCACTGAAATTCGGGCAATTCACAAAGGACCCGCTCGCGGGCGTCACGCCGATTCAAAACATGATGGAGGTCACGCAGCAACCCACGGCGCCATCCAGCGCCGCTGAAAACGCGCCGCAGGGAGACGAGAACCAGTTTACACAGCCGCGCTACTTGATCCCGGATGAGGTTGTCGCGCGAGTTGCGTGGCCAAAAACGGATTCTCCTTTGCTGAATGGAGGAGCATTCCTCACGCCCATCGAAACTCCGCTGGTGGTTTCGGGGATCAGCCCCAGTGTCCTCGCGCAGTTCGCCCCCCAATTGGCAAGCTACGGACTTGCCGCAACGAGCGGCGGCTCCGGCACTCCCCAGCCTGATGACGCGAAGATCGCTCCAGGAGACATGGTCAGCGTTGTGCTCGTGAGCGGCGATGCAACCATCGCGCCTTCCTGCACGGTCACTGCAATTATTGGGAACCGCGTCTATGCCTGCGGCCATCCCATATTTGCCTTCGGAAATGTTCAATATCCTCTTGCGAGGGGGCGCGTGGTGGCCACGCTGGCCTCCGACATGGACTCCACGAAAATCGTGACGACCGGAGGAACGATCGGGACCCTTTCGCAGGACCGCCTCACCGCCGTCATGGGCACTCTCGGCGCGGGGCCAAAAATGATTTCCATGGACATGACCGTGGTCTCGCGGACCGGTGATCGCGAATTCCATTTTCAGATTGCGAACGATCCGAAGCTGACGCCTCTGATTGTGGGCATCGTCGCCGCGAACGGGCTCAGCGCGAACACAGCCTACAGCGATGGATATACGCTGAGGCTTTCGGGCGAAATTGATATCGCAGGGCATTCACCCGTGCAGATCGAAAACATGTTCGCGCCTGTGGATACGCCGGTCCCCGACATCGCAATTGTATCGGGTTTAGTGCAGACGCTGTTCACGCGCATCTACACGAATCCATATGAAAAGCCGGTGATTGACCACATCCGGCTGAAGCTGGAAAGCCTGCCCGAGCGGCGCGTAACGACGATTGACGGCGCGTGGTCGGACAGCTCGGAGGCCGCGCCGGGCCAGACGATTCAGTTGAAGGTCTTGCTGCGCACTTACCGCGGGCCTTCGGAGCTGCGAACAATCCCTGTGACCATCCCGCAGCAGGCGGACCGCGGCACGACCATGCGCCTTCTGGTAAGCGATTCGCTGAACGCAGACCGCGTGACGCGCCCGATCTCAGCGTTCGCCATAACGAATCAGGCGGGCAGTCTCGAGCAGCTCATCCATGTGCTGAATCGGGAGAGGCGCAACAACCGTCTTTATGTGACGCTGTTGCAGCCCACGACGACGCTGCTGCTCGAAGACAAGGAGTTGCCCAACGCGCCTCTCTCGACCGTGAACGTGCTCGATCAACGGCGCGGCGCTCCCGTTGCAACTGCCTTACGCGAATCGCTCGCGGGCGAATGGTCGCAGCCGACCGAAGGCGTGGTTTCCGGGGCCGTTTCAATTTCGATTCGTATTAAATAGGCGCATTTGGAAAAACCGCGGCGGCCCATGCGTGCGGCGGGTGATCCTTCAAGATTGGCTCCAGGAGAATTGAATCCATGAAAAGAATGTTTCCGAATCCGCAGCCTGCGCGAAGTATCCGGCGGCGCATGGTGCATTCATCCCTGCCCTGGCTGGCCGTGCTGCTCGTGCTGGCCGGTGCCGCAGCGATGCGCGCGGAGCACACGCGATACTGGCGCCAGTCCAGCTTTGACGAATTCGAGCGAGGCACGGCGAAAGGTGTCGCGCTCCGCAGCGACGGCAAGCTCTTGCTTGCCCCGCGTTTCACTCCGGTGGCGGATGTGAATCTTGCGTTTCTGTGGGCGCTGCGGGCGGATTCAAATGGCAATCTCTTTGCGGCGGGCGGCTCCAGCGCAAAGGTTGTCAAGATCGATTCCGCAGGCAAAATGACGACTGAATTTGAATCCTCGGAGCTTTCCGCGCAAGCGCTGGCCACGGACGCGCAGGACAACCTCTACGTCGGTACGTCACCGGACGGCAAAGTTTACAAAATCTCGCCGGGCGGAGAAAAAAAGACATTCTTCGACCCGAAGACAAAGTACATCTGGGCCATCGCGGTGGATTCGGATGGAACGGTGTATGTGGCGACAGGCGATTCCGGCTTGATATATGCCGTGAACCCGGATGGAAAGGGCGGCGTTTTTTACAAGAGCGATCAGACGCATATCCGCGCGCTGGCCTTTGACCGTCAGGGCAACTTGCTGGCCGGCACCGAACCGGATGGACGCATTCTCCGGATTAAGAAGTCCGCGGGCAGCGGAGAGAATCGCCAGGGATTTGTGCTCTACGAAACGACGAAAAAAGAGATCACCTCGCTTGTTGTAGATGCTTCGGGCAATCTTTACGCCGCGGCAATCGGCGACAAATCGCGTTCATCCGGCAGCACATTCACAAGCGCGGCGGAGACAACTCTCCAGAGTCAGCCCCCGCAACTCCCAACAGGTGCGGGACCTACCGTAATCTTCGGCGGCGCGGCGCAACAAGCGCCTCCGCCAACCAATTTCGCGCCCTCGGTGACCGGCAGCGCCGTTTACCGGCTTGCGCCGGATGGCTCCCCGCAGCAGATCTGGAGTTCGCGCGATACTCTCGTTTACACGCTTGGCTTCTCGGCATCGGGTAAGCTGCTTCTGGGGACGGGAAATCACGGCGTCGTCACTGAGCTGGATGGCGACAATCTCTTCACCAATCTTGTGAAAACGGAGTCGGGCCAGGTGACGGGGCTGGCGCAGGGCCCCGGCGGCAAAGTTTTTCTCTGCACCGCAAACCCCGGAAAAGTTTTTGCGATGGGCCCGGATGATGTGGGAGAGGGCACTTTTGAATCCCAGCCGCTCGACGCGCGGTTCTTCTCCTCTTGGGGACGCCTTGAATGGTGGGGCGAAAACGCCGGCGCCTCCGCCACTGGGCGCCCGCACGTCGAAGTTTTCATCCGCACGGGAAACACGTCCAGCCCGGATGACAATTGGAGCGCCTGGGCGGGCCCGTACACGCAAAGCGGACTAAAAGTGGGAGCGCCTCCGGCGCGGTTCGCGCAATGGAAGGCCGTGCTGCGCAGTGGCAGTCCTTCCCCGGTAATTTCCTGGGTGAGCCTCTCTTATTTGCCCAAAAACGTTGCGCCGCAGTTGGACGGCATTGCCTTGCAGGACCCCGGCGTTCGCATACAAGGGAATCTCGCTTCAGGCGTATCGTCAACTCCTTCTATCCCGGTTCACTTGAGGCAACCTGATTCTCCGGGAACCGGAACGTCCCGTAATGTGAGTTCTACTTCACTCGTCGAACGCTCGGGGTCACGGTTTGAGGCGCCTCCACAGGGCGCTTTTCAAAAAGGATTTCAGTCCGTCATTTGGAGCGCGCACGACGACAATGACGACGACCTCGTCTTTCGCATTTATTACCGCGGCGAAGGCGAGAAGGAGTGGAAACTTCTCAAGGAGAATCTCCACGAAAGATATTATTCCTGGGACACCAACTCCATGCCGGATGGCGCGTATTACTTGAAAATAGTCGGCTCCGATGAGCCATCGAATCCGCCCGGCGAGGCCCTCGAGGGCAGCCGGGAATCCGATCGCTTCATGGTGGACAACACGCCTCCCGCGCTCGAACGCCTGGAAGCGGCTTCAGTGGACGCTTCCGGCGCCGCGCATGTCCGCTTCACCGCGCGCGATTCCGTGAGCGCCATCTCCCGAGCGGAATTCAGCCTCGACGCGGGCGAATGGACGCTCGTCTATCCTGATGGGCGCTTGAGCGATTCGCTCGAGGAACATTACGACATCGCGCTCAAAGGACTCACGCCCAGAGAACACACCATTGCTGTGCGCGTGTATGACTGGTTCGAGAACGTGACCGCGGGCAAGGTGACGTTCCGCGTTCCGGCCGCAGGACGTTGAGCGGCGTACATTTAAATTCATCCGCGATGGTATGTCACCCGCTTCGCTGCCGCGACTTGGCACGAAAGCGTATTCCGTGTGCTGCTATAATTGCGCCCGCCTTCAGGAGTCCGGACAATGGGAGATAACGCACGCCCGAATCTGAATGATATTCGCGAAGCGCACGCGCGCATCGCTCCTCATATCCATCGGACCCCGGTCTTCACATGCAACTCGCTAAACGAAATCGCTGGAGCAACGCTTTTTTTCAAGTGCGAAAACTTGCAGAAGACGGGCTCATTCAAAATCCGCGGAGCAACGAACGCGGTCCTCTTGCTCAGCGATCAGGAAGCCGCGCGCGGCGTCGTCACACCATCCTCCGGGAATCATGGCGCGGCGCTTGCCCGCGCGGCGCGCAGCCGCGGGATGAAGGCCTGGGTTGTCATGCCGAATGATTCGCCGATGGTGAAAAGGCGGGCCGTCGAGGCATATGGCGGAAGCGTGACGCTCTGCGAGCCAACCATGCGCGGACGCCAGGAAACTTGCGCCGAAGTGCAGGCCCGCACCGGAGCTATACTCATCCATCCCTACGACGATGACAGGATTATCGCCGGCCAGGGTACCGCCGCGAAGGAACTTCTCGAAGACGTGCCGGACCTTGACGTTGTAATCGCGCCCGTTTCCGGCGGCGGACTGCTCTCCGGCACGGCGATTTCCTCCAAGGGAATCCGGCCGCAAGTCCGTGTGATCGGGGCGGAACCGACAGGCGCCGATGACGCATTTCAATCCCTGCGCGCTGGCAAGATCGTCCCCTGCCCTCCACCGAACACAATCGCGGACGGCCTTCGCGCGACGTTGGCCCCACGAACATTTGCCATTCTGCAGCGGCTCGTGGACGAAATCTCCACCGTAACCGAGGAGGAGATCATCGCCGCAATGCGTCTCCTTTGGGAGCGGATGAAACTCGTCGTCGAACCTTCGGGCGCCGTCGCGGCTGGCCCGGTCCTCAACCGCCGAATCGGCGCCGAAGGAAAGCGGATTGGCATCATCCTCAGCGGCGGGAATGTGGACCTCGACTCGCTGCGTTTTTCCTGAAGCAGAGTTAATTTACAGTCAATGTGATTGATGTTGTCGCCGTGGTGTTTCCGTCCCCGTGGCCGTTACAACCAATGAGTATTGTCCTGCCTTTGTTCCTTCCAATAGCAGCGGAAGAACAGGTTCCTCAGACAAAGCAGTGCACCTGGCCAGGCAGACTCCGCCAAACACAAAAAGGATTGCAAGCGGGAACCAGGCACTCATCCACCAGAAAGAAGTGCATGCTCATTGCATGAAAGAATGAAAAGTGGGCCAAGCACTCCGAGTATCCCCAAAGCACGAATCGTCTTTGTTGGGAATGGCGGTTCGCACCTCTGCGAAGGCACGATGCCGCTTGCCGGCGCTATTGTCATGCCAAACACTCCCATCGTGATGATCCAAGACATTCATTGATGAGCACAAATGCACGCGTTTTACAACACGCGAAAAGTGACAAGTTACTGATTCCATTGGGGTTAGGAGAGTTCGTTTTGCAGAATTGCCCTTTCCACAATTTCGGGTCGCGCGTGTGAGTTGGAATGCGCAGATCGACCTACGGGGTATACCTCCCTTGTTGTTCCCAATTGCCAAATCGGCGCCAACTGCACCAAGAAGGACATGCTCGGAGTGTATAGTTCACGGCCCGCTAGGCCGGGACTCCCTTTTACTTCCGCTTTACTCGATCACTATTCGGGCGGCTTGAGTCCCCGGTTTCGCCCGCTTTCTCCTCCTCCCGGACACATCGACCATCCAGGAACTCGATCTGTTTGTTCAGGGACCGATGTTCGCGTTACTCATGGAATCTCTCACTCACTAAATCATGCCCGGAATTTCGCTCAGACAAGCATCCGGTCTTGGACGTTAAGTGCGGATTTTTGAATGCTCGGTCTCGAGAGAAAGTATTAATTGGCCACCAAAACAGCTGTTAGCTTCTTCCAGTCAGTATCCAGTCTGTGGTCCTCCCAGATTTCCGAGCGAGTTTGACTAAAACTCCCAAGGGCAACGCACTTTGACCCAACTCGTACTTTGACAGCTGTGCCTGACTTATATCCAATGAGCTTGCGAAATCCTCCTGCGTAACATCGCCTCTTATCTGTCTGATCCTCTGTCCGACGGCGAGGAAGTCTGCCTCGCTATGGGAACGACGAGGCCGACCAGGCATTTTGCGCTTGACTATATTCATTTCTAGAGTATTCTTTTTACGAGTATCGACCCGGCGCTGGGAATGATCAGCGTCCCGTCATGACGCCCAAAATCGGTCCGTCTGGGCTTGCGCTGGGTAGCTTATCAGAGGGAGGTCTTCAAAACACCATGAGCCAAAAGTTTCGCGTTACCACCGCAGAATTCGCGAGCAGGCTAAACTCCGGGCGTCAAAAAGCTGCGCGTCAAACCGGACGGCCTGCGGCGACAAGGACTGCCTCATTTCAATTAAATGTGAGCCACGCCCAAGCCGCTTGGGGCGTGCTCTCAGAAAATTTGCTTCAAAGTCTTAAAGAGTTGTCCGAACGGCACTCACTTGAAGTGGCAGCCGGAGAGCTCCAGCTTCTGAACAACCGATGGTACGTTACGCACGCTGGCTTGCTCCGAATAGCCCAGCGCAATCACTGCTCCGGGATGAAAACTACTGTTGACAAGAGCCTGTCAGATCCAGTCTCTAATCGCTGGGTCTTCAAGGCGACGGTCTATAAGAGACCCGGTTCGAAGGGCTTCGTTGGTTATGGGGATGCTGACCCGTCTAACGTCTCCCCACTCGTTCACGGCGCCGAGATGCGCGTGGCAGAGACCCGCGCCGTCAATCGCGCCCTTCGCAAGGCCTACGGCATCGGCCTCTGCTCGGTCGAGGAACTCGGCTGGTCGCCTCGGACTCCTGCCGCTGGCCCATCGAATCAAAACGCGCCTCCCTCGAACGAGAACAATAGCCACCAGAACGGCCAGCCGCGCCTCCGTGACCGCCTCTGCTTGTTGGTCCGCAAGCACCAACTCGATTCCACGCTCGTAAAACGCTATGCGGCAGATTTCTGCGGGACTGAAGTACTGCGGGACGCTGGTCGTGACCTGGTCGAGAGCTTCATCAACAATCTCGCCGATTGGGCCTCCAAGGACCGCGATGGGCTCCTTTGCAAACTGAACAGCTACTCCCAACCTGAGGAGGTGAAGTCATGAAGCGTCATATCCCGGGCCTGCACGACTGCTCTCCGAATCCCGATTCCACTCTTGAAGGTCTGTTCCTGGTTCGTGTCGAGCGGGCCTTCTACCGCTGGCATGCGCACAAGCCCTTCTTCACCCTCCGCTTTGCCGTTATCGAACCTACTGAATTCATGGGACAGTCCATCACCGGGCGAATCTACTGTTCACCGAAGGCCCTTTGGAAGCTGAACTGGTTCCTCAGGGACTTCGGCTATGACCCGGATCTCTTGGGTCGAGAAGAGGTGGAGGAGCGAGCTCTTCTGGGTTTGCGGGGGGTCCTGCGCATCTCTCATACCCCCTTCACCGGTCGCTCCTACCTCAATCTCGAAGCATTCGCCCCTGCAAGCGAATGGGAGGAACTCTCACCGGCACCCGGGGGTATTGCAGAGGTCCAAGGGGCTGGCCATGACGTATAGCTACACGCAAATCAGCCAGTACCTTCGCTGTCCGCGGGCCTACCGATACCGGTATCTGGATGGCTGGCGCGAGAAAGATACACGGGCCGCATCCATCTTCGGCCGGTGCTTTGAAAAGGCATTGGCTGCCCTGCTCTCCCGGGAAGACGGCGCCGCAGTCCTCTTCCAGGAGTGGGGAAGCTATCGCGAATCGAATCTCGAATTCGGCAACGGGGACGATTGGGAACGCATGCTGCGGCAGGGGGTCATGCTGCTCGAACGGTTCGCACAGGAAGACCGCGTTCACATCCACCATCCAAAGCAGGACCTCCAGGTGAAACTCGTTCGTGCGCTTCCGAATGGCGATGATTTCGTGGCCTACCTCGACGGCATCGGAGAACTGGACGGTCGGCGGTGCCTCCTCGAATGGAAAACCACCCGGGCGCGCTATCCCGAAGAACCCGCAGGACTCGTTACCCTCGACCCACAGATGATCTGCTACTCCTGGATGAGCGGGATCTCGGATGTGGCGATGGTGGTGTTCGTGCGCAAACGCGTACCTGAAATCCAGTATCTCCGCGCCTCGATCACCGAAGCCCAGCGGCAGGAGTTCGCCCAGATCGTGGAAGCGACTGCGAGTCAGATCGAAGCAGGCCAGTTCCTGCCGCACAGCGGGATTCGTTTCCCCCAGAACGGTTGTGTGAGTTGCGCCCAACTGGGGCTGTGCTTGGGTGACCAGAAGTTGATTGATACCCATCTGATTCGTAGCCCGGGAGCAAGCGACCTTGATTGGCTTGATGAGCTTTCGGATTAACGGTGGGGCTATGGCACCCCCGGAACTCAACCGCCAGAGGGCGCTCGCTGTTCTCAGCAGGATCGAGGAGATCCTGACCTGGGAGAAGTTGAGCGAGCACCAGCGGGACGAACGATTCCTTGAGTTAGGGCAGTATCTTTGCGAGGTTCGCGCGGGGCAGTACTGGAGACTGGATGAGTTGAAGTCCTTTGATGAATTCCTCGAGAAGCGCTTTCCGGAGTCGCGCCGGAAGGCTTATTACCTGATGGCCATCCAGGAATCCCTGACTCGGGTCCCGAAACGGCAGCTGCGGGAGGCGGGCTGGACGAAGGCCATTGAACTCGCGAAGGTGGCGCGGCGAGACGGAGACGAATTCGACTGTGCAACCTGGTTGCACAAGGCGAGAGAGATGCCCAAAGAGGAGTTCAAATGTGAAGTGGAGAAGCACCTGACCGGCCGGGCGACCGAGCCCTGGGAAATCCTGTACTTCAAGGTGTTCAAGACCCAGCTGCCGGTCGTCGAGCAAGCCCTTGAAACAGCGGCCCTGATGCTCGGAACGGAGAAATCGCGGGGATACTGTCTGGAGATGATCTGTGCGGATTTTCTGGCGGGGGCCAATCTGGAGAACCAAGACCCAAGTGCCATTGCTTCTTCCCTCCACCGTCTCCTTGCGTTCCTCCCGCAACCTCACAGAGACGAATTCCTTGCGGAAGCAAACGGAAGAGAATGACTCGAACGCGGCAGAAGCAGCCACGGGTTCACTTGGCACCGGAGGCCTATCGCGAGCTGTGGTTGCAGGTTCTCAAACGCGACGGCTGGCGCTGTCAGAGGTGCGGGTCATTCATAAATCTCCAAGTGCACCACAAAAACTCACGGAGTCGTCTGGGTGATGACACCGAAACCAATCTGATCACGCTCTGTGTCAATTGCCACCGGGATATTCACTGCCCAAAGCACACGAGAAATCGAGTTCCATCGGAATGCTGTAAGCGTTGATGCCTCCACACAAACGCTGACTTTCCAAGGTCACGCGCCCCGATGTCACGCCCGCTGTTCCCGCCGGATTGCCCGCGGAAAAAGTTGGCTCCGGACAAATCGGCGTCCATGCTCCCGTTTAAGGCGACTGCGGCGCCTGGCTGGAAAAGGAAAGCGCCGCAAGCGGTCCAATCGTAAGACTCCATCTAATATGGGAATACAAGTTTTTCGCGCCAAACATAAAAACATCCCTCCCCACACTCTGTTCCGCGCAGTGTGGTAAGCATTCGAGTTACTTAATGTATATTTATATGTATATATATAACATAGTATAGTATCTTTGTAGAGAGGCGGGGCTGCTGGAGCGGAGGCTGCCGAACGCGGGCAAACCCGTCCAAGGACTCGCCTGCGGTAAAAACAAACAGGCCCCGCAATATCCGGGGCCTGCCCAACTCGAACGAAGAGCTTTTCTAATTAACGGTTAACGTGAAGGGCACCGAGTGGACGTCCGAACCGCTCGTCCCGGTAATGGTCACCGTGTATGTCGTGGCCGTCGTGCCGGGATTTCCTCCGGGTGCGGTTTGCGCGCCGCCCCCGCACCCTACAAACGCAAAGCCCGCGGTCAGCAACACGATCGCAACCGCTGCAAATCCGAATCGTCTCCGGAAGGAAGCGAAGCGAATCAGCAGGAATGCGGCAAGAAGGATCATTGTGAAAACGACGCAAAGCATCAAACCGACTGGCTGATGCGGTGACACGGCAGGCGGCTTGATCAACATGGCCGACGCCGCGGTTGTGAAAACGCTCAGCGTTGACGTTCCGCTTGTTGTATTGCTTGTAAGTGTGACGGTGCCCGTATTGAAGGAACAGGTCGGTGGATCCGTCAGATTTGACGGCGACACGCTGCAACCCATTGTCACAGCCCCGGTGAACCCGGTTGTCGTGGAAACGGTGATCACCGAACTGGCCGTTTGGCCAGGAGACACGGTCGCCGAACTCGGATTTGGCGCTGTTCCAGTAAGAGTGAAATCCGCACTGCCGCCAACGGCCACTGCGTACGCCGGCGACGTCGACGACGTATAATTTGCGTCGCCGCTATACTTCGCGATGATGCTCCCCGAGGCCGTGAGAGTAATCGAAGGACTAGTGGCTTGCGCTGCAGAGAACTTATCAGCATCCAATGTTGCTGTGATTGCAACTGGACTCCCAATCTGGGTCGTCCCATTGAAAAAGGTCACTGTGCCAGTGGGGGCATTGCCGATGCTTCCCGCTGTCGTGGCCAGGTTGGGTGTGGTGTCAACAAGCGCCATCACAGTGAATGCCACATTTGCGGTGGCACTCGTGGGGGGGCTGACAAGCGTAGGATACGTCGGCGCTTGAGTAATCGTCAGTTGGAATGGGCTGGCGGATGGAGTAGCGCTCGCTTCGTAGCTCGGATCCCCCGGGAATGAAGCCTTAAAACTGTGATTCCCAACCGTAAGAGCGGGAACCGTGTTCACGATCGCCGTGGGCCCCGGAAAATTGAACATCGGCGTATCGAACTCCGTATACCCTGCGCTGTTCAGCGGGAGGGTGGCCAGGGTGTTTCCCAGATCCGTGATGGTCACGAGTCCTGTCCCATCCTCCTCCGAGGCGGCAGCGCAATTAGCTGCTACTGCCGTTGCTGTACTGCAGACGTCCACGCGCACGGTCAAAGCGTCGCCATAGGGCAACGATGTCACTGAAGAAATCGAAGACGTTACCCCAGTAACCAAATTGGTCAGGAGCACGGAAAGCGTCGTCGTGCTCGCCTCCGCTGTTATGTTCACTGCGATTCCGGGCGAATCGCTCACTCCAAAGAGTTGGCCTGCCCCGCCGTTGACGCCAGGAAAGTGAGCGGTAATCGTATAAGTTCCCCCAATCAGTTCATTTGTGGAGGCTCCAGCGGGCGTCAAGCCGTTCGCCACCGGGTAGATATCCGCGTTGCCAGTGACAGCGTTGAAGTGATCAACCCCAGCGGTGGGTGTGGTGTTCGGCGGAAATGAAGGAAATGAACCGGTGCCGATCAAGGACACATCGCCGCTTCCAACTGTGCCTGCGGTCGCAGTGACCGCTGAATTCACAAAAACAGTTGTTCCGTGCTTGAAGGGTGCTGGTGCAGCACAAGTTGTCGCCGCTGTCGCGGTAAGCGAAATGCACAAAGTCGTACTTGTCGGAACAAAATTTGCCGTCTCGGCCACCCAGTTTGTAATCAAGTTCGCGACGTTCACCGACCCGAGCCCGGTGGCCAGGTCAAACCCGGTCGTTGTTACATAGGCTGGAGTGCTCGTGAGAGCGGTGCCGGTTGAGTTGGGCTGCGTGAGTGTCAGGGTCGTCGGAAAGCAAGAATTCGTACCTGAGATGCAAGGCACGGAATTCGTGCCCCTTGTTACATCATTGAAAGTGCAGTTGGGTGAAAGCGGCGTTGTCGGTGTAAAAAGAGAAGAGTTGCAGTTCAGACTCGACCCGGTTTGGTTGGCGAATAGCGGGTAAAGCGCATAATTGGCATCGCCCTGCCTCGCACTTTTTCCGGCAGTCACCATAGCCTGGTTGACAAGCGCCATGATGCCCCCAAACACTTGCACGGAGGCGGAAGTCCCCCCAACGGGAATAAAGAAGGGGTCGACAGTCGAACACGTTCCGCCCAGATCCGACTCGCAGACAACGTAAAAGCTGTTGCTCACTCCCCCGTCAGCAGCGAAGAGGGATACATCGGGAAGGTAGCGAAACCCGACGAGGGGCGCGGTGGTCGGAACCCCCAACCCGGTCTGCCAGGGTGGTGTGGAGTAACCCTCGCATTCCTCACCACTCACGAAGGAGCACCCGCTGAACCCACCTGAGCCTCCTACAATGTTTATGAGATAATCTTGGCCGGCTGTCAGGCTCGCGCAGCTACCCAGAACGAACCCGTTGATTTGTCCGCAGGAATCATTCCAGGGGTTTTCCGGAATATAACCCTTCGCCGAAACACCCGTCGTCGATGTCGTATTCCAATACGTCCCCGGATAACCGGTGACGGAGTAATCAAAATCGGTGCCTCCCACAGCCACGTTAAATGGCGTAGAGGCGATCCCGTTCACATTTACGCCGTTCTCAGCGGCCGATTCCGTGTTCTCATCGTCACACCCGGCCGAGGCATCATCCCCCGTGGAAATGTTGACGGTGATTCCCTGTGCCGCCGCCTGCTCCCAGAGGATCAAGTAAAAATTATTCCCGGCATTTCCAAGGTTTTCTTCGCATTCGCCAAAGCTTTCGTTCATCACCGGGGCCAGGTTGTTGTCCACCACGCGCATGGCGGCCAGGTCAATCCCCGCGGAAACTTCCGTGTCGCCGGCGGTCACAAATAGCACAGTCGCGTTCGGCGCGACTGCCCCAGTCCATTCCACATCCAGGTCGGCCTCGGTTTCATCCGAATTAATTCCCGGATCGCCTCCATCCACCAAAACTTGCGTGTTGTTTCCAGTCAGACCGAAGAGAGTACGAAACGCCAAAATGTCGTCCTGTGTGCAGCCAATGGGAAGCACTGTCACCATTCCCCCGGTTGTGCAGATGTCCGAATCGCCGATGATTGCGACAGTCTGCCCGCTGCCATTGGCTCCTGATGGAATGTTATAAACCTTTGCGAAGTCGGCGGGGCCAAGCCCAAAGCAGGTATCGTCGAAGATCGGGTTGTTAAAACTTCTGTTGATGCTGCAATCCGGGACTGTGAATTGAGGCTTCCCTTGATTGGTAGTCCCCGCCGCGCGAAGAACCTGCCCCTTCCGAA
This sequence comes from uncultured Acidobacteriota bacterium, assembly GCA_963748845.1. GTDB lineage: Bacteria > Acidobacteriota > Terriglobia > Acidiferrales > UBA7541 > DASTCZ01. The sequence continues at coordinate 1,041,200 of CAVVKE010000001.1, forward strand.
TCGCCGCCTTTTTGCGGAAGTTATTCATCGTGTTTACGCCTGTGACGACAGGCGCCAGCGCCGCGGGGATTGATGGGTCGGAATTATTGGCCCAGTGCTCTTCGCCATTCACAACGAATTTGTGAATCTCGGTGTGAAAAGCATTCCGGATCTGCCCGGCCGAGCCCGAAAACTCAATGAACATCTTGCTCGCGGAGACTTTGTTCACTTGAAAACCCTGCGACTGTAGCCAGCCCTTCACGGCCTGGATGTCGGCGTCCGCAACTCCAAATTGCTGGCCGAATTGTTCCGGCGTCAGCCACTGATGAAAGTTGGCGGAGGCTTTCGAGTGCATGCTGTCGATCAACGTCCGGAGCGCGGCTTCCTGCTGGGGGCTGCGCTGCAAAACCATCAGCATGCGCTCAGCGGGCAGACTGTCCGGGGCGATCCCGTGGTCATACTTCACTGTCGCCAATGGGTGTGTGTTGCCCTTCAGGACCACTACATTCTCCACATTTACCGGCGTGGTGATGCGCGGCTGAACCTGGGCGTTCGATTGCGCGAACACTTGCAGAGTGACGGCAAATAGGAAAGCCAGTGCTAGTTGAGTTCTAATAGCAGATCGGATGAGATTTCGCATGACCCCGCCTGATGAGGCGTTGCGCGCAGTCTTTTGCCCCGCGCGCAAATCGCCCGGATTCGGTTCCTGTTTGTGAATTTCGGATGCTGCCTCTGCCCCGCTTCTTGGATGCAAGGTCCTCTCGTAAGGGTGCTTGGCAATAAAGGAGATACCGGTCGTGTGATAGAGGCGAGAAAGGGCTTCCGCATACAAGTGACTAACACAGAATACCCAAAATCGTTGCGCTTTAAAAGTCGAGCGGCTTCCAGTCGCAGGGGGGAAACGATATTCGCCAGAAATCGGCAGTGGGGGCCTCGAATTCAACGGGGATAAGGAATCCTTCGGGGCATCCTTGTGGCGGGCGCGTTACGCGCACCGGTGTGCGCTCATGCGTCATCTTATGTTCGATTTCACATCTTGCTTCCGCAGGAAGATTTATTCCCGCGCAGATCAAGGCGCCATGCACGTTGACCGATACCGTATAAGCGGAAATAGATTCCGGCTTCCCCTGCAATGCGTGGTGGATCACAACGGAGAAGCGGGCCATGACGCGCTGGCTGCGCCGCCGGCTTTCGGCCAATGCTATTTCGCTGCGTTTGGAAGACCCGGGCTTTGCGGTGGGCTTTGCCGCACTCACAGTTCAAGCCCCCAGAAATCCATCTCGGGTTCGATCAGTTCGATTCCGTACTCCCAACCTTCCACCCGCTGTTTCCCTTTCCACACGATAACGCCGGGATTGGACCTTTGATTCGCGCGGTTGGTAATTTCCAATTGCTGTTCCACGCCCAGCTCTCTCGGGATGACGGCCATGCAGCCGTATGGGCTTACGACGCGCGTATGAGCATCCAGGCGGCCCTGATCTCCCTCAGCTTGCCAGGTGACCTCGACGGGTACTCTCGAATTCACGCGCACACCACGGCGCTTATTTTGGAACTTTGCTTCTTGGGCTGCGATTCGAGAAATTGTCACGTCCGGCCTTTATGGAGGCGTGGCCGTCACATGAACCATTGCATTGTGGGCGAGTTGTAACCCCGCACGCCGACAGCCAGACCCCACCACCAATTGTCATCTTAGGTGCCGGAAACGCCAGAGGTCAATAGTACTCTGGGCCACTGAATATAAAGGACTTAACGACTTATAAGTTGCACCCTGGTACAGCCAGGCAAGGCGTGAATCTGGTCGAATTATTGAAGACTCACGCAGCCTTTCCGCCAAACGGATCCTCAGGCGACCGACATTGAGCGATCATTCCGCGGTTGCTATTGCAGTTTTCCGGGCTCTTCGTCCGAATACCCGGCCCCCCAATCCTTGAAGCTTTTCCATGTAGATGTAAAAAACGGGCGTCAAGTAAAGGGTCACCACTTGCGAAAAGAGCAGGCCTCCAACGACCGCCAGGCCTAAAGGTTGCCGCGAATCGCCGCCCGCGCCAAAGCCGAGTGCGATGGGCAATGTGCCCATTAGCGCAGCCATCGTCGTCATCATGATTGGACGGAAACGAACCAGACAGCCTTCGTAAATCGCTTCCGCGGCAGGCTTGCCCTGCGTCCGCTGCGATTCGAGTGCGAAGTCAATCATCATGATGGCGTTTTTCTTCACGATGCCGATGAGCATGATGATGCCGACGAAGCCGAATAAGTTCAGCTCCTTGTGAAACAACATCAGCGTCACGAGCGCGCCAAAGCCCGCAGAAGGCAATCCCGAAAGAATCGTGATGGGGTGGATGAAACTCTCATAGAGCACTCCCAAGACGATATAGATCACCAGAATTGCCATCAGCAGCAGCACGCCGAGGCCGGCAAACGATCTTTCAAATGCTTGCGCCGTGCCCTGAAAACTCGTCGTTACATTGCTCGGAAGCGTCCGCAGCGCAACATCTCGAACGCGGTCCACCGCCTGGCTGAGTGAAACACCCGGCTTCAGGTTGAATGAAATCGTCACCGATGGAAGCTGGCCCAGGTGCGTCACTGAAAGCGGGCCGAGTGTGGGAGTCAGAGTCGCAATCGAATTTAATGGCACCAGTTGCCCGGAACCCGATCTCACATAAAGTAGCGCCAGCGAGTTCGCATCGAGCTGGTACTTCGGAAGAAGTTCCATGATTACGCGGTATTGATTGGTCGCCGCGTAAATTGTCGAGACCTGCCGGTTGCCATAGGCCGAGTACAGCGCGTCTTGCACCTGTTCCGCGGTCAGCCCGAGTGCGGACGCTTTGTCGCGGTCCACCGTCACGTTGATCTGCGGGTTTTTGATTTGCAGGTCGCTCGTCACATCCATAAGTCCGGGCACGTCGTGCAATGAAGTCTCGAATTTTTGCGCCGAGTCGTAAAGCTGCTGGGTGTTCGTGCTCTGCAGCGTCATCTGGTAAAGGCTCTTCGTAAGCTGGCCGCCGATTTGAATCGGAGGCGGGTTCTGCAGGAACACACGGATCCCCGGGACCACGGCCATTTGCGGCCGAAGCTGGTTCATGATTTCGTCCACGCTCGGCCTGCCCGGTATCGGCTTGATCAGAAGGAAAACAATGCCCTGGTTCACATTGCCGAACCCCACGAATGACATCACGTTTTCCACGTACGGGTTCTTTTGGATGATGGCGTTCAACTCTGTCTGGTGTTTCACCATCGCCTCGTATGAGATTCCCTGCGCCGCTTCTGTGAAACCGAAAATCGAACCATTGTCCACGCTCGGCAGGAAGCCTTTTGGCATCTGACCGAACAGCCACACGGTCGCCCCCAAAATCACAAAGGAAAACATCAGCGTCGCGAAACGCTGCCGCAGGCACGCGCGCAACGTGATGTCGTAAACGTGCGTCAGGCCGTCTTGAATGCGTTCAAAGAAATTAAATAGCACGCCATGTTTCTGCTCTTTGGGGGGACGCAGGTATCGGCTGCAAAGCATCGGCGTCAGTGTCAGCGACACGAAACCCGAAACGAGAATCGCGGAAATAATCGTCACCGAGAATTCGTGCAGAAGCCGTCCGATAATTCCGCCCATGAACAATACGGGGATGAACACCGCGGCCAGCGAGATCGTCATCGAAAGAATCGTGAATCCGATCTCCTCGGACCCGTTCATCGCCGCTTCCATTACGCTCTCGCCATGTTCCATGTGGCGCACGATGTTTTCGAGCATCACGATCGCGTCATCCACCACGAACCCTACCGAAAGCGTCAGCGCCATCAGCGAAAGGTTGTCAATCGAGTAGTCGAGCAAGTACATCACAGCGAATGTCCCGACGATGGACATCGGCAACGCGAGGCTCGGAATCACCGTGGCGGACACGTTCCGCAGAAAAAGGAATATGACCATCACCACCAGTCCGACGGTCAGCAACAGCGTGAATTTCACGTCGTTTACGGATTCGCGGATGGAGATGGACCGGTCGTAAAGTGTATCGAGCTGAACCGAGGGTGGCATCGCCTGCCGGAATGTTGGTAGCAATGCGTTGATGGCGTTCACCGTCGCCACCGTATTTGTTCCCGGTTGCTTCTGGATGCCTAATACCACCGACCGCGTGTTGTTAAACCAGCCTGCGATTTTGTCGTTCTCCACGCTGTCGAGCACTCGCCCTAGGTCGGCCAGCCGCACTGGCGATCCATTGCGGTAGGTGACCACCAGCGGCTCGTATGACTTCGCGTCATAGAGCTGCCCATTCTCTTGCACCGTCACGGCTTGATGCGGCCCCCAGAGTGTTCCGGTGGGCAGATTCACGTTGCCATTGGCAATCGCGTTGTACACATCGTTGATCCCGATTTGGCGCGTGGCCATTGCGTCAGGGTCAAGCTGAATGCGCACTGCGTATTTCTGCGAACCGTACACCATCACTTGCGCAACCCCGCTCACCATTGAGATGCGCTGCGCCATAAAATTTTCCGCGTATTCATCCACCGTGGAAAGCGGAAGCGTCGGTGAGCTGAGCGCCAGGTAAAGAATCGGCTGGTCCGCCGGATTGACCTTCCTGAACGAAGGCGGAGTCGGCATCCCCAGCGGAAGAAACGCCGCCGCCTGCGTCATCGCGGCCTGCACATCCTGCGCCGCTGCGTCCAGATTCCGCTCCAGCGTGAATTGCAGTGTAATCGTGGAGCTGCCCAGCGTGTTGCTGGACGTCATCGAATCCAGGCCCGCGATCGTCGAAAATTGCTTCTCGAGCGGCAGCGCCACCGATGACGCCATGTTGTCTGGATTCGCGCCCGGCAAAAGCGCGGTCACCTGAATCGTGGGAAAATCCACATTGGGGAGATCGCTTACGGGAAGCAGGCGATAGCCCGCCGCTCCAAACAGGAGAATGGCAAACATTACCAACGCCGTTGCCACCGGCCGCCGAATGAAAAGTTCCGCGATATTCATTGCTTAGCCTGGTTCCATGCTGTTATCGCACGCTATTTACGTCCGCCTTAATCGTGCGCCCTTAGTGCGCGGTCGTCGAAGCGCCTGTGGGATTCTGATTTGCTGCGCCGGGGGCCGTGTCCGGCAAGATTGAAACTTTTGCACCCGGAATCAACCGAAGCTGTCCGTCCGTGACAATCATTTCCCCCGGCTTCACGCCCTTCTCAATCACCGTGAACCCTTCGGTCGTCCGGCTCGTCGTCACGGGACGCGATTCCGCCGTCCCGTCATCGCGAATCACAAAAATGAACTGCCCATTCTGTCCCGTCTGCAAGGCCTGTGAGGGAATCACTGTGGCATTCGAGATCGCTGTGAGTGTAAGCACCGTGTTGACGTATTGCCCCGGCCACAATCTGCGCTTCTCGTTTGCGAATGTCGCCTTCAAACGAATTGTTCCCGTCGTAATGTCCACCGTGTTATCCACGAACGTAACAGTCCCGGTTTCCGGCGTGCCGGGATCGTTCGGAATCGTCGCCTTCACTTGCAGTGTGCTTTCCAACATGTATTTCTTGATGTCCGCGAGATATTGCTCCGGCACCGAAAAATCGAGATAAATGGGAGTAATCTGGTTGATCACAATCAACACGGGAACATCGTTCGCCTTCACCAAATTGCCCGGTTTCACTTGATAGCTTCCGGTGCGTCCGTCAATCGGCGAATTAATTGTGCAGTATTCGAGGTTGAGTTTGGCGTAGTCCACCGCCGCCTTGTCCGCGTTAACGGACGCTTCCGCCGCGTCAGCGGTGCTTGTCGCTTGCTCGGATTGCTCCCGGGAAATCACTCCCTGCGCAAACAGACTCGAGTAGCGGGCTGCTTCCGCCCGCGCATTGATTGCCGTTGCTTTGTCCTTCGCCATGGTCGCCTGTGCCTGTTCCAGCGCCGCTTCAAATGGCTTGGGATCGATGATGAACAGCAGATCGCCCTTGTGGACGTCTTGCCCTTCATTGAAATGAATGGATTGCAGTTCTCCCCCAACAAGCGGCTTCACCGACACCGTCGCAAACGCCTCGACGTTGCCGATCGCGGTTAGCTGCACGGGCACGGTTCGCATCTCGGCCTTCGCGGCGCGCACCGGAATCGCTTGCGCAGGACCCGCAGCGACCTGCTTCTTGTCACATCCCCCGGCGATGAATAGGCACGCCGCGGCCGCCGTGACGGCCCACAGGAATTGGATTCTACGGTGCACGATACCTCGTTCGCAGGAATTTCCGCCTTCTGCGGAGCGAATATGTCTATTGTCTTTGATTGGCTCTACTTTGTCGAACGGCGCGTGTTTCGCCGTTTCTGCATTCCATGCAGCCAGATCTCCGCCATGGTGCGGCAAACGGTTCGATCGTTAAATGGCTGAAATTCCTTCGCCCCAAACAGATTCTGCATCACATAAAAATGTCCCACCATGCTCGTAAACGACCGGGCCGCCAGCATTGGATTCACCTTCCGGAAGTCCCCGGCGCGCATACGGCCACGAATGTACTTCGCCAAAACATCCCAGTTGGCAGTCACGTACGTCCGAAAGAACCGGCGATACAGCGTATGCCGCTCGAGCGCGCAAAAATAAAGCAATCGGATAAGCGCAGGCCGCCGCGCTGCCCGGTCCAAGACTCCTCCCGCGATGCTTGTGAAAAACTCTTCATCACTGGTCGCTGCGGCGCGCTTCGCGATGGTCGCCAGCAATTCCTGCCGCGTGTTCACTGCGCGGCTGATCTCTTCGATCACAGCCCAATACAGGGCATCCTTGCCGCGAAAATGCCGGAACAGGATCGCCTCATTCATTCCTGCTTCTTCGGCGATTTCCCGCGTCGTCACTCCGCGGAAACCCTTTTGGGAAAAAAGACGGCGCGCCACGCCTAGTATCTGTTTCCGGCGGTCCGCTGAAGGAATTCTTTTTCGTTTGGCTTGCACGTAAGTGATCGCTTACACAGACAACTTATCGCGCGGCTTTCCGCTTGTCAACGCCCCGCTGGTTGCAGCATGGCGCCCCGCGCGGCGCCCCGCAAAGCCGTGTTTTCATTGAGGATCACCGACACCGGCATCGCCTCCAGCAGTGGCTGCATCCGACCCTTCGCGAGAAACGCCTCCACGAAGGCCGGCTCTTTGAGTTTCTGCAAAATCTTCGGCGCAATCCCTCCGCCGATATACACGCCCGCCGTCGCCAGAAACTTCAATGCCACATTCCCCGCTTCGGCCCCGTAAGTTCGCACAAATAGATCTAGCGCGGCAATGCAAAGGCCGTTTCGCTTCGCAAGCGCCGCCTCCGAAATCACCGCGGACTCGTCTCCCGCCCGCAACTCTTCCCCGAACCCGGCCGGTTCGTTGCCGCGCCCCGTGTCGCGCAAGAACTCGTAAATGTTGACGAGCCCCGGCCCCGACACCACGCGCTCACAACTCACGTGCCTGTATCGTTTCGCAAGATAATCGAAGAGCTCCCCCTCCAATTCACCTTCCGGCGCATAACTCGAATGGCCGCCTTCCGACGCAAAAGGCCGCAGCGTGGACCCATCCCATTTCATCCCCGCTTCGCCAAGTCCCGTCCCCGCCGAGATCACCGCTGCATTGCCCTGCGGATCCGGCTTTCCTTTTTGCAATACTTCGAAATCCGCGGGTGCGAGCGTCGCAATCCCGTAGGCGTTGGCCTCCAAATCATTCAGTAATGTGATTTTCCGAAGCCCGCTTTCCGCCGCCAGCGTCGCCGCATCCACCACCCACGGAAGATTCGTCGCCACGCATCGCCCGTCGCGGATCGGCCCCGCGAGGCCGACCCCTGCTGAATCCGGTTTTGCGGAAGTGCTGCGAAGAAACTCTTTGATGATTGTTTCGAGGCTGGGGTAACTATGGCTTGCGTAAATCTGCTCTACAATCAACTCCAAATTCTCGCCGTGCAAATTGAATAGCGCCAGCCGCGCGTGCGTTCCGCCAACGTCACCCGCAAGAATCATTTTCCGTACCCTTCCATTCGCGCGGGTTCACGCGCTCAAACTTTGCACCACGCGCGCCCGTGACCGTCGCGCGCGATCAGCTCGGCTGCCTCGTGCGGCCCCCATGTCCCGGCGCCGTAATTGGGAAAGTCCGCGGGCGGGTGCGACGCCCATGCATCCAGGATCGGCTGCACCACGCTCCAGGCCAGCTCCACCGTATCCGCGCGCTGGAAGAGTGTCGCGTCTCCGATCATCGCGTCATGCAGAAGACGCTCGTACCCGGTCGTCGGCTTCGCCTTGAAGTAGTCTTCGTACCTAAAATTCATGTCCACCGGACCGATTTTTACAATCGGCCCCGGCACCTTTGCGCTGAATCGCATCGAAATCCCTTCCTTCGGCTGGATGTGAAGGACGAGCTGGTTCGGAGGCAGTCGTCCGCCGTCCGCTTGATGAAACAGCATCAGCGGCGCACGGCGGAACTGGATCACAACCTCCGTGATCCGTTCCTGCAATCTTTTTCCCGTGCGCACGTAAAACGGCACGTCGGCCCAGCGCCAGTTTTCAATCAGCACTTTCATTGCAACAAAAGTTTCCGTCGCGGAGGTTGGCGCGACGCGTTCCTCCGCGCGGTACGCAGGAACCTGCGCGCCCTCCGCCGTGCCCGCGCCATACTGCCCGCGCACGACTCTCTCCGCCACATCGCCCTCGCTCATCGGCGCAAGTGCGCGCAGCACCTTCGTCTGCTCATCGCGCATCACGTCCGCGTCAAACGAACTCGGCGGCTCCATCCCCACAAGGGTAATAATTTGGAAGATGTGATTCGGCACCATGTCCCGCAGTGCGCCCGTCTGGTCGTAATAACCACCGCGCAGCTCGACTCCCACCGTCTCCGCCACCGTGATCTGCACGTGATCGATGTACCGGCGGTTCCAGATCGGCTCGAAGATGCCGTTGCCGAACCGAAACGCCAAAATGTTTTGAACCGTCTCTTTCCCCAAATAGTGGTCAATCCTGAAAATCTGCTTTTCGTTCAACACTTTCAATAGTTCTGCGTTCAACGCCTTTGCCGACGCCAAATCGTGCCCGAAGGGTTTCTCCACCACCACTCGGCGCCACTTCCCGTCTTTTTCCTCCGTCAGCCCCGCGGTGTGCAGTTTATCCACAATCTCGCCGAAAAATTCCGGCGCCGTCGCCAAATAAAAAAGATAATTCCCGCCCGTTTTGCGCTCCCCGTCCACCTTTTCGAGCAAGCTCTTCAGCGGGCCAAACGTCGCCTGGTCGTCAAAATTCCCTCCGTGAAAGTAAAGCCGCTGCGCAATCCGGGTTCGCACCGCCTCATCAATCTTTTCCCCCAGGAATTCCTGGAGCGCATCCGTACAATATTTCCGGAAATCCTCGTGGCTGAATTCGCGCCGCCCGAACCCAACCACGGCGAAATCATCCGGCAACAGGTTCTCCGTCGCGAGGTTGTAAAGCGCCGGCAGCAGCTTGCGTTTTGTCAGGTCTCCGCTCGCCCCAAACACAACCATGATGCACGGGCAGCATGCTTCGCTTGCCCCCGGATTCGCATTCGTTTTTGCCTCCATGTCCCTCGCCACCCTCTCCCAATCCAAAGATCCGCCGATTTACTTCCCCGCCGCTGCCTCGACGTGCCCGCCGAATTTATTCCTCATCGCGCTCAGAAGTTTTTCCGCAAAAGTATGCGCCTGCCGAGACCGGAACCGCGTGTACAGGGCCGCCGAAATCACTTCGCACGGCACCGCCTCCTCCATCGCCGCCTCCACGGTCCACCGCCCCTCGCCCGAATCCGCCACGTCGCCCGTGAATTCCGAGAGCGTCGGATTCTCCACCAGCGCCATCGCTGTCAAATCCAGCAGCCATGAGCTGATCACGCTGCCGCGCCGCCACACCTCTGCGATATCCTCCAGCTTCAAGTTGTAGCGGATCTCTTCCGGCAGCGCACTCGACATTGCGTTCCGCAGAATATCGAATCCTTCCGCATACGCCTGCATCATTCCATATTCAATTCCGTTGTGAATCATCTTCACGAAGTGACCCGACCCCGATGGCCCGCAATAAATGTAGCCATCTTCGGATGTCCCGGCAGACGCCCCGCTCAATTTCTCCCGCCCTGGCGTCCGCGGAATCGTTCCGCGCCCCGGCGCCAGCGTTCGAAAAATTGGATCGAGCGCCTCCACCGTTTTTCGCGGCCCGCCGATCATCATGCAGTAGCCGCGCTCCAATCCCCACACGCCTCCGCTTGTCCCCACATCCACATATGCGATCCCCTTCGGTGCCACCATCGCGGCGCGCCGCACGTCATCCTTGAAATACGAATTTCCGCCATCAATGATTGTGTCCCCGCGTTGCATCCGCTCGCCCAACCCGCGAACCGTTTGCTCCGTCGCATCACCTGAAGGCACCATCACCCAAGCCACCCGCGGCGGCGCGAGCTTCGCCACAAAATCATCCAGCGAACTCGACCCTGTCGCCCCCTCGCCGGCCATCTGCTGTACATTCGCCGCCGTTAGATCGCTCACCACACACTTGTGCCCGCCGCGCATCAATCTCCGCGCCATGTTCGCGCCCATGCGGCCCAGCCCTACCATTCCGATTTGCATCATCTTCACCCCTTCTTCACAACATCTTCAAATTCGTCCCCGCTTCAACTTTCACGCGTGCGCTCCTTATTGCAACGCCTCTCGCACAGCCGCTGCCAGCGCTGCGAGTCCCGCGTTCACATCCCGGCCCAAATGAACCCGCAGCGCCCGCCGTCCTCGCTCGGCCAGCACCGCAAAATCACCGCGCGCCTGCGCCGCCTTCACCACGCCAAACGTAAACTTCTGCCCCGGTATCGCCACATCCTTCGCGTCGTCGCACGTCACTTGCAAGAATACTCCGGTATTCGGCCCGCCCTTGTAAGCCTGTCCCGTCGAGTGCAGAAATCGCGGCCCGAACCCGAGGCATGTCGCCACGCGCTTCGCGCCGCGGACAGCATGCCGCATCCCTTGCAGCGCGATTTCATGCGCCATATTCATCTCGATGTACCCGAGCAGTGCGAAGTAATCGCCGCCGTGAATCCGCGATAAATGCGTCCGCAAATAATTCGCAAGTGACGCAGCTCCACCCGCGGCGCGATTCAATTCCTCTGCGTTTCGCTCATCTGCAAAAAGTTTGATTCCTGCCTCCGCGGTGCTCCCCTCGTAGAACGGCCGCTCCCCCGGCAACGAGCCGCTCTTTTCATATTCTGACGTCAGCTTTCGCGTCTCAATCTTGCTCGCCTCCACATCCGGCTGGTTGAACGCGTCAATCCCAATCATGGACCCCGCCACCGCCGTCGCAATCTCCCATCTGAAGAATTCCTGTCCGATCGCGTACACATCTTCCACTTCAATCAGAACGATTGGCTGCCCCGACTCCTCCAGCGCAGTCACGGCCCCATCCTGTTCGAGATCCGGTTCCGAATTCAGCCGGATGTATACAAAAATTCGATCATCGCCATAATCCTTCGGCGCCCCAATCGCTTCGCGGTCCACAGGAATCAAGCCCTTCCCCTGCTTTCCGGTTGACTCCGCGAGCAACTGTTCCAGCCACGCGCCCAAATCGTGAATCCCCGGCGAAACAATCAATGTCACCTTGTCGCGCCCGTGCGCTGCAAGCGTTCCCAATATCACGCCCAATTTTACGCCCGGGTTCTGTTCCGCCGGGACGTCCGCCCCGCAGGCCCTCACCATCTCAGCCGCGCGCTCCAGGAACCGCGGCACGTCAATTCCCTGCACCGCCGCGGGCGCCATCCCAAAATGTGAGAGCGCCGAATACCTCCCGCCGATGCTCGGCACTCCATGGAAAATCCGCCGGAATCCCTCTTTCTTCGCCACTTGTTCCAATTGCGAGCCGGGATCGGTAATCGCGATGAATCGCTTCGGCGCTTCTTTCTCCCCCACCGCCTGCTTCGCGCGCTCGTAAAAGTATTGGTGGAAAATATTCGGCTCTAGCGTTGTCCCCGATTTGCTCGAAACGATAAAAAGCGTCCGCGCCAAATCCACTTTTCGTTCTGTCGCAAGCACCTCCGCCGGATCGGTCGAATCCAATACGAACATCTCCGGATGCCCCTCAATCTTTCCAAATGTCAGCTTCATCACTTCGGGGCACAAACTTGACCCGCCCATCCCCAAAAGCAGCGCCTGGGAAAATCTCCCGGCGCGCACCTCCGCGGACAAATGGCGGAACAATTCCGCTTGTGCCAGTTGTTCATCCACGATGCTCAACCATCCGAGCCACTGGCCCTCATCCGTCCCCGTCCACAATTTCGCGTCTTTCTCCCACAGCCGCCTCACTTTGCCGCTTGCCGTCCAATCGGTGAGCGCCGCGGAAACTGCGGCCGCCAGATCAGCCTGAAGAGCTGCCGTTAACCCCGGGCCTTTTGGTGTTTTGGGTGTGGCGCTCATTCTGCTTCCCCTTTCGCGATTGCATCCGCTTTCATGTATTTCTCCTCAAGCGCTGTGATCTTGCCAAGCCGGCGGACGTGCCGCGCCTCGCCGCTGAATTTTGTCGCCAGAAAATTCTCGATCAATTCAAATGCCAGCTCTAATCCAACCACGCGCGATCCGAGCACGAGCACGTTCATATTATCGTGCTCCACTCCCTGGTGCGCCGAGTATGAATCGTGACAAACGCAAGCCCGAATTCCCGGCAATTTGTTTGCTGCCACCGTTGCTCCCACTCCGCTTCCGCAGATCACAATCCCCCGGTCTGCGCGCCCTTCAAGGACTGCCCGCCCGACAGCCGCCGCATAGTCGGGATAATCCACCGGAGTCGTGTCGTGAGTGCCCAAATCCTCCACCATATGTCCCTGCTTTACCAGACGCGGCATGACCTCAGCCTTTAGCTCGAACCCGGCATGGTCGGCGCCAATCGCAATTTTCATTTGCTTCCTTCCTTTTCCAATCAATGGGATGCGCGGGGCCGGTGTTTCGCTACGCTTTCAATTGCCGCGCCACCAGAATTCGCTTCCCAATTTCGACCATCCCAAGATAAGCCACCGTGGCCCCCGCAAGGAAAGCGAAATAAATCCCCGGCAGCGGAGTAAATCCAAGCATGCCCGCAACCGGAGAGTAGGGCAACACAACGGAAACCACTACGATTGCCAGCGTCGCAATCGTCAGCGGCCACGACGGCCGGCTCCGGAACGGATTTCGCATTGTCCGGATCACAAACAGCACCAACGTTTGAGTCGCCAGCGACTCCACGAACCATCCCGTGTGGAATTCCCGTTCGCCCGCGTGTAAAAAGTGCAGCATCACGTAAAACGTCAGAAAATCAAAGATTGAGCTGATCGGCCCCAGAAATAGCATGAAATTGCGGATCAACCGCGTGTCCCATCGCTGCGGCTTGATGATGTATTCCGCGTCCACATTGTCCGTCGGAATTGTGACTTGCGAAAGATCGTAAAGAAAATTATTCAATAAAATTTGGGTCGGCAACATCGGCAGAAACGGCAGAAACACCGATGCCGCCGCCATGCTCAGCACGTTCCCGAAATTTGAGCTGGTATCCATCAACAAATACTTCATCGCATTCCCTGACGCCTTGCGTCCTTCCAGGATTCCGCGATGCAGTACGCCCAGCCCAGGTTCGACCAAAATAATGTCTGCGGCGTCCCGCGCCACGTCCACCGCCGCGGGGACTGAAATTCCCACATCCGCCGCATGCAGCGACGGCGCATCGTTGATCCCGTCGCCCATATAGCCGACCACATGTCCGCGCGCCCTCAACTCGACGATGATCCTGTGCTTTTGTGCCGGCGACACGCGCGCAAACACTGTCGCCTTCTCGACCATCGCCCCGAACCCCAAATCGCCTGCTGCAAGCAGCTCTTCGCCGAGCACCACGTGACTCGTGTCCAACCCCACCTGTTCGCAAACATGCCGTGCCACAAGTTCGTTGTCGCCGGTCAGGATCTTCACTTCCACGCCGTCGCGCTTCAATTCCGCGAGCGCCGAGACCGTATCCGGCAGGATCGGATCCGAGAACGCCAGAAACCCCGCGAGCACCAATCCCTTTTCATCTTCCCTGGTGTATTTCGCCTGCTCCGGTACGTTTGCGAACGCCACTGCCAGAACGCGAAACCCCTTGCGGCTCAGCGCCTCGTATGTTTCGCGTGCGGCCAATGCGGCGGCCGCGTCCATCGTCGCGGGCATTGGCCCGCATTGATGTTGGCCGCACAATGGCAGTAGCCCTTCCGGCGCGCCCTTTGCGACCAACAATCTCTCGATCTTTCCGTCCACCTTCTTTTCAACGATCACACTGACGCGCCGCCGCTCAAAATCAAACGGAATTTCGTCGCGCTTCTCGTATCCATCCGCCGCCGGGCAGGCGCGCTCCAGGAGCGTCGCGTCCAATGGGCTGCGAATCCCCGTCTGATACTTGCTGTTGATGTATCCGAGCGTGAGCGCCCAATCCGATTCCGCGCCCGCGGGGTCCACGCTGCCCTCCAGCGTCATGCGTCCGGCCGTCAGCGTCCCTGTCTTGTCAGAGCAGAAGACGTCGATGCTCCCAAAATTTTGAATCGCGGCCAGGTGTTTGACGATCACCTTCTCGCGCGCCATGCGGATTGCCCCGCTCGCGAGGATCACCGTCGTAATCATGGGAAGGAATTCCGGCGTCAGGCCCACCGCCAGCGCCACCGCGAACAGCAATGATTCAAACGGGTTGTGCTTCAGCGCCAGCGACATCACCAGGATAAACAGCAGCATGAACATGATTACGCGAAGCAGCAGATTGCTGAATCGCCGCAGGCCCTTCTCGAACTCCGTCTCTCCGGGGGCTTCCGCCAACCGCGCCGCAATATCGCCGAACGAAGTATTTCGTCCCGTTGCGAAAATGCGAATCGACCCGGTGCCGCTTACAACTGACGTCCCCAGAAAAACCATGTTGGGCGCCGACGGATTCTTGCGCAGTGCGGGATCGTCCGTCCCCGTTTCCTTTTCCGTGGGCAGCGATTCGCCGGTCAACGCCGCCTGCTGCACAAACAAATCGCGCGCCGCCAGCACCACTCCGTCCGCGGGAACCAGGTCGCCGGAACTCAGCCGCACAAGATCACCTGGCACCACTGCGAGGCGCGGCAGCTCCTTCCATTCACCGTCGCGGAGGACCGTCGCCGTCGGCGCAACCTGTTCGCGCAAACGTTTGATCGCTTGTTCCGAGCGGTACGTCTGGAAGAAATTGACCGCGACTCCGAGCAACACGATCTCGATGATGATCCCTGCATCCACTTTGTCGCCGAGAAAAATCGAAACGACGCTGGCCACGAGCAGGATGACGATGAGCGGATTCGCAATCAGCAGAAAAATCTGGCGCAAACTGGACCGGCGCCCCTTCGGCGACGGGTCGTTTGGCCCGTATTGTTCGAGGCGCGCCCGTGCGTCCTCGCTCGATAGCCCGGTCAGGTTCGATGGAGGGGGCGCGCCGCCCGGTGCGGCCGGATTTGTGGCGGGATTTGTGGTTGCGTCTGCCATCGAATCAATTCGCAATCGCTCCAAATTTCGCGCGGGAACATTCTCCGCGAAGTAAGCTTGGTTTGCCAGGGACCGGAAGCGCGAGGCCCGGTTTTCAAGTGAGATGGATCAGCCGCGCGCTGGCTGCTGTTGCGTCATGCAATGAATCGTGCCAAGACCCAACACCAAATCCTGCGCCGCGATTCCCACCACCTGCCGGTCCTGAAAATGTTCGGCCAGCGTGTTGAGCGCGACCCGGTCATTGGGATCGTTGAACGTCGGCACGAGAACGACTCGATTCGCGACATAAAAGTTCGCGTAGCTTGCGGGCAACCGTTGTCCCGCGAAATAAACGGGAGCGGGCATCGGCAGCCGCGACACTCTCATCGGTTTGCCGTCCTGGTCCCTCGCCTCGCGCAGCCGCGCCAAATTCTCCTGCAGCGGCTCGAAATTTGCTTCGGAGCGATCTACCTCCACAACGGTTACGATCGAATCCGGCGCCGTGAATCGCGCGAGGTCGTCCACGTGTCCGTGCGTGTCATCTCCCGCGATTCCCCGCCCGAGCCAGATCACCTGCTTCGCTCCGAGATACTCGCGAAAAATATGCTCGTAGTCGGCCCGCGAAAATCCCGGATTGCGCTCTTGCTCCTTACTCAGCAGCCATTCCTCGGTCGTCATCACCATCCCGCGCCCGTTCGCTTCAATGCCGCCGCCTTCGAGAACCACGCGCCGCCCGCGATGCGCGGGTTGTTCCACCGGAATCTTCCAGCGATTCCACTCTTTTGCGAGCCGCGTGACCGCCGCCGCGTCCTTCGCGCCATCATCGTATTTTGACCACGCATTGAAGAGCCAGTGGAGCGCAACCAACCCGCCGCTTGCGTCCCGCACAAATGTCGGCCCGAAATCGCGCGTCCATCCGCGGTTTGTCGGCACGCGAAAAAACTCCACCGCCGCGAGATCGGCTCCGGCCTTCTTCAGCGCGCGCCGTGCGGATTCTTCCTCCGCGCGATGCTGCACCAGGATTCGCACGCGTTCGACGCGCGCGAGATGCCGCACAATTTCCGCGTACACCCACGGTATGGGGGCGAATTTTCCGGGCCAGTCGGTTTTTTCGTGAGGCCATCCGAGCCAGGTCGCTTCGTGTGGCTCCCATTCGGCGGGCATCCGGTAGCCCTTGTCTGCAGATGACTTGATTGCTGACGGTTTGATGACGCCGGTAGGCATCAGCCGAGCCAGCGCTCGAGCAGCGGAGGATATGCATCAATGCGGCGGTCGCGCAGGAACGGCCAATTGCGCCGCGTGTCTTCAACGCGGAATGGATCGCATTCCGTCACTAGAATTTCCTCATTCGTATTCGACGCTTCGGCGACCACTTCTCCGAAAGGGCCCGCGACGAACGAATTGCCCCAGAATTCCAATCCGGAATCGGCGGGACCTTCCAGACCAACTCGATTTGCCACCGCCACATAAACTCCATTGGCTATCGCGTGGCTTCGCTGAATTGTTTTCCATGCATCGAGCTGCGCCGCGCCGAATTCCGCTTTCTCGCGCGGATGCCAGCCGATGCTCGTCGGATAAAAAATCACGTTTGCACCATGCATGCTCGCAAGCCGCGCGCCTTCTGGATACCACTGGTCCCAGCAAATCTGTACCGCAATGCGGCCAAATTTCGTTTGAAATGTGGGAAATCCGAGATCGCCCGGCGTGAAATAAAATTTTTCGTAATAGAGTGGGTCGTCCGGAATGTGCATCTTGCGGTAAACGCCGAGCATCGCTCCATTCGCATCCAGCACCGCGGCGGAATTGTGGTAAAGCCCCGCAGCGCGCCGTTCGAAGACGGAGGCGACAATCGCCACCCCGCGTTCCTGCGCGACCTTCGCAAGCGCTTCTGTCGTCGGCCCCGGAATTGATTCCGCCAATCCAAACAAGTCGGCGTCTTCCACGCGGCAGAAATATTGCGAGCGGAAAAGCTCCTGCAGGCAAATAATCTGCGCGCCGCGCGATGCAGCCTCGCCGATGCGCTCCACGGCCCGCGCCAGATTCACCGCGGGATCGGCTGTGCAGCGCATCTGGATCAGCCCGATCTTGAATTTCCCGGGAATTTTTTCTGCTATTTTGTCTGATTGGGCGGGCATTCGAGAATCATCCGTGAGCGTTTACGTCCTTTTTCTTCGACGTTTTGTTTGTACTATCAATCCGCGCGCATTGCAACGCCAAACCCCGCTGTAAAATTCGCGCATTTGAATTGAACTGCCGCGCACGATAGCATCTCAGCAGGACCATTCAGATGCCCAAAATCGCGCCCGGCACATCCATTATCGACTTGCACTTTCGCGGCTACCCCGGAGCCATCGCCTCCTGCCTTCTCGAAGGCGGCGGCGAACTCGCGGTCGTGGATTGCGGCCCCTCATCGTGCCTGCCGAAACTTCGCGAGGGGCTTGCCGAGCGCGGCGTCGGCGTGGGCGACCTCACTGCCCTGCTGCTCACGCACATTCACTTTGACCATGCGGGAGCGGCAGGCTCGCTCGTCCGTGAAAATCCGCGGCTCCGCGTTTATGTGCACTCAATTGGCGCGCCGCACATGGCGGATCCCGCCAAACTTCTAAGTAGCGCCACGCGTCTGTACGGCGACGCCATGCAACAATTGTTCGGCGAGTTTCTCGCCGTGCCAAGCGAAAACCTGACCACACTCAACGGCGGCGAAAGTTTTCGCATGGCGGGGCGCCAATTTGAAGTCGCCTATACACCCGGGCACGCCGTGCATCACGTTTCCTACTTCGATCAGACAACCGGCATCGCATTCACCGGAGATACGGCGGGGATGCGCTTGAGCGGTCACGACTTCGTCGCGCCCGTCATGCCGCCGCCCGACATCAACCTCGGCATTTGGGACAAGAGCCTCGCCGAGATCGCCCGTCGCAAACCATCGCGCCTGTTCATCACCCACTACGGCCCGTTCGACGACGTCGGCGGCCACCTCGAGCGCACGCGTGAAGGAAATCATCACTGGGCCGAGCGCGCCCAAGGAATTCTTGCGAAGCATTCCGATGAATCCGCGCAAATCGCGGAATTCAACGCCGCCGCGGAAAAGGATTACCGCGACCAATTGCCGGCGGATGCGGCCGAGCGCTACATGATGGGATCAAATTCGACGCTGAGCTGGTACGGCCTCGCCCGCTATTGGCGGAAACGCGCGACAGCTGAACATTCTCAATAAGACCGGTGGGCTTCAAAAACCCCGTGGCATTCACAATCCCAGCGGCCTCACAACCCCAATAATCGCGCGGCATTGCCGCCGAGGATGCGCGATTTTACATCTTCATCCTCGCGCAATTTTTGGATGCTATCTTTCATTTTTTCAATGCTGCCAATCATGTGCGGATAATCGCTGCCGGCCAGAATGTGGTCCGCGCCGGCAAACTCGATGGCCAGCTCGATGGCGTGCGGATCGAAATTCACTGTATCGAAATAGAATTTCTTCAAATAAGCGCTGGGCTCTTGCGCGATGTGGGCGCGGCATTCGGCGAAGGCGTGGTAACCGCGGTCAAGCCGCTCGGCAAGGTAAGGGATCGCGCCGCCGAGATGGCCGAGCACCCAGCGGATGTCTGGAAATTTCTCGACAACGCCGCTGAACACGAGTCCGGCGGCGGCGAGCGTCGTATCAAATAGAAATCCGACAAGCGGCATCAGCCAATATTCCTGCATGGCTTCGACGCTTACCGGGTTCGTCGGATGGATGTACAACACAGCATCGAGTTCGTTTGCGACTTCGTAGAGACGGTTGTAACGCGCGTCGTGGAGCGGCGTTCCATTGACGTTGCTGAATAGCATCGCGCCGCGCATTCCAAGCTGGCCCATGGCGCGGCGAAGTTCTGCGACGCTCGCGGCGGGATCATTCAGCGGGAGCGTTGCGAGCGCGGCGAATCGGCCTTTCTTCTCAGCGACAACTTTTGCGAACGCATCGTTTACCAGGCTTGCGAGACGCACGGCAAACGCGGGCTCTTCCACATGGGTCCCGGGCGTGGTGAGAGTGATGACCTGAGTATCCACTCCGGCTTCGCGAAGAACTTGTTCGCGGTAGTCAATGTCGCGATGGCCGGGGACGGCGACGTTGTAATCGCCGGGGTAGTGCAGGGTTGGATTGCCGGCGGCATCGCGCGTGATGTGCACGGAGCTGGGGCCGCGCTCGATCGCGTCAAGATACGCCGGCGGATAATAGTGGTTGTGGAAGTCAATGATGGCCATGAAGTTTGCTCGTTCCTCCCCTGTCAGACCCCTAGCAGGCTGCGGAAAAAGTCTTCGCATGCGTTGGTATTTCTCGTTTTCTTGAGTGGGGCATGATCTTTTGCTTGTGTTTTTTCCCCGTTTGGGGTGTGACCCCGCTCTGCAGTGGTGCGCTTCGCGGCTCGACGGACGGTTTACGCAGCCGCCGCCGTCAGATTGCGGATGCGCACCAGGTTGTAGACCGCCGCGGCAAAGGTGAACATCCAATTCACTCGTTTTCGCCCTCGGTGCCGTGTCTGCCGCAGCAACCCAACCGTCTTCAGCCACCCGAACACTTCCTCGACTCGTTTGCGTTTCTTCTGACTCACCTCGTAGCCCGGATGCCGCGTCGTCCGCGCATCGATCGCACTGCCCCCGCGCCGCTTCTGGTTCTGCGCCACGTGCGGCGTCACTTGTAATTCCCGCAGCTGGCCCACGAACTCCCGCACGTCATATCCTTTGTCGCCTCCCAGCGTCACCCGCCGCTGCCCGCCCGTCCGCGCCGCGATCATCTCTCGCGCCACTTCGCGCTCGGCCGTCCCCGTCGCTTGGCTCACGCGCGTCTGAACCACCAGACCGTTGCGATTCTCCGCCAGCACATGCCCCAGGTAACTCAATTTCGCTTCGCTCCCCCCACTCTTCTTGTACAGCCGCGCCTCCGGGTCCGTCGTCGAGGCGTGCGTTTCGTTGCTGCGTTTTTCCCCGTGAAAATCCACTGTCGGATTCCCCGGATCCTCGGGGGGCTCCTGCCGCTTCTCCCCCTTCCTCTTCTTCTTCGCTCGAAAACTCTTCTGCCCCGCCCAGGCCTGTACCAGCGTCCCGTCCACCGTGAAGTGTTCGTCGGATAGCAACTCCTTCGCCCGCGCCTGCTCCACCACCTGCTCGAAAAACGCTTCGGCGATCTCTCCCTCCAGCAACCGCTCCCGGTTCTTGGTGAACACCGTCACGTCCCAGACCCCGTCATCCATGCTCAAGCCCACGAACCACCGAAACAGCAAGTTGTATCCCAACTGCTCCATCAGCAGCCGCTCGCTCCGCACGCTGTAGAGCACCTGCAACAACAATGCCCGCAGCAATTTCTCGGGCGCAATCGACGGCCGCCCGTAACGCGAGTACAGCCGCGCAAATTGCGGCGACATCTCTTCTAACGCCGTGTCCACCATCACCCGCAGCCGCCGCAAGGGGTGATCGGACGGTATCCGCTTCTCCGGTGAAATGTAGCTGAAGATGCTCTCTTGTTGTTGGTCGTGTCCGCGCATGCCTGCTTAGACGCAACGATCCTTCATTCGGTCGCACAAATCTGACTTTTTCCGCAGCCTGCTAGAGCCTGAATCCTCGTGCTAAAAGAGTCTGCTTCATCCTTTCAGTTGATTGCAAATGGTGAGTTAAGAGAAACATTTGAATACTGGCCACAGCAAAGGCTCTGCCACCCGTCCTCTATTCGAATGAGCGTGTGCTTTCGTCTTGACAGTGAGCACCCTTAAGGTTACCTTATCACCCTTAAGGCAAATGGCATGCTCCTCCTGGAAGCGCGAAACATCGTCAAGTGCTACACGGCAGTTCCCGCCGTGAACGGGGTCACATTCTCAATGAAACCGGGCGAAGTGCTGGGGTGTGTCGGCCCGAACGGGTCGGGAAAGAGCACCATCGTGCGCATGCTGACCGGACTGATTCAGCCAACAAGTGGCGAGGTGCTCTCCGGAGGCGCGAACATCCAGAAGAACTTAGTCGGCTATCGCGAGCAGCTCGGCTACGTTCCCGAAGAGCCGGAGCTCTATCCGTTCCTTTCGGGCTGGGAATACCTCGAGTTGGTGGGAACGTTGCGTAGTCTGCCCCGCGCGGCGCTTGAGAAGAAGATCGGCGCGATGCTGGAGCTGTTTTCGCTCTCGCCCGCGAAATACATGGCTATCGGTACGTACTCGAAGGGAATGCGCCAGCGAATCCTGCTGATCGCCGCGCTTGTGCACGACCCCGCGCTGCTGATTTTCGACGAACCGCTGTCAGGCCTCGATGTGACCTCCGCACTCATTGTTAAGAACCTGATCAAGTCGCTCGGCGAACGGGGCAAAGCCGTTTTCTACTGCTCGCACGTACTGGAAGTAGTTGAGAAGGTGTGTACACGCGTCATGATTCTCCGCAAAGGCAAAGTGCTGGCGTACGCGGCGAGCGCGGAGATTCAAGAGCGTGCCGGCCAATCATCGCTGGAAAAAAGTTTCGTTCATCTGGTGGAGAAGCGCGACGCCGCGCGCACCGCACAGGAGATCATCAGCGTCATGAGGGCGGCATGAGCTCAAGTGGGCCAAAACTCGCTCAGAAGGGCGGCCGGCAGAGAAATCAATTTACACGATTGGTGCGGCACTCGATCGAGCGCGTGATGCACGGCGGCGACGAATCCGGAGAACTCGATTTTGGCATCGGCGCCATGCTGGCGTTGTTGGCCGCTCCTGGTGCGTTCGCGTCTATCGCGGCCTCGCTGCCCGACGAATATTTTTTTATCGTTTTGGCGATGGTCGCGACCGGCGCAGTGGCCATTTGGAAATGGGACGCGGTCATTCCCGACCGGCGCGATTATGTGAATCTTGCAGCGCTTCCGATTCCGGCGAAGCACATCCTGTACGCGAATCTCGCAGCTCTGTTGCTTCTAGCCGCCGCACTGGGTTTCGACGTGAACGCGGCCTCGTCCATCCTGTTTCCGTTGGTCGCCGTCAGTTCGCACTCGTCATTCGGGTACCTGGCGCTATTCTTCGTGACGCACCTTTTTTCAGTTTTCCTCGCGAGCATGTTCAGCTTTTTCATTGTGCTGGCGATTCTTGGTTTGATGATGGTGGTGCTTCCTTATCGAGTCTTTCGCAGATGCTCCATTTACGTGCGTTGCGGTATGGTCGCCGTTCTGATGGCGGTACTTTCCACGAGTTTTGGGATGAGCGCAATCGTCCAGCATCCGTCTCTAGGGTCGCGGCCACTGGTTCAATTGCTGCCGCCAGTTTGGTTCTGGGGATTGTGCCAACATCTCCGAGGATTGCCGGACCCCGCGTTCGGGACGCTGGCAGAAACGGCAATCGTTGCTTCCCTCGCGGCCTTCGCGCTGGCAATATCGGCGTCCGGGCTCGGTTATCGCCGCTGTTTCACGAAGAGCTCGGAATCGATCGCGAACTTCGCCGCTGTCGGCGGTGCGATCCGCCACGGGAGGCGGCATCGCCCTACGGATCTGTTCCTGGGGACACCGTTCGAGCGCGGCTGCTTTTCGTTCATGCTAAAAGCTCTGTTCCGGAGCGAAAACCACATGCTCATCGTTGGCGGATTCGTGGGAGTTGGCATCGTACTTGCCTCGGAATCGCTGTTTCAATCGGCGACCGCCGGCGACGCGAACCGATGGCCGTCCGCCGCGTTGCTTGGCATTCCCCTGATCGTGTCTTACCTGCTTCTTATCGGACTGCGGTTCTCGTTCGAAATCCCGGTGACGCAGAGAGCCAATTGGATTTTCCGCCTAACGAATCCTGACGCGAGCGAGTGCGTTGGCCTAGCGCGGAAAATCATGCTGACGTTCCTGATTCCACCGCTGCTTGCAATCACGCTCCCGGCGTACAGTTTCGTCTGGGGCTGGCGAGTAGGAATGATCCACACGGCCGTTGTCGCTGCGGTGTCGATGCTGCTAATTGAAATCCTCCTCGTGTGCTTTCGGAAGATTCCGTTCACCTGTTCGGCGCCTCATTTCAAAAGCCACATTCCCATTTCAGGGTTCTTCTATCTTGTCGGGTTCATAGTGTTCACTTCCTTGGTTCCGATCATTGAGCGGCGGGCGTCTGACGATCCGCTGTGGTACTTGGGACTCATTCTCGCGCTAACAGGAATTTGGCTGGGGCTGACACTTTATCGGCGTGAGATGACCCGTTTCGACAGTCATCTTATTTTTGAAGAACGATCGGATATCGGCGATGTCGCCATTGAGGTCCTCAATCTCAGTTGGGTAGCAAGGGACACAGAGAGAACCCTTAGGGGTGGTCAACGAGATGGCTATTGAATTCCAGTTCCAGGGAGATTGGTACAGGGTGGACAGCCCTCAA
Organism: uncultured Acidobacteriota bacterium; assembly: GCA_963748845.1. Lineage (GTDB taxonomy): Bacteria > Acidobacteriota > Terriglobia > Acidiferrales > UBA7541 > DASTCZ01. The sequence goes on from CAVVKE010000001.1 coordinate 1,064,916, forward strand.
GAGGTCGTAGCGCTCAAGAAATACCTCAGAGCGCACGCACAAGAGAAAGAAGGTTCGTCCTCTGATTCCTATGCCGATCTCCCCGCACATGGGAAGTGGACGAGCGACCTGTTCGCTTCGCTTATGGAGAAAATTGGGTACTTCGAGAAAAAATTCCTGACGGCTCTCCTAAGCGTCTCGCACCCCATAGACGCTCTCACTGTATCCCGTTTCTTTCCGAACGCCGTCCGCTACGAAAAGAAACGGCTGCGGAGGAAGTTGGGATGGGAGGGGTTGCTGCTCCTCGGGGGCATCCAGAGCGGGCTCGTACGCCATGTCAGGGCCCTCGGGCTGGAACCGTTCGACGTATACCAAGTCCATATCAGTTGGAGGAATGGCCAGCGCATCAGATATTTCACAGTGGATCCAGGCTTTCGCTTCGTGGCTGAGGAGCAAGGCTGGCCACCCCAGTTCCTCCGCGATGCTCTAGGGACATGACAAAACCACTAGTGGGAGGAGGCGGCCATGGGGACTCATCATCAAATGACATCAGCGTTAGTCTGCCTGGCGGGCGGGCCAGTCTTTCCTGAGATTCAGTTCTTTTCTGTCCACAGAGGCTCATGATACCACCGGGGCCCGTCCACGAGGAGTAATATGGGCGCCGCGCGATTCGCGGACTGCGCGGAGCGGGGCGGCCCGGGCTGGCCAATCCTTTGCGGGGTTGGGGTGTGCAAAGCGTGGGGTCATTGACTTCGATCTTGATTTAGTTTTTGGTAGCTGTCTCCAGAATTTGATTCGCAAGCCCCGCCCATTCGAACACTCATTCGAATAGCTTTCGTAACAGATCTTCCCACAATTCCTAAATAATTCTCTTGACATTTATTTAACGCTATAGTAATATATCTTATGAATTCGCTGCTCGATCATCCCATTTCGGAACCCTTTCCGCTAACCCCTTTAGAATCTGCACTTACAGGGCCCGTGGCTGTAACTCCTTTAGAATCAGCACTTACAGAAAAAAGGCGGTGGGGAGGGGTCATGCTGTTAACCGCCAGTCACTCAACACTAGCGACTGATTCCCATAACCTCCTGTGTTACCTACCACTTACAAAGAATCCGCAAAATGCCCCAAGATTCACCCAATGTTTCCTATCACTTACAGACACTCATTCCCGTAAGTACATGTGTTACTTACCACTTGCGAAAAAGGCGGGGGGAGGGGGCCTTGTTGTTAACTTCGGCCTGCGGCACGGAATCTCAATGGAATCATACACTTACAAAATCCCGTGCAAAGCTGCGGCATGTAACTCCTTTAGAATGATAGCGTTCCAGAAAACAGGGGAGGGGGCCTGGCGCGATAGGGGATACTGCGCGCCGATGAAAAATTTCGGGGCGCAAGCCGCTCGCGCGGCCAAAGATGCCGGCGTTGTTCCCGCGACGCTATTTAGTGATTCCCATCTGCCACAGGATGTACGCGTAATTGAACGCAGTCTCGTGAAGGGCGTCGTAACGGCCAGAGGAACCGCCGTGTCCGGCGCCCATGTTAACTTTGAGCAGGATCGGATTGTTGCCGGTTTTGGTGGCGCGAATGCGGGCCACGAACTTCGTTCCCTCCCAGTAGGGCACCTGGCTGTCGTTCAGCGAAACTTTGACGAGCATGGCCGGATAATTCTGCGCTTTGACGTTGTCATACGGCGAGTACTGAATCATGTAATCGAACGCGGGCTTTTCGTTCGGATTCCCCCATTCGGTGTATTCACCAGTGGTGAGCGGCAGCGAAGCGTCCAACATAGTGTTCATCACGTCCACAAAAGGCACTTCCGCGACGACGGCCTTGAAGAGGTCCGGCCGCATGTTGACTACGGCGCCCATCAGCAAGCCGCCGGCGCTGCCGCCGTTGATGACCATGCGGTCCGCGGATGTGTATTTGTTTTTCTCGAGATAATCAGCGCAGTCGATGAAGTCATGAAAGGTGTTCAACTTCTTCATCATGCGGCCCTCTTGCCGCCATTCTTCCCCCATTTCGCCGCCGCCGCGGATATAGGCGAGCGCGTAGATTACGCCGCGGTCGAGCAGGCTGATGCGGCTTGAAGAAAAAGTTGGTGACATGGAAACGCCGTAGGAACCGTAGCCATAAAGGAGCATGGGGGCCTTCCCGTCAAACGCGACTCCCTTTTTATAGACCATTGAGACGGGCACTTTGGTTCCGTCGCGGACGACGGCCCAGATGCGCTTTGCCTCGTAATTTTTTGAGTCGAAGCCCCCGAGCACGGGCTGCTGCTTCAGCAAAGTGCTTTTGCGCGTGTTCATGTCGTAGTCGTAGGTACTTGCCGGCGTGACCATGGACTGATAGTTGTAGCGCACGGTGGCGGTGTTGAATTCCGGATTCGCGCCGAGGAAGAGAGCGTAATCGGGTTCGGCCATCGCGATGCGGTGGGACTGCTTGGTCCTCATGTCGATGACGTGCAAAAAATCGAGCCCGCCCTCTTTTTCCGACAATACCGCGTGATTCACGAAGAACGTAACGCCATCAATCTTAACGGCGGGATCGTGCGCGATGAAGGTCTTCCAGTTTTTCTCGGATGGGTCGCTGACCGGCGCGGTGACGACGCGGAAATTTTTCGCGTCTTTATTTGTGGTGATGTAAAACTGGCCCTCGTAGTGGTCCACATCGTATTCGTGGCCGTCCTGCCGGGGAAGGACGATCTTGAATTCGCCGGAGGGATTGTCGGCGCGGAGGTAGCGAAATTCGCGCGATGTCTTTGCGAAGGATTCCAGAAAAATAATTTTCTTGTCCTCGGAACGCCCGGCGCCGAGATCGAAGAGTTCGTCTTTCTCCTCGAAGATCAAATCGCTTTTATCCGCGCCGACCGCGTGCCGCCAGAACTTATCCGAACGCTTCGAGACGGCGTCTTCCGTGGTGTAAAAAAGCGTTTTGTTGTCGCTCGCCCATTCGGCCGAACCGGTCCTCTCAATGTTTTCGGGCAATGTCTGGCCGGAGCGCAAATCCTTTACGTGCAGGGAATACTGGCGGTAGCCGGTGCTGTCTGTCGAATAGGCAAGCATGTTGCCGTCATCGCTGACATTATAGGCACCCAGGCCCATGAACGTGTGGCCCTCTGCCATCTTGTTGAGGTCCAGCAGGATTTCTTCGGCGCCATCCAGACTGCCCTTCTTGCGGCACATATAAGGATACTGTTTGCCCTCCTCGGTGCGCGAATAGTAGAAGTAGCCGCCGAGCAGGTAGGGCACGCTCAGATCGGTTTGCTTGATGCGTCCGAGCATCTCGTTATAGAGGGTGTCCTGCAGACCCTTCGTTGGAGCCATCATCGCGTCGGTGTAGGCGTTTTCTGCTTCGAGGTGCTTTATGACCTCGGGATTCTGTTTGTCGCGAAGCCAGAAGTAATCATCCTTGAGTGTGTACCCGTTGATAGTGGTGGGGTGAGGCGCGATTTTAGTTTCGGGCGGGCGAATTGCCGCGCCATCCTGCGCCCGGGTCGCAAGCGCAATTGGAATTAGAAGCGCCGCCAGCAATAGAAAAGTCTTTACGGATTTTTTCACGGTTTGTCTCCAGAAGGGATTCGCGATTCCTGTGTCGTGCCTGGATAGAAGGATCCACTGATGATGCGGAGAATTCTTAGCCAAGTGTCGCGATTGCGCAAGTGTTTTCTGGAGAAATTCATTCCCCGGCGGCAGACGAACGAGTGCGTTTCGGGTCGAAAAATAATGAGAACCTGTACATCCAAATCCAAACCAGCGGCGTACTAGGGGGTGAAGTACAAATTCAAACCGGAGAGGATGCAAATGAAAACGAAGTCACGAATTCTGTTTACAGTCGTAGCGCTGCTGCTGGCGGGCGCAGCGATCGTTTCCGCGCAGAAGGATCCGATGGTCGGCGGCGCGGCAATGTTTCCCACCAAGAACATCATCGAGAACGCGGTGAATTCCGCGGATCACACCACGCTCGTCGCGGCTGTAAAGGCCGCCGGGCTTGTGGAAACGCTGGAGGGCACCGGGCCATTCACGGTTTTCGCTCCCACAAATGAAGCGTTCGCGAAGCTGCCGGCAGGCACGGTGGACATGCTTCTACAGCCCGACAACAAGGCGACGCTGACGAAGGTTCTCACCTATCACGTTGTCGCTGGACGCTGGAGTTCGAACGATATCCAGAAGGCGATCAAGACGGGCCATGGGAAGGCGGAGTTGAAGACCGTGAGCGGCGGTTCACTGTGGGCGATGTGGCAGGGCGGCAAGATCGTGCTGAAGGACGAGAAGGGCGGAATGTCCACGGTGACAATCGCAGATGTGTTCCAGTCAAACGGAGTGATTCACGTGGTTGACACCGTTCTGATGCCGAACTAAGCGGGAGTGTGCGGAGCCTGAATTGGATGGAAGCGCGCCGGGCGGCTGAAATTCTGAGCCGCCCGGTTTATTCGTTTGTAGGAACTGCAACTGAATCAAGGCCGGCACTTTATTGTCTAACTGCACCGGAGCCCTGCGGGTCTATCGGGATGGAAAGAAAATTATCAACCAAAGTAAGATCCAGCCAGCCCTGGGCTGCTTCTTCCAACATGATCGAGACGGCGCAAGCGCGAGTCAAACTCTTGCGGTAGGGCCGATGAGTCGTGAGAGCGTCGTAAACATCGACGACGTGCATGATCCGCGCGTGCAAGGGAATATTTTCTCCGCGAAGACCATCGGGATAGCCCGTGCCGTCCATCCGTTCGTGATGGTGGCGAATGGTGGGAAGCACGGCGCGAAGAGACTTGAGCGGCGCGCAAATTTTTTCTCCCACAAGAGAATGTTGCTTCATTACATCGGCTTCCTCACGGCTCAAGCGGCCGGGCTTCAAGAGTATTGCGTCCGGGACAGCGACTTTGCCGACATCGTGGAGCAAGCCGGCCAAACGTAAAGCATTCAATTCCTCCTCGGGCAGACCGAGAGTCATTCCGAGAAGTCCCGCGTAATCGGAAATCCGCGCGCTATGTCCCGTGGTACCGGGATCCCTGGCTTCAATGCTGCGGGCCAGCGCGAGCAAAACCGATTCAGCCTGTTCGTCAATGTAGGATTTCAAATGCAAAATAGATTGCACGCGGCTGAGGGCTTCCCAGCGCGAGGAAGGATGTCCCCAAAAATCGTCAGCGCCGGCCTCTTTCGCAAGGGTGGAATTGCAATCCACTTTTGCATCGCCGTCCAATTCGGAAGGCGCCATTAAAATGACTGGAGTGAGATGATTGCGCGAGTCATTCTTCAATAGGCGGCATACTTCAAGACCCTGCATGTCCGGCAAAGAGGCCTGGAGCAATACCAGGTCAGGATTCAGTTGAGCGCATTCCGCGATCGCCGAGCTTCCATTGCCTGCAGCGAATACTTTGTATCCATAAACCTGGAGCACCGCTTGCCAATCGCTGCGATTGGATGGATCCGAATCCACAAGAAGTATTGTAGCCGCCATTTGTTCGTCCTCCCCGCAATCCGAGTCCTTGAAGAATCAAGGCAAGCGGTTCCCTCTCGGCCTGCGAGTTTGGAATCGCTCGTCGTCTTCTGCATTCCTCTTGCTGCCCACATCGGGGGGACACCACCAGCAAGACCTAGCACCGTGATTCATTCGGTTGATACAGATGCTCGCGTCGCGGGGACAGTTATGGTCGCAGGCTACAGAGGTGCAGTCTCATTGCCAAATCGAAACGAAACTAAGTTGAGCAATCACGAACACTTGCGGGGTAGGAAAAATCATGCGCACTCGCAATTCTTGCACGGCGCGAGCAAAGTCTACCCTGTGCAAAACTTTGCAACATTTGCTCCGGCGGATGTTCGTCTGATCGTGTTTCGCCAAATTGCAACAGCGAAGAGGTGAACCGCCTTGTGGATAGAGACCTAATTCTGCGGGATTGTTTGGGGCCGATTTGAGCTTCAGAGCAAACCCTAGTGAAAGCTGGGATCCGCAAATCGCCAGTGGAAACGCTGAAATTCTGCGAGCCTGGAGAAGTCACGCGCGTTGGATGTGACAACTGTGATTCCGGCGCGACCCGCGCTAACAGCGATAAGTGCGTCATTGGTCAGGCGGCTCTGCCCGATTTGTTCGTAACCGTAAATGCCGGCAAGGCGCGCGAGGATTCTGCCCGTCTCTGCCCAATCGCTTTGATTTGGCACAAGGACGCGGCGGGCCCGCGTGAAATCGCGTTCCAAACGCTCTACAGGCAGACGATTGGCGCCAGTCGCCCCGGCGTGAAGCTGTTCGAGCACAACCGCGCTGAGCCACATAGATCCCCCTTCTGCGAGGTTTCTGAGCGTGGCAGCGGATTTTCCTTTTGAGCGCAGAACAGAAATGTAAACGGAGGAATCGAATAGAACCGCGGGCATCTACTTACCCAAGGCGCCATGAATGTCACGGATTTCCGCGCCGCTTGTCACAAATCGGTCGTTGGCCTCGAGGGCCATCCGATCCCTTTCATGCTCTGCGATCAGGAAATCGAGAGCGCGCTCGATGGCCTCGGTTTCCGTCCTTACACGCAGGAGTTTTTGAGCGCGCTTGATCTTGTGCGAGTCAAGGCGAAAGTGTTTGTGCGCGCGTGCGCGAATGGCCGACATAGTGCCTCCTCCAAATCATATGTACATAATATCACGATTCGTGAACACAGAGACAAACTTCAAAATGGCCTCCGTTGCTTGAATTGGAGCCGACCGGCGTGTTCTCAGGCGGCCCTGACGGCGTGCTAATATCCCCCCGCAGTTATGGTGTTGATTGCCGGGTATTTTTCGATGGGGAGGAATTATGGAGTGGTATGTGTATGTCGCTTACTTTTTCAGTGGAGCCTTTCTTGTGAACGCCGTTCCGCATTTTGTGAGCGGAGTCTGCGGGCGCCGGTTCCCTTCTCCTTTCGCCTCGCCGCCGGGGAAAGGATTGTCTTCGCCGATGGTTAACGTGCTTTGGGGCTCGCTGAATGCGGCAGCCGGTTATGTGCTGGTATTTCGCGTTGGCGCGTTTGATTTTCGTGGCACTCAAGATGTGGTTATCTTCGGGGCGGGAGGCTTGGTGATGGGCGTCATGCTGGCGAATACGTTTGGACGTGTTTACGGGGGACAATAGCGGGATAAGTCGAAGAAGCGAAGACGGGTTCTTGCGCTGCAAAAAAATTGGCGGATGGGCCTATAAGCCGGATTCTGTACGGCGAAAAACGCCGCAGCGATCATTCCTCTAGGTCGCGGCTCGCGCCGCGACTCGAGCGGCCTACCCGAGGGTTGATACCGCAAGCCCTTGCGGGATTGCGGCTACCCCAAGTACGAAACCGGTGTACGTAAAGCGCGTTTCACCGGAAACGCCTCAGGGCGAAGGCCTGGGCCGGCCTCCCCTCCTATTTGGCCTTGCACCACGCGGGGTTTTCCGTGCCGCCCCGGTTGCCCGGAGCGCGGTGGGCTCTTACCCCACCGTTTCACCCTTACCTGCACGCAGCGCGCGGGCGCTCGATCCAGATGCATGCCGGAAGAAGGTTTCCCCCCAAACCGGCCACTGAGGCGAACGATCCGCGGAGCTATCGCACAGGCGGTCTAGTTTCTGTGGCACTTTCCGTGACCGAGCCCTCGCGGGAGCGGTCCCCTGGTGTTACCAGGCGCGTTGCCCTAGAGTCCCGCGCATTTCTGCGCGGCACTACGTTCCCTGCCCTTCGGCCGGGAACACCGATGTCCGGACTTTCCTCCCGCGCCGCGCTTTTCAGCACCGCGCCAGCGATCGCCCAGCCCACCCGCCAAGACAATTTTAGCGCTAAATCAGATTTGGGTGTGAAAAGAAATCACCGCTTTCAACACAGGGACCCGCCACGACGGGCAGACTTCGAAGGGGCGGAGAAGGCCGAGGGGATGATAAAGGATTACTTTTGGGAGAGCCAAACGATGGTGTGATCGTCAGCAGCCCAGGAGCCATTCAACTTGATAAGGCGGACATATTCGCCTTCGCCACAAATGGAACCGCAGGCACGGCCAACATAAACGATGGCTTCAGTGAGGTCGCGATTGAATCCGATGCGCGAAACGACGACGATCCCCGGCGCATTCGGGTGCTTACTCAGAAAGCGGCGCCAGGCGCGGTCATCCTTGACGAGCGGTGCAATGTCGGCGATATCGAAAATCACGCAATCTGGCGCGAGATGACAGGGCGAAGGAAGGCGCGTGTGTTCCTTGTTACGGTCGGTCCAGTCCTGCTTTGTTTCAGGGGAAAGTCGCGAAAGGAACCGCGCAGTCTGTTCGCCTTTCACTGTGACTTTGGCGACGAGGCCGGGCGGGACGCCAATGGAAGTACTGTCGATGAGAATAATGGGACGATCCTTGGATGCATTGTAAAGATCCTGGAACAGCGCGGTATAAACGGCGGATTCGTCCTCGGTGAGTTGCGGTGAGTTTGGCGTCTGGGAAAACAGCGGGGCTCCCACCAGACAGAGCGCCAGCATGCTCAGGATGATCGAGCGGCAAAGGGAACAAAGGAGCCGAGGGAGGTTCGAGCGATTCACGAAACAATTCTAACAGAGAGCGTTGTGCTAATCTTTGGCACATCGTGGGGGCGGCATGCCGGAAGCAATTGCCGCGCAATTTGACCATTGATCGGATGCACTTGAGTGGGCTCACACCGCTCGAACGCAAGATACCAGGGGAAAACAAACAGAGAGGGTTGAAGTAATGAAAATGAATTCTAAGAGGAAAGTGACGCGTTCGACATTTGGACGCCAGTTGCAAATTGCGCTGCTGCTTGCGGCAATGACGAGCGTCGCGGTGCTGATTTCACGCGGAATCTTCGCGCAGAACGCCGGAAACATGCCGGACCCGATGCACGTTGCAGCGCCGCCCGCGACGCGAACGGACAACGTGGTGGACACCTATTTCGGGACGAAGGTGACGGACCCCTACAGGTGGCTCGAGGACCAGAACTCGCCCGGGACGCGCGCCTGGATCGCGGCGGAAAATACTTACACAGATTCGATTTTGAAGAAGTTGCCGGGTCGCAGCGTAGTGAGCGCACGGCTGGGGCAATTGCTGAAAGTCGATGAGACAGGGCTGCCCATCGAGCGCAACGGCCGCTACTTCTTCAGCAAGCGCCGCGCGGACGAGGATCAGGACAAAATTTATTTCCGGCAGGGACCAACGGGGCCCGACCAGTTGCTCGTGGATCCCCTACCGATGAGTGCGGACCACAGCACAACCGTTGGCCTTTCGATGATCTCGATAGACGCAACCATGATTTTGTATGGCGTGCGGCAGGGTGGAGCGGATGAGACGGTGCCGCACGTCCTGAAAGTAGACTCAAAGAAGGAGCTTCCCGACCAATTTCCCAAGGCGCGCTATAATGGCGGCGCCTTTACGCCGGATAAAACCGGCATTTATTACGCGAAGCAATCCGGGAAGGGGCCGCGCGTCTATTACCACAAGATGGGAACAGCCGGGACTGAGGATAGGATTATCTTCGGCGAAGGATATGGGCCGGAAAAGATCATTCACGCGGGTCTCGCTTCGGATGAAGCTCACTTGCTCATTCAAGTGCGATATGGCGCTTCGGCGGATAGGACTGAGGTGTACACGAAGGACATTATTCACGACGGGCCGATCGTTCCCATCGTGACCGACGTCAACGCGCGATTTCAGGCAGATCTCGGCGGACAACAAATTTTCATCCAGACAAATTGGAACGCGCCGATGGAGAAGGTGATGGTCGCGGACGTGGCGAACCCCGGCAAGGACCACTGGCGGGAACTCGTCCCGGAAAGCGACGCGCACATCGAGGAAATGACTCTGATAGGCGGCAAAGTGTGTGTGCTGTATTCGCGGAACGCGAGTTCGCAAATACGCGTGTTTGACGTAAATGGGAAGTTGATGCGCGATGTCACGCTGCCGACGGTGGGGACGGCATCTCCTCTGCTTGGCCGGTGGGCGAGCGGCGAAACATTTTATTGGTTCACGTCATTCTTCGTTCCGGGGACAGTCTACCGCTACGATGTCAACACCGCCCGGCAAAGCGTGTGGTCGAAACCCGAGGTCCCCGTCAACAGCGACCAATTCACTGCGGAGCAGGTCTGGTTCAATTCGAAAGACGGGACGCGCGTGCCGATGTTTGTGGCGCACAAGAAGGGGCTGATGATGGACGGTTCGGCTCCAGCCATATTGACCGGGTATGGTGGGTTTAATGTGAGCAACACGCCGAGCTTTGACTCGTCGGCAGTCGTGTGGATGGAGCTAGGTGGGGTTTACGCCGTGGCAACGTTGCGAGGGGGCGGCGAATTTGGCGAAAAGTGGCACCAGGCCGGCATGATGGAAAAGAAGCAAAACGTGTTCGATGACTTCATCGGGGCGGCGGAGTACCTGGTTGCGAGCCACTACACAAACAATTCCAGGCTGGCCATCTGGGGCGGAAGCAACGGCGGATTACTTGTGGGAGCAGCCCTAACGCAAAGACCGGAATTATTCGCGGCTGTCCTGTGTGAATTCCCCTTACTGGATATGCTGCGATACCAGAATTTCCTGGTGGCCAGGTATTGGGTGCCGGAGTATGGGTCGTCCGAAAGGGAGGACCAGTTTAAGTACATTTATGCTTATTCTCCCTACCAACATGTGAAGACAGGGTGAAGACAGGGACCAAATATCCGGGAGTGCTGTTTGTATCGGGGGATTCGGATTCGCGGGTGGCTCCGCTGCACGCGCGAAAGATGGCGGCACTCATGCAGGCCTCCGCGGCTCCCGGGCGGCCGATCCTGATTCATTACGATACTGAGGCCGGCCACTCTGGCGGGACTCCGGTGACAAAGCAAGTCGAGGATGGCACGGATTCTCTGATGTTCCTTCTTTGGCAGACTGGCGTAACCCCTAAATAGCTCAATTTGAAACTCTTGTGATTGAAAGGCCCCCGATTTAAGTGTCAAGGGGGCCTCCCCCCGGATCAATTTCCCATTTGCGGAATTGCTTGACAGGCTGGGGGTCTGCGGATACGCTTCGCCGCAATCCGGGGTACCTACCATACTTAACCCCGGATCTGGACCCTAATCCTAAAGGAGGCCTGTAAATGGGCAAGACCTACGCTGTCGTGATCGGGCTTGTATTGACCATTGTTGGGATCTTCGGATTTGTACACCCGGCTGCAATGATGGGGATGCAATTCAGCACCATCCACAACGTAATCCATTTGGCCACGGGTCTACTCGGCCTGGCGGCCGGCTTAGGCGGCGGGGAGAAGGGTGGACGGGGATATGCGAAAGTATTTGGTTTGGTGTACACCCTTGTGGCGATCCTGGGCTTTGCCGGGGTTCCAGCTTCCCTCGTTTCGATGCTCAATCTGAATTTGACCTACAACCTCATCCACCTTGGCGTGGGCCTGCTTGGCCTTCTGGCTGGATTCATGGGTGGAGGCGAGTCCGTTTCGTAAGTTTCTGCAAACTTCCCAGCCCGGCCTCCGGTTTCACCGGAGGCCGGGATTTTCATTTATACGCGCTCGGGCCCTGAATCTTTCCAGATCTCATATCTGGACCCGTTTATCCAAGTTCAAGCAGCGGGTTCAATGGTTCCCGCCGTCTGCGCTGGTGGCGATAGCTTCAAAGCGCGTGGAATGCGAGGGTGCACCACTTCGGCAACGAATGGTCATCGGGGGGAAAGGACGGCCAAACCGGCAAGTGAATTAATATCCGTGGTCGTGGTCGTCACTCGCTTGCACTTTGCCGGCAAAGCGACGATACAGAAAAGTGAAGTATCCCGCGGCAAGAATCATTCCTAGGATCCACCATTTGAGGCCAATCCTCATTCCCTGCTCTGAAGTCCGCGAATTGTAAATCGTCAACGATAGGTTTGAGCCCCCGCTAGCGGGAAGGACATAAGGATACAAGCCGAACGCGGCGCTTGTTAACATGCCGAGCAGGTAAGCGCAAGAAGAGTAGAAGGCGCGGGCTTCTTTCCGGGGAGACGAAGCGCCGTTGACGAAGACAAAGACTCCAATGAGCCCGCCGATTGCGATGGCGGGGAAAACGAATCCCCAAACATGAGAGGCGAGATTATCCAGGACCTGAGGCTGGATGCGGAACGTGACCAAAGTATCAGCGAGCGTCGCGAGTGCGACGGCCGTTACGGAGAGCTTTGCAATGCGGCGAGCGCGCGCATTTATTTCGCCTTCGGTCTTGTGCGCAATCCACAATGCGCCGTGCTGCGCTAGCGCCAGATATGCGGCAACGCCAACGAGAATTGTGTACCAATCCAAGATGCCTGTGTTCCTTCCCAACCGGAAATTTGTCCAGAGCGGTTCGAAGAAGTAGCCTGTTGCGTCCAGCGGCACTCCACGGACCACATTCCCAAGCGCGGCACCGAAAAAGATGGCCAACAGCGCGCTCGATAGGCAAAATACAACATCCCAAAAGGGAGCCCAGAGCGGGCTATCGACGTGGTTGCGAAATTCCACGCTCGCGCCGCGGAGTATCAAAAGCCAGAGAACCATCATCAACGGAAGATAAAAGCCGCTGAAACTCGATGCGTAAAGAACAGGAAAGGCGAAAAAAAGGACGCCGCCACCGGCAAGAAGCCAGACCTCGTTTGCGTCCCACACCGGCCCAATGGAAGCAAGAACCGCGCGGCGTTCGGCGCCGGTTCTCGCTACGCCTAAATGCACGATTCCTGCGCCGATGTCGAAACCATCCAGCAGAACGTAAACGGCAATCATGCCCGCAATCAAACAGAACCAGAGCGTTGGCATCTTCAAATCCTCAGGACGCGGAGGCGATAGCCGCGTCCGCCGGGGCAGGTCCACGGTCAATTTCGCGGTAGACCAGAAAAAGGAAAAGAATGCTCAGCACGGTGTACATGCCGAGAAACCCGATTAGAGTGAACCAGGCGTTTCCAGCCGAAACCTGCGGTGATACGCCTGCGGGAGTGCGCATTAATCCGTAAATGAGCCACGGCTGACGGCCCACTTCTGCGGTGATCCATCCGGCCGTATTGGCAATGTAAGGAAACGGCAGGGAAAGCAACAGGATCCAAAGCATCCAACGCGAGCGAAAAAGTGATCCCCGCCATAAGAGAAACGCAGCAATCACCATGACAGCGATGAAGATGGTCCCCAGGCCAACCATTACGTGGTAAGCGTAATAAAGCAATGGGATGCTGTCCGGCCATTCCGATTGCGGAATCTGATCGAGGCCGCGAACCTGTGCGGACCAACTCCGGTACGTGAGAAAACTCAGGACATCCGGAAGGATCAGCGGATTATCGAGGCGGCGTTTTTCCATGTCCGGCTGGCCCAGGATTGCGAGAGGCGCGCCTTGCTTCGTCTCGAATAGGCCCTCCATCGCGGCGAGAGTGGGAGGTTGGTTGGCGGCAATCATTTTGCCCTGCGCGTCGCCGGTCGGAAAGAGTTGGAGAATTGCCGCGAGAATTCCTACCGTGACTCCAGTCCGCACGAAAAGACGCGCGGAATCTTCATGCTTGCGGGAGAGTAGATAGAAAGCGCCGATGGATGCCATGACGAAACATCCGGTCTGCACCGCGCCAAGCATGTTGTGCGCGTATTGCCAGAGCGCCCAGCGGTTCAGCAGCAAACCCCAGAAGCTTGCGAGCGAGAAGATGTTGCCTGGCCCCGCGGCATATGCAACCGGATGCTGCATAAATGCGTCGGTGGCGATAATAAGATAGCCGGAAAGCCAGGAGCCGAGCCAGACCAGAAAGGTCGCAGCCCAGTGGCCTCGCTGTCCCAGGCGCTCTTCGCCGAAGAGCATTAGGCCAAGAAAACTTGATTCGAGGAAGAAAGAGAAAACGCCCTCCATCGCGAGCGTCTGACCGATTATCCCGCCAGCTGACCGAGAAAACTGCGCCCAGTTTGTGCCAAACTGAAATTCCATCGGGATGCCGGTAACGACGCCAAGAGCGAAATTTATGGCAAAAATCCGCGCCCAGAAACGCACTGCGCGGTTGAATTTTTCGTCGCCGGTGCGCAATGCAAGTGTTTTTAGAATGAGAAGAAGCAACGAAAGACCCATCGTGAGCTGTGGAAAAATGTAATGAAAGGTGATTGTAAAAGCGAAATGAATGCGATGGGCGATGAGGGCGTCTTCCACTTGCTCTTACCCCGGCGAACGCGGAATTTAGCTCGCTGGATTGGGAGTCTAAGCCGGGAAGTGCGGGAGCGCAACGCCCGATGGGGGCGCGTAAGTGGCTTGGCAACGCGCGCCGAACGTGCCATGATTCGCTGCATTCGTGGTCTACCCTAATCATGAAGAATCGAAAGCTACAAAAGTCTTGCTGACCGGAGAAATACTCGCCATGAAGCGCCAAATTGCCGTGTACACTGCGCTGTGCCTCGCGCTTCTTCTGATCGCGCCGCTTGCGAGAGCGCAATCGAAGCGCCCCATCACATTCGATGATTTGATTTCGATGCAACGCGTGAGCGACCCGCACGCGTCACCAGACGGAAAATGGATTGCGTTCACCGTGACGACGCCGGACAAAGAGGCGAACCGCAACGCATCGAACCTTTGGCTGGTCCCGGTATCGGGCGGTGAAGCAACGGCGCTTACACGCAGTGGACACGACAATTCGCCGCGATGGTCGCCCGATGGCAAGCAGATCGCGTTTCTCTCTTCGCGGGATGGCGAGTCGCAGATTTATTTGATTTCGGTGGATGGCGGTGAAGCCACGAAGCTTTCCAGCATTTCCACCGGTGTCGATGGTTTTTATTGGGCGCCGGACGGCAAATCTTTTGCATTCACAACCGGAGTATTTCCAGATTGCAAGGACGACGCGTGCAACAAGAAGCGTCTCGACGACGCGGCCAAGAGCAAGCTCAAAGCGCGCGTGTACGATCATCTGCTTTACCGCCATTGGACGCACTGGAATGACGGGCGGCGCAGCCACCTGTTTGTGATGCCCGCGGCGGGAGGCGCAGCGCGCGACTTGATGCCCGACGCCGACTACGACGCCCCACCGGACTTTCGAGGCGAGGCGAGTGACATTGCATTCTCGCCGGATGGGCGTGAGCTGTGCTTTACCGCGGTCACCGATGCAATGGAAGCAATCAGCACGAACGCGGATTTATTTATTGTTCCCGCGGACGGATCCGCCGCGCCGAAGCGCATCACCGAAAACCCCGGATACGATGCGCACCCCGTCTACTCGCCGGATGGCAAGAGCATCGCGTATCGCGCGCAGCTCAAGCCGGGATATGAGGCCGACCGCTGGCGGCTGATGCTTTACGACCGCACGAGCGGAAAAAGCGCAAACCTGACGGAGAGCTACGACCGCAGCGTGGACAACATGACGTGGTCCGCGAACAGCCAGACGATTTATTTCACAGCGCAGGAGCATGCGGAATCCCCCATCTGCGCGATTGAAGCGCGCGAGGGGGCGAGCCCGCGCGTGCTCGTTGGAGAAGGATTCAACGGGGAACTCTCGCTTGGAGGTACCGGACGCACATTCGTTTTCACTCGCTCGAGCTTGACGGCGCCTGCCGAGGTATTCACGGTTGGCGTTGGGGGCGGCCGCGCGCGGCAGCTCACGCGTTTGAATGACGGGCGGCTGGGGCAGCTCGATCTAGGCGCGCCGGAGTGGTTCTGGTTTGATGGCGCGGGCGGCACGAAAGTGCAGGGTGCCGTGATTCGCCCCCCGCATTTCGATGCTTCGCACAAATATCCGGCGCTATTTCTGATTCACGGCGGGCCGCAGGGCGCGTGGGAAGACAACTGGGGCTATCGCTGGAACCAACAAATGTTTGCTTCGCCGGGCTACGTCGTGGTGTTCATCAATCCGCGCGGCTCAACCGGATATGGACAGAAGTTCACGGACGAAATCACGGATGACTGGGGCGGCAAGGTGTACGAGGACTTGATGAAGGGACTCGACTACGCCACTGCCAATTACAAATTTATTGACGCGGACCGTGTCGCGGCGGCCGGCGGCTCGTACGGTGGTTACGTGATTGACTGGATCGCCGGACACACCGCGCGCTTCAAGGCGTTGATCAGCCACGCCGGGCCCTACGATAAAGTGAGCATGTACGGCGCGACGGAAGAATTGTGGTTTGAAGAGCACGACATGGCGGGCACGCCATGGACGAATCCGGATAGCTACCGGAAGTGGTCGCCATCAACGTACGCCGGTGAATTCGGCAAGTACAAAACGCCGACACTGGTGATTGACGGCGAAATGGATTACCGCGTGCCCTACACGCAGGGCTTGCAGTTTTTCACGGCGCTGCAGCGGCAGGGCGTGCCGTCAAGACTTGTCATTTTTCCGGATGAGGGGCACTGGATCCTGAAGCCGCAGAATAGCGAGTTTTGGTACAACCTGTTTTTGGATTGGCTGGGGAAATATTTGAAGTAGCTTCGCAGGAATATTTCTACGGCCGATGTTCGGTGTGGTGGCCGCGCGTAAAAAGCCCGATTCCGATGCGCGCCTGAATTGTGTTCAGGCCGGGATTGAATGATGTGAGTCCCGCATTGGAAATGTGCTCGAAGCGAATCTCGACGCTCCAGTTGAATCGCCTGTGCAAAATGTGCAGGCCCAGCGCCGCTTGCGGAGTGAAATTTACGCGTGATGTGTCCGTTGGAACTGTCTGATCCGTGAAAAGCACGCCTCCCGTAAGTTCCGCGTAGGGAACGACGCGCCGGTCAGTCTCAAAATTCCATTTCAATACGACCGGATCGAACGAGGCGCCGTACGCTCGATTCGTCGGCTGGAAAACAAAAAAGGTGGGCACGACGTCGAAGGCAAACTCAAATGTGCCGCGGAGCACGCTCGGGCCGTGCGGTTTCGTCAACACCCAACCATATCGCGCGCCTATGGTCCATATTCCCGTTCCCGACGCGCCGCCGGACACGCTATAGCCGCCGCTGGTCCAAACCTGGATTTCATGGCCGCCATCTTCAGGCCGCGCCTGCGAGATCGCCGCCGGAGCACAAAGCGCCACAGCAAAAAATAAAATCGGCAGCAATTTCATAATTGTTTCGCCTTGGGCTGGGTCAATCGCGTGATGGCTGGGCGCCTTTCGAATGAAAGATACCGGAAGTTGTGACGAGGAGCAATGCGAATGGAATGTTTGCCGGGACATATACGACGATTTGCACGCGCCGTTGCCAAGCGGGAAAAGATGCTCTAGATTGAAATACTGCGCGCCCGTAGCTCAGTTGGAAAGAGCGTCTGCCTTCTAAGCAGAGGGTCGGGAGTTCGAGTCTCCCCGGGCGCGCCACTTCAAATCTTTGCCCGTCATAGCGTTACCGTTTCCGTCTCTGCCTGTTGAGCTTCGGATTTGGGAGCAGAACGGAGCAAAACACTGGAGATTTTACACGCCAGTTGCTTCTGCGCTTCCGGCATTGGTTGTGTGTAGACCGAAAGCGTGAGTCGCGAATCCGTATGCCCCAACTGCGTTTGTAACGCCTTGATGCTCTCGCCGGATGGATTCGCCCAAGTGGAATACGTGTAACGAAAGCTGTGCCACGCCACTTGGGGAATCTTTGCTCTCTTGCACGCTGGCACCAGTACTCGGTTCCGAACATTGTTCGGATTGAAGGCTGTGCCACGATCCGTACGGAAAACCAGACTTTCCGGGTTAGCGTCTGTTGGACGAAGCTGCAATAAAGCCTCTATGGCAGGCGTGTCCACAAACACCTTGCGGTGCGAAGCTCGTGTTTTCGGAGCAGCCGTGTGTCCTTCGTAGGAGCATTCCGCCACGATGACGGAACCTTCTTGGAAGTCCACGTATTTCCACCGCAATCCGAAAATTTCTCCGCGTCGCAGTCCTGAAAGCACGGCGACTAACACCATCGTGCGATAGGGTTCCTCAAGCTCCCCGAGCAGCGCACGAACCTGCTCAGGGGTGAGTGTTTTCTTTTCTCGTGTGTTTACGAGCGACGGCACTTGCACCTGGCGTGTTGGATTTTTCTCCAGGTACTCCCACCGCTGAGCCGTGCTGAAAATCTTGGAGAGAATGCTCCGAAGCTGATGCACGGTCCACGGTGCAAATTGCTTCGATTTCTCTGCAATGAATTTCTGCACTAGGGCAGGGCCGATCTCCGGCAGTCGTAGAGTTCCGAAGAACGGAGTCAGATGTCGCCGGATCATGTGACCGTAGTTACGCGCGGTCGAGTGGCGAAGCATGGGGAGGATATTCGGTTCCCAACGCTCCACGACAAACCGCTCGAAACTCATCATCAATTCCGGTTTGTGTATGCCCTGGTTGATCGCTGCCAGTTTTGCAGACAACAATCGCCGTGCATCCCGCATTCCGAGTTCTCGCACCGATCCTAAAACAACGGACCGCTGCCTCCTCATGCGCGTGCCATTTTCTCCGATTGCGTCTTCCCGATAGCGACCGACCCACACGGGATTTGTTTTACCTCTCTTCAAAAGCCAGCCTGTTTGCCACCTAGGTCGAGCCACGGATAGTGCGTCTCCTTTCTCCGTGGCCTGCCTTGTTTCTGCGAGTGGCAGGATAGCATGAGGCTCAGACAGAATCCCAGTCTCCACAGACTGCGAGGAATTGTCTGAAGCGAAAGGCAAATCTCCTCCTGTACTCGTGGCCGTCATGTCAAGCAGCCCAGAACAAACTAGCGTCGCGCTTCCCGTAACCACGACATCACTTCATCTGCATTGAAGCGCCAATACTTTCCAACGCGGTATCCGGGGATTCGCTCGTGAGATCGTTTTCGCGTGTGTCCATAAACCCATGAGATAGGAACATGCAGGAAATCAGCTAATTCTTCGACGGTGAGAAGTTGTCCTTGATCTCGTACTTCTCTCACTGTGGTTGCGTTCGTCGAATCTTCCGGGGGGAGATGCAGCTCCTCCTCGCCTGTGGAGGGAACCGCCGAGGATGACCCGCCCACTTGAGAATCTCGAGTCTGCCTATCAGACGTTGACGGCGACTTCATTGTTAGGCGCAAGCCATGCACTCTCGCCGAGTCTGGGTTCTTGCGCACGCCGAATTGGGTGCTACGGTGTTTCATTTGGTGTCCCGGTTCCCTGTCCCTCTCGATTCCCGGCGGACTGCCCTACGAAGAATTCTCTTGGCAACCCTTCCAGGATGAGCTACCATCTGACTTAGATGTTACACCTACAGTAGGAGGTTGTGTCAACTCTAATGTCAATTCTCAGCAAGAAGCCCCGCCATGAGGTCATTTCGGTTCGGCTCAATGAAGACCGCCTCAAGCTGCTAGAGCGCTATCAGAAGTTGCTCACCGACCAATTGGGCCGACCCGTTTCCCTGGCGGAAGCGGCATTCCTGGTCATCGAAGAGCGCGTCGTCGGAATGGACCGCGAGGCGTCGCGACATGAAATGCTCAAGATTCCAACCGAATCTCTCTACCATGTTCGGAAGAGATGGGAGTCACAACACAGTCTTTCTTCCCCCCAATGGGATGTCCTCGCGGAGTACATGCTGGTCGGAACTGAAGAAGAATCGCAGGAGCCACCACTACTTCGGCCCGCTATCCCATCGAGGGAGTCGTATCTAGCCCTGCTTGACGCCTTTGAGGCGGTTTATCAGAACCGGAAAGAGCACGCCTCCACGCATACTTGGGATTACTTCGGGGGTCTCGACGGATACTCCACGAAGGTGAAGCTTTCCGACAACGATTCCGAACAGAGGCACCAAGCGGTTCTCAAACAGATCGCATATAGAAAGGAGCTCCTCCGACCGGAGGAGAAGTGGGAGCGGCCCGGCAACATTGGCAGGTGCTTGCTGACCGCGATTCGAGATGAGGGCGTTGAGAGCACCAGGCTCGATCAGATCCTTGCCCCGTATTGGTTCACACTTTGGGGGCTGGCAGCACGCGGCCACTGGATACGACACGACCGACAGCCGGTGCGGAAGGCTGGCGCGAATGAAGATGACTTTCGACGTCGGATTATCCTACCGGGGGCCTTCAAGGCTGGCGATTTGAAAGTGTCGTTTTCTTCCTCAGGGGGCACCGAATTTGCAACGCATATCGACTTCGGAGCGGCGCGGAGGTTCAGCTACCTAATTACCCGGTATCCCGAGCTAGCCGAGTTCCGCGCGATGCTCGAAGGATTGCCGCCGAAGCGGCCTTGGAACGGGAAGCATTTCTTCGCGGAAGTGTCCAAGGAAAAAGGGCCGACGAAGTGCACGCTTTGGCTGAAGCAAAATGAGGTGGGTATCGACTTCTCGGAGAGCGAGTGGAACGCCCTTCGCGATCTCTTCCGGCAGGCGTGGGAGAATCCCGAACTTCAACGATGGTTACAGGAGCTTCGACAGGAATATGGCGAACAGGGTTGAGTTCGCGCAGGGGCCGAAAGGCGCGGTGCCTTCGGCACCGGGTGTGACGCATGACACGTCACCCCCAAACGGGTGCCGCATAGCAACCAAGGTTGCTGTATGGGAACTTGCTGAAAATCGAGCGGCTTACAGCAAGCCACTTAACACCGAGCGCGCCACAGCAACTTTTGGTTCCCGTATGGGAACTTGTTGATTTTATGGGGTGAATTCCGTGCCCGCACTTCGAACCAAATCCGTCAGCACCAAAGTCACTGACGAAGAATACGCCCAGTTTGAAGCCCTGGCGGGCGAGCAAACCATCAGCGAGTGGGCGCGTGATGTTCTGCTCAAGGCGAGCAAGCCGAATGCAGGCGAGCAAACCATCCTGGCCGAAATTTTGGCGTTGCGGACCATCCTACTAAACATCCACTTCGCCATATCCCAAGGGCAAACGCTGACCGTAGAGGAAATGCAGCACCTCATCGAGCGTGCGGACCAGAACAAGTTGAGCAAGTCGCGACAGCGCCTCGCGGAAGCAGCAACAGGGGGTGTGCCATGAAACAGAGGTGGGGCCGAGAGGATGATGCAGGCGAGTTTCCAAGCGACAAGGCGGTATGGACTATCGGAGCGTTCTGCGTTGCTCTGCTCAGTGTGTTCGCTATCGCTGGTTACCGCTACATGCGGGTGTGGACTCCGCTCCAACAGCACTATCTGACGACCTACATAGGCACGCCGGTAGCAGGAGCCTTCCGCACGGACGGGTGGTACACGCTATTAATGGTGGTGACGCGGAAGGGTACGCGGATGGCGCTCGACAACGAAGTAGAGCCTTTCGTCACAGAGACAGGCGAGGGCACGTTTACGCTCACCGAAGAGGCCATCAAGGTAGGTGACTTGAAGCTCGAATGGCAGCGCGGACGATATGACAATGCGAAGTTGCATGAGTTCCTGGGCCACTGGATTTACCAGGCCCAGACGCTCACCGATCTAGCGAAACCGCCCCTGTGGGGCGGCTTGGGTGTGTTGCTCGTGGGTCTCGTCGTGGCGATCCCGATGGACTCGGCACGCAAGAGAATACGCAAACATGGTCGTCGGCTGAAAGGGCCGGAGCTTGTGACGGCGCGTGCGTTCAATCGCCGCAACCGTTCAGATGGTATCGGCTTTTTGCAGCAGCAGAGTTTCACGCAAACAATACTCCGCAGGAAAGCTTGGCTGCGACTGCCGCGCGAGATTGAATCGAGCCACATTCTAGTTATGGGTGATTCGGGCAAAGGCAAGAGCGCACTGATTCGCCAAATCTTGTTGCAGATCGAGGAGCGCGGTGAGACGGCCATCGTGTACGATCCGGCGACGCCCGCCGACTACGTGCCCTACTTTCTTACTCCATCGCGCGGTGATTTGATTCTCAATCCCCTGGACCAGCGGATGCCTTACTGGACTCCGGGAGACGAGCTGCGGCAGGGGGCCGACGCGCTCACATTAGCCGCGTCGCTGTTTCCCGACCGGCACAACGAGAATTCGTTTTTCGTAGAGGCCCCGCGAAAAATCTTTGCGCACTTGCTCAGCTTCCATCCGACGCCGCAAGAGTTGGTGTGGTGGATGTCGCACCCGGAAGAGATCGACCGGAGAGTGAAAGGGACAGAGTACGCGGCGATGATCGACCGGGAATCGCCGCCACAGCGCAACGGCGTGCTTGGTTCGTTGAGCATGGTAGCTGACGCCATGAAGCTGCTTCCGAGCGAAGCGGAGACGAAGGGGCGATGGAGCACGCTCGAATGGTCGAAGGAGCGGAGGGGCTGGCTCTTCCTGACGAGCACACCGGACACCCGGAAGCGCCTCGCGCCGCTCATCAGTTTGTGGCTGGACATGCTCGTGCTGCGCTTAATGAATCAAGGCCGCATGAGTCCGCGTCCGGTTTGGTTCATCCTCGACGAGTTGGCGACCTTGCAGCGACTGCCGCAGCTACACACGGCGATCACGGAAAACCGCAAGTCCAACAATCCGGTGGTGCTGGGTTTTCAGGGACGCAGCCAGTTAGAAGTGCGTTATGGGCACGAAGCGGAGGCGATGATGTCGCAGCCGTCAACGAAAATCTTCCTGTGCACGAGCGAGCCGCACGCAGCGAAATGGATTAGCGACACCATAGGAGAACAGGAGATCGAGCGGATACGGGAGAGCCGGACGAGCGGAGAGTTCCCGCAATCGCGCAAATCGAAGAGCTACAACCTCGAACGCGAGATCAGGCCACTCGTGATGGCAAGCGAGATCAGCGGCCTTGAAAAGATGCACGGCTATCTCAAGTGCGGAAATCTCGTGGCGCGGATGAGTCTCCCGTACATCGAGCTTAAGAGCAGCGAGGCACAATACATCGAGCGTCCGGCACAGCAGCCGCCCGAGGAACCGCCGAAGATTGCGGCGGCCGCGGCAGGAGCAGGCAAACCGTCGGGGAATGGAGGATCGGGGCAGAAACTCGTGCCGAATGAACAGCAACAACGTCCGGAACACAAAATCCAACGAGAGCCAGTGCGCAGGCAAAGGGACTTTTTCGAGTAGGCCAACACATGCTGACTATCTCCAAGCCACTGAGCGCAGGCCAGGCGCAGTCGTATCACGCGGAGGAGTTTGGCAACGCCCGCGAGAACTACTACACCGAAGCGGAGCAGATTCGTGGGGAGTGGCACGGAAGGCTGGCCAAACAGTGGGAAATACGCGGCGAAGTTCGTGAAGAACACTTCCAACGACTTTCAGAAGGCCAACACCCGATCACTGGCGAGCAACTAATCCGCCACCAATCGGCCAGAGAATACACGAACAGGCGCGGCGAGAAGGTAAGCGCGATGGAACACCGCGCAGGATGGGACGCGACGTTTTCAGCCCCGAAGAGCGTATCGTTGACAGCCCTCGTGGGCGGAGATGAGCGTGTGCGCGAGGCGCATCGAGAAAGCGTCGGCGTCGCACTTGACGAGCTAGAGCGATATGTCCAGGCCCGCATCGGCGGGAATCTTCCGGCAGAGACGACCGGCAAGTGGGTAGCGGCGAAGTTTGAGCACGATAGCGCAAGGCCAGTAGACGGCTACGCGGCACCCCAACTACACACGCACGTTGTCTTTTTCAATCTCACCGAGACCGACGACCGTGAGGCACACGCGCTACAGCCGCGGGAACTGTACAAGACGCAGCAGTATGCGACAGCAGCGTATCGCTCGGAACTGGCCCATCGGTTGAAAGAACTTGGCTACGAAATCGAGCGCGGCGAGAGCAGCCAGCCGGAAATCAAAGGCTACAGCAAAGAGTATCTGGAGGCATCGAGTCCGCGTCGCCAGCAGATCGAGGAACATCTCGCAAAAGAGAACCAGCGAGGAGCAGGTGCGGCACAGATCGCAGCACACCAGACACGAGAAGGAAAGCTCGAACTCTCACACGAAGAGATGCAAGACAGGCACAAGGCAATGGCCGCGCAGTTCGGCAATCAGCCAGAGCCGGTTGTTAAAGCGGCACGGGAGCAAAAAGAGCGATTACAGGAAGAACCCGGAGAGAAAGCCATCGGCCAGGCCGTTGCCTACTCGCGAGAGAAAAATCTGGAACGTCAAGCAGTGGCCGAGGAGCGCGACCTGCTTAGGGATGCGCTGAAACGCTCAGTGGGTGACGCCACTGTTGCGGACGTTAAAGCGGAGTTCGAGAAGAGTGTGCAAGCGGGCGAGTTCATCGAGACGAGCAATCGTGCTCCGGGCCGCGCGTTCACCACAGAGGAAATGATTCACTACGAGCACGACACCATCCACGCGATGCGCGCGGGGCAGAATCGACACACACCAATCGCGAGTTTCGAGACACGAAGAGCGACCGAGCAAGACCACTCGCATCTGAGCGAGAGCCAGCGCGCAGCGGTCGAGCAAATTCTGTCGAGCCACGATCAGGTGACGGCGCTGGAAGGTGTCGCCGGCGCAGGGAAAACGACATCTTTAACTGCGATCCGGGATGCTGCCGAGCGCGAGGGCTATAAGGTGGAAGGCTTCGCGCCGACATCGCGCGCAGCGCAAAAACTCGGAGAAGCGGGAATCGAATCGAGCACCTTGCAGCGCCATCTGACACGGAGCGAAGAGCCGCACGACGGACAAAAACGACTTTACGTTCTCGACGAATCGAGTCTTGCGAGCACGAAGCAGATGAATGAGTTCCTCCATCGGCTAAAGGAAAACGACCGCGTGCTGCTGGCAGGTGACACACGCCAGCATGAAGCGGTCGAGGCGGGCAAACCCTATCAGCAACTCCAAGAAGCGGGGATCGAGACGGCGCGGCTTGATGAGATCGTGCGGCAGAAAGACCCGGCACTCAAAGAAGTGGTGGCGCAACTCTCGCGTGGCAATGTGAGAGAAGCAATCGAGCGACTCGACGCGCAGGGCCGCGTGCATGAAATCCCTGAGCGCGACGAGCGCCTAAAGGAAATCGCACACGAGTATGCGATGAAACCCGAAGGGACCCTGGTAGTTTCGCCCGACAATCAATCACGCAGGGAGATCAACGAAGTTATTCACCGGACGATGCAAAGCGGGGGCCAGGTGGAGGGGCGCGAACATAAGCAGCGAGTGCTTGTGGCTCGGCAAGAGCTTACCGGGGCGGACCGGCAGTGGGCCGCGCAATACCAACCGGGTGACGTTGTGCGCTACACGAGAGGCAGCAAGACGCACGGCATTGAGGCGGGAGCGTATGCCCACGTCGAGCGCGCGAACGAGAAAAAAAATACGGTGACGGTGAAATGTGCGAACGGCGCGCAAGTAAGTTACGATCCGCGCCGGTTGCATGGCGTGACGCTCTATCGCGAGACAGAGCGCGCATTCAGTCAAGGCGACCGCGTGCAGTTCACAGCGCCGAATCGAGAGCAACACATCGCAAACCGCGAGTTGGGCACCATCGAAAGGATCGACGATAGCGGCAACCTGCAACTACGCCTCGACTCAGGCCGGACCGTCGCATTCAACGTCAAAGAGAATCCGCATCTCGACTACGGCTATGCAGTAACGAGCCACAGCAGCGAGGGACAAACCGCCGACCGGGTGTTAGTGCATGTCGATACCGAACAGGCAGGCGAAAAACTCGTGAATCGCCGGTTGGCGTACGTGGCGGTATCACGCGGACGCTACGATGCACAAATCTATACGAACGACAAGAGCCATCTTACCGAGCAACTCTCGCGAGACGTGTCGCACCGAACCGCGATGGAGCAAACGCGCACGCCGGAATCCGCCACTCAGAAGATCGAACCATCATCGACTTTTCGACATGGGGCAGAGCAAACCGTCGTGCAGGGACTCAACATTGGGCGCTAGGAGTGTGTCCGAGTAATGTGAAAACTGGCTTTTCACGAACGAAGAATCAACAGCTTACGGCGCAAAAATCGCTGAAAAGTGCAATTCTCGGACACACCCTAGTGGCCGCAAAGGGGTTTTCACAAGGGTTAAAACACTGAAGCCGACCCAAAGGTCGGCTTCGCTTCCTGCCCACCGAGGGACAGAGGGGATACAAACATATTATACCGACTTTCCGAGTCGGATTCCCTTCGCTCTGGCCGCCGTCAAGGGGCAGGCCCGCTGACGCGGCTCCCGACGGTCGCCCTTGACTGCGGCTTCGCTGCGGAAGCGGTCCACCTAAGGAGGCGTGGGCCTCCCTGCGCTTGTAGCGTTGGAACACGAAGCGGCTGTTCAAACTAGACTGGATATATAGAAATATGTATACTGGTATACAGATGGAAGGCGAGTTGAAGCCTGTCAGATGGATGGGAACATCGCTTAGGGATTTGCGGTCTTTTCCTCGCGAGGTCAGGATCGACATTGGGCACGCGCTCTTCACAGCCCAGGAGGGCAAGACCGACCCTGCCGCCAAGCCTCTCAAGGGCTTCGGCGGTGCTAGCGTGCTCGAAATTGTGTCATCGCATCACGGTAATGCGTGGCGAGGCGTTTACACGGTGCGTTTTCATGACGCCGTCTATGTTTTGCACGTATTTCAGAAGAAGTCCACAAAAGGCATTGCGACACCGGCAAAGGAGATTGATTTGATTAAGCGGCGGCTCGTCGAAGCCGAGAGGGACCACAGAGAAAGGACAAAACTAAAATGAAATCCAAAAAGGGAAAAAGAAAAGATCGCGTTACCCGCGTAACCGAAGGCAGCGGGAACGTCTTTGCTGACCTTGGTCTTCCCAACCCTGAGCAAGAACTCCTCAAGGCACAACTCACGCTGCAAATCTATACCATCCTCAAGGACAGCGACATGACACAGGTGGAGATCGGCAAAATCCTTGGCGTGCAGCAACCGCAGGTTTCCCTGCTGATGAGGAACCGTGCGGGTAATTTCTCCGTTGGACGCCTTATGGAGTTCCTTACTGCTCTGCGTCAAGACGTTGAAATCACCGTTCGGCCAACGCGCAAAGAACATGGCGCGCTCTTGGTTATCTCTGCCTGAACTGATACACGTTCTGTAAGAATTCATTCGTGGCCGACGTTACGAAAGGACGGGGAAATGACGTGGCCGTCCTGTCGGCCCCAACGCACCGCTCTCGCGGTCGCCTCGGGCCGCTGCAATGGTCCCAGGCGCCGGCTCAGTTCGTCCTCCAGCATCGCCCGGATGATCTGCAACCCTGCCTGCCCGGTCAGTTGCTCGACTTCCGCTTGCAGTTCTTCCCACAGCTCGCCCATCGGCAGAGGAACCTGCACCATCACCTCCGCCCTTTCGAGAACCCTCAAACTTCTGATTGGCCTTGCTGGTTCTTCCCTGATAGGTCTTGCGCACAGCGGCTCTCCTCTCAAAAAGAGCTTTCCAACCCGAAGTCTAAACCGAGTCTGCGTCGAGAGCCGCTGCTTTCCTTGTTCACGTTTCACCTAAACGCGGGGCAGTTTCATGCACTCCGGCACAGCAATCCAACACACTGATAAGTTTTGCTCTGCTTGCGGAGAAAAGCCGACCGTCTAAATAGGCTGTAGCGCATCATGGTTGTTCCAATAGAGCATTGCCCTTGTCTGTGATCGTCCCTTCTGGCGTTATAAACCCCTTTGCTTCAAGTCTAGCAAGAACATTAGGGGCTAAGGGCCAGCCGTCCTTTTCGTTATGTTTTTTCAAAGCTGCGAGTGCCGCTTTGTCCCGATTCTCGTCAAGCACTTCTTGAATTGTCATATACTCCACCTTGATCGTCTGACGCGCGGGTTACTTCACGGCAGCAGCATCACAACATGCAGCCTAAGCCCGACAATAATATTCCCGGGCAAGCTCTGGCGTGGCCGCTCGACCAGGTTCTTCCCGGCACGGACGTGCCACTTCATCATGACCATCACGGATGAGAGGACTTTTTCATTACCTCTCTTAGATAAACGTAGGTGGGACTTTTCTTGGCGTCAGGCGGTAACTGCCCGGTTTTCATCAATGACTCTGACCATTGGAAGTACATTTCAGCCAGAAAAAATTCATCAACTAAGTCGCCTGTCGGGTTAGTTCGAATCTGCAACTCACTGAGACGCTTGGCTACTTCCAGCGATTTTGTTAGAAGCAGTTCCTTTCGATGCGCACCGCGCTCGAGATACTGACCCCAAAATGTAAGGATGCTCGAAACCAAGGCACCTACCGCCGCCGAAGTCAGGACCGTAAGCCAAGTATTCACACAGGGCGGATTCTACAACGGACACGCCGCGCAAGTGAAGCTGCAGCGCACGGCGGGTTTCCCCAAGCTTCCGCGCCTAAAAAAACAGCTAGTGCAGCCTAGTTGACTTGGGCAATAAAAAATCGGCGCGTGCGGGAAGGCTGTTCACCCTAGGAGTGTGTCCGAGTAATGTGAAAACTGGCTTTTCACGAACGAAGAATCAACAGCTTACGGCGCAAAAATCGCTGAAAAGTGCAATTCTCGGACACACTCCTAGGGGAGCGGTTCGGCCTTCGCCCAGTTCACGGCCCCTGAAGGTAACTATGAACGGCAGAGGCTGCTGCAAGGTCATTATAGTTATCCCTTGGGCGAAGTTGTTGAGCGAATCGCCGAGATCTCCCGGAGCATCGCTTTCATTTTGTCCGTCGTTTCGAGCGCTTCCACCTGATCCTTGACAAACCCGCTTATAAACTTTCCTGATTCTAGATCAACGTTGATGACCTTTTTCTCCCCGTGAGCTGACCTTTGCCGGGCACTTTCCGGCACATTCTTTCCGAACTGAAGCATGAAGAAGATTCCCGGAACATAAAACCAGTAACGCCGCCAACCCGCCGTATGCAGAGGATAGACAGGATATGCCACCTGGCAGACCTTTGTGTACGGCCACAAGTGGACCGATAGCACCACATCCTCGGGAATCGGGCTCTGCTTCCGCAAGAACAGGCGGAGCGGTTCAAAGTAATCTTCGAGGTCAACCTTCGGAGCGCTGAGGCCGAGCGTTGATTTCCAATTGTGCGCTGCGCCGCGCCAGAAAATGCTTAGCCCGAAATATACCAGCTTCTCCATGTCGAAGGCTCTTATCGAAGAGCCATCATAGAGATTCACATCCCTTCCGATCACAAGCGGTTTTTCGGGCGCCAGTGCATCTTGCAAGGGGAACGGCTCACCGTAATCGTGGGGGATCTTCGCGAGAACCCACGCCTCCCCGTTTTTATTGAACAACTCCTCGCAGCCCTTGCAGAAGGCATGCCCTCGGAGCTGATCTGAGACCTGCTTCGCACTTTTGTCCGACACGACAAGCGGATTGGGATTCTTCATCTGCCTTGCCCGCCCGAACGCATACAGCCGCTTCGGCAGGTAATGGCTGTCGCACAATTCTTTATATTCAAGACAGAGCTTGCATGTGCCCTGCGGCATGAAGTCTCCTACAGATCGCCTCCCGCAAGCCGTCCGGGATGTGATCGAGGCGCTCGAAGTCCAAACCGAAGCCGCGCGCCTAGTCATCGAGTCCTGGGGGCAGGGCGATCTTCGGGATTCTATCCATTATCCGTGGTCTCTGTCGTATATCTCATGGATTTTTTGAATTGCTTCGCTTGTTTGGAATTTTCTCGCACATGCCAGACACCAACACCGTACCCGAAACCTTCTGGACATAGCGCAACGTTGTCGGCTCGAACGAAAGCACAATTTTGTCAGTCTGATTGAGAGTGGGTGAGAGATCAAAGGTCCACAAATCTCCAGTCCCAAGGAAATGTCCAGAACTAGTCGTTACGCCTTTATAATAGGAGGTATAATCCAGTACTAGGCCACCGCTACGAAGATGCGTTCCAAGTGCTGCTCCGTATGCGATACCCCACTCCGTGAGACGTTCGTCATTAAGGAAATCCACGTTCGGTCGGGACGCCTCGATGGATTGCTTTGCGTTCCACGCCTCATCATCGTCTTTGTTAGAAATAATGGCCTTTATCGCCTTGGCCCATCGTTCGTCATACGCATAAACGGTAAATGTGAAGAACCACTGTAAATTCGGGTCATCATGGAAGCAAACAAATCTGTCTAAAATTCCGGCAGAATCATAAAGTTGCTTGTAGTAGTCGCGGGCCGTGGTCGGGTTCACCGACGGAGACGGCGCAGCCTCGGCATGCGCCTCGGACTTGGCCGCCTCAGTTTCGACGGGAAAATCCTGCACCTTGGAGCCAGCCGAAAGCAGGCGTTTCGCATCGTTGATAGGAATGGCGAAGTTTAGATTCTCCCCGCCTTTAAGATACAGGGTCGTGACGCCAACGACCTCTCCCGCCATATTGAACAGCGGGCCGCCGCTGCTGCCCGGTGATATTGGTGCAGTGACCTGCAAAAACTTGCCGCCTTCTTCTTCGATGGTTCGGATTCCACTCACGATGCCGTTTGAGACGGTCGATTCGAGAGAAAGCGGACTGCCGATCGCAACGATTTCTTCTCCCACCTGTACTCGGTCAGAGTTTCCGAGAGTGACCACGTGAAAGTTCTGGCCATGGGCTTTGATTACTGCTAGGTCCCGCGCCTTGTCGAATGCCACCACGCCATCGACATCGTAGAACGCCCCGTCAGGCAGCTTGACGATTGCGGAGCTGGCACCCTTGATGACGTGGTAGTTCGTCACAACGCGGCCATCCGTGCTCACGAGGAAGCCAGTGCCTTGGGCAACAGGCTTACCATCTTTGTCCGACGTGATGATTGAAACGATGGCACCATTCGCAGCTTTAGCTATCGACGGAATGTCCTTTCGAGGCTGTGCCGACTGCGCGGCTAGAGCGGTAGCAAGAAGCAAGGCCAAAGGGAAAGCGCCCAAAGAAAAGCCTATGACAACACGTTTCACGCCTGCATTTTCTCCTCGATCAATCGTTGCCGAGTACAGCGCTAGAGTCAATGGAGAGTGTCGAAGCAGTTATTTGCACCCGAGGGTTCCGAAGTCAGTAGTTGCCGACCGAGATTTTTACAAAGGTTTTCTTTGCGGGCGGTGGCGGACCGGTTCGCTACGCCGCTAACGCGCTTCCAACCCTCTATTGTCGTATTAGCGTAGTACCATTGCTGGAAGTGCGCTCAGCAACGATTCTCCGTAGAGTGCGACTGGATTTATGAAATGGGTCAATGTGTGAATATCGACGAAGCCAACAAGACCAAATATCTAGACATAGAAAGAATGGCGCTAGCCGTAGTGTCTGACCGAATGAATGATTTTATAAATCGTCATGGTCTGACTGAGCAGTTCTTCGACGAAGATGTGGCTGGCAAAAGATAAGACAATGTACTGCTTTTGTTCCATATGAGTGATTGGTTCCCGACCCGCATGTTGCGGAGGATTGAGGCAGCGACCGATGATGTCGCGGTGTCGGTTTCAAAGGATCGTTGCTGCCCATATTGCAGAGCATCTATGACAAGACTAGCAGCAGTTATCGTCCTTTTGTTTGCCCAGGCGGCGTCCGCCCAGGCCCCCGTCAAGTACGTCTCGGCGCACGAGGGGATGTCCGCCGTGTTTCCCGCGCAGTTCCATGCAACCGACGCCGGCGAGGGATGCCATGAGGCCGAGCTATTGGTTCAACATCTCGACGCATCTTCGTCGAGTGGTTTCCAAACGCCCGACGCATCGAGGGACGCGAACACGAGACTCTTCATGGTGTCCGACTGCACCGACCCCCGATCCGTCGTGGCACCCTGGGCGCTCACCGTAAAACTCGAAATCGCTCACTTCAATGAAGAAGCTCAGACAATCACTGGAGACATGACTGGATACGTCAAGGTCAAGGTTAACGGGTACGATGCGGTCCGATGCGCCCTAGAAGGAACTAGCCATGGTCAAAAGTTCACCGGGATTTGGCTCATGGTTAAGCGCGGGGACCAGATGGTCATGGCGATGGCTATTCATAGCGCCAACATGCGAGACGACAATTCCGTATCACAGTTTATTGACTCTTTTCAGGTCACGGAGCCACGAAACCAATAGCCTTTGCGGGAACGACGTGTCGATTCAGTTGCTCGTGCGTCCGTGTCCCCGAGCGAATTTCTGTTGTGAACAGGCTGGCGCTGGGGCGCGTACAAATCAAGTGAAAGAGAGTGTGAATCTGGCTCGGAGCCAATCATGAGACTTTCTGATACGGACGAAATTCAATCGTCTTTTCGCAGAGAGGTAGACGCGCTATTGAAGGAAATTGGCGTAACTTTTCCACTTCTCCCGGAGGGTATCATCGACGGTAAAGGGCTTTCAGAAGCCCTCGGTTCCTTACAGCCGAATACACTTCAGGATTTGGGATTCAGAGCCGAACACGTGCGGGTACTTAAAACTCTGGCACTATTGTTGGGGCAGTGCGGTCGTGTTGAGCCGACCGAGCAGAATCTTAAGCTATTTGAACATTTGTTCCATCCTGCAAAGCCAACCACGCCCGCTGTCGCAGATGCGTATGAAGAGGTTGTCATGGCATTCCAACAAAGTATCGGACCCAATCGAGATGATAGAAAAATCGTCTATTTGGTGCGACGAGTGCCATTTCCGCTCACTCCAAGTTCGCCACGGATTGACAAGATCTCTTTTAGAGAAAATAGAGATGCAGCAACGCCTTTGCGCGAGGACGACGATGTCGAAGCTCTTCTGCATGAGTGTGAAGCGGATGCAAGATTTGATTGGCATATCGACAGAAACAGCGACCCGAGGGGACCAATAATCTTCGGAGTCGAAAAGCGATGAACCTACGTCATGCTTTCTGGATTGCAGCGGGCGGCCCGATCGGACGGCGGATAACGATTGCACTGGCGTAGAAACCAGCCCTGTCATTGACCCTCTAAAATTCTGGCATACAGTCAGGGGACAAATATGGGAGCAAGTTTGAGAGCAAAAAGCGCCGAAAACATGCCGAACACCATCTAGCACCGTACGCGTAAGTTGCAGAAGAACAAAGCAGGCCACGCATCATCTAATCGTCTGTCACACCTTCTAAGCAGAGGGTCGGGGGTTCGAATCCCTCCGGGCGCGCCACCGTATTCAAGTAGTGCTCATCAGTTCACTCGACCCGGTGTACTGACCCTCGTAGTCATCCCCTGTCTTTGTAACTCCATGGCATCCGGAATAGTCTCGTCTTCCCGAAACATCTTGAACTTTTCCTTAAACGCTCGCTTTAATGGTCCGCTCCCTTCCGCCGTCCCAGCCTGCGGAAAGACTCTGCACTCAAAAACCTGGCTCGTGCATTGCACGCTGAGGCGTCCAGGTATAAGTTATCGGTCGGCTGGAAGGTCGAAGGGATAATTTCACAAAAGGCGCCTCCGTAAGGCGATGGAATCAAATTGGCCTGCAAAAGCGAGGAAATGATGCGCATAATCCGAATGGCGGCCGCTTTGTTCACCGTGATGCTTGCGAGCCTTTGTCTCGCGGATGAAAATCCGCCGCTGCTTTTGCATCACCCCACCCTCAACGCTACTCATATCGTATTCGAGTACGCGGGAGATCTGTGGAGCGTTCCGCGTGAAGGCGGCGTGGCCCAACGCCTCACGGCCGGGAACGGCGCCGCGTCGCAGCCAATATTTTCGCCTGATGGAAGTGAGATCGCGTTTACCGGCTACTACGACGGAAATTTTGACGTGTATGTAATTCCCGCGACTGGGGGCGCCCCGCGGCGGCTCACCTACCATCCGGCGCCTGACCACGTGATCGGCTGGACGCGCGACGGCAAGCAAGTGCTGTTTTCCTCGTCGCGCAACAGCACCTCCGGCTACTCTCAACTCTTCACAGTATCGCGCACTGGCGGGTTTCCGACTCAGATCCCTCTCCCAATCGCCGCCGAAGGTTCGTATTCGCCTGACGAAAAAGAACTCGCCTACGTCCCCGTGGACCATGCCTTCGAGATCTGGAAACGCTACCGCGGCGGCCGCACATCGCCCATTTGGATCGCCAAGTTGTCGGATTCCAGCGTGACCCCGATTCCGCGCGACAATACCAACGATTTCAATCCCATGTGGGTGAATCAACGCATATTTTTCCTCTCCGATCGCAACGGGCCAATGTCTCTGTTCAGTTACGACACACAGTCAAAAACTGTGTCCGTCTCTCTGAAAAACGACGGACTCGATTTCAAATACGCCAGCGCCGGGCCGGACTCGATTGTAATCGAGCAGTTCGGCGCCATCTGGCTCTATGACCTGAAGTCCGGCAAGGGCCATGAGGTGGACATCCGAATCTCCGGCGACCTGCCGCAATTGCGGCCGCACTACTTGAATGTGGCTGGCAGAATCCTCAGCGCGGACATCTCACCCACTGGTTTGCGCGCAGTGTTTGAAGCTCGCGGCGAAATTCTCACCGTCCCCGCGGAAAAGGGCGATATCCGGAATATGACAAATTCTCCCGGCATTGATGAGCGTTCTCCCGCGTGGTCGCCCGACGGGATGAAGATCGCCTATTTCTCCGATGAATCTGGCGAATACGCGCTGCACATTCAAAATCAAAATGGCCAGGGCGAGCCGGAAAAGATTGACCTCGGCACTTCGGGCTCGTATTTCTACCTTCCCACCTGGTCGCCTGACAGCAAGAAAATTGCATATACCGACAAGCGGTTGAACTTGTGGTATGTGGACCTTGAAAAGAAAACGCCCGTAAAAGTGTTTCATGACCGCTTCACGGGCCCGCAGCAAATCTTCCATGCTGCCTGGTCTCCGGACAGCAAGTGGTTGGCATACACGCAGCAGGAACTAAGCCACATGCGTTCCGTTTTTCTCTATTCGCTGGAAACTGGCCAGAGCCAGCGCGTGACGGACGGCATGAGCGAATCGTTTTCGCCGGTCTTCGACAGGAGCGGCAAGTATCTTTATCTTTTGGCCAGCACCGACTCGGGCCCGACCCTGGACACTTCCATGCTCAGCTACGATCGGCCCATCACCTCCAGTGTCTACATCGTAGTCCTGCGCAAGGATCTGCCTTCTCCTCTGGCTCCGGAAAGCGATGAAGAAGGGCAGGCAAAGCCCGACGCGAAAGCTGAATCTCAAAAGCCGGTGGATGCGAAATCAGATTCGTCGAAATCGGAAGGCCCGGAGAAAGAGAAGCCCAAGACCCCGGAGCCCGTAAAGGTCGATTTTGAAAAGATTGGCCAGCGCATCCTTGGGCTTCCGATCCCGGCAAGAAATTATGAGGAAATAATTCCCGGCAAAGAAGGGGTGCTTTTCATTGTGGAAGTGCCTCTGGTCGAGCCTTTGAGTGGCCCAAGCACGCTGACGGTCCACCGCTTTGACCTGAAGACGCGCCGGACTGACAGACTGTTGGAGAATGCTCTCGGCTTCCACCTTTCGGCGAACGGCGAAAAAGTTCTTTACCGTTTGCCCGGCGCTGCACAGCCCGCCGGAAATACTCCTCCTCCTCAAAACTGGGTCATTGCGCCCCTTCCTCCTGCGCCGGGCCCGGCAGGCGCCGGATCAGGCGCATCAACCGGAGGTGGTGGGCTTCCGGGCGCAAAAGCGTTGAACCTCAGTTCGATGGTAGTTCGCGTCGAGCCCGCGGCGGAATGGAAGGAGATGTATCACGAAGCGTTCAGGACCGAACGCGACTTCTTCTATGAGCCTGGCTTTCACGGTCTCGATCTTGCGACCACAGAGAAAAAGTACGCCGCTTATCTTCCAGGAATCGCTTCGCGCGACGACTTGAATTACATTTTCAGAGAAACTATGGGTGAACTCACGGTCGGACACTTGTTTGTCAGGGGTGGCGACGGCCCGGAAGTGAACCGTGTCCCCGTGGGACTCCTCGGAGCTGACTACAAAATTGAAAACGGCCGATATCGCTTTTCGCGCGTCTACGACGGCGAGAATTGGAATCCGCAATTGCACGCGCCGTTGACACAGCCCGGCGTCAACGTCACGCAGGGCGAGTATTTGCTCGCCGTGAATGGACGCGACGTCCGGGGCGCCGATGAGGTCTACAGCTTCTTTGAAGAGACGGCCGGCAGGTCCGTAATTCTGCGCGTGGGACCGAATCCCGACGGCACAGGCTCGCGCGAAGTAACCGTCGTTCCCATCGCGAGCGAGGCGGGACTCAGAGAATTGGCGTGGGTCGAAGACAACCGCCGCAAGGTGGACCAGCTCAGCAATGGAAAACTCGCTTACATCTATTTGCCTGACACCGCAACGGGTGGATACACATACTTCAATCGGTACTTCTTCTCCCAGGCGGGAAAGCAGGGAGCAGTGATTGATGAGCGTTTCAGCGGCGGCGGCACTAACACCGACTATATTTTGGACTATCTGCGCCGCACGCTCATGAACTTTCGCACCACTCGCGATGGTGAGGACACCACCACTCCCGTCAGCCTGATCGCCGGACCAAAAGTGATGATCATCAATGAGTATGCAGGCTCCGGTGGTGATGCCATGCCCTGGCATTTCCGTCAGGCAAAAATTGGTCTCCTTGTTGGAAAGCGGACTTGGGGAGGCCTCGTCGGTTTCTTCGGCCCCGGTGAATCGCTGATGGACGGAGGCGTGGTGACCGCTCCGAGCCGCGGATTCTGGACTCCGAACAATAAGTGGGAGGTCGAGAACAATGGCGTCGCTCCCGACGTGGAAGTGGAACTCGATCCCAAATCCATGCGCGAAGGGCACGACCCGCAGCTCGAGAAAGCCGTTCAATTACTGCTCTCGGATCTCGAGAAGAATCCTCCTCCGCAATATAAAAAGCCGCCCTACCCGAAATACAATCACAACCCCGCGGCGCCCGGAGCTCATCCGAATAACTAGCGCATTCTGGATGGATCAAGTCGATCAAGTCGATTCGGTCGCGCGATAATCAAAGTCACCACGCTGATCCGTTCCACAAGCGACGGAATCAACCGCAGGCTCGGTTTCATCTGTCCTTCGCGAAGACCCAAATTGAAGCGGAAGTAAGTTAGGATTTTATTCCGTTATGCTCAATTGGGCTTTGATGGAAGGATCTGAATTCACGACTCACGCAAGAAAATTTGTTACAACGTATTAACCTACGGATTCCATTCCGTCGCACAATCTTTTCTGGCACCAAACTCCTCGCTGCGCTGCATGGAAAATTTACCGGACTAGTACCACAGCCGAAAACACGCCGCGTCCTCCCTAACTTTCTCATTTCAAACAATTTATCGATTTGATTTCGAAGTGGCATTCATCTTGCCCATCAACACCAATGGGAAAACATTCCCGGGGGTATGAGGCTATGAAGCGAACGATTGGTTTCGCACTCGCATTACTTATGATCGCTCCGCTTTCCATCGCGAGCGATTCCGACCGGGCGAAAGATGAAACCGCCCGCTTACACAACGCAGGCATGGTGATGCGGGAAATCATGAATGTTCCCGATGACATCCCGCGCGACCTTCTCGATCACGCGCGTTGCGTGATTGTCATGCCATCTGTCTACAAGGCCGCCTTCGTATTGGGCGGAAGTTTCGGCCGTGGCGCGATGGTCTGCCGCTCCGGTAAGGATTTCAATGGACCCTGGGGCGCCCCAGTGGTGGTAGCGCTCGAAGGCGGCAGCTTTGGTTTCCAGATTGGCGGCGAAGCAACCGACTTCGTGTTGCTGGTGATGAATAATCGCGGCGCCAGGAGCCTAATGCACTCCAAGGTGAAGCTCGGCGGCGATATGTCCATCGCTGCCGGCCCGCTCGGGCGCGATGCCGCAGCGGACACGGACGCCTACATGCGCACCGAAATCATGAGCTATTCGCGCACGCGCGGCGTGTTTGCAGGAGTCTCGCTCGAAGGCTCGACGCTCCGGCCCGATGGCCGCGCGGACGAAAACCTCTACGGACGATCTATTTCTGCCCGAGAGATCATGGTGGGCGCCGAAGTGAAAACCCCGGACGCCGCGCAGGATCTTCTCGATGTGCTGCAGAAAAACTCTCCACAACGAAAAGCGTGAACATTGATGAGGAAACGGCGGACCCCCAGCCTCCGCTCGTTCTCTCGCTTTCCCGGTTGTCGGTTTCCTCCAGCCCTCGATGCAAAGACCCAGTGAATTTTATGCTGTGGGAATTCACTCAAGAGGAAAGGAGACTCTCATGAAGAAAGCTCTAAGTTTTGCGACAACTCTCATGCTGGCCGTCGCGATGTCCGTTTTCGCGCAGCAACGCGGAGGCGAACAGCATCACGCCGCCAACGGCGGTCACCCGCCCCCGCCGCCGGAACATCATGAAGCCAACGTCCCGCCAGAAGGCGAAAAGATGCCCGATGGCCGCGTGGACATGCGGCAACACGTCAACAATGATCACTGGTATGGCCACGCTTCCGTCAGTGACTCGCGCTTCAAGCTCTCTCACCCTTATGAGCACGGGCGGTTCGCAAATGTTGGCCCGTCGTTCCAGTTCAGCGTTTTGCGCGTTGACACCGGCCATCACAGGTTCTGGTTCCCGGGCGGCTTTGGCTTTGAAGTAGCCGCGTGGGACTGGACCTTGTGCTCCGACTGGTGCTGGAACTGCGGCGATAACTTTGTCGTCTACGACGACCCCGATCACCCTGGTTGGTACCTGCTCTACAACATGGATACCGGTGTCTACGTCCACGTTCAATACATTGGCGCCACGTAGTTGTATGAGTGGATGTAGTCGCATGAGTGGATGTAGTCGCATGAGTGGATTCCGTTCGACTGAGCGGACTCTGTTCGACCGATCGGGCTTTTCTCCGCTTGGTTTGCTGAGTGGACGGAGTTCACTCAGCACGAGGTGCCTGCTGATTGGGGACGCCCGGCGAATTGGCGCCCCTTGAGTTCTGTCACTCGGGGACATATGTGACAGATCCGGGGGCCCCGCGTCCGATCCTAGCGGACGAACGCGGGGCCTCACCGGATATACCAATTCGAGGCGCGCGGCAAAGACGTTATTCGTGGGTGGCGGGTGCCTGCGGCAGGCAGGCCTTGGTCGTTTCGCGCAACCAAGTTTACTCGGAAGGGGGAGCCGACACCGTCATCTAATCAGCCCAACAGCAATATAGATGCAGCAAATATCACGAACGAAGAGAAAATATACTTAGCCATCCTAACATCCTCCTAGTGCTTAATAATAGAAGAACTCAGTTCGCCAGGATTTCCGCCCGAGCCGGGAATATATATATTCAGCCAGAGTCGTTGCATCCGCAGGAAGTCCTCCCTAAGTAACTATGTTAAGGACAATCGACAGCTCCTTATCTCCACTGGGTGTAATTTTTGCTTTGATTAGCGATGTATTGATTCCGGGCATGGAAAAACGCAAGTAATGAACGTTCTTTTTATTCGCATTGGGAAAACTGAAGTGGCCGTTACCGTCTGTGCGCGTCGATGCGACGACCTGTTTCCAATCAGGAGAACAGTCCTCTACCAAGACCCCTTCTAAACCCATTTCCTTTGGGTCCATAGGTCGAACCGTCCCAGAAAGTGTTTGGGTCGTCCTGATTCTTGTTTCAACGATTTCAGCGTTTTGGCAATGGACGACAAAGGCCGAATGAAATAGTGTGCCCACGACCGAGAGCACTCGCAGACCGATTCTTCTGAGCATGGCAATCTCCTATTGCTTGATGACACGATGGTCAGGGTTCCCATTCCCCCCGCCGCCCGCCGAAAGCGCCGATCGTGCATCATTCGAACGCTCCTGATTCACCACCCCTTTTTGTCGCAGTTTTCGCCCATTTATTTTTCTTCATTTTTCACTTTATTTATTTAGTCAGGCGCCTGCCTTAATAAATAAATTCGCCCAGTCCCCATCCATAAAATCCCTCTCCCTCAATCCGCTAAGTCTATTTATTTCAGTAAGTTACCTGGCAGGCGACCCTCTCTCAGAGACCAACCGGGACCCCGCCGCGCCATCGATGTTCGACATCTTCCTAGTCGCCGCCTCCATCTTGCAGCACGGCGTCCACTTCGGGCGGCACCGGCGGCGCAATTCCCAAGTTCACATAAATCGGCCGGGTGACTTTTCGCACCGCCTCGATTCGCGTCCAAAACCAAACCGAGCCGGCGAGGCAGCACGCGCCGCTCACCATCACCGTTCTTGCCGCGCCGATCCCATTGGCCAGCGTGCCTGCCAGAAAAGCTCCAATCGGCGCCATGCCGACGAGAGCAAGCGTCGAGTAACTCATCACGCGCCCTCGCTTGTCCTCATCAACGATTGTCTGAATGATGGTGTTGCTGGCCGTCATTTGTTGCAACAAGCCGAATCCGCAAATCGCCAGCGCCGCAAGCGAAAGCCAAAAATTTCGCGACACACCAAAAAAAATCAGCCCTGCACCCAAAAGCCCGGAGGAGATCGGAATCATCTTGGTCAATCCCAGCACGCTGGGACGCGCGGCAAGCGAGTACGCCGATATGAGCGCGCCAACGCCCACGCCTCCCATCAAAAATCCGAAAGTGTGCGGGCCGCCTTTCAGGATTTCCAACGCGAAAATCGGCATCAATACCGTGAAAGGCCAGGCCATCAGACTGACCATCGCGAACAACAACAGAATGGTCCTGATCGGAGTTGAGCCGGCAACATACTTCCAGCCTTCTTTGAGTTGCTGAAACATGGAAGCAGCGACAGGCAGGAGCAGCGACGGCTTCAACTGCATAATCAGCAGTGAAGCAATCACGGCAAGGTAGCTGAGGCCATCGACGAGAAAACAATATCCGGTGCCGAACAGCGCGATCACACCACCGGCGAGCGAGGGCCCAAGGAGTCGCGCCATATTGACCATGGAAGAATTCAGCGCGATCGCATTTCCGAGATCCCGCTTGTCCTCGACCATCTGCACCAGAAAGGCTTGCCGCCCGGGCATATCAAAGGCGTTTATCAGGCCTTGAAATGCGCTAAGCCAAATGATTTCTTGAACGTTGATATGGCCGCTTAGAGTCAAAACAGCCAGCGCGAGCGACTGCAACATCGCAAGAACTTGCGTAATAACCAGCACTTGCCGGCGGTCCAGCCGGTCAACCCAGACGCCTGCAAAAGGCGCCACAATCAAAATGGGACCCTGGCCGGCAAAGGCGACAACGCCGAGAAGCAAAGCCGAGCTTGTGAGCTTGTAAACCAGCCAACTCGTGGCGGCGCGCGTCATCCACGTGCCAATCAGCGAAATGCTTTGACCCGTGAAGAACAGCCGGTAATTGCGGTGACGCAACGCGCGCCAAATCCGGGCGCCACTCGATTCTTTTTCAGCCTCGCCAATTCGCGCGCCGCCGGATTTGCTCAACTCCTGATACTCCCAATCACCTATTCGGTATTCGTCGCTATCTGAATTTCAGAACGGGTTTCCAGTTTTGGATTCCTGGCCACTTCAATTATAGATTCAAATCGCGAGCGATAGGGTTGTTCCCAATCCGGCGGATTGCGTATTGGGCAATCGGAACCGCAAGCTCAGCGGGCTTCTTCGCCGCGAAACGAACATTGGAAGGAAGAGAGACAATGGCGGCAAACCCCATGAGGCATGAAGACGAGATCAACTCAGTTCAGTATCCTTTATCTTTGTCCACAACATTTACGAGCGGCTCGCCGGCGGCAAAATGGCGGATATTCTCTTGCAAGAGTTGCACGACGCGTGTGATCGAAGCATCCGATGCGCCTGCGATATGCGGTGTGATGACGACATTCTCGAATTTCCAGATTGGGTGATTGGCGGGCAGCGGCTCTGGATCCGTTACATCCAATCCCGCGCCGGCCAGGTGACGGCTGGTCAGCACTTCGATCAAACCGTCCATTGAATAAACCGTGCCGCGCGAGACAGCGACGAAGTAAGCTCCCCGCTTCATTTCCCGGAACCGGGCTGCGCCGATCATCCCTTTCGTTGCCGGCGTTTCCGGCACAGTAATAAAAACTACATCGGCCAGCGGAAGCACTGAATCGAGCTGATCCGGCTTCACCATCTGTTTGATGAAAGGCAGAGGCGAAGCGTCCTTCGGATCGACGCCGATGATCTCCATCCCAAATCCATTTACGCGCATCGCGATCTGCGTTCCAACACCACCGACACCTATAATAACGGCCGTCTTCCCGCGCAATTCGGTTAGCTGACCGACGTTGCGCGGCATTTCCCATTTGCGGTCGGGAATGGTTTCGTACAGTCCGCGAGTAAGTGAAAGCAGCAAAGCCATCGCATGGTCGGCGACCTCGGGGCCCAGAACGACCTTGAGGTTGGTGAGGGTGATATCCGTGCCCTTGAGAACCGGGGCGATGCCCTCGGCGCCAGAATTTAATATTTGCACCCACTTCAATCGCTTGGCGGTGTGAAGCATATCGAGCGATATTTGCGGGCTGATCAGGGCGTCGGCATCGGCGAGCTCGGCACCGAGTTGATTGAGCGCCGGTGCGGCGATTGAAATGTTTGGCGGCGCCGACTTTCTCAAATCGGCGATTACGGAATCGGCCAGTCCGAGGATGACGATCTTTTTCTTTTCAGTCTGCTCAGTCTGCCCGAAAGCGGCTGCGATAAGCAGAACGATGAGTGTTGAACGAATTGTAAGAGAGATTTTCATTTTGGCATGGTGGCCGACGCCAATTATACATTCATCGGCGTTACACCTGGCCGCTTCCGCGGGAGCCACTTCCTTTACGGCTTAAGATCCGGGGAAACTGTTGCGGCTGGTGTTGCCAAACCGGATTGGCAATCAATCGTTGACGAGCTTGCAGCATTGATTGGCGATCACGAATGGTTACTGAGTCCTCAGGCAAAATTTCGTGAAAATGTTCGGAAAACTTCTGTACAGAGAGGCAGGGCTCGAATCCCTTCGGGCGCGCCAATTTTTCCCTGCTTCCATGCTCGCCTACGACGGCTTCGCCTTAGCGAGTGACTCATGCCCGGTAGACTGCGACATCGCGCAACCTGACTACTCCCAACGAAAAACCTTCGCCGAGAGCGCCGTGCAAACAATAAACGCCACGGCCAGCGCCCCTACGTCGCCCAGATGCGCGGACCACGCGTCACCTTTCCAGATCCCCTCCAGCAGCGAGACAGCGTACGTCGTCGGCAGCACTCGCGCCACCGCGCGAAGCACTGGTGGCATTGATGCAACCGGGATGAAAAGCCCCGAAATGCCGAGCATCGGGTACAGGATGGCGACGCCGATAGGTTGCGCAAAGCGCGCCGTGGGAACAATGCTGGCGATCAAAAAGCCGATCGAGATGATGCTCAAAGTACCGGCCAGCAGCGCAATCGTAAAGGAGAAGAGCGGCACATGGAGTCCGGATGGGTAATACCGTTTGCCGGCCAGCACCATCAGGCCCAGCGTGGCCACAGAGAGCACCAACT
Organism: uncultured Acidobacteriota bacterium; assembly: GCA_963748845.1. GTDB lineage: Bacteria > Acidobacteriota > Terriglobia > Acidiferrales > UBA7541 > DASTCZ01. Next base: position 1,107,737 of record CAVVKE010000001.1, read on the forward strand.
TAACGAGCACTTGGGCCGTAAGGATGGTATGCGGACGCAATGGCGTGGCGCGCAGCCTTTTCAGGATGCCGCCCTCGCGGTAGATCGAGATGATCGTGACCAGCGACAACACTGCGCTCACAGCAATCAGAAGCGACACAATTACCGGCAAACCCACCTGGAGAAAATTGCCGGCGGCCACCGACTTTGGCGCCATGCTGCGGCCTACGAATCGGCCTGCTACCAGGAAAATTATGACGGGGAATACGATAGTCCCAAATGCGCCGAGCGGCTCGCGCAGAAATACCTTGATCTCTATCCACGTCAGTTTCAAAAGCCCACGCATCATCATGATCAGACCAACTCCATGATTGAACCTACTCCCGAATCGAGTGACCCGTCAGCTTCAGAAAAACATCCTCAAGGTTGGGAAGAATTGTCCGAAAATCCGTGACCCCGATTCGATTCTCGGAAAGACAATGAATCACCGCGCTCACCAGGCCGTCGCCCTGGCCGCGGATGGTAAATCGCCCATCTTTGCTGGTCACCGTCTCCACTCCCGTAATCGCTCGAAGCCGCTCCGCAGCGTTCGGATCGTCAGCCGCAAGAACGATGGTTCGCTCCGGGCAGTGCCGCTTGATGAGCATCTCCGGCGTGTCGTTGTCTATGATTTTTCCGTGCTCAATGATTGCAACCCGGTCGCACAACCGTTCGGCTTCTTCCATTAGATGAGTGGTCAGGAATACAGTCTTGCCGCGCTCACGGATTAAGCGCACCAAATCCCAGATCGCCCGCCGGGCCTGCGGGTCCAGCCCGGTGGTCAACTCGTCCAGAAAAACCACTTCGGGGTCGTTGATCAACGCAAGGGCAATAAACAGCCGCTGCTTCTGCCCTCCGGAAAGGTTCATGAACCACGCGTTCCGCTTATCCGCGAGGCCGAGCTGCTCGAGTAAGCGTTCTCCGTCTATTGCTTTCTTATTGTAGAGCGAAGCCCACAGGTCTACCGCCTCCCACACTTTGATTCGCTTCTGCAGTTGCGCCTGTTGGAGCTGCACGCCAATTCGCTCCTGCAACTTGTACACCTGACGAAACGGATCAAGGCCCAGCACCGAAATCGTGCCGCGGTCGGGCTTGCGTACGCCTTCGACGCACTCCATCGTCGTCGTCTTTCCAGCGCCATTTGGCCCGATTAAGCCAAATATCTCGCCTTCGTTCACCTGGAAGGACACGTCTTCGACAGCCACCGTTCGACCGTAAGTCTTGCGGACTCCAGAAACTCGAATGACTGGATGCATGATGGATTGCAAAAACGCAGAGTCACTGAATCAGATCCATTGTTTATATCACGGACTCAGAAAGATCGACGCCAGCCGCCCCACTGGACAAATCATCTAGACTCGAACCAAAGGGTCGGGAGTTCCCCGCCGTGGCGGGTCTCCGGGTGCACCCGCGCACGAGCAGCGCGCATCCAATCGTCGAGCAATGTCGGGTAGCGGCTCACTCAGAGGATCGGTCTGGATTGAGTGAGGCGAGCCAATCGAGGAGGAATGCGAACATGAGCGAAGCAACCGGACAAGTGCCGGCGCGAGATGCACAATCTTTAAAGGCACAGACTTTTGCCGCGAGAGCGTACGCAGCGCGAAGCGCTGCGTCACCGCTCGCACCATTCAATATTTCCCGGCGGGAACCGCGTCCCCAGGACGTACAGATCGAAATTCTTTTCTGCGGCGTGTGCCATTCCGATCTGCACCAAGTGCGGAACGAGTGGGAGAACGCCATGCCGACGGTCTATCCCGTCGTTCCCGGACATGAAATTGTCGGCCGCGTGGTCAAAACCGGCAGCGCCGTGAAGAAATTCAAGGAGGGCGATCTAGCAGCTGTGGGGTGTCTGGTGGACTCTTGCCGGACCTGTGCTAATTGCCGCGCGGGACTGGAGCAATATTGCGAGACCGGCTTCACGCTGACCTACAACTCGGAGGACAAGATTCTCGGCGGAGTGACGTACGGCGGATATTCGGAAAGCATCGTGGTGGATGAAGCGTACGTGCTGCGAGTGCCGAATGGCCTGGATCCGGCCGGAACTGCGCCGCTGCTTTGCGCGGGAATCACGACATATTCTCCGATGCGGCATTGGAAAGTGGAGAAGGGACAGAAGGTGGGAATTGTAGGTCTTGGAGGGTTGGGGCATATGGGATTGAAATTTGCGCATGCGCTCGGCGCGCACGTCGTGCTGTTTACAACTTCTCCCGGCAAAATCGACGACGCAAAACGGCTGGGCGCCGATGAAGTTGTGATTTCAAGAAACGAAGCTGAGATGGTGAAACAGGCGGGGACTTTCGATTTCATTCTCGATGCTGTATCCGCGGAACACGACCTGAATGTGTATCTCCAGATGCTGAAGATCGACGGCACAATGACGCTAGTGGGCGCGCCGGAAAAGCCGTCGCCGATCGCTTCGTTCAATTTGATCATGAGGCGAAGACGCCTCGCCGGCTCTGCCATCGGCGGGCTCAAGGAAACTCAAGAGATGCTGAATTTCTGCGGCGAGCACGGGATCACGGCTGATATCGAGATGATCCCAATTCAGCACATTGACAAAGCTTACGAGCGGTTGCTGAAGAGCGACGTGAAATACCGCTTTGTTATCGATATGGCTTCTTTGAAATAGGCAGGTGCGGAAAGGAGTCAACGTCCGCACGCTCTGATCCGATGCTTAGCCTGGGCGATGCTTCGGAAACGAGGGTTGGGGGTCCAAATCCTTCCGGGCGCGGCATTCTCTTGGAAAAAATGACGGCAGCGAAATAAACCGACAACAGTCCATGCAAGTGGCGCGGCGCCCAACGGAGGGCCACTCCGACCTGGGGATTGAACGCCACGCCACCTGCTTCCGCGCAAACTACGCGACTTGAGCCTGCACTTTGCGTTTGCAGCACGAGCAAGGGGGTAGCTTGCTTTGCCACTGCTCGCCGAGTGCATCCCGGGAAATCGCGCTTCTTGTGGACCATTTTTTACCGCAATTCGGACATTTACTCAAGATAAACCGGCGGTGACCGTTCGATCTTCCGTCGATACGAAGGTCCAAGACAAATCCACATTTGGGGCTGCTGCAAACGACATAATGATTCATGACCTGGTCCTCCTTTGAGGGAGGATATGGGTACCCCACCGTGCGCCTGGATTTCCGCCACACCAAGAGTTCCATCGGTGCCAGTGCCGGAAAGAATGACGCCAATCGCGCGGTTGCCCTGACCTTCGGCCAACGCGCGCATGAAGTAGTCAATCGGGACCCGAGCCACGGGCGATTCCTCGCGCGGGCCAAGGTGCAGCGTGCGATTGGAAATGGACATCGTCGAGTTCGGCGGGATGACGTAGACATGGTTCGATTCGACGGTCATGCCATCGATGACTTCTTTGACGCTCATTAAAGTCTTCTTGGAAATCAGTTCCGTCAGCAAGCTGTGATGATGAGGGTCAAGGTGCTGTATCAATACGAAGGCCATGCCGGTATCGGCGGGCAGGCTGCTAATCAACTCCGTAAATGCCTCGATGCCTCCTGCGGAAGCCCCGATAGCAACAATCAAAAGATCATTTTCGGCGATCTGCCCCGCCCTGTGCGCTGGAGCTGATTTGATTCCGTGTTTATTGCCCGTTTTGGGTCTTGCTTTCACGAGCTCACTCCACTCGAATCAACTTTGTCCGGTGCGCCCCCGGGCAAAAAATACGCGATTCTGCGCCTACGCGCTTCCCGCAGCAAGTGGTGAATGACCTTACGAATTGAGCCGTGGCCCCTGGGATGGCCAAACGAGTGATATTCTATTCTTTAGTCTTGATGAATACAACAATTACTAAACCTGGTTAGGGTCAAATCGGGTAAGCCGAAGACCCTCCCCTCGTGAGATCGAGACGCTCTCTTGTGCTTCAAGTGTTTCATTCGGAATGGGGCTAATTTAGGTCCGTTTATATGCTTTTCCGCGTCCGATTGCGGCTTAACTGGCCAATAAAGAAGTGAAAAAGGCGGACCGTCCAGCGAGGGTCAGAATCGCGATTCGGGAGTGATGCAATTCCGTATCAGTGACAACGAATCTTTCCTTTGATAAAGTCTGGCCGATGCCTCCCACTGACACGAATATTTGGGAAGATGTCCTGTGGGACGACCTCCTCCCGGCTATCGAGGAGGGACAAGTTGTGCCCATCGTGGGCCGTGAGTTGTTGATGGTAGACACCGACACGGGACCCCAGATGTTCCATCGCCTTGTGGCGGTGCGCCTGGCAGCAGAGTTGAAAATTCCGACGGACCGGCTCCCCCCCGAATTCGACACCAATGATGTGGTGTGCGCCTGCAAAGAATTTCATGGCGACCCGCTGGCCGTCAGACCCCAATTATTGCTGCGAATTATCAAGGAACTGAACGTGCAAACGCTCGAACCCCTGCGGCTGCTCGCGGAGATTCCGAACTTCCGGTTGTTCGTCAGCACGACATTTGACACGCTACTTGAGGATTCGATTGCGGCGGTCCGCGGGCGCAAACCAGTTGGCGTCGCCTACCCGCCGGCATCGAACCTGATCGATTATGACGAAGGACTTCTTGATGAATCCGGGAGTTTGGTATTTCAGATTCTCGGGCGCGGATCGATGTCATCCACGTTTGCGGTAACCGAAGGTCAAATGCTGGAGCAGATGCACGAATTCATGGCGAGCGAAGGGCGCCCGAGGAAACTGATCACCAAACTTCAGCAGAGCCATCTGCTTATTCTTGGCGTTGGTTTTCCGGATTGGCTCGGCCGATTCCTGTTGCGACTAGCCCGCGCAAGACCGTTGTGGGATTCCCGCATGATAACGGAGGTGATTGCGGATGGCAGATTCATGCAACCGGAATTCGCCAAATTTCTGACACGATTCAGCCCCCAGCAAACACGTTTTTTCACGGAGGGAACACCGGTGGATTTTGTCAAAGAACTTCACCGCCGGTGGTTCGAGCTGCATCCAAAAACGATTCCCGCGGCCCCCAGGCCGGGTGGTGCAGGGGAAAAACCCGCGAGCATGAATTCGGGGTCCATATTTATAAGCTATGCCCACGAGGATGAAAAAGCGGCGTTCCGGCTCGCCGATGAACTGACGGCGGCGGGCCTGGAAATTTGGATCGATCGCCGGCTGAACCCGGGCGATGACTACCAGAGCATCATTTCGCAATACATCCGCGATTGTTGCGCCTTTGTTCCTTTGCTTTCCCAGAGTACTCAAGACGATGCGCCGAGATGGTTCCGGAAGGAATGGGCGCAAGCCATTCAGATCGCCAGTTCGTATTTCGGGACGGAAAGCAACTATCTCTTTCCGGTGGTCATTGACGCCACGCCGAGCAATGATTTGATCGAATTCCGCCGCAATCTGTTCGGCCGAACGGCGGTGCGTGCTGTGGGCGGAGGCGTGTCGCCGGAGCTAATCGGACAACTGGACGCTGCGCAGAAAGCCTATCGCAAGCGAAATACCCGCCAATGAATTCCGGGACACAAGGTCTTCCCGATCTTTCTCCACAGAACCCATGGCCCGGACTTCGCGCCTTTACAGAAAGCGACAGCGAATTCTTTTTTGGCCGCGAGCGGGAGACCGCGGAATTGCTGGACCTCGTGCAACGCAACACTGTCGTGGTCCTCTATGGGCAATCGGGCCTCGGAAAGACATCGTTGCTTCAAGCGGGCCTTTTCCCCGGATTGAAACGCATTGATCTCCTTCCCATCCGCGTGCGCTTTGATCACAGCGAGGGCGCACCGCCATTGGCGGACCAACTCAAGGCCGCGGTTTCGTCGGAATTAGATCGTGCCCACATTACGGGACCGCGGCCAACCGGCGAGGAAACCTTGTGGGAGTACTTCCACCGAAATGACGTTGATTTCTGGGGGCCCCGGAACCGCTTAATAACACCCGTGATTGTGTTGGACCAATTCGAAGAGGTATTCACGCTGGGCCAGAAAACGGAAGAGACCACCAAGCGCGTGGCGCAATTCTCTTCGGACCTTGAATCCCTGCTCGAGCATCGCCCGCCTGACGCCGTGCGCGAACGTCTGGAGGCGCACCCGGATGAGGCGCAGCAATATGATCTACGCAAGCAGGCCGTAAAGTTTGTGGTCGCATTGCGCGAGGATTTCCTCGCTGACCTCGACCCCTGGCGCGTACGCATGCCTTCGCTGTTGCCGAACCGCTTTCGGCTGGAACGAATGGCTGGCGCGCAAGCTTTGGATGTGGTCCAGCGAGCCGGGCGCGCGCTGATAGAGCCAGAGATCGCGCGTGACATTGTGGATTTCGTGTCCACATCACACCGAAAGCAAGTTTCGCGCGCGGTGGAGCAGCGCGATGTAGAGCCGGCCCTGTTGAGCGTGGTGTGCGACGAGTTGAACCGCCGCCGGGTCGAGCATGGTCAAGCGCAGATTACGGGTGATCTCCTTTCAGGCGAACGCGAAGAAATCATTCGGAGTTTCTACGAACGGTCCTTCGAAGGCGTGGATCCACGCGTTCGAAATTGGGTTGAAGATGAATTGCTCACGGCCTCGGGATATCGCGACCGGGCTGCGCTGGAGGACGCCCTTCGACAAGGGCTTCCGGAGGCCGACTTCGACCAGCTTGTGAACCACCGGATCCTCCACCGGGAGGAGCGCTCCGGCGTTGTCTGGCTGGAATTGACGCACGATCTGCTGACCGATCCGGCCTCCGAGAGCCGGTCATTGCGCGAGCAGCGGCGCCAGGCGGAAGCCGCGAAATTGCAGGCCGAAGAGGCCCGGAAACAAAAGGAAAAATTCGAGCGGGACCTGCGTAAATCGCGAATGTTGGCCGGAGTTTTTGGGTTGTTGCTGATCCTGGTGCTCGGAGGCGCAGCGGTGGTTTATTTGGCGGTTTCAAGCATGAGAAATGCGAACCGCGCCAAACAAGCGATGGCGGAAGAGGCGCGAACTGTTCGAACTGCGAGCGAGATGGCGGAGGCGGAGCGGTTGAGTTTTGCATTTGGCAGCGGTTGGATTCCGAAAGCGACTGTCTTTCAGACAATAGACGAAACCGAGAGAGCCTATTTGGTTCTCATGAGCCAGGGGAAAATCCCGAACGACGAACAGATCCACCTCGTGCAACGCCACGCTCGCTTCCTTGCAAAAGCTGCTGAAGCGCTCTACCAAGTAGGATATTTCGCGGAGGGCATTAAAAGCGCCCAGAGTGCGCTGGAACTCCTCAAGAGATTTGATACTCCGGAGTCCTCGAATGGCTTGATACAAGTCACTCGCGCGGAATCGCTGTATCAGGAAGGGGCCGGGCTTCTGGCGACGGGCCAGGTCGAGCGCTCCAAAGTTGATTTTGAGGAAGCCGCAAAACTGGCGGCAACTCCTCCGAGCCTGGATGTCAAAAAAGACATGGCCCGCGTTTACGTGTTGTCTCAAATCGGCCTTGGCAGAGCGGAATCGTTGGGCCTTGCGGATGACAAAGCCCTTGCACGGTTCAAGGAAGCTCTCAACGCCATAGATGCAAGCGGTGCTGGGGCCGAAGAAGCTCTTTATTGGAAGGTGTCGGCGTTCACGGAAACTGGAGCGAATCAGTCGGACGACAACCAGGCATTGGTATGGTACGGAAAAGCTGTCGATGCTCTTAGCGGAGTCTCTGGCGGGAATGATTCCTCCACGCAGTGGAGGAGAATGTCCGCGGACCTCGCATATGATCAGGGATTCACAGCAATGCGGCTTGGGCAATACGAAACGGCGAAAAACTACTTCGTACAATCACAGACTGCGATGGAAGACCTTTGCAGGCGGGACCCGGAGAATCTTCTGTGGCGCCTTATTTTGGCCAAGAGTTTGCGCGGGTTGGGTCTGATCCATTACTACGTCGGCGAATGGGATTTGGCAGAGGACCTTCTGAATCAGTCGGCGCAAACGACCAAAGAATTGAGCGACGCGCAACCCGCCTGGACCAGACCCAGTTTTTTACATGGCGTTTCATTCATAGCGATCGGTGACGTCCACGAATTCAAGTACATTCAATCCACGGGAACTTTCAAGGATCCGCACGACCTGGATACCGCATTTCAGATGTATGCGAAATCCGGCGAGATATTAAGAAAAGGAGGCGCGTCGGCGCCCGGAGACCTGGAATTCACACGGGATGCAGCCCTGGTGTCAACGAGACAAGCTTATCTTCTCTCTTTGCAGGCAGATGACGCTCGCGCAACCAATAGCACCGACAAAGCAGCGCAGAAGAAAGCGCAGGATTCCGCCGATCAAAAAGACAAAGACGCGCTCCATTTTTGTTCACAGGCATTCAAGGAGTTGCAATCCATCGAAGGCGACGCAAAGGACAGTCCGGACATTCTTCAGGACAAAGCCGACCTCCATAAGCAGACCGGCGATATCCTTCGCAGTCTGAAGCGCCTGCCTGAGGCCAAAAGTTCCTATACGAATGCCGTGGCAACTGTGTCGGATCTGATCCAGAAGGCGCCAACAGCGGACCGCTACGCGCAGTTGGCGGCGGATCAAATTTTGGTTGGCGATGTGAATGGCGACGCCAACCAGTTCACGGAAGCCTATAGCCAATATGAATCGGCAATGGTGTCACTCACGAAGGCTCTCACCGACAAGCCGCTGGATATCGAGTTCATCCGTCGGAAGTCCGTGATCGAAAGCCGAATTTCGGATGTTTGGTACACGCGAGGGGATTTGGAGAAATCGTTGGATGAGATCGAGAAGGCGGTTGAAACGCTCTGGACCGCATTGCAGATTGACTATGCGGATCAGAACTTGAACGGAAATCTCGATATCTACAGAAAAAGGCTCGAGCGAATCAAAACCGCTCTCGCCAATCTCAAAACGGCCGCAGGCTCCCAACAACCAACCATAGCTCCCGAAAAGTCAAAGACATTGATCAACCGGGTGAATAATCTCGAGGCAGAGACGGACCCTCAATTTCTTCTCACGCATTCTGGACAAGCCGCATGGACCCTACCTCCGTTGATGCCGGGCGGATGGCGGATGCTTCCGGCAACCGGGGCCGAGCGCGATGCTGTTCTCCATCAACTTTCGGCCGTCAACAAGAATCTAGTTGCGAACCGAATCCGGGGAATTCGCAAGCTCTCGCTGGATTTTTATGACAACGCCGCGCTCTATGAATTGGAAACACAGACGGGTGATGGCTGGAACGGAATCATCTCCTATGTCCAGCGCGGCTCAGATTGGGTCCTGCTGGACGGAACCTCCAATCCAATCCATGGAATGAATCACAAATCACCGCCTAAATTGGACACCGTTGACCGTGCAATTGCTTATTTGCGATTCTTTGTCTCCGCAATCCAAAATTCGGAACAAGGCACATTCAAATTTATAGACCAGGAAGAGGATTTCGATTGGCTCGCGACCGTTACAGCCGAAGAGCGCGCGAGCATCGTGGGCAAGGTCAAACCTCTGATCAAGCCCTTGATCGTTGAGGCGGGCAGCGAAGGTGAATGGCAGGCCATCGGAACCATAGAATTTGGAGGCTTCCTGTTTGCAGCAAATTTCAGCCTCTCCCGAGTTGGCATCGTAAACATGGTGCAGGACATTGGTCTGAGCAATGACAAACTGCCTGTTTTTGTCTCGGTATTTTCGAGGGATGGAACCCGTGTGCATCAAACGATGGAGATGTTGCAGGTACAAAAACTGGAAGGAGACCTTAGACAAGCGCAACAAAAACTGGCTGCCAACCCAAACGACAGGGATTCCCGTCGTCAATTACTCTCGCTCTATCAGAAATTGGGACGTTGGGCAGATGCTGTAGATACAGAGAAGAAATGGCTTGCTGCAAACCCAAATGACGTGGACGCATTACAGCAGTTGCCCATTGCCTTCAGCGCATTGAGCCGCTGGAAAGAAGCATCGGACGCGGAGAAGAATTGGATCGCTTACGTCCAAGGCGAGACCCAGAACGGCTCGGAACGACTGACGAGCCTCTATAACGCCTATCTAGGACTTTCCTGGTATCAACTATTCACGCGTGACTTTGCCGGCGCACTGACTTCCGCCGAAGCCGGGAAGAAATTGAACGCGTCTGACATCCACATTGATACGAACCGCGCCCACGCGCTGCTTTTCCTCGGCAGGACCTCGGAGGCGGACGCGATTTATTTGGGGAACAGCGGCAAGAAAATGGATCCGAATTCGGATCAAACTTGGAACGATGCCATCTTGAAAGACTTCGATGATCTGGAAAAAGGCGGGATCACCTCGCCGGAGTTCGCGCGGCTGCGTAAGCTCTTGCAGCGACAAACGAAATAGAATAGGCTGACCCACGCGTTTGTTGCCCAATAAAGGATTTCGAAAACCTGCCCGGCTGCGGCGGATTCCAATTGCGGATTGGCGCAGAACTGGATTGAAATGAAAACCAAGTCTCTATGGAACGACGACGTTCGCGCGTTTCGGTTTCCTCTTTCCGTTCAGGCGGCGAGAGCGGCTGGGATGCTCGCAATTCTGACGCTTGTGACCTCATTCCTTTCCGGGTGTGCAGCGAAAAGGCTGCGGATAGACTACAGGGGGTATGAAAACTCATATGCGGAGAGTTCGAACCGCCAATTGCTTTTGAACCTCGCCCGACTGAACCAGCATCATCCGACTTACTTCTTCAAGCTTGGCCCGATCAGCACAGCTTACAGGATACAGGGGACTCTCTCCGCGACCGGTCAGCAGGTGGCCGGAGCCTATGCCAACCCTCTCGCCCAATCTATTACTGGAGGCGGAACACCCGGTACTTTGCTGGAACAAGACCCGACGTTTACCTTCATCCCCGTCAATGATGACACGGTTGCGAAGCAATTATTGACACCCATTCCCGACCAATACTTTTATGTATATTTTCAGGAAGGGTGGAGGGTAGATATGTTGTTCCGGTCGATGGTGGATCGAATCGAATACCATAAGCCGAATGGCGAGATCGTGGTTGTTCGCAATTCAAACACTTCGGATAATATCCCGGGGTATTTAACATTCTTGAGAATCAGCGCACTGGTATACGAACTGCAGAAGAATGGTCACCTCCTGCTGGGCGCCGAAAGCAAGTTTGTCCCCCTTGCTGTGGATTGGGAATTGCCAAGTACGAATCCACCCAATGTTCAAAACATGATGGATGCTCAGGCTAAGGACATGGTGTGGAAGAAAAATGACAAAGGAAACTGGGAATTGGGCCAGATGACACTGGAGCCAAAGCTCAAGCTGAATGTGCCGGACAAATTGACGGCGGATGAAGTCAACCAATTTTTGACCAATTTGGAAAAGGAAATTACGTCTAGTAATGAGATGCCTGAATTAAGCGGCGTCGACTCCCTGGAACCAACCCTAAGAGCGCTTGCGGGTGGAATCACAATCAGTGACTCGGCGGGGCCAGGATCGGTTCGAATCATATTGCGATCTTTAATAGGAGTCATGGCGGCTGCCGCTCAAGAACAAAATACTTTTGATGAGTTGATGAAAAGTCTGCCTGCCGGACAGAAACCTCTTCCCAAGCTTGAAACCCGTCCCCTGTTACGGCTTACCTGGAGCTCGGAAGCGCGACTCACGCCATCTCTCACAGAACTCAGCTACCTGGGGCAAAATTACCGTGTGGCCGACGAGCTGTCGGACACGGCTCTCAAAGAGTCCTCCTGGAATCGTGATGTTTTTCGACTGATTGCAGAGCTTTCTTCGCAAATTACAGTGGATATTTCCAAATTCCCGTTGCCGACAGTCTTACAGATACGTCCACAATAAGCTGTTTATGCTTTCGCTCGATCCCGTCAAAGGAACTGGTACCTCGGCCAATGAGGTGAAGGGGAAAGTCATCCTACCTTCCGTGCTCGCGATCGGATTCACGGGGCACAGGCATCTCCCGGATGAAGCGAAGTCGCGCGCGCAGATTCTTCAAATCCTGAAAGAACAAAAGGAAAAAACGCCGGGAATTGTCCTCTACGGAGTCTCCTCCGCGGCCGCCGGCGGGGACTTGTTGTTCGCGGAGAGCTGCATTCAGCTCGGCCTGCCGCTCCAGATTCTGCTCCCCATGCCAAAGGAACAATTCCGTGAGGACTTTGACGAACCAACATGGCAGCGTGTGGAAAATGTATTGAGCCAGGCCATGTCCGTTGAAGTGACGGGTGGAGAGCAATCCCGTGACGAGCGGTACTACGAATGTGGCGTTGAAACGGTCCAACAGAGCGGCATGCTGCTCGTCGTGTGGGACGGGAAACCATCTCGCGGATTGGGAGGAACAGAACAGATCTATCGATTAGCCGAATTAGAAGGCCGGCCAATCGTTTGCATTGATAGCAATACGGGCGCCATTCAACGTCTCAATGAAGACAAAGTATTGAAGAATGATCCCGAGTTGGATTTCTTAAACGCCCTTCCCGAGGCCGAATCCGACCCGCGCGCCAGCACGCCGGGGGAACTTGCAAGAGCATGGTTTTTGAAGATTGATGCGAATGCGACCCAAGCGTCACCGCGGGTTCGCCGCCTGGCGGCCATACCGATACTTTGCACTGCGGCCGCATCCGTCCTAAGCACAGTAGGCACCATTGCCGGTGGAACAGCACTCTGGGTAGGGATTGGATCCGGACTCAGTTTTACAGTTGGAGCGCTCCCGATCCTTTTGAAAATGCACAAACAACAAGTCTTTTGGGCGAGAACCAGGACCGCAACGGAGATTTGCAGGTCGAATCTTGCATTTTGGAAGACACCTGGCCTTTACAGGGTGATCGGCCCAGAGGTCGTTCCCGAGCTCGCCGGGATGCTGATGTCGCTCAATTTTCTAAAAATGGCGGATGGGGCCGGGAGCCGAGCCAAGCTCGAAGAATTTAAGAAGGACTATCGTCAGGGGGCTGGCGAAGGTGAAAAGGGGAGAGTCGAGGGTCAAATCGAGTATTTTGCGGACAAAGCGGAAGAGGCGGACAAAAAAGCGAAGCAGTATCGAATTGCGACCGTGCTTTCGATCGCGGTTGCGTTGATTGCGAACGTTTGGGCACTTTTGAATTCGCTGAAGTGGATTGGCGCGACACCTTCTTGGAAGCCGCTGCTTCCGCTTTCGGGGTCCGTTTTCTTCCAGGTTGCGACGATCGCAGGGGCAATGCTGGTCGTCAATGATTACCAAAGGCGCCGCGTGCGCTACAGGGAGTTGCATGACATGCTTCAGGAGTGGGATAAACAACTCAAATTTGCCCAGACATGGCCGACCTTGATGCGAATCGCGGAAAGAGTTGAGAAAGCTTTGCTGGCGGAGGTGATCGAATGGAAATCACTCATCTTGCATCACAAGCTGCCGCGCAGGTAATCCCATGAAGCGAATCCTAGCTCTGGATGGCGGGGGAATCCGCGGCGTCTTCAGCATGGAAATTCTTTTGCGGATGCAGGAAATGTTACGCGCCCACACCGGCTCTCCCAAGCTGGTTCTGGCGGATCACTTTGATTTCTTTGCGGGAACAAGCACGGGCGCCATCATCGCCACCTGCCTCAGTTGGGGGATGGAAGTTGAAAAAATTCTGGACCTATATGTTGAACAGGGCCAGAAGATGTTTCAGCGCGTGCCTTGGTCCCACCCAATCAAGCGAATGTTTTTCGCGCGCTATGACCCCAAACCTCTTACTGAAATTCTTCGGCGCCTGTTTTCAGAAGATGGAATGGGTGTGGAGCCCGCCCTTCTGGGCACCAAACTCCTGAGGGGTACTTTGCTCGTCGTGGTCCGCAACCAAACGACGGGATCGGCCTGGCCACTCACGAATAACCCCAATGCGATGTACAACGATCGCACACTTCCCTACTGCAATCTGAACATCCCACTTTGGAGAGTCGTCCGTGCAAGCACGGCCGCGCCTGTTTATTTCGATCCGGAAGAGATTACTCTGGGTGATCAAAAATACGTATTCGTTGATGGTTCCATTACCCCATACAATAACCCGTCCTTGATTGCGGCCCTCACCGCCGTACTTCCACCTTACAACCTCGGATGGGAGCCGGGGGCAGACAAAATAAGGTTGATCTCCGTCGGAACAATTCGAGTTACCTCCGCGGCATTTCAGACATCCGCTCGTAAGATGGGACTTTTCTATAATCTCCCTCGAATTCCTGCGGCGTTAATTCAGGGCATTGCTCTGCAGCAGGATTTTATTTGCCGGTGCCTGGGCGATTGCCTTTTCGGCGAACAATTGGATAGGGAGGTCGGTGATCTCATCGGGCTGGAACTTCCGGGCACAAAATGGTTTAGCTATGTTCGGTACAATCAATCGTTTCTCGGAAAAGAAGCGCAGGAAATGCTGGCCAAGTCTTCAGATGTTGCAAAGCTCGATGCAGTTCATGCGATCCCCCTCCTGCGTGAAATGGGGCGCGAGTATGCGAAAAAAATCAAGATTGAACACCTAATTTGAGATGCGTCGCTGAAAACCTGTCGTAATTGCTTTGAGATTTTCTGCCATAAGGCTTTGCCCCCACTTCTTTCAAATCAGCCATCGCTTCTTTCCCCATTCATTTGATAAGCTTCCCAGGCGTGGCCCTTTGCTCAGAGGGCACTCGCGAAAATTCAACGCACCAACACGAACATGCCAAAACGCCCGGCGAAACGTCCCCGCAAAAAGCAAAAAGAGGACCCGCGCCTCACTCGCGTGACCAAGCTCGCTCTTGCGTTTCCTGAAGCCACGCGCCGGATCCAAGGCGACCATGCCGCTTTTCTCATCCGCAAGAAAACGTTCGCCTACTTTCTGGACAACCATCACGGCGACGGCATTGTCGCGGTCACATGCAAAGTGATGCCCGCGGAAAATGCCGCGCTTGTCGCCGCCCAGAAAAATAGATTTTACCTTCCCGCTTACATTGGCCCGAAGGGCTGGGTCGCTCTTCGCCTGGATATCGGCGAGATTGATTGGGACGAAGTTTCCGACCTGCTTACCGCCAGCTACCTTCTCATTGCACCCAAACGCCTCGCGGCCCTCGTCACGCCGCGCACTTGAAACACAGGTTCGCGCAGGACGGTGGTATAGTTTTCCACTTCGCGGCCACATCCGCGCCGCAATTGGACGCGGAATCGTCTCTGACATGCGCAGACGTAACGGAGAAAACCCGAGATGAAATTATCAGCGCGCTGGTCAATCAGAATCACGGCTTTCCTTGCAATCCTTCTCGCGCCGCTCACCGCCGCCGCGCAGACACAAACAGCGCCCGCGCAATCTGCCGCGCAGCCCACGCGCAAACCGCTCACAGCGCAGCAAGCCATCAACACGCGCGCCGCCTCCGATCTCCATTTCTCACCCGATGGCGCTCGCGTCGCCATGGTCGTCTCCGAACCGCCCAAGGGCACGACGCGCCTCCGTCACATCTGGCTGCTCGATGTCGCCTCGCACGATCTGCGCCAATTCACGAACTCCGCCAAATCCGAGGATTCGCCGCGGTGGTCACCCGACGGAAAGCGACTGGCTTTCCTGACTGACCGCGAAGAATTCCAGCAAATTTATATGCTCGCGATGGATGGCGGCGAAGCGCTCCCGCTCACGGAGGGCAAGCGCAGCATCCAATCCTTTTCCTGGTCACCCGACGGCAAACAGATCGCATTTCTCGCGCCCGAGCCGCGCACCGACGAAGAGGTTAAGAAGGATGCTGACAAAGATGATGCGCGCGTCGCCGACCGCGATGTGCACCTCATGCGCCTCTGGCTATTTGATGTCGCAGCACGCAAAGCGCGCCAGTCTGACATCCGGCCGCTGGCGCGTCAGCGACGCCGTCTGGCTGCCGGACGGCTCGGCCCTCATCGTTTCGGCCACCCAGACGCCCGAATCTGATGCGAACACAAATCGCATTTACTCCGCCAGCCTTGCCGACGGCAAATTGACTGAAATCGCCGCGCCGCGCGGCCCGTTCGGCCAACTCCGCGTTTCGCAAGACGGAAAAACCATCGCCTTCATCGGCTCGCGTGTTGACGGCCCAAGTCCGCATGACCTTTTCGTTCTCCCGGTCGCAGGTGGTACGGCCCGCAATCTCAGCGCCGAATCGCTCGATCGCCCGGTGCAGGCAATTCTGTGGCGCCCTGACACAACTCTTGTCGCGCATGTCCAAGACGGCTTCAAAGCAAAACTCCTATCCGTCACTCTCAGCGGCGCGGCGAAGCCATTGCAATCCTTCCCAGTAAATCCGCGCGCGTTTGATATCGCTCCATCTGGCGCAATTGTCTTCACGGGAGGAACCGCAACGGAGCCCGATGAGGTTTGGCTGCAGACCGGTTCGGGACCGGCGCAGCGCGTCTCCAAATTCAATGAAAGCTGGCGCGAATTCGCACTTGTTCAGCCCGAGATTATTCGCTTCAAGAGTTTCGACAATCTCGAAATCGAAGGCGCGCTGTTGAAGCCCGCAAACGCCCAGCCGGGCGCAAAGCTTCCGCTTATCGTGCTCGTCCACGGCGGGCCAACCGCCGCATGGGGCGATTCCATCGAAACCTGGGGACAGCTGCTCGTCGCGCACGGCTTCGCGGTCTTCTATCCGAATATTCGCGGCTCGACTGGCTACGGCCACCGATTCATTGAGATGAATAAGAATGATTGGGGCGGCGCGGATTATCGCGACGTCATGGCCGGCGTGGATTATCTTGTCGCGCAGGGCATCGCCGATCCGGATAAATTGGGGATCGGCGGCTGGTCTTATGGCGGCTACATGTCCGAATGGGCGATCACGCAAACCACGCGCTTCAAAGCAGCAGTGAGCGGCGCAGGCCTCGCAAATCTCGCGTCCGAATTCGGCACCGAAGCCGGTTCATCCTACGATGAGTGGTTCTACGGAACTCCCTATGAGAATCTTGACGGCTTCATGAAAAGTTCACCCGTGAAATATTTAAAGAACGTACACACGCCAACACTGATTCTTCAAGGCGATGCCGACACCACCGACCCGATCGGTCAGAGCGAGGAACTTTACCGCGGGCTGAAGCATTATGGAGTCGAAGCGGAAATGGTCATCTACCCGCGCGAACCTCACGGCCTCCGCGAGGAAAAACATCTGGTGGATCGCCTCAACCGAATTGTTGCCTGGTATGAGTCCCACCTGAAGTAAAGTGCACGGCTGGTTCGACTTGGTGCTTGTCTACGCGTGAAGCAAACTT
The DNA here is from genome assembly GCA_963748845.1 of uncultured Acidobacteriota bacterium. Lineage (GTDB taxonomy): Bacteria > Acidobacteriota > Terriglobia > Acidiferrales > UBA7541 > DASTCZ01. Next base: position 1,124,813 of record CAVVKE010000001.1, read on the forward strand.
GCGTCCACGCAAAGCCCCGCGAGCCCTTCCAGGCACGACGGAGGCCCCTGCACTACAAATCTGCGGTGATAGAGCAGCAGCGCGCGCAGCCCGGCTAGCTCTTCCCCGCCGCCCGCGCGTCCCGGCCCGCCATGCAAGCAACTCGGCACCACATTTCCGTGGCCCGTTTGTTGCCCTCCCACTGAGGTTTCCACAACCATAATCCGTCCATGCAAATCGCCGATGCCGAGAATGACCTCGCGGACAAATGCCGCATCGTTCGAGAATATCGAACCGACGAGGGATCCCAATCCACGCCTCACCAATGCGATTAAATCCCCCGTGGAATCGTACGCGACGATTGTCGCCGCCGGCCCGAACACTTCGACGTCATGCACAAACTTCGCGTCGCGCCCGTTCTCGCACGCAAGCAGCGTGGGCGGCACAAACGCGCTCTTTTGCGCGACCGCGTCAATTGGCTGGAAATTACCGCCGCCATCGAACACCACTTTGCATTCCTGTTTCAGCTTCGCGATCCCTTCGAAGCATGACGCCTGCTGCGATTTATTCACCACCGGCCCCATCTTCACTTCCGCGTTTCGCGGATTGCCGACTTTCACGCCGCCAAGCCGCGCAGCAATCGCTTCCCCAAGCGCCGCGAATTGCGCGCGCGGGACAAACACGCGCCGGATCGCTGTGCATTTTTGTCCGGCCTTCAGCGTCATCTCCCGAACAACTTCCTTCACAAGTCCGTCGAATAGGTCCGTTCCTGGCGCCGCATCCGGCCCCAGAATCGTCGAATTAATGCTGTCCGCTTCGATATTCACGCGCACCGAGCGCTGCAATACATTTGCGTTTGACCGTATGCCGATCGCCGTCTGCGCCGAACCGGTGAACGAGATCACATCTTCCTCCCGCACGTGCTCCGGCAAGTCGCGCGCCGAGCCGCACAAGATCGAAATCGCGCCCGCCGGCAGGATGTCCGCTTTCACGATGTCTTCGACCATCCTCTGTGTGAGCCACGATGTCGCCGTCGCCGGTTTCACAACAATCGGCACGCCCGAAAGCAGGGCCGGCGCTGCCTTCTCGCAAAATCCCCACGCCGGAAAATTGAACGCGTTGATGAACACCGCCGCGCCCTTCGTGGGCACAAGGAAATGCTGCGCCGCGAAGACGCCGGTTTTCGAGAGCGGCAGAGTCGCGCCTTCCTTCAGCATCTTTCCATCCGCGAGCGCCTTCCCGATCTTGGCGTAATACTTCACGGTGTAAATCGCGCCATCCACATCAAACGCCGCGTCCGCCTGCGTCGCTCCGGAGTTGAGCTGCGAAATGCGGAAGTATTCATCGCGGTTTGCAGTCAGCATATCGCCGATCTTCGCCAGCATCTCCGCGCGTTCGCCATACGATCTCTGACGCAGCGACGGCCCGCCGTGCGTTCGCGCAAACTCCAGCGCAGCCGCCACATCAATTCCCTGCGAACTGGCGCGCGCCAATTCTTCGCCAGTCGATGGATCCACAAGCGCATCCCCTGCTCCCGCGCCCTCCACCCAGGCCCCGCCGACAAAATTTTTGAGTTTCACGTTTCCTCCCCGCTTGGCACCGATGCCCCGCCAATTCTCTCAAGAATTCGCGCAGTTAGTAGTAACGGCGCGGCGCAAATAAATCAAGGCTTCCTGCCTTCTATCGCAATATGCATCAGAATGCATATTGCCATTGACAACTCATCCGCCGCATGCATTATAATGCATCCATAGGGCGATCGCATTTCCATGGCCGCTGCACACACTTCGCAGAATTCTGCTTTTGGCGCCAATCGCAGCGCCGTCACTGAAAACGCATTTCTTTCCTGGGTCGGAAACCGCATTCGCGAGGCGCGGGCGCGCCGCGGCATGACCAGAAAGCAGCTTGCCGCCGAGGCGGAGGTTTCCGAGCGGCACCTCGCGCAATTGGAGTCGGGAGAAGGAAACGTTTCGATCGTGTTGCTACGCAGAATCACCGCGGCATTGAATGTTTCGCTCTCGGATCTGTTTACGACTGGCGAGGAACAATCATCCCAAATCTCCGCGAATGGCGCGGCAAGCGCCGCGATCGCGCGGATACTTGAACACATTCCGTCCGAGAAACGCGAACAAATTGCCGCGCGCTTGCTGCACGAGTTCGCAGGGGAGGAGTCCGCACGTCGCAGTCGGATCGCGCTGATCGGATTGCGCGGTGCGGGCAAGTCCACGCTCGGCGCCAGGCTCGCCAAGGAGATGAAAACACCTTTTATCGAGCTGGATCGCGAGATCGAGAAAGATGCGCGCATGCCGCTCGAGGAAATTTTTTCGCTCTATGGACAATCCGGATATCGCAGGATTGAAAAGCGCACGCTCGACCGCGTGATCCGCGAAAAAGAACGCGCGGTGATCTCTGTGGGCGGCGGCGTTGTGTCGGAAAAAGAGACCTACGACACTCTTCTGGCGAACTGCTTCGCCGTGTGGGTCAAAGCGCAGCCGGAAGAACATATGTCTCGAGTGGTTGCCCAGGGCGATCTCCGCGCGATGGCGGATAATGCCGAAGCCATGGAAGACCTGCGCCGGATTCTCGATGCGCGTGAACCTTCTTACCGCAAAGCGGACGCGCACCTGGACACGTCGGGGAAAACGGTCGAGCAAAGTTTTCGCGAGTTGAAGAAGACGCTTCACCGGAAGAACAAGTAGGAGGACGAGTGGACGCTGGATTGGCTTCGGAAACGCAGATAAAAGTGGCGCCCGTGGATTATCAGACCGACCCATCGCATTACCACCATTGGAAACTTTCTTTTGACGGCCCAGTGGCCACGCTCACGATGGACGTGAACGAAGAGGGCGGAATCCGCCCCGGTTACAAACTGAAACTCAACTCGTACGACCTCGGCGTGGACATCGAACTTTACGATGCGCTCCAACGCATTCGTTTCGAGCATCCCGATATTCGCAGCGTCATTCTCACCAGCGCCAAGAGCCGCATCTTCTGTTCCGGAGCAAATATCTACATGCTGGGGCTTTCCACACACGCCTGGAAAGTGAATTTCTGCAAATTTACGAACGAAACGCGCAACGGGATCGAGGATTCGAGCGCTCATTCAGGATTGAAATTTCTCGCCGCCCTTAACGGCACAACCGCCGGCGGCGGCTACGAGCTTGCGCTCGCCTGTGATGAAATTATATTGGTGGACGACCGCAACTCCGCCGTCAGCCTTCCCGAACTCCCCTTGCTCGGCGTTCTGCCCGGAACCGGCGGCCTCACTCGCGTGACGGACAAGCGCCGCGTCCGCCGCGATCATGCCGACATTTTCTGCACGAACCCGGATGGCGTGCGCGGCCAGCGCGCGAAGGATTGGCGCCTTGTGGATGATGTCGTGAAATCGCAGCAATTCGCCGAACACATCAAGCAGCGCGCGCTGACGCTCGCCGAGCAGAGCGACCGCCCTGCAAACGCGAAAGGCATCGCGCTTACGCCACTGAAACGAACAATCGACGATTCCGGTTGCCACTATGAATTTGTGGACGTCAAGCTCGATCGCGAGGCGCGCACCGCAACGTTCACAGTCCGCGGTCCGCGTGCGGATTCAGCGAAAACGGTGGAAGCGGCTATCGCCGCCGGTGCATCCTGGTGGCCGCTCCAAATGGCGCGCGAACTGGACGATGCCATCCTGAGCATGCGCACGAATGAACTCGAACTCGGCCTGTGGATTTTCCGCGCAACGGGAGATTCCGCCGCAGCGCTCGAGATGGATGAATTCATTCTAGCCCATCAGGAAAATTGGTTCGTCCGCGAAGTGCTTGGCATGATGCGCCGCACGTTCGCCCGCCTCGACGTTACTTCGCGCTCCATCTTCGCCTTCATTGAGCCCGGGACATGCTTTAGTGGGTCCCTCGCCGAACTCGCGCTCGCCGCGGACCGCGTCTACATGCTCGATTCGCAGGAAGCGGACGCCTCGGCGATCGTCACACTTTCCGGCATGAACTTCGGCGCGCTGCCCATGGTTAATCACCTCTCACGCCTCGCGGCGCGATTTCAGCGCGATCCCGAGCAAATGGAATCGCTGCGCAAGTTAATCGGCAAGCCGCTCGGCGCGCGCGAAGCGTTCGAAGCCGGCCTCGTCACTGCCGCGCCCGACGACCTCGACTGGAAAGATGAGGTGCGGCAGGCAATCGAGTCGCGTGTCGCACTCTCGCCCGACGGTCTCACCGGCCTCGAATCAAATTTGCGTTTTGGTTTGCCGGAAACAAAAGAGTCTCGAATCTTCGGACGCCTCTCCGCGTGGCAAAACTGGATTTTCATCCGCCCGAACGCGGTGGGCCCGAGCGGGGCGCTGAAAGTGTACGGCACAGGTGCGCCCGTGAAATTCAATTGGGAACGTGTTTAGTCCCGGAGAAAAACATGATCGATTACATTGAAAAAATCCCGAACAATGTGGACCTCGGCCGCGACAAAGTTCTGCAACGCGCGCTGGAACACTGGCAGCCTGCCTACATGGGTTGGTGGTATGACATGGGCCCGAGCGAGAGCCACGCGCTCGAAGTCTACCTCCGCACGGCGATCAGCGTGGAGCCCGACGGATGGGCGAAATTCGGCTATGTGAAAATGCCGGAATATCGCTGGGGAATTTTCCTGCAGCCGCGCGACGAATCGCGCCTCGTGAATTTCGGCACGCACAAGGGCCAGCCCGCGTGGCAGGAAGTCCCGGGCGAATATCGCTCGACGCTCCGCCGCATCATCGTCACGCAGGGCGACACGGAACCCGCTTCCGTCGAACAGCAGCGTATGCTGGGCTTTTCCTGCCCCTCCCTCTATGACCTGCGAAATATTTTTCAGGTGAACGTGGAAGAAGGCCGCCACCTCTGGGCCATGGTCTATCTGCTGCATAGATATTTCGGACGCGATGGCCGCGAAGAGGCGGAAGCATTGCTCGCGCGCCGCTCAGGTGACGCCGATAACCCGCGCATCCTCGGAGCATTCAATGAGCCCACTCCGGACTGGCTCGCGTTCTTCATGTTCACATTCTTCACCGATCGCGACGGCAAGTATCAGCTCTGCGCCCTCGCCGAATCCGGCTTTGATCCCCTCGCGCGCACCTGCCGCTTCATGCTCACGGAGGAAGCGCACCACATGTTCGTCGGCGAGACGGGCGTCAGCCGCATCGTCCAGCGCACGTGCGATGTGATGAAGGAAAATAAAATTGACAGCCCCTCCGATGTGCGCGCGATGGGCGTAATCGATTTGCAGACCATCCAGCGCTACATCAATTTCCACTTCAGCGTGACGATTGACCTCTACGGTTCGGACGTTTCCTCCAATGCCGCGAATTATTATTCCAATGGGCTGAAGGGCCGCTTCGAAGAAACGAAGATCAGTGACGACCATGTGCTTGCCGAAGCCGAGTACCCGGTTTGGGAGGTCATCGGGAACAAAATCGTCAAGAAAACCGTCCCCGCGCTCACTGCGCTCAACGAACGCCTTCGCGACGACTACATCAAGGAAGTGGAAGGCGGCGTAGGCCGCTGGAACCGAATCATCGAAAAAGCCGGAATTCCTTTTCGTTTGCGTTTGCCGCACAAGGGATTTCACCGCGCCATCGGCAATTTTGCCGGTCATCACATTTCGATCGATGGTGAAGTGATGACCGAAGAGCAATGGAAGAAGGGCGCCGAGGAATGGCTGCCCAGTGCGGCCGACCAGAAATACGTGCAATCGCTGATGGCGGGGCGCGTCGTCGAACCGGGCAAATTTGCGAATTGGATTGCGCCGCCGCCGCGCGGCATCAACAATAATCCGCTGAATTTTGAATACGTCCGCTTCAATTGATTCAAGGTTTCGCGGGGGCCGCGGCATTCCGCGCCCCCGCGGCGTCTTCAAAAATTCTGCTCTTGCATCGCCGCTAAAAAAAGTACATACCGTCACTCTGAAAAGGTGCCCAGTTCATGCCGAAGGTGATCTATGTGTCGCACACCGGAGATACGCGCGAAGTCGAAGTGCCCGTGGGCATGACGGTGATGAATGCCGCACTCAAAAACGGTATCGACGGCATCATTGCTGAATGCGGCGGCGTGTGCATGTGCTCGACCTGCCATGTTTATGTTGACGAGAAGTTTTTCAGCAAGCTGCCTCCCGCGCAGGACACGGAGGAGGCCGTGCTGGAAATCTCCGCCGAAGAGCGCAAGCCAACGAGCCGTTTGAGCTGCCAAATTAAAGTCACGGATGACCTGGACGGTTTAATCGTCCGGCTTCCCGAGAAACAGCGCTGATGCGCGCCGGAACAATCATCGTCGGCACCGGACAGGCGGGCTTCCAGACCGCCGCGTCGCTCCGCTCCGAAGGCTACCTCGAACCAATCACATTGATTGGCGAAGAGCCGCACATTCCCTACCAGCGTCCGCCACTTTCAAAGGGATTCCTGCTCGGCAAACAGGATGCCGATAGCATCGAGCTGCGGCCCGCCGCGTTTTACAACGACCATCAAATCATCCTTCTCGCGGGAGAAAGAGTCCGCTCAATAACAAAAGGCAGGCGTTTGGTCGAGATCGAATCAGGCGGCCAGCTTTCCTATGACTCGCTGGTTCTCGCGACCGGCGCGAGTAATCGGGTGCTTGCGGTGGATGGCGCGGAATTGGATGGCGTTCTGTATTTGCGTTCGCTCGCAGAAGCCGTCCTTATCAAGGAGTACCTCGCGGCCGCGCAGAAAGTCGTCGTCATTGGCGGGGGCTTTATCGGACTGGAGCTGGCGGCTGTGGCCTGTCAATTCGGGAAAAATGTCACGGTCGTCGAAGCATTGCCGCGACTGATGTCGCGCGTCGTCGCTCCAATTATTTCCGATTTCTTCCGCGAATATCACGCCAGCCAGGGCGTCAAGATTCTTTGCGGTAACACCGTCACACAAATCCTCAGCGAAGGCGGCAAAGTCCGTGGAGTGCGCCTGGCGGGCGGCGAAGAAATTCCCGCGGACCTTGTGTTAATTGGAATCGGCATTATCCCAAACACGGAATTGGCAGCCGACGCCGGACTTCCCGTCTCCAACGGAATTTCCGTGAACGAATTCCTTCACACGCCCGACCCAAACATTTTCGCCATCGGCGATTGTGCCGAATTTCCAAACGCGTTCGCGGGCGGCCGGATCCGCCTCGAGTCCGTGCAAAACGCCGCCGACCAGGCGCAATCCGTCGCTGCGGCGATCGCCGGACGCCCTTCTCCCTATAAAGCGCTTCCCTGGTTCTGGACGGACCAGTTCGACATCAAGCTGCAGATGGCAGGGATTTCCTCCGGGCACGACCGCATCGTGATGCGCGGCAGCGCGGAAGCCAGAAAGTTTTCCGTGTTCTACTTCAGGCGAGAAAAGTTAATCGCGATTGATTCCGTCAATCGCCCTTTGGATCACATGCTGGGACGCAAGCTCATCGCCGCGGGCGCCCCGGTGACCCCGGAATTGGCCGCCGATGAGAACGCGGACTTGAAGAAAATCGCAATCGCCTCCGAATTCGCCCCCCACGGCAATTCCGCCAGTTAGCCCCGGTATGCCGCGGCAAAAGTGTGCGCCTCATGGCTCGCCCGATCCATCAAGAACTGCCTCCGGATAAACGCGCCATAAGCCACCAAATCGCGCGCCATCATTTTGAGGCGGTCTTCGACGCGCTGGTTCGTCACCACGCCGTTCTTGTCGAAATCCGCGTCGCCGTCGAAGGAGACCCCATAGGGCATGCTCCATCCGTAGCACTGCCGCACGACGGTGCGCATCTGGTCCATCACCGTCAGTCCTTTTTCATGCGACGAGCAGATATATCCGAATAGTTTTCCCGCACACTCCTCCCAGTTGTAATCCAGAAAGTTCTTCATCGCGCCGGACATCGAACCATGGTAGTCGGGCGACGCCAGAATAATTGCGTCGGCCCATTCCATGTCTTTTCCGAGCGCATCTTCCGCCGCGGAGCCTTCCTCGCGGTCGGGGCTGTACAAAGGCAAACCCAATTCCCGCAGGTCGAGCAGTTGCGATTCGGCGCCGCGAAGCTTCGCGGATTCAAGCGCGAGCTTCAGCGCCCGCGAACTGCGTGAATGCGCGCGCAGACTACCGCTCACCCCCAGCACCCGAAGGGTCCGCTCAGTCATTTCCATTTCCTCCCCCAAAACGACCGCGGCGGCCGCGCCGCATCAGAATGAATCTGGATTCCCGAAACAGTTTAACTTGAGTCGCTCCCTGCTTCATTACAGGATTTACCAGATTTCATGGGCCGATAGATCAAGCCATCGAACTTGCGGCTGCTCTTGCCGTCTTGTAAGGTATTCCGACCCTCATGGTTGCGCCGAATTGGAACAGGTCTGGCAACCGGCCAGCGCAGGATAACAATTGAAATTCAGGCACTTCACAGGACGCCAGTGGTCTGTTCTCGTCATCCTCATGTTGATCAATTTCGTCAACTATGTGGACCGCCAGATTATTTTTTCGCTCTTCCCATCTTTGCGCGCTGAATTCGGCTTGACTCGCGAGCAGGTCGGCTCGCTTGCCACGGCATTCACAATCGTCCTGGCCCTGATGAGCTTGCCGCTCGGCATGCTGGCGGATCGCGTTTCGCGGCGTCTCGTGATCAGCGCGGGAGTCATCTTCTGGAGCGCAGCAACGTTTTTCAGCGGGTTAGCCACGTCATTTCACACACTGCTGGCCGCGCGCGGGATGGTTGGCGTGGGAGAAGCGGCTTATACACCCGCGGGCACGGCAGTCCTCAGCGCGACGTTTCCGAAAGATATCCGGGCGCGCGTCCAGGGCGCTTTCGATGCCGCCATGTTCGTCGGCGGCGCCGTCGGGATCGCGATGGGAGGGATCGTTGCGCAGTCGCTTGGCTGGCGCGCTGCCTTTTTCATAGTTGGCTTCCCAGGCCTGATTCTCGGTTTCATCGGCCTGAAGCTTCCCGAGCCGGCTTCTTCCGAGCCTCATGCGCCCTTCCCACTGATGGACCTGACCCGCGTCCCTGCCTACTTGATGATTCTTGCCGGTGGGTTGTTCAGCAGCTTTGCGGGTTATGCGTATGTGGCCTGGGGCTTCGATTTTGTCCGGGAGTACCGTGGCTTTTCCGCGCGTGAAGCGGGAGTCATCTTGGGCGTTACAGCTCTTATCGCCGGTTCCACGGGCATCCTTGCCGGAGCGAGTCTGGCCGATCAATTGGCGCGGAAGTGGATATGGGGTCGATCGGTGATCGTGCCATTCGCCTTCGCGATGGCCAGTCCATTCATATTCTTTGGATTGCGCGCACACAACAAGCTGAACTTCGCGATCCTCTTCGGCACCGGCACTTTTTTCCTTAGTTGGTATCACGGGCCGGTTACGGCCACAATTCACGATGTCATCCCCTCAAGAGGCCACGCGACTGCCCAGGGCCTGTATTCATCCTTCGTGAACCTTTTTGCCATGGCCGCAGCTCCGGTGATGATCGGTGCGATGGCGGACCGGAAAGGTCTTGAATGGGCGCTCTATGGGGCCATCGTGTCTCAACTGATTGGCGGCGCGCTATTTCTGGGTGTACCATATTTCATAAGGCGAAATGGGCTGCACCACCCTGCCTTGGCCAAGTATTGGGAAAACGAACCGCCTGGGGCAGTTGGCGGTTTTGGGGGGTAGACCACTTTTAGGGCTAAACACATTTGATTGTTTGTGATATAAGTCACAAGACGACTTACTGTACAAAAGGAACGGGTGTACCTCGCCGGGGGGCGAGACAATTCAGTTGGACTGCCTGAGAGGAGGCGGACCGTGGGTAATCTTCAAACGATCCAACCTATAGAGAATCTTCATCAAGCCAAGCCGGTGAAGCACTATATGGCCTATAAGCCGAAACCCTTCACGCGAGCACAGAGGGAAGAAACCACCATTCTCTTTGGCGGTCTGACTTGGAAGCACGAGCGCCTCATTCAGGGCGCTATGCACAATTTGAAGTACAAGGCCGAGCCGTTGCCGAATATCAACAGAGCCGACCTTGACGCCGGTAAGGAATTGATTGACGTCGGCGCTTGCTGCCCCACAATTTTCACCACCGGCAGCCTCGCCAGTTTTCTGAAGGAAAAGACCGCCCAGATGGGCAAGGAAGAAGTCGCCAACAAATACGTCTACCTGACTGCCGGCGCTTGCGGCCCTTGCCGCTTCGGGCAGTACCACGAATCCTATTCGATGGCCCTCGGCGGTCTAGGGCTGAACGACTTCCGCATGTTCCTCCTGGCGCAGGACCAGCTGGACCAGGGCGCGAGCGGCGGCGGCGGGCTTGAGATCAATCTCCCGCTGAGCCTCGGCCTGATCTGGAGCATCCTGATCGGCGACATCCTCACTGATTTGGAATATCAGATCCGGCCTTACGAAGTGAAGCCGGGGCAGACGGATCAAGTTTTGAAGGATAGCGTTGAATACATTTACAAGACTTTCTTGAATCGCCCCATCCAGAAAAATAAGTGGACGGTCATCGGTTGGCACTTGACCACCGGCTATTTCACGAAAGCCATCAAGCATGTTCGCAAAATGTTCGATGCCATCGAAGTGGATCGCCTTCGCCCGCGGGCCAAGGTAAAGATCACCGGCGAGTTCTGGCTGCAGACCCACGAAGGCGAAGGCAATTACAACATCAAGCGCTGGCTCGAAGCCGAAGGCGCGGAAGTCATCCCGCCCCCCGTTGCTGTCTGGCTCAACTACTTGATGCACCCGGACATCCGCAAGCTTGAACACCGCCAGGAAGTGAGCCGCAATCAGAAGATGAAGGAAGCCCTCTTGCGCACCATCGAGAAAGTTTTCCGCGGCACCTACAACCGCTTCCGCAAGGCTGCCGGAAATATTCCTTACGAGTTGCCGGATCAGGTCGAGCTGCGCAAGCTCGCCGAGCCGTTCTATCATTACGAACTCCGCGGCGGCGAAGGCCACATGCTTGTCGGCAAGGCGCTCTATGCTTACCACCACAAGAAAGCACACATGGTTTGCGAGCTGTCGCCTTATTCCTGCATGCCCAACACAATGTCCATCGGCTCGATGGCGGGCGTGCTCGGTAAATATCCAGACATGCTCTACGCCCCAATCGAAATCAAGGGCGATGCCGAAATTCACGCGCTTTCCCGCACCCAGATGATTCTCACGGAAGCCAAGCGGCGTTCCACGAACGAATTCGAGCAGGTGCTCGAAAAACTCGGCGTCACCGTAGAGGACATCCGCGCGTACGAAGCCAAGCATCCCGAAGTACGCCGCGCAACCTATAAGGTGCCGCACCTGGGCTATGCCGGGACTTCAGCCAATTACGTCACGCACCTCGTGCAAACCGGCAAGATCAAGCCCGGCAAAGCGCAGCCTGCGCGTTCGGCGGCAATGGTCAATTAATCCGCGCGATTTTTTCGCGCGTGTACGCGGATTGTGTTTCTGGACAACGTCCTTGGAGATCCTGAATGGCTAGCAATGGCCTGGTAAGCATTAAGCCGCTTGCAGCTCCGCCTCCCGCATCTGTCGTCGCATCAATTCCGGTCGGCCCGGTCGCCGACCCGGGAAGCGTAAACGTCTGCGCGATGGACGTCGGAAGCACGACTTGCAAGTACGTGCTAACCACCCCATCGGGCGAAATCCTTTCGCAATCCTACGAGCGCCACAACACCAAGCAAGCCGAAAAGGTCCTCGAGTTCCTCACCAGGCTCGAATCCCAATTCGGCTATGCGCCTGAAAAGGACCGTCTTTTCTTCACCGGTTCCGGCGCGGGCATCATCGGCCCTCTCGTCGGCGCCAAATTCGTTCAGGAAGTCGTAGCCGTAGCCGCCTCGGTGGACAAGTTCCATCCCAATGTACGCTTCGTCAGTGAAATCGGCGGCGAAGATATGAAGACGATCTTCTTCACCGGCCAGGGTGACGCCAAGAGCAAGCAAGTTCTGATGCAGAGCGCCTGCTCCGGCGGCACGGGCACCTTTATCGAGAAGACCGCCCGCAAGCTTGAAATTCCGTCCGAGCAGCTCGCGCGCATGGGATATACGGGATTCACCCTCCACAAAGTCAGCAGCAAGTGCGGCATCTTCGCCGAAGCCGACTCAAATAGCTTGCTCAAGGCGGGCGTGCCCATCGAAGAGATTATCGCTTCCCTGTTCGAGGCAGTCGTCTATCAGAATCTGGGTACGCTCACTCGCGGCAATACGCCCATGCCGGAAATCCTTTTGCTGGGTGGACCGAATCTTTTCTTCAAGGGCCTGCAGGAAGCCTGGCGGCACCATCTCGGGAAACTTTGGAAGGAACGCAAGGTCGAGGTCGAGGGCAAGGATATGGCCTCGCTCATCAAAGTTCCCGATGACGCGCTCTACTACGCCGCGCTCGGCTGCATTGAAGTCGGCCGCAGGGACGATCCCTCGATCGGCCTGTATCAAGGCACGAAGAAGCTCGATTGGTGGATCAACGAGGGCCAGTACGAAGAAAAGAAAAAGCAGGGCCGCGGCGGTCTCTGCAAGAGCGACGCGGATCTCGATGCCTTCAAGGCCGAATTCTCCGAGCCACGGAATCCACTCGCAGACGCGAAAAAAGCTAAAGCTGCCGCTGCGGCCGCTGAGATTGCCAACGGAAATGGCCACGCGAACGGCAATGGCCATGCAAACGCCAACGGCCACTCAAACGGAAATGGCAATGGAAACGGGCACGTCGCCCCCGCGCTCTCGGCGCACGTGGCTCCTGCCGCGGAAAAACTGACCGGCGTAGTCATCGGCTGCGATTTCGGCTCGACCACCGCCAAAGCCGTCTGTCTCTCGCCTGACAAAGAAATCGTTTTCTCTTGCTATGCATTAAGCAAGGGCAACCCCATCGAGGACGCCAAGTCGCTTTTCGATCAGGTCCGCGTAGCACTCAACGGCACTCCAATTCTCGCCACCGCCATCACCGGGTACGGCAAGGACCTCCTAAAGGGAATCATCGGCGCCGATTGCGCCATCGTTGAAACCATCGCCCACGCCAGCGCCGGCCTGCACTTCTTCCCTGACGCTGATTGCATCTGCGACGTCGGCGGCGTTGACGTCAAGATCATGCTCCTCAACAACGGCACAGTCTCCGACTTCCGCCTCAACTCACAATGCTCTTCCGGCAATGGCGCGTTCCTGCAGGGCGTCGCCGAGCGCTTCAGCATCCCGCTCAGCGAAATGGCGGACAGCGCCTTCCGCGCCCAGGCCATGCCTCAGCTTTCCATGGGCTGCGGCGTTTTCCTGCAAAGTGACATCGTCAACCAGCAGCGTAAAGGCTGGCAGGCGGAGGAAATCCTCGCCGCGTTGTGCGCCATTCTTCCACTCAACGTTTGGATTTACGCCGGCGGCCTCAACAACTTGAGCGTTGTCGGCAAGAAATTCATCCTGCAGGGCGGCACGCACAAAAATCTCGCCGTTGTGAAAACTCAAGTGGACTTCATCCGCTCGAAAGTTCCCGATGCCGATGTCGTCGTCCACCCCTATTCCGGCGAAGCAGGTGCCATCGGCGCCGCGTTGGTTTCTCTGGACTGGGTTGAGGCGGGCGGCAAAACCAAATTCCGCGGCTTTGAAGCCATCGACACATTGAAATACAAGAGCACCACTGCAGTGGATACGGTATGCCACTGGTGCCCCGTCAATTGCCAGCGCAGCTTTATTGACGTTGAACTCCTGGGCGCGCCCGGCCGCATGTGGAGCAAGATCCCACTCGAGCCAAATTGGGAGCGCGTCATCGTAAACAACTCCTGCCCCAAGGGTTTGGTTGAAGACATCAATGAAATGAAAACGATCAAGGCCGAAATCGAGAAAACGAAGAATGCCTTTCCAAACGTTGCAGACGTGGTTCGGCAAGAAGGCTTCCGCCGGACCTCCGCCACAGCCTAAAGACCGTTCGCAGGTCCGGGTCGGGATCCCGAAGGTCCTCAACATCTGGAACACTCACCAGTTCTGGATCGGGTTCCTGCGCGATCTCGGCATCCAGTCCGAAAATATCGTCTTCAGCTCCGATACTTCCGAAGAGCAGGGCCGCGATTTCGGCAAAGGCCGCGGCACCGTGGACTGCTGCTATCCTGTGAAGTGCATGAGCGGCCACTATGGCGAGCTCGTCTTCGGCCAAAAGAAAAAAATCAATATCCTGCTTTCTCCGATGATTTATTCTCTGCCGTCGTTCCAGCGCGGCCACGTGCAGGACACGCTCACCTGCACCCGCGTCATGGCCGGCCCCGAGAACATCAAGGCCGGGTTCCTCAAGGAACGCGACATCTTTGCCGAGAACAACATCGCTTACGCCTCGCCCTTCGTCAGCCTCGGCGACCGCGAGGTCGTCGCCAACCAGCTTTTCGGCTCGCTCAAGGAAGCGTTCGATCTCACGGCCGAAGAAACGGACCGTGCCGTGAAGGCCGGCTATCGCGCCCTCGACGGCTTTAATGACCGCGCCCGCAAGAAAACCCGCGACATCCTCGAATGGTGCGCGCGCGAAGGCAAACCCTGCATCTTCGTCGTTGCGCGCCCCTATCATATGGACACCGGCATCGGCCACGAGATCGAAGGCGACCTCCAGGCCCAGGGCTTCCCTGTCATCTGGATGCAGTATTTCCCCACCGACCCGGACATCCTCAACTGGCTCTTCGAGGAGGATCTCCGCGTCGGCCGCATCAAGACCGTCTTTGACATCGCCGATGTCTGGACCTCTTCCTACAGCAGCAATACCAATGAAATTATGTGGGGCGCCAAAGTTGCCGCGCGCCTTCCGTACACAACTTGCGTCCTCCGCCTCTCCAGTTATGAATGCGGCATGGACCAGCCCACGTACACGCCCGCGCAGCGCATCGTCGAAGCCACCGGCACGCTCTTCTTCAAATTCGGCGATCTCGATTCCACCAAGCCCGCGGGCAGCGTCAAAATCCGCGTAGAAACCATCACGCACTACATGCGCAAATATTCATCAGACATCATCGCCCGCAAGCTCGCCATGCTAGGTCCCGTGAACCCGCTCGTCAAAGCGGAGCAAACCGGCAACCCGGCAATCGTCGGGACCACTCCCCAAGAGACCGCCGCAATCTCCGCTTCCGCCGGCGACTAAACCAGCTTTTGGCAGTCATCTCTTTTCTGGTTTGCAACATGTGTCGAATGAAGGATCCCCGCATGTAGCCGCAATCCCAACTCTCTCCGCGAATTCTCCGTTTCCCCTGCGCCTCTGCGTTGAACCCCCTTTGAACCCATTTGCCGCCCCACCCTTCGCCCGTTATCATCCTTGTCTCGCCAAATGACCAACGCCGCCAACGCCATCGAAACCATAAACCTCACCCGCCGCTATGGCCCCATCACCGCCGTCGACTCCATTAACCTTCACGTCCCCGATGGCCAGATCTTCGGCCTGCTCGGCCCCAACGGCGCCGGCAAAAGCACCACCATAAAAATGCTCACCACCCTTCTCGAACCGTCCGGTGGCACGGCCATCGTCGCCGGCTTTGACGTCATAAAATCCCCTGCCGAAGTCCGCCGCCGCATCGGTTACGTCCCCCAACTCGTTTCCGCTGATGGCGGGCTTACTGGCTTCGAAAATCTCATGCTCAGCGCGAAGCTTTACGGCATGCCTCGCCCCGATCGCAAAGACCGTATCGCTGAGGCGCTCGAGTTCATGGGCCTCACTGACGCAGGCCAGAGGCTCGTGAAGACTTATTCCGGAGGCATGGTGCGCCGTCTCGAAGTCGCCCAGGCCATGCTTCACCGTCCCGCGGTTCTCTTTCTCGATGAGCCGACCATCGGCCTCGATCCCGTCGCGCGCCGCACCGTCTGGGACCGCCTCCGCGATTTGCGCCGCGATTTCGGCATGACCGTCCTGATCACCACGCATGACATGGACGAGGCCGACGAGCTTTGTGACGAACTTGCGCTCATGCACTTGGGGAAAGTCGCCGTCACAGGGAAGCCCGCCGATTTGAAGGCCGCGCTTGGTCCGTCCGCGACGCTCGATGACGTTTTCATTCATTATAGCGGCGCCGTAATTCATGAGGGAGGTTCATTCCATGATGTCCGCCAAACTCGAGGCACAGCCCGCCGTCTTGGCTAGGCCTTCCTTAATCGCCGATTTCTTCCGCGAAACCGCCGCCATCGCGCAGGTGGAGCTCAGAAAACTGTTCCGCGACCCGACCGAACTTTTCAGCCGCGCCGTGCAGCCCGTTCTCTGGCTGGTGATCTTCGGCCAGGTCTTCAGCCGTGTTCGCGGCATCCCCACGGGGAATGTCAGCTATCTCGCCTTCATGACGCCCGGCATCCTCGCGCAAAGCGTTCTCTTCACCGCGATTTTTTACGGCATCGCCGTCATCTGGGAGCGCGACCTCGGCATCGTCCACAAACTTCTCGTCAGCCCGGCGCACCGCGTGTCGCTCGTTGTCGGCAAAGCCGTGTCGGCCGGATTCCGTGGAGCCGTGCAGACAGCCATTATTTATCTCGTCGCCCTTTTGCTGCACATTGATATTCAGTGGAAGCCGCTTTCGATTCTCGGCGTGCTCATTGGCGTGATGCTCGGCTGCGCGATTTTCTCCACTTTTTCGCTAATCATTGCCTGCGTCGTGAAGTCCCGCGAACGTTTCATGGGCATCGGCCAGGTGCTCACCATGCCGCTTTTCTTCGCAAGCAACGCCATCTACCCCATCGCCATCATGCCCGAATGGCTTCGCGTCGTCGCGCTCGCGAATCCTCTCACCTATCTTGTGGACTCGCTGCGCGGACTCATGATTGCCGGCGGACAAACCATCCATTCCCTCCCCGTCGACTTCGGCGTCATGGCCGCCATCTTCGTCATTCTCACTGCCGTCGCCGCCCGCATCTACCCCACACTCGTCCAGTAAACCCCCCAGTCACCGGCTTCAATCCTTGGTATATTGGCCTTTACATCTAAAATAGCTAATCTAGTCAATAGAAAGAGGAACCTTGAAATCCTCTGCAATCCGTAAGACTCGACCCCTCGTCGACCGCGACGAGTCATCGGAGCCCCTGTCTTCCATTGCGGCCACAGTAGCCAAGAATGAGTTTGGCCTTGTTCTCGAAGCGGTCATACGGGGGGAGGGTGGTCATCACTCGGCAGGATGCTCCTAAGGCGGTGCTAATTTCCGTGGATGAATTCAACGCGCTCTCGCGCGCTCCCGCGGAAAGGCTCGACACTTTGAGCGGAGAATTCGACGCGCTCCTCACTCGGATGCAGACTCCAAAATCTCGCGCACGTATGCGCGCCGCTTTCAATGCTTCGTCGCGGCAATTGGGAAGAGCAGCGGTAGGAGTTGCCCGCAAGCGTGGCTAGCGCCGCCAGCGTCTCGCCGCCAAGTAACGGTTCACGGGAGGAACCCCGCCGGAGCATTGCGCGCCCATGGAGCGTGGAATACGTTATCGTTCAGAAGGGAAATCAAGATAGAACTCCCGGCATCAAACTCGCATAAGAAAATGGAGTAAAAAATGTCGAAGAGGAAACGAAATTATTTCCTGGCGTCCTTGACACTTCTTTTCGGCGCCGCGCTCCTCACGCAGACTGTCGCACGCGCGCAGGATTATCAGGGTGCGATGGCAGTGTGGCGCCAGCAGGCCGTGCAAGGAAACGCGGAGGCTCAAACCAGCCTCGGCGATTTCTATTTGAATGGCTGGGGTGTCGCGAAAGACCCTGCAGCGGCAATGAAGTGGTACATCATGGCTGCCAACCAGAAATATTCGGACGCTCAATTCAATATCGGCCAAATGTATGACGAGGGCAATGGCGTCAAGCAGGACGTCGTTCAGGCCTACGAGTGGTATACGCTGGCGGCGGCAAACAGCGAACCAAATACTTCCGCCACGGGCCGGCGCACATTGTTGGTCGCAAGAATGACGCCGGACCAAATCACGGAAGGGAAGCGCCTCGCTTCGGAATGGAAACCGGCGCCCGCTTCGCCATCCACGCCTGGCGCGGTTCCCGATGAGAGCGGGGCAGCTCCGACGTGCACTCCATCGCCCAGCGACTACCAGGCGCTTGCGTTGTCTCCCTCAAAGCTTATGCCCGGGGCGTTTTCGGCATTGACGCTGGCTCAGCAAAAAATGGTTTGCAGCACGCGCGCATTTAATCAACAAGTTGCTTTGCAAAAAGGCGTCATGGATAAGATGAAGATTTATTCCACCAAGTATCTGAGCCCAGCCGAGAACGACCGCATGGATGCCGCCAGCAACGATTTCATGCAGAGGCTGATGAAGAGCAAGGGTTTCTGATAGAAAGTGGTTTTGGCCCCGGCCCCTGCTAAATTCTTCCAAGTATTGTTCCCTTTTTACCCTGAAGCGCGCTAATTAACGCCCGCCTCTACCCCACCCTCGTCCAGTGATCCGCCGGCGCATTTCCTTGCTGCCTCACTCAAGGGGGCAGCTCTGGCTTCACCCACAAACCTAGGCCCCACCCCCGAGCCCCCCAGGCTGCCGCCTGGGGGCGGCCCCGGCACACATCTCTCTGTTCACTCTGCGTTGATATCCTTCCGCATTTCATGTGCCGTCTTCGCATGAACTTTTCCCTCATTGACCTTTTCCCCCAAAACATCCAATCTAATCAATCGAGACTTGCGCATGGGCAACCTGACAATCCGCACTTCCGAGCAGGGCTGGCTTCCGCAACTCGCGAAGGCCTATCGCAATCGCGATCAAATCGTCATCATTGATGATGCCAATGTCGGAATTGACCCCACCAGCCAGACGCTCCTGGACATGGGCCTGAAGACCGGCCTCTCGCGCAATGACTGGATGGCGGTCGTAGTTGCCGCGGGCATGGGTGTTTTCGGCGCCGTCGTAATCGTCCTCGCGATCCTCGATCCCGAGCCAACCAGCAAGCTCGGCCTGATGATTGCCAGTGGTGCGGTTTTAGGCCTCGGTGGTGGATTCAGCGCGATCCGCATTCTTACGAAACACAAGCCGCCAAAAGTTCGCGTCTCAGCACACGGCATCGAAATCGAATGGGATTGAACGCGTCCTCTTCGCCTTCTTCACCAACTGTACACCCACTTCAACGTCGACATCCAAACTACAACCCCGAGCCCCCAGGCTCCCGCCTGGGGGCGGCCCTCACTACGTCTCAATCCACTCAACTTTTACGATGCTTTCTGCTTTCCTCATAAAGAACCCCGCGCTTGAAAATTCATACTGATCAGCACTCAACGCGAGGGCTACGCTCCCTGCCTCACCACCGGCAACGCGGAGTTAATTGGAGGCTCGCGAAAATCGTAGGCAGTGCCGGCGCACCCTTTCAAGACTGGATGTTCTTCAGCGCCCGATGCGCCACGGCAAATTTATCTTGACAATCGTGCTGGAAAATAACTACATTGCAGTTATTATGTCACTGCCTGCATCGCTTGGCGAGTTCGAGCAAGTCGTGCTTCTTGCCATTTTGCGTCTTGGCGAAAACGCCTATGGCGTAACAATTCGCGCGGAGATAGCGGAGTGCACGGGGCGCGAGCCCGCACCGGGCGCACTTTACACCACGCTCGATCGCATGGAAGCAAAGGGGCTGGTGCAATCCCGGATAGGTGATCCCACACCCCAGCGCGGCGGGCGCGCGAAGCGTTACATCAAAGTGACGAAGACGGGCCGCGCGGCGGTGATCGCCGCGCACCGTTCCTATCAGAGCCTGCTGCAAGGGCTGAAACTTCTTGGAGACACGGATGGATAGCGCCCTTTGGGCGGAATGGATTCTGGCCCGGCTTACCGACCGAGGCTGCGCTGCTTCTATGGTCGGGGATCTGCTTGAAACGGCGGCACAACATGGACCTTCGTGGTTTTCGCTCTCCGTTGCAAAAATTGTTCTCTCCCTCACCTGGCGGCGCACGATCGCGTATGCAGCCGCGTATTGCGTCGCGTCGTTCCTTGCGAGAGAGGTGATAACTCTTGTGTTTGGCATCCATCCGATGCATACGCCCCCAGACAATTCGGACCTTCTTCGTATTGCCTCTTGGTTCGGCTTGGTATCGTGGATAGCCGCCTCTTATGCGGCCATCCGCTATGGACTCAGTGACAAGTTCGCTCGGCTCGCGTTGGGATTCTGCGGCCTCATCACAGTTGCCATTTTTTATTGGTGGATGCCTATCGTCACGGTCGCTTGTGTTGCTCTGGCATTTTCCATCGTCGTTGCTTCAGTTCGATCCGCAGAGTGGAGCAGAGCTTCGGTGGCTCTTGCTTTTGCATTGGTCTTTGGTTTCGGAGGCAGTCACCTCACGTTGTATTTGGATCCGACGGTGCAGGGGCACTTTTATTACCCCATGACCCATTACGTTGAAGTTGCCTTTAGGTTTTTGACTGTGTGGACGACGACTGCTTCTTGCGCTTGGATGCATCATCTGCTGCTTGAGCGCAATCGACGAAGAATAGAAATCGAGTCTCCGACCCAGGCATAAGGGTGTGACGGATTCCGATTCAAAGAAAGACAGGGAGGGCATGAGAAACCATCCGCAGGGAACACGGGGCATTCGTAGAAATCTCATCATGACGACAGCCGCAATCGTTGTGCTGGCTCTGCCGGTTTTTCCAAGTTCGATTACTGCGCCACTGCTGCAGGCTCAATCCCTGGCAGTTCAATCCTCGGCAGCGCCAGTGACGGGCGCGCCGATGCCGTCCTTCGAGGTCGCGTCGATTAAGCCGAATCATTCGGAGCCCGGCATTTTCTCTGCTCCGACGAAATTTGATCCCGGCAAGTTCGTGGCAAGTACAACGGCAAAATCCCTCATCGAATTCGTGTTTAACGTGAGAGATTTCCAGATTTCGGGAGGTCCGAGTTGGATTGGGGACGAGAGATTCGATATTGATGCGAAGGTGGACGATTCGGTGGCGGAGGAGCTACGGAAGCTTCCTCGCGAACAGCAAATTGATCGAATGCGCCTGATGGTTCAGTCCCTCCTCGCCGACCGATTCGCGTTGAAGGTTCATCACGGGACGAAGGACCTTCCCACCTTTGCGCTGATTATCGCAAAGGGCGGTCCGAAGCTCGCCGAATCGATAGCCCCCGCGGCCAATCTTCAGGGCAATTCCCCGCTCGCCCCGAGTCGAGGGAGCGGCCCGCCGATGCCGACTCCAGGAGCGGTGATGATCAGGATTGGTACGGCCGGGCAAATGACTCTTATTGGCAAGAGCGCGCCTCTCGCCCAGCTCGTCTTCATGCTCTCGCAGCAATTCAAACTTCCGATCTTGGACCAAACCGGGCTCAAGAGTACCTACGATTTCACTTTGCAATGGACATCAGAGACTGGCTTTGGGGGCGCGCCGCTTTCGCTTGCTCCGGGGGCCGCCGATGCACCCGCGCCTGATCCGTCGGGGATATCGATCTTCACGGCGATCCAGGATCAACTTGGGCTGAAGCTGGTTTCGACAAAGGGCCCGTTGGATACCATTGTCATCGACCATGTTGAGAGGCCTTCGGGAAATTAACGGCAAGCGGGGGCCGAAACGATACCTTTAATTGGGGACGAATTAATCTCTGTGATGGACAGGGAAGCTGGATATATAATTCATCTGCACCGCTGCCAAATGAATTCGCGAAGATAAGTGTGCCAGTCTCTTTCGCTAACATCCGCCAAATCGCACTCTCCCTCGACAACGTTGAGGAAGCCAGTTCCTACGGCACGCCCGGCTTCAAGGTAAGTGGCGCTCTCTTCGCCCGCTTCCATCAAGACGGCGAATCCCTCGTCGTTCGCATGGCGATCGACAAACGCGACGACATGATCGCCACCGATCCGGACACATACTTCATCACCGACCATTATTTGAATTACCCCTGGATCCTCGTCCGCCCCACCCGAATCCAACCTGAAGCCTTGCGTGACCTCCTCCGCGCAGCCCATCGCTCCGCCGCCGCAGAAAAGCCCAAGCGCTCCACCAAACGCCGCGCAAGAGCCTGACCTCGATCTCAAATAGAATTCGGTCTTCGCAGGGGCGGCGGCTTGCCCCGCACCCCACAGGTTGGAGATTTCGCACGTCCCTGTTTTTGTTCGTAAACCGATTCCGCTCCCGTCCCCTTTTTGCTGCGTGGACTCTCCGTTCTCTCTGCGCCTCTGCGTTGAATATTCCCCTCAAATCCTACGCCGCCCCGAATTCTATGACCCACCTCCAACCATGTAAAATTTTCCCCTTGAGTTTCACGATAACCCTATGGTAATCTCGCTTGCAGACTGCGACGCCCTTTTCGAATGCCTTCCCAAAACGGGAAAAGTCGCCCCTGCCGAAAGCGAGAATCGCCGATACGAAGGTCCTCCCGTAAGAGTATGATTCTAAAGGGCTTTAAGTTGTTTAGAATCACACTCTTACGAGCCACCGCGCAGTCAAAATCGTAAGTCGTTGAATCCATTATGTTTAGTTTACTATATGTAAATACTCGCAAGTCCTTTAGAATCACACTCTTACCGCTCTTCGTTCCCGTAAGTCCTTTAGGCGCACACTCTTACAAAAAGATGGGGGGTACCGCCCTCACCCGAGCCGGAACCAGCCAATTGCTGACCAGATTGGAGTATCATCCGCCGCTATGAGGAGACGATTCACCCTAATTGCCCTGATCTGCACAGCGGTTGCAATCGCCGCCACCGTCGCGGCCCAGAGCTTCACCGACATCAAGCCCAGCCCGCAGCAGGTCGCCTGGCAGGACCTCGAGATCGGTGTCCTCATTCACTTCGGGCCAAACTCTTTTATGGCCCGCGAATGGGGTGACGGCACTGCGGACCCGAAAGTTTTCAATCCCACGCAGTTTGATCCCGTCCAGTGGGTCGCAGCCGCGAAATCTGCCGGCGCGAACTATCTCGTCTTTGTCGCCAAGCATCATGACGGCTTCGCCCTCTGGCCCACCAGCCATTCCGATTACAGCGTGAAGTCTAGCCCCTGGCGCGGAGGCCGTGGTGACGCCGTCCGCGAAGTCTCGAGCGCGGCCCGCGAGGCCGGAATGAAATTCGGCGTCTATCTCTCACCGTGGGATCGTCACGAACCGTCCTACAAAGACAGCAAGAAGTATGACGACCACTACGTCGCGCAGCTCATCGAGCTGGCATCGAACTATGGTCCGCTCGAGGAATTCTGGCTCGATGGCGCCGGCAGTGAAGGCCACGTCTACGACTTCGATCGTTACGTTTCGCAATTGCGCGTCTACCAGCCGAACGCGCTCGTCTTCGCCGATGCGGCGCTCTTGAAATATGGCGACATCCGCTGGGTGGGCAACGAAAGCGGTTTCGCTTCGGAGGAAAATTGGAATGTGCTCGACCTGCACGGTTACTTGCGCTGGCGTCCCGCCGAAGCCGATACGCCGTTGCGCAAGGATCACTGGTTCTGGCATCCGAATGACGAAAAAAGTTTGAAGTCCGTCGCCGAATTGCTTGACACTTACGAGAAAACCGTCGGCCGCGGCGCGCAGCTCATGCTCGGCCTCGCGCCGGATAATCGCGGCCTGCTCCCTGATTCCGATGTGCAGCGGCTCGCTGAATTCGGCGCCGTTGTCCGCTCTATTTACGGCCCGGAAAAAAATCTTGCGCGCACCGCGGCCATCTCAAATGCCCCTGCAACGACAGATGGCGATCCCGATACTTTTTGGAGCGCGTCGCCGGACGCCCGCTCCGCCTTGATCAATCTTGCTTTTGAGACGCCGGTCACTTTTGACCGCGCGGTCACAATGGAATGGCTTGCCGGCGGTCAGCAAATCGAGAAATATGAAATCGAAGCGTTCGTCGAGGGGAAATGGACCGTGCTCTATACCGGTACATCGGTCGGCCACAAGAAAATTGATAAGTTCTCGCGCACGACTTCGGATCGAGTGCGGCTCGTGGTCATCTCTGCTGCCGCCGCGCCGCGCATCCGCGAATTCCAGCTCTTCGACGGCGCCGCGGCCGAAGCCGCCCTGAGAAAAGAATGAACGCATTGCGCTCTATGCAAGCGTTGTGCTCCTCGGACGCAACGGCGGAGTTGAATGGAAACAGGACGACGCCCGATTGAAAATTCAGCTTCCGGAAAGGAAGCCTTGCGATTACGCGATCGCCTTCCGCATCCGCGGGCTCAACTTGTCAGCGCATTCCACGTAGCTCTCAGCTAGCGACCGCAACCAGGTACAGCCGGAATATTCGTGGCCATGGGAAGCTGCGCGAGCTGAAATGCTGCAAGCTGGGTATTCAACTTCGGAAGCTCCTGCAGATTCCACTGCCGCCACGCATCCAGATCCTTGTCGAGCGCGGTGCACAATTCCTGCACCGTGGACTTCGCGGTTTCGGAAGGACGCATGTCGCCGCTCTCAATCATCGCGAACGCGCGCGCGAGATCGCGATTCACCGGACCGACTCCGGGCGTTGGCAAAGTCCCCGGCGGCGCATCGGCCGGCGGGCGCGATCCTTCGCGCACCGCAAGGATTTTCTCACCCGCCGCTTTCAATGCAGCCGTGAGACCCGCATCCGACGCGGCGGACTTCTGGCGATCCGCGATGGCGTCAAGCAATGAGGTGAGCTGCGGGTACGCGCCCTTGCTCGCCGCCAGACCGCGCATGGCCTTCTGCGCCCACGCGAGCTGCTCTTCCAGATCGGCCTGCGTAACCTTGACGCGCGGATCCATGGTCACTGCGAGATTCTGCCTGTACTTCTGACCCGCGACCGTGAGCACGGCGGTGTACATCCCCGGCACGGCGAGCGGGCCCTGCGGCTGTACGCGCGGCGTATCGTATGGGATTGCGTGATCGGCGAGCGTGTACTCGATGTAGTCAAGGAAATTTCCATAGTAGCTGTAGGGTAGGGCTTCGGGATCGCCGTAGCGCAAATCCCACACGAAGCGCGTCGCGCCGGGAACCGTAGACAAAACAGCGGGCGGCCCGAACCAGTAGTCCGGCACGTTCGCGGGCAACGCTGGCGGTGGAGGAGGCGTGCTGGTGTAATGACGCACGAGATTTCCCTTTGCGTCGAGGATGTCGAGAGACACTTCTCCGGAAGCCGCGTTCTTCATAAAGTAATCGAAAATTGCGCCGTCGGGAGGATTCGGGCCAGCAGCGGTGCCGAGCGGAAAAGGCGTATCCTGATTGACGTCCCATCGCGTACGCACGGCATTCGATGGACGAAGCAGAAATGCATCCTTGGCGGTGACTTGCGCGTCGGCCTGACGGATCGGGCTGATGTCGTCAAGGATATAAATCGAGCGTCCGTAGGTACACAGCACAAGATCGTTTCCATGAACGACGAGGTCGCGCATCGAGCTGACCGGCAAATTTAATTGAAGTGACTGCCAGTTGTCGCCGTCGTCGAACGAAACCCACATGCTCGTTTCGGTGCCAGCGAATAGCAATCCTTTGCGAACGGTGTCTTCGCGAATGAAACGCGTGATGGCGTCGCCCGGCAAACCATTGATGATTTTCTGCCAGGTAGCGCCACCATCGTGAGTGCGATAGAGCATCGGCGCGTCGCTGTTGAAACCTGTTATCGCAGCATACGCTGTGCCGCCGTCAAAGTGGGAAGCGTCGATGATTTGAACGGTTGCGGGGAGCGGCGAGCCATTCTGGCCGACGGGAAGATCCTTCGGCGAAACATCCGCCCAATTCTTTCCGCCGTCTTTAGTCAGTTGGATATGTCCGTTCGACGTGCCCGCCCAGATGACGCCGCTGCGCGGCATGGGCGAAGGCGCCAACGCGTAAATTGCGCCGCCACGCCCGCCGCGACCACCTCCTCCGCCACCAGCAGTAGGAGCGTTCGGATTGGCCGGAGGAGGAGGTGGCGGTGGAGCTAGGTCTGGGCTGATTCTTTTCCAGCTCATTCCACCATTCGTGGTCGCCTGAACATACTGCGTGCCCAGGTAGAGTGTGTGTGGATCCTGCGGCGAAAAAACGACAGGCGGCATCTGTACGGCTCGATCTCCCGCGCCGGCCACATAAACCGTGGCGACGCCACCGGTCCGGCGATCGAAGCGGATGACGCTGTTGTACCAGCCGGTGGAATAGATTAAGTTGGGGTCGAGCGGGTCAACAGCCAGATAGGAGAACTCGAACGCGGCGACGGAGATGCGATCGGTGTCCGTAATTTCGCCGTTTGGGCCGCGGTTGGGAATGCCGACCGAACCGCTATCCTGCTGCGATCCGTAAACCATGTACGGGTATTCGTTGTCGGTGGTGAGGTGATAGAGCTGGCCTGTGGGCTGGTTGTACCAGCTGCTCCATGTGTTGCCGCCATCTTCGCTAATAATTGCGCCCTGATCCACGCCTTGAATCATGTATCGCGGGTTTTCGGGGTTGACCCAGATGACGTGGAAGTCGTCGCCGCTGGGCGCGCCGTTGAAGGCGTACCAGTTGTGACCGCCATCGGTGGAGCGATACATCGAAGTCTGGCCTATGAAAATGTCATCCGGATTGCGCGGGTTGGCGAAAATTTTTCCGAAATAGCCGGTGCTGACGATGCGCGGATCGGTGGTCGCGCGCTGCCAAGTGGCGCCGCTGTCATCGGAGCGAAAGACGCCCTGATTCACGACGGTGTAAACGCGCTGGCCGTTTGTGCCGGGCGCGACGACGATGCCGATACGCCCGAGGTCCGACTCGGGCAACCCCGTTGATTTGAGCGGCTGCCAGTTGATGCCCGCGTCAGTGGATTTGTAGATTTCGACCTGAGGTTCCTGCGCGCCGCCGCGACCCCTGCCGCCGCCCCCAGCGCCCGCCCCGCCGGGACGGCGTTGGAACGCGGCAAAGACGATGCTGGGCGCGGTTGGGTCATAGCTCATATCGATCACGCCGCTGGTTTCATCGCGATAAAGCGTGCGCGTCCAAGATTTGCCGCCGTCGGTTGTGCGGAAAACTCCGCGCTGGTCGCCGGATGTTCGATCGCCGAGGGCGGCGACGAGAACGATGTCGGGATTTTTCGGATCAATGAGAACAGTGGAAATGTAATGAGTTTGATCCAGGCCGATGCGGCTCCACGTTGCGCCGGCGTCGGTGGATTTCCACATTCCGTTGCCGACAGTCTGCTCGCCGGTGCCGACGTAAATGATATTTGCGTTTGTGCGCGCCACGGCGACATCGCCGATGGAAGCCACACGCGCGTCATCGAAGATCGGAGTCCACACAGACCCGCCATCAACGGTCTTCCAAACGCCGCCGCCCGGCGTGCCGATGTAATAGACAGCCGTGTTGCCGGGAATCCCGGTGACCGCGGTGACGCGTCCCGCGCGAAATGGGCCGATGAGGCGCCATTTCAGCTTTGAGTAAAGCTCGGGCGGCATCTGCTGAGCGCGAACGGCGTGAGCCGCGCCGAACGCCGCAGAAATTGCGAGGGCGCAAGCGGCGGCGATTCGCACAACGCGCTTCCGGGACGCGGCGCCTCTGGGCGAAACTTTCTTAGAGGTCAAGATTTTGCAGTACAAATCGCTCATCCTCACTGTGTAGCCTCCGCAAAACGGAGAAAGTGTATCACTGAGAACGGGCGAACTGAAAAAGCTCCGATCATCTTTGAACCCGGTCCCTATGTATGTAAGTGGCTACTTTCCTTGCTTGCCCAACCGATAACGGGTATTTGTAGAAGGCGGGAACCTGAGGTGCGGGGCGCACGTCCATTAGGCTAAGATATGCGCTTTCAAGGGCTTGCAGGGTGACAGGATGGGCGCCGATGGGCGCCAAGCATGTGACCGGGCAGCCAGCGGCGCATCAAATCAGATGGAGTGGTGTGGAAATCATGAGGCTGCCGGGCGCAGGATTCCCGCGGCGCAAAGGAAATTGCCAGATCGTTCATAAAATTGTATGTGGATAGTACGCCTCGCACTCAACCGGCCTTACACGTTCATCGTTTTTGCGCTGGTTATTTTGTTCATCAGCCCGCTGGTGCTTCAGCGGACACCGACGGACATTTTCCCCGAGATCAACATCCCTGTTGTCAGCATTGTGTGGAATTACGGCGGGCTATCGCCGACGGACATTGAGCAGCGCATCGTTTCGGGTTACGAGCGCTCGCTCACGACGGTGGTCAATGACATCGAGCACGTCGAGTCCCAGACGATGGAGGGGCGCTCGATCATCAAGGTCTATTTCCAGCCGCATGCGAACGTCGCGCTGGCCATTTCACAAATCACCGCGATCTCGACCACGGCAGTCCGCTCGATGCCGCCGGGCACATTTCCGCCATTGATTATCACGTATTCCGCTTCGACGGTCCCAATCATGCAGCTCGGATTGCGCGGCCAGGGGCTGAGCGAGCAGGAGCTGAATGATATTGCGGTCAACTTCCTGCGGAACCGGTTGGCGGTGATCCCCGGAGCGGCGACTCCCTACCCATACGGCGGGAAGCAACGGCAGGTTTCCGTGAACGTGGATATCCCCGCGTTGCAGGCCAAGAGCCTTTCACCGGTGGATGTGATTAACGCGGTGACGAATGAGAACCTGATCCTGCCCACCGGAACGGTGAAGCTCGGCTCGATTGAGTATCCCGTCGAAATGAACGGCAGCACGATTACGATCGCCGCGCTGAACAATTTGCCAATCAAAACGTTGAACGGCGCGACCGTTTATTTGCGTGATGTTGCCGTTGTGTCGGATGGATTTTCCCCGCAGACGAACATCGTGCGCACGGATGGCCAGCGCAGCGTGCTGCTCAGCGTTTTCAAAACGGGCGGGTCTTCGACGCTGGACATTGTCCGGCGGCTCTACGATCTTCTTCCACGCGTCGCACTGACGCTGCCGCCGACGCTTCGGATTACGCCGATGTTCGATCAATCCATCTTCGTGCGCGCGGCCGTGCAAGGCGTGATCCGCGAGGCGCTGATTGCGGCGTGCCTGACGGCGCTGATGATTTTGCTCTTCCTCGGCAACTGGCGGAGCACGGTGATCATCGCGGTGTCGATCCCGCTCTCCATACTCGTTTCCATCTGCGTCCTAAGCGCGCTCGGAGAAACTATCAATATCATGACGCTCGGCGGACTGGCGCTGGCGGTGGGAATCCTTGTAGACGACGCGACAGTGGAGATCGAGAACATCAACCGGAACCTCGCGCAGGGCAAGGAAACCGTCCGCGCAATTCTGGACGGCGCGCAGCAAATTGCAGTGCCTGCTTTCGTTTCGACGCTTTGTATCTGCATCGTGTTTGTGCCGATGTTTTTTCTGACTGGAGTGGCTAAGTTCCTTTTCGTACCGCTCGCCGAAGCAGTGGTCTTCGCGATGCTGGCGTCCTACCTGCTCTCCCGGACGCTGGTGCCCACGCTGGCAATGTACCTGCTGCGGGGGCATCACGGCGAAGAACACGCGACGGGCAACGATCCCTTTTCGCGCATCCAGCGCGGATTCACAAAGGGCTTTGAGCGGATGCGGCACGGTTATCGCAATTCGCTGGCTTTCTGTCTGGACTACTCGGGGACCTTCGTAATCCTTTTCCTCTTGCTTTGCGTTGGGTCCGCGCCCATTGCCACGATCCTGGGACGCGACTTTTTCCCCAGCGTGGACGCGGGATTGATCCGGTTGCATATGCGGGGGCGGGTGGGCCAGCGCGTGGAAGAGACGGCGCGCGAATGCGACGAGGTCGAAGACATGGTACGCAAAGTGATCCCGCCGGAGGATCTGGGCAACATACTGGACAACATCGGGCTGCCGTACAGCAGCCTAAATATGTCGTACAGTAATTCGGGCACGATTGGGACATCCGATGCGGAAATTCTGATTGCGCTGAACGCGGATCACAAGACCCCAACGGAGCACTACATCAATGAATTGCGAGGGCGGCTGGCCGAAGGATTTCCGGGGACGCAGTTTTTTTTCCAGCCCGCAGACATCGTGAGCCAGATCCTGAATTTCGGAGTGCCCGCGCCGATTGATGTGGAATTGACTGGCCCTAACATTGGCGCGAATTATGCGCTCGCGCAGAAAATTGCCAACCGCATTGAGAATATCCCCGGCACGGTGGATGTGCACGTGCATCAGATGTTCGCGCAGCCCACGCTGCATTTAGACATAAACCGGACGCGTGCGCAGTCCGTGGGGCTTTCACAGAATGACATTGCGCAAAACCTGCTGCTCACGCTGAGCTCAAGTTTTCAAACGAACCCATCGTTCTGGGCGAATCCGCAAAACGGAATCAACTATTCAGTGGCCGTGCAGGTACCCCAGTACAAAATCGACTCGATGGATTCGATCAACAATATTCCAGTCTCCTCCGCCAAGACGACCGTGCCACAAGTGCTGGGAAATCTTGCGGAAATAAATGTAAGTGGAGATCCCGCTGAACTTTCCGATTACGATGCGCAGCCCATGATCAATATTTATTCGGCGATTAACGGACGCGACCTGGGCGGCGTGGCGGACGATGTGCGAAAGGTCATAGCGGAATTCGAGCCGAAGCTGCCTCGCGGAAGTGAACTCACGATGCGAGGACAGGTCCAAACGATGACCTCGTCATTCACGGGACTGGCCGCAGGACTTCTGGTGGCAATTGCGCTCGTCTACCTGCTCATCGTCGTGAATTTTCAATCATGGCTCGACCCGTTCATTATCATCACGGCGCTACCGGGCGCGCTGGCGGGAATTCTGTGGATGCTTCTCCTGACGAAGACGACGCTCAACGTGCCGTCATTGACCGGCACAATTATGTGCATGGGCGTGGCGACCGCCAATAGTATCCTTATGGTTTCCTTTTCGCGCGAGCGGCTGCGGGAAGGCTTGGACTCGACGGAGGCGGCGCTGGAAGCGGGCTTCATCCGCATCCGCCCGGTGCTGATGACGGCCCTGGCGATGATGATTGGCATGGTCCCGATGGCGCTGGGATTGGGCGAGGGCGGCGAGCAGAACGCTCCGCTTGGGCGCGCGGTGATTGGCGGGCTGCTGTTCGCAACATTTGCGACGCTGTTTTTCGTGCCGTGCGTTTTCAAGATGATCCACAGGGATTATAAGAACCCGGTGCATCAGGAATCGGAGAATCCGGCGGCAAATCAGGCATAATTGAATTACTTATAGAAAGCTGTAGGACGGAACCATTGAGCGAACAAAAGCAAAACACGGCCAATCAACCACACCGGAGCGGGCGCGGCAAACTCATTTTGATGTATCTGGTGCCGTTTGTAATTTTCGCGGTGATAGGATTTTACAGCATTTCGGAGAAGCGCAGCGCGAGCCGGGTGCTGGCGCAGCAAACTACCATCAACGCCGTCCCGATCGTGGACGTTGTCCATGCCACTCAGGCAAACGCGGCGTCCGATCTTGTGCTGCCGGGTTCGCTCGAAGCGTACGTGGAGTCTCCTATTTATGCGCGGACAGACGGGTATCTGAAAGTGTGGTACCACGATATTGGCAGCCGCGTGAAGCAAGGCGAGTTGCTCGCGGAAATCGAAACACCGGAAATAGACCAGCAGCTTTCGCAGGCGCGCGCCGACCTTGTGACCGCGCAAGCCAACCTCACCCTGTCGGCCACCACGGCCACGCGGTACCAGGATTTGCTCAAGACGGATTCGGTTTCGAAACAGGAAGTGGACAATGCGACCGGCGATCTCGCGGCAAAAAAGAGCATCGTCACGTCGGCGGAGGCAAACGTAAAACGGCTTGAAGACCTGGAGTCTTTCAAACGAGTGTACGCGCCATTTGCCGGCGTGATTACGCAGCGCAATGTGGACCCCGGGACGCTGATTAACGCGGGCAACGGCGGCATGGGGAAAGCCTTGTTTAATCTGGCGCAGATTGATCCGCTTCGCGTTTTCGTCGCCGTCCCGCAGACGTACGCACCATCGGTGCGCATCGGCCAGCGCGCGTGCCTCGAGCTCGCGGAATTCACGGGGAAAAGGTTCTGCGGCGTGGTTGCGCGCACCGCTGATTCGGAGGATCCGGCCACGCGGACGCTGCGCACCGAAGTGGATGTGCCCAACAGCAAGGGAGAGCTTTTGCCGGGCTCCTACGCCGAAGTTCATTTCGATTTGAAGATCAGCGGCGACCGGCTTTCGCTCCCAGTGAATGCGTTGTTGTTCCGTCCCGATGGAACGATGGCCGCGGTTGTTACCGCGGATAATAAAATTGAATTGAAACGCCTCGCCATCGGCCGGGATTTCGGCAACGCCGTGGAAGTCCTGCAAGGCATCGATCCATCGGACGCCGTCGTACTCAATCCTCCGGATTCGCTCGAAGCCGGGGAAGCAGTCCACATAAAGCAACCAAATCCGAAACAGTGAAATGGAAATGAGAAGCAATCGCCGCATTCAGATTCTCACCGGCGCGGCCGCCATCGCGATTTTCTTTGCCGGGTGTTCTGTCGGCCCCAATTATCACCGGCCGGACGCGCCCACGGCCACCGCATGGAAAGCGGAAGACCCCTGGCGCCCCGGGGATCCGCGCGACCAAATTCCCAAGGGTGAGTGGTGGAAAATCTTCTCCGATCCCGATCTCGATGCGCTCGAAGGTCAAGCGATGGGCACGAACCCCACGCTTCAGGCCGGCGTAGCGCGGCTGGAGCAGGCGCGCGCGACGGCGCGGCTCACGGTCGCGGGACTCTATCCCCAGGCCGGCGTTGTTGGGTCGCCAGCGCGGGCGCGCGAATCCGGCTATCGCCCGTTCGAATCGGAGTCGGGCCTGCCTTTCCCGCCGATCACGAACAGCAACTATCAACTCTCGTTCAATGTCGCATATGAAACGGATCTGTTCGGCCGCGTGCGGCGCAACATTGAAGCATCGAATGCCGCCTACCAGGCATCCGCCGCGGATCTGCAAAACCTGCGCCTTCTGATTGCCTCTGAAATTGCTGCCGACTATTTCACGGTCCGCGAAATTGATGCGGAAATCGGCGTGCTGGACCGGACGGTTGTATCTTTTGAAAAGGGATTGCAGCTTGTGGAAGACCGCGCGAAGGGTGGCGTTGCCTCCGGCCTCGATGTCGCGCAGGAACAAACACTGCTCGATGCGACGCGCACGCAGGCGATTTTGCTGCATCAGCAAAGAGTGCAATTTGAAGACGCAGTCGGCGCACTCGCGGGCCAGCCCGCGCCGAATTTCAAGCTCGCCGCAAAACCGATGCCGTCAACGGTTCCCGAGGTACCCCTCGGAGTGCCCTCGGATCTGCTCGAGCGACGCCCGGACATCGCAGAGGCCGAGCGCGGCATGGCCGGCGCGAACGCGCTAATCGGCGTCGCCAAGAGCGCCTATTACCCCGACTTGAGCCTGAGCGGGGGCAGCGGGCTGCAAAGCTTCAGCATCTCGACCCTGGCGACCCTATCGAGCGGTTACTGGGCCATTGGCGCGGCCGTTGCGGAAAGCGTCCTGACAGGCGGCGCGCGCAAGGCGCAGGCCCAGTTTGCGCGAGCGGGCTACACAGGCGCCGTCGCAAATTACCGTGGTGCGGTCCTCACGGCGTTTCAAGAGGTCGAGGACAACCTCGCAGGCCTGGGGATTCTGGATCAGGCGCTGAAGGCACAGGGGCAGGCCGTGAATGACGCGCGCAAAGCGCTGGAGATCGCAACGAACCGCTATGTCGGCGGGTTGGTGAGCTACCTCGATGTAGTGACGGCGCAGCAGACGCTGCTTTCAAACGAGCAACTGGCCGCGGAAATTGAAGGGCAGCGGCTGGTGACGTCCGTGCTGCTCGTCAAGGCGCTTGGCGGCGGCTGGGACGCCGCGAGCATTGCGTCAATGCAAGTAAAACCCTCCGTGAAGCAAGCACTGCAACCGTAGATTCCGCTGAAGGCCACCCAAACAACTCACTTGGCTTTTTCAAGAATCAATAGCATCACGGAGGTGACACTTCTTTGCGCGTCGCGTCTTATCAGGTAGACAGAAAGGCATTTGCAGACCGGAGGCTAATGGAAAGACTTATGCAAGATATACGGTTTGCGCTTCGCGCGCTGCTGAAGAATCCCGGCTTTTCCGCGGTCGCAATCCTGACTTTGGCGCTAGGCATCGGCGCGAACACTGCCCTCTTTAGTGTGATGAACGCGCTGATTTTGCGCAGGTTGCCGGTGCGCAACCCCCAGCAACTTGTAGTTCTTTCCGATCCAAACCATTCGGGAATGGAAAATGGAACGGAAAATGACGTGCGATTCGCGTTCACCTATCACGAGTTCGAGGGACTGCGCGACAACAATCTGGTTTTCTCCGGAATTCTGGCTTTTGGAAGTTTCATCATCGATGATCCGGTGGCAACGAGCGAATCAGGCCAAGGCACGCAGGCCGGAATCAGCATGGTGAGCGGAGGATATTTTTCGACGCTTGGGGTCCAGCCGATGATCGGCCACGGATTCAACCCGGATGTCGACCGCGGTCTGGGCCAATTTCCGCAGGCAGTCTTGAGCTACGCATTCTGGCAGCAACGCATGAATCGAGACCCGGGAGTGATTGGCCGCAAAATCCGCATCCGGCAAACGCTGTTCGACGTCATCGGGGTGATGCCGCGGGAATTCACCGGAATAGCCGTTGGAGATTCGCCTGACATATGGGTGCCGCTCACGATGCAGCAGGCGATCAACCCGGGCGCCGATTGGCTCACGCAACAGCCCGGGGTGGTTGCCAAGCGGATGTTTCTGCACATTGTCGGGCGGATGAAACCCGGCGTGACGCTCGCGCAGGCAAACTCCTCCATCAACGTAACATTTCACAACGTGTTGAAGGCAGAAGGGGACACGATCCCCGACGCGAGCATCCGAAGCCAGGTGACCGAAGGGCGCATTGTGACGCGCGATGCGCGCCATGGGCTTTCCGAGTTGCGTGGACAATATGCGAAGCCACTTGGCGTGCTGATGGGACTCGTCGGGCTGCTGTTATTGCTCGCGTGCGCGAATGTGGCGAACCTGCTGCTCGCGCGCTCCGCGGCAAGGCAACGAGAGTTGACTGTCCGAGTCGCGCTCGGCGCGGGACGCGACCGCCTGGTGCGCCAATTACTAACCGAAAGCGTGTTGCTCTCGACGATGGGCGCGGCCGTCGGCCTCTTTCTCGCGGACTGGGGAGATCAATTGCTGCTTCGCATGGTTTCCGACACTTCGACGCCCGTCCCGCTTGATGTTCATCTCGACTGGATGGTAATGGCATTTACAATCGGAGTGACGCTGTTTACAGGCATCCTCTTCGGATTGATCCCCGCGATGCGCGCCACAAGGATCGATTTGAACAATGTTCTTCGCGGCGCCTCACGAAGCATTTCCGGAGGTGAGCGGGGATCCGGACGTCTCCCGGTCGGCAGGGTCTTAGTTGGGACTCAGGTGGCGATTTCACTTCTTCTGCTGGTGGCCGCCGGGCTTTTTATCCGCAATATCCAGAATTTGACGCGCATCCCGCTGGGGTATGAAGCCGATCATCTCTTGATGTTCCGCCTCAATCCAAAACTCAACGGATACCAAGCAGCGGCAGTCCATCCGCTTTATCAAACACTGCTCGCGAAATTGAGCGCCGTACCCGGCGTGAGAGGCGCAACTCTTTCCGGAAATGGAGTTCAATATGGCGGGGATTCCAACACCGAAATTGCCATATCCGGGTATACGCCGAATTCCGGCCAGGAAATGGACGCCACTTTTGAAGAAATTGGCCCGCATTATTTCTCGACCGTCGGCATTCCCATCCTGATGGGCCGCGACATCGAAAAGCAGGATGAATCGGGCGCCCGCCAGTGCTGGATCAATCAGACCATGGCGAAATATTATTTTGGTAACGACAACCCGCTCGGCAGGCACATTGTGGACACATACCCCGACGAGCGCGCCGAAATGGAAATAGTGGGAGTCGTAGCGGACGCGCGGTTGCACTCGCTGCGTGAAGAGATGGATCGGCGTTTCTTTGTTCCTTACTTCAATCCAATCGGCCAGCCCTCGATCGCGGTGTTCATCCTGCGGTACTCGGGAGACGGCTCGGCGTTGAGTTCCACCGTTCGCGGGTTGGTCAATGACAACGGTAAGGGCCTCGACCCGCTCGTCTTCCGCACCGTACCGACGCAGATTGACCAGCACATCATGGGTGACCACCTGACGGCCAAGCTTTCGAGCTTCTTCGGGCTGGTGGCGTTGCTCCTCGCGTCCATCGGTCTGTATGGAGTGCTCTCCTACACCGTATCGCGCCGCACAAGTGAAATCGGCGTGCGCATGGCGCTGGGCGCGCAGCAGGTGAATGTGTTGCGGCTGATTCTGCAGGACGCTCTCACTGTGACGCTGATTGGCACAGCCATCGGCCTGGGAAGCTCTCTCGCTTTGACGAAGGCCCTGGAAAGCTGGAGCCTGCTATCAGGATTATTCTATGGGATTTCCGCACATGACCCGCTGACGCTCGCGGTGGCGTCGGTAGTTCTATTGGCCGTCGCAACGCTCGCGGCGTTTGTGCCCGCGTGGCGCGCCTCGCGGACAGACCCAATCACAGCGCTGCGCTACGAATAGTGCCCTTCTGAACCACGGAAACCTGCTCGAGGGACGTGACTTACTCCCTCGCTGGGCGTCTATATAGTCAGCATGGTCAGTGGAATGCTACTTCAGAGTTAAGGCGGTGATGTGTGGAAAAGCTCATCCAGGATGTGCGGTTTGCCATTCGCGGCTTGCTCAAGAACCCGGCCTTTTCCGCCCTCGCGATACTCACGCTCGCATTGGGAATCGGCGCGAACACAGCACTCTTCAGCGTGATGAACGCGCTGCTTCTGCGCACATTGCCCGTCCACGACCCGCAACAGCTCGTTGTCCTTTCCGACCCGGAATATTCAGGAATGCAGAATGGCACGAACAATGGCGACCGCGCGGTGTTCACGTATCACGAATTCGAGGGGCTGCGCGACAACAACCAGGTCTTCTCGGGCATTCTTTCTTTTTCCAGCCAGATCTACCCGATTCCAGTGACTACGAGCGATTCCGGCGATGGAACGCAGACCGGAATCAGCATGGTAAGCGGTGAATATTTTTCGGTGCTGGGCGTTGAGCCGCTGGTTGGCCGCGCTTTCGGCGCAGAGGTGGATAAGGGCCGCGGTCAATTCCCGCAGGCAGTGTTGAGTTACGCATTCTGGCAGCAGCGTCTGCATCGGGATCCCGGTGTTATCGGACGCAGGATCCGCATTCGGAGTACCACGTTTGACGTCATTGGGGTGATGCCGCAGGAGTTCACCGGAATCGTCGTCGGGTTCGCGCCGGAAGTCTGGGTTCCACTTACGATGCAGCAAGCCGTCATTCCCGGGCGCGATTGGCTCACTCAACAACCAGGGGCCATCTCGAAAACGATGTTCCTGCACATCGTCGGACGGCTCAAACCCGGGGTTACGCTTTCTCAGGCCAATGCCTCCGTAAACGTTACATTCAAGAACACATTGAAGTTAGAAGGGGACACGATTTCCGATGTGAGCGCCCGGCCCAGCATCACTGAAGGGCGAATCATCACGCGCGATGCGCGCCACGGGCTCTCCGCGCTGCGCGGGTCCTACCAGAAGCCGCTCGGCGTTCTGATGGGGGTTGCCGGCCTGCTGCTGCTCCTCGCGTGTGCAAACGTTGCAAACCTGCTTCTCGCGCGCTCCGCGGCGCGCCAACGAGAGTTGTCCGTGCGTGTCGCGCTGGGTGCTGGACGCGCACGACTGGTGCGCCAGCTTCTCACCGAAAGCGTTTTGCTCTCTGCAATGGGGGCGATCATCGGACTTCTCCTCGCCCGCTGGGGCGATCAATTGCTTCTCCGCATGGTTTCCGGCACTTCCACGCCAGTGCCGCTCGATGTCCATCTGGATTGGACGGTGATGTCATTTACCATCGGCATAACGCTGCTAACCGGCGTTCTATTTGGATTGGTCCCCGCGCTGCGCGCCACTCGGATCGATCTCAACTACGTCCTTCGCGGCGCATCGCGAAGTATTTCCGGGGCCGAGCGCGGCTCCGGACGTCTGCCGATCGGCAAGGTCCTGGTCGGCGCCCAAGTGGCGATTTCGCTGCTGCTGCTGGTGGCCGCGGGGCTGTTCGTCCGCAACATCCAGAATTTGACGCACATTCCGCTCGGTTACGAAGCGGACCACATCCTGATGTTTCGCATCTCACCGCAAATCAACGGATACAGGATGGCCGCGATTCCTCCGCTGTTTCAAACGCTAATCGCGAGATTCAGGGCCATGCCCGGCGTGCGCGGAGTGTCGCTTTCTGAAAATGGCCTTTTCTTCGGAACAGACTCCGGCGATCAAATTTCGATTCCGGGTATTGATCCAAAGAGCGGCAAAGAAATGGATGCCGCCTACGACCAACTCGGCCCGAACTATTTTTCAACGATTGGCATTCCCGTGCTCATGGGCCGCGACGTCGAAAAGCAGGACGAAACCGGCGCGCGCCATTGCTGGATTAATCAGGCATTCGCGAAATATTATTTTGGAAATGAAAGCCCCATCGGCCGGCACGTTGTGGACACGTTCCCTGATACGAACTTCGACATGGAAATCGCAGGTGTCGTCGCGGACGCAAGGCCGAATTCCCTGCGCGGCGATGTTTCGCGCCGCTTTTATGTTCCTTACTTCAATCCGCTCGATCAAGCCCCGAATGCGGTGTTCGAGGTGCGCTATATGGGAGACGACAGCTCGGCGCTCACTTCCACCGTGCGCCAGGTGGTCCATGAAACCGACGCCGGCCTCGACTCGCTCGTCTTCCGCACCGTTCCGGCGCTAATTGATGCGCGCCTTATTCGCGACCGTCTTACAGCGAAACTCTCCAGCTTCTTCGGGCTGGTGGCTCTGCTTCTCGCCTGCATCGGACTCTATGGCGTGCTCTCTTACACCGTTGCGCGCCGCACGAGCGAAATTGGGGTGCGCATGGCGCTCGGCGCTCAGCGTGGAAATGTCCTTCGTCTAATTCTGCAGGATGCTCTCGGAGTGACGCTTATCGGAACTGTGGTGGGACTCGGAGTCGCGCTGGGTTTGACGAAGTTGCTCGAAAGCTGGAGCCTGCTATCGGGATTATTCTACGGCCTTTCCGCGCGCGACCCGCTCACGCTCACGATCGCGTCCGTCGTTCTTCTGGCGGTCGCAACGCTCGCTGCATTTGTGCCCGCGTGGCGCGCCTCTCGGACCGACCCAATTACCGCGCTGCGCTACGAATAGAACGATTGAGGCTTTTCAATGAGCCCCAGGCTCCTGCCCCGGGGCGTTATGATTAAAGCTAGAAGGTCCTTCGATCGGAACTTACTTCTTCGCCGGCGTCTTTTTCGCCCCCGGTGTCACGCGTTTTGTCCCAATAAACCGCCCCTTCTCGCGAATTTCATCGAGCACAAGTTTCGCCGCTAATTCATCGCACAGAATTGTCCTCTGCCCATCCGGCAGCGTGACCATCTGCGCCGGAATCGGCGGGTCCGACGTGCCGGCCAGCATGGCGTAGAGCGCTTCCGCTTTTTCCGGCCCGGAAACGAGAAATATCGCGTGGTGCGCCGCGTTCAACACCGGAAGCGTCAGCGTCATTCGCCGGCTGCCGACTTGCGGCACCACGGGTGTGCTCACCCAGCGCGAAGTCTCTTTCAGTCCGCGCTGCCCGGGAAATAAGGACGCGGTGTGCCCCTCCGGCCCGAGCCCCAGAAGAATCAGATGGAACCGCGGAAATCCGCGCGAATCGAGCGCCATGTATTGCCGCAGAATATCCTCGTAATCCTGCGCGGCCTTGCCCACGTTTGCCTTCTCAGCTTCCATCCGGTGCACGTTCGCCGAAGGAATCGGCACGCGGATCAATAGCTCGCGCCGAGCGAGGCCGTAGTTGCTCTCGGGGCTTTCGGGCGGCACCGGGCGTTCATCACCCCAGAAAATATGGACCTTGGCCCAATCCACCTGCGCGCGGAAATCCTTCGTTGCCAGCACTCGAAAAAATAACGCCGGAGTTTTGCCGCCGCTCAATGCCACGCAGAAGCGGCCGTCCTCAGCAATGGATTGCCACGCCCACTCGACGAAAAATCGCGCGGCATTGCGCGCAATGCCTTCCGCATCGGGACAAACAAGCACGCCCGGAAGAACTTCGCGGGGCTTCGCAATCGTCGCGCTCCCGGGGACAATCGGTTTGTCAGCGGCCCTCAATTGTTTCCTCCTCCCGCATCTTGGTGGATTCAAGTTGACGCAACTTCAATTCCACGCACGCCCAACTCCCGTGCAAGCTGCCGCGCATCCTTAAAAACAATTGCGTCCATACCAACCCTCTGCGCGCACTCCACGTTGATCGCACGGTCGTCCACAAAAATGCAATCCTCGGGCGCGCGTTGCGTCACCTTCAACGCAAGCTCGAAAATCGGAGCATTCGGTTTGCGCAAGCCCACATAGCACGAGCTGAAGAACGAGGCGAACGTGCGGCGCAACGCGAAGCGTTCGATGCGGTACTCATTGATTTCCGCGCCTTCATTGTTGATCGTCGCCGTCAGATAACGGCCCGATGCCGCGAGAGCGTCCACAAGTGCGCGCGCATCCGGCAGTTCGCTCGACCGTGAAAACATAAACTCCTTGAACTCATCGGGCGAAAACGCACGCTTGCAATAAAAAATCGTGCGCTCGAGATATTGGTCGAGCGTTGCGTGGCCCACTTCAAATCCAGGATTCGCCAGGTCGTGCCGCTCTTCAAAATCCTCCGCATCGAGTGAGAATTTCACCGCCGCCTCACGCCGCGCAGCCCGGTCCCACCCGTTCGTAAGGATGACGCCGCCGATGTCAAAAAAAAACGCTGTAACCTTGCTCATATATTCTCTCGCAAAGCGGACACGCAAATATACGCGTCAACACTACCCGCCGTCCATTCGGCTACCAATTCCACACGCAATCGCGTATCCTTGATTGGGATAGACACGGGACTCCCCACGGAGGTTTTCCTGATGGCAGTCGATTCTTGTTGCGGAGGCGGCGCGCCGCCTGCACCGGTTGCGGCTTCTAAGCCCGGCTCGAGGATAGTTCACTGCGTCAAATTCGATAAAGATATGGAAGGCCTCGACCGTGTTCCCTGGAAGGGCGATCTGGGCAAGCGCGTCTACGAAGGCGTCTCCAAAGAAGCGTGGAAGTTGTGGATCGAGCACTCCAAGATGCTCATGAACGAGTACCGTCTGAACCCGCTCGACCCGGCGTCACAAAAAGTTATGGAAGATCAGATGGAGCAGTTCTTCTTCGGCGATGGCGCCAAGCTCCCCGAAGGCTACGTCGCCCCCAAAGCCAAAGGGTAGCCTGATCGGTATTCTGGAGCTTAGCTAGACTTCTGCTGCCATCTCAGCTTCGCAACCACCAGCCGAATCTCGTAATAAGTAATGTCGTCCGGCAACGCATCCTTGATAGGCCGAAGACGCTCCAATCCGAAATCCAGGCACCGCGCTGCAATCTTGGCCTGCTTCGCGGCATTCAGCCACTCAGGCCGAAATGCCAGCACGCCACCTTCAATAAGGTCGGCCGCAATCGAAACGATCGTCCCAAGTTTTCGGTCGCGAATTCGGGCAACCTCTTCAAAGCTGTGGCCTTGATTCAATAGATGTGCGGTTTCTTTCTCGGCGTCCCCAAAGGCCTCGCGTCGCGCGGTTGATGTTTGGGCGGTTGATTCGCGGCTTTCGCGAACTTCTGCCAGGACGGCAAGAATCTGGGAGCCATACATCTCAAGTTTGTTCTCCCCGATCCCATTTACCTCGCGGAGCCTTGCGAGAGATGACGGCTGCTTCTTGCAGAGTTCCTCGAGCGTTGTATCGTGCATGATCACGAATGCGCCGATTCCCTGCTCTTTAGCCACGCCTCGCCGCCATTCCCGTAGCTTTTCAAACATTTCGGAGTCAATCCAGAATGGCTCATTCTCCGCTTCCATTCGGGCGTGCTTGGGCTGCCGGTCTCTTACGGGCGGGTGTATTGACTTCATTTCCGGCTGGCGTACCGCGGGCTCTTCCAACCATTCGACCCCGCAGCCGCAAACATCGCAGGCGCCACACGATTTCCATTTCCGATCCTCGCCAAAGTGGGTGCAAATCTGGCGATGGCGGCAGACACGATTGCTCACAAATGCCCGGATCGCCTGGGACCGCTGTTGGGCGCGTTCCTTTTCCGCTGCATCCTGGATTTGATTGATGAAATACCGGAGCAGGATCTCATCGCGCACCTGCCAGAGAAGAATGCAATCCGAGGGAAGACCGTCGCGACCCGCGCGCCCTGCCTCCTGATAATACTGCTCGATGGATTTTGGCAGTGAAAGATGGATCACTGCGCGGACCGAAGCCTTGTTGATTCCCAGCCCGAATGCGATCGTTCCGACCAGCACGCGCGCTTCATCCGCCATCCATTTTTCCTGGTTGGCCCGCCGCGTCGCGGCATCCATTTTGCCGTGATAGGGCACGGCGGCGATGCCCTCGCTTTCCAGAAAAGCCACCGTCTGCGCCACTTTAGTAATTGTCGGCGAATAAACAATCACGCTCTGATTGCGATGCTTGCGCAGCGCCTTTAGTAGCAATTCATCCTGCGTGCCCGAATCGGAATTCTTCACATTGCATTCCTTCACAATGTAGCGAAGGTTGGGCCGGTGGAAGCTCGCGATGTAATTGTGGGAATCGCGCAGGCGGAGCTGCTCGATGATGTCATGGCGGACATGCTGTGTCGCGCTGGCTGTAAATGCGGCGATCTGGCAATTTGGAAACCGGCCTCGCAAACCGCTCAGCATGCGGTATTCAGGACGGAACTCGTGGCCCCACTCGGAAATGCAATGCGCCTCGTCGATCGCGAATAGCGATACGGGCACCCGGGCAAGCCAATCCAGGGTATCGCGGCGCGCAAGACGCTCGGGAGAAAGGTACAGCAGCCGGTACTGCCCCTTTTGCGCATTTCGGACGATCCCCTGTTGTTCCTTTTCCGGAAGCGTGCTGTTCAAGAGCGCCGCGGAAATCCCCATCTGGGAAAGCTGCGCCACCTGATCCTGCATCAGCGCAATCAGGGGCGACACGACAATCGCGGTTTGCGATCCCAACACCGCTGCAGGCAATTGGTAGCACAGCGACTTCCCGCCGCCGGTCGGCATCACCACGCATGTATCGTGGCCACCAAGCAAACTGTTTACGATCTTCTCCTGCAGCGGCCGGAACGCCCCATAGCCCCAGTACCGGCGCAATGTGCCGAGAAGATCCTGCGGAGTCTTGGCGGGCGCCGTTTTGGTGCCTGTCGCGTTCACGCGAGGAGTATAGGGCTTGGATCTGTCAACGTCTATAGATTTCCGATTCTTATCTAAACAGAGTAATAGTATATATGTTATATTTATATACAATAGAGTCAATAAGCGCCACTTAAACGAGTCGCATTACCCATCCGCATGTCAATTGATCTTTGATTTGCACCGGTGTGATGTATAAGACACGATGGAAAATAGAATCGAATTTCGCCGACATGTGAACCGCGCAGGAGAAGACGTATTCGGCAAATGGCTTTTCCGCCTGGCTGATTCTCGCGCACAAGCAAGGATATTGGTCCGAATCAACAGGCTTGCCGCCGGCAATCTTGGCGATTGCAAATACCTCGGCACTGGGTTGTCCGAACTGCGGATAGATTACGGCCTTGGCTACCGTGTCTATTATGCGCTGCTCGGCAGGCAATGTGTCCTGCTTCTTTGCGGCGGCGACAAACGGAGGCAGTCGCAGGATATTGACCGGGCGGTGGAGTACTTGAAGGATTCCAAGGAAAGGATCAGTGCGCATGAAACGTAAACCTTACGTTTCCCACGACGAGGTCATGGTTCGCAAACTGCGCAAGGACCCGGACTTTGCCGTCGAGTACCTTAGGGCTGCATTGGAAGAAGATGACGAACCCCGCGTTCTACTGATTGCCTTGCGACACCTCGCGCAAGCACTGGGAATCGCCAAAGTTGCGAAAGCCGCGGGCATTGAGCGGGAGAGCCTTTATAGGGCATTGTCGCCTCGCGGCAACCCCCGCATGTCCACATTGTTTGCCGTCATGAAAGTGATTGGTATAAGGCTTACCGTCGAAGCCTCCCAATGAATTCCGGGTGGAACTCACTTTCTTAGGTGCGTCGATTTCGATTTTCCTCTGGATGACTTCACGCTCTCATCGGCAACTGACCCGTCGCTGGATGGCCCACCGGAAGCTCCAGCGTAATCACAAAGTGCAGCTTCGCGTGCGCGGCACGAAGCGCCTGTTCTACTTCCTCTGGTTTTTCTCCGCGCGCGAAAATAAACCCCGGATAGCTGGAGCCTTCCGGCCACGCGACAATCGTGTCGTGGAATCGCGCGGTGATTTCGATTGCTTCGACGCCCGGAGTGGTTGCAGCAACTTCCAATCCATCAATCCGTTCCAGCACACCGGTCGCCGGGACAGGAATCATCATGACACCGCTTGCGGCAGTCTCGCGCTCCAAATCGCTGCCGGGCAGCCCGACCGCGTGGCGCACCAGAAGCTCTTCGAGTGAAATCCTCTGCGGCCCAAATCGCAGCGCCCGCGCGCACAATCCGCCAATCGGCCTCGGTGCGATTTCCAGCGGCCACACGCCGTTTTCATTTACGCGGAATTCCGCATGGATGGGGCCGTGAATCAGCCCGAGCGCTCGCGCAGCATCCGCTGCGCAGCGCGCAACTGATATCTGCTGGTCTTCGGCGAGTCGTGACGGGGTAACGTAAATCGTCTCTTCAAAAAATGGCCCTTCAAGTGGATCGGGCTTGTCGAATATCGCGAGGACGCGCAGCATTCCTTCGGTCAACAACCCTTCTATGGCCACTTCCCTTCCCGTGATGTACGCCTCGACGAGAACCCGTTCGAGGTTTGGATCATGCTGCATTTTCAATTCCGGCAAACGCAGCAGCCGCGCAATGCGTTCCGCGGCAGATCTGAATTCCGCCGGGTTATTTGCGCGCATCACGCCCTGGCTGGCCGAAAGGCACAGCGGCTTCACCACGCAGGGAAACTGCACACCCGCGAGCGCCGGGTCGGGCAGAGGATTGAGCGGAAGTGTGCGGAACCACG
This sequence comes from uncultured Acidobacteriota bacterium, assembly GCA_963748845.1. Lineage (GTDB taxonomy): Bacteria > Acidobacteriota > Terriglobia > Acidiferrales > UBA7541 > DASTCZ01. Next base: position 1,169,560 of record CAVVKE010000001.1, read on the forward strand.
GCACGCGCAGTCCGGCATCTCGAAACGCCGTGCGCATGTGCTCCTTATTTCTGCAAGCCTCCACGGACGCAGGGTGATTGTAGAAAACACCCAGCCCGCGCGCGGCGTAAGCGGCCGCGATTACGGAGCGGTCGCCGAGTGCGAGAATGCCGTCGAGTTCCGATCCGCGCAGATTTTCGAGAATTTCAGTCGCGGCGGCTTCCGGCGTCTCGAAATGCACGGGGATGGCGCGGTCGTTCCACGGATCGTCCAATTGATGGCAGCGGTCCGTCGCGTAAATCAGCTCGACGCCAAGCTTGCGCGCGGCTTCGGCAAAGCTGCGCGTTTGATAGCCGAGCTTGCTCGTGAGCAGAAGCAGGCGCTTTGGCCGCGGAATTGAATTGTGATGATTGGTCACGGGTTCACACGAATGCGTCTGGCTGCGGCGCCGAATGTTCGGCCGGCGCGGTTGGCCGCGGGCTGCCCGGCGCGCCGATGGAAACCAATTGCTCGCGCGTTGGCTCGGCACAGCAATACCACGGCTCGTTCATATGGGGAATCGCCGCCCTGGTTCCGCCGCTACGCTTGAAATGCTGCAACCCGGCAGAGCTGCCGGAAGAGGCGCCCGAAGACTTACCGAATGACGATTCGTCCGCGCGCGCGGCAGCTTCCCAAATGTGAGCGAATATTTCATCACGGCTGCGGCGCTCTTTTTCGCCGCTCTCGACAATTCGCGAAACGCTTTCTGCCAGCGCGTCAACGCGAGGATCGCTGTGCGCCCACGGATACATCAGCGCCGCGGGATCGAACGCTTCGACACCGGCGCGGATCTCCGGCAAGTCCAGCATCCGCGAACCGGCAGGAATCAGCAACCGGATCGCAAGCTGAATTGGCGTGACATTCTCAATCAAGTCTTGCTCCGCCAGGACTTCAAGAAGATCGCGATACCCGCGAATCGTAGTCCACGGCGTGAACGGCACGAATGTCGGTTGCAACACGAGGCCGGTTTCGCGGAACATTTTCACGGCGCGAATGAAATCCGCGCGCGTGTGGCCCTTTGCAAGTTTTTCGAGCACTAGATCGTCTACCGATTCCACCGCGCTGGTGACAAAAAGGCATCCGGTGTCGCGCAGCTTCGCGAGGTGCCCGGCGTGTTTCAGCAGGTGCTCGATTTTGATGGTCGCGTCGTAGCTCAATTGCGGAAATTCGCGGTGCATATCTTCCACGATGCCGAGCCCGTGCGCTGGCCCGTTAAAAAAATCCGGATCGCCGAAACTGATATGCTGGGCGCCCAGGGCAACCTGCCGCCGGATGTCTTCCAACACAATTTCGCGCTGCACGATGCGGAACGCGCCGTCATACACCGGCACAATCGGACAGTGCCGGCAAAGATGCTTGCACCCGCGGCTCGCCTCGGTATAACCCGCGACGCGGAAACCGCCATCCGGCAAAGTCAGGTGCGCGTATTTCGCAAGCGGCGGCAACCCGCTCCGGTCGGGTACGACAAATTTCTGCCGCGCCAGAGAAATTTCCGGCTCCGCCTCTGCATTCGAATTGTCCTTCCCCTCCACTGAATTCCCCGCCAAATCCGGCGCTGAAAAAAAACCGTTTTTTCCGTTGGAAAATTTAGTCAGTCGACTGACTAAATTCTCCAAACCCGCCTCAAATTCCCCGCCCAGAATCGTCTGCGCACCGAGCTGCCTCATAAACCCAGCATTCACATGGGCATACAGCCCATAGAAGCAAATGTGTGCCCGGGGATTGACCCCCTGAATTCGAGGCAGCAGCGCCACCGCGAGCCGTGTCGCTGTGTGCATGGGGACGTACAACGCAACCAGATCGGCTGCGCGGATGGGCTCCTCGCGGAAGTCTTCGCGCGAAAGATCCATGCAAATAACATTTGCGCCGCTCGCGGCAAGCCACGCCGCAGGCGACGCCAGCCCGAACGGCTGGTGGCCGAGTTCGTAAGTGGAAATGAGAACAACGTTCATCGTGGAATTTTCACGCAACAATCTTCAGCTTGGCTTCCGTCCATTCACGCAAAATCGTTCATTCAGCACAACTTCTATATTAGATGATTTCAGCGCGGCGCGCCGGGAAGATCAATGCACGTCAAGTCGTGGCCGACGATGATTATTCCGTGAAACGTTTTCGCGGCCTCTTCGCGAAAAATCGGATCCGCATCGCCGGCGCGGTGCGGAATCAAATGCGTGAGCACAAGAATTTTCACGCCCGCGCGCGCGGCATCTTCGCCTGCTTCCGTGGCAGTGGAGTGGTAGCGCGCGAACCACGCCCCTTCGGAGGCTGTGTCGGTGGGCGCGGTGGATTGTGGAAGATATGCTTCGTGAATGAGAATATCCGCGTTTTTTGCGAAGCGGACCAGATTGTCGTTGGGATGCGTGTCGCCGGAGACGACGATGCTGCCGCTCGCAGTGTCAAAGCGAAAACCAAAAGCGGGGATGACGGGAAAATGGTCCACGAGAAATGCGGTGACGCGCAGATCCTCATCCTGATAAACGACGCCTTCTTTCAGGATGTGCATGTCAATGGTTGCCCCCGCGGCGGGAAGTTTTTCGGTGAGGTCGCGTCGGATGTGAATATCGGCGGCGTAGAATCTCAACATTCCATCCACAACTTCATTTGTGCCTTCGGGGCCATAAAGCTCGAAGGGCGTGCTACGGCCAAATTGCCAGGTGCTGTGAAACACGTCCGGCAGGCCGTCAATGTGATCCGAATGGAGGTGAGTGAGAAACACAGCCTGAATGTTCTTTGGCTTAAGACCCGCGCCCGCGATGCGCTGCATCACGCCGCGCCCTGCATCCACGAGATATACTTTTTCTCCAACGATGATCGCCGTGCTCGGGCCTGCGCGATCGGCGTCCGGCCGAGGAAATCCAGTGCCAAGAAGAATCGCGTACATCTTAATGGCAGTATTTGGGGGCAAATGAATGGGCGGATGCGTGACGGGATGTTGCTGCAAAGCGAAGGAATTAGAAACCACAGCCAGAATTCCGAGCAGGCAGGATGCCGCCCAAAATGTGTAGCACTTTGAAACAAATTTGTGTGGTTGCATGCGCCGCCTCTTCACCACAAACTTACAGTGTCATCGCGTCAGCCGGCTGTGCACGGCTCGCGGGGTTCAGCTATCATAGAAGGTTCGCAATCTTAATTGGGAAGAAACCATCCAGGAAAGGACCGCGAAACGATGTCCCCCGCTCGCCTGAACACCTTCCGCAGCCTCAGCCAGCTCAATGTTGCCGGAACCACTTACGATATTTATCGCTTGGATGCACTTGAAAAACGCAGCATCGGACATGTGCCGGAGCTGCCATTTTCGCTGAAAGTACTGCTCGAAAATTTGTTGCGACAAGAAGACGGCCGTTTTGTGCATCCCGAAGATATCGAGGCGCTTTCGGAGTGGAAGCCCAACGACGCCGCGCGGAAAGAGATTTCGTTTATGCCTGCGCGCGTGCTGCTACAGGATTTTACGGGCGTGCCTTCCGTGGTGGATTTGGCCGCGATGCGCGAAGCGATGCGGACGATGGGAGGCGATCCGAAAAAAATCAATCCGCTTCTCCCCGCGGAATTGGTGATCGATCATTCGGTGCAAGTGGACAAATTCGCGACGGCGGATTCATTTTCCGTGAACGCACTGATGGAATTCCAGCGAAACGTGGAGCGCTACGCGTTTCTCCGCTGGGGCCAGCAAGCATTTCACAATTTCAAGGTCGTGCCTCCGGATACGGGGATCTGCCATCAGGTGAATCTTGAATACCTGGCGTGCGTGGTATACGACGCACTCGCGGATGGACGGAAGGTCGCGTACCCGGATTCGCTCGTCGGAACGGATTCGCACACGACAATGGTGAATTCACTTGGCGTGTTCGGCTGGGGAGTTGGGGGAATCGAAGCAGAGGCCGCGATGCTCGGCCAGCCACTCTCGATGCTGATTCCGGATGTGGTCGGCTTCAAATTGCACGGGCGGCTGCCCGCGGGCTCGACGGCAACGGATCTCGTGCTCGTCGTTACGCAGATGCTGCGCACGAGGGGCGTTGTCGGAAAGTTTGTGGAATTTTACGGCACGGGCCTATCTAGCCTTTCGCTGCCGGATCGCGCGACGATTGCGAACATGGCGCCGGAATATGGCGCGACGATGGGCTTTTTTCCGGCGGACTCGGAGACGCTCAACTATTTGCGATTTACGGGACGCGATGCGTCGCGCGTGGCACTGGTGGAAGCATATACAAAAGAACAGGGGCTTTTCCGCACGGACGAAACAGCCGATCCGATTTTCACGGACACGCTCGAGCTGGATCTCGGCACCGTCGAGCCGACTCTGGCCGGGCCGAAGCGTCCGCAGGACCGCGTGCCGCTGCGAAGCGCGAAGCAATCCTTTGAGAAAAGCGTTGAAGGCCAACCGGTGAAACTCGCGCACGTGAAAAACAACGGCGACCAATTCGATCTTTCGAGCGGGTCGGTGGTGATCGCGGCGATCACGAGCTGCACAAACACGTCAAACCCATCGCTGATGATCGGCGCGGCATTATTGGCAAAAAAGGCGGTCGAGCGCGGGCTGACATCGAAACCGTGGGTGAAGACGAGCCTCGCGCCCGGCTCGAAAGTGGTAACGGATTACCTTGCCGCGGCAGGGCTGACGCCATATCTGGAGAAGTTGAAATTTCATCTGGTCGGTTTTGGATGCACGACATGCATCGGCAACAGCGGGCCGTTACCGGAAGCAATTGGCGCGGCAATCAAAGAAAACAATATGGTCGCTGTCTCCGTGCTGAGCGGCAATCGAAATTTCGAGGGACGCATTCATCCGCTGGTGCGCGCGAATTATCTGGCGTCGCCGCCGCTGGTGGTCGCGTACGCACTTGCGGGACGCATGGACGTGGACTTGACGACGGAATCCCTTGGAACTGATTCCGCCGGAAAGCCAGTGTTTCTGCGGGAAATTTGGCCATCTCCGGAGGAGATCGAGAACACAGTGCGCGGGGCGGTGAGCACCGTGATGTACACGAAGGAATACGGGGAAATTTTCGATGGCGATGCGCGCTGGAAGAGCTTGCCCGTGCCTGATGGCGACCTGTATGCGTGGGACGCGAAGTCCACTTACATTAAATTGCCGCCATACTTCAACAAGATGCCACGCACACCGGCGCCGCTGACTGATATTCGCGGTGCGCGAGCGCTGGCAATGCTGGGCGACAGCGTGACGACGGATCACATTTCGCCGGCGGGCTCGATTCCCGCGGATAGCCCGGCGGGAAAATATTTAATCGCGCAGGGGGTGAGACCGGGAGATTTCAATTCCTACGGAGCGCGGCGGGGGAATCACGAAGTGATGATGCGCGGCACATTTGGAAATATTCGCCTGCGCAATCAACTCGCGCCCGGCACGGAAGGCGGCTGGACGAAGCATCAGCCGAGCGGCGAACAGATGACGATTTACGAGGCGGCTGTTCGTTACAAAGGCGAGGGCGTGCCGCTGGTAGTGCTGGCTGGGAAGGAATATGGATCAGGGTCGTCGCGCGACTGGGCGGCGAAGGGAACGATGCTGCTCGGTGTGCGCGCGGTAATTGCGGAAAGCTTCGAGCGGATTCATAGAAGCAATCTAGTCGGCATGGGCGTGCTGCCGCTGGAGTTTGCGGTGGGGCAAACCCGCGAATCACTCGGATTGACGGGATGCGAGGAATTTACGATTGAGGGTGTGAGCGCGCTGAAGGCACGAGCAAAAGCGCGCGTCGTCGCGCGCGAAGCGGATGGCTGCGAAAAGACATTCGACGCGACGGTACGGGTGGACACGCCCGAGGAGCTCGCCTATTACCAGCACGGGGGAATATTGCATTACGTGCTGCGACAGATGATGTGACGGCGCGTCACGCAAATGAACGACACAAGAATTCGCTGGTCCAAAACATTGGCGGGGCCAACTCCGCCTCAAACGTCTCGAGACTAATCGCGGCGGCTACTCGAAAGTGAGTGGCCGCCGCTTTCAATCTTAGCGTTCAATGTTGGCTTAATTATGCCGAAGCCGGCGCTTGGCCAGCAAAGGCAGCCTTTACAGCGGGTGTGAGCACATACCACAAGATGAACGCCTCTAACCCCAAAACGACGAGCTGATATACCAGGATACCTGCCGAAAACGCTGAGAACACCCGCACAACCCCAAGAAGCCCGAACGCGAGGCCAATGATCAGGAAAACAATTTGGATTATCCGGGCCCAATTCTGCAGCTTCCAAAATCCGAATCCGATTGCAAAACCAATCGCAGCAAACAACAAGAAAACCACGCCCCCGGGCAATCCTGCGGCGCCCATCATGTTTCCGAACATGGAGGCCCCGGGCGCGTTGGTAATCGAAGATAGGAATGACCCGCCCGCAAAGAAGAGGATCGCAATTAGAAGCTCAATAGCCGCGCCGATAAAATCCAAAATCGCCAAAATGGTTATTCCGGTCGGTCTCTGCATTCAGTTCGCCTCCCGTGCGATTTAGCACGCCCCGCGGAATCTACGACTGCCTGTAACGGAGGGGGCTGTGTTGGTGTGGAGAGTATGTAAAACGAGGGGAGGCGTCAAGCAGCGATTTGGCGCCGCGGCAGAAGCAAGAGCAGAATGCCCGTGAGGACGCAAACGATGCTGGCGAGCTGTGCGTTAGTCAAACCGAAGAGAACGCGCGGGTTGAGGCGGATGAACTCGACAAAGAACCGGAAGAAACCCGTTAGGAGAAGATAGACGGCGAAGACTTTGCCGATGGCGCCGTCGCTGGCCATCGTCCGTGCACCGATGCGCCAGAGAATCCAGAAAATGAAGGCGCCGGCGAGGAATTCGTAAATCGGAGTGGGGTGGACGCGTTCAGTCGTCGGCACGATTCCGTTTGGGAAGCTCATGCCCCAAGGGAGCGACGTGGGAGTGCCGTAATCGCCGTCGCCCGAGATGAGGCAGCCGATGCGGCCGACGCCATAGCCGAGGGCCGCGGCGGGCGCGGCGATATCCATCATGCGCAGCAGCGGAATATCGTAGTGGCGCGCGAGAAAGAGCAGGGTGATGAATCCGGCGATGAGGCCGCCAATCCAGGTAAATCCCATGCGGCTGAAAAGAAGCGGCCAGGGATTGGCGAAAAATTCAGACGGTGTCTCCAGACAACTATAAAGCCGTGAGCCGATGATGCCGGCAATTCCGGTGTAGCTGATGATTGCGACGGGATCGGCATTGAGAGCGCGGCGGCGCAGGTCCTTGCTGATCACAATTCCTGCGACAAGCAAACCCGAGACGAGAAATATGCCGTAGGTTCCAAGCGTAAGAGGGCCGAGGTGAATGTAGGGCAGCATGGCGCAGCTCGACAAGTATACACAAGGGGCGCGCAGGAGAGCGTGCGCGCCGGGCATTTGGAGTGAGTCCGAGGCTCCTAGAAATGCAGGCGGACGCCGAGTTGCGCGGCGAATGCCAACCCTACCGTTGTGCCGGGGCCGAAGAAATCTCCGAGCGCACCGGCTGGAACACGCAATTGGTTGAGACTCGTGATGGGCACCGACTCCGAGCAGGATGCGTTTTCACAAATCGCGGTGGCGTTGGTGAGGCTATTGACCGGCAGCGCCGCGAGATTTGTGACGTAATTCGCGCCGGGGTTGCTGCGATTGAAGAGATTGAAAAACTCCACGAACGGCATGATGTTCCAGCGCTCATGAATTATGAACGGGCGGCTAACGCGCATATCCACCTGAAAGTAGGGAGTGCCGCGAAATTCGTCGAGAGTGGTCTGCACACCATTGATTATGGCGCGGTCGTCCAGAGTATCGCCGAAACCATTTACATCAACAGGAGTGATGAGCGTAAATGGCCGCGCGCTTTCCGCCTGGGCCAGCGGAGAGACCTGGATGCCACCTGGAACGAAGTAAGTGCCGGCAAGAACGAATCTGTGGCGCACGTCTTCCCCCGAGGGGCCATAATCGCCCCTGGCAAACGGGTTGAGCGGATCACAGACGCCGTTGACGTAATCAAATAATTCGCCGAGGACGCAGCCCCATGTCATGGCTTTCGACAAAGTGTAATTCACAATGACGTTGAAGCGCTTCGCGACATTTCCCTGCACATGGATGGAAAGGCCATTGTATTGCGAGCGATTGTCGCTGCGAAAAAGGCTGATGTCGGGAACATTTTCGGCCTGCGTCGTAGGGTCGTGCAAGAAGAGCGGCGAGAAAAGAGTGTTGCCCGCTATGTAGGTGTAGCGGCGATAGCCGTGAACTCCCGTTTCATGAGTGTAATCGGCGCTGATGGACCAATTGGAATTGAAGGAGTGTTCCACCCCCCCGGTAAAGTGAAGGGCGTAAGGCGTTTTGTAATTCGGATCGATCAACGCGCCCATGCCGCCATTGGCGGCGCCAGGAAGGCATCCGGGATCACCGGGATGCACACACGAGCCGGGCGCAGTATTGACCCCTTGAAATGCGGTGACCCAGCCGTTTTGGGCGAGGTCATTATCGTAAATCCCGAACCCCGCGCGAATCACGGTTTTTCCACTGTTCCCCAATGAATAAGCAAGTCCGAGGCGCGGCTGGAATTGCAATCGATAGTCGTGCGGCGAGCCGTTGACGAGATTTATGTCAAGCGCCCTCAGCGTAAGAAGAGCAGCATTTTCGGCCTGGTCGCGCCCGGAAGCGACGAACAATCCGAATGTGGTTTCGTAGCGCAATCCGTAATTGACAGTGAGGTGCGATGTGGCCCGCCAGGAATCTTGCGCGTAGACACCCAGGCGCTGCACGTTTTGAGAAAAACTTCCGTTTCCGGCTGGTCTGGTGGAGCACGTTGTACCGGGGGTCACAGTCAGGGTTCCCATCGGTGTACAGGTGAGGTCCACAGTAAATTGTAGTGGATTGCCCAAGTAAGCCGTAGGGTCCATGGCGAATACTGTGAGATTTTCGGCGTTGCCGGGAAGCGCGCCGCTCAGCACAGGTTCATGGATCACGTTTATGCCAAAACTCACGGAGTGGTGGCCAAACGTGTGGGTCACGTCATAGCGGAACTGATATTTTTCCTGATCGCGGAGAATCGGAAAAGCAGTGATGGGCGTGACGAACTGATTGTCACCGAAAGTTTCAAAGCCAGAAATCGAGCTTGCGGTAGAAGTAAAAGGAAACGCGAGGGCGAATCCCAGATCGGAGTTGGCCTTTTCGGTGTGGTGTAAATAACTCGTGTCAAAAGTGAAGACCCCGAGCCAAGTGTCACTGAATGAATAGGTTTGGCTGACCAACATATTCAAATAATTGGCAAATGCGGCGGCCCCAGTGGATGGGAGGGAAGCCTGCTCCACGAGGTCATTGTGAGTCGTGTAATTGTCGTTGGCGAAGCGCGCGGTCCATTGCGAACGTTTCGATTGCAACCAATCGAGGCGCGCGTCACCCAAGTAATCGCGGAATGGCACGGGGACACTCGTGGGAACGTTAATCGAAGTCACTCCAGGGATCAGCCCTTGTGAAGCAAGCGTCGCAAGCGCATTGAACTGTGTGATGCTGGCGGGGCTATAGGCAATGCTGGCATTTTCGGGGACGTATTCAAACGAGGAGAAAAAAAACAATTTATCTTTGATGAGCGGGCCGCCCAAGGTTCCCACATAGTTTTGCCGTGAGAACGGCTGCTTGGGTTCGGGCGGAGGGTTGTCAATCGGGAGACGAGCGTTCAACGCCGCGGCGCGCTCGTAGAAAGCCGCGTCGCCGTGCCAATCGTCGGTGCCACGCTTGGTTGTGATCACCACAGACCCGGCGGTAGTGCGCCCGGTGTCCGCGTCCTCCATCGACGTGCGCACAGCAAATTCCTGAATGGCGTCTGTGGAAAAATTCTGCAGGAACCCGCCGATGTAATCATCGGAGTTGTCGCCGCCATCCACGGAGAGCTCGACGTTCAATCCGGAGCTGCCGCCGAAGGAGACCGCCATCGTGCGCGCTTTCGTGGGGTCCGACGGCTCGACGGGCTCGGTTCCGGGTACCAGAAAAGCGATGTTCGCGAAAGTGCGATGAGCGAGCGGAAGATCCTGCAGGTCTTTTACGGAGACGACGCCCTCGTGCACGGCACTCGTTGTGTCAATGGGTTCCGTGGTGATGGAAGAAGCCTGCGCGGTCACGTTGACTTCCTGGTGAGCGGCGGCCGGCTTCATGGTGACCTTGATGTCGTTTACCATGCTGACGGCGACAGTGACATCCGACTGAACCTCATCCAGCCCCGGCGCATTCACGGTGACATGGTAGAGGCCGGGCAGAAGGTCGTCGAGGCGAAATTCACCCTGAGTATCGCTCGTTGTAGCGCGTTCGAAAGATGAACCTACTGATTTCACTACAATTTTCGCGGAGGCAATGCGTCCGCCGGACGAGTCGCTGACGATGCCGGAGAGCGATCCTCGCGCGTTCTGCGTGAACGCGCCGGTGGAAAAAAGGATGCAAGCGAACGCAAATAAAGTACCGCGCACCAAAGACTTGAGGCCCCCTTGGAATGAGGGAAAAGAAAAGGGGATTCTTTCAGAGCAAACAAATTACTACCAGCGCTAGTTGATGGGAATTTGATGGCGGGAGGCGCGGATGATTGGCTCCGGCTTCGCCTGCATGAACTTCTGTGCGAGGGCGATTCCTCGATTTTGGTGCGCCCGCGATTATGGGGGAGTAGGAGTGTCTACGATCAGTGGTCGTACATCAGGGACCGGCAAGCGGACGAGGGGGCGCCTCAGTGGGTCAGGCGTTCCAACAATTCATGAACGGACTGAAGCACACCGGGCCGCGCGAGAAGCAGAGTGACGAGTCCGGCCAGTGTGCACGCCGCGCCGAAAGCGATGGCGCGGATGCGGCGCCAGGATCTCAACTCGAAGGATTGCGGGACGAGCAACCGATTGACGCGCGTGGAAAGATCCTGGTCCGGCGGAACGAAGGAAGTAAAAATAGGCAACGGATGCGGACCGGCACCCATGCGCGCCACGCGGACAAGCGATTCCGCCAGCAAAAGAGACTGCTCGGGATCATTCCGCGAGACATCATCGTCCGCAGCCCATTCGGAGAATTGCGCCCACGCCCGGTCCAGCGATCTGAAACTCAGCGCAAACGGGAGAATTCCCGGCGAGAGCAAGAGAAGCAAGCGCTTGAAATTGTCTCGGGATGCGCGGTGAGCCTCCTCATGCAGCAAAGCGGAATGAAGTTGTTGCGTGGTAAGTGAGTGCATGACTCCACTGGAAAGAACGAGGCGGGGACGAAAAACCCCCGTTAATAAAAGCACCGGCGCATCTGATTCGAGAATTTCGGCGCGCAGATTTGTGCCCGGGAGAGCGGCATCGGAACAAGTTTGGCGGCACCTCAAGGCGAACCGCCGCGCGGCCGCAAGAGCTCTGCCCGCACGAAGCAAAGAGGAAATCCAAATCAGCGACCCACACAGCGCGGCAAGGACAAAAACCGCACCCACACTTTCATCGGTCGCGCCCGGCTCAAGCCACAAATAGCTCGGCAGGCAGATGAAAAGCACGACAAATACGGTCCCCGCAGGCGGCAGAAAGCGGGCAAGCAAGAGGAAACGCGTGGCCTCCCGCGGCTTCATGCGGTGAGCGAATCGAATAATCGAGCGGGCAGCAAGCTGCAAGGCAAATCCCAGAGCGGCGTGAACGACAAAGAACGTTGCCGTGCAAAGACAAAATAATCTTAGAAAATAGGGGAGGGTCATGGCTGCCCCCTGCGGCGAAGCAGCTTGCGCTGGTCGCGTATTTTCTTTTCGAGATCACCGAGGACTTCATCGTCGTGACGCCCCAAGGCATCGAGAAAACATGAGACGAGAAGTTCGCGCGAGGGTTCCGGCCCTGCGAGGAAGCCTGCCACGAGGTCACCGGCGCGGGCGCGGGCGAAATCGTCGCGCGACAATTTAGGAGAATACAAGAATGCGCGATCGGCTTTGCGGCGGTCGAGAAGGCCTTTCCTGTAAAGGCGATCGAGCGTGGTCATGACCGTGGTGTAGGCACGCGGCCGGTCAAGATGATCCGCGACAGAGCGGACGTTGCTTTCGCCAACCGACCAGAGGATCTCCATGACGCTCTCTTCGAGATGCCCGAGGATTGAGAACACTTCGGCCTCATTGCGGGTGGCAGTCCGTTTTTTCCAAAGCTGAAACATTTTCAAGCTCAAGGCCCCGTTTGCCGTCTAATCTCGAATCGAGAGCAGAATCCACGGCCGCTTTCCTGCCACAACTGCGGGTGGTCATTTTATAACGAAAAGCGGACCTTGCGGGGAGCTCTTTCAATCATGTCCCGATGTCGACGCGAAAAACGGCCGGGCCTGCTCCAGTGAGAAAAAAGTCCGCGCGCGCTGAGGCATCGGGAAATTGCGAGGCGTAGCGTTCGCTCCATACACGGATAAAATCGTGCGCGGAATCGCGTGAAATGAGCGTCCAGACGCTTCCCCCGAAACCTGCGCCGAATGCCGATGCCGCGAGCGCGCCCGACTCGCGGGCCATCTTCGCGAGCGCCATGGTTTCGGGAACCTGGTTATCGAGACGCTTTTCGGCGGCTATGTGCGAACGATCCACGATGCGGCCGAGCGCTTCCCAATCCTTGCGAGCGAAGGCGTCGCCGGCGGCGGGCACGAGAGTCTCCGATTCTTCATAAAATTGGTCAAACCGATCCAGGAGTGATTTAGCGGAAAAGCCGGCGAATTCCATTCCAGAAAGCAAGCCGCGCAATCTTGCAGGCGCGCGGGGCGAGGAGTTCACTGCGGCTGCGAGGGTAGCGTCATTTCGCCCGGTCGCGCGCCGCCACAATTCGAGAACCGCCTGCGCGGAAGCGGCGGTCCGGTTGTAACGTTCGAGAGCCGCCCCGGTTTTTTCGGCGGTAATGCCACTTACCGCGACAGCGAAGATGCATTCCGGCGGAAACGGGATTGCTTTTTCCTTGTGCGTTGGGCAGAAAGAATATTGCGCCAGATTGAGTGGCGCTGAGCACAGGATGGCAGTGTGGTCTTCGGAGCCGCCCGCGGTGCCGACGCCTTCATCTCCCTCGAGTGTGCCGAAGGTCTGTCCGCTTTCGATTGCAGCCAGATAGGCGGCGAGATCTTCACTGGAGCGAATGTTTTCAGAGTATTCAGGGATCTCATTAAGCGAATTGGATTCCGAGAGTGCCAGAAAAATTGCAATGATGAGGGCGCTCGAGCTGCTCAATCCAGCGGCAGGCGGGAGATCGCTCGCAAAGGAGATATCCGCGCCCAAACGCGCAGACGGAAAATTTCGCGCAATGCGCCGGATCACCGTGCGAGCGTAGCGCGGCCACCGATTCTGCTCGGGGCTCGGCGCCGTGGAAACAAAGAAGGACACTTGCTCTCCGGATTTGGCATCGCAGAGATTTACTTCCCCGTCATGGCGGGATCGCGCCACCACGCAAAAGCCCTTTTCTACGGCGGCGAGCAAGCTGCGCCCACCGGCATAATCGGTGTGTTTGCCGAGGACTTCCACGCGGCCGGGAACAAACCAAGCGACTCGTGGAAATGGCCCGGCGCCGCCTACATGATGCAGGCCCTCCGCCGTCGACTGAAAAAGAGGCTGCTTGGCTTCCGCTTCGAGTGCGCTGAGGCCAGCGGCGACAAGTTGATCTTTCAAATTTGAGAGAACCGGCGTCAGAGGCGCACCTCAATGCCTGCAAGGCGTTTCGCCACCGTCGAAATATCGGCGCGCGAGGAGAGGTCAAGAACGCCGTCGTGGAAAAGGAGAACGCGAAAGCGCTCACCGAGATTTGAAATCGCAAATTGAACGGCGAGCGGAAGCTCCAATTCGCCGCGTGGTGATAGGGGGACCCGGCGGCAGGCCTCGAAAATGCCAAGGCCAAAACTCCAGAGATTCACGCTGACGTAAACGGGAGCGGGCCATGCGGCAAATGTAGTGGCATCCGGCTTTTCGACAATCCTATTGAGAAAACCATCGGCGCCAATTTCCAGAAGCGCGTAGGTCGCGAATCGTTCGCGCGGAATATTGCTTTTTCGGACGAGAGTCTCGATTTCGAAAGCCGGAAGGCCGGGGGCATTCAAATCTTTCAGGGCCTTGTATGCGGGGACAGGATAGAGGTTGTCGGAATTCAGCGAGAGGAAACATTCGCCCGCGGTGAAATTCTCCGCGCAGAGAAGCGCATTGGCTGTGCCGAGCGGCTCCTTTTGAATGGCGAATTCGATGTGAATGCGCTCCATGCGGAGATGCTCGTAATAGTTGCGCATTTCCGTGTGCTCCGGGCCGAATACGAGACACACTTCTCGAATTCCCGCATCGGCGAGGCCGCTCAAAACGTAGTCGAGGAACGGGCGGGATGCGAACTGGATCATCGCCTTGGTCCCGGAAGCGGCGGCCCGGGCTTGTTCGGAAGACAATGCCGCTGATGGGTCCGGCGCGCGCATTCGCTTGCCCAGACCTCGCGCAAGAATGACTGCTTTTTTCAGCGCGGACATCCTCCCATGCTTTTCCATGCGTCATCCATCGTATCTCAACTCGACTCTTTGCCCGCATTGAGTTCAGGCGAGGCGGGCAGTAAGATGCGGCGGACAGGCGGGATGACACTAAATCGGCCATTCTAAAAAGGGGCGTTCAAATTGCATCGCAAAGCAAATTACAAGACATACGCTATCGCTTTGACGGCGTTGGTAGTGGCGGCAGGCGCTGCCTTTCTTCCTGCTGCGCAGACACACGCGCCGCGGAAGGTGCAAGTCGTGGGGCCGCAATTTGTGGTAGACGGCCATCCACTGCAGATTATTTCCGGGGAGATGCACTACCCGAGAATTCCGCGCGAGTACTGGCGCGACCGGATGAAAAAGGCCCGGGCGATGGGCCTCAACACAATTTCCACGTACGTCTTTTGGAATTTGCACGAGCCGCAGCGCGGCAAGTACGACTTCGCCGGACAAAATGATGTGGCCGCTTTCATTCGAACCGCACAAGAAGAGGGGCTTTATGTTTTGTTGCGCCCCGGGCCCTATGTTTGCTCGGAGTGGGATCTCGGCGGGCTGCCCGCGTGGCTGCTAGCAAGTCCTGACATCGTGCTGCGCAGCACCGACCCGCAATTCATCCAGCCTGCACAGGAATACTTGAAGCGGCTGGGACAAGAACTGGTTCCGCTGCTGGCGACGCACGGCGGGCCGATTATCGGCGTGCAAGTTGAAAACGAGTACGGGTCATTCGGCAAAGACACGGCGTACATGCAGAAAATACGCGATGCGATTGCGGCCGCCGGGTTTGGCGAGGTCCCGCTTTTCACGGCCGATGGCCCGGAACAACTTCCGTTTGGCACGCTTGCCGATGTGCCTGCCGCGGTAAATTTCGGGCCGGGCAGCGCGGAACGTGCGTTTGCCACTCTTGCGCAATTCCGGCCCACAGGGCTGCGCATGAATCAAGAATACTGGGCGGGGTGGTTCGACCAGTGGGGCAAACCTCACAACAAGTCGAATTTTGAACGCGAAGCGCGAGACCTCGATTGGATGCTTTCGCAGGGTTATTCGGTGAACCTTTACATGTTTCACGGAGGCACTACTTTTGGATTCATGAATGGCGCGAACTGGGATGACGGGTACAGGCCGCAAACGACAAGCTATGATTACGACAGCGCGCTCGACGAATCTGGCATTGCCACGGCAAAATACACGGTGTTCCGAGATGTGATCGCGAAACACCGTAAGGATGAGCAATTCCCTTCCCCTCCGGCGGAAACCCCGCGAATCGAAATTCCGGAATTCAATTTTACCGATTCGATTTCCTTGTGGTCGAGTCTTGGTCCGGCGGTGGAAACACAAACGCCGCAGCCGATGGAATCATTCGGCCAATCTTATGGATACATCTTTTACTATAAGTCAATTCAAGGCCCGGCGTCAGGAGAACTGGCATTGAAAGAATTGCGGGATTACGCGCAGATTTACGTTGATGCGAAATTGGTCGGCACAGTGGATCGGCGGCTGGGCGAAGATCACCTGACACTGGATATTCCGGCGGGTGATCATTTATTGGGGATCCTGGTGGAAAATTCCGGGCGCATTAATTTCGGCCCCAAGCTGCGCGACGATCGCAAAGGGATCACACAATCTGTTTCGCTGGCGGGACGCGAATTGAAAGGATGGCAGGTTTTCTGTCTGCCAATGAATAATGTCAGCTCCCTGCGGTTTTCACGCGGGATTGCAGACGGGCCTGCATTCCACCGCGGCATCGTCGAGCTTTATCATTTGGGCGACACATTCCTGTATACCCGCAACCTTGGCAAAGGAATCGCCTGGGTGAACGGCCACAACCTTGGCCGCTTCTGGAACATTGGCCCGCAGCAAACTCTTTACCTTCCAGGCGCGTGGCTGAAAATTGGCCGCAATGAAATCATTGTATTTGATCTGGTGTCGCATTCCGACGCACCGACGATCTCAGGGCTTACGCATCCCATTCTCGATCAATTGACCGAGCCCGCGAGCGCACGGGGCGCAGCGAATCCACAATGACGTTCACGGCGCTTGATTGGGCCATTGTTGTTGGTTATTTGGCCGCGTCTGTCGCGGTCGGCCTTATCGGCAAGCGCTACGTCAGCAACCTTTCAGATTACCTTGTCGCGGGGCGCGAGTTAGGCACGTTTCTCGGCATCGCGACGCTCGCCGCCACTGAAATCGGCACCATCACATACATGTACAACGCGGAGCTGGGCTACCGCTATGGATTTGCGTCGTTTGCGGCGGCGCTGATTTCCGGAGTGGTGATGATCATTGTGGGGCGCACGGGATTTGTCATCCGGCGATTCCGCGAATTGCGATTGATGACGGTGCCGGAATTTTTTGAGGTGAAGTACAGCCTGGGCCTTCGGCTGCTGACCGGAGTGCTGGTCGCGGTGGGCGGCATACTGAACATGGGGGTATTTCTGAAAATCGAAGGAGAGTTCCTCACCATCGTGACGGGGATTTCATCGCGCTACCTCGTCGCGGCGATGACGGCAATTTTGCTGCTCGAACTGATTTACACCGTGCTTGGCGGGATGGTGTCCGTCGTAATTACCGATTTTCTGCAATATGTCTTGCTGTCCATCGCAACGATTCTCATTTCCATTTATACGGTTTATCACACCGGGTGGAATGCGCTCATCAGCAAAGTTACGCTGACGATGGGCCGCGCGGGATTTGATCCCATCGCAAGCCCAAAATTTGGGGTGACATTTTTGCTGTGGCAAATCCTGCTGTGGTTCTCAATTCACACTTGCTGGCAAACGACTGCGATGCGCATGTTCTCAACGCGAAGCCCGGAAGTATCAAAGCGCGTGATGACGTGGACCGGCTTCATCTTCCTCGGGCGAGGGATGTTGCCGATGCTTTGGGGGATTGCGGCGCTGGCGCTCTTCGGCACCGGCGCTCTGCAGAATGGAGTGCCGCAACCTGTGGTCGGTGGGAATGCGGTCGCGCCGCTGGATGCAATGCCTTCAATGCTGGCGCACATTTTGAGTCCGGGCATAAAAGGAATTGTCGTTGCGGGAATGCTGGCGGCCACGATGTCCGTCAACAGTTCCTACCTGCTCGGGTGGAGCGCGATCATTTCGCAAGACGTCGTTATGCCCGTCCGGCGATTAATGAGGCTTGCGCCGCTCAGTTCCCGTGCGCAGATGTTTGTCAATCGGATCGCCAATCTTTTTGTCAGCCTGTTCCTGATGTTCTGGGGGCTTTACTACACACCGCCGGGCGCCGTGTATCTCTATTTGAATATTACGGGAACGATTTTCCTGGCGGGCGCATTCGCGGCGGTGCTTGGCGGGCTTTATTGGAAGCGCGCAAGCACCGCTGGAGGATATCTGGCGATGCTGTTTGGCGCCGCGGGGGCAATCATTCCCTTCTTCTTTCTGCATTGGAGTGAAAACATCACGGGGTTCACCGCGTTTGGTCTTGCTGCGGCGGGGATGATTGCTGGGTCACAGCTGGCGCCGCAGAAAAACTCGACATTGCCGCATGGGCTCACGCTGGTTGAAAATGGAAAGAAGGAATTGCGATGAACGCATGGAAGATATTCTGGGAGGTGTGCCTGGTTGTAGCGGGCGCGACATTCGCCGGAATCACGATGATTGTCGCGGTGCGCGGATTCGCGGACCTGCGCGAAATGTTTGCGAACCTTTCGCGGCAGAAAAAGTCGAATAACCCCACCGAATAAATAACAGCTACCTAGCGGGGCCCGTATTCCGAATGAAAAAGTGTTGTTTATCTACGGTTGCGGGGACGGCAATATCGAAAAAGCCGACCATCATTTCATCGTACGTTTGATCGCCCCAGCGCACGGCTTTCGTTGGGTCGGGGTTGTGAGGATTATCTCTTGAGTTGTCGAAAACGCCGATTGCTTGCAGCTCCGTGCCCGCCTTCAAAGGAAGCGGACTCGCCAGTTTGTAGCTCAATTGCCAGTAGAAATTGTAAATCACATGGAGCAGCGTCTCTTTCGAGTGGTCCGGATGCACGATGTTATATTCAAAGGCCTTTCCCCGAAGATGCATATGTGGAAAAAAGCTGAGCAGAATCGCGTCATTCGGCAGCGTGCCGTGCACTTCCACGGGAAAGTTTGCCTCGCCGGGAGGAATCACAAAGTGGTCGTTAGTCAGTTGCAACGTGATTACGCGTTTTTCGGGTGGCTTCTTCGCGAATACGATTCCCACACTTGATTGATCCTCGCCGGGCGTTCCATTCGTCATGTAATGCATCTGGAAGATCAGATCCGAACCCGCGGGAATAAATTTCGCCATGCCGTCGGGCCAGTTGTCAGGCGAACTACCCGGCGCATAAACGAGCAACATATCGCTATCCGTCCAGTGAGCTTCGTGACTCAGTTTCTCGTCGTGCAGGCTCGATGCAGTGAAGGGAGCGCCCGCAGGCGCTCCGCGCAGCCAGTGCGAATCCGGCGGGCGGATGTAAACTACGGCGTGATGAACGTGCTTCGGGCCGGAGGGCAACACTTGGGAAATCTGCACCCATTTGTTTTCGGTGAAGCCGGTTGGCACGATTTCGTAGGTGTACTCGACGTCACCCCGCGCGGGAATTTTCACGGGTACCGGCATTTGGATGACGAGGTCAGGTTGCGGAATCGTCCAGGCCCCCGCCCAAAGACGCGGGGGAGGCGCATCATGCGAGTCCCCTTCGAGCGAGCCCGATTCCACCCAATTCTTAATAACCGCAATCTCATTCGCTGAAAGCGATGGATCGTTGGAGAAATGCCCCACGCGCGGATCAGCGAACCAGGGCGGCATTGCGCGCAAAGAAGTCACATGCACGATATCGCTCGCACGCCGCGACACCTGCTCGTAAGTTTCGAGCGGCATCGGGCCGATGCCCTCCGCGCGGTGGCAGGTTTGGCAATGGTTTTGCAGGATTGGCAGAACATCTCGATAGAATGTCGCGCGAACGCCCTGCTGAGCCGACTCGACTCCCGGCGGCTGGAGGAAGTTCCAGCGAGGAAACTTGCCGCGAGGGCAGCGAAAACGAAAAGTGAAAGCGTGGTTCGCATCATTCCTTATTATCCCGCGGGATTATCTCGCCGGGGAGTAAGCCGTGCAAATATAGAATCGCGCCGAATCTCGCAAGTTGCCGCGGGGACTGGATCCGTGTACGATTGTTTTGTTAGATGAAGGCGAAGGAGTTCGCCTCAGAACCGCTGTCCCTCATGGTACGGGCAGATGATGACTCCTGACAGGGATCTTGTCGCGGAGTCATATTTTCCCGGCAACGATCCACACAATTCAAAGTTGGGGTGAGGCGCTAAATGGGGAATGTGTGGATGTTAGCTGCTGTGTGGGTGGGGTTGGCACTCATTGCGACCCTGCTTGCGATATGGTTCAAGATCTCCACAGCTCTTACGGAGATCCTTGTGGGAACCCTCGCGCAGTTTCTAATCATTAAGTTCATCGGTCAATCCGGGCTTTCCGCAAAATCAGAGTGGATTACATTCCTAGCCGGTGCAGGGGCCGTTGTTCTTACCTTTCTGGCAGGCGCTGAGCTGGACCCTGTGGTTTTCAGGGCCAAGTGGAAGAAAGCAACGGTCGTCGGTCTGGTGGGTTTCTTCTGCCCCTTCCTGGGGTGCACAGTCTGTCGCGCATTACGTTTTGCATTGGAGCGTCCGATCAAGTTGGCTGGCGGGCGTCGCGCTTTCGACAACGTCCGTCGCAGTGGTTTATGCCGTCTTGCTGGAGCTCGGCTTCAATGTTACGGATTTTGGAAAAGCGATTCTGGCGGCCTGTTTTATCAATGACCTTGGAACCGTCATCGCGCTGGGCCTGATTTTTTCGCCCTTCACATATAAAACCGCGGTGTTCGTTGTCGTATGCACCTGCGTATTCGTAATTCTTCCCTTCGTCACGGCCCGCTTTTTTAGGCGCTACGGTGGACGCGTCTCGGAGTTGGAAGCGAAATACCTGTTGTTCATGTTATTCGCGATGGGCGGGCTGGCGGCATGGTCAGGAAGCGAGGCTGTACTTCCGGCGTACATGATTGGAATGATTCTGGCTGGAACAGTTGGCAAGGATCACGTACTGATTCGGAGGCTCCGAACGCTTACGTTCGGACTTCTGACTCCGTTCTATTTCATCCGCGCAGGGTCATTTGTGTCAGTACCCGCGCTCGTCGCGGCGCCACTGGTATTCCTGGCATTGTTTGGGGCTAAGATGGTTTCCAAGATTGCAGGGCTATTCCCCACGGTGAAGGCGTTCAAGTATCAACGTGAAGAGGGATTGTACTTCACACTGATGATGTCCACTGGCCTGACATTCGGTACCATCTCTGCGTTGTTTGGGCTCAGCCATGGAATCATTGACCAAACTCAGTACTCCCATCTCGTTGCAACCGTTATCGGAAGCGCCGTGGTGCCGACGATGTTTGCGAATGCCTGGTTCATGCCAAGGCATCTGTTGCCGAAGAAATCCAAAGAGTCTCCCGCAGTGACCACGACGGAGCGTGCGGCCGATGCTGATTGAGACCAAGGAGGAAACGATGCCTCGGAGAAGACAGAATCCCCATTTTCGGAAAATCATGGTCGGTTATGACGGGTCACCTCAAGCAGACAAGGCATCCGAAGTTGCCTTTTCACTCGCTCGATCCGTTGACTGCAAGGTATTGGTTTTTGCCGTCGCCCGCCCGCCCGAACCCGCTACAAGAGTCGAGGTGGAAGCGATGCTAGAGGACGCGGAAGAGCATTTTGAGGAAAACTTCAAGAAATTAAGGAAACGGGCGGAGGAATTTGACGTGGACCTTGAAACTGCTATCGCGGTGGGCCACCCGATCGAGCAAATCGTCCACCGGGCTGAGACGGACAACATAGACCTCATCGTGCTCGGGCGCCGCGGAATGTCTCGATTCGAGAAGATGCTCGTCGGATCCACTTCAGAAAAAGTACTCCGTTACGCGCACTGCCCCGTGATGGTTGTTCGTTGAGGATCCAATGAATCCCAAGGCGGGTGAGCTTGTAAATTCGCTGAACGAAAGTCAACAGCGCCACCTGCGCGTGAGTTGCGAATATATCGACAAGATGCTCTCGAGCATTGAGAACATCCTGAATACATCCGCTTCCAAGGCCGCATTTCCCCAATACATCGCACAGATTTCGCCGGCACAAAGACGCACGATTGAAGATTACATCACCCGGTTGCGGGCACAACTTGTTCGAGTGCTCGCTGGGCAAAGCATGCCGCCGCATTCGCCTTCCATTCCGGATGTGCGCGCGATTTCTGTTTCCTTGTCCGCGATTGAAATCACAGTGGATGAATTGAAGCCAAAGAACATGCGCGGATACGGCGACCTCGCTCCGGAGTTGGCACTTGAATTCAATGGAATTGTTGGAGAAATGGAAGGGATTGTCTCCCGGCTCAGCCGGTATGTCTTGCAGGAGGAAGGGGAGGATCTCCAATCGCGGCTGCAACGGTTGGAACAAACATCCGACGAATCCGGGCTGCTTCAGGAGATTGAGCGCACTGTTGCGGAGCATGGCCTCGTCGAATTTCGACCTCTCATTTCCGGGATTCTGGATCGGATGGAAGACAAGAGCTTCGAGATCGCCGTCTTCGGACGCGTTAGTTCGGGGAAATCTTCCCTGTTGAATGGGATCCTGGGTGCAGATGTCTTGCCGGTTGGCGTTACACCCATTACCGCCGTGCCTACCAGAATCAAACATTGTGAGGCCTCGTCGATTACGGTCAACTTTGCGGAGCGGACTGCCCAAACACTCGAAATCTCCCACCTTGCTGAATTCGCCACAGAGCAGCAGAATCCCGGAAACTCCAAGCACGTGACACGCATCGTCGTGCAGTTTCCTTCAGAGCGGCTGCGTGATGGTGTGACTTTTGTGGATACGCCTGGAATTGGTTCTCTCGCAACGAAGGGCGCTGCTGAAACGCTAGCTTACCTGCCAAGATGCGATCTGGGTGTCGTGCTCATAGACAGCGGAACTTCATTGGCTCCCGATGATCTGCGAACAATCGAATCGTTGGCAGAGGCTGCTATTCCCGTTCACTTGCTGCTCAGCAAGGCTGATCAGGTGGCGCCCGCGGATCGCGAAAGAATTCTTGCCTATGTGAGAGAGCATGTTGCATCAGAATGCCGGATTGCATTGCCTGTTCATCCCGTAAGCGCGCTGGCAAGCCACCGGGAAATGTTGGATCGATGGTTTGGCCAACAGATACTTCCACTTTACGGGAAAGCGAAAGAGCTGAAGAACGCATCGTTGCGGCGTAAGATCGGCGCGCTCAGGGATTCGGTAAGCGCAGCATTACAGGTGCTCTCACGCGCTGGACAGACGAAGGAAGCGCCGGACAGAGAGCGAATTCGCGAGATTGAAACAAGATTGCGACAAGCGACGGGGAAGATTCAGGAGGTACGCCCGGCTTCAGAGCGCGAGATTGAAAAACTTTCCTATCTGACGCCGACAATTCTTCATGAGGCCGCAACACAATTGCTCCTGGACAATTCATTCCTGGAAAATAACAAACCATCCGCCCCTTGTGTTGTGCTGACGAAAATCTCATCGCTTGTGCAGGAGCGGACAAAAGTCTTTCACGAATGCATAATCGACCTGGCGCACCATTCCGCGGAAGAGCTGATCGGGACAGGCAAATTACTCGGGCTTTCAAATTTGCCTCGCGAGGATGAATTCGACGACTTTGTCCACGATGTTCCTGTATTTGCTCTGAGGGGGCCTGCAGTGAATGTGTCTCGCCCTCCAATTGGCTTCTTGCTGGGGAAAAAATACACAGCGAATAGCGTGGCCCGACAATTGAATGATCAGATCGGACCTGACCTCGATCGCGCATTGGCGACCTACTGCAATTTGCTGTCGAGTTGGGTGGTTTCCGCGTTGAAACAATTGAAACTGGGTTTTGATGTCTACGCGGACAGCTATCGAGCGCAAGCTGAACGGCTCCTCGCAGGAATCGAATCGGGTGAGAGGACCCGCCGAATTGATATGACTGACGGTGGAGACTAAACATCGAAGGTTATGATTTCAATCAATTGCTCAGACATTTGGGTGGGCCGCCGCGCTGAATTGGAGCGGCTAGGAGAAGCAGTGCGCAAACGGCAGGGCCTTCTGATTTGGGGGCCGTGCGATTCTGGAAAGACGGCAATCGTCAGCCGATTCATCGCTTCCCTGCCGAGGGAACGGGCAAACCGCTGCTTGTGCTTTTCCATAGGAGGCAGTGTCCATGACATTCTTCGAGGGCACGTTTCGCTGTTATACGACGCGCGTGACGCGCTAATCCGCAGCAAGTTCGCCGCTGAGTCAACCACCACTCGATCTTTTGCGGCATGGGTGAAAAAACAAACGAGCGTCCGGCTCCGAGGGCTGCTTTATCGTGCCACGATAGAAACACCATACTGGTTGTTTTGGGATGATTCTCCAAAGCTGGGACACGTTCTCGCGCGCGTATTGAAGGAACTCACGGGCATTCGGAAAACACCCGTTTATTTAATCGGCAGAGGAATGAGCAAAAAGGACATCGGCGAAGGGTGGCACCACTACTGGCACGATGGAATGCGGCTTGGGGTGGAACCCTTGCGAGCCTTGGAAGCGGAAGAGTTGCTCGACCAATGTATTGAATATCATGGACTTTCGAATTTGGCGCAGACCGATTTTCGGGAACAGATTCTTAAGCGCAGCGGCTTCTTGCCTGGGGCGATTGCAAAGATGACAGCAATGGCGGCGCAGGCGAAGTATCGATTCGGAAATCAGGTAAAAACGGAACTCGTCTATGTGGACTATGTCACACAGCGCGGGAGAAACTCCGCATCGGGGGAGCCCTCGTGAGCAGAATGGGGTTCCTGAAAGAAATCCAGAAGCGCTTATCCGCGATTCCTGAAAATTAGAGCCAAAGGCGAAATTTCAGTCGGGCTCTTGCGTGACGATGTGGACATCCACTGCGGGGGCGTCGCTCAGAAACCGGTTTATGGCATGCATGTAGAGAAGTTTTCGCCAGCCATCCACGGCGGACCGCCCGAAAATTACCTGAGTGACGTGCTTATCACGGACAAACGCGGCGACGGCATCCGCAATATTCTTCCCTTTTACGCGCGCGACATTCGCCCCCAGACTTTCCGCGAATTGCACGTTTGCCTCCAGCGTCTTCTGGGCGTCCGCCTTTGAATCGAGACCCGCGTCGACATACACGGCGTAGAGCTCGGCATCAATCCGGCGCGCCATGCGCGCCGCGCGGGCAATCAGGTACTGTGACCGCGGGTTGGCGCTGATACAAACGGCGATGCGCTCGCGCACCGCCCAATTCTCCTGAATGTCTTTCTGCTCCATGTAGGACTCAAGAGATTTGTCCACTTTTTCGGCCACCTGGCGCAGAGCCAGCTCCCGCAATGCAATCAGATTCCCCCGGCGGAAAAAATTCTTCAGCGCCTGATCCACTTTCTCGGTTACGTAAATGTCGCCGCGCAGCATGCGGTTCTGCAAGGCCTCGGGTGTCAGGTCGACCATCACGGCCTCATCCGCCATCTGCACAATCCAGTCCGGCACCGTTTCGCGGACCTTGATTCCCGTAATCGCGCCTACAGTGGGCGCGATGCTTTCCAAGTGCTGGATATTTACGGTTGAGATCACGTCTATCCCCGCCGAAGTAATTTCGATTACGTCTTCATAGCGCTTCCGGTGTTTACTGCCCGGAATGTTGGTGTGGGCCAGTTCGTCAACGACAGCGACCGCTGGCTTGCGCTGCAGGATCGCGTCGGTGTCCATCTCTTCAAAGGTGGTGCCCTTGTATTCAATTTTTGTGCGTGGGATTACCTCAAGTTGCGAGGCCAATTCGCTGATGCCCTTGCGTCCGTGCGTCTCGACAATTCCGATGACCACGTCCTCCCCGCGGCTGCCGCGCCGGATGGCTTCGCTGAGCATCGTATAAGTTTTTCCGACACCCGGGGCGTAGCCAAGGAAAAGCTTCAGGCTGCCGCGCGTTTTCTTGGCAGGCGAGGCAACTTCGAGCCATTGTTCCGGTGTTTTGGGCATGAGTGTGCGCCCTTCTAGGGTACCCGATAAAGCTAGGTTAGAATAAGCCGGTGCGAGGTCTTCTTACCAGTCGTGTTCCAGGATTTGTAGCCTCCTTTGCAGTGGTGGCGGGCATAACCGCCATTTACGCGAAAGTCGTTCATGTAAACTCGACGACGGCTGCGCTCACTTTTCTCCTGGCGATCCTCGGCGTCTCGACGGTATGGGGGGCCGCGGTTTCCATTTTGATGTCAGTCGAGGCGATGCTTGCGTTCAATTATTTCCTTCTCCCGCCCGACCGGAGACTCACATTCGCCCAACCCGAAAACTGGGTCGCGCTCTTTGCGTTCCTTGTCACTGCGATTGTTGGCAGCCAGCTTTCCACGCGAGCGCGCCTCAAGGCCGAAGAAGCCAACCGCCGCCAGCGGGAAACGGAGAAACTCTACGATTTCAGCCAGCGCCTTCTGAGCTTCGGAAATGTGATCGAACTCTTGAATGCGATCCCCGCGCTTGCCGTTGACCTTTTTGAGCTTGGCGCCGCCGCCCTGTTTCTTGCCGACAAAGAGAAAGTCTACCGCTCCGGAGCTCTGATCCCCCAGTTGGGCAAAGAGGAATTGAAGGCCGTTGCGGCGCGTGAGGAATTGCAGGTGGATCAAGCGCAAAGCTTGTGCTTCGTTCCGTTGCGCCTGGGAGTGCGCGTGATCGGCTGCTTCGGCACTTCCGGCCGAATCCTTTCCCGCCAATCGCTGGAGGCGCTGGGCACGCTCACCGCCGTCGCTATCGAGCGAGCGCGCGCAATCGAACAACTTGGCAAGACCGAAGCGACTCGCGAGGGCGAGCGCCTCAAGTCGGCGCTGCTCGATTCCATCACGCACGATTTCCGCACGCCGCTCACCTCCATCAAGGCTTCGGTTTCAAGCCTGTTGACCGATGCACGGCTCGATGAAGAACATCGGAAAGAACTCCTCACGGTGATTGATGAGGAAACGAATCGCCTAAACTCACTTGTTGGCGAGGCGGCGGAAATGGCGCGCCTTGAGGCCGGTGAATTCGAGCTCGACCTCAAGCCACATCCAATTACGGACATTATCCAGGCCGCGCTTGATCAATGTCGAACGCAACTCAACGGGCGGCCCGTGACTGTGAATGCATCCGATTCGCTGCCGATGGTGCGAGCGGATCTCGATCGCGCAAAGCAAGTCCTCACGCATTTGGTTACGAACGCGAACAATTACTCACCCGCGGGCCGGCCAATCACCATCAGCGCGGAATTGAGCAGCGATTTCGTGGCCACCAGCGTGGCGGATAATGGCAACGGAATCGAAGAGGTCGAGCTTGGCTTGATCTTTGACAAGTTTTACCGCGGGCGTGACAAACGCTTTGTCGTGCAGGGCACGGGAATGGGGCTTCCCATCGCGAAGGCCATTGTGGAAGCTCACGGCGGTGCGATCAGCGTCGTCAGCCAATTGGGCCGCGGGTCGGTATTCACCTTCACTTTGCCAGTGTCCCGCGACCAGGCGGGGCGCAAGTGAGTTCCGCGACAATACTTGTGGTGGATGACGAGCCGCAGATTCGGCGCGTTATGCGCACAACGCTTGCGAGCCACGGCTATGCGATTGCCGAAGCGCAAAGCGGCGAGGAAGCAGTGGAGGAACTCGACGCCGCGGATCCCGACCTCATCCTCCTCGATGTCAACATGCCGGGCATGGGTGGCTTGGCGGCGTGCCGGGAAATCCGCGAGCGCTCCGATGTCCCCATTATCATGCTCACCGTGCGAAATACAGAGAAGGACAAGGTCCGCGCGTTGGATGCGGGAGCTGACGATTACGTCATAAAACCATTCGGCATCGAGGAGTTGCTTGCGCGTATCCGCGCTGCATTGCGCCGGAATTCGCCGGGCGATCCCATGCCGAAATTTGATTCGCCCGCCTTGCAAATTGATTTTGAGGCTCGCCGCGTTGTCGTAAATGGAAAAGGAGTTCGCCTTACACCAACGGAATTCAGCCTGCTGCGTCAATTGGTGAGCAACGCTGGGAAACCGATTTCGCACCGGAATCTCTTGCAGGCTGTTTGGGGGCCGGACTACGGTGAGGAGACGGAGTACCTGCGCGTGTTCATCAACCAGATCCGCAAGAAAATCGAGCCGGATCCGCGTCATCCTCTCTACATTCGCACGGAACCGTGGGTCGGCTATCGTTTTGAAGTGCCACCTGCAAATTCCAAATCTCGCAAGTAGGCGGCGTCACGCTTAGTGAAGCGGGTGGCTCCGATCCAAATCGAGGTTCAGCTCCAGAACATTTACCCTTGGCTCACCCAGAAAACCCAACTGTCGCGCAAGTGTATGTCGTGCGACAAAAGAGCGGACTTCCGCCTGGCTAATGCTGCGCTCGCGAGCCACGCGCGGAATCTGAAACTCTGCCGCGGCCGGCGAGATGTCTGGATCCAATCCCGAAGCCGATCCTGTCACCAAATCCACAGGAATTGGGGTGTTCGGGTTCTCTTTACGCAAGTCCTGCACGGAAGCAGCTACGCGATCAAGCAATGCTTTGTTCGTAGGAGCCTGATTAAAACCGTTTGAATTGTTGGCATCGTATCCGGCCGGTCCCGCCGCTGAGGGCCTGGAATGAAAATACCCCGGCGCCGTGAATGGCTGGCCAATCAGCGTCGACCCGACGACTTTTTCATTGGATCGCAACAGGCTTCCGTTTGCCTGCTTCGGAAAGATGAGTTGCGCAAGACCGGTGACGGCGAGCGGATAAATAATTCCCAGGAGCAGCGTTGTCACCAGGGTCATCCAGATTGCAGTCAGAAAATTTCGCTTCATAGGATCCTCATGAACTTACGCCAAACCGATCCGCGTGATCAGCATGTCAATCAGCTTGATAAAAATGAATGGCGCAATCACTCCGCCAAACCCATAGATGAAAAGATTCCGCCGCAAGAGAGATTCCGCACCCATCGGGCGGTATTTCACGCCGCGAAGCGCGAGGGGCACGAGTGCAATTATAATCAGCGCATTGAATATCACGGCGGATAGGACTGCCGATTCCGGAGTCTTCAGCCCCATGATGTTCAGTACGTTGAGCTGAGGGAACGCTCCGGCAAACATGGCCGGAATAATCGCAAAGTACTTGGCCACGTCATTGGCCACTGAAAATGTCGTCAGCGCCCCGCGCGTGATCAGGAGCTGCTTGCCGATCTCGACGATCTCGATCAGCTTCGTCGGGTTCGAGTCCAAATCCACCATGTTTCCGGCTTCCTTGGCCGCCTGAGTGCCCGCGTTCATCGCGACTCCGACATCAGCTTGAGCAAGAGCTGGAGCGTCGTTTGTGCCGTCCCCGGTCATCGCAACGAGCTTCCCTTTTGCCTGCTCCCTCCGGATCAACGCGAGCTTGTCTTCCGGCTTTGCCTGCGCAAGAAAATCGTCCACACCGGCTTCTTTTGCAATTGCGGCGGCCGTCAAAGGATTGTCGCCGGTAATCATTACCGTTCGGATCCCCATGGCGCGAAGTTGGTCGAACCGTTCGCGCATCCCGCCCTTGACGATGTCCTTCAAATAAATGGTCCCAAGAACGCGGTGATCTTCGGCCACCAGCAGCGGCGTACCTCCCGCATTCGAGATGGCTTTTACAACCTCGTCTACCTCCGGCGCCAAGTGGTAACCGCTTTGCGCGCAATACTGCAGAATCGCATCGGGCGCTCCTTTGCGAATTTCCCGGCCATCGAGATCCACGCCGGACATCCGCGTTGTGGCAGAAAAAGGAATAAACGTTGCGCCGTAGGCTGAGAGTTCCCGTCCGCGGAGGCCATACTTTTCCTTCGCCAGCACGACGATCGAACGGCCCTCGGGCGTTTCGTCAGAAAAAGAAGCGAGTTGAGCAGCGTCCGCAAGGTCCTTTTCGTTCACGCCCGGCGCTGGAATCAATTCCGTGGCTCTCCGATTTCCGAGTGTAATCGTACCTGTCTTATCGAGCAGCAGCGTGTCCACGTCGCCTGCCGCCTCAACGGCGCGCCCGGACATCGCAAGAACGTTTTTCTGGACGACGCGATCCATGCCGGCAATTCCAATCGCTGAAAGCAGACCGCCAATCGTTGTGGGGATCAGGCATACGAGCAGCGAAATCAGCACAAATACCGATTGCGGCGAGCCGCTATAAATCGCCATCGGCTGTAAGGTGACAACGGCCAATAGGAAAATAATCGTCAGGCCCGCAAGTAAAATGTTCAGCGCAATTTCGTTCGGTGTCTTCTGTCGTTCTGCTCCTTCCACAAGCTTGATCATCCGGTCAAGAAAGGTTTCGCCGGGATTGGAGCTAATGCGAACTTTAATTTCATCAGAAAGGACGCGCGTCCCGCCCGTCACGGCAGAACGGTCGCCACCCGACTCGCGGATTACCGGCGCCGATTCCCCCGTGATGGCAGACTCGTCCACGGATGCGACGCCTTCAATCACTTCTCCATCACCCGGGATGAACTCGCCGGCGGTAATGGTGACGATGTCACCGGTGCGCAGCTTTGATCCCGAAACTTTGAGGATCGTACCGTCGGGCATCAACCGGTTGGCCATCGTCTCCGAGCGCGCTTTGCGCAGGGTGTCCGCCTGCGCCTTCCCGCGCCCCTCCGCCATGGCCTCCGCAAAATTCGCAAACAAGACCGTGAACCAGAGCCATAGTGTGATTTGCAAAGCGAAACCCACGCCCGGCAGGTGCCGCACGATGTACCGCGCCAGATCCACGGTTGTGATCACGGCCCCGACTTCGACTACGAACATTACGGGATTCTTCATCAGCGTTCGCGGGTTGAGTTTCCGCAGACAGTCCAATAGCGCGCGCGTCACGATTCCGGAGGTCCAGAGAGATTTCTTACTCTCCCGGTTCCTCTTGCTGTCGCCGCCGGAGGGCTGCATCACATCCGCGTTCAAAGCCATTCCAATGCTCATTGCGGTTACCTCAGAAAACCTTTCCGGCGTGCATCAGCAAGTGCTCCAGAATCGGCCCCAGGCTGAGCGCCGGGAAAAACGTCAGCGCGCCAACAATTAAAATTACGGAAACGAGCAGCACGGTAAAAAGTGGCGTCGTGACGGGAAATGTTCCTAATGACTCCGGCACGATTTTCTTTTTCGCTAGATTTCCAGCAATCGCCAATACCGGAATCACCATGAAGAATCGTCCAAACAACATGGCAACCCAGGTGCTCGTGTTGTACCAGAGCGAGTTCCAATTGCCTCCGGCGAAGGCCGATCCATTGTTTCCGGCGCTCGATGTATAGGCGTACAAAATTTGCGAAAGTCCGTGAGGGCCCACATTTGAGATTCCGGCCTTGCCATACGGAGTCACAACTCCAATGGCCGTGAGAGTCAGAATAATCAGCGGGAAAATTAACACGGTAAGCATTGCCATCTTCACATCGTAGGCTTCGATCTTTTTGCCCAAATATTCGGGTGTGCGCCCCACCATCAGGCCAGCGATGAATACGGACAAAATCACAAAAACGACGACTCCGTAAAGCCCGGCCCCCACCCCTCCAAAAACGACTTCGCCGAGCATGATGTTGATCAATGGAATCATGCCGCCGAGCGGCGTGAAGGAATCGTGCATCGAGTTCACAGCGCCGCAGCTTGCGTCGGTCGTGACCGTGGCGAAAAGCGCCGAATTCGCGATGCCAAATCGGACTTCCTTTCCTTCCATGTTGCCACCCGGCTGCGTGGCGCTCACCTTCTGGTCCACGCCGGCAAGCAATGGATTGCCCTTCGATTCGGCGGTATATGCCGAAATCACACCGACAACAAATAGAACGGCCATCGCCGCCCACACAGCCCAACCATGCCGCTGCGATCCCGTCATGCGGCCCAGAGTGTAAGTCAGCCCCGCTGGGATCGCGAAAATGAGCACTAACTGAATGAAGTTGGAAAGCGGCGTGGGATTCTCAAAGGGGTGCGCGCTGTTGACGTTGAAAAAGCCGCCGCCATTTGTCCCGAGCATCTTGATCGCTTCTTGCGATGCCACCGGGCCTTGCGCAATTGTCTGGTCGGTGATTGTTTGCATCGCCGTTTTCCCATCCGCGCCCATCACCTGAACGGTTTGTGGATTCATGAGCTTCACGGTCTCGTATGGGTGCAAGTTCTGGATCACTCCCTGCGACACAAACGCGAGTGAAACCACCAGGCATGCTGGCAGGAGCACCCACAGAAAACAGCGCGTCAGATCCACCCAGAAATTCCCGATTGTGTCTTGCTCGCGCCGCGCGATTCCACGAATCACGGCGATGGCCATGACGATCCCGGCCGCCGCGGAGGTGAAGTTGTGATAAGCCAGCCCCGCCATCTGCGTGAGATAGCTCATCGTAGTTTCGGGAATATACGCCTGCCAGTTCGTATTCGTTGTAAACGACCCTGCTGTGTTGAAAGCAAGGTCCGTCGGAACGTTCGCCAAATGTTGCGGGTTCCACGGCAACCACAACTGCACGCGCTGGATCAGGTAGAGCAGCGCCATCGATACGCCACTGAACAGCAGCATCGAAATGGCATACTCCGTCCAGCGCATCTCGCGCTTCGCGTCTACACCAGTCAAGCGATGGATCAGCCGCTCGACCGGGCCCATCGCCGGATCGAGAATTGTCTTCTCGCCGGAGAAGACTCGCGCCAAATAGATCCCGATTGGCTTGGTGATCAAAAGAATGATCAACAGGAACAACCCGATTTGAGACCAACCGTTCGAGGTCATGGTCAGAACCTCTCCGGCCAAAGCAGCGCCGCCAGCAAGTACCCAAGAAGGAGTACGCAAATCGCCAGAAGAAGAATATTTCCGAGCATGTTTATTCTCCTACTTCAACCGCTCGCAGCCGCGAACGTAAGCGATGGCAAGAACAAAGAACGCCGCCGTCGCCGCAATAAAAATGAAATCCATCATCGTCGTGCCCCCGTTCTTAGAACTTTACCAGCAATGCCATGTTGAGAGTGTTCTCGTATTTGCGGAGGTCCGGCGTGAACCCCGGCACGAGCGATCCTGGAGCCCCGGTATTCCCGCCTGGCGGCGTCTCGCCACCATGCCCCGCGAAGTAAGGCACGTTGGATGCACGATAATCATATTCCCAGCGGAATGTAATGTATTGCTTGGGCATGTAGTCAAAAGTCGCCGAGATATCCCATGCCTTAAACGGATCGCCGGGGTTCTCAGTGAAATATGGTGTCCCGGAGGTTTCTGTCGCCCCGTTGATCGGCGGAAGAAGAACCAGATACCGCCCAGGATTGTTGATCGCACCGCCGCCAACCGTGAAACCGAGTGTATCCCTCCGGAACCAGACCCGCGAATAGAGCATGGCGCCCAAGAAACTCTGTTTGGGGCCTCCTGCTGCATCGCCGTGGCAGCTTACGCCCTGGCCGTATTCGCAACCCGCGTCGAACGTGAACGAAAGAGCCGCTTTGTCAAATGTGGAATCCGGCTTGTCAAAATACTTTATCTCGATACTGTCGTCTGTATGGATGCGATGCCGATTGGGAAAGCCCACGTCGTCGCTGCCGAGCCCATACTGATTGGCGATGAGGACAAACCAACCCGTCGGGTCCCACCGGATCTGTCCGCCAAGGCCCGGATGACCATTCGGCTTGCCGTAGGTCTGCCACCCATTGATAAACCACGGCTCAAGCTTCAGCTTGTTTGTGACGAAGATCTGGGTACGCACGCCATTGAAAAACCAGGGCGTGTTCGATGAAACATAAGAGGGTTGATAGGCCCAATTGTCGAAATTGTAGTAACTGAAGAGGCCGATATAGGAGAGGAAGATCCCCGCGTCCACGTTAACACCGTGCAGCACGTCAAAGTGATATCCGCCGTACGCCTCAGAAATGTACCGATATGTATCGGCAAGGTCCCATTGGCCTACGCTAGGACTCGCATCGTTTCGCGGGGTCGTCTGCGAATACAGGCCGAGCTGAGTCATGAACCGGGCGCGTACATTGTCATAGTGGAAGTCGCCGCCGATACCGAGATCGGCCAGTTGAACCTCGCCGGAGCGAAAAACCTCCGTAGATCCGTCAATTGTGTGGTCAGCGGGGTGCGCGAAATCTTCGATGTAAGAGACGTCCGCCCGTATCTCTGGCGTAAAAAACTTTGTGTCGAGAGGGAGATCCTTTGTGCGCGGGCTTCCATTGAGCCACGTGAAATCCGCGAACGCAAATGGCGTCTGAGTGTCGACCGGCTTCGCCTGATTATCCAGCGTCTGCAGGACTCCCGATGTGCCTGCCGTCGCGCCTGTTGAGGCGCTTGACGATGTTCCGGCCGAATCCGGCGTCTGGGAACCCGATGCAGCATTGGGTATGACTCCTGGCGAAGCTGCCGCTTGTGAAGTTTGTGCGGCGTTGCCCGGCGCAGGTGGCGTAGTCGTTGATGACGCAACCACAGTCGGCGCAGCCGCCGAAGCATCCCCCGATTGCGCCTTCAATTGCGCTTCCAGCTCCTGGATTCGGGCCTGCATTCTCTCCAGCTCCGCGATGATCTCGGCCGTTGATGCGGGATTTTTCGTTTTTGAGGCGGAGTCGTCCTTGCTCGCGCTATCAGTTTTGTTAGAAGCGTCAGTCTTGCTCGCGGAGTCTGATTTGGTCGGCGATCCGCCAGACGGATTCGCGGGGGTCTTGTCATCGCGCGGTGCGGCCTGTGGATCGCCCGGCTTCGGGCTGCTCTGAGCAAATGTCGGAATCTGCCAAACCAAAAGGCTTAGTAAATACACGGTAATGGTCGAAATGATTCTCGCCTGGACTTTCGTCATGATAATTCTCCCCTCAAATTGGGTTTTCTCAAGCGTCATTCCCTGCCGAACATACCTTCCCCCGTTCCTGCAGGGATCGAAGTGACCTATATCACTTATCTTTGGGACGAAGTGCTAAAGTGGCCGCACGAACTCCCACTTCGTCAACACTGCGATGGTCATACGCCCGGCGGCCGCCACTGCCATGATTAGACTGCTTCCCCTCACGCACCCATGCGACCATCACGAGGGCAACAAACGCACCGGCGAGAAAGCAAGCCGTGAAAAACAGTAACTGTGCCATCTGATTCGATCTGGAACTCCGCCTTTACGGCAACCGGGCGTTCCCCGAATTACTTGCCTTTCCGAAAAGCAGGCTACAGGGTGCGGAGTAAAGAACATATAAAGAGCGTATAAGGATTTTGTAAGTGAATTGCTCTTAGGAACAGATGGTAGGCAGTCTCCATAGAACGGTGCGCGTACTCGAGGGCTCCCCTTTTTCAGCCGTCACTGATAGGATTGGCCCTCGAATTGAAGGAAAAGCGATGACGAGAAAAAGCTCAATAGCCTTTGTTTTGTTGATATTCTGCGGGGGCTACTTAATCGCGCAATCATCGGCGCCGCAAACGCAATCATCAGCCACCGCGCCGTCATACACGATCGAAGCCATTCGTTACGCCACAATCCCGAAGTTCCCGCTATCCGGATTAATCATGGGCGCTCCGGGCGACCAGCAAATTGACATCGCCATGGTCGTCTGGCTAATTCGCGGCGGCGGACGCAACATCTTATTCGACAGCGGCTTCCACCGGGATAAATGGTTCAAGCAATTTACCGTGACGGACTTCCTCTCGCCCGACAAAGCCGTCCAGCTCGCCGGTGTAGATCCCGCGCAGGTCACCGACCTCATCATCAGCCACGCCCATTGGGATCATATGGACGGCATCGACCTTTTCCCGAACGCGATGATCTGGATTCAGAAAGCGGAGTACGAATATTACACGGGCGCGGCGTGGCAGCCCGGCGGACGGCACGGCGGAATTGACTCCGATGACGTGCAGGAACTCGTTCAGCGCAACCTAGCGGGGAAGGTCCGCTTCGTGGACGGCGACGACAAGGAAGTTCTACCCGGCATTCGCGCCTATACCGGCGCGCGGCACACCTTCGCGTCACAATATATCCGCGTGGATGGCCAGCCGCCCTTCGTACTCGCCTCCGACAATTGCTATCTCTACGAGAACTTGAAATCGCATCGCGCCAGCGCCACCTTCGATCCTTCCGACGCCGCCGGAAATATCGCTGCGCAGCAGCGAATGATTGAACTCGCCGGCTCGCCCGACCGCGTCATTCCCGGCCACGACCCGGAACAATTCAACCGCTTCCCCACCACCGGCCGCATCGCCCGCATCCGGTAAACGCGTGCGCCTACCTCTTCTCCAGCGTAAACGCCACGAAAAGTAATTTCGTGTCCCTTTGAATCTGCAGCACGACCGGCGCGCCCTCCGGCAGCGCCCTCAACGACGCATTCAGAAATTGGACCGATCCCACGGGCTTTCCATTGATCGTGCGGATTACATCTCCGGCCGTAAGAGGCACCTCCATCGCCGCACCCGATGCCTTCGCCAGCACAACCACGCCGTAGTCATCCCGCAAATCATCAATCAACGACTTCACATTCGCATCCACATCCAGCCCGACAATCCCGAGGTCGCGCACCAGATTCTTCTCGGGGTCCGCCAACGACTGCATCTCGTCAATCTGATGCCTTGGCTCCTTTACCGGCACATCCAATGCGATTTGCTGAGTCCCACGCAGCACCGACATGTGCAAGGTGTCGTCTCCTTGCAATGTGAGCAAAAGGTAGGAAATTCGCGGCAGATTATCCGCTTGCGATCCGTTCACGGATAAGAGGATGTCGCCGATCTGGAGCCCCGCCGCGATCGCCGGGCTTCTGGGCGGGACGTCCGAAACAACCACTCCGTAACTCCGCCCCAACCCGAGTCCCGCCGCGATCGTCGGGGTCAGCGTTTGCACGCTGAAGCCCGCTTCCACATGGTGCATATGCCCGAACTTCTTAAGTTGATCGAGCGCCAGTGAGAGCATCGCGCTCGGTATCGCAAATCCCAGCCCTTCATTTCCGCCCGACTGCGTCAGGATAAAAGTATTCATCCCCACAACTTCACCGCGAATGTTTACCAGCGGCCCCCCGGAGTTCCCCGGATTGATCGCGGTGTCGGTTTGAATATAGAGCATCCCTGAATCCGGGTTCGGCTGGCGCGCCACAGCGGACACGATTCCATGCGTCACTGAGTCCCTCAATCCCTCCGGGCTGCCGAACGCGAACACGGCCTCTCCTTGCTGCAGTTCCCTGTAATTCGCAAGTTTCAGCGCGGGCAAATTCGTCATCTCGACTTTGAGGAGCGCGATGTCGGTATCCTTGGACACTCCCACCACTCGCGCCCCGATCGTCTTCGTCTTAAGCGACAACGCTGACGCGGCCGGACTATCCTCCTCGGGCGCTGGAAACACGACCTGTACAATTTCTGCCGAATTCACGACGTGTGAGTTCGTCAATATGTAACCCGAAGGATCAATCACAAATCCGGACCCGATTACGTTTTGCCGCCCGAAAATCACCCCGGTGTTGCCCGAATCGCCGCTCTCCGCGGGACCGTACGCCGTCACCTGAATCTGGACCACGCTGGGCGAAACGGATTTAACAAGCTTCACCACCGGATCATCGCTCGCCGGAGCGGGCGCCGCAGGGGTCTTCGTTTGCCCCTGCGCGACTGCCGCGGCGCTCGCCACGCACCACACTGCCACAAACGCCAGGACAGTTATTTTCTTGGTTAGGATTGCGCTGAATGAATTGAAGTTTTCTTTCATGGAGAGCACCCCGTCGAAATCACCGTATGGACAACAATCCAGTTTACGCCACTCTTGCGCACTTATTCGATGTAGCCGGGCCCGCCTTAGTTATTCGGAGCCTTGCTCGATTCCTTGATCAATTCCTTCGCCAATTCCTTTCGCAGGGTCTTCCCTTTCCGGAACCACGGCCGCTCGACGCGCTGCACATACCGCGGGGATGTCCGCTTTTTTTCTTCCAGCTTTTCCACCCACTCGCGCGATTCGCTCGTCCTGCCCTGCGAATTCAGGAATGCTGCATAGTAATAAAGCATTTCGGGCGTGCTCGATAGCTGAGCTGCCTCAGCAAACAGCGCCGCCGCATCCTCCTTTCGGCCCACCGCCGCGTAGGCCTGCGACAGAAACATTGCCGCACGATAAAAATCCATTTTAGGCTCGGCGTGCACCGCCATTTCCAGGTCCGGCACCGCCGCCGCAAAATCGCCCAGCTCAAACGCGCACATTCCGCGCCGGTAAAAAGTTTGCGGCGCATCGGCCTTCGTCGCGATTGCGCGGTCAAACGCGTCGCGCGCCCTCGCGTATTGCTTGTCGTCCCAATAAAGCTCGCCTAGCTCTTCCAGATTTGCCACGGATGGGTTCTCCATGACCGTCGCCTCAACCACCGCGATCCGCGATTTCCTCCCGTACCCCTCGAACCCCTTCCGGATGAGCCCGGCATCCGGAATCACTTCCGCGATGATGTACACCACGGCCCCGATTGCCCCGCCCATGAAAATCACTAGCAGCCAGTACCATTCCGGCCTGCGCCTGAAATAATGCACCAGCGCGAAGATCTGGAGAAAGAATCCCCATGGATAAAAGAGGTGGCTTACAAATCCCATCGTTTAACCGCTTCTCCCTCGACGAATTCGGATCGGTTGGGGGACGTGCCCGCTCAATTACATCACGCGCGGGGCCGATTGTGAAACCTGCAATGCGGATGCGCTCGCCAATCCAGAAGTGCGGAATAAGTCCCTGCGAAACACCTATTCTCCGCGATTCCTACGTTCAGTCTTTGCCCCCTGATATGCCAATTCACGGTTCCAATTCATGGCGGCTTTCGACTAAAATTGTCCGGTGCGCAAAGTCATCCTGGGCCTAGGCATCAGCCTTGACGGCTACATCGCTCGCACCAACGGCGACGTCGATTTCCTCTTCATGCCCAAGGACTATTCCATGGGCCCCTTTTTCGCCACCATCGATGTCGCAATCATGGGCCGCAAGACTCTTGATGCCGCACTTCGCATGGGCAGCGGTTCTTTTACCGGTTCCAAGATGGCCACTTACGTCTTCTCACGCACGAAGCCGCCCGGCGAGCGTGACGGCCTGATCTTCACAAATCAATCTCCCGCGGCGCTCATCGCTGAAATCCGCAACCGCCCCGGCAAAAACATTTGGCTCATGGGCGGCGGCGAACTTGCGCGTGACTTCCTGAAAGAGGACCTCGTGGACGAACTCTACATCGGCGTTGTTCCGGTGCTGATCGGCGAAGGCATTCCGCTATTCCCCGCCGGCTTCCCTCAGCGCGAATTCACTCTCGTTGAGAACAAGACCTTCTCGAAAGGTATGATCGCCCTCAAATACGCCCGCGCCCGCTCTCGCGCGAGAGGTTCCGCTAAGCCCAAGTCCAAAGCCTGACGCACTCGAACCCTCCCTGAAATACATTTTCATTGATTTCACGTAGAATACGTGGTACACGTAATATACGTGACTCGAGGGGGTGATATGACGCCTACCAAGGGCAATGGGAAACAGAACCTAACCATTAGTCTTGACCGGCAAACCATTCAGAAGGCGAAGATCGTCGCTGCTCGGCGCTCTACCTCCATCAGCGGCCTCGTCGCTCATCAGATAGAGGTCCTCGTGGGTGAAGAGGAAGCCTATGAGCGCGCTGAGCGGCAGGCCATGACCTTGCTCGATCAAGGGTTCCACCTCGGCGGCGGACCCCGGCCCAGCCGGGATGAGCTCCATGAACGGTAGAACATTCGTCGATACGAACGTATTGATCTATGCGCACGACGCAGACGCCGGAGTAAAACACCAAATCGCAAAGGATATTCTTCGGAATCTATGGAACGAGAGGAAAGGCGTCCTCAGTGTGCAAGTGCTTCAGGAATTCTATGTCAACGTCACAAAGAAGATGCGCACCCCGCTTTCAAAGGATTTGGCGCGCCTCGTGGTAAGCAATTATGCAATCTGGTGTGGGGAAACCACGCCTGCTGAAATCTCCGCAGCATTCCGAATCGAGGACGAATCACAAATCGGCTTCTGGGATGCGCTGATTATTTCGTCGGCGGCAAGAAGCGGCGCCACTCGCATTCTCTCCGAGGATTTCAGTGCCGGACAACGGATTGCAGGGATCCTAGTTGAGAATCCCTTTGCCCGAATTCGCTAATGAGCCGAGCAGTCTCTATTTCCTTCAGTTAATCCCGCATTTCCGAATGAAAGCTGGCGCGCCCGGGGAGGTTCGAACTCCCGACCTCGTGCTTCGGAGGCACGCGCTCTATCCATCTGAGCTACGGGCGCTGCGTTTGTGAAATTGTAGCGCGAATCACTGCGGAGGGCCAAGGCTCACATAATTCAATCGCGGCGCAAATAAACAGCTCCGCGAATCCCTTTCAGAATTCGCGGAGGCTTTTCCATTTACGGTTTTCGTTAACTACTGCCGCCCGGGAACCATCTTCGGCGGATTCTTCGCCAGCTCAGCCTTCAGCACCTCCACGGCCTTCTCGAGCTGCGCATCCTTCCCTTCCATGTCCCCCGGAGGTGTGTTGTCCACCCAGAAATCGGTGGGCACGCCGTAATTCTCGAGGTTGTGGCCATCGACACTCCACAGACCTGTGCCGGGCGTGCGCACCATTTCGCCGTCAATCAAAACGTATGCGCCCGTACCAATCACCGAGCTGTTTGTGTTCGTGCCCACCAGCTTGCCGAGCCCGAGTGTCTTGATGCCGTCCGGGAAAACTTCGGCATCGCTGAACGACCGCTCATTCTGCATCACCACAATCGGCCCGAAGAATGCCCGCTCCGGCCGCGTGACGTAGGTGGAATCGCGTCCGCGCGTGTATTGATACTGGTGCTGCTCGAGAATTTCGAGCAGCTCCTGATCAATCCCGCCGCCGCCGTTAAAGCGCTGGTCAATGATCAGCGCCTTCTTGAAGTGGTTGTCCGCAAGGTCGCGCTCGAATTTCGCGAGCGAGGGAGCATTCATCGCGCGGATGTGCAGATAGCCGATCTCGCCATTCGACATTTTCTCGACCATCGCGGTCCGGTCCGCCACCCACTTCTCGTATTGCAGCGTGGTATTGGCCCCCGCATTCACAGGTATGATGCGCACTGCCCACGCGCCATCGGCTGCCGGGCGCGAATTCACCATGAACTCGAATTTGCGCCCTGGCGCCATGTTGTAGAGTTTCCAGTAATTGTCACCGGAGTGGAGCGGCACTCCATTCACAGCGATGATGTAATTTCCCGAGGCGATTTTCACGTAATCGTGGTCCGCGGGCCCGCCCTTGTAAATGGTTGTCACTTTGTAAAAGCCCGAAGAATCCGGCACGATCTCGAACCCCGGATAGCGCGTCTGCATGGCATCGCGGTTCGGTTCGCCGCCCCCGCTCATTCCTGTATGCGAGGCGTTCAGCTCTCCGATCATTTGCAGTGTGACGTTCTGCAGCTCTTGCCGGTCGCCGACGTCGTCCAGCAGCGCTTCATAGACATGTTTGTAATGCTCCCAGTCCACTCCGTTCATTTTAGCGTCGTAGAAGCGGTACTTCATCGTGCGCCACGCCTCCTCGAAAATCTGCTTGCGCTCGGCGTGCTCGTCCACTTCCACGCGCACCGTAAAATTCACGCGGCGCCGCCCTCCCGCAGCCTCTCCGCCACCTCCGGCACCCCCTGCCGCAGCAGGACCTGCAGCAGCGCCACCAGTGGCTGCTCCGCCCACGCGGACAGCCCAGATGCCGTTGCGCTCCAAGAAGTAGAGCGTAGCGCCATCACGCGAGAATTGCAGGCTCCTTATGCCTGCCCCGGCCATCCCCGCAGCCACCGGTGGAGCGCTGTCATCCTCCGCTGCTGGCGGCGTGGCCTGAGTGACGCGACGAAGCGCGGACCCATCGGCTTGAATGACGTAGAGCGTTGGAACGGACCGTCCGTCCACGTCCACTGTGGCCACGAACGCGTAGCTACGGCTATCAGGCGAAGGCACGGCAGTAGAAATATTCTCGGTGAGATGAGTGATCTGATTGATTCGCCGATCCATCCCATCGAAATCAATCTTTGTTTCGGCCGGAGCTGCGGCCGCGCCGCCCCCTCCGCCTCTTCCGCCGCGACCGCCTGCAGCGGCCACGGCGCGTGCCTGCTCTTCCGTATCAACGTCGTGGCTCATCGAATCCGCGTCTTCCTTTGCAAGCGTGACGCTGTAAAGTGCCGCCACATTCGTCCGAAGCGTAGCCGAACCGGCCTGCACATACCCACCGAGAAAAATTAATTTTTTCCCGTCGGCCGTGTATCCCGCGTCATAGCTTGCGTACTGCAAATCATCCGGCAAACGATGTTCTGCCCCCCCGCCGGCCGCAGATAGGAAATACACATGCTGACGGAAGTCGTGATCCGCTTTGTTGTACGCAATCCACGCCCCGTCCGGCGACACCGTTACACCGCTGATGCCGCTCGAATCGTTTGTGGCCAGTGTGCGCGTCTGCCCGCTTTCCACGTTCACCATGTTCAGTTTGTGGTCTGAGGTGGTGTAGAGCAGTTGCTTGGAATCGGGCATCCAGTTCAAGCTCAACTTTTCGGAGTCCAAATCCGAAAGTTTCTTCGCGCCTTCGCCTTCCGTCGTAGCCACCCACACCTCCGGCCGCCCAGACTGATCGCTCACGTATGCGATCCACTTGCCGTCCGCCGACCACGCCGGGTCCGTATCGCGGAAGTAGCTATTCGTCACGCGCGTGACGTCTCCGCGATCCGTGGCAATAGTGAAAATTTCTCCGTGCGTTGAAATCGCCGCGCGCAGAGTGGTGGGCGAAAGGTCATAGCTGTCCGTTTCGCCGTTGATCGTGAGCACGCGGAAATTGTTGGCTTTGTCGTCCGCCGAAATATCAATCTTCACTTCGGAAGCGTGCCCGCTCGCGACATCCAGCTTCCAAAGCCCAAAACTTTCCTCGAAAACGATCACTTTCCCATCCGAGGAAATCGAAGGAAAAAAGAGCGAGCCATCCGTAAAATGCGTCACCTGCGTCGGCGCGCCGCCCGTATCGGGAATCTTGTAAATATTGTAGGTGGATTTCCAAACTTTAGGATCGCCGGCTTTCGCCATCACGTCGCGGTCGGATACGAAATAAATTGTGCCGTTCCCGGCGTACTGCGGCCAGGAGTTGTACGGCTTCATCTGGTCGTCGACTTCCGTGTCCAGAATTCGCTTGTATGTTTTCGCCTTGACGTCCATCACCCAAAGATCCGTCGCGCCGCTGCCGCGATAGTGCTTTCGCCACCAGATGGGCACATGGCGATTAAAAGCAAACTTCGAGCCATCCATCGAATAGCTGCCCCAGTATCCAGCGTCTGTGGGAATCAATTGCTCCAGCCCGCCATCGACCGTCACCTGATGGAGCATCGCAACGCCAGGGAATCCGCTCCCATCGCGGTTAGAAGTGAAAATTACATTCTTGGAGTCGCGCGTCCATCCCACAACAGTGTCCGGCGAAGAATTAAATGTAAGTTGTTTCGCCTCGCCTCCTTCCGCCGGGATGATGAATACATCATTGTTGCCGTAACGGTCCGAGGAGAATGCGATCCATTTTCCGTCAGGAGAAAAGCGCGGGAATTCATCGTGGGCCGTATTAACAGTCAGCCGGCGCGGATTCGTCCCGTCTTCATTCACCACCCAGATGCTTCCAAGGTAGCCGAAGACGATTTTGCCGTTGTGATAGTCGGGCGTGCGCGGAATATGAATTGGTTTGGCCTGAGCCGCAGGCGTGGCAAAAAGAATAAGAGACGCAAGCATCAGCGCGAAGCGCTTGAACACGATCTCCTCCTGTTTTCGGGATTAAGTGGGGTCCGTTGGTCCGGGCCCTCCGGCCCGAACAAACTTCCTCGGCTGTAGGGACGCACGGGTCGCCGCGCAGGTTTCAACCAGGGTAGGCCTCGCGCGTACCTTAACTCTGCGCTTAGCCCTTTGCAAGCGTGGCGATCTGGTGAGCCAGCTTCTCGATTTCCTGGGTTTTCTTGATCATGTCCACGGAAAGGACTTTTGTGCTGTCCATCTCCGTGATCTGCTTTTTCAAATCCTCGGCAAGGTCCGCAAGTTTTTCGATGTTTCCTTTGATTCCCGCCGAATACGTTTTGAGCAGCTTAGGATCAGGGGTCGGCGCGTCCGGGACGTTTCCATGCGACCCATGCCCTTGACCCCCACCCGATCCGCTGTGGGAGGGCACTCCAACTCCCGACCCTGACCCCGGCCCAAAACCGGGTAGTACGTTTCCTGAGGAATCCGTTGGAGGAGGAGCTTGTTTTGGCGGTTGCGTCCCCGAACCTGGCGGGTTCTGCGCGAAAGTTTTGAACGCCCATAATCCAGCGACTGCTCCGGGAATAATTCTTAGGAATATCCTGCGCGAGCTATTCTGATCCATGGCAACCTCCCGTACGGCCCCGCAAGCCTGGTCATGGCTGGCGGCTTCCGGCCGGATGCTATAAACTCCCCTAGCCCCTATATTGTATGACTAATTTCCTTTCCCGGTGGACAGAAATTGCATGGGAGCGGGGTATCCGCCTCGCTGGCATCCTTTTGCTGGCTTTCATCCTGATTCGCCTTTCAAGGTCTCTAATCAAGCGAGTGGTTTACAAGCCTGCCGCCGACGGTTCGAGCCGGTCTTCGCGTATGCGCGAGCAGCAAACGAAAACGGTCGCGCAGATTTTAGACAGTGCGTGCTTTGCGGTCATCGTGACGCTGGCGATCCTGATGTCCATGCAGGAATTCGGGTACGCCGTTACTCCGCTGGCGGCGGCAGACTGGCCTCGCAAGCCTTGCTCTCGGTTTTGGCGCGCAAAACCTCGTGCGGGATTTAATCGCAGGGCTGTTTGTCATCATTGAAGATCAGTATGTCGTGGGAGACACGGTCCGTATTGGACAGACGACTGGGCGTGTGGAACACGTCACCTTGCGGCGCACAGTTTTGAGGGATGATCAGGGCGCAATCGTGA
The DNA here is from genome assembly GCA_963748845.1 of uncultured Acidobacteriota bacterium. Classification (GTDB taxonomy): domain Bacteria; phylum Acidobacteriota; class Terriglobia; order Acidiferrales; family UBA7541; genus DASTCZ01. The sequence goes on from CAVVKE010000001.1 coordinate 1,213,830, forward strand.
CGATCCCCAATGGCCAGGTCCTGCAAGTCGCTAATCTCAGCCGTGACTGGTCACAAGTGTTCCTCGGAGTGACCCTGGCGCCCGATTCTCCTCTGGATGCCCCGCTCGCCGCCCTCGAACATGTGGCGTCTGATTTTCGGAGCGATGCCGACTGGTCCGCCGCTCTCGTGGACGGACCACGGGTGCTCGGCGTCGATTCCATCGGTCCGCAGGGGGCGAAGATCCTTCTGCAAGTGCGCACTGCGCCGACGCGTCAGGACGACGTGGCGCGCGAATTGCGCCGCCGTATCAGCGCAAATTTTGAGAAGGAAGGAATCCGCACCTCGGGCGTTCAACGCGTCGAGGTGCAATATGTTGTTCAAGACGCAGCAAAACAGGAGGAAATACATCATGGGTGACGTGACGCACGAACAGGCAAATCTGTTGCTGAAGCTTTACGATCTGCGGCGCGAGCCGCGGCTCCGCGAGGCCCGCGCCTGGTTTATGAGCCAGTTCTCGGCCAACTCTGCGGAAGAGATGATGCAGAAGTATCCGCCGAGCAGTGAAGCGAACGTGAACATAAGGATGGTCGGCAGCTATTGGGAAATGGCATGCGGCTTCGTCAATCGCGGATTGATTGACGACGAGTTCTTTTTTGAGAGCAACGGAGAATTATGGTTCGTGTTTGAGAGGATCAAACCCGTCCTCGCGGGCATGCGCGCGATGTACCACAACCCAAAGGCCTACAGCCAGATCGAGGCCACCGCGGCGCGTATCGAGGCTCACTGGAACCGGGTCTCTCCGGGGATGGTTGAGGCTCACCGCGAACGGATGGCACAAATGCGCGACCAGGCTGCCAAAGCTGCGCGTGCCAACTGATGACGCTGGATGATGCCTTGCTCTCCATCTGGCGGCAGGCGCTGGAAGAAAACCTGAACCTTGTCGAATTGGAGGGGCGGCGCTTCTCCGTGCACCGCACGCAGCGCCGCCGTCTCCGTCAGGTGGATTTTGAATTTGAAGGACAATCTCTGCGCGGTCTCGAACAAAATCCCGAGACGCGCTCCAAATGGGCCGAACTCGCCCGTGGCGGCCAAAAAGTAATGCAGTTCCTCTCGGGCGGCCGTTACATTGGAAATGTTTCGGAAGGAAAGTTGACCCTCTACCGCAAGACCGCGCCCGGCGAAAAAAAAGCGGCCGCAGCAACGGCCCCCCGCTCGAAATCAATTTGAGGCACTACTTCAGCGCGATGGACGGAAGGGATCCTTGGACGATTGCACCGGATTCATCCAAGCTTCTGGAGACCTCCGTTCGATCCCGCCCGCCTCGCTTCGCCTGGTAAAGGGATCCATCCGCGGATCTAACCAGTGCATCCGGACCCAATTCGGGCCAATTGGATGAGGACGCACCTCCAATGCTCAGTGTCACATTCAGGGACTGCCCGCCGGCTTCAATTGGGCGATCTCGGAATGCGGAGCGTATATGTTCAGCCCGCTCGCGAAGAGCTCCGGCATCGCACCCGGGCAGGACAACCAGAAACTCTTCTCCTCCGTAACGGCCTACTGCGTCATATTCGCGCACCCCAGCGGTAAGGCGCAGAGCAGCTTCTCGCAGGACTTCATCGCCCGCGGCGTGCCCCATTGTGTCATTCACTTCTTTGAAGTGGTCGAGATCGGCAAGCAAAACGCCGCAGTAGGATTTCTCGCGCGGGGCGCGCGCCAATTCCCGGCGAAGCAAGTCCATGATCGCCGCGCGGTTCAGCAGACCCGTCAGAGAGTCGTGAGTGGCTCTGTGTTGAAGCACTTCTTGCGCAGCTACCAATTTGTCTTCCAGTTCGAGAATCCGCACCCCGACTCGTAATCGCGCAAGAAGTTCTTCGGGGTGGACGGGCTTCGTCAGATAGTCATCTGCGCCTGCGTTCAGGCCGCTGATCACGTCTTCCTTCCCTTCTCGTGATGTAACGAGCAGAAGATAAGTGTAAGGGCGTCCGACGCGCTGGCGGACTTCGTGGCAAAGTTCCGGCCCGGTGAAACCGGGCATCATCCAATCCAAAACGGCCAGCCGCGGCGTGTCATCCGCCAAAAGGGACCTATGAGCGGCATTGCCGTCGGAAACGGACACAACGTCGTAGCCCAACTTCTTTAGTGACCGCTCGACTATCAGACGCGAGATGGGATCGTCGTCCGCGATCAATACTTTCATTTCGTCGCTCCAGCACAAACCGTGGATAGTTCCACCTTAAGTCGCTCCCATTCCAGTTCCAGCTGGAGGCAAAGCTCGCCCGCCCCATCCAAATGCTTCTCACGCCCCAGCGCTTCGAGTTTTCGCGCGTAGTCAGTAAGCGTATTTGCGCCGAGTGTTGAGGCGCTTCCCTTGAGCGTGTGAGCGGTGAATTCGAGTCGCGCTGCATCGCTTTTGACCTGCGCATCTCGGATCTCTCGAATCTGCCTGGGGGCGTCATCTAGAAAGAGCTGAGCGAGTTCTCCAAGCAACTCATCGTTGCCATCGAGGCGGGCGCGAAGTTCCTCGATATTGAATGCAGGCTCCTGTTTATTTATGGCCGACCCCTGAATCTCCGCGATGGATTCCAGTCCCTTCGTCGGCTGCGCGGAAAGGACGCGGTCAATTTCCGCGTTCATTAGAGGAAGTGAGATAGGTTTGGACACGTATCCATCCATGCCGCCCGCAATGCAACGCTCGCGATCCCCTATCATGGCGTGCGCGGTCATGGCCAAAATTGGGATGTGCGTGCCGGACTTTCTCTCGCGGCGGCGGATTTCCGCGGTCGCTTCCATGCCGTCCATTTGGGGCATTTGCACGTCCATGAGAACTGCGTCGAATACTCCCAGGCCGGCTTTTTCCAATTGATCCAGTGCTTCGCGGCCGTTGTTTGCAACCACAACTGTGTGCCCCTGTTTTTCGAGCAATTTCACGACGAGCTGCTGATTGACGGGGTTGTCTTCGGCTACGAGTATGCGGCGCGTCTTGCCCTTAACTGCTCTTTCCACAGCCCGCATCGGCTCCAGAGTCGGAACGCGATCCTGGGCCCGCTTCGTAAGGACCTGGACAATCGAATTGAAAAATTCCGATTGTTGAATCGGTTTGATCAGTGTCGCGCTAACTCCCAGCTCCCGGCAGCGTTTTGCGTCGCCCGCGGCGAGATCCGAGGTCAACATCATGATGGTTGCGCCCGCCAAGCCGGGGTCCTTGCGAATCGCTTCTATGACGGCAAATCCGTCCATATCAGGCATGTGTGCATCAAGGATGACGAGTGGATAAGGTCGATGGCAGGCAAGAGCAAATTCCATTTCCTGGAGCGCTTCCCCGCCGCTATCCGCGGTGAGCGGAGCCATGTGCCAATTCTTGAGCATTTGCGAAACGATGCGAAGGTTCGTGTTGTTGTCGTCTACAACGAGCACCGGAAGTCCATCCAGCTCCGGTGGTGTTTGGGGCTGCGCGGCCTGGGTTTGCGGCGCCAGACCAAATGGAATGATGAAGTGGAACGTGCTTCCCTTTCCCATCTCGCTCTCGGCCCAAATCCGGCCTCCCATGAGTTCCACCAGTCGCAGCGAAATACTCAGTCCCAGTCCCGTGCCGCCAAACCGGCGCGACATCGAGCCGTCCGCCTGCGTGAACGCCTCAAATATTTTTTGGACTTTGCCCGGCGGAATCCCGACTCCCGTGTCGCGCACTGCAAAGTGGAGCAAAACCGCCCCCGAATCCGACCTTTCCATTCCCACCCGGACATTTACTTCACCGCTCTCGGTGAACTTGATTGCGTTGCCAACAAGGTTCACAAGCATCTGGCGCAATCGGGTCACGTCTCCCATTACCTCCTCAGGAACAGCCGGGGGGATATCAATCGTCAGCTCGATGTCCTTCTTGTGCGCGCGCAAGGCGAGAGTCTTCAGTATGTCCAGAAGCGCCATCCGCAGACTGAATGGCGCGGTTTCCAGATCCATTTTTCCCGCTTCGATTTTTGAGAAATCCAGAATGTCGTTGATGACTCGCAGCAGGCTATCCGCGGAAGACTTGACCATTTGGAGATACTCGCGCTGCTCGGCGGTGAGTTCGGTATCCAGCGCCAGTTCGGCCATCCCGATGATCCCGTTCATAGGAGTGCGGATTTCGTGGCTCATATTGGCAAGGAACTCGCTCTTGGCGCGGCTGGCCGCCTCCGCAAATTCCTTTGCGCGTTCCTGCTCATTCTCAGTGGCTTTTCTTTGCGAGCTGTCCCGCATCTGCACCATAAAGGTCAGCACACCACGGACGCGAAGTGGAGTCACGATCATGTCTACCGGAAGCTCCTTTTCGTCGGCGCGCCTTAACGGAACTTCGATCAGGCGGCCGATGAACGTTGAAGTTCCATTCCGGGCAAACTCACCAAAATCGCGCGCAACCTCCTCGTGCTGTCGGGGTGTAACCATGACATCCAGGAACGATTTGCCGAGTACGTCCTCTCGTCGGCGCCCGGTCAGGTGCTCCATCGCTGGATTAAAATCTGTGATATTTCCCCCAGCGCTAATGGTCATGGTCCCGTCGAGCGCCGCCTGATTGAACGCGATATTCCGCGCCTCGCTCAGTTCCAGCGCTTCCCTTGCTCGGCGTTCCTCCGTTACGTCACGATACAAACCGAATCCACCCACCACCCTGCCATGTTGGATCAGAGGAACAACTTGAATCTCAGCGTCAAAGCGGGATCCGTCCTTGCGGTACCGGGTCGTCGTAATCCGCGTCGACTTCCCTTCAAAAGCTGCCCTCGTTAGTGTGACGGCTTCCTGGTCCCTGCAAATCATTGGAGACAGGTCGCGGCCTACTAGTTCAGCCTGCGTGAACCCGAACATCCGCTCGAACGCGATATTACAAATGGAGACATTGCGGTCTGTGTCGAGCGCAACCAGTCCCAGGGGAAGATTTCCGATGAGTGCATCCAGGTATGATGTTCTTTCGGCAAGGTGCTTTTCCGCCTCGGTCCGCACCGACACCTCTCTTCGCAGCTCTTCCGTTCGCTCTTCTACGCGAATTTCAAGATCGTGATGGGCTTCTTGGAGAGCGACGTCGCGTTGTTCCACTTGACTGAGCATCTCGTTGAATCCATCTACGAGGTGTCCGATTTCGTCGTTGGATTCCTTCTTTGCGCGGATGGCAAAGTTCTGTTCCAGGGAAACCATTTTGGCCGTCCATGCCAGATGACGGATCGGGCCGACGACTACGTCCTGATACCGGGAAGAAATAAACGAAGCGGCAACCAGGGAAATACCAATCACCATTAATAAGACAACGATGTCTTCAGAAACACGGGAGTACAAATCCGACAAGTCCGATTCCAAGTAAAGCGTTCCTATAACCTCGCCCTCATTGCGGACAGATTGAAAGAGACGTAGATGCATTCCCGTAAAGCGATGACCTTCCTGTTGAACGGCGGGAGGACGATATCCTTTGTTTTCGACTCGATTGAATGTTGCCAGAACCGTCCCATCGGCGCGGTAAAGGCTCGCGGTGGTGATCTGATTTTTGTAGGTCAAACCGTTTGAAATTTCATGAGCCGATGCCGGATCTTGAAACATCACGGCCGCGGAGCTATTCGAGCCTATGACCGCCGCGAGTGCCGTCAAATCATGGACCCGCGCTGTGTAAATGAAGTAGCAATCAAATCCCAGGTGAACCAAACCGGCCACCAGCAAAGCGAGAGCGCACGTCCGGAGCGTCACGCTCCGGATCCTCTCTGTTATTGGCCGATTCCGCAGAGACTTCACGTTAGTTGGCCGCCTCCGCCGGCAAGTCAACGATATGCCGGGCGAGCGCCAGCAGTTTGCTGCTGAGCTTGAGCTTTGCGCGGCTGACAGAGGCCAGGTTCACGTCAAACGTCATCCGGTTGTTATCCACAACGAGCTGAATCATTCCTCCGCACGTGATGAAATCCGGCCCATCGCCAACCGTGAGCGCCCCCACGTCCCGGGCAGTTTTCAAGAGCTCGACCTCTCGGATGCGTTTTGAATCGCTCGCGAATACGGCGTGGCAGTCTTGCGCATTCATGGGGGCAGAGATCTTTCGATTGACGACCTTCCGGCCCTTGATTTCTTTTCCCTCCGCAAGGGCCTCGAAGGCAATTCGCACGTCTTCGGCGCCGTCAAAACAGAAAATCAGCGTGGTGGTTCCTTCGGGAACTGCATCCGGCGACCATTCCGCGAAGCGCGCAAAATTCATCAAGAACGCAGCCTTAATTTGCGCTTCGGACGGTGGCCGTGAATCCTGCCCTGAAATAACCTGTGCCGCCTTTAGCGCCCCAAATGGAAAAACTGCCATCCACGAGGCCAAGACGAGTGCCGTGGCTGTTACGCACAAGCGCCACTGTGCGGCTCCACAGCCTCTCGCGTGATGAGTTTCCCGGGATTTCATCTGTCCTAGAATTGGAAAGTCCATTTGGCGTACACGCTCCGCGTCACCAATGAAATGCTGAATGGCCCATTTTGTGAGGGGAATTCCACATGGCGCGGCGAAAGGAGGTTCTGCCCAACCACGCTTATCTCCTGCCGTTCTATGAATTTCCAGCCCAGCCGCGCATCCAACCGCGGAACGGCCTGAATGTCTCCCAGCTCGATTTCGCCCGTGTAATAAAATGAGCTGTCCAATTCAAACTTACGCGGAAGGTCGAGATAAGACCGAATGTTGAATTCATTGTGAGGCGCGCTCAGTTCTGTCGCCGTCGTATTAACCGCTGCCCCGGATGATTCATTACGGAAATCCCCATCAAGCCATGTGTAGCCGCCGCCGAGGTGCCAAAACGAAAATGGTTTCCAATTGGCGCTCAACTCAACCCCGTGTGTTTCCCCCGTCACCAGGTTGTTGTACGTAAGCGGGTCAATGAGGACGGGTCCTCCCGGCTCATTCGCGATGAACGGAATCCCTGTGGTTGCCGCCGTGACATGGCTATACACATTGAAATATCCAGTAAGGTCCAGCGAAACATTGGAGGTAATCTGGGCGCGGTACCCTGCTTGCCACGTATTCTCCGCCTCATTCTGCAATCGTGGGTTTCCAAAAAGGACTATGGCTTCGGTCATTCCTCCCGGTCCAGGGAAAGCTTCGTCAATGAATTGCACTCGCGTGTCCGCGAAGTCCGGACTGTCAATGGCGCGGGAAGCCGCAAGCCAGATGGAGCTTTTCGGTGATGGGGTCCACAGTAGCCGCGCGTCTGGCTGAACCGAGAGTCCGGTGTATTGGTCTTTCTCGAGCCGTACCCCAACCGTCAATTGAAGCCGCGTTGGCATCAGCGCAATTTCATCCTGGACGAATCCCGACCACAGGTTGTCCACGGAATTGGGAGGAGTGAATGAGCCGATCAGAGTCCCCTTCGTATCAATGCGGATGTAACGCAAGCTCGCGCCCCAGGTGATATCTTGGCGCGTTCCCAGGCCGAAATGATCTTCAATCTCCACATCGCCGGTATCCGCGTCGGCGCTCAAGAATGAGGCGGCCTGTATAGAATGGTCGTAATAAACTTGGACGCTGAACCCGGCTCGCGGTGAAAACGTGTGCGTCCACCGGGCCATTACATCCTCTCCTTTAAGGTCTCGGTGTTCCTGTCCCAGGGTTGAAAGGAGCGGTGTCAGAGAAGTGATAACTTGTCCTAAGTTGTCTGCGCCGCCATAGTGAAGATCCCCCTGCACCGAGAGTGAATCATGTTTGAAAAATGGCCAGTCCACCCGGAAACCACCGTGGGCCATCGCCAGTGGGTCTTGGGCCGATTGCCCGTTGGGCAATTGCATGGCGCCGTCTTGGAATCCTTTTGCGAAAACACGGTAGTAGCCGTCGCCGCCGGCCTTGCCGCCATACTGGAGCAAGCCGAATCCTTCGTCCACGTTTCCGCCGCCCGCGGAAACCAGGCCGCCCTGTGTATCCTTCGCCTTCTTGGTAATGATGTTGATTACCCCGTTGACAGCGTTCGTTCCCCAGAGGGCCGCGCCCGGTCCCCGAATCACTTCGATTCGCTCGATATCTTCAAGCACGACATCGAGATCCTCCCAGAACACCCCGGAGACGAGTGGCGAATACACAGTCCTTCCATCAATCAACACAAGAAGTTTGTCCGCGTCGGGACCGTTGAACCCGCGTGAGGATATCGCCCAAGTCGTTCCGCTGGTCTGCGCAACATCCAATCCCGGCACCATGCGCAGCAAGTCCGGAATGTTTGTCGCTCCCGAACGCCGGATGTCTTCCTGCGTAATGACAAAAATCGCCGCCGCGGCGCGTTGAAGAGATTCCTCCTTCTTCGACGTGGAAGTCACCTGAAGGTTCGAGAGGTCCTCAATGCTCATTTGACTGAGGTCTTTTGGCGGGGTTTGTGCATTCGAGCTTGGCGCCGCCAGGGCGCACAATCCTGCTGCGAAACCCAGAATTTCTCGTCGCACGCGATTCTGCATTCGATTCATCTGCGATTACTCCTTCCCATAAACGTGGATGGGCAAACGACAACCTCCCCCTCGGCGCGTGGCTCCGGCCAGGGTTCTTCCATTTCAGGAAAGGCACGGTTGGGACCAATTGACTTGAGTGGAAAGGCGCTAATGGTTTTGATTCAACGACTTAGGCGTGATTCAAAGCGACAAAAGGTCTGTGCTGGGGAATGCTGTACCAATACAGGCAGGGTTGATTCACTCCGGAACAAGCGCGGCCACAAGTGAAAAATCGTTGAAGAAACTGCGCCCTCATTCCATATTCAACATTGGCTTGGTGTCGTCAGAAACCGAGTAGATTCGGCGCCTTCACGGAAATGGAAAAATCGCCTTTATCGGCTTCGAGCTTTGAGGATTTCTTCATCATCTGGCCCGTTGAATTGTCCCGGACATCAATGTGAAGCAACATTTTCTTTTTCGGCTGAAAATTGGCGCGAACCGTATTGGAGGCGCCGACGTGAATTCCGTCCTGTGCTGTGATCACGCGGAATTCATGATCGCCGGGTGGCACGGAGATATCATCGCGAGTCGGGTCCGCGTCATGCTCCGCAAGCGCTTTTCGCTGGAAGAATACCTTGCCGTCCATCATCACCACAAAACTTGCACTCAGCGGAACGCGCCCGTCGTCGATGTGAATTTTCGCAACGTCCGCGGGCGCCGATGCCGCTGCGTTCCCGCCCGGTGCGGGTTGCGGTTGCGCTGTCGTGTCAGATGAGGTCGTCTTGGGCGGCGGAGCCACGGGCGGCGTGGATGGCTGAATAGAATTTGATTGTGTCTGCGCCGGCTGCGAACTGGGCTGCGCCTGACTGGACTGCGGCGGATTCGAGCCTGTGGCAGTTGGAGCGGGACCCGATTGCGCCGGCGTCTTTGGAGGTGTGTGGCTCGGCGGCGTCTTGGTCGTGGGCTTCTTGTCCGCTGCGGATCCCTTCGTTGCTCCGCCTCCGGGCTGGGACGTAGCGGAATTCGCGGGCGAGCTGGGCGGCACGGTGGACGCGCCTAATTGCCCCGGATCCGTTGAGCCAGGTGCGGGAGCGACAGCGACAGCGGCGGCCTGCTCTTGCTGCATCTTGGCAATCGCTTCCGCTTCGGCCTGCTTCTGTTGCAGCGCTTGCGCTTCTGCGAGGGCCACGGCTTGGGCCTGAGCCTGGGCGCGCGCCTCGGCCCGGTGATGCATCACGCGCCACGCCACGACGCTGACAATGAGAACCAAGGCCACTGTGGCAATCCCCAAAAGTCCGCGCGGATTCTGAATCACCCCCGGCTTCACGAGGGGAACACCTTCTGAATTCACGGCAGCGGGCGCAAGGCCTGCCGCCATTTGCATTCGTGCGTCGGAATCAAGCGTTGTATTCGGATCGCCGTCCATTATGGAAACCGGAGCCATCACTTTGTCCATCGCGCCGGGTGATGTGGCTGCGCCTTGTGCCGCGGGCATCCGCCCCGCGCGGCCCGCCGCGAGATCCGCCGCCAGAGCCTCGCCCGTCAAATACCGCGCAGCCGGATCCTTTTCCAGGCACTTCATAATAATCATCTCGAGCGCGGCGGGAACTGCCGGATTGATGCGCCGGGGCGGCGCTGGAGACGAGTGAACAATCTTGTAGGAAACTGCGGTGATGGTGTCCCCCGCGAACGGCTTGTCGCCCGTGGCCAGCCAATAGAGGATTACGCCCAATGAAAACAAATCCGCTCGGCCGTCAATTGGGGCGCCGGTGAATTGTTCCGGCGGCATGAATGCGGGGGTGCCGAGCAATTGTCCCGTCGTTGTAATCTGTGAGGCGGAAAGTTTCGCCACTCCAAGATCGGCGATCTTGGCACGCTCAGGCTCGCCGGGAGCGCCTGCGGCAAGCAAGATATTTGCGGGCTTGATGTCTCGATGAACCACGCCGTTGCGGTGCGCATAACCCAGCGCATCGGCGATTTGCCGGCCCAACTCGAAGATGTGATCGAAACTGAAGCGATTGCCCGAATCCATGGCCGCAGAAAGAGTTCGGCCATCCACGAATTCCATTACGAGATACGGGGTGCCGTCCAATTCACCTACATCGTAAACGGTCACGATGCCCGGATGCGTCAGCCGTCCTGCGGCGCGCGCTTCGCGCGTAAATCGTTCGCGGTATTCCGTCGCCATCGGGCCGACCAGCGCGCCGGAAAGAATTGTCTTGATCGCAACCGTCCGGTCCATCAACGGGTCGCGTGCCTTATACACCGCGCCCATCGCGCCGTGGCCGAGTTCGGCCACAATTTCGTACCTGCCAATTGTTTGAGGTTGAGACATGGACGTGCCGAAGGCCGTACTTTACCACAACGTTGGGAAACGTTTCAGCGGGCGCCCAATTCCTCTGAGCGCCCGCTGAATGTATCAAGTCAAACGAATTGTCGAGCTCAAAGCAATCTTGACAAGCTAGTGCGAGGATCCCGCGTATTTCACCGAACATCCATACGGCCGCGAGGTTGCCACGCTCACTGGCTTGCCGGACATTGCGTCTTGCAGCGCCATCGACACGTAATTCTTCGAGCTGGGTATGTCGCTCGCGTCTGAAGTCGGATGATCATCAATCGCGCCGTCGTATATCACGACACCCTGCGGATTGATGATGATCATGTGCGGCGTTGTTTTCGCGTCATAAAGGTGGCCGAGGTCGCCATTCTGGTCCAGCAACGCGGCCGTAGGTGTTGCTCCCATCTTCGAGAGGTAGGCGTTCTCCTGGTCCGCCGTCATGTAACCCTGCGTGCCCGGCGCGGACGAGATCACTGTGAACCACACCACGCCCTTCCCTGTCCATTCCTTCTGCAGCCGCTGCATGTTCCCGCTTTCATAGTGTTTCCGGGTGTAGGGGCACCCGTTGTTGTGCCACTCGAGCACCACGAACTTTCCGCGAAGCTCGGAGAGGCGATACGTCTTGCCATTACTCGCCGTCGCTGAAAAATCAGGCGCGGGCTCGCCGATCCTCGGAGCCGACATCAACATCGGAGCTATCAGCAGCGCCCCCGCGATAGCAATCAAACCGAACATGGAACGTTTCATGTCCAAACCTCCTGATTCATTTTCCACCAAACAAAAAGACAAAAAACTAAAAGGGCCAGGAATCCTTTGTGTTCAATTTCCCGTGCGGGCGGGGGTAGCGCCCCCTGCCGGCATATCCAAAAAATAAGCCTGCCCGTCCTCCAAAACAAGTACGCCCCTCAATCGGACAATGGGTTTGGTCAGTTGGTTCGACTTGCGCAGAGTCAGCTGGAAGCCGCCCGTGGCGGGCGTGATTTCCTGCTTTGCCGAGAAATCAATCTGATCTTCGTCCAGCGGGAAGAAATATGCTGGCGAAATCTTTTGGCTCGTACGCGCCCGCAATACCACGAAATTCTGCTTGTCGGTCCATGTGAACTGCCAGCCCGAGGGCGCAGGCTTCGGCAACCGCGCGCGAGTAGCGGAAAACAGCGAAGCCGCGTTCTGGTCCGGCGTCGAGGCTTGCGCTTTCACCGGCAGTGAAATCGAAAGCTGCGCCTTGGATGGGACGCACATCTCTTTGCTGCAAATCAGGATCCGCGCCGAAGCATCAAGCTTCGCGGCTCCGCCTGTCGCGGATATGGATTTCGCCGCTTGCATCGGAACAAGAAGCAACACCTCGCCATCATAAACGTAGTTCATGACGGTCGAAGCGAGCATCCTCGTTGGAGCGGGCCATTCAATTTCTCCCGCGGTAATCCCTTGCGGCAATTGCCAGCTGACGCTCGGCGGCTCCCCCGAATCCCCGGGATTTTTCCAATAGATGTGCCACCCCGGGTCCATCTTGAAATGCAGGCCGATGGTGAAGCTCTGCCCCGGCGAAATCCACGCGTTTTCAGAAATAAGGTCAACCGTGCCATGCTGAATGCTTGTTGCCCAAGCCGGAGCCGCGCTCAAACAAATGAATAATATTGCCGCAATCAGGACTGGAAGAGAACGTGTCACGGAACAGAGGGGATTCAAGGATGGCTTCGGATCCATGGAGAGCCTCGAATCAGAACCACGTAATTTCTTCACAATTCTCATTATCTCATAGGACGCCGAAGCGGCGCCTTGCGTTAGCATGCGGCGCGCCTTGAAGAACCAATCCAGCATCGCGGCCAGCTTCGGCTCACGAAGCTACTGCACGGTTAAAGTCAAAACGAGGGTGTGCGCTGTGACGCCCGACGCACCGGAAACCGTGGGGTTGTAGGTTCCCGCGGGCGTGACACCAGAGGGCCCGGTCACATTGGTTTGGGGTTGGGTCTTGCACCCGATCATCAGCGAAGCTGAGAAACACACAGCGACCAACGCTGTCGCCAACGCAAACCTTCCCAACGCTCTCATCCGCGCCGACTTATTCGTATTTCGGACGGAAATAAACCACGCCAGTAGAGCGAGCAAAGAAAGTGCAAACAGAAGAACAATCAGAGGCTCAATGCGGTGCCTCGACCCGGGAGGCAATTGTGTTGATGATGTCGAGGCCGTGGTGGTTATCGTGACGTTGAAAGTGGCCGCGGAAGTAGGTGTCACCGTCAGCGTCGAAGCGGGGAAACCGCACACGCCGCCCGTTGGCACGTTGGCACAGGTTAGCACCACCTTGATCGTGTCTGTGCTCGCCGACCCTCCGACTGCGGTTACTTGCAAGGCCCACGTCGCGGTGCTGCCCGCCGTCACAACCTGCGTAAGGGATTGGCCCGATTGAACCGCAATTTGAAAATCGATCCCGACTCCGCTCAGCGCGACCACTTGCGGGCTGTTTCCGGCGCTGTCGGAAAAATTCATTGTAGCCGTGCGCAAGCCCCCAGCCTGCGGGGTAAACGTCACGGTGATGACGCAATTGGTCCCCGCGAGGACCGCGGACGAGCAAGTGTTTGTTTCGCTGAAATCTGTTGGATCCGTTCCGGCAAATGTGATCGGTTGCAGATTCAGAACGTCTATCCCGTTATTTGTCAGCGTCACATTCTGCGTTGCGCTGGCGACGGACACTTGCGTCGTCGTGAAAGTCAGAGAAGTGGGAGATAGATTCGCCGTCGCCGCCGTCCCTAATCCAAAAAGCGCCGCGGTTTGCGTTGTTCCAGGGGCGTCGTCCGTAAACGTAAGCGTGGCTGAATTGGTGCCGGTGGTAGTGGGAGTAAAGATCACGCTCGCAGTGCAACTTCCCCCGGCGGGCACGCTCGTTCCGCAGGTGTTTGACTGAGTGAAACTCGTGCTGTTCAACCCGGTTATTGTGATGCTCGTGAAATTCAGCGCGACAGTCTGATTGTTCATCAGAGTGATGGATTGCGGCTGGCTCGAAGTCCCATTAATCTCCAACGTGAAAGAAAGCCCGGTCGGATTCAACGAAACTGGAGAAACGCCGCTCCCGGATAGAGCCACAAGCTGTGGGCTGGAAGCCGCGCTATCGGAGATGGAGAGGTTTGCAACCAGGGCCCCGCTCGCCTGCGGAGTAAACGTCACGTTAATCGTGCACATCGCGCTGATCGCCAGAGTCGTCCCACAATTGTTGGTCTGCCCAAAACTTGTCGCGTTTGCGCCAGTCGGGCTGATGCTGAAGATGTTCAGCGGCGCGGAACCCGAATTAGTAATCTGAACGGGTTGCGAAACGCTTGTGGTTGAAATCACTTGATTGTTGAAGGTTACCGACTGAGTTGAAAGGGTCGCTGCTCCGATGGGCACCAACCCCGAGACATCCCGTATCCGGTTATTTCCGGTATCCGCGATGAATATGCCGCCAAGATGATCCAGAGCCAAGCCTGATGGCGAATGCAATGATGCGCTTGTCGGCTTCCCGCCATCGCCTGCGAACGCCGCTACATGGTTCCCCACGACCGTTTGAATCTTATTCGTCCCCACCTGCACTTCCCGGATGACATTGTTGCTCGTGTCCGCAATAAATAGATTGAGGGATGGATCAATCAAAACCCCCTTTGGCGTGTTAAGTTGCGCCGCAGTTGGTGACCCGTTATCGCCGGAGTACCCCGGTCCCAGCGTCTGATCCCCGGCAATGGTTGAAATATCGCCTCCGGCTCCGCCGGTCACTTCTCGGATTACATTATTGCCGGTGTCCGCGATATATATGTTCCCGAACCCATCCAGGTAAACGCTCGCCGGAGAATTCAGTTGCGCAGCCGTCGCCAAACCCGTGTCGCCACTGTATCCAGGGGATGTCCCAATACCCGCTATCGTGCTGATCTTGCCCGCGTTTGGACCTGTCGCCAAGACTTCGCGAATGCAGTCATTTCCCGTGTCCGCGATGAAGACATTGCCGTTGCTGTCCACAAAAACGCCTGAGGGTGAGTGAAGCTGCGCCTGAATCGCAAAGCCGCCGTCACCCGAGAAACCGGGAGTCCCGATCCCAGCGACTGTCTGAATATTTCCAGTCGTAAACACCACTTCGCGCACCACATGATTGCTCGTATCCGCAATAAAAGTGTTCCCTGAACCATCCACAAACACGCCGGCGGGAGCGCACATTAACGCATTCTTAGCGGTGCTGCCGTTGCCGGCGAAATTGCACGCAGCGCCGCCTATCCCGGCCACTGTCTGCATCAATCCTGTCGAATTGACTACCTCTCGGATGGCGTTGTTCGCCGTATCGGCTATGAATATATCCCCCACGCCGTCGGCGGCAACACCTGCAGGCGCGTTCAATGAGGCATCCGTCGCGGTGGCCCCATCCCCGCTGAAGCCCAGCGTTCCATTCCCCGCATAGAGGAGGATGTCTCCGGTCGCGGCCGCAACCAAGCGCACGTAGCTGTTGCCTGTGTCCGAGATGAAAATATTCTGGCTCGAGTCCACGTACACTCCACGGGGCGCGAAAAGTTCGGCAACCCTTGCCGGGGCGCCATTACCTGTGAAACCTGCAAGTCCGTTCCCGGCCACGCCCTGAATCGTTTGAAGGTTCGCGGGGAGGCTCGCAGTCACCTGCCGAATTTCGTTATTGTTCGTATCGGCGATGTAAAGTTGGCCGTTCAGCGTGGCGCCCGAAAAAGATCCACTCACGAAAATGGATGAGGGCCCATTTAGCTCCGCCGAAGTCGCCGGCCCGCCGTCGCCGCTCGCTCCCGAGGTTCCGTTCCCTGCGATCGTTTCAATGTTCCCGCCGAGCGTAAATGTGCGAATGCGGTTGTTCCCATAGTCCGCGACGAAAACTGTCCCCACCCCATCCAGGTAAACGCTCTTCGGATTATTCAATTCCGCGTTGGTCGCGAGGATGCCGTCGCCGTTGTATCCGGCTCCGAGGGCATGGTTTCCCGCAACCGTCGTGATTTGCGGCGTCGCACTGGCCACCACTTCGCGGATCACGTTATTCCCGGTGTCCGCGATAAAGATGTCGCCGGCTTTATCCTCATAAACACCCATCGGGTTGCTCAACTCGCCGCTTGTCGCCGTGACCCCGTCCAGGTAACCAGCGGTACCGGTTCCAGCAACCGTTTGAATGAATCCAGTGGCTTGAACCACTTCGCGAATTACGTTGTTCCCGCTGTCCGCGATGAAAACGTTGCCCGAAGAATCCACGTATAAGCCCGCCGGAGAATTTAGCGAAGCCGCCGCCGGGGCCGCGCCATCGCCGCTGTACCCGGCTGCGCCGTTTCCCGCAAACACCGTTAGCGTCCCCGCGACGGAAATCTCATATACAGTGTTGGACCGTGCGTCCGAGACGTATATGTCGCCGGTTGCATCCTGCGAGATGCCCACCGGGATGCCAATGCTTGAAGAAAGCGGGGGAAGCTTATTCGGGCCGCCGCCGGCCACTGTATTGATCGTCTGCTGGGCTTGCGCCGAAACGGAATAAAACGCCACACACAGTCCAACTAGGGCTATTTTCTTAAAATTCCTCATCAACCTCTCCATGTGGCGTTTTGCGGGTATTCAATATCCAATCTCCTTGGCGCGCCCAAGGTGCCCGCACACCTAAGGCAACTCACACGCTACATTCGTTTTGAAACAGGCTCACTGTCCCGAAATTCAAAGCGCGGGATCAGTGCCGCGAATGAACCCCCTGCCAAGTCGGCTGAGCGGGAAGAATGCCCCAAAACATGACCAGAACGCATATCAAATGAGTCGCTCATTCTAGCAGACATGGCCGTTTCTGGCACTCTCCAGAATCTTTCTGCTCGGCCCGGTGCGCCGCAGCTTCGCCGGTCCATGCCGCTCATTCTTCCTACCAAAACACCGACCGCAATTCCTTCGCGTATTTAGAGATGTTCACCGCTTCCAAAGCGTTGCCTTGCTAAGCTTTTCCTGCGCGGCCTTTTTTCTCTTATCTGTCGCGAACAAGTTCGACGAATTCAATTGATTGGCGAAGGTAGTGGAGGCGCGGGCCGGATTTGAACCGGCGAATGGAGGTTTTGCAGACCTCTCCCTTAGGCCGCTTGGGTACCGCGCCCCTGCACGTGCTTCATACCACTTTCCCCTGAATCGAAGCTCCAAAATTATAGCGGATTCCGCCCACTCTGCGAAGCGATCTCATATTCGTCCTCCTATACTTCCCCCTCGCAGCGGCTGGGAATTATCCGTTTAACTCCCCAAGCCCCGTGCCAGCAAAACAGCCCGAACTTTTTTCGCAAAACGGCATGAAACGCCGGGATGTGCCTCTTGATAGCAGCCGGAACACCGATTTGGGGGTGGTGGCGGAGCGACGGCACCGTATGACTTAAGGGCTTTCCTGAGACGGTCGGTGCGTCCCAGCAAACTATCCGGCTCGTTCTCAACGCATTTTTGAACATATTCTGGTTGATAGACCTCAAAAAGCCGGTCAACGACTGCCCTCGCTGCTGCCTCTAGTTCTGTCATTTTTGTTCCTTTCCATTTAGGGAATCAAATGGATAATCCCCCAGCGGCTCGTGGCCGAAGCCTCTTTCCCGTTTGACTTGCTTTCCCGCGCGGCTTGGTCTATCCTCGCTTAGCTACACTTGCTTAGCTAAGGTTGACCATGAAGACCGTCACGATACATCAAGCTAAGACCAATCTCTCCCGCTTGATTGAGCGCGCCTGCCGCGGTGAGGAAATCATCATCGCCCGAGGGTCCGAACCTGTCGTGCGCCTCACCTCTTTGAAAGACAAGAAGGGCCGTCGCAAACCCGGCAGCTTGAAAGGCAAGTTGGTCGTCGGCCGTAAATTCTTTGACCCTCTTCCCCCCGAAGAACTGGAAGCTTGGGGGCAGAGCTCCTCTTCATAACATTGTCGTGCGACTTCTTCTGGACACTCACGCTCTGCTCTGGTGGTTTGCCGACGATCCGTCTCTCTCATCGCCGGCTCGCAGGTTGATTGCCGGCGCAACCAATGAAGTCCTTGTAAGTTCGGTCTCCGCCTGGGAAATCGCCACCAAAGTCCGCCTCGGAAAACTCAGCGGAGCAGAGGACTTAATCGGCGACTTTGCTGGCTTTCTTCTGCGGGAAGGCTTCGACCACCTTCCAATTTCGGTCGAACATGGTCTTCGCTCCGGACTCTTACCCGGTCCCCACAAAGATCCTTTTGACCGCATGTTGGTTGCTCAGTCTTTGTCGGAAAACCTCCCAATCGTAAGTAACGACCGCGTCTTCGATGCTTACAAAGTCCGTCGCCTGTGGTGATGGACCGACAGGCGGGAGGCGCCAAAAATTAAGGTGACTTTTTATGGAAGACTTCACTAATTCCAATTCAAGGAGCGCTCCGCCATCATGATCACCATCATCCTCCTCACCATCTCCAATATCTTTATGACCTTCGCCTGGTACGGCCACCTGAAATACCGCAATGCCCCTCTCTTCAAAGTCATTCTCATCAGTTGGGCCATTGCCTTCGCCGAGTATTGCTTCCAGGTCCCCGCGAACCGCATCGGCTCCTACGAATTCACCACCGCGCAACTCAAAACGATTCAAGAGGTCATCACTCTCGTCGTGTTCTCTGTTTTCTCCGTGCTCTATCTGAAGCAGCCCATCAAGTGGAACTATGCCGTCGGTTTCGCCATGATGGTCGCCGCCGTCTTCGTAATTTTCAAGAAGTGGTAGCCCATCACCACCAACGAGTGTTCGCGCTGTGGGATCAATTCTCCCCTTAGACGTTGTCACTCTGAGCGGAGAGCCGATGCATTTGATCGGCTCGGAGCGAAGGATCCTGGCGCGGAACGAAAAAACTTGCCAGGAGCGCCGTCTGAGATGGGCACATGCGTGCGAGATTTCTCCGCCTCAGCTACAATGTCGCTTCAAAAATAACTGCGGAGGAATCTTCCATGCCATCGCCACAAGCAACGAATTCGCGCTGCTCCCACCGCGCCGTGCTCCACTCCGTGCAATTCGCACCTGTCGCGCTGGCACTTTGGGTCGTCTCTTCTGCCATTCTTTTCGCGAATCCGCACTCCACATCGAATGCAAATCCTGCGCCTCAAAATATCATTCAACCTCGCTTCTTTGTATCCTACGCGTCGAATCTGAGCGCCACTCCTCTCGATGGCCGCGCGTTCATCGTCCTCTCAACCAGCGCGAACCCCGAACCTCGCTTCCAAATGAGCGAACAGGAAGCGCGCTCCGCGCAATTCTTCGGTAGAGACGTGGACGGCCTCACTTCCGGCCTCGACGTGGCATTCGATGAATCGACCCTCGGCTATCCCGCGCGCAGCTTTAGCGAAATTCCCGCCGGCGATTATTATGTCCAGGCTGTCTTCAACAAATACACCACGTTCCATCTCTCCAATGGCCACACTGTAAAACTCCCGATGGACGAAGGCGAGGGCCAGCACTGGGACTCCAAGCCCGGCAATTTCTACAGCAAGCCCGAAAAAATACATTTTGATCCTGCGTCCAGTCCCATCTTCCGCATCCAGCTCACCGAAACAGTCCCGCCAATCCCGCCCGTGACCTCGTCAAGCACATCCGCATTCAAAGCGATCTCCTCACAAAATTCTATGGCCGCCCGATGTTCCTCGGCGGAATCGTCGTCCTCCCCGGCGGCTGGAAGGACCATCCGAATGCCCACTACCCTCTGCTCGTCAATCAGGGCCACTTCCAGCGCGACTTCAGCGGCTTCCGCACCACGCCGCCCGGAGACAACTTGCAGGGCCCTCAGCTCCAGCGCGCCCAAACCTCTTACCAGTTTTATCAGGACTGGATCTCCGGCAAGCTCCCGCACATGCTCATCCTCATCATCCAGCACGCGAATCCCTACTACGACGATTCCTACGCCGTGAATTCCGCGAACGTCGGCCCCTACGGCGACGCCATCAACAAAGAACTCATCCCTTACGTCGAGAAAGAATTTCGCGGCATTGGCCAGGGCTGGGCGCGTGCGGTTTATGGCGGCTCGACCGGCGGTTGGGAAACACTCGCCACGCAAATTTTTTATCCCGATGACTACAACGGCGCGTGGGGCGCCTGCCCCGACCCCGTGGACTTCCACGCTTATCAGTCCGTGAATATCTACGACAACAAAAATGCCTATTGGGAAATCGGCCCGTTCGGCAAAGTCCCGCGACCCGACATGCGCGGCCTCGACGGCCTCACCGAGGCCACGAACGAAGCCGCGAATCGCTTTGAATTAGTAATGGGCACCCACGGCCGCAGCGGCGAGCAGTGGGACATCTGGCAGGCGGTCTTCAGCCCCGTCGGCGATGACGGCTATCCGAAAGAAATTTGGGATCAGCGCACCGGCGAAATAAACAAAGACGTCGCCGAATATTGGCGCCAGCACTACGACCTCACCGCCATCATGCAGCGCGACTGGAAAACGCTCGGCCCCAAACTCAATGGCAAGCTCCACGTGATGGTCGGCATGGTCGACACCTATTTCCTCGACAACGCCGTCCACCTCATGCAGGCCATGCTCGATAAAACCACTGACCCGCATTACGCCGGCGATTTCGATTACGGCCCCGGCCAGCCGCATTGCTACACCGGCCCGCCAGGCGCAACCGCGCGCGAAGGCAGCGCCACTTTCACCCAGCGAGTCCTAAAAGCCTCCGCCGATTGGATGCTAAAAACCGCTCCTTCCGGCGCCGACACCACCAGTTGGCGCTATTAAAGCTGACTTTTTGATTGGTGCGATCTGTAGCTCGGGCCTCGGCCTGGCGCATGTTTCCGGGTCAGACCCGAGGCCTTGCACGATCGCTCAAAGTTAGGTTACAGTAAAGGAATAGAAGCAATTGATAAGCCATGTTGGCGAACCAATCTTCGAGGGCCTTGACATTAGCCATTTTGATTGCGTCATTCCCTTTTCTGCTTGTTGCGCAATCGAACGATGGACGGTTTTACGAGGGTTGTTGCCTCAACCGCGACGTGCTCTCGCGCCCCACACATGTATCGCAAGAAACCGTGCCAATGACCACGCTCCTAGAAGCACTCAACTGCTCGACCAACAATAAGTACATCGGAGGAACCGACTCCGAAGCAAAATCGTTGGGCGATCCTAATTTCCTGCGTGTCGCATATTTTTTCGGTAGATTTTTGGAGAGACAGAAGAGCCCCGACCTCACGATCGCGATTTATTCTGCCGATGGAAAAAGTGGATGGCTTTTTGATTTGGAATTCAAAGGCCACGAGTATGACTTGGGAACCCTCCCTGACTTAAGAAAGGGCCGCAAGGCGTGGCGCGTAGGTGAAATTAATGGCGGCGAGTGGAGTTTCACCCGAATCTGGTATCTCGCCCAAGAAATCGGGTCCAGGCCGCGCCAAAAAATAAGTGTGAATTCCATCAAGAAGTCCAAACCAGAGACTTGCACAACCCCATGAACGCAGGGTACCGCAAACTCCCCCTTCAAGGGCGCGGGGGGTTCTTTGCTCTGCCCCCGATCATCAGCCCCCGCCGCGCGTCTTCTTCAAGTATTCCCACATGTCAATCCGGCTCCAGTTGTCCTCTCCAAGTCTCTCATTAAAAAATTCCTCGACGTCATCGTCAACGTCGGGCCCCTCGCCAATCCTTTTGTCGCATGCCACGGCAATTGCGTTCACGCGGTTGTCGTCGTCCTCCTCGTCCAGCGAACAAATCAAGGGCTTGCCCGATTTGTGGAACGCCAGCACATGCGCGCCAATCTCTTTCAGCGCCGCGGGCCTCCCATTCGCGTCCCCAATCTTGAGCACAAGCCCGCCAATGTGCCGGTCGTCCCGCGCCGCATCAATCGCCGTCACCAATTCGCGCACGCTCGCGCCACCACCTCTCGAATTTCCGCCTGCCTCCGCAATTCCCCCCGCGGACCCTCCCTCTTCAATCGCCCCGCTCATGTCAATCTCCACCACCGAATTAAACGCCACGCGGTTCCGCAGCTCCACCCACACCGCCAACGCCATAAGTATCACGACAAATGCGCCGCCTATGATTCTCATCCGCACGCTCGCTACGCTTCTCCGCAATTATTCGCCGACATCTTAGCTTAAGTAAGATTCATTCAGGATTTCGCCATTTGCGCGGCTAAGGAATTCCCTATTCCACGCTATAATCTGCCCCAGTCAAAAGTTTTCTTGAGGTCAGATGCGCTTTTACACAAAAACGGAATGTGAGGAGTGGCTTCGCCGCCATGAACGGCAAAAGCCGGACGAGACTGCGGGAATCCACCGGGAGCGGTCTGATTTCCCGCCTGAACCCTACCGCTATTTCAACTTCACTCATTGGATCGCGATGTCCTTGATGTACCGAAGGCCGGCGCTGCTCTGGATCACAGAGTGGGGCATTTGGCACAGCAGCGAGAATTGGCATTTATACTACAAGTTGCGGCAGACCTATGGCGACCAGCGGTTGCTCCACGAAGCGCCCGGACACTTATTCTTGGAGCACGAAGCGGAGGATCTTGCATCATTCATTCAAGTCGCAATGCTGAATGGCTGGGGCGGCTACATCCTTACCGAGTCAGACTACGTGAACGCTTTCTTCAGTCACGACGAGTACTTTGACTTCTATGGCAAGGAGAATGACAACCTCGGCGTCGTGCGTGATTGGCTCGTGCAGTTTTTTGCGAAAACCAAGTAATCATCCGCAGCGTCCGTACGCCGCGCGTACGCTCAGGTCTTCGCCGGCTCCGCTGTCACCTGCGCCTCGCGCAAGAACCTCGCCGACTCCTCCGGCGGCGTGGGACAAATATAAAACCCGCTGCCCCACTCGAAACCCGCCACCTTGGTCAGCTTCGGAATAATTTCAATGTGCCAGTGGTAGTGCGAGTTCGTCTCTTCGCCGATGGGCGAGGTGTGAATCATCAGATTGTATGCCGGGTTGTTGAGCACGGTTTCCTGCCGCATCAGGCAATCCTTCAGTGAGCGTGCAAGCGACGCAAACACCGTGCTCTGGTTATTCTCAAACGACGAGCTGTGTACCTTCGGCAGCATCCAGACTTCAAACGGAAATCGCGGCGCATACGGAGCCAGTGCGATAAAGTCCGGCGTCTCCGTGATCACGCGCGCGCCTTCCTCGCGCTCTTGCCGGATCATGTCGCAGAAAATACACCGCTCTTTTTCGGTGTAGTAACGCTTTGAGTTGTCCACTTCCTCGCGCACGCGCT
This sequence comes from uncultured Acidobacteriota bacterium, assembly GCA_963748845.1. Lineage (GTDB taxonomy): Bacteria > Acidobacteriota > Terriglobia > Acidiferrales > UBA7541 > DASTCZ01. The sequence goes on from CAVVKE010000001.1 coordinate 1,236,703, forward strand.
TCGGCACAATCGGCAGCGCGATGAGCTGCGAATGTGTGTGCTCGAGCGAAGCCCCCGCGGCGTCGCCGTGATTCTTAAAAATTAAAATGTAGCGGAAGCGCTTGTCATTTTTCAGGTCGAGCATCCGGTCGCGGAACGCGTACAGCACTTCCAGGATGGCCTTCTCACCCAGCCGCGCGAGCGTCATGTTGTGGTCCGGCGTCTCGACAATCACTTCGTGCGCCCCGACTCCGTTCATGCGGTCAAACAGTCCCTCACCCGTCCGGTCCAGATCGCCTTCAATTCCCAGCGCGGGAAATTTATTCGGCACCACGCGCACGGTCCAGCCCGGCGTGTTCGGCCCGTTGCCGTTGCGCCCATACGTCAGCAGTTCCGGCGGCGTCTTGTCTTCGTTGCCGTAGTCAAAGGGACACATGCCCTTGCCGCGGATCTCCACGCTTTCGTTGACGAAGTCGGAAGGCCGCTTCGCGCGGCCGGTGGAGATAATCACCCAGCGGTTCGTGATCGGATCTTTGCGCAGTTCAGGCAATTCTTCCTCCAGTGGTCATCGCAATGGCTCGACGGGAAGCGCGGACGGCTGGTGCATCGCCCGTGCAATCATTGTATGCGCTGGAGGAACCTCACGCAAAGCGCGAAGTTAATTGATTTTCTGAATGCGTCACCTTCGCGCCTTTGGAAACTCGCTCATAACAAACTGCGAGCCCCCAGGCTCCCGCCTGGGGGCGGCCCTGTGCGTGAAGGCGATCTGACCGCGAAACGTTGTCACCCTGAGCGGAGAGCCGATGAATTCTATCGGCTCCCAGAGAAGGATCCTGAGGTAGGCCTCTGCGGTTAAAACGATTCATCCCCCGCCGAACTGCCAAACGCATCCTTATGCAATCGCACCACCGGTGTAGCGCCCGGCGCCGACTCAATCGCCAGCACATCAAACCTGCACTTCGCTTCCTTGATCCGCCACTCCGCCAAAAACATCCGCGCAATCCGAACCAGATGCCGCCGCTTCTCGCGCGTCACCGCATCTTCCGGCAGCCCGCCGCCTTTCCCTTTTCCTGCTCCACGGTCTTCGTTTCCTCCGGCGCCCATTTCTTTTCCCGCGGCGGCCGTCCGCGTCTTCACCTCAATGAACGCCAGCACATCGCCGTCATATCCCGCAAGATCGATCTCGCCCCTCATCCCCGGCACCATAAAATTCCGTGCAAGAATCGTGTACCCGCGCCGCCGCAAATACCAATACGCGAACGTCTCGCCCCGAATCCCGGTCCGCCGCGCCGCGTGCTTCGCTTTCAAATCCTTGCCGCCAGCGCGCCTCGCGCCGCTCTCGAACGTGCCGCCCGTTGCATCGCCGCGCGCACCCTTCCCCGCTTCCTCGGCCAGCCCCTTCCGCGCCGCCCAGTTCACAATCCCGAATACCGCCCGCGCCATGATCGGCATGTCCACGCCATTCTACATCGCCGGATTAGCTGTTCGATAACTTAATTTGTTGTGTCAAATGGAATGAACTGTTCGGGGAATCGTTTGGGTTGGAATCGGCTCACGCGCCCGGCGCGCATTGGTGCAGCCCAGGAATCTAACTTTTTGCCTGCCTCCGTTTGGGATGTTCAGTGCAAACATGCGTCTTAAACTCTTTGTCGCGCTGCTCCTCGTATTTCCGGATCATTTCATTCAGTGACGATCCGGTGGGCAATCCCTCTGGATTGAACACCCATCCGCATTTGTTGCACCCCCAGCCCCAAAAACGTCCATCTTCAATCCATATCAATTCGCGATCCATGGATCTCCCCGGCGCACTTCGCGATTGACTGCGGCGAAGTGTCCTTGAACAACGCTAAAGCCGGGGAGACTACCGTCAGCGGAGAGTTGCTGTCTGTCGGGTAGCCAACACTGGTGGGAATTTCTTTTTCAATGGATCGCTATCTCACGCGGCCGCTATCTCAACCCGAGGTCATCCTCGAATTGTTGAATCACCGCGTAGCACTCACATGCGGATTTTTCGAGTTTCCTACGGTTCACAATCTTCACTGCGCCGCGTACGTATTCGATGATTCCCATTTTTTGCATCGCTGCCGCTGCCACGCTCACTGTGGACCGGTCGGTGCCCATCATGGTCGCGATGAAATCGTGTGTGATCGGAAGCAATCCGGTGCCCACGCGATCCTGGGTCATCAACAGCCACCTTGAAAGACGCTGCTGTATGTCGTGCAGCCGGTTGCACGCCGCCGTCTGTGCAATCTGCATTCCCTGCAGCCCCGAGTGCCGGTTCAATATCAACTGTAGCTGCGGGGCTGACTTCAGGATTCGTTCAAGCGCATTCCCCATAATCCGATAGCCGTCGCCCGCGATTTGGATTATTTCGCGCACAGAACTTCTGCTCAGACCGGCCGCCAATCCCGCCCCTACGTAACCCTCTTTACCCACCACTCCCACTTCAACGGTTCGCCCGTCTTTGGTCACCACCACTTGTGAAACCATTCCCTGATTTGGGAAATAAACGAAGTCAATATTTTCCGTCGGCTCGTGCAGGCTGAGGTGATGCGGCAGGTCGACGAACTTCAAGTCGGCGCGCATCAATTTGTATTCATTGTCGGGCATTGCCAGCAGTACTTTGTTCTTCACTGGTTTTCCGTCAGCGTTGGTCCGTTCGCCCGATTGCGTGACTCGAAAGTTTTTCACAGTGCGTTTTTCCTCGGTTGCGCATGCGTGTGTCGCATGAATTCGATGAACTTTCTTGGGATCTGGAATGGGACTGTCTACTCGGCCTTGATGCGATTCCACACCTATTGAACCACAAGCGGACGCATGTGGCTGTCCAAAACGGAACAGTTCTCGAACTTAACGCGGTATCCCTCGAACATTTTGAATCAACGCCGCCCAATTCACATTTCCGAATGCCTCCCCCATTAACTTCGCCTATTGCGGGAGCCCGTTCAAAGTTGGTGATTACTCGTGGAGAACGACGCTCAGGAGGGAAGGCTCGATGTGGAGACCGCCGTTGTATCTGATGAAGCCCAGTTTTCTGAATTTATTCATGAAGAAATTTATCCGCGACCGTGTCGTCCCGACCATTTCCGCCAGAGTCTCTTGCGATATCTTGGCGACCACTTTTTGAGGCTGGTTTTGATTGCCATAGCGGGCCAGCAGAAGAAGAGTGCGCGCCAGCCGTCTTTCGCTGGAGTTAAATAGCTGATCGACCAAATCTTCCTCGACTCGGATGTTCCGGGTCAGCAAATAGGAGATGAAGCGGTCGGAGAGAGCATGTTCAGCGTGAAGAACGCGCATCATCTCCTTTTTTTCAATAAATAGTATGGACGTGGATGTAACGGCCGTAGCCGTAGCCATGCAGAGAGGCTGGCCTGCCAGGCATCCTTCGCCAAAAAAATCACCCGGCCCCAGAATCGCCACGACTGCCTCTTTGCCGGATTCATTGACTACAGAAAGCTTTACCCCTCCCTTTTGGATGTATTTCACTCCCTTGGCGAGGTCGCCTTGAGAGTAGATCTTTTCCGATCTTCGATACTCCACAACTTTTCTTGCCACGCCAGCCGAATCGAGAAAAGCCTGCGCATCGAAAACGCGCGCCTTTGTCCTCTTGACTTCCTTGCCCATCGCAGCCGGGTAAACTCCCAAATTTAATTATAAAGCCGAGAGGGATTACTGTCGGTTGGGTATCGAACAGTCCTTATCATCAAACAATTTCCGTCCAAGCTCGCGCTGCTCCTGTTGGACAGGTAAAGCTATGCACGCCCTGTCCGGAATGGTACAGTTTCACGGCTGAGCATTATCGCACTCTGTCCCGATGAAAAAGAAAGAACTCACGCCTAAGCAAATATCCTCGGTTCCCTGCCCTACGTGTGGTGTGGCTGCCGGGAAACGGTGCGTGCTGCAATCGGGTGCTCCGCGCACAGAACCACACAGAGACCGGAAGCTTTCCGCTGCTGAATTCATCGAAGAAAATTGAATTCGCCCCGGCCGTTGAAACCGATTGATCCGCCCCGCACCAGTCAAATCCGGGTGGGTTTGAAATCTTCAACCTATTAACGGCGCTTGCGTCTGTGAAGGGTGTTTCAAAATGAGCGGAACTACTTCTTTGCCAGCTCACCCTTGAAGTGACTTTCGACATCTTCACGGCTGAGCGGATTTCTTGCTTTGATCAATACCACTGAATAGACGACCTCATTCCGTTCGATCTGCGCCGTGATAAATGCCCCGTCATCCACAAGTTCTTGGTAGGTGAATTTCACTTTTCTGCCGTCTTCAAGTGTTTTGATCCACTCTGCGTCTGACATTTTCGCGCTCGGCTGGCGATCTTCGTCCACTGCGCGTTGGTTGTTCCGGCTCACGTCTTTGAGCCCGCCGCGACAGTTACCTCAACGTGAGCGCCTTTCTTGAGCTTCACACCGTCGCCATATTCGTCGGTCAGGGAATTTTCAATGAGAAATTTCCGAAACGTTCGGTCAGCTCCGTGGAGGGAAATCCGCGCCTTTTCCGGTTTGCTCGGACGTGATGACAGGATGATTTTGTCCACCGTTCCGCGCATCGTGGCGCTCGGCTGAACCGGAACTCTCGAAGCATTCAGCTTCAGTTCCGCAATTCTTGCGGATCTCGCCATCCGCGGCAACGCCATTTCCCTGGCGACGCTTTCGCGCGTCGCGTTGCGTGTTTCCTTCTTAATTTTCTTGCGCACCATGGAATGATGATGGCGCCGCAGTGGAAGTCTTGCAGTCCCATTTCGCACACTTACAGGTTATGTCGCCGATTCCTGCCGGTGCCGCACCCTTCGCCTTCCGGCGTTGATGGTTGGTTTCCGTTCTTCTACCTCGTCTCTCTCGGATACTTCAAAGCTTCCTTGCTTCTTCGCCCCCTACATCTTTTTCTCGATCTCAGTGATGCATTCTTCCAAAGTTTGGGCCGCAAATTCCGCCTGCTCCTCATCAATCAGCAGCGGCGGAGCGATCCGCACCGTATTCTCCCCCGCGCCGAGCAGCAGCACGCCCTTTTCAAACGCCATGTCTACAACCTTGTCCCGCAAATCGTGCGCCCGCTCTTTCGTTTTCTTATTCAGCACCAGCTCGACGCCGATCATCAACCCGCGCCCGCGCACATCGCCAACCAGCTTGTGCTTCCCCGGCCAGTCCGCCAGTCGCTTCAGCAAAAATTCGCCCATGCGCGCCGCGTTCTTCATGTAGCCGCTCTCGATCAGCTTGATTGTCGCCAGCGCCGCGGCAATGCACACCGGATTACCCCCGAATGTCGACGCATGCGCCCCCGGCTTCCAGTCCATCACGCTCGTGCGCGCAATCACTGCCGATAGCGGCATCCCGCTCGCAATCCCCTTCGCCACGCAAACCATGTCCGGTTCGACGCCAACGTGATCGCCCGCCCACCACTTCCCTGTGCGCCCCATGCCGCACTGCACTTCATCCGACACCAGCAGGATTCCGTGCTTCTTCGCGATGTGTTGCAACCCGCGCAGAAAATCCGCGGGCGCGGGAATGTATCCTCCTTCGCCCTGCACCGGCTCGACAAAAATTGCCGCCACGTCGCTCGGGTCCACCAGCCGCTTGAACAGTTCGCGCTCGATAAATTCGATGCAATCCGCGCCCGTCACCCCGCGATACGGATCCGGATACGGCGCGTGAAACACGCCGGAAAGCAGCGACCCAAAGCCCTTGCGCTGCACCGCCTTCGACGACGTGAGCGAAAGCGCTCCCATCGTCCGCCCGTGAAAACATCCATAGAACGCGATGAACTTCTCGCGGTGCGTGTGGTAACGCGCCAGCTTGATCGCCGCTTCAATCGCCTCCGCTCCCGAATTCCCGAAATAAACTTTCTTCGGCTCGGCTCCCGGCGCGATTTCCGCGAGCTTCTGCGCCAGCTCCACCATGTTCGGAATATAAAAATCCGTGCCCGAAATATGGATCAGCTCCGCCGCCTGCTTCTGAATCGCCGCGACCACTTCGGGATGGCAATGTCCCGTCGCCACGACTGCAATCCCCGCCGCGAAATCCAAAAATATATTTCCGTCCACATCCTCGATCATCGCCCCGCGCCCGTTTTTCACCACCAGCGGGTACCCGCGCGTGTACGACGGCGAAATAAATTCATCATCCAGCTTTAATGTCTTCCGCGCATTCGGCCCCGGCAACGGCCCAATCAATTTCGGCAATTTCGTGCTCCTCATCGTTTGCGTCATGTTTTCCTCCTGAATTTCTGCTCTTGCCTATCTACCGTGGCGCTCTCGCGCGGAACGGTTTTGGCTGTCATCCCGAACCTTCGTATTTTGCTGTGTACGGTCTTATTCTGGCTGTCATTCCGAACCCGCGTACTTTGCGGTGTGAGGAATCTGCTTTTTCTATTGTATGAAGGAATACGCGGCTCTACCCGCGCGAATGGAAGGAGTTGTTACGCAGCCCCGAAAAGGTTCGGCCGTTCGTCCGCTGGAAGCGTGTGAATTGCGGCCAATTCACGAATCAAAATTATCCGCCCCATGCAAATTCGCATTATGAAATCATTGTAGCCCAGGTTCCCCCGAGCCCGGAGATTTTTTCACAGCTGGGATTAATTCGTAAGGGTTTTGTAGCTCGGGTTCCCCGAACCCGGGGGAACTCTTCGCTTTTTGGATTACTTCGCGGATAGGAACTGCAGTATCTCCCGCATCACTCGCTCTGCCTGATCCGTTTGAAATAAAAACTGCGCGTGCGCCGACCCCTCAAGAATGATCAACCTCTTCGGTCCAGGAGCCTTGTCATATTGCGCCTGAATCCCCCGAAGCCGTGGCTCGTCCCCGTCCTTGTCGTCGCGCGCCACGATGAACAGGCTGCTCGACTTCATCTTTTCCGCCGGCTTATTCGGCGAACTCCCAAGAAACACCACGCGATCAATTTCCCCTGCCTTGGATTCAATGGAGGCATCATCCGCGGCTCCCCCTCCCAGGCTGCCTCCAACCACCGACACGCTTTTCGCGCCTGCCTTTCGCAGGTAGCGCACAGCCGCCAACACATCCAGGTACAGCGGTGCGCTCATGACGTCGGAATCGCCCGGCCCCTTCGACTTCCCATATCCCCGGAAATCAATCGCCAGTACTCGAAATCCCGCCGCCGCGAGCGTTCGAGCCTGCGCGTCCCAACTCTCCTTGTTGAATCGACCACCATGCGCCAGCACAACGCCCTTCTCCCCGCTCCCATAAACGTTGGCATAAATCACGCCTCCGTCCTCGGTAGGAAACGAAACCGTCTGCTGAGCGCCGGCTCCCCCGGCAATTAGCATCGCCACAATTAGAACAATCAACGCTCGCATTCTGCACCAGTCGCACAGCCAATCTTGTCTGAGTAATTTTCGCTGCACCTCGCGCTGCCGCCGCATCGTGAGGATTCACCTTGGAATTCGTGCGCGGCGCTTGGAGAGCCACACCATGCACAAGACGAATCCGGTTACTCCGAATAAGAATGCCAAAACGTAGAGCAAGGTAGCAAAAATCAGACCCAATCCAAGGTCACCCTGTTCACCCGATGTCGAAATATGTTCCATCAACAAACCGACTAACCCAGCGGTGAGCCAGCCGAGACCAGCAGACAAGAGGCCAACAACGATTGAAATGAAGATGCGTATAACCAATCTCATAGTGGGAGATTCTTAGTCACACCAATGCTCTCAACGCTTCAACGCCGTTTCCACCTCATCCCCCCATCCCGCGTATCCTCCAACACCACCCCGCGCTCCGCCAGCGCATCCCGTATGCGATCCGACTCCGCGAAATTCCGCGCCTTCCTCGCCGCCACGCGCTTCCCGACCAGCTCCTCAATCTCCGCGTCCGAAATCTCCTCCGCCTCGGCCGCAAATCCCAGCGCGCGCAACCGCGCCGCGTCATCATCCACGAGCACGCCGAATATTTTATCGAATTCCTGCATTGCCGCTTGCACCGCCGCCGCGTCGCCGCGCCTGAATTCCCTGCGGTCCATCGCGATATTTGCATCGCGCACCAGATCAAACTCCGCCGCCAGCGCCTGCGCCGCGTTCAAATCATCCGAGAGCCCGGCATCAAAATCCTCTTCCGCCTTCGCAATCCGCGCCGCAAATTCCTTCGTCGCGCCCGCCGCCAATTTTTCCGCGCGCAGCCGCTCCATGAAATTCCGCAGCCTCTCCACCGAACTCGCCGCCTGCTGCAATCCTTCCATCGTAAAATTTAATTGCCTCCGGTACGGCACCGACGCCAACAGCAATCGAATCGACGATGGCTTGTGCCCCTGCGCAAATAAATCCCTCAGCGTGTAAAAGTTCCCCAGCGACTTCGACATCTTCTGCCCATCCACCAGCAAATGTTCCGAGTGCAGCCACAACTTCACAAATTGCTTCCCCGTTGCCGCTTCCGCCTCAGCGATTTCATTTTCGTGGTGCGGGAAGCACAAATCCACGCCGCCGGTGTGAATATCCAGCGTCTCGCCGAGATATTTCATGGCCATCGCGGCGCACTCGATATGCCAACCCGGACGCCCCTCCCCGATGCGCGTCTCCCAGAAATATTCGCCGGGCTTGGGCGCCTTCCACAGCGCGAAGTCGCGCGCGTCGTCTTTCTCGTAGCGGTCCGTATCCACGCGCGCCCCGGCCTTCATACCGCTCACGTCAATCTTGCTCAGCCTGCCGTAGGCTGGAAATTTCGCGATGCGGTAATAGATCGACCCTTCGCTCGGATACGTATACGTTTTCGCTTTCAGCCTTTCGATCAGCGCCACCATCACGTCAATGTTGTCTGTCGCGCGCACCAGCTTGTCCGGCGGCTCGAGCCCGAGCGCGCTGCAATCCGCGATAAACGCCTCGATGTATTGCTCGGTGTATTCGCGGATGTCTTTCCCGGCCGCGGCGGCGTTCGCGATGATGCGGTCGTCCACATCGGTCAGGTTCATCACCTGAAACACTTTGTACCCGCGCGTCTTCAGGAACCGCTTCAGCATGTCCTGAAACACGAACGTGCGGAAATTTCCGATGTGCGCGAAGTCGTACACCGTCGGCCCGCACGTGTACATGCGCACCTCCGGCGGCTTCTGCGGCGCAAACGCCTCCAGCTTCCCGCCCATCGTATTCTGAAATTTTATCTCCGCCGCCATTGCCTTCGTTTTCTTGTGACTCGCCCCGCCTCCGCCACTTCTTCGGTCTCGCCCTTGGTTTCGCCTTTGGTTTCGTAGGGCCCACCTTTAGGTGGGCCGCTTCTTGCCTAGCCGCGTCACTCGCATCCGATTTGCGTCTCCTCTTAGGGGCGCTGCTTGCTGCGCCCTTCTTTCGAGGCGTCAGGCTATTATCCAAATGTAACGATTTTACGCTTTTCAAAAATTATTGTGATGCTCCGGCATTCTATCCGACCCTCTAAACCCCCGCAAACTCGCCCCCCAGCCCGTAAATCACGTCTCCGCGACCGTACGAACTTAATACTTGACATATGTGGTCATTCTGGTAAGCTTATAAACGGAATAGTGGTGTCAGCGGCCCGCCCGTCTCGGCGGGTTTTTTATCGTAAGGCCGCATTTCATCCAGTTCGTGAAAGCGCTCCTTAACGCCTCGACTGCTGGTTTATACTTCGCCCGAAAAGTGCAATCATGAGCGCCATCAAACGCTTTTTCCTCCGAGCCAAATCCTGGCAGGTCTTCTGTCTGCTCTTCGTTTTGCCCACAGTCGTAAACCTTGTGATCTCTGTCAACCTCTGGGACGCGGAGCATCAGGCGGCGCAGGACACGCCACCAGACACTGCCATGTTGACCCTCCTGACTGGACTGGCGGGATTCTTCTTCGTCGCGTGTATCGCGACCTGGCTATGGTCAATGGGTTCGTTCCTTTCATCCATCGTGCCGCAGGAACTGAAGATGGACGGGCGTTTTTTTATTTTTGCCCTGATTTATCAGCCACTGTTTGTGCTCGCGCTCGTAGTTGTCCCGGGCCTCCACGAGGAAAATTCCATATTCGTAATTCCGTTTCAACTGGTCGCAGTATATTGCGGCGTCTACCAACCCTATTTCGTCGTAAAGAATTTCCTCATGTCGGAGAAAGGCAGAGCGCCGTCAGTCTCCGATTACGTGGGCCCATATCTTCAGATTGTGCTTTTCCCAATCGGTGTCTGGTTCATCCAGCCCAGGATCAACAGTCTCTATAGGAAGACCCTTCTCGCCGAAAAATTCGCGCAAGCCAACGCAACCTTCTAGTCCGCGTGGCGAACGGTTTGTGTAGCTCAGGTCCCCCGCGGTTTTTGCGGGGACTTGAGGGTTGCCGCTGCATTCATTGTCACGCACGGTGCAGCGGAAAACCTCAGGTCTGTCCCCGCAAAAAACGCCAAGCCGAGACCTGAGCTACAAATCTCCCTTGCCATCTAAATCGCAATTCGCCGGGGCTTCCCCTTCGGCTCAGGCGGAACCTGCCCCGCCGATTCCTCAAAAAAAGGACAATTCCATGCACAAGGACTACTACGCCCGCATCGCCGCGCGCTTCCTGAAGGACCCGCTCATCTCCCCAGACGCCAAGCTCCTGCGCACTGTGCTCGCCGCATTCGCCGACCAGCGCACCGGCCGCACGTTCGTCAGCCTGCGCCGGATCGAGCGTCTGATGCGCTGCGGGCGCAAGCGCCGCTCAGCAGCCCAAAACGAGCTTGTCGCCGCCGGGATGGCTCCAACTCGAGCGCGAACGCGCCTACGGAGGCCGCCTGGGCCGCCTGACCTATCTTCTCTGCGAACCACCATTGCCCCACGAGACCCGACCGGGTTTGCGAGCCAATCTCGGTGAGCCGCCCCCGTCTGTGCCACCCCCTTTTGTGCCGCAAGGAGTTGGCAAGCCACCAGTGGACCGTTCCGCCACAGTGGTGGCGCGGCCCAGTCCTAATTCATCCATGCCCAATAAACGGCGTGACTGAGCCCTAGCCGAGGTTTGTTTTTCAGTTTCTCAGTTTTCCAAGCCTTGGCGGGCTTGGAAAACTGAGAAACTGAAAAACCTTATCACAGAGTGCGCAGTGGCCGTGACGAACCGCATTTCTATCTGCGAAATAAATGCGAATGGTTGTTGCTCCGGCACAGGGCGTGTGCTACTTTTCTGGAGTACCGCCATGCAGCGCCAGGCGGCTGGGCCACTGCGAAGCGACCCGCCAAAGTTTTTGTCGGCAGACTACCCTCCATCTGAGGCAAAGGACCGCGTATCTCTGCGCGCCGCGCCTACCCGGCCTGAACAACCAGGCCTGCGGGCAGGCAGCAGGCAAGCGGGAACGCAATTGCGCGACTGCGCATGCTTGATACCCGGCAACGGAAGGGGCCGACTTGCTTAAACTTCGGAAAGTAGACATCGTAGGTTTCAAATCGTTCTTCGAGCGCACTCACGTGAGCTTCAGCGGCACAGGGTTGACGTGCATTGTCGGGCCAAACGGCTGCGGCAAATCCAATATTGTGGACGCCATCTCCTGGGTGCTGGGTGAGCAGAGCCACAAGAGCCTGCGCGCCGAGCGGATGTCCGACTGCATCTTCAACGGGACCGCGAAGCGTCCGCCGCTGGGCATGGCCGAGGTGATCATCCATCTCGAAGACACCGAATTGGCCGAGGCGGGAAGATTTATTTTTGACATGAAGGACGAAGAGGCTGCGCCGCAAGCGGGCGCGCAGATTCCGGAAAATTCCGAAGCGCTGGAAGCCACGACAGTAGTGAGCGACGGCACAGCCACGATGGAAATGGCACCGGATCCCGCTCCGCCAAGCGCGGACGCGGATGTGATTACTGAACTTCCCGCGGAAGAACCGTCATCCAAAGAAAATCCATTCTCGAAAAAGAAAAAAGCCGCGAAGCCCGTGATGAATGTGAAGCCGGGCCAAGTCGTAATTGGCCGCAGGCTTTATCGCAGCGGGCAAAGCGAATACCTGATCAACGGGCGCGTGGCGCGGCTTCGCGACGTCCAGGAACTTTTCATGGGCGTTGGCCTCGGGCCGGATAGTTACGCCATCATCGAGCAGGGCCGCATCGGACAAATTCTTTCGAGCCGCCCGGCCGATCGCAGGGCCATCATTGAAGAAGCGGCCGGCGTGACGAAATACAAGACGAAGAAGCGCCTCGCGGAAGCGAAGCTCGAAGCATCGAAGCTGAATCTCAACCGGGTGAATGACATTGTCGTGGAAGTGGAAAAGCAGCTTGCCTCACTGAAGCGGCAGGCGAGCAAGGCGCGGCGCTACGCGGAAATCCGCGAGCAGATGCGTGGCCTGCTGCGGCAGGTGCTCGCGAGTAAGGCGCGGGAACTCGACGGGGCCGCCGAACGGCTCACCAAACTTTTGATGCAGGTCTCGACGGCGGAAACCGCGGAGGTTCACTCGCTCGCCGCGCTCGATGAGGAGCACGAGCAGCTCTCCCAGCGCATTGACGAGCTGGATGCCGAGCTAAAGCAAAACCAAAATTTGCTCGGGCAGACGACGCTCGAACTCGATCGCGCGGAAAATCATATTGCGTTCAACCGCCAGCGCGGGACGGAGCTGGACACCCGCACGGGACAACTCTGCGCGCAAATCGATCAGGCCGACGAACAAACGGGGATCGCGGCAGCGGCAGCGACCTCACACGCGGAGAGTGTTCAAGAGCTGAGCGAGACGGCACGGGCGCAGGAATTGCTGGTCAGCGAACTCGCCGCGCACGGGCAGCAGCTTTCCGTTGACACGCAACTCGCCGAAGAACACATCGCGGCGCTTCGCCAATCATCCGGCGAATTAAACGACCAGCTTTCCCAATTACAAACGGAGCAGGCGCAGGCCGAAGCTTCGCTGGCGCTGCACATCGAATCGCTCGGGCGCAAACAGGCCGCCGAGCAGCAATTGCTCGAGGATTCGCTGCATCACCGCGAACGCGATCAGGCCGCCGAATTCCATTTTCAGGCTTCCGGCGAGCGGGCGCGAAACGCGGAACTGGAAGTACAGGCATTGCAGACGCGCATCGGCGAGCTGCGCCATTCGCGGCTGGAACTCGAAGCGCGGGCGGAATCCGCGCGCGACGCCGCGGCATCCGTGCGTGCGCGGCGCAAGACCCTCGAGCAAGTGCTGAATGACCGCGCCTACACCGCCGAGTCGGTAAAAAAGCTCTTTGCCGCGAACGCGGAAGCGGGAGCAAGTGGCGGGAAAAATTTCCGCGCCGTGGGCTTGCTGGCCGATTACGCCGAAGTGGCGGAGGCGCATGAAGCCGCCGTCGAACAATTTCTGCGAGATGAACTCGAATACGTGGTGGTGGAAACATTCGACCACGCGCGAACGGGCATTTCAATGTTGCGCGAGGAACTGGGCGGGCGCGCGACCTTCTTCGTGGACTCGCTCAACAAGCTGAACGTCATGCCCGAAGACAACATCATTCCCTTCCCCACAGCCGAAGGCGTGATTTCGCGGCTCGACCGGCTTGTGGAATTCAAGGACCCGCTGGGGAAGGCGGCGAAACATTTTCTGCCGCGGCTGAAGTCGGCGTGGATGGTGGAGACGTCGAGCGCCGCGGAAAAACTCGCGCGCGAATATCCGGCGTATTGCTTTGTGACGCCCGACGGGACGACGTATCAGGGGCGCATGGTGAGCGGAGGCCGCGCGGTGGAGGCCGGGCCGCTGGGGATGAAGCGCGAGCTGCGCGCGCTCGATGGCGAATTCGTGCAGCGCGAAAGCGAGCTGGTGGAAGCGCAAGAAGGATTGGAGCGTGTGACCAGCGAGCTCGGGCAGCGCGAGACGGATCTCAAAAATGTTTCCGCGGCGCACGTGGAAGCGGAAAAGAATTTTGTGGCCGCGAGTCACCAGCGGGATCAAGCCCGCGCGGAGCTCGTGCGGTTGAGCATCGAATTGCGCGATTGCCAGGATGAGATTGCGCGCCTGCAGCGCGAGATCAAGCTTTCCGAAGGGCGCGCCGCCGCGGCGAAATCGCAACGCGAGGATGCGACGCGTTCGCGCGCGACGGGCGAAGACGAAATCCGCGCACTGGGCGACCGCGTAACGGAATTGCGGCAGCAGGCGGAGACGCACCAGCAGGAACTCTCCGCGAAGCGCGAAGAGCTTGCGGCGATGGCGGAGCGGCTCGGGAGCGCGGAAGCGCTGGCAGCGCGATTGGAAGAAGAGCGTACGGCGGCAGCCGCTCGCGCCGAAGCCTTGCGCGCACAACTTGACGAGCTGGCGGGCGAACGCATTCAACTCGAAGGCGAGAGCGCGGAGTATGCGCGGCGCGCCACCGCGCTCGGCGAAGAAAAGAAGCGGCTGGACGCGAGGGCGCAATCGCTCGATGCAGAATGGAACCAGGCGCGCAACCGCACCGCGCAGGTGGATGATGCGCTGCGGATGTCGCGGCAGAAGCTCGGCGAGCTGCGCGAAGAGCGCGGGCACGCGGAAGTCGAGCAGGCCAAGAACGAATCCGAGCGCGGGCACCTGCGCGAAAGCTGCGTGAGCGAACTGAACGCGCAGCCCGAAGACCTGATCGCCGAATTCCCCGCGCTGCTTTCCGGCGAAGAACTGGCAACGGCCGACGCGAATTACCGCGAAATGAAATCGCGGATTGATTCGATGGGGCCGGTCAACATGATGGCGCTCGAGGAATACAACGAGTGCGATCAGCGGTTCGCGTTCCTCACGCGCGAGCGCGATGATTTGCTCGCGTCGATTGCCGATACGCAATCGGCGATTACGGAACTTGACGAAGTCTCGCGCCAGAAATTTGAAGAGGCGTTCACGAAGGTGAATGCGAATTTCGCCGAGGCCTTCCGCACCCTGTTTGGCGGCGGCACAGGCGAGATGCGGCTTACCGAACCGGACAGCTCCGGCGACGCGGGCATTGATATCGCCGCACAGCCGCCGGGCAAGCGCCTGCAAAATGTGTTGCTGCTTTCGGGCGGCGAAAAAGCGCTGACGGCGCTGGCGCTGCTGATCGCCATTTTCCGCTACCAGCCGAGCCCCTTCTGCATCCTCGACGAAGTAGACGCGCCGCTCGATGAAGCGAACGTCGGGCGCTTCGCGGACATGGTCGCGCAGATGGGCGCGCACACGCAGTTCATCGTGGTGACGCACAACCGCCGCACGATGGAAATGGCGCCGGTGATGTATGGCGTGACCATGCAGGAGCCGGGCGTGAGCAAGCTCGTGAGCGTGCGGTGGAATGAGGAAGGCACGCAGGCTGGAAGCGGCAACGCGGGCGCGCGAGCGGCGGCGGCCAGCGCGGCATAGACGCAAAATTTCTCTGATTGCAAACAAAGCCGATTTCTAAAGATCACATTTTCCAGGGCTAGGATTCTGGAGGCTCTTCGCCGTCTTCACTGGAGGAGGCTTGAACGGTGCGGGGCGTGGGAGGCATTCCGTAAAGAAGACTTCCCTTCTCGACAACGAATGCCAATGGAATCTTGGGATTGTTGATGTCTTTTCCGCCTGACTCTCGCCATTTTGCATCCCACTTGTCATAGTAAACTGCCAAATCCTTGGGCGTGACTAAGTAAATTGCCTGAAGCTCAATTCCACAATAAACCGCGAAGATCCAATCGACTTTCCTGTATTTTTCTATGATGGTAGGGTTTATGTGGTGATGAGTTGAAAAGCTCTTCGTTAAATCGGTGTTCACGGATTTGAGCTCGTATTCTTTACCATTTTCGTCGACCGCATCATTGCCCTCGCGGCCTGGCAAGACCTTTAACCCCAGAAGCAGGGTTACTTGGAGAATTTTCCCGCCATTATCTTGGAAAATATCGGCGATTCCATGTTTTGTGGCGAGCCGCTGGTACTCGCGAACATGCCCGAGCATCTCCTGCATGAGCTCCCAATCAGGATGAGCTTTCATTTGCGTTTCGTCTCGTCTAGGAGAGTAGCCACCTTCACTTGTAGGGCGTACGCCAGGGCCTCGATGTTGTCGATGGATACGTTTCGTTCGGCTCGCTCAACTGATCCAATGTACGTGCGATGCAGCCCGGCTAGTTACGCCTAGTTCTTCCCGACTGAGACCTTTTTCGCGACGGATTCGCCTTAGATTCTCAGCTAGAATGTGTCGAGTTGAGATAGGCTTCGGCAAGGCGTATAACTATTGTTGTTGTGATGACTTAAGGTCTACAGACTTAAAGTAGCATTCAGAGTTGGAGATTTGTGAACGCCTGCTACAAGACCGAACTTGGATTTACTACATGTGGTGATTCCCGCGATCTGCTCGCCCAATTGGATGACGAGAGCATTCAACTCGTCATGACAAGCCCGCCTTTCGCGCTTCAGCGACAGAAAGAATATGGAAATGTCGATCAGAACGAATATATAGATTGGTTGACTGGGTTCGCGCGCCTCGTCCATACGAAACTGCGCGATGACGGAAGTTTTGTTGTTGATTTGGGTGGCGCATACACAAAGGGGTCCCCAGCCCGGAGTCTTTACAATTTTCGTACGTTGATTCGGTTCTGTGACGAAGTTGGCTTTTTTCTGGCTGAGGACTTCTATTGGTTTAATCCGTCCAAACTTCCGAGCCCGATTGAGTGGGTAAACAAGAGAAAAATGAGGGCAAAGGATTCAGTAAATACAGTCTGGTGGCTAAGCAAGACACCATGGCCAAAAGCAGACATTTCGAGGGTACTTACCGAATACAGCCCCCGCATGAAGAAGCTCCTCGCCGATCCTGAATCCTTCTATAAGCCAAGATTAAGACCGTCGGGACATGATATTAGCGCGGGCTTTGCAAAAAACAACGGTGGCGCTCTACCATCAAACTTACTTCAGATTCCGAATACTGAATCCAATGGACAATACACTAAGTCGTGCAAATTGGTGGGAACGGAGATGCACCCCGCCAGATTCCCTGAAGCTTTGCCTGAATTCTTTATCCGTATGCTTACGGATCCCGGGGACTTAGTTGTCGACATTTTCGCAGGCTCTAATACGACCGGCTGCGCAGCAGAGAGGCTAGGAAGACGTTGGCGGGCCTTTGAAGAACGATTGGATTATGTCGCTGCCAGTGTATTTCGATTGTTGCCGACGGACCTCGCTGAAAACCTTGTGAGAGAGGCATACGAGAAGATCCTTAGAGGTGAAACAGTCGAGACAAGTAGCTACGTCAGACAGCAATCTTTTCTACATGACAAAACTGATCGATCTTTGACATCCGCCGATTAGAACCCGATACCTCGCACGGATTAAAATGATTAGTGATAGAAACAAAATCGACGATGAATTCGCTGGAATGTCCACAGATGTGGAGTATCAAAAGAATGCGCTGCTCATTTGCGAAGAATTCAGCGCAGCGGATTTCGAGGCGCTGAAAATCCGGGAGCGGGAGACTCACGTCTAAATCGCGCTCGACCTCCAATAATTCCACTTTGCCGCGACCGTGGTGTTTGAGGATTATCGCCGAGAAGAGGAAAGTGCATGGGCAAACTGAAACCAATTCATCCGGGAGAAATCCTTCGGGAAGAGTTCATGGCGCCGCTCGGGCTGAATGCCAACGGGCTGGCACTGGCCCTGCACGTTCCCGCTCCGAGTATCTATGAAATTATTCATGAAAAGCGGGGCATCTCGCCCGAGATGGCTCTCCGACTTGGATATGCCTTTGAGACTACTCCCGACTTTTGGCTGAATCTTCAATTGGAGTTCAGTCTGCGGGTGGCGCGCAATCAAAAAGAAGCGATCGTGAAGACTCAGGTGCGGCCGCTGAAAGCAATGGCTTGAGGGAATGGTTGCGCCAGAGCCACAACAAGAATTGAGGAGGGTTCAGGCGGCGCGATAAGATGAGCCTGTGAGCCAGACCCACCCGCGAGGAATCGTCGTCGTTGCTCTTCTGATGATTGTTTTTGGCGTGGCGGAGGTGACGACCGGCGTTACTCACAGATTCTTCGGCGTCGCAATTGCCAATGGCTCGGCCTCCGGATATGCAGGCGCTGGCCTCGGCGCGCTTTACGCCATGGCGGGAATCCTGATGGTGCCCATGAAACGATGGGGGGCGAAGATCGCCATTGCGCTTCTCATTTTGCTTATCGCCGGACGAATTTTGATGGTCGCCACCGGTTTGTTTCCGCTTGATTCCGCCAAGCAAGCCCTCGCCATAATTCTGGGTACGCTTATTGCGATCATTTTCACCATGTATATCAGATCGAAGTTGTCCTCCTTCCGCTGAGAAGCGATTACGAATCCGTCTTTTTGTGAGACGGAAAAAGTATCGCCCGCGCGACGTAGCGCTAGCTGGTGGCAAATGATTTCCACAGAGCGTCGACACGCCACATATTCCGCGATTTGACATCTGACGGCGGTGCGATAAGATATGCGCCGCTTCCCTGAAACCCAGCTTCGGAGAGAGAATCCAACGTGGCATCGCCAACTATGAGTTCAGTGGTGTGGGAAACGCATCTCGAAGGCGCGCGATTTCGCTCGCGCGGGAAAGTGCGCGACCTCTATGAGGTCGGTGACGCGCTGCTGCTGGTGGCCACGGACCGCCTTTCGGCATTTGACGTGGTGCTACCCACGCCGATCCCGGACAAGGGCCGCGTGCTTACCCAGCTTTCCCTTTTCTGGTTCAATTTGTTGCGCGATGTGGTGCCGAACCACGTAATCTCCGCGACGGAATTCCCCGCCGAGCTTGCGGCCTATCGCGATGTGTTGAATGGGCGCGCGATGCTGTGCCGCAAGACGCAGCCGCTGCCGGTGGAATGCGTTGTGCGCGGGTATCTCGCGGGCTCGGGCTGGAAGGATTACCAGAAAACGGGGATGGTGTGCGGGATCAAGCTGCCGCCGGGGCTGCGCGAATCCGATATGCTGCCCGAACCCATTTTTACGCCCGCGACAAAGGCGACGACGGGCCACGACGAGAACATTTCGTTCGGGTACATGGTCGCGCTGATTGGGCAACCGCTGGCGGACCGCGTGCGCGCCTTGAGCATCGAGATCTACAATCGCGCGGCGGAATACGCAAAGCCCCGCGGCATCCTGCTGGCAGACACGAAATTTGAATTCGGCCTTATCGGTGATGAACTTATCTGGATTGACGAAGCGCTGACGCCTGATTCTTCACGCTTCTGGCCTGCGAGCGAATACGAGCCGGGCAAGTCGCAGCCGTCGTTCGATAAGCAGTATGTTCGCGATTACCTCGAACAGATCGGCTGGAACAAGCAAGCTCCGGGGCCGGAGCTGCCGGCGGATGTGGTTGCGGGAACGCGGGCCAAATACCGGGAAGCCTACGCGCGCCTTGCGGGGCACGAGCTTCCCTGATCTGCCTACCGGCAGACAGGCCCGGCACAGGGAGCCGGGGTGCTGCACCGTTCGTTGAGTGAATGAATGATTGAGATTCAACGAATGATTGAGCCGTGTTTAACATTGGGGGACCCACTCAAATCCATGCGGAGCCTACTGCGATGATGAAGGATCAACTCGAGAATCTGGTCGGAAGAATGGTTGAGAACGGAATCCTGTTCCCCGAAGCGGTGAACGAATTCGAGAAGAAATTCATCAAGCGCGTTTTGGACTACGCCGACGGCAACCAATCCCGCGCCGCCCGGGCGCTGGGAATTCACCGCAATACGCTCAGCCGGAAGATTGACCTCTACAAACTTGCGCAACGCCCTCGCCGACGGCGGGGATAGGCGCGACGCGACGGATTATTCGCAGGACTTTCCTAAGACAAGAGAGGTGGCGTGGCCACCCGTGTGGATGGCGGGCGGCGATGACAGGGAGAAATGGGTGTCTGCGAATTTGATTTTGTGGCGGCATTTGCAGGATCCTTCGCTGCGAGCCGATGAAAACCATCGGCTCTCCGCTCAGGATGACAACGTTTTTTGTGTGGCCTCGGGATGAGAACGTTTTTTGTGCGGGCTTAAGATGACAACCATTCCTTTCTGTTTGGGTGAAAAAAATACTGACAGCAAAACAGAAGCGGCTCTGGATTGCTCCAGAGCCGGTGAAATTATTTTAGAATTGAATGCGGTGCTACTTCGCGCCGGGCTTCTTCTTCACAGGCGGCTTGCCCTTTTCGGGCGGGATGTCTTCAGGTTTCACCTTGCCCTTATCCCAGTGGAGCATGAAGGGGCTGGGGTCATAAGTCATGAGCGTCGCGGTGAATTCCAATTCGTCTCCAGCCTGCAGGCGCTTGGCGTCGGGCTGGTCGATGATTTTCGCTTCCATGTCCGCGGTGGTGCCCGCATCGGTATCTTCCTTCGTGGCGCCGGTGTAAAGGTGGAGAAGAATCGGGGCATCGGGAGGAGCATCCGCCGCGGGAAGATCCACAGCAATTATTTTTGAGACGAAATTGGTGTACTCGAGACCGCACACGGCCAGCCACATCAGCTTGCCGTGATCGCCGCCCTCCTTGAGATAAGGAATGAAGTTCGCGGTGTCCTGCTGCGCCTTCGTCAAATCGTCGGCAGTGGGAAGAGTGTAGGACGCGGGACGGTCCGCGGATCCGGCGGCGAGCGCGATCATCTGATTGACTTCCTCGTCGGTGAGGTTGTCGCACTGCACCAGGCCGCCCTGATACTTTGCCACAAGAGCCCTGAGGTAACCGCGGACGGCAGCCTCGCCCTGCACCTTGAGCGCGATGGAGCGAGCGATATTCCAGAAGCCGTCGAGCGTTTGAGGCGGAGTCATGAGCAACTGCGCTTTTCCGATTTGGTAGTAACTGGTGCCGTCATTGGGATCGAGTGCGAGAAGAGCTTTGTAAGCTTCGATCTCTCCCGCGTAATCCTTTAGCTTGTCGCTGGTTTGAGCGATTACGGACCAGAGGTAGCCGGTGCTGTCTTTCTTGAATTTGTCCCAATCCGCTTGCGAAGTCTCGTCCTTCTTTTTGAGAGTGTCGAGGGCCTTCAGAGCTTCCTTTGCGGAATCGCGAGCGGCGTTCAGCGCCTGCGGAGTGTTGAAGTCCTTCGATGCGGAGCCGGCCATGAAACTCTGGGCGCGCACGTAAAGAACCTCATATCGCAACGGTGGGGCAAGGTTCGTCTGGGCAAGCAATCTGTCCGCGGTTTCAATGGTCTTTGCGTAGTCTTTTACCAACGGATAGGCCAAGAGATAGGTTTGATCAACAAAAGGGATCAAGCCCTTATCGGTCTTCGCGTACTTTGCCATCCAAGCATCTAGACAACCAATTTTCTGTTCCGGCGCAGCCATAGCGCTGCAAGTGGTGAAAGCGTCGTACGCCTCGCGAGAGTATTCCGGCACCTGGCTCGCAGGCTGTCCCTGCTGCTGCGCCGCTTGCGCGCCGGCAACAGAGGCGAGACATGTGGCGCTCCCCAAGAGCGCCAGACCCAGAAAGATTCCAACCGAATTTTTCATGATCCGACTCATATCTCGACCGCCTCCTCGGCAGGATTGCGCACCGACCACCCCCATGCGCTGCCCGGCAACCAAATCGATACAATCATCCTCGCATAAACTTCGGGATTATAGGTAATCGGTGCTGGCCACGCAAGCGCGTTTCACGAGGCAGGTGCGGAAACCTGCCACCTCTGTTTCTAAGATGAGGCTTTCACGGGAATGGTCGCCCGCCGCGCACCGCCAAGACCGCGCAAAGACCAAGGCTCGCGGTCTGCATGCAAAGCCAATAGCCGGACCGATCGCCAGACATTTTACCGGATAATGAGACACCATGGAGAGGGCCTTGGTTCCAACAATTCGAGGGTTGCACAAATCCACGGGGAATCTTCAGGTCGGCGGGACAATCCAATGGCAGATGGCAGCGAGAATCGTAAGAGGGGAGAGAACACATGGCGCCGGGACAACGACAATCCAGCGGGGCGGATTCAAACCGTCCACTTGCAGGACAGGTTGCACTGATTACGGGAGCGAGCCGCGGCATTGGGCTCGCCATCGCGGAGCGGCTCGCGGATTTGGGCGCGCGGACTGCCATCTGCGCGCGGGATATAGCGCGCATTGAATCCGCGGCTGCGGGGCTGCGCAAGCGCGGGGCGGAAGTATTCGCCGCGGTTGCGGACGTGACGCGCGCGGCCGACGCAACGCGGCTTGCGGAGGAAACGCACGCGGCGCTTGGGCCTGTGGATATTTTGGTGAACAACGCGGGCATCGGCTGGTTCAAACCATTCTACGAATTCGAGGAAGCGGAGTGGGACTCGATCGTGGACACGAATTTGAAGGGAGTGTTCCTTGTAAGCCGCGCGGTTGCGCCGGAGATGATTCGGCGGCGCACGGGGCAGATCATCAACATCTCGTCGCTTTCGGGAAAAAGCACGTTCCAAAATGGCGGGGTGTATTGCGCGTCAAAATGGGGATTGATGGGGCTTACCGGCTGCATGATGGAAGATTTGCGCGGCCATGGAATTCGCGTGGCGGCGGTGTGCCCGGGCTCCGTGGCCACGGAATTCTCGCCGCCTTCGGGGCGCGACCAGCGAAAAATTCTGCAAGCGGAGGACGTGGTACACGCAGTGGCGATGATTCTGACGCAGGCGCCGACGAGCTTTATCAGCGAGATTCAGATGCGGCCGGTGGCGAAACCGTGAGGCGTGGCGAGCGGGCGACTAATTGCTGCCGCCGTTGCTGCGGTCGCGGCGAAAATACGCCGTGAGAGAGGCAAGCGCGATGCCGAGCAACATGCCGGAGGCAATGAGCTGGAGGATGTCGACGGTACGGTAAGTCTCGAAACGCGGCAGCCTGGCCACGTTGCCAAACCCAATGATTCCTACAGTTAATGGAACGAGAACACTCGAAACCAGCAGCTTGCGTGGAGAATCCATCGCGTCCCCTCCTAGAAAAACCTCGCTCGATTCGGGGGACAATGCACACTACTTGGCGATGGGGCGCATGTCAAGAATTGCGTGAAGGCAGAGCAGGCGTTTGGGGGAGCCTAAATCTGGTCTCGGAGATATTGAACCACCACATAGCCAATCAGTCCGGCGACGATGCCAACTACAAGGTTGAAGGGCGAAAAAATATCCTTAATGGCAAAAAGCAAGGTCTTTCCCTGGCCGTTGGTGCGAGTAAATTCCCCCATCAAAAGATTGGAATAGAACAGGAAGAGAATGAATCCGATTTCAACAATCGACCTCCTGATCGGGGTCGCTTTTCGGGGGTTTTTAGGGTTGGAAGCCATTGGTTCGGGGAAGCAAGAAACCAATTGTACAGAGGCCGCTTCCGGAAGCAAGCAAAAGCGGATTTCAGAGTAAAGCGGGCGATGATCCAAAAAAGAGTCGAGATTGAAAAAACGAGAATTGACAATAGTCGTTACAACGAATAATATCAAGGCATGCTTGCAAAGAAGAATCTAGCCGTACGCGGGGCGCCGCTGGAAGCCGAGGTGTTCCTCGCGCTGCTGCGCACGGCCGATTCCCTGCTCCGGCAAGCGGAGGAGTTACTGAAGCCCGCCGGGCTTTCACACACGCAATACAATGTACTGCGGATTTTGCGTGGCGCGGAGCGTGGGGCGGGGCGGGAGCGAAAAGACGGCGGCTTGCCCTGCGGCGAGATCGCCGCGCGGATGATTACGCGCGATCCGGACATCACGCGATTGCTCGACAGGCTGGAAGCGCGCGGGCTGGTGGCGCGGTCGCGGGAGAAACAGGACCGGCGGGTGGTGCAGGCGCGGATCACCGGGCCGGGAATGAAATTGTTGCGCGAGCTGGACGCGCCCGTGGAGGCGCTGCACAAGCAGCAGTTGCGCGGAATTGCCGCGGGGCATTTGCAGACACTATTGGGATTGCTGGATGAGGTGCGCGGAGTTGGAGGAAGGGATCGAAATTAGAAAAAGCTTTCAACGCAGAGGCGCAGAGGGCGCTGAGACGGAAAGAGAGAATTCCAGATTTGAGATTTGAAATTTCAGAAGAGAGGAAATGCAAGAAGGAAAAATGAACCTTGCGGTCTGCGAATTGAGTTTTTTGGCAGGCGATCGTGATCCTTCGCTTCGCTCAGGATGACAACCAACACCGATGGCTCGCGATGCGGACAGAAGTCACTAGATGAGTGAACACCTACAAATTGTTTTGCGATACGGATACGTGCTGCTGTTTGGGTGGGTGTTCTTCGAGCAGATGGGATTGCCGATTCCCTCGATCCCGCTCTTGCTGGCGGCGGGAGCGCTGGCGGGCGCACACAAGATGAATTTTGCCGCGGCACTGGCGGTGCCGGTTTTTGCTGCGGCGCTGGCGGACGTGTTGTGGTACGAACTTGGGCGGCGCAAGGGCATCCGTGTGCTGCGATTCCTGTGCAAGATTTCGCTGGAGCCCGACTCGTGCGTCCGGCAGACGGAAAATAATTTCGAGAAATATGGAGCGCGCTCGCTGCTGGTTTCGAAATTCGTGCCGGGCTTTGGAGCAATGGCGGCGCCGCTCGCGGGAGTTTTCCGGATGCGATTCGCGCGATTTTTTTGGCTGGACCTCGCGGGATCGGTCATCTGGGCCGGGACGATTTTCGGACTCGGATATATTTTCAGGGACGCGATCGAGATGATCGCCGGAAACGCGGCCCGGCTGGGCGCGTACCTGCTGGTGGTGCTCGGGGGAGCGCTGGTTGTTTATTTGGGTTGGAAGTACGAGCGGCGGCGGAGTTTCATCCGGCAGCTATTTATTGACCGCATCACGCCGGAGGAGTTGAAAAAAAAATTGGATGCGGGCGAGGACGTCGTGGTCGTGGACCTGCGCGGCTCGATGGATTTCGAGGCCGAGCCGGAAACGATCCCCGGCGCGCGGCGGATTAATTCCAAGGACCTGGACGCCGCGAAAGAAGAATTGTCGAAGGCGCACGAGGTCGTGCTGTATTGCACTTGACCGAATGAAGTGACCAGCGCCCGTGTGGCGCTGCTGCTGCGGCGAAGGGGAGTGCGCAGAATCAGGCCGCTGGCCGGCGGGTTCAATGGGTGGAGGAAACAAGGGTATCCGGTGGCGAAGAAATTGACGCAGGTGGCGGCCGCGCAAAAGTAAAAAGCAGATCCCTCGCTACGCTCGGGATGACAACGTTTTTTGTTGCAGGCGAGGGAGGACGATTCCCTCGTTGGTCTACAGGCGGGGGAGGACGATTCCCTGCTGCGACTGATACTTCCCCTTTTTATCTTTGTACGAGATTTCGCAATCCTCGTCGCTTTCAAAGAAGACAACCTGGCAGAGGCCTTCGTTGGCGTAAATTTTCGCGGGCAGCGGCGTGGTGTTGCTAATCTCGAGCGTGACGAAGCCCTCCCATTCGGGCTCGAACGGGGTGACGTTGACGATGATGCCGCAGCGCGCATAGGTGGACTTGCCGACGCAGAGGGTGATGACGTTGCGCGGGATGCGGAAATATTCGATGCTGCGCGCAAGCGCGAAAGAATTCGGCGGAATGAGGCAGACGTCGCCCTTGAACTCGACAAACGAGCGCGCGTCAAAGTGCTTGGGGTCCACGATGGTGGAATTCACGTTGGTGAAGATGCGGAATTCGTCGGCGACGCGGATGTCATAGCCGTAAGAGCTGAGGCCGTAGCTGATCTTTCCTTCGCGCACCTGCCGATCCTCGAATGGCTCGATCATTTTGTGCTCGCGGGCCATGCGTTGGATCCAGCGGTCAGGCTTAACGCTCATCGTGATCTCCGGGGCAAATGTTTCATTTTGAAAAGCAGCGCATCTTAGTACGCGGCGGCTTGCTTGACAACCTGGAGGGCGGTGCATAGCATAAGGCCCCAATTGAGGTCCGGGAGGCTGCGTGATTAAAGTTGATATTGTGGACGCGGTGGTCAGCAAAACGGGTGTGACCCGCACGAAGGCGGAGCTGGCCGTGGAAACTATTTTCGAGACGCTGAAGAGCGCCATGGCGCGCGGCGAGCGGATCGAGCTGCGGCGCTTCGGCGTGTTCAGTATTCGTGCGCGCAAGACCGGGATTGGCAGGAATCCCCGCACAGGAAAAGAAGTGATCATTCCGCCGGGGAGCGTGGTGCGGTTTAAGCCCGGGAAGGAATTGCAGGAGTTGTAAGGGCGCCCGTACGTTGTACGACAGCTATGATTGATCGGGATTCTTCGCTTCGCACAGAATGACAACATATTTTGGCGGCGTGACAACTTATTTTGGCACCGTGACAACGAATTTTAGCGGCATCCACCATTAAATCCCGCACGAAGATTCGGAAAACACGCTAGACTGATTCCCCGATGAGCTTTGAGAATGGAAACGGCAACGGCCGCGTGCCAGTGGAAACATTGCCGGTGGAAACGCCGCGCGTGTACATTCCGCCGCGGGTGTACGCGCCGCCGGGGAATCAGCGCAGGTCGCTCGCGATTGCGTTGACTTTATTTGCGGTGACGATCGTTACGACGCTCGCGGCGGGCGCGGAATTCGGGCGGGCTTACGCGCAAGACAAAGCGCCCGAATTCGACAGCTTTCTTGGCGTTTACGTGGACGCGTACCACAATCCGCGCATCTTGCTTTACGGGCTTCCCTTCGCGGCCACGCTGCTTGGCATTTTGTTAGCGCACGAGCTGGGACATTTTTTCGCCTGCCGACATTACAAGCTTTCCGCGAGCTTTCCCTATTTTCTGCCGCTGCCGACGATGATCGGGTCGATGGGCGCGTTTATCCGCATCCGGTCACCGATTACGAACCGCAAGTCGCTGTTTGACGTGGGACTCTCGGGGCCGGTGGTGGGATTTGTGTTTGCGATTCCGGCGATGGCGTTTGCGATCCTGCACTCGAAGATTGTCCCGGGGATCGATGCGAACTCGGCGGTGCTTTTCGGCGAGCCGCTCGCGATGCGGTGTTTGCTTGCGATTCTGCGGCCGGGCGTGGCCGCCGGAGATATTTTGCTGAATCCCGTGGGGCGCGCGGCGTGGGTCGGACTCTTTGCGACGTCGCTTAATTTGTTGCCGGGCGGGCAGCTTGACGGCGGACACATTCTCTATTCACTGGCGAGCGGCGCGCACAAGCGCGCGACGCTGGTGCTTGCATTGGCGCTCGTGCCGCTGGTTTATTTTTGGCCGGGATGGCTGCTGTGGGCGATTCTGTTGCTGGCCATCGGGTTCCGGCATCCTCCCTTGATGGACCGGCGTGAAGGACTCGACACGCGACGGCGCATATGGGCGGTCGCGGGACTCGTGATTTTCGTGATGTGCTTTATGCCGGTGCCGATTTATTTCCATGGGCCATGGTGGAATCCATCGTGAGCGCGCCCGCTTCCACAGCGACATTAATCCGCACGCTGAAGTTGAAGGACATCTATTCCCTTTTCATCGGGTCGGTGATCGGCTCCGGAATTTTTCTGGTGCCTGCGGTTATCCTGCGGCTGGTGCATGGATCGGTGGGGCTGGCGCTGGGAGTGTGGATCACCGGCGGATTGCTCTCGCTGCTCGGAGCGCTTACGTACGGCGAACTGGCGGCGATGAATCCCGCGGCGGGCGGGCTTTATGTTTACATCCGCGAGGCATTCGGCGATCTGCCCGCGTTTCTTTACGGCTGGACGCTATTTCTCGTGATTGGCGCGGGAACGATGGCGACGCTCGCCGTCGCGTTCAGCACGTACCTGCAAGCAATCATCCCGCTCACACCCCTCGAGATGAAAATCATCAGCGTCGGGATGATTGCGGTGCTTACTTTTGTGAATGTAATCGGAACGCGGCACAGCGCGAACCTGCAGAACGTGACGACGCTCATCAAAGTGACGGCAATCCTGGCGATGTGCGGCGTTCTGCTCTATCTGGGCCGCGGGTATTCCGCCAGCTTTGCCGCGCTGTGGCCGGCGCATTTTGACGGCGCAATCGCGGCGGGATTCGGGCTCGCGATGATTCCGGTTTTGTGGGCTTACGAAGGCTGGCAGTGGGTGAGCTATTCCGCCGGAGAGATGGTGAATGCGCAGCGCGATTTTCCGCGTGCGTCGCTCGCGGGCGGGCTGACGCTGATTACAATTTATCTGCTGCCGGTGTGCGCGTATCTGGCGGCGCTGGGACCGGTGGGAGCCGCGAAGTCGGACACGATCGCGGCGGCGGCGGTCTCCGCGATCTGGGGGCCGAATGCCGCAAAGCTCGTGGCGCTGATGATCCTCGTCTCCGTATTCAGCGCGGCGAACAGCACCATCCTTATGGCTCCGCGCGTTTTTTATGCGATGGCCAAGGACAAACTTTTCTTCCGGCAGCTTGCGGAGGTGCATCCGCGATTCCGCACACCGGCGATCGCAATCGTTACCTCGGCGGTGTGGGCCTCCGTGCTGGCTTGGACGGGAACATTTAATCAGTTGCTGGCTTATGTGATTTTTGCGGGATGGATTTTCTATGCGCTGGCGGGCGCGAGTCTTTTTGTGTTCCGCGCGCGAAAGCCCGATGCGGTGCGGCCG
This sequence comes from uncultured Acidobacteriota bacterium, assembly GCA_963748845.1. Taxonomy (GTDB): domain Bacteria; phylum Acidobacteriota; class Terriglobia; order Acidiferrales; family UBA7541; genus DASTCZ01. The sequence goes on from CAVVKE010000001.1 coordinate 1,264,891, forward strand.
TACCGCGTGCCGTTGTATCCGGTGACTCCGGCGCTGTTCGTGGGCGCTGCGGCAGCGGTGGTGCTGAACTCACTCATCTCGGATTGGGGAAATTCGAGGTGGGGGCTGCTGATTATGGGGATTGGATTGCCGGTGTATTTGATTTGGAGGAAGAAAAGCTAGAAGAGACTCAGCGGATCGACGTCGAGGATGACGGCGCTGTCGGGGATGTTTTTCTTGGCGCAGAAATCGAGCGCGCCTGCGAGGGCGGTGTGGAGCGCAGCGCGGCGCAGGGATTTCAAGAGGAATTGGAACCGGTGCTCGCCTTTTAGCTTTGCGAGGGGCGCGGCGGCGGGGCCGAGGACGCGAATTTCGCCGCGCTTGTTGTCGGCATTGAAGGGCGCGAAGAAATCGGCGAGCTGGCGAGACCAGCGGATGGCGTTTTCAATTTTGCGATCGCGGACGAGAATTGTGGCGAGGGCGGCAAACGGCGGGTAGTGCAGCAGGCGGCGGAAGCGAACCTCCTTTTCAAAAAAGCCCTCGAAATCCTGGCGGACGGAATCCTGAATGGCGTAGTGCTCCGGATAAAAAGTTTCGACGAGAACTTCGCCGGGCAAGTCGCCGCGTCCGGCGCGGCCGGCGACCTGCGTGAGCAATTGAAAGGTGCGTTCGGCGGCGCGGAAATCGGGCATACCGAGGCGGAGATCGGCGCTGACGACGCCGACGAGGGTGACGCGCTGGAAATCGTGTCCCTTGGCGACCATCTGCGTGCCGACGAGGATGTCGGTTTTCCCTTCGGCGAACGCGCCCAAAACTTTTTGGTATTCGCGCTTGGTGCGGACGGTGTCGCGGTCGAGGCGCGCGATGCGGGCTTGCGGAAACATATCGCGGAGAGACTCTTCCAATTTTTCGGCGCCTTCGCCGACGAAGTAGACGTATTCAGAGCTGCACTTCGGGCAAATTTTTGTGACGGTGCGCGAGAAGCCGCAGTAGTGGCAGACGAGGCGCGCGCGGCCTTTGTGATAGGTGAGCGCGATGCTGCAATTTTCGCACTGCACGGTGGCCCCGCAGGCGCGGCAGAGAGCGAACCAGGAATAGCCGCGGCGATTGATGAGGATGACCGCCTGCTGCCTGGCGGCGAGACGATCCGTGATGCCGTTGCGAAGAGCGGCAGAAATCGCGGAGGCGCGATGGGTCTGCTTGAAATTTTCGCGCATGTCGACGGTGGAGACCTGCGCGAGGCTGCGGTTGGCGACGCGCGATTCGAGGCGGAGGAGCGCGTATTTTCCGGCGCGAGCGTGCTCGTAGGTTTCGATGGAGGGCGTGGCGGAGCCGAGCAGAACGGCGGCGCCTTCGAGCTTCGCGCGGAAGACGGCGGTGTCGCGGCCGTGATAGCGCGGCGATTCTTCCTGCTTGTAGCTGGCCTCGTGCTCTTCGTCGACGATGATGAGGCCGAGATTTTCGGCGGGAGCGAAAACGGCGGAGCGGGTGCCGACGACGACGCGGGCTTCACCGCGGCGCACGCGCCACCATTCGCGCGAACGCTCGGCGTCGGGCAGCGCGCTGTGGAGGACGGCGACGCGGTCGCCAAACCACGCGCGGAATATGCGGCCGATCCAGAGAGTGAGCGCGATTTCTGGGACGAGGACGATGGCGGAGCGGCCGCGGGCGAGGGCTTCGTGGACGGCGCGCAGATACACTTCGGTCTTGCCGCTGCCGGTGACGCCGTGGAGGAGACCGACTTTGAATTCGCCGCGCGAGAGCCAATCGTGAAGTTCGGCGACGGCGCGATCTTGCGCAGAATTGAGAATGTTGGATGGCGCGGAGTAACCGGCGTCGAAGGAGTCCTCTTCGGCGGTGGCGGGTTCGTCCCATGAAGTGAGCTTGCCTTCGCGGAGGAGACGATCCACGGCGGCGCGGGAGGCACCCGCGCGGGCGAGGAGCTGATTGAGCGGGAGAGGGCCGCTTTCTTCGGCGAGGACGCGGTGGATATTTTCTTCGGCGGCGGATGAATTGGCGGAGGCTGCGCGCTTGCGGGATTTGGCTTTCGGTGCACTAGGAGCGGCGGAATCGGGGGCGCCAGTTGGCGCGGAATGATTCCAGGCGACAATTTTCTGCATGCGCAATTTGCGCGATTTGTGGATCTCTTCGGCTTCGAGCTGGCCTCGTCGCAGGAGGCGCGCGGCGGCGGCTTCGGCTCCGGGCAACTTTCGAAGTCGCGAAGCGGCGAAGGGCTTGCCTTCGATGTCGATGAGTTCGAGGAGCGCGCGCTCGGAAACTTCCGCTTCGCTGCGGCCGCCCATGGCCGCGAGTTCGTCGAGGCGCGCGCGGCCGGCGGGTGTGATGCGTAGGATGCGCTCGGCGCGGAGTTCGGTGAGGGGCGGAAGCATGGCGCGGAAAACGTCTCCGGGCGGCGCGAGATAATAGGAGCCGACCCAGCGGCCGAGCTCGATGAGCTTTTCCGTGAGCGCGGGGATGGGGTCGAGGACGTGGGCGATTTCCTTAAGTTTTGCTGACTTTCCGTTTGCGAAGGTGGGCGGATCGTTTGTCAGTGAGAGGACTACGCCGACCATGACTTTGTTGCGGAATGGGACGGCTACGCGCGCGCCGGGTTCGATGACACCGTCGAATGCGTCGGGCACCGCATAGGTGAACGCGGTGCGCAGCGGTACGGAGAGAGCGACTTCGGCGAAGCGCGGCATGGCGAGTGGGATAGTTTAGCAGGTGCGTGAAGCGCAGGCGGCGCGGGGATGGCGTTAGCGCTTGGGGATGCGGGCGGCTTTTAGGCCGAGGACGGCCATCACTTTTTTCAGGTCGGTCCAGACGTCGCTCTTGGCGGCGGGATTGCGCAGCAGATAGGCGGGGTGGTAGGTGGCGATGAGGCGCGAGCCGCGGAAATCGAACCACTGTCCGCGGAAATGTGAGATGGATTTATTTGTGCCGAGAAGCGATTGCGCAGCGACGTTGCCGAGGCAGACGATTATTTTTGGGCGAATACATTCGAGCTGGCGCAAAAGGAACGGCGAGCAGGTGGCGATTTCGTCGTGCTCGGGCGTGCGGTTTTCGGGAGGGCGGCACTTGACGACATTGCAGATGTAAACGTCGGAGCGCTCGAGGCTCATCGCTTTGATCATATCCGTGAGAAGTTTTCCGGCGCGCCCTACGAAAGGCTCACCCTGCGCGTCTTCGTCGCGGCCGGGCCCTTCGCCGACGAAAACGAGATCGGCTTTGGGATTGCCGACGCCGAAGACAATTTTGTTGCGTGCTTCACAGAGGCGGCAGCGCGTGCAGTCGCCGATGTCGGCGCGAATGCGCTCGAGGGAATCGTTGGGCACGCGCTCGAAGGCTTCAAAGAGTGATGGGCCGTGCGCGACGGGGAGAACAGTAACTTTGGAGGCGGGCGTGGCGGCGGCCGGCGGCGGCGATTTCATCGTCGAAGTCGATGGCTTGGATGGCGCGGGAGGAGTTTTCACCGGGACGGGGCGCGGAGGAGCGGCGGCGAATTTACTTGCGGCGGCCACCGAGGATTTGCCGCCTGCGCGGTTGCGGTAGAAGCCGCCGATGCGAAGATCGTTGAAGTATTCAAGCCAGGCGGCGACTCGTTCTTTTTCGGGAGGGAGGCCTTCACCTGACATTCGGCAGGCTCCGGGACATTTCCTGGGAAATCGTCACCGTTTCACCGGTGCAGGAGACGAAACTGCCGCGCGCATGCGGGCGGCGATTTCGCGCACTTCATCGAGGACGCGGGTGGCGACGTCAAACTTGCTCATTTGGGGCAAACGAACCTCGGGAGAGTCGCGGAAAACCAGCGTAACGACGTTTGTATCGCCGTCGAATCCGGCGCCGGGCTCGGTTACGTCGTTTGCGACGATTAAGTCCGCGCCCTTGGCGATTAGTTTTTTGCGGGCGTTGCCGGCGACTTCATTAGTTTCAGCTGCGAAGCCGACGATCACGCGGCGCGATTTATTGCCCGCCGCTTCGGCGGCGGCGTTTGCACCGACCTCTGCAAGGATATCCGGCGTGGATTCAAATTCCAGCGCGAGCTTTCCCGCGCCGCGCTTGATTTTCTGCGCTTGCGGGGATGCAGGCCGGAAATCGGCAACGGCCGCGGCCATGATGACGACAGTCGCGTCCGTGAGTTGTTCGCGCACTGCGCGGCGCATTTCTTGCGCCGTGCGCACGCCGATGAATTCGACGCCATCGGGCGCGTTCAGCGCGGTGGGGCCGCTGACCAAAATCACGCGAGCGCCACGGCGGCGCGCGGCATCGGCGATGGCGTAACCCATTTTTCCAGAGGAGCGATTGGTGATGTAGCGCACCGGATCGAGATCCTCGCAGGTGGGGCCGGCAGTGACGAGAATTGTTTCGCGTTCGAGGTCGTGCTTGATGCCGAGCGTGCTGAACACGGCGGCGGCAATCGCTTCAACACCCGCGAGGCGGCCCGCGCCGACCATACCGCACGCGAGATAGCCTTCATCGGGCGGGACGATACGGACTCCACGCGCACGCAGGGTTTCGAGGTTCGCTTGCGTGGCGGCGTGCTCAAACATGTTGACGTTCATTGCCGGCGCGACGATGAGAGGAGCGGTGGTGGCAAGCGCGAGAGTGGAAAGAAAATCGTCGGCGAGGCCCTGCGCGAGCTTGGCGATGGTCCCGACGGTGGCAGGCGCGACGACGAGCGCGTCAATGCGCTGCGCGACGGCGATATGCTCGATGGCGCTTTCGACATTCGCGGGGCCGGAGTTTTCCGGGGCGAACATATCGGTGATGACCTTGCGGCCCGTGAGAGCGGCGAAGGTGAGAGGCGTGATGAACTCCTGCGCGTGGCGCGTCATGATGACCTCAACTTCGAGGCCCTCTTGCTGAAGACGACGCACCAATTCCGCGGCCTTATATGCCGCGACGCCTCCCGTGACTCCGACAGCAACGCGCATGGCTCTCTCCGGGCGGCTTTAGTCTTTGCCGCGCTTGGACGGGTCCACCGGCTTTGTGTAGGGTGGAATGTCATACTCGAGCACGGAGAGATTCAGCTCTTCCATCGCAACCCGCGTGTTCTTGAGCGAACGAGGATTGGCGATCAACGGACCGGCACCGAGCATCAACTGGCGTGCGCGGCGCGATGCAACTACAACGAATGCAAATCTGCTTTCGGGTGGTTGATTATGGGCTGTCATCACTTACTTTCGCCTCCAAAGGTTTTCAGGATTCGTTCGACGGACGGACGTGCGATGCCGCTGCGGCAACGCGTGCCCAGGCCGATGGCCTGAACTTCGCGCCCCGCGCGTTCGAGATCGTCATTGACGACGATAAAGTCATAAAGCGAAAAACTTTCCATTTCGAGCCGCGCCTGGCGAAGCCGCCGCGCGATTTCGCCGGCGGAATCCTGGGCGCGCTCGCGGATGCGGCGCTCGAGTTCTTCCCGCGAAGGCGGCAGGATGAAGATTGAAACCGCGCCCGGCAATTTATGCCGAACTTGCGCGGCGCCCTGCACGTCAATTTCGAGGACCAGGTCCAGATCCAACTTGCGCGCCTGATCCAGCCACTTGCGCGGCGTGCCATAGGAATGCCGCCCGAAGACACGCGCATGCTCGAGAAAGGCGCCCTCGCGCACCATGCGCTCGAAATCAGCTTCAGATACAAAATCATACCATTTTCCGGGGGTCTCCGTTGCGCGAGGGGGGCGCGTTGTGCAGGAAATGGAAAACATGGTGCCGGGAAGCTCAAGCAGCTTCTGGACGAGCGTGGACTTCCCCGACCCGGAAGGGCCGGAGACGACGAAGACGATGGATTCGCGTTCAGCCATTTTTATTCAGCGCCTTCTTCCACAGGCGAATGTCATTCGATGTTCTGGGCTTGCTCGCGCAATTTTTCGATCTCGGATTTGATCTCGAGCGCGAGCCCGGTGATTTGCAAGCCTTCGGCCTCGACGCCCGGCGTTTTCGAGAGCAGAGTATTCGCCTCACGTTGCATTTCCTGCAAGAGGAAATCGAGTTTTTTCCCAGCCTCGCTCGCGCCGCTGAGCAATTTGCCGAATTGCTCGACGTGACTCACAAGCCTCGCGAGTTCCTCACTGACGTCGCTGCGCTCGGCGAGGATCGCCGCTTCCTGTGCCAGGCGCGCGGGTTCGACGGCTTCGGCCAACAGATCGCGCAACTTTGCCTGAAGGCGCTGGGCAAACATCGGACGCGCACGCGCGGCCAAATCGGAGATTGTCTGCGTGTTTTTGGCGACGTGCGCGAGATGCACGCGCATGACTTCAACAAGCGTGCGGCCCTCGGCGAACTGCATCTCTTCGAGCTTTGCGACGCATTGCGCGACGCAGTCCGCGGCTTGCGCGCTGAGCCGGGCGAGGCCTTCCTCGCGCAGGCCGCCGACGGGCATTCCGGCCGCGCCTACAACGCCGGGCAAGCGCATCAGAGCGACGAGGTCGGGCTCATTCTTCAATCTAAACTTCTTGCGCAAATCGTTGGCGGCCCGCACGTATGCCTGCGCGAGTTCGTGATTGATTTGCACAGCGGTCTCGCCGACGGGGTCGACGCGCAAATTGAGATCCACATGGCCGCGATGGAGGTGTTCGCGCAGGACGCGGCGAATCTCGGTTTCGAGCGATTCGAGGCCTTCGGGGAGGCGCAGGTGGATGTCGAGGAACCTGTGATTCACGCTACGGAGGCTGGCACGAAGCGCCCAGCCGTCGCGCTCGAGGCGCGCTTCGGCGAAGCCGGTCATGGACTTGATGCCGGAGGCGCGCGCGGCGCGAGGAACGGGGTGAGATGCGGCGTGATCGGGCATTTTCAGGCAACCCCGCCTGCGACGCCTGTTTGAGGGGCGGGCTGGGCGTCGCCTGCCCTGCGCCGGAAATTTGATTCAGAGGGGGAATCGGCATCCGCAAATTGCAATTCATACAGGCGCGTATAAAGCCCGTTCAGCGCAAGCAATTCCTGATGCGTGCCCGTTTCGCGAATGGCCCCGCCTTCGAGCACGATGATTTTACTTGCGCGGCGGATGGTGGATAGCCGGTGGGCGATGACGAAGACCGTGCGGCCGACCATCAGGTTTGCGAGGGCCTTTTGAACAAAGAGCTCGGATTCGGTATCGAGTTCGGAGGTCGCTTCGTCGAGAATTAAGATTGGCGAATCTTTCAGGATGGCCCGCGCGATGGCCAGGCGCTGGCGCTGGCCGCCGGAAAGGCGCTGGCCGCGGTCGCCGAGCTGAGTTTGATAGCCCTGGGGCATTTCCTGGATGAAATCATGAGCCAGCGCGGCCTGGGCGGCAGCGACGACGCGCTCCTTCGGCTGGTCGGGAGTGCCATAACAGATGTTGTTCCACACGGTGTCATTGAACAGGATGTTTTCCTGAGTGACGATGGCGATTTGATCGCGCAGGGATTTCAAGGTGACGTCGCGGATGTCGTGACCGTCAAAGCGCACAACGCCGGAAGTGGGAGAATAGAACCTGGGAAGCAAGTTGGCCAGAGTTGTTTTGCCGGCGCCGCTGGACCCGACGATGGCAATCACTTCGCCTGCGAGCGCAGTGAGAAAAACGTCCTGGAGAACTTGCGCTCCGGTGTCGTAAGAAAAGCTGACGTCCTCCAATTCGATTTCGTTCGAGAACGGCGGGAGTATGATTGCGCCGGGCTTGTCGGGCTGCTCTTCTTCCAGGGCAAGTATGTTGAAAACCTCGGCCGTAGCGCCGCGCGCCTGTTCGAGCTGCTGGTAAAAAATCCCAATCCGCTTGATCGGCGTATAGGAACTGAACAAGGCAAAACAGAAACCACCAAAGTCACCCAGCGTCATCGATCCGTGATTAATCAGCCCCCGCGCATACAGGATCACAAGCGCGATCACAACCGCGGACAGCAAATCCATCAGAACACCGTTGAAGACATAAGCTCGAATCCAACGGAGGTTCTCCCTCAAAAGGCGACGCGAAGTTTCCTTGAACCGACCGGTCTCAAAATCCTCCATGCCAAAGGCCTTGACCACACGGTTACCGGAAATCGTCTCCTGGACCGCTTGATTCAGCTCACCAAGCCTTGTTTGTGATTTTTCAACGGACTTACGGATCTTGCGACCGAGCTTGCCGACGGGCACGGCAAGAACGGGCACAATGAAGAGGGATATCAGCGCCATTTTCCAATTGATCAGCAAGAGAACGATTGCAAACGCCAGGAGCGTGAAAAACTGAAGAATAAAATCGGCTAGGTATTCGGACATGGCGATGCGCACGCGCTCGACATCATTGATGAGGGCGGACATCAAGCGCCCAATCGTATGTTTTTGAAAGAAACCAATCGGCTGGCGGATTAATTTTGTGAACGCCTTGTTGCGCAGGTCGGTAACGGCGGAAAGCCCGACGTACTGAACAATCATCGTCCCACCGAACTCCGAAAGCGCTTTGATCACAAAGACAGCGAGGAGAGAAATGGCAAAAACCGTCCCGGGATTCTGGTGATGTGAAGGAACAAACGCATTCAGGTTGACCGGCTGACCGTTCAAAGGATTTGTAAACAGTGTCAGCGCTTTCGATGACCGCGGGCCATTGGGTGCGAGGACGTTGTCCAGAATGATTTTTACGAGAAAGGCGACGGCTCCGTTGGCAGCGCCGGCAATCAAGAGGATCGGGACAGAGAGCGCAAGCCACGCGCGATAACCGCGGACGGTGGCGAACAGGCGACGGAACTCTTCGGGAATCATGAGCGAGGCCCGAATGGGGGCCTTCTGCCTCCGCTAACAGAAAAACAAAACGAAAAAATACTTCATGCGCGCCAGGGAAATTGTAAGGCCGCGGCGCTAACGGTTCAAATCGCGGTGATGCACCTTGGTGTGAAAACCGCGCCGCGCCATCGTGTGCGCCAAATCATCGGAAAGCGTCACGCTGCGGTGGCGCCCGCCGGTGCAGCCGACTGCAATTGTGAGGTAGCTCTTCCCTTCCCGGATATAGTGCGGAATCAAGTAGGCAAGCAGGCCTTCGATGCGCCGGAGGAACTCGCGCGTCTGCGCAAAGGAGTGGATGTAGCGGGCCACACGCTTATCTTTGCCGGAAAAGGGGCGCAAGCGCGCCACGAAATGCGGGTTGGGAAGAAAACGCACATCAAAAACGAGATCCGCATCGGCGGGAACGCCGTAACGATAGCCAAAACTCACAAGCGAAACGAGGAGCGGACGCTTCCCGCGGGTTTGAAAACGTTTCTTGATGAATTCGCGCAGCTCGTGGACATTGAACTTGGTGGTGTCAATGACCACGTCCGCAATCTTGCGGATGGGCGCCATGAGTTTGCGTTCGGTGCGCACCCCCTCGCGCGGCGAGCGGTCGTGGCCCAGCGGGTGCGGGCGGCGCGTTTCGCTGTAACGCCGCAGGAGAATTTCGTCTGAAGCCTCGATGAAGACGAGTTCGGCAGGACGGCCCTCGCGGCGAAGGCGACGGATCGTTTCCGGCAGTTTGGCGAGCTGGCCGCCTTCGCGCGCGTCCACGAGCAGTGCGGCGCGGGAAATTTCGCTGTCACTGCCAAAATTCATCTCGCTGAACGTGGGGATGAGCTCGACGGGAAGGTTGTCAACGCAGTAGTAGCCGAGGTCTTCAAAAGTCTTCAGAACGGTGCTCTTGCCGGAACCGCTCAGCCCGGTGAGGATGACCAGTTGCCCCTGCTCGCGGCTCGTCTGGCGTTTCACTGTCGAGGGCCTATTCCTTGACACTATTCTTTAACTCGGCGCTGGTGTGTGCTTGGAATCCTAAGGACTTCGCGGTATTTCGCGACGGTGCGGCGCGTGACCTGAATGCCCGCTTCGCTGAGCTTTTTGGCGATAGCGTCGTCGGTGAGCGGCTTGGAGGTGTCTTCTTCCTCGATCATTTTCTTCACGAGGCGTTTCAACGCCAGCAAAGACATGTTGCCGCCCTCGGGACCGTTGACGGATTCCGAGAAAAAGGAGCGCAACTCGACGACGCCCTGCGGTGTGTGCGCGTATTTGCTGGAGACGGCGCGGCTTACGGTGGAGGGATGCACGCCAACTTCTTCGGCGACCTCTTTGATCATCATGGGCTTTAGGTGATCGGGGCCGAAATCGAGGTAATCGCCCTGTCGGCGGATGACGGACTGGCAAACGCGCAGGATGGTGTGTTTGCGCTGCTCGATATTTTTAAGGAGTTGGAGCGCGGCCGTGAATTTTTCCTTTACGTAGTTGCGGACGTCGCGGTCGGCGGCGTCGCGGGCGAGCAAACGGCGATAGGTCGGGCTCAGGCGGAGCTGCGGGAGGTCGTCCTCGTTGAGGAAGACTTGCCAGCCGTCATCCATTTTACGGAAATAGACATCGGGCTCGACGAGGCGGGGCTGCGTTTTGTTGTAGCGCAAACCGGGGCGCGGATCGAGCTTGCGGATCACGTCCATGGCGCGCTTTACGAGTTCGTAAGGCCTGTCAAGCGCACGCGCGACTTCCTTGAGCTGGTTGCTTTGCAGAAGTTTCCAAAGGTGAGGATTATCTTCCGGCTCTTCTGCATGCTTCGCTGAATCGGAGGGCGCATCGCCATTTGTGGAAGCAGGTGCGGAGGCAGCAAGCGCGGCGGTCGCGTCCATGTGGCCAGCCGGAGGGACTGCTTCGTGAGCCGCCCCGGAAGCGCCGTCCGCGAGCAGCGCTTCATCCGCGATCGCATCCGCGGCAAGAGGGGCGCCAGCTCCAAGAGGTTCGGCTGCCAGTATTTCCCCCGAAAGTGGGGCAGGCGCAACAATCGCCTGGATCGCAGCGGCGGCGCTGCTGGCCACCAGTCGCTTCGGAAGACATTCGGAAACAATCTGGTGCGCGAGCGCGTTCTGAGGGTCGAGCACCTTCAATTGAGTGAGCAGACATTCGCGCAAATTCCGCGCGGCAACGCCCAGAGGGTCAAATTCCTGGACGACTGCGAGGGCCTCTTCCACGTCGTCCATCATGTAGGTGCCATTCTGGGCGAGCTCTTCGAGCGTGATCGCCAGATAACCATCTTCATCGAGATTGCCAATGATGATTTCCGCGATTTCGCGGGCCTTCTCGGAGCACACAGCCGAACCCAATTGCCATTCGAGATGCTCGGTGAGTCCGTGCGGAGAGGAAAGAAATTTCTCGAAAGAGGGGCGCTCAATTTCTTCGCGCTCGTGATTCAAGGACTCGTTCCCGCCGGAGTCCAGATATTTGTAAAGTGCGGCGACATCGAACTCGTCGAAGGGATTGGCGGCTTCGGTTTCCGGGAGTTTTTCGGTTTCCGCCTTGAGGAAAGTCTCATCGCTGTAATCCTCGGTGACGGGAACTTCTTCGGTGACTTCCTCGAGGATGGGATTTTCGACCAGTTCCTGGTTGAGCATTTCGCGCAATTCAAGGCGATTCAGCGCCAGCACGCTGACCATTTGCACGAGACCCGGCGTAAGGATTTGCTTCTGCGAAACCTTGAGATGGAGTTTTGGCTGGAGCCAGCTCATGGCTGAATTTCGCGATCTTCCTGCCGGCAGGCAGGGATGTGCGAGTCCTCCTTAAATTCTAATGCAACCGAAAACGCTCGCCCAAATAAACGCGCCGGACTTCGGCGTCGTCACTCAATTCCTGCGGCGTGCCCGAGCGGAAAATGCGCCCGCCGCTGATGATATAGGCGCGGTTCGTAACGGAAAGTGTCGCAGGAACATTGTGATCCGTCACTAGTACACCGATACCGCTGGCGCTCAAATCGCCAATCAACTTCTGCAGTTCGACGACCGTGAGCGGGTCAATGCCCGAAAACGGTTCGTCGAGCAAGATAAAAGCCGGCTCAAGCACCAACGACCGCGCGATTTCCAGGCGCCGCCGCTCGCCGCCCGAGAGCGAGTAGGCCCGATTGTGCCGTACGGCGTCCAGCCCCATCTGCGCAAGAAGCTCTTCCTGGCGGTCGCGCTGCTGATCATGCGTGAGAGAGAGGGTCTCGAGCACAGCCATCAGGTTTTGCTCGACCGTCAGCTGCCGGAAAACAGAGGGCTCTTGAGGAAGGTAACTGATTCCGTTCCGGGCCCGAAGATACATGGGGAGGTCGGTAATGTCTTCCCCATCAAGCAAAACATGGCCAGAATCCGGCTGCGCCAGCCCGACCATGATGTAAAACGTGGTGGTCTTGCCGGCGCCATTTGGCCCGAGGAGGCCAACTACTTCACCTTGCTGGATTTCCAGGCTAACGTCGTTTACTACTCTACGCCCTCTATACGCTTTGTTGATCTCGACGGCCTGGAATTTCAGCATCTTGGGGTCATTTCTGGACCCGGTGCCGTGTCAGAGTCCGAACACCTTCCTCCGACTCGACGAGAATCGTATCATCGGCCTGAAAGAAGGTCAATTGATGGCCGGTGACTGAGGTTCCATCGGCGTCAAAAATCGTAGGTTTTCCGCCGGAAAGTACGAATTTCCCCGTGGCGGTGGTGTAGTCAGCGCGCTCGGCCTCACCTCGGCGCTCATCCTGATGGACAATTACGTGCCCGTGGGCGATGGCGTGATCAATTCCCGCCGAGGTTCCGGGCACTCTTTGGGCGGCAGGGACAAAGAAAATGTCACAATTCTGGCCGGTGATGCTGCCACCCTGTGATTCCGCTGTGAAGCCGTCGTCGAGATGCGCGCGTGATTCGTTATCAAAATAGGTGAGCTTGGGAGTGCGCACATTCCAAACTTGCGTTTTGGAATCCGCGCCGCCCGATTGCCCGGTGGGTGGCGCGATTGAGGTTGCACCCCGCGAAGAAGTTGAAGCCGGTTTTGCTGTGGTGGGCTGCTTTGCTGTTGAAGACGACTTCGTCGTGGAAGAAGTCTTCGCGGGGGAGGCACCCGGCGTGCCGTCGGGCGAACTGGATGGCGCGGACAGGAATACGGCCTTGACGTTCCCGCGCGCATCGAGTTGCCTTGACGGACGATCGAGCTCGATCTCATCGGCTTCTATGATGCTATCGCCTTGCCACATTCGCGCGTGCCCGGTGTAGAGCGCGTGACCCTTGGCGGAGTTGCCGACGAGATGTTCAGACACGATGTGCGTGAGATCGGAGCCGAGACTGAGAGCGGGACCCATTCCCCCAGGCCTTCCTCCCGGACCCGTGGATGCGGCAACAGTTGTTGGAGCGCGTGAATCAGCGGGGCGCGCTGCCGAGCTACTGCTGTAAGTGCTGAGTACGTGGCCTTCGGCGTGAATCACATCCGTGGTCTGGTTAAACGTAATGTTGTCGGCAGTGGTGTGTGAGGTTGCGTCGGAGGCTTCCGCAGGGCCATAGAGTGTCACAGTGTCCGTTGCGCGATCGGAGTGTGCACGCGATCCCTGGCCAGCGCGGTCGGCCTGATGAAACCGCACGTTGCCGCTCTGGTCGAAAGAAGTCCATTGGCCTTGCGAATCAAAGTCACCGACAAATTCCTGTGAAGTGGAAGTCTCGTGCGGGTGACCCGGCTGGTCGCGATCCAGTTGTGTGTTGCCGTGACCCTGCATTCGCTTCATTCGATTGTTTTCGGCGAAATCGGCCTCGATCCGCTGGGCGGCCACGTGGGTTATGCGGGGTTGATTAGCGGGCAGGCCGGGAACCGGATCGTTCATCGTGACCGTCGCGGGAGCGAGCGAATGCGCGTGGCTCAGTAGATAGCGCGGCTGGCCTCCTGGTTGTGAGGACGGCCCGGGAATGAAATCGAGGGCGAGCGCGGATGTTTCAATCGATCGCGTGGAACTTCCACCCGTGGTCCTGGCACCCGCGGATTTGGCGCCTGCGGGATTGGCGCGGGCGGAATTCGCGCGCACGGCACCAGCGGCGGTGACCGTCTTCGGCTGATTTATTTTGGGCACCATTTCGGCGTCAATCCGGGAAGCCGATACGTGACTCGTGTCAACGGACGTTTTGTAGTCACCGAGGACATTGCCAATCGCCGAAAGATGTTTCATCCAACCAGCCGGAGCGAGGTCCGCGATGAATTGATCCGCGACGATTACGCCATTTCCTTTTGATCCGGCGCCGCTCAATTGGGGCCGGACGTTCGGCTCGCCAGTGGCGGTCAGCTTGTCGGCATGCAAGTCATGATCGAAGTTGACGGTCAACAGGCTGGCATGGAGCTCGCGCTCTTCATGTGTGCCTTGCGCCGGTGTGGGCCCACCCTGTTGGCGGGCAACCACCGGCCCACGAAGGAACATCACTTGCGCGTGCCGCTGGAAATTGAGGCTTGAGCCATCCACATCCACCGGTAGCGGCGGAGATTTCGGAATTGAGCCCTTTGGGGGAAGCGGGGTCAGTTTCATGTGGACGTCGTGCAGTAAGTCGAGCACGCCGTCTCCGGATTCATAATGTGCGCCGACGGCGCGGCCTTCCCCGCCAGGGAATTGAAATTGCACGGGCTTGTCGGTGACGGTCTCGCCTGTGGATTTAGTAAAGGTGACGCCACTCGTGGTGATATGGACGATCTTCGGAGCGACTTCACTTCCACTGGGTGCGGCGGCAACACGCTTGGCTTCATCGGCGCTTTCGAGGTCCATTTTTACTTCTCCGCCGCAGAACACCGTCCCAGAAGCCGGAAGATAATCGCAGGAATGAGTGTGAATGTTATCGTTGCGATCGCCTTTTTTCCCGTAAACCGTAATCCAAACGTCGCTCATCAGACTTCGATCGCTCTCTTTGTAGGCCGTCATGTTGGAGGCGCGCAACGTGAAGAGCGTCCCGGTGCCCGTCGTGTTGGAATAAATGAATCCCTCCGAAGTTCTTTCCACCGTGGCAGGAACCGGGGGCGGGGCCTTTTTATGCACCTCGTGGGCTTCCAGGGAGCGGCGCACGTAAACAGTGAGCACGACGACGGCCACCAGCGACGCAACGATCGCGGCCCAGCGTGCATAGCGATTTGCTTGCTGTCTGCGCATAACGAAAAGTGGCGATCTCCCCCTTCATCATATTAGAACAATCGAGCGCGTGGAGGGACGCCAGCGAAAAGAAAGGTGCCTGTCCCGCCCCGTTTGGCAGACTTGCAAAACGGAGATCGTGTAAACAGCGGGAAAAGCGAATCGGCTATTCGGAAGCCGCGGTGGCGGGCTTCGCTGGGACTAAATCCGTCAGGACGAGCACTTCGTCGGCTCCGGCTACATCGCGGGCGGAGGGAGTGAGAATCGTTTTGGGGCCGATCAAGAGTTTTTCGCCACGAGTGACAGCCCGGCGGACGTCACCTTCGCTGACAAATTGAAGGACGGCGGGCTCGGACGGCTTTTCGGGCGCGGAGGGCCCTTGCGTCCGCACAGGCTGCTCGTGCATATCCGCGGGGCTCGCTGACGATAGCGCTGAAGAAGATGCGGCGCGCTGACTCTTGTCTGAATTTGCTCCCGCGGCAGCGCCGCGCGGGATACCGAGATGCGTCATGACTTGTTCGACGGCTCGCGCGATTGTGGCGCGGTCAGGTGCAGATGAAGCGCCTGATGGAGCTGTTGCGGTCTGCGCGGCCAGCGGCGTTGCCGGCTTATGAGCTGTCGAACCTGGGGCGGGGCCGTCACTGGCTGCCGCGAATGCAGTCGCGTGGCCAGCAGGCCCATCGAGGCGCTGGGCGAATGGCACAGTGCGGTGCTCGACAGGCCGCGATTCCCAGGCGATGCGGCGAATATTCATCAGGTGTTGCGGGCCGATGTTGTCCGAAGTGATGTTTCCACCGAGCGCGCCGCAGCCGAGCGTCATGGCTGGGAAAAGGTTCGTCGAATAGCCGATGGAGCCATGCACGGCGGAAGTGTTGACGCAAACTCGGAAGGCTGGAACACGCTCGCCGAATTCGCGGACGGCTTTTGTGTCCTGCGAATGAATCGAGCAAGTGTGACCGAGGCCGCCATACCGCAGCAACTGAGTGCAGAGATCAATCCCCGCGGTGAGATTTGCGACGGAATAAAACGCGAGGACGGGCGAAAGTTTCTCGGCGCTGAGCGGAGCACCGCGGCCGACGGCATCCAGCCGCGCGACGAGCACGCGTGTATCCGGCGGCACTTTGATGCCTGCAAGCTCGGCGATGTGTATGGCATGGCGGCCAACCAATTTCGGATCCGCTACATGGCCGCCGCCCGGAAACAAAAGTCCGGCGATACGCTTCATCTCATCATCGTTCAAGAAGTAACCGCCCTGCTTGCGGCATTCTTCGAGGGCGGCCTCGCGAAGCGGCTCCTCGACGACCATGGCCTGCTCAGAGGAGCAAATCGTGCCGTAGTCGAAAGTTTTCCCAGCGAAAATATCGGCGACGGCTTTGTGGACATCGGCGGTGCGCTCGATGAATGCGGGCACGTTGCCGGGGCCTACGCCGTAAGCCGGCTTCCCGGAACCATACGCGGCGCGGACAAGGCCCGTGCCACCGGTCGCGAGAATGACGCCGACTTCGGGAGCGCGCATCAGCTCTTGCGTGCCGGCAAGCGTGTTTCGCTCCATGCAGGTGATGAGATTTTCAGGCGCTCCGGCGGAAACCGCGGCGCGAGCGAGGGTCTTCGCTGTCTGGCAGATACACCGAATCGCGGAGGGATGCGGGCTAAGTACAATTGCATTCAAGGCCTTGAGTGAAATAATTGTCTTGTAGATGGCCGTCGAAGTCGGATTCGTGCACGGAATGATGGCGCAGACAACGCCGACCGGGACGGCTACATCGAGGATTTTCTTTTCCGAGTCTTCGCGGATGATCCCGACAGTTTTCATGCCGCGGATCGCGCGGGGGACGTCCACCGCGGCAACAGAGTTCTTCAGGATTTTGTCGGGGACGTTGCCGTAACCAGTTTCTTCAACGGCGAGGCGGGCGAGGCTTTCGGACGCGCCGACCGCAGCCTTGGCGACCGCCTCGACAACCGCATCCACCTGTTCCTGGGAGAAGCGTGAGAATTTCAGTTGAGCGGCGGCAGCTAAGGCTGCCAGCTCGCGGGCTTCCTGGATGGAGATGAGATCGCGGTCGCGCAATTGCAAGGCGATTTATCCTGCCAAAAAAAACCGGGCGGGTCTAAAGACCCGCCCCTGCAAAAACTGAAGCCCGCGCGGAGCGGCCCTATTTTTTGGCTGCGCCGCCGGGAAGTATCTTTTCAACGTGTTCGTGCGGCCGCGGGATTACGTGGACCGCGACCAGTTCGCCTACGCGGCGCGCCGCGGCTGCACCGGCATCCGTCGCGGCTTTTACGGCGCCCACATCGCCGCGCACCATCACGGTGACGTAGCCCGCGCCGATATATTCCTTGCCCACCAGAACGACGTTGGCGGCCTTGACCATGGCATCGGCGGCTTCGATGCTCGCCACCAGCCCCTTGGTCTCAATCATTCCCAACGCCTCAAGAGACATGCGCTACCTCGCTCGCGGAACATTCTCGAGAACTTCCGCTGGAAATCCTGCCGCCGAAGAAGGAAAACACTGAGATGGCGGGCTTCCGGGCTTCAATGCGGAATGAGACTAGCACGGGCACACGGGTGAATCAAGGAATGTGCGCCGATCGGTTGGTGGACTGTGGAAATCGGGCGAGGCGGGATGCCGGCGCTTTCAGACTATTTGGCGACGAGCGGGTTGTGCACGACGGCGGCCGCGACGCTATCGCGCGTGGAATTCTTGACGTTGTACATCGCTTCGTCGGCAAGTTGGAGGAGCTGCACTTTGGTGCGGGAATCCGTGGGGTAGGACGCGACACCGACACTGGAAGTAATGTGAATGTTCAGACCTTCGCCCGCGAGCCAGATGGATTCGCGAATCAGTTTGTGCAACCTGCGCGCTACCGTCAAAGCGCTCTCCTTCGACGTTTGCGGAAGCAGGATGACGAATTCATCTCCGCCATAACGGAATGCGAAATCAATCAGGCGGCAGTTCCCTTTCATGACCGCGCCGATTTCCGCGAGCAATTTGGAGCCGATCAGATGACCATGACTATCGTTGACGTTCTTGAAATGGTCGAGGTCGAGGAATATGACTGAAAACTCATAGCCATAACGCTGCGAGCGGTAGATTTCCGTCTCAAGAATGAAGTGAAGATGGCGGGAATTATAAAGATTGGTGACGTCGTCGGTGATCGTGAGATCGTGAATGCGCTTGACGTGCCGCGCATTTTCAATGGCGATGGCGGCGAAATCGGAAAGTGCTTCGAGCAACGCCATGCTGCGGTCATCGAATCCTTCCGGGCCGACGCAATTCACCAGCTCGATGACGCCGAGACAGTGGTCACGGAAGCGGACGGGAACGGCCACAATGGAGCGGGTCTCCATCTTCGTCTTCTCGTCGACCTTGGCGAAGAAGCGCGTGTCCCGGCTCACGTCGGGCACAACCACGGCTTCGCCGTGTTGGGCAACCCAGCCAGCGATTCCCTGCCCGATCTTAATGCGCACGTCCTTAAGCGCCTGCGCACCCCTGCCGATGGCCAACTCGAAATAAAGCTCCTGCTTGGCCTCGTCAACAAGCAGCATGGACCAGGTGTCCGGGCGGAGAAACTCGTCAATTTTTTCCATGATGGTGCGCAGGACTTGCTCGAGCTCAAGAGTGCTGGTAAGCGCTTTGCCTAGCTCATGGAATACGGTGACCTCGCCGGACGGACGTCTGGCGCCGGACGGGGCGGGGTTGCGGCGGCGTTCGATGCCGCTGAAATTGGACGTATCGGACACAGTTTAACCGGACCCTGAATGCTCAGCGGGGCCGCGGGCAGAAGCCCACGGAGGGGTCATTTATTTTTTAACACTGACGCGGGGCGCGCGCAATCATCTCTTCCGGGGAATGTGACTACGCGGCACATACCGCGGAGCGCATTGACACCCTTTCCAGCCCCGCCTATATTGGCTAACTGAATGGGTTGATTTTTTTTCGCCGATAAACTGAACGCCTCAGAACATAAATGAAGAAAGCCCCCTTCCACAGTGGCCGCGACTAACGAAAAGAAAGGCGGATTCGGCGAGCATCTGCGGCGCGAGCGGGAGATGCGCGGAATCTCTCTGGATGAAATCTCTTCCGCCACGCGGATCGGCACGCGTTTTCTGGAGGCGATGGAAACCGAGCAATGGAGCCAGTTGCCCGGCGGGGTGTTCAACCGCGGGTTTGTGCGGGCCGTCGCGCATCATCTGGGACTCGATGAAGAAGCGCTGCTTGCAGAATACTCGCTGGCGACAGGCGACATGCCGGCGAGTTCGGGCTCCCCGATTCGCCGTCCAGTGGAAGAAAACAATACCGGAAGGTGGGTCGGGCTGGTGTTGATCGCGATCCTGGTTGCGGCCATCGGGATTGGCGGGTGGTATGCCTGGCGAAGGCACAAAGCGCACAGGATTGCACCGGCGGCGCCGAAGGCCCGAACGGCCGTTACGACCGGACGGCTCCGCTGACGAACGAAGCACGAGCAAAACACCTCCGGATGACAATGACCCCTATTCAGTTGCATGATGTGAATTATTAACGTCTAGGGGACACTCAGATCGGCGAGAGCGGCGAATTCCGGGAAATGTTCCGCACGGGGCGGGCAACGATTGAGCGCAAATTAGCCGCTTGCACGGGTGCGCTCTCCCTGGAGCCCGCGGACCACGCGGAAATCCTCGCGTTGCTTTCGACGGATCCGGACGAACGGATCGCGGAGCGCTCCGGAAACGCACTCCTGGCATTGCCCCCTGCTGATTTTGCGGCAGCGCTGGCGCGGTCCGATGCTGCGCCACAACTTTTTGAGTATTGCGCCAAACATTTTGCCAACAAACCAGAAATAGCAGAGGTGCTCCTCGCTCATCCCGGCTGCCCTCCTCACGCGCTCGCCCTAGCGGTGGCGCATCTCCCCGCCGATACCGTCCATGCAATTGCGGACAACCTGGATTTATTGAGCCTGAGGCCGGAAATTGCCTTCGTGCTGCTGAGCTCGCCCGCAATTAATGCCGACCAGCGGCGCAATCTGGAGGAGCTCGGCCAGGGCGCACCGGACGCAGCGGCGTTGGAAGAAGCCGTGAAGGATGCGGAACCGGACTTCGCGAAAAGGCAGTCGCTGTTAGTACGGCTATCGCGGATGCGCGTTGTGGAGCGCGTGCAGCTTGCGATCAAGGGCGGGCGCGAGGAGCGGCTTGCGCTGATACGCGATCCCTGCCGCGTGGTGCAGCGCGCAGTCTTGCAATCGGCACGACTGACCGAGCGCGAAGTGGAAAGTTTTGCGTCGATGGCGAATTTGGGCGAGGAAGTGCTCCGCGGGATTGCGGCGAACCGCAAGTTCCGGAGGAACTACATGGTGATCAAGAATCTGGCGAGCAACCCAAAGACGCCGGTCGATATTTCGCTGCACCTAGTACCACACCTGCACACAGCGGATCTGCGTATGCTGGGGGCGAACAAGAACGTCCCGGAAACTGTGAGGACGGTCGCGCTTAAAACTCACCGACAAAGAAAGAGTACGGATCCCTAAGGACAAAGCGGAACGATCGAAGAGCTATAGATTTGAGGAATCGAACGGATGTGGCAGGAGCGACGCCATCCGGTACACTTCCGTCTTACCATTCAAATTCCCGAGGATTACTTCCGCGTCTCCGCAGAATTCCCAGATGATCTGGCGGCACGCGCCGCAGGGAGGCGTGAGCTTATCCGCGCCGGTGATGACGGCAACTGCGTCGAAGTCCCGCTCGCCTTCCGAAAGCGCTTTGAAGATGGCGACTCGCTCGGCACAAATTGTGAGGCCGTAGCTGGCGTTTTCGACGTTGCAGCCGGAATAGATTTTTCCGGACTTCGCGCGGACGGCGGCGCCGACCTTAAATTTTGAGAATGGCGCAAAGGCGTTTTCGCGGGCGCGGCGTGCGGCATCGAGCAAAGTTTCCTGCGCATTCATGGTTTGGCCTTTTGCTGTGGATCCGACTGATTGGTATTGGACGGTTTCGCATACTTGCGCGGCAGCCGGTTGGCAAGAATCGATACGAAAGCGAAAGTATAAACAACAATACCGATTACCGGGCCGATTGTCGCAGGACCAAGCCCAAAATCCCAACCGAGTGGGGGCCGGAACCAAGCATATACCAATCCCACCGCGGCGATGGAATACATCCCGATCAAAAGAAATCCTCCTGCAAGAATCGTGGCTCGCCAGAAATGGTAGCCGGATAGATAACGAGTGGGTTTCATTCCGGAAACTTGGCTCATAGCGTTGCGTTGATTCGCGGGAGCACAGCACGAAGAAGCGCAATGAATTGGCCTTTCACGCGCTCGCCGGTTTCGAGCACTTCTTTGTGGTCGAGGGGCTTATCGAGAATACCCGCGGCCATATTTGTGACGCAGGAAATTCCAAGGACTTGCAATCCCATGTGGCGGGCGGCGATTGCTTCCGGCACGGTGGACATGCCGACGAGGTCCGCGCCAATGGCGGCGAGACTGCGGATTTCGGCGGGCGCTTCGTAGCTTGGGCCAGTGAGTGCGGCATAAACGCCTTCGTGAATCACCATGCCCAGTTTTTTGCCTTCCTCGAGTGCAATCTCGCGAAAACTCCCCGCATAAACATGCGTCATGTCCGGAAAGCGCGGGCCGAAGCGCTCGTCATTCGGGCCGATGAGGGGATTCGAGCCCTGCAGATTGATGTGATCGCTCAGGACAACGAATGCGCCCGGACGATAGCTGCGATTGATGCCGCCCGCGGCATTGGTCAGAATCACGGCGCGGATCCCCATGCGCGCAAAAACGCGCATCGGGAAAATTATTTCCTTGAGCGAATAGCCTTCGTAAAAATGGACGCGACCCTGCATGGCTGCGACGGCGACGTCACCCACTTTCCCGATGACAAGCTTGCCCGCGTGGCCTACGGCGGTGGAACGAGGAAAGTGGGGGATGCGGCGGTAGTCAATGCGCGCGGCGGAGGCGAGATCGTCGGCGAAGGCGCCGAGGCCGCTGCCGAGAACGAGGCCGATGCGCGGGCGCAGTTTTGCCTTGGAAAGAATAAATTTAGCCGCGGAGGAGGCGCGAGTGAATTCGAGCGTGGGTTTGGAGGTGGGCTTCATTTCAGGAACATGCCCACGATGGATGCGGACATCAAGTTGGCCATGGTGCCTGCGAGCATGGCGCGGATACCAAGTTTGGCGAGATCGCCTCGTCTATTTGGGGCAAGAGCGCCGATGCCGCCAATCTGTATGCCGATGGAGCTGAAGTTTGCGAAGCCGCAGAGCGCGAATGTGGCGATGGTGAATGAGCGCGGGTCAAGCGTGGCCTTCATCGGACCGAGTTGAGTGAATGCGACCAATTCGTTGGCCGCCATGCGAATGCCAAGCAAATTGCCGATGGAATGGCAGTCTTTCCACGGGATGCCGATCACCCACGCAATCGGAGAAAAAATGTATCCGAAGACTTGCTGAAGGGAGGCCGGAAACCACGCGAGATGATTGTGGATGCCACCCATGATTCCGTTGAGGAGCGCGATGAGTGCGAGAAACGAAATCAACATGGCGGCAACGTTGATGGCCAGATTCAGGCCATCGGAAGTGCCGCGCGCAATCGCACCGAGAAAGTTTTCCCCCTTGCGTTCTTCGTCTTCGGGCATGGTGACCTTGCCGGCAGTCCTTGCGACTTCCGTTTCGGGGACGATCATTTTCGCCATAAGGAGCGTGCCGGGCGCCGTCATGATCACCGCGGAAAGCAAGTGCTTGATTTCGACGCCGCCTACAGCGATGTAAGCAGCCATGATGCCGCCTGAAACATGCGCCATGCCGCTGGTCATTACCATCATCAATTCGGAGCGCGTGAGATCCGGAAGGAATGGGCGGATGGTTAGCGGCGCCTCAGTTTGTCCCATGAAAATACTCGCGGCGACATTCAAAGATTCCGCGCCGCTGGCGCCCATGACGCGCTGCATTACCCAGGCCGCTGCGCGGATGATCACCTGCATCACGCCGAGGTAATAAAGGAGCGCAAAGAATGCGGCGATGAAAATAATTGTGGGTAGAACTTGAAATGCAAAAAAACGGACCTGGTCGGCGGGGACGCCGAGCACAACAATGTGGGAATCCTTCGCGCCAAGCGGACCAAAGACAAATTCAGAACCGACAAATGAATAATTGAGCAGTTTCCCCACAAAATCGGCGGCTGTAGACAATACTTTCTGGCCGATCGATACCTTCAAAACAATAAAAGCAAACGTGAGCTGGAGCCCCAGCCCCCAAAGAATCGTGTTCAATTTGATGGCGCGGCGGTTTGACGACATTAGATAGGCCAGGCCGAGCATGGTGGCCAGGCCGAGCAATCCGGTGAACCGCCCCATCAAGTGCCCCCTTTCAAGCGCCAATTACTTTGTGAACCAGCGGGCGCATTGCTGGCGCCTTATCCCCGACGCGATAGCTTGACTCGACGAGTTGGCGCGCTTCCCGCAACCTTGCATCGGCGTTGTAATGCAAGGTGACGAGCGGCGCGCCGCGCTCGACGCGATCGCCCAGTCGGCGATGAAACTCAAGCCCGACGGCCGGGTCAATCTTATCTTCTTTTTTCTCGCGGCCCCCGCCGAGGACGCCGCAGGCGATGCCGAGTTTTTCACAATCGATTGCGACGATGAAGCCCTCGGCGGCGGCGTTGACGTCCAGCTTCGCACGCGCCTGCGGCAATCGTTGCGGCTCGTAAACCGCGCGCACATCGCCACCCTGCAAGCGCACGATCTCGCGGAATTTATCACGGGCGCGGCCTGATGCAATCATTTCCTCCGCGAGGCGGCGGCCTTCGGCGACACCGGGCGTGCGGTTGGCGAGGAAGAACATCCAGCCCGCGAGCTCGAGGGACAGCTCGCGCACATCGGCGGGGCCGGCGCCGGAGAGCACGTCAATGCATTCGGCGATTTCCATGGCGTTGCCTGCGGTGCGGCCGAGGGGCTGGTCCATATCCGTTATGAGGGCGACGACGCGCTTGCCCATGTGCTTGCCGGTCTCGACCATCAGGCCCGCGAGATATTCAGCATCTTCGATTTTCTTCATGAACGCGCCGGAGCCGGTCTTGACGTCGAGGACGAGCGCGTCAATTCCCTCGGCGAGCTTTTTACTCATGATGGAGGCGCAGATGAGAGAAGGGTTGTCCACCGTGCCGGTGACGTCGCGCAGCGCGTAGATCTTTTTGTCGGCGGGCGCGATCTCCTGCGTCTGGCCGATGAGGGCGCAACCACAGGCGGCGAGCACACGGCGAAATTCCGCGAGCGAAAGATTGACGTTGAATCCGGCGATGGATTCGAGCTTATCGAGAGTGCCGCCGGTGTGGCCGAGGCCGCGTCCGCTGATCATGGGAACGTAAAGTCCCGCGGCTGCCACAATAGGAGCCAGCACGAGAGACGTTTTATCACCCACGCCGCCGGTCGAATGCTTGTCTACTTTCGGCGCAGGAAAGTCGCTCCAGTCGAGAACGCTGCCGGAATGAAGCATCGCTTCGGTTAGCGCGGCCAACTCCCTCGTGTTTAGCCCGCGGATCCAGGCCGCCATCAGCCACGCGGCCATCTGATAATCGGGGATGTCACCTGAGGTATAACCGGCGATGAGGAATTTGATTTCGTCCGGGGAAAGCTCACGGGAGTCGCGTTTGCGGCGGATTAGGTCGACAACGCGCATGGCCGTTGAGGCTAGCATTCGCTCTAAGGTGAGTCAACGAATCGAACCAATGAATTGGCGCAGAACTACTTGAGCGCGGCGTTCGGAGATTGGCGTTCTACGTCGGCGGCGAGGGCCTGCATCTCAGCGTGAATTAAAGTGTTAGAAGCGAGGAGCTCACGCGCGCCGAGTTGATAGTGCTGGCCGGCGAAATCGGTGACGGTGCCGCCCGCTTCGCGCACGAGAAGCACGCCCGCGGCGGTGTCCCAGGAATGAAGGCCAAATTCCCAGAAGCCGTCAAAGCGGCCGCATGCGACACTCGCGAGATCGAGCGCGGCTGAACCGGCGCGGCGGACTCCGTGCGAGCGCAGCGTGAAATTCCAGTAGTAATGGATATTCGGATTCTGAGCGCGCTTGTGCGCTGGGAATCCGGTGCCGAGAAGGCTGGTCGCGAGCTTGTCAATTTTTGAAACGTGAATGCGTTTGTTGTTTCTGTACGCGCCCTCCCCTTTCGCGGCAGTGAATAACTCTTGCGTGACGGGTTGATAGACGACGCCCGCGAGAAGCTCTTCCTTCCCCGGGGCGCCTTCGGCAAGGCCAATGGAAACGCAAAACCAGGGGAAGCCGTGCGCGAAATTTGTGGTGCCGTCGAGCGGATCAACGTACCAGCAAAATCTTGCGCCGGATGCTTCGACGGATGTGGCAGCTTGCGCGCCGCCTTCTTCACCCAGGATGGCGTGCTTGGGAAAATGCGTGCGCAGACGGCTGACAATTGCCAGTTCGGACCGCCTGTCGGCTTGCGTGACGATGTCCACTTCGCCCTTGTAAGAAATGCTGACTGGGCGATCGAGTTCGGTGAGCAGGATGCCGCCGGCCTCACGCGCCGCTTCGATGGCGACCTCAAGATAGGAATTCATCCCGCCAATCGTAACAGAGCGGTGGGCGAATCGTCAGGAGCGGCTCGTGTGGATTACCTGGAATTCTCGCCCGGTGGAACATAGGCCTGGCGGTAGTGAACGGTGAAGTCGCCCTTCACGCGGATCTCGATCTTGCGAATCGTGCCTCCGGGCTTGTGCTCGGGATAGTAGCCGATGCGGTATTGCGTGCGCAGCTCGAGGTTAACCTGCGAAAAAATCGCATCGAGTTGGCCGGGGCCATTGGGATAAAAAACCTGTCCGCCAGTGGTTTGCGTAATCGTCTCCATGGCGTGCTCGCCCGCGGTGTTGCGTCCGCTTTCCCCTTTCACCTCGCGAAGAACGATCGTGTAGAGCAGCGCACCGGAGCGAATGGCTTCGCGTTGAGCAGTTTCAAAGGACGACTTGCTGGAGGATTCCCCTGCATCGGTGACCAGCAGGATGACGCGGCGGTGTTCGGATTTTCTTTCTTCGAGGCGTTGAGCGCCGAGAAAGACAGCGTCATACATCGCGGTGCCCGAACCCTGTTTCATTTTGCGCACGGCGCTCTGCAATAGCGGCACTTCGGAAGTGAAGCCCGTGAGCTGGCGGACGTCATCGGAAAATGAAAAAACGGCAAGCCCATCGCCGGCGTGAACCACGTCCTTAATGAATTTCGCGGCGGCTTCGCGCTCGATGCCGAACGCAATCCTGGCGCTGGCACTTGCGTCAATCATCAGCGCCATATCGAGCGGCAAGTGCGTTTCCGGCTCGAAGATGGCGATTTGCTGCTGCGCCCCCTCATCGAAAACCTCGAAGGCTTCCTTGGGAAGATTCGTGACGGGACGGGCGGTGCGGTCCTGCACGCTGGCGAGAATGTTGACGAGGTCCACCTGAACACGGATGGGCTGCTGCTGCGGGAGCAGCCCAGCATCCAGGGTAGAGGGAGAAACCGGCGCAAACATGAGGACGGCAGCGAGGGCGGGTGTGACGGCGCGCAAAAGATTTGTGCGGAAGAAGCTGGGTTGTCGTTTTTTCATCTGTGGATAGGATTCACTTTACTGCGAAAAGGTTTTCGACGGCTTCCCTTCCCCTTCAGCCCAAATGGCGCCGTCACGGAAAAATTCCTGCTTCCAAATGGGCACGGTGCGCTTAAAGGTGTCAATCGCGAAGCGGCAGGCGTCGAACGCGGCGGCGCGGTGGGCGGAGCTGACGGCGATCAGGATGCTTGTTTCGCCGATTTCGATGCGGCCCAGGCGGTGCTGCATCAGGAGGCGGTCGATTGGATAAAGCTTGTGAATTTCGGCGCATAGATCGCGCATCTCGCCGAGCGCCATTGACTCGTAGGCTTCGTAAATAAGATACAGCGTTTCTTTGCCGCGGGAATTATTGCGGACAATGCCCTCGAAGACGACGAGCGCGCCATCGGCGGGAGTCTTGAGCTGCTCGACAAGTTCAGCCGTGTGGATGGGATTGCGCACGATTTCGCAGATGTCGCGCGGGGCGGAGATTTCGGCGCCGGCTCCCTGCCCTCCGCTGACGGGCGGAAGGAAGGCAACTTCGTCGCCGGTTGAGACGGGCGCGGTCCAGTCGGAATATTGCTGATTGACAGCGGCGGCGACAGAAGGGCGGAAACGTTCGAGTTCCGGGAAACGGCCGCCGTAACGCGCGAAGACGTCTTCGACGCGTGTGCCAGCTGCGAATTCGGAGCTCTCTTCGGCGACGCCGACGATCTCCTTCAGGCGGCCGAAGAAAAGGACTTTAACCTGCATGAGGCCATTCTAGCTGTGAGCGCGCGCAAAGCCAATCTAAGGCGGACACACTCGCCCGCAATGCCAGCGAAGCCAACGATTATGAAATGAGCGGCGCCTAGAGCACCGGCAATATCATCGAATACTGTGATTGTGATGGCCAGAAAGGCATTGCTTGACGCCGCGAGCGGTGGGGCATAGCTTTCTTAAGGGTGGCTCTGATTCCGCGGAGATGTGCCGTTTTATCAAGGAAAGAGGAAATACGTCGTGCGAATTTTGATTTCCGGATCGTCGGGATTGATTGGTTCGGCCATCACTCAATCGCTGGTTGAGTCCGGCTACACTGTTTCACGCATCTTAAGATCCCAGACGCGAGTCTCCGGTGTTGAAGGCGATGTCCGGTGGGACCCCTATTCCGGCGATTTTGATTCACCAGCGGCCGAGGGAGCGGACGCAGTGATCCATTTGGCCGGAGCGTCCATCGGCGATGGACGGTGGACGGATGAGCGGAAAAAGATCTTGCGCACGAGCCGTGTGGATGCCACGAAGCATTTGGTGGATTCGCTGGCTGCTCTCACGGCCAAGCCAGGGATATTCATTTGCGCGTCCGCGGTCGGCTATTTTGGCGACCGCGGCGACGAGAAGCTGACCGACCACACCGGTCCTGGAAAGGATTTTCTCGCCGCGCTCTGTTGCGATTGGGAGCATGAGGCGGGGCGCGCCGCGGAGTTCGGGGCGCGCGCGGTGATGCTGCGATTCGGAATCGTGCTAAGCACGCGCGGCGGCGCGCTCCCGCGCATGCTGCTGCCTATCAAGATGTTCGCGGGCGGGCGGCTTGGGTCCGGGAAACAATGGATGTCATGGATTACGCTTGCGGACGTGGTCGGCGCGGCACGATTCGTGCTGGAGAACAAATTCGCGACCGGCGCGTTCAATGTTGTCGCGCCGGAGCCCGCACGGAATGTTGAATTCATAAAGAGGGTCGCGCGAGTTCTGCATCGCCCCGCGATGTTCCCCGCTCCGGCTTTTGCGCTACGGCTCATGCTCGGAGAGATGGCGGACAGCTTGCTGCTTTCGAGCCAGCGCGCGGTACCGGGGAAATTGCAATACCTTGGCTACGAATTTGGAGATGCAGATCTGGGCAAAGCGCTTGCAGGGATTATCGGCGAGGGGAAGTAACTGTACACAGCAGGAATGCCTGTGCTGCCCACAAAAAGAGGCGCGGCTTGCGGGCCGCGCCTCGGAATCACTCACAGAACCTAAGTTGATCCATTCCGGCTACTTTTCCACATTGAGCGTGACGAGAACCTTCAGCACGCGGCCATTCAGCGGATTGGTGGCGGTCGTCGCTTCGATTGTCTGGTTATCATGCATCAACAAAAAAAGACCGGAGTTGAATGTTTGAACTACGGGATTTCCACCAAGCCCTGAGGAAGCCTTGTTCATATCCATTGCGGGCTTCAACTCGTCAGGGGTAAAAAGAAAAGTCCGCTGAACGTTTAATTTAACCTTGAATTCACCGTCCTCAGATGCCCAGGCAGTGGAGTCTATGTTCGCCCCAACGTCCATATATTGAAACTGATGGTTTGCCTGGTCGGACGTGGACCCTCCCGTGATTACGGGAACACGAAGACCATCACGAATACTCGACTGGTTGCCGTCTGCAACGACGCGGAGCGTGTAGGGCAGACTCGCGACTTTCTTTTGCCCGTCATATTCCTCAAACGTGACCTGCACCTTGAGAGAGACTAGCTTCTTCTGCTCCGGCGTGGGTTGTTTATCTTGCGCTTTTGTGGCGAGCGAGAGACCCAATCCAGATGCCAGAAGTAGAGCGAGCACACTAAGAACATGAGATCGTTTCATTTTCATCCTCCAAATTGGACACCCAAACAATTAGAAATTCTTATTTGTTTTTGCCGTCGACCTGCCCGGTTGTCTTTTTCTCGTCGAGCGGGATGATTTTGAGCGGCGCGATCTCGAGCGGCGCCATTTGCTGCTGCTCGGATTCCTTCAGCAGGCCGGCGACATCCACTTTTCCACTTTGCATTGCCGCGACGAGACGCAGAACGGCCTCACGCTGACCAGGCGGAATGATGACGGTAAACTTGGGCGCGCCATCTGCGGGCACAACTGCAGTGGGGGCAGCGTTCCGCGCAACGGTTACATGAGCGGGGAATAGATTTTTCCGCTGCGCAGACGTCGCGCGATTGGCAAAATGTTTTTCGGCAGCCGCGCCCACTGGCGCAACTTGAACGGAGCTCGGAGAGGGTTGGGTCTGAGCTGGTTGATTTTGGACGCTTGTCTGCGAGGTTGGCAGTCCTCCGACAGTCTGGCCGGGCTGAGGTCCCAGCACAGGTTGCCGGAGGAGCGCCCGGCCAGCGAACCAAATCGCGAAGCTTGCAAGAGCCGCGACAGCAATGCCGCCCATCGCCCACTGCATGGAAACAGTGCGGCGCGCAGATGCCTCCGCCTCAATCGCGTCCATCACATCGACCCGTTGCCGCACGCGATTGAGAAGCCCGGGGGAAGGCTCCGCCGCGACCATCGCAGCGATGCTTCCCGCGATGCGATTTTGCAATTCGCGCTGACGAGAGAGTTCCGAGCTGCACTCCGGGCAGCCGGGCAGGTGCGACGTCAACTCAGGGTCGCCCCCGGGGGCCAGAGCTTCTTCGATCAATCGCGATTTGTATCTTTCACAAGCCATGACAATTTCTCCGCCATTTGTTTCCGCGCGAGGTGCACGCGAGACTTTATGGTTCCTTCAGGCAAATCGAGTAATTCCGCGACTTCCTTCGTCGTGTAACCCTGGATGGCGGCGAGGACAAGGGCCTGCCGCAACTTTTCAGGGAGTTCGTCCATCGCCTTCGCGATATGCCCCTCAAATTCATTGGATAAGGCGATCTGCTCGGCGTTCAGCACAGGCGTATCCAGCACTGCCACCACTTCGCGCTTCTCGCGCCGCCGAGTTCCCCTTTGCTTATCGAGCGCCAGCCGCCAGGCAATCCGACACAGCCAGCCGCGGAAGGCTCCCCGTTCACGCAACCTGTGGAACCCTCGGTAAGCCCGCAGCAACGTTTCCTGCGCAACTTCCTCGGCGTCCGCATGGTTGTGGAGCACACTCATAGCGAGGCGAAACGCCAGAGAAGCGCCATCGGCCAACTGCTCTTCAAACTCACGCCTTAACTCGGCCGTCCCGTTTTCGCCCTGCAATCGGCTCACTGGAAGGATCGCTTCGAGCGCTTGCATCGTGGCTCCACTAGATAGACTCCGCCCCCTGTCCGGTGGTTCAATGACCAGATTCAGTCTGACACGTTTTTTCACGTCGCGGCTTTCGGGTTACAAGTCGAGCTTTTCCAGGAGCGAAGCAAGATTGGAATCATCCACGAGGAGATCCGGCCGCGCGGTGGCCAGGTTTTCGATTTCGTCGAAGGCCTGAAAAAGACGCATCTTGGCAATTGCATAGTCTTCCGTTCCGCTGAGTTTGCGGTTCTCTTTCTGCGACCACTTTTCAACCGCCGATTTCTTGACAAAGACGGCGAGCGGAAAATTCTCCTGGCGATCCACGGAGACAATGTAGATGTACTCGGTGCCCGAAGAAAAACCACGGCGCGCCTGCCGCACTTCAACGAAGCAATACTGGTAAACGTAACCAGTAGCCGCTGAATAGCTTTTGATGCGGTGCGCAACTTCTGGTTTGGCCATGCAATGATTATTTGCGGCATGCGTGGTGAAGTCAATTAAACGAAAAGGGAAGTCTGTGCCAATTGGGAACGAAGGCATTTGCGCCTAATTCCAATTCGGGTCAAGAATGGCGCCAAGCGAATTAATTCGCGAATGCCAGAGAAACAGTTCTTGGGGGCGCGAGAATCACTGCGCCTGTAAGTGTATTCGTTTGATGGACTTCCGGGTGAGTATCCCCCCTTTTAACTTGACTTGGTTCGGTGCACCGATTGGGGCACTGGGAGTCGCAATGTGGAATCGACATTGCTTCCCGCGGAGTTGTGTTGAAGAGACTCCATGCTTCCGTTGGCGAACGCGGCACGGGAACGATCGTCGCCCGGTGCGCCAAAGGAGTACTTTGCGGGCTACTCGGAGTGACGATTGCCGGATGCACGGGATTAGCCGGTTCCCCTCAGCAGCAGCCAACACCTCCGACTCCACCGCCGCCGGCAGTGACGGTTGAAGTTTCTCCAAGCACTGCGTCCGTGCCGCTTGGCTCGACATTTCAATTCAGCGCAACAGTTGCCAATACAACAAACACTGCCGTCACGTGGTCCGTGAATGGCGTAGCTGGAGGAACCTCAGCTACGGGCACGATCTCTACTGTTGGGCTATTCACTGCGCCACAGAATTTGCCTCCGTCCGCGACGGATTCGATCACGGCCACGAGCGTCGCCGATCCATCTGCGAGCGACACAGCATCCGCCACAATTACGAGCAATATCATGGTCACCGTGACGCCGGCGAGCGCGAATGTCGAGCTTGGCGCGATTCAAACTTTCGTCGCTCAAGTGACTGGGTCCGGCGCGCCGAACACGGCGGTGACGTGGAGTCTCACGGGCGGATCCTGTGCGAATGCGGGATGCGGCGCGGTGGATGCAAATGGAAATTACACCGCGCCTCAGATTCTTCCGGCCGTTCCGAGCGTAACGTTGATTGCGCGAAGCGTGGCGGACCCCAGCAAAACCAACACTGCCGCGATCACCATCACGAGCCACTTCACGTTTTCGATTTCCGGCCCGACGACAGTTAACGCGGGAGCTTCGGCGAATTATGTGGCGACGCTTACGCCTGTGGTCAATTCAAATCCGAGCACGGCGATTGGCTGGACTGTTTCAGGGACGGACTGCTCGGGGGCAACTTGCGGATCGATTTCATTGAGCGGCGCTACAGGGACATTTATCGCGCCTGGCGCAGCAACGTCGCCGAATGTCGTCACGGTTACCGCAACACCGGCCGCTGACGCAACGAAGGCGGCATCCATCGCCGTAACGATACAGGGGCAAGTCACCGTGACCGTGAGTCCTTCAACGGCAAGCGTCGCGCTTGGCGGGACGCAATCGTTCACGGCGCAGGTAACAGGGTCGACGGATTTGAGTGTGTCCTGGGGTGTGAATGGAATTACAGGAGGAAATTCTACCTTTGGCACGGTGACAAACGTCTCGGGGACAAGCACAACGACATATACCGCGCCTGCGTCTCTTCCCTCGCCTGCGACGGTGACCGTTCAGGCGACAAGCAACGCAAATCCAAGCGTATCCACCACAGCCAGCGTGACGCTAACGAATTCAGCGGGCATTTCGTTATCGCCAACCACTGCGACACTTGCTGTAAGTCACATGCAAATGTTCACGGCCAACATTTCAGGCACCGCCGATACGAATGTCACGTGGCAAGTAGACGGCATAGCGGGCGGCAGCGCAACGGTTGGCCAGATTTGCGTTGTTGGCTCAAACCCGTGCCAAGTTGTAACGGTTGCGCCAGCGGGAAGCGTGGAATATCTCGCCCCGGCCTCCGTGCCGCAGCCAAACCCCGTGACGCTCTCGGCAGTCAGCGAGTCAAATGCGTCGCAGATCGCCAGCGCGCAAATCACCGTGCTGCCGCACATTATCGTGGGTGTTGCCCCAGCAAGCGCAACTCTTGCACCGGGAGGAATTCAATCCTTCACCGCAACTGTGCTCGGCACAAGCAATCAAAGCGTCACATGGAATGTAACCGGAACAGCTTGCTCTGGAGCCGGCTCGCCTTGCGGCGGGATTACGTCCTCCGGAGTTTTCACCGCGCCGGTCAACACGCCCTCTCCCAACTTAATCACCATTGTGGCAACGAGTTCAGAGGACACCACGCAAACCGGCAGCGCGAGCATAACGATTTCGACCAATGCCGCAATCACTGGATTGCTTCCCGCGAGCGCGTTATCGGGAAGCGCCGGCGGGTTCACTTTGCGCGTGCAGGGCGGGAATTTTGCGTTGAGCAGCCCCGGCCCGGGCTCCGTTATCTTGGTTGCCGGCACTGCGCGAACAACTTTTTGTGACACAAACGGGGATTGCACCACGACACTCGCCGCCTCCGACCTCGCTTCCGCGGGTTCATTGAGCGTTCAGATACAAAATCCCGACGCGACATTCTCAAATATCGTTAGCTTTGTAGTGGTGCAGGACGTCCCTGCGGCGGACGTGATTCCTTTGACGCCGTCGGCTCCGTCCGCGGCCGGAAAAAACATTCTTGTTGTCGACCCTTCCGTCGCGGGCTCGCCCGCGCCACAGGCGGACGTAGTGCTGACCGTTGCGGCGATGGGACCTTTTTCCGTGGCCGACAATTCATGCACTCTTGGAGTCGCCCCTATCGTATTGACTCGCCCCGCGTCTGGCACATCAATTGTGGACATTTGTGTTTTTTCCGTGAGCGGGCTGGATCCATCGATGACATTTTCGATTACAGGGCCGGGCGTGGCGGACGTATCCGTGGCTGGCGTGCAAGCGCTCGAGCTCGGGATCGTGGACGTGACACTTTCCGTGCCGAGCGGCGCGGTAACCGGGACGCGCTCGCTTCTTGTACAGAACACGAACAAAGACAAAGCCGCCGCAACGGGGGCACTGGTGGTGCAATGATGCGAGCTAAACGAACGATTGGTGAAATGGGCGGTAAAGTGAGCGCCACTCTGTTGATTGCCTTTTTGCTTGAGACGGCAATTTGTGCGACGACGCTTCGCCGCATGGACCTGCGCCAGCTCGCGCAATCGGCGCAGCTTATTGTGCGCGCGCGCTGTGAGGGCTCATTGACTCGATGGAATAGCGGCAATATCTGGACTCACTATGAATTCACCGTCCTCGAACCACTGAAGGGCGCGCCGCCGAAACTACTCCGTGTACAACTGCCCGGCGGACGCATCGGTCATCTCGAGACAAAAGTAGACGGTGTCCCACAATTCCGCGCCGGCGAGGAAGTGATTCTTTTTGCGGAGCCGGTTTCTGGTGGCGGAATCAGTATCACGAGCTGGGCGCAGGGGACTTTCCGCGTCCGGCGGGGCGCCGCGGGCGAATCGCGCCTGACGCAGGACACCAGCCGCATCGCCGTTTTTGATCCGGCCAGTCGCACCTTCTCACCTGCGGGGATCCGCGACATTTCATTGAATGATTTCCGGAAGCAACTTGCTGACGCGCTGCACGCCGAAGCTTCGCGCCGTTAGGAAAATCAAGATGAAAAGATCCAATTGCATGAACCGCAACGCCGGGCCGCTCACGATCATCCTCGCAATTCAAATGGTATTCGTCCCCGCGGCAGACGCCTATTCATTCGCATACACAGTGGCCGACATGCGCCAACCTCCGGCCCAATCGGGCACAACGGCATGCCCGCAGCGCGACGCCTGGAACATGGCGCTGCCCGGCGGCATCAACCGACAGTGGAGCACTTCGCTTGGCACGGATCCCGTGACGATTATTACGCAAGACCAAACTGCGGCCGGACAGCAAAACGAAATTCAATCCACAATACTGCAAGCTTATGGCGTGTGGACCGGAGTTTCGGGGACGGTTCTCCTGCCGAGTACATTCGCCACGATCGGTCAAACCACCGAAGCCGTCGCCTGCTCTTCGTTGGACGGGCTGAACACCATTTGTCTGAATCAACCGGACCCAGGTTTCACTACGGGGGTGATCGCATTCACGCGCGTCATCTCGGCCG
Organism: uncultured Acidobacteriota bacterium; assembly: GCA_963748845.1. Taxonomy (GTDB): domain Bacteria; phylum Acidobacteriota; class Terriglobia; order Acidiferrales; family UBA7541; genus DASTCZ01. The sequence goes on from CAVVKE010000001.1 coordinate 1,299,657, forward strand.
ACGTTATTGGGGCCGATGCCGTGCAGAATCACCCGCCGTCCGCGTTCATCGGGGAAATCCTGGACGCGGACATTCTCGTGAGGCCTGGAGACGCCACGACCACGTTTGCCACGCCGGAAGCATTGCCCGCAAATCCGCAATCCTACGATCTGGAATCCATTCTGATTCATGAACTCGGGCACTTCCTCGGCTTTGAGCACACAGATGTATGGAGCGCCGCAATGTTCCCCTTCGCACCCGTGCCCGGGACATTCCTAAATTCGCGCCCAACAGTAGACGCGCCCGACGGTCCGCTCTCAGATGACGATCGCACCGGCCTGCGCGTGCTCTATCCGGACCCGAATGATGCAACGCACGTCGGCGTAATCAGCGGCCAAATTATCCCCGCGAATCCGCTCTCGCTCGTGACATTCACTGGTGTGACGGGAATTTTCTCCGGGCAGGTCGTCGCCGTGGACAATGCAAGCGGCGCGGTTATCGCCGCGACGCAATCAGGCTGGTCGTGCACGGCCTCTGGCCCGCCTGTTTTTGATGGGTCCTATGCTCTCGAACAACTTCTGGTCGGGCCTACACAGGCGTATCAGATCTACGTTGAGCCTTTTACTGGGCCTGAGGACTCATCGGACGTCTCCAGCAACCTGGCGAGTATTTGCCGGAATGCCTCGACGGATCTTGGCTGGCCGGCGCAATTTTCTTGTACGCTTCCCGCGTTAAATACGAATTTTATGGCGCGCGTGCGCCCGCCAGACTGAGCACAAAACGGAACCGCCGCCGGGCATCAGAAACCCGGCGGCGATTATTAGAAGTTGATTTGACGAGCCAACTATCCGCGAAAGTTACATCGCGGAGTTGTTGAGCCATTGAATTCGCTGAACTCCTGCCTGCACGTTGGAAGGCAGCGGTCCGCCCTGGGTAATTGTCGTCCCTGGGAACCAGGGGGGCGCAAATCCAGCTCGAGCGGTGTACCGGCGGTCGAACCAAACATTTTCAATGTTGATGGCGGCGCCATAGATGCAGTTCTGGGTCTGGCCGCCGACGTTGTTAAACGCGTTGAGCGCCGGACCGGTGTTCAAGAAGCCGCCGCACCCGCCCTGAGAAATTAAGGCAATCGTGCCGTCCACCTCAATATTGCCGTCCGACTGATTGGTGTTGAGGTCAAAGTTGCCCGTAGCCGAGTAAATACCGAGAACCTGATTCATATTGGTAGCGCCCGGAATCAGGCTGTCCATCGGCAGGCCATTGCAGCATGGCGGGTTGGACCCGGGGATAATCTGATTCGCTTCGGTAGTAACCGGTTCTGTTTTGTACAAGACGTCTCCGGTCGCGGTGACGTCGCCTTTGGCGACGAGAGTGATCATCGCATTATCTTGAATGGCGGCCTGTCCCTCGCCGGGGCCAGTGAGACTTGTAATGCTTCCGTCCACATAAATCATGGTTGCCGCCTGAGGTGGGGAGGGAACAAGATTTTCCGGAACGCCGGTGAGGTTCAAAGTTGTTCCGTTTGATACCACTTTCGTGGTATTCGCCACGGGGTCGACAGTGATTGTGGTTGTAATGCCGTTATTTTTGATTGTGAACACCTGAGCGGATGCTCCGCTGGGGGTCAATTCAATCGTCGCATTTCCCTCTACGTAAAAGCCTCCGCCAGCCATGGAACACGGACTGCTCGCGCATGAATAATTAAAGTAGACGCCCGAGGATGCTCCACTGGACGGGTAAGCTGCGCCAGTTAAAGTCTTAAGTGATGCGTTCATTTGGGCGTCCGTGGGGGCGGCCGCTAGATCCGATGAGGTTGAACCATTGCCATCAATTACCGCCCATTGCTGGCTAAAAGCGTCCGTCGGCAAGGGTACCTTTGGCTGGCCGAGATTAAGACCCGCCTCAAACGTGGGCGCGATCGTGGTCCCATTCTTGGAATAGCTTGAGGTGGGAGACTCGATGCAACCACTGTTGGTCCAATAGTCAGCGTCGGCGTCGTGCTGCCCGATCGGGTCCGTGAAAATATATGGAGCAGCGCCGCCCGGACCAAATTCCCAAGCATCATTCGTAAACATGGGGCCCGTCATGGTGCCGGGGGTGAGCCATCCGAGAGTGCAAGGGGGCCATTGGTCAACGAAACCGCCAAAGTACGCAAAACTCACGGAGTTGGTGGCCGCTTGGCCGCTCACATTCAAGAAAATGCTTCCGGTTTCGGTGACAGTTGACGCCTCACTTCCTTGCGATGACCCTACGGATGTAAGAGTGTAGTTGTAGACATACGAGTAGGCGATTGGAACGCCATTGGAATTCAGTGTTGGGACTGGATTGCCGGGAGCGAGAACCAAGCTAGCGCTGGTTATTTTGAAGCTTTCCTGCCAAGACGTTTTGGCACTGCCATTGTTTAACGAACCGGTAGATCCGTAACTCGAGAGCATACTGTTCAGGACTGTCGTTGCTAACGTGGTCGGGTTCGCAATCGGCGGCGTCGCAAAGGTTCCCGGGACGGCCGCGGTGAGCTGATTCACGAATGATTGGCGAGCAATGGTCAACCCGGAATCAGCCGCATAGAAGGAACCACGGAAATTGCGGTAGTACCCGCCGATGAAGGTTTGCGAACTCAATGCGATGACCATTCCCAACGAAAGCACCATAACCAAGGCCAGCATCAAGAGAGTGAAAACAAGAGCGATGCCGCGATTGGCTGCACCGCGCACATCAACACATTCCTGAATATGTGAATTGCGGAAATTAAAAGGATTTTTTTTCATAGAGTCCTCAATTACCGTTCATGCTCATATTCCGAGGGTTGATTACAACCGTGGATCCCAAAACCTGATAGGGGCCACCGTCAAATGAATTGCGGAACACATAGGCGGCATCTGGAGTTGGCGTCGTCCTGCCGATTAATGAAACGCGGACGGAGCGAATTAGAGAGAAATTGTTTTCGTAATACTTGTCCGTTGTATTGAAATGGTATGTGTCACTGGTGGAACCTGTAGTCTGGTCGTCCCAAATCGTCACCCCAACCTTAAAACCGATAACCTGATCGGCGATTACGCTACTGACGCCGCCCTGCGTGCGAATTAACTGAGGATCAACGGGGTTGGTGCTGTTCACGGTGTACTGTGTCGGATCCAGCTTCATGACCCAATCCGAACCGCAGAATTGGTGACCTACGGCGGGAAGAGATGTTTCCGGTGGCACTTCAACAGTGATGCTCAGCGGGTCATTCGCGGCGGTATTCGTGCCGTCCAAATTAGTTTCAACGTGCGGAAGTGTGACTGTGTTCACGCCCGCAACCGCTGGACCTGTGAGCACAAACGTACCGACCTGACCACCTCCGGACTGAGTCGAGCTGCTGGTTGTAAACTGAGCGTAGTTATTGTTCGTCCCAGCATGAATCAGAATGATCTGGTCACCCGTATTGAACTGTGCAGCAGTCTGTGCCGCGGTCAAGCCCGGGCTCGGTTGGATATAAAACGAGTTGCTTGTTCCGGTATCACTGCAAGCCGTCACTACGCCTGCGGCGTTGGTTGGGTGAGTCGGCACCACATTCGGATTGATTGACAGGATGTTCAGAGTGTCGAAGCACGTGGCCGAATAAGAGAAGTTTGCCGGGTCGTTGCAAGGGGTGGCTGGGTTCTGGTTCACAATGGTGATCCCCACGGGCCAAGCGGGGATGTTGGCGCCCGGATAGTAACCGGTTCCCGCGTTTACCAGATCGAGCTGCAACTGAGTGACGGTGTTCTGCATCGCGACGTTCAAAGCCGCAAGATTCTGCTGCTGATTAAAATAGGGCGCGTGATCGTGAAACAGCGTGAGAGCCCCGCCGCCCACGATAAGGAACATGGCCATGGCCACGAGGAATTCCAACAGAGTGAATCCCTTCGACCTGCCAACACGCATGGTCTCGGATTGAACTTTCATATGGGCATTGTTCATTGGCGCACCGTGCTCATTTGAAATGTGACCGGCGGCTGCACCGACTGGTTCAACAGAGTCACCAGGACGGTGACGCGCCGCACACCACCCTCAGGCACATTGAGTTCGATAATCCAGCGCCGCTCGAAAGCAAAGGCTCCGGTGACAAAGGGCGGCGGAGTGGCAGAGACCACGGGAGTGACGTTGCCGCCGGCAGTCTGGGTGATGGTCGTGTATTGGACAGCTCCCTCGGCATTCAGGCTGGTGACTGCTTCCTCGATAAAGCCCTGCGACGGGGAGAAATAAACCTCGTCGTAATACGGCACCAGGACGGAATTGCCACTCACGCTAAACGTTTGGGTGGTATCCGAGGTAAGGCTGCCGATGCTTACCCCATCAGTGACGGTGACATTGGGATCGGTGCTAGGATAACGATTGAGAGCTTCCAGCTTCTCCGATGCCAGGGTGGCAGCCTGAGTCATGTATTCGCTGCGCGCAGTCCCACCCATCGAACTGCCGATGAGAGCAGACTGCTGACAGCAATCCGATCGTAAGAACGAGCGCGGCCACCAGAACTTCCACGACGGTGAAGCCGCGAGACTTCCGTTTAATGAATAGTGACTGAGCCATAGTTGGACACCGTAACAGTTCTAGTGAGTCCTCTATATGTGACTGTAAATGTCATTGCGCCCGTGACGGCGGAAACAGTGCCATTCGGCTTAAATTGAAGTGTCGTGGGCGCGCTGAAGACGACAGGCGAGCCGGAAATCGGCACGGCGCCACCTACATTGGTGAATGTTGTGGTTCCCGGCCACGCGGAATCATTGGAGACTTGATACGTATTGTTCGCCGTGTTGAAAGTTAGTTCGTATGGATAACCGTGCATAATCGCTTGGTATCGAGTGGCCTGGACCGCCCACCCGGCGCTGTTTGCGGAGGCAGTTAGCTGATAATTGTTCACTGCTGTAATTAATGAGGGTATTCCCATCGCAAGAAGAACCGAGGCAATGCCAAGTGTTAGCAGCAATTCTATGAGCGTATATCCCGCGATTCGGCACTTTCCATGGGTGCGGCGAAATTCAACCTTGCCTGTATGCGGCAAGCCCTTGAGCGTTTTTTTCTCGATATCAATTCTCAGTTCGGTCACGTTTGATGTTCCGAGAGGTCTAATTCCCAGGATGAATCCCACGAATACGGTAGAGGAGGGTGCAAGCGCGGGGCCAGAACGAAGGATGTCTATCTTATTGCAAACAAAAGACTTGCATTGGTACTGGGTCTTGCATGTAAAAAGCGCCGATTCTCGCTGGGTAGAAATGTAACAAAGCGGCACTGGGGAGGCACCACCTTGGTACGATCCGTTCAGGCACCTCGATAGGAAGCAAATCTGATGAAAATTGACTCAGATACGAATTTGTCCACGGGTTTGCAACCATAGATTGTAACGAAAGGTGGCGATCAACCCGCTCCAATTCTCTTCATTTTCGGATTGCCGGACATAAGAACAGTATGCGCAGTGGGATACAGAACCAAAAGTTTGGCATATCACGCGCTGTATTCACTCGTAGATAGTTCTTAGCGGTGCCTTCAATCACATGTTTCAAATGTGAACCGAAAGGCAACTCCCCCTCCGACACCGCGGATCTTTTTCATCAAGGACAAATAACCATTACGGATTGCGAAAGCGATTCATGAGCTTGAGCAATCGTGCGCGCGCGAACCCGGATTAGTCCGGGCAATGCATCCACTTTGAAATTTGAGCCAAGAGGCAGGATGCGGAGACATTGGTGGCGCAATCGCGACAAATGAAAAATGGCAAATCAAGAGAAAAACCAAGAGTAAGGGTGGGAAGATGAAACGGAATTGCGATTTACGAATACGAAGACATGCGAGCGGATTCAGCCTGCTGGAGCTGACCATGGTGATCGCGATCATCATAATCCTTATCGCGATCAGCATTCCGTCGTTAGTCAGCAGTTGGAAGATTTTTGATTTGAACGCGGCGGCAGACAGCATTACCTGGTCCATTCAGACCACCCGGTACCAGGCAATCATGAAGGGCTATCCATTCCAACTCACATTGAATTCAACGACGAACACGTATCAAGTGGCCAGCGAACCCACGGGCTCAGTGTCATTTACAAACGTGGGATTGGCAATCCCGATTTCGGGCGATCCCGTCAAATTGGGTTCGGGCACAGTCTTGCAATTCAAGGGGAACGGCAGCATCGCTCCGACGGCGGGGAATTCTGAAATTATCACCGTCAGCTATGCGGGAAGGACGAAGACGATCACGGTATCCAACTATGGCTCAATCATTGTTCAGTAAAAGAACAAATTCGAGAATGAAAAGCAGATTCAGCGATGGAGCATCGAACGGCTTCACGCTCGTAGAGGTGATGGTCGCTTTGTTTGTGCTTGCCATCGGCCTTTCGTCTGTCGCAGCGCTGCTCGCTTCTTCTATCAGCAGCACATCTACGACGGAATACATGACGCAGGCTGCCACGCTTACTTCGGAAAAGCTGGAGGACTTGAACCGGTATCCGGCGGGCGATCCCAACGTGGCGGTGACATCAGGAAGCACGGCGGGAAGCATCACTGCCGATACATCCGCCACGGTCACATCCAATTCGGTAACCGAGCTGGTCGACTATTACGACGAAATCTATTTGTCTCCAACCGCTGGGTCCATATCAGAATCTGTCAGCGGACTGAATTCCAGTGGAACCGTGCAGTACACCACCACCACGCAACAACCGAACGGAGATGTCAACGTAACTCAAACCGCCTCAAACACGAGCATGATTAATGGGAATCTTCAATTTGAACGCCGCTGGGTAATTGAACTGAATCCCACAATCAACGGAACACAGGTGAATCGACTTCGCCGAATCACCGTTTACGTGTATCTCGTGAACCAGTCCGTGATGCCCGGCGTTTCCTTCCAAATGAGTCTGGTGCGCCCATGAAAAACAAATCAATGCGACACGCGGGACTTAGCGGAAAGGCAACCGGGTTCACAATTTTAGAGTTCGTCGCTTCGATGTCCATCTTCCTGATTGTGATGTGGGCCGTGTTTACGCTGTTGCGCAAGAATGACCCTCTTTTCGACCAGCAGCAAAGCACGGTCGGCGTCAATCTTGCTTTGCAAAACGCCATCACACAATTGCAAGTGGACGGAGTCAACGCAGGCACTGGCTATTACGCGGGCACAAACATTCCGAATTGGCCAGTGGGAATTACAATACAAAACGCCGCGCCCGTTACAGGCACATGTGGCGACAACACCACCTACACTTACAGTGCGTCCTGTTTTGACACGCTGAATATCATCACAGTTGATCCTCTCACTCCCCCGCAGCACCTGGGCGTGTTAAATGGCTGCGCCGCCACATATTCAGGAGGCGGCGCCACCTCGACAATGGTCCTATACACACCGGGCGCCACATCCTCTCAATCCACAGCACTGGCGAGCGACTATCACTCCGGCGATGAACTTCTTCTGGTAAAGGTGGACGGTTCCCAGATGACGACCATCGCGCTCACTGCGAATGGCTCCGCTTCCGGCAGCGTGGTTACACTTTCTTTTGATACAACCAATGTCGACGGCACCAATAACACGACAAACGATTTCCTGGGGATCACCACAAATACAGGCGCCGCGGACAACACGCACACGCAGTTAGGCACATCGTTTTGCAATGCGGACTGGATACTCAGGCTGCAACCAATTACGTACAAGGTGAATACATCGAATTCCGCCGATCCACAACTGGTGCGCGTGCGGAACGGGACGACGGACGTGGTCGCCGATCAGGTGATCGGGTTCCGCGTGGGTGCTGCACTCTTTAGTGATTCGCACGATACGGATCTCGCCACGTCCACGCTCGCGGTGACGTGCGCGGGCACGGCGGACGCATCCTCAGAGCCCACGACCTATTACACCTACAATTACAACGCTTGCTCTTATGGCGCCGGGAACGGCGCGTCATACGACTTCTCCATCATCCGTTCCATCCGAGTTTCCATCATCGCACGCACCACGCCGGGTGCGGTCGGAAATGCGATAACGTTTCGCAATACATTCGACTCGGGGCCGTACCAGATTCAAGGTCTGTCTGTAATTATCAATCCACGCAATCTCAGCATGGCTGATTGAGGTCACAAAAATGAACGCAATCTATGGGTTTAAGCAACTCCAAAAACCGCAACAGAAGCGCGCCGGGAAACGCGGCGTGGCTCTTGTCATCACGCTGCTGGTTCTTTCGCTCCTGATGGTGCTTTCTTTGGGCATGGTAATCGCGCTCGGGTCCCAAACTTTCATCGGCGGGTATTACCGGAATTTCCGTGGCGCTTTCTATTCGGCTGATTCGGGCCTCAACATCAGCCGGCTGCAAATGGTTAACGAGATTCTTTCACTGGTCCCGGTATCGACAACTCTTGGCGCGCAGCCATTGCCAACCGGGGCGGCCACCACCGTGCAGACTTATATTAATGGCGCGTATGACGTCTGGACGCCTATTGGAGGCGGGCAGGCAACGAATTCGTGGCCGGGGCAATTTGAACTCAGCTCAGCCAATCCTGCAACTTTTGCCTACGCAAATTGCCAGATATCGTATACAGCCACCGGGACCCCGCCGGCGGGGGGACCGTATACTTGCGCGACCCCGCCACCCAGTGGCTCAACGTGTTCCACGACTGCCGGGATTTTGACGAACTGCTATGTGATTAACAATTTTCAGTACACCTATAACTACACGCTGGATGTTCTCGGCGAAGTGAAGGGAAACGAACAATCGGAATTGACGGAGAATGGGAGCCTGTTGATTACGGTGAACATTAGTCCGCCAACGGGCGTAACCTCCAGTTCGAGCTTCGCTGCTTGGGGCATGTTTATTGACCAAAGCGCAATCTGCAACGGAACCACGCTAGTTCCCGGCACCATCTCTGGACCTGTCTTCACAAATGGTGCATGGAACTTTGGGACGGGCGGTGCGTACATCTTCACGGACGCAGTTGGGAGCGCAAGCGCGGATGCCGGCTACCAGTTCAGCAGCCCTTGTAACCAGATCGCTGGTCCATCCGACAGCTATAGCGGGACGACGATTGCTCCAACTTTTCAGAATGGATTCAACCTAGGCCAGACATCCATCCCACTACCCGCCAACTCCTACAACCAATTAGAGGCGGTTCTGGATGGGAAGGGGTGCGCGGGCGCCTCCGGCTGCACACTTGACATACCCATTCCAACCACGGCCACCGCGGAGCATGCAGTATTCAATACGATCTTGAAAGATGGGAATGGGAATGCGTATCCGACCGGAAGCTTCCCGACGGACGGAGTTTATCTGCCGTATTACACTGTCGGCGCCGCGGCAGTTATTGGTACGCCCGCGGGCGCGGAAGGGACCGGCAGCGCCGCAACAACTTGCGCAGGTGGAATCTTTGTCGAAGGAAATGCCACAGTTACAATCGCGCCTCTAGCCGGGAGCGCGACCGCGCAAATTTATACGATTGTTCAGAATAGTACGACGACGACGGTCACGATCAATCCGACCACGAATCAAACGATTATTAAGATAGGGAGTGGAACAGCCAAGACCATCACCGGCGTCCCTGAAGATTGCGCTCCCGGTTCGGGAACTATTGACGCCACCATGGTTTACGTAGATGGGAGCATTACAGCGCTCTCCGGGCCCGAATCGGGTGGAGCTTCGTCCGGGCCGGCCGTACAGAATGGATCAGAGATGACAGTTACAGCGTCAAGCAACATCACAATCACCGGCGACATTCGGTACGTCACGGAGCCGGTCACATTCACCCAGAACCAAATTGCGGGCACACCAGCGGACACATTGATTCCCGGAAGCAACTACAACCAGGTGCTAGGTATTTTCACGCCGGGAGGCAACATCATTCTTGCCAACGCTCAGAGCAGCGGAAACCTCGAGATTGATGCCTCCATGGCCGCGGTTACGACGGGAGGCTCCGGAGGACTGATCAACAGCGGAAATGCGATCAATACGCTGAACATTGTCGGCGGACGCATTCAGAACACCATTCAGGAAATCAACACGACTACGCGAAACGTTTTCTTCGACAGAAGGTTCGCGCAAGGAAATTTCGCTCCGCCTTGGTTCCCATCCACCACCTACACCACCGTTCCGACCGGAGTGGAGGCCTCAACAGCAACCTCACCCGTTGTGACGCGCGTACAATGGTTGTGCAAGTCGTGCCAATAAACCGCGAAGTATGGCTCCACTGGCGGACCGCGACGCGTTGCGAGAGGGTATTTCCATCTCACTTTTTTCACAGAAAGGGCCGCGGGATGTGAGGAGTCCGGCGGCGCTTTTGCTTTGCGCTTCATTTGATAGCCGCACACTGGCGATGAAGACTTTGTTTAAAACAGGGATGGTACTGGTAGCCCCGACGGGAATCGAACCCGTATTTCGGCCTTGAAAGGGCCGCGTGCTAACCGTTGCACCACGGGGCCGCACGCCGCGGAAAACAACCCCCGCGGAAAACTTGAGAATTAGAGTAGAGGAAACGCGAACAGTTGGCAAGACGGCTTCGCAGGTGGAACTCAGGCCAGAGTTTCAGGTTGCACTGCGGTCGTTGCGTTCTTCGAGCCAGGCCATTTGAATCGCTTCGAGCTTGCCCTCGTTGGAAGCCTTCGGATCGCCGCCAAAACCTTCCAGCTCGGCGACCCAATGGTGCAGATCCGTAAACCGAATGGTGAGCGGATCCGTCTCGGGAAATTTATCCGCGAGCGCGATGGCGATGTCTTCCGTGTCGTCCCAACTGAATTGATGTGGCATCCTGTGGCGCCTCCGGGGATCAGTGTTCCGCTTCCTTCGCGAAATTTTTGTTCCATTCGGGAATCTCAACGACAAGATCCGCGGAGCCGTCCGGGACGCACTGGCATCCGAGCCTCGACTTGGTGGTGAGGCCGGGAGCATCGTCGAGCTGATCGAGTTCGGCATCGGTGGGCTCATTGCAGGATTGGAGCCCTTCATGAACGATGACATGGCAAGTGGAGCAGGCGCAGACGCCGCCGCAGGCGTGGTCGAGCCCCAGATGATAGCCCTGAGAAATATCGAGAATGCTGCCGGGCAGTCCATCGTGGCCGAGCGGAAGTTTTTCGGGATCCACTTCGATGGTCTTGCCTTCACGAACAAATGTGATTTTATATTTTTTCGTTGGCAGGGTGTACTTCGCCTGCTCGATGTACGGATTGCTGCCGCCCATGATTTGCTCCTTCTAGCTACTTGGCTATCAAACGTTTTCGAGCTGCCGGCCTTCGAGCGCGGTCGAGAGCGCGTGGTTCATGATGCGCTCGGCGAGTGGTGTCGTGGCCGCGTTCAGTTCGTCCAGCCGCATGCGAATTAATTTGTAGTCGCGGCCTGCGATGGCCTGGCGCAGGGCTGCGACAGCGGCGTCAATTGTGCGCTGCTCATCCGCGGCGATTTCCACTTCGCGCCTTGCGAGCGATTTCTCCGTGGCGCGGAGAACGATTTCGGCTTCTTCGCGCGCTTCGATATATTGCCGTTCGGAAAAATCCTGCTCGGCGAATTCGATAGACTCTTCCAGCATGCGCTCGATTTCGGTGTCGTTGAGTCCATAGCTTGGCTGGACTTCAACCGAGCTTTGTTCGCCGGTGCGCAAGTCGCGCGCGGCGACTTGGAGGATGCCGTTGGCGTCAATCAGGAATTTCACTTCGACGCGCGCGAGACCGGCGGGGCCGGGCGCGACCTTCAATTGGAAGCGAGCGAGCGAGCGGCAATCCTTCGCGAGTTCGCGTTCACCTTGCAAGACGTGGATGTCGATTCCCGTCTGATTTTCGACGCCAGTTGTGAACATCTCTTGCGCGCTTGCAGGAATGGTCGAATTGCGCGGGATAATTTTTGCGACGACTCCACCCATGGTCTCAATGCCGAGCGAGAGCGGTGTGACGTCAAGAAGCAACATATCCTGCACGCCGGTCTCGAGGATGTTTGCTTGCACGGCGGCGCCGAGCGCGACGACTTCATCGGGGTTGAGTTCCGTGTGCGGTTTGCGGCCGAAATAATCCTCAACGGTGCGGCGCACGAGCGGCATGCGCGTTGCCCCCCCGACGAGCACCACTTCTTCCATGCGATCGGGCTTCATGTGGGCGTCGGCGAGCGCTTGTTTCACGGGAGCCGTGGTGCGCGCGACGATCGGCGCGGCCCATGCTTCGATTTCGGCGCGCGTGATCGTTCGCGAGAAAACTTTGCCGTCGGAAAGGTCGAAGCGCATCTCGACGCGGTCTGATTCCGAGAGCTGATGTTTTGCGGCAATCAAAGCCTTGCGCAATTCCTGGGCGGTGGCGGATTGCGCGGCAACGTCAACGCCGAAGCGCGCGCGGACTTCAGCGCCGATCGCGCGTTGCATTTCATTGTCAATGTCGTCGCCACCGAGGTGCGTGTCGCCGCTCGTGGAAAGGACTTGATAGATGTCGCCCTCGCCGGTGGAGATTAACTTAAGGACCGAAATGTCAAAGGTGCCGCCGCCAAAGTCGTACACGGCAACAAGCCCGCGCTGCTTTTCGTGCAGGCCATAGGCGAGTGCGGCCGCCGTCGGTTCATTCACAAGGCGCAGTACCTGGAGACCTGCAAGACGCCCTGCATCCTTCGTGGCCTGACGCTGGGCATCATTAAAATATGCCGGGACAGTGATGACAGCTTTGTCCACCGCCTCGCCAAAATAATGTTCCGCCCAGCCTTTCAACTCGCGAAGGATGAAAGCGGAAATTTCCGGAGGCGTAAAGACGCGATCCCCGAGGCGCACGCGGATGACGCTTCCGTTCGATGGGTCAATGCGAAAAGGGAAAATCTTCAATTCTTCGGCTACATCGGTAGGGCCGCGGCCCATGAGGCGTTTGACGCTGTAAATCGTGCGCTCCGGCTGCGTGAGCAATCGCCGCCGCGCTGGCTCACCGACTATGATCGAGCCGTCCGCATCCAGGCTCACGACCGATGGGCAAAGCGCGGAACCATTCGGGCCGGGAATACACTTCGGCCGGCGCGTCACTTTGTCGACATACGCGACGAGACTGTTTGTTGTCCCTAGGTCGATTCCGACTGTCTTGCCCATGCCCCGTGATTTCTCCGCTTATTTACTTTTCTTGCGGGCTATACCGCCAATTCCTCACTTACTTTATTCACCAAATTCCGGATGTAGGAGCGCCGATTTAGAATCTCATTCATCTTGCCCATTAGGGCTTTTTGCGCCGCATCATCCGCGCCGGCATCCATCGCCGCATCCCATTCGCCCGCGATCCGGTCAATTTCCGCGTCCACGCCAGCGAGCTTCGTTTCAAAATCACGCGCCGCGGCTTCGAGCTTCGTTCGCACGCTGCTTGTTTGCGAAGCGCTACCGCCCGCCGCGCGGGCTTCGCGCAATTCGTCGAGAGATTCGTTCAGCTCGAAAACTTCTTCCAGCAGCTCTGGGGGCGCCTGTTGCTTGTGCCGACCTTCCTTGCGCATGCCCGCGTTCGCGAGCAGATATTCAATGCGCGAAAGAGGCTCGCGCAGCGCGCGGTAGGCGTCATTCAATTCCGAAGAAAGTGCGAGCGATACCTCGCGCTCTTTTTCGCTCGCGCGAACGAAATTATCCGGATGCAACTTCCAGCTCAGCTGATGAAAGTGCCGTTCGAGTTCCTCGCCGTCAATGTGCAGTCTGTGTGGCAGGCCAAAAAGTTTGAAGTAATCCGTGCCGGGCGCAAGTTGCTGGATCTTTCCGCACGCCGCGCAAAAATGCACCGAATCACGAGTCGCGCCGCAAAACCAGCAAGCTCCTGTCGTACTGCGTTGTGCAGAGAGGGCGTTCATTTACTTCCCCCAAACCACTCGAAGATTTTTAGTGCCCCCCAAATAAGAGCCCCTATGAAAGCCCAAGGCAGATAGAGCCATGGGGGAAGACTTGGGCTAAAGAAAAAATCCTTGAACTCTTCCCAATCCATGTCCTCATATCTTGGCCTGGCATTCGGATTGGGTTCACTACTTTTCGGAAGAATCATGGCGCAAGTCCCGCCGCAAATGCTCCGATGTGAAATGCTAAAGTCTTACGCCGTGAAGGAACTGCCGCAGCCGCAACTCCGCGCGGCCGCGGGATTCTCAAAAACGAATCCCTGCCGGATCAGCGTTTCCTGGTAATCCAGCGTTGTGTTGGCGAGGAAGAGGTAACTTTTCGGGTCCACAAAAAGACGGGCGCCGTACTCTTCAAAAACCTTGTCACGGTCGCGGGCCTGCGTGTCCAACCGCATGGCATAGGTCAAACCCGAGCAGCCGCCCCCCTGCACGCCGACGCGCAATCCCCCGGTCGCTTCCGGCACGCCTTCCTTGCTGAGCAACTGGCGGATCTTGTCCGCCGCTTTCTCCGTGACGTGAATCATCCGCGGCGAGTGCCCGAAGCCTTACTTCGCTTCGGCGCTCTCCCCCTTCTTTTTCTTCCAGTCGCCGATGGCGGCTTTGATAGCGTCCTCGGCGAGCACGGAACAGTGAATCTTCACGGGCGGCAGGCTCAACTCACGGACGATGTCCGTGTTCTTGATGGCCAGCGCCTCGTCCACCGTCTTGCCCTTGACCCATTCGGTGGCTAGTGAACTGGAGGCAATCGCCGAACCGCAGCCGAAGGTCTTAAACTTGGCCTCTTCGATGACCTGCGTCTCGGGATTGATCTTCATCTGCAGCTTCATGACGTCGCCGCATTCCGGCGCGCCGACGAGACCCGTACCGACGTTTGGATCTTCCTTCGGCAGGCTGCCGACGTTTCGCGGATGATTGTAGTGGTCGATTACTTTGTCCGAATAAGCCATTTCTCTTGCCTCTCTCTAATAGATTAGATGCCCTGCGAAATCCAAATGCCGCAAACTTAGTGGCCGCCCGCCGTGGCGCCCCACTGCATCTTGCTGATGTCGATGCCTTCCTTGGCCATTTCGTAAAGCGGGGAAAGCTCGCGCAGGCGGCTGACAACTTCCACCATGCGGCTCACAACGTAATCCACTTCCTCTTCGGTGTTGAATCGGCCGAGGCCGAAGCGGATTGAGGTGTGCGCAAGATCTTCGCCGACGCCCAGCGCCTTCAGAACGTAGCTTGGTTCAAGGGTGGCGGAGGTGCATGCCGATCCACTCGACACCGCGACGTCGTTAATTCCCATGAGCAGCGATTCACCTTCGACGAAGGCGAAGCTCATATTCAGATTGTTCGGCAGGCGGTGCTCCATGGAGCCATTGATGTAAACCTCGTCCAACTTGGCTTCGAGGCCCTTTTGAAGGCGAGTCCGCAATGCGATCATGCGAGCCGCCTCTAAGGGCATTTCCTGCATGCAGATCTCGCACGCCTTGCCGAGGCCGACAATGCCGGTAACGTTTAGCGTGCCGGAGCGCATGCCACGCTCGTGGCCGCCGCCGTCAATCATCGCGGAAAGCTGCACGCGCGGGTTTCGGCGCCGCACATAGAGCGCTCCTACGCCCTTGGGGCCATAGATTTTGTGACCGCTAATACTCAACATGTCGATGTTGTCGGCCTGCACGTCCACTGGAATCTTGCCGACAGCCTGCACGCCATCCACATGGAAGAGCACGCCCTTTTCCTTGGCGATCTTGCCAATCTCCGCGATGGGCTGGACGACCCCGATTTCGTTATTGGCGTACATGATGGAGATCAGGATGGTCTTGGGAGTGATCGCGCGGCGCAAGTCGTCAAGATTGATGCGGCCGTCTTTCTCGACTGGAAGATAGGTCACCTCGTAGCCGTACTTTTCAAGGCGTTTACACGTATCGAGGATGGCCTTGTGTTCGGTGACCTGTGTGATGATATGGTTGCCCTTCTCGCGATACATCTCCGCGACACCCTTAAGCGCAAGGTTGTCGGACTCAGTCGCCCCGCTGGTAAAAATAATTTCTTTCGGCGTGGCGTTGATCAGCCGGGCGATTTGCGCACGGCCGTTCTCGACAGCCTCTTCCGCCTCCCAGCCGAATGAATGGTTGCGGCTGGCGGCGTTGCCGAAGAGCTTGGTGAAGTAAGGCATCATCGCTTCAAGTACTCGCGGGTCCACGGGAGTCGTCGCGTGATAATCCATGTAAATCGGAGTCTTAACGGCCATTTCGCATCTCCCCTGTATTAGAATCGATTAAATTTTTTCCTAATTGTTTCTCGCACTTAACTCTGCAATGCGACGAGAGTGGGCTGCTCCGGCTCATCGCTCATCTGCGAAATCGTCACGGTGCTGAGCACCTGCATAATGCTTTCATTCACCCGGCGCAAAGGTTCGCGCACTGTGCATTTCGGTGACTGGAAGCATTCCCCCCGGGTCGTGGTGCATGACGTAATGAAAACAGGCCCGTCAACCGCGCTGATCACATCCAAGGCTGATATTTCGCTCGGATTCCGCGCCAGGCGATAACCACCCGCCGAGCCGTGCTGCGCAGTGACCAGCCCCACGCGTGCTAGCTTCTGGAGCACCTTGGCGAGCAGCGTTGCGGAGATCCCGTAAACTTCAGCGATATCCGCCGCGCTCTGCGCTGCTTCGACCCCACGGGTCGCGAGGTGCTTCACCGCAATCAAACCGTAGTCGGCCTTTTTTGAAAGCTTCAACATTGATCAAATACGACCAAATTGGTCGTATATGAATAATAGGCCCCAATTGGCCCATTGTCAAGCGTCTGACCTAAGAACTGAGAAAAGCCCCATCGCAGGGTACCCTGCAAAGGCTGTTTCCTGAGTTGCGGGCGAATTACGACTCATTTGGTCGCCTTTGTCAAACACATGGCAGTGAAGGTGGTATCTGGAGGGTTGAACGGCTAGCAATTGAAGCCGAACGGACGCGTGTTAATGGGCTTTTCCGAACCGAAAGAGACAATGAACCAACTTGTGGCGGTCATGTCTGGCAGCGCTGCTCTGCAATGGGGTAGAATCCCGAGCACGGTGCGAGCGCTGTGACCAAGAGTGTCCTGGCGATTTATCCGGGATCATTTGACCCCGTCACCAACGGCCACCTCGATTTGATCGAGCGCGGCGCGAAAATCTTTGACCGGCTTGTTGTGGCTCTCCTGCGCAACATAGACAAGGAACCGCTCTTCTCAACGCCCGAGCGATTGGAGATGCTGCGCGAGGTAGTCCGTCCGTGGAATAATGTCGAAGTGGATGTATTTGACGGGCTGCTTGTGGAATACGCTCGCCAGCGACAGGCACAGGTGATTCTGCGCGGGATCCGTGCGATCAGCGATTATGAGTACGAGTTGCAGATGGCGCTGATGAATCGAAAACTTCAACCCCAAATCGAGACCGTATTTATGATGCCCGCGGAAGCTTACAGTTATCTCAGCTCACGGCTGGTGCGGGAGGTTGCGCAGCTCGGCGGGTCGGTTCTAGGGATGGTGCCCACGATTGTGGAGCAGCGCTTGAAGGCGAAATTCAGCAATTATTCGAGCAAATCATAGAAGCAAGGAGCCAATGACCAAATTCGCTGATCGCGTTAATCGAATCGCATCTTCGCCGACACTCGCCGTGCTGATGGCCGCCGAACAATACAAGGCGCGCGGCATTGACGTGGTGGATTTTGGCCCAGGCGAGCCCGACTTCCCCACCCCGAACCACATCAAACGCGCCGCCGTTCAAGCACTGGAACAGAACTTCACGAAATATACTGCCACGGCGGGAATGATGCCGCTGCGCGACGCCATCGCGAAATGGCACGCGGCGGAATTCGGATCCAATTACGAAGGGGGGGAATGTTTGTTTTCTTCGGGCGGCAAGCATGCTCTCTTTGATGCGCTGAATGCCCTGATCCAAACCGGCGATGAAGTGCTCGTGCCGGTTCCCTACTGGGTCAGCTTCCCGGAGATGGTGAAATATACGGGAGGAGTGCCGGTCTACATCGAAACTCATGCGGATGATGGATTTGCGTTGCGCGCGGCGGCGGTGGAAAAGGCAATCGGACCGCGAACGCGGATGATCATCGTCAACTCTCCAAACAATCCGACAGGCGCGATAATCCCGAGGGAAGAGTTCGAGCGCATCCTTGCCGTTTGCAAGAAGCACGACATCTGGGTGCTGGCCGATGAATGCTATTCGCATTTTGTCTATGACGAAGGCAAGCCATATTCGATTGCGGGCGCGGGGGACGCGAAGGCGCGCGTGATCGTCGCAGGCTCTCTCTCCAAAACATTTGCCATGACTGGATGGCGCGCGGGGTTTGCGCTGGCGCCGAAGCCAGTGATTGAGGTGATGACGCGGTTGCAAAGCCAGTCCACATCAAATGCAAGTTCGATCACGCAGAAGGCCGCGCTTGCGGCAGTGACGAGCCCGATGGATAGCGTCCGGGCGATGCTCGCGGAATATGCGCGGAGGAGAGCGCACATCCTGGCGGGGATTCGCGCAATTCCGGGGGTCACTTGCACTTCGCCTGAAGGTGCGTTTTACATTTTCCCGAACGTATCAAAACATCTGGGACAGCGCGGGATCCCTTCGGACACAGCGGGCCTAGCGGCGGGAATGCTGGAGCAATCCCACGTGGCATTGGTGGCGGGCGAAGCGTTCGGCGCGCCGGGGTACGTCCGGATTTCCTACGCGACATCATTGGAACGCATCGATGAAGGTCTGCGGCGGATCGAGCGATACTTCGCTGCGGCCGCCTCCGCGGCGTGAGACAGAATCCCCCGCTATCCCCCGCGCGGCTTAAACCTATTTTTGTTCCGCGAATCTGGGGCGTGAAATCACTCGCCCCACTCTTCCCCGAAAAAAAAGAACTGAGTAAGCTCATCGGTGAAGTATGGCTGACGGGCGACGAATCGGAATTCGCGACGGGACCATACGCAGGACGCTCGCTTGCGGATGCGTGGTGGGAGATGCCGCCGGAATGGGCCGGGACGCGATTGAATCGGCGGGAAGCGTTTCCAATCCTTGCGAAGTTTTTATTTCCGGGCGAGAAACTATCGGTCCAGGTGCATCCGGACGATGAATACGCGCGGAAGAATGAAGCCGCGGCGGGGGAAATTGGCAAGACGGAAGCGTGGTACATCGTGGCGGCCGAGCCCGGCGCATCGGTAAATGTTGGGCTGCGGCCGGGCGTGACGCGCGAGAACTTCCGCCGCGCAATTGCCGAAGGCACTGTGGAAGATTGTCTTTCCAAGATTATCCCGACGACAGGTGAAACTGTTTTTGTGCCGGCGCGGACGGTGCATACGATTGGGCCCGGATTTGTGATTTGCGAAGTGCAGGAAAATTCGGATTTGACTTATCGCGTTTACGATTACGGGCGGCGCTATGCGGACGGAAGTATGCGGCCCCTTCATGTTGAGAAGGCGCTGGAGGTAATCAATTTTGACGAGCAGCAGGGCGGCAAAGCGCGGCCTGTAGTCGCGCGCACAAACGGAGCGGACATCGAGCACCTCGTTGCGTGCCGCTACTTCGCATTGGAAAAATGGGAATTTGCCGTTCCGATATCGATAGCGACAGAGCGCGATCACTTTGAATTGTGGATCACTCTCGCCGGCCGCGGAAAACTTAGCTGGGAATCCGGCGCTGCTGAAATTGGTCCAGGGCAAGCGTGGTTTGTCCCCGCCGCACTGGATCGGTGGAAGATTGACCCCGAGACCCCGGTGTGTATACTGCGCGTGTATCCACCTGACCTTGGTTTATATGCTGAGCAACTCAAGCGTTTCGGGCTATCGGCCTTTGAAATAGCCCAGGTCATTTTCAAGTAGTGCGCAAGTAGGATGTGCACTGGGGATCCTCGAAATGGCTCGCGGCAAGCTTCGCGCATTTGCAGTCATACTGGCCGGGGGACGCGGCACACGGTTCTGGCCGCGAAGCCGCAAACGCACTCCAAAGCAACTGCTTGACATCGCCGGGACGGACACAATGCTGCGGCAGACTGCGGCGCGCATCTCTCCTCTTTTTCCCTCTCCGCAAACCTGGGCGGTGACCAACGTACAGCAAGCGCCCTCCGTGCGGAGACAACTTATCCGCGTGCCCATGTGGCAGGTGCTCGCGGAACCCACCGGGCGCAACACGGCCGCGGCGATTGGATTTGCCGCAATACATATTCGTCACGTTATCCGGCGCACCGACGAGGACTGCGTTATGGCGGTGCTGCCCGCGGACCATTACATTGCGGACGCAGCCCAATACCGCACGCTGGTGCGCGCAGCGCTTCACGTGGCGCAGACGCCAGGGAAGCTGGTCGTGCTCGGGATTCCTCCGACGCGTCCCGAGACGGGATTTGGTTACGTTGAAATTAGCGGTGCGCCGAAGATAATTGGCGGAGCAAAAGTGTATGCGGTGAGCCGGTTCACGGAGAAGCCGCCGCTTGCCACCGCTCGCCGGTATGTGGCATCGGGCAATTATTTGTGGAATGCGGGGATGTTTTTCTGGCGCGTTTCGACATTCATGGATGCGCTGCGGCGCTTTCAACCGAAAATTCACACGATGCTTGAGGACATAGCGGCGACGATTGGGACTCTGCGCTACGACCGCGCGCTGGAAAATATTTATCCGCGGATAGAGAGCATCTCCGTTGATTACGCGGTCCTAGAACCATCGACGCAGCACCCAAAAGGGCCGGGCGTCAGCGTGATTCCCGCGCAGGTCGAATGGAGCGACATCGGCTCGTGGGAAGCTGTGTACGAGTTGCTTGCGAAGAAGAAAGGAGCGAACGTCACTGAAGGCTCGCACTTCCTTTCGGACGCCACCGGCAATCTTGTTTGGAGCCCGCGCAAGTTCGTTGCGGCAATCGGGATTCGTGACATGGTGGTTGTCGAAACGGGTGACGCGTTGCTCATTTGTCCGCGCGACCGCGCGCAGGACGTGGGCAATGTCGTGAAATGGCTTGAGGAACACAAGCGCGAAGAACTGCTCTGAACGCCTCTCGTTCTTGCCCCGGGCCGCTACATGACAAATTGGCTGTAGGTTTCCCCGGCGTTTTCCTTATACTTCCAACGCATGTATCCGATTCGATTTGGGACCGACGGCTGGCGCGGCGTAATTGCCGAGGACTTCACTTTCGCGAACGTCCGAAAAGTGGCGTATGCGATTGCGCGCTACGTTGTCCGTAATGAGCAGCCGGGGCGCGGCGTGATCGTCGGGTTCGACAACCGGTTTGGCGCGGAGCAATTCGCGCGCGCCGCAGCCGAAACCGTAGCGATGACGGGCACCCCGGTGTGGCTTTCCGATGAGCCTTGCCCCACGCCGGCAATTTCGCTGCTTGTGAAGCAACGCAATGCCGCAGGCGGAATCGTCATCACCGCGAGTCACAATCCATACCAGTGGAACGGAGTTAAATTCAAAGCTACGTATGGAAGCTCGGCATTGCCGGCCATTGTTGCGAAAATTGAGGCGGAGCTTGAGACCGTGTTGCGCGACGGTGTTCCCGCGCTGCCGCCGCGCAATGAACTGATCAAGCCAATTTCATTTCGCGCAGCTTATCTCGACACCATCGAGAAGCTGGTGGATTGGGAGCACATCCGGCGGCGCCGGCTGCGGATTGTGGTGGACCCGATGCATGGAGCCGCGCGCGGATTGCTGCGCGAGCTGCTTTCACGGCATGGTATGAGCTGCGACGAAATCCGCGGTACGCGCGATCCGCTTTTCGGCGGAGTGAATCCCGAACCGATCGAACCGCAAATTTCCGCGCTGCAGCAGGCCGTCCACGAAGGCCGGTACGACGCGGGCCTTGCAGCAGACGGCGATGGCGACCGCATCGGCGCGGTGGACAGCGATGGCCGGTTCGTCACGCCCCACCAGATTTTTTCTTTGTTGCTCTGGCATCTGGCCGGAACGCGGAAGCTGACGGGGGACGTCGCGAAAACTTTTTCATCCACAAAGATGTTGGACAAGATTGCGGCTAAATTCGGCCGAAGCATCTTTGAAGTCCCCATCGGCTTCAAATACATCTGCGAAGTGATGCTCGAGCGCGACATCCTGCTTGGGGGCGAGGAATCCGGTGGCATCGGGACAAAGATTTACCTGCCTGAACGCGATGCGACCGTTACGGCGCTGCTTCTTGTTGAGTTGATGGCGTGGCATGGCAAGGGCCTCGGCGAGCTCGTGCAACAGATGCAGACCGAATTTGGCGAACATCACTATGGCCGCGTGGATTTGGAATTGAAGCCCGGGCAAAAAGAGCGGGCGATCAAACATTTTGCAAACAAGAAGATGACCCGCTGGCTCAACTGGAAGATCAGCAAGCGCGAAGACCTGGACGGAGTGAAGCTAATTTTCGGCGATGCGGGCTGGCTTCTGGTGCGCGCGTCAGGCACAGAACCGATGCTGCGGCTTTACGCAGAAACTCCGCGCGCGGATACGACTCGGCGCATTCTTGATGAAGCGGCGAAGCTCGTGAAGGGGATTTGAATGAGATTCAAGACGAAAAACATTGCGACCAAATTCTTCTTCAAAGGCATTATCTTCTGCCAAATCGAGGGAGTAACACCGTGAAGCGACGCCTCTACACATTGGATGTTTTTACCGAAACACCGTTTGCGGGAAACCCGCTTGCCGTGGTTACCGACGGCGACGGCCTTTCCACGCGGCGCATGCAGGATATCGCGCGCGAGATGAATCTTTCGGAGACCGTGTTCGTGCAGAAGCCCACGAGCGCGCAGGCACTCGCGAGATTGCGAATTTTCACGACGCAAAATGAGCTGCGGCTCGCCGGACATCCGGTGATCGGCACTTGGTTCCTCCTCGCGCAGCTTGGCGTGGTCCCGGCACAGGAAGGGCCGGTGCACATCTGGCAGCAAACAGGCGCGGGGATTTTGCCCATCGAAATTTCCTTCCGGAACGGCAGGCCCGCGTGGGTAACCATGCAGCAAATGCCGGCGGAGTTTAAGCCGGCGCGCCTTTCCAAGCCTGCGTTGGTGCGCGCATTGGGCCTGAAGGCGGGAGACTTGAATTCCGCACTGCCGATTGAGTCGGTTTCCACAGGTATTTTCAACTTGATGGTTCCGCTCGCGAACCGGCGTGCGCTCGTGCGCATCAGCGCAGACCCGCGGGCGTTGCTCGCCGCAATGCGCGGCGCGGACTCGGTTGCCTATTGCTTTGTGCTCGCTCCGCGCGGACAGGTTTTTTCGCGCGGCATGTTGCCGTGGTCAATGTACGAAGACCCGGCTACAGGCTCGGCAGCGGGATCACTCGCTGCATACCTGGTGCGCCATGGAAAACTTCGCGCGGGAGAGCGCCTGCCGATCGCCCAGGGCCTTGAAATGGGCAGACCCAGCCGGATTGAATCGGTGGTTGAAGAACAGCGTGGAAAGCTGGTGCCGCGCGTCAGCGGAGCGGCGGTCGTGATTCTTGAAGGCTCCCTCGAAGCCTGACACTCGATCTGAGTGAGCCGATCCGGATTATTTTGCGGCGGAAGATTTCGCGGCGGCGTCCAGTTCCTTGCGAATTGCGTCGAGCACGCCGTTGATAAACGGCACCGCCTCCTCGGTGGAAAACTTCTTCGCTATCTCGAGAGCCTCGTTCATCACGACCTTTGGGGGAGTGCCTGTTGTGCGAAGCTCCGCGATCGCCAGGCGTAGAATCGCGCGGTCGATAGCGGACATTCGGTCCACGCGCCAGTCTACCGCGTGCCGCGCGAGCAGCAAGTCAACCTCCCCAGGTTGCGCGGCCGCGGCTTCAAATAATTGCATGGCAAACTCGCGCGTCGGAGCCGCTGCGCGCGCATTTCGCCAGAAGCCCGCGGCGATTTGCGCGGGAGGGATGCGTCGCATTTCCCATTGAAAAATCATTTGCAGCGCGAATTCGCGGGACTTGCGGCGGAGAGCCATATCAGCCGCGTTTCCGTCGTGAAGAATATTCCGCGGAGTTCCGCGGTTTTGTTTTGAGCTTGCGCGAAAGCGTCGCCATCTCAACGGCTGCGAGGCCCGATTCACGGCCTTTGTTTCCGCCCTTGAGCCCGGCGCGGTCGATCGCTTGTTCGAGCGTGTCACAAGTGAGCACGCAGAAAATTACGGGAACCCCGGTGTCCATCTGCGCGAGCTGAACACCGCGCGCGACCTCCGCGCAGACATGATCGTAGTGCGATGTCTCGCCCCGCAACACGCATCCAACAGCGACAACGGCTTGCACGCGCCCTGATTCTGCGAGTTTTTTCGCGGCGAGTGGAATCTCGAATGATCCCGGCACGCGAACCACTTCAATTTGCTTTTCGGATGCGCCCGCCGACGCCAGCGCGTTCAGTGCGCCACGCAAGAGGCGTTCGGTGATGAAGCTGTTGAAATTGCTTACGACAATCCCGAACCGTAAGCCCGCGGCGTTCAAATTACCAGTTGCCGGCTTCGGATTGAGTTGGTCAGACATGAGCGGATATGATTTTGGCGGGGCGATCTATTTGCCTTTGAATTGCGCAGGGCGCTTCTCGAGGAAGGCTCGCGTCCCTTCATGCATGTCTTCGGTGGCGCAGGAGAGCCGGAACAGCGTTGCCTCCAGAAAGAGCCCTTCTTCCTGCGGCATCTCCATTCCATGTTCGATTGCTTCCATGCAATATTTCACTGCGAGCGGCGCGTTGGCGATGATTTTTTTCGCAATCGCTTCGGCGGTGGGAATCAGGTCCGCGGGCTCGACAACTCGATTTACAAGGCCGATGCGCAGCGCCTCATCGGCGGAAATCATGTCGCCCGTAAGAATCAATTCATTCGCGACACCCTTTCCGCACAGGCGCGCAAGCCTTTGCGTGCCGCCGTAACCGGGCGGAATTCCGAGTTTCGCTTCCGGCTGACCGAGCTTCGCAGTCTTGCTTGCGATGCGCATGGTGCATGCGAGGGCCAATTCGCACCCGCCGCCGAGAGCAAAGCCATTAATCGCGGCGATGCTCGGCTTCCCCATCAATTCCAGTGCGCGCAAAATATTCTGGCCATAAATTGAG
This sequence comes from uncultured Acidobacteriota bacterium, assembly GCA_963748845.1. Taxonomy (GTDB): domain Bacteria; phylum Acidobacteriota; class Terriglobia; order Acidiferrales; family UBA7541; genus DASTCZ01. Next base: position 1,324,443 of record CAVVKE010000001.1, read on the forward strand.
AACTCCTTGCCATCGACGGGAGTGCGCACGGCAAGTTCGTTAATGTCCGCTCCCGCGATGAATGCTTTCTCTCCGGCTCCGGTGACGATCAGAACTCGTACATCCGGGTTCGCGTGGGATTCGCCAAGGACCAAGCCAAATTCGTTCATTGTCTGGCGATTGAGCGCGTTCAGCACTTTCGGGCGATTGAATGTGATGTAGGCAATCGAGCCGCGGACTTCGAACAGGATGTTTTCGAGATTCATGAGCGGAGTCTCCGATTCTTCAGGTGAGCTGCATCGGCTTCGGATTCTGCGGGTCGGTGTAATCGTAAAATCCGCGCCCTGCTTTTCGACCATTCCATCCCGCCATTACCATTCGCTTCAAGAGCGGCGGCGAGGCAAACCGCTTCTCGTGGAATTCATCGAACATGATCTGCGAGATGTAATACGTCGTGTCCAGCCCGACGAAATCGAGCAGCGTGAGCGGACCCATCGGATGCCCGCAGCCGAGCTTCATCGAATTATCAATGTCCACGATATTTCCAACGCCTTCTTCGAGGGCGCGAATCGCATCCAGCAAATAAGGAACAAGCAGGCGGTTCACGATGAACCCGGTGCGATCCGAGGTGTGCACCGGGGTCTTGCCAAGTCGCGCAGCAAACGCGGCCAGCTCTTCGTAAACCTTTGGATCGGACGCGATGGTGCGAATTACTTCCACCAATTTCATCACCGGAACGGGATTGAAAAAGTGCAGCCCGAAGAACCGCTCCATGCGTTTGGTGGACGTGGACATCTCAGTGATAGAAAGCGAAGAGGTGTTGCTTGCAAAAATCGTCGCGGGCGGGCAGATCTTATCGAGCGCGCCATAGAGTTCGCGCTTTACGGGCAGTTGCTCGATGATCGCCTCAATAATAATGTCCCGGTCGGCAAAGTCTTCGAGTCTGGTTGTGCCGCGCAGGCGGCCGCGCAAAGCGTCGCGGTCGGCGGCGGAGAGCGTTCCCTTCTCGACGAGCCGCGCGAGATTTTTCTCGATGCTCTTCAGGCCTTTGTCAACTAATTCCTGGGAAACTTCGCGCACAACCACGCTGCATCCGGCGTGCGCGGCCACTTGTGCGATGCCTGAGCCCATCAGACCGCAACCGACTACGCCTACTTTTTCAATTGCCATCCGAAATCCCCCCGGCAGATTGTACGCGAAAAATTAAGGGAGAGCCCGCTAACCGAGCGACTCGACGATCATGGCAATTCCCTGCCCGCCGCCAATGCACGCGGTCGCTAAGCCGTAGCGCAGGTTCGTGCGCCGCAGTTCGAGAAGAAGCGTCAGCACCAGCCGCGTCCCGGAGGCACCAAGCGGGTGGCCGAGCGCAATCGCGCCACCATTCACATTTGTCTTGTCGCGATCGAGTCCAAGCGCTTTTTCGACGGCGAGATACTGCGGCGCAAAAGCCTCGTTCACCTCGATGCGGTCGATTTGCGAAAGTTTCATCCCCGCAGAGGCCAGCGCTTTCTGCGTGGCGGGCACGGGACCAATTCCCATGACGCGCGGCTCGACACCAACGGCGGCCCAGGAAACAATTCGGCCGAGCGGTCTCCAGTTGCGCTCGCGCGCCGTCTTTGCGTGTGTGACGACCACGGCTGCTCCGCCATCCACGATTCCGCTCGCGTTCCCCGCGGTGACAATTCCGTCCTTGCGAAACGCGGGTTTCAATTTTTCCAGTATCTCGAGCGTTGTGTCCGGGCGGCGATGATCATCTTCCGTGAATAATTCGGATTTGCCGCCCTTCTTGATTTCGACGGGAATTAATTCATCTTTCATGCGTCCCGAGCGATACGCCGCCTCGGCCGCTTGCTGGCTGCGCAATGCATACTCATCCGAAGCGCGGCGCGTGATTCCGTATTCCGCTGCGACGTTTTCCGCCGTGCCGGCCATATCAAAACCGCAATAGGTGTCCGTCAATCCCGTCATCAACGAATCTTCGAGCTTGCCCTCGCCCAATCGAAATCCGGTTCGCGCGCCGCGAATCACGTGCGGGGCCTGTGTCATATTCTCCATGCCCCCTGCCAGGACCAGCGTTGCTTCTCCCAGCAAAATCCTTTGCGCGGCTTGCGAGATGGATTCGATTCCGGAACCACACAACCGATTTACAGTGACGGCGGGCGTCTCAACCTTCAGCCCTGCTTTCAGGGCAACGTGACGCGCGCCGTAAAGAGCGTCCGCGCTCGTCTGCATTACATTGCCGAAAATGGCGTGGTCGAACTCGGCCGGATCTGCGCCCGAGCGCCGAATCGCCTCTCGCGCGGCGATCGCGCCGAGGTCGTTCGCCGGAATATCCTTGAACGCGCCAGTGTAGCGCGCCATCGGCGTGCGCGCTCCTGCAAGAATCACCACATCCGTGGGAAACATTTCCTTGTTTGCCCCTGTGACCGGTTAAGAGCTTCTACGGATTGAGGCGCAACCCTTTGTAAGGAGGAGTTGGCTTGTAAAGAGTAACGCGAACTGGAAAGCGGCGGCAAGCCGCCGCACTCCGAAGAGGTTAGCCTGCCTTCGTGTTTGAGAGTGAAATTACGGAATCGCCACCTCGTTTGCGGGCTTCATCAAGACTTGCTTCCGCGCGATTCATCAAATCAGTGACGATGTCTTCGGTATCGTAATCTGCTCTTGCGATGGCCTCCACCACACCCGCGCTCAATGTAATGCTGCCACCGGCTTGGGATTCGGCGCCGCCATTTCGCGCCGCGGCGGCAGCTTCGCGCATTTTTTCCATCAGGCCGAGCGCTCCGGCAACAGCCGTGTCCGGCAAGATAAACGCGAGCGACCATGCCGTATATTTCACGGGCAGATCTGACGGTCGCGCAATGGGGAGCACCGCCAGCGAAATCTGCTCGATTGTTTTTTCCACCAGCGCCTCACCGTGCTGGCGCATCAACTCGGGGCCGTGGTCAAGCTGCAGAATGGCCAGGGAAAGCACGGAGCCTTGCGATTTGGCGCGCTGCGCTTCGCTCATCAGCCTGTCGGTATAAGAGCTGCGCGCCAGAAAACCAGTTTTTTCATCGGCCACCGCGAGCGTCTTCATCAACGAGCGCAGCCGCGTGTGACTCACGCTTAGCAGCATCTGGTCGCCGACAGTCTGCGAAAAGTAAGTCTCATTCGGCTTCCAGGAATAGGGTTCCGCGCGCCCGGTGATGACCATGCCGGCAGGAGTCTGCGTGTCCTTATCCATCAGCGCGACCGCCAACGCAGTGGCCAGACCAATCTCCTTCAACACCGGCGCCGCCGCAACTTCAAGCGGCAGTCCTCCCATCGAATCTGGAGCTGCGCGTTCCATTTGTGTGATGAGGCGCATCACTTGATTCCCCGATACAGGCGCAACACCCGGCGCGCAATATTCCGCGGCGAGCTGCGGCGGTTGTCCGGGCGCTCCGATCACGGCCAGGCATCGCGTCGCGCGCAAGTGCTTGCCGATTTCGTTCACGGTAAACGAAAGCATCGCGCGAGGGCTCGGCTGCTTGTAAATCCCCTGCCCAATTTCCGAAATCTTGGAAAGGTCGCGCATGGTTTCAGGGGAATAGACGCCCGAGGGCGCAGGCGGAGGGGCAACTGGCGCGACCGGTGCGGGCTGGCTCGCGACGGCAGGTCCGGCAGGCCGGGAAGACGCTTTTCTGCTCACGCCCGCAGGCCACCAGTTTGCCAGCTCGCACAAATTTCTGAAGCGCTCGTTATCTTCGGCGTCATTCGGAAAAAGTTCGACGATTTTCTGAAGCCGCTCGAGGGCCTTGGGCATCAGCGCGTATTGGAGAAAGATTTCGGCTTGCACCAGCAAGTCGTCCAGCGCAGTCGCGCCGGCCGAGCCCGCCGGTTCGGGGGAATCGGCTGCATCACCAAAGCTGGTGCCGGCGACGCCGACCTGGGCCATCGTGACGCCAAGACGGGACGCCACGCGCATGAGGTAGTCCTTGTCCGCGGTGTCGCGGAGTTTCTCGAGCCGCTGCTGGTTGCGGAAATCGTAAGGGTCAATGTCCACCATGCGGTCGAGGACATCGCAAGCGCCTTTCACGTTTTCGTGTTCGAGATAGACATCGAACAACCGGACCAGTGTCTCAAAATACTTTGCCTCGCGATTCAGACCACGATACACCTCGCTCCAAAACTCCATGAGCACAAGCGAGTGAGGATGCGCTTCTGACATCGTGTCAAGTCGTCCGGCAAAGATGTTCGCGCTGCCGGAATCCCGATAATTTTGCCGGATCGAATTCAATACCTCGACGCCCTTCGCGTCCTCTCCGGCCGAGATGTAGGATTCGGCCAGCTCAAAGAGCATTGCCCGATCCCCACCGGCTTTCCCGTAATAGATGATGAGCTCCTCCCGCGCACGATCCAGCTCCCCGGAGCGCATCAGAGCTTCGCCGAAACATTTACGAAAGACAGCCGCGGATTCCGACTGCGCAAAAGGAGAGAGTTTTTCGACGGCTTGCGTGGCATCACCCGCAATGAGAAGGGCCTGCGCGTAAAATAGCGCGACGTCGCGGTCATCCGGAGCGGAGCGATTCGCACTCGCGAGCAACTCAATGGCTTTCGGAATTTCGCCTTTGCCGAGCGCCAGTTGCCCCGCGCGGACATACCCGCGCGCGGCAAGAGCGCTGCGCCCACGGGCTTCGGCGAGTTGTGCCATGGCAAGTTGCCGCTCCGGTTTTTCGGGATCGAGTTCGGCGACCTGTTCGAGGCATTTCAGCGCCTCGTCTTCCTTGCCGCGCGCGAGAAAATGCTCAGCGGCAACCGAATAATTCTCGATCGCCTCGCCCACTTTGTTCTGCCGCTGCAAGAGGAGGGCGTAGCGCGCCTGCCGCTCGGGCGGTTGTTCGGAGAGCCGGAGAAACCTTGTGTAGAGGGCCGCGGCTTTCGGCTCTTCGCGAGGCTCGACGAGACGGTCAAATAATTGGCCGTAAAAAACAGCGGCCTTGCCCGTTTCGCCCGCGCGGGTGTGGAGATCACCCAACGACTGCAGAGCCTCGGTATTGCCGGGCGCGGTCTGCAGCACGGATTGAAACGCCTCGATGGCATCCGCCGGCTTGTTCTTCTCCAGCGCACGTTTCGCGCGATCCAGCAATTTTTCTAAGTCATTCGCCATTGGGTTTTGTTATCGCGTTCGCTGACACTCATGCATACACCTACCCGCACAATAGCGGGGCGCGCGCGCATCACTTCCAATATATACCCGCTGCAGGGCCGGCCAACGCGCGACAAAAAACCGTGTGTCGGCTTAGCCGACTCCCACTTGCCATTATAGGGACATACAGGGCGCGTTGGCCCGTGGCGCGAAACTGTGGCACACTGATGCGTTCTGGGAATCGTTCTGGAGCGCCCGGAATTCCTCTTCTTTGTGCCCCGCGCCGTCTGGGCCGGGGCGATGCATCAGATAACTGAGCGAGCGAATGGACCCCAGGTTCGTAAGGAATTTCTGCATCATCGCGCATATTGACCACGGCAAGTCCACGCTTGCGGACCGGCTGCTTGAACGCACCGGCGCGCTCACGCAGCGTGAAATGCACGAGCAAGTGCTCGACTCGATGGACCTGGAGCGCGAGCGTGGTATCACGATCAAGGCCAAGAGCATCCGGCTGCATTATCAGGCGAAGGATGGAAATATCTACCGCCTGAATTTGATCGATACGCCGGGGCACGTGGATTTTTCATACGAAGTTTCGCGCGCGCTATCCGCTTGCGAAGGGGCGCTGTTGGTGGTGGACGCGAGCCAGGGCGTTGAGGCACAGACCGTTGCGAATACTTTTCTTGCCGCCAAACATAACCTCACGATTATCCCGGTGATCAACAAGATAGACCTGCCCGCAGCGCAGCCTGAAGTCGCAAAGGAGCAGATCGAAAACGTGCTCGCGATTCCCGCGGCGGATGCGTTACTGATCAGCGCGAAGAGCGGGCTCGGCGTGGATGAGTTGCTCGAGGCCATTGTCGCGCGGGTGCCCGCGCCGAAGGGCGATGCCGGCGCGCCCTTGCGCGCGCTCATTTTCGATTCGTGGTTTGACGCCTATCGCGGCGCGGTCGTGCTCGTGCGAGTGATGGAAGGGCGTATCTCGATGCATATGCGCGTCAAACTCTGCTTCAACGACGAGATCCACGAAGTGGAATCGCTCGGCGTGCTCACGCCGAAACCGGTTGTGCTCAGTGAGCTTGCGGCGGGCGATGTCGGATTTATGGTTGCGAATATCAAGCAAGTTGCGGACGCGCGGATGGGCGACACGGTGGTTGAAGTCGACCGTCCCGCGGCGCCTTTGCCGGGCTTCGAGGCCATCAAGCCAATGGTCTTCGCCGGATTGTTTCCCGTGGTAGCCAGCGATTATGAAATGTTGCGTGACGCACTTGGCAAGCTGCAGCTGAATGATGCTGCGTTTTTCTACGAGCCGGAGAATTCAGTGGCGCTGGGCTTCGGCTTCCGCTGCGGATTCCTCGGGCTCCTGCACATGGAAATTGTGCAGGAGCGGCTCGAGCGCGAGTTCGGCATCAACCTGATTACGACGGCACCATCGGTGCGCTACCGCATCACGAGCGTGACACACGAGATCATGGAAGTGGATAATCCGACAAAATTCCCATCGCCGGGCCTTATTGAAAAAATTGAAGAGCCGATCATCCGCGCGATGATCATCACGTCGGAAGATTCCGTTGGCGCCATCCTGCAGCTTTGCGAAAATAAGCGCGGAGTGCAGAAAAACTTCGAGTTCCTCTCGCCGACGCGCGTGATGCTGACTTACGATTTGCCGCTCAATGAAATCGTGCTGGACTTCTACGACCGGCTCAAAAGCGTATCGCGCGGATATGCATCGCTCGATTACCAGCTGGAAGGCTATCAGGAGGCCGATCTCGTGAAGCTCGACGTGCTGGTGGGCGGCGAGCCGGTCGATGCGCTGACGCTCGTTTGCCACCGCGACCAGGCCTATGAGCGTGGCCGAGAACTCGTGACGCGCCTGCGGAAACTGATTCCGAGGCAAATGTTTGAGGTGCCGATACAGGCCGCGATTGGCAGCCGGGTGATCGCGCGCGAGACGGTAGCGGCGATGCGCAAGAACGTGCTCGCGAAATGCTACGGCGGAGATATTACGCGCAAACGTAAGCTGCTCGAAAAGCAGAAAGAAGGCAAGCGGCGCATGAAGCGGGTGGGGCGCGTAGACATTCCTCAGGAAGCGTTTCTTGCCGTGCTGAAAGTTGCGAGCAGCAGCGACGACGAATAGCGTCAGCAAACCCGAATGCGGGTCTCAAATCAGGCCACTTTTTCGCCCATCAGTTTCCACGCGGACAGGTTGTCACAATAAACGCGCCACTCAGCAATCTTGCCGTCGCGCACAATACCTTTCCACGCGCCGGGGACCTTCCAGTGGTTTTCTTTGGGCAGCTTGCCGCCAACCGCATAGGTCCCGCTCGCCATTCCAACGACGGCCACGGCATCACGATTCTGAAAAATTTCGTCGTGCGAGATGCGGTAGTCCGGAAACCAAGAGAGATACCCGTTCCAGCCGGCGCGCATCGATTCCCTGCCCTGGAAGCGGTTTCCCAGACCATCCACGAAAAGGTGATCTTCCGTCATCATTGCGCAGATCCCGTCCACATCGCCTGCGTTGATCCGTTCAATGAATTTCAGGACGATCGCAATAGGATCCTTCGTTTCCATTTTCTCTCCTTCACCGGGTGAATTGCGTTTCGCGCACTAGGTTGCCCGATTTTGCTTTCTCCAATGAATCACCGTTGTCGTGACCGCATAGATCAACGTTGCAAAGCAGATTGTGTTGGTCATTATCCAAAGCCACATCGCCATGGCGAAGGAACCGAGGAATCCACCATCACTATGAGTGGGCATAAACAATTTCGAGGAAAGCCACAGCGATGGCCGCATTCCAGGAGAAATAATGGTTCGGATGATTTGCGGCACTTTCGTACTGTCGCCCAGGCCGACAGCAACTAAAGCCAGAGGGAACGCAAGACACATGTACATAACCAATCGGACCGAAATTCTGAACCAATGCGATGTCATCCAATTTGGAGGTGTTGCCCACCATTCTCGCCGATCTCGGTACATGTTAGTCGGCACTCCGTTTAACTTCTGCGATCAATCGTCCGCGAGCGAGGCGAACGGAGACCTCATCTCCCGGAGCAACTTGGTCGGCGGCGCGGACGACCCGGCCCGCTGAGTCATACACAATCGCGTATCCGCGATCGAGAACACGCAACGGGCTGCGCTCCTCCAATTGCAGCACAACCCTTTCAAAGCGCTGGCGCTTGACGACGAGCAAACGTTCGACGCGGCGCGTAAGCTCGACGTTTCGCTGATCAATGCGCGAACGCATGGCTGCAAGGCGCGTGCGCAGATCGAAAGAAGCGACGCGCGCGCGCGCGTCAATGAATCGCTTGCGCAAGCGGTCAAGCCGCACGCGCAGCGCCTCTCCCAATCGCAGAGAAAACTCGTCGGTGCGCTGGCGATGCTGCCGGACAATTTCTTCCGGGCGGCGCCATGCGCGGTGAGCGAACAATTCGTGCAGGCGATTGCGCTGCCCGAGAATCATGTATTGCATCCGCTCGCCGAGCGATTGCTGAAGCTGGCGGATGTGCGTATCGAAGGCCTCGCGCGTCTGGACGACGATTTCCGCGGCGGCGGATGGAGTGGAGGCGCGAACATCGGCGACGAAGTCGGCGATAGTGAAATCGGTTTCGTGGCCGACGGCGGAGATAACCGGAATGTGCGAAGCGGCGATCGCACGCGCGACCTTTTCCTCGTTGAAGGTCCAGAGATCTTCGAGGGAGCCGCCGCCACGCGCAACAATTAAGACGTCGGCGGCGTTGCGTGCGGTGAAAAACTTCATCGCAGCGGCGATTTCACCGGCCGCGCCCTCGCCCTGCACGCGCACGGGATAGATCAGCACGCGGACATTCGGGAAGCGGCGGCGCAGGATGCGCAGGATGTCGCGCAGGGCCGCGCCGCTCAGAGACGTGATGACGCCGATGCGCCCGGGCAGCAGCGGCAGCGGTTTTTTTCGCGAGGCGTCAAAGAGCCCTTCATCACCGAGCTTTTTCTTAAGCTGCTCGAAAGCAAGTTGCAATTCGCCGACACCTACCGGCTCAATGTGTTCGACATAGATCTGATATTCGCCGCGGGGTTCGTAGACGCTGATGGAGCCGCGCACACGCGCCTTCAGTCCATCTTCGGGGCGAAACTTCAGCCGCATCGCGGAGTTGCGAAAACAGACGCAGCGGACCTGCGCGGAATCATCTTTCAATGTGAAATAGAGATGCCCGGACTGTGCTTCTTTGAAATTCGAGACCTCCCCTTCGACCCAGATCGCGCCGAAAGCCGCCGAGAGCACATCGCGAATTCGCGCGGTGAGCTGCGTTACCGTCCAGATCTTGCGCTCGGGGATCAGATTGAATTGGAATTGAGACACGCCGTGGTCGCCTCAGCGCCGAAAATGTGACGCGAACCAAAAAACCGCACTCAACAGGATGCTAAGCGCGATGCACGTCACGATGGGAAAGTATAACGAACCGTGCTTGCCGTGCCAGGAGATATCGCCTGGGAGCCGGCCCAGTCGAAATGGAAGCCTGCCGGAAAAGTAAAAAAATGTGCCGGCCGCAATGAGCACCGCGCCAACCGTGAGTAGGAGCCGGCCGAGTTCGCGCACGGGCGTCATGTAGGCATTTTACTCGAAGCAAATTCAAACCTCGGACCGATGCGTCACTTCGCTGCGCGCTTTATGTCCTCCACCTTGAGGAAAGTTCCCTTCTGAAGCTCCTCGAATGCCTGGCGGAGCTGCGCCTGCGTGTTCATCACAATCGGGCCGTACCACGCGACGGGCTCTTGCAGCGGCTTTCCGGAAACGAGAAGGAACCGGATCCCATCTTCGCCGGCCTGCACGACGACTTCGTCGCCGCGGTCGAAGAGGATGAGCGAGCGGTCTTCCGCGTCTTTCGGCGGCGTGGTGTCCAACCATCCTACGGATTCAGTTGGCACATCCAGCGGCAAAGATGCGTTGCAGAATTTTCCGGCACCCGCGAAAACATAAGCGAATGCGTGGCGCGTCGTCTCAACGGGAAGAATCTTGCGGACGCCCGGTGGAACGGTCACGTCAATGTAGACCGGGTCAGCGGCGATGCCTTCGACCGGCCCCTTCTTGCCCCAAAATGTGCCGGTGATGATGCGAGTGATAGTGCCGTCGTCATCCGTCACTTCCGGAATCTCATTGGACTTCACTTCCTGATAGCGCGGAACGGTCATTTTCAGCGCGGCGGGAAGATTCGCCCACAATTGGAAGCCGTGCATGCGGCCTTCTGGATCGCCCTTGGGCATTTCCTGATGGATGATGCCGCGGCCGGCCGTCATCCACTGAATGTCGCCGGCTGAGATGGCCCCCTTGTTGCCCATACTGTCGCCATGCTCGACTGTGCCGGCGAGGACGTAGGTGATGGTCTCGATGCCGCGATGCGGGTGCCAGGGAAAACCGGCAAGGTAATCCGCGGGGACATCGTTGCGGAAATCATCGAGAAGGAGAAAGGGATCGAATTCGGACGTCCCGTGAAATCCGAATGCGCGGCGGAGGTGAACTCCGGCGCCTTCGATGGTCGGCTGTGATTTGATTACGCGTTTGATGGGACGAATGGACATGAGTGCCTCCTGTGGAGAGCCGTGATTCCCGCAAATAAATCGGAACGGCTTGAATCGTTGAGTGTTCCTGCGATCTGAAACTGTACTCCAACCGTGGCGGAAATTACAAAGGTGGGAGTGACGCGAAACCAAGTGACCCATCCCGCGACAGTCTGGGTGACCCCACGGAAAGCTATAACAATTCCATTCCGGAGAAAAAGTAGCCGATCTCGAAGGCGGCGGTGTCGGGGGCGTCCGACCCGTGGGTGCAGTTGTTGCCGATACTGGTGCCTAGATCGCGGCGAATCGTTCCCGGGGCGGCTTTCGCGGGGTCGGTGGCGCCCATTGTTTCGCGCCACTTGAGGATGGCACTCTCGGCTTCGAGAACGATTAGGACGCACTCGCCGGAACTCATGAAGTCGGTCAGTTCGCCGAAGAAGGAGCGCGCTTTGTGGACGGCGTAGAATCCTTCGGCTTCGCCTTTGCTTAGGCGGGCGGACTTGATCGCGACAATTGCAAATCCTGCTCTGTGAATTCGAGACAGGATGTCTCCCTGCAAGCCGCGCTTTACGGCGTCGGGTTTGATGATTGCAAGAGTTCTTTCTACAGCCACGCTTTCCTCTCAGTGTTGTGCCGCTGCCTTCTCATTTTTTCCTGCTTGATTTATCCTTCGCCGGTTTCTTTGCTGCCTTGATTGAAACTTTTTTGCCGCGCGCTGGCTTGGTCTTGAGCAGCTCCGCCATATTGTGACCGATTTCCGCCGGGCTTTGCACGGTCCGGATGCCCGCGGCGCGCATCGCGGCATACTTATCTTTCGCTGTGCCCTGGCCTCCGCTAATGATGGCTCCGGCGTGGCCCATGCGGCGGCCCGGCGGCGCGGTCTGTCCAGCGATAAAGCCGACGACGGGCTTGCTCACATTTTTCTTGATGTAATCCGCCGCAACTTCTTCGGCGTTGCCGCCGATTTCGCCGATCATCACGATGGCTTCGGTGCCTGGGTCGTCGTTGAACAGGCGAATCGTGTCCAGGAAATTCGTGCCGATAATTGGATCGCCGCCGATGCCGATGCACGTGGACTGGCCGATGCCGAGCTTCGTGAGTTGGTCAACGGCTTCATAAGTAAGCGTGCCGCTGCGGCTGACGAGTCCGACGCGGCCCTGCTTGTGGATGCGCCCGGGCATGATGCCCATCTTGCATTTTCCCGGGGAGATGATGCCAGGACAGTTGGGGCCGATGAGCCGCGTCTTCCCGCCGCGCAGAATGGCGGCGACGCGGACCATGTCCAGCGCCGGAATGCCTTCGGTGATGCAGACAACGAGCGGCAAATCCGCACTCGCGGCTTCCAGGATTGCGTCGGCGGCATAGGGCGGCGGAACAAAAATAATGCTCGCGTCCGCTCCGGTTTCTTTCACGGCATCGGCGACGGTGTTAAATACGGGGCGGTCGAGATGCGTGGCGCCGCCCTTGCCGGGCGTGACGCCACCGACTACTTTTGTGCCGTATTCGATCATTTGCTGCGCGTGGAACGCTCCCTCGCGCCCGGTGAAGCCCTGCACAATGACGCGCGTTTTTTCGTTTACAAGCACGCTCATCGCACACCCCCGATGGAAGCGCTCAAGCGCGCGAGCTTGACGATTTTTTCCGCGCCGTCTTTCATGTCATTGCCAATCGCGAAGTTCAGGCCCGAATCACTGAGTATTTTTCGGCCTTCTTTGACATTCGTGCCTTCCATTCGGACGACGACGGGAATTTTTATGCTCAACTCGCGAGCTGCAGCGACAACCCCGGTTGCGAGGACATCGCAACGCAGGATGCCGCCAAAAATGTCGATGAAGACGCCGCGAACTTCGGAATCGCTCATCAGGATGCGAAAAGCGTTCTTGACCTGATCCGCGCTGGCGCCGCCGCCGACATCGAGGAAATTCGCGGGCGAACCGCCGGCGAGCTTGATGATGTCCATGGTGGCCATGGCGAGTCCCGCGCCATTGACCATGCAGCCGACGGTGCCGTCGAGCTTGATGTAATTCAAATTGAACCGGGAGGCTTCGACCTCGAGCGGGTCTTCTTCGTCGAAGTCGCGCAACTCTTTCAAGTCTTTGTGGCGATAGAGCGCGTTGTCATCAAAAGTTATTTTCGCATCGAGGGCGACGAGTTTACCATCGCCGGTGACGATGAGGGGATTGATTTCGACGAGCGATGCATCCGTTTCCACGAAGGCGTGGTAGAGCGCCTTGAAAAAAGGCGTTGCGTTTGCGGCGGCATCGCCGGAAAGCCCGAGGCCGAATGCGAGATTGCGCGCCTGATAAGCCTGAAATCCGGCGATGGGGTTGATTGTTTCGCGGAGAATCGCTTCGGGATTCGTTTTGGCGACTTCTTCAATTTCCATGCCTCCGGCAACGCTGGCCATGAAAACCGGCGAGGCAGAGGCGCGATCCACAAGGACGCCGAGGTACAGCTCGCGCTTGATGTCGAGACCTTCTTCAATCAGCAATCGCTTTACAATTTTGCCCTCCGGCCCGGTTTGCGGAGTGACGAGCGTGGTGCCAATCAATTCCTTCGCGATTGCGGCGGCCTCGTCGGGCGATTTCGCCAGCTTGACGCCTCCGGCCTTGCCGCGGCCTCCTGCATGAATCTGCGCTTTGACGACTGTGACGCGCGTGCCGAGCTTGATTGCTGCGTTGCGGGCCTCGTCAGCGTTGAAGACCACCATCCCGCGGGGCACTGGGACGCCGTATTTGGCGAGGATCCCCTTGGCCTGATACTCATGAATCTTCATCGGATTCCCATCGGTGTTAGAATTTTCACTCGTGCAAAACATAGAAGTCTAGCTGGAACGCGACGGAGGAGCAAGGAAGCCCCGCTGTGGCGCTGGAAATGAAAGTCCGGTGTATGCATTGCGAGCGGCCGCTGGCGGCCGATGGCGAGGCGTGCATTTGCTCGTTTGAATGCACATTTTGCCGCAAGTGCACGGACAATTTTCGCAAGGAATGCCTGAATTGTGGCGGAGAATTGGTGGCGCGGCCGAAGCGGAAGAAGGGCGCAAGCGCGTGAACCTCACTGCCCTGCTGCTGCAAGTCGAAACTCGGCGTGACCTTTCGCGCGCGGACGCTGAAGCCACGATGGAGGAGTTGCTTTCCGGGCGCATGGCGGAAGATGACATCGTGCGCCTGCTTGCCGCGCTGCGCGAAAAGGGCGAGACGGTTGAAGAGATCGTTGGATTCGCGGCGGCGATGCGGCGTCACGCGAAGAATGCGTTTCCAGCGGGGCGGGCAGCGCCGGCGGGAATCGTGGACACGTGCGGCACGGGCGGCGGGACTCCGGGCACATTCAATATTTCCACATGCGCGGCGTTCGTGGCGGCTGGCGCGGGCATACGCATAGCGAAACACGGGAACCGGTCGTACAGCTCGAAGAGCGGGTCAGCGGATGTGCTGGAAGCTCTGGGCGTGCGCGTGGACCTGCCCATCGAGCGCGGTGGCGCGGCGATCGAAGAAATCGGAATTGGATTTTTGTTTGCGCAGGTGGCGCACACTTCAATGCGGCACGCGGCCGGCGCGCGGAAAAAGCTCGGCGGGCACACGATTATGAATTTGCTCGGGCCGCTGACGAATCCGGCGGGCGCGCGGGCGCAAGTATTGGGCGTGTTCGCGGCAAAGTGGGTTGAGCCGGAGGCCCGAGCGCTGGCGGAACTTGGCGCGGAGCGCGCGTTCGTGGTGCATAGCGCGGACGGGCTGGATGAGATTTCACTCAGCAAAGAAACCTTTGTCAGCGAGGTAATCAACGGCGCGGTGCGAAGCTACCGCGTCGCACCCGACGATTTCGGGCTGGAGCGCGCGCCGCTCGATGCAATTTCCGGCGGAGACGCCACAGAAAACGCCGCGATCCTTCGCGCCATTCTGAATGGCGAGCGCGGCCCGCGGAGGGACATCGTGATTGCCAACGCCGCTGCGGCGATTGTCGCGGGCGGCGGCACGGCCAGTTTTCGCGTCGGCGCTCAGCTTGCTGCAGAGGCGATTGATTCCGGCGCGGCGTTGGGAAAGATGAAAGCTCTGATAGCATTTTCACAGGATCACCAATGAAGGGATTTACGTGTTCGTGCTGTGGGAAATACTTTGACCAGATCCCCCTGGATTTTGGTTATTCCTTCCCTGACTACTGGGCTGGCCTTTCGGAAGACGAGAAGTCTGAAGGATTCTTGAATGAAGATGCTTGTACTTCAGGCGAATTCCGCTTCGTCCGAGGAATCCTGAAAATACGCATCATCGGGACCGGTGAGTATTTTGTGTGGGGTGTTTGGGTGAGTTTAAGTCAGAAAAACTATGACCACTATCTGGCATTATGGGATGACACTGATACCACAAAAGAACAGCGATATTTCGGGTGGTTATCAAACCAAATAAAAGGTTATCCGGACACTTCGAATCTTAAGACAAGTGTCCAATTGCAAGGCGTGGGACTGCGACCCCTCATAGAGCTGGATCCGACCGATCACCCTCTAGCGGTCGAGCAGCAAGAAGGGATTACGGAGGCCAGGGTAAGGGAAATCGTTGAGCTCCATCACCAGGTTTAAATTAAGCGAAGTTCAACAATTGTTTCACGTGAAACAATTTCACGCGGCGGTCATCCGCAAGGCTGGCCGCCGATTATTTTGGACGGCTATTCCTGGCTGCGCAAACTTCGCACGGCAAGAAAAAATACAATCACTGAAAATACGGCGAACGCAGCGGCTTCGATCGTGACCTGGCGCGGATTCCCCATTCCAATCGAAGCGTAGCGCAACAAGTCCACCTCCCACGTGATGGGATTTGCGCGCGCGATGCCGCGGAACCACGCGGGCAACGTAGCCACCGGGTAAAACGTCGAGCTGACGAAAATGGGAACAAAATAGATTACAGAGGTGATGCTGTTGTAAACGTCGTTGCGGCGAATTCGCAACGCGAGTGTCGCATAGAAAAAAAACCAGCCCCCGGCGCAGCCGACGATTCCGAGAAATAGCACAGGCAGAAGATCCGCGCGCAGGTGAACACCCAGAATTGAAGAAGAGAGCGCAATCGTTATGGCAGCCTGGACCACCACGACAAAAAGATTGAAGACGACCTTGCCGATCAAGTATTGGGCGCGGCTCAGCGGGTAGGTGAGCATCTCGTAGAAAATTCCGTTGTCGCGGTCCATAAAAAAGGACCACGCGGTGTTTGACGCAATGGCAAAACCCGCCATGGCAAGAACTCCAGAAAGAAAAAACGAGTTGTAATTCGCACCGAGCGCGGCCTCAGGGACGCCGAGACCGAAGGAAACCCCGACGCCGAAGATAAGCATGTATAGCAGGGGAAAGCAGAGGTCCCAGAAGACGAACGTGACGTTCCCCGCGCGCAGACGGGCCTCGCGATAAATCACCGCGGAAATGGCGCTCATTGTTGAGTCTCCTTCTTCGTGAGCTCGATGAAAATGTCTTCGAGGCTGGCGCCGGAAAGTTCGGCATGCAGGAGCTTGCCGCGGCGCGAGAGGCTGGACACCCATTCGAGCACTTGCGATTCGCTCGCGCGCAGCGCCGCCTCGAGAGTGGTTTGATCGATATGACTGCGCAGGGGATGAAGCGCGGCCATTTCGGCTTCGGCGCCATCCGGGACGCGGTCAAACGTCAACGCAATTTCGTAAACGCCGCCGGAGAGCTGCTTCAGCGTATTCATGCCGCCGCGCGCGACCTGCTTGCCGTGATTCATGATGAGGATGTCGTCGCAAAGGTCTTCGGCTTCGCTGAGGATCTGCGTGGTGAGCACGAGCGTGCGTCCCCGGCGCGCTTCGGCGCGGAACGTGTCCATGATTTCGCGCTTCAGGATGGGGTCCATGCCGGTCGAGAATTCATCAAGAAAAAGCACGGGCGTATCTACCATGAACACTTTGGCGACCTGGACGCGGCGGCGAAAGCCTCCACTCAAATCCATCACCTTGCGTCCGGATTCAGAGGTGAGACCTAACTGCTCCATCACTTCAGCGGCGCGGCGTCGGGCAGGTTCGCCGCGAAGTCCGTGGAATCGTGCAAAGGAAAGTAGATTGCCGTGGACGCTAAGGAATAAGTCCACAGCAGTTTCCTGCAAAACAGCGGATATCCGGCGGCGCACTTCGAGCGGGCGCGAGACGACATCAAATCCGAGCACGCTGGCGCGGCCTGCCGTGGGACGGACGAGTGTTGTGAGCATCTTGAGGAGAGTGGTCTTGCCGGCGCCGTTGGGGCCGAGCAGCCCGAAGATGCTGCCGCGCGCGACGCTGAAGCTCATGCCGTCCACGGCGCGAATGGATTTGCCGCGGCGGAAGAGTCCGTGTGGCGCGTAAACCTTTGCTAAATTTTCCACGTGCAGAGCAAGTTCATTCATAGCTCAATCCCCTTCGTCGACGTGACTCGCCAAAAAAGTTGAAGAAAGCCACCACCCGTGGCTGGGAAAACCTATAATGTCCGCCGGATGCGGCGGAAAGCAAAGAGCAGATCGTCAGAACCGGTTATTGGAGGGAAATAATGAGATACATTGTCGTCTCGCTTTTTCTAATCGGATTGATAGCGTACCCGGCGAGCGCTCCAGTGTCAAACGCGAACACGGCGGCGAATGCACCACAAAGCGCCGCGCAGGAGGCGGGGCGGACTGCACGCGAAGTGCGCGCATGGCGCGAAGCAAATGAAACACGCGTGATGGATGAACTGCGCGCGTTCCTCGCGATTCCAAATTTTGCAAGCGATACCCCGAACATTCAGCGCAACGCCGCGAAGCTTGTGGAGATGCTCCATGCGCGCGGATTCGAGACTCAGCTTTTGCCGATCGAGGGCCGGGGGCCGGTCGTATTCGGAAAGTTGGCCACAGCGGGCGCGGCACGTACGATAATTTTTTACATGCACTACGACGGCCAGTCGGTGGACCCGGCAACGTGGACGGGCACGAAACCTTACGAGCCTGCTCTGCGCAATGCGCCGCTCGAAGCCAATGGAAAACTCATTCCCTTCCCTGCGGCGGGCGAACGCTACAACGACGAGTGGAGACTGTATGCGCGATCATCGGGCGACGACAAATCTCCAATCATTGCGCTGTTTGCGGCGATTGACGCGCTACGAGCGCGAAACATTTCGCTCGGTGTAAATGTAAAAGTTGTGTTCGATGGCGAAGAAGAAGGCGGCTCGCCGAATCTGGAGCGCACGCTGATGGCGCACCGCGATTTGCTCGGGGGCGATTTGCTTATCAACGGGGATGGCCCCGTGCACCAGTCGGGACGGATGCTGGTGACATTCGGAAACCGCGGAATCGTGTCGGCGCAGATCACTGTTTACGGGCCGCTGCGTCCGCTGCACAGCGGGCATTACGGGAACTGGGCGCCGAATCCTGCGATGCGGCTGGCGCAACTGCTCGCTACGATGAAAGATGAAAACGGCCACGTGCGCATCGCAGGTTTTTATGACGGAGTCACACCGCTTGGACCAACGGCGCTGAAGGCTCTCGGAGAGATGCCGAACAACGACGCCGACCTGGAAAAAGATTTCGCGATCGCGCAGTCGGAGGGAGACGGAAAGAAACTTGTCGAATTGCTGACGCAGCCTTCGTTGAATGTGGATGGATTGCGCAGTGCGGATGTCGGCGAGCAATCGCGCACCGTGATTCCCGATCAAGCCACCGCGGCGATTGACATGCGTCTGGTGAAGAACATCACGCCGAAGATGCAGTTTGACCGGCTCGCGGCGCACATCCGCGCGCAGGGCTACTTCGTGACGGCCGAAGAGCCGACTGTGGAGGAGCGGCGCGCGCACTCGAAAGTCGCGCGCGTGGAGATGGCAAAGGGGAGCTATCCGGCGGCGCTGACTTCGATGGATTTGCCGGTGTCAAAAGCGCTCGCGGATGTCGTGGACGCAGCAGTGGGCGGCGGACTTGTAAAGATGCCGATACTCGGCGGCAGTTCGCCGATGTACATCTTCGAGAATCTCGGGCTGCCGGTGATCAGCGTGCCGATCGTCAACTATGATGATAATCAGCATAGCCCAAATGAGAACCTGCGCATCGGGCATTTTTGGCGCGGGATCGAAATCTATGGCGCGATTCTCGCGGATCTGAAATGGTGAGAAGCGCGCGATTAATTTAGTGAAAGAAAATTGCGGAGGAGATCCTTCCCGACATTTGTGAGGACGGATTCGGGATGGAATTGAACGCCTTCAACACGGAACTTTCTGTGGCGAAGACCCATAATCGTGCCGTCAGAAGTTTCGGCGGAGATGACGAGTTCGCGCGGCAAGGATATGCGCTCGACGATGAGCGAATGATAGCGCGTGGCCATAAATTTATTCGGTAGCCCGCGGAAGATTGTCTTTCCATCATTTTTCACTTCGCTCGTCTTTCCGTGAAGAATCTCCTTTGCACGAACAACTTTGCCTCCGAAGGCTTCGCCAATCGCCTGATGACCAAGACAAACTCCGAGGATCGGAATTTCGCCTGCGAAGCGGCGGATGAGTTCAACGGAGATGCCCGCTTCGCGCGGCGTGCACGGGCCGGGGGAAATCACGATGCGCTCGGGTTTCATGCGCGCGATTTCCTCCGTCGTAATCTGGTCATTCCGGCGCACTTCCAAAGTGCAGCCTAACTCGCCGAGATACTGCGCGAGGTTGTAAGTGAACGAGTCGTAGTTGTCGAGCATTAGGATCATCTTTTTATTCTAGCGGCACTCGCGCCAAACGTCACGCGCCGGCACTGGGTCAGTCTACGAGCGGCCGACAATCCGCACAAAACCCTCTTTCTTGGTTCCCCGGAAAGCCATCATTAAGAATCATGTAGGCGGCATAGGGTCAAGGGCATTTGGACACCGCCCTGTTGCTTTCCAAAAGGAAGTATGTCATCCTTCCTGTTGGAAACCAAAATGGCGGTCCTATGACACAAAAAACCGATGTTCGACAGGGCACTTTGGCGTTGATGGTCCTCAAAACTCTGGATGTTCTGGGGTCCTTGCACGGCTACGGAATCGCGCGGCGCATCGAGCAGATCAGCGGAGATCTGCTGGCCGTGAATCAGGGCACTCTGTATCCGGTCTTGTTGAAGCTGGAGCAGGAGGGCGCGATCGCTTCCGAGTGGGGCGCCTCAGAAAATAACCGCAGAGCCCGCTTTTACCGGCTGACACGCGACGGGCGCAAGCAACTGCAGACTGAGACGCGCGATTGGGAGCAAACGGCAGCAATCATCGGGAGGTTCTTCGAGGTGAAAGCGGAGGATTTGCGATGAGACCTCTGCGGCGGTTCTTCAAGCGTTTGGCGAGCTTTCTGACGAGGCGGCGAGACGACGAACGATTGAAAGAAGAGATTGAGGATCATCTCGCTCTGCAAACCTCTGAAAATATTCGTGCGGGTCTATCACCTGTCGAGGCGCGGCGCCAGGCAGCCCTGAAATTTGGCGCCGTAGAAGCGATGAAAGAAGACTACCGGGCGGGGCGACGAATGCAGTTCATCGATACTTTGCTGCAGGACGTTCGTTACGGCCTTCGCACGTTGCGAAAATCTCCGGGATTCACCGCCGTGGCCGTCCTCACCATCGCTCTCGGTATCGGAGCCACCACAGCGATTTTCAGCGTTGTCGATGCCACACTTTTGCATCCCCTGCCGTACCCGCAACCGGAGCAGCTCGTCAGCATCCAGGATGATCTTCCCGGCGTGGGCGCGCACGACGTGGGAATGTCGGTGCCCGAGTGGCACGATCTCGAGTCTTCCGGGATTTTTGAATATGTTTCGCCTTTGGGTGGAGGCGGGTCAGTGAATCTTACAGGGTCATCGCAACCTACCCGCGCCAGCTTCCTTGCCGAAGCGCCGAATTATTTTGCGCTGCTGGGAGTGCAACCCCAGTTGGGCCGCACGTTCAATCCCAACGACAAGACACCAGGATTTACGCTGGATGTTTTGATTAGCGACGGGCTGTGGAAGCGAGCCTTTGGGAGCGATCCAAACATAGTTGGCAAAAGCTTGCGCCTGGACAACGACTTGTATCAAGTGATTGGCGTCATGCCAGCCGGTTATCACGACCCGGGACGAACGCCGGAGGAAAGGAACACTGAAGTCTGGGCCGCAGCTGGTTTTGCCGCTGCGCCTGCGCCTCCTCCGTTGCGCAATTCGCACTTTCTTGTCGAAGCAATCGCACGACTCAAACCCGGGCTGACCGTTGCCGCCGCGCAGAGCCGGTTAGACACGTTAGTCGCATCTCTGCAGAAAGAATTCCCGGGAGATTATCCGCAACAGAGCGCGTGGACGGTGCGGTTGGTGCCGCTCAAGGAAACCCTGGTCGGAAATGTTCGCCAGTCGTTAATTTTGCTCCTGGGCGCCGTGGCATTGGTCCTGCTGATCGGCTGCGTAAACGTTGCCAATCTCCTGCTCGCACGCGCCAGCGCGAGAGGGCGCGAAATGGCCATCCGGCAAGCGCTTGGAGCCGCTCGTGGGCGGCTGATACAGCAGTTGCTGACCGAGGGTTTTTTGATTTCTCTGCTTGGCGGAATCGCCGGCTTGGCACTTCTTCTTGGTGGGAAGAGTTTCTTGCTGCGACTCGTGCCCGAAAGCCTGCCGCGGCTTGATGAAGTGTCGATTAACTGGACCGTTTTGCTTATCGCCTTCATCGCCTCACTTGTAGCCGGAGTGATTTTTGGTCTGGCTCCCGCCTCGCATGCCGGCCGCCTGGATTTGGCACATTCCCTTAAACTGGAAGGCCGCGGCTCGACGGGCTCCAGGGAACAGGCGCGCACGCGCCGCGTGCTCGTGGTGGCAGAATTTGCCCTATCTTTGGTGCTCATGATTGCCGCAGGGCTGTTGTTGCACAGCTTCTGGGATTTATTGAATGTGAGGCCGGGATTCAATCCGGAGGATGTGATGGCGGTTCGGTCTTGGCTGCCCATTCCAAATGATCCGAGTACTGACATTTACCGAACCCCCTCTCAGGAGGCTGCATTCATCCACGAAGTGATTCGCCGTGGCAAATCGCTGCCCGGAGTCGAAGAAATAGCCGTAGGTGACTTGGCCGCCATTCCATTAGGACATGGTCAATTCGATCTAAACCCTTACCCGATGATCCTCGAAGGACGCGAGACTCCCATGACTCAGGCTCCTTTGGTCAACACTTTGGTTGTCACACCGGAATATTTTCACTTGCTGGGCATCGCGCTGCTACGCGGCCGTCAATTCACCGAGTTCGACGACGACAAAGCCACTCCAGCAGTGGTGATCAATGAGGCGTTCGCGCGGACCTTCTGGCCAAATGAAAATCCCGTTGGCAAACGCGTCAAACTGCCGATCCCGGGGAACCCAACTTCTCTTTCCCTGAACACAGTTATCGGCGTGATCGAGGATGCTCGAACAGAATCGTTGGCGGACACAAGCGTTCCGCAAATGTATTTGAGCATGTATCAGAGGCGGGCAAAAGATCTGGCCATTTTTGTGCGTGGGCGGCTGGACCCTGCTGCAACTCCCGTGGAGTTGCGCCGGGAGGTGCAATCCATCAACCCGGAACTCCCAGTATTCGGGGCTCAGATGCTCGATGACGTGCTGTCCGAGTCTCTTTCGGTCAGGCGATTCTCGATGGAAATTGTTGCGTTGTTCGCTCTGACTGCTTTACTCCTGGCGGGGCTCGGAATTTACGGGGTGATTTCGTACATCGTGAGCGAACGCACACACGAGATTGGCATTCGCATCGCGCTTGGTGCGCAACACCGGAACATCCTGCGCATGGTTCTGCGTCAAGGATTGGGGCTCGCCATTGGCGGTGCCGCCGTTGGACTTGTTGGCGCTCTGATCGTGTCGAGCTTAATGGCAGGACTGCTTTACGGCGTGAGTCCGTCGGATCCTCTCACGTTCGCGGGTGTCGCCCTTCTTCTCATCGGGGTCGCTCTGCTCGCTTGCTATATTCCTGCGCGACGCGCGGTACGCGTCGATCCGCTGGTCGCGCTGCGCCATGAATGATCACAGAGGGATGATGCCGCTATTGGTGATCAGCCGGGATAATGCACAACGCCATATTTGCCTAACGAGGTGTATTCCAATCTCAACGATCACGTTGTACGGGTTAGTGCTTGTTCGCACAGACACACAGGAGGAATGAACCCATGAAAGCGAATCACAAACTGGCGTTTGCCGTGCTGGCCGGTGTCTCGATCGGCGTTGCTGGCGCCACGGCGATTCATGCGCGGCAGGCAAAGGTGCCGCCTGCCTACGTCATCTCGGAAGTCGATGAATTCCAGGACATGCCTACTCTTCAGAAATATGGGGGGAAGGTTGAGGAAACGCTGGCGCCTTTCAATCACCACTTTATCGTTCGTGGTGGCAGGACCCAACCTCTCGAGGGCGAACCGCCAAAGGGTTTCGTGGTGCTCGCTTTCGACAGCGCCGAGAAAGCACGTGAGTGGTACGATTCGCCGGCATATCAGGCAATCAAGCCGCTCAGGCAAAGCTCAACGAAGGGCCGCTTTTTTATCGTCGAAGGCGTCGTCCCCCAGTGAACTCACATGACAAACGGGACGCGACAATTGGTTTTGAGTTGTCCTGTCCAGTAACTCGCCTTTCCGGGACTTAGGCGATCGCTACTCCTCCGCGCCGTGCGCAATTTCGATGGCGCGGAAAAGCGCTTTCGCCTTGTTGACCGTCTCCTCGTATTCGCGCTGCGGCACGGAGTCATACACGATGCCGCCGCCTGCCTGCACATAAGCGACTCCATTCTTCACTACCAGCGTGCGAATCGCGATGCAGGAATCTAGGTTCCCCGCGAAATCGAGATACAAAATCGCGCCGCCGTAAACGCCCCGGCGCGTGGGCTCAAGCTCGTCAATAATTTCCATCGCGCGGACTTTTGGCGCGCCGCTGAGCGTGCCCGCGGGGAAGCAAGAGGCGAGCGCGGCGAAGCAATCCACATCCGTACGCAGCGTGCTGCGAAGGCTCGAGACGAGATGCATTACGTGAGAATAGCGCTCGACGAACATCAATTTTTCAACGCGGACGCTGCCATATTCGGAAACACGGCCGAGGTCGTTGCGGCCAAGGTCGACAAGCATGATGTGCTCGGCGCGCTCTTTCGGATCGGCGAGCACCTCCGCTTCGAGCTTCAGGTCTTCGCGCTCGTCGCGCCCGCGAGGGCGAGTGCCTGCGATGGGCCGGTAAAAAGCGTTGCGCTCCTGCACCTTCACCAGCATTTCTGGCGAGCTGCCCGCGACGGAAACGTCGCCCAGCTTCAAGTAATAGAGATAGGGCGAGGGATTCACGACGCGCAGCGCGCGGTAGATTTCAAAAGGGTCCACTTCAATGTGCGTGGAAAAGCGCTGGCTGATTACGACTTGAAACGCGTCGCCCGCGCGGATGTATTCCTTTGCCTTGCGGACGGCGGTGAGAAACTTTGGTTTTGTGAAATTGGAAACGACCTTCGGCGAAGCCGCGTTTTTCCGTTTGCGGGCCGGGGACTTCTCCGCAGGAACGGGCTGGTCGAGTTGGCGCCGCAGCGCGGCAATTTCCCGGACGGCGGCGTTATATTTCGAGCGCAACGAGCCGGGGGAAGCGGTGTAAACGTTGCGGACGATCCAGACGCGATGCTGCACGTGGTCGAAGACAACGAGGCCAAGGAAAAACATCATCACGGCGTCGTCCAGGTCCACATCGTCGCGGCCCGATTCGGGGATGCGCTCGAATTCCCTCACCATGTCGTAAGCAAAGTAGCCGACCGCTCCGCCGACGAGCGGAGGCAAGCCGGGAACGCGCGCGGGGTGAAACCGCGCAGCCATCTTGCGAAAGAACTCCATCGGCCGCGTGTATTCCACGCGCATGCGGCCTTCCGATTCGACAACGCAGGACCCATTTCGGAAGCGGAAAACTTCAGCCGGGTTCGCGCCTACGAATGTGTAGCGCGCAATTTTTTCGCCGCCTTCCACACTTTCCAGGAGGCAAGCGTAGCGGGCGTCACGCGATAGGCGCAGGTAGGCGGAGACAGGAGTCAGCAAGTCCGCGCGAAAATTTTCGTACACAGGAACAAGGTTGCCCTCACGCGCAAGTTTGCAGAACGTTTTGTAGTCAGGGCGAATCATTTTTTACTTTGCCGAGCTTTCATGCCGCAACGCTTCGAGAACGGTCCGGCGCATCGTTTCCGCGGGAGCGCGCTCGCCCATCCAGATTTCCCATTGCGCGGCCCCCTGCGCGAGAAACATCTCGACGCCGGATACTGTATCGATGCCGCGGCGGCGCGCAATTTGCAGGAGCGGCGTTTCCAATGGCCGGTAAACCATGTCCATGACCACGCGGCAATTCAGCTCATTCGGGCGCAGAGGCGAGCCACCTCTTGAGCTCATGCCCACCGGCGTCGCGTTGATCACGGCGTCGAAGAATTCGCCGCGCAGATGCGGCCGGAGAATCACTTCAGCACCCACGGCGCGCGCCAATGCCCGCGCCTTTTGCGGATTGCGCGCACAAATGCTCACCAGTGCACCTGCTTCACAAAGCGCGAAGGCCGCAGCCCTTGCCGCCCCTCCCGCTCCGAGCAATAGAACTCTGCTTCCCGCCAATCGAATGCGGCGTTCGATTGCACAAAGCACACCGACGTAATCTGTATTGTATCCGTAGAGCTTCCCTCCTCCACGAACGACGACCGTATTCACTGCGCCAATTTGGGTTGCGAGGGGATCGCAACCATCAAGGTAAGGCAGAATTCTCTGTTTGTGCGGCAGCGTCACGGAAAAACCCGAGAGGCCGAAATCCGCGCGCGCCGCAAGAAAACCCAAGAGATCTCGTACGAGGAATGGGAGAAAGACCGAGTTTACGCGCCGCGCGACGAAGGCCGCATTGTGCATTCGCGGCGAGAGCGAGTGCGCGATGGGGTCGCCAATAACTCCATAAATGCGCGTGCGGCGGTCGAGCCGGTCCGCGCGGTAGAGATCGCGCATTTCTGCAACAGAGAGCTGCCCCGGCGCGGTTGCGTCCGTAACAGCGGCATAGGCAAGCGCACTGCCTTCGCGCAATGCGAGAATTCGCGCGGGCAAGCCAACTTCACCCATCGGCACAGCGACCAAGTTCTTTCGACGCCGCGCGGTCGCAAGCAGCCTCGTCGAATCCTTGAGCTTAATCGACTGTGCTGCAATCTTAATCGCGTCGCCCCCGAATCCGGTGAGGCGATGCGCAACACCCTCTGGACGAGCCGGCGTCCGCCGAAAATCGTGGTAGGAAATCATCACTCGCGCCCCCGCCTGGCGTAGCGCTTCAATTGCAGCCCGGTCAAGGCGTGCGGCGGATTCCACTTCCAAGTCGCACCAGGCGCAACCTGCTTTTGCGGCCTTCTCGAGCCATGCCATCTGCTCGGCCACATTTCCGGCGTATCGGCCTCTTCCGTCTCGACGCCGCAAAGTGGCAATCAGACACGCTCGCCTGCCCGGCACACGAAGTCGCTGAATGAAAAGTTCGAGCTCCCGGCGATTCCGCAACCAGTCAAGCCGCAACTCAACTGTCCGGGACTCTCGAAGCGCCTGTTTCAGCGCCCGCAGCATTTGAGCAGCGGTATTTGCCGCAACAACGGCACAAATATTGTCCCTGCCGAAAAGCAAGGTTTCTCCCCCTCCCAACCCTGTTGGGATAAGTCCTTGCTTCTAGCACGCGGTATCGAATGTGTAAAGGCTTGTCCCAGGGTTCCATTGACGCTCCCCCAGGCCTTTGTTAGCGTGAAATCAGGCGGGAATCGAAGTGCCTTAAAGGCCCGTAAAGTCCAAGGAGTGAAGCACATGCGAGGAAAATGGGCGTTCTTGGCGGTAGCCGTCGCGCTGGTGGCGGGAATTGCTGCGGGGCAGGGCACCAACCCGACAACCGTGGATCCGGCCACGATGTACTGCTCCGGATTGGTGACCAGGGAGGCGGTCCCGAAAGACAGCTATATCGTCTCCGGCGAACAATCCGACCCGTACTTCGTGTTTCGGTTGAACGATCTCATCTACATCAATCGCGGATCTGCGCAGGGAGTAAAGGTCGGCGACGAGTATCTCGTCATGCGGCCTATCAACGATCTAGTGTCACAGGATTGGTTCCATTCGCAACTGACGCTGATGCGGGCAATGGGCCAGCCCTGGGCGGATCTCGGGCGAATTCGGGTCGTACACGTGGATGCAAAAGTCTCCACGGCAAGAATTGTGTCCACCTGTGATTTCATGCAGCGGGGAGACATCATCCGCCCGTTTGTGGAGCGGCCAGCACCGTCGTTGAAGCCGAATTCCAACATTGTGGACCCCTTCGCACCAGCAACGGGAAAAATCGGCATGGTTGTGACCACGAAGGATTTTGGGCAGATGGCCGGAAATAAGGACATCGTGTACGTCAACGTTGGATCCTCACAGGGAGTGCATGTGGGAAGCTATCTGCGAATTTTCCGCCATCAAGGTGACCACAAGGAATACGCTTACCAGACGGCTGGAGCGCAGGACCATATGATGGGCTATGGCAGCACGCCCGTGCGCTATACCTGGGAAGATCTTCCGCGGGAAATTCTTGGCGAGGGGATCGTGGTCCGCGTTTCCGACAATACGGCAACCTTGATGATTACCTCGACCCGGCGTGAAATCTTTGTCGGTGATTACGTCGAAGTGGAGTAAGGCGGAATCAAAGGCTAAAGGAAAGATTTGATAGAAGGGCCGGCTTGCGCCGGCCCTTTTCATTTCGTGCCTCCAATTACGAGGGGTGCGCCTCGCGTGCTCTACGGACTGCGTGGCGCCAGCGGAGAATGCCAATGGCGGCCACAATCATGAGGCATATCTCGATAAAAACTTTTTCGCCGTCAAGGAAATCTGTCGGTGAATTCTTCAATTCGGAGTCGGTGAAGATGCTGTGCCAGAAGAGAGCAATGGCCGCGGCATAAATCACGAAGTGAAATGACTTCCATGTCCGCCGGCCGAGACGAAGGCGAAAGTAAGAACTGACGACCACAACCATCACAAGGTAGAGAGCGATTGCGCCAATCGTGTTATCAAGCGGCTGGCTGGGAGAGTGCACCGGGTAGATGATGTCAATCACGCGGAACCGCGCCGTCGGAGAAAAAAGCAGGATGACCGGATGAAGGATGGCAGTGCCCAGCAGCAGGTACCCCGTCCAATTGTGGAGACGGAAATAATTGAAATGCCGGTGCGGCCAATAGCGCCATGGGCTGTAACGCAGCGCCATCAACAGTCCCAGCAGCATATTGGCTGTAACCAGCCCGACGGCAGCCAGCCCAACATCAGCGCAAAGATCAATCGCTGTCATGAAGCATCCTGACGGCCCCTGACATAGTCTCAAGGATTTGTCTGGTTATCTCAGACGTGCGCGGACGGGGAGCACGTTTCACGGAAGTGGAGACAGGCGGGTCACACCGAACTGTGTCCGGAGGGATTGGAAACCGCACCGGGGAGATCCTCTTCCGAGAAAATTTCCGTTGTGAAACCAAATAACCTTGTCTCCTGCGACTTCCATGCGTCTTTGGGCAAGCCGGCTTTGTCGCACGTCTCCTGCAAAAATCGCTCGCGCGTCCAGCGATGCTCGACGGAAACTTGCGGCAGGAGGACCCCGCGAAACGGTCCGCTCGCGACCATCAGACCGTGCACGCCAACTTCGATTTGCTCAGGGAGAATTAATTCCATTGGGGAAAGGACGGAAATCTCAATCGTGAGCCCGGCAACTTCCTGCGGACGTAAAGGAGAAAAGCGCGCGTCATTCCGCGCAGCCGCAACAGCGCAATGGGCTACGGCCAAAGCGAGCGGATCAGGTAGGGTCACTTGCCCGACGCATCCGCGCAATTTCCCAAGGTACTCCAGGGTGACAAAGACGCCGCGCGGCTCGGCCAATGCTCCATGCACAATTGCGGGGCGACATACTTGATCATGTACATCGTTATGCAGGACAGCTTCGACAATCGCGCGCCTTGCAATTTCCAGGAGGTTCCGCTGGTCTGTCTTGCAAATGGATTGGTTAAAGTATGGGGGCATCCTGCGTTTTTTCGTGCCGCTCCGTCAGGCGCAGGCGCCGGCGTTGCTTGATGCTACTGTCCACCTGGCTCCAGAATTTGAGGAAGTAATGGAACGCAGAAATTGTAGCGCTGGCGACCACAAGATACATCAGCACAAGCGCGTAGGGCGCCAAGAATTCCTGCCTGGCACCGAGAATCACGGCACTCACTGCAACAACCTGCAACCCCATTTTCACTTTACCGAGTGCCGAGGCTTTGATCGTCAGCCCTTCCGCTGAAGCGATGGAGCGAAGACCGAGAACGGTGAACTCCCGCCCGATGATGATCACCACCATCCAGGCATAGACCAAATGCATTTCGACGAGAGAAATAAATGCGGCGGAAATAAGGAGCTTGTCCGCGATCGGATCCAGCAAAATGCCGAGCGTCGTCTCTTCGCCGCGGCGCCGCGCGAAGTATCCGTCTGCCCAGTCCGTGGCTGCGGCGACCCATAGAATCAACACGCCCCAGATAACGAAAGGAATCGAGACGCCCCAGAGGACAACATTTGGTTCACGCGTTAGAAGCACGACGACAAGCAGCGGAACGAAGAAAATCCGAAGTATGGTGAGTGTGTTCGGCAGATTCATTGGATCCTGGGGCTCATTGCCCCACCCGCCACAAGTCCCGACCGACGCGCCAACTATAGACTTCCGTTATATCCCAGTCAACGCCAGTGAAAATCGTCCGGATCAAACCGCAAGCAGCAGGTTGACTCACGGCCTGCAAGTTACAGCAGGATAACCACTTGCGCATGCCGTTGCTGCGAAACTGTGCAAAACCGGGGTGTTAAGAAAAGTTAACTCCGATTGACTGTGGATTCGGCTCAATCGGAGATGCTCTTGTAAGTCATTGAAAATAGAGATGTTAAGCGTAGCCTGGTGGATGGCGATGAAGAGCAGTTCTTGTTGACAAGCGAATTGCAAGACATTGTGGCTCAGCTTTCCACAGGTTTATCCACAGGGGGAGCCATCTCGGTCGAAGCGCGCGAATGCCAAAATGTTGCTAGGAGAGGGCGGCAAATCCCGGAATACAAGGACTTTACGACTAATTGCCGGATTCAAGCCTTCCAAGTATCCAGCAGAGGTTTTATTCCGCCGCAGCGGAGCCAGCGGTCTCAATGGCATATGAACTCACGCGCCGGGCGAGGGATTCTGGGAGTTCTGCGTCAAGCAGCATGGAGGATTCCTCCACAGTGGAGCTGAGAACTTTCCCCAGGGCATGAACAAGCGCGAGCGTGCGGCCATCGGCAAGGGGAATTCTCAGGAGGAAGCGCACAACAGAGTCGACTGGGATTGCGGCATCCATCCGCGTAAGCAACTCATCGAGTCCGGCACCTTTCAGAGCGGACACAAACACCTTCGTTCCGTTTGCGGCGAGAAGCGCATCGAGATCGCCGGCCGGCAACTGATCGATCTTGTTGCACACGTGGAGACGCGGGCGATCACCAACGCCAAGTTTCGCCAGTACCTTGTCGACTTCTGCTTCCTGCTCCGCATGGTAAGGATTGGAAATGTCGGAGATCAGCAGAAGCAGCGATGCCTCCTGCACTTCTTCAAGAGTCGCGCGAAACGCGGCAATCAGCGCCGGCGGCAATTCGCGGATGAAGCCCACGGTATCGGAGAGCAGAACGCGGCGTCCAGAAGGCAGCCGTATAGCGCGGACCGTGGGATCCAGAGTGGCGAACATTTTTGGGGATACGAGCACTCCGGCCTTGGAAAGTGCGTTGAAGAGAGTGGACTTGCCAGCATTGGTGTAGCCAATGAGCGCGACAGTGCCGAGTGGCACTGCCTGGCGCGCCTCGCGGCGCCGGGCGCGCTGCTTACGCACGTCTTCGATGTTTTGCTTGATGCGGCCAACCCGGTCACGAATGCGCCGGCGGTCCGTTTCGAGTTTTTGTTCGCCGGGGCCGCGCGTGCCGATGCCGCCGCCGAGACGTGAAAGTTCCGTGCCTCGCCCGGAAAGGCGCGGCAAGAGATAATTCAGTTGCGCCAGCTCCACCTGCAATTGACCTTCGCGGCTGCGGGCATGGCGGGCAAAAATATCGAGAATGAGCTGCGTGCGATCAATCACGCGGCAATCGAGCACCTTTTCGATATTGCGCTGCTGTGAGGGTGTCAGGCTTGCGTCGAATATGACTAGGGGCGCCTTGTGTGTTCGCGCCTCAATTTCGATTTCTTCGAGTTTGCCCGCGCCGACGAGCGTCGCGGGATCCGGCTTGTCGCGCATTTGCAAAATGGAGCCGGCGACGGTGCCGCCCGCGCTGCGGACAAGCTCCGCGAGCTCGTCGAGAGATTCGCGCTCGGCCTGGCCCGGTTCGGCGCCGGGAACGCGTGAAGGGCGCTTGCGGCCCAATCCGACAAGCAGAGCGCGCTCGCGAGAATCCGTTTTCTGAACCGATTTCATTTGAATGCAAATCCTTTATGAAGTTCCGGGAGTCGCCGCTTTGCGGGCGATCCCCAGCTCTTCCTGTAGATGCTGCAGCACCGACTGCATTACTTTCGCATCATCGCCGAACCCCTCGAACCAACGGACGTCCCTCTCTTTGCGAAACCAAGTAAGCTGCCGTTTTGCATAGCGTCGCGTGGCTTGCTGGGTTGTTGCGATGGCTTTCGGCAATTCAAGTTTTCCGTCGAAGTGCGCGCGCAATTCTTTGTAACCAATGAACGAGAAAGGCTTGGCGCTTCCGGGGATTCCCTTCCCCATGAGAGAGCGGACCTCGTCAGCCCATCCATGATCAATCATTTCCGCGGTTCGTCGCTCGATTCTTTCGTAAAGGGCGTTGCGTTCCGGCAGGAGTCCAACTTTCATGGGACGAAAGCCTTCCAGCCGCTGACGGCCCGAGCGATGGACTTCCGTCAAAGGCTTCCCGGCAAGGACGCAGACCTCAATGGCCCGAATCAGTTTGGGAGAGTCCTGCGAAGCGATTCGCGCCGCGGAATCAGGATCCATTCGTTTTAGCAACCGGTGCAGATAACCTGGCCGGCGGCGATCTGACCGGGCGGTCAAACGCGTGCGCAACTCCTCTGACCGCTCGGGCGCATCCGACAATCCTTCGAGGAGACCCCGAAGATAAAGGCCAGTTCCGACAACCAGCACGGGCAGCCTGCCGCGTTCCTTCAAATCCGCAAGCACCCCGATCGCCCGGCGGCGATAGTCGCCCGCGGTGAAAACCTCATTCGGCTCGATTAGATCAATCAGGTGATGCGGCACGCTGCGCCGCTCGGCTTGTGTCGGCTTGGCCGTGCCAATGTCAAATCCGCGGTAAACCTGCGTCGAATCGCAGGACACAACTTCGCCGCCGAGACGTCCGGCCAGCCACACGCCCAAAGCTGACTTCCCGGAGGCCGTTGGGCCAACGATGACGGCCAAGGGCGAGAGATTTTCAATCGCAGAAGAAGTCATTAGAAAATCTTTCCATACCGCAAGAACAGGAAAATGAGCGCGACGATCCCGAGAAGGATTATGCCCAGGATTTGTTTGCGCGTTGGTTTCACTGTGCGGCGGAAGGTGGCAAATTGTAAATAAAAACGAATCGCAATTTGATGCTGGGTTGACTATAAGCCGGTGGCAACGGCTCGAATGGGCTCGAGGCGCGAATCGCGGACAATGCTGCGCGGTCGAGTGGATCCTTGCCCGAAGTCCTCCGCAACGTGGGTTCCGCGGGGGGAACCGAACCGTCGCGTGCAATTTCGAAATCGATATACACCAACCCTTTTTCACCCATTCTGGCGGATTCGGGAATGATTGAAAGCCAATTGCGCCTCACGCTGGCCACCACTCGATCCAAATAACTACTCCAATCCAATCCTTCGGTCGGCGACAACATCGTCAACGCACCACCTACCTCTTGCCCTCCGCCTCCGCCGAAGCCGCCTCCTCCGGATGGAACTCGGCTATCAAATCTGCTGGTTGTTGAACCGCCACCCGATCGCGCAACGTCGTCCAACGATTGTTGGATGGCCCTGCCGGGCGAGAATCGCGGAATCGTCAATCCGCCAGTGGGCGTGTCCTGGCTTGGTTTGATTGGCTCAAGGTGCGGAACCGGAGTCGGAGGATCAAGCCGCGGCGCGGGCGACGACGGAAGAGTCGGCGTCTGATTGGGACCTGGAAGTGGTGAAGGTTGAATGGCTTCTTTTGGCGGTTGGTTAGCTACAGGCAACTGGGGTGGTCCAGGAGTCGGCGCTGAAGGTGCGAGCCGGCGGATAACGTTGGGATCAATGTGCACCGGTGGAGTGTTTACGGGCGGCGTCGTCTGATGCCGGAGAGTCTTCATGTCCGGAGGCAAGTACAGATCGCCGAGCGAACGAGCGGCCATCTCGATTTCCGCGTTTGTAGGAGTGTGTGTGGGGATGATCGCGGAGATAAAAATGATCAAAAGGATTGCAGCCGCGTGAAGCACGGCAGAAGCGCCGCGAAGCACCCACCTTTTTTCTTCCTGAAAAGCGCCGGGTCCCTGTGGGATGAGGTTTACTTCGCCAGTGGTTATCACATCCGGTTCGAGCAAATCCGGCATTTCCGCCGGATGCTGCAGTTGCACCGGTTTTGCCTGACCCTCAGGTAGCTTGGCATCCTTTGGCACGGCCTGGGGAGCGTGCAACACTGCAAGGGGTACGTGCGAAGGAATTGTGTGCCTAAGATCCAGTGGTTTGATCGGCAAGTCGCGCGGAATCACTTGCCGGTTCGAAAGGACATCCATCGGCATGTACGATGGAATATTGGACTTTGCGTCAAGCTCAATTTGGGGCAGGTCGGCGGGAATGATGGTACGCAAATCCAGATGGGTCCTCCGGCGCTGGCCGTTTTCAGGGGCTGAGTCGGAAAGGGCGCGCGAATTGGAGGGAACCAGGAATCGGCCTATCATTTTCCTGCCAATGGGGACACAAATGCGCTTAGTTGGACGCGCCTGCCGTGATCCAGGATGCTTGCGGCGACGCGTTCGGCCAACTCTAAAGCATTGCGTCCAGCATTACCGTCCACCCGCGGTGTCCCGCGGGTCTGCACACATTCCAGAAATGATTCCAGTTCAGCGCGAAGAGGCTCTTTTGGTTCTGTTGCCAATTTTTCAAATCCGAAGTCCGGCTCCGGTCCCGGCTTATTCACTCTGACGCGCAATGCATCCTGCCGCGTGTAATCCAGTGAAACATATTCGCGCTCCTGAAAGAAACGCATCTTGCGCACGCGCTCCGTGGAAACGCGGCTCGCCGTCACATTGGCCACGGCGCCGCCGGCAAATTCGAGGCGCGCGTGGGCGATGTCCACTTTTTCAGAAACAACGGGAATACCCACGGCTTTCAAATCTGTCACAGGTTCCTTTACAAGCACGAGCAGTATGTCCAGGTCGTGAATCATCACGTCGAAAATCACATCAATGTCCAAACTGCGCGGCGAAAAAATGCCCAGCCGGTGAACTTCAAAGAACAGCGGGCGCCGGATGATTTCTTCCACGGCGACCACTGCCGGATTGAATCGTTCCAAATGTCCAACTTGCAGAACGCGCTTCGATGCGCGCGCAGCGGCAATTAGCTCATCCGCTTCGCCGACCGAAACAGCCATTGGCTTTTCGACGAGAACGTCGATCCCGCGCCGCAGCAACTCACAACCGATTCGCGCATGCTCGGCCGTGGGAACTGCCAGGCTCACGGCATCGACACGGCCTTCGAGAGCCTCAATATTCGGCAAGGCTGAAGTGCCAAATTCCGCGGCCACGAGCCCGGCGCGCTCGGCATTCAAATCCACCAAGCCCACCAGATCCACGTTCGGCAGTTCACGATAGACCCGCGCATGGTTCCGTCCAAAATCGCCGACGCCGACAACAGCCACGCGAATGCTAGCTGTGGTCATTGTTTGCCTGCCGCAGACGCGTCCCGTGCGCTCGCCGGAGCGGCACTGGGCTCAAACGCCTGTATCGCGATGCCGCTCGAGTTCGCCGCTTCGATCAGTTGCGCCCGATCGAATAGTAAAGTCCGCTGTGCGTCGATTGCTAGCGCGGTCGCATGAGAACGCTTCATCACTTCGATGGTTGGCAATCCAATCACGGGTACATCAAAACGCATGTCCTGGCCCGGTTTGCTAACCTTGATGACCGTCAGCTCGGCGCCTCCGGTGATTCGAGCAGCCCGCTCGATTGTTTCGTCTGTGCCCTCCATCGCTTCAATGGCAACGCAGGCCTGGTCGCGCACAACGACCGTTTGCCCCAGATCCATTCCGGCGATATGCCTGGCGACATCAAGCCCGTAAGCAATATCCGCGGCTTCCCGCTCATCAGGCGCACGGCGAGTCAGCAATCCCGGCTCCGGCACGAGGGGCTTCAGGAATGCAGTCGAGTCCACGAGAGTAATCCCCTCTGATTCAAGCACGCGGGCAACCGCGCCAATCAACGAATCCGTGTTCTTGCGCGGAAGCGAAAAAAGCAATTTCGCGAGACGCCAATCCGGACGAATCGAAGCAAAAATCTTATTATGCTTTACCTGCCCGGCCATCACAGCTTTGGTGACACTTTCCTTGTGTAGAAGATCGATCGTGCGGCTGAGTTCTCCCAAACCAACCCAGTGTACACGTTTCGCGACATGCTCGAGTTCCGGCGAGGCTTCTTCGCGCAGGGCAAACACCGCCATTTCAATCCCCTGGCTCCGCGCCCCCTCCAGCACCAAAAACGGAAACCGCCCGTTCCCGGCGATTAAACCCCATTGCGACGTGGGAGTTTCTGTAATTGCGCTGGATGAGTTCGGCATGCCGATTTGGCGTTCTACTTGGTAAGTCCGCGCGCGCCGGACTCGATGAACGCGATCACCTCTTGGACGTCTGCCGAACCCCCAAGCGTTTCGCGCATGCGCTCGACCGCCTGGGTGGTGTTCAATTTCGACCGAAGAAGAAAGCGATACGCCCTTTCGATGGCTTCGATGCGTTCGGACGAAAAACCATGACGCTGCAGCCCGATGCTGTTCACGCCGTAGCAGCGCGTGTGCCGCGGGGTAACCACTTTGGAAAAAGGGGGCACATCCTGAGTGATCACTGTGTGCGCGCCGATGTAGGCATAGCGCCCCACGCGGCAAAACTGGTGAACGGGGCTGAAGTTCCCCACGGTTGCATGGTCTTCCACAACCACATGCCCCGCGAGCGTCGCCCCATTTACAAAGATCGTGTGACTGCCAACCACGGAATCGTGGCCAACGTGCGAATACGACATGAACAGATTGTCGCTGCCCACACGCGTGAACCCGCCGCCTTTCATGGTTCCGCGGTTGATGGTTGAAAACTCCCGGAATTCATTGGCGTCGCCCACTTCGAGGGAGACTCGCTCGCCCTTGAAAGTCAAATCTTGCGGGTCTCCGCCCACGACGGCAAAAGAAAAGACCTTGTTCTCCCGACCCAATTGCGAAGGCCCACGCACAACCGCGTGTTCATGCAAGACGCAGCCGTCGCCCAGTTCCACCTCATCGCCTACCAGCGCATACGCCCCAATGCGAACCCCACGGCCCAAGCGCGCCGAGGGAGAAACGATGGCCCTCGAGTCGATGTCACTCATTAGTCTTTCTCGACCAGATTCTTATCGAGCGCAGGGGAGCCGTCTCGCTCGACCTCCACGGTCTTGCACATTAATGTCGCTTCCGCCGCCAGCTCGCCATCCACGCTCGCACGGCCCTGAAGTTTGCAAAACGTCTTGCGAAAACCGATTACACTCACCTCGATGCGCAACTGGTCGCCCGGAACCACGGGCCGCCGAAAGCGGGCGTTATCAATGGCGACGAAATAGAGCAGCTTGTTCTCCCGGTCCGGAATCTCTTGCAAGAGAAGCAGGCCCCCGGTTTGCGCCATGGACTCGATGATCAATACTCCGGGCATGACCGGGTGGCCTGGAAAATGCCCCTGGAAAAAAGCTTCGTTGATGCTTACGTTCTTGATGCCCACAATGCGCTTCAGTCGTTCCATTTCCTCGATGGCATCCACCAATAGGAATGGGTAGCGATGTGGGAGAATCTTCTGGATGTCATTCGTGTTTAAAAGCATTTCCACCCCTCGTCCGCGCCAAAGGCAGAATCTCTCCCCCTGCCGAACCACGTCGCCCTGGACGCGCCAAATTCTTCAGGAAATCAATTCAACGAATTATACGCGATTGGAGACGGGCCGCGAAACCAGGCATTGAATCGGCGCCATCTGCGGCTGAGTTGGGAATCGCCGCCCAAACCCGGCTTGTAGCCTTGCTAGGGCCTTGCTAGCATAACCTCCCAATGCCCGCCACTCGTGAGATACGGGACCTGCTCCCCATACTGAAAATGCGAGAAGATGAGATGTTGCGGCAACTCGCACGATTTGTTCGGGCTGAATCGCCGTCTTTCGACAAGAATGCAGTGGATATCTTCGGGCGCATCGTTGCTGCTGAATGGCGCAAGCGAGGCGCAAGCGTCCGCATACTGAAACAGACGGAACGCGGTAATCATCTGCTGGTGAGCCTGTGGCGCGGTCCGGGGCGCCCCGCGGGACGCATCCTGCTTCTCGGCCACCTCGATACGGTTTATGACAAAGGCGCTCTCGCGGCGAGCCCATTCCGAGTTGCGAAGGGACGCGCCTGGGGCCCCGGTACATTTGACATGAAGGGTGGATTGGTTCTGGCGCTCGCGGCAGTGGATGCGCTTTCCCGCGTGGGAATCCATCCTCGCAAAGAGATTGCATGCCTTTGGACGTCGGATGAAGAGATTGGCAGCATCGCTTCGAGCCGAGCTATTGAACACGCAGCGCTTCGCAGCGACGCTGTTCTCGTTTTGGAGCCGGCTGGTGAACCCCGCGGGTCATTGAAAACATCCCGGAAGGGTGTAAGCGAAATGGAAATGAGAGTCATCGGGCGCGCAGCGCACAGCGGCCTGAAACCCGAAGATGGCATCAATGCAGTCCACGAATTGGCTCTGCAAATTGCGAAAATTGCCCGGTGGAATCGGCCGAAGATGGGCATCGGCGTCCATGTAAACGTGGCGAGCGGCGGGACTCGCCCCAACGTAATCGCCGCCGAAGCGCGCGCGCTAATTGACATCCGCGTATCGTGCGCGAGTGACATGCGAGTCCTTGAAAAGCGCTTTCGCAGTCTCCGCCCTTACCTTGAGGGCGCGCGGCTGGAAGTCATCGCCGGATCATCGCGCCCGCCGATGGAACGCAAAATGTGCGCCGCGCTCTATCAACGCGCAAAGGATTTGGGTGAATCGATGGGAATTCCAATTAGTGAAGTTTCTGTCGGAGGTGGCTCCGACGGAAACTTAACGGCCGCCCTGGGGATTCCCACCCTGGATGGGTTGGGCGCTATCGGAGAAAACGCACATAGCACACGCGAAAATATTTTGATTCGTGCGCTGGCGCCTCGCGCCGCGTTAATCGCAGCACTTCTCGCTACGCTCTGACTGGATCTCCAGACTAGTAGGAATAAGTTCTGCGGAGATAGTCCGCCGTCTGTTGTTCTAATTCCGCATAAGTTTTGTGAAGAACAGACTGTACAGCCGCCTCGGCGGAACTTCCGTTTGCGAGGGAATCCAGCAGGAGCGAAAGGTCGCTAATGTTTCCCGTGGAAAGAATCGTCTCGATGACCGCCAGAGACCATCCGTAGGCAATGCTTGCGCCTGTGCCGGAGAGACTCATCCACGAAACCTCCAAATCGCGAAGTGGAATGGAGGTTTGCTGATCGTAAGCATTCAGCAATACGCGCGCGCCTGCGCCCACGCGGCGGCCTTCCACCCACTGCGCCACACCTTCCTGTATCCAGGCTGGACAGTGGCCGCGCGTTTTCTGCTGGAGAAAACTGTGCGTAAGCTCATGCCTCAGAGCGCGGGAAAGCTCGTCTGTCACGGAATTGAGCCCCTGCACGGGGATTCGGATGCGCCCGTCGTTGATGGCTCCGGCCCAGGCGGGCGCGCGCGTAATATCTTGAAATTGTTGGTCTGTGTAAAGGATCACGCCGATCGGCTCCGGAGGAGTGTAGTCCAGCAAGGCGCTGATTTGCCCGAAGTGGATCTCGAGCGTGTGCAGGATTTCGCCCGCGAGCAGAGGTGCGGCGGTGCCTGTGTAACGAATCACGAAATGCGTGGTTTGCCCTTCACGGAATCCAACCTCTGTGCGCGCATCGCGTTCGGCCTTCTCAAGCGCTTTGGCGACTTCCGGGTCCGGCTGAAGTTTTTGCGCGCGAGTCCATTCTGCGACCGCTTCGGGGATGCGGTTCAATCCGTAATCCGCCCACCCCATTAGTTTGGCGACGTCGGCCGAATTAGGAGCCGCGCGCTTTGCCTTCTCCAAATACTCAAGGGCCAATGAAAACTCGCTAAGCCGCAAGTGGCCATAGGCGACGTTTAGCAGGAGCGGCGCGCTATCAGGCTGCAGCTTCAGTGCCTGGCGGTCCTGATCCATCGAAGCGCTTACGTTACCGCGCGCCATCTCAAACTGGGCGGCGGCATGGTGCGCCACGGAAGCCCGAAAGGCCGCGGGCGGGCCGCCGGTCAACGCTTCCTGGTCAAGCCGTGAGATGTAATTGAAATCAATCGCGCCATCATGAAGGGTGTAGCCGATTACGGCAGGATCGGAAGCATCACTCTGGGACGAAGCAGGTGGGGCGATGGGAAGAGAATTCGCGTCGGCATTTACATTGGCGGGCGAGACCTGCTTGGCCGGCGCGTGCTCGATACTCGCCACCATCGACTTAGGCAACGAAATCTCGCCTGCCGACGTCACACCTGTCACGCGTTCTCCGGATTCCGTCGCGACGTCAACAACTATGCGACGGCCATTCTTGAGCACAATGGTGTCTGCATTCGCCGGAATGAATCCGGAGGCAGACACCAGTACGATGAATGCACCAATGGCGCTGCGGAGGCGCATTCTATTATCTTAGAGGTAGAGGAGTGATTCGTGGAGCTTTGGTTGCCGGGCCTTGCTTTAAGTAGCTACAGTGGGATTTATGGGTAGGGTTTTGCCTGCCATGGTTCGGGTCAAATTTCGGGCTGCATTATTGATCGCGCTCAGCACCGGTGTGCTGTGCGTCAGCTTGCACAATTCAACCCGCGCGCAGGGCACCGCCACTCCGCCGGTCCATGTGCTCTACAATGCATTGAACGCGCTTCGCGTCAATCCCGGCCAAATCTATAACGTCAAGAACCTGGACCTGCGACGCGACGCCTTTCACATCAATTTTGTCGAAGGAGAACTCGCGTTTCTCGAACCCTTCGAAGGCAAAGTGACAGGGTTTGTTTTTTCGGGCCGCGGTCACATTCTGGCCATTCCGCGCGATCCCGTTGAAAAAGCGTCCATGGCCCGGTTTCTCGGTGTCCCCATGCTGGACCAGGAGTTCACCAAGGCCTATTCCCGCTTTGACGATGAAACCGCCACCGAACTCCACTCTGCCCTCATGGCAGCAGGAGCGCAATCGGGATCCGATCCGGATTTTATCTCGGGGTGGGACCCGGTTATAGCTTCCCTGAACCCCGGACATTCCTTGCGCATCCTTACAGATCTCGTAGCCTCGCGGCCGCTACCCTATTTCTATGCCGGAATCGATGGACAGATTTCCGGCCCATTTGACGTCTTGCTGGATGCCCGGCGCCCAGAACAAGTGCTTTTGGGACAACTCAAGATGGTTAACAATCACGTACTTTTCGATGTTTGGACCTCTTACCATCGCGAAAGCGTCCCGGATCAGAGCGCTCCCTTCTCGCCCCTGAATTATTCCTTGCAAACCACCGTCCGGCCCGACCTAACTTTATCCGGCGTAGCTGTATTGTCGCTGCGGGCTGTCGGGATAGGGGATCGCGCTGTCACGCTTGAGCTTTCCAACCTGCTCCGAGTTGACTCTGTGTCGGATGAAAATGACCACCCGCTCGAATTCTTTCAGGGTGAGACGGTCGAAGGGCAGGAATCCGCCTCCCAAGACGACTACTCACTAATCGTGGTCCTCCCGCAACCACTGGAAAAGGGCCGGGAATTCAAATTGCGGATTACCTATCGCGGCCAAGTGATCCAGAACGCCGGCAACGGAGTTTTCTACGTCGGCGAGCATGACACCTGGTATCCGCATGTGAGCGGATTGAATTCTTTCGCCACATTCGATCTTACATTTCGCTGGCCTCATCAGCTTCGGCTGGTGGCTACAGGCCAAAAGGTCGATGAACGTGAGGATGG
The DNA here is from genome assembly GCA_963748845.1 of uncultured Acidobacteriota bacterium. Lineage (GTDB taxonomy): Bacteria > Acidobacteriota > Terriglobia > Acidiferrales > UBA7541 > DASTCZ01. The sequence goes on from CAVVKE010000001.1 coordinate 1,365,198, forward strand.
AGATTGGCGAGAGGGACACTGGCGCTCCGAGACGCCTGCCCTGGTGGCCGGTTTCAATCTGGGTGACTATCGCGTGAACACCGTTGATTCGGCCGGCGCAAAAATCAACGTCTATGCCAATTCGCAGCTTGAAGAAGCGCTCGAAACGCGAACGACCAACAGAACCATCCACACTCCTGTGCCTCAACAAGACAAACAGGGCGTTGTCCATCCGATGTTGGATGGGTCTGTTACGACGCCAAATCCTTCCCCGAATCCGGCCGCCATTTTGCACCAGTTCGGTGAGGAGATTGCTCAGGCCGTGCAGTTTTTTGGGCGGTTCAGCGGCCCTTTTCCTTTTGACCATCTTGAGGTCTCGCAGATTCCGGGCACATCCGGTCAGGGATGGCCGGAACTTCTTTATCTGCCGACATATTCTTTCCTTTCAACCGAATCACAGCGCCGCATCGGCTTGAATAAAGTGGTGCAAGAACATTTCACCGAAATCGTCCCCTACCATGAAGTTGCGCACCAGTGGTGGGGAAACCTTGTTGCCTGGCACAGCTACCGCGACCAATGGATTAGCGAGGGTATTGCCAACTATGTCGCGCTGATGTACGCCGAAAGCCGAAAGGATTCAGAGCACGCGCTCAGTATCTGGCTCGACCGGTATCGGGACGGCCTGACCTCAAACATTCAAGGTAAGGAGGACCCGGTGGATTCGACGGGACCTCTAATCCTCGGCTATCGATTGAGCTCTTCGTTGAATCCCGACGGATACGATGATTTGACCTATGCAAAGGCGACCTGGGTCTTTCACATGATCCGGATGATGCTGCGGAACCCCCAGGGTAAGGACCCGGATGAGCGCTTTGCTGCTTTGCTTCGATCCCTCGCTGAATCGCATCGATTTGGTTTTCTCACGACGGGGGACCTGCAGAGCGCCCTTGAGAAAGTCATGCTCCCCGCTATGAATTTGGAAGGTGACCGCTCGATGGCATGGTTTTTCGACCAATGGGTGCGGGGGACGGGGATTCCCCATTACAAAGTTGAGTTCAAAACCCAACAATCAGGCAACGAATACGTCGTGAAAGGCAGCCTTTTACAATTGGGCGTACCTTCCAATTTTCTTGAGACCGTTCCACTTTACGCGCAAAACGGCATGGGGAAGCCTGAACTCCTCGGCCGGGTAAACACAACCGGAGAGAAAACTTCGTTTCGATTCATCGCGCGGTCGGCGCCGAAACGAATCTTGGTAGATCCCTTGCAAACTCTTCTTTGTCGCGCAGATTAAGCTCTTTCCGGTCGACTGCTGAATCCCTCGCGCGGCCAATGCGGATGTCCCAAGAAAAAATCGGGCGGGACTCGTTAAAGTCCCGCCCGATAAAGAAACTTGTTATGAATTAATTTCCGGGTTTGCTTGGGCTCTCGAAAACGAAGATGAGCGGTATCGCGACCGCCAGGGCAACCATCGCAATCGGAAACCAAATCCAAAACGCCCCGCGTTTCCCAGGCGAACTCACAGGTCCGCCGTTTGAATCATCCAAACTGACTCGATACGCCGTTGATTCCGCGACGACATGATCAGTTCCGGCAAGGCTTACAGCGAGGTCGCCTTTGTTGCTTCCGATTTCAAAGGCTGTTGGGGACATAAGCACCAACTGGCCGATCACTTGGGAGTCACCCTTCGCATGAACTACGAGCGAATCCAACGCCCGAACTTCGAAGGGCGAGCCCGGCACGCTGGAGAATCGCACCATGCCGTGGAGGAGAGTCGCATAAACCCCGGCGTCCGTCTTGTGCAACATGACGGTGGAGTTGCCCGCCAGAACAATCTGGGATTGCCCCATGCGCAGGCGAATGGTGCCGGTCGGCTGAGTGGATACGACGTCTCCATCATAGACACTTGTACCATCCACGGCCGCTACCTGAGCAACGTTCGCCTTATCCGCCCCGGTGACAACACCCAGCGAGTTGTTGGTCCCGGCAAACGCCGGTATGGATGCCAATGTTAATGCAAGTGCAACGATTGCAATGAGTTGTGCCTGTCTTTGCACAGTAACCTCCGAGGGTTATCCGTTGCTATCGTAGGAGCCACCCCATACCCTGTCAACCTCAAAAACCATGCATTGTGCAATAGGGTGCAACATAAGACACCTTCTAAAAATTGCCCCCCGCAGGCAGCAATTCTCTTCCTCAGGCCGTAAGAAACCTCGATTTCATGGGCTTTTATGAGCAGAACTGCCGGGCTGATTCCACAAGGACGGCGGCGCAGGTTTCAACTGAATCCAAGTCCGCCCACTCGACGGATTCGTGGGCGCCGGCGCCGTCAGCTCCGTAATTGACTGTTTCCATCCCGGCGGCGGCGAAGAGAGCGGCGTCCATCCAATATGCGACGCCGCCTTCTAGGGGCGCACGGCCGGTTACTTGAGTGGCGGCATCTCGGACGCATTGGGCAACCCTTGCTTCGCGCGGGCACACCAACGGCGGCTGCGTGAGCATCAGCCGCACGCTCGCTTGTTCTCCCGCGAGTGAGATCACGGTGCGAAGTTCATCAAGCACCTGTTCCGGAGTCTCGCCGGGGAGCGTGCGGCGCTCGACCTCAAGCGTGCAGCTCGGAGCGTAAGTGCTGAGCCCTGCCCCACCCCGCACTGTCGAACAGTGTTGCGAGGCGGGGCCAACCAATGGGTGCGCGCGTGTGCGGAGCTGCTTGCGGTCGAATTCGTCGAGCGCGGCGATGATGCGGCCCATGCGCGCGATGGCGCAAACGCCGATGTCCCACCGGCTTCCATGAGCGGCGTGGCCTTCCGTGGTGATCTCCGCCCACACAAAACCCTTGTGCGCGAGGATGAGTTTGCCGTCGCAAGGTTCCGTGACGATGCAAGCATCGGCCTTATGATTCGCGACGAAATGCTGCGTCCCGATGCTCGCGTATTCTTCATCGGCAACAAGCGCGGCCGTCACCGTTCCGCGAATTGGTTCCATCGCAAGTTTCGCCATCGCGCAGAGAATCGCAGCAGCGCCGCCTTTCATGTCATAGCTGCCGCGGCCATACACGCGATTGCCATCCACGCGCGGCTCGAAGGGCGGAATTGTCATTCCCTCCGTGCTGACCGTATCCATGTGCGCGCAGAACACCAGCGTGGGTCCCGCGCCGACCCTAATGCGCGCGATGGCGTTCGGGCGGCCGGGTGCGGCTTCTTCAAGCGAACATTCCACTCCGTGCCCGGTAAACCAGTCGCGGATTGCGGCCGCAATGATGGCCTCGCCGTTGCCTTCGCCCGGAGCAAGCGTGGGATTCACGGACGGCGTTGCAATTAGCTGCTGTAGCGTCTCCAGCACTGAGGCGCGGTTGAGGGGGTCGCGAGTGCCCATGCTTAATGTTTCCTCGCAGGCGGCTTCGTCGCGGGCGATTGAGTTTGCGGCATTGCCTCCAGCACAAGCACTTCAAAAGGCGCGAGTGTGAACCGATGCGGTTGGCCACCGGTGAGCGTGACATCGGGGATCTTGCCCGCATCCTCCTTGAAAGGGCTGTGCGCCAAATAGCGCTCGGCAGCGCCTTTCGGCAGCTCGAATGCCCGCGCGACATCGACATCAATGGATTGCTGATGATCGCTTGGATTCCGAAGCACCAGAACTCCCTTTGCGGGCGACCATGACGCCCAGCCATAAACCTCCAGCTCTGCGGGATCGCCTCCAATCCAGTGCGTGTCCACAAGTGTGGCGGCATTGGCCGCCGACCACTTCGCCGCTTCCGCGAGATGGTCCCAATCGGCGGGCTTCAGCAACGCAGGCGTGATGTACATCTCCTGAAGCTGCGTCCCGGAACCGAAGTAATCGCGAATTTCGCTCGCAAAATCGCCATTCGGATCCGAATCAAGTTTGTTTGCATGCCTGGCAAAAATCAGGCCATGAAGCATCAGCGAATTCAGCGGGTAGAGCGGCCCTTCGCGCACAACGTAGCGATACGTCGCGGCGTCGCGGTAGGTGATCCATTTTTGCCGGTTCGAGCCGACGCCCGCGAAGCTGTGGTCCTCACCATCGCGCCAGATGGAATCGGCATAACGCAACCAGAATGGCGAGGGATAAGTTCCCGTCGTTAGGTTTATGTAGAGGTCAGGCTTTGCCGTGCGCAATTCGCTTATCAAATGGATCGCGGCGTCAAAATCGCTGTCGTAGTCGCTGCCGGGTATGACGTTGTCAGCGTTTCCCGTGCCGTCAAATTTGAATTGGTTGATGCCATATTTCTGAACCATGTCGAGCGTGGTCTCGCGAAAAAGATTGAAATACTTTGGGCCTGAAAGCGCGAGACCGTCGTTGTTTATTTCATAGCCCGCGGACTTTGCGGTTTCCAGGCGCTTCTGCCGCGGCTGGCCGTAGCCGCCCCATGGAGAAAGCCACACGCCGGGCTCCGCGCCATATTGTTCCGCGGCGCGCCGCACCGGTGTGAAACCTTGAGGAAATCCCGCGCCAAATTTCCATAGCGCCGATGTATTGTCCCAGCCATCATCAAAGAGGAATGAGCTAAGCTGGACGCCGCGCTTTACGTGTAATTCCTCGCCGAACGCATGGATTACACCCAGTGCGTCGGCCTCCGTATACGGAGTGAAATAACCGAGATCGTACCAAGAGTTGTAATGCAGGAATGGGCGGTAGGGATGCGCACGTTCGCGCTCAATGTAAAAAAGGAACGCGCGCCGAAGCTGCCCTTCCGGCGCAACGCCAACTACGGAGGAATAAGTCACCTGGTGCCCGGCGCGCAAAGGCAGTTGACGCTCCAGCGCACAAATCGCACGGCCAATGGAAACGCTGCATGCCGAAAGCGGCTGCTCGAAACCGAGAAAAAATGTCCCCGCAACAACCGGCGAGCCGAGCGTGTGGCCGGAAACGTACGCGCCCGGCATAGCCGCATCGACCAACCGGATCTCACTGATTGGCGCGTCTTGCTGCTGGGCTTCGATGGTGATCTCCTGCCTTATGTAATTTGCGCCATCGAGCAGAATCGCGTGCCAGATGATATGGACCGTGTTTGTGTCATCGGCCAATTCACCGCCGATGGATTTCCCCGCCATCCGTCCGGCACGCTGCGAAGTGGTGGAGTCGCCAATTATCAGCCGAACCGAGGGCGCGCGAATGAATTTCATTTTTGATGCGCGCAACACTCGCCCGTCTCTGAAAATAAGGAGGAATGCATCCACTCCCGGCGTGATTTGCTTTGCGCCGATGGGGTCGCGCACCCCCACGGCCCTGAGACCTCCGCCTTCCACCCCCCAGGTCGCTTGTATCACCGAATTGCCAAGACGCGCGACGCCCTTTTCAATGTTGGCCTGCGCAACTCCGGGCGCCGGACGGAAATAGACAGCGTCATCTTGCGCGCGCATAGGCGCCACTCCGAATAGAATCGCCAGAATCAAAAGAGGAAATCGGCTCAAAACAAAATTAATTTGATTCTTTCTCAAATTTACCTCAAAGTGCCTTCCTTGAATCTTGGGCGGCGCATCCGCAGTCTAATATATCGCAGGGTTGGCAAGATTTTCAGACAATCCATGAGCGTGGGGTAGAATAATTCCATGGCAAAAGCGACGTTCGCCGCGGGATGCTTCTGGGGCGTCGAGGCAAATTTCCGGCGCGTAATGGGTGTGACGTCGACGGCCGTGGGATACACTGGCGGTCAGGTTGCAAACCCTACCTACGAATCTGTGTGCACCGACCGCACCGGCCACGCCGAGGCAATCGAAGTCGAGTTTGACCCCAAGCAGGTCCGCTACGAAGACTTACTCGAGATCTTCTGGTCCACGCATGACCCGACGACGCCTAATCGACAGGGCCCGGATGTCGGCACGCAGTATCGCAGCGCGATTTTCTTCCACGATGCCGCGCAGGAAGCCGCCGCGCTCGCGTCCAAAGAGCGCCAGGAAAAATCCGGACGCTTTCGCCGGCCCATCGTCACGCAAATCGTCACCGCAGGCATTTTCTATCCCGCCGAAGACTACCACCAGCAGTATTATGAAAAGCGCGGCCTGCACGGTTGCGGAATCTAGGTTTTGCGCGGCACCGCCGCAACTCCAAAATCCTAGGAACCTGCCCATCAAGAACGGTTGCAACAATTAGCAACGGTGTAGTAAGTTTTCTGTATGGTGGAAGCGCTACTCAACCTTGCCTGGCTTGTGATCGCGATCGTCGCGATCTGCGTTTTCCGCGCTATTTGGCGGAAGCGGACGGCGACGACTTTAAGCGAATGGGTGGCGCTGGGTACGTTTCTATTTCTACTTTTTCCCGTCATTTCGCTCACCGATGATCTCCACCCGGAGTTGATTCTGGCTGAAGCATCGACGAGTAAGAAACATTACTTGCTTTCGAGCGCGCGTGGCCCTTCCTCGCAAAGTCGTGCCTCAGGTCCCGCAGCCTCGCATCCCGCGATTTCTTGGAAGTGGCATTCCGCAAACCCCTTGACGGAATTTGCGCCGATTACTTTTCTGAACACGCTGGCAAGCCCATCCGCTCCGCCGCGGCTCACATCGGGCCGCTCTCCTCCTTTCGCTTCCCTCTAAGTTTCTTCCACATACGATTTCAGCTTATTCTTTGCAGGTCCTTCTAAAGGCATCCTCTGTGACGGACACTGCTGACCTAGATTTAATATGCGCCGGCGCCGTGCGGACGCTGACCACAGATTCCAGCATCGCGGTGATCCCGCGGTTTGCTGCTGTAGAAGACCTTGACGAACTGAATGGCATCCAAGGATTTGGTCATGATCAAAACTGACTCTTTAAGTTCAAATGAGGCTGTTCAATGAAACGAGCGCGCATCCAGCGCCTGGCTTTAGCCTTGGGCGCAATCCTAATCCTGCAAGGCTGCGGAAATGGCAAGCCTGACCCCGCGGCGGAGGCCCCCCCGCAGGCGCGGGTTGAGAGTGAACAGGACCTCAGTGTGATCCAAGTCGATCACCCGGGGCAGTTTCCGTTGGCCCCCGCCTCCGAGCATGCATCCGCTTCGCAGTTGGTTGTGACGGGAACCGTGAACCCGGACATTGCGCGCACCGTCCCAGTCATTTCACTGGCTTCCGGCCGCATCGTGGATATCGGAGCGCGATTGGGCGATACGGTGAAAAAAGGCCAGGTGTTGTTACGCGTGAGAAGCGACGACATTTCCATGGCCTATTCAGACTATCGGAAGGCTGTCGCGGACGAAATTCTCGCAAGAACGCAATTGGAGCGATCGAAACTGCTTTACGACCACGGCGCGATCGCGCAAAACGATTTGCAGGTTGCGCAGGACACCGAAGACAAGGCCAAGGTTGACCTTGAAACCACCGCGGAACATCTCCGCCTGCTCGGTGGAGACCTCGATCACCCCACCGGAATCGTAGACATTGTCGCCCCGGTCTCCGGCGTAATCACCGATCAGCAGGTCACCAACGCTGCGGGCGTGCAAGCACTGGGTACAAATCCTTTCACGATCTCCGACCTATCCTATGTTTGGGTTGTTTGCGACGTTTATGAGAACGACCTTTCAAACGTCCATCTCGGTGAGACAGCAGAAATTCGCCTGAACGCATATCCCGACAAATTGTTTAAGGGGACGATCAGCAACATCGGACCGACTCTCGATCCGGCTATCCGCACGGCAAAGGTTCGCATCGAAGTCCAGAATCCGGGCCTGATGCGCCTGGGTATGTTCGTTTCAGCTACTTTTCACGGTCAAAAGAAAGAGATTCATGCGGTGATTCCCGCTTCAGACTGTCTTGCATCTTCACGACCGAGATTGGATTTACGTTCCCGCCGGAGATAAGAAGTTTCGCCGGGTGGAAATCGTAGCGGGAGACATGCTGCCGAACAACATGCAGGAGGTTATCTCGGGAGTTCAGCCGGGACAGCAGGTCGTTGCAAATGCGCTGGTACTCCAGAATGCTTCGGAGCAGTAAATGATTCGCAAGCTCGTCGATTTCGCTTTGGAGAATCGCTTCCTCGTCCTTTTGGGTGCGATTGGCCTGTTTGGATGGGGCGCGATCTCCTTCCACCAACTTCCCGTCGAAGCGTATCCCGATGTCGCCGACAATTACGTCGAAATCATTACGCAGTGGCCGGGAATCTCCGCGGAACAAATCGAGCAGCAGGTCACCATCCCGCTCGAGATCGTTATGAATGGCATTCCTCATGTCACCTATTTGCGCTCGTTCTCTCTTTTCGGACTCTCCGATCTAAAGCTGATTTTCGACGATCAAGAAGATAACGCCTGGAATCGCGAGCGGGTTCTGGAGCGGCTTTCGCAGGTGAATTTGCCTCCAGGAGTTTCGCCGCAGATGGGCACCGACTGGAGCCCCGTCGGCCAAATCTATTTCTTCACCCTGCGCAGCACAAATCCACAATATGACGTGATGGAGTTGAAGTCGCTTGAAGATTGGGTGGTCGAGAAATCTTTCAAGGCCGTCCCAAATGTAGTCGATGTTGCCAGCTTCGGCGGCCCCACTCGCGAATATCAAGTCCGGGTTGACCCCAATAAATTGATCTCCTATGGACTCAGCCTCGCCCAGGTGGAGCAACAGCTCACGAATAATAACGTCAATGCGGGCGGCAGCTTCATCGAAGCAGGCCTGCAGCAAATCAATATCCGGGAGGTGGGCCTCGTCAAAAACGTGGCCGATATTGAGAACACTGTCATCACAACGAAGACTGGCACTCCGCTCCACGTAAAAGATATTGCTGTTGTTTCGCAAGGCCCGAAGATACGGCTCGGCCAGTTCGCTCGGGCGACTCACCTGGAAGATGGCCGGATCATTGATAACGATGACGTGGTTTCGGGTATCGTGCTCTTGCGCAAAGGGGCGAATGCGGATGAGGCGCTCGCCGGGATCCATGCAAAAGTCCAGGAGTTGAATGACCGGATCCTGCCCGCCGGCGTAAAAGTGGTTCCGTTCATTGACCGCAGTGATTTGGTTCACTTCACAACGCACACGGTTCTGCGAAATCTCACCGAAGGAATGATCTTGGTCACGATCATCCTCTTTTTGTTTCTCGGGAATGTCCGAGGGGCGATGATCGTCGCTCTAACGATTCCCTTTGCTCTGTTGTTCGCCGCCACTTGCCTCAACCTAAAGGGCATTCCCGCAAATCTGCTTTCCCTAGGCGCCTTGGATTTCGGAATGGTTGTGGACGGCGCGGTCGTCATGGTCGAAAACATTGTCCGCCATTTGACCAGCCACCAGGGCAGCCCCACGACTGCTAGGGAATTGATCCGCCAAGCCGCGCACGAGGTGCAGCGGCCGGTCTTTTACGCAATCGGCATCATCATCACCGCTTACATGCCGATCTTTACTTTGCAAAGCGTGGAAGGCCGGCTTTTCAAGCCCATGGCCTGGACGGTAGCATTCGCTCTGCTGGGCGCTCTCGTTTTTTCGATGCTCGTCGCCCCCGTACTTTCCACCCTGCTCTTTCGCGCAAAAGTCCGCGAGTGGCACAATCCCGTATTGACCTACCTGACCAATCGCTATCGCAAGAACGTGCGGTTCGCGATTGAACACCGCAAGTTGACGTTGGGTGTCGCTCTTGCGGCTTTATGCGCTGCTGTCTTCCTCGCCTATAGCGGCCTGATAGGTTCCGAATTTCTGCCTCATCTGGATGAAGGCGCCCTCTGGGTGCGCGGAACACTCGCTCCCAGCACAGGCCCCACCGAAGGCACGCGCTTGGCGAATCAGGCCCGAGCAGTTCTTTGTTCTTTTCCCGAGGTCCCTCAATGCACCAGTCAAGTGGGCCGTCCTGATGACGGTACGGACACAACCGGCTTCTTCAATACCGAATACTTCGTCGACCTCAAACCAAAGGAGCAGTGGCGGTCTGTTTTTCATCAGGACAAGGACGAATTGATCGCCGCCATGAATCGCGAACTCGACAAGATTCCCGGTGTCGTCTGGGGCTTCTCTCAACCCATCGAAGACAACATGGAAGAAGCGGTGAGCGGCGTAAAGGGCGAGCTGGCAACGAAAGTGTATGGCGATGACTTGCCGACTCTTGAGCAAAAGGCCGCTCAGATCGTGAACATCATGCGCCAGATCAAAGGGATTGAGGATCTCGGCGTAATTCGAGTGCTCGGTCAACCCAACGAGAATTTCGTCGTGGATCGCGCGCAAGCCGCGCGTTATCAGATCAACGTCGCGGACATTCAGGACGCCATTCAGACCGCCGTCGGTGGGAACGCCCTCACCCAGGTATTGCAGGGCGAAGCGCGATACGACCTGGTTTTGCGCTATCTACCGAACTTTCGCACTACCGAGGAAGCGATCGAAAACATTCGATTGCTGGCTCCTTCCGGCGAACGGGTATCTCTCGCGCAGCTTTGCAAGATTGAGGAACGTGAGGGCGGTTCCGAAATCTACCGGGAAGCAAATTCCCGCTATATAGCGATTAAATACAGCGTGCGCGGCCGCGACCTCGGCGGCGCCGTCGAAGAAGCGATTAAGAAAGTGAACGCACAGGTTCAACTCCCGCGTGGGTACCGCATGGATTGGGAAGGTGAATACGTCAGTCAGCAGCGGGCCGCGGCGCGATTGCTGATCATCGTGCCGTTGACGGTCCTTATCATTTTTCTAATTCTCTACAGTATGTTTCGTTCATCGAAATGGGCGCTGCTGATTCTCGCTACTGTTTCCACCGCTCCTCTCGGTGGCTTACTCGCGTTGCTGATGACGGGCACCCACTTCAGCGTTTCGTCCGGCGTTGGCTTCCTTGCGCTGTTCGGAGTGGCCGTGCAGACAGGTGTCATCATGCTTGAGTACATCAATCAGCTTCGCGCACGTGGATTTTCGATTGAAGATTCCGCTGTCGAGGGCGCTGTTCTCAGGCTCCGGCCTATCATGATGACGATGTTGGTGGCGACTTTGGGATTACTCCCCGCTGCCATCTCGCACGCCATTGGGTCTGACTCGCAACGCCCATTCGCAATCGTCATTGTCGGCGGCTTAATCGCAGCGCTTGTGATGAGTATTTTTATCCTGCCGACGATGTACGTCTGGATCGCGAGACCCGGCGACCGGTTGCCCGAGGCGGAGCAATCAGTTGAAGTCTGAACTGGCGTTAGGACGCCTCTGGACGCCCGCATAGCTCGCACTTCACTTATCTGAATTTGACCTATATCATGTCGCACCTCCGGCGCGTTGTCCCGTCCGGGCGGCTGCATATATGCCCGTTTCTACTGCAAATTCGCGCGTGATCTACGAAGCGCTCAAATCGTCCGACGTGCGCATCGTTTCCGCTTTGCCGGAAACGTGGCTTGTTCACTTGATCCGGATGGCCGAGGACGATCCCGAGATGAAACTCATTCGGCTTGCCAAGGAAGAAGAGGCCGTCGGGATTTCCGCCGGTGCGCATTTCGCCGGTGTGAAATCGGCGATGCTGATGCAGAACCACGGATTTCTTGCCACGGTGAACGGAATCGTCTCCTTCGCGCAGCTTTACAAAATCCCTCTGCTCATGCTCATTAGTTACCGCGGCACTTTCGGTGAGCGCGACCCGTGGCAGACCGAAGGTGGCCACGCAACGGAACCCGTGCTGCGAGCGCTGAACATTCCATACGAAAAGCTCGATAAGCCCGGGACGGTCGCGCGCCAAATTAATTGGGCGCAGACGCTCGCCGAAAGCAGCTCGCATCCCGTGGCGCTGCTCTTGATGCGCGAATTGATGTGGGAGGAGTAGCAAAGAAAGTTATGCTTCGCCTCGATTGCCTGCGCGCCATTTACGACGATCTCGAATCGTGCATTGTCGTCACGATTATGGGAGCCGTGGCCGCGGAGCTGCAATCGCTCGGGCATCGCCCGAACCATTTCTATCTGCAGCACGCGATGGGACTCGCCTCTTCCACCGGGCTCGGCCTCGCGCTGTGCGTCCCGGATCGAAAGGTCGTCGTGCTGGATGGCGATGGCTCTGTGTTGATGAACCTCGGCACGCTGACCACCCTTGCGCGCTACCGCCCCGCAAATCTCATCGAGGTTGTCTTCGACAATGAAAGCCTGCTCTCCGTCGGCGGCTTCCCAACGGCAACTTCAACCGGCAGCGATCTTGCTGCTCTTGCGCGTGCCGCGGGAATCGAGCGCGTCTCAAGCGCAAACACAGTTGCGGATTTCCGCACGCAATTCACCGCCGCGTTGCGTGGAAATGAGCTAACGACCATTGTGGTCAAAGTGGAAGCCGTCGGCCCCACGAAATACGTCACTGGCCTCGGCCTGCTCGAAAACCGCTTTGAATTCGCGCGGCACGTTCGTTCGCTCCGTCGGGGGTAGCAACCGCGGCGACTGTCTCCTTTTTTGAGGTGCACTCATGTCACAGGTTCTCTCTCAGCTTGTCGCGGAACTCGCGTCTGGGCGGCTCCGCATCGTGGACCTTACTGCCCCGCTCAGCGCAGAGACGCCTCTTCTCCCTTTGCCGCCTCAATGGAATAACACCCCGGCATTTCACTTGCGCGAACTTTCGCGCTACGACGATCGCGGCCCCGCCTGGTATTGGAACGCCTTCGAGACCGGCGAGCACACCGGCACGCATTTCGACGCCCCCGTGCATTGGGTCAGCGGGAAGGATCTCGCGGACAATTCCGTCGACCGCATCCCGCCGCAAAAGTTTATCGGCCCCGCGTGTGTGTTGGATGTGACGCGCGATGTCGCGCGCAACGCTGATTTCCTCGTCACGCCCGAAACCCTGCGAGCGTGGGAGCTCGAGCACGGCCGCATTCCTGCAAGCGCGTGGATGCTCCTCCGCACCGGCTGGTCGCAACGCAAAAGCGCCGCTGACTACATCAATTCGAAAGATGACGGGCCCCACAGTCCCGGCTGGACCCCCGCGGCTTCCGAATTCCTCGCGCGTGAGCGTGACATTCTCGGTGTGGGGGTTGAAACAGTTGGCACGGACGCGGGACAGGCGGCGAAACTCGTTCCACCGTTTCCAAATCACTTCATCATGCACGGAAGTGGAAAATTTGGCTTGGCGGGATTGTGCAATCTGGATCAGCTTCCTGCAACGGGCGCCATCGTCATCGCTGCGCCGCTGAAAATTGTCGGAGGCTCCGGCAGTCCCCTGCGCGTAATCGCGATTACGCCTTAGTCGCCGAGGGCGCGAGGCACAGCGCCGCCGCTCCCGCAATCCCCGAATCCGCGATGTAACGCGCCAGCACCAGCGGAATTTCCACCCCGCGCTTGATGATAATCCACGCCGGCAACTTGCTGCGAATGTGCTCAAACCACCCGCTCGCCAGTTCGCCGATCCCGCCGCCGAACACAATCACTTCTGGCTCGAGCAAGTCAATAATATTGCCGAGCCAGATTGCCAGCAGATCCATCCGTTCCGTCAGAATTTCCGTCGCCAGCGGATCGCCCGCGCGCCATGCCGCCGCAACGTGTTCAGAATGAATCGCTTCCACGTTGCCGCCCGCCAACTCAATCAGTTTCGCGCCGCGCGATCCCGTTGTTTCCGCAACCGCTTGGGCCCTCGCCGCGATTGCCGGACCCGACGCCAGCGCCTCAATGCATCCAAATTTCCCGCAGCCGCATTTCGGCCCGCGATAATCAATCGTCACGTGGCCGCCTTCTGTCGCCGAACCCGTGCGGCCGTTGTAGATGCGGCCGTTCATCACGAGCCCGGTGCCGATGCCCGTGCCGAGCGTCGCGTAAAAAACGACCTGATAGCCCTGTCCTGCTCCCCAGAGGAATTCCGCGAGACCCGCGGCATTCGCATCATTTTCCACCAGCACGCGCACGCCGCGCTGCCTGCTCACCTCGTCCGCCAGCGGAAAATTTCGCCAGCATGGCAGATTCGGCGGATTGATCACGACACCCGTGCGCGGGTCCAGCGGCCCCGGTGAGCAAATCCCGATGGCCGCGATCTGCAAATTCGGCCGCGCGGTGTGCCCAATTTTCAGCACATCGTCCATCGCCGCAAACACCGACGCGAGCCCTTCCTCCGCTGTCCCTTGCGCGTTCATCGGCGCGCGGCCTTTGCAAATGATTTCGCCACGCGCGTCCACAAGCCCAGCGGCAACTTTAGTCCCGCCGATGTCCACGCCGAGATAGAGCGCGTCATTCGCCATATCAGAAATCACCGCGGCAAAAATTCACTTCGTTGTCCGCACTACACCCATTGGGATGCCAACTGCAGCACGATGACTGCGAGTATTAAAACAGCGACACCACTCAGCTGGATTCGCAGCGGCGCCTTGCCTGTATTTTTCCATTCACCGGTGCGGATGCCATGAATGCTCGCCGTAATCACAATCAGCGACATAAACATCGGCCACGCGATGCTCGTGCCCCACGAGCCCACGTAGTCCTTCGCAATTCCATACATCAATGTGCTGCCGAACCAGCAGATCGCCATCACAAACGCCAGCACCCAATAACCCCCTGTCCCTGCCTCTGAAAATTTCTTGCCGGTTTTGTTCTTACCCTGTAGATACAAACAATAAATGAGGTTTGGAATGCCGCCGGCAACCATCAACGGAAGGAACGCCGCCATCGGCGCCCAAATTGCGCTGCCATGAAAATCGTTTACTGCCGCCATTTGCAGACCATTACCTTTATCCAGTCCAATCGCCACGAGCGCCGACCCCAATCCACTGATTAAGCAAAACAAGAGCCCAAGTCCGATCGAGGCCTTCCCTTCCTGTGGCCCAAGCCCAAGCGCCGCCTCCCGTTTGCGCCCTGCCACCGCGCATACTCCCACGCCAACAATCACGAGCGCCACGCCCCCGATAACTCCAAGCCCTCCCGTTGAAAAAATCTTCTCCGAATGATCGCTGAGCAATGACCGCAGGCTTCCCACCGCGGCGGCAATTCCCAGAATCACGGAGAATGCCAGTGCGATCCCCACCGACTCCACCGCCAGCCCGAAGAAAACCTGCGAAATCCCCCACCCAGCGCCGCACGCGGCCACAATCAGGATCGGCGCCCACGACGAGTGCGCGTAAACCTGATTCACTTCCGGCAGCGCGACAAACGTGACCGCCGGTGGCAGCACAAACAACGCAAAAATCGTCCATGCCAGCCAGGTGTTCTCCCACGCCCAGCGCTTCGTGTATTTCATCGGCAGTGTGAAGCTGCCGTTCATCGCGCCAGCGATGATCAGTAAGACGAGTCCTAACGCGGTGTTCTGCACTTGCATCTGCATCCCTCCCGCCGCACAAAAGCAAACGCACCGTCGCGGCCAACGCGCGCGAGACTATCACAAGCCCGCTCCGCGCGCAGCCGGTTCACGCATGCCGCGCGATTTGTGGTATGAAGATTCGCCTTGATTTGCGTGTCAAAGCAATCTTCGCAGGAGTAACGCGCATGCGGATGCACTCCTTGAAAATGAAAGCAGCTCTTGTCGTCGCATTTTCTCTCTGCGTCGCTGCCGTTCCCGTCGCGCGCACGCAGGATCGCGACGCGCATCCGCAGCCACCCGCGCACAAAGCCGTGATTGACCGGCTCCGCGCAATTGTCAAAATTCCCGCTGTTGAGTGGAGCACGCACGCGGGCGACATCCCCGATGGCCAGAGCACCCACATCGATGACTCTTCCTGGCAGGTCGTGAAAACCGGTTACGTTTGGACAACCGGCACCGTCTGGTTCCGTCACGTTCTCGAAATCCCGCCCGCTTCCTCCGCCTACGATTACACTGGCGCTACCCTGCGGCTCACCTTCGCCACTGAGAGTGACATGGACGTCCCCGCCATCATTTACATCAACGGCTCGCGCGTCGCCATGGGAGTCGAGCTTGAGCCGATTGAAATCGCAAATGATGTCCGCCCCGGCCAGAAAATTCTCATCGCCGCGAAAGTGATTTGCCCGCCCGGAAAAGAAATTACATTTGCGGGCGGTGAGGTCAACGTGAGCCCCGCCGCGGGCCGCCCCGATCCGTGGATGGCCGCGCAGGCTTTGCTCTCCAACGAAGCGCTCGAAGTCGTTTTCCCCACATCCGCTAACCCGGGCTCTGGTGGCGCAAGCGCGCTCGACCGCGCGGCAGCCGCCTCAATCATCGATTCCGCCTACTCCAGCATTGATTTCTCCGGCCTCTCGCGAGGCGATCAGCGCGCCTTCGATGCATCTCTCACCGCCTCCACGCAGAAACTGACCGCGCTCGATCCCGTCCTCAAGAAATATTCCGTTCGCGCCGTCGGCAATTCGCACATTGACATGGCCTGGCTCTGGCCCTGGTCCGAAACCACCATGGTCGTTCATGACACGTTCGGCACCGCGCTCCAGCTCATGAACGAATATCCGGACTACACCTTCACGCAATCCACCGCGCAGGCCAGCGCATGGCTCGAAGAAAAATATCCCGATATTTTCGCGGAAATCAAAAAGCGCGTCGCCGAAGGCCGCTGGGAACTCGTCGGCGGCATGTGGGTCGAACCGGACCTCAACATGCCCGACGGCGAATCGCAGGTCCGCCAGTTGCTCCTCGGCAAGCGCTACTTCAAGGAAAAATTCGGCAAGGACATCCGCATCGGTTGGAATCCGGACTCCTTCGGGTATAACTGGCAGCTGCCGCAGATTTACAAAAAATCCGGCATCGATTATTTCGTCACGCAGAAAATTTCATGGAATGACACGACGCAATTCCCCTACAAACTTTTCTGGTGGCAATCCCCCGATGGCAGCCGCATCCTCACCTATTTCCCCCACGACTACGTCAACACGCTCGACTCTGTGAAAATTGCGGGCGACGCCGCCGATCTTTTTCCGCGCATCCCCAATCTCGATGAAATGATGCACCTCTATGGAGTCGGCGACCACGGCGGCGGCCCCACGCGATTCATGCTCGATGAAGGCAATCGCTGGCGCAATCCCGCTCTGCCATATCCGCGCCTTTTCTTCGGCACCGCGCAGGGCTTTTTCGACGATCTCGAAAAGGAGATGCCGCGCCTCAACCTGCCCACTTGGAACAGCGAGCTCTATCTTCAATACCACCGGGGCGTTTTCACCACGCAGGCCGAAACCAAGCGCCACAATCGCGAAAGCGAAGTGCTTCTCCTCAACGCCGAAAAATTTGCCTCACTCGCCTACCTCACTGGCGCGGACTACCCTTCCGAGCAGCTCAATTACGCCTGGAAAAAAGTTCTCTTCAACCAGTTCCATGATGTCGC
The DNA here is from genome assembly GCA_963748845.1 of uncultured Acidobacteriota bacterium. Taxonomy (GTDB): domain Bacteria; phylum Acidobacteriota; class Terriglobia; order Acidiferrales; family UBA7541; genus DASTCZ01. The sequence goes on from CAVVKE010000001.1 coordinate 1,382,277, forward strand.
CGCCGGCTCCGGCATCTCCGCCATTTATCACGACGCCGACCGCGACTACGCAGAGGTCCGCCGCATCGCCGAAGAATCGCTGAGTAGGTCAATTGAAACAATCTCTGATCAAATGGACACGAGAGGTCCGGGTGTTCCTCTGATCGTGGTGAATCCACTTTCGTGGGGTAGAACGGATGTTGTCGAAACGATTGTTCATCTGGCACCGGTTTTGCCCAAGGACTATATCGGCGGTGTTCGCATCCAAGATTCCAAAGGGCGACCCGTTATAGTAGAGGACGAAGAGGCTGGCCCTGGACCAGGCAATATCCGCATTCGCTTCTTGGCTCGCGACGTCCCTGCATTGGGATACGAGATTTATCGGATTTTCTCATTGCGCCCGTACGCGTTAGCCCCGTTGCCAATCGTCCCACTCTCTGCCAATGATACGGCGTTGGAAAATGAATTTGTGAAGTTGCGCGTAGACAAAAAATCAGGGTGCATTACGAACCTTCTGATCAAGCGGGACACGTTTGAGACACTTACGCCTGGCTCATGTGGCAATCTCTTGCAAGCCTTTCAGGACAAACCTAAAGACTACGATGCGTGGAATATTGACGCCGATTTTGAAAAAGTCCATTGGGAGATCTTGGAGGCAGAAAGCGTAAAGCTCTTAAAGAAGGGACCCCTGAGTGCCGTTATCCGCGTGACCAAAAAGTGGCAGAACTCAACGATCATTCAGGACATTACGCTGTATGCCGGTATTCCCCGTGTGGACATCATCACCGACGTGGACTGGCACGAAAAACACATCCTACTCAAGGCAGGGTTCACGTTGGCAGCGAAATCAAACAAGGCCACTTACGAAATTCCTTATGGCTCCATCGAGCGCCCCACAACGCGCAATACGAAGGAAGAACAAGCGATGTTTGAAGTGCCTGCAATCCGCTGGGCAGACATCAGTGATGCTTCGCACGGCTTCAGCCTGCTCAATGATTCCAAGTACGGCTACGACGCCAAAGACAATGTACTGCGCATCTCTCTTTTGCGCTCGCCTGAATCGCCTGACCTGCACGCGGACGAAGGACATCACCATTTCATTTATTCGTTGTACCCTCATGATGGCGATTGGAAACAAGCCGAAACCGTGCGCCGCGGCTACGAACTCAATCACGCGCTTTTTGGTACTCAACTTTTCGTACATGAGGGATCGTGGGTCAACTTCGTTTCAGGTGAAACGAAACCCCTGGCACCTCGCGGGTCTCTGCTGACTCTATCCGCGCCTGACGTCGTACTCACTGCTCTCAAGAAAACTGAGGACGGCAATGGATTGATTATTCGATTCTACGAATGGGCTGGCCGCGAGACGGACGTGACGATTGATCTTCCATATTCCGCCGACAAAGCTTATCTGTCGGACATGATGGAAAATCCCATCAATGAAATTTCAATCAAAGCTCACCAAATATCTGTGCACACGAAACCGTACGAAATTCAAACAATTAGAGTTTTGACATGCGTTCCGCACGGAAATCTTACGATTATCGGTGGAAAGATAGCGCCAGGTTGTCAGCCATGATTTCCAAACCGCAGGAGAAATCGTGACCCCCGAACAATCCAACCTCTTCGCCTCTCAAGTTCCGAAGAAAATCTGGACACTCAGCCCATCCGAATTCGGTTTTCTCTGGCAGGAATGTAAACGCTGCTATTTCCTGAAGGTCACGCGCAAATTCGCACGCCCCAGCATCTTTCCCAAAATTTTCACCATCATTGACGGCGAAATGCGCAACCGCTTCGACCGCCAGCGCACCGAGCAGGCCGCGCCGATGCTCCCCGCCGGCGTTTTCGATTGCCGCGAGCAGTGGGTCCAATCCGCGCCCATCTCGCTTCCCGGCCGCGGCGTGCAACTCGTCCTTCGCGGCAAGCTCGACGCCAACATTCGCTTCGACGACGGCACATTCGCTGTAGTGGATTTCAAAACGTCGCAGCAATCCGAGAAGAATATCGACACGTACACGCGCCAGCTCAGCGCCTACGCGCACGCCCTCGAAAACGCCGCCACTGGCATGCTCTCCCTGAAACCGATCCGCCGCCTCGGCCTGCTCGTCTTCGAGCCAAAATCCTTTTCCTCAGCGAAGGAAGCCGCGCAACTCGCGGGCTCGCTCACCTGGGCCGAAATCCCGCGCGACGATGCCACCTTCCTAAAATTTCTCGGCGAAGTCGCCGCCATCCTCGATCTTGCCACTCCGCCGCCGCCCGCTCCCGGCTGCCTCTGGTGCACCTATCGCGAAACCGCGCGACAGTTCGGTTTCTGAATCTTTCGCACAGCAAGTTCCGCTTTAGCCCAAGAATGCTCGACGCAAAAAAACGAGCCCTCAGGCTCCCGCCTGTGGGCGCATTCAATTCGTTTGTCGCCGCGAAAGATACGCTAAGCCCTCAGCTCGTCCGCCTGCCAATTCTTCACCAACTGCTTGATCGGCTTGCGCGCCGCGATCTTTTCGTCAAGCACCTTTCGCGCCAGCGCCGGCAATTCCTCATCGCTCGCGAAACGCAGCGCGATGAGCTGGTCCAACGTAAATTCCGGAATCCGCGCGCGCAATTCTTGCGGCAGCACATTCGCCATTCGCAGCCGCATCTCAAGCCGGATCACCCTATCCTGCACGGTCAACGTGAATAGCCGGCCGAGCAGTGCGGCCAAGAGCAACGCCACGGCCACTGCAGTCGCAATGATTGTGTCCGCCGACGCCGACTTGACGATGTGATAGATCGACCATCCAACATTGAGCAGCAAAACCGGCAGCACGAAAAAGTGAAACGGTGGCACAAATCTCGCATGATTCGAATAGCTCCGACTCATTGAGGTTCCTCCGATGGCTGTTTTCCTGGTACGTGCGGTTAGATGAGCCGCATGAGTGCGGGGATTCTAACAGGGAGGGAGAAGGGAATGAAATTCTTCACCGCCGCTGAAACTCCGGCGTTCCTAATACGAGTCCGGTGATTACGCCAAGGTCCACTTGCCGCACCGGATCGTCCAGCCAGGCGTGAACGATTTGCGGATCCGTCAAGCGTGACTCGAGCGTCGTCCGCGTCCCCACCGACACTTGCCCGCCAAGAAAAGTGCCAACCGCTCGGTTCAGCGCAAGCTTCGAATCGCCTCCAAAGTCATCGCCAAGGCGCGAAGTCAGATCTACTGCCGTCCCACGCACGCGGTTGCCCGCGAGCGTCATTGCGAAATTCAGCCGCTTGAGCAGTCCATTCGTGTTCACCCAGGTTTCTGCATTGTCCTTGTACCCGGTCGGCGCCTGATATTGATAAAGCGGCTCGCCGATATTCGCCACCCATTGCACCAGTGGCGTCGGCGAATCCACTTCAGCGCCAAGAGCGCGCGCCGAAGAGACCACGAGTTCAAATGGCGTCTTGATTTTTGCCCGGTACGTTTCGCGCGACCAGAATTCCGGCGAATAAATCATCGTGCGCACCACCTCGCGCAAATCGCCCTTCGATTTTTCAAACGATTTCGTCATCCGGTCCACCAGCGCCTCCGGTGGTTTGTCCGATACAAAGTGTTCCGCCAATTGGAATGAAATGTGATGCGCCGTCGCTCTCTGCGCCGCCAGCAAATCCAACACCTTCTCGCCGTCGCGCTCGCCTCCATCCTTAATCTTCTTGCCGAGCACTTTTTTCGCTTCCGCGGTATGAAGCCGCGGGTCGAAAATGAATTCCTCCTTGCCCTGCCGTTCAATCACCGTCCACCCCGTAAAACACTTCGCCACTTCGATCACATCTTGCTGCGTGTACCCGCCATCCACGCCGAGCGTGTGAAGCTCCATCAACTCGCGCCCGTAGTTTTCGTTCAATCCTTTTTTATTCCCGATTTGCGGCAGGTTATTCCACGCGTGTTTTTGTGCTGGCGTCGCTTGTTGCGCCCGCTTCACCGCGTCGGGGTCCGCGCTCAGCCAGTTGTCCAGATAAACGAGCATCGCCGGGCTGTGCGCCGTCGCGCCCAGCAGGTTGCGAAACTTTCCAAGCAAGTTCGGCCGGATCGCGTCTCGCTCGAACGAAGTGACCAGGTAAATATCGTTGTCCTTTTGCGCGAAAATATTGAAGTGGTTGAACCAAAAATCGTCGAGCTGTTCCTGCAATTGCCTTTCGCTGTACACCGCACGTACGAGCTTCGCCATCGTCAGCTCATTGACGATTGTCTGCGGCCGCCGGTCCTCCGTCGGGCGCACGCCCTGCGGAGGATGCAGCAGCGCGTCCTCGCGCTTGTTGTATTCATCCAGCGTCACGCCCATTCGCTCCGCCGCCTTCTGCGGACGCGGATACTCGTTCATCAGCACCGCCGGCGTCATCGTGAGCGTCGGATACGCACCGAGCCGCGCCTGCGTCGCCGCATCGTCAATCATCTCCGGATGCAGTTGTTTCTGAATCCACGCCTCAAGCCCCATTTGCCGGACGCGCTCCGCGTCCCCGGGCCTCGCGCCGTATCCCAGCCGGTTTAACGCATGAGTGATGGCCTCGTCCTCGCTGAGGTCTTTAATCGGCAGCTTCCCCGCCCATTGCATATCGCTGGCGGATGCATTCGCCGCCGGTGGAAGGGCATTCTCAATATTGGGAAAGAATCCCGCGGATTGCGGGATGTTTGCCGCGGAAATCTCAGGTGAGGGCCACGCCAAAATCAGCAGCAACGCAGCAGCACAAAAACCGATCGCGCCGATCCGAATCAATCTTTGAAAGAAACTGCCGGACTTCATTTCTCGTGCGCTGGTCGCTCGCATGGCGAAGAATTCCTTCGGACGCCAATCAGAGCCGGGCTCTCTATTACGATTACACCTAGCGCCCTCTCAATTCAACCCGCATCCAATGCAGAAGTTCCTCCAAGCAATCTCGAATTCCAATTCTCCGCGTCCTCAGCGATTTCCGTGTTTTCAATCTTTTCTCTGCGCCCTCTGCGAAGCCGTGAAGAAACCCATCGTAATTTTCGATTGAAAAGAAGGCGAAGAGCGGTAAGCTCGCGGCATGAGCCAAGAAAATGCGAGCAGGAAGCAGTTGATTCGTTACGTGAACCGGCAGCAGATGAGTTGGCGGGCCGTCGACGTCGAGCGGCTGATCGACGAAGACCATCCGGCGCGGGCCATTTGGACGGTGGTCGGGAGGCTGGATCTGAGCCGTTTTTACGAAAGCATCGGCAGCAGCGCCGAGGAGGGCGGCCGTCCGGCGATCGACCCGCAACTGTTGATCAGCCTGTGGGTGTACGCCTACAGCCGGGGAATCGGGGCGGCGCGAGAGATCGAACGGCGGTGTGAATACGATCCGGCGTTTCAGTGGCTGACGGGTATGGCAGGGGTGAACCATCACACGCTGGCGGATTTCCGGGTGGAGAAGGGGGAGGAGTTGGACCAGTTGTTCACCCATTTGCTGGGAGTGCTGAGCGCGGAAGGTCTGATCACACTGGATGAAGTGATGCAGGACGGGACCAAAATCCAGGCCCAGGCCAGCCGGGACAGCTTTCACCGGGAGAAGACGCTGCGAGAGCATCTCGATCGGGCGCGGCGGCAGGTGCAGGTCTCGCGCGATCCGCTGGCAGAACCTGCAGCGAACCGGAAGCAGCAAGCGGCGCGGGAACGAGCCGCGCGGGAGAAGCGAGAACGGCTGGAACAAGCCTTGGCGGAACTGGAGAAGTTGCGCGAGCCGAAGAAGACGGCGGAAGAAAAGCGCGAGACGCGCGCGAGCGTCAGCGATCCGGAGGCGCGGGTGATGAAGCAAGCCGGCGGCGGTTTTGCGCCGAGCTATAACGCCCAGATCTCGACCGACGCCAAGCACGGATTCATCGTGGAGGCGGAAGTCACCCAGGCGGGAAACGACTTTCACCAGTTACTACCGGCGGCGGAGAGAATCGAGCAGCGCTGGGGGCGAAAACCGGAACGAATGGTGGCCGACGCAGGCTACACGAGCGGAAAAAATATCGAGGACCTGGTGGAGAAAGGCATTGATTTCGTGGGGAGTTTGGCGGGTGAGGTGTCCAAAGCGCGGACGAACCCAGAGCGGTTTGCGGCGGTGCAGTTTGTTTACGAGGCGGAAGAGGACCGGTACATCTGCCCGGCGGGCAAGACGTTGAACTATGAAGGCCGCTGGAAGCGCGGCGGTGTGATTCTTCACAAATACAAAGCGGCCACCGAGCAGTGCGCCAGCTGCTCGTTGCGAGCGGCTTGCTGCGGCAGGAATCAAAGACACGGCCGGTCGGTCGTGCGGAAACAGGAGAGCGCGGCGATGGGTGCGTTTCGGGAGAAGATGGCCACCGTGGAAGCGCACGCGATCTACCGCCGCCGCGGGCCGGTCGCCGAGTTCGTGCATGCCTGGATCAAAAGCAAGCTGGGCCTGCGGCAGTTTCACGTGCGCGGGTTGAACAAGGTGCGAATCGAAATGTTCTGGGCATGCTTCACTTACAACGTGCAGCAATGGATCCGACTCGGACGGGCGCGTGCCCCGGCTCCCGCGAGATGATCGAGCACACACGGGAACATCGCGAATCGGCATGCGTTCAATGAAGGGTGATAAGTGGGTATCGAGCTGTCCAAATACCTGTCCGACGCACGTTTTTTCACGGCTTCTGCGCCTCTGTGGTGAAAGGGCGTTGCCCGCTTTACCCTCAATGCCCCGCCAACTCATTCTTAAAAACTCCGCCATCCTTCATCACAAATCCCACATTCTCCAGCGCCTTGATGTTCTTCAGCGGATTGTCACTCAACGCAATAATGTCCGCATACGCCTCCGGCGCGATCACGCCGATCTTCCCTTTCATATCCAGCATCTCCGCCGGCCGCGTCGTCGCCGATCGGATCGCCTCCATCGGTGACATCCCGAGGTCGGTCATAAAGCTGAACTCCTTCGCGATAGACTCCGTCCACGGAAATCCGCCCACGTCCGTCCCAAATACAATTCTTACTCCCGCCTTCATCGCTTTCTGAAATGACGGCCCGTGCACCTCCACGCGCTTTAGGTCGCGTATCCCCTCGGGCGTATTCGCCGGCGCGTGATTAAACGTATAGACCATCAGCGTCGGGCAATACCAGGTTCCCTGCCGCACCATCTGCGCCACGTTCGCGTCCGTCAGCTCCAGCCCGTGCTCGATCGAATCGCATCCGCCATCGAGCGCCCTCTGCATTCCGATCCCATTATACGAATGGCAAGCAACCTTCTTGTGCCACCCGTGCGCTTCGTCCACGATTGCGCGCAACTCTTCCACCGTCAGCGTCGGCTGCGAAATCAAATTTCCGTTGTCATCCACCCACGAGCGGTGCGTCATGTACACCTTGATCCAATCCGCGCCGTGGTCGAGCTGCTCTCGCGCGGCCTTTCGCGCCTCCACCGGCCCGTCCACAATCTGCGCGCCTTTTGGCACCGTAATTTCCGGTGCATAGTCATCAAGCGAGTACCCACCCGTCGTCGAAATCGCCCGCGTTACTCCGAAAATCCTCGGCCCGGGAATAATGCCTTCGTTCACGGCTCGCTTGATTCCCATGTCGCCATAACCCGCGCCCTCAGTCTCCAAATCGCGGATTGTCGTAAAGCCCTGCTCAAGCGCCCGCCGCGCGGACACCGTTGCACGCGCCGCCCGATACGACTCCGGAAACTTCAGCAATTGAATGTCGTAGCCACCGAGCGCTTCGTCCTCTCCCTGCAAGAAAAGATGCGTGTGCGACTCGATCATCCCTGGCATCACCGTCGCATTCGATAGATCAATCACGCGCGCGCCATCCGGAATCGCCGTCGAACCAGCGTCCCCCACCTCCTCGATCTTGTTCCCGCGGATCACAATGACCTGATTCGTCCGCGGCGCGCCCCCTGGTCCGCCAATCAGCGTCCCCGCTTTGATCGTGGTCACTTGCGACGCGTTCGCATTTGCCCCCGGCGCATTCTGCGCGTGCATTCGCGCCGCCGCGCACACCACCGCCAACAATAGTCCTGCAATCAGCGCACGATTTCGCATGACCTTCCCTCCTGGATTGGATTGTTGCAGATTGCGAAACAATGAGTTCACGCCGCGGCAGTCTGCTCCGCGGCTTTCGCGCCCGTAAAGCGTAGCAACAACATCGTAACGTCATCCGCCTGCCGCGCCCCGCGCGCAAACTGCCGCACCGATTCGAGGATGGCTTCCTGCAATTCAGCAAGCGGCGCGCCAGCGCGCACCCCTGCCACGGCCCCTTTCAAGCGCGCGATGCCGTATTCTTTCTGCTCCGGGTCCATCGCTTCGCTCACGCCGTCGCTGAACAGCACGAGCGTGTCGCCCGGCGCAAGCGTCACCGTCGAACTCGGAAATTCCATATCCGCGATCAAACCAACCGGGCAGCAAGCCGCCGGAAATGGATCTTCCACATGACCCGCGCGCAGCAGGAGCGGTGATGGATGCCCCGCGTTGATGAATTCCAGCGTCCCATTCTCTTGCAATATTCCGAAAAACATCGTCGCGTACCGCTCGACCTGCGCGTGATCGCACAGGAACCGGTTGATGTGCCCGAGCATCTCCGGCGGACGCTGCCCGATGGACGTCGCCGAAAGCGATCCCTGCAGCATCGTCGTCATCAGCGCCGCGCCCAGCCCTTTGCCGGACACGTCCGCCAGCACGAACGCCATCCGGTCCTTCCCCAGATCGAAAAGATCGAAGTAGTCTCCTCCGACTTCCAGGCAGGATTGATTTGTCCCCGTCACCTGTACGTATGGATAGTCGTGGAACTCGCGCGGCAGCAACGCCTGTTGGATGTCGCGCGCGATCCCGATCTCTCGCTCCAGCCGTTCGCGATCCCGCTCGCGATCCATCAACCGCGCGCTTTCCATGACGCTCGCCGCGTCTCCCGCCACCGCATCCAGTATCTGCCGCTCGAGTTTTGAGAAAGCCGCCGGCCGCCTGCTATCCATATATAGGACGCCCAGCAATTTCCCGCGCTCTTCTCCATCGGGCATGCCTTCCGCGCGGCGCTCGCCGATCGCAAATAGCGGTATCACCACCACCGTGCGCAGCCGCTGCGCGATTACGCTGTGCGCCGCCTGCAAATTCTCATCCGCCAGCGCAACGTCTTCCGTCACGATCCCGCGCTTCTGCTCGAGCGCCAGCCGGATCGCCGTCTGTGTCGGCGAAACGCTCTCGCTTGTGAGCGTCACGCCGCCGCGTTGCCGCGCGAGTCGAATCTTCATCACGCCATCTTCGCCCGGTTCGAGCAGCAACCCGCGGTCCGCATCAATCAACTGGATCGCTGTGTCCACCATGTTCGCAAGGATCGTCTCGAGCGGCATGTGCGAGTGCAGCAGCGATGTCGCTTCCAGCAGCAGATTCAACTTCCGCAGGCCGCCCGCCCCGCTTTCCGTCGCCGTCAGGTGTTCCATCCGGTCCAGCAGTTTCGGCAGCGAAGCAGTGTCCGACCGGAAAACGATTTCATACGAATCCGGCAAACCGAAATTAATCATGTCGCCGTCGTTCAGTTGCGCCGAATCCGGAGCCTTTTCCCCGTTGACGAAAAGCCCGCGCTTTTGTCCGCGGTCTTCCAGCCGGAAAGCCTTTCCGTCAAAAATCAGCGCCGCGCATTGCCGCGAGATGCGCCGGTCGTTCAATTGCAAATGATTTCCGGTGTCCGCGCCGCGCCCAATCATGAACGGCGAGCGGTCCACTCGCACGAGCGTGCGAGTGCCTTCCGGTGAGACAACCTCCAACACCGCCTCCGGCATTCGCGTCACGAAAACTGTTTCAGACATTTGGGGCACCAAGTCCCAAGATATTAGCACGTCTCCGCCGCTCCGGAAGCACCCAGGTTGCGTTCACATTGCCGGAATTCCCGTCCCGGATCTTGTCATCCAAGAAAAAGGCGCGCCTTCATTTCGAGAGCGCGCCCTAAACCTTCCCTCGCTCCACCGGGAATACAAATTCCGTTGGCGCGAAGCGGGAAACCTTATTCAGACTACTTGTTCCGTGCAGCCGTGAAATCGCGTGGCTGCGAATTCTCCATGGTCGAAGTCACCGAGCCCTTCATGGTGTCGCCGTCCACGGTCGCCTTGTAGGTAAGAGTGACATCCGTGCCTCGCATATTCCGCTTCACGGTCCATGTCACTGTATTCCCGGAAACGCTGCCGTCAATGGCAATATCGCCCTGGCGACCGCCGGTTTGCGTGCCTGTCAACTTCATTCCGTCCTGCTTGAACGTCACCGTCGGTGGTGCAGGAGGTGTTCCGCCTCCACCACCCCCGCCGCCTGGCCGCCCTCCTCCACCGCCTCCACCACCTCCATTCGGGTTCGGGGCCATGGTGAGTGTCCATGTGCCTGCGACGTTGGCTGCGCCTTGGGGAGCGGCGTTCAACGCCACACCCGCGAGCAGCAACGCGCATGCACAAAGCGCCGCTAAGCAAATTGCTGATTTCTTCATCGTTGTTTCTCCTCAGTTGTCGGATTCATGTATGTATCGGGCAAAAAAACCCAGCGGGTGGACCATCGCCGGGGGGCAGCCCCCCTTGGGTACCCGCAATTATAGACGTATCCTGCCGATTTCGCGTTCCCGTTTTCATTTCGGCTAACCCATCGCGCCAATCGCGGCTCGCCGTTTCGCCACATATTCCGCCATATAGGTTGCCAACGCCTTCTCCAACTTGAGCGTCACGGGCCCGGGCGCGTTCGCGATCTTGCGCCCCGCAATCTCGCCCACGCCGAGAAGATTTCGATTCGTGGACGACATGCACACCTCCTCCGCCGTGTACAAATCCTCCGGCATCAGCCTCTGCTCCGCGGCGGAAACCCCCACGCTTGCTGCGATCTCCAGCAATACACCCCGCGTGATTCCCTCGAGACACCCGGACGAAAGCGGCGGCGTCAGCACGCGCCCCCCGCGCACGCAAAAAATATTCGCCGCCGTGCACTCGGACACTTCCCCGCGCTCGTTCAGCAGCACCACCTCGTCAAATCCTTCCTTTTGCGCCTCCGAGAGGTTCCAGACATTATTCAGCCATGAAGTCACCTTCACTCCCGCGAGCGGCGACGCCGCATGCCTCCCCTGCTCGCGCATCCACAGCCGCACCGGTTCCTTGTAGCTCGGCAACCCTGCCGAGTAGAGGATTAAGTCCACTTGCGGCTCGGGTTCGTCGCTCTGCCAAAATCCCGCCTTGTTAAACACAACGTAGATTCGTGCCGTGCCCTCCGTCACCTGATTTGCGCGCAGCACTTCGTGGAGCTGCTCCCTCACCTTTGCCGCATCAAACGGAAACGGGACGTGCGTCCGCAGCGCATCCTTTTCCAGCCGCCGCCAATGCCGCTCGTAGGCGAATAGCTCGCCTTCGGCCACGCGCAGCGTCGTAAAAAGCCCCCAGCCCGATAGCAGACCGGCCTGCCCCGGCGAAAGCCGCACCTGCTCAATGGGCAGCAGCCGGTCGTTATGGAACACGTAGCGGTGAATCACTCTTCCCTCCGAATGCTCGCAGAAGATGAACTCGTTTGGGGACGATCCATTCTATCTCAAGTTGATACATCGCCCACCATCAATGCCCCTCCAGCAGCGTGTAATCGAATTCATACGAATGTTTTCCATTCTCGACAATGATCTTCATCGATCCCGCTATCCCCGTGAGCTCACCGGTCCCCGAATCCGGCACCACCGTGACGCTCAATTGAAACGCGCCGTGCGCCATCGTGCCGCTGTGTTGCAGCGTGAAGCTCCCGGTCTTCCCGTGCAGCGTTCCATTCACGCGTTCGATCGCCACGTACCCCGCCGAGCCTGCAACCGCCGTCCCCGCCGTCAGCATTTGCACAACGCTTTTGCCCTCGAGATCGCCGTGAAATTGCTTCTCACCCGTCATTCTGCCGATGCTGGGATCTCCGCCTCCTTCCTGCGGCTGTGACGTCAGCTTCACTTCAAATGTTCCGGTTGCGTGAATCGTCATGACGTTCTCCTTTTGCGCCGCTTGCACAGCTCCAGCAGCCAGCGAGTTCATAGGTGCGCTCGCCAAAGCCCCAAGACCGAGGCACACGCAGACGCCTCCAAGTAAGCAAACTTCACGCCAAATTTGTCTTTTCATAAGCGCTCCGCAATGCCTTTTTGCTGGCGCCATTCTACCCGTTTGTGCCACCTGTCATCCAATTCGCTCGAGCCGCTTAGCGACATCGAAGTACAACTCGATCCCCAAACATTGCGGAGTATCCACTGCTAAACAATTGTGAAATTGGGTTCAATTCGCGAACTTCGTCCTATGTTCCATGGCGCATATGAAGTTTTGCTCAGATCCGGCTCCGGGCGAGAGCTCAGCGGTCGCTTCCGTGAAAATCTGCGCAAGGATTTCCTCGACAAGCTTCATATTTCTCCCGGAACCTGCCTGGCCAAATGTGTCCTGATGTGAACAGTTCTCAATCACCGTCTCCCGTATGATGCTGGAGGGTGAAAAATGCCCTGGAAGCTGGCTTCTTCTTCCGGTCACAGGTAGATCTGCGCGCGGGCAACGAATGTCTGATCAAGTCATAAATGAAATCGCAGTCCCCGACCAGAGCCTGGTACGTGTGGTGGAATTGACGCTGCCGCCTCCAAGCTCATCCTCCGAAAAATTGCTCCGCAGAATCGCCACCCTGCTCGTCATTTTGGTGGCGGGCCTGCTGACGGTGTTCGGCTACTACGCCAGTTCGATTTGCATCACGGTTGTCTTGGCGGGATTTCTCGCCATTCTGTTTGACCCCGTTGTAGTCAAACTCGAAAGACTGCATTTGCCGCGCAGTTTGGCTGCGGCGGCCATCGTCCTCGCAGGCATGGCTCTCATCGGATTGTTGGGTTACGAGTCCTATGGAAAGGCGATGATCTTTGCCGAAGATCTTCCCGTGTACACTGCGAAGATTCAGCAGTCCATCGAGCCATTTACCCGCAGGATCCAAAAAGTTCAGCAAAGTGCGGGCGACCTTACGAATGATGTGCCCATCAATAAAAAAGTCACTGAGGTTCGCATGCAGGAAGCGCCAACCTGGCCTTCCTATCTTGTGCGCGGTGTGGGATCTGTTTGGGGAGCGCTCGTCATTGCCGGCGTGGTCCCCTTTCTAACCTTTTTCATGCTCTGCACCAAGAATCAAATGGGCATACGAACAAATGCCCTCTTCGGCTCCAGGATAGACACCGCTCAATTCATCACCAATCTGAACCAGATGGTTCGCGGTTTCGTAACTGGGAATCTTATCGTCGGGTTCGTGGTTTCCTTGGCGACCATGGTGATGTTGATGAGTATCGGCATGAAAGGCGCCATCCCGATTGGAATCGCCAGCGGCCTCTTGAATCTTATTCCGTTCCTCGGATTGATCCTATCGCTGGCTCTTCCTTTGTTGGCGGCCATCCTTCAATTCAATACGCCGGGACCTTATATCATTATCGTGCTGACCATTCTCATCCTGCACGTCGTGTCAGCTAATCTTTTGATTCCCAGATTCATTGCCACTCGTGTGAGTATCGGCCCGGTGGCGGCGACGATTGGCATGTTGTTCTGGGGATGGCTGTGGGGTGTAATGGGCTTGCTCTTGGCCGTGCCGCTCACCGCATTCGTCAAGCTCGTCGCGGATTTGCATCCTTCCATGGGCCATATATCCAATATGCTCGCGCTGGCGCCGCGCCGGGCGCCACGCTGGGTGCAATTCAGTGAAACAGCTTTGGAACGCGCGATTCCTTACTTGCGCGGCCGTCCCGGAATTAAACCCGGAGGGAGTCTCTGACCCGCTGCGGCACCGCCGCTGCTGATACTTGGGGGGAATGAACATTTGACGAGGAATAAACGCTAACTTGAGGGGTCTTTCTGGCGTGTCGCCTTCACTGCGGACAGAATCCCGATTCCCAGGAGTATGACCGCGCCCACCACGATCAGGTGCGCGGGAATGTGCATCAAATGCGCGGGATAAATCAGGCCGCCGATCATAATCGCAAACCCAATCGAATAAAGCCCAAATGACATTTCATCTCCTTCGCAAATTGGCGGAGGCAATACCCGCCCAACAATTCGGCTTGCCTATTCCCCGCGGCGAATGCCGTGAGCAAGGCTATTCACGCGCTGTGCTTATTGATGATTTTCCTTAATGCAGTCGAGCTGAAATCTCAAGCAGCGATGTAACGATATTCAGTGCGTGTTGCCGTTGCATCCGGCGTGCCCGCACCGGCAATCAATGTCCGGCGTCTTGGCAACCGTCTCGCACTCGATGCTGCAATACTTCCCCGACGGGGCTTCGCACGTGCAACCGGGATGTGCGCACTTCGTGGTCTTATCGGTGTCCATCTTTGTCCTCAATCCTTATCAATCGTTCATAAATTGACATCCCAGATTACTCGCCAAGAAAACGCGTCGCTGTACAAAAAGGGACACCTTGCGACTCTTGCCGCATGAATCGCCAGCATCCCTCGAGAATTCAAATGACATAAGGGCGCGCGAAAGTTGGGCGCCTTATGCCCGCGCCGCGCCCGCAATTTCCGGGTCGCTGACCAGCTCATCGAACAGCGTCCGGTAATGAATCATCGCCTGGCGCAAATCTTCCGTGCTGGCCTGCCCCTTCAGTTGGCGAAGGGCGGTCAAGTGAGCTGCGCGATAATTCTCGATTACCTGTGGGTGATCCACGGAGATATCCGCGGCGCGCTGATCAAAATCCACAACCGGATAACCGCGTGTGGACATAACGTCGCCCAAAAGTTGGTCGGTGTCCGCTACAGCGCCTCCGGGGCCGTCAACGAACCGCGTCTGCACTTTGCCCCAAGTTTCGATAAATCGCGCGCGATCGGCCGGACCGAGCGGCCGGATGTGAAATGCCTCGACTCGGTCTGCGCGCCTGTCCAGCACCGCTTCTGCTCTGCGCTGGCTTCCGCCTTCTTTTACGGCGCGGGAATATTCAGCGCCGCCAAACTGGGAGCGAAGCCTTTGCGTCCGTCGCTTGCGCATGAATTGGATTGCGGCGATTCCTACGACGACAATCACGATCGCGCCGATGATCATGATTAATTGTGGCGTGGTGATACTTGATAGATTCATGGACTGCCTCAATTCTGTGGATCGGGAACGTGATTTCTGTCTCTTTAATTCCGCGGCGACCGAATGGCCTGGATACCGATCTGGGAAGAAGAGGAGCTTCCTCGAACTTAGGTGTAAATTCGTTTCCCCCCTCGACTGGCCGTTCGCAGCTACAGGTTAGAAGCTTGAGGGCCCCGTACTGTCCCAAAGTGAACAACCCGGCATTTTGACGTTCCGTTCCGAATTTCATGCCGACGCTCATTCCGGTCATGCGTTTTAGGAATCGCCCCTGGCCGCCGCAATTCTGGAAATCGCGGCGTCCGCGGGGGACTCGACATTCATACTTGCACGGCGGACGAATTGTTTGTGTCCGTCAACTGTCAGGCTGCCGGATGTGCATCCCACTGAGCCATCGACCGCGCATATAAACCGCCGTGAAGCCATTGGAGGCCTTGCGGCGGTCTGCGGGGCGCTGGTCCTCGGCGGCCATGCACTGGCCGCGCCGGCCGATGAGAGGACAACAATGACAATCATGTGCGTCATCCGCTATCAAATCGATCCCTTCCAGAGAGACGGATTCAAGAAGCACGCCGAGAATTTGATCAGCATCATTCCTCGATGCGGCGGCCACCTTGTCGGGTATTTTCTTCCTTACGAAGGCACGAATGATGTGGCCTGGGGTTTGATTGCATTCGATAGTCTCGCCTCCTATGAGAAATACAGAGCACGCCTGAAAACGGATCAGGAGGCGCGTGAGGATGCCGCGATGATGCAGACGAAGCGCATTATCCTCCGCGAAGAGAGGAACTTTGTGGAACTGGTGGATGGAACCTTCAACCTTCCCTCGACACTTTTAGGTCCGAAGTGACCCCTATCCCTCGTGGCGGCAGGATACTCGGGAGTGGATGCGGCGTAGAATGTCGCGATGGAAAAGCTGCCCGGAATCAGGCTGGGGACATCGGCTTTTACTGCGGCGGGTTGGGAGAAGGCGTTCTATCCGGCGGGGATGAAGCCGGCGGACTATCTGACCTACTACGCAACGCAGTTTGATGCTGTTGAGCTGGACGACACGTTTTACCGGACCCCGGCGATTGCCACAGTGCGAGGGTGGTACGCGAAAACACCGAAGGATTTTCTTTTTGCGGCGAAGATCCCGCAGGTGATCACTCACGAGAAGATGCTTCTTGGCGCGGAAGATGATCTGGCGGCATTCCTGAAGGTGATGGACGCGCTCGGGGAAAAGCTGGGCCCGCTTCTTTTCCAATTTGGCTATTTCAACAAGAAAGCGTTCGCAAGTGTGGACGATTTTCTGGCGCGGTTCACGCCATTTCTTGGCAAACTCCCGAGCGGCTACCGCTTCACGGTGGAAATCCGAAATAAAAACTGGCTGACTTCGAAATTTGCGGACGCTCTTCGCGCCCGCGGAGTGGCGCTGGCGCTGGTGGACCACGTGTGGATGCCGCGTCCAGCGGAAGTGTTCGCGAAGATGGATCCGATCACGGCGGACTTTACTTACGTGCGCTGGCTGGGCGACCGCAAAGGGATCGAGGCGCAGACCAAGATGTGGGACAAGGTGATCGTGGACCGCGGTGCGGATTTGAAGGGGTGGGTGGAGGTGTTGAAGAAGGTGCACAAAAGAAAGATTCAGATTCTGGCGTTTGCCAATAATCATTACGCCGGGTTCGGACCGAGGACGGTGGAGATGTTTCGGGAGCTGTGGGAGAGGTGAGGCAGGCGCAGAAGGACGCGACTCGCAACGCCGCACGCGCGCAAGGAGAGAGACGAAATGATTGCAAAGCAAAATGATTCGAGGATTCGCAAGCACGGACTCTACGCGGCCTTGACGGTGATTTGCTCGGTGCTGGTTGCTTGCTCGTCGCCCAGCGCTCCGGACGCGGCGCTTCAATCCTTCACCGCGGACGCCCTTCTCGGCCACATCCGCACGCTTTCCTCGGACAAATTTGAGGGGCGCGGGCCGGGCTCGAATGGCGAGCAACTCTCCATCCAATATATTCAGGACCAGTTCAAGGCGGCGGGCCTCGAGCCGGGGAATCCCGACGGCTCCTACCTGCAGAACGTGCCCCTCGTGGGGATCACGCCCAACCCGGCGATGAAGCTCACGCTTTCGGGGCGCGGCGCGACCCTCTCGCCGAAATTTCAGGACGACTACGTCGCATGGACAAAGCGCGTGGTCGATTCGGCGTCGATTGACGCGGACATGATCTTCGTCGGCTATGGCGTGCAGGCCCCGGAATTCAATTGGGACGACTTCAAGGGCGTGGACGTGCGCGGAAAAGTGATTGTCGTGCTTGTGAACGATCCCCCGGTGCCCGATCCACACGATCCAGCGCGGCTGGACCCGGCCGTCTTCGGCGGCAGCGCGATGACGTACTACGGGCGCTGGACTTACAAATTTGAAAAGGCCGCGGAGATGGGCGCGGCGGGCTGCTTTATCGTGCACAACACGGCGCGCGCGGGATATCCGTGGCAGGTGGTACGCAACAGTTGGGGCGCGGAACAGTTTGACCTTTCCACGCCCGATAAAAATATGAGCCGCGTGGCGATTGAAGGCTGGCTGAGCGAGTCGGAGGCGGTGAAACTATTTGCGGCCGCGCGGCAGAACCTCGAAGCTTTGCGCAAGGCCGCCGTCCGGCGCGACTTCAAGCCCATTCCACTAGGCATCCGCGCGAAGCTGACCGTGAAAAACAAGCTGCGCACCATTGATTCGCACAACGTAATCGCGAAACTTACCGGCAGCGATTCGGCGCTCAGAAATGAGTATGTGATTTACACCGCGCACTGGGACCACTTCGGCATCGGGCCGGAGGTGAATGGCGACAAGATTTATCATGGCGCGGATGACAACGCGTCGGGCGTCGCGGCGCTGATAGAAATCGCGAAGGCGTTCAAGCAATTGAGCACGCCGCCGAAGCGCACGATGCTTTTTATGAGCGTGACGGGCGAGGAACAGGGCCTGCTCGGGTCGCGCTATTACGCGGAGCATCCGCTCTACCCCCTGGCGCGCACCGCCGCCAACACTAATATGGACGCGCTCAACGTCCTGGGGCGGACGCGCGACATTGTGATGATTGGCATGGGCGCGTCGTCGCTGGATCAAATTGTCGCGGACGCTGCGCGGCAACAGGGGCGCGTCGTCAGAGGCGATCCCGAACCGGAGAAGGGATTTTTTTACCGCAGCGACCATTTCAATTTCGCGAAACACGGCGTCCCCGCGTTCGATCCCGATCCCGGCGTCGAGTTCATCGGCAAAGACCCCGGCTGGGGCATGAAAATGCGCGAAAAATACACCGCGGAGGATTACCACAAGCCATCCGATGTGATTAAGGACTACTGGGATCTTTCGGGGTTGGTTGAGGATTGCCGGCTTTTCTTGCTGGTCGGATATGACGTGGGGAACACCGACCTGGTACCGGCTTGGAATCCCGGCGCGGAATTCAAGGCCGCGCGCGATGCCTCGCTGCGCGACGCCGCCGGCAAATAGCCGGGTGAATACCAGCGCCTGATAAGCGTCGTGCGTTCAAACTTAAGCGCGGTGTGAAGGCGCCGCTTTCCGCGTCGCTTATTTGCTGTAGAGAATGATTTCAATCCCTGCGAATTTCCGCATTTCCATCTGACGGTAGCGCGTCTCACACCAATTCCTCAGGAAAAGCACACTCCTGCTTTCATCAAACAAATCATTCGGGGAATCGGCTACCAGCCAGACACGAGGCGCATCCTCGGGAAGGCTCTCGATAACTTCGGCGAGAGGCCGCACAAGAAAATCCTGATCCGTGACAGCAGCCGATTGGCCGGGCGCGTGCGCGGGAGAGATGACGCGCGGTGGCGCGATGGGGCGCTCGACGGATTTGTAAAATTCGTACGGCATGCGGCCCGGGCCTGGATAGAAGATAACGCCGTCATCCGGCCGCGCACTCGCGAGCAGGAATTGGGAAGCCGAACGCCAATCGTCGCGAAAAATGTCTATGTCCTCCGCGTAATAACGAAGAACGCCTTGCACGGAAAGAACTGCAAAGCCCGCGAGCGCCAAGAGTTGAATCGGTAAAATACGAATTCGAGAAACCCCCGCGGCGGCAATCAGGATCAGCGCAGGCAAGCAAGCAATCAAATACCGCGCCAAGAAGAAATTCCTCCATAAAGAAATCATCACAACAAAAACCACCGGCAGCGCGAGCCACAGCCAGATGAATCCATTCGCCCAGGTATCGAAAGAGGACCGGCTTATCCTCCACGACTCGCGCCACGCCCATGCCGCGAAGATTGCCGCAACGGCGAATAAAAGTTCGAGCGGCCAGCCGCGAGCGCCCGCATACAAATTGAATGTGCCGAAAATGCCGTCGAGAGATATTCGCGGAATCCAATTCAGTTGAGAAGATCCGTGTACGACTACAAAAGCAAGCAACGGAAATGTGAGGTAAACAAACCAGCGTCCGGGACGGTAAATATTCTTCCAATCGAATTCAGGCGGCTTCGCAAGAAGAAGTGAAATGATTTGCGCGGGGACAATCAGCGCTCCGTAGAAATGGCAATAGACGAGCAACGCGGACGCCGCAGCCCATGCCATGCCGCGGCGCTCGCCGCCCGAGCGCACGAACTCCGCGAACAAAAGCGCGCTCAGCAGCGCCATGAACACGGCCAGCGCGTATCCACGCGCCTCTTGCGAGTACCGCACGTCATAAGCGTTTACAGCGAGCAGGCTCGCGGCGAACAAACCCGCGCGTGCGTTAAATAGCCGCCGCCCCAGCGCATAAATGAGCGGAACGGCCGCGGTTCCGATGAGCGCGGAGAGTGCCCGGACGAAAAACTCGCTCCCGCCAAACCAAAGCCATATGCGCAGCAGGAAATAGTAGAGCGACATGTTGGCTTCGCGTTCCCAAAGCACTTTCGCGAAGCTCGCCCAATTAAGCCGCGCGATTTCCACGCTGATCCCCTCGTCAAACCAAAACGAGCACGTGGCCAGCGCATGAAACCGCAGCGCCGCGGCCGCAACCGTAATGGCGAACAGGATTGCGAGCTCGATTGGCTTGGACTTCCGCGCATCCGCCGGATTCATCGCGGGATTATTTCACTGAATGTCCGAAGCGCGCCAATGAATCTCTACGGCACTGCCGCCGAGGGTGACTCCGGGTCCGTCTTCGGAAAATACTTCACGTACCACGCGATGCACCGGTTGATGCTGTCCACAACGTGCCCGGATTCGGCGATCCCGTGCCCTTCGCGTGGATAGCGCACGAAAATCGTGTCCACGCCGACATCCTTCAGCGCGATGTAATACTGCTCGGCCTCGGCGATGGGCACGTCGGGATCATTTTCGCCGTGCATGATCATCGTGGGCGTGGCCGCGGCGGCGACGTGCTTCAGCGCCGAGCGCTCCCACATCAGATTCATGAAATCGCCCTGATGCGGAAGCTGGCCGAATTCCATCTGCTCATACTGGTTGTAATAAGTCATGTAGTTGTAGCTGATGAGATTCGAGATGCCCGCAATGGGAATCGCCGCACGGAACATCCGCGTCTGCGTGATGAGCCAGTCAGTCAACTGGCCGCCGTAGCTCACGCCCTCGATGCCCATGCGCTCGCGGTCGAGCCACAAAAAACGCCGCAGCGCGGCGCTGACTCCGTAAAGAACATCCTGCGCCTCGTTGCCATCTTGATCGCCGAACACGGCGTCCGCGAACGCCTGTCCATAGCCCGTCGAGCCCCGATAATTCACGTGCAGCACCGCCCAGCCGCGCGCCGCGTAAATCTGGTCCTTGAAATTAAATGCCGGCCCGTTCTGTCCGTGCGGCCCGCCATGAATATTCACGATCAGCGGATGTTTCGATGTCGCCGTCATGCCGAGTAGCTTTGTCAGGAACGCCTCGACTTCGTATTTGTTGTCATTGCTCCAGAACGTGAATGATTCGACCGGCGCGATTTGCTTCGTGCCTAGCAACTCGGCATTCAAATTCGTAAGTTGTTCGCCCTCTCCCGGAGAAGGAAATGAGAATAATCCCCCACTTTGATCACTGACGGTGATCTTTTTCATCATGAAAACCTGAGAAAGGTCCCGCGGGCTCGCGTAGGTGTATGCAAGTCCACCTACGCTTGATAGCGAAAATGCACCAATGTTTCCATAACCCATCGTCACAAGCTCATCCCCACCTTCAGACGTTGCCTGGCGATATAGGGCGATGTTGCCACGCGTCTGCGCCGTGAAATAAATGTACTTTCCATCCGGCGACCACTGCGGCGGCCCTTGCCGCGCGTCCATCGTGACCAATTCATCGAGATTCGAGCCATCCGCATTCAACAGCCAAATATGAGTATCCTCCATCGTCGTCTCGCGATCGGTGAGTCCGCGCTTGGTGGCGAGGAACGTAATCCTTTTCCCGTCGGGCGACCATTTCGGATAATACTCGGCATTTTCGGTCGCAGTGATGCGGCGAATTGAGCCGTCGCACGGCTTCACAGCAAATACGTCGTAATTAAAAAACTGATCCGCATTCGGCGAACGATCCGAAATAAAAAGTATCTCGCTTCCGTCTGGCGACCAGTCAATCGAGTGCTCGTAGTATTCGCCATCGGTAAGCTGCCGCACACGCTTCGTCGCAACGTCCACGATAAAAATGTGCAGCCGCCGGTTGTCATTGAAATGCGTGAAGCCTTCGCCCGCATCCGGCTTGTACATGTAGCGCGTGATCACCATCGGATCACCCGATGCGTCCGCGGTTTCCGGCCCGGGCGTGGACGAAATGAACGCAATCTGCTTGCTGTCCGGCGACCATGTGACACTCGCGCCCTGCGACGGCAGCGGCGCATTGCTGCCGGTCACTTCAGCTAGAAAAGTTGCGCCCGTACCATCGGGATGCGCCATCACCAGCCCCTGCTTCCCTTCCGCCGTCCCCGAGTACGCAAGCCAATGTCCGTCGGGTGACCACACCGGCCCGCCCGATCCTTCATTTTCGCCGCCCATGCGAATGGATTTCTTCGTCGCCAGATCCATCACCCATAGCTGGCTCCACGGCCGTCCAGGACGATCAAAACGGGTGACCGTGTAAGCGAGCAGCTTCCCGTCCGGCGAAAATTTCACCGCGCCCACCGACCGCAGCTTCTGGTAATCCGCCGGCTGCAAACGGTCGGACTGCGCATTCGCAGGCGCCGCTCCTGCAATTAAAGACCTCTGTATAAATAGCTTGACATCGGACTGGGGCAGCGTATGTTCCACTTATGCGACGAGACGCTGCTGTCTTGGAGGCGCGCCGCTTGGCCGCCTTGCCCCGCATCCGGCGGGGTGAATCGTTGTCCTCCATTGCCCGCCAACTGGGTGTGAGCCGGCAGGCCGTGCACCAGTGGGCGCGACTGTCCCGCCGACGAGGAGTGGCGGGGCTGCGTCGTATCCCGCGCCCGGGTCGCCCGCCCAAACTGGCTCGCGCACAACTGGCTCAACTTCCAGGTCTGCTGGCACACGGCGCCGAAGCGCACGGATTTCCGACCGCCGTCTGGACCACACAGCGCGTTGCCGATCTGCTGCGGCGGCGCTTTGGCGTTCGCTATGACCGCGATCACGTTTGTCGCTTGCTGCATCGGTTTGGCTGGAGTTGGCAGAAACCCACCGGTCGCGCCCGTGAGCGAGACGAGAAAGCCATCCGCCGCTGGGTCGAGCACACTTGGCCACGCATAAAAAAAACGCCCGACGGCTAAACGCCACGCTGGTTTTTGTGGATGAAAGCGGTTTCTCATTGCTCCCCACGGCCTGCCGCACCTGGTCGCCGCGCGGACAGACACCGATCCTGCGCCACTGTTTCAACTGGCCCAAGCTGTCGGCGATTTCCGCCGTCACGGTGAATCCGCATGCCTACCTGCATCTGGTCCCCGGCACCATCGCCAGCGACGAAGTGATTCGCTTTGTCCGTCACTTGCTGCGACGGATTTCCACGCCTCTGTTTGTGTTGTGGGATGGCGGCAATCCCCACCGCTCCCGCCGCACGCGCGAGGCCTTGGCGGTTTATCATTCCCGCCTACGCGTGTTTCGACTCCCGGCCTACGCCCCGGAACTCAACCCCGATGAATGGCTTTGGGCGTGGCTGAAACAACATGCGCTGCGCGGCTTGTGCCCGCCCGACCTCAACGTGTTGCAAAAAAGCATTCGCCTGGCCATCCGCCGATTGCGCCGCCATCCCGACATCATCCGTTCCTTCTTCCATGCCTGCCCTCTCTCTTTTTGACCCTGTCAAGCTATTTATACAGATGTCTTTAGCGCAGCCGCCAGAATGCATGGAATAAAAGTGATTCGGATTCGCACGATGATTCACCTCGAATGGAACGATGCGCATTCTATCGAAGAATTTTAGTTCGGGAACAAGTTTGTGAAATTGACCTCTAATCAACATTGGGAAAGCAACAGGCGAAGGTGCAACCCGCATCGAGGTTAGCAGGGGATGTCCACCGGTGGTTGGGAGGATGCGATGAAAGACCCAGCACCAAATCAATCAAATAATTTAACCTTGGGCCTCGTGGGAATTCTGGCGGTGTCCGCGCTTGCGGCTGCAGTGGCGGCCGGCGGGCGCCAATCCGTGAAAGTTTCGCCCGAAGGATGGCGGCTGATGGATCCGGTGAGATATGAAAATCTCTCCGTCTTCCCAATCGTCAGCAAAAATGTGGCTCAAACGAGCGAATTCGTGACCCTAGACGAAGCGCTCAGCTCTGGCCAGGCCGTTGTCACCGAGCGCGGAAGCGAAACCATGCGCCGCACGCGCGGCCTCCAGGGGAGCACGGCGCAGTTTCAGGACAACAGCGCGTCTGTAAACCAGCTTGTGCTGGTAAATCGCGGCAAGAAGCCGCTCATTCTTCTCGCCGGCGAACTCGTCAGCGGTGGCAAGCAGGATCGCATCATCGCGAAAGACCGCATCGTTCCCGTCGGCGCTCCTCCGCTTCCGCTCGACGTCTTCTGCGTCGAACACGGTCGCTGGACGAGCGGTTCCGAATTTTCCAGCGCGAGCACCATCGTGCATCCCAGCGTCCGCGAGAAAGCAGCGGTGGATCAAGCGCAATCGAAGGTTTGGGATGCAGTCGCGTCAGGCAGCACCGCGAGTGCGGGCAGCGGTGGCAGGACTGAATTAGATAATCCGTATCCGCGCCCAGCGCCGGTAATCAGTGCGGACTCCATTAATGTGACTGTCCAAAACGAGGCCCCAACGCAAGCCTACCGAAAAGTCTACGACAACAAGCAAGTCAACCAATCCATCGATCCATTCGTGGAACAGATCCAGAAACAATTCGCCGCGGCCACCTCGAATCTGAAAGGCGAACACGTAATCGGTGTGGTGATCGCCTATGGCGGCGAAGTCGCATGGAGCGACGTCTTTGCCTCGCCCGAACTTTTCCAGCGCTACTGGACGAAACTTCTGCGAAGTTATGTCGTCGAAGCGCTCGCGCGTCCGCGGCTGAAAGAACAGGCCACGCTTGCGGATGCGCAGGAATTCCTCCGTCCGTTAAAGGGCGAGGAAAAAACCGATAGCGTGCCCGATGTGTACCTCTGGCGCGAAGTGACCGAAGGGCAGGACGCCGAAATCGAGTTGCAGGCGCTGCGGCCCACGGACATGCTGCTCCACCGCCTGAAAATTCACCGGACAAGCTAACGCTTCGTCACAATTACTCTTATCCATCGCTTGAACCCGCGGCACGCCAAGCTTCGGCGTGTACACCGTGAACGAAACCCACTTTGGAAATTAGGGCCTGCCGCCCGATTTTTGCGTGCACAACACGCCAGCGGACTTCCTCGGCGGTCACGACCGGCGGATTGAAAAGGCGATCGAATTGCCGCGTGCGGATGAAAAAGATGAGGCCGCGCAAATAAATGTTTGTTGCCGGAAAACCAATTTGCCCAATCCTGCGTCCCAATATTCATCGGTTGTCCGGGGTGGAAGAAAGCGAACGGAAAAGGCTGGCCCGTCCTTCTCGAGGTTTTTTCAACATTCTTGCTGGGGGGCCTTGACGAATCGTTTTCTTCGGCTGTATAACGTCCGCATCGCTTTTCAGGGTGTGCGGCAGGGTGGGGGTCTTGCCGCAAATTTTGGGGGTTCCCGGCGCTTCTGAATGCACTCTTACGAAAACGGTGTGCCAAAAAGGGGGGTGTCATGTCAATCCGTAGGACTTTCCTATCAATTTCTATTTTTGTGATTGGCTTTGTTGGTTTTGCCAAAGCGCAAAATCTGGGGTCTGTCAGTGGCCAAGTGACCGACCCGAATAAGAAAGCGGTTGTTGGGGCGGCCGTGCACTTGACGGAAATCGGCACGCAAACAACCCGCGACGGCAAGACAAATGATCAGGGCATTTATAGTTTCAACCAGGTGAAGCCGGGCATTTACTCGCTAAAGATTGAAGCGACGGGCTTCAAGCAATCCGTCCAGGAAAGAGTTGAGGTGCTTGTTGGGACGCCAACGACGTTGAACGTAGAACTGCAATTGGGCCAGCTCACACAACAAGTCGTCGTGACCGCCGAATCGGTGCCCCAACTGAACACGGAAGATGCATCCATTGGCGATGCTATCGACGAAGCCAAAATCAAATCTCTCCCCATGTATGCTAGGAACCCCATAGGACTGCTGGCCCTCGAACCGGGCGTCATCACCACAGGTGCGTCAAACCTTGACACCACTTCCTATGGGAGCATGGCGGCCCTGGACTCGCGCGACGGCACGGTGAATGGGATCCGCAGCGATCAAATGAACGTCACTTTGGATGGCAGCGATGCGAATGACTGGCAAAATCACGCCGCGTTTGCGAGCGCGCTTCCCGTCACACTGGATTCCCTCCAGGAATTTCGCGTGACCACCGGCCAGGCCAATTCGGATGAAGGTGTTGCGTCCAGTGCTCAGGTCGCCCTTGTGACCAAGAGCGGAACCAACGATTTTCATGGCAATTTGCGGTGGTATTACCGCACGTCCGGGCCCACCGCAAACGATTATTTCGATAACTTGGATGGCATCGGAAGGCCGAAACTCGACCGCAACATTCCGGGTGCCTCCCTGGGTGGCCATTTCTGGAAGGATCGCGTCTTCTTTTTCGCGGACTTTGAAGACCGGCAAGACAGGAGCGAAGTTCCTGCCGGCCCTCAGCAGGTGCCAAGCGACTCATTGCGGGACGGCGCCTTGATTTATGAATGCCCTGCTTCCTCCCCTCTTTGCCCAACCACGCCCACGACGGTGCAGGGCCTGACGCAGACCTGGGCCGTTCCCGCGGGTGATTTTGGTATAAATGCAACCCAGATTAAGGAGATCGATCCGTTCTTTAACTCGGGCAACCCTGCGCTGATCGCGCAGGCAGGCATCAACCCCGCCATGCTCACCTACATGCAGTTGTTTCCTCATGGCAATTCACCGGCGCAATCCAACGATGACGGGCTCTCGTTCAACGCGTTTGACTTCAATTCTCCCTCCGACATTTACTCCAATATCTACACAACGCGCATGGACATGAACATCACGAAAAATGGCCACCACACGGCTTATATCCGTGGCACCCTGGCGAATATAGTCTATGACCTGTCGCCTGCGCAGTTCCCCGGGCAGCCGGTTTCCTCCGTTCTGCTCAACGACAGCAAGGGAATTGCCATGGGATACACGGGTCAATTTACGCCGAATGTTGTCGACAACCTTCGATATTCATTCACTCGGCTCGGGGAAGCAGAGACCGGAAATACTGGCGACGCTTTTTCGATCCGTTTTTTTGCCTCAAACATCGCTTTCAATCGCGGGTTCAGCCGCCGCGTGCCTTCCGATGAGGTCAAGAATGATTTAAGCTGGACACACGGCAAGCACACCTTTCAATTCGGTGGGGGAACGGACATCATCCGCAACCATCGGGTGGATGACTCTCTCGCCTTTCCAGGTTACCAAGCCAACCCGGGCAATTGTAACGATTGCGGACAGCTTCAGGAGGGCGGTCTGGAAACCCCGGGACTGGCGGGGATAGGCGCCCCCCCTGCCGCGAGCACGAACAACTTTAATGCGTCGTACCTGATGCTTACCGGCTCCATCAACGTTGCTTGTGCTACGTTTTTGGGCGATGCCAAGACGGGTGCTATTTTGCCCGCAGGGACCCCCGAAATACGGGATTTCGCCGAAGACAACTACAGTTTGTACTTTCTGGATAGCTGGAAGATGAGGTCAAACGTCACCGTGACTGCTGGTATACGCTGGGAATACCAATCTCCCGTCTGGGAGGTGAACGGAAACGAGGTCGCGCCAACCACGGACGTCTACCAGTGGCTCCTCACTCGTGAGCAGGATGCTTTGAATGGAATTGGCCAGCAGGCCTTGCCTCTCCTGAGTTGGGCTCCTGCAGGAAAGGCGAATAATGCGCCATCCTGGTACCACCCCAATTACAAGAACTTCTCTCCGCGCGTGGCCATTGCGTGGAGCCCGGGCTACAATGAAGGCATTCTCCGCAAATTGTTCGGTGGCGGCAACAAGAGCGTCGTTCGCGCCGGCTTCAGCCTCAACTATGACCAGGTCGGACAGACCATTGCATTGCAAGCCGACTTGGCCGGATCTCCAGGCACTGCCACATCCCTTGCGAATCCAACTGGTCTGCTTGGCCTCATCTCCGCGCCTCGATTCTCAGGAACCTGCTCTGTCTCCGGATGCACGGGCCTTCCGCCGCTGACGGACTTCATTACTCCGCCCACGTCTGCGACGTTCCCGTTCACCCCCATTTCGGACTCGGGAAACCAGGATTTCGTCGTGGATCCGCATCTAAAGACTCCTTATGTGATGAGCATGTCCCTCGATTTCCAGCGTCAAATCGGAAAAGGGGTCGTGCTGGATATCGCTTACGTCGGCACTCTGGGACGAAGATTGTTGACGAAAACGGACTTCGCCGAGACTTTGCCCCTGACGGACCCTGCATCCAAGGAAAATATCTACCAAGCCTTTGACCAAATCGTCGGATTGGCGGGCAGTGGCCAGGGTTTCAACGTAGTTAGCAACCCGGCCATAAATCCCACAAACATCGCTCAGCTCCAGACGATTCAGACCATTCCTTTCTTTAACAACATGTTGCCGAACATGCCTGCACTCTTGGCAGCAACCTTTGGCAACCCCGCGTACGCATCGTTGACTCCAACCCAGGCGTTTTACTCGTATGCTTTCCAGGCGTTGCAGGACTCATTGGGCTCTCCAAGCTGGTCATGCGCCATATACTTCATGGACCTTTCTCCATCGGAGGGGCTGCCTACACCATGGAACAAGTCTTTGGATCCGAATGGGACTGGATTTGTTCTCTTTCCTCCACAATTCAACGCATTGGAGGGCTGGGACAATTCCGGCTGGTCCGCCTATAACAGTCTTCAGGTTTCCGTCCGAAAGAGAATGGGGAACCTCAGTTTCGCCGCGAACTACGTCTTCTCCAAGTCTATGGATGACGCGTCTGCTCCCGCAAACTCAGGGTCGTTCGGCGGCTTGATCTACACTCCGTTTAACCTCGCCCTGGGACGCTCTCTCTCGGATTTCGACAATAAGAACAACTTCAACGGAGAATTTGGTTATAGGTTGCCGTTTGGCCGCGGACAAAAGTTTGCTGGCGGTGCCGGCAAAGCACTGGATGCGGTCATCGGTGGCTGGGAAGTGACGGGAATCGTTGTATGGCATTCCGGATTCCCGGAGAGCCCAGGTGAAGGGTTCAACTTCGCCACCGACTTTTTCCTGACGGGTTTTGGTACTCTTTCGGGAGCGCTTCAAACCGACGTAACCCGTAACGTCGGTGTTGGGACCGATATACCGAACCTGTTCTCGAATCCGGCCGCGGCCTTAGCTCTGGTCCAGCCCACGTTGCCGGGCGGGGCGGGCTCGCGCAATGTTTTCTTCGGGCCGGCATTTTCCTCCGTCAGCACCGACCTGCACAAGACATTTGCAATGCCATGGAGCGAACGCCAGCATCTCCAATTGCGGGTCAGTGTTTACAACCTCTTTAACAGCGTGAACTTCTATGACGGCGCCCTGACTTTGGACCCGACCGAACCCAATTTATTTGGAACGTTCTCGGGAACCATTGGCAATCCACAGGGTGGCGGACGCCAGATGGAGTTTGGCGCACGCTTCGAGTTCTAAATAAAACCCTCAACCCGTTTTGATTCGCGAAGGGCCCCTTGTGGGGCCCTTCGCTTTTTCAGACGGGACACCGAATAAACCTCGGAGCTTGATATGATACAAATGCGTGAGAGCGGCCCCTGATCCTTAATGTCCAACCCTAACAGGAGCGGATTGACGCGGCGGGAATTGCTTTCGGCTTCCCTGCTGGCCGGTGGCTCGTGGCTCGTTGGCGCTGACAAATTGATCCTCCGCCAATCCGCGCTGGACGGGCCGCAGGATCCCTTCGCCGGCGGCAAGCGATTGGGCATCGTAGATTTCGTGGGCGAAACCAGTTTCCCTTTCCCGATGGAGACGCCACTTGGATCGGAACTCGATGGCCGGCTCTTCACGGATCTTTCCGCTCTGAAAGCGGAAGAACACGCTGTTCCCACGGAAAAATTTTACGTCCGCACACTGGCATCGAAGCTGCTAGACCTCTCGAAGCCCTGGACGATTCATTTGCCCGGAACCGGACCCGCGTCATCGCTCACAATTCCGGAACTGATTCGCGCGTCCGAGCCGCAGGGTTTGCACCTCATGGAATGCTCGGGAAATGCGCGCGAGGGACATTTTGGTTTGCTCAGCGTTGCGGATTGGACTGGCGTGCCGCTCGCGAAACTTTCGAACCGCATTCAGCCCAAGGAAAAAGGCGGCCGCGTACTTGTATCCGGTTTCGATGCTTATTCCGGCGTGTCGCGAACATCACTTCCGGGCGCGAGTTGGGTGTTCACCTGGGACGATCTGATGGCCGCGGGCGCGTTCCTGGCCACGAAAATGAATGGCCAGCCGCTTACTCCAAACCACGGCGCGCCTGTGCGCCTTCTGGTTCCCGGCTGGTATGGGTGCACTTGCATCAAGTGGGCCAACGAAATCTCATTCGTCTCCGACGATGTGGCCGCCACATCGCAGATGCAGGAATTCGCGTCGCGGACGCACCAGCAGGGGATGCCGCGCCTCGCCCGGGAATATCAGCCGGCGAGAATTGATCCGGCTGCAATGCCCATCCGCGTCGAAAAATGGCACGTGAATGGCGCGATCAGATATCGCATCACCGGAATTTCGTGGGGCGGGCCGGAGCGCGCGAAAGCTCTCGCGATTCAATTCAACCCTGAAGAAAATTTCGTTCCGGTGGATCGCCTTTATCCCGTGAAAACGGATTCGTGGTCGTTCTGGACTCATGCGTGGGCGCCGCCGCGGCCGGGAGCCTACGTCATGCAATTGCGCGTCACCGATCCGCAGGTTCGTACGCGCCGGCTGGATATGGGCTACTACGCGCGGGCCGTGCGAATTGAAGAAGTATAATTCAATCGCCTCCTCTGCGAAGATTCAATTCCCATCTCTCCAACAACTTTGCGCTAATCGAATTCATGCGCTGCGCGAATCAACTTTTCTAATGAGCCGCGCCTGATTTCTGGCGCAGCTCAACGAGCGCTGGAAAATCCGCGTCGGCATGGCTCCAGGCGCGCGCGGCCTCGGCGAATCCGCGCTGCGCGGCAGGCGCGTCTCCGCGGTGCTCGGCCACGAGCGCCAGCGCGTATTGCGTGCCGCCGTAATGGGGATCTTGATCGAGCATCTCTTTTGCCGTGAATTCGGCAAGATCCCAGGCGCCGGCTTTGCGCGCGGCGTCAAAAATATACTCGAGCCAGAAGAGCATTTCCGTCCAGGCATCCGGGCCGGAAATCGCGCGCATCGCGGGTTCCAATCGCTTGAAGATTGCTGTTGCTTGCGCGGCGTCGCCATGGCTCAGCAAAAGTTCGCCGCGCAGGCCTTCCACGTAAGGCACGAAGGGCGCGGAGTTGTTCATCGCCTGCAGTGCTTGTTCCGCGGCGCCGAGTTCGGTTTGCGCCTGATCCGCTTGCCCCATCGCCAGCAGGACGCGCCCCGCGAGCGCGTGGCCCGCGGCGCGTCCCATCGGCCAGCGGCTCTTGGTTGCGATGTCGCGCGCGGCGGCGAGCGCCTCTGGATATCTCCCCTGCATCAGCAGGAATTCCGGCCACTCCTTGCGGTTGAATTCCCCGAGGTCCACGTAGGTGGGCAGCGGGAACGCTTTCTTCAGATTTGTTTCCGCGAGCTTCCGCTGGCCCGTGTATGCATACGTCAGCCCGAGCAAGTTCAGGTTGTGCGCGTAATGCCAGTCAAGCCCCGGTGAAAGGTGGTCTCGCGCGGCCCTGGCATTTTCCAGCCGGTCGGCTTCAAGGAATTGCTGAATCGCCTCTTCCGGCCGTCCTACGCGGCGCAGGATGTGTCCGACCATGTGGTGCGCGTGCGGAATCGCGGGCGCGAGCCGCGCGTAGGCTTCCACATGCTTGAGCGCGTCCTGCATCCGCCCGAGATTTTCGTAGGTGTGCGCGAGGTAATGGTGCGCCACAAAATTATCCGGCGAGCGCGTCAGCACCGCTTCGTAAAGCGCAATGGTCGTCGGCCCCCCTCCCTGCCCGTGGCCCTGTGGCGTTCCCTCCTCAAGCATCCCGCGCAGCAGCCAGAGCATGGGATCGGACGGGTCGGCGACGATGGCGTCCTCGATGGACTTGCGCCACGCCGAATACTTCGCGGCGTTTTGCGGCTGGGCCATGAAGTCGAGCTGCCGCGCGCGAATTTCGATGCGGCGCCGCTCGCGCTCGCTCACGCCGCCGGCGAGATCCGCGGCTTTCGCGTGCGCGGACTTCGCGGCGTCGGTATCCTGAAGACCGTAGTAGGCGTCGCTCAATCCAAGCCACGCCAGCGCGAGCTTCGGATCGATCCGCAGAGCTTGATGAAACGAGCGCGCCGCGTCAATCCATTCATAGGACATCACCAGCGCCATGCCCTGATCGTAGAAGGCTTGCGCCTCCTTCGATGTGGTCGTCACGGGATCGTGCAGCGCGCCCACGCCTTCCAGGATTCCGACGGGCCGCTCGAGAAGTTCCAGCGGGGCGTACCCAATCATTTCGGTTTGACGAGAGCTTTGGCTGCGATCGCCTTGCAAAAATGTGCTCCGTGGAGCACCGGCAATAGATTCCGAGCCAAAGGCGAAGGTGCACGCCGCTGCGAACAGGACCAAAATGAAAGTGAGAGCTCTTCTCATCATTTCGATTGGGATCATAACATCACGCAACGTGATGCTCCGATTTTTCAAGTCACTGTAAAGGGCAGAACAAAAATAGCCTGACACTTTGGCAGTTTTGCTTCAGAATGGATTTGATAGAATCAAATCGTGAGGTGTAAGGCTCTCGGTGAGGAGGCAGTGTGGCAAGAAAATCTGAAAGGAGCCTAAGAAATGGCAAATCAATCATTTACCCCAGTGCCTCCCGTGGAGACGTCTGCACGTTTGAACCGGAAGCGAAAATCTGCAAAGCTCCGGGGGAAAAAGCTGCCTACTTCCTGCAAAAGCAAGCCCAGAGGATTATCGTTCGATGCCGACGGCTCCCCAAAAGTTGACCGAAATTTACCAAAGTTTACCAAAAAACGGCAGTCTAGGATCCCCGCTCCCCAGAGCGAGCGAATCCGGCAGCAATTCATTGCCGGCCAGGGCATCCGTGAAATCTCACGCGAAGAAGGACGGGCCCGTCAGACGGTCACAAAGATCGTCCGATCAAAAAAAATGCAAGCCTACGTTCAGGCAATGCGGGAAAAATTCTATGGCTTGGGAGATCTCGCTTTGGCTGGCGTTCAGCACGCGGTCCAACAGCAAAAAAATGGGCAATTGGCGTATCGGCTCCTCATGGACATTGGAGTAGTTCCGACCGCGGAGCAGCGGCATTCAATCGCAACGCAGGCGGCCGGAGCGCCGCCCGAGGGTTATTCACCAGCGATGATGATGTTGGCGCGTGCAATTACCGAAAAGGAGCGACTGTTCAACATGCCGTCGGCCTTGGAGGAGCTCGCGAACGGTGACGCGGAAGAGTGAGGGGCGTTAGCCTGTCCGCCGTAACGAGGTGGGGCCTATGGACAGGAGAAGCAAAGTGGAATTGCTCGAGGAGATTCGGCGGAAGTAACGGTTTGAGGCGGGGACCATTCGGGGGTGGCAAAGAAGTTGAAGACGCACCAGAGGATGGCGTGGCAGGCGTGTGCCGGTGGGATTCCGCCGGAGCAAAAGACAACGGCCAGGAGCAGTCCAAATCAGGTGCCCGCGGCCGAGTTCATTGACTGGGATTTGCGGGACGATCTCAAAGCGCCGCGCTGGCAGCGACTTCGGCGCGTGAGCGTTCCATTAGCCTGATCACAAGAGTAGCTTTGCCTTGTTTGGTGCGCCGGGGCCAGAGCTAACGCGTGTACTTATGGTTCAAGGTCCGCAAGGCCGGAACTCCCTTTTACTTCCACTTTACTCGATCACTCTTCCGGCGTCTTGAGTCCCCGGTTTCGTGCACCTTCTCGTCCTCTTGGACACTTCGATCAAGTTGAAACTCTCTCTGTCTGTTTGTTCAGGGATCGATGTTCGTTTTCCCTATCGCAGCCTAGTACCTGGGTGAAACCTGGCCGAGTCGGAACTACTCGGAGGGCTCTTTCTTCTGGCGGGAGAATAAACGTTGGAGGTACTTCGAGCCTTCCCTTTCGTAGACCCCTATTCTATGCCTCAGGACGATTACGTAGTTGTCAGGGCAACCTGCACATTCAGCACCGGAACAATTCCATTCTGATGAACGCGCAACATATGATTGGCAAAGTATCAGGCAGGAGGAAATCAGAACCAAGTGACGAGATCTAGGCTGGTTTTTGCTTTTTCGCTTTAGCCCACCGAGCGGTCACTGCCTTCCGAGCAATGTCGCTGCGCTGTTCAGGCGTTAACTTTTGGAGCCGCGCCTTTCCACCTTTTCGCCCCAACGCCACAGCGTTCGGGTCCTTTTCTTTTTCTTTCTTCCTCATCAAGGACTCAGACCTTATATCGACGCAAGCTCAAAATCAACAAACGACTTGACTATACTTAGCGCTTTGTATATACTAAGCGCTACGAATGGAGGCAATTATGAAGACGCGGCCAGATCCAGTTCGAACAGAGATAAGTTTTGCAAAACACAAATGGGGAGGAATCTGCGGCCAAAAGATGGCTGAACTTAGAAAACTGGTCCGGCGATATCACGTATCGGTTGTTCTTGGAGACGTGACGTATTTCGGAGAGAAATGGTATGTCACCCACGCTGGCCTTCTGCGAATTGCTGAACGGCGTCGGTGCGATGGAATTAGGACGTTGGTCGACCGTCATTTATCTGACTCAGACGCTTGCCGCTGGGTGTTCAAGGCCACCGTCTATAAGAGACCCGGTTCGAAGGGCTTTGTTGGCTACGGCGACGCCGACCCGTCCAATGTCTCGTCCTTGGTTCACGGCGCCGAGATGCGCGTTGCAGAGACCCGTGCGGTCAACCGCGCCCTTCGCAAAGCCTACGGCATCGGCCTCTGTTCGGTCGAGGAACTCGGGTGGTCGCCTCGGCCTTCGGCCGCTGCCCCATCGAATCAGAACGCGTCCGCCTCGAACGGGAACAACGGCCACTCGAACGGCCAGCCGCGCCTCCGTGACCGCCTCTGCCTATTGGTCCGCAAATACCAACTCGATTCCACGCTTGTGAAGCGCTATGCCGCAGATTTCTGCGGGACCGAAGTACTTCGGGACGCCGGTCGTGACCTCGTCGAGAGCTTTATCAACAATCTTGCCGATTGGGCCTCCAAGGACCGCGAAGGGCTCCTTTGCAAACTGAACAGCTATTCCCAACCTGCGGAGGTGAAGTCATGAAGCGTCATATCCCGGGACTGCACGACTGTTCTCCGAATCCCGATTCCACTCTTGAAGGTTTGTTCCTCGTTCGTGTCGAGCGGGCCTTCTACCGCTGGCATGCGCACAAGCCCTTCTTCACCCTCCGCTTTGCCGTCATCGAACCTACTGAATATAGTGGACAGACCATCACGGGACGAATCTACTGTTCACCGAAAGCCCTTTGGAAGTTGAACTGGTTCCTCAAGGACTTTGGTTATGACCCGGATCTCTTGGGTCGAGAAGAGGTGGAGGAGAGAGCTCTTCTGGGCTTGCGGGGGGTCCTGCGCATCTCCCATACCCCCTTCAACGGTCGCTCCTACCTCAATCTCGAAGCATTCGCTCCTGCAAGCGAATGGGAGGAACTCTCGCCAGCACCCGGAAGTGTTGCAGAGGTCCAAGGGGCTGGTCATGACGTATAGCTACACGCAAATCAGCCAATACCTTCGCTGTCCGCGGGCCTACCGATACCGCTATCTGGATGGCTGGCGGGAGAAAGATTCACGGGCCGCATCCATCTTCGGCCGGTGCTTTGAAAAGGCATTGGCTGCCCTGCTCTCCCGGGAAGACGGCGCCGCAGTCCTCTTCCAGGAGTGGGGAACCTATCGCGAATCCCAACTCGAGTACGGCACCGGGGACGATTGGGAGCGCATGCTGCGGCAGGGAGTCATGCTGCTCGAACGGTTTGCACAGGAAGATCGGGTTCGCATCCGCCATCCAAAGCAGGACCTCCAGGTGAAACTCGTTCGTGGGCTTCCGAATGGCGATGATTTCGTGGCCTACATCGATGGCATCGGAGAACTGGACGGCCAGCGCTGCCTCCTCGAATGGAAAACCACCCGGGCCCGCTACCCTGAAGAACCCGCAGGACTCGTTACCCTCGACCCACAGATGATCTGCTACTCCTGGATGAGCGGGATCTCGGATGTAGCCATGGTCGTATTCGTGCGCAAACGCGTTCCTGAAATCCAGTATCTCCGCGCCTCGATCACCGAAGCCCAGCGGCAAGAGTTTGCCCAAATCGTGGAAGCGACTGCGAGTCAGATCGAAGCAGGCCAGTTCCTGCCGCACAGCGGGATTCGTTTCCCCCAGAACGGTTGTGTGAGCTGTGCCCAGCTGGGGCTGTGCTTGGGTGACCAGCAGTTGATTGACACCCATCTGATTCGTAGCCCGGGGGCAAGCGACCTTGATTGGCTTGATGAGCTTTCGGATTAACGGTGGGGCCATGGCACCCCCGGAACTCAACCGCCAGAGGGCGCTCGCTGTTCTCACCCGGATCGAGGAGATCCTGACCTGGGAGAAGTTGAGCGAGCATCAGCGGGACGAACGTTTCCTTGAGTTAGGGCAATACCTTTGTGAAGTTCGCGCGGGGCAGTACTGGAGACTGGATGAGTTGAAGTCCTTTGATGAATTCCTCGAGAAGCGCTTTCCGGAGTCGCGTCGGAAGGCCTATTACCTGATGGCCATCCAGGAATCCCTGACCCGGGTCCCGAAACGGCAGCTGCGGGAGGTGGGCTGGACGAAGGCCATTGAACTCGCGAAGGTGGCGCGGCGAGACGGAGACGAATTCGACTGTGCAACCTGGTTGCACAAGGCCAGGGAGCTGCCCAAAGAGGAGTTCAAATGTGAAGTGGAGAAGCACCTGACCGGGCGAGCGACCGAGCCCTGGGAAATCCTGTACTTCAAGGTGTTCAAGACCCAGCTGCCGGTGGTCGAGCAAGCCCTTGAAACAGCGGCTCTGATGCTCGGAACGGAGAAGTCGCGAGGTTATTGCTTGGAGATGATCTGTGCCGATTTCCTGGCGGGAGCGAGCTTAGAGACCGATAACCAGGATGCTCTTCTCTCGGCACTCACTCGGCTCGTAGGCGGACTTCCGCTACCGCAGCGGGAGCGACTCCTCGAGAGCGTTCAGGCGGTCCCTTGATCGGAATTCGATCCAAACGGCCACGCTTGAAGCTAAGCGCTGAAGCCTACCGCGAGCTCTGCCGTAACGTCCTGGAACGCGACGGCTGGCATTGCCAATTCTGCGGGCGAACCGAAACTCTTCAAGTCCACCACATCGAGCCGCGGAGCCGCCTCGGCAATGACACAGCTGAGAATCTCATAGCTCTTTGTGTCCTGTGCCACCAGAAAGCTCACAGACAGCGGCAAAATGCTGGGCAGGATTCTTGACAGCATGTCAAAAAACTGATGATGCCGTCATCCCGAGCCCGCCGCCTTTTAGTGCACATGCGAAAGGGATGAACGAAAATCGGCGTGATCCCGAAGTATGCACTGTTTCCTGATGGAGGATTTTGCGACGCGACATAATTCTTTAAAGAGCTGGTGTAGTGCTCCCAATGTGAGAGTTAAGAACCCAGCCGCGGAATCAGAGTCAGGGCGTCAGACGACTTCCCAGACCCTACAATTTCACGGCCACCAAAAACTTCTTAGCGCGATATCACTGGGCAGCCCGGCCTACTTCGCGATGAGGACTGTCTTGCCGAGCACGTTCATGCGCAGAGTGATGCCAAGGCCGGGGCCGCGCGGCGCGGCCATGCGGCCGTTGCGGCGTTGCGGCGCACCTTCGGCGGTGCTCACGGTGACGTAACTATTGAAATCGGTGGTGGTGAAGAGCATTTCCGGCGGCGTGCTCTGCGCGAGGTGCGCGATCGCGGCCGTGGTGACGTCGCTGCCCCAGGTGTCTTCGATGGTGAGCGCGATGCCCAGTGAGACGCACAAATCGCGGATCTCGCGAGCGCGAGTGAGTCCGCCAACTTTGGAAATTTTCAAATTAATGATGTCCATGGCCTGATCGGCGTAGCCGCGAGCGACCATCGCGAGGCTGTCGATCACTTCGTCAAGGATAAAGGGGCGGTTCGTGTGGCGGCGGACAACGAGACATTCTTCGTAGGATTTGCAGGGCTGCTCGATGTAGACGTCGATGTCGCGGACGGCGGCTGCAACGCGCAAGGCCTGATGCTGCGTCCAGCCGGTGTTGGCGTCGGCGATGAGCACATCGCCGCGCTCGAGCTTTGCGGAAACATGGCGGATGCGGTCGACATCGGTATCGGGATCGCCGCCGACCTTCAATTGAAATTTGTGATAGCCCTCGGCGCGATATTTCGCGACGCTTGCCGCCATTTGTTCGGGAGATTCCTGCGAGATCGCGCGATAGAGAGGAAAGTCTTCGGAGTAGCGCCCGCCGAGCAGTGTGGTGACGGATTGGCCGCAGGTTTTCCCGAGGAGGTCCCAGCAGGCCATATCAATCGCGGACTTCACGTACGGGTGGCCGTGCATGGCGCGATCCATGCGGCAATTGAGCGGGCCAAGCTGAGTGGGATCGGCGCCGATGAGCGAAGGGGCGAGTTCGGCGATGCCGGTGCGTGCGCCCGCGGCATACGCGGGAAGATAGGCGGGGCCGAGCGGGCAAACTTCGCCATAGCCGGCGACGCCGGAATCGGTGAGGACTTCTACAATCGTGGAATCAAAAACCTGGACGGCGTTGCCGCCGGACCATTTGTAAGCGCCTTCATGGAGCGGCAACTCCACACGATAAGCGCGAATCTCGCTAATTTGCATTGCGCCTCTTTTTCGGCAAAGCCAAAGGTGGGGATTCTAACTCCGCGCAATACGAACGGAAAGACCCAATGGGCCGAGATTTCTCCGAGCGATGGCCAAGCCCCAGCGTCACAAAGATTCGGCCGGGAATTCTCAAGAGTGGTAAAAATATAGTAGTCTGCAATTGTGGGGCTGTAGCTCAGATGGATAGAGCGGAGGTTTCCTAAACCTTAGGCCGGGAGTTCGACTCTCCCCAGCCCCACCACTCGTTCGCCGGCGGCCGTCTTTTCATGGCTGACCACTCTTGCCACTACGGCAAATTGCAGCCTTCGGCGCCGAGTGGAAGAATCAATCAGATTTATTTTGAAAAGGCAGCGCTGAAATACGATGGAGCAAATGGCGTGACCGCGCCCGGTTCAAGTTTCGGTGCGATGGTGAATAAGGGAGTTTATGCCGTCTTGATTCCGAAGTAAGCCCCGTAGCCCACCTTGCGCGCCTGAAAGCCTTGCGCCGAATACATCGGCAGGACGTCATCTTCCGTCAGCGAAAAGGTCCAGGTCGGAGAAATGGCGTCAAAAATGTCAAGCGGGTAGTGTCGGCAAAAACGCCGGAAATCTTTCAAACCAAATTTCCTGGTGCGAATGGCCTCGAGCGCGGCTCGAAACGGAGTGAAGAAATGAGAAATCCCCAGACGCATCCATTCGGGATACTTCCAGACCCGGGGGAAAATCTTCCTGAAGATCAGATCGCCCTTTCCAGGTTCGTAGAGACCGCCTATGAATAGCATTCCGCCGGGAGCAACCTGTTCGGCCAGACAATCGAAGGATTTTTGCGGGTCCCCCGTGAGGTGAATCACACCCCGGCAAATCACCAAATCAAACTGGCGGGGGGCAAATGGATTATTCAATAGGTTGCCGAAAACCACCGAGCCTGGACTGAGTTGAGCGGATTGAAGCGGTCTTGCCAGGTCTAATCCATATGCCTGGGGGCTCCATCTCTGAATCTCCCGCAAGAGTCTTCCATGACCGTAGCCAATTTCAATTATTCTCATCGACTTCAGGTCTTCCCCGGTCAAGGAGGTCGATGCCAGCAATTCACGAAAATATTCCTTCGGATCGTTCCCGTAGACGAGATTTCGATCCCCAAGCTTTCCTTCTTCCCACAAAACCCACTGGCGTGCGAAATCTCTAGGGTAAGTCTTGTCGACACAAGCATCCCAACAATCACCCTCCCAATCGATGCTGTATGCGCACTGAGCACAGCGAATGGCTTTCTGAGGAGTTATGGGAATTTCACCGAGGTCAGCCCCGCATGACGGGCACCTCAATTTAGGGTGTGCTGCATTCTCGACAAGCAATTGTGTCATCGAGCTGCCTTTCCCCAACTGCGCTTTACTTCAGGGATGGACATCTATTTGGCCCGGCAAGGTGTTCGCGTGTCTGCAGGGGTGGCAGAGGCCGACGCGGCGTAATGGCGTTCAAACCCAAGCAAAGAGTTTCTCTTTGGAGATGGCGCTGTACTGAGCCGCCCGGGAACCATTCCCATTTGCGCGAGTTTGCCGATTTCTTCGACAATACCCCTAGCACACTCCAGATCCGCAATCCGCCTGCCAAAGCCAAGGATTGGTCAATAAATGTGATTCTAAGGTGTTCCTCGTAAATCCTTTGCATTAAATGACTTACAGCGTATGTCGGGGTCCTGTCGCCGGATGAGTTTCGCGGGCCAAGTTACCCTAGGCAAATGGGGGAAAAGCGATTCCATACTATTTGAATAGTATTACCCACCGCCAAAGCTGAAACTCCTGGACTCCTTTAGATTCCTCATCCAGTTATTGGACGGCTGAGTGGATCCGTTTCCTGGTGTTTTGATTCATTCTGAACCGCGGGGCCGCGCAGTCCGGCTAATTAGGGGGCTGAGTGAGCAACGCCATCTGACGCGCCGCCAGAAGAAACGCACCCACGCCAAAGTCCTCCGTGGTGGTGGCTGTCGTTGGCCCTGGTGCGCTGCCCGTAGGCTGCACATAACCCAGCAAGCCGGAAGGTTGTATCGCCGTGTTCGCTAGAAAGGTCCAAGCCTGCTCAACTATCGGCAAATAAGTGTTCTGATCCAGGATGCCGTTGTTCAGACCCCAAGCAAGTCCATAAAGAAAGAAGGACGTGCCGCTGCTCTCTGGGCCGGGGTAGTCGGTGGTCTGGCCGAGATCGGAGTTCCAATAGCCCCCGGGCTGTTGGCATTTGGCGAGGGCAGCGGCCATGGTGGTGAATGTGGAA
Source organism: uncultured Acidobacteriota bacterium (assembly GCA_963748845.1). Lineage (GTDB taxonomy): Bacteria > Acidobacteriota > Terriglobia > Acidiferrales > UBA7541 > DASTCZ01. The sequence goes on from CAVVKE010000001.1 coordinate 1,422,907, forward strand.
AGGTATTCAGCATAGTGCGGATCCGACTTCGGAAGAACGGAGAGTATTTTCGCATGAGCCGCAAAGACCCAACCGTTGCCGCGCGACCAGTAGGTGCTGGTATTGGCGTAGGTGCTGTTTTCCCACCATAGACCATTCGCACTATCGTAAAGGCCGAGGCCAGACAAGGATTTCGTGTAATTGTAGAGCGAGTACATTTTGTTGTAGTAGTTGGTGTTGTTGTCGATGGATCCCAATTCAGCGAAGTCAGGCATGGACATGTTGATTGCGTCGATCCACGTCCACTCGTTGTCCACCGAGCTGTTGACCATTCCGTTTACGCTTTCCGTTATGCCCGACAAATCCGAGGATTGATTGCTCAGTTGATATAAGCGGATGTAGACCTGCCCTGCTGCCTGGTAGTTGGCGTAGTTGGTCGTGTTTCCGCCGTCCAGGCTGTAGCTATGTTCGCTTGCCCAGGACTGCGCAAACGTGAGGTACGACTGCTGTCCAGTGGCATCGTAGGCCGCCAAATCCCCGGTGAAGTAAGTGGCTTGGGTCCAGTCGCTATTCCCAGCTGCGTTGTTGGCGATCCAGTAGTTGTTCACAGTTTCGATCGCCGTCAGGACTTGGGCCTGAGATGGCAGCGCATAAGGCAGCACGGTGAAGTTAACACCGTTGGTCGGCACCCCGCCGGCTGTTACAACCACGTTGCCCGAAGTGGCTCCTGAAGGCACCGTGACCGTGATGCTGGTCGCGCTCCAACTTGTCACCGTCGCAGTTGTTGTGTTGAACGCGACCGAGCCCACCAGCGATCCGAAGTCCGTCCCAGTGATCGTCACCACCGTGCCGATCGGCCCGTTCATCGGGCTCAGATTCGTGATGCTGAGACCAGCCGCGGACACCGTGAAGGCCACGCCGTTGCTGGCCACGCCCGACACAGTCACGACCACATTGCCCGTGGTGGCTGCGGCGGGAACCTTCACCACGATACTTGTGGCGCTCCAACTCGTTACCGATGCCGCCGTGGTGTTGAAGGTAACTGTACTGGTTCCTTGTCCCGCTCCAAAGTTGGTCCCAGTGATGGTGATGGATTCTCCGGCCGCTCCCGAGATCGGACTCAGATTGGAAATTACGGGCGAGACGATGAAGTTCTCCCCATTGCTGGCCTCGCCCGAGACGGTCACGACAACGTTCCCGGTGCTGGCTCCGGTGGGCACGGCCATAGTAATGGTTGTTGCACTCCAATGGCTCGCAGCCGTTGCAGTGGTCCCGTCGAAGGTGACCTTGCTCGACCCTTGCGATGACCCGAAATTCGCCCCGGTGATTGTCACCGCAGTGCCGACTGGTCCGCTCGCAGGGCTCAATTTCGTAATGCTGGGCCGCTTTCCGCGTTGCGGCGCACTCTTGGCCGGTTGGAGAGATACCCCAATCAACAAAATCACAGCAAGAGATCGGCAAACCAACCTTCGAATCGTAAGAGGTAAACGACTCGCAAATCTATTCAACATGAAATCCCCCAGTCAGTGGGCCAAGCCTTGGCGGCACATCGAATACGGGAGTGCCAGGCAAAGTTATGCGCCGAAAAAGAGTAGGGATTGTGTGCCATTCGCCCTAGAAGGCATCAGTTAGATATTGTTTCACCGCTACTCCAATTCGGAAGCAGGACGCTTACGCATCACGGACGGACACAACAATCCTTTATGTACTGTGGGGGGGACATCCCAGAACAGGACGGATGCTATTTCCACCGCAATTGCATTGTCAAGACGAATTTGCCCCGTTCGATTGCGGACTGTCCCTAGGCCGCAGGCAATGATGACGATGCGCATCTCGATGAGGGAGAAACATGTTTCGCATGGCTGTGATCTCGAGGTCTAATTCTGTGCTGGTTCAGCCGGAAATGGAGAGAGGTCGCTATCCGTTATTGAGTAATTCGTCCTTTCGGGCAAGGTCATTGTAGCCCCACACGTCTATTGGTCTCAACTCCCGGATTGCCCGTGATACTTCCGCAGTGGGCAACGGCAAACAGAGAAAGGCAAAGAGCGCTGACAGAGAGCCGCACGACTATTGCGGGAGACCCGTTTTATAGAGAATGGCTTTGTGGCGCGGGTCAGGGCTGGAGGGGTCGTATACTGGAGTGCCTTTACATCGATAACTGCTTGCCTTTAACAGTGGAACTATTTCATCAGCTTGCCTTTTTCATTCTGAGCTGCAAGCCCATATCGTATTGCCGCTTCAAGCGTATCGATGTTTATATCCTTTAGAGCTTTAAACCGAATGCAATATCCGGTCACGCTCGCCTTGCCCAGCTTTTTTCCATACGTTTTCGCCAAGTACTTCTTATCTTTGAGACCAAGAATATAGACAGAGATTCCGGTTTTGTTTCCGCTCACACCAATTTGAAAAAACTCTCTACTTTTTCCATTGGTATATTTTATTGTGTGAAATCCATATCCAATCGTAGGGTTGGAAACAGTATGATCTTTGCTGTCTTTACCATCGAAGAACCATAATTTGCATTCTGGCGACACTTGAAGTGTGAGCCGATGCAACTCTCGCATGCCACTGCGTTTTGGCTCCGGTTGGCTGGCAATATACTTCTTGATTTGTTCTTGTACATTCATATGTTCTGTTCCCCGGTTGCGCGCACGAGATTATACGACGTTTAATCCATTTGAACCGCTCCCATTCGCGCCAGCCGTAAAACTTGCTGCCCGAGACGCCGAGCCACCGGATAAGCCGCCCGGCGCTGATCCCGATCTTCTCCGGCCAGCGCAGGACGAAATCCACGATCTGGTCCCGCGTATCGTGCAGAACCCAGATTCCGGTCAGAGTTCCCCAACTCTTTTTTTTAGGGCCACATGCTCCGCCATCAGTTCGGCCAGCACTTCAACCTTCGTCTGGACCTTCTTTTCCAGGTACGCGATTCGTTCCTGTTGGGGCTGAGGGTTGGTGCGGCCTCTCTGGTGGAAAGTGGCTGGCTGGAGTCCCGACTCGTCACACAGGTCCGAGATCGGCACTCCTTCCACCAAATGCCTCCTCAGAATGGCGACCTTCTCTTCCGGTGTGTAGTGCTTCCGTCGTTTCTTCATGTGTTCGCTCCGTTATCTTAACGGACGAACGCTTTCGCCATTTCCAGCCGAGGCAGGACAATTCCACTCCGTGGCGGATTCAACGCACTACCCAATAGCGCCGATCCGTCGTAGCATTCACGAGAAATTCTCGGGGCACCAGAAATTCTGGGGGCACCGGAAATTCTCGGGGCGCTGGAAATCTCTTGGCTCAGAACAACAATTTCGCGCAATCGCTGACCGGTGCGCGCCCCACTCAAGTGCGCTGGACGATCATGGGCTGGCTCACGGCCGTCCAGATGCTCACCTACCTCGACCGGCTCAATCTGAGCATCGCGGGCAAATACATTCAGGATGAATTCGGGTTCAGCACGCAGATGATGGGCTGGATCTTCAGTGCGTTCTTGCTTGGCTACGCGTTGTGCCAGATTCCCGGCGGCTGGACGGGCGATCGATTCGGCCCGCGCAACATGCTGACCGCGGCGATCTTGTGGTGGTCGGCGTTTACGGCGCTGACGGCGCTCGCGCCACAATTCCGGCTTTCGATTCACGTGGCGCCGTGGTTCGGCGTCGCCGGTTCACTGATGATGGTGCGCTTTCTCGTGGGAGTGGGCGAAGCGGCGAGCGCGCCGAACGCGAATAAAATCGTGTCGCATTGGATGGGCTCATCACATCGCGCCACCGGCACAAGCTTTACGCTGCTCGGTATCGGCCTGAGCGGCGCGATGACTCCCGCGCTCATTGCCTGGATGATGCAGCGCTGGGGATGGCGTTCGTCATTTGGGATATGCGGCGCGGCGGGGATTCTCGTGGCCGCTGCGTTCTACTGGTTCGTCACCGACAAGCCGGAACATAATCCGCGGGTGAATTCGGCGGAGCTGGAGCTGATTCATGCAGGGCGGTCGAGTGATGCGACGGGGCCGCGCGGGTCATCGGCAAAACGCAGCGCCCCCTGGGGCGAGATGTTGTCGAGTCCGTCGGTGTGGGCATTGCTGATCGGCTATTTCTGCCAGGGCTATCCCATCTATATTTTCCATACCTGGTTCTTTATTTATCTGGTGCGCGTGCGCGGGCTTTCGATTTCGCAGGGCGGCGTGTGGGGCGCGACGCCATATCTCGCAATCGTGCTTCTCGCGCCGCTTGGCGGACGGTTCTCCGATTACGCGGCGCGCAGGTTCGGCAAACGCCGCGGCCGCCAGTACGGCGTTTGGATCGGGATGCTGGCATCCGCGGCGCTGTTATGGTTCGGCAGCGCCGCTGCAAATCGATGGACGGCCATCACGCTGCTCGCCGCAAGCTGCGGTTTCAACATGTTTGCCGCTGCAGGTTTTTGGGCCGCATGCATTGACATGACGCAGGAGTTCACGGCTTCGCTTTCAGGATTGATGAATACATTCGGCAACCTTGGCGGCTGGCTCTCACCGATTCTTACGGCCTACATTGCAACGCGTTTCGGGTGGCAACGCGCGCTCGGATTCGCCGCAGTCATTACTGTTGTATCCGCTGTTTGCTGGCTGTTTGTGGATCCCGCGAAAAATCTCGAGAAGCCACCCATCGGCCAACTTTCGAGTTGAGTGATCCAAAGCACATGCGTTTGTGATGTGCGTCGCAGCGACCCATCTCTCCGCTCCACATAATATTCTTGAATGGAGGTGGCAAATGTTCACCGCGGAGATTAGGACACGCATAACCATCAAGAATCTTCTGTTCGCAACGGACTTCTCACCCGTTTCCGAGGCCGGATTTCAATATGCGGAGGCCATTGCACGAAGATTTGGTTCCAAGTTGCATGCTGTACATGTTGTCCCGCTGAATGCATATAAGTACGTGCCTGGCGGAGCAGGAGCAGTGCCCTGGGATATAGATGAGCAGGAAACCAAAAAAGAGATGAAGCATCTCGATGATCGCATGGATGGCCTGCCGCATGATGTTGTGATAGTGCGGGGAGACGTCGCGGAAACGATTCACACGCTCATTCATGCTAGAAATGCCGACATGGTAGTGGTCGGCACGCACGGGAGAAGCGGGCTTGGGCGCGTCCTGCTTGGTTCCGTGGCGGAGTGCGTATTTCGGAATGCGGCCTGCCCTGTGCTGACTGTGGGGCCGAAGGTGGCGACCGATGCACCGCGCGAAATCGAGTTCAACCGAGTGATATTTGCGACGGATTTCAGCGATGAATCCCTGGCAGCCGCACCGTATGCGTTATCGCTCGCGCAAGAGTTTCAGGCGCGACTGACACTAATGCACGCAGTCAAGCTGCCACTCGAACCTCTGGAATCGCCTGACTTGATCACGTCCCAGCGCGAGAAGGATCTGCGCAAATTGATGCCCGCGGAAACCGATCTGTGGTGCAGGCCGGAATTTGTCGTCAAGTTTGGCGATGCGGCTGAGAATATCCTGACGGTTGCCAAGGAACAGCAGGCAGACTTGATTGTACTCGGTGTGCGAGGCGCGGGAGGGGCCATTGGGATGGCAACTCATGTGGCGGATGCGACCGCACATGAGATTGTGCCTCGAGCAAAGTGCCCGGTGCTGACCGTACGCGGGTGAGAAGCAGCGATTCGCCTTTCCGTGTGAGGGTGTGAATGCAGGTTGCAGGAAAAGGGCCTCGGCTGATCGGGTGGCGTCGGACACCCCGGTAACGCTCAGCCGAGGCCCGAGTATTTCCACTTTTCCTATCTTCTCCTCAGACCAAACCGAAGACAATCCACTTGAATTCATGCGGATAGATTCGCGCGACGCAGGTCACAGGCAAGAGTGAGATTTATCACCGCGTTAAAAATCCGACCGGTGCACAATGCCGCTCAAGAGTTGATTTTCTTCCTGGTGGAACGGGAGTTTTGAACTGCCAGGGTAAAGTCGATGAATCGTGCGGGGCCCCGCGCGAAAAGGGTCGGAAGGTGGGTCTCGGCTGGTAGGGCAGAAACGGACGCCCGTCGAACAGCCAGCCGGAACCCGCCTTCATTCTTTTCTGGAACCTGTCTGGTACAATCCTGAATTACCCCCGGACCGACAAAATGGAAGAGACGGTTCAGCCGCGGAACATCAGGTTGCGCAGACGACTGCGCTACTGGCGCACACGCCTGCGCGAGGTGCGCAAACTTGGCTGGCGGCTTGCCTCAACGCGCAGCCCAATTCTGGCGCACATTATCCCCATCCGCCGCTGCAATCTCTCCTGCACTTATTGCAACGAGTTCGACGATTTTTCAAAGCCCGTGGCGCTGGATGAAATGAAGCGCCGCATTAACAAGCTCTCCGAGTTGGGCACAGCCATCGGGACCCTCAGTGGAGGCGAACCGCTCCTTCATCCCGAGCTCGACGACATCATCCGCCATATCCGCCGCCGCGGAATGATCGCGGGGCTGATCACGAACGGTTATTTGCTCACGCCGGAGCGCATCGAGCGGTTGAACAAAGCGGGATTGGACCATCTGCAAATCAGCATTGATAACGTCAGGCCCGATGAAGTGTCCAAGAAAAGCCTGAAGACACTCGATCAAAAAATCGAACTGCTGTCCCGCTACGCAGTGTTTCACGTAAACATTAATTCCGTTTTGGGCAGCGGCATCAATCACCCGGAAGACGCACTGGAAGTGGCGCACCGGGCGCTGTCGCTCGGCTTTACAAGCACCGTCGGAATCATCCATGACTCGAACGGCCAGCTCCGGCCGCTTGGGACCCACGAGCAGGAAATATTCGAAGAGATTATGGCGCTCGGCAAAGAGTCCTATGCGCGCTTCAATAGTTTTCAACACAACATCGCGCGGGGGAAGCCGAACGAGTGGCGCTGCCGCTCCGGCTCACGTTACCTCTATATTTGCGAGGACGGATTGGTGCACTGGTGCTCGCAACAACGGGGAATGCCGGCGGTGCCGCTGGCGACTTACACAAAGGCCGACCTCCGCCGAGAGTATTTCACCGAAAAGCCGTGCGCGCCCTACTGCACAGTTTCCTGCGTTCAGCAGGTGGCGATCATTGACAACTGGCGCGGCGTGCAAACGCTGAAGCCGAAGGCAGCGCCGCCCCACCCGAGCGTGATCGTGCCGCTATCAAGCGTGGGAGCGAGCGTGCAATCCCGCGCCGCAGACTCCTCTTCCCGCTAAATTCTTCATTTAACCCGCAGGTTTGAATGGATTGACGATCGGCACACCCAAATCTTCAAAATCTTTTTGATTTCGCGTTGCAACCACGAGGTCGTGTACGCGCGCGGCCGCGGCGATCATCATATCCTCCAGATGATGATCCGGCTTACCCTCCGCCAGACGGGCGCATTCGCGGAAGCATCGCGCGTCCATCGGCAATACCTGGAAGGAGGCCGCCACTTGATCCACCCACGCCTCAATCTCTTCGGCCTTTTTTGGATCCTGCCCTCGCGCCCGCTCGATCCCTGTTTGCAGTTCGCCGAGGGTGACCGCCGAGAGAAAAATCTGCTCTTCTGCAAGACCGCTCAGCCATTGAATTACCGCGCCATGCGGTTTCACCTTCCGCATTTCAGAAACGACATTCGTGTCGAGCAGATACCGCCTCATGAAAACTCGATGGGGGCGCGCCGTTTGATGGTGGGCCGATCCGAAATGAGATCATCGAAACGGGGTCCGGCCGCGAGAAGCAATTCCTTCAAACCGGGGCGCGCGGCATCCTGCAATCGGCGCCATTCCTCATAGGGAACAAGGACTGCCGCTTTGGTTCCGCGCCGCGTGACAATCTGGGGGCCTTTCTTGATGGCATCGTCCAGGAATTTGCTAAATCGAGCCTTCGCATCCTGCACTTGCCAGAAAGCCATGAGCCACCTCGCCACTCAACTATATGACTAGTCAGATGACTAGTCAATTTTAATTTGATACGGGACCTTCCATGATTCTGGCCCCCTTTGTCCCTCGCGGCCTGTCCTTTCCCCTTTATGCCCTGCGCGCTCCTCGCACTCCTGGAGAGGGACGCCAGAACCCATTGATAAATAAAGGTTTAGGTCGCTATTGCGCATACGGAACACTGTACCTCAGCGTGATTGACGCTCCCGAGTTGGAAAGTTAGCCTTAACTACGGGCGTTTGCGGGCTATGTGTATCAGCTGATTCGCCTCTGAGCGTCGCCGCGGTTTCCCGCCAGTTTCCGCGCAGCGCTTGAAAATCTTCGCAATAGTTCCGACTGCAAGGTTCAATGCGGTGACTCGCCCCCTCCCTGCACGGGAAGGCTTGCGCCGCGCTGGTCGAATCCCAATGACGAGTACGACAAAAGCCGGCCGTTACCAGCTCCTCGGTGAGCTTGGACGCGGTGCTATGGGCGTTGTTTATCGCGCCCACGATCCGGTGATCGGCCGCGAAGTCGCGGTTAAGACGATGCATCTCACCATCGGCGACAGCAATCTTTCCCGCCCGGAATTGATTCAGCGTTTTCAGACCGAAGCCCGCGCCGCGGGCATCCTGACTCATCCAAACATTGTGGTCGTTTTCGACGCCGGTGAGGAAGGAGGCCTTTTCTACATCACCATGGAATTGGTCGAGGGGCGCAGCCTAGCGGCTCTGCTCGAAGGCCACCAGGCCATCCCGATGCCGCGCGCGATTCGCATCCTCGAGCAGGCGTGCGCCGCGCTCGACTACGCGCACAAGCACAACATCGTCCATCGCGACATCAAGCCGGCGAACTTAATGCTCACGGACGATGATACGGTGAAGATTACGGACTTCGGGACCGCGAAGATTCTCCGCTTCAATGCGACGCAGACGGCGCATGTGATCGGCACGCCCTCCTACATGTCGCCGGAGCAAATTAAGGGCAAGCCCGTGGACGGCCGCTCCGACATTTTCGCGCTGGGAGTGATTCTCTACGAAATGGTGACCGGTGAAAAACCGTTTCCCGGCGAAAACATCACCACGGTCATCTTTAAAATTATCAATGAAGACCCCATTCCGCCGCGGAAACTCGACCCTTCGATCCATCCGGGACTGAGCGCGGTGATCACGCGCGCACTTGCGAAAGAGCCGACGGCGCGATTCCAGAACTGCGCCGAAATGCTTGCGGCGTTGCGCAACTACCGGAACTTCGGCGGGAATCGCGGAGACGATCCGCAAGCGACGATGCTCGACGCGAATGGCCAACCTCGACTCGCCTTGCGCGCCGGCGCATCGTTGCCTGCGCTCTCGAACAGCGTGCCGCTCACGGCCATTGGCCACACGATTTACGAACCTCCGAAACCGAGGAGATTCTGGCCATCGTTCTGGCTTGCGTTATTCCTGCTGGGAGTGATTGGCGTCACGGGCTATTACGTGCTGCCCAATGCCCGCGAGGTATGGGATGTTGTGCGAACAAACGTGTCGCACCCTGCGAGCCCCACAACTCCCGCGCCTTCGGGGACAGCACCCGCAAGTCCGGCCCTGGTTACGCCCCCTCGGACGAAAACTTTGAATCCTCCGGCTGTTCTCCCGGCGAGTAAAACGCAGAAATCCATAAATGCGGGATCTTCGCAGCCTTCGAAATTAAAGGTCGCGGGCACGGGCTCTCCGGGGAAGGACTCCGCCACTTCGGCTTCGCAGCCCGGCACCGCGCCAGCGCCGCCGCCCGAGAGGCAACCGGTGAAATCCGCAACGGCTCCGGCCACGGGTCTTGATGAATTGAAAGGACGAATCGAGCAGAAACTGACCGACGCCAACGTTTCCAGCCGCGTCCGCGTGAGCGTAGTCGGAGATGGCCTCGTCCTCGACGGCCGCCTGCGCCCCGGCGAGCATCAACTTCTTATGAATCAGTTGCGTCTTCTTCCGGACTGGACGCACGTCACCGACGACATCCTTTTCGACAACACGCCCATCGCCAGCCCGGCAGGTCCGGCTGGTACGCCTGCGGGCAGCACGGGCCTTTCCATTACCAGCCAGCCCGATAATGCAATTATTTTCATAAATGGCCAGCGGCAATTGACCGCAACTCCCACGACTCTTTCGCTCGCTTCCGGGAAATACAATATAGTGGTTCGCAAGCCGGGTTTTGAACCCTACCTCTCACAAATTGAAGTGAAGCAAGGAGAGACGGCGCAGGTCAGCGTGTCACTCAGTCAAAGCCAACCGGCCGCGGGAGCGGGAATCGGTTTCGTCAATGTGACTTCCACACCGCCGGGCGCTGAGATCCATGTGGACGGCAAAGCGACGGGACAACGCGCGCCTGCAAAAATCGAAATGACGGCGGGCCAGCACACCATTGCGCTTTGGTCCGGAGGCAAAATGATCATTCGCAGACAAGTAGTCGTCGTGACGAATCAGGTTTCGCAATTTGCGGGTCCCACGCAACAACCCTAAACCTGCAGCCGCAGGTTATCCCTTCCGCTACATCCTTCTCGCAATCGATTGTGAGCAGGCCGCAATTCAGGGCAATCTGGTCTTATACGGTCCTGCTCCTTTCGAGCGAGACGCGTGATACTTGAGGTTAAAAAATGGCGCACAACGCCCTGGCGCACCCCATGCCCGCCGGCGCCCGACGCGCTCGGAAATCAGCACACGTCCCGCAAAATGCGGCAGAAGCCGGGATTGCACGCTTCCTGCGAGCCTTTCAAGCACTGCTCGTCGCAACGCGCATTTACCAGAAGAATCACCCGCTCACATTATCCGCCCTCGAAGGAACAGATTTGCACCTTCGATCCGCGCTGGCACATATCTCTCCGGTCGCGATTGGCGTAGAAAATGGAGCGGTGGTCTTTACTCCAGCGAAGGGCGCCGATCCTGTGCAGTTGGAGACCGGCGATTCCTGGGCGACGCTTGTGGAAGATTGGTCGCGGCGTGGCCTTCGGTCCCTCATTTTCCTTCCCAGCACGAACCTCAGCGAATTGGACTCGCTTGCGCGGCTCTGGCACGCCGCGACCAATTGGACGGGGCCGCGCGCATCCGAAGATTGGCCGACACAATTTGCAGCGCTTCGCATCGCGGGCATTCGCGCGAACGTGCCATTGCGCCAGCGGCCCGGCACAATTCTCGCGACGCTAGTTTCCGTGCTCGTCGCGCGCGGTGGCGGCGCGCCGGAATCCGCGCGCAACGGCGGGAAAGCAAACGAGGCGGACGCGGCTTCTCCGGCAAATTTTGATGATTTGACCGCCGCACTGCGGATCCTCGCCCGGCTCGTACCGATTGCACGCCGCGCCGCGCAGAGCACGCCGCAACAAACCGCGGAAGTCCTTCATACTTCGCTCGCCGATGCTGAACGCCGAACGCTCGCGCAGCTTGTTCGCGCGATGTCGCGCGCCGTTCCAAACGAGACCGAACCGGTCGAACGTTACCTCGCTCGCCTAGCTGAATCGCTGCTGGTGGAAACCGTGATGGCGCAATTCCTCGCGCGCCGCATTCCCGTCACCGATGTCCAAGGGATTTTCAAAAACCTCGGCGAAGCCCTAGCGCAGGCGCTCAGTCTGGCCGCCGAACCGGGCGAACCAATCCCCGCGGGGAGCGGGGTGTCCACCGCGCTCGTCCACGCGGCGCGCGCTCTTGTTCCGAACATGAGCAACGGGGACTCCGGCGCCGCCGAGGTTTACGTCGAAAGGCTTCACGAAAGATTTTGGGAAGAATTGCCCGCGCGCGAGAAAGCCGCGCCGCTTCGCGGACCGGATGCCTGGTGCGTGCCCGTTGCTGTGGTTGCGCGCCATCTGGAGCGGTTGATCGATGCCGGGAGCAGCAGCCAAGGTGACGCGCCTGCGCGCGAATCGCGGATTGTCCTTGCTAATTACGCGCGCGCGCTCGAATCTGAGCAGCCACGCGCACGGCGCACAGCCGCGGGGGGGCTTTTGGAGATGCTACCGCTCGTCGCAAAGCTCTGGAAAGACGCGAGGCCTGTCGAATTGGACCGCGTTGCAGTGCGATCGCTCGTAGCCGAGGAAGCGCCCGGGATCGCCAGTATGACGGCCGCGCTGGTGGAAAAGTTGGCGAGCCAGTCCGTGCAGAGGCGGGACTTCGCCGAATTCGAACGCATTCTTGCGGCAATCGAAGCCGCCCCGCGCGACGCGGAACATCCTCATCTTCCTGCGTTGTCGGCCCGGCTCGCGGATGACGCAAATTGGTCGGCCCTGGTGAATGCCGCACTCGCCGCCGGCCAGCTCGACCCCGCGCTTCCGCGCCTGTTGCGCCGCGCGCCCGAGCGGCTCATTGAAGATCTCGGCGCGCGACTGGCCTCACCCACGGGGCTGGACGCATTGCCCGCAATGTCGCGCCTCGCGACGGCGGCGGGAGAATACGTGCTCGGGGTGCTGGAATCGCATCTGGCGGACCCGCGCCGCCAGCGCGCCGGAACAGCAATCAAGCTGCTCGCGGCGACGGAACCTCAGCGCCTGGTCAATTCCCTGCCGCGCACGCTTCCGGGCTGGGATTGGAATTTGCAGGATCTTGCCGTCGCGGAACTAACGCGCCGCGATACCGCCAAGAAAGCGGATGGCATCGCGCGCGCTTTCGTAGCCGTGCTGCCCGAGGCGCATCCGCTTGTCGCGCCGATGATGCTCGATGAAATTGGAATGGCGGGTGAATCGAATGCCGTGCCGCTGCTGACGGAAATTGCCGCCGGAAATCTCGGAGCAATGCGCGATGTCTTCATCCGTATCAAGGCCATCGAAGCGCTTGGCCGCCTGCGCGCCGCGTCCGCCGCGGACCTGCTGCGCACATTGTTGCGCCAGCGCACGGGACTTGTTCACACGGAGCCCGCCGGGCTTCGCGCCGCCGCGGAGGAAGCCCTCGCGCTCATCGAAAATCATCCGTCGTCCGCGCGCGTGCGCGCCGCGCGCGATGCCGCCGAGAAAACAAAAGTTTCTTTCGCGCGCCCGCGGCGCTACCCGCGAATCCCGCTCGACCGGCCGTTCGCCGCACACATCATCTCTCCGGCTGCAGCCGCCGCGCGCGTCAGCTCCATCAGCCTCGGCGGTGCGTTTATTGAATCGAGCCAGCATCTCGCTGTCGGAGACCACATCCGCGTGGACATTCGCGCCGGATTGCGCCGCATCCACTCGACCGCCGTCGTACGCAACGTCAGCCCCGCGGGCGGCGGCGTCGAATTCCTGAAAATGCCCGACGTGGACCGTGAGCGTTTGCGCCGGCTCGTCCGCCGCCTGACTTCCTGATTAAGGAGATCCGTCATCCTCATGCTAACTGGACTTTGGCAAGACCTGCGCTTTGGACTCCGCAGTCTTGTGAAGGACCGCCGTTTCACACTTTTGGCTGTTTTAGCGCTCGCACTGGGGATTGGCTCGACCACCATAGTCTTCAGCGTCTTCTACAATCTCCTGTTCAATTCCATTGCAGCCAAAGATGCAAGCCGGTTGGCTGTACCGATGGGCAAAGGTTCGGAGCCATTGCGGTGTACCCTCCCCGATATCGACGCTATTCGCGAACAAAATCAAGTTTTTGAAGATGTCGTTGGGTATGGCCGCGGGATTGTGATTGTCAGCGACGGCAATGAAACCTACCAACTCTACGAATCGCGTGTAACAGCGAATGCCTTTGATTTCTATGGTGTGCCGCCTTACCTGGGACGAGGAATCACGGCCAGAGATGGCGTGCCGGGAACTCCGCTAGTTTTCGTGATTGGTTACGAAACATGGAAAAGCGATTTCAATGCGGATCCAAGGATTGTGGGCAAGGCGTTTATGGTGAGCGGTGAACCGCGGACTCTCATAGGCGTGATGCCCCCGCGATTCCATGCATTCGGTGCTCTCGTGCAAGTCTGGAGACCCTTCACAGAAACGCGCGACTCCGCGGGCAGCGATCGAACCCAGGGAGGGCAGATATTGGCGCGCCTGAAGCCCGGCGTGACCCTCAAGACCGCCTCCGCGGACCTCAACGTTATCGTCAAGCGTCTGGCGCAGATTCATCCGGATGACTTTCCAAAGTACCCGACCGTCCGCGTGGACTCCGCGACCGATTTCCTCTTGGGACCGTATGGAATCGGTGGCGCCGGTGGTTCAGAAATCGATCTGAAAGAAATGCTTTATGACCTGCTTGCAGCCGTCATGATGCTGCTCTTGATCGCCTGCACCAATGTCGCAAACTTGCTCCTTGCACGCGCGACCATAAGAGAAAAAGAAATCGCGATACGTTCGGCTCTCGGCGCCTCACGCGGCGAAATCATCCGGCAGCTTCTGGTGGAAAGTTCGGTGCTGGCGATGGCGGCGTGTGCGTTGGGATGCGTGCTCGCCTTTTGGGGAATGAAGGGCGCCACCGCGATTGTTCCGCACAAAGGCATCAGCATCGGAGGCGAATTTGTATTTGGCCTCGATCGCGCAGTTCTCTTGTTTACCCTGGGCATCACGGTTCTGACGACCCTTGTGTGCGGGTTGGTTCCGGCATTTTATGCGACACGCACAGATTTGCAGCCGATGCTGACGGGAAACGGTAACGGCATGGGCGGCACCCTCCGCCACGGGAAGTACCGCGCGGCACTGGTGATCACCGAAGTAGCACTCTCCATCATCCTGTTGACCGGCGCGGGCCTGATGTGCCGGAGCTTCTATGTGCTGACTCATGTGGAACTAGGATTCAATCCCAAGAATCTCCTGATTGCCGCATTTGGGTCTCGCGGAGTTCCTAAAAACGCTGAAAAACAAAAAGTCTTTCTTGATACGGTGTTGGAAAAACTGAAAACGCTGCCGGGCGTCGCAAATGCAGCGGTGAATTACACTTTGCCTGGGTACAACGGCGGAGGCGGAAGCGAGATCACTGTTCCGGGGTCAACGCATTCCGAAGAGGGCGGATTTGAAGTTTGCGGTGAAAGCCTTTTTCAAACACTCGGCCTCCAATTACTCCGGGGAAAGTGGTTCTCCGATTATCAGGAGGGATCGGCGCCGCACGTTGCCGTGATCAACGAAACATTGGCGCGCAATTTCTTCGGCCATGCAGATCCGGTCGGCCGGCGAATCGAGGCAAGACCTATCCACAGCGAAGCACAATCGATCCCCGCCGTGTCTTACGATGTGATTGGGGTCGTTGCCGACGTGAAGAACTACAACGGGCCAAAGCAACCGGTCAGACCGATGGGTTACACTCCATATTCGGTTCCGAACGGGTTTGTGATCCTGATCAAGACCAGTGTTGCCCCGCGTTCTTTGATGCGCGCCATCCAGCAGCAAATCTGGGAAATCGATTCAAGTGTGACATTCGGACAATTTGAACCTCTGGAAGAAACATTCGATAGACTCACGTACTCGGCGCCGGAATTTGGTCTCGCGGCAATCGCTCCGTTGGCGGGGGTTTGTTTGCTCTTAGTTGTAATCGGAGTCTTCAGCGTGATGGCGTATACCGTGTCGCTTCAAACGCGCGAGATCGGAATTCGCATGGCGCTGGGTGCACAGCAGAAAGACATCATGGGGATGGTGCTCAAGAAGGGGCTTGGGTTGATTGTGATGGGTACAGTCATCGGCTTGCTTGCGACCTTCAACTTAACGCGATTTCTGGCAAGCCAGATCTGGGGAATCCCGGCAAACGATCCATGGACGATCGGATTTGTGGTGACACTGATCATGGCCGTTGGTTTGGCAGCCTGTTGGCTGCCCGCCCGCCGCGCCGCACGGGTGGATCCGCTGGTGGCCCTTCGTTACCAGTGATACAGACCCGACAATGTTGCCGCGGCAAGCGCCAGCACCGCTCATTCCGCTCACGGCATATCGCTTGATTTTCTAACTAGAACGATCACCTAACTTGATATCCGCTGATCTCCGACCGGAGAGTATTTCAACACGCTGTGACTTGGGACTCCCGCCGGCAGGCTTCGCAGCAAATAGATGAATGGACGCGAGCCGGCGGCCTGAATGCATGACTCGATTCTGAAATACCGCTCACCATAGAGCACGATTTTCCCCGCTTCCCATTTGGGTTTCCGCCGCGCCGCTTCGATTTTCAACTGCCAATCTTCGCGTACATCGTCAAGAACTGATTGATCTGAGACCACGGGGTGCGCCACATTCCAGGCGCTCCGATGCGCGGCTTCGATTCCCTGATCAACAAACAACAGGAATACGGATCCTGCGCTTTCGCCGAGGACGAATGCATTGAACGTGCGCCAGGCGCCGTCGCACAGGAAATAGGCCCCGATCCAAACCACGATGTTGCTTGATTGAAGTGCGAACCACATGGCAAACAAGTTCGCGGCCAGGGCCAGCTCGCATACACCGGAAATGATCGTGGCGGGTATCCACTTGGCAAACTTTTGATTCAGGCTTCTGCCGCGCCAACGCTCCGGCAAGAATGAAAGAGCCGGTCCGTAGATCAGAAACCAAGTGGTATGCGCTCTGACCTTTGCGTAAATGGATTCCATCAACTCCAGTATAGGAAATTTGAATCAAGGCAGGGTATTCCACGATAAGCAATGTTGCGTAAGGCTAAGAGGCGATCAACTGTCCCACGAATCGGGGCCAATCCAGCGACGACGCAGAGATCCGCGGGAACAGCTCCCCGTCTGGACGATTCCCAGATTAGGTATTTTCCGAACCGGACGCAGAAGCCGCGCGCGCAGCAGGGGATTCCGAGGACGAGGCCTCGCCTTCCATCGTGGTTCCCGCGAGGGGTTCCGGCAAACTTTCCACCGGGTCAAGCGGTTCAATCTCTTTCGTGCTGGCCACCCCCAGTTCGCGGAATTTATTCGCGCCGGGCATCAGCCGCGAATTGAATGACCGCACAGACTTCGTATAAGCCTCGTTCGCGCGATCGAGCGACCGCCCCACGTCGCCAAGGTATTCGGCGAACACGGAGAGCCGGTCGTAGAGGTCCTTCCCGAGCGCGCTGATCTTTTCCGCGTTTTCCGCCAGCATCTCCTGCCGCCATCCGTAGGCCACGGCGTAAAGCAGCGCAATCAACGTCGTCGGACTCGCCAGCATGATGTGATTCGCGGACGCTTCCTCGATCAACGTCGGCATTTTTTCCAGCGCCGCGCTGAAAAACGATTCTCCGGGCACAAACAATACGACGTAGTCCGGCGTGGGCTGGAATTGTTTCCAGTATTCCTTCCGGGAGAGCGCCTGGATGTGATCGCGCATCAATCGCGCGTGGCTGATGAGCGCTTGCTCGCGGTTTTCCGGCTCCCGCGCCGCCGCCGCGGCCAGAAATGCGTGCAGCGGAACCTTGGCGTCCACAACAATCTGCCGCCCGCCGGTCAGGTGAACGATTACGTCCGGCCGCTGCGAACCGCCGTCTTCCGTCTGCACCGATTGCTGCTCGTCGAAATCGCAATGCGCGGTCATGCCCGCGAGTTCGACCGCACGCCGCAGAGTCAACTCGCCCCAGCGGCCCTTCACCTGCGGTTGCTTCAGCGAGTTTGCGAGCGCGCCCGTTTCCACGCGCAATTCCTTGCTCGACTCCGCCAGTTGCTGCACCTGCGAACGCAATTCGCCGTAAGCCTCCTGCCGCGAGGATTCCACCTGCGAGAGCCGGTCGTTCAGGTTGCCAAGCGATTCGCCGAGCGGCCGCACCATCCCCTCGATGGCCACCTTGCGCTGGTCGAGGTCGCCAAGCGATTCGCCGCGGAGGGATTCAAACTTGGCATTCGCCAGGTCCAAAAACTGCGCCGAACTTTTTCCCAGCGCTTCGGATGCAATCGCGGAAAACGCATCGGAGAGTTGCACGCGCGCCTGGTCGAGCAGTTTCTTCTGCTCTTCCAGATTTTCACGCGCCTTTTGCGCCGTGGTTTCCGCGGCCACGCGCCGCTGCGTTTCCTGATCGTATTTTTCGCGCAAGACGTCCCGTTCGGCTTTCAATTCGAGCGACTGGCGGCGCAGCTCCGCTTCCACTGATTGCCGCCCACTGCCCTCCGCCTCAAGCTCGCGGATGCGCGATGACAGCTCTCGCGCCTGCACGCGGCTCCAGAACCACGCGAGCGCCGCGCCGGCGATAAACAATAAGATCGCAATGCCAATCGTGGTAGGGGAAATTGCAAACGCCTGGCTCATGGTTGCACCTTCTACCCAGACAAGGGGGCAAACGGATTCTAGCACACCCTCGATTCAACCCAGCAAAGGGGGCGCGGGACCCTACGGCCCTTCCGCTGCCAGCTTCACGGCAACTGAAAAATCCTTGGGCCGCAGCGCGCGCATTTCGATGACCGCATGGTTTCGCGCGCCTCCGCTGGATCTCACACGCTGGACGTTTCCGCCAGTCAACTCAATCGCGTCAGGTGTCTGATTCTCAACCGAAAGCATGAGTCTTTGATCCGTACCGCGAACGCTGAGGATTAAATGGTTTTTCTTGCCTTCAACGATTGGGATTGCTTGCGGTTCCACACTGAGCGATACAATTGTCGAAGACGCGGGCGCAGATGTTTTCCCAGCGACCTGAATCAGCATTGCAACAATGCCGGGGCCAACGCCGGGCGGGGAAATCGCCACCAGTGAAACTGGAGACGCCGCCAGCACCAATGCCGGCCGTCCGCCAATGAAAACCTTGTTCATATCGGCGTCTCCGCGGAAGCCGTCGCCCCACACAGTGATTCGGCCGCCCAATTCCGCAAAAAGTTGAACTTTGGAGATGTTGATTTCGATCGATGATGCGGGTGGATCTGAGACTACTTCCGCTGTTTCCGTCACCTTGCCAATGGCTGGGGAGCCGACAGAGGTCTGAACGGTAAACTGCCCAGGGGCGGATGTAACAACAAATCTTGCTCGTCCAGTTGAATCTGTGGTCACCCGGCGCCCTTCGGGGAGGTCAACAGCCGCACCGGAAAGCAACCGCCCTTGCCCATCCAGCACGGCAAGCGTCGCCGGTTTTTCGGTTTCAAGCTGCGGCGGCAACACAATTTTTGCCGCAGATATTCTCTGCTGTCCCTGCGAAGCCGGACTCTGCCGCGCCGGGAATCCCGGCACGCCAGCCGCCGCCGCAAAAATGCAAACCGCCGCGGCAGTCACCGCGGCGGTAGCTTTTGCATTTCGCATGGCGCAATTCTACCGCGGCTTGCCTGCCGCCGCGAGCGTCATCCGAATCATTCCAGGTCCGGGCGCCTCAATTCTCCGGCGAAGCGCCTACACCGGCCGAGGTTGCTGTCCCCGCGGGCGGATTCTTCACCCACTTGTCGAACCAATTGAGCTTCTCCCAGAGCACGTGTTCGATCGTCTCCTTTGCGGCGTAGCCGTGTGCTTCGAGCGGCAGCGTGACGTAACGCACGGTCCCGCCATTCCCTTTGATCGCGCGGTACATCCGCTCGGATTGAATCGGAAACGTCCCCGGGTTGCTGTCCGCCTGGCCGTGAATCAGGAGGATCGGTATTTTGATCTTGTCCGCAACCATGAACGGCGACATTTTGATGTATAGATCCGGCACCTGCCAGATCGTTCTCCGCTCATTCTGAAATTGAAAAGGAGTCAGCGTGCGGTTATACGCCCCGCTCTCCGCGATCGCCGCCCGAAAGATGTCCGAATGCGAAACTAAATTTGCCGTCATGAAGGCGCCGTAACTGTGCCCGCCAACCCCGACGCGGCTCGGATCAATCACGCCCATGGTATCGGCCTGATGGATCGCGGCTCTCGCATCCGCGACAATCTGCTCGACGTAGGTGTCGTTCGCCGTCTCCACGTTCCCGCTGGCCGCGATTACCGGCATGGCATTGTCGTCGTCCAAAACGACGTACCCATCGAGCAGGAAAAACAGCTCTGAGTAGCCGCGCATGATTGTGAAGCGGTACTTGGACCCGGCGACTTCGCCTGCCAAATCGGCGCTCGCAATCTCGCGCGGGTAAGCCCAGAAAACCGCCGGGTACCTGACGCCCGGTTTGTAATCAACCGGCAAGTAAACCCACATCGAAAGGGGTATGCCATCCTCCCGTTTGTATTGCACGAGCTCTTTGTGGATACCGCGGATTTCCGGCATGGGATCCGGGAAATTCGTAAACGCCTTGGCCTCCGCGGTTCCCCGCACGCGAATGAAAAAATTCGGCGGATCGGTAGGCGTTTCGTGGTGCGTCAACAGCCGCGACCCGTCCGGGGCGAGCAACGCCACCACCGTCTCATAGGCCTCCGCCGGACACTCAAACAATCGCTCCGTCTGCCCGCTCTTAATATTGTAAGAGTCCAGGAACGGGTGATCTCCATCCGGGCCCGCGCCCGTCCCTTCGAGGAAAATATTGTCACCCTGTTGACGCACCGCCGCGTGTCCGTTCGGAAGCTCTCGCATCATCGGGTTGCCCGGATTCTTGTAGCGTTGATCCGTGTTCAAATCCCAGGCGAGCTTCATCGTCCCCGCCGGATTTGAGGGATCGAAGAAAAACAGACGGTTGTGACGCGCCCGGTTGTTGTTGTCGCGGACGATCGCGAAGTCCTCGCGCTCGCCCCATGAGATCCCCCCGAATCGCTGCTCCGTGCGGAAGAGTTCCGCAGGCTGGCCAGTGAAAGGCGCCTTAAACCACATTACCTTGTCGCGTTGCGGCACTTGCTTGCGGGGATCACCGCCGTCCAGCGCCTCCACCCACACGAGCGTCGCAGGATCGTTCGGCCTCCAGGTAATATCCCGCGGCCAAGTCACGACGCCTCCGACCCGAAGAATGTCGTCGAGCGGCGTGCTCACAACTTTGTAATCAACCTTGCCGCTGATGTCCCACACTTCGACGTCCCGCGGGAACGATGTATACGTGAGCAGGAACGAATAATGCCCATCCTGGCGGTGCAGCCGCGTCACGAGAAAATGCTTCCCATCCGGCGAGGGATTCGCGCCGGCATACATCGCCGGCTTTCCAATCGGAGTGATCTTCCCGCTTGCCAGGTCCACAATGGCGATTTGCGAGCGCCCGTAATAGTCGAACAAATCCTCGTCGTGAGCGCTCATCAACAAATCCTCGAACGTTTCCACAGCAGTGGCACGCCCCGCGCTTTCCTCGATGTGCGGACCCATGGGGATTTTCGGCTCCGCCGGAGCATGCGTCGTCGCGTGGTCCGCCGGCACGGTCTTGCAAAGCATCCGCGCGCTTCCGCCGAGCCATTCGCACCCTCCGCCTCCCCCGCCTCCACCGCGTCCGCCTCCTCCGCCTGGAAGCACAGTGTTAATCTGCAATCCCGCGATCATGTGTACTGCACCTGTTGTGTCGCCCATCCACATCAAAGTCGCAGTGTGAGTCGTCTGCGTGAATACGAAGTGCTTGCTATCAGGCGACCAACGTGGCCCACCAAATCTTCCGTCTGCGGGCAGCGCAATCTTGTGCTCGCTGCTGTCCGACACGCGCTTCAGCACGAAATCCTTGAATGCAGGGGGCGTATGCTGCGCGCTCGTCATAGGATTGATGCGCAGCCCCGCGAGCCGCAGCATCGGCTGCGACATATCCGCAATCGTCGGCGACCCAACCGAGCGATACAGAAGGACATACTCGCCCGACGGGCTGACGCTTCCCGTGGGAACCGCAGGCGCGTTCAAGACCTTCTCAATATTTGCGGGAGGCTTCTGGTATTGCGCCTGAGCCGGCGCACTCATAACCGTCGCATACACCATTGCGCACAGGGCGGCAAACGCCGCCACATGAACTCGAGTCACACCCTTCAGGTTCATTCGAACACTCATCGACGCACCTCCGCGGCGAAGTCTGCCACTTGGAAGTATGGATTGGCAACCACTGTCAAGGTGAAAGACGGGCCGCAGCGTCTCCCGGTTTCGCGCTCTGCCCTGACGAACGGAAGTTAGGGTGTCTTCCGCATACGCTGGTAAATCTTCGCGTCCACGAACAAATTGAAAAGCGCCGGGTCCAGTTCATTATCCCGGACGGACAGCTCGAGGATTTCAAGGGCGCGGTCCGCCGAAACCGCCTTCTTGTACGGGCGGTCCGCCGCCGAAAGTGCGTCGAAAATATCGCATACGGTCATGATCTTGGCCTGCACCGGGATTTCGTCTCCCTTCAATTGATAAGGATAGCCCGACCCGTTGAGTTTCTCGTGGTGCGCGCGCGCGATCTTTGGAATCCCGCGGATTTCGCGGGTCCACGGGATTTGCATCAGAAAATTAAAGCTGTGCACCACGTGGGATTCAATCTGTTGCCTTTCCGCTAAATCGAGACTCCCTTGCGGAATCGATAGAAAACGAATCTCCTCTGCCGTGAGAAGATTGCTCCGCAGACCGCGCGGGTCCGGAAAAGTATATCGGCCGATGTCGATCAACCGGTCAAAGTTCCCTTCGGGAAGCACAGTCGGCTCATTGGCCTGCAAAACAAATTGGTATGCGCCATCCAGCTCGGCCAGCTTCTCGCGCAATTCCCGCTCGAGTTGATCGATCTCAATTTGCGCCCGCTCCGGCCCCCGTTGCAGCACCGCTTCGAGTTTTAGCTTCTCGTACCGCGCCTCAAGCTCCATGCGAACATAATCAAATCGCGTCTGCACGACCGTCAATTGTCCGGGGTAAAGCTTCTTCGCCTTGACGAGCACCTCCTCCTTCACCGCGACCTTACCGAAATCGTGCAGCAGCGCCGCGTATCGAATCTCCTTCATTTGCTCCTGGGAAAACCGGACTTGTGCATAAGAACCCGTTCGCGACCGGTCCACGGCCTCCGCCAATCCACATGTCATCTCCGAAACGCGATAAGAATGTCCCGAGGTTGTCGGGTCCCGCTGCTCGATGGCGGTCACCGCCGCTTGCACAAACCCTTCGAACAACGTCTCGATATCCTGATAGAGCTTGCTGTTCTCATAGCTGACCGCCGCCTGCGAGGCGAGTGACAATCCGGATTGGACCGCGCGCGCGCCGAACGGCCGAACCTGCTGCGCGGTGATCGCGGGACTTTTCAGCTTTACACGCGGGTCGCGCTTGGAATTGATGAGTTGCAGGACGCCCAGCACTTCGCCTTTTGCATTCTTCATCGGAAGCGTCAACATTGAGCGCGTGCGGTATCCAAACTGGCGGTCGAACTGTGTGTTCAGCTTGTATGGCGCGGAAGCCGGAACGTGGTAGGCGTCATGCAATTCCAAGGCTTCTCCATGCAGCGCGACGAAGCCCGCGATGGACTCCTCCGAAATCGGCATTGTCAATTCCCGCTTCGGAAGGTCCACGCTGTCGTTTTGCGAAAGTTTGAACCGCAGAAACCGGTGCTCCACCCCCACCTGATTTCCATCGACGCGTTTTTCTTCCACAATATAAATTGAGCCCGCGTCTGCGTTCGTGATTTCGCGCGCCTTGCTCAAAATCAATTCGAGCACGGCATTCGTGTCATGCAGAGACGAAAGCGCGATCCCAATCCGGTGAAGCTGCCTCATTTCGCTTTCGGTCCGCGCCAGTTCATCTAGGGCTGCGGCTTGCCGTTTCACCAATTCAAGATTCTCAAACGCTGCCGCGACTGTCTTTTCGACGATTGCGCGCGATGCATCTCGCGGAAGCCAGGCGAACCATTCCGCAGCGCGCGCTCCAGCGGGTGGCTGCGTCCCAATCGTCCCGATGAAACCCATCGCTGCGAATTCCTTGCAGGATTTGCGAAGGCGCTTCACGTCTTCCCGCGAGGGATCAGCAACACAAATGATATGCACCTTGGCAGGATCCGGGATCTTTTCTAATTCAGCGGCGGAAGGAATATTCGCGAAGACTTCGTATTTCTTGTGCAGCCATCCCGCCCACCTTCGGTGGACACTTCCCGCTGTGAACCAAACTTGCTTGAGAGAGGGCATGGTCCAGGGCTTTTCGTGCAGACAAATTTAGTATAGCGAATCACGCGATGCCCCAAGCCGCCGAAACTCTCATCTGTATCCCGCGTGATACCCCGGCTTGCGCCCCGCGCGTCGCTTTGTTAGCCTGCCACCCGGAAGAGGACTCCCTTGCGCATGGATGTGGGTGCGCGCACCGACGTGGGGCGCGTCCGTGAAAATAACGAAGACGCATTCCTCGTTGTCGAGCCGCTCGAGCTATTTATTGTCTCCGACGGGATGGGCGGCGAGGCCCACGGCGAAGTTGCGAGCGCGATCGCCGTCGAAACCATCTCCGAACATTGCCAGTCCGCCGAAGTGAATCCCTCGATTCCCCTTTTCGGCGAAACGCATCCGGAGCTTTCCGCGCGTACAAACCGCCTCGCAAGCGCCGTGAATCTCGCAAACAGCCGCATCTATGAAGCCTCCGAACGCGACCCGGGGCAGCACGGTATGGGCGCGACGGTGGTCGCCGCGTGGCTCGAAGGGCCGAAGCTCTGCCTCGTGCACGTTGGCGACAGCCGCGTCTATCTCCTCCGGGCGGGCGCTCTCGAACAATTGACCGCGGACCATTCGCTCGTCGCCGAGCAAGTCCGCCGCGGTTTCATCTCGCCCCAGCAAGCCGAATCAAGTGAATTGCAAAATGTTTTGACGCGCGCGCTCGGTCCGCACCAGCAGATCGAACTCGACGCCGCGGAACATCCGCTCAAACCCGGCGACATCCTAATTCTCTGCACCGATGGCCTGACGCGTATGGTCAGCGATGAAGAGATCGCGAGCACGCTCCTCACCACGCCCGGCGCGCAAGCCGCTGCCGATCATTTGATCGATCTGGCAAACGAAAATGGCGGGATCGACAACTCGACCGTCGTCATCGTCTGCCTCCTGCCCGAACACGACGGGCTCCTTGACAAATTCAAACTCTGGCGCCGCGACTGAACCAAACTCTTCGATGACGTACATTCTTCAGAGTGGAGTAGGATATGCGGTGGAAGAGCGGACCTCTCGCAGCGGTGTCCGCCGGCTCCTCTCGATGAAAAAATCAAATCTTGCGACACTTGTTTTCGCCGCGCTTGTATTGAGTGCTTGCCTTGCGCCAGCACGGTCGCAGTCCAATGGCGAGATCACTGCAGCCGCCGTGAATGCGGCAGTCGACCGTGACGCGCCTGCGATGATTGAGCTGCGCCACGAAATTCATCAGCATCCGGAGCTTTCAAACCGCGAATTCGAGACGTCAAAGCTAGTCGCTGAACGCTTGCGGGCTCTCGGCCTCGATGTACAAACAGGGATAGCACGCACCGGCGTTGTTGGAATCTTGAAGGGCGGACTGCCGGGGCCCGTTATTGCCGTGCGGTCGGAACTCGATGCGCTGCCGGTTACCGAAGTTAATTCGCTGCCGTTCAAGTCCACTGTGCGCTCCACGTACAACGGGCAGGACGTAGGCGTCGCCCACGCTTGCGGTCACGACATTCACATCGCTTCAATTCTCGGAGTGGCCACCGTCCTCGCTTCCATGCGAGAACAACTTCCCGGTACCGTGATGTTCATCTTTCAGCCAGCGGAAGAAGGTGCGCCCCGCGGCGAAGAAGGCGGCGCCGAACTCATGTTGAAGGAAGGACTGTTCAACAAACTCAAGCC
Source organism: uncultured Acidobacteriota bacterium (assembly GCA_963748845.1). Lineage (GTDB taxonomy): Bacteria > Acidobacteriota > Terriglobia > Acidiferrales > UBA7541 > DASTCZ01. The sequence continues at coordinate 1,448,172 of CAVVKE010000001.1, forward strand.
CGAAGCCGTGTTCGGGATGCACTCAAGCGGGACTCTCGATGTCGGCCAATTTCATTACTCGCCGGGTCCCACAGCGGCCTCTGATACCAACTTCCGCATCACATTTCACGGCAAGCAGGCGCACGCCGCATTTCCGCAGGATTCGATCGATCCTGTCATCATGGCCGCGCAAGCAGTCTCGGAGCTACAAACGATACGCACACGAAACCTTTCACCCTACGATCCCGCCGTACTTAGCGTGACTCAGATCCATGCAGGCGTCCGGGATAACATCATTCCCGAAAGTTCCACGCTCGGGGGCACGATCCGCGTCTTCGACGAAAAAGTTGTCGAGCAAATCAGGCGCCGCGTTCAAGAGATCGTCCAAAGCATCGCGCAAGGAGCCGGCGGCACCGCCGAAGTTGAGTTTTATGGCCATGTCCCCGTGCTGATGAGCGATCCGGCACTCGTGAAACGCATGGTGCCCGCTCTCGAGCGCGTCGCCGGCGTGGCTAATGTTCAGGAATCTCCGCCGGTGATGGCCGCCGATGATTTCGCGTATTTCGCCCAGCTTGCGCCTGCGTTTTTCTTTATGTTTGGCACGCAAAAACCGGGCACGATTTCCGGAGTCAATCACGCGCCGAATTTCATAGCCGATGATTCAGCCATCCCGCTCGGGATGCGCGCGATGACAGAAGTCCTTCTCCAATACTTGCGCACCGCGCCCACGCGTTAACAGATTGCTGGACCGGATCGTCACTAAAGCACAGCACGCTGATCATCGACACTGCGACAATGGGCGAAGCGCGCACGATAAGTGTTGGTGGAATGCTCGCGCTCGCCCTTCTCGCGCCCTCACAAAACTAGAGACTGGCTTGGCTGTGAATTTCTATCATTCTAGGCGAAACAACAATTTTCGGCTGCGCGCCTTCATCGCCGCTGTGCCTGCGCGGCTGGATTCGCGCAGTATCTCAATCACCTTGGGCCGGAGGCTTGCGTCATCCTCCGCCAAATCGGCCAAGCCTTGCAGCGCGAATGTCTTGACGATGGAACTGCGATCTTCGAGATAGCTGTTCAACAAAGATACCGTGAGTTCGCGTTCCTTGGCGTTCAGCGGGAGCCGGGGAATCATGACCGCCAGGTGCCAGCGCAATTCCTGCTCCCCGGCTTCGGCCATCAAGCCAATCAGTTCCTTCTTGTAGGGCCAGAGCAACTCACGATTCTTCCGAGTGACCTTCTCGGCCGCGTCCGCGGCCCGCATTCGTATCAGAAGATCCTCGGACCACAAACCTGCAATCAATTTTGAGAACAGTCGCGGGTTCTTCGACACCATCGCCGCCACTTTGTCAGAGCGGCCAATCGACCGGCGGTCCCCGCCTGCCAAGCGGGAGAGTATGTCTTTTGAATGCATCGTACGCAGCTTACAGGAAGAAATTTCAGCAGTTCAACTACCCCGGTGGCTAGCGCATCGGGCGCCCGCCAACCACATGCAAGTGTGGGTGGTCCACGGTTTGCCCGGCCTCCGGACCGTTATTGAAGACTGTTCGATATCCGTCGGAAATGCCTTGCTCCGCGGCAACCCGGCCTCGTCACACAACACAGACGAGCCGTCGGAGCCCCGCTGATACTGCTTGGAGCCTGCTCTGGTCGGAAATTCGTATCGTCGTGGACGGCCGATGCGCATGCTGCGCAAGTCAGAGGTCTGGGTCAGGAATTCCGGCTGGATTGGCACCCTTCTCGCTAAAGCGCGGAACAATACTTCTTGCCCAGTTTTGGGACGGCGCTCCCCATAACCGGGCAGTTCAACTCTTGGAAGGGCCTATGAGTCTCCGTATCTTACAGAAAATACAACACTGTTCGCGCTGCCAATTGGAATCTGGCCTGCCATTCTTATTGCCGAAAAAGGTGGCGACTCAACCCATTCCCGCTACCGCATTCCAGGACGACCTATCGCTTCTCAAGCAGGCGCGATTCACTCAGGTTAAGCTTGGAGGAAATGACGTCGGATATCGCCGTCAATTCGTGAACTCATTCAATCGTCGGCCGGTCCCCGCCGTGCATGGAGGTGAGTATGTTCCCTGGGGCATTGAGGGGCATAATGCTAGGCGATTATGCAGTTAGAAACATGGCACGAGCATTGTGTACGGACGGGGCCGGATGAACGTTATCGGCCGGCAGGGAAATCAAAAAGGAAATCCGGGCTCGGGGAATCTCGGAGAAGTCCTGAAGGGGAATCACTAATTCACTGGAGGAATTGATGCGTTTCTATAAGGTTATGCTCGTCCTGTTTTGCTCGATCTCACTTTTGATGCAGGAGAACCCGCTGCATGGAATTCAGGCCTCCGACATGGACCGCAGCGCGAACCCGTGCACGGATTTTTACCAATATGCGAATGGAGCGTGGCGCGCCGCCAATCCGATCCCTCCATCCATGTCACGATGGAGCAGGCGCTGGGCCGCGGGCGAGCAGTCAAAAGACCGGCTCAAGAACATTTTGGAAGACGTTTCGAGCAGGCACGATTGGCCCCAGGGAAGTGTGGAGCAGCTCATTGGTGATTTTTATGTATCATGCATGGACGAAGCCCGGATTAACAAACTCGGGGGCGAGCCGATTCAGCCTTTGCTGGCCGACATTGAAGCTATGAAGAACGCGGCCGATCTGCAGAGCATGATTCGCCGTTTCCAGGATCTTGGTATCGGCGTTCCTTTTGCGCTGGGCTCATCTCCTGACAATCACAATCCCACTCAGACCATTGCGGACGTCGGCGCCAGCGGCCTGGGCCTGCCGGATCGCGATTATTACTTCAAGACGGAGCAACGTTTTCAGGATGCGCGTGAAAAGTATCAGGTCCACGTCACCAATATGTTCAAGCTTGCCGGTTACGATGAGGCGCACGCGAAGGCCGCCGCCGTGACGGTCTTTGAGATGGAAAAGAAACTTGCCGAAAACTCCCTGGATAATGTGGCCTTGCGCGACCCACAGGTGACGGATCACAAGACCAAGTTTAAAGACTTGCAAAAACTGGCGCCCGCCGTGGACTGGCAGGCCTATTTTCGAGACGCCAGGCTTCCGCATGCGGACCTCAATGTGGATCAGCCCAAGTTTCTCGAGGAAGTGGACCGCCAATTCCGTGAGACTTCCATGGCCGATTGGAAGACGTACTTGAAATGGCAGCTTTTTCATGTCGCCGCGCCGGCGCTTTCCACTCCTTTCATCGAGGAGAATTTCAACTTCTACAATCATTACCTTGGCGGCGATGAAGAGATGAAGCCGCGCTGGAAGCGCTGCGTTGAATTTACCGATTCTCTGCTGGGCGAGGCGTTAGGCAAGAAATATGTGGAAAAGTACTTCCCCCCGGCAGCCAAGGCGCGCACGCAGGAAATGGTGAAGAACCTCCTGGCGGCAATGCACGACACCATTGAAACCCGCGACTGGATGGGGCCGGAGACCAAAAAGAAGGCGCTCGAGAAGCTCGCAACTTTCAATCCTAAGGTCGGTTATCCCGACAAATGGAAAGACTACAGCAGCGTAAAGATCCGGCCGGATTCCTTCTGGGACAACTACGTGGCCGGATGGAAATTCAATGTGGAAGATGACCGCTCGCAGATCGGCAAACCCACCGATCGGGGCCGCTGGGGCATGACTCCGCCCACTTCCGACGCTTATTACAACCCATTGCAGAACGAGATTGTCTTCCCTGCCGGAATCCTTCAGCCTCCGGCTTTCAGCATGGATGTGGTGGATGCCGTGAATTACGGCGCCATCGGCGTCGTCATCGGCCACGAGATCAGCCACGGCTTTGACGATCAGGGAGCGCAATTCGACGCTCAGGGCCGCCTCAGTAACTGGTGGACGGCGAACGACATCAAGCGCTTTCAGGAGCGCACGGCTTGCGTCGTGCGGCAGTTCGACAACTACTTTATTGAGCCGAACATTCATCACAACGGCAAATTGGTTCTGGGCGAGAGCATTGGAGATTTGGGAGGCGCCAAGATTGCCTACCTGGCTTTTAAGAAATCCCAGCAAGGCAAACCACTTGCTCCGACTCTCGATGGCTTTACGCCCGACCAGCAGTTCTTCATCGCCTGGGGACAGTTCCGCGGGGATGAAACTCGTCCGGAGACCCAGCGCCTCATGGTGCAGGGAGATCCGCATCCCATTGCCAAGTTTCGCGTCATCGGACCGCTCTCCAACATGACGCAGTTTCAGGAGACGTTTGGCTGCCCGGCGGGATCACCCATGGTGAGGCCGCCCGCGGAACGATGTGAAGTATGGTGAGGTTTGGAAGAACAGGCGGACGTCGCACCGAGCGAGAATCACGGTTTTCCGGCTATAGGATGGAAAAGGCGCCCGAAAGGAATTTGAGCGGGCGTTCGCTCTGGCGCTGAAATCCGTCAATGCCATCAACGCGCATCGAGCGATTTTGATGTCCTTGGGCCGCGCGACGGAATAACCGGTGGAAATAGAGAGGGCACACGAACGTAGTCGGCGTTACTTTTGAGAGCCACAAGAAGCGGACGGCGCGTCGCGCGCCGACCGTGCCCTTAATAAGCGTCCTTCCGGTGGCGAAAGGAGTGCAACACGACGTCTCTGGTGAAGATATCATATCGCAAACGATATTCTCGCCAGCGAATCCGCCACTGTCCTTCTCCAGGTTTCAACTGAGCTAGCTTCTTAATCAGGTGGCGGCTGCTATGGTTGTACGGGTCCTCCGCGAGGATGGCCAACAACTCTTCCAAAGCTCCCACGAGTCCAGAATTCTTTTTCGAGATCTTGCGGAATTCTCTTTCAAAGGATGGCGTCGTGAGTACGCGGTATAAAGAAGGCATCCCAAAACCCACTACTTGCGTTTGGAATTCGTCCCGCGAATCTCGGATAGAAACTTAGTCGCCTCGCGCGCTTTCCCGCGGCGATATTCCTGATGGCTCTTACGGATTTGCAGTTTCATGCCAGGATTCTGCTGTTCCAGGTAGTCCTCGATATCGTCCACACTCATTAGACCTGCCACCGGAATTCCGTCCTTCTCCAAAATGAAGAACTCACGATGGATGTGCGCGCGTCGGACCACCTGTCCTAAGTTGATCCTCGCGCGAGTCAAAGGGATCCGATGCACAACGCTTTTCATGGTTTTCATGCTCCGTCTTCCATTATCCGCGATTAATCACTATCAATCAATATTAATTAATCCAAAGGACTGATGGAGCGAAACGACTGAGTCAGGAGAATCTGTGCGTCCTTACCCCGGCGGCCAGCGCATCGCCCGGCCCCCGAGCAAATGCAAGTGAAGATGGTCCACGGTCTGTCCCGCTCCCGCGCCATTATTGAAGACCGTCCTATATCCGTTCGAAATCCCGCGCTCCGCGGCAAGCTGTTTCGCGACGAACAAGACGCGCCCGAGCAGCACCGCATCCCCAGCCTCCGCATCGTTCAGCGACGCCATATGTTTTCTTGGACAAATCAAGAGATGCACCGGCGCCTGAGGATGAATATCTTCAAACGCGAAGATCTCCGGATCTTCATATACGAATTTCGCGGGAATCTCTTTGCTCCCGATCTTGCAAAAAAGGCAGTCGCTCATCGAAGTTGGCTTCCCGCGCGGGGCGCCGCGGCCGGCGCATCATCCAATCGCACAACAAATGTTTGGAATCCGCTCTCCGACTGCAATCGCACGGCAAGCTGTTGTGCCGCGGCTTCCGTCGCTACGCTGCCGACTCGCACGCGGAATAAGTGCCCAGTCGGCGAATCATATTCCTGGATGAATATCGGCGAATAACGCGGCCCGAGCTGGTTGCGCACCCGCTCGGCGTTTACGCGTTCGGCGAATGCGCCGATTTGCACGGTGAATGCGCCCGTGATGGGAAGCGGTGAGCCGGTGAGGATTTCCACTCGCACGCGCGCCGTCCCCGAAGCGACCATATCGATCACTCGCGCCGCGGCCAGCGACAAATCGATGATCCTGTCCTCGACAAACGGCCCGCGGTCCGTGATGCGCACGTCCACTTGTTTGCCATTCGTAAGATTCGTCACGCGAACCACGGTGTTGAACGGCAGCGTGCGGTGCGCGGCCGTCATCTTATACATGTCGTAGATTTCACCATTCGACGCGCGGCGCCCGTGATACGGCACGCCGTACCACGACGCAATCCCATGCTCCACATGCGCGCCCGCCATTGGAGCCAGCGCCGGATTCACCCCTCCGCGCATCCCTTCATCTGAATTCCCGGTGGTGGGTGGCATTGCGGGCTGCGGATTATTTTGTGGATTGCCGGTGGACTGCGGAGGCGGCGGAGTATTTGCAGTGGTGTGATGTTGCCCGCACCCGATCACAAAACACGCCACAAGAATTAGCGCGGTAAGAAACACTTGCCGCGCAGAATGCGTGTCCGGATCGCGGTTGCTTCGCGCCATCGCCTCAGGCGCCTGCCCGCTTGCGACGCTCCTCGAGTTCCTTCGCCACTTCCGCCAACTTGCCGGAGGCCGTCCGCAGCGCGGAAATTACCTTCTGCTCCGCCGTCGGACGAATTTCGGTCTCGACCACTTTCTTCACCCGCTCCATTTCTTCATCGAGCCAGCGCCCAAATTCCTCGAAATCCTTCATTGTTTTCCGCCCCCGTTCCAAGGATGCCCCGCGCTTCACGCGGCGTTTTTCGATTTCAGCTATTATAGGCGCGCGGCGGAAACGCCCGCAAGGAGACTGCTTGCCGCTCTCACCCCGCGTGCAGTGGAAGCTCGACCGCTTTCGTGACAGCGTCAAATCCTTTTTTGGCGGCGGCGAATCGAACCCGCGCCCGCGCATGTGCCCCTCGTGCGGCACGCTTGTCGGCTCGACGGCCACCAAGTGCCACGTCTGCGGCGCCAACGTCCGCTTCGGCATCGCCGCGGCCGGAAAGTCCCTCGGCCGGATGCTTCCTTCCAACTCTCCCGTCACTTATTCCGTCATGAGCGTTTGCTGCCTGCTCTACGGCATTAGTCTGCTGCTCACGCTGAAAGTCGGCGGATCGCAAACGCCGCAGGGGGGAGTCCTTGGCACGCTCTTCGGCATTGGCGGAATCGATCTCCGGGTCAACGCCTTGCTCGGCATGTCTCTTCCTCTTCCCTACGACATGCACGAGCCTTGGCGGCTCGTGACGGCTATCTTCCTGCACGGCAGCATGCTCCACATTCTTTTCAATATGTGGGTGCTGATGGATATCGGCCCGATGGTGGAAGAACTTTATGGCTCGGCGCGTTACTTCGCGCTTTTTATTGCGACGGGCGGGGCAGGTTACGTGGTCAGCTCCTTCGTTGGCCACAACAGCGTGGGAGCGTCCGGCTCGCTTCTTGGACTCATTGGGCTGCTCATCGCGGCCACCACGGGCCGCAGTAGCGCGGGCGCGCAAATGCTCCGCAGCCGCCTCATTACTTTTCTGGTCTACATCGCAATCATGGGCTTCATGTTTTCCAGCACGGACAACGCCGCACACCTCGGCGGCCTCGCCGCGGGGTTCGGCCTCGGCAAAATCGTGCCCGACCGCCAGCCCAACGGCCCTGACGAGCAGCGCCGCGCGCGCGCCATCGGCTGGGTCGCGGCCCTCCTCGTGCTCGTTTGCTTCGGATTCATGGTTGCGTTCTTCCTCGATAACTCCCACTATCTTTCAAGCTGAAAGCCGGCGCGCCACGACCACGCTGTAGTGCAATCCCGAAAATGTGGTTATGCCCGCGACCGCATATCGCAGAACCACCGGCGTGTAAGAAAGCCGCAGCATTGGGAACGCCGCCTGCGTCACCGTCGCAAACACCATTAGGATTTGCAGGAAGGTGGTCCATTTTCCATAAATGGTGGGCGGAAATGGACGGTAGCCCGCCACCAAAATGATGACGACCGCAGCGGTCAGCATCATCACGTCGCGCGTCAGCACGACCGTCGTCAGCCACCACACGATCTTCCCCTTCAGCGACAGCACCAGGAACGACGACGATAACAGCAGCTTATCCGCGATGGGATCGAGATACGCGCCGAGCGCCGTGCGCTGATTCAGGTGGCGCGCGAGCCAACCGTCCAGGCTATCGCTGATAGCGGCGAGCAGCAGCACCGCAAGCGCCCACTTGTAATGCTCTTCCATTACCAGCACGAGGAAGAGCGGCAGGAATCCCAGCCGCAAAAATGTTAATTGATTCGGGACGGTAAGAAACTGCGGAGGCTTTGGAGTTGCCGTCATCTCAGGTCAGGCAAAGAGAGCCAGATAGTCCCGGATCGATCGGCCCGCTCTTTTCTCAAACATCGTGGCCACCGACGGAATCGAGCCCGTCGGCTCGTCGAGCGCGATGCGCTCGATGCGCTGCATCGGAAGAAAAACAGTGGGCAGCCCCACGCGCGCGCCATCGGGTTCGAGCACCTGCCGGATGAAGTCGTCGAATGAGTTCAGGTCAATCCCGCGCAAAGTCACGCCCGCAGCCTGAAGCTGCACCAGCTCGCCCCACATTTTTTCCTTGGGCGTGTGCAGGCTCACGATGACGATCGAATGCGGCTCCATTTTATCTGCTCAACGCCTCCGGTTAACTTGGTTGCCGATTCTTCAAATTGCGCGCAACCCTCAAAAGGTTGTCATCCTGAGCGGAGCGAAGGATCGTGAGCCCCGCTCAAATCGGATCGATTTCCTCGTGACATCCTAGCGCGCCACGCATTAGGTGTCATCCTTCAGACCTGTCACGCCGGCCCCTTCATCACGCTGGCATGGTCTTCAAATCCGCCGCCACGCGCAGCCGCGGCTCCGTCAGCGCCTGCACCTGCTCCGTCGTCATGCCCGGCGCAACTTCGCGCAGCACCAGCCCGTCCGCCGTCACCTCGACGAGCGCCAGCTCCGTAATAATCTGATTCACCACGCCCACGCCCGTCAGCGGCAGCGTGCACTGATTCATTATTTTCGGCTTGCCGTCGCGCGTAGCATGCTCCATTGCAATGATCACGCGCCGCGCGCCCGCCACAAGGTCCATCGCGCCGCCCATGCCCTTCAGCATTTTCCCGGGGATGGCCCAGTTGGCAAGATTCCCCTTCGCATCCACTTGCAACGCGCCGAGCACGGTCAGGTCAATGTGACGCCCGCGAATCATCGCGAACGATTCGGCGCTCGAAAAATACGACGTGCCGGGAATCTCCGTCACCGTTTCTTTTCCCGCGTTAATCAGGTCGGGGTCCTCTTCGCCTTCCCACGGAAACGGCCCCACGCCCAGCATTCCGTTTTCCGACTGCAGCACCACCTCCATGCCCGCCGGAATGTGGTTCGCCACCAGCGTGGGAATCCCAATCCCCAAGTTGACGTAAAATCCGTCGCGCAATTCCCGCGCCACGCGCCGCGCAATAAAGTCCGCCTTGCCGATTTCGGGTGCTGCGCCGCCTACGCCAGACGAAATCCTTTTCCTCACCGTCCTCTTCTCGATCCTCTTCTCGTACCCCGTGCCCTGGAAAATCGCGTTCACATAAACACCCGGCGTGTGAATCTCGTCCGGGTGCAGCTCACCAAGCTCCACAAGCTGCTCGACCTCCGCCACCACGTAAACCGCCGCGGCCACCATCACGGCGTTGTAATTCCGCGTCGTCTTGCGAAACACCAGATTCCCCCACCGGTCGCCCTTCCACGCTTTCACAAACGCGAAATCGCCGCGCAGACTTTGCTCCAGCAAATGCGGGCGCCCGCCAAATTCGCGCACCTCTTTTTTCTCCGCCACCAGCGTGCCATATCCCGTGGGAGTGAAAAACGCCGGAATTCCCGCGCCGCCCGCGCGCAGCCGCTCGGCCATCGTGCCCTGCGGATTCAGCTCCACCTCAATTTCTCCGCTCAGCACAAGCTGCTCGAATAATTTATTTTCGCCAACATACGTGGCGATCATTTTCTTAATCTGCCGCGTTTGAAGCAGCAGCCCAATCCCGAAATCGTCGAGGCCAGCGTTGTTGCTCACCACTGTAAGATTTTTCGTCCCGCGACGCCGCACCGCCGCAATCAAATTTTCCGGTATGCCGCAAAGCCCGAACCCGCCCATCAGCACGGTCGCCCCATCCTTCAGCTTCGAAATCGCCGCATCTGCATTGGCTACGCGTTTGTCCATTCACTCAGCTCCGGATGATTCGCAGTCACTTTATGATGCTGCAACACGCCAAATAATGCCATCCGCCACGCATCCCAGGGCGCGTCTTTGCCGGCGGGCTGCGAGCATTAGTCTTTGCCGACAGGGTGCGTTCTGCTGCAGCCCTGCGGCGCATTAAAGACGTTGCGGCCCCACGGCGCTGCCAACAAGTAGCCCTGCGCCCTCTCGCCCCATCCGCTTTCTCTTCCGCGGGGCTTTCCCCTGCGCGAAGTGTTCCATTCGCGAACGAATTTGCTACGGCAACACGTTTTCGTGCCCTGTGAGATATCTGTGTGCTGTATAGGACATATCCCGAGCGCCGCTAAATGCATAGTGATTGCAGCCGCGAACCCGAACGCGGAAACTCAAAATTAGGAGAATTACACTATGAAGAGCGCAAATCGTTTTGTTGCATCGCTAATTCTTGCCGCTGCCCTTGTGGCGCCGGTGTCAATTTTGGCAGCCCCTAAGCCACAAGAAGTTTCGGTCCGAGTTTACGACCGGGACCACAAGGACTATCACAACTGGGATGCCAACGAGAATGCTGCGTGGACCGTATTCCTGACGAATAACCACTCGAAGTATCACGAGTACTCGAACGCGCACAGAAAAGAGCAATCGCAATACTGGAATTGGCGCCACAGCCATCCTGACGGACACTAGAAAAGCTTTACCGTCCGACGGTCGCATGATTCGTAATGTGCCGAACCCGTGAACTTCCATGGGCTGGATGTTGCGCGCCCCTCTGTGTTCATTCGGGCGCCGCGTCGTGAGCCCACCGGAACATGGACTTTTTCCGTCTGGCACTTCCCGCATCGCAAAATAAAGAAGGCCCGGCCCGCAATGTGCGGACCGGGCCAACTCAACAACCACTCACCGTGCGCAGACGCGCGTTACGCAGCCACCTGCTTCACGAATGGCACCGTCTTGATTTCAATCTTCTTCGGCAGCGCCAATTCCGCGACCGGCGCGGTGATCTCCAGCAACCCATTTACAAACGTCGCATTCATCTTGTCGGGGATCACGCCTTCGGGCAGTTCGAATTCCCTCTCGAACTTCCCGTAGGTGAACTCCTGGTACAGATAATCCACTTCCTTTTCCTCGCGGGTTAGTTTCTTCTCGCCCGCGATGGTCAGCACGTTCCCCTGAACGTTGATCTGGACATCCTTCGGCTCGACGCCCGGCAGGGCGATCTTGCATACATACTTCTTGGCGTACTTGTCCACGAAGCACTCCATGGCCGGCACGAAGTTGAAGCCAGTCCATGGAGAAACCTGCTCCTTGTTCAACGGCTTCACCGTCAGCATCCGGTTGAAGATCTTGTCGAATTCACGCCGAACATCGAAAAGGTCCTCAAACAGATTGTCACGCAGAATAAGATTCGTCATCTCACACCTCTTCTTTCTCTTTCAACCCTCTCCTACGGATGGATTCTGTGTATTGGTGATCGGAAGCAGCGGCTGGGGCCGGAGCCATTCCGGCCGTTGATGGCCGGCGCGTCGAAAATCCGGGCGCACTTTGTATGCTTGGTGCCCAGTCGCCGCCCCCGAAATTACGGAGCGAGGTTTCGCGAAGGTCAAGCCTTTCGCAATTTCTATTGCACTTTCCACCACTCCGGAAAAAGGCGGAGCTGCTATTGCCTTCGGGCTTTTTACTGACCCCGGGCTTCGCCAGCCCACTCCCGTCGCGGTCTCGTTCCTCCTACAGCATGGTGATAGTTCCTCCGCAGGTGAAATGCAGTGACGCCCGGCACCTACCCACGTGTTCGGCGTCACGCCGCGTGGACTGGCGGCACAGCCTCTGAGCGTTTCAGGGTGACCCTCTGTACGCTGTGGCGGATAAAGCATTTGGCTTTTGTCTCATCCCAGTGATTCAATGAATCATTCAATTCGCTTCACAGGTCGTGACTGGATTTCCTGAATGGAACTGTTGATTTTGGATTAGCTTCACCTGAGAATGTATAAAACGAAAGGATTATTGCCTATGAGTCCCGATTGGGCGCGGCAACTTGCGAAGCAAAAGAAACAGGAACTCGAAAGAAAACGGCTTCAGGCCGAGAAGGATCTGCACGAAACGAAACTTCTGGACGCTCATGCTGAGAAAATGTGGGTTGACGTTCGCAAGGGCATTTCTAAGTACGTCGAAGAATACAATCGGGCCATGGGGTCGGAGGAAATCCAGGTAGTTGAGATTAAGCCCAACAACATTGAGCTAAGGGCATACGGTCACTCCTATTCCATTAATTTTAGTCCGGAACGCTGGACCTTGATGGCTTACTCAACGATGTATGAGATGAAGCCCGTCAAGGGTACCAAGGTGATCTGGAGGAATAGTCGAGGTTACGAGGTGAGTTCAGATTTTCTGGCGCAGACTGAAGTGACTCGCGCAGTCAATGCAAAGCCACGCGGTTAGGGTTGCCCCTCGACAAGAGCGCGCCTTTTGCATCTGCACTTTGTGCATCCCGATGTCTTGGATCCGGAGGCGAACCGATTGCCTCCATTGATCTTTCAAATTCCGAACTTCACCTTTCAGCACCGCCGCCGCTAAGTCCTTTAGAATCATATCGTTTCAGAAAATATACATTTCTTTTTCTCGCTTGGCGGCGGAAAGAACTGGGAGGCCCGCACCACCCGCTCAGCCCCAGCGGCCAGATTGAAGGGGGCGCCAAATCCGTTGACTCAACTCCTCAGCCAACGTAGGATTTGCGAACTCAGATTCAAACCTAATCGGAGCAAACATGGACCCAATCGAATCTTTCAAAGCTGCGCAGAAGCAGGGATGGGCGCACTTCGCCCCGCTGCAGATGGTCACCACGATTCCCGCCGCGCGCCTTGTGAAGTTTGCCGGCGTCCGTGCTGGCCATCACGTTCTTGACATCGCCTGCGGCACCGGAGTCGTCGCGGTCACCGCCGCCCGCGCCGGCGCGAAAGTCAGCGCGCTCGATCTGACGCCGGAACTTTTGGAGAGCGCACGCGAAAATTCCAATATCGCCGGAGTGGAAGTGGACTGGCGCGAAGGCGACGCGGAGAAACTTCCGTTTGCGGATTCGGCGTTCGATGTCGTGTTGAGCCAGTTTGGCCACATGTTCGCGCCGCGGCCGAGCGTCGTGGTGGCCGAAATGTTGCGCGTGCTGAAGCCCGGCGGAACAATCGCATTTTCCACCTGGCCTCCCGACCTGATGACCGGGCGAATGTTCCGCCTGACGGCGAGTTACATGCCTCCCCTGCCCCCGGGCATTTCCCCGCCCCCGCAATGGGGAGACGAAAAAATAATTCGCGAGCGCCTGGGCAGCGCCGTCCGCGACATCGCGTTTGAACGGGACACCATGCGCTCACCGGCGCTCAGTCCGCAGCACTTCCGCACTCTGACGGAGCGGACCGCGGGGCCGTTGATCAAGCTGATCGAAAATTTGACGGCGAACGATCCGGCCAAGCTCGCTGAATTCCGCCGCGAATACGATGCTCTCGCCGCCGAATATTTCCGCGACAATTTTATGCAGCAGGATTTCCTAATGACCCGCGCGGTGAAAAACTAAGACCGCACGAGAGACGTGCCTAGGAGCGGGAGAAGAGATTTCGCGCGGGCACCTGCGCGGGCCTATCGCCGGGCTGGGCAGAAGGTCCACTGACCGCGTCGGGGCGCGATTGAAGGCGCTTCAGGCGATCTGAAACTTGCGTGATGGCCTGGCGAAATTCCTCGAATTCGGCGGCATAGGGTGCTGAGGAATTCGGCGCGGAGGAACTTGCCGCGGGGGAATTGATTGCGGAACTCGCGCCGTTAAGTTTGCCGACGGCGAGCTTGTCGGATGCGAAATTGGCGGAATCGGATCTCGCGGCCGCGCTGTCGAGATCCGCGGCAATTTCGCGGCAGAGTTTTGTGGCGCGGCGAATGCGCTCGGCTGCAATTTCCGAATGCAGGTCATTCTCATCGCGGCCGCGGAGCTGGACCTCGCGCAATTGCTGGGAGATCATGGCGGCGCCGCGGATGTAGTCCACCGCATCGCGAAATTCGCTGAGCAGACGAAGATCCACGCCCTGCGAATTCAGCGAGGTCTCCAGCTTTCGCAGCTCGACCGCGGCTTTCTTTGCCTGCAGATCCACGCCCCAGAAATCCTCACTCGGCGCGACCAGTTCGACGGCCACTCCGCCGGAGACGCCCGCGCGTGTTTGCGGCGTGGCGAGGACGCGCGCCTCGACGGTTTGCGCGGAAAGGAAATTCGTCAGCGAGATCCTGCTGCCGAATTCAGGCAGGCATTCCATTTCGAGGAAGCCGCCGCGCGCGTTGACCTGCCGCGCGATGGCGTCCGCTTTGACGGCCAAACCATCCGGCCCAGGCCAACTCACTTCGATTGGGACCGCGACATTGAATCGTGGGGCTGTCCTTTTCTCGACTTTAGTGCCGTCCGGATTTGTGGCTCGCCTATTTACACGCACAATCGCCCCCAAAACCCTGCATATCAGGTCCAGATTGAAATCTAGGGGAGGGGGGCGGAAAGAGCCATAGTACTCGCGGACAGGACGTGGTCAGGGAGTAATCAGAACCAATCGCTGCGGTAGGCGATCCACCAACTCGCATATCCGACAGGGATAGTGGCGGCAACGGCCCACCAGAAGGGCAGGGCGAGGTCGGCGACAATACCCAAAGCCGAGAAAGTGAGCCAGAAAATCTTCTTCTGCATCCCTCTATTTTATGCCTGAGTGCTCTCCGCGCGCGAATATCGCTGTAGAAGTTTCTGAAGGATGACTGTTCGTTCGGGCAATGTGCTTTTCATTGGAGCTGCTTGTGAAAAATGGCCGGGTCGGGCGCGCCGACGTTTGCGCCGGAGAGCGGAACGCCCAGGGACGATGGGTCCATTTTCATTGCGACGGCGTGATTATTTGTGATGACGAAAGAGACGTGGTTCCGCGGCGATGAGCGAAATGCAAAGCTGCCGTCGTCCTGTTTGAGGAGGCTCTCGGCGGGTTCGCCGAGGGCCTGAATCATCAAGCGCCCATTCTCATCGAACACGCGGTAAGTGCGGCGATACTGGGCGAAGGAGTCGTGGAGATCGGGCGAGAGGCGGTCGAGTTTCAAAGCGTAAACGCCCTTGAGGCTGGCGCGTTCTTCGGCCGTGGTGGGATTGTCGGAGAGGATTCGTTCCGGGATTGTACTCGGAGTGGGCGGGGGGGCGAGTCCGAGAATGGCTCGAGCGAGGGCTCGAGTGATCGCATAAGCATTCTGGCCTTCCGTGTTTGTGAGGACGGCGATGGTGAGCCCATCGGCGGGAAAATTGTAAAGGCTGCCGCTGTAACCGAACAAAGAGCCGTGCTGGCCGATGCGGCGATGGTCGTCTTCATGATTGATGCTGAGGGCGAGGCCGTACTGATCGAGCGGGTCCTGAGGATTTTTGTGAAGGGCGGCGCCTTCGGCGGTGGTCATCTGCTTGTACGTCTCGGGACGGATGAGCTTTTTATCCTGAATGGCGCGCCAGAGTTGAATGATGTCTCCGACAGTGCTGCAGAAACGGAGATCGTAATTGTAGGCCATGTCATTTTCATTGGCCGCGACGAAGCCAGAGCCAAATCTGCGGTAAGAGTGCGAGAGGCCGGGGACGAGAGTGTAGTCGTCGCAAAATGTGGTGGACTTGACGCCCGCGGGAGCAAAAATATTTTGCTGGACGTAATCGGCGAAGCTCTGGTGAGAGACGCGCTCGATAATTGTAACCAGAAGTTGAAAGCCGGAAATGGACCAATCCCATTTCGTGCCGGGCTCATTGACCCACTTCTTATCCGCGTAAAGAGCCATCACTTCATCGAGGGCTTTGGGAATTCGGCTGGTGGCTTCGATGGGATCGCCGAGGTAGTGATAGTCCACGATGCCGGAGGTGTGATTGAGCAAATTGCGAATCGTGACGTGCCGCCCCTGCGTGGGAAATTCGGGAATGTAAAGGGAGATGTCATCGTCAAGCTTGAGCTGGCCGCGATCGACGAGTTGGAGGACAGCAACTCCGGTGAAAGGCAACATGGGGCCGACGATGTGATAGACGGTTTCATCCTTCGTGGGCGCTTCAAGGCCGAGGTCGGCATAGCCATAACCTTTGTGGAGGAGAACTGTGTCGCCCCGCATGACGAGGACGGAGGCGCCGACGACGTGTTGCTCGGCGATGACGCGCAGTGCGATCGCATCGAGGTCCGGCAAGGTGGATTGAGCGCGGGCGAGACCAGCACTGGAAAGAAGTAAAGCGAGAAACGCGATAGATTTCAGATAGCGCATAGGGGCGCGATTGTAATGCGATGAGCGAGGTTGAAGCCATCGAAAAGCGTTTAGAGCAGGTGCCACAATCTTTGACCTGGGCGCCAAATCCTTTTCTCGCGGCGAGAAAAAGGTGAGGCACCCCGGGCTGCCCCGCTCCGCGCAATCCGCGAAAAGCCCTGCTGCAACGGGGGTTACTCCCCGGTGACGACTCTCGGTGGTATGATTTCAGTGGGCCACCGGAAAGAAAAAGACCTCAGAATAGGCAGTGCCGCCCATCCTGCAGTTGGATAATCCGGGGCACGGGTCTCGATGAATGGCTGAAAAAATTGACGAAGAAATGCCAAGCCATGTAAGGAGGTCAAATGCGCCGCTTTTGGTTGCTCGCTGCGTTTTTTCTTCTGGTGCCTTCGTCAGTGGCGCCAAAGCATGCGGAAGGGCAAGCGCCCCCCGACCAAGGGTGCGAGCACAGGAATCCTAGAGTGCCATATTTTTATGTGGAGGCTACTCGGGAAATGATAGAGCCTCCCGAGTGGAGACATTCGTCGATCAGGATTGGGGTCGACATGAACACAAAGGTGGACCTGTGGACGAATGGTGGAAAATTCAAGCTGTGGAGCGCAACGGTTACGCTCCAGGACGTCGAGAAATTCCTTGTCGATCTTGATCGTTCATGCCGCTTACCAGAGGATCCGAAGGACGCCGCCGCTCTTTTCGGAGCTAAATGGGAAAGCCTAGACCTGTCGGCCTCACAATTTGCCGGGATCCACGAGCGGCTTACGGCCGCACTGTCTCAGTACGTCTCAAGCGCTCAGAAGAGATATGATGGCCTAACACGGATTATTTATGTCGATGGGTATTATTTCCCGGTTATCTACGACAACAGTTATGAGCACATGGAATTTCAAGTCTGGAACGATCCTGACGGGGACAGATCCATGCTGGAGTGGCTCGATGAGGTGGAGACCTTGGCCGAGGCGAACTTCCATCATCCGTTTCCACACCCGAGCCGCAAATAACATTCGCGATGCATGGCTCTGCGCAGTAATGCGGCTAGGAACGTGTGGCCGCGCCATTGGTCATGAGTGGACCATCCAGATCTCGCTGCATGAAAAGGGGAGGCACACTCGCGTGATTCGTAATTCAAGAACCCCACACGTCCGTCGCGGCAGGCGACGCCTGGGCCACGCACGTTCACACCCCAGCATCCTAACACTCCGGTGAGTTACGAGAGTGACATCCTTCGATTGTGAAGATTGTCGAACATTGTGAAAGACCTCTGTGCCACCCGTTCTGGCCCACCAGTCCTCTGGTACAGCTGTGTAAGTGGTTTAACTTCTCAGAGCCAGTGAAGGAGAAGCCAAATGAAACTGGTTGTGCTCAACGCCGTGCATAGTGAACCCTATTCAGGACGTTCTTACTCAGCCAAGGGTTTCTGCGCCGGCATAATCGCAGTTGGTCTCTCGCTTGCTGTTTCGCTCCTTTTCCCTCGCTCAATAGTTGAAGCAGGTACCTCGGTCAGAGCCGGCCAAGCCCAATGGGACTTAAAATGTACCATTACATTCGACATTGTTTCGATCAACGAAACGCTCGACAAAGACAGTCCCCCGTACGGTCTGGGCCATCTTGACGTCTATCGTGCTTCCGACGGAGCTCAGGTCCTAGTGGTTGCGACATCACGAAAATCCGCCGCGGAAATCGCAGATTACGTCGCGTCGACACTGCGCCGTAAGACGCAAATAATTGAACGGAGCTCGGAAGTTGCCTCGGGCAATCCCGTAGGCGAAAGGATCCTGGCTGTCTCCACCGGAACACAAGAAACTGGTCGGCAGTACCTACTGATTGTCACCCACGGAAAGACGTTTAGCCAAATATCTTCCGCCTCCCTATTAGATGTTTTGGCCCTTGATCACACTTTAGGTGATAATCAAACGAATGAAAGATAGCCAATCTCGAGATGCTATCGAAGAACTGCCTGTGAGGCATGGGACAAGGTTGACCTGCCCATAGCTCCGCTCAGTCCGCGAACTGCCTCCTTTTAGCTTGGCAAGCCGGGCTTGATTTATGATTGTAAGTGAGCACTTACTTACATTCACGAATAAAGGAAACGCAAACGGCCGGACAAACGTCAATCACATTGGGCTCCTATTCCAGCGTAGGAGGAATACAATGTACGGAACGACGCAGGGCAAGTTCCGCAGGGTTTTTTCTCTTCTGATTATCTCCTCGATGCTTCTTCTGATGGCAACCATAGCGGCCGCAACGGACAAGACAAAGAACGCGGCAACACCTGAAATCGTAAGGATCAGCAGCCTGCAAGGGGACGTGCGGCTATCGCGCGGCGACGGCAAGCACGCGGACCTGAACAAGGATTGGGAGCAAGCAGAGGTCAACGTCCCATTGGAGACGGGCTTCAGCATAGCGACGGGGGCGGGGCGGGCGGAAATCGAACTCGAAAATGGCTCATTGATTTATCTGGCCGACAACTCACTATTGATATTCGAGAAGTTGGACGTAAACGACGGCGTGCCTGCAACGGCAGTCCAACTCAGCACTGGGACGATGACGCTCTTCTTTGACCCGGCCCCGAAAGAGACGCTTACGGTGCACACTCCGGAGGACGAACTGACTTTCAGCAAGAAGGCGTACCTCCGCGTGGACAGTTTTCTCGACGCGACATCGGTGACGCCGGTCGGCGAAAAGGGTGAAGACGTAGTCCGGCGCGGACAGCGGACGATTCATCTAGCAAAAGGACAAACGATTACAACGCGGAATGGATACACGCTGCCGATTCCGGTATCGAGTCGTGAGCAATTCAGCCTTGATCTGGCGGAAAAGATGCCACTGGTGAATTCACCAATGAATTCAAGACTTGGAATGCGGGAGGAAGAACGAAAGGCTGCGAGCGCAGAATTGACGCCATTGGCAGGCAGTCAGCAAGCTCCGTCAACGAGCACCGCAACAACTCCTATTTCTGTTCCTGCTTTTACTCCTGTCCCGAGTCCTACTGCTCTTCCTACTTTCGCTCTCACACTTACTCCTCCCCCACCTCCGCCGGTTCCCTCTCCCGCACCAGCAGATTGGGACGGCTGGGTGGACGCACGGCTGAATGCACGCGAAGCGGATATCACCGCCGCGCTAAAGGCCAGCGGCCTTCCACAATATATGCCCGGCTTAACGGACATGTACGAACAAGGCGTCTTCTTTCCGTGTGAGGGATACGGGCAGTGCTGGGAGCCGAAGGACCAGCACGAGACGAATGAATTGAACTCGATCGATGAAACGGGGAACGCCGGAAATGGGCCCGTCCTGCAAACGATAGTGCTGAAGACGGGCGGTGTGCAGGCTCCCGGACAGCAAACGGGCGGGCAGAGCGGGAAAACGCAGCAGATGCCAGCGCGGCCACAAACGAACAGAACGGTTGAATATGTCCCGTTGGCAGATTGCTCGAACACGGTAATGAGAATCACGTATGAAATAGATCCGGTGACAAAAAGGAAACGGGAAGTGGGCCGGGAGATCGTCCCCGGCTCTCCGAACGGCCAATTGTGGTCATGGGGCTACTGCCATGCGGGGGAGTTCATCCGATTGCGCGGGCGATTTGTCCTCGTGCCGCACCACAAGCACCACCATCCGCCCATTCGCTGGGTTCGCGCCGGGAAGAATGTCGGCTATGTGCCGCGGCACCCGAATGATGCGAAAGGCAAGCCACCGATCAATCTAACGCACGGCGTGATTGTCCCCTCAGGAAAGAATGACGGGACGATTACGCGCGTGGCGTTCAACCCGTCGGAAAAATTGAAAGTTCTGGACCAAGCTCCGAAAGAATTCCAAGGCCGCACCGTCGCAGGCCTGAGTCCCGTGGAGCGGCCGCTGATTGCAGCGCACTTCCGGAATGACAATCTACCCAAAACAGGACTTGCCGGGAAAGGAATCGTGCCGGGAAAACTTGCTGATGCTGCGGCACCGAAAATTCAATACGACTACAAATCGCACCAGTTCATGCAGGCGGGCCACGAAGTGGCGGGACGCATGACTCCTCCGATCCCGGTGGGTGCAATGAGTTCGCACGGAGGGATTGTTGCGGGATCCGTTTATAACCCCTCCACTGGAGTGCGGTCTGGAGGAGGCTATTCGGGCGGATCGTCAGGGAGCCATGGCTCCAGCGGTGGCGGATATGGCGGCGGAGGAAGTCACGGCGGCGGCGGCGGTGGAGGCGGCTACGGTGGCGGCGGAGGCGGTGGAAGCCACCACTAAGAACAAAGTTCGCGTCCCGTGAATTGAATTCGCGAAGATCGGCCCCGGTGATGCCGGGGCCGATCTTTTATTGATTCAAGGAATAGAGGGTGGCCCAGAGGCAACGCGGTAGGAAGTTTGCGGGTGCCCCACACGTCGTGGTTACGTGTGGGGTTGTTGACTTTTGCCGTTGCATTTTGTTCTTTTGCTACATGACAGTGTCAATATAACCTCCAATGGCGTTGCATCAAAGGGCTTAGCGACCAGAAGGGCGGCAGAATGGAGGATCTTTAATGAGGGGGTTCATGATGCGTCCCATTAGCAAAGCATTGTGCTTTTTTAGTATTGGTCTTCTCATGTTGGCCATGGACTTTGCTTCTCTGTGTGCGTCGGCACAATCAAAGCAGGCCAATCTCCCAGAAACTCTCAAAGGGGAATGGGTCCTCGCGTCTTTTTATAAAACGAAGAATATCTGGGGACTCGGCCCCGAACAGGCGAAGGCTCTCGTGGGGTCAAAATTGAAATACGAAATCGGCTTTTTGACTGCCTGCAAGCAGCGCGCACAAATCGAGAAAGTGGATGAAAAGGAGGTCACCGCCGCGGAGTTTCTCGCAGGCAGAAATACTGTTCATTTTTCGGACGTTGAGATCTATGCCGCAAGCGTCAAGGAAATTACGATAAACGGGAACTCTTCAGGGAATTGTTTCGATACACATGCACTTCCTGGAGAAGACATTTACGTCAAGAGCAAAGATGAACTTTTGATCGATTTTGAAGGTGTATATTTTCGCGCGTTGCGTTCTACGTCCGCAAGCGGCAAATAACACGATGGTCGGACTGATTAGAGAATAATGTCGGGCTGATTAGATGACGTTGTCCGCTGCTTCTTCCGAGTAAATTTGGTTGCGCGAAACGACCAACACCTGCCTGCCGCGGGCAGCCTCGGAACAAAGCGCCGCCCCACCCCTTTCCACCTCCAGAAAACCCCTCCGCTCTCGCCCGACCCCATCCTCGCCCGCCGAATGCGCCGATCGTGCATCATTCGAACGCTCCTGATTCACCATCCCTTTTTCCCGCCGTTTTCGCCTATTTATTTTTCCTGATTTTTCACTTTATTTATTTAGTCAGACGTCTGACTAAATAAATAAAGTGCACAGGTTTCGCGAAAGAACCTGCCCTCCCCGATACAGCTAAGCTGTTTATTTTCAGTATGTTACGGGACATCTCGCGCGGGTATCAGCCCCGGAGAGTCCGGGGCCGATTTTTTATTGCTTCAATGAATCATGCAAGCGGTTGGCTTCGGCGAAAGATTGCTCGAGTTCGCGCGAAGTGAGATGGGTGCGGAGCTGGTCGATTGCCTGGGCGAAGCGATCGAGGGCGCGGGAGAGATTGTCCGAGTTTGAAACGGCGATGTCCCGCCAGATGGAGTAAGGGCTGCCGGCAAGGCGAAGCATATCACGCGCGCCGCGGCCTGCGAGAGATGCGGGGAGACCGGACTCATCGGTTTCCGAGGCGATGACTTCGGCAAGGGCGATGGCCGCCATCTGCGGCAAGTGCGAGATGATGGCCGCGGCCCAATCGTGAGTTTCGGCGTCGAGCCAGATGACGCGCGCTCCGAAGGATTCGACGAGCGTTGCGAATGCGGCCACGCGCGGTTCGCGCAAAGATTCTTCATTGCCAATGAGAGCGTAATTTGCGCCGGCGAATAATTCGGCGTCCGCCGCGGCGATTCCCTGCGTCTCCTTGCCTGCCATGGGATGTCCGCCGAGAAAAAGAGCGCCGGCTTTGAAATGCAGCGCGGCGAAGCGGCAGATGGAGCGCTTGGTGCCGCACGCGTCGGTGACGAGCGCGGCGGGCGCGGCGTGGCGCGCAATTTCGGGCAGGGCTTCCATGGCGGCGGAGATGGGGAGCGCGACGTAGACGAGGTCCGCGCCGGCGACAGCGCTCGCGATGTTCGGCGCGGATTCCTGGATTGTGCCGCGCGCGTGGGCTTCGCTGAGGACAGGTTCGAGGTCGTAGCCGATTATGTGCGCGCCCGGGTGACGCTTGCGCAGCGCAAGGGCGAATGAGCCGCCGATGAGCCCGGTGCCGAGGACGGCGACGCGATTGAAGGGATTGTTCAATGGGCGGATTCCTATCCGACGCGGCGGCCGACGGCGGGCGCGATAATGCGCAATTCGGCCATGAGTTGCGCGAACTGCTCAACGAACAAAGATTGCGCGCCATCGGAGAGAGCGTGCTCGGGATCGTGATGGACCTCGATGAGCAATCCATCGGCGCCGGCGGCGACGGCGGCGCGCGCCATGGGCGCGACTTTGTCGCGGCGTCCGGTGCCGTGCGAAGGGTCGGCAATGATGGGCAGGTGCGAAAGTTTCTTGATGATGGGGATGGCGGCAATGTCGAGCGTGTTGCGCGTGTAAGTCTCGAAGGTGCGGATGCCGCGTTCGCAGAGGACGACGTTGTAATTGCCGCCGGCCATGATGTATTCGGCGCTGAGAAGCAGCTCTTCGATGGTGGCGGACATGCCGCGCTTGAGGAGGACGGGTTTATTGACTTCGCCGAGCGCGCGGAGAAGGTGATAATTCTGCATGTTGCGCGCGCCGACCTGAAGCATGTCAACCATCGGAAGCATCATTTGCACTTGCGAGGGATCCATCACTTCGCTGACGACGAGGAGATGATGGCGGTCGGCGGCGTTGCGCATCAGCTCGAGCGCTTTTTCCCCCATGCCCTGATAGCTGTACGGCGATGTGCGTGGCTTGAAGGCGCCGCCGCGAAGAATTTTTGCGCCGCAGCGAGCGACGTGTCCGGCGATTAATTCAATCTGCTCGGCGGATTCGACGGAGCACGGCCCTGCGGCGACGATAATTTCAGGCCCGCCGAATTTTACGCCGCGGGGCAATTCGACGATGGTGCCTTCGGGGCGAAAGGCGCGGCTTGCGAGCTTGTACGGTTGCGTGATGCGAACGACTTCGCGCACGCCTTCGAGAAGCTCAAATTCGCGCGGGTCGTAATCGGCGCGAACGCCGACGGCGCCAAGCAACGTTTGCGAGGCGCCGGTGGAACGGTGAACATCAAAACCGAGCGCGACGAGGCGGTCGATTACATGCTGAATCTGCTCGTCGCTCGCTCCCTGTTGCATTACAACAACCATGGATTCCCCCTGAGTATGAAAAAAGTTGCGGCCGCCGGCCGCTGATTATCAACCGCGCTTTGGCGAATTCTTCGCGGAAGAATCGCCGGGCTCCATCGCGTGCCGCTCGACGCTGCGCGCTTCGTCAAGAATGCGCTCAAAGAGACGGCGAATCGCGGTGTCCGGGAGCGGGCCGTGATTGTGGCCTTCCGCATTCGCGAGGACTTCCTTCTCGCGCTCCGGCTGATACAGCGGAAGACCCGCTTCCTGCTTGATGTGGCCGATCTCCATCGCGCAGCGCGAGCGTTCGTTGAGCAGCTCGACAAGCTGGCGGTCAATTTCATTGATGCGGCGGCGCCAGTCGTCAATTGCGCTCACGGGCGCGCCTCCCGCCGGCTGAGGCCACGGCCCGCGGCTTCTTTCAATAACCGGACGCGCGCGGCGACGTTCGCGGCCGCGGCGGCTGGACTGCCTGCACGCTCAATTTCTTCGACGAGGGCTGAACCGACGACGGCGGCGTCGGCAAGGCCGCCAAGAATCGTGACGTGGCCGGGGAGCGAAATACCGAAGCCGACGGCGAGCGGCAGCGAAGTGGCGGCGCGGGCACGGCGCACCAGCGCGGGCAAATCTTCGGGCAGATTCTCGCGCGCGCCGGTGACGCCGGTGCGCGAAACGAGGTAGAGGAATCCGGAGGAGGCTTCGGCGATGAGTTTCATGCGGGCTTCGGTTGTGGTTGGCGCGGCGAGAAAAATCGTGTCGAGGCCATGCGCGCGGAGTGCGGCGCGGTAATCGGCGGCTTCTTCCGGAGTGAGGTCGGTGACGAGCGAGCCATCGGCGCCGGATTTTGCGGCGCGCTCGGCGAATTGTTCGAGGCCCATTTGCAGGACTGGATTGAAGTAGCCGAAGAGCACAATGGGGATTTGGCTCGCGCGCCGAATTTCGGCGACGAGATCGAGAACGCCGGCAAGCGTTGTGCCGCTGCGCCAGGCGCGCTCGCTGGCGCGCTGAATCGTGGGGCCGTCGGCCAGGGGATCGCTGAACGGGACGCCAAGCTCGATGATGTCAGCGCCTGCGTCGGCAGCGGCTAGGACGATTTGTAGCGTGGCGTCGAGCGAGGGATCGCCGACGGTGATGTAGGCGATGAGTCCGAGTTCGCTCGCGCGCGAAAGCTCGGCGAAGCGGCGCGCAATGCGCGTTGCGTGAGCCGCCGTGGATGGGACGGTAGAAGTCATAGGCAGTTAAAGAAAGCGCGCGTAGGTTTCCATGTCCTTATCACCGCGACCGGAGACGTTGAGGACGACGGCGGAATCGCGCGGCATTCTTGGCGCGCGGGTGATTAATTCGGCGACGGCGTGCGCGCTTTCGAGCGCGGGGATGATGCCTTCGAGGCGCGAGAGAGTGCGCCCGGCGTCGAGCGCGGCGGCGTCGCTGACTGCGGTGTATTCCGCGCGTCCCTGGTCCATGAGCCAAACATGCTCGGGGCCCACTGCGGGGTAATCGAGCCCGGCGGATATGGAATGCGTTTGCGAGATTTGGCCCGCGTTGTCCTGCAGAACATAGGTGTAGGTGCCGTGGAGGACGCCGGGCTTCGCGCCAAGATAGCCCTCCGCGGCGGCGAGACGCGCGGCGTGTTCGCCCAAAGCGTGTCCGCGGCCCCCCGCTTCGACACCGATGAATTTCACTCCGGCATCATTCATAAATGCGTGGAATAGACCGATGGAATTCGAGCCGCCACCGACGCAGGCGAAAAGCGCGGCGGGCAGATGGCCTTCGGCGCGAAGGATTTGTTCGCGCGCTTCAATTCCGATGACGCGATGGAAGTCGCGCACCATTTGGGGATAGGGATGCGGGCCGAGCACGGAACCGAGAAGATAGTGTGTGGTGCGGACATTTGTGACCCAGTCGCGCATGGCTTCATTGATGGCGTCTTTCAGCGTGCGACTGCCTGAGTCCACTCCGACGACTTGGGCGCCAAGCATTTTCATGCGTGAAACATTCAGGCGCTGGCGCTCCATGTCTTCGGTGCCCATGTAGACGATGCATTCGAGGCCGAGGCGCGCCGCGACTGTGGCTGTCGCTGTGCCATGCTGGCCCGCGCCGGTTTCGGCGACGATGCGGGTCTTGCCCATGCGTTTTACAAGGAGGCCCTGGCCGATGGAATTGTTGATTTTGTGCGCGCCGGTGTGGAGGAGATCTTCGCGCTTGAGATAGATGCGCGGGCCGCCGAGATGGCCGGTGAGGCGCGCGGCAAATTGGAGCGGAGTTGGGCGGCCGGCGAAGTTGTGCAGCAAGTCCTCAAGCTCCGCGGCAAACTTTGGGTCGCGCCGCGCGGACTCGTATGCCAGCGTGAGTTCCTCGACGGGAGCCATGAGCGTTTCGGGGACGTAGCGTCCACCGTAAGGACCGAAGCGTCCCCGTGTGTCCGGCCAAGTTTGTGCGGCAGCGCTCATTGTTATTCAGTGCGATCCATTCGATTCGCGGTTCACATTCTCCACAGCGCGCATAAATGCCCGCACGCGTACGGGATCTTTCCTGGCAACTCTCACTTCCAAACCAGTCGCAACATCCACGGCAAAGGGCTGCGCAGTGCGAATCGCTTCGGCGACATTCTCGGGCGTCAAGCCGCCGGCAAGAACGATGCGGGCAACGCGTCCCGAGTGGCGCGCAACTTCCCAATCCATCACCGCGCCGGCTCCCCCGTGAAAGCCGCGGCGAAAACCTTCGAGTAGAATTGCGCTTGCTGCGCGGTAACGCCGAAGCGATTCCGGCTTGAAGCCGTCCTTTACAGCGAAGGCTTTGACGACCGGTCCGTGCTTCGCGAGGATGGCGACATCCCTCGCGGGTTCGTTTCCATGAAGCTGCACGCCGGTCAGGTGAACGGCGCGCGCAAGAGCCAGCATCGCCGAGGCCTTCCAGTCGACAAACACGCCGAATACGTCCACATAGGGCGGAAGGCGGCGAATCATGTCCCAAGCTACCGCGGGAGTGACACAGCGCGGGCTTGGCGGAAAAAAATTAAAGCCGAGCGCGTGCGCGCCCTCGTCGACGCAGAGTTTTGCGTCCGCCCAGCTTGTGATCCCACAGATTTTTACCCGGACCATCGCATCCCCACAAACTTCAAGCAGCCACCAACAAATTCAATAATCCCACCGCTGGATCGGGCTGAGTCATCAGATGCTCGCCGATGAGAAACGCGTCAAAACCTGCCTTACGAAGCGCGGCAATTTGAGAGGCATCTTTAATTCCGGATTCGCATACGGCGATGCACTCCGCTGGAATCGCCTCGATTAATTCAAATGAAATTTCGAGCCGGACTTCCAACGTGCGCAGGTCGCGATTATTGACGCCGAGAATACGAGCGCCCGAGGCCAAAGCGCGATCCAGCTCCTCGCGCGAGTGAGCTTCGACGAGGGGCTCCATTCCCAACTCGCGCCCGAGTGAAAGCAATTCGCGTAATGCGGCATCCGATAGCGCAGCGACAATCAGGAGGAAAGAGTCTCCATCCGTGGCGCGAGTCTCCCACACCTGCCAGGGATCGATAATGAAGTCTTTGCGAAGGACAGGGATTTCCACTTTCTTGCGGGCGTCCCGCATATTCTTCAGGGACCCCTGAAAGAATTCTTCTTCCGTGAGGACCGAGAGGGCCGCGGCGCCGGAGCGCTCGAACGCGCGGGCGAGCTCTTCCGGTTGGAAATCTTCGCGCAGCACCCCGCGCGAAGGCGAAGCCTTTTTCAGCTCGGCAATGACGTTCACTCCGCTGCGGGTGAGTGCAGCGCCCAAATCGCGAACCGGCGCGGCTTTTTTCACACTCATTCGCAAGACCGCTTCGGGCAGCACGCGATTGCGGTGCGCGATGGACGCGCGGCGCGCGTCGAGGATGCGGTCCAATACACTTCCGGATTGGGTGCCCGGCTGCATAAACACCCTACACTGCGTCCCTCGCAGAGATAGGGAATTCAGTAATGCTATGCGGCGAGGTGGGTGAAGTCAATTTGAGAGGCGTGCCGGAGACAGTCCAAAGTGGCTTTCGTGGCCTGTCCGCTTTTGCGACGGGCATTCCCACAAGCGGCCAAAAAAGGCCTTGTAAGCCCATACGTAGGTTGGCTAACCGTAGTATTTACAGTAAGATAGAGAGGATGTCGCAAGGCCCAGCACTTGCGAGTCTTCTAGTGTGGATTCCCTTCGATAAGGACGAAATAAAACAATGGATATCGCTCGGCCGGATCAAAAAAGGAAGAAGCGGATACGGATGATCTTGATATTGCTCGTCGTAGCCGTGGGCATCGGTGGATTGACGGTAGTGCTTGCGAAGCTGAAGCCCGCCGCGCCCACGATGGATGGCTCAATCGCCTGGCCCAGCACAGTAGCGCGCGGGAACATGCTGATCGAAGTACATGGGCTGGGGACGCTTGTGCCCGAAGACATCCGGTGGATTCCGGCGCAATCAAGCGCGAAGATTGAACGTATCCTCCTGCACTCCGGCGCGAAAGTCGAACCGAATAGCATTATTCTCGAGCTCAGCGATCCGCAACTTCAAAACGATGCGACCGCCGCTGAATATGCGTACAAACAGGCCGCGGCGGACCTCGACAACACGAAGGCGACGGTCAACCAGAGCCGCGCGGCATTTCAAGCGGAAGAAGCGGGCATTCAAGGCGTGTACAACGTGGATTCACTCATCGCGAAACTGGACCAGCAGAAATTTGAAGAAGGCGTAGGCCCGAAAATCGACGCAGATACCACGCGGATGAGGGCTGATATGGACGGAATCCAATTGAAGATGGAAAAACAAAAGCTCGCGGTATTCGAGGATTCCTCCAAAGCCCAAATTGCTTCGCAGGAAGCAAAGGTGGAGGCAGCGCGCGCATTGTACGACTTGAAAAAGAGCCAGCTTGAAGCTCTGCACGTGAAAGCGGGAATCAGTGGCGTGGTGCAATGCGTGTGCAGCGCGTCCGGCGTGGATGTGCAACAGGGGCAGCAAGTGACGCCGGGCACCAACCTTGCGCGCGTGGCCGATCCGACCAAGCTAAAAGCCACCGTGCAGGTGCCGGAAACTCAGGCAAAGGACGTTCATGAGCTTCAAGAAGCGACCGTGGACACGCGCAATGGAATTGTGAAAGGGCACGTCACCAGGATGGACGCCGCACCCATCAACGGGACCGTTGGAGTAGACATCAGCTTCGATGAACCGCTGCCCAACGGAGCGCGGCCGGACTTGAGCGTGGATGGAACCGTCGAAATCGCGAACATGACCAACGTGCTTTACATCGGACGGCCGGTGCACGGTGAGCAAAACAGCACGGTTGGACTTTTCAAGGTCAACGCAGATGGAACTGAAGGCACGCGCGTACAGGTGAAGCTTGGACGCGGTTCGGTGAATACGATGGAAGTGCTAGGCGGGCTGAATGTGGGAGATATGGTCATCCTCTCCGATATGTCGCAATTCGACGCCGTGGACCGCGTCCAATTCTCACCGCGCGTGCAGGGTGGCGCACAGGGGAGATGACACCCGATTCTCAAAGTATTCGCAATCGAGCAGCCCGAAACCGCATTTGAAGACCGTGAAATTATCTCTAGACTTGCCGGAACTTGCTGACGGAATCCGCAGGGCCGCGTCAAACCGGTAGTGGACACGGCGTGAGGCCCTGATTCGAAGAGTTTCATAAACGGGGGAAACGGTGGGCAATCTTTGGCAAGATTTCCGGTACGCGCTCCGGACGCTGGCAAAGAAACCGGGGTTCACGGCTGTAGCCATCCTCTCGCTGACGCTCGGCATCGGCGCGAATACGACGATCTTCACGCTGGTCAAGGCGGTTTTTCTCCAGGGCGTCCCCATAAGAGATCCCAGCCGGGTGGTCGCAGTTTATTCCACGCAACAAAGCCGCGGCGGCGCGATCCAGCAATATCTCCCGCTGACTGTTCCGAACGCCATAGATTACCGTGACAAGAACGATGTTTTCTCCGGCATGTCCGTCGTCGTTTTTACGGGAGCCACCGAGACGAGGAACGGCAAGGACACACCCGCGTTTGCTGAACTGGTGAATCACGATCATTTTGATCTGCTCGGAGTGCGAATCACTCAGGGACGCCCCTTTTTGCCCGACGATGACAAGGAGCAAGGCGGGAAACCCGTCTTGATCATGAGTCACGCGAAATGGGTGACGGATTATGGATCGGACCCAAATATTCTTGGAAAGACCATCCTGATCAACCAACAAGACTATGACGTAATAGGAGTCGCTCCCGCGGAATTTCATGATGTAGGCGCGCTGGGCAGCCCAAGTTTTTGGATTCCGGTGACAATGCACGACCAGATCCTGACGGGCGTTTTTAAGGATTGGTACAACGAGCGCGGGGCTCGCATGGCGTTCGGCGTGGCGAGGTTGAAACCGAATGTGACGCTGGCACAGGCGCAAGCCTCGATGCATGCGTTAGGCGCACAACTGGAACGGGCGTATCCCACAGACAACAAAGGGCGGAATAACGATCTCGTGCCGTTCGATCAGACAAACGTCCCGCCGCAACTGCGACCACAGTTTGTGCGGGCGGGCGCGCTGATGATGATTACGGTCGGTCTTGTATTGTTGATTGCATGCGCGAACGTAGCCAATCTTTTGCTGACACGCGCGACCCAGCGGCGGCGCGAAATGGCGATCCGGCTGTCCCTTGGCGCTTCGCGCGGGCGCATCGTCAGCCAACTCCTAACGGAAAGCCTGGTCATTGGATTGGCCGCCGGAGGTCTGGGAATTTTGACCACGAAGTTGACCAAGGACCTGGTGTTCAGTTTGGTTCCCGACGGCCTGCTTGGCGGGGTGAACACGACAATCGACGGCCGCGTTCTACTATTTACGATGGGACTGGCGATTTTTGCGGCGGTGATCTTTGGGTTGGTTCCAGCGTTGCAAGCGTCTCGAGCATCCCAGATGGGCGCGCTGCGGGACCGGACGGACGCACCGGGCGGCGCAACACGCTGGTACGGCTTGCAGGGAATGCTCGTTGTCGCGCAGGTTACGCTTTCGCTAGTGACGCTGGTCGGTGCAGGCCTTTTCATCCACAGCCTAAAGAATGCGCAAAAGATGGACCCCGGATTCGAAACCAAACAAGAAGTGATTGTGAACATCAACCTCGGGGCGCAGCGGTACAACCAAGCGCGCGCGGAACAGTTTTACAGAGACGCGGTGGAACGGGTGAAGTCATTCCCGACCGTTGCAGGTGCGGCAATTTCAGACACGCTTCCCTTCAACGGAAGCTTTCAGCGGACGACGTTTCCCGAAGGTGTGGATACGAACGACCCGCAGAACGGGAAACTGACGCCGACAATTTCTGTTTCGCCCGGATTTTTCACGACGGCGGGAATCCCGCTACTGGAGGGCCGTGATTTTGATGATCACGATGACGCGCAATCACACATGGTTGCGGTTGTGAACCAAGCTTTTGTGGAACGCACGTGGCCCGGCAAGGACGCTCTCGGAAGGCACTTGCATTTCTTACTGCAGACCTGGGACGTCGAGGTCGTTGGGCTGGTAAAAACCGTCACTTACCAAACGCTGGGCGAAGCGCCGCAGCCCATCGTTTACTTCCCGCTGAAGCAGCATTACGCGCCGGCCGTGACGATGTTTATTCGCGCGAAAGGGGATCCGAACACAACGTTGAAAAGCGTCGAAGCAATTTTGCAGGGCATGGACCCGACACTCACTCTGCGAAATTCACAGACTGTGCAGCAAGCGCTCGACCAAACGCTTGGGCCGCCGCGGCTCGGCGCGGAATTGCTTGGCGCGTTTGGAGGGCTCGCGCTCCTGTTGGCCGCCATCGGGACATTCGGTGTGATGTCCTATTCCGTAAGCCAGCGCACGCAGGAGATCGGGATACGCGTCGCGCTCGGCGCGCAGCGAGGCAACGTTTTGCAGCTGATTTTGCGGAACGGGATGTCCATGATTCTTACAGGGTTGGCGGCGGGCTTCTTGCTATCCATGGCGCTGACGCACAGCATGCAGAGCCTGCTGTACGGCAATTTCGGTTTCTTCGATGCACCGAGTTTCTTCGCAACAGCGGCGATCCTGCTGCTGGTGGCAATGTTCGCGTGTTACTTGCCCGCGCGGCGCGCGATGCGAGTGGATCCGATTATCGCGCTGCGGTACGAATGACATGAAAAAAGGAGTTCTGAGAGGCTGGAACGGCTTGAGGGTCAGAAGCGAGAAAGGGCGTACCGCCCTGCTAACCATTGTGGCTCTCACGGCGTCTTACTTGCCAGCACGGCGGGCCATGCGGGTGGACCCCATGGTGGTCCTGAGGTACGAGTAGGCCGTGGAACGAAATCGAGGGTTCAGGCGTATACATCTGATAGAGTGGTGGTTTGGGTAGGGATTCATCGGTAGGCTCAAAAAGGAGAGCGTTGCCCAA
The DNA here is from genome assembly GCA_963748845.1 of uncultured Acidobacteriota bacterium. Classification (GTDB taxonomy): domain Bacteria; phylum Acidobacteriota; class Terriglobia; order Acidiferrales; family UBA7541; genus DASTCZ01. Next base: position 1,480,253 of record CAVVKE010000001.1, read on the forward strand.
TGGCTGAAAACAACAACGAAGTCCTCATTCTTATGGAGAGCGTGAAGAAGGTCTTCCTGACTGATGAAGTCGAGACGCACGCTCTTGCCAACATCCACCTACAAATCAAGCGCGGCGAATTCGTGGCCATTAACGGCCCATCGGGCTGCGGCAAATCAACGCTGCTTTCGATCCTCGGCCTGCTGGATTCGCCTTCGGATGGCAATTACACGCTGAACAGCAAGCCGGTTTCGAACCTGTCTCTTTCGGACCGGACGCGCATCCGCAACCGGGAGATTGGGTTCATCTTCCAGGCGTTCAATTTGATTGGCGACCTGAACGTCTACGAAAACGTCGAGCTGCCGCTCACTTACCGCGGCATGGGATCGGCGGAGCGCAAGCAGCGCGTGCAACAGGCGCTCGAAAAGGTCGGCATGGCGCACCGCATCAAACACTACCCCTCGCAGCTTTCCGGCGGTCAGCAACAGCGTGTGGCCGTGGCAAGGGCGCTGGTGGGCGATCCTTCGATCCTCCTGGCGGACGAGCCGACCGGAAACCTCGACTCCAAAAACGGTGAGGCCGTCATGGAGCTGATGACCGAACTGCATCGCGGCGGGGCGACACTGTGCATGGTGACGCACGATCCGCGCTATTCGGCCTTCGCGGACCGCAGCATTCACCTTTTCGACGGGCGCATAGTCGAGGAGAATTTTGAAGAGAGCAGCGCGGCCGCGCACTGAGCTCGAAACGGCGAACTCCTTTTTGAAACTGACCGGCGCGCGCGGTTTTTTGCTGCGTGCGCCGGTTTTTATTTTGGGATTGGCGGGAACATTCCCATCCTGTATTTCGTTACTTCCACATGGGTCCGGATATGACACGAATTAGTACGATAGAGGCCTAACGTGGAAACTCTTTGGCAAGATATAAAGTACGGCTGGCGCATGCTGGTGAAGTCACCGGGCTTCACCGCGATAGCGGTCGTTGCTCTCGCACTGGGGATCGGCGCGAATACGGCCATCTTCAGCATCGCCGATGCCTTCCTTCTGAAACCGATTAACATCCCCGATCCTGAGCACCTCGTCATTGCCGGAGAGATCGCTCCGAATCAACCAGATAGGTTGAATTCAGTTTCGGCGGCAAACTTCACGGATTGGAAGCAGCAAGGGAAGTCCTTCGAATCCATGGGCACGTTTCAATGGAATGAAGTGAATCTGACGGGGGTCGGCCTTCCTGAAAAAGTGCAGAGCTTCCTCGTATCTTCCAACTTCTTCGCATTGTGCAAGGTGCAGCCGGTTTACGGCCGGGTGTTTCTGCCGGAAGAGGACCAGCCGGGGCATGATGGCGTGGTGGTGCTGAGCCAACGGCTTTGGGAGCGGCGTTTCGGCGCCGACCAGAACCTGATCGGGCGCGATATCCACGTGGACGGGCGGCCTTACACCGTCATTGGCATCATGCCTCGGAAATTCGACTTCCCCTTGACCGCGGAGTTATGGATCCCCATGGCGCTAAAGCCCGATGAATGGAACAACCGCAAATCTCGCTTATTCACCGTGCTTGGGAAACTAAAGCCCGGCGTGACTCTGAGCGCCGCAAACGCGGAGCTGAAAGGCATCGCGCAAAGGATTGCCACAGAGTACCCCGATACGAATCGAGGCTGGGGCGCGCGCGCCGAAAACATACGCATTTTCGAACTGGGTGATCTTACGCGGAACATGACGATGGTCCTAATGGGGGGAGTCGGATTCCTGCTTCTGATCGTGTGCGCGAATGTCGCCAATCTTCAGTTCGTGCGAAGTGCGAGCCGCCAGAAGGAGATGGCCATCCGCGCCGCGCTGGGGGGAAGCCGGTGGCGCGTTGTCAGGCAGTTGCTAACGGAAAGCATCATTACAGCGATGGGCGGAGCGGCGTTGGGACTTCTATTTGCGTATTGGTCCATTCGAATGGTGCTCCGGTACATGCCCGCGGAGATTGCCAAGTTTATTCCGGGCTGGTACGACATCCGCCTCGATAGCCGGGCGCTTCTCTTTACGATCCTTGCCGCGGCAGTGGCGGGAGTCATGGCCGGAGTCATGCCGGCGCTCCAAAGTTCGCGCGTGGACGTAAACGAAACTTTGAAAGAAGGGGGCCGATCAAGCTCAGGCGCTCGCGGCCGGCATGTGCTGAGAAATGTTTTGGTTGTAGCGCAGGTTTTTTTCGCTGTTGTGCTGCTTGTGGGGGCGACTCTTTTTGCGCGTGGATTCCGAAACCTGCTTGACCTTGAAAGCACGTTCCAACCGGAATCGTTGCTCACGATGCGAGTGGTCTTGCCGCCGGCCCACTATGGTAATGCACAGCAGCAGCGCATGTTTTTCGACAAAGCACTCGAGCGACTTTCCGCGCTGCCTGGTGTTCAATCCGCGGCGCAAACCTCCTGGATTCCGGATGGCGACAACGGCTGCTGCAGCCAACAATTCCTGATTGCAGGCAAACCGTGGCGTGACGCGAGTGAAATGCCCACCGCCAATTCCCTGGTTGTCAGCTCATCCTACCTCCAGATGATGCATATTCCGCTGATTCGCGGCCGCCAATTCAGCGAAAGGGACGGCACCGACACCGAGCGCATCTGCGTGATTAGCTAGAGTTTTGCGGAGGCTTTCTTTCCCAACGAGGACCCGATCGGACACCAGATCAAAATCACGACTGACGATTCAGCCAACCCCTGGATGAGGATTGTCGGCATCGTCGGAAACGTGAAAATGCATTGGATTCTTCGCGGGCCAACGTATGCATTCTATCGGCCCTATACGCAACTGCCGCGGCCTTATGGCACGTTTGTCCTGCGGACATCGGGCGATCCAATGAAGCTTGCGTCCGCCTCTCAGGTCGCAATCGCTGCGGTGGACGGCGAAATGCCTGTTGCTGGAATCATGCCGATGTCCAAGGTCATCAGCAATTCGGTCGTGGGACTTGCCTACATGTCGGTGATGATGAGCGTAATGGGCGGATTAGCGCTTATACTCGCCGCCGTGGGAGTCTATGGAGTGATGGCCTTCACCGTCACGGAGCGCACTCATGAAATCGGGATCCGAATGGCATTGGGCGCTCAGCAGGCGCAGGTTCTCCGTCTCATCGTTGGCGGCGGCCTGCTGCTCACCGCCATAGGAATGACACTGGGCTTGTCCGTGGGGCTGGTGATCTCCCATCTTATTGCGAGCATATTGTATGGAATAGGGGCAGGAGACCCGATCACGTATGTTGGCGTTACGTTGACGCTGTTATCCGTTTCGGTTGCGGCCTGCTGGATTCCCGCGCGTCGCGCCATGCGCGTGGATCCGATTGTGGCTCTGCGTTACGAGTAGAAAACCCGGCTGGGGATAAGACACCGCAAGAGCCGGGGAATTTCATTCGGGGGAACCGGAAATGGAAACTCTCTGGCAAGACCTGCGGTACGCATTGCGCACTTTGTTGCGCAGTTCCGGGTTCTCCGCCGTCGCAATTCTGACGCTTGCTCTGGGCATCGGCGCTAACACGGCCATTTTCAGCGTCGTGAACGCCGTATTGTTGAGGCCGCTTCCCTTTCGCGATCCGGACCGAATCTTCCTGCTCACCGAACACACGCCAAAATTCCCGAGTCTTTCCGCTTCCTACCAGAATTACAAGGACTGGCGCGACATGGCACAGTCGTTCGAAAGCGTGGGCGCAGTTCACAATGACAGCTTCACACTCACAGGAGAAGGGGATCCCGCCCGCCTGACCGCTCAGATGACCACCGCGAGTGTTTTTCCAATGCTGGGCGTGAATCCGGAGAGGGGCCGGTTTTTTTCAACCGACGAAGACCGGCGCGGCGGCGAGCATGTCGTTCTTTTAAGCGACGGCTTGTGGCGCAATCGCTATGGGGCCGCACCGGACGTGATGGGTAAGAGACTTACGCTGAACAATGTGCCCTACACGGTGATCGGAGTCCTTCCAGCGAGCTATCTGTTTCTTCAGCCGGCGGACGTTATCGTCCCATTTGAGCCCTGGACTGTGGGCCTGCCCGATGACCGCGGATGGCACCCGGGAATTATTCCGGTGGCGCGGCTGAAGGCCGGTGTGACGGTGGAGCGGGCGCGCGCGGAGATGACCACAGTCGCAAAACAAATTGAAAAGCAGAACCCGCTCACGAATCTCGATGTCAGGATCAACGTCACGAGTATGCGCGAGCAGGTGGTGAAAAATGTCCGGGGCGCGCTGTGGACGCTGCTGGGTGCGGTGGGATTTGTGCTCTTGATTGGATGCGCGAATGTCGCAAACCTTTTCCTGGCGCGGTCCGCCGCCCGGAAGCATGAAATGGCAATCCGGACCGCGCTCGGCGCAAGCATGTGGCGTATCCTGCGCCAACTCATGACCGAGAGCATCATCCTTTCGATACTTGGCGGAGCCGCGGGCCTCGCGATCGGGAGCGCGGCGATGGGCCCGCTACTTCGACTGGCGACCGGAAGCATCCCGCCCGGCACGGTGGTGGGAATGGATTCGATGGTGCTGATTTACACGGCGGCCATCGCAATCCTGACGGGGATCTTCTTTGGGCTTGCGCCCGCGATGCAGGCGTCGCAGCTGGAATTGCGCGGAGGGTTGAATGACGTTACGCGCGGAGGATCTGGGTCCGGCGAAAGCAAGCGGCTGCGCTCCGCGTTCGTCGTCTCCGAAATTGTCCTTGCAACACTTTTGCTCGTGGGCGCTGGACTTCTGATGAAGAGTTTTTCGCGGATGGAGGATGTATCCACCGGTTTTCGGCCCGAAGGGTTGCTTGTGGCCGACATCCCGCTTTCGCCCACAGCGTATAGCCAGCCGGCGAAGCGGCTCAATTTCTATGACAACGTCCTGGACAAGATTCGCGCGCTGCCGGGCGTCCGCTCCGCGGGTGCCGCTTCATTTTTGCCCGTGAGTGGCGCGGGCGGAATCATCCATTTCAATATTCAGGGCCACCCACCAAAAGGGCCCGGCGACTTCATTCTTGCGGGCTATCGCAGTGCGACGCCCGGATATCTTTCAACCATCGGCTTACCGTTGCTGAACGGCAGATTTATTTCTGAGCAGGATACCGAGCGCGGCGCGCCGGTCGTGGTCATCAACAGAGCGATGGCGCAGCAGTTTTTCCCGGGGCAATCGCCGATCGGCCAGCACTTGCAACTTGGCGCCATCCCTACGGATGTCGTTCCGTGGATGGAAGTTGTGGGCGTCGTTGGAGACGTGAAGCAATCGCTGACCACAGAACCGCAGTCGGAGATGTACGTCCCGTTTCGCCAGGTGGACGCACTCTTGCCTCAATATTTCTTGTCTTTGGTGGTCCGAACGGATGGAAACCCCATGGCGCTCTCCTCCGCATTGCGCGATGCCGTCCACCAAGTGGATCCGGGCCAACCCATCGTGAAGATGCGTACCATGGAGGAAAACATTTCCACGTCCGTGGTACAGCCGAAATTCCGCGCAACGTTACTCGGCATTTTCAGCGGCCTCGCGCTGGTGCTCGCGGCAATTGGGATCTACGGCGTCATTTCGTATTCGGTCACGCAACGGACACGGGAAATCGGCATCCGCATGACTCTGGGCGCGGACAAGCCGGCGGTGTTGCGGATGATTCTCGGCCAGGGGATGGTGCTTGCAGTGCTCGGTGTTGGGCTGGGTCTCGCAGGCGCGTTTGCTCTGACGCGTTTCCTGGAAAGCTTTCTCTTTCAGGTGAAGGCGTTTGACCCGCTGACATTTGTGGGAGTGGCGGCAGTGCTCATAGCGGTTTCGCTGGCTGCCTGCTGGATGCCGGCGAGACGAGCGACGCGCGTGGATCCGATTGTCGCTCTCCGCTACGAATAGAGCGTCTCGCGAAACAGGCCAACGACACAAATAGATTCGCGCTGTCGGGTACTATCGAGTAATATACCCGCCGTGAACTCCCTCTGGCAGGACATCCGTTTCGGTTTGCGCGCCCTGCGCAAGTCTCCGGGGTTCGCGGCGATCGCCATCCTGGCTTTGGCGCTCGGAATCGGCGCCGGCACGGCCATATTCAGCGTTGCAGACGCGCTTCTACTGAAGCCGATCAACCTTCCAGATCCCGAGCACCTTGTTATTCTGATAGAACAAGCTCCTGGACAATCCGGCAATGACGCCACTGGCGTTTCCCCCGCAAATTTCCTCGATTGGAAAAACCAAAGCAAGACACTCGATGAAATGGCATTGTGGCTGTGGGATTCGGTAAGCCTGACGGGAACAGAAACGCCCGAAAAGGTGCAAGTCTTCGCTGTCACTTCAAATTTCTTCTCTATCGGTGGAACACAGGCACTTCTTGGACGGACTTTTCTGCCGGCGGATGGCAAGCAAGGACACGAGGATGTCGTTATCCTGAGTCATGGATTCTGGGTGCGCCGCTACGGGGCCGACCCGCAGATCCTGAACCGCACGATTCATCTCGACGGCAAGCCATACACCGTTGTGGGCGTCATGCCGCCATCGTTCGTATTTCCTGTCACCGCTGAACTCTGGAAGCCTCTTGATTTGCCGGACAGACTTTGGGCGCGGCGAGATTGGCGCGCCCTGGTCGCAATCGGCAGGCTGAAACCAGGAATGAAGCCACTCGATGCCTACACGGAAATCAATGGCATCGAACAGCGTCTCGGAGGGGCTTACCCATCAACAGTCCGGGGATGGCACGTGAGGGTGACGCCGATTCGGAGGTTCGAGGTCGGCAGCGATACCGAGAACTACACGTATTTGCTGCTGATCGCTGTTGGTTTCGTGCTTCTGCTTCTGTGCGCAAACATCACAAATCTGCAATTTGTGCGGGGCGCGGGGCGAGCAAAGGAAATCGCAATCCGGGCCGCGCTCGGCGGGAGCCGGTGGCGCATCGTCAAGCAATTGCTCACGGAAAGTATTCTGCTGGGTCTCGGGGGAGCGGCTTTTGGGCTTTTGATCGCCGAATGGACAGTGCGGCTGATCATTCTGGACATGCCGCAGGAGGTTTCAAACACGATTGCCGGATGGGACTCGATCCGCCTGGATTGGCGCGCGCTCACATTCAGCATTTGCGTCGCATTGGCAGCGGGAATTCTGGCTGGACTTCTTCCCGCGCTCGAAAGCTCGCGGCTTGCATTGGGCGAAACGCTGAAGGAGGGAGGCCGGTCAAGCACGAGCGGGCGGGCACGTCATCGACTGCGCAACTTGCTTGTCATATTGCAATTTGCATTCGCGGTCGTGCTGCTCGCGGGCGCCGGGGTACTCGTCCGCACTTTCCAAGGAATTCTTAGTTCGAATCAAAGGTATCGTCCGGAAACGTTGCTGACCATGATCCTCAATTTGCCGGCCTCGAGATACGCCAAACCAGATCAAATCCAGGCATTCTTTGATAAGGCGTTGGAGCAAATTTCGACGCTGCCGGGAGTGGAAGGAGTGGCCACTACTACGACACTTCCACACGCACAGGGACATTCCACTCACGTTTTCAGTATCGAGGGGCGGCCATGGACAAATCCGGCCGAATCTGAAAACGCGGATTTTGAATGCGTCAGCCCGAGTTACTTCCGCTTGTTCAGCGTGCCCCTTTTACGGGGACGTGAACTCACAAGTCAGGACGTCTCGACATCGCTGGCCACAGTCGTCATCAGCCAGAGCCTGGCTCATACCTACTGGGCGAATGAAGACCCAATCGGCCATCGAATTCGGATTGGGGCGGCGGATGATCCAAAGTACCCCTGGATGACGATTGTCGGTGTGGTTGGTGATGTGCAAATGGATTGGACCAACCCCGCGCTGAATTCAGTGATTTACATTCCGTATCCACAATTTCCGCGCGTGTATGGTTCGCTCGCCGTGAGGACATCGGGAAACCCGGCACCGTATGCTTCCGCTGTACGATCCGCGATTGCGGCCGTAGATCCGGATCAGCCGGTATTCGGCGTCAAGCCGATGGCCGAACTGATTCGCGAAGGCACGATCAATGTGACCTACGCGGCGCGGATGATGGGCGCGCTCGGTGTGCTGGCACTTGTCCTTGCGGCTGTGGGAGTTTACGGGGTCATGGCGTATATTGTCGCGGATTCAAAACACGAACTTGGCATTCGAATGGCTCTCGGCGCCCTGCGGGGAAATATCATGAAATTGATTATTGCCCGTGGAATGTTTCTGGCCTTGGCGGGGCTCACGATTGGCGTGCCGATTTCAATCTTGATGGTTCCTTTGATGGGGAGCTACATCTCGGGCCTCGGGCACACGGATTTCTTAAGTTTAGGAGCAGCTTCGCTCCTTTTGGCAGGGGTAGCTCTCGTGGCCTGCCTCATCCCAGCACGCCGCGCTACCCGAGTGGACCCAATCGTCACCCTTCGGCACGAATAGCGCACTTTCAGGAGCCTCCGTTTTCGCTACACGGCGTCCCAATATCGGGCAGGAAAGCGAATAGGTCGTCCCCGACGCCTCTGTAACTGTAATGATTGCAATCAGTTACGGCTGCTGGACAGGGGCACCACCTTGCTCATAATGCGGCGAGATTTCTGCGGGAAGGCGCGCGGGAATCAGCTTCCAAGCCGATAATCCTCTGGGCAATGAATGAAGAGTTGAGCCTCCGCAGCTAATCTGGAGAAGAGGGGGAAATCATGGGATCGCTTATGCAGGACATCAAATACGGTATCCGGATGCTCGCAAAAAGACCCGGCATCACAGCCATTGCGGTGTTGACCTTGGCGCTTGGTATCGGCGCCAACACGGCAATTTTCAGCGTGGTGGATGCCGTGCTCCTTCGGCCGCTTCCCTATCCGCACCCGGAGCAGCTCGTATTCCTAAGTGAGAGCACTCCGGAGATTCCGGACATGAGCATCTCGATGGAGAACTTCAACGACTGGCGCAAGATGAATACGGTGTTTGAGAGCATGGCCCCGTACCGCGGAAACGTTGCAATCTTGACGGGCGAGGGAGAAGCGGAAAGCCTTAGACTCCGGCAAATTACGGCCGGACTTTTTCCGACCCTTGGGATTCAGCCGATCCTCGGCAGGGCGTTGACGCCGGACGACGACAAAGCCGGCGCCGCGCCAGTAGTGCTTTTGAGCGACGGTTACTGGGATCGGAAGTTCGCGCGAAATCCAGATGTAATCGGGAAAAAACTCAATCTGGATGGAGAGCTTTTCACAATCATTGGAGTCCTTCCCTCGAGTCAATTCTACGAAAGCTGGCGGCAATATTCAGTTTTTACCTCACTTTGGAGATTAGAAGACAAAGAGGGCGGCGCGAAGCGCAGGGAAGAGCACCCGGGCATCTATGCCCTGGCACGTATGAAGCCGGGCATTACGCTGGAAAAAGCTCAGGCGGAGATGAATGACATCGCGAGGCAGTTGGCACGCCAATACCCGGAATCGAATAGCAGGCACAGCATCACAGTAGATTCACTGATGAACGCCTACGTCGGCGACATCCGCGGCTCGCTACTGATTCTTTTGGCGGCGGTGGGATTTGTTCTTCTGATTGCCTGCGCCAATGTCGCCAACCTGATGCTGGCGCGCGCAACCGAACGCAGCCGGGAACTCGCAATTCGGACGGCACTTGGGGCTACGAGATTTCGCCTGCTTCGCCAGCTCTTAACGGAAAGCCTGATTCTCGCTATACTCGGAAGCTGCGTGGGTTTGTTAATTGCGTACAACGCTTCGGCAGCGCTGGCGAGAATTTCAATCTTGAGCGTGCCGCGCATCGACGGCGTTTCCGTGAACGTGAGTGTTCTGCTTTTCACATTGGGACTTTGTATTTTCACTGGTCTTTTCTTTGGGATTTTCCCGGCGTGGCAAGCTTCGCGAACCGACGCTCAAGAGTCCATGAAAGAAGGCGGCCGCGGCGGAAGCGCAACATCGAGCCGGAAGAGATTGCGGCCCGCTCTTGTTGTGGCGGAAATAAGCGTGTCCCTTGTCCTCCTTGTTGGCGCCGGATTAACGGTTAAAAGTCTGTACCGCGTCCTGCGGTCGAATTCGGGATTTGATTCCACCGGAGTCCTGACTGGTTTCTTCACCACACCCGAGACTCAGATCAAGACCGACGCGCAGAAACGTCAATTCATGAATGAGTTGACGGCGACGATCGAAAAAATCCCGGGCGTACAATATTCCGGAATCAAGAACCCAATCCTTGGGGGCAACCAGACCAGCTACCTCGTTGAGGGGAGACCAAAGCCGGACCCGAATTCATTGCCCTCCACGGATATTTCTAGTGTGACGCCGGGCGCAATTCAGGCAATGGGAATTCCGCTTTTGCGGGGGCGATATTTTACGGCCGGTGACAACGAGGATTCCGAACCTGTTTGTATCATTGATGCAACGATGGCGAAAGCGAACTGGCCGAATGAAGACGCCATCGGAAAACACATTTCGGTTGACGCGCGGAATAATGATCCGAATGACCCGATCTGGCGCAAAATTGTGGGCGTTGTTGCGCATGTAAAAAATTATGGTGTGGATCAACCCTCGCGTGTCGAAACTTTTGTCGATTATGCACAAAGTCCAACCGGGGGCGGCTACATAATCTTGAGGACCTCCGGCGACCCATCGAGCCTAGCCGGGGCAATGAGCGCTGCGGTCCAATCCGTGAACCCGAACATCCCGGTCTCTCGAATCCAGACGCTGGGAGACATCGTGGACCAAAGTGTCGCGCCCCGCCGGTTGACGGTCATTTTATTGGGCTCCTTCGCCGGGCTTGCGCTGGCGCTGGCGGCGATTGGCATTTATGGAGTAATGTCCTATACGGTGATGCAGCGGACACAGGAGATTGGGATTCGCATCGCGCTCGGGGCGGGCCGCGTCGACATCTTCCGCTTGGTCGTGCGCAACGGGATGACGCTGCTTATAATTGGAATTGCCATCGGACTCGGCGGGGCGCTGTACTTGAGCCGGTTTCTCGGCACAATGTTGTTCCAGGTTGGGCCAACTGATTTGCTGACGTTCGTAAGCGTGCCCGCAATTATTGGGCTGATTGGGTTGGCGGCCTGTTACATTCCAGCGCGGCGCGCGACCGCCGTGGACCCGATTGTGGCGCTGCGGATGGAATAAGATTATCTGGCGAATGAATCGTCGCGAGACGTTGTGAGGATGCGACGAGTCTAAGTGATTGAAGGAGATTGCGGACATGCCCGAACCATTGATTCAGTTGCGGAATATTGAAAAAGCCTATGACATCGCCGCCGGAAAATTCTTCGTGCTACGGCGCGTGAATGTTGACGTCCAGGCCGGCGAGTTCGTGACCATCATGGGGCCATCGGGCGCAGGCAAGTCCACGCTGCTCTCGATCATCGGAATGCTGGATGGGGCGTGGACGGGCGAGTATCGCTTCCTGGATCAGCCAGTCCACAAGCTGAGCATCAAACAGCGCAACGAACTTCACAAGCGCTACATCGGATTCGTTTTTCAGAGCTACCATTTGATTGACAATCTCACGGTTTTCGAGAACCTTGAAATTCCTCTCTCTTACAAAAATGTGCCGCGCGGAGAGCGCGTGAGTTTGGTGTGCGATATTCTCGACCGGTTCAATATCGTTGGGAAAAAAGATCTCTACCCGAACCAGCTCTCTGGCGGACAACAGCAGCTGGTTGCCGTGGCGCGCGCAGTAGTGATGAGCCCGCGTCTCATCCTCGCCGACGAACCGACCGGAAACCTGCATTCAGGCCAGGGAGAGGAGATCATGCAGCTCTTTAAGCGATTGAATGACGCCGGCACAACGATCATCCAAGTAACACACTCAGAACGCAATTCCTCGTACGGCGATCGCATCATAAATCTGAAGGATGGATGGGTTGTGGATGAAACGCGACCCGTCGCCGCCGGTTCTGGTTCCGGTACAGCAGGCTAGTCTTGAACTCCCTACGATTGAATCGCCGGGCATCCAGTTTCGCGACATGGCGTCCCATTTTCGGGCACTAAGGTATGTCCAGGGCTGGCGCGCCCGCCGTAAGCCCAATAAAACCAGATGCTTACAGGCTCCTCCCAGGGTTGTGAAATTGCATATCGAATGCTAATTCATTGTTTCAGTCGAGCTGCTTGGGGGCAAGAATGACAATCTTGGGGCAAGACATTCGCTACGGCTTGCGCACGCTTTTGAAAAATCCGGGCGTGACAGCAGTAATGGTGTTTTCACTGGCACTGGCGATTGGGGCGAATACTGCCATTTTCAGCGTGGTTGATGGCGTTCTGCTCCGCCCGCTTTCTTATTTTCAACCGGATCGCATCGTGAAGCTCGGCGAGATGGGTTCGAAGGGCGGCACGATGAATTTCGCCGACCCGAATTTCGATGATTTGCGGGCCATGAATCGCAGTCTGAAGGGGATGGCCGATTACGAGAACTGGGTGGTTCCAGTTTCCCCGGTAAGCGAGCCGGTACAAACGATGCGGGCTCTGGCCTCGAAAGATTTTCTCACCGTGATGGGAGTTGCTCCCCCAGTAGGGCGCACGTTCGCTCCCGAGGAATTGCGCATTGGGGCGGCACCGGTCGCGCTTGTGAGTTATGACTTCTGGCAGCAAAATTTGGGAGGCAATCAGGATCTCAGTCAACTCAAGTTGAAAATGTATGGCAAGGTGTACTCCGTGATTGGGGTTATGCCTGCAGGTTTCCATTTCCCCGAGGAGACGAATATTTGGACGCCGCGCGAACAAGAGGAGTGGAATCCAAGCCGGACGGCGCACAACTGGCGAGGAATCGGCCGTTTGCGCGACGGTGTGACGCTCTCGCAAGCGCGCGCGGACCTTTCCGGAATTGCAAGCCAATTGAAGAAGCAGCATGGCGATGACACGAACATGGAAAGTGTTTCCGCGATTCCATTACAAGAATGGCAGACGAGCAGCGTGCGCCCGGCCCTGATGATATTGCTCGGTGCGGTTGGATTCCTGCTGTTGGTTGCTTGCGCCAATGTTGCAAATTTACTGTTGGCGCAGGCGTCAGCGCGGACACGCGAGCTGGCGGTCCGCGCAGCCCTCGGGGCAGGCCGCGCGCGGCTTGTCCGTCAATTCCTGACGGAGGCTTTGCTGCTTTCATCGGCAGGCGGAATTCTGGGTCTTTTGGTGGCGAATTGGGAAGTGGCCGGGCTGATTTCGCTCGCGCCAAAGAGTTTGCCTCGCCTCAACGAGGTATCCATCAATTCCGAGGTTTTGTTGTTTGCCGTGGGGGTGACGATTCTGGTAGCGGCAGGAATGGGGATCTTCACAGCTATCCGCGCCACATCCGGCGACGTTCGAGGCGCGCTGGTGGAGGGCGGGCGCGGGCAATCCGGTTCACAAAGCGTGCAAAAGTGGGGCCGGGCGGTCGTTGCCACACAAATGGCGATTACGTTGGTGCTGGTGATCGGGGCGGGCCTGCTGGGACGCAGCCTGTTGCGAGTTCTCTCTGTAAACCCAGGTTTCCGCGTCGAGCACATCCTCACGATGGATCTGGATCTGACTCCCGCGGACACGCCGGCCGACGCCACGAGAAACATCCGTTTCGTCGACAATCTTTTTGAGCGACTGCATAGTGTCCCCGGCGTTGAGGAAGTTGGCGCGGTAAACGGATTGCCCCTGGACGAAGACCTCGCCGATGGCACATTCGTTATCATGACCGCGCAAGAAATGCCCAAGAAGGAGGAGGACTTCGATCCGTTTTTCAAAGACAAATCGCGAACCGCGGATGCGAACTTCTGCGTCGCAACTGACGGATACTTTCGTGCGCTGGGAATTCCGCTGATGCGAGGCCGTCTGTTTGATCAGCGTGACGGCATAGATGCGCCGCACGTCGCGGTGATTAGCGAGTCACTGGCCAAGTTGCGATGGCCCAAGGAAGATCCGATTGGAAGGACCATAGAATTCGGCAACATGGATGGCGATGCGCGGCTTTTGACAATCGTTGGAATTGTCGCTGACATTCATCAGGCAAGCCTGGAGATTGCTCCTTACCCGACGGTCTATGTGAACTACAGACAGCGTCCGCGCAAAGCATCTTCATTTGCAACAGTGATCCGGATAAACGGCGATCCTGGTTCGATTATTAACGCGGCTCGCGGTATCGTTCATGATCTTGACGCCTCCATTCCCCCGAAGTTCCGGACATTTCCCCAGATTTATTCGGCTTCCATCGGATCGCGTAGTTTTAACCTGACCCTTATCGGGGCGTTTGGCGGTACCGCTCTTCTACTTGCGATTGCGGGAATCTATGGCGTGATGTCCTTTTGGGTGGAGCGGCGGACGCGTGAAATTGGTGTACGCGTCGCTCTGGGTGCGCAGTCGGGAGACGTTGTGCGACTGGTGCTTCGCCAAGGAATGGTTACCGCCGCGATCGGCGTGGCGGTGGGGATTGCCGGCGCGCTGGCACTAACGCGATTCCTGCAATCGTTGCTCTTTGGCGTTGAACCTACGGACCTTCTGACGTTTGCCGGAGTAACGTTGCTGCTGACCTTTGTCGCATTCGTGGCGTCCTACATTCCGGCAAGGCGCGCGACGCGTGTGGACCCGCTCGAAGCGCTGCGCTACGAATAGCCCGCAGGCAGGGGGCTACACAGGAGGTTGAACAATGAGAACGGCAAGGATTTGGGGACCGATGATTGCGGTGCTGGCGATGTTCCTCGCCACCACCGCGGCGCGCCCGGCGCAGGCCAAGACGGGTGACGACAACTACGCTGAAGGGCAATTTGACAAAACATTAAAGGTGAGCGGCGCGGTAGACCTCACAGTCGGCACCGGATCCGGATCGATCAGCGTGCGCACGGGAGATGGCTCAACGGTTCATGTGATCGGCAGAATCCGGGTTCACGAAGGCTGGGGCATCTCGGAAGCTTCCGCGAAGGAAAAAGTTCACAAGCTGGAAACGAATCCTCCCATCGAACAGGATGGCAATACCGTTCGCATCGGAGAAATCCGCGACGAAGAGCTGAGGCGGAATGTGTCCATCAGCTATGAAATCGTCACGCCGGCCCAAACACAATTGCATTCCTCAACGGGTTCCGGCAGCCAAATGGTGGAAGGCGTGAGCGGCCCGGTGGAGGCGACCACAGGCTCCGGGAGCATCAACGTCAGCCGAATCGGAAATGAACTGCGCGCAACCACAGGGTCCGGCACGATCACGCTCGAAGAGATCAAGGGCAGCGTGCGCGCGACAACGGGCAGCGGCGGAATCCGCGCCAACGGCATCGCTGGCGGACTGAGTGCGCGCACCGGAAGCGGCACCGTCGAACTCGAGCAGACGGCACCGGGTGATGTAGACATCGAAACGGGATCAGGAGGCATTGAGGTCCGCGGAGTGCACGGAACCGTGCGAGCCAGGGCAGGCAGCGGTCACATTGAAGTGGAAGGCACGCCGACGGGCGACTGGCGCCTGCATACCGGCTCCGGGGGCGTGACGCTGCGGCTGCCACCAAACACGGGCTTTGAGCTCGACGCGAGCACCGGCTCGGGTAGCGTGTCCATTACACCCGAACATGAACTGACTGTGAGCGGAACCCTGAACCGGCACGAGCTGCATGGCAAGGCTCACGGAGGGGGGCCGCTCATTTCCGCGAGCACGTCATCGGGCAGTATTCGCGTAGAATAGGGGCGCGCGAAATTGGGCTGGAGCGGACCGTAAAACAGGCCCGCGCAGACCGGCCCGGCAAACAAAGCGACGAAGGACGCGCGCCCAACCACGGAATGAAAACATCGAACCCGGCCGCAGCGCGCGTGCTTGTCGCGGATGATCAGCCTGACGTGCGCGAGGCGTTGCGGCTGTTGCTGAAGAACGAAGGCTTTGAAATCCAAACCGCTGCGTCTCCCTCCGAAATTCTGGCGGCGCTAGAAACACGCGAATTCGATATTGTCCTGATGGACTTGAACTACGCGCGCGATACCACTTCCGGCGCCGAAGGTCTCGACCTCCTCATGCGCATTCAGGCCATGGATAGCGCGCTTCCGGTAGTGGTGATGACGGCATGGGGCAGTGTCCAGGTTGCCGTTGAAGCGATGCGCCGAGGCGCGCGCGACTTCATCCAGAAGCCGTGGGAAAACGCGCGGCTGCTTTCCATCGTCCGCACGCAAATCGAATTGCGCCAGTCGCTGCGGCGCCAGATGCGGCTCGAAGCGGAGAATAAGCTCCTGCGCGCCGATTCCCTGCCAAACTTAATTGCGGACTCTGCCGCGATGCATCCCGTGCTGGAGCTCATCGCGCGCATTGGGCCATCCGACGCGAACGTCCTCGTTACGGGTGAGCACGGAACGGGCAAGGAAGTGATCGCAAAGACGCTGTACGCGCTTTCCCCGCGCGCGGGCAAGCCGCTCGTTACAGTCAATGCGGGCGGGCTCTCTGAAGGGCTGTTCGAAAGCGAGCTGTTCGGGCACGTCAAAGGAGCATTCACCGACGCGAAGATGGACCGCGTGGGGCGATTCGAACTGGCGGACGGCGGCACATTGTTCCTGGACGAAATTGCCAACGTGCCGATGAATTTACAGGCCAAGCTTCTGCGCGTGCTGGAAACGGGGGAGATGGAGCGCGTCGGATCCTCGAAAACGCGAAAGGTGGACGTGCGAATCCTTGCAGCGACGAATGCTGACGTGAATGTGGAAGTGTCCGCGGGTCGTTTCCGGCAGGACCTGCTTTTCCGGCTGAATACCATCGAGATCCACTTGCCGCCGTTGCGCGAGCGGCGCGAAGACATTCCTTTGCTGGCAAACCACTTTTTGCGCACGTACGCACAGCGCTATCGAAAGACTCTCAGCGGATTTGATACCTCAGCGTCGCAGGCTCTGCTCGAACACCCGTGGCCGGGCAACGTCCGCGAATTGGATCATTCCATTGAGCGCGCGGTTCTGCTTGCGCAAGGAAATCAAGTGCGCGCTTCGG
This sequence comes from uncultured Acidobacteriota bacterium, assembly GCA_963748845.1. GTDB lineage: Bacteria > Acidobacteriota > Terriglobia > Acidiferrales > UBA7541 > DASTCZ01. The sequence goes on from CAVVKE010000001.1 coordinate 1,497,038, forward strand.
ATCTCGGTCTTCGCCCGGCGGCAGCCAGCGGCGGGGCCGCGCGGCTGGAAGAGATGAGTCTCGAAGACGTCGAGCGGTATTTGGTGCAAAAGACTCTGTCACGCTTTGACGGAAATGTTAGCCAGGCTGCTGGAGCCTTAGGGTTGAGTCGTAGTGGACTCTATCGTCGCATGCAAAAGTATGGGCTATGAAAGAGCTCTTCCATGAGCGCCGCGTCCTGCTGCTGGCGCTGATTGCGGGCCTTCCCGGTTCCATCGTCGGGCTTATTCTGTTGTGGTACGGACCCTACTCTTCCAAGACTTGCTGGACACTCACCATTTTGATTGTCACGGTGTGGATTGGCTTTGCGGCTTCCACGCGCCAACGTGTTGCGTTCCCGCTGCAAACACTTTCGAACCTTCTCGCGGCCATGCGCGAGGGCGACTATTCCATCCGCGGGCGGGGCGGGGATTCACCCGACGCACTCGGCGACGTCATCCGCGAAGTCAACGCGCTCGGGCAAACCCTGCGCGAGCAACGGCTGGGCGCAGTGGAAGCGACGACGCTCCTGCGAAAAGTAGTGGAGGAAATTGATTTCGCCGTTTTCACATTTGATGGGACACAGCATCTGCTCGTCGTGAACCGCGCTGGAGAACGCTTGCTTGGGTTGCCTGCCGAACGAATGCTCGGACGCACGGCGGCAGAATTAAATTTGGCGGGCTGCCTCGAGGGAGAGCCGGCGCGAACGCTTGAAGTGAGCTTTCCCGGAGGCGCGGGGCGATGGGGAATGCGCCGCAGCACGTTCCGCGAGGGCGGTCTGCAACATCAGCTTCTCGTGCTCTCTGATTTGAGCCGGGCGTTGCGGGAAGAAGAGCGCCAGGCATGGCAGAGGCTGATCCGTGTGCTTGGCCACGAGCTGAACAACTCCCTCGCGCCGATCCAGAGCGTCGCGGAAAGCATGGAGACGCTCCTTGGGCGTCTGCCTGTCCCCGCAGAATGGCCCGCGGACGCGTCCGCGGACATGAAGAGCGGATTCGGAGTGATCCGCGCGCGGTCCGAAGCGCTCGGCCGTTTCATGAGTGCGTACGCGCGCCTTGCGCGCCTGCCTCAGCCGCAACCAGCGCCTGTGGATGTGGCGCGGTGGATTGCACGGACGGTGAGCCTCGAACAAAGGCTGAACGTTACCGTCGTGCCGGGGCCGCGCATCGTTATTTCCGCGGACGGCGATCAACTGGATCAACTACTCATCAACCTCTTGCGCAACGCGACCGATGCGTCACTAGAAACAGGTGGTGGAGTTCGAGTCGGTTGGTCGAAGAACGGTGAATCGATTGACGTGTGGGTGGAAGACGACGGCCCGGGGCTTTCCAACACGGCGAATCTCTTTGTCCCATTCTTTACGACGAAACCCGGCGGCTCAGGGATTGGACTCGTGCTGAGCCGGCAGATTGCAGAAGCGCATGGGGGCAGCCTGATGCTGATGAACCGCAAGGACAGCCATGGGTGCCGCGCGCGGCTGCGCCTGCCGATTGAAGAGAAGTAGAAAGCCACATTTTACCTGATGATCGCACACTGAAATGAAACTCGCTGACATTTCAGATTCATTGAAAATACTAAATCAAAAAATTGTGAGCTGCCGCAAATGCCCTCGGCTCGTGAAATATCGCGAAGTTGTCGCGCGCATAAAACGGAGCGCGTACCGGGAACTGACGTATTGGGGACGCCCCGTACCGGGGTTTGGGGATCCGCACGCCCAGCTGGTGATCATCGGCCTCGCACCCGGTGCGCACGGATCGAATCGGACCGGCCGCATGTTCACGGGAGACCGAAGCGGAGATTTTCTCTATGCGCAACTTTATCGCGCAGGGTTCGCGAACCAACCATCCTCCATTTCACGCGAAGATGGATTGGTGTTGAAGAATGCTTATATCTCCGCGGTCGCTCGATGCGCGCCACCTGCGAACAAGCCTGCGCCTGAGGAAATTTGCAATTGCTTGCCTTATCTAAGAACGGAATTGGATTTGTTGAAGCCGCGCGCAATTCTTGCGCTGGGACATATTGCGTGGACACAATACTTGCGCGTGCTAGTGCAGCGCGGGCAAATCGAACGCGCCAGCGCTTACAAATTTAGCCATGGGGCGAGCTATGCTCTGCCAGGCGGACTGCCGCGCCTCATCGGTTCTTACCATCCGAGCCAGCAGAATACGCAGACCGGAAGATTAACGCCCGCGATGTTTGTTGATGTTTTGAAAAAGACTCGGCGCGCCCTGGAAGAAAAATAATCCAGCGCAGCCAAACGAGGTCATTCGTACCGCAAGGCAACCATCGGGTCCACGCGGGCGGCTTTGCGCGCGGGCAAGACGCTTGCCAGGAAAGTTACCACGGCGAGTAGAATGACCGTAAGAGCAAACACATACGGATCGCTGGCCTTGACGCCGAACAGCAGCGACTGAATAAGCCAGCCAACACCAAAGGCCGCGGGCAACCCGATCAGGACGCCCACAGCCGTCATTCGAAAAACTTCGCGCAGCACAAGCCAGCCGATGGTTTCCCGGGAAGCGCCCAATGCCATGCGGATCCCAATTTCGCGGGTGCGGCGAGCAACCACATAAGCCATCACGCCGTAAAGGCCGACAGCGGCGAGCAAGGCGGCAAGCAGCCCCATCGCGAGGGAAAGCGCGGTCACAAATCGGTCGGAAAAAGTAGTTTCATTCACCTGCTCGATAAGGGTCTTGAGCCCGTACACGGGCAAATTGGGATCTAGGTTTGCGACAACCTGCCGGGCCGCTCCACCTAAGATAGCCGGGTCTTGCTCTGTCCGTACGTAAACGGTGGCTTTACCCATCTTTTTGTCTTGCGCGTAAGGCAAATAAGCAAACGCGATTGGCTTGCTGCGGAGTCGGAATATTTAGCGTCCCGCACAACTCCAACGATTTCAATATCGGGATGCACCGTGTCGCCCGAGCCGAATGCAAAATGTGAACCAACGGGACTACGGCCAGCGAAATAGAGACGCGCGAAGGTCGCATTAATAATAGCCACCTTCTTGGCAGCAAGCGTGTCTCCTGAGTTGAATTCGCGCCCAGAGAGCAAAGGGATGGACATTGTTGCGAAATAGTCCGGGCCGACCCAGTTCTCACCTGTTTCAATTTGACCTTTCCCCTTGGGGGTAAAGCCCTCTACCGTAATGTTGCTATTGGAATCACTGTGAGCCAGAACCGCAATCTCAGCGGCGCTTGATGAATGAACTCCAGGAATTTGAGTGATGCGCTCCCGGATCCGGTCGAAAATAGCGGACGTTTGCGCCGGCGTATACTTATTCAATTCAGGCGAAACTGAAAACTGCAGGATGTGGTCAGCTCGAAGGCCAAAGTCCTGTTTTTCCAGGTTTAAGAGACTTCGGGTAAAGAGACCTGCACCACCCAAAAGAACAGCTGTCAAAGCCACTTGCGCGACGAGCAGTCCCTTTCTCAAGCGCACTCCGGCGACACCGCCTGCGCCGCCAGCCGCCTGATCCTTGAGCGTTGACTGCACGTCCGGACGCGTAGCCCGCAGGGCAGGAGCGAGACCAAAGAGCAGACCCGTCAAAAGTGATAGGCCGAGAGAGAAAGCCAGCACCCGGTAATCAAGTTTTGCATCAATTCCGAGGGCGCCGGTATCCGGCGGAAAAGATCCGATGATGGATTCAAGCGTCCAATAGCCGACCAGCAGGCCTGCGGCCCCGCCCGCCACGGCCAGTAGCAAGCTTTCCGTCAAGAGCTGGCGTACGACCCTGCCACGACCTGCGCCGATGGCAAGGCGGATGGCGATTTCTCTCTGTCGCGCTTCCCCCCGCGCGACCAACAGGCTCGCCAGGTTCGCACAGGCGATCAGCAGGACGACACCGACCATGGCCATGAGAAACCACAAAGGCTGTCTGGCGTCGTGCTGAAGGATAGGCCTTCCTTGCTCCCCATCGTCAAGTATGAGCTGACGGGCGAGGAACTTTTCGTGGGTGTCCGCATCCATTTTCAGCAGCGGCCATTCGGCTTCGAGCAGCGCGTGGTAAGAAGTCTGCGCGTCCGCTTGCGCTTTTGCGCGTGTGTCGCCCGGCTTCAGCCGTCCAAGAATCGCCAGCCATCTGGTAGAGTGATCGGGGAGCCCGTTCCAATTGGGCGTCATCTGCGCCTTCATCGTGACGGGAATAAACATGTCGGGCACGGAGCCGACCTGATCGCCGGTGAAACCGTGCTGCGTCACTCCGACGACCGTGATGTCCGCACCATTTACACTAAGCTGCTTATTGAGGATTCCAGAGTCTCCGCCGAAATGGCGCATCCAATAGCCGTAGCTCAACACCGCGACGGGATTCGCGCCGGGAGCCGTTTCGTCATCCATGGAAAGAATGCGCCCCAAGAACGGTCGGACGCCCAAAACTTGAAAGTAATTCCCAGAGACAAGTTCCCCGCTTCCCCGCTCCGTACGGCCCTGGCCTGCGACGCTCAAATCCACACCAAATCTGGCAATTAATCCGGAAAAGGTGGAAACGTGGTCGCGCATGTCCTTGTACATCGGATAGGAAAATGACATCGAGCTATCGCCGTCCGCCCACGTGCTCCCGGAAAACGGGCCCGGGGAGCGAAGAACCACAAGCTCTTCCGGATGGGACACCGGCAATGCGCGGAGGAGAATTTGGTCGGTGAGTGAAAAAATTGCGGTATTGGCGCCAATGCCAAGCGCGAGCGTCAGGATTGCGATTGTCGTTACGCCCGGGCTCTTGGCCAACATTCGCAAACCAAAGCGGAGATCCTGCCACAAAGTTCCCATGCCGCATTCCCTCCTAAAAAGAAGCCAGCAAACTCTGTTCTATATTCTAAGACGAATGAATTAGATAATGGCCTTAAGGCTACTCGTAGCGTAACGCTATCATTGGATCCACCTTTGTCGCGCGGCGCGCGGGAATCCAACAAGCCGTAAGTGCTATGGCAGTGAGAAAAACCGACACTGCGATATAGGTTAGTGGATCGGTAGGACTTACACTAACAAGAAAGGTCTTCGCGAGATTTCCTGCGGCGACAGCAGCAACAAGTCCGAGCGCTAATCCGATCGCAACGATTGTGAAACCCTGGCGAAGAACCATTTTTCCAATTTGCCCCGGCGCGGCGCCCAGGGCCATGCGGATGCCGATTTCGTGCGTGCGCTGGCTGGTCACGTAGGAAACGACTCCGTAAACGCCCACAACCGCGAGGACCAAACCAAGCACGCCCAGTGCCGCGGCAATCCAGGCGCCCAATTGGAAGAGCAGCAATCCGTTGAGAGTGTAAAGCCCCTGCTCCATCGTGCCCACATCGAAAAGCGCGAGGCCCGGGGCCATCTTTTGAACTTCTTGTTGTACGACCGGGGGGATATTCCCGGACGTGCCCGCCGCTCGAACGTGAAGGGTCTGGAGAAACGTGTAATCCTGGGCCATTGCAGTGTAAAAGTACGGGGCGATTGGGGTTGTGAAATCCTCAAAATGAAAGTCCTGGATGACGCCGACTACGCGAATCTTCCGGTCCGAGTGATTTTTTATGCTGAAAACATGGTCGATAGCATCCGTGTCCGGCCAATACTTCTTCGCCATCGCCTGGTTCACGATCGCAACCCTTTGCGATTTGGAATCATCCGCATCGGTAAAGTCCCGGCCCCGGACAATTGATATCCGCATCGTATCGAAATACCCAGGTGAAATGGAACTTGTGGCCGCCATAGAGATTTCTTTTTTATCCGGCGGCGCATAGCCCTCCACGAGTGGCTCCTCTGCATCACTGTAATATCCAAACGGCACGGTGCTTGCTATGCTCGCGGATTCCACGCCCGGCAGCGCGCGCACCCGCTCAATCAGCTGCTTCGAGAATTGGAGCCCTTTGTCTTCCCCATAGGAAATGACGCGAGGATCAAAAGAAAAATTTGCCACATGAGAAGGATCAAATCCCAAATTCACTTTCTGGGCCATTCCCAGACTGCGTGAAAAAAGCCCCGCCATGATGAGCAGCATCACTGAGCCGGCGACCTGCGCCACGACGAGGGAACTTCGGAAGCGCTCGCGGCCAATTGTTACGGTTCTTCCCGATTCGCGCAGGACATCCATCAAGTTGCTTCGCGACGCGCGGATCGCCGGGATCACGCCGACAAGAATGCCGGTCAGCAACGCCGCCGAGAGTGCGTAACTGAACACTCTCCAATCGAAAGAGAAGTCGAGTACGACCGGCAACGTCGTCCCAAGATTGATCTTCGAAATCAATCCGCTCAACCATTGCCCCACCAAAAGACCACCGGCCGCGCCGAGAAAGGCTAGCAAAACACTTTCGGTAAGCAAGAGCCGCGTAAGGCGCGCGCGGGTCCCGCCGAGAGCGGAGCGAATTGCCATTTCCCGCCTGCGAAGAGTGACGCGGACAAGCAATATATTTGCCACATTCACGCAAGCGAGAATCAACACAAAAGCAGCCAGGGCAAGAAAGAGTCCCGACACAGCGTACATCCCGGTAAAGGATGCAGGATCGGGGCGCGCCCGCAGCTCAGGGAAAACACTGATTTGCAAATCCTTATCCGAATCCGGTCCCAACTGTGAAATCTGCCGCACGATTCCGGCGAGCGCCGCGTTTGCCTGATCGATACTGACTCCTGGCTTGAGGACGCCAAATACATGCGAATTCTGGACCATGCGGTCGACAATCGCATTGGATTCAATCTTGCCATTGAGCTCAGCCATTAAGCTTACGTGCATAGCGAACGGTATGTAGGCGCGCGCGTCGACGAGGGCGTTAAGCCCATGAAATCCTTCGGGCGCGATACCCACGACAGTAAAAGGATGGCCATCCACCAATACTTTCCTGCCGACAAAGCTCGGATCACCCCCAAAGCGCCCTTTCCACAAGGAATAGCTCAATACGATGATGGGATCTGCCCCCGCCACCCTTCCCTCAGAAGGAACGAACAGTCGGCCAAGTGCAGGCTTCACTCCCAGGGCTTCAAAGAAATTCCCCGTAACATAATTTGTGAACAGACTATACGGTTTGCCATCGACGTCAAGGCCGTCGGAACCATTTTGGAATCCCACCAAATCCACGAAAGGGCCATCCTTTTGATGCCGGAGATCTTCCAATTCAGGATATGAGGCATGCAGGGAAAGTTGGCCGTGATCGCGCGTGAATCCAAGGACTGTCACCCTGGCAGCATTTTGAACTGGGAGAGGACGCAAGAGGAGCGAATTGACGAGGCTGAAGATTACGGTGTTTGCACCAATTCCTAGAGACAGCGTCAGCAAAGCTACCGCGGTAAACCCCGGATTCCTCAGCAGCGTGCGAAGGCCGAAGCGAACATCCTGGTAGAAATTCCCCATGAACACTCCTTCTTCAGATTGCGCGTGAATCGAAGTTTAGATGAGCACTTTAAAAAGCTGTTGCCGCCGGTCGGCCCATTCTTCGCTCGTAAAAACGCGCGGGCCGATTTCAATCATGCGGGGAAGCAAATTGAAAACGGAGACAGGATCCCACTTGCCGCCCGAGCGAGTCCGGTAGCCGCGCTCGTTGAGTTCGCTGGAAATTCGGGAGAAAGGATAGTCCTGCACTATCAGCTCAAGCATCAGAACAAGCGCATCCTTCTCGATGCGATTTTCCACAAGGTGCATGCAATCGCTGGAAACTTGTAAGCCATAGGGCAGCTCCGTTTCCATCGAGCCAAAAGGACGATCCTCTTCTCCAAACACTGGACGCTCCCATTCGACCGCGCACAAGTGCCACCCGGCTGCCGCCCTCTGATTCAAATGCTCTTCATCGAGCGGACCCTGCAAAAATTCACGAACACGCTCCATTTTCGGCATAGCACCTCCTGATTCCCCAAAATTGTGATGAATTGGGTCCCAAATCACACTTCATTTCAGCTAACCATCTCGGAGGGCAGCGCGCACTGGGCATGCGACCGCATAAATGCGTCTAGTGGCACTAAATCCCGAAATAAACGGGCAACTGCCGGGCCGTACATTGCGTCTAGTAACTTGTTTATTTTCATAGACTTACATCCAACCACAGATCCGAACTGCCAGGGTCCTGGCCGTTCGTGGGATTCAACGTATCGGAAGCGGACACAATGAACTTCTTTTCCAAAACGTGCAACGGCGCGGCCCTTCTTTTCGTCAAACATTGTCGAGAGGAATCGTTTCGTAACAAAAGGACATTTAGAGAATCAAACCACCGAATGGGGTATTATTCCCACTTTATTGAGCGGTTTGAAATTTAGGATCCCCCTGCGGAAACACCATGCCGACACCCATGACAGAGGAAAGAGAACGAAATTTGCACCAGTCTCAAGATGACAGGATTTCGGGCGCACCCCGGAAAAAGGGGCGTTGGTGGATTTGGCTGATCGTCCTCGCCGCGCTCGGATATGGCGGGTGGCACTTTCGGGGTGTATTCGCAAGCAGCTCATCGTCGACGTCAACTTCCGCCTCGGGCGCGGGACGCGGCGGTCGCGGAACGGGTGGAGCGGTGCCAGTATCTGTTGCGACGGCTGTTCGTGGCGACGTTCCCCTTTACTTGCGCAATATAGGCACAGTGACGGCGTTCAACACGGTCACAGTACACACCAGGGTAGACGGACAGCTCATCAATGTCGCATTCCAAGAGGGGCAATTTGTTCATGCAGGAGACTTGCTGGCAGAACTTGATCCACGGCCATTTCAAACGCAGCTTGAACAAGCGGAGGGCACACTTGCGCACGATATCGCCCTGCGAAACGACGCCAGCGTAAATTACGACCGGTATTCCGACCTTTACAAGCAAGGAGTTGTTCCAAAGCAACAGATGGACACGCAAAAGGCCACGGTGGACCAGTACGATGGAGCAATCAAGTCCGATCAAGCCATGATTGACACGGCGAAGCTCCAATTGATCTATTGCAAGGTAATTGCGCCCATCGGCGGGCGTGTGGGGCTGCGGCTCGTGGACTTGGGAAATATTGTCCACGCGGCGGATGCGGGTGGACTGGTTGTCATAACCCAGGTGCAGCCGATCACAGTGCTCGTTTCTTTGCCGCAGGAAACTCTTCCCGATGTTTTCAAGCAAGTCCGCGCCGGTGTGCAACTTCCCGTCGATGCATTCGACGAGACCGGTGTCAATAAACTCGCGTCAGGAAAGCTCCTCACGATTGACAATGCGATTGACCCGACAACCGGCACATATAAACTCAAAGCCGTTTTTGACAACGAAGACAACCATTTATTTCCCAATCAGTTTGTAAATGTTCGCGTTTTGGTCGGCAACAAACAGGGCCTGACGATTGTTCCCTCCACTGCAATCCAACGCGGGCCGCAGGGCACGTTTGTTTACATCATGAACTCGAATGGAACTGTCTCGATTCGCACCGTGAAGGAAGCGATTACAGAAGGAACTCAGACAGGTCTCAGCGACGGACTGCAACCGGGAGATGTAGTCGTCGTCGACGGCCAGGACAAATTGCAAGATGGAACCAAGGTGGACGCGCGCACGAATTCTTCAACTTCAAGTTCTCCAGCTCCGGCTCCCGCAGCCGCGAATACTAAAAAATGAGCATTTCCAGGCCATTCATTCTTCGTCCGGTGGCGACAAGCCTCTTGATGGTCGGTATCATGCTTGCCGGATTCGTGGCCTACAATCAGTTGCCAGTTTCCGCGTTACCGGAAGTCGACTATCCAACGATTCAAGTCCAAACCTTTTATCCGGGTGCGAGCCCGGATGTGATGTCGTCCTCTGTAACTTCCCCGCTGGAACGGCAGTTCGGCCAGATCCCCGGGTTGAATCAGATGACCTCGATGAGCTCCTTCGGGAGCTCAACCATTACGCTTCAATTCACGTTGGATTTAAACATTGACGTAGCCGAGCAGAGCGTTCAGGCCGCTATCAATGCTGCTTCCAATCTTCTGCCTACGGATCTGCCGAACCCGCCCATCTACAGCAAGATCAATCCGGCCGACGCGCCGATTCTCACCCTCGCGCTTACTTCGAATTCACTTCCGCTCGCTAAAGTGGAAGACCTCGCCGATACCACATTGGCTCAGAAAATCTCGCAGCTAACCGGCGTGGGACTCGTCAGCATCAGCGGCGGCCAAAAGCCCGCAGTCCGCATTCAGGCGAATCCGACTGCACTCGCTTCGTATGGCATGAGTCTCGAAGATCTGCGGACGGCGCTGGGTGCGGCAAACGTGGATCAGGCGAAGGGGAACTTTGACGGTCCGCACCAGGCATTTACGATCGGCGCGAATGATCAGCTTTTGACAGCGGACGTCTACCGTCCCCTTATCGTGGCCTATAGAAACGGCGCTCCTGTCCGGCTTTCGGATGTGGCGACCGTTGTTGATAGCGCGGAAAATATAAAGATGGCGGCGTGGGCAAATTTGAATCCCGCGGTGATCCTCAATATTCAGCGGCAGCCCGGCGCAAACATAATCGGCGTGGTAGACCGCATCCAAAGGATTCTTCCGACCCTCCAGGCTTCTCTCCCAACTTCCATACAAGTCAGTGTGCTAACCGATCGTACGACGACGATTCGCGCATCCGTTGCGGATGTGAAGATGGAGATGATGCTCACGATCGTCTTGGTTGTCTTGGTCATATTTCTCTTCTTGCGAAGCGTTTCCGCAACAATCATCCCCAGTATCGCGGTACCTCTTTCGATTGTCGGAACTTTCGGCGTAATGTACCTGCTGGGCTACAGCCTGGACAATCTTTCCTTAATGGCGCTCACAATTTCCACCGGCTTTGTCGTGGACGACGCCATCGTGATGATCGAAAACATCAGCCGTTTCATCGAGCAGGGAGACACCCCGCTCCAAGCCGCTCTGAAGGGTTCTGAACAAATCGGTTTCACGATCCTTTCGCTGACAGTTTCTCTGATCGCCGTGCTTATCCCCTTGCTCTTCATGGGAGACATCGTCGGGCGACTTTTCCGCGAATTTGCCGTCACTTTGGCGGTGACAATTCTCGTCTCCGCCGTCGTTTCGCTAACGCTGACTCCGATGATGTGTGCGCGGCTGCTAAAACATCACAAGGACTCCGAACGGGGATGGTTCTATCGCACTTCCGAGCACGCGTTTGAGTCAGTCATTGCGTTTTACGGCCGAACTTTGCGATTTGTATTGCAGTACAGGACGATCACATTGCTCGTCACCGTCGGAACGCTTGTGGCGACGATTCTTCTTTATATTTATGTGCCAAAGGGATTCTTCCCCGTGCAAGACACAGGGGTAATTTTGGGCGTCTCGGAAGCTGCGCAGGATATTTCTTTCAGCGCGATGGCTCAGCGCCAGCAGGCTCTTACGCGCGTAATCCTACAGGACCCTGCTGTCACTAGCTTATCCTCCTTCATCGGTATTGATGGCACGAACACGACTACCAACACAGGACGTATCCAGATCAATCTGAAACCTGTCGAAGAACGTCACATTTCGGCCTCTGATGTGATCCGCCGGCTACAACCGCAGCTTGCCGATGTCGAAGGAATATCACTTTTTCTCCAGCCCGTGCAGGATCTTACAGTCGAGGACCGGGTCAGCCGCACAGAATTTCAATACAGCGTGGAGGATGTTGACGCAAAAGAGCTTGCCTACTGGACTCCTCTTTTGATTAAGAAGCTCCAGACGCTCCCGCAGCTTCGGGACGTCGCCAGTGACCAACTAAACGGAGGACTCCTCACGACTCTCGTAATCGACCGCGACACCGCGTCGCGGCTTGGTATCCTTCCCCAAACGATTGACAACGTCCTCTACGACGCCTTTGGCCAGCGGCAAGTGTCCACAATGTTTACACAGCTCAACCAGTATCACGTCGTACTCGAGGTGGACCCGCGCTTACAGATTAGCCCCGATTCGCTTAAGGATATTTACGTGCCTTCCTCAAATGGCGGACAAGTCGCGCTCAGTTCCTTCACGCATGTCGAAGAAGGGGCATCTGCGCTGGTCAACAATCACCAGGGTCAGTTCCCTGTCGTGACGATTTCATTCAATCTGGCTCCTGATGCGTCGCTCGGCGACGCAGTCAATGCCATCAACGCGGCGCGTAGTGAAGTTGGCCTTCCACCCAGCATTCAGACGAATTTTCAAGGCACGGCCGCGGCCTTTATGAATTCCCTTGCCAATGAGCCGCTGCTCATCCTCGCGGCGGTCATCACGGTGTACATCGTGCTCGGCGTTCTTTACGAGAGCTACATTCACCCCATTACGATTCTTTCGACGCTACCTTCCGCCGGCGTGGGAGCCATCCTGGCGCTGCTTCTTTTCAAGACAGAGTTCAGCGTGATTGCGCTGATTGGACTAATCCTGTTGATCGGCATCGTGAAAAAGAACGCCATCATGATGATTGACTTTGCGCTGGAAGCCGAGCGCAAGGAAGGCAAAGCTCCGCTCGATGCGATTTACGAAGCCTGCCTATTGAGATTCCGCCCCATCATGATGACAACGATGGCCGCACTGCTCGGCGGGCTTCCTCTCGCGCTCGGAACGGGAACCGGCTCCGAATTGCGGCGTCCCCTCGGTATTTCAATTGTCGGCGGCCTGATCTTGAGCCAATTGCTCACGCTTTACACGACACCCGTCGTTTACCTCGCGTTTGATTGGCTGGCGCGGCGGCTCAGCGGCCGGTTACATGTTGGGGGCGAGGAACATCAACCTGCCACAGCGGACTGATTCATGAATATATCGTCGAACATTTCGGCCCCATTCATCAGGCGTCCGGTAGCGACTACCCTGCTGACGATTGCGCTGTTCATGGCTGGCAGCCTGGCCTTCAAACTTCTGCCGGTTTCACCGCTGCCCCAGGTAGATTTCCCGACCATCAATGTAAACGCCAGCCTGCCGGGTGCAAGTCCAGAAACAATGGCCTCTTCCGTAGCCACGCCGCTTGAACGTCAATTCGGCCGCATCGCCAGCGTGACGGAAATGACGTCCACCAGCCAGCTGGGCTCCACAAACGTCACTATTCAATTCGATTTGAACCGCAACATTGATGCTGCCGCCCGCGACGTTCAGGCCGCCATCAACGCGGCGCGCAGCCAGCTCCCCGTGGGTCTGCCTACACAACCCACTTATCGCAAAGTCAATCCCGCCGATTCGCCGATTATGCTTCTCGGCATGACGTCAACGACGGTGCCGAAAGCTCAGGTTTATGACGCTGCCGATTCAATCGTGGACCAGAAGCTTTCCCAGATCCAGGGCGTTGGCCAGGTGTACGTCGGCGGTGGTGCGCAACCCGCGGTCCGCGTGGATGTCAATCCGACCGAGTTGAATAGCTATGGGATCAGCCTGGAGCAAATCCGGACCGCGCTCGGTTCGGCAAATGCAAACAGACCCAAGGGACAACTTTCCGGCAATGGCCGGGCTTGGAATATCGCAACCACCGACCAGATTTATAAAGCTTGGGAGTACCGCCCGCTTCTCATCACCTATCGCAATGGGGCTGCGGTGCGGTTGCAGGATGTTGCCAACGTGGTGGATTCCGTCGCGGACGTTCGCACTTCGGGCTATGCCAACGGCGAGCCGGCCATAACGATCGTGATATTCCGCCAGCCCGGCGCCAATATCCTTGAAACGGTGGACCGCATCCGTGCCGCATTGCCGCTGTTGCGGGCTTCAATCCCTCCGACGATTCATCTGGGCGTCATTCAAGACCGGACGCCGACGATTCGCGCTTCGATACATGATGTCGAGATCACAATGGTGATTTCGATCGTATTGGTCGTGCTGGTTGTGTTCGCCTTTTTGCGGAGCCTCTGGGCAACGGCGATACCCAGCGTCGCCGTCCCGCTATCGCTTGTCGGAACTTTTGGGGTGATGTATCTCGTCGGTTTCACGTTGGACAATCTTTCGCTGATGGCGCTCACCATTTCCACTGGCTTCGTCGTGGATGACGCGATCGTCGTGATCGAGAACATTACGCGATATCTGGAAGCTGGCCTGAAACCGATGGAAGCAGCCATGCGGGGCGCGCGCGAAATCGGCTTCACGGTTCTCTCCATGAGCACATCCCTTGTCGCTGTCTTCATTCCGATTCTCTTGATGGGGGGAATTGTTGGGCGGCTTTTCAGGGAATTCGCCGTAACGCTGAGTACGGCAATCGGTGTTTCCCTGGTGGTGTCGCTAACCACAACCCCGATGATGTGCGCCCGATTTCTGAAGCAAGAAACTGGCGAACACGGTTTTTTTTACCGTGTGGCGGAGGGAGGCTTCGAAGGTCTGAAGAAGTTTTACGAATTTTGCCTGGAGTGGGTCCTGCGGCACCAGCGGTTTGTTCTGGCGCTGACACTCGCCACAATTTGCTTAAGCGCGTACCTCTACTATGTCGCGCCGAAAGGTTTTTTTCCGCAGCAAGACACTGGGCGGCTGAGCGCCAACATTGTTGCCGACCAGGACGTCTCCTTTCCGGCGATGGATGAAAAACTCCGCGAGTTTGAAACGATCGTCCGGGATGACCCGGCTGTGGATACCGTCGGCGATTCCACGGGAGGCAGCGGTTATGGCGGTCCCACAAATACCGGCCGCATGTTCATCCAGTTGAAACCTGTCGAGGAACGGAAACTCTCGGTGGATGAGGTCATCGCGCGTATCCGGGCCAAAGCCTCCAAAATCCCAGGCGCAACGCTCTATTTGACCGCCAATCAGGATGTGAGTGTGGGCGCGCGCAGAAGCAACTCTCAGTATCAATACACACTCGAGGCGGACAACGTGCGTGATCTCAACGAGTGGGCTCCGATCCTTCTCCAAAAAATTACAAGTATCCCGGAACTCAAGGATGCGAATAGCGACCAGCAAATCCGGGGCCTCTCCGCTTCTCTGATCATTGACCGGGATGTTGCCTCGCGTCTCGGTGTCTCGATGTCCTCGATTGACAACACGCTCAACGACTCGTTCGGGCAACGGGAAGTCTCAATCATCTACAAGCCGCTCAATCAATATTACGTGGTGCTGGAAGTCGCCCCGCAGTATCTGCGCAACCCGGACACACTGAACCAAATCTACGTTCCAACCAGCACAGGTTCTCTGATTCCGCTGAGCGCATTTTCACATTACGGACCGTCTCTGACTCCGCTCAGCCTAAATCACCAGGGACAGGTTCCCGCCATTACGCTCTCTTTCAATCTCGCGCCCGGCGCAGCGCTCGGCAAGGCGTACAACGATATTATTGCTGCCGAGCGTCAAGTCGGCCTCCCGCCGACGGTTCGAGGCACTTTTCAAGGTACGGCGGCGGCTTTTGCGGACTCGCTCACGACGATGCCGCTGCTGATCCTGACGGCGCTTGCCGCGGTCTACATTGTTCTTGGAATCCTTTATGAGAGCTATATTCACCCCATCACAATTCTTTCGACCGTGCCTTCCGCCGGCGTTGGCGCGCTACTCGCTCTGAGGCTCTTTAAGACGGACCTCAGCATCATCGCGCTCATCGGCATTATTCTCTTGATTGGGATCGTAAAGAAGAATGCAATTCTGATGATTGATTTCGCGTTGCAGGCCGAGCGTATGGATGGCAAGACGCCCGTCGAGGCAATTCACCAGGCGTGTGTATTGCGCTTCCGTCCGATCATGATGACGACCATGGCCGCGATGCTCGGCGCTGTGCCGCTCGCCATCGGTGGCGGCACCGGCGCTGAGCTTCGCCAGCCTCTCGGGTTAACGATTGTGGGCGGGCTCATCTTTAGTCAAATGCTAACGCTGTTCACCACTCCCGTTGTCTACCTCTATATGGATAAGCTTCAAACCTGGTTGCGCGGTAGCAGACCCGCCCATGCGCCTCAGAGCGCCCCTGCCGATTAGTTGGCGGTAGCGCTTCCATTCGTGCAATTCAAATTCTTGCGCCGATGTTATCCGGAAAATACAACCGGCGCGGTGATTCGTTTCCGAATCGGCCGCGCCGGTCGCTCTTGTGGGCAGAGATCGTTTAGTGATGGTGCGAGGAGCCCCCTCCATGCGACCCACCACTGGAACCTTTGTGTGAGCTCCCGCCGGATTTGCCTCGTGAGCTGCCGCCACTCGGGCGGCTCGGGGGCGGAGAAGGATGCGACGCGCTGCCGGCTCCACCATTGGAACGCGGCGGCGGAGGCGGTGAGAACCGTGGAGGCGCAGTGTTCCGTGCAGGCGGAGAGTAGCGCTGGCCCCCTGCATTTGATGGACGGTCATTCACCACCGGCCTGCGAAGATTCAGCGGTGGACGTGAACTCCCCGCCTGTGAATTGCCTTGATATCGTTGCTGTGTGGTCTGGCTCCCAGTCCCGGGGGCTGCGCCGCGCGAAGGCTCGGTCGGCTGCCGCGTGAATCGCTGCCATCCGTCGGAACCCGAATTGTTTTGCGCTGGTTGTTGCGGACGTTGTCCCTCGGAGGACCTCGCGGCCGGCTGTGAAGGCGCCTGCCTATCGCCGCGATTCTCCTGTTGCGTTATACCGCCGCCGCGATTCGCATTTATTCCCTGCCCTCCGGCGGATCCTTGCCCATTGATCCGCAGTGCTTGCTGCATTTGGCGCGACTGCTCATTAAATGAGCCAAGAGCCGAATTTGTTGGCCGCGCGGATCCGAAAAAGTGCTGCTGCCCCACATTGCGAATCGTGGAAGGATTCGCTGCCCGGTTCGTCGCGCTCAGGCTTGCGCGCGTCGGCGCAACGGGAACGTGCCCGGTCATTACCTGCCCCTCGCGGAATTCGCTGGGTGAAACTCCCGCTCTGATTCCGCCGACGGCGTGACCGAATTGTCCTGCGCGCGCGGAACTCACAATTCGTGGATCGCGTTCCGCCTGCCGGAAATTGGAAAACCGCTCATCAAACCGTCCGCGCAGCGGGCCGATTGCGCCCGGGAATCTCCGGGCATCAAACCGGTCGCGGAAGCCGAAGAAATCTGCGAAGCCGAACCGGATGCCAAATCCAAACCACGGGAAAAATGGATCGCACGGGCCAATCGGAAACCACCCTATAGAGCCGAAACCAAGGCCGACTCCGAAGCGCCCGCCAAATCCGAAGAAAGAGACGTAGGCAGGCGCCCAAAGCGGGCGGAACCCGCGGTATACGGGTCCAGGCCACCAGGACCACCGTGTGCCCGAAAGGAACCATCGTCCATAGTGATATGGCGCCCAGCCCCACGGCTCATAGGAAACCCATGTCCAGCCATAGTAAGGTTCCCAAACCCAGTCTCCATCGCGATAGGGCGCCCAGTCGGACGGGACATTGGGCGTCCAAACGTCACCGTAATCAGGAACATTTTGCCACTGGCCATAAGCGTCCAGATCACTTGCGCCCGTATAGTCGGAATTGGTGCGGCGAGTTCCTTCCGAATTCAGAATAAGTTGATCTCGGTCCGCGCTCCACTTGTCCCATTCATCGCCGGGCCGCGCATCGGATTTTTTGAATTGAACGTCCGCGCCGGTTCCATGCACGGTGATCATCTCGCCCGGGCCAACTTTCGTGCTGCCATCAGGCGTGGAGACATCCGCTTCACCGCTGCGAACAATCACAATTGTTTCGCCCGCTTCGTTTACCTCGACGCGATACATGCCCTCACGCGAAGGGACGATCGACACGGTCGGTGTCTGAATCTCAGCGTCACCCTCGGCGCCTTTCAATTCCGTATACTCCACCAGGCCTTGCGCAACCTGAATTTGGATGCGCCCGTCGCTCATGCTCGCGATGTCAGCTTCGGTGTGCCCTGAAAGACGAAGGGTATTCGCGAAATCAAGTTGTATTTCGGCGCGCGCGCCGTCTGCCGTCGAAACTTTGTCGCCCGCCATCAGCGGTGTATTTAATGTCAGCGCAACCCAATCGCCCGAATCTCCGCGGAGCATGGAGACATCCCCGCGAATAAAGCTGATGCGTGCGACGCTTGGCGCGGGACCCGACTGCTGCTGATCAGTTCCAGCTTGCGATGAAGGCGGCCCAGCTTGTGGGGGAGGCGGCGCACCTTGGGCTCGTGTTTGTCCAGCAGCAAGAGCCGCTAGAACGAAAACTCCCAGGATTTTGAACGATGTTTTCATTGCCCAACTTACCCATTCAAACCAACTGCCCAGCACTCTTACCGATGATCTGTATTGCAGGGAAAATGCCAAACAGCTTGGAAATGGCCTTTGTCGCTAACTTCAATCAGGTCAATAAGTTACAGGAGGGACAGTGCGGCGCAAGCCATTCAAAGCGAGCGCAGAAACGGTGACTTTCAACCAGAGGTGGTTGATTTCAACCAATCAAAAAAAACGTGGAATTCTAATCCTGAGTCTCGGGGTCATCTGGTATCCCGATCTTTGAGAGACGGTATCGCAAAGCATTTCTGGTGAGGCCGAGCAATCGCGCCGCCTGGCTCTTATTGCCATTCGCCCTGCGAAGCGCTTCCCGGATCATTTCATCTTCCCAAGTATCAAGAGTCATTCCGGGCGGAAGGAATCCTGGGGGGTTGACGGTTCCCCTCGCCGGCGCGGAATCCAATTGAATGTCGCTCGCCTCAATCCGTTCGCCTTTTGCAAACGTCACGGCCCGCTCGACAATGTTCTGCAATTCGCGCACATTCCCCGGCCAGTGAAAGCTTGTCAGAGTTTGCATTGCTGCGGGCGCTACGCTGCGAATCTGTTTCCCGCTATCTTTGCTGTACCGCTCGAGGAAATGCTCCACGAGCCCGGGGATGTCTTCTTTGTGTTCGCGCAGCGGGGGCACGTCTATGGGCACGACATTCAACCGGTAGTAAAGGTCTTCGCGGAACGTCCCCTGCTCCAGCGCTGCGCGGAGGTCACGGTTTGTGGCTGCGATCATCCGTACGTCCACTTTGATTGTCCGTGTCCCGCCGAGCCGCTCGAACTCGCGTTCCTGCAGCACGCGCAACAGTTTTGCCTGCGTGGTCGTCGGAACGTCGCCAATTTCGTCGAGGAACAGCGTGCCTTTGTCGGCCAGCTCGAATTTTCCTGGCTTGCTTGTGGTAGCGCCCGTAAACGCGCCCTTCTCATACCCGAAAAGTTCGCTTTCCAGCAAATTTTCGGGAATCGCCGTGCAGTTGATCTTGATGAAAGGGCCCTTGGCGCGCATCGAGCGTTGGTGGATTGCCCGCGCAATTAATTCTTTCCCGACGCCGCTTTCGCCCCCTATCAGCGCCGTCGAATTTGTCGGCGCAACCCGCTCGACTGCAGCAAGCACCTCTTGCATCCGTCCGCTCTTCGCCACAATGTTCGGGTAGTCGTAGCGCTTCCCCAACTCCTCGCGCAGGCTCCGATTCTCAAAGAGAAGCTGGCGGACATCCAGTTCCCTGCGGACGACGAGTTTGATTTCCTCGAGCGAGAACGGCTTCAGCACGTAGTTGCTCGCGCCGTTTCGCATCGCCTCCACGGCGGTCTCAACGCTTCCAAATGCGGTCATCAGTATCACCGGCGCTTCCGCATTGATTTTCCGAATCGCGTGAAGAAACTCGAGCCCGTTCATTCCAGGAAGTTTGAAATCCGTCAGGATGAGATCAATCGCTTCGCGCCCCAGAACTTTCAGACCTTCCTCTGCATCGCCCGCGGAAAAAGTCGCCAAGCCCTCGTCGCCCAAATTTAGTTCGAGCAGGCGCCGCATCTTGGCTTCGTCTTCGACGATTAGAATCGTTGCCATAGCCGATTGTTCCTTACGAACGCTTTCCAGCCGATGTGTCCTATGACCGCCCGGCCTGCTCGCCGCCGATGGCCGGGCCAGCTGTCGCCGCCGGAAAGAATACTCGAAAACATGCGCCCTGCCCCGGCTCGCTTTCCATGCGAAGCAACCCATGATGTTCGTCCACAATTTTTGAAACGATCGCGAGTCCCAATCCCACGCCCGACTTCTTTGTCGTAAAAAATGGATTGAAAATCTGCTGGCTCAATCTCGGCGGAATCCCCGGCCCCGTATCCTGCATGGTCACTTCTACCCCCGAAATTCCCGCGTGTTCCGCGCGTGAGATGTCGATTCGCAGCTTCCCGCCATACAGTTCCATCGCATCATAAGCATTCTGGGCGAGATTCACGAATACCTGCTCGCACAGACGCTCATCCATCGGCACGGGCGGCAGACCGGCCGAGTAATTTCGCTCCACCTGAATCTTTGTGTCGGGCAGGTGCGCATGCACTGCTTCCAGCGCGCGATCCACGACCTCGCGCAAACTTCCAGGCACAAGCTCGAGCGACATCGGCCTCGCAAAATCAAGAAACCTCGCGACCAGCGCGCTCAGCCGGTTTGTCTCGCTCAATATATAACCGGCGAGCTCGCTCGCCAGCGGATTCGCTTGCTTTAACTTCTGATTCAACATTTCCGCGGATCCCCGGATCACACCCAGCGGGTTCCTGATTTCATGCGCCAGCCCTGCCGACATTTGCCCCAACGCAGCGAGCCGTTCGGAGCGCCGTGCTTCCTCCTGTGCTTCCGCAAGCCGCCGGTTGGTCTCCACCATTTGCTCCGCGAGGACCTGATACGCAGCCGCCCTTCTTCGAATTTCCACCGCGAACCTGTTTACAAACATTGCCGTAAAGAAGAAAAAAAGCACGCGACCGGCGAGTTCTCCGCCAGCCTCGATGTTGAATTCATAGGCCTGCAACGCCGGAATTAGATATGAACAGTAGGCCGCTGATCCAAACGCAGTCCAAAACAGCGTGCCCCACGGGCCAAAATATGTTGCAGCCGTAACAACCGGCAACAGAATGATCGGCCAATAACTGCTGTTGATTCCTAACTCGCCGGTGTGATCGAGCAGAACGGTCGCTAAAACAATCTTCAACAGGACAGAATATGCAGGGCCGCGCCGCGGAGACCACGCCACAATCCTGCTTTCCAAGAGCTGGACAATGACAATTGCTGCCAATATGAGTTGTTTGTGGGGTTCCCGGATGGGAGGAAGAACAGCCAGCCCCGCGACAAATAACAAAAGTAAAATGTCAACCCATTTGACCGTATGGTCGCGCGCCGGACTTCCCAAGGGCGGTCCACTCGAATAAGAATTGCCGGCCGTAGTTGCTGCGGCTGGACCTCTTGCGCTATTTTCCAGCCCCGCTCTTGGCGCGATTTCCTTTTGAGGAGTTACGCTTCGCACGCCCCGATTATGCTCCATCGGCCGCGCCCACCCAAGTATCCAAGGCGGACGGTGCGCTGCACCGCCGGGCGGCTTCAATGCGTTTCTTATTAATTTGGATTAGATCGATCAGGAGGGAGATTTATGCCTGGTAAGTTTTTTCTTTACGTCCGGCCAGAACTCTTTCAAGAAATTTCCCAGTCCATCCGTCGCGATTTGCGTTGCCCAGTTTCCAAGCGCCCCGTCGGCGGTCCGGTCGCCCGCCGTATGGTACGCAGTGGACAAACCTGTGGCAACGCCATTGCCAAAAACTTCGGAATAATTGAACTCCTCCCTCCCGGCATCGGAACGCGTAACAATGAGCCGTGTCAACGCGTACTCAGTCCGTCGCCGGAAACCACCATGCCCCATCCGGAAATACCTCGGATCTTGGTGAAGGAAGGATGGAAATATCGCCCCCGTCATAAAGTTGCCGATCGCCTGGTCCGCAAATGCGGCTCCGTATCGAATTCCATAACCGCTTGCCCCCTTCCCCCAAGGCGCGTCAGCATCATCGGCCTGGGCTTTGAGCGCGACGAGACCGACAATTACAAATTCATAGGGATCGAACGCCCCCTCGGCCACAAGCTTGAACTTCTCCTTTTTGGAGATCGACGAAATCTGACCATTCGCGTCAACGGTCGAATAATTCGGCATCACGCCGAAAATGCGGTCATCCTTCTGCTTTGCACTCGGTTGCGCGCTCTGCGCATTCGCGTCTCCCTGCTTCTCATCCGTCTTGGGGGCCGTTGATTGCTGCTGGGGAGGAGCGGCTCCGCTTTCCACCGGCGGATTCTGCCGCGCAAACGCCTGCCCTGGCAGAAACGCGACAGCAGCAGCCAGCGCGAGAGACACCCTCGTTCTTCGAAATATTCCTTGCTTCCTCATGATATGTAAACTAAACCCTCTTCCCCTGAGGGGGATGCTGGCGGGCCAACCCATCAGCCCTTCAATCTATCCAAAAGCCCAAATTTAAATAATACGTAAAACCCGGCCGACCCTCCCATTTGCTTCCTGATTTGACGCCAAACATCCACTGGAAGTTGCATGATGATTCCGTGAGATCGGACATGGTGCGCATGGTAGCGATACCGGGATTCGCCAAGGTCAATCGAAGAAAATCCAACAAAAACCGTAGAAACCCATTGTTTCCTGCCACTTACCCATGAAACTCGGTTGTCAATCTCAGACGACCTTAGACCATGTTAGATGAGCTAAGTCAAGGAAAAATGGCAACAGTGGATACACTTGCGGCTGGAAAATTCGCTCGCTTCTGCAAGTAGCAAGACACAAAGAAAAAACGGCTGCGCGTCCCTATGGTGGGCGGCTAGCCTTCCCAACTCCCCCCGCGTTGGGATGACGTGTTGCGCCGATTTTCAAGTGCCCCTCTCTAACCCAGATGCATAATGCTCCAGTGGCCGCACCACTGAAAACATTTCCGCTCGAAACTGCACGCCGCATCGTTCGGATTCTGGTTCTTACGCTCGTCTGGATGACGATAGAAGCCGTAGTGTCGTTGGGCGCGGCTTGGGCTGCGCACTCGTGCTGTGGTCCGCAGGTGCCGCTAGTTTGTTTTGAAAAAGTCGCCCACGCCCAGCAGCAGTCTTGCGGCGTCAAATAAATCTCGCGCTTCCTAACCTTTCTTCGCAGCCTTCTTCCTTCGCTCCGCTCAAAGGTCTGCCACCATGCTCTTAATCGCTGCCACAAAATCAATTTTGCTATCTAAGTACGCCTGCCAGTCCTTCTCCAGAACCTTCCTGTACTTCGGATAATCGCCGCGCTCGTACAATCCATTCTTGTACGCGTATGGCATGAAATTCGCCCGGTCTGCGGCTGGCAGTGCCCGCCGCGTCTCTTCGCCCGCCGTGAAGAAAAGCACGCCGTGCCACAAATCGCCGCAATCCTTCTTGACCGCCGCACATTCGCTGAACAGAGCGTTCGTCATGGTGTCTGCAAACGCGTGTGAAGCCTCGTGAAAAAGCGTCTCGAATCCGTTGAATCCAATAAGCGCCGGAGTGCTGCTCGAGTACGTCGTGTGCGCCGGGTGCTCCGTCGTAAACGCGTGCCCGATTTCTGGCACGAAATAGCACACATCCACGCGAACAGGCGCGGTAGGCCAGTGTTCTTTCAAATCTCTTTGCATCGCTGCCGCAATCTGCGCTCCCATTGAACTTACCAGCGGCGTCATCGAATCAATCCACGTTCGATTCGCCGCATCATGCGCTCGCCACCAGTACTTGAAATAAATCGGGAGTGCGCTTCGCAAGACCTCGGCAACATCCGCTGGCAATACGGCAGCATCGAGCGACAGCGACCCGTCGGCCTCTCGCGCCAAGGCATCGTTGATTTTCACCAATTGGTCGTCCAGCAATTCTCTGTTGCCGTGAAATGTCGCCGCATAAAAATCCACTGCCGCATCCCACCCCCTGCGCTCAACCTCAGACATTCCCGCATTCGCCAGCGGAGCATCACTCTGCAAACGCCGGTCCGGTCCACCCTTTCGCCATAGAGCTTCATGTAGCAACGTCTGGTGTAAATTCACAAAAACACTACTATGGAATTCAAAAAGCTCGGCGGTCCGAACGCCCTGCTCATTTGCCGGTGTTGGCCCGCTCTGCGCTTTCACCGGCCCTCGCATTGCGCACGAAACCGCAGCCATCACAACCGCAGCGCAACATAACCTTACGCAATTCACAGTCCGCATGTGGACCCGCTCCCTCCCTCGCCTGCATAATTCCCGCATATTTAGACGCCGCACAACCCGCATTGGTCGTGGCGCAGAGGGGCCGACCCCATTCAGTGGCCTAACGAAGGATAAGGGTCACAGCCACTGCTGCCACCACAAGTTTCACCAGCCATCCGAGCGAATAAGACGCGGTAATTGCCGAGTGCAGTTTGATAAACAGCCCATTCGTGATGAGTAATGGCAAAGGCCCGACAAGCCAAATGGCGAGCGCCAATTTGACAGTCGCGCCATACGAGTGGAGATTTAGGCTGACGCACAAGAATGTGAAGACCGCACAGGTCACGAAGGGCAGAGGTGCCGACCAAACGATAGCTTTCATCTCTCCCTGACCATGCGAATGCCGCCAGAATTCAGGATTTTCGTTATATCGCTTGTAAAGCCAATCGCCCATGAACAGCCAATCGGTCAGCGATGCCACGAAGCCTCCGGCAAACACCGTCAATGAAAAGCAAGTCCAATTCATAACGCCCCCCTTTGCCTTCGGACCTGCACACTCGTCTCAAGAACATACCGCACTCGGCCACAGAATGGGTGCGATAGAATCCCCTCATCATGCCGATGTGCCTGCGGGGCAGTATAAAAAAAACAGGGTTTCTCCGTGTTGCTCAACGTCGGCGCTGCAATGGAAGCGGAGCGCATCTTTCACGCTCTGGCAGAAAACGGGACAGTGCAAATGCCTTTGCAGGAAACCTTCTGGGCGCTTCGTTTCGGCATGCTCATCGACCAATTCGGGACACCGTGGATGGTCAACTGCGAACGAGGGGCCTGACACTTTGATTGACTAAAGAGGTCGTGTCGTAAATTGAATCATTCGCCGAGACCAGCCTGCAACTTTCCAATACAATTGGAACCGTGACCGATTCATTGATTTGGGCTGCAAAGCGAAACGACGTTATTGGAATGCGGGCAGCTATCTGTTCGGGTTCTGACCTCAACACTGAAGACTCTCAGGGCTGGACACCATTAATCCACTCAGCAAGTCAGGGTAATGCGGAGGCCGTGAACTTGCTGATTCAGGCAGGCTCAGACGTGAATCATGGAAGAGAAGCAGGATTTACTGCGCTATTCTCGGCTGTCTTCGGTGGAGATGTCGAGGTTGTCCGCATTCTTCTGGACGCAGGCGCTGAAGTTGTTCCCGTGCAAGGGAATGAATTGCGCGGTTATGCCGGTATGGGAAATTCAAACCGCCGTGAAGTCATCCTTCGAATGTTGGACGCGCACAAGTCAAATTAGGACACGACCGCTAAAGACGGCCCCTTGCGACGTTGGGCCAAAGTAGGCTGCCAAACTGACCGGCTACCAGAGCGTAAAAGGCGTAAGTATCAGCAGGGTCGGCAGGGTTTGCGTCACACCGGCGTGCCCCCGCGCTGTTGCTGTGTCTGCCGTGACGCTCTAGCGGTTCCTGTTGCCCCGACCGTAACAACCAACCCCCGGTCGTGGACGTCACCATAGCGAATAAGGTCTCCCTCGGAGCGAAGACGAGAGTCCGGCGCTGGTCGCCGCGGTTGACCCCATCACACTTCACTCTCTTAAGCGGCAAGACATAAAGAAAAAATGGTTGCGCCCTTCTTTTTGTGCCGGAGGTTTTTGAAATTCTGAGTACTATGGGAGGTGAAGCAACATTCCAAGCCGACTTTCCGACTCCTGAACACCGAACAGGCAGCCGCCTCGTCTTCCCTTCACCGAGTGGAAGACCCGGTGGTAATCCTAGCCAGTGCATTCGATATCCCGCTCCCCGACAAGTCCGTCCAGATGGTGGTGACATCGCCGCCTTATTTTAATCTCCGCAAATATGCGAATGGTACCGAGAACGACTTCGGACGTGAGGAGACAGAAGCAGCCTACGTGCAACGCTCGGTTGAGTGTCTGCGTGAGATTCGCCGCGTCCTCGTGGATGACGGTGTCGTGTTCTGGGTCATCGGTGATTCATACGATGACAAGAGCCTACGCCTTGTTCCCTTTCAAGTCGCCGAGGCGGCTAAGCAGGACGGCTGGATTCTCCGAGACGTAATCATCTGGCACAAGCCGAACTGCATTCCTGAGTCGGTGCGAGACCGCTGCACATGCTCCTACGAGTTAATCCCGGTGCTGGCCAAGCAAAAGAAAAACTACTGGAACCACGACGAGGCACGTGAACCCGCTGTCTCAACTTCCGGTAAAATGTCGCCTCCAATTGGGAACGCCAAGCATCAGGCGATGGGGAAAGCCACTCTCAAAGGTAATCGAACGCTTCTCAAGAAGACTCGCAACATGCGTAACGTATGGAGTATCCCCACGCAGGCCCACAAAGATGCACACGTGGCCATGTTCCCCGAGAAACTGGTGGAACTCTGTATCCATTGCGGAAGCAAAGAAGGCGATACGGTTCTCGACCCGTTTGCGGGGTCAGGCACGACAGGACTCGTGGCCCGTTTCCTGAATCGAAAGGTCATCTTGTTGGATATAAGCCCGGAGTACGTGAGATTGATGGGAGAACGTTTGAAGGTCAAACCAATCCTTATAGAAGAACCTGTTGGCAAATTCCCGACCGACACGGACTCCGAGAGCGACTGTCAGATGAACTTCGAATACTCCACTTTTCCAGCAAGGGACCAGCTCACCCGAACTCCGCAACAGCGTCTCGAATCCGAATACGCAGGGGAAAGGGTAAGACGAAAGTTCATCGTGTTCGAGAAAGCAGCCTGCCAATTCGTTGCTCTACCGCCTTTGGAACTTTGAACAAGCCAAGTTGCCCCTTGGCTTTGACCGGCGAAATGCGGCGCGGCTTCTTGAGAACCCAAGAGAAGAGGTTCGAATACCAATTGCCACCGGCGTGCCTCGAACTGAGCAGTCTCGCATCCTCTCTGCTGAAGGGTCTCACATTCGACAAGATAGCAACGCCAACGAAGGCACCTGTGATGAGCTTTTCAGGATTCAGCCTTAATTGCCACGCATCCTCAAAATCTATTTTCATTGCCGCATGAATCACGAGAGGCCCCCTGTAGGTCGTACTCCAGCTTCGCAACTCAAAGGGCTTGCGCCCTTGAAGGATTAGCTCTGCCCACGGCTGGTGGATTGTCAGCGCCTTGATTGAGGGCTGCTTGGATTTGGGTGATTTGGTTGGTCTCATCGCTAACATGGAAGTGTCGGCAATTCTTCCGTCACACTTGCGTCGCAATCTCGCGCCGACCGAGTTGGTCCATCCGCTCTATGGCGTGGAGTTCATGGCGCGCGAGAGCCAGATGCCGAAAATCAGAAGAAACAACACACCAGACAATATCCCAGACACCCAGAGCGGCGTGCTCAGGCTTTTGAGCTTGTCCACGAGGACGTGCTGAGCTTCCGCTTTCTTGGCCTCGCCTTTGGCTAGGAAAATCGTGTCTTCTTCGCGACTGGCGAGCACCGCGCGGTAAGTGGCCAGCGCCAGCCAGATAACAGTCAAGATTATCCACAGCAGCGACAAATAGCCGAGCCATCCTGAAGTCAATACATCCATGGCACCCTCCCACTACGGATTGGACAGAGTCTCCGCAGGCTAGACATGGGGCTGAACGCCACTTCTGCCGGGAGTATAGCACCGCCAATCCGGGGCGGCGTCCATACCGGCAGAGCGAACTAATCCTGATGCTCGGCAAGCCGCAACCAAACGAACATGCCTTCCGCAATGCCTCCAGACCTGCATGGCCTCACTTCTGCAAAGTCCCATCGGGGATTTCCCGAAAATATTCAGAATTGACCAGCACTCGGTATAGAACTTCGGCATATAATGGGCGCAGAATGAGCGACATAAAAGCCCTACTTAGGTCTATCCCTAGGCGAGATTGGCGCTATTCTGGAAACCCGGGTTATCTTCATGTCTGTCGGAGCGATATGAAAATTACGATTCATGCCGCATCGGGAGGAGCCGGAATCAACACCTGCAAGACAGTTGTGGTAACCATTCAATCTCCAAACAGGATTCCCCAAAGTTTCATTTGTCCCCGCTCCGAAGTACTCCAGTAGACCTTCGCGACCCCCCTGTATGAAGGTACGTCGCGCTGTATCTTTTCAGAATAGTGGTTTTATAGCGGCCTCGAAGGCGTCGGTGTACTCGAATCCGATGACTTTCTTGCGGAGTACCCCCTGCCTGTCGTAGAGCATCGTGGTCGGCAGTCCCTCAATACCGCCAAACTTCTGCTTCAGGTCATCAGACGCGACCGCCAGTGGATATTTGACTCCGATTCTCTTCGCAAATCGAATCGGGTTTTCCATATCCCTCATCGTATCGAACTTGAATCCGATAACAACAAGTCCGGTCGGGCCATAGTGGTCTAAGAGCCTCTGATAGCCCGGCATCTCCTTTTTGCACGGCTGGCACCATGTCGCCCAAAAATCAATGAGGACGACTTTGCCACGAAGGTCAGCCGAGGAGACTTCTCTGCCCTGCAAGTCCTTCACGGAAAAGTCAGGCAAGCGTGAGCCAATCTCGCCTGCGGCGATTACCTGTTCTTTTGGCTGAGGAGGACTCGCCGAACGCTGATTGCATCCGACGAGTCCAGCCGTAGCGAGGCTCAGAAGCAATATGCGTTTTCTCAGCGTCTACTCCCTCTTCTGCACTTCCAGAAGCAGCAACTTCAACGGAGCCGAAACATCCGCTTTCTTTTTGCCTGCCGGTTTTTTGTACAACTGACCGCGAACTGTGACCACCGTTTGGGAACCCGCGAGGGATTCAAGGCCTTTCGACAATTCGTTCGGTTCGAATACAAACGACCGATTCGGTTCGACTTGCAAGACAAGGTTGCCGGAAGCGTCTTTCACAATCTTCCCTTGTGCGGTCACATCCATTTCTGCGACGGTCACACCACTGTCGTAGGTCGCTTTCAGAAGCTGAGCGGGGTCAATCTGCCCATCCTCTTTTGGCGTGACCTCAACTTTCCCATCAATCAAACTGACTTCGACGTTTTGAACGCCAGACTGGCGTCCGAGGTATTGTTTCACCCCGTATGCTCAAAAGTTTCAGGTCATGCCTTCGACGCGCATTTCGATATGCTTGATTTGCGCTTGTGCCGCTGGCACTACGAACATTCCGAGCAGTGCCAGCAGCGCGAGTTTCTTCGTGTTCATCGTTCCTCCTTCCACTAGAGATGCAGCCGAAACTGCTGTGTGATTCCGAAACTGATGTGACGGCGGACAGGGTCGAACATCGCACCCGTGGAATGCTCCACGTCCCAATCCATGCCGAGCCAAACGTGCATTCCGGGACGCACGCCCACATAAGTTGCGACTCCAGCCAGCAACACGTCGCCACCACTCCCATTTTGAGTGACCCCCGCAATGCGGTCATCCTGAGAGTGCAGCCAAGTCAGAACGGGGCCGATGAACCATTCACGGGTCACGTTCTTCGATTCGTACGGCCGGTAAGAGAGCCAAAACCGTGATTCAATGTCGCTACCGAGGCAAGTTGCCTGCGTCCCCGGCGTACGTAGAAGTGCGTGAAAGTCTTCATCAGCAACGAGCCGCTTCAGGTTGAAAAGTCCTGTGTATGTAAAATTCGCAGCAAGGAAGAAATCGGCAGAGCCTGAGCCGGGCTGCAAACTCGCGGGAAGCAGGCTGCCATTTTCAGCAGTCAAATCTGTTCGGCCCGCTGGAATCTTCGGCCCGAACGTGACGGATGCTTGTGTGGTTCCACGTGGCGAGTCTCGCCGAAAGAAGCGGTACTTCACAAGCACCATCGCATCGCCTAGCCCTGTCCCACCAGCGGTCGGTTCGCCCATGCTGCCAAAGTAATTCGTGACTATCGGAACGAGAATCGTCAAGTCAAAATTGCGGTAGAACCCCCACGTGAAATTGATGTCGCCCTCATGTGAAAAAGTAGGCCGGGCTGTCGGGGGGATGTTCCCCATTGAGTCCGGCAACAATCCGCGTGTCGTGAAAATGGAGTTGTAGGAGATTAGCCCGCCACCCGGAAACAATGGCGGGGCCGTTTCGGGGGCAGGACCTTGCCCGCTTGCTGTCGGTACACCAATTACTGCGAGCAGCAACATCGCCACGCACGTTTTTCTCTTAAGACAATCCAGCAGCCGTGATTTCACAGATTCCCCTCCAGATTTAGACACCGATTCACGAGCACACGAATACGCTGAGTCGGGGGCCGACTGGAGGAAAGCCTAGATGCGAAGAGGTAGGAGAGCCGTTGAGTGGAAGGCTGGCGGAGCGTGGGAATGCTCTGTGATGGTGCGGGCAGAAGAATCTACGCCGAGAGATTCACCGAACGATGATAATACTGCGACCACGACAGGTGAGTATGGATGGCCGTGCCTCAACGAGGGCTGCACGAAAGGCGCGTGCATCGCTTCCATAGCTTTGCAGCAGTCCTGACCATGATGGCCGTGCGACGAGCAAGGCATGGACTTGCAGCACTTCATCGCCTGCTCAGGCGTCGTCATTGCGCCGCAGTCGAACGCATACCCAGTGAGAGCGACTCCGAGCAAAACTATCAGGATTGAACGAGGAATACGCATCGACACCAAGTTAGTCGTGCGTCCTAAACAAGTCAAGGCTATTTGTCACTGTTACGGTAAGCTAACTTTGATGCAAGTGTTGAGAATGACTCAAGGCGCAGAGAGGGAGGAAATATCAAATGAACGTTCTAAGGTCTTCGTGGAAGATTTGTCTTGGAGTTGTTATTGGATTTGGACTGGGCGTGGTTTTATTTCACACACCTACAACAAAGGCACAATCAGAAGGCGCTACCGTCATAATCCAACAAGTCCAGACCTTGTCGTCGCGGAGCACATTGCACGCCGAGGGTTCTCAAGTGGTTGGTTTCTCATGTGGGACGAACGCACGCGGAACAGTGTGCTTCGTAGCAAGCGTTCGATGACGGAAAATCCTGTGCCAACACTGGTGGCAAGACGAAAATTTCTCAATTGAATTAGGAAGCTACCCGGAACGGGGCAGGATGGAACCAACTCCTTCCATGCCTACTCATGTGGAGCGTATGTTGCAATGGCTGAGCAAGATTTCTGGAGGGTGAAAGAGTTGGTAGAGGCGGCGGCGTGACCTACGTCGAAGAACTTCGAGATGTGATTAGCCGCATGTACGGGGTAGAGGCGCGTCACGTCGAAAGTGTTCCGGTAACTGAACAGTTTCAAGGCAAAACGATTTGGAATGGAATCGTAGAAGTTTTTGATATTCGTGGCGATTCGAGAACGAGCAAGGTTTACGCGTGGTCGCACGACACGGACGACCCTTATAACCCGCACCGGCATGTCATGGTGCTTCACATTCCCCCCGTCATATCGCCTGTGTTGGCGGTGCGGGCCACAATCCTACAGGAGCATAGGAACCTTGAGACGACAGAAGAAAGCTAGAAGAGCGGGAAGGCGGTACTGCCCTAATTTGAAGACTCTATCAACCTCTCAAACTCATTCTTGGTGTAGAACTTGCCCCCGAATCTAAATTTCTCTGCCTTCTCCACTAAGTCAATAATATCCGGCTCCCCATTTTCCAGCTTACGTTCCTTGCCCGACCTGAACACCCATACCTCGCCATTCTCACGAACAAACTTCCGCAGTTTCACATAATTCATAGCGCCCCCTTGACAAGTTTCCTCTACCCGCAAAAAGCTAAAGCCCCGACCGCCATCGGGGCTTAGGCGAATCTTGTGTGTGGCAGACTCGCTATGCGTTCATCGCATTGTCTGATTGCGTCTTGCCATCCACTGAGCCATTCCTATCAGAAGTTTTCGTTTGCGAGCATCCATTCGAGAGAGCGCCTTGGCAAGACTGCGTAGCCCTGACCTTTCCTTGTCGCGTGCACCCCACACTGGCCCCTCTTTTTCCATTGGTGGAAGTCTAGGTTTCTTCGGTGGCTCCTCACCCTCATAGAATAATCTGTACAGCGGGATTTCCAGCGCCCGAGCGTATTTCTCAAGGGTTTCGATTGCGGGGACGGTGTGCCCGTGCTCCACACGGGAGGTATAGCAGCGGAGAATTCCAGTACGCCGCTCGATGTCTCCTTGACTGAGGTTCTTGGCTTCGCGGAGTTCCCGAATCTTTTCTCCAATGACCATGCGTTGAGATTACAACCCCGTGAACCGTTGACTCAAGAACAATTCGCACTTGACCAAAGAAATGGTGCGTTAGAATCCCCACATCATGCCCCCACTCTTCGTCGGCACCTCCGCTTTCACCGCTGGCGATTACCGGTGCACAGAACGGCATGTACGTACGGGACGCATTTCTGCATCGCCGACTCAAGTGGTGCGTGTGTTGCAAAGGTGGGCTAATCTACGGGCAACTGAGCGGCAATGGACTCCTCTAACCAGTCCGAAGACAAGCAGCGGGAACTTCGCGAATTAGGCGAATTAGTCGGGCAGTACGATGCCCTCGTCTACGCGGCCGTCAAGGACGGGCGGGTTGCCGACCTTCCTCGCGAGGGGCAAATCCTTGCCAAAGTGATTCAAGAACATTTAGGGTTGCCACACGTTCACAACGCGTTGGAGTTTGCCGACGTGCGCGGCGGGGAGCCGTACGAGGTGGATGGTGTGAGTCCCATGGCGCACCTCCAGATGCACGCAGCAGTCGAGTCAATGCTCGACGGGGGCAACGCCGATGTGCGAACGGCGTTTGAGAAGCTGCTCGTGACAGGGATAGGGAGGCACCATGCTGTCCACATCGTGGGGGCAATTTTTATGGAATATTACTTCGATGCAGCCAAGGGGATGCAGCGTGGTGACCCTTCGGACAAAGCCGAGCGCAAGTTCACGAGGAGCTTGAGGAAAATCTGTAGCGATTCGTCGTTTCGAAGGAAAATGGCTCGCCGATTTAGCGAGCAGCATGGCTTCGCGAAACCGAGGAACGAAGAAGACACGCCATGACCCTGCCCCCTACTCACTGGTCAGAGCCACCCATTCCGCCGCCGCCCAACTTCTCGATGATGCGGTAATGCGAAATGGTCTGGCCAATCATGGGATGATGGGCGGAATGTTAGGTCGCGCCCACAGCCAAGTCAATCTACGCAGAGATTCGGCCCGGCACAGAATGGTGCACTGCGATAGTCCTCGCCATACCGCGCAGGGCCAAGGGCCTTGAGTGGTGAATACATGTATGCCGGTGGTATAATATAGGCAGATGAGCGGACAGCCCTCTTCTTGAAGGAAGACCAAGTCAAAAAGCTACTGACGCTGTCCGACAAGACAGGCGCTCCGGTGGCGGAACTCATCCGGCGTGCCATCGACAAGTATCTGCACGAGAGAGCCAAGGAATTGAAGTAAACGGGACGCCCCGGCGATATGAACGCCGAGACGCCCCTATCCGAAGCAACCTTATGAGGAGGCTGCAATGGCTTCGCAGATTCTATCAGTCGTTCGTCCCCTTGCATTCAGGCTTCTATTCTTTCTCGCAGTCTTGGCAGCATTCGTCGGCGTCATCCCGTTCATTCATTCGATGCGGAGGCATGGATGACCCGCTCCTGCATCCATTGCACTCGGTTCATCGCCGAGGAGTGTATCCGCTGCGGAACGGAAGCAACCCCGCTCAAGACCATCTCAAACGGTCACGCGATGACCGGCACTGAGTTCCACTGCTCCGCCTGCGGACACCATTTCACCCAAGGCGAGGGTGGCGAGACTGGCGGCATTTGCGAGCCGTGCTTCATATCTGAATTGCGGTCGGCGCAAGAAAGGCGACACGAATCCAAAATCTCAGCGAAAGGAGAATGAACGAATGAAAAAAGCAGCCATCTACTGTCGATAAGTACGGCAGACCAGCATTTGGAGACGCAGCTTTACGACCTCCGAAAATTGGCAGCGCAGCGAGGTTTTGAGGTCGTCCGGAATACTGCGACCGCGGAATCTCCGGCAGCAAGGCACGTCGTCCGGGTCTGGACGCCATGCTGGCTGACGCGAGGCGAGGTGAGTTCTCCGTACTTCTATGTGCAGCCTTCGACCGCATCGCGAGAAGCACGAAGAACTTCTTGGAAATCGTGGACGAGTTGCACGAGATTGGAATCGAGTTCATTTCTGCGAGGGAGCAGATTGATACGAGCGGGCCAATGGGCAGGATGTTCATTACGATGGTTGGCAGCATCGCCGAGCTGGAACGGAGCCTCATCGTGGAGCGCATCAAGGCCGGAATGCGAAGGGCACGGATGGAAGGGCAGCGGCTTGGACGTACGCCACTCAATATCGACCACGATGCGCTTGTCAGTGACCGTCTGACAGGAATGTCGCTAACCAAGGTTGCAAAGAAATACGGCATCAGCCGCGCCAGTGTCGTTCGTTTCACGAGGGAAGCGAAACAGAGTCAGGCGGTCGCAGCGGCGTGAGCAGCCGGACTCCAACGATGAAGAAAAACGATTCGAACGAGAAGGATTTCGTGGTCATCGCCGTCCCGTCCGTCGAGGAGGCTCGCATGGTCTTGCTGGCCACAGGTCTCTTTGAAGTTTGCCCCGGCTCGGACACTTCGGTCATCGACAAGGAGAACGGTGTTCAAGTCCGCCTTATCCCTATTTCGGAGGAGAAACTGATGCCCCGCATCCGCCTGCCTAAAGACTGGAAATACAGAGCGACCCGCGCCCTGAGAAATCTGAAAAAGCCGGGTGTCGCAGCGGCGTGCTTTTGGTGCGGACATCAATACCGTCGCGGCGAGTACAGCCCGGAGGCCGAAACGGCCCACTTGCTTCTATGCCCGGAGTACCCGCAGGACGCCAAGCGGAGAATGCGAAAGCACAATGACACGAAGCCAAAGACCCGCACCTAAAGTCGGCATCGTCTACCTCGTCGGTGACAAGCTCTGGATTGACTCCACCCCTCTTACGGAAGCAGGTCGTTTCGGCGACTTCGCAATCCACGAGCGCGACCACATTTCCAATACTGGGCGCAACTCGTCCGCGGTGGGGCCGTTCCCGACGCCGAGTATGAGGAATACCCTCGGGGCCGCGTGGCGTACAACATGAAGACCGCCAAGTTCATGTTCCTCGCCGACAGATGCATCTTGGGCAGGAAGAGCCTCGTCAGCACGATTCTGACGCGGATGCACCTTCCGCCGCGAGACACGGAAATCGACACGGATTATCACTATCGGTGTTCTCACTGTTTGGGGCACAGTCGCTAACTCGTTGAAAAGTGGTGACGGTTCAGAAGGGTGTCGCCGCAGCGGTCGTAAGTCGTTGGATTTGGCAGTGCTGATATTCGGGGCTCCTAATGGTTGGGAGACTAATGTCTACGGACCAGTATCTGATACGCCCGCGCATTGGATCATGCGTCCAAAATGAGGAGGACATTTGAAGAAAATCGTGCGTGGAAAGCAGTACCCAGGAGTTCGCGGCAAGGTCGTGGATTGGGTGGACACGAGTTCGAGGAGGGGACGCTCTACATCCATGTCCGTTTTCAGGACAGAACAGAACTCACGTACACGCTCGGCTGCCGCCTTTTCATCGAAGAAGCTGTACTTGGTGACCTCTCGACGGGGAACTACGAGACAGTCAGGCAGTACGTCTCCAACGTGCAGGATGACCGGGGCGTCAGGCCGAGAACCCGCATCTAGAAACCGGCTGCGATTTCACTTCCCGTAGATGCCCTTGTCCAGCCCCGAATCAGGCGGTCGGCGGGAACCTTGAACACGTCGCAGATTCGCAGGAGCGTCGTCACTGTGATGGGACGACCAGCCTCGATCTGCTGCCAGTGGCGAGCCGAGAAGCCGAGGGAGATCATGTCCTCCTGCGTGTAACCGGCAGCCTCTCGGAGCTTCTTCACCCGCTGTCCAAGGGCACGAAAGAACTTGGCGTGGTTGACCACGCCTCTCTATGTAATGGCACACGAGCAGAAATACCACGAGCAGATTAGCTGTACGATTCGACACGTCTGTACTTGCGGTTGTGAGAAACAGGCGGGGAAATCCCAAACTGAGGGTATCCTGTGAAAAAGTTGTGGGCTTCCATCAAGTACGTAGCTGATGCTTTTAATCCATTCGAGGAGAAATAGATGAAACTGACACCCGTGGAACTTTCAAAGGAACCAATGCGGTTTGCAGTCGGTCCGGATAATTATGATTTCTCAACCCAGAGGAGGATAGGTCTCCCTTCTGCGTTCGCTTCACAGCCAATGCCACGCAGACCCACAACAATAAAGGTCAGCCCGTAGACCGCGACGACGACTGACGAACATGTAGGCGTACTCGCCAGCATTACGCCTCGTTCTTCTTTCCAGATGAACGAACTGCTGATACTCACAAATTCCTATGATGCGACGACCGACGTGCTGCTCGACAGGCTGAGCGAATCGTCGGTGTTTCGGCTGAACTTCGACCAGATTACGAAATACAGGCTTCGTCTGAATCGGAATGGTTTCGACATCTCTGACCCGACGGGACGAACCGTGAGCAGCAACACAGTCTGCAAGGCGTATTGGCGCAAGCCCCTCAATGGCGAGAACGAAAAGTCGGAAATCTGGACGAAGTATGTGGAAGCTGAAATGCGCTACGTGCTCACGGAGATGGTCAACCTGTTGTGGGCTGACCAAAAGTTAGTGCTGGTTGAACCCTTTGCGGAGCGCCGTGCCGGGAAACTCTTCAACTCCGCCATGCACGCGGCCTCTTTGCCGTTCCTCGCTACGAGATGCTCCTCAATGATGCGCATCGTACAAAAACCGCCGTTGTGAAGTCACTGTCCAATGAGGTTGTCGGAGACAGGGTACTTTACACGACAGAAGTGCGGACGGACGACCTCGACCCACGGTATCCGTGGTTCGTCGAGCAGTACATTGAGGCAAGCCATGATGTGACCGTGGTGTTTGTTCGGGGACAGATGTTTGCCTTCTCGCTTGAGCGGGACTTTCTCAAGAACACGATTGATTGGCGGCAATGCATGTCTCCGGAACAGGAATGGACACCCCATTTGCTTCCCTCTGATTTGAGCGTGGCGATACTGGCGTACATGCAGGCATTGAAGTTGGACTTCGGCCGATTTGATTTCCTGCTCCATAGGCAGCAGCGGTATTGGTTCTGTGAGTTGAACCCCAATGGCCAATTTGCGTGGCTCGACTTGAACGGAGAGCAGGGACTTCTGGATGCCGTAATACAAGAGATTTCCCCGACTACCGAGCGCCACCCGATACCGAACCGCCACCCGCTCGAATCAGCGTGCGGATGCCAGACCGCGCAGCCCGTCGGCTTGAACAGGTGAGTCTTCTCGGGCTGGACCGCTCGCTCGTGATGGCTTGATTCGAGTGCGGAAATTGGATGCTCTTGGAGATTAGAACGCAGGAACTTAGAGGAAAACAAGAATGTACATCTGGCAACTAGTCCTCATCCTGATGATACCCGTCATCGCTTTTCTAGCTTGGTGCCGCGCCGCAGACAGGACCGCCGCAGAAAGACCCAGCCAGTACGGCGACGGCTCCGAAAGCATCGTCTTTGTCATACGCCGCCTGATTTGGAAGCACGTCAAGCTGGCCCTCTACATGTGCGGTGGTTTTCTTCTTGCGATGTTTAGCCTCAAGGGGGCATCGGAAAAAAACGAAGGACTTAACCAGCCCGTTACGTCGCTGCTTCAAGTCATTGCCGGTCTCTTGGCACCGATAGTCCTCGTCGTCGGAATCTATTTTTCCTACATGTATGACGAGCACAAAGTGATTCTCAACCTCATGCTTATCGCAGTCTACCTGATTTGGCTCTATGCCACCGCTTTTGAAACCGTGTGCGAGGAATACCATTACAAGGCTGGCACGAAAATCCTCCGCAAGCCTACCCGCTATGATGTGTGGGGTTACAGCAAAAAGCACCCGATTCTCCAACGCTCCCACGTTCCCGCAGATGTCCGCGAGGATATTGAGAATGCCTTGAAGAATCAGGCGGATTCTTCGTCGCTGCGGTGGGTGAAGCAGCAAATGTGGATGTCGTTTGACAAGGATTTTGCAGACGGTTTATACGATAGCGAAAACCACCCCCGTGAATGGGGATTCCCCGAAGAATATACCGACAAGGAACGCAAGTCGTTTCGGCGGTTGGTGCTGGTGCCGTGCCTGCTCGTGCTAGCTCTGGTGTCGTGGCAAGTGCCTTCGTGGCATGGGGCGGCGGACCAACCCTGCTACCACGGCTGCACGGCTGAGGAGGCCCGCGTAGAACGGGACAAGGTATGGGCTGAGGAAGAACGGGATAAGATGCCCATCCACGAGGCCATCGGGAGGTATGAACTCCGGGGCAAGGTGACCATCTACCATGGCGAACCCCAAGGCATTTCGTTGGATTCGAATTGCGAAAATGGGCAAATCCCGGACGGAACTTACACGGTGGAGCGCGTAGATGGGGCCGGGGGGTCGTCAGAGCAGGGCACGTATTTGCAGTTCTATCGGTCCTCCTTTCTAGGTATTGGTGTCGGGGACATGGTCACCGTATGCACGGACATGCGACCGTGAGTCGGGAGAGCCGATAACATTTCCGGTAGGAAAGAAGTTCAAATTGTGAAGGTTGATGGGCATTCTTCGCGATGAATAGTGGCGAGGGTACTTGGTGCGGACAACTTCATCGCTACTCAACTGATATGTGGTAAGAAATCACCAATTAACAATAAGTGTTTGTACAATTGGAGGTCACAGTGCGACTGACCGCTTCGGATTTCATGACCTACTGGCGACCATCCCCCTGTGAGCTTCGCGTCTATTTGCAAGAAAAGGGCGAACGCGAAGCGCAACCTAGCGAGTTTGACGAGGTCATGCGGCGGCTTGGGATTCGCCACGAGAATGAGCATTTGGCAACTCTGGGGCCTCATCTGGATTTGAGCAGCGTGCTGATTGACGAACGCGTTGGGAGAACGCTGGAAGCCATAGCCACCAGAATCCCTGTCGTGTATCAGCCCGCTTTCCTCGTGCGGCACCGACTTGCAGGCACCGACGTAGAAATCGCCGGAGTTCCCGACTTTCTAATTCTTGATGGCGACGGCTACGTGATTCGGGACTGCAAGTTGTCCCGCCACATTGACCCGGTCGAGCATCCTGAAATCATCGCTCAAGTACAACTATACGGCTGGCTGTTCGAGGGAAGTACGGGCTTTCGTGCCAAAGCATTGCAGGTCTACAACGGGATGAACGAAATCGTCGGCGTCGAAGACGACGGAGGGGAGTGGACGCTCGCTGTATTAGAGAACCTCCTGCGCGTCAAGAGACTCGATGGCGAGCCTTACGAACCCGTGGGGTGGAGCAAATGCGGAGGGTGCGGTTTCAATGAAAGGTGCATGGATAAAGCGGAGGCAGATGGCAGCGTAGCCCTCGTGCCTGACGTTGACCAGAGCCTCGCTCGCACACTCCATGGAATCGGGGTCTCCACGCGCAAGGAACTTTTGACCAAGTTCGACTCCGTCAGCTTGAGCGAACTGAAACGTCCGCACGGGCAAGGTGAGCGGCGAGTTGGCAAGACTGCCAGTCGCATTATCCATTTTGCACAGGCGATGGAGGCGCAGCAGGAAAAGGTTCTCGCCGCCCCGGCAATCCCGCTCTCCCCCAGTTACGTCATGTTCGACCTCGAAGGAATGCCACCACATCTCGACGAAATCGAGAAGATTTACCTGTGGGGAATGCAGGTCTACGGGGAGAAGCCAAGCGAGTTCATATCCGCCGTTGCCGGGTTCGGTCCGGATGGCGACAGAGATGGCTGGCAAGCCTTCCTGTCGAATGCCAAGAAGGTGTTCGAGGCTTGCGGTGACATTCCGTTTGTTCACTGGGCCAGCTACGAGAAAACAAAACTATCGTTGTACGCTAACCGTTATGGAGATTCGGACGGCATTGCTGCGCGAGTGAAGGCAAATCTGCTCGACCTGCTGACGGTCGCTAGGAATTCAATCATCCTTCCATTGCCCAGTTTCAGTCTCAAGGTGGTCGAGAAATACGTTGGCTTCAAGCGCACGCTAGAAGAGTCTGGTGGGCAGTGGGCAATGGCGACTTTCATCGAGGCTACTGAAACGAACGACGAGGGAAAGCGAAAAGAATTGATGGACAAAATCCTCGCCTACAACCGAGAAGACCTCGAAGCGACGTGGGCGGTTTTCGAATGGCTAAATTCGAAAACCGTCGAAGGGACTCCTCCTTGACGGTTGGAAGTGGGCGCTAGTGCTCCTGTCGTGAGGTGGCTGGTTCGACATCCAATAGGGGTGGAGCGGGCTGGTGGATGTCCATCTTCCCAAGCGGCTGTGCTCAGGAGGCGCGGTTAAGAGACAGCCTATTTCGAAATTCAAGGACCGGATAAAATCCACAGTTCTGTACAGTATAATGCGCCCACATGCCCAACGTTGATTTCCGCGAAGAGGTCGTAAACGTCGCCCTTGCTGAGCTTCTTGAGCAACGCGGAATGCTTTCGGTTCCGGAAACGATTCGCAAATCCATTGGCCGAAAGACGCGAGACCTTCCAGACATAATCGTTGCCGACCTCCTCGGCATCAGGATGGTCATCGAGGGGAGATTTAATGTTGCCCGCGGTTCTCAAGACTCCCTTTTAAGGGACGCGAAAGAGAGAGTAGAGCTAGGCATTTCACCTGTGTGCCTTGCTACCCTTTATCCGCCAGAATTGCGCAGGGCAGATTCTCTAACGAGGCTCCGAAAGAATCTACAAAAGGCGCAGCTTGGGATTCGCGTGGTCACTCGCGAGAGCAACGACGGGGAGTGGATGCTACCGGGACAGCGGACTGACGTGGCCGAAGCCCTCCGACGGAGCTATGAGTTGCTTGTCAGCGAGGACGTGGTAGTGGCCTCCGTAGCCGGAATTGGTTCATCCATCGAAAACCGCCAGCAACCTTTTTAGGCGCACATCTCCGCTTGCGGACCGTTTTCGCAAGGCGTTGGGTATTCCAGAGAGAACTGAACGCTTCCCCAACGAAGAGGAAGACGCGATGCCTTCCCCAAGCGCCGACCTAAAAGTCGTTCGGATTGCTTCCCTGACAATCGTTAATGCCATGATCTTTCAACAGGTGTTGGCAGTTCAGGACAGGCGGATAGAGCCGTTGTTTCGCGCAATGGATAAGATAAATGTGGCCGAAGCCTTGCAGAAAACTTGGACGGAAATCCTCAAAATTGACTACGTGCCAATTTTCACTACGGCGCGAGAAATTGTCCCGAGCTTGTTGGCGTGCCAGATGCAGACGAAGCATTAAAGGCACTTGGTGAAGCAGCCCAGCGCATTACCGGCAGGAGAGCCGCTTTGCGCCATGATTTAATGGGGCGCATCTATCACAATCATCCAAGGCATAGCCGTCGCGTTTCCTGCGCTGTTCGTAAAGCTGGTACGCACGAACCCGATTCTTTCTTCCAATTCGCAGTAGTCAGCATCCAATTGGCCGAAGAGCGTCTTGCGCCATGCTGCAAGTAACACACTCGGCCAGTTATGGATGAAATTTGGATAAAAAATGTGCGCTCATGGTTTTCTAAATCATAGAAGCCTTTGCGCTTGGGGTCTGGCATTGCTGACCCACCCGATAGGAGCAACTCTTCAAGTCCTTTGATAATCTCTGCGGGATAGTTTCGCAGATTGTCCACGCCCGGCAACTGTTTCATTCGGAGAAGCATTCTTCCTCACTCTTATTTAATGGGTGCTAAGGCCACTTCTGTTCACTACCTGGAAAACCGCAGGTGCGCCGCCGCGCATTCGCGGTGTGCACACCACTTGTCAGCATCGGTTCTTAAATCACGCGAAAAATACGGGAGGAAGGGGGCTGGAAGCGGAACTCTCGGTGAACTTTTAGAGCAACCGCACCGCACAACCGTGGTATCAACGCAAGACGACTGTAGCATGGTCAAAACGACATTCGCCCTTTCCTTCGTGATTGCCGTGAGCACGTGTTTCTCCTATCGCAACAGCAGCACGGGCACGCGTTCTTCCCGTTGCTGGTTCGTGTAGCGACAAACGGAATTGTAGGGCTTGCATAATTGATGTGGTGTAAATTTCTGATGTATTTCGGGAGGAGAGGATTGAAATATATAATTCCCTTATCGAAGAGGGCTTCGCGCTTGCAGAAATTTGGCGATGTCGTTGGAGGGCGAGAAGGCGATTGCTCACTGCGGTCGGATTGGTGGCCGTCGCCGTTCCGCTCTTTTTTGTCCTCGCAAACGCAAGGCAAGCCCGGGCTCAGTCGCAGGCCCAGAACACAGCCGTTGTTCCCCCCACGTATGAGTACGAGGTCGCTTCGTTTAAACTGGACAAGTCTGATGGCTTTAGAGCGAGTTTGATGACTGAGGACAACGGACTCACTGGATTAAACGTTTCGCTGCAATGGCTCATTGAATCGGCATATGGAGTCCGAAACTATCAGGTCTCAGGCGCGCCTATTTGGCTCGACTCTGAAAGATACGATATCGACGCGAAAATGGACGGGTCTGTTGCTGATGAGTTGAAGAAGCTTGGCCCAGATGAGCGCAACCTAGCGCGGGAGCACATGCTTCAAGTTTTATTGGCGGACCGGTTGAAGCTCAAAATCCACCGTGAATCAAAGGAACTCCCAGTCTATTTGTTGGTCATCACGAAGAATGGCTCCAAACTTCAGGGCACAAGACCTGACGAGACTGCCCCGGGTGAATCCAGAGGGTCCGGCGACCATCTAGAAGCGGGCTCGATGAGGACGGTCGGAAATCGAGTATCGCAGATGATGACAGCCAAAGCTGTTCCTATCGCCGACTTGGCGCGGAATTTGTCAGGGTCTCTGGGTCGCCCCGTTCTGGACAAGACTGGGCTCACGGGCAAATACGATTTCAAGCTCACGTGGGCGTCGGATGACATTCAAACAGATTCCAACGCACCTTCACTCTTCGCGGCTGTGCAGGAGCAACTCGGCTTGAAATTGGAATCGGGAAAACGCCCGGTCGAAGTCATCGTAATTGACCACGTCGAGAAACCTTCGGGGAATTAGCGGCGGTTGGTCGGCATCTCCATACGCACGGTGGACAATTACATCTCGCTGAAGTTTATTCGCTCAGTCAGGATGGGGCGGCGAGTGCTAATCCCGATGCGTAGCGTGCGGGAAGTTGCGTCCAAAGGAATCCCGTGGAAGAGGCAAAAAAGTCTGCCCGAGAAGTGACCGCGTCTGAAAAGGGAGCTTTGATTTCGGCACGTCCGCGTGAGCGGGCCGTTACGCATCGCTAAACCCCTACTCCTCCTCTCGCTTCATTTCTGGATTTCCATTCAATCATCACTTGCTTCCATCCCGGCGACCAATAGTTCTCCAGTTCCTCAAGGTTGATGGACTCATACTTTTCCCGCTGTGGAATAGTCAACGTGCTCCACCACAGTTGGGCACGTTTCACGTCAAGCTGCTCGTCGGTCATCTGCGCATATTCCTTCGCCATGGCGTTTTGCACGGCTTCGTCAATGTCCCACTCAAAATCAGCATCACTGTGGACGATGACCCCATTCGCCTTGAGCTTTGGGAGCCACAGCGCAGACATGCGGTCGGCCACGGGATTCGCCTTGGTCGCCAAGGTCACATACGCCGTGATTGGATTCGCCGTATCGTTTAGAGCGTGGCTCCAATGCTCCAGCTTGGTGACCTCGGAGATGACCGCCTCGGGGCACCCTGCGTCCCGCAGCTTCGCCGCAGGCTCAGACTTGAGGTAGTTG
Organism: uncultured Acidobacteriota bacterium; assembly: GCA_963748845.1. Classification (GTDB taxonomy): domain Bacteria; phylum Acidobacteriota; class Terriglobia; order Acidiferrales; family UBA7541; genus DASTCZ01. The sequence goes on from CAVVKE010000001.1 coordinate 1,540,368, forward strand.
CGGACAGGGGCGACCGAGTTCGGCTTCGGTATCTTCCGCTGCGGCGCAGCGGAACTATCTAATCGCTTTTGTTCCACCGCAGGGCTGGTGTTTGCCCTGCGCTCCGGGTTTTGACTTTGGTTTTTCTTTCCTTCCTTGTTTGAGCGAAGCGAAGTGCTCTTGCCTTTGCCTGAAGAGCAACCATTGACTGCGCCCAATGAAGGAACGACTACCTGCAACAACTTCATTGATGGATTATCAAGAGGCTTTTTGATGGATTCGCAACTGGCTTCTTGATGATTCATCAAGAGGCTTCTTGATGGATTATCAAGAGGATGCTGCGGCATTGCTGTGGCATGCCGTTTATTCCAGACGAGATTCTTTTGGCTTATCTTCTGGCTTTCCTGCTTGCGTGTGGACAAAGGTCGCTTGGCTCGGATGTAGTAGCCGTCCTCGTCCTTCTTCATCTCACGTGTTTTGATATTCTTGAGTTGTTCTGGTGTGATGGCGTAGTGGCAGCGAGGGTATCCACGGTCGTCACGGAATCGCTTTACGGTTAGCCAGCCATCCCGTTCAAACTTCTTTATCTGGCGATTTACTTCCTCGACCGAGCAGCCAAACATGGCCGCAAGGGTGTCCTGCGAGGCGACGCACCAGCCCGGCGGTAGTCCGGGGTCGGCTTCCTGACCCTCTTTTGGTTCACTGATAACCAAACCTGCGATGAGCATGAGCAGGGGTTTGCTTATGCCGGCGTACTCATACAGGTCAGACTTGCGAACGGCGTTGTAATGGTCCTTCATTGGAAATCTCCGAATGCTTCGATTTGACCACTCCGAATCATCGGCACCACTGCTCAACAAAAAAGTGGTCGGCGGCAGGTGATTCGGAAAGAGACCCGCCGCCTGAAGTCGTGGGTGCTACCCCGACCCTCGTCAATAGAGGTATTGGTAGTCCATTTCCTACGAGAAGTTCCCCGACCGTCACGAAGCCAAAACAGCAAGCTGTTGGCGGCGCGGCGCGGCTTGGCAAAGAGTCGGGGGCGGGAGTGAGGCAGGTGAGGATGAGGTGAGCCGAAGGCTATTTTAAGTCGGCGGCGGAGAGGAGTGATGGGGGTTGACCGAAGGCCGCTTCAAAAGTCTGGGCCACCAAGATTTCTCCGGAGACTTTGTCGGTGGCATCACTTGCAACGTGTGCAATCCCGGAAGTAGTGGTGAAGCTTGGGTCGGCGGCAGCAGCCTTCAAATTGAGTTCGTAGACTCTCACGGCTGCTCTGCTCCGCTCGACGGCCATTGCCGCTCGGCGTCGGATTCCGATTCCTCGTCGAGCTCGATTTTCCACGCCACCCGCACATATTGATTGAGGGTCCAGATGCTTGCGTTGAAAGGCTGTCCGTCCTTGACTGCAAAGACATGCCCCTTCGTCACGATGAGGTAATCCCCGTCGGGGTGCGCCTTCACGAACTTCCGCGCAGTGATGCGGGTCGTGACCCAGTGCTTTGCGACGATATAATCATAGATGACAGCCGAGTCGCCGACGCCGATTGATTCGAGCCACCCGTTGAGGTCACAGGTAGTCATTCCGGACGCCGCTTCCTTGGGCACGTTCGCATGCAGCAGGTCGAGGTGGTCCAGCGCAATCAGCGCGCAGTTGAGGTGGGTGGCTTTGACGTGCGCGGAATCCTGGTTGCCGTTCCCGCGCTCCTGCTCGTATCTGGCTATCGCTTCCATTGCCGCTTTCACATTGCTGTTCATCGTCTTTCTCCTGTGCGGGCGCTGCCCGCCGTGCTTCTACTTCGCCGCCCTACTTCACGCCCATGCGGTCAAGGTATCTCTGCGCCCGGAGGCTGTTCTCCGCATCCGCCTCGCGGGTGTACGGGACTACCCTGCGCGGGATGTCCCTGTCCCTCAGCACATAGCCGGAGTCCTCGTTGCCGACGAACAGGAAAATGTGCCCCGTGCCGTCGAAGGGATTCCCGACCCCGGGCGCGCGGCCGTCGATGAGGCCGTAGTACTTGGCCTCAAGCGCGACGCCGAACTGCCCGCCGCGGTACACGAGGTAGCGCCTGCCCTTCCGCAACTCCGCGACCTTCACTCCGTTTCGTTTTGCCATTTCATTCCTCCCTTTTGCGGGGGTTGCCCGCCGTGCCGCTATGCGACCTGCGTGCCGCGCGTCAAGGCCCGCTTTTGTTCCCGTGTGACGAACTCAAACTCCGGTGCGGTGCCTTTGCTGTTCTCGCTGTACATGTGCCCGATTGTCATTGACCCGTCCGGGACGAAGTTCAGGGCTTCCGCAGGCTTCGCCTGCGACGGTTCGTTCTTGAGTGCGGAGTCCGAGGCCGCCGCCCTGGCTTTCTCTTCTTCGGTCAACGTCGGCTTCGCCGGGTTCGTCGGCTTGCTGCGGGGCGGCACGAGGTCCGCAACGAACGAGATTCCCCGCAGCTTGCAATACGCTATTGCGGTCTTGCGTGCGGAGGCGAGAAGCTTTGCGTCCGCGACCGTCCCGCTTTTGTTCAAAGACATCGCTATGTTGCGTGCGAAGATGTCCGCAAGCTTCAAGGCATTCGCTTCGTCGGCCGTGTTCGTCACCGGCCTCGGAAGCTTCGCTGCTGCTTCTTTTGCAAGACGCCGTTCGGTTTCTTCGCCGTCTTTCTTTGCTTGTTCAACGGCAAGCTTGTGCAACCGTGCGGTTTCTTTTTCGGCGTCTTTGCGTTCTTGTTCATACACCGCTTTTTGATTCGTTAGCCGAACCTCGGCGTCTTTCTCGTTCTTCGCTTTCAAGTCGGCTACTTGTGCGTCAAACTTCTTCATGAACTTCACACGCGCGGCGTCGGTAGGAAGTGCGGCGAGAAGGTCTTGCAAACCGTCGGCGGCTTTCCGTCTCGGCTTCGCCGAAACCGAACTTTGTGCGGTTTCGTTCACGTCTTTCAACAACTTTTGTTCGGTCGGCGGCGTGAGGCGGCAAACATAATCGTAGCCGACGCCGCACCGTGCCTGAGACCACTCTTCGCCGACCGCATACAAGCCGAAGAGAAGTTCGCCGTCGTTCTTGTGTGCGAAGAAGTGACGGACGGTCAAGAGTTCTTCCCGTGCTACAGCGGCAATCTCTTTGAACGAACGGTAAAGAACGGTGTGTTGTTCGTTCATCGCTTTGAGTTTTGCGTAGCTGGCTTCAAACGCCGTCGCACTCGCTTCGGCTTTGACAATGAACTTCTCACGTGCTCGCAACTTTTCACCTACGGCGGACTTGCGTGCACGGTCGGCTTCGTCTTTGTTAAGGCGAATGTTCTTGACGGTTGCTTTGCTTTCATGGTTTTTCATTTTGGTTTCTCCTATTCGCAGTTTACCCCGCTAATTACTTCTTCTTCCAATACATGAAAAAAGCACTGTTACTTGTATCTGATTGGAAATACAGTCTTTAGGGCGTATTTGGGGAGGTAATGCAGGGCGTTTCTTCGTTACCTCGCAGAGCGCAAACGCATGGACGAATCACGAAAAAAACAGATGCTCCAGAAGTGGTGGAGATACACTGCAAGGCATCACGAGCCTGAAATGGAGAAACGCCTGCGAAAAACGATGGAGCAGGCTCGCGCCAGTTTGTTTTCCGACTTTATGACCCGCAAGAATGGAGCCGAACTCGTGGAAACGCTTCGCAACCTGCTTGCTATGACATACGCCTTCGCTCATTACGCAGGCATACGTCGCGGCTACGTGATTGGTTGCCAGCTATGTAGTTTGGATTCGTGGAAAACAGAAGACGACGCCAAGAATGCCATTGCCGGCATCATTGAAATGTACCCAGAATGGACGACGAGGCAGATATTCAAGATGCTTGATACGGCCAAGAAACCGTTGTTCCACTTGGGCAGCCTACCCAAGAATACCAAACGCTGGTCGGACGTTGTCAGTGAGCCGGCTTACAAGATGTTCGTCACTCGCATTCGGCAAAAAGTCCGTGCGGTCTCCCGCATTAAGGGATGGCAGAAACTGATGGATACGCATGAAGACCTGCGACGGACGGCCTCCTCCATCCAAAATTGAGATTTGTTTCCCCCGAGTGGATTCATTTGACCTTCCTCGGCTCCGACTTCAAGTGGCGTGAAGTAAAATCGTAATTGATGAAAAAGAAGTGTCCGCCACGTAGTATTATCCATCGTGGGCATTCTCCAAATCTCGCACCTCGACCCTGCGCTGCCGCCCGCGGTCGCCGGGGCCGACCTCAAAGCGTGGCATTCTCCCTCCCGCCGCGTCATGCGGTTTCCGCGTTCTCGATGAACTTCTCGATTCGGTTGGGGTCGAACCGCAGGCATGCCACCTAATATTGACCCAACACTCGTCCCCACCCACTGAAGAATTCAATTTCTCTGGTCGATAATTTCCCGCCACGCAGTATTATCTTGCGTGGGCATCCTCCAAATCTCGACCTCCAACAGTGCGCTGCTGCCCGCATTCGCCGGAGCCGAACTCAGCGTTGCCGCGCTCTCACCGGCAAGCACGCACGCCAAGCCCGATTTCCCCCCCTATAACCGTTGAGTCTCTGACCCCGATGGTCGCTGAGCGGCCGCCCATCGGTTTGCAATTCTCCGGTGCTCAAGCGGTCTCCCCGTTCGCAATTAACTTCTCGATGTGGTCGAGCGTGAGGAGCTTGGGGGCGTTCATCAAAGTCCGTCTCGGCGGTCAACCGCATTCTCACCCCAAGCAACGACAGTGCCCGGGCCTCCCGGTCAGCGTGCGGACTGTTGCGGGATGCGGGACCGGCTGGTGACCAGCGGTTCGGCTTGCCAAAGGGTTCCATCCCTAATGCCGACGAGTGTCCAGTACGAGGTGTCATCGTCCCACAGCCATGCGGTCGAGGTAGGCTTCAAGGTCAACTTGGCGGAACTTCCACGCCTTGGCGATGAAGTACGAACGCAGTTGTCCCTGCTTGATTAGCTTGTAAAGTGTCGTGCGAGAGACACGGAGGTACTCACATACTTCGAGCGTGCTGAGGAGTTGCTTGGACATGGCGAAACACCTATAACTTCGTGAACTGCTCGAAGTTACAGGGCGTAGCGTTCCGCCGTTCTTCTTCGGGGCTTAACCGCTGGTATTCAGCGTGCGGGTTCCGGCGACAAGCCATCGTGCCTTCTGAGCCGCGTCTCTATAGTACTGCGTTTTTCTTAAACTACCCGATGCAATCAGCTTTGGACAGGTTTGTACGTCGCAGCCTCGACCATGCTCTCCATGTGGCCCGTCGTCAAATCAATGTCGGCCAAATACGCCATCGTGGTCTCAAGGTTCTTGTGACCGAGGAGTTTCTGAATTCCATGCATCGGCATCCCCGACAACGCCCAACGTGTGGCTGCGGTCTTACGCAGCTTGTGAAGTTCGCAGTGGAACGTTGCTCCTATACTCTCCGCATACTCTTGCAGGTCTTTGAGCAAATGCTGATTTGGGAGCCCATCACCGTTCGGGAAGATGAGCTTTGAAGAGGCGGTCTTCTGCCGTGCACGAATGGCTTCGGCCACTGCAGCAGGAATGCGAATATTGCGGCAGTGGTGCTTCTTGGGGTGCCAGTTCAAATGCGGCTTGCGTTTAATTTCGAGCACACAGCCGTTCAGGTCGGAATACTCGGCGTGGGTCGCTTCTCCATTTCGCGCGGCAGAGCCAAGGAAGTAGTCGAGCAGAAACCGCACTTCGCCCTTTGCGTGTTTGTACAGTAGGGCGAGTTCCTCGTCCGTGTGTGCGCTGACAATCTTCGATGTGCTCGTGGGATACTCGCTCTTCTTTAGCAGCTTCTCTCGACCAAAAGCCTTGAGGAAAATGACCACGTACAGAACCTTGTTCTTGTACGTCTGGCCGGGGTTCGCATTGCGGCGATTTGGAACAGCGTGCAGGCGGAGCCATCCCATGAAATCTTTCAAATCCTGCTTCCCGATTTCGTCAATGAACTTCTTCGAACACGATGCGGTGAATTGCGCGAGAGCGAAGCGGTAGGCGGAGATGGTCTTGTGGTCCTTGCCCTCCGCCGCCTTATCGCTGAGATACTGTTTAATGGCGTCCGCGAGCAGGATTCTGTTTGCGGGAGTCATGGTGGCTGTGGTGGGAAAAGATAAGCCGTTCTTGCTCGCATAGAGACGCATGTTACGCTCACGCAGTGCCGCCTCTGCTTCGTTCAGCGTCTTGAAGGTGTCGAGTTTGCGCTTACCATCCAACGTGTAGCGAACGCCGAACTCGAATGCATCGGGACTTACTTTTGGCTTTCTATTCTTTCCGATTTTACAAACGACCCAAGGGTAACCCTTCGTGCGGAGCCGCTGGTACAACTGTGCAAGTCTCGACATCTTGAATAATACTGACATTTGCGCCTTCCTCTTCTAGCTTTTTGAGGAAAGTGGCAACAGCGGTCACCAAAAGTGGTAACACCTTGAGGTTTTATTGGCTTTTCTTAGATTGGTAGCGATACCGGGATTCGAACCCGGATTTTGGCCTTGAGAGGGCCACGTCCTAACCCTTAGACGATATCGCCATACCGAAAAAACCACGGAAGCAGGCCTGAATTTTCACACGTTTGGAAAATGCGCGCAAGCGCGGGGCCGCATTATGACTACAAAGGCGCGGCATACGTGCTGATTCTCGAGGAGTCTTCGCGCGTCGCCCGTGTCAGTTTTTTCCCACTGCGCCATCTACGAGGCGCCAGATCCCGAGCGGGTTGCCGTCTTTCAATTCCACCGGCAATGCATCATTCGCGAAATTCTGATAGCACACGGGTCGCGCGAAACGATAGATCGCCTGGCTGCCAACAGAGGTGGACTGCCCATCCGAGGTCGCGGGGTAGGGCCCCCCATGAATTATCGCGTGCCCGACCTCGACGCCCGTCGGAAATCCGTTGAACACCAGCCGGCCCGCTTTCTGTTCAAGAATTTCGATGAGTTCGCGGTACTCGCGCAAATCTTCTTCCGTGCCGTGTACCGTGGCCGTAAGGTGCCCGTGCAATCCGCGGGCGATTTCGAGCATCTCCTCCTTGCGCCCGCAGCTTACAACCAGTGTCGCAGGACCAAACATTTCCGCCGAGAGATCCGGTTGCTCGAGGAACACGTGCGCGCCTGTTGTGAACAGGGCCGGCGTTCCGCGCACCCCTGGCTCGCTGCCCGGTGCCTTCCCTTCCGCCGCGAGCGCGACGCTTGTCTGTTTTGAGCGCGCCGCCACCTGCCCGGAATACGCCGCTTGAATTTGCGGAGTCAACATCACAGGCGCCGGAGACTCCGCCACGCGCCGCGCCAAACTCTGCGAAAAACTCTTCGCCTCCGCTGTTGGCGGCAAGAACACGAGCCCGGGCTTGGTGCAGAATTGTCCTGCACCTAGGATCACCGAGCCGTGCAGTCCTTCTGCGATTTGCTCGCCGCGTCCGGCGAGCGCACCTGGCAGCAGGAATACGGGATTTGTGCTGCCCATCTCCGCAAACACGGGAATTGGTTCCGGCCGCGACGCCGCAAAATCCATCAACGCACGTCCGCCCCGTTGCGACCCGGTGAAACCCACCGCACGGACGAGCGGATGCCGCACTAGCGCCGATCCCACTTCCGTCCCCGCATCGAAAAGCAGCGAGAAAATTCCTTCCGGAAAATTGCACGCGCGCACGGCTGAGCGAATCGCGTCGCCAACCAACTCCGATGTTCCCGGATGCGCGGGATGCGCCTTCACGATCACGGGATTCCCGGCGGCGAATGCCGAAGCCGTGTCCCCGCCCGCCACGGAGTATGCCAGCGGAAAATTGCTCGCGCCGAACACCACCACTGGCCCGAGTGGCCGCCACATCGATCGCACGTCAGGTTTCGGCGCCGGCTTGCGCGCCGGATCGGGACGATCCAGCCGCGCGCGAACCCACGAGCCTTCTTCCACCAAATCGGCAAAAAGGCGCAATTGGAATGCGGTGCGCGCAGCCTCGGAGCGGATGCGCGCCTCCGGCAGCCCTGCTTCCTGATTGACTCGAATGACGAGAGCATCAGTAATGCCTTCGACGCCTTTCGCAATCGCGCGAAGAAAAGCCGCCTTTTCTTTTCCGCTGAATCTTGAATACGATGTGAATGCGTCGGCCGCCAGTCGCGCCGCTCGATCCACTTCCTCCGGCAGCGCGGATGTGTACGCCGGGTCCAGCGCGGTATTTGTCGCTGGATTTATCGCTCTGAACTTTTTCCCGCCATCCGCACCGCTCGCCCATCCGATGAATGACATTCCCCGCAAATCCATGCATTCCCCTTTTCAATCCTGCGCTTTGAGTTTCACGCCTGCATCTTCAATCCTTCACGCTTGCGCCGCCAATCGCGGCCTTTCTGCGAGCGCACGCTTGATTGTCGCGCGTGCTTCTTCAAGCTCGCTGCCGGTCACTTCGAGCCTCGGCGGACGCACGCGCGCGTTCCCTTTTCCGCATTCCTGCTGCGCCAGCTTAATGAGCTGCACGAACTTCGGTACCGTGTCCATGCGAAGCAACGGCAGGAACCAGCGGTACAACTCAAAAGCCTTTGTCCGTTCGCCGCGGACCCCGTGCTCAAACAGCGCGACCGACTCGCGCGGCATCGCGTTTACCAAGCCCGCGACCCACCCCACCGCCCCGGCGCCGATCGCCTCCAGGATCAAGTCATCCACACCCGCGGAAATTTGCAGCCGGTCGCCTACGAGCGCGCGAATCGCCGTAATGCGCCGCACATCCGCGCTCGATTCCTTCACCGCGTCAAGGTTTTCATGTTCCTTCGCAAGTTCACCAATCTGCTCCGGCAAAAAATCAGTCCCATAGGAAATCGGGTTGTTGTAGAGCATCGCCGATAGCGGCGTCGCGCGAAGCACGGCCGCAACGTGCGCCTTCATCTCGCGCCAGTCACCCTTGTATACATACGGAGGCAACACCATCAATCCCTGCGCGCCGCGGTCTGCGGCCGCCTTTGCCAGCTTCACGGCATCTTGCGTGCGCAGCGCCGAAATCGCGGGGGCAACGGGCGCGCGGCCTGAGGCGCCTTTCACGCATGCGTCAATGACCATGAGCTTTTCTTCAAACTCAAGCGTCGCGCCTTCGCCAAGCGATCCGAGCGGAATGATCGCCGTGCATCCGCTTTCCACAAGCCACCGGCTGTGCTCGGTGACAAACGCGGTATCAATGTTCAACGCGGCGTCAAAACACGTCGTAATTGCGGGCATAACCCCTTGCCATTTCATCTCTCCATCCTTTCGTGATGCATATTAGCCGCGCCGACTATTCTTTCGCCCCTGCGAGCAGCGAAAGTGATTCTACACGCGCCGGAAAAATCGGCGGGCGCACCGAATCCACTTTCCATCCGAATAGAAATTCCGTTGCCGGGCCACAGACGCGTCCCTGGCATGGACCCATTCCGCACCGTGTCTGCAGCTTGGCGTCGCGCCACCCGGAGTGCCGCGCCAGTCGGGCGAATGTCACGTCTTCGCAGCGGCACACGAAGGTATCCGGTGCCGGCAATTCGCGCAACTCCTTGCGCAATGAAAATGTTTCCTCCAATAATGTCGCGAACCGCCTTGCCGCCGCGCGCTTCGCGAACAACTCCCGCGCGCGCTCAGTTTTCCCTGCGGCCACATAGCCCGCGATCTGTCCCTCAATTAAGGCCGTTTCTAGTCCGCCGATCCCCGCAGGCTCGCCCGCGCAAAAAACATTCTCAATAGTCGTCTCCTGCAGTTCATTTACGCGGACGCACCCAGCCCGCAATTCGCAGCCGAGTAATTCCGCAAGCTCCTTATTCGGCACGAGATGAAATCCGCATGCCAGATAATCACACGCGATGCGCCAGCTCCTGCGGCCGTTCGTCAGCTCAACCCATTCGAGCTTGCCGGCGCCCCCCGCGAGGATGGGCCAAGTCCCCTTGCGATACGGCACACCCGCAAGAGCCAAGCGCAGTTGCAAAGCTTGCACGAGTTTTTTCCCGTGCCCGAGAAGCTTCCAAGTAAATCTCCTGATGCGTGACGCCGGCGCCTGCTCGGCGATCATGACGAGCTTTGGGCGAATTGCCGCTGGCTGCTTACGAATAAACGCCCCGACTGCAAGCAACAACGGTCCGCTGCCGGCAATTACAATCCGCGATTGATTGTTGATTGGCAAACTGTGGCTCTTCACGAATGACTGCCAGCCGCCTGCGCCCATCACGCCAGCCAGCGTCCACCCTGGAAATGGAAGGAATCGCTCTCGTGCGCCCGTGGCAAGAATCAATTTATTGAATTCAAGCGAAAACGTCTGATCGTATGTCTCTGCGATTAATCCTGTCGCCACCGCCTCCGCGACAATTCTCGTGCCATAAAAATGTTTCACCCCCGCTCGCCGCAATCGCGCGTGCCATTCCGTTTGCTCTCCAGCATCGCTGGTCCGCGCCGCGAGATCCTCATCCACGGGCAGCCCTCGCCAGATTTGTCCGCCGGGCCCAGGATTGTCGTCCACGATTCCAACTGTCGCGCCGGATTCAGCCGCTGCGCACGCCGCCGCAATTCCCGCCGGGCCCGCGCCAACGATTAAGACATCGAATCTATTGGCGCCTCGGTCAGTCATCGGTCTTCACATCCATCCCTTCGGCGCATAGGATCTGGCAACTCCTCGCGTGAGGGCGTCCATCAATCGTTACGCGGCATTCGTAGCAGATGCCCATCCCGCAAAGCGGCCCTCGCGGCTCCCCGGAAACGGACCGGCGGAATCGCGGTGGTTCAGCTCCAAAGGCGGCGTAAACGGCGGCCGCGACCGTCGCGCCCAATGGGACTCTTACTTCGGCGCCGTTTACACGCACTTTGATCGATGCCGAGGTTTGCGAATTCACTTTACCCATTCCCGAACCTAATGAACTCCGGCGCCAAACTTTCGTCCCGCCAAATAAGGCGTTTGAGAAATCGCGGATGGCCTCATCAAAAGTTGATCCACGAGCAGTTTGGCTGTTCCAAGCGACGTCGTAATCCCCAACCCTTCGTGCCCCGCCGCAAGGAAGAGTCGGTCGTGTCCGGGCCATGGACCGATCAGCGGCATTTTGTCCGGCGTCGCCGCGCGAAAACCGGTCCATGTGCGAATCGCGGAAACTCCACGAAGCGAGGGCATAAACTCATCAGCACGCGAAAGCATCCGCGCAAGCATCGCCGGGGAAACCGCGCGGTCCTCAGCGCCATATTGCCGCGAGGATCCAATCAATAGCTGGCCCGTTGCCCGGGGCTGCACATTGAATGCGACGGAATCTGTGGTCGTCGAATGCGCGCTCTTCAAATATCCAAGCTCCACGAGTTGGTGAGTCACATAGGCGGGATATCGGTCCGTGATGAGCAAATGCCCTTTGCGTGGCCGAATCGGAACGCCGGGAGTGAGTTTCGCGGCTGCAGCCCCGGCAGCATTCACGATTGCGCCGGCAGAAATGCGCGAATCATCCTCCAGTTTCACTCCATCGCGCTCGATCTCCGTCACTCGCCGCCCGGTCATGAGTTTCGCGCCAAGCGCCTGCGCCCGCTCGAGGAAAAATCGCGCGGCGCATGGAGAATAAATCACGCCGTCGTCCGGAATCAGGAGTCCGCCCGGCAGCCCGGCTCGCAAATGCGGCTCGGCCGCCGCAAGCGCGCGCGAATCCAAAATTTCTGCACGCACTCCGCGCGAAACATAGTATTCGCGCTTCCGCGGCAGAAAACTCATCTCCTCTTCATCGCTGGCCACCCACAAAGTGCCGCATTTTAAGTATTCGACATCCCCGGGCAGCTCCCTCGCCAGATTGTTCCACAATTCAACGGAATACCGGCACAGCGCAAATTGTTCCTCAGAATCATCCAGCGTGATGAGGTGTCCCATCCCGGCCGCGGTTGCCCCTCCGCCGACAACATCCGCTTCGATGGCGGTGACGTGCATCCCCTCGCGCGCGCATTCCCACGCGCATGCTGCTCCAACAATCCCGCCTCCGATGATAAGCACGTCCGGCGCGGGCACGCTCTACTCCGGGATGCCGTTGCAGAAGGGATCGCGCGGATCAAGTATCAATTCCGTTTCGCCGGTGATAAATGCGGAGCCTGTGACGCTGGGGATAATTTTGCCGTCACAAATCTCCACACTGCCTTCAAACATGCTGCCGAGAATTCCCTCCTGCCGGTAAATCTCGCCTTCTTTCAGCTTCCCATCGGAAAACTTGCATGCCAATTTCGCGGAAGTGCCGGTTCCACACGGCGAACGATCATAGATTTTCCCGGGGCAGAGGACAAAATTCTTGCTGTCCGCGTAAGGCCGCTGCGCCGGACCGGAAAGCTCGATGTGGTCAATTTCCGCCCCGTCTGCCCCCGTAACGCCCTGCGCCGGGAGCGCGTGCCGCACTCGCCACGCGAAATCAGTGAGCTGCTCAACATTAGTGTGGGAGATGTGCAGACCGTGATTCTCCATCAAGTAAAACCAGTTCCCTCCCCAAGCCACATCACCCGTGAAAATACCGCAGTCTTCGACTTCCACCGCCGCATCTTTGTTTTTCCGGTAGCTTGACACGTTTCGCACCTGCACCTCGCCGGAATCGAATAAGCGCGCTTCCACAACTCCGACCGGCGTCTCAATCCGGTGCGCGCCCGGCCGAATCCGCCCAAGATGCGCCAGTGTGACAACTAACCCAATCGTTCCGTGGCCGCACATACCCAGGTAGCCGACGTTGTTGAAAAAAATTACGCCTGCCGCGCAGGAAGGATCATGCGGCTTGCAAAGCAGCGCGCCAACGATCACGTCCGTCCCGCGCGGCTCCGTCACCAGAGGAACACGCCACGAATCATGCTGATCACGCAATTTCGCGAGCCGCTCCGTGAGCGGCCCCGAACCAAGCTCAGGGCCACCTTCGATGACAACACGCGTGGGCTCGCCTCCGGTGTGCGAATCCACCACGCGGATGCGCTGCGCTTGATCTTTCATGGACGAAAGTCCATGTTCCTTCATGGATGAGAGTTTATACGAAAGATGCGCTGAGAACAGTCTCAGACCTGCTCCCCGCGGATTCAGATCGTCGAACTTCCGATGCCCGCCTACTGGTCGGTCGTTTCCGCTGCCGCGTCCTTCTTTTCGGCCGGCGGCGGAATCTTTGCCACGAGTGGCGTGACCCCATGCTCCATAAGCGACTTGTTGAACGCCGGGAGATCTTTCTCCATTAGACCGCGATAGTCCGCTGCCGCAGCGGTCAAGTCTTTCTCAATCATGTCCAGCAGATTGCGTTCCGTGTCGGTGGGGGCGAAATCTTCCCCGCCCGCCACATCGCCCGCACCCGGCCCGACTTCGCCGTTCAGCCATAGAAGATTGAAATAAACTTTGTAGGCCTCGATGAAATATTTGTCGTCGCTCGTGGTCAGCGCTTTGTTGAGGATTTTGTATTCCACCATTTGCATCTTTTGATCCATATCTTCGACGGACTTTGTCAGCTCCGCAGGAGCCTTCCTGGATTGCAGCGCCTTCTCAACAACTTCCAGTTGCTTCCGCATCCATTCGAGCTGGTTCACAATGTCCGAAGATTTGTTGATGTCCTCGCGGATGCGGAGCTGCATCTTTACGGACGCATCCAGGTCCGCATCGCTCGCTTGCACCTTCGGATCGCGCACCACGTCAATCGTTTGCGTGTAGGTCTGGCCGTCCACCGTCAGCTTCACCGTGTATTTGCCCGGCGCGACAAGCGGGCCTGTCTGATTCGGCGACATTCCCCAGTGCGTAATCGGACGCGAATCCTGCCCGCGGAAGCGCGGTTCATCCCAGATGTGCGGGTTGTCTTGCGGGGTCGTTCGCAAGGCAATGACTCGCGGCCCTTCGTAATGCATGTCCCAACTCGCGCGGTTCAAACCGGCTCTACCCCCAGCGCGCATTTCGCGGACAACACCTCCGGCCCCATCAAGTATCTGAATCTGCGCTGGTCCCTGCGCCGCCTGCTTCATCCAGAAATCGAAAATGCCGCGCCCTCCCCGCGAAGAACGGTAGACCGGGCGCGGCGCGAATAGCACCGCATTTGCATCGGGCTGGCCGGATGGCGGCAACTGTTCGAGCGGCGTGACATCATCCAAAATGTAAATGCCGCGGCCGTACGTCGAAACAACTACGTCGTGATATTGCTTCTGTACCGTGATCCACGAAACAGGCGAGTGCGGCAGACCCGTTTGTAACGCCGTCCAGTGTCCTCCATCATCCAGCGAATAATAGAACCCGTTGCCCGTGCCCGCGAAGAGCAGCCCTTTCTTATTCGGGTCCTCGGCGATGCTGCGCACATAGGCGAGCGGATGTTTCACCGGCAGATTGCTGCTGATTTGCGTCCAGGTCTGCCCGAAATCGCTCGTCTTGTAAAGAAAGGGATCGCGGTTGTCCATCTGATGAAAATCCACTGCGACATAAGCCGTTCCCGCATCGAAATTCGAGGGAGATATGCATGTGACGGTGCCCCACGCGGGCAAGCCCGTAATATTCTTTGTGAGGTTCGCCCAATTCGCGCCGCCATCCTTCGTAATCCAGACCAGCCCGTCATTTGTTCCCGCCCAGATTAGCCCCTTCTGCTTGGGGGATGGCGCAATCGCGAAGACCACTTCACCATAAAATTGTCCAAGATTGTCCCCAACAATCCCGCCGGAAGGAGCATTGCGGCTCGGATCCTGCGTCGAAAGGTCCGGACTAATCACCGTCCAGCTTTGTCCGGCGTTCGACGTTTTCCAGATGACCTGGCAGCCGTAATAAACGGTGTTGTGGTCAAAGGGATCGATCGCCATCGGTGGTGTCCAGTGACATCTGTACTTCGTATCGTTCGGCGGCGAATCGAGCGTGTGATACCACGGGCTGACGGACCGCGCGACTCGACTCCGCGCGTCCCAGCGCGTCACTTCATCTCCATAGCATGTCGCCCATACAATGTTCGGGTCCGTTGGATCAGGAATCGTAAAGCCCGATTCGCACCCGCCCATCGGATGATCCCAGTCTTGGTCGCCGCCCGCGCCAAACCCGCGGCCTCCGGCGGTGCTGATTCCTCGCATCGTGCCGTCGTCCTGCATGTTTCCGTAAACGTAGTACGGCACCTGGTTATCCACGGCAACGTGATAGATCTGCGCCACCGGCAATTGCAGGCGATGGAATCCTCGGCCATGCACGGTCGTAATGTTGATTCCGCCGTCATCCGTGATTACAAACCGGTCGGCGTTCGTCGGATCAATCCAAATGTCGTGGTTGTCGCCGCCCCACGGCACGGGTCGAAACGTCTCGCCGCCATCGGTCGAATGCAAGAATGAACTATTCGAAACGAGAACTTCGTTGTCATCCCCCGGCGAAACCGCCAGATGGATGTAATACCCGGCGCGGCCAATCAGCGCGCGGTCCCAACTCACCACGCGCCAGTTTTCACCACCGTCGTCCGACCGCCACAGCGAGCCCTGATCAGCGGTCTGAATCAGCGCGAACACGCGATTGGAATTTGACGGCGCAACCGCGACGTCCACTTTGCCAATCGGCTTGCCCGCCGGCGGACCCGGCAGCCCGCGCCCTTGAATCTTTGTCCAGTGCGACCCGCCGTCGCGCGAAACATACACGCCGCTTCCCGGCCCTCCGCTGAATTCTCCGTAGGTGTGCATCTCGACCTGCCACATCCCGGCAAAAATCACGCGCGAATTGTGCGCATCCATTGACAGTCCGGAACATCCGGTATTCTCATCCGCAAAAAGAACCAGCTCCCAGCTCTTGCCTCCATCCATTGTGCGGTATACGCCGCGCTCCTTCTGAGGGCCGGTCATGCGTCCCAGCGCGCATACAAACGCGATTTCCGCGTTCTTCGGATCCGTGATGATTCGCCCGATGCGTCCGGACTCCGGCAAGCCGGTGTTTATCCACGTTTTTCCGCCGTCCACGGATTTGTAAACGCCGTCCCCGGCCACGTCGCTATCCCGAATCGCCCAGCCCTCGCCCGTTCCCGCCCACACCACATTCGGATCCGAGGGCGCCACAGCGAGCGCGCCAATCGCTTGAACCGGCTGGGCGTCAAAGATGGGCGCCCAGTTGTTTCCCCCATCCGTGGATTTCCAAACGCCTCCCGAGGCGCCGCCAGCGTAATACGTGCTTGGGTCGCCGGGAATCCCCGCGATGGCGGAAACGCGGTTGCCATTCGCCGGGCCAACAAAACGGAAGCCAAGGGAGTCGCCACCACCCCTGCCCCGGCCGCCCCGCTGCGCGAAAGATGGCGTTGCGCAGAATAAAAATGCCAACGTTCCAAGAATTATACCGCGCGTGATTCGCGCGTGACGCAGGAGCAAGTGACGTAGGAAAATTGGTTTATTCATTCTCTTCTATCTCCGCTTTCGCTCGATCGAAAAAGGATTGGATATCTATCCGGCCGCACAAACCTTCATTCATGCGCGCCAAATATCCAACATACTGCGGGGAGCGTCAAGAGATTCTGCGAGGGAATCGCGGCCAAACCATGCGCAAATGAAGCGGCGAACAATCAGCTTGCCGCGGACGTGGCGTCCACCGTCTTGCTGGCCCGGCGGTTACGCACGGAGAAGAACCTTCGTCTGCAAGGCGCGCAGCGGTAAACAGGTATGTGCAGCATCCGCCAGAGAAACCGAAAACTTCCTTCCCCGTACTCACCCGAAATCCGGTTTACTTCCAGATTCCCGCACCTCCGGCAGTGCGCAAACTTCAGATACGAAAAAGGCACGGCCCATGCATAAAACCGGTGATCGCATTCCCGGCAGCGCCAGGGGCGTAATTTAATGATTCCCATGGCGTAGTCGCTGAAACCGCGGCGGCGTGACCTTCGGCAAGAAATTTGTTGGCAGCGCGGACAGATCATGATGCGTCCTTAACCAACAAGATCACCAAAAGCATAGGCTCTCGCCCCCGTGGGTGCAAGCAATAATCCGGATTTGAATTTGGTTCGGTAACCTTCAAGACAGCAGCGCGCGCGAAGGGCCAAGCGCGTGTAGAATATCCAGCCTCAGGGAGATCTCCATGCTTTCCTATACGAGCGAACACGCCCGCGCCGGAATTCACGCAAAGCTTCCGAAACTTGAAGTATGGCCCAATCAATTCCCAGGGTATCGCATCACCACGCGCTTTCCCGAATACACTTCCGTGTGCCCGAAGACCGGCATGCCGGACTACGGCGCCATCACCATTGAATACGAGCCGCGCAAGTCGTGTCTCGAACTCAAATCCCTGAAGCTTTATCTGTTGGCCTACCGGAATCTCGGTATTTTTTACGAAAACGCCGTGAACAGGATGCTGCGTGACATCGTCGCGGCGGCACGCCCTGCCTGGTGCGCCGTCCGCGGCGATTTCACTCCCCGCGGAGGCCTCACGACGACCGTGGAAGCAAATTGGCCACAACGCCGCTCGCGGGCATAGACAACCCCTGCGGCCTCAGTGATAATCCAATCTGCCTGCGGCGCGGAGTGCGCGCCGAGAATTATGGAGGGTAAATGAGCATCACAGCCAGTCCCACTGTGTCACCCAGTGTGCCGCCACCCCCGCAACCCTCTCCCCTGCCGCGTTGGATCTATTTTGCGTTTGTGGTCCTCCTGGGGGGAATCGGCTACCTCGCTTACGCCGGTAACGCCGCGCGCCAACAGTTGGCCGCCGATCTCGTCAAAAGCAAAGATAGCGAAACGCAGCTATCCGCCAGGCTGGACCAGGCCAATGGCCGCATCGCCGAATTGCGCGGGCAGCTTGAAGTAACCTCTGGCAAGCTCGGCCTTTCACAGGCGGAGCTCGCTCGAATCCAGAGCCGCGTTCCGCAAATTGAGAAGGAACAGAAGGAAAGCGATGCCCAGCTCACAGCGAAAATCGGCCAGGTGAAGCAGGAATCCGACGCTAAGATCGGCCAGGTTTCCACCGACCTCTCCGGCGCAAAAACCGATCTCGACGCAACGAAGAAGGACCTTCAAACAACGATCGCCAAGCTAACGAGCGCAACCGGCGACATCGACCAGCACTCCACTCTAATTGCCAAAAATGCGGAAGAAGTCGAGGCCCTGAAACGGCTTGGCGAGCGCAATATCTATGAATTCACGCTCACAAAGGCGAAGGCCCCGCAGCGCGTGGGGCCCGTCCAGTTCCAGCTCAGAAGCGTGGATACCAAAAAGTATAAATACACAGTGACGTTGGTCGTCGACGACAAGCAAATCGAGAAGAAAGACAAAACCGTTGACGAACTCTGGCAATTCATCGTTCGCGGCTCACAGCGGCCTTACGAAGTCGTGGTATTCGAGGTCGGCAAGGACCGTGTCACCGGCTATCTTTCCACTCCAAAGGATTCGGCCGCTGCGGCGCCGCCAGCCAAGCCGGCGTCATAAAATTTTCCGGGATTTGTTTCCCGCGTTCCGGCAGCCCTGCTTCCCCCGAAACACGATAACTCTCGGGGAAACAGGGCTGTCTGTTTCTATGCTAAATTCCTAATTGAAAAGTTTTCAATCTCATGGATCGAATCCGGGATTCATTCAAATTCGGAGGAACATTTTGATGCGTCTTTTGGCCCGCATTGCGCCGCTTGCCTTCTTTTTGATCCTGGCGGTTGTATCCGTTTCCGCGCAGGAGATCACGCCGGCAAATCTTCCCGCCGACACTTCGTTCGTCATTTTTTCGCACAGCAGCGCGCAAATCCGGGCAGCCGCTCCCACCAGCCCGGTGGTTCAGGCGTGGTACGGCCCGGAATCATCCCTCTTCCGCAAGCTCCTTCTCCAATACGCTGTAAGCAGGATGGATGCCAAGGTCAACGGCCAAAAATTTAACCTGACCCCGGAAAATACCGACCGTCTGATTTCCGTCCTGCAAAACTCGTTTGTCTTAGGTATGTCCGGAAACGTGGATTACACGAAGTTGGCGGCTCAAATGCCCAAGGACCAGCCGGGAAATGCATTCGACGGTGCGGGTTTGTTCTTCATTCTGGACACGACCGGAAAGGAAGCGCAGTTCGGCATTTTGTGGCCCGCACTGGTGGCCGCCCTCCCGAAGGAAATCGTTCATAGCCAATTCGATTTCGCGGGAACTTCCGTCGAAAAGTTCAAGGGACCAAATAACACAACGTTTGCGGCCCGTGCCGGGAACCGTTTTGTCTGGTCCACTCAGCAAAGGGTGCTTGAAGATTTGATTGGACGCCTGAAAACCGGCGCGCCGTCAGGCAATTCCCTTGCCGAGAATCCGGAATTTCAACATTGCCAGGCGCATCCCGTCCCCGGCGCGGTTCTGGACGGTTTCTTTAAATTCCCCGATCTCTCGAAAATCCCTATCCCTCCAAACCCGCAATTTGATTCCGGCGCTAGCTTGCAAGCCCTGCATCTCAATTCACTCCATGCAATGTGTGGCACTTTTTCAATGACGCCGGATGGCGAAAGTGGCCGGTGGCTGATTTTTGGAGACACTTCGCAACCCAATCTCCTTTCATGGTTTGGCTCCAACCACGCCAAGTTTGAGACCCTCGCGCTCGCTCCGCCATCCGCAAGCTCCATTACCGTGGCGACATTTGATCTGCAGGCCCTCTACAAAACCCTCAAGATTGCTCTCGCTGCGGGAATGCCGGGGCGCCAACAGGCCAGCGCCGACCTTGCGGAAGGAATGGTTTCCATGCAATTGGGGATGCCAATTCCAGACTTGCTCGGCGTTTTTCGCGGCGAATTCGCCTCCATCAAAATCCCTTCGCAATCCTCCGATCCCATCCAGGTTTATGCGTTAACAATCTCAAACCCGGACCGCATTCTGAATTTGATCCACAAGCTGGCGCCCACTGCCATTTCCGGTGAAACCCACGAAAATAGTGTCACTTATTTCAAGACCGGCGCACAGATTCCCACCGGTATGACCGGTAGGGGATCACAAGCCGCAGACGCTCAAACTTACGTTGCTCTCACCCCGCAACTATTGCTTGCCAGCGCGGATGAGCAAGCCTTGCACGACATCGTGGCGCGGTCCGCCAATGCACAGAGCTCTCCCGGCGTGGGGTCGCTTGATAACAATCCCGACGTCCGCCGAATCCGCGCAATGTTTCCCGACGAACTGCTGGGCTTCACCATTACCGACTACTCGCGTGAGGATTTCCAAAAGGAGATGACAAAAACTTTCACCGAAGCGCTACACCAGGACAACACCAAGATGGACCCCGCGCAACTCCAACTGCTTGAGGGGTTGAGCCGCATCCCCTGGTCCACTTTCGTTGGAAAGTTACACTGGAGCGTTGGCGCCTGGTGGAAAGATGCGGACGGAATTCATTTCGAGTCTCGCGTGCAGTAATCCCGGCGGCCCGCAACCTAATTCATTCGAACCATTTTAACATCTTGGCCATTTGCCGGAGCCGGTTGTCCGCAAGCGCGAAGACCGTCCCCGGTTCGAATTTTCCCTGTGTGTTTCGCCCGCCCGCTCGCAGGCCCATAAGGATCTCAATCCCTTCCTCAATCCTCTTGACCGGATAAATGTGGAACTTCCCCGCGCTCACCGCTTCAATCACGTCTTCGCGCAGCATCAAGTCCTCAACGTTTTCCGAGGGGATAATCACACCCTGCGTCCCCGTAAATCCCTTCACTCGGCAAATGTCGTAGAACCCTTCGATTTTCTGGTTCACGCCGCCGATGGGTTGGATGTCTCCTTGCTGATTCACCGACCCCGTGACGGCGATGTCCTGCCGAATCGGCAGGTTCGCCAGCGCCGAGAGCAATGCATAGATTTCCGTCGAGCTGGCGCTGTCGCCATCCACTCCCGAATACGATTGCTCGAAACAGATGCTCGCCGCGAGCGAAAGCGGTTTGTCCTGCGCGAACTTCGCCCGCAAATATCCCGCGATAATCTGCATCCCTTTGTCGTGGATGCGTCCGCTCAAATTCGCTTCGCGCTCCACGTTGATCAACCCCGCCTTCCCGAGCGCGGCCGTTGCCGTGATCCGCACCGGCTTCCCGAACATGTACCCGCCAATCTCAAAGACGCTCAGCCCATTCACTTGTCCGGCGCGACGCCCATCCACATCCACGAGCAGCGTCCCCTCCTCGATCATTTCGCGCAGCTTCGTTTCCAGCAGGCTGTGCCGCTCGACCTTCGCCTCCAGCGCCATCCGCACGTGCTCCGCCGTCACCGGCGTTTCCCCGCATTCGCGCGCCAGATAACACGCCTCGCGAGCCAAATCCGCCAGGTCCACGAACCGCGACGTCACCTTGTTCCGCCGCCCCGCCTTGCGCACTCCGTACTCAATTAACGCCCCCACGGCGCCGCGATCGAACGGGCACAGCCCTTCGTCGTCGCTCAGTTTTCGCAGCCGCCCGCCGAATTCGCGGATCACCTCATCGGCCATCGGCATCTCATCGTCGAATTCCACGCGCACTTTGAAAATTTTCCGGAACTCTTCCTCGTACGTGTAGAACAGCTCGTAGAGGTCGCGGTCGCCGATTAGAATAATTTTGACTTTTAGGTCAATCGGCTCCGGCTTGATTCCCGTCGCGCCCAGAGGGAACATCAATTCCATCGGTTGTATTTCCAGCTTGCCGTGGTTCATCGTCCGCTTCAGTGTTTTCCACACGCCTGCTTCCGTCAGAGCGTCAAATGCATAAAGGATCAGGTACCCGCCGTCCGCGCGCAGCATGGAGCCGCCGCGCAAATCCATAAAGTCCGATGTCCACGAGCCGCGCCAGTCATAATTCCGCTGGATTGTGCCGAAAAGATTCGCATACGTCGGCGTCGTCTCGAAAATCACAGGCGGCGTCCCATCTTCTGTGTGCGCCAGAATTACGTTTACGCCGTAAACGCGGAACGGGTCGCGGTCGCTCGTTGACGGCCCGCGCGGCGCGGCCTCCGGCTGTGCTTCATTGTCCTCTTCCCCCTCGCGCTCGCGGAATGGCTCCAAATTGTCCAGGATGTTTTGCCGCACCTCTTCGAGATACTCCCCTGCCGGCTGCCCCGTATACTTTTCCTTCAGCTCCTCAATCACTCCGTCCACAAGCACGGAACCCGCTTCTTGTTCGAGGTAACTCAGCTCGCTCGCAAGCTCGCGCGAAAGCGTCAGCGTCTTCCGGTAGACCACTGTGAACTCCTGCCGGAATTGCTCGTACCGCCGCTCCAGATCCTCCGCCGCCGCGCTTTCCAGTTTTCCCTCATGGACCATCTTCGGAATATCTTCGATGGGCACCATCTGCCCTTCGAGCACCGGAAAAATTTCCGGCAGCGCCACCGCTCCCACCTGCATGTGCCCGAGCGCGAAATTATCGCGCGCGATGCGCCGCGTGAAGTCGTCCATCAACTCCTTTTCCCTCGCCGTGTACCGGTCCACTATCCGCGCCTTCTGCCGCTGAAATGGTTCGCCTTCAAAAACCTGCGGGATCCGCCGCCGCAGGAACTCAATCCCGGATTGCACATCCTTCTTGAACGCGTTCGCCCGCCCTCGCGCGAGCGTCAGCAGCCGCGGCCGGTCCGGGTTTTTGAAGTTATGGACGTAGCAGCGGTCGGGCGATTGGCTGGATTCCGGGCGCAACTCCTCGAGGATGCGGACAATCGTGCTGCCCCGGCTCGTCCCCGCCAGGCCGCATACGAACACGTTGTATCCGGGCGCCGGAATTTCGATCCCCATCTTCAGCGCCCGCAGGGCCCGGTCTTGTCCGATTACGCCTTCGAGCGGCTCCGCCTCTGCCGTCGTCTCAAACGGCATGCTGCTCTGGTCGCAGCGCCAACGCAGTCTCTCGGCGGGTAGCTCCGTATAGGTCGCGATTGTCTTCGGTTTCATGGCAGGGCGATTCAAGCGCGTTACTCTAACACAACCCGCGCCGGTGCCAACCGCTCGATTCCCGAATCATCCGATACCCCACATAAACACACGCTTCGCGTAAATTCTTCTCTCCCAAATTCAAGGGACCTTTGCTCCGGTCTTTCCCCTTCCCGCAACCCCTCTATTCACAATTACTTGTGGGTGACTAGTACTCAGCCACTTTGGCATGGGGCTTGCTTCTCTATACGCGGGGAGTGATTTCAACCTTTGAGGGGGGTGCAATGAATAACGAAAACGAAAGCAATTCCGATAAGAATCGCAGTACTCCGGGATGGGTGCTCGCCGCAGTCGTGATTGCGGCACTCGTGGCGCTCGGCGGACTGGGCACGGGCTGGTGGGCCTCGACTTACGCCCAGGATACCCGCGCGGGCCTTTCCAATGACATCCAGATGATGAAGCAGGGTTATACAAAGGACATGGACGCCGTCCAGGATCGTCTTACCGCTGCCGAGAAATCCAATACGGCGCTTCAAGACGATTTGACCACGGTCACCAAGCGGTTGCGCATCACTCAATCCGACCTGAAAAAGGCCCGCGATGAGGCCGCGCAGATTCGCGACGACAATGCTCAGAAGCTTGCGGCCATGACTACCGATGTCCAACAGCAGCTTGCTGTCAAGGCCAACAATTCGGACGTTCAGGCTGTAACCGGCACGGTTACCGTCGTCCGCACCGATCTCGACGCCACTCGCACGGATCTTGAAGCCACCAAGCAAAACCTGAACATGGCCAAGTCCGAACTCGGCACGCTCATCGCCAAGAACCATGACGATGTCGAAGAGCTTCGCCGCCTCGGCGAGCGCGATTACATCGAGTTCACCATCCAGGGCAAGAACAAGGAGCAGAAGGTCGGCAACGTTAGCGTCGAGCTTCGCGGCACCAACCCTGGCAAAAACCAGTTCAACGTCATGCTCGTCGTTGACGACAAGCGCACCGAGAACAAGAACCGCAACATCAATCAGCCCATCTTCTTCACCACCACCGGCGGCAAGCAGCCGCTCGAGTTCGTCGTGAATCAGGTGGAAAAGGACAAGATCACCGGCTACATCAGCATTCCGAAGTCGGTGCAGCAGTCCGCTTCCGCATCAACTGGATCGGGCCGCTAGCAAGTAAGCCTTAAACAGACGGGGGAGAATAATCGGGGGAGCCGGCGCATGCGGCTCCCCTTTTGTTTTCCTCGGAAGTTTCTTCCACGCCCGCAAACCCACTTCCCTCGCGCTTATCTCGTGCGTAAATGCCGTTCCTTCTTTTCCAGCGGAGTGTAGTATCCGGGCCGGAACGTCACACGTGCTCCCGGAACCCTCACAAGCTGAACTCTTCCGCTTCGATAGGTCCCATCGCGCTCCCTATTCGTGGAGTCATACGCCGGAGGATAGCGGACAGTGCACTGTCTCCCTTAAGTTCCCGCGCGTGATTCCGCGTACGCGTTCACAACTCCTACCGCCATCGCCACTAATATCGGCCCGAGCACGAGGCCAATCATCCCGAACACTGCCACTCCGCCTAACACGCTCACAAATACAAGCAACGCATTCATCCGAGCGCGCCCGCTCAGCAGCAATGGCCGCAGCATACTATCCACGCCGGTCGTCAGCCCCGCGCAGATCGCGACCAGCACGATCGCTTTGCCCCAGTGCCCGGTTGCCAGTAACCACACTGCCGCCGGGAGCCAGATCAGCGCCGATCCCAACACGGGTAGCAGCGAGCAGAATGCCATCCCCACTCCCCAGAACACGGCCGCGCCGATCCCAACAACGGCAAAACCAACCCCGCAAAGAGTCCCTTGTATCGCGGCAATCACCAGACTCGTCGACACTGTCGCGCGGATGAGTTTCTCCGCGCCCTTAATAATCTTCTCCGCGTGTTCCTCCTCAAATGGCAGCACGCCTCGTATTCCGGCGAGTAATTTTCCCCCATCGCGGAAAAAATAAAAAAGCGCGAAAACCGTGATGAACAGGTCAAAGAAAAATACCGCCGTATGCGTCAGCACCGTGCTCAGCATTGCCGTCGCCCAGGCGCCAATTCTCTCCCCGGCCTGGTTCAGCAGCGTCGAAAGGTCCCTCCCCGACCCGCCGGGCGAATGTGTTACCAGCCATGCCCACGCATTGTTCACCCAGGGCATCTCTCCTCGCGCGAACGAATGTTGTATGTTCAATGCCGCTTGGACGGCCTCACGCACGAAGAGCGTCGCCAGCCCGAGCACCGGCACGATGAGCAATAATGTGACGCCAATCGAGCTCAACACCGCTGCCCGCGTTTTTCCCATCCGCCGCGTCAGCCGCGAATGCCATGGATTCAGTACCACTGCCAGTATCCCGGCCCACCCAATCGGCACAAGAAATGGCATGAAGATGAGATAGACCAGGTAGCCGAGCAGCAGCACTGCCGCGTACAGCAATATCGTGTTGAGCCGCTCTTGGCTCGCTTCAGATCGGGAGGCCCGTGTCGAGTGTTGTGTGGAGTGCTGCGTCATCGGTGTCAGGGCGGGCAAGCCTGCTTGGGGAGGGGCCTGCGCTGCGGGGGCAAGTATATAATCGTTTCCAGCCGCGTGTGGCGGCTAGCTATGTCTGACCCTGCTGAAAACAAGCCGATTCCCGGATCCGCTGGTACCGTGCCATGCGTGCACCCGCGCACGCGCGTCATTGCCAAGGACGAAGACGCCGAATACCGCGAATGTATGATTTGCGGCGAAATCTTTGAAGCTGGCGAGCAGCCGCCCTTGGCGGGTGGTGGCGGCTCCGTGGACGGTTCCCTCTCCGACGCCTGACGGACGCTCCGTCAATTCTCTTCTTAGATCCTTTTCAGCGCGATTGAGCCGCTTCAAACCTGCATCGCAACGCAAATTCGCATTAAAATCCTCACTCATACCGCAACGCCGTAATCGGATCCGTCCGCGAAGCGCGCCACGCCGGAATCGCCGCCGCCAGCGCCGCCACAGCCAGCAACACGCCCGCCGCCACCGCCATCGTCGTTGGGTCGCGCGGTGTCACCCCATACAACATGCTCGCCATCACTCGCGTTGCCGCAAGCGCCGCCGCCAATCCCACCGCCGCACCCGCTAGAGTCACAATCAATGCATCGCGCATGATCATCCCGAGAACATTTCCGCGCTGCGCCCCCAGCGCCATCCGTACGCCAATCTCTCCCGTCCGCCGCGTCACGTTGTAGGACAGCACCCCATAAAGCCCGATGCACGCAAGCACCAGCGCAATGCTCCCGAAGAAACTCGAAAGCCGTGCCGTCAACTTGTCTCCGGTCAACCGCTGTTCGATAAATTCGTGAACGGTGTGAAATACAAGAGGGTCCAGACTTCCGTCCGTTTCACGGACGAGCCGCCGTACAGCGGTTGTGATCTCTGGCGCGTCTCCCGCATAACGAAGTTCAAAGACGCCCCCGGTCGGCTTGCTGAACGCGCCGTAGAACGGAAGAAAGCATCGCCGTTCCTGGGCTCCCCGAAGTCTATTGTTTCTCGAATCGGCCACCACCCCTCGGATCTCATACTCGGCATCGCCAAACGAGTAATGAACCACCATGTGCCTTCCTATCGGACTCTCGTCGCCGAAGTAGTACCGGGCAAAAGTTTGATTGGGCCACGCGCCGGGCAATCCGATTGAATCCCGCTCTTCCACATCACGTCCGGCCAGCATTGGGATTCCAATCGTCGCGAAATAGTGCGGCCCCACAAGATCTAATCGAACGTCCATGTCTTGCCCGGACTTTACAGAGTATCCGGGGAACGAAGCGTTGCTTCCCATATCACCCCCATAAAAGAAGCCGTTCTGGGAAAGCGTTGCGCCACGCACGCCCGGTATCGCATTGAATCGCCCGAGAAGCTGCTCGAACAGCGGTTGAATCGCGCTCTGCTTGTATCCGGCTGTTGTAGGATCGACGCGAAACATTACGAAATGTTCTGTTTCATACCCAAGTGGAACGGAAGTCAGCCCCTGCAGGCTCCGTATGAACAGTCCCGCGGTAATGAGCAGCAAAAGAGAAATGGCCACCTGCACTCCCACCAGCAACTTCCCGAGCGCAAATTTCCCCGCCCCGCGTTTTTCTCCGGCGATGCTGGTCGAAGTTCCGCGCAGCACTTGGATTAAGTCGACGCGCGTCGCCCGCAGGGCTGGCAAAAGTCCGAACAAAACATTGGTCGCTAGCGTAATTCCCACCGCGAATAGAAGCACCATCCCGTCGGGGTGCACATCGAGCGGAACAGGCGTCGGGTTTTCGGACACCATCCGGAGCAAAATGCGATCCGCCCACTGTGCCAGAAATATTCCCAGCACCGCTCCTGCGGCCGCCAGCATCACGCTTTCCGTGAGCAACTGGCGCACAAGCCGCCCGCGCGCCGCTCCCAGCGCCACTCGAACTGAAACTTCGCGCTGTCGCCCCGCGGCCTTGGCTAGCAAAAGATTCGCAACATTCGCGCACGCAAGTAGGAGCAGCAGTCCCACCAGTGCCATCAATATTTCCAATGGCTGGGCGTAGTCACCTCGCAAACTCGACAGCCCGTGCCGCGCGTCTCGAACCACGACGCGCGAATCGAACAGGTCATGCCGCCGCGCCGGATCTGCGATCGAACCCGCCTCCGCTTCAATTCCCTGCTTATACGCTACGTTGACGGCTGCATTCGCCTGCTCCAGCGTCACTCCGGGCTTAAGCCTCCCGACGACGTGCAGAAACATCACTCGCCTTGGGGTGCCCGGCTGCTGCGTCAACGTATCCGGCCCGGGCTGCACCACTTGCATCATCGTGACGGGAATCCAAATATCCGGCGCGTCTCCGACCACAATTCCCGTGAAATCCGGCCCCATGACGCCGATCACATCGAACACGGTTTTGTAGATATGGATTTTCTTTCCGATCACTGCCGGATCTTTTTGCATCCGCCTCTGCCAGAACGAATAACTCAACACGGCGACCGGATCCGCCATCCTTCCCTGGTCCGCCTCCGCTCCAAATGTCCGCCCCATCAGCGGCTCGACCCCCAACGTCGAAAAATACGCGCCGGTCGCCAGGCTCACGTTGGCACGGTTGCCTTCGTCCACATCGTTAATCCGAAAAGGCGGCGTGAAATCCGAGCTTGAGAAACCAAAAATGCCGCTGAATACGTTTGTGTTGTCGCGAAATCCCTCAAACTCGTGGTAGCTGAAAATGCTTCGGTCGCCGCTCTCAACACCGGTCATGAATCCATCGGCTTCCGGATCGGAGACAGCCACAAGCTGTTGCGGATCGCGGACGGGCAGATTGCGCAACACCAGCGCATTGATCACGCTGAAAATCGCGGTGTTCGCGCCGATTCCCAGCGCGAGCGAGAGCACCGCGATCGCCGTCACGCCGGGACTTTTTCGCAGCGTCCGTAATCCGTAGAGCACGTCTTGCCGCAAGTCAGTGAACATGGTGAATCCCCCTCGCTTCCCTATGTTTCGATCCTCGGCGCTCTGCTGCCACTGCTCCACTCTAGTCAGTTTTTCGCGCGGCGCTGCAGATAGTTCGCGCGAAAGCGCATCCCAATCCACGATATGCTGCTCGGCTCGCACTCGCGCCTCCGCCTCCGTCACGCCGCCGCTCAGCGCCTCGCGATACGCGTCATCCAGTTGCCGCGCGAGATCCTCCACAATCTCCGCCTCGCGCTCCGGACGCACCGCCCGCAGCCGCAGATTCCGCCGCACGTATTCGGTCCACTCAGACATAGTCGGTCCCATCAGACGTGGCCCGCTCCGTCACGCATCGCTTTCCCTCACGATGTTGCTCTCACAATACCGTTCACGGTCATCACGAATTCCTTCCACACCCCGCGCTCTCGCGCGAGGACTTTGCGGCCTTCAGCGGTGAGCTTGTAGAAGCGGCGGCGGCGTTCGCCGGCGCGCTCTATCCAGCGGCCGGTAATCAATCCGCGGTCTTCCAACCGGCAGAGAATGGGATAAAGGGATCCGATGCGGAAGCTCAGCTTTCCGCCGGAGCGAAGCTCGATCAGCTTGCCAATCTCATAACCGTGGCGCGCGCGCTGTTCGAGCAGAGAGAGTACAAGTAATTCCGTGCTGCCCTTCTTGAGTTCTCGGTTAAACATAATGGTCGGCAGTATACTGCTTTACAGCATATCCTCCACAAGAACTAAGACGCGCGAACCGCAAAAACGTCACGTGTGGTTCTTCAGATTTTTCAGGAAAGTTTCAGGAGGCCAATCAGGCGGATGACTTCGGCGTGGGGCACATCGTAGAGCGCATGTTCGTCTTCTTCTTCGAGCCGCCCGCGGAGGTATTCGGCGGCGATGTAACTCGCTTCCCGGTCGGTCAGGTCGCGGCCGGTGCGCTCGCGAAATTCGTAGAACGCGGTGTGCGCCAGCCCGACGACCACCTTGCGGCCGTCCACGAAGAACTTGGTGTCGATCGTGTCCGAGTGGCGCGTGGCAGTGCCGTTCCACAGGTGCGAAAAGTTGCAGCGATAAACCTGGCCGGTGAGTTTCGAGGGCACATCGAATGAGGGAATGAATTCGCTCATTGCGCCGGCGTTTGCGATGGTGAACATTTTTCCGGGCATTTATTTGGCCAACGCGGCCCACCTGAAGGTGAGCCCTACGACCACTTATTTCTGCGCGCCGACGGGAACAGGCTTCGCCGCCGTCACCGGAGGCCGCACCGCATGCGAACCCTGCGTATAACTCCGCACGGCCGCGCCGACTCCCGCGCCCGGCGACGTGCGATAGCCCTGATCCAGCAGCACTTTTTCAATCGCCGCCAGGAAGAGCAGAACGTTTGTGCGCTGGCTCGCAAATCCCATAAGACCGACGCGCCACATCTTGCCCTTCAGCGCGCCAAAGCCGCCCGCGATTTCAATTCCGAATTCGTTGAGCAGCGCGCGGCGCGTCTTCACGTCGTCCACGCCCTCGGGCACGATGACGGCGGTCACGGTCGCGAGGCGGTCGTCCGGATTCTGCACGAGCATCTTCATCCCCATCGCTTCGAGACCCGCGATGAGCGCCTGCTGATTCTGCCGGTGGCGCTCCCAGCGCGCTTCAAGACCTTCCTCGCACACCATGCGCATGGCTTCGCGCAGCGCATAGAGCAGCGAAATCGGCGGCGTGTGGTGATAGAGCCGCTCGCTTCCCCACATGCTCATTGTGTTGGTGAGATCGAAATACCAGCTCTGCACTTTCGTCTTGCGCGCTTTGATCACTTCCTCGGCGCGCGCGCTCACCGTAATCGGAGCCATTCCCGGCGGCGCGCTCAGCGCTTTTTGCGAGCCGCTAAAGCAGATGTCCACGCGCTGGCGGTCAATATCGAGCGGAATTCCCGCGAGCGTTGCAACCGCGTCCACAACGAGCAACGCGCCTAATTCGTCGGCAACTTTGCGGTAGTCGTCAATGCGTTGCACAACGCCGCTGGAAGTTTCGCCGTGCGCGAGCCCAATAATCTTGACCTTCTTTCCCTTCCCCGCGCGGCGAACGTCGTCGGGATCCACGGTGCGGCCATAAGGCGCTTCTACGCGAATGATATTCGCGGGCGTGCGCTCTGCTACGAGCGCCATGCGCTCGGAAAACCAGCCGTTCACGCAGATGAGCGCATCATCGCCCGCTTCGAGCGGATTCAGAACGGCGGCCTCGATGCCGCCAGAACCTGACGCCGAAATCGGAAAAGTGATGCGGTTCGACGTCTGGAAAACCGATTTCATCAGAACTTCAATATCGGCGATCAGGACTTCGTTGAACCAGGGGTCCATGTGCCCCACAAGGGGGGTGGAAAGTGCGCGGTAAACACGGGGGTCCACCGACGACGGGCCGGGCGTGAGCATCAGCCGGTTCGGGGGATTCAGGTCACCGATGTTGGGCTTCATCATTTCGTGGTTTCCTTATCTAGCTTCCTTCATGTTGACCATCTGCTTTGCCAGAAGGCACGGGCTATCAAGACTTGGCTACTAAATGACCCATTGGCACGGCGACGAGTCTGGAAAGCGCGGCCCGGGCGTGCGCGGACTATTAGTGTCTCTAAGTCATAGGTTTCAGGTCAACCGCCAATTTGGTGGTTTCTATTTCGCTCCCCCCTCCCGATTCAAACCATCGGGACGCAAAGAGCGCGCCTCCCCCACCACCTTTTTTGTAAGTGGTAGGTAACACAGGTACTTACGGAAATGAGTGGCTGTAAGTGGTAGAAAACATTGGGTGAATTTTGGGGCCTTTTGCGGATTCCCCGCAAGTGGTAGATAACGCTGGTAGTTATGGGGAACAGCGGAAAATTGGCAGTGCAAATCCGAAAGATCGCGGAGGCGAGGGGGGCTGGGATGCTCAGCGAGGAGTCCATGAGGCATGTTACTATAGGGTTAAATTAATGTCAAGAGAATTATTTAGGGATTATGGGAAGATTTGTCACAAAACCTGTTCGAATGAATGTTCGAATGAGCGAGTCGGAATATGGCGGTCAATCAATTCAAAAGCGCCACTCGGCCTTTTTGCGCGAAACTTCAAACCCACGCCGACAGGAGTGTCGGCGCTACTCAAAGCCACGGCAAAAGCAGATCCCTCGTCCCGATAAAAAGCATCGGGACGCACAGAACGCGCTCCGCTCGGGGTGACAATGTTTTTTTCTGGGTCGGGATGACAAATTGTTTTTTGTCGCGGCCCCGGGAGTGCAACGAGAGAAAGGAGGCACGCCCACCCTACCGGCGCTGGCCCAATTAATTCTGCGTTTTCGCCAGGATTTCAGCGATCTCTTTCTGAAGGCGTTGATTCATCGCATCCATTTGCCTATTGAGGATCGGCATCATGGACTGCATCGCCTCTCCCACAATTGCCGGCATCTCGCGCAATACTTTTTGCCCGGTCGGTGAGGAATAGAACGCGGTGAGATCGTCAAGCTCACCCTTCGTGAAGTGCTTTTGGTATACGGGCACCATCGCCTCAAACATGTCGTCAAAAGGCATTGCCTTCATGATGTCATCCATCATCTTGTTCATCTGCGCTTCGAAATCGGGCGGCAGTTTGTCTTTCTCTTTTGCAAACTGGTCGTGGACCATCTGTTGCATGGACTTGGACATTGATTCTGCCATTTGATGCATCATGTCGCGGGAATGCATTACATCGAGGTATTTCTCGACGTCTTCTCTCGTAGCTGGAGAATCAGCGCTGCGCTGTTGGGCCAGGGAAGTAAGACCAAGCGCGAAACACAATGTGATGGCAATCAGTATTCGCTTCATAGATTTTCTCCTCAGAACTATCCGAAGGGTAACAAGAACATTCCATAAAATCCATCGTTCTTGGGAGACGTGTTGGCTAATTCCCCTGCGACCGGACAGGTGGCACAGCCTTTAACGAGGCACCATCATCTTCTCGTGGCGAAAAAAGGGTGAGGCTTTTGACTTTGTCTTCCTTCTGGTTTCTTCTGTTCTCTCCGCGGTCCGCTTAGAGCTGACAATCCCCCGCCCGGGCCTACTTCCGCCCGCGAGCTGCCGGCACCATTTGGTTTTGCGCGGCTTTCCGCTGCGCGTAAACCATATAATCATCGTACGGGCCCTTGAAGTCGTCGATGTGTCCGCCTTCAAAATGCCAGATGCGCGTGGCCACTTCGTCAATCACATCGTGGTCGTGTGTAACCAGCAGCACTGTTCCCGGGTATTTTTGGAGAGCAATATTGAGTGCGTTGATGGATTCCAAATCCAGGTGATTCGTCGGCTCGTCCAGCACTAGCACGTTCGGTTTCTGCAGCATCAACTTGCAGAAAATCAGCCGCGCCGATTCTCCTCCGGAAAGCGCCTGCGTCGGCTTCAGCGCGTCTTCGCCGCTGAACAGCATTTGGCCCAGCAATCCGCGCAATTCTGACTGGGTTGCTTGAGGGTTGAACTGATACAGCCACTCGAGCGTAGTCGTCCCCTTGGTGATTTGGTCGGCGTGGTCCTGTGCAAAATATCCGACGGATACTTCGTGTCCCCAGGTGACCGTGCCGCCGTTGATCAGGAATTGTTGATCCGATGCATCTAGATATCCGGGCGCGTTCCGGAGCAGCGACTTCAGCAGCGTCGTTTTTCCGGCGCCGTTGCGGCCCATCAGCGCGATTTTCTCGCCGCGCGACACGCTCGTAGTGAACGGCAATATCACTTTTAAATCGCCATACGA
This sequence comes from uncultured Acidobacteriota bacterium, assembly GCA_963748845.1. Classification (GTDB taxonomy): domain Bacteria; phylum Acidobacteriota; class Terriglobia; order Acidiferrales; family UBA7541; genus DASTCZ01. The sequence continues at coordinate 1,573,175 of CAVVKE010000001.1, forward strand.
TTTTTTCAGGCCCTTTGTTTCGAGCGGATGCCGCCCCGATGGCCGCACGATATCAAAGCGGATGTACGGCCGCGCGATGTTGGATCGGGCCAGCTCGGAGGTCTGAATGCGCTCCACTTCTTTTCGCCGCGATGTCACCTGGCGCGATCGTGTGCCGGCGGAAAATCGCGCGATGAATGCGTTCAATTGCTCAATTTTCTTTTCGCGCTGCGCATTTTCCGCTTCGATGCTGGCGCGAATTTGCGTCTTGGCCACAACCATGTCGTCGTACCCGCCGGGGTACATAATCACTGTCTGATAGTCGATATCCGCCGTATAGTTGCTGACGCTGTTTAGAAAATGGCGGTCGTGGGAGATCACAATCAGCACGCCTTCGTACTTGCAAAGATAATCCTGCAGCCAGTGGACGGAATCCAAATCCAAATTGTTTGTGGGTTCGTCCAGCAGCAGGGCGGGCGGGGAGCCAAAGAGCGCCTGCGCCAGTAACACGCGAACTTTCTGGCCACCTTGCAATTCGCTCATCTTGCGTTCGTGCAGAGCGTCCTCGACCCCCAGGCCATCCAGAAGCACGGCGGCTTCCGCTTCCGCTGTGTAGCCGCCCTCTTCGCCGACGATTCCCTCCAGCTCGCCCAGGCGCATTCCGTCTTTATCCGTCAAGGATTCATGGGGCTTCGCGTAAAGGGCGTCGCGCTCCACGAGCGCCTTCCACAGCACCGCGTTGCCCATGATGACGGTATCGATCACGCGGAAATTATCGAACGCGAACTGGTCTTGCCGCAGGATGCCAAGCTTTTTTGGCCGCGTGACAGATCCTTTCGACGGCTCCATTTCGCCGCTGAGAATCTTCATCAATGTGGTTTTGCCGGCGCCGTTCGGCCCGGTGATGGCGTAACGCCGTCCGTCCAGGAAGGAACAGGTCACGTCCTCGAACAGTATGCGAGCGCCGAAGCGCATGGTGATGTTATTTACGGTGAGCAAAGGAATGGAAATTATACCGCAAAGATGTGTATGAGGTCTGACCGCCCGGGGAGAGACCGTACCCCGTTCGTACAGTCTAAGAGCGGCTGATGATGAAATCGAGCGGAGAGCCGATGAGCGCGGCGCGAGGCGGGCTTGCACAGGGGAAAGGCCCCACCGCCCAGCCTGGGGGCGTGGGGCCCAGCCGCAATCTGTAAATTGCGAACCTCTATTCCGACCAGACGGCCAATTCGTTGCCGCTCGGATCGGCGAAATGGAAGCGGCGGCCGCCGGGGAACTCAAAGACAGGCTTGATGATTTTACCGCCCGCGGCCTTCACCTTCGCCTCGCACGCGGCGAGGTCGCTTGCGTAGATGACGACCAGCGGACCGCCGTGCGCGACGGGGATTTCCTTGCTGAAGCCGCCGGCGAGGCGGCCGTCTTCAAAGCTTGTGTAGTCCGGGCCGTAGTCGGTGAATTTCCAGCCGAAAACCTGGATATAGAAGGCCTTCGTTCTGGCGACGTCGGTAGCCGGGAATTCGATGTAGTCCATGCGCCCTTCATTTGGTTTCGTGGTCGCAGCGTTTTTCTCCTGGAGTGCAAATGTGAGTACCGCCGCAAGCAAAGAAAATATTATCCATCCTGTTCGCATCGGCAATCCTCCGCGCTGAAGCAGATTAAATTCGCGCTGATTTTAGGGAAAGCAAGTTTGGCGCGATAGGAAGAATCGGACATTAATCCGGGGAGCGCAGGTAGGCGGAGGGCGTCTGGCCGGAAAAGTGGCGAAATTCGGCGATGAAATGGGATTGGTCCGTGTAGCCGCAGTCGGCGGCAAGGCCAGCGTGCTCACCCGCCTGTTCGCGCACTTGGGAGAGAGCGTGGCGAAATCGGAAGATGCGGGCGAGGAACTTTGGCGAAAGCCCAGTTTGCATTATGCAAACTCGGCGAAACTGGCGCGCGCTCAACCCTGTTTGCCGCGCGAGCCAAACAAGCGAAACTTGCCCGCGCGATTTTTCGAGCCAGGCGATGGCACGCTGGGCGGGCGTCCGCGTTTCGATGGCGCGGACGGATTGGGTGAGCGCCGTCGCGCAGGCGTCAAGGGAATTCGCATCGCACAATTGGCTGGCCAACCTGCGCGCACGCAGGCCCCAAAGGTCCTCGAGCGGCAAAAGGCCGTCGGTAATTCTGTTCGCGGGAATTCCAAATGAGTTCGACCACATGCCGGGACGGAAACGCAAGCCGAGAGTCAGGACTCGCGGGGCGATTGGATAATCTTCGAACTTTGTCATGGGGCCGACGACTTGCAAAGAGGCGGCGCCGCCATCGCGAGTGAAGAGGATATCCGCGCAGCCGTCGGGAACCACTCGATGCGCGAACACTGAAGTGCCCGTGTGGCGCATTGACCAAATACATTCGACCGCATCGGTGAGACGCGGCGGCGGGGCGAGTTCGAGGTATTCGGGCATGAGGTGACAATTCTACCGCAATCTTGCGGTGCGGCGGACCGGCTTCCGAGAGAAATTGTGCGCGCGCGACCGCAGCTATGAATCCCGGCGACGGCAAGAAATCGGCGGCCGAAAGGTGGCAAACCCTATTAATTAGTGACCCGGAGAATTATGTGGAAAACGAAAGCGACCGCCATTGTTGACGTGATGGGCTTGTCGCCAAACATCGCGGGCGTGAATTTCCATTCCTGGATGGCTTTGAGTGCGAGGGGCGTAAACGCGGGAGAGTTGCGGACAACCGATGCGTAATTCAATTCCCCGGAACTGTTGATTTTCGCCTGAAGCACAACCGTGCCGTCTCCGACCATGGCGTTCCCCACAACGGCGCCTTTTACCCAAGTGACTTCAGGAGGATAAAAGGGAGTGTCAGTTTTTGGCGGTTCGTGATCCGGCATGGCGTCGGGGAGCTTGAACGGCTCGCGCGCGTACGAATTAAACAGGACTGCAATCGTCAGGCGTGAGGCGACGGGTTTATCGCCGAGGGTAGCGGGCTTAAATTTCCAATTGAGGATGGATTTAACTGCGGGCTCCGTCAAAGAGATAATGGGTTGAGTGACAACGATATCCTTTATTTTGCCCTTCGCACTGATGTACGCCTCCAGAATTACCGGGCCGTATGCAACGCTGAGAATTGGTTTGTAGATTTCCTCGGTGGAGATCAATTCGGCTTGATGGAACTCGGGCATGGCGGTTGCGGGCGGAGTTTTTTGCGCCTGAGACTTAGCGTGCGGCACGGCAATCGAGAAACCAGCGAGAAGTAAAACTACGGCAGGAATTGTTGCGCGCATCTGCTTTCCCCTTTACCCAACTGACTGGGGATTATGAGTTCACGATATCCTTACATTTTAGCACTAGAATGACTTGGGACTGGAGCGGCGCGAAGCGGATTGCACCACGAACAAACTTGAACGCGGAGGAACGAGGGAAAACTCAGGCCCCCGCAGATTTCGCGGGGGCCTGGCTAAAAGTTGCGTCCAGTTTACCGCCGGCAGCAGCGGTCGTCGTCGGGCGGAGGAGGCTGCTGGTCAGTGCCACCTGCGCCGCGGCCGCGCGCTGTGTCGCCGAGGCTGGCGCGTTCTCGCTGAAGTTCGATAAGGTCCGCGCCATCTTCCGATGAGCCGAGCAGCCAGCGGCTGAAATAATTCATGCGTTGCCACATCACATACTCGCCGTCCGTGGTGTAGCCATGGCGCTGGCCGGGCAGCACGAGCATGTCAAAGCGCTTGTCGGCCCGAATGAGCGCATCGGCAAGGCGCATGGTGTTGGCCATGTGGACGTTGTTGTCCATGTCGCCAGTGGTGAGCATCAGGTGGCCCTTCAAGTTCTTCGCCAGTTCGGAGTTCTTGTCGATGTTGTATAGGAATTTGACGGTGCCGTCCTTTTCCGCCTCCTCCTTGATGCCGTGATATTTTTCGCTCCAATACTTGTTGTAGACGTTGTTCTCGTGATTGCCGGATTCCGACCACGCGACCTTGAAGAAATCCGGATATTCGAGAAGCGCCGCCGCGGACATAAATCCTCCGCCGCTGTGGCCCCAGATGCCGACGCGGTTGATGTCAATGTAAGGATGAAGCGCGGCGAGCTGCTCCGCGGCGGCCTTTTTGTCGGCAAGGCCATAGTCGCGCAAGTTGCCATAGCCAAACGTCTCGTACCAGCGATCGCGGTTCGGGTTGCCGCCGCGATTGCCGACTTCGATGACGACGAAGCCGACGTTAGCGAGCGTGCCGCTGGCATTGCGCGCATTGAAGGCTTTCGTGACGCTCTCCGTTTGCGGGCCGGGATAGACATATTCGATGAGCGGATATTTCTTGCGCGCATCAAAGTCGAACGGCTTGTACATCACGCCGTAAATGTCCGTGATGCCGTCATCGGCTTTGACGTGGAATGGCTCGGGATATTTGAAGCCGGCTTCGAGCAGGCGGCGAACGTCGGCGGTCTCGAGGTCCGTGACGGTCGCTCCCATCGAATCCACGAGCGTTGATTTCGGCGCGGTGTCCACGCGCGAAAAAGTATCAATGAAAAGTTTCCCGTCATCGGAATAGCCAACGGCGTGATCGAAATTGCCGGGCGTGAGCAGCTTCATCCCGGAACCATCGAGATTCACTTTGTAGAGATGCGAGTAATAGGGATCTTCATCGGGCTCGTGCGCGTTTGCGGTGAAATACATCGTGCGCGCCTTGTCATCCACGGTGAGGATTGTGTCCGTCATATACTCGCCCGACGTGATCTGGCTCTTCAGCGCGCCCGCGCCGTCATATAAGTAGTAGTGGCCCCAACCGTCGCGCTCGGACCACCAGAGAATTTCAGCGCCGTTGTTGAGAATATGCACGGGCTTCACGTCAATGAAAACATTGGCGCGCTCCTGAATGATGGACCGCACCGTTCCTGTCGAAGTATCAGCAACGCAGAGATCCACGCGATGCAGGTCGCGGCTCGACCGCTCGAAATAAAGTTTGTCGCTGCCGTCGGCGAGCCAGATCGGCGTGATGCCGCCGAACATGACTCCGGCCCCTCCTCCACCGCCTCTTCCGCCACCGCCGCCTTCACCATCGTCACGAAGTTGTTGGAGTTCGCGCGAGCGGTAAGTCACGCGGTCGGTGGAAACCTGGAGCGTCTGGTCCTTGAAAGAGTCGGCCTTAACCGTGACGCGCGCTTTGGAAGCCACGTCGAAAACGTAAAGCTCCAATTGCGGCGCGTTTTCGTCGCCGGCCATTGCATAGCGGTAGGTTTCGAGAATGGGCCGCGGATTCGCGAGCGTGTGGATGACCCACAGGTCGGCTACTTTGCGGTCATCGGCGCGAATGGCGCTGAACTTCTTCGAGTCCTTCGACCATTCCACGCCAATCGCGGGCGTGCGCGGGCCGGGCTTTACTTTGTCGTTGCGCTGATCGCGCTTGAGCATCTGCTGTTCCTCATCGAGCAATACGCGCGCGTAACTGAAGTGCTCTTCACCATCCGTGGTGAGCTGCACTTCCACGACGGTTGCGTCGCCGGGATTCTTCTGCGCTTTCTTGTAATTGGCTTCGTCCATCATGTAGAGGTTGAAGCCGCGCGCGAAGAGAATCGTTTTGCTGTCGGGAGAAATCGAGGAAGCCCATCGCGGACGCGCGGGAACCGGCTCAAATTTGTCGAGGCGAGTAATCTTTCCGGTGGCGAGTTCCAACTCGAAATAAATGGTGCGAGTCGTCTCCGGCGGGGTTGCGCCGGCGCCTGCCTGAGCGCCGCGTCCGCCCCGACCTCGCCCGCCCTGTTGCTGCTGTTGCTGCTGCTGATCCGTCTGATTCTCTTCCTGATTTGTGTCTTCGGTCTTAACTTCCTTCTTTTCTTCGTTGGGAATCACGGCATCTTTAGAAACCATGACCTCAAATGTGAGGACAGTGTCCTTTTTGCCGAGGTGCAAGTTGCGGATGGGCAGGTGCTGCGCGTCGTAGGCGAAAGCGGTGAGATTGGAAAGCTGCGCCGCGACCTTGGCGTTGTCAAAGAGCGGCGTCTTCGTTTTCTTCAACGGGTCCACGACCCAGTAGTGCGTGCCGTCGGTGGTTTCAAAGCTGTACCAAAAGTGGTTGGATTCCATGAACCAGTGCGGCGTGATGCTGGTGTCAAAGACGAGCTTGCCGATTTTCGCGGGCGTCCAGCGCGCGACCTGATCCCAATTGGGAGTGACGGGCGCGGCCGGCGCGCCGCCCTGCATCTGCGGGTTCTGCGCGACCAGGTTGGTAACGACAACAGTCGAAACGATTAGCGCGGCCAACAATACCGGCCAGGCAAAGCCGAGAGACTTCAATGGATTCCGCGAAGAAAGGGCTTTCATAATCGAGCTGCCTCCTGAAGAGATTCACGCCGGTTGCCTCGCCCAAATGCGAGGCCGACCACGGCAACGGCTGGTGAATGTATCGCGGATACGGAGATTTCGCCAGACCCGAGCGCTACGTAGGAGCTAGTAGAGCGCGCCTTCAGTTTTTCCCATTCGCTGCCGCTGTTGCGGCGGGAATGATGTAATGAGGAACCAGTTCGAGCGACCAACGGTACCACTTCGTGAATTCCCCGTAGCTACCGCCATTGAAGCAGATGACCATGTCCAGTTCCGGAATCACCATCACGATCTGGCCGCCATTGCCGCCGGCGGCGAAACTACGATACGTATGATCCCCAACTTTCAGCGGACTAATGTGCCAGCCGTAACCATATTGGTGATCAATGTCGATATCCATCATGGGAGCGAACTTGGAATGGGGCGTGGTTGACTCCTCCACCCACGCGTTGGAAATAATGCGGTGGCTATTCCACAGGCCACCTGAAAGGTAAAGCTGGCCGAGCTTGATCTCGTCGCGCGGACGTATCGAAAGCCCGCCGCCCATGTAAGCATCGCCGGTCGGCGTCAGATTCATGTGATAGGTGTGGAACTGAAGAGGGCGTGCGAGGTACTCCTCGAAGTACTCGGGCAACCAGGCGCCGGTCGTGTTTTTCACCACTCCGCCGGTCAGATTCATCCCCGCCGAGCAATAAATTGCATGGTCGCCACCCGGATCGTGAACCATCGGAAGATCCAGAGTGTACTTGTACCAGTCCGGCTGCGACTTCTGGTCTTGCATGTTGTCTTCCTGGCCGGGCGAGGAGTCGTCGTTGTCATCGCAGGCGAGGCCCGAAGTCATCGTCATCAAGTCGCGTAAGGTGAGACGATTCTTGCGGGCATCCCAATTCGCAAACGGCTCGTATCTGGGAAATAGCGGATAGACCAGAGTCTCCGGGCCGATCTTGACGCCGTGGTCGCGCGCGATCCCGGCCAGAACGGGCCCGTACGTCTTGCTGGCCGAACGCGTGTCGTGTGCGCGCTCCCGGTCGAAACCGTAAAAGTATTCCTCAAACACAAGTTTCCCGTGCCGGGCAATCAGCAGGCTGTGGATGTTTGCTGGATTGTCCTGCAAATTGGCGCTCAGTATTTTTTCAACCAGCGCTTTGAGAGGCGCTTCGCTCAGACCCGCTTCGGCCAGTGAAGCAGTCGTCCAACCGTCATCGCCGGCTTCCGGTTTGTGGTATGTGTACGCAACTTCTGCCGGAATGCGGGGATAAAATCCTTTGGCGTCCAGACCCTTACGCCGCGTGAATTCGAGTGGTGGATGCGAATTCAAAGTTGGGAGGGAGAGACGGTCCGATTTGATGTCATAGTTTCCAATAATTCGATCGCTTGAATTTTGCGCGTTTGTGAGCGTGATCGTCTCACCGCTCAGCTCGATGCGATACGTTTGCCTGCGGAAGTAATTGAATTCCGGATTGCGAATGAACCCGGTGAGCGAGCCATCCGCGCTCCTCTGAATCGAAATATAAAAGGACACGCGATCTTCCACCGGGATTACTTGCCCCGTCCAAATCCCCGAATGCAATTCTACGAAATGAACGGGCGTGGCATACCGGTTGTCATTGGCGACTCCAGAGGGTTGAATCCAATCGCCCGTGACCTTTTTTCCATCTGCGCTCACGTGGCCGCGAAATTCGCCTGCGCCGCCGGACAAAGCAAAAGTGAGCGCATGCCCGTCACGCTGGATCGCAGCGTCGGATCCCGCGATCTTTGCCCGCCATTGCGGCTGCCGGGCGTCGATGGTCAGCTCGCCGCGCACCTTCGGTCCGAATACGTTTTCACTGCCCCAAACTCCAACGATTGCGTCCGCCGGGGAATCTGCGGCCAGCGCGCTCGGCGAGCCCTGATTCCAAGCGAGATATACAAGACCAAATAAGAGCACAAAAAATGCGATCAGTTTCACGGTGGCTTTGATCATGCGCCCAGTTTAGATGAGTGTGGGAATGAATAACTTGCAAAATGGAAGCTTTTTGTAATTTAGAAACATTTACTTGCGAAAAGTCCGCCGAAACGCGCCCGGCGTCACCCCTGTTACTCGCTTAAATGCATTCGTCAATTGGCTCTGATCCTTGAATCCCACTTCCAAGGCGAGAATTGACAGCGGGGTCATTCCGCAAATCAAGAGCTGCTTTGCCCGTTCGATGCGGCATTGGCGCATGTACTCCCCGGGAGAGCACCCGAAGTACCGGCGAAAGGTTCTTGCAAGGTGAATCGGGTGTACGCCTGACTCCCGCGCAATCTCTTTGATGCTGGTACTCGCAGTGCACAGATCCTCGAGCGATTCTCGCGCTCTTCTAAGCCAGCCCGGCGCTTGCGCGCCCCTGTGACCTGACCACTGTCCGGCTCTTCCGGCAAGTTCCAGCCCCAATCCCTCCATGATCATCTGCGAAAAGTCATTGTGATCCTGGAATTCCGAATGCATCCTTTGAATAGTGTTCGCGATTTTTCCCGTGGGAAAAGCAACCGGGGAATGGATTTTTCGCTCGACCTCCGCGGCGGTTTCCGGCGATACGGAAATCGCGAAGAACCGTCCCTGACTGGTTCGGAATCGATCGCGATGCGTGGTCCCCGAAGGGCTGAAGACAAGAGTGGAAGGTCCGCAAGGGCCTTCCCCCTTCAACGCCGCGGTCAAGTAGACACCCTGCACGACCATCACAAAATGTGCGTTCAAGTGCGTATGCCTCGGAACTTCACGCCCCGACGAATTCATCTCCGTGAATTCGAAGGATGGTGTTTGAAGCAGCCGCTGGCCTTCTCCGAAGAATGCGCCGGGCCTGAGAATCCGTGTATTTTGCAAGTTCAACCGCCGTTTCCAGGGATCAACCCTCTGAAGGATGTTAGCTCAATGTGGGGAACCGCGGTGGTTTGTGTCCGTCGCGCGCACTAGCCGGCCTGAAACGCCACTCAAAATGTAAGACGTTTGGGAGACTGAACATGTAACTCCGGGAATTCCACAGCGGGCGCGCGCGGGGGATTTCCGATTCGATGTAGAATGAATTAGCCGGATCTATTATGGAGGTTTCGCGCATGACCGTGGCGGCCGAAAGTTCACTGCAATCCAGTTCCATTGAAACCATTCGCGAAAAAGCGCGTCTGCTGCGCATCCACTCGATGCGCATGACGACAGCCGCGGGAAGCGGGCACCCGACGTCATGCCTTTCGTGTGCGGAGATTATGGCCGCCGTGTTTTTCCACGCGATGCGGTTCGATCCGAAGAATCCCAACGCGATTTCCGGAGACCGGTTTGTGCTCTCGAAGGGACACGCCGCGCCGATTCTCTATGCGGCACTGGCGGAATCGGGCGTGTTCCCGGTTTCGAGATTGATGACGCTGCGTCAGCTCACCAGCGAGCTGGAGGGGCACCCGACGCCGCTGATTCCCGGCGTGGATGCCGCGACCGGCTCGCTCGGGCAAGGGCTTTCGGTAGGCGCGGGGCTCGCGCACGGCGCGGAGATCGCTGGCAGCGCCGCGCACGTTTACGTTTTGATGGGCGACGGCGAAATGGCGGAGGGAAATGTATGGGAGGCGGCGGGGTTCGCGGCGCACGCGAGCATCACCAATCTCACCGCCATCGCGGACGTGAACGCGCTCGGCCAGAGCGAACGTACGATGTATCAGCACGACATGAAAATTTACCAGCGCAAGTTCGAGTCTGAAGGCTGGCGCGCGGAAATTATTGACGGACACGACGCCGCCGCGGTCGTTGCGGCGCTTGACCGCGCACGCGCCGCAAGCGACAAGCCCACAGCAATCATCGCGCGAACCGAAAAAGGCCACGGCGTAAGTTTTCTCGCGGATCGGGACGGCTGGCACGGCAAGCCGCTTTCGCCGGAGCAGCTCGAAAAGGCGCTTGCCGAAATGGGAAAGCTGCCCGCGATTGTTCCTGATGACGGCCGATCGTACGCGCGCACATCACTGCCCGTGCCGCCCGATTTCCCGGCGCCCGCACCGCCCGAATATGCGGCCGGCGCGCAAGTGGCGACACGCGAAGCCTACGGCATCGCGCTGAAAAAGCTCGGCGCGGTGAATCCAAAAGTTGTCGCGGTGGATGGCGACGTAAAGAACTCGACATTTTCCGAGACGCTGCAAAAGGCTTATCCCGACCGGCTGATTCAGGGTTACATCGCGGAACAAAACATGGTCGCGATGAGCGTCGGCCTCGCGGCGCAAGGAATGGTGCCGTTTGCCGCGACCTTCGCGTGCTTTCTTTCGCGCGCATACGATCAGGTGCGCATGGCGGCGGTGAGCCGCGCATCAATTAAATTGTGCGGCTCGCATTGCGGCGTGAGCATCGGCGAAGACGGCCCTTCACAAATGGGGCTCGAGGATCTGGCGATGTTCCGCGCGATTCCCGGCGCGACGGTTTTTTATCCTTCGGATGGCGTGTCCGCGGAACGCGTGACGGAAACCGCCGCGCGGATTCCCGGCATCACTTACATCCGCACGTCGCGTCCTAAGACCGCGGTGCTTTATTCCCCCACCGAAGAATTCCCCGTGCCCGGGTTCAAGATCGTGCGGCAAAGCGCGAATGACGCGGTGACAATTGTTGCGGCGGGGATCACAGTGCACGAATCGCTGAAGGCTTACGATCAGCTCAAAGCGAAAGGCGTTGCGGTTCGCGTTGTGGATCTTTACTGCGTGAAGCCGCTCGATGGCGCGAAGCTCGGCGCGGAAGTTCGCGCGGGCAAAGGGAAACTAGTTACGGTCGAAGACCACTACCACGAAGGCGGAATCGGCGAAGCCGTGCTCGCGGCGCTCGCGGACACGGGCGCGTTTCCGGCTGCGGTGAGGCGGCTGGCGGTGGATCGCGTGCCGCATTCTGGCAAACCGGATGAGCTGGTGGATAAATTCGGAATTTCCGCGAGGCATATTGCCGCTGCGGTTGAATCGTTGCTATAAACAATCGCTGTCGTAAACTTTCTAAAGTAAACAGAGGCCCAAAAAAGATGGCGGAAAAACTTGTTCTTGTGGGAGTGATCCCCGAAGTTGTGGTGATCGGGCCAAATGATCAGGTGTTGTGGCTTTCCGATGCCGGCAATTTGAAAATTGAATTTGATCCGAACCGTTGCCCATTTTCCTCGAACGTTTATCAAGCTCCCGCCGGTTCGCGGCTTTTGAGCGGCCCACCGCGTCCGGGCACCAACCCGGGCTCGTTCAAGTACAGACTTTATTTGAATGATCAGCGGATTGGCGCGGGTGAAGTGGTGCTTCGCGAAGCGTCGTAAGAAAACGGGACAATTTTTTGCCGCGAATAAAACGCTGACCAGGGGAACTTTCCAGCCCCCCCCAAATCACCTGTATCGCTATGATAATAAAGGACTTATTTAATTTTACCGATCTGCGAAATGAGGCGCTCTATTTATTTAGTCAGTCGTCTGACTAAATAAAAAAGGGGGGAAATGGCAATTCAAAAATCGGTGTTTTGGCCTGAAACGATCCCGATTCTGGAGGGGCGTTCGAACAAGAGGCAAATTCACTTATTGCGGGGCGGCCACTATACCGGGCAGGGAAAGGGGCGTAGAATTCAAGAATAGGCACGTCAAAGGTGGTGCATCATGGATTTACTTCGCCCTTCCCGGAAAGATTTGAGGCGCAATCATGAACAACATTCATGGAAAGTCTACGCGGGGGCTCTTCTATTCACGGGTGCATTGACGACGATTGTGTGTGCGCAGTCGGTGCAGTCTCCACCTCCCCCACCGCCTCCGCAGCAGAGCCAATCCACCGGTTCCCAATCCACGGCGTCGCAGCAAACGCATCCGCCACTGCGCGTGGTGCGCCAGATGATTCAAGTGGACGTGGTCGCGAAGGATAAAGACGGCAAGCCGGTGGCCAATCTGAAGCAGAGCGACTTCAAGCTCTGGGACGAAGGCAAGCTTCAGCAAATCGCATGGTTTTCGCTGGAGACGAAAGAGTCGCGGTCACAGGAAGCGAAACTGCGGGAATTGCCGCCCAATACATTCACCAACCTGATCGAACAAAAGGCGGGCGTCCCAGGAAACGTGACGTTGCTTCTTCTCGATTATGAGAATACCAAGCACTCGGACCTGATTCCGGCAAGAAACCAGCTGGTGAAGCTGCTCCATCAGATGCAGCCGAACGATCGCGTGGCTCTCTATGCGCTGGCGGGGCGCTTGTATGTCCTGCACGACTTTACGAGCGATATGGCTTCCCTCTTAAAGGCAATCGACACCTACTGGTCGCCTGACTCTGTGGATGCGTCTTATGAAAACACGCCTCAAGTTTTTGGCTCCGCCTTTAAAGATGCGGGGATGGACGCGTTCATAAACATGTCCAATCAGAAGTTTTCCGACTTCGCGGCAATCAACCGGGTTGAGTCCACAACCGAAGCGTTTGAAGCCATCGCGGATCACGTCATGCGGATACCCGGCCGGAAGAATCTCGTTTGGATTTCGTCGGCCTTTCCGCTCAGCATCGGTTTGGACAAGGAAGGAAACAACGGGTATATGTCGGCCTATCAAGCTGACGCGAGCCCCGCCGGTATAAGCCCTTTGAAATATGCAGGAAGCGCGGGGGCGGGCCCTTCCACCGGCCCGGAAGGCCTTTATATTCAGGAGAACCGCCAGTTCGACCAGGAGTTGGAGCGCGCCGTTCGCGCACTGGGCGCGGCGAATATCGCCATCTATCCCGTGGACGCCCGCGGCGTGATTGGCTCTGGAATGGACAGTTTAGTGATCAATGGGGATCCAAATCCCTATAGGAGTCCCACTACTTTTCAGGCGCAGGGATATCGAAGCGAGTTGTACGCGAATTCCTTTGACACCATGAACGCTCTTGCGACACGGACCGGCGGCGCGGCCTATTACAACACCTACGACATCGGCGGCTCGATCTCGAAAGCCATGGACGACGCGCGCGTGAGCTACATGATCGCCTACTACCCCGAACACGACGACTGGAACGGAAAGTTCCACAGGCTGCGGGTTACCACCACGCGTCCGGGCATTTCACTGCATTACCGCAGCGGATACTTTGCGCAGCCGCCGGACTATGTCGAAAATTTGAAGACCGCGCAAGTGTGGAAGACGGCGATGATGAGTCCGCTGGACGCGACCGGCGTGGGAGTGTCCGTACACGTTGAGCCGAAGGAGGCGCTCGAAGCGCGGACGATGGTGATGGAGGTTGTGGTCAACGAATCCGACGTGACATTCGGCCACGAGGGCGACCGGACCACGGGCAGGCTGGAGGTGGTTCTGGCGCAATTCGACAAGGAAGGAACCGTGGTCGCGAGCGAAACCAGCGAAGTGAAAATGGAATTGGACAGGGATGTTTATTCAAAGGCCAGAAAAGAAGGGCTGCACTTCGGGCGGGTTTTGCCGATTACCGCGAAGGCCGCGGAAGTGCGCGTGTTCGTGCGAGACACCAAGAGCAATGCGATCGGTTCCGTCTCACTTCCCATTAATGTGGTTTTCCCCCCGAAGACAAACTAAGCGATAGGCGCGCCACGGTGAATCACGATTTAGCGCCAAGAGAGAACTAGTCGCTCGCGACCCGGAGGCTCTCGCGTGAGGAGGCAAAATCGCGACGCACCGGCGCCAACAAAGTCGGCACTATCGGACTGTCGGGAGCGAGAAGAATTTCGGAAGCCCGGCGCGGGAATTCCGACCGACGGTCCAGTTTGAGCGCCTCTTCATTCAGAAGATCCGCGGCGAAATTCGGGTCGTCTGACCGGTCTACTCCCCAGAACCACAGCCGCTCTTCGTTGTCCTGCAGGAAGCGCAATGATTGCGCGAGCTTCCGGAGGGCATTGACCCGCTTGGCCGCCAGGAAATAAACAGAAAGCTCCCAGCCGCGCCGGGCAAAACGTGCGTGTATCCGCACGCAGTATTTGCCGCCCTGATTTTTTTCCATGTTGCAGCGGTAATGATTCATACGGCCATTCGTTTTCGCTGCCATCTCGCACCTCCCGGGACCTTTGCGCCGAGGTCGATAAAGATCCTGTTGAGTTCGTGTTGATGCTCTTTGAGTTTTTCAAGGCCCACCGGGGTGGTTGGCGGGCGGAAATACAGTTATGAGACCAAAACACCCTAGTTGGCTGGAGCAACTGGAGGCACCGTCCACTAAGGCTCCCGCTGGCGACGGGAAATGTGACGCGGACAAGAAACAGCATATCTCAAAACGTGTGAAAGAACAACGGCGAAGGTATTGGCCCTAAGTGCTTATGAATGAACAGCTTAGTGGCTATTTCAAGTCGTCCCGGCAATCTTGTTCATCGCGTCTTTATTGTAGGTTAGTTTGCCTTCGGCCCGGAATTGGTCTTCAAGCGCGGTGCGGAAACTTTCGAAGGCTAGCTGGCGCTTGGAACTCAAAAGCGCGTCTTCAATTTCCTTCTTCTGCTTCTCGAAGTCGGCTTGAATTGCGGCTTGGTGGTCCGCAACGCGATACACCAGCCAGTCATTCCCGAGGAAAACAGGATCCCCCGTCTTGCCCGCTGGAATGCTGAAGGCAGCAATGAATTGGCGGGCAGTTCCGGCATTTGGGATGGAGCCATCGCGCGAAATAAGGTCGCTGGTCTTCGTCTCGATGTTGAGAGCCTTGGCGGCCTTGTCAAAGTCTTCGCCACCCTGCGCACGCTTGGCAAGTTCGGCTGCGCGCTGCTTCGCCAAGTCCACGGATTTCTCGTGGCGAAAATCGCCGGTTACTTTGGCGCGGACTTCGTCGAGCGTTCCCTGATGTGCCGGTGAAATGGTCTTGATGGAGAGCACTACAAAGCCGCGGTCGGAAGGAATCGGCTGGCCCACCTCGCCAACCCGCAAACTAAAGAGCGCGGGGCTCAATTCGGGCGAGGAGCCCAATTCCGGGATGGGGTCCCTCTGGGAAACCGGCTTGGTTTCGCCGACCGTCAATCCAAATTGTTTCGCAATGTCGTCGAGAGACGGATGTGCGGTGCGGCGGAGCAGGTCGCTTATTTTTTGCACCTCATCATTGGCGAGCGCCTGCGCCTTCTGCCCGCCCAGGACTTCCAGGATAGACGGCAGGACCTCGGCGAGAGTCTTGGTGTGCGCGATCTCCCTGTCGGTCACTTTGATGATGTAAAAGCCCAATTGTGTCTGGATGACATCGGAGACGGACCCTTTGGGCAAACTGAAAGCGGCACGCTCGATTTCCGGCAACGCTTGTCCGCGGACGATCCAGCCCATGTCGCCGCCCTTATCTTTCGTACCCGCATCCTCAGAGTATTTCTTGGCAAGCTCGTCAAATTTCGCGCCGGGCTTCTTTACTTCCTTCAACGCGTCATCGGCTTTCTTGCGGATTTCCGCGATTTCCGAGTCCGTCTTGCCCATAGTTTTGAATTGGATATCGGAAATCTGCGCGCGGTCCTCCACCTTGTAGGAGGCCAGATTCGCGTTGTAATAAGCCTGAATCTCCGCGTCGGGCACGGTCGATTTGGCTTGCAACTGCGCGGGGTCAATCAAAATATAGCGCGCCACGCGCTCTTCGGGGACTTGGTACCTGGCCTTATTTTTCTCAAAGTACGCGCTGAGGTCGGCGTCGGAAACCTGCACCTGTGCTTCCAGCGAATCGGGATGGATGACGGCGTAATCCAACTTGATCTTTTCATTCTTGCGGATGAATTCGGCCTGAATTTCGTCCGGCGAAACGGAGACAGTGGAAGTGACCAATTCCTGAATTTTCTGCTCGAGGAGGCTCTGCCGGACTTGTTCCTCGAACTCCTCGATGGACATGCCGGGTGCGTAGGCGGAAATCTGAGCGCTGTAGGCATTCATGTCGACCTTGCCGTTCAACACGATGCCCGGCACGATCATCTGAATCCGGTCGGCGAGTTCGGATTCTGAAACAGAAATGCCCAGCCGCTTGGCCTCGACCTCCAGCATTTTTTCAAGGACCAGGGAATCGATAATCTGCCGGGCGTAATAGCCCATGAGCTGCGGCGGGATCTGAGCGGCATTCGGCATGCGCGTCAATTGCGTGCGAACCTCGGAAACGCTGATGGGCTGGCCGGCGACATCGGCCACCACCTCCGAATTCGTAATATCCGAACTGTTCGTGCTTGGAACGAGGTACGCCAGCATGCCGATGCTGATGATTCCAATAATTACGCCGAGCAAGATTCGTACGCCTAGCTTTTTCCTATCCAACGGCTTGACCTCTCTGGGAGTTCTCCGCGCCGGTGCCGAAACAATGATTATATGAGAGGGCACCCCGCCACTCAACTCCAATTACGGGGGATTATCCATTTGATTCCCTAAATGGAAAGGAACAAAAATGACAGAACTAGAGGCAGCAGCGAGGGCAGTCGTTGACCGGCTTTTTGAGGTCTATCAACCAGAATATGTTCAAAAATGCGTTGAGAACGAGCCGGATAGTTTGCTGGGACGCACCGACCGTCTCAGGAAAGCCCTTAAGTCATACGGTGCCGTCGCTCCGCCACCACCCCCAAATCGGTGTTCCGGCTGCTATCAAGAGGCACATCCCGGCGTTTCATGCCGTTTTGCGAAAAAAGTTCGGGCTGTTTTGCTGGCACGGGGCTTGGGGAGTTAAACGGATAATTCCCCAATTACGCCTGGGCGTCGGGACAGCTTGAAATGCCGCTCTTGGGTCATTTCCTGGTTGCCGGCTAGCCCGCGGAACTTGGGAATAATGAATGGAAGAGTGCGCCAACGAGTGTGTTGTCCTGTTGGCAACGACCGGCTTCACGGGATACTGACTGAGAATGTGCGTGGAGACCGTGGATTCATCCCGAGAGTCGAAGAATCTAATTCAGCCCGTGCCGCCCGGTAGTTCACTCCTCGCGCAGTAGTGTTACAGGATCGAGCGACAGCGCGCGCTGTGCTGGAATCCAAGTAGCCAACAGCCCCAGCAACGCCATAGCCAGGACAACGCCGCCCAATACCAGCGGATCGCGGGAAGTTGCCGAATAAACGATGGCAGCCAGCACCCGGCTCGCCAAAATTCCAAGAACTAATCCAGCCGCCGAACCAAAAGCCAGCAATTTGAAGGCTCGCCCCAACGCTGCCTCTAACACTTCCCTGCGCTGTGCACCGAGCGCCATCCGAATTCCCAACTCACGTTTCCGCTTACTTACGGAGTAGGCTGCCATTCCAAAGATGCCGGTTATCGACAGCATCGCGCCCATCGCGCCGAGCACACCCAGCGACAGCGTCGCCATCCGCGGACCAAACAGAACTAAGGTCATTGCCTGGTTCCACGTTTCCGTGAAAAGCGGCAAGCCTGCATCCAAGTCCTGCAGTTTGGTCTTCACCGCTTCCCCCAGTTGCTGCACCTCGCCATTTGAGTGCACCACCAGCCAGGTATCACTCGAAGGCGATTGCAGGATGGGGAAAAACATCGCCGGCTGTGGATCTTCGGTGAGACTATTGTATTTTCCGTCCTCCACGAGGCCAACGACCTGAATACGTGTTCCGTCGCGCATTTTATAGTATCTGCCGACTGCATCTGTCGCGGAGCCAAAGAGCTTGAGAGCGAACTGCGGATTCACTATGGCTACGCGAGGTGAGTTTTTATCGTCATGCCAGGAGAAAGTCCTGCCAAAAAGCAGTGCGGTGCCTGCCGCTTCAAAGTATTCGGGAGATATGCTGTAGAGAAAGGGGCGCGCAACGGCATTCCCCGGCCTCAGGTCTGTCGTTTTGTCAGTGAAGACACCCGCCGTATTCCCACCCCCCGATAGCGGCGCCACATCAACCAGTCCGACAGAGGTTACGCCCGGAATCGTCTGCGCAGCGTTGATCACACGTTTTTGCATTGCGGGCACTGCGTCATCGCCGTAACCAGCCATATTCAGACTGGTATTGATCAGCATGACGTTCTGCGGTTCAAAACCGAAGTTGCTGTGCAGCGACCGCGCCAGTCCACGCACCGCAACCATCGAGGAAGTGACCAGCACGGCACAGACGGCAATCTGCCTCACTAGCAGCACATCCCGGACAGAAATGCGCCGCCCAGCCCCGCTTATTGATCCCGATTTGACGATCTCATAAGGATTCGTATGAAGTACCTGCCTCACAGGGACGGCCCCAAAGAGGAATCCACTCGCTAACGTCAGCAGCAAAGCGACTCCATAGACATTCGCGTCCGGCGTCACAGGCACATGGAGGGGAAATTGGGCAAATGGCTGCCACACGCTTAGCCCGCGCAACAGCACTACACTGGCCGCCAGCCCGGCAGCACCTCCAATCAATGAAATGAGTATAGCTTCGGTGAAAAGCTGCCGCAGAATGCGCAGGCGGCTCGCGCCCAGGGCGAGTCGCAGAGCAACTTCCCGTGAACGGTCAGCGGCGCGCGCGGCAAACAGGCTGCCCAAGTTGGCGCAAGCTGCCAGCAGAATTAGGCCCGCCAGTAGCATGAGTCCCGTAACGAAAGCACGGATCGGGGGGCCAAGAACGTCGCCAATCAGACTCGGGCGCGTCAACGTAAAGGTCATATTACCGTCGTCTTTGGGGTAAGTCTTTTCCAGATACGAGCCAATTGAATTGAGATCGGCGACAGCCTGTGCCGGGGTGACCCCCGTTTTCAGATGTCCCATCACCATAAAAACCCAGCGATTGCCGCGGTCATTCAGGTTATTTTCTGCTTCCACTTGCGCGTGGTTGACAATCGGCACAAAAAGATCGGGAGCGAAAAACAATACGGTCCCGTGAAACTCGGGCGGCGCTACACCTACGACGGTAAAAGGATGTTTGTTCAGTAGAACCGTACGGCCTACCACGCCACGATCATCCTGAAAATTCGTATGCCAATACGCGTATGTGAGCACGATATACGGAGAGCTGTCGGGCCCATGCTCATCGGAGGCGTGGATGAACCGGCCAAGGTACGGCTGGATTCCCAATGCGTCGAAATAGTTCCCAGTCACTTCATAGGCCCAGACGCGGGAAGGATGATCACCCGTGTCCAGCCCTGCCGCGGCGAGGCTAAAAGCTGCGAGGCCATTAAAGCTGCGGTTCCGATCCCGCAAGTCGAGATAGTCAGGATACGATTGGAAAGGGTATTTTGAAATTGTGCGCTGGATTTCGTAGAGGCTCTCCGGCTGGGGCACATTCAACGGGCGAATGATGAGCGCATTCAATATGCTAAAGACCACGGCGTTTGCGCCGATAGCCATTGCCATGGTCGCTACGGCCACGACGGCAAACCCGGGAGATTTGTGCAACAGCCGGAGAGCGAAGCGAATGTCCCGTATGAGAGTCTCGACAAAATTGCCGCCGAGTGCTTCGCGGGATTCCTCTTTGTACTGCTCACGGCCGCCGAATTCGATGCGCGCGCGGCGTTCGGCCTCCACTCGATTCAGGCCCGAACGCTCGAGATCATCAGCGCGGTGCTGGATGTGGGAGCGAAGCTCGTTCTCCATCTCCGCATCCATCTGTGAACGATGAAAAAACTTGGCGAAAAGGGAATGAAAGTAGGCCAGGAGTTTCATACTTCCTCCGGCCGGGCGGCAAGGGCGGAAGCAATGGCTGCGGCAAGATGGTTCCACCCATCGGTTTCCTCTCGCAGACGCTTGCGCCCCGGGGACGTGAGTTCGTAGAACTTGGCCCGGCGATTGTTCTCTGACGTGCCCCAGCTTGCTTTCAGAAGGCCCTGGCGCACCAGACGGAATAAGGCGGGATAGAGCGCGCCCTGCTCGATGAGCAGCGCTTGATTGGAGATTTGCCCGATGCGCAGAAGAACCCCGTAGCCATGCAGAGGGCCGAGAGAGACGGCCTTCAAAATCAATAGATCGAGTGTGCCGGGAAGAATCTGGGCATGTTCATTCATGCGTCCTCCTAAGATGGTTAGGAGATTAGCATGGTCTCTCCTAAGCTGTCAAGGAGAA
The DNA here is from genome assembly GCA_963748845.1 of uncultured Acidobacteriota bacterium. Lineage (GTDB taxonomy): Bacteria > Acidobacteriota > Terriglobia > Acidiferrales > UBA7541 > DASTCZ01. The sequence goes on from CAVVKE010000001.1 coordinate 1,593,309, forward strand.
AATCGCCTCGCACTGGCTCACGGTCTGGAACTCTCAAAACGGCCTCGATTCAAGACTCGCGGTTGTCAAATTAAAGGTGTTGCGCCCCGCGACATCGCACCGGCCCAGTTTTGTTGCCGGGTACCAGTCCCTATGCTAGATTGCAAAATAGCCAGAAATCCAGTGATTTGAGGCCATGCGCGACCTACAACAACCCGGACTCCCGCGGCAAAAATTGGACCGCGTCGAGGTCTACTGGACAAACGTCACTTATCGCCAGATTTTCCTATACGCATTGATGGCGATAGGCGTGATTGTGGCCGTCATCTACCTGATGCACCCCGCCTGGATCAACTCGGCAATCGATCATCTGGGCCGAGCGGCGGGCGGGGACAACGCATCCGGCGCGCCCGCTGCACCGGGACAAGTGCGTTTCGTGAATCTCGATGGCGTGGTGCAAGTGAAAAAAGTGAATTCTGTCACGTGGCAAAACGCCGGCTTCGGCATAACGCTGGACAAAGGGGACCTGATCCAGACCGGCCCGGACGGGCTTGCCAAGGTGCAATTCCCTGACGGCACAACGGTCACAGTGAAGGCGGAGTCGTTCATGACGGTGGAAGAGAATTCCGTGGGCAGCGACCACGCGACGAATGTTCGCGTTAATATCAGCAGCGGCACGGTGGACCTGGCGACGCCGACTTGGGATTCGCCCGGATCTAAGGCCCAAGTCAAGGTCGCAGACGCTACTGCTTCGATGAATCAAAACACGCGTGCGGCGGTGCGCAGCGAGGCTGGAGGCACGCAGGGTGAAGTGACGGTACTCACCGGCGGCGCCAAAGTGCAGCAAGGCGATCAAACGATTTCACTGGACAAATCGCAGCGCGCGAATGTGACGGCGGGTGGGACACTCACAAAGACCAATGTGCTGGGCCCGCCGGATCTCGTGGCGCCTCTCAATTTGCAACCGCTGATCGAACCCGATCCGAAGCAGGCAGCCATTCACTTTGAGTGGAAACATTCGGAAGGCGCAGCGGAATATTTGTTGCACGTCAGCTCGAATTCCACATTCAACAAAGTACCGGTGGAGCGGCGAGTCACCGGGACGAGCGTGGATGTGACGGGGCTGGATGCGGGCGACTATTATTGGAACGTGACGGCGATTGGCGCAAACAAGCAGGAAAGCGAACCGAGCGACACAAGCAAGTTTACATTGGTAGCGCAGGGGAAGGGACAGGAAATGCTCCTGACGGTGGAGCAAACAGTGATCCAGGGTAAAGTGGTTGAAATCATTGGCCGAACCGAACCGAGCGCAGCAATTATCATCAATGGCCAGCAGGTTGCGGACATTTCTCCGGATGGGCGATTCCGGTTTTTCACTGAACCGATGACAAAGGGCAGCCATACGATCGTGATTACCGGGCAAAACCGAAGGGGCGGAACGAATACACAGACCGTGCAAATCGTGATTCCGTAGGATGCAATCGCGCGGCAGACGAGAAGAGGGCGGCATGGATGCCTGGACTGAGGGGAAGGATGTCGAAGAACGGGTATAACTTCAGGTCGGTGTTCAGTTTGTTTTCATCCGACCTGGCAATTGATCTGGGGACGGCGAACACACTCGTCTATGCCAAGGGCAAGGGCATCGTCGTGAACGAACCCAGCATCGTCGCAATCAATAAGAACACAAGCGAAGTGGTGGCGGTCGGGCGCGAAGCGAAAGATATGCTCGGGCGGACGCCGGGCAACGTCGTCGCCATCAAGCCGATGAAGGACGGCGTCATCGCCGACTTCAAAGTGACTGAGAAGATGCTCACCTATTTCATCCAGAAGGCGCACAACCGGCGCGTTCTGGTGCACCCGCGCATCGTCATCGGCGTGCCGAGCGAAATCACGCCGGTGGAAAAACGCGCGGTGCAGGATTCCGCGTATCGCGCGCATGCAAGCGAGGTGTATCTCGTCGAACAAGCCATGGCCGCCGCGATTGGCGCGGGGCTGCCGATTGAGGAGCCGTCGGGCAACATGGTGGTGGACATCGGCGGCGGCACGACGGACATCGCCGTGATTTCGATGAGCGGCATCGTCTATTCGCGCTCGGTGCGCGTGGCCGGCAATGAGCTGGATGAATCGGTGATGCACTACCTGAAGCGCAAGTACAACCTGCTGGTCGGCGAGCGCACCGCCGAGCAAATCAAAATGGAAATCGGCTCGGCTTACCCGCTCGAAAAACCTCTGACCATGGAAGTGAAGGGCCGCAATTTAATTGAAGGCGTGCCGCGCACGGTGACGATTGACGACAGCGAAATCCGCGAAGCGCTGGCAGAACCGATTGCGACGATTCTGAATGCAATCCGCGTCGCCCTGGAACGCACGCCGCCCGAGCTCTCCGCGGATATCAGCGACCGCGGGATTGTGCTGACGGGCGGAGGCGCGCTCATCAAGAACCTCGACAAGCGCATTCGCGAAGAGACCGGCCTGCCGGTATCCATTGCGGATGATCCGCTCGCTTCGGTCGTGCTCGGCACGGGCAAGATGCTCACGGATTTCCGCCTGCTGCGGCTCGTTTCCTTTGACTGAGACTCCGTTTCCAAGGGAAGGATACTGATGCCCGCCGTCCCCATGCGCCACCGGTCGCTCACGCTGCTCGGCGCTGTGCTGCTCGCGCAGGTGCTCGCGCTGGCGGTGCAGATCCGCACGAATAGCCAGGGGCGGCTCATTCGCGTGTGGGTCGTGGAAATTGTAACGCCGTTTGAGAAAGCAACCTCGTGGACGGGCGCGAAAATTCGCGGCGTTTGGAGCGGATACTTTGCGCTGATCCACACGCGCCGTGAAAACCAGGAATTGCAATCGAAAGTGGACCAATTGCTACTCCGCAACACAGTACTCGAAAGTCAAGCAGCGGAATCGGCGCGGCTGGCCGCGCTACTCGGGTTTCACGACGCGCACGCCGAGGTGCCCATGGTCGCGGCGCGTGTGATTGCCGCGAGCGCGGATAGTTCGAGCCGCACCATCTTCATCAATCGCGGCAGCAACGACGGTATCCGGCGCAACATGGCCGTGATTACCCCGGATGGCGTCGTCGGCAAAGTTTTCGAGGTCTATCCCGGCACCGCCGAGGTTCTACTGCTCACAGACAAGGAGAGCGGAGTCGGCGCGCTGCTCGCCGTGTCGCGAACGCAAGGGCCGGTGGGGGGCGTGGGCGATCCGCTGATGGTGATGAAGTACATCAGCAACGATGAGGACGTGAAAGCCGGCCAGGAGATACTTACTTCCGGCCAGGACCAAATCTTTCCGAAGGACCTGCCCGTCGGCACCGTCGCCGAAGTGATGCCGGGCTCACCATTCAAGGTGATCCGCGTGAAGCCCGCCGCTCATCTCGACCGGCTGGAAGAGGTGCTGGTCCTGCTGACGTGCCAGGAATTGACGAAGTCCTCGGGCGCGGACAAGCAGGCGCCGTCGAACGCGCCGGCAGCGCCGGTGAAACACGAGCAATGAAGCGCGCGAATTTGTGATGTGCGAACAGGATGGAAAGGAATTGAAAGCGCTTGAGTAGCCACCCGATGGCCGCCTATTCACCAACCGAGACGCACATCGAAGTGCACAAGTTCCGCGTGGTCGCCGTCATCGGCGTCACTCTCGCGGCGCTGCTCTTGCAGAGCTTTCTTCCCGTCCATTTTCCGCGCACGCAGATGCTCGACCTGCCGCTGCTCATCACACTTTATTTCGGCTTCAGCCGGAGGAATCCATCCACGGGTCTACTGCTCGGCATGGTGATTGGACTGGCGCAGGACAGCCTGGGGCGATCGGCGATCGGACTCTACGGCATTTCGAAAACACTCACGGGATATCTCGCCTCCTCCTTCGGCTCGCGGATTGATGTGGAGCATCCGTTGAGCCGCTTCGGATTGACACTGGCCTTCTACATTTTCCATCAGGGCGTTTACACGCTGACGCAGCGGTTGCTCCTTGCAAAACCCGAGGCGTTCTTCACCAACCACCTCCTCATCGCCGCGGGAGTAAACGCGGTCATCGCCGCCGCGTTATTTCCGCTTCTCGATAAACTGCGCCTGCCAAGCTGAAGAAAATCGCAAAGAATCGTGGCCGGCAATTGTCCGGCGGCGTATTATGCCGCTGCGCGCTACCGTGAATTTCATGTGAATCGCGACCGCCGATGTCATTGAAACCAGGACAAGACAAGGTTTTGGCGAGGGGCAGCATGGAGTCCCGCCGATCGATCATGGTCCTGCTCGGTCTCTTTAGCCTGCTGGGGTACGTCCTGCGGATGAACATTTCAATTGCGTCGCAGTTCATGATGCCGGAACTAGGGCTCGACAAAATTCAGATGGGCGAGGTGTTCAGCGCATTCATGCTGGGGTATGCGTTGTTTCAAATTCCATGGGGAGTCCTGGGGGATCGGCTTGGCCCCCGGCGGGTCTTGACCATCGCAGCCCTGATTTGGGGAATTACGACGCTCCTGACGGGGCTGGTTCCAGGGCGATGGACGTCCGCTGGGATTGCTGCGCTCGCATCGCTCCTAATCCTCCGGTTTCTGTTGGGGGTTGGGGAGGCCGCGGCGTTCCCGGTGGCCGCGCGCGCGGTGGCAACCTGGATGCCTTCGACCAAACGCGCGTTCTCCTATTCGATCGTCATCGTCGGGAGCTGCATAGGCTCCGCGTTTACGGGGCCTCTGATCTCATGGCTCATGGTCCATATCGGTTGGCGGGGATCTTTCTACATTTCTTCCGTCCTTGCATTCACGCTCGCGATTGCCTGGAGTCATATTTCCAAAGTTCGGTCCGGCGGGAAGGATGCCTTCAAGAATGGAGAGCCGGGCGATGGGGCAACCGCCAGGCCCGACGCTCCCCGGGAAACTCGAGGTTCCGGATCGTGGTGGGAATTGCTGAAGGATCGCAATATAAGCCTCATCTCGCTCAGCTACTTTCTGGATAGCTACATCCTTTTTATTTTCGTGTTCTGGTTCTATCTGTATCTGGTGGAACAGCGCGGTTTCAGCGTACTCGGCGGCGGTCTATTTACGAGTCTTCCGTTCGTGGCCGCGATCGTGTTTGTTCCCATCGCAGGGCACTTGTGCGATTTGATGGCGATTCGAATAGGACCGCGACTCGGCAGACGCATTGTAGCGATGACAGGGCTGACCTTTTCCGCGATCTTTCTTTTGATCGGAGTTCGCGTGAACAATCCTTATCTGGCGATCGGCGGGCTCTCGTTAAGCGCTGGGTTCCTCTTCAGCACCGAGGGCGCGTTTTGGTCGAGTTCGATTGACACTGCCGGCGAAAACGTGGGCGCGGCAGGAGGAATCATGAATACGGCCGGGAATCTGGGGGGCGTTGTGTCGACCGCGCTGGTGCCTGTTTTGGTCAAGAAATTCGGCTGGGACTTTGCGTTTGGTTCCGCAGCAGCATTAGCGATCATTGGCGCGTCGCTCTGGCTTTTCATCCGAGTTGATCAATCCATGGATGTCGGCGCAAGGAAGACGGCCCTGCACGAAGTTGTGCAGTAGACAAAATTTTTGGCAGTAGACAAAGACCTGAGAGGAGACGATGCGATGAATAGAAGAGAGTTTATCCGGACAACAGCGGTGGCTGGCTCGCTTGGCTTATCCGATTTGGGAAGCGCGGGAGCGCAGGGCCAAAATGCAACTGGCGGTGGAAGAGTCGGACCGAAGGCTGTTGTAAAAGGCAAAAAGGCGGTTTGCAGCAGCGACAACCCGCTCGTCACCGACACGATGCTACAAGTGATGAAAGACGGTGGAAACGCCGCGGATGCCGCGGTCGCGGGCGCTATGGCGCAAGCCACAGTCAATCCCGACATGACCAACCACACCGGATCGGTGGATTTCATCTACTTCGAAGCGAAGACGGGAAAATCGTACATGATGAACAGTACGGGAACGCTTGTGTCCGGGCTGCCCGCTTTCCGGCCAGTTCCCACCGGGCTCGGCGTCCTGGATCCCTACGGTTCAACTCCTCCTATGGCGTGCATCCCGGGCTTTATGCCGGGCATGGGAGAGATACACAGACGATTTGGAACCAAGCCATGGAAAGAACTCTGCGAGCCGGCGATTCGCTTTGCGGAGGACGGATTCGCAGTGACATCATTTCATCACGCGATGTTGTATGAAGAATCGGATTTATATACATACTTTCCGTCTGCTCGTGAATTGATTACGCCCAATGGTTTTCTGCCCGAGGTCGGAGACATGTTCAAAAACCCAAAGCTGGCGCAGACCTTGCGCCGTGTGGCCGACGAAGGCCCGGAGTATTTCACCAAGGGGGAATGGGCGAAGCACTTTGTCGAAGAAGCGAATCGGTTGGGCTGGCGCATCAAGATGGAGCACATGACGGCTGTCCCACCGCGGTGGGACGAGCCCTTCCGCTTCCAGCACAACGGCTATGAAATCATCCAACTGGCTCCGCCCGAGCGTCAAGGTTTGTTCTGCGCGCTGGTCCTCGGCATTCTTGAGAATTTGAATATCAAATCGCTTGGGCACTACACCGAATCCGCGGAAACGCTCTACTACTTTGGGCATGCCCTACGCCGCGCGAACTGGGAGTTGGGATTGCTGAACGATCCGGCGATCTTTGACGTGCCTACGGAGGTATGGACGGACAAAGTTTTTATTAAATCGTTGGCGGATATTTTGAGAAAGAGCAAGCCGAAGATTGACCTCACGGAACATGTCAAACTCACCTCAAGCGGCCCATCGTTGATTGCCGCGGGTCTCCCCGCGGGCGGTCCTAACAAACCGCAAGCCTATAAGGGAAGCTGTGAACTGAGCATCGTCGATCAGGAAGGCAACTGGGTCGAAATGATGGACACCTTGCAATCCGGGGGGATCCCAGGAGTTGTGGTGGATGGCGTGATCATGGTCGGAAGTCACGCGGGATTCGACATGGAAAATTCGATTGCGGGTTGGCTGACTGGCGGCGGGCGACTGCGCTGCGTGATTGGGAATACAATCGTCTTGAAAAATGGGAAACCGGTGCTGTCGCTGGGAACACCAGGAAACGTCCACGTTACAATCCCGCAAGTGCTATCGAACATCCTGGACTATGGTATGGATCCCTACGAGGCCATTTGCGCGCCCAGGATGCTTTCGCTGCGGGACGATTACACGCTGGCGATCGAGAGTCGTCTCCCACCTAATGTCATAGCCGGGCTGGTAAAGCTTGGGATTCACATTCAACCTTTGGAAATGAACCAGTACCCCATGGGATCATTTCAAGTCTGCTGGCGGGATGAGAAATCAGGATTGCTAAACAGTTGCGCCGACCCGCGGCGAGCGGGAGCCGCGGGAGGATTCTAAAGCGGGCATTTTGCTGAAGACAAATGGTTGCTATTTGTGGGCAGGGAAATGTCCCTCCCCTGCGACTCGAGGCGACCTGCACAAATCGAAACCAAAAGTGGATCACTGCCTACCCGCAGGAAGTTTCTGCTCAGGTCATGGGGACAAAATTGGGAGTGGCGCGGGGGCGGCAAGCCCCGAAAACGTCAGCTAATCAGTTGAAATCGGAAATTCCAGTGTATATTTCCCTCCGCTTTAGATTTGGAACATCGGAATTCAGACCAACTACCCTGAAAGAGGAAAAAATGATTCGAACGAATTCACTGTTTCGAGTTTTATTCGTGTTGGCTCTCGTCTGCGCCGGCGTCGTGTACGCGCAGGACAGACCCACCAATGGCGTAAACGGCAAGATTCATCCGAATCTTTACAACGCCAATGTGAACATCATAAACGCTTTTAATTTGCTTACTGTAGCGCAGCAGCAAAACGATTTTGATATGCAGGGCCACGCCGTAAATGCCAAGAACCTGCTGATTCAGGCGAGCAAGGAAGTAAATGCGGCAGGGGTAGCCGCCGGCAAATAACTAAGAAACATGGTCGGTGATGGCGGAGCGTACGTCCGGGCGAGGGCTGGGGTTTTAGTGCGCCCGGAGGATCGCCGAGCCCTTGCTGCCCTGGCCTCCGCTTATTCTTGGTTGAGATGAGTCAACCCCCTTGATTATCAAAATCCATTTCGTGGAGCGGCACCCGGGATTTCATTCGCTTTCGGGGTTTGCACCGCGCGATGAGTGGCCGGGACACTGGAGAACCGGCAGGCGCGGGTACTTGGGAAAGGCGGGGGCGGATTCGGATAGGACGCAGAGGTAGAAACTCGAGCCGCGGGCGGAGGCGATTTTGCGGGCATGGAGGCAATCTAGGCAAAGGCCGACGCGGGCCTTCTCCATGCGGGCCGTATCCATGCGGGCCTTGTCCAAGGCAAGTTTGCTGTCTGGCGGCATGGCCTGAGATTACCTTACACACGCCCAATTTTGCAGGCCCACCGGGGCAGGCTGCGGCGGCGCAGGGGGTTGCAGACGGCCCGGGCAGTAAGCAAATGGCGCACCTGTCCGCCAGGCCATATTGCACAGCAATGGTGCAGGTGCTACTGTAAATTACTGATTTGCCTTGGGTTTCTTCGGGCAGGTTCAGAGCGCAATCCTGTAGCGAGAACTGAGCAAGCGTGTCTCTCTGGTTCGGCAGCGATACGAAATTGCCGCAAACGCGGCTGGTCATCATTTCCTACGTGATCGTGGGGATGACGCTGCTGCTTCTCATCGGCTTTTGGAAAATCCAAATCATTGATTCCACGCGGTATCAGGAAGCGGCGGACCGCAACCGCATTCGCACGATTCCAGTGATCGCGCCGCGCGGCAAAATGCTTGACCGCGAAGGGCGCGTAATCGTGGACAACTATCCTTCCTTCAGCGTGCTGCTGCTGCGGGACGACATGGCACAAGTGACGCGCGCGCTGCCGCAGATTTCCGAAGGACTGGGCCTGACGAAAGACGACATCCAGCAGCAACTTGATTCGACAAAATGGCTCGCCAAATACGAACCCATCATCATCAAGCCCGAGGCAACGCAGGCGGACATCGCGTTTATCGAGTCGCACCGGCCGGACCTGCCGATGCTCGAAATGATTTCCGCGCAGCGCCGGCGTTACCCGGCGCATGGATTTCTCGCGGGAGCAATCGGCTACGTAGGGGAAGTGAGCGAATCAGACATCGAGCATAGCGATGACACTTACCGCCCGGGCGACATGGTTGGCAAAACGGGACTCGAACGGCAATACAACGAAGTCCTGCAGGGCACAGACGGCGAGCGGCGGGTTCAAGTGGATAGCCACGGCCGGGAAATGGCCCGTCTCGACCAGGTGGAACCGATTGCAGGGAAAAATATCCAGCTCACGATTGACCTCGACCTACAGGCCGCAGCGGAGGAGTCGCTTGGCACCAGGAAAGGTGCGATTGTAGCGCTTGATCCGCGCAGCGGAGAGGTCCTTGCATTTGTGAGCCATCCGTCTCCCGACCCCAACGCGTTCGCGGTGCGCATCAAGAAGGAAGAATGGCAGCGGCTGAATTCGGACCCTGACAAGCCCCTGATGAATCGTGTAATTCAGGCGCAGCTCGCGCCGGGTTCCGTTTTTAAGGTCATCATGGCCGAGGCAATATTGGAATCGAAGGCGGTTCCCGAAAACACAACGTTGTTTTGCCCGGGGCAGACAACCCTGATGGGCAGGGTGTGGCACTGTTGGGACCCAAAGGGACACGGTACTGTTGATTTGGAAAAGGCGCTTGTCCGCTCCTGCGACGTCTATTTCTATAACATGGGAATCCGGCTGGGGATTGACCGGATGTCATATTACGGGACGCAAATGGGCTTAGGGAAGGTCACCGGTATTGATTTGCCGGGAGAACAGCCGGGACTGATGCCTTCGGCGGAGTGGAAGGAACGCAGGTTCCACCAGCCGTGGTTTCCGGGAGAGAATATATCCGTTGGCGTAGGCCAAGGTGCCACGGAGACAACACCCATACAGCTGGCGCGCATGATGGGTGGATTTGCGATGGGCGGGGTCTTCAAGCAGCCGCACTTATTGAAAACTTCCGATCCCGCGCCGGAGACGCGCTTTGCGATCTCGCCGGAAACAGTTGAAAAATTGACGGGCTACATGGAAGAGGTGGTGAACCCTGGCGGAACAGCCAACGCGGCATATGTGCCGGGCGCGGATCTTGCCGGTAAGACCGGAACAGCGCAGACAATCAGCGAGCAGGGTTTGCAAAAGGCGGCCAATCGAAACGAGCACAAGTACACGACGTGGTTCGTGTGCTTCGCGCCGCGCAAGAATCCCGAAATTGTAATTGCAATCCTGGTGCAGGACACCTGGGAACATTCGAGCGAGGCCGCCGTGCCGCTGGCGAAAAACGTCGTGAAGATCTACTTCGACAAAAAGGCCGGCAAGTATCAGGAACAGATGGCTGAATCGAATGGGATCTACATTCCGCTGGCGCCCGGCGCCATAGCGAGTACGGTGAAGCCGGCAAACTCGGCGCCGCCGGCCTCGCAGACCGATCCGCATTCGCAGGCCGCCATCGTGCCGAAGCGCGCGGCGATCGGGCAGCAACGATAAGCGAAAGTTCCGCACAATGAAAGAGTGTACAGGAATCCGCGAATACGATTGGTGGCTGCTGGGCATCGCCGGCACCATCTGTGCGCTGGGAATTCTGGAAATTTATTCCGCGACGCACAACATGCACGCACCGGGTACGCCGATCTACCTCAAACAGTTCCTCTGGCTTGGATTGGGCACGGTGTGCATGCTGGTGATTTCGCGAATTGACTATCACCGGATTCTTGAGCAGGCGCCCATACTTTATTTGATTGGCGTGATTGCGCTGGTCGCGGTCGCGGCAATTGGCGCGACACGGCTGGGAGCCAAACGGTGGCTATCCATCGGGGATTCAAATTTTCAGGTGTCAGAGTTAGTGAAGTTGATTATAATCATTGTGCTGGCACGGTTTTACAGTGAGGTAAGAACCGACCGACTGTCCCTGGGTGACCTGGCAAAGGTAGGAATCCTGACAGGCATTCCGCTGATATTGATTTTGAAAGAGCCGGACCTTGGCACCGCATTAGTGCTGCTTCCGGTAGCGGTGATCGGGGCGTTTCTGGCGGGCATCCAGTGGAAGCACGCCGCAGCGATTGTCTTGCTCGGCGCGATGATGCTCCCGGTCGGCTGGCACTTCATGAATCCGTACCAGAAACAGAGGGTCAATACATTTTTGAGGCCGGAAGAAGATCCCAAGAAGGCCGGCTACCAGGTCCTGCAATCGAAGATCGCCGTTGGGGCAGGCGGGTTCTGGGGAAAAGGCTTGGGACGCGGAAGCCAGAATCAGGGGGGATTTGTACCCATCCGGTTTTCGGATTTTATTCTGGCATCCTTCGCGGAAGAAACGGGTTTTATCGGCGTGCTGTTGACGCTAACGCTTTACATGGCTTTTCTGCTGCGCCTGGTTCATAACGCGACGCGCGCGATGGACCGCTCCGGGATGTATCTGGTGATGGGCGTGGCGGCTGTCTTAGGGTTTCACGTGCTGGTAAACGCGGCCATGGTGATCGGCTACATGCCGGTGACCGGAATCCCGCTGCCGCTTATGAGCTATGGCGGGTCGGCCACGTTGTTCATATTTCTGGCGTTGGGCCTGGTGATGAATGTTCGAATCCGGCGCTTCGTCAATTAAATCCACCGGGATGAAATTTCCGGCCCGCAGCTTGGCCCTGGCGGCGACTGAGGCCAGCCAGCTTTACCGGGATGCATCCCTTCTGCTTGAGCCGCACCGCATGGCGAGCACACAAGAAATGCCATACGACCGCAACGCTGATCTCCCGCAAAGCGGGAATGCCGCGGACTCCGTGCGCTGGGGCGCTTTGCGCCCCGCCCTCCGGTGCGCTCCGAGGAGTATTCATGTCGAAAGAACTGGTTATATCAGCGACCTCGCACGAAACGCGGGTCGCAATTTTAGAAGATGGGCACCTTTGCGAAATCTACATTGAACGCGAGAAAGAATTTGCATTAGTCGGAAGCATCTACAAGGGCCGTGTCACACGCGTGCTGCCCGGCATGCAATCGGCATTCGTGGATATCGGGCGCGACACCGACGCTTTTCTCTACGTCAGCGACTTCCTGGAGAATCTCGAGGAGTACGATCATGTCGCTACCGAGGAGGAGCGCGGGCTAAAACCTGCGCCTCCGGGAAATGGGCACGCGCAAGTCCACGCCGCTCCCGCTGCGAGCCACGAGCACGCGGCGCCAGTGACCGAGCACGAACCCGCCGGCCAATCGCAAGAGATTCCCCGCGAAACTCATCTGCAAGACTTTTACGCGGCTGAAAGCGCATCTCCGAGCGCTGAAGCCGCGCACGCGGCTCCCGCTGAGGGCGGAGAAACTTCGCCAACTGATGCACCCCCCCGGCCGAGCGGCGAAATTCTACCGGGCGAGACGCGCGTTGCGCGAGACGCTTCCGATGCGCTGCCATTCCGTGCGCCGATTTCGAGCCATCACGACCGCCCCCGCGGAGATCGCGGCGGTTTCGGGCGCGGGCACGACCGCGATCGCGGCGGACGCCGCGGCAGCGGCGGAAGCGGAGGCGGGCGCTTCCGGCGCAGCGGTCCCGGCAGCGGGATTGGCGGAAGAGGCCCGCGCGGAGATCGCGATCGCCGGCCGGGCAGCCGGGATTTGCCTCCCTCAAAATACGCTTCGCCGCATTCTTCGTATTCTCAACCCTATTCTCATCAGGGTTCTCATCAGGGGCACGAAAGCAGGCACAGTGAGCCGCCCGCGCCACCAGCGGAAGGGTTCGAGCCGATCCTTCTTCCCGGCGAATCACTGGCAAAATATCAGGAGCGCTTAGCAGCCCACGCTTCCGGCGTAATTGCCCACGAAAATCCAGCGGAACACTCCGCACCGAAATCGGCAGATGCGGGGCATTTCAGCACTCGCGACGAGACTGCTCCGGAATTTCCCGGCTCGATCTACGCACAACCCGGATCAAATGAAGAGAGCACACACGAATCCAGCGATTCCTCCACATCGGGCGAACATTTTGAATCGGCGGGGCATTTCATCGAGGACCGGCCCATCGAAGAACAGATGGGCGCCGAACAAGAACAATCGCATTCGGAGGAGGCTGCCGCCGAATCCGGCGACGACGAATGGATCGAGTTCGGCACACCCAACTCAGCCGCGGCGCAAGATCCGGAGCACGGCCTGCATCCTGACCTGACCGACGAGCAGGCGGCGACGGTGACAGAAACCTTCGCGGAAGCCAAGCAGGAAGAGACGCACGAGGAAGCCGACGACGAGATCGCGAATGAGATTAGCGGCGCGGAGTTCGTCGAGGAAAACGGCGCGATCGTGGAGGCCGAAGAGGACGCGGAAGAAACGCATGAGGGCTCCGCGGAAACTCATGATGAAGCCTCTGAAATCCAGGCCTTGGCCGAATCCGAGCCGTGCGAAGTCGTGGATTCTCAACAGCCATCGCAACCGATAAACCGCGAGCCGCGGAGCGGCGCTCGAATGGATGACAACCGCCGCGCGCGATTCCAGCGCCCGATGCGAAAGGGTGGCCGGCGCAGCAGCGGCGGACGCCCGATGCGCCACGGTCACGGCCGCCCACAGGACCGCCATACAGCGCAGCGCAGGCCGCAGCTCATATCCGAGATGCTCAAGGCGGGCCAGGAAATCATCGTGCAAATCGCCAAGGAGCCGCTCGGCAAGAAAGGCGCGCGCATTACAAGCCACGTCGCGTTGCCCGGGCGCTTCCTGGTTTATATGCCGACGGTGAATCACATCGGGGTTTCGCGGAAAATCAATTCAGCGGAGATGCGCTCGAAACTTCGAAGCGTGGTTGGCGAATACAAGAGCATGTTTCCCGGCGGATTTATCGTCCGAACCGCCGCGGGCAATGTGACCGAACAGGATCTCCGCACCGACATCGAGTTTCTCGGAAAAATGTGGCAGGACATCTGCGCGCGCTCCGAGCAGAAGAAAGCACCCGCGCTGCTGCATCGGGACCTCAATCTGGTCGAGCGCATCCTGCGCGATTACGTCAATTCGGATTACACTTCGATCTGGATTGACAACGAGGAAGAGTTCAGCAAGGTGGTTGAATTCGTCAGCCGTTTCCAGCCGGACCTCGCGAGCCGCGTGAAGCTCTACACCAAAGAAGCGCCGATTTTCGAGGAATTCGGCATTCAGCAGGAGCTCGACAAGGCGCTGCGGCCGAAGGTGTGGCTGAAGTCCGGAGGATACATCGTCATCAACCACACGGAAGCCCTGGTGGCCATTGACGTCAATACCGGAAAATTCGTCGGTCGCGGCTCGACGCGGCTGGAAGACACCATCGTCAAGACGAACCTCGAAGCCGTGAAGGAGATCGTGCGGCAGATCCGCTTGCGCGACCTCGGCGGCATCATCATCGTTGACTTCATTGACATGGAAGAGCGCCGCAACCGCGATAAGGTCATGCACGCGGTGGACGACGCGCTGCGTGCCGACAAGGCGCCGTCAAAGGTGCTCTCATTCAACGAGTTTGGCCTCGTGGCCATCACGCGCAAGCGCACCAAGCAGGCGCTCGAAAAGGTTCTCTGCCAGCCGTGCCCGTATTGCACGGGATCGGGCATGGTGAAATCCATCCCCACGATTTGCTACGAGATCCAGCAGGAAGCGAAAAAGATGGCGGGCGATCTCGATTCCGCAAGCGTCACGCTGCGCGTGAACCCAGAGATCGCAAAAGCGCTCAAAACGCGCGAGGCTCCCCTGATCGAAGAGCTGGAGGCCAATACGCGCAAGAGCGTAATCATTCAATCCGACCCGACGCTGCACTGGGAACAGTACGATATTTTCTAGGCGGCGCGATCAGGGAATTTGAATTGAAAGGCGCGCGGGCTTGTGCCTGGGCGCTTTTGTTTTCAGCGAGGGAAACATCTCTCATGAATCCGTATCGAAGCGCTGCTCTTTGAACGGATCGCCGTACATGTGATAGCCGTTCTGTTCCCAGAAGCCCGGCTGGTCTTGCGCCAGCAGTTCGATCCCGCGCACCCACTTCACACTTTTCCACGCGTAAAGATGCGGCACAATGAGCCGCACGGGATAGCCGTGCTCCGCCGTGAGCGGTTCGCCATCGTGGCGGAACGCAAAAATTGAATCGGGGCGCGCAAAATCCGCAAGCGGCATGTTTGCCGTGTAGCCCGCCTCCGCGTGGACCAGAACGTAGCGGGCGTTGGGAAGCGGCGGCGCAAGCTTCAGAATTTCCGCGACGGGCACGCCCTGCCAGCGGTTGTCGAAGCGGCTCCAGCGCGTGACGCAGTGAAAATCGGCGACCTCCTCCGTTTGCGGAAGCTTGTTAAATTCTTCCCAACTCAGGCGGACCGGCTTTTCCACGAGCCCGGTAATCCGAAAATCCCAGCGCGTGGGGTCAAAGCGCGGAATCGAACCATATTGCAGCACGGGCCACTTGAGGGTGAGCGATTGCCCGGGCGGAAGCCGCCCGGCGTCGCGCATCTGGCGCTCGAGTTTCTTGCGTTCATTGTTTTCGCCAAAAAGCATCGCTTGTCGCGGTGCGTTGCCGCCGCGCTGTCGCCATTCCCGCGTATGATATGATGCCATTTGACGCGGATTGATTCATCCCTTCAAGAGGAAGCTCATGCCTGCTAGGATTCTGAATGGCAATTTAATCAGAGATGAAATTTACGACGAGCTGCGCGGCGAAATCGAACGCCTGCGCGCGGCGGGCATCCAGCCCGGCCTTGCGACCGTGCTCGTTGGCGAGAATCCCGCGTCCAAGATTTATGTCAGCAGCAAAATAGCTTCATGCGAGCAGCTCGGTCTCCTCAGCTGGCGCTTCACGCCGCCGGCATCCGCCACGACCGATGAGTTGCTTGCGCTCATCGAAGAATTGAACGCAAACGAGGATGTGGACGGCATCCTTGTCCAGCTCCCATTGCCCGCACAGGTGGATTCAAAGCGCGTGCTCGAGGCCGTGCACCCATCGAAGGACGTGGACGGCTTCCATCCCATGAGCCTCGGCCGTCTCGTCACCGGCCGGCCCGGTCTTGTCGCCTGCACTCCGACGGGCGTGATGGAAATTCTGCGGCGCAGCGGGATCCCCATCGAAGGTGCAAATGCCGTGGTTGCCGGCCGCAGCGATATCGTCGGCAAGCCGATGGCGCTTCTGCTGATGCACGCGAACGCGACCGTCACAATTTGCCATTCCAAAACGCGCGACCTTCCAGGCGTAATCCGCGGCGCGGACATCGTGGTGGCCGCAATGGGCCGCGCGGGGATGATTGCCGCGGACTGGATTCGCCCGGGCGCAACGGTGATTGACGTGGGCACAAATTCAATCACGGACCCGGCTCTCGCGGAGAAGCTCTTTGCCAATTTCCCCGAACGCCTCGCGAAATTTCGCGAGAAGGGCAAGACGCTCGTCGGAGATGTGCACCCCGATGCCGTGAAGATAGCGGGCGCCATCACGCCCGTCCCCGGCGGCGTCGGCCCGCTTACAATTGCGATGCTGATGAGCAACACGGTCAAAGCCGCGCGCCTGCGGCGCGGCGAAACTTCAAGCGTTGCGGCTGGCCATGCACACTCCGGCCACGCCGCCTCCTCCCGCGCGAACGGCTAATGCTTCGCGCCGGATTGACGGGCGGAATCGGCTGCGGAAAATCCACCGTTGCCACGATGATGCGGGAACTCGGCTGCCGCGTTCTGGATGCCGATGCGCTCGCGCGCGATCTCGCCGAGCCCGGCCAACCCGCCTTCCACGAAATCGTGCAATCCTTTGGCAAGGAAATCCTTGGGGCCGACGGCCGCATGGACCGCTCACGGATGGCTCACCTCGTGTTCAGCGATGCGTCCAAACTGGCGGCGTTGAATGCGATCCTCCATCCGCGCGTCATCGCCGAACATCAGCGCCAGCTTGCCGAAATAGCGCGGACAGACCCGAGCGCGGTCGCCGTGGTGGAAGCCGCGCTGCTGGTTGAAGCCGGATATCACAAGTCGCTGGACCGGCTCATCGTGGTCTGGTGCCGCCCCGAGCAGCAAATGGAAAGGCTCATGCAGCCGGGCGGGCGCGCAATGTCGCGCGATGACGCCCAGCGGCGAATCGCGGCGCAAATGCCAGTGGAAGAAAAGCGCCGCCTGACGACCGACGAAATTGACAACTCGGGCTCGCTCGCAGAGACGCGCGCGCAGGTCGGCGCGTTGGTGTCGCGATTAAGACAGTTGGCCGCCGCCGGACCAAACGTATCCGCAACGGGAGGAAGAAAGCCATGAATACGAATTCGAGGGCCGCGCGCACGGTTCGCTTGCTCGCCATCGGCGCGCTAATTGGGCTTGCCGCTTACTGGGCGGGAGCGCGCTGGGGCGAGCGCGGGCCGGCGGACGTCCAGGCCCTGCAAACGCAAAGGACTGCTTCGCGCACGGCAGGCAACACTGCCGGGCTGACGGAAGACGAATTACGCACCGTAAATATCTATCGCCAAACGACGCCCGGCGTCGCCAACATCAACACGCGGACCGTGGAGAATGACATGTTCATGCGCCCGGTGGCGATGGAGGGCGCGGGGTCCGGGTTTGTGATTGACGCGCGCGGCTACCTGCTTACGAACTACCACGTTGTGGAAGACGCGGACACGATCGAAGTGACGCTTGGCGACAAATCGCAGTTTTCAGCGAAATTGGTTGGCGCGGATTCTCACAATGATGTCGCGCTGCTCAAAATTGATCCCAAAGGAAAAGCGCTGACGGCGCTGCCGCTCGCGGATTCGTCCACATTGCTCGTCGGCCAATCCGTGCTCGCCATCGGCAATCCATTTCGATTCTCTTCCACGCTCACTACCGGAGTAATCAGCGCGCTCGGCCGCCAGGTGCGAACCGACGAACGAACATTCATCGATGAAGCCATTCAAACCGACGCCGCGATCAATCAGGGCAATTCCGGTGGTCCGCTGCTTAACTCGCACGGCGAAGTGATTGGCATCAATTCGGCAATTTACACTCCCACCGGCACGACGGCAGGAATCGGCTTTGCAATTCCAATTAATACAGCCAAGTCCATTGCGCATGACTTGATGACCGACGGAGTTGTTCACCGCGCTTACATGGGAGTGTCTTCCCTCGAGTTGTGGCCGGACTTGGCCGAAGCGCTTGAACTTCCCGTGAGCGCGGGGCTGCTGGTTGAAACAGTTGAGCCCGACGGGCCGGCCGCGAAGGCGGGGTTGCACGGGGGCAATCGCCAGGTGGTGGCGCGGATGCAGCGGCTGATCATCGGTGGCGACGTCATTGTCGCCATCGATGGAAAGGATGTGTCGAACCAGCTCGACCTGAACGTCGCGCTGAATCACAAGCGGCCCGGAGAAACCGTCCGCGTAACGTTTTACCGGGCGGGAAAGAAAGCAGATGTCACTGTGACGCTCGCGGAACAACCGCGAAGTACCGGCGGGGACTTGAAGCGTTAGGGTGTATTTGAAACGCTCAGGTCCATTTTCCTGAGGGGAACGCATCACGCATTCCACTTCTCCCGTTCACGAGCCTGCTCGGCGGTTGAAAGTTTAAACCACTGTTCGCCGAATTCACGCGCCCGGTCCAGCGCGGATTGCACCTCCGCTTGCTTCGCCTCCAATGTCGCGCGGTCCGCATCGGGCGGCACCATAACCGGCGGCGTGAACGCCATCAAGACGCGCGTAAACGGCCGCGGCACGCCAAAATGGTCCCAGCTCTTCTCAAACGTTTTCGCGCGTTCGTAGGCGACGTGAAACGGAAAGATGGCCTGGACGCTTTGCCGCGCGAGCATCACCGGCCCCGGCTTGGCCACAAACCGCGGCCCGCGCGGCCCGTCAATTGTGAATCCGACGTCTCGACCCTCATTCAGCCGCTCCGCCAAATCGTTGAGCCCGCGCAGGCCCCCGCGCGTCGAGCTTCCGTGCGCGGTGCCGTAGCCAAACCGCTTGATTACGCGCCCCGCCCATTGCCCGTCAAAATTTGTGCTGTGCAGGATTACCACGCCACGCCCGCGCCCCCACCAGAGCACGCCGATGATCGCCTGGTGCCAGAAAACCCAGATGCACCGGCGCCCGGCCGCATAGGCGCGCTCGGCGTGCTGCCAGCCGAGCACTTCGTAGCGCAGCGTCGGCCCGATCGTGCGCACAAGGCATACGAACGCGGCCGTGATGGCGCTCATCTGCAGGCGTCGCCATAGGGAGTACTTCGGCAATTTCGCGTCAAAGTGCCGCGTTGATTGCGCAGTTTCCCCGGCGGATTTTGCCTCTTCTTCCATCCGCGTATAGTATAGGGGAAGCGCGTGCGAGCCGCAGCGTCGCGCCCTTCCAGCCCCCGATAATGAACTGTGCCCCACGTGCTACTGAGCGAAGAATGCCGGTAAACCGTTTTCATCCAGCTCGCTGGCTGCTATTTGGCGCCTTTCTTGCTCTGGCGATGACAACATCCGTCCATCCTATTGCGGCACAGCCCTCGCCGGAAATTATCGGCCGCGTCGAAGGTCTCGATTTCATTGTCGAGCCGCCGCCGGGCGCGCCACCGCTCACGGGCGAGGCGGCAACTTATTTTGTCAGCGGCAGCCGGATCGCGGTCCGCAGCGGCCAGGCGCGGATCATCCTCATGGGTGGCGGCGAAGTTCTTATTTGCGGCGCCGCGCGTCTTCAAATGTTGAAGTCGGGCGATGAGCTGACCATCGCTCTCGATTACGGGACCCTGCGGGTTCACGTGGAAGGCGCATCGCCCGTCGCCGTCTACACGCCGCAAGTCATCGCCACGACCGTGGCGGTCGGCGGCGCTCGCGACGCAACCATTGGCCTGGACCAGGATGGCCGGATGTGCATTCGCGCGGCGTCGGGAGCCGTGCGCATACAGCAACAGTTTGGCGATGAAACATTGCTCGTGCCGCAGTTCGGCGTGCTCTCGCTTTCCGGCGGTCAGGTCACGCCGGTTTCACCGTTTGCCTCCGGGTGTACCTGCAATCTCGATGCGGCAAAGCTTTACCGGCCGCACCTCGACGTCACAATTGGCGAGGTGGCCCGGCCCGGCTCCAACGCCAATTCACGATCGTCGCCGGTGACAATCGCCAGGAATCCACCCGTGCCTCCACCGAACATCCCGGGCTCAAGAGACGGCGCCCAGACAAATATCGCCGCGCCACCTTCCGTGGACGATCCGGTTTTCTTGATACTGATGCCCGCATTGAGATTTGACGCTTTGGCGCCCGAACCGCCTCCGGATGCAAGTCCCGAAACAATTCTCTTGGTGAGAACCGCCGTCGTGCACGGCGAAGTTGTCTATCGAGGATCCATTGTCCCCGTTAAGAATCATGAAACAAAGACGGCTGCGGCTCAGACAAACGCGGGTGCTCCTGCTCCACCGAGCCAGCCGGGGGTGTTCGCAAGAATCGGTGGTTTTTTCCGCAAATTATTTGGCGGGTAAACCTGAATGCAAGCGGGTTGATTTGTTGCCGGTGACGGGCATTTACATCCCTTCGTAATTCGGTCCGCCCCCGCCTTCCGGCGGCACCCAATTAATGATCTGGTAGGGATCCGCGATGTCGCACGTCTTGCAATGGACGCAGTTGGAAGCATTGATCTTCAGCCGCGGGCCATCTTTCTCCCGCACCATCTCGTAAACCGCCGCGGGACAAAAATATTGGCACGGGTTTCCGTATTCGCGGACGCAGCGATCGCCGCACACGTCCGGCTCAAGCACGATGAGGTGGCACGGCTGATCTTCTTCGTGTCGCGTTCCGGAGTGAAATACGTCCGTCAAGCGGTCAAACGTCAGCTTGCCGTCGCCTTTGTATCGCCCCGACTGATCCACCAGCTCCGCGCCGCGGTTGAGCTTGCCAAACTCTTCATAGCCGGCGCGCGTGTGCATCGGATCCACAAGACCCCGGCCGCCGGAAATCATTTGTAAGCCGGTGTGAAGAACTCCGCGGAAAAGTCCGTGCTCATATCCCTGATGGAAATTCCGCACGGCCCACAATTCATCGCGCACCCAGCTTGATTCCAGCTTTTTCGTATATGCCGACAACTTCTCCGCGGACGTGTCCCCGGCGCAAAGTGAATCAATAATTGTCTCCGCGGCAAGCATCCCGCTTTTGATCGCCGTGTGGATTCCCTTCAGCCGCTGCGAATTCAGCAGGCTCCCGGAGTCGCCGATGATCAGCGCCCCGCCAAGGTGGCTCTGCGGCCGCGAATACCATCCACCATAAGGAACTGTTTTCGCGCCATACCGCACCATCTTTCCGCCATCAAGAATCCGGCGCACAAACGGGTGCGTCTTGTAGTGCTGAAACGCCTCGTGCGGATCAAAAAGCGGGTCGTGATATTGCAGCGCGATCACCATGCCGAGCGAAACTCGGTTCTCGCGCAGCCCATAAACCCATCCGCCGCCGTACTTGTCGAATGCAAGCGGCCATCCAAGCGTGTGTGCGACGAATCCCGGCTCAATGCGCCCCGCGGGGACTTCCCAAAGCTCCTTGATTCCAATCCCATACGTTTGCGGATTCACGCCGTCGAGTTTGTAATGTGAGACGAGCTGTTTCGTGAGCGACCCGCGCGGCCCTTCGGCAAGCACCGTCACTTTCGCACGCAATTCGTACCCCGGCGTGTAGTTGTCCTTCGGCTTTCCTTCTTTGTCGAGACCCTTGTCTTCTGTAATTACGCCAGCGACGCCGCCATTCTCGTAAATCAAATTCGCCCCTGCAAATTGCGTGAATAAATTCACGCCCGTTTTTTCAACAAGACCTCCAAGCCATTTCACCAATTTGTTCAGCGAAACGATGTAGTTGCCGTGGTTGTGAAACGGCGGAGGCGTGATGAGTGATTTCCACGCGCGGCCCTTCGTGAAAAAATAAAACGCGTCGCTGGTAACAGGGGTATCGAATGGCGGCGCCATCTCGAAATCCGGCACCAGCTCGCGCATCGCGCGCGGGTCCATGATAGCGCCGGAAAGCTGGTGCGCGCCGATCTCGCGCGCTTTCTCCAGCACGTAAATATTCTCGGAAGAAAGCTCCGGCTTCGCGCCCGCCTCATTGTGTTTGCGAATCAGGTTGGATAGGTGCAGCGCGCAGGCCAGCCCAGCCGGCCCCGCGCCCACGATCAAGACATCGGCATCCAGCCGCTCTCGTTCAACCGTCACGGCGACATTCTAGCAGAGGAGCGCAAATCGCTTGCGCACTTCATCGCGCAGGTTGTGCTGCCGAAGGCGGTCTCCTCGGCGGAGGGAGCGGCGGCAAAATTTGCAGCGGATTGATTCGCGCCTCGTTTACTTCGAGTCCCCAATGCAGATGCGGCCCGGTGACCCGCCCCGTCGCGCCCACAAGCCCGATCAGAGCGCCTGCGTCAACGACATCGCCTTCCTTGACATCAATTTTCGAGAGGTGACAGTAAAACGTGTAGACGCCCATCCCGTGATCCAACACGATTGCGTTCCCGGCATAGTAAAGCTCTTCCGCCAGCATCACTCTTCCGCGCTGAGCTGCGTGAACCGGCGTTCCCGTGGCCGCGTGAATGTCGAGACCGCTGTGCGGCGACCGAGCCTCGCCATTCAATATGCGGCGGCTGCCAAAGTTGCTTCCCCGGCGCGGGCCACTCAACGGAAATCGAAACGCCCCGTTCCACATTTTTTCGGGCGTGCGCGTGGCATAAATCTCGTGAAGGCGTTGCCCCTCTTTTTCGGCGCGCTCTTCATCTTCCTTGTTCGGCTCCACGAATTTCTCGTCCACGGTAAACTTCTCTATCAAGAAGCGGCCCGCTCTAATCGTGACGTCCGCGCTGCAAGTCACGCCTTCACCATTTTGCAATTTCGCTGTGAGCAAAAATTTGCCGGGGCCTGGCGCCTGCTCCAAATCAATCCCGAGGTAAGCCCCGCGCACATTCGCGTCGGCATCGTCCCGCCAGAAGGAAACCTCTTTGCCCTCCCATTCGCCTTTCACTTCCTCGAGTGAAGATGAGCCGTGGAGTTCGATGCGCAACAAACTCCCCTGCGATGATTGTGGTGCGCTGACTCTTAGATCGAGGCTGGCCGGACAGCCTTGCGGCGTCTGGGCCTGCGTTGCGGGGAGGATCAAGCTTAAGCAGACAAATGCTGCTGGAAATACCAGCGCACGCATTCTCCGTTTCGCGCGCGAGGTAGTCATGCACTTATTCTAGCAGGGGCGCATTAGGAGACACGGTCCTGAGGTGGACAATATTGTCCGTCGGCTGCGAGACGGTTACCTCAAATCCCCGCGGATTGGGCCGATTCACCCAGCTTTCGACTTTTCGAGTTCTTCAATAAGTGCAGGAATTATCTCGAAAATGTCGCCCACAATCCCGTAATCCGCAACCTCGAAAATCGGCGCGTTCTGATCCTTATTGACCGCGGCGATCGTTCGCGATCCCTTCATCCCGACCACATGCTGGATCGCGCCGCTGATTCCCAGCGCCAAATACAATTTGGGCGCGACGGTCTGTCCCGAACTGCCGATTTGCCGTTCCATGGGCAGCCAGCCCTCATCGCAAATCGGCCGTGACGCCGCAATCTCCCCGCCAATCGCTTTCGCAAGTTTTTCCGCCATCGGAATATTTTCCGGCGCCTTGATGCCGCGCCCAATTGCAACGATAATCGGCGCTTGCGTCAGATCCACGGCCTGCTTCGCTTCGCGGAACATTTCACCCGGCTTCGTGCGGATCTGCTCGGCTTTCAATTCAATCGCCGTCTTTTTCACGGGAGCCTTGCCGCTCGGATGCGCCGCCACCAAATCCGCGCGAAACGCGCCTGCCTGAAACGTCGCGAACCACGGCCCCGCCCCGGCAAAACTCACGTCCGCCGCGGTCTTGCCCTGAAACATTTGCCGCACAAATATCAGGCGCCCGTTTTCGTTGCGGAATCCGATGCAGTCGCCAATCATTCCCTTCCCGAGCGACGCCGCGAGCTTTGGCGCGAAATCACGCACTTGATATGAATGCGGCAGCAGCACAAGATCGGGCGCCACCTGCGAAATCACCTGTTTCAACGCCAGCGAAAATCCATCCGGCGTGTAAGCGCTAAGCAGTTCGTGCTCAACCAGCAGCACTTCCGCGACATTTTCCCCGGCAAGCTCGTCCGCAAGCGCGGCGATTCCGTTCCCGATCACCACGGCGGAAAGTGTCCCTCCGGTATCCTTCGCAATTTGTTGCGCCGCCGCGAGCGTTTCAAAGCTCGTCTTATTCCACTTCGCGTCGCGCTGCTCCGTAATGGCCAGAATCTTCATCCCAACTCTTTCTTGGTGAATTCGCTTTTCGAACCCGCCTACAGCACCCGTGCTTCATGCCTCAATTTTTCCACCAGCTTTGCGGCCGCTTCTTTTGGCGTTCCTGTGATGAATTCAGTCTTCTTGGTCTTCTGTGGCACATAAATGCGCTCGAGTTTCTGCGTCAGTTCGGCGCTCACGCCCAGCGACGCGCGGTCAATCGTCGCAATCTCTTTTTTCTTCGCCGCCATAATTCCCTTCAACGTCGCATACCGCACTTTGTTGATTCCCGACTGAATCGAAAGCACTGCGGGCATAGGCAGCTCGACCCACTGAAACCACCCGGCCTCCAATTCCCTCTTCAATTTCAGCCGGCCTTCCGCCGCTTCAATCTGCATGATGATCGTCGCGTGCGGCAGCCCGAGCAGCTCCGCCAGCAGTACGCCCGTCTGCCCGAAGCCGTGGTCATCGCTTTGCAACCCGGTCAAGATGAGATCAAATTTTTCCTTCTGCAATGCCGCTGCCAGCGATCGCGCCGATCCCAAGGGGTCGAGAGCGAAAAACTTGTCATCTGCGACGTGGATGCCGCGGTCCGCGCCCTTCGCCAGCGCCTCTTTGATGGTCTGCTTCACCCGCTCCGGCCCCATCGAAAGCGCCACCACTTCCCCGCCATGCTTTTCCTTCAGCCGCAGCGCCTCTTCCAGCGCATAACTGTCCGGCTCGTTCATCTCGAAGCCGATATCGGCCTCGCGAATCCATGTTCCATCCGGCGCAATCGCCAGCGGCGCATCTTTCGCCGGAACCTGTTTTACGCAAACGACAATATTCAAGATTCAGCTCCCGCGAATCTTATTTCCCATCCCAATGTTTGAACACCAGCGCCGCATTCGTTCCGCCAAATCCAAACGAATTTGACAGCACATACTCAATCCGCGCTTTCCGCGCGTGGTTCGGCACGTAGTCCAGATCGCACGCCGGATCGGGTTTCTCGTAATTAATCGTCGGCGGCATCGTCTGGTCGCGCAGCGCCAGCACGCTGATCCCGGCTTCGAGCCCGCCCGCGCCGCCCAGCAGATGCCCGGTCATGGACTTTGTCGAGCTGACCGCGACGTGCTTTGCATGATCCCCAAACGCCCTCTTCATCGCCACCGTCTCGATGGCGTCGCCAATCGGCGTCGAAGTCCCATGCGCGTTGACGTACTCAACCCGCTTTGGCTCGATCTTCGCGTCGCCAATCGCCTTCCGCATGACGCGGAACGCGCCGTCGCCGTTCTCGCTTGGCTGCGTGATGTGATATGCGTCGCCGGACATTCCATATCCCGCGACCTCCGCGAGAATTCGCACGCCGCGTTTCTGCGCGCGCTCGAGCGTCTCCAAAATCAATATGCCCGAGCCTTCTCCCACAACAAACCCGTCGCGGTCCGCGTCAAACGGACGGCTCGCTCGCGCGGGCTCGTTATTCCGCGTCGAAAGAGCTTTCATCGCCGCGAACCCCCCGATCCCCATCGGCGTGATGGACGCCTCCGCGCCGCCGCAAATCATGATGTCCGCGTCCCCGCGCTGAATGATTTTGAACGAATCGCCGATCGCGTGCGCCGATGCCGAGCAGGCCGTCGCCGTCGCGGAATTTGGCCCGCGCGCTCCATAGCGAATGGAAAGTTGCCCCGATGCCAGATTGATGATGGCCGCGGGAATGAAAAAGGGTGAGATGCGCCCCGGCCCGCCGTGCAGAAGTTTAAGGTGCTCCCGCTCGATGACGTCGAATCCGCCGATTCCGCTGCTCACATACACGCCCGCGGCGTCCGCTTCTTCGGGAGCGATGGTCAACTCCGCCATGCGCACAGCGAAATCGCCCGCAGCGAGGGCCAGTTGGATGAACCGGCCCATTTTCTTGAGTTCTTTTTTCTCGACCCAATTCAGCGCGTCGAAGTTCTTCACTTCACCCGCAATGCGGCAATCGTATCCGGTTGGATCAAAGTGCGTGATTGTCGCAATCCCGCTCCGCCCCGCGACGATGTTCGCCCAGGACTCATCGGTCCCGATGCCACATGCGCAGACCAGCCCCACACCGGTGACGACAACGCGTCGGCTCAAGTGGGATTCTCCCGCGGAATTCGGATGCGCAAGGGCCTACTTCTTGCCATGCTTTTCGATGTAAGCGATGGCGTCCTTCACCGTCGCGATCTTTTCGGCATCTTCATCGGGAATTTCCAGCCCGAATGCCTCTTCAAACGCCATCACCAGCTCGACCACGTCGAGCGAATCGGCGCCCAGATCGTCCACAAACGAGGCGGTCGGCGTCACTTCGCCCTCATCCACCCCGAGCTGCTCCACAATGATCTGCTTTACGCGTTCTTCAATACTCGGCATTTTTCCCCCCGACTGCCTGTAAGCGGCCTTGCGGCATTTTCCCCCGCCGCCGTATTCGCCGTAGCCGCATCCCCCGGCGTCTTCCCGAATGGATATTGGGCCTGTTCATTCTATGCAGGCACCCCTGTTAGGTCAACCGCCGGGCTGCTTCGGGGGTGGAGTTGGCCGCATTGCGCTTCCCCGACGGAACTCAATAGGGGAATTTGGCGTCTATTACTTGCGCGACGGGCGAACTTAAGATAAGGGACATACTGGCATAATGCGGGCGCGCCATGCCTGGGATTCGTCAGAAGCGCGTTCGATTTGGGAGCTTCTATGAAACTGGTCGTCGTTGTCTGCGTTCTTCTTGGTCTTGCTTCCCTTGCTGTTCCCTTAACAATTCCCATCGGACAGGTCCTTACCTCGCAGTACGACAACATGCGCACCGGCGCTACGCTTTACGAGACGGTTCTGACCCCACAAAACGTCAATGTGAGCCAATTCGGCAAACTGGGCGCGCTCAAAGTGGATGGTGCTGTGTACGCCCAACCCCTTTACGTCCCTGCCATCGTGGTTCCCGGCAAGGGAAAACACGATTTGCTCTTCGTTGCCACGGAGCACGACAGCGTCTATGCATTTGACGCGGCGCGTCCCAATGACCCGCCGCTCTGGCACGCCAGTTTTCTTGATGCCAAGCGCGGTGTGACCGCTGTTCCGGCGAGCGACGTACAGTGTCCATTTATTCAGCCCGAAGTCGGGATCACTTCCACCCCTGTCATCGATCTGAGGTCCGGCACGCTCTATGTCCTTGCGAGGACGATGATCAGCCATACTCTTGGCAGCAACGAATATTTTCAGCACTTGCATGCACTCGCAATCAACACTGGCGCGGAAAAATTTGGCGGCCCAAAATTAATCTCTGCGACCTTCCCCGGAAAGGGCGATGACTCCACGAACGGGCAAGTCCGTTTTAATCCCTTGCGTGAAAATCCCCGGGCTTCCCTTTTGCTAGTCAACAATTCCGTCTACCTCTCCTGGGCATCGTCTTGCGATGTGAACCCTTACCACGGCTGGGTCATGGCATATGACGCAGAAACCCTGGCGCAGAAAGCCGTGATGAACGTCACACCGGATGGCAACGAAGGTGGAATCTGGGAGAGCGACACTGGTCCAGGCGCCGACTCAAGCGGAAATGTTTTCGTCCCCACCGGGAACGGGACCTTCAATGCATCGTCAGGTGGCCGTGACTACGGAGATTCTGTCCTCAAGCTCGGACTCGACGGCTCTTCGCTGACCGTGCGCGATTACTTTACTCCCCATGATCAAGCTCATTTGAGCGACTCCGACGCCGATCTGGGATCCAGCGGCCCAATTCTCTTGCCGGACCAGCCCGGCCCTCATCGTCATTTGCTGTTGCAGCCAACAAAGGGCGGAATGATCTATGTGATTGACCGCGATCAAATGGGGAAGTTTCATCCTGATGGCGATGTGATCGTGCAGGAGATTCGGATGGCTGGGGGCGGTTATGGCGCAATGGCTTATTGGAACCAGCACGTCTTCTTCGCCTGTGAAGCCGACTATCTGCGCAATTACGTCATCACGAATGGCCAGTTGAAACTGAATGCACAGTCCTCCACAAAATTCGCGAATCCCGGCGCTACTCCGTCTGTCTCCGCGAACGGAACAAAGGACGCCATCGTCTGGGCCATCGCCACCAAAACGTGGAACGGCCCGAACCAGCCGGCCGTTCTCTATGCGTTTGCCGCGAACAACATCAGCCAGCCTATCTACTCCTCGGAACAAAACAGCCAGCGCGATCGTGCGGCGAATGGCACGCGTTTCGTGATCCCTGTCGTCATCAATGGGCGCGTTTATTTTGGCGTGCGTGGTGAAGTGGAGGTGTACGGGCTATTGAAATAGAATCGGAATTTGAATACAACCAACAGTCCGCGAAATTACAACTCGCCTGTGCGGGTTTGAAGCCGACCCATGAACGCAATTTCAACCGGGGTCGGTCTGATCCGCTGTCCTAAACAGCCAGGCCTCGGCTTCCGGACGTTTCCGGAATCCCCTAAAAGGAATCCCCTGCTCTTCGCAGTGCAATTCGATCATTCGAGAAATCCCAAACGCTAAGTCGCTTTCGGCGATCACGGCGCAGCGTGCGCTGCGCTTGAATGGCCGCGTACGAATCAACCGGTCGGTCGAAAGAGACGTCAGCCGCACTGTTTTCAGGGTTGTGGCGTCCATCAACTGCGAATATTCCGGGTTAAAAAGCGGATCGCGCAGGAGGCCCTCTTGATATTCGCGGACATCCTGTTCGGTTAAATCATCTGATACTGTCGTGAAAACTACTTTCCGGGTGGGATCAATCGTAAAAGTCATCGGCATAAGGGACGCTCCCGATGTAAGAACGCAATCCTACGCCTCGTCTAACCCATGTACAAGCCGCCGTTCACGTTCAGCACGTGCCCGGTGATGTACCCCGCTTCTTCGCTCGCAAGGAATACGATTGCCGCGGCAATCTCCGCGTCCGTCCCCATCCGCCCGAGCGGCACGCGCGCCAGCATGGCGTCCTTCACAGGCTGCGGCAGCGGATCCGTCATCGGCGTCGTAATAAAGCCGGGCGCCACCGCGTTCACCGTGATATTCCGCGAGGCGTATTCCATCGCGATGGCCCGCGTCAATCCAATCAACCCAGCCTTCGCCGCCACATAATTCGCTTGCCCCTGATTGCCCGTTTGCGCCACCACCGAAGTCACGTTGATGATTCGCCCATACCGCGCCCGCATCATCACTCCGAGCGCCTGCTGGATGCACAAGTGCGCTCCCGTCAGATTCGTCCGCAATACTGCTTCCCAATCGTCCGGCTTCATCCGAAGCGCCAGGTTGTCGCGCGTTACCGCGGCGTTGTTCACCAGGATGTCGAGCTTCCCAAATTCTTCTATCGCCTGCTTAAATCCGGCTTTGATTTGCTCGCCGTCCGCTACATCCATTTGAACTGCAACCGCCTCGCCGCCCGCGGCTGTGATCTGCTTGGCAACTTCAGCCAGCTTCTCCGCATTTCGCGCCGCGCACGCGACCTTTGCGCCCGTGGAGGCAAGCGCAACCGCCGTCGCGCGCCCGATCCCCTGCGAGGCTCCGGTCACCAGCGCGACTCTGTCTTTCAAGCTGAACATTTTCTTCGCGGCCTATCCTTCGCCCGCTTCTGCGTGAATCTGAGCCAGCTTTGCCTGTGTCGCGCGCAAGCTCGCTTCATCTTCCACATTCAGGCTGTGCACCGACCGGTCAATTTGCCGAAGCAGCCCGCTCAACACGCGCCCCGGCCCCACCTCCACAAATGTGTTCACGCCCCGGTCGACCAATTCGCGCACCGAATCTTCCCAACGCACGGGCAAAGTAATTTGCCGGATCGCCGCGTCGCGCGCCTCCGCCCCGCTCGATGTTGCCTCGGCGTCGGCGTTCGTCACAATTGGCACTCGCAAATCGCGAAATGCCGCCGCGCGAAGCTCCGGCTCCATCCGCGCCTGCGCCGGTTGCATCATCGCACAGTGAAATGGCGCGGACACCGCAAGCACCACGGCGCGCTTCGCCCCATTCTGTGAAGCAAGCTCGACAGCGCGTTTCACTGCCGCCGCGCTCCCGGAAATCACGGTCTGCTCCGGTGAATTCAGATTCGCCGCCGAAACGATTTCCCCATCCGCGGCGCGCTTGCAAATATCAGCAACAGTCGCCGGAGAGAGCCCGAGGATTGCCGCCATCGCCCCTTCGCCCGCGGGCACCGCCTCCTGCATAAACGTTCCGCGCAATCTCACGAGCTTTACAGCCTCCCCGAAATCCAGCGCTCCGCCCGCCACGAGAGCCGAGTATTCGCCCAGGCTGTGCCCCGCGACAAAATCCGGCGCGATTCCCTGGTCAGCCTCCAACACTCGAAACGCTGCAATGGATACCGTCAGCATGGCTGGCTGCGTATTCGCCGTTTGCCTCAGGTCTTCTTCCGAACCTTCAAAGCACATTCGCGATATCGGGAATCCCAGCGCGCGGTCGGCTTCCTCAAACACAGCTCGGGCCGCCGGAAATTTTTCCGCCAGATCCTTGCCCATGCCGGGGTATTGCGACGCCTGCCCCGGAAAAATGAATGCGGTTTTCCCCATTGGATTCGTTGCCTTCCCGCGGTGCTCGCCGGCTAAACCGGCGCGTCGGCCTGTGCGTGCTGGCGCACCGCCGGAATGCTCAGCTCCTGCTCGATTTTTTCGGTCACATTCGCGCGCGCCAGTTCGTTCGCCACGCGGATGGCATTTTTGATCGCGTTTGAATTTGACCGCCCGTGCCCGATCACCGTCACTCCGTGCACTCCCAGTAGCGGCGCACCGCCGTACTCCGAATAATCAATCTTCCTCTTCATTTCTTGAAACGCGCTGCGGACCAAGACGGACCCCAGCCTGCGCCGCGATCGTGCTTTTGAGCGCCTGTTTCAGCAACGCCCCAATCTGCTGCGCCGCGCCCTCGCTGATTTTCAGCGCGATGTTTCCGATGAATCCGTCGCACACAATCACGTCAACGTTCCCCGCGAACACGTCTTTCCCCTCGACGTTGCCCACGAAGTTCAGCGGAGTCTTCTTCAGCCGGTTAAATGTCTCGCGCACCAGCTCATTTCCTTTGCTTTCTTCCTCGCCGATGCTCAGCAGCCCCACGCGCGGCCGCCGCGTCCCAAAAATCACGCGGTAATAAATTTCTCCCATCACCGCGAATTGCACCAGATGCTTCGGCCGCGAATCCACATTGGCGCCCACGTCTAGCAGCACGGCCGTCCCGCCCCGCGCTGTGGGAAACGGCGCCGCCAGCGCCAGCCGGTCCGCGGAAGGCAGCGCCCCAAGCACGAAGCGCGCAATTATCATTGCAGCGCCCGTGTTTCCCGCGGTCACCACCGCCTGAGCTTGCCCGTCGTGCACCAGCCGCACGGCCACATGCATCGAGCTGTCTTTCTTTTTGCGAAATGATTGCATCGGCGCGTCCTGCATCGCAATCACCTCGCTCGCCGGCACGATCTCCACATTTGCCCCGCGCCGCGCGTGACGCCCGAGCTCCGCCTTCAGCGCCGCCGGCTGCCCCGCCAGCAGAATTCTTACTCCATACTCACGCGACGCCTGCAGCGCACCTTCGATTTCCGGGCGTGGAGCGAGGTCGCTTCCCATCGCGTCCAGGGCAATCGTGTTCATTAGCGCTCCGGCGGGGACTGTTTTGCTTCTAGGCGTGAGGCCGTCAGGCCTTCGTTTCCATTACTTCGCGGCCCTTATAGTAGCCGCAGTGCGGACACACTTGGTGCGGCGGCTTGGCCTCATGGCAATTCGGGCACTTGGCGATTGCGGGCGCCGTTAGAAAATCGTGCGCTCTGCGCTTGCTCGTACGAGCTTTTGAATGACGCCGCTTCGGATTTGGCATAGTTGCTCCTCAGGTGGACCCTTGGAAGGATCATTCTACTTGATTCTTACTGTTTCTTGAACCAGTCCTGCTTGATGCGGGCCAGCGGCGCCAACCGCGTGTCGGATGACTTCGCCTCGCAGCGGCAATCCTCGCTGTTCAGATTCACTCCGCATTGCGGGCAGAGTCCGCGGCAATCGCTTCGGCAAATAACCTTGACGGGGAGCGCAAGCAGCACTTGCTCGGCCAAAATGTCGGTCAGGAAAATCCCTTCGCCTTCAAAAAAACCGATTTCGGTGTCATCGTCTTTCAAGCGTTTCTCTATGCCGCGCTGGTTTTCCTTGGCAGGCCGGTAATACAGGTCAAACTCGCGCGACACCTCTTCCGTCACTTCATCCAGGCACCGCGCGCACACCAACTCCAGCCGCGTATGCATGCTGCCTGACACGCGGATCTGCCCTTCAATCAGTTCCGCTGTGGCGCGCACCTCGATCGGCTCGATCTGCCGGAAATCGGTCGTATGAAAATCGATAGTCCCCGGCGCGAAGCCCTTGTTGATGCGGACTTTGCGGATTGCGAGTTCGTTCGTGTCCAGAAACATAAAAAATGCCGGAAAACCGGCGAATTTCCATGATAATGCCCGTTCTCACTCAAGTCAAGAAAGGCTGGATGACCCTGTAATTGAAAGGTTTTCTATGGGTTTTTCTTCGGCGGCGGTGTGGCGAGGAAATGAACTTCTTCGCAACTCTGCGCCGCGAGCTTCACCGTTTGCGGCGCTTTCAGAAATCCCTCGGGAAGAACAGGACTTGCGCGATAGGCGCCCGGTGCCAGTCCCCAAACCTCGAATGTGCCGTCTTTGTGCGTAACCAAGTTGAGCCGAATCGCCACGCCGGAAATCACAAGACCGATTCCAGCCGCCGAGCCGCCCGGCTGCAGCTTATTCTGGGCATCGCGTATTTGCATCGTAATATCGCCAACAATTCCCGACCCGTGGACGGGATCGTCTTTCGTGTTCCAATACACCATTTCGTCCTTCGCCTCGGAGAGCAGCCGCGTGCGCTGGCAGGCGCCCGTCCGGAGCTTCCCTGTTGCAGCGTCTGGAACCGCGTAGACCAGGTAACTCACGCCCTTTTTGAATTGGTACCCGCAATCGTTCGCGGGCCCAAACGTAAGAATCTCTGCGCTCTTCTCAGCCATTCCACGATAGGCCTGCGTGACCTCGAAAATTGCATCAATGTCGCTTCCAGTTGCAGTGACACTCACAACGCGGCCGACAAAGACTGTCGGTGTGCTTGCAAACGCCTGGCACTGTGACCCCGCGCTCGCGCAATCGCACGGCCGCGCCGCGGATGGCAGCACCACGAAAGCAACCAGCGCGAACAACACAACGCAATAAAGCCTCTTTGCCATTCCCACGCTCCACGACGAAGCACCAGAGTTTACCTCACTCCCGCGTCTTGATTACTCCTCCTTTGAGCTTCCACACAATCTGATGCATGATGCCCAGCCACACATCCGCATCGCGCGCGGGCAAATTCAGCCGCCGCACCAGACGCCGCATCCGCTCCTTCACGTCGGTCACTTTGCGCAAGCCGAAGTAACCGCTCGCCTCCAGCGCCTCAAATAAATATCCGGTCATGCGCTCGACAATCGCCGCCTGCGCCAGCTCCAATCTCTCCGCCGCCTTCGCCGCTTTTGGGTCGCGTGCCAGCTCGTAAAGACAAACCGCCACGGCCTGCCCGAGATTCATCGAGATATTTTCTTCGTGCGTCGGAATTCGCATCAGCCAGTGGCAATGGCTCAAGTCCGCGTTCGATAGCCCGCGTTTCTCCGACCCAAACAGCAGCGCCACGCAGTTGTTGTAGTTCCCAACGATGGCGTGCGCCGCAAGATTTTTTCCTAGTAAGAGTCTTTGGCTGTCATTCCGAGCGGAGCGAGGAATCTGCTTTTCGTCTTTTCCCGCATTCGCCCCAAGCCTCCTGCGAATGAGGCGCGCTCCCTCTTCCAGCCGCTTCAACTGGTGCTGCAACTCCCTGTGCCGCACCGCCGTCGTTCCCACTACCAGCGTGCAATCGCCCACCGCGTCCGCCACGCTCGTGAACACCTCCGCACGCTTCAGCACATGCGACGCCCCGACCGCCGACTTCGCCTCGCGGAACGCGGGATCGTAAGGATTCACCACGCGCAATCGCCGCACGCCGAAATTGCTCATTGCGCGCGCCGCGGCGCCCAGATTTAGCGGGTTCCGCGTCGCCACCAGCACCACGCGCAAATGATCGAATGGATTCTGTACTTGTCGCGCGCCTGTCATTCTCTAGTTTGCTTACGTTGTCATTCTGAGCGAGGCGCGTTTTTTGCGTCCCGACGTTTTCAGTCGGGACGAGGAATCTGCTTCCTCTGCGCCCTCCCTCCGTTGCATTTCCTCTGCTTTTTCTCTGCGTTGATGCTTTTCGTTTTAAGGTTGCTTCCTCGCCACCACATCAATCTCGCTGTAAAACGTATTCCCAAAATCGTCGTCCGATTCCGTCTCAAAGCAATCGAACAGCAAATACCGATATTTTCCGATGCTCCCGCTCGCGTGCGTGATGCTCACTCCATATTGTCCGCCAAATTCATCCGCACTCGTGCCCGGTTTCGGCCGCGTGTCCACCGACGCGATGCGCTTCCACCCAACCGCCGTCGGGTCCACATTCGTTTTCGGCGCGGGATTAAAATTGGGGTTCGTGCCGTCGCTCATATAGAGCACGAACACTTGCGGCCCGCGCGTGTTCGGATGCCACGAATACGAATTCACCTCGGCGATTTCGATCGCGCTGCCCAAATCCATGCGCAGGCGCCCGCCCCAGGTCCCTTGGTCAAAGAAAAAATTGGCCTCCGGCTCGTCCTCCTCGGTGGGCAGCCGACCGTCGGTCAGCCGGTTCAGCCCGCCGCTGTTGTCGTCCACTTCGCCCGCAATGATCGAAAGCGCCGCCCTCCCGCCCGCGTCATCGCCCACCGGCGAAGGCACATGCGCGAACTTGAATTCCGGCGTCGCCGCATTCCCCGTGTTGTGGTCCACGGTGACCTTGATTCCCTCGGCATTCGGTTGGGGATTCGGTTTCGCCTGCGCATTCGATGGCGCTGCTCCTTGCACGAACCTTTGCGAGGCGAACCGCCCCGCTTCCGTCGCAGATATTCAAGTGATCCCCCCAAACGCGCACACCGACATCGCAACCGCCAGCATCGCTGGTAACAATCGTCTCGTTTTCAATTGCTCCTCCCAGCTCCATACATGATTCGGCTTAAGCCGAGATTTCCGTTTTTACCGGATAAGAACGCTTAGGGTCCGTACATTCTTCCGACTTAACTAAAGTGAAGCGAGAGAATTTGTTCGCGAGATCTTTCCGCTGTGCATTTCTCTTGCGCCATAGGCGGTGACGAATTGCGTATCACTTCTTAGGCAGAATCAATGAGCCTCTTGAGCCGAAGAGGCAATCGGGTTTTCCTCGAACAGTCGGGCGACCATGGCCGAGTCAAGGTAGGCACGAACGCGCACGATAACGCCGTCTTGGAAATAAATTA
Organism: uncultured Acidobacteriota bacterium; assembly: GCA_963748845.1. GTDB lineage: Bacteria > Acidobacteriota > Terriglobia > Acidiferrales > UBA7541 > DASTCZ01. The sequence goes on from CAVVKE010000001.1 coordinate 1,628,736, forward strand.
TCCAGCAGTAGCGATTGTCGAAGCGCATGCCGTTCTTGGCCGTCGCTAGAGAATGAAGTTCGACCTCAGCTTGATCGCCCTGAACGATCACATTCTCTGTATGGAGCTCAGCTCCCTGCGGAAGAACCTGAGCTAGTTTGGCGAAGGTGCCTTCAATAAATGCCTTCTTGCCGCGATAGTGACCGGCCAGTGGATGCGTCCCTTCCACAATCCAGTCGACGTCGTCGGCTACATGTCTGAAGAACGGAGCGCCGTCGCCACTCTCAAGTCCCTTGAAGATTTCGCGAACACTGTCAGCTGTAATAGGCATTTGGTCTCTCCTTTTTTGTGAAACGTCCCATGCCACTCAGCCAGCCGTTGTCAGGCCGACTGTGCCTTCCTTGCGTCATCCGTTTCAGCCTTGGCCCTGCTTAGAAGTTTCATCAGGTCCCTGGCCTGTATGTTTTCGATCGAGCGCACGGCCTCCTTAATCTCATTGCACAGCCCTTCGACGGCGCGGCCAGCCACGAGCCTGTCGAACTTTTCTGCGGAGTCCTCCCACGTGAACGGATCGGATGCGAGGCCCGGGTAGGCCTGAACCTCGTGCTCGATCACTTTCCCGTCCTGCAGCCGCACGGTGATCTTGGCAGGCATTTTCTGGGGGTATAGTTCCGTGAATTCCTGATTCGGTCGGACCGACACCTTCTTCAAGAGGTTCTGCACGTCGGACTTGATGATGCGCTCTGGTTTGAATTGCGCCGGCATCACGTCGCCGTCAAGCAGAGCCACCGCAAGCAGATACTTGAGGCTATGATCCGCCTGTTCTTTGGTCTGAATGACTTTGTCCACGCCGTAGAGGCCGCCGCCGGCGAAGTCGTAGGCGAGTTGGAACACCTCTGCCTCAATCGAGACTACCTTGCTGGGGTCGATCTTGTTCTGCTTGGCAAGTTCAACCATGCAATGGACTGCGGACTGCGTGTGAATCATTGAGTTGTACTTTTTGATGGTGCTCTCCACAACGCCCTCGTACCCCTGTTTGTCCCAATCGATGTTGATCTTCATCCTCAGCAGGTGGTCAATCCCCAGCGGACCCTCGATCACTTGCAAAGGCCCCTCGACGCCACGACGCGCAAGGAACAGCGTGTTCATAGCGCCGAGTGCGGACTGCGCCGATGCGAGGCCCTTCCATTGCGATAGTGGCTTCGCCCGAACCACGGCGAAGGACGCGTCGCTGACCGCGGCCATCGCGATAGCATTCGCAATCTGCTGCTCGCTCAGGCCAAGCAGACGGCCAGCGGCGGCGTTGAGCGAGAAGGCCAATTGGGAGGTGTGGTCGAAGCCGGTGCCCATGAAAGTGGCGTGATCGACAAAACGTGACTGGACGGTGTAGCCCAGCGCCACGCCGAGCATAAGGTCGCGGCCGCTACCGCCCACGTAATCAGCGATAGTCAACGCGACGCCGAAATTGTCGGCCGTATGGCAGGTTTCAGTCGGCGCAAGGAAATTGTCCATGAAATCGACGTAGCGCACGAGCACGGTATGCCAGAAGGCCGCGTAGATTGGGTTGGCTTGTCCGCCATTGATCAGCGCGCACGGGCCAGTGCCGCCGAACTCCGCAACCTGCTCGCGACAGGCCTGGACAGGTCCGGCTCCAAGAGCGGCGATGCAACAGCCCAACGAGTCCAGGATGTGGATTGGCAACTGGCGACGCGATTTGGCCGAGAGGTCGTCGAATGAAGCGCGGGCCGCATACTTGGCGAGAGCTTCAACTTGAGTCATGATTTTAGCCCTCCGTTCCTACTAGATGGGTTCATTTGTTTAGTGGGTTAGAGCGATGAAAATTCCCATCGTGACGACCGAGCCCACCACGCTGAGGAACACGGCGGAGGCTGCCTCCGCCCGTGCGATGCGGTATTGCAAAGCAAACATGATCACAATCGGCATCGCTGGAATGGCCGTGGTCAGCACCGCCTCGCTCACAGGGGGATTGCCATAGCCGATCCATCGCAAACCGACCAAGAGTAGGGCGGGCTGCACGATGTTCTTCAGGAATACAAAGAACAAGACGGGCCCATTGATTTTGATTTTGCCCGCCGCAAGCACTATCCCGCAGGCGAATAGGGCGACGCCTCCAGATGCTTGCCCTAGCAGGGAAAACGCGTGGACGATGAGTTGAGGAATGCGGAAGCCACATAACACGATAACGAAAGCGAGAACGGGGGCCCAAACGATCGGTTCTTTGATAGTCTCCACGAGTTTCGCAGCAAAAACCGAGGCGTACGACTTAGGAGACGATGCCGAATGCTCTCCTTCCTGCGCGACGGGAGAGTTTTCCTGCCGGTCTCTCCCTCTCGAATCCAATGCGAGAAGCAGAAGCGTGACTGGCACGACTGTGAGGTTGATGACGAGACTGGCTAGAGCCACCGGAATGGCACTGAGCCGTCCGAAGAGATCGCCGAGGACGGCGGGGGCTACGAAAGGCACTGCTGGCGCGGAAGCCGCTAGAGCGGCCAGCGCGCTGGTGCTCGCGTGCATGCGGAAAACAATACGGGAGAACAAAAACACCACACCGTAGAAGCCAATAATGGCAACGCATAAGGCGATGACCAGCGGGATGTCGTGACCGAGCGCCGTACGGGATGTCGTAACGGTTCCGGCAAAAAGAGCCAGCGGCACGGCGTAAAGCAGCACCATCCGATTGAGGGTCGCGGCATCCATTGACCCAAAATCGTGTCGCCAGGCCGCCACAAAACCGAGCAAGAAGGTGACGACCATTGGAAGGAGTGCGCTCAAAATGGTGTCTAGCATCGAAGTCGTCACTCTACCGCTGAAGTTCCCAACTTAATTGAATGTCTTTCGCTGCCGGCCGTGAGCCCTCTGTGGACGCGCCGTCACAGTTGCTTCAAACTGGGATTTCCATTTTGACGTGACGGCCGACCGGTAATCTACATCTGACTGTTTCAGTTTTCAAGCCTCCAGCCAAGTTCTCGACTGCATAGCCTTTTCCGGCGGTTACGTGAAAATCCCAAGGCCCAAAATTGGACTTCTCGAACCCGTTTCTCAGACACTTTCCCTTCCCCAGTCTCGATTGGCACTGAAATCTGCTTCGATCTACCGACGGGTGGCTCAGTCCTTCAGGGGGGCCCACTCTTTGTGAAACAAAGGGTGGGCCTTACCAGGGTGCGGGACAAGTCAAATTTGCGCGGCCCAAGGATGGGGCGATGCAACCTTAGAAAAACACCGCCGGAGAAACGCGGAACCGTTTGCTCAATTTCTCTATATGCGTTTTGTTGAGGCCGCGTTTCTTGTGCAGGACTTCGGATACGATGCTTTCAGACCCAAAGACCGAAACCAGGTCCTTTTGGCGCAAATTATTTGCATCCATCAATGCGCGAAGCACTCCCACCGGGGGAGCATCAGGAATCGAATGATGCTCTTCCTCGTATGCTTCGACGAGCGTCATTAATACTTCGGCGTACTTCTCTTCTTCATTCGTCGGGTTATCTTTGCTTGCCAGCTTGTCGAGAACCGATAGGTACTCCTCATGTTGCCGCTCGGATGTGATCGGCGCTGGCGAACTGACTTCGAGCGCGTATTTTTCGGATACTGCAATCATGATTTTTGCCAATCCTTCTCGTCGTATTCAGCGTGGCTCGGAATGCGCCGGATGTAGACTATTCTGCATTTGTATTTGATGGTTGCAATCAGCCTTTCGCCTTGCGGCAGTTCAGCCTCCTCAAGATGCCTCCCGTGTCGCATTCGAATGTCCTAGTACCCGCCGCTTCCGCGCCGCACAATCGCCGCCTGAATGTCGCATAATATCGCCCGTTTTTTTCTTCGTTTTTTCACTCCCAAAATTAAGTGGAATGACTCACTCAATAACTTTGATAGCCACTAAACCCTGTATTTCCAATCACTTAGAGCCGGTCTACTGAATCGTGGCCGGGCCAAGCAGTTCGCGGTGGAGACGCAGCAGGAAGTGGTCGGTCATGCCGGCGATGTAGTCGCAGACGACGCGGGCGCGGCCATCGGTGGATTCGCGATCGAGGAAAAACATCGGCAGCGATTCAGGCTTCTCCATGTAGTAGTGGAAAAGTTCGCCGAGCGCGGCGACGGAGCGTTCGCGGTCCTCGACAATGGCCGGATGGTTGTAGAGATTGGCGGAGAGAAACTTTTTCAGATGTTGAACGCTGATCTCGCTTGCGTTCGCGCTGAATCCGGCCAACTTCGTTTTGAAGCCGCGCACTTCTTCCACGGAGCCGATGCTGTATTTTTCGATGCGCGCGCGCGTGGTCTCGATGAGGTCGGTCGCGAGGTGATCGAGCAGCCGCCGGTTGGCTTCGCTGAACACTACTTTGGCGAGCGCGCCGGGATGCTGGCGGCGGATCTCCTCGTAAAATCCGCCAAGAATTGGAATGTGCTTGCAGGCGTCGTCAATCGTGATGAGGCCGCCTTCGATGCCGTCGTCCATGTCCGCGGTGTTGTAAGCGATTTCATCCACGAAGTCGATGAGCTGGGCTTCAAGCGGCGGACGTAGATCCAACAGATATTCCGCCAGCTCCGGATGTTCCGCGGCGCGATATTCGTGCGAATGCTTGACGATGCCTTCGCGCACCTCGAAGGTGAGGTTCAGGCCGGGAAAGGCGACGTAGCGCTGCTCGAGCAGTTCGACGATGCGCAGCGCATGAAGGTTGTGGTCGAAGCGAAGGCCAAAAGGCCGCAGGAGTTCATCGAGCTTGTGCTCGCCGGCGTGGCCGAATGGCGGATGGCCGATGTCATGGACCAGCGCGAGTGCTTCGGCGAGATCGGTGTTCAGGCCGAGCGCGCCCGCGACGGTGCGCGCGATCTGCGCGACTTCGAGAGTGTGCGTGAGGCGGTTGCGGAAGTGGTCGGAGTAGCGCGTGGTGAAAACCTGCGTCTTGGCTTCGAGCCGCCGGAACGCGCGTGTGTGGATGACGCGATCGCGGTCGCGGGCATAGGCGTTGCGATAGGGATGCTCCGGCTCGAGATATTTGCGCCCCCGCGAGTGAGCGGCGTCCATTGCGTAAGGGGCGAGCTGGGGCGCGGCCATATGGGGATTTTATGCCAGGCGGCGCTGGGCGCCAAAATCGAATTGCCGGGATACAAGGCTAAACTTGAAAGATAACGCAGAGACACAGAGTTAACAGAGGAGCGCAGAGAAAACCTCTGCAAAAGCTGAATGCGGAAATCAGGAGCGGCCGGCGGATTCGGCGGCGGCTTCGAGGCGCTTTTCGGCTTCCTGAGACGCAGGAGATTCGGGAAATTCCTGCTTCACTTGATTGAGAAGCTTAATGCTCTCCACATGATTCGACTTGGCATAAAAGTCCGCGAGGGTAAGCATGACGAGCGGCCTGGGAACGAGGAGGGTCGGCTTGGCCATGAGTTCTTTATAAGTTTGCACGGCTTGGGCGGTTTTGCCGAGTTTGGCGTATACGCCCGCGAGACGGAATTCCGCGACCGGCGCGAGATCGGCGTTGCCGCTTTTGGCGATGGCCTCGAGTTCGGAGGCGGCGCGGTCAGTGCGGCCAAGCTGTTCGTCGCAGAGGGCCTCAAAGTAGCGCGCCCTTTGGCCGGGACTCGTACGGGGGTAGCGGTCGGCGATGACGGCGAGTTTCTTGGCGGCATCGTCAAACTTGATTTTTTCGTCGATGAAAGTGGGCTCGTTGGGATCGGCGGGGTCACCTGCGCCGCGGATACGCGCGTCATAAGTTTTCATGGCGTCGGCCAGCTCGATGGAGGCTTTGCCGGTTTGCCATTGCGTGTACCAACGCCAGCCGAGCACGGCCACCGCAACAACGAGCACGACCGAGAAGATTTGCGAGACGAGCTTCTTGTGAGAAGCGATGGATTCGCCGCCATGGACGAAGGCGTCGCGGAATTCGTCCTTCTTCAGCTCTTTGCGGGAAATATGCCCTGGCACGGTTTCGTTCCCTGCCCTCTCGTGAAACACTTATCCTATCACAAAGGGAAAAGGCCCCGCCCGGAGACACAATGCAGGGCCCTTTGAGATGGATCTGCTCGCCGCCTAGGAGGCAGCGGTTACTTTGTCCGCCTGCAGGCCCTTGGGGCCCTGCTTGACCTCAAATTCGACGGTCTGGCCTTCATTGAGAGACTTATAGCCGTCCATTTCGATTGCCGAGAAATGAACGAAAACATCCTCGCCCGACTGGCGCGAGATGAAACCGTAACCTTTTGCAGCGTTAAACCATTTCACTGTGCCTTGTTCCCTGCTCACTCGCGTTCTCCTATTCCTGAGTAGTGCGAATTCTGGGCGTAACGCCAATCGGTGCCACAAAAAACCCAACTTGCTTCCGCCGAGCGGCAGGCAGGCGAGCTTCCGTTCACCCACGGAATTACATGACCCACAAACGCGGCGACATGCTGGCATAAGTTTTGGGCAGGTGTAAAGAGGATTTGTTAATAGGGGTGAAATAAAGTTGTGAGGTGGAGCCGAGGCAAAGGTTTCGGGAAAAGGTGGACGGAAGGCTAACAGTGAAAACTGGCGACGGCTTCGCCCTCGTCGGAGTGAATGTCAAAGATCGTGTAAAGCTTGGTGGCAAGGAGGGCATTGTCGACAGCACGGCTGAGCTTCAGGAGTTTTACCTCGCCGTCCTGGCGCTTCGCGGTGGCGTAAGCGCTGACAAGCTCGCCGATGGCGCTGCTATCGAGATGTTCGACGGCGGCGAGATTGAGAAGGATGCGGCGGTGGCCTTCATCGAGATATTTGTGTATGGCGGCGCGGAATTCGGCGCTGCCTTCGCCGAGCTTGAGGGTGCCACTCAAGTCCACGATGAGGACGTTGCCGGAAACGCGGGGTGCGACCCGGAATTTCACCGAGGACGCTCCTTCTGCCGGATGCCGCTAACTTGCGCGCGGCCCGGACTGGGCCTGCTTCTCGCCGCCCGACCTGCTCCCTCAGAATTCAATTCTTGTGATAATTCGGATATGAAGGATGATCGGGCAATACCACGGGATGATTCTTCAGCGCCTCCAATGTGACCTGCACGGCTTTTTCAAGCTGCGCATCATGGCCTGCAGCCACGGAAGCGGGATCGTTTTCGACTTCGACGTCCGGCGAGATCCCGTGATTTTCCACTTCCCATTCACCGTGCAAGCCATAAATCGCTCCGCGCGGCGCCGTGACAAAGCCACCATCGATGAGCGGCGGATAATTCCAGATGCCTACCAGACCACCCCAGGTGCGCGTTCCTACCAGCGGGCCGACTTTGTCCTGTTTGAACATCCAGGGCAAAGCGTCACCGCCGGAGCCGGACATTTCGTTGATGATCATGGTCTTCGGGCCGTAGATCTGCGCGAGGGGCGAGCAAAAGTTTTCGCCTTCTCGAGTTGTAGCACAATTTCGCAGCGGTCGCTCGAGTTCGTCGATGATGTAGTCGGCCACTTGACCGCCGCCGTTATAACGCTCGTCAATAATCGCGGCCTGCTTATCCACCTGCGCAAAGTAAAAGCGGTTAAAGTTTAAATAGCCGCCGACGGCTGTATCGGGGACGTGAACATAGGCGATCTTTCCACCGCTCAATTCGTCCACTTTGCGCCGGTTGTCTTCTTCCCAGGCGCGATTACGCAAGGGGAACTCGGTCGGGACGGGCACGACGGTAACCTCGCGCGCATCCTTTCCGTCGGGGTTTGGCCCCACCTTGATGCGAACCTGCTTGCCGGCAGTGTTTTCCAAATAGCGGCTGATGTCCGCCGGAGGCCGAACATCGGTTCCGTTTATTTCCAATAGATAATCCCCGGTTTTGACATCAACGCCGGGCTGCGTGAGCGGCGCGCGCAAGTTGGGGTTCCAGTTTTCACCGTTGTAAATGCGCGCAAAGCGATAACGGTCATTCTCGATCTTGTAATCGGCGCCGAGCAAACCGCCTCCCACGCGATTCGGCTGTGGAATATCACCACCGCCAATAAACATGTGTCCGATGGTGATTTCGCCGAGCATTTCGTCAAACAAATAGTTGAGGCCGTCGCGTCCGCCGAGCCCCTTCAAATAAGGAGCATATTTCTTCTCCGCCGCGGCGAGATCCAGGCCGTGATGATTTGGGTCATACAAGAAGTCGCGCTCGATGCGCCAAACTTCGTGGTACATCTGATTCCATTCGACGCGTGGATCAACGTAAACCTCCATCGCCGCCAGGTTCAGGGCGCCGTCACCAGGTTTCGGCGCGGAATCTGTCTTGGCGATGAGCCAACCCTGCCCTTGATGGTAGAGCACCTTTTCGCCATTCGCCGACACCGCGATTCCGAACCGGGTGATGCCGCTAAGAAATGGGTCCGTCTTGCGGGTAGTCAAATCGAACTTCGACACGGTGACTGGATTCGGGCCAGTGAATCGAAGAACGTCGGGTACCTCCGTCAGAAACAAAATACCGGCCTTGCCGGTTTGGAGGCTCACATAGTTCGCCGGTCGAACAGGCAGCGCAACGATCCGCTGCCCGATCCCATCCAAATCAATTGTGACCTTGACCCCTTCGTCTTTTTTGTCTTCTTTCTTTGTGGCGTCGTTGCCCTTGTCTGCTTCTTTATTCGCGTCAGCGGGCTTGGTCTTGTCGGTGTCGGCTTTCTTTTCTTCAGCCACCTTTTCTTCGTCACTTTGCGGGCCCACCGGAGACGCGTCGCCCTTCTTCAGAACAACGGCATAGACGCTGCGAGTAACCGGATGCTGGTAGCTGGAGAGATCCAACCACCCGGCTGAGAGTCCAAGGTCGGTGCTCGCCGTGAAAAATAATTCCTTGCCGCTTTTATCGAAGACAGGATAGCGCGCGTCGCCCAACCCATCTGTAATCTGCGAAATCTTTCCTGAATCGAGGGAGTAGACAAAAACCGCGCGAAGGTGATTGGGCAGGAATTTCGAGTAGGTCAACCATTTGTTGTCCGGCGACCATTCCGCGCCAAGAGACACGCTGGGATCCTCGAACCGGTCCGTATCCACTTTCACGGGAACGCCTTTTTCGACATCCACGTACCAGAAATTAAGCCTCTTATCGGTATACGCGATCTTCTTGCTGTCCGGGGACCAGACCGGCCCGTAAAAGTACGAAGGCGGATTCCCAAGATTAATTTTTTTCACGGGCCCTGAACCGGACTGATCGACGATGTGCAAAGCGTACTCACCCGATTCATCCGAGAAAAAAGCGATCCACTTTCCATCGGGCGACCAGGCGGGGTCGCGTTCCGCCACGGCCGTCGAACGGGTAAGATTGCGGATATCTCCTTTTTCCGCCGGGACGGTCAGAATTTCTCCGCGCGCTTCAAACACGGCTCGAGCGCCGGTGGGCGAGATTCCCGCGTCCCCGATTCTGTCCGCCACTTTCTCGTAATGCGGCCGTGTGGCCGGCAAATCGCCCGAGATTTGAATATTTACCCTGGCCGCTTTCCCGTTCTTAGGGTCAAACAAGAAAATGCCGCCAAACTGTTCGTACACCAGCGCGTCCGGACCTGCCGAAACGTTTTTTAAATCCAGCCCCTTGTTTTCGACGACCTGTTTTACCGCCTTTGATTTGGTATCGTACGCGAATAGCGTCACGGGGCCGTTGCGGTCCGAGAGGAAATAGACCGTATCCCCGAACCACACCGGATGCGAATCATTGGAATTCTGACGAGGAATCTTTTCCAGCGCCAAATCGCTCAGCCGCACAATGTAGATTGGTGTTGTCTGCCCGCCCCGGTACCGCTTCCACGCCGTTTGCCACTTCAGATTGGGCACATATGCAATCCTCTTGGCATCCGGCGAAAACCAGCCATCTTCGCCCCGCCACATCGGCAGCACTTCCGGCCACCCACCCTCGACGGGGACAGTGTAGAGACGATCAAAATCCGCATAGGCATCCCGCCCTGAGGTGAAGAGCACTCGCTTGCTGTCCGGAGTCCAGCCGATGGCGACGTCCACATCAGGGTGCCAAGTCAAGCGGCGCGGTTCGCCCCCCTTTGCCGGCATCACGTAAACATCCACATTGCCGTCATATTGACCGGTGAATGCGATCCAATTTCCATCCGGAGAAAAAATCGGAGCGGACTCATGCCCACCTGTCGTAAATTGGCGCGCCTCGCCGCCTTCCCGCGGCACGCTCCAGAGATAGCCGCCGTATAGAAAGACAATTTGAGTGCGGCTCAAAGTAGGGGTCCGCAACAGTAAGGGCGTCTCGTCGGAGGCGGCCATACACATACCCGCAAATACCAGCACTGCGGCACTCAGGATTGCGATTCGATTACGCATGTTTCCTCTCATTTAAATTTCATCTCGCTTTCATTTCCATGTCGAGCAGGATGCGGTAATGGGCCTCGTCAAGATACTTGCGGCCGGCGTCGCGGAATTCGGCACTGTCTCCGACAAACTCCAGAGTGCCGCTCATGTCCAAGATGAGGACACTGCCGGAAACGATGGGAGCGGCCCGGAAATTCAACGGGGACTCTCCATTTGAATTGGTTCAGGCCTGGAACTGCTAACTGGCGTGCGGCCCGGACTGCGCCCCGTGATGAAGCCGCTTGGCCATGACAATTTCCGCGCCACCCTCATTGGCGGGGTGGACATCAAATTCGTCCATGAACGAGCGCATCAGGAAAATACCCCGCCCGGAACTCTTCAAGAGATTTTCGTCGGCCAGCGGATCAGAGACCTCTTCAAGACGGAAGCCCTTGCCCTGGTCGCGGACATAAATGACGAGTTTTTCAGGAGTCAGCTCAAAAGTGAGGAAAATCTTTTTATCGCGCTGCTTCTGGCTCCCGTAATTGTATGCGTTGATGACGCCTTCACGGACGGACATGCCGATTTTGAAGCAGTCGTCGTCATCAAAGCCGGCGGCGCCGGCGATGCGCGTACACATCTCTTCGGCAAGGCTAACGCTATCGAGCAGCGATTCGAGAGTGACTTCGATGCGCTGAGTGTCCGCGTTGGAGCGACCGTTGGGAGGATGGCTCAAGACATAAGTATGGGTAGCACAGGGCATCGGGGGAAGTCAATCGTACAGGAGCCTCGGACAGACCGAAGGGCCTGGGAGGCGAGGGTCAATATTCTTGGTGAGGCCGTCATTCCGAATGCAATGCACACCGCCAAAACCAGATTGCGCGTTCTGAGCAAGCCGCCTCATGAGAGAACAAAACACGGGGTTCGTGTGACGGACCGACATATCGCCTGCCTTACACATCCATCTCCATCAGATAATTCCCTTCAGCGCGAGTGTGAGGTCCAGGGTCTTGTCGCCCCGCTCAACGGTCAGACGAATCGTCCGTCCCGCCTGCTCAAGAATTTGATTGACGCTATCCAAGTCGAGCGCACCGGCAGGGCGGCCATCAATGATTGCCAAGACGTCGCCCTTCCGAACACCAGCCGCATCCGCTGGAGTTCCTTTTCCAACGTCATCAACCTCAAAGCGGTGAAAACCCGGTCCGGTGGCCAGAAACGAAAGACCGCTCGCGTCAACGGGAAACGGATCGGAAAAGCCGGCATCTGGTTCCAAAAAGACTCGATGGTGCGGATAGTCATACGTCACGGTGAATCGCTGCAAGATTTCGCCCCCGATTATGGCCGCAATGAGCGGGCTAGAGAGCAAACCTTCCTTGAGATCGGGCGAGAATTTGACCAACGGCTCACGCAACAAAAAAGGACCGAGCTGCAAGCCCGCGATACGCCCGGCGATGTCCACATATTCTCCGCCGGCGCTGACCGATGAGGAGCGAACCGTTTTCCCCATGGATTCAAGCACGTGATTGGCATTCGCAAAAGGCGCGGTGAGGTGGAGTCCGTTCGCGCCGGAATCCACGGCGCACTGGGCGTCAATCGGCGCACGACCCGGAAGCAGAATCTTCGTGGGGATGACCGGGATATTTCCGATAAAAGTAAGGGGAAAGGCGGTGGCGCGCGGATCGGGAACAAACGTAGCAGGATCGAAAAACGTGATCCGACCATGCTCGTAATCAACACGGACGACCACGCGGTTGATCACATCGTACCCCAGAGCGCCATCCCAAGCGTGTCCTATCATCGGGACGTATGAGGAGAAATCCCAAACGCTGATTTTTTTCAGCGGGACCTCAAGACCGGGCAAGCTCAAGACGGCGTCTTCCGCGATGGACATGCTTGTTACGCCCGTACCGGCGCCTTGAGCCAAGAGTGATCCCTTAACTGAGAGGCGAGATTTTTGCGCCACGACATCGCTGACGAAGGATTGCTCCGCGCCGGTATCAAAGAAAAACCAAGCTGGGTCGCCGCCATTCAGGCGGACCTTAAAGAACACGTGCTGATCGAATACCTGCATCGGAATCATGGCGCGATTCCCGTCTCCGGTGAAATGGACGGGCGCGACGGTCGCTTCCGGTTTTGAGAACAATTCCGCCGCAAACGGCGCATTAATTTCAACGCGGTCAAAGGTGTAGACGGCATCGGTGGCAGCATTACCGACGGATTGTTTGACAGTTCCCGGAAGGCGGATGCCTGCGAACTCCTTCCAATCGGAGAAGGAAATGGTGGCCAAACCCGCCCTGCTCAGCGTTTCCTCCTTCATCGGAAGAAAAGTAGCACCGTCGACGTAGACCGTTAGGTCATTCCCGCCGTAGGGCAAAAGACGCACGACATAAGGCGCTTGAGGATCGGCCTTGCCCAAGTTACCCACGTGACCGGCCAAGCGTCCGGGGAAAAAGGCGGAGTCGCTCGCTTCGTATGCGCTGGTGATAACGCCTTTCAGAGCATCGCCGGAAAGATCCTGGATTGATCCGCTCGTGCCGACGATCCAGCCTTTTTCGCCATCGAAAACAACTTCCTGACTGAAGACTCCGGGACTGTCGAGGGTGATCCGGAATTCCCCCCGCGAGGTTGTCCAACGCTCGACGGTCCCTTCGATGCCTGCCACTTTGAATCGCCCGCTCATATGAATGGTGCGGACGTTGCGCAGACTCTCAAGACCGCCGAGCGCAGCCGCCCAATGAGCCATCAACTGTTCACTAGTCAGCAATGCCGCTGCGCCCTGAGCGGGATCTGGTTTTGATATGAAGGCGCCGAGCACCGCAAGAATGACGATTGTCAGGGCCAAACGGACTGCGCGTTTCATGACTCCTCCTTGTGAAAACGGGCTGTGTTACCGGAACGGTCCCTATTTGGCCGCGCGTTTGAGATCTAAGGGCAGGGACGCTCCGCCTTGTTTCCAATTGCCGGAGATCTCTGAATTGTTTTTGTTCATGGTGCCGTCGTAACTAGCGCCAAAATTTTTGATTTCAAAATGCAGAGCCGGTTCGTTGTATGTGATGGAGTCGATGACAATACCCAACGCCTTCTGGTCTGGGCTGTCCATTGTGGCGGTTAATTTGGCATCCTTATCCTGCGCAATGTGAATCACCACTGTAAGCGAACCGTTTCCAGTATTCATCGCACCGTTCCAGTCACCGACCACCGCCGGATTTGGAGCAGCTACCGCCGACCCCAGCAGCAATCCGCTTAGAATCAGAGCCAGCATCCAGGTCCACGAATTCGACGCAACTTCGAACTGCTTTTTCATTTGAGTTTCCTCCTGATTCGATTTTTTCCCACTTCTCCGCAAGGAATGCGATCAATCTGCGGACATTGCGCAACCTATGTGTCCTTCGTCCAATGCAAAACGACATTTCAAGCATCCGCAGTTGATTTCGAGCGGCGGTACCGGCGGATCCACCATTGCGCGATCCGATCCGCGACGACCTTGACGATCCATCCTCCCGCCAACGCAATGGGTACAAGCCACCAGCCCAATAACTCACGTGCTCCAACTGGCGCCCTGCCGTCTCCAGTGACCCAGGTCAGGGACCGCAAATTCCCGGGTGTGTACCAAAGGCCGATCCGCGATGGCGCAAAAAGCTTGTCGAATGCTTCAATCCACAACGTACCCATGCTGATGTAGCCGAAAAAATACAAAGCCGTGGCTGACACACGTCCAATTGTGCTGCGGCTGGCGTGGCGCAACCCCTGCAGAATCACCAGCGGTGAGCCGCTGCATTCCGCTTGGACCATCTGGCTTTCGGCCCGATATGTTTTTGCCAAATCCACAGGATCGCCGAGCGACTTCAGCGCCTCATCCATCCGAGAGCCGTCGCCGCCGGCGATTTCAGAAATATGGCTACGCAATTCACTGACGATATCTTGCGTCTCGCGTTCGGGTATGCCGCGCAATGCAGCGCGAACGCGAGCGAGGTACTTGTCAATTCGAGGATCGGATTCGGGAACGGGAGGCATTTAGCGCCCCTCCTTCAGAAGCGAGGACAGCAGAACATCCAAACCGGATGAGAACTTCGACCATGAGCGGGCCATCTCAATGGCCCGGGACCGCCCCTCGGGGGTCAATTCGTAATACTTACGTGGGTGGATGGCTTCGCCTTCGACCCAATTCGATTCGAGAAGGCCATCCGTTTTCAGGCGGGCCAGCAGCGGATAGACGGTACCTGCTGTGACCGCCATTCCGCCCTCTGTTTCCAACCGACGAAGGATCTCGAGGCCATAAAGCCTTTCGCGCCAAAGAGATGCGAGGATAGCAAGCTCCAAACTGCCCTTTCGCAGCTGGATTTCCCACCTGTCCAAAGCAGAGGAGACCGCAGATTCGGAAGGATCTATAATTGCCATGCCTTATATTATGCATACCAATATATAGCGTTGTCAAGTTAAATCGCAAAGTAATTTTGGGAAGATTGGGGGATGTCCGATACAGAGGAGGCGACTGATGTGGCACTGCGCTGTAAAGTCCCGAACAGAGGAGATGATGCATAGGCGCGCGGTGCCAACGTCCGAGCTTGACCCAATAGTTGCGATCGAGGGTGCGGTGCAGGATGGTCCCGACTAAAGGCGTCGGGATGCAAAAAGCGCACTTCGCCGGTTTCGCAATTATACCCAGTAGGTTCTGTCTAAAGTTCGGTATTGAATTGCTTCTCCCAAGTGCTTGGGCTCGACGTTGAGGGAAGGCTCGAGATCGGCGATGGTGCGGGCGACCTTGAGGATGCGGTCGTGGGCGCGGGCGGAAAGACCGAGGCGGGTGATGGCGCTTTCAAGAAGCTTTTCGCCATCAGCGGATATGGCGCAGTGCTTGCGGATAAGACGCGAGGACATCTGCGCATTGCCGTAGATTTTGTCTGGGGCGAAGCGAGTGAGCTGGCGGTTTCGCGCGGCCACGACGCGGGAGCGCACGGCGGCGGAGTCTTCAAGGTCGGTGTCGCTGCGCAGCTCCTTATATTTCACGGCGGGGACTTCGATGTGGATATCAATGCGATCGAGGAGCGGGCCGGAAATTTTGCTAATGTAGCGCTGGATTTGCGGAGGCGTGCAGCGGCACTCGCGCGTGGGGTCGCCGAAAAATCCGCAGGGGCAGGGGTTCATCGCGGCGGCGAGCATGAAGCGCGAAGGAAACGTGACGGATAGGGCGGCGCGCGCGATGGTGACGTTGCCCTCTTCGAGCGGCTGGCGGAGAACTTCGAGGACGTTGCGCTCGAACTCGGGCAGCTCGTCAAGAAAAAGTACGCCATGGTGAGCGAGCGAAACTTCGCCGGGGCGCGGAATGGCTCCGCCGCCGATGAGTCCGGCGTCTGAAATGGTGTGATGCGGCGAGCGGTAGGGACGCGTGCCGACGAGGCCGCAGGACGCGTCGAGGACGCCCGCGACGCTGTGGATGCGCGTGGTCTCGATGGCTTCTTCGAGCGACATCGGAGGCAGGATGGTAAGGATGCGCTTGGCGAGCATCGTTTTCCCCGCGCCGGGCGGGCCGAGGAGGAGGATATTGTGTCCACCGGCGCAGGCGATTTCGAGGGCGCGCTTGGCGGCCATCTGCCCGCGGACATCGCGGAGATCCACAGGATATTGCGCAGCCTGGGTGAGCATGCCCCGTGCGTCGCAGCGCACGGGAGTGAAAGACTCAGGCGCGTTGATGAGGTCAACTGTTTGCGGGAGCGAGCGGACGGCGAAGACGTCAATGCCTTCGACGACGGCGGCTTCGCGCGCGTTTGCGTCGGGGACGACGACGCGCTTGATGCCGCGTTCCCGTGCAGCCAGCGCGGCGGAAAGCGCGCCGCGAACGGGGCGGACGCCGCCATCGAGCGAAAGCTCGCCGAGAAAAACGTGCGTATCGAGCGCCTTGCCAAAAAATGTGCCCTGGCAACCGAGAATGCCGAGGGACATGGGGAGATCAAACGCGGAGCCTTCCTTGCGGATATCGGCGGGCGCGAGGTTTACAGTAACGCTTTGGGGTGAGGGAAAATCGAATCCGCAATTTTTCAGGGCGGCCTTGATGCGTTCACGGCTTTCCTTGACGGCGATGTCGGGGAGGCCGACGACGTTGAAGTCGCCCATGCGAGTCGAGCCGACGTCCACCTCGACTTCGACGAGGTAGGCGTCAATGCCATAGACGGCGGCGCTGAAACTCTTGAAGAGCATGGAATAGCCGCGCGGCGCGAGATTGGCGCAAAAGGCGCGAGGGAGAAAGATAACTCATTTGGTAATAAATAGCCAAGGATACTTATGGGGTTAGCTCGTTCGACAACAATGCCCAGGGACACCAGCCCGCGGGCGGCGGCGTTGGCTAGAATCAATGCGGTGCGAGGGCAGGGCAAACTATATTTTGCGCGGGAAAGAAACTTTACGACGCCCCTTGACGTATTAACAAGCGATGACAAACCCGGCCATCGAAACGCAAGACCTGCATAAGAAATACATCACGCTTCGCCGGAAAGAGATTCCGGCGCTGAATGGCGTGTCACTTCGCGTCGAGCGCGGAACAGTGTTTGGCCTGCTGGGGCCGAATGGCGCGGGTAAGACCACTCTCGTAAAGATCCTGCTGGGGCTGGCTGGAGCGACAAGCGGCTCCGCGCGGTTGCTCGATAGTTCACCGGGCGATAAAGCGGCGCGGCGGCGCGTCGGCTACCTGCCGGAGCAGATGCGTTTGCCGGATTACATGAAGGGCCCGGCGTTTTTGCGTTACATGGGGCGGCTGAATGGCGTGCCGTCCGCGACACTGAAGAAGCGAATTCCTCAGTTACTCGAGCAAGTCGGCCTCGGCGGCGTGAAGAAACCGGCGAAAGCGTACTCCAAGGGGATGATGCAACGGCTGGGGTTGGCGCAGGCATTGCTGAACGACCCCGAGCTGTTGGTCCTTGACGAGCCGACGGACGGGCTCGACCCGCTGGGGCGCAAGCAGGTGCGCGATCTATTGCTTGCGCTGCGCGCGGCGGGCAAAACTATTTTCCTCAATTCGCACATGCTCTCTGAAGTTGAGCAGGTGTGCGACCGGGTGGTGATTCTGCATCAGGGCCTCGTGGCGCGAGCGGCGACGCCGGATGAATTCACGCGCGGGACGGGCGAATACATCATCCGCGTCGCGCAAGTGAATGACGCCGTGCGCGCGGCGGCTGCGGCGGTGGCGAGCGCAGGCACGTGGCAGGATTCGGCTCTGCGATTCGCGCCGCGCGACCGCGCTCAGTTGAACGAGCTGGTGGACAAGTTGCGCGCCGTGCCAGTGGAGATTGAAGCGATCGAGCCGATGAAGAATTCGCTCGAACAATTCTTCCTGAAGGTAGTTACCGGAGAAAATTCGTAATGTTCGCGGCTTATCTGAATACGCTGCGCGAGTCCGTGAACCGGAGGATGGCGCTTGTGCTCATTGGGATGGGGGTTCTGATGGCCGTCATCCTGATGGTGCTCTTGACAATCAAACCCCTGCCTAACGGGCAATCGATGATTTTGCTAGGGCATAGGATGCTGGGGCCGGCAGAAATCGCCGTGCCGGCGGCGATGGTGGCGGAAGTGCAAATTACAGGTGGATTGTGGCTCTTTCTCGCAATCTTCGCGTCCACGCCTTTGCTTGTTTCGATGATGGAAAAGGGATGGGTGGAGCTCACTCTGACGAAGGGAGTTTCGCGCTGGCAAGTGTTGTTGGGAGCGTACTTTGGAGGTCTGAGTCTTTACGCGGCGACGCTCGCTGTGGCGACGATACCGCCTGCTGTGTGGCTGTATTTCAAAACGGGTGTTGGGTTCACGTCCATCATCGTCGCGATTCTTGTTCAAGTGTATGCATTTGGCGCATTGCTGGCATTGGTGGCGTTGGCGTGCATGACTCGAACGGGAAGCGCTGTGCCGATCATGCTGGCTATTGTCGTGGACATCCTTTCCCCTGTGCTAGCGTCCCGCGAACGCGGGCTCTTTGAATTGATCACATCTGACTTTTGGCGAGGGTTGATCAACTGGGTGTATCGCATCCTGCCAAAGGATTTTGAAATCGTAAGCGCAGCCCAAACCTATATTCAATTTCATAAATTGGGTCCCTGGTGGCCTTTCTGGTCCACAGGAATCTTCACCCTGGTGATACTCGCGGTGACGATTTGGGTGCTGCATCGCAAGTCGCTGTAGCAAAAGCAGACCACTGCGCCATGCAGCGTCGTTCCCTTTACAGAGCAAACTCGACAGTATAAAGTTAGCGCAGAATTGCGGATGCGCTGGGAATTCGCGCGGAAAGAGCGTCAGTCATGTCGATTGCCTGGATTGTATTGATTGCAGTCGGGCTCCTGATCGTGATTGTCATCGGGCTGTACAACGGACTGATTCGGCTGCGGGTGCAGTGCGACAACGCCTGGTCGGACATTGATGTGCAACTCAAGCGGCGCTACGACCTGGTGCCGAACGTGGTGGAAACGGTGAAGGGTTACGCCGGGCATGAAAAAGGCACGCTCGAAGCGGTGATCCAAGCGAGGAGTTCGGCGATGGCCGCGCAGGGACCGGCGGCGAAGGCCGACGCGGAAAATATTCTGACCGGCACTTTGCGGCAGTTGTTCGCGCTTTCCGAGTCGTACCCACAATTGCGCGCGGTGGAAAGCTTCACGCAACTTCAGAACACTCTTTCACAACTGGAAGATTCCATCCAGAACGCGCGGCGGTATTACAACGCCGTGGTGCGCGATCTGAATACAAAAATTCAGGTCTTCCCTTCCAACATCATCGCGGGGATGTTCAATTTCAAGCCACGGGAATTCTTCGAGGTAACGGCTCCAGCGGAGCGTGATGCTCCGAAGGTGAGCTTCGGAACGCCCGCGGCCTAACGCGAACGAATGAGCGCCCAACGCAAGCTGGCCCCGGGCGGGAGCTTGGGGAGTCGAACAAGAAAGTGGTGCTCGCGCGCGCTGCTGGCGCTGAGCATCCTTTCAATGGCGGGGAATACGGCGTCAGCGCGAACGCTGACCATTCAGAAATTTCATACCGAAGTCACGATCACGCCAGATGGAATGGTGGATGTTGTCGAGACAATTCAGGCGCACTTTGCAGGCTCGTGGAACGGACTCTACCGCACGATCCCCATCGAGTATGAAACGCCTCAAGGGCTGAACTACTCCCTGTTTGTGGATGTGGCGAGCATCACGGATGAATCGGGAAACAACCTTCGCTACGAGACGAGCCGCAGCGGCGGATATCTGAAACTTAAGATTTACGAAAGCAACGCAACGGACGTGACCCGGACGATCGTGGTGCACTACAAAGTGAGCGACGCGCTGCGGTTTTTCGAGGATCATGATGAACTCTACTGGAACGTGACCGGCAACGACTGGGACGAACCGATTGATGCTGCGTCAGCGGAAATTGTTTTGCCAGCTGGAGTGACCGGGCTGCGCGCACTGGCGTTCACCGGATCCTACGGATCGAAATCACAAGACGCGCAGGTTGATTTAGGAAGTTCACGCGTAGATATCGAGATGACGCGGACGCTCGCATTCCACGAAGGGCTGACAGCTGTGATCGGGTGGGATAAGGGCTTCGTGCACGAGCCGACCGCGAGCGAAAAATTCGTGCAATTCCTACGCAGCAATTGGCCGCTGGTGATTCCCATCGTCGCTTTCTTCGTCATGTTTTGGATTTGGTGGACGCACGGACGCGATCCGAGGCGCAATCCGATTGCAGTGAGGTATGACCCGCCGGATGATCTTAGTCCGGGCGAAGTCGGCACGCTCGTGGACGGTTCAGCGGCGATGCGGGACATCACAGCGACGCTTGTGGACATGGGCGTGCGCGGGTACATCACCATCGAGCAAAAAGAAGACAAGACCATGATGGGGCTGCACACTAATAAGACTTATACGTTCCATCTGAAAAAACCGATGAGCGAATGGAAGGGATTGAAATCGCATGAGTTAAGTTTGCTGGCGGCGCTTTTTACGAACGGCGAGGTTGATTCCGTGGCCTTATCCGAGTTGCAAAACCATTTTTATAAGGACCTTCCGGCAATCAAGGATGGGCTGCTGGACTCAATGCTCGAACACGGTTATTACCTGCACCGGCCGGACAATGTGAGGGGCGGATGGATGGCAGGAGGGATCCTGATCGGAGCCCTGCTCGCGGTATTTGGAAATATGATGGCGGCAAGCCTGGGGATGCCGCCGCTGCCGCTTATCATCGCGGGAATCGCGACGGGACTTGTGATGGTGGTGTTCGGCTATTTCATGCCCGCGCGGACAAACACGGGCGAGCGAGCGCTCGAAGGGGCGCTGGGATTTGAGGATTTCCTGCAACACCTGGAATCGGACCGCATCGCACGAATTGAGAAAACGCCGGAAATGTTCGAGAAGTTCCTGCCGTTTGCAATGGCACTGGGCGTGGAGAAAAAATGGGTCTCGGCGTTCGGAGATATTTGCAAGCAGCCGCCGTCGTGGTATCAGGGTGGAGTGTACGGGCCCAACTTTTATCCGATGATGTTTATCGCCGATATGCACATAATGTCAATGCAGGCGAGCACTGCGATGGTTTCTGCGCCGCGGAGCGTCAGCGGCGGGAGCGGTTTCGGCGGTGGCGGATTCGGCGGCGGATTTTCCGGAGGCGGGTTCGGCGGGGGCGGGGGCGGCGGATTCTAAGAGCGGCAAAGATTATTTCGCGGGCAATGGGTGGGCGGAGAAAAACTTCCAGATAACTTCATCGGCGTCAAATTCGCGGCTGGTTTTTCCAATCACAGTTTCGGGCAGATATTGAAACCCACCGGGCCATGTGTGGCCTCCGCCTTCGATTGCGCGGAGCTCCACTTCGGCTCGCGATTTGCATTCCGAGTAACGAATCATTCTTGTGGTGAGTCCACCCAACGATTTCGGAGGAACAGTCGCGGCCGCCGGGGCGGCGGAACAGCCATCCATCTGGGCCCATTTCTGGGCCGAAACTTCCGCAGAAAAAATAGCGCCACCTTCGGCGAAGACATCCCCGCCTTGGTACGGCACCAGTGGATCGGCTGTGCCGTTGATCATCAGCATGGGGACGGGCCGGGCTGGATGGCACGTCTTCGCGAGATCCACGGAAAGCGCGGCGGCGACGGGCGCGATGGCAGCGATGCGCGGGGCCAGCTCGCAACCGAGGCGGAAGGACATGAAGCCTCCATTGGAAATGCCGGTGGCATAAACGCGCGCGGAATCAACCGAGTATTCCGATTCGAGCTTGTCGAGAAGCGCGGAGATAAATGAGACATCATCGGCAGTGCGCTGGGCGAGACGGCGCGTCACGCGGCCGTCATTCCAGCCGCGTGTGAGGCCGTCGGGATAGACGGCGATGACGCCGTTGCGGTCGGCAAAATCGTTGAAGTGCGTAACAAAGTCCATGCCCCGGCCCTGGCCGCCGCCCCCGTGCAATACAAACACGACCGGCCAGTGCTGGGCACGATCGTAATTTTGCGGAAGATGAACAAGGTACGTGCGCGTCTGGCCGCCGGATTCGACTTGCTCGCCTTTATCCTGAGCGCGCAGGCGGTGCAGCGCAAAGAGAAGAATCAACGCCACGATCAAACAAACCAAAATGAATCGCGCGCGCGAACTTTTGCGTTGCATTGCTGCATCATGCATGGAGTACGAGTGCCGAGCAAGGCCCAAAAGCGAGAATGCCTCCGACAAATTGACTTCGGGCGCGAATCTCTTGGAAGCAAAAATCTATTTTGCAGACGGCATGGGATGAGCGACGAAAAACTTCCAGATAATATCGTCCCCGTTTAAGCCCGAGTTCGTTTTCCCAACGCGGTTGGCGGGCACATAGGGCTGCTCGCCGCCGGGCCAAAAATGGCCGCCATCCTGAATGCTGTACAGGGTCACTTCCGTTCCCTGCTGGCAATCGGAATTTGAATCCACGCGTGTTTCAAGATCGCCCTGCGCCGGAGGAGCGAGCTTGGTTTCCTTCGGCTTGCCACTGCAGCCATCCATCTTGGACCAGGATTTCACAGTGTCTTCGGCAGAAAGCGTTGGCATCGGCTGGGGGTGGCCTTTGTAAGGATTGACGGGGTCCGCTGTGCCGTTAATCATCAGGAGCGCGACAGGGCGGGAATTCCAATTCGAGCAAATTTCGGCCTCCGATTTTGGCAATGTCGCCCCCACGGTTGCAATGGCAGCGATGCGATTTGCCAGGTTGCAGCCGAGCTGAAAATCCATTTGCGCGCCTTCGGAAAAACCCGTGGCATAGATCCGGGCTGAGTCGACGGGATATTCCGTCTCTACCTGGTCGAGGAGAGCATTGAAGTAGGCAAGTTCGTTGGTAGTTTGAGCTGCCGATCTTTGGCTCCCCGAGCCACCGGGATATGAACCCCCGCCGCGCTGGCGGCCGCCTCCAAAGACTCCGCCACCCCCGCCCATTCCTCCGCTCCGTTGGCGGCCATTATATCCGCCAGAATTCCCGGAACCGGTATTCCCGCCCGGAAGCCAACGCTCGTGGACGGCATTGGGATAGATAACTATCGCGCCGACCTGGTCGGCTGTAATGTCGAAGTGAGAGATTCGGGACATATCCGCGGCATCGTTATCGCGGTCATGGATGACAAGCACGATGGGATATTTCTTCTGGGGGTCATAGCCAGCCGGCAAATGGACAAGAAAGCTCCGCGTGACGTCCTCGACCGTGAGTGTTTCCTCTTTGTCGGGCTGCGCCTGCGCGGCGGGAGCCTGAGTTGAGGGAGCTTGCGTTCCGGGAGTCTGAGTTCTTGCAGCGGCTGAAAACGCGAAGATTGCAATGATCAGAAAAGTGAACTTTTGAATTGCGTTCGATCTCATTTAGACACTCCTACATCAACTTGTGACGCGAATAGTGGATATGAGGTTGCATGAGCTTACTATACGTCCGCGATCTGTTGCCATGGTTGATCCTAGTGTGAGGTTTGGGGCATAGGATGCGCGGCGAAGAATTGCCAAATTGTATCGCTGGCATCGAGGTCATTGCTCGTGGGGCCGGTGCGCTTCTCCGGCATGTAAGGGTCGCCGCCCGGCCAGGTGTGGCCGCCTTTGACGATGCTGTAAAGAATGACGTCTCCTCCATTGCGGCAGTCGCTGTATTTGTCAACGTGAGTCTCCATGCCGCCGGGCGAGCGCGGCGGTATTGTGGAACGCTCGGATTTGCCGCTGCAAGTGTTCATCTTTGACCAGACCTTAAGAGTCTCCTTTGCTGAAAGAAGGGGATAGCGAACGTTCAGGCCGGGGCTTCCTCCGTAGGAAATGAAGGGGTCGGAGGTGCCGTTGATCATGAGCAAGGGAACCGAGCGCCAGGCCCAATCCAGGCACGTCCCCGAAAGCCCCAGAGGAAGCGTGGCGGCGACGGTGGCGATCGCCGCGAAGCGATGGGCCATTTCGCAGCCGAGGCGAAAAGCCATGAACCCGCCGTCGGAAAGACCCGTGGCGTAGATTCGCGAAGCGTCAACGCGGTACTCCGATTCAATCTTGTCGAGCATGCCTTCAAAGAAAAGCGTGTCGTTGACTGGCTCGCCGCCGGGCTCGCTATCCAATCTTCCGCTCCTCGTTCCGGGAAAATCAAAAATGCCTGACCGGCGTCCAAAGCCGCCAAAACCGCCCTGGTTGCGCGGGTCGAGAGTCGTCCAGCGACCCTCGCTGGCATTCGGATAGACAACGATGAAGCCGAACCGGTCGGCGGTTTCATCGAGATGGGAGACGCGCGCCATCATCAATCCGTCGCCACCGAGTCCGTGCAGAGCGAGCACGACGGGATAGCGCTTTTTCGCGTCATACCCGGCGGGCAAATGAACACGGAACGTCCGGGGATAGGTGTTGATTCGGACGGACTCCTCACGATCCTGCGCGGAGGCGGGCTGCACTTGGAAAAAACAAATTGACGCAGCGGCGGCAAGCGAGATGCGAAGAATCGAGCGCAGCTCCATGCTACTAATTTGGCATGAGCTTCGCGCGGAGACAAGCTCGCATTCAATCGGATTCCTTGGGACCGACGCCATAAGAATCCAAAATATCGCGAAGGGTGATTACGCCCTCGAGTTTGTGAATGTCGGAGCGGCTGACCACGGGCAGGAGTTCCAGTTGCGCCGCGCCCATGCGGGTGAGCGCGAGGTCAAGAGGATGATCCGAATGAATATGGGGAAATTCGCGCTTGTTGATGAGCTCGCTGAGCTGTTTTTCGGCGGCTCCGTTTGCAAATTCACGATCGAGCGTCTCCCGTCTCACCAAGCCAATGATGGCGTGCTCCTCCATAACCGGCCATGCGGAGAACTCGCTCGCTCGAGTGCGGTCCAGCGCATCTCGAACCGTCATTCCGCCGGACAAAACCTCTTTCGGCTTGTGCATGGCGCCGCCCGCCAAATGGCGCCGTTGCGCGTGGCGCGTCTCCCCAGAGGGCAAGTGGATGCCATCCTGGAGAGACAGTGCGTCATAAATGGTCTTAGGCTGCAAACGGGAAGAGATGAAAAGACTCACGAGATTCGCAATCATAAGCGGGACGATGACCGCGTAATCGCGAGTCGTCTCAAAAATCATCAAGACAGAAGTCATAGGCGTGCGGATAATTCCGGCAAAGACGGCGCCCATGCCGACCAAAGCATAGGCTCCCGGCGTGGCAGTGTGCGCGGGCATTAACCGGTGAGCAAGGCTTCCCACGGCGCCTCCCAGCATTGCGCCGATGAACAGGCTGGGGCCGAAAATGCCGCCGGCATTGCCGGAAGCATAGCTGACGGTCACGGCTAGAAGCTTCAAAATTACGAGCAAGACCATCAGCTTGAAGACCATGCCTCCATTCAGAACGTCGCCAACGTAACCGTAACCCACCCCGAGAACCTGTGGGACAAACCATCCCATCAACCCCACCAAGAGGCCTCCCGCGACAGGTTGAAACCAAACTGTTTTCTTGGGGAAACGGAGGAAGCGTTCCCGCAATCCAAGCAAGAGCTTTGTGAACGCCACGGAAACAAGACCACCGGCAACGCCGAGTATCGCGTAAACGACGAGCTCCACCGGATGGACCAGCTTGTATTGCGGGACTTTGAAAAGGGGGTTATCGCCGAGGAGCAATCGGAGCACAACCCAAGCAGTCGCGGACGCGAGGACAACAGCGCCCATCATCGGCGCATTGAGATCGCCCACAATTTCTTCCAGCGTGAATAGCACGGCGGCCAGGGGCGTGTTAAACGCCGCGGCAATTGCAGCGGCGGCGCCCACGGGGATAAGTTTTTTTAACTGATTGGGTTTGAGCCCGAGGGCGCGCCCCAACACGGAAGCAATGCCGCCGCCAACCTGGACGGAAGGCCCTTCGCGTCCGAGCGGAATTCCCGAAGCGAGCGTGGCTGCGGTGCAAAAAAATTTTCCGAGAGTGGTCCGAATTGTTATCACACCATCGCGCGCGAACAATGCGGCCTTCGTCTGCGGGACCCCGCTTCCGCGGGCATTTGGAAAATAACGAAACAGAAGATATCCCGCGCCCAGCGAGCCGAGGACGGGGATAAGCACGCGCCGCCAGGCAGCGCTGCCGACGGGATAAAGCCGCGCACCCAGGCGTTCCGTTAGTAGAATGAACGCCACGACGGCCAAGCCCGTCAACGCACCGATTACGAGTGCGAGGAAAAGGATTACGCGGTCCTCGCGCTGTTTGAATGGGAAGATCCGCGCCAACCAACGGAAGCGAGGCGAGCCTCCATTCACATTGTTGTCAGCATCCGTCATTGCCGTGGGCAACCTCTCATAACCCGAACGAATGTCCGCGTCACGTGCGATGCCGCGCAGCCCGGACGACCTTCGCAAGCGCGCGGATTAATTCCGGGCCGCTGCGGCGAAGCTCGGCGAGGCGTTTTCGCGCAAGTGATTCCAGGATACGCGCTCCTTTGGGCCGCAACAAAACGTTTACCACACGCCCATCTTCGCTACCCCGCGCGCGAGCGAGAAGTCCAGCGCGAGCGAGACGATCCACGCGCTCGACTACGGTGTTGTGACGGACGCAGAGTTGTTCGGCAAGCGCCTGAATCGTGGTTTCCCTGCCGGGCGGCATCCCCCTGATCGCAAGAAGCAATTGGTATTGCTCCGGCTCGAGCCGCAGGGACCTCGCGGCATTCGCGCTGGCTTCCAAAAACAGGCTAATGCGGAACCGGAATTCGGCAAGGGCGCGATAATGCGGATCCGTGATTTTATGAACCATCAAGGCCCATTATATCGTTAACCGATATGATATGCGAAATCACAAGGTGCCGTTGGCGCGCAAGATAAACCGTCTGAATTGGAGGCGTTCATTCTTTGAATGGCTTCACGTCCTTGCGGAAGGCTTTCTGGGTCTTGTAGTTCTCGTAACCGAGGGTTTCATAAAAGGCGTGCGCCGCGGCGCGCGACAACTTGGACCGAAGGTTTACAAATCGGCAGCCGCGCTCGAGGGCCCATTCTTCGGCGCGGGCCATCAGCGCTCGTCCAACGCCCAGGCCGCGGCAATCCTCATCCACAATCAGTCCGGCAACTTCAGCGCGCGGATCGGATTCGATCAAGTGTTCATGCAAGAGGTGAATGAAGCCGGCAACGCCGCCGGCTTCGAGTTCCGCGATGAATATCACGGCTGCGGGGTCGCGCAAAATCGCTTCCAGCCGGTGGACGACCTGCTTCGGCGTGGCGGGATAGCCGAGCTGAGTGGAAAGCCGCGCAAGGGACGCCGCATCGTCAATCCGCGGGGCGCGGATTCGGATTTTTTCGCGCTTTTTGGGTGCATTCATGGGTGCGTTAGAAGAGCTTTTCCGAATCGAGCAAGATGGTGACAGGTCCGTCATTTGTTAGCTCGACTTCCATGTGCGTTTGGAAAACACCCGTCTCGACGCGCACACCGAGGCCACGCAACACGCGTACGAATTCCTCATAAAGGCGATTGGCTTCCTCGGGAGGAGCGGCGCGAATGAATCCCGGGCGGCGCTGGCCGCGCGCGTCTCCGTAAAGAGTGAATTGTGATACAACCAGAGCCGCGCCGCCGCAATCCACGAGCGAGCGATTCATCTTCCCTTCCGCGTCGGCAAAGATTCGGAGATGGGCTGTCTTTTCTGCCAGGTAGGCCGCGGCCTCAGCCGAATCCTCCTTGCCGACTCCAAGCAAAACGACGAGGCCTGCGCCGATTTCACCAGCCGTGCGGCCTTCGACCGTGACACGCGCGCGGCTGACACGCTGGATGACGGCTCTCACTCTTGCACTGCCTCCCGCGACGCGGACATTCTACCTGTTTTCTCCAAGAGTATTTTGTGTTAGAACTGCGCCGTGCCTCATTCGAGGGTCGGTCCATTGAAACTCGCACTCATCGGAACCCATGGCGTCGGCAAAACCACTCTCGCCTATGAAGTTTGCTCGTTGCTGAAGAAGGCGGACTACAACGTTGAACTGGTTACTGAAGTGGCGCGGCGCTCGCCATTTCCAGTGAATGAGGGCACGACGCTCGAAGGGCAACTGTGGATTCTGCACGCGCAGATTGCCGCGGAATTGGAAGCCGCCGCCCGCGCACCTCATATAATTTGTGACCGCGCCGCGCTCGACAATTACGCTTACCTCGTCAATAAATTTGGCCGGCAACAGCAACTCGAGGCATGGCTTTCTTGGTGGATGGACACCTACTCCCTGCTGGTAGCCGTGCCGCCATTGGCGGATGGGATTCCTCCCGACGGATTTCGCTCTGAAAATGTGGAATTCCAGCAACGCATCCACGATCAAATTGAAGACCTTCTCGAAGAATCCCCCTTTCAGAAATTGCGTGACCGCGTTTTGTGGCTCGACCGCCGCGACCGCCGCGTGTGGGGCGAATTGATATTTGCCGCCGCCACACCGCAGCCTCGGCCAGCCGAAAAAACGCAGGGCGCAGCAGCGGATTGACGCGCGATTCCTTCCCTAAGATTACAGAACCAGATTAGCGATGCCTGCGCGAGCGCGGTGCGGGCTGACAGCGGGGACAGAAATAACTGCTGCGTCCGGCAACGATGATGCGGCGAATTGCAGTCCGGCACCGGGGGCACGGCTTGCCCTTGCGTCCGTAAACCCGGTGGCGGCTTTGATATTCGCCGGGGCGGCCTTCGGCGTCCAGATAATCAGAAATCGAAGAGCCGCGCAATTTTATCGCGGCCGAAAGGATCTGACGGATGGCGCGGTGTAGCGCTGAAAGTTGCGCGTCTTTCAGATTCGCGCCGAGCCGCGCCGGATGGATGCGCGCGCGCCAAAGACTTTCGTCGGAATAAATGTTGCCCATTCCGCGCAATACGCTCTGGTCGAGGAGCAGGGCCTTGATGCGCGCGCGGCGAGCGCGGATCTGCCCGATAAATTTCTGTTCGCTGATTTCGAGAGGATCCGATCCAAGATTTTCCTGAAAGCCGCCGATGCCCGCTTCCGACACAAGAAGGATTTGTCCGAAGCGGCGAATGTCTGTGTAGCGAAGCTCGAAACCGTCGTCCAATTCAACGAATGCGTGGGTATGCGCGGCGACCGGCTCATAGGGCTTGCGGGGCATGAGCTGGCCGGTCATGCCGAGATGGATGATGAGATGAAACGGCGCGCGCGTGTCGCTGAGCGGCTCGAGCGCCATAGTGACGAATTTGCCGTAGCGCTCGACACGAGCGATGCGGCTGCCGGGAAGTTGCTCGGCAAGCGCGACCGGGTCTTCGATGAAATCGGTCTTTCCGAAGCGAACGCCAACGATTCGGCGGCCTACGAGCGATCCTCGCAGTCCGCGGACGACGGTTTCGACTTCAGGCAATTCAGGCAATGCTCGATCTCCCTGCTCTCACTATACACGGAGCGGCGGCAAGCAGTTGGAGGATGCGATACAATCCCGGAATGAGCCGGAAGCAAAAACTTTTCATGGCTGCAGCGCTTTTGGCGTCACTCGCAATCCCTCCGGTTGGCAGGTCGCAAAGCGCGG
Source organism: uncultured Acidobacteriota bacterium (assembly GCA_963748845.1). GTDB lineage: Bacteria > Acidobacteriota > Terriglobia > Acidiferrales > UBA7541 > DASTCZ01. The sequence continues at coordinate 1,657,846 of CAVVKE010000001.1, forward strand.
GGGGACAGCAGCCATCGGCGGCTCCGTCAGCGGCTGTGGGAACTGCTTCGGGAATCACCATAGGCGCTGCCGCGAGCGATGCGGAGATTGAGCGCGCCGTGCCGATGTTCTGCCCGCCGCGAGAAATCCTCCGCGGCAAGGATGGAAAAATCAGCGGATGCAGCAAATGTCCCACAGGAACGGATATGTACGGGACGGGGGTCCGCAGCCAGTGGGAGTTGCGCGAGGGCACGATGTGGGGACACTTCACCTCACCAAGCGCTGAAAACCTTATCGTTAGCGGGTTCGGATGTGATTCGCATGCAGATAATTTTGGCGGAAGCTATGTATTCACTCACAAAGCGGGCAGGCTTCGGTTGCTGAAGTACGACCCGGCGGTGTTTGTGGCTGACTGCCACGCGTTCCCGTATCCGGACGGGCGCGATTTTCTGGTGTGCAAGCGCGGCTGGTACGGACAAGGTGAGGGAGCGGGAGATATTGTCATTACATCGTTCGATGCCACTGGCGATGACAGGAGCACGAAGCTGATCGCGGTGAAAGACACAACGGGAACGTGCGCGGGAGACTCTTCGGATGTTGTCCAGTCGTCAGACATCGTGGACATGAAATTCTCAACGAGTGATAACGGTGAGCTGACGGGAATGACGGTGACAGCGACGCTCGGAAATATTAAATGTAGCCAGCGACCTGATCCTAAAAAGGGGCGGCCTGCGCCGACATCGTTGAAAACCTATGAGATTGAATACACGTTTGATGGGAAATTGTTTCATGTCGCGCCGCAGAGCGAGAAAATCATGACATTATTTGACAACAACTAGAGGCCCGCAAATCATCCCGCGTGTCTAACATCTCCAGATAACGGGCTAACAGCTACTTTCCATTGACAGAGTTGGTGAGGACGTATAGCCTCAGCCCGATTTCCCCGTAGACAATTGGCAAGGAGGAATTCACAGATGGCATTGTCTGCCGGTACAGACCCTGTTGCGGCTCAATCGGCTCCCGTTTTTAATGCGGATAGAATCATGATGCTGGGGCTGGGCTTCTGGGGTGCAAAGACCTTGTTGAGCGCCGTGGAGATGGGAGTATTTACCACGCTGGCGAAGAAAGCGCTTGACGGTCCCACGCTTTCCAAGGAAATCGGGCTTCATCCTCGCAGTTCACGAGATTTTCTGGACGCGCTTGTGGCGCTCGGCATGTTGGACCGGAACGGTGAAACGTATTCCAACGCGCCCGACGTTGATTTTCTGCTGGACCGCGCCAAGCCGTCTTACATCGGCGGCCTTCTGGAGATGGCGAATGCAAGGCTCTATCCCTACTGGGGAGCCCTTACGCAAGGCCTGAAGACCGGCCTACCGCAAAATGAAATCAAATCCGGAAAATCCAATGTATTCGAGGAATTCTACAGCGACCCTGCGCGAATGTGCGGATTCCTGCAGGCGATGACCGGGCTGAGCATGGGCGCGGCAAAGCAATTGGCGCAGAAGTTTCCGTGGGAGGAGTACAAGACTTTCGCGGACATCGGAGGAGCGCAAGGCGGAGCCGCCGTGCAGATCGCCCTCGCGCATCCGCATCTGCGCGGCATCGTTTTCGACTTGCCGGTGGTGCAGCCTGTGCTGGAAGACTATGTAAAGTCATTTCATCTGGAAAACCGCGTGTGCTTCGCGCCCGGAAATTTCTTTGCGGACCCGCTTCCGGCGGCGGACGTGATCCTCATGGGGCATATCCTTCACGATTGGGATTTGGAACAAAAGAAAGCGCTGATCTCGAAAGCCTATGCAGCGCTGCCGAAAAATGGCGCGTTAGTGGTTTTTGAAGCGATCATCGACGACGAGCGCAAATGGAATGTTTTCGGACTGTTGATGAGCCTCAACATGCTGATTGAAACGCCCGGCGGATTTGATTACACCGGCGCGGATTGCTGCACCTGGATGCGCGAAGCAGGGTTCTCGGAAACGAGCGTGGAATATCTTGCCGGCCCGGATTCCATGGTGATCGGAATAAAGAAATAAGCCCGGGCCTGGGCGGCCGATAGAGAGGCATTCAATCGAAGCCCCAGGAATCTTCTCCCGGGGCTTTCCAAAGCCGGGCGATGCTGGCGTTTCAATGTGTAGCGGCGACCGACCAGAAGCCGGGCCCGGATATCGATCGCATATCTTCCTGAGGCGCGTACTTTTTCATCACCGGCCCAATTTCGCTGGCCTTTCCGATAACCACAAAGACCAGATTATCGAGCGGGTAGTATTTCTGGATGATGCGCTGGGCGTCGGCGAGCGTCACCCCGTCCACCTTTGCGTAAAAGTCGTTCACGTCGCTGGCGTCCAGTCCATAAACCTCAAGTTGGGCAATTGTCCTTGCGACCGCATCAGAGGTTTCCATGCTGCGCGGGTACTGTCCCTTGAGATAGCTCTTGGCCGAGGCAAGCTGCTCGGCGGTGATTCCCTTTTCGTGCAATTGCTTCAGGACTTCGAGCACCATATCCATCGCTTTTTCGGTTGTGGCGTTTTTCGTGTAGGTTGATATCGAAAAAGGCCCGGCCACCCTGCGTTCGTCGAACCCCGCGCCTGCGCCATACGTGAGGCCGGATTGAATTCGCAGCGCCGAATTAATCATGGAAGTGTACCGGCCGCCGAAAAGAGTGTTGACGACGTTCACGGCCACCCGGTCGGGATTCGTTCGGGAGATCCCGACATTGCCAATCACAAAATAGGTCTGCGTCGAATCCGGCTTGTCCACCAGAAGGAGCCGCTTTCCCTGCGCCGGAGCTGGGACAGGAAGTTGCACGCCGGGCGCCGCACCGGAAGGCCAGACGCCGAATTGCGCGGCGAGCATCTTTTCCATTTCCGCGGAGTTGAAATCTCCAACGACAGCGAGGACAGCGTTACCCGGTTTGAAGTAGGTTGCATAGAATTTCAAGACCTCGTCCCGGGTGATGTGCGCGAGCGATTGTTCATCTCCACCGGCCGGCCGTGCATAGAGATGAGTGCCGAGCAGGTATCCCGCGAAATAGGTGTTGATTACTCCCTGCGCAGAGTCTCGCGAGGAGCGGATGCCGTTGACGCGCTGCGAAATCATTTTTGTCAACTCGGCTTCCGGAAAAATTGGGTGCAAGACGGGATCTGAAAGCAGGTCCAGCCCTTTTGCGAGATCCTTTTTCATGAACTCCGCGGAAATGTTCGTGAAATCCGTGGAAACGCCCGCAGCGAAATTCCCGCCGATAAAATCGAGGTCCGAAGAATATTGTTCGGCAGAGCGGCTCTGTGTACCCCTGCGCAGCATTGCCGCCGTTACCGAAGCCGTCCCCTCCGCTCCCGCCGGATCGGACGTCGAGCCAGTTTTGAGAACGAGCTGGAAACTCACCAGCGGCAGCTCATGCTTTTCCATGAGCAAAATCGTAAGTCCATTGGCCAATTGTGTTTTTTGGTAAGCCGGAAGTTTCAGCGTGCCGGTCTGCGATCCGCTTTGCGGAGAGGCAGAGGCTAACTGGAGCACGATGAAGAACAAAGCCAGGAAGCCAGACAATGACGAGATTGTTCGCGCGCGGTGACTCGATGAATTCGCTCCCATAGGTCTCATGGCTATTGTGTTCCTCCGCTCTTCTGCCCCGCAGGTGGTTGCGCGGACTTGTCGGGCACAAGCGTGGCGACTGTGCGATTGTTTTCACCAAAGTAGGTGCGCGCGACGCGCTGGACGTCTTCTTTCCTTACACGCTGGTAGGCGCCCGCGGCGTCGAAGAGTTTGTGGTAATCACCCAAATAAACTTCATAACTACCGATAGCGTTGGCTCGGCCGCTCCCAGTTTTCATTTGGCGATAAAAACCGGCGAGGAGAATATTCTTGGCCTTCTCGAGTTCGTTGTCGGTGGTGCCGGAATCTTTCACTTTGTCGAGCTCCTCATATACGGTCCTTTCGCAGGCCAGTGTGTCCACACCGGTTTTTGGGCGCACGGTGATGGTGAATAGCGTTGGGTCGATTGCGAATTGGCTTCCGCCAGTTACCGAAAGCGCCAGCTGGTCCTTATCCACAAGGCGTGAGTACATCCGCGAGCTTTGACCCGAGAATAAAATTGTTTGAAGCACGTCCAGGGCGTAGTAATCAGGATTGGTGCTCTGGGGCACGTGGTAGCCCATCATTACGATCGGCAATTGCGCAAACTTCTTCACGATGACCCGGTGCTCGCCAAGCTGCGGCGGCTCTTGTGTGGTGACCTTCGGCGGCGGGTCATGCGAAGGGATCGGCTCGATGTATTTCTGCGCGAGCTGGAACACCTGATCGGCGGTCACGTCGCCCACAACGACCATCGTGGCATTGGACGGGGAATAACCCATTTCAAAGTGGTGGCGCAGATCTTCCATTTTCCAGTTTTCGATGTCCACCGCCCAACCAATCACGGGCCAGTGATAGGGATGCGCTGTAAACGCCGCGGCCCAAAGTTGCTCATCCAGAATGCCAAAGTTGTTGTTGTCCACGGAGGACCGGCGCTCGGAATAGACCACGCCTCGCTCGGACTTGATGATCTCGGGATCGAATGAAAGATCGCGGATGCGGTCCGCTTCAATGTCAAATATCGTTTCGAGTTCCGGTGGAGGAAACCAATCCTGGTAGACGGTCACATCGTACGATGTGTAAGCGTTGTTGGTCCCGCCGCCGGCTTCCATCGTGCTATCAAGCTGACCGGGACCATATTTCTTTGCGCCATTGAACATCATGTGCTCGAAAAAATGCGAGATGCCGGTCGTTCCGGGACGCTCGTTCCGCGAGCCAATTCGATAGAAGATATAAAGATTCACGAACGGAATGGTGTGGTCTTCCTGGACCATTACTTTCATTCCGTTTTTGAGCACCGTTGTCTTGACGTCAAATGTTTGCGCTAGCGATGGCGCCGGGCTGCCCAGCAAAACTGCCGCGAGAACGGCAATCAGGAAAACCGATTTACGCATCATGTGCCCCCGATTCCACTTTATCTGATGAAAAGAATCTATACGCGGTGAATCAATTTCAATCCGGCAAAATCGCAAAAACGCGGCAAGGCCCGCCCGATCCGCCTTCGAGCTTGGTTGGCGCAACGATCAGCCACGCGCCTGCTTCCGGCAGCGCGCTCATATCCGCGAGGTTCTCAATTTGAAATAGATCCGAGCCCAGCGCAAGGTGATGGACCTCGTAGCCCGTCGAGTTACCTGCATCAACACTCATCGCGTCAGCCCCGATGCCGCTCACACCTTTTGCGATTAGGTATCTTACCGCTTCCACGTAGAAGCCGGGGAAATGCATCACGCCCGCGGAGTCCAGGCGGCGGTAACTATCCGCATCCGGCCAGCGCGATGCCATACCTGTGCGCAGCAACACGATCGCCCCCTCAGGAAGAGCGCCATGTACGTGCTCCCACTCTTGGACGCGCACGACCGGCAAACGGTAATCTGAGTCGCGTTCACCTTCCTTCTGAACATCAAGCAACACGGCAGGCCCAATGAGCCGCTCTGGGGGAATGCGGTCCACGGTCGTTTTGCCCGGGGGAAAATGGATTGGCGCATCCAAATGCGTGCCGTAGTGCTCGAGCATCCAGAAACTGCGCGTGAAATGGCCGTCTTTCTCCACGCTCGCGTTCGGGAAGGCTTCGAATGATTTTGTGTCACCCGGCCACGGCGGAAGATTCGCATTGATGGCGTGTGTAAGATCGATGGTGCGCGCGCGGCCCAACGCAACATCCTTCAGCGCTTCGACGAGCGGTTTGTGCTGAAATTTGTTTGCCTGAGTGGACATGAGTGAGGCCCCAGTATCGCGCAAATCGCCGTGATTGCGAGAATTGAATGAGGAAACTGGCCCGCAGATCCGGGACGCGCTAGGGTAGCGGCATGCCCGGAGAGGCGACGATTCCCGCCATGCGCAGGAGCTCCTGATATTCTTCTTCGGTCAGAGCAGAGATAATGAGCCGCACGTTCTTCAAAAACTTCATCCTGCGCACGATTGGATTTTCGCGCATCTCATCGAGCGTCACCTGGCGAGGGAGGCGCTCAAGCGCGCGCAAGTCAGCGACAAGATTCTTCCCCTCCGGGTCGCCGGGATCAGGATAGGGCGTCCGCGTAACCTCCGCGAGCGCGTAGAGAGAACGCTCCGGCGCAAAGTGGTAACACAACACGCGGTCGCCACGATTGATTTGCTTGAGCAGACGCTGCGCATCGGGCTTCGCCTTTGCCCCGCGCCACATCTCCTTACCCTTCACAAAAAGCGTGTCCCAGTGATAATGGTGAGGGTCGGCGCTAAAAAGCCAAAAGCGCCGCTTGGGAGCGGGTGCCGCCGGCTTATGGTCTTTTGCGGGTTTCGGCGTTCGCCGATCTGGTTTGCTGGACACTTTCAGGCGCCAGACTATACTTCAAGTAACTATGGATTGTCGAAACTTTTCATGAGAAAAATTGAGCATGTGCTTTTTCTGGTAGAGTGAATCTGGTATGTCCCGGCGTGGTAAAACGAGTGTCGGCTGGCGCGGTAACTGCTTTATAATCAATAACTTAGGATGGTTGGCCTAACCTAAATCTACGAAAATATCCTGGCCCCGGACTTCCACCGCATGGCATTGCACCCCTGCCGCGGGATTCATAATGAGCTTCCCGGACGTAACGTCGTATTGCCACCCGTGCCAAGGACAAGTTACCACTTTTCCGTTTAGCTCTCCGGAGCCGAGCGGGCCTCCGCGATGCAGGCAGGTATTGTCGATGGCGTAGAATTGTCCTCCCACATTCGCTAGCGCAATCGTATACCCTTCGACGGCGAATTCGCGGATGGAACCAGCAGGGATTTCGTCGGTGCGCGCGGTTCGCAGAAAAGGCATGCGGTATCTCCTTGGTTTCGGGTTTGGCGCGCAGGTCAGCGCGGCGCGGGTGTCTGCGCGACCATCACGCCGCGCTTGAAATCTTCCACCATGCCGGGATGCAGGCGGACTTCGGTGGGCCGCTTGGCGAGCGACATCTGGTCAATCTTGTCCTGCAACTTTAGAAGCGCGAAGAAAAGCCCTTCGGGCCGCGGCGGGCATCCGACAACGTAAACGTCCACCGGCACCACTTTGTCCACACCTTGAAGTACGGAGTAAGTGTTAAATGGGCCGCCGACGCTCGAACATGCGCCCATCGAGATGCACCACTTCGGGTCGGGCATCTGATCCCACACTCGCTTCAGCACCGGCGCCATCTTCAGCGTGACCGTGCCGGCGACGATCATTAGGTCGGCCTGGCGAGGCGAGGGGCGGAAGACCTCCGCGCCAAAGCGCGCCATGTCAAAGCGCGAAGTTGTCGAGGCGATCATCTCGATTGCGCAGCAGGCGAGGCCAAACGTCAGCGGCCAGATGGCGCTCTTGCGCGCCCAATTGAAAACATAGTCTACCGAGGTGATCAGGAAATTTTTTTCGAAGCGCTGGTCGAGTACGCCCATGGGCCGAACATGCCTCCTGATTGCAAAAACGGAGTATATCCGCGCGGGCGGGGGCAGTCAAAGGCAACGCGTGAACGCCGCAGCCCTCAGGTGGCGGATGCACCGAAAATTGCTAGAATGCGCCGCATGCGAAACATCCTTTTGATTCTAATCATTGGGGCGAGCTCTCTTCGCGCGGGTTCGTACCAGGGGCCCATGACGGAACCCTCGTGGATCGTGCAAACGAGCGGAATTCGGACCAACTTGCGCGGAATCAGCGCAGCGCATGCCTCGCGGACGGACAAAACGCCCGTCGTGTGGGCTTCCGGGGCAAATGGAGTTGTTTTGCGCTCGCCCGACGGAGGCAGGACCTGGGACCGGCTTGCTGTCACCGGCGGAGAGGCGCTCGATTTTCGCGGAATTCAAGCTATCGATGCCAATACTGCATACGTGATGTCCAGCGGCGAGGTGGACAAATCGCGCATCTACAAAACGACCGACAGCGGAAAAACGTGGACGCTGCAATATACGGGTTCACGCACCGGATTCTTCCTAGATGCCATCATATGTACGTCAGAAAAGAAATGTTTCGCACTTAGTGATCCTATTGATGGCAAGTTTCTCCTGCTTGCGACGCTCGATGGCGAGCATTGGAATGATTTGCCTCGCGACACGATGGCCGCCGCGATTATGGGCGAAGGCGCATTCGCGGCGGGCAATTCGGCGCTCGCGGTTTTCGGCAATGGTGAAATTCATTTCGGCACGGGCGGCGGCGCGGCGGCACGCGTGTTCCATACCGCGGACATGGGGCATACTTGGACTGCGACACCGACTCTCGTTGCGGCGGGAATTGCGTCGGCGGGAATCTTCAGCATTGCGCGCGGTGGAGACAATGTGATCGTTGTTGGCGGTGACTACAGACAGGCGAGCCTGACTACCTCCGTGGCCGCATATTCAATGGATCGGGGCGCGACATGGCAACTCGCCGCGGTCCAGCCCGGCGGCTTCCGCTCAGCCGTGGCAAGCCTCGATGGCAAAACATTTGTTGCGGCGGGACCAAACGGGGAGGACATCAGCCGCGATGGAGGCGCCCATTGGACGCACTCAGGCTCGGTGAATCTGAACGCGATTACTGTGCTCGATGTGGGAAATGTATGGGGCGCGGGGGCCAATGGCACAGTCGCGCGCTTCGCCGGCAATCCTCAATGATTCAGCTTGCTTTGCTGGGCACACTTGAGGCTAATCACCATCACTACGCGAGACTTCGGGAATTTCTCTTGTGGCCCATAGCCCAATGATTTTGGGAGATTGCGTAGAGGACCACCGGAACGCCGCGGTGGACGTGATCGCGCTCGTAAGCCATGCCGATTTTTTCCATCACGCGGCGCGAGGCAATGTTTTCCGGACGCGCGATGGCGACGACGCGCGCGAGACTTACGCGGTCAAAAGCGTCAGCAAGAACTGTTCGCGCAGCCTCGGTCGCAATTCCCCTTCCCCAATATTTTGACGCCAGCCACCAGCCGATTTCAATTTCCTCAGTCCCTCCAAGGTGCTGGATGCCGCAGAACCCAGAAAGCGTTCCCGTGCTCCTTAGGACGAGCTTCCACAAGCAAAAATCAAACTCGGAGAAGGTGCTCATCTGTCGCGAGACGAATTCCTCAGTTTGGGATTCCGTCCAAGGTATGCCTCCAGTGATGTATTGCATAACTTTGGGATCCGAAGCGATGGCATGGAATGCAGGAACGTCATCTCCGCACCAGGGCTCAAGACGCATGCGTTGAGTTTCGAGAATCATGGCGCAGCCGAGTTCAAGATATACGGAACGGCGGAGGTGGAGCCGCACCACGCGGCTTGGCACCCCGGATGAGCAGTGCGCCCTCGCGGCGGAACGCGGCGAGTTCTGTAGCGTCGCGGAACCAGCGGCCTGAGTACACTTCCGGGGCGGGCGTGGGATCAGAGATGCGTTCGTGCTTCACCCCAACGAAACCTGCATCACGAAAGAGCGCGGACCATTCCTCAGCGGAAAGCAATTTTGCAGGAATGGCGAGCAGCGAACCCCACTGGTGGCAATATGGGTTGTCGCGAAAATAGTTGATCAGGATCCACGCTTCGCCGCCCTCTTGAAGCACTCGAAAGATTTCACGCAAACCTCGCGCGGGATCGGGCCAATAGTAGGACGACTCCACACTCACGGCGCGCGTGAAGAAATTCGACTCCCAGGGAATCTCTTCGGATGCACCCACGATGAACAGCGCGTTTTCCACGTCGGCGCACACGCGCCGCGCATGGCGAACCATTTCGTCGGAAATATCCATGCCGACGATGCGACCTTCGGTGACTTCACGCGCGATCAGGCGGACGAGCCAGCCCGCGCCACATCCAACGTCGAGGACGTTTTCATCGGCTTGCAAAGCCATCTTCGCGAGCATAGGCAGGGTGATGGGGAGATGGTCTTCCTCCATCGCTTCGCCCTTGCCGGATTCCGCCCAGCGGTTGAATTCAGTGCGAAGGTTTTCGGCGGCGGTCGGGTCTGTCATGCGAAATATTAGTTCCTCCTGAATTAAGCAGACACCACTTTACAGGCGCTTCCACGCGGTAAATGAGCGGCCATCGCCGCGGTTTGAAGCGAACTCCGCTGGACGGGCCTTGCCCGGCGGGGCAACGCAGAATTTCAGAATGTCGCCCTCTAAATCGTAGATGCCTTTCTGGCTCTTCCCTTTGTTTACGCCGGCGAGATTCACGTAATCAATTGTCTTGGGAGATTTCGAGGCGTCGTATGTGAATTCCACCTTCAACATTGTTTGCGGCCCGGCTGTTACAGTGGATTCATTCCCACGCGTGACGCGCTTCACCCATTCGACCATCGACTTGTCCATCGCCGCTCCATCCATTACACCCGAAACCATGGCCCATTCGCCCTTGAATTCGGTGGCACGCGCTGTGGCCTTCGTTCCACTGGCCGCGCTTTTCGCCGCCTTGGCAGCGGCGGGTTTTGGTTTCGAGGTCCGTTTGGCGATTGACGGTGCGCGCTTCAGTGTTTCAAGCGCATGGCCGCTGCCGGGTTTTGTAGTGAATGATTTGGGCCGGTCTTTGCCGGTCGTGTCGAGACAAAGCTTCCACGAATCCAGCCTCAATTCATAGATGCCGTGGTTTGTCATCCCTCTTGCATGACCCTCGGTAAACACAATGTCAATGTGGTTTGGTCTTTTTGTAGGGTCGAGCATAACCTTGCCTCGGTAAACGCCACCCATCCCAATGGACTCGGACTGGTCACCCTTGATAATGACCTGTGCGCCCGAGAACATGCTTTCCGGCAGCTTGTTGCCTTCAGTTTCGAGGGCGGTGATGTTCCACACGCCTTGGAGCTTTTCGAGATCGCCTTTCAATTCGCCTCCACATATCAGAGATCTTCGGTTGCTCATTCCTTCTAATGCGAAAGAGGCCGGCAACCACGCGGCGCCGGCCTCTCTTGATACCGAATTTCAGCGGGAAAAGAAAGTTTACATCTGCCTTTCGTCGGCGGAAGGCCCGTAAATCGAAGGCACCGGTATGTTATTCAGGCGCAAGTAGACGCCCATCTGTGCGCGGTGATGCACGTTGTGGTTGAAGATGAAACTCCGCATGACGACGACCTTCGGCATGCTGAAGACCGCCTGATCGCCCCGCATCATGGACCACGTCTTCATCCAGTTTGCGTCGTCGGTTGCGGCAACCAGCGCCGCGCGCGCTTCTGCGACGTTTTTGTCGAATAGCGCGAGCACTTCTTTCCGGGATTTGATTTCTGGCGGCCCGGAGTAGTTGGAAATATCCACCTTGTCTTTTTCAATCGTCTCTTTGGTCCAACCTGGCATTTCGGCGAGGTGTGTCGCCAGCCGCCCCAGCTTCATTGATTTCGGGTGCGGCGCCCAATCGAATTTATCTTCCGGAATCCGCTCAAGCGTTTTCCGCGTGTTTGCCATTTCGTGATCGAATTCACCTAGGAAAGCTTGGTTGATCGGCATTTCATTTTCTCCTTGGGTAGACGGGGGGACATTTTCGCTTTAGATTCGCCTGCTGTCAAGGCCCCGTGCAGTCACTTTAGATGAGCGGGACGAGTGCGAGGCTACACGTTTCCTTGTGAATATCGCGTTACTGCGCCTGTACTTTGGCGAGCAACTGGACGAATTTTTCCTGGCGCTCGGCCTGGTCCTGCCCGGCGTGGCCTTCAGCGACCTGCGTAATGTTCATCGAACAGAATTTCGGGCCGCACATCGAGCAGAACTTGGCATCTTTGTAGAAATCGTCGGGCAGAGTTTCATCGTGCATTCTGCGCGCGGTCTCGGGATCGAGCGAAAGATCGAATTGCTTGTTCCAATCAAACAGGAATCGCGCGTAAGAAAGCGCGTCGTCCCGATCGCGAGCGCCGGGGCGATGGCGGGCTACATCGGCGGCGTGCGCCGCGATTTTGTAAGCGATGACGCCCTGCTTCACGTCTTCCGCGTTCGGCAAGCCGAGATGTTCCTTCGGCGTGACGTAGCAAAGCATTGCCGCGCCGTACATGCCGATCATTGCAGCGCCGATGGCGCTGGTGATGTGGTCGTAGCCCGGCGCGATGTCCGTAACGAGTGGGCCCAGCGTGTAAAACGGCGCCTCGTGGCACAGCTCAACTTCCTTCTTCACTTGCAGCTCGATCTGGTCCATCGGCACGTGGCCGGGTCCTTCGATCATCACCTGCACATCGTGCTCCCAGGCTTTCTTCGTCAACTGGCCCAACACCCGCAACTCGGAGAATTGCGCGTCGTCGCTCGCATCGGCAAGGCAGCCGGGGCGAAGCCCGTCGCCAAGTGAAAAACTGACGTCATGCTTCTTGAAGATTTTGCAGATGTCATCGAACCGCTCGAAAAGAAAATTTTCTTTCTTATTGAAATTCATCCACTGCGCCATGATTGCGCCGCCGCGGCTCACGATGCCCGTAATCCGCTGGCGCACCATCGGAACAAACTTGGCGAGCACACCCGCGTGAATAGTCATATAGTCCACGCCCTGCTCGGCCTGCTCTTCGATCACCTCCAGCATGATCTCGGGCGTGAGATCCTCGGCGCGCTTCACGCGAGATATGGCTTCGTAGATCGGCACCGTGCCGATCGGTACGGGTGAAGCGTTAATGATCGCTTTGCGGATTGTGGGAATATCGCCGCCGGTGCTCAGGTCCATCACGGTGTCCGAGCCGAAATGCACCGCGTGATGCAGCTTTTCGAGCTCGCTCTCAATTTCACTGCTGACCGCGGAATTTCCGATATTCGCATTGATCTTGCACTTGAAAACGACGCCGATGCCCATCGGCTCAAGCGAGCGGTGATGAATGTTGGCGGGGATGATTGCGCGGCCGCGCGCGACTTCGTCGCGAACCGTCTCCGGTGAAATCTTCTCGCGCTTCGCGACATACTCCATCTCTTCCGTGATGGCGCCCTGCCGCGCAAAGTGCATCTGCGAAACGTTGTGCGTGCCGTTGTTGCCGGCCGAAGCAAGCCGCTTCTCAATCCATCCGTCTCTCAATCCCATCGAGCCCCCCTGAAACACTTCGCCGCCCCGCGGCGCAATTGTGAAATGTGATTATGTCACCCGCGAGCGGGCGCGGCAACCCGGCGCGGCTCGCAGCGGACGGATCCATTTTCATTTTTTGGCGTGTGGAACGCGTGCCCATATTTCGGCATTCGAATGAAACGAGCTAAAGTCTGTCCTATCAACAAGTTAAAATTGTTTGACGTGAAACAATTTGGCGTCGAGGGGCGTAAGAATAAGGGAAAGGGGCTCGATGCGGCATTGTGCGCCGAATCTGGACGCGCAGGCGGCAGCCGTGCTAGCCTCGCGGCAACATTCTTCAGGATGAATGTGCCAGCCAAAAGGAGACACAAACCATGCAGCGATTTCCGCGTTTGTTAATTGCAGCCGCGCTCGTCACTATTGCCGGTGTGAGTCTGTACGCCCAGGGCCAGGGGCAGAATCAGGGGCCGCGTCCGCTGGGGTCAAGGTCCGATGAGACACTGGCGATGTGGAATAGCATTGGCAACAAAGTGATCGGAATGGCCACGGATTTCCCGGAAGACAAATATGATTTCAAAGTGCAGAAGGACCAGCGAACTTTCGCAGAGAATCTATTGCACATAGCCGGGGTTGATTATTTGCTGTTGAGCGCCATCAAGGGATCCCCCATGGGTCCAGCGGGGGCGGGGGAAAATCCGCCGCGCGCGCAATACAAGACAAAGGCTGACGTGGTGAATCTGGTGAAACAAGCTGTGGCGGATGGAGCCGCGCTCATTAAGGAGCAGGGCGACGCGGGATTGGACAAAATGTCGAAATTTCCTTTCGGAAACATTTTAGTTCACAACTCATTCAACTGGATGGAAGCGATCGAGCATAGCGGCGAGCATTACGGGCAGCTCGTGGTCTACTACCGCGCGAACAATCTAGTGCCGCCGGCATCGCGGCAGCAGTAAGTGTAGCCCAACAGATTTTTGTCGTTACTCCAATGATGAGCTCTTGAAGGAGGGAGAATGCGGAGATGCATTTTTCCGTTGCTACTTGGTCTTTGCTTATTCCTTGGCGGGTGCGGGTTCACGCTTTCTCTATTTCCTCTCTACAGTAAAGACGTACTGGTGAATAACGACTCCCTCGTTGGGCGCTGGGAAGAAGTCGGTCAAGATGGAAAGCCCGCCAAGACAACAGATCTCTGGGAATTTAAGAAGAATGATGATGGCTACTTGCTCTCCGCGAATACCGGAGACGAGGTTTTTTTGAGCCAAATCCATTTGGTGCGGCTGGGGGACGCCCTCTTCATGGATATGGAGACGCCAAAAGATGATGATCTCAAGTTAAGTCGCGCTCCTTATCCAGTCTTGAAAGCCCATATTTTTGGCCGAATCTGGATAGAAAATGATTCGGTGCGATTTGCGCTTATCGACAGCGATGACGATTTGAAGAAAGCCGAGGTAACGGGAAAGACAAAACTTCCGTACGTCAACGCTGATGACAACCTGGTGATTACAGGAACGACCGAGCAGCTTCAAGCGTTCGCCCGGGAACACGCGGAAGACACGTCTGTTTTCTCAGACGAAACGAAGCTTCGACGAAAGCGCTAGCGCGAAGCGCCGGATGCGGCGCCTGCCGAGCCATTCAGCAGCATCGCGCGTAGCGACTCCGCCTCTGCGACCGGCGGTTGGCAGGCGGTTCCCGAACAAACAATTGCCTGTGCGATGTTGGCGCGCAAATGCGGAAGTGTTTCGGCAAGTGCGGGTGCGAGCCATCTCTTCGCCAGCATTTCCGGCGTGATGCGCAGCAGCGCCATTCCGAAGCGGAATGTTTCCGCCGCGGCGCGTTCCAGCTTTTGTGCGGCAGGATCATCGCCGTTGCCGGTGACGACCACTTCGATTGTTCCCCTTGCGTGCAGAGCGACAGCGAGTGCGTAACTCCCGGCGAACAATCCATATTGAGGCGCAACTCCAGCGAACGCCGCAAGCGTTTTCTCGGCACGCTCCCGGTACATCGCGTTTCCCGTGAAACCATAGAGACGATCCAGCGTGACGGCCGCGATCGCGTTGCCCGATGGCGTGGGCGAATCCTGCAGCGGCTTGCGGCGCACGTCGAGCCCGCCCATCGGCGGCGCATCGGCGGCACGATCGAAGAACCCGCCGTTTTCCGCGTCCCAGTGCTGCCCGAGCACGCGCGCAACGGCGCGTTCGGCGGCATCAAAGTAGCGGCGCTCAAGCGTCGCCTCGTAGGCATCGAGCAGCGCTTGGGTCATGAAAACATGGTCATCGAGCGTGCCGGGCAGCCACGCGCCGCCGAGGCGGTGCGCAAAGCCGCGCTTGCCGTCCCACGCGCCCGCGAGAAGCCGGTCGAGAGTTTTCAGCGCGAATGCGCGGCATCGATTGCCGACTTCCCCGCCGAATGCACGCGCGGCATCGAGATATGCCGACGCAAACATCCCGTTCCATCCCGTGTAAATCGTCGTGTCAACAGCAGGCGTAGGTCGCTTCACGCGGGCGGCAAGCATCTTCCTTGTGGCGCTTTCAAGGAGTGCATCCGATTCTTTCTCACTGATTCCAAGCTGCGCGCTGATCTCGGCGGCGCCGCGCGCAACCCAGAGCACGTTTTTCGCGGGGTTGTGGTGCATTTCGCCTTGCGTTTCCACATCGAAATGCAGTTCGGCTACCCGCGCCTCCTCGGGTGAAAGCGCGGCCCGCAATTCGTCAAGCGTCCAGGTGAAATAGTCGCCGTCATCGTCCAGAGAGAAATCCGCATCCTGACTGGCGTAATAGCCGCCCTGCTGCTGGTCGGAAAGTGTGTGGTTCACCCAACCGATGATGTTCACGGCCACGCCCTTGAAGAATGGTTTCTGCGTCACTTGCCACGCATGGACGAAATTCTTCAGCAGCTCCGAATTGTCGTAAGACATTTTCTCGAAATGCGGGACGAGCCAGCGCTCGTCCACTGAATAGCGGTGGAAGCCGCCCGCAAGCTGGTCGTACACGCCGCCCGAAGCCATGTTCACGAGCGTGCGCTCGACGATGTGCAACAGCCGCTCCTCGCGGGTGGCTTGATGCCGCTCGAGCAACAGGTCCACCGCCTGCGAATGGGGAAATTTTGGCGCGCGGCCAAAGCCGCCATAGCGCGGATCGAAGAGTTCGAGCGTCGCATGGATCATGTGGTCCACGACACCTGAATCGAAATCTCCGCGCCCGCCCGAAAATGACTCGGCCTTTGAGACGGCGTCAGAAAGTCCCGCGGCAGCGCGCTCGAGCTCTTCGCGTTTGTTGGCGAAAGCATCCGCGACGGCCTGCAGGATGCGCGGAAAACCCGGCCGCCCCATTGCGTCTACCGGCGGAAAATACGTGCCGCCGAAAAATGGACGGCCATCGGGCGTAAGAAAACCGGTGAGCGGCCAGCCGCCCTGGCCGGAAACCGCGCTGACGGCGGACTGGTAGCGCGCGTCCACATCCGGGCGCTCATCGCGATCCACTTTCACTGGAATGAAGTGGCGATTGATTAGCGCCGCGGTCTCGGCGTTCTCATAGCTTTCGCGGTCCATGACGTGGCACCAGTGGCACCACACCGCGCCGATATCGAGAAGGATTGGCTTGTTCTGCTCGCGCGCGCTCGCAAAGGCCTCTTCGCTCCACTCATACCATTCAACAGGCTGATGCGCAGCGGAACGCAAATACGGACTCGCCGACCCGGCGAGACGGTGCGCCTTCGCCGGGCTTTGCTTCGGATTCTGTTCGGACAAGATGGGCCCTTTCGAGGTGGGCGCGCCTGCTTCGCGCACGTCACAAAAAAAATAATTCAACCTTGGGAATGCTGCGCGTTACTGAACTTGCGAGCTCGGACCGGGGTCGCGCGGATCGATCGGCCTGCGGCCGGAGAAGCCTTCGTCCTGACGGTGAAAGTAGCGGATTCGATCCTCGCCCAGCCGCCAGCAAAGGTAGACCTCTTCCCCGTCGATGCGCGCCGGGAAATCAAGCAGGCCGGTGTCGAGGTCTTTCACCACGCAGCCCGTTGCCTGGATTGTTTCGAGCGCATTGCGAACGAGCCCGACAAAGTGATCATGCTCGCCGCGCAGTTCGGCCGCCGCCTGAGTGTTAATGAGGATCCCGCCCATCACCATGATGCGGCTTACGATTCTGCCGAGCTTCTCATCCGTATCGGCGAGCTTGCGCCGTGAATCCATGGCTTCGAGCAAGAGCGGTTCGATCTCGCGACGCGTGCTTTCCGCTTCCTTCAGCGTGAAGATTCGCTGCTCGTTTTCCGGGTTCGAGTCCTGGTCTGACATCGTGTTTCGCCTGCTCTATTCTCGCTTGACTGGCCGCATTAATCCAGCAGGTTCGTGCGGAGGTGAATCACCGGAGTATTGGGTGCGGCGCCGCCCACGGCGGTTAACTCCCGCGGGGGTTGTGATAGAGTTTCGGCCCGATGCGAATCTTTGTACTTGGAGCGGGCGCGACCGGCGCTCTTCTGGCTCAGATGCTGGCACGCCAGGGCCATGAGGTGGTTTGTGGCGATAAGAACCCCGAACGCGCCCGGCACTTTCTCGGCAAGCGTAGCGCGCTGGAAGTGCGCGAAGTGAACGCGCGAAACCTGTGGGGGATTGTCAAAGCCGCGCGCGGAAGCCAGCTTATCATCAACGCCTCGGCCGCCGTTTTCAACGAGATCGTGCTCAGGGCAGCGCTGCGTCTCCGCGCGCACTACCTTGACATGGCGACTCACATGACGCGGAATCCATTCAAGGCCGAGCAGATTCGCTACGCGCGTAGATTTGAAGACAAGCGCCGCACGGCTGTAATTAATGCGGGGGTGGCGCCGGGCCTCACGAATCTTCTGGCGCGCCGCGCCGCGGACATTCTCGATAGCGTCGAGGCAATCCACATCCGGCTTTACGAGAGCACCGACAGCGACCACGCCGTTTCGCAATGGTCGGCAGCGGGCGCGTTCGATGAAGCGATGTCCCGGCCTCGCGTGGTGCGCGAAAGGAGGTTCCGGTTTGAAAAACGCTTTAGCGAACGGGAAAAATTTCGCTTCCCGCAGCCTGTTGGCGAAGCCGGAGTCGTGCTCGCCGCACAGGACGAGGTTGGCACGATTCCGTATTACATTCCGCTGAAGGAAATGGACGTGAAAATCGGCGGCAACGAAATCGACCGTCTGCGCCGCTGGTACCATCAGGGAAAACTCACCAAATCGCGCGGAATGGTGAAGGCCAGATTTCCCCACACGGTTTCACCCCGGCGCGTGGCGCGTCTGATCCGCCGCGGCCTCTTGCAAAACGCGCGGTTCGCGGCCTCCATACTTGTCACCGGAGTGAAAAAAGATCGTCCCATGCTAATCCGCTGGGATTGCCAGTTCCCCACGCTATATCAAATTCGATCGTGGGGACTGGCCGTCACGCCCATCGCGTATGCCACGGCGACAATGGCCGCGCAGTTTGTTCGCAATTTTCCCAAGGATGAGCATGGAGTTTTCCCGCCCGAGGCTTTGCCCCCGGAGACGCGCCAGGCTATTCTTGCGGGCGTCCGCTCGCGCGATATCCGCATCACGCAGAAGATCACGCGCCTCAAGAAAATTGACGACGAAGATCTGTTTTAAGGTCTTGCCTCGTAAACCAGATTGAAAGGAGTTTGCGTGGCGCGACGGAACCGTGTGAACCCGGCGGACATCACCACTTCCTTCATCCTTTTCTCGCCGGATTGCGCGCCGAGCGCCAACCCGACCTCCTGAGCCTTCGAGCACGGCGTACAAAGCAGCGTTGAAGCCGAATAGAAGATCCGCCCAACCGGATTCAGATTCTCCTCGAGCTTATCGCCGGCGAACGGCTCGACAATCATCCACGTACCATCCTTCTTCAGCGACTTGTGAACATGCTTGGCAGCACCGGCGGGATCGCCCATGTCATGCAGGCAATCAAAGAAAGTGACGAAGTCGTAGTCCGCACCCGGGTAATCCTTTGCGCGGCCGACTGCGAATTTCACGCGGCCGGTCACGCCCGCTTTTTTCGCGCGTTCGGTCGCGGCGTCAATCGAGCTCTGGTGGTAGTCGAAACCGGCAAAGCTTGAATTCGGATAGGCTTGGGCCATCAAAATGGTTGAAGCGCCGTGCCCACAGCCCACGTCCGCCACTTTGGCGCCTGCGCGGAGCTTTGCTTCCGCGCCATCCAGCGCCGGAATCCATTCCTGCACGAGATGCGCGGCGTATCCCGGACGAAAGAATCGTTCCGTCCCCTCGAATAATTCCGCGTCATGCTCGTGCCAGCCGAAGCCGTCGCCGCTGCGGAAGCGCTCGGTGATTTGCTTCACCGAACGCGTAGCGGCGAGCGCCACTTGAAACGCGCCCGGCAGAAACGCCGGGCTATTCTCGTCGGCCAACGCGAAGGCCTGCTCTTCGGTCAGGCTGAAAAGCGATGTAGCCGGGTCGTAGGTTACATAGCCGCCCGCAGCCTGTGATGAAAGCCATTCGCGGACGTAGCGCTCATTAGTTTCTGTGCGTTCCGCAAGCTGCGCGGAGGTCATTGGGCCGCCTTGCGCAAGCGATTTGTAAAGCCCGAGTTTGTCGCCGATCTGGACGAGCGCTGCATGAAACGTCGCGCCAAAATCGACCAGACCTCTGCCAAGCAACTCATCAAGTTTCTTCGAGTCGAGAGCCATATTGTTCTTCTCCTGAATTCTTACTTATATTTCGGTGGGCCTGTGGCACGGGATATTACTGGCTCCGCGCGGACCGAGCAAGTCCCCGCCTCATCGCAACAGATGATTAGCCGGTGGTGCGCACGGCGCTCAGAAGCAGCGGCACACCGAGCTTATCGGAATAATGTGGGCGGAATCGCGCGACGTTATAAAGGGTGGGGATATCCACCTTGCGCGGGCCGAGCTTTGGGTCGGGCAGAGGCGCGTGAGTGTATTTGCCGTCCTGCACTGCAATGAGCCGGCCATGGATTCCATCGCGGAGGAGATCCATGGCCAGGTTCGCGAATGTCATCGCCACCATCTGGTCGAGCGCGTCCGCTTCCCCGCTCCGCAGATCGTAGGTGAGGTCGCTGGACATCGTCTCCTCGCCCGTGCGCTGATGGATCTCTTCGGCGAGTGCGTGGCCGATATCAATTTTTTTGCGGTGGCCGTAGGCGTCAGCCTCGCCAAATTCACCGACATTCTCGCCCTTCCATACAGCGCCCTCGGAGGCGATGACGAAGGCGTAGCGGCTGGGATTGTTTTTCTTGTCCTCGGCGAGGATTTCGGTGAGGCGCTGGAGATCAAATTCCAGCTCGGGCAGCACGCACCGCGCGGACGTGACATAGGCGGTGTAGAGCGCCGTAAATCCCGAATCGCGGCCGAAGATGCGGAACACGCCGATGCGCTCGTGCGACCCGAGTGTGGTGCGCTGGCGAGTAATCAGCTCCTTGGCGCGCGTGATGGCGGTCGAAAAGCCGATGCAGTATTCCGTTCCCTGCACATCGTTATCCATCGTCTTAGGGATGCCGAGCAGCGGCACACCCGCGCGCTCCAGCGCCTGCGCGAAACTCAGCGTGTCGTCCCCGCCGATGGTGATGAGGTAGTCAATTCCGAGGGCGGAGATATTGCGAAGCACCACCGGAGTCAAATCGTAACTGCCGTCGCCGCGGTCGAGTTTCTTGCGTTCGTCATTGGCGATGTGAGCGGGCAACCGCCCGGCCTTTATGCGTTGTGGATTCGTGCGCGAAGTATGCAGCACCGTCCCGCCGGTGCGGTCAATCCCGCGTGTGTTGATGCGGTCGAGAGGCCGGATATATTCCGCGTCAAGCTCGGCGCCGGGTCGCATGTGCGTAAGGCCTTCCCAGCCTCTGCGGATCCCGATCACTTCGGCGCCCATTTCAGTCGCTTTGTAGACCACGCTCTTAATGACGGGATTCAGGCCGGGAACATCTCCGCCGCCGGTGAGGATTCCAATGAGCTTTTTGCGAGTCATGGAAATTGTTTTGTGAGGGCCGGGCTCCGGCGAAAAGTCTAGCACGTCGCGGCGCGCTTCGCTCGCAGAGCGGAAGCCTGGTGTTGGTGTCATTTGAAACTGACCCCTATTGACTTACAGCAAGCGGTTCCTGTATCTTCCGGGCATGCCAAATAGGAAAAAGGCTTCTCCTGTTCCGATTCCGGAACAAGCTAAGAATCCCGCCGCCGTCACGCTGGGGCGAATGGGAGGTCAGAAGACCGCAAAGCGTGGCTCCGATTACTTCCGCAAAATAGCCGCCAAACGCACGCACTTCCGGGGCGGTAGACCACCCAAAGAATCCTGAAAATACCCCTTGCCTTAAGTCTGTACTTGTGCGCATAATCTCATGTCTTCATGGAGGCGTACATGGCAGACTATAAAATACGTGTGAAGGTTGGCGTAAACGAATTTGACGCGGAAGGCCCGAAAGAATTTGTAGAGGAGCTTTTCCGTAAGTTCGAGGCTTTGGTTAACAGCAAGGTTTCCGCATCGCCCGTCCTGCAAATCAACAAGGAAACAGAGGTATCCCATTCCGGGGATTTAGTCGTATCCGTCTCACCAATCGCAAAAGCGTTCCACCAAGAGGGGAACCGCATTTCGCTGATCGGTAGATTCGAGGGCGACGAACGGGAATTGGACGCCGCCTTGCTGATTCTGCTGGGTCATAGAGAGCTTCGGGGCGTTGACTCCGTGTCAGCCGACGAGGTGCTCTATGGACTCAAACAGACTGGCTACCCCATTGACCGTGCAGACCGCATTATGAAGCGAGGGCAGGGGCGAGGCCTGTTGAGTTTCAGTGGTGTCCGACGGGGTACAAAGTATCGCTTAACGGTTCCGGGGATGACTAGAGCCAGAGAGCTAGCAAAAGAATTGCTCGACTTGTTGCAGATTCAATAAAAAAGCAAAAGCCGGGGAGGCGTCCCCGGCTCTCGCTGAACCAAATCTTTCGCCTAGCAGCGGAAAGGACAGACGCTAATGCGCCTGAGGTTCATTGTGTATATAGCACGTCCACCACCAAGAATCAATTAGTGGTTTGACTTAAAATAGTACTTGACAACAGCAAGCGCTTGCTGTAATCTCTCACTCATAACAAAGCCCGGTCAGTAGCTATCAACTACTGGCCGGGCAAATCCAGCAAGCGGGGTTAGCCGCATGCCGAACGCTAAAAGCATTTTCGGATTGCCCCGCAGAAAAGGCAAGCTGAAATGAACGTCCTACCGATTGAGAAGCAAATTCAAATCATCAATGCTCTAGTGGAAGGCAATTCGATTCGCTCTACTGCCCGAATGCTGGACGTGGAGCACAAAACAGTGATGCGCGTTCTCTTGCGTATCGGCGCGAAATGCGAGCGATTGTTGGACGAGAAGATGCGCCGCCTGCCGTGCAAGGTCGTACAGGTTGATGAAATCTGGACGTTCGTAGGAAAAAAGGAAAAGCGTGTCACACAGAATGATAATCCCGCCGAAGTTGGCGACCAGTATGTTTTCGTTGCAATGGATTCCGAAAGCAAATTGATTCCGTCCTACCGAATCGGCAAGCGCAATTCGGCAAACACTTGGCACTTCATGCAAGACCTGCAATCTCGGCTCGCCAGTCGCGTGCAACTGACCTCGGACGGATTCCCGCCGTACATACCCGCCGTTGAGGATGCGTTTGGCGCAGATGTGGATTACGCGATGTTGATTAAGACCTACCAAGAGGCAGGGGAGCGT
Organism: uncultured Acidobacteriota bacterium; assembly: GCA_963748845.1. GTDB lineage: Bacteria > Acidobacteriota > Terriglobia > Acidiferrales > UBA7541 > DASTCZ01. The sequence continues at coordinate 1,680,441 of CAVVKE010000001.1, forward strand.
GATAAGCGTTACAGCCCCGGCGAGATCGTCAATGCTCTGCCGATACCAGTCACCGGAAACCCGAAGCCTCATTTGGTGTCTACTTCACATATTGAAAGACAAAATCTCACGATTCGCATGCAACTTCGCCGATTCACGCGGTTGACGAATGCTTTCAGCAAGAAACTGGAGAATCTGAAGGCTGCGATTGCTCTACATTTCGCGTGGTACAACTTCTGCCGGATTCATCAATCTTTAAGGATTACTCCAGCGATGGCGGCGGGTATCACAACAGAATTATGGCCCATCAGCAGCTTGGTTGCGTGATGGCTACGGCTGTGGCGGTGGCTCTGGCGACGGTTCCGGCTCAGCCCGATCCTCAGTCTTGTGTTCAACTGGGTGCGGGTTTAATTGGCCGGTACTGGATAGCCATTCCATTTGGGCCGTCCACAGTTCCAGCATTGCGCTCCCCTCTTTGCCTAAGAAAGGTGCTTCTGTGTTAGTTTCAGGTTCCCGTACAATCATCGCACGCCTTTTTAAGTTCATCCTGTTCAGCTTGGGTCAGGGATGGCTTTTCTTTGTGGTGTTTTTCGAGCACTTCAAATAGCGGAACTTCAGCGAATGATACTTTCCCACTTTTGATTATCGCGAGGTCGGTCATTTTTCCGACACCGGGAGCCACTTCGGCGGCCTTTTTGGCCTCATAGACATTATAGACGGTGTCCAAAATCGAGGCAACTTTATTTTGTTGACCGAGCGAAAGACGCACTGCCGCATGTAGTCCGCCACTCCCTACAGCACCGTAACCCATTGTTTCTAATGGCAATAGCACACCAGGATGGGTCACTGCAAACAGGTGCGCTCCAGTACCATCAACCCCAGCCACAAGCGCTTCGGTCTGCATATTATGCTGCATAATCATTGCCAGAATTTGTTGTAGGGTTTGAGAAGAAGGAGACTGCGCCAGTAGAACTTGGAACTTAGCAAAGTCCGCCCCAAGCAGCGGCCCGAGAATTGTCTCTTGAACACGTTTTTGCTTAAGCGCGATATATGCGGCTTTTATTGCCTCTGCCACATTTTGGGTCGGCAGGTTCGTCATTCCCTTAAGCTGTTGCTTGGTAGCCGACATGATCTCCTCGGCATCGGCGACTGAACCTGAAAACAGCGCGACAGCTTCATCGTTAATCTTGGTGATTTTCTTCAACACCGGAGGTTCCATTTGGAGGTTCATCGGCGCTCCAAACGTAACCATTTTGTCGGCGGCGACCACAACCACTTGGCCATTATCACACAATGCACCGACACAGACCGTCATAGGCTTACTCTCCCTCTGAGGACGCCTGTTCATATCACCGGCACGCCCAATAATCAACGAGTTTCAAATGACACCACTACCGGAAGCCTGGATGGCGTCCCAGGCTGGGGGAAATACCTCGCAGGGCTCAGCAACACCGGCTGACGCGGGAATAGCGGCGGCGCAATGAATCAAGATAAAAGTCAGCGGGAGAGAGCGGGGCAGTGGAGGCGCCGGCTGGAGTAGCGCCGGACGCTGACTCGCCTCGGAGACTCAGGCTGCGGAGGTAGTTCTCATAAGCGGCGTCGCCAAATATTTGGCGCACTGCCCACCACAACGTTGCGACTGCGTGACTCGCGTTGAAAAACACGCGCTGCATCCATCGTTGCGCCGCTCCTCGTGTCACTCGTTGCATCAATCCCCCTCCGCCCAACGTGTTTCAACATATGGCGCTTCGTGAAGCACCGGCGTCACCGAGCCGCGCCAAATGCGAATCCATCCGTAGAGCGCCTCCGCCACCAGCGCGAGCACCATCAGCGCGAGAGTGGCCGTGACCGCGGCATCGAGGCGCTGATTGAAAATGAGGCGTGAAGTTTCGGCAATCTTCGCAGCCGGAATCGCGCCGCTCGAGATTTGCGAAGCCATCTGGCGTGCCGCAGACAAGAAACCGAGCCGCGGATCGGCGCTGAAGATTTTTTCGAAGCTGGCCGTCATCGTTACTGTGACGAGCCCCGCCGCGGGCACGAGCGTGACCCATATCCATCGCAGCTTGCCCATTTTCAAAAGAATTGTCGTCGCCACAACGAGCGCGACCGCCGCGAGCAATTGGTTCGCGATGCCGAAGAGCGGCCAGAGCGAATTGATTCCGCCGAGAGGGTCGAGCACGCCTTGATAAAGAAAGTAGCCCCACGCGGCGACGATCAGCCCGCTCGAAAAAAGGATGCTCGGATACCAGCCAGCGCGCCCAAGAGGTTTGCTGACGTGCCCAAGCAAGTCCTGCACCATGAAGCGCCCAACGCGCGTGCCCGCGTCAAGCACGGTCAGTATGAAGAGCGCCTCAAACATAATCGCGAAGTGATACCAGAGCGCCATCAGGCGCGGCCCGCCAATCGTGTGGCTAAAGATTTGAGCCATGCCCACGGCGAGCGACGGCGCGCCGCCCGCGCGGTTTAAAAGCGTCTGCTCGCCGACCATGTGCGCAAGATCCGTCATGGTCTGGGGAGCGAGCGCATAGCCCCAGCCGGAAATCGTCTGCGCCGCGGACTGAACCGTCACTCCCACAATCGCGGGCGGACTGTTCATCGCGAAATAAACGCCCGGCTGCAGCGCGCACGCCGCAACCATCGCCATCACGCCGACGAACGACTCCATCAGCATCGCGCCGTAGCCGACGAGCCGCGCGTTCGTCTCGCGCATGATCATCTTCGGCGTCGTGCCGGAAGCCACAAGCGAATGGAAGCCGCTTACGGCGCCGCAGGCAATGGTGATGAAGCAAAACGGAAACACTTTGCCGGCAAACACCGGGCCGGTGCCATCAGTAAATCGCGTGAGCGCGGGCATTTGAATTAAAGGGCGGACAAACAGGATGCCCACCCCGAGCGCCCACACCGCGCCCGCTTTGATGAAAGCGCTCAGGTAGTCGCGCGGCGCAAGCAACAACCACACCGGCAGCGCCGATGCCGCGAAGCCGTAAACGATGAGCGCGACGGCGAGTGCGGGTGCCCCGAGCGAAAACACATTTGCCCATGACGGCGACGCCGCGACCCATTGCCCCGCGACCACATCGAGTGCAATGAGCGCCACGCCAATCGCCGATGCCTCCAGCACGCGCCACGGCCGCCAAATGCGCAGGTACACGCCCATCAACATTGCAATTGGCACCGTCATCGCCAGTGTGAACATTCCCCACGGCGAAGCCTTCAGCGCGTTTACCACCACCAACCCGACCACGGCCAGCAGAATGACCATGATCGCGAGCACCGCAAGCTGCGCGATGAATCCGCCCCGCCGCCCAACCTCTTCGCGCGCCATTTGCCCAAGCGATTTGCCGTTGCGCCGGATCGAGCAGAACAATATGACGAAGTCCTGCACGCACCCGCCGAGCACCGCGCCGACAATCAACCAGAGCGTCCCAGGCAAATAGCCGAACTGAGCCGCAAGCGTTGGCCCGACGAGCGGGCCCGGCCCCGCAATTGCGGCGAAATGGTGCCCTAGCAGCACCCATTTATTTGTAGGAACGAAATCGCAGCCATCATCCAGCCGCTCCGCCGGAGTGGCGCGCCGGGGATCCAGAGCAAGCACCTTCGCTGCAATGAATGAGGAATAGAAACGGTAGGCAACAAGAAAAGTGCAGGCCGCGGCGACGATGAACCACGTCGCGTTGATCGGCTCACCGCGGTCGAATGCGATGGCGCCCAATCCCGCGGCGCCCGCCAGCGCAACCGCGGCCCACACCAAGAAGCGGAGAAGCTTCATTTAGGGTTTGTAGCTCGAATTGATGAATTCATCGACGTCTTTGTGCAGCTTTGCGTGCGCCTTTTCGTCGATGTACACCATGTGTCCGGATTCATAGTAGGTGAAGCTGATATTCTTCCGGATGGCAGGCTCGAGCCCCATGTGATTCACGGTGTATTCGACGCCGTGAAACGCCGTCGCCACGTCATAGTATCCCGCGACAACCAGCACTTTGAGATACGTTTGATGCGACATCGCTCCGCGCAGCGCCTCGGAGACATCCGCGTAGCTATTCTGCGGATAATTCCATGGCTGCACCGGTCCGGTTACAAACATCTCCGCATCGGTTTCGAACTTCAGCTCGCGCCGCAAATAATCCTCATAGCACGCCACGAATGCTCCTTCGTACGACGCTTCACTTGGATCGTACTCCGGCCCTTCGCCCGCGGCATCAGCGTCAATCCCCTCGAAGCGGGAATCGAGCCGCCCGAGCGTGCGCCGCTTATCGCGCTCAAGTTCCTTGAACCATCGCCGAGGATTGATGCGCATGTCGGTCTCTTCGATGTACTTTGGCGAAAGCCCGGTGAAGTGCGCAATCTGCTGCACCGTTTTCTGGTGCTCCGCGGGCGAAAGCGCGTCGCCCTTCATCAGTGCCGTCGCGTACTCTCCGTCGGCAAAATCGCGCGCCTGCTGAGCCACCTGCTCAACGCTCAGCTTCTGCATGTCAGCGGAAAGCAAATGGTGATACCACGCCGTGGTCGCGTATGTCGGGAAATATGCGAGATACGGAAGGTCGTTACCCATCGTGGGACGCAGCGTCTGGAAATTGAGCACCGCGGACACCAGCACGATCCCGTTCAGGTAAATTTGATAGCGCTGCTCGAGCGCCCCCGAAAGCGCGGCGGACCGCGTTGTCCCATAACTTTCACCGATCAGATATTTCGGCGAATCCCAGCGCGAATTGCGCGTGATGTAGAGCCGGATGAAGTTCGCAAACGCATTCGCGTCTTCCGTCAGCCCGTGGAACTGATTGGGATTCTCGCCAGCCGCGGGACGGCTGTAGCCCGTCGAAATCGCGTCCACGAAGACAATGTCCGTGGCATCGAGAAATGAATCCTCGTTGTCCACGATGGAATATGGCGCGGGCATGCCGTGTCCATCGGGCGTGAGCACCACGCGCCGCGGACCGAAACCCATGTGCACGAAGAGCGAAGCTGAACCCGGACCGCCGTTGTACGAAAACGCAATGGGGCGCTTGGCGGCATCTTGCACGCCGTCCTTCGTGTACGCGACAAAAAAAACGCCAGCGAGCGGCGTTCCATCATCCGCTTTCAAAACATAAATCCCTGCTGTCGCCGTGTAATCAATCTGTTGGCCGCCGATGCGCGCGCTGTGATGCGTCACCGACAACCTGTCTTCGAGCGGCGGCATGGGACGCGCAGTTTGTGGCGCCGGCGTCTGCTGCTGCGCCGCGCCCTGCTGCGCATCTCCACCGCCGCGCCGCCCGCCGCCTTGCGCAAAGGCCGGCTGCACCAAGGCAACCAACGCGCCAGCCGCGAGCAAGCTCATCGCTCCAACAATCCTCCGAGTCGTTCTCATCGAAATACGCTCTCCTCTCCCTCTGCCGGTTGAAGACAGAATTGCAGTCAGGAATCTACTCCGATTTGCATGATCTTGGAAAAGCTTTTTGCGGATCCCCGAGAATCGCATGCTGAGGCGCTTGCTCAGCCGCCTCAGTTTCGTCACATGCGAAGATAAACTGGAGAGAAGTTCTATCGTGCCTCGGAGTCGCGCTCTATGCTTTCCACTTCGGCGACGACGCAAATGCGCAGAGCGGCGCCATATCGCGAAAGACGCGCAGGATCTCGCCTACAAATCCCGCCTTCGTCGCCGCTGCCGGATTCATCTTCCGGCGCACAATCCACGCGCGAACCATCTTCCATTCCTCCGGCGACGCGGGCCAGCCCTCATGCTTCGTCCATTCGCCTTTCTCCATTGCGTGCCAGTAACTTTCATACCTCCCTCCGAGGCGCTTCTTCTGTCTTGTGACCCATGCGGGATGCTCAAGTGCGCGCTGCGCACCGAATCGCGCGAGCGGTGACTTCTTGTAGTCCGATCCGCCATAAATGCGGAAGCCCGCAGTCACGGTATCGGGATTAATGCCCAGGTAAAGCTGGGAGCCTTCGCCATCCGTGGAATTGAACAGCGTCAGATACATCCGCGTGTGATAGGGAGTCTTGTCTTTCGCGAAACGAATATCCCGGTTGATCCGGGAGAAATTCATGCCGCTCTTTCCGGTAATCACAAACCCGCCATTGAGCTTCAACACGCCCGGCGTCAGCGCCTCAAGCAATCCTCGCATCGCCTCGACCACGTGTTCCTGGTAGCGCTCACGGTTCGCGTCCATCCATTCCTTGCTGTTGTGTTTCGTGAGATCCCGGAAGAATCGAAATGTCTCCGGTGTAATCCCCGCTTTCAAGCCGTCCCCGGACTTCATGCGCTCTCCTTGGAAATAAAATATCCCGCCATCTTACTACCGCTTGCCGCGATTCTGGACTATGCTTTCAAGCCTTGCCGGGACGGCGGATCGCCGCCGTGGCTGAACGTCAAACTTTGGGGGAGCGCTCATGCGCTATCGCAAACACAACATCGGAATCCCGCTGGGATTCGCAATAGGATTGGCCATCACCGTCGCGGCCGGACTTCCCGCGGTTTCCGCGCCTCAGGACCCTGCGCAGAATGCGACGGCAAAGTCGGGGGGCACGTCAGCGATGCCCTGGACGCCCGAAGATATCATCAACGCGGAGACCGCCGCGGGCTTTCGCATCTCGCCCGATGGCAAGTGGGTCGTGTGGTCGAAGAGCATCACCAACAAGGAAAAAGACGGCCGTGTCTCCAATCTTTTTCTTTCGAGCATGACCGAGAAAAAAGAAGTTCAGCTCACGCGCGGCACGGATACGAACGGCGGCCCGCAGTGGTCGCCCAAAGGCGATTTGATTGCCTTCACCAGCGCAAAGCCTCTGCCCGAAGCCAAGCCAGGGATGTCCCACTCGCAAATCTGGCTGATGAATCCCTTTGGCGGCGAGCCCTGGCCGCTCACGAATTTCGAGCGCGGCGTCCAGCGCTTCGATTGGGTGACGGATGACACCATCATCTTCAGCGCGGAAGAGGATGCAACTCTCTTTGAAAAAGAAACCGAGCAGCGCAAGGACGATTCACGCGTGGTCGACGACGAAGCCCACGCTGCGCCCGTGCGGCTCTTCAAATATTCGGTGAAGGACAAGAAGGTTACGCGCCTTACCACAAACAACGATCGCATCGGGGATTGGGCGGTCACGAAGGATCTCTCGCACGCGGTCACCGTGCACAACCGTGAGCTCAGTTATGCTTGGGATCAGAAAGTGGCGCCGGCGACATTCGTTTGGGATCTGCGCACCGGACAGGGCAAACAGATCTTCACCAATGGCAAGATCCGCCCCTCCGTTGTGGAATGGACCCGTGATGGCGCGGGATTTTATGTGACCGCGCCCTATTCCTCCGACCCGAAATTCTTCACCGCAACCATCGAGCTGCTTTATTTCTACGACCTCGCCTCCGGCGACGCGCGCAAAGTGGATATTGATTGGGAGAATGGGCTAGCAGGCGGCGTCGACGTGATTCCCGACGGGTTCATTTCATTCCTCGCCGCGGGCACGAAGCGCGTTCCTGCTCTCTATACAATGAACGGCTCCGGCGCCTCACGCAAATGGACTCGCGCGGCGATCGAAGGCGACCACGCGAACAATCTCGGCGGCTTCAGCGTCAGCGAGGACGGCAAGCACGTCGCTTACAACTATTCGACGCCGAGCATTCCGGCCCAGTGGTATGGCGCAACGCTCGAGGGCACGCACCTCACAGGTCCGATGCAGATCACCAATCTCAATCCATCCTTCGCCAAAAAAGAAATCGCCAAATCCGAAGTCATCCACTGGAAAGGCGCGAATGATGATGACGTGGACGGCATTCTCTTTTACCCGCTTCATTACGAATCCGGCAAACACTATCCGCTCGTTCTCGGCATTCACGGCGGCCCCGCAGGCTCCGACCTCGACCTCTGGTCGGAAAGCTGGGCCTATCCCACACAGCTGTACACCGAGCGCGGCGCGTTCGTGCTTAAGGTCAACTATCACGGGAGCAGCAATCACGGCCTGAAGTTTGTCGAGTCCATCTGCTGTGGCCACTACTACGATCTCGAAATCCCGGACATTGAGAAGGGGGTGGACTCGCTGATTCAACAGGGCAAAGTGGACCCCGACCAAATCGGCACCGCCGGATGGTCCAACGGCTCGATTCTCAGCATTGAACTCACCATCACGAATCCCGCGCGATATAAAGCCGCCATGTGCGGCGCGGGCGACGTCGAATGGATCAGCGATTGGGCCAACGTGGATTTTGGCGAATCCTTCGATTCCTACTACTTCGGCAAATCTCCGCTCGAGGACCCCGAGCTCTACATCAAGAAATCACCCATCTTCCAGATGGATAAAGTCCGCACGCCCACGCTTATCTTCTTCGGCACCAACGACCGACAGGTGCCTACCGAGGAAGGTTGGACGCACTACCGCACGCTCTACACGCTCAACAAAGCGCCGGTGCGGTTCATCCTTTTCCCCGGCGAAGCCCACGGCCCCGCTAAACTTTCGCACCAGCTTCGCAAAGTCAATGAAGAGATGGCCTGGATGGACCGCTACCTCTTCAAAACGGAAAAGCTGGAAAACGAAGCTTTCAAAAAAGATTCGCCCCTTGGCGAAGCGCTTCGCCGCCGCTCCATCGCTCGCAACGGCGCCGCATACGGCAACTTGATCAAAATCGCAGGCTCAGGCACCGTGCTTGCCCCGGAAGTCGTCAAACGCGGCAATCTTGAAATCGGCCGCTTTGAAGTGACTCGTGCGCAATACGCCGCGTTCGACCACTCCTACAAAGTCGAGCCCGGCACGGAAAACTACCCGGCCAATGGAATCACATTCGAGAAGGCCAAAGCTTATGCAGCGTGGCTTTCCACCACCACGCACGACCAGTGGCGCGTGCCCAATGAGGACGAGGTCGCATCGCTGTACAAGAGCAGCAGCGGTGAAAACACGCTTGATTACTGGGCTGGCTATGCCCCCAATCCCGATGATGCGGATCGCCTCATGAAACAAATCGCTGAGCTGCCCGGTGACGCGCCCTTGCTGCGCGAAGTCGGCAGTTTCCGCGGCCAGGGCGATAAGGATGACGAACCCATCTTTGATCTGGGCGGAAACGTCGCAGAATGGGTGATTTCCCCTGATGGTTCCGGCAAGATGCTTGGCGGCAGCGCCGATCGTCCTGCCGACACAAAGGCCGCGTATCATCCGGCGTCGCTGCCCTACACCGGCTTCCGTGTTGTCCGCGGAGCCCCGCAACCGAAAAAGTGAAGGCGATCTCTTCATTCCTCCGAAGAGCAGCGCATGGAATCATGTTTGCGGCGCTGTTAGCCGTTTGCGCGGCGACGCCCGCGCAAGCGCCGCAAGCAGTTGAGCGCCAGATTTGCTCCGGCGAGTCGCGCGAACAAACCGAAATCTCGCCCGGGGTTATTTGGATTCACCTTTGCCGCGAAGCCCCTGCGAACCCGAATGCCGCCCCGGCCGCCGGACAACAACCGGGCGCGCCCGCAGGCCCATGGTCCATTCACGTTCTTGAAGTCGCGCGCCACCGCCGCGAAATCACCGTGCACTCGCGCGTGGGCACGGATGTTGATGGCCGCCTCGTGCGCGTCCCGCTCACGGAGCTTGCCGCGAAGGCCAAACTCGAAAATCAGGACGTCATCGCCGCCGTCAACGGCGATTACGACATGGCCGCCCCTTACCTCGGTCTCCCCATCGGACTTGCTGTCAGCGATGGCAGGATTTGGACTGGCGGCGGCCCTCCGCGCCCCGCCATGGCTATCCTCGGTTCCGGGCTTCCATTTATTGGCGTCCCGGAATACACATTCAGGCTGCACGTGAAGGGCAGCTTCTTGCCGGTTGACACGCTCAACAAACCCATGGGCTTTTCGATCGGACACAACCTGCGCGCGTACACGCGGGGATTCAACACGGAGGTAAAGGCATCGAAACCTTTCCGCGCAATCGTAATTACACGACTGAGTCCCGGCATACCAATTCAGATCTTTGGCGGGCTTCGCGGCGTGATCACAGAAATTCGCAACGCCGGTGAGGTGCAGATGATCCCGGAGGATGCGCTCCTTATAGCGGAGCCTCCCGATGTGGAAGGATCGAAGAGCTTTTTCAAGTATTTCAAGGTGGGCGAGCGCGTGACTCTGATAACCGCCGTCCGTGTTGGAGACCGCGCCGATATTAAAGAAGCCGTCGGCGGTCTTCCAATGCTTATTTCCGAGGGAAAGATCTCGATCGAGGAAGAAGGCGAACCGGGCGACTACCTCAAGGCGCGCCACCCGCGCACTGCACTCTGCTACAACGATGACGATTACATCTTCGCAGTGGTGGACGGCCGCCAGCCAAAACTAAGTGTCGGCATGACACTCGAAGAGCTCGCCGACTTCATGCTTTCCCTCGGCTGCAAGGAAGCGATGAACACCGACGGCGGCGGCTCGACGGAATTGGCTTTGGCTTTGCCTCCGAGTGCCGCGCGCGCTTCCACAATTCCACCCGCCCCTGGTTCGGGCCTGACGATTGTGAATTCCCCCTCCGACGGCAACGAACGCGGCCGCCCGAACGCCTGGCTGATTGTTCGGTCCCACTGAGTTTTCCGCAACTCCAGCTTGGGAAATTGGTTTGGAAATGCCCCCTGTTCAAGGAAATTCAGAGAAGTGCAAGAAATTGTTCTACGCTCATTTCTGCTTGGCGCAAAATACTTCGCAACACGGGGCGTGGCAAATCAAAACGGTCATGCCGGGGAACTGTAACGTGCAGATGTGGTTTAAGCGGATGCCTCAACTGGGCGTGACTTCCGCTTTGGTGGTGAATTAAGAAACCTGCACGCTCAAGCGCTCGAATGACTTTCCGCGGTTTAAGAACGGGGAGAGCGCTCATCAAGCTGGAGCGGAAATTCGGACGTGTTCAATCTGGGCTTCACGCTCATCAGGGATTGGCTCTCCAGATTTCCTAAGACCTTCAAGATGTACTCTGATAGCATCCTGGGCCATCTCCCGCGCTTCTTTCAATGTCCGGCCAAATGTGATCAAGCCTGGCAGCAGCGGTACTGTCACTTGATAACCGCTGGGAGCAATCGGATTTCGCCTGCGAATCGATTTCGTTTTCCGTGCCGAATCCGGCACGGACGACGATTCTTTAAGTTCGTAAACCGGCAACAAAACAACTGTGAATTCGTAACCGGAAGCCCGCAGCTTCTTGCCGTTACCACCCAAAATCCGAATCATGCCCATATCTGAGAAGTCTAGCGCCGTCCTTGCAGCGCGTCAAAGATCTCGACTGGCTGGGCCCCAAAAAGCAGCTGCCCACGGCGAACCGTGGGCAGTTGGAAGAAATCCTTGCTACTCAATTCAGTCTGCTCAGTCCCCCGCCACAGGCTCGGCAACCTCGGGCTTCGCTGCGCCCTTGCCGTTCCCATTTGAGTGACCATTCGAATGCCCGTTGCCGATGACCACCGGTGCCGTGTGCTGCGCCGGAGTCGCCTTCTTGATCTGATCGAGCGATCCGATCGTCACCACAGAAGGCGCGGGCTTCTTCAGCACCATCTCTTCGTAAATCTGCCGGACCTTCGCAGCCTCCTGCAAAGCCTGCTTGCGGCGTATCCGGTCTTCCGCGGCTGCAGTCTCCGGGATGTTGTCGGCATCCTTCACACGCACGCGCGCGGCATCGTGCTCGTCAATCACGAGTGAGTGCTCATACGTCCCCAGGTTGACTTTCTTCCCGGCGGCATAAATCTCGTGCTTGCCGTGCTCCTTGTACCACTGCGCGACGGTCGCGTTCTTGTACATGTTTTCGATGATCTTCCGCCAGCCGATGCCCGTATTGTACGCGCAGAACGAAATCTCGCCCTGCTGCGTCGCGTACGGAATGATGCACATCTCGGTGCGGCGGAAATCGTAGTTGAACAAATCCTGGAACCACATCCCCGCAATAAACAGAAAGTTCCACGGGTCTTGACGGCGCTTCATCGCGTCGTCAAACGTGCGGTCCGGACTTGAATCGCCGTACTTTTTCTTGTGGTCCTTCGAGAGGCCCCAGGACTTGTCAAACTTCCTCCACATGTCCACGAGCGCCAGACTCTTTGGCCCCTGGAACGGCCTGTAATTCTTAAGCAGCGCAAGGCCCATCATGGTCTTCGACCAGCCCTTGCCGCGATTCCGGTCCGTAATGTACGTAATGTCTTTCACAAGCTGCGGCACGTTCAGGAATCGCGGCACCGGAGCCCATTCCTTCGTGTCCTTGTTGATCATCACCGCTGTGCCTACGCCGCAGTTCGGGTGGCAGCCGCAGGAAACCGAGCCCCACGTCGCTTCCGGCCCATGCATCAAGTCGGCGAATCCCGAAAAGACGCTAATCAATGAAATCGGGAACCAGTCGCGCGTCGGCTCCACTTTTCCTACTTGCTTGCTCACATCCTGCGCAAGGTGCGAAAGGGTGTAGCGCTGCTTCAAGCGGCGCTCGGGCGTAATATCTTCATCGCGGCCGGTGAATGAAACCGGTTGGAAAGCCACAAACGCAATTTTCTTCGGGTTTTCCATCGCGAATTTGACGATCGCGCCCACCTGATCGTTGTTCACGCTGTTGACGATCGTAACCACCAGAATGATTTCGATGCCCGCCTCGTGCATGTTTTCAATCGCACGCAGCTTCACATCAAAAAGATTCCCGACTTGACGGTGGCTGTTCGCGTCATTCCCGATGCCGTCGAATTGCAGGTAGGCATACCGAAGACCCGCCTCGAAGGCCATGCGCGAAAATTCTTTGCTCTTTGCAAATTCAATCCCGTTGGTGGCCGCTTGTACGCTGTTATATCCAAGCTTCCGCGCGTATTTCACCGCGTCAAGGAAGTTCGGGTGCATGGTCGGCTCGCCGCCCGAAAACTGCACGGACATCTGCCGCCGGGGCTTAATCCGAATGGCGTTGCCGAGGATTTCCTGTATCTCTTCCCAGCCCAATTCGTGGACGTAGCCAACCTGGTTCGCGTCCATGAAGCAGGGGTCGCACATCATGTTGCAGCGGTTCGTTAGGTCAACGGTCAGCACCGATCCGCGGCCATATCGCACCGTGCTCGAGCCATGCTTGTGCAGATCTTCGTCGTTGTGCGCCGGGATGTCTCGCCCGGGGAAATTCTTTTCAATCCAGCCGAGAAACTTTTCATCAATGGCCATCAGGTCTTCATACTTCCCGTGGATGGGGCATTCTTTCACCATCCAGACCTGGCCATCGCGTTTGATAATCTGCGCCTTAATCTCGCCGACCTTCTCATGCATTAGGTCGCGCCAGTCCTTTTCGCCCTTGAAGATGGACTCGCGCGCATCCTTCACGCAGCCCGGACAAAGAGAGTCCGTTTGCCGGGGCCAGCCCAGCGTTGGCTTCGTCTTTTCCCATGACTTTAGGAGCGGCTTGTCCGACCAATTCTTCGGTGTGAACGACGGGTTAAACTTGTCGCCGCTGAAAAACTTGATGACGTTGAAGGCTCCCCCTGCGGTCTTCACCGCCATTAGATCCATCGCCTTTAACGCTTTCGTCCCGAATTTTCGGGGCATATCGTCTCCTCGCTTTCAAAATCTGTGGGTAATTCCCAAAAACGGGATGGGCCGGACAACTAAACCCCCGGGTCCCCCATTTCAATTACTTTTCTAACGCGAAACTAGCATGTCCCCAGGAAGCGTGTCCAGCTAAGTCTTTCCCCCGCCATAGCTTCCACCCTATACGACCCCTCGTCCAGTCAGATACGTCGAGCGGGCTAAATGGGGGGCTGAATGGCATCCTGAAGCAGCCAATGGCGCCAAACCGAGTCCCAAAATCCCGAAAATGGGAGTTACCATTAGGCCCCAGGACAGGTGAAATCTGTCTCTGAATGGGGAGTCAATCGTTCACAGCCGGACGCAGTACTGCTATTGCAAAGTGGGCCACCAGCGGCGCCTCGTCATCCAATTGAATCCACCGGACAGCGCAATGTTGCTTCAAGTACTTTGACACTTGCGACTCGCTGATTCCAAGGTGCTCCGCCAGCCGCCCGCGGATGTTCAAGCCCTCGCGTGTCCGGCCCGTCTTCACGATGTTGCCGACGCCAATCCGTAGCGTCTGGCACGCTTCCACATAGTAATGCTCGTGCAAGTCCGCATCCGACAGGACAAAAACTCCCGGCCCGGCAGGAGCGCTGTCCGCATCGTCCAATGACTCCGGCAAAGCCGAAAGCAATCGCCGAAGCCTCGATTCCAGTTGCGCAAGCCGTGAGGCCAGCGCCGGCTCGCCTGTCGTGTGCCGGCGCGACTGCCATGCCGCGGGGCCGACGCCACCGACAACTCGCGTTTCCTCTACAACTTCTGGTGTGCGTCTTCGGGGCTCTAGTGGCGGCATCGAATCCGCAGGAGGTCGCCGAGCCGCGGGCGGACGTGCCGAAGTGGATGGAGGCGCAGTCTGCGTGGATTTCGCGGCGCTTGCTCGCGTCGATGGCGCGGCATCGCCCTTCTTGCGCCGTCCGCGGCCGCCACGGCGACCGCGGCGCCTTTTCTTCTTTCCCTGTTCGCCAGCCGCGGCGCCTCCTGCCGGGGCATCCCCCGCCAACACTTCGCCCGTGGTGAAATCTAAGACCTCGCCGTCGGTGATTGCCGGCATCCCCGACTCTTGCTGCACAATGGTCTCCTCTGAATCGGGTGCTGCGGCAGCCTCGGAGAATTCGTCCGGAGCCTGCGCCTCTTCGCCGATCACCCCTCGAGCGTCAGACATTCTGTGCATCGGCGCCTGCGCTTCGGCTTCTGCTGCGGCCAGTGGGACTTCAACTCCGAGCCGCGCGAGCGCCTGCTCAGCCTTCACCTTCCATTGGGCGCGCCGGAAACGCTGCGCCGCCGCTTGATACCACTGCGCCGCATCCGCGTGGCTCCCGGCTTTCTCATGGAATTGCGCGAGCTCAAATGCCACCATCGCGTCGTTCGTGGTTTGGTAAAGAGCCGCAAGCTCCGCCGTAGGATCTTTGCTCGTCCTCGCTTTGCGGATTCTTCCCTGGATGTGCCGCCAGTCTGGCATGGCGAGCATTCTATCAGTGCAAACCTCTGCGAGCCAATCTGCGGGCCGGTTTTCAGGGGGTGGTTTGTCCTGCCATGCGGCCGGCAATCCCCGCACGATTTTGCACGCGGCGCTTGGCAACTCTCGCCAATTAGCCGGCATCTCCGAGGGTGAGCAAACGCGGGCAAAGATGTATTCTCAGTTGGAGGCACGATGGCGATCTTCTCCGGCATTCGCTTTTCATTCCGGATTCTTCGCAAGCACGCGAAACTTTCCTGTATCGCGGTTTTTTGTCTGGCGATCGGCATGGCCGCCGCATCCATCGGGCTCAGCACTTATAACGCGATGCTCGGCCGGCCTCCGGCCGTTCCCAATCCCGATCGCCTGCTCACAATTTATACGGTCTCACCGGAAAATCCTTTCAACACGGTCTCCTATCCGGATTACCGCTACTATCGCGACAACAACCGCGTTTTTTCCGGCCTCTGCGCCATTCCCTTCACCATCAGCATGCAGACAATTACCTTCGACAAACGGGAAAGAAACGGCTTGGTCAACTCCGTGTCCGACAATTATTTTTCCGTTCTTGGAGTTCAACCTTTCCTGGGCAACGTTTTCACTCCCGGCGACGATGACAGAACCACCACCTCGGCTGTCCTCAGCTATCCCTACTGGAAATGGCTTGGCTCGGATCCCAGGATCATCGGAAAATCCCTCACGGTGAGAAGCAAGTCACTCACCATCATCGGCGTCGCCTCGCGAAGTTTCGCCGGAACAATTTTGACCGATCTTCCGGATCTCTGGTATCCGCTCTCGGCCGATAACACGGGAAACTGGCGCGCGGATCGCACCAATGTTCACTTTTCGATGATTGGCCGCATGAAGTCCGGCGTCACGCGCCAGCAAGCCCTTGCCGAGATGCAAGGTCTGTCGCGACAACTTGCCGCTGCTCACCCGGAAACAAACAAGGACCACATTGCCGGCGTCACGCAAACGAGCATGCTCGCGCCGGAATGGGTTTCCGATGCAAAGTTGCTGGGTGCGCTCATTCTTGCCGTTGTCGCCCTTGTGTTGTTCGCGGCCTGCGCAAATGTGGCCAACCTGCTCCTTTCGCTCGCGAGCGCGCGGCGCCAAGAAATTCTCATCCGCGCCGCCCTTGGCGCTACTCGCGCGCGGCTGATTCGCCAGCTTCTCCTGGACGGCACTCTCATCGCCGCCGCCAGCGGCCTTCTCGGCTTCGCGCTTGCTTCCTACGGCCTCCGCCGCTTGATGGACTTCAAGCCATATTTTCCAGGTCTCGGCTTGTTCAATCTGACCTTGGATTTTCGTCCCGATTATTCCGTTCTCGCTGTCATGGTCGCAGTAGTCTTAGCCGTGGGATTCGCGACAGGCCTCGCGCCCAGCCTCCACGCTTCCATTCCCAACCTCGCGGGCGCGCTCAGCGGGGAGATCGCCATCGGTGGAACGCGCAAGGGCCGCGTTCGAAACCTTCTCGTCGTGATGCAGGTTGCCGCGTGCACCGTCGTCTTGATTGGCGTCGGATTGTGCCTGAAGAGCATGCACAATTTGCATAAGGTGAATCTCGGGTTTTCAGCTCGCAACGTCGAATTTTTCTTTGTGGATGGAACGCAGTCCAAAGGTTTTTCCGAACAACAGGGTCTCGCGCTTTACGGCCGCCTTCGTGAGTCCGTGTCTCACCTGCCCGGAGTTAAATCCATCAGCCTCGCGAACACATTCCCGTTGGGAGCAGATTCCAACACCATTCAGGTCCGGATCGACGGCGCATCCTCGAACTCCGAGCATGGCGAATCGATCGGCGAAGGTAAGGTGGACGACGGCTATTTTTCAACCCTTGGCATCCCAGTTCTCGCCGGACGCGTATTCACCACTTCCGAAACCGCGAAATCTCCCGAAGCCGTCGTCATCAATCGCACCATGGCGGAAAAATATTGGCCCAATCAGGATCCTATCGGAAGAACTGCCCGGAGTGCAGATGGCAAGGACCATTTCACCGTGATTGGCGTTGTGGGAGACACTAAATACTCCGATATTGACGAAGATCCCCAGCCATATATGTACCTCTCCCTCGCCCACCACTATTCACCCGGCTTCTTTGTGTTGGCGCGCACGAATGGGAATCCTGAACTCACTATGGGGACGCTTTATGACGCGATGCACAAATTAGATCCCGATATCGCCTACCCAGCCCACACGATGGATGAATGGATCGATTTCGCGTTGTATATCCCTCGCCTTACACTCATCTGCATCAGCGCTTTCGGAGCGCTGGCCTTCGTCCTCGCCGCCGTCGGTCTCTATGGCGCCGTCTTTTACTCCGTCAGCGAGCGCACTCGCGAAATGGGCATCCGCGTTGCGCTCGGCGCCGAGCCGTGGGACTTGTGGAAGTTGATCCTGCGCCAGACGAGCATCATCACCGCCATCGGAATAATACTGGGAATCGCCGGAGGCGTCGCCGCAAGCGTCCTGGCGCGCTCGCTCCTCTATCAAATTCAACCTGTCGAGTGGTTCGTACTCTTCGGGGTCGGGCTGTCGATGATTGCGATGACGCTCGCCGCCGCCTATTCAGCCGCAAGGCCCTGGGTGCGCGTGGACCCGATGCAAGCCGTCCGCCACGTCTAGCGCCGCTTCAAGCGCCTGACCCAGTTCTTCATTTACAGTCCCACAAAACAAAAACTGGCCGCGCGAATGCGCGGCCAGTTTTTCAATCAGTTGAGATTTCTAGTCTATCAATGGTCGCCGCCCGATTGCGCGGCCGTCAAGAACTACTTTTTGCCCATTTCGATTCGGGCGATGTGCAGCGAACCATCGTCCGTCATGTTGCCCGTCACGTTTACTTCCACTCCGACATTCTCGTCTTTAATTGCATCTTGATTCTGGATCTTCACGACCTTCTTGTCTTTTGACGTGACGAAAACATAGGACGCGCCTCGTTCCTTGACGCACTTGATGGCACAGTCCTTGTTCCCCCACATTGCCTCTTTTGCCGAGCAAGCGCTGTCGGTAATCCACCCGGTCCAAGTCATGTCCGGCGTACGCGCCTGCGCCACGGCAAAACCAAACATCGCGACCATCGCAAACAATGCAACAACCCCAGCCCATTTCCTCATAACATTCACCTCATGTTTTTGAAAGAAGCCCCAGCTTGCACCGGCAAGTCCGGCGAGGATAACCAGGCCGCCCTCCCAGCCGCTACATGCGTATAGTACGCCAGAATGAACCCTTTCGGATGAAAAAACGAGATTGCCTGTGAAGGGAGACCAACCAGGACCTTTGGCCCTGTCGGCTGCGGCATTCCTCCCGCAGGCTCGAGCGTCACGGCAAACGCCTTCGCAGGTGTTCCCGCTTTCACTTCGGCCATCCACATGTCATCCGTCGAAGTCATATTCGGCGCAATCAATCCCGCGCTCATCGGGTTCCCCACCATTGGCACAACCCACAACTGGTAAGTCTTGTCCGACGGAGCGGCAGGCAAATGCGTCGAGCAGGCCAGTTTTCCGAGCCTCGCGTTGTAACAGACTTTCCCGGTGGCCTGCGGCACATCCGAGGATGCCAGCGAAACCATAATCGAATCCGGCGCCTGCAGGATCTCAATCAACTTCTGCGCGTTCTGGATTCTTGCTTGAGCTGCCGCGGACTCATCAAGCGCCTTTTGTATTTTCCCGTCGAGCACTTCGTTTTGATACCAGAGCAATCCTGTCGCAATCGCCAGCACCGCTGCCGCCGCCACCCACGCAAGCGTCCACCGCCCAAAGAGGCCGGGCGCGCGTTCTCCACGCCCGCCTGCGGTCTCCTTGCGAACGCGTCCGCCCGCTGATCCTGATTCCGCGCGCACCTGCTCCATCAAACGGTTCTTCACCGCCGGCGGTGGCGTCGCCGGTTTCGCAGCCAGCGCCAGCAGCGACACGCGCCCGCGCGCCTCGTCTAGCTTGGCCGCGCACGCGGCGCATCCACTTATATGCGCTTCAAGCGACGTCCGCTCTTCGCCTTCCAGCACGCCCAGTGCGTAAAGGTCGAAATCTTCTTCGTGATGTGGATGCCCGTTCATTTTCTTAAACTGGTCTCAAACTTTGTTTCAAAGTCTCCATCGCCGTCCGCAACCTTGTTTTGATTGTTCCCAGTGGTTCGCCCGTGCGCTTCGCAATTTCGCTGTGCGTAAGGCCTTCGAAATAAGCCAGCTCGACGGCCTGCCTTTGCGGCGCCGGCAAGCTTTCCATCGCCCCGGTCACTTTGCCAAGCAACTGCTTCTGCGCAATGTCACTCTCGAGATTGTACGGGAGCACGACGGTGTTCTCGTTCAGTTCGTCCGAAAGGCCCTCGCCTTTTCGGCGCATCCGCGAGATCGCCCGGTTCCGCGCGCTCACCATCAGGAACCCCGGCAACGACCCGCGCGCGGCGTCGAACCGCGCCGCATTCCTCCAAAGCTGGTGGAAGACGTCCTGCAGTATTTCTTCCGCGGCCTGCGAATCCCTTACGATGCGCATCACCACGGAAAACACCATGCCCGAATAGCGGTCATACAGCGCAGAAAGCGCTGCCTCATCGCGCGCCACTACCTTCTCGATGAGCGACACGTCCGTTGCCCGCAATTCTGGGCCAGTCCCTGTACTCACAATACCTCGACCGGCTCACCTCAATGTACGCATCTCGGAGCACTGCCGGATTGCTTCGAATGCTTGCATCCATTGCCCGGAGAGAAAAGAGAGCGCATCCCCGCGCCTAACCTGCCCGAAAGAGTAATTCGCTCTCGAACCGCCGTCAACGCCGATGTCGGGCGCCGGACAAGACGCGTATTTCGTTCGGACTCCACGGTTCGCTGGGCGGTGTGTCAAAATCCTTGCATGAATCAGGCCGAACGGACTTCGTGGGTCTGTACTCAAGCGCGCTCTGTCGGCTTCGATCTTTGCGGAGTCGCGCCCTCGCACGATTGGCGGGAGCTGCAGCAATTGCACGAATGGCTCGGCCGCGGTCATGCCGGTGAGATGCGTTATCTCCACGATCCGCGCCGCGAATCTCCGCAAAGCGCGTTCCCCGACGCAAAGAGCGTCATCGTCTGCGCCCTCAACTACAACACGCACCATCCCCATTCGACGGATACGCCAATTAAGAATTCCGATGAAGAATCGCCTCGCGGCTGGATCTCCCGTTACGCCTGGGGCACGGACTACCACGAAATTCTCGGCGCCAAACTCGAGGCCCTCATCACCGCCATGCGCGCAGAATTCGCCGAATCTTTCGATGCGAAACACTACGTGGACACCGGCCCCATCCACGAGCGCGCCGCCGCGCATCATGCCGGGCTCGGATGGCTCGGCAAGAACACGCTCCTCATCAATCCCGAAATCGGCTCGTGGATTTTCCTCGGCGTCATTCTCACCACACTCGACCTCGCGCCGTCCCTCTCGCCCGCTCAAGCGCTCCCGCCCGACCTTTGCGGCCAGTGTACCCTCTGCATTGACGCTTGC
Source organism: uncultured Acidobacteriota bacterium (assembly GCA_963748845.1). Classification (GTDB taxonomy): domain Bacteria; phylum Acidobacteriota; class Terriglobia; order Acidiferrales; family UBA7541; genus DASTCZ01. Next base: position 1,700,831 of record CAVVKE010000001.1, read on the forward strand.
CCGACCGGCGCCATTGTCGAACCTTATGTCCTTGACGCGCGCCGCTGCATCTCCTACCTCACCATCGAATTGCGCGGCGCCATCCCCGGGGATCTGCGCCCTCCAATGGGCCGCCACGTCTTCGGCTGCGACATTTGCCAGGACGTATGCCCGTGGAACCGCCGCGCACCGTCAGGCACTGAATCTTCATTTGCGCCGAGAGATGGATTGCTCTCTCCGGATCTCGAATGGCTGGCTTCGCTAAGCGAAGAAGAATTCAGGAAGGTGTTTCAGGGCAGCCCGGTGAAACGCGCAAAGTGGCGCGGGCTCATCCGCAACGCCTGCGTCGCATTGGGAAATTCGGGTGTGAATCCCGGTACGCCCGCGCATGCTCGCGTTTCGAAATTGCTTTCGCGTCTCGCCACTTCGGATGACGCGCTAGTCGCGGAACACGCTCGCTGGGCTATTGCACGGCTTCATCACTCGTAGGCGCGGGATAGCGCTGGCACCTGAAGATATCGCGCCAGTCTTCCTCCACACGCAAATTCCTTCTCTTCTCCTCTGACACCTATTTTGCATGGAACATTCTTGACCGGAGGAGCGTACTTACATATAGCTATCTATAGGAGCTGGTGTGAATCGCACGAAAAATGATGTTTTGCAGGGCACGCTGGGTCTGCTGGTGTTGAAGACCTTGGTGCTCGGCCCCATGCATGGATTTGGGATCACTTTGCACATTCAGCGCGTTTCACGCGACGCGCTCCGCGTCGAGGAAGGGTCGCTTTACCCGGCCCTGCACCGCATGGAACAGGACGGCTGGATTGCGGCGGAGTGGGCTACGTCCGAGAACAACCGGCGGGCCCGCTTTTATCGTCTGACTGCAAAGGGCAGGAAGCAGTTGGTGGAAGAAGAGAAAAGTTGGGAGCGGTTGACCCTTGCCGTCGCTAGCGTGCTGGCCGTCGGCTGAACACACGGATTGTAGAGGGAGAAACTGATGGCCTGGATTGCGCGGTTGCGCGGACTTTGGAAACGGGATGAGTTGGCGCAGGAGTTGGATGATGAGTTGCGCACGCATGTCGAAATGCGCGCCGCGCGCAATATCGCGGCGGGGATGCCGGAGCCGGAAGCGCGCTACGACGCGATAAATCGGTTTGGAAACGTAACCTTGATGAAGGAAAGGACACGCGACATGGACATCGTCGGCTGGATCGAAACGGCGGCGCAGGATTTGCGATTCGCCGCGCGGATGCTACGCAAGAGCCCGGGGTTTACAGCTATCGCGGTGCTCACGCTCGCGCTCGGGATCGGCGCAAACACGGCAATGTTCACGGTCGTGGAAAGCGTGATGGTACGGCCGCTCCCATACGCGCACGCAGAGCGAATAGTCGCCATCGGAAAGGGTGACCCGAACAGCCCTGCGAATATTTCATATTTGACCTTTCGTGACGTCCGGGATCAGACGAAGCTCATGGATGATGTGGCTTGCTACATGGTGGATGTGGGGGTAGTGCAAGGCAGGGACGAATCGGTGAGCGTAACGGCCTCCCGTGTCACTCCAAACGTGTTCGAGATTCTGGGAGCTCAACCCATCTTGGGCCGCACATTCTCGGAAGCGGAAGGCCAGGCTGGAGGCCCGCTCGCGGTCCTGCTCTCGGAAAAAATGTGGCGCGATCATTTTGGCGCTGATCCTCAAATTGTCGGGCAAACTGTGCGCGTAAACGACCAGGCGAGAACTGTGGTGGGCGTCATGCCGCTCGCTTTTCGCTTTCCGGACAATGGCGGATCCGACGTCACGAAAGGTGTTTGGATGCCGATGCAGCCGACGAAGGAGATGGAAAAAATACGCGGATACAATTTTCTCAGCATGATGGGCAAGTTGAGCCCCGGAGTCACCCTGGCACAGGAAAAATCCGAAATCGCCGCAATTGTTGAGCAAATCAAAAATGTGAATCCAAAGGACGCTAAAGGATTGGCGCTTTTCGTTGCGCCATATCAGACGATCCTGACCGGCCAGTTGAACTCCGTGTTTGTCGCCTTGACCGTGGCGCTCGGTCTCGTGCTCCTGATTGCTTGCGCGAATGTCGCGAACCTCTTGATCGCGCGCTGTGTGGGACGCCAGCAGGAATTCGCAATCCGCGCCGCACTGGGCGCCGGGCGAGCGCGCCTGGCGCGGCAACTAATAATCGAAGGAGGCTTGCTCAGCGTGGTTGGCTGCACGGTGGGATTTGCAATCGCATGCCTGGCCGTGGCCCTCGTCCATAAAATGCCTCCGGATACGATTCCGCGCGCGGAAGAAATCACCGTGCGTTGGACGGTGGTCCTGGCGCTCGCGGCGATTGCTACGGCAACAACCATCATTTCATCTCTGTTGCCCGCGTTTCTCGTAGGCCAAACGGACCCTCAGCGCGCGCTCCAGGCTGCGGTCCGCTCCACTGGATCGCGGTCGGTCAAAAGCAGATTAAGCAAGTCGCTTGTCGCGGGCGAAGTTGCTCTTTCGGTGTTGCTTTTGGTCGCTACCGGATTGCTGTTCCACACACTCTTGAATTTGAAACATGCGCGATTGGGCTTTGTGACAACGAATGTGACCTCATTCACAGCCATGCCTGCGGACGCTGCCGGATTCGCCAATCTTGCAGTTTCCACGGAACAGAAGGAGCCTTCGTCTTCGATAGCCACTTTGACTTATCAGCCGGCCCTTGCGCGGATTCGTGCCTTGCCGGGCGTCGAGGATGCCGCTCTCGTCTCGGCGCTTCCCCTCTCCGGCGTAGACCTGGGTGGTGATTTCGAAGTTGTCGGCCGGCCAAAGGATCCCGCGAATAAACCGGAGGCCCGGCTTGCGGCTGTCAGCGGAAGCTATGCGCAAGTGATGGATACGCCGCTGATTCGCGGACGCATGATTAATGAGGACGATTCCGCAAACTCACCCTTTGTCGCAGCGATTAATGAGACGCTGGCGAAGACTTACTTCAAGAATGAAGACCCGCTTGGCAAGCAGCTTGATCTGGGCGGCGCGGAAAGCGGGGTTCGGGGCCCGGCCACGATCGTGGGGGTGATCGGCGATCAGGTGGATGACAGTGTCCAGGGAAAGCCGAAACCCATGCTGATGCTTTCCTACCAGCAGATTCCGGTGACTTCGTTGTACTACGCCGCGCTGATCAAGACTGCCGTGTTTTTTGTGGTGAAGACAAAAGGAAATATTCCCGTTGCGCCTGCCGTACGAACCGTGTTCCACGATGTCGCGCCGGGCATGGCGCTCGACAATTTTCAGACTCTTCAGAAAACTGTGGACGACAGCAACTTTAGTTCGCGCCTCGGATTGTATTTGATCGGTGCATTCGCGGGTTTGGCCGTAGCCATGGTAATGGCCGGATTGTACGGAGTCCTCGCCCAAATGGTGAACTATCGCAGGCGGGAAATCGGCTTGCGCATGGCGCTGGGCGCCAGTCCGCGGAATATTTTGGCGGCCGTGCTGCAGCAGGCTTCCTTGTTGGTGTTGGTGGGATTGGTCGTCGGAATGGGGCTGGCCGTATTCGCGGCAAAATTGTTGAGCGATTTCCTTTATCAGGTAAAAACCGTGGACCCGTGGACATACGCGAGCGTCGCGGTTTTGTTGCTGGTCGTGGGAACCGCCGCAGCGCTTATACCCGCATTGCGGGCTGCCGCCGTCGAACCTATGCAGGCGTTGCGGGACGAGTAGTCCCTCCAATTCAATGTGTCGCCCTGGGCATTTCAGAGGCTTGGCGGACGACTCCATCCTCATGTACGCTGGATTTCCGGTCCGAATTGAATCTGAAAACCAATGTCGAGTCCGCTTTCCGCCGAGTCCTTTTCAACCATCCTTCTCCGCGACGGACGAAATCTTGCCTATATCGAACTCCGTGATCCCAGTGGGCTTCCCATCTTCTATTTTCACGGTCACGGTTCCTCTCGCCTGGAAGCGCTTCTTCTTCTCGAACAAGCCTCCCTTGCCGGCGTCCGCCTGATTGCTTTTGACCGGCCCGGCATTGGCCGCTCGGATCCCAAATCGTGTGATTTGCTCTTGAGCTGGCCCGGCGATGTTGCCGAAGCCGCCGATCATCTTGGCATCGAGAAATTCGCAGTTCTAGGAATGTCGGCGGGCGGCCCTTATGCGCTCTCATGCGCCTGCAAGATTCCGCACAGGCTTTCTGCTTGCGGCTTGATCAGCCCCTTGCCGCCTCCGGAATTAGCTCTGAAGTCTGGATTGATTTGGATGCGGTTTTCCTGGTGGCTGGGCATCCGCAGCCCGAAAACTTTTCGCGTTGTCCTTCACCTGGCGCTGCCCAACGAAGTCCGAACTTCGGCTCAGGAAGAAAAGCGTTTCCTGCGGTTGGCCTTTTGGATGTCAAAAGCGGATCGCGATCTTTTGCGCGCCCCGAAGATCCGCGCCACCTTCGCGCGAGCCACTGCAGAGAGCAATCGTCAGGGAGGCGCGGCCAGCCGCGCGGAGATCGAGCGCCTCATTCGTCCGTGGGACCTTCCGCTTGATCAAATCGCATTCGAGAAATTATTTCTGTGGCACGGCGAAGATGATCGGATCGTCGCCGTTGCACCTGTCCGGTTGCTTGCGGAAAAACTGCGCGGTTGCCGCGCGACCTTTTATCGCGGCGAAGGCCATTTCTCCGTAATCATGCGCCACGCGCAGTCAATTTTCTCTGCGCTGCGCGCATAAGATCCACCCGTTTCTGTGGATCCCTTCTTCAGTTCGGACTACTGCCCGCGGCCAGGTGCAGCGCTCCGCGGCCAGCTCCTCCACGGCCCGCAGCGCCGCAGGGTGACGGAATGGGCCCTTTCATGGGCACAACTCTCGATCCCGGGGCATCGATGCAAACTGGCTCCGGCATTTCCGATGCAGCGAACCGGGGCACCATCTGGTCAGCCATCGCCACAGCGTAAACAGCGGACGCAATTTCCACCGCGCCTTCGCGTATGTCTTCCTCGTAGATCCTCTCGTAAGTGTCGAAGTTCGTGTGATGCGTGTAGGAGCCGTAGTCAAATGAATCCTGTGCAAGACCGATGCCCGGCAGTCCTGCGTTGTTAAACGAAGTGTGATCCGTCCCGCCGAGGTTGCGGCTCGTCGTCGCGTTCACTCCGTTGAATCCCCAGTCCTTATAGTACGGCAGGAAAAAACCCCGCAGCATTGCGGCCGCGGCCGGAGGCCCGAAGATGCTGGCGCCGCGCGGCTTGCCCGTGCCGGAGTCAATGTTGAAATACGCATCGAGCTTCGCAAATTCCGGTTTCGGATTTTCCGCGGTCCCGAAATGCTGTTGCACGTATGCAATCGATCCGAGCAACCCCTCTTCCTCGCCGCTCCACAGCGCGACACGAATCGTGCGCCGCGGCTTTACGTGCAGCGCCGCCAGAAGACGGATGGCTTCCAGCATCATCGTCGAACCGATGCCATTGTCCGTCGCGCCCGTCGCTCCGTGCCACGAATCGTAGTGCCCGCCGAGCATCACCACTTCATCCGCTTTGTCGGTTCCGGGGATTTCTCCCACAACATCGTAGACTTTCGTCCCCGCTGGATAAGTTGTGTTCTGAATATTGATCCGCAGCGTCACGGGCTTTTTGTCGATGTCGAGGATGCGCGTGATGCGGCCGTAGTCTTCGTTGCGCATGAGCAGCGTCGGCACTACGCGCGTCAGGTCGTAGTAGTTGCTCTGCTGCGCGACAATAATTCCATACGCGCGACCCGCGTCGTTGATCCGCACCAGCGCGCCGTTCTCGACAAGGAAATTATCCACCGCGCGCGCCACTTCCTGCGGCGTCAACTGACCGGGCTGAAGTGGATTCGCACCGCGCCCGCCGCCACCACCGCCGCCGCGCCGTCCACCGCCGTTTGGATTATTCGGATCGTATGCCGCTGCCCACGATTCATCCGTCCGTCTTTGCGATGGCGCGACAGAATCTGCCGGGTTATTGTCCACTTCCACGTGCTTTCCCACGAGCACGATGTGCCCGCGCACCTGAGCCTTCATCGAATTCAGATATGCATCAAGCTCTTCTTGCGTCGGTTGCTGTTGCGGAGCAGGATGTTCCTTCGTCATCGGAGGCGCCATGGCCGGCGCAGGAGCAGCTGCGGCCTGGTCGTCGCCGCGGCCGCCACGGCCTCCAAATCCTCCGCCGCCGCCGCCCAATCCAGGCGGAAGCAACTGCACAACCGTTGCGGTGACAGGACCCTTCGTTCCCGGCGTCCATGCGAGCGGCTTCACGATCAGTTGCCCGGTGAATGGGGAGACCGCGTCGGCGGTGAGCTCGAGGTTCGCCCAGCCGGGAGTAGGAGTCGCGGCGCTCGGCGGTTGGAATGTCCAGGGCTCGAGGTGAGGATTCGCGAGGCCCCAACCTTTCATCGTCTCGACGGCCCAATCCTGCGCATTGCGGAGATTCGGCGTGCCAGTGAGGCGCGGCCCGTAGACATCAGCGATCTCGTGGATGATCCACATGATCTTGGAATTGTTGGTCTCCTCCGCGCGGATCTGGTCGTACACGCTGGTGAGGCTGGGCGCTTGCGCGACAATCGGCATCGCAGCGAGCAGGCAAAGGATCAGAGCTATCGCACGCATTCTGGACATGAGTCCTCCTGAAATGGTGTTTCGCGCGCCATTCTAATCCCAATCGGCGGAAAAGGAATGCGGAATTATGAAAAAAACCGGCAGCGACGGAGGCTGGAAAAAAGTCAGCAACTGCCGCTAGACGGTCTTCTTTGGTGGAAGGCCCTGGCGGCGCATTTCAATCAGCTCATCCAAGGTGGCGTTCTTGTAACCGCGGGACTGGACTTCGCGGATGAAATCGGAGGTCACGCCTTGCGAGCGCAACTCGATGAGCTTGTCCACAGGAATGCCTTTGTACCCAAGATCCTTCAGGTCGCGAACATATTCCGCGCTGACGCCGTGATTGCGCAGCGAAACGAGCTGGTCCACGGTGAGATGATCCAAACCCTGCGCGCGAAGGTCACGAATGTAATCCGCGCTGACCCCGCGAGTGCGAAGGGTTACATAATCATCCATGCCAAGGGATGTGTAACCAACATCGCGAATTTCGTGAATGAAATCGGAAGTCACGCCGCGGCTGCGGAAACTGACAAGTTGATCCACACTGAGGTGCGACATACCCAAATCGCTCAACGCCTTGATGTAGTCGGGGGTGATGCCGTGGTTTCGCAAAGTGATGAGCTCATCCGAGCTGGATGCCCCATAGCCTGCCGCGCGCATTTCCTGGATATATTCAGGGTTTACGCCGCGATCGTGCAACCGCACCAGCTCATCCACGTCCGTCGATTTGAAACCGAGATCGCGCATCTGTTTGACGTATTCGGCGTTGATGCCGTGATTGCGCAGGGAGATGAGTTCGTCGAGGCTTGAGGACGTGAAGCCATCCGCGCGCATTTCCCGAATATAGTCCGCGGTTATACCGCGGTCGCGAAGACGGACAATGTCATCGACGCTTGAAGTCTTGAAACCGAGATCGCGCATCTCTTTTACATATTCCGGAGTTACTCCATGATTGCGCATCGAAACAATTTCATTCAGGTCCGATGAAGTGAAGCCAAGTTCCCTCATCCCTTGAATGTATTCCGCCGAAACGCCATGGTTGCGGAGGTTCACGAGTTGATCCACGCCGAGATCCTTGAAACCAACGGATTTCATTTCACTAATGTACTCTGGCGTGACGCCGTGATTGCGAAGGAGCACCAGCTGATCGGTGGAGAGCTGCCCGAGCCCGGCGGCCTTGATGCCCTTCACAAAATCGAGACTCACCCCGTGATCGCGCAGACGGATGAGTTCATCGGAGCTGAGGTCTTTGTATCCCTCTTCGCGCAAACCCGAAACATAATCCAGCGTGACCCCGTGAGAGGACATGCGGATGAACTGTTCAATCGGCAGGTCGCGATAACCGAGCGACTTCATTTTCGTGATGTAAGCGCGGGAGAGGTCGAACTCCGTCATCTGGAAAAGCTGCAGCGTGGTGAGATCGCCGTAGCCCATCCCCTTCATTGCCTGAATGAATTCGCCGTTGGCGGTGAACGTAAATTGGCCGACACCAACGCCCTTGTCGAAATCGCCGATGAACGCAATGGTTCCGGCATCCCGACGCAGTTCAAATTTCGCGCCGGCATGCGTGCCCATCGAAAAGCTGGGATCGAGACCCCAGATTTCGGCAACCGGGCGGTCGAACCCCCACGTGCTGTTGCCGTCGCCGTTCATCCAGTGCATTTGAAGATAGATCTGCTCGGCGCCGGTCTGGAACTCCGCGCGCCATTCGCCTTTCGGGGCTTCCTGGGCCGGAACGGCTTTCAGGCCAACCACCGCGAGGATTGCAACCACGATAAAACGAAGTCCGTATTTGCGCATCGCTATCAGCTCCCTTCCTGCAAGACCGGGGGGCAAATTGCTCCGAAGTTAAAGGAGACCCCACCCCTTGCATAGTCAGACGCTACAGCCATGAAAAGGTCACCGGAAATCGACCGGATACTTGGGCGCAATCGCGGCGGCAGGAACACACCTTAGAAAACCCTTCCTTTCTTTCCAGATTGCCAACCGATTTTGTCCGTGATTTAATGCCCTCGCTGGGGGAATTCTTTCCTTTCTTGGTAAACATTCATGTGGATTCATGACTTGCGGAACTTCATCCTTTCCGTAGATCGAGCGATCAGTGTCTACCTGAACGGTTTCGTGCATAGAAGCTGGGGATTCGACCAATTCTTATTGCTGGCCGCGACAAATCCACTCGTCAAAGGCGCGTTGGTGACCGCGGCATTTTGGTACCTGTGGTTTTACGACCGCAAGGAACCTAATTCCCAGGCGGCAACCGATTCACGAGCAACGTTGCTTTCGACGCTCCTGATCTGCATTCCCATGCTCGTCGCGATCCGCGCTGTGGCGGCGATTATCCCGTTTCGCCAAAGGCCGATTTTGATCCCCGACCTGCACATGAGACTTGCATTTGGGTTTGATACGAGCAGCCTGGACCGATGGAATTCCTTCCCTAGCGACCATGCAGCGATGTTTTTCTGCCTCGCGACGGGCCTATTTCTGGTTTCCCGGCGAGTGGGAGTTCTGATGTATGTGTACTCGACACTTTTCATAGTTTTGCCGCGAATCATCATCGGCGTCCATTACACGTCGGACGCTATTGTTGGCGCGGCTCTGGGACTCCTCGTAACACTTCTGGTCCGCACGAAGGTAGTTCGCGGCCTGTTTACGAATCTTCCGTTCCGGGTGCTTAAGAGTGCGCCGGGCGCGTTTTATGCCGGACTATTCTTGCTGACCTTTTTGACCTCTGACCTTTATGATTCGGCGAGGCACATGTTGAAGGTGGTCCTTCAAATATTCGGGTTCCTCCACTCCTAACATTCTCTTTTCAAGATTCTGTTAGGCATCTGCCCGGTCTATACCACCTTGGAGCTGCACCCCCCCTCCCCCCTTTTTTGTAAGTGGTAGGCAACACAGGTACTTACGGAAATGGGTGTCTGTAAGTGATAGGAAACATTGGGTGAAATTTGGGCCGTTTTGTGGATCCCCCGTAAGTGGTAGGTAACACAGGTACTTACGGGAATGTGTGTCTGTAAGTGATAGAAAACATGGGTGAATCTTGGGGCATTTTGCGGATTCTCTGCAAGTGGTAGAAAACACAGGGGGTTAGGAAGAACTATCGGAAATTGACAGTTCAAGTCTGAAAGATCGCGGGTGCCAAGGGTGGCAGAAACGCTCAGCGAAAAGTCCATGCAATATGTTACTATAACGTTAAATCAATGTCAAGAGAATTCTTTAGGAATTACGGGAAGATTTGTTACGAAGTCTATTCGAATGAGCGTTCGAATGCGGAGCATGATTCGAATAGGGATTCGAATTTACATTCGAATGGCAGAGGGACGGGGCGAATTATTCCGTAAGAAAATAAATGTCGGGCTTGTCGACTACGCCCGACTGTTCCTTTGACTGGGGGACTTCGGGGGAGAAGACGAAGCCGCGGGCGCCTTCGATGGTCTTGGCTTCAAAGAAGAGGACAACTTCGCTGGAATCCTCGATATTACGCATGATGTGAATGATTTTCAGGCCGGCGCGTTGCTGGGCGGCGGCGTGGGAATCAAAGATGCGTTTCCATTTTTCGAAATCGGAAACTTTGTGTCGGACGAGCAGGAACGGCATGGGCGTTGCTCACCTCTTGGCGTTGCGCCCTCAGTATGCCATGCCGTTTGCGAAGAAGAGCGGGCCGGGATTTTTTCCTTCGGTTGCGGCTTTGATGCGGAACATCAGACCGCCCCAAGTGGTGTTGCAGGAGACGAAGTAATCGGACTCGGATTGCCAGCCTGCGTGAGTGAATTGCAGGGTGGTTTTGCCTGCATTTTCGGTGAGCTTGAAAATGATTTTCGTATTGGCCCACTCCTTGCCGGATTCACAGAGCCAGTCGGCTTCGCGCGGTGCGTTGATGCTGATTGGTTTGAGGCGATATGTTGTTGAACACTTGAAGAAACCGAGCTCGGTGGATTTTGTGGAGGCGTCTTCGGTAACGTCTTCGGCCCACCATTTTGTGAAGCCTGCGCCGGAGGAGATTAGAGAGAAAACGCGGTCGGCGGGTGCGTCAATTTGGATGGAGTGGCGAATGCCGGGCATGGTGATCCTCGCTTATAAAGAGCCGAGCCATTTTACAGGAAGATGGGCGGCAAGCGAATTGGTTAATCGCTCGTCAGCGGTGATAAATTGGGCTTTGGATTCGACTGCGAGGGCAACGTAAAGAGAATCGTATACGGTGCGGTTGTATGCATTTGCTATGGTGAATGCGAGATGAATCAAATGCAGCGATGAAACAGTCAGGAATCCACGCTCGGTCAACATTGTGATGTCCGCCCTTGCGTCGATAAGATCACGCCGCCTTTGGCGGACGGCTTTCCAAAGGATGTTACCGAGTTCCGACCAGAATAGGTCAGGGACTATAAGGCGGACTTCCCCCGTCTCATGCTGACGCAGGAGAGAGAAGGCCTCGCCGGTCAAAGGTTCTCCATGCGGCGGCAAGAGCCATTTTGCCGCGACGCTCGCGTCAACAACAACGGTATTCACCTAGCGCGGTCCTCGCGTTGCATTTCCTCCGTGGATGGGAACGGCCCGCGGCTTCGTGCCGGCCTCGAACGCATTCTTTCCAAGCGCCGGACGAATTCCCGCCGTGCTTTCAGCTCACGGGCAGTGGGAATCGATTCCTCAAGTAGTGCCAGGATTTCCGCTGCGATTGAGCGGCGGCGGGAGCGAGCCCTTTCGCGAAGAGCGTCATAGAGCTCCTTAGGCACGTTTTCGACGTATAGGGTTGGCATTGGGATCTCCTAGAGGTAGTCTAGGACACACTTGATCGGAATGCAAGTCCGCGAAGAGGGTGGGGCTGGGCTGCGAAGGCCAATTCGGCCGCGGCGCGTTTGAAAGGCGCGCCGTCGGGATTGGCGGAATGTCCAGAATGAGACAGCGGAGCGGCGGGCTGTGGATATCAATGTATCCGAGACGTGGGAGGGGGAATCTGATTATACTGAGGAGGGTTTTATGACACAGCAGGCAACTTCGAAGAAGGAGAGTCCCGTGGCATTTGAACTTCCCGCGCTACCTTACGCATTTGACGCACTCGAACCATACATTGATGCGAAGACGATGGAGATCCATCACGACAAACATCATGGCGCCTACGTCACGAACCTGAACAAGGCGCTCGAAGGGCAGAGCGCCCTGCAATCGCTTTCAATTGACGCGCTGCTGGCGAAGATCGACACAGTGCCGGAAAACATCCGCACGGCAGTGCGGAACAACGGCGGCGGCCACTGGAACCACAGCATGTTCTGGAAAATCATGAAGAAGGGCGGCGGCGGAGAGCCGAAGGGCGATCTGGCGCAGGCGATTACGCAAGCCTTCGGCACGTATGCGGAGTTCAAGACGAAATTTGCCGCGGCGGGCATGGGGCGATTCGGCTCAGGCTGGGCGTGGGTAGTGGTGAAGGACGGCAAACTGGCGATCGAGTCTTCACCAAACCAAGACAACCCGATCATGAGCGGCGGCAAGCCGGTGTTCGGGCTGGATGTGTGGGAGCACGCCTATTATTTGAAGTATCAAAATAGGCGCGCGGATTACATCGAGGCGTGGTGGAGCGTGGTGGATTGGAATGCGGTGTCAGACCATTACGCGGCGGCGAAGAAATAAGCGGCGATTCCCCAAATGCATAATAAGAGACCCCAGACGCGAGAAGGGCGTCTGGGGCGCTCATAAATTGAAAGCCCAAAAACAAGGGCGGGTCGCCTGAGTCGTGTGAACTTTCCCTTCACTCAGGGGCCCCGCCCCAACATCCTCCGACTTAAACCAACGGACATTCTGTAAGCATGCCGCTCCGGGGCAATGCTAGCCCGCATTGAAGGGCTAGCTCGCGCGCGGAGCCAAACGCAAAAGGCGCGTGCCGTTCGATGAATGGGCGATTTTCTGCAACCCCTCCAAGAAAACATTCCGAACAGGCTCTGAAGAATCGTCGCAACCGGGCCCGAGGATCGGCTGCCAACCGGGTGCGATAGTTTCCCGCCCGGCAAAATGAGCGAGCTCGCCCCTGCGGGTGACTCCAAATTTTGCGAGCAGCGAGGAGACATGAAACTTCACCGTCCGTTCGCTGAGGGACAGCAAAGATGCGATTTCCTTATTGGCCAGGTTGTTGGACACCGCGACGAGGACTTCACGCTCGCGACGGCTCAATGAGACGGCTGAGACGTCCAAGCCCGCCGCGGCCATCAAATTCCCAGCGCGGGCAACCACTCTCTCGATGAGGTCTTCGCCGGTGGCGCAGAAAAGGTGGAAGTCACTCGGCGACCGATGGTGGGCGAGACAGTGAATCGCAAGCAGACTGGCGGCGCGGTCCACCGGCATGGCCCCGGCGGAATCGGCGTCAATGCGGAAGCGGGCGGCGCCTGTTTTTTTGTCGCAGAAAACGTAGGAGAGAGGGCGCAGATCGGGAATCTTCTTCGATTTACTTCTGGTTTGAGAAGCTTGCAGCAGAGCTTGCAATTTCTTCACACCGAATTCCCCTTCCTGTCAGCCGCAGGACGGACAAATGGAGCGGCGATGTTTGAAATTATGAAGGCTGGGTGAATGGGGACGCGGACAGGAATGAGAATGAGCGCAATGTGCCAGGTGAGATTCTGCGTGCGCCGTCAGAATGAAAGTCCCCCCAATTAGCAACACTGGGCCACTGAATTGATGAGCAAGATGGGTGCCATAGGCTGAATGATTTTCGCGTTGTAAATAAAGGGTTTAGAGGATTCCCGCGGAGAAAATCATGTATACGGCGTGCAGCGATTTCACGATGCAGTAAAATTTCCCCTTCCCGACGCGGGAGAGAGTCGCATAGAATCCCGGAACGTCAGGGGGTGTGGTCCCCGAAGCCAGGAGAAAAAGCATGCGAATGCTGGTGGATTGTGCAGCGGCGATACTTGGGAAGTTGGATGTCATGTTTCCGTCGGGAGGACCGGCGATGGAGCAGATTGTGCTCCGGTGGGTGCACATTTTGGCGGCGACGGCGTGGGTTGGAGCGATCTATTTCACGGCCGTGGTTGTGATGCCAGCGATGATGAATCTCGACCCCGCTACGCGAGGAAAGGCGGCGCTGGTGCTGATGCCGCGCGCGGCCGCGGTGGCGCGCTTCGGCGCGGCGATCACATGGCTGGCCGGGTTCCGGTACTTCATGATTTACGCGCAAACAGACGCGGCGAACGTGGGAGAACCCTCGCTTGCCTGGCGATGGATTGGGATCTGGTTCGCGTGCTGGGTGGGGGCGTTTGTGATATTCATGGGCGCATTGCAGTCGGGAAAACTTTCCGGGCCGATGCTGAACCTGGCAGCGCTAGTATTAGTGGTTGCGGCGGCGTGGGTGAACTTGACGCTGGTGGCGGGGCCAGCGACGAGCAATCGAACATTGTGCATCAGCGTTGGCGGCGGAATCGGGACGATAATGTTTATGGCGGCGTGGGGAATCGTGTGGCGCTGCCAGAAAAAACTAATTCAGTGGACGCGCGCGGCGATCGAAAATGGGATGCCAATGCCGCCGGAGGCCGCTCAGGTGCAGCGGATGCTTGAGCAGACGGTGGTGATTGGATGCTGGCTCACAATCCCACTGCTGTTTTTCATGGAGGCGTCGACCCACTTCCCGTTTTTGTCGGGCAGGTAAAGCGCACAGCGTGCTGGATGCGCAACGCGCGCGAAACGCGCATTGGCGGCGGAGCGCGCAATCCGCGACAATTTCCACGACATGACAAGCAAGCCGCAAGCGTCACTCGGGCGGCAGATTGCGCTCTCGACCGGAATTGTGATGACCAGCGTGCTGCTGAGCCGCGTGCTCGGGGTAGGGCGCGACTGGGCCATTGCGCACGAAGTGGGGGCAAACGCCAGGACGGACGCGTACATCGTCGCGTTCACGCTGCCGGATTTCCTGAACTACCTTGTCGCGGCTGGTTCGCTGAGCGTGACATTCATTCCTGTCTTCACGAAGTATCTTGCCGAAAAAAATGAAGAGGAAGGTTGGCGCGCATTTTCAATTGTCGTGACATTTATGGGGATCGTGCTCATCTCCGTGGTGACCCTTGCGGAGATTTTCGCGCCGGAAGTTGTGGCGGCGATTGCGCCGGGATTTGGGCCGGCGGAGCGGGTGCAAGCGATCTCGCTGACGCGGCTGATGCTGCCCGCGCAATTCTGTTTTTTCATGGGGGGAATCCTGAGCGCAGTGCAGTACGCGAAAAACCAGTTCATCGTGCCTTCGCTTGCCCCACTCCTCTATAACATCGGGATTATCGTGTGCGGCGTGGCGCTCGCGCCGCGGATTGGAATCACGGGATTCGCTGTCGGCGTGCTGGCCGGGGCCATTGTGGGGAATTTCCTGCTGCAAGTGTACGGAGCAAAGCGCGCGGGCGCGAAGTTCTTCCCTTCCCTGCGGATCGGGCACCCGGGCTTCAAGATGTTTGTGAAGCTGGCGATTCCAATCATGCTGGCGCTCTCGCTTCCCTTTACCGACGACTGGATCATCCGCTGGTTCGGGTCACATTTGCAGACGGCGTCGATTACGTGGCTGAACAACGCGAAGAACTTGATGCGCGCGCCGCTCGGGATTGTGGGACAGGCGATTGGCGTGGCGTCATTCCCGGTAATGGCACAGCTCTTTTCAGAGAAACGATTTGAGGAACTGGACAGGATTCTAAGCGGCACTCTGAAGGGGCTGATCCTGCTGCTGACACCGATCGCCGCGCTGACGATTGCGCAAAGCGTGCCGCTGGTGCATTTGATCTACTCGCACACCCGTTATTCAGAGGGAGACTTCCTGGCGACAGCCGGGACGCTCGTATGGTTTTCGACGGGGATGTTCGCGTGGGGCGCGCAAAACATTCTGGCGCGAGGCTTTTATGCGATGCGAGACACGATTACGCCGGCGGTGGTGGGGACGTCGCTGACGATTCTGACGATTCCAGTGTACTGGGCGCTTTCGCGGAAGGAGCAGCACATCGGCCTGGCGATGGCGAGTTCGATTGGGATCACCGTGTACACGCTAATTCTTTTTGTGCTGCTTCTGCGGAGGACGCACGGCGCAGGCGCGCGCGGGCTCGTCGGATTTTTTGGCAAGGTGCTGCTCGCTTCCGTCGCGGCGGGCGTGGCGAGCTGGAAAATTGTTTCTTTGCTGGGTGAGCATATCTCGTGGCTGCGGTTTTCCGGCGCGTTCCTGGACTTATGCGCGGCGACGCTTGCGGGATTGTTGCTCACGGTGCTGCTCTGCAAGCTGCTCGGCGTGAAAGAGATGGACGCATATTTGAAAAGAATTCTATCACCAGCATTGCGCGCGGGGGGATGAGGCGCGGGCGAATCAGCGCAGCAGGATTTTCGTCTGACCGGCAGAGATGAGGCGATAGCGAACGCCGCGCCAGATGATTCGCCGGCGGAACATTGAAACCAGAAAATTCACGGTGTACAGAAACGGGACGAGCGGTGCAAGGAGCGTCCAGGCCCACGCGTAGGACAAGAGCTTGTGCCTCCACGCGGGGAGCAATTCGTTAACCGCCTGCCATCGAAGCAATCCCTTCAACGCCACCAACAGTATTACGAGAAATAAAATCAGCGCGGTGCTGAGCCAGAGCTGTCCGACGACCCACGCTTGAACGATAAGAAACAGCCCCAATACGAAGCTCGCGCAGTAGACCAAGTGAAACAGCAAACCGCCGAACCAAGTTCGGGGCGCGTAAACGCGTGTAATGGTGATCTGCCGATTGGTGAATTCGAGAAGGCCGGAGAAATTGGCGTCGCGCACCGTGGGGACGAGGCATTCGGGCACGAAATCGATGCGGCGGCCCGCGGAGCGGAGCGCGCGCGTCATGGCCCAGTCATCGCTCACGGCGCCGGTCCAGTGCGTGCGGATGGCGGCCTGTTCAAACGTGGCGCGGCGGATGGCGGTGGCCCCGCCCCAGCAAAAATTGTGAGTGTGCGCGCCCTGCATGGTGGCGATGCCCGCGTCCCACGCTGCGCCGAATGCGCTCCAGAAGCCACCGCGGTCGGGGAGCCACCAGCGAAAGGAAGTGGCGGCCCCAAGCTGAGGATTCTGGAGAGGCGCGACGAGATGCTCGAGCCAGTGCTTATCGGGACGGCCGTCAGAATCGGCGAAGACAAGAACTTCAAAGCCGGGGTCAAGCTGTTCGACGGCCACGCGGAGGTTGTTGACCTTCTCGCCGCAGTCCACAGGCTTTCCGGCGATGACGATGTGAGCGGGCACTGGGCTCGAATCCGCGACAAATTTGACAGCGGAGCGGGCGGGGTCATCGGAACGTGCGAAGACGAAGAAAATTTCAAAGCTGGAGTATTCCTGCCCGGTGAGGGCGGTGAGATTCTGTTCGAGGCTGGGCTCGAGGCCCTTGCAGGGGCAGATCAGCGCGACGCGGGGAGCGTAAAACCCGGGGTGGCGCGCGTGGCTTCGCCGGGCCAATGCGAGCCACTGGATGCCGCCCCACAGCGACCACAGGGCCAGGAGCAAATTCAGACCGGCAACGATGTAGAACGCCTCTTCCATCGAGAAGGACGATCCCGCATCCATGATTCTGACATGCGCGGCGCGGCGATTGCGGTTAGAATCGTGCGCACGTTTCGGTAAAACAAACGTTTCGATCACAGCAAAGGGGGGAAACATGCCACTCAGAATTGATCCGGCACAGGTGACAACCGCGTTTGAATTGGACGGATTTCGCGTCGTGAAAACGATTGGGATTGTGCGTGGAATTGTGGTGCGGTCGCGTAGCGTGATCGGGAATATCGGCGCAGCATTGCAGACGATCGTCGGAGGCAATATCACGATTTTCACCGAACTATGCGAGAAGACGCGGGAGGATGCCTTCGAGCTGATGGCCGACCACGCGGCGACGCGCGGCGCAAACGCCGTCATCGGGATGCGCTACGACGCTTGCGAGGTAATGAACGGCGTGACGGAAGTGCTGGCATACGGGACCGCGGTGGTTGTGGAGCCAACCAACTAGGTTTTCGCCGCGAATGGAATCGAGGCAAATGCCGCGATGAAGTGTCCCAAATGCAAATCGGAAGTCCCCGATACAGGGCGTTTCTGCCTGCAATGCGGGACCGCGCTCGACATCGGATCGACGCCGACGATCCTGGCGACGGACGCGCAAAGCGATGCGCCACTGCCCGCGGTCACTCCGAGGAAGACGCCGCGCGCGGCTACTCGCGCGGATTCCTCGGATTCCGCGAGCAGCTCGGGATGGACGGGCAAGGGCCGGTTTGTGCCGGGGACAGTGCTCGCGGGACGGTATCGGATTGTCACCGCGCTCGGTAAAGGGGGGATGGGCGAGGTTTACCGGGCTGAGGATTTGACGCTGCAGCAGGAAGTCGCGCTGAAGTTTTTGCCTGCTGAACTCACGAATGATCCTTCGGCCCTTGAACGATTTCACCAGGAAGTGCGCATCGCAAGGCAAGTGTCACATCCAAACGTGTGCCGTGTGTTCGATATCGGCGCGGTCGATGGCGCGCCATTCCTCACAATGGAATACGTTGACGGCGAGGATCTGAGTGTCCTTCTGAAGCGCATTGGGCGCTTCCCCGAAGACAAAGGACTTGAAATTGCGCGTCAAATTTGTGCGGGGCTGGCCGCGGCGCACGAGCAGGGTCTTCTGCATCGCGATTTGAAGCCTGCAAACGTAATGCTCGATGGCCGGGGGCGAGTGCGCATCAGCGATTTCGGGTTGGCGAGCATCTCAGGTGACGTTCACGGAGCAGAGGTCCGCGCGGGAACGCCTGCATACATTGCGCCCGAACAACTCGCGGGATTCGAAGTCACTCAGAAGAGCGACATCTACTCGCTCGGGCTTGTGCTGTACGAGATTTTCACCGGAAAGCGCGCGTACGACGCGCCGACACTGGCGGAAATGAACCGATTGCGGGAATCCTCCGCGCCTGCGAGCCCCTCAACTCTTGTCAAAGGCCTTGACCCGATCATCGAGCGTGTGATTTCGCGCTGCCTTGAAAAAGACCCGAAGAATCGGCCGGCGACAGCACTGCAAGTGGCGGCGGCGTTGCCAGGAGGCGATCCTTTAGCGGCGGCGCTGGCGGCGGGCGAAACACCTTCGCCGGAAATGGTTGCGGCGGCAGGCGGCAAGGAGGGAATGCGTCCCCGATTTGTTTGGGCCTGCCTTGGGATTGTGGCACTCGGATTGATTCTCGAATTTGCGTTGGCGTCTCGAACACGGTTTTACCGCGTTATCCAGATGCCGAAGCCGCCTGAGGTATTAGTCGAACGCGCGCAAAATATGTTGAAAGACTTTGGCTACACGCGTATTCCCCGGCAGGTTGCGACAGGCTTTGACGTTGACTCACAGTATTTGGATTACGTGGAGAATAAGGACAAATCACCCACGCGCTGGAGCCGCACGCAAAGCGCACTGAATTTCTGGTATCGCCGGAGCCCGACGATATTTTTCGCCAGGCAAATCCTGGGCGCGGGAGTGCAGGGACAAATCACTTCCACGGATCCTCCGGATGAAGATCCGGGAATGATCCACATTGAATTGGACCCCGAGGGCAGGTTGCAATACTTAAACGTCGTGACTCAGAGGCTTGCACCACCCAGCAATCAGGAGAACCCAAAACCAGATTGGAACAAGTTGCTTGTCGCGGCGGGATTCGATCCTGCACAGTGCAAGCCGGAGGAACTGGAGCGAAATCCGAAGAATTTCGCGGATTCAGTGGCCGCCTGGTCGGTGCCGATGCTTGAGCGGCCGGAAGTGACGCTGCACTTGGAGGCGGCAGCCTACAGAGGCAAACCTGTTTACTTCCAGGAAGTTGCGCCGTGGACGCCCGCCCCCGGAGTGAATCTAGGATCCAGCGCCGCCCAACACGCTTCGATTATTTTCGCAATTGTCATCGTGCTGAGCCTTCTGTTGTACGGAGGGGTGCTGGCATGGCAAAACTACAAGCGGAAACGCGCAGACATGGGCGGGGCGTGGCGTTTAGCGGCATTTGTTTTCGGGATCACAACCATCACGTGGATCATTGGCGCGAATCATGTGTCGGATCCATTTGAAGCATACAGCGCAACGCTCGCATCCGCATGGGCGTCTCTCGCGGCTTTATTTATGTGGATGATTTATATCGCGCTGGAACCCTTCGTGCGAAGGCGAAATCCCACGCTGCTCATCTCCTGGAACCGGCTGCTTGCCGGGAAGTTTCACGACCCGATGGTCGGGAGAGACTTGCTTGCGGGAACCGCCGGCGCGTTGCTTATTATTGCATCCGGACGCCTGGACAATCTGTATACATCCTGGCGAGGACTTCCGCCGCCGGGGATGGATTATGGCGCCGTCAACATCCTTATCGGAGGCCGCACTGTATTTGCCCAGATCCTATCTACATTGAACTCGGCAATTTTCAACGCGTTTGTAATCATCTTCATGTTGGTAATAATCCAACGGATCGTCAGAAATCAATGGGCGGCAGCAGCGCTGTTCGTTTTGTTCTGGACATTGAAAGCGGCCGCGCAAGGAGAAACCAAATTCGAGTCCTATTTCCTTGAGCCGGTCGGCACGATAATTTTGGTCTACTTAATTGTCAGGTTCGGGCTGCTTGCAACGGTTGTATTCCACTTTTTGCAACATCTATTGGGCGTGCCATTCACTACGGACACATCGGCTTGGTATGCGTGGATGGGGTGGTTGGGATTGGCAATCATTGCCGGCGTGATGATTTACGGCGCGCGAACGGCGCTTGCGGGACAGCCGCTGTTCGGCGGCGCATTCGTCTCGGACGATTGACCGCAAGCCGGCCCTACTTTTTCCGCCCCGGCGCCTCTTCCAACAAATGGTCAGCGAACAATTCAATGCGCGGGAGAAGCTTCGCCGCGGCGCGGCTGGCATTTTCAAGCATGGAAGGATCAAGGACAATCGCGCAGCGGTCAACGAACGGGCTGCGTGGTCGCGCGATGTTTGTGCGGCCGGAAGTAGAACGACTCGAAGCGGACGCTCTCGATAAACTTCGGTAGATCTGCAGGTCGCTTTGAAACTCCACGGAATCGCCGAGCGTCCAGCCGGTCTCGTGGGCGATCGCGGCGGCGAGTTCGCGAATGAACGTGCCGACGTTCCACAGCAATGTGGGCCTGGCGAGGCGCCCGAAGCGCCGCCCATGTGGAGGTGCGTTGCGCTCTTCGAGGGTGAGCGCGATGCGCGTTGCGATCGCCAGAAGAATTTCGCGGCTGAGAATGGCTTCCATTTCGCCGCGCCTCTCGGAATGGGCGACTACATCCACGCGGTTGAATTCCCGCGCATAACTATCGAGAAATGCAGGCGCAAATTTCGCGCGAGACATCTCCGCAACGATGCGGCGCGCAAGCTCGCGCGGAGGTGAGGCAGGTTTTGCCCGAGGCGGCATATGGCTTTACAAAGTGTAAGGGAAAAAGGTCTACGCGAAGCAAGCCTGGAGCGCAAGGGGCGGAGCGATAATGACATGCGTCGATGTGCTGAAAAGAAAACGGCGGAGGCCGCCCTTCGGCAATCTCCGCCGTTTGTAATCAAGGTTGTGACGCGCGCAGCAGTCACTTCTCAGCCCATCTTAATGCAGGGGCGGCACGGTCGATGGCGCCGGGCGAACCACCGGAGGTTTCTTGGCCGTAACCGGCGTAGTCACCGGCAGCTTTTCGAGCGCCAAATCGAGCGCCTGATCCACAGTGCGAACGTAGTGGATCGTAATCCCCTCAAGCATGTGCGGCTGCAGGTCTTCCTTCACATTCGGTTCGTTGTCCGCCGGGAGAATCACCTCGCGGATACCCGCGCGGCGCGCACCGAGAACCTTTTCCTTAACGCCGCCGATTGGCAGGACGACGCCGAGAAGCGAAATCTCGCCCGTCATCGCCACCCGCGGACGTACTGGCCGGCCGGTAAGCAAGCTTACGAGAGCCGTCACCATCGCAACGCCGGCGGAAGGACCATCTTTCGGCACCGCGCCCGAGGGCACGTGGATGTGGATGTCCTGCTTGCGGAAGAAATCCGGATCCACGCCATAGCGATCGGCATTGGCGCGCACCCAGGATAGCGCCGCGGTCATGGACTCCTGCATCACTTCACCGAGGTGGCCGGTCATTGTGAATTGCTTGCCCCCGCGCATGCCGGTGGCTTCGATGAAGACGATGTCGCCGCCGACCGGCGTCCAAACCAACCCGACGGAAACTCCGGGGCGCTTGACGCGCTCTTCGGCTTCCTTTTCGGAGCGGAATTTCGGCACGCCGAGGACTTCCTTCACAACTTCGGGCGTCACTTCGAGCTTCTCCGTCTTGCCCTCGGCCATGCGGCGCGCCTGCTTGCGAACAAGCGTGGCAATTTCGCGTTCGAGATTGCGGACGCCCGCTTCGCGCGTGAAGCTGGTGATGAGTTCGCGCAATCCCTCTTCGGTGAAATCGATTTGTTCGCCGATTTTGAGGCCATGCTCGGCGGCCTGCTTCGGAATCAGGTAACGCCGGGCGATGTGGACCTTTTCTTCCTCGGTGTAACCCGCGAGCTCAATGATTTCCATGCGGTCACGCAGGGGCTCCGGAATCGGGTCAATCCAGTTCGCCGTGCATATGAAAATGACTTTCGAGAGGTCGAACGGGACGTCGAGATAGTGATCGCGGAATGTTGCGTTCTGCTCCGGATCGAGGACCTCCATCAGCGCCGCGGATGGATCGCCACGGAAGTCGCGCCCGAGCTTGTCCACTTCGTCGAGCATGAAGACCGGGTCGTTCACTTCGGCGCGGCGCAATCCCTGAAGAATCTGGCCGGGCAGCGCCCCGATATAGGTGCGCCGGTGGCCGCGAATCTCCGCTTCGTCGTGCATGCCGCCGAGGGAGATGCGGACAAACTTTCGCCCCATCGCGCGGGCAATGGACTTGCCGAGAGAGGTCTTGCCCACGCCGGGAGGCCCGATGAAGCAAAGGATCGGCCCCTTCATGCCGGGCTGAAGTTTTTTTACCGCCAGATAATCGAGAATGCGCTGCTTGACCTTTTCGAGGTCGTAATGATCTTCGTCCAAAATGGTCTGCGCCTTGGGAATGTCAATTTCTTCCACGCCTGAGGATTTCGCCCAGGGCAGCGAGGTCATCCATTCGAGATAGGTCCGCGCGACCATATATTCCGCGGAAGAAGGAGTCATGCGTTCGAGGCGCTTTAATTCGCGCTCGGATTCCTTCTTTGCCTCGGCGGTCATCCCGGACTCGTTGATTTTCTTGCGCAGTTCTTCGATCTCGGTTTGGCCATCCTCACTTTCACCCAGCTCCTTCTGGATGGCTTTCATCTGCTCGCGAAGCAGATATTCACGCTGGCTCTGACTGACCTGCTCCTGCACCTGCTCTTGGATTTTATTTTTCAGCTCGAGGACTTCGAGTTCCTTGCTGAGCTCGCGGATCAGGGTTTCGAGCCGCTTGCGGACGGACGCCGTCTCCAGCAATTCCTGTTTGATGAGAGTGTTCAGTGAAGGCAGCATCCCGGCGATGAAGTCGGCCAGACGACCGGGGTCATCAATATTCGTCACGACGGTCTGGAGATCGTCGGAAAGTTGAGGCGAACGTGCGACCACGTCCTTGAACAGAGTTTGCGCGTTGCGTTCAAGGGCGGTCAGCTCCGCATCCGCCGGTCCGGTGATATCCGGCTGAGCTTCCACGCGAGCTCGAATGTAGGGGCGCAGGCTTACGATCTCTGTGACGCGGATGCGCTGCAAGCCTTCAAGGAAAATCACCATGTTGCCGTTGGGCATCTTTACGGTCTTGTGGAGCTTTGCGGCCGTGCCTACGGAATGGAGGTCTGCACCACCGGGGTCGTCCACGCGTGGATCGAGCTGCGCGACAACACCGATAATCTTTTCTTCGCCCTGAAGCGAATTCACGAGAGCGATGGATGTTTCGCGGCCGATGGGGAGCGGCGTCACGCCGCCGGGAAAAAGGACAATGTCCCGCACAGGCAGAATGGCTAATTCACTTGGAATGATTATTTGTTTTTCCGTCATTGGGTCCCTGGAAAGCGCTCAGGTGAATAGGAGCACTTTGCCTACCAATACGTTAGATGCGCGCGGCAAAGAATCGTTACAATACTAACATACTTGAGCTCATTAAATCTTAGTGTGTTACGCTAAACATCATACAGCCATCTGCCCGGCGGGTGCAAACGTTCTTTATAATGGCTCAGCCACCACGATAACACCCTTATTTTCAGATACTTACGGACACAAATGGGTGCTTGACGATCACTTTCAGCTGCCGCTTTGTGCGAACGTTGTTGGAAGCTTCGTGAACTCATCTCGAACGAACTTCTTGGCTTCGTCAACTGTTTTTACCCGTCCGTCAAGCTGCGCGTCCTCAAGCGCATGCAAAATTAGTTTGAAAGCAGGCCCGGCGAGAAACCCCATCGACTGCAAATCTTCGCCGGTCAGAAGACGTGGCGGGCGGACCTGTTCCGGGGGAGTCTCGGCAAGGAATCGCTGGATATATTCCCAGTTACCGAGCATCCCGTGACTCGAGAGGCAATCGATACGGTGAAGCTCAAGGTGCTCCTCAAAAGATGGGAGCCGCACAAAACGCTTCAGCGTGGCCGGCCGCATTTGCGGAACATCCTTGAACTTCATGTGGCTGCCTACGAGTCTGGCAATTTGCTCGGTCTCCTCATTCGAAAAACGCAGCCGGCGGCAAATTTCTTCGGCCATTTTTGCGCCGATCTCGTCGTGACCGTCAAAGCGGATGCGGTCGCCGGTTTGACTCGCAGGGCGGAAAGCCGGCGGCTTGCCGATGTCATGCAGCAACGCCCCCCAGGCGAGGGTCGGAGAACAACCGGCCGGCAATTTCTCGAGAAGCATGAGGGTGTGAATCCACACATCGCCCTCGGGGTGATATTCGGGTGGCTGCGGGACGCCCTTCATGCGCGCGACTTCAGGAAGCGCGACGGCGAGGAGTCCCGTTTCGTCAAGCAGCTCAAAGCCGCGACGGGCCGCGCCCTCGGTGAGGATCTTCGTCAATTCATCGCGGAGCCGTTCGGCGGAAACCTGAAGAATCTGCGGCGCCAGATTCTGAATAGCGGTGAAAGTCAGCGGCTCGATGACGTAATCAAAACGCGCGGCAAAACGCACGGCGCGCGCAAGCCGCAGTTTATCCTCGCTAAACCGCAGGAAAGGCTCGCCTATGGTGCGAATCACACCAGCCTTCAAATCGTTCCGGCCGCCGACATAATCCTGGACCTCACCGGTCGCCGGATCCATCAGCAGGCCGTTGATGGTGAAGTCGCGGCGCTTCACGTCTTCCTGAGGGATTTTCGAGAAAACTACGCGGTCGGGATGGCGTCCGTCGGAATAACCGATGTCGGAGCGAAACGTCGCGACCTCGACCTGCGCGCCATCTCGGGGAACGATCACGACGCCGAACTTTGCGCCAACCGTCAGGCTGCCGGGGAACAGATTCTCAATTTGCCCGGGAGTTGCATCGGTGGAGACATCGTAATCGGCGGGCTCGCGGCCGAGCAACAGATCGCGCACGCATCCACCCACAAGATAGGCCTGGTGACCGCTGGAACGAAGGGTGCGGCAGATCTCCTCCGCCAACGCGCGCGAATTGGCGCCAGAATTCATGTGCCGATTATCCGCGCGGCGCGGCACCGCGCCAAGCGCGATGACTTGCCGATGTGCCTCTATGGATATTTCAATTATTGCGACGGTCGTTGCCCCGGCCCTTTTGGCCGAGGGAGCCGCCGTACTGGATCTTCTCGAAGCCGAAGCGGTCGCGGAGCCGGTCGGCGGCGCGGGCGAGTTTCTCGAGTTTTTGGCGCCGCTCGCCATCGAGCAAGTCCAATTGCAAAGCGCCATGAGAAAAGCCTGTGAGCGCGACCCCGAGCAGGCGCACTTTTTGACGGCGGTCCCACCGCGCTTCAAACAGCTCGCGGATTGCGGCAAGAATGATTGTGTCGAGGTCGGTCGGCTCGGAAAAAGTGCGCGCGTGAGTGGTTGTGCGGAAACTCTGGTAACGAATGGAGAGCGTAACCGTTTGCGCGGAAAGGCCGGCATCGCGGAGGCGCTTCGCGGCCTTCTGGCAAAGATGACTGAGCATGGTGCGGAGCGGTTCCGCGTCCGCGACGTCTTCGTTGAACGTGTGGTTGTGCGAGATGGATTTTGGCTCGGCGTCGATAAAAAACTCGAAGGCGTCCTCGCCTCGCGATTTGCGATAGAGCGCCGAACCCCACAACCCAAAAGAGGCCTTCAATTTCTCGATGGGCACGGCTGCGAGTTGACCCACCGTGTCGATCCCGAGGCCGCGCAAAGCTGCTTCGGTCACTTTGCCGATGCCGGGAATGCGGCGCACGCCGAGAGGGGCCAGGAAACTTTCTTCGGCGCCGGCAGGCACCCAGAGCAGCCCGCGAGGCTTGGCCTGGTCGCTGGCAACTTTGGCGACGAGGCGAGTGGCGGCAAGTCCTCCTGAGCAAGGCAGGCCGGTGGTTTGGGTGATGTCGCGGAGCATGTTATGAGCGGCGGCGAGCGGCGGGCCGTGGAGGCGTTCGGTGCCGCTCAAATCAAGGTAGGCTTCATCAATCGAAGCCATTTCAACGATGGGTGAAAATTTGCGGAGAATCACGACGACGCGGTCCGACCACTGCTCGTAAAGTGAGTGGCGGCAATCGAGGAAGACGGCGTGAGCGCAAAGCTTGGCAGCGGTGCGAAGCGGCATCGCGGAGTGCACGCCGAAAGCCCGCGCTTCATAACTTGCAGCAGAAACGACGCCGCGCTGGTCGGGGCGTCCGCCGACGATGACCGGCTTGCCGCGCAAATCCGGACGCTCAAGCAATTCGACAGAGACGTAGAACGCGTCCATATCGAGATGCAAGATTGGCGTGGAATCGCGCCCGGATGAGGGAGCAATTCGCCCCTCATCATGTTTTGAACGGAATCGGGCGAATTGTGGCACGGCCGAAGGATCTCACGGTGCGACGTGCAAATCGAAGACGCCGGTCACCACGCGCCCCGCGCGCTTAACCTGCACAAACATCCGGTAATCCCCTGCCTTCGGAAAGCCATAAGGGAAAGAGATCTCCGGAGAGATGGGGCCCATCTCCATGCCCTGCATGGATGCGGGCACCGATGCGTCCAATGGGGTCTTCGGAATCGTGCTGGTGTTGGCAAGATCGAGAGCGGCCATCGAGACGGTGCCATCCGGATGAATGTGCGCAAAAACGGTGAAGTCAGAGCAAACGATCGCTGCGTGCGCGGGCATGCCCATATAGAGCTCAAGATCGTTCGCGGGCTTGCCGTCCTTGTCCTGCACACGAAAGCGTAGCATCACAAGCTTATTGGCGGTGATCGGCGTGGAGTCGCGCTCCCAGACCATACTGCCGCCGTCGGGAAGCGGCGCGACATTTGAGTTTGTCGGCGGACTGGAAGTCGGCAAAGGCGTTGAAGTGGAATCATCGCCATTCAAAGCCGAACCAGTCACATCGGAAGAAATGTCCAGCTCACCTGTCAGCGTGTCTGGAAATCCGGAAGCGCGGACGATGTCCGCAAAAAGCTGGTAGTGCCCCGCAGGCAACGCAGGCAGCGACTGCAGAAAATCATTGTTCTCGCCGCCGGTGGGATGCAAGTGGTAGAAGCGATCCATCGCAGGCGTACGGATTAAGAAAAGATGCATCAGGTGGTCGTGGTCGGGAATGATCCCGGTCATAACGGTTTCCGGCCTGCGGCTGTGCCACTGCGAATCCCCAACGTGCAGAGCTAATCGCCCGCCCGGCTGAATCGAGAGGCCGAGTGGCGGGCGCTGGTAAATCATCGTGCCGGCGCGCTCCGCCGCGGAGGCATTCCACCATTTATTTCCATAAAACAGCGCGACGACGAGGATGACGGATCCAACGCCGGTCGCGATCCACGCGCGACGGCGATTGGACGCGGTTGGCGCGCCGCCCGCGGGGAGAGTGCCTTCGCGCGCCGCCGCGGCCGCGATGGAGACGAGCGCAATAACGAGCAGCAACATCAATCCGAAGAGGAGTGCGCCGAGCGGCTTCTCCATGGGCAGGGTGCGCCGCGCGGCCGCGGGCACCGGAATTCCAATTTCGCCCGTTCCGCGATCGCCATCCACGTGCACGCGGACTTCCCACGAGCCCGACGCCATCAGCCAGAGGCGCCCGGAAAAGTATTGGGGATCGTTCTTGGATTGCGTGAGCGCTTCCGGAGGCGGCGGATACTTCGATCCTGCTCCGACAATGTAGACCGGCGCGACGCGAATTCCGCGCACAGTTGGGTCAAGGCTGCGGATTTCGAGCTCGGCAATTCCGGGGATCATCTGCGGAGTGCGAATCGAAATCACCAGCCGGTACGGCCCGGCGCTGCCCTGGAAATAAACATCGGGACTGCCGACGTGCGCAAGAATGGGCGCCGCCAACAAAGTGAGTCCCGCAATGAAGATGAGTCGCCGTAACATGGAATGCCGCGCGCCCAAGAAAATTCCTGCAATCGCCAGGGTCTAGCGCCGAAGCCGCTTCAGCCAGTCGCCAGAAACCACGCCCACCCAACAGGACACGATGCACAATCCCAGCGCAATCGCCAACCCGGGCAAGAAAGATGAGAGCAGCGGACCTCGCTGGGCGAATTCATACGTAAAGTGATACTGCGCGGGGGATTCCGGGTAAGAAAAGTAGCCCATTCCGAAAATCCAGTTGCGCGCGCCGGGAGAAACTAGAAAGCTCGCGAAAGGCCATTGAGCCGCGAGGGTCGCCGCAAGAAAAACAAATCCGAGAACGATTGACTGAAGCCATCGCTTGCCGGGACCCATTTTTTGGATAACCAAATCCGCGAAAAAAGCGGGCACGATCAAGAGCAGCGGAAAACGCATCGGTACCATGTGAGTCACTTTCGTATACACAGGCCCCAACTTCGGCTCGGCCGGAAATAACGGGAAAAACCACATCGCCCCGGCAAACAGGAGCATGTAAATCGCCGCGATCTTCGTCATCGCCCAGCGAACACCGGAGGCGCCCACAACCGCGAGCATGCCGATCGGCGCCCCCAGACAGACAACGCAGTAAAAAAGGGCCGTGTGCATGGAGTTTGGTTCGATGTACTCGGTCAACAAAATCATGCGGAGAACTACGAGAAAACCGCCGATAACAAGGATCATGCGTTCGAGTGTCTTGCGCGAGCTGCCTTCGGCGCGATTCTTTTCCGAAGTCGCCAGCAAAAGTACGCCGATGGTCACGCCGAGGAATCCAAGTCCGAGGACGACGTGCGGCGGACTCAAAATTTGCACGTCGAGACCAAAGGAGTTGTGCCACCAGTTGTCAAAAGGCGCCGAAGTGACCATGGTTGCGCCGCCCCAGGCGGTCAGAAACGCGCCGATAGGCCCACGGAATCCCCAGACCTTCGCCGAATTTGTGCGCGCCAGCTCGTTCTTACCGAATGTAGTGGAGAAAATCAGAAAGCAGCACGAAACGGCCGCGAGGATTCCGCCGAATTGGATGGCGAGGTGAGCGGGAGTCCAGAAAGTATCTCGCCCGATCGTCTGGTGCCACGAGATGTCCCAGTAGAGTCCGGATGTTATGAAGATGACGCCGGCAACGCCGGCCCACACGGGCCACGCAACAGATTCAGCAGCGTCTCGCACATCCGAACGGATTTGCGAACGTGCGCCGGATATCGCGGCTGTTGAATGCGCCATGAGAGTCTCTTCCAGCGGATTCTACCACGTCCAGTTCGCGCGCCGCGTGACTAGCCTCGCGTGGCGGAGATTACGCGGACGATTCCGGAGAGGTCTTCGTTTGCGCTAACGCGAATCCAGCCGCCCGCGGCATCAAGCAATTCACCGACGGCTTCAAATTGACGAATGCCTAGTTCAAGTACTAGCAAGCCGCCGAGCGAGAGTCTCGCGGCAGCTTGTGCGACGAGCGAAGGATAAACCGCAAGACCGTCATCGCCGGCAAAAAGCGCGGCGTGCGGCTCGTGATCGCGGACCTCCCTTGGCAAAGATTCGTGGTCGTGAGTGGCGACGTAGGGAGGATTGCTGACGATCAGATCGAGGTGCGCCGAGTCGGCAACGCCGTCCAGCAAATTACATTCGACAAATGAGATGCGATCCGCGACTCCATGGCGCGCGGCATTGCGTCGCGCAAGTTCGAGCGCGGCGGCTGAAATGTCCGTCGCGTAAAACGCGGCGGCGGGCAGTTCCTTCGCAAGTGCAACCGCGATACAGCCGGAGCCAGTGCCAATGTCAGCGACGCTCAATGATTTCACACGACGACTGGCGCCCAGCCTTTCCAGCGCGACTTCGACGATGTGCTCCGTTTCCGGCCGCGGAATCAAAACACCGGACTTTACCTCAAACTCGAGGCCCCAGAACTCTTGCTTGCCTGTCAGATATTGCGTGGGTACACCTGCGGCGCGGCTTTCGATGAGCGCGAAGAATTGGGCGCGCTGCTCCGCAGAAAGCACGTGCTCGGGATGCGCATAGAGCCAGGCGCGATCACATGCGGCGGTATGCATCAGGAGCAGCTCCGCGGCAAAGGAAGTAGAAGGGACCGCGGCTGCGTCGAGGCGCGCGGCGCCTTCGCGCAGAGCGCCGCGAATCTGCAAAGTTTTCAATTCCGGGGCGGCATAAGACATCGAGCGCTTCCTTTTAGGCTCCCACCAGTTCCTGCTTCAACTTTTCCGCCTGAAAATGCGTGACGAGCGCATCGACGAGCGGGCCAAGCTTGCCATCCATTACTTCGGTGAGCTGGTGCAGCGTCAGGCCGATGCGATGATCGCTGACGCGGTTCTGCGGAAAATTATAGGTTCGGATTTTTTCCGAGCGGTCTCCGGAGCCGATCTGCCCGCGCCGCTCGGCGGCAATCGCCTCGTGCTGCTTGGATTGTTCCAACTCGAAGAGTCTTGTACGGAGCACGCGCATCGCTTTCGCGCGATTCTTTATCTGCGATTTTTCATCCTGCTGCGAGACGACCAGGCCTGTCGGCAAGTGTGTGATGCGCACCGCGGAATAGGTCGTGTTCACCGACTGCCCTCCGGGCCCCGACGAGCAAAATGTGTCCACGCGGATATCCTTCGCTTCAATCTTGATGTCGATGTCGTCCGCTTCGGGAAGCACGGCCACGGTCGCGGCCGATGTATGAATGCGCCCCTGCTGCTCGGTGGCCGGCACGCGTTGTACGCGGTGCACTCCGCTTTCGTATTTCAGCTTCGAGTAGACCTTCTGCCCCGAAATCGCTGCGGTGATTTCCTTCAGGCCGCCAAGCGAGGTGGGCGAGCTTTCGAGAACTTCGACCTTCCATCTCTGCGCTTCCGCGTAGCGCGAATACATCCGGAAGAGTTCGCCTGCGAAAAGCGCCGCCTCTTCCCCGCCGGTGCCCGCGCGGATTTCGACGATGACGTTCTTGTCGTCGTTCGGGTCTTTGGGAAGCAACAGCATTTTCAGCTCCAGCTCGACTTCTTCCATGCGCGGCGCGAGCTGTTTTTCCTCGTCATGCGCCATTTGCCGCATCTCTGCATCCTCGGAATCATTCCCCATTTGCTTGGCATCGCGCAACGCCTGATCAATTTTCTTCCACTCGCGATACTTCTTTACGATCTCGCTCATCTCCGAGTGCATTTTGGCGAGCTTTTGGATGCGCGCGGAATCGGCGAGCACTTCCGGCGAGGAGAGCTGGGCGGTCATCTCTTCGTAGCGCGATTCCACCTGATTTAATTTTTCAAATAGCGTTAAGGCGGCCATGGCTTGATTCTCCCGGAGGATCGAAACAGTTCACAAAACAAACTAAGAAATTAACACTCAGGTAGAGGGCTGAGCGCCCCTCGCAGGGGCGCCGGGAAGGAAAAACCTAATAGAATGCGGCAAACATCCTCATCAATCCTGAATTCAGAATAATCCTGTAATCAATTCTAGTCAATCCGCAATGTCAATCCGCGTTGATTGGCGGAGGGTATTCACGCGTAAACGCGCGGTTGACGGCAAAGAGCACCAGCGCCGTGAGCGCGCCCGCGGCCAAGGCCTGCCAAATGCCCCCGTGTAGCGAATCTGCGGCCTGGCTGAACAAATACTCCCCGAGTGGCTCAATGCGCGTCCCGCCGGCCACGCGAATGAATCCCGCGCCAAGCAAACTCAGCAGGTACAGCACAAGCAAAAAGGTCCCGGCGCCACCCACAGCCCAATGCCACGCCTCCGTCCACCGGAGCGGCGACGCCAGGCGGCGCAAAGCAAATGCCGCGAGCAACTGCGGCGCGCAGCCGAAAATCGTCTCGAGGAAAAACGCGGAGAGGAAATTGCGCGCAAGGTCGCCGAAACCGCCCTGATTCGCGCGGCCAATGATGAATTGCGCGAGCGTGAAGAAAAAGCTGCCGCACACGACCGCGGCCAAATAGTAAGCGAGGCTTCCCTTCCGCGTCATGAGCGCCTCAAATGCGCCGCACAATGCCCGGGAATTTTTCCCAGACTTTTACGCCGCAGAAGTGCGAACCTTCGGTACAAATTGGCGTCACGATTCCAGAGCGGAGGTGGCATGGGGGGCCGATATATTTCGCCAATTCAGGCGCGGCGGCGTCCAATTGCTGCAATTCGTCCATCGAAGCGTTGTAAATCTCTTCCTGCGCGTTGAAGCAGGTGCGCATGGTCCACTTGTGCAGCAGGTGCAGCAGCGAACCGGTTTCGATCAGCCGGATAGCCTTAGCGTTCGGCAAAAGATAGAGCGCGGCTTCGCGCGGCACGCCGCGGTCGAGCAGTTCGTTTTTAGCATTCCACGCGTCCGTCATGGCCCGGTCATACACTTCCTTCGCGTGCACATTCCCGGCGATCAACACGGGCGTGATGTAGTCCGGCGAACGCGTGTCCGCAAGTGTGAGCAAAGGACGCGAGCCGGGCACCATGCGGTGGCGCTGGTCCTGGCTGTCAGCCGTGTGGCTGATCTTCTTCGCGAAAGTAAATGTCGCGTGTTGCAGTGCGCGCATCATGGGTGCATGGACTCCAATGTCGAGCGTCTCTAAGCGATACGGATTCCGCGCCGGGTCGAGCAGCCGCGCGATGGCCTCGTCGTCGGAACATTCAGCCATTGTGAGGCCGAGGACAGCGCGGTATGCGTCGGCCAGCACGTACTTCGCACGGTGAGACCAGTCAAGGAGGCGCGAAACGCGCCCGCCGAGCTCCTTGTCAAATTCGCGCGCAAAGGCTTCGCCTTCCTTTCCTGCTACGGTCTTCTGCGCCGCGCGAGCTTGTTCCCATTCAGGAAGCGATTCGAGCGGTTCGTTGTCGAAGCGGTCGAAGAACTGCGGATCGTGCTCGCGAACGCGCGCGACCATTTCGCCCACAACGGCGCGCGATTCCGCCGGCGTGTCCGACGCGATCTGCATCCGCCACAGCCGGTGGAGCACGATGCCCGAAAGTGTGTGCACCATCGTTGTGGCCGCCGCCACGGGCAGGACATAGCGGGCGACTTCGATGGCGCGCTTCTCGGCTTGCCTCTCTACCTTTTGGACGCGCCGCGGGTGCGAAAGTTTTCCGACGTGCCAGATGTCGCCGAGAATTTCGCGGGCTTCGGGATGCAAAATCGCCGTCAGCTCGCGATAGTAATCCCACGCGCGCGCGATGGCGGCTTCGTAAATTTCGCGCTCGGAGGGTCCGAAGCCCGGTCCGGCAGGCGGGATGTACGCGACGGCGCGGTCGAGGCGCACGTACCGCTGGCTCTGCTGTTCCGAGTTGTAAAAGGGATGCGCGTGCAGAAACGACCACACGAATTGGCGGCTGACGTTTTCCAGTCCAAATTCAAAATGTGCGTGCTGGTAGACGGTGTGATGGCCGGAATAAAACGTCGCCGCACCGACGGTCAGGCGCTGCTTGTCGGTAATGTCTTCCGGATTGATGAGCTTTGGCGCATAGCACGTTCGCGCGGCGGCGATGGCCGAATCATAGGCGTGCGCGAAAGCGTTGCGCAAAGTAACGCGCGGAACGGCTGCTTCGACAGCAACGCGTTCAGCGGCTTCGTCGTGTGGAAGAGGTTGCGTGGCCATCGCTTGCGGGCATTCTACACCGCTTTCAAATTGTGGGCGCGGCCTGTGCGCTGCCTGCAAATTGAAATCGGGGCCGCATGCGCTACTTCTTCGCGGCTTCGGCGCCCTTGGCTGATTCGGCGTTCTTGGCGTACTTGCGGTTAAACCGCTCGATGCGTCCGGCCGTATCCAGCAACTTTTGCTTGCCGGTAAAGAACGGGTGGCAGTTCGAGCAGATTTCGACTCTCAGCATGTCGCCTTTAATTGTGGAGCGGGTCTTAAACGTGTGCCCGCAGGCGCAATGTACGAGAACTTCGTGGTAATCGGGATGGATGCCGGTTTTCATGTTTGCCTTCCTCGCGGCCGGTCTGCGCGGCGGGGGCGGGACCCCATTGCCGTGTCGCTAGGCCACGAACAGACACTTAGATTACGCGAATCGCGCCACGGATGCAAAACCGCGCGTTAGGAGGCAGCCTTTCGTCAAAAGTTGGGGAACCTTTTAAGGGATTGAACGTATAGGAATACAGAGGCAAATGAAATGGGATCACTCTGGCAGGATCTTTGGTTTGGGGCTCGCATGCTGCGCAAGAATTTATCCTTTACAGCGATTGCGATATTGACGCTTGCCCTGGGAATTGGAGCCAATACCGCGATCTTCAGCATTGTGGACTGGCTTCTCTTGCGGCCTCTTGCAATCAGCCAGCCGGAGCGCATTACCTTTCTGACCATTCAGCAGAAGGGGCGCGACAGCAACGGCTTTTCATTTCCGGATTATTCCGACATCCAGGACCAGACCCGGTCTTCGTTTTCCGACATTGCCGCATTTGATATCGGGCAGGATGGGTTGACTGCGGACGGCAAGACTCAGCCGATATTAATTGGCTACGTTTCCGGCAATTTCTTCCGAATGATGGGAATCCAGCCGCTGATGGGAAGATTCATTTTACCGTCGGAAGGCGGCGCTCCCGGGGCCGATCCCTATTTGGTTCTGAGCTATTCGACTTGGGTAACCCGATTCGGAAGCGATCCCGGCGTGATTGGAAAGAGCGCGGCAGTTAACGGGACGCCGGTGACAATTATTGGTGTTGGTCCGAGAGGATTTCAGGGGCCGAGCGCGGCACTGGATTTTCAAGGATTCTTGCCGCTCGGAATGCAGACGCGAACTCTGGGTGGTAGCCGGCCCACGGATTATGTGACGAATCGAGAATCGCGCAGCATGTTGTTATTTGCGCGATTGCGAGAGGGCGTGTCGCTCGCCGCCGCAGGATCCGAATTGAAAGTAGTTTCCCAGCGACTTGCGAAGCAATATCCGAAAACGAATGACGGCGAGGACTTCCGCGTGTGGCGTCTAGGACCTGCGGGGCCGAACTCGAATCCGGCGAACAGTCCCTTTGCAACGCTGGCCGCTCTCTTCCTGGGGCTTGCATTTCTCGTGTTGGTGCTGGCGTGCTTAAACGTTGCGAACATGTTGTTGGTCCGCGCCGGGGTGAGGGGACGCGAAATGGCGGTGCGTGCGGCGCTTGGCGCTGCAAGGAGCCGCCTGATCCGCCAGCTCCTGGCGGAAAGTTTGCTGTTGGCAGAACTGGGGTGCGCCGCGGGGATTGGAATTGGATTGATGGCGAGCCGCGCGATGAGCTCCATCAATCTGGGAATATCTTTTCCATTCATTTTGGATCTCCATTTTGACTGGCGCGTTTTCGCGTTTGCATTCGGCATGGCGTTGATGACAGGCATACTTGCGGGTATCGTGCCGGCGCTACGCGCCTCTAGAACGAATCTGAGCACGATGTTGCACGATGGTGAAAGGTCTATGACGCGCAGCCGCCAGCGAATGCGCAGCGTGCTTGTGATAGCTCAGGTGGCGGGATCACTCGCGTTGTTGGTTGTAGCGGGATTATTTACGCGAAGCCTGGGAAATGTGCACACCGCGGACCTGGGTTTTGAGCCGCAGCATGTGATGAATTTCACTATGGATCCCCATGAGATTGGCTATAACGAAGCTCAAACCTTGGAATTCCACACGCAGTTGCTGGAGCGGATGAGCGCGATTCCGGGTGTGCAGTCTGCCGCGCTCGCTGCGACAGTACCAATGGGAGAAATCGAGCTGGGAGGGAGCATCGAGGTTGACGGGCGCCCTACGGTCAGCGGGCAGCCGCCTGACTCGGCGGGAAACAATTATGTTTCACCCGGGTATTTCGACGTGATGCAGATTCCCCTGCTGCGCGGGCGCAAGTTCACGGATGCCGACAAGCTCAACTCCCAGCATGTGGCGATCATCAACGAAAAAATGGCGCGGGAATACTGGCCCAAGGAAGATCCGATTGGGCGGCAATTCAAAACCTTGAGTGAACCGAAGGACACCTTTGAAATTGTGGGCATCATGAAGAACAGCAAAGAAAGTGGATTAACGGATGAGCCCGAGGCATTTTTCTTCGCGCCGATGGCGCAACATGATAGTTCCCTGGCAACGCTCCAAGTTCGCGCAGCGGGCTCCGCCGAATCCATCGCGCAGGACACGATGAAAACGATCCAATCCATTGCGCCGACAATGCCTGTGTATGCCGTGCAAACGATGTCCCAGGCGATGAAGGGCTTTGGCGGGTTCTTCTTGTTTAAGGCAGGCGCGGTTCTGGCTGCGGCTCTGGGAGTTCTGGGATTGATTCTTGCGACCGTCGGCGTATATGGCGTGGTTTCGTATACAGCGGCGCAGCGCACACGTGAAATCGGAATTCGCATGGCGCTTGGCGCACAGCCCGGCGAGGTGCTCCGAATGGTTTGCCGGCAAGGGATGATAATCATCGGCGCCGGACTCGCGATCGGGCTGGCCGCTGCGCTGGCAATTGGCCGCGTAGTAAGCAGTTTCCTGATGGGAGTCAGTGGCTCTGATCCCATCACGTACAGTACCGTGACGCTGATTTTGATGTTGATCGGAGTCACCGCGTGCTATTTACCCGCGCGCCGCGCGGCGATGGTGGATCCCGTGGTTGCGCTGCGACACGAGTGAAACTTGACGCTCTAGGCGACCTGCGCTATCGTCTTCGTGGGGTAAAGGTTTAGCCATTCAAGTGCACGCAACACTCTCCAATCAGGTCTCGACCGTTATTCTTCTGAATTCCTGCGTGTGCCCGCAAACCGTGGAAGTATGCGCCTGTTGTATGGCCATGTGTAATTCGCCGACAACCGGAGCGGGCGACCCTGTGATTTAGTTTAGCCACCAAAGCAAGACCGCAAGATTCCAAGGCCGCTTCTTACCGAGCGGCCTTTTTTATTTTCCGAGGAGGATGACAGTGAATACGACGCAAACAGAAAAAAAGAACGGCAAGGCAAAACCGATCGCCATTTATTACGAGCACCCCGACTGGTTCCGGCCGCTATTCGCCGAGCTCGACCGCCGAGGCACGCCATACATTCGCCTGGACGCGCGGCACCACCATTACGACGTCGCCTCAAAAAACTGCGACTTCGCTCTAGTCTTCAACCGCATGAGCCCTTCGGCTTACACGCGCGGGAACGGCCATGGGATTTTCTACACGCTTGGCTACCTCGCGCATCTTGAAGATACCGGCACCCGCGTCGTGAACGGCCATCGCGCATTCACGGTGGAAACCTCGAAAGCGCTCCAACTTTCCTTGACCGAAGCGCTCGGATTGCCCTATCCGGCCGCGAGAGTGATTAATCACGCGTCGGAGGCGCCCGCGGCGGCGCGCGGGCTGCGGTTCCCCATCGTCGTGAAGCCGAATATTGGCGGCAGCGGCGCGGGCATCCACCGATTTGAGCGCCCTGAGGATCTCGCGCAGGCCGCCGCCGAAGGCAAGCTAGATCTCGGGCTCGACAACACGGCGCTGGTGCAGGAGTTCATCCCCGCGCGTGGCGGATACATCACTCGCGTGGAAGTGGTTGGCGGCAAGTACCTCTATGCGATTCGCGTCTACCTGTCCGGCGAAGGGTTCAATCTATGTCCGGCGGACATCTGCCGAACCGCCGACGGTCAGGAACTTGTCCGATCGGCTTGCCCGGTGGACGCGCCAAAGTCCGGTTTGCGCGTGGAAGGCTACACGCCGCCGCCCGAAGTGATCTCCGCGGTCGAGCGAATCATGGCCACTGCAAAAATCGAAGTCGGCGGGGTGGAATATGTCATCGACGCCCGCGACGGCAAGCTCCTCTATTACGACATCAACGCGCTTTCCAACTTTGTCGCGGACGCGCCGCGCGTGGTCGGGCTCGACGCGCACGCATATCTCGCCGACTTCCTTGAAAGGGAGGCGCGCTAATGCGATACGGGTACTGGCTCCCAGTTTTCGGTGGTTGGCTTCGCAACGTGGAAGATGAAGGGATGGCGGCAAGCTGGGACTACGTCAGCCGCCTCGCGCGCCGCAGCGAAGAGATCGGCTACGACGTCACGCTCATCGCCGAACTCAACCTGAATGACATCAAGGGCCCGCTCGCGCCGTCGCTCGACGCATGGTCCACGGCAGCGGCGCTTGCGGCAGTGACGCGGAGTCTCGAGTTGATGGTCGCCGTTCGTCCAAATTTCCACCTGCCCGCGCTGCTCGCAAAGCAGGCGGCAAACATTGACCACATCAGCGGAGGCAGGCTTTCGCTCAACGTCGTCTCTTCGTGGTGGGCCGATGAGGCGAAACAGTACGGCGTGCCGTTTGAGCAGCACGATGACCGTTACGCGAGGACGGCCGAATGGCTCGAGATACTCGACGAAATCTGGTCGCAGAAGCGGACGACTTACTCCGGCAAATATTTTCGCGTCGAAAATACAGCGCTCGAACCGAAACCCATCTCGCGGCCGCGGCCTGTGATTTATGCGGGCGGCGAATCGGAAGCGGCGAAAGATCTCATCGCGCGCACCTGCGACGCTTATGTCATGCACGGCGATCCGCCGGACATCATCCGCAAGCGCGTGGAAGACCTTTCCAGTCGGCGCGAACGGTATGGCCTGCCGCCGATGAAATTCGGCATGGCCGGATACTTCATTGTCCGCGACACGCCGGAAGAAGCGGAAGCGGAACGCGCGCGCATTACCAACGTCCAGCAAAATGCCGCGGGCTTACAGAATTATCAGCAATGGCTTGCGGGCACGAATCTCGAACAAAAACTTTCACTCGAAGATTACTCCGTCTCGAATCGCGGCCTGCGGGCTGGATTCGTCGGAACGCCGGAGCAAATCGCCGACCGTATCGGCGAATACGAGCGCGCGGGGGTTGATCTATTGCTGCTGCAGTGCAGCCCGCAGTTCGAGGAGATGGAGCGATTCGCCGAACAGTTGATTCGTCCGCTCGAATCGAGTCAACCGGCTTCGATTCTACAAACGAAAGGTGGAGCTTCGAGCGCGGAATACGGGGTTAAACCTTCGGCAGCGGTGGCAGACTGAGTGGCCGCGATGGGCAAAGCGGTTTTCGCTTGTCGCGCGCGGCATGACGCGATAGCTTCTGCGCTATGCGCGTAGAAGCCGCGAATCTCTTGACCGACAAAAGCGCCCGCATCGAATTCCTGTGTAAGAGTGCGAGCGGAGATGAATATATTGACCTTCTTGAGAACCCGGCGGCAATCACCGAGATTGCGGCGGCGCGCGAAAACCCGCCGTTTGCGCGCGTGCTCCTGCAATTGAACGAAGAAGGCTCTCTGTTCCGCACTGTTTGCGCAATAGTCTGGCCCGCGCCTGCGGAGCGGATTGGCGGCGAGGAATCCTTCCAATCGCGGATTGACCTGATCTTCGCGCACGATTTCATCAACGCCATGCCGGAACGGTTTGAAGAAGTCGTGGGCCGTCTGGTTGAACTCTGGATGAAGGATTTATCCGCGGACGCTCTCACGGCCCGTCTCGAAATCCTGCCGTGCAATTACACAACCACGGGACGGGAGGGCGCCGCTCTCCGAATTACGCTCATGGCTCGCGGCGCGAACGCGGACCAGGCGCGCACGCGTTGGGGGCTCGGCCTTATCCGCCTGCAGCAGGCGCTGCTATTCGTTTCCCGGGCAATGAAGCAGAAACTGGGAATGAATACTTAAGTGAAATTCCGCTGATGGCTGGTCAATTTCAGAGAGGCTAACCCGAACCGACTCACGCTAAACAATAAACTGGCAACCGACGCGTGATTGCGGTCCACTGCCCGGATACGTGTAAAGTTTCTTAAGTTTTACGCGCGTCGCGGGCAGAATTGGCACATGGAGCACTGCATGGAAGGCGTCACCAAGGTTCAAATTTCCTTCTGCTTCCAGCGCGACGCCCCCATGACTCATGTCAATCACGCGCAACTTCAATTCCGCGCCGTTCCCTACCGTCGCGAAGGCTTTCTTCCCGGCAAGGGAGATGCGCTCCCACCTGCGCCTTTCCACGCTTATTGAATTTGCCGCCGCGGAATGTACCGGGGTTTGCAGCGGTCGTGATGGCGGCGGACTTCCTTCTCCCACGCCGCCCGCCGCTGCTTGCGGCTCGGCCACCGGACTCTGCGGGCGGTCTGAGGCGCGGCGGGAAGGAGGTTGCGGGGCTGTTCCCGGCTGTGGGCGATTCGCATATTTCATTTGGTAGAGCCGCTCATCCGCGATTTTCATGAGGATTGCAGTCTGGTCTCCATCCTGCGGGTAGACTGCCAGCCCGTAGTCGAGCCCGAGCGGAAGATCCATCCTATGCGGTTGCAGGACCGCGGTGAAATTCGCATGAATGCGGCGTCCCAGTGTCCCCGCCTGTTCAGCGTCGGCTTGCGGCAGAAGCAATGCAAATTCGTCTCCGCCGATTCGGAAGGCATAGTCTGAAGTTCGCATCGAGTGGCGAAGCGTGTTGGCTGCCAGACGCAGCACCTCATCACCGCGCGGATGTCCAAATCTGTCATTCACGTCTTTGAACATGTGGAGGTCCAGGACGATCAGCGCCAAGCTCAAGTCGTAGCGCCGCGAGCGGTTCAGTTCTTTCTCAAAATACTCCT
The DNA here is from genome assembly GCA_963748845.1 of uncultured Acidobacteriota bacterium. Taxonomy (GTDB): domain Bacteria; phylum Acidobacteriota; class Terriglobia; order Acidiferrales; family UBA7541; genus DASTCZ01. Next base: position 1,741,257 of record CAVVKE010000001.1, read on the forward strand.
CGAACAAACGCCGGTTGTACAGACCCGTGAGCGGATCCGTGGCCGCGTTGACTTGCAACTTCTTGAGTTCTTCATACTCCATGAGAATGGGCTGTCGAAGATAATTAGAGGAAGTAAGAACATCCATCATCGCTGTTTTCATGCCGACTGACGGGCCAACCAATTGTTTCAATTCCGCGCGCCGGTCGAGGATTCGCTCCCAGATTTCAAGGCTGAGTGATTCCGCAAAATCAATTTGCGTGAGTGATTTCAATAACCTCTGGAGAAACAGACTTCGTGTGGGCCGATCCATACCCTCGAGGGTATCGATCAGCAACTCGTAGAAGCTATCTTCAGCGGGCTGAGAAATGCCCGTGGGGCGTCCGGGATCGGACATCGCCATTACCTGGTTCCGTCCTGGTCTATCCCAGCGGGGAGCGGGGAGAGCGCTTATGTCACTCTAACTGATAGCACTCGCGTTGCCATAGAGCAATCGTTTCTGAATGTGGAAATCTGCGCACTTTGTTGATATCTATTCTGATCGCAGAGACTGGTTTCGCCATTGCAAGAAATAAACTGAGCCAAAACCGAAGAAGTGTGCAAATTGTTGCACATTCGAACTGCCGGATGTAAATTCACCACGATTGACAATTGGCATTACTCGGAAGATTTCCAGCATTATTCGAGCGCTTTCAGGAACTCAACCCCCACCAATTGGACATCGCCGTCTTTCTCATTGCGCCGGATTTTCGCTTGGATTGGCGGAGTCTCTGGCGGAACGCGCGAGTAGATCGAAGTCGAAGGTGAGGGCGCAGGAATCGTCAATTGGACAACTGAATTATGGACCATGGCCCGAGGACTTGCCAAAAAAGCTCCAGTGGAGCTGATATCAAACGTCTTAGTTAAATCAAGAAAAGTAGATCCGGAGGCATCCACACCCCGAATAAACATGGGAATTTGCAGTCTTATTCTGGGTGAACGACGGCGCTCAGCAAGGCTCAATCGGTTGTGATCCCTTCAATGGCTTGGAAAAAGTTTTCCTGGCCGCTGGTACTTTTGGGCCAGTACTCGATTAAGGAAGCAGCTTGGATGCCATGCTCCCACCCAAACGTGGGAATCCGCAAGTCTCGGTGGGTGAAGGAGTTAGAGGTAAAATACGAATTTGGGAAATGGCGAGGGAAACTTGTTTCTGCCCATTCTGTCAACTTCTTTGGCACTTATGTGCAAACCGGGACTCCTTTCCCATTGACACCTAGAACCTTGTTTGCCACTATTTGCCGTCCTCGTTGCGTCCCTGCCTGAGAGTACATGAATGGAGTGGTGCCTTCCCGCCCTCCACCGCCCCAGCACGGGAGCCACAGGAGGAAGTTTTGTCCAAGGGAGTGGTTGCCGACAATTTGAGCGCGATAGGTCACTCTCCGAGCATAATGCAAGGCCTGCTCGATGCTTTGGATCGTCCCATTATTATTGCGGAGCGATCCGGGCGCATTGTGATGGCCAATCTGCGTGCCCGGCAATGCATTGGGGCAGTCGGCGGACCCGAGCTTGGCGATCTCAACCTGTTCACTCATCTGCTTCGAGTTGACCCCGGCGTCCTTATCGGCCAAATCGAAGGCGGCGAATCCGAGATTTCTCTCCAAGTGAATTGCCAAGGCGAAATGGTACAGGCACAGATTCGCTGGCTGCCTGAACCAGATTGGCTTGTTGTCCAACTGGATGCTACATCTGGCGAACAGGAAGCGGACGCGAAGGAGCAACACACTGTTCAGGCATTGCTGCAGGAACGCGAGATTACGTATCGCAACCTGCTGGCGGCCTATCTTCGCCTCCAGGAAGTCAATCGCCAGAAAACTGTGTTTCTGGCCTCGGCAGCACATGAATTGAAAACACCGCTCGCGGTCATCAAAGGGTATTACGATTTATTGCTTTCCGGGTCTCTGGGAAAACTGGCCGAAAAGCAGCGCGAGATCCTGCAGGACTCAAAAGAGAGTTGCGAACGATTGGTGCGCCTCGTCTCGATGTTCCTGAATTATTCGGCGTTGGAAAGCGGCAAGCTCGTGCTTCATCTTCATGAGAATGACATCCGCGATTGCCTGACGGATTTGACGGACCGATGGAACGAGGCATTTCAGCGCAAGCAAGTGCGATTGGAGATCAGGCTCGCGGCGGATTTACCATTCTTCCGCTTTGACTACCAAAAAGTGCAGCAAGCCGCCGCAAACTTGCTGGACAATGCTCTCAAGCACACCCCGCCGGGAGGCAACGTCCTGCTTGCCGCGGAGTCGTATTTCTGGGAGCGGCGGAGTTCGGGAGAGCCCCTGGAAGAAGAACGGCGGAAGCAACTCCTCCGCCATCCGAATAGCGCAAAAATTTTCGTTACGGACACCGGCCGCGGAATTTCCGCGGAGCACCATCAGGAAATCTTTGAGGACTTTGTCCGCGTGGACCGCACGTCCTCCGGCATGGGTCTGGGACTAGCAATTGCCAAGCGGCTGGTCCAGGCGCATCGCGGAAAAATCTGGGTGGATAGCGAAATGGGGCGCGGCTCCACCTTTACAATTTTGCTGCCCATGGAAAGAATCCAATGAGCCCTACACGAAGAGAAAGTGAATTGGCGGAAAAAGAACGCATCATGGTTGTGGATGACGAGCCCAGCATCCGGAAATATCTGCAGACCCTGCTCGAAGTGGACGGCTATGCCGTCGAGACTCTCAGTTCCGGAGTCGAAGCCATTGAGCGCATCACGGCAGGCCAGACTCCCGATTACATCATCCTGGACATCCTGATGCCCGAATTGAACGGTCTCGAAACTCTGAAGAGGCTCTTGCAAGCAAACCGCCAGCTCAACATCATCATGCTTTCCTGCACAAACGAGGTCGGCACGGTGGTGGAAGCCATTCGCCTCGGCGCGCAGGACTACATCACGAAACCCTTTGAAAAAAGCGAGTTGGACGCCGCCCTACTCAAGTGCCAGCAGAAGAAAAAGCTTCGCGAGGAGAACACTGCTCTCCGAGAATACTGCGACCAGATCACGGAAGACCTCAGTTTCCTGGCGGCCAGCCCTCAGATGGTTCGCATCCGCCAGCAAATCCTGCAGATCGCGCCAGTGGATGTGCCCGTCTTCATCATGGGTGAAAGCGGCGTGGGCAAGGAAGTGGTCGCGCGAATGATTCATCTCCGTTCCGTGCGCCGCAACCAGCCCTTTGTAAAAGTCAATTGCGCCGCGCTGCCGGGCGAGTTGCTGGAATCGGAATTGTTCGGGTATGAGCAAGGCGCATTTACCGGCGCCGTGCGCTCAAAGCCGGGCAAATTCGAGCTGGCCAACAAGGGCACCATCTTCCTCGACGAAATCGCGGAGATGAGTTCGCACATGCAGGCCAAGCTTCTCCATGTTTTGCAGGACCACCAGTATTCCCGTTTGGGCGGCCGCCAACTCATCGAAGTGGACGTCCGCGTACTTGCCGCGACCAACGTGGATGTACAGGAAGCCATGAAGTCCGGACGCTTCCGCGAAGACCTTTACTACCGTCTGAACGTGCTATCAATTCAAATTCCGCCGCTTCGCGAGCGCAGCCAGGAAATCCCGATGCTCTTCCGGCATTTCCTCCGCCAGTACAGCGAGAAATTCAACAAAGAAGCTCCCGTGCCATCGCAACATTTGTTGGACGCCGCGGTCCGCTACGAATGGCCTGGAAATCTCCGCGAACTCGAAAACTTCGTAAAGCGTTACGTCATTCTTGAAGACGATGAAGGCAGTCTGCGAGAACTGGTGGAAATGTCCGCCGCGAGACAGCGTTCGGCTCCGCGCCCGGAGTCTGCCGCACCGAAAGAAATGGGCCTTAAGGCTCTTGTCCGCGGCCTGAAAGATGAAGCCGAAATGGAAGCCATTGCTGAGGCGCTTGAAAAGACACGCTGGTGCAGGAAGGATGCCGCGAAGATGTTGGGCATCAGCTACAAAGCTCTACTCTACAAGATGCGGCAATTCAACCTGGACAGCGGGCGTGGGTCCCGGTCGAATGCCGCAACCGGCGCGAAGGAAACGGCTCCGAACCCGACGCCTTCTCCTGTTGGAGCTGGGCACGAGTCATAGGACCTGCAGGCTGCAACTTATTGCAGTTTCCAGACATATGGCTGGGGCTTAAGCCCTTATTCCATGGCATCAGGGGGGGGAACAGCCTATATTAATTATCCGGCGTTTCGGGGGATACGATCTTTCAGGGGCTTCAGTAAAGATTATCTTAGTGGCTGTATGTCAATGGAAAGAATGGGGTTAGAGAACATTCGCGCTCCAGGATCCACGATGGAGCTGACGCCTACTTTGGCGAATAGTGTTCGTTCGCGATGGGGGACCTTTGGTAACTCGATTGCACCCTATATGCAACCGGGGCATATTGTGCTTTTCCGGGGGATCGAATCAGAGGGAACATGACAGAACGACGAACGTCTCGCCGTTACGACCTGTCTTTGCCTGTTGTTATCCGTGTCCCCGTTGACAAGAGCGCGGATGCTCAGAAAGGAAGGACGCGCGACATCTCCACCCGTGGGGTCTATTTCACTCTGGATAAAGATCTCGAGGCTGGAGCCGAACTCGACATCACTCTGACATTGCCCTCTGAAATTACGCGCGGAACGGAAGTTTTGGTACGCGCTAAAGGCCGAGTCGTCCGCGTTGAGCATGACGACCAGGAAGATTCCAAGCGTGTGGGCGTCGCCGCCGTCATCGAGCGCTACGACATCATCCGCGGCGAATCCTCAGAAACCCACTAGATCTTTTTTCACACGACCGCATTAAATCGGAAAATCCCGTTTCCATTCGCGCCACTACTCAGTGTCGTGCAAACCCAGACCATCCCAGCATAAAGCGCGCTTGTGAGAATCGCCGGCGAGGATGCCCCGCGGGTTACTCCCGATGGCGGGGGAATCAATTGCGCCAGGCAGTCAAACATATGCGCGAGGCCAGCGCCAACCGTCCGAGAAAGAAGGTGCCACAGCGTCAATGCATCTTGCTGACGAGCGGATCTCAGAACTGTTTGAATGAATTCGCTGTGAGCCATATTGGGAAGAGTCGGCGAATTGGATTTGGTTCGGTCAAAGCAAGCCAGCACATTCTGAAATCCTTTCGATGAGTCTTCGCAAGAAGGCGTGCCAGGACCCGCTCGCGCCTTGAATTTTTGCCATTGAAAACAGATTCCGATCGTCCTACCATCGCAGCAAACAGCGGCCCGGGAGGATGCTAATGCGCGTTGCAGACCTGATTAGCTCGCGAAAAGAGGTTTACTCGGTTTCGGAAAATGCCACCGTTCATGATGTTGCCCGTTATCTCCGCGATCGAGGCGTGCGTTCCGTTGGAGTGTTCAATGAAGCCGGCAAACTTACGGGAGTCGTTTCTCAAAGTGACATTTCCGATCGTGTGGCGGCTGAAAATAAGTGCCCCGCGTGGATGCGTGTGACGGAGATCATGACCCGGGACCTCGTGACGGTCTCACCGGAAATGGGTATCGAGGAGTGCCTCCTACTTATGGAAAAGCATGGAATTTTTCACCTGCTCGTGGTGGACGAAAGCGTGAAATTTCTCGGAGCGATTTCCGTGGCAGACCTTCTGCGCGTAATCTCTTCGGACCAGAAGGCGCGCGCGGACTTGCTCGAATCGTTCGTATTTCCCCAACGCTAAGCTGCGCCTGTGAACCTACAGCGCTTGCAAACGGCGAAGAAGCTGCGTTAGCCGCGCGCGCGCCTCGGGCTGCATTGCCGTAAATTCGATTCCCATCCCTTTCGTGGGCACAACATTTCGTACGACCGCGCGGGCGCGTACTTCGCCTCCGGGAACATCGAAGACCAGTTTGAGAACGTCACCAACAGTGGCCGGCTGCTTCGTAAAAATGAATATCCCGCCGAGTCCGAGTGTGCCGACGCGCGACACGATGCGCGCGCCCCCCGCTTGCCATGCGACCGGTATGCCACGCGGCAAACCAATCCTCCCGTAGCGTCGTGGCTTTCCTTCTGCTTCTTTCGGCATACTACCGATTCTATTTCTCCTGCCGGAAACGTAAAGCTACTTCCTCGGGAGATTTCCATAGGGATAAGCCCCCACCGGATTGATGAACTCTCCCCATTGGATCGACATGAATGGCTTATACGGGCCGCGCTACACAGTCTAAGGTAACCTTTGTACCCATGTGTGAAACTGGTTTTCCTCTCTTGGTTCGCTGTTGGGATGAGTCCCGCCGAGAAATCGTGAGTTCAATAGGCCCCACCGAGAGGATTTGGGCTTCGAATGTGGATGTAACTCACACAAAATAAAATACTTAACCATATATCTGCTCCTCTTCTCGAGTGGAGTTCCGATTTGGCATTCAGTGTGCGAACTCATTGCTTAGTCTGGGGGATTCTCTAAATCTGATTCTATGGCCACGCCTGGCTTTCAACTCGCTTCTATTGGTGGTAGCGCGTCGGAGGAATTGCCCTCCGACGCCGTCGTATTCGGCCGCTCCGAGGCCATGCGTGCAATCCGCCAAAAAGTCGAAAAAATCTCCGCGACAAAGGTTCCGGTCCTTCTGCAAGGCGAAAGCGGCACGGGCAAGGAACTGATCGCCCGCATGATTCACCGGCGGTCGCCGCGATCGGCAGAAGCGTTCGTGAAAGTGAACTGCCCCGCGATCCCGGGAACGCTTCTCGAGTCTGAACTTTTTGGCTATGAAAAGGGCTCATTTACCGGAGCCTACGGATCGAAGCCAGGGCGGGCGGAAATGGCGAACGGAGGGACGCTCTTTCTCGATGAGATTTCCGAGATGGACTTTGGTCTGCAGGCCAAGCTCCTGCAGTTCTTGCAAGACAACCAGTTCTGGCGCATTGGAGCGCGCGAGGAAACGCGCGTGGATGTGCGCATTATCTGCGCGACGAACCGCCAACTCGAAGACGAAATTCAGGCCGGAAGATTCCGTCAGGACCTTTTTTACCGTATCAACGTCCTGAAAATTCAGCTCCCGCCGCTGCGGGAGCGAGTGGAAGATCTGGACGAATTGATTGAGTATTTTCGGAATTACTTCTCACGCAAGCATAACGTCAATCCCGCGGCGTTATCCCCCGCCTTGGTCCGGCTGCTACAAAAACATCGCTGGCCCGGCAACATTCGCGAACTGAGCAATCTAATCGAGCGCTATGCAATTCTGGGATCCGAGGAGTCTGTGACAAATGAATTGCTCGGTGCGGCGACACTGGCAGAAGGCGAGGAGGATATCCTATCCTCAGGACCTTTGCCGCTGAAGGTTGTTACACGACGGACAGTCCAGCAGCTTGAGCGGAAGATCATTTTGCGGACGCTGATTGCTCACCGCTGGAACCGAAAACGCGCCGCCAAAGACCTGAAGATCAGTTACCGTGCCCTTCTCTACAAAATCCGACAAGCAGGTCTTCCCTCGCGCCGTCCAGGAGCTTCGGTTCCGGCGCAAAGCGTTGACACTCCAATCCCCAAACTCCCTCCATCTGAGTGACGAAAATAGCATCTCAGGCAAAGGGTGTGCGCAGGACTAGTTTGGGCTCAGCCAGATGACATTTCCGACTCGAATGACATCAGGCGGGAGTAAAGCGGTCTGGCGTCCAATTTTTTGCCGATTCGCGTGCTGGCAATCTTGCCCCCGTAGGATCGGTTTCACGAGATCTAGGATCCAAAATTGGGTCAAAAGTCGGTGGATAACTCTTTTCCGCCAAGTGGAAACCGTTTGGACTTGCAATAATCTGCAGGTAGACTTCAGAGGGTTCTGAATAGATGCTAACTCTATTAGTTTCAGTAAGTTAGCATTAATTCCAGCGGATGCGACCCCCCCTCCCCCCTCGTGGTATTAACCGTGCTCTTCCACTACACGGTATTGAACTGCTCTTAAGTGGTGTTTCAAGCGCATCCCTGGCGGAGGGGTAATGCAAGCAAGCCCATACGACTCATCGTCGATTGAATCGGAAGCCAGCTTGCCTGCTCCTGCGAACCACATTTTCGTCTGGGGGATGAGTCCGGCGATGTTGAGGCTTCGCCGGGTCGTAACAGATACAGCGCGGACCGATATTCCGGTCCTGCTGACCGGAGAAAGCGGCACGGGTAAGGAAGTCCTCGCGCTCCAGATTCACCAGCTTTCCGATCGCCGAAATGAACCTTTTACCAAGACGCGGTGCCGGACTTTGATACCAGACCGGCTTTCTTCACGGCTCAAAGATCCCGTTAACGGAGGATTCTCGAACGGGACATTCCGTGGGACGGTATTCCTCGACGAGATCAATGAACTAGATTCCGATGGCCAGCGGCAATTATTGGATCTGTTGCCGGATGGAAACGGGTTTCAGAATGGCGACTCTGCGGGCGCCCGGCTTATCTCGACGTCGCGTCGCAGTCTGGAGGAAGAGCTCCGGACCGGAAAATTTGCTGAAGAACTTTATTACCGTTTGAACGGCGTGTCCGTGAGGATTCCGGCATTGAGGGATCGCAAAGAAGACATCCCCGACCTGGCGAATTATTTCCTGACAAAGTATTCCACGCTCTTCGAGCGGCAAAGGCCGGCGATGACAGAAGGGTTGCTGGCGCGGCTGGCCACCTATTCCTGGCCCGGAAATGTGCGCCAGCTTGAGAACGCCATGAAAAAGATTGTTGCCACCGGGGACCCGGACGTGGCGCTGGCCGACCTTGTGGAGATTTCTCCAGATATTGCGAGATCGGGAGTCGATTCCATTCCCTCGCTGAAAGCAACCGCGCGGGCGGCAAGCCGCCACGCGGAGCGGGAACTCATTTCCCGGGCTCTCACGAGGACTCACTGGAATCGAAAAAAAGCAGCGCTGGAATTGCAGATTAGCTACAAGGCGCTTCTCTACAAGCTGAAGCAACTGGGACTCGAAGGTTCCGAAGGATCCTAAGAAGAGTTTTGCGGGAGATGATCATGAACCGAATATCAAAGTACGCGATGGTTGCGCTGGCCGCGGTGCTGGCAGTTCCTGCGTACGCGCAAAAAGAAACTCCAAAGTCGAATAATCAAGACAATCGAGGCTCCGCGCCTTCCACCAATGCAGGACAGGCACAGCCTGCTCCCGCAAACACTGATGCCGCGTATGTAATCGGCCCGAGCGACGAACTGAGTATCAGTGTGTGGCATCAACCCGAACTGACACTCACCGTCCCGGTGCGGCCCGATGGGATGATCTCACTGCCATTGCTAAATGACGTGCAGGCCGCGGGTAAGACACCGGCGCAACTCCGCACGGAAATCACCGAGAAACTGACCAAGTTCGACAAAGATCCTCAAGTGACCGTTATCGTTGCCGCCATGAACAGCCAGCGGGTATACGTCACCGGGTATGTGGCGCGCGCCGGGGCATACGCGATGCTTCCCGGCATGACTGTTTTGCAAGCGATCTCCAGCGCGGGCGGATTTACTCTTTTCGCGAACCAGGGCAACATCATCATTCTACGCACCGAAAACGGCAAACAACTTCGCCTTCCGTTCAACTATAAGGACGTCATCAGCGGCAAGAAGACGGACCAAAATATTGTCCTGAAGCCGGGCGACACAATCGTCGTGCAGTGAGCAAGGAGAAGCCTATGTTGAATTTGTCAAAACGCATTTGGGCACCCCTGTTAGTCGTCGCGGTGTGTTTGGTTTCGGCTCAGGCGCAACAACAGCAGCAGCCGCCTCCGGCGAACCCGCCGGCACAGCCGACGACACCGGTGCAACCTATTACGAATCCGGACAACAAACAGCAAGGAACGAATGACGAGCCCGCTTCTCCGCTCCAGCAAGCTGCAACGGTGGTGACCGGGGGCATTGCGCCCACTGCTGGTGAGACAAATGAAGCGGGTAGCCAGGTTCTCTTCGGTTTTCAGGCGGCAGAATCCTTTGATTCAAATTATCTTGGGACTGCGATTCCGGGCGCCTGGAATGACATAACGAGTTTCGGCGGACATGTGGACTTGCATCGGATTGGGCCTACGTCAGACCTGCTGTTTCGGTATGCCGGCGGAGGAGCGTTGGATCCCCAGAATTCAAGTCTCAATACGATGTATCACCAGTTTGAAGCCGCGGAGACGCTGCAGTTCCGCCGATGGTCGCTGCGATTTGACGATCTTTTCAGTTATTTGCCGTCTTCTTCTTTTGGATTTCAAATGTTTGGAATAACGCAGCCCAATCTGTCGACCAATGGTTTACTGAACCCCTCGATTCCTCCGAGCCAATCCATTTTGACTACGCAAGAAATGCGTCTGAGCAATGTCATCCTTACACAGGTACAAATCGAGGCCAGTGAGCGCACTGCCTTTACGTTCACCGCGGGCTATGGCCTGCTCCACTATGTGACGCCGGGGTTCCTGGATCCGACAAATATCAACTTCGGGTTTGGATACAACTATGCCTTAAACGCGCGCGATATCCTGGGTGTGAGCTACCAGTTCAATAATTATGGCTTCGGCTCAACAAATGCCCAGATCAACGACAGCACGGTAATGGTCACCTACGGTCATCACATCACCGGACGGCTGGCTTTCCAGGCGGGTGCCGGTCCGGAATTGGATTACTACACGCCGGTGGGCAGCTCGACTTCTATCTCAAAAACCTACATTGGCGCAAATGCCGGGTTGAATTACGAACTCAAACAATCGTCAATTACAGCGTCATTTTCTCGCGGCATCAATGGCGGCTCTGGAATTTTGGTGGGGGCGGCCTCGGACACAGTACAGATAGCAGCGGACCATCGGATGGGACGCAAGATAACCATCAATGGAGACTTTGGATACTCGTTCAATCAATCTTTGCAGATTCAAACGTCAACGGCGACGAGTTATCAGGGCTTTTATGGCGGCGCGGGTGTGGACTACAAGATCGGCCTGAGGACGGATTTTTATGTAACCTATAACTATCTTCACCAAACAAGTAATGGTCCGGTCTGCACCGGCCCTGCCTGCGCAGTGAGCTTTGACAGCCATCAAATCTGGGTCGGGATCAATTTTGACTTCCGTCCAATCCCGCTTTACTGAAATTAGTGCATCGCGAAATTGAGGGAAAATTAAATGCTCGGACACCGTGAAATGAAGTTGGAAGACTACTTGGGAATCGCGCGCCGCCACATCTGGCTGCTCATTCTGGCGCCGATCGCGGTAAGTGTTGGAGCATATCTTGTCTCGCGTATCCTTCCCGCGAGCTATTCATCCACGACGCAGGTTCTGGTACAGGGGCAAAGCGTGCCCACGGAAATCGCGCAGCCGATTATTACCGGTACTTTGAATGAACACCTTGCTTCGATGAAGGAAGAAATTCTAAGCCGGACTCACCTGCAACCCCTTCTTGAACAATTTAACCTATTCAATGATTCAAAGCTTTCGATGGAAGTAAGAATCGGAAAACTTCGTGACGCGATCCAGGTGGAGTCCATTCGTGCGATGGAGGATACACGAGCTTCCCAGCTTCCGGGCTTCCGAATCACGGTCACACTGGGCAGCGCGCGTCTCGCTCAGCAGGTGTGCACAGAAATCTATAAATTATTTTCGGAAGAAGAGGGGAAAAGCCGCGAAGCAGGAGCGGAAGGAATAACCGACTTCCTTGATCAGTCACTCAAGAATGCGCGCGCCAAAATGGACGAGCAAGAGGCGAAGTTGGCGGCTTTCAAGTCACAATATCTTGGATCTCTTCCAGATGATGATAAAGCCAATCTGGCAATGATTGGGTCTCTCAGCACGCAATTGGACGCCGTCACACGAGGTCTGGACGCCGATCACACGTCCAAGTCATTTAACGAATCGATGCTGCAGCAACAGGAAACTGCATGGAAGGCAAAGCAGAGTTCCCTGACCACGACGGGCGGCGCGAACCCGGACTCCCTCCAGGAAGAGCTGAAGAAGGCTCAAGAGGAACTTGTAGAGCTCCGGTCTCAATACACGGACGAATACCCTGACGTCAAAAAAAAGGTGTTGGAGATTGAACAACTGAAGCAAAAGATCGCCTTTGCACTGGCGAACAAACCGGCTACCAGCACGCCGGACAGCCAAACCGAGGCTGCTTCCAACGCCACGGTTGCGGAACCCCAGGAAATCCAACAATTGCGAGCGACTCTTGGTTCGCTCGAGATCTCGATTCAGTCCAAGACCAAGGAGCAACAGACCTTGCGGGGCAAGATTCAAACTTACGAATCACGTCTTCTACTCACGCCTGTTGTCGAACAGAAATACACAGAGCTGACTCGCGATTCCAAAGCGGCCACGGATGATTACAACACTTTGCTGAAGCAACAGGACACTGCCGTAAGAAGCGCTGATCTCGAGAAGCGCCAACAGGGCGAGCAATTCAAGGTTCTGGACCCTGCCAATCTGCCGGAGAAACCGGTATTCCCGAACCGACTTTATTTTGCGGGCGGCGGCTTCGGTGGAGGGTTGGCATTAGGGATCGGACTGGTCCTTGTGCTGGAGATGAAAGACAAATCTCTTCGGACCGAGTCTGACGTCGAAATGTTCTTGAAAATTCCAACGCTGGCGATGGTCCCGGTGATTGACAAGCGATCCGGTTCGTCGAAGCGTTTCATTTTTCCCACAGGCAAGGACGATGCATCGCTCCATGCAAATACATAAGGCTCGAAAGGATACATGTACAAGGAATTCTTCGGGCTGAAAGAAAGCCCGTTCAACGTCAACCCGGACCCGCGCTACCTGTATCTGACCAAACAGACGCAGGAGGCCTTTGCGTGCCTGACCTATGGTGTTCAGGCAAAGAAGGGCTTCATCTTGCTCACCGGTGAGGTCGGCACCGGCAAGACGACGTTGCTCAACCGTTTGCTCGACTGGCTGCGAACGCAGCGCGCCACGACCGCTTTTATTTTCAATCCGCGGCTCTCCGTCACACAACTCCTCGACTTCATGATGACTGACTTCGGCATTCCGTGCGAATCCAAGCTGAAAAGCCAGGTCCTGCTTCGTTTGAATCAATGGCTGCTGGAAAGGTACAAGGCTGGAGAGACGGCCGTTTTAATTATCGACGAGGCCCAGAATCTTTCGCCCCAAGTGTTGGAGGAAATCCGTCTTTTGACCAATTTGGAGACTTCAACCGAAAAGCTCCTGCAGATTGTTCTCGCTGGCCAGCCCGAACTTGAAGTCAAGCTTTCCCAGCCGCAGTTACGGCAACTCCGCCAGCGTATTACGCTGCGTAGCAAGACGACGGCGCTATCACTCGAAGAAACGGACGGCTACATCCAGGAACGCTTGAAGATTGGCGGCGCCTCGGACACGGGTATTTTTTCCGAGGGCGCCGTGGCGGCGGTCCACCGGTTCGCGCGCGGGATTCCGCGTGTGATCAATTTGCTCTGTGAGCATTCGATGATCAACGCGTTTGTGGAACACCAAAAACCGATCCAAAAAGAAATCGTGGAAGAAGTCGCCAAGGAATTTCAGCTCGATAAAATCGACCCTGTTGCCCAGGCGGTGGCTCAACCGCACAACAATGAAGCGGCCCCGCTGGTCCAATCACTTCTGCAGAATCTCGCCAACCTAATTGAGCAAATTGGGCAGCAAGATCAGGCAGTGGAAACGTCGCGCGAAAGGAAGCCATGAGTAGAATTCATGAAGCTCTGAAGAAAGCGCAGGAAGAACGTGCGGCACAGCAGACAATCCCAGGCACGAGTGCGCCTATTCCTCCGGCAGACGTTCTCTCTCTCCCTTCGACGCCCACTGCAGTGATGGATGTTCCCATTCTCGCGCCATCCTTGCCCGCAGACCAATTTACCGGGTCAATTACTTACGAGATGCTGCTTGCTCGCTGTCCCCAAAGGCACTGGAAACCGGATCCATCGGCGCTACTTTTCTCCGACTCAAATGAGAATGCGTCCGGGAAAGAAGTCTTCCGCACCCTGCGCACGAGACTTTACCAGGTGCGCGCCGTTCAACCATTGAAAGTTGTCCTTATTACGAGCGCCCTCCCGGGCGAAGGAAAGACCTTTGTCACTTCAAATCTGGCGCAATCCATGATTCGTCAACGCGAGCGGCGCGTTTTGCTCATCGACGCCGACCTTCGCGTGCCCAATCTCCATACGCCTTTGGGTGCTCCCTCGTCGCCGGGGCTCTCCGACTACTTGCTCGGTGAAACCGATGAATTCGGAATCCTACAGCGTGGCCGCGATGAGAATCTTTTCTTTATTGCCGCTGGAAAAATATCGCCGAATCCAAATGAATTGATGGCGAATGGAAAGATCGGGCAGTTGCTTGAGAAGCTCACTCCCATTTTTGATTGGGTCCTGATTGATTCGGCGCCGACTATTCCGGTCTCTGACACGGCAATCCTAGCGAAAATATGTGATGGCTTGCTGATGGTCGTTCGCGCCGGCTCGACTCCATTCGATCTTGCCCAGAAGGCCTGTCAGGAATTCCAAGATCGGCCTTTGCTGGGCGCAGTCCTGAATGGCGCCGACAGCCGCTCAGGTTATGGTGGATACTACTTTCAGGGCTATTCCACGGATCTCAAAAAAGGCATTAAATAAGCATTACAATCGGGCCACCATCGCAAAATCCGGACTCCCACTCGAGCCAAATTTAGCTGTTCCCTTGCGTAACCTTTCCGGCATTGCTCGAAAACCCCTCACGTAACTCCCATTGAACACTCATTGAGAGCGCGCCTTGCCCGATGCGGTTAAATCCGTTAGCCTGCTTGTTAGTGATGAAAGACGCTAAGACACGTTCACTGAAGGTGTGCATTCTCTCGCCGCACCCGCTCGTCTTGGGAGAATTTGAGCGGCTCCTTACCCGGCCCGAATTCAAACCAATCGTTCGCCAATTGGACCAGCCGCCCGGCGCTGATCTTGCAAACATTGAGTTGCCTGAAGCTGATATCTTCGTCGTGGATGCCCACTCTGCTCGGCCCACGACAAATTCTCTTATTGCAGGGATTCTTGATCGCCAGACGGATGCTCACGTAATCGTGGTGTGCGAAAAACTTCCTGAAGCCACGAGCCACACACTTCTCCGGCTCGGCGCCAAGGGGCTGCTGACGTATGCCGAGGCGGTGGAGCAACTGCCCCGCGCACTTCCGCTTGTCGCGGGGGGAGGCTTCTGGGTGCCGCGGAATGTTCTTTCGACATTCGTGGACTCGATCCTGACAGACCAACACCGGCGCCGTTTGAAGCCGGATGGTCAGACCTCTCTTAGCCGCCGCGAACGCGAAGTCCTCGATTCCCTGTTGGAAAACGTCTCGAACAAGGAAATTGCGGCTAAGCTGAATATCTCCGAGCGGACCGTGAAATTCCATGTCTCCAAACTGCTCAACAAGTTCGGAGTCCGCCGCCGGGCAGACCTGATCCTCCTGTGCTATCAACGAAAAGAGGTTGTCGTCTGAGGTTTTACGTTCTGAAATTCGCTTGGAAAACCAACTCTTCGGCCATTTCCAGCATGGGATTTCCTTGCGCTAAATTCCCATGCTGACAAGTGTGTACCAGCCTGTTAGCCTTTCGCCCGACTACCCAGAATGCGGCGGAATCTTCGCGACCGCTGGGAGGGGTTGCGCATGGTCATCCTGATTACCGGGGCAGCCGGATATGTAGGAAGCGTTTGCACCGAGGTTTTGCTGGCGCGCGGCCACAAAGTGATTGCATTGGACAACCTTGCTGGGGGGCATCGCGCCGCCGTGCCACCGGAGTGCGAATTCCATCAGTGCGACTTAATGGATTCTGACAGGCTGGACCAGTTGTTTCGCTCCTCGAGGATTGAAGCGGTCATGCATTTTGCCGGTAGGATTGAGGCAGAAAAATCGGTACTCGAGCCAAGCGAATTCTTCCGGGTCAACGTCGCGGGAGGGATCGTCCTTTTGGACGCGATGGTGCGCAGCCATGTGAAGCGGTTCGTATTTTGTTCCACTGCCGCCGTTTATGGGGAGCCGGAGAAGATGCCGATCCTCGAAGATTATCCGAAATCCCCAATCAACCCGTACGGTCAGACGAAATGGGTTTTTGAAAACATTCTGGCCGATTACGGCCGATACGCCAGCATGAAATATGTTTCTCTACGTTACTTCAACGCTGCGGGCGCATCGCGCGAGCGCGGCGAGGCCCATCGCACGGAGACACATCTGATCCCTCGAGTTCTGGAAACAGCGGCCGGTCAGCGCGAATCCTTCGAGATTCGCGGCGATGACTACCCTACACAAGACGGCACCTGTGTCCGCGACTACGTTCATATCCTGGACATCGCCGATGCACACGTCCTCGCGCTCGACGCGCTTGACCGCGTTTCCGGCGAAGCCTTCAACGTCGGCAACAGTCGCGGCCATTCCATTCGCGAAGTTCTGGAAACGGCGCGCCGTATTACGGGCCGGCCGATCCCGGCAAACGCGGCTCCACGCCGGCCCGGCGATCCTTCGACGCTCATCGCCAGCGGGGAAAAGATTCGCCGCATGTTGAAATGGTCGCCGCACTATTCGGCGCTCGAATCCATTATTCAATCCGCATGGGACTGGAAACAGAGTCATCCGCACGGCTATGCGGAAACAGAAAAGAGTGCTGAAGGAAATCGTTGACGGCTTCCCGGGAGGGCGCAGTCAATGCAACTGTGAATCCGGTTGCGCGTTGCACACATTTCCATTTAGCATGCACTGTCTCTCGATTGCGTTCCTGATATATTGAGACTTCATTTTAAGCGCGCAGTTGTCATGAGAGCCTGCCGCGGAAAACACAGAGGGTAGACGAGGGACATGGCGACGGAACGCAAGTCGGAATACTTCAAAGGTGCGCACTTAAAAGTCGGCATCATCGGCTGCGGCTACGTTGGCCTGCCGCTGGGGCTTCGCTTCGCCGAGGCTGGGCACCGCGTCATCGGCTTCGACGTGGACAAGTCAAAAATCGAAAAGCTCAATCGCGGCGAGACCTACATTCAGCACATTCCGGCAGCGAAAATCCGGCAGTACGCCGCCTCAAAGCACTTTTCGGCATCAGGAGATTTTTCCAAGTTGGCAGACATGGACGCGGTCATTATTTGTGTTCCGACACCGCTCGACGAGCGCCGCGAACCGGACCTTTCCTACGTCCGGAATACCGCGGAAGCCATTGCTCCGCACTTACAGCCGGGGCAGCTGGTTGTGCTTGAGTCCACCACTTACCCCGGTACGACCGAGGAACTCGTTCTTCCTATTCTCGAGCGGGGCGGCTTGAAGTGCCCCATCGCGCGCGGTCCGGACGCCGAGAATGTTTCCACGGACTTCTTTCTCGCGTTCTCACCCGAGCGCGAGGATCCCGGAAACAAGCAGTACGGCCTGGCGCAGATTCCAAAGGTTGTCGGCGGCACGAACCCCCCCAGTGGGCGCGCGGCAGCCGCACTTTACGCGCAAGTCGTTTCACGCGTGGTACCGGTCAGCTCGACGCGCGCCGCGGAAATGGCAAAACTCCTCGAAAACATCTTCCGCTGCGTGAATATTGCGCTCGTCAACGAACTGAAACAGCTCGGCCTCCGCATGGGGATCGACATCTGGGAAGTAATTGACGCCGCCGCGACAAAACCCTTCGGCTTCATGCCTTTTTATCCGGGACCGGGCCTCGGAGGGCATTGCATCCCCGTGGACCCTTACTATCTCTCGTGGAAAGCGCGTGAATACGATTTCTCAACGAGGTTCATCGAACTCGCCGGCGAAGTCAACACCGCCATGCCTTATCATGTGGTCGAGGCGATAGCAGAAGCGTTGAACAGCCATCGTAAGCCTCTAAAAGGTTCGCGCATCCTCGTTCTGGGAGTCGCTTATAAGAAGGATGTTGACGATTTGCGTGAATCGCCCTCACTCAAGATCATGGAACTACTGATTGGCCGCGGCGCGGCAGTAGATTACAATGACCCTTTCTTTCCGCAACTTTTCAAGATGCGCCATTACGACTATTCGCAAAAGCAATCTGTGCCGCTCGACGCCAAGTCCTTAGCCTCGTTCGATTGCGTCGTCATTGCGACGGACCATACCAGCTATGATTACGCCGCGATTGTCGAATCCGCGCAGATTGTGGTGGACACGCGCAACGCGACGCGACGCCTCCTTCGCCATCGGGAGCGAATCGTCCTCTGCTGACCCCTATTGATACACCTCAAATCCTAGATAAACTCTCAGTCTTGTCCAAATTAGCTTTTGAGCGGCGGCGGTAGAACTCTGCTACGGTTTGCGTTGACAGACGTGAACCATAGGGAGGAGGACCACCGCCGTGACACGAGTATCCAGCATTTTCAGCCAGATGTTGCATTTGTTTTCTCGCACCGAATTTGAGCGGGCCGTCGTGGAGCACCGGGCCGAGCGCCACGCCCGCGGGTTCAGTTGTTGGGGCCAGTTCGTGGCCATGTTGTTCTGTCATCTGGGGCGGGCGCAGTCGCTGCGCGAGATTTGCGGCGGCCTAGCCGCCAGCGAGGGCAAGCTGCGGCACCTGGGACTGCCCGACGCGCCCAAGCGCTCCACCCTGGCCTATGCCAATGAACACCGGCCCTGGCCGCTTTACCGCAGCGTGTTTTATCAACTGCTGGGCCGTTGCCGCGAAGTGGCCGGCGCGCATGGTTTCCGTTTCAAAAACAAACTGCTCACTCTGGACGCCACGCTCATCGAACTCTGTGTTTCGGTTTTCGACTGGGCACAGTACCGGCGCACGAAAGGAGCCGTGAAGCTGCATCTGCTGCTCGATCATCAGGGATTGCTCCCTAGTTTTGCGCTCATCACCGAAGGCCGCGTGCACGAAAGCCGCGTGGCGCGCAGCTTGCGTTTCGAGCCTGGAACCATCGTGGTTTTCGATCGTGGCTATGCCGATTACGATTGGTTCGCCTCACTCGACGCTGAAGGCGTATTTTTCGTCACGCGCATGAAGGACAACGCCGATTACGGCGTCGTCGAGCGCCGTCCGGTTCCCGAACACGGTGCGGTTCGGCGCGACGAGATCATCTTCCTTTATAAAGCGGCCCGCAGTGGGAACTACGATCTGTTTCTGCGTCGCATCGAAGTCTGGGACGAGGAACAAAAACGCGGCGTAGTGTTTCTCACCAATCATCGCGGCTTTGCTGCCTCCACCATCGCCGCCGTCTACCGCCAGCGCTGGCAGATCGAGCTGTTCTTCAAAGCGCTCAAGCAGAACCTGCGCATCAAGACCTTTGTGGGCACCAGCGCCAACGCCCTGCAGATTCAGATCTGGACCGCCCTGATCGCGCTGCTCGTGCTCAAGTACCTGCAACTGCGCGCTCGCTTTGGCTGGAGCTTGTCCAATCTCGCCGCTTTGTTGCGCCAGCAGTTGTTCGTCTATCGCGACCTGTTTGCCTGGATCGATGAGCCGTTCCAGCCTCCTCCGCTGCTCGACCCCGACGCCGAGCAACTGGTGCTTTCCTGGTGAGCCCAACTTGGACAGCAGAAATGCCAACCTCAACCTACAAATCGCCACTGAGGCCCTGCAGTGCCCCGGTTTTCTTCGCTCTCATGCCTCAATTCCGGCTAATTTGGACAGCAGTGATAAACTCTATTGGTTACTTATTGGGTGGGGAAGCCTCTGGGACTATTGCTCACAGCGAACTCATCACCTAATCTCACCTGAATGCCGCTGACAGAAGTGACCACCAATAAGAAGATCGCCCACCGACGCAGCCAAAGGCTGCTGCTTCGAGTACAAGTGCTTGTCGAACGAGGCATGGCTGGGGGGCAAACGAAAAGCGAGGACACGGAAACACTCGCGGTGAATGCGCATGGAGCTTTAATCCTGCTTGCCCCGCCAGTTGAGGATGGCGGACTACTTTCGCTAACAAATAAGAAGACGGGGGAAACTCAGAATTGCCGGGTGGTCTATTTGGGCCCAATGGAATCGGGACGAATGCAGGTGGGAGTTGAGTTTACGCAGCCTTCTCCTCAGTTCTGGAGAATCGTGTTTCCGCCCGAGGACTGGGGGACTTTCAGCAAGGACGTCAAGGCGCCCACGAAAACTTAGCTCGCCTGGCCCGCATTTAGTAATTCGATTCGGCCTGTTCCAAACGGAAGCTCGACTTCGATCAGCACGGGTGTGTGTGCGGAATCTTGCGCAATCCAAATCGTCAGCTTGGTCGCTGTAAGTTCTGTGCCGCGGTCGTAAATACGCAGGCCGATGGCAGTCGCGTAGAATTTCCCGGCCCTGACCGAAACTTCCGCGCGCGGAGTTGTCACACGCGCGCGCACCTCATAAATCTTTCGTCCGTCAAATACGGGCGCGCGCACTTCCGGAGCTTTCTCCCAATCCACCGTTCTCAGGTAATATGCGAAACCGAGCGCGTCCCGCGTGTTTGGCAGAACCTGCACTTGAGTGGCTCCGACGGGCGCGGGGGATGAAACGCTGGAAAGCCGCAAAATGTGATTTTCCACCTTGCCTTGCTCGTGCAGATACATCTCAAATTGTAAGCCGGTCAAATCCACGCGGCTCGCATAGGAATCAAATTGGTCGTCAACGATGAAGATGTATCTCAGGGGGTTATTCGTGTGCGCCTGCGCCTGAACGTGCCAGGCGGGTCGCCCATAGAAATCCTGTTCTCCCACAACCGCAAGCCGCGCGGAAACCGCGTCACTGATTTTGGACCATTGAATCGTATAGTTGAGATTTTCTCCGGCATGGAATGGGGCTGCCGGGATCGCGGGCGCATTCGGCACGGTGCGCGGCTTGCTTGACCGCTGCGGCGCGGCGATGAATGCCAGAGCCGGAAGCGCCGTAAGCGCGGCAATCAGGCAGATCCGCGCGACACCCCGGGAACAAAGCAAGTTAAGTGTTGAATCAAACCACGCGCGATTCGCCATTTGGAAGTTCGTCTTGCGCACGTCCTATGGAAGCGTATCGAAAATTGATTCGCGAAGCTACTGGCGCATCCCAAATCGATCCGAAAATAGTTTCTCAGCGACTTACAAAATCGGGGAGAATTGGAAACGCACATGCGTTATCTGGTCACTGGCGGCGCGGGTTTCATCGGGTCGAATACGGTAGACGAACTCGTGCGCCGGGGAGACAGTGTCGCCTTGTTGGATGATTATTCCTCGGGGAAGGAGCAGAATCTCCGGGATGTCGCGGGCAAGATCGAATTACATCGTGGCAGCATCGCCGACCTCGACGCCGTGCGCGAGGCGTGCAAAGGCGTGGACTACGTCATCCACCTGGCCGCCCGCACTTCCGTCCCGGACTCTGTGAATGATCCGCTGGAAACAAATCGAATCAACATTGACGGCACGCTCAACGTTCTCGTCGCCGCCAGAGACGCAAAGATCCGCCGGTTAGTTTACGCCGCTTCCTGCGCCGTCTACGGTGAGACCCTTATTCTGCCCAATCGTGAAGGCATGACCCCGGCGCCGATTTCACCTTATGGCGTGACGAATTTCGTTGGCGAACTTTATGCTGGCATCTTCGTTTGATGTTACGGACTGGAAACCGTCAGTCTTCGCTATTTCAATGTTTTCGGCCCGCGCCAGGATCCAAGCTCGGCATATTCCGGAGTGCTTTCAAAGTTCATGCTGGCGCTCCTCCGAGGCGATCAACCTGTTGTTTTTGGCGACGGCGAGCAATCCCGCGATTTTATTTTCGTCGATAAAGTGGTGCTTGCGAACCTGCTGGCATGCGAAGCGCACGGCGTCGCCGACAATGTTTTTAATATTGGCACCGGCGCGCGCTTCACTCTCAACAAAACTCTCCGGCTGCTTGAAAGAATTTCCGGCAAGAGCATCACCGCAAAATATGAACCCCCGCGCGCGGGCGATATCCTCCATTCTCAGGCGGACATCTCCGAATCCCGCAAAATGCTCGGGTACGAACCAAAGGTAGGCTTGGAGGAAGGTCTCCGTCGCACCTGGGAGTGGTTCCGCGCCAAATACTCGAATTAAGCTTTTTCATTGTGGAAAGGGCCCCGATCAAGTAGCTTTTCACTTGACGAGCAGGCCCGCCAGCTCCACAAGACTATCCACCATCGCATCCGGCGCGAACTCGCCTGTCAACCGGTCGCTCCCCAACCCATAGGACACGCCGCACGCCCACGTATTGGCGTTGCGCGCGGTCTGGACGTCCACTTCGGAATCGCCGACCATCATTGTCTCGCGAGGCGCGGCCTCGAGGTCGCGCAACAATGTCTCCATACCCATCGGGTCGGGCTTCTTTCGCTCGAAGCTGTTGCCGCCGTGGATGTAGCGGAAGTATCGTGCCAGCCCAAGCCCTTCGAGAATCATGCGGCTAATCCGCGTCGGCTTGTTCGTCAGCACGGCCATCGGCAAGGGCGCCAACGCTGCCAAGCCCTCGCGCACGCCCGGATAAGGGACGGTATTGTCCAGCATGTGCTCGCGATAGTAATGGAGGAAGTGATCGAGCGCGCGGCGGCATTCCTCTTCCGATGTGGCTTCGCCGAGCGCACGCTGGATCAGCATCGGCGCGCCATTGCCCACGTAGCCATAGATGCGATCGTGCTCGATCTGCGGCCGCTTCATCCACTCAAGTGTCGCGTTCACCGCCAACGCAAGATCGAGCTTCGAGTCAATGAGCGTCCCGTCCAGGTCGAACACGACGACCCGCACGCCGGCAATCTTGGTGTTTGTGATTGGCTTGTTCATTAAAGAGGATCCATTGTAACGAAGCGCGCGCTCCCCGGCGTACAATAGCGCGCAAACTTACGTGGCCTGTTAAGATGCATCGCTGAATTCTGACAAGGTATAAAACGAGTGGCCCAACTCTCCCCATTTCGCGCGTACCGCTACAACCCCGCGAAAGTGGATCCCGCGCGCGTCCTCACGCAGCCCTACGATAAAATCACGCCGGAAATGCAGCAGCGTTACGCCGCATCCAGCCCTTACAACCTTGTCACCATCGAGAAGGGTCTCGCTCGCTCGAGCGATTCTCCTTCGGACAACGTTTACACTCGCGCCGCGCGCGCCTTGGATGAATGGATCGCCGCGCAGGTCCTCGTGCGCGACCCCGCTCCCGCCTTCTACGCCTATTTCCAGGAGTTCACTTCTCCCGGCTCAGCCGCGCGACATGTGCGCAAGGGCCTTGTCGCGCTCGGGCCGGTTGTGGACTACTCCGCGGGCATTGTTTTCCGCCACGAACAAACGTTTTCGGGTCCCAAGGCCGACCGCCTGGAACTACTGCGCCACACGCGCGCGCATACTGGCCAGCTCTTCATGATTTACGACGATCCGGCCAATGAAATTGACGCCCTGCTGGAAGCAGCGGCTTCCACCGCGCCAGAGATGGAAGTCCGCGATGAATATGGCGTCACTCACCGCACCTGGCGCATCGCGCAGCCCGAAACAATTGCCGCCATTCAATCTGGCATGGCCGATAAGAAACTCGTCATCGCCGATGGCCACCATCGCTATGAAACCGCGCTCGCCTATCGCGATGAACAGCGAAAGGCCCAACCCATTGTGAATGGAGTTTCCATGGGGTCTGCCCCTGCCGATGCTCTCAATGAAAAAGTGATGATGACGCTCGTCAATTCGCGCAGCAAAGACCTCGTCATCCTCCCGGCCCATCGCGTCGTTGCAAGCCTCGCCCATTTCAATTTCACAGCGCTGCTTGCGCGCCTGGCCGAATTCTTTGACGCGCGCGAAATCTCGCTTCCAAGCGATTCCGCCCAGCGCGCCTCTACAGCGCGCGACCAACTCGCCGCTGCGGGCGGTTCCGCACATTCAATCGGTGCGTACGCAGGCGGCGACCGCCTCACAATCCTATCGCTCAAGGAATCGGCGAACCTCGCGTCCGTATTTCCCGGCGTATCTCCTCGCCAGCGTGAACTCGACGCTGTCCTGCTGCACGGCCTCATCCTCGATAAAGGCCTCGGCATCACCGCCGAAGCCGTCCGCGCGGAGAAGAATCTCCGCTACGAACGCGAAGCTGCCGCGGCCATCTCCGACGTTGCTGAAGGCCGCGCGCAGATCTGCTTCCTGCTCAATCCCGTCCGCGTCGAGCAGGTCATGGAAATGGCGCTTGCTGGCGAAGTCCTCCCGCAGAAATCCACGGACTTTTACCCGAAAATGCTCAGCGGCGTGACGATCTATCGTCTGGATAATGAGTCAAATGGATGAGCGCACAATAAAAGCGGCGCGCCCCGCACTGCCCGCAGAGCGCGGCGCGCCAAAATTCCCCTATTTAGTTGGGCGTTTTACTTACTGAAGCTTTTGATTGCCGCCGCTTCGGAATCATATACGTCGAAGACGGTCAGCAACTTGGTGACCTGCAGCACTTCCTGGAATTTTGACCCGAGGTTGCACAGACGCAGTCCCGCCCCCTGCTGCTTTGCGCTGTGGTGAGCGGCCACAAGCGTCCCGAGGCCCGCGCTGTCAATGTACGTGACGTTGTCCATGTTCAGCACGATTTTCTTCTGGCCCTTGGCAAGGTGCGCCTTCACTGCCTCGCGTAGCGCGTTGCTTTCTTCACCGAGCACGATGCGCCCTTCGAGCGCCAATACCGCCACTCCATCCATCTCCCGCTGATTAATCTTGAGTGCCACGTTCCGACCTCCTCGCTTGGCCGTTAGGTTTCCTGGATGTCTTGGACTCCGGCTTCCTTTAGATTGTTCCCGGCGCCTCCGCCCGGACAGGCTTCCCGGGCCCGCACACCGGATTCAGTAGTAATCCGAGCAGGACATATAATATCCGCAAGCGGGACAAATCAGCTTGCACTTGCGCGGCGTCAGCCGCTCGGAACACACCGGGCAATATAGGGAAGCACTTTCTGCAGCCGACGCAGGCTCCGTCTCACGCTTGCTTTCAGGAGCTGCCTCAGCCGCTTTCCCTACTGGACCTTCCACGGCCCGAAGGTTATAGCACATCCCGGCAGGGGTGGGAAGCCAAGTCGCCGTTGGTTCCAAGGCTTGCCCGCCTATTCCGGCTTATATGGCTCCGGCATGAAAAGACCGCTTTTTTGCGGCAGGGCTGCCCGCTCAAACTGGATTGTCGTATGCGTGATGTTCAGCTCTTCCGCCAGCCGCCGGCGGACTTCCTTGAGCAGCCGCTCGCTTTCTTCCATGTGCATATCCGGGATGCAAACGTGGGCGGAAAGCGCGTGCAGATTCGTGCCAAGCGTCCAAACGTGAATGTCATGCACTTCCTGAACGTCGGATACGGCCAAAATCACTTTCGCCACCGTATCCACACTCAGCCCGCGCGGAGAGCCCTCGAGCAAGATGTGCGCTGCTTCGCGCAAAATTCCGATGCTCGACCAAAGCACTAAGGCGCCGATCGCCGCACCCAATAATGGATCCACCCATTGCGCGCCCGTCGCCCGAATCAGCAACGCCCCGGCCAGGATGCCCACATTCGACATTGCGTCACCCAAGTTGTGGATGAACACCGCGCGTATGTTCAGATCGCGCCGCCCGCGCGCCACTGCGAGCGTAATTCCGCCGTTCACGGCCAGCGCGGCAAGCGAAATCCAGATCATCACACTTTCACGCACCGGCTGTGGCTGGCGGAATCGCTGCCAGGCCTCCACAAATAGAAATCCCGCAACGATCATCAGCAGGATTGCGTTCACAAACGCGGCCAGAATTCCCGCGCGGTGATAACCATAAGTTTTCTTGGAATCGGCGGGACGCTGCGCCCAGCGAATCGCCAGCCAGGCGATCAGCAGCGATGGGACATCTGTCAGATTGTGAACGGCGTCGCTCACCAGGGCCATCGAGTGCCCGGCGATCCCGCCGGCCAGCTCGAGGGCAACGAGGAGCACCGTCGCGCTCACTGACCCTGCAAGTGCGGCGGAGCCTGGTGCGGTCGTGTGCCGATCGCCGCGCCGTGCATTGTCACCCGGGTGAACGTGGCCGTGCGCCATGCTGTGCGAATGAAAATGCATCCTGCCTATTCTAAGCCCTCAATGCGTCCATTTCCCGGCTCGGCCTTTCCGTTCCCGCTTTGCTTGGACAAATCTTCTTCATTCCACTTTTCACCCAGGTGGTGCATCTCCGCCAAGACTTTCTCGATGTCTTTCATCCGGTTTGTGATGCCGTATGTTACCTCCGGCGGAATCGTAGGTTTGTAATCGCGGTAGATAAAGCCCTTTTCTTCCAGCATCTTCAATCGCTCGGCCAGCACGCGCGATGATATCCCCGCCACGCTTCGGCGAAGCACGCCGAAACGGGTCGGGCCATTCGTGCTCAACACCCAAAGGATTTGAAGTGTCCAGGGACGCGCCAGTGACTCCAGCATCCCTGCAATCGGGCAAGTCGTTGGTGATGCCTGGGAAACCACTCCACGGCCCGCTGTTGCCTTATCTACGGGCTTTTTGACCCTATTCACAGGCGTTCTTGAGGAGTGGCTCATAAATCGTCCAATCGAGTGACTTAGTTACTTTACAGTCCCTACTGCACAAAAGCAAGTAGTTATTTATTGTAACTATGCGCCACTTGCGGCATCGAATCCTTTGGAGGGAACAATGTCAACGCAGCCAATTTCAGCAGATTTTCAAATGAGCTCGGGGATTAAATCACGCACGCTTTCATCAGACGCCACACTGTCACGCGCAATCGTTCTCGTAGGGCGCGCTTTGTTTGCAGCTATATTCGTGATGTCGGGGCCAGCGCATTTCTCACATCAGACCATCGCCTACGCTGCCTCGCAGGGAGTTCCATTGGCCGGTATTCTGGTGCCCTTCTCCGGAGTACTGGCACTGCTCGGCGGCTTGAGTATTCTGTTGGGCTATCGCGCCCGAATTGGGGCGTGGCTCATTGTGCTTTTTCTCGTACCGGTCACGCTAATGCTGCATAAGTTCTGGGGCATTGCGGATCCGATGGCGGCCCAAATTCAGATGGCCATGTTCATGAAGAATGTCTCCATGCTGGGGGCGGCGCTCATCATCACTTACTTTGGCGCGGGCCCGCTTAGCTTAGATGAACGCCGGCTCGGGCGCTCCGCCTGAAAACAGATGATTCGACGGCCGTATTAGAATTTCCGGTGAGGTGGAAAACGTATGAGAAGCAGCGGCGAGGAGGCTCGTCAATTCCGCCATGTATCTCTTGATGGGCATATGTGCAGTGATTATTTTTTTGGCGGTGTTCGACACCGCGTCGAAATCCTCCCGCCGCCCGGGCCGTTGAGATCCGCGCCTTTGCGAAAGGCCATTGCCTCGATACCTCGCTGTATCGAATCAGGTGGGTAAAGCATCCAATCCGCCGAGTTCCCCCATTTTCGCTTCGCGAGAATGGGCGTCCCCCGAAAAATGTGCGAAAATCTCACGATTTCAGCGGGCAAACGAACTATCTAAGTGGAGAGGAACATGCAATGGCTTCCATTTTAACTCCCGGAACTCCTGCTCCCGACTTCACCCTTCACGTCACTCCTGATCAACAGCTCTCTCTCAGCGAATTGCGCGGCAGGCCCGTGATCCTGGCATTTTATCCGGCGGACTGGAGTCCGGTGTGCGGCGATCAGATGGGTCTCTACAACGAAATCCTTTCTGAGTTTCAGAAATATAACGCAGAGCTTTTAGGGATTTCCGTGGATGGCGCGTGGTGCCACGAAGCATTTGCGAAAGACCGGCACCTTCATTTTCCGCTGCTGGCGGATTTCGAACCCAAGGGAGCGGTCGCGCAGGCTTACGGCGCATATCGCAAGGCGGACGGCTTTTGCGAACGCGCGCTTTTCGTAATCGACAAGAACGGCATTATCAGTTGGAGTTACTGCTCGCCGGTTGCGGTGAATCCCGGCGCCGACGGAATACTTCAAGCGCTGGACGCTTTGCCCAAATAGGAGAATCCCATGAGCACACTGAAAATTCCGGTCGGCCCAGCGGATCACATCCAGGGGGATTCGGACGCAGCATGCACGCTGGTGGAGTATGGCGATTACGAATGCCCGTATTGTGGGCAGGCCTATCCGATCGTCAAACGCGTCCAGAAACACTTCGGCAAGCGCCTGCGCTTTGTATTCCGGAATTTTCCCCTCGGTCAGATGCATCCCCACGCGGAATTCGCCGCGGAAACCGCCGAATTTGCCGCCGCCCATGGGAAATTCTGGGAGATGCACGATGCCCTTTATGAAAATCAGGAGCGCCTGGGGGCCCCACTCTTTCAGGAGCTTGCCAAGGAACTGAAACTCGCGCCGGCGGACTTACTCACGGCTCTTGAGAAACGGGAATTCATGGCGAAAGTCCGCGCCGACTTTTCCGGCGGTGTTCGCAGCGGCGTCAACGGCACGCCAACGTTTTTCATCAATGGACAGCGCCACGATGCACCGTTTGAGTATGAAGATCTCGCCGCGGCCATCGAGGCAGCGCCGGCCCAAGCTTGAGAATTGCAGCGCCACGCTGCCGCTCTAGTCCTTGTCATCGTATTCGCCGGGGACGTCATCCTCAGGGACCTCTCTCGTGCGGACTTCGCCCTCGTCGGGATCGAGCGCATCTTCGACGCCGCTCACCACCTCAGCCTCGAAGGATTGCCCTTCCTCGGCCAATTCTTCAACGCTCTCCGAATCCACGTCCTCGGATCTCGACAATCCCTGCGTATCGCCGGATTGGCCCGCGGCCCCTTCGCCGAGCCCTCGCCGTGCGGGCGCCGAATCCTGCTCGAATGCCGTTTCCGCTCGAGACAGTCTCCGCCGTCGAGCGATCTTCTTTCGGCGGAGCGGTTTCTTCGCGCGGCTCGTCATCTTTCGACGCCTGGTCTTGCTGCGCGCAGCTGTTTTTTTCTTCCCGGCTGGCTTCTTCTTGCGGTTCTTTTTCTTGGTCGCCATATGTAAATGTCTGCCTTTCGTTCAATCGGTCTCAAACTCCAATAATTTCGCCTGACTCATCCACGTCGATCGAAGCCGTGCGCGAGACTTTCGGCAGGCCCGGCATCAACATCTGATTGCCGCAAATCACCACGATAAACTCGGCCCCGGACGAAAGCGACGCATCCGTCACATGCAAAGTCCACCCCGTGGGGGCGCCCAGCACTTTGGGATCATCCGTAAATGAATACTGAGTTTTCGCCACGCAAATCGCGAGTTTTGCATAGCCCCATTCGGAGAACTGCTGCAGCTTTGCTTTCGCTTGCTCCGTGAAGCTGACGTCGCCTGCCCCATAAATTTTCCGCGCCACCTTCTGAATCTTTTCGACGATCGGTTCATCCAGATTGTACGTCGGCCGCACCGCCGGATTCGGATTCTTTGCGATTATCTCGACTACCTTTTCCGCAAGTTCTTTTGCCCCCGCGCCGCCTTTTGCAAATGCCTCCGAGAGCGCGGTGGGTGTTCTGTGTTCCGCACAATAATCGTCCAGCCGCTTCAGCTCCGCATCGGTATTATTTGGGAACCGGTTGATCGCCGCGAGCGTGGGCACTCCAAACCCCCTGAGGTTGTCGATGTGTCTTCCCAGATTCGGCAGCCCGCGCTCCAGATCGCCTCCACCCTGGTTCCTGATGCTTTGCGCGGTTGTCACCAACACCGCCATCGCAGGGGTGATGCCCGACTGCTGCATCACAATATCAAAGTATTTCTCACCGCCCAGATCCGCCGCAAATCCCACTTCATTCACAACATAGTCGGCAAGACGCAGCCCCATCTGCTGGCAGAGCACGCTGCTTGTTCCGTGCGCGATATTGGCGAAGGGTCCGGCATGGACAAACGCGGGAGTGCCATCGGTCGTCTGGACGAGATTTGGAAAAATTGCCTCCGCGAGCAGCGCCATCATTCCACCCACTGCCTGGAGATCCCGCGCGTACACGGGCTTCCCATCGCGCGTCACGCCAACCAAAATAGACTCCAGCCTCCGGCGAAGGTCCTTCACGTTCCTCGCAAGCGCAACGATCGCCATGATCTCCGAAGCCGCGGTAATCACGAATCCAGTCTTGCGCCCGCCGCCATCTTTCTTGCTATCCAGTGAAACAGCGATTCGCCGCAAGGCGCGATCGTTCATGTCCAGCGCGCGTGGCCACGTAATTCGTTCGGGATCGAAATTCAAATCGTTGCCGTGGAAGAGATGCGCATCAATCAGCGCCGCGAGCAAATTGTGCGCGGATGAGATGGCGTGAAAATCCCCGTGAAAATGAAGATTGATCCTCGCGGCCGGCTCAATTTGGCTGAGCCCGCCGCCTGCCGCACCACCCTTCATGCCGAACACAGGGCCGAGCGACGGCTCTCGCGAGGTGATCACCACCTTCTTCCCGATGAATGCGAGCCCCTGCGTCAGCCCAATCGCGGTAACGGTCTTCCCTTCGCCCGCGGCGGTCGGCGTCGTCGCTGTCACCATGATCAATTTCCCGCGCCGCTGAAAGGCGGGATCGGCGAGGAGTTCCAGGCGCACCTTCCCGCCATAGGGCCCGACTTGTTCAAAATATTTTTCCGGGATTTCGAGTTTCCGTGCAACAGTCTGAATCGGAAGCAGTGTCTTGTGCATATTCCTTTAAACTTGCAATCCGTGAATTGAATTCCGCGCGATAGCGTATCACAACAGCGATTCTCTTCTCTCTTGCACCACGCCGGGCGACGCAGGGACCATCCCGCTTATTCGCCCACCGGCCGCCGATTGACACGCGGTCTGGACTATAGAAGAGTACGAGGTGCGCAGGCCGGTCCCCGACTCATTGACTCTGGCCAAGGAGAGCGACTTTTATGATCGGCAAGACCGTCTCCCATTACGTCGTCGGCGAAAAGCTAGGAGGCGGCGGCATGGGCATTGTTTTCAAAGCCCGGGATACGCGGCTGGGCCGCAGCGTAGCGCTCAAGTTTCTTCCCGACGGCTTCGCCGAGGACGCATTGGTGATCGAGCGTTTCCACCGCGAAGCGCGCGCCGCATCCACGCTGAATCATCCCAATATCTGCACGATTTATGATATCGGCGAATTTGAAGGCAAACCGTTCATCGCCATGGAGCTGCTTGAAGGACAGACGCTGAAGCACCGCATCGCCGAAAAACCGGTCGAGATTATTGAGCTACTGGATATCGGAACTCAGATTGCCGACGGCCTGGAAGCCGCGCACTCCAAGGGCATCGTCCATCGCGATATCAAGCCCGCGAACATCTTTGTCACCGAACGCGGCCAGGCAAAAATCCTGGATTTCGGTCTGGCCAAGCTGGCGCCCGCGCGCCAGCCAGCGGGTGAAGCTGTGGAAGTTTCCGCCGGCGCTACGCAAACTCGCATGTTGCCCGACGAACAATTGACCAGCCCGGGCAGCTCCATGGGCACAATTGCCTACATGTCTCCCGAGCAGGCCCGCGGCGAGGAAATTGACGCGCGGTCGGATTTGTTTTCGCTTGGCGTGGTCCTTTATGAAATGGCCACTGGTGTTGCGCCATTTTCCGGCACAACCTCGGCGCTCATTTTTAACTCAATTCTCAATGCCACGCCCACTTCCGT
Organism: uncultured Acidobacteriota bacterium; assembly: GCA_963748845.1. Classification (GTDB taxonomy): domain Bacteria; phylum Acidobacteriota; class Terriglobia; order Acidiferrales; family UBA7541; genus DASTCZ01. The sequence goes on from CAVVKE010000001.1 coordinate 1,772,497, forward strand.
TGTCCAGCTAAATGCGCACATGCCCGTGGCGGTTGAGACGGCTCTCGCTAAACTCCTCGAAAAAGACGCCGACCTCCGTTGCCAAACCGCTGCCGAATTGAAAACGGATTTGAAGCGCATCAAGCGCGACCTCGAATCGGGGCGCCGTACCTCCACGGAAAAGACAACCGGTTCGGGCTCAACGCCTTCGGCTGGAACATCATCGCAGAAGACAGTTGCCGTTCTCTACTTCGAAAACCAGAGCGGCGCAAAGGAAGACGAATACTTTCGTGACGGCATCACCGAGGATATCGTCACCGAACTCTCCAAAATTAATCAGCTCCAGATTTTCCCGCGCTCGGAAATGCTGGCATTCCGCGACAAACCGGTCACAGCCTTGCAAGTCGGCCAAAAGCTCGGCGCCGCTTATGTTCTCGAAGGTTCCATCCGGCGCTCGGGAAGCCGTTTGCGCGTAACCACACAGCTGATCGAAACCCTCACACGCCGCTCTGTGTGGGCGGAACGCTACGACCGCCAGATGGACGACGTATTTGCCATTCAGGAGGAAATCGCCCGCAGCATCGCGCAGGCGCTGCGCATCACGCTCAGCCCCCAGGAAGAAAAAACGATTGCCCGCAAGCCGACGGAAAGCACCCAGGCCTACGATTTCTATTTGCGGGGCCGCGGTTACACCCGGCGCGAAAATTTGGATTATGCCCTTCAGATGTTTGACCAGGCCATTCAGCTTGATCCGAATTTTGCATTGGCGCATGCCGGTATCGCCCTTTTATGCGGACTGATCTTCGAACTCCGCGAGCAGAATCCAAAGTGGATCGAACGGGGACTTTCTGCCTGCGACCGGGCACTCGCGCTTGCTCCTGATTCTCCCGAAGTCATGGTGGCGCGCGCCCGCATCTTCTACGCGCAGAAAAAATATGAGGAGTGCGCGCTCCTCGCTTGGCGGGCAATTGAGCGTAAACCCGATTGTGAGGGTTCCTGGAACATCCTCGGCCGCGCCTATTTCACAATGGGCAGATACGATGAGGCCGCGGCATTAACCAGCCGGGCGCTGGAGGCCAACGGAGACGACTACAATACTTTTATCCCCTATCATCAGTGCCTTGAACGCTCCGGACAAAAGAAGGACGCAGAGCGGATCCGCCACGGGATGTGCGCTGTTCTCCGGCAGCAGTTGGAGCTGGTTCCAGAAGACGTGCGCGCTCGCATCCTGCTATCCACCAATCTGGCTTCATTTGGTGAGATAGAAGAGGCCGTCCGCCATCTCCAAACTGCCGTCGCACTTCGCCCCAATGACGGCAACACTCTTTACAATGCCGCCTGCACGTACGGCATCTTGAAGAAAAAAACTGAAGCACTCGAAACGCTCAAGAAAGCCTTCGCCGCCGGATATGGCAATCTGAATTGGGCGGCTCAGGACTCGGATTTGGAATGTTTGTTTGATGACCCTGAGTTCCAGAAGCTCGTTGGGCGCTCCAGCAAAGCGGCAAGTTAACCAAACCTCGCACCGCCCACACACCTCATCAACAGCGCAACCTACGATTGCGGAGGATTGACGAGCGCGCGCAGGCGCTCCACCAAATCCGTGCCCGCGTGGCTTGCATCCGCGGTTGAGAAATCGGAAGAGAGCATCAGGAACTTTGCCTCCGGAGCGGAATGCCGGAGGTTTTCGAGCGCGAATTCGTCGGCATGCAGCCCCGGGCCGCACACCAGCACGCTGGGGTTCGTCGCTTTCGCAAGTCTCTTGGCGTCGGAGAGATTGTGCGTGGTGATCACTTCATACCCCGACCGCTTCAGCAGCGCATTCAGATAGGCCAATAAATCGATAGATTTATCGACGCACATGATTTTCGCACCGAGCCCGGTAGTGGCCGTGCCGTGCTGCTGCGGGCCATCGAGAAACGCGTCCATTGCCTCTTGTTCCGACGCGTAAACGTGGAACACTTTGTGCAACGCCGTAGCTTCAAGCACCTGGCGAACAAATGGTGACAATTCGCACAGTTTCAAATCGCCGTGGTGCGCCCGCAACACGCCCGCAAGGCGAACCAGGGAACCCAATCCGCTGCTGTCAACGAAGTTGACGCCCGCCAACTGCATGACGAATTTCTTCGTCTCCAGCGTGTACTTCTCAACCTCTTGTTGCAGAGATTGAGATTCGGCTCCGGCGATGATGCGCCCCTCGCAACGGATCACCATGACCTTGTCCACGAGGCGAGATTTCAGCGTGAGTTGCATGCGCTGGAAGGTATCACATTCCGGCGGGTGTGCATCCCAAGATTATTCATGATGCGCTCGGCCTTATGCTCCGCTGCCGGCGCTACATATTAATTTGTTCTTGTGGGGGCAGGGCTTGCCCTGCCCTTTTCCACCGCGTCGGTCTAATTCTGTTTCGCAGCAGGTGCAGGCGTCGTCTTCGCCGGCTGCCGCGCTTTCAAATGATCTTCCATATCAAGCCTTGGCACTCCATTCACATACCAATCGGGCGCCGGCTTCCCCATCAAAAAGTGATCGAAGAACTCCTTCATGCGCACGGCGTAATCTTTTTGGTTGGGCAGCCTCGCCAGGCCGTGATTCTCGCCCGGATATTCGAGCAACACTACCGGCTTCTGCAATCGCCGCAGCGTGTTGTAATACTCGATGCCCTGCGTGAAGTCCACCGCGCCATCCTTGTCATTGCTCAGGATGATGAGCGGCGTTTTCACATTCGCCGCATGCGCCACCGGCGAGTTGCGCGTATACGCCTCCCAATTCTCCAATGGCGGAGTTGTGAACCGGCCCTGGCTGCTCTCAAAAATTTCGCCGTTCACGGACCCGCTGTTCTTATAAATAATCGCGTACATGCTGATCATGTCCGTCAGCGGCGCGCCCGCAACCGCCGCGGCAAACATGTCCGTCTGCGTCACAATAAAAGCCGTCTGATATCCGCCCCACGAATGCCCGTGAATCCCTACGCGCTTGGGATCCACCACGCCGGTCGCGATTGCCGCCTTCACCGCGGGAATCATGCACCACACCGCCGACATCCCGGGATCGTTCAGCTTGTAAGTGATGTCCGGATTGAACACAGCGTACCCATTGCTTGTGTAAACCGCCGCGTTGAATCCGGTCCCCGGCACAACGGGCGTCAAAAACTGATACGCCGATTGCGACGTCTTCTCGTAAAAATAAACAATCGTCGGATACGTTTTCCCCTTCTCGTAATTCGCGGGCAGGTGCAGCGCGCCTTGCAGCTTGTCTCCTTTGGCGCTCACGTAATCGACGAGAATCGTTCCGCTCGACCACAGGAACTTATCCTCTCCGGCTGCCGCGGCCAAATCCGTAATTTTTTGCCCGCTGCCAATCGACGCATCCGCCACATACATATCCGGCGGATCCTTATACGTCTGCCGTGCGTACAAAAACACATCCGCATCCTTCGCGCGCACCACTGGCCCGTAAAACGCATCGTCCCACATCGCGCGTTTCACTCCGGCCGCGCCCGGCTGAATAATTCCGATGCCATCCTTCTTCGTCCACTCGCCGTAAACATTCAGGTAGAGCGGTTTCGTCAGGTCATATCCGTGCTGCTCCGCGTTCAACACATATGGCCGCCGGTATCGCACCTGATCCTTTTTCCCATTCACCGTCAAATTGACCGCGCTGCTCCCATCCGCCGCCACCTTCCAGACGTCCCAATTGTCCGAAAGCAGCACGTACTTCCCGTCGCTCGACCACCCGAAAAACGGCGTCGGTGGCTTCACGACGTTCGTGTCATTTTCGGCGTCAATAAATGACGTCGGCACGGTTTTCGTAATGTTCGTCGATTCCCCGGTCATCATGTTGTACGTGAAATAGTTTCCGTCATCGTAGTAAGCGAAATGCGTCCCCGTCGGCGAGAGCTCCTCAACCCACCGCGCCTTCTTCAACGCCAGCTTGCGTTCGCCCATCTGCAAATTAAATGTGTAAACGTCCTCGTAGTGCCGCCCGTCCAAATTTCCCATCAACTCGTAAGGCCCGGCCGCGCGCCCAATCGCATATTTCTGCTCGCGCGCGGGCGTCACTTCGCGCACATCCTCATCCGCCAGCCGCACAAATTTCTTTTCGCCCGGCCGGTAAATCGAAAGATAGCTATACGTCTTGTCCTGCGTCTCCTGCACCATCTGCTGCGATTGCAGCCGCTTGTCCTGCCAATTCCAAATCACGAGATCAACTTTATCTTCCGGCAGCGGTTCGTTGGAAGCAGCAGCGCCTCCCGCGCCTGCACCAGGCCCCGCGCCCTCCGCCCTTTCCGCCTTTTCCTCTTCCGCGTGCTCCTTCTTTTTCACTTTGTGAATTCCAAACAGCAATCCGCCCAGATCCTTCGTCCACATCGGCGCGCGATCGGGACTCACCGTCATCCCCGCGGGAAAATCCGGGAACCCGCTCGGGTGAAACACTGTTTTTTGCGGCCCTCCCGCCGAAAATTCCTTGAAGCCCACCACGGAATAAAGTTTGTCCTCGTACGCCTTGTCGTCCACGCCCTTCAGCACGGCAAGACCGTCGCCGTCCTCGGTCCACGTCAAATGTGCGTACACCGCGCTATCGTCCGATTCAATCGAACGAATCGTCCCGTCCACAATATTTCGCAGTTGGACGCCATTGCCCGCCTTGTCTTGCGCGTCGGTAATCCACGCGAGGTATCGCCCGTGCTTATCAAACGCAAATTCAGACACGTTGCCGATGTTGATCTCCTGCCCGGTCGCCAATTCGCGCAGCAGCAAATCCGATCCTTTCGGACGATCATCTCGCGCCGCCCCCGCACCACCCGGAGCAGCCGCTGGCGGCGCGCCACCTGCTGCGCCCCCCGGAGCGCCTCCAGCCGCATCCGGTCCGTATCGTTGGAGCGCAATCCACCCGCCATTCTCGCCCGAGAAAGCAAAACGCCGGATTTTCGCCACCTCAGTTTTTTCGCCAGTGGCAAGATTCACGATTCCCACTCTGCTTTGCACAGGCTTCTTCTGCCTTTTCAGTTGCGCCGCCTCCGCATGCGTCGGATACATCATGAACGCCGCATATTTCGAGTCGCTCGAAATTGCAATCGCCGCTCCAGCGCCACCAGCCGCTGCCGCGCCCGGCCCGCCCGGCGCTCCGCCGCCGCCCGCCGCCACTTCCCCAATCGCAAACTTGTACTCCCCCTTGCCACCACCACTCACGCCTCCGCTCGTCTGCCGGATCACTACGCTGCTGTCCCCCTCCTGCGGACTGATGCGATACGCAAACCAGTCGCCGCGGTCAGCAAGCGTCGGCAAGCGCAAATTTTTCCACGCCGCCGCATACGTGAAATCCAGCGCCCGCTTCTCCGCGCTGGCCGCACTCACTGGAAGCGACTGATTTACTTGATCGCCTTGACTGTCTTGGTCCGCAGAATTCGCGTGGCCAACGAAATTCGCCTGACTCGCCGCACTGGTCTGGATCGCCGAGAGCGACTGATTCGTTTGGCTAGCCTGATACCTTTGGCTCGCCTGCCCAGCCGCGCGAAACGTCGCGCTTCCCGCCAACAACACAAAACTCACCACCAGCAGCACAACACCTCGGTATCGCCTCATAGCCTCATCTCTCTTTCCAAAGTAGCCTCACTTACGATGGGCCACTCACTTACAGCGCGTAAGATAGTCCCACTCCCCATTCGAAGCAAAGAATTTCTGTCGCCTCAATCACCGACGCGTGGCCGAGCCACTCGCCTGGGCTGCTTACTCCTTCGTGACGATTCCCGGTGGTACCATCTCGACGTGCGCTTTGAACCACAAATCGTCATCAATTTCTGGCCCACCCGCCCGTTGGTTGATGTTAACGGAAATAAAGACTTATGCCGTTAGTAGGAGGACTGAATCGTGCGGATACTACGACTTTTTCTATCACTGAGTTTGATCGCAATCCAGCCGCAAACGATTGCTACAGCAGATCAGCCGCCCAATTCTAGCTCATCAGAGCCCAACCCTGGCGTCGTGCTAACCCTGAGTGACTCCGAAGACCAAATCCAAATTGGCGAAGGCCCAATATCTATGAAGATTGAAATGCAAAATAACGGAAAGGAGGATTTCTGCGCCGCACGCACACTGGGTCCAATAGTGAACGGCCCGGCATTTGTTGAAATTGATGTAACAAATCAGAAAGGAGAAACGTAAGCGTACGGTCAGTGACGTCTGGACGAAGTGTGGGTAAGTGGGGATGATTCCCGAAGTGGGCACATGCGATGGTGTCCACGTGGGGGATACGTGGACACTTCAGAGCGAGCGGTGGTTACGAGAGGGCCGCAGAGACGGCGGTGGGCGGTAGAGGAGAAACGGCGGATCGTCGAACAGACGTTGGCGGCAGGGGGATCGGTGGCGCGGGTGGCGCGGGCGCATGGGGTGAACGCCAACCAGGTGTTCCAGTGGCGCAGACAGTATCGGCAAAGGTTGCTGGGTCCGGGGAACACAGAGACGGTGAGTTTACTTCCGGTTCGTGTAACCGAAGCACCGGCAAGGAAAGCAGCGCGGTCGAGCGGCGAACAGAGACGCCGAACAGCGTTGGGGACGATCCAGGTCGAACTTCCCAAGGGAGAAGTTCGAATCACCGGCAGCATCGATGCGGAATCGTTGCGCGTGGTGTTGGAGTGTTTGCTGCGATGATCGGGGTGGCGACCGGGACGCGGATCTGGATCGTCGCGGGAGTGACGGACATGCGGCGCGGGTTTGTGGGGCTCGCCGGGATGGTGCAGACGGCGCTGGAACAGAATCCTTTTTCCGGGCACGTGTTTGTGTTTCGCGGGAAGCGCGGCGATCTGATCAAAGTTCTCTGGTGGGACGGTGACGGACTGTGCCTGTTTGCGAAGCGGCTGGAGCGTGGGCGATTCCTCTGGCCGCAGGCCACCAGTGGCGCCGTGTCGCTCACACAAGCACAGTTGTCGATGTTGCTGGAAGGCATCGATTGGCGGCGTCCGGTGCGCAGCTACGCGCCGCAGATGGCCGTGTGAGTAGAATATTTTATTTTCCTGCACATTTTTATTTTGCTGTAACAAAAGTCTGCTAGATTCGCGGTGATGGTTGCCGCGTACCGCACTCTTCCCGATCTCAATCAGCTTGATCCCACTGCACTGAAAGCATTGATCCTCTCCCAGCACGAACAGTTGTTGTCGCGTGACAACGAGATCGAGCACTTGAAGCTGCTGATCGCCAAGCTCCGGCGGATGCAGTTCGGGCGTTCCTCGGAGAAGCTGGATCGACAGATCGAACAACTGGAGTTGCGTCTGGACGAGTTACAGGCGACGCAAGCGGAGAACACCGCTGCCTCGCACACACCAGCAGTGGTTGCGCCCGTTGCAAACGTCGCGGTGAAACCGGAGCGTCGGCCACTGCCGGAACACCTACCGCGGGAAGTGCGAAAGTATCTGCCGAAGCAGGAAGCTTGCCCGGACTGCGGTGGAGAGCTAAAACTTCTCGGCGAAGACGTTTCAGAAATTCTGGAGTACGTGCCGGAGCGGTTCAAAGTGATCCGTCAGGTTCGACCGAAGCTGGCCTGCGCGGGTTGCGAGCGGATCGTGCAAGCCCAAGCGCCGAGCCGTCCGATCGAGCGCGGCGTTGCGGGACCGGGACTGCTGGCACATGTGCTGGTCTCAAAATATTGCGATCACTTGCCGCTGTATCGGCAGTCAAAAATTTACGCGCGCGAAGGGGTGGAGTTGGAACGCTCGACGCTGGCGGACTGGGTGGGCGGCACCAGCCAGTTGCTTGCGCCGTTGGTGGAAGCGCTGCGGCGCCATGTGATGGCGGCAGGCAAGCTGCATGCCGACGACACGCCAGTTCCGGTGCTCGCACCGGGCAACGGCAAAACGAAAACCGGGCGGCTGTGGACGTACGTGCGCGATGATCGTCCCGCGGGAGACGCAACACCACCAGCGGCGTGGTTCGCCTACACGCCGGATCGCAAGGGTGAGCATCCGAAACAACACTTGAGCAAGTTCATCGGGACGCTGCAGGCGGATGGTTACGCGGGGTTCGATCAGATCTATGAAGCAGGGCGCATTCAGGAAGCAGCCTGCTGGGCGCACGTGCGAAGAAAGTTTTACGACCTGCACGTCGCGCATCGTTCACCGGTCGCGGCCGAAGCCCTGGAACGCATCGCCGCGCTCTATGCCATCGAAAAAGAGATTCGCGGCCACCCGGCGAAACAGCGGCGCGAGGTCCGCCACGCACGCACCAGGCCCTTACTGGAATCGCTGAAGCAATGGCTCGAAGAGACGTTAGCGAAACTGTCGAGGAAATCGGACACGGCAAGGGCAGTTCGCTATGCCTTGGGACGATGGAACGCGCTGCTGCGCTACGTGGACGACGGCCGCATCGAGATCGACAACAACGCCGCCGAACGCGCCTTGCGCACCGTCGCTCTGGGCCGAAAGAACTACTTGTTCGCCGGCTCGGATGCCGGTGGCGAACGCGCCGCCGCGATCTACAGCCTGATCGGCACCGCCAAACTCAGCGGTCTCGATCCCGAAGCCTATCTCCGCAACGTGTTGTCCCGCATCTCCGATCATCCGATCAATCACATCGAGGAGTTGCTGCCGTGGAACGTCGCCGCAAGCAGACAGCTCGAAATGCAGCACGTGGCGTAAACAAAGTCGCTGCCGGGAAGGACTCCACAGGGCATCCCTTGCACCTGCCTCACATCGCGGACCTGATCAATGACGGTGAAATCACGGTGGGCGTGCTCCGCCCGGTCGGCTGTGTCGCTGTGGCCAACGACGGAGATAGCACCTTGGCCATGCTCGTCCGCCGGGAGGGCGAGACCTTAGTCCAACTGCTGACCCGGCTCGATCTGGCCATCGCCAAAGCGTACGATGAGGATATCTTCACTGACGAAATCAACCCGCCGCCCGCAAACTCGAAACGCTCGTAGGAATTCGAACACCTCGTCAAGATGCAACCGCCGGACGCTTACGGAGAAACTACTTTACTTGATTCATTAGAGGTGTGGTATTCACATGCGGCGATAAGTGATTGGTGGACTTGTATTGCGCCGTTCCACTACTATGGACTCGTATTTCCCCTAAATCCGACGAACAACGATTCGATTAATACTCCAGGATCGTATGTGTTGACAGCGAAGTACGTCTCTCGCGGAGGAAAAGTCCCACCTAATATCTGGAAGGGTGAAATTAAATCGAACTCAATCAAAATTACAGTACTAGCCGCGCGGACCGCATCGAATAATTGATCGGACGGGTTGCCGCGCCTTTGTTCGTGGGCGGCGCACCCTTTCGGTGTTCGAAAGAGTGCGGCAGTTGATTCGACTGTTCATTCCGCCTTGACCTCTTCATTCGAACACTCATTCGAATAGGTTTTGTAACAAATTTTCCCTTAATTTATACATAATTCTCTTGACAAATAGATTAACCTTATTGTAACATACCCTATGAAATCGTCGCTCGATCATCCCGCGCCGTCTTCCCCCTCTGATCTTTCGCCTTCGGACCGTCTACTCTCGACTGTTCTTCGTAACCCCTTGTGTTTTCTATCACCTGCGAGAAATCATCAGAATTGCTCTTCAAAGCCCCTTCGTTTTCTATCACTTACGAGCACACAATTCCGTAAATACCAGCGTTACCTATCACTTACAGAGAATCCGCAAAGTGCCCCAGAATTCACCCAATGTTTTCTACCACTTACGAGCACTGTTTCCCGTAACTACCAGTGTTATCTACCACTTACAAAAAAAGGGGGAGGGGGGTAGTGGCACGATACAGACGGGGCACATCTCTGACGGAATAGACCGGGAGGATTCCGGACACTGTGAGCCATTGGCCGGGTGCCCGCTGAATCATGAATTGCTCCCCGCGCACCCCCGGCGGCAATCCCGATTGACTTGCCCGGAAGCGGCTTCTACCATTTTTAGAAGGAGATCTTCTTCCCTGCCCTGGCGGGTTTCAAAGCAGTCCTCTTGGCTGCAATATTCCCTTGCACAAGAAATTGTGCGGGAAGATGACACGAAGAATGGCGCGCAACGCGAAACTCGCATCACATGAACATGACTCGTAACACTGCACAAATCCGGTTCTGGGGAGTTCGCGGCTCGACACCCACCGTGGACCAGGCCACCGTGCGTTACGGTGGCAACACGCCCTGCCTCGAGCTGACCACTCCGCGCGGCACTCGTTTCATCCTCGATTGCGGCACCGGCGTGCGCATGCTCGGCAATCAGCTTGCCGGTTCTGGAATTTCTGTCCAGGAAGACCAGGCTGTCCATGCAGGCACCAGTGGTCGATCCTCCAATGGCTCGACGAAGCGCAGTCCCGACGATACGGGTGAAATTCCGGAATTCGCCGGCAGCGCCAGGCACGCCAGCAGCGGAAAAAGCGTGGCCGTCGCGGCCAGCCCGGAGCGGACCAGTCCCGATGGGATCATCCTTGAAAAGCAAGGCGAAGCTTCGCTAAGCGCGCACATTTTCCTAACCCACTATCACTGGGACCACATCCAGGGCATTCCGTTTTTCACGCCGCTCTATTCGCCGCAAAACAAATTTCACTTTTACAGTTTCCGCTCGAAGTTCCTCGGGCGCGACAGCCTGAAGCAAGTCTTCGAGACGCAGATGGCCTATCCATACTTCCCGGTGAACGTAACTGCGATGAGTGCGAAGCGCGAATTCACGGAAATTAATGGCGGCGAAACATTTCAAATTGACGACGCAAAAATCTCCGTCTTCTGGCTGAACCATCCGCAGGGCTGCCTCGGCTTTCGTTTTGAAACCTCCGCCGGCGTAATTGCTTATGCCACCGACAACGAGCCGGGCGACGCCGAACTCGACAAGAATCTGCTGAAGCTCGCTGCCGACGCGGATATTTTCATCAATGACGCGCAGTACACGCCGGAGCAGCTTGCCGGGCCGCGCCGCGGCTGGGGACATTCTTCATGGCTTGCGGGCACAACCGTTGCGCGCGAAGCTGGCGCGCGAAATCTGGTTCTCTTCCATCACGATCCGGATTCGTCGGACCGCACTGTGGATTCGATCCTCCGTTCGGCGCGCCAGCATTTTGACAACGTGTGGGCCGCCGCCGAAGGCATGGCCATGGGGCTCGGCGCGCAGCAGATGGATGTGCATCTGCCGACGGGACGCAGCGGTCAGCGCCGCGACGGAAATTTGCGCGCGGTCGTCACCGGATACACAACGGAAGGCCGCGCATTTCAGGAAGAGACTGTGATCCGCGACCTGACGCTGCAGGGCGCGATGATTTACCTGACCCACAGCCCGCGGCTGCAATCGGAATTGCAGGTGGAAATGGGCGATCCCGGGAAGGAAAATCCCGCCGGACATCCGATGAAGATGCGCGGGTATGTTGTGAAACTCGAGCCCGGCCCGATGACGGGTCACACGGCCGTCGGCGTGGTGTTCACGGAATAAATTTTTCGTAGGGCTCACCTTTAGGTGGGCCAAAAGTTTTTTGTAGCGCCGGCCTCGGTGCAGGCGGATTTTATCTGGCCGAAACGTCGAAAGCGGTCACGGCTTGAGCGCGGGTACTTCCCGCATGCGCGCAAAGGCGCGCCGCAAATGCGGGATGACGATCGAGCCGCCGACGACGAGCGCGACGTTCATGGCGTCAATCACTTCGGCGCGCGTGCAGCCCTCTTCGCCGCAGCGCACCACGTGATAGCTGATGCAGTCGTCGCAGCGGAGCACCATGGAAGCGACGAGGCCGAGCATTTCTTTGGTCTTGGTTGGCAGCGCCCCGGGTTCGTAGGCCTGGTGATCGAGCGCGAAAAACCGTTTGATGCGGAGATGGCCGCAGCCGAGAATCTCTTCATTCAGGTCCGCGCGAAATTTTTGAAATTCATCCAGCTTTGCGCCGCTCTTTACGTCACTTCCCGCAGCCTTTTTCGCTTTCGCCATAATTCCTCCTCGCGATTTGAGAGGATAATCTTCAATGCTTGCTGGGAACAAGTCAATGCGCGCGCGCCGCGAAGCGAGATGGCAACGAGCGCTCGAGCGCGAATATCTTTGCAAGGAAACACGGATTGACATATCGGAATCGCGCAGCTAGCCTTCCGCGAATCCAATATAACCGCGGGAACCACTCGATGGACACACATCCATTTGCCGGAACCAAGCTGGAGTTCAGACTGCGCGTGCTATTCATCACGCTGGTTTTCACCGCGGCTTACATGTGCTACTCGTTCGACCACGTTCCCTCGGGCGTTGTCGTCGCGCGCTGGCTGCAGCACTGGTTCGGCCGCTTCACAGTAGACGGCTGGACGCGCGTCGCGTTCCTCGCCGGCGCGGCTCTGGCGTTCGTAGGCGCGTTGGTGCGCACCTGGGGCACCTCCTATCTAAAATCCGCCGTGATGAGCGATCACAAATTGCACACGGAAAAATTGGTGGCCGATGGGCCGTACCGGTATGTGCGCAACCCGCTTTACCTCGGAAATATTGTGTTGGCCTTCGGAATGGGTCTGACGGCGAGCCGCACGGGATTTTTCGTGTTGGTGATTGGAATGACGATTGTCGTGATGCGATTGATTCTGCGCGAAGAAGCAGAGCTGCGCGAGACGCAGGGAGAAAGTTATCGCGCGTATTGTGCGGCGGTGCCGCGGCTGATTCCGTCGCTCACGCCGCGCTTGCCATCGGCGGGCGGAGTGCCCAACTGGAAGGACGGATTCCTCGGCGAGGTGATGATGTGGGGATTTGGCGCTGCCGTGCTGGTCTTTGCGCTGACGTTTAACGACACTGCATTTTTCGTTATGGTGTGGGCGTCATTCGGTGTGCAATGGATTATTTTCGCGATACAAAAGCGTGTGGGATCGGCGAAATCGAAAAGTTAATTGTGGCGCAAGGCTTCGGTTGGATCCTCGCGGACGAGCGTGCCGCGCGGACTATTGGGGTTGTCACGCTAAATGGAAGATCTCCCAGCAGGGTGACTGAGGCTTTTCTGGCTCACCTCGGCGCGGCAATGTGATCGCGCAGAGCAGAAAGGAGACAGATATCGAACCGTCAGAACGACTTTGAGGCTCGCTCCGAAAGCGCAATTCTGGAGTTCAACTTCTCTGACTCAACGCGATAGTCCGACCCGGCGCACAAGGTCTTCAAAGCGCGGGTCCGAGTGGAGAGGATCGAAGCCGGGCCGCAACAGAACGCCCGGGTTAAACCGCTCCTCGTAACCTTTTTCAAGCCAATTCATGGCCTTATCCGAATCCCCGAGTGATGCATAGATCATGGCGATCTCCGAAGCAAGTAAGTGGTTGGGGTTTGAGCGCTTCATGAGATCGCTCAGAAGCTTTTCCGCTTCATTCCTCTTGCCGGATGCGACGTAGGCCCGAGCCAGATTCGCGATGCATGTCGGGTTACCCTCAGAAAGTTGCACCGCTTTTTGCAGTTCCGCGACAGCCAGGTCGTTCATGTGTTTTTGGAGGTACGCCTGGCCGAGATGATTGTGTGCGAGAGCAAAATTAGGATCCATTTCGATGGTCTTGCGGCTCTGTTGAATTGATTCGTCATAGAGGTGCGCCAGCGCAAGAAGCTCCGCCAAATCGGCATTAATGATGAGAGATAGCGGATCAAGATTTTCCGCTTTTTTCATTTCCGTGATCGCTTCATCGTACCGGCCCAGTAGACTCAAATGCCACGCGTACCAATGGTGGGCGGTTGCGTAGCCAGGGTTCAGTTCAATGGCCCTGCGGAATTCCTTCCCGGCAGAATCAAAATCCCAATCGAAGCCGTCCAAGCAGAATGCAAGAGAGTTGTGAGCTTCGCCGAGCGCGCTGTCCAATTCCAAGGCTTTGATCGCCGCGCCCTTCGCTTTGGGGAGCGCTTCCCTAGAGGGCATGACCGCATACTGCCAGTCACCCAACAAAGCATAGGTGTCGGCTAAGCCTGAATAAGCCTGGGCGTAATTCGAGTCCTCGTCGATTGCCTGATTGAAATAAGCCAAGGCAACCTTCAGACCATCCGCCGTTCGCTTATTCCAGAAATAGCGTCCTTTGAGAAAGGACTCGTAAGCTTCAGGATTGACAATCTTTACGCTGTCCAGCGCAGCTTGCTCCTGTGGATTCAAATTGATCCGAATTTCATCCGCAATGGCTCTGGCCACCTTGTTCTGGAGCGCCAGCGTATCCCGCAAATCACCCTCATAGCTCTGGGACCATAGGTGTTTATCTGAAGAGGCTTCGATCAATTGCGCTGTGATGCGGACTTGGTGGCCGGAATGGAGCACGGTGCCTTCGACCACGGCGTCCACGTTCAGTTCGCGGGCGATCTGCGGCAGCGGCTTGCGCGCGTGCTTATACACCATCACTGAGGTGCGCGAGATTACACGCAACGCGCTGATTTGGCCGAGGTCCGAAATCAATTCGTCGGTCATACCATCGGCGAAGTAATCCTGAGATGCATCGCTCGAGAGGCTTTCCAGCGGAAGGACAGCTAAGGAGCGAATTACAGGGGATGGACGGTTCCAGGAATGAAGTTTCCAGGCGGCGAGAGAGACCATCAAGACGAGCAGAACGAACATCGATATCTTCCACGGAAGTGGCGGCGGAAGATGTTTGGGCATCGCCGGTTTGGCAGCGTGATCCGGGCGATCACGAACTTCTGCCGTGGGATGAGGTTGAGTTGCCGGTTCCGGGCTGCGAACTGGGGCTTCATCGGCAACTTTGACCTCCGCAAGGAAGCGGTAGCCGCGACGGGCAACGGTTTCCACAAAACGGGGACTCTCGGCTGAGTCGCCGAGGGCCTCGCGGATTTTGTTAATCGCCTTGTTCAACCCGTGGTCGAAATCCACAAATGTGTCCGCGGGCCAGAGTAATTTCTGAAGTTCCTCGCGGGTTACGACCTCCCCGGGATGCTCAAGCAGCATCACCAGGGCTTGGAAGGGCTGGTCCTGAAGGCGAACTCGTATGCCGCGCTTGCGCAATTCGCCTGCGCGAAGATCCAACTCGAATACGCCGAAACGGAGCCGCACGGTTGCCGGATGGTCTTCTCGCACGGAGAAGTAAACCTCAATCGAAAGTGAGTTTATCACTGGCCGGGGCTTATTGGAACTCGCGGCGGGGATAGTTCCCTGTAAGTCTTTTACCTAGTGGTAGTTACCAGGGGATGCCGATTCCAGTAGGAAGGAACTGCCTGTCCATTGCACCTATTTCGAGAGCAAACCATAGTGAGGCTCGCGCCCGTTCCGCGCCGTCATTTAGGGCACGCCGCGGGTGGAATGAAAAAAACAGTAGCGGACGAGGAGGACAAAGATGTCCCGGAAGAAAACAGATGAGCTTTTAATCGATCACAACAATGATGGAGTTGACCGGCGGGGGTTTTTGAAATGCATGGCCTGGGCAGGAACAGGAGCGTTCTGTGTCATCCAGGGCGGCGTCTTGAGGTCGTTCAGCCTAAGCCGAATAGCGGAGTTGGGTCCCCTGCCGACAGGTGAGCTGAGCTTTGTGCAAATCAGCGACAGCCACATGGGATTTAACAAGGCGGCGAATCCGGATGTGGTGGGGACACTCAGGCTGGCCGTAGACAAGATCAACGGTTTGGCGACGCCGCCCGAATTCATGCTGCACACGGGCGACATCAGCCACCTCTCGAAGCCCGAAGAGTTCGACACTGTGGATCAAATCTTGAAGAACGCGAGTGCGAGGGACGTGTTCTTCGTGCCGGGCGAGCACGACGTGCTGGACGATGACGGCAAGCAGTACATGGAACGCTATGGAAAAGGCGCCAAAGGAGCAGGGTGGTACAGCTTTGACAAGAAAGGCGTGCATTTCATCGGGCTGGTGAACGTGCTGAATTTGAAGGCCGGAGGACTCGGCACGCTGGGCCGCGAGCAACTCGAATGGATGGAGGATGACGTCAAGCATCTAAAAAACAGCACGCCGATCGTGGTGTTCGCGCACATTCCGCTGTGGACGGTTTATCCGGAGTGGGGTTGGGGCACGGAAGACAGCGCGCAGGCGCTGGCCTACCTAAAGAAGTTCGGTTCGGTGACGGTGCTGAACGGGCATATCCACCAGACTATGCAGAAAGTCGAAGGAAACGTGACGTTTCATACGGCGGCGTCGACGGCATTTCCCCAACCGCAGCCGGGAAAGGCCGATTCACCGGGCCCACTGAAAGTGCCGGCGGAGCAGTTGAAGAGCTTGCTGGGAATTACGGATGTGAACTACGTGCGGGGTCAACACGCGCTGGCGGTCGTGGATTCTTCGCTTGGATAGATCGGAAGAAATCCGGTCCGAGTGAGAGATTCAATTCATTCCAAATCCTGAGAGGAACCAGAAATGATCACGAAATTTATGTACATCGCAGGTTCGGTGACTGTAATTATCTCGATGGTGCTGTTGTTGGGGGGAGCTCCGGGCTGTTCGGCGAATGCTCAACAGGCTGCGCCGACTACCGCAGAGGTGAAAATCGACAACTTCAGTTTCGGGCCTGCTTCGCTCACGGTGGCGGTGGGAACAACGGTTACCTGGATAAACCATGATGACATCCCCCATACGGTTGTCAGCACGAATAAAGTATTCAAGTCCAAGGTGCTGGATACGGATGAAAAGTTTTCGTTTACGTTCAGCAAGGCGGGAACGTATCCGTACTTTTGCTCGATCCACCCGAAAATGACCGGCACGGTCGTGGTGCAGTGATGGGACGATGAGCGAAAATGCCTTCGATATCAAAACAGTGCTTCTAGCCAAACACGCTCAGCATGTGGTGCTAATTCATTTCCCGATTGCACTGTTTATTGCGGCTGTGTTGTTCGATTATCTGGCGCAATGGACGAGGAATCTTGCGCTTGCTGCGGCAGCATATTTCAATCTGCTGCTCGCCGCGGTCTCCACGCTGCCGGTTGTGGCAACCGGCCTTGCAGCTTGGCAGTGGGCGCTGGAGGGGGAAAAGCTAAAAGGGATTCTATTGATGCACCTAATTCTTGGGTGCGTATCGAGTGTGCTGATCTGGCTGGTGTTTTGGATCCACTTGCGTGTGCGGCGCCATCCGGAGAATTCCTTGCCCAAATACCGTTTGCCAATTGAAGCGATCGCAGTATTGCTTGTGATGTTGACGGGCCATCTCGGCGGATTTCTCAGTGGCGTGAATGGGTCCGGATAGACGTGCCGGAGACGATGGTGCGCTGGGAGGGCCTCCCGGGAAACGTGGCTCCAACCTATGCCAGTCCGCCACTGGTACTTGAGATCACCAAGAGAGTGGGGCTGCTCATCGACTGAGCGGCTGCCGGACGCGGCAGAAGTGTCGCTTCAGTTTTTGAGGTGGGCGAGGGCAGGTTCGATGAATTTAGCGCGGTCGACGTCGAGGGAGTCGATGGCCTTGAGGACGTCGGGCCAATTCGCGTTTAGGCGGCGGAGTTCGGTGAGCGCGGATTCGGGATGGAGCGAAATGCGACGGCCCGTTTGAGCGGCGTCGAGGAGGACATCCGGGGCCCAGCCGCGTTCCCAGGAACCTTCGAGGATGTGCATGGCGCCGCGAAGGCGCGCGATTTTTCCGGCGAAGCCATTGAGCAAGGATTCGTCTTCCGATGTATGCGTGGAATACTTCACGAGGACTTCCACATTTTCAACAACGGATAATCTTGGCAATTCGATGATGGTGGTTGAGGTGTCGCCATCGTAGCGCCAGCCGGTGGGCGCAGATTCAGGGCCAGTATAGGCAATGGACCGCCCGTTGACGGAAACGGATTCCGGCGGGAAGGACGCGGCGAGCCTGAGCTCATAAGCGCGCGTGCCAAGCATGCCGGAGAAACCGCCTTCCAACGGGGGAATCTCAATCTTGAGAGTGCCGTCAGCGGAGAATTGTTGGCGGAAAGTTGCGCGAGTAAATGATGTGCCTTTGTAGTCGAGGGAATCCCCAGAGTCTTCGTAAAGACGGCCTTCGCCGGATTGACTGGGGAAAATTTGAAGAACGAGAGGATTCGGCGACGGGGGACTTGGCGGGGGCACATTGCGTGCAGAAGCGGGCGTGGCGACCTGCGCACCCATTTCACTTGATTGGACCGCAATTTCAGGCTGAGTGGGCGACTGTATCGCCGATTGCACGGGAGATTCCATGGGGATGATGGAGCCGGCGCGGACGTAGACGGGAATTTCGTCGAGGCGAAATGTGCGGTCCAGGGTTACAGGGCCGTGAAGGCGCGCGCCGGTGGGCCATTCGATCCATTCGCCGGGCGGGAGCCAGATGGAGCGCTTCGCCAATTGCGAAACGGGATCGAGCGGCGCGGCGACGGGCGCGACGATCATGCTATCGCCGAAAGCGTATTCGCCCTTTGCATTGGCATCATAGGCTTCGGGCGAATCGGGATAGTTATAGTAAAGCGGATGGCAGATGGAGATTCCTGTGTCGTAAGTTTCACGCGCGGCGGTGTAAATGTAAGGGACGAGCGAGTGGCGCAGGAGAATCGCATTGCGCATGATTTCGGCGTACTGCTCGGGGAAAGCCCAGACGCGGCGCTCGGCTGCGGGATTTTTCGTCATGTGCGTTCGGAGGATTGGGCTGAACGCGCCCCACTGGAGCCAGCGCGTATAAAGCTCGGGCTCGACGGTGCCGGGGAGATGGCCACCGATGTCGTGGCTCCAGTAGCCATAGCCGACGTTTGCAGCGATTGCAGTGAATTGCGGCTGGAAGGCGAGCGACGACCAATCGGAAATGACGTCACCGGAAAAACCGATTTCGTAGCGATGATTGCCGAGGCCGCCCCAGCGATGGTAAATGAGCGGGCGCTTGCCTTCACGCTCCATGTCAGTGAAATGAACGTAGTTGAGCCACCAGGTGGGATTGAGACCTGGAAGGCTGGTGGTCTGCTCCTGCTGCCAATCGAGCCAGAAAAAATCCACGCCCTGCTGCTCGAGCGGGTGGTGGAGAAAGTTCATGTAATTTGTGGCGAATTTTTTGTTGGCGATGTCGAACGGGATGTACTGCTTTGTGGCGGGATCAATGCCCATCGCGCGCGCCATTTCGGGATACGCCTGTTCGAAAGGCTGGACGCCGGAAGCGGGGTGCATATTGAGAGTGACGCGGAGACCTTCGCTGTGCGCCCAGCGAAGAAATTCGGGCGGGTCCGGAAAATAAAGATTGTTCCAAGTGTAGCCGGTCCAGCCGAGCGTGTGACCGGAGTCGTCCTTTTTATTCTCCCACCAGCGAATACCGAAGGTGGGGTGCCAGTCCATGTCGATGACGAGGACGTCGAGCGGGACGGTGTGATCGTGAAATTCCTGGACGAGTTCCTGCAATTCTGCGTCGGTGTATGCCCAATAGCGCGACCACCAGATGCCGAATGCGAAGCGCGGTGGAAGCGGGATGCGTCCCGCGACCTGGGTGAAATCGCGGAGGGCGGTGCGGTAGTCGTGGCCATAGGCGAAGAGGTACCAATCGAGGCGCGGCTTTGTGGCGTCGGGAGCGGGCGGACGCGACATCGCCCAGGGCCAATCGGAATTGTCAAAGAGCGGGCGCGCGGAATCGTCAACGAGAACCCAGCCGTCGCGGGAGAGGAGGCCCGGGTCAAGCGGGCGCGGGCCGCGGGCGCCATCGAGGGTGCGAATGGTGCCGCCGAGATTGCCGGTGTCGACGAGACCGGGGTGCCAGGTGAAATTGGCTTTGCCAATTGAGAAAGCGACTTCGAGATTTTCCGCGGTGAAAGTACCGGACTTTTGCTTGTAGCGCAGGACGAGCCTGCCGGTGTCAATCGTGAGCCAGCCCTTCTTGACGGATTGCTTGAAAGGCGGGACAGGCATGAGGCGATTGATGAAGACGAGCGAGGCGTGGTCTTCAAATTTGGCGTCGTCGTCCCATTCGATGCGGATGAGTTGCGGGGTAAGGATCGTGAAGCGGGCCTGGCCGGAGATGACTACGGCGCGGGGATCAGCAACAGGATTGGGCGGGGAATTCGCCGGCGTTTGGGCCGCGGCGGTGAATGCGATTGCTGTGGCGAGGAAAATTGCGAATGCGAGGATGCGGACGAGGGCGGGGCCGGGTTTGAACGATCGCATCGCTGGGTCGCGCGCGAGCTGTGCTGGCGCGCAGGGAGAATCTACACTAATGCAGAATGAAATTCAGCCGCGGTGTTGCGCGAAGCCGTGAAATAGTTCACATGAGATGGAATCCCCGGATCCAGGAAATTCGCCACGGCGAATAGGCCCGGCCTGCAGATTGTTGCGGGGCAAGAGGGATATACTTCGGCGTGCTTGGAAAAAGATGAGTGAAGAAACGCGAGAGGCAAATTTGAAGCAGGCGTTCGAGCGGCGCTTTGGCGCGCGACCGCGAATGTTTCGCTCGCCGGGGCGCACGAATCTGATTGGGGAGCACACAGACTACAACGATGGGTTTGTGCTGCCTGCGGCGATTGACCGCTGGACTTGGGTGGCGATTGCGGCGCGGGGCGATCGGGAGCTGCACGTTTATTCGGAGCATTTTTCGGAGACGGTTGGTTTTGATTTGGATGATGCGCGGCCCGCGCCGCGAAGGGATTGGGGCGATTACGTGCGCGGGGTCGCGCTGATGATGGGGCGCGCGGGATGCCAGGTGAGCGGGGCGGATTTACTGATCCGGAGCGATGTGCCGCTGGGTGCGGGCGTGAGTTCGTCGGCGTCCCTGGAGGTGGCGACGGCGCTGGCGATGGCGGCGATTTCAGGCTGCGAGATTTCGCGGCTGAAGATTGCGAAACTGTGCCAACGCGCGGAAAACGAATTTGTGGGCGCGCGATGCGGGATCATGGATCAATTTATTTCATGCATGGGCGAGGAAGGACATGCATTGTTTCTTGATTGCAGGACGCTTGAGCATTCCAGCGTGGCGCTGCCGCGTGATGTGCGGCTGGTGCTGTGCAACACGATGGTGAAGCATGAGATTGCGGGCGGGGAGTACAACAAGCGGCGCGCGGAATGCGAAGAAGCGACGCGGAGGCTGGCAAGGGCAATTCCCGGGGTGAGGGCGCTCCGGGATGTGTCGCCGGAGCAGGTGGAAAAGCACAAGACACTTTTGGAGGGCGCGCTTTATAGGCGGGCGAGGCATGTGACCACGGAAAATGAGAGGGTGCCGGCGGCGCGGGATGCGCTTGCATGCGGAGACCTGGCGGCGATGGGGAAATTGATGGCGGAGTCGCATGCGAGTTTGCGCGATGATTATGAGGTGAGCTGCGGGGGGCTGGATGTGATGGTGGAGCTTGCGCGCGGATTTGACGCCTGCTTTGGCGCGCGGATGACGGGCGGGGGGTTTGGGGGGTGCACCATTCACTTGGTGAATGCATCGAGATGCGAAGAATTCGTGAGTTACATAAGGGCTGCATATCAGCAGGCGGCGGGGATCGCGCCTGAGATATATGTTTGCAATGCCGCGGACGGGGCGAAGGAGGTTGCGTGAGAAAAATGCGCATTCGCTCACGGGGAGAAACCAGGGGCCATCGATCCTGGAAAATTTTCCACGCTGCGATTTTACTTTTTTCTTCGCTGGGATTTGCGCGAGCGATCAATGCACAGAGCAATCGGAAGTCGATTTTGCCAGGATCGAACGGGCAAACCAGCGGAGGAACATCCCCCGGCGAAACAAGCGACGTAGCCAATCAAGTGCGGGAAGAATTTCTGCATGCGTGGAACGCGTACAAACAATATGCGTGGGGGCATGACGAGCTTTCGCCGCTGAGCAAGGGGTATCACGATTGGTATGGGACGTCACTTTATATGACGCCGGTGGACGCGCTGGACACGATGATACTGATGGGGCTGACGGACGAGGCCGAAAAGGCGAGAGAGCTTGTCGCGCAAAATCTTTCCTTCGACAAGGACATCGAGGTAAAGAATTTTGAGATCACGATCCGGCTGCTCGGCGGGCTGCTGAGCAGCTACCAGTTGTCCGGCGACAAACGTCTGCTGAATCTGGCCAAAGACCTGGGCGATCGATTGCTCCCTGCATTCAATTCTCCGACCGGCATGCCGTACATGTATGTGAATTTGAAGACCGGCAAACCGCGCGGCGCGGAAAGCAATCCCGCGGAAATCGGCACGCTGCTCATCGAATTCGGCACGCTCAGCAAGCTGACTAAGAATCCGATTTACTATCAAAAGTCAAAGCGCGCGGTGGTTGAGCTGTACAACAGACGTTCCTCGATTGGGCTCGTCGGGTCGGTGATCAATGTAGAGACCGGCACGTGGATTGATCCGACGAGCCATATCTCGGGCGGAATCGATTCCTACGTTGAATATTTGCTGAAGTCGTGGCTGCTGTTTGGCGACAAAGATTGCAAGAAGATGTGGCTCACGACGATTCAAGCAGTGAACAAGTACCTGGCGGACGATGCGCCCACCGGTTTCTGGTATGGGCAGGTGGATATGAATACGGGAAAGCGCGTTTCCACCGAGTTCGGCGCGCTGGACGCATTTTTCCCGGCTGTGCTGGCGCGCTCCGGCGATATCGAGCGCGCAAGACGGTTGGAGGAATCGGCTTACAAAATGTGGAACCTGGCGGGCATCGAACCCGAGTCAATGGATTATTCGACGATGAAAATCCTCTCACCGGGATATCCACTGCGGCCGGAAATTATCGAGTCCGCTTACTACCTGCACTTTTTGACAAAAGACCCGCGCTATCTGGTGATGGGGCACACATTTCTGGATAGCCTGGTCCGCTACTGCAGGACCGATGTTGCTTTTGCGGCACTTCGGAATGTGGAGACGAAGGAAAAAGTAGACGGGATGGAAAGCTTTTTTCTTGCGGAGACACTGAAGTATTTGTATCTCCTGTTTGCGCCGCCGGAAACACTCGATTTGAAGAAAATCGTCTTCAATACGGAAGCACACCCCATCCGCAAAACCTGGTAAGCGGGGGCGGGACTAGCTTCGCTGGATGCGTCCGCACGGGCTTCCGTCGAAAAATGATGGCGGTTGCAAGCCGCAGTAAAGATTCAATAACAACTTGCCAGATGAAGCCAATGTGCTCAGAATGTGTGCGTTTCTGCGCGTGATGATGATTTGGCCGCGAAATCGGCGGCGCGCCACCCAGCAGGAGGATCGAATGCTGCATCTCGATACTGGCAACACCGGATTCATGATTCTGTGCAGCAGCCTGGTGATGTTGATGACGCCCGGGCTGGCATTTTTTTATGGCGGGCTTGTCGGACGAAAAAACGTGCTGGCCATCATGATTCAGAGTTTCGTTTCGATGGGCTGGACGACGGTGCTTTGGTATTTGTACGGATTCTCACTGTGCTTCAGCGGCGACTGGCACGGCATCATCGGGAACTTCAACAATGTTTGCTTGCGGGGGATCGGGCTGCACACCGCGTCTCCGAATGACACCATCCCGATGATGGTGTTCATCGCGTATCAAATGATGTTCGCGATTATTACGCCGGCACTCATCACCGGCGCGTTTACAAACCGCGTGAAGTTTAAGGCATACATGCTTTTCCTGACGGGATGGCTGACGTTCGTCTATTTTCCCTTCGTGCACATGGTGTGGGGCGGCGGATTGCTGCAGCAGTGGGGAGTGAAAGATTTCGCGGGCGGAATCGTGGTGCACAATATCGCGGGCGTCGCGGCTCTGGCTTCCGTGCTTTATGTGGGAAGGCGGCGCAGCCGGGACAACGGGCCTCACAGCATTCCACTGGTGGCGCTGGGAACCGGGCTTTTGTGGTTCGGATGGTACGGGTTCAACGCGGGCAGTGAAATGCGCGTGGATTCGGTGACGGCGTCGGCGTTCCTGAATACGGACATCGCGGCTTCATTTGCGGCGATCGCGTGGCTGGTGGTGGCGTGGCTGTACGAGAAGAAACCCAAATTCCTCGGGCTGCTTACGGGAGCGGTCGCGGGACTCGCAACGATTACGCCGGCGGCCGGCTACGTTTCCGCGACGACGGCGGTAATCATCGGACTCGCCGCGGGAGTCGTGTGTTATTACGCGGTAGAACTGAAGAACAAATTGAAGTGGGATGACGCGCTGGATGTTTGGGGCGTGCACGGCGTCGGCGGGTTTCTTGGCATTGTGCTGCTGGGAGTTTTCGCCGATGTGCGATTCAATCCGGACGGGGCCAACGGACTGTTGTATGGAAATCCAGGTTTCTTCTACAAACAACTTGCCGCAGTACTTTTCTCCTCGGCATGGGCGTTCATTTTCACCTATGGCATGCTGATGGTGATCAATATCTTTACGCCCGTGAAGGTTGATGTAACAAGTGAGGAAGCCGGGCTGGATGAGTCTCTGCACGGCGAGCGGGCGTATGAAGAGATTCTGGCGCGGAATACTGATTCGGCAGCCTGAGTCACGTCACACGGCTGCTGTTTGGAGACATATTGCGAAGCTTCGCGTCGGCGCCATCACCAGCGGGATAAAATAGCCGCAGGTCACGACTGATTTCGGCGCCGAGCGGCATTGGGGAAGCGGAAGAGCGTGAGGAATGGCCACTCGAAGCGCCAATTTTTGGCCTTGAGCCTTTCCGGTGGCCGCCGGATAGGCTCTGGACTCAAGAAACCTGGCTGGGTCATTGCATACGGGCGGGATCGGGTGTAGATTGTTTGTCCCCGCAAGGTCAAAAAGGAAACTCCGAATTTGGGCGCAGAGGCTGTTCAATTTTGTCTGTCGCGGATGCCTGAGTTAGCATCCGCGGAAACATTGCGTCCTTGAGGAGCCTCGGATGCCGCGTTCCAAATGATTCATTTTCCGGGCTGCAGTAGATTACGGCGATATGGGAAATTCCGGGTGAACGGCCGGTCGAATACGGAAAAGGAAAATTCGGTCTAAAAGGAGCGGTCATGATTCGAAGACTAAGCGAGATTTTGCTCGGGATGGTCGTAATGGGGTTGGGTGTGAATGGCGTTTGCCTGGCGCAATCTCAGACGCTGATGACGCGTCATGTGCGTGAAGTGAATCTCGCGCAGTCCGTCGGACGTCTCCCGGCAACACAGTCCATGCGCATCGACATTGTTCTGGCACTTTCCAATCGGGCGGAGTTGGAGAATTTCTTGCAAGAACTCTACGATCCTTCAAGCCCCTCCTACCGGCGCTTCCTTACGGTGGAAGAGTTTACCGCGAGGTTCGGTCCCAGCCAGGAAGATTACGACGCCGTGATTCGTTTCGCGAAAACGAACGGTCTTACGGTGGTTGGCGGATCACGCAATGGAATGGACGTGCAGCTCGAAGGCTCGGTGGCGACCATCGAGACGGCCTTCCATGTGATCATGGCTACCTACCAGCACCCCACGGAAAACCGAATATTCTATGCTCCGGACCAGGAGCCCACGGTGGACCTGCCGTTCCAGCTATGGCACATCTCAGGTTTAGACAACTATTCGACCCCGCATCCCGCCAATCTGCATAGAAATTTAAGTGTGAAGTCCAACGCCGTTAAAGGCTCGTGTCCTTCGAGTTCCTATTGCGGCAGCGACATGAGAGCAGCCTACGACGGGGGAACGGCTCTAACGGGCGCCGGCCAGACGCTCGGGTTGCTCGAGTTCGAAGGATACGATATCACCGACGTGAACACTTACTTCACGAATGCGAAGCAAACGAACAACGTGCCCATCGACGGCATTTCCACGGATGGAACCAGCTTGAGCTGCCTGGCAAAGAATGACTGTGATGACACCGAACAGACCCTGGACATCACTCAGGCGGTCTCGATGGCCCCTGGGTTGACAGCACTGTATGTATACGTGGGGTCCACCGACACAGCCATTCTTAGTTCCATGTCTTCCCATTCTCCGCTGAATGCGCAATTGAGCTCTTCGTGGACCTGGATGCCATCGGACCCCAGCACAGACGACCCCTACTTCGAGAAGTTTGCTACGCAGGGCCAGAGTTTCTTTCAAGCAGCCGGTGACAGTGGCGCCTATACCTCGTCTTCCACGTATGTTTTTCCAGCGGATGATGCGCATGTCACGGTGGTCGGCGGGACGGATTTGCAGATCAGCGGCGCGGGCGGCGCTTGGAGTTCGGAATCCGCTTGGGTCGACGGCGGGGGCGGCTACTTTACTCCGGACGCCATTCCGATTCCCTCCTGGCAGCAGCTCGCGGGGGTGATCACCTCGGCCAACAAGGGGTCGACGACTTTGCGGAACTCACCGGATGTCGCAGGAGAGGCCAATTTTGACTTTTACGTGTGTGCAGACCAAACCACCTGCACGGCTAATGAATATGGTGGGACCAGTTTTGCGACGCCCATGTGGGCAGGCTACATGGCTCTGGTCAACCAACAGGCGGTTGCCAACGGCAACCCGACGATTGGATTCATCAATCCGACTATATATTCGCTTGGTGTGGGGTCGGGCTATGGCACCGATTTCCACGATATCACCAGCGGCAGCAACGGGTATTCGGCAGTAACCGGCTACGATTTGGCGACCGGCTGGGGAAGTCCGAACGGAACCGGCCTGATCAACGCTCTTGCGCCAACGTCGACGACCCCTAACTTCTCAATATCTGCTTCGCCCACTTCCGTCTCGGTTGTGCCGGGAAGCAATGGCACATCAACGATTACTTCCACAATCTCTGGCGGCTTTTCCTCCGCAGTTGCCTTGACTGCGACTGGCCAGCCGACAGGAGTGACGGTGACCTTCAATCCCGCATCCATTACCGCGCCGGGCGCCGGCACCTCCACAATGACCATGGCAGTGGCCTCCACCACCGCGACCGGCACTTACACGATCACCATTACCGGCACGGGCGACAGTGATACGCGAACGACTAGCGTAACTTTGACGGTGACCGCCCCGGCGTCCGCCAACTTCACACTGTCCGCATCACCGACCACGTTGACGATCACACGCGGCTCGCACGGAACGACGACGATCACGATCCATCCGTCAAACGGCTTCACTGGCAGCGTCACCTTGTCAACCACCGGCCAGGGTACGGGGGTTACCTCGTCGTTCAGTCCAAACCCAGCGACCGGCACGAGCACGCTGACGTTGACGGCCAGCAGCTCGGCAGCGACGGGAACGAGGACAGTGACTATTACTGGTGTTTCAGGATCCTTGAGCCACACGACGACGATCAGTCTTGACATCAGACGTTAACCATAGCTCGTAGCGCGGTGTGAAGTGGGCGCCCGGCGTGAATTACGCCGGGCTGCGGAAAAACGGACGCTAGGTCGTATCCACCGCATCGCTGGCCTGTACGCGACTACTGACCGCGACCTAGCGAGGGCGGAGCTTCAAAGAGAAGGGGCGCCTTGGTCCGATCGTGGCGCGCTGCCACCAGGCAACTTCAGCAAAGCGCACACAATGTGAAAACTCCACTCAAATTCAATCCAAGCAAGGCCAGCGTGGCCATCACGAGTTTTTGTAGCGGGTGAAGTAAGAGAGAATTCACCCGGTTTTGGGATTGCCGCGGTAGAATCATTTAAGTCTGACTTTACATTTGCTGTTGGCGCGTTAACCAGTAGTTCCCGCTCTTTAGATGCAAAGGTTGCCCCTTGAAACAAAAATCGCCAATATCATCTTTGTATGGTTGCTCGCCGCTTAACCACGGCGATGAAGACCGGCATTATTCGAAAGAGGGATACGACAATGAGAATAAAAATAGTTGGACCACTCACTCTTGCCGTACTCTCGCTTGCCAGCAGCGCATTCACTCAAGACCAGCTGATGATGGTGAAGGGCGGCCATCAATTGGGCGAGACCGCCGAGCAATTCTTCGCCGAGGGCCAGGAAAAAGGGATGCTCAGCGCGTGCGTGGCGGGAGATTTCAAGAGTCTGAATAAGCCTGACAAACGCCAGGCGAAGAAGTACTGCGGCGAGCTAGCTGACGCACGCCAGCAAGCGATGGGCGGCAAGCGCTATGACTATCAAGGCGGCGACCTTTCCGAGATGCGGACGGACACATTCACGTTCGACGGAGGCCACCTCGTGAAGGTAGAGCTGCTCTACTCCATTCCGAGCGCGGAGTTTAACTATCGCGGCCAGACGTTCGAGAAAATCTTCGAAGGAGTAAAACAAGCCTACGGGCCGCCCACAAGCGAGAGTACCAAATCGACGAGTGACGCTTATGGCGTGCAATACCTCGCGCACCATGAGCTTTGGGTGGCGCCCAACGGCGTTATCCTCATCACCGAACAGCCCGGGCGCGGCGGCTCGACGACTCTGGCCGCATTTACGCGCGCAGAGTACGACCGCACACTGGCGGACGCACAGAAGGCTGCTAATCCCCTGACTTCACATTGAGGTTCGGCACTTGCTCCGCACGGACCAAGGGTGTTCGCGCGAAAGGCGTGCGGACGTGTCTCGACCTGTCGCAAATCTACGCCATTTCCAAATGGTATCCGCACTTCGACCATTGTCCAATCATGGTGGCGGAGTACATTACAAGCCGCTTTTTCAATGTTATTGGTCTTTTCAAGAGGGATTTGACGTGGCGCACTTTGGACTGCAGGGAAAGCAGAGCCCTCCCCGGTAGGCACGCGTTATTGCCAGGTGCAGTGAGGGGCGAGGACCGCTAGTTTTTCGACGGCCAGTGGACGGTGACCCCGCTTTGATAGCCGGACTTAAGCGTGAGCTCGATCGGCAGCGTCTGTTTCGCGGTTACGTCGAACTCCCGTATGGACTCCTGCATGTTGGGTGCGCGAACCAAAAGCTGGTGATGGCCGGGCGCGAGCTTCAAATCCAGAGGTGCTGGCCCTATATATTTGCCGTCGATCCATGCCGCTGCATGATCCGGTGCAGTGTGCAGGGAAATCTGCGCTGCGTCTGGGCCGGCATGGCCCAGAAAAAACTGGCGGTTTGCCTTCGCTGCCTCTTCGGGAGATACCGTGGGAATGGACACGAAACTCGACCTCGCGCTAGAGCCCGCACTCGATGCACTGCCCGGAAGTACCTTCGTAAGGTCCGGTGGTTTCACCGACGTTGCAACGCCAGCGATATTAGACGTCAGCGTTCCGTACTCCACTGCCGCCTGTCCGCGCATTGCGGGGGCTCCCATAAGCGTGAAGACAATGATAACGGCAAAATACCGCAAGGTAAGCAAAGACATCGAAGCCTCCAAGGTCGAAGATTCTGGGAGTCGATTTGGAGCATAAACCGTCTGACGACGAAAAGCAACCGATTTCTCCCTGCGGCCGGACGCCGATCCACTTTCATTTGAATGGTTAGCCGGATAATCGGAAATTACGTTCGGTAGAGTGCCCGCGATGATCCAGTCCGAATGGATTTCGGAAAATTAAGAAAGTGCTTCGAATTTACTACTGTGAACAATTTGGGGGCATCCAAATCTTCTGCACAACTCCCCTAAACCATTATAAAATCAACGCGTTAACTCGCGTGGGGCCCGTAGCTCAGCGGTTAGAGCAGCGGACTCATAAAACAAGGGACCTTTTTGAAGGGTTCTGAAACTTTCGGACTTTATTATATTCCTCAACCAGTTACAACGCTGTGGAGTTGACCCGTTTGTACGCGACTTGATTCATTCTGAACCGATAACTACTACAATTTTACTACAGTGATTTGGTTCGCTTCCGTCGATGTCGTTCAAATGAATCTGAATCGTTGCAAACAAACCCGGCGGCGCATTGGGCAATACATTTGGCGCTGGTGGTTTACGGCGCACGGCGGTATCTAGACACGCCCAAATTTGATGGTGTCTAATCCCGGTTGCAGCGCTGCTGGGACATTCATCCACACAAATCGTTCCCAGGTATGCGCAGGTGATGGACCAGAACCGGCTCGATGCGATGAAGAAATTGGAATCCCTTCGGCAATCTTCACTCTCCGATGTACCGACAACGGGAACTGTTCAATCTACAGAGACGGATGATAGTATTCGCCATCAGATAGGCCTCCCGGCGATGATTGGCCAAACAATCTCGCACTACCGCGTTATCGAAAAGCTCGGCGGCGGGGGCATGGGTGTCGTCTATAAAGCCGAGGACATCAAACTCATTCGCTCTGTCGCCCTGAAGTTTCTTCCCGATGATGTAGCCCAAGACCCCCAGGTGCTTGCGCGTTTTCAGCGCGAGGCGCAAGCCGCCTCCGCGCTAAACCACCCCAACATCTGCACCATCTACGAGATTGACGAAGTGAATGGGCAGGCATTTATCGTCATGGAGTATCTGGACGGCATGACGCTGAGGCACCGCATTAATGGGAAACCCATCGAAACCGATGTCCTTCTCCCTCTGGCGATTGAAATCGCCGACGCCCTGGACGCCGCTCATGCTAAAGGAATCGTCCACCGCGATATCAAGCCCGCCAACATCTTCGTCACCGAGCGCGGTCACGCAAAGATTCTCGATTTCGGTCTGGCGAAGCTGGCACCGGCGGGCGGTGCCGTGAATCTCTCGGCGATGCCCACGGTCAGCGAGCTGGAACAGTTCACTCGACCGGGCACGGCGATTGGCACGGTCTCATACATGTCACCCGAACAGGTACGGGGCAAAGAGGTAGATGCACGCACAGACTTGTTTTCGTTCGGCGTAGTGCTTTACGAGATGGTGACCGGGATTCTGCCCTTCCGGGGCGAGACCTCAGGCGTGATTGCGGAAGCGATTCTGAATCGTCAGCCGGTTGCGGCGGCGCGACTCAATCCCGACCTTCCCGCAAAGCTCGAAGAGGTCATCACGAAGGCCCTAGAGAAAGACCGCAAGCTGCGCTACCAGAGCGCCGCCGACATGCGAACGGATTTGCAGCGCCTGAAACGCGATTCCGAGAGCGAACGCAGTTTTGTGGCAAGCTCAGGCACGGTGACCATGCCAGAAGCTCCTGCGGCTCGGGTTGGAACGCTCTGGAAGGTTGCAGTTTCCCTCCTGCTGGTCGCCCTGCTTGTGACGGGCGGCCTTTACTATCGTTCGCATCGAGGCAATCGTCTGACCGAGAAGGACACCATCGTTCTCGCCGATTTTGCCAACAGCACGGGCGATCCGATATTCGATGACACGCTGAAGACGGCGCTCAACGTTTCTCTGCGGCAATCGCCTTTCCTGAATGTGCTCTCCGACAGCGATGTCGCCAACACCTTGCAACTGATGACTCGTCCCGCCGATACGAAACTCACACCCGAGGTAGTCCGCGAGCTTTGCCAGCGGGCGGGCAGTAAGGCTTACATTGCAGGAGCAATTGGCAGTCTGGGCAGCGAATATGTGCTGGCGTTCAAGGCTGTAAATTGCCAGAGCGGGGACACTCTGGCCGAGGAGCAGGTGACGGCGCCGTCCAAGGAGAAGGTGCTGGACGCGATGGGCGAGGGGGCATCCGAGCTCCGCGGGGAACTAGGCGAATCGCTGGCTACGGTTAAGAGGTTTGATGTTCCGCTCGAACAGGCCACTACATCCTCGCTGGAAGCTCTGAAAGCCTACAGCCTTGGAATGAAGGCCACTGGCGGAAAAGGCCCCGCTGCAGCCCTGCCTTTCCTTCAACGTGCTATCCAGTTTGATCCGAATTTTGCGATGGGCTACAGGGCGCTGGGCAGCGCGTACGTCAGTCTCGGCGAGCTGGGGCGGGCCAGCGAGTACTTCACCAAGGCATTTCAGTTGCGAGAAAATGCCAGCGAATGGGAAAAGCTCGGTATCACAGCACAGTACTATTGGAATGTAACTGGGGAATTGGATAAAGCGGCCCAGACATATCAGGAGGAGATTGAGAGCTATCCGCGGGAATACCGAGAGTACAACCGGTTGGGCATAGTGCTCTCCGAGCAGGGGCAGTATGAGAGAGCCGCGGAGATCACAAAGCAAGGCCTGCGCTTTGCACCGGATCCGGGACATTTTTACGACAATCTTGCTAATTACAACCTAGCCTTGCAGCGTTTTGACGACGCTCGGCAGATCATCCGCGAGGCGCAGACGCGAAAACTGGATCGTTTCGAACTCCGCATTGCTCTCTATGCTCTTGCCTTTGTCGGCTCGGACTCCGCAGCGATGGCGGAGCAGCAACAGTGGTTTGCGGGCAAGCCCGAAGAAAACTTTGGACTAGCGCTCGTGTCCGACACGGCGGCATATGGCGGTCACCTTGCCAAGGCGCGTGAACTGACAAGGCGGGCTGCGGACTCCGCAGTGCGGGCGGACAACAAGGAGGCTGGGGCAATATGGCAAGCGATTGCTGCTCAGCGGGAGGCCGCATACGGCAATTCTGCGGAAGCCCGACAGTCAGCGGCAGAAGCTTTGAAACTCGCTCCCAAGAGTCAAGGTGCCAGCGTCGAAGCCGCGTTTGCGTTTGCCATGGCGGGCGACACGGCACGAGCCGAATCATTGGCCCAAGACTTGGGGAAACGCTTCCCACTGGGCACCCAGATCCAGTCGCTTTGGCTTCCAGCGATTCAGGCGCAATTAGCGCTAGACAGAAAAAACCCGCCTGAGGCCCTGAATAAACTGCAAGCGGCTTCCCCCATCGAGTTAGGGGGAATTCCGTTCGGGAACAATGTTTCCTGCCTCTACCATGTGTATTTGCGCGGAGAGGCATACTTGGCAGCCGGACAGGGCAGCGCTGCCGCCGCCGAGTTTCAAAAGATTCTCGACCACAGCGGCATCGTCTGGAACTGCTGGACGGGAGCGTTGGCCCATCTGGGATTGGCTCGTGCCAACGCCTTACAATCGAGAACCTCGAAAGGCGGGGATGCCGATTCCGCCCGCGTCAGGGCGCTCGCCTCCTACAAAGATTTCCTCACGCTCTGGAAGGGCGCCGACCCCGACATCCCGATTTTTATCGCTGCCAAGGCGGAATATGTGAATCTGCAATAGCTTGCAGGTTGTGAGCCAGAATTACGAACTCCAGCATTTTTCGGGCGGTGCAGTTGGATAGACTTAAGGTACGTTCGGCAGAGTGGCCGCGATGATCCAGTCCGAATGGATCTTGGAAAATTCAAAAAGTACTACGAATTTGCTACCGTGCACCATTTTGGGGCATCCAAATCTTCAACACAACTCCCCTGAACCATTATAAAATCAACGAGTTAACGCGAGTGGGGCCCGTAGCTCAGCGGTTAGAGCAGCGGACTCATAAAGTTCTAACCACGGCCTAGTACGATTGAAAACATTGGAGTTTGTTGATTTTGCTGGGGTTAAAACGTGCGCTTTTCAGCGTTCGGGCTCCGCAAATGGCAACCACTTGGCAACCAGCGCGCCGCGTGTTAGTCCTTCGCCGCGTGAAGCCGTCCGTACTCGACAGCTTCCGTCAACAAGCCGCTCTTCCCGTACATTTGTTCTCGCAGTTGCGACGGCGATAGTGTCTCGCCCGATTCGTTCGCAATATCCTTCAAAATTTCGCCGACGAGTTTAACAACCCTCTCGTACTGCAAGCCCATAGTTTTGGATTTCTTCTTCCCCAGCTTCTCACTTCGCTTAATTGATTTCAGCTTTTCCATGAAATAAAATTCGTCTTGCCACCACAGCCGTTGAATCTTATCAATGGCTATCAGAATTTCACGCTGATTCCGATTTTTCGGCGCAAGCGGAGCATACCTAGCCCATGCGCTGATATGTATCGTGCGATATACGAGTTCTTTCCGTTTGCGGTAATCCATCGCTTGCGCTCCTATGTTTGAAAGAATTGTATCACGAAGCGCGAAGCGCAAAACGCAACGGACGAAGCAGGGAGAGTGCGGATTGTACGTTTTCTAATTAAGTGCTAGCTTAAAAAATGGAGTAAGCAAAATCCAAACTAGGAGACGAAAATGATCGGAGCCGTCGAAAGAACAATCGAAGGTAGCCTAGATATTTTGTGGACGAATTTCAACGAAGCTCAGAGCGCGCCGCACTATGATGTTCTGTTCGCGCGATACGAAAACTTTCAAAACGGCGCGCAGCGTCCCAAACCAATTGCGGGCGCGGATGCGTTGAAAAATTATCTAGTTGGACTTGGATTCGACGCTGAGAATGCGAACGATTGGATCAAAAAACTCAGTGAGAAGCGCAGCGTATCAATTCCAAACGTGATGCTGACAGCGGTACAGATCGCGCCCTACATACCTTAGACGCCGGGCTAAAAAGTTTCGCTGGGACGCGCTGCTCTGCGTTCAAATTGCCCGCGCTCTGCCCACTCACGATCCAATTTCGTTTCGCGCGGGCGTTTCAATTCACCTCTAATGAGTCTGCCCCAAAAGAACCAACGCTGTTTTTCGGTCAACGCGCTGTGTTGTTTGTACGCTTGGTGCTTTTGCGCCCGCGTAACCCAAGAGTGATGTTCGTGGCAAATTTCGCGCGTTACATCTCGCCCGTGCTTGTCCGCGTACAAAATGTGATGCCCCTCAGTTGCCAGTCGTGTGCAATCTTTGACCGGACACGGCGGGAAAGTGGTGCATCCAAAAAAATGGAGAGGACTCCGCGTTGGTTCGCTCAGGGTCATAGTGGCAATCACATTTACCATGAATCAATCACGCGGGCAACTTAGGCCGAAACTTTATTTGCGGGCCTTGCTCGACTGATTGCGAACGATGTCCGCCACAGTTCGACGGTCAGGAAGATTCGGCAAGTAGGGCGCTTCGTCGCCATCGTAAAATAATTCGTGGAGCGGCACGTCTAGCGCCTTTGCGATTCGCTCCAGAGTTTGTACATCGGGAACGGCTTTTCCATCCTCGACTCTCGCGAGAAATTCTCGGAGTAGATGTGCCCTTATTCCCAAATCAATTTGACTGAGATTTTTCTGTTCGCGGATTGCGCGAATGCGGCTAGCGATAATCATGTAGCGGCGTCCTTTCGCAAACGATTTGCGGGACGCGCCACGACGCAGGCACAATGTCTCCCGCCTCTCCGCTCGTCTAAGGCGTTCGGAAGGGTCAGGGACGTATTCGAGTTTCCGCTCGGATGCGTCCCGCTTCGATAACACTAAGCCTGACGTGATTGCGAAGTCAACAGGACGAAAGTTTTGCATCTCGCGCCTCAAAAACGGTTAAACAGTGGTAGCGACGGAAAGAGCGGCTCTAGGCCGAAGAAGAAGAGAAGCTAAAAAGGTTTGCAAATCCACGTAATCGTAGGCGTAAGAGTTGCAAGGAACAGTTTGCCCCCAATTGTTTTTCTGTTTTCTGGGTCAAATTTGCGGGCCTCTTCCGACGAACAAGCAAAAATATATTTTTTGGCGGCGTCTTTGGCTTCTTCTAGTGAGAGGCTTTCATCTTTCTTCCAAACTTTTTTCCACGCCCCACCAACGCGCCACTCTTGAAATTCATCATCCACATCCCGTGCGAGTAGTTCGGCTAATTCGTCGTAACCAACATAAAGCGTGCTGGCAAAGCGCGGGGGAGAACAATCTATTTTGCATGGAACTGAAAAACCTGTTCGGGAGTACGTAAGCGTGCGCTCCGCCATTGCGGGAACGCCCTGAAAATATCCCGCAAATTGTATTTTCAGAGTATGAGGACTACCGTGCGAAAGTTCTCTTACGTTGGCGGTTTCCTGAACTATTTTGGTTCCTGCTTTGGCGGTGAAACCGTCCGCATATTGCTCCAAAGTGGCAACGAATTCGGTTGCTAATTCGTCCGCAGCCTGTGAGTAAAAGGGCTTGAAATAATCGGTTTCAGTTCCGTCTTCGTGGCTCCTCTCGACACAAGATACCGCACCGCTGAGTCCATATATCAAAGTGAAATTCTTTCCACTCGTCTCAAAAATCTTTGTCTCTTCGAGAGACGGCGGGCCTTTACGCCTAGTGCCGTAGCTATCCGCCGCCACTACAAAGCCGTCTTTCGTGAATATCATAACTATAGCGGTTGACATACGTGATGCACGTATACCACGCAAATGTATCGGTTGACCATCGGGGATATACCGAAGTCTTTCGTAGCAGCCGTTTGGAAAAGCATAGCAGGCGGGGGGCGTGGAATATCGAAAACCGCTCATTCAAGAACTCCCGATTCTATCGCGTCTGGTTTCGCTACTTCCATCGAAGAAACTCCCCACAATTCCCCGTCGCCACGCCGCTTTAGCTATGCTCATACAAAACTTCGCCTTTGGTGTTGAGACGATACAGGGTTCTATGTGCTTCCGGCTCTTTCGCAGTTCGGGCAAGAAAATCCTCTTTCGGCTGCACAATAATTGTTTTGATTATGGAATCGCCCAGCGTGACGGGCGTATCAGTCACAAGGGTAACTACCCAGCCGTCGTTGGTGAGTATTCCGAGTTCGTATTTGGTTTCTAGACCCATTGGAAGTGAGGCGCGAGTTACTCCCCGTCGCTTTCGTCCTCTATCGGGTCGTTGGCCGAATCGTCTGTCGGGTCAGGTGTGCCGCGAAATTTTTCAGCCCGTATGATGCAACGCCCGCCGATGGACTCGAATCTTATTTCTTTCGCAATTTCTTCCGCCGCCTTTTTCTCTGGAACGTGCGGCGCAGATTTCTTCGCACTTTTCCCCGGCTCGACAAGGTTGGACAAATCCATCTTCCGTTTTTGATTTTGCTTTTGGTCTGACATAATTTTTCCCTTTCGTGAACTAATTCCTAACGCCCA
Organism: uncultured Acidobacteriota bacterium; assembly: GCA_963748845.1. GTDB lineage: Bacteria > Acidobacteriota > Terriglobia > Acidiferrales > UBA7541 > DASTCZ01. Next base: position 1,808,807 of record CAVVKE010000001.1, read on the forward strand.
AACAAACTGCTACCGGGTTGCAACGCATCCCGAAGTGCAAATTTATCGGTTGCGGCGTTGACGGTTTCTGCGATTGATTGTTCGTAGTCTTCGCGCTGTAGAATCTGCCACGCGCTCGCAAGAGTTGCCGCAGTCGGGAAATCCTCCCATCCGTTTTCCAGAAGCACGTCGCACATGCGCCGGAGATAATCTTCACCACCGGGGTAATTTCGTGCGGCTTCGCTGTGAATAAATTCGTCTGTCGCTTGCGTCCACGAAAGAGTGTTAGCGGAGAGTTTTTGATTCTCGCGGCGCTGTTCGTATTTTTCGATTGCGCCGGATTTTTCGATAAATTCCGCCGTCGTAATCGAGCCGTTGCGGAATTGAAATTCAAGGGCGACTTCACGCGCGACTTCGTCCGCGCTTTGTTCGGGTTCGGGCGCTGGCAAAAATCTTCCGCGTTCGTCGCGGGGCGGCTCCGAAGCGGCGGTCTTGTTGGCGAATAAATTTCGGAATAGCGCCGCTTCGTTGTGCGCGATTTCAGCGTCGCTCGCGCCGCGAAGAACGTGCGAAACTCCATTTACAGAAACCGTTTTCTCCAAAATCTGCGGCGCTTCGTTAGTCGGATGCAAAACGTCAGGGTTAAATAAATCTTCCCTTACTAAACCCTGATTCTTTGCAGCATCGCGCATGATGCCGCCGATTTCTTCCGCGCTTGCTGCACTGGCTATTCTGGTTTCTAAGTCCCGCGACATTTTTATTGCTGAATCTTGTGGGCCTTGTCCTGACATTTAATTTTTTCCTTTCGATGTTGCGACTGCGGTGCTGAAAAAAAACTTACTTCTAATACGACGCCCTAATCGCCGCCTCTTTTGCGTCCAACTCTTGCTCGCTGGCCGCATAAATTTCAAAACGGTCATTTCCGTGCGGGTAAATCACCCGCACACAATTTTCCTGAGCCGGAGACACGGGCAACGAAACTTCGGGCGTTGACTCTACTGGCCGATAGCCTTGAGCCACTTGGACGCCAAAATCATTCCCTCGTTCGCGGTAAATTACTCCCGACGATTCCATCACCGATTTCATTCGCTCGCGCATGTCTTCAACGCTGTTCGATTCTGAGATGGCCGCGTCCAGTTTGGGATTTGATGGAATCGTAAAATCTTTCGTCATTGCCTTTGCCCTTGCCCTTTCGTCGCTACTTTTTCCGCCAATTCTTTTTCGCCATCATCGTTACGGAATTCCCACTTCGGAAACTTGGACTCCCGTACCGTGTTTTCGATTTCGATGTTTCGTTCGGCCCGACGCATTTGTTTTAGTCGCGCTTTCTCTGCCGGGGCAAGGCTCCGAAAATGTGTAATACATCGCCCGTAAACTAAGAGCGGCTTATCGCATCCCGTTTCGCAGCATCGTTTTTTCGCTTTTTTCCCTCGCCACATTTCTCAAGCCTTCGCCGATTCAACGTCAAAAAGTTCTGAAAACTTTGCGGGATTCAGCACAGCGGACACATGCAAATCGTTGTCCCGAATAAGAAAATCGCCAACTTCGGGCGCATTGCTGTTTCCCCGCTCGGCAAGCCAAGTCTGCGAAGTGCCATCATCGAGCCGCAAAAGCACACCCGCGTGTATTGGTTTCATCTCGCCCCGAATAAATAAGGGCTCTAATTCAACAATTCTTGCGGCGTTCACGGTGCGAGCTTTTATCGTTGCTATCATTTTCAAATCTCCTAAATTCCAAGCTCTAAGCGGGCTTGCTTTATCAATTCTTCGGGAAATTGCACGCCGTATTTCGCGTTGAAAATCGAATCCAACACCTGCGTTGGATTGTCGCCGCTGGCCTCAATATCAGATTTTAACTTTGCGGCTCGCGCTCGTAATTTCACCCGGTCATCGTCGGCATATTTTTGTTGGCTATCTGTCCATTTTGAGCCCGACGTGCCTTCGCCATTCCATCGCGCCCAAGCCAAAAGTTGTGCCGATTCCGATAGCAAGTTTTGCCCTACCGCACCTAAATCTCTAACTTCGCCCGCGCCAAAACTTTCCGTGTGTGGTTGCGTCGCTGCGATGTCGAGATTCGGCGCGATACGCTGTGTTTGCGACGGTGCAATTTCAGCGGTCAAGAAAACTTCAGCTTTCCGTGTCGAATCAAACGTCATTGCGCAAGCTCCTCTGCCGTAACTCTGAATTTTTTCCCGTCTTGCACGATGATGGAACCAATTGAAAATTTCTGAGGCACGTCCGCGTTTCCAACTTCGGGCGCGGAGCCATTCGCCACAGTGAGTACGGCAAGGATTCGCGGCTTTCTAAAATAAGCATGGGCCATTGCACGCGCCGATTTGTCAGAACACGAAAAAACGGACGCCACAGATTTTACTTTGTCCCCAGTCTCTAAGAACAATTCCACTAGCCGCCGTTGCTTTTGAGTGAGGACGCGATATGCCGCTGTCTGGCGAAGTTCTGCGATGCTTAAGTTTTCAGCCATTCGATTTTTCTCCGGCGATTACGTCGAGCGTCTTTGACATTCGACGCAAAATGTCTACGACCTTTTCGTTCGCGTTCCGGCGCAAAACGCGCTTTAGGATTCGGCGAGTGTCACTAAGCGCGAGTTCCAAGCGCAAATCCGCATCTTTTTGTCCGAGATATAACGCGAGACAGCGCCGAACTGATTTTCTGGCGAGCGCGTGCGCCGCGCAAATTTGAATGGTTTGTGTGGATTTGCATCGCGGATACGCGAGCCGTGCCGCGTCCAATTTGTCGCCCGTAGCGATGTATCTCGCAAAAAATATCCGCAGTGCGGGAGAAAGTTTTCCCAGCGCGGGCAAGAGAACATTAAGCGAGACTCCGGCTGTATTTGGTTCCGACATTTTGCTTTCTCCGGTGACTTTTCGCAGGTGCGGCGCATGGAGGAGCATCTTCACGCGCCTGCGGCCTGCGAAGGAGTTCGTGAGCGAACACGCCCCCTACTTATAGAAAGAAAAGTCTACTTTTATCCGTATTTGACCCGTACCGCATGGCTGGACGGGACTTGGGGTTTTATTTTGTGAGCGCGGGTCGGCGGGCAAGGTAGGTACTTGGGCGGACAAATTTCGATTTCACTTTCAAACTCAATTTAATTTTCAGCGGTTACACTTCGACTACAGAGGCAGAGTGTCGCTACCGTCGCCAAGCTCTGCCGCTGGAAAGTACCCGGTGGGGTTTTCTGCCCGCGATTTCGATTCCGATTGACACTCCTTATTTTCAACCGCGCCGCGAAAAATAAATCGCTGCCCGCGCCCGCCGTGCCGAACGCGATTCGCCATGCCACAATCGCAACGGAGCACGGGGCTATTTGCAAATGGCGAATGGGTATCCGGTGAATCGCAAATTAGTGTGAAAATATTCTTGACAAGTGTTCGCCTTTTTGTTATACATTAAGTGTGACGAAGATAGGCAGGCCGACGATTTCAGCGAAGAAGCGTTCGAGCCATTTGATTGCCTTGCGGATAACGCCCGCCGAACACACCGCGTTAGAACAAGCCGCCAACAAAGCTGGACTCTCTCTCAGCAAATACATCCGAACAAAACTCAGCTTACGAGGTGCGAAATGAAAATTGGCATCTATGGCCGCGTATCCACGAAAGACAAGGGGCAGGACACAGAGAATCAGCTTGTCCAACTGCGCGAATTCGCCGCAAAGCAAGGCTGGGAAGTCTTCGCCGAATACGTTGACCGCGAGACGGGCGCGAAGAGTGACCGGGCTGAGTTCCAACGCATGTTTGCCGACGCATCCAAGCGCCGCTTTGATTTACTTCTATTCTGGAGCCTTGACCGTCTCTCGCGTGAGGGCGTGCTGGAAACCCTACAACATCTCAACCGTTTAACTAGCAACGGCATCGGCTATAAAAGTTACACAGAGCAATACTTCGATAGTTGCGGCATCTTCAAAGACGCGGTTATCAGCATTCTCGCCACAGTTGCTAAGCAAGAGCGCGTCCGGCTGTCGGAGCGTACAAAGGCCGGACTTGCCATCGCGCGGTCTAAGGGACGCCAGATTGGTCGCCCACGCCTCAACGTCCAGCCTGCCGCCGTCGCCCGCTTGAAGGGGCAAGGAATGTCATTGCGAGCGATTGGACGCGAACTCGGCATTTCTGAGGGTTCTGTCCGCTTGCTCGCTAAGTCCGCTGCGTAAAAACCGTCCTTCCGAATGGGCCGCTAAGTCCTTGAGATTTAGCGGCCTTTTTGTTTAACATTAAGTGCGTAAAAAACGGGCGTTAATTACGCGCATTTTCAACCCACAAGCCCCGCCTTATTGTTATACAGAAACGATGCCCTCAGACCATCAATTCCGCCCCCGGCAAGCCGCCCGCGCATAAATCGCAATCGCAGACGATTCTAGGCACTCCGCTCGGCAGGCAAGGAAAATCCCTACCCGTTGCGTCCGCGCGTGAATTCTGGCCGTGGGAATCGCTCGCGCCGTAGCGTCTGGCGCGTCCCCCGCGTGATTTCGTGGACAGGTGAAACGAAATTGGACAGTACCGCGAGAGTTTTCCCGCAACCAATTCGCAACTAGCGTATAACCTGCAAAATAATCACTCGCCAATCTCACGTAAACCTTTAATTACGAGTCAGTTACAGCAAATATGGATAATTCGTTACCACTTTCGGGAAAAAGTTGAGCGCGTGAGTTTGCGCCGCGTTGCCCCACAACAAACCACATGGTTATCGGCATCCGCGAACGCTTGCGCGTCCTAGACAGTCTCAGGCCAACCGTCGCGCACTTGGCGCGCCGGACTCAGCGCACGCCCGCCACGGCCCGGCGCAGTCCTCACTCGCTTTATGCTCACCCTACTGTTAGCCGTCTCCATTGGATCGGTTGAATCATCGGGCAAATAAACCATTCTCCCCCGCGCTCAACGCGCGTGCGCTCTGTCCAAAAGAGCCTACCCGCCCCCCAGCGCAGCGGTTTATCGCCTCACAAAAGTTATGACCGCCGGAAACTCGAAATTTGGATTGATTATCGCCGCTTGAACGTCCGGCGCGGCCACTCCACGGCGAAGTCGCTCATATTGGCTGCGCGCGCTATCGTTGGCGATTCGAGCCAAAGTCATCGCCATATTCGTTTCGTAATTTTCGAGAAGAAATTTAATCCTGCCCCCGCTTCGCATTGGAAGGTCAGTTCGGAGTTCCTCGACCGGATCAACGGGCCGCATATCGTCTGAATCATCCACGCTTACCGATTTTGTTTCTGGAATCGGTTGCGCGGCCATCGCGGAGAGGATAGCCGTCGCGTTCGCTTCAAAAACTTCCGGCTCCGCAACGCGGACAAGTTCAACGGGTTTTGCTTCGACTTTGGGCGGCGCAAACTGTGCGAGCGGCTTCGCGTGCGGGCCGGGACGAAGCAATCCCCGCAACTCGCTAAACGGAAAACTGGACGGCGGCTCGCCACTTTGCGGCGTGCTTGCTTCTGTTACGGCGGGCAGAATTATTTCAGGCGCGGCGTGTTCGACGGGCGCAGTTTTGCTCACAGCTTCCGCTTTTTGTTTCTGGCGCTCACGATACGCACGATCCGCTTCTCGACGCGAAACGTATTTTCTATTTCGTCGCCAGCCCGCGCGAACGCGCTCCGGCTCCGCATTCTCGTAATTTTCCTGGGATGCTGGAATTATTTTGCGCCACAAAGTTTTCAATCGTTCAAGCATTTTGATTTTCCTTTCTTAAAGAGTTGCCGCATTCGTCCACGAAATGCTGGAGCAACCAATCTCGCTGTACTGTGTAGCTGGCAATTACTTTGCCCTCTTCGTCCTTATCTGCTTGCGAAACGTCAAGGCTATCGTCGTCGTAGCCATCGACTAGGAATTTTTCCCACGCCGCAAGTGCGTTGCTTCCGCCAACACTTCGATACAAATCCGCCGCCGCTTTTTTGTGAGCGAACGTCGGCGCTTTCCACGTTAGGCGAATTATGAGTCCGCGCTTCAAGCGGTCAAAAGTAATTTTGAATTCCTGATAAATTTGGTTCACAGTCATTCGGCGTTCGACTTGCCGCATTTCTGTCTCTCGCACTAAATCGTCGGCGTGCGTCTCGGCATTAAATTGGCGTGAAGCCGGGGTAAGATTTTCTTGCCCGACAAGCCCGCCAACATCAACGCGGGTGTTGTTGTTGCGGGGGGCTTCGCCACGCTTCCTCGCTCGCCGTTCCATCTCCCCTTCGGGGGATGTCCCGTCCAGCGACGAAGCTGGGGGTGTAAGAAAAACCTTAAAACCTTCGTGTGACTGGGGAGTCACAGTTTCGGCGTTTTGAGTCACAGTTTCCCGCGCTAAGTGTGACTGGGGAGTCACGGTTTCTCGCGGCTCAGTCACAGTTTTGTGACGCTTTCTCTCCTCTTCCGCAGACGTAAGTGTGACTGGGGAGTCACAGTTTACGGCGAACGTAAACCGGAAAGTTGTCGTCTTCCCGCGTCCGCCTTCGCTGTGAGCGCCATCGACGGTTTCGATGATGCCGTAAGTTTTTTCTAGCCGTGAAACGATGCGACTTGCCGTCTCTCTATTTTTGATTCCTGATTCAGCGGCCAGCAACCCCATGCTCATGTACGCTTCCGCATTGTCGTAGTCCGCGTGAACTGCCATGCCCTGAGCCACAACTTTTTCAGACAGGGTTAAGCCGCGCAGATTTTGAACGAACTTGGCGGCGCGGGTATTCATCGCACACCCCCAGCCGCCGACTCTGTGATGATTTGAATATTTGTCGCTAACGGCTTGCCTCGCGCTTCGCCGACATCAAACGAAATGCGGTCGCCTTCGTTGAGAAATTTGTGATTGGCGGGGAGACTACTAACGTGAATAAAAAAATCGGGGCCGGTAACATCGGGCACGCAAAATCCCCAACCTTTGAAACGGTTGTAGAACGAAATAGTTCCTGTCATGTTGCACTCTTTCTTTTCACAAAAACGCGACTACTGCACTGCTTACTGCTTACGTTTTTCTCGCCGCAGATATTCGACGATAGCGATCCGCGTTAGGTGCGCGGGCTTCAACCCGCGAGACGCCCCCAACTTTGAAAGCTCTGCCATATGTCGGGGATTCAGGAAAATAGTAGTGCGGCGCATGAGATATGCACCTCCTAGTTATATAAGCCTAAGTCTAGAACTTTGGGGAGTTGACGGGAAGAACTGCAAATGCACAGTACCACATTGTTATCTAAAAAGCAAGATGTTTTCTTGCCAGACAGCGGCGGAAATTTTGGTGGGCCCGCTCGGACTCGAACCGAGAACCAGACGATTATGAGCCGCCTGCTCTAACCGATTGAGCTACAGGCCCACGCTTCACAAACCAAACGGAAAAGCGGACTCAATTTGCTCTAGTGCTTCTCTCGATTCTTCCGTTGGCGTTTGCACATAATACGCCAGCGTAGTTCCGATGTCACTGTGTCGCAAAATCGCCTGAATGACTTTCGGTTGTACCCCCAGCGTGTAAAGATTGCTGGCAAGTCCCCGGCGAAAAGAATGCCATCCCTTCCAAACTAGCGTCGGGTCAAGTTCAAACGGATGCTTTTCTTTTTCGTGCGCTGCGCGAGACTTCTTGCACGTCAAACATTTTTCGATGTTCGGTTTGATATTTCTGCGCGCGAGATTCGCAAGGTTAAGCGGAGCGCCGCGTCTTTCGCCCGCGAAAATATACGCATCGTCCGGCGCAGCGCCCCGGTGTTTCTTCAACACACCTTGTAGTAGCGGTAGGATCGGTACTTTGCCTTCCGATGATTCGTTTTTCGGCGGGCCAACGTGACGCCGCCAAACGGAACGCTCGACAGAAATATTTTCGCCGTCAAAATCTCGCCAACGAAGTCCGCGCAGTTCCGATAGCCGCAGTCCAGTGAGCGCGGCGGTTGCGATCACAACGCGCGGTACGCCCTTAGTGGCGATAAACATTCCTTCAATTTCGGAAAGAGAGTATGCGTGTCCTTTGAACTTTGTTGGCCTTCCGGGTACGGATGTGTCGTGAATCGGATTGGTGCCGTCAATCACACCTGTCCGCAACGCATGTGTAAACACGGCGGACAAGACTGCCCGAATGCGAAGTAGGCGCGCGTGGCCTACATCGGGTATGCTGTGCATAATTCGCTGGCCGTGAACCACGCGAAAATCTCGCAGCCGCAAATCTTGCAATCGCTTTTTCAAATGTTGGTGAAAAATTTCTCTGTAATCTTTGATCGTAGACGGTCTCAATCGCTTTTCGGCGGCGGGTAGATAAGTCTTCTCGATATAATCCGTCAACAAAACTGCGGATTCGGGTTGAAGTTCGCCGCTGTTAACGGGGCTTAGATGTTTTTCAGCGAGTAGCAACACGCTGCGCTTCGTCGGAAAATCTTTGTTGGCCGGAGCGAGTTTGACGCAAGTCCGCTTGCGAGTGTTTTTTCCGTCCACGATTACATCATCATAAAATTGTAGCAACCAACTTCCGTGGTGCCTGTAAATGCGTCCGCGTTGCATTGCCGGATTCTACGGTGCTCGCCTGTAAATGGCAACCAATTTGGACACCAACGCCCGTAACTGATTCAAATTATTAGCGTGAGCGCGGACTCATAATCCGTCGGTCCCAGGTTCGAATCCTGGCGGGCCCACAAATTTTTTTTGGTCCTGCGACTAGAACCCTCACACACTTAGAACTGGAACCGGCACCGCGCGAATGATTGCAAAGCCGTGTGTCCGCAGGTTAACGCCATAAGGATAGCAACCCGTAACAAGCAAATCCGCTTGGGTCTGCTTCACGGCCTGGCTCAAGATCTTGGGCGGGTCACCGCTGCCGATAAATACCTCTGCCTTGGTGTCCATTTCTTGCTGGAGCTCTGCGATATGTTGAGTGGCGTCGCTGATAAGCTCCTCTTTCCAATGTGGATTCACGTAGTTGCCACCCGGCCCCCATAACTCCACCCCACCTGTGACGTGGGCAATCGTAAGGCGTGCGCCAAATTCCGCGGCCATCTGTTTGGCCCACGACACAGTCTCGTGACTACGGGAATTAAAATCGACCGAGCATAGGACGCTGCGGATCGCAAATCTCTGCAAATGCGACTTATCAGCGTGGGCGCTGGTCCATACCGGGCACCCGGTCCCATGTAGAACTCTTGCCATCACAGAGCCAAGGAGAAACTGGCTGAACGTGAAACCATGGGAGGGCATCATGATCAGGTCAGCTTTTTCCTGCTGAGCGACCTGTTCAATTGCCTGGGCTAAGTCGCCTTTGACTGAGACGCGGCGAATGGCAAGGCCATCTAGCTCTGGCGTGAGAGCCTGGTCCTGTTTTTTCTGGGCTTCCCGATTGATCTCCGCAAGCATATCCCAACCAACGAAGCTGGGGCCGTCCTCGGGCACGCCGGCGGCATGGCCCGCCGGGGCCACGACGGGCAGCATAACAATCTCAGAATGGAAATGGTGAGCCAGCATCGCCGCCTGATGAATGACACGCAGCGAAGTACTTGGGAAATCAACCGGCAGAATAATCTTGTTTATAGTCAGCATGGTGCACCGGCCGAAAGAACAAAATGACCCGGACTATCACTCGCCCGGAGTTTCCAGAGTCGGTTGGCGCGCATGCAATCCTCATGAACTCGGAACGGCGGACTGGCTCACCCAAGTCTCCGCTGCATTTGACACACCGTCCGTTGAGCCGCTGGCGTGAACATTGGAAGTCAGTTTCACGTTTTATGGCACTTTGCTGTTCATTTGCTCTGGCGTAGGGAGCAGTGAGACATCCCAACCTCCGCCGAGAGCTTCGATCAACCCTACACTGGCTGTCATCTGCTGAATTCGAAGATCGACCGAGGTTTGTTGATTGGAAAGCAACGCGGTTTGGGCAATAATCACGTTGAGATAAGGGTCAAGTCCCAGTTTGTATCGATCGGTGGCGACCGCAAGGGTTTTCTCCGCCGATTTGACCGCCGTATCCTGAAATTGAATCTCCACAGAAAGAATCCGCAACGACGCGAGATTGTCTTCTACTTGTTGAAAAGCTGTTAGCACCGTCTGCCTATAGTTAGCCAATGTCTCATCGTATTGGGCTCTGAATTGTTCCATTGTGGCCCGGCGCAACCCCGCGTCAAAAATGGTTTCGGCAGCCGTCGCGCCAACCGAGAAAAAGCGGCTCTGCCAATTGAACCAGGTTGCGATCGAAGAGCTTTCGAGTCCCGCCGCTCCGCTCAACGTTACCGTCGGATAGTATGCCGCCTTCGCAATGCCGATCTGTGCGTTGGCCTGAGCAACCAAGCGCTCGCCTTCGGCGATGTCGGGACGCCGCTCAAGAAGCTGGGATGGAACGCCAAAAGGAATCGCGGGAGGATTTGATTTGAGAGGTTCGATGGCAATCGAAAACGTTGATGCCGGTTGGCCGGTCAACATTGCGATGGCATGTTCAAACTGCGCGCGTTGAACGCCGAGAGCTGCGTCCTGTGCTTGCGTGGATTCGAGTTGAGTTTCAGCTTCCGCCACATCTTCTTCCGAATCGATGCCCGTCTCATACAAAGCTCTCGTCAGATCGAGAGACTGCCGATAAGCGACCACAGTCGAATCCAACAATTGCTTTAACTCATCCGTTCCACGAAGTTGAAAGTAATCCGCAGCGACATCAGCCTGGATCGTAAGGCGGATATTTTCCAGATCCGCCGCGCTGGCCTGCGCTCCATAGGCCGCGGATCTGACTGTGTTTCGGACGCGGCCGAACAGGTCCGGCTGCCAGGTGGCATCAAACGGGAGACTATATTCGGCAAACGTACCCCCCGAGGAGGATTTGGAACCGGATCCTGACCCGGAACCAGAACCGGAGGAGCCTCCCGATTCACCATTGGATACATTGGGCGACTGCCTTTGCGCGGAGATAGATGGGCTGGTCGAAACTGTAGGAAAAAGCTGTGCTCGAGCTTCCCTAACCAGGGCGCGCGCCGCGAGAAAATTTGCCGCGGCTGATGCTATGGATTGGTTTGAAACACTCACCTTCTCTTCGAGAGCATTCAACTGAGAGTCGTTAAAGATCTCCCACCATTTGCCGCGAATCGCATCATCCTTGGGCTGCGCGACCTTCCAACCATCCGTGCTCTGGAAATCGGCGGGGGTGAGTTCTTTGTATGCCGGAGGAGAATCCGCGGTCGGCGGGTGGTATTTTGGGCCGACCATACACCCTGTTAAGAGGAGACAAGACGTCACGGCGATGAACAATGTCGCTCTGAGTTGGATACGCATCATAATCCTACCCATCCGATGATGTCTCCGATTAATCCGCAGCGCTGGGGACTGGGCCGGTCCCATGGTTCAGAATGCCGTGCTTTCTTGACTGCATCCGAAGCCGCAACCGATCGAATGCCAAATAGACAACGGGCGTCGTATAAAGTGTGAGCAACTGGCTCAAGATCAGTCCCCCTACGATCGTGATGCCAAGGGGCCGGCGGAGTTCATACCCCGTGCCCGTCCCCAGCGCCAATGGCAGAGCGCCCAACAATGCCGCCATCGTGGTCATCAGGATCGGACGGAAACGCAACATACACGCCTCAAAGATAGAGTCGAACGGGCTCTTCCCCTCCTGCCGCTCTGCTTGAAGCGCGAAATCGATCATCATGATGGCGTTCTTCTTAACGATTCCAATCAGCAACACGATGCCAATAATGGAAATGATGTTCAGGTCTTCTTTAAAAAGCATCAAAGCGAGCATCGCGCCCACGCTTGCAGAGGGAAGCGTGGAGATAATCGTCAGTGGATGGACCAGGCTTTCGTACAGGATTCCAAGCACAATGTACACCGCGAAAAGCGCCGTTAGAATCAGGATGGGTTCAGTGCCAAGTGATTGCTGGTAAGCCAAAAGTGTGCCGGCAAAAAAGCTTTGCAGTGTGGAGGGCGCTCCGAGGCGCTTTTGCATCTGGCTGATGCTCAATGTGGCATCGCTCAAGGATACGTTTGAAGCGAGGTTAAAAGACATGGTGACCGAAGGGAACAAACCCGTATGGTTGATCGAGAGTGGTGTTGTGTTGGCTTGGCCCGTGGCCAGATTGACCAGGGGGATATTTCCTCCGCCCGCGGTTTGAAGGTAGATGTTCTTCAATCCCTCCGGACTTTGCCAATACTGGGGCGCGACTTCGAGCACCACGTAATACTGATTCAGCTGGGTATAAATAATGGACACTTCGGATTGGCCGAACGCTCCGTACAACGCCGAGTCCAGAGACTGTGCGGTAAGGCCAAGCTTTGCCGCGGTAACGCGATCATAGGTCATCAATTCATCCAGACCGCCGTTCTGCTGGTCCGAGCTCACATCCTGCAGACCGGGCAAATGCTTCATCTCGGCCAATATGATTGGTCCCCACTTCGTTAAATCCTGCGGATTGTCACTTTGGATCGTGTATTGGTACATCGCATTACCGCCACGAGCGCCGATACGCAGATCTTGCGCAGCCTGAAGGAAAGCAGAAGGCACGGGCAGGCGATTCATTTGGGGGCGCAGCCGGTCAATGATCTGTGAAGCACTGGCATTGCGCTGCGCCAAGGGCTTCAGCGCGATGTAGAAAGAGCCGGTATTTGTGGCCCCACCACCGCCGGTAAACCCGATTACATTCGCAACGGCAGGGTCTTTTCTGATCACCGCGCCGATTTGCTGAATGGCGTCGTTCATCGCCGGGAAGGATGAATCCTGCGGCCCTTGTACTCCGCCTTGAATCGCTCCCGTGTCTTCCGTGGGGAAAAAGCCCTTGGGTATCTTGATGATCAGCACCACGTTGAGCACTATGGTTAGAAGAAGTACGACGAGGGTGAGGGCCGGATTTTCCAGCACCCAGTGAAGAGTTCCGCGATACATCGAAAGCATCCACTCGAAGAACTTTTCGTTGGCTTTGTAAATGCGGCCATGTTTTTCCTTGCGCTCGTCTCTCAAGAGGTAGGCGCACATCATTGGCGTGGCGGTCAGCGAGATGACCATGGATACGAGAATGGCCGTACAGAGAGTGACTGCAAACTCGCGGAATAGACGGCCAACGATTCCGCCCATAAGCAGAAGCGGAATGAAAACGGCAATCAGCGAAATGCTGATGGAAAAGACCGTGAAACCGATCTCTTCCGCGCCCTTCAGCGCCGCGGCAAATGGCTTCATGCCGTTTTCCAAATGGCGCGAAATGTTTTCCATCACCACGATGGCGTCATCGACCACAAATCCCGTCGCGACGGTCATGGCCATCAACGAAAGATTGTCAATGCTATATCCGAAGAGATACATCACCGCAAACGTGCCGATCAGCGAGACGGGGACAGCTACACCGGGAATGAAAGTGGCGCGGCCGTTGCGAAGGAATACAAACACAACGACGATGACGAGGCCGATGGAAATGAGCAGCGTCCTTTCGACGTCATTGACGGAGGCCCGGATGGTTATAGTGCGATCGAGAACGATGGTCGTATCAATTCCGAGCGGAATGGATGCCTGAATATACGGAAGTTGCGCGGTTATGCGATCAACCGTGTCAATGATGTTGGCGCCGGGCTGGCGAAAAATAATGATCGTTACCGCGCGCTTGCCGTTCAAATAGCCGGCGGCACGGACGTTCTGCACAGAGTCGGTCACGTCCGCGACATCAGAGAGGCGGATCGCCGAGCCGTTTTTATAACCGACTATGAGCGGCTTGTAGTCGGCCGCGTGCGAGATCTGGTCGTTGGCAATGATGTCCGCGGACACAAAGCCATCAGTGATCTGGCCTTTGGCCAGGTCAGAGTTTTGCTGGCTCAGCACGGACTGCAAGTTCGCAAGGGTGAGTCCGTAGCCGGCCAATTGTGTGGGATTTGCGTCCACGCGAACGGACGGCAGCGCACCGCCCCCGGCGTTGACTTGTCCAACGCCCTGTATCTGCGACAACTTCTGCACGATGACGGTGGAGGCTTCGTCATAGAGTTTATCGGGGCCGTATTTGTCTGAAGTGAGGCCGAGAATCATGATCGGCGAATCGGCGGGGTTGACCTTTCGATAGGTCGGATTGCCCGGAAGGTTGGCCGGCAGATAGGACCGCGCTGCATTGATGGCAGCCTCCACATCGCGAGCCGCGCCATCAATGTCCCGGCTGAGATCAAACTGCATGGTGACAGACGTATTGCCGAGCGTGCTTGTGGAGGTCATCTCCGTCAAACCTGCGATGTGACCGAATTGACGTTCCAGCGGAGTGGCAACGGACGAGGCCATGATGGCGGCGCTGGCTCCGGGCAAGCCTGCACTGACTGAAATCGTGGGAAAATCGACCTGCGGCAAGGGCGATACCGGCAGCACCTCAAACGCAATCGCTCCGGCAATGGCAATCGCCACCGTGAGAAGAGTCGTCGCCACGGGCCGCTGAACGAACGGTGCGGATATGTTCATGCCGGCCCTTCCACTTTTGCATCACCGGTGACCGGCACATTCGATTTGTGTCCAAAGCGGTGTGCCAGATTGTCAAAAAAGATGTAGATGACGGGCGTGGTGTACAGCGTAAGCGCCTGGCTCAGCAGCAGGCCGCCGACCATTGCAATGCCCAGCGGCCTGCGCAATTCGGAACCGAAGCCACTCCCCAGCGCGAGTGGAAGGCCGCCCAAAAGCGCGGCCATGGTCGTCATCATAATGGGGCGGAAGCGCAACAGACAGGCGTCGTAAATCGCGTCCTTCGCGTTCTTGCCGTGATTCCGCTCGCCTTCCAGAGCGAAGTCCACCATCATGATGCCGTTCTTTTTCACAATACCGATCAGCAGGACGATGCCGATGATGGCGACCACGCTCAAATCCTGGTGAAAAAGGATCAGTGCGAGAAAAGCGCCAACACCCGCTGAAGGAAGCGTGGAGAGAATCGTGACCGGGTGGATAAAACTCTCATATAAGACGCCAAGCACGATGTACACCGTGACGAGCGCAGCAAGAATGAGCAACGGCTCATTGGCGAGCGAATTTGTGAACGATGCCGCGGTGCCTTGAAAACCTGCCTGCAGGCTGGGCGGCATGTGCATGTCGCTCTGCGCTTTGTCGACGGCCGTAATGGCGCTGCCCAGCGAGGCATTCGACGCCAGATTGAACGATACGGTAATCGCCGGAAATTGACCCTGGTGCGTAATCGAGAGCGCCTCTGTCGTCTTCTCGAAGTGAGAGAAAGCGCTGAGCGGAACTGCGTTGCTTGTGGCCGAACTCGTGGCGCCCGCAGAGGTCGCTCCCTTACTCGATGTGGCAGAGGAGCTGCTCGCCGAAAGCGCGTTCGCGGGAGGAGCGAGCGTGTTTGCCGACGGAGTGTAGAGAGCGGACGATGTCAGCGCATTGGACCCCGCGGAGGATGATGCGGAGGATGCGAATGAGGTGGAAGCTCCGGCACCGGATCCACCCGCGGACGCATTCGACTGGATGTAAAGTTGGTTCAGCTTGTTTGGATCCAACTGAAACTCGGGCTCACTCTCCAGCACAACATGGTACTGATTCACTTGCGTGTACATCGTATTGATCTGCCGCTGGCCGAAGGCGTCATACAAAGTGTTATCGATTGTCGAAGGCGCGATGCCAAGTCGCGACGCAGTGACCCGGTCAATCACCAGTGATACTGCAAGCCCTCCCGTTTGTTGATCGGTGGCGACATCTTCCAGATCAGGCAATTGCTTCAGCCGGGCGACGAAGCGGTTGGTCCAATCGTTCAGTTCATTCACATCAGGGTCCTCAAGCGTGTACTGGTATTGCGTGCGACTCACCCGGTCATCCACGGTAATGTTCTGCACAGGCTGCATAAAAAGTTGGATTCCCTGAACTTGATCAAGCTTTGACGTGAGCCGGCGGATTACGTCCGAGGCATTCATCTTGCGCTGGTCGAGCGCCTTTAGGTTGATCGACATTCTCCCGCTATTCGTGGTTGTATTCGTTCCATCCGCGCCGATAAATGAAGAGAGGCTTTCCACGGCTGGGTCAGCCAGAATTGCCTTTGCAAGCTCCTGCTGCTTCTTGGCCATGGCTTTTGAGCCAATCGTCTGCGCCGCCTGCGAAATGCCCTGGATGACGCCCGTGTCCTGCACCGGGAAAAATCCTTTGGGGATGATGATGTAAAGGTAGATTGTCAGCAGGAGCGTACCCAACGCGACGAGCAGCGTAATCGTCTGAAATCGAAGGACAAATTTCAGCGTCCGGCCATAGAACGCGATCATCCGCTCAAAAGCGCGCTCCGAAGCTTGATAGAAGCGTCCCTGTTTTTCTTGCGGAACGTGCCGCAAGATGCGCGAGCACATCATGGGAGTGAGCGTAAGGGAAACCACTGCAGAAACGACGATTGTGACGCCGAGTGTGACAGCAAACTCACGGAAAAGGCGCCCAACCACATCGCCCATGAAAAGCAACGGAATCAGGACGGCGATGAGCGACACGGTCAGCGAAAGAATGGTGAATCCAATTTGCTCCGCACCCTTGAGCGCCGCTTCCATCGGCGGATCACCCGCTTCGATGTACCGCGAGATGTTCTCAATCATCACGATGGCATCGTCCACGACGAAGCCGGTGGAAATGGTCAGCGCCATCAGCGACAAGTTATCCAGGCTGTAACCAAGCACGTACATCGCCGCAAAAGTGCCAATCAGTGAGAGGGGCACGGCCACGCTCGGGATGATGGTGGCGTAGAGATTGCGCAGGAAAAGAAAGATGACCATCACAACGAGTCCAACCGTTAAAAGCAATTCGAACTCAACATCAGAAACGGATGCCTCGATGGGGGTTGTGAGGTCGGTGAGCGTGGTCACCTGAATGCCCGTAGGCAAATTGGCCGAAAGCTGTGGCATCAGGTTCTTGATGCTCTTCACCACGCTGATTGTGTTGGCGCCGGGCTGGCGTTGCACGTTTAGGATGACGGCAGGAGTCAGATTCATCCACGCGGCCTGATTATTGTTTTCTACGCCATCCACGAT
This sequence comes from uncultured Acidobacteriota bacterium, assembly GCA_963748845.1. Lineage (GTDB taxonomy): Bacteria > Acidobacteriota > Terriglobia > Acidiferrales > UBA7541 > DASTCZ01. Next base: position 1,825,671 of record CAVVKE010000001.1, read on the forward strand.
TTTCGCCACATCGGTCAGCATGACGGGGGCGCCGTTTCGATAAGCGACTACAACCTTCCTATAATCCTGGCTGGTGACGAGCTGATCGTTGGCATCAATCTGGTAATCCTGTCTCGGCCCATCGAAGTTCCCTTTGGCGGCATTCACGCTGGCCTGTGTCAGCGCCGTTCGCAGGTCTTCCAAATTGATGCCATAGGATGACAGCGCCGTTGGATTTGCTTGAATACGGACGGCGGGTTTTTGGCCGCCGCTGATGGTTACAAGACCGACGCCGCTGAGCTGTGAAATCTTAGGGGCAAGTCGCGTGTCCACAAGGTCCTCGACCTGGGAAAGCGGCATGGAATTTGAGGTGATGGCCAGCGTGAGCACCGGGGCGTCGGCCGGATTCGTCTTACTGTAAGTCGGCGGCGCGGGCAGAATGGATGGCAACAAACTTTGAGACGCGTTGATGGCGGACTGCACTTCCTCCTCGGCTACATCAATGTCCAGAGAGAGGTTGAACTGCAGCACGATGACAGAAGTGCCTCCGGAGCTGGTGGAGGTCATTTGGCTCAAGCCCTGCAATTCGCCGAATTGGCGCTCCAGCGGCGCCGTCACCGTCGTCGCCACCACGTCCGGGCTCGCGCCGGGATAAAATGTCAGGACTTGAATCGTGGGATAGTCCACCTCCGGCAACGCGGAGACCGGCAGTTCAAAATAGCCAACAATTCCGACCAGGAGGATGGCAACCATCAACAGGGCGGTTGCCACTGGCCGCAAGATAAACGGACGAGATGGACTCACGGAGTGCTGCTCCCGTTCGCAGGGGCCGGGGCAGCCTTGTTCGAAACGACGACGGTAGAGTTATCCTGCAACTTATCGAAGCTGCTGTTGGCGACGACGTCTCCAGGGTTGATGCCTTCGACCTGCGTCATACCGCCGTCTGTATCTCCCGGGGTCACGGTGCGCATGTGGGCAACATTGTTTTGAATCACATATACGAACGATGCTTGGCCATTTTGTTGAATGGCGGACGCAGGAATCAGCGTGACTCCCTGCAAAGTGTTCACCAGAAGATGCGTATTCACAAACTGGTTTGGGAAAAGTGCGTCATTCTTGTTGTCGAAAAGCGCCCGCCCTTTTACCGTCCCAGTCGTGGTGTCAATTTGATTGTCGAGAGTCAACAGTTGCCCGCTTGCAATCTTCGTCTTCGCGGTGCGATCGAAAGCATCGACGGCAAGTTTGGCCTTTTTGTTCAGGCGCGCCTCGACCGGACCCAGACTGTCTTCCGGTACTGTGAAAATTACGGTGATGGGTTCCAACTGCGTGATCACCGCGAGTGTTACGCTTCCATCCGACTGCACCACATTGCCGGGGTCCACCAGCCGTAATCCCACTCGCCCATCGATGGGAGCCGTGATGTGGCAATAGTCGACCTGAATTTGGTCAAACTGCACCGTGCCGCTGTCATTTTTGACTGTGCCCTCATCTTGCAGAACAAGCTTCTCTTGATCATCGGCGATTTGCTTGGCAATCGCGTTGCGCGCCAGCGCGGCCTGGTAGCGTTCAAGGTCCATTTTTGCCTGCGCGAGTAGATTCTCATCCCGCTCCAGAGTCCCTTGCGCCTGCAAAAGCGTTGCGCGATACGGACGCGAATCGATGTCAACCAGAGGATCGCCCTTATGCACTCGCTGGCCCTCCACATAATGCACGGCCTCGACCAGCCCGCTTACCTGGCTGGTAATCGAATCCGAATAGACAGGAGTGACTGTACCGATTGAGTCGAGGTAAACGCCGATGCTTCCCTTTTGAGCCGTCGCGGTCGTAATACTGATCCCCGGCGCGGGGCGTGCAGCGGCCGCGGCTGCGGCCTTTTTGGCTTCCTCGTGGTGGTAGATCAAATAGGAGGCAAGCACAACCAGGAGCGTAATGACGATGATCCACACGACCCAGCGCCGGCGCTTTGGTGGATAAAAACCCGGGAGTTGATTCCCGAGGCCGGCCGCTGGATGGTCATTCATTTCGGCTGTCAATCGAGATCTCCTTATTTAGCTCCCAATCGATTGCATCGCACTGCTCGCGAGGGACTGCGAAAGGTACTCCATCCCGAGCTGGTTATGCCCGGGTATCTGAAGGAAGCGGAACCTACCTGGCGGCTAGGCAACTGCGTTGCTCCATCGATTCGTAACATGAATTGCGGAAGAGATACTGCCAGCAAAGACTTCTTTGCCCCCCAGAAACCACAAGCACTTGAACCCACTGAAACTCGACGCAATATAATTGCCTCTGCTGCCCTAATAATCCAGAAAACTATGAATCGGTAATTTTCGATTCAAATTTATAACCAGAGCATCGTACCCTTCTCCTGCCCTGGACTCAACGGATTTGCTGCCAGCGCAGGCCTTGACCCCATCCAATATAAACACGCATCACCCAATATTGGTGGCGCGGATTCATTTGTGCTGGGACGAGATTCGTCGCGATTCCGAGTGAAACTTGTCTGCGATTCGCTACAATCGGGGCGGAGCGCGATTGCCGCCGATTCCATGAGAGTTGCAATCACCGGGGCAAATGGTTTGCTGGGAAGCGGGCTCGTGCGTGTGTTTGGCGAGCGGCACACCGCGCTCCCCCTTACGCACGCGGAATGCGACATTACTGACGCGGCCAAAGTGTGTGCGGTCGTTGCAAAAAACAAAATTCAAGCGGTAGTCCACGCGGCGGCGATTCCGGATTTGGATATTTGCGAGTCTGATCCGGTGCTGGCGTTCCGGGTGAATGTGGAAGGAACGCGCAACGTGGTGAAGGCGGCGCGGGAATTTGGCGCGACCGTCGTTTACATTTCAACGGACGCGATCTTCGACGGAGAGAAGCGGACACCATACACGGAATCCGATCCTGCGAACCCGGAAACGGTTTATGGGCGGACAAAACTGCAAGCGGAAACAGTTGTGCGGACTTTGGCAGAGTATTTTATATTCCGCATACCGGTACTTTTCGGGCCGGGAAAGGCTAATTTCATCAGCAAGGGCCTGCGCAGACTTGCGAATGGAGAAGAGTACGAAGTGGCGTCTGACCAAATGGGCGGCACTCTATACACATTAGACGGGGCGCGGAAGATGATGGAAGTTATGGAGGCAAAGCGCTGCGGAACGTATCACCTGACAAACTCCGGTGCGTGCGACCGGCTGGAGCTTGCACGGCACGCTGCTACGCTTTCCGGTTTGAACGCGGAAAGAATTATTGGAAAGCCATCGGCAGAGATGGGCCGGCGGGCGAAGAGATCGAAATATGCCGTGATGGAGATGCGCGCCTTGCAACATGCTGCATTCACGCCGCCGCGGCCGTGGCAAGATGCGCTTGCGGAGTACGTCCGCGATTGGCAGGCAGCGCAAAAAAGTTGACGAATCAGCGGCAATCTCCGCATCGCAGCATAGCGAAACGGTTTCCCACATGCATGCGCAGCCCCGGCGCGACGCCGGAAAAAACTCCGGACTCATAGCAGGCCATCACAGACGCGTCGCCACACGTCTCGCTCTAAAAAGCTTAATCGCCTACTTTGGCTCCATGACAAGCGGCAAACCGTTTTTCGAATTGCCGATAATGACGATTTTAGCGTTTTCACTCCCCGCGATTTTTTCGGTGGCTTCGATCCCCTTCCATTCAAGCAACTGAGGGCTGATTCCCTTCGCAACGATTCCCTGAAAATCGGCAATGCCCTGTGCTTCGATGCGCTTTCGCTCCGCTTCCTGTTTTTCCTTCTGCAGAACGAAATTCATTCGCAGGGCATCCTGCTCGGCTTGCTGCTTGGCTTCGATGGAGGCCTTCAGCAGGGCCGGAAGCTGGACATCGCGCAGTAGAACACTTTCCACGACGATTCCGCGCGCGCCGAGAGTCTGGGCCAATTCATCCTGAATTTTCTGGGCAACCTCTTCACGCGCGCCGGTGTAAAGTGCGTTGGCGCTGTGCGCGGCGGTGACGGCGCGAATGGCGGAGCGCAAGTTTGGCTCGATGATGATGCTGGCGAAATCGGGGCCAACGCTGCGGAACACGTCCGCGGCTTTCTGAGCATCCAGCCGATACAAGAGCGAGGTGTCCAGGGTCATGATCAGACCCTCGTCCGAAGGCACGGTAGCGGTCTCCTTCGTCTCAATCGTGCGCACCGAAAGCGTGTTGTTCACACTGAAAGGATTTACAAAGTGAGTTCCTTCGGGAAGAATTTCGCCGGTTACGCGGCCGAAGAGGGTAAGAACGCCGACATGTCCCGCGGGAACGTACGCAATGGACATGTAAAGGAGTATCACGATGACTACTCCAACCAGAATTTGTAAGAGACCGGACTTGATCCAGTTTCTGGTTACCACCATTTTCAAAACCGACTCTGAATCGTCTGAATCTTTGCCTGAAAACGTCATGTTGCCTCCAGTGAGATTTGATGGATGAACCTATTGGGGGGCAATTCTACATCCTGACGCTCACGGAAAGCCGGAGGAAACGGGGTCGAGAACAAACTAGCCGAATGAGAGCTGAGAAGTTACTTCAGCTCGGAGGATGACGACGCGCATTTCATAAAAAAAGCGGAGGCTTGTGGCCTCCGCCTTGCTGTCGGTTCAGGTGGTCGGTGGTTTAAGACAGCGGAGAATCGGCAACCGCTGCAGTTGCCGTAGAGTTGAAGCGGATCACGCCGGATGCGTCCGTGAAGAAATGGCGGACGCCGGTTTGGTTCACTGTAATGGGGTCGGCGTTGACAGTATAGCTTGCATTGCCACCTCCAACGGCGTAGGCAAAGTTATATCCGCTATGGGTCGGCACTCCGCTCGCAGGTGCAAGCACTGAGTCAAGCAAGTCAGCGGTAGTGCTGGTCGGAACCGCGCCGGCAGCAACTGGACCGAGGTCGGAAACAACCGGCGGAAACTGGCCGTACGTTGAGTTGTAGGTGATGCATGCGGTATTCATGGTGCGCATCGAGCTAACCGCGGAAGCTTCGTTTGCTGAAATACGCGCTCGCAGCAAGTTTGGAATGGCAATGGCGGCGATAATCAAAATGATCGCGACGACGATCAAAAGTTCGATAAGTGAGAAGCCCTTCTGTGTCTTTCGCATTTGGTCTTTCCTTGTTTGGAGTAACGAGCCTTGGCCCGTCCTGGCCCTTGTGGTCTTTTCTGTGTTGTAAGGGAAAGACTCACTTGGCGTTACACTCTTAACAAGAGCACCCGGATGCCCAGTGTTTGGGCCGCCCGGCTTGGGGAGAAAATGTGAATGAAACCCAATGATTGCACCATATTATAATTGTCGGACGTTATTCATGTGTCATAGTGGAGCATGTCCAACTGCTCTTCGCAAAAGTTGTTGGCGTTAAGTGTCATCGACGAAAGCCAGAATACATCACACACGGACTTGGACGATTGGCGGCGGAGCAATAGTTATGCGTTCCAAATCGGAACGGGTGATGGCGGATGAAAAACTCTGACGTCAGCGAACAGGTTCGGTAGAATCGCGCGTGGCAACAAATTGTGCGGGGAATGTGAGGCAAGGACGATGTATAAGCGGAAATCGTTGACAGCACTGCTTTTTATGTTGGCAGCGGCCGTATTTCCTTGCGGAACAGCCGAAGCTCGCACTCATCTCGCGAAGCAAGGGCAAAGAGATACCGGGCAAAAACCGGCAGTGATTGTTTTTTGGGAAGATGGATTCCCCGCCGCGGATACAGCACAACCTTCGCGCAGCCAATTGAGCGCGATGCTTTCGGGCGCGGCGTTTTTGAACGCGGATCATTTGTCCGAAGCGCTCGGGGCGGAAGAAACAACATTGCTGGTGATGCCGTTTGGTTCGGCGTTTCCGGAAGAGGAGTGGCCGGCAATTCACGGCTATCTTGCGCGGGGCGGAAATCTACTGGTGCTTGGGGGACGGCCGTTTACACGCGCAGCTTACAAAGAAAAAGGAAAAGAGAGGGAGGCATGGAAGCTGCGGCCGCCGATTCAGGCATTCGCGCGGAGTCTTTTTCTGAATGATTACCAGGAGACGCCGGGGTCCGATGTGGCGGCGTTCGCGGCGAATGAGGAGTTCTCATTTTTGGCATTGCCCGCGTTCACGTGGAAGCGCGCGTGGAGCGCGACCGTCCGGCTGACGGATGAGGACCTTTACAAACGAGAGGGATCGGCGGGGTCTCTGGATGCACGTCTGGATACTCTTGCTTGGGGAGTTGTGAACGGGCGGAAATTAGCGGCGCCGATTATTGAGATTGACCATCTGCAAAATCAATTTGCAGGCGGACGATGGATGTTGGTTGCGTGCGAACTGGGAGATGGATTTTTTGCGAGCGCGCCTGCGAAGGAGCTTGTAAGTAAATTGGCGAAGCGCGCGGAGGATAGCGCGGAGGATTTCACTGTGCAGCCCTCGTGGCCGGTTTTTTTGCCGGGGGAGCCGCTGACGTTTACAGTGCACTGGCAGCGATTCGGCGGTAAGCCGCCCCTTCTTGATACGGACCGTCGCGTTCTAGAATCAATCGGAAAAGTGGAATTGGAATTTGATTCAGAAGGCGCCAAACCCGAGATGAAGGGTTTCAACCTTTTTACCCAAGATTTCCCGCTCTCAACGCAATTGTTGATGCCAACTCCCGTGGGACGTGGAATTTACAAGGTGACGGCCAAGCTTTACATAGGTGAACATTTGGGCGAAGTGTGGCGCACGGGCTTCTGGATCCGCGATGACGAGGTGCTTCATTCGGGGCCAAAGCTCGGCAAGTCGGGAGACTACTTCACGGTTGACGGTAAGCCGATGGTCGTTGCGGGGACGACATACATGGCGAGCGACGTCCAGCGTGAATTCTTCCTGCGGCCGAATCCGTGGCTGTGGGACCACGATATGGCGCAGATCCACGCGGCGGGGATTAACACGCTTCGCACGGGCTGGTGGACAGCGTGGGATCAGGTGATGAAGCAGAGCGGTGTAATGCATGAAGAGATGTTTCGCGCGCTCGAGGCATATCTCCTGTGCGCGCGGAAAAATGGGCTCGCCGTGCAATTCACATTTTTCGCATTCACGCCTGAAGTTCTAGGTGGAGACAATCCTTATCTCGATCCCGAAGCAATCCGGCGGCAGAAGGAATTGCTTGGAGCTTTCGCGGAGCGATTCCATGACGTGCCGTATCTTGCGTGGGACCTGATCAACGAGCCGAGTTTTTCCAATCCTCAAAAAACATGGATGACGCGTCCGAATGGCGACGTACACGAACTGGCGGCATGGAATGCGTGGCTCGCGAAACAGTACGCCGATCGTGGCGCGATTGCGGAGGCATGGCGCAACATTCCTGTGGCAAAAGATGCGCAGGTGCCTCTGCCGGCAGAGCCGGAGTTTTCGTCGCGCGCAGCCTACGAGGCGTGGCCCAGCAGCAACGCACTCCGCGCGATGGACTACGAACATTTCGCGCAAGATTCGTTCCGCGACTGGACGGTGGAAATGGTGAGCGCAATCCGCGGCGCGGGCAGCCACCAGCTTATAACCGTAGGGGAGGACGAAGGAGGCGGGGAGGACCGCCCATCACCGGCTTTTTTCGGCGATGCGGTGGATTTCACCACAACGCACACATGGTGGGCGAGCGACGCGCTGCTGTGGGATTCGCTCGTCGCCAAGCTGCCGGGAGAGCCGATGCTCGTGCAGGAGACCGGAATCAGCCACGAATTGCGGCTGGATGGTGAAGCGCACCGCAGCCTGGCCGAGGAAACCGCGCTCTTCGAGCGAAAGCTTGCGATGGCCGCGGGAACGAGCGCGGGCGCGATCGAATGGCTGTGGAATGTAAACGCTTTCCAGCGCGACGACCGCGAAGCAACCATTGGGGCGATCCGTCCGGATGGAACGGAAAAGCCGGAAGCGGATTTGATGCGGCGCTTCGCGAAATTCGCGGGGGAAGCAGGGCCGCACATGGCTGGCGCTGCGCTGCCGGGCGTGGCCATCGTGACTTCGCAGGCGTTGCAATTTTCTCCTTTGCAGAATCTTGCGACTGAAGCGCAGCAGAAATCGGTGCGCGCTCTCCATTATTTGTGCAACGTGCCGGGATATGTGATTCCGGAAAATCGGGCGGCGAGGCTTGCGGAACTCAAACCAAAGCTTGCAATTTTGCCCTCGGCGCAAGCCCTCAGCGATGAAGCCTGGAAGCAGCTGATGGACTACGTGGCCGGCGGAGGAACATTGCTTGTCACAGGGTCCATTGAACGCGATGCGCACTGGCGCGTGACGCAGCGCCTGGCGGCGCTTGGCGCGCCCGCCGCTCCGGAAGCAATTCTCTTGCGCGGGGCAATACAACGCGCGGGCGGGCAAGACGTTGCGCTCAATTTTGGATTTGATAAGCAGCAGGCCGCGGAGATGCTGCATTTCGCCGATGGCGAAACTCTGCATACGATCGCGCACGGCAAAGGTCACGTCATCATTGCGAGCGAACCCATCGAGTTCGCTGAAGGGCTGCGCGCAACAGCTCAACTTTATGCCTGGGCGCTGGCGCAAGCGGGCGTGCAATCACCTTATCAAGGAAAAGCACCGGAGGCGGTGCTGGTGCGTCCCGTTGAATTGGCGGATAGCGTTCTCTACTTGATTGTGTCCGAGTCGGCGAATGAAGAGGAGATTGCGGTGCGCGACCGCACGACCGGCGCTGAAATTAAGACGAAGCTCGCGCCCGGACGCGCGCAACTTTGGCTCATCGACAAGAGCGGTGGACAAATCCTCGCGCGCTTCGGCGAATGATTCAGAGCATTGCGTGTCGATTCAACCTTCGAGTCAGGTTTGGGGAGCTAGGGAGGCGAGCTTCGCGTCAATTTCGGCGAGAGCGCGCGTCAATTGTTCGCGATAGCGGGGGTTTTCAGAGGAGTCAAATTTCTGCTGAATATTTATGCGCTGGAGCCGCAGCAAATCGCGCTCACGGTCGCGGGCCTGTTCATCAGGATTTTTTCGCAAGTGTATGGAAGCCCTGGCATCCTCTCGGGCGGATTCGATCTGATTCTCTACTGACTTACTCTCCCAGCCGCGTGCCACGAATTCATTATACAGATTTAAGCGGTGTTCCGCGGCAGAATCGGCTGCTAAATCATTTCAGTGGAAAAATTGCGCCCGAAGGCCGCCCCTATATCACGCTCATCCTTCCGACCTCAACCAGAGCGGCAACCTTATAACCACTCAATGGATGGCTTGTTCGAGAGCGGCGGCGGCCGCGTCCACCGCTCCGGCTTCCTTGTTGAGGACGCCCGCGACGCGCACGATTTGGTCGTCCGCGAGCTTCCACTCTTTTTGCTCGATTGCTTCGCGGACAGCGGGAATCGTCTTCACGCCATAGCCAGTGTAAAAGCCCGGTGCGTAGAGCATGTGTTTAAACCAGGGACGGCCAGGAAGGCCTTGCGCATCCGTAAGCGAGCGCTCGCATTGAAAGATCATCTGATTGACGGAAGCAAGCGAAGCGGAGGCAAGCTTTGATCCGCCATTCTGCATGGCTATCGAGTGAGCGCGCGCGTAATGTTCGGAAGCCTGCGCAAGCCTGTCCAAAGAATTGCGCATTGGCGCGAAGTTCAGGTACGGCGGCACTTCTTCGCGCGGTGGCGCGATGGTTGGGTCTTTGGGGTCGCTGGTCGCCTCAAAAACGTGGTCGTCAATCTGGCGGTTGCGCTCGATGATCTGATCGCGTTGGGTTTGCGCGAGCGCTTCGAGCTCGGTTTCATAGCGGTGAACGGTTCCCGTCATCGCGGTGAAATCGAACGGCAGCAAATCGGCATCGGCCATGCGCATCACCACAGTGCCGATGGTCTGAGAAAGGGCGCGGCCGTACAAGAAATCCGTGTCGCCAAAATGCGTCTCCCAATAAAAGTCGTCGTAAACGGAATGATACACGCCGGCGCTGCTGGCCTCCCCGCCGTAGCGAACATCCATTGAAGCGATGCCCAGGAAATCAAGATACACGGTGTAGTCTGAACCGGACCCGAGCGCGCTAATCGTGAATCCACCGGCGCCCTGGCCGGGGGCAGCATCCGGAGGAGCCGCGCCGCCGCGGCCGCCACGCCCTCCACCGGGACCTCCAGCAGCGCCGCCGCCCCGCAACATATCCCGCTGAAGAACCGTCATGCTGGGCTTTTCCGGATCCATGATGCTGCGCGCAACATCGCGAATAAACGGTTCGAGCACGTGCGAGCCGGAAGCGCTCAGGAAACCGCGGCTGTTGTTATCCGAATTGACATAAACGACGGCGTGCTGGCGTAATTCGTCCGCATGAGTTTCCGCCCATTCGGTTGAGCCGAGAAGGCCGGGCTCCTCGCCGTCCCACGCGCAATAAATGATAGTGCGCTTCGGCTTCCAACCCTGCTTTACAAGCTCGCCCATAGAGCGGGCTTCTTCGAGCAAAGCAACTTGCCCGGAGATTGGGTCGTCGGCGCCGTTGACCCAGCCGTCATGGTGATTGCCGCGAATAATCCACGCATCGGGATCGCTCGAACCTTGGAGCTTGGCGATAACGTCGTTGACAGGTTTCAAATCCCAATTCGATTTCACTTTCAAATGTACCTTCGCGGGCCCGGGGCCGATGCGATACGTCATCGCGAGAGCGCCGCGCCAGGCCTGCGGAGCCACGGGGCCGCGAATCGCTTCAAGAAGAGGCTGCGCATCGCCGTAAGAAATCGGCAGCACAGGAATTTTCGTAATAGTCTTTGCGTTCTTGATGTCGAAAGGCCCGGGCTGGCTCGGTGAGCCGACGCCGGGCGTCAGCGGATCGCCGGGATAAAGCGGCATGTCAGCAACGCTGCCGCGCTGCGCGCCGTCTTTCGGCCGATAAGGGCCTTCGGGAAAAACGGGCCCTTCAAAATAGCCGTCATCGCGCGGGTCGGAATAGATGATGCAGCCGATGGCGCCGTGTTCGGCGGCAACTTTTGGCTTGATGCCGCGCCAGGTTTGTCCGTAGCGCGCGATCACAATTGCGCCTTTGACGGAAATTCCGTGGCGGTCGAGTTCCTCGTAATCCGCGGGAGCGCCGTAATTGACATAAACAAGCGGGCCGGTCACATCCCCATCAATGGAATAGGCGTTGTAGCTTGGAAGTTGTTCGCTCGTCTGCGCGGCGGTGGCCGTGGGATCGCCAGCGATAGGCGGCTCCTGCAGCTTCGCGACAAAATGCGTCGGCTCGACAAGCTCGACAACGCGCTCCTTCGGCGTGGGAAAGAGGACGTAGAAAGTTTCGATGTGCGCGTCCCAGCCGTATGACTGAAACTGTTTGAGGAGCCAATCTGCATTGTCCTTGTCATACGGCGAGCCGACGTGGTGCGGATGGGCGGTCAGGCGCTGCATCGCGGCGCGCATGTTGTCAGCGGAGGGCATGGCCTTGAACTTCTGCTCCCATTGCGATTCGGCGCGCGCAGAATCGGCAGAGAAGCCGTCAAATGCGGGCGCGCGTTCCTGCGTGAGCGCCGGAATAGCGAATGCCACCACAACAATGATTCCCAGTGCAAAAAGCCGCTTCATCGTACCCTCCAATATTTTCCGTTTCGGTTTTGCGTACCTTCGAAGACCATCCATTCGAGTGGGCTGTGCCCGCAAGCCCGCCGATTATACCGATGGCGGATTGCGAATGGGACTTTCTCTTTTGCGATTGACACTTCGGGGCGCGGAAATCGCCTTCGGCCTGCCCGGCGCACTACTATCCCCTGTAATAGACGAACCACTTTTTAGGCGATGTGCGTGTCTGTTAGCATGAAGTGTTATTTCAATCGGCAGGTGAGTACGTGCGGGAGGCAAGGATGAATAAGATTCGTGGCGAAGCAATTGTAGTAGTTTTGGCAGCAGTGCTGCTCGCTGGAGCGCTGGCGGCGCGGCCATCAGAGCCACGGATGAGCGCACAAGCGGCGCCCGCGGCCGGCGACTGGCAATTCACATTCTCCGGCGATTCTCGCAACTGCGGAGACATCGTGATGCCCACGATAGCCGCGGACCTGCAGAAATATCACCCTTCGTTTTACTGGCATCTCGGCGATTTTCGCGCGACGTACAATTTCGATGAGGACATTGCTCACCAGCCCGAACACATCGCCAAACCGCTCACGGTCAACGATTATCTGAATATCGAGTGGCAGGATTTTCTCGATAACCAGATTGCGGCGTTTGGCGATGTACCGGTATTTCTCGGCATCGGCAATCATGAGCTCGTCCCGCCGAAGACGCGCGAGGACTTCATAATTCAATTTGCCGACTGGCTGGACAAACCCGAATTGCGCGCGCAACGCTTGAAAGATGACCCGCGCGACCACAAACTCCATATCTATTACCACTGGCACCAGGGCAACGTGGATTTCGTAAATGTGGACAATGCATCCACGGACCAGTTTGATTCGGCGCAATTGCGCTGGATTGAGCGAGTCTTGCAACGAGACACGGCTGACCCGGAGGTTGCCACCGTTGTGATCGGAATGCATGAAGCGCTGCCGGACGGCATCTCCGACGACCACAGCATGAGCCAGTCGGTGAATGGCGTGGAAAGTGGTCGGCGCGTCTACCAGGATTTATTGAAGGTGCAGCAAGAAGGACACAAACACGTTTACATCCTGGCCAGCCATTCGCATTTTTATATGGTGAATAATTTCAATACGGATTATGTGAAGGCGCATGGCGGCGTGCTGCCGGGTTGGGTCGTGGGAACCGCGGGAGCGCAGCGCTACCCCTTGCCGCCCAACGCGAAGGACGCGACCGCGGCGCAAACGAATATTTACGGCTATATGCTCTCGACTGTGCACGCCGACGGGACAATTGATTTTGAATATCACAAGCTCGGGGAAACGGACGTCCCGGAGGCAATCGTAAACCGTTACAAGCAGGATTTCGTGCACTGGTGCTGGGTGGAGAACTCGCAGGCGAAATAAAGTAGCCGCCGAAATATCCGCATGGAACAAAAATTCATGCTGCGGGCCATCGAGCTCGCGATTGAAAACGTGCGCCGTGGACTCGGCGGGCCGTTTGGCGCCGTCATCGTGAATGGCGGCGCGGTGGTCGCTGAGGGCACGAACCGCGTGACTTCCTCGAACGATCCCACGGCGCATGCCGAAATCGTCGCGATTCGCGAAGCGTGCCGCAAACTCGCCACCTTCCAACTCGAAGGCTGCGAGATTTACACGAGCTGCGAGCCGTGTCCGATGTGTTTGGGAGCAATCTACTGGGCGCGGCCTGCGGGAGTTTTCTACGGAGCCTCAGCGGGAGACGCAGCCGCGGCGCAATTCGACGATGCGATCATTTTCCGCGAAATCGCACAACCCGCGCGGCTGCGAAAGATTCCCATGGCGCAAGTGATGCGCGACGAAGCGCTCGCCGCGTTCCGGGCTTGGCTCGCAAAGCCCGACCGCGTCCGCTATTGATCCCGCTTCTACGCCGAAATTAACAATTGCTGCGGAACGGGCAATTCGTGCTGTTTGAAGGACTAAAAGTCCGCGTTCGCGAAAACCTCTTGGTTTTGCGTGGAGGTGCATGCATCGTCGGAAGGCGTCGCGGCCTTTCAGCCATGCCCGATTCGCGCGCCCGCCCTTGCGCGCCGCGTTCGCAGGGCGGATAATCTCGCCGATGCAACACGCGGGATCTTAAGGAGGCGTCAATGAAGGAAAATGGGTTGAATCGCCGTCAATTTGCGCAGAGCGTGGGGGCATTGGTTGGCGGGGCGCTCGTCCTGCCGGAACTAGCGAGAACTTTCTCGGGTGCGCCACAGCACGCGCCGCGCTCGACCGACGGCGCAATTCAAATTGATTCCAACGAGAACCCCTACGGTCCCTCGCCGCGCGCCCGCGATGCCATCACAGGTTCGGAAAACATTGCCTGCCGCTATCCCGACGTCACGGAATGGCACATGTTTGAGGCTCTTGCGAAGTACCACGGTGTTTCGGCCGATCAGATTGCGCTTGGCTGCGGCTCGACTGAAATCCTGCGCATGGCGGACACCGCATTTCTCGCGGGTGGGAAGAGCGTCATCGTCGCGGAACCGACATACGAGGCGGTGCTCAACTTTGCGCAGGTGTTGCATGCAAACCCCGTGAAGGTCCCTCAGACGAGCGACCACCTGCACGATCTTGATGCCATGGCGGCCGCAGCAAACGATTCGACGGGCCTCATCTATATCTGCAATCCGAATAATCCGACGGGCACAATCGTCTCGAAAGCCGCGCTCGGCAAATTCATGGATCGAGTGCCAAAGAATGCGATTGTGCTGGTGGATGAAGCGTACTTCCATTTCGTCGAAGACCCGTCGTATGGCAGCGTCGTGGACTGGGTGGGAAAATATCCAAACTTGGTTGTCGCACGGACGTTCTCGAAGATTTACGGCATGGCGGGAATGCGATTGGGTTACGCCATCGGCACAAAAGATAACATCCACGCGATGCGGGCAAGCAGGCTTTGGAGCAGCACCAACGCGGCCGTGATGACCGCGGCGATCGTGAGCCTCGGCGATCCCGACCACCTGACCGACCAGCGCCAAAAAATCAACGGCACGCGCAGGTGGCTGTACGGCGAACTCGATAAAGATGGGCGGCGCTACATTCCATCGCACGCCAACTTCACCATGATTGACGTGGGCGGTGACGTCACGCCCCTGATTCACGCCTTCGCGGAGCGCAACATTCTCGTGGGCCGCAGATTTCCTTCGATGGGCAACTGGATGCGCGTCTCGATGGGCACACCGGAAGAGATGCAGAAATTTATGGCGGCGTTCCGCGAGATCGTGCCCAGGAACGCGAACAAGGCGGCGTAGGCAACGCTCAGCAAGTTGCGCAATCATCCCGCGAAAAAATTCGGCCCTTCGATCCTCCCTCAAGGGACCGAAGGGCCGTTGCGCATCGGAAGATAATCTGTCTTGTCGAAGGATACCGGGAGCTTGCCGTGTTAACAAAGCAAGACTCCGGCTTTCACTTCAAGACGATACTTCCGTCTTCTGCTTCTCAACACTCCCCGGATTAAGCTGGCGATCCCGTCGACCGCCGCTGCTGAAAACATTCGCGACAGTAAACGGGGCGCCCCTGGGTCGGCTTGAAGGGAACCGTTGTTTCCTTCCCGCACTGCGAGCAGGTGGTCTTTGTCTCGGAACGCTGAATTCCACCTGCCGAGTTTCCGCCCTCTGCGCGCTTTGACTTGCAGG
The DNA here is from genome assembly GCA_963748845.1 of uncultured Acidobacteriota bacterium. Classification (GTDB taxonomy): domain Bacteria; phylum Acidobacteriota; class Terriglobia; order Acidiferrales; family UBA7541; genus DASTCZ01. The sequence continues at coordinate 1,840,780 of CAVVKE010000001.1, forward strand.
CCTTGCAGCGCTTCGGCTCGTTCTTGAAACCTTTGTCGGCGAAGAACATCTGCTCGCCGGCAGTGAAAACGAACTCCGCGCTGCAATCCGAACACTTCAGGACCTTATCTTGATATTCCATGGATGGCTCCGAAGCCCCCCACTCCCGGGCTTACAGCTTGTGATCCCGGGCGAGATCCGGATAAGGAGAGCTGCACGGACCTCCAACTTCCATGTCCCGCGCAACTCCCGCCTGCCCGATCCCACCGACCGCCCGAAACCTCAAGAACCTGCCAATTGGACCTGACTAATCCTGTTCGCGGCGCTGCTTTTTCCGGAGCCGTTTACGCGAAAGCGCCTGTTTCACCCGGCGCTTTTCTCCGGGCTTCATGTAGAAGCTGTGCTTCTTGATCTCCTTGATGATGTCTTCCTGCTGGACTTTGCGCTTGAAACGGCGCAAAGCATTTTCCAGCGATTCACCCTCTTGGATAATTACTTCAGCCACGCAGACTTCACCTCCTCATCCCCGCACCCTGCTCTGTTTTGGGCTGTCGCACCCTGAGAGGATTCCCTATGAGCATTATTGTCCGCCACTTCTAGCGAACGCGCAACCCGAAGTCAAGGATTGTTTTTTGGCGAGGGCGCAATTCGCGGCAATGGGCAGTCACAATCAATGCCGGGAAGGAGGGGATAAAAATGCGGGCGGACACGCCGATTCGGCGTGCGCCGCCCGCTGAGCTTGTGTCAATTCAACTTGCCAAAACGTGCTGCGGCTGCTTACGTCCCCATATACTGGCAGTGGACATACACGCCGGTATGGACGTTGTAGAGCAGATACCAACCCGGATGGTCCGGGTCTTCGTAAACTACGAAGTCACTGCCGCAATCCCAGCACCAGTCCGCGCACAGCGACCAATCCCACGCCGCGATATCAAAATAGAATCCGCCGGGAAACCAGAACCTGTGCAGGCCTCGGTCAATCCGGAGAACGCTATATCGATAGTTCGGCCCGAATTTCGCAAAGTGGCCGTGCGCAAACGGATGATCCAGGTGGAAGCGTGGATCGTTCGCCGCTTCATGTCCGTAAAATGTATCGTGGTTGACGTGCGGTGTGTTATTCGTATGCCCAGACTCCAATTTCTCTTCCTTGGGCGCCTCGCCAGCATTCCCTCTTGCTGTCGGGGCCGGCGGAACGTGCCCCTGGTTTGCGCGAGGTGTGCTGGATGAATGTGCCGGCGGCGCGCTATGCGTCGGAGCGCCGCCCCGCTGCGCAGCGCCGGGCAGCACCAAAAGGAAAGCCGAAGCCGAAATAAGAGCCGTACTGAACCCCAGAGCCAAACGTATTTTCATGAACCACTCCTTTGCGTTAGGTCTTTCAAGCAGGTCCGGTTTTTTCTTCCCTCCGAAACAGATGACCCCGGGCCTGGACTTGTTTCCTGGCCGGTACACGTAATCCTACTATTGGCGCGCCCTGAGGGCAAAGGCAATGGGGTCGCACTCTTCGTCTCCTCGCGGGGACTTGCTGCTAGAATGGTGCCGCAATGTCGCTCATGCGGGAAGCTATCGCTGTTTTGCTGGCAGGTGGACAGGGCGAGCGGCTCTGGCCGCTGACGCGCGACCGCGCCAAGCCCGCCGTGCCCTTCGGCGGAATCTATCGCATCGTTGACATCACGCTTTCGAATTGCATCAACAGCGATCTCCGCCGCGTCTTTGTGTTGACCCAATATAAGGCGCTGAGTCTGAATCGCCACATTCGCCGCGGCTTCACGCCGATTATGGGACTCGGCGATTTCATTGAAGTCTTGACGCCGCAAATGCGCGTCTCCACAAACTGGTATCTCGGAACGGCGGACGCTGTCTACCAAAACATCTATTCCATCGGCAGCGAGCGCTCCAGCTATGTAATCGTCCTCTCCGGCGACCACATTTACAAAATGAATTACCAGAAGATGCTTCAGCAGCACGTGGACTCGGGAGCCGACGTGACCGTGGCATCGCTCGAGTTGGACGCCACGGAAGCCGCTCAACGGTTCGGCGTGCTGGAAACCGACAAGGATTGGCGGGTCCTGCGCTTCGAGGAAAAACCGAAGGAGCCCGCGCGCTCGCACATCCATCCCGAAAAAGTGAATGCCTCGATGGGAATCTATATCTTCAACACCATGCTGCTGATTCCCATCCTCATTTCCGATGCGGAAGATCCTGTCTCATCTCACGATTTCGGGCGCGACATCCTTCCGAAGGTCCTCGCCAAGTACCGCGTCTTCGCCTACAACTTCGAGGACGAAAACAGACAGGGGCCGCAGTACTGGCGCGACGTCGGCACTCTCGACGCCTACTACGAAGCGAACATGGACCTCGTCTCGGTTTCGCCGGTGTTCAACCTTTACGACAGCGCGTGGCCGCTGCGCACCTGGCAGCAACAATACCCGCCCGCAAAATTTGTCTTCGCCGACCCGGAGCGCATGGGCGTCGCGCTCGATTCGATCGTCGCCAGCGGGTGCGTGATTTCCGGTGGACGCGTGGACCGGTCAGTGCTCGGCCTGGACGTGCGCATCAACAGCTACAGCCACGTGGAAAATTCCATCTTCTTCAATCACGTAAATGTTGGCCGGTATTCACGCATCCGGAATGCCATTATTGACCGCCACGTGACGCTCCCGGAACGTACGGAAATCGGCTATGACGAGGAGGCCGACCGCCAGCGCTTCCACGTCAGCGAAAACGGCGTCGTGGTCGTCGTCCGTCAGGAATCCATGATTGAAGAGCCGGAGTAATATGCCACGGGCGCAATCCCCCCGAATTCAGATGGAAGTTTAGGAGAGAGAATGTCCACGAAGATCGCGCAGGTGCATGGCCGGCAGATACTCGATTCGCGCGGCAATCCGACCGTCGAAGCCGACGTGACGCTCGAAGGCGGAGCGATGGGCCGCGCCGCTGTTCCGAGTGGCGCTTCCACCGGCGAGCATGAAGCGCTCGAGTTGCGCGACGCCGACAATTCACGCTACCTCGGCAAGGGCGTGCTGAAAGCCATCGCGAATGTGAACGGCGCAATCGCCGACGCCGTACGCGGCATGGACGCCGCCGACCAGCGCGCGCTCGACCGCCGCATGATCGAAGCAGATGGCACGCCCAACAAAGGCAAGCTCGGCGCAAACGCGATTCTCGCGGTCTCTATGGCGGCGGCTCGCGCGGCCTCGGCCGGGCAGAAAATGCCGCTCTATCGTTACCTGGCGAAATATTCAAGCGCGGGCGCCGCGAACACGCTTCCCGTTCCGATGATGAACATCCTCAACGGCGGCATGCACGCGGACAACTCCGTGGACCCGCAGGAATTCATGGTCATGCCGGTGGGCGCGCCGACTTTCGGCGAAGCTCTGCGCATGGGCGTCGAGGTGTTTCACAATTTGAAGGCGGTGCTGCACAAACGCGGCTACTCAACGGCCGTGGGAGACGAAGGCGGCTTCGCGCCAAACCTGAAATCGAATGAAGAGGCGCTCGAAGTCATCCTGGAAGCGATTGAGAAGGCTGGGTACAAACCGGGCGAGCAAATTGCCATCGCGCTTGACCCCGCTGCGAGCGAATTTTACGACAAGGCAAGCGGCAAATATGTTTTCAAGAAATCGGACAAGTCATCGCGCAATTCAGAACAGATGGCGGACTTCTGGGCCTCGTGGGTGCGGCAGTATCCAATCATTTCCATTGAAGACGGCATGTCCGAAGACGACTGGCCCGGCTGGAAATTACTCACCGAGCGCATGGGAAAGAAGTTGCAGCTCGTAGGTGACGACATCTTCGTGACAAACCCGGCGATTTTTTCCCGCGGCATCGCGCAAGGCATCGCCAACGCAATCCTCATCAAGCTCAACCAGATCGGAACGGTGACGGAAACCATCGAAGCCATCGAGATGGCGCGCAAAGCAGGGTACGCCTCAATCGTCTCTCACCGCAGCGGCGAAACAGAGGACACGTTCATCGCGGATTTCACCGTTGCCATGGGCACTGGACAAATCAAGACTGGCTCCGCTTCCCGCACCGACCGCATTGCAAAATACAACCAGCTCCTGCGCATCGAAGAAGAGCTTGGCGCCGCCGCTCGATTCCCCAGGCGCAACGCGCTGGCGCGTGGATAAAGGATAGCGAGATTCAATGGCCCGCCCGCGTCCTATCGTTCTCACCGTGCTTGACGGCTGGGGCTACCGCGCCGAAACGCGCGGCAATGCCATCGCGCTTGCGCGCAAACCGAATTACGACGCGCTGCTCCAACAATTCCCAAACACTTTAATTCACGCCTCGGATCACTGGGTGGGCTTGCCCGATGGACAAATGGGCAACAGCGAGGTCGGCCACATGAATATGGGAGCGGGCCGGGTGATTCAAATGGACATCACGCGGCTCGATCTGATGATTCAGACCGGCGAGTTTTTTAAGAACACCGTGCTGCTCGACGCGATGGCGCGCGGGCGCGAGCGGCAGCTCCACTTGATCGGCCTGCTCAGCGATGGCGGCGTTCACTCGCACATCGAACATCTCTTCGCCCTGCTGCGCATGGCGCGCGAGCAAAAGGTCACGCGCGTGTTCATCCACTGCTTCATGGACGGGCGCGACACCCCGCCTAACAGCGGCGTGGACTTCCTCGCGCAGCTTCAGCAGAAATTGCGCGAATACAACACCGGCCGCATCGCAAGCGTCACGGGCCGCTACTTCGCGATGGACCGCGACAACCGCTGGGAGCGCATCGAACGCGCCTACCGCGCCATGGTCCACGGAGATGCCCCAACAAAATCCGCAGACCCCGCGGCCGCGGTGCGCGCGAGCTACGAGCGCGGCGTAACGGATGAATTCGTCGAGCCGATTGTAATTACGCAGGCTCCCGCGGTCGGCGCGCAATCGAATGCCTCGCCCGTGGGTCTGATCCGCGACGATGACACCGTGATTTTCTACAATTTCCGCGCCGACCGCGCGCGCCAGATTTCCCGCGCGCTTGCCGAGCCGGGCTTTCGCGAATTCGCCGACGCGAAGCGCCCACAGAATATCCAGCTCACGGGCATGACCCAGTACGACAAGACTTTCTCCTGGATGCGCTATCTGCTCGGCCAGCAGAAATTCGAGCACATCCTCGCGCAAGTTTTCGCGGAGTTGAATTACAAAAATCTGCGCGTCGCCGAAACGGAGAAATACGCGCACGTCACCTACTTCTTTAATGGCGGCGTCGAGAAACCTTTCCCCGGCGAAGAGCGCATCCTCGTCCCCTCGCCGAAGGTGCCCACCTATGACCTCAAGCCGGAAATGAGCGCCGCGGGCGTCGCCGACGCGGTCACGAATGCCATTCACAAGGGCGACTTCGACGCCATCATCATGAATTTCGCCAACGCGGACATGGTCGGCCATTCCGGAAATCTTGAAGCCGCGATCAAAGCCGTCGAAGCCGTGGACGAATGCCTCGGACGCATTCGCCAGGCGATGCACGGCGCAGGCGACACCGCATGGATTATCACCGCCGATCACGGGAACGCCGAAACGATGATTGATCCCGCGACCGGCGGCCCGCACACTTATCACACAACGAATCCCGTGCCGCTCATTCTCGTCTCCAATGACTCGCGCGCCGCGCTGAGACCGGACGGTGCGCTGCGAGACATCGCGCCGACGATGCTCGGAATATTAGGCGACCAGGAGCCTGTCGAAATGACTGGCCGCGACCTGCGCGTGACCCGCCCATGAGCGTCTTTCACCGCGATCGGTTCTCCATTATTTACATTTCGAGAGCGGCAAGCGCATACTCATTTGCAGAGAGCAAGTCCGATGCACCTAGGCCGTGTCTCAACCCAGCGTATTCGGCGCCGTGTCGACGAATCTCGTCGTTATCCCGAAAAGATGGGCACGGTTATCGTTACGGGGAGCCCCATCGCACTGGTTGTCACCGCGATTCTCGTCATGATGATGATCTACAAAGTCCCGGAGTCATCGGCGTTTTTCCTCGGCGTTCTAGTCTTCGGCGCGCTTACGGGGCTCGTCCTCTGGTGGCGCCACCGGTCAGGTTTCTAGATTTTGCCCATCCTTTTTCGCGAATCGATTTTGTAAAATGAAGAGGCCGAATCCCGCACGAACAAAAATCATCTTCTGCGTGCAGTTCCATTTTTCATTCTGGCGGATTCCGCCGGAGCTGCCCGCGGCCGTGCGAACCCGCTGGCCGGAACTGCGCGTCGCGTATCTCGAAAGCTACGATCAACTTCCTTCCGAGCTTCCGGACACGGACATTTTTGTCGGCTTCACGCTGACGCCGTCGCAGTTGGCTCTCTCAAAGAAATTGAAGTGGATTCACGTCACGGCGGCCGGCGTCGCGCAACTGATGCGCCCCGACGTGCGCAAAAGCGGGGTGATTGTCACCAACTCACGCGGCATCCATGCAATCCCCATGGCCGAGCACACCCTGGGCCTGCTCATCGCGTTGGCCCGCAAATTCCCCGCTTCGATGCGCTTTCAAGCGGCAAGCCACTGGGCGCAGCAGGAAATCTGGGATATGCAGCCGCGCCCGTCCGAGCTGAATGGCGCAACATTATTGATAGTCGGACTCGGGGCAATCGGGAGCGAACTCGCGCAGCGCGCGCATGCGTTTGGCATGCGAGTATTGGCCGTCACGCGCTCCGGCAAAGCGGATGGCTCGCTCGTCGAGCGCATTTTCCCGGCATCGGATCTCTTGCGCGCGCTGCCGCAAGCCGATTACGTCGTCCTCGCCGCCCCGGACACTCCAGAAACCAATTCCATGATTGGCGCGCGTGAGCTCGCCACCATGAAGCGAACCGCATCTCTCGTCAATATCGCGCGCGGATCGCTCGTTAACGAACTCGCGCTCGTCGCGGCGCTCCAGCGCGGAACCATTGCTGCCGCCGCGCTGGACGTGGTGGCGCAGGAGCCGCTGCCTCCCGAAAATCCGCTGTGGAAGCTCGAAAATGTTTTCATCACTCCGCACACCAGCGCAGTGAGCAGGCAGCTCTGGCCTCGCCAGACCGCGCTCGTCATTGAGAATCTGGAGCGCTGGTTCGCCGGGCGCAAATTCATCAACCGCGTGGATTTAGCACGGGGGTATTAAGGCAATCACACGATAGCGGAAATCTCACCGCCCGGCTGCACGCGAATCCGTACGACACAGGGCCGCTACGAATATCAATTTGAGGTGCCCTTGCACGCGAATTCGTCCGCGCTAACTCCGCCGGCTAATCCGAGGCGCTCGCATCCTTCGCGGTGTATCCCTGCCGCGCGTACACAACCAGCTTCTTTTTCTTCCCTTTCGCATCCGTGAAAACATAGGGTGACCCGTCCGCGTTTACAACCTCAACTTTGATCTTGTGAAATTTGCCGTCCAGAGAGCCCGGGCCGGGGTTATAGCCTAGACCGTATTGATTGCGCAGGCTCGTCGCGATCGTTCGCATGATGTTCGGCACCTCGCCGCTAAAGTTCGGATTCCACGCCTGTCCGCCGGTAAGATCGGAAAAGGCGCGAAATTGATTGAACGCTTGCTCCGTATTTATGTTGCCTACGCCCCCGGGCGACCTCCCGTTAATATTTTCATCCAGCACGTTTTGTGTAACGCACAGGCCGTAAATCGATACATCGGACTGGCGGACTATTTTCAATGTCTGATCGAGCGTGTGCTTGCTGAAAGTATCGCGGCCTGAGGCAATCAGCAGAATCGCTTTTTTCCCGTGAACATCCGAAAGCCGGTCAAGGGTTTCTACAACCGCATCGAAGAGACACGCCTCGCTGTAAAGAGGTACCTGCATTTGCCGCAACTCGTCGAGAATTTCAAAGCTGTTTTGCGTGAAGTCTTTGTCCACACGTGTTTTCAAATCGAAGTCCATCAGCGCAATCCAGTCGTTTTTCTTGACGTTGCGCAGGAACTCCGGCGCCCAGTGCGTTGCGATGTACGCCGCATAGTTGTACGTTGACATGTTGGCGCGGAATTCCAACAAAATCACAATCGTGATGGGCGCATCGCCCACGGGTGAAAAATCGCTTATGATCTGCGGTTTCCCGTCCTCCAGGACTCGGAAATTCTCTTTTTTCAAGCCCGTAAGGAAATTGCCGTCGCTGTCGGTCACCACCGCATCAATGCTGACCAATTGGGCGGACACCGTGATTTGAGCGCCCCCCGGTAATTGCTGCGGTGGTGTCTGTTGCTGTTGTTGGCCCTGCTGCTGTGCTTGTTGTGTCCGTCCGCCGGCCAGTGCTCCCTTGCCGATGGGCACAAGCGCGATTGCCAGACCCAGCAACCCCAAGATGATTGACTGCAGAATTGCTCGCCGCATTGCTCCTCCTCTATGAATGCCGCCACCCTATCAAAGCCCTCCTATGATAACCCATGATGTTCAAGCCATGTAACCGCGCCCGGCGGCCTGAAAACCCCGTGGTAATATGAATTGATTGCAATTGAACAACTATCCTTCCTCGGAGGCCCGCCGAATGTTTCGCCGTCTTTGCTGCCTGTATCTATTGGTTGCGCTGTTGCTGCCGGGCGTTGCCCGCGCTCAAGCGGCGCCTCCGCCTGCGGCCGCGCCGCAGGGCTCCGCGGATTTGAACGCACTCTCGCAAGAGGCGCTCGGTTGGCTGCAAGCGCTCATCCGGATAAATACGACGAACCCGCCGGGCAACGAACTTGCCGCCGCAAATTACATCGCGGGCATTCTTGAGAAGGAAGGCATCAAACACGAAGTCATCGAAATAACGCCCGGACGCGGCATTGTGATTGGACGACTGGGCAATTCTCCCTTTCCCGATCCCACGCGCGCGCTGCTGCTTCTCGCGCACCTCGATGTCGTGGGCGTTACACGCGACAAATGGACCGTCGATCCCTTCGGCGCAATTATAAAGGATGGGTATCTCTACGGGCGCGGCACGATTGACGACAAAGGATTGGTGGTCGCGAATCTAGCCGCTTTTATCGCGCTCAAGCGCAGCGGCGCCGTGCTCGACCGCGACGTCATCTACCTCGCCGACGACGACGAAGAACAGTTTGGCGATAGCAGCCTCAAAGTGGTGATCAGCAAATATTGGGACAAGATTGCCGCGGGCTTCGCCCTTAACGAGGGCGGCCGTGTGATGTTGAAGGACGGCAAGGTCGCTTATGTCGGCATCCAGATCAGCGAAAAAGTGCCGGTCAATGTCACCGTAATTGCCACGGGTACCTCGGGGCATGCTGCGCAGCCGCGCCCCGACAACGCTGTGGTGCACCTTGCCGCCGCCATCGAAAAAATTGGCGCGTACGAGTCTCCGTGGAAATTGCAGTCCACCACCGAGCGCTATTTCGAGCAGCTTGCCAAGGTCGAAGACGACGATACCGCCAAATGGATCCGCGCCCTGGAAACGGCCGACCGCAAGGACAATGCCGCCAAACATCTTTCGGACATGAGCCCGGCGTGGAATTCGATGCTTCGCGACACCATTGCGCCGACGATGCTTTCCGCCGGCGTGCGCGCAAATGTGATTCCCTCTGAAGCGCGCGCAAACCTGAATGTTCGCCTGTTGCCAGGCGATTCCGTTTACGATGTCATCAAAAATCTTACGGGGATTGTGAACGATCCGCAGATTCGCTTTGAGATTGCGCCCGATCAGGGCATGCCTTCGCCGCCATCTTCGCAAGATTCGCCGCTCTACCAGTCCATCGAGCGAGTGAGCGGGCAGGTCTTTCCCGGTGTCGTCGTCCTGCCATTGCTTAGCACATTCGCGACGGATTCCGCGCAGCTCCGGCTTCACAGCGTGCAAGCCTACGGCGTGGCCCCCTTCCCGCTAACCGATGAAGACGACCTGCGCTTCCATGCCGATGACGAACGCCTTCCGCTCGATTCATTTCAAAAGGGGATCGTGTATATGGTTCGCGTGGTGAGCGATTTTGTTGTGAAGAAATAGCGTCCGGAGTCTTTGGCCTGCCGTATGAATTTCCGCCGATCCAAAATCGTTTGCACGCTCGGCCCCGCCGCCGATTCTCCCCGGAGGATCGAACAGTTGATCCGCGCGGGGATGGACGTCGCGCGCGTGAATTTCTCGCATGGCACGCACCCCTGGCATGCTCGGACGATTGCCCGCGTGCGCCAGGCCGCGATGCGCCTTGAGAAACCTGTTGCCATCCTCGCCGATCTGGGCGGGCCGAAAATCCGCACGGGGGGTCTCGTGGGCGGCGCGCGCGTGGTCCTGCGCACCGGGCAAAGATTCACAATTTCCGTGGGAGATAGTCCGGGCACGGCCGATGGTGTCTCCACTTCCTTTCATCAACTCCCGCGCGAGGTGAAGCGCGGAAACCGAATTCTTCTTGCGGATGGGCTTATCGAATTGCGAGTCTCGAGCGTAAGTAGCCGCGCCGTTGTGTGTGAGGTCGTCAACGGAGGCGAACTCGGCGAGCATCAGGGCATCAATCTTCCCGGCGTGGAATTGAAAGTCCCGTCGCTCTTGCCGAAGGATTATCGCGATTTGGCGTTCGCGCTGGCGCGCGGCGTCAACTATGTGGCCGTGAGCTTTGTCCGTCGGCCCGAAGATGTGAAGGCCGCGCAACGCGCGATTCGCCGCGCGGGCATGGATACGCCGGTGATCGCCAAGCTGGAAAAACCCGAAGCGATCGCGAGGATCGACGACATTTTGGAAGTCGCGAACGGCGTGATGGTCGCGCGCGGTGATTTGGGAGTCGAGATGAGCCCGGAGGTTGTGCCCGTCGTACAAAAACAAATCATCGCGAAGGCGCGCGACGCCCGGCGCCCGGTGATTACCGCGACGCAAATGCTCGAGTCCATGACGCTGAACCCGCGGCCCACGCGTGCGGAGGCCTCGGACGTGGCGAACGCTGTGCTCGACGGAAGCGACGCGCTGATGCTGAGCGGCGAGACCGCGCGAGGCCTCTATCCCATCGAGACGGTCCAGATGATGGATCGCATCATCCGCGAGGCCGAATCAAGTGTGACAAGTTTTAAGCATCCATTCCTGAGGCGATGGGATGTCGCGGAAACAACCGCGGAACTTGTGTGTCATGCTTCCGAGGAACTTCAATTGAAAGTCATCGCCGTTTTCACGGAAACCGGCTCAACCGCGCTCTTGATTTCAAAGCATCGCCCGCGCCCGCCCATTGTCGCGTTCACGCCCTTTGCGGAAACGCGCCGCCGCCTCGCCCTGCTCTGCGGAGTCCTGCCACGCAGCATCGCGCGCGTCCGCGACATTGACGGTCTCGCCGAGCTCACCGGAAAGCGGCTCCTGGAAGAGGGTTTTGCACGCCGCGGCGACGTCGTGGGCATCGTCGCGGGCACTCCGCTCGGCCGCCCCGGAACCACCAATTTCATCAAGCTCCACGTCATCCCACGCAAGAATTAGCGAGCGTCCCCTCAGCTACTCCATCCGGATGGAAACAACCCGGCTTGAGCATTCTCAATGCCAATGAGAATTGCATTCGAACGGGGTTCGAATGCCCAAATTTTCCCGCTTGAGGATTGCATGACGAAAATGTTTCACGTGAAACATTTTGATCTGCGCCCGGTGTCGAATTGTTTCACGTGAAACAATTCGTACAGTGACGAAGAATAAGTCGAAAGACCGGCTTACTTAGGTGATGAGACGGGCGCGAACAGACCTCCGGGCAGACCCTTAGTTCACCCAGCGGCCGGGACGGGAGGGCGGATCGTCGCCGCGATTGCGCATGTATACATCAAAGCGGCGGCGCAGCCGGCGGCGCTTCCAATCAGAAACGGTGTTGCGCATGCCGTAAAAAAAAGATCCACGCCGGAGATAGATGTAGCCGATCAGCATTCCGCCGAGATGGCAGATGTGGCTGATGCTGTCACCGGGGGCGCCGAGCTCGCTGAAAAATTCAATTCCGCCCATGATCGCTACAAATATTTTCATGGGAAGCATCACGGGAAATGGGATCAGCCAGACCGGGCGGTCCGGAAAAAGAACGGCGTTCGCGATCAACACGCCGAAGATCGCGCCGGATGCGCCGACGGTTGGGATGTCGGAGGGTTGGCGTCCCCAGAGTAGCGGGAGAAAACCGGCGGCCACATTGATGATTCCCGCGCCGACGCCGCACACAAAATAGTAATTCAGAAATTTTCGCGCGCCCCAAATGTTTTCGAGATCGCGGCCGAACATCCACAGCACGAGCATGTTGAGCAGCAGGTGCATGAGCCCGCCGTGGAGAAACATATACGTGACGGGCTGCCAGATGTTGAGGCCGGGCACAACGGAGCGCACGCCGAGTCCGAGGTGATAGTAGACCCACGATTCGCCCGCCACACCCCACTTCATCCCAACAATCGTTTGGCCCATGAAGACCGCGGTGTTCGCGATCAAAAGGAATTTGATGGCGGGCGTGAAAAGACTTCCGCCCCCGCCCCAGCGCATCTGAACGTTGTATCTGCGGGACTCCATTCCCATGCAGACAGTCTATGAGTGCTGGTGCGAGGTTGTCAAAAAAGTGTGGTCGTCGGTTTCTTCGCCAAACTATTCCAGTTTTTTGCGCGCGAACATAAAGAGCGATGTCGCGAGCAGCACAAACATGATGACGCCCGCCCAGGCGCTTGCCGCAAAGTTGCCGAGAATCTTGGGGCCGAAGAGGAAAAGATCTTTCCGCATCCAGTGAGCGTCTTCCATCACCTTGAAAATAATGGCGAGCAAACCGAACACGCCGCCCGCGGCGATGAGTCCGCTGGAATAAAGCGAGCCGGGGCTGACTTCACTATCCGACGCGGAGTCTTTGTCTCGACCGCGCTCGGCGAGCCAGCGCACCGCTCCGCCGGCAAAAATCGCCATCGTTGTTGCAATGCTTAAATAAGAACCGACGGCAAATGGAAGCGAGCGAATCCCGAGCAGCTCGATAGCAATCACAAGAAATACTCCGAGCAAGACGAGCCGCCACGGCAAGCGTTGATTGAGGATGCCGTTGATAACCGTGGCCATCAAACGCGCCTGCGGAGCGGCGGCCTGATCGCTGCCAATTCCCTGCACCCATTGCGTGGTAATTTTTTGTGCCGATGCATCGTAAAGATATTTTCCGTCCGGCACTTGGGATGACCCGATCGCATTCACGAGGACAAATGTTTTTCCCTGATACGTATAGTTCTGAGTTTCCACGGCAACACCCGTCGGCAATTGCTGGATGTTGAGCGGAATATCGACCGGGTTATATTTCGCGAGGCCCTTATTCATCAGGATGAGCGTGCCGCCGACGGCGACGGTCGAGATCGTCACGCCAATAATCAAACCAATTTGCTGCCACACCGGAGTCGCACCGACGAGAAAACCTGTTTTCAAATCTTGCGATGTGGCGCCGGCAATCGCGGAAGCAATGCACACGACGCCGCCGATGGTGATTGCCAGAACCGCGTATGGCGGCTGCTTCCAACCCGCGATGAGAAACACAGCGCACGTGGCCATCAATGTTGCGATGGTCATGCCGCTCACCGGGTTCGAGCTATTGCCGATGAGCCCGCTGATCCGTGAAGCGACAGTCACAAACAAAAATCCGAATGTGACGACGATCAGCGCGGCGAGAATATTCGCGAACAATCCGGTCTTCGCTCCGGGGATGGGACGGAACGTCAGCATCAACCACATCAGCACAACGATGCCGATGGAGCCGAAGATGAGAAACTTTATCGGTAGATCCCGCTCGGTGCGCGATCCGCCCGCGGTCATGCCGCGCTCCTTGCGGACATCCTTCATTCCCTGCGTGAGCGCGGAGACGATCGTCGGAATTGTTTTCATCAGCGTGATGAGCCCGGCGGCGGCCACGGCGCCCGCGCCCATCGGCCGAATGTAAGTGGACCACAACTGATCGGGGGTCATCGCCGCGATGGGAATCGTACTCGGATAAAGGATCGCGCCCGGCGAGGCCGATCCAAAAAATTTAATCGCGGGCATCAACACGAGCCAGGAAAAAACTCCGCCGGCAAAAAGAATTCCGGCCACGCGCGGCCCGATGATGTAGCCGACGCCGAGATACTCCGAAGTGATCGCCGCGCGGAATGATGCGCCCGGCAACCAGCTCGGCCTGTATTCCGGCTGGCTCGGCCACACTCCCACGCTGTTCATCAGAAACGTGTAGACGCCGCCGATGCCGAGACCCCAGAACACGCGGCTGGCAAACGATCCGCCGCGCTCCCCCGCGACGAGCACGTCGGCACACGCGGTGCCCTCTGGAAAAGAAAGCTGGCCGTGTTCCTTCACGATGAGCTGGCGCCGCAACGGAATCATGAAGAGCACGCCGAGCCAGCCGCCGAGAAGCGCGAGCATGAAAATGCGAGAGTACTCGAGCGGAAAGCCAAGAAAGATCAGCGCGGGCAGAGTGAAGATTACGCCCGCCGCGAGCGATTCGCCCGCGGAGCCGACGGTCTGCACAATGTTGTTTTCCAAAATTGTTGCGCGGCCGAAAGCGCGGAGGATGCTGATGCTCAGAACGGCGATGGGGATCGATGCGGAAACCGTGAGACCCGCGCGCAGTCCGACGTACACCGAAACCGCGCCGAACAGAATTCCAAAGAGCGCGCCCAGAATCACGGCACGCAGACTGAACTCAGCGAGCGAAGTGCCGGTGTCCACAAACGGGTGAAACTCCCCCGCCGGGGCAGTCGAACTCCAGGGTTTCGTGGCCACGCGTCACCTCCAAAAGACCGCGATTTCGATTCACAGTTCCGTTAAACAGCTCCACATAAAAGGCGACCGGCAATTGGCGCGCCGGGCCGTTGCGGGCAAGCTAGCACCAGAATCACGCAAGGGCAAGCAGCTTCCGCGCCCGGGCAAGCCTGAATTTATAATTGCACCATAATGGTGCAAACGGTCTCTTGACACCTACCAGGTGAAGGGGTATCGTCCGCGTCACGATACGGGGTTCGTTATAACTGCCTTTGTAAAGATATTAGGATTTGGCCCGCAACTCGCCGATCGGTTTGGCTGGTTGCGCTGTAACTGAGGACGATTTGTTCGGAGGAGCCGGCGATGAGGCGTATTCAGAGGACTGTTTTCATTCTGGTGGTTCTCGCCGGAGCGATGATTCCCCGAGCTGATCCGGCACCGGCGTCAGCCGACATGCCGCCGCTGGACCCCGCGGACCTCACATTGAAGGACAATCCCGCCGAGCCGGGCGCCGCTGCGATGTATCTTTATCGAGAGGTATTCATAGACGATAAAGTTGCAGGGAGGGTCTACGAAGAGCATAACTCACGGTTAAAAATATTTACCGAGGAGGGCAGGAAATACGCGAATGCCGAAGTTCCCTACATCAAGGGGTTCTCGGATGTGGGGGAAGTACATGGACGCACGATCCATCCGGATGGGACGGTTATTGAGTTCAAAGGCGACCTCGCCGACAGGACAACCTTTAAGGCAGGCGAATTCAAAGCCCAAGTCAAATCTTTTCTCCTCCCGGATGTGACGCCTGGAAGTGTGATCGAGTACGGATTCAAATTCCACTTTAGAGGACTCCGCGGCGGAGCGAATTGGAATGTGCAGGACGCACTTTTTACCCGGCGAGCGCATTTTGCGTTTGTTCCTTACGGCGGCCTGACAACTTCGAGTTTGCTCTGGCAGGCGATTCGCTTGCCAAACGCAAAACCCACCAAGCTCAGTGACGGCTCATGGGCTCTGGATTTGGAGAACATCCCCGGTCTGCCCGAAGAAGAGAATATGCTGCCCCTGGACGAATTGCGTAGCCGGCTCGAATTTTATTATGCGCAATTGCAACCAGCGCAGAATCCGCAGGATTACTGGAATCGAGTCGCCAAGGCCTGGGATGAGCAGGATGAAAAATTCATCGGGAGCCGCGGAGCGATTCGCGGGGCGGCGGCGGAAACGGTTGGGAATGGAGATTCCGCTGAAGAGAAGCTTCGGAAGCTCTATCTCCGCGCGCAGCAGATTCACAATTTGAGCTACGATATGGAGAAAACCTCGCAAGAAGAAAAGCGCGAAAAATCGGTTGAAAACAGCACTTCTGAAGATGTCTTGAAACACGGCGCAGCATCAAACTTCAATATCAACCGATACTTCGTCGCCCTTTGCCGTGCGGCAGGTATTGATGCTCAGGTTGCGTGGGTCAGAGCGAGGGCCAACTCATTCTTTCACCTTGAAATGCAAGATGCGAGCGAACTCAATGAAAGCTTGGTTTATGTGAAAGCGGGGGGACAGGAGTATTTCCTTGATCCGGGGAATATTATTTGCCCGTTTGGTTTGTTGCCGTGGTTTGAGACATCCACGCCCGTATTTCTTCCTACGAAGGACGGCGCAGTTTTCAAGACGACGCCTCAAAACGAAAGTTCCGCCTCCCTTTTGGAACGGCGCGCCGACGTTACGCTTGATGCGGATGGCTCGCTTTCGGGCACGCTCGTGGTTCGATGGTCGGGCCAGCGTGCATTCGCGCGGCGCAGTGATGAATTGCATGATGACGAGGTGGGGCGAAAAAAATCGATCACAGATGAGATCAACGGGTGGCTGCCCGCGGGCGGAAAATTTGAATTGACCAGCCTGAACAATTGGGAAAAGAACGATCAACCTCTGGAGGCGCAGGGGAAGATTTCTCTGCCCGGATTGGGACAGGTGACGGGCAAACGATTGCTGGTACCAGAGGGACTTTACTTGTCCAGCTTGCGGCAATTATTCGACACCGCAAAGAGAAAGCAGGACATTTATTTCCCTTACCCTAACGAATCATTGGATGACATTAGGATTCAGTTGCCCGCAGGGTGGCAACCGCTGGGATTGCCCGCCCCCCATAAAATGGACCCGGGCGGCGGATTGCGCTATGAGATTTCAGCGAAGCTGGATGGTGGCGCAATTCACGTTGAGAGAAGGATGGTTATCGGAGGGATTCTTTTCCCCGCGGATTTGTACCCGGAAATCCGGAATTTTTTTCACAGCGCGAAGATCAACGACGACCAGCAGATTGTGTTGCAGATGGCTCCGTGAGAGAGCGGCAAGAAATGAACGCCGGGCGAGCCGGCTGGTTTTTCCCGTACAAGCGCGCAATCGCGCCGAAGAATTGGAGAGCCCAGCGATGCGTATATCGATGAAAGCAATGGCGTTGTGTCTGGCGATGGCGGGAGCTGCCATTCTCTTTGCATTTTCCGCGAGAGCGATGGCGGACTGGCCGGGGGTTTCTCCGGAAGAATTAAAAATGAAGGAGAACCCATCGGAGCCGGGCGCCCAGGCAATGATTCTTTACCGTGAAGAGATTGTGAACAGCGCGAAATCGACGGATGATCTTTATTACCGGATCAAGATCTTCACGGATGAAGGCAAGAAATATGGTGACATTGAAATCCCCTTCTTTAAAGGGGCCGAGGATATTCGGGATGTCCGTTACCGAACGATCCATCCGGATGGACAGGTCGTAGAATCGGATTCCCAAGTTCTCGAAAAGCTCCTGGTAAAGGCCGGTGATATCAAATACCTCGCGAAGACGTTTACGGTCCCCGACATTTCGCCCGGCAGCATCATTGAATACCGCTACAGAATTCAGCGGAATCCTGCATTCCTTTACGACTGTACGTGGCGAATTCAGGAAGGGCTGTACACAAAGAGGGCACACTTTGTTTTTACGCCGACGGCGACCACGTATCGCCTGATGTGGCGGACGTTCCGGTCCAATGCATCACCGCATCAGCAGAAGGATGGCTCCTATACTCTCGACGTTAGCGACGTCCCGGGCCTCCCCGACGAAGAATATATGCTTCCCGTCAACGAACTTCGAGGCAAGGTCGAATTCGTCTATTCGCGGGAGGAACATACCAAGGAATCGAAGGAATACTGGGACCGCATCGCAAAGAATATGGCCGAGGGACAGGAAAAATTCATCGGAAAGAAATCTTCCATGCGCGACCTTGTGGGCCGGACTGTGAAATCAGAAGACCCGCCGGAAGAAAAGTTGCGGAAACTGTATGCGGCGGTCCAGCAAATCCACAACACGGATGACGATCCGGAAAAGACGTCGCAGGAATCGAAGCGTGAAAAAGTAAAAGAAGCCAGCAACGTGGAGGACATCCTGAAACAAGGCTCCGCGACTGGAGGGGAGGTTAACCTCTTGTTTGTCGCGCTGGCGCAGGCCGCGGGCTATGACTCCGACATCATATGGGTGGCAACAAGAGACAAACGCCGATTCCATCCGGAGCTGCAAGACCGCAGCGAACTAAATAGTTTCCTCGTTTGGGTTCGCGCAGGCGACAAGGAATACTTTCTGGATCCGGGGATTCATAATTGCCCGTTCGGGATGCTCCCATGGTTTGAGACAGAAATAACCGCATTGCGCCCGACGAAGCAGGGCGCTGTGTATCTGCAGACTCCCGCGATGCAAAGCGCAACCTCGACTACGGAGCGAAAGGCCAACCTGACTTTGGAAATGGACGGGTCGCTATCAGGAACACTCGTGATTCGTTTCACCGGCGAGAGGGCATTTTCGCGGCGCCAAAACGCCCGTGACGAAGACGCAGAGGGAAAGAAGAAAATGGTCACGGATTCGATCAAGGATTGGTTGCCATCCACGGCCAAATTTGAGCTAACTTCGATCACGGGCTGGGAAAGCGCGGATGTCCCTTTGGAAATTCAAGGCAAAGTGAAACTCACCGGGATGGGCGAATCGATCGGCCGCCGTCTCTTGTTGCCGGTTGGACTATACGAATCGGGCCAGCGCCAATTATTTGACTCCTCCTCGCGAAAGCAGGATATCTATTTTAATTATCCCTACGAGGACGTTGACGACATTACGATTCAATTGCCCGCGGGTGTGCAGGCCAGCACGGTGCCCCCGCCACAAGTGCTCGATCCCGGGGGAAAGTTGAAGTATCAGATATCAGCGAAGCAAGAGGGCACATCCTTACATGTGCAACGAAAGCTTGTGGTTGGCGGTATCCTTTATCCAGTAAACTCCTATTCGGAAATTCGAAAATTCTTTTCAACGGCGAAATCAAATGATGAACAACAAGTGGTGTTACAAGCGCCTGGTTCCGGCGGTCACTAGCGGTCTCCTGATTCTGGCGACAGGGCTGCTTTGCGCGCGTCCGTCATCTGCGGACACGCCTGCCTGGCTGCGTCAGGCAGCGAAGGAGACATTGCCCACCGTCGCGCCGGAAACGGTAGCCGTTGTTCTGTACGATGAGCAGGAGACGACCGTCCAGAATAATGGCGAAGTCGAAACCACATTCCGCCGTGCTTATATGATTCTTCGGCCCGCCGGCAAGAGGTATGGATTGCTGGAGGTGCCTTTCGACAACGACACCAAGATCACTTGGATGAAAGCATGGTGCATTCCGAAAGATGGAAAAGACTACGAAGTTAAAGAAAAGGATGCGGTTGAAGTGGGAATGACGGAGGAATTCTACTCCGATGACCGAAGAAAGGCCGTTGAGATCCCGGCGGCACTGCCGGGGAACGTAATCGGATATGAATTCCACCAGAAAAGCCGGCCATTTATTCTTCAAGATGAGTGGTGGATCCAGCGTGAGATTCCGTTGCGCCGATCCCGATTCACCTTAAACCTTCCCGCCGGGTGGGAGCACGTCGCAAAGTGGATTCAGTATACCGAGCAGAAACCAATTTCGGAAACGAATACGCAAGTCGTTTGGGAGGTCGAAAACGTCCCAGCGATCAAGGACGAGCCTGCCATGCCTGCCTGGAGATCGCTTGTGGGGAGAATGGGTGTGACGTTTCATCCGCCTTCTGGCGGAAGTTCGGCTTTGGGCCCCACGAATTGGGATCAGATTGGCGTGTGGCACGCGCAGTTAACCAGCGGAGCAATTCAGCCGACACCTGAGATTCAACAAAAGGTGAAGGAATTAACAGCAAACACGACCACGTGGCGCGACAAAGTAGGTGCACTCAGCACTTACGTGCAAAGCCGCATTCGCTATGTTGATATTGAGATCGGCATCGGAGGTGTAAAACCGCACGCGGCCGGGGACACATATCGCCATCAATATGGGGATTGCAAAGACAAAGCCACACTGCTCAGCGCCATGCTGCGCGAAGCGGGGATTCCATCTTATCTGGCGCTTGCGCAAACTGAGCGCGGCGTGATTGTGCCGGACTTTGCCTCGGCCATTACTTTTAATCACGTCATCCTTGCGATCCCTTTGCCAGCGGACGTTCCCGCTGACGGGCTTTCTGCCGTTGTCGATACGAAGAGATTTGGAAAGATGCTCATTTTCGATCCGACGAGTGAATACACACCCTTCGGATATCTGCCCTATTACGAACAGGAGAATTACATTCTGATTTCAACACCGCAAGGCGGCGAACTCGTGCACCTGCCGCTCGCGGACCCAGCCACCAACAAATTTGTGCGCACAGCCAAGTTGGAGCTTCACCCGGATGGATCGCTTTCAGGAACTGTGGATGAAACATCCTATGGATGGATGGCGACCAGCCGGCGCGAACGACTGCTGAGTTCGACTTCTACGGATCGCACAAAACAATTGGAAGCATTCCTGGGCTCATTCTTGCGCGGATTTCATCTGACGAAAGCGTCCGCCGAAAATGTGGAGAAGGTCGGCGAGCCGTTAACGCTGCATTATGAGTTCACCGCGGACAGCTATGCCAAGACCGCGGGCGACTTGCTTGTGGTGCGGGCGCGCGTAATCGGTGAGAAGGGTTCCGATGTGGCTGAAGGCGATGTAGCACGAAAGCTCCCAGTTCAGTTCCAGGACACGTCGCTGGAAACGGACGATTTCGAGATCAAAATCCCGGCGGGCTACACCGTGGATGATCTTCCGCGGCCGACAAAAACCGAAACGGAATTTGGAAGTTACATCAGTCAGACGCAAGTCGCGGGCGGCACAATCCACTACACGCGAACCTTTCAGAGGAAACAAGTGCTTGTCCCCCTGGAGAAGATGGACGAGCTGCGCAAATTCAACCGTCAAATCGCGGGAGACGAACGCGCCAGCGTGGTGCTGAAGCACTCCGAACAGTAAAACCCTTTCATTGGATTCAATTCGAGCGGGGAGAAACAAAAATAATGCGTGGAGGTGCGCCCAGCGCCTGAATCGCCGCGCGTAAATTGCGCGGGGCGAGGCGGGCGGCGTCGCGCAGCAGTGCAGAGGATTGATCGGGCGAGAGGCCGAGATGGAAGAGGTCGGCGCGGCGCGCGAAGGAGTAGCCCGCATAAACGGGGGAGGCTGGGGCCGTGCCGTCATCCTCGCCGGAGGCGGCCAAGGCAAGGAGGCAATCCCAAAAACTGCGCGATGCGAAAAGCGGTTTGCGCTCCGCCTCGATACGAAGGATTTCAACGGGCTGGCGCCCTACCGCAGCGCTTTCAATGAGCACGGCGGCGCAGGCCTGCGGAGAAAAATCGCGGCGTGGATCGCCGGGAGGAAAATCTGTCGGGAAATCAGCGAGCAGAGCAGCAAGTTCCGCAGGGTCTGCGTCAAACCCGTGCCATGTGTAACGAAAAAAATGGTAGACGATTGTACCGGAGCGAAAAATCTTTTGGATGCGGGAGACGTCGCGGCCGGTGACCGAGAGCACCATGTCCGCAAGCTCGCGCATACGGAATGTTTGCCGCTTCACCGGGCGGACGTTGATGTATTCGGCGTCTTCTTCGGTGAAGCGAACGGGAATGGTTTCAGGCAGCGGCACAAGTCAGCATGTGGCCAGCGCTGGTTCAGGGCAGATGTCAGCCGCCGAGGCGCGCGCGAACGCGGTCGCTCAGAGCCTTGCCGTCCACGGTCTTCCCCTCGAGCCGCGCGCGGGCAGCCTTCATGACGGCGCCCATCTGCTTCGGCGAATTCGCGCCGGTCTCGGCGATCGCGGCGTCGATGGCGGTATCCATTTCGGCGGCGCCGGCAGAAGCGGGCAAATAGCTTTCGATGACGGCGATCTCGCGCGTTTCTTGATCCGCGAGGTCTGTGCGGCCGCCCTTGGTGAACATTTCAACCGATTCCCTGCGCTGCTTTACGAGTGTGTTCAGCACCTGAAGCGATTCGGCTTCGTCGAGCGGGCGGATTTTTTCGATTTCCTTGTGCTTGAGCGCGGACTTGACCATGCGCAGGACGCTGAGGCGCAATTCATCTTTCGCCCGCATCGCGTCGGTCATATCTTTTTGAATGCGTTCGATGAGCGCCATCGCGGAATTTCTCCGTTGCGAGAAAACTCACTATAGCATAGGAAATCCGCAGCACTCCGCGGAAGATAATGGAGCACGCATCCCGAGATATGTTTGACACGAGATACCGCTGCCCGTAGGCTGGTTTCACTATGCGAATTGTGGTTGCCGATCCCATCAGCCAGCACGGGATCGAGTTGTTGCGGGCCCCGGGCTGGGAAGTGCTGACGCCGGCGCGCGAAGCGCTTCGCGACGCACTCGCCGCTGCCGACGCGCTCATCGTGCGAAGCGCGACCCACGTGACCTCCGAACTTCTGGAAGCGGCGCCTCGGTTGCGCGTGGTTGGGCGAGCGGGCGTGGGTGTCGACAACATTGACGTGGACGCGGCGACCGCGCGCGGCGTGCTGGTGATGAATACGCCGGGCGGAAATTCCGTGAGCGTGGCGGAACACACACTGGCGCTAATGCTCGCCGTCGCGCGCCATATCCCACAATTCAATGCGTCGGTCCACGCCGGACGGTGGGAGAAATCCGGCGGCATGGGAGTGGAATTGCGGGGCAAGACGCTGGGACTGGTTGGACTTGGGCGTGTGGGCAGCGAAGTTGCGCGGCGCGCGAGGGCGTTCGGGATGAGTGTGATTGCGCACGATCCGTGCGTGACGGAAGAGGCCGCTCGTGTCACGGGAGTCGACCTTTTATCTTTGACTGAAGTCCTGGGGCGATCCGACTTTTTGTCACTCCATGCAGCGCTGAGCCCGGCCACAGAAAAACTCATCCGCGCCGAGACGCTCGCGCAATGCAAGAAGGGCGCGATCCTGATCAACACCGCGCGCGGGGAGCTGGTGGACGAAACTGCGCTCGCCGACGCGTTGCGAACCGGGCAACTGGTTGGCGCGGGGCTCGACGTGTTTGCGGAAGAGCCGCCGCTGCAATCACCCCTCATTGGCCTCGCGAATGTAATCGCTACGCCGCACATCGCCGGCTCAACGCGCGAAGCGCAGGAAGAAGTGGGGACGCTGATTGCGGAGCAAGTGTTCAGTTACCTCACAGAAGGCGCGCTGCGCAACGCTGTAAACCTCCCCGCGGTTGGCGGAGAGCAATACCGGCGCGCGCGTCCGTGGATCGAAATGGTCACGCGATTGGGAGCGTTTGTGGCGCAGATTGCAGGTGGGCGATTCGAGCGTGTTAGCCTCGCGTTTGCCGGTGAGGCCGCCGAGATAGGCACCAGCGTTTTGCGCAACGCCGCACTCGCGGGGCTGCTCAACACGGTTTTGGATGAGAAGGTAAATCTCGTGAATGCAGCCAAGATTGCCGCTGCACGGGGCCTGAGCGTGGAAGAGCGAGCGCGACACACCGAGCAAGGCTATCCGGACACAGTTGAAGTCGCCGTGCGCGCCGGGCAAGAATCGCGCGGAACGTTGTCGATTGCCAGCGCAGAGGCCACCGTCCTGCATGGCATTTCGCCGCGCATTTTGCGCGTGTATGGCATCGAGCTGGAGGCCCCTCTCGCCGGGACGATGCTGTTTTCCCGCAATCGGGATGTTCCCGGCGTCATCGGCGAAATCGGGACCATACTCGGAGCACATGGCGTGAATATCGCAACGTTTGCGCTGGGGCGAAACACTACGGTCCGCGGAACGGAAGCGATGGCGCTCGTCCGGGTTGATGGTCCCGTGCCAGAAGAAGTGTTGCAACTTATTCGGGGAATCGGCGCGATTATGGAAGCGCAGTTGATCCGGTTGCCAAATTAATTTTCGCCCACAACGCAACAGCAGGCGGGACGCCTGGAATGAAGGAGCAAGGGTTCCAAGCGATCCCGCCGGTCGTGGGCAATGAGATTATTCAGATTGAACGACTACATACCCTGTTGTCCCGTTGTGATTTATCAGCAACAACGCGGAGTCCGAATTGCCGCGGCTAAGCGCCTGCTGATATTCCTCGACAGTCTTCACAGGATGACGGTCAACCTCTTGAATGACGTCGCCCGGTTGGAGCCCTACCTGGGCTGCAAGACTATCCGGTGACACCTGAGTGATAACCACGCCGCTGGTTGCAGCCGGAATCCTGAGGTGTTGTGCGATGGAGGGCGTGAGATTCTCCACCTGGACGCCACTCATCGGACCGTGCATAGCGCCCGGGGTTCCATTGGATGCGGCTTGGGGAGTGGACGGCAATTCGCCGAGCGTCACAGGAACTTCCATTTGCTTGCCATCGCGAACTACCATCAGGTGGACAGACGTGTTCAGCGCGGCTTCCGATATCCGCAGGCGCAATTCCTGGAAGTCGGCGATTTTCTGTCCGTTCAATCCAAGAATGATGTCGCCACGGTGGATGCCGGCTCTTGCGGCCGGGGAGTCAGAAGCCACGTCACCGACAAGCGCGCCTTCTGCATTCGTCAAGCCGAACTGCTTGGCCAAAGCAGGAGTAACTTGCTCGATGTCCACACCGAGATACCCGCGAGATACTTTCCCGTGCTCGATAATCTGCGTCATTACGTTTCGGGCCATGTCAATCGGAATGGCAAATCCGATGCCCTCGTTTCCGCCGCTGCTTGACGCGATGGCGGTGTTAATGCCAACCAGGTTGCCCTGAGCGTCAATCAGAGCGCCGCCGGAATTGCCCGGATTGATAGCGGCATCAGTTTGGATGAAGTCTTCGTAACCGCTCTGGCCTTCAATGCCAACATTGGTTCGGCCGATTGCGCTCACAATGCCCAAGGTCACAGTCTCGCCGATCCCGAATGGATCGCCGATCGCAAGGACATAATCACCGATCTGAAGTTTGTTGGAATCGGCCAGCGGCAGGGTCGGCAGATTAGTTGCGTCTATTTTCAGAACGGCGATGTCAGATTGAGGATCCGTCCCGACGACCTTCGCCTTAAACAAACGCCTGTCGGAAAGTTCCACGGAAATCTGCGTCGCGTCTTCGACGACATGGTTATTTGTCAGAATGTATCCATCCTTGTTGACGATCACGCCGGACCCGAGGCTTTTCTCATGCTGCTCCTGGGGCTGATTGGGTTGCCTGGTGCCCGGACCAATAAACTGTTGAAAGCGTGGATCGTTGAAAAATGGGTTGTCCTCCATTTCGTTGCGAACTTTGACGACTTTCGACGAGTTGATGTTGACTACGGCTGGCATGGCCATCTTTACGACGGGCGCAAACCCGGCCGCAGGAAGATTGAGTGACGGCGCGTTCGGAGAGGACGGCGCCACGGCGAATGTTACGTTAGAAGCAGCATGAGTAATGTGGACGCTGGCCGCTGCTCCTCCAACGCCGCCGATGGCAAGAGCAAGGACTGCGATTAGAACTAATCTCTCCGGCGATGATAAAGAAGTTTGGCGATTCATTTTCGTTCTCCCCCCATTGTTGACAGCAACAATCGGTTTCGGATTCAGAATTAGGTCCAGCAACTTGTGCCCATTGGGCCCGGCTGCAAAAGGACGGCAGAATCCAATGCCGGCCTATGCAGCCGGGCCCGTCGGCGAGACACCGCCGTGGGGGGAGCTTACTCGGCTACTCCTGCGCCGCGATGTGTGGGGGTACCTTACCGGGGTCCTCCGCACATCGCGTCAAAATGACGGACCATGTGCGCGAACGTCGAGCATCATTCCCGCCCATGACCTAACTTAATAGGCGCGATGCTCACTCAACACTAACTTAGATGCAGGAAAAATGTGCGCGGGTGCCTGAAAAAAAGCTCGCGAAACTGTCATCTTTTTTCATTCAAGAAAAAACCGCAATATCTGGAATCAATTCTTCTAACCCTTGATGACGCCCATGGGGCGCAGCCGCGCGACCTTGCGCGCGAGACCAGCGCCGTGGACGACGTCCACAACGGCGTCAATGTCCTTGTACGCCTCGGGGACTTCTTCGAGGATACCGTTGCGCGTTTCTGAACGCAGAATGATTCCCTGCGCTTCGAGCTTCTGCGTTTCAACGCGCGCGTCGCGCCCGCGCTTGGCGGCGGTGCGGGAAAGCGCGCGGCCCGCGCCGTGACACACAGTTCCGAAAGTATCCTCCATGGCGCGCGCGTTGCCGGCAAGGACGTAACTCGCGGTGCCCATCGAGCCGGGGATCAGCACGGGCTGGCCCGCGGCCGCGTAGGCTTCGGGGATGTAAGGCGAATGCGCGGGAAACGAGCGCGTGGCACCCTTGCGGTGAACGAGGACTTCTTCCTCGGTGCCGCCGTCTACCCGGTGGCGTTCGCGCTTGGCGATGTTGTGCGCGACGTCATAAACGACACGCAGCGCGGCATCTGGCCCAAAGATTTTGGTGAAGGCGCCGCGACAAGCATGAGTGATCGCCTGGCGATTCGCCCACGCGAAATTCGCCGCGGCGGCCATCGCCGCGAGATAGTCGCGGCCCTCTTTTGATTTCGCCGGGACGCAGGCAAGCTGGCGATCCGGAATCGTGATGTTGTAGCGGCGCATCGCTTCGTTCATCGTTTTCAGATAATCGGTGCAGACCTGGTGGCCCAGACCGCGCGAGCCACAGTGAATCAGAACGACAACCTGATTCACCGCGAGACCGAAAATTTCAGCGGCTTCGGCATCGAAAATGCGTTCGACGTACTGCACCTCGAGGAAATGGTTTCCGCTGCCGAGCGTGCCGAGTTGCGTGCGTCCGCGCTGCTTGGCGCGGTCGGAAACCTTTGATGCGTCAGCGCCATCCATCTGGCCGGACTCTTCGCAAGACTCAATGTCATCGGCTTCGCCGTAGCCGTGCTCGACCATCCACGCCGCACCGCTTTCGAGAACTCTGTCAAGATCATCATAGCTGCACGGAATCGTGCCTTCGGAGCCAGTGCCGGATGGCACATCGCGGAAAAGTTGGTTGACGAGTTCGTGCAATTTGGCACGGACAGTGTCCTGATCGAAATTACTCACGAGCAGGCGCACGCCACAATTGATGTCAAAGCCGACGCCGCCGGGCGAAACAACGCCCTCGTGCGCGCTCGTGGCCGCAACGCCGCCGATGGGAAATCCGTAGCCCTGATGAATGTCAGGCATGGCAAGAGAGCGGCCAACAATTCCCGGGAGGCATGCGACATTCATGGCCTGCTCAATGGAAAGATCGCCGAGGATTGCTTCGAGCAAGTGTTCGTCGGCGTAGATGAGCGCGTCGGTGCGCATTCCTTCGCGGGTGGCGCGAGGCACGAGCCAGCGATAGCGGTCGAGCTTGCGGAGTTGGTTCTTGGCGATGGCCACAGCGAATCCGTTGTCGCTCCAGTATAACGGGAAATCTGCCCAGCATTTCCCGTAAGGTCGAATCAGATCAGGAAAGATAAAGGAGGAAAGCATCTCGGCGAAGATGGGAACGAAACGAAGGAGGGGTCAGCATAATATCGCAGGATGCCTCGCCGAGGTTGATAACGGCAAACCTCTATTTCTCTAGAGGGAGCACCACTCGCCGGACAGTGTTCTCACGGATTACAGGATGCTTTTGACGCAGTAGATAGCAAGGTCCCCGCAGGGTTGTGGAACCCTGGAAGGTCACTTCTGCTTTTAAAGGGGCTCCGCAGCAGAATTCAAGTGCACGATGTGCACAATGTGCACTACGTGCATAATCATGTCACCCGACGATGCCGCCGAGCTGTTCATAGCTCAAGCCGTCCAGCGGATCAGGCTCTTCCTCCAATCTGGGTACCTGCCCACAATGACGGCACTTCATTTTGTCATCCTCCCAATCAATAGATCCAAAACCAACCCGGTAATTCCAAGCTAACTGGTGAATGCGTTGACGGATTGGGTCCAACAACTGAATTCCCCGGCCCAAAGCATCGAGCCGGTACGGCGTAAGTCCCATCAAGCGCAACTTGTGGCCTACTTGCTTGACACTCATTTCTAGAATTTCTCCGCGCCCTCTCAGAATCGAGTTCGCCCCAGACGTGATCTCTCCCACACGAAGAGATTGCTTCCCTTCTTCATGACAAAAGGAGAGCATCGTTTCTACCACGATTTCGTTTAGGTATTTCCGACACGCGGAGTCCGCCCGTGCCTCTCTGTTGCGTTCTTTAAGGAGTGGTGTTATCCCCTTCTGCAGCTCGGGATCCTCTGAAACGCAGGCCCCCAAACTCCGGGCGAGATCCCGCACTGTGGACTCGAAATGTGGGGCATCAAAATCAGAATCGCGAACTCGATTGTAGTTTGTTAGGCGGAAGCTCAAGAACTTCGACTGAAACTCACTGGCGATTTCTCGCTGCGCGCTCTTCTCAAGAATCGGTATCGGTTGACGCGTAGGTGTTGCTGGGATTTCGATGGTGACCTGTCCAAGTTCCTCGATGTCGAGAAGGTCCTCGGTACTGATGACCATTGCACATCGCGTGCTGATCAGCCGACCTTTCCAAGGAATATAGAAGTCATGTGCGCTCGACGCACGAATAATCTTTTGGAATTGTCGACTGAACTCGCACCCTTCAAAGAAAAGAGTAGGACAAAGATCCATTGGCAGCGAGCAAATCGCAGCGGCGCTTATTTCACCGAGCAATAGTGGTCGGCGATACAAACAACTGAGGAGGCGAAATAAGTTCGAACGTTGATACGAAGGTGGGCCAGCGATCGAGACGTAGACAGGAACAGGGGTGAGGTCAGAAAACCAGCTTGCAAAAACGGAGTAAGCCGCCAGGGAAACGACCTTGGGAAACAGGTCTGTGAACTTCTTGATGACTCCGCAGACCTCGTTGAATAATCCTCGGCAAGAGCCGTAGGAAGCAACGCCTGTTGGAAAACGCATCGCTCGACGAATTGTGGAATCAATGTCGGGCGGTTCAAAGATTCTTTGTTTAGAATCGGAACCAGATCCCGTCACCAGCCGTACGCTGCCCTGGATGTGTGCCTGCGCCCCATCCCACAACAATAGGTTAAAGGACCCATTCGGCTCATCGTCGGCGACGAGCTCTAGCATGAATTTAGGGAAAACTTCACCGAATGTCTTAATGGAAAGTATTTGTTCCATGGTCGCCAGTCTCGAACCTTCCCAGCTTGAAGGCCTCAATGCCTACTGATCGTTTCGCTGCCATTAAGCTGCCCATCGACCCGAAAACGCCCATCACTTAGACGGATCCGATCCCTTATTTCCGTTATCACTTTGGGACGAATCTGTTCCCGTGCTCAAGCCAATTGTTCCAATCAGACGCCGGAGTTCTGGCATGCCTGCCGTCCTTATCTCTTCAAGACATTTCATAATCTGATCGACAATGGCCTCGTTGCCTTCGCCAAGCGCTGCCTCAGCGGCCTGCTTAATCCACTGAAGGTTTATTCGGTCGGCACATTGGTATTTCGGTCCGTCAAAATTCAGCTCATCGCGTTGCACCCGTGCCCCATTTTTGAAAATTGAATCACTCAGCGCACAAAGAGCTCTGCGTTGTCGCGCGCAGGCCTTTATCTCGGCTTCATTCTTGCAATATGGAATGTCCATTGCCACTGCCGCAAGCTCAATCGCTATGAGGCGCGATACCTCAGCCCGTGAATAATTTCCAGATTTCAAATTTGCGATTATTTCTGGCAACTTCGACTGGCGCGTAGGAGCCGCTGGCTTTTCCTCAACCACTGACACAGAACCGTCGGCATCCACTTGGAACGATCGAATCATTTCCAAACCCTCCGCGCTACGTCGTCCGGATCGTGATTCCTAGCTCGGTGGCGCTGTGGCCCTGCAACTAAGATACGACCAAGTTGCTCTCCGGATTCTGCCCAATCGCGTCCGGATCGGCCAATTAACACCGCTTCTGGCCATCCCACTGACGAACGCCCCTCAAAAGTGAATCCAATCATCAGGGGCCGATACACATTCTGTCGCTTGAGTACATCGCTGTCAATTGAAGTCCTTATGACTGTATCTAATGACTAATTAATAGGTCGGGAACAACTGCTGTGAGCTTACTCAAGGAGTTAAAGTCCATGTAGACAAAAAATCGATATGTCCCTTAAGGGTCCTCTTGTGGTCCTAATTCCCTCGTAGTTCACTCCGGGGGATATCAGTGCGCTTGGTCTTCGCCATCGTAGCCTGGGAATTGGCCGAGAACCGTCCTAACGGGAGCTACTCGGAGGGCTCTTTCTTCTGGCGGGAGAGTAAACGCTGCAGGTACTTCGAGCCTTCCCTTTCATAGCCCTCTATTCCAAGCCTCAAGAGAATTTCACAGGTCTGAGAAATACTTCTTGCCTCGCGCCTCGCAACTTCTTTCAGTTTTCCCTTTAGGTCGGCCGGGATGCGAAATGCGAGCGGAGCATCTTTCCTCATAGCGGAGCGATTGTAAGAGAAACAATGCGCTTTTCCAACATCTGTCTTGACAACGATATAGATGAGAATGTATGCTATTGTAAGTGATACGGTGCGAGGTGAGCTTATGAAAAGAACATGTAGAACAAGGACAAAGCAGTTCTCAAACAACCTCCGGCTTGCTAGGCAGCTTTGGCCAAATCAGATCCACGTTAAGGAATCCAAGGGCCTGGAGGCACTCTCGAGACGCTACCTTCTCTCTATCGGGGAGGGCGAGCTACTCTTTATAGGGTGCCGCTGGTATGTAACCCATGCGGGGCTGTTGCGGCTCGCTGACCGTCGAAGATGTGCAGGGATTCGGACGATTCTCGCTAAGGACTTTTGTGACCCTTCGGTAGGCCGTTGGGTCTTTAAAGCGACCGTCTACAAGTCTCCCCGCTCTCGCGGCTTCGTCGGCTACGGGGATGCAGACCCTTCGAATGTCTCCCCGCTCGTCCGCGGCGCTGAGATGCGTGTGGCTGAAACCCGCGCCGTCAATCGCGCCCTCCGCAAAGCCTACGGCATCGGGCTCTGTTCGGTCGAGGAACTCGGCTGGTCTCCTCGGCCCTCTGCCGCTGGCCCATCGAACCAGAACGCGCCTCCCTCGAACGGGAACAACGGTCACTCGAGCGGCCAGCCGCGCCTCCGTGACCGCCTCTGCTTGTTGGTCCGCAAGCACCAACTCGATTCCACGCTTGTGAAGCGCTATGCGGCAGATTTCTGCGGGACCGAAGTACTTCGCGACGCGGGTCGAGATCTCGTCGAGTCCTTCATCAACAATCTTGCCGATTGGGCCTCCAAGGATCGCGAAGGGCTCCTTTGCAAACTGAACAGCTACTCCCAACTTGAGGAGGTGAAGTCATGAAGCGCCATATCCCGGGACTGCACGACTGTTCTCCGAATCCCGATTCCACACTCGAAGGTCTGTTTCTCGTTCGTGTCGAGCGGGCCTTCTACCGCTGGCATGCGCACAAGCCCTTCTTCACCCTACGGTTTGCCGTTATCGAACCTACTGAATTCATAGGACAGTCCATCACCGGACGAATCTACTGTTCACCGAAGGCCCTTTGGAAGTTGAACTGGTTCCTCAGGGACTTCGGCTATGACCCGGATCTCTTGGGTCGAGAAGAGGTGGAGGAGAGAGCACTCCTCGGCTTGCGCGGGGTCCTGCGCATCTCTCATACCCCCTTCAACGGTCGCTCCTACCTCAATCTCGAAGCATTCGCCCCTGCAAGTGAATGGGAGGAACTCTCACCGGCACCCAGGGGCGTGGTGGAAGTTCAAAGGTCCAGCCATGACGTTTAGCTACACACAAATCAGCCAATACCTCCGCTGTCCGCGGGCCTACCGATACCGCTATCTGGATGGCTGGCGTGAGAAAGATACACGAGCCGCATCCCTCTTCGGCCGGTGCTTTGAAAAGGCGTTGGCTGCGCTGCTCTCCCAAGAAGACGGCGCCGCAGTCCTCTTCCAGGAGTGGGGAACCTATCGCGAATCCCAACTCGAATTCGGCAATGGGGACGATTGGGAGCGAATGCTGCGGCAGGGGGTCATGCTGCTCGAACGTTTTGCACAGGAAGATCGGGTTCGCATCCGCCATCCAAAGCAGGACCTCCAGGTGAAACTCATTCGTGCGCTTCCGAATGGCGATGATTTCGTAGCCTACATCGATGGCATCGGAGAACTGGACGACGGGCGCTGCCTCCTCGAATGGAAAACCACCCGGGCGCGCTATCCCGAGGAACCCGCAGGACTCGTAACTCTCGACCCACAGATGATCTGCTACTCCTGGATGAGCGGGATCTCGGATGTGGCGATGGTCGTGTTCGTGCGCAAACGCGTGCCTGAAATCCAGTATCTTCGCGCCTCGATCACCGAAGCCCAGCGGCAAGAGTTTTCCCAGATCGTCGAATCGACTGCGAGTCAGATCGAGGCAGGCCGGTTCCTGCCGCACAGCGGGATTCGATTCCCCCAGAACGGTTGTGTGAGTTGCGCCCAACTGGGGCTGTGCTTGGGTGACCAGCAGTTGATTGATACCCATCTGATTCGCAGCCCGGGAGCAAGCGACCTTGATTGGCTTGATGAGCTTTCGGATTAACGGTGGGGCCATGGCACCCCCGGAACTCAACCGCCAGAGGGCGCTCGCTGTTCTCACCCGGATCGAGGAGATCCTGACCTGGGAGAAGTTGAGCGAGCACCAGCGGGACGAACGTTTCCTTGAGTTAGGGCAATACCTCTGCGAGGTTCGCGCGGGGCAGTACTGGAGGCTGGATGAGTTGAAGTCCTTTGATGAGTTCCTCGAGAAGCGCTTTCCGGAGTCGCGCCGGAAGGCTTATTACCTGATGGCCATCCAGGAATCCCTGACCCGGGTCCCGAAACGGCAGCTGCGGGAGGTGGGCTGGACGAAGGCCATTGAACTCGCGAAGGTGGCGCGGCGAGACGGAGAAGAATTCGACTGTGCAACCTGGTTGCACAAGGCGAGAGAGCTGCCCAAAGAAGAGTTCAAATGTGAAGTGGAGAAGCACCTGACCGGCCGAGCGACCGAGCCCTGGGAAATCCTGTACTTCAAGGTGTTCAAGACCCAGCTGCCGGTCATCGAACAAGCACTTGAAACAGCGGCTCTCATGCTCGGAACGGAGAAGTCGCGAGGCTACTGCCTGGAGATGATCTGTGCCGATTTCCTGGCAGGCGCCAATCTGGACAACCAAGACCCAAGTGCCATAGCTTCTTCCCTCCGCCGTCTCCTGGCTTTCCTCCCACAGCCCCACAAAGACGAATTCCTCGAGCAGGTGAAGGGAACGGAATGACTCGAACGCGAGAGAAGCAGCCATGGGTTCGCCTGGCACCGGAGGCTTATCGCGAGTTGTGGCTGCAGGTTCTCAAACGAGACGGCTGGCGCTGTCAGAGGTGCGGTTCATTCATAAATCTCCAGGTGCACCACAAAAACCCACGGAGTCGTCTGGGTGATGACACGGAAGGCAATCTGATCACCCTCTGCGCGAACTGTCACCGGGATTGTCACCACTTCTGAAACTCAGTTAGCCGAGGCCAATACCCATTCGCGATTTCAAAATTCTCGAACGATACAAGATTTCCAGGAAGGACTGCTCGCGTTCCTATCAAAGCGTAGCCGGATCGCGTCGCCCTGTGCTAATCTTAAATTCCCGCTTGGCTTGCGAGCACCCGCTTGATATTTCTGGCCAAGCTGCCCATGTCGGGGCGTAGCGCAGCCTGGCTAGCGCGCCTGGTTCGGGACCAGGAGGTCGAAGGTTCAAATCCTTTCGCCCCGACCATTTATCCCCTCTCGATTCATGAACTTACGCTGCACTTTCTGTTTCAACTGCCTCTTCGTTTTTACGGACAATACGGACAACATCCGTGGTTTTGGGAATTTCAAATAGATGTCAATGGAAAAGTGTAACGGAATTAGAAAATGTTGTGATTTGTTGATTCTAAAGGACTTACTCGTGCTTGACAGGCATGGTATGTTAGGCACAGAGGTGGCCAGAGATGACAAAAGCAGCAGTATCCGCTAAGTCTAAGAAAGACAAGGGTTTACATGAGCGTATTGTGTTCTTGACGGACAAGAGTCAGCAAGCTTGGTTGCAAGGGCAGAGTGAGAGGACAGGCGCGCCCATTGCGAATATCATCCGCCGTGCAGTGGACGCATATCGGCAGAGCTTGGAACGGAAGGCCGCAAAGCCAGCACTGTAACGTGCAGCCAGGTCGAGCGAGCCTACCGCGTCTTGACACGTTGGCTTGACGCGGCGGCATCGCAGCCAGATCGGTATTGGATTGCCATCATCAGGATGCTCCATTAATCCGCCACGATTTCCGATTGGCCATTCGGATCCACTTCAGCATGAGCGGCCAGTGATCAGACGCCTTGCTTGGTTTGAGCGAGTCATTGATTTGAAAGGGGATCCTATCCATGGAGAACTCCAAATGCTCGACTTCGACGTTTCGGAGCGCACCGTTTCCCGCTGGGTCCAACGAGCGCCAAGGAATCCCGACAAGATCGCTCGGTGGAAGGCCTTTCTCAAGAACCACCGCGAAGTTATCGCCGCAATGGATTTCTTCTCCGTCCACACCGTTACATTCGGAATCCTCTCCTGTTTCTTCCTCATTGGGCATGGTCGCCGACGGATCCTGCACTTCAACGTCACACGCAACCCGGAAAGCAACTGGGTCGTCCAGCAGCTGTGTGAGGCATTTCCGTTCAAAGCCTCTCACAAATACTTGATCCTTGATCGAGACAAGAAGTTTGGACTGGAAGTGATTGCTGCTGTCCGGGCGATGGGAAGCAAGCCCAAGAGAACTTCGTTCCGAAGTC
Source organism: uncultured Acidobacteriota bacterium (assembly GCA_963748845.1). Taxonomy (GTDB): domain Bacteria; phylum Acidobacteriota; class Terriglobia; order Acidiferrales; family UBA7541; genus DASTCZ01. Next base: position 1,875,408 of record CAVVKE010000001.1, read on the forward strand.
CTTGGCAGAACGGGGCTGCGGAGCGATGGATTGAAAGCTGCCGGAAGGATCTGCTCGACCATGTGATTGTGCTTAATGAGCGGCACCTGAAGCGTCTTCTCAGCGAATACGTCCGCTACTATCACGAGGACCGCACCCACTTGGGATTGAGCAAAGACACGCCGGGCGGCAGAATCCGCTCATTGCCTCGCGGTCGCGTGGTCGCACGAGCGAGACTCGGTGGTTTGCATCACCGCTACGAACGAGCTGCATAGAAAACATCACGACATTGAATCCCCTCGAAGGGGGTTCCTCGTCTGGATTTGCCAATGTCGAGCCATCTCCAGGATCTGCCCTCCATTCTAATCTTATTCGTTGAGAACAAATTCAAGTGAGCGCATGGAATCCAACCCGTTTTGATTTATGGCGAGGGACAAATATAATAAACTTCATCAGTCACATATTGTCTCCAGCTACATATCTGTCCGCATTTGTTTTCAATAACATGGACCGTTGCCATTGACAGTCAATCTGCGACACCGCGTCGCTATGATTCACACGATTCGGTTCTTTCTGGCCCCATTTGTTCGTCTTTTCTCTTCACGCCGGACCCTCTGGCACGAAAAACTGGCGCTCCGCCAACAACTCGAGGTCTTCAAGCGCAAGCCCCCCGACCCCGCCTGACCGCATTTGAAAAGCTCTTTAGGGTCCTCGCTCGAAAGTATTGGACTCGGTGGGAACAATCGCAGATCCTCGTGAGTGCCGAGACCATCCCTGGTGGCACCGAACTGTGACCATTGCTCATCAGAAGTGACGTGAAAGACAAAATTGTCTCTTCATTGCGGCATTTGACTCGCATCGTAGGCCTTATTCGTAACGCAAAGCGACCATGGGATCGACGCGCATGGCACGGCGTGCGGGAATGTAGCACGCCGCCAGGGCCACTAACGTCAGCAAAATCGCGACGCCAGCGAATGTTAGAGGATCCGACGCCCTGACACCGAAAAGCAGCGTTTTCATCAGCCGGGTTAATCCTAGCGCGGCTACTAACCCAATCGCCGTACCAGCGACGACCATAAATATTGCCTGACCAAGAACAAGAATTAGCATACCGTTGCGACTTGCGCCCAGGGCCATTCGGATGCCTATTTCGCCCGTCCGCTGCGCTACCCAAAACGCGATTACGCCATAGATTCCGATCGCCGAGAGAAGCAGTGCGACAAATCCAAACGCCCTGTCCCTCGCCACAGTCCCATCCGACACCAAAAGTGACACGCTTGTTCAGTTTTGCTGGCCACCGATTCGCCAAAGTGTTCGAAACGAAATCAGAAATTGAGTGTGAGCATGAACAGAGTTGACTTCCAGACACACTGGTCCCAAGAAGTTGCAAGGCCAACTACAAGTTTACGCAGCTCGGTCGTAGCGATGATGCAAACCACCGAGCCTTGTCTGCGAGATCACTCGACCGCGATGCGTTGAGCGGGCTCGGTCGCCCGGCGTTTCCTTGCCCAACCCGAGATGCGTGCGGTCTTCGTGGTAATAGCTGACATATTCGGTGAGAAGACGTTTCAGATGCCGCTCGTTCAGCACAATCACATGGTCAAGCAGATCCCTCCGGCAGCTCTGCACCCAGCGCTCTGCGACTCCATTCTGCCAGGGGCTTTGGTAGGAGATTCGTTTTGGTGAAATCCCAATCGCCTTCACCATTGCCGAACTTCGTATCGCGGTCAAAGATCAGGTGTTTGTGAGATGTTTCAAACGGAAAGGCTTCCCGCAATTGTTGCACGACCCAGTTGCTTTCCGGATTGCGGGTCACATTGAAATGCAGAATACGTCGACGGCCGTGACCAATGAGGAAAAAGCAATAGAGAAGCCCGAACGTGAGGGTGTGCACCGTGAAGAAATCCATCGCCGCAATCACTTCCCGATGGTTCTTGAGAGAGGCCTTCCACCGAGCGATCTTGTCGGGATCCTTCGGGGCCCGTTGTACCCAGCGCGAAACCGTTCGCTCCGAGACATCGAAACCAAGCATCTGCAGTTCCCCGTGGATGCGTGGCGCTCCCCACGTCGGGTTTTCTGCGACCATTTTGAAGATGAGGTCGCGAAGCTCTTTGCTGATTCGCTTCCTTCCGAAGACAATTCGGTGGCGCGACAGCCAGGTCCAATAGAGTTGAAAGCCAGCGCGGTGCCACCGAACAACAGTCTCTGGGCTCACCACGATCAGGGCTTGTTTCCACTTGCTCCAGAACTTTTGCGCAATAACCCAGAAGAGTTTATCAAACCGGGTAAGGCTTGGACGGGGATGCATTCGCTTCAAGACGACGAGTTGTTGCCGGAGTGCCAGATTTTCGAGCCAAAGGCTCCGACGCGAACGGAAAAGGCGGAAAATCGAGACCAGAAAGAACTCAATTTTGTGTAACATTGAAGCGTGCTACCGCAAGTCGCCTGTGAATGGCAAGGCTCTAAATTGTTGAAATCAAAGACGTACATACTTTTGGCGAGGGACAGGTAATACCAACCCCAACCCATCACGAAAAAATAGCTCCCATCGCTCTGCCACTGCTCGTTCACCCGTTTGGTCTTCACCGCATACTCCGGACCCGCCGGAAAACCTACCGTCTGCCGTTCCGGCACCAGTCCGTGAAGCTTCAGCACCCGGTACACACTGGATTCCGAAACGCTGAATCCCGCATGATCACTGAGCCAGAAGGCGATTTCGCGGGAACTCCGGTCCGGTTCCGCTCGGGCCGCTGCCAAGATTTCTTTCCTCTCCTCCGGCCGCAGCCGGTTCCAGATCGTTCCCGGTTGCGGTCGCCGGTCCACCAGTCCTGCTTCACCGAACTCTCGACACCGCCGTTGCCAGCGATAGTAGGTTGATACTGGCAGACCCAATTCCTTTAGGGTCTCTTTCTTCGGCACCGGCGATCGCCTCACCAGTTCGATCACTTCGCGCTTCTTCTCGGGCTTCATCCGTCCGTACCGCTTGCGGTCCAGAAGCCCTAATACTGGCTTTTTTTCAGTGTCAGGTTCGCCAGACTCAGATCGGCCACCAGGAGTTTGAGCCGCTCATTCTCCTGTCGCAGATCCTGCACCTCGTTGCTCGTTGCTTCTCGTTTGGCGTCTCCCCGCAGCCGCCCCTTGCCCGCTTCCATGAAATCCTTCAACCACTTGTAGTAGACCGTTGGATGAATCCCCTCGCGACGGCACAGATCGGCCACCGACACCTCGGCCCGGATCCCTTCCATCACGATGCGGATCTTCTCTTCGGCGGGAAATCTCCTGCGGGTCGCTTGCTTCGCTCGGCGGATCAGCTGCCGCGCGGTCTCCCCGCGTCGGCCGCCAGCCCTGCCCTCGGGCAGGGCTGGCCCCCTCTCTTCACCCCTCGACTCTTCTTGCTCTTCCTCTGCAGCTTGGTTTCTGGTCAGTTCTTCGCTCATGGTTCACCCTGCTTTCTACGCATCCTAGCGCTGGTTGGGGTGAACCGGAAAGCTCAGATTCCATAGCTTACGAAAACTCTCACCTCACTCCCATTTCCGCTGAAGTTAGACAAATACACCCATTACTCCAAGAACTGCGGCTGTAAAGTAGGGCCCCTTGAGCATTCCTGCAGCCAGAGCGCTTGCGGTTTGATCGGGCATTCGACTTCCTTGACCGCACTAGCGAATACCTTGGCAAATCATAGGGTCACAAGATTGTATTGAAATTGCATTGGGACGAAGCTAGCGTTCGGGTCGCCCATGAGTCTCTGAAATTGCGCACTATTCAGTCTTGACACGAAACAGACGATACGTAGAAGAACTCCAGCACAAAAACAGTTCCTCGAGCACGAACTTCATTCGGTTTAGTAATAGCACTCGATCGAATCTGCCTTCGCGCAGATTCGACAGAATAGACACCCGACGTTGGATGAATTCTTATTCAAGGAGAGATTGATATTGAGTGGGAAACATCACTCGTATGTAAGCGTCCGGCGGTTGCATCTTGACGAGGTGTTCGAATTCCTACGAGCGTTTCGAGTTTGCGGGCGGCGGGTTGATTTCGTCAGTGAAGATATCCTCATCGTACGCTTTGGCGATGGCCAGATCGAGCCGGGTCAGCAGTTGGACTAAGGTCTCGCCCTCCCGGCGGACGAGCATGGCCAAGGTGCTATCTCCGTCGTTGGCCACAGCGACACAGCCGACCGGGCGGAGCACGCCCACCGTGATTTCACCGTCATTGATCAGGTCCGCGATGTGAGGCAGGTGCAAGGGATGCCCTGTGGAGTCCTTCCCGGCAGCGACTTTGTTTACGCCACGTGCTGCATTTCGAGCTGTCTGCTTGCGGCGACGTTCCACGGCAGCAACTCCTCGATGTGATTGATCGGATGATCGGAGATGCGGGACAACACGTTGCGGAGATAGGCTTCGGGATCGAGACCGCTGAGTTTGGCGGTGCCGATCAGGCTGTAGATCGCGGCGGCGCGTTCGCCACCGGCATCCGAGCCGGCGAACAAGTAGTTCTTTCGGCCCAGAGCGACGGTGCGCAAGGCGCGTTCGGCGGCGTTGTTGTCGATCTCGATGCGGCCGTCGTCCACGTAGCGCAGCAGCGCGTTCCATCGTCCCAAGGCATAGCGAACTGCCCTTGCCGTGTCCGATTTCCTCGACAGTTTCGCTAACGTCTCTTCGAGCCATTGCTTCAGCGATTCCAGTAAGGGCCTGGTGCGTGCGTGGCGGACCTCGCGCCGCTGTTTCGCCGGGTGGCCGCGAATCTCTTTTTCGATGGCATAGAGCGCGGCGATGCGTTCCAGGGCTTCGGCCGCGACCGGTGAACGATGCGCGACGTGCAGGTCGTAAAACTTTCTTCGCACGTGCGCCCAGCAGGCTGCTTCCTGAATGCGCCCTGCTTCATAGATCTGATCGAACCCCGCGTAACCATCCGCCTGCAGCGTCCCGATGAACTTGCTCAAGTGTTGTTTCGGATGCTCACCCTTGCGATCCGGCGTGTAGGCGAACCACGCCGCTGGTGGTGTTGCGTCTCCCGCGGGACGATCATCGCGCACGTACGTCCACAGCCGCCCGGTTTTCGTTTTGCCGTTGCCCGGTGCGAGCACCGGAACTGGCGTGTCGTCGGCATGCAGCTTGCCTGCCGCCATCACATGGCGCCGCAGCGCTTCCACCAACGGCGCAAGCAACTGGCTGGTGCCGCCCACCCAGTCCGCCAGCGTCGAGCGTTCCAACTCCACCCCTTCGCGCGCGTAAATTTTTGACTGCCGATACAGCGGCAAGTGATCGCAATATTTTGAGACCAGCACATGTGCCAGCAGTCCCGGTCCCGCAACGCCGCGCTCGATCGGACGGCTCGGCGCTTGGGCTTGCACGATCCGCTCGCAACCCGCGCAGGCCAGCTTCGGTCGAACCTGACGGATCACTTTGAACCGCTCCGGCACGTACTCCAGAATTTCTGAAACGTCTTCGCCGAGAAGTTTTAGCTCTCCACCGCAGTCCGGGCAAGCTTCCTGCTTCGGCAGATACTTTCGCACTTCCCGCGGTAGGTGTTCCGGCAGTGGCCGACGCTCCGGTTTCACCGCGACGTTTGCAACGGGCGCAACCACTGCTGGTGTGTGCGAGGCAGCGGTGTTCTCCGCTTGCGTCGCCTGTAACTCGTCCAGACGCAACTCCAGTTGTTCGATCTGTCGATCCAGCTTCTCCGAGGAACGCCCGAACTGCATCCGCCGGAGCTTGGCGATCAGCAGCTTCAAGTGCTCGATCTCGTTGTCACGCGACAACAACTGTTCGTGCTGGGAGAGGATCAATGCTTTCAGTGCAGTGGGATCAAGCTGATTGAGATCGGGAAGAGTGCGGTACGCGGCAACCATCACCGCGAATCTAGCAGACTTTTGTTACAGCAAAATAAAAATGTGCAGGAAAATAAAATATTCTACTCACACGGCCATCTGCGGCGCGTAGCTGCGCACCGGACGCCGCCAATCGATGCCTTCCAGCAACATCGACAACTGTGCTTGTGTGAGCGACACGGCGCCACTGGTGGCCTGCGGCCAGAGGAATCGCCCACGCTCCAGCCGCTTCGCAAACAGGCACAGTCCGTCACCGTCCCACCAGAGAACTTTGATCAGATCGCCGCGCTTCCCGCGAAACACAAACACGTGCCCGGAAAAAGGATTCTGTTCCAGCGCCGTCTGCACCATCCCGGCGAGCCCCACAAACCCGCGCCGCATGTCCGTCACTCCCGCGACGATCCAGATCCGCGTCCCGGTCGCCACCCCGATCATCGCAGCAAACACTCCAACACCACGCGCAACGATTCCGCATCGATGCTGCCGGTGATTCGAACTTCTCCCTTGGGAAGTTCGACCTGGATCGTCCCCAACGCTGTTCGGCGTCTCTGTTCGCCGCTCGACCGCGCTGCTTTCCTTGCCGGTGCTTCGGTTACACGAACCGGAAGTAAACTCACCGTCTCTGTGTTCCCCGGACCCAGCAACCTTTGCCGATACTGTCTGCGCCACTGGAACACCTGGTTGGCGTTCACCCCATGCGCCCGCGCCACCCGCGCCACCGATCCCCCTGCCGCCAACGTCTGTTCGACGATCCGCCGTTTCTCCTCTACCGCCCACCGCCGTCTCTGCGGCCCTCTCGTAACCACCGCTCGCTCTGAAGTGTCCACGTATCCCCCACGTGGACACCATCGCATGTGCCCACTTCGGGAATCATCCCCACTTACCCACACTTCGTCCAGACGTCACTGACCGTACGCTTACGAAGAGGGTGTGGCCGGCACTAAAAAAAAAGCGCTTCGGGAGGGGCGTATCCTCGTTTTCATCGACGAAAGCGGACTGAGCCAGCGACCGCAGCGATGTCGCACCTGGGCGCCCCGCGGGCAGACACCCATCCTTCAATACAACTTTAATTGGAAGAGTCTATCGGTGGCCGCCGGGCTCACGCTGTGGAACTTTTACTTCCGCATCTATGCGGGAGCCATCAAGAAGGAGCAGGTGGTGGACTTTCTGGAGGCCCTGGTACGTCACCTGCGCCAGCCGTTGTTGATCGTGTGGGATCGTCTGCCAGGGCATCGCAGCCGGCTGGTGCAAGACTACATTGCCGGTTTGCAGGGCTGGATTTCGACTGCCTATCTGCCGCCCTACGCGCCGGAACTGAATCCAGTCGAGTATATCTGGGGTTACTGGAAGCAACACGAGTTGTCGAATGTCTGCCCCAAGGACTACTGGCAACTGAGCGAGGTAGCGCGACGAACGCTGGGTCGCATGCGTCGACGTCCGCGATTAATCACTGCCTTCTGGAAGCAATCTTCTTTGTGGCCAGAATGACCCTATATTATGCGAGAGTCAGTAGGCAGGGATCTCCCGCTGGAAATATCTTTCATCCGTCTTTCTCTCACGCGGCTTGGGCGTAGCGATGATGCAAGCCGCCGAGTCTGGCTTTCGCGACCACCCGACCCGGAGGCGCAGAGCGGGAGTATTCGCCGACATGATCTGACACCGGTTGACCTAATTGACCTTCTTTAAATCCCATGTGCCCCATACCGATATATGCGGATCGGATTTGGGGATCAGTGTCTTCGCAACTCCAGTTAGTGATGTAGTTGTGAACGCGCCGGAGAAGTCGATTGTTCCCTTATTGGGACCCTCGGGATCAGTAAAAGAAACTCCATAGTCTGTGATAAGAAAGTCCGCCAGTTTTACCTCAACATCCTCCCGGGCTCCTTTGTAGAAAACATGCAAAGTGGCCACTACTCCGGAGGGATCGTTGCTGATTCGGAGTTCAATTTCGATGGGAAGATTGTTGGGATAAAAATGAAGCGGACCCCTCCACACTCCTTCCAATTCTGGTAACGACGGACGGCGTCCATCTTTCAATGTAGGCAGGACGACCGCAGGGGGCTCGGACATCTTTGGGTATCCACCCTCGGCCTTGACTCCTTGATATGTGTCCCAGGCAGCTTGCTGGAGTGTTCGGGCAATTTCAGGAGAAATCTCAACCAAGGTTTCATTTTCCCCTTCCAGTAACTTCCCCTCGTCTTCGTCTACTGGTGTGCCTTTAATCGTGGAGATCGCTCCCACGGGACTGTGTCCGGTGAGAGTCGCATATAAGACGCAAGCCACCAAATACGAGCCTTCTGCAGAAGGATGGTGATCATCCTTAAAGTATAGGTTGATGCTAGTGTTGTGTCCCGTAAGTAACTAATATAAGCCTTGCGCGCTAGCCTTCCCCTTAGGCATCTTCTGTGGAGAATGGAGGTGCCTATGAGTTTGGGACGACCCCTGGCCCCGTTGCAACTGGAGCGGGAACAACGCGAACAACTCGAAGCGATGGCTAGCTCTCGGTCGCTGCCCCATGGCCTGGTGACGCGTGTGCGTATTGTTTTGCTCAGTGCCGACGGCTTGTCCAATAAGGACATCGCCGCCCGGTTGCGATTGAACCAAGTGACAGTCGGTCTGTGGAGACGACGGTTCGTGAAACAGGGGCTGACGGGATTGCACGAAGAGCTGCGCTCCGGCCGGCCGCGTTCGATTCCCGATGAGAAGGTGGCCACGTTGATCCGCAGAACCCTGCGAACCAAACCGAAAGACGGCACGCATTGGAGTTGCCGCGCGCTGGCGGCCGAAACGCGTCTGTCGAAATCGACTGTTCACCGGATCTGGCGCGCCTTCGGCTTGCAGCCGCACCGAGCACGTCACTTTCAGCTTTCCAACGACCCCTTCTTCGTCGAGAAGGTACGGGACATTGTCGGGTTGTATCTGAACCCACCGGATAAAGCCCTGGTCCTGTGTGTGGATGAGAAGAGCCAGATTCAAGCGCTGGAGCGTAGCCAGCCGATGCTGCCCTTGGGCCTCGGCTACGTCGAAGGGATCACGCACAACTATGTCCGACACGGCACCACCACACTGTTCGCAGCCTTCGACACCGTCACCGGAACGGTCCTGAGTCAGTGCAAACGCCGTCATCGTCACCAGGAGTTCCTGGACTTTCTGCGCCATGTGGACGCCAGTGTCCCGAAGGCTTTCGACGTGCATCTGATCGTGGATAACTACGCTACCCACAAGCATCCTCGCGTCCAACGCTGGTTGGCAGCACGCCCCCGCTACCACGTGCACTTCACACCGACCTACTCCTCCTGGCTCAACCAAGTGGAAATCTGGTTCCACATCATCACGCAGAAGGCCATTCGTCGCGGCACCTTCGGCAGCGTCAAAGAACTGGTCGCCAAAATCGAACGTTTCGTTCATCGCTATAATGCCGAGGCTCGACCCTTCTCCTGGACGGCGACACCCGATTCGATCCTGGAAAAAATCCAGCGACTATGTGAGCATATTTCCGGGACACAACACTAGGTTCGCTTTCGCGAATCCGTTGCCAGGCAAGCGAGACTGGAGCCACTACGGCACTCTTGGTTCTTGCAAATCGTACGAATGCGAAATCAAGAGCTTGCTGCGAGCGGATGGGGGCCTCTTTGTCCTTCCATGTCATCAGAATGACCGTATTCGCGCCAATTTTCCGTATTTCTTCATCGAAGAGGTTGGCATACTTCCAAAAATGAGCTGGGTCAGCGATTTGCACCTGTTGGTTTACAATTAGAAGATCGCCCAAGGCACTCTGCTCATTGAGAACGACGTAGTCCCAGCCCCCTTTCCGAATTGCGGACAGCGCTGGTCCCTCTTGCCAGTTGTCTTCTAGCCGGGCTCCCCCGGAAGCCACCATTTTCGTTACCACACGGAGCCCCGTCGAGTTACTTGATATCGCTTCCAACATCGCTGGCATGTTATGGAAGTAAACGAAACTGTTGCCGATGAAGAGGACATGGATTTCCGATTGATCCTTTTTGATTTCACAGGGCTGGACAGCAGCCGCACAAATTATTGACCCTAAAAACAGAAATCCAAGTAGCAGACGATTCAGCTTACTGCGCTTGATCATGTCTTTTGATCTCCAACATAAAACAGTCTCGACATCGCTTATTCGGAATTTGCAAATTGACCTCTAGCTCGCACATCGTATGCTTCACTTACCATGGACACAATGAATTTGCCACCTGAAACGCCTTCTCAACGATTACGCTCGCTACTACCACGAGGACCGCACGCATCTCGGGTTGAGCAAGGAAACTCCAGGCGGCCGAATCCGCTCGGTGCATAGTGGTCGGGTGATCGCGCAAGCAAGACTCGGTGGTCTGCATCACCGCTACGACCGAGCAGCGTAGAAAAAATCATGACATTGGACTCCCTCGAAAGGAGTTCCTCGTCTAGATGTTTCAAGAGCGTGCCAGCTCTTGAACATGCCCACCATTCTTACTCGTTGAGGATCAAAAAAATGCAAATGAACTCGTGGAATCCAGACCGTTTTGAATTATGGCGAAGAACACCATCGCGGGAATGACTTCTCGGTGGTCCCTGGCAAATCCCTTCCACCGAGCGATCTTGTCGGGGTTCCTCAGTGCCCGCTGGACCCAGCGCGATACCGTGCGCTCGGAAACATCGAAGCCCAGCATCTGCAGCTCCCCATGAATGCGCGGGGCTCCCCAAGTGGGGTTTTCCGTCGCCATGCGGAAGATCAATTCGCGCAGCTCCTTGCTGATGCGTTTTCCTCCACCGGAAACCGGATGACGCGAGAGCCAGGTCCAGTAGAGTCGAAACCCAGCACGGTGCCACCGGGGAATGGTCTCTGAGCTCACGAGGATCAGGGATTGTTTCCACCGAGCCCAATACTTTCGAGCGAGGACCCAAAAGAATTTGTCGAACGGAGTCAGACGGGGCCTTGGGTGCTTGCGCTTGAAGACGACGAGTTGCTGCCGGAGGGCAAGGTTTTCGAACCAGAGACTCCGCCGTGTGCGGAAGAGGCGAACAAGCGAGGCCAGAAAGAACCGAATCGCGTGTACCATAGCGGGGTGCTATCGCAGATTGCCTGTGAATGGCAACCGGTGATGTTGTTGAAAACAGAGGCGGACAGAGGTGTGGCGAGGGACAGCATTGGCCTGAAGGCAACAGTTGAGCCAAGGATCACTTAGCCGGAAATGCGACTATTCGGCCAAGCGACGAGAAGCCCGTTCTAACTCAAAAAAATCAGCACTCTTCAGATGTGCATCCCGCTGAGGGTCGCGGGTGTTAACTGAGGACGCCTCAATCGAGGCCTCGACGCGGGCATCGGTCGAATCAGTTTCGTCCAGCGTTAGGACTCCCTGGACGCCTGTGAACGTACATTGTCATCGTGGTTTTCGCAATTCTCAAGTCGATTGCTCAATTTCGAGAGCACGCGCGGCGCGGTAGAAGCTGCCGTGATCCGCCGCCACCAGGCGTAGCGAAGCTGGCGAATATCGAAGGACACACGCAACTCTCCCGCACCCTGATCGCTCCGTGAGCGCTTTGCGGGCCTCGCCGCGACCGACTGCTTTCTATTTGGTTCCGAGGAAGCGCTCGACGATCTCCGGCAGCATCGGCTCGACGGCGAGCGTGTAGTGGGTGGTGTTCGGCACGATTGCGAACTGGTTTGCGGGCCGCAGTGAGCCATCGATCCCGGCATCGCGCTGGCCCCCTCCCAACGCCTTCCAGAACTCGACCATGTGTTCGGGCCGGATGGAGTCAGCGTCGGCAAAGACCAGCTGTGTGCGAGCCTGAACCTTGGCGACGTCGGCGCTCCAGTCGAAGGGGCGTTTGGTCAGGTCACCGACCTTGCTGAAGAGGTTCGTCCAATCGACATCGGGATAGGCCCGCCCTAACGGCGATGCCTTGACGCTACCGCCGAGCATGGCAGCGTTGGCCTCCAACTGATTGAAGGCCGCCACCACCTCCGGATAAGAGCCGTCCCGCCTCATCGTCCCGGACACGAGCACGAGCCGGTCGACCACGTCCGGATGGCGGATGGCGGTCTGCAGCGCGACGAAGGCGCCCAGCGAGTAACCCATTACGTCGGCCTTGCCGAGGTTCAGACGGCCGATCAGAGCGGCAACGTCGTCGCCCAGCGTTTCACAGCGCAGTGGTCTGTCGGTGTCTGGCGTGCGCCCATGCGCCTGAAGATGGACGGCGATCACCTGCCGGCCCTTGGCCAGTTCGGCCAGATTGCTCCCGAAGCTGTCTGGGTTGATGCCCCCGTGAAGAAGAATGAGCGGCTTGCCGGCGCCATGCACGCTGTAAAAGATATGCTGGCCATTGACGTCGGCAAAATTCGCATTCGACATGGTGGGGGTCTCCTTGGCTTGAACGGGAAGGGTCGCAGTCAGCACTGCGGTCGCTGTGACAGTCTTTAGGAAATCGCGTCTGAGCATATCGTCCTCACGTCGCGCCGAACTGGCGGCTGAAAAGCCGCCTCAGATACTCTTTGAGCTAACTAAGCCTCCGCCGCCAGCCTTAGCGTTATCTCGCGCACGACGATAATCAAAACTTCAACTTCTTATTTCGCCTGCGCTAGCCCCGCAACAACTGCGGCAACTTTATCGAGTATCTGATTCCAGCCCTCGAGTTGCCCGCTGTTCTTTGCGTTCTCCATGGTTTCATTTCCAATCAAGGTGACTTTCGTCTGGCCGTTTCCAAAATCCTCAAAAATAACCACGTCGTGCGCATCGTCTATGGCCTCATGTTCTATTCCATACTGCGCAGGATCGATCTTGTTTCCCTTCGAGTCGGCAAAGTACATGGAGTAAACGATCTTCTCGTGCAGAACAATCTCGTGGTATTCCCCGCCATTCCAGCCCTCTTGGCCGTCCGGCGATCTCATGCAGCAGAGAAATTTTCCTCCCACGCGAAAATCAATCTTGCAAAAAGGCGCAGTAAAACCCTTCGGCCCCCACCACTGCATCACATATTGCGGGTCTGTCCACGCCTTCCAAACCAATGCGCGTGGAGCGTCAAAAACTCTGGTGACCACCATCCGCTCTTTCTCGTTAACCGTGTTTTTTGTCATTTCTGACCTCCACTTTTTTCATTTGATTCACAACCACATCCAACTTGTCGAAACTCTCTTCCCAGAATTGGCGATAGCTAATCGCCCAGTCGCTGACTGTCTTTATCGCCTCTGGCCTAAGCGTGCACACGCTCTCTCTTCCACGCTTCGTCTTGATCACAATCCGCGCCCGCACCAAGTAGGCAATATGTTTTGAAATCATCTGCTGCGAGAGTGCAAACGGTTCCGTCAATCCATGCACAGAGGCAGGCCCATGGGAGAGTCGTTCGATCATCGCCCGGCGGGTTGGATCAGACAGAGCCGCAAATGTTGTATCTAACCTATCCACAACCATATGGTAGTGAATTATCCGTCGATGTCAAGTGTGGATTTTGGAGTTCCCGATTTTTGTTTCCTGATCTCTGAACCCTGACACCTCCGCTAATTTATGCTTGCCCATGCGCCGCGTATCGCAGCTGGGTGCATGGTTTAACAAATAGGCTTCCTTGGGACGATTAGAGTGCTACCGCAACCTGTGCAGGAGCGCGAGCCGTCACGGCGGAGGCCCTGGCATCAGGGACCGGGTGATGCGGATTGCCGTGGAACCAGTTCTCGATGTATTGCCGGCCCGTTGGAGTGAACTTTGCCTAATGGCTTGCTACGACCTCCGCGATCCACTCATCGAGGAGATTAGTACCGGGAAGTCGGCTTGTGTTTACCGATGTGGCGCCACTTAGTCGTTCTGCCGCTCATGATCGTCAAACCGTTCTCTTGCTCTATGTTCAAAAATCCATGCTGGCAGTGGCACCCTAAATTCCTGATCTCAAAGGGCAGATTTTGCCGATCTGGCAGCTCAAATTACATCTGGCTGGCGAACGGTCATTCGCAGCTTTATGAAAGAAATTCTCTGTTAATACCCTATTCTGCTCAGAAAGGCCGGCGCTCAGTTTGTCGGAACCCGTGCTAGACTTAGCTTTCCCGTGAGAAATGCCTGCCCAGACGATCATATTTCCCTGATTTTTTCCCTGTTAATGGGTGGAGAAGGGTTCGCTCGTGACTGGATCCTCCGCCAGACAGTCTGGGTTTCTCTCCTTCTCCGTTGAGTCCAGCCCTAAAACCCCAATTTGCCGCCCATAATGCACGAATGTTGCCCAGACGAGGAGTGTCAGTGTCTGCTGAACGCGGAGAAAATTCGCGAATTACACGATTTTTCTCCGCGGGATTCCGAGTAGTGTCTTTCCGAAGAACAAATGGTCCAACGAATTCAAATTCACTCTCCTCCGCCAGGCAGTTCTGGGTTTTCCGTCTCACTGTTGAGGTCTGCTTGAAAACCCCGCATTTGAAAGGCCCCACGATCCGTTCCAAAAACCCTTCAGAAACCCAAGCCTAGAGTCACTGATTCTTTTAACCCTCTCTCCAAGTCTGTCGCGTTCCAGAACCAGATGATTTTGGCAGTTGCAATTAGAGACTCGCTGATGCGACTCACCAAGCTCGGCGCCACTTGTCCCGACCGCCGCGATCCGTATCGCGCACGCGCTCGGCCAACACTGGGTCATCGGGTCTTGCGGCACGTGCCCCATCAATTGCTTCCCGTTGAGTATCACCCCATGCGATCTCTCGTTTGTTCTGAGTCGCGACATACGAGCCGTCGCTCTGCTGTTCAACGTATACGTTTGCCATGTTCACCCCATTTGGACGAACCTCATTAGGAATTTGCCGTTCGCCATGTCTTCGCCTATAATACATGTCACGTTTTTCCCCGGCAAGGGGTTACTAAGACCAAACGGAGTTCCCACGGAGGACCGCCGTTGATGATTGCGGGTGCGCACAGGCATGGCAACACCGAACAAGAAACGGAGCAATCATTTCCTTCCGATCTGTTATCAAAAGGGGTTCACCAACCCTGACGGACTAGTGTGGGTTCAGTTTTTGAACAAGGAGAAGCCGCCAGTCTCGTTGAATCCGATTTCGGTGGGCAAAATTCACAAGTTTTATACGCGGTATACGAACGGGTTGGAGGACGATTCAGTCGAGACATTTTTCCAGATAAACGTTGAAGACCTGTACGCCCCGATTGCAAGGAGGATCAAAGCAGAGGCGAGCGCGTTCACGATGGAAGATGATGATATTCCGATTCTCTTGCGCTTCGTTGCCGCGCAGATTGTGCGGACACAAGCTCACAAGCGTTGCATTGACGAGCAAGCAGGAATCCCTCTTGGTCCCGATGTTTTCTTTCATAACATGGGCCGAAAAATGAAGAAGATATTTGATGCGTGGCTTCGAAAATTCCCAAACATCCTCCTTCACACCCCGCTCCCGGTGATCGGCAGCCATTTCATCACAGGGGACAATCCCGTTGTCTCGGTCACAGGAAATGTGGATTTCAAGGGGATTGAGACCCCGTTTGATTCCTTGACGATCGTAAATATTGACAAGATTTTGGAAGACGCCAGCAGCGAGTTCACTCTGCCAATGTCCCCGTATGTGTGTCTTACTGTTGTGAACAGAGGAACCGGACAAATATTCCGGTCGCCGCAATCACTGGAACCCGTATGGGTCTCGAGGATAAACCAGCGCATATACGGACAGTGCGTGCAGTTTGTCGAGGCGATGGACGCAAGATCGCTTTCATTCCACGAAAGGAGGGCCAGCTCATCAGGCATTCTAGTTGCTACTTCTTGTGATGCTTCAGGCATCTGAACAAACTTCTCCCTAACTAATTACGCCGCATCGCATACGTCACCTTCCATCTGGCGTAAGATGAAAAAGCTCTGGTCATCATCCCTTAGCGCATTCCCCCGAAAATTTTGTAACGCCGTGAGCAGATGGTCTGCCATGAGAGCCGGGGATTCGACCGGGAGATTCTGGACGATCTGCATCAGCCCATCTCCGCCGAGCATGGTGCCGGCTGTGTCTATGGCTTCGGTGATGCCGTCGGTGTAAACAATCACTACATCATTCCGATCTAAATGCACGGCCAGCTGCACGTAGTCTGTCCCGGGGATCAGCCCCAGCGGCAGCCCTTCCTTCATTCCCTCGACTTGCGTCGCGAGTTCGAGCCAATCCCAGGTGCGACTCTTGGCGTGATACCACAATGTCGGCGGGTGCCCAGCGTTAGTGAACACCAGCTCGCGGGTCGACCGGCAATATGCGAAGAGTGCCGCAGTGGCGTATTGTTCCCCCACGTGCATGCTTCGCAGCGATTCATTCAACTTACGCATGAGTTCCGACTGGTCCCATGTATCGATGTGCTTGAGGATTAGTTCCCGGAGCAATTGAGCGACGATGTTGCTGGACCGGCCGTGACCCGAAACATCAGCAATAGCGAAGCGTGAAATAGTCCCTTTAGAACACAAAGAAATGTAGTAAACGTCACCTCCCCGGGTCGTCGATTCGACTGGATCGGAATAAATCCACCCGACCAAGCCTGGAAGTTCAACTGCGTGATTCACGCGCCGATTCCCGCCCCACACCTCTTGGCACTCTAATCGGACTTCGGCCTTAGATTCCCGGGGGGCCGCGGCAAACAGACGAGCCATTGTAATCTCCTTTTGACCACCGCATGTTCAATCTCTGGGTTGCGCATATCTGATTATCGGATAGAAGAAAGGTTACGGCAGAGACAGCAAACCACGATAGCTATGGCCAAAACTCCCGCGCGTCTCCCAGAAGCGAAAATTCCAATCCTATAGGTTGAAGTTGGGGTGCTCTCGCAGCTAGCGAATCATATACACTACAAATGACAGCCAATTCAGGGATGTTTAGGGTCTTGGCGAAAGAAACTGTAGGATTTTGGTGACACCAAAGCATGTCGCCAAGGGAATCTTGTACTGTTATGAAAATATATTTTGGCTTTACTGTGGCAGGAGACCGCTCCTCAATTGTCACGGCGAGGGCGGTCGTGGAATTGCTGACTCATTTGGGTCATGATGTGCTCACGCGTCATCTTGTAGGTGACAACGCCTGGGAGAAAGATCGGCTCATCACACCCAACGAAGTCTATCTGCGGGATATGAAGTGGCTAGAGCAGTGCGACTTGTTCATGGCGGAAGTTTCGGGTTCGTCATTTGGCATAGGTTTCGAAACTGGCTATCTTCTGGGAGCGACTTCAAAGAAAATAATCTTATTCTATCGCCGAGATGTGACAGTCAAAATATCACTCCTCATCACAGGTATCACACACCCGAACTGTGCGTTGGTTCCTTATTCAAACTCGGATGAAGTACAGCGCTGGATCATTGACAACTTGTCACGACCAAGATCATCCCGGATCGAGAATTGATTGAAAACCTCGAAAGTCTCCCTCAGAAGATGTACTGATTCCGGCACGCCATTACGCCATCGTCCACATCCTAGATGGTGCCTGCAGCTCAAGAAGATTTGTCCGAAAGGACAAAGCCACTGCCCACAGAAAGTAGTTTCGCGCAGCCCGGCGTCTTATTACTTTGTGCCAGCCTCGCGGATGATGCGGGAGATTGCGGCGAGCGGTCGGTCACTTCACGGCAGCCAGATTCCATTTTTCACCACCCGGAAACAATTCGGAATCGGAGTAGCTTTGGACCGCGGGCGACGTGTGGTTTGTTGCCGACGGATTCATCAGGTGCCGAAGAGCCTGCCGCCTTCATCGTTGCTTGGCTCAAAGGAAGGTCGCAATATCGTCGAGAGCCTTCTTTGAAATCTTCGGAACAACAGCACCTTCTGCGGGAAATCCGACAATGAGTAATAAGAAGGCCTTCTCATGAGTAGGCCTACCTAAGATCGAATTGAGGAAGCCCATGGGGCTGGGGGTGTGCGTTAGCGAAACTAGCCCAGCCAAGTGAACGGCAGCAATCAACATTCCAGTAGCGATGCCGACCGACTCCATCACGTAGTAATTCTTGACTTTCTTGCCGCCGGTAGTAACTCCATAGGTTTGAGCGAAGACAGCGATCAAATAAGGAGCTATTTCTATGTACGGTTTGTGCTCGTCCGTTCCGAGCGGGGCAAGCGCCTCCAACCACTCCTCTGGCGCACGCTGGTGGTAAAAAATGCGTTCCTCTTCTTCTGCGGCGTCTCGAATCTGGCGTTTAATTTCCGCATCGGTGACAACGACGAATTGCCACGGTTGAAGATTGGCACCGCTTGGTGCGCTCCCGGCGGTACGTAAGCAGTCATCGATCACTCCGCGGGCAACTGGGCGGTTGGAAAACTGTCGCACCGTTCGACGGCGAACCATCTCGTCGCGAAATGACCTGGCACGAATCTTCATCTCTTCTGCGGAGAATTCACGAAATGTATTCAACGGAGAGAACAGGGGGGCAACCATCAATGACACCTCCGTGTGTTTGTATGATAGGGCGTGCGTTCTCTGTCAGGAATTGTACTTATTGCGTCCAGCCATCACGCCACCGTCGACGTCCCAAATTGCACCCGTCACCCAAGAAGATTTCGAGGAAAGCAGGAATGCAATCGATTCGGCGACCTCCTCTGGCCGTCCGATGCGGCCGATTGGGTGGAAGGCGTTGAAGCCCTGAAGAACCGTGTCAACTTCCTCTTTTGGAATAAATCCTTCAAAGATTGGCGTGCGAACGACTGCAGGAGACACCGCATTCACTCGGATGCCGGCCCCGGCAAGCTCCATGGCAAGGTGCTGCGTCAGCGAATGCAGCCCCGCCTTTGCCATCGAGTAGGCCGAGGAAGGAGTCGCTTGCACTGCTTGCTTAGCCCACATCGAACCAATATTCACGATTGCACCGCCTTTACGCGCAGCAACCATATTTTTGGCCACGGATTGTGTGACGAAGAATATCGCCTTGTTAATTTCGAGGTACCGGTCGTAATCCGCCTCAGTGTGTTCCAAGAATGGTAGGGGTGCGAAGACGCCGGCGGCATTGACCAGCATGCTGGCATCACCGTGATGTGAATTGAGACGATCCAAAATTGCATGGCGCTCGGCGCTATTCGTTATGTCGCCCACTTCGGTGATCACGGGACCGAGTGGAGACAACTCTGCTGCCACTGCTTTTGCCTTATCATGGTGACGCCCGACAATGACCGTTGCCCCGCCACCCTTTAGAATGATCCTGGCTACCTCTTTACCGATTCCACTTGTCCCTCCAACCACGATCATTTTCTCGCCATGAAATTCGAGTTCCACGGTCTCTCTCCTTTAGGCCAGTTGCTGGCAATCACATCGAGTCGAATTAGTTTCCATCTATATTTTTTTTTCAAATCGAAAGAGATCAGGACGCGCATAGTGACCTGAGACATCGAAGGTCATTAATTCCCGGTCAATCTTGTCCAAATCCAAAGTTGAAACAAGTAGCTCCTCGCGGTCAAAAACCGGTTCAACCACATACTGAGAGTCCGGCCCTATGATCGCGCTACCTCCGCGCTCAATCCATCGGCCGTCTTCGGGGCGCAATTTGAATTCATGATTGAGTTCGTGAGGCAGGTCCCCGATGGGCATCATCAAACCCACCGCCAGGACGAAACATCGACCTTCGAAGGCATAGTGTCTACTGGCTAGTTGATGTAATTCGTGAACTGTTGGCCATAGGGCGACGTGGATGTGTTCACCGGAATTATGCATTGCCATCCGCGTGAGCGGCATCCAGTGCTCCCAGCAAATTAATCCGCCTACGCGACCGACGGATGTCGGAACGGCCTCCAACCCGGCCCCATCACCATTTCCCCACACGAGCCGCTCTGTGTAGGTCGGAACGAGTTTCCGATGATGGTTTCTGAGCTGCCCGTCCTGTGAAATACTGAGAACGGAATTATAAAGAGTTCCATTTCCTGGACCGTTGTCGACTCGCTCGTTCACCCCGATCACGATCGAAATCTTAAGGTCTCGCGCAGCTTCCGTCAGGGCGTTCACTTCTTGCCCCGGAATAACGAGGCTGTTATTTCTGAGTCTGGCGAAGACATCTTTCGCCGACGGGTTTTCCCAGAGCGCCGCACCCGGACAGACATCCAACCATGCAGGATAGCCCGGCAGCCAAGTCTCGCCAAACGCTACAAGCTGAGCATCTCGATTCGCCGCTTGCTGGACTATGCCGAGAGCTTTAGTCAGGCTGGCCCCTTTATCCAGGTAAACGGGAGCGGACTGAGCAATGGCCACAGTCACTTGCCTCGAATTCGCCTCTGATCTTTGAATTTTCTCGCTCACGGTCTTGTGTATCTCATAGAGCAGCTTACGACACCACTCAAATCGTTAGAGCTAATATGGCACACCCTGTCAAATCATTGTGGGAGATGGGTGAGGTTGAAGTTTTGATCATCTCCGGGAAGCGTTGAACAGAGCTTCCTTTCTGGCCGCACGAATCCCTGACCAACTCAAGATTAGAATCCTGCGAGTATGACTGTCGGGAAGACAAAAGGTTTCAGACGCACTAAGAATTGTAGGGTCGGGATTCGCAACTTAGCCCTTCACCTAAGTCTAGCGGCTTGTGTGCACGCCGGTCGGAAACTTCACATTTCGAAGGCCGAATCAACAAACAAGAACAATCGAACGGTGTTGTGAAGTTGAAACCTTTCACCTACTTGCGAATCTTATTGGGACAGCGGTTCAGGCCTGCTTGTTCGCATTTATGGCGGCGGTGGACCGGTATGCAGTAATTGCAGATTTCGTATCCAAAAGGAGCCAAATTGCCGAGCGTGAAGCTTATGGTGATCTATCCGCGCCCCAACGATCTCGACGCTTTCGAGAAAACCTATCAGAGCGAGCACATCCCCCTCGCTGTGGCAAAACTGAGCGGCCAGACCAAAATTGTGGCGACGAAGGTTCTGAGTTCGCCGCAAGGAACTCCGGCGTTTTATCGGATCGCTGAAGTCTATTTTCCCTCTATGAAGACCCTGGAAGCGTGTGCCGCGTCAGAAGGCG
Source organism: uncultured Acidobacteriota bacterium (assembly GCA_963748845.1). Classification (GTDB taxonomy): domain Bacteria; phylum Acidobacteriota; class Terriglobia; order Acidiferrales; family UBA7541; genus DASTCZ01. The sequence goes on from CAVVKE010000001.1 coordinate 1,896,135, forward strand.
GAAAGGAAGTACTTGCTCACGCCGTGAAGTTTTCCTCCGGTGGAACGCCTCTGTTCTTGGTCGCGGAGGAAGAGACATTCACGTTCTCTTAGACGCAGATCGGATCGAGGGACAGGGGAGAATTACGCGCCTTAGTCCCTAAAGGAGTAAATTCAACGATTCTCATCCGGAGACCGAAATGACCATGGTTCTCAAGACAGCAACATGGCTTGCGAACTTTCTTATTCTTTTCGGAATGTGGAGACTAGGAAGAAATCATAAAGACGGATTCGTGTTCTCATTTCTAGGCGCACTGCTCTGGGGCATCTATGGGGTTTATACATCCTCCAGCGCCCTGATTTTTATCAACGCCGTATCGGCAGCAATATATGTCCGCAACTGGATTCTTTGGAGTCGGAGGAATTAAGCACATGAATCTCAAAAACAGTTCGCGTTCGAGGGCATTGATCCTCGCTTTGCTTACAATCGCCGCACTGATGCTGTTCCCTCTGTCAATACATCTTGGGGCTGTGGCCAGTGGTGTCGCATCGGGCACAGGCGACTCCACGCATATACCCGTGTTAGTCGAATTGTTTACATCGGAAGGCTGCTCGGACTGCCCGCCCGCCGACGCGCTTCTACAAAAACTCGACCGAATCCAGCCGGTAATGGGCGTGGATCTGATCGTTTTGAGTGAACACGTCGACTACTGGAATGACATCGGATGGAAAGATCCTTATTCCTCGCACAAATACAGCGAACGGCAGAGCGCGTATGGAGACAAGTTCGGACTCTCGAGCGTTTACACACCGCAGATGGTAGTCGACGGAGTGTTCCAGTTTGTCGGAAGCGACGAACGACAAGCGATTCGCGCCGTGGAGAGCGCCGCTAAGACTGAAAAAACACAGTTGATGCTGTCGTCGATTCATTTCGACGCGGCAAACAAGCTCAGCGTGCATGTCGAAAGCGGCCCGTTATCCGCCTCGACCTCGGCAAAGTCGGCGAATGTTTTTCTTGCAATAGCCGATGAGAGCGATGAATCGCACGTCACCCGTGGAGAAAATGCCGGAAGAACGCTGAAACATATTGCCGTGTTGCGCGATCTCATTCCCGTTGGGCAGGTGAACAAGAACAGCAGTTTTTCCCGTGACATCACGCTCAATCATGATGCCGGCGAGCGAGGAGACTTGAGGGTCGTGGGGATTATCCAGGAATCGTCCGGAGGAAGGATTCTTGGAGTGACGTTGGCCCGGCTGTCCAACTAGGTTGCATCGGCCATAACCGAGCCACATTTCGAGGGAATATGAAGCTCGCGACTGCTATCGTTTTCCTTTTCGGATTTTTTGCCGCACCGGGTGTCCGAGATACACCTTTTCTTGTGGAACCAGCCACCTCGATTATCGTCGCCGCCGGGTCTCTTCCCCAACCGGCGGACGAGGTGCGGGTGATCGTGAACGCTCCCCATCTGCAACTTACGCTCACACACTCCGGCCGCGTGTTGACGCCCGGTATGCACGTTCGTCTGATCGCCGATATCCAGCTTGCGCAGGATGTTCACGTGTATGCTCCAGGTGTGAAAACCTACAAGCCTCTTCAGCTTGCAATCGACTCAATACCGGGAATCGAGCCAACCATGCCCTCTTATCCGAAGTCAAAGTTGCTCATTCTGAAGTCGATCAACGAACAGGTCCCTGTTTTCGAGGGGAAGTTCCGGGTCATCCAAGATGTGAATATCCTAAGTTCCAAAGAATTTATAGCCACTCTACAACCCAAGGGAAAAACGATTACAGTTACAGGAGAACTGAAATATCAGGCCTGCACTTCGAGGGTATGCTTTTTACCCACAACCGTTCCGCTCAAATGGGAACTGCAAGTCGCGCCACCCGGCCAAAACTAACGGGCACGCGGTGATTGGCAAAGTACCCCTGAGGAACCGAAGGAGGAAAAGTATGAGCGAAGTGGTCTACGTCTCCAAGTCGCGCATTGAACGCAAACAGGGACCGTTACGTGTGGCGCATCTGCCGGGCGAGTCCCAGCCCGTGATTTACAGCGTCCACGGCGCCATTGCCGAGCATTACAAAGTTGACCCAGCGAAACTCAAGGAGTCGCACTCCTCGACAATCGACTATGTCATTTCCGCGACCGCAGGTTGAATGATGGGCACCTTTGGGGGTGCACTGGAAGCGCGCCAAATCGATGCAAGCAATGGAAAGTTGATCGCGGATGTAATCGGCGAAGTTGAAACAGAAGAAGGCGTTCTGGTAATCCGTCGAATCCACGTGGCCATGCGGCTTGTGGCGTCAGAAGACGTCAAGGAATCCATCGAGCGTGTGCACGGCATTTACGCCATGCGCTGCCCTTTATACCGGACGTTGTACAAAGCGATCAAACTCACGTCATCGGTTGAGCTTGTGACGACCGTGGCGTCATAGGTTAGACGCCAACGAATAACACTCGCGAGTGATTTCTTTTGAGGTGAGACAGCTTGAAACATCTCATTCTGGGCGCAGGCGCAGTGGGTGGACTGGTCGGAGCGGTTCTCGCTGAGGAAGGAGACCAGGTTACGTTGCTTGTGCGTCCCCAAACATTCCCCCAACATCCCAAGAGTATCTTCCTTGATCGACCCAGTGGTCATTCCAAGGTGCGTGTCCGCATCGATACAAAATTCACCGGAGATGTCGATGTACTCTGGATTGCTGTCAAAGCCCATCAGCTTGTCGACGCGATCGACCTGATCCCAACTAAGAATTTCGGAATTGCAGCAATTATTCCACTTTTGAATGGCATTGAACATGTCGCTTTACTGCGCGCGCGGTTCGGTAACGCCAGCATTGTGCCCGCAACGATCGCAGTTGAAGCCGAACGGACTTCGCCGGGGCATATCATCCAGCGCTCTCCATTTGTGCGATTAGCGGTTTCAGCGGCTGGAGAGCACAGATTAGAGGGCATTGTCGCCAAGCTTCGACATGCCGGTTTCTCTTGTGAGTTTCGCACGGACGAAATGACAATGCTCTGGAGTAAGCTTGCGTTTTTGGCGCCCTTCGCTCTCACTAGTACTGCGGCTGATCGAAGTATCGGGGAGATAAATGCCGACAACACCTGGAGAACACAATTGGAATCCGCAGTCGGGGAGGCTTGTGATGTTGCCAGGGCCGACGGCGCAACTCTCGCCCGCGAACAAATCCTGACCACTCTCAAGTCCTTGCCTGACACCATGCGAAGCTCCATGCAGAAGGATGTATCAGCCGGCCTCATGCCAGAACTCGACGCGATCGGAGGTGCCATCGTTCGTGCAGGAGGGCGCTATGGCCTCGACGTACTCACAACCCGAAAACTGATTGCCAATATCGAGGAACGCCTGACCAAGACGTTGCAGTGAGACGGGAACGCCAATCAACAACCCGGCACAGGGGCCGCCCGAGTATCGGGGCGACATCGAAATGAGTGCGACTATGTTTAAACGCCAATTCTGTAACCTTTTGACGTCCTCCGTATCCCATTGTCGAGAGAAATGGCCAGGATACGCCATGGTATTTCCGGTTGATAATGACTTTGGAACAGACGCAAGCGTCGGCCAACGAGGCCGAGCTCATAAAAAAGGTTTACGGTGGAGACCGGGAAGCATTTTACGAATTGGTGCGCCCGCATGAGCGCCTGGTGTATGCGACGGCATTTTCTATTCTTAAGAATCCCGCCGATGCTGAAGATGCCGCACAGGAGGCCGTCTTGAAGGCGTTTTCCCATCTCAAGAGTTTCCGCGGCGAATCAAAGTTCAGTACTTGGCTTGTACAAATTACGTATAACGAAGCGAAAATGAAATTGAGAAAGGATCGTCCACACCTCTACGAGTCGCTCGATAAACAACGGCAATCCGAGGATGGAGAGTACTGGCCGAAGGACTTTGCGGATTGGAGACCGATACCTTCCGAATTACTCGAAGAGAGCGAAGTGCGGAAAGCCTTGGCGAACGCTATCAATTCACTTGAACCTATTTATCGCCAGATCTTGATTCTCAGGGACTTGAACGGCCTAAGCGTAAAGGACACGGTGGCTGTCCTTGGAATCTCCATTTCAAATGTGAAGTCCCGGCTTCATCGCGCCAGGCTGTTATTGAGAGACACTCTAGCACCTGGAATTGATGGACAATGGAAAATGGAACGGTCTTATAATAAGGTCAGACCCTGGTGAAAAGAGAACTGCGTTATGGCCACCATTGAAATCAGTTGCGTAGAGGTATGGCGCGAGATTTCCAGTTACCTTGGTGATGAAATCTCTGCCGAATTACGAGAAAGGATGGAGGCACATTTCAAGGTCTGTGCTCATTGCACAGCAGTACTCGACGGAATGCGCAATGTAGTTCATTTGGTGGGTGACGGCCGGATATTTCAGATGCCCGAAGGATTCAGCGATCGACTGTATAAGAGGATTCATAAAGAACCCTAAGCTTTCGCTCTTTGTGAAGAAATCTGCTCCGTCTGGCATGAATCAGGGACATCAAGATTGTCCATGTACATGCATAGTTTCCACTCTCCTTCTTTGCTTCTGTGCCAAACATCCAGATAGCGATCTTTACGCTGTATCGGTTGCCCCCCATCTTTCGGTGTAAGTTTTAAGACATGCCATCCGTAATCGTAAGCGATGTCTCCATGAACTCGGATCTCAATAACGATCACCGCCAGGTCCGCTCTATATCGCTGGAATAACCTCTCGAGTCGAATCTTCAACGCCTCTAATCCGCTCCTTCTGAACTCACTCTGCTGGCCATCTGGAAAACTTATGAGGTCCGGATCTGCAATGGCTAGCAGGCGTAACGGATCGCCAAGGTTGAAGCACTCACGAAATTCGGTCTTGGCGCAATTGATTGAGCGCAGATCATCCATATGACTAACCTCGCCTGACGGAGGACGATTATACGGCTTCTGCTTAAGCCTACTCTACTCGCATGGAAGCCACCCGCGACCTCGGACGGTATGCGATGTACGATCGACCTCCTTCGGCGGTCGACCGATTGCCGACATCTGATGGTCTATCAAAACAGGAATGCTTCACCGCAACTGGCCGTCGTTGACTCCCGGGCCAATCCTTTGAGTGCATGAAACACCCCGCGGCAACAGCGAAGTACAAAACTACGCCAGAAGGTGCAATTTCTTGAAAAGTATTCGAGGCTTTGGGCAACAATTCTGCAACCTTGTCTGAGGTTATGAATCTGACTGTCATGTGAAGGTCAAAGGAACATGATCGTTGATGATTCACAAGGAGAAAAAGTGAAAATTAAATTGAAAAAAATCCAACCAGAATTGGTATTGGCAGTCATCACCATGGCCATTCTAGGTTCCGCTTTAAACGCCCGCAGTCGTACGCTGGGCTCAGCAGTAGACCGCGACGCGCCTCCCTCTGTGGGCGAAAAAATAGCAGATTTTTCCCTGATGTCAGTCGACGGGAAGCAGTTGACGCTCTTGGATGAACTGAAAAAGGGCCCTGTCGTTCTTGCCCTCCTGAGAGGATGGCCCGGATATCAGTGTCCATTTTGCACACGGCAATTCGGTGATTTTCTAGCACATGCGAAGGAGCTTCAGAGTAGCGGAGCGAGGGTAATCATGGTCTATCCCGGACCCGGAGAGAACCTGAAACAACATGTCGATGAATTCATCGCAAACAGAGAATTGCCTCCCAATTTTCACGTTCTCGTAGATCCTGACTTCGCGTTTACGCGATCCCTGGCTTTGCGATGGGATGCCCCGAAGGAAACCTCATATCCATCGACGTTCGTTATTGATCGAAACTGGACAGTCCGCTACGCGTTGGTGAGCAAGACTCACGGCGGCCGCGCTACAGCTGACGATGTATTGAAGGTTCTCGCGAATCTGGGGAAATAAGCGACCCAAACCATTTAATAGACGACGTTACTTCCAATTCTGCAAGCGCTCCTCCTTCGAGAACTTCGATGGAGGAGTGCTTGGGTCTCGTTGAATCGCTCATTCAATTCATGAGATTCGGGATACCAGTTCAGCCAATACTCAAAGCGATTTATCGCGCTGGGGCTGGCGGTATTGCGACGATCGACCGTCGAATCGAAGACATCTCCGCATCTTCGTGAAACTGAACGACGCCAGCGTCAACGCTGACTCCGAGTTGTTTCCATAACGCGTCAAGATTAGTGTCCACCGGCTTATCTCGCATTTGCAGGTAGAGGTTCGTCAAAACGTGAGTGCCTGTGGCGCGATCTCCAATTTGCAACGCGTTTTCCAATTCCCAGTCCCGCCGGATGTCGCCGCCGGCATCGAGAATTCCACGGAGCGCATCTTGCAGTCCCTTCGCATTTTTCGTTTCGCGGCGAATCTGAATATCCGCAAAAAAACAGAATATCGCGCCGCCCCAATATGTTCGGCCCCAGGTGTGAGTGTGGTCCAAACCCTCATCACCCGCCATTGGAAGGCCTTGCGGCATATCGCGAACCAGATCGCGCCACATGGATGGCGCATCAAAGTGGCCGGCTTGGATTCGGGCAATCGGCTCGACATAAACGGCAATGCCTTCCTCGATCCAGTGGTGCTCGTCGGGCACGGAAGGAAAAGCCAGATGCACCATTTCGTGTGTCAGCATCCAGTCGATTGCGAGATCATGCGCAGTGGTTCGAGTTCCGACGTTCATCCGGATTAAGCCTCCTGCCATTGGAAATGTTCGTCCGTTGCGCACTCCCGCGCCGTCGAAGGTAGCGACCTGTATGCGCAGATGTGGTGTGGGGAAATGACCGTAGTAGGCCGTTACCGATTCTGCGGCGTTATGCACCCAACCCCCAAGGTCAGATTGTGATAGCTGCAGACCATCGCCGTTTACGATGACTTCGATTCGGGAACCTCCAACATCGAACTGCAGATTCGATTGAGCGAGATTTGCAGAGCGCGGCATGGAGAGTAAAAAGATACTGAGACAAAGACAGCTAAGGATCCCTCTCAATACGATTCTCCCTTTCAAAATAGTGTCACAGAATTGTCTACCCGAGGAGAATCGGCAATAGTACGCCGAGACTCAGCACAAAAAACCACAATGCCGGTGCCGGCGTTCCAACGGGACGGTCGCGCTTTTGTTCGCGGGCCAGATTTTTCGGATCGAGCAGGAGCCACCGTTCGTAGCGATGCTCCAGCAGGAGAAAAACGCCTGCCGTTACCGCGCCATAAATAAGGTGTCCGATCAAGGACGGTAGCAACACGGAGGCAGCATCCGTGCTCCAGTCGCACTCTCCGGTGAGAGCAAGGGGGAGAAGAGTCATTGGCCCGACGTACCACCAAATCAGTCCGAACAGCCAACCCCAAGAGACTCCGAAGCTCCATCTGGAACGTTCGTTTCGGAAGAGAAGGCCATAGGTCATTCCAATGATCATACTGACGGTTAGATGGATGACCAGACCTTTGAAACCAAAGAACCTGGTTTCGAGGCCGGCAACCTTGGACAACATGCCGGTGGCCAGCAGAACGGGGCTCGCCACGACGCCGCCTGCGAGTCCAGCTATCGCGCCCCATCCTACTGAGCGCAGCACATGCAAGCCCGGTCCTTCAGGCTCGCGATTCAGCGGGTCGGACTGAACGAAGAGCCTCAACCAAGCTCGGTCAATCGCAGCGTAGATCACACCCAAAATCAAGCCGTAAATAATATGACCCACCAAGGAACCAAACAATGCGGCGCCTTGGTCCGCCGACCAATCGAGAGGGGTTCGGTTCCAAAGAGGAAAAAGTGTCAGGGGACAAAGAAACCACCAGAAAATAGAGAACCCTAATCCCCAGCCCATGCTCGAACCAAGTCCGCGAACATCGGTCTGAAACAGTAGTCCGAAAGCGGCTCCAATCAACAGGGCGATAAGAAAGTGGAACGCGATCATCTGCGAGCGGGAGCTCAGTTGCGCGAGACCGCCGAGTAGCGGATAGAATTCCCCTTCGTACATCCAACGACTGAATACCAGGCCGCTCAAGGTTCCGGCTACTCCACCCACTACGATGGCGCGCCCCCATCGGAATTTCGATTTCAAGCGACGCGACCGAGCTGCGCCGAGTATGCCGAAAGTAAGGCCGACGGGCGTGCCGAGAAGGACCAGATAGGCCACAAGTTCGGGAAAGCGCGCGCGCGCGTCCGTCAGCATGGCTGAGGAACGTGCCGCGCTGTTGAGCAGAGGAATTAGACCCACGGGAATCAGCAACCAAGCCAGCAACGCGGATCCGAGCCCCCAAATTAGGCCTTCGCCGGGACTATGTGTCCGTTGGGCAAACGCCACAAAAAAAAGCAGACCAAAAAGTGCGCCCAAAAGAATGCTCTTAGGCAGAGATGCGGCGAACTGCGCCCGACCTAGTACGGCACACCCTGCGCCGACCAGAATTCCCAATACGGGTTCGCTCCATAGAAAAGGTCTTGAGTCCAGCCTTGGTTGGTCTGCCGACGGTTCGTACGACCAGCGCATAAGGAATTCTCCTACTTGAGATCAATAGTTTGGACGATATCGCGCGGGAAAAACAGCTCGACGGTCCAATCGAACGAGACTCGAATTTTTCGCTCGAGGCCGGGAAGCTTTGCCAAATAGATTCCCCGCCACATGAGCCAAGCAAATAAGCCGGAAAACCGCACTGCCCGGGTTCGCGCAAACGGTATGGTCAGTTCCGCGCAGGCCGTTTGATGACCGATTACGCAGAGCGCGCCAAGTGAATTGAAATGGAATCCTTTGGAAGCGCGGCCCGCCACATGCGCAGCCAGGTTTCTAGCCACGAATCTGGCTTCGCGCAAGGCAAACTGAGCGGTAGGGGGACAAGGCTTCCTTGACTTTGCATCGGTTACCGCAGCGCAATCTCCCAGGGCCCACACTCCGGGATGGCCTGTGACTGCCAAATCCGAACTCACCTTAACGGCACCACGTTTGTCTTTTTCCACATCCAGAAACTTAATGATCGGGCTTGGCGCGGTCCCGGCGGTCCAAACGAGAGTTTCGGAAGGAATCTCACCGTCGTCGAGAACCACGATCCCCGGCTTCGCGTCGGCTAAGCGCGCATTGAGCCGAAACTCCACTCCACGCGCTGCCATTTTCTCCTGAGCGTAGTGGGCCAACGATTCGCTCAATTCTGGGAGGATACGGTCCCGCGCGTGAACAAGCACGACGCGGACTTCGTGCGCACCAAGATTTGGATAGTCGGCTAGGATGCCGTGAGCGAAGTCATTCAACGCGCCAGCAAGTTCCACGCCAGCGAACCCGCCGCCCGCGACCACGAACGTGAGAAGTGGGGCGCGACGTAGCGGGTCCGGGTCACGATCGGCTCGCTCGAACATCTCAATGACATGGTTGCGAATTCGGATGGCGTCTAACAAAGTCTTAAAGTTGAATGCCAGTTTCTCGACGTTGGGCATGCCCAAGTAGTTCGAGACGGAACCCAAAGCGAGAACGAGATAGTCGTAAGAAACTTCTGGCACATTAGACGAAACGTCAGTTGAAGCAATTCCCTCCAGATGCACCAACCGTTTCCCGAGATCGATCCCCGTGGTGCGGGCGCGAATGAACTCTGTCCGATGTAAACTGCTGCGCAGAGGGGTACTGATGTGACTTGGTTCTAAGCTGCTGCCGGCGACTTCGGCCAGCATGGGCGTGAACAGGAGAGCATTGCTCTCGCTGACGAGGGTAATTTGGACGGAGATGTTTCTTTCCAGCTCTCTCTCTAGACGCTGGGCCGTAGTCAGGCCGGCAAAACCACCACCCACGATGACGATCCGCTTTTTGGAGAGGGGAGCAGGAAGTGCGGGTTTTGCCTCTGGTCCCCATACCGTGCGGGCTAAATCGGTGAGGGCCTGGTTAAGGACCCCGAGGCAGGCACCAAATAGGACCCAGCCCACCAGTGCGGGAAAGCGCTCGCGTATTTCCGACGCGCTCCACGCAGGCATTCGATGCGCGAGTAGCGGGAGGGCGATGACGCTGACAAGACCCCAGAGGGGGACGCCGAGCGTGGCGGCGGTCATAAGATTGTCTGCGTACCCCCGGCGAAGGGGCCGCATGCCCACGCTGTAAACTGCGCCAAGAAGGGCTCCGAAAATCAATCCGAACGCAGAAGAACCCAGCGTAAATAACAAGGCCACGCCGGACAGCGCGCCGGCGAGAATTCCAATTAGGCCTCGGCGAATATATCGGTGCACGTCATTACCATCCTGGAGTGTCAACCGTCGTCTGGTTGCTGAACACGAGTATGCTGCTCCTTCTGAACTCAGAAGTTTCCACTGGAACCTAAACCCTGGCCAAACTCAAGAGTAGCCAACTCACCGATGCGCTCCAGGCTCACGTCGGCGAGTGGACACTGAGACAAGGTCTTGGGGTGTTCTTCAGAATTTGGCTCTTGGCGGCAACGACAATATTTTGTGTCGTGAATCCGAATTCCTTCTGAAGCACTTTGAGAGGCGCGGAGGCCCCAAACGTTTTCATACCGAGGATGGCTCCTTCACTTCCGGCGTAGCGTTCCCAGCCGAGCGTGGAAGCCTGTTCAACCACGACTCGCGACTTGACAGTTGGCGGCAGCACGCTGTTTTGATATTCCTGCGACTGCTGTTCGAAGAGCTCCCATGACGGCATGCTGATGACTCGGGCGCGAACACCTTCCGTACGAAGCTGTTCAAAAGCGTCAATAGCGAGCGAGACCTCACTTCCACTGGCGATCAAGATCACGTCCGGACCTTCGCGGTGAGTGTCGGCGAGGACATACGCACCTTTTCCGACGCCAGCAGCCGAGGCGTACCGACCGCGATCAAGAGTAGGTGACGCCTGACGCGCCAAGATTAGAGCGACGGGTTGACGACGCATCTGCATGATTACTTTCCAAGCCTCCAACACCTCGTTTGCGTCTCCGGGCCGCAATACGATGAGGTTGGGAATCGCGCGAAGCGAGACGAGGTGCTCGATGGGCTGGTGCGTTGGCCCGTCTTCGCCTACCCCAATGGAATCGTGCGTAAAGACATACGTTACCGGCAGTTCCATGAGAGCGCTGAGGCGCAGGGCACCTCGTCCGTAATCGCTGAAGATCAGGAAGCCCGATCCAAAAGGGCGGAACTTGGACAATGCCAGGCCATTCAGGATCGAACCCATGGCGTGTTCGCGAACTCCGAAATGAAGGTTGCGTCCAGAGTAATCGGTGAATTGGAAATCACCGGCGCCGTGGAAGGTCAGTCGTGTCTTGGTCGACGGAGCCAAGTCTGCCGAACCTCCAATGAGCCACGGTATGGACTGGGCTATCGCATTCAATACCTTCGCGGAAGAGTCTCGTCCGGCCAGACCCTTGGGATCCGGCTGAAAAACAGGGAGCAATTTATCCCAGTCGTCTGCGTTCTCACGACGCTGCATTCGTTCGATCTCGTCGGCAAGTTGTGGGTGTGATTTCTGGTAGGTTTTGAAATCCTTCTCCCACGCGGTTCGCAAATCCAGTCCACGTCTTCCGATACCAGCTTGAAAGGCTTCGTACACTCCTTCTGGCACGAGGAATTGCGCGTCTTCGGGCCAGCCGTAATTGCGCTTCGTTAGTTTGACTTCTTCTTCACCAAGCGGCTCTCCATGCGCTCCACTGGTATCTTGGCGATGCGGAGCGCCATAGCCGATGTGACTATCGACGATAATCAGCGTTGGACGACCGGGTGTCTGTCGGAAGGTCTCGATCGCGCCGTCAATCTCGTCTAGGTCGTTTGCATCACTAACGCGGGTGACATTCCATCCGCAGGCGTTGAACCGGGCCGCCACGTTTTCTGTGAAGGCCAGTTCGGTGTTTCCTTCAATCGTGATGTGGTTGTTGTCATAAATCCAGCAGAGGTTGTCGAGCTTCAGGTGACCTGCCAGCGAGGCCGCCTCACTCGAGAGGCCTTCCATCATGCAGCCGTCCCCACATAGCGCATAAGTGTTGTAGTCGAAAAGGCTGTGCTGGCCTCGGTTGTAGCGCGAAGCAAGCCACTTACCGGCGATGGCCATCCCCACGCTGGTAGCAACTCCCTGACCAAGAGGTCCCGTGGTGGTCTCGATACCGGACGTCCACCGGTATTCGGGATGTCCCGGGCAGCGGCTCCCGAACTGTCGAAACGACTTAAGGTCTTCGAGAAGAACGGAAGGCCTGCCAAGAACTTCGTAGTCGGGATCTACGGCTTTGGTACCAGTCAGATGGAGAGTGGAGTAAAGTAGCGTCGAGGCGTGACCTGCGGAGAGCACAAATCGGTCGCGATTGGGCCAGATGGGATCTGCTGGATCAAAACGGAGATGCCGCTGCCACAAGCAAAAGATGACGGGTGCCATTGCCATGGCCGTTCCAGGGTGGCCTGAATTCGCTTTCTGGACCGCATCGATGCACAGCGTGCGAATCGTGTTGACGCAAAGGTTGTCGAGTTCCAAGCTGCCGGAAGACACGTGAGGCTCCTTCAAAATGTGAAATCGTGACGAAGCTATGTACGAAACGCGGGACTCGACATCGTTGCCGCGCGGCTGTTTTTAGTCCGACTTCACTTAAACTTTGACGTGTTTTCCGTTGGCCTCGAAAACGAGCTTGTTTTCACGCGCCAACCGGCGCGTCTGAGTTTATGTCGCGTACCGGGAACCCTCCGACTTGCCCGAAAAAAACGCAAACCGGCGCAACAAAGTGTCAAGACACAACTTGCCGGGCCCAAAGAAAAGCACTAGCACAGAAGCAAAAAGAAAATTGTATGGAGCCGCGGCGATAAATTTATCGGGATCGGATATGAAGGACACAAATGCGTCGTGATCTCCAAGCATGAATGCCGAGATCAAATTGATTGTAAGAACCAGCGCGGTCATGCGCGAGAGAAGCCCCACAGCAAATAGAATTCCACCGAAGAATTCTACGCACGCAATGAAAAGGGCCATGTGCGCCGGGAAAGGTAGATTTAGGGTGGTGAAGTAGTCAGTCACCTGGCCGAGGTTGTGCAATTTTCCCCATCCGCTCTGAGCCAACTGCCAGCCCCAATAAAGACGGACAAAAAGAAGGAAAGGCGATTGGGCGAGGGAAACCAACTGAAAGAATCGGTCGTGAACTGCGCGAAGTTTCGAAAGTAAATGTCTCATGTGCGTTTTGGATTCGCGTTTGCGAAAAAAGTGTCAGCGACCCGCCCCTTTCCCTGCATTGCCAGAAAACCAACCAAACGTGGTCCAATTTTGAAACCACGCAGTGACTTGCGCCAATTCGAGTTCGGAGGCGCGCGCCCCTTTTTCAAGGGAATCACCCACCGCCTGCCCGAGTGTCTTCCCATTTTGTATGGCGAACAGTAAGTCGTATTCGCTCGCGTCCAAACGTCGGAAGTAAACGGAATAGTCCACGCGGTGAACGGCGAGAAAAATGCTCGCGGGCTTCAATTTCGCGACGGCTAGGACCTGTTTGCGCTTGCGTCGTTCGCGGAACGCATTGCTGGAAAATTCGGAGTCGTCGTTCAGATCCTTGACTTTGAGAAGCAGTTTGTCCACGGGATAGCGCAAGTCCAACAGCCGCACGTAAGGCTGCAATCGCAGGCGCAGATTCGTTCCATCGGAGAGCGCGGCAGCATCGATTTTCAACGGTTCTTCTTGCTTGCCGTCAAACGCCTCAATGTCGGCCCACTCCAAGCGAATCATGTCCAACGCCATCTCTTGCCGCGAACCGGCCCAGTGCGGATTCTTTTTCAGCCACCCTTCCAGGTCGCGTCCCAGATTCCGCAGCGTGAATGAGTGCGAAGGACACTCTGTCAAATAGGCTTTGCCCAGATCTTCAAATCGCCGATTGCCGAGCATTGCCTGTAACCCCGGAAAATCCTCGGCGAGCGCTGCAAGAACTCGCCACCAGTATTGCCGGTTATAAATCTCCAGACGTTCAAACGAAGTCAGCCTGTCGTTTGGTTTGATGAACCGTGCGGCATACTCCTTCATGCGCCTGCCATTCGGCGCAACTCTGCTCATGTGCTCGGAGCGGGTAAGCGGCTGCATCACCGCGCGAGCCATAGTCCGCTGAATGGATAGCAGGCTCATACGGCACGCGCCAGAACATGCTTTGCCAAAAAGCGATTCGCTTTCAAAGCTTCGTCGTGAACTTCCTTGAACGTAGGAATGCTGTCGTCCCATTCCAAAAGAGTAGCGGTATGCCCGGCTCTTTCAACCGCGCGCTCGTATAGTTTCCAGACGGGGTCGATGACAGGGTGGTCGTGCGTATCAAGAATATATTTTTCGTATTTTGAATGCCCCGCGATATGAATTTGGGCCACACGCTCGGCAGGCACGCTTTCCACATAAGTCATGGGATCGAAGCTGTGATTCCGCGACGACACGTAAATGTTATTCACGTCGAGAAGAATGCCGCAGTCCGCACGCTCCACGACTTCATTGAGAAACTCCCACTCGGTCATTTCGGAAACGTGAAATTCCGCATAGCTGCTGACGTTTTCGACGGCGATGGGTACCTCTAGAAAATCGCGCACGTCCCGAACTTTTTGCGCGGTCTTCCGGGCCGCTTCAAATGTGTAGGGCATGGGAAGCAAGTCATGCGTATAACATCCGTCCACACTACCCCAGCAAAGATGATCGGAGAGCCACGGCGTTTTAGTCCGCTTCACAAGTTCTTTCAGGCGCCGCAGATGTTCCCGGTTGGGTTTTTCAGCCGAACCGAAATACATGGAGACCCCGTGTTGTACTACGCGGTACTGTTCGAGGATTTGATCCAGAACGCGAAGAGGACGGCCGCCGTCAATCATGAAATTTTCCGAGATGATCTCAAACCAGTCCACCACGGGCTTGCGCGTGAGAATGTGGTGGAAATGGGGAGAACGCAGCCCGATTCCGATACCGTAATTTGTGAAGCCGTTGAAGGGATTTGAAGGCACTCATGTCTCCAATTCTTAGGAAACTGAAGGGCCAGCAAGCCGCACCGGCCCCGGTAGTACTTGACGGACTAGTTCGAGCCGGAGCCGGACTTCGGGGGTGGCGGGGGTGGCACTTTCTTTCCGTCTGTTCGGCATCCGCCCTTGCCCTTGCAAGAGTTCTTTGCCTTGCAGCCCTGGTCGCCCGACTTGCAAGCGCCTTTGCCCTTGCATGAGTTCTGGCCCTTACATGCGTGCCGATCCTTGGGATCCTTCGCCTTTTCCGACGTTGTTCCGGGATCCTGGCTGGGCAGGCTGCTGCTCAAGCTTGCTCTTACATCAGACAGCAACGTGGAAGCATGAATACCGGAACTGCCGGCAATCAGCCCTGCGAGTGCAGCCCCAATGATCAGACTCTTCTTTGATGTGGTCATGATGAGTATTTCCTCCTATCGATTGTCATTCAATTCCTTTCGAGCGATCTCCTGCTCGTAAGGCTCCGCAAAAAACAGGCCAGGAACCAAAGACCGTGGGTCAAACGCTTCCTGCCTCGGGATTGCGAAAAATGCTTTCCGCCACCCGGAACAGTAGATACACGAGGAGTGCAAAGGTTACAGATTCTCCTACCGACCGATAAAGTTTCTTTACTTTGGCGAATCGTTTTTGGGCATTTGTAAAACTACCGTTATTACCAAGATCCCAAAACGTTGCAGGCATCCGCGACGTGCCCCAGGGGTTCCACAAACCGTGCGGGGGAGAGGCAGATTGCGTGTCACCTTTTGTGCCTTCGTACATCGATTGTCGTAAGGGACCTGACATTGGCTACAGAACAAATGGCGGAACTGAAAAACACTTCCTCTTACGACACTACCCTGGAGTCAGAGCTCATCGCGCGAGTGCTACAAGGCGAAAAGGAAGTGTTTTATGAGCTGATTCGAGCCCATGAGAAGAGTGTCTATTTGACGGCATATTCCGTGCTACAAAATAGCGGCGACGCCGAGGAAGTTTCTCAGGAGGCCATTCTGAAGGCTTTTCGTCACTTGGCTGATTTCCGTGGAGAGAGCCGCTTCGGAACCTGGCTTGTCAAGATTGCGCTCAACGAAGCGCGCATGCACTTGCGCAAACAACACCGTCACATGTGGGAGTCAATGGAGTGCCAGAACGAAGAAGACGAAAGCGACTATATCCCCGAAGAATTCGGTGATTGGCGCGAAATTCCGTCCGAGGCTCTGGAACGAAAGGAGATTCGCGAGGTTATTTCCAACGCCGTAGCCGCCCTCCCGGAAATATATCGTGAAGTGATCGCATTGCGGGACATCCGTCAAATGAGCGTCGCCGAAACTGCCGAGGTACTCGGCGTAAGCAAACAAGTAGTAAAGACCCGGCTTGTCCGGGCTCGCTTGCGGCTGCGTGACCTAGTCGCGCCAGTTACGACCTCGCACGGACTGTTTAGCCGCAACCCGTTTCGAAGAGGTAAGAATCCATGGTACTAAACTGCAAAGATGTACGCCGCGAAATCTCCAACTATCTGGACGACGACATTTCTCCGAATATGCGCGCCGCGCTCGAAGCGCACCTCGCGCAATGCAGGCATTGCACCGCAGTTCTCGACGGAACCCATAACGTGCTCGTTCTGATCGCGGATGATCGAGTGTTTCCCCTCCCTGCCGGGTTTAGCGCTCGATTGCATGAAAGACTACGCCGGGAACTTGAGTCAGTCTGATCGATAGAGACTGAACATCTCCGACGAAGTTCAGAAGGTGTAATTCAGGATATGCAGCTGACGAATTAAACGGATGTGAAGTTTCGCTCGATCCGGGCAGACGGATTGAAAGTGCGTGCGAACGACGAGCCATGCAACCGGTGATGCAGGAAAAGCTCCGTGGCGACGACCAGCAAAGTAATGATGGACAACGCGCCGACAATTACGATGCGTCGGCGTTCTTTTTGATCGAGTGGCCTTCTCCTCCATTGCGCAGAGGGAGCGCGCCTTAGCCGCCAGGCGTTGAACAGCAACCAGAGATTCAACACGGCCCCGAGAGTTGCAAGACTGAGAAGCGGCAGGCGAATTGCCGTCGCGTGAAACAGGACCGCTCCTTGCGCCAAGCTAATCGAAGCGCCACCTAGGAGCAACACCAAGCCATTGGCAGTAACAAAGAACAGGCACACCGCCTCGACCGCCGCAAGCGTGAGCGATCCAAAACCAAGGAAAACTTGCCTTTTGGTTGGCTTTTCCGCCCCGGTCTCGACACCTGGCGGATCGGAGTCCGCATGTACGTCGTTTAACGCCATTTGGGTAAGGCTCCCACAAAACACCCCGGGATGTGTGATTCGCGACTCGCAGGAAAGTTACAACAATCGAACGAAGAATTATGCTGGGCATTAACTGAACGGGGGGTGGTCCCTTTCCGAAATGCCAGGCGTATCGCAGAGATATTGAATCGGTCTTTCGCGATGAAACATTTCCTAGCTTGCGCCCAAGGAAGTCAAAGACATACACTCGCTTCTCGCCAATCCCATCAGGATAACGGCGCGTCAATGAGCTTTTTCACAGAAGTTCGACAAGAGGATACGTTCGGCCCCTTTGTATCGTCTAAGGAGGCCCTGGGATTTATTCCGCGCCTTCTTCACGCGCAGACCTTGCTGCCTCGCTTAATCGAGGCTCAGACAAAGCTTGAAAGTGCTCTTCGCTTAAAAGAAGGGGCGATTTCCCGAATACAAAAGGAACGAATTCTTCTTTGCATTGCAGTTGACCGCCAAAATCATTACTGCTTGGACCTGGATAGTGCCGTCTTGTCTTCGCTCGGTGTGTCGGATGGCCAAATCGATAATCTCTTGAACGGCTACCACCAAGCCGACATATCACCCTTTGAGTTGGCGTCGTTGGAATTTTGCCTCAAACTGAGCCGGCAAGCTGCGTCTGTGAGCTGGGAAGACATTGATGCGCTACGCGCATGCGGATTCCGCGATGAGGCAATACTCGAATTCGTTGTCATGACCGCACTCGCCGTCTATCGCTGCACTCTAGCTGTGGGCTTAGGGCCCAAGCCAGATTTCGGATCGCGAAAGCTTCCCTCCGCGAGAATCGATCACCATCGTGGCATAGCGGTCCATGGCTTGTTGCCCGACTCTCATGTGGCCACACAACGAAAAGGGCCATACTTGCCCGCTCCATACCTGAGTCCCAACACGTTTGCACCTTTTGCCATCGTCCAGCAGAGTCACGGATTCATACCGAACTTTTTCCGCGCTCAGACATTGCGGCCCGACTTGCTGGAAGCGGAATTGGAAGCAATAGGCAGGATTCTGCTCCCGGAGGATGCTCTGACACGTGTGCAGAAAGAATGCATTCTGTTGGCCGTATCGGCAGCGAACCTCAACTCCTATTGCGTTGCAATGCATTGCAACCTCCTGCGAGGCATGGGCCTCCCTGTGGAGGAAGGCGACCAGGTCGCGGTGGACCATCATGAGTCCAACTTGTCTGCGCCCGATAAAGCATTGCTGGACTTCGCTGTCAATTTGGGAACAAGTGATCCGGACTTTTCTCGCGGAAACGTCGTCAAGCTTCTAACACTTGGTTTTACCGAGGAACAGATTTTGGAATGCGTGGCGGTGACCGCTCTCAATAATTTCGCGAATACCCTCCAAATGGGACTTGGAATCGAACCGGATTTTGCCCCTCCTGCAGTCTTTGAAGAAAATAAGGCGAATCTTTCAGGCGCTGCCCTCACTCCTATCCAACGTGAGGGCGCAGTGCATCGCGCCGATACACTCCAGGACGTTGATGCTGAATTGGTCGCCCAGGCTCAAGCCGGAAAGCTGGATGCTTTTGAAGAGCTGACTCGTCGACATACACAGCTGATTTATCGCATTCTGATGGCAATGTTGGGTAACACTTCCGATGCACAGGATGCTTTGCAGGATACGCTCTTGAGTGCGTTTAAGCACCTCCGCGGATTCCAGGGCCGCTCGAAGTTTTCGACTTGGCTTGTCAGTATTGCCAGGAATGCAGCGCTTCAACGTCTGCGAGGCCGGAAGAATTTTGAGAGCCTGGATGAGGGTGAATACGAGGAAGACCGGGACTTTCGCCCTCATCAGGTGAGAGCTTGGCAGGATAATCCTGAGCAGTGCTACTCTAAGTCAGAGATCCGGCAGCTTGTTGAAACTGGAATCTTGGGGCTTCCCGCCATGTACCGAATTGTGGTCATGCTCCGGGATATTGAGCAGCATTCAACGGATGAAGTTGCCCGGCAGTTAGGGCTAAGCGTCCCTGCAGTAAAGACGCGGCTCCTGAGGGGTCGGCTTATGCTGCGTGAATGGCTCTCGCCTCACTTTACGGCCAGGACCAGGGGAGCAGTTCAATGATCACATGTGAGGAATTCTTCGTTGAGTTCGCTGACTATCTGGAGAATCAAGTCTCTCCAGAAGTTCGTCAAGAACTCGAATTGCATCTGTCTCAGTGCCGCGCATGCCGTGTCCTCTACGATTCCAGCAGCAAGACTGTAAAAATCGTGACCGAGAGTAGATCCTTCGAGTTGCCGCAGAGCGTCTCTGAGCCAATTATCGCGCGCGTCATGGCGAAGCTGCGATCCGAACGGAGCTAGCAAGCCCGAAATCCGCTCGTAATTGCATCTTAGCCGCACATGTATTCCCGAACTCTGTCGAAAATCCCAATTCTCAATCGTAGGCGGCGGCTCTCCACCATTCCCTTTGGGTTCCTTTACAACTTCGCACTCGCCTGTAGGAACGACGATCCATGCGCGTGAAGGCGCTCGCCTCCGTGGTGTGCCAGGATTTAGCGGTTCTCTTTGATTCGTCCATGAAACTTTTGCGCGGCGAATGACTCTTATGACTGGTGGAAGTCGGGTGGGAATATCTCCCTTCAGGTATTTTGTTGCGTGACTTTTCATACGGCAGCGTCAACGGACCCGCCTAGATGCGGTCGCGGAATCTGGATCGTGAAAAGGGACTCATCCAATGGCCGTCCTTACAGAGGAACAGATTCGGCTCGATGAAGCGAATAAGCGGATCAAACATTGGAAAAGGTGGGGCCCATATCTCAGCGAACGTGCATGGGGTACAGTACGTGAGGACTACAGCCCGCACGGCAATGCCTGGGAGTATTTTCCTCACGACCACGCTCGATCTCGCGTCTACCGATGGAATGAAGATGGGATTGCCGGGATCAGCGACCGCAGGCAGTTTCTTTGCTTCGCTTTGGCTTTATGGAATGAACGCGATCCGATTTTGAAGGAGCGCCCGTTTGGATTGACAGGTAACGAAGGAATCCACGGCGAAGACGTAAAAGAGTACTATTTTTACCTCGATAGCACTCCCACCCATTCTTACATGAGGTATCTGTATAAGTATCCGCAGGCTAGATTTCCATACGAGCAGCTGATTACTGAAGACCGCAACCGTGACAAGCGACAACCCGAATTTGAGCTTGCCGACACGGGCATTTTCGACCAGAACCGTTACTTTGACGTTGAAGTGGAATACGCCAAGGCGGATGTCGAAGATATCTTCATTCGCATTCGCGCTACAAACCTGGGCCCAGATCCAGCAAAGCTTCGGTTGCTGCCGACAATATGGTTCCGAAATACCTGGTCCCCGATCGAGGCCGTTGCGCGCCCGGAATTGCGGCTTGTAAGCCACACACCAGACCCAATAATCAGAATTCAGCACGAACAACTGGGGATGCGTTGGCTCCATTGTGAAGGTTCGCCGGAGTTGCTTTTTACAGAAAATGAAACCAACGCAAGCCGTTTGTGGGGCATAGAAAACAGTTCGCTCTACGTAAAGGACGGAATCAATAACATTGTAGTTCACGATGTTGTACGCGCTGTTAACCCCAATCAGTTCGGCACGAAAGCCGCAGCCCACTACAATCTCTCGATAGCACCAGGCCAGACAGCTACCCTTCGTTTGCGCCTGACAGATTCGGTATCGAAGCCCGGAAAAGCCTTCGAGAAGCTTGATGAGGTTTTTGTGATGCGCCGCAAGGAAGCAGACGAATTCTATGCGACCGTGATCCCTCAGGGTCTCAATTCCGATGCTCAAAACGTCATGCGCCAAGGATTTGGCGGTATGTTTTGGTCGAAGCAGTTCTACCACTATGTCATCAAGGAATGGCTTGACGGAGATCCGGGGAGTCCTCCGCCCCCAGCAGAACGCCGTAACGGCCGCAACAAGGATTGGGTCTCTCTATACAACTCCGATGTCATCTCCATGCCCGACAAGTGGGAGTATCCCTGGTATGCCGTGTGGGACCTCGCTTTTCACTGCATTCCACTGGCGCTAGCCGATCCGGAGTTCGCAAAGGAACAACTCATACTCATGCTTCGCGAGTGGTACATGCACTCCAATGGACAACTTCCGGCCTATGAATGGGCATTCGGCGACGTGAATCCCCCTGTGCACGCGTGGGCAGCATGGCGTGTTTACAAAATAGACAAGAATCGAAATGGAAATGGCGACCGTGAATTCCTAAAGCGCGTTTTCCACAAATTGCTCCTGAATTTCACTTGGTGGGTCAACCGGAAAGACGCTGATGGGATGAACATCTTCCAGGGTGGATTCCTCGGGCTGGACAATATTGGCGTGTTTGACCGCAGCGCCCCATTACCAACTGGCGGCTATATCGAACAATCTGACGGCACAAGCTGGATGGCAATGTATTCCCTTAACCTCCTCGCGATCGCCCTCGAACTGGCGAAGGAAGATCCCTCCTACGAAGATGTAGCCAGCAAATTCTGGGAGCACTTCATCTACATTGCGCACGCGATGAGCCACCACGGCAACGGGGGCCAAGGGCTCTGGAATGAGGAAGACGGTTTCTTCTATGACGTGTTACGACTTCCTGATGATTCCCACTTGCCGATGAAGATCCGATCCCTCGTTGGACTAATCCCTCTTTTCGCGGTAGAAACGCTGGATTCAGAGCTGCTCGACCGGTTACCCGGATTTAAGCGTCGTCTCGAGTGGTTTATCCAGAACCGTCCTGATTTGACCGCCGACGTGGCCTGCATGAGCACTCCCGGCCGTGGCTCACGTCGACTACTATCAATTGCAAACCCGGACCAATTGCGCCAAATCCTAAGGTACATGCTCGATGAAAATGAATTTCTCTCGCCATACGGCATCAGATCGGTTTCCCGGTTTCATAAGGAAAATCCCTACTATTTGAGGGTCAATGGTATGGATCACCGCGTAATGTTTGAACCCGGAGAGTCGACCTCGGGTCTTTTTGGAGGGAATTCCAATTGGCGCGGGCCTATTTGGTTCCCGGTGAATTTTCTGCTGATCGAATCATTACAAAAGTTCCATCACTATCTGGGAGATGGATTCACGGTTGAATTCCCGACAAACTCCGGCAAACAAATGAATCTATGGGAAATCGCCACCGAGTTGTCGACGCGTCTGACTCGGATTTTCCTTCAAGATGAGAAAGGCCGAAGACCAGTTTTTGGAAATCGTGAAATCTTTCAACGGGATCCAAACTGGCGCGATCTTATTCCTTTTCACGAGTATTTTCACGGCGACACCGGAGCCGGCTTGGGCGCGAGCCACCAAACGGGGTGGACTGGCTTGGTAACGAAACTCCTACAGCAGGGCGGCAAAGCTCACCAGCTGAAACCAGCAGTCGCAACCACTGGTGGTAACTCTTCAGACCAAACTTTGATGGTT
This sequence comes from uncultured Acidobacteriota bacterium, assembly GCA_963748845.1. Lineage (GTDB taxonomy): Bacteria > Acidobacteriota > Terriglobia > Acidiferrales > UBA7541 > DASTCZ01. Next base: position 1,918,632 of record CAVVKE010000001.1, read on the forward strand.
CACAGAAAAGACGACGAGGGTCGACGGAAACAAAACGTTCGAGGGTCCGAATGATCTCAGCGATACCGATTTTTCCTTTGGGAGCAAAGTATTGTGATGTGTCAAGTCTATAGGCCAAATGGGATGCGAGGTACCTGGTAGGAGCCATGATTGAATGTGGATCTGAAATCTGCTCAGACTTCTTGCAATCGGGTGGCCGTGAATGGCTTGAAACGAATGGCTTGGGTGGGTTTGCCTGCTCGACCATTTCGGGCATGAACACTCGCCGTTATCATGGGCTTCTCACTGCCGCCACACAGCCTCCCGGAGGCCGGCTCCTCTTGTTGTCAAAACTCGAAGAGACGCTGGTGATCGGAGTTGAGCGTTTTGATCTGAGCACAAACCAGTATGTCGGAGCCATCCATCCTCGCGGCTTTGAGTTGCTTTCCAACTTCCGGCTGGATCCCTTTCCTTTATCAACTTTCGAGGTTGCGGGCGTGCGAATCCAGAGAACAGCATTTATGGTGCACGGCAGCAACACCACCGTAATCAAATACAACATCTTGAAAGCACCGCGCAAGATATCAATCCGCCTGGAAATTCGTCCTCTTATTGCATTCCGGGACTACCACAGCACAACTCACGAGAATGACGTCCTTGATCCTACGGTTTATCAGGAGAAGGGACTGGCGAGCGTGTCGCCGTATGCAGGGTTACCTAGGCTTTATCTTGCTCATACTGCGACTGATATCGAGACCCAGGCGACCTGGTATCGCCAATTCTTTTATGCAGTCGAAGCGGAACGCGGATTGGATGCGATCGAGGATCTTTTCAATCCGATGACGCTCAGTTTTGAGATTTCACAGAAGCGGACAGCGACCATAATCGCTTCAGATGCACCGTGCAATGTGGCTGATGCCTCGAAATTTCGCCGCAAAGAGGTGGCGCGACGCTCGTCGATCCAGTCTTACTTTCCCGTGGAAGACGATCTTGCGCGACAACTGTCACTTGCGGCAGACCAGTTTCTCGTCCGCCGCGAAAAGGGCCCCACTGTTATTGCAGGCTATCCTTGGTTTACCGACTGGGGCCGCGACACCTTGATCGCTTTGCCGGGACTGACACTGTCTCCCGGTAACGCTGTTGCAGCGAGGGGCGCCCTTTTGACTTTTGCCGAGCACGTGGATATGGGAATGATCCCCAATCGTTTTCCGGACATAGGCGCGGTCCCCGAATACAACACTGTGGATGCGACACTCTGGTTTTTTGAAGCGGTAGTGGCTTATTTGGCGCAAACAGGTGACAGAGCACTTGTCCGAGACAAACTCTATGACGTGCTCACAGACATCATCGAATGGCATATTCGAGGCACCCGCTACAATATCCGCATGTTCGAGAATGGTCTGCTACACGCAGGAGAGCCCGGTGTTCCGCTTACCTGGATGGACGCAAAGGCGGGCGATTTAGTTGTGACTCCACGGATGGGCTTTCCTGTGGAGATACAAGCTCTTTGGTATAACGCACTAAAAATCATGGAGGATCTGTCCGCACGTTTCGACCATACGGAATCAGCGCAGCGGTATCATTTTTTGGCATCTGTGACCCAGAAGACCTTCAACTCCGTTTTTTGGAATTCACACGAGAACTGCCTCTACGATTCATTAGACAACGACAACCCTGATGCTTCCATTCGCCCGAACCAGATCCTTGCAGTCAGCCTAAGACATTCCATGCTCGACTCGCTGCGCCAGGCAAACGTCTTGAGAATCGTTGAGCAGCGTCTCTTGACACCTTACGGTTTGCGGACCCTCAGCCAGGACGATCCAAACTACAAGGGCCGCTATGAAGGTGATCCCTTCCACCGTGACGCGGCTTATCACCAGGGAACGGTATGGCCCTGGCTTCTCGGCCCTTTCATTACCGCCTACCTCCGTGTGCATGGCTCAACTGTTTCGAGCCGCAAACACGCTCGCAATTTATTGCGCTCTCTTGAAGAACGCCTACAAAACGGCGCACTCGGCCAGGTTGCAGAGATTTATGATGGTGACGCGCCACAACTCCCGCGTGGATGCTTTGCACAGGCATGGAGTGTCGCCGAGATCCTGCGAGTCTTGCTTGGAGATATCTATCCCGCCAAGAAAAAACACATGTCTGGCAATACGGTCAAATATGTTTGATAACCAACTTCAGGTTGTGACTCGCCAAAACTCTGTACGTCTCTGTTTTCAACAACTTAGCCGGTTGCGATTCACAGGCAATCTGCGGTAGCACGCGGCCATTTTACACATTATCGGACTCTTTCTGGCCTCGTTTTTTCGCATTTTACACTCCCGTCGGACTCTATTGATCGACAACTTAGCGCTTCGCCAACAGCTTGTGGTCCTGAAGCGCGGCCGGGGATGCTTTCGCTTCAAGACAACGAGTTGTTGCCGGAGGGCCAAGTTTTCGAGCCAAAGGCCCCGGCGAGTGCGTAAAATGCGAAAAAACGAGTCCAGAAGGAATGCAATCGTGTGTGACATGGCGGCGTGCTACCGCAGATTGCCTGTGAATGGCAACGTCGTAAGTTGTTAAAAACAAAGGAGGACAGATTTTTGGCGAGGGACGGCAAAATGCAACGACGGCCATGGCCAATGATGAAAAAGCAGTAGAGGACCCCGAACGTAACTGTGTGAACTGTGAAGAAGTCCATCGCGGCAATGACTTCGCCGTGGTTCTTGAGAAAGGCTTTCCACCGAGCGATCTTGTCAGGGTCCCTCGGAGCCCGCTGTACCCAGCGCGAAACTGTTCGTTCCGAGACGTCGAATCCGAGCATTTGCAGTTCTCCATGAATGCGCGGGGCTCCCCAAGTGGGATTCTCCGCGGCCATCTTGAAAATAAGCTCACGAAGTTCCTTACTGATTCGTTTTCTTCCGAAGCAGATTCGATGGCGTGAGGGCCTGGTCCAGTACAGTCGGAAACCCGCTCGGTGCCAGCGGACAATGGTCTCCGGGCTCACCACGATCAGGGCTTGTCTCCATCCTGTCCAGAACCTTTGGGCAAGGATCCAGAAGAGCTTGTCGAGCCCGGTTAGGCGCGGACGGGGATGCTTTCGTTTCAAGACGACGAGTTGTTGCCGGAGTGCCGGGTTTTCGAGCCAAAGGCTCCGACGTGAGCGGAAGAGACGAATAAATGCGGCCAGAAAGAACCGAATTGTGTGTCCCATAGCGGGGTGCTATCGCAAGTTGCCTGTTGATGGCAACAGCGCAAGTTGTTGAAAACAATGGCGGACAGAGTTTTGGCAAACGACAATAGTGATCGCTTCCACTAGCTCAGACAATTTGGCCGATTGCCTTGAGTTCTAGGAGTATTATTCAAAATTGCTAGCTGTAAGCCGACCTAGTTAGAGAAAAGACATTGACTGCCATTCAAGGCCGGCGACGAGATAGTTTGTGGAACGGCTCGTAATCATGAGCGACGAAAAGGCGAATTATGAATCTAAATCCTAGTGCCTGGGGCTATTTGGAGAAACTTGTTTGGCGTGATGTGCTCATCATCGCAGCCATATTCCTTCTGGCCCGCTTGCTGATACTTGTCATGCAGTGGCAGCTCCGACGGGCGGCTGAAAAGGCTCACCCACATCGGCGTCTCACTATACTGCGTGCAGTACCCATTGCCCGCCTACTGATGAGAGCCGCAGCTATCGTTGTGGTCGTACCGCTTCTAGTAGAGCCCACAGTTCCCAATATTATTGCTCTCAGCGCGGGCCTGGTTCTGGCTCTGGCCTATACGCTAAAAGATTACGGAAGTAGTTTTGTGGCCGGGCTTGTAACAGTGCTAGAAAACACCTACCAGCCAGGTGATTGGATCGCAGTGGATGGCGCTTACGGAGAGGTGAAATCCATATCCGGTCGGGCGGTTCACTTGGTGACCGCAGATGAAACTGAGGTAATTATTCCGCACTCTCGCCTCTGGTCAACCAGCATCTTCAATTCCAGTGGTGGCAATCGCAGTTTGTTGTGCGTCGCGAACTTCTATCTCCATCCCGATCATGACGCCGCCGCCGTACGCGAAAGACTGACAGAAATTGCGGCGTCAAGTTCATATCGCGCGCCTGATTCGTCGATTGCAGTAATAGTGCTTGAAAAACCCTGGGGCACACACTATCGGATAAAGGCTCATGTTAGAGAAAGCAAGGAACAATTCCTTTTTGTCACAGACTTGACTATTCAGGGAAAGGCTGCACTCCGACAAATGAACATTCGGTTCGCGCAAGCGCCTTACGCTGAGATGGGCACCTATTGATTTCTTAGCTTGCGACTAGCCAAATTAAAAGACAGCTGCGTTGCGGTAGAGGTAACAAGGAATTATCCGCCCTCTGCGAATTCACAGAGCGAGGTGTGCCTCGCCACATCTCTGTCCGCCTTTGTTTTCAACAACATCGCCGGTTGCCGTTCACAGACAATCTGCAATAGCACGCCGGTATGTTACACACTATCGGGTTATTCCTGGCCTCGTTTGTCCGCCTTTTCCGTTCGCGCCGGAGCCTCTGGCTTGGGAATCTGGCACTCCGGCAACAACTCGTGGTCTTCAAGCGCAAGCACCCAAGGCCCCGTCTGACTCCATTCGACAAGCTCTTTTGGGTCCTCGCTCGCAAGTATTGGCCTCGGTGGAAACAATCCCTGATCCTGGTGAGTGCAGAGACTATTCCCCGCTGGCACCGTGCCGGGTTTCGACACTACTGGGCCTGGCTCTCGCGTCATCCGGTTTCCTCTGGAGGAAAACGCATCGGCAAGGAGCTGCCCGAATTGATCTTTCGAAAGGTCAAGGAGAACCCGACCTGGGGAGCACCTCGAATTCATGGGGAGCTGCAGATGCTTGGATTTGATGTCTCGGAGCGAACGGTCTCGCGCTGGGTCCAACGGGCCCCGAGGAACCCCGACAAGATCGCTCAGTGGAAGGCATCTCTTAAGAACCACGGCGAAGTCATTGCCGCGATGGACTTCTTCACCGTCCATACAGTCACCTTTGGGCTCCTCTACTGATTCTTCCTCATTGGGCATGATCGTCGACGAATCTTTCATTTCAATGTGACTCGCAATCCGGAAAACCACTGGGTCGTGCAGCAGTTGCGCGAGGCATTCCCCTATGAGGCCTCTCACAAATGCATGATCCTTGATCGAGACAAGAAATTTGGGCTCGAAGTAATTGCTGCTGTTCGAGCGATGGGAAGCAAGCCTAAAAGAACTTCGATCCGAAGCCCCTGGCAGAATGGAGTCGCCGAGCGATGGGTGGAAAGCTGCCGGCGGGAACTGCTCGATCATGTGATCGTGCTCAACGAGCGGCATCTGAAACGGCTTCTCAGTGAATACGTCCGCTACTATCATGGAGACCGCACGCATCTGGGGTTGAGCAAGGAAACACCGGGCGGCAGAGTCCGCTCAGCTCATCGTGGTCGCGTGATCGCACAGGCAAGACTCGGTGGTTTGCACCACCGCTACAACCGAGCCGCATAGAAAACATTATGACATCAGACTCACGCGAAGGGATTTTCTCGTCTACTTTTGTAAAATGCGAGCCGGCTCCAATACATGCTCACCATTCTTACTTGTTGCGGAACGAATATATGCGAATGAACTCGTGGAATCCAATCCGTTTTGAAATGTGGCGAGGCACATCTACTCGTGCCGCAGCGTTTGGATCGGATCGACACGCATCGCCCTTCGCGCGGGGATGTAACACGCGAGAAGCGCGACGACGGCCAGCAGTGCCGAGGCGGCTACGTAAGTCAGTGGATCGCCGGGGGCCACGCCGAAGAGCAGATTGCCAACAAGCCTCGCCATCGCGGCAGCGGCGAGAACTCCGGCAAGCGCTCCAGCGCCCACAATGAGAAATCCCTGGCGGAAAATCATTTTCAGAATTTGCCCTGGTTGTGCACCAAGCGCGAGGCGAATGCCGATTTCATGCGTGCGTTGACTCGCCGCGTAAGAAATGACGCCGTAGACGCCGACGACCGCAAGTATCAGTCCCAGAATCCCCAGAGAAGCGGCCAGAGCGGCGGCAAATCGGAAAATGAGGAAGCCATTCAAGGTGTCGAGCGCGGTCGTCATGCTCTGAACATCATAGACCGGCATGGCGGGCTCGAGGGAGTAAATCAGACCCGTCGTTTCGCGGGCCATCACCTCGGGAGCGCCAGCAGATCGGAGCTGAAGTGTAGCAACTGGCTGGTAAAACTGTGAAAACGGCACGTAGAAAAAGGGCTCGTCCGGCCAGAAAATCTGGCTTTCCACGGCGTTTTTTGCAATGCCAATCACTTCAATAGGATAGCTTGGATCATCCGTGGTGCTGAAGCGCCGGCCGATGGGATCCTGGCCACGCCAATAACGATTCGCCATGGTCTGGTCGATTACGGCTACGCGCTGCGAATTCTGCCCATCGGAATCCCGAATCTCGCGCCCGCGAAGCAACGAGACATGCATGGTCTCAAAATAACCCGAGGAGACAGCGTTGTAACCCGCCGTTGGATTTTCCTGGTCCTTCGGAGGCTGGTAACCATCGATCTTGAGCGTGGTGCCATTACTGGGGCCATAAGCCATCGGAACGGAAGCGGCGAGGCTGGCCGATTGCACTCCGGGCAGTGAGCGCGTACGGTCGAGCAGGGTGCGGAAGAATTCGCGCGCCTGCGTTTCATTGTAGCCCGCCTCATGCGGGTCAATAGTCAGGTTGAGAACGTGGTTCGGATCGAAGCCGAGATTCGTGTGCTGCGCTTTTTCCAGGCTGCGCACGAAAAGGCCAGCGACGACCAACAGCATGAGTGAGCCGCCCACTTGCGCGGCGACCAGCGCGCTGCGCAGTCGATGGCCGCCTGCGGTCGAGGTGCGTCCGCCCTCATGAAGAATTTCGTTCACGTCGCTGCGCGCGGCGCGAAGCCCGGGCATGATACCGACGAGCACGCCAGTGAGAATCGCCGCGCCGAGGGCATAAGCGAAAACTCGCCAGTCGAAGTGAAAATCCAAAATGATCGGAAGTGAAGTATGCAGAGGGATCGAGCTGAACGCGGTGCTTCCGCCGAGCCCCAAAATAATTCCAGCGACGCAACCGAGCAGTGCCAGCAGAAGACTCTCAGTGAGCAACTGCCGAACCAGGCGCGCACGCGTTGCTCCTAAGGCGGTGCGCATGGCCATTTCGCGCTGCTGCGAGGCCGCGCGAACCAGGGAAAGGTTAGCGATGTTCATGCATGCGAGAGCCAGCACCAAGGCTGCGAGAATCAAGAAGACAGAGCTCACAAATGGCAGGATCTCCGGGTTCGTCGGATCGACCATGAGGCCAGCAGGCCCCAGATGAAGCGCCTCGAGAGTCATTTTGCCGTCTGTAGTTGGATATTGCTGAGACAGCCTTTGTGCCACAACGTTCAGAGCCGTCTGCGCTTGTTGCAGGCTTACACCGGTTCTCAATCGGGCAATCAGCCCAACCTCTGCGTTGCCACGCGCAGCAAGGAAATCCTCAGGAAGATCTTTCAGTGCAGCTCCCATGTCAAGAGGGATATAGCCCTGAAAATCCATCAACGAAGTAAGCCCGTGGAATCCTTCCGGCGCGACGCCGACGATCGTGACGGGAACACCATTGACGGACGCTTTCTTTTCAATAACGCTTGAGTCGCCATTAAAACGCGACTGCCAATACGCATAGCTGAGGACGACAACTGGGTCGGCTCCAGCGACGCTACTTTCCGATGGGAGAATCAAGCGTCCCAGTGTTGGTTTAAGTCCCAGGAGACCAAAAAAATTGCCGGTGACATAGCTGGACCACATCGGCTGGCTCTGCCCGTTCACGGCAAGACCATCCGTCATGAACATCCCAACCGCAGAGACATCCGAAAAGACATTGGCGGTCTGCTTCTGGATGTCCGTAAAGTCGGGATACGGGAAAGCTGTGCTGGGGGCCTTGCCCTTTCGCGCCGACGTCAGGAAAACAACATCTCCCGGGCGTTCCACAGGAAGCGGGCGAATCACCAAACAATCTACAATGCTGAAGATCGCGGTGTTCACACCTATCCCTAACGCGAGGGTTAGCACTGCTGCCGCCGTGAAGCCGGGGGATTTGCGCAACGTACGGAGCCCATAGCGCACGTCTTGCAGAAGCTCTTCAATCCAACGGAAACTCCACACGCCACGGCTGTCTTCCTTCAGCACCGTCACGTTGCCAAATTCGCGCCGCGCCGCATAGCGCGCTTCGTTTTCAGACATCCCCGAGCGGATGTTTTCCTTGGTCTTGAGCGCCAGATGGTGTTGCATCTCCTCTGTCAGTCCCTGATCGAATTCCGATCGCCGTCGCAAATGGAACATCCGCCTCCACAGTTCGGCCAACCTCTTCATAGCTAGTTACTCCTTTCTCTAGGCGCTACGCCGGTTGCACCACGCGCATAATTCCTTCCAATAATTTCTCAAAGCCCGCCACTTCTTCCCTAAGCTGTTTCCGCCCCGCGCTCGTCAGCTTGTAGTACCGCGCGCGGCGGCCCGTGTCTGATTCCCGCCACTCGCCAATGATCAGTCCCTTGACGGCCAATCGTTGCAGTGCCGGATAGAGCGAGCCTTCCTCGACCCGTAGCACTTCCTGCGAAATCTGCTTGATGTAAAGCGCGATGCCGTAGCCGTGCATCGTCTCGGCGTTTCGTGCGAGGCTCTTGAGGATTAGCATTTCGAGCGTTCCGGGAAGCAGCTCACCTTTGCGACCCGAGTTGTCTTTCGCCATAGTCCTTCCATCCATAGAGAGTCTATGCTTGTGCTTCCAAAGAATAAGACGCGCGACAGGGGAAAATGTCACCATTTTTCTAAGGAAATTTAGGCCGACCTATACCGCTGTCCGCCCACCTTTTATAATAGTGCGGACGTTTGGCCCAGCGCGCCACGGACACCGTCCCACCGCCAGAGAGCACCAGTTCCGCCAGAAGCATTTCGTTGCCAACCGGAGTGTGCTTGCCTGTTGCGAAGGCTTTCGACGTGCATCTGATCGTGGATAACTACGCTACCTCGTATGGTCAAAAAACTCATCGGCGCCTGCTACCATTCGTCGAGCTGACCGTTAAGTTCCTCTACTATCTCACCCCAATACAAAAATTGCGCACCCAGCGCAAGAGCCCCGAACAAAATCACCAGCCACATCCGTCCCGAGCACAGCCAAAACCAATTGGACTGCTCTCGCCACCTCAGCAAGTTGTCCAGAGAAACCAGAACAAACACCAAGGAAGCGAGCTGGTAAGACATGCGCGAGTTCCGAACCTTGGCCGGTGGCTCTTCCTCCTCTTCCTCGTAGTGGATTGCGAAACAACAGACGAATCCCGCCAGCAAATAAATCGCCGTGTGACCCAGCATCGCGCCCAACGGCAGACTCACTCTCCACCCAGACCAAAGCACAATCCCCGTCAACTTCAAGATCGCCAACACCGATGACACGAAACCAGACAGGTAGAGCCCTTGACCCGCCGCGCAAACTAGCGTTTGGAAGGCCACCGCTTCCGCTTTAACGTAAACTCATTTGGATCTAATTCTTCTTAGGGCGACGCGGACTCAAATCCCGGCAGGCTGCTTCTAACCGCTAGCGCTGTTTCGCTTGATAACCGGCACCTCGCACTGGACGGCCCGGGCGCTCATCGGTAATCGCTCCGTCCCACACCACGGGACGTCCATTCACAAAGACGTACCTCACGCCCACGGAATAATGCATCGGATCACTGAAAGTTGCGGCGTCGCGGATGGTCTTGGGATTGAACACCGCGATGTCCGCAAACTCTCCCGGACGGAGAATGCCGCGATCCAGCAATCCTACGCGGCTCGCCGCCAGCGAAGTCATCTTGCGCACCGCCTCTTCCAGGCTCATCGTGTGTTGCTCACGAGCATATATCCCAAGGATGCGTGGGAACGTTCCGAACGCGCGCGGATGCGCCTTGGTTTTGCTCAGAGGACCATCTTCAGCCTGAGCCTCGGAGTCCGAACCGTACGTTACGATCGGGTTCGAAACCGCCGCCCGCACGTCTCCTTCATCCATGATGGAAGTTACCTGCCCGGTGTGGCCGTGATCCGCGATTACGATTTCCATTGCCACGTCTTTGGGATCCTTGTTCCACTGGCGGCCAATTTCTTGCAGCGTCATGCCTTCATACTTTGCGAGTTCGGGATTCATCAAGCCAACTAGCATGATGCCGGAGCCGTCTCCACCCGAACCGAGCCACTCGTTTTCCCAAGTAGTGCTGGGCTGATCCATTTCTTTCTTGATGCGCTCCCGTTGAACCGGGTCCTTGAAGCGGGCAATCATCTGTTCGATTCCGCCCTCGGAAACCCACGGAGGGAAAGAAGAAACCAGTCCGTTGCTGGCGCGCGTGTAGGGATAAACGCTGGCGGCAACGTCGATGCCTTGTGCGCGAGCATCCTGAATGCGGCGAAGCACCTCCGGCATCTTTCCAAAATTCTCGTGGTACGCGGTCTTAAGGTGCCAGATCGTCGTAGAAATGTTGGCGCGCCGGGCAATCGCAAAGACCTCGTCCAGGGAGCTGAAGATGGCGTCCGTTTCCGATCGCTGATGAGTGAAATAGACGCCCCCATACTGGCGGGCGACTTTGGCCAACTCCACAATCTCATCCGTTGACGCAAAAGTGTCCGGAACGTACTCGAGCGCGGTGCTGATTCCCATAGCACCATCCTGCATCGCTTGGGCGACGAGCTGACGCATCTGCTCAAGTTCTGCCGGTGATGCGGGCCGATTGACCGTTCCAATCACATAATTGCGGACGCCGCCCGCTCCCACGAAGGTGCCCAGGTTGATGGCGGATTTTGTCCGTTCAAAATGTTTGAAGTATTCGTCTAGCGTCGACCAATCCACTGTCACGCCATATTTCTTCGCGACTTCTTCGTTCTCCTTTTTCATGCGGTCGTTTACGGGAGCGATCGAACTGCCTTCGCCGGTGATTTCGGTGGTCACGCCCTGCGTGATTTTGCTCGCCGCACGATTGTCGACCAGTACATTGAATTCCGACTGGCCCTGCACATCGATAAATCCTGGCGACACGACGAGACCCTTTGCGTCCAGGCGTTTTCTAGCCGACGCTTTGCTCAGGTCGCCGATGGCGACTATGCGATCACCGGCAATGGCAATGTCCCCTGAAACCCACGGGGCGCCGGTACCGTCGACGATGTGCGCTCCGGAGATGATGAAGTCATAGTCCGGACGCTGCGCCGCTGCAAAGATGGGAAGAAGCAGGAAGATCAACCCAACGCAACGAGCGCAATGATGTAATCTGCGGTTCATGGTGCACCTCAATCAAGTTGAAATGAGCATCGCGAACTGTTTCCGCGTAACCCGCGCTATTAGTTCAGTGGGGGTATAGTCGCATTATCACGGGCCGATCACTAGCCCGAAACGGGGTTGTGGGAAGCGAAAGACGATATTCTGGCCGTATCGTTGGCAACTCGGAATCTGACTCACTGCTATTTTTCTCCTCGCGAGCGAACCAAGCCCGTAAACCTCATAACAGGGATTTTAAATTCCCTGTTCATTCCCTGTTCGATCCCTGTTCCGATTCGTTGCGAGGAGGCAGTTTTTCTCGCTAAAGCACTCGTTGATATAGACTTAGATCCATGGTGTTGCGACTGAACGGGCAATATTCCCTGTATTTTTCCCTGTTAACAGGGAATATTACAGAGAAAAGTTCGCATCAGACTGCGTCCTCCGCCAGACAGTCTAGGTTTCTCTCTTTCTCCGTTGAGTGCTGCCCCGAACCCTAATTTGCCGCCCAAAATGCGCGAATGTTGCGCAGTCGAGGAATGTCAGTGTCTGCTGAACGCGGAGAAAACGCGCGAATTGCAAGATTATTATCCGCGGGATTCCGAGCAGTGCCTTTTCTAAGGCCTAAGGGTCCCACAAGTTCGAATTTACTTACCTCCGTCGGGCTGACGGGTACTCGAGAAGTCCGCACACAGTTAGGACCACAAACTTCTTGCCACCTATTGGCACAATATGCCCAGACCTAGATTAGAAAACCACCCGTTTAGGTAATGGAGAACCTTTGCGTTTTGTTTTGGTGGACGGCATCGCTTAGGTGCCCAGACTGTGGTGGACGCCTAAATAGTGAACCAAATCGTCACGCGAAAACATGCCGACGATGGTGCTGCCCTCCACAACGGGGAGTTGACTAACGCCGTCCCGTCCCATTTTTTCAATGGTGGTCCACGCCTCTGCGTTCGCCGGTGTTGAGACGAGCTTTTCCGCCGGGATCATTACTTGCTCCACATTGGTTGTATGCCAAGACGACCGCGGCACTTTTTTGATTTCCGCGAGCGTTACCAGTCCGATGGTCTTATCTTCGCGGGTCACGACAAAACAGCGATGCCCGCCCGCCAGTACGTGCTTGTCCACGAGGTCCTGCAACGTCAGGTCATTCGAGACTCGGATGCAATCCCGGCTCATCAGCTCCGAAACCCTGTGGCCCGCCAGCGAATCCTTCACCACTTGCTGTTGCACCTGGGATGTCGCGGCGCTTTCCAGGAACCAGCCAATGAAGGCGATCCACAAGCCATTGAATAGATTTCCTTTGAGGGCTAGCCATACTCCCAAAACGATAAACAGAAAACCAAAGAATCGGCCGGTGCTCGCAGCGATCAGCGTGGCGCGGCGAAAGTTCTTGTTCACTCCCCAGACGATAGCGCGAAAAACGCGGCCTCCATCCAGCGGGAATCCCGGGATGAGATTGAAGGCTCCCAACATGCCGTTAATGAGCGCCAGATACTTGGCTACCGCCAGGACAGGCGCGACATTTGCGAGCAAGTGTTCCAAACCGAAAAAGAGGGCCGCCAACGCAAAACTGGTCAGCGGCCCGACAACTGCAATTAAGAATTCGGCGCCGGCGCTCGGAGGTTCGCCCGCGATCTGGGATACGCCGCCAAAGATGAAGAGAGTGATCCTGCTCACCGGCACCTTGAAACGGATGGCCACTACTGAATGCGCCAGTTCGTGCAGAACGATACTGGCAAAAAAAAGTAGCGCTGTAACGATGCCCATCAACCAGTATTGGGCGCTCGTGCCATTCTTGAATTCAACCGGATAGTAATTGACGGCCAAAACCCAGGAAATCAAGACAGCGATCAAGAACCAGGAGTAGTCCAATTCGATGGGTATTCCAAGGATGCGACCAATCGGAATCGTGTGGCGAAACACAGCTCACCTCCTTCTTGTTTCACCGGGAGTCTATACGGAAAGTGTGGAGATACAACACCTGTTGTGCGCAAAAACCTATTCAGATCTCGTGTCTTGCATTGATCAGTTCTTACGTGAATTCGGTGCTTGGGAGTCTTCCCGCACTTGTCAGCCTCGTTCACACAATAACTATCGTGCAGGTATTCGACTACCTGCCGGCGCCGCGAAGGCCCCTGAATTTGTTGAGAGCACGTCCTGCAACATCGGCTTGAAGAGGGTAACGGGCTGTCCCTTGCCCCAATTTTTATGGCAGATCCTGATTTTGCCCGCGCAAATTGCCCGATTATTCTCCGCGGGATTCCGAGTGGTGCCTTTCCGAAGAACTACGCGCATCTCGAAGAAAGGCTTGCCATCAAATCGCCATCTTAGATAACGGCCTTGAAGACTTCGCCTCACTAGCTACGAACGAGTCCAGTTATTTATTTCGCGTTGATCCAGGCGTTCGACCCGGTCAGCTTGACTGACACGTCTGAAAAGAAGATCCGTATCGGCTGGCCGTCGGCGTAGCCGCGGTGATCCGTTGAGATCAGCAGGGGACCTGCCTTTTTCTGGCCGCCCCACGTTACGTAAAGAAGGCTCGGCTTCTTGGTTCCGCCGCGGTGGTAGACGAGATACTCGACGCGGTTGTCTTTGCCGACATAGAGTTCCCAGGTGTCGCCGGGCGTGTAACCGCCGACTTCCGCAGGATACTTCACTGCGACCAACTCAGCCGTGCCGGCGCCCACCGGCAGGTTATACATGCCGGCGTCGATGATAGCGGGGGTGGAATCCCAGTAAGCCTTCAAGGGAAAGAGAAGCGTGTAGTTATCGTTGACGAAAGCCGGCTCGGTGTCGTTTTTCACGGAGTCAGGCTGACTACTAAGCTCGGAGCGCTTGTAGGTAACCTTAACCGGCTTGCCGTCTTTATCCTTTCCCACGTAAGTGACCTGGGTGGTCTTGGGTTCCCATTCCCACGATCGGGAGAGATTCACCTTGCCGAGTTGCAAATTCCAGGTGTAGCGGATGGCCTCGATTTGATTCCACGAATCGAGGCCACAGGTCTTAGCCACTTTCTCGAAAATTGGCGGGCGCGTCTGTGCCCAGGAGGTCGTAGCAAGGATCAGCAACCCGAAAGCCAGAATACGGATCATCATTCCACGGCTCGCATTTGTCATGGAGTTCGCTCCTCTGTGAATTGAATAGACGATGCGCTGGATGACGGGCAAAAGTTTCGGGATACATGAGGGAATGTCGGCACCGCACGCTTCTCCCACGCCACCATTCACACCGCTTGGTCGGTTGGCCGCGCATTATACAGCACGGCTCGTGAGAATGTCCTCTCGCATGCTCGGGCGGCCACACACGCAATGTCACCCAAACATGCAGGCGGCCTACACGGAGGAGATTTCACCCGGTGAGGATCGGGTTGCCGCAGGTCGCGTGAACCGGCGAAAAATGATAATCGCAGCGCCCGCTGCGACGGATCCGTATTCCAGCAGCATAATCCACCATGGAACCAACCATGGACGGCCGAGCGCACGCAAATGCCAAACGTAATAAGTCGGAATGATGCTAACTGTCCAGATGATGAGCGGTACTGTCGGGACCGTCCGCAGGAACGGCAGCAGCCAGAGCAAGTACCATGGATACATGACCGGTGCGCATAAAAGCGATGCCGCCATGGGCCAGGCAAATTCGTCCGGAGACCACGCCGCAGACTTTCTGCTCAGCCAGATTGCGGTAAGAATTCCGACGAGCACCGCCAGCCCCGCCACAAACTGAGGAGCCGCCACCCGCTCGAGCATTGCGAACACCGGATCATTAAAGCGGAATCTCTGTATGTAAGTGCCGAGCGAGCCGATGGAAATTCGCCCGTGGTTGAGAAATGGTACGTACAGAAGTCCGACTGCGATGGTAGCCAGTGCGGCGTCGCGCACACGAACGCGCCTCCAGTAAAGTGGCAGCAGCACAATCGGGAGCAATTTCACTGAAACAGCCAGCCCAAATGCCAGCGCTGCAACCGCACGCCAGCGGCGCAGCAGCGCGGCTACGGATATCAACAGCAGCAGCACGCCGACAATGTCGATGTGGCCGTTGCCCGCCACTTCCGTTGCAAGCAGAGGGTTCCAAGCATAAGCCAGAACCCACTGCGCGCCTTGGCCACTTCGACGCAATATATCGAGCAAAACCAAAACGATTGCCAAATCGCAAATTACAAACGCCACTTTCATGGCAAAGACAGACCCATGAATCGCTGTTACGGCGCAGAAGAAAAGCTGAGCTCCCGCTGGATATGGGCTCGGTACATCGGGGTTGTTCAGCGTGCGAGTCTCGAGTGTGTGAAGACCGGCGAGGGTAGGGTCGCTGGGAGCTACAATGTAAGGGTTATATCCCAGCCTTTGCACGCGCCCATCCCAAATATACCGATGGATGTCATCGTCAGAGCCCGGCGCCGTCAGTAGAAATGGAATATGCCACAGAGCAGCCAACAAAAGCCCGATTACGACGACGCGTTGCGGAAATCTTGGCGTGGAGAATAACTCACGAATGGCGAGGAGGTACGCGATTCCGCCAACTGCCAGCGGAATGATGAAGAAGGGCTCACCCACGCTGCCGAGTTTGCGTGAGCAGATCGTCAGCGCCACAAGTAAAATTGCGCCGAACCCGTACAGCCTTTGAAATGGAGTGAGCTTCACGGTTCCGCCGCGCTCGAGCGCAACTGTGCCACCGCCTGTCCCCACTTTTCCAGCCAGGCCGCCATTCGTGGCGCCCTAGCAGGCGCGAGCCGCAGTTCCGCGGCAAGCCGAGTTAAGTCGCCCTCCACGTCAATGTCGTAGAACGGATCCGTGAAACCCACGGAAAGCTGCAGTCCGCGAGCGCGCGCCAGCAGGGCCTCAAGCGCGCTCTGAGTGCTCATCACATCGCTTTCGAAGAGCGCTGGATAAGCGGCCTTGGCCCCTACGAGATAATAGCCTCCGTCGTGCGTGGGCCCGACAACCAGATCTCGTGCCTCGAGAAAATCGAACGCCGTTACCAATATTGATGGCGGCAGGTGCGGGCTGTCACTGTTGAAAGCAACGACACGTTGCCGGCCGGAAGTTGCAAAGTGATTGAACACAGAGGCAAGGCCTGCGGCGAGGCCCTGGCCCGTCTGCGGCACGACGCGCACTTTTTTGGCCACAGCGCGCGACATGTCGTCAACGTCAGACGCGGGGCACATAATCGCAATTTCCGCATGATCGAGCGCCTGCGCCAAGGATACTGTGTCGTTCAGAAGGCATCCGTACAACTCGGTGACCGCCTGCAGAGAAAGACTCCCAGCCAACCTGGTCTTCACCGAACCAAGTCTGGGCGCTTTGGCCATGATGACTAATGTGCGATTCGCAAGCGTCATCGAAAATCATCACCGTTCGTTCGAGGTTCCATAAGTATTTCCGCGAGGGATTTCACGCCGGCCGCGGCATTCTGGCCTTTCGACGCCGAAAACAATAGCGCGCAATCAGGAAAAAAATGAACCATGCCGCTCCAACTGTGCCCTTCAGAGTGCCGCTGATCTTCGATTTCCCAATGCGCGGATAATAGCTCACCGGCACTTCAACGATTCGGTATCCCCCGAGCGCACCCTTTAGAATTATTTCAACCGCCCAGCCGTATGTGTTCTCTCGGAGTTCAAGCCGGCGTAGGACATCTGCTCTCCCCGCGCGAAACGGCCCAAGGTCGCTTATCCTTACGCCATACAAAAGCCTGATCATGGCCGCCGCCAGTCGATTGCCAAACGCGGCGTGCCAGGGCAACGCCCCGCGAATGCGCTGCTTCCCCAAGCGTGAGCTCAAAGTGATATCGGCACGACCCTCAAGGATTGGAGCCAAGAGAACTGGCAGCTCTGCTGGCCGGTCGCTGTAATCGCCGTCGAGGAACACTACAACGTCGGGACTACTTGCACCGTGCAGTCCGGTCAAGCAAGCGCGCCCGTATCCGCGACGAGGTTCGTGGAGGACGCGGGCTCCCATTTTGGAAGCAAATTCGGGAGTCCCGTCGTTTGAATTGCTATCAACAACCAATACCTCAGTGACGATATCGGCCGGGAGATCAGCTAACACGCGGCCGATGGACTGCGCTTCGTTGTGCGTGGGAATGACGACGGACACTCGCATTTGATTTTGGCGCAATTCACCACCATGGAGAGGATGGCCAGCGCCGCGCCAGTAAGGTGTCGATGCCCCACGTTCGACCGGCTCGCCCCACCGAGAGCGCAAGCAATCCGAGCACTGGAATCAGCAGCTCCCAAATCCATGCCACGCCCCACTCAGACATCCAGAGGCTGCCCAGGTACAGGCACGCTACAAAGGCGACCGGCCGCGTCAGCAAACCGATTACGAGCAGGACCCCGAAAGAGATCTCGGCCATCGCCTGCAAAGGAGCCGCCATCGCGGCGTGATTCGCGGCGAGCGCCATCACACTCTTCCACACAGCCGGCGCGTGATCATGCTGGATATAAAAGTTGATCAGGCCTGCGTAGCCCGCTCGAGTGTAGAGACCTTTCCCCAGATTCTCGAAGAAGACCGACACAAACATCGCCCCAATCGTAACCCGAACAATAGCCAGTCCGATTCCCGCGTTAGGCTGCACAGGCATATGGGTTGACTCCTCTCGCGGTGCGCTCGCGTTCGTCGTTGTCGTCATCGTCGCCCCCTCTTGACACCAGATTGGCCAGCGAAACGGCAGATTAGTCCGCCGGCTTTGCGGACGGCATTGTACAAACGGCAATAGTCGTCGTCCAGCCAAGACCAAGGTTACACATATCTGGCTCCTCTAAGTCGCGTCCAACTAACCCGTCGCGCGGTCGCTGGACCGTCCGGCTATCCTACTCGCGCGCAATCACGATTGTCGTACATGAGCTTTCGCCTTTGGGAAGTTCGCGAGCGGCAGCCATGCGGATTTCAAGCTCTTCAACTTGTCCCCGGACAATGGGACAATAAAAGTCCGGCTGATCCAGCGCGTTTTGAATTCGGCGCCGCCCGGCACACCCGCCGTAACAAGACTCGAGATAAACGCACGCGCGGCACGCTTCCGGTACGGTGCGCGCATCCACAAAGGGCGAAGTATCCAAAACTCCCGAGCGCAGTGACACCAGGAGCGAGAGAGGTTCCCCAGCTCCCGGCCAATAAACGCAAGGCTGAGAGGTAGCGCGGGGGGTAACCCGCACGGTGCTCACTCCGCATCCGCCGGTCCTCGGAGGCAGACCAGCCATGGCACGAACCAGCGGCTCGCCGATGGCGATCACATCGGTCTCCGCAAACAACGCTCGAAAGCCTTGCCAATATTCCTCGTAACTCAAGGCGTACAGGTCAGAACGCACCGCTTGGTAAACATTCACCCGTAGCGGCGCCTGGTAACGCTTGGCCACGCGTGCCACTTCAGCAAGGCGCAGATAATTCGACTTCATCATTACCGAAATTAGAGTGACGGGGATTCCCAACCTGACGCAGCGTGCTGCCTGATCGTGGATCAGCGCCCAATTGCCGCTGCCGCGTTGCGTGTCTTGCTCAACCTCAGTGGGATAATCCAACGAGAACTCAATGTCGTGGAAGGCACGGAGCTCGTCATCAGTGAGCACTGCCACGCTGTGGCCGTTCGATGTGATTGTGAGCTTTACCCGCAGAGTGCGGAGGTAGGACAAAATCTCACGGAATTGCGGGTGCAATCCGTTCTCACCCGTTCCCAGATTAACCGAACGGATCGGGAGGCTTTCCATCACAGATCTTACTTGCTCGAGGCTAAGTCGGTCCGTCCGCGCAGGATCGCGGTAGCAGAATGAACAAGCCAAGTTGCACTCGTTGGTTAGTCCGAGTCCCAGGGCAAATGCTCCCGTCGCCGTGGGACGGACCATAGGAGAGTTCAAAGCGGAATGAGGGCTTGGCTGCGTCACGGTCCTGTTACCTTGTTGGAGAACGCGCGGGAACGGCGAGCGATCACCTGAATGTAGCGCGCAATCGCGAAGAACTCGGGGCGCGCTCCAAGCTTCGATTCCAACTCGAATATTTGAGAGTATGTTGCATCCGGCGGATTCTCTAGGGCTATGTAGTCGAAAAACACGCGAACGCCATGTTCGGCGACAACGTCCAATCCGGCTCGGGTAAGCAATTCTTGGAGGCCCGCTGGGGCAAATACGCGTATGCGGTTGCCGTAGAGGTTATCCACCACCGTCTCCGCGGTGAGATTGGCAGTTGCAAGTTTCCAGTCTTCCGATTTAACGGCTTCCTTCAGCACTTCTCCAGCACGATTGCGCACCACCACAGATAGCACCCCGTCTTTGCGCAGGACGTGAACGATGTCGCGAACAGTCGTGGAAGGATCCTCAGAGTACTCCAGCAGGTTGTGGCAAACGACGACGCCAAAGGACTCAGCCGCGAAGCGTTCTCGCAATTGCCCAATCTCGGCGTGGCAAAAGGAAATTCGCGGTGTCACGCTGCAGGCTTCGGCGTGCTGGCGTGCAATCCGGAGCATCTGTTCAGAACTGTCGAGCAGCACGACCTCATGGCCCATTCGCGCGAGCTGCACACTCGCAATGCCCGTGCCACCGCCCACGTCGAGCGCACGTTGAGTCGGTGCATCGCGCGTCAGGAAGGGTCGCAAGTTCTTCCATGCCAGCTCGGAACGCAGCCTGCCCGCCGCTGTCTTCAAGTAACCCGCGTATTTATCCGCGTCTCGGAACGAAAAATTATCCGGTAATCCGATTTCAAACTCCAAGAGCCCGCCTCGTATGTTGCCTACCGAGCCCGTCGAGTGTACGCTATCCGTCGGCCGGTGGGTAAGAGCAGAATTCCTGGTTCGGGGGTGTTCGCGTATGAACCGACGCGATTTTCTGCGATCGACAGGAGTTTTTTCGGCAAGCCTTGCGTTCGCGAAAGCTGGGCGAGTTTTTGCGGGGAACACAACGGTTGACCATTGGCGCACGTTCGAGGTCACGACGCGCGTCGAAGTGCTCAAACCTTCGGGGACGACACGCATCTGGCTGCCTGCAGCGCTCATCAGAGAATCTCCCTTTCAGAAAACGCTCTCCTCTACGTTCCAGCCTAACGCCGGCACAGCGAAAATGATAGAAAGCGAGCCTGACGCGCTCGGCATCATCGCCGCAGAATTTCCAGCTGGTGTGCGGCCTATTCTCACGCTCACCAGCCGCATCGCGACTAAGAATTATGTTGTCGACCTCTCCGCGGCCAACAGCGCGCCGAGAGTGGACCGCGCGGATTTGCAATATTTTTTGCGGCCCACGAAGCTTCTGCCGACCGATGGCATTGTGAAAGCCAAGGCTATCGAGATCACGAGCGGCGCGAGGACGGATGTAGAAAAAGCGCGCGCCATTTACGAATGGATCGTTGACAAAACGTTTCGCAATCCGAAAACGCGGGGCTGCGGTGTGGGCGACATTCGGTTTATGCTGGAGTCTGGGGATCTGAGTGGCAAGTGCGCGGATCTAAACGCGCTCTACGTGGGCTTGGCGAGGGCGACCGGCCTTCCGGCGCGCGACGTGTACGGGCTCCGTGTCGGCAAATCAGAACTGGGATACAAGAGCCTGGGTGCTTCGTCGGAGAACGTGACAAGGTCGCAGCACTGCCGCGCTGAGGTTTACCTGAGCGACCATGGCTGGGTGCCAGTCGACCCAGCCGATGTGCGGAAGGTCGTGCTCGAAGAACCGCCCGGGAATCGTTCTCTGGACGACGACATGGTGAAGAATGCTCGTGCGCGGCTATTCGGATTCTGGGAGATGAACTGGATGGCGTATAACTTCGCGCATGACGTCGCTCTACCCGGATCGAACAGGGCGCCAGTCGGCTTCTTCATGTATCCGCAAGCGGAAACTGCCGAAGGTCGGCTCGACAGCCTCGACCCAGACAACTTCAAGTACGAGATCACCTCCAGGGAGACCACCTCCACGAACGACTGACACAAAGGGCCGTACGAGTGCCGCTCATGTCCGGTGAAGTTTCCGTTGCTGCCGAGTCATCCCCAAGCGAGATTACGATGACCCCGCATTAAGCACTTCTACGTTGCTGATGGTAACTGGGATTTGCTGGCGCACGGTTGACCCGAAGCCACCAGCCGTCTGACTGACAGCTTCGGATGGTAGCTGTGCTTGATTGCAACCAACGGCATCCCACACGCAAGTAACGCCACTGCCCACGAGGCAGGTGTGCCGCTTCGGGGTAGGCATTCGAGTTTTCCCTAAGACTCCGAATGGGTGTCTGCGACCTTGACCTTGGGGAGCATTTCGCCCATCGAAACGTCTCTACGGTGCGCCTGTTTTGTAGGCAGGCTCAATCCAGCAACGCCATTCTCTAGATCGGCCCAGTGGAGCGCGTTTCGAATTGGTAGGAATGATTGACCGGACACGAGGTCATCGAGAGTCAATCTCATAGTAATGACCACTACGAGGTATTCTGATTTTCGCTTAGCAATCGGAGTGAAGCTTCAAGCTCTATTTCGCCGAATCGACGGTCTTAATGAAATCTAAGATCATATGTACGACGGCCTCGTCGCCGAGTGCCGTATTGATCATGGCGTGGTAGATAGCGCGGTGAGGCCATTCGAGGTGGAAATACTTCAGGATGAAATCAGCGCGCTCACGGTCAACAGTATCGACAAGTTGGTGAGCTTCCTTCTCACTCTTGCCGCGCGCTATCAAGCGCCGCACTTTGTTTTCCCTCGGAGCGTAAAGAAATATGCGGAGCGTGTCTTCCCGATCTCTTAGAAAATGTTGCGAGCCCCTTCCAACAATGACCGAGTTTCCGGTATGTGCGGCATGCTGTACGACTCTTTCGGTAAACTTCAAAATGCTTTCGCTGTCGACTACATTGAGCTTGTGCGCGTTCAGACTGCCCTCATAACTTCCGCGCAAGAAAGATTTCAACAGCCGGTAGTAAAGTGGATCGGTCTTTTCCTCTCGAACCTCCACAACGGTTGTCGAGCAACGACCGAGCCTGGCTATTTCCTCGGTCAGCAACTGATCCCAAAGCTTCCAACCAAGCTGCGTCGCAAGCAGTTGAGCGATTTCGCCTCCACCGCTTCCGTACTCGCGTTCGATTGTGACGATCTTAATCATTTAGATTCCCCATGGCGGAGATTGGCCAAACGCGATCGAATAACATTGAATCCAAATCCACCTCGCTCAACCAATCTCGACTCTGCCGCCGCCCCCCGGGTGATTCTTCTTCAAAATAAAAGCTAGACAGAACATGATCGCCGCGCCAACGGCAAGAACCGTAAAAGTATCGATATAGGCCAAGGTCGCTGCCTGTGCCTGCAGGCCTTCGTAGATCCTTGCGTAAGCCTGAATTTGCGCCCCGTGCGCATCCAATCCAGAGTGAGCAAGTCGTTGGCTAAGACCGCTTACTGAATTTTGGAAATTGGGACTATCGGGTCTAGCGTACTCAACGAGTCTCGCTTGGTGGAATTGTGACCGCCGCGCAATCAACGTGGTGACGAGGGAAGTTCCCACACTACTTCCCATATTGCGCATGAAGTTGACCATCCCGGCGACTGAGTTGTTTTTTTCCGGCGAAATTCCGACGTAAGCTACGAGCGTAATCGGCACGAACAGGAACCCCAGACCAATCACCTGAGTGATGCGCAACAACACGGCGGCATTGAAGCTGATTTGCAAGTCAATTCGCTGCGTCGAATAGAACATGGCGATGGACAGAGCCAGCCAACCGAAGGCAGTCAAGTAGCGTGCCTGAACCTTGGTTGTCAGCTGGCCCATGATAGGCATTTCAATCAGCAATACGAGGCCCCCGGCCGAAAGAGCAAGCCCCGCCAATTGAGAGGTGTATCCCAATAGTGTTTGGAGAAACTGCGGCATGAGGACCAAGCTGCTGAACAGCAAGATTCCCAGTGTGAACATCATCAAGCTCGAACTGGCGAAGTTAAAACTCTTGAACATGCGGACATCGATGATAGGAGCTTTTTGAAACCACTCCCAGATAACCAGCGCGATCAGACAGACAGTCGCGACGATGACTAAGGTCGTAATGAAGTGCGACCCAAACCAATCATCTTCCTGCCCCTTGTCCAGCAATATTTGCAGTGCACCAATACCCAGGGCCAGAAGCGCGATGCCAACGTAATCCAACTTAACCCCGGCCGACTTGAGCCGCTTCAGATAGGGTGGGTCTTCGACAAAACGCCGCACAAGAAACCATGTGACAATGCCAACCGGAAGATTGATGAAAAAAATCCAGCGCCAGGAATAGTTGAAAGTAATCCAGCCGCCAAGTGTAGGTCCAATCGTGGGCGCTATGATGGCCGTGATGCCGTACAATGCAAATGCCAAACCCCTCTGCTGCGGCGGAAATGTGTCCGCAAGAATGGCCTGTGCCATCGGCTGTAACCCGCCGCCGCCCGCTCCTTGCAGCACCCGGAAAAAAAGAAGCAGGCCGAGATTCGGCGCAAATCCGCAAAGCAACGAACTGATGGTAAAGACGCCCAAACAGATCATGAAGAAGCGCTTCCGTCCAATGGCGCCTGCGAGCCAACCGCTGATCGGCAGGATGATGGCGTTCGAGACCAGGTACGAGGTAAGGACCCACGTGCTCTGGTCGTTGCTCGCGCCCAGATTCCCGGCCATATACGGCAACGCGACATTTGCGATGCTTGTGTCAAGCACCTCCATGAATGCGCCGAGCGCCACAACAACAGCGATCAGCCACGGATTAAATTTGGGCCGCCAAATATCCTGATCAATGGCGATAGCTGCGGCGCTCATTTGAGAAATACGTCTGGTATAACGTTCATGCCGGGCCGAAGCTGCCGATCCCGGTTTTCGCCCGGATCGAGAACGATCTTCACAGGAATTCTTTGGACAATTTTTACATAGTTGCCGGTGGCATTCTCCGGCGGAAGCAGGCTGAAAAGCGGGCCAGTGGCTCCCGCAATACTGTCCACATGGCCGTGCAAAGTCCTGCCTGTCGAATCGACGTGGATGTCTGCTTTTTGTCCGACACGCATGTGGCGGAGCTGCGCTTCTTTGAAATTGGCAGTGACCCACACCTCATCGAGGGGCACCACGGTAAGGAGTTGCTGTCCGGGTTGAACGTTCAAACCGATGACAACGGATTTATTTACTTCACCTGCTACCGGCGCCACGATTTTGGTGTATTGGAGGTTCAGCTCCGCTTGCTCGAGGAGCGCGCGCCTCTGCTGCACATCCGCGATTGCTGCGCGGGCTCGAGCCTGAGAGGATGACACCTGCTGCGGTCCGGTCTCCGCGGATTGATGGTTCGCGTCGGCCTGTGCCAGGCGGCTGCGGGCCTGTAGCACGAATTGTTGTGCTGCGGATTCAATGGCCCGGGCTGCTGCTACCGCGGCGGTGCTGGATTTGGCGGCGGCCAGCGCTTGATCGTAAACCTGCTCGGCTACCTCTCGCTTGTCGACTAGCAGCTTGTAGCGGTGGAGATCGTCTTGGGCCCTGACATCGTTTGCTTCGGCCTGTTCCAACTGTTCATGGGCGGCGGTGAGCTGTCTCTCGGCGGCGATAATTCCAGCGTTGGCATTTTCGATGTCCGACGCGGCGAATTTCAACTGGCTCGAAGTGTTTATCGAAGTGATCGGAACGGTGATGTTCAGTGACTGGGCAGTCGCTTCGGCATTGGCCAGATTGGCCTGCGCCTGGGCGACCGCAACTTCAAAATCTTTGGGGTCGATCTCCACAAGGACAGCCCCCTTCTCGACCCACTGGTTGTCATCCACATTGACCTTCACCACGTATCCGGAAATGCGCGCGCTGACGGGATACAGGTGGACATCCGCCTGCGCGTCGTCGGTCGACTCATAGCTGCTGAGATAGCGCCACAGAAATATGCCGCCGACGATCACGACAAGGACGATGATCACAATTACGAAGTTTCTGCGGCGGTTCGATCTCCTGTACGCCGCCGGCGCGCGAGCTGTGTCCGTCGAGGGAGACGAGTTGACCTGTGAATCTTTGCCTGCATCAGGCGTGGAACGCTGTGGGCTCTCGTCCGCCATAGTCATTTTCCTTTGAAGAACTCCTTGAATCCTTCTTCGGCGACACCTAAAGCGCGGGCCAGTGATATCTTTGCGGAATTGAAATTGTAAAGGCTTGAGATGAACTGTTCATGCGCGCTGGCTACCGCTTCTTGCGATTGCACCACTTCCACGGAATCAGCCACGCCCGCGCTGAAGCGATCGCGCGACTGTCTCAGTGTTTCTTCCGCCAGATCAATATTGCTGCGCGCAACATTTACCAGATCGGCCGATGATTGCAGGTTCAGCAGCGCGGTGCGGACGTCGGAATCAATTTGTGCTCGAAGATCATCCAAGCGTTCGTGGCTCTGTTCGAGCCTCGCATCGGCCTGCAGAATGTCACCGTGAACGCGGCCTCCTTGAAAGATAGGAATCGTCAGTGTCCCGCGCACATCAAAAACTTGCGTTGCGTTTGACGGATGCGCTCCACCCGCGCCATAGTCTGCGTTAAAGCCAAGCGATGGAAAATAACCGGCAACCGCGGCCTTGCGGAAGAATTCCGCCGCCCGAACGTCGGCCATAGCCGCCTGGTAGTCGGAGCGCGAAGCGTAAGCGCGTCTCAGCGCCTCCTCAATAGTGATTACCTCAAACGGCTCATAGGGCGATCTGTCCGTCAACTCGAATTCCTGTCCGGGAGCCAAGCCGATCGCGCGTGCCACAGTCAGCTTTTGGATTGCCAAATTGTTTTTTGATTGAATCAATTGTTGCTGACGGGTCTGGAGTTCCACCCTCGCGCGCAGTGCATCAATGTCGGGCGAAGTGCCGGCGGTCACTTGGTCCGTTGCCTGAATGTAGAGGGCCTGTGCCGTTTTGACCTGGGCCTCTGCTGTTTCGATGCGGGCCTCGTCGGCGATCGCTTGCAAGTACGCATAACCAACCGCAAGCACCACGAGATCGCGTGCATCCCTATATGAATATGTGGCTGATTTCAGGTTCTCATTTGCTGCGCGCGTGGTGTTGATTGCTTTCCAGTCAAGGAGCAACTGTGTTATCGCCACGCGCGCATCAAAATAAGAGAATGGACCTGCAGACGAAGGGATTGTGATTCCACCGAGACTTGTAATACCGAGCTCAGCAAGATTTATTTTCGAGGCGGTTACAGCAGGCGCGGCCACCGCCTGCGGCAGTAGAGCGCTCAATTGTTCCCAGCGTTGTCCACGGGCCGAGTTTATGTCTGCGCTCGAAAGAAGCACTCCGAGGTTTTGTTTTAGCCCGCGGTCAATGGCGTCTTGCAACGAAAGCGGCATCACACCCGGAACGAGCTTTGCCGGCACGCTGCCCCCGAACGGACTCGCTACCTGTGTTCCGGCTACTCCCTGGCCAGGCGAGCTTGGTGGCGCGGTGGTTACGGTTTGCGCAAGAGATGCGGCTGGCCCGAGCAACAATACTCCTGCCAGCAAGTACCCGCGGCGGTGTCCGTAACTGAGGCTCAACGGATCCTCCTTAGCCGCGAGTTCTAGCTGCGGCGATGTTTGGGGGGAATATCCTAGTCCTGCTGCTTATCCCCGGCAACCTGAATCTGATACGATGAATTTCTCTGGCAATCCGTTTCATGGGCGGGCCGAAAACTCGCCCTAGAGCTGATATAAGGATGCCGCAGCCGCCCAAACTGTATCGACGTTGCACCAAAAAAGCGCGAGAAATGGCGGTACGAGCCACCATCGGGACAAACGGTAGCATGGGCCGACGTGTAGGAGGGCGAGCTTGATGCCATCGGCCTCGCAGCGGCGGAAGTCATTTCAACCCTCGGGGCCTTGCTGAATCAAAAACGGATTGAAGAAAAGCAGATTGGTGGCCAACGGTAAGTTACTGAAAATAAAGAGTCAGCCGATGTCCAAAGTGTCCGAGATCTCGACAATGATGTAATTCCGGACAGAACAAGCGCTGGTAGCTGGTCTGTCAGCGCGGGCTGATTGAAGGATCCAACCCGGCGGCGCGATCGGATCGCTCAGTTTCCTATGGGGAAAGTAGCTGTGCTCGAGGAATCGATTGCACTCAATGCTTGGTCAGTGAGACAGGCTTGGCCGGCGTCTTCCGTTAGAAATGACCGGGTCGTTGCCCCGTGCGGATTCTCTAGGTGTATCATCGTCATCTTGGTTTCGGCGGGGGAACGAATCCGAATCGAAGCTGTCGTTCGCCAAAACTTTGTCCGCCTCTGTTTTCAACAACTTACACAGTTGCCATTCACATGTGACTTGCGGTAGCACGCAGCCATGTTACTCATTATTGGACTCTTTCTGGCTTCAAAAGAGGCTAGGAAGAATTCGATAGCATGTAACATGGCTTGGTGCTATCGCGAATTGCCTCTGGATGACAAGGCTCCAAGCTGTTGATTTCAAAGGCGGACAGGGTTTTGGCGAGGCACAACTGCTCGGACGCCTCGGAAAAATTCTTCAGCTGATTCAGCTTAACGCCGAAGGATTAATGGGCACCCGCTAGTCCAACCAAATCAAGCCATTACAGCTCAGGACTATCCGACCGTTCTGTGGTATAGCGTTGCGTGATGCAACTAACCGCGAATTCTCCGGGCACGTCGACCGACACGGAGCGATCGGCCAAGAGCCAAAAGGCGCGGCTGTGGCGCCACATTATTCTGTTTGGGCTTACGGGCGGGATTATCATCACGCTACTCAAGTGGACCGAGTATCGCTATCTGGTCGTCGAACATTCAATTGAGATTTACGGAGGACTGACGGCGGCGACGTTTGCGGCGTTTGGCATCTGGCTCGGGCTCCGGCTGACGCGCAAGCAGATTGTTTTGAAGGAAGTTCGCGTTCCTGTTCCAGCCAGGCAGCCATTTGCCGTGAACTCCAAAAAACTAGAGGCGCTGGAAATTACGCCGCGCGAGCTGGAAATTCTGGAACTGATCGCCAAAGGTATGAGCAACCGTGAAATTGCGGAGAAACTTTTTGTGAGCGAGAACACGGTGAAGACGCATTCCAGCCGCGTTTTCGATAAACTTGGCGCGAAGCGCCGGACACAAGCCGTGCAATTGGGCAAGGAATTCGGCTTGATACCCTGAATGATGTTCCGGGGGGCGGTTTTGGAAGCCAATTGGCTCACTCCAAAGCGTGATTTTGGGCCTACCCGGCCAAAATCACCCGAAAGGATGACGACAATTCCGCAGGAGGCAGGTAGATTACGCCAGTCGTCAATCTTCAGTTATCGGAGGACATGAAAGTGAAAAAGACAGTCATCACATTCGGATTGATTTCCGGCGTTATTTCATCGGTCCTGATGCTGGGCACGACTACGATTGTCGACCGGATTGGATTCGACAAGGGTTATATCCTTGGCTACACGGCAATCGTGCTGTCATTCCTCCTGGTATTCTTCGGCATCAAGTCGTATCGCGACAACGTGGGGGCCGGCCATATCACCTTCGGGAAGGCGTTTGCTGTTGGGATCTGCATCACTCTGATTTCATGCGTGTTCTACGTGGTCACCTGGGAAGTTTTGTACAAGACTGCCTTTCCCGATTTCATGGATAAGTATTCAGCGTACGTGATTTCCAAGGCGCAGGCGTCCGGCGCGAGCGCGCAAGCAGTGCAGGCGAAGATCGATGAGATGCAGAAGATGAAAGTAATGTACGCAAATCCGATATACAACGTGCTGATGACGTTCATCGAGCCGTTCCCGGTCGGATTGGTGATCACGTTGATCTCGGCAGCGGTGCTGAGAAAAAGGGCGCGGCCGGAATCGGCGCAGGCTGCCGCGATGGCGTGAGGCATTTCTAGTTCCCGCTCTGTCAGGCTTGAAGCATTCATGAATGAGAAAAGTCTCTGCGATTGGGACAATTTTGAATTGAAGCTCTGTATTCGTATTAGCGGACAGAAATCTATCTAAGAGAGAGGAACAAAATGGCTAAAATCACTGGAATTGGCGGCATTTTCTTGAAAAGCAAGCAGGATCATAAAGCTCTCGCCGCTTGGTATCAAAAAAATCTCGGCATGCCGCTTCAGGCCTGGGGAGGCGCAGCTCTTGAGTGGATCGAGGACAAAGCAGAGGATAAGGGTGCTACGGCATGGCATGTCGCAGAGCCGGGCACGAAATGGTTCAGCCCGAGTGAATCGAGTTTCATGATTAACTATCGAATCGACAATATGGACGAAATGGTTGCTCAACTAAAGAATGGCGGGATTGAGCTCTTGAAGGGTCCCGAATCCCACGAGAACGGGAAATTTGCCTGGGTAATGGATCCGGAAGGAAACAAAGTCGAATTGTGGGAACCAATGCTCTGGGACGAAAAAAACAAGAAGCCCTAGGTAAGAGAGCAGTCGGCACGGCGTCAATGGGACTTTAGGTTCCCAATAATTGTGTGCTTGGCTCTTTCAATGCGCAGTCTTCCTTCGTTGGGGATTTAGAATTTGACGTGCGTGCCCAATGTTCGTCCCGACCTGGTGAGCGGGGAGCACTTCGGTTTCGTCCTTCTCGTTTGCGGCGTCCTTCCCCAGGAAGCGTGACGCAATCCAAGACTTTGTTTCTGATGAGTTGTCACTCGCCCCAAAAAGAAATGATTGTGCGTCGGTCAGTCGTCGCCGGACCCAAATAGCTTCTGCGGCGTTGTGGTCGCGCCAGTGGTTGTGCTCTGACCGCAGTCGTCGCCACACTCGTAGCTCGAGAAGATGCCCGCGGCCGTGGTGAGATTGTTCTCAGCATCGAAGAGCATCGGGAGCGTGCCGAAATTGGCACACTCTCAGAGGCACACCAATTTGCAGTCGCCTGAGACCTCAATTCAAAAACTGCCTTCTCGGGACGATATCAATAAGCGACATTCGTCACATGCCAAAGTGACCCGCATCACAGAGGCGCGACAGTGCGTCAGGCTACCGTGTGACGGTAAGCGTGCTGGTGGGTCGAATGGACCAGATACTTGAGAGATGTACGGACCTGCTGGAAGACATCAATTTCACGGGTATCCGTAAGTGGAAGGAGGCACACTCCGGCGGCAAGGCCGTCGCGTATTTCCCCGTGTACGCTCCCGTTGAGTTGATTCATGCAGCGAGCATGCTCCCGGTGGGACTGAGCGGCGCCGGCGACCGCCTCGATATTCAGCATGCCGATGCGCGGTTTGGATCATTCATTTGTTCGATAGTAAAAACTACGATGGAAATGGGAATGACGGGGCATTTGCAGCCCTTCGATTCGTTCTTATTTTCCACAATCTGTGATTCCGCACGAAATCTCTGCTTTGTGATGAAAAGGAACTTCCCCGAAATTTACGTCGACTTCATACATCTACCGCAGAACCCAAGCTCTCCGGCATCGAGCCAATTCTTGGCCGAAGAGTATCGGCGCATCCTCCATGGGCTCGAAAACCTCTGCGGTCACAAGATTGGCGACGACCAGATTCGGGATTCGACTTCAATTTACAACCGCAGCCGTGCTCTCATCCGGGAAATTTGCAGCCTCCGCGCCCGCGAGCCGCACACAGTCCGTGCGTGGGAATCGTACTTGCTTGTCCGCGCGGGAAACGTGCTTCCTGTCGAAGAGCACATCATCCTGCTTGAAGACGCATTGGCGAAATTGCGCGCAAGGCAAAGCAAGAAACGGGATTCGATCCGAATCGTTATAGAGGGCTCATTTTGCGAGCAGCCGCCCGTGGCGCTGTTGCGTTTGATCGAAGAGGCAGGCTGTTACGTCGTAGCGGACGATTTCACAATCGGCCAGTCGTGGTTCGATAGCGACGTTCCCGCCGAAGGGGACCCTGTCTTTGCGCTGGCGAATAGCTACAACGAATCTTCCGTTTATTCCTCCGTCCGTCATGACTTCCGACGGCCGCGATGGCTGGCGTTGCCAGAAAAAGTGAAGGCGACGAAGGCCGATGCCGTCCTATTTCTGATTGCAAAATTCTGCGAGCCAGCCTACTTCGACTACGTCCCGTTCAAGCAGGAATTAGAACGGGCTGGCATCCCTCACCTGCAAGTGGAATATGAAGAAAAGCTGTTCACTTTTGATCGAATCCGCATGGAAGTGGAGACATTTGTCGAGTCGCTGGTATTTGACTAGGAACTGACTTATGGCTGAGAAGACTGAATATCGCAGCAACGTGCATCAGAGCCAGAAAGATTTGATGGTCGCGTGGTACGAAAAATTAGACCGCGCGGCGAACACCGGCGACCCGCCCACGGTCTCGATGATGATCTCCGGCAACTGTGTCGAGCTGCTGGAGGGATTCGGAGCGGTGCCTCTATACCCCGAAGTGAACGCATTGCAATTGGCCATCCGCCATCAATCGCTCGAACCGATTCTCGCCGCTGAGGAATTGGGATATGCGGCGGACAATTGCGCCTACGTGAAGGCGGACATTGGTTGTCTGCTAAAAGGCATCACGCCAACCGGGGGAAAACTTCCAACGCCGACCTTGATTCTCTGCAATTTTGTCGGGTGCAACACATACATCAAATGGTTCGAGCATACGGCAAAGCTGACCGGCGCCCCGCTGTATGTGATTGACATTCCGTTTATGCGGACTGATGAACCAATGAAAGCGGATGTTGAGTACGTGGTCCGGCAATTGAAGGAAGCGGTCCAAAAATTAGAGCAACTTATCGGCCGGAAATTCGATTACGACCGGTTCCGGCAGGCGGTTGAATGTTCCAGCCGCACGGAAGACTTATGGTCGCAGATTAAACACCTTGCTCAGAGCCGCCCCTCGCCCTTTGATGCTTACTTCGACGCAATCACATTGATGGGTCCGCTGTATGTGTACCGCGCGAAACCCGAGGGCGTGGCGTTTTTCGAAGCGGCGCTGACCGAGATGAAATCCAAGCGCGACGCCGGCCAGGGAGTCTATGAAAAGGAGCACTTCCGTTTGGTCATGGAAGGCCCGCCGCCATATCCCTATTTCCGGACGTTTCGGGACATGTTTGCGAAGTGGCAGGCCTGTGCCGTGGCTTCCACGTATTCAACGGTCGGTGGCTTGTGGGAGTTTGGTTTCCGGCACGACCCCGACATGCCATTTGAGTCCGTGGCTCTGCACATGATCCAGCAGAACGTGACAAACAGAAACTATTTGCAGCGCTACGAGCAAATCCGGCGATATGTCCAAGAATGGAGCGCGGATGGCATCATCATTCATTTTGTGAAGAGTTGCCGGTTATTTTCTGCCGGCCAGGGTGACATGCGCGACTACTTCACCAAACAGCTCGGAATTCCCACTCTTTACATCGAATCTGACTTGGAAGATCCGAGGTACTTTGCCGAAGCACAAACGAGAACCCGGATTGACGCTTTTTTCGAATCACTGGAGCATTCGAAGGCAACTGTGGCCGCCCAACACTGGACGTAGCTGGGAGCTCTCATGCGAATCGCAGCCGGAGTAGATGTAGGTTCAACTCAAACGAAAGCCGTCATTCTCTCGGACACGGATGGCGTCAAGATTTTGGCCCGGGCTCTGGTGGACACCGGGGCGAATGTCCAAAAGGCCGCGGAGCGAGCGTTCAACAAATGCTGCGCGGAAGCCGGCATGCAGACAGGCGACGTCGGATACATTGTCGGCACAGGGTATGGCCGGTACAGTATTTCATTCGGGAATGCGCAAATGACTGAAATTAGCTGCCACGCGAAGGGCGCCCAATTTCTTTGCCCCGGCACTCGCACTGTGATCGACATGGGCGGCCAGGACTCCAAAGCAATCAGCGTTGGTCCGAATGGTGAAGTCTTGGATTTCGTAATGAATGATAAGTGCGCCGCTGGAACTGGACGCTTTCTTGCCAACGCGGCTGAGGTGATGGGAATCGCCTTGGACGAGATCGGACCACTCTCACTCAAAGCGACGCGCCCAGTGAAAATCGCCACTGTATGCACTGTTTTCGTTGAGTCCGACATACTTTCCTATCTGGCTCAAGGGAAAAAGGGTGAGGACATACTCGGAGGGGTGCATCTCGCCATCGCCAAGCGAACGGTGTCACTGGCAAGGCGGCTCAACATAGAGCCTGAAGTCACCATGACGGGTGGCGTGGCGCGGAATGTTGGAATGGTGCGCGCGCTCGAAGAAGTGCTGGGACGAAAGATGGAGATCAGCCCGGATGCCCACTTTATGGGGGCGCTGGGCGCGGCGCTATTCGCTAATGAGAAGCTCGATGAGAGTTTTGAGTTTGGCGTTTGGAAAGGCGACCATGCCAATCGTAGCGGGCATTGATTGCGGAACGAGCTTTACAAAAGCTCTTCTACTGCTTCAGGAGGACGGCGCGCCTCGCGTGATCGGCAAAGGCCGCACTCGAAGCGGCGTGAATGTAGATCACGCCGCGAACGAGGCTTTGCAGCAAGCGTTAAACGATGCGGTAATGAACCGGTCCAGGATTGAATATGTTTCAAGCACAGGATTCGGACGCTATGGTGTCGGTTTTCGCGACATTCAGGTCACGGAAATCACGGCTGCGGCCCGCGGAGCGCACTTTCTCAACCCAGGTACATCCGCGATCCTGGATATCGGCGGACAGTGCACTCGCGCCATCAGTGTGACCGATACAGGCAAAGTGAAGCATTTCAAGAGCAACGATAAATGTGCCGCGGGGTCAGGGATGTTTATTCAGCGGGCTGCCAAATACCTCGAGATCCCGTTGGAGGAAGTGGGTGAACTTTCGTTGCGAGCCACACGCCCTCAACCGATTTCAAGTGTCTGTGCCGTACTTGCCGAAAGCGAAATCATAAATCACGTCAGCGCGGGAGTAAGCGTAGAGGATATTTTAAGGGGAATCCACGAGTCTCTTGCGGATCGCGCGGGTGCGCTGCTCAAACGCGTAGAAATGAAAAGCGAGTTGACGCTTATCGGAGGAGTCGCGAAACAAGCGGGAATCGTGCGGGCGCTTGAAGACCGGCTGAAGATTCGCGTCTATGTTCCTCACGATTGTGATTTCGTCTGCGCGTTCGGGGCCGGGTTGTTAGGATTAAAGCGACTAGCCAATAAATTGGCTGCCGCGGAATCCAGGGAGTCATGCGAATTGAAGATGCCCACGCATACCAGTTAACGACTTCCGGCAAGCCGCTGGAACTAATTGAGCTGCCATTACTTGAACCCCGGCCGGACGAGGTCGTGGTCGAGGTAATGGGTTGCGGGGTCTGCCACACTGATGTTGGATTTGCGTATGAAGGGATCCCCACGCGCAAGGCGCTTCCGATTATTCTTGGCCACGAGATCTGTGGACGGGTTGTAGCGGCCGGAGGGAATGCAAGTAAGTGGGAAGGACGCCTGGTCGTTGTGCCCGCGGTGATTCCGTGCGGGAATTGCGCGGCTTGCAGGGCAGGCCGTCCTACAATTTGCCGCAACCAATTCATGCCCGGCAATGATGGGGACGGGGGGTTCGCAACTCACGTGCGCGTTCCCGCGCGGGGATTATGTGCCGTCCCGGAGCCACTCCCGGTCGGCATTCGCCCCGAACTCCTGTCCGTGATTGCCGATGCCGTTACAACTCCGTGGGAAGCGATTCGCCGTGCCAACGTCGGTCCTGATGATGTGGCCATATTTGTCGGCGCGGGAGGTATCGGAGGATTTGGAGTTCAGATTGCCACTTCGTTGGGCGCGGCGGTTGTCGCTATTGACATCGATGAGGAGAAATTGGATCTTGCCTTCAAACATGGCGCCACAGTTGCAATCAATTCGGCAAATCTGGACGAAAAAGAAATCAAGAATATTATACGCAGCTTCGCCAAAGGGAGCGACCGGCATGGAATTGGATTAAAGATTTTTGAGATGAGCGGTACAACCGAGGGGCAACAGCTTGCTTTCGGCCTCCTTGATTTCGGCGGATATCTGGCGGTTGTTGGTTATACGGCAAAGAAAGTGGAGATCCGCCTGTCAAATTTGATGGCGTTGGATGCAACCGCGATAGGAAATTGGGGCTGTCCTCCGGACCAATACCCGGCCGCGCTCGATCTCGTCCTCACCGGAAAAATTGTGGTTGAGCCATATGTCGAAGAGCACTCTTTGGAAAATGCCCCAGAGGTTTTCGAGGCAGTCGCGCGAAAAGGAATTCGACGACGGGTAATTCTGAAGCCGAACGGAAATGGAACCGCGTAAAAAGGAGCGAGTATGAAGAATCACAATCTCGTGGAACATCCGGTGCGAAAGGACATTCTTGTAGAGCGCCGCCCAGTGCACGCTCGCGACGGATCTGTCGTAGCCGACCTCCACAATCTTTGGATAACGCTCAACAATCCCGCAGAGCTGAACAGCTACACAACCGAAATGATCAAAGAGATCATTCTGGCGCTGAGGGAAGCCTCCAATGACCGTGCGGCAGTTGCTGTCGTGTTAACGGGGGCGGGCAATCGCTCGTTCTGTTCAGGTGGGAACGCTCGAGAGTACGCGGAGATCTATGCCGGCGCGCCGGGTGAGTATCGCCAATACATGCGGCTCTTCAACGACATGGTGACCGCCGTATTGCATTGCGATAAACCGGTGATTTGCCGTGTGAACGGGATGAGAGTGGGTGGGGGACAAGAGATCGGGATGGCATGCGACTTCTCAATTTCGAGCGATTTGGCAATATTCAGTCAGGCGGGTCCCAAGCATGGTTCGGCCCCCGATGGCGGGAGCACGGACTTCCTCCCGCTTTTTGTAGGCATTGAAAATGCTATGAACAACGCCACGCTTTGCGAGCCATGGAGCGCTCATCACTTTTACAGGTTGGGCGGATTGACTCAAATTGTCCCCGTGACTCGGGTGAAGGGCACATTCATTCCGAATCCGCTGGTTGTGACGGATTGCATCCTTGACGACTATGGGCGAATTGCCTTTGGTGAATTTAAAACGGGTGAAGCGAAGCGACGCGGCCAGGAATTGCTTGCCTCCGCGCAAATTGACCTCAGTCTTCTCGATGAAGCAGTCGAACAAATATGCGTAAAACTACTACACACAATGCCGGATTGTTTAACTAAAACTATCGAAAGCATGAGGAAGCACAAGCTCGAGCATTGGGACCGTAACCGCGAAACAAACAGAGCCTGGCTATCACTAAACATGATGACTGAAGCAAATGCAGGTTTCCGCGCCTTTCAAGCTGGTGACAAGAAAAACCGTGAGGTTGACTTCGTACTCTTGCGACAGCGTCTGGCTCAGGGGACGCGCTGGAGTGAGGAGCTTGTGGAAGAAATTGCTCCTTGGGTAAGGGATTCGGTTCCTCAGGAGGTTCCTCGGTGACAGAACTGGGAGGAAAAGTTGCGCTTGTAACCGGAGGCTCGCGCAATTGGCATGGCCATCATTCACTCGCTCCAGAGTTCGGGATCAAGGGCAATTTCCCTGGATCTCGAACGGCCCTCAGCAGCGGACATCGTTTGGATGCACTCTGATGTCCGGGATGATGGCTGATGCGGTCAAGCAACCTTCACACCAACGGAAGCGTATTGATGTTGCAATCCATGCAGCTGATGCGTTGCGCGTGAATGGAGGACAGTTTTCCGGACCAATTTAGATTCATGGAATTGGAAAAAGAGACAGGCACAAGGGCGAACACCGAAAGGCCTCTGGAACAACAACTTACAAAGGGGCCCCGCTGCCTCTTCAAGGAGTGCTGAACATGCTAGAGGATTTGTACCATGATCTTCGCGACGCCGTGCGGGCACTGCGCAAGCGACCTATTTTTACAATCGTAGCCATTGTGACATTGGGAGTGGGAATCGGTGCGAACACTGCCCTCTTCTCCGTCGTGAACAGCGTTCTTCTCCGGCCGCTCCGCTATCGCGATTCACAGCAGCTCTATGTCATTCACGAAATTGTGCCGCAATGGGCCAAGTCCGATCCAGTGCTCGATGCGAATCTGCCGGACTTCCTCATTTGGCAGAAGAAATCGCAGTCGTTCAACGGTATCGCCATCGCTGAATCCACTTCTATGATTCTCACCGGCGAGGGCGAAGCGGAGGAAATTCGCGGCACGCGCGCGTCGGCGAACTTTCTGGAGCTATTGGGCGTTCGCCCTGCGCTTGGACGATCGTTCTTACCGGAAGAGGATCTGACTGGACAGGGGCAAGTTGTCCTTTTGACCGATTCATTCTGGCATTCGCGATTCAGCGCGAATCCTGGTGTGGTTGGCCGCTCCATAACTTTGGATGGAGTTCCACATACTATCGTTGGTGTTCTCCCGCAATCGTTCCGATTGCCGGGAGGAGTAAACGGTTTCTCAGCTCGCGCTCAATTCTTCACACCACTCAACGGACCGAAATCATATGAGCAAGACTTGATAGGCGAATTCGATTTCACCGCCATCGGCCGGCTCAAGCCCGGCGTGACGGATGCGCAAGCCGTCGCCGAGCTAAACGTGATTCAGTCCAATATCGCGAAACAGGCAGAAACCAATCTGGATCTGCGCGCGGACATGGTTCCGCTTCAATCAGAAATGGTTGGACCTGCGCGTCGCGGACTGATTTTGCTGCTTGCGGCTGTTGGGGCCGTATTGCTGATGATCTGGGTGAACCTGGCAAACCTGCAATTTGCCCGCGTGCCAGGGCGCATGCGAGAAGCGGGCATTCGCATCGCTCTTGGCGCAACTCGATTACGGATCATGCAACAAATGCTTGTCGAGAGCCTGCTGCTTGCTTCCCTCGGTGGATGTTTTGGCATTCTCCTCGCACTATTCGGAATTCGGTGGCTAGTTCATTTCGGCCCTGCGGATCTTCCACGGTTGAACGAGGTCACCCTCGACGGCCGCGGATTAGGCTTCGTGGTAGTCACTTCAATCATCACTGCCGCATTTTTCGGAGCTTTGCCAGCGTGGCTGATCTCTCGCGCCAGTCTCCACGACACGCTCGGTTCCGGCGGCAAAAGCGTCACCGAAAACCGTCGCACACGCCAAACGCGCGCGACGTTAGTGAGCCTCGAAGTAGCCGCATGCACGTTGCTGCTCATCGTCGCAGGTCTGCTCGGCAGAAGCTTGCTCAACTTGCTTCACCTCGATCCTGGTTTCTCGGTCGAACATGTCCTCGCCACCGATATAGACATGCCGCCCGCAGCCTATGAAAAACCTGCAACCCGTGAGTCGTTCTATAGCCGCGTTCTCAGTGGTGTTCGCAATCTCCCGGGCGTGCGCTCTGCTGCCTGGATCAGCATTCTGCCTCTGGAAGGTGAGGGTTCGGTAAGCGGCATCAATCTGCCGGGACACTTGCTCCCTCCACAGGAAGAACCGATGGCGAACTACCGCGCGGTGAGTCTCGACTATTTCCAGACGATGGAAATTCCGCTTCTTGCCGGACGAGGCTTCACAGAACACGATCGTGGCAGGAGACTCGTCATCGTCTCTCAAGGTCTGGCTCACCGGCTTTGGCCCAACATGAATCCCATTGGGCAGCAGTGCGTCGCCGAATGGGGAGAGCTGGAGCTCAGCGAAGTAATCGGAGTCGCCGGAGACATCCACAGTCGCCTCGATCAGCTTCCGTTGTATATGGTTTATGTCCCTGATTCCTGGGGCGGACAGGCGCCCAGTAGTCCGCTTTTCGCTTCGATCGTGGTGCGGACCGCGCAAGATCCAGCGAGCCTTGCGACTGCAGTCCGCAATGTGGTTCACCAAGTGGGCTCGGACGTCCCGATCGTGGCGATGAGGCCAATGTCGCAACTCGTGGCTTTAAACGTAGAAGGGCGCCGATTCCAGATATCGCTGACGTCTTGCTTTGCCATCTCTGCACTGCTGCTGGCCGCTCTCGGCATCTTCGGAGTTCTGGCTTACTCTGTAGAACAGCGGCAGCGCGAGTTCGGCATCCGCAC
Organism: uncultured Acidobacteriota bacterium; assembly: GCA_963748845.1. Classification (GTDB taxonomy): domain Bacteria; phylum Acidobacteriota; class Terriglobia; order Acidiferrales; family UBA7541; genus DASTCZ01. The sequence continues at coordinate 1,957,549 of CAVVKE010000001.1, forward strand.
TGCGCTTGGGGCGCAGCGCCTACGCTTGCTTGTGATGGTGATGCGGCAGGGACTCTCGCCGGTCGCATTTGGATTCGCAGTTGGAAGCGGGGCAGCGCTGCTGAGCGGCAGCATGCTCCAGAGCCTAGTGTTTGGCGTGACTTCTTTTGACCCACTGACGTTTGCGAGCGCGGCTTTACTTATCACGCTTGTGGCTGTGATCGCCTGCTACGTCCCGGCGGACCGCGCCACGAAAGTTGATCCCATTGTGGCGCTGCGTTGCGAGTAGCGTTAGTAAGGAATCAGACGAATACCTCTGCGGCTTGCCGAATTTCTGCCCGCCGCTGGTTTCAATGAATAAGGTGTTCGCCGTACACAGAGACTTACGATTCCCACCAATCAGATTGCATGCAATCAAACTGCCGTCAGTCAATATTCCTCAGCATTTCCGCACCGATAACTCCCTCGGTCAGAAAACTTGACTCTCCGGCAACGTCCTGAAATTGAAGGGCGAGTATCCAGGCAGTACCTCTGACCCTGCTCAACAAGCTCGCTAGATTCATTGCACGTCGTGTTATGTCAGGCTGGAAATAGAGTAAGTGTTTCGATTTCCTGTCAGAAATTGTTTTGGCCATTGACAACCCTCCGTGAGTCGCGGCTAAACGGAAATTCCTCAAAAACAACGATACTTACGTTCCAAGTCACATCGACTTGTGATCTGCGTCACAGAGTGAACCGCTTGGATTGCTGATCATCCCCATTACATGTTGGGTCCCTGATAACAGGGAACCAATCGATATGAGAGGAGTTTGCGATGGGTCGAAAGGCTTCAAGCTTTTTGATGGGCACAATGCTCATTGTTGTTCTCACCGTGCTATGGATACTTGCAAGCACGCCTCGAGCTTCGGCAATTCCAGCTTTTTCGCGGAAATATCAGACCTCCTGCTCAACCTGCCACAATAACTACCCGGAATTAAATGATTTTGGAGAAGCATTCAAGAAGAATGGATTCAAGTTCCCCAAGGATGACGAGCAGTTCGTGAAGGAACCTCTGGTCCTGCTTGGAGCCAAAGCGCAAAAGCAAGCCTTCCCCGAAGCGGTCTATCCGGGTGAGATTCCTGGGAGTGTTCCCATTGCCTTCCGCTATTCCGGCAATTTCAACTGGAATGCCAAGCAGCCTCAACCCTTCCAGGCAGCTGCATTCGTACCACAGACAGATCTGTTCGCGCCCAATACCTTTACGATCATCGGCGCCGGCAGCTTCGGTGACAACTTGGCGTTCTGGGTCGATAACGACATCTCAACTGGTGGCACGGGCGCGGGCGGCGGGTTGGGCGATGGATACCTACGGTACAACGACTTGGGCAGATTTTTACATTTGCCGAAGAATGCGCTGAATGTCCGGTTCGGGCAATTCGAGCTGGATTTGCCGTTCACGCAGGCTCGGTCGATTTACCCGTCCTCTTATGACGTGTTTGGTGAAACAGCAGTTGCCCCGACCTCAGCGCCTCCAGGAGTTGTTTTTACTACCAACAACCCATTCATGCTCGGCACACCGCAGCGCGGCATTGAAATTGGCGGGTATCCCAACAACGGAAACTTCACTTGGTCGATCGCGTTTATTGACGGAACCAATTCAGCATATGGGGGTGGCCCTGCTCTCACTGCGCGCAACACGAAGGATGTCTATGTCCGCGTGTCACAGAAATTCAATTTGGAACGCGATCCCGAAAGCCGGAATGCGGTTCAGGCTGCGGGCCCAACCGGGCCGCGCGACCATTCTTCGATTCGTGTTGGGGCTTTCTATTATTACGGGGATAACCAGTTGAACTTTGGAGGCACTCAATTCAGTTTTCTGGGAACGATTAACGAGCCGTTCTATCGGGTCGGTGGGGATGTTCGATTCAAATATCGCAAGCTGGAACTCTTCGGTGTTGGCCTGTTTGGTCACGATAACGACCACTCTGTGGACACGGAAACCCAAATGATAACCAATGCTCGGGCGGTCACCTACACAGGGGGATTTGCGGGCAGCAACTACTGGGTTTTTCCCTGGCTGATCACCTACATGCGGTATGACTTCGTAAATTCACCTACCGACTTTGCGAATGACGTATCACAGTATCAGACACGCAACCGGTTCAGCCCTGGATTCCAAGTGCTAGTTCGCTCAAATATTAAGGTCATCGGCGAATATCAGTTTCACTGGGGGCAACCTTACATCGACCCAACCACAGGCAATATATTATTTTTCCGGCCAAACTCGTTTGTAAGCGGCATCGATTACGTTTTCTAGTTCCGCACAAGTCCGAAAGATCGAAACGAACGTACATTTAGAATCGAGAGGAAAGCTATGAGTCTATCGGGAATCGCAGCAAAGACAGCAGTCGCAGCAACCATCGCGCTGACCCTAGCAGGGGCAGGTTGGTCTAACGAAATCACCGGCAAAGTGACGGTGCAAGGTATCAAGTCAGCGGAGAACATCGCCGTTTATATAGATGCTGTGCCGGGAAAGAAGTTTGATCCTCCTGCTGACCACGTTCTCATCGACCAGAAGAAAATGACTTTTGTCCCTCACGTGACGGTGGTTTTGCAAGGGACAACGGCGGACTTCCTGAACAGCGACCCGGTTGGGCACAATGTTTATTGGCCTTCGATCAGCGGTAATAAGAAACTGGCACACAACCTGGGAACATGGCCGCAGGGGCAGAAGAAATCATTCCAATTCACCGACCTGGGAGCGGCTCCTCTTCTGTGCAACGTCCACCCAGAAATGTCTGGTTATGTTGTCGTAGTGCCGACGCCGTATTTTGCCGTGACCGATAAAGACGGAAACTACACAATTAAAAATGTTCCTCCCGGCCACTACACCATTTTGACTTGGAGTGAAGAAGGCAAGCCAACCACGCAGTCCGTAGATGTCAGCGCGGGGGCGGCAACCGTCAATATCACCGTGAAAAAGTAGTGGGAGCCTTCCGAACGCCTATGAACAAAAAGGCGGCTATGAGCTCCCGCACAAAACTCGTGGACTTGGACTGGCTCGAGTCCAATTTCCCATGCATGCAGGCGTGCCCGGTGCACACGCAAGCGGGCCGATATGTTGCCCTGATTGCGGAAGGGCGCTATGAAGAGGCATACCGTTACGCCCGCGCGCCTAATCCATTTGCATCAGTTTGCGGGCGGGTTTGCGGCCACCCTTGCGAGACCGCATGCCGGCGCGGAAATCTTGATTCTCCGATTTCAATCCGGGCGCTTAAGAGATTTCTAACAGAGAGGCATGGACCCGAATCGCGGAATCCCATTGATCTCCTCCCGGAGAAGCCTCAAGTATTGCATGACGAAAAAGTCGCTATCATTGGCTCCGGCCCCGCCGGGCTTTCCGCCGCACATGACCTGGCTTTACTCGGTTACCGAGTAACCGTCTTTGAAGGGTCCGCTGTGCCGGGCGGCATGATGCACCTCGGGATTCCGGAATACCGGCTGCCCCGGGACGCTCTGCAAGCTCAAATCCGCGAAATTCTCGACATGGGCCCGGAACTCCGTCTCAATGCCCGCCTGGGAAAAGACTTTTCCCTTTCAGACCTTCGTACGCAAGGCTATGCAGCCGTACTTCTTGCTTTTGGACTGCATCGGAGCCGCGACCTCCAGGTTCCTGGCAATGACTTCGATGGCGTAATGAAAGGGATTGATTTTCTATTGAACGTCAATCTCGGCTATCAATTCTCGATTGGCAAGCGAGTTGTGGTGATTGGCGGCGGAAATGTGGCCATTGACGTGGCGCGCTCCGCGTTACGAGAACAGCAAAAAAGAACCGTACAGGCTCTCAGCGGGTCGCTTCTGCCTGAAAGCCTTTCGCCGAGCGAAATGGATGTCGCCATGAAGGAGCTGATGGACGTCTCCCGCGCGGCGCTGCGCATGGGCGCACGCGAGGTACATCTCATCTGTCTCGAGTCTCGAGAAGAGATGCCAGCCTTTGGCGAAGAAATCGAAGAGGGCGTGGAGGAGGGATTGAAATTGCACCCCTCGCTCGGTCCGAGGCAATTCGTGGGCAAGGATGGCCGGGTAACAGGTGTCGAGACCATTCATTGCAAATCTGTCTTCGATGCCCAGCACCGGTTCAATCCGACGTTTGAACCGGGAACTGAGACGATCATCCCCTGTGACACCGTGATTCTCGCTATAGGCCAGGCTTCGGACCTGACTTTCCTGAGCTCGAGCGACAACGTCGAAACGACGCGACAAGGAACTATCAAGATTGACACGGAAACATTGATGACGACCGCGCCGGGTATCTTTGCGGCTGGCGACATTGCTTTTGGCCCGAGGCTCATCATCAGCGCCGTTGCGGACGGCAAGAAGGCCGCGGAACAAATTGACCGCTTCTTGCGCGGCGCGGAATGGAAACCCAAACCGAAGTACGTTCAGGTCACCTTCCTCGACCACCATTCGATGACTGAACATTTTGACGAGTACTCCAGACTTGCAGTGCCCGTCCTGCCGCTGGACCGTCGCACCGGGATAGTGGAAGTGGAAACAGGGTTCACCGAGGAACAAGCACAGCGTGAAGCTTCGCGGTGCTTGCAGTGCTGGATCAATACGATTTTTGAAGGTGACGAAGAGCATGGAACCGAATGCATTCTGTGTGGCGGCTGTGTGGATGTATGTCCTGAGAATTGCCTGACGCTCGTCCCATTAAGCCAGTTTAAGTTTTCGAGTGAAGTTGCAGATCAATTGGCCTTAGAAAGCATATTCCAGTCCGGCCACCTTCAGCATCTGGAAGCGTCAGAACTCTCCGAGAAGGAAGGCTCCGTAATGGTGAAGGACGAAACGGTTTGCATCCGTTGTGGTCTGTGTGCGGAAAGGTGTCCCGCGCACACCATTACAATGGAAGCATTTGAGGTCTTCGACCGGGATCCGGGTTTGATCCAAATCGAAGGGATCACGATTCACGCATGAGCGAGAGCAAGAAACCCGCGAATGGCAAGGACGGAGCGGCCGCATCAACGAAGACCGGAGCCACACGGCGCGAGTTCTTGAATGAAATAGCGGCCGGAGCTTTAGGAATTGCCGGTCTCGGGTCGATGGCTGTCACCTATCGCTTTCTTTCCCCGAACGTCTTGTTTGAACCGCCGACAACCTTCCGAGCGGGGGGCCCGGATTTGTATCCGCTGGATTCGGTAACCTTCTTGCAAGATCAGCAGGTCTACATCGTGCGCACAGAACAGGGTTTTTACGCCGTTTCAGCCGTGTGCACGCATCTTGGCTGTATCACGCAGTGGAAGCCGGAACTCGATCAGATTGCGTGCCCGTGCCACGGTAGCAAATTTAAGATGGACGGAACAAAGATTGAAGGTCCCGCCCCCCGTCCGCTGCCTCATTTTTCTATTTCATTGACTGTCGATGGCGAATTGCAAGTGGATAAGCTCGAAATTTTGGCCCCCGGCCAGGTTTTGAAAGTTTGAGGAAGAGGATGGCGACTTCATTTTCTCTCCAGGGCGCACTTGGACGGTTGCGCGAAACACGCGTATGGAAGTCCATCTTTCGACGCGGGCCTGCCCGTACCAATCGAACGCGCAGCCTCGCCGTCTTTGGAAATCTCTTCCTTCATTTCCTTCCTGTGAAAGTGCGCGAGAAATCGCTGCGTGTTCGGGCCTCCTACTACTTGGGATCGATTTCGTTCCTTCTTTTCATTGTTCTCGTGATCAGCGGCATTCTATTGATGTTTTACTATCATCCAGCCGCTCCACAAGCATATCGGGATATGAAGGATCTGCGGTTTGTTGTATCAAACGGAGTATTCCTGCGAAATCTTCATCGGCTCGGGGCGCAGTTGATGGTGCTCCTCGTCTTCTGGCATATGTTTCATGTTTTTTACCGCGGCGGATATAAGCCACCCCACGAATTTAATTGGGTGGTCGGAGTGTTTCTTTTGATCGTCACCCTGTTCTTAAGTTACACCGGCTATTTGCTCCCATGGGATCAGCTAGCATTCTGGGCAATCACGGTGGGGACAAATATCATTTCGGCCATGCCCGTAATCGGCAAGAAAGTGCGATTTGTTTCATTGGGGGGGAATCTCGTCGGCGAGAACGCGTTGCTGAGGTTTTACGTGCTTCATTGTGTTGTCTTGCCGCTGATTGCGATTGGGTTGATTGCCGTACACTTCTGGAGGGTGCAAAAAGATGGCGGATTGACCGTGCGTGAAAGCGATGACGGACAAGGAAAATAAATACGAAGCCGGGTTCGGGTCGGACGCCAAGAAAGACCCCGTCCGCGTCGTCTTCATTACGAAGAAGACCTCTGCGAAGGTGAAGGGGGAGCCCGACCAACAGGTAATGACTTACCCGCACCTGCTAATCCGCGAGGCAATCGCCTTCATGGTTCTGGTGATTGCGCTCGTGGCGGTGGCGTTGTTTTGGGACGCTCCGCTCGAACAGGTGGCCAATCCGCTGCTCACACCAAACCCGGCGAAGGCACCCTGGTATTTCCTTGGTTTGCAGGAATTGTTGCACTATTTTCCTCCGCTCGTAGCTGGAATCATCATTCCGACATTGGTTGTGATCGGTCTCGTCGTGATTCCGTACTTCAACGTGAATGTTCAGGGCAAGCCGCTGTGGCAGGATGACGGAAAGCATCGATTGTGGATCGTCTTGAGTGTGCTGATCACTTTAGTTCTAACGCTTGGTTTCACACGTGCTTGGACCGTCTTGGCGCCGACAATATTGGTTGGCGCGTTGATGTCTTATTCCTATTTCGTTGTGGAGAAAAGCGGTTTCAAACGTGGGTATCTTCGTAAGCGACCTCTTTCCTGGTGGATCATGACTTGGTTCATCCTCGTCGCCATAGTTTTGACCGTGGTAGGGACATTTTTCCGCGGGCCGGGGTGGTCATGGGTTTGGCCCTGGAGCAGTCATGCAGGCTGAAGGAATGGGACAGATTTCGCGGCGATTGCGGCTCACCCTCGCAATCGCTTCGGTTTTGTTTGTTATCGCTCTCGCGATCTCACCCGTGAAGGACCAACTCCACGAATGGAAGCGCTATAAGCGCGACTACGTCAGCTTTGCAGAGGCACGTCCAGACACGAAACGTCTGCTCGCTGACTACCGCCCTGATATCGACCAAATATGGATCCCCGAACTCGGCGTCGTTGACCGTTGCACTACCTGCCACCAGGGAATCACGCAACCGAGTTTGCTCGATGCCTCCGTGCCACAGCCATTCCGCGCACACCCACCGATCCCTCACCACGTCCGCGAATGGGGTTGCGCCGTCTGTCACCGCGGCCAGGGCGCCGCGACAGAAGTCGCGGAGGCGCACGAAACTACTCTGGCGTGGGAGCAGCCCTTGCTGCCTGTGCGCTACATTCAGGCCTCCTGTGGTACTTGTCACCGTGGGGACACGGCGGAGACGCCGCAGCTCAATCGAGGCCGCCGACTTCTCGCGACGCTGGACTGCGTAGGCTGCCATCGACTGCAGGGGATTGAGCGCAGCGAAATGCTCGGGCCCGATTTGACCAACATTGGAACAAAGGTCAGCCGGCAATGGATCTATAAATGGCTTAAGGAGCCGCGAACCGTCACGGACACCAACGGCAATGTGACGGTGAGTGGTTACGACTCAGAGGGAACTCCACCGCGAATGCCGCAGTTTCGGCTCACAGAGACAGAACTGCAAGCCCTTTCAGCCTATTTGAGTGCCCTGCAAAGAAACCCCGTCCAGCCATATCATTTTGACCCCCGAATGGTGGCAATGTTGAGCAAGCAATCCGACTTGGTTGCCCAGGGCGAGGTTCGATTTCGGCAGATGTTCTGCTCGACCTGTCATTCATTAGCAGTCACGCGAGCCGGGGAAACAACGCTGATCGGTGGCGACATTGGCCCTGAATTGACCAAAGTCGGAAGCAAGGTAAATCCAGATTGGCTAGCAAGTTGGCTGAAAGATCCTCAGTCTTATCTTCTGCATAGCAGGATGCCGCGCTACCAGTGGACGGATGAAGACCTCTACAAGGTCACGCGGTACATTGCTGTGAAACTCAGCGATTCTGATCTGCTTGCTGATGTGCCGCAATTGGGAGCGCCGACTCAAACTGAAATCCAAACGGGGCGGCGGTTGTTTGTGGACAAGGGTTGCGCGACCTGCCACGTCGTCGAGGGGATCGCTTCCCAGCGAGATTTAGGCCCGGACCTTTCTGCCGAGGGTGGCAAGGATCTTTCACAACTCGAATTCGGGCCTTCGAAGATTCCGAAGAACCTAATTGCATATATTCAAGCGAAGATCACGGATCCATCATCCGTTAATCCGTCGGCCCGAATGCCTCTTTACCGCTTGGCACCGGCAGATCTCGACGCCCTTACGACAGCTTTGCTCAGCATGGCGGGAACACCGACAGCAAGCGGGATGCAGACGCTGGTTGTCCCGCAAATGGAAAGCTCCTTTCACCCAACTGGAGAATTTGGCCGGGTGTTCGACCGTTACAAATGCACGGAATGCCACCAGTTCAATGGCGTTGGTGGAACACTGGCACCTGACCTCTCTTATGAGGGGAGCCGCGCACAACGTCAGTGGCTTATTAGTTTCCTGAAAAACCCTCAGACCCTGCGCCCAACCCTGGTGCTGCGCATGCCCCAATTCAACATGACCGACCAGGAAGCAGCGATAGTTGCCGATTATATGGATGTTGTTCTGCAGAGTCCGCTGGTCGATCCATCAAAAATAGATCCAAAGACCTTTTCCGCGGAAAAGGTGGCGACCGGCAGGCAACTCTATGAGGTCAAATACCAATGCCAGGCCTGCCACACGATCGGTTCCAGCGGAGGATACGTCGGACCGAATTTGAGCAACGCAGGAAACTGGTTGACACCGGCGTGGATTGCGGCTTGGCTCCGGAATCCGCAGGCGCTTGTGCCTGGGACGATTGAGCCGCGTCGTGTGCTGACCGAAGATGAGATTCAGGCGTTGACGGCATATTTGGTTTCGCTGCGGCAGTCTGCAAAATCTCATTCCAACGCGATCATAAGCAACCGCACTCCAATTCGATCCGGAGCTGAAATTGGAGGTCAGCAATGAATTCCCGTTCGATGTTGCTCCTTCTCTTGTTGTTAGCAATTGTTGTCGGCGGCGCTTGCAACAGAAAAAGCAATGCGGTTGCAGAGGATCCCCAAAGAAACGGCTATGATTCCGAGCCCGATTGGAATGACCCTCAGAAGGTAATCTTTTTGAATTACCAACAAGCACAAGGGAAACGAATCTTCTACGTCCAATGTGTGTGGTGCCATGCTGACGCAACGCCCGCGGGACCTTCCAACCGCTCCAATCTGAAGCCAGCGCCCGCCCTCATGAACGACGGAACCGTGCTGAATGCTGAGAGTGACGAGTACCTGCAGAACATCATCACTCTTGGAGGCAGCGCCGTTTCGAAATCAGCAATGATGCCGCCCTATGGGCAGACTCTTACTCAGGAAGAAATTCGAGACGTTATCGCTTACACGCGCGCGATTGCGCAGCGACCCTATCAACCTCCTGCGCGCGCAGGGGCGAAATACACTGCAAAGTAGGCAATCATGAGATCGATGGGAAAAATAAGCTCAATATCGTGGTTCGGCGCCATTGGGTTGTCGATGTTGTTGATGGCCACGACCATATGCGCCCAGGTCAATCCGGCCGAGATAGCAAATCCCCGACTAAAGGCCGCCCAGAGTGCCTATTTCTCCGAGATCAAGACTCTGTACAAGGAGATTAACGAGGCGAAGTTCCCGTTTACGTTCGCTCTGGGTCGCTATGTTGGGCTTGATCCAAGTAAACAGGCGGAGTCGGACGCACGCGGCATCGAGTTTGTATTTTTCCATGACCGCTTGCTCCTGAAAATTTCGGGGAGCTATAACGCAGCGTATAGCGCTGAACGGCTGACTCAAAATGAGCGGGCAAGCCGCACGTTCTCCGATGTCATCGCGCCCGCCCTCTTGCTCACTTCCGAGACCATCCCTTCTGACGTTGAATGTGATGGAATCGGCTTCGAGATTTCTTTTCACGTGCGGGCGCATAGTCCGAGTTACGACTATGAAGGCAAAGAAATCCTCGTCGTAGTTCTTGATCGGGCGGATGCATTTGCATTCGCGGGAGCAACTTCGGATTTGCAGCGCCAGGAGATCCTAAATCGTTCAGAAGTTTACGTGGACGGCAAGCCATTTGGGCTTGCGCTAGGGAAAAAGGATCTGCTAAGTCTCGAAACACTCGATCGATCTTCTCCATCCCAGCCAAATTCTACCCCTGTTCCCATCAATTCCGCGACGCCTGCCCATACGAGTTCAAAGCTAGTGAGTCCGGCTTTCCTGGCCCCCGAATTAAGACCCCAGATTCAGCTCCCAATTGTCACGAACCAAACAGGGGGAGCTCCCGCAGCTCGACCTATTTCCGGGACCGCTCCTTCGACGCCTGCGATTGAGGCTGGTAGTTCTCCTGCGACAACAACAGCAGATATCGATCGCCTGCAATCAGAATATCAAGCTCCACTCGATGCCTTGGCTAAACTTGGCCAGGATAAATTCCATTTCGTAAGTTACTCACCTCCCTCCTTTGTCATTTTTCGGAATCAAGTGGTGTTGCAGCTTACATTACGGAACACCATTCACTTTTCACAAGATTCCACCTCGCTTTATAAGCGCGCTGCACAGAGTTTTGATCTCTTTCTGGCTGGACAATTGAAAGATATTCTCGACAAGATTCCGGGAGATGCACCTTTCGCGGGGTATGACATCACGGTCTTGAATCAATTCGGCACGGATGCCCACTCCTCGTCGGAGGCCATTGAATTCATTTGTCCCCGCCTTGCATTGCGGCAATTTGTCGATGCGGATATCACTAACCAGCAACTAATTGATCAAAGCGTTGTCTTGGTGAACGGCGTTCGCATCGCGCTCAACCTGCAACTGGTGGAATAGTAAGGCGCGGGCAAATGGTTGCCAAGAAATTCGTAGCCGTGCGGAGGCGATACGGGACGAAAGGTAGTCCCATTCAATACGACTATATATATAAAGTTGGAGGTCAAGAGGTTTCAGTTGACGTACACGCAATCGTTTTGAACAGGTGGAACGTAATTGCGTCCGACATCAAACAGGCAGTTGAGCTTTTTATTGAGACTAGGATGGAAGAAGGATGGTCCCCCGGGGAGACAAAGCACTTGCTTCTCGATGAGTTCAGCGCGATGCCCATTGCTCAGAGGCTCGGCTGGAAGCCAAATCGAAGATAATGGCAAATATTCAGGGTAAGCAGGTCAATGGGGGCAACTATCCCACATCAGCATCCGCCCACAGCACTCTTGCTTGTTGAAGATCGAATAATTGCAATTGAACTCGTGGAATCCAGGCCGTTTTGAGTTATGACGAGGGACAGGTCGAGGAACGCGAGAGAGCACGAGAACTTGTGAATTACCGCAGTGGAATACGATAGAGGTTGCGGCGGGTAGTGACTACTGTGTACGCGTAGAGCGACGGGCTGACGGCGGAATCCAGTCTCGGGAATATGGTGGTGGGTTTTGCATTCACGGGATCCTCTTTGCCGGCGATCCCGCCGGGCAGCAGCTTTGGAAACCCTGTGTCCCGCTGTATAGGCAGGGCGAATGTATCCGCTTTCGGGGCGGCCATTTCAAAGGACAAGGAGACGTACGCAAATTTTCCGGCGGTATCCCATTTAAAGTCGCAATAGCCGTGGCAAAGCGTAAACGCCTTGGTTCCATCCACCGCAAATGCAGTGACCCTTGGACCGTGGTCTAAATCGGGGCCCGGAGAGCCGGCAACGAACCAACGGCCGTCTGGAGACAAAGTTTCGGCGTCAAGGACGGCCTGTGGCGTTATCTTGTGGCGGCCGCTGCCATCTGAATTCATGCGCTCCAAGAAATTCAATCCACCCTCGATGGATCGAAAAACCAGGCCGCCGTCGGGCAGAAACCAAGGGGAATCATCGGTTGCCCCCTCTGGGGAGAGGCGCACCGGTGAGGAGCGGCGGTTCGTTTGCGCAATCCACACGCTCGAACGTCCGTTTGAGTCGTCCGCTACAAACGCAACCTGTTTTCCGTCACGAGAAACCGAGTAGAATTGCATGGAAATACCGGGCAGGAGCCTGTCCGTTTTTCCACTCGCCAGATCCTCGATCCAAAGCTCACCGACGGGCGTTTGCCCGTTAGACTCCAAGTAGTAGAGGCTCTTTCCATCCGAAGAGAAAGATGCCCGATTCGTGCTCCCCTCTGAAGAAATCTGACGATCACCGTCTTTGTCGTGGAGCCACACCGCGGTGTCTCGCGAGCCGACAGCGGTGATAAATGACTTGCCGTCGGAGGCCATGGCAATTCCGTCTTGAGAGGTGGGGCCAAAAGTTATCTGTTCAGGTTCGCCATTCGCAAGCTTCTGCCGCCAGATATGAGATTGATTGCCATTTGCAACGCTGAAGTACACCCATTTGCTGTCCGGTGACCAGGCACCTCCAAGACACCGGCCGCCGGCGGGACCAATCACGCGAACGTCACCGCCGCCCCGGTAAGGAACGATGCGGCACGGCAGAATCTCGCCGCGACTGCTCATTTCCACCACGAGGACCCACTTGCCATCGGGGGAAAGAAATGAATTGTGGGCCATGCCGCGCTCGCCGGGAGGCGCGTAAATCTCGCGGCGATTGCCGCGGTCCTCATCGGTGGTGACGAGAACCATATGCAATCCCTTAATGATCTCGGAAAACATCATCCGTTTTCCGCGTTCAACCCATGACAATGCCGACGCGTTGGGCATCAACAACCTGGGCGCGCCTCCTAGAACCGGCACTTCCCATACGTTCCAGGGGTCGCCCGCCGCACTATATACAATGCGTGAACCATCCGGCGAAAAGGCCGGGCTCATCTTCAGAGTCGCATCGTGCGTCAATTCAACAGGCTGGCCATCCGGAAGAAGTTTTAGCCAAATCTGGCCGGCGCCGAAAAAAGAATTATCACCGCGGATGAAAGCGAGCATTCGCCCATCGGGCGAAAGCGTTGGATAAACGACCGAATCGGTAAAGAAAGTGAGCTGCTTCCATTCGTTGCTCGGCGCGGGAATGCCATCCGACCGGGGAAAAAGGAGAAACGCGGCAATTGCCCCGGCCAGCAAAAGAATTGCAGCGATGCCAAGGTAAACACGCAGATTAATACGGCTTTGCGCCGTGCGCTGAGCAACAGCCTGCTGCGAATATTGCGCCGCTTGTCCTACTGCCGATGCATGCGAATGCCCGGAACTGCTGTCCCGCTTCACGCGCTGCAATTCCGAATGCAGGTCGGACGCATGCTGGTAGCGCAGATTGCGGTCTTTCTCGAGCGCGCGGTTGATGATTTCTTCCAGTCTGGCGGGCAGATCCTGATTTAGGCGGACCGGCGCCACGGGCTCTCGATTCAGGATCGCCTCGAAAACAACGCCGGAGGTATCTCCGCGAAACGGCAGAGAACCGGTGGCCATCTCATACAGCACCACCCCGAATGAAAATAGGTCCGTGCGCGCATCGAGTTGGCTGCCTCGCACCTGTTCGGGCGACATGTAGGCGACCGTGCCGACAGCGCTGCCCGGGCTGGTGAGCAGTTCTTCCGCTGTCGCGGTGGGCATTGCGGAAACGCCGGTGCCTTCGGCAACCCATGCTTGCTTCGCGAGACCGAAATCGAGGACCTTCGCGTGGCCACGCGTGGTTACAAAAATGTTCGATGGCTTGATGTCGCGGTGGACAATTCCTTTTGCATGGGCAGCATCAAGAGCTTCTGTGATTGCGATGCCGACGGAAAGTAGAGACTGCAGTTCCATTGGTCGCCCGCCAATGTGGTGCTTGAGCGTGGCGCCCTCGAGGTACTCCATGGCGATGAAGGCACGAGCGCCATCTTCGCTGACGTCGTAAATGGTGCAGATATTGGGATGGTTGAGTGCGGAGGCAGCTTGCGCCTCGCGCTGAAAGCGGGCCAACGCCTGCTGGTCGTGAGCAACATCCTCCGGCAAAAACTTTAGCGCGACGAAGCGATGCAGCCGCGTGTCCTCAGCCTTATAGACCACACCCATGCCGCCGCCACCAAGTTTTCCTACGATGCGGTAGTGCGAAATGATTTGACCGATCAGAGAAGAGGATTCTGCCATCAGGCGCCCATATTAGGTTGCGTACTGAGGCAAGTCAACGGAGAGCACTTACTCTTAAATCTGCGAGAATAGCGAAAATGCTGCCCCGATGGTCGGCGGGCCCAAATCACCCATGAGTTCTCCGGATCTAACGGTCACTGCGAATTACTTGGAGCAGTCCTTGCGTGTAGATAATTCTATTGCTACGAAATCTTCTAACTTCAACAAAGTCCAACGGACATTAAAAAGCACACCGCGACTGTTTCAACAAGAATTACTTTGAATCAGCGAGAATCCGTAGATTTAAACAAGTGCTTGCACCTGATTCGGGACGAGGAGGTCGGGAGTTCCCCGCCGTGGCGGCTCCCCAGGCGCGCCAGATTCCGCAAGTCCTAGTATTCGATCGCTTGAGGATATGCGTTTCACCGCGCTCAAAATTCTGAGCTTTTCCTACATTTTGTCAGTTTCGAGAAGCGCCTTTGTCGAGGCTTGGCTTCGCTGGACGATGAGAGTGCCTTTCGAGTCATCCGCCGAGCGCAAACAAATGGATTCGGTACAGCCTTGTCCGGAAAATGAAAGGTGGAGGAAATCTAGTCCGTGCGACGATCCGTTGTGCTCCTCGCCCTGCTGGGATTGCTCGTCATCGGCTGGCACTATTGGGGAAACCTCGCATCACAAGGGCGGCCGGGAAAGTCAGCCGCTGCTGTAATTGAAAAACTTCCGATTAATTTCGCGAACCGCACGTTTGATCCGGAAAATCCGCCTTCCGACATGCCGCCTATCGTCCCGGGCGAACTGGCTGTGTGCGATTCAAATTTTATTGCCAAGGCCGACGTATCGGGTGACGCCCAACGGACCGGCGCCACCCACGCCCTTGTCACCGTCACGGGTGTCAAGGTGACGCTGCAGCTTCACATCACGATCTGGGTACCCGCCAATGCATCACAACATGTGATTGAACACGAGCAGGGTCATCGCGAGATCTCGGAATACTTCTACAAAACAGCCGACAAGATTGCCGAGCGAATCGCGGCGGGGTATATCGGCAAACAAGAGAGTATTAACGGCCCGGATTTGAACGATGAAGTGACCAAATCGCTCCAGCAAATGGGCGCCGAGATCACCGAGCAATACGGCAAGGAGCTGAATCCGGAACCGGCGCAACTACGTTATGACGAAATTACCGACCATAGCCGCAATGAGGTCGAAGCGGAGGATGCAGTCTCTCAGGCCCTCAAGGACGATGCTGTTTCGTCAACTATGGGCCCCGCAAGAGTGTTCGCCATCGACCACGTCGAAAGGCCTTCGGGGAATTAATAGCGGCGGGGTCCTCCATGGCATGGGGCGAAATGGCAACAATCCGCGCTTTTTCTGCGCAATTGCCGGCTTGCATGTGAAACTGTCGATTGGGAGGCGGCGTATTCAAGAGGGGGCCCTGGGCATGAAGAGATTAGGCGAAGTGTTTGGAAGTCGTGGAAAGCTATTGCTCTGCGCGGCAGGATTGCTGACCGCCGGTATGGCGGTATTTTGGGGGTTGGCAGGCCCGACGCCGGGCCGGGCGCAGAATCAAACGCAAGCGGTGGCGCAAGGTCAGTCGCCAGCGCAGGCACAGAGCACCACCGCGGCTGCGCCGGGGTACGAATACGAAGTCGTTTCGATCAGGCCGAACAAGTCGCCCGGATTCCCGAATGTGACAGTCGGGGAAGACGGTCTTACTGTGCTGAACATCCAGTTGATGCGGCTGCTGTATAGCGCATTCGGAATGGGTCCGGATCAGATCGTGGGAGCGCCGGACTGGCTAGATTCCGAGAAGTACGACATTAACGCGAAGATTGATCACGATACGGCGGAAGCGCTGAAGAAGCTTAGCCCTGACGATCGCAAGGCTGCCAGGCAGCATATGATGCAAATGATTTTCGTGGACCGCTGCAAACTGAAGTACCACCTCGAAACAAAAAACCTTCAGGTGTACAACCTGGTCATCGGAAAAACCGGCATCAAATTTCAGGAATCGAAGGCCGTTGGTGCGTCCGCACCAAGCCCTAACGCCGCCAACAACGTGCGGGTGGGGCGGGGCGGAGTTGTAGAGTTTCACGCGCTGCCCATGTCTGCTCTCGTGCAGATCTTGTCGCAACAATTGGGTGCTACTGTTGTGGACAAAACGGGACTTACGGGAATGTATGACTTCACGTGGCAGTACGGGCCCGACGGGGTCCAGGGCCGCGGGGCTGGAGAATCTCAGCCGCCCGCTGGCGGAGCGGGGCCCGTCGCTTCGCTGGATTCGGGCGGCGCGTCTGTGTTTACGCAGGTGCAAGAACTGCTCGGCTTGAAATTGGAATCGAGCAAGGGCCCGGTCCCGATCATCGTGATCGATCATATCGAGAAGCCCTCGGATAATTAGCAGCGGGTGAGGCGCTCGATGGTACGCGGGCGAATTGGCAACTACTGATTTCATTTCCGCATCATCGCTGGTTGGGAAATGAACTAATCCACCGAGCGGATACGTCTATATAAATGGGTTTCGGGGATGCAAGATTTGCGCGCCTGTTTGGGAAATATTCCCGGGCTGCATATCTACAATGTGGTAATAGTTTAGTCCAGTGTGTCTAGGGAGGTTGGAATTATGATGCGAGCATTCGCGGGCATATGCGCCCTCGCAATTTTCTCCGCCGCGGCATTCGGCCAGTCCGCCGCGACACCGGCCGTCTCGACATCAGCCCCTGCGACTCCTGCCACATTTGAAATCGCGGATGTCCACACGAGTGCTCATACTCAATTTCCATTCTTCCAGGGCGGCGTCCTTCGCCGTGACCGGTATCTCCTGAAGAACGCAACCATGGTGGACCTGATCGCAACGGCATATGGCGTGGATAACGATAAGGTGGTGGGAGGGCCAAGCTGGCTGGAGAAAGACCGATTTGATGTAGTCGCCAAGACTCCGCCCTCAACGTCGCCGGACGCAGTAAAGCTGATGCTTCAATCCCTGCTGGCGGATCGTTTCAAACTCGTGGAGCACACCGATACAAAGCCCATGCCTGTGTTTGACCTGACAGTGGGAAAAGCGGGCAAGCCAAAACTAAAGCAAGCGGATGGATCGGGCGAATCCGGATGCGAGCCCCAGCAACAAAATTTCACACCTGGGACAATTTCGTACATTACGGTTTCGTGCCACAACGTGACCATGGAGGCATTCGCGCAAACCCTACGTCAATTTGCCGGCGGTTACTTAAACAATCCGGTGGTGGACTCGACCGGCCTAAAGGGATCATGGGACTTCGACATTAAATGGAGCGGGCGGGGCCAGCTTGCGCAAGCTGGCGCTGACGGCATCTCCATCTTCGCCGCAGTAGATAAGCAACTCGGGCTGAAACTGGATCCGCAAAAGCTCCCTATGCCCGTTATCGTAGTTGACAGCGCGAATGAAAAGCCGACCGACAATCCCCCTGAATTGGCAGCGACGATGCCGCCCGCTCCACCTGCCGAGTTTGAAGTCGCGCTTATCAAGCCGAGTCCCCCGGGCGCGACTCCGAATGGCGCCATTAATGGTGGCCAGATTAATTTACAAGCCATCACACTGAAATCGCTGATCACCATCGCATGGGGCATTCTCCCCAATGACGACGAATTGCTCGCGGGAGCCCCGAATTGGCTGGACTCAGACAACTTCGATATTGTCGCAAAAGTTTCTACCGACGCGCTGGCCGCGCCGGCGAACGGTCCGCCCATAGACTTTGACGACCTTCGATCAATGCTACGCGCGCTCTTGATTGAGCGCTTCAAGATGGTGGTCCACACGGAGGATCGGCCTGTGAACATTTATGCGTTGGTCGCGGCAAACCCAAAACTCAGGAAAGCGGATCCCACGAACCGGACCGGTTGCAAGAATGGACCTGGCCCCGATGGAAAGGATCCGAGGATCGCGAATCCTATTCTTTCGAGATTGATTTCGTGCCAGAACATTACGATGGCGGAATTTGCTGATCAGCTTCGGACCATGGCGGGAGGGTATTTTTCCCAGTACCCCGCGATAGTCGACGCCACCGGACTAGATGGCGCCTATGACTTCACTTTGAGTTTTAGCCCCGCGCAGGCCGCTGGACTGGCGGCGGGGGACAGCCGAGGCGGAAGCACAGCCCTGCCGCCTGATCCAACCACGGCATTGGATCCAAGTGGCGCTATCTCAGTTTTTGAGGCGCTAAACAAGCAGCTCGGGCTGAAATTGGAAAAGCAAAAGCGCCCTGTGTCCGTGCTCGTAATCGATCACATTGAAGAGAAGCCGACGGAAAATTAGCAACGGGTGCAGGATTGTTTGGCGTTGCGGCGAATTGATGGGTAAGTCTACCCTTTCCGAACTTGCGTTGATTTTTGGGTAACCAGTCTATTGGGCGGACGTCTATAGCTAGGGGTAACGGATTTGCGAACACTTAGCGTCGTACTTCGAGGAAGAAGAAAGCGATTGCTTGGCGCAGTTGGAACGGCGGCCGTCGCCTTGCCGGTCGTGTTCGGGCTAGCGAACGTAACGCCCAGCCGGGCACAATCGCAGGCCCAAGCCACAGCCACGCCTTCGATTGCGCTGGAGTACGAGGTCGCTTCGTTCAAACCAGACAAGTCTGATAGCGGCATGATGCGCATCGGGAATGCGGCTGACTCATTCACTGCGGAGAACGTCACGGTGCAGATGCTCGTCACATCGGCATACGGAATCCAAGATTATCAGCTCTCTGGCGCGCCGAGCTGGATCAACTCTGAAAGATACGATGTTAACGCGAAAATGGACAGCTCTGTCGCCGATGCGCTGCAGAAGCTTAGCCAGGATGATCGAAATCTTGCGCGGCAAAAAATGCTTCAGGATCTCTTGGCGGACCGTCTCAAGCTGACGGTCCGCCGCGAATCCAAAGAACTCCCGGTTTATACGCTGGTCATCGGGAAGAACGGGTCCAAACTGAAGGAGGCAACTCCCGACGAGATCGCCACGACCGCTCCAGGAGGGCGTGGCGGCCGCGGGGGACGAGGGATGTTGATGAATGGTAGAGGCGGCTCAATGACGATGACGGCTATGGCGGTCCCCATGACAGTGATCATCCGGATGTTGTCGGGAAGGCTTGGGCGGCCCGTTTTGGATAAGACGGGGCTTACGGGCCTCTACGATTACGCTCTGACATGGACGCAGGAAGACATCCAAGTTTCCGCACCCCCAGGTGGTTCACCGAGCGGCGCAGCCACGCTCCCTCCGCCAGAATCAAATGGCCCTACTTTGCAGATTGCGATCGAGGAGCAGCTCGGATTGAAACTGGAATCAGGAAAAGGTCCCGTTGAGATTATTGTAATCGAGCATGTCGAGAGGCCCTCGGAGAATTAGCTGGGGCGGGAGATAGGGTGGCAATGCGGCGAATTGGAAAATATCTCCGGATACTCTGCGCCATTACGTTGCTGATCAACTGCGGTCCGGCGATTGCTTCCGAACACCACGGACAAGTTGTATTCAACGGCACTCCGGTTCCGGGAGCAACGGTGACGGCTACTCAGGGCGATAAGAAAATTGTCGCCGTCACGGATCAACAAGGCCTTTATTCCTTTCCCGATTTGACGGAGGGAACGTGGACGATTGAAATTGATATGGTGGGTTTTTCGCCGATCCAATATCAAGCGGTCACGGGCCCGAATGCGCCGCCCCCGCCGGCATGGGAATTGAAAATGTTGCCGCTCGACCAAATCAAGGCCGAGACCAATGTGGCAGTTCCGGCGCCTGCCGCCGCCCCCGCCGCCGCGGCTCCGCAGACCCCGAACGGGCAAACGAAGCCACCGGATAAGAATCAGCCAACGACTCCGCCGGTTCAGCCCGGACAAACAAAACCACCGCAGACGAATGCTCCCGAAGCGCCGAAACCGGCCGAAGAAACCGATCAGCGCGCCTCTGACGGATTTCTCATTAATGGCAGCTCGAATAACGGCGCTGCATCACCGTTCGCGCAGCTTGCGGCGTTTGGCAACAGCCGCAATAACGGGAAGAGCTTGTATAACGGCGGAATCGGTTTGATCTATGGCAATTCCGCATTGAATGCCAGCCCGTATTCCTTGTCTGGATTTACCGCACCCAAGCCAAATACGAACCAAGTGACAGGTGTGGCGAACCTCGGCGGCCCGTTGAATATTCCGCATATAATGAAGAAAGGCCCATTCTTTTTTGTCGGATACCAGTGGCAACGAAACGGCATGAACGCGACGGTGCCGGGTATCGTCCCGACCATGGCGGAACGCATGGGAATTTTTTCCCAAACAATCATCAATCCGGTGACTGGGCTGCCGTTCCCCAGCAATACGGTCCCCATTAGTTCTCAAGCGCAGTCTTTGTTGAATCTATACCCGATGCCGAATCTTGTGGGAAGCCCGGTGTACAATTACCAGGCCCCCATCGTCAGCAACACGCACCAGGATGCGATGCAATCGCGTCTTACGAAAACATTCAACCGCAAGGACTCGCTGAATGGCGGCTTCGGCTTTCAGGACACTCGGACGAGCTCTCCAAACTTGTTCAATTTTCTTGATACAACCGATACGCTGGGAATCCAAACATCCGCGACTTGGAATCACAACTACAACCAACACTTTCGCCAAACGATCACGTACACATACAACCGCTATGCGACGCAGACCATTCCCTACTGGGAGAATCGCGAAAATATTTCAGGCGAGGCTGGAATCACTGGAAACAATCAAGACCCAATGAACTGGGGTCCGCCGACTCTCCAATTTCTTCAAAGCAATATATACCCTTTGTCGGATGGCATCGCCGCTCACAATCGATTTCAGACGAGTTCGCTGGGGTATTCCCTGCAGTGGTTTCGCCGGAATCACAATATTACGGTTGGAGGCGATTTTCGAAGGCAGGAATCTAATTACTTGTCTCAGCAAGACCCGCGCGGAATTTTTCAGTTCAATGGCGATGCCACCGCTGAATTTGTGGGAGGCGTTGCTCAACCCAACACCGGCTCTGATTTTGCGGACTTCCTCCTGGGGATTCCGGACACCAGTCAAATCGCTTTCGGCAACGCGGATAAATACTTTCGGCAATCTGTTTACGACGCTTATGTTGACGACGATTGGAGAGTGAATCCGCAACTCAGTGTGCATGTGGGGCTTCGATGGGAATACGGCGCTCCCATCACAGAGTTGTTTGGCCGGCTCGTAAGTTTGGATATAACGCCGGGTTTTACAGACGAATCGGCGGTTTTAGCGAGCAATCCTGTTGGATCGTTGACCGGCCAAAATTATCCGACGTCGCTCGTCCGTCCCGATAAGCACGGCATCGAGCCGCGCCTCAGCTTCGCGTGGCGTCCGATCTCCGGTTCTTCCATCGTTGTCCGTGGCGGGTATTCAATTAACTATGACACTTCGGTGTACCGAAATATCGCGCTGCTCATGGCGCAGCAATCGCCTCTCTCAACGAGTTTGAACGTGGCAAACAGCGCAGCCTGCCCGCTCACGCTGGCGAATGGGTTCAGTCCTTGTTCTTCGGTTACAGCTGACAATTTTGCGATCGATCCGAATTTCCGCGTTGGCTACGTGCAGACCTGGCAGTTATCCGTGCAGCGCGACCTGCCCTGGTCGCTGCAAATGACGGCGACATATTTGGGCAACAAAGGGACGCGGGGCCCTCAGGAATTCCTGCCAAATACTTATCCGGACGAAGCCCCAAACCCCTGCCCGACTTGTCCTGCCGGATATGCTTTCTTGACCTCGAATGGGAATTCGCACCTAGAAAAGGGGTCGCTCCAAGTGCGGCGAAGACTGCATAACGGCCTCACGGTCACGGTAATGTATACTTTTGCAAAATCCATTGATGATGATGCGGCCATGGGGGGACAATTAACCACGAATCCGATAGTCGCGCAGAACTGGCTTAATTTGAGCGGCGAGCGGGGACTTTCAACCTTTGATCAGCGCCAGCTGCTGACCATAATGCCTCTGCAATACACCACGGGCATGGGGATTGGCGGGAAAACGCTCATGAGCGGGTGGAAGGGGCAGATCTACAAAGAGTGGACGTTCCTGAACAACGTCACAATCGGGACTGGTCTTCCAGAGACGCCCTATCTTCCTAGCACGTTGGGCGTCACGGGATTTACCGACGCTCTCCGTCCAGAACTCACCGGCCTGCCGCTGTATGCCGGACTCCCCGCGGGCTTTTATGTGAACTCCGCAGCTTACACATTGCCACCGTCTGGGCAATTTGGAAACGCAGGAAGAGACTCGATTACCGGCCCACCTGTTTTTACCTACAACGCTTCTTTGGCGCGCACATTCCGCTTAAATGATCGGCTCAACCTCGATGTGAGGTTTGATTCCACAAACCCAATCAACCACGTCACTTTCAGCAGCTATGGCAATATCTTTGGAAACAGCGTTTTCGGAACGCCTATATCCCCCAATCCGATGCGTTCGATTACGAGCACGATGCGCCTGAGGTTCTAAACATGAAACGAATTCTTGCAGTAGCCTTCTTATTCACGTTGGTTGCCGCTGCGCAGCAGGTAGGGCAGAATACCTCGCCTCAAACCAACGGAACCCCGCAAATATCTGTTACCACCAACCTCGTCGTTGAACAAGTTACAGTCAAAGACAAGAAGGGGAATCCGATAAAAGGCTTGACCGCGAAGGACTTCACTCTTACAGAGGATGGCGTTGCGCAGAAAATTGTTTCCTGCGATCCCATACAATTGTCGGAGATCCCGAGTGACGCGCCCATTGTTCCGGCTGCGCCTGAAGACATCAAAATCTACAACAAACTGTCCGTGACGCAAATTGCGCCGGAAGCGGCCGGAACGCTTAAGTACAGAGACCACCGCCTGATAGCGCTTTATTTCGATATGACCGCCATGCCACCCGCGGACCAGGCACGCGCGCTGATTGCGGCGCAGAAGTTTATCCGGACGCAGATGACACCGGCGGATCTGGTTTCAATTTTCAGGTATGAGGGCTCCTCCGTTGACGTGCTGGTGGATTTCACCGATGACCGCAATAAGCTGCTGAGCATCCTCGAAACATTGGTTGTGGGAGAAGGCCAAGGATTGGATGAAACGGTCAGCGACGCAAGCGCCGCCGATACGGGAGCCGCTTTCGGTCAAGACGACAGCGAATTCAACATCTTCAACACGGACCGGCAGTTGTCCGCGATCCAGACGGCGTCCAAAATGATGGGGCATCTCAGCGAGAAGAAAGAGATGATCCTCTTCGCCAGCGGTCTGTCTCTGAATGGCCTGGACAACCAGGCCCAGCTCCACGCCACGGTCGACGCTACCATCCGCGCAGGCGTGGTGATTTGGGCGATTGACGCGCGAGGTTTGGTGGCCCAGGCGCCCATGGGTGACGCAACGAAGGGGTCGCCGGGCAACATTAGTATGTATTCCGGGGCTTCGGCGCTGGCCCTGACGACGAACTTTCAGAAATCGCAGGATACGCTTTACGGCCTGGCTGAAGATACCGGCGGGAAAGCTCTTCTCGATTATAACGATCTGACGAAAGGGATCGTGGAGGCGCAGCACTCTGTCTCGGATTACTACATTCTAGGGTATTACACGACCAACGCTACAAAAGACGGAAAATTCCGCCGTATCAAGATTACGCTGAATTCAGACGTAGCCGCCAGTCTGGATTATCGCCAGGGCTATTTCGCCGACAAAGTTTTTGGCAAATTCACCGTTGCCGATAAAGAACGGCAGCTTGAAGACGCGCTGATGTTGGAAGACCCGATTACGGAGCTCACCATCGTAATGGAAATTGATTATTTCCAGTTGAATCACGCGGAATATTTCGTCCCAATCATCATGAAAATTCCAGGGCGGGAACTCGTTCTTGCCAAACGCGGCGGCGCCGAACACACGGTTATCGATTTCATTGGCGAGATAAAGGACGCCTACGGCGGAAGGACCGTAACAAACCTGCATGACAAAGTGAATACCAAGTTGAGCGATGCTACGGCAGCCGAGTTAGCCAAACGTCCGATTGAATATGACACCGGCTACACACTCCTTCCGGGGAAATACACGATCAAGGTTCTCGCGCGGGACGACGAAACAGGGAGAATCGGGACCTATCAAACAACATTTGTCATTCCCAACCTGAATAAAGAGGACAAGCGAATCCCGATTAGCTCCGTGGTTCTGAGCAGCCAGCGGGTCGATCTGAAGAATGCTCTCTATAATGCGAAAAACAACGACAAGGAAGAGGTGGCCGACCCACTCGTTGTGAATGGCGTGAAATTAATTCCCAGCGTGACTCGGGTCTTTAGCAAGACCCGCGATATGTACGTCTACCTTCAGGCATATGAGCAAGGTGTGCCGGCTGTTGAACCATTAATTGCATTCGTGAGTTTCTACCACGGACAAACAAAAACATTCGAAACGCAGCCGATTAAAGTGACGACCGGGATGGCCAACCGGTTGAATACGATGCCCTTGAACTTCAGCATTGCTCTCAAAGAAATCCCGCCGGGCCAATATGACTGCCAGGTGAGCGTGTTGGACCCGACTGGACAGAAGGTTGCATTTTGGCGCGCCCCGGTCATGGTTGTGCCGTAGCTTTCCAGAAGCAATTTACATGCACAGTGAACGGATTCCCAGCACAAGCATCGCCAACAATCACGAGATCGAGTGACAAACGCGATGGCCCGAGGGAAAACTCATAAGATCAACAGCAATAGCCGGATCATGGGCCGGAGTTATATCCAACCATTGACGGCGGGCACAGAGAGACGCTGTTGAATTTATTCTCAGAAGTTCGCTACAAAGGCCCGCGCATCGATTTACTATCGAAGCGCGCGAAGAAGCCGGTTGATCTTGTGTATGTCGAATGCCACGGGATCGAAATCCCCACCAATCCACTCTAAAACTTTTTCGTGGTCCGCGTGCCTGGGGTTTTTGATGGCTTCGAGGAAATTGTCGTAACCGGGAATTCCCCCCACATCCTCAGGCGGGCAGGCGCGACCCACCGTTAAACAAACCGGATAGTGGATACTCTTGTCGGCTGGAAGCACTTCTTCTATCTCCAGTGTGTGCTCCCAGTTGTCGCCGAAGTCATAGTTGTACTCAAACTGGCCGCCAACCATCAACTCACCTAGGGTGAAACTCCGCTCATCCAGCAACCGACCCAATTCACTCTCATCATCATCCCGCGGGCCGTACTGATTGCCGCGAATCGTAAATTGATGGAGATGAACATCCTCCCAGCCCATAACGTGCTGGATGATGCGGTGGAGTTTGGCGAGCGAAATATCGCTCCTCATTTGGAATCGCCGCCAGATGGGTGGACGGGAATAGCGGAGGGTTATCTTAACCTGGTAGATCCCGACCGGTTTGGACAGATTCTTGACCACAGATTAATAGGTCGTTGAAGTTCGCCGCTCGATGGCCGAAATATAGATCGTGTTCTCGGCGCGCTCAATTCTAAAGAAGATGTGCCAGCTACCGACACGTCGACGCAGTCTCGGATCACCTTTCAGGAATTTGATGTCGCCGGAAAACGGATTCGCTTCCATCTCGATGATCGGGGCCCGGATTCGGTCCTGATCCCGAGATGGAATGCGGTTAAGAGACTTTTGCGCGAGGACGACGCGCCACTTCTTCTCGGCGGAGTTCATCTAGATTGGTGTAGTCACCACGTTTGATCGCGGCCTCGCCGCGACGGATGGCGCGCAGTTCGGCGGGCGTCGGGGTTTCTACAGGAAAATTCGGCAGAGCAAAATGCCGCTGGAGGGCGTCGACGGCAACCTCAGACGGCTTCCGTTTCTCTCGCCGAGCCCTTCCGGCGATACGCTGGCCCACGGCTACCGGTATTTCAAGAATGTATTGCTGTTGCTTGCTCATCGCTTTTACAGCGTAGCATTCCGCAAGAGGATGTCAAGACGGCGGGCAATATCCGATCTCAAGTGTAGATTTTGTAGCTGCAAAATCCTCCAACTTCAATAAAATTCAACAGCTTTCAATAAGCAAGCCGCAAACGATTCAACAGCAATCACTTAGAATCAACAAGAATCCATAGAGTTCAACAAGCGCTGGCATCTGGTTCGGGACCAGGAGGTCGAACGGTCAAATCCTTTCGCCCCGACCAGTATTCTCACTGACTTACCTCAGCCTCCTGGTGTCCCTCGTCACAGTTTCATACCTGGATGTTCTCGTGAGTCATCTTTTGATGGCAACGCTCTATGCTGATGATTTCAAAGACGGACAGAGTCTTGATTCGATGAGGAACTTCTTCGGGGCGGAGTGAGGTATCCTCTCAAAGTCTCACCGACACACAGTCGCATTCTAATTTATGTATCAAGACATTATAAATAATCGCTGGTTAATCAACACTTGATTACATTGTCGCGGAAGGTGCGAGGACTTGATTCCGACCGGGATATCAGGACCCGGAATGCCCCCATTTATCTAATAAACGCCTTCCACTAGATGACGAAATGAAAAGACTATATAGTTTCGTTAGGAAATTTCTAACGAAACGAGGGTTTTGTGATGCCAACGCCAACCAAACCCAACAGCCGCTTCGGAACTTACGTCCTCAAGACATTCAAGGACGAGTCTTTCAGGGCCTACGTGCCCCCGCCCCCTGCCCCCGGACCCGCCGCTGGCCCTCCACCCGCTCTTGCCTCTGCTTGAGCAGGCGAACCAGGCACTCGGGCGCTTGGACGGACTCGCGTCCATTTTGCCAGACCCCTCGCTCTTCATTTACCTCTACGTTCGAAAGGAAGCCGTGCTCTCTTCGCAGATCGAGGGCACGCAATCTTCGTTTTCTGACCTGATGTTGTTTGAAAGCGCCGAAGCCCCTAGCGTATCTGCACGCGATCCCTGCGGAGTAACGCCGAGCGGTGGAAGGAGTGGAGAGACTTCTTATTGGACCCAAATGGACCGAAGTTGTGGAGTCGCGCAAAGGCCAAATTAGCAACAGATTGATTTGCGGGCAGATAGATGGTGGATGTGACAGGGTTCGAACCTGCGACCCCCTGCTTGTAAAGCGGCGAAATCAAATCTATGTTGTTGGCTCGTTTGGCTTTGTTCTACGTCTCAGTATATGGTTTTGGGCCTAATTTGGCGGCTATCGGACCCAACTTGGACCCAAATCTTGGGGTCGCAAGATCGGCTGTTTGATCGCTTCGTTCCTCGGATAAGATCTTCCGCGGAGATTATGGCAATGAACAGCCGCATGCCTGATCGGGACAATATTCAAGAGCGCCTGAAAACAGCGCAAGAGGAATGCCAACGGCTTCGTGAAGAGAATGCGCGTCTCCGTGCGATGCTCGGGATTGCTCATTCGCCCACCCACGACCCCGTTTCCAAAGCGGTCCTGGTCCCAAAGCTCTCGTCCACCGGCACTAGCGGGATTTCCACGCCAGAAGAAAAGATTGCGTTCTTTCGAAATCTGTTTCGTGGGCGCGAAGACATTTTCGCTATTCGATGGGAAGGCAAGAGTGGCAAATCTGGCTATTCGCCAGCTGGCGTCATGGACTGGCGTGCCATCCATACATCGAGACCAGAAGAGCGAAAGAAGGTTGCCCGCAAAACCCGGATGCTCCAGCCACTGACTGATGATGCGATTCGTAATCATCTAACTGGAAAGCACACGATCGGCATTTATCCACTTCTACCGGACGACACATGCTGGTTTCTTGCAGTGGATTTCGACAAGAAGTCCTGGGTAATCGATGCGGCAGCGTTTGCCGCAACATGCAGGCGATTTCAGGTTCCCTTGGCTGTCGAGCGCTCGCGATCAGGAAATGGCGCGCATGTATGGATATTCTTTGACCGTCCGGTTTCCGCTGCCGATGCGAGAAGGCTGGGATGTGCCTTGTTGACACGCACCATGGAAAATAGACATGAAATCGGCCTTGATTCATACGACCGCCTTTTCCCCAACCAGGACACCATGCCCAAAGGCGGTTTCGGAAATTTGATTGCGTTGCCATTGCAAAAGCGTCCCAGAGAACACGGCAATAGCGTGTTCTTGGATGAACTGTTTCAGCCTCATCCTGATCAGTGGAGGTTTTTAGGGTCGGTTCAGAGAATCCCTACCGATCGACTCGCCCGAATAATTTACGAAATAGCCCCCGAGGGAAATCCCATCGGAGTACACCTTCAGGTGCCCGATGAAGGCGAGGGCGAAGCTCCATGGCTCTGGCGCCCTTCTCGGAAACGAAAGGAAAGACAAATCACCGGTCCGCTGCCGGCGAATGTTCGTGTGGTTGTGAGCAATCTTATCTATATCGAGAAAGAGGGCCTGCCGTCCGGGATGGTGGATCGCCTGATCCGCATCGCTGCTTTTCAAAATCCTGAATTTTACAAAGCTCAATCGATGCGGCTCTCGACCTACGGTAAGCCGCGGGTCATATCCTGCAGTGAAGTCTTCCCCGAGCACATTGGCCTTCCAAGAGGGTGCATGGATGAGGTAGTCCGTGTTTTCAAGTCACAGCACATAAATGTGGAAGTTCATGATGAACGAACCGCAGGGCGGCAAATCGACGTTTCTTTCCACGGTGAATTGCGGCCTGAACAACGAGACGCCATCGAGCTGGTGCTTGCTTATGACCAAGGCATACTCTGTGCGCCAACGGCATTCGGAAAGACAGTGGTGGGAGCTTGCCTTATCGCAAAGCGGGCGGCTAACGCCCTGATCCTCGTGCATCGGCGTCAATTGATGGACCAATGGCGTGAGCGATTAGCGGCGTTCCTAGCTTTGCCGATTGGGCACATCGGACAGTTCGGGGGTGGGAAAGTTAAGAGAACTGGTTTGATTGACGTTGCTGTAATCCAGAGCTTGCAGCGTAAAGGAGCGGTTGAAGATTTCGTCGCGAACTACGGCCACGTGATTGTGGATGAATGTCATCATCTGTCAGCAGTCACGTTTGAACGAGTCCTTCGCGAAGTCAAAGCAAAATACATTTTGGGATTGACGGCAACACCGACTCGAAAAGATGGGCATCAACCCATCATCTACATGCAATGTGGCCCGATACGTTTTTATCTCAGCGCGAAGAAGGCTGCCGAGTCTTCACCGCTCCAACATAAGGTTTTCCCAAGGATGACTGATTTCGGTTGGAATCGGCCTGAAAATGAGACGGCCATTCAAGATATTTATGCTGCTCTCATCGTTAGCCAAGAGAGGAACGACCTGATCGTCCGAGACCTTCAGCAGGCTTTGTCCTGCGGACGTTCACCACTTGTTCTGACAAGTCGGACGGAACATCTCGATTACTTGGCTGGACGCTTGAGTGGACTTTGTCCGCACATTTTCATTTTGAGGGGTGGGATGGGTGCCAAGCAAAGAAAGAAACTGGCTGAATCTCTAGCAGCCGTTTCTTGCGATGAACCGCGTGTGATCCTAGCGACCGGAAGTTACCTCGGCGAGGGATTCGATGACCCGCGTCTTGATACGCTTCTTCTTGCAATGCCGATTTCGTGGAAAGGTACATTGCAACAATACGTAGGCCGCCTGCATCGTCTCCACGACAACAAGAGCGAAGTCCACGTCTACGACTATGCGGATGTGATGGTGCCTATGCTGGCTCGCATGTACAAGAAGCGGCTTGCAGGTTACTCTGCACTTGGCTATAACCTATGCTATTCCTAGCACATGGAAATTACTTTCAACATCCCGGACGAACTTGCGCGGCAAGTCACTTCCGAAGGCAAGGACCCGGCACGGGTCGCGCTTGAGGCATTGGCCCTTGAGGGCTACCGTTCAGAATTACTGTTCGAGTCCGCAGTTCGCCAGATGCTGGGCTTCGAGACCAGGATGGAAGTGCATGATTTTCTGAAGCAGCATGGCGTTTACCTTCATTACAATGTCGCGGATTTAGCGCAAGATCAGGTAACCGCCCATAAGTTGCGCGAAAGACTCCAAGACGAGAGGGCTTCCGGTAAGAACCATTTGGGATGATCGTTGCCGCCGACACCTCCCCGATCAATTATCTGATTCTGATCGAAGAGATCAACATCCTCACAAAGATGTACGGCAGGGTTGTAATCACGCGTGCGGTGCGTGACGAACTTTTGCGCCCTTCAGCACACGAGATGGTTCGGGCTGCGGAGCAACGCCGAGCGGTGGAAGGAGTGGAGAGACTTCTTATTGGACCCAAATGGACGCAAGTTGCTGGAGTTGTGCAAAGGCCAAATTAGCAACAGATTGATTTGCGGGTAGCTAGATGGTGGACGTGACCGGGATCGAACCGGTGACCCCCTGCTTGCAAATTAAGAGTACTAATACGGTCTCAGAGATGTTGGCACGGACGGGGGCTGGCATCCGGTCTACGTGTTCCGAAAATGGAGAGGGTCCCTCAGGTTCTGCCATTCCCGGTAATAATAGAGCGAAGTGGGCTGTTTTCCGTTGAATCTCAGCATCTTCAAAAATTCGATCTCTTCCTCGGTAGCCTCGCCGCTCAAGGAACGGTCCCGAAGGAATCGTTTGAACCCCGGCAATTCCCCAGATGTATGGTCGCCTTCCTTTTCAACGAACTCAAATTTTCTTGGATGCCCCGGGGCCAGTCTGCGATTTAACACAATCTCCATAGCAAAGGTCACGAGATTGATGTCCCAGGTATCGATCAGCGGATCCAGGAAGGAAACGCAGTTTTCAACGGATATGTTGAAGACATCCGTGTCCAGGAACTCGAGGAGGGTGACTCGCATTTGTTCATAGCTTCGACCGCTGAGCCGAGCCACCAGGTGGAGCCAGGTTTCACTTTCCAATTCGCCTTTGGCGACTCTCTTGGTCACGTCCAAGAGTTTTTGCGTGACCAGGCGTTCGAGCTCGCCGAACGGCTGCTTCTCAAATATCGCTCGTATTTGCTTTTCTTTGTCGAGTTGGCACTTGCGGAGAATCAACTCTCGAACTTCTTTGTGCAAGGGCTTGGGTGGGTCCCCCAGGTTTCTCTTCAATTCTTCCATGCGTTGGTGGTTGGCCAGCTTCGAAAGCTTACCGCTCGGGATTTTCAAGAATTTACCCATTTTGTCATAAATATCTGTCCGGTCCGGCGCGGGAGGCAATTTTTTCCGAGTCAGCAACTGTGAAATGTAGGACTCCGTCACCTCAGCGGCAGTTGCAAGATCTCTCTGCTCAACCCCCATTTGTTTCAGCCGCTGCCGAATCACCAAAGAAACATCCACAGGGCGCCTCCACTCAAGTTCACTAGATAGATTAATTAGCAAAAATAATCTCAGATTGTACTTGACAAGTCAAGTTACTTGACCTAACGTGGTCAACTGACTGAGGGAGACTTCAGACATTCTGAACCAAAAATGGTTATCTGAATTAACCCCCTTGGCGTCGAGAATAAGGAGAATTTCATGTTTGCACGCAAAGTATCCCTGAATTTGAAGCCTAATAGCCTTGCCGAGTTCAACCAGAGGCTGGAGAGGCAAATCATTCCCCTGCTTCGAAAACAGACCGGGTTCCATGACGAGATCGCCTTTGTCGGTCCGGGCGAAACGAAGGTGTTCGGAATCAGTTTGTGGGAAAGCAAGGAGAACGCGGAAACCTACAACCGCGGAACGTATCCAGAAGTAACAAAGATCCTAGCGGGATTGGTTGAAGGAACTCCTCAGGTTGAAACTTACGAGGTTTGCAACTCAACCTTCCACAAGATCACCGCTCCCGTAGCTGTCTAGGGCCGGCGGTCTTTTCGTTCGGTGAGGGGGCGGGCTAAGTCCGCCCCTCACCTGCCCGGCCAAGGGAAAGCTACAAGACACTCAAGACTTCCAATACTTACTTGAGCAGGACAACCAAGGAGGTTGCCTTGAACTCCAGTATACGTTGGGACCAATCCCAAGGTTTGACACCTTTGCAGGAACAAGTCATTCGTTTGTCCGAGGACAACTCTACTCGCGACCGCTCGGGTCATGCCGATCTGGCAACCTGGGCGCCACCAGTGGACATATACGAAACCGAGAACGAATTGGTGATAAAGGCCGATCTGCCGGATCTCGAAAACAAGGACATTGACATACGCATCGAAAGCAATTTGTTCACCATCCGCGGAGAGCGGGAGTTCGAGAAGAACGTCAAAGAGGAAAATTATCTCCGAGTTGAACGCGTCTATGGTTCGTTCATGCGGAGCTTCTCCCTACCGAACACGGTCAGCTCCGAGAGCATGCGGGCCGAGTATCGCAATGGGGTGTTGACCCTGCATATGACGAAGAGTGAGGAATCTAAACCGAAGCAGATCAAGATCAGTGTCTCGGCGAACGGCAAGTAATCCACATCTCACATACGGAGGTCAGCGCTCTGGCCTCCGTAGTGACAAATAAGGAGGTTGCCATGTTTGGACACAGAGAACCATCGAACGACGAAATCGCTCTCCGGGCTCATGAGTTGTATCTTCAACGCGGCGGCGAACACGGAAAAGATGTCGAGGACTGGGTAAGAGCTGAGAAAGAGCTGAGCGACGCACCTGTCACGGAAACAGCGAAAACGAGGGCCACCCAAGTAGGTCACAACATGTCGAATTGACGGCCCGGCTTTCCCTGGCAACCGAGAACGGACAGTTCTTTCGTTCGGAGGGGCGGCCAAGTCCGCCCCGCACTCGTTTGACAAAAGGGAAACTGGGCTGAGAAGCGAGGCTGCCCATGTTCAGGAAAATCATACAGTGGGTTCCCATTGAGGGAACTCGATGGAGAACCGAGGTTGCCAATGGTCACGAATATCATGGAGTGGGTGTCCATTATGGCGTTGCTTATAGTGGTGTCGTGGCGCCCCTTCGCGAGTTACCAAATACCGCTGGACTTTGTGGTTTGTGCGGGCTTCGTCATGGGAGTCCTGGCTCTGTTCTTCATCAAACACGAAATAGAGGCTGACAATGACGTCGATAACGGATCCAACCCCGCGAGGCGAGTCACTATAAAACCGCGAGCATGGCGGTCCCGGGCGTTACTGAAAACGCGAGCGAGACGTTAATGCCAGACACAATCAGACCGGGCACTTTACTGATCAAGGAGGGCACACTCTTGCCGGAAACCCTGCGATTCGAAAGTGAGTCCTGTCTGCCGGGTTGGAGATTAGTCAAAAATCTCAATGGGGACGGATTGGATCGAAAAATCCGCGAAGCGGGATGGACCCTTTTCTGCCCGGCTGGTCAGCGTGGCGCGACTGTCTTTGGTATTGACGAGCAAAAGACGCTTAACAGGGCAGTCAAACAAATTCTGGGGAACCTGGATTCGACGGAATTTAACTCCCTTGAAATCATGCGAGTGGCCTCGGAGCCCTCGAAACGGTTCCTGGGGATGCGTTATGTGACTGTCTCTGCCCAGTCACGACATATCCAGGAAAGCGCGATTCCTTTCCGGGCCAAGGGCCTTCCGGTGAGGGACCGCGCACGATCGGTTGCCGCTTAAGCCAAAGCATATCTAAGATTAGGCTCGACAGCCTCCGCTTAACAGATCGGACGTGCGGGAGCAAGTCACTCTAAGGTTCTGAGTGTGGTGGCCCCGAGCGCCACTGAAAGCTCAAGCGAGACGCCCATGGCAGACACAATCAAAACGGGGACCATCCTGATCAAGGACGGAACATCCCTGCCGGACGGGCTTCGATTCGATAGTGAGCCCTGTGCGACTGGATGGAGATTAATCAAAAATATCGACGGGTCCGGATTGAGTCGAAAAATCCACGAAGCAGGATGGACCTTTTTCTGCCTTGCTGGTGAAATCAAAGCAACCATCATCGGTTTAGACGGGCAGAGGGATGTGCGCAGAGCAGTCAAGCGAATCTTGGCGAACCTGAAGGCGGAGGAATTTAATTCCATGGAAATCACGCGCGTGGCCTTGAAACGATTTCTGGGATTTCCCTACGTGAATGTCTACGCCCAGCCACGACACATCCAGAAGAGCTCGGGACTTTTGCAGGTGATGGATCTTCAGGAGCAGGACCGACCAAAATTGGCGGCCGTCTGAACAGGAACGGGGGCTGGCTTGGAAGATCTGCAGAGGGAAATCTAACGCCAGATAAAATGGCCGACACACTAAAGACATCTGTATAAATAGCTTGACAGGGTCAAAAAGAGAGAGGGCAGGCATGGAAGAAGGAACGGATGATGTCGGGATGGCGGCGCAATCGGCGGATGGCCAGGCGAATGCTTTTTTGCAACACGTTGAGGTCGGGCGGGCACAAGCCGCGCAGCGCATGTTGTTTCAGCCACGCCCAAAGCCATTCATCGGGGTTGAGTTCCGGGGCGTAGGCCGGGAGTCGAAACACGCGTAGGCGGGAATGATAAACCGCCAAGGCCTCGCGCGTGCGGCGGGAGCGGTGGGGATTGCCGCCATCCCACAACACAAACAGAGGCGTGGAAATCCGTCGCAGCAAGTGACGGACAAAGCGAATCACTTCGTCGCTGGCGATGGTGCCGGGGACCAGATGCAGGTAGGCATGCGGATTCACCGTGACGGCGGAAATCGCCGACAGCTTGGGCCAGTTGAAACAGTGGCGCAGGATCGGTGTCTGTCCGCGCGGCGACCAGGTGCGGCAGGCCGTGGGGAGCAATGAGAAACCGCTTTCATCCACAAAAACCAGCGTGGCGTTTAGCCGTCGGGCGTTTTTTTTATGCGTGGCCAAGTGTGCTCGACCCAGCGGCGGATGGCTTTCTCGTCTCGCTCACGGGCGCGACCGGTGGGTTTCTGCCAACTCCAGCCAAACCGATGCAGCAAGCGACAAACGTGATCGCGGTCATAGCGAACGCCAAAGCGCCGCCGCAGCAGATCGGCAACGCGCTGTGTGGTCCAGACGGCGGTCGGAAATCCGTGCGCTTCGGCGCCGTGTGCCAGCAGACCTGGAAGTTGAGCCAGTTGTGCGCGAGCCAGTTTGGGCGGGCGACCCGGGCGCGGGATACGACGCAGCCCCGCCACTCCTCGTCGGCGGGACAGTCGCGCCCACTGGTGCACGGCCTGCCGGCTCACACCCAGTTGGCGGGCAATGGAGGACAACGATTCACCCCGCCGGATGCGGGGCAAGGCGGCCAAGCGGCGCGCCTCCAAGACAGCAGCGTCTCGTCGCATAAGTGGAACATACGCTGCCCCAGTCCGATGTCAAGCTATTTATACAGAGGTCTTTAGATAGTTGTGCGACAGAAGAACAGAAAGACTTTTCCCGGTAGTGTTGGTCTAGAGCAACAACGAGTTTACTGTTCGAGTTTTTGGAATGGGTTAAACGGAGGTTAAAGAAATGACTATGAATGTGACTCCCCTGCACGACCGCGTCCTGGTGAGGAGGTTGGAAGAGAAAGAAACCGCGAAGGGCGGGATCATCATCCCCGACACGGCGAAAGAGAAACCTCAAGAGGGCGAAGTGATGGCTGTTGGAGCTGGCAAGATCGAAAAGGGCAAACGGGTCACGCTCGACGTGAAAGTGGGCGACCGGATTTTATTCGGCAAATATACCGGCAATGACATCAAGATCGATGATCAGGAGTACCTGATCCTCCGCGAAGATGAAATCCTGGCGAAGCTCAGCGGGATCGCCAAAGCGGCATCCAGCAAGAAGTAATTTTCTCCGATCAAAAGTTTGAACGTGGCGAAAGTGTTGATCACCCAGGAGGGTGAGGTCCAATGGCAAAACAAATTGTAACTGGTGAGAATTCACGTCAGGCGATTCTGCGGGGTGTAAACATTCTCGCTGACGCAGTCAAGATCACGCTCGGCCCGAAGGGGCGAAATGCGGTGATCGAGAAGAAGTTCGGCGCGCCGATCATCACCAAAGACGGCGTGACTGTGGCGAAGGAAATCGAGCTGCCAGATGGGCTCGAGAACATGGGAGCGCAGATGGTGCGCGAGGTCGCGTCGAAAACCTCCGATGTGGCCGGTGACGGCACCACCACGGCGACCGTGCTGGCCCAAGCCATCTTTCGTGAAGGTGTGCGGACGGTTGCCGCAGGTGCAAGTCCGATGGCGCTCAAGCGTGGCATCGAGAAGGCCGTGGAAGCCGCCGTGGGAGAGATCAAGAGGCTTTCTCGCGACGTGAAGGGCGACATGATCGCGCAGGTCGGGACTATAAGCGCCAACACCGACAAACAGGTCGGCAGCATCATTGCCGAGGCGATGAAGAAAGTAGGCAAGGACGGCGTCATCACGGTTGAGGAATCAAGGACGATGGAGACGACGCTCGAAGTTGTGGAAGGAATGCAATTCGACCGCGGCTACCTCTCGCCCTACTTCGTCACCGATCCAGAGCGGATGGAGTGTTTGCTGGAAGACGTTTACATCCTCATCCACGAGAAGAAAATCAGCTCGATGAAAGACCTGCTGCCCTTGCTCGAACAGACCGCCAAGATGGGCAAGCCGCTGCTGATAATTGCTGAGGACGTCGAGGGTGAAGCGCTCGCGACGCTCGTTGTGAACAAGCTTCGGGGAACTCTGCAGTGCGCTGGAGTGAAGGCACCGGGCTTTGGCGACCGCCGTAAGGCCATGCTGGAGGATATCGCCACGCTGACCGGCGGCAAGGCCATCACCGAGGATCTCGGCATCAAGCTCGAAAACGTGAAGGTCGAAGATCTCGGCCGCGCCAAGAAAGTGACCATCGACAAGGACAACACCACAATCGTCGCGGGCGCCGGCAAGGCCAGCGAGATCGAAGGGCGCATCAAGCAACTGCGCGCGCAGGTCGAGGAAACCACATCGGACTACGACAAGGAAAAGCTCCAAGAGCGCCTGGCGAAACTTGTTGGCGGCGTGGCGGTGATCAAGGTGGGTGCGGCAACGGAGACAGAGCTGAAGGAGAAGAAGGCTCGCGTCGAGGACGCCATGCATGCCACTCGCGCTGCGGTCGAGGAAGGCATTGTTCCCGGCGGCGGCACCGCTCTTCTGCGTTGCCTGCCAGCCCTGGAAAAGCTCAAGGTCCACGACGATGAAGCGATCGGCGTGAACATCGTGAAGCGTGCGCTCGAAGAGCCCACGCGCCAGATTGCCCAGAACGCGGGGCACGAGGGCGCCGTGGTCGTCAGCCGCATCCGCGAATCAAAGGATGAGAACTTCGGCTTCAACGCTGAGTCCGGCGAATTCACCGACCTGGTCAAAGCCGGTGTAATTGATCCGGCCAAGGTCACTCGCCTCGCTCTGCAGAACGCCGCATCTATCGCCGGACTGATGCTAACTACCGAAGCCCTAGTGGTCGACATCAAGGAAGACGGAATGAAGGCCGCGGCTGCAGGCGGTGGTGGTATGGGCGGGATGTATTAGAAACATCACGTTCTTTGGGGCGACGGTCTTGTGTTTCCGCGCGGCTTCACTCAAGGTGAGGCCGCGCTTCGTTCGGGGTTACAGCGACACCAAAAACCGGAGAATTTGATTCTGAGATGAACTTCTTCCTCGCCAAGACTCTGTCCGCCTGCGCCCGGGTGGACGGCCCACATCATTGCGACGACCGAGCCGCCTAGAAAAACGCCCGGCGACCGTCTCTACTGTGGGAGATCTCTGCCTAGAAACAGATGTCTTTCGTGGACTGGGATCACTCCACACTTCCTCCAGTTGATTTTCTCAGCCAATTTGCGCTGAATAACATTCCCACGCTGCGTCTGCGCATTCCGTTCTGCGTTTTGGCGAAGGACAACTCACACGATAATTTAGAAGCGGAGCTAAAGCGAGTCTCGCGAGCCGAGCTCGAGAAAGGCGCGAAGCCGGTTCGAGCGCGCAGGATGCCTCAGCTTGCGCAGTGCCTTGGCTTCGATCTGACGGATACGCTCGCGGGTGACGGCGAATGTTTGGCCCACTTGTTCGAGCGTGTGCTCGCTGCCGTCCTCAAGACCGAACCGCATCTTGATGATTTTCTCTTCGCGTGGTGTAAGCGTCTTCAGCAGCCGACGATGTCTGCTCTATGGAGGCTCAGGTAGATCGACCGCATCCGAGGGTGACACGGCAGTCTTGTCCTCAAGAAAGTCGCCGAGGTGCGAATCTTCCTCCTCGCCGATGGGCGTTTCGAGCGAGATCGGTTGCTGCGCAATCTTTTTGGTCTTGCGCACCTTGTCGACGCTGATATCCATGCGCTTGGCGATCTCTTCGGAAGTGGGCTCGTGGCCAAGTTCCTGAACGAGTTGCCGCTGGGTGCGCACCAGCTTGTTGATTGTCTCGATCATGTGCACCGGAACGCGGATTGTGCGAGCCTGATCAGCGAGGGCGCGGGTGACGGCCTGGCGAATCCACCAAGTCGCATAAGTCGAGAACTTGTAGCCGCGCCGCCACTCGAACTTATCCACCCCTTTCATCAGACCGATATTGCCTTCCTGAATCAGATCGAGAAACTGCAGGCCGCGGTTGTTGTACTTTTTCGCGATGGAGACGACGAGGCGGAGGTTCGCTTCGACCAATTCCTTCTTGGCCTGTTCGGCTTCTGCTTCGCCCCGGAGGATGATCTGGAGCGCCCGCTTCAGCTCCGTCGGGCTGACCTCACTCGCGACTTCAATCTCGTTCAACTCCTGCCGGCGGGCTTTCAGGTCCTTGCGCGCCTCGGCCTGGACATCGGCTTTCGATGCATCGACGCGGCGCTCGAGCTTTCCGATTTCACGCTCTAGGAATTGAACGCGCTCGACCGTCGTTGTGAATCTTGTCGATCAGCCGCTTCTTCTCGGACAGCTTGAAATCGAGTTCTCGGACGCGTCTCGACATCTCGACGCGGGTCCGGGCGAGAGCGTAGCGAGCATGGAGGTAAGAGCGCTTCTTGGAACGCGGAACACGCTGGAGCTTCGCAGCTTGCTTCGTCGCCAACAGATAGAGCGCGGCGATCTTATCGATCTGCTTGAGCGTCTCCTTTGTCTTCGCTTCGATCTTTTCCTCGGACAGCTCCTCGTCGTCAAACTGGACGATTTCCTTGATCGACCGGGAGTCGTTACGCAAGTCCTCCCCAACCTGCAACAGTTCCTTCAGAATGAGCGGCGCGCGTGTAATGGTTTTCAGAACGAGCAGATGCCCGCGCTCGAAGCGCTTCGCAATCACCACTTCACTTTCGCGCGTCAGCAGTGGAACGGTACCCATTTCGCGAAGGTACAAGCGAACCGGATCGTTCGTCTTCTCGATCGTTCCCGGTGTCAGGTCGAGTTCGCTGTCCTCGGTTGGAAGTTCCTCTTTCGGCTCTACGGCACCGAAATCGGTAGCTTCCGCGGCATCACGAGCGGCCTCGGCACTGGTGGCATCTTCGTAGATATTGATACCGTAGCGCTCAAAGGCGGAAAGCACTTCGTCAATCTCCTCGGAGGAATGCACTTCGGGCGGGAGAATGTCGTTCACCTCGTCGTAGAGCAGATAGCCGCGCTCCTTGCCAATACCGATGAGTTGGCGTACCTGGTCGTACTTTTCCTCGATCACCAGTGCCAAGGTTTCCTCCGTTGTGTCAGGCTGCCGTCTGAGTGGCCAGGACTGCCCTAACGCTATCCTGCGGTCTAGAGACTCCCGGACGCGCTTGCTGATGAATGCTAGAGAAACTGTGGGATTCCAGCTGTGGGGTAACGGTCCACCACTGTGTTCTTCCGGCCCCATTATACTCCAACCATCGTCCGCCCGCTTTGCCATGGTGCGTGGGGGATTGAGAGACAAATCGGAAATGCAGGGTGGAATCTGTCGGGCATGGATACTGCTGATTGGGAGGCTAGCGCGGACTTGTCTAACGCCGATCCGGAAAAGCTATCTGAAATCGAGAAAGAGCTGGAACTGATCGTTCACAACTTCCTAAAGTCGGCTCAACTGCTTCGAGTCCGCATTTTGAAAGCCGCGTCACATGCAGATTGAGTTCATCTGTGCCGAGTGATCCAGCAGCATATTAAGGACCGCGGAGAATCAGAAGGACATTGGTGCGGAATGGGCCTAAGAAGCTTTAGCCGAGACTTAAGCGCTCGCGGTTGTAGGTTGTCCCCCGCCATAATTCAAAGCGGCTCGGATTCCACGCGTTCATTTGGCTTTATTCGATCCTCAACGAGTAAGATTGCGAGGCATGTGCTGGCGAGCCACAGTTACATGCCTGGGTGCTCTCTTGAGTCACCTTTTGATGGCAACGCTCTATGCTGATGATTTCAAAGACGGACAGAGTCTGGGCATGGGACCGAGCTCAAACCGGCGGGCTGTCGTGAACCTCGAACGCAGGGACCTCTTTCGCGTCTTGCAAGCTCGGATGGCTTTTCAGCAGCCGGACGCAACGGTTCCAGCGAAGGAGGGCATCATCGTTGCCCGTGGGACGAATCTTCTCGGCCTCTTCGAAGCAGCGCATCGCTTCCTCAAAGAGTTGAACGATTATGTGCGGAAGACGTCCGACGCGCAGTTGCGCCTTCGCCCGCCGCTCGTTCAAGAGGCCCGTGTAATAGATGCGTTCGTAAGGGTCGCTCAGTTCCCGAAAAGCCTTCTCCGCTTCCCCGCAGCGATCCGACGCGTCGCCAGAGAACTGGTCGGTGATGGCGAGCCCGAGCAGGCGCAGCGCTAATTGGTGGCTGGGTTCGACAGCCAGAATGTCGTGGCAGATCGATTCTGCTTCTTCCGACTCATTGAGCGAACGATAGAGCTCCGCTTTCGAGATCGCTTCCGGAATGCCGGCCTTCGAGATTGTCTTCAGCTTGAACTCCATGGGACCTCCTTTTCCATCAGCTCGGTCCTTGTTTCGCCCCCCAAATCTTGCGCACGAGCATGAGCACGGGGTCATAAAAATCGTCCACCACTCGTTCCTTCAGCGGAATGATCGCATTATCGGTGATGTGAATATCCTCGGGGCAGACCTCGGTGCAGCACTTCGTAATGTTGCACAGGCCGATTCCAAGCTGATCCTTGAGGAATCGCGTGCGGGATTTCCCATTGAGCGGGTGCATCTCGAGCCCTGCGACTCGAACGAAGAACCTCGGCCCGCCGAACTGTTCCATCTTCTCGTGCTCGCGCAGAACGTGGCACACATTCTGGCACAAGAAACATTCGATGCACTTGCGAAACTCCTGCGCGCGGTCCACGTCAGCCTGGTAAAACTTCCACTCGGCGCCGGGTCGCGCCTCGAAGGGCGGAATCGTTTTGTTTACCCGGTAATTCCAGGAAACATCGGTGACCAGATCTTTGATTACCGGAAATGATTTCATGGGGGAAACCGTGATGGGTTGCTCTAGGGGAAGCGCGTCCACACGAGTCTTGCAAGTAAGCCTCGGCCGGCCGTTCACTTCTGCCGAACACGAACCGCACTTGCCCGCCTTGCAATTCCAACGCACCGCCAGATCCGGCGCCTGGTGCGCCTGGATATAGTGGATTGCGTCCAGCACGACCATCCCCGGTGAAATCGGGACCGGGTATCGGACTGGATGTCCACCTTCGCGGTCGCCCCGGAACACCTCTAGGATTGCTTCCGCCATCGCCATCCTCCGCTACGCCTCCTCGGCAAGAATTTGCTTGAGTTCGTCCGGCATTTCCGCCACAGGCAATTGGCGGAGCGTCATTGCAGTTCCCTCGCGGGCAATCACTTGATTCCGTTTACCCCATGCGGCGTCGAGGCCGGGATAGTCAATCCGGCTGTGCGATCCCCGGCTCTCTTGGCGCGCAAGGGCACAAAGGGTTACGGCCTCGGAAACTGTCAGCATGGACTTCAAATCCCGAACAAGGTGCCAGCCGGGGTTGAATAATCGTGATCCTTCGACGCGCACACATCCCGCGCGCTCTTTCAATTTTTTGAGTTCATTCAGTGCGCGTTTTAGGTCTTCTTCGTTTCGATAGATGCCGACCAGCGTTTGCATGGTTTCCTGCAATTCTTTGTGAATCTGATAGGGGCTCTCTCCATCCGCGCGTTCGAAAGGGGCCAACATTTCGCGTGCGGCGTCTTCGATCTGCCCGGAATCGATTGCAGCACTTCTTTGCCGATTTGCGTATTCAGCCGCGGAAAAACCTGCGCGGCGGCCGAAGACCAGCAGGTCCGAAAGAGAATTGCCACCCAGCCGGTTCGCGCCGTGAAGACCGGCGGCCACTTCACCCGCTGCAAAGAGGCCCGGGACAGACGATTGAGCGGTTTCCGCGTCGACGCGAACTCCTCCCATCATGTAGTGGCATGTGGGCCCGACTTCCATGGGTCCCTTCGTAATATCCACATCGGCGAGCTCAAGGAACTGGTGATACATGCTGGGCAGCTTTTTCTTTACGTACTCTGCCGGCTTTTGCGAGATATCAAGATAGGCGCCGCCGTGCTCGGTTCCGCGGCCCTCACGGACTTCCGTGTAAATTGCGCGCGCTACAACGTCTCGAGTGGAAAGCTCCATCTTCTTGGGATCATACCGTTCCATGAAACGCTCGCCTGATTTGTTGCGGAGAACGCCGCCCTCGCCGCGAACCGCTTCGGTGACAAGAATTCCCTGCACTCCCGGCGGCCAGACCATGCCTGTCGGATGGAACTGGACAAATTCCATATCCAACAAGTCGGCGCCGGCATCATAGGCAAGCGCCATTCCGTCGCCGGTGTATTCCCACGAATTGGAAGTGATTTTCCACGCCTTGCCAATACCGCCCGTGGCCATGACCACCGATTTCGCCCGAAACACAACGAACCGGCCCTGTTCGCGCCAGTAGCCAAATGCGCCGGCAACGCGCTCGCCGTCTTTGAGCAACCGGCTGATGGCGCATTCCATGTAAACATCGATTCCCAATTGCACGCCGCGGTCCTGCAACGTTCGGATCATTTCCAAACCGGTCCGGTCACCCACGTGACACAGCCGGCGAAAGGAGTGTCCCCCGAAGGCGCGCTGAAGAATCTGGCCGTCCTGCGTCCGATCGAATAGCGCCCCCCACTGCTCGAGCTCTCGCACGCGGTCGGGCGCCTCCTGCGCGTGAATCTGCGCCATGCGCCAGTTGTTCAGCAGCTTTCCTCCGCGCATGGTGTCGCGAAAGTGCGTGCGCCAATCGTCTTTGGAATCCACATTGGCCATCGCTGCAGCGATGCCGCCCTCCGCCATTACGGTATGGGCTTTGCCGAGCAGCGATTTGCACACCAATCCGACCTTCGCGCCTTTTGCGAGGGCTTCAAGGGCCGCCCGCAGTCCCGCGCCGCCGGCGCCAATGATTAATACATCGTGCTCGTGGGTTTCGAATTCTGATGTCACAGGAGTCTCAAATCTCTAACGGCGCCAGAGGCGACCAAGCGGATGTAAAAATCAGAAAGACCGACCGAAACCAAACTGCACCACGCGAATACCATGTGGCGCTCGTTCAAAATACTCGACCAGCTCCAGGCGGTGTGCCGCGGGCCGCCGAACTTCGCACAGGAAAAGCAATCGAGTTTTCCTCCCACAATGTGGCGGAGCGAGTGGCAGGAAAGGCTGTAGAAAGTCAAAAGGACGATGTTGAAAAGTAGGATGAGGCTGCCGACGCCCACTCCGAATCGCCCTTCAAAAAAGAAGGCCTTGATGGCGTCGCGCCAGAGAAACGCGAGGAAGATGAAGGCAACAAAGAGAAAGTAGCGGTGGACGTTTTGAAGAATAAATGGAAACGAAGTTTCGCCCCGGTAGCGGCGGCCACTGCTCTCGCTCACCGCACATGCGGGTGGATCGAGAAAGAAGGCGCGATAATAGGCTTTTCGGTAGTAGTAACAAGTCGCGCGAAATCCCAACGGCCAAACAAGTATCAACAGTGCTGGAGAGAACGGCCA
This sequence comes from uncultured Acidobacteriota bacterium, assembly GCA_963748845.1. Classification (GTDB taxonomy): domain Bacteria; phylum Acidobacteriota; class Terriglobia; order Acidiferrales; family UBA7541; genus DASTCZ01. The sequence goes on from CAVVKE010000001.1 coordinate 2,001,246, forward strand.
CCAGCGATGATTGGGGTCAATGAGAGGCGAATAAAATGGGGAAAGGTACGGTCCCCACGCGTAGTATTTCCCCTCAAACGCTCGAAAAGTCGCATAAACACCAAATCCGCCGAGCAGAATGACCACAGGCAATAACTCAAGCCACCAAGCATCGCGCCGCATCGTACTGCCAAGATGATGTTGGCCGCCTGTTGCCGCGCCTGCAGACATAGGGTCACCGTCCAGAGGTGCATAGAGTAGAACGAAATTAGTCTTTTTCAAGGCCTAATTTTCTAAGATGCAGTTCTGGATTCCCGGTGATCCGTGCGAATGTCAATTTCATGATCCAGGGGATGAGGTGTCGATCCAAAACGGGGAATCGGGGATTTGGTGCGCACTTCTTGAGACAGGGCCGTGATTCAACAGGCAGGCTGCAAACGGTTCATCGCCAGCCATATAGAATCAACAAGAATCCATGAATTTCGACCAGGGCTGGAATCCGGTTCGGGACCAGGAGGCTTGTGGTTCAAATCCACTCGTTCCGTCCAATTGTTCCGATGCGTTCCCTCAAACTTCCTCTTTTACATCCATACCACCGTAAATAAATCCGGCAAAGAATGAAAACAATGTGGATTCCGGGAGAAGAGTTCTATGAAAAAGATGAACGCCATCCCATGCGAATGGCGTCATCTTTTTCTACGCGATAGATTTGTGGAACAATTCTGAAGGGGTGACTGCGCACTTCACCCCTTCGTTGTCATTCCAGAGCGGACTGCGTCAACTTCACTGCGCATCCGATGCCGGTGACGGTGTTGCACGATGCCGACGCGCTGGAATTCCCACCGTATGAAAAGTAAATGCTGGACGTCTGCGGTGAGGCCGACACATCCACGGCATAATTGTCCACCACGATCCCGCTTGTGGAGCTCGGATAAAAGCCAGTTGTGGGTACAGGGACAGGCGGCATCACAACCGCATTGGTCACGTCAGTAGGCGGCCATGCGCCGCTTGTCACATTAATGGACATGAGGCAGGCGGGGGAGCCGGTTCGGCAGCCACTGGCTGCCGGTATGGGGTCAGTGGAATTTGCCAAATTCCCAACGCTGAAGAAAATCCAATCCGTGGAGGTGGGACTATTGTAGATCTCCGTGACTGGAGAGCAAGCTTCGGTGCTGCCCGACGTCAAGCCCACAAGAGGAGTACCCACGCCTGTCAGGTTTCCGGTGGCGGCAGCGAAGCTGAACTGATAGATAACCGGCCTATCCGTGTCCGCATTATTCTTCCCGCAGACGTACATATGACCGGCGATAGTTGGCGTGGAACTGGTTAGATAGGCGTTGTCAAAAGCCCCCCCGTATATGGGGGCGCAGCCGGTGAATACTGGGGCGCTATTACATGCGACGCCATTCCCGCCGATAGTATCGAACGACCCTGTTGTTACCAGCGCCGTCGAAGTCTGCAAGACGCTCCCTGTGGTCGGCTGAGGGTCCATGGTGTTGCAAGTTGTCCCTGCAATCGTGCAGGTGACGTTACTATTGAACGCGAGCACTCTTCCGGTGGAGCCGTCCACTATCGGCGCGTCAACCACGCTGCCGCCCGTGCCAGTGCCCACATGCACGCTCGGCGTGCCAAGGCACGGCGCGCTGCCCGAAACGCACAAGCCTACCGTACTGCCTGTTTCCCTGATGAAACTCAGTTGCCCGGTACTGTCTCCGACGAAGAGATTTAAGGATACGGAGTCGAAGACAGGCCCGGTGAGAACGGCCCCCGAATCGACCGTAATCGGCCACGGGGACGTTGTTACCTCGGTGGGCGTCCCTAGGAAAACCCCAGTGAACTTATGCATCACGCCAGCGTTATCTCCAACGTATAGGACGTCAGTGGTGTAATCGTAGAAGGGCGCCGAATTCGTGTCCTCAGCGGCGCCACTGAACGTGATACTTGCCATGCAGGAGTCCCCGGCCGTGCATGCTGACCAAGGTGAGCCCGAGATGTTCACGTCCACGGGCGCCGGGGAGCCTGCCCCGCTTCCTTCGCCGGATTTCCACTTCAGAATCCGGAGAATCGCACCGCTTGCGGCGTTCTCGACGAACGCCACTTTCGAGCCATCCAACGAAAGAACTGAAGAGGTCAAGACCTGGCCTGTCCCCGTGAAATAGGACCAATAATTGGATGGTCCATCCTGGCCGCACAAGCCCCCCCCCCCAAGAACTTGCTCGGAGTAGAGTTCATTGAAAGCCACAATGTTGGCCGTCGTTCCAGAGACACCTGGTAGGCCGGTATTAAAAACAATGAAATCGTTCGGACAGCTCGGAGCAGTCTGTAACGTCAAACGTGAATTTTGCCGGATATTGCCCGGCGCCTACTCCACCGCCGGCGAGTAGCGACATTCCCCAATCCGGGTGGGGTGACGCTGCACTTCCAGGTCCAGCTACATTTGCATTATTATTGCTTGGCTGCGCTCCATTACACCCGGCATTCACGAGCGCCAAAAAAAGTGCGGTTACCACCAGAACGGTTCGCGAGGCCTGTTGCATTCTCATGACACGACTCTCCTTATGAATATCCCAACCACATTCTTTCTTCGGTCGGGGGCGGACAGTTGAGTGGTAGAGGTGTGTCCAGCGATCATCGGGAACTCTGCGCCTGCGGGGGCGCAACGTTTCGCCGGTTCCATTGTTGGAGGTACCGCGGCTCTGCTTCAAGCCTCTGCGACTGGGCCTGTGAAGAAGGCGCGGAATAGACCATATGCCGGTTGCTCCAGTCGGTTGTCACGTGGACGGGGATATGGTCTTCGGATTTATTCTGGGCATGAGTTCTCATGCTCCAAGACATTAGAAAAAGAACCACCGTCAAAGTGCAAGCCGCAGGGAGACCGAATTTAAGCAACCACGAACCTTTCTTTTTTGTATTTGTGTTCATATTACCCCCCCCACCGAGGAAAGAAAATCATTTGCAACTAGATTCTGCGGGCAGTCGGGAGCACAATTCAAAAACCGCGCCCGCTAAGGCAAAAAGTATAGTGATTGTTCGCTAGCGGGCAAGTAAAACGTGCACACAGTCCACCAAAGTGATAACAAGCGGAAAGTCCCATATGCTCCGATCCGAGGGCCGGCGCTTTGGGCGGTCAAGATTGCCTCCATGACTTGCCGAGGGCTTCCGTTCTTGCCTTCGCATCGAGGTAGATGAACATCACGGCGGATTTGCCTCGTTGGAATGACTCCTGAAAATCCCGCCGCGAACCCCCTGCATTGACTCGTGTGAATCCGGGGCCTAACATGCCACACGGATTTTTCATCTACTCGCGGGTATCAAGCGGATGATTGCTGAATTGAAGGATAAGTTGGCGGTGGTTTCCGGTGGTGCGCGTGACATCGGCGGCGCGGTTTCAATCGAGCTTGCGAGGCGTGGTGCGGCCGTCGCCTTCTGTTTTCTCGAAAGCGGCGGGCGAGCCAAGGAAACGGAACAGCGAGTACGTGAAACCGGTGTGCTGGTGTTTTCGGCGAGAGTGGATGTGATGAAATCCGGTGAGGTGAGCGCGTTTATCGCGAATGTGCAGGAAACCTTTCAACGGCCGATCGATATCCTCGTGAACGTTGTGGGTGGACTGTGCGCCCGAAAAATGATCGCCGAAATGGATGAGGAATTTTGGGATTTGGTGATTGACCGGAATCTGAAGACGGCATTTCTGATGACCAAAGCCGCGCTGCCGCATATGAGCGATGGCGGCGCGATTATTAATTTTTCGTCGCAGGCGGCGCGCGATGGGGGCGGGCCCGGCGCTGTGCCCTACGCAGCCTCCAAGGGCGCCATTTTGAGCTTTACCCGGGGGCTTGCGAAAGAGCTGGGACCGCGCAGGATTCGAGTGAACGCTGTTTGCCCGGGCATGATCGACACCACGTTTCACGATTCATTTACGAAACCCGAAGTCCGGCAGCGCGTGGCCGCCGCGACGCCGCTCGGGCGCGAAGGCGAATCGGCGGAGATCGCGGCGCTCGTCGCATATCTCGCGTCAACCGGCGCATCCTTCATAAATGGCGCGGCGATCGATATAAATGGCGGAATCGTTTTTTCTTGAGGTCCCTAACTCGCAAATGAAAATCACCGGCGCCAAAGTAATCGTCTGCAGCCCCGGTCGAAACTTTGTCACACTGAAATTGTCGACGGAAGACGGCGTCTCCGGGTTGGGTGACGCCACGCTCAACGGCCGCGAACTCGCAGTAGCCAGCTACTTGAACGATCACGTGCTGCCAACCCTCATCGGGCGGGACGCGCGGCGGATCGAAGACATCTGGCAGTACTTGTACAAAGGCGCGTATTGGCGCCGCGGCCCCGTTACGATGACGGCGATTGCTGCCGTGGACACAGCGCTTTGGGACATCAAAGCCAAATGCCTGGGCGTGCCGCTTTATCAACTGCTGGGAGGGGCGTCGCGTGATGCGGTGCTCGTTTATGGGCACGCCAGCGGCAAGGACCTAGATGAATCGCTCGCAGCCGTGGCCGATTATCTGAACCTCGGATACAAAGCCATTCGTGTCCAGTGCGGTGTCCCCGGGTTGGACGGTGCTTACGGTGTCGGCCGTGGAAAGATGTATTACGAGCCTGCCGAGCGCGATGCGCCCAAGGAGAATTCCTGGAGCACGGAACTGTACCTGGATTTCGTTCCGAAATTGTTTGAGCGCGTGCGCAAGGAATTTGGTTCGGAAATTCACTTGTTGCACGATGCGCACCACCGGCTCACGCCAATTGAAGCTGCGCGGCTCGGGAGGAGTCTCGAACCGTATCATTTATTCTGGCTCGAGGATCCGGTGCCGGCGGAGATTCAGGAAAGCTTTCGGCTGATCCGGCAGCACACGACCACTCCGCTCGCGGTCGGGGAAGTTTTCAATACCATCTTCGATTGCCATCAACTCATTCGGGAACAGTTGATCGATTACGTTCGCACGACTGTTGTCCACGCCGGAGGCATCACGCACTTGAAGAAAATTGCCAGCCTCGCCGAGCTCTATCAAGTGCGCACCGGTTCGCATGGCGCCACGGATCTGAGTCCCGTGTGCATGGCAGCGGCTCTGCACTTCGATCTGAGCGTTCACAATTTCGGGATTCAGGAATACATGCGTCACTCAAGCGAGACGGACCAAGTTTTCCCGCATAACTACAGATTTGAAGGCGGAATGATGCATCCCGGCGACGCGCCCGGCCTGGGTGTGGAGATCAATGAAGATCTGGCCGCGAAATATCCCTATCAGCGCGCCTATCTACCCATCAACCGAAAGCTGGACGGAACCATGCATAGCTGGTGATTGCTTTTTCCACTTTCTTTTTTCAGATTCCCCTGGAGTCCCAGATCAACTTGGTTCTGATTTACGGCGCTCCACTCGGATGATTCCACGCCGCGCTACTTCATGTTGAGGAGCAATAGGCTTTCTCTTCTAATTCCTTGAGGATTCGATCATCTCGCGGTAAAACTCCTGCAGAATATAAAACGCTTTCTTTCGCTCCCCGCGATCGGACACCAATCCCTTTCGGTTGAAATAATCCTGGATGCCCGGAAGAAGACGCCGGGGGGAATGAAAATCCATGAGCACCCAGGGCGACATCCCTGCAAAGGAGGGAATGCGTTTCACCATATTGAGCTGGTGCTCGTAAAGATTGGCTTGATATTCCTCAGTCCAGCGGACGTCGCCATCACCATGGTTGCCGAACTGAGCCCCTCCTCCGAACTCACTGACGATCAGGGGCTTGTCATAAGGAATATTCCACTTCGTCCGGTCGATATCTTCGAAACTTTCCTTGCCGTACCAAGCCATATACTCATTCAATCCAATCACGTCCAGGAATTCGGCAAGTGGATCCGTAAATGTCTTTAGATTGGGGGCAGGAGTTTCAGCGTGGGCCATGGCAGCGGTAATCAGCCGGGTGGAATCCAGTCTCCTTGCGTCGTCTATCAACACTCTCAGAAACGCCAGCCGGGCTGGTTCAATGGGAGTTTCATTCGCGACCGACCAAAATATAACTGCTGCGCGATTGTGATCGCGGGCCACCATATCTCGCAACTGCTCTTCGGCATTCTGAAGAGTGGATGGGTTTTCCCAGGCCGTTTCCCAATAAACAGGAATTTCCGACCAGACAAGCAGTCCGAGGCGATCAGCCAATCGAGTCATGGATTCGTTATGGGGATAATGAGCTAGGCGCACATAGTTGCAATGGAGTTCCTTCGCCCACCCCAATAGAATCTGATCGTCCTCGGGAGAAAAAGCCCTTCCGCCTCGGAAAGGAGCTTCCTCATGCAGGGAAACGCCGCGCAGCACGATTGGTTTGCCGTTTAAGATGAGACTGGAGCCGCGAGTTTCGATTGTGCGGAATCCGATTAGATCAACGACGGTGTCACTCCCAACCGACAAGGAAACCTTGTAAAGTTTTGGCTTTTCCGGAGACCAGAGCTCGAGGTTGGCTGCGAATCGAAATTCTCCATAGCCCTCGTTGTTCGTGGAGATTGCCTTCTTGATCCCTGCCTCCGGAATTTCGAGAGTGACTTGCAGTGGTTGAGAAGCGCCATTGAGCTTGATCCAACCCGATAATTCAGTCAGCGAACCCTTCGCCAACTGTACGAAGTAATCTTGAATAAACGTTTCCGGCAATTCGACGAGTGAAACATCACGGGTCAAACCGCCATAATTCCAAAAATCGGTCGACGGACCTGGCACGGCATCTTTGGTGCGCTGGTTGTTGACTTCCACCACAATAAAGTTTTCGCCGTCACGAATCTTGTCGGTGACTTCAAAATTGAATGGCGTAAAACCGCCCTGATGCTCTCCGATTCTCTTGCCGTTCAGGTAAGCGGCCGCTCTGTAATTGGCGGCGCCGAAGTAAACAAAGACGCGCACATTCTCTCGCTTCCGGTAAGTAAACGATTTCTTGTACCAGACCGAACTTTCATAGAAAAACAAATCCTGCCGTTGTGAATTCCAGTCACCGGGAACATTCAACACCGGCGATGCGTCAAAGTCATACTCGATGAGGTCGTGGCTGTCTTTGGGTTTCGCATTCTCGTAAAAACGGCTTCCTGTTCCAATTTCATATGGGTCAACAATCACTCTCCACGCTCCATCGAGGCTGATTGTCGTTCGGCCGGCGGTGTTTGCGATGAGATTCGATGGTGTCGTGGCGCCGAAGGCGGGTCCAGCCAGAAGACATAGAGCAATCAAAGCGCGTTTCATGGTCTTCCTCACGTGGAAACTTTCCGGTTTTTTTTAAGAATCCATCAAGGACGTTGTCGAGAGAAAGCTCTTGTTGTCAGGGACCAACAATCAGCGCTAACCACCATTTCGTTCGCGCTCCAGAATCATCCGGTCAAACGCCTGCGGAAGCCCTTCACGCTGCGAATAAGGCCCCGGCTCGTAGGCCCGCGAACTGATTCCCTTCTGCGACAATTCTGAAATTCCCCAATCTTCCCGGTTCGTGGCATCCCAGAAATCAATCGCATCGTCGGCGTTGAAATCCGGTTTGGCCATTTCCTTTGGATGAAAATACCATTCGCAGATTATCCGCGTTCGACCCGCCGCTTGAGGCCACAGCCTGTGCGCCATCACATAGTCCGGATGCAAACTGAGAAGCAGATTCGGATAGATCGCGTAATAGAGGACTCGCTGGCGCTGCTCTTCATTCAAACCGGGCAGGTACTCGCGTCGGCGCTGGCCGTTCACGCTCATCGTCTGCGCGCCTCCGCGGAACCTCATCGACCCGCCAATGTAAGTGGGGTGCGGGGAGTCGTTGTCGCCGCTCATGGGATCCGACACGCGGCACAGCATCGGATGCAGGATCGGACAGTGCAGACATTCGTTGTAATTGGTGATTATCAGCTTCCAGTTGGCGTTCACTTCATACACATGTTGTTTGTGCAGGCGAAGATCCTGCATTCCCCACTGCGCGAATTTCTCGGGCAGGTCCGCCAATTGAACTCTTAGCGGTTTCGGCTGGGATGACATGTTCAGGAAGATATGGCCGTCCCATGTGTCCACGTTTACTCCGTGCAGCGGATAATCCTCTCTGCGGAACGCTCCTTCTTCCATGTGCGGGGCGCCGAGGAGCTTGCCATCCAATCCATACGTCCAGCCATGATATGGACACTGGATGTGACTGGCGAATTTCCCGCGCTCATCGCTGCACATCCTTGTCCCTCGATGCCTGCAAACGTTGTAGAACGCGCGCACCGCGCCGCCATTTTCCCGCGTGACGATAATGCTTTCGCCGGCCGCTTCGCAGAGTTGATAATCACCCGGATTGGGTATCTGCTCGCTCCGTAAGCCGGAGAACCACATTTGGCAAAAAAACGTCTCCATCTCCTTTTGGAAAATCACGGGATCGGTGTAATAACGCCCGGGCAATGTCTTCGCTTGCGTACTCATGGTTGGCTCCGTGCCGTACAATCTATTCCGGGTGCGCGAATGATTGCAACACACTCAAACCTCGTGCGTTGGCGGGTGATCCGGCTTGCATGATTCCGCGGTTTCGACGACCAGGCGCCCGGCCGCTGGCCGGCTGCTCAGAATTCTGGGTGTGGGCTTCGGGATTGCAGTCGCGATCGGGACGACGGTTTCCGCTGGAATTGTTCGGACACCGGGAGACATCGCGGCGCGCTTGCCGGTCCCTTGGCTCTTTCTTGCCGTCTGGATCGTTGGCGGGCTCTACGCTCTGATCAGCGCGTTTTCACTTTCCGAATTGGGTGCGATGATCCCGCGCGAAGGCGGCCAGTATGTATTTGCCCGCCGCGCGCTGGGTGACTTCGCTGGATTCGTTGTTGGCTGGAGCGATTGGGTCTCCTGCTGCGGCTCCGTCGCGCTCATCGCAATTGTAATCGGGGAATACAGCGGCGACTTACTTTCCAAACTGCGCGGCCACGCTGTATCCACGGCCTTTGCGATGACTTTTGTGATTGCCGCGCTGCAATGGTTGGGCGTGCGGTGGGGCAGCCGTATCCAGGAAATCACAGCGGTGTTCAAAACTCTGGGCTTTGTAGCACTCGTCGTACTTTGCTTTGTTGTGGGCGGAAAATCCCCGGGCGAGCCACATTTTGCGCTGGCAGCTCCTCACGGCTTGACTCTTTTGGTGGGGCTGCTCGTTTCCATGCAGGCGGTGATCTATTCCTACGATGGCTGGGATTCCATCGTGTACTTCCTGGAAGAGGTGCGTGACCCGGCCCGCGAAGTACCAAGGGCGATGATCGGCAGCGTGCTCTCCATCCTTGGAATCTACCTCGTGCTGAACATCGGACTCATTTACGTTCTGCCGATGGAATCCTTTGCTGGAAGCAACTTTGCTCTGGGGCTCGCCGCGCGGCGAATTTTCGGAGCGCATGGCGATGCCGTGATTCGCAGCGTGATGATTGTCTCGCTCATCAGCGGCGTCAATGCGAGTCTGCTGGAAGCGAGTCGAGTCCTTTTCGGCATGAGCCGCGACCGGTTCTTTTCCCGGCGTGGCGCAGTCGTCAACAAGGGTGGAACGCCGAACGTGGCGCTCTTCCTGAGCGCGGCGGCAACCATGGCGTTCATCGCAACTGGGAGTTTCGCGAAAATCCTGTCCGTCACCGCGTTCTTTTTCGTGGCCAATTACACACTCTCGTTCACTTCTCTTTTCATTTTGCGGCGGCGCGAACCGGGAACCCTTCGGCCGTATCGCGCGTGGGGCTATCCATGGACGACGGGGCTTGCACTTGCAGTCTCAGTCGCGTTTCTGACCGGCGCAGTCGCGGCCGATACACGGAATAGCGTGTGGGCCGTCGCCGTCCTGGCGGCGAGCTATCCGATCTATCGCGTCAGCAAAATGCTGGCTCCTGCGGCGATCTGAAAAAGTAAGGCCCACGCAATTTCGCGCGGGCCGGCAGTCCTGCCAAGATTTGGAATCGCGCGCCTTATTTTACGCCGAGAAGCTCTATGTCGAAAATAAGCGTCGCGTTCGGGGGTATTGCACCCGGATAACCGCGGCTCCCGTATCCCGCTTCGGGGGGAATCTTCAGCTGGCGCTTTCCGCCGACCTTCATTCCAGCAACTCCCTCGACCCAACCCTGGATCACCTTACCATCCGCGAGTTGAAAGGAAGCTGGCGCGCCACGATCAACGGAGCTGTCAAACTTTTTTCCATCTGTGAGCCAACCAGTGTAGTGGACTGTGACCGTCTGGCCTTTGACCGCAACAGCCCCGGTCCCCACTTTGATGTCCCAATAGCTCACGCCAGACGCTGTCTTCTTCGGCGCACCCGTCACTTTCGTCGGCGCACTGGTGTCCGGCTTTCCGCCGCCTTGAGCGAAAACCGCTGTGGCCGCCACCACAAAAAACAATCCAAATACTGTTCCTCTGAACATTATTCCTCCGTTGAGTTTGTTTTCTACCCTAAGAAAAATCATTCAAATTACGATATGCATTTTTATCAGTACTGAGCCGGATAAACAACTCCTCTGGTTGCAACCTCGGAAACAATCTATCATTACTCGCCGCATTGGATGGGGGGGATTGATGTCGCAAGCAGCGATTGTCACGCAAGGGCTTACGCGCACCTTCGGAAGTTTGGTCGCGGTGGATCACGTCAGCTTCCAGGTGGAGGCAGGGCAATTCTTCGGATTCCTCGGCCCAAACGGCGCAGGAAAATCTACGACCATTCGCATGTTGACGGGGCTGCTCGCACCGACCGCCGGGAGCATGCAAGTGCTCGGGCTGGATTTCCAGCAAAATCCTATCGATGTAAAGCGGCAGATCGGCGTGGTGCCGGAAGGGCTGGCGCTCTATGACCGCTTGACGGGCAAGGAGTATTTGAATTTCGTTGGACGAATGTATGGCCTGGATCGCGCGACAGCCGCTCAACGCGCGGCAGAACTGCTCGACTTCATGGACCTGGCGGACCGCGAGAAAACGCTCATCGTTGACTATTCTCACGGCATGAAGAAAAAACTCGCCCTTGCGGCAGCAGTCATTCACGGACCGAAGATATTGTTTCTTGACGAACCGTTCGAAGGCGTGGATGCGATCGCCGCGGGCACGCTCAAGAACATGCTGCACAATATGACCTCGCGCGGCGCGACAATTTTTCTCACTTCCCATGTGCTGGAAATTGTTGAGCGCCTCTGCAGTCACGTTGCGATTATTTATAAAGGCAAGATTGTGGCGCAGGGCTCGCTCGACGAATTGCGGGCCGGCGTTGCCGCCGCGCATCCGGATGGATCGGCGGGGGCGCCGGCTGAGAAGCTCACGCTCGAACAAATCTTCCTCGCGGTCGTCGGACAGGAAGGCGCTGTGCGCAAATCAGAGGACGAGCTTTCATGGCTGAAGTAATTCAGGCGCCCCGAATCGGCGAGCAGATCCGCCTGGTGGTGGGTTTGCGCTGGCGGCTTTTCCGTAACGGTCTTCGCAAGTCCACGGCGAAGATGAATTTCATCATGACCGCGATTACGGAGGGCATCTGGGGATTGATGGCCCTCGGCTCTGGGGTTGGCCTAGTCTTGGCGGGTTATTTCGTCTCGCAAAATTCCAAAACGGTGATCCTCGAGATCATCGTCTGGGCTTTTGCATTCTTTTGGCAATTCCTCCCCATCATGACCGCGCAGTTCGCGCCGGATTTTGACATCTCCGGTCTTTTGCGTTTTCCGTTGCGCTTTCCTGTTTTTTTTGCGCTGTCCGTGAGCTATGGCCTCGCCGATCCGATCGCTCTGACCTGCGTCTTCTGGCATATCTGCCTCGGCATCGGGATTAGCATCGCGCGGCCGGACCTCGCGGGGTGGGCCATTCTCGTGCTGGGCGCTTCCATTCTGATGAACCTGCTTTTCAACCGGATGATCTTCACATGGCTGGACCGTTTTCTCGCCAGGCGCCGCACGCGCGAAATTATGGTCGTCGTGTTCACTCTCTTCATCATCGGATTGCAATTCTCTCAATTCATACTCCGGCAGGAGGGGAGCAAAATCGCCAGCACTCTGATCAGCTGGAAGCCCATCCTTACTATGTTGCCGCCGGGCCGGGTCGGTGCGGGTATGGTCGCTGCATTCGAGGGACGTTCCACCGACGCATTCCTCGCCGCCGGAGGCGTGCTTCTTTACGCCGTGGCCTTTGCCGGATTTTACACAATCCGCCTGCGCGCCAAATTCCGCGGGGAAGACCTCGGAGAAAGCGCTGCTCCTTCGGTGCGAAAACCCGTCGCAGTCCGCACTGCGATTCCCGTCCCTGCAGTGGCTGCACCGGAAAAGGGCATTCACCTCCTGCGTCCCGCGGTAGCGGCGGTCCTCGTGAAAGACATTCGCTATTTTTACCGCAACACGGCAATGCTGATGAACTTGCTTGTGCCCCTGGTTGTTATCGTGTTATTCCGGATGTCCGCGATGAACATGGGGAGAGGTGGCGCTACGCGATCTTCTTTCATCGCTGGGGACTTGGGATGCCCTTTTGCTTTGTTTTATGTGTTCCTGGTGAATTCCCAGCTTTGCCTGAACGCTTTGGCATTTGAAGGCCGCGGCATCGAGCGTCTTTTTCTCGCGCCGATTCAATTTCGCGACGTCATGCTGGCGAAGAATATTTTCCAGGGCGCGCTGATTCTGGCGGAATCGCTCCTCGTGTTTGGGGTCATGCTGGCAATGGGCCCCGCTGCGCGATTGGAAGTCATTTTGGCCACGTGGGCTGGGCTGCCCTTCGTGGCTCTTGTCCACTTTGTCGCCGGAAACTGGCTCTCCATCCAATTCGCGCGAAAATTTGAATTTGGTGTGCGCAGGCAGAGCGCCGCGGGTATGAACGTGCTCATTTCAATGGGAATTCTTCTGGGGACGGTGGCGATTGTTTCCATCGCGGCTGCCCTGACGATCTGGTTCGCCGGACTATGGCTCTTGCCAATCGTTTACCTCGCGATGAGCGCCGCCATGTTCGCTGTTTATCGTTTCGCACTGGGGGCGATTTCTCGCCTGGCGGTCGAGAAGCAGGACGTCCTGCTTGAACAACTTGCAAAGTAACAGCCGGTTTAGCTAGCGAAACCCGGCAGCTTCGCAGGGCGTCTCTCTCTCGTCCGGCGCTTCAGGGTTATCGGCCGTTGCCGGGCGCGATCGAGTCTGCGCCGCGCGGCGAACGCGCGCACTCAAGTTCCTTCATGAACTCAAATTAAGGAGTCGTCCATGAAATTGCGTCACGTTGTCTGTGTGATTGTGCTTGGCGGATTCGCGGCGGCGTTGCCTGTCGGCGCGTCGGCGCAGAATTTGCAGCAGGACCTCGCGAAATTTGTAGAAACCCCCGCAGTTTCGGGCTATGAGCAGACCCTCGGTCGGGAAATCAAGGCCCGCTTGGCGAAATGGAAACCGCAAATTGACGCCATGGGTAACGTGATCATCACTCTCGGAGGCGGCTCGCCAGTCCGCGTCATTGCGACGCCGATGGATGAAGTTGGATACGTCGTGAGCGGTATCACGGATGACGGGTATCTTCGCGTACAGCGCGAGCCGAACGCGGCCCCCTTCGCTTATTTTGACGCGTTCTATTCGGCACAGCCCGTGCACATTCAAACTCGCTCGGGGAAAATGGTTCCGGGCGTAGTGGCCGGGCTTTCGACGCATTTGCAGGGTGGCCGTCTGAACCCTCCGCGAGCGGACAACCTGGATGACATCTACGTGGACATCGGCGCGAATTCCAAAGCGGAAGCCCGCTCGACGGGAGTGGACGTTCTCGATCCGATTTCGATCAACCGCCATCTGTATGAAATGGCTTACGGACGATTTACGTCGCCCGCAATTGGAGACCGGTTCGGTTCAGCGGCGCTGGTGGAAATGCTGCGCAACCTCAATCCTGCGAATGTGCATGGCACTCTCGTCGTCGCATTTCTTGCGCAACAACTCAGCGGAGCGCGCGGAATCGACCGCCTTCTGCAAATGCTCTCCGCATCCGCGAAACCGGATGAGGTTGTCTACGTCGGACGCATGATTCCACGGCGTCCCACTGCCGCTCAGTTAGCGACCGCGACGGCGCGCGGTGGCGCTCAGGGAGGTGGCCAAGGAGGACCGGATGCACAAGCCGCCCCGGGTGGCCGTGGCGGGGGGCGCGGTGGACCTCAGCCCGTTGAGCCAAAGGAGCCTGATGGCAGCGGTGTCCTCATCGGGGATACTGGAACGGCCGCGACCGAGGGCACAAAAGCATTTGCCGCGAGCCTGAATAGTCTTGCGCAGCAGAACGGCATCAAAGCTGCCACAGATGTAACCATCCCATTGCCGAGGGGCCGCGATGCTATCGCCGTCCCGCTTCCTGAAAAGGTCGCTCAATTGGGAATCCCGGTGCTGTGGCCGTCCACGCCTGGGGAAATTATTGACGGTGACGATCTTGTCGCGTTGGCGCGACTGCTCGAGGTGTACGCGCAAGGAAGCGCGGCGACTCAGCCGATGCAACTTTCTTCTTCGTTTCAGACGCGCCCTGCACTGCCGCCGGCACCCAAGGTTGCGCCGACCCCGGTGGAACTTGTCTCCAAGCTGACCGAAGCATATGGCGTGAGCACTTACCGGACGAGTTGGCACGAGGATGACATGCGCTCGCTCGTCATCAGGCTTTTGCCTCCGTGGGCCAAGCCGGAAACGAATGAAACGGGAGACATCTGGGTGCACGTCGGCAGCGGAGGGAAGGATTCGAAGACGCCGCACCTCGCCGTCATCGCGCATATGGATGAGATCGGGTTCGAGGTGGTCGGGGTCTCCGACGATGGGCGGCTGCAGATGGTATCGCGCGGCGGCGGCATTATGTATTTCTTCGCGGCGCATACCGTGCTTGTGCACACGGCCAAGGGAGATCTCCCGGGGGTGATTCAATTGCCGGCAGGCTGGTACTTGCCCGGATTTACGATGGCGGGAGGAGCACCGCCCGCCGCACCCGGAGGAGCCGGGGGCGTGGGTGCTGCCGCAGGCGGGCGAGGCGTGCCCACGGGAGGCGGCGCAGGCGGTGAGGCGGGAGCGGAGCAGGAAGCGGGCGGACGCGGCGCTGCCGCGGGAGGAATGCGCTGGCTTGTGGACATCGGAGCGCGAAACAAAGAGGAAGTAGAAAAGCTTGGGGTCACTGTCGGCACGATCCTTACCGCGAATACGGCTGCGAACCCCAATGCCATCCCTGGGGATTACGTAACCATCCCGAAAAAATACATTCCACTCGCCGGACACAAGGCCAACGCACGAAGCTTCGATGACCGCGTCGGCTGCGCCGCGGCAATTTCATCTATCTGGGCGCTCGGTCCGCAGCTCCAGGGCCGCGACATCACATTCATATTTTCTTGGGGCGAAGAATTGGGCCTTTTTGGCGCTGCGGCAGCAGCAAAGAAAATGGCGGCGGACAACCACGTTCCGGATTATGTTTTCGCGATTGATACCTTTGTCAGCGCTGATTCGCCGCTTGAATCCAAACGTTTTGCCGATGCGATCCTCGGAAAGGGATTTGTCGTCCGCGCCGTGGACGGATCGAACATTACGCCTCGCGATCTATCGGACAAGGTCGTAAAAATATGTAACCTCAACAACATCCCGGTGCAATACGGAGTCACAGGCGGGGGAAATGACGGCTCCACGTTTCTTCCATACGGAACGCTCGATGTCGGCATGGGCTGGCCGCTGCGCTACTCGCATTCTCCCGGCGAAGTGATTGACACGCGCGACCTCGATGCACTGGCTCACGTCCTCGCTGCCGTCGCAAAGAGCTTTTAGCGCCATGTACGAGGAACTGTGGAATGAGACTGCCTGAATCATGGACTGAACGCCTGCCGTTCCTTGAGAATCTCGACGAGGAATGGCAGCCAATCCCGCGCGTTGCTCTGTGGATCTGGATCGTTTTCTACGTCGCATGTCTCTGGGGTTTAGCCGCGGGATGGGAATTTCCGCGAATCATTGACCTCGTTTTTATCCCCGTCCATGAGGGCGGACACCTTTTATTCCACTGGTTCGGCGAATTCATCATGGTCGCCGGCGGTACATTCCTTCAACTCGCGGCTCCATTTGCATTGGCGGTCTATTTTGCGTTTCGCCGCCAGGCGCAGGGTGTCGCCTTCTGCTTGTTCTTTTTCTTCGAGCAATTTCTCCCCATCGCCACATATATGGCCGACGCGCGCGCGCAGGAATTGCCTCTCTTGACCGTGGGTGACGCCGACTACGTCATCCATGATTGGAATTATCTCTTCGGCAAGCTCGGTTTGCTCGCCCATGACACACAGATCTCTTCGGCGATGCGCATCGCCGGTTGGCTTGGCATGATTGCGATTGTGCTTTGGCTCATACGCCGGGGCTGGGACCGTAATCAAGTCTCTCGCCCGCAGAGCTAATGAACTGGAGTCTGGAGACCGCCGGGACTCTTTCCAATCCTCTCGGATTGTGTTTCCATCATCCTTCCACGATTTTCTACAATGGCAATCAAGACCATCATTGAGCCGTTCCGCATAAAGTCCGTCGAGCCCATTCGTCAAACGACGCACGACGAGCGGCGCCGCCTGTTGGAAGCCGCGGGATGGAACTTATTCCTCGTCGCAGCTCAGGACATTTTGATTGACCTTCTGACGGATTCCGGCACCGGCGCGATGTCCACCGCGCAGTGGGCCGCGGTCATGCGCGGGGACGAATCCTATGCCGGTTCGCCGAGCTTCACTCGTTTCCGCGACTCGGTGCAGGCGATCTTCGGCTTCCGGCATGTTATCCCCACACATCAAGGGCGCGCCGCGGAGCGAATCCTTTTCAGCGTGATGTGCAAGAAGGGCGACGTTGTGCCCAACAACACGCACTTCGACACCACTCGCGCGAACTGCGAATTTGTCGGTGCGGAAGCAGTGGACCTGCCGATCCCCGAAGCGCTCGAACCAGCCCGCCTCCACCCCTTCAAAGGTAATATGGACACTGGGCGGCTGGCTGAATTGATTGAGCGCGTTGGACCGAAACGCGTGCCGCTCGTGATGATGACGGTCACAAATAATTCCGGCGGCGGCCAGCCCGTTTCGATGGCGAACATCCGCGAGGTAAAGCAGATTTGCAAGCGCTTTGGAATTCCGCTTTATATTGACGCATGCCGGTTTGCGGAAAACGCTTACTTCATCAAGCTCCGCGAAAAGGGTTACGACGCGCGGACCCCGAGGGAAATCGCCAAGGAAATGTTCCGTCACGCCGACGGCTGCACCATGTCCGCAAAAAAAGACGGCATGGCAAATATCGGCGGTTTCCTATGCACGAATGATGACGTGCTGGCGCGGCTGGAAAGTGATCTGCTCATCCTCACCGAGGGCTTCCCCACCTACGGCGGTCTTGCTGGCCGCGATCTGGAAGCCGTCGCGGTCGGCCTGAATGAAGCGCTCGAAGAGGATTATTTGAATTACCGGATTGCCTCAACCGCATATCTTGGAAATCACCTCGCTGATGCCGGAGTTCCCATCGTTCTTCCGCCCGGAGGCCATGCCATTTATCTCGATGCGCGTGCGTTCCTGCCGAATGTCCCGCCGGCGCAATTCCCCGGTGTTGCGCTCGCCGGCGCCCTCTACGTCGAGGGTGGAATCCGCTCCGTGGAAATCGGCACCCTCATGTTCGGCGACAACGCAAAAATGGATCTCGTGCGCCTGGCAATCCCCCGGCGTGTTTACACGCAGAGCCACATTGACTATGTCGTCGAAGTCATCCTGGAAGTGTGGCGTCGCCGCGCAGAAATCTGTGGTCTGCAGCTCATCGAGCAAGCTCCGATGCTCCGCCACTTCTCAGCGAAGTTGCGGCCCATTGCCGTAACATCCACGCGAAGCTGAGAGCCGCCCGGCTCTGCCTTTGCTATAATCGCGTCCCGTGCCAGCCCCCAAACGGAAGCTTGTGCCCACGCCTGCATTTAAACCGCCTCGCTACATTGTTGTCGAGGGGCCGATCCGGGTGGGCAAAAGCGCGCTCGCGCAGGTGCTTTCCGACCGGATGCACGCCCGCCGCATTTTCGATTGCGAGGACAATCCATTTCTCGCCGGCTTCTACAAGGAAGAGCGCGGCGCGGCGTTTTCCGCGCAGATGTATTTTCTTTGGGAGCGGCAGCGTCGGCTGCGCGAAGCGGGGATTGGCGAAACACCCGGCGCCGTCGTCGCAGATTTTTTGTTTGAGAAGGACAAGGTATTCGCCTACCTGAACTTGGGCAACGAAGAGTTAAAACTCTACGAACGGTATTACGAAGCCTTCGCGGAAGACCTTCCGGAACCGGATCTGGTCATCTACCTGCAAGCTACCCCGGAAGTGCTCCAGTCGCGCATCGCCAAGAAGGGCGCGCAAGCGGAATCGCGCATCTCGCCCGAATATTTGACGGAAGTCGCACGCGCCTACGAACATTTTTTCTTCCATTACACTGCGTCGGATCTGCTCGTCGTCAACACTTCGGAAATTGACTTCGTCGAACGCAACGACGATCTTCAGCAGTTGCTCCGGCGAATACAGGAGCCTGTCAAAGGCACCCAGTATTTCCTCCCCTTGACTCAAGAATGACGCAAGAGAAGCCCGCCATCTTTTCTGTAGCGCTCTATTTTCAATCCCATCTTGCCGAAGCCCGCTCGAAGAGACTATGCTGCGTGCATTCCGGAATTCCGTTGCGCACGGCACGCCAATGCGCCTGCGGAGGGCGGAAATTTCTTGTGAGGTACACCGATGAATGCTTGGACTCGTCGCAAGTTCTTCCTGACCACTCTCGCCGGTGGAGTGGCTGCCGGCTCGCAGAGGCTTTTTGGCGCGACCCTCAGCAACGGTAGTGGCAAGGGATCTGCCCCGGACGCGCTCGATCCATTGCCGCTTGTCCCACAGGCTTCCGCAAAGGGCGCTCGCCCCCTGATCATTTCCGCATCGAACGGGTTCAAGCACCTCGACAAGGGCATGGACATTCTTAAGAGGGGCGGCGACACGCTCGATGCCGTGCTGGCCGTCGTCACCGAGGTCGAGAACGATCCCGATGATCACTCGGTTGGCCTCGGCGGCCTGCCGAACGAAGCGGGCGAGGTCGAACTCGACGCGCAGGTGATGCACGGCCCCACTCGGCGCGGCGGTGCGGTCGCAGCCATCCGCAGAATTCAGAATCCCTCGCTTGTTGCGAAGCGCGTGATGGAGCGCACCGACCACATCATGATCGTCGGCGATGGCGCGATGCGATTTGCTGTTGCCGAAGGTTTCGATCTCAAGGATGACTTGTTGACGGCCTTCACGCGCCAGGCCTGGCTCACCTGGAAAGCCAAGACATCGGCAAATTGGGCGCCGGGGCTCGACAGCCCTGATTGGAAGGGGCAAGTTGCCGCACTCTTTGACACGCCTGAAAAGCTTGCGATGAAAGAGGCAGTCCTGCGAGTCGTCGACCACCCGCCCACGGGCACAATCAATTGCCTTGCCGTGGACAAAAACGGTGATATCTCCGGCACAACGACCACATCTGGCCTTGCCTGGAAAATCCCCGGCCGCGTTGGCGATTCGGCCATCATCGGCGCGGGCAATTACGTGGACAACGATGTTGGCGCGGCAGGCTCGACTGGCCGCGGCGAAGAGAACATTCGCATCTGCGGTGCGCATACGATTGTCGAATTCATGCGCAAGGGGATGTCGCCGACGGATGCCTGCCTTGAGGCTTTGGGGCGCGTCGTCCGCAACTTCAACAATGACAAGACGCGGCTGCCGATTGTGGACCTCAACTTCTACGCGCTCAACAAAGACGGCGTCCACGGCGGCGCGACTCTCTGGGGGCCGCGCCCCGGCACTGGAAATGGGGCGATGTATGCAGTCCATGACGGCACCCAGGCGCAGCATGTTGCTCTGAAACCGCTGCTCGATCGGACGTCATAGCGCAACGATTGTGCTCGTCACGGTGACTTTTCCGCCGGAGCGGCAATCGGTTGTTTGCCGCTCCGTCTTCTTCTTGTAATACTCTTCCATCCTTGCAGGACGCGGTTTGTCCGCATCCATCTCATATGGAACGCGCAAATATTGTCGTCATCGGCGGCGGCGCGATTGGCTGCGCCGTCGCGTCCGAACTCGCCTCACGCTGGCAGGATGTATTTCTGCTCGAGCGCGCCCCGAAACCCGGCATGGGAGCGAGCACGCGCAACAGCGGAGTGATTCACTCCGGCATTTATTACGCGAATGGATCTCTGAAGGCCCGGTTTTGTGTTGAAGGGAACCGGCTCCTCCAGGAATTCTGCGCGGCGCATGGCGTGCCGCACCGCCGCCCCGGAAAAATCGTTGTTGCTGCCGATTCAAGCGAAACCGCGAAGCTCGAAGCGCTCGCCGCCAACGGCCGGCGCAATGGTGTGGAAGGCCTCGAATTAATTGACCGCACTGCGATTCACGCGCGTGAGCCTCACGTTGAGGGCGCGGCGGCGCTCTGGGTTCCTTCCACCGGAATCGTTTCAGCGGAAGGTCTCGTGAAAACGCTTGCTCGGCTGGCCACAGACCGCGGCGCGCACATCTTGACGCACGCGCGCGTCACATCCCTTAACCCTGGGGCCGACGGCATTGAAGCCGGTGTGGAAATCGAAGCCGCGGAGGAAGGGCGCGCTTCAACCCGCGAATCCGTGAAAGCGCGTTGCATTATCAACTGCGCGGGGCTTTATGCCGACGAAGTTGCTGCGATGCTGGGCGTCACTGGCTACCGCATTTATCCCGTTCGCGGCGAATACGCGGAAATTGTCCGCGGTCGAGCGGACCTTGTTCGCGGACTTGTTTACCCGCTCCCGCACCCGGAGGGCATGAGCCTCGGCGTCCATTTGACGCGCACCGTCTGGGACACGGTCCTCGTCGGCCCGACGGCTCGATACGTTTCCCGCAAAGACGACTACGAGAGCGATCGGCTCCCAATTGAAGAGTTTGTACGCCGCGCCGGCCCAATGCTGCCGGAGCTGAAAGCGGAAGACATGCGGCTTGCCTACTCGGGCCTCCGCGCAAAGCTCGTCCCGCCGCGCGATGCCGCCGGGAACGAACCCGCCGGCCCTTCACCGGATTTCGTTATCAACTGCGACCCCGCCGTCCCAACCGCGATTCACTTGATTGGTTTCGAATCGCCCGGACTCACCTCCTGCCTTGCGGTTGCCCGCCACGTTGAGCGGCTCGTAGCGGAAACATTGAGCTAGGCCGTTCTCACGCTCAACGCATTCTAGTGGACCACTTGAGAGGCAAACACAATCTCCACGCCCTCGCTCTGAATTCGCGGCAGGAATTCCTGCAAAACCTGCAGCGTCGCTGGGTGTGGGTGTCCAATGGCGATGGCCTGGCCATGCAACTTTGCGTCGCGCACCGCCAGTTCCAGTTGCCCGCGAATTGCTCCGGTGTCCTGAACATCGTCCAGAAAAACATCTCGCGAGGATGCCGGCACGCCCGCGCGCCGCGCGGAGGCAAAGGCGACGCTCGCCGAACTCGTGCGGCTGTCCACAAAGAAAAGCCCGCGCTCGCGCAGTGCAGGCATGATGGCATTCATCAGCGTCTTGTCCGCTGTCCCGAGCGATCCTTGATGGTTGTTCACTCCGATTGCCTGCGGCACTGTGTCCAACATTCCCTGCAACACTCGGACGGCCTCTTCGGAAGGCATCCCCGGGTGAAGCTCGATGCTCTCCGCCTTTTCGTCGGCGCTTGATTCCACCGGCATGTGCAGCAGCACCTGATACCCACGGCGTGAGGCTTCCTCCGCGACTACGGATGAAAGCGGCAAATGCGGCAGCACCGAGACGGTCAGTGGAAAGGGGATCTGAAAAATTGTTTCCGCGGCTTCACGGTCATATCCAAGGTCATCAATGATAATCGCCAGTTTGGGGAGACCCGAGGCGCGAGCTTGTTCCCCGCCATTTCCAAGTATCGGCGTCACCAGTTCCACCGAGTGCGTCCGTTGGCCCTCAAAGAAGAAGTCAAAACGCAGAATTCCCGGCGCTCCATTCCTTTGCGTGCGCGTCAGATGATGCAACTCCGCAACGCGATCCATTCCATTCAGGATTGCATCGCGCGCTGCATCGTCTCCCTTGCCGTCATTCGTGCGCGACAATGTAATGAAGATTAAATCGGCGGGCGGACTCGCGGGCGCGCCGCCTCCACCGGATTGCGCCGAGCCGGCCTGGCGCTCCGGAAACATTCCCGTATCGGCGCGTCCCTTCGACGCATCCTTCGCTGCCCGCACCAGCTCTCGTGTGATTGCGCGGACCTGCACTCCAGTCAGCGGCTGTGGCTTTTTTCCGCAGGCGATGATGAACGCGCTTGACGCAATGAGGAGGCACAGGCACGCCCCTGTGAAACGGGCGGAATGAATTGACTCTTGACTTGGTTGGGAAAAATTCAGCGAAGTGGAACCCACTTCCGCACTAAGCGAAGATTGGGATATATGAAAATGCGCGCCGCAGTGGAATCAGCCATTCCGCCGTCTTCTGGACGCCGTTCAGAAGCTCGAGCGCCTTCCTGAGGACTGGATCATTCTTTGGGTCGCTCGCTGTCAGTGGCGGATTTTCCGCATGACTGTATGCGATCGGATCGTCATTGGTCGTCGGGACTTCGGCTGTCGGCGTGACGCCATCTTGCATAATCGCCTTGCCGCCCGGCGTGTAGTAATACGCCACCGTGATATTCACGGCCGCGCCGTCGTCAAGTTGAATCAACTTCTGCTGGCTTGCGCTGCCGAATGTTCTCTCACCGACCACTTCTCCGCGCTTGTTCCCGCTGATAGCTGCCGCAAGAATTTCCGCCGCGCCGGAGGTTGCCCCGGAAGTAAGCACGACCACGGGATTTTTCCACACAGTTTTGCTCGCGTCGGCGTCGAATTCCTGCTTCGAGACTGTTTGTCCTCGCAGCGTTGCGATCGCGCCGGATGAAAGGAAAAGCCGCGCCGCTGAGATCCCCTCGGATGCTTCGCCAAGCGCGCAACCGCGCACATCGATGATTACCTTGCGCACGCCGTCACGATCCAGCTCGACCAGTCTTGTACGGAGTTCGTCAGCCTTGCCCGAGTCCAGCGCGGGAATTCGGATGTAAGCGACATCCTGCTCTATTTTTGTCACCGCGATGTGAACGGGTGGGATCTCCGCGCGCGTGACCTCTCGAATCACTGTTTGCGTCTGCGCCCGTTCGCGGCTTACAACGCCGACTTTCACGATTGTCCCGGGTGCGCCCCTCAGCATTTGCGCGGCTTGCTCGGTGGACATCTCGGTGGTGGTAAAGCCGGCAACGGATTCCAAAAGGTCGCCCGGTAGAAGGCCGGCTTTTTCCGCGGGGCTGCCGGGAAGCGTGGAAATAACCATCACAAAAGGAAACCTCTTCGAGAGCACCGCTCCGATTTGTCCCGAAGGCTTCTCCGCTGCATTCTTCTTGAATTCCGCGTATTCCTGCGAACTCATGTAGCTTGACATCGTGTCCAGCGATTCGAGCAACCCGTGGAGCGCACCCGTCGTTGCCTTCGGGATATTGGGCTCCTCAACGTAGTCTTCCTGGACCCTTTCCAGGACCTCGCTATACACGGTCAGAGCGCGATAGGACTTCTCATCATCCGACTTGAGCGCGTATCCGAGTGCGGCGTAGGAAAACACCATCAAAGACAGGACTACGATTGCGATTTTTATTGGACGGTTCATGGGTCGCGGCTCGCTTGACTTTGATTTCCGAATTGAAACCTCAAGTATAGCACTCCACTCCTTTCGGCACCACGCAACAGGGAGGAACGTCGCAAATCAGGCAGGAGGCGCGGGCGGCGGCGTGCCCCGGGACGCCGCGGCCACCAGAGCTGCGGCGGAAGTGATATAGGTCTGCGAGATCCGGTCGTGCCAGCTTAGATGGTCCTCATCCCAAAGCGTGGAAAGGTATCCCATAAATACCGTGGCTCCTGAAATTAGGTAGCCGAAGCTGCGCCACGCCAATTGCCCCGGTTGGGGCGCTGTTCCGTCAAAGCTTACCAACCGGAGTCCCGCAAGCATCATTCCGGGCGTAACTCCACCCATCACCGTAAACAGGGTGAAGTACTGCGTGTACAGAAGCGCGACAATCGCGCCGCACACTACTGCGTCCATCTTTGAGAGGGCCAGACGGCCTCCAAATGCGGCAAACAATCCAAAAACCCCGGCGCAGGCCAGTGTCAGGCACGCAGCATCCAGAAGGCCTGCGCGGCGGCGTAAGGAAATGTCCGCAACGGGCAAGAGCTGCGAATCGAATGGAATCGTAAAGCTCGCTACTCGTTTGACCGCCGGGGACTTTTCGGGCTCCGAAGGCCGGGATACGTCAATGACGAGATGCTCTACAGTGTCGCGGTTTGCTGTGGAAACCGGGGAATCGGGCGCGTGCGAAGCATCCTCAATCGAGATTCGTGCTGCAGCAGCGGCCAGCGTCGCTTGCAGTGGGTCATCGTATTGATCTTCGTCAAGGCTTGGTGGATTCGGGTTCGCCGAAAAATCGGATTCAGAGGCCTCTTGCAGAAATTCGTCCGCGGATCTCTGCTCGAATGGCAGGGCGGATTGCGAATCAGTGTCGCCGCCGCCGCTCGCGCGCTCGCGCTTGGCGCGGTAAGATCGCACCCGGTGTGTAACTTCCTCGCGCCATTCCTTCTCAACGCTGGGGTTCGCCTCGGCCGTTGCGTTGGACGCGCGATTGGGCGCAACCACAGCGACCGTCTCCGCCGCGGGGTTCAAGCGGGACTCGCAATAGCAACACTTCTCGGCGGCTTCCTGATTTATCGCGCCGCAATTCTTGCAGGTTTGAATCACCGATCCGTTTTGCGCTGCGGATGGCGCCCCCAAAGGGACAGCTTGAAATTCTAGCAGGCCGGTGCGCCGGCGCATTGGCAACCGCAGGCCGCTGTCGCGAATCGTACAACCCGTTGGCAGGGGATTTCCCCCGGACTTGCCGGTTGATTCGGTCCCTTGGTGTCGCGTTGCGGCGGTCTGGGGGCGGTGTTAGGCTACCAGCCTGTTTTTTTTCTGCGACTGAGGCCTCGCTGGACGATGCGATTACAAAAAGCGGCATTGCTTCGCCGGGCCGCAATCCAAATCTTTGCGATGGCGTCCGCCTATTGCCTTCTTTCGCCGGGCGCGCATGCGCAATCCCGCGTCCCAGCGCGAGGAGGTACGGCGGACATCTATGCAAAAACGGTGAAAGATAAGGAAGGTGACATCGCCACTTTCGAGGACGATGTCGAGCTTCTGTATGCGGGAAAGCGGCTGCGCTGCGATCATCTCGATTACAACGAAAAAACGCACGTCGCCTTTGCCCGCGGCCACGTCCAGTTTGACTATAACAACCAGCATCTCGAATCCGACGATGCCACCTACAACCTGGATACCGGGGGCGGCGTATTCCACAACGTTCACGGCGCCATCAAAGTCCAGCACCGGCCGAATGTGGAAGTGCTGCTCACGCCGAACCCTCTTACCTTCGAAGCTCGTGAACTGGTTCGTGTGGACGAACGAACTTACAAGGCCCGCGACTCTCACTTCACTGTCTGCGATCCTGCGAAGCCGACCTGGATGTTTTTTGCGCCCCAAGCCACGATTCATGTGGACGACAAGGTCGCCCTGCTTTACTCCAATTTCCGGCTCTTACGCATTCCGCTAATCTGGCTTCCTTATATGACCACTCCCGCAAGCCAGGATGTGCGTCAATCGGGCTTTCTCATTCCCATGGGGGGGCAGAGTTCGATCAAGGGACTCATCGTCGGCGACGGTTACTATTGGGCGCCGGTGCGGTGGTTTGACAACACGGCCTTCGTGGAATTCATGAGCCGCCGCGGCTGGAGCCTGAAGGATGAAGTCCGCGCCCGCCCCTGGGAGAACGTGAACCTCACCGCGAGCTTTTACGGGGTCGATGATCGCGGACTCCCCGGCCCCAACGGAGTCCTGGAGCCCCAGGGCGGCCACGAAACCAGGGTTAATTTTGACGCGTTGCTTCCCGACGGCTGGCGCGCCGTTGCGGATGTGGACCAGCTCACTTCCCTGACTTTCCGTGAAGTGTTCGCGGAAACCTTTGGCGAGGCCGTGAGCGCGGAAGCAAATACAACCGCGTACTTAAGCAACAATTTCCATGGGTTCAGTGTAAATTTCGGGTTCCTGCAGAATAGGGACTTCCTGACACCGGAGCCGCAAACGCTGGTTTCGTTGCGTGAAACACCGGAGGTGAACATCGGCTCCGTGGAACAGGCGCCCTGGGCGCAGCTCCCCATTTATTTCTCGTTTGACGCCTCCGTCGGCGGGATGTATCGGAGCGACCCAAATTTCACTACCCCCGCGATTGTTCAGCGGTCTGAAGTATCGCCTCGCATGACCGTTCCGTTGCACTGGGGGGCTTGGCTCGGATTGACCGCAACCGCCGCTGTCCAGGTGACGAGTTATGGCGCGCAGGTGCAGAACGACGAGATCGTTGACAATTCATTTGTCAGTACGGCCGGTGAGTTTTCCCTCGCTGTTCGTTTGCCGTCCTTCGAGCGCACCTGGAGCCACGGGGATTCAAAGTGGAAACATTCCATTGAGCCGGACATCCTCTATTCCTACGTGACCGGCGTGAACGATTTCAGCAGGTTTATCCGGTTCGACTCTGATGACACTCTGACCGACACGAATGAAGTGGAATATGGATTGACCAACCGCCTTTATCACCGCGCCGCCGACGGCTCGACGCAAGAACTTCTGACTTGGCGTCTTGTCCAGAAATATTATTTCGACCCTACTTTTGGCGGGGCTCTCGTCGCGGGGCAGCGAAATGTTTTTCAAGCCCTCGATTCCATCAGCCCATTTGCTTTTGCTGACGGCCCCCGCTGGATTTCACCGCTTGTCAGCGATTTTCTCGTCACGCCCGGCGGCCGTTTTGACGCCGAATCCCGCCTCGAATATGACACCCAACGCCACAGACTGACCACGATTGGCACGCTCCTCAAGATGCATCCTTACGAGAACCTCACTGTCACGCTTGCACACTTCGATATCAACGAGAACCCTCTCGTCTTGCAGCCTCGTTCCAACCAGGTTCGCGCATTGGTGGGCTATGGAGATCAATCCCGCCAGGGTTGGAATATCACCGCCGGTGTCGGCTATGACTTCGAGGAGCACTTCCTCCAAAACCAGATTGTGCAGGTCGGCTACAACGGTTCCTGCTGCGGTTTGCAATTCGAGTATCGAAGGATTGACATCCCCACAATTCGGGAAGAAAACTCCTACCGGTTGGCGCTGATCATTGCCAACCTGGGCTCGTTTGGAAATATCAAGCGCACGGACAAAATCTTTCAGTAAATTGGGTGACGTTTGAGCGAACGAAAAAAATCGGCTCCCGCGAACTCTGCCGACGCCCTTGCATTTGCGCCGATCGAAGAGCTCTCCCTTCTTCTGTCTCGCAGGAAGATCTCGCCGGTCGAACTTGTGACTCTGTTTCTCCGCCGGATCGAACACTACAATCCCGCGCTGAACGCCTTCCTTACAATCACGCGCGCCCGCGCGCTCGATGACGCCCGGAATTCGGAAAAATTGTTGCGCCGGGGCCGTTCGCGCAGCCCACTCGAAGGCATTCCGATCGCAATAAAGGACAACCTGTACACGCAGGACGTGCGCACCACCGCTGGCTCAAAAATTCTGCGGGATTTCATTCCGCAATATGACGCGACGGCCGTTGCGCGCCTCCGCAATGCGGGAGCGGTGCTCCTGGGCAAAACGAATCTTCACGAATTCGCGTATGGAGTCACCACCGGAAACCCTCATTACGGCGCGGCCCACAATCCCTGGGATCTTGGCCGCATTCCTGGTGGCTCCAGTGGCGGGTCCGCTGCGGCAATTGCCGCAGGACTTTGCGCGGCCTCCATTGGCTCGGACACAGGTGGCTCCATCCGCATCCCCGCGTCGTTGTGCGGCATCTTTGGATTAAAACCTTCCTTTGGGCGCGTGAGCTGCTACGGCGCGGTTCCTCTCTCCCCAAGTCTCGACCATGTCGGGCCTCTTGCGCCCACTGCCGCCGGCGCGGCGCTCCTGCTTGGCATTATCTCCGGCGCTGATCCGCATGACGCTTCCACTCTTGCCCAGCCGCGCCTCAAACCTTTCTCCAGCATGCATGCGATTTCTTCACGTCTCCGCCCCCGCTTTGCGAAAAAACGTCCCTTGCGGCTCGGCTGGCCGCGGGATTACTTTTTCGATTCCATCGATCCTGATGTTGTCTTCGCACTGGACGCGGCCGCGCGCTCCTTCGAGGAACTCGGCGCCATCATCGAGGAAGTTTCGCTTCCCCATGTGCGTGATTGTGATGCTCCTTCCACGTCAATCGCTCTTGCGGAGGCGACTCGCGTTCACGAAGCTGAAGGATGGTATCCCTCGCGGTCAAGTGACTACGGTGAGGATGTGCGCAAGCGGCTTGAAATGGGTCGAGATATCCGCGCCGCGGATTATCTCGCCGCGCTCGAATCGCGCAAACGCGTTCGCGCCGATTTTGACGCCGCCTTTGAAGAGGTGGACGCGATTCTTGCTCCGGCCACGCCGATTCCCGCGTCGAGAATCGGCGAAAATGTTGTCACGATTGGTTCGACGGAAGAAACTGTCCGCAGCGCACTCATTCGCACGAATCGCCCCGCAAATCTCACAGGTTTGCCCGCGCTTTCCATGCCCTGCGGCTTTACGCAGAGCGGGCTTCCCGTAGGTCTGCAACTGATTGGCAGGCAGTGGGATGAAGAAGGCCTCCTCTCGATAGCTCGCATATTTGAGCAGGCGCATACCGAGTTTCGCCGCCGGCCGCCTGCTTTCTGAATTCCCCTCCTCGGACTTCGGCCTTGGCGTGACAACTTCCGTGACAGAATCGAAGTGGTTGAAAACCACCGGCCCCGCTGAAAATGCACCAGTGCAGGCTGGTCCTGGAATTTCAGCTCCGCATGAATATAGCTGCATCCTATTGAAAATAAACGAGTTGACGGATCTCTAATCAAAGGCAATGTTTGGCATCCATCCTGCAATATAGGAAGGTGGAAGTTGGAAATTGATTTCACGGATTTCGGAAGGAGGCCACAGATGCGATATCTAAGACTTCTCGCACTCGTTGGCATTTGCACACTTACAGCGTCATACGCAAGCGCACAAAGAATCGCCGTCGGAGTCGGGATCGGCCCAGGCTATCTTGGACCAGCACCAGTCTGCGCCTACGGCTACTACGGCTACGCCCCCTACGCCTGTGCGCCTTATGGTTACTATGGACCTGGGTGGTTCTCCGGTGGATTGTTCATCGGCGCCGGCCCGTGGTTCCACGGCTTCGGCGGACGCCCCGGCTTTTTCGGCCGGCCAGGCTTCGCGGGCCGTCCTGGGTTCGCCGGCCGTCCCGGCTTCGTTGGTCGTCCCGGCGGAGTAGCGGGCGGTGGAGCTGTTCGCGGCGGAGCAATCGGCCGCGGTCCAGTTGGCGGTGGCTTCCGCGCCGGAGGCGCTGTTCGTGGTGGCGGAGGTTCCCACGGTGGTGGTGGCCACGGTGGCGGACACCGATAAATTTCCTCTCTGCTGATCAACCCCAACGGCCGGCAGCGACCACTGCCGGCCGTTCCCCTTTTTATTCAGTCCGCCTTATTCAGATCGCCCGGCGCCAGGACATGCCCCGCGCACCCTCATCAGACGATGGCCGAACGAGAATCCAGCAGCGCCTGTAAATAGGCCGCCGATCACATCCGCGACATAATGATTCCGCACGTACACGGTCGAAACGCACATGCAAACAAAGAATGGAAGGAAGCACCAGAACATCCAGCGCCGATAACGCCAAGCGCCGAGCAAGGCCACGAACGATCCCGCGACGTGTTCTGACGGAAACGCTCCGCCATGCACGCGCCCAAAATGCTCGATGAGATCGCTCAACCACGTGAACGGCCCGCCTTGTAATGGCGGCAAATGTAGCGCCGCCAGCGAGTAGTAAGGACTCTCGACGGGAAAGAAGATGGAGACGATGTATCCGATCGCGTAAGCAACCATCGAGCTGGTCATCACCGCCCAAAAATCAAATCGGCTCGGCTCTACATTCATAACGGCATCTGATCCGCTCCGATAAAGGGCGATGGCCAAAATCGTCAGGAAAAAGAAATAACTCAGATACGCCATCTGCATAAAATCCGTGAGCGCGGGCCGCGCAATTTGCGCAAGATACACAGCCGGTTGCACGCCAACCAGCCAGCGGTCAAAGCGGAGAAGCCACTCATCGAACCATCCCTTGTGCACGAGGTGCACGAGCGCTCCCAACTCCTCAAAACAAAATAGAAATACTGCCTGCGGATACCAATGGCGCACGGCTTGCAGCACGCGTCCCCATCTCGCGCCGGCCGCAGTTCCCGAGCCCGCAGAAAATGCGGCGCGCCGGGCGCCCGCCACAAGCGCGATCAACGCGGCAAAAAAACCAAAATGAATCGAGAGCAATCGCGCGACGCGAGGCAGGTTCCTCCAAAAAAGCATCATGAGGAACCCGCTCAATCCCAAGTACGAGAGCGCGACCCATTCAAATGCGCCACAGCTTTCAAGAAAACCAATTGCTGCCGCGCCGGCGCGGAGCATTTTGCTCTGCGGCGATCTCCATGTTGCGGACTCAGCTCCGATTCCCAGTTCAATGATTTCCATTGAATTTCCTCCCAATGCGTGACGGCCTGGGTTGTGTGTATCTCCATGCAAATAAAGGACTTAACCAATTTTGGCCGCCACTCTTTTGACCCCAACTTTTTATTTAGTCAGACGACTGACTAAATAAATCAGACTGAAAAACGGCATTTCAAAAATCGGTCATTCGGGCTGAAAAGCTCCTGATTCGGGGCGATTATTCGAACCGGAGGATTTTTCACTTATTCTCTGGGTTCATCTCCTTGAATCGAATTTTTCTGCCGGGTGCGCAAATTCGATTGGCATCTCAAGCCCGGTTTCCCGCCTGGGCCATCGGGTGATTCGCCAGCCGCGCCTTCGAGCCAGCAACATCAAACGTGCTCCTGGATTAACAGCGATTGCATTTCCCACGGCGGCTAGCATCCAGCGATCCGCAAATGAGTCTCCGTACGCATAGCTGTGTGCGAGGTCAATTTCATGGCGCGCGGCTATTTCTCCGACCGCATGCGCCTTCGCCGCGCCGCAAACGGCTGCGCCCGCGAGGCGTCCAGTCCAGAATCCCGCGACACTTTGCAATTCCGTTGCGGCGACGCTGATTTCCCCCTCTTCCGCGAATCGCCTCGCCACAAATCTCGCCAGCGGCGCAAGAGTCCCGGTCACCAGAAAAATGGCGTGACCTTGTTCGCGATGCCACGCGATGCGCTCGAGCGCATCCTCGTGGCACTCGATCAAGGCGACCTTTTCTTCCCCCCATTCGCGCGCTGCTTGCTCGCGCACGTCCTCGAGATAACTTTTGTTTTCATCAAGGACTTTCAATCGCGTGAAGATCCCGCCTTGGGCGGTCAGCGAATTCATTCCCATATTCAGAACGCCTTTCAAAACTGCGCCCAGCCAGGAGAAAACGGCGGCGGGCCGGAGCTCACCGCGCCGCGCGAGATAAGCCGCGAAGCGGAATTCGAGCGAAGGCGGCGCAATCACTGTTCCGTCGAGATCAAAAAACGCCGCGATTCTGCCCCGCTCGCTCATGAGTTCCCCCTGCAGCCTCACCGGGCTACCACCGGCCGCGCCTGCGGTGAAATTGGTTTCGCCAATTTCGCAACGCTGCTCGCGGGCCGGGCCATTGCAAGGATTTCCCGCCAGCCTTCCCAGAAAACAGGCACCGCCCGCGCCAGACAAAACACTACCGTCGCGGCCACGAAACCATTCACGCCCGCGCGGATCACGCCCAGTGAAATTCCGGCTGAAACGAATTTGAATTGCGCGTGGGAATGGAACAGCGTCCATTCCAATCCCAGCGCAACAAAACAAACGCACTTCATCGCGGCATACGCTCCGCGGCTGGCGCGCGATGCCACGAGGAGCCGGCCCCAGCGCGACCGAAGCATCCAGTCTTGGCGGAACGCTTCGGCGTTCTCTCCCATCCGCGGCCCGCGCGCGGCCGCAAACCCTCGCAGAAAATCGGCAAATGTTCCGCGCACGAAGAAAATCACCGGCACCCACAGCGAAATCTGCCCGCTGACCGCAAAATAAATGAAGAAAATGTTCTCGATAACCCGATCCCCCAAAATGTCCAGTTGCGCTCCGAGCGGCGTCGCCAAGTTGAATCTCCGTGCCAGGTAACCATCCACGCCGTCGAGCGCGATTGCGCCAATCGTGAGAGCGACGGCCGCGAAGCCGAACAGCGCCGCGTTCTCCCGCGCGTCAGCGGCATAGAGTGCAACGGCCGTGCCGCCCAGGATCATTCGCGCGAGAGTCACTTTGTTTGGTGTCATCACCTTCGCCATCGCCTGCATCTTTGAAATCGACTTCAGCTTCGCCACCGACTGCCCGCGAACGTCGCCCGCCCGAAACGTGCTCACGAGACATGAAATGGCAACCAGGATTCCAATCCAAAGAAGACTGCAACTGCGTATAACTCATGTATTTGCTTGGACTTAGACAGGGAGGCATTCGCGGCCATTCGCACTTGTGAGCCAGCGAAACCCGCCACCTGGCGCCATTTCCTTGCGTGCTTCGTTTTTAACTATGCGTTGCGCGCGTGAGTCAAGTTGAAAGGCACGGGAAGAATCGCTACAGTTCTGAAGTCAGGTATCCGCGGGAGATGGAAGCGATTCGGAGCCGCAAGAATCATTCGCGCGAACGAATCGCGGGGCGATCCGGACATTTAAGGGACAGGCGGAATTCATGGGTGAGGTTGCAACAGTTTTTCTAGCCGGCTTGGTGTCATTCCTTTCGCCGTGCGTGCTTCCTCTCGTCCCCGGATATATCTCAATGCTCTCGGGAATCGGCGTCGAGCAGCTTCGCCAGGGGCAGAAGCCGCGCAACAACCTCTTGAGCTCGGCCCTTGCATTCACCGTGGGCCTCTCCGTTGTCTTCATCGTTTTCGGCGCCTCCGCCAGCGCGGTCGGGCAATTCCTGAAACACAACCGCTCTGTTCTCGCGCCCGTCGCCGGCGCTCTGGTTTTTCTATTTGGATTGCACCTGATCGGCGTGCTGGGAAAAATCAAGCCGGTTGCAGGCGTAGTGGTAGGCGCGGTTCTTGTTGGGCTGGCTCTCTTCGTGCAGACGCGGCCAGGAATTTTTGGCGCATCGTTCGGCCCCAATCAAATCGTTTCACTTTCCATGATTCCCCTTCTGGGCCCATACCTTTCCCGCTGGCTCAATCGCGATATTCATTTGCGCAACGTCGGCGGGGGGAACGCGAAGGAAAAAGGGCCGTTCGCGGCCATCACCAGCGGGTTTCTGCTGGGCTTTGCATTCGCATTCGGTTGGACGCCATGCATCGGCCCGATTCTTGCGACGGTGCTGGCCATGGCCGCCACTTCTTCCAGCATCAGGCATGGCATTTTCCTATTGGCCATTTATTCCTTGGGCCTTTCCATACCGTTTTTGTTTTTTGCGCTGGCAATCAACTGGTTCCTTCGCTTCTACCAGAAGTTCCGGCGTTATCTCCATGCCGTGGAGGTCGGAAGCGGCATCTTATTACTTGGAATCGGCTTTTTGCTTTTCACGAATCAACTGGCCTGGCTTTCGAGTAAACTGACTTTCTTAAGCGGATTCATTCGTTAGAATCGTGAAAGGCTGCGGCAAAATTTCCGCAGGGGGCATTCGGCATGAAAAACAAGATTACGGGCTTCGCCACAGTCATCATCCTTGGCGTCGGGATGTTTGTATTCGCGCATAATGTGAAACAGTCGAGCCAGGCAGAAACGGAAACTGGCGCGGCGCAAGCAGGGGCCTCCGGGGGTCCGGCGGAAGGATCTCTCATCACGAACCTCACGTTTAAGGACGTCAACGGAAATACCGTGAACATTGAGGATTACCGCGGGAAGGTTGTCTGGCTCGATTTCTGGCAAACGTGGTGCGAGCCCTGCAAGATTGAAATTCCCTGGCTGATTGAATTTCAGGAAAAATACGCATCGCGCGGATTCACCGTCATCGGAGTGGCGGGGGATCCCGAAGGCCTGAGCAAGGTCGCGCCATTCCTGGCGAAACAACGGTTCGACGTGAACGGCCGGCAGGAGGCGATCAATTATCCCATCGTTCTTGGAACGAATGAGATCGAAGACAGATTCGGCGTGGATGCGCTTCCCACGGGCGTGCTGATTTCACGCGATGGCCGCCTGATCAAAACCACCATCGGCCTCGTGAGCCGCGACGAAATCATCAAAGACATCGAAGCTCAATTCTGAAGCGACTGAACGAATTGCCCCCGCTGGCGGCCGAAACTTTCCAAACCTTCTGGCGTAGTACCAAGAGAGGGTATATTCTCCCTACAAGTTCGTCTTGAAATCGGTTTCCCATTTACGCGAAGCAAGCGGCATCGCGCTGCAAACCTTGCGCGAGCATAAGATGCGGTCGTTCCTCACGCTGCTCGGCATTATCCTGTCGGTTACCACGCTGATCGTTGTCGTCGCGCTGATTGCAGGGACGAGCCGGTACGTCGCGGAACGCGTGGCAACGCTGGGGACCAACGTGTTCCAGGTAACGCGGTTCCCGCTCATCACCAACGCCCAGCAACTTGTGAAGGCCACGCGCCGCAATAAAATTATTACCTGGGAGGATTATGAATTCCTCCGCGACCATCTCACGCTGCCCCTGCGTGTCGGCGTGCAATCCAGCACAAGCGGCCGCGTCAGCGCGGGCACGATTTCGCTCGACCAGATCTCCGTCCGCGGCGTCACGGCGAACATGGGCGATATGGCCCTCGTGGAGCCAGCCTCGGGCCGTTACATCGTGGATAGCGACAATGACCATCACACCGCAGTCGGAATGATTGGCCCTGATGTGGCCGATAAGGCCTTCCCGGGTCTGGATCCCATCGGCCGCACCGTGAACGTGGATGGCCGGCCCTTTACCGTCGTCGGCGTCGGCAAGGCGCAGGGAACCGGGGTTGGCGGGATTTCGCAGGACGCCTACATTTACATTCCCATCCAGACCTTCATGGGGATCTATGGAACACACACCAGTCTGACCGTCGTCGTCGAGGCGCGTGCCGCGGACTGGATGGACCGCTCGCAAGAAGAGGCGCGCCTGGTGATGCGCGCGCACCGGCACCTGAAACAAGACGAAGAAGACACGTTCGCGGTGCTCTCGTCCGATGCGTTGCTCGACTTGTTCCACCAGTTGACGGATTGGATCGCGCAGGCCATGGTTGGAATTGTGTCCGTGTTTTTGCTGATCGGCGGCGTGGTCATCATGAACGTAATGCTCGCGAGCGTGACCGAGCGGACGCGCGAAATTGGAATGAGGAAATCGGTGGGCGCGCGGCGCGCGGACATCATGATGCAGTTCATGGTGGAATCTTCCGTCCTCGCCGGAGTAGGGGGAGCGATTGGGGTCGCATTCGCGTGGGTCATCTCACAACTTGTACAGGCAGTTTCCGGCGTGCCAATGTTTGTCTCGCCCCTCGCGGTACTCGTCGCGCTGGTTGTGTCCACGGCCGTTGGGCTGTTCTTCGGAATTTATCCGGCGCGCAAGGCGGCACAATTGAATCCCATTGAAGCTTTGCGCCAGGAGACGTAAAGGAAAACGCTATGCGGATGGCTCTCGGTGAAAACGCGCGTATGGCGCTTGTCAGCCTTCACGAGAACAAGTCGCGGTCATTTTTGACCGTGTTTGGCGTGGTGATTGGCGTGACGACGCTGATTGTCGTTTCCTCGGTGCTGGTGGGCCTGGATTCCTCCATCCGCGACTATCTGAGCGAATTTGGCGCGAACACGATTTTCATTTTCAAATTCAACCCGGGCATCAAAACGACGCGCCCCACGACCGAGGAACTGAACCGCAAACCCTTAACCATTGACGACGCCATGGCCATCAAGGCCGAATGTCCCGACGTGGCTGAAGTGGACGTTCAGGCTTTGGCGCGGATCACCGGCCCGTTTCCACCCACTGCTTCCGCGCGGTATCAAGGGCGCGAAGTCAGCACGGTGAATTATCGCGGCACGCTGCCCAGCGCCGTGGATGTCTACTCATTGCGATTCCTCTATGGTCGCTACTTCACGGAAGCGGAAGACAATCATCGCTCGGATGTCGCCGTGATCGGCTACGACGTTTACAACTCGCTCTTCCTTGGTGATAACCCGCTCGGGAAGGAAGTGCAGGTCCGCGGCTCCCTCTATACGGTGATCGGCGTTCTGGATAAGCGCAAGGGAGGGCTCGTGGGCGGCCAATCCGTGGACATAGATTTCTGGGTGCCCTATCGCTCCTATCGCAAGCACAATCCGCAGGATGATGAACTCCTAATTTCCGCGGCCGCAGCGCCCGGCAGGATTGACGAGGCCGAGGACGAGATCACGTCTGTTTTGCGCCGCCAGCGCAATCTTGCTTACAACGCACCGGATAATTTCGGGATGACCAGCGCGCAGGAGATCGCCGACCAGTTCCGCCAGATTGTCGGCTCCATCGCGGGGCTGATTATCGCGGTCAGTTCGGTGGGGCTGCTCATTGGCGGGGTGGGCGTGATGAACATCATGTTGATGTCGGTGACGCAACGCACGCGCGAAATCGGAGTGCGCAAAGCCATCGGCGCGCGGCGGCGGGACATTATCTGGCAGTTTCTCACCGAAGCGATCACGCTCACCGGCGCGGGCGGCCTCGTCGGAGTCGGCATCGGCTGGGGATTCAGCAAACTGATGCGCGCCGTGCTTCCATCCATTCCGTCGGCCGTGCCGCTTTGGGCGGTGTTGACCGCGGTTGGCGTCTCCATGAGCGTCGGCCTTTTCTTCGGGATGTATCCAGCAATCAAGGCCGCGCGGCTCGATCCCGTTGACGCCCTGCGCTACGAATAATTTTCTGGAGACAGGTGAATTCCGGTGATGCCTCAGGACGTTGCTGACTGAGACTTTGGCGAACCACTGTGAGTTTCGTTTCCCGCTGTGACATCGGCAACTCGGACCGTGCAGTTTTCATACGCCGACTTCGTGGCGGCGATAGAAACCTGAAGCGCGCGAATGCCGTCATCGATGGTGATGCTTGGCTGCTGGCCCGCGAGGACCTTTCTCCCGAAATCCTCCAGTTGCGCGACGTAGGCCTTCTCAAACCGTTCCATAAAGTATGGAACTGTGTCATGCGCAACGGAGTTTTTTGTCATTACGTCGATCGCAGTCTCCCGCAAATAACCCATTCGCAGCGTTCCCTTGGAGCCCAAAATTTCGGTGGCGATGTCGTATCCGTAGATTCCGGTCCTGGACAAATCGACCACGCCAAGAGCCCCGCTCGCAAATCGCAGCGTAACGACCGCGTTGTCAAAATCTCCGACGGTGGCGAGTTCCTTCGCGCAAATCACTCCGGCAGTCGAATGAACGGAATCAACGCTGCCCATAAACCAACCTGCCAGATCAAAATCGTGAATGCCCATGTCCGCAATCATTCCACCACTGTGCTTCGGGTTTGCATATTCAAGAGACGGCGGATAGGGGTCGCGGGAGGACGACTTAAAGAGCAGCGCGTCACCAATCCCTCCATCCTTCAAGCGCGCCATCCCCGCCGCGTATGCGGGATCGAATCGCCGCATAAATCCAATGTTTAGAAATCCGCCCGTTTTCGCAGCCGCCTGTTTCATCTTCTCGCATTCCGCAAGTGAGAGCGCCGGGGGCTTCTCGCAGAATGTCGGTTTGTTCCGCTCGAGTGATGCAATCGAGTATTCGCGGTGCGTGGAAGTCGGCGTGGTAATCACGACCGCGTCCACTTCGGGATCGGCCAGCAAGGAATAGGCATCGAAATGCCGGCGCTCGACGCCAAAATCTTCCGCCACCCGCTCGGCGGCGGCGCGATCCGTGTCGGCAACCGCGGTGAGCCGGATGGACCCAACGCGCCCGGAGAGGAACTGCGCATAAAGGCGCCCCAGGCGCCCCAGCCCGATCAGTCCGACCTTCAGCCGCGTTTTCATCGATTCCTCCCGTGCGCTTCCAGACGCGAATTGCCCCCAGAGTCCGGCAAGACTTTATACTTTGATTTGCCGCGCCTTGCAAAACGGCAGCGCGTTTTCAATCCGGCGGCTTGCTTGCAGCCGCGCCGCTGCTGTACGCTCAAAACCCCATGTCAAACGAACTGAGTGAACACGAATTTCGCGCGCGCTGCGACGCCGCGCTGGAAAGCCTCCGCAAGCGGCTGCTCGAGCTTTCCGATGAGCACGCCTTTGAGGTGGAAGGCCAATCCGACAGGCTCGATCTTTTATTCGAGGACGAAGAGGAAACGCGCTTCGTCATCAGTCCCAACGCGCCCGTGCGCCAGATTTGGATTTCCGCGCTGACGACGAGCTTCAAGCTGGGGTGGTCGGACGCCGCGGGAACCTTTGTGCTTGAAAAAACGGGCGAAACACTCGCACAAGTGATGAGCCGGATCCTGAGCCAGCAATTCGGCAGCGCGGTAACCTTATAGCAATCGGCTTAGGCGCGGACCAATGGCAACGCACGGCGCAATCTTTCGACAACCCTCTCGCGGCCAAGCACCAGAAATGTTTCAAAGAGCGGCGGCGCAACGGCCTGGCCGACAATCGCCACGCGCGTCGCGTTAATCAGGAGCCCCGCTTTTACGTCTTCGGATTCGGCGAGCCCGCGTAGCGCGTGCTCGCATGCGTCGTGGTTCCACTCCGGCAACGCGGCAAGCGCGCCGGCAAGTTTACCCAGCAACGCGGGAAGCCTCTCGTCCTTCCAAAATTTTTCTTTTGCTTGCTGGTCATACTCAAACGCATCGCTGAAAAATGCCCGCGCCCAGTGCGAGAAATCCGGGAGCAATCGCGTGCGCGGGCGCAACAAATCCACCGTGCGCGAGAACCACGCGCGCTCCGCGCTTGCCCATTCCGCGCGCCAGATTCCAGCACGCTCGAGCTCCCACTGCACCTCGGGCAGCAACTCCTCCACCGGCAACTGCTGCAAGTACTGCGTGTTGAACCATTCGAGCTTTGGGCGGTCAAATACCGCGTTGGTGCGGCTCACCCCTTCGAGTGAAAATCGTTTCACTAATTCGCTGGTGCGAAGAAATTCAGCATCGCCCCCCGCAGACCATCCCATTAGGCACAGAAAATTCCGGAACGCCTCGGGAAGAAATCCTTCTTCGCGATAGGAGGCAACGCTCGTCGCGCCGTGCCGCTTTGACATACGCGTCCGGTCCGCGCCCAGGATAAGCGGCAGGTGCGCAAACGCGGGAATCTCCGCGCCCAGCGCACGATAGAGCAGCACCTGCTTCGGCGTATTCGACAGATGGTCCGCGCCGCGAATCACGTGCGTGATGCGCATGTCAATGTCGTCCACCACAGCGCCAAGCTGATATGTCGGCAGCCCCGAAACCCCGCCGGCTTCCTTCGGCGACCTTAGCAGAACAAAATCCTCGATCTCCTCATTGGAAACTTCACGCCGCCCGAAAACGATGTCATCAAACACCGTTGTAGTTCCGAGCGGAGTCCGGAATCTGATGGCCGGCTTCTGATTCGGGTCCGTCGGACGCCCTTCGCGGCAGGAGCATCGAGTGACTCGACGCACGGCGTGCGCGCCGCCCGATTCGGACTCATCCGCCGCGTCGCCACCCGCATAGCGCTCCGGCGGGCAATAGCAGAGATAAGCGGCGCCCGATTCCATCAATTTTTCACTCGCGGCGCGATACAGAGCCATGCGCTGCGACTGAAACACCGGCCCTTCATCCCAGCCAAGCCCCAACCACCGCAGCGATTCGAGGATACCGTCCACGAGTTCCGGCCGGTTGCGTTCCGCGTCCGTATCCTCCACCCGCAGGATAAACGTCCCGCCTTCTCGCCTGGCAAATAGCCAATTAAAAAGCGCCGTTCGAGCGCCCCCGACGTGCAAGTATCCGGTAGGTGAAGGTGCGAACCGCACTCGAGGGCCCTTGGTTGTGATGGAATTCATAATTACCTTGCTCTCTTTGCCTCAACCCCTATTCCGGAAACGATCAGTTTAACGGAACGCGGAGTGTTGAGTCACGCGGCATCTCCCCCATCAAACCCAAACGGGGAGTTACGCTGAAGGACACCGGTACGCTAGTACCCTTGACCCCTTTCAATGCCGCCACCTATATTCAATAGGAAACCGCGAATCCCTCTCTCTCCTGCGGGTTGAAGGGAAATTTCCGCGAGGCCTCATAAGCGGTGCTGCCTTTCATAAACTGCGCCTCGCACAGGGTACGGTCGGCTCAAACCTGCGCTTTGCGCACGGCACTGGCCTAACGGAATTCGTTGGCACACGAGAGCACTCTCGCCTTCGCCCTCTTTGCTGCAACTGGCGTCATTGCAGCGCTGTACGGCTACGTCTATATCCTCAAGCGCCAGACTTACCTCCTTCTCTGGGCCGCCGGCTGGGGGCTCTTCGCGCTTCACTTTGCCGGATTTTCGATGCAACGCTGGATCGGTGAAACTCCCTGGCAGACTTGCATTGAGACCTGGTTCGTCGCCTGTGCCGCTCTGCTGTTTCTCATGAGCGCGCGGTTTTATATCCAGCAAAATCCGTGGACCTATGGCATTGCCGGCGCCGCCGCCGCATTTGCGCTTTGGTCAGTCCTTTTTTCGCAGGGGCAAATCGGCATTTCCCCCAACTTCGGCATTGCCCTGATCTTTTTTGTCACCGCCTGGATTTTTTGGCGCACGAGCCGCAAACAGGACACAGTGACGGATGGGGCTCTGGGAATCGCTTTTGCAATGTGGGGCACACTGGGAATCGTAAATGAATTCGCCGCCCGTGCCGGAATCAGCTGGCGCAATCTATTCTCGACGCTCATGGTGGTTCCTCTCGTTTTCGTCGCGGTCCTCATGGCCATGGCGCTCTATGAAGAGGAAAAACGCCGCATGGAGCGCCATATGCTCGCAATTTCCAGCCTCAACCTTGCCACCTCCGGTGTGATCGGCACCGAGGTGCAGAAAATGTTGGCGCAAGCCCTGGACCGCATCCTCAACGTGACCCGCATCCCCTCGGGCGCGCTTTTCCTCCATCACGGTGATCCGCAGGGGCCGACGGCGGTGGTTGCGGCGGGGTTGAGCGACAACTTCTGCAGCGCATCGCAACAGGAAGGCCTTGATGATCACCTTGTGGATCTTGTCGTCCGACTCGGAGGTCTGGCGGTCTTCCGCGACCTCCATCGTGACGCCCTGTGGGTGACGCTCGAAAAAGAAGACGCCTTCCGCCGCTTCCGCCAGCTCGCGCTCCAGCAGCGCCTTCGCACCGTTGCGGCAATCAGTTTGCAATCAAAGGAAAAAGCCTTCGGCATGCTCCTACTCGGTTCCGCGGAAAGCCGGAGGTTCACTCCCCCCGAACTTCACCTGCTGCTCTCGCTGGGCCATCAGATCGGCATGGCGATTGAGAATAGTTATCTCATCCAGCAGACATCGCGCCGCAGTGAAGAGCTTCACATCCTCAACGAAATTGGACGCGTGCTCAGCTCCACGCTGGACACCGATGCGCTCTTCGGAAAAATACAGTCCGAGATGCAGCGGCTCATGGACGCCAGCAATCTCTATATTGCCTTCTACGATCCAGGGCGGAACCTGCTGCGGTTCGAGTTGGAAATCCGTAATGGGCAGCGCATACCGAAGCGATCCCGGTCATCCGGCAACCACCTTACCGAATACATTCTGCAGAATTGCCAGCCCCTTCTGATTCGCGAGAATTTCGAGGAGGTAGCCCGCCGCCTGGGAGTCGAACCACTGCAGGCGATGGGTTGCTTTTGCGGCGTCCCGCTGATGGTCTATAACCGCGCCGTCGGAGTCATGGCCGTCCTTAGCAAACAAGAACGCGCCTTCGACGAAGGTCATCTCGAATTGATGCGCGTCCTTGCAAGCGAGGCGGCCGTCGCTCTTGAAAACGCCAGGCTCTTCAAAGGCGAACAAACCAAGTCGCGCCATCTCTCTCTT
This sequence comes from uncultured Acidobacteriota bacterium, assembly GCA_963748845.1. GTDB lineage: Bacteria > Acidobacteriota > Terriglobia > Acidiferrales > UBA7541 > DASTCZ01. The sequence goes on from CAVVKE010000001.1 coordinate 2,043,094, forward strand.
TTGAACAACATTTCGCGCAATGCCATTGCCACTCTCAACCCCGATGAAATGCTTTCACGGATTGCCACCGAATTGGAGCTGGGCCTCACCTACGATCACATCGGCATCGGCTTATTGGATTACACCGCCAAAGTTGTTGTGATTCAGACGGAAGCAGGGCGGCGTCGCGCCGGGCTCCAGCGGCAAATCCCATTCGGGGAAGGCCTTGTGGGCCACGTCGCCCGCACGGGCGAAATGAAGGCCGTCCGGGACTTTACCTCCGAATCCTCCTCCGGAGGCCCCGTCCTCGAAGATTCCTCTTCCGGTGTCGCGCTCCCAATTCTCTATGGCGATCAGTTACACGGCGTCCTCTATGTCGAATCACTCGAGCTTTGCGACTTCACCGAAGAAGAGCTTCAATTGCTCGAAACGCTCGCGGACCTTATCTCCGGCGCGCTCCACAGCGCTCTTACATTCCAGAAAGCTCAGGAGCAGGCCATCACCGATGGATTGACCAGTGTCAAGACACACCGATTCTTCATGGAGACTCTTTCCGCGGAATGGAAGCGTGCCACGCGTGCGGGACGTCCATTCTCCCTGGTCTTGATCGATCTGGACCGCTTCAAGTTCGTCAACGATTTTTACGGCCATCTCGAAGGTGACGCAGTTCTTCGGCGCGTCGGCAAGATCCTCGAAGAGAATTGCCGCCGGTCCGACATCGTCGCCCGTTATGGCGGCGATGAATTCGTCGTGCTCATGCCCGAGACCAACGCGGAGCAGGCTCGCCAGCTCACCAATAAGCTCCGCTCGTGTGTTAGTTCTGACGATTTGCTCCGCGAGAAAAATGTCTCCGGGAGCTTTGGCATCGCCAGTTACCCTGTTCACGGCTCCACCCCGCAGGAACTCATCCAGGTCGCGGACGCCTCGATGTATCTCTCCAAGCATCAGGGCGGCAATGCGGTATCCACCGCCGATCACTTCGATCCCAACGAGGCAAAGCGCTGGAAGCGCGACGTCCTGGAAGCCTACATCGGGGTGACGCTCAAGCGTGTCTTTACCACCGGAAGCGAAGCGCTCGAAGAAGTCTGTCAGCGCTTGGACCAATTCTCGAAATCGCTCGACTCGACCGAAATGCCCGCAGCGGGAGAAACAAACGCCAGCCGGAATCCCGGGCACCCCTTCGCTGAAATCCTGCATCCACTGCTGGTGGAAACCCTCTCCTCACTTGCAATGGCCGTAGACTCCAAGGATCCCTCCACGCAAAGCCATTCGCAGAAGGTCTCCTCTTACGCCGTAGCGCTCGCGGAAGCCTGCGACCTTGACCCTGCGACAATCAAGGAAATCAAGCTTGCGGCTTTGCTCCATGACGTCGGAAAAGTTGGTATTCCGGAATCCATCTTGAACAAATCCGGCCCGCTAGATCCGGATGAATGGGATCTGATGAAGCAACACGTCAACTTTGGAGCCAGAATTCTCCAGACCTGCCGGGGTGCCGGCGAAATTCAAGGCATGGTCCTCCATCATCATGAATTCTTTGACGGCTCCGGATATCCGCACGCCCTCGTGGGCGAGAACATTCCGCTGGGCGCGCGGATTATCGCCATCGCGGACGCTTATGACACCATCACCTCAGTACGTTCCTACAAGCGCGCTCGCTCCGCCGAGGAAGCTCTCACTGAACTCGAACGCTGCGGCGGCGCGCAGTTCGACCCCACGCTCACCTCGCTGTTCTTGGACACAATTCGCAAGCTCCCTCGCCCGATTGTCGAAATCGAAGAGATTCCGCTCCCCGCTCCCGTCGGAACGCCCGCGGATTAAATCGCACAATCCTTTTTTCCCGCTTTCCGCTCTGTTAATCTCGTCTTATACATTGAGGTGAATTCCCATGCACGATTCTGCCGCCAAGATCGCGAAGGTCCGTTGGGTTGGATCCGAACAGTTTGTCGCCGTTGGCCCATCCGGTCACGCTGTTCCGCTGGACTCGGATCGCCAATCAAACACCGCTCCGGGCCCGATGGAGCTACTGCTTCTCGCGCTTGGCTCTTGCACCGCAACCGACGTCGTCTCCATCCTTAAGAAAAAGCGCCAGAAGCTCGAAACGCTCGAGGTGCAGGTTTCGGGCGAGCGCGCCGCGAACCCACCCATGGTTTGGACCAAGCTCGAAATCGTTTATCGCCTGCGCGGGAAACTCGATGAGAAAGCCGTGCGCGACGCCATCGAACTAAGCGAAAACAAGTATTGCTCCGTCGCCGCCATGCTGCGAAAAACCGCGCATATATCATTTCGCTACGAAATCTCGCCTTCCTGATAGTTTTCGCTGGACACAAAGGTATAGGAGGAGGGATCTACTTTGCGCGGCTTGCGCTTTCTTGTGGTTTTGATGTTACGTGCGAAATCTTCGGCAGCGCATGAGCTTCCCACGCGTCAAAACCACCCGTAAGATTCGCGACAGTTTCGAACCCGGCGCGCTCCAACAAACTTGCCGCGATCGCACTGCGGTAGCCGCCCTTGCAATGCACGGCAATAGCCCGCGCGGGATCGAGATCCGCCAGAATCACGTTCCGTGCTTCTCCGCTTGACGCCATTACGGCGGCAAATTGATTCAGCGGCTTCAGGCGACCGTCCGCGATATGCCCCGCTTCCCATTCCGCGCGCCGCCGCACATCAACAACCTGAATATCGTTCCCCGCTGCGAGCAAATTCCGCAGCTCAACTGCGCTGACTTGCGCTGATTGGGCCATGCGCCGCCCGCTGCGCTGCCACGCGTCAATCCCGCCATCCAGATAACCAACGACTCGTTCGATCCCCACGCGCGCCAGCCGCATCCGCGACTCCTCAGTCTTCTCCGAATCTTCCGCCAACAGAACAATCGGCTGGTCCAACCCGATGATTGCGCCCGCCCATGAAGCATATTGCCCCGAAAGCGCGATGTGCACGGAACCGGGAATGTGCGCTGCGAAATAATCCACCGATGGCCGTGTGTCCAGCACAATCGCCGCACCCTGCTTTGCGGACGTGAGCCGCTCCACATCCTCCGGCAGGAGCGCAACAAGCGGCTTCAATTCTTCCATCGCCTCCGCGCCTTCACGGTTGATTTCCGCGTCGCGGCTGAAATAGCCCGGCCGCTCCGGCAAATCCGTTGTCAGCAATTGAATGAATGCGTCCCGCGCCATCGGCTGCAACGCATAGTTGAATTGCTTTTCCTTGCCGATCGTCGAACTTTTTTCGCTCCCAATGCTTCGCCCGCAGAGCGATCCCGCGCCATGCGCCGGAAAAACCTCCACGCCATCCCCAAGGCGCAGCAACTTCCCGTGCAAGCTGTCGTAGAGCATCCCCGCAAGTTGCTGCGCCGTATATTCCGGTGAGAGGTCTGGCCTGCCCACGTCGCCGATAAAAAGTGTGTCGCCTGTCAGCACGGCCCAGGGCTCCGCGCCGCGTTCGAGGTCCGCAACCACCACGCACATGCTTTCGGGCGTATGCCCCGGTGTTTCCAGAAATGTAAGCTCGCATTTGCCGAACGCGATTTTCTCCCCGTCGCGCATGGCGCGATGCGGAAATTTCGCGCCCGCCCGCGCGCTAATGCAAATCGTCGCGCCCGTCCGCGACGCCAATTCGTTATGCCCGGAAACAAAATCCGCATGCAAGTGCGTCTCAATCACATAAGCGATGCGCAGCTCCTGCTGTTTCGCCTCTTCGAGGTAGATCTCTACATCCCGCTGCGGGTCCACCACGGCGGCAATTCCCTCGGAACCAATCATGTAGGAGGCGTGAGCCAAACACGTCAGGTAAAACGGCTGAAATTTCACGAACAATCCTCGCAGGTGATTCTTACCGGTGAGTCTTCCACTTGGAAAAGTCTATCACACTCCCGGGGATTGTCCGTCGTTTCATCCGGCCTTGTCTGCCCCGCACCCTTCCCATACAATCTTCGTTTCCGTATTCTTGCTTGCAATCGACGGAAGGGCGGGCACGAATGTCAAAAAGAATTCGCGCGAAAATCACCGGAGTGGCCTGCTACGTACCTCCTCACGTGGTCACCAACGATGACCTCATGAAAATTGTGGAAACCTCCGATGAATGGATTCGCACGCGCACCGGCATTCGCGAACGCCATTACGCAGACCCCGGCGTCGCCGCCTCGCACCTCGCCACAGAAGCCGCACGCCAGCTCATTGCTCAGAAGCAGCTCGACCCGCTGGAAATTGACATGATCATCGTCGCCAGCGTCACGCCGGACATGTTGTTCCCGGCTACGGCGTGCCTCGTGCAGGATCGCATCGGCGCGAAGAAGGCCTGGGGCTTCGATCTCTCCGCGGCTTGTTCCGGCTTCGTTTACGCGCTGACGGTGGGGGCACAATTCGTCGGCGCCGGCTCCCACAAAAAAGTCATGGTCATCGGCAGCGACGTCATGACCTCCATCCTCGACTTCAAGGACCGCGCCACCTGCGTTCTCTTCGGTGATGGCGCGGGCGCCATCCTCATCGAACCCGCGGAAGATGATAATTGCATTTTGGATTTTCGCCACGACATCGACGGCTCCGGCGGCTGCTATCTCTACATGCCCGGCGGTGGCTCCCTCCATCCTTCCACGCAAGAGACCGTCGAAAAGCGCATGCACTACGTTCATCAGGAAGGACAAAACGTCTTCAAGTATGCCGTGCGCCGCATGGCGGAAGCGTCCGCTCATATCCTCGAAGAAAATGGCTTCACCAACCGTGACCTAAAGCTCGTCGTGCCTCACCAGGCCAACCTACGGATTATTCAGGCAATGCAGCAGCGCCTCGGCGTGGAAGACGAAAAAGTGATTGTAAATATCGATCGCTATGGAAACACCACCGCCGGAACCATCCCACTCTGTCTGCGTGACGCCCTCGATCAGGGCCGCCTCAAGAAAGGCGACCTCGTGCTCCTCATCACCGTAGGGGCGGGCTACACCACGGGAAGTGTTCTCCTCCGCTGGGCGTACTGAACACAGCTCCACAGAGAGCCCGCAAAGAGCCTCATCGCCATTCTTAAGTATTTGAGAATTGCCCTGCCGGAAGGAAAAACGGGGCTAGTACGACCGCATCTCGGCCGAGTAAGCTAGATTCTGAGTAAGGCGCTGATCCACCGTCACGGCGACATACCGTGAGCAGGTCGCCATTTCTCGCTTTGCCCATTCTTGAAGCGCGGGCAGACTGCACAGGACGCTTGCCGCCTTGTAGTAGGCACGCAAGGCGGTCAGGCTGTCGGCGCGGCGGCCCATCGTCGGTGTTAGCCGGTGGAGGCTCAGCAGCGCTCCAAAATCCTCTGCCATGGGGGTTTGGTGCTCAAGACCGGAAAACGCCGGGAACCGCTCGGAAAGCGGCTGGGAAGCATATCCAGCTATTAGCGAGCGCCAGTAATACAGCCCAAACTGGGCCATGGCTCCTAACGCCGCGATGAGTATCACTATGCTGAACATTTCCTTCAGCCTCTATGTACAGTCTGCCTGCCAGCTCTGCTGAGTACAATGGAGCCTTAGTACTACTACCAGTCACTTTAAGTCCTGTGCCTTAAGCTTGCCCAGCCAGAAAGCCCGGCCGTAATACACCGAAAACCGGGCCAGGCCCATGATTGAAGCAAGGAGAACCGCAATGGAACGGATCACCATGGTCCGAAGTTAAGGTTAAACTAAACCTCAATAACTCCACAATAGAACAAGCGTACCAGTCTGGCGCGTACTCTTGAACGCACCGTGGATTATTGGCCGCAGGCTTTTTAATCAAGGAAATGAAGGGAATTCGGCGACTTGCCTGCTGAATCCGCTTTTTCCCACCTTGTCCGGCGGCCACGGCATTCAGGAACCTCACTTCGTGTCGTGCTGCACGGGGAACCCCGCCCAGGCATTGGCCAGGCCGAGGACTTCCCGGATGACCTGGAGCGCGTCGGTCGTCCGGCGCCACCAGTGGGCGCCATCGTAACTATCCTCCCGCGCGTAACGCACAATGAGCTCGGGATCATTGCCCACCAGTTTACGCCACAGCGTGTGGACGCGCCGGGTGTGCGCCTTGGACGTGACGATGATTATGCGGTGGATGCCCGCGTCGCGCGCGGCTTTTGCAATCGCGCGCATTTCGTCTTCGGTGTCGTAAATCGATGGCTCGATGACGCGGATTGCTTCGATCGGAACGCCCAGCTGTATCAGCACTTTCTGGTTGTAAAAAGTTTCTCCGAGATAATCAATCCCCAACTCATGAAGCTCGGTCGCGGCGTCTTCGCCGTGCGTCAACCAGACCTCGGGTGTGAAATTTTCGTGATAAATTTCGGCCGCTTCGCGGGCGCGCATGGGCAACCCCCCGCTCAGCACCACTGCCGCGCGGGAAGGCTGCAGCGGATCTTCCACCACCAGCCACTGTCCCACGCTCCGGAAGATCCATGTGCCGATCACCAAGAGCACCGCCAGCGCGGCCAAAGTCCAAAAGATGCGCCGGCGCGAGCGGCGTGAAATCCTCAACTCGGCACCGCCATGCGTATCGACATCACGAAACGATTGGCGTGGCGAACGGAATTCTTACTGCGATTCACGTGTCGGTCTCTCCGTCACCGGAAGCGTCTCGCAAAAGATCAAGTTGTAGTGGCGGCGGTCGCAAATCTCGCAACGGAACGGCCGGAGCAGCAGGAGCGGAAGAATCATTACCTCTGCCAGGCCGCGGCGATGCGAGCGGCGAACGTCGAAGCTTCCGCAATGTGGACAAATGGCCACGAGCATCCGGCTCCTGTGACTCATCGCATTCCCCCACCGCGTCGAATCGTACCTTTCGGGCAGTTCCCGGTCAATGTCGCTGTTAATCCGCCGGTCCATCTCCCGGTCGATTGACTTTGCCGCAACGCCGCCGTGCCCGGCGCTTTGGCCGCAGCGCAACTCAAGCTAGAATCGTCGCGCCATGCAAACTGCAGCCAAATCGGCGCGCGCTCCGCAGAGTGGAGATCCATGCGCGCAGTAATCACCGGCGGCGCCGGCTTTCTCGGCTCGCATCTCTGCGACGCCATGCTCGAGCGCGGCTGGGAAGTCCTGTGCATCGACAATCTCATCACCGGTCGCGAGGCAAATGTCGCGCATCTCGCGAACAACGCCGAGTTCAGCAAAAAGTTTCACGCCATGCCGCACGACGTCTCCCGCTACATTGACGTCCCCGGCCCCGTCGAAGCTGTCCTCCACTTCGCCTCGCCCGCCAGTCCCGTGGACTATCTCGCGCATCCGATTCCAACTCTCAAGGTCGGCTCGCTCGGCACTCACAACGCGCTCGGCCTCGCGAAGGCCAAGGGCGCCAAATTCCTGCTGGCATCCACTTCAGAATGTTACGGCGATCCGGAAGTAAGTCCGCAGCCGGAAACCTACTGGGGCCACGTGAATCCCATCGGCCCGCGCGGCGTCTATGACGAAGCAAAGCGCTTCGCCGAAGCCATGACCATGGCCTATCACCGTTTCCACAATCTCGACACGCGCATCGTGCGCATCTTCAACACTTACGGTCCGCGCATGCGGCTGAACGATGGCCGCGCGCTCCCGAACTTCGTGCATCAGGCGCTCCTAGGAATGCCGATTACCGTCTATGGCGATGGCAAGCAGACGCGCAGCTTCTGCTACGTGAGCGATCTCATCGACGGCATCTGCAAATTGCTCGATTCCGATGAGCACCTGCCCACCAACATCGGAAATCCGCACGAAATCACCATTCTCGAATTCGCCGAGCGCATTCGCGCCCTCCTCGGCACCAATGTCCCCATCGAATTCCGCCCACTCCCTCAAGATGATCCCAAGCAGCGCTGTCCCGACATTACCAAGGCCAAGCGCATCCTCCACTGGGAGCCAAAGGTCCCCCTCGAAGAAGGACTGCGCCTGACCCTCACTTACTTCAAGCAGCAGGTTGCCGCCTCGCTGTAAGTCCCGACCCTGCTCAATTCAGCTCACCGTTGCCTCTTTGAATGCCATGACCCCCCAGCCGTTTCCGGAAGTAAGCCTTAACCTGCTGCTCCTCCCCCGTGCTTCAGCACCCCCCGCCCTATGATACGGGGCATGTCCGCTAGTCATGATGGAATCGGAGCGCTCAGGACTGCGTACACCAGTAGATTGTTGCACTTGGGATGTTATATCCTGCCGCCGCAGACGGCCTTATTTTGGTTTCAATCTTAGAAGTTAACAAGGCGCCGGGGCCAACGCCAACTGCCATGGCGAATAAAGTCTTCATCAGCTACGCCTCAGCCGACCAGGACACTGCCAACAAGCTTGTCTCCGAAATCGAGCGTCGGGGAATCCCCTGCTGGATATCGTCGCGCAACATTCGCCCGGGGGAAGACTACCAAAGAGCGATCGTCACCGCGATCGAGACATCCGGCGCAGTTCTACTTCTCTTTTCTCAACATGCAAACGAATCCGTGGAGATTCCGAAGGAATTGGCAATCGCGAGCAAGTTCAGGAAAACAATTATACCCGCGCGCGTCGAAGACATCGTACCCAGCGGCTCGTTTGCGTATCAAATCACCACCGCGCAATTCATAGACCTCTTTCGCGGATTCGAGAAACAGGTCGAGGAGTTGTGCGCCTATCTGGCTGAAATGCTGCAAGTCTCGGAAGAAGTCCGCGAGCGAATATCGAAGGAGAGGAAACACAAGGAAAGCAAGCGCAAGGTCATGCGGTTCGCCATCGCTGCGCTCGTCATTTTATTGATTGCCGTGGGCGCGTGGACGCTCGGCCCGCGGTTGAAGGATTGGATGTCGCACCCGTCGTCAAGCTCAAGTGCACCCGCTGCGCCGCCCATCGAATCACAGCCTCAACCGAATTCTTCCGCTCCAAAATCAGCTCAATCGGCGCCGCTAACGAACGCGGCTCCGCCTCCTGCATCTGATCAATCCGCGCCGTCGACTGCGCCGCCGGCAAACGCAGTCCCGGAGCCCGCCGCCCCACAACCCGCGGCATCATCCGCAACACCCTCTGCGGCCGCCACGGTCCCGGCAAGCCGCATTTTCGGAGGAATCCGCTTCGACGTAAAGAGTATCGACACCTCGAACATCAAAGCTCCCAAGGTCTTGATCTCCGCGACGAACACGCAGCAGCGGGCCATGAAGTTCAAGGTTTATGCGCCCCCAAATCCGGTGATGATTGATAACAACGGGATCGCGAGCACGAATTACAGGGTTGAAGGCGTTGCTCTCTGTACATCCGGCTATAACTTCGCAAGCTGCTCTACGCCCAATGCGAACCAGTGGTCGGAGGCTTATCAGGGCACGCCGTTAAACATCGTGATCACCTTCAGTAGTGCTCAGGATTTTCGCGGGTCGAGCGCCAGCATTTCCTTTGACGTCTTACTCGGCGTCGAAAAGGACGACGGATCGATAAAGGCGACAATCGTCCCTGTTGATCTGCCGAATGTGCCGATGAGACCGGGTGTGCCTGCTCGCCCAGCATTGGCCAGTCAAACTTATGGCGGGATTACCTTTGGCGTGACATTCATCCAAGCCGACGACAAAGTCGTCCGGGTTTTGATCGCCGCGACGAACACGCAGCAGCAGAATTTGAGGTTCAAGGTGTATGCCCCTCCACTCCCTGTGTTGATCGATAGCAATGGGATCGCGAGCACGAATTACAGGGTTGACGGCGTTGTGATCTGCACATCCGGCTATAACTTCGGAAGCTGTTCCACACCCGATCCGAACCTGTGGTCGGAGGTTTATCCCGGCACTCCATTGGACATCTTGCTGACCTTCAGCGGCCCTCAAGATTTTCGTGGGTCGAGCGCCAGCGTTTCCTTTGACGTCTTACTCGGCGCCGAAAAGGATGATGGCTCGGTAAAATCAATGCTCGTCCCCGTTGATCTGCCAAATATTTCAATGAATCCGGACGCGCCTACTCGTCGAGCATTGGTCAACCGAACCTACGATGAGATCAATTTTGACGTCATGAGCGTTCAGACCGACGACAAAGCCATTCGAGTTTTGGTTGCCGCGACAAACACGCAACAGCGCGGCATGCGGTTCAAAGTATTTGCGCCGCCTGACCCGAAAGCGATTGATTCCAATGGGGCCACCAGCTCGAATTACAGGGTTGACGGCGTTATGATCTGCACATCCGGCTACAATCTCGCAAGCTGTTCCACGCCCGATCCGAATTTGTGGTCCGAGGCTTATCCGCGTGTTCCGTTGAATCTCTTGCTGACATTCCGTGGCCCCCAGGATTTCCGTGGAGCGAGCGCCAATATTTCATTTGACGTTTTACTCGGCGCCGAAATGGACGACGGCTCTGTAAAAGCAAAAGTGGTCCCGGTCGTCCTGCCGAACGCGCCCATCTCCCATTGACGTCGCTCCCCGCGGGGAAATGACTTGGAAGCATGCGCCTCTTGACCACATAGTTTCCTGCAAGTAGGATTCGCGTTCAGCGTCGGCAGCTCAAGACTGAGCACCCGGGGAGAAATCATGTTTTGCTCAAAGTGCGGAGCGCAACTCGAAGCGAACACCGCTTTCTGTTCAAAATGTGGCGCATCAACCTCTGTCCAGCCCCCCGCGCCGGCAGACGCGACGCCAGTCCAGCCATACGCGATGCAACCCCCGGCAATGCAACCCGCGGGATACGCGCCCCCGCCAGTTGCGGGCTTCACATGTCCGTTCTGCCATTATCAAGGCCCTCCGATTGTTGAAAGAAAAATGTCGAGCAACGGTTGGGTCATGTTTGTGCTTCTTCTTTTGTTTTGCATTCCCCTCTGCTGGCTGCCATTCGTCATTGATGGCTGCAAGGAGGATGTCCGGAAATGTCCGTCATGCGGCACGAGATTAGGCTGACTCCCCTCACGAGTGGGCTGAGCAGCGTTCCTTTGTGGGCGCGGGTATCGTTCGCGGCCTACCTGGCTTGGAATATCCTGTGGTTGGCGTCAGGAAGAATTCCACCCAGTGTGCTGCGCGCGCTTCTTGGCATTCCCTGCCCCACAACGGGTTGCACGCGGAGCCTCCTATCTCTTCTTCACGGGGACATTTCCGCGTCGCTGCTCTGGAATCCGTTTACGATTCCCTTTCTCATTCTCTTGACCCTCTCACTGCAAATGTTGTCGCTCGTTGCTCTGCGCAAAAAGGAACTCGTCCTTCCCAAGTGGATGGCCACCGCGTGGTTCGCAGTCCTTCTCGTGGCTTGGCTCTCAAAATTTCTGCTCGGCCGCGCGTATTGGTAGCCCTTCCTCCTTTCTTTGTCATACTGAGGCCGCCGTGGCGTCCGAAGGATCTGTTTTTTTTCATCCGCCCGGCCCGGCGTTGCCATCATTGCAACTGAGTCAAACCTCGTGCGCGCGTGCGTGTGATAGGATTCAGCGCGGTGCCGGACGCCGATGGTCGGTCAAACTGTATCGCATTACAAAATCCTTGCGAGACTTGGAAGCGGGGGCATGGGTGTGGTTTATCGCGCCGAAGACCTCAAGCTCGGCCGCGTTGTCGCCCTGAAATTCCTGGCGGAGCAGACTGTTGCGAATCCGGCCCTCCTCGAACGATTCTCGCGCGAAGCCCGCGCCATTTCCTCACTGAACCATCCGAATATCTGCACGATTTATGAAATTGATGAATTCGAGGGCCGCCCATTTATCGCCATGGAGCTTCTCGATGGGAAGAGCCTGGACCACGAGGCAGCCGGGCGAGCGCTCTCGGCACAGCGCGTCATCGACTTGGGCATCCAGCTCGCGGACGGCCTCGACGCGGCGCATTCCAAAGGCATCATTCATCGCGACATCAAACCCGCGAATCTCTTCGTCACTACGAGAGGCGATCTCAAGATTCTTGATTTCGGTCTGGCAAAACTGACGGATGTGGCGGCCGCGACCATCGGAAGAACCGAGCCTGCTCCGACAATCTCCGAAGAAAACCTCACCAGCCCCGGCACCACCATCGGCACGGTGGCTTACATGTCACCCGAGCAGGCGCGCGGCGAAGAACTGGACGCGCGCACCGATCTCTTCAGCGCAGGCGCCGTGCTTTACGAGATTGCCACGGGCCGCCACGCATTCAATGGGAAAACTTCGGGCGCAATCTTTGGCGCCATTCTGCACGAAGCCCCGGAGCCACCGCTAAGCCTGAACCCCGATTTGCCGCCCAAGCTCGAAGAAATCATCACCAAAGCGCTGGAGAAAGATCGCGACCTGCGCTTCCAGCACGCTTCGGAAATTCGCGCCGATCTCAAGCGCCTGAAGCGCGACACAACTTCCGGCCGTTCACCGGCAGCGGCCGGTTCATCGCAGTCCTCGGCAAGTGCAACGAATCATCAGCATTCTGATCCATCCGTAATGGGTGGCGCGTCATCCGCCCGAACATCAGTTGCAGGAACGCTAGCGCCAGGAACATCGGCAACTGGCACTCCGCTGCCGCAAGCAGATAGCTCCGATTCCCAGGTGATCGTAGCGCTGGTCAGGCGCCACAAGGGGTCCGTTGCCGGATTGATCGCCGCGGTTGTGCTGATCGCCGCCGCTCTCGTTTATTTCGTTTACCGCACCGCGAACCGCCCGCCGTCTTCCCCCCAAGCTTTGGAGTTTACCCGCGTCACGGGCAGCGGCGACATCGATACGGCGGCAATTTCATCCGACGGCAAGTATGTTGCCTACGCGCGCGTTGCCTCTGGCAAGGAGAGCATCTGGCTAAAACAGTTGGCCACGGATAGTGACGTCCAGATCGTCGACCTGGGAGAAAACCATTGCGATGATCTCGCATTTTCTCCCGACTCTAATTACCTTTACTATGTCAGCGGTAGGGAAAAGAGCCCTACGGCGGATCTTTACCAGGTGCCGGTCCTCGGCGGAACACCCAGAAAGCTATTTGGGGGCATCCAGGGTTGGACGGCCTTTTCCCCTGATGGGAAGCGGGTCGCTTTTATGCATTTCAAACCTGCTGAGGTCACATTGTTGACCGTCGCGATGGATGGATCTGACCAGCGCGAACTGCTCACCTACAAGCGGCCAGAATCAATTTCCCACGCCTCATGGTCTCTCGATGGAAAGACGATCGCTTTCGTTCACCATACTCCCAAGGAAATATTGACTACCATCCCTGTAGAAGGCGGTTCCACACGGCCTGTGCCCGGCCAGGATTGGGACACCATGCGTGATCTCGCTTGGCTTCCCGGTGGCCGCGACCTTGTTGTTTCGGCCATTCGTGGAGGCACCATTCAGCTTTTCGAGATTTCTCTCGATGGCGGCGGAACTCGGCAGATTACTCATGACATTCTTGGAAGGTATGAACTCGTTCGGGCAACCGCGGACGGCAAGACGCTGCTGGTTTTACAGGAGCAGATTCCGACGTCCCTCCAGATCGTAACGCCCGGCAAGGAATCCGAAGCCCGCCCCCTAAGCGCAGGAAACCAGAACCGCGATGGCGATAATGGTCTGGCCCTGGCGCCGGACGGAAAAATTATCTATACCTCCATGCACAACAAGCTCCATGACCTTTGGATAATGGGACCGGACGGCTCGTCCCCCCACCGGCTCACCACCAATGACGAAACTTATCTTTCCATGCTGCCCGCCATCTCTCCGCTTGGCGGGTTCGTTGTCTTCAACCACTTGTATAAAGATAGCGAGGATTATGTCTATCGGATAGACCTCGATGGCGCCAATCTCAAACAACTCACCGAGGGAAAGAACGACAATGGCCCTTCCATTTCCCCGGATGGCCGTTGGGTTATTTTCACCCGGTTCAAGGACACCAAGGCTTTTCTGATGAAGGTTTCAAGTGACGGCGGGCCGGCGATTCAGTTGACCGACTACCAATCAATGTATCCATCGATCTCACCGAACGGTAAGTGGATAGCTTGCCTGTATTACGCAGCCCAAGGTCAGCAACGCAGCCTGGCGTTGGTTCCATTCGAGGGCGGCCAACCCGCCAAAGTTTTCCCCATCCCCGAAGACTTGTCGCCGAGATTCCTCCAGTGGACCCCTGATAGTCGCGCTGTCTCATTTGTCGCAAGCCCGAATGACGTGAGCAATATCTGGGAACAACCCCTTGCTGGCGGCCCGCCGCGCCAAATCACTCATTTCAAATCTGACAAGATTTATTCTTACGCTATCCGCCGCGATGGCAGCCTCGTACTCTCGCGTGGTCAGGACATCACCGACGCACTCTTGATCAAGAATTTCCGTTGATTGCCGAAGGCGCCCCTCTGCCATGCTCTGAAGGATCTGAGGTCTTTCTTACTTGTGCGGCGTCACCGTGCCTCGGTAGACCCTGCTTTCTCGCGAATTCTCTTGCCGGGCAGAAAGAATCTAAAGTCGAGCGTTCTCTCGCGGCGGCTCTCTTCCTCCAGATGCCGCGTGCGCGCTTTCAGTAAGTCATTGAGCGACACCAGCCCCAGGAATTTTCTCGTCGCGCGCTCAACAACCGGCATTCGCGTGAAACCCGTTTCCGCCATGCGGTTCACCACCACTCGCAAGGGTTCATCCGGAAAAGCTTCCACTGCGTTCACTCGCGCCAGGTCGCCAAGCTTTCGTGCGAGCGCCGCATCTCCCTCCTCTTCCGTCCGCCGGATGATATCCCCGCGCGTCAATACACCGGCGAGCATGCCTTCAGTGTTAACCACCGGCAGCAACCGCTGGTCCTGGCGATTTTCCATGCGCCATGATTTTCCGATCTCGCCCAGCGTGCTCTCCGATGGCAAAACCGCAACCTTCGTCCGCATGACCTCGCGCGCATAAAGAATCTCCAATGGATCCACGGCATACTCGCGGCTCAAGTGATAACCCCGCCGCGAAACCTTCTCCGTCAAAATAGATCTTTTCAGCGTCAAGACGGTGAATGCATGAGCGATGACGCTGGCGACAAGCAAAGGCAAAAATACATTCGCGTCATGCGTCAGCTCAAACGCAAATACGATGCTCGTGAACGGAGAACGCATCGTTCCACCAAGAATCGCGCCCATGCAGATCAGCGGCCAGAATCCCGCGCCTTCGTTGGGTAGGAACATCCCGAGGAGTCCACCAAGCGCTCCGCCCATCATCAACAATGGCGCGAGAACGCCCCCGGATGTGCCGGACCCGAGCGAAACCGACCAGATGAACCATTTGACGAACAATACTCCGAGAATTACGTGCATCGTCACGCTGCCCTGAAGCAGCGCTCCAATGGTGTCGTATCCCACACCCAGGGCCTGCGGAAAAACCAGACCTCCCAACCCGATGACCAGCCCGCCGATTGCTGGCCACCACATCCAATGGATTCTTAACCGCTGAAAGGCGTCCTCTGCCGCGTACACCGACATCGTCAGCAATGCTGAAAGTGCCCCGGCCAAGACTCCCACGAGTACGCAGCCACCCAGCCCCTTCAGCCCGATGTACAACGGATGTGCGGGGACCGGAAACAGGGGCCCAAACCCAAGCAAATACCGGCGCACCACGGCAGCCACCGCGCTGGCCAGAGCTACGGGAATTAAGCTGCGCGGCTTCCACTCGAAGAGCAGAAGCTCGACCGCGAGGAGAACCGCGGCAACCGGCGAAGCGAATGTTGCCGACATTCCCCCCGCGGCGCCCGCCACCAGAAGGGTCTTGCGCTCCGCGCTTGTCAGGTGGAACAGTTGCGCGATCATCGAGCCAAAGGCCCCGCCCGTCATAATAATTGGGCCCTCCGCGCCAAATGGGCCGCCCGACCCGATCGAAATTGCCGAAGAAATTGGTTTGAGAAGCGCGACCTTCGGCTCGATTCGGCTTCCCTTCAGCAGAATGGACTCGATCGCCTCGGGTATGCCGTGGCCCCGGATTCGCTCCGAGCCGTACCTCGCCATGATGCCAATGATGATCGCGCCGCCAACGGGAATGAAAACGCTGTAAATACCCAGGTGGTTCCCCGCCGGTGAAACCAACGCCGTGCTCCACCTGCCGAAATAAAAAAGATTGGTGAATAATCCGATTAACCGGAGCAACGCAAGCGCGACAAATGCGCAGATCACGCCGATCACCATGGCCAGCATCGAGATCGGCATAACGCGCCAGGTTGTCGTGAAGTCCCCTAACTTTTCATTGCGCTCCGGTTTCCTCGCGTCTCTCGCGTTGTCAGTTCTTTTTGATTCGTTGTTTTTATTCACGATCGCGCCGCACCCTTTTCTTGGTTGGATGCCCGGCTCTTTTTCTTCCGCGTGGTCGCCGTTTGCGCCCCAAAACCATTTCAATTACGTTTACCAGCGCCGCGCCGCCCCCGCGCAACTCAGTAATCCGTTGCCGCGCCACCTGTTCGAGCAATTTCTCTCCGCGTGGAAGCAGCCGCACCAGGACGCATCGGCGGTCAACAGGGCTTCGCCTTCGCCGGACATAACCGTGCGTTTCCAGTCTGTCGATTAGTTCCACCGTGGTGTTGTGCTTCAGCGCCAGTCGCTCCGCGAGCGTCCGGATGGTCGCCTTCGCGCCGTTCGGGAGCCCGCGCACCGCAAGCAGCAGAAAATATTGCTGCGGTTCGAGCCCCAATTGGATGGCCGTGGCTTCCCCTTCCGACAAGAAATGAAGTATCCGATAGCGCAGCTCGGCCAACGCCCGGTAGTCCGCAGTCGTGACTTTTATTGGCACAATACAATTATATCGTAATACGATATATAGTCAAACGACAAGGATGTGCAATGTGAGGGATCTGCTACCGGCCTTGCTGGTGTCCGAGAAAGTCCGGGTTCCCGCCGATCACTTTGCGTGGCAACTCTTCATTAACGCGGGATCGATTCCAAGTGGAGTGTCGTGCGTTTGTGGGCCACCCTCGGGCTCAAGGAAACCCGAATTACATGAACTACGGCGCGGAGGAATCTACTGCTTCGCGGCGGTGAGAATGGCTGTCCCGGGGCGGCCGAAGGAGTAATACTCGAAGCCCAGGGCTTCCATCTTTACGGGGTCGAGAAGGTTGCGGCCGTCGAGAAGGAGCGGGCGGACCATCGAGCGCTTGATGTGATCCCAATCGAGCGCCTTATATTCGGGCCACTCGGTGAGGATGAGCAGCGCTTCGGCGCCCTTCGCCACGTCGTAGGGATCGGGCGAATAACGCACGTCCGGAAAAACGGTGCGGGCGCGCTCGATGGCCTGCGGATCCGTGGCGGCGATGCGCGCGCCCTCGGCGCGAAGCCGTCCGATCACTTCGATGGCGGGCGAGAAGCGGATGTCGTCGGTATTGGCCTTGAAGGCAAGACCCAGCGCGCCGATTTGCTTGTCCTTCACGATCCAGAGCGCGTGGCGCACGCGCTCGACGAACGCGTCAACGCGGCTCTTGTTCACGCGCTCGGCTTCCTTGAGCATGGCGAAATCCACGCCGGATTTTTCGGCGAGGCGGATAAAAGCCTGCACGTCTTTCGGAAGGCAGAAGCCGCCGAATCCGATGCCCGCGCGGAGAAATTGCGGGCCGATGCGCGGGTCCATGCCCATCGCACGGGTGACCTCCTCGATGTTGGCGCCAAGTTTTTCGCAGAGGTCGGAAACAAGATTAGCGTAGGAAATTTTCAGCGCAAGGAACGAATTCGATGCGTGCTTGATTAGCTCCGCGCTGTTGATGGTGGTGACGACAAATTGCTCGGGCGTGAGCGGTGCGCACTTGCCGGTGTGCACGGGACACGCGAAAGTCCCGTCGAGAATCGGCTTATAGATTTCGCGGAGCAGGCGCTCGCTTTCGGCGTCCTCGACGCCGATGACGATGCGGTCGGGATGAAGGAAATCGTAAACGGCGGTGCCCTCGCGCAGGAATTCAGGATTGGAAGCCACGCGGAATGCCGCGCCATGATTTTTGCCGTACACGTAAAGCGCGCGCTTGAGTTGCTGGCCGGTCTGCACGGGCACGGTGCTTTTTTCAATGATGAGTTTGGCCGACCACGCGACGGATGCGATGACGCGTGCGACGCTTTCGATCGCGCTCAGATCCGCGTCGCCATTATCGAGCGGCGGAGTTCCGACGCAGATGAAAACGGCGTCGCCGGAATGAACGGCTTCGGCGACGGTCGCGGCAAACGTAAGGCGGCCGGCCCCGCGCGCTTCGGCAATGACTTTATCGAGGTGCTCCTCAAAAATGGGAATTTCGCCGGCGTTCAGACGGCGAATCTTTGATTCGTCATTGTCGCAGCAGGTGACCTGGTGGCCGATTCCGGCAAGGCAGGCTCCGGAGACCAACCCTACATAGCCGCAGCCGATAACGGTGATACGCAAGCTCAATCCTCTTTCCGCAAAGGAGCAAAAATACCCGAGTGCATTTTCGCCCAAGCACAGCGCGGGCGAAAGGGATATTCCCAGCAAAAGTTCAATCTAGGTACCGCACAAAGAAGAAGCTAAGACCGCGCGGCCGGCGCTAGCGATCCGCGCATCAGCAGGCCTCGCATTCCAAGAAGAAGAAGTCGCGGTTGATTGCGGCAGATGTGCCAAAGAACGCGGGCAGCTTCGTCGCGCGTATAAACGCTGAGCGACTCTTTCGCCGTAGCGTTAAGAAGATCCACAAGGCGGCTGTAATCGGGCTGCTGGAATCGGTGCAGCGCGCGGCGAATCAGGAGATGCAGGCCGAGCTCGCGGCGGAGGGCATTGAGCTTCCGGCTGCGCCCGCCATTGAGGATGGCTTCGGCGACCCCCTCCGCGCCGCGAATGCCGGTGACGATGCCGCCAATCGTGGTGACCTTCACTTGCCCGGCGGCGTCGCCAACCAGATAGACGTCGCCTGCGCCGGCGGGCCGTTTCACCGGAACCCATCCGGTGTACACAGGGATACGCCCTCCCTGAAAGCTGATGGGATCGAAATGCTTTTTTTCGAGAAAGCGCTCGAGCGCGAGGCGAGTTCGCGCGCCGTCTTCACCAATGATGCCCAGCGCGCCCTGTCCATCGGATTCGGGAATCAGCCAATAAAAATAAGGCGTGTCATCCGGCACAAACCACACGCGCACCGTTCCTGCCGGATAATTGGATGGAAGGCGCACGATGGCTTGCACGAGGGGCACTGTGGCCTGGCGCGGCCAACCCGCGGCTTCCGCCACCTTGCTATTGGCGCCATCGGCGCCGACGAGCGTATTTGTTTCGTGCGATTGCTGGCCGCCGCCATTGTTGACGCTTTCAGTGATGAGGCGGACGCCGCGTTGGGTGCCTTCAAGGCCTACGAACTTGCGCCCGAGGTGGACACGCACTCCGTCGGTTTGTGCCTGTGTGGCGAGGCTGCGGATGAGCGTGGCGCGTTCAATGATGAGGTCGGGGCGCTTCAGATCCACCATGGCGGCGCGCCCATCGGTGAAAAGCTCGAAGCGGCCGACTTGATTGAGCACCGATGGTTCGCCGGCGGCGCCAAGGATGTCGCGCATGTGGCTGGTGACAATCAGGGTGCGACGGATGGGATCGAGCCGCTCGGCGCGCTCGAAAAGCTCGACGCAAGTACCACGACGAGCCAGCAGAGAGGCCGTATAAAAGCCCGCTACCGAGCCGCCAACAATTGCAACGGTTTTTGAGGCGATGTTTGCCTTCGCCACCGTTCCCCTTTCAATCTCTGCCGCCGCTCACCGAGAAGATGAGCAAAGGCGGCGCCATGCCTGCAAGTTGAGCGTGAGTATAACTGAATCATGGAGCCGGGCAAACAAAAGACCGCGAAAAAAGAGGGTCTAAGCAGGAGCAAGCGATGATCAGAGTGGGATGGTGGCTTTCTTTTGCTGGTGCTCGTAAGGCGCGCGCTCAAGAAGGAAAACGGCAATTCCAATGGCAACTAGAGTTCCACCACCGAGGAAATAAGCGCCAGTGATCGAAAGCTTTCCGAGCGAGAGGGCCAGAAACCCAAAGACGAATCCGGAAGCGTAAAGCACTAATACGGCGCCACGCTGGCCGAGACCCAGGTTTGAGAGCCGGTGCGATGCGTGATCCTTGCCGGGCGTGGCGAAGGGAAGAAATCCGCGGCGTGAGCGGGAGATGGTAACGAGCAGAGTGTCGAGAATAGGTACGCCGAGAATCAGGAGCGGCACCATCCAACTAATGCGATGATGAAGATTCTCAAAACGCATTTTCGCACCCAGTGCGGCCATCAGGAAACCAAGCAGCATCGCGCCGCCATCACCCATGAAAATTTTGGCAGGCTTGAAATTCCAGCGAAGGAATCCGAGCGCGGCTCCCATCACGGCGGCAGCAAGAGTCAAGACGAGCGACTGGCCCTCCCAATAGGCGTAAGCCGCGAAAAAGAAAGAGGCGATTGCGGCGATGCCCGCGCACAGACCGTCCATGTGATCGAAGATGCTGAAAGAGGCGGTGATTCCGACGACCCAAAGAACTGTGAGCGCGCCGTCGGCCAGGATGGCATTGGGGCCGGGGCGAAATGTTTCAAAGAACAGAACACGCACACCGGACGCGAGAAGAATCAGCGCGGCCGCGGGCATGCCTAGGAAAAGTTTGACCTGATGATGAAGAAGGCCGCCGTCATCCATCACACCAACGAGGCCAACGAGCGTCGCACCGAGAAAAATGCCGAAAGATTGGGAGCGGAAGGAAGACGGCATCGCAATCAAGAGTGCCATGGCGACGGCGCAATAAATCGCCAGGCCGCCGAGCAACGGCATCGGTGCGAGATGTACTTTGCGCGGGCCGGGATGATCCACCATGCCGACGCGAAGAGCCAACTGCCGCACAGGGACGGTGAGAAGAAGAGAGGCCATCAGCGCGATGCCGAATGCGAGAAGGCCGGAGGTCATTCAATGTTCCTTGTTTGCCGCACGGAATTTCTCCTACCGTGTGGTCAGCTGATGGCTCAGAAGCTTGGAGACTTGTTCACGGTCCTTGGTTGCGAAATACCAATCCATGGTGCGCTTTAAACCGTCGCGGAAATTAACTTTCGGCTCCCATCCAAGAAGTTTCTTGGCAAGTGAATTGTCGGCGACGCGATTGAGCGGGCCCGTGGGCATATTCGGCAGCAACTTAATCCGCGGCTTGACGCCGGCGAATTCGCAGACCATTTTCACCGCGTCGATGACTTGCACGCGCTCCATGGTGCCAAGGTTTACGGGGGTGCCGTCGTCAATTTTTTCGCCCGCGAGGATGGTTCCCTCGGCGATGTCATCAATGTAAGTCCAGTTGCGAATCTGCGTGCCATCTCCCCAGACCTCAAAAGGATCCTGCTTGATGAATGCACGCGCGATCATTGCAATCACGGCGTGATTTTCGACTCCGCGGGGGCCGTAAACCGTGAAATAGCGGCATGACGCGGCTTTCAACCCGTGCTCACGCGCATAGGCCTGGAGAGTGAATTCCGCCATCAGTTTCGCCCAGCCGTACATATTGTCGGCGTCATTGGGGCCCTTGGTGAGATCCTCGGTGAGATAGATTTCTTTCTTGGTGTCGGATTGCAAGAAATTCGGATAGACGCAACCGGAAGACGCAAAAACAACCTTCTTGACGCCGGCTTTCAGCGATTCGGCAAAGACGAGCCCATCCAGGAAGAAGTTCGAGGCCGGCCCGGCCTGGTGCAAATCGACGTAGCCGCGTCCGCCATGGTCGGCGGCGAGGTGGATGACCGTGTCGATTCCCTGCACCGCCGCTCGCGTGACGCCGGGCTCGCGCAGGTCTGCCTGAATGAATTCAATTTTCCCACTCGCAAGATGTCCGCGAATATTCTCAAGGCGCCCGCTCGTAAGATCATCCACCACGCGAACTTTGGCGCCGCGGTCGATCAAGCGGTCGGCAATGCTTGAGCCGATGAAAGACGAACCGCCGGTAATCAATACACTTCGACCGGACCAGTAACCATTTCCCGTCATTCCTGGATGTCCCCCTCGATCACTTTCAAGAAGCGATTTAGCTCAGCAAATTTATCATAGTTGTGCGCGATGGCTTTGGAACGATGTGCCATCTCCGCAACATGCTCCGGATGCGCGGCGAGCTCCTTTATTGCATTCGCTACGGCAACGGGATCGTCGGGATCCACAACTACTCCGCAGCCCGCCTCTGTGATAATGCGGGCAACATCGGTTCCGGGAGTGGAGACGGCCAGGACCGGCTTCCCTGCAGCGAGAATTGGATACAGTTTGCTGGGTACAATCACACCTTCGAGTCCGCGTTTCACGGTGACGATGTGGACATCGCCCGCGGCAAGTACAAAAGGAATTTCGCTAGCGGGTCGAAATGGAAGAAACCGAATTGCGGGCACACCGGCGGCTGCCGTGGCGAGGCGAGCCTTTTGCGCGCCTTCGCCGACAAAAATGATTCCGGATCCTGCATCGCCAAGCCTGCGGGCCGCTTCGAGAAGCGTGTCCCACGCTCCGTAGAAACCAACGTTGCCTGCATGCAACGCAACAAATTGAAAATCGCCGCGGATTTCCTTCGTCGCCGCATTTTCCATTGATGGCAGTTCCGCCGGGATGGTGACGCCGTCGCGGACGACGGATATGCGCTCCGGATTGACGCCCTTCTTTATGATTCGATCGCGCATGTCGTCTCCCAGAACGATCACGCGCACCGCGCGGCGCATCGCCCAACGGTGCACCCGCTCCCAAATCCGTACGGCGAGACCGTGGCGCAGGATGTCGCCCTCCACGGCCATGTCCGGGTAAAGATCTCGAATGTTGTAAATGAAAGGGCGGCGAGTAAGCTGCGAGACGAATGCGCCGGCGATTCCGGCGATGGGAGGATCGGTCATTGTGAGAATTACGTCCGAGCGAATCATGATTGCGCGCGGAATCGCGAGGGCGAGATAGGTAAGATAATTCGTGACTCGCTGAGACATTTTGAAACGCGTAAACGCGGTTGACCCGACTCTCTCGATCGAGATGTTTCCATTGCGCTCGCGCCTCAGCAGACGCCAGGAAAATTTCTTGGTCGGATCATACGAGGGACGGCCTGCGATGACTGTGACTCGATGACACGTAGCCAAAGTTTCCACAACCATCTCCGCCATCTTTGCAGTGGCGGAGGTATCCGGGGGGTAATACTCATTCAAAAGTAGGATATGCACGCCGGGGTGCCTGAGCCTCCATGATTTACACAATTATCCGATTCGCGCGAAACCGCAAATTCGTTATCTGCCCTGTCCATGTGACGCTGATTGCCTCCAAGTCAACCGGTGCGGCGCCAGAGCGGCTGAAGAAACGGACGCCAACGAAGTGAAATACGATCGTCATTTTAACATTGCGAGCCTTCGGGAGAATAAACGGCTTAAGGGAATATATGGAAATAATTTAGCCACTTTGGGTACTACATCTCTCAGAGGGTCCAGAGTCCCATGAGGGTTCTGGCCCATCGCGCAAGCAACATGTAATCGATTGAAAATACAGCACTTACAGCCACATTAACAGCATTTTCGCCGAGGAATTGGTTTCATAAGTGCCCCACTTACACTTGGTGGGGTCTCCCCCTCTTTTCCCAGGAGCTTTTGGTTGAACGGAATCCGCAATGGCCGTCGCAGGAGCGTCTTGAGAAGTGTCTCCCAAATTAGGGAGCATGCGTCCTTGAGGCGCGTGCTTTTCTTCGTTTTTTATTCGCTTGGCATTTTTTTATTTGGGTGTGCAGGTGGCGGGGGCGGCACACAAGTTACTCCCGCGCCAGCCCTGGCTATTTCCTCTCTGGGCGTCAACCCGGCGAGCGTGATTGGCGGAACTTCCGCAACAGCGACTGTGAGTCTTAATGGATTTGCTCCAACGGGTGGAGCGCTTGTTTCAGTTTCAAGCAATTCTTCCCCAACGGCGGCGAGCCCTTCCGCAGTGATGATCCCGGCTGGCTCGAGTACAGCGACATTTACCGTGGCAACATCGGCGGTGAATGAGGCGACCCAAGTCATGCTCTCCGCGAGCTACAACGGTGTTCAAACCGCAGTACTGACTGTGATGCCTCCTGCGATCGCTTTATCGTCCGTGACTGTGAACCCGATCTTTGTCGTCGGCGGAGCAACTTCGACGGGGGCAGTGACGCTTAATTCCACAGCGCCTGCAGGCGGCGCGGTGGTCACACTCACGAGCGGCAATACTTCAGCCGCCACAGTTCCGGCCAGTGTGATGGTAGCGGCTGGCGCCACCACCGCAGCGTTCACTGTTACAACGTCGACAGTGGTCGCGACGGCACAGGTTACGCTGACCGGGACCTATAACGGCAGCCAGACCGCCTCGATCATGGTCAACCCGCCGGTGATCTCCTCGGTTTCGGTGACCCCAACGAGCGTCACAGGGGGAACGGGATCGACCGGGACGGTGACGCTCAGCGGAGCGGCGCCAGCGGGCGGCGCGGTGGTCGCACTTGCGAGCGGAAATTCTTCTGTTGCTTCTTTTCCGGCCGGCGTGACGGTAGCGGCCGGCGCCTCTTCCGCGACGTTCCCGGTCACAACATTCTCGGTGGGAACGGCAACGCAAGTCACACTGACAGGAACCTATAACGGCAGCCAGAACACCTTGCTCACGGTCAATCCCCCGGTGATCTCTTCCGTATCGGTGAACCCGACGAGCCTCACCGGAGGAACGGGGTCGACCGGGACGGTGACGCTGAACGCAGCCGCTCCATCGAGTGGCGCGGTGGTCACACTTACGAGCAGCAACACTGCAGCGGCCACGGTACCAATGCGTGCGATGGTGACGGCGGGCGCCACTTCCGCGACGTTTCCGGTTACAACATCCCCGGTGGGAACGGCAACACAGGTGACTCTGACAGGAACCTACAACGGAACGCAAAACACTACGCTGACAATAAATGCGGCTAGCGTCGCTTCCCTGTCAATGAATCCAGCGAGCGTGGCAGGCGGTGCAATCTCAACCGGAACGGTGACGCTGAACGGGCCATCACCAAGCGGCGGCGCTTCAGTGGCCTTGGTCAGCAGTGACACAAGTGTCGTGCCGGTTCCCTCCAGTGTACTTATTTCACCCGGCGCGAATTCGGCGACTTTTCAGGTGACAACCGCGGTGTCTGGTACAGCAGCTCAAGTTAGTTTTACTGCGACCTATAATGGTTCTCAAAGCGCAACTCTGACGGTTAATTCGCCTGCGACAGTAATTTCATCGTTGAACTTGAATCCAAACAGCGTGACAGGGGGAACGGGATCAGCCGGGACGGTGACGTTAAGCGCAGCAGCACCGGCGGGCGGCGCGATGGTCACACTTGCAAGCAGCAACACTGCGGCGGCCACGGTACCCACGAGTGTAACGGTGACGGCGGGCGCCAATTCCGCAACCTTCCCAGTCACTACATCCGTGGTGGGAACAGCGACTCAAGTGACGCTGACTGGAACCTACATCGGAACCCAGATCGCGTCGCTCACGGTCAACCCACCGGTTATCTCTTCAGTTTCGGTGAACCCGACGAGTGTGACCGGTGGAGCGGGATCAACTGGGACGGTGACTTTAAGTGCAGTGGCGCCGGCGGGCGGCGCGGTGGTGACGCTCACGAGCGGCAATCCTTCAGCGGCCACGGTGCCGACGAGTGTGACGGTGGCGGCGGGAGCCACATCCGCGACCTTCCCGGTTACAACGTCCGCTGTAGGAACAGCAATACAAGTCACGCTGACTGTGACTTACAACGGAAGCCAAAACACCTCACTCTCGGTCAAACCGCCGGTGATCTCTTCAGTTTCGGTGAATCCCACGAGCGTGACGGGGGGGACAGGATCAACTGGAACGGTGACGCTAAACGCAGTCGCTCCATCGAATGGCGCGGTAGTTGCACTCGCAAGTGGCAATCCGTCCGTTGCTACCGTTCCGGCCAGCGTGACCGTCACGGCTGGCGCTACCACTGCTGCGTTTACGGTCACAACAGCCGCTGTGACCAGCACTTCTCAAATCACACTCACTGCCACATACGGAGCGAGCCAGGCGAACACATCCATAAGCGTGCTTGGCGGGCTTCCCGTAATCGTCACCCAGCCATCGGACATAATCGTCAACATAGGCCAGACGGCAACGTTTGCGGTTGTCGCGACTGGGGCTGCACCATTGACGTATCAGTGGCAAAAAAATGGAAGCAATATCCCTGAAGCGCAATCGTCAAGCTATATAACCCCGGCGACCGCGGCAGCCGATGATGGCTCAACATTTGATGTCGTGGTAACGAATGGCAACGGCAGCGTCACCAGCTCCGGTGCAAATCTTTCTGTAATCTCTACACCTCGCATAGAGACGCAACCCGCAAATCAATCCGTGATGGTGGGGGAGTCGGCAACATTCTCAGTTTACGCGATTGGCTCCTCCAATCTCACTTACCAGTGGCTGCAGAATGGCGCGATCATCACCGGAGCCACAAATTCGAGTTACACGACGCCACCAACGGTGATGGCGGATAGTGGCGAGCAGTTTTCAGTCACCGTGACAGATTCTCTCGGAAGCGGGGCCAGCAGCGCTGCGA
The DNA here is from genome assembly GCA_963748845.1 of uncultured Acidobacteriota bacterium. GTDB lineage: Bacteria > Acidobacteriota > Terriglobia > Acidiferrales > UBA7541 > DASTCZ01. The sequence continues at coordinate 2,069,328 of CAVVKE010000001.1, forward strand.
TCTTGACCGTGGTTGCGCAGGAATCTCCGGCGACTTACTACATCGATTTCGCAAACGGGGCCGACACAAACAACGGCATCTCGAAAAGTACGCCATGGCAATATGCGCCCGGCATGGCGAATTGCACGGCAAATTGTGCAGCGATCAATCTTCAACCCGCAGATAGCGTCATCTTCAGGGGCGGGACAACGTGGGATACAACCGGCTTCCCAATGACGGTCAGTTGGTCGGGGACTGCCGAAAATCCAATCTACTTCGGAGTGGATCCGACTTGGTTTGCTGGAACTGTGTGGACCCGCCCCGTCTTTGACCTTAGCGGCGGAATCTCGATGACCGCTCCGATTCTGGCGAGCTCCGTCAGCTACGTCACATTCGACAACCTTGAGATCGCAAATGAAATCGTGGACAGCATCAATGCGTCGCCGCCTCGAGGCAGCATCACGATTTTTGGCGGATCCAATGTGACCGTCGAGAATTGCTATTTCCATGGTTGGAGCATTATGGAACCTGCTGCCGGAAGTGACGCCAATCCATTCGGCGGGGTCGCTTTCTACAACAATTCCCAACAGGGACTGGTCCAAAACTGCATCTTCGATGGCAGTCCCGCGAGCAACTCAGGAACTGGAATCTATGACGGTGCGACCTTGCAAGGGAACATCATCGAAAACGTGCCGAATGGAATCAAGGTTCCGGATCAAGTTCCAAATCTTGTTGTCAATCGAAACCAAATCTCAAACGTAACGAACTCTATCGACCCTTCTGCGACTGAGAATGCAATCTTCGTATCCTCCGGCGGGAGTGTGTACGACAATATTGTTCACGACCTCGCTTCCAGTGCCACCGGCATCTATTTTCAACCTCCATTCGCACAAACTGGCACGACCCAATACATTTATGACAATCTAGTTTGGAATACCGGAACCAACCCTGCTGTGACGCTGGGGCCAGGTTACGGGACATCTGCAACCTACTTTATTTACAACAACACTCTTGTCAGCGGCCCGGGAAGCTGCATAGGCGTCTCGCCGAATCCTCTTGTGGCTTTGAGTCTGACCGTTGAGAACAACCATTGCGTCTCGGACCAGACCAGCGCCCCGGCGTGGTGTTGGAACGGTGCGAGGAATAATTCCAATTGTGGTTCCGCGCCATCCCTGACATTTGTTGAAAACGTGTTGATGACGACGCCGGCTGCCCTATCCCAGGGCTATACGATCCAAAATAGCTTCCAGCCCACAAGCTCTACCAATTCGACCGTAGGCGCGGGATTGAATCTCGTTACGAGTTGCGTCGCGGCTGGGTCAGCCTTGTGCAACGATAGACTTGGTGTCGCTCGGCCAAGCGGCAATTCCGCATGGGACGCGGGAGCTTACGAATTCCAAGCAACAGGCGCTGTCACATTTCCACCTTCGATCACTTCGCAGCCTGCAAGTCAGGCCGTCGCAGTGGGACAGACAGCAACTTTCACGGTGGTTGCCGCCGGAACAGCACCCCTCGCATATCAATGGACCCGGAATGGGACGGCGATCTCCGGCGCAACCAGTTCGAGTTACACGACCCCTTCAACAGCCACTACGGATAACGGTTCCCAATTTGGCGTCGTCGTTAGCAATTTATTTGGAAGCGCATCGAGCAGCCAAGCCATCCTCACTGTCAATGCAGGTTCAGGACAATTGATTGCAAGCACAAGCTCTCTGAATTTCGGGAATTTGGGTGTGGCGGCCACGAACTCAATGAGCGCGACACTCACGAATACTGGATCCTACGCGGTACACATAACGGGCGTAAGCGTATCGGGCGCAGGTTTTGCAATTTCAGGAGTCGCTTCAGGCCTCACGATAGAGCCCGGGCAGGCCGCCACTTTGGTTGTCGTGTTTAGTCCTGTGGCCATCGGAAATGCCACGGGATCGATTTCCGTATCAAGCGACGCAGTAAACCCGGCAATCTCGATTTCGTTGCAGGGAACAGGAACTCATTCTGTAGCGCTCTCCTGGTTTCCTGGCGATTTTTCACCTGTGTTCTACTACAACGTGTACCGTGCGTCCGTGAGCGGCGGACCTTATACGCTAGTGAATTCGTTCCCTGTGACTACAACTCAGTACGTGGACACGACGGTGCAATCCGGCCAGACCTATTTCTACGTGGTCACCACTGTCAATGAAGACTTGATCGAGAGCGCCTTCTCAATTGAGATTTCTGTAACCATTCCAAACAATTGAATCCAACATTGTGGAATTTTAGTCGCGCGCCGCATTCTTCGTAATCAACGTATTGCCAAGGACAAGCACGTCCATCCGTGTGCGCAGAAAACATTGAATCGCCTCTTCCGGCTTGCAGACGATGGGTTCATTGTCATTAAAGGAGGTGTTTAAGACGACGGGCACGCCCGTCAGATTGCCAAATTCGCGTATCAGCATCCAATATCGGGGGTTTGCCGCGCGGCTAACAGTTTGCAGGCGGCCGGTCCCATCCACGTGCGTCGGCGCGGGAATCGCCGCGCGTTTTTCAGGCCGGACTGCATAAGCAAAAGTCATAAAGGGTGAAGGGTCGCTGCGCAGGAAATATTCGCCAACGGCTTCTTCGAGAATGGAGGGGGCGAACGGACGAAACATTTCCCGGTGTTTGATGCGTGCATTCAGAACCTCTTTCATTTCGGCGCGCCGGGGGTCTACAACGATGCTGCGATTTCCCAACGCTCGAGGACCCCATTCGGCGCGGCCCTGAAACCATCCCACGATGTTCCCAGCCGCTATCAGCTTTGCCGTTTCTTTCATCAATTCTTCTTCAGAAAGCTCGCGGACTTGGTATTCCTGCGTTCGCAATGAGCTGGAGTCAATTGCTCTGCGAACCTGTGCATCCGGGAAACCAGGACCCCAATAAGCGTGCTCCATCACAAACTTTCGGGGTTGGCATAGAACCTGATGATGAACATAGAAAGCGGCGCCGACGGCGAGCCCGGCGTCGCCGGCCGCGGGCTGGACGTAGACGCGTTCAAATGGTGTTTCCTCGAAGATTTTGCCATTGGCGACGCAATTGAACGCGACGCCCCCCGCAAGACACAAGGACTTTTGGCCTGTGCGCTTTTGTAGTTTTCGAAGCATCTCGAAATAGACCTCTTCGAGCCGGGCCTGCATCGTGGATGCCAGGTTGTAATGCCGATTGGAAAGAGGCTCCTCGGAGGGGCGCGTAGGACCGAGACGCCGTTCGAGGTGTTCGGAAAACATTCGGCCGAGCACGGGGGTTTTGTCGGACTCGCGCCAGCTCATCTCCGGACCGGTGCGATGATGCGAGAAGTAATCCAGACCGAGACGGAAACCGGCGCCGCCATTGGTTTGCACGATGCGGCGGAATTCATCGAAGAATTCCGGCTGCCCGTAGGCAGCGAGCCCCATCACTTTGTACTCGTCGCCAAATTTCCAAAACCCAAGGTACTGCGTGAGCGCGGTGTAATACATCCCTAGCGAATGTGGGAAAGAGATCGATCCCAATACGCGGAGACGATTCCCTTCGCCGGAAGCCCACATCGTGCTCGCAAAATCGCCGAGGCCGTCCGCGGAAAGCGCGGCGGCGTTCTCATATGGCGACACAAAAAATGCGCTGGCAATGTGCGCTTGATGGTGCTCCACGCGGTGGAATTTCGCGCGAAGGCTTTTCGGGTCCATTTCAAATGCCTTACCGAGCGCCTCGGGTATCCCCGTGAACTTCGCAAGGACCTTTGCGCGCTCGCGCGCGAAGGAAGGCATTCGGACGGCATAAAATAATTTCGTAGCCAGGCGCGCCCAGGGATTGCGCGGGATTGCGACGTGATCTATTTCGGCAGGCGTGATGCCCGCGGTTTCGAGACAATAGCGGATCGCCGCCGCCGGAAACCCCGCGGCGTATTTGACGCGATTAAACCGCTCTTCCTCGACCGCGGCGACCAGATGGCCGTCACAAACAATCGCAGCAGACGCATTCCCGTGATAAGCGTTAATTCCAAGAATGTTCACGGATGAGATTCTATCTACTCCGGCAGGATTGTCACGCGGAGGCTTGCGAGTGTGCCGCCAGATCCAAAACGCTGGATACCGCCTCAGCGTTTTCCGTTGGCTGCTCTTCTAGGTTCCGGCGGCACCATTCATTCAGGACATAGAGACTCCAGGGGCGCGACCAGTTCGTGTGAGCCGCTTCAAATGCTAGCCAAACGGATTGAACGGTCGCCGCATCGAGATGCCCTGCGAGCGATGGCGCTATATCCGCAAGCCCGGCGCGAATGCGCGGTGCAAGCGCTCCTCGAAGCCAGCGCTCCCAGGGAAAAGTGAACGTGCGCTTGCGCTGGCGGATCACTTCTTCGGGCAGGATGCCCCGCAATGCCTCTACCAACAAAGCTTTGTTCTGCCCCCGCCGAAATTTCGCCGGCGCCGGAAGGTGCCCAACGAATTCCACCAGAACATGGTCGAGCAAAGGCACGCGCACTTCGAGGGAATGGGCCATGCTCACAGAGTCAGTGTCACGCAAAAGCGTGTTCACCAAATAGGACCGCGCTTCGAGACACGAAACCGCGGTGAACGAATCAAGGGTTGCGGCCTGCCGGGAAGATTCAACCAGCCAAATCCACCAGGGCGAGCGCTCTGCAAATATGCGCGCACAACCTCGCAATGCTGCGACGTGGTTTGGCGTGAATAGCGCGCGGGTGAAGAAATAGGGATGCGGCAATGCGTCCGCATTGGTCCACAGTGAAGCGATTTTTCGCGCGGCATCGCCGCGGCCGCCGCCCGCTCGTCCTACCGCTCGAGCCGTTGCCGAACGCAGGGCGCGCGGCAGCCGGCGCCCAATGCTGGCCAGGCGTGCAGCGCGTGGAGCGGAGCGAAACGTCGAATAGCCGCCGAAAACTTCATCACCGCCGGTACCGGAGAGGGCAACTTTTAATCCCGCGCGATGCGCGGCCCACGAGACAAAGTATGTGTTGATTCCATCCATGGTCGGCAGATCAAGGGAATGCACCGCGTCTTCGAGGTGAGCGAGCATCTCTCCGCCCCCAAGCAATAGTTCTTCATGATGGGTGCCGAAATGTTTGGCCGTGGCGCGGGCGAGCTTCGCCTCGCTGAATTCCTGTTCGGGAAAGACGACGGTGAAAGTCCGCAAATCTTTTTGCGCCCGGCTGGCCAAGGCGACGATGGCGGTTGAATCCAGGCCACTGCTCAGAAAAACACCCAGGGGTACATCCGCGATCAAATGCCGGCTGATTGCATCATCGAGAATAGGCAAAAGATTTCGGGCGGCGGAACCGAGCGAAAGTTTTTCGTTACGCTGACGATTTCCGCTCTCAGCGGCCTCGCCGAAAGTCCAATAGGGCGCCGGTGCGGTCGCATGTCGCGGCGCCGCGGTTGGAACACTCATCCAGTGGCCCGGCGGAAGAGAAAAAACGCCCTCGATCAAGGTGGCCGGCTCACTGACGGACCCAAAGAGGAGGTATGAGTCCAGCGCTGATGTGGAAAGTTGCCGGGGGACGTGTCCACTTGCCAGAAGGGCGCGAACCTCCGAAGCAAACAGGAGTTTGTCGCCGCGAAGCGCGTAATAGAGAGGTTTGATTCCCAGGCGATCTCGCGCCAGAAAGACGCGTGGCCTGGCGTTGGCCTCTCCCCGCATATCCAGCACCGCGAAAGCGAACATCCCGCGGAGATGCCGGACACAGGCTTCGTCCCATTGCTCGAACGCGTGGACGATGACTTCCGTGTCGGATTGAGTGTGGAACGCGTGGCCGGCGCGTTCCAATTCGACGCGAAGTTCGCGAAAGTTGTAGATCTCTCCGTTGTAAACTACCGCGACATCATTGGTCTCATTGAAAACAGGTTGGTGTCCGCCAGGCAGGTCTATGATGCTGAGACGGCGCATTCCGAGTGATACGCTCGGCGCTGCGGGTGGCGAGATGAGAAGACCTTCCTCGTCAGGCCCGCGATGGAAGAGGGCGGCCGTCATCCGCCGGACGGCGCGTCCGGATTCTTCCCTGCTCTCCAGCCCGGCGATTCCGCAAATTCCACACATCGCTTACCGTGGATTCCCCCAGAGCACCGCGCCCGCTCGCCAGATCTGACGGTGAAGGTGTACGCGGGTGATGCCCAATTTCTTCTCGCCATACTTTCCCACAAGCAGACGAGCAAGAACAAGGAGAACCAAGGCCACGAATGACGTGACCAGCAAGGCAAAGGAACTTCGCTCAAGCAGAAGCGTCCAATCGAGATGCTCCTCCCATCCGGGCCAGACCCAATCGAACGCTTTGTGGAGATAATTCCCGATGAAAGGAACACGGGAAAGCCGGACATGAACTGTCGAGGAATAGTTGTACACCGGCAAGTAGTCCGGCACCGAGGCCGTTACTTGACGCAGGATTTCTTCGTTCTCCAGATCGTTCTTGGTTAACAGCCTCCCCGAACGATCGCGCGCGATGAAATGAAAAACCGGGTCCACGACAACCCAGCGATCTTCCAGCCAAACTTCAGCTGTGACATGGGCTGTCATACGGCGTGAATCAAGTAACAGGAGCCGGCGGGCGCGCATCCCGTTGCTGATCGCTAGATTGACAAAGGCGTTGGTCGCTCCACCGCAGACCTCCAGAAGTTGATGGTAATTCAGGGTCTGCCGTGGATCCCGTTGGAGCAAATCATCCGGATGATCCATGCTTTGCCGGGAAGGCCCTCTGGCCATCCAAGAAAGAATTGCCTCCACTTTTTGCTGGGGTGAGACGCCCGCGGGGATAATCGCGTCCGAAAACCCTTTGAGGTACTGCCGGGTGGAGTATTCCCAAATCGCTCCATATATAAACCCGCAAAACGAAATGATGAGAAGTGAATTTATGAGGATCCAAATACACCGATAGAGGGCGTGCCGAGCCACCGTTGCTTTCTCCCGCACAATTTGCCGTGCGCCCGGGCCCCCGCGCTTCGCCGGCCTCGACCCCTGCGAAGCTTAACCCCGGGGAAGACTTGAGATTCTTACCTGCCCGGGCCGTATTCTACCTCCGAAAAACATGGCGGGCAGGCCAAAGTGCGCCATGACGAATTCTACTGCTGTGGCGCACGCATCATAATTTCCTATATGCGCGCGGCTTTGCCCTTGCGAAACAAAAAACAATGCACATTCTGCCGCGGGTTCCCGTCATATCGTGACAACCACATCCCATTCGATGAAGCCCAATCCTCAATCACCTTCCGGGAAAGGAAAGCAACCTGAGGGGAAGCGAAGTAGTCGTAGAACAGATTCTTCGCCCCTTGCCAGCTGATTCGTCCTTTGGATTTAATTTTGTGAACGAAGTAATAAAGCGGCAAGGCCGTCGAGTGCGCGAGCCATCGTGTTCCGCGGGACTGAACCAGCTTGCGGATGAACCAACCCGGGTAGCGGTACAAGAACTCATAGCGCCCTCCGGGTTTGTATACCGCGAGATAGAGTTGGCCGCCTGCTTTCAAGACCCGGCAATCTTCAGCAAGTGCGCGAGGCGGTTCTCCGGTGTGGTGCAGCACGCCATCTGTGATGACAACATCTGCCACGGCATCCCGCACCGGCAATCGGCAATTGTCCGCGACGGCTCCCGGCAACTTGTAACGGGTCGAAATGATGGCAATCGAGCTGGCGCTGCGATCCAACCCGATGCAACGCAAGCCCTTATGTTTTAGGTAGGCCATCACGCGCCCCGGTCCGCAGCCGATATCGAGGACGAATGAATTCGCGGGCAAGGAATCAATAAACTCGAGCAAGAGAGGAGAAATAACTTTTCGCAGTTCCGCCCCTTGCAGATTCTCAACCCAGTCAAAGGGATGCTCGTCGTAAAACGTCGTCTGTTTAACGAGGCTCATTCTTCCCCTTGCGCGCCTGCGCGTACAGCTCTTGTTGTTTTCCGAGCAATTCCTGCCAACTCAGTTCCGCCGCCACCTTCGGGCACGCGTCCATGAATCTCTCGTAGAGCGCATGATCGCCGAGGAGTTGCCGAAGGGCGTTCGCCAATGCACCGGTTTCGCGAGGGATGACCAAACCCACGCGATCTTGGACAAATTCGCTGACTCCACAATTGTCGGTGACGATTGCCGGCATTCCGCATGCAATTGCCTCGGCCACCCCATTCGCAAAATTCTCATACCGGGAGGGTAAGGCAAAGATCTGGCTGTCCGCGAGCACCGCTTTTTTCTGATCGCCATAGAGCGGCCCAGTAAAAATTGTGCGCGCTTCAATCCGCTTTTCACGCGCAATCTCCCGCAATTTGGCAACATAACCGATTTCGCCCTCTGGACCCGCGATGACAAGACGGCCGTGCTCGGGGGATGCCATCGAGAAAGCGTCAATCAGCATGTCCACTCCCTTTCGGGGAATCAGGCGGCCCAGGAAAAGCACAATCGGCTCGTCCGGGGGCAAGGCCCATTCGGCCCGAAACGTTCCCTTGGGAGGAAGACTTAAATATTCTTTCAAGTCCACGCCATTGTAGCGAATCACTACGCGGTCCCGTGGAAATCCGTCGGCGAGCAATTCCTTTTCTTCCTGCTGTGATGTCGCGATCAAAAGAGCGGCGTGGCGGAGCAACGGCTTGCCCATGAAGGCGTGCCAGATGCGCTTCATCCGAAAACTGCGGTCAATCGGGCGCACCATTCCAAGCGGTTCGACCACGTAGGGAATTCCAGCCTTCGCGCAATAGTGCGCGACGACCGGGCCGAGGAGATCATACAGACCGTAAATGTGGACCATGTCAAATTCCCGGAGGCGTTTCCGGCAAAATGAAAGTAAGCCGGAATTTAAAGTCGTGGCGCGATACGTGGCGCGGGGCCGCAAGTAAACCACCTCAACTCCGTTCTGCTGCACGTGCCGCGCTGCAAACGGGCGGCCGTACCACGAAGTCAAAACCGTGACGCGATCGCCCCGCTGTGCAAGACCTTCCGCAATGGCGCGGACTTTGACGGTCGGCCCGCCCCGCTCAAGAAAGGGATAATAGGTCTGTGTGACGTGGAGTATTCGCATCGCTGTCAGTGTCCCTGCGCCCTTACCTCCAGGATTTCGACGGGCACACTCACCCTCTCTCCTTCGACGCGCCAACCGGAGAAATCGTTTGCAACCGCGGAAGCAGTTGCCCGCAAATCACCGGATAATTCCAGTTCGCGAAGGGGCTCGCGTATCGCTTCGGGATAATCCCCTGTTCGAATGACCCATTGCACGCCCGAATTCCGCAAGTATGCCAGCATGGATTCGGGCGTGCGCAACTTATCGGGATCCACCAGCCAACTCGACTGCGGGTCGCCATCCACCATATTCACACGCAGATAGTACAGATGACGAAGGAAAACCAGGGCCGCGCCCGGCTTCCCCTCCAACTGCGAATTGATAAACGATGTTTCCTGGTAGTTTGGCGCGAGCCGCGCGAGGAAATGCTCTCGCGGCTCGATCCCCAAACCGGCAGGTAGGAAGTCGCGGGCGTAAAGGGCGTACGAGACCGCTCCAAAAACAAGGAAAACAACAATGGAGACGATACAAGCAAACCGCACCAGCGGGTACCCCTTCTTCATTACCGACTCTGCCCCCACAAACACCACTGCGAGAGCGATGGCGAACACAGGCAAAAGAAACCGCGCCATCTGAGAGGAGAAAACATTCGTGAAGAAAACCGCCGCCCATACGCCCGCAGTCACGCGGAATAATGGGGTGGGCCGGTATGCAAAAACAAGCAGAGGAGCAAACGCTAGCACGAGCGGTCCAAAATAATGTCCCACGCCGTATTTCTGGCCTTCCAAAACCAATCGGAAGGGATATTCGATCCAGGAAACAAACCCGCTGTGGTTTGCGGCAGGACGCGTGTCGGCGAGCACCGATGCATACGTATAGGGATTGAAATTATTTGGCGTCAGCCAGCGGGAGAGAAACGGGAAAACGGGATCGCCCGTCCACCATGCGTTGCGAACGAGCGGCCAGATGCCGCTCGCAACGGCCGCAAAACCACACGCAAAAGAAATTCGGAGCGAACGGGTCTCCAGGAGCAAAAGTAAGCACAGCGCCGCAGGAATCGCCCATGCGGGATATTTCGAGCCGCCGGCTGCCCCCGCAAAAAAGCCCGCGAGGATTGCCCATCTTGCGGAGCGCGAGGAAATACTGTGTGCAGCCGCAAGTACCGATATCGTGCAAAAGAAAACTATCCAGATGTCCGGCGCTCCCGCGACTGTCATCTGCCAGAAAACCATCGGCGTCAGAAGAAAAGCCTGAGTAACGGCCAAACTTCCCTCCAGCGAAATCCATTCGCGGGCGAACCGGTAGAGCGCCGCGGCGGAAAGCAAGCCGCCGAAGAAAATCAGGCCGAGTGAGATGTGGTCGGAGCCAAGCGCGAGACCCAACAGAATCAGCATGTGCGACTGTCCCACGGCAAAGGAAAGTGTAATGTCATAAAGTGGGTGAAAACCGTGTTGCAGCCAAAGGGAGGGCGCAGTGAAGTGATAATGCAATGCGTCCGATCCGGTGAGAGGGGCCATCGCTATGAATGCGTCTGAAAGCAAGAAAAACAAGATCAAAATGGCGAGGATCGTTGCAAGGCGCGATTGTTTCACTTGAGTGAAAAAAGAAATCATTGCCGCCGCAAGCTCACCGAAAATCCTACAACTCTTCCACGCAACAAGCGCCATCCCCGCGAAAAGAATCAAAATCGTTGCGCGGTTGAGCCATCCTGCCGCGATCAGTCCATGAACCGCCGCCTGAATTGTCGTGAAAGATATTCCGGCTGAAAAGAGACATTTTTCCAGGACATTGGAGGGGTCGGCGGCGAACAGATCAAGTACGCGCGCGCCGAAGGCGACGGCCACCATTCCCAGCAATCCCACAATGGCCAGCCAACCGAGTGCGTTCAGGAATGCCATAAATGGAAAAATGCCAGAATGCGCGGAGCAAATTGAGTCCAGAATTGACGGTAGTAAAGGGCGTTGACAACGATGACCCAGAGTAGAAAAAGGCCTTCCACTGAACGGATTCGGGCGTTTTTCATCGCTTGGTTCAGATTCTCGGCGGATTTTCCCGGCTAACTGCCTTTAGTAGCTGTTTTAATTCCCAAAATCTCAACAAGGCGCTGGCGAAATCTATCCTCACTGTATTCTTGAATCACCCAGGCCCTGGCGGCGCGTCCCATTGCCTCCGCGCGTTGCTTGTTTTGCAGCAGCTCCACCACCGCGTTCGCAACTTCCCGGGAATCTGCCGGATCTACCAGCAGCCCGTGCTCCCCTGATCGGATGAATTCGCTCGGCGCGCCATCCCGCGGCCCTACGACCGGTTTCCCGTGAAACATCGCTTCCAGAAAAACAATTCCAAAGCCTTCGCCGCGCGGTGCGCGCGGATCAATGTTCGTGCGAGCCGGCATGGCAAAAACCTGGCAACGATGATACCAGTCCAGCAGCCCCTCGCCGGTGGCAGTCCCGGCGAATCGGACGGAGTCATTAACCTTTAAATCGCGCGCTCGAGCTTCAAGCCTCGCCCGGTCATCACCATCCCCGACGATGCAATAAATTGCATCAGGTACGCGTTTGAGGACCGCAGGCCACGCGGCCAGCATCACATCATGTCCTTTGTATATCTCGGAGGCAACCAGACGCCCGACGGTCAGGACAATTGGAGCGCCGGTTTCCGGTTTTGAAGGAATCGGCAAGCGCGAGTCTTGCTCATTATCGAAACGAGCAGCAGGGGGTAGGATCGAAACATTCTCATCGGAAAGTCCATGCCGGGAGCTGGCAATGCCGAAAGTGAATGCGCTTACGCTCAGGAGCCTTTTCGCGCCGCGAAGGGCGCGAACCTTGGCGGATCCGAGGTCACCCCAAACCTCGATTCCATGCAAGACCACCCAATACGGTGCGCCGGTTATCCTTCGAATGAATCTGGCTACTGGAGCAACGCCGACGTGCGCGCATATAACGAGTTGGGGCCGCCAAAGAATTGCCTCTCTTAATGAAGCCGCAAAAAATCTGAGCTTCACGCCTGGTGAAAGCGAAACCTCGCCATCAGAGCTGATCCGCGGCTCCGCCGGCACCGCGAGCAGACAAACGTTTTGCTTCCCGAGAATTTGCTCAAGCGAGCGAACCAGAGTCATCGTGTAATTCTGTACACCGCCCGTGGCGCCCATTGGCGGCGCGAGAACGAGAACTTTCATTCGGATACTTTGCTCCGCAAGAAATGCGTCAATGATCCAACCTGCTCTTCATGCATTGGGTTGAACATGGAAGAACAAATAAAATCGGACGCAATCCGTAGACTACACCAAAGCCAGAGGAAGCCGGCAGGATTTACGCACGCTGGATTGCCAATTTGAAGTGCTGACGCATTCAATCCCTGGGAAAATGAATTCGGGCGCCTACCTTTTTCTTGCAGGAGTCAGATGGATGCCCTGCCATTTCCAGACCTTCGAAAATGACAAGCCCGATGGGAAATTGAGAGCAAGTTGGCGTTGTTCGTTCGGCAGGCAAACATAGGAGGCCAGATGGAGGATCCCCGCCAAAATCACGAGAGACCGGATCCCCGTCCACATCGACGCCGCTTCCAGCATCCCTCCGACGACCGCCCCGAAGAGATTGGAGCCCAGGGCTTCCGCGCTGAAACCAGCGGACGCGAAACTTCTGATGAATACGATGGACGCGAATGCCGCGGGCAGACACAAAACGAATGTCGCGGCGAGCGCCCTCGTCCAAAAAGAATCGAACATGAGAACGCTAGTAGGCAAGAAATAAGACACTAAAACGCTTGCTCCAATCCCGCCATCGGCCCGCGGCAGGCTCCAGGGGATGCAGGGTTCCTCTGAATTTCGAGCCTTTTTCTGCTCTTACAAGACTATTGTTGCGGGGCTTCGAGCGAGGGCCACTCCAGCACGTTTATTTGGCCATCGGGAAGTCGTTCTATAACCGGAGCATAAAGCCCAAGCAGCTCGCGCCGCCACCAAATCCCCTTCTGGCGCTTTTCATCCATTGTTGTGAACCTGTATTGCCACAACACGGCACGCACCCGATGGGGCGGTGCGGAAGGAAAGGGATTCCCGGCAAAAAGTGCAAGTGCGTCAGGATCGTTTGACAGTAGCTTGACCTCGGTTCGAGGCACGATTGTGGACTGATTCCATGGGCCGAGTGATGCGAACCAAAGGTTCCAGTCAAACCGTGGCTGGTAAGGCGCATAGATGCCCGGTGGTTTTGAAACATCTTGCGGTTTGAACCGGAACGGATACGCCGTCCACGTGTGCCCGTCATTGGATCCCTGAAATTCGATTTCGTATCTTCCTCGCGTCATGTACGCGAACAACCCGAAACGGTTTGCGATTCGAAATGGTTCGAGCGCTTCAACGGGAGTTACCGGCAGCTTTAGGCTTGGAGAAAACATCCAAAGGAGTTGGGCCGAAGTCGAGTAGAACACGCACCCAAGCAATACTCCTGTGAGAGAAATGCGTAGAGCTTTCCAGTGGGGATGGAATGTCTCTCGCCATCCTGGCGGCGTAACTTTTTCTGGGGGCTGCGCAATCTCCGGCGGAATAGGGATGAGCTTCCGCCACCAGTGCGGAATGAATCGTGCCAGAAACTTGTCATCCAGCAACAGGAAACCCAGCACCAGGACAAGATAATTTAGAAACGTATAATTCGCCGTGAGGATGATGCTCATCTCGAAGGGCGTCACAATAAAAAAGCAAACAATCCTCCAACGCCGGGGCAGGAACACCAGCCACGCCAGCACGAGTTCTATGCCAAGCGTGGCGCCGGCGCAACCCGCATGGAACCAGTGCGGCAGGTGCTGCACGTACCAGCCTATCCAGGTGGGCAGCGGGCCATTCTGGTAATACTCATCCATCGCGGTCAGATGGCGCCACTCCACATCGCCGCTCGCGATCTTGGCGACCCCGGATTCGAAGTAAATGCGAAACCATTCCCATTGCAATAGGAACAGACTCATGCGCGACGGCGGGCTCGCCAGTCCGAGTCGAGGCCTGAGTCCCGGCGGCGCAAAGAAAAGCGCAATGAACCCGGCTTCGAGCAGCATCCCGTCGGATTGATAACTCGAAAAATCGCGCGCGGTGCAGACAAACGACAGAAAACATACAAAGCAAACCGCAAGCGTGAAGCGCGGCCACAAATTCAGTACGACAAGGAGAGACGCCGCCATCCCAATCCAGCAAAGGATTACCACCATGTGCGTACTTGCGGAAAACCAGAGCAGGGTGGGTGCGTACCAGAAGCGCGAGCGGCCTGTCGCTTGAGCCACCGCTTTTAAGAATTCGCCCGCCGGCAGAATTCCATCGGGGCCGATCAAACCGCGGATTTGGAACGCCAGCGAAAAAAACGCCGAAAAATAAATCAGGCCGAGCGCCCGCAGGAAAAGCCATCGCGGCAGCAGACGGTTTGATGGGCCACGCTCGGAATCAAGCAGCCAGCGGAGAGCGGAGGCGGGTTTCCATTCCATATGCGGCCGTCATTATAAGACGGGCCGCGCTCAGCGGGGCGAAATAGGAGGATTTGGACCGTGTTGAGGATGATCCACGTGTAAGGCGCACGAACCGTCTGCGCAAAGCTCCCTGTTCCAGCGATACCGATTGCGCGCCACCCAGGCATAGATGGCGCCGGCGATGAAATGAATCCCCGGAGCCAACAACAGCCACGCCACAAGTTTCCACCCGGGCAATGAGAGTCCAATGCGCGCCCAGGCATCAACGCCGCTATAAACCCGGCCCGTTGTATCCACCGTCTGCATCAACCGCATTGCCTTTTCGCGGTCCACTTGGGGAAAGCGCACCGAAGCTTGCGGGTCGTGCAAATCCAGAAGCGCGACCCGGCCGCCCCGATCCATGCGTTGCAAGCGCGCTACGCTCGCGCGGCACAGGGCACAGGAGCCGTCATAGAGCACGGTCAACATACTGGTAGCATCACTCCGCGGATGCCAGTTGTCCACTTTTTCAAATAAACGGACTACGGCTGGGTGCTGCCGATGCCGGATGATATCGCCAGCATCACCGCCTGGACTTGCTGGGGAGACCCGGTGAATATATTTTCCGGGAGTCGCCGATAGGCAATCATCTGGCGATAAATTGCATCTTCCATGGTGGAGTTGATTCCCCATCCAGCGATGTACTGCAGCCGCAGATCGCTGTCGTGATTAATGTCGGCTCCTTCAAGCCACGCGGCGTAGTCGGCTTTCTGCCCGGCAAAAGTCGCGAAGAGGTCCAGCGCGGATCCGATCCCGATTTCGCGAAGCGACTGTGCAACGGGCGCGTAATCCGGACGCGCCAGGCGTGCCTCGATTTCGTCGATGTTGATCTTCAGCGGTTCGGCCTGCCCCAGGAAAACCATGTCATAGCCCTGCCCATTGATGGTGTTCGCCCAGACGGTGCCGTAAGGAAATACCTCAAGAAATGTTGCAAGCTCGCTTTTCACCGTTCGCACATCGCTTTCATAAAGCGGCACATAGAGCGAGAAAAAACCGCCGGGATTCAAGTGCTTTTTCACCGATTCGAAATATTCCTTCGAATAAAGCGCGGCTGTGCCTTTCACAAAAACGTCCAGTGGATCGGAAGCGATGATGTCGAATTTCTCGGTGGTGGTCAGGACATAATGGCGCGCGTCATCGTAAACGATCCGCGTGCGCGGGTTGTCCATTACATCGTAATCCTGCTGCGTGAAGAAGCGCGTCGAGATCGGCGGGATCACCGGCTCGATTTCGCATACGGTGATGTGCTCAATGCCGGGGTAGGTCGTGAATGTCCCCGCGGAAACTCCCGCGCCAAATCCGATGCCCAGAACCGATTTCGGATCGGGATGCAGGAGCGCGGGCAGATGTCCGACCATCCGCTGCAGCTTCATGTCGAAGAGTTCGGTTGTTGCTTCGACGTGTCCGTTGACATCAATTTCGATTGCGCCGTCGTTCCATTGCGTGATGGCAACGGAAGAGTTTCGGCCTTCCTTCGTGAAGAGGACGTGCGATTTGCCTGCGTTGATGGCCATGCGCCGCCCGTACGCAATCAGTTCGCCGGGTATCGGATCCAGCCGCCAGGCTAGAAGTCCGGCGATTACCAGAGAGGCTGCCAGGCACGTCGCGCCAATCAGCGACTTATGCGTCATGATGAATGGGACCAAAACAAATAACGCGCTCAAGGCGGAGAGAACTAGAATGACGCGCTGCGAATCCTGTGTCCCGATCCATGGAATCAGCGCGAGGCTGGTGATCAGCGCGCCGAGGATCGCGCCCAGCGTGTTTGCCGCATATATTCCGCCGACCACTTTGCCGGAATCCTCTTCCGGAGAAGCTACCGACGCGAGAGCGAGGGGGAAGCTCGCACCCCATAAAATCGTGGGCGGCAGAATTGCCCAGAGACACCGCACCAAATCGAGTTGAAATGTGTGCCACGGGCTGATGGTCAGCAGCGGATTGATTGGCCAGTACGGCAAGGAATCCGCAATCATGAATGCCGCCCAGACGATGGCCGCGGCAAGCAGCACCTGACACCACCCGAGGGCAAGCCGCGGACGGACAGTGCGCCCAAGCCACGCTCCGCCGGCGCTCCCGATTGCCAGCCCCGCAAGAAACACTGCGAGGATGATTGAAAATACATAGACCGTCGCGCCCAACATCATGCCCATCAGGCGCGTCCAGATAACCTCCGCGCCGAGGGCGCAGGCGCCGGAGATTGCGATGGTGACGTAGACAACCCATCGGCTCGCTCCGTTAACATCGGGCGCTTGAACATTTGCGCTCGATACAGCGGACTCCCCGCCCTCCTCCCTCGGAGCGGCATGACCCGGAGTCCAACTCGCCAAAACAAAACTTACCAACGCAACGCCGGCATTAATTGCGGCGGCAACGTAAGTTGCCACGGCCGTGTCATAGATTCGGAGAAGATAAAAGCCCGCGAACAGGCAACCGAAGACGGCGCCCATTGTGTTTCCGGCATAGAGCAATCCCCACCACGAAACGCCGCGCGGCGTGGACTCGACCCATCGAACGATGGCCGGAAGAGATGCGCCCATCAAAATCGTGGGCGGCAAGAGGCACACGGCGGCGATGAATCCGCGAAGCAACATCCCCGGCAGCCCGTGCTCGGCTCCCGCCACGTAAATACGGTCGACGTAGGGAATCCCAAACAATACAACAAGCCCGAAAAGCGCGATTCCCAGTTCGAGGACCGCATAAATCTTCAAGGGATGTTGCCGCGCCATCTTCCATCGCGGCAGGCCAATGCTTCCGATGCACAGACCGCCCATGAACGTCGCGAGCAGCACGCCCAATGAGACGGCCGTGGATCCGATTGCAAGCTGGAGCAGGTGATACCAGACAATCTCGTAGATCAGCGCGGAACATCCGCTGCCCGCAAACAAAAGCAGCAGAATGGGAAAGAAACGCGAAGCGTTGAATTCCGCGGTCGAATGTGTGGATTCACTTGTCATTCTTCGGCGCACCCTCCCGATAGCATGGCCGCACGATTATCTTCTACGCCGGCCATGTAAGGGAAGATATGGAATGGACGGGTGCTGTCCTAATTTGAATTCTTAGAGAAAACAGCCACGAGCCGCCAGGTCATTGTACCCGCAAGGCCGTCATTCATAAGAAGGTTTCCCATAAGGCCCGTATGACCCCGTGTCGCCCCAAAGAAAACGAGGCCTAATAGGACAGCCTGCAAAGCGGGTAAATGTAACAACGATCAAAGCGTAGTTCTAGTGGCGGACACTAAAGTAAGTAGTTTTTCGTTTTCGGTAGACGATCCAGCCGCAAAAATCGGCACTCTTACACGCACTTGCTGTCCGCCGTTAGCCGAAACGCGAGTGAGTTGAGAGTTTTCGTAAGCTATGGATTCTGAGCTTTCCGGTTCACCCCAACCAGCTCTCGGATACGGAGAAATCAGGGTGAACCACGAGCGAAAAGCTAACGAGAACCCAGATGGAAAGGAACACCAAGAATAATCCGAGAAAGAAGAGGGAGAGGGGCAGCCCTGCGCTCGGGCAGATCTGACCGCCCGCGCAGCGAGACATCGCCGCCCCTCTCCCTCTTGCCGTGCTCACGACTACTTTGGCAGTTGCGCCTCAACCTCGGCGAGCACTGGCGTGCCTTCCACTCTCACGGCGTCGAGCGCTTTCGGATCCAGCCCCAGCGCCTGCAGGATCGTCGGCGCGACCTGCGTGGTTGCGACGGGGGCCGAGACGATCTGTTCCCTAAGACGTGGATTAGAAACCAGCAGCATGACGTTGGTATCGTCAAGCCCGAACCCGCCGTGGTCTCCAAGGGCAAGGGCCGAGCCGGCGCCAATGTAGGTCACGCCGACGTTGGGAGTCACAATTATGTCCGGCGAGCGTGGATCCTGACCCGGCTCTAGACCGCCAACGTTGTAGTTCAGTGCCAACGTTGGCCCATAGTAGATCTGTCCTAGCCCAATCGCTGCCCCATTCTGTTCGAGCAGACCCACAGCCGCGTCAATGCTCGCCCCCTTATTCAGCCAGAGCACTGAGACGTCGTCTTCGGTAGCACCAATCCCACCCGGCGTTAGCGGCGACTCCGAGGAGGGTATGGCCGTGCCCAGCAGCGTGGCGGGGGTATTGGAGGGGTTGGCTACGAACAGGTTCGGATCGATGGGCGACATCCCATGTTTCGCGGTGATGATGATCATCGTGCTCTCGAAGATGCCCGAATCCTTGAGAGCATTGACGATTTCGCCTATCGAATCGTCCACATATTTAATTTCGCTCACCAACTGCGCGCTGGGAAGGGCCGCCGCGTTCTGGTAGCCGCCCGTGCCCACGCCGGGTTCGATCAGGATTTCGCCGGTGTACACGGATTGAAAGTTCATCCCGAAGACTGCCGGCGTTTCCGCAGGCGCGCCGTTGTGAGTCTTGCCTGCAATCTGGTTCAGCAAGCCGTTCAACCGCAGCGCGTCATAGCATTGGATGTTAGCGAAGCTGTTGTTCCACCCGGAAAGGCTGCTCATGTCGGGTATCGTGGCGCACGAAACGCCTTCCGGAGTCGTAACACCCGGCAGCGGAATCACATTCGAGCTCACTTCTGGTGCGTAATAGTCATTCAGGCCGTGGCCGCCGGGCCCACCCACCATCGAATACGACGGGTGCTTGTCGATCCACGCCGTGTATCCTCCCGCGGCATGGACCACGCCAAAGATGGTGTTGGTGCGGACAAAGTTCCAGGGATATACCGGGGCGCAACCCCGCGCCGGGTCTCGCGACAGCTTGTTCGGGTCGAGCGAGGCGATGCCGCCCTCGGTCGGTGGGGCGCCCGGTGCACCACCATTCAGCTTGGTATCGTCAAGGTCAACGCCTTGGTCATTGTCGGTCGTTGTTCCGGTGGGTGGCGCAAATGGCGTGCATGCCGCCGCAGCGAGACCCGTGCCAGTCATCGTTGCCGGCCCATCGAGCGACCTGTCGTATGCCACATCGTAGTAGAGCCCGGTCGACTTCGGCGTGCCTCCGGTGACTAGCGCCGCGATCCCAGGAAAAGAATCCGAAGGTTTTGACGACGAGGCAGCCGTATAGGTGATCCCCGTGTGGCTCAGCGCTGCCATGTTCGGGCAATAAGGATCACCGTCATTCACGCCCGCAATTCCGTGCGCACAATTGTAGAAATCCACCGCGTGCATGCCGTCAATGCTCAACAGCAGCACATGCTTGATCTTCCTGAAGCCCTCAGCGTTCGTATCTGACGCTGTTCTAAGCGTCGATAACGCCAGCAATGCCGCCACTGCTACTCCAGCCAGTACTAGCCCTTTCGCCCTCATATAAAACCTCCGTGAGTCTATTAGCCATCGATCTATACGCGGGCGTTACTTCTCTGTGAATTCTCAGCGAATGCCGTCCAGGCAAGCCCGCCCTGGCGCGCGGCCGTTCCGCTGATTCGGCTTACGCTGTGGCTGCTTCCCGGCTCGGATGGGCCAGGATCGCTACGGTCGATATTCCTGCGCCATTGCAGCCGCGGATCCGAAGAGAAAATAGAGGCCGCTCAATACGCGGTCGGAAGGCGTGAATTCACTCCGTATTTTCGCTCTCATGCCCGGCCATCCGTCATTGGAAGGAAAGCTTCTTTTCCTCCAAGACTCCGCACCGTCATTCATATTCAATTCATTTCCGAGTCACGCTCCGCTAACTGCGCACGGCTATACCGCTACCCGAATGGCATGACCTAACTGCCTTTCGTCTTTCGAATCGCGTTCTCTTAAAAGGGGGAAGAATGAAAAAGAATTTCAGAATTGCTTTGCTTGCTGGTTCGTTCGCGCTGGCCATGATGTTGGCGCTGCGACTATCCGCCGGCACGGGCCCAAACCAGGATCATGATCGCGATCACGATCGCGATTTTCGCCATGTGTTGCTGATCAGCATTGACGGCATGCACTCGCTGGATTTCATCAATTGTGTGAATGGAATCAGCGGTGCCAATGGGGGCGAGCCCTATTGCCCCAACCTCGCCGAACTCAAAGCGACGGGCGTGAGTTTTCTCGACGCATCCACTTCGAAGACATCCGACTCATTCCCCGGATTGATGGCCCTGATGACCGGCGGATCTCCTCGCAGCGTGGGAGCTTTCTACGATGTTGCATACGACCGTTCGCTGGCTCCGCCGATCAACCCAACGGGAAACGGCTTGGCGGGCGGAACCTGCACACCGGGAGTTTTCCCGGGCACAACGACGGAGTTTGATGAGGGAATCGATCTGAACCAGAACCTGCTGAATGGCGGCGCGCCAACCGGAGTCGATGGCGGAATTCAGTCGATTGATCCTACAAAGCTGGAACGCGATCCAAGCAAGAATTGCGCGCCGGTGTATCCGTGGAACTTCGTGCGGACGAATACAATTTTTGGCGTAGTGCATGACGCAGGCAGATACACCGCTTGGTCCGACAAGCATCCATCCTATTCAGCAGTGTCCGGCCCCGGCAACGGCACCAACGTCGACGACTACTACGCTCCTGAGATCAACTCAATTGTTGTTGCGCTGCCCGGAGTGACGACTCCCGCGGGAATGCCTTGCTCCCCCATTCCGGATACCTCCAGTGGCGCTACAGCCGCTTGGACCGACAGTTTTCAAAACATTCAGTGCTACGACACACTGAAGGTCAATGCCATCCTCAATGAAATCAATGGAAAAACGCATAATGGCGTGTCATCCGCTCCCGTCCCGGCTGTGTTTGGGATGAATTTCCAGGCCGTGAGCGTCGGGCAGAAGCTGATCGAGAGCAAGGTGGGCCTGACGGGTGGCTATCTGGATGGACAAGGCACTCCGACCCCATCGCTGGTAAGCGAAATCCAATTCGCGGACGCCTCGATCGGCGAGATGGTTGCGGCATTGAAGAAGACCGGTGATTACGACTCGACGCTCATCATCATTACTGCCAAGCACGGTCAAAGTCCGATCGATTCCTCCCGTTATCTGGGCATATCAAATTCAACCGGTGATCCGATAACGACCTCTCCAGCCACCATTTTGGCCGGCCTCGGATGCATACCTCTCTCCGAATCACCGCTCAACCCCACCGGCGTCGGGCCGACCGAAGACGACGTCTCTTTGATTTGGCTGAACAGCAGCTGCACCACGGCGAGCGCGGTCAGCAGCCTCGAAACCGCATCGCCGACGACGAACAATGTCGCGGGCATCGGCCAGATTTTCTGGGGGCCGGGGATCACTGTGCTTTACAATGCGCCGGGATTGCCCCCCAATGATCCGCGCACGCCGGATATCCTGGTCACTCCGAATGTCGGCGTCACCTACTCCGGCAGCACCAAGAAACTGGCCGAGCATGGTGGTTTCGCGCATGACGACACCAACGTCATGATGTTGCTGTCGAATCCAAGGTTCAACGCCAAGACGGTGCCGAGCCCGGTCGAAACGATGCAGGTGGCTCCCACCATCCTCAGGGCGCTGGGACTCGATCCTAATGCACTGGATGCCGTGCGCAAGGAAGGCACGCAAGTCCTTGATGGCGTGTTCTAGTCCAATTAAGGTCTGCCGCTTCAGACGCGGCAATTAAATCAAGAAGAGCGCGGCGATCACGCCGCGCTCTTCTTTTTGAAGACTATGCTGTGCTAGGTATTTCAAACCTAATGGGGACGCAGGAAGCTTCTGTAGCCCTCCGCGCCTTGTCTGTCTATCGCCGCTTGCCACTGAGTCCGGGCGGCTTCGGTTGATGTTTCAGTTCCTGGAATTCGGCGGCGTGCCCGTCATTGTTTTTGTAGGATCGAGTTCTCCATCCGCGCCGCTCGTCAATGATACGAAAACCGTATCCTGGCGCAAAGAGAGGAATACCGCATCCACTCGCGCTTCCATCATCTCTTTGCTGCGAACAGCTTGGTATCGCTCGTATTCATAGAAGTGGCGCCTGAGCAAGGCCAGGGCTTTTTCCTTTTGTCCAGCTTGTGCGTAGATAGCCGCTAGATTGTAGGAAGCGGGAAGAAGCGATTCGTTTTCCTTCGCGATCTTCAGCGCTTCGTCGCCGCGTCCATCGGCTGCCATAAACGTGGCGGCGAATACGATGTTGTAAGGATCTGCCGGGTCGAGAGCCAGCGCCTGGCGAACGTATTCGTTCGCCTTCGCGGCGTCTCCTTCCGAATTCCAATAAACGGCCAGATTGCGGTAGGCCAGTGCGAGTGGGTAGGTCCTCACGGAATCTTCCATCATTGCCAGGCCCTTCTTGAACTCGCCGTCGTGGATGGTCATTTTCCCGATCCCGTGCAGCGCGACGGCGCGTGACATCGGATCGGATTGCATATCAAGGATTTGCCGGAATACGGTGCGCGCTTTGGCCCAGTCGCCGATTTCGTGGCGATAGAGTTCGCCCAAATACCGCAAAGGCGCGGGATCCGCGGAATCCATATCATGTGCTTGAGAGTAAAGTCTTTCCGCCTCGGGATACTTTCCCACCATCTCGGCTTTCAGACCCTGGCGCATCACCTTTTCAATTTGCGCGCCCTTCGCGCGATCAAAAATCGGCGGATTGGGAATTTCAATTGCTTCATTGACGCCCAGCTTCTTCAGCGCGTTGATTGCGTCTTTTGCTTTGCCCGGAAAAAGACACTTCTGTTCAACCACCGCGCGGTAAAGCTTGATCGCGCCCTCGTTGTCGCCGGCCTTGGCCTTGTTCTTCGCGTCATCCATTTTCTGCTTGATCGTATCTTCCCGGTGCTTCACCTCCGCATCGACCAATTTCTCCACTTGGTCGACCTTGAGGAATCCGTCCTTATTTTCGGCTTTGCCGATAATCGCGCCATCGGGATTTGCAAGCACCGCAATCGGAAGTTTTGTCTCGGCGCCGAGCTTTTGCCCAACAGGCGACTGCATGGTGGATACTTGCATGGAAACGCATTGCGAGGCGTAGAGAGAAAGGGTGCGCGAGGTCCGCAGGCTGGACCGCTTCCATTCGTCATTCGAGGAAGGAAACCAATAGAGGATCAATCCAGATGTTACGGGTGAATCCTGAGCGGTCAACATTTTCCACGGCACCATATACACCTGCGTGTCCGCCGAGGATGGACCGGAACCCGCCGGTCCCGATCCCGTGCGCATGCCGCCCGTACCCCCGCCTCCCCCGCCCCCGCAAGTCGCCCATTCCGCAGCGGGAACCAAGAGAATTACAAATGCCAATATCACACCATGCAAGACAGTTTTTTTCATGGAATCCATTTTGCGGCAGACTGCCATTCTTGCATCGGGCTTTGCGGCTGAATCTGCCTCTCCTTTGTTTGCATTATGATGCAGGTTTGCGGTCTCGTGTCATCTCGGAGCCATCGAATTTTAATCTCAATTCAAGAATACGACTGCATCCATTAGTATTCGAGCTGATTGGCGAACATCATTTTTTCCAGTTTGAATTCGAAGGAAACGATCTTCTTGTTAAAGTCTCCGATTTGCGGACTCTCAAACACCAGCTTCATCGATTTTGCACCCGGATGTATAAGAGGTTGATTATTCAGGATCTTTGGAAAAACAAGTTCAAACTCATTCTCCGCCTTCTTACTCGTGTATGAAATGGGATGGACCTGCGCACTCCCGTCAACAGTCAAAAATGTTCCCGGTGGAATCGCACGGGCCGGAAACCGCTCCCAATACTCCGCTAGACTCGTTTTCTGATGCGTTGAATTTCCTTCATAAATTACGTTGACCAAAATCGAATCCGGAGCTTGAACCATCTTCTGATCCTGTTCTACTTCAAAGGCCTTCTTTTGCTCGCTGTTCATTTTTTCAAAGTTTTTTTCGAGCTGTTGCCGACGGATGAAGGCTTCGCGGATTGGCTCTGCGGAATCAAGTCGAACCCGATATGTGATCTCACCTGCGCCAATGTTCTGACTGATGACCGCATTTCTGTAATCAATCAATTTTCTTTGCGCCCAGGGCGAGTCATCCAAGAGCCTGTTGCATTCGGCCTTGCTCCATTCGCTGTAGTTCTTTTTCTGCCAGAAATCATCCGCTGCTCTCGCGACGGCACCTAATCCCAAAATTAACAGGATGCACGTAATAGAGCGGCGCATATTTTGTCACTCTTGGACGGCGAATAAAGCCAGCCATGCGAATGGCTCACTACTTTGGTTAGAATTCCGTCTTCCCGTTCCACGCCATCCTGTCGAGCTTAAACTCCCAGACGAGCATTTTTGTGGAAAAAACGCCGATCTGCGGTTCTTTGATGAGAAGCTTCATGGATTTGGCGCCGGGAGGCACGACAGGCTGGTTGTTAACCATACGGGGAAAAGCCAATTCGAACTCGAGATCGGGCCCGAACCCCTTTTGGGCGTAATAGTATCTTGGGGGCGTCTTGATTCCACTATCCGACGTCAAATAAAGATCAGAAGGAATAGATTCTTCCGGCCAGCTTTGCCAATAATCGATAAGCGCTTTTTGCAAAGTATCAGAAACGGAGTAATAGAAAATGCGAAAGACTATTACATCGCTACGAGGCTTGCCCGTCTGCTTATCCATTAGAGCGTCCATCGCCCGCTTCTCTCCCTCGCCCATCTTTGCGGAATTCTTATCGAGATCTCTTTGACGGGCAAGGGCCTGGCGGATCGGATCAGCTGAGATGACTTGCACGCGATATGTGATACTCCCATTGCCGATATTCTGTCCTATATTTCCAGAATCCAACAACACATCCCTCGACGCGCTCGTCGAGTTTGAAATCTCCTGCGAGTTCTCAACGTAGAAGTGTTTCGCCCATGGCGAGTCCTCCAGCATTTTCTTGCAATCGCCCTTGGTCCAATCCTGCGGGGGCTTCTTGACCCAAAAATCATCGGCCCAAGCAGTGGCTACCGCCAACCCCAGAATTAATAGAATGCCCGATATGTATCGGCGCATATTTCCCTCCTCTTAAGGGAATCTCAATAAAGGGAAAGATACCCCCTCCAGAACTCCGCGTCAATAACATCCGTGGTGTCACATTCTATACTTAATGAAGTATTCAGCACGGGTGCCGCTGCGCCGCAATGCGAAACGTGTGAGACTCCCATCATTCATTTGCCGGGCAAAAAACGTCAAAAACTCCGATTTTCGAGTTAAGATACGGCGCTTTCAATTCTTCATTCACCGAGGAACTATGCGCCGAATCTTGATTAGCTTCACTCTTTTGGCCGCGGCTGTGGTTTCGCTCACGGCCCTCGTCAGCGTGCGTGTCTCCGGCTCGCCGCAACAGTCCAAATCCAAGAATACGAAGACAAGCATGTCAATGAGCTATGGAAACGCAGATTCGATTACGCAAGACGAGCTGAAAATCTATGACTATTTTCTTGCGTCGGATCAATTGGAAGGGCGGTACTTCCCCTCGCGCGGCTACGACACCGCGGCGCTCTACGTTGCGAGTCACGTTGCCGAATGGGGCCTGAAGCCCCTGGGCAGCACATCGGGAACCAACGGCCCCTTGCAGCCCTACATGATGCCCATTGAAATGGTCAGCCGCCAAATTGTTGCGGAAGAATCGAAGGCTTCGGTTACGGCCCCCGCGCCGGCTGGCCGCGGTGGACGTGGTGGTGGTGGTGGCGGTGGTGGTGGAGCCGGAGGCGGAGGGGCTGCGCAGGGACAGCCTCGCACAACGGACTTCGAGTACGGCAAGGAGTGGACTTATGGCGCTGGTGGCGGAGGCGGCAGAGGCGGAGCTGGCGCTCCGGCGGCAACACTGGATGTTTCGGGCAATGTGGTCTTTGCTGGAAACGGCTATGTAATCAACAAGACCAGCACGAATCCGTACGAAGGCTTGAATGTGAGCGGCAAGATTGTTGTTGTTGCCGGAATTCCGCCGGACCTTGCCGCCTTTCTTGCGCAATTGGCAGCGGGGCGAGGCGGCCGCGGCGGAGGGGCTGCGCCGCAAAATCCGCTGGGGACGAATTGCACGGATTACCTGACGCCTGAAGAGGCCGCAGCCAAGAACGGTGCGATTGCTGTCATAACAATCGCGAACTACCAACAGTTGTCCGCGATGGCAAACCCCAATCCTGCAGGCGCCGGGCGCGGCGCGCCAGTGAACGGGCCTCCTTTCCAGGTAGCGAAGTTTCAAGCTGCACTTCCTTGTCCCGGCGTTCCCGCCGTCGTCGCGGGGATGTCGCTCACGAATGCTATTTTTCAGGGCGAGAAAATGGCCGCGGCAGACGTGTTTTACAAGGCCGGAAACAATACGAAGATGGACTCGTTTGAAATGGGCGCGGAGAAAAAGGTCAGCCTTCATGTGGCCATACACAGCGAGGCAGGGCACGGCGAAAATGTGGTGGCCATGCTGGAGGGCAGCGACCCGGTGCTGAAGAACGAGTACGTCATCATGAGCGCTCACCTGGATCACATCGGGCTCACTGCAACACCGCTCCCCGATGGGCACAACGTCAACAACGGCGCAGACGATGACGGCTCCGGTACGACGGGCCTCTTGGCGATTGCCCGCGAGTATGCGGCGGGCGCAGCCAAGGGAATGAAGCCAAAGCGCAGCATCATCTTCCTGTGGAATGGCGGAGAGGAGCGAGGCCTTTGGGGTTCGCAGTATTTCAATATGTTTCCTCCAATCGACCTTACGAAGGTCGTTGCGGATCTGAATATGGACATGATCGGGCGCACAAAGAATCCCAATTCAGTGGATCCGGATACATCGCATTTCCTGGTGAATCCGGGAGAAATGCTGGTCGTCGGACCGAACATCAGCAGCGACGATCTGGAGAAGACCATCGAAAACGTCAACAACAACTATGAGAAGCTGAAAATCAATCATTTCTACGATGTGACTCAACCTGACGACCTCGATGGAGGCCACGACAACCGCGGCCCGGGTCCGACGGGCCAGCGCATTTTCTACCGGAGCGATCACTACAACTTCGCGAGGAACGGAATTCCCATCGCGTTTTTTACGATTGGATTGCATGTGGACTATCACCGCCCCACGGACACTCCTGAAAAAATTGATTACAAGGAGATGCAGGAAATATCGAAAACCGTGGCGGGAGTCGCCTGGGTTCTCGCAAACCAGGCTGGGCGTCCGGCTTTGAACGCGAAGCTGCCGGACCTGTTGGTTCAGGGCATGAAGGACGCACAGGCTCAGGGCTGGGGAAAGATAACTCCAGTGCTTTCGCCTTTGCCTGGAATGCCTTACTAGGCGAGAACGGAACCTGAATGTTGTCGGTTGCCGCGGGATTTGGTTTAGACACTTGGGGCTCCTTTGAGTGAGATAATAGGACGAGGCAGTGAGGCATGGATTTAAGTGCCCATTTTTGGGCACTTGAGGGGTGATACCCCCCCACCCACCCATCTTTTTGTGAGAGTGTCGCAACAAAGGACTTACGGGAAAAAGATGCGGTAAGAGTAGTGCAACAAAGGACTTACGGGAAAAAGATGCGGTAAGAGTAGTGCAACAAAGGACTTACGGGGTTTTTGAGCGATAGGCGAGGTTAAGTGATTGGTGGGGAAGGGGTTAGGGTGCTTCGACGTTGCGAATTTCATGATCGTCTCGCAACGCCGGCTGGGAATCGTTTATTCGAATGCCCAAATTTAATGCAACGTTGCGCACAAGGTTACCATGGGATGAGATAGTTGTCAATGGGTAATTTAATTCGAATGAAAGAAAAATTGTGAGAAGTTATTCGAATTGGATTGGGAAAAGGCTTTCAGGCTGAGATTCCACGCCCTCAGCTAGGCGAAGGGTAGGTCGCGAGAAAGGCTTTGGGGCTTGGCCGTCCGACCCCGCGGAAGATGGCGATCAAGAGGGATCTTACGCATTCACTTCTGCGAAAGGACTTTTGACTTCACACTAGGCTTCAGTTTGTCGCCGTCAATATGTCCGTTTCCAATTGACGTCCTCAGTAAGCGAACCAGGTCCTTCTCATAAAGCCGCTTTATGTTCGCATTTGCGAACATTGCGTTTGCGAGACAGCTAAGGTCGGAAACCGATAGGTGGATCAGGTCGAAATGCCAACTTGCGTTGGCATATTCGTCGAGAGTCTCTCCCGGCTTCCGCTCCATTTTGAGCCCAAGATCTTTGACAAGAGTGGAATCGAACACGAGAAAGTCGATTTTCTGGAGGTATTCCCGATTTGATGCAATTGCGGCTACTACGCGGTCAAAGCTGGCACTATCTTCACCTGCCTCCCAAACAGATAGGGCGTTTTCATCAGTCGAGACGTCCTGTAGGGCATCGGCCGGGGCGCTGCCCTGAGGTATGTATTTCGAGAAGTCGCCATCTTTAGCCCAGTTCGTCTTGTGGTCGATCTTCCTTAGCAACGTTGGCATGAAGTTTTCCAAGAATCCCAGAACGTAGCATTTCCCCCGGTGGGCGGGCGAGACGATAATCGTGACAACCAATAATGGCATTACTTTACGGCACGCAAATAGGAAAGGACCTCTCGCATATCCTCCTTTAAGCTGCGCACCGATTCCTTGCTGGCCGCTGCCTCGAGCGAGCCTATAGCCCGAACATCGGCCAGCGAACAAATGCCTACTGTTGCCGCGTCCCGCACCTTTGCAGAGGTTGAGAGCAGACCCCGTTGCAGAACCCATGATCGACCTGGGTAGCTTGGCGCGTCGTCAGTTCGCCCGAGACAAAGCAAAGATTGAACGACGATTCCAGTACGAATCTCGGGCAGAAACAGTGTTCTTGCAAGTGTTTCAAGCGCAACGCCCCCATACTCCCTGACGAGGCCACGAAGCTTCTTAGTAAATTCGTTTTCGATGCCGTCTTCGAAATCAACTTGATCAGCCAAGTCGAGGACTCTTGCCACAGCAGCTTCCGCGTCGTCGTTCGCGCCTCTTTGCAGTCCAACGGATACCCATAGGATCGTGGAATTTCCTTGCCTCAAACTGATACTCGGCGCCGCGGACGATGCATGGGATATATTCGCGAAGAAATAGCTGGGTGATTCCAGGGGTAGCTCCCAATACGAAAAGATCCCGCGCTGGGATGTTTGATCTCGACCGGTATACGACGCAGGGATCTGAGTCCCGTGTGCGCCTCCGAGGAAAACGACACGTTGATTATCGCCGATTTGCCGCGGCAGACCGGGGGCTGTCTCGCTGCGATGGAAATATTTCCCACCCTGCACGAAGGTCGGCTGTGCCAAAACGAAAATCGGCGGCGAGCTTGAAGACCCGGGAAATCCGTTTTGTTTTTGCGACCTCATTTCACATCTCCCGATAATGCAATTTCTATCGCGTTCTCAGTAAGCTCCTCTAGAATGGAGCTCAATTTCTCTTGGGGCAGCTCCTTTTTCGCGTCGCTCGGGATGGAAGTGTTTATGTCTATCTCCAGGTTGGCAACAGGTTGCTGCCCGACAGAAACTGGGGCCTGACCCTGCGGGAGGAGGGTGGCCACAATCGTTTGGCGTAAGACATCCTGCCATTTTGCAATCCGGTTAATCGGGCCTGACTCAGAGGATGTTGTGCAAGCCCTGGGGCGGTTGACTTGGTATACGAAGTCTCGGACCCCCTGCCAATCAATCCCAAGAGAAGGAAGTATGCCTCGTATTTCTTGGACAGCTTCTAGCTGGCCGCCAGTCGGAATAAACAGGGACGCCCCAAAAGCAAGACGGTTCAATGGCGAAGACTTTATCAGCCACTTCGAGACTAAGCCCCGAAAGTACTCTGCGCTTTCTCCGAGGGTTCCTAATGAATCGATTTTATCGCTCTCGGAAATGTTTCTTGGGAGGAGCAGCCAGTCGACCCTCCCTAGATTAATCTGCAGCTGAAGCAAACGGCCATCGAATGTCCCTTGCTCTATGAGCAAGCCATGGCCCACGCGAACGCTCCGTGTCTCAGCCGAGATTCCAGTCAATTCATCCCACCATCTAATTGAATTTAGATCAGGCGGATTGAGACAAAAAGCTGTAACGCGCAATAACCCCGTCTCCCAATTCTTCGACGGAATTAAGCGTTCCGTCGATCGCGGAGGTGAGCTAGCTGTCATTGCTCGGCGTCCTTTCGTCTGTCTTGCGGACCCACTTGAGGGGGTGTCGGCCCCCTAGCGGGGGCCTATGGAGCTTCGCATTGCAGGTCTAATGACGGCCCTGTCAACGGCCAAATTGAAATCCTCGGGAGCCTCGGTTTCCCAATCCACAATGTTAAGAACAGTTGCATTTGGGGCAACAGTACATAGGGCAATACCAAGCCTCGACACCAGCAGGGCAATTTCGGGGGCCCTTGGTCGAAATTATGACGCAATTTGCGTTTCCGCGCCACTAGCTGTCCGATTCGGCGTTCGGGAGAGAGGCGGGTAGGGTACCATTTCGCTTGTTCGTACGCTCGGCATGTACAGTGCGCTTGGGCGTGTGGCCTTGAAAAAAAGGGCCAGGATGACCTTGGGTTGCCCACGGCGCCGGTTTCGCGTCTGGGTTCTTTGCCTCTCACCGAGTCATAATTGAGGGTGGGAAATCCCCGCGCGAAACCACGAAATGTGATGCACCGGCCCTAGAATGGGGCATTGTCGTCATCTCCTCCCCTACCGTAAAAGTCTGCTCAGTGAGTGATAGTCGTTCGTCAGGGCAGATCTCCCCCTTACGGCGTCCAAGCGACATGACCCGTTTCGTCGTAAAAGGATTCCGATAAGCTTGCGCCATCGAGCTGCAAGAAAACGAAACCGTTGTAAACGCGGAGGGGATCGTCTGGATCATCAGCATTGCGATTCTCGAACCACTGGACATTCGGGCTTGTCTGTAGATCCGAAGAAAGTCCCCAAGGTAGCGCCGAATGACCGACGCAACGGCAGAGAGTTCCGTTTTGACCACCGAGCGGTTTGTAGGCAACGCCCATGTGTTCGTGCCCCCAATACCAGTAAGCGGGTGGCGTGACACCGTCAAATGCGCCCATGACCTCCGTAAAGAGTTTTAAGGGTGGCACCTGCTGCACCCCGGTATCGGGAAGACCATTGTGATGGGTTAGGACGATCAGTTTCTTGTTTTGTTGCGCGCCTCTTTGCGCCAGAGCCTGCAAGAAAGGGAGCTGGGCATTGTTACCTAGGGATCCGTTCATATAGAGGGAGAGCTCGCCTGCATTGTAGGCCGAATCTAGTCCCACGATGATCCATTTGGAATTCTCCAATGCGAAGAAACTAAAAGGGGATTGATATTTATTGAAGACCGGACCGCCCACGGCTTCGTTAAAGTACGGGCCCCCTCCCGAATACATCTCATGATTTGAATTCATGGTGAAGGAACCAAACGAGCCCCTCGGCCAAAAATTCATCAGTTTGCTGCTTTCTTCGCCACTTGTTCCAGCGTAGTAGACGTCACCCAAGTGGATTGTGATCTGCGGGCTCAGGCTGGGAATGAACTTTGAGATTTTCGTGCTCGGAGAATCGCTGGCGCCAAAGTTGCCTGTACCGAAGTCACCCGCCAAGGCAATTGTTACCTTTTCGGGAATCTGCACGGTGGATGGCGTGCCGGGAGGAAAGGGATGTTTGTGGAGCAGATTCTCAAGCCACACTGTGCCTGCCACCAATTCCCAACATAGATCGAGTTCTTGGTATTTGCCGGTCCCGAGAATTTGGCCTTCTGGGCCGACGCTGATTGCGATGGCTGCCGTGGGAAGCGGACGGTCAAGGCGCTGCATTTGGCCTTCCCAGTCGTCGGTTAAGAAGCTCTTCATCCTCAGAATCTGGTGTACCTGATGGTCTGGCGGAGTTCCAGTATTAAGGTAGTTAAGGAGTTGTTGGTGGGCATTCTCGAGCATGGGCTTGAGGGCAGCCTGCGTGTCAGGAGGGAGCTTCGCCCATGCAGCTTTCATACGCGCGACCAGCGCGTCTCGTTGTGCCTCGGTCAAAGGTTGATTGTTACTTACGTCCTGTCCGTTGGACATGATCCTTCCCTTTTCGGCTGAATTGTCCCGGAAATCCCCCAAGCGCTACACGGGTGTCGAGCTGGCTAGGTGCCCGATTAGCGTACTTCCAAGGCGGGCATAATCTATCACAATAACTAGCTTCCGAGTTACTAAGGATTATGCAATTCCGTCCTAGGGGGCGCGATTAAGAGTGCCTCGGCGTGGAGGGGGTGCGGGGGCAGGGCGCAAAGGCAAAGCAGATTTCCCGACAAGAGGCGCCGGGACGCAAAAAGCGCGGATTCAAAATGCGAAGATGACAACGTAAGGATAAAGGCGAAGGCGAAAGCGAGAGAAGTCCACGCAACTCCGCGAAGACGCAAAGAAGAGCAAGTACCTTGACGGGAGAATGAGCAAGGCCCTATGCTAGTTGATAGAATACGATTCTGTTCTTGGAATTACTCTGCGGGGCCGCCAAGTGGTTCTTGCAAAAAGGTGAAGCTGGGGATGGACGAAGAGGGACGGTATGAGCCCAGAGTTGAGAATTAAGGCATTGCGCGAGGGGCCGAGTGATGGGTGGGCGGCGTTCTCCGAAAACGAGGACAGGATTGTCGCGTATGGCGCGAGCTATGAGGAAGCAGTCGAAAATGCCGGGAAGGCAGGAGTGATGGAACCGGTTCTTGTGAAGATACCGAAAGATTGGGCGCCAGCGGTTCTGAGTTGAGATTCAACTGCAAAGTCTGGCCGATTGAAACGCCCCACCGAGCTTTTCCAAATGAAAAGTTTCACTGGGCTCCCCTCTTGAATGTGCGTCTCATCCATCAGCATTCTTCGCCGAGCAAATCAGTGGAGTGTTTTGTTGATTCCGGTGCGCCGGCTTGTTTCTTCCATGCGAGTATCTGCCATTCTCTCGGAATCAAGAGACTCGAGGACGGCGTCGAGGATTCGCTGAATGGGATTGTGGGTGGTCCGAAGGCGCCCGTGTATTTTCACAAAGTGAAAATACTCATTGGATCGGAGCAATTTCAAACGATGGCAGGTTTCTCGAAGGAACTGACTGTTGGCGGATTGCTTGGGCGGCTTGGTTTCTTGCAAAACTTCATAGTAAAGTTCGATTGCTCCGTGACGCCGCCTTTTTTTGAAATCGAGAAAATTCATCATGCGTAGGGCAAGCGCTTGGTGTTTCCAACGCCGGATTTCAAATTCTGCCAAAAAACAAAATCCCCACCATTTGTCCGAGTCTGCGGACAAAGGAATGGGTCACCAAGAAAGACTTAAAGGCCGAGCGAGCGGCCCCGCTAGCGGCGCTTGAGGACGAGAACGGTGCCGAGTTCGTTGAGCACCATTTCGGTCACCTTGCCCGCGGCGTCCCGCTTGAATTCGACGCTGACTCCACTGACTCCCTTGAGATGAAACGTGGTTCCGCGCGTTGGCACCAGTTCGGTGTCCGGCTGGCCCGGCGAGCTTACAACGAGAGTGTGGTCACCGCGCAACAGGATGGTGAGCGGCACCGGACTTCCCGGGATATCGTATTGCCCGGCGAACGCCTCGACGACGCTGCGCTGCATTAATTGCCTGTCCGGCATGCGCGTGAAGACGATGTCGGCCACGTCGGGTTGCAAGGGGATGGAGACGCTCGAAATATCGCCATTCAGATCCGTGTGAAACATCACAAACATTTTCTGGAACGGATCGAGCGGGTCCTCGGGAACCTGGAAAAGATCGTAGTGATAATGTTTCAGGGCCTCGGTCTTCTGATTCAGCTTTATCTGAAATGCGTCGCCTTCGCGGGTGATGGAGACGATGCCGTAGCCCGGGTTTTCGTAGTCCGCCACGTATTCACCCAAATCGTGCGAGGGGTGCGTGCCCATTTTCCGCGGAACATATCCCTTGCTCTTGGCTTCCTGTTCGGCTTGCTTCGCCCGCTGCTGCTGAGCAAGCATCCGCGCGCTCCAGGGAACCGGCGCAAGCCCGAGCAACCGGTCGAATACGTTGTAGGCGATGGCTTCCGGCAGCCCGGTGCCATCGAGATTGGTCAGCACGACCACGCCGATGCCGTCCTGCGGGAGGAATGCCAATTCGGCGCTGAAACCGTCGATGTTTCCACCGTGGTCGACGAGCTTGTGGCCGCGGTAGGTGGAAATGAACAAACCCATCCCGTAGCTGCTGGTGCCCACCTCAGGGAAGTCCGGCGCCCCCTGGATCACCATCTGGGGAATCTGCATCTGAACGGAATTGTTCTCCGAAAGAAGCTGCTTGCCTTCGAGTTTTCCGCGGTTCATGTGGAAGAGCAGGTAGCGGCCCATATCGGCCACGCAGGTGTTGATCTCGCCCGCGGGCCCGACAGCGCCCTGGACGTAAAACGGAATCAGCTTGACTTCGTCGGTGTCGCGGTTTTTCCGGTAAGGCTGCGCGAAATCCGGATTCTTTTGCGAATCGCCGACGGAGAAATTTGTGTTCTTCATCCCGAGCGGGGTGAGCACGCGCCGCTGCACCGCCTCCTCCCACGTTGTTCCGTTTAATTTTCCCGCCAGGTATCCGGCGGTCATGAACATCAGATTGTTGTACTGAAACTCGCTGCGGAAGGGCTTGCTGTTTTCCAGGTACTGAAGCCGGTTCATGATGATGTCTTCGCGCGAAAAGTCGGATGAATACCAGACGAGGTCATGGCGCGGCAACCCCGAGCGGTGCGTCACCAGGTCTCTGGTGGTCATCTCCTCCGTTGCCACGGGGTCGTACATCCGGAACCCGGGCAGAAAGTTGCGTACGGGCTTGTCCCAGTCGAGCTTGCCCTCGTCCACGAGCATGCCGAGCGTGGTCACGGTGAAAGATTTCGTTACGGACCCGATCGCAAACAGGGTTTGCGGAGTGACGGGGAGCTGCTTTGCGGTGTCCCGCATACCGTAGCCTTTGAGCAGAATCACTTTGTCTCCCTGCACGATTACCACTGCCGTTCCCGGAACTTTGAAATCCTTCAACGCCTGATTCACAAAGTCGTCGAATCCGTCCAGCCCGGCTTTCGGCGCCTGGGCTGTTTCTGCCGCTTGCGGTGTCCCACCGCCCTTTCGATCGAGCGAAAAAGGAATCTTTGTGCCGCCCTGCGAGAAGTCTCCGGTGATCTTGTCGCCATCGAGCTTGCCGTCGAAGACGGCCAGGCCCGGGCCGGCTTGGAGCTCGAAATGAATTTGTTGTCCATCGACCCGCACGGCTTGCAGCGCAAGCCCGGCGGCGCCTTGCTGCGGAATATCGATCGTGGCCTGCCATGCGCCGCTGGCGTGCGTCAGATCGACACTGATTTGCAGCGGCGTGCCCGGTATGGCGATCGCGCCTTCCCAATGCCCCGCTGGATTGGCTTGCGCAAACGTCCGGGCAGCAGGCCACAGGAGCAAAGTCAACGTGACGAGAAGGATTTGAATTTTCACCACACCACGACGCATCAGAATTACTCGCATTGCCGCCTCCCCTTCCAGACAATCTTTTCTGTTTTCTTGGGTTGTTATCGGCTTCCGTTCCCGTCCGAAACTTCGCCGTAATCGGGACAGTCTACCCCGTATTGCTACGCAGGGTGGCGCTAGAAAGTTTCAATTCACCCTGGCGTTCCCGCTATGATTTCACGCTCCGTCTTGCGCATCGCATCAAATGCGAGTCTAATTTCGCGTGGAGTTATCATCGATGCAATCCAAGGCCTTTGCAAAAGCGACCACGTGCGCGGTGACGCTCCTCATGGCGGGGCTTCTCGCCGCGCGTTCAGAAACTACACAGACCAAGCCTGAGACATCAGACGGCTTCCGCCGGGTGGTGATACCCACGGGCCACCGGCCCGGATCCATTGCGGTGGCGGATGTGAATCATGACGGCAAGCCGGACATTATCGTCGCCAACACCGAAGACGAAACGGTAAGCGTGCTGCTGGGAGACGGCAAAGGCCATTTCACGCCGGCGCCGGGCTCTCCCTTTGCCTGCGGCCACTCGCCGAATGACATCGCCGTAGCGGACATGAACGGCGACGGCAATCCGGATCTCATCATTGCGAACACGGAGACGCCTTACATAACCATCCTGCTCGGCGACGGCAAAGGAGGATTTGCACCTTCACCCCATTCGCCGTTCGCCACACAGTCTTACCCGCACGTGCATGGAGTCGTCGCGGCGGACTTCATGGGCAACGGCAAGCTGGCCGTGATCACGGATAGCTGGGGGCATGACCAGATCCTGATGATTCCCGGCGACGGCAATGGCAATTTGATTCTGCCGGGAAAATTTTTCAACACGGGCAAGCGGCCCTACCAGCGGCTGCGCTCCGCCGACTTCAACGGGGACGGAAAGCCGGACGTGGTGACGACCGATCTGGAGTCGAACGCAGTGACGATTCTGCTTGGCGATGGGAAGGGTGGATTCACGGAAGCAACCGGTTCGCCATTCCCCGCGGGAGAAGCGCCCTGGGCCGTGGCAATCGGCGACCTCAATGGCGATGGCAAGGCCGATCTGGCAATTCTGCCCTATCAACCTGATGTGAGGGATCCGAAGGACGTGGGCGTCACAGTGCTGCTCGGCGACGGTAAAGGAGGATTCACGAAAATGCGCGGCTCGCCATTCTCGCTGGCGGGATGCCAGGGTCCGGACCGGGTGGCAATTGGAGATGTGAACGGAGACGGATTGAGCGACATCGCTGTGTCGTGCGCTCAAAATCATCGAGTGATGTTGTACATGGGGACAAAAGCAGGCAGCTTTCAGATTTCCACGCTGGATGTGCAAACCGGGTGGTCGGGCATTGCGATGGCGGATCTATTGGGCGACGGGAAGAGCGAAATTATCGTGTCGAACGGCGCGCTTGATAACGACCCGAAAAACCAGCCCGGAACCATTACGATTTTCTTCAGAAAGTAGCGTAAAGGTGGGAACAGGCGGAATCCTATATGCGAAGAGTTTTGAAGTGGGTGGTGGTGATTCTGGCGATTGCCTTTGTGGCTGCGCAGTTCGTGCGGCCGGCGCGGACGAACCCGGCATTTGCTTCCACTCAGACGATCGAGAACATCGTCAACGTGCCGCCCGATATTCACGCGACGCTTATGCGGGCGTGTGGGGATTGCCACTCGGACGAAACGAAGTGGCCGTGGTACTCACACGTGGCGCCAACTTCGTGGTTCGTAATCAATCACGTGAATCAGGGACGGAGGCGCATTAATTTTTCCACGTGGGTGCGTCCGGGAAAAGAACCGGTAGATTCCATAGACCGGTTGAAAGCAATGTGCAGAGAGGTGCAGGAGGGCGGCATGCCGCTAACGTCCTACACGTTG
This sequence comes from uncultured Acidobacteriota bacterium, assembly GCA_963748845.1. Lineage (GTDB taxonomy): Bacteria > Acidobacteriota > Terriglobia > Acidiferrales > UBA7541 > DASTCZ01. The sequence continues at coordinate 2,106,821 of CAVVKE010000001.1, forward strand.
ATCCACTGGAATGCGCATCTTTCCGCGGACGATGTAAAACGGATCTGCGAATGGTCGGGAGAGGAGCAGCAGCGGCTGGGTGGGGTTGTTCCGGGAAAATAGGCTTCGTTGTGTCAGGTGCGCCCATTTCGGCGACCTGAAATCTGTAGACCCGCTTTCGGTCAATCACGACCGCGACCACGCGAGGAACCGGACCGAGCGGCAATCATGAAGATTTGTCCCTTCGGTTTTTCGCAGAACACTTGACAATCAGCGGGGTATGCGGAAACCTTCGTCCGACAGGTGAATGGATGAGGGCAAAGTGAAGGGCGGAATATCCCGTCGAGACATTTTGAAGACCGCGGCAGCAGCTGGGGCTTCTTATCTGGCATTCCAGGAAGAGCGGACTGCACCGGCGAATGCATCCGAGACCGCAGCCTCACCGATTCCAGATTCCATTCCTTCCCCGGGTGCCCCACAAACCACAGGTGAAATCCTTCCGCTTCTCTCCACTAGCGATGTATATGTTCCGCCGAAGGGGCGGGGCTTCGTCAAATTCAGCTTTGACTTCCCCGAACCTTCGGTGGAGTTCGCGGGGCTGCGGTTCTCGTTTCGCGTTTTCACGTTTGAAAACGCGTATACGTTTGATGCAGGCAGGTTGACCGTCACGGCTGGGACGGATGCCCTGGAATTTCAAAGCTCCGGATTCGTGTGGGCAGGCGGCCAGGAGAAAACAGCGGGCACGCTCCAGGCGAAGTTTCGCCGCAACGGTTCCTTCATCGAGTGGGATGCATCGGCGGAGATGGACCAGCCGATTAAATCCATCGCGGCCGTGATTCGCGACGTGCCGCGGGGAAAGATCGCGGCTGGTGGCCAGCCTTTTTTTGACCCGAGAGATGATGAAATTCTTTTCGGATATCCGTTCGGCGGCGGCTCGCTTTTTACAGCGAGGACGATGGACACGCCGCTGGCGATCGTCCAGAGCGGCGATCAGGAATTTTTTTTCATTTCGACCCTTCTGGACCGCGTGCGTGCGACCCGCTACTATTTTCAGCCGGGGGAGAAAGGCTATCGCGTTGAACTAATCCATGAGGCCGCGGGCTGGGAGAAAAGCAATCGTCTACAGAGCCCGACGTGGCGCGTGGGGCGAGCCCGAAGTTTGGAAGACGCGAGCCGTCCGCACTTCGAGCATGTGGAGCAAGCATTTCAATTGCCCGCCTGGGAGAAGCGGCCAGACGTCCCTGCATGGTTCCGCGACACCGCACTTGTGCTGGCGCTGCACGGAATGCATTGGACCGGCTACATTTTCAACGATTTTGAGAAGATGTCACGAATCCTTGATTGGGTGGCAACGCAAATCCCGGGACAAAACGTGCTCGTTTTCCTTCCCGCGTGGGATGGCCGCTATTACTGGAACTATCCGGTGTATAAACCAGATGCGCGGCTGGGCGGAGAAACCGGCTTTCACGCGCTGATTGATAAAGGACACAAGCTGAACTTCCGTTTCCTGCCGATGTTCGGGCTTAATTCCGCAAATCGCCTGCATCCCGAATTCTCCAAATTCGCCAACGCTGCAACGGACCAGATTGACGGCGACGCGTTCAACCTGAACTGGGTGGATTGGGACAACGACCGTCACAACGAGGGGTGGGGGGCGTACATGAACGTCGGAGTGGATTCGTGGCGGCGATGGCTTTTCGATCGGATCGCCGACGCAATCGGACGATATCACGCGGACGGATATTTCCTGGATATTGCGGGCGGCTGGGAGAACAACACGAAGGCGGACATGCACGAGGGCGCACAGCGGCTGGTTCACGATTTGCGCGTGAAATTTCCGGATGCGCTTGCAGTCGGAGAGATGTCCTACGACGCACTGCTCGGCATTCTTCCCGTGTATCACGTGTTTCCCGCCGCCGGATATCCAGCGGCATTCACGAAATATGCGCGCGCCTTCCAGCATCTGAGCCTTCCCGCACCGGGGCGCGGAAGCAGCGGAGTACACGAATCAGGCTTTGGGAGGTTTAATCCGCAAACGCTCTCGCTTTCACCCAACCAGATTCCGACGATCACCGTGGTGGATGACACATTTGAGAAGTACCGCGATGTGATGGCGCAGATTATTGCCCAGGCCAAACAGCGGGCGGGGATTTCATAGAGGATGAATTTCCGATCACGGGCATCATTTGCGCGGCATTCGAGGAGACTTGCGATGAAGACTCACGCTGAAATTATCTTGCTGGTTTTGGGCTTGGCCTTCGCTCTTGCCTGGAGCGGAGATCTTGGAGCGGCCACGGCAGGGATGAAGAAGCAACCATTTGGGAAAACCCCGGATGGAAAAGAAATCACGCTCTACACTCTGACAAATAAGAACGGGATGGAGGTCACCATTGCGAATTTCGGCGGGGTTGTGGTTTCACTGAAGCCGCCGGACCGCTCGGGAAAGTTTGCCGACGTTGTGCTTGGATATGACTCGCTTGACGGCTACTTAACAAATCCGTCCTACTTCGGCGCGATCATTGGGCGGTATGCGAATCGCATCGCGCACGGTAAATTCACACTCGATGGGAAGGTATACACTCTCGCGATAAACAACGGCGAAAACTCACTGCATGGCGGAACAATTGGGTTTAACAAAAAGGTTTGGACGGCACGAGATATTTCGACCGAGAATGCTCCCACGCTTGAATTGAAATATGTCAGCACAGACGGCGAGGAAGGATATCCAGGAACGCTTTCGGTGCGCGTGGTTTATACGCTGACAGCGCAGAACGAATTGAAAATTGAGTATTCAGCAACCACGGACAAGGATACGGTCCTTAACCTTACGAACCATTCCTATTTCAATCTCGCGGGGCAAGGCAGCGGAGATATCCTTGGCCACATGCTGACGATCCATTCCGGCAAATTCACGCCGGTGGATGCCGGATTAATACCGACGGGTGAGCTGCGGGCCGTGCAGGGCACGCCATTCGATTTCACAAAGTCCACAGGGATTGGCGAGCGCATCGGCCAAAACGAAGAGCAACTTAAAGTCGCCAACGGATATGACCATAACTGGGTGGTGAATCATGCCAAGCCGGGGGATATTTCGCTTGCCGCACAAGTTTATGAGCCGAAGGGCGGGCGCGTTCTGGAGGTGTGGACGGATCAACCGGGCATCCAGTTTTATACGGGAAATTTCCTGGACGGGACGATTCACGGCAAAGGAGGCATTCCGTACGGCCAGAGGACTGGATTTTGCCTGGAAACACAGCATTACCCGGATTCGCCCAACCATGCGGAGTTTCCGACCACTTTGCTGAAGCCGGGCTCGCGATTTCATTCGACGACCATTTTCAAATTTTCAGCCCGATAGTTTCCAGAATGCAGCATTGGAAAAATGCGGCAGCCATGAAACGCACGAAATGATTGACAGGACATCGTGAGCGTCGTAACTTGCGTTTGCCCGCGGCGGCAAGAAACGCGGCACCTTAAGCTCGTCACAGACGAATGAATTTACACGCGCTTAAATCAGCAATTATTCTAGTCCCGCAGCCCACCCGGCTGATCTCCCTGCACTTTGTAGATGCGGTGATTATCCTGCTGTATTTTGCGGTCGTCATTGGCATCGGCTTCTATCTGAAACGATTCACCAAGACGGGCGACGACTTTTTCCTGGCGGGCCGGCAAATGACGGCCTGGGTGGCGGGGCTCAGTTTCCTGGCTGCAAATCTCGGGTCGCTGGAGCTGATGGGATGGGCCGCGGCTGCTTACCAATACGGAATCCTGGCGACTCACTGGTATTGGATCGGCGCAATCCCCGCGATGCTGTTCCTCGGCATCGTGATGATGCCCTTTTATTATATTTCCAAGACGCATTCCGTCCCGGGCTACCTGAAGCTGCGATACGGTGAACACGCGCGAGCGCTTTCCGCGATTACGTTCGCGGTAATGACTGTGCTTATGAGCGGCGTCAATATCTATTCGATGGCGCTGGTCATGAAGGTCGTTCTTGGCTGGAACATTAATTTCAGCATTTGGGTTTCTTCGATCACGGTCGGCATCTATGTCGCACTTGGCGGCTTGCTTTCGGCCATTTTTAACGAAGTCTTGCAATTTGTGCTGATATGGCTTGGCGGGCTCCTGATCCCCATCCTTGGTTTGATCGAGGCGGGCGGCTGGAGCGGCATGACGGCCCGGATCGCCAAGAATTTTCCGGATCAACATTATACGCATCTCTGGAGCACACTCGGCAGCTTCAGCGACAATCCCATGGGCATTCATTGGACCGGAATTGTGTTCGGACTGGGATTCGTAGTTTCCTTCGGTTACTGGACGACGGATTTTCTGGTCGTCCAACGCGTGCTGGCTGCGAAGGACCTCCGCGCCGCGAAGACCGCTCCCATCATCGGCGCATCATTCAAGATGTTGGTGCCGTTCATCGTAATCCTTCCCGGATTGCTTGCGCTCGCTGTGCTCCCACAACATCTTGTCGGCGAATCGCAAGCGATCGCAACGGGCGGCCACAGTTATAACGAAGTCCTGCCGCTGATGCTGGCCCGCTACTTTGGCCCCGGCTTGCTTGGCTTGGGGATTACCGCGTTGATGGCCGGGTTCATGTCCGGAATGGCGGGCAATGTAAGCGCCTTTGCCACCGTATGGACGTACGACATCTACCGGGCATTTGTAAGAAAGGATGCGGAGGACCGGCATTACGTCTCCGTGGGACGATGGAGCACGATTCTGGGCGTATTGATCAGCATTGGGACTGCGTATGTCGTGATGCACTTCGCATCCATCATGGACTACGTGCAGGCGCTCTTCAGTTTTTTTATCGCGCCACTGTTCGGGACTGTTTTGCTCGGAATGCTTTGGAAACGCGCCACACCCGCGGCGGGATTCTGGGGACTTCTGGCCGGGACGCTATCTTCGATTGGAATGTGGGCCTGGGTGCAATTGGACCACAGCGCCCTGGCCTACATTGCACTGTCACCCCACGCGAAAGACATGGCGGAAAATATGTACCGAGGGTTGTGGTCGTGGCTCATTTGCGTCGGCGTGACGGTGATGGTCAGTCTCTTCACGCAACCCAAACCCTTGTCCGAACTTACGGGACTTGTGTACGGCGCGACGGAGCTCCCCTCCGAGGGGCATCTGCCGCTCTACAAGAGGCCGATATTCTGGGCCTGTATTGTGATTGTAATTTTCTTTATTCTGAACATCGTGTTCTGGTAGGAGCGCCCGATGCATCCTGAAGATGGCCGCATATCAATCTGGTTCTTTATCGGCGCGCTGGTATTGGTGTTTGGCGTGCTGATTCTTGGCGCGGGAATATACGAATTGATTTCCCCGTTGTACCCGCCGGTTGTGTTGAGTGAACTTCATGTGGGTATTTGGTGGGGCGCATTAATGATTGTCCTTGGAGCGATTCCAGTCTTCAAGTTCCTTCCCCGGGCAAAGGAGTGACCATAGTGGCTTCCGCCCGAAAGATGACACTCGGCCTTATCGTGGGCAACCGCGGATTTTTTCCCGACCACCTCGCGCGCAGCGGCCGCCAGGAAATGAAAACGGCCCTCGAAGCCGCGGGAGTCGAAGTGATCTGCCTTGGAGAGAATGAATCCAAACATGGCGCGGTGGAAACGCGCCAGGAGGCGGCGCGGTGCGCGGAGCTATTCCGCAAACACGGAAATGCGATGGACGGAATTATTGTTACATTGCCGAATTTTGGCGATGAACGCGCCATTGCGGACACATTGCGCATGGCGGATTTGCCCGTGCCGGTATTGATGCAGGCGACGCCGGACACTCCGTCAAAGATGACGATTCGCGACCGGCGCGACAGTTTTTGCGGCAAGATGTCAGCCTGCAACAATCTCGCGCAATATAAGATCCCGTATTCCCTGACTTCGGTCCACACAGAGGATCCGAAATCCGAAATCTTCTGCAAGGACCTGGACTGGTTCCTTGCAGTTTGCCGTGTGGTGAAGGGCATGCGGCGCTTGCGTATTGGCGCTATCGGCGCGCGGCCGGCCGCATTCAATACCGTTCGCTACAGCGAAAAAATCCTCGAAGCCAGCGGGATCTCCGTTGAGACGCTGGACCTTTCCGAGGTGCTTGGGCGCGTGGGGCGAATGAAAGATAAAGACCCGACGGCGCAGGGCAAACTCCACGCGATCCGCGAATACGTAGCCACCCAAGGCATTCCCGAGGATGCGCTGCTCAAGATGGCCAAACTCGGCGCCGTGATTGACGAATGGATGCGGCAGACCGAAGTTACCATCAGCGCCATCCAGTGCTGGACTTCGCTCGAGGAATTCTTCGGCGTGGTTCCATGCACTGTGATGAGCATGATGAGCAACATCGGGTTGTCCAGCGCGTGCGAGGTGGATGTTTGCGGCGTCGTGGGGATGCACGCACTGCAACTGGCGTCAGAAACGCCAAGCGCGCTGCTCGACTGGAACAACAACTATGCCGACGACCCGGACAAGGCCGTTTGTTTTCACTGCAGCAATTTACCGAAACATTTCTTCAAGGATGTCCGCATGGATTTCCAGGAAATCATCGCTGGAACCGTCGGCAAGGAAAACACGTTTGGGACTTGCGTGGGCCAGGTGAAGGCCGGCCCCATGAGCTTTGCGCGGTTCTCAACAAACGACAGCGACGGCTCCATCCGGGGCTACGTGGGCGAAGGCGAATTCACAAGCGACCCGATCCAAACATTCGGCGGCGCAGGCGTGGTGCAAATTCATGGGCTGCAAACTCTTTTGCGCTACATTTGCGAGAATGGATTTGAGCATCACGTGGCGGCGAATTTTTCCACGACCGCGGCGGCGGTTCATGAGGCGGCTACGCGCTACCTGGGTTGGAATGTTTACCGGCACAAGCCATGAGCATGGTGGCCGCTGGAGTTGATTTCGGAACGCTGAGTGTCCGCGTATCATTGTTCGACAGCGCAAAAGGCCGCCTCGGTTTTGCCACCGCCGATTATCCCCTGCACCGCAAAAAAGAAGATCCCGATTACGCGACGCAGAGCCATGCGGACCACATGAACGCGCTAGTTCTGGCGATGCGCAAAGCTCTCGACTCCGCACGCGTGAACGGCGGGCAGATTTCCGCAATCGCACTGGACACAACCGGCTCAAGCGTAATCCCCGTGGGAAAAAATCTCACTCCGCTCGATGATTATTACCTCTGGTGCGATCATCGCGCTTGGAAAGAGGCCGCGCGGATTACGGCGGTCGCACATGAAAGGAAACTCGAGACGATTCAGTGGTGCGGCGGCGTCTATTCTTCCGAATGGGGCTTTGCGAAAGTGCTCCACTGGCTGCGGCATAATCCGGATAAACGCAAAGAGTTTGTCACCGCCTTTGAACACTGCGATATGGTTGCGGCAGTTCTTTGTGGGGCTACGGAGCCCAAAGCCGTTTCCCGCAGCATCTGCGCCGCAGGCCACAAGTGGCTGTGGAATCGCGCTCTCGGCGGATTTCCACCGGATGATTTTTTCACTGAAGTTGATCCGCTCCTCGAAGGCGCCGGTGAAAGGATGGCCGGCAAGTTTGCAACTTCAGACAAGATCGCCGGGACGTTGTGCACGCAGTGGGCGGCGAAGATGGGTCTCAAAGCGGGGATCCCGATACCCGTGGGGGCATTCGACGCTCATTGGGACACCATCGGCGCGGGCGCGCGGCTGCACGACATGGTCAACGTCATCGGCACATCCACATGCATCGTCGGCATTACCGACAGCACAAAATTGGTGCGCGGTGTGTGCGGAGTTGTCCCTGGATCCGTACACCCGCTTTATACGGGAATTGAAGCGGGGCTTTCTGCAACCGGCGACATATTTGACGCCATAGCGAAGCGCAGTGGCGTTCCGCTGGTGGAGATGTCAGGCGGAATCGAAAAATACCGAGCTGGTGAAACAGGCCTCCTGCGTCTGACATGGGACAATGGCGATCGCACGGTCCTCGTAAATCCCGAGCTTGGCGGCGTAACTTTTGGTTGGAATCTCCTGCACACCGCAGAGGATGAGCTTTTCGCCGCAATTGAGGGCACGGGCTTCCATACGCGCGTGATCTTTGAACGCATGGAGGAGTGTGGCGTGCGCATCCAGCGCGTAATTCACGCAGGAGGAGTCCCCCAGAAGAACGCAAAGCTGAATCAGGTTTATGCAGACATCTTGGACAAGCCCGTCCTCGTGCCGCAGGGGGACGTCACGAGCCTCGGGTCGGCCATTTTTGCCTTCATGGCCGCCGGCGCATTTCGAACCATTGAAGAAGCGCAGAATGCGCTTTGTCCAAAATATAGGGTCTTCGAACCAGACCCAGCAAGCGTTTCCGTGTATCGGGAACTGTTTCCGTTGTATAAGAAACTCTACTTTGCTCTTGGACAAAGAGAATCCGGGGCGGCTGAGTTCGGCGATGTGCTGCCTGAGATACGGAAGATTGCCGCTGAGGTGAGGGCATCCTAATGATGTTGGCATCGCTACGCGCGCAGGTCCTCGAAGCGAACCTTGAACTCGTTCGTTGCGGCCTCGTTGTAGACACGTTCGGGAATGCCAGCGGAATCGACCGGAAAAAAGGTTTGGTCGTAATCAAGCCGAGCGGCGTGCCATATAAAACGATGAAGCCGAAGGACCTCGTCATAGCCGGGCTGGATGGCCGCATCGTCGAAGGCAAGTTGAGGCCTTCGTCGGACCTGCCCACCCACATCGCCCTTTACCGCGCATTCGAACAAATTGGGGGAGTAGCGCACACTCATTCCCGGCACGCAACTGCGTGGGCACAGGCGCAACGCGAAATCCCCTGCATGGGAACAACTCATGCGGATTATTTTAGAGGGCCGATCCCGGTGACGGCATCACTCCAGCACAAAGAGATTGAATCCGAATACGAATGGAACACGGGGCAGGCCATCGTGAAGAGGTTCTATGGAATGGATCCGATGTCCATGCGCGCAGTGTTGGTTGCCGGACACGCGCCATTTTGCTGGGGAAACTCGCCCCTCGAGGCGGCTCACCTTGCATGGATGCTCGAGGAAGTCGCGCAAATGGCGTTTATGAGCCTTGCATTAAATCCGGCGGCGCGGGGGATTTCCGATGATTTGCGCGACAAACATTTTCTCCGCAAACATGGGCCCGCCGCGTCTTACGGACAACCCACAAAGAAGAAAGTGTGAAGGAGAGCAAAGGAATGACACGCGCGATTTCGCGCCGCCAATTCGCCCGGAATGCGGCCAGTCTTGCGCTGACCGCGATGATTCCGCGCGGCTTGATGCAGGGCTCTGCCGCCGCCAAGCGCATTTCAATTCGCGGCGACGTTGAAATTGGCGTCGTCCACCCCGAATTGCACGGCCAGTTCGCGGAACATCTTGGTTCCTGCGTTTACGGAGGCCTGTGGGTTGGCAAGAACTCTCCCATAGCGAACATCAATGGGTATCGCAAGCAGGCCATTGATTATCTACGCGAGTTGGACATCCCAGTGCTGCGCTGGCCGGGCGGATGTTTCGCGGACGATTACCACTGGCGCGACGGCATCGGCCCCGCGGGGAAGCGGCCGAAACGCGTCAACATTCATTGGGGAGGATATGTCGAAGACAACAGCTTCGGCACGCATGAATTCATCGGGTTGTGCCGGCTGATTGGCGCGCAGCCGTATTTCGCGGGCAATGTTGGCAGCGGTTCTCCTTCCGAGCTGCGCGATTGGATTGAATACTGCAATCTCCCTTCAGGCAGCACGCTTTCCGACGAACGCGCCGCGAATGGATCGCCCGATCCATTTGCCGTGAAGTATTGGGGAGTGGGGAATGAGAGCTGGGGGTGCGGAGGCGAAATGCGTCCTGAAGAATACGCCGCGGAATTCCGGCGATTTGCGGTTTACCTCCGCACGTATGGTGAAACAAAACCATTTCTGATTGCCAGCGGCCCGAATGGCAACGATGCCAGTTGGTCGCACGGCTTGCTGGGCAATTTGAATGGACACATGCCGGATGGGTTTGCGATGCATTTCTACTCCGGCGGAGCCGACTATCCAACGCGCTTCACTGCCGCTCATGTGGACGATCAGCTTTCGAGCTTCGCGAGAATTGAACAGGCCGTGATCCAGCAGCGCGCCTTGCTCGATGGCTACCGAGGAGGCAACCGGGTCGCTTTGTTAATGGATGAATGGGGCGTGTGGGACAACCTAGATCGCGACGAGCAAAATCGTCTTGGCCGACTCTGGGAGCAGAGCGCAATGCGCAGCGCCGTCGCCGCCGGGCTCGGACTAAATCTCTTTAATCGTCATGCTGAGAAACTGTCCATGTGCAATATCGCGCAGATGTTGAACGTGCTCCAATCTCTACTTCTTACGGATGGACCGCAGGGCGAGCATTGCGTTCGCACGTCAACGTATTACGCGTTCTCCCTTTTTAAGGCGCACCGTTCGCAAATGGCGGTGCGCGTCGAATCCGATGATTCCGCGCCCCTTGGCGTGTCGGCTTCTGCGTCGAAGAAGGATGGTCAGGTGGTCGCCAGCTTTGTAAACCCGCGCACGGATGCAGATTGGGCCATCGACTGCGAATTGAAAGGCATCTCCTCGAAGGCCGCATCAGGCCAGATTCTTCATGACGCGGACTGGAACGCGTGCAATTCCTTCGAGAGCCCCGATCGGCTTGTTCCACGCCCATTTACGGTCCGAATCGATGAAGGCAAACTTCGCTTCGATCTTCCCAGGATGTCAGTCGCTACAGTCGCGCTTCAAACTTCATAAACTTTGCGCAGGGCCGGGTAGATGCGCCGATAAACCTGATAGCCTTTCCCCATGATCGCCGTGCCGCTTGCATCCGGCTTGATTCGCTGCGTGACGTGCACGACCGCATCGCAAGCTTCATCCACGGATTTCCAAACGCCCACACCCACTCCCGCCAAAATCGCTGCGCCAAATGCCGCGCCCTCCTCGGCTCCCAATAATTGAACTTCGTGTCCGTAGACCTCTGCCTGGATCTGCCGCCACAAAGCCGATCGGGCTCCGCCGCCACCTAAGCGAATCTGTTCGATTGGCACGCCAATCTCACGAAAAATTGTCAGTGAATCGCGCAAACTGAATGCCACGCCCTCAAGAATCGCTCGAATCACGTGCGGGCGTGTGTGCGATGCGGAGAGCCCCAACAGAGCAGCGCGGACATTCGGATCGCAATGGGGAGTCCGTTCCCCCATTAAATAGGGAACCCAATACACGCCCTCGGCGCAGGCCGGTGATTTGCTCGCTTCCGCAAGCAATCGTTCGTACGGATCCCGGCTGTCATCTTGCCCCGCGCCGAAGCGGTCGCGAAACCAGCGCAGTGAAAGCCCTGCTGCTTGTGTGACCCCCATCACGTGCCATCGGCGGGGGATCGCGTGGCAAAACGTGTGCAACCGGCCGAGTGGATCAAGCGAAGGCCGGTCTGTCGCGGCAAACACGACTCCCGAAGTGCCGATGGTCGCGCTGACAACACCTGCTCGGACAACTCCCATCCCAACGGCACCCGCCGCTTGATCACCCGCTCCGGCGACAACCGGCGTCCCCACTTTCAGACCTATAGCCTTGGCCCCGCTGGCTGAAATGCGGCCGCAGATTTCGGGCGACTCACGCACTGTTGGAAGAATCCGCTCATCGATTCCGGTCTTACGCAGAACTTCCGCGGACCATTTTCGTGCGGCCACATCGAAGAGCAGCGTGCCAGACGCGTCCGCAACATCAGTGGCGAATTCTCCCGTCATCTGGAATCGCACGTAGTCCTTCGGCAGCAGGACGTGTCGCACGCGCCGCCAATTCTCGGGTTCCGTCTCGCGAACCCAAAGCAATTTCGTGAGTGTGAAATTGGTGAGGGGAGGATTGCACGTGAGCCGGATCAATTCCTCTCTGCCAAACAATTCTTCAAGGGCTCGCGCTTGCTTCTCCGTGCGCTGGTCGCACCAGATTATGGCGGGCCGGACGACTTCTCCCCCCGCATCGAGGAGAACTGCGCCGTGCATCTGGCCCGAGAAGCCGGCGCATTCGATCTCGTCCGCAGAGGCGCCGCTCGCGTCCAACGCTCGCCGGACAGCAACTCCACATGCATGCCACCAATCTCGCGGATCCTGTTCCGCCCATCCGGATTCAGGTGACGCGAAAGGACGATGCTCTTCGACACCGGATGCCACTACTTTTCCATCGCCATCCACGATCAGGGCGCGCGTTCCGCCGGTCCCAACATCTATTCCGAGGAGTTTGATTTAATCCTCCGTGCCTTCCAATTGCCGGGTTTCGGTCTCAAGAATGAACATCCTAAGCCAAGACCGATTCGATTCAACAAGCTTTTCTGAATTTCACGCTCAACTGGAATAATGTGAAACTCCGCACTCCGCCATTTCCACTCAAATTGACTCCGTCCCGCGACTCTGGAATTATCTCCCGAGCCCGTTCATTGGCATCCGATGACGGCTCAGCAAGCCCAGAACGAATCGATTCAATCAGTTTGGATGAGGGGGATTAGGGAATGGCGGTCGGCATTCGCACCCAGGATTTGAGAAAGGTCTATGCCTCCGCCCCGCCCCTCGCGGCGGGAACCGGAGGTTTTTCCTTTTCTGCGCCGCGAGCCAAACGCAAGCAACCGAAAACGGAGGTTACCGCTCTCGACGGCGTCTCACTCGAAGTAATACCGGGCGAGATTTTCGGTTTGTTGGGTCCAAACGGCGCGGGCAAATCCACGACCGTTGGCATTCTGACCACTCGCGTGCGGCCGACAGGCGGCCGGGCGTGGATTGCCGATCATGACGTGTGGAAGGAACAGGTCGCGGTCAAACGATTGATCGGGGTGGTTGGGCAACGGCCCAACCTGGATTTTTCACTGACCGCTCGCGAAATCCTGACTTTTCACGGCGCATACTTCGGGCTTAGCTCCCACGAGCGGACAAAACGCGCGGACACATTGCTGGATAGGTTTAAGCTGCTCGACCGCGCCGACCAATTGGCTCGCGGGTTCTCGGGCGGAATGATGCAACGGTTGTCCATCGCCCGCGCCATGATGCATGATCCCGATGTCCTTTTCCTGGACGAGCCGAGCGCCGGGCTGGACCCACAAACGCGCCTGCTCCTGTGGGAGATCATTCGCGAATACAATCAGGCCGGTAAGACAATCCTGATCACGACGCACAACATGGAGGAGGCTGACGCGCTGTGCCAGCGCCTGGCCATCATTGATCACGGGCATGTAATCGCGCTCGGGTCGCCGCGCGAATTGAAGGCTTCAGTCCCCGGGGGATATCTGGTGCAGGTCCGCTTCGGCCAAACATCGGCGGACTTGATGAAACGCCTGGAAACTCTATCCGGCGTTCGAGAATTGCGCGCCAGCGATCCGCATGGCGCCGATTTGTATGCCGACCGGGGCGGCTCGCTCATCTCGGAAATTGCCAACCTTGCGATTGCGGCAGGAGTGGAGTTGTGCGATGTCCATATCTCCGAGCCCAACCTGGAGAACCTTTTCTTGCACCATACAGGAAGGAGCTTGCGCGAATGAATCGCAAAGCGTTCCTGGCCATGCTGGCGCGGGATGCCCATGTCGCGCGCCGCAATTTCGTGCCGATTGTGCTGCAAACTTTTCTTCAGCCACTGATGTTCGTTTTCATTTTCGGCCGCGTAATGGTCGGAGCCGGATTTATGCCTCCGCAATATAAGAGCTTGCTGCTTCCGGGCATTATGGCGATCACGATGGTCGGCACGGGAATTTGGGCAGTGGCGATGCCGCTAATCGGAGAGTTTCAATTCACTCGGGAGATTGAAGACAGGCTGTTGGCCCCGATGGACATCTCCTGGCTGGCAGTAGAAAAGATCGTCGCCGGCACGCTGCAAGCGCTGGCTGCGGGGCTGGTGGTAATTCCGGTTGGCTGGTTACTGCTCCGCCCAGGAGTCGACATTAGCCTGCCGCATCCGCTGACTTTCGTTGCTGTTGCGCTGCTCGTGGCGCTCTTTTCCACCGCGGGTGGGCTTGCGCTTGGTTGCAGTGTGAACCAGACGCATATCGGCCTGATGTTTGCCTTGGTTGTAGCGCCGATGATTTTCTTTGGATGCACGTATTATCCTTGGACGATGCTGAGCAAATTCCCGATAATGCAAAAAGCAATTTTGATCAATCCCCTCGTATACGCCAGTGAAGGTCTTCGCGGGGTTTTGGTTCCACAATCTCCCCATCTGTCACTGATGGCGGTGTTTCCTGCACTGATCGGCTTCAACGTGGTTCTTTTTGCCGTGGGCCTCCGGCAATTCCACAAGAAAGCTGTGAGTTGATCCTGCCGTCGCTACAATTCCGCCAAGATTATTTATTTTTCGTCGCACCACTTAGGGAATCTAAAACAATCCGCCAAATGAATTTGCGCAAAGAATCTTGTGATGAGGTCGGCGTTAACCAAACTCACTGCACAATTGTATTCAGAAACCGGGGCAAGCTATCCGCGGCGCGGCCCATGGCCCGCGCCAGACTGAGTTTTGCAACATTGTGCGCAAAAACGCTGTTGATGTAATCCAGTTTCGCAGTGGTTGCCGATTCCTGGGCCTGCACGACCTCGACGCTGTCTGTAACACCAGCCTCGTAGCGTTGGCGGGTAAGGTCGAGCGCTTCCTGTGTAACTTGAATGTTTCTTTGGGCTACTTTCACCTGGCTCGCAGCGGTTTGAACGTCCAGATACGCCTGGCGGATGTCGCTTTCCACCTGGCCCTTGAGATCATCGAGTTCGGCCCGCCGCTGAGTCAACACGGCATCCGCCTGCTCAATATCTCCTTCCGTGCGCCCACCTTGCCATATGGGTATCCGGAGCGTCGCCATGGCTGTAAATGTGCCATGGGATTGCGCGGGGTTTGTGCCGATTACGCCGTAATCACCGCTCGCCGCGAGAGATGGAAGACGTTCGGCCTTGGCCGCGGACCGAGCGCGCTCTGCTGCATGGAGTTGCGCTTCCGCAGCTTTCAAATCAAATCGCCCATTGATGGCTTCCTTGATTGCGTCATCGACGGCGACCGGAGGCGCGGCGGAAAATGGCACATCATCGGAAACATCATACTGCTCATTCGGAGGCAAGCCGGTCATGCGCGCCAAATTGATCTTTTGCTTCGATAAATCGTTTTCCAGAGATAGGACCCTCTGCTGCTGTGTAAGCGCCTCCACTTCACTTCGATCCACGTCCACTTGCGCGGAGAGGCCTACACCGCGCTTCTGCAGCGTTTGTTGATAAAGCGCGTTAGCCGTGTCGAGTTGCGCATGAGCAGATTCCACGCGCGCTTTCGCCGCAATTACCTGAAGGTAGGCCCCGCCAACCGCGAGGATCACGAGATCGCGGGCATCTTGCGCCGCGAATTGATTGGCTTTCACGGTTTCATTCGCCGCTCGATAATTGTTGAGGGCAGTGAGGTCACCAACGGTTTGCGTAAGGTGAGCGCGCAGATCGAAATAATTGAAGGGTCCGACGATCGTCGGAAATGTAAATCCCGCAATGGGAAGACTGAAGCGCAGTCCAAGCGCCTTCAAATCTTCCTGTTCAACGGTTTCACTTAAGGTCCCATTTACATTGGGAAGCAACGCGCTCCGAGCGGCAATGCTCTGGCCGCGCGCCTGACGCACTGCTTGCGTCATCCCCACTGTACCCAGGTTATATTCGAGGCCCCGTTGGATCGCTTCATGCAGGGACAATTTGCCAGAGAACGGAATTTTCGCCGTGCTTGACGTACTTCCCGCAAATGGACCCTGCACTTGTACGGTTGGATTGATGGTGTCCACGCTGGTGGTGGTGCCTGGAACAGGTGATTGCGTAGCCTTTACCGATCCGTTTTGACCTGTTCGCCCGGATAGCGGGAGCGGCGTCGCCTGGGAGCCTTGCTGCTGTGCGGGAGGACCAGCTTGAGCCGCGACCGAAGCGGAAAACACGAGCGGCGTAACCAGAAAAATTAGGGCGCCGAGGCGCGACAGACCAGTGGCCTTGGCGCCGGATCGAACTTGCATGTCCATTTGCATGAGACCCCCCTAAGACCGAGTTAACTCAATTGCTTCCGGAAACGCCAAATACTGAGCGAGACCAAAACCACCGTAAACGCTGTAAGCGCCAGGAAATTGGGCCACAAGGTGGCCATCCCGCTGCCTTTGATCATGGCCCCGCGCGAAATCTGGCCAAAGTGCTGGATAGGATTAAATTGCGCAATCGGCTGCATCCACTTGGGCATGGCTTCCACCGGCGTGAATGCCCCTGATAGAGAGGTGAGCGGCGGGTTAATGAAAAACAACGTAAGCTGCGCCTGCCGTGCCGATTTCGTGAAGGTGGCGATGAAAGTCCCAATGCTGATGCCACAAAGCAAGCACAGCGCCGCTGCGCCAATCACCAGCAACACATCACCGCGAAAGGGAATGCCGAAAATCAATCTCATGACAATCAAAGCCATCATGCCCATCATGCAAAGCAAGACGAAAAGTGGCAGGAGCTTGGCGACAATGATTTGCGTGGTCGATGCGGGAGACATCAGCAATTGTTCGAGAGTTCCCGTTTCGCGCTCCTTGACAATGGCTGCGGCGGCGATCAGCGAGCCATTGAGGATCAGCAGCACCCCGAGAATTCCCGAGACAATAAACCAAGTCGGTTCGAGGCCGGGATTGAAAAGATACGCAGGGTGCAGAGACACCATACCTCGATGACTTACAGCGGGCGCGGCGATCTGCTGAAATTGTGCATGAAGGCCGCTCCCTAGAAGCCCCTGGTTGTAAGTGGCGATGACTCCTTCGGTGTAACCCTGAGCGATCGTGGCCGTGTTCGAGTTCATCGCGTTCAACAGAACCTGTACGGTCACAGGTTTGCCGCGCTCCAAATCGCGGGAGTAGTCGTAGGGAATCACCAACCCTGCATCCAGCTTCCCATTGGCGAGGTCCTTGGAAAGTTCGTCCACCGAAAGATACATGCCGCTCGCATCGAAGCTCTTGCTCTCGGTCATCTGCGCGCGGAGTTCGCGGCTTTCGGGAGTTTGGCTGTCGTCCACCACACCCAGGTGCAGATTGGAAACAGTCGGGTTCAGCGCGAAACCAAAGAGCAACAATTGAAGAGTGGGTGGAATAATCAGCGACATCGCCAGCCGCTTGTCGCGCAGGATCTGGCGGAATTCCTTGAGGATGAGAGCTCCCATCCTCGACCCGAGGAGAGCGCTGAATCTTTTTCTCATGAACCTAGTCCTTGAGCTGCATGCGGCGCAGATAGCGCCACGCATTCAAATAGAACAGCGCACCGATCCCACCGATAATGATTACTTTCAACCACATCGCGGGCCAGCCACCGCCCGCCAGCAGAGAATCCCGCACGATTTCAATGTAGTAGCGGCCCCACACGATATTGGAGAGCCACCGGATAGAGGCTGGGATATTTGCAATCGGGAACAGCAAACCCGAGAACATGTAGACGAGCAGAAACCCGGTCAGCGCCACCGCTTGCATGGCCGCCACCTGGCTCGGAATCATTGATCCGATCATGTTTCCAAAAGTGGTGACGCAGAACATGTAGAGGATCGTGGCCACGAGGAACGGCGTGGGATCCCCCGCGAAATGCAGACCGAAATAAGTGAAAAGAATGCCCATCATGATGATCGCTTCACCCGTCGCCACCAACATGAACGCAAGAATTTTCCCCAGCAAGAATTCGTGCGCGGAAATGTTGGAGACGTAGACTTGCAGAATTGTTTTTTGCTCGCCTTCCTTGGACATCGCCAGAGTGGCGAGCAACGGTGGAAAAATGGACATACCCATGACGAAGATGCCGGGGCCGTAGAATTTTCGGGAAGACCGGCTGGGGTTGTACCAAAGGCGAATCGCGGCGGTGACCGGCTCCGGGTGCGTAGCGCCAACCGTCGCAATATTAAATGCTCGCACGATTTCTTGAGCATCCCCGGAGATGATCTGGGCAGTGTTTGCATCCGACCCATCCACCAACATCTGTACTGAGGCGTCCTCTCCCCGGGCAATCCGGCGGCCGAAATCTTCTGGAATGATTAGCGCACCTCGCGCCTTGTTGGTCGTGAACGCGAGCTGCGGCTGCTGGTCCACGGGCCACGAAACTACGTGGAAGCTCAGCGAATTCCGGAACGCGTCCACGAGCTTTTGCGACGCCATGGATTGGTCGAGGTCCTGCACGACAATGGCAAGGTCACTGACAGTCAGCGAGATGGCCGTGCTCTGCAGCAGCAGCAGGACAACAGGAAGTACCAACGCGAGCCCCAGGGCCAAAGGGTCACGAACTAACTGCGTCAATTCCTTGCGAGCTTGTGCAAATATACGCCGCATCGTTTCCGCCCTAATCTTCGGTGCTGAATTTCCCGAGCAATCTTGCGCGTTCGACAACAGTGATGAACACGTCTTCGAGCGAGAAGCGCCCTTCGCGCGCTTCGAGCACATGGATGCCTTCGGAAGTCAGTTTCGCGGTGGTCGCATGAATCGCCGCATCGACTTCGTCGTCGGTGATGATGTGCAGCCGGCTGCCAAAAATCGAAACGCGCCAATGCTCAGTTTCCGATTTGAGGATGTCCGCTGCACGCTGTGTTTGGTCAACTCGAAATTCCAGCAGATGACCCGTCTGTTGCGCCTTGATTTCGCTGGGAGTTCCTTCCAAGAGAAGTTCGCCCGCCACCATGAGTCCCAGCCGGTTGCACTGCTCGGCTTCCTCGAGATAGTGCGTGGTCACGAGCACCGCTGTCCCCGAATCGGCAAGATGATTGATCATCGTCCAGAACGCTCGTCGCGCCAGGGGATCGACGCCAGAGGTCGGCTCATCCAGAAACACAATGCGCGGCTCGTGCGTGATGGCAGACCCGAAAGCCACCCGCTGCTTCCACCCGCCGGGCAGGCTTCCGGTGACCTGATCTTGATGGCCTTCGAGACCGGAAAAGCGCAACACCCAGCTCTGTTTTTCCGCACGCTCCTCGGGTGGCACGCCATAAACCCCCGCGAAGAAATCAAGGTTTTCCGCAATGGTGAGATCGTTGTAGAGCGAAAACTTCTGAGACATGTAGCCGATCTGCTCCCGGATTGCCGTCGAGCGCAAGCTGTCCTTCTCGCCCGCGAGCATCATGGCTCCCTGCGTCGGCTCAAGCAGGCCGCACAGCATCTTGATGGTGGTGGTCTTGCCAGCCCCGTTCGCGCCAAGCAACCCATAAATTTCACCGTAGCGCACCTGCAGGCTGACGTCGTGGACGGCAGTAAACGACCCGAACTTTTTGGTCAAGTGACTGGCGCCGATTGCCACCTGCCCGCGCAAACTTCTGTGGTCATGGCGATTCGGGAAAGGCTCATCGTGCATTCCCTGGCCGAGCGAGCGCAGCGTGGCCACGAAAGTGTTTTCCAGCGTGGGCTCGTCCACGCGGATGTCGTCAATGGGGAGCCCTTTCTCGCTCATGATCCGTTGCACATCTTTTTTCGCTTGCTCCGGAGAATGGGAAAGCAAATCGAGGCGATCTCCGAATCGTTGCACATCAAGAATTTGAGAGTCGCTGCCCGGCGCTTCCTTCAACTCCGCCATCGCCTCCTGCAATTTCGGCGTGCGCAGCTCGATGCGCTTTGCGTGCAGGCCCCCGCGGATTTCGTCCGGGGTGCCGATTTGCTGGATTTGGCCGAGATGAATCAGGGCGATGCGATGGCAGCGCTCGGCCTCGTCGAGATAAGGCGTGGCGACCAATACGGTAAGGCCCTGCGCAGCCAGATGCGCCACCGTGTCCCAGAATTCGCGCCGCGATACCGGGTCGACGCCCGTGGTGGGTTCGTCGAGCAGCAGGATGCTCGGCTCTGGCACCAGCGCGCACACGAGCGCCAGCTTCTGCTTCATACCGCCGCTCAACTGGCTGGCCAACCGGGAAGAGAAACGGTCCATATCAAAGGACTTAAGATATTCGTGGCCGCGCTCATTGATTTCAACGGGAGGGACGTGCCGCAAATCGCCGACATAGCGAATGTTTTCCATCACGCTGAGATCCGGGTACAGGCTGAATGCCTGGGTCAGGTAGCCGGTTTGTGACCGCGCTTCCCGCGCCGGCTTGCCAAAGATTTGCGCTGTGCCGGAGGTAGCTTCCATCACACCCGCAAGAATTTGAAATGTGGTGGTTTTTCCCGCGCCGTCCGCGCCGATCAGCCCGAAAATTTCGCCGCGCTCGACTTCGAAGCTGATGCCGCGCACTGCTTCCAGCGTGCCGTAGCGCTTCCAGAGGTCGCGCACTTCGATGGCCGCGCCCACAGGCAAACCTTCGCTCGCCCGCGGTTGTTCTCGACTTGTAACCTCAATTGTCATTGAGTGCGTTTGTGCGCCG
This sequence comes from uncultured Acidobacteriota bacterium, assembly GCA_963748845.1. Lineage (GTDB taxonomy): Bacteria > Acidobacteriota > Terriglobia > Acidiferrales > UBA7541 > DASTCZ01. The sequence continues at coordinate 2,127,094 of CAVVKE010000001.1, forward strand.
GCCAGGAATTGCCGCTCACCAGAATTTCGCCGTCCGCAGGCATTCCGGGCTTGGCGAAGCCGATGCCATCCTTCAGTTGAAGCTTCGCTCCGACCACTTGTTTCACACGATCGTCGCGAAAGTATGTGTTTTCAGGGGTGAAAGTCGCCTGGGGGTCGATACGCAAGACGTAGGCATTCAGCGCCTGATCGGGATTGGAATCCAAAAAAACATGACAGAGCTGCCCGACCTTCACCTTGCCAATCTGTCCTTCCGTGATGAAGCCGCGCAAGTAAACCTGACTCAGATCAAGCAGCGTGATAATCGCCGTACCTGCTTGCACCACTTCGCCTGGCTCCGCAGCCCGGGTGATCACCGTCCCGGAAAATGGCGCGAGGACTGTCAAATCGGCGCGATCTGCCTGTGCTTCGGCAAGCTGTGCCTGCGCTTCCTGCATCTCCGCCTTGGCCGCAGCAATTTGCGCCTCCTGCTGGATGATTTGTTTCTGTGTGCTTGAAAATTGTGCGTCACGAATTTTCGGGTTATCGAGGTTGGCTTGCGCCGTGGTGAGCGAGCCGCGCGAAGATTCCACCCTCCGCTGCGCGGCGGACACGGCCGCGGCCTGTTGCTCTTCCTGCGCAACCGCCTGCACGCCTTGCTGCTCAGAAACAGCTCCGGTTTTCGCCAGGCGGGTGTATGCGTCGCGATTGAATACCGCCAGCCGCAAGGCCGCCTGCTGCTGCGTGAGATCGGCTTCGGCCGCGGTCAGGTCCGCTTGTGCTTGCCGAACGCGGCCCTCCGCGTCGGTCTTCGACTGGTCGGTTTGCAATTGATTCTGGCGCAATTGCTCTTGCAAAACACTGATCTGGTCGCGTGCCGCTTGCGATTTGGATTCCGCATCAACCAGCCCAGCCTTGGCCTGCTCTTCCCGCGCGCGCACCTGCGCGTCGTCGAGACGGGCGATCACTTGGCCCGCGGTCACGTTATCGCCCTCGCGCACCGTGACCTCCAGAATTTTGCCGCTGGTCTTCGGCGCGATCGCGGAATCATCACCTTCGATCCGTCCGCTGAGGACAACGATGCTGTCCGGGATCTTCGGCGCCGCAAAAAACGCCTTCCAAATGAAAAACACTATGACTGCGATGAATACTGCCGCCAGAACAATTCGAATAAACTTGCCCCGGGATGTCGGCCCAGCCGGTGTTGATCCAAAGTTCTTTCCCTCGGATGTGGGAGTTGCTGTTGGTGCATTTGCGTTAGTCATGGCGATTTGCGTGCCCCGCTTTCTTCAGATAGGCCAAAGAAAACTCAGAAATGTGGTCCGCGATGCGCTCCAATTTGTCCGGCGTAAGCTTCAATTCGGGCTGTAATTGCGCGAGCACCGGCTGCGAAAAAGTGTAGAAGAGCACTTGTCCGATGATGCTGTTGTTGCAGAGCTTGGTTCTTTCATGGTTGGGTGGCAACCCGATGATCTCCCCCACCGCCTTCAGCACGCGCGCATAAATCGGGCGCATGCCTTCGTTAATTACACGAGCCATGGCCGGCGTGGGGCGCGAAAATTCGTGCATTACAATGCGAAAGTGCCAATCTGGCCGCGCCCCTCCGCAGAGGCTGAGCAGGCGCGCGCGAATCACTTTGCGGAGTAACTCTTCCGGCGTGGCCGCGGAATCCAGCTCCGCGGCCAAAAGGGCTGATTGCGATGCGCGCACGGATTGACGAAGCACTTCCGTGTAGAGGCCCAGTTTGTTGCCAAACGTATAGTTCACCGCTGCGACATTTGCTCCCGCACGCCGGCTGATCTCACGGATCGTCACGTTGTAATAGCCGCGCTCGGCGAAAACTTTGCCAGCCGCCTCCAGAAGCTTTTCACGGGTTGTCGCAGCGAACGGCCGCCGGCCTCGCCGGGAAATAGAGATCCGAGACTGAAGAGCGTGACGAGTCATATTCAAATGATTGTTTAAAACACTTGTTTACTTTTGTCAAGTACCAATTACACGCCCCATTTCCTCTCTTGAGAAAACGCATATGGCTGGGCGCGAATCGAGCTCCAAGGGAGCATCGAACTAGAGCCGAAGGGGCTCGTTTTGTTTCCCACCCAAAACCATCCTCCTCCTGAATTGAGTCTCGAATTTTCGACTTACGCTTTGGGTGAGGCTTGGTTTTCCTCACTGCGCCGGTAGCTCCCGGCAGTGAAAACCTGTAGGAGGTTATATGTGAAGCCTGTGATTTGACCTTGTCCATCGCGCGTGAAATGGACCATTGGCCAGTTCGAGCGGTCAAGGAAATCGTCCTCGCCGGTTGGTTAAATCACACTGGTGCCACCGTAAGACCAGTTTGCTTCGAGATAATCGCCGTGGTCTTGAATCGTCATGCTGGCATTCGAGGCGTAGTAATTTTCCGGCATCTGGTAGCGTCCCGTGAAGGCCGCAAGTTGCCCCGGCCGAGGAGGGACGGACCCAATCGCCGGAGGCGTGGCGGACTTGCCCAACGCGATCGCGCCGATGTCTCCCGCAATCACCTGCGCGACGGAAGAGTAGCTATTCGTGAGGATCGCGATACATGTACCGTCACCCGGGAAATACGCAACGTCCGAAATGAAACCGCGCATGCATCCACCGACGCCCATTCCTTGTCCACTCTGTTATTGAGACCCACATGATGTTCATGATCCGGATGCAACCGATCGTAACCTTACGCCAAGAGTGAAGATCGATTCCGAAGAAAGGGCAGGAGAAGATAAACCACTTTCATACTTGCTAGGCATAGGTAGCCGAAGTGCCGCGATTCCTTTCGCTCCGTTCACGCGTAATTCGTTCCAGATATCCGCTACCGCGAAACGCCGCCATGGGATCCTCCGGCAGGCCGCACGATTTCCGCCATTCACGAATGGCGGGCCGGACGTCCACCCAGAATGCCCCGCGGAGAGTTTCCTCCGCGTCGACCAACGAACAATCCTGTTGAAGCCTCCCAAGGCGGCTATGATCGACGAGAACCGCTCGCGCGTAGAGCTCCTGAGCGGTACACACCGTCTGAATCATTGCTTCGATTTTTCCCTTGAGGTTGTGACTCTGATCAACCATGTAGGCGATATCCACGGTAGTCTGTGACTCCCACTCGAACATCCTGATCTCGTGGAAGATTCGGAAAATCTGATAGGGATCGATCGAACCAAGGGTCAGATCGTCGTCGGCGTAACGCCGGTCATTGAAATGAAATCCCCCGATCATTTTGTGATGAAGCAGCCAGGCGACAATCTGTTCGATGTTTTGCGCCTGGTAGTGATGTCCTGTATCCACCAGAACATAGGCTTGGGGGCCCGCTTCCCTGGCGAGTAGAAAAGCCATCCCCCAATCGGCGATGTCCGTGTGATAAAAGGCTGGTTCAAAAGGCTTGTATTCGAGCAGCAACCGTTGACCGGGCTTCAAGGCAGCGTGGATTTTTTGAAGGCCTTCTTCAAAATAACCGATCCGCTTGCGAATGTTTTGCGTGCCGGGATAGTTGGAACCATCCGCGAACCAGGGTGCGACATCTCGTGAACCCAAGGCATCGGAGATTGCCACACACTCCAGGATGTGGCGAATCGCCATTTGGCGAATGGCAGGATCCGGATTGGCAATCGACCCATATTTATATTCCTGATTTTGAAAGATGTTTGGGTTAATCGATCCGGCGCGTACAGCGAAGCGCTTCACCAGTCTTTCAACTTCAGGAACGTCATTCAATCCTTTCGGCAAATCCCACTGAACATGAAGGGCTAGAGTCGGGCATGCCCCAGTCACTGCATGAACCTGCGCCGCATCGCTGAACTTTTCTTCGAGGGTTGTCGCGGCCGAAGCCTGAATGAATTTTCCGAAGCGTGTGCCCGTATTGGCGAATCCCCAGGAAGGCAGTTCAATCTTGAAATTGTCGAGCGCCTTCCATACAACTTCGACTGCTTTATCGTTCATAGCGAAGTCTCCCTTCGATGGGCTGATTGCGCTAATCCGCGTCCGACACTAATTGGATTCGCGGCCATTCGACAACGCCAGTGCACTTGCAGACATCTGTTCGGCCCACCTGGCGACCGAATTCACGGTCACGCCCGTGGACAGAGTCCCGTCATGCTCGAGAGCCGCCATCTGAACTGCGAAATTGCCGATGGTGGCGCTTTCCGTAGAGCCAAGAATGACTTCAAGACCTGTGCGCTGAGCCGTGAGTTGATTGAGCAGAGTATTCTGACTCCCTCCCCCCACGATGAACAAGCGGTTGAGTTTCTTCCCGGTGATTTTAGCAATCCAGGCAAGCACTTCCGCGTAGCGGGCAGCCATGCTGTGGAAGATCGTGTTGGCGAGAGAAGCTTTCGAGGTTTCGTCCAGGCCATACTTCGACTGCCCGAGGCGTTCGAGTTGGGAGTTGATTTTGTCGATCGTATGTCCCGGAAGCATCAGCTGTGGATCATCAACGTCGATCAACGCGGCTGGCGTTGGCAAAGAAGCGCAACGCGAGAGCAACTCCTGAAACGTCCACCGAATGCCTTTCTGTTCCCATTCATCCATGCATTGGCGGAGCAACCACATCCCGTTTACGTTTTTTAAAAAGCAGATCTTTCCACCCACACCGCCAAGATTCGTAAAGTTCAAGGATCGCGCATCGTCGGTAACACAAGGAGCGTCAAGAACGGTCCCAACAAGGGACCATGTTCCGGAACTGATGAAGGCCCAGTCGTCGCCAACTGCCGGAATCGCTGCGATGGCGGATGCGGTATCGTGGCACGCGGGAACGATGACTTTTGCATCGCGAAATGCAGGCAAACCAGCCAGATCTGCGGAAACGGGTCCAAGCACCGAACCGCTGGGCACAATTTCAGGCGCCGCCGCCACATCCAAGCCGAGTTTGCGGAATATCTCCTGGCACCAGGAATGAGTTCCCAAAGCGACGAGCCCCGTATGCGTCGCATTCGTGTATTCGCTCACTCGCTTGCCAGAGAGGAGGTACGCCATGAACTCAGGAAGATTCACCCACGGCAACCGCGGATCGAAGCCCGCGAGTTTGTCAGCGTACAACTGATACAACGTATTCAATCGAAGGATCTGAATTCCGGTCAGTGAATATAAACGAGAAGGAGGCAAAACTGCGTGCACCTCGGTTTCGGCCTTCTCTGTTCTGGCATCCCGATAGCAAAATGGAAGGGCAACCGGGTTACCTGTGTTGTCCAGCCGGACGTAATCGACAGCCCAACCATCGACGGCAACGGATGCAATACCCTCGGGCGCGCAAGCTGCGCAAGAGCGCAATCCAGTCATGATCCCTTCGAAGATTGCCCCGATATTCCACCGCAGCCCATCGCCCGTTGAAAACGGTTCGTTCGAAAAACGATGAAGAACTTCGATCTCGGGTTCGTTGCGGTTCCAACGAAGGAGAGATACACGGCAGCTCTGCGCGCCCAAATCGACCGCGACTCGAGCTCTCCGGCGCGCCGCTGACGTCATCGGCCTTCTCCAATCTTCAACTAATTCAACCCCTGACTTCGAGAAACGGGGCTTAACGAAGAAAAGCCTCTGTCAACCCGCCATCCACCGGCATCAAATGGCCGGTGGTGCAACGCGACTGTGGGCCGGCAAGAAACAGGATGGCTGCCGCGCAATCTTGTGGATCAACCGGTTGGTGGGTGAGCGTGCGCTTCGAGTAGAACTCAGCGAGGGCAGAGCGGAGTTGTTCGTCCGAGGCCCCTGGGTCGAAGGGAATCGAATACTTGGTGAGTGATGCGATGACTCGATCGCGCGGAAACATTGTTGAGCCTTTGACGACGGTTGCCGGGCTGATTCCGTTGACCCGGACCTTCGGCGCCAGCGAAATCGCGAATTCACGAACCAGATGGCTCACAGCTGTCTTACTCACGTCGTAAGCCTCGCTCCCGCGTTTCGGAACGACAGCGTTTGCCGAACTGACAAGAACGACGCTCGCGGTCAGATCCTGTTCGAATAATATTTTCGAGGCTTCTTCGAGGAGTCGATGGTTGGCCGTGACGTTGACATCTAGAGTCAGTGCCCACTGTGCATCGCTGATTTGTCCATCGGGCGAGGAAGGAAAAACTGCAGCGGTGTTCACGATAATGTCGAGACCACCATACGCTGCTACCGTTTCGCGATACGCTTGCCGGATGGATTCCCGGTCGCGAATTTCGATGGCCACCGCGATCGCTATATCCTTGCCGCCGATTTGTTGAGCCTCCGCGGCAACGAACTTGGCGGCTTCAACTTCTTTGTCAGCTACGACAACGTGCGCTCCGCGATGAACTGCGAGAAGCACGGTCTCCCGGCCAACGCCGTTTCCGCCGCCGACCACCAGACAAATCTGGCGGCTAAGTTCCTTTTCCGGCGGTTGGCGCCGGATTTTTGCTTCCTCGAGTTGCCAATACTCGATCCGAAATGCCTCCGACGGTGGCAATGCTACATAGTTGGAGTAAACGCTGAAGGCCCCGGTCTTCGCAGCCGGACCGGCTTGCGGCAGAATGTCTGGCGCTGCAGTCGAACCCACAGCGGTGGCGCCTTCCATGACATGAATCGCGTTTGTATAGAATTCACCCGTGATGCGAGCTTCCGTCTTGCTTTTGCCGAAGCTGAACATGCCGATGCCAGGCACAAGTACAACTGTGGGGTTTGCATCCCGCATCTTGGGAGTCTCGGACTGCGCGAAAGATGCATAGTAGGCGGCATACTCTTCCCGATATTGCTTGAGAGCGCTGTCAATCGTTTCGCGCAATCCCAACAAGTTCGGTTGAGGATTCCAAGGCACGAATAGCGGCCGGATCTTGGTCCGAATGAAATGGTCGGGACAGCTTGTCCCGAGATGCGCAAGTTCCTGAGCATCAGCCGAGTCCACGAAGCGGAGCACCTCGGGGAGGTCGTTGAAATTGCCGATTAAACGCTGTTTGGCTGAAACACGTCCGCGCAGAAATGGAAAAATCTCTTGAGCCAGCGAGAGATGATTCTCAAGAGTGGCTGTGCGGTTCCCACCGAACAGATTTGCTCCACGCCGTACCAGGTGTTCGGAGACGAATTGTCCGATCTGGTCGATGATCGTGACGGTGTTCACGTAACACTCACGCTGCGTGTTTCCCCAAGTGAAAAGACCGTGGCCGCCGAGAACGATTCCGTCGCAGTCCGGCGTTTGTTTCACGGCGTCGCGCAACATCATGGCTAGTTCAAAGCCGGGCCGTTGCCAGGGCAGCCAGACCAACTTATGGGAATAGGTGCGGTTGAATTCCTCCATTTTCTCGCGGCCGTTCGCTGCAGCAGCAAGGGCAATGCCCCAGTCCGGGTGAAGGTGGTCGACATGCTTGAAGGGGAGGAAAGCATGCAGCGGAGTGTCGATTGAGGCCGATACGGGGTTGTTGCTGAAAACGCAGAGCGGGTACAAATCGACCATCTCATCTTCGAAATCGACTCCCCGATAGCGCCCGGCAAGGGCGCGAAGTTTCTCCAAATAAAGAGTGGCAAAACCCTCCCGCTCGATGCTGCCGATGTCGCCGCCACTCCCTTTGATCCACAAGACGCTCTTTTGGGAGCCGTCGAGGGGATCCGTATCGGTAATCTTTGAGCTCGTGTTTCCCCCGCCAAAGTTAGTGATGCGAAGATCGGAGCCCAAGAGATTTGAGCGGTAACGCAGGAGTCCGGCATCGTCCAGCGTATTTGCGACGCGCTCATCCCAGCGGTCTTCCAAATAGCGGAGCGTTTCTTGGATCTTCATCAGGAGCCCCTGGCAATAACTTAGCAGACTGCCCGTCATTCGACTGCCGAAGAAGGGCAACGAAACTTTGAAAACTATACTGCAACGGAGCCGGCGTAAGTATATCTTAGCGCGGCGTGTTACCTTGTGATTTCGATAAACACAAGGCTTTTGTATTGACTATCGGGCGCGACGAGAACTAAAGCCAATCCTTGGGCTCGGTCGCCCGCTTCTCGGCCATTCGGGATCGCCCTTTCAATTGTGGGTCGATCTTGTTGTGGAAAGGACCCTACGTGGTGCCTAACCCGTTGCTCGGCGTCTTCTTTCACTGGTTGGGTGGACTGGCTTCCGCGAGCTTTTATGTTCCATTCCGCCGCGTGAAGAACTGGGCATGGGAAACCTACTGGCTTGTCGGGGGATTTTTCAGCTGGATCATCGTGCCGTGGATCCTGGCCCTGTGGATGACACGCGACCTTATCCATGTACTTCGGGAGGCACCGGTTCCGAGTCTGTTTTGGGCTTACACCTTCGGAGTGCTTTGGGGACTGGGCGGACTCACGTTCGGGCTTACCATGCGTTACCTTGGGATGTCCCTGGGTATGGCCGTGGCGCTGGGATACACCGCCGCGTTCGGCACGCTGATCCCTCCCATTTTCCGTGGACAGTTCGCGACGCAGGTTCTCGCGACGAACTCGGGTTTGACGATTCTGGCGGGAGTCGGAATTTGTCTGCTCGGGATTGTGTTTGCGGGGGCAGCAGGAATCTCCAAAGAAAAGGAGATGTCCGAGGAGCAGAAGCGCGCCTCCATCAAAGAATTCAACCTCAAGAAGGGGTTGTTGGTGGCTACATTTTCAGGTGTGATGAGCGCTTGTTTTGCCTACGGATTGGCTGCCGGCGATCCGATCAAGGAAATCACTCTTCGCCACGGCACGCCCACTCTGTGGCAAGGGCTTCCCGTGTTGGTCGTGGTCTTGGTCGGGGGATTCACGACAAACTTTGTTTGGTGCGTACTTCTGAATGTTCGCAATCGGACCGGATCCCAATATTTCAGGTCTGAAGGGGGCGGCCCGGTTCCCGCGCGCCGCGAAGAACCGATCCTCGAAAATGTAACGGATGCTCCCGCAGAGGAGATGGCCGAACTGGCCGTGCTGGAGAGGTCGAATCCTTCGAAAGCGCCCATGCTCTCGAACTATTTCTTTTCCGCTCTTGCTGGAACCACGTGGTACTTCCAGTTTTTCTTTTACACGATGGGCGAGACGCAGATGGGCCGCTTTAGATTCTCGAGCTGGACTCTCCACATGGCCAGCATCATTATCTTTAGCACGCTCTGGGGAATTGCTTTGAAGGAATGGAAAGGGGTCGGCTATCGCACGAAGTGGCTGGTTGGCTTTAGTCTTCTCGCCCTGGTTTCCTCGACAATCGTTGTCGGCTACGGGAATTATTTGGGTTCACGAAGTCCCGCGGCGAAGTCATCGGCGGCCGATTGGACCAGGAATTCGAAATTGGCGCAATCTATTTCCAGATAGCAGGTGAAACGGTAGTGAGCCCGCGTGTTCAAGCCATTCGAATTAGCTTCTCACCGAACCAATTTCTCAGCAGATTTGCACGCAATCCATTCCGAGGAGCGCCGCCAGTTTCTTCAACTTAGTCGCAATGTGCCCCACTCCGATCGCGCAATGGTGCGCTGGGCCTTCGGCATTCCACGCCTCCATGAAGCGTCGCGCACCAATCGGGAAGCGATAGCGGCTGTTCGTATTGCCGATTTCCAGAATCGGACCAGGGACGGATTCTGCTTCCGCGGTCAGAAGCATGAGTTTGTCCGCTGTCTGCACTACGGAAAGCAGAGTGACTGGGCCATGTTTGACGCACATCTCGACCGACAGACCGGACCCGATCTTGCCGTGATAGACGCGCAAGGGACGCACCTTGATTCGTCCTTCGGCGATGGCCAGATGGCCTGGTCCGTCATGGCCCATCAGCACAACGTCTTCATTGAAGTCCGTGGCGTAGTACTCTGTAAACGATCCGCCGGCGCCGAAAGAATCCATAATCTTCATGGCTTGGGCATTCTTGATCTCGTACTCGCCGGCAACGGGCACTCCTCGCGCAGTTAGTATGCTCGTTCCCAAAATGATGGAGTTGATCGTATCTTCGTTATCCGGATTTCCTGTTCCCTGATAGTAGTACGCAAGCGAACCGAGCCGATGCTGCTCGACCAAGCGATCCAGGGCTAATGAAGTCCGGCCGGCGCGCTCCAATTCCTGACGCGCGCAATCGGGTTGAACATCGAAAGTCTTGCGGAACTGGTCCACTCGCTGGGCGATCGCCGTCGGCTGGAGGTCGCGTCGCAGTCCGGCGAGTTCATCCACTTCCAACATTTCAATGTGACCGCCGAAGCAGGCGCACTGTTGCGTCAGGTCGGAATAGATATCGAGCATTCCACCGTAATAGTGGCCCATGACTCCGAGGCGGTTGTGTTCCATCGTGTGGGCGACACGGCCCGCATCCAACCATTCGTATATCTCGCGCCACGCGACCGGATCGTCTTCCAGCATTCCAGTGACTTGAAAGAAGGGGATATGGCAGCGGCGAAATACATTTGCAATCTCCGGCACGGCACACGCCTGGCAGTAAGCCAGCCAGTCGCCCGTCATTTTCGTTCGGTCCCCGATGCGGTTGAACGATTCGTAGTCGATCGCCGCGGAGGGTGAAAGAGTGAGCAGGATTACGGGGACTTTGGCTCTCCGCACAACCGGAAGGACGGTGGAGGATAGCGCGTAGGTTGTGACGTAAAGAAAAATGAGATCGACATCCTGTTGCCGGAAAGCATGACCTGCGGCCTCTGCTTTTTCGGGGGAATCCACCAGGCCGAGATTGACAACCTGCACACACGGCTTTTCAATTCGTTGGGCTACACGTCGGACATAACCCGTCAAACGGCCTTGGAGTCCTTCGAATTGAGGCCAATACGTATCAAGTCCGATTCCGAAGAGCCCTACGGTGAATTCGTGACGCGCAAGTTTGTCGCTCATGCCCCTATTCACTCCGCCGATTCCGGGTCTGTGGCCAGTTCGAGGCAGCCCGAAAGAGATTCTATAGCGAAAAATATTAATCTATTGAAGAAAGAATACAGCTGGCGTATCGTTCGCCCCGGCGGACGTGTTGCGCCCTACCCGGTTCGCACGTGCGTTCTCGCACGGAGGATTCCATGAAACCGTTGAATTCCATTCTTTGGTGTCTTGTTCTAGTGTTTGTGCTCGCGACTTCGCTCGCGTCAAGCCCGCAAGATTCTCCGGCCCAGCTTACCGTTCACTGGGACCGCGTAATGACGGAATCGAGGACGACGCCCACGTTGCAGGTGGTAGTGAACCCGCCGCTTCGCCGGGGAACCCCCGTTCATGACAATGCGTTTCAGTCACTTCACGATCTCGGAGCCGACTACGTCCGTTACGTTCCCTGGCTCCCATATCCCCGTCTGGGAGTGGCGGAGTTAGAAGCACCGAAAGATGGTAAGACCTTCTGGGATTTCTCACTTATCGATCCGATGACTCTGGATTTTCTGGAAGCGACCAAAGGGCACTCGGTCGTCCTCAACTTCAGCACCATCCCTCAGTGGATGTACAAAACCGACAAGCCCGTCACATTTCCGGATGATCCCAACAAGCCTGTGTGGGACTACGAACAGGGAACAGAGCTTCGTGACCCGACCTTCAAGGAGGTTGCGGATTACTATGCCCGACTCCTGTCTTGGTACACGAAAGGCGGATTTGCCGACGAATACGGGAAGCGGCACGAATCTGGATATCACTATTCGATTCCGTATTGGGAGGTTCTCAACGAAGTTGATTTCGAGCATAGCATGACGCCGCAAACCTATACGCGGTTATATGACGCGATCGTGACGGCAATGAAGAAGGTCCAACCAGGAACAAAATTCGTTGGCGTGTCTCTCGCTATGCCAGGACTAAACCCCGAGTTCTTTGAGTACTTCCTCAATAAAAAGAACCACGCGGCTGGAGTGCCGTTAGACTACATTTCCTATCATTTCTACGCATCGCCTGCGCCGGATGAGACCCTGGACATTCAACAGCATACGGTTTTTGCACAGGCGGACGGCTTTCTGAACACAGTCCGCTACGTTGAGTCGATCCGGAAAAGACTCTCACCCGAAACGGGCACAACGATCAATGAAATTGGAATCATTGCGGCTGATGACGACGCGCAGGCCGATCCCAATCACACCGCGAAAACTATTCCCGATTCGTATTGGAATCTCGCGGGCGCGGAGTACGCGTACATTTTTGTGGAGCTCACGCGGCTGGGCATCGACGTGGCGGGAGAATCGCAATTGGTTGGCTATCCCACGCAATTCCCCAGCGTATCCATGGTGGACTGGAACGATGGAAAGCCGAACGCGCGATTGTGGGTCCTGAAGCTCTTGCACGAGAACTTTGCTCCCGGCGACAAAATAGTGGAGGTCACGGCTTCGGGACTTCCCTATATTGCTAGCCTTGCAGTTGTGACCAAGCAAGGCAAACGCAAGATACTATTGGTGAACAAACGCGATCGGAATCTCGATCTATCGATTCCGGGAGCCGCCGGCGCCCAATTGGACTACGTGGACGTCTCCACGGCATTCGGGCCGCCTGCCTCCGCCAAATTGAGCTCGGACAGATTGACACTGCATGGTTTTTCCGTAGCAGTGCTCAGTCTGCCTTAGATACACGCTTTCTCGTCGGGCAGAATTTTACGGCGGAACGAAACTCCGCCCATTCCGTTTAAGCAATTTAGGAGATCAGATGCCGAGAGTCGCCTTTCGCCTGCGAATAAAGGCTGGCAAAGAGGAGGAATACGACGCAGCCCACAAGAACGTTTGGCCTGCCTTGCTGGCCAAACTGAAAGAGGTCGGTATTTCAAAATATTCAATCTTCAGAAGGGATCAGGATTTGATCCTGGTTATGCGGGTCGATGATTTTGATGCCGCGTGGCGCGCACTCGATCAAGATTCAACGAACCTGAAATGGCAGGAGGAAATGGCCCCTCTCTTCGAACCGGTGCCGGGCCTGAAACCAGGCGAAAAATTCGCGATGATGGAGGAAGTGTTTTATTTGGACTAGCGGTACGGCTCCCCACGGATTGTGCCTACAGGAAATTCCGTTTGTCTCCCCAATCCGTCGCCAAAGACTGTGGAACAAAGTTACATTCGTTGCCTTCGTAAGCTCTCACCAATCAACCTCACTTTGGCGGAAAGCTGCCGCCGGGATCCGTTCGGCGCTTCTGGGTCGGGTGATCGCCCATGCAGGACTCGGCGGTGTGCATCACCGCTACGACGCGCCGCGTAAGAGGACATTCGAAGAAAGATCTTTCCAATAGGAGATTCCTGCCCAGGCTCAATTGTTTTCTAAGAAACACGTCACGCCCCGCATCAATCAAAACAGTTTTGCATTCAGATTCCAGTCAAAAGGAATTCAAGTGTCGATTCTGGAGGCTGTTTTGCATTTCGGCGAAGGACAACTCAGGTCTTTCTGCCGCTATTCGATGATATAGGAATGTGTACCACTGCCGATGTTCTCGGTCTTGTTCTTCGGCAGCGTGACCGTCGCGGTCGTGTTCGCGGGAATCGTGATGGTGAAGCGGCGCCCGCTCTGCTGCCAGTCGGTGACGATGGTGCCGTAGGCGGAGTCGTACTCGGTGTGAAGCTGTGGAAGCGCGGGGTCGAAATGAGGGTGAACAGTAAGGTGATGGTAGCCGGGTCCGCTCGCGTCAGTGTCGATGCCGGCGGCGCGCCGGTAGACCCACGCCATAACGGAGCCGAACGCATAGTGGTTATAAGAATTCATGGCCGGGTCCCCCTTGTCGCCATCCCAACGTTCCCACCAGGTGGTAGCGCCCTTCTTCACCATGTAACCCCACGAGGGGTACGTGTCCGTCAGGAGAAGTTTGAAAGCGAGATCGGAATGGTTATTCTCATCGAGCACGAACATGAGAAACGGAGTCCCAAGGAAGCCGGTGGTGAGATGGTTGCCGTGCGCCTCGATATTTTTCACGAGGCGATCGACCATATTGGCGCGAAGCGATGACTGTGCGATGCCGGTGAAGAGGGTGGCAAGGTACGCTGTCTGTGTATCACCTGCGACGCTGCCATCGTCTTTCACGAAGGCCGTGCGGTAGGCGGCAGCGATGCGGTCGTACTGCTGTTGGTACTTCTCGGCGTCCGCAGTGTGATGGAGCGCCGCCGCCATCTCCACCATCTCACGCGCGATGAGCGCCCAGTAAGCGGTGCCGATGAGAGTCTTGGGAGTGTTCTGATCGGGCGCGAGCCAGTCCGCATAATTGTTTCCAAGGGCATTGCGCCGGATGTAGTCGGGGTTGTTGCCCAGAATGAAGTCCATCCAGCGCTCCATCGCCGGCCACGAGTGCTCCACAATGGTGGCATCACCGTACTGCAGCCATGCGGCATAGGGGATGAAGACACCCGCATCGCCCCAGCCAGGCGCACCCGGATTCGGCCCAAGGATGTTTGGTGAAACATCGGTGAACGCGCCTGCAGGGGTCTGCGCGTCGGTGACATCGCGCATGAACTTGGCCGTGAAAGCTTCGATGTCGAAGTTGTAGGTGCCTGTACGCCAGAAGGCTCCGGCATCCCCCATCCAGCCGAGACGCTCATCACGCTGCGGGCAGTCTGTGGGAATTGAGACGAAATTTCCGCGCTGTCCCCATGCACCAAGTTCATTCATCTTGTTGAGCGTCTCGCTGGAACTGGATAGGCGCACGGAGGGAACAGCCGGAAGGCTGTTGAATACAAGGCCGTCGATAGTAGAGAGGGTCGGTGGAGTTGGCGGGGCAGTACCGGCGTAGGAGAACTCGACGTAACGAAAGCCGTGGAAGGTGAAGGCCGGCGTCCAGGTCTCGTCACCATCGCCGGAGAGAGTGTAAGTATCGGTTGCGTCCGCGTTGCGAAGGTTTTCGGTGTAAATGCTGCCGTCGGGGTTGAGTCGCTCGGCGTAGCGCAGACGCACAACGGTGCCGCGCGGACCGCGGACGTGGATGCGAACATTGCCGACCATGTTCTGGCCCATGTCGTAAATGGTTGGATGGACGTCGTTGGAGGGGTCAAGCTTGATGGGATGGAGCGTGATCGTGGTGGTGATGCGCAAGTCAGGCTCCGCGGTGATAGCCATGCTGTCATAAGGTGGGGTTGCGGTGACAGCTGCCGTCCAGGTCGCGGCGTCGATGTTGGGCAAGCTCCAGCCGTGCTGTACGAGGCGGGCATCATACGACTCGCCACCGTAAATCTCGGAGAACGTGATGGGTGAGCGCGCGGTCAGCCAGCTCGGGTCCGTGACGATAGTCTGGTGCGTGCCGTTCGGGAGAGTGAGGTCGAGTTGCGCGCGCAAAAGGTTTGGCCCCGGAGTATAGCGGAAGCCAGACCAGGTCATGGGCGAGCTGTACCATCCGCCGCCGAGCAGAACACCGAGTGTGTTTGCACCTTGGGTGAGGAGCAACGTGACGTCGTAGGTCTGGTAAAGCACGCGCTTGTGGAAGTCTGTCCAACCGGGTGCAAGCAGCGTGTCGGGCGCAACAGATTTGCCGTTGATAAATGCCTGGTAGGCGCCGAGCGCGGTGATGGTGAGTCGTGCTGTGTGAATCGAGGAGTCGACACTGAAATCTTTGCGCAGGAGCGATGCGTCGGTCACGATGCGATCTGGTCCAGGGATGGCCCGCTGCCGGTCTGTGCCGACGCCATAGTGAAGTGAGAGCGGGCCCACCGTCTGTGCGCTTCGCCAGGCGCCATCAGAAGTGGAGCGAGCCTGCCACTGCTCGTCCGTCACGATGCGCTCCTCCCTGCCATCTGCATCAGTAATGTGGATGGCGGCGGCAAGGGCTGATGGCGACGTGTTGGCGGGCGCGTCCGATCGATGCGAGACGACTTCCACCTCGATCTCGTTGTCGCCTGGTTGAAGCAGGAAGGCGATCTCTTCGCGGTCAAAGGCGCCCCACTCGTCGTGATGGCCTGTGACGTGGCCATTGACCCGGGCAACGAACTGTCCGCGTGCGAGGACGTGAAGGCTTGCGGCGTTTGGTCTGGCATTGAGATGCAAGTGGTAGAGGAAGTGCGCCGGCGTGGCTGATGGGACGTGCATCGGATCCGAGTTCGCAAGCCAGATCCAGCGGATTGCGTTGAGTTCCTGTTCGGCGGCAGGGTCTTTGCGGGTGATCCATTGCGCCTTCCAGTCGGTGGCGTTCAGGAGGCCCGTTTCAAACCATGAAGGCGCAGAGGTGGTCTGCTTGCCTTTGTCATCCCATGTGCGGACATCCCAGACATAGCGTTGCCGTGGCCTGATCGCGGCGCCGGCATAGGCGATGTTGACAGATTCTGAAGAGCTAATTCGACCTGAGTCCCAGGCGTCTGCCTTGCCAGGGCTCAGATTCTTTGCATCGGTAGCGACAAGGACTTCGTAGGCGGACTGCATCCAATTCGGAGTCCTCGCATCGCTCTGCCAAGAGAATGTGGGGTGCGGAGTGTCGATCCCGAGCGGGTTTTCCAGAGCGTTGGTCCGAAGGTGTACCGGGTCAGCCTGGGCAGCGGCCGCCAGGGTCAGGAGAAATAATGCCAGCTTTAGCATTCGATGGGGGGCCCTTATCTTGAATTGAAACATAAATCCTGTTTGACCCCTTTCTCTAATTGCCCGTTGGGGCAATCGCGTTCGCCGAATTCGCCTGCGAACTCCATTTGTGCCAGCGAACCGGGTCAGCCAGCATTCGAATGAACACCCCACCCACGACAGACCGGGCCTGGAATCCCTCCTGCTTCGCATCTTTAGTGTCGTACCAATCCGAGAGAGGAACTCGCGAAGGTGTCTGGTCAGCGTACTTATACAGCGGTGCAATCAGAGCCTGGAATTCCTTCGGTTCATCAGCTAGGGTCGCGGTCCACACAATCCAATCCAGCTTCGTATATGTTCTGCGATTGTCCAGTGGCAAGCCGAACTCGTTCTGATGCAGCAGATAAAAAGCCATCTCTTTGCGCGCAATGCTGCGGTCAAATAGGTTGAGGCCCAGTACTTTGTCCCAGACTAGATTGTATTTCTGGCTCCAAGTTCCGGTCTTATCAAACGCAAGCCGGTAGTGATCGCCGTCGGACGCCATGTGTTCCCACTGTTCCGCCATCTGCTTCGCGAAATTGCGATAATCGTCCGCCCGCGCGGAATCTCCCATCATTTTTGCCAACTCCGCATAACTGGCAACAGCTTCAATCGCCTTGATCGAGAGATTCGAGTTATGCGCCAGGTGCCCCGCAAAATCGTCTGTGCTCAATTGATTCTCCGGGTCGAGTCCCTTCTCTCGAAGATAATCCGCCCATTTGGTCAGCAGAGGCCAGTAGCTCCGCGCAAGATTCGCGTTGCCCTCGGCCTTGGCAACCGCCAGCGCAAGAATCAACATGTTCCCAGTCTCCTCGACGGGCATTTGATCCTCTTCCGTGCGCTCGCCCCCTCCGTACACCTGCCCGTTGGCCAGCGGATAAGTCCCAAGATCATGCGGAGCGAATGGCCATCGCCATCGCGGCAGTGACGCATAATCAAGGATCGGTTTCATCTGCCCTTCCACCAATTTCGGATTCAAGAGCAGGAACAGCGGTGCAGAGGGATAGAAAACGTCCACCGTATCAATGCACCCGTTGCTGAAGTTTTCTTTTGCGAAGAACAGCGGCGTTCCATCCACATCCGCAACAAGTTTATGCGCCCCAATCGCCTGCCGGTAAGCCAGCACAGACAACTCGGCATATTGGCTTCCGCCTGCCGCCGTCAGATCCGCAGTCAATTCATTATCAAACGCGATCGCGCGCTGCAGCAAAGATTCATATTCGACCACAGCTTTTCGCAGCAGGTCCGCGAAGTTGGCCCCGTCTTTGCGCCAATACGGGCGCAGCTTGCGGTTCAGGTATTCAATCGAGAATTGATCGTCATATGCCACTAGCACGTGCCGCGAAACGGTCGCCGTTCCCACATTTCCGAAGTCGATCAAAGAAGCCAACACGGCCGCTCCGCTGCGAGGCGTTGCCGGCATGTCCAACAGGTCCGCGTCCGAAAGTCCGCCGCCTGTCGAGAACCTGCGCCGCGCTTCCCGCGCGTCCACGGCCGCTAACCTCTCGCTCGATGAATCCGGAGCCGCAAGGTAGAAATGTCCCCAGTTAATCCGTAGGTCGTCGCCCGAAGCGCCGAGTACACGTTGCTCCGACGACCCAACGCTGAGCAGTTCGGTATTCCCAACTTTCACTCTCGACCAAACAACAGATTCGTTGGCGGTATTCACCGCGAGCAGGCTGCTGCAATCCAGGTAAATAGAAACGGCATGCGAGCCTGAGTCGACACTGCGGACATCCCAGGAAAGGTAGGTAACCGGCCGCGACAATATCGCCAGATCAGCCGCAAGCGCAGGAGTAAAAAATGTCAGCGTAAGATGGATTCCAGCCTTCTCGAATTCATAAATTGTTCGCGTCGGCGTCAAAAGTTTGGAAACCTGCTGCATCGCAGGCACTCCCTGCGCTTCCCTGCCCATAAAGCGAAAAGTGTTCCCATCCACGCGAATCAGTCCGGAAATTGGTTGCGACGCGCCGGTCCAGTGCTTCGTCTCGGAATCGGTCAGATTGTCGGTCCCCGACCACACACTGAAATAAGGATCGTGCACGATCAGCGGAGTGGACGGGGGCCTCAGTTGCGCATGGGCCCGCGGTATTGCCGATGGACTCAAAACTAGTAAAGCGATGACAAGTGCCGATCGGTTCATTGGGAATTTCTTTTTTGAGTTCGAAGACCGCGAAGATTATACACAGAGGCTCCCTCTTGCGCGCCGTTGAATAATAATTGCCATCCCGGTCCTCCCGATTCTTTGCAAACCTGCGGCCATTTTCGAGATTGTCTCCCCCTTCCCATGATTTGCCAGCACACCGGGCAGCTTTCCTAATTTCTGTCAGCTCTCGGTCTTGAGTTGTGGGAAAGCAGTAATGCGAAGTTTTGCGGCCGCATAGGGTACAAGCCGGATGGACTCTACCGGCTGATCGCTGGAAACTGGACTCTGCGGCACAGGATCGGCAGCACCGTCTTCCGGCCTCCAGGAAGGCATCTTTCGTGCTTTGATGCGCAGTTCCACCGGCGCCGGCTTGGCGCTAAAGGGTATGTTGCCGATTGGGAATTCAGCGGCGGAAACGGAACTTGCTGCGTTTTCGGGGGTGACTTCGATCGCGTAGTTCCACGGAGTCGTGGGAAAGACCTGCCAATCGGCGGTCATGCCACGGTCGCGAAGCTTGACCCACCCTTCTCCGATCCCGTAAGAGAAAACGAGCGGGCCGCGTTCGATCGCCACCGAATCATTGAACCATCGCGAGGCACGGGGCTTCAGCGGGAAGTTGAGTTCGATAACATCGCCACGGTTCCAGGT
Source organism: uncultured Acidobacteriota bacterium (assembly GCA_963748845.1). Lineage (GTDB taxonomy): Bacteria > Acidobacteriota > Terriglobia > Acidiferrales > UBA7541 > DASTCZ01. The sequence goes on from CAVVKE010000001.1 coordinate 2,146,219, forward strand.
GCGGTCGATTCTGGCAAATGAATTTGGTGTTGGCTGCGCTTCATGCTTGCCATTTATGCGGATGGTCGTTCCATCAGCCCACGCCGGAATGCGGAGCCTCAACGTAAAAGGCACACGAGACTCGGGACTTACCGTCATGCGGATGGTTCCGCGAAAGGGATACTCGGTTTCTTCACTAACATGCACAGGCACGCCGCGCACAGTCGTCTGCACTTCGCAAGGAGAATAGGCTGTCGCGACGAGGTCATCATCTTGCGAAAGCATGAACAGATTGGCGGCGAACTTTGGCCATCCCTGATGAAAATTGGCAGTGCAGCAGCCGAAGTTGGGCTCCAAGCCGTAAAGATTCGACTCGGGCCCGTTTGTGGTCCAGGGCCTGCGATGAAGACTACATTCAACCTGGTTTGGCTCCTGATCGTATTGGTGAGCCCACATGTCATCAGTGAAAGCGCCGGGGAGGGCGTTGAAGGCAATCCGCTCGAGCCGGTCGCCAAGTGCGGGGTCGCCGAGGATAGCGAGCGCGTGCTCCAGTGAGAACATGGTTTCGACCACCGTGCAAAGCTCCGAGCCCTGCGAGGGATTGCGCCCCGCGAGATGTTCGTCGCAAGAAAACATGCCATTGGGCAGGCCGTGATATTTGTCCAGCGCCATGAGTTGCCGGGAAAGGGCACGACGGTCTTCATCGGATTTGGAGATGAGAGACCACAGCGGTGAGGCCTTAATCGCCATTCCATTGTTAACACCGTGGGTCGCGAGGGCGAGATCGGCGAGACCCCCACCTTGCTCAAGCTTGATAAATTCCCGCGTTATGGGGTGGGTGTATTTGAAATCTGCATATTGGGCTTGCCAATTGTAGCCTTGCTGTTGCAGCAGATGCGCGAGATTGAGGAGTGAGGAATCGCCGCTGCGATTGTAGAGCCATATTACGATGAGAACTTCGTCCTGCCAACGGAACTTGCCCCAGTCGCGGAGAGGGCGCTTAGGGAGCTCGCGAAGCTGATGGGCAAAATATTGTTCCAGAACCGGAATCACGCGCGAGTCTCCCGTCACTTCCTGGTACTGCGCCAAGGCCTTAAGCATCACCATCCGCGGCCACCAGTCGTCATTGCTTCCGGGACCGATCATGCCGTCGGGGGCCTGATGATTGAGCGTCCAGTCGATATATTTCTGCGCTTTGGACTTAAGGACAGCATCATCCAGCAAGTAGGCAAGAGGGATGAGGCCGTCGAGAAAGTAAGGTCCGCGTTCCCAAGACTCACCGGTGCCACCGAGCCACCCACTGTTGGGGCCCACGTCGGGCCACGCTTCGTCCAGATGGCCGCTCAAACCGGTTGCTTGGATCTGGAGTTGCTGGCGAAGCCATCCAGCCGGTCGGACGGAACCAAGCGGGAGCGGATAGAACGCATTGATCACAAGCGGTTGCCGGTTTTTTATGACGACAGCGGATGAGGAGATCGGCAGCGGCGCGTTCAGGGCGATCGATAAGGCGCTCAATCTCTCGGCAGGAATGGCAGCAAGTCCAATAGCTCCGAGCTGCTTGAGAAACGTGCGCCGGTTTGCAAGGCGATGCGGGGCCACAGTCAAGGTGTTCTCCAGTCCATTCACGATACCGATCGGGTGGCTGAAACGAGGAACCCCCTATCGTCCAAATCGTCTACGGATGGTTCGAGTCGATCCTTCAAAGTTCGAATGCCGGCCCCTTGACTCTTGAATATTTGTCGCGCGAAGTGATCTTTACTTTACGCCGGTCTCTTATCGCGCTTTTCAACTCCCGAACTCATGCAATTAAGATTGGCAATCAGTCAGAAGTCAGGAAAGTGAAAATGCAATAGTATTTAGGCGGTATTTCCGTTTTTAGCTTCTCCTTCACCCTGAAGCCTAACCCTCCTGGCCCGTTGATTCAACCGCAAGCCGCGCGGGTCAAATAGGGGCTGTGCCGACTAACCGATGTGCTCTGGAGTTCTAACCCTCAATCCCTTATAAGATATCTCCGTGAATTTGTTTGAAGACATTCTGCGGCTCGAATTGCCGGATCTTCTTAAGCGGGCTCGCCTTGGCGTCCGATTGTTTCCCGACGTAAATTCGATGCTCGACTACATGGCGGATTACATGGCCGATGAGCTTCGGCTCAACAACGCGGCAGGAATGCCGACCCGCTGGATACTACCGGTCGGCCCTGTGAAGCAATATTTTCGGCTGGTAGAGATCTGTAACTTGGAACGAATCAGTTGGAAAAATACAGATATCTTCCAAATGGATGAGTTTCTGGATTGGCAAGGCCGGCCGCTTCCAATTGATCATCCTCTGAGCTTCGAAGGATTCATTCGAAATCAAGTCCTTGCCAAGCTCGATGCCGGCCTGCGTCCGAATCCTGAGCGGGTCCATTTCCCAAATCCATTCCGGCCGGACGAAATGAGCAACCAGATGCGGGCAATCGGCGGCGTGGATACCTGCTATGGCGGCATCGGAAACCACGGGCACATCGCGTTTAATGAGCCGCTGATTTCCCGCTGGTTCCAAATCAGCGCCGACGACATGCGAAATTCCACCACGCGGGTCGTGGCCTTGGGGGACGACTCGATCGTGGTACAAAGCATCAAGAGTGCGGGCGGCTCGTCTCAGATGATTCCACCGATGGCAGTGACCATTGGGATGCGTGAGATACTTTCCGCCCGCCATATCCGTCTGTTTCTGGACGGTGGTGAGCGCCACCGAGCGATCTTCCGCATTACCCTGCTTGCGGAGCCGACGGCATACTATCCGTCAACATTGTTGCAGGGTCATAGCGATTGCATCGTTCACACGGATGAGTCCACAGCCAGGCCGATCGTACCGAGTTTGTTTTGATTCAGCGAAATGACACGACAACGTCCATTGTAGCCAGGATCCCAGCATGCGTGGTCGTCTTCATAGGTCCTTGCCGGCGCTTCGCATGAGGGCTCAATGCACAATACGGTCGCCGTCCCGGAGAAAGGATTCGTAACGGCGGCGATATTCGGCTTTGTAGACAGCGACGGAGTGGTCGAAGCTGAACGGCGGCATGTTGGGCTTTTTGGCCCAGATGATTTGCACCTCGCGTGTTGTAATCGGGAGCCCGGCTTGATCGCCGGCGATCTGAAGCGGCTTGCCGTCGGCAGTAATGCTGGTCACGTTCATGAACCACGGCAAATGGAGCACGAGCTTCGCCGGACCGCCGCTGAAATGATCTTCCAAGCTGAGCCTGGCGTGATTTGCGGACACAAAGCGCAATGAGAAATTCACCTGCCCGAAATTAGTCGGCGCACGCCGGACGGTGATCTCTTTTCCGGCAACGACCCATGCTGGCGAAATTACCGAGAGCAGGTGCAAATCGTCGCCTTGCTCGCGGACCAACATGTTGCGCAGCAGCGCGCGATACTTCGCGGCGAACCAGCCATGCGGCGCGAGATTCTGACCGAAATCGCGCGTGCCCCAGGGAATCACGTCATACTCAAATCCGGCGTGCGTGGAACTGGTGTGCACGAGAATGGCGTAGAGTTCTTCAAGCGCGGTTTGCTCGTCGCCTCGGATTACTTCCGTCTCCGTATTTTTCATGGTGAGGTAATGGTGCAGCCAGCGGCCGTCCCCGTACGTCATGATGCCTTCCTGGTACTTTGCGCGCGTCGCGCGGAGCGTTGCTGTGACCTTGGGATCGTGCGGATCGAGGATCGCCTCCGGATAAACACTCAGCATGTTGCCCCAATCCTGGCCGCCAGAAGCGTCCAGACCGGGAGGAATGTATCCGCCGGTTGACACGGTGATTTTGTCGAGCTGGCGCACCAGAGTGGCGAGGAAATCGTTGTATTCACGCTGCCAGGCGTCAGCGTCATCCTTGTGTCCCAGACCATCGGCGATGGCGATGGCATTCTTCAATCCCGCGAGCGCCCAAAAATTGTGACCTGTGACGTGGCCGGAGATGTCTTCGTTGTCGCCTGGCGTAGTTGCGGGAACCAATTTGAGCGGGTCGCCGCGCCGCGCGGCCATCAGCCAAGCGACTGCTCGCTCCACTGCCGGATAGACTTGTGCTGCAAACGCGGCGTCGTGCGTGATGCGATAGTGCTCGCCGTATGCCCAAATTGCTTGGCCCCAGCCGTCGAACTGGCCGCCCTGCGAAACGAAATTGCCGTCGGGCTGCTGCCAGCGGGCAAAAAAGTCGAGATCCTGGCGCGCGATGTCGTGATATCCGCTCAAGTCGTACATGCGAACAATGTAGGAAGAGTCGCGCAGCCAGAAAGCGTGATAGTGAAACTTGTTGACGGTCTGGATGTAATCTTCGCCGGCTTTGTCTCGAGCGATCAGGTCGTAGACGAGGTTCGCTTTGAACGAGTCGGCGACTTTGTTTTCGGGCAAAGTGATGTCGATGCCCCGCGCGAAGATCTTGTCCCAGAAGTCCACGGTGCGCTGGAGATAGTCATCGAATTTCGCGGCGCGCAGTCTGCGCCGCGTACGGATCGTCCCCATTGAGTGGCGCATAGGGCATCTTGAAAACGAGGGTAGTTTCTTCACCGCCCGCGATGGCCAACTTGAACTGAGCAAGGCCCACGGGAGTTGTGGGAAGCACGTGCAGCTTGTGGGGCCGGGAATCGGGTTTCATGGGGTCGTCGTCTTTGAGCGTGACGAATCGTGCCGGTTCGGGGATTGTTGGATAGAGATAGAAAATCTTGGAGTCGCGCAGGAATGCGTCGTTCGAGAAACCGTAAGTCCATTCAGGATTGAACTCCACGCCCGCTTGTTCGTAGCCGCCGGGATGTGAAGATTTGGCCGGACGGTGAAATCGATTGTCGCCGGTACCGCCGGGGAGATTGGATTCGGGCTGATAGCGCGCGGCCACGGAAAAGTACGCCACGCGACGCGTGGTGTTCGTGTTGTCCACGGCGATGCGGACGAAGTTGACAAGCGGACTTTCCGGATTGCCGTCGAGCGTCGCCGCAAACATCGTGAAGGAATACCGAATGCCGGCGTCCGTGTAGGTGTACTGAATCACAGGGAGATAACCGCGAAGCAAAGTTTTCACGCGCTGCTCGATGGGCCGCGGGGGATTCCCCGCAAAAAACATCAGCTCGCCATAGCCGGTATAGAGAAACCCCTCCGGTGAGACGAGAGTGCCCCAGCGGCCATCCATCACGCCGAGCACGTCGGTCGGCTTGCTGAAATAGGAGAACAGCTCGCCCGCGCGATCGATCGCGGGATCGAGCATCTGCGCGCCCGAAGTAAACCGCAGAAGCAGAAAAAGAGTGCCGAGCAGCAGAAACGCCTTTATTCGCATGGATGCGCGATTCTACTGAAACCGAGCTCGAATTGCACCGTCCAGATTGTGTTGGAAGTCTGGGCGGACTCAGTCACCTATTCAGGCCACTGGCCTCTGAGGCCTCATGCAAAACGCAATGGAGAAAGAAAAAGAGCAGAAGTGCCTGACGGAGGACGCAGTCTCATGCGAAGCCTTCTCTTAAATTCCCTGCTAACAGGGAAAAATACAGGGAATATTGCGCCTTCCGTCGCAACTCCACGGATTTAAGTCTACATCAACGTGTGCTTTAGCCGGAAAAACTGCCTCCTCGCAAGGTACCGCAGCAGGGATCGATCAGGGAATGAACACGCAATTCAAATCCCCTGTTCGGAGATTTGCCGACTTGGTTCGCTCGCTAGGACAAAAACTGCAGTGGGTCAGATTCCGAGTTGCTGACAATCCGTCAAAACCTCTTCCTGCGCTCCCAACAACCGCGCTTATGGCCAGTGCGGACGCCTGTCCACAGTCCACGGAAAATGTGTTATTTTTGCTCGGCACGATGGCTGCTTCGTTGAAAATCTATTCTCAATAGGGATTGCAGCGCGCCACCGGTTGAAGATAGGGCTCATGGATCTACAACTTGAAGGCCGAACGGCGTTGGTAACCGGTTCCACTGCTGGAATTGGATTCGCGACAGCACGCGCACTCACGGCCGAATCTGCGTCCGTAGTCATTAACGGAAGGGGGCAGAAACGGGTGGACGCCGCCGTCGGTGAAATTCTGAAATTACATCCCTCTGCGCATGTGTCTGGAGTTGTGAGTGACGTTTCGAACGCGGCAGGCTGCGCAAAGCTTATTCAGGCGGTGGCAGGCGTCGATATCCTCGTCAATAATGTGGGCATTTTCGAACCGAAGCCGTTTGAAAAGATTCCAGACGAAGATTGGCTGCACTTTTTCGAAGCGAATGTGATGAGCGGAGTGCGGCTTTCGCGCCATTATCTCGCAGGCATGCGCGAGAAAAACTGGGGTCGAATTCTATTCGTTTCCAGTGAGTCCGCCGTACAGATTCCCGCCGAGATGATTCATTACGGTATGACAAAGACGGCGCAAGTTGCCGTTGCTCGAGGTATTGCGGAGACCGTAGCGGGTACGGGGATTACCGTGAATAGCGTACTGGCTGGGCCCACTCGCTCCGAGGGGGTGGAAACTTTCATTGCGCGAATGGGAGGTGGTGCTGACGCTGCGGATTTTGAGGCGGAATTTTTCAAGACGGTTCGCCCAACTTCTCTCCTGAAGAGATTTGAGACGACTGATGAAGTTGCCAACATGATTGTGTATCTATGCAGCTCTCGCGCTTCGGCAACGACCGGCGCCGCCATTCGTGTTGACGGAGGCGTGGTGCAAGCAATCCTGTAGTCATCAATCCCCAGTGACGGCCCGCTCGGAAACTGACTCACTGCCAGAAAAAGGACGACCCTTCCATGTGGCCATAGCAACATTTTATATGGCCACTAACAACTCAGAAGATTCCCACACGATTTACCCCGGCAGCAAACTTGTAACCCCACAAATAATCAACGAACGAAACCATCAATTCTGGAACGAGCAAGGCATATTACTGGACCAACGAATTTTGGACCCGGCTACCTTTAGGATTGCCACAATCGACATGCGTTCAGAGACCGATAGATTGGTTCCCATAAAAGCCCAAACAACTCTCGGGACGCAGCATCGCGACCGACTCGTCGGTCCGCGCGCGCGCCGCAGCCAGTCTTTGTAAGAGAGACGGTGTGCGTTCTGCGGCGGCTGTAGTCCCCAAGACCCTCCCCAACGATTTGATGCGAGCTAGCCGATTCCGATTCGGGTGGAACATGAAGGGAGATCGACGGATGTTCTGCAATGAATTTGAAGAGTGAGTCAACCCGCGGCTTTTGCCGGAGGCGAGGTGCGCCAAACGAATGTAATTGCGGCGGGGCAGGCCACGAATGGCGCTAGGGTTGAATCGAAACGTTGGTCGACGTAGTCTAACCGTTGAGGTTCCCATTTAACCCAAAGAGGAACGAATGTCTTCTCCACCTTTACCGAGCGCACTTGACGCACGGACTCAAGCTTTTCCGGTCTTAACACCCGCTCAAATCAACCGCATTCGCTCGGGCGGCAAATTGCGGCAGGTCACGAAGGGCGACATCTTGTTCGAGCCCGGAGATACACATGTGCCTTTCTTCGTCCTGCTTTCGGGAAGCATGGAAATCGTGCAGCCCGGCCTGAACGGGGAGAGCATGGTGGCCACTCACGGCCCGGGCGAGTTTACTGGCGAGATGACCATGATCTCAGGCCGGCGTTGCCTTGTGCGCGGACGCGTCACTGAGCTGGGCGAATTCCTTGAACTTGACGGACATAGTCTGCGATCTCTGGTCGCGAAGGATGCCGAGCTGAGCGAGATTTTCATGCGAGCGTTTATTCTGCGCCGGTTGGCACTAATCAGTCATGGGCAGGGGAATCTGATTCTTCTGGGATCGCGCCATTCGGCGAACACGTTGCGTCTGCGGGAGTTTCTGGGCAGGAACGAACACCCGTTCAACTACGTTGATCTGGACACGGATAAGACTTCGCAGGAACTTCTTGACCGATTCAATATCACGCCGGATGAGATCCCGGTAATCGTCTGCGGCGCCAAAAAGGTACTTCGCAATCCGTCCATACAAGAACTAGCCAATTGCGTAGGACTTAACATTGCAATCGACGAATCCGGGATTCGCGATGTGATCATTGTTGGCGCTGGCCCGGCGGGTCTGGCCGCGGCCGTCTATGCCGCGTCGGAAGGCCTCGATGTCCTGGCGATTGAAACGGACACACCCGGAGGACAGGCCGGATCAAGTTCTAAGATCGAGAATTATCTCGGCTTTCCCACCGGGCTTTCGGGGCAGGAACTGGCAGCGCGCGCGATAGCTCAAACTGAGAAATTTGGAGCGAAGATGATGGTCGCGCACAGCGTCACACGTCTTGATTGCGCGCGCCGTCCGTATAACGTTGTCCTGGACAATGGAAATCGTTTGGCAGCTCGCGCTATTGTTATCGCCACAGGCGCGCAATACAACAAGCCCCGCATCGAATCTATCGCAAAATTTGAAGGGCAGGGAATTTACTACGGCGCGACCCACATGGAATCGCAACTTTGTGGAGGGGAGGATTTGATTGTCGTGGGAGGGGGCAATTCCGCCGGACAGGCTGCTGTTTTCCTTTCCCAAACTGCGGGCAAGGTGCATATGCTGGTGCGCTCGGGTGCGCTTTCGGACACGATGTCCCGTTATCTGATTCAAAGATTGGACGAGAATCCCAGCGTCGAATTGCATTTTAAGACGGAAATCACCGACCTCGAAGGCGCTGCCCATCTTGATCGTGTGACATGGATCGATCGATTGAGCGGGGAGACGTCCACGCATGACATTCGTCACGTTTTCGTGATGGCCGGAGCGTCTCCGCGTACCGAGTGGTTACGTGGATGCCTCGCACTCGACGATAAGGGATTTATCCTCACCGGCCGGGATTTGGAAGCTGCAACTGGAGACTCGAAGTGGCCGCTAACCCGTGCGCCTCAAATGTTGGAGACGAGCTTGCCGGGAGTTTTCGCGGTCGGCGACGTTCGCTCGGGTAGCGTCAAGCGTGTAGCGTCGGCGGTAGGAGAAGGCGCGATCGCGGTTTTTATGGTGCATCGAGCTTTGGCGGAGCTGTAACGACAAATAAATGGGTATCGGAGGGATATAGATGCCAGCGACAGCGTGCACGCACCTGGATCAGATCAAGATTCAGAAGCCGAAAGTTCATGTATGCGAAGAATGTGTGAAAATGGGAGACGCCTGGGTTCATTTGCGGCTCTGCATGATCTGCGGACATGTCGGTTGCTGCGATTCCTCGAAGAACAAGCACGCCACCAAACACTTTCACTCAGTAAAGCACCCGATCATGAAATCCATCGAGCCGGGCGAAGACTGGGGCTGGTGTTTTGTCGACGAAGTTGAACTGGATTTTGCATAGGCGTCACGCCTACCGATTGAATTAGTTCCCTTTCGTTGTCGCTCGCCAAGACTCCGTCCGCCTTCGAAATCAATGCCTTGCCTATCCACAATTTATTTGCAGTGGTGTGGATGAAAGCCCAGGAGTCCTAGATAAGTTATTGAAACAAATGGTCGGGGCGAGTGGATCTGAATCGCCGATCTCCTGGTCCCGAAGAAAGGCACTACTCGGAATCCTGCGGAGAAAAATCGCGAAATTCGCATCCATTCTCTGGGATCGGAGGACACCGACATTCCGCGACTGCACAACATTCGCGCATTATGGGCGGTAAATGAGAGTTTTCAGGCAGAACAGAATGGAGATAGAGAAAGCGCATGACTGTCTGGCGGAGGACGCAGTCTCATGCGAACCCTTCTCCGTCAAATTCCCTGCTAACAGGGAAAAATACAGGGAATTTTGCGCCCTCAGACGCCATACCTCGCGAGTAAGTCTATGACAATGAGTGCTTTAGCGCGAAAAACCCGTATGGTCAAAAAACTCGAACGGGTTGAAATAGTGTAGGTTACAGTTTTCCACAGGCTCACCTCGATTGCATTCCTCCGACGGCGGAACAGCGTCTACAATCCCGCTTCCAAAACTTGGTAAGTATAGAGAGGGTCCATATGAATTGGGCGCGCATGCTGGCCTATGTCACCGGAGTGGTCAATCAAGAGCTCCTGTTGCGGAACGAGTACTTGGTGGCGGAAAACCGTATTCTGAAAGGCCAGATCACGGGCCGACTACTGCTTTCCGAAGCGGAAAAAGCCACACTGGCCGAAATCGCTCATCGGCTGGGGCGAAAGGCTCTGGAGGAAGTGGCCGGAGCAGCCCAACCCGATACCATTCTCGGCTGGTATCGAAAGCTCATAGCGAATAAGTTTGACGGATCGAAATTTCGCAGACGAGCAGGTCGGCCAAGAATTGATACAGAAATCGAACGTTTGGTCGTGCAAATGGCAAAAGAGAATCCCAGCTGGGGCTACGATCGCATTGTCGGGGCTTTAAAGAATCTGGGACACCGTCTGTCCCCCCAGACGGTGGGCAACATCCTGCATCGCCATGGGATTTCCCCCGCGCACAAGCGCAAACGAATGATTTGCTGGAAAGACTTTATCCGCTCACATATGGAAGTTCTGGTCGGGACCGACTTCTTCACAGTGGAAGTCCTCACCCTGAAAGGGTTGATTACCTACTATGTCCTGTTTTTCATTCACCTGGACAGTCGGCGGATAACATTGGGAGGGATGACGCCGTATCCGGACGAGGAGTGGATGGAGCAGCAGGCACGAAACGCGACGATGCAGGGATGGGGATTTCTGAGAGGTTGCCGATATCTTCTGCATGACCGCGACACGAAGTTCTGCCGATCGTTTCAGGACCTGATCGAATCGGGGAGTGTGGAAACGATTCGTCTGCCGGCGAGGAGTCCAAATTTGAATTCATTTGCGGAGCGGTGGGTGAGATCGGTCAAAGAAGAATGCCTGTCGAAGCTGATTCTGTTTGGGGAATCTTCGTTGCGGCGAGCGTTGCAGCAATATGTGGTGCATTACCATGAGGAGCGCAACCACCAGGGCAAGGAGAATCGGATCTTGTTCCCGGTGGAGAGGGAAGGAATAAGAAATAGAAAGGGAGCAGTGCGGTGTAGGGAACGGCTGGGCGGCCTACTGAAGTACTACGAGCGGAAGGCAGCCTGAAGGTGGGCGGCGACTCCCCGATCCAGGGCCGAGGATTCTACCTGTCTGGTTTCGTGTCTCTGGTGATGGCGATTTTGAAGTTAACTGGGAGTGTGCGTTGGTCCTGGTGGAGAGTGGGTCTGCCATTGTGGGCGATGTTCGTTCACACGGCGATTTATTTGTTGGTGGGATTCATCTGGTGTTTCGCGGTGCGGTACGAAGAAGATGAGGAAGAGCAACCGGCCAAAGTTCGGAACGCCCCCATGTCTTACCAGCTCGGTTCTCTGGCGTTTGTTCTGATTTCAATGGACAACTTGCTGAGGTGGCGAGAGCAGTCCTATTGGTTTTGGCTCTGCTCGGGACGGATGGCGATGGTGTTTTTGTTCGGAGCTCTTGCTCTGAGTGCGCAATGCTTGTATTGGGCTGAGATTGTTAGGGATTTAAACGATCAGCTCGACGAAGTGTAGCTGGCACCGACGAGTTTTTTGACCATACGCGGTCAATACTCTTATTCCCCGAACGCTGACTCGGTATTTGACCTAGGTGGATGGTCCGGATATGCTTCAGTTTCCGGGGGGCACATTTTGGCTGGATCCGCCTCGGTGTCAGACGATGGAACCACCACTTTAGGCCTTGGAACCGGTGAGGGGATCTCCACCCGCGGTGGGGGGGTATTTACGTGGGTGCAGGGCTTAGGTTGTTGGTAGGATCTTCCATAAACCAACTGGTCCTAAGCAATCTTTTAAGTCGGCTTAGAAGCGTGCCGGTTTAAGATGAGGATTCACGTGTCTCCTGAGATTTGTACTCGATTCGTTATTTTCATAGCGATCTGGTTTTGTCTAATTTCTGTTAGGTCCCAAGCAAGAAGCCTATCCAGCGTGCAAGGGTTCCAAGTTTCTAATGTTGCACGGACTATCGCAGGCTTTTGCAGCACTGACCCCGTGTTACTGTACATTCTGACTATTCACCCTGAGAGAAAGCCAGATCGTTTTGTTGTCGAGTATGTAGTGACTAGGAATGGGTTCCATTGGGCAATCCCATTGATACCCTTCTCGATTCTCATAGTGTGTTTGCTCAGACTCTTTTGGGAGAAAAATCCCCTCCGCAAAACTATCATAATTGCCTGCATGACTTTCGTCGCGATCTTATTTGTCGCGGGCTCGGCACTCTCTGTCTGGAACTACATCACAGGTACATCAGTTTATCGCCATGGACGGTTTTCCGTGATCGAAGGTTTTGTGCAGAACTTCAGGCCGCTCCCCCAATGGGTACGCCGCGGGCAAGGGAGCCTGAAGGAATCGTTTTCTGTAAACGGAGTCACCTTCAGCTATCATGACATTTCCCAAGTGGAAGGTACGTGCTTTCAACATTCGCCCTGGGGAGATCCTATTCACGAGGGTATATATGTTCGTATAGCTTATATCGACAACTGTATCCTTCGGCTGGAGGTTGCCTCGGACGATTCGCATTGATATAACTCCACTCTGCTCGTTAATGATATCCGTGGCCATAAGCCGAAACCAAGCAAGTTTTCGTACTGCAATGACGGATTGGCGGATTCCCCCGATCTCCCGGTTGTTTGAAACTCCATATAGTACGAACACTGTCCGTAAGCGGCTTGTCCCTTAAGGAGCATGAGCCCCATTGGGGGGTTCCAATTCGTAGCGAATGAAGTGCTCGATTGTGGGCTCGTCAGGGCCGAGCACGCGCCGACCATTTATGAAGATCGTTGGAGTGCTCGTGACTTGGAGCGACTCCCCCTCTTTGAGAGACGCTTGGATTTGGCCTAAGACTGAGGGGTCCGACATGCAGGTTTGAAGGGAAACAGCATCAAGACCCGCCTGAGCTTCGTATTGCTCTAGTTTCTCTGAGACGTTGTTGGGTGTAATAAAATCCTGATTATCGAAGATCATGTCATGTAACTTCCAGAAATTGACGGGGCTTTGATCGTAGGCGCATCTTCCTGCCAGTGCAGCGGTCATTGCCCAAGGATGTTTATGTGTCAAAGGATAATCTTTATGAATTATTCGGACTTGGGGAAAATTCGGGAGCAGGGACCGGAGCATGGTCTCCAATTGGCGGCAAACGGGGCACTCGAAATCTTCATACACAACCAGTGTCACCTTCGCATTTTCCGGACCTTTGGATGGCGCTCCTTCGATGTGAATCTTCTTACGGACGTCATCCAGCGGATTTGAGTTCATGTCTTCAAAGTCCCCGCGGATCAAATAACGCCCGTCCTTTGACACATGGAAAGTCGCGGACTTCTTGCCACTCGTGTCGGAAACATCCACCTGAATACTATAGAGATCGGGTATCGATGACCTTTGAAGAGGGCCGAAGGTCAGCTTAAAGGAAGTGTCCCAAGCGTTGATATTCCTCAGGTAGCCTTCAATCTTTTGTTGAATCGCCAAAGATGCAGGCGAAGAAATGGATGCCCGGCCTTGCGATTGCCGCGTGGGACCGGATGAAGATTGTCCTCCATTGAGCAATCCTGCGGATAAGGCTGTACTGACCAGCACGGCCAAGAATGGTATTGACGGAATTTTTCGCGTGATCATAGTGGACCTCCCTGTGCTCCGCAATAATTCGATTCGTTGCGCAAGATCAATCGTTCTTGAATGATCTCATCTCTACAAAGGCTGCATCAAGGTGTCTTGGGACATCAATCATGTAAGAGAATTAATCGTCGGGGCCTCGGCGTGAAGTTGCCTCCTCGTCTACCCAGTCCTCCTCCGTATAAGTCATTCCTTTACGGCCAGGAACCGTGCGTGGCGGCCCTGCTTGGTAAAAAGAACAGGATCTGGGCCCGTAGCAAAAGGTCTCGGTTCGATAGCGTCGTACACCTGGATTCCACTGATCAATAATCATCTCCACTGCCATGTGACATCCCCAAATGCAGTTCGAGCACTTTGCCGAGTATGTTCGCGCAGCCAGTCGCCGGTGACCGCGTTCCCGGTAGATTGGAAGCGGCGGTGGAGCGCCGAGCCAAGGGGGCGGCTGTGTCTCTCGCTCAATCTCACGTCCAGCGACTTTCAGATTGCCGACCTTATAGAATTCAATGGTCTCCAGGCGAGGATCAGCAATCGGCAGCGCGTCACCGGATACCTTTTCACCTGCTCGGAAATTATGTTTGGCCTGAGCGCTTTCTCCCACGCCAACGAGAAACTCTCGACTTTCACCTCCGATGCTGCCTTGCACCCGGAGCGCGTAACCCAAATAGCTATGACTGACCTGATCGAAGGAACGGTTCAATCGGATTCGTGGTTGGACCGAGAGCAACACACCGTTCCACGAAACCTTTTCGATTGCACTGCTGCCGAACTGCGTCATGCCGCCTTCCTTTGTAATCTGTATTCGTGGTGGAGCCCACCCAGAATGGACTTCGACATAACCTGATGGCTGGTCGGAAGGCGGTGTCCGCGAAGCTTCACCGTCCGGTAGCCGGGCCCTGGGTCAGGAATGCCCGGGCCGTGGCTGGAATGCGGTCGACCGTGATTGTAGTGATTGACCCATTCCTTGAGAATTCGTCGCAAATGTTTTTCATCGAACGGGATCAAGAAATCGAGACACTCTCTCCGCATGGTGCCGATGAGCCGCTCGCAGAAGGCATTTGCCTGCGGCGCCCGAAACGGAGTCTTCAACACCCTCACTCCCATCGACGTCACCGCCGAATCGAGATCTGGGGAATAGATGCTGTCCCGGTCATGGATGACAAACCGGTAGGGCTGCTCACCGGTGATCGCTTCACGGAACTGCTGCAGGGTCCAGTCCGCGCTGGGATGAGCGGTGACGTTGAAGTGGAGGATCCTCCTCGAACCAACCTCCATGATCACAAAGACATAAAAGATCCTAAACGTGGCCGTCACGGCGATGAAAAAATCGCAGGCGACAATGGCCTGGGCATGGTTTCGTACGAACGTCATCCAACGCTGTGATGAGACCCCATTCCACGGCCTCACACTGTCCGGCATATACCGACTTACCGTTCGTGGAGAGACCCGTATTCCCAGTTTTAGAAGTAGTTCAGCAGCGATCCGCTCTTCACCCCAAGCCGGGTTGCTGCGGGCCATTTCAACAATGAGTGCGCGCAAATCTGGAGGAATGGGCGGCCTGCCTCGAGATCTCGACTTCAAACGCCATAACAACCGAAAACCCTTCCGATGCCAGCGAATCAGTGTCTCGGGTTTGACGATAACGAGTGCCTCTTTCCAGGCAAACAAGTTGGACAGAAGCGCTAGAACGAACCGAGTTGCATCATTAGCTCGCTTGGGCTTGGCCTGGCGTTCTAAATAAAGAGCGAGCTGCTTCCGGAGGAAGAGATTCTCAGCCTTGAGGCCAGCGCTCGAGCGGGTCCCCAATAGAAGGAAGAGGAGAGCGTCTCCGATAAGATGAAAAAGCATCGAAACGATACGTGAAAGGGCTGGAAGGGGTCGCATAGTGCCGCAAAATGCCACAGGGTGGCCGGGAAGAGCAAATCCCTTTGTTCTCAGTAGGATCCCGGGCCGGGATTATGTGCCGCGCGGAATTATTGCGGAGCACAGGTGCGGGATTGTTTCATGCGTGTTCTCCTGCAAATGTTACGCGTTCGGTCGGAAAATAGTTCACTCCGAATGGGCGTCCTGTTCATAGATCATTTTCTTTTCACTTGACAGCGAGAGAGAGGGCGAGGGGATTGAATCCAAACTTATGGGACCATTAGTTCTTCGGAAAGGCACTACTCAGAATCCGGCAGAGAATAATCGCGCAATTCTGGCGCTTTCTCCGTGTTCAGCGGACACTGACATTCCTCGACTGCGCGTCATTCGCGCATTATGGGCGGCAAATTAGGGTTTTGGGGCAGAACGCAACGGAGAGAGAGAGAAACCAAGACTGTCTGGCGGAGGGGGGGGGATTCGAACCCCCGGGACCCTTTCGGGCCCAACGGTTTTCAAGACCGCCGGTTTCAACCACTCACCCACCCCTCCGGTTTTGATTTTAACCCGGAACCGGAAATTCAAGCATGTCTGCGGAAATTCTCTGTTCGTTTTGTGAAGTCTGAGAAGAGGCTGCGATACAGGGACTAGGCAGCGCTGGATGGTGAAGGGGCGGATGGTGTGGAAGGCGAATTCCAGTCGGATGGGGTAAGTTCAACGCCCCAGAAATGCGGCGCGGGAGTAAGGAATTCGACGCCCACGCGCTGTCCTTTTTCCCCCAGCTCGCCGAGGAAAACCACGCGGCATTCCAACTCATCCTGCGTAAAAGGGTTCGCGAGCACGACCATCGCGCCGGATTCCAACTCCTGATTCAGGTACAGCAAGCCGCCGTGTGCATTGACCACAATCGTGTGGCAGGACTCGCGGAACTTCCGGCCGTGGATGTTCTTCCCTTCCGCGATCACGCGGATGCGCATAAATACGCGGGAACTGCGCCGTGGGGTTTCGTTGAGGACTTCCGTCATAACATGAATATGGTCGGATACGCGCTCGTTCCGGTCAACGGAACTTAGGTACAGTTGTTTCTGAAAGTTACCGGGGGCGTTTCGTCTCAGTCCCACCCTCGCCGGCGATTCTTCCGCTTGCGGTACCATCCCCTAAGTCCTTAGAATGCAGGGGTTTCCGGATGTCACGGCCAATCTTCGCGCGCCATCCCCGGGTGCAGCCCCCGTCAATTGGCTGAGTTTGAATCCGTTCAATTCCAAGGAGGCGCTCTTGAACCCCGCACAAGATGCCCTGTCGAAATACATTGAATCCCATCGCGATGCGCACTTGCAGGAACTCTGCGAATTGCTTCGCATTCCGAGCGTAAGCACAAAATCCGAGCATAAAGGCGACATCGAAAAGGCCGCCAATTGGATAGCCAACAAATTGCGCGCCGTTGGAATGAGCAAGGTCGAAATCATCCCCACAAAGTTGCATCCACTTGTTTACGCGGAATCACTCGCTGCCCCGGGCAAACCCACCATACTTTTCTATGGCCACTACGACGTCCAGCCCGCCGAGCCCCTCAACTTATGGACGTCGCCTGCCTTCGAACCGACCGTGCGGAACGGCAATCTTTTCGGGCGCGGTACGGCGGATGACAAAGGTCAGGTGCACATTCATCTGGCGGCATTTGAATCGCTGATGAAAGCCACGGGAAAATTGCCGGTCAACATCAAGGTGCTCATAGAAGGCGAGGAGGAAGTCGGCAGCGCGAATCTCTGGGACTTTGTGCAGCAGAATAAGGCGCGGCTCGCGGCCAATGCCCTCGTCGTCTCGGACACTTCCATGCTCGCGCCCGGCGTCCCTTCTGTGACTTATGGACTGCGAGGCCTCGTCTACTACCAGGTGGAGATTTCCGGTGCGGCGCAGGATCTGCACTCGGGCGTCTTTGGTGGCGCCGTTCCAAATCCCCTCACAATCCTCTGCGAGCTGTTTGCGAAAATGCACGACAAGAACTTTCGCGTCACCGTGCCGGGATTTTACGACAATGTAGCGAAGCTCAGCTCCGCGGAGCGGAAATCTCTCGCCAAGCTTCCGTTCAAGGCCAAGGATTTCCAGAAGACGGTCGGTTCTCCGGGCCTGGCGGGCGAAAAAGGTTTTTCCGTCCCCGAACAGGTGTGGTGCAGGCCGACGCTCGAATTAAACGGCATCTGGGGCGGGTACACAGGCGAGGGATCGAAGACCGTGATCCCCGCCAATGCATACGCGAAGTTTTCCTGCCGTCTTGTGCCGAATCAGGACCCGGATAAAATCTCGCGGCAGATCGAAAAGTACATCCGGAAGCTGCTGCCGAAAACGGTCAGGTGCAATTTTGAAATATTGAGCACCGGCAAGCCCTGGGTCGCACCTTTCACGCATCCTTATTTTGAAGTGGCGCAGAAATCGCTCGAAAAAGGCTTCGGCAAGCGCGCCGTGTTTATCCGCGAAGGCGGTTCCATTCCCTTCGTGACGCAGATGCATGACACGTTTAAGGTTCCTTGCGTGTTGATTGGCTTCGGCCTGCCGGATGAAAACGCGCACGCACCCGACGAGCACTTGTCGCTCGAAAACTATTTCGGCGGCATCCGCGCGATGGCTCAGTTTTACCAGGGGCTGGCGCAGTTGAAGTAGCGCCCGGTCATATCCCCCCGGATAATCAGTTGAAGTGAATCAGGCAGTAGCAAGCTGCGCGCGGCGGTCCGTCGCGTAACTCTGCAGCGCCTGATTTGCAGACACGATTTCGTCCAGCGCTGCCGCCACATTTTCCAAGTCTTTCCCCGCCACCACGATGTAAAGTTCGTCTTCACCAAGCCCGGTGTAAACTCGGTTGCCGATGCAGCCGAGGCTCGTTTGCGTCCCGCGCTCGAGCGCGAGCGGCAGGCTCATGCAAGTCGGGCGTCCGAGCGCGGGCATTGCGCCGCCCGCTCCTGCGCGGATTGCGGCTTCAT
This sequence comes from uncultured Acidobacteriota bacterium, assembly GCA_963748845.1. GTDB lineage: Bacteria > Acidobacteriota > Terriglobia > Acidiferrales > UBA7541 > DASTCZ01. Next base: position 2,164,580 of record CAVVKE010000001.1, read on the forward strand.
TTAGCAACATTGCGCTTGCGGGCTTGCACGCAAAAAGCACCGCACTTGGTTCCGCGGGCGTTTCACCAAGCGGCGCATAAACCACAGCAGCAGGCGTTTTCGCAAGCCTCGGGATGCCGGGGACCTCCTCGGGCCTGATATATCCAACGCTGAACATCAGCTTGAGCGTCTGCTCGGTTTCCTTCTCGCGCTCCGGAGAAAGAGGAACGTTGTGCGTGTAACTCCCGACGGCGCAATTGAAATGGTCGGCGGGCAAAGTATAAAACGCGCCTCCCTCTGCGGCCAGCCGCCAGAAGCTGCACCCGGAAGGCGCCGTGCCGCGGAAGCGTTTCACTCCGGAAGGCTCGGCATCCAGATACGAAACCGCGATCGGTCGCCGGATGCCCGGCAGCTTCGATTGAAATCTCTTTTCGATCTCTTTCCAGTTGCTCATGTTCCCCCCAAACTTTTTTCTACATCGATTCGAAGGCAAAAGAGTATCACAGCGTCGCGGCCCGTTCTTCGTCGGACAGTTTCGAAGCGGGACTCCTCAGAGCCCCATTTTCCGCGGCTTTTTTGAGGTTTTTGCTTGCCTTGCTGCTGCGCAGCAGCTATAGTCCCTTCGGCTGCAGGGCGGCGTCCTGCCGAGCCGGAAAAATTCAAACATAAAACAAGGAGATTTGAGCTAGATGGCAAAACCACTGAGCAAGTCGAAGATCATCGCCACCCTGGCGGAGAAGTGCAGCACAAAAGAAAAGCCGGTGTCGAAGAAGCAAATCGCGTCGTTTTTTGATGAGCTGTTCAACCTGGCAGTTAGAGAGTGCAAGAGCGGTGCCGGCAAATTCGTGATTCCAAACATCGGCCGCGCAGTCAAGGCGCACCGCAAGGCGCGCATGGGCCGCAATCCGCAGACTGGCGAAGCAATCAAGATCAAAGCGAAGACCGTTGTTCGCCTGCGCGCCGCGAAGGCGTTCAAGGACGCGGCCTTGGCGTAAATTTGACGGCGTGCCCCGGCGCATGATTCTGTGCAGGGCGCGCCACGGTTAAGTTTTTCAAGGCTTGCGCCCGGATGTGTCCTTATCTAAATCCGCGCCGCGTTTTGGTATTGGTTTCGGAAGCCCTCAGGCTTCCTATGGGCTGGCTGCAATGCAAACATGGCAGCTTTTCCTTAGGAGGCTCGAGGGCTTTGTCGTTTTATGCAGGAAGCGGTCGGACAATTAGGCGACTGGCGGCGAAGCCTCCCCGGGTCGAAAAATCCGGTCATAGACCCACAGCAGGGCCGATGCCGAGATTCCAAGAGCCGTGAAACTCCACCAGACCCAGGTCGGCTTCCGCAGGACTTCCCCAAAATGGTGAATCAAGTGGCCTGCAATCCAGCCTCCGGCAAGCGAACCGATCCCGATAGGTACGAACGCGAAGCCCATATAAGTCCCTTGCTGGCCCGCCGGGGCGAGGCGGGAAACGTATTCGTAATACCGCGGGGAAAGGACCATTTCTCCCAACGCCAGAACAAGCAGGCTAATCACGGAGGTCAGCACTGTGCCATGAAACGCCATAATGACCCAGCAAAGCGATGAAATCAGCACGCCAAGAGTAATGGCGCGAAAGGCCGGGATTTTTCTGGTGAGAAAACTGATCAATATCTGGAAGCAGATGACCGCCAAGCCATCCGTGATGAGGATAAGCTCAACGTCGGCGTGCGGATTTATGTAGCTGTGGATGTACAGCGGCAATGCGATGTACTGCTGCCAGTAAACAATCCAGAACCCGGAAAAAATCAGCAGGAAAAGCATGAACTTCGGATTCGTGACCACTGTCCAGAAATTCCGCGCCGCCTCACCGACTGTAGGCGGTCTCTCTCCAGCCGCCCGTCGAGGTTCGCGAAAAAAAATCACCACGGCAAACACGTCCAACAGGACGCTCAACGCCGCGACGCGAAACACATTTTCGACGCTAAGATGGCGGTGCACAAACGACGCCACGAAGGGTCCGGAAGCTCCGCCGACATTCACAAGCGTGTAGTAAATCGAATAGCCGATGCTGCGGACATTTTCTTTGGAAGACCCGGCGATCGTACCCACCACGCTCGGTTTCACCAGGGCAACACCCAGCGCCGGCAACATCAGGATGAAGAAAACGAGAACTCCCAGCGGCAAAGCGTTTCGGACCGGCGCCATCCACGACGCCCCAATGGATCCGAGCAGAAAATATGCTGTCGCCAGGATGAGGTAAGCAACGGAAAGCGCCCGGCGGAACCCCAGTTTGTCCGCTACCGTGCCGCCGATGATTGCCAGAAACCAAACCATCCCGCCGAAAATTCCCGTCAGGCTCGCGGTCTTCTCCGTCGAAAAGGAAAGCGACTCGTGGAGATAATTCGCAAGTGACGCGAAGACGGCGTAATACGACAACCGCTCGAAAAGCTCGGTAATATTCGCAACCCAAAACGGCCGCTCGAACCCAGTGCGAATTTCTTGCCAGCGTTCGGAGACGCTCACCCGTTTCCCCCGTAAATCGCTCGGATTGTAGCGAAAGCGAGGGCGATCCGCCGCTCAAATCTCCGCAAGCGGCGTAGAATGGGCGACGCTCGCGAAAAGCTCGCGGCCAGAGGCTCCCATGCTCAGAAAACTTGCTGCGGCGGTTTGCTTGATCGGGTTGACGATTCTGGTTCCCCGCGTTGGCTTCGCCCAGAAACCGCCGGCGAATGCCGCAGCGCAAGCGCCTCCCTTGCTCACGGCCGCTGAAGTCTCCGCCTTCGATCAGGAACTCTCCGGCGAAACAGCCAAACGCAATCTCGAATTCATCACGCGCGAGCATCGCATGCGCGGCTCGCGCGGGTTTCGCGCCGCCGCGGAATTCGTCGCCGAACGCGCCCGCATCTACGGCTTGAGCGACGTCGCCATCCTCGCCTTCCCCGCCGACGGCAAAACCTTCTATGGCACGCAGAAATCGCGCCTCGCCTGGGATGCCGACTTCGCCGAATTGTGGGAGATGCGCGAAGACAACTCCAAATGGACGCCCGCCGTGCTCATGGCCAGTTGGGACGCCATGCCCATCACGCTCGCTGAAGATAGCGAAAGCGCCGACGTAACCACGGACCTCATTGACGTCGGCGAAGGCACGCATGAATCCGACTACTCTTCCAAAGATGTCCGCGGAAAAATTGTCCTAATTTCCGCGCAACCCGGCGCCGTGCAGGAGCTAGCCGTCGGCAAACACGGCGCGGCCGGGATTGTCAGCTACGCGCAAAACCAGAAGCAGGCCTGGTGGGGTGAAGATGAAAACCTGATCCGCTGGGGCCATCTCGAATCATTCAGCAGCACGAAAACTTTCGCGTTCATGATCTCCCTCAAAACGGCGCGCGGCCTCCGCGAACGCCTCGGTCACGGCGAGCAAATCCGGCTCCACGCCACAGTGAAAGCCGGCCAGCATCCCGGCGAATTAAACGTAGTCACGGCGGTGATCCCCGGCGCCGATCCCAATCTGCGTGACGAGGAGATCACCTTCAGTTGCCACCTCGATCATCAGCGCCCCGGCGCCAATGACAACGCCAGCGGCTGCGTCACCATCCTTGAAGTCGCGCGCACGATTCAAAAATTAATCAGCGAAGGCAAGCTCGCGCGCCCCGCGCGCACCCTGCGTTTCATCTGGCCGCCCGAAATCGAAGGCACCACCACGCTCCTCAACGCCAAGCCGGAATTTGCCAAGCGCATCAAAGCCGTCATCCACATGGACATGGTCGGCGGCGGCCCCGCCACAAAAGCCATCTTCCACGTCACGCGCGGCCCCATGAGTCTTCCCTTATTCGTCTACGATGTCGGCGAAGCCTTCGGCGATTTTGTGAACCGCGAAAGCGATCAGTACGCCAGCACCGGCGATGCGCTCTATCCATTCGTCTCGCCCGAAGGCGGCAAGGAAGCGCTCCAGGCTGATTTCGCCGACTACAGCATGGGCAGCGACCATGATGTCTACGAGGAAGGGTCCTTCCGCATCCCCGCAATCTATCTAAATGACTGGCCGGATCGATACATCCACACCAATGGCGATGTCGCCGCGAACATTGACCCCACCAAACTAAAACGCGCCGCCTTCATCGGCGCGGCCAGCGGGTATTTTTTGGCGCAGCTAACAACTTCCAAGAAAGCGAATTTGGCTCTAAGTGCTGTATTTGAGCGGACATCGCTCAGGATCTCTAACCTAATGCGTAAGCGAGGGTTGGATATTCCGGCTGAAGCTGACGGGATGATTATCTCTGCCTTTTTAGAGCACGAAGCAAATGTCGTTCTGTCTGTGAACCAATTCGTCCCAGGCACAGTTCCGCTCTCCGCGAGGGACGAAATAACCAAGGGTGAAGTTATGCTTCCCATGTTGGGAGACGCTCGTGGCGGGCCCGCACGCGCAAGTGGTGATGGGCTCCTCATATTCGCGCGCAACCCCAGTCCCAAGGGCCCTATGACCGTCTTCGGCTACGATTATCTTACTGACCATCTCACAGCAAAGAATTTGCCGCTTCCAAAACTTCTCGATTACCAAGGTTTCTGGGGCTCCGGCGAAGAGTACGCATACGAGACCCTAAACTTCGTCGACGGCAAACGCAACGCCGAACAAATCCGCGAAGCCGTTAGCGCCGAATACGGCCCCGTCCCGCTCGACCTCGTCCTCGAATACTTAAAATCCCTCGAATCCATCGGCGTCCTCCGCCGTGCGCTATCAACGCCATGACCACCTCCCATTTGGGCGCACACTCGCCCCTGTGCTAGCATTGCGCTCTTGCCACACAGGGCACGTACCCGCGCATGACCACGGCAACAATGCAAGCTCTTCGCAAGCCGCGCCCCGAGCGCGGCGCCTCGCTCGAGAAAGTTCCCGTCCCCACGATCGGCCGCAATGACGTGCTCGTCCGCGTCCGCGCCGCCTCCATCTGCGGCACCGATCTCCACATTTACGGCTGGGACCCCTGGTCCGCCTCGCGCATCCGCCCGCCCATGACCTTCGGCCACGAATTCTGCGGTGACGTCGAGCGCGTTGGCGATGAAGTCACCTCCGTCAAGCCCGGTGAATTCGTCAGCGCGGAAATGCACGTCAATTGCGGCCACTGCCGCCAGTGCCGAATGGGCCAACCGCACGTTTGTCAAAATTTGCAAATCATCGGGATTGACCGCGATGGCTGCTTCGCCGAATTCGTCCGCATCCCCGCCGCGAACATTTGGAAAATTGACCCGGCCATCCCCGAGCATTACGCCGCCATTCTCGATCCGCTCGGCAACGCCGTCCACACCGTTCTCTCCGGCCCCATCGAAGGCCAAACTGTCGCTGTCACCGGCTGCGGCCCCATCGGCCTGATGGCCATCGCCGTCGCGAAAGCCGGCGGCGCATCCACAATTTTCGCAACCGAGGTGAACGCCGACCGCCGCGCCATGGCGCTCAGAATGGGCGCCGATGAAGCGCTCGACCCCAGCGCCGCCGACCCCGTCGCCCGCGTGCGCGCGGCCACGGACGGCGCAGGCGCCGACGTCCTTCTGGAAATGAGCGGCCATCCCACCGCGATTCGCCAGGGCTTTCAGATGCTGCGCGCCGGCGGCCGCGCTTCCCTGCTCGGCATTCCCTCCGAGCCCGTGACCCTTGATCTCGTAAACGACATCATTTTCAAGGGCGCAACTGTTTATGGAATCTTCGGCCGGAAAATTTTCGAAACCTGGATTCAGATGACAGAGCTACTCAAGTCGCGCAAGCTCAACCTGGACCCGCTCTTTGGCGAGCAGTTCCCGCTTGAGCGCTTTGAAGAAGCGTTCCGCTTGTTGCAAGACGGCTTGCCCGGAAAAGTCCTTCTCTATCCGAACGGCGCAGCCGTGAAGGCTGGTGCGGGCGCATTGCGCGGCACATTCTCGCAATCTTGAATCAGCGTTTGAATCAACGTTTGAATCAACGGAGGTCAAATGAGCACAACATCGGGCGCGGCCGCGGGCACAACGCAAAACCCGCTCGCCTTCCTGCACGACCAACTCGCGGAGATGAAAGCCAAGGGCGCTTTCCGCAAATTGCGCGTCCTCGAAGGCGAACAGCGCCCCTTCGCCATTTTCGACGGCAAGCAGGTCATCAATCTCAGCTCAAACAATTATCTCGGCCTCACCACGCACAAGGCGCTCCGCAAAGCCGCCATCGATGCCATCCGCAAATATGGCGCTGGCGCCGGCGCCGTCCGCACCATCTCCGGCACCACGACGCTCCACATGGAGCTCGAAGATCAAATCGCGAAATTTAAGGGCACTGAAGCCTGCGTCGTTTTCCAGTCCGGCTTCACCGCAAACGCCGGAACCGTTTCCGCCATCCTCGGCAAGGAAGATCTCATCATCTCCGATGAGCTCAACCACGCCAGCATCATCGACGGTTGCCGCCTCTCGCGCGCAACCATCAAAGTTTTCAAGCATCGCGACGTCGCCGATTGCGAGCGCATCTGCAAGGAAACCGAAACCTGGCCCGGCCACAAGCTTCTCATCACCGACGGCGTTTTCTCCATGGACGGCGACATCGCCCCGCTCAAGCAGCTCTGCGATCTCGCGGAAAAATACAATTGCATCATGATGATTGACGACGCCCACTCCTCCGGCGTCCTCGGCCGCGGCGGCCGCGGCACGGTGGACCACGTCGGGTGCCACGGCCGCGTGCACATCCAGGTTGGCACGCTCTCCAAGGCCATCGGCGTCATGGGCGGTTACGTCTGCGGCTCGCGCGATCTCATCGACTTCCTCTATCAGCGCGCCCGCCCGTTCCTGTTCTCGACTTCCCATCCGCCCGCTTCCGCCGCTGCTTGCATGGCCGCATTCAAACTTCTCGATTCCCCCGAAGGCGAGCGCCTCGTCAAAAAATTATGGGCCAACACGAAGTTTTACAAGCGCCAGCTCAAGAAGCGCGGCTTCAAGTATGGCGCGAGCGAAACGCCCATCGTCCCGATCCACGTCGGCGACGCCAACAAAGCTCACGAGTTTTCTGCGAAATTATTTGAAGCAGGAGTGTTCGCGCCCGCGGTGGGCTACCCGGTCGTCGCGGAAGGCAAGGCGCGTCTGCGCACGATTGTCACCGCCACGCACAAGCGCGGCGAACTCGTTCAGGCCTGCGACATCCTAGCCGCGATCGGCAAGCAGCTCGGCATCATTTAAGCCTGCGCTTGGCTTTCAATCAGCGGTGCCGCAAAGCTCCCGCGCGTGTGGAATCGCTTGTACATCGTCAAGCAGATCGCGCCCAGTCCCCAAACCTGCACTAAAATATTCAACCACAGACCTACATACGGCACCATGCGGATGGCATACACAATCAGAAGCCCGAGCATCAATTGTCCCACAGCCTGGGAAGCCTTCAGCACCCAGCGCCCATTGATCATTACGCCCATTCCGAACTTATCTTTCTCACTATCCCCAATCGTCAGGAGGCGTCGTCCAATCCATGTTGCCACGCACATCTTTCCCGCGTAGCAGGCCACGATCCAGAACATAAATGTACAGATCCCCACGGAGAGGCCGACGACCGTGACGCACGCAATGATTGCCGCGATCGGAATTCCAAAAAGCAGCAGAAAACCGATTCCGATGGAGACCCCATAACGGTCGGCGCTCTGCAGGGTTTCGCTAAAGAAGTCCGGCAGCAACAGCAAGAAAACTAGGCCGAAAATAAATCCTGCTCCCCACCACAAAAACTTGTGCCACAGCGAGATCCTGCGATACCAGTCGGGTGACGACTCAACGATTTCCACCACCGGCGCGCTCGCTAGTTTTGCTCCGCTCGCTACCTCCAGCTGTTTCTGTCCCTTGTATTCAAACTTTCCCAACACTTGCGCGGTCGATCCAATATGAGATTCATCCTGCGACTCCAGCTTTACATTCCCGCCGACAAACCCATCCAATTCCATTTGCCCCACGGTCGCAAGAACGTCGCGCCCAATCCGCCCCTCAAGTGAGACTTGACCCCCGCCGATCGTCGCACCCCATCCAATCTCCGAACTGGAATCGGCCATCACGGTCCCCGCGCCCGCCATCAGATTCTTGCCGATCTTCCCGTGCACCGTAACGATGCTCCCGCCGAACCGCACGCTCCCCTCCACAATCCCATTGATTTGCAGCGTGGTCCCTGCCGAAAGCACGTCCCCGGTCACGTGCCCGTTCACAGTCACGTTGGCCCCGAACGCGATCAGGTCTCCATCCACCGTCCCGTCAATCCGGATGTTGTTCCCGAATACGATCAAATCGTCTTTCACCGTAGCGCCGCTCGGAAGCGTGTAGCTCGTCTGGCCCTTGTGCACCTCCGCCGCGTTGGCCCCGCCCGGCAGCATCAGCGCCACAACCAGCGCGCCCATCACCAGCGCAATTGTGTTCATTCTTCGTAGACTGCGCCGCAACAGAAAATATCCCACCGCGCACATCGAAAGCACCGCCAGCCCCTGCACTATATTCAACATAGATCCCCACCCTTTCCACAGCGCGCCCTGGAAGAAGAGCATCGTCACCAGGTTCGTCCCGCCAAATCCTGCTTCATTCAACTGCGCCCGCCAGGGATCAAGCATCGTCGTCCATAGCCAGTACGCACCGGCCGCCGCCATTCCAAACGAAATAATCCACGCCCACGGCATCCGTTCCTGCACCGGTGCCAGCAGCCGCGCCGGCACAGGCTCATCTTCCTCGCGCACAGCGCGCGTGAGCAGCCGCGATTCGCGCTCCAGCGCTCCGAGCAGCGCCCGGCATTCCCCGCACCGCTCCGTATGCGCTGAAAGCTCAAGCGCCCGCGTCCGCTCAAGTTGCCCCTCGAGATATTGCAGGCACGTCATCTCATCGAAATGCTGATTTGGTTGACTTGGATTTGCGTTCATTGGGTCCTCCCCGCGGCCATTCCGCGGGAACCGTGCCCGGCCAGCGCCTCGCGCAACTGGTGACGCGCGCGCAACAGCACCACGCCCACGAAGTTGCGCCGCACGCCGAGCGATTCGGCGATTTCGTCATAGGTCATTTCCGAGTAATACCGCAGCACCAGTGCCATCCGCGACCGCGCCGGCAATTTTCCCAGCGCCCCGCGCACGTCCTTGCTGCTGCTCTCCTCCAGCAGCCGGTCGAGTTGGTTCGCGTCCGGATGCTCCAAAGGGGTTTCATCTACGTCATCGGTTTCCAGGTCTTGCCGGATGCGCCTTCGCCGCAGGATGTCCCAGCAATGGTTCGCCGACACCTTGTAGAGCCACGCCTGAAACGGCCGGCTGGGATCGTACTGCCCGAGTTTGTCGCGCACCTTCATAAATATTTCCGTCGTCGCGTCCTCCGCGTCTTCCCGCGCCGGCAGCGACCGCCGGCAGAAACGGAAAATCGGCCCGGCAAATTCCCGGTACAGTTCGCCCCACGCTTCCAGGCTCCCCGACCGGGCACGGGCGATGCAGTCCGCCAGCTTCTGCTGGTCCGATTCGTTCATGCTCTCCGACCGCTTTCCCGCTTCCATGTATAGATACGCCCCGCGCCCCCTGAATCTTTCACCCTGGGGGGTCTGCCACTGTAGCCCCACCCTTCATGGTGGCAGTCTCCGCCTGTCCTTCCCCCCTACCGCCCCGCCTCCAACACCAGTTTCTGCACCCGCCAGTTCAATATCTCCGCTACATAAACCTCATTCTCGCTCGGACACGCCATCTCGTGGATCCATCCAAATTGCTTCAGTTGCTTCCCCGATTCCCCAAACACGCCCATCACTTTCCCATCCAAGCTCATCTTGTAAATCCGCCCGGGAAACGCATCCGACGCAAACAACACCTGCTTCGGCCCCGGCGTAATGCAAATTGCCCACGGCGAACCCGGCGCCATCGTTCCCGTCGTCGTCGTTGAATTGTTCACAATTGCCGGCCTGTTCCCGATTGCCGGGCGCGCGTTCGCATCTACCGGCACGTCAATCGTCATCTGCCTCAGGAATTTCCCTTCGCCGTCGAACACTTGTATCCGGCGATTGCCCCGGTCGGCCACATATACATTCCCCTGCGCGTCCACCGCGATGCTGTGCGGCACGTTGAATTGCCCCGGCCCATCGCCCGGCTCGCCCCACGATTTAATCCAGTTCCCGTTCTTGTCCACCTTCGCCACCCGCGAATTGATGTATCCGTCGCTGATATACGCGTTCCCCGCCGCGTCCCACGCCACATCCGTCACCTGACGGAAATATCCGTCCACCGCGGGCAGCTGCGGCCTCACGTGCTTCACGGGGCCGGTTCCCTCATCCGACGCCTCTTGCTTCCGCCCGAACACCATCACCACGCGCCCTTCGGGATTGAACTTCACCACCATGTCCGACCCCTTGTCCGTCACCCAGATGTTGTCCTCGGGATCAATCTTCACCGTGTGCGCGTACGACCACGCATACAGGTTGTGCCCAATCTCGCGAATAAATTTTCCATCAGCGCCAAACTCCAAAAGTTGCGCCGCGCTCGCCCCATACGCAGGCCCGCTCGTATTCCCCCGCGAAAAGACAAACACGTGCCCCTTCGAATTCACCGCCACTCCCGCCACTTCGCCAAAATACATGTCCGCCGGCAGCTTGAAAAAATCCGCCACCGACCGGTACCGTATCTCCGGCACACTCCCCTGTTGTCCAAATAATTCATCGAGCCCGTTTTGCGAGATCACAAAGCCCGATACAGCGATCACCACGACAATCCACGCACGTCTCACATTCCCTCCAAGTAAATCGTAAAGCCCCACTTTCCAGGCAAGCGTCCCTCCCCTGCCAATTCCAAACGCACCCGAGCCTACCCTGCCCTTTTCCCACAGTAAAGCTCACGACGACGCCGGCGCCGCTCACTTTCATTCCAGATCTGCGAAGCAGATTACCTCAGCTGAATAAAAGTCGCCGTGGCGGCACTTCGAGCCAGGGACTCGGAAGTTCGAATCTCTTCAGGCGCACCATGAGGCGTAGGAGACGCCCCTCTGAAGGAATGCGCCAGCAACCGGCGTTGGCGTTGTCAAGAGACCCTACTAACTGGGCGAGCCGCTTGCCGTCCCTGGAGGTGTAGCGACCAGGAGTTCCTCGGGGGATTCTCGGTCGGTAGGCGATCGTCGTTCCGTTCAGTGGCCCTTGGACAGGCTAGAACCCAGGAATACGTGTAACAAATACTCTTGCCGTTACACATATAATGCGTATGGATGCCTGTCGAACTGAGCGACGCTGAGTTGGTGCTCCAAATCGCCTCCGGGAAGGATGGCAAAGCCGAAGCAGAATTGTTTCGACGGATGGCACCACGCATTCGACTCTATGGTTTGCGCCATTTGAGAAACGAACATTCCGCTGACGACCTTACCCAGCAGGTCTTGATCACCACTCTGGAAGCTCTGCGGGCGGGTCGGGTGCGCGAGCCGGACAAGCTTGCTTCCTTCATACTAGGCACGTGCCGTATGACTGTTTTGGACCTACGCCGCAACACTCAAAGGAAGGAACGCCTGCTTGCGCAATTTGGCCGCGATCTTCCGACGCCAGTTCCGTGGTCCGTGCCCAATATTGATCACGAACGACTCACGCGATGCGTGCAAAGTCTGAAAGAACGAGAACGTGCGGTAGTTATGATGACCTTCTACGATGAGCAGACCGGGGCAGACGTTTCCAATTTCTTAGGTGTCTCTGAAGCGAACGTCCGCGTGATCCGCCATCGGGCGATTCAGCAACTGCGTGACTGTATGGGGGCGTCAATATGACGTGCTTGAACCCGATTGATGCAGTAGTCCTCGCAGACTATTGGCTCGCAGCCCTTGGGAAACTGGACGAAGACGCTATTGAGGAACATTTGTTTGCCTGCGATAAGTGTGGAGACCGGCTCAGAGAAATGGTCGCATTAGCCGATGAGGTCCGCAAGTTGACACGCGAAGGATCTCTCACGATGGTGGTCAGCGATGCGTTTCTCAAGCTTGCCAAAGAACAGGGCATGCGTGTTCGCGAATATGCCCCTTCCCCTTTCGGCAGTGTCGAATGCACGGTGACGGCAGAAGATGATTTTCTCGTTGGCCGTCTTGCGGCAGACCTGAGCGCAGCCCAACGGATTGATCTCTCCCTCTGGGACGGCCAGGGAATGGAGCAAGTCCGGTTGGCGGACGTTCCCTTTCAACCTAAGGCAGGCAGCGTGTCCTTCCAGCAATCCATTACCTACGCGAAAGCGGCCCCGTCGGGGACCATGATTGCGCGCCTCTTGGCATTCGATCAGGCTGGTACGGAACGACTGCTCGGGGAATATAAGTTCAACCACACGCGCACCATTCCCGGGCCAGCCGCATGGTAAAGCTCCCGCAAGACCGGAATCTCCCCGTCATCGGTCCAAGTTTCTTGTAACGGCGCTCAAGTTCACGACACATCCGAGGTATCAAGAGCGGGCCAGTCGTGCCAAAAGCCTGCCGCTCAAAAGGAGAGAGCATCGTGACCGTACAAGTGCTGCAGCAGCCCTACATGAATATGCGCGAAGACTCAGAGGTTCGCTTTCTGGGCCAGCCGACCTCCGTGAGAGCCACGAGCGAAACGACAAATGGAGGGTTTGGCCTGATTGAGAGCTGGCGGATGCCGCCGGGATTTGCTTCGCCCTATCACGTACACCATATGGAGGACGAAGCGTTTTATGTCGTCGAAGGCGAGATAGCATTCATATGCGGCGGCAAATGGATCAAGGCCCGGCAGGGGGCGTTCGTTTTCGGCCCGCGTGAAATCCCTCATGGCTTCAAAGTTGTGGGCACAGGCCCTGCGCGAATGCTACTTCTGTGCTCTCCGGCTGGATTCGAGCGCTTTGTCTTGGAATTGAGTCAGCCGGAATCATCAGCGCCAGAACCACCGGACATGGAAAAGCTGATGGCCGTGGCTGCGAAGTACAAGATCGACATCCTAGGTCCTTTGCCCGAGGAGCCTGGCATACCAGCCTGATTTAACCGGGCACGCACAAAAGGCAACCCCTATCACCAGCTCAATACCTGAGAGGGAATGATAAAAGCGCTACACGCAGAAGTGTGGTTCGCGCTCGGCGCTATCTGGGCGGATCGTCAGCTACTCGGAATTAATCGTGGGAACAAACGCTTTTCCCCAGGCTGGCGGCCACGCGCCGTGTAGGTGGCTCATGGGACAAATTCCGCGCGAGTCGAAACGAGATCTAGATTCTCAATTCCTTAGGACAGTCAAACTTTTGCAAACTTGACACAAAAGCCTCAGGAAAGTTCTATAAAAGGAGAAGTCAAGAAAAAACGCTCCTCCAACGACTGCAATTGTTCTTGCTTCGCAGCCCACTTAAATAAGCAGGGGGTTTGACCGGCCGCACCACGTGCTCGGTTGCTGAACACCTGGGCCCAGCGATTAGGGTTTTCTCTACCAGCGGTTTTCATCGCCTGTTAGCAACGAAGCCTGTCTGTTCCGAAACCAGCAAAGCAGAAGGGCGCTCAAAATGGCGTCCATGGTTCTATCTGGGACTCGTGGCCCATAGCTTTTTCTGGTTATCCGAGAGGGCCAAGGGTTCTAAGTGAGACTGAGTGCCCGAAGCACACCTCGCCTAACTTTTCTGCTGTGACTCGCTCTCGAACCGAAGTGTCTCGAGAAACCCGACGGCCACCGCCAGAGAGGATCCCCAGGGATGGAGCGGACTCGATCCGAGACACTCAAGCTGTTTGTGGTTTCAGATGATTGGCGTCGAAGCACACTCCTCTCTTCCACACGATCAAAACAATGGTGGCAATCTTCCTGGCTAAGGTCAGTCGCGCCATTTCTGGCCGCGTGCCTTTAGCCAACAGAGCCGCGTAGAACTCTTCGAAGGGACCAGGCTTGGTCGAAGCGACGACCGCCGCTCCCTTGAACAAATTCTTCAGATCGTGATTGCAATTATCATTCAGTCCGCGAATCTCGACATGTTTCTTCTTCCGTTCGAGCTGGCCTTTCACCACATGGTGATCGGCGCTGCTGTATACCTCGATGCCCAAACCACTGTAGGTCCACAGCTGCCGCTTGGTGCGGAACCGGTGCGGCGTTTGCAGGATCCCCAGCAACACTGCCGCCCGGATCGGACCGATCGAGGGAATCTGACAGAGCCGTTTCCAGGCCTTGTGCTTCTTGCTCTCCGCCAGCAGATCTCTCCGTACTTCCTGGCGCAAGGATCGCAGAGCATCGAGTTGCTGGTAGTAAAACTCGGCCCGCCGGCGCACCCCGGGTTCTACAATCTTCCCGAGCCACTCGGCACGATGGCGCGAAGAATAGACTTGCTGGCCGGTACACGGAATGGCCCAACTGCGATAGATGGCCTTCACACGGGTCATGGTCCGGCTGAGATCCTTCGTAATGGTTAGATAACTGCGCACCAGCTCTTTCAGGGTTCGTAGCCCATGGTCTACGTGATAGACCGGGCGCAGTTGGTTGTTCTGCAGCAGTTCGGCGAGCTTCCGCGCATCCACGCGGTCGTTCTGATTACCTTCTTGCAACAAGGCATTCCGGCGCGGATCGCAGACCACCAGTCGGGTGACGTGGGGCTTCAGCAGATCGTACAACCAGGCGGCCCAGGTACCTTCTTCAAAGGTCACAAGCACGTCTCCGCGCAGCCCATCGATAAACTCGAGGATCATGCTCGCTTTCGTCTCGATAACGCATTCCATCACAACCTTGCCGGCCGCATTTCGGACTGCAATCGAAATACTTTCCTTGTGCACATCCATGCCGATATACTTCGTGCTATCCATTGAGGGCGCTCCTTTCCGTAGGGTTTGAGACAAGCACCCAAACCCTACTCCAAAAGGGGGCGCCCTTTTATATTGCGTTCTAAGATCGTCCCCTTGGGCGCGCCGCCTTATTTCAGTGGTGAAAACGTACGCACAAGGCAGCCAGGATCTCCCGGAGCGCGCCTCATAACGTGGTCGGCGCTACTCTGCCTTTGCTGTTGTTGTTAAGTTAGAATGCTGTCGTATGCAACTTTGGTTTGCACATGAAAGCGCGGTCACCCTCCGCGAACAGCTCGTTACGCAGATTATGCTGGGAATCCTCAGTGGTGACTTGCGCCCCGGCCAGCGTCTGCCAAGCACGCGAGAACTCGCGCGGCGCTTCCGTCTCCATCCGAACACCGTCAGCGCCGGATATCGCCAGCTCGATCGCAAGCAGTGGGTCGAGCTTCGGCGCGGCAGCGGCGTCTACGTCCGGGACACCAAACCGGAAAGAGCGCTCTCGCCCGAATTCGCGCTCGATCAGCTTGTGGCTGATCTTCTTCGTTCTGCGCGCGCACTCGGCTTTCCTTTGGCCGCCGTCCGCGCCCGTCTGCGCCACTGGTTTGATTTGCAGCCGCCCGATCACTTCCTGCTGATTGAGCCGGACGAAGAACTGAGGCGAATCTTGACGGTGGAGATGCAGCAAACGGTGACTCTCCCGGTCAAAAGCTGCGGTCTGCAGGACCATCAACTTTCCAGGGAGTTTGCAGGCGCCATTCCGGTCGCGCTCGCCGGCAAGGGGAAAACTGTCCAGCAAGAGCTGCCCGAGGGTGCCGACTTGTTTATCCTGCAGGTCCGCTCGGTGCCGACTTCCTTGGCGGGTTGGTTGCCCGCTCCTTCCGGCGTTCTTGTCGGCGTCGCATCACGATGGCCGGACTTTCTGAAAATGGCTCGCACCGTCTTGGTCGCAGCGGGCTTTCATACCGATAGCCTATTGTTTCGCGATGCGTGCAAGCGAAATTGGCAGCGTGGTTTGAAAGAGGTTGCGGTGGTGGTTTGCGATCTGGTCACCGCGTCTCAACTACCGAAAGCGTTGCGTGCTATCCCATTTCCGCTTGTTTCCGAAGACTCCTTGGCGGAACTTAAGCGTTACGAGCAGTTCATAACTAGTTCGCTTGTCCCTTCCACATAATTCCCGCCAATGTGACACCCGCGAAAGTGTCACAGCAGGCGCATTGCGAAGTCCGGTGTTGCTCTAGACTCGCCGGCGAATTCACGGGGAGTCTGGCCTCAGGACAGATCGACAGGCTTCGCGGACATCGGCTCCCGGAGGAGCGCATCGAAAATGAGGAACGCACTGATCGCTGGTTTTTTGCTCGCTCTATGTATGACTGCGCCGCTGGCGAAAGCGCAGGATGAAACGCCGAAAGCGGAATTGTACGGGGGATACGACTATGTTCGGCTAAACACCGGCGGTAGCTCGTTCAACTTCAACGGAGGCGGCGGCCAGTTCGCTTACAACGCCAATCATTGGCTCGGATTGGTCGGCGACCTGGACGGCTACTACACCAGCAGTGCCTTTGGCGCGGGGCTTTTCTCCTATATGTTCGGGCCACGGATCAATGTCCGTGGGCACGGTAGGGTGACGCCGTTTGCACAGGTCCTTCTCGGCGGGGCCCGCAGCATCGACACCTCGCCCTTGAACGCCTTCGCCATGACCGCGGGCGGCGGCATTGATGTCAAAATCTCCCGACACTTCGCGATCCGCCCCGTTCAGGCCGAATACTTCCTGACGAAATTCACGGTCGCTGCAACCAGCTCGATCGCTGCAAATAATCTCCAGAATAATTTCCGGTATAGCGCCGGAGTCATATTCCGTTTCGGCGGGAAATAGATCGCCGCATTTCAAACCTCGAAGGCAAAGTGTCGGGCCGATGGATCTCTAACCCGGGCCGCCACATCTTCCGATCATTTCAATTCACTCCCCTGCATTCGAGCACCCATTGGAATGCCTTCTCCGAATTCCCAATGAATAACTTCGTGCGTTTTGAGCCTCCCACTCAAAACGAATAACAGGCGCCTATTGACAGTTCCATCGAAAACCATAAAATACAAATATATGAAAACACAATCGAAGAGGTACAGCCTCACGCGGATTGTTAGGATTGGCGTCAGCCGTCAGGTCGTCATTCCCAAGAGGATTCACGACCAACTGGGGCTCGAACCGGGAGATTATCTCGAGGTTGAGCTGGATGGCGACCGCGTGGTCATGACCCCCAAGGCATTCATTGAAAAGCGCCTCGCGGAGGGTCTCGAGGACATGAGGAAGGGCCGCGTGCATGGGCCGTTCCGTTCCGTGCCGGCACTGGTTCGCTCCCTGCGCAAAACCCACAGGTCCAGAAACTCCTAAATGCTCCTTTTCTACACCGAGCGATTTCAGCGGAGCTATTCAGACGCTCCCGCCAAAGTCCAAAGGCAGTGTGATAAGCAACTCGCCCTGCTGGCGCAGGATTCACACCATCCGTCGCTCAGAACCAAGAAATACGACGAAGCGCGCGGTATCTGGCAGGGCAGAATAAATCGCAGTTGGCGCTTTTATTTCCTGATCGATGGTGACCGCTTCTACCTGCTCGATATCATACCCCACCCGAAGTGACCCGCCCTCCTAACATTCGAACAGCCATTCGAATAGCTATTCGAATGGCTGTTCGAATGCTGATTCTAAATACCCAATAAATGACTCTTGACGCGAATATACCGCTATGGTAACACACCCATGAAATCGTTGCTCACACCGCCCCGATCACCCTTCGTGCTAAGTCCTTTGGTTCGCGACTTGCGCGTCCCGCGATTCTGTGCGGGATCAGCTTCATTCGGTTATTTCGCCCGTAAGCGCGGTTTCTGCGTCCTGAGCGAAGCGAAGGATCTGGGTTACAAGTATTCTCGTAACCCCCCTGTGTTACCTATCACTTGCAGAGAATCCGCAAAATGCCCCAAATTTCACCCAATGTTTCCTATCACTTACAGCCACTCATTTCCGTAAGTACCTGTGTTACCTACCACTTACAAAAAAAGGGGGAGGGGGGCGCCGACAAAAATCTTTAACTTCCAACTTTGAACTTCTGACTGTCGACTTCTCGCCTCGCCATTCTCACTCCTTGTGGTGCCTAACCGCCACATGCGGAGGCAACGCAAAGAATACCGCTAGTGCGAAGTCGAGCGCGAGGCTCGCGCGCACGCTGTAGAAGGCGACCGCGAAGCTTATGATGTACGCAATCGGGCCGAGGGCGTATTGCTTCGATATTTTCTCCGCTGCGGCAAGGTTCACATCGCTTCCAAGCAGGCGTCCATGTCTGGCAACCGCGTATCGCCAGAGCACATTGAACGCTATCGCGATGAACACGTAAGTCCCGTTGTACAGCATCACGGCTGCTAGTTGATCCGGCTGCCCAAGGTGCATCGCCAGCACCGCCGTCGGATACGGCACAACCGTTACGCCGAACAGCAGCAGGAGGTTTAGGATCATCAGCACCGTATCCGAACGCCGGATCAGGTTGAACATTCGGTGATGGTTGATCCACATGATTCCGATGAACCAGAAGCTGATTACAAACGAAACGTACGAGGGCCACTGCCGCGCCAATTGTGACGCAAGCGGAGTGTTCCCCGGTGTCGGGATTTTGATCTCGAGGATCAGCAGCGTTATCGCAATGGCGAATACGCCGTCCGAAAATGCCTCGATCCGCGCGGTCTCTTTGTCCATGTGTTCGCGATGTTCGCTTTGTGAATTGGTGGCCATTCTTCAATTAGCCTTTGCAAAACTCCAAGAGGCCGGCGCCGTTTTGACGTGGTGCCCGAAAACGATTACGGTAACGCAGGCGCAATTTGCATTCGCAGCCGCGAGTCTAATGGGGTTGGCAGCACCGGCGCAAATCAACTGACCATCGAACATGACAACCGCACTCCCATCCATCGTCATCGCCGGGCGGCCCAACGTGGGAAAGTCCACGCTCTTCAATCGCCTCACCAGCTCGCGCCGCAGCATCGTCAACGATCAGCCGGGCATCACACGTGACCGCATCTACGGCATCGCGAACTGGCAGGGCCGCAGCTTTGAAGTGGTGGACACGGGCGGCATCGTTCCCGACGACCGCGCCGCCATCCCCCACGAAATCCTGCGCCAAGCGCAGGTGGCCTTCGACTCCGCTGTGATGATCATCCTGGTCGTGGACGCGCGCACCGGGCTCACTCCCCTCGATGAAGAGCTGGCGCGCCTTCTGCGCCGCACCGGCAAGCCGCTCATCGTCGCCGCCAACAAAGTGGATTCGCAGCAACAGGTTTCGCTCACAGGGCCGCTCCATTCGCTGGGCGTGCCGGTGTTTCCGCTCTCCGCCGAACACGGTTTCGGCGTGGACGTCCTTCTCGACTACGTGAGCGAAAAAATCCCCACGGTTCCTGGGGAGCCTGGCGAGGCCGAATCCGGAGATGCGCCCACGAACGTGGATCGCACCGAAGAAGAATCTGGCGCGCAATCACCCGCCGATCTCTCCGGCAAACCACAAGAGCCCGGCGAATTGCAAATTGCCATCATCGGACGACCGAATGTCGGCAAGTCCGCGCTACTCAACCGCCTCGCCGGCGAAGAGCGCAGCATCGTCTCTCCGGCGGCCGGAACCACGCGCGATTCCGTGGATACCCTGGTCACCCACGACGGCAAACTCTACCGCTTCGTGGATACTGCCGGCATTCGCCGTAAGGGCAAGACAAATCTCGTCGCGGAAAAATTGAGCGTGATGATGGCGCGGAAAGCGCTCGAGCGCGCCGACATCGCTCTTCTCGTCGTGGACGCCGCGCTTGGCGTCACCGCAAATGACGCGACGATTGCAGGCTACGCGCAGGAGTCCGGCTGCAGCGTCATCATCGTCATGAACAAGTGGGACCTTGCGCTTGAATCCGCAAAGCACGCAATCGTTGAAGAGCGCGCCCGCGGCGGACAGATGCGCGTGAAGGCCAGGCCCGTGCGCACGCCCGCCGGAAAAAGATCCGAAGAGCAGCCGCGTCAGCGCATGTTGCACGCGCTCGCCGATCCTGACCTGCTCATGAAGGAATACGAAACGCTGGTGCGCGACAAGTTGAAATTCCTCGCCTACGCGCCCATCGTCTTTCTTTCCGCGCTCACCGGCGACCGCGTTGACAAGCTCTATCCATTGATTGAACGCGCCGCCGACGCGCGACGCCGGCGCATCTCGACGGGCGAACTCAATCGCTGGCTCGCCACCGTGGATCTCGAGCGCGGCACCTCACCTGCCACGCGCAAGGTAAAGATCTTTTACATGACGCAGGCCTCCAGCGCGCCGCCGACTTTTGTTCTTTTTACCAACCAGCCCCTGCGGCTGCACTTCAGCTACGAACGCTTCCTCGAAAACCGGCTCCGCGAAAAATTCGATTTCACCGCCGCGCCGCTCCGCTTCCTCCAACGAATGAAAGAGCGCGGCCACCGCGAGCGCGGACGCAAACCGGCGAAGCCGCGCCGCGGACGATTGAGGCGCCACGGCAAGCCAACGAAGAATAGGCATTGATTTACGCACAATGGCGATTCAAATCCTATTCTTCAGAATGAACGCGCTAACCGCTTTCGGGCTTCTCGCCGTCACGCTGATGCTGGTCTTTTATGCGTTCGAGAAACGCAGCCGCTGGCTCATCCTGGCCTTTGCGGGCGCGTGCGTCCTCGGCTCCATCTACGGATTTCTCCAGGGAGCGTGGCCCTTCGGCATCGTCGAGGCGATCTGGGCGCTCGTCGCTGTGCGCCGCTGGTGGCTCGCGCCGAAGATCTAAGGTGGCTCCTGTGGAAGCGTGGATTGACACCGCCATAAAAGGCGTTACGATAAGGGACGAGCGGACCAGTCCCCCGTCGCAGGAAAAGTCGCAAACCATGTCTGAAACAGGAAACGGCCACGCGGCGCATCTCTTGCCCGACAAAAGTTTCTTCCGTATCGGCGAAGTGAGCCGCCTCACGGCCACCAAAGCATTCGTTCTGCGCTATTGGGAGACGGAATTCCCGATGCTCCAGCCGGTGAAAAGCCCGAAGGGCCATCGTCTCTACCGCCGCGAAGATGTGCAGACGGTGATGGAAATCCGCCGCCTGCTCTACGACGAGGGCTTCACCATCGCCGGCGCACGCCGCCACCTGCGCGAGCATGCCGGAGTTGACACCGGGCATAACGGTGGAAACAGCGCCGGAAACGGAGCCCAGCCGAACAGCGACAACGGCGCCGGGCACGCCGGCGAACCCGGCGGTGCCCCCGGCGGTCTATCGGGCGCGGCGGGATTTTCCCCGGGCGATCCTTTGCCCGCGGTCAGCCGCAAGGTGCTGCAGGATTTGCGCGACGCCCTGCGCCAATTCTTGACGCTGCTTGAAACCGAGTGATACCCTGATTTTCGCGCTGTTTCGGCGGTTTTCCGCGCCGCCGCAGCGCGCGAAGCCGCCCCCGCTGGGCGAGCTTCAGCCGGTCGGGACGTGGCGCAGCCTGGTAGCGCGCACGCTTGGGGTGCGTGAGGTCGCTGGTTCAAATCCAGTCGTCCCGACCATTTTCCCCTGCTCTGCCGCGCTGCTTGGACGTATCTGCCGCAATTCGTTGAGAACGACCGCCGCATTTTTTGGACACGCGCCGCAATTCCCGCCATGAACGCCCGCGCCGTTCCTGTTATTCTGGATATTCGCTATGCCGCACATATTGATCACGAACGATGATGGAATCCACGCCGAAGGCCTGCGTGCGTTGGTCGACGCGCTGCGCGACACCGCGATGCTCAGCGTCGTCGCGCCCTCGCAGGAGCGTAGCGCCTCCGCTCAAGCGCTGACCCTCCGCCAGCCCATCTTCTGCGACCAGATCGCCGACCGCGAGTGGGCCGTGGAGGGCACCCCCGCCGATGCGGTGATTGTCGCCCTCAACAAATTGCTGCCTGAAAAACCAGACCTGGTGATTTCAGGAATCAATCGCGGCGGGAATATGGGCGAGAACATCTACTATTCGGGGACGGTTGGCGCCGCGGCGGAAGCCACGATTAACCGGCTCCCCGCGTTTGCGATTTCGGTGGTACATCGCGGGAAGGGATTCCGGTATGACAAGGCCGCGAGTTTTGCGCGCGACCTCGCCGGAATTATTTTGCGCGATGGAATGCCACATGGAGTTTTGTTGAATGTGAACGTGCCGCTGGAATGGACGGGCGGCGTGCGGTTCACGCGCCAATCGGAAAAAGTGACGCGCAATATTTTGCAGGAAGGAAAAGATCCGCGCGGCCGGACGTTTTACTGGCTGCACGAGCAGCAGATCACCGAAGGCCTCGGAGAAGATACGGACTACATGGCGGTGTTTGCCGGAGATATTTCAGTGACGCCGCTGCATCTCGAGCGGACGCACACTCAGTCGCTCAATCACTTATCGCACTGGGCGAAAGAACTCGCGCGCCCCGGCGGAAAGACGCGAGGGGGTTAGAACTCAACGTGAAGGCGCAGGCCGGGCACGAGGACTGGGCCGCGATCGCGGTTATACCCGGGATCAACAATGTATTGCAGATTGAATGCGCCGTACAAACCTTTCCAGAAATGAGCGTTGTAAAAAGTCTCCAAGATATTCTCGCGGCCATAGTTGAGATTCCCGTCTCCCAGCAAGAAACCCAGCCCGCCGAGCCGCAAATATTCCTGATGATCTTTTGAAATGCCGTTGCTGACAAAGGCCAGCCCCACTTTGTCCAGCGCGCGGCGCCATTTTTCTCCGCGCAGCCACCCGCCGAGCTCGACGGTTTCATCCACCTCGGTGTAGGCGAAGGATTCGTTGCGGCCATCAGCCCATCCATAACGCGCAAAAACACCAATCTGCGAAGTAAGCTCCTGCTCGAGGTTGACACCGAAGCCGTACCTCACACGGCCCTGGACGCGGGTGGCAACGATGTCCGGCTTTGGTGTCAGCCCAGCCAGAAAATTGTCGACTGCTTCCCGATAATTGCCCATGTTGGCGTGGTTCACATAACCGAGAAGGCGCACCACCCCCGCGCGTTTGGGTAGCAGGCTGCCGTTGTATTGGCCTTCCACATTTTCCGAGTGCGCACGGAGAAGATCGGCGTCGAGATTAATGCCGTTGGCAACTTTCGGCATCATGACCTCAGCGAAGCGCACCGACCAGCGGTGATCGTCATACTCCAACATGGCGCCGTCGGTGTACCCGCGCGTATTAGCTGCATAGTCCCAGGCGCCATTATTGTCCACCGTCCAATTGAGAAACTGCAGATGGCTGTCGGTGCCGCCGGAATTGTTATCGAAGAAATCGGCGAGGTCGAATTTGCCGATACGAAACTCAATCCGCTGAGCTGGAAGCGATGTCGCAAGGCCCAGCGGCCCACGCGAGGCTGGGACGCGATCGCTGCTAAGCGGAATAATCTGGCGCAGCATCAGCCGCGCCAAATAGGGCGCTTTCGAAAGCGGTACACCCTGCACGGTGTGAACGTCATCGAGGTCAGTGATGCCGGCGAGTCCAAGGGCGCCGCCGATGCCTCCGCCCGTCGCGTCCTCCAAATCCGCAAGAATTTCCGTCGTGTGGGTCAGCTCGAAACCGGTATAAAGCGTGAGGATGTGTGTTGTCGCGCTCTGGGCTGGGGCCGACAAACTATTCGGTCCGCTATAGAGTGCGGGAAATGTTGGGTGCCATTGAAAAACAACATTCGCCTGCCCGGAGATCCACCAGCGAGTGCCATCGGGATGAGGAAAAAGCGCCTGGGGACCGCTGGAGTCATCCGGCGGAGGCGTCGAAGGAGGTGTTGACGAACCAGTGTCCTGCGCGGACGATGAGAGCGAAAAGGCAGCGGCAAGACACAGGAACGCAATCCATCGCACGGCTGGTGCGAGCCGGGCTGCGGGCGAGGGATTCATAAGGATCTTCCTTCATTGCGTTCCAATTTTGAGAACGGCCTTTTCTTTTCCCAGGAATCTTGATACCATACCCCACTAGGGTAGTCAAACAAAATGTTACACTTGTCGAAAGAAAAATTAGACCTGTTGAACCGGACGAAGAAGGTGGTCGGCCAGCTGGAGTCCGTCGAGCGCGCGCTGGATCAGGATGAACCCTGCGCGGATGTGCTGCAGCGCCTCGCGGCCGCGCGGGGAGCGATCAACAGCTTGATGGCGGAATTGATGGAAGACCACATCCGTCACCACATGGGGAAGAAAACGAAGAGCGCCGAAGAAGGCGCGGACGATTTGATTGAAATTGTGCGTTCGTATTTGAAGTGACGCCCCGTAAAAAAGGGCGGGTCCGAGACCCGCCCCTCATCATAGATCTGAATCGTCGAGAGAAACTGCAGGTCTTACATCCCGCCGCGGCGCCCTCCTCCCTGCACTTGGCAAACACCGAGCGGCTTGCGTGGAAACTGGTCGGCGCGATTGGCGGCCTGGTAGACGAACGTTGCGACAATTGTGGCCATCTGTTTCAGGTCATCCGCCTGCACGCGATCCCAAAGGTCCATGTTGCTGTGGTGCGTTCGTGTGTCGTATTCGAGCGGGTCCTGAATGAATTGGAAGCCGGGGAGGCCGACGGCGTCGTAGGATTGGTGATCGGTGCCGCCGGTATTGCGAATCGTAATTGTATTCATGCCCATGGACTCAAACGGCTTCATCCATTCGCGGAAGATGGGCCCGGCGGCTTCATTCCCTTGAAGATAGACACCGCGGAGCTTCCCGCTGCCGTTGTCAATGTTGAGGTAGACATCAAACTTCCCCTGCTCGGGCTGCTTCAGTTCCCACTGGCCTGTTTGAGTGTTGCAACTGCCGAAGTGGTCGGCGACATAGGCGTGCGAGCCGAGCAAGCCTTCCTCTTCGCCGGTCCAGAGGCCGACTCGAACCGTTCGCTTCATATTCAAACCGGACGCTTTGAGCACACGCATGACTTCGAGCATGACGGCGGAGCCGACGCCGTTATCGGTGGCGCCCGTGCCGGCTTGCCAGGAATCAAAGTGCCCGCCGATCATGACAATCTGATCCCTGAGGGCCGGATCCGTGCCGGGGATTTCGGCAACGATGTCAAAGGACTTCCCGTTGTTATCGATGAACCTATTCTGGATATTGAGTTCGACAGTGACGGGAATATTTTTTATGAGCGTGCGATAGATGCGGTTGTAATGCTCGGCTGCGAGCATTACCTGATTGAGCGTCGGCGGGGCGTCTTGTTGGGCATAGATAGCAGGCCCGCGTCCGCCACGGCCGCCTTCGCCGGGAGGCGGAACGGGAAGAACCGCGGCTGCCTGCTGCACGAACACCGTGCCGCCATCCCCACGGCCTTCCTGGAAAACTGCGACGACGCCTTCGCTCAAATACAAGTTGTTGAATTTCTGCCGAATCCGCCCGGTTAATGCCGCGGCTGCGGCTTGCGCCTGGGGAGTGAGCGCGTTAAAGGCAGGCGCGGCAGCACCACCCCTACCGCCACGACCGGGATAATCCTGCTCGGCGATTTCATCCAATTCGGCCTGCGTATAGCGATGGGCGAGCGGCTCAGTGCTCATGGGGATGGCTCGCGCAGGATCCATCATCACGATCTTGCCCTTAAGCGTGCCATGCAGGCTGGCGATCATGGCGTCAGCTTGTTCCTCCGTGGAGGGAAGAGTGATCAGCTTTACTTCAGCAGTGACGGGGCCATCCGTGCCTTTTGTCCAAGCAAGGGGATAGGCAATCAGCGGATAAGTGACTGGCGAGGTCACGTTGGCGTAGAAGCGTTCGTTGACCCAACCCTTGCCGAAGTCCCAGAATTCATAATGTGGATTGGAGAGCTTCCAATCCTGCATAGTCTTGAGGACCCAATCCCCCGCGAGCTTGACGTTGGTCGAGCCGGTGAGGCGTCCACCATAAACGTCCGAAATGTAACTCAGGGTATCCATGACCTGGGAATTGTTGATGGCTTCGCGTTTGATTTTGTAAACCGCGTCGAGATCCACTGAGTCCTTCAGCATCTGCGCGGCGATCGGCAACACCAAGAGCGCGAGCAGAGCCAATGATCCACAACGAATTGCCTTACGCACTTTCCACCTCCGATTGAAATGAAAAAGCTTGCTCCGAGGATGTCTCGCACAGACCTGTAGGGCAGGCCGATGCTTACGGGAAACCACTCGTGCCCCTATTGACGCGCGCTGCCCGGCGGCGGTTTCCACAACGACGGCAAGGAAACGTGGCGCCGAAGGAAGGGGTACATTAAACTGCCTGCGCGAGTGGGACGCAACATCGCGAGGAGTTCCAGGGAGACGCGTTCCAGCGCAAAAACCATGGCGACAAATCCGACATACGACGTCGCAGTGATCGGGGCCGGAGTGTTCGGCTCATGGACGGCGCTGCATCTGGTGCGTGCGGGGCGGCGCGTTGCGCTCGTGGATGCTTATGGGCCGGGGAATGCGCGCGCGAGTTCCGGAGGCGAATCGCGTCTGATCCGGATGGGCTACGGGCCGGATGAGCTTTACACGCGATGGTCGGTGAGGTCGCTGGAGCTTTGGAAGACATTTTTCGCGGGAGTTGGCAAACCGCTCTTCCACAAGACGGGCATCCTCTGGATTGCGAACCAGGAAGAGGACGCGCAGATGAGGGCCACCCTCGAAGTTCTTGCGCGAGTTGGAGTGCCGCACGAGAAGCTCACGCGCGCTGAACTCGAGCGGCGATATCCGCAAATTGCATTTCGCGCTGCGAGCTGGGGATTCCTTGAACCGGAAAGCGGAGCGCTGATGGCGCGGCGAGCGGTTGGCGCGCTGGCAGAGGCGGCCATCGCCGAAGGAGCGGACTATTTCAACGAGCGCGTCACCGCGCCGGATGGAACGGCCCGATCAAGTCGAACGACCCACTTGAAAACGGAATCAGGAGGCGAGATTCGCGCCGGACAATTTGTTTTTGCTTGCGGGCCGTGGCTTGGAAAGGTATTCCCGGAACTTCTGGGCCAGCGGATTTTTACTTCGCGGCAGGAGGTTTATTTCTTCGGAACGCCAGCCGGGGATTCGCGCTTCGCGCCACCCGCGATGCCGGGGTGGCTCTGCGGAAGCGAGTTGATGTACGGCATGCCGGATTTGGAGAGCCGCGGATTCAAAATTGCACACGACCAGCACGGGCCACAATTCGATCCCGACACCGGCGCTCGCGTGCCAACGGCCGAGGGCATCGCTGTAGCGCGCGCCTTTCTTTCCCGGCGATTCCCAGCGCTTGCGGACGCGCCGCTGGTGGAAGCGCGCGTGTGCCAGTACGAAAACACATCCAACGGAGATTTTCTTGTGGACCGCCATCCCGAGCACGAAAACGTGTGGCTTGTGGGCGGCGGCTCCGGACACGGGTTCAAACACGGCCCGGCGATGGGAGAACACGTCGCAGCGCGAGTGCTGGGAAAAGCAGCGCAGGAGCCGCGATTCTCACTTTCGACAAAGGCAATGACGCAGCGCAGGACGGTGTATTGATCCAGCTCAGTGAGCGGGGATTTCCCGGGCGAAAAGGCCGGAATGAATTCACGGAGTTGCGCGGCAAGCGCGGAGTCTCTCTTCCGAATCATCAGAGTCGTCCCAATATCCGTAGGTGTAATCTTCCCCCCAAAGCGTCTACTTGATTTAGGACGACTCCGATGACTCTGTCCGGAACGTTACGAAGGTTGGCGCAAGCCTGCTTCACGAGTTTTCGCGGAGTGTGGCCGCTGTGCACAACCAGTGCGACGGCTTCCGCGTAGGACGCGAGCACGCGGTTATTCGCCATGTTCAGAAGAATCGGCGCATCCAGAATCACGGCGTTATACATCATCGCAGCTTGGTTGAGGAGTTCCTCCATCTTTGCCGAGGAGAGAAGCTCGGCGGGGCGGAGCGGCCTGAAATGCAACCGCCCCACGCTCCTTGGGGGAGAGTGGGGCGGTGGGAAGAAAGGGTTTAGAACGTGAAACGCCCGCCGAGCTGGAACTGGCGCCGGTTGAAGTCCGACGTGAACGCCAGCGGCGTGTTGGGTAGAAACGACACGATCCCGTGTGGGTTTGCCGGGAGGTCCGCAAACCCATCGACCGTGGGCACTTCATTATTCACGCCGGAGTAGTTCGTGCGGTTCAGAAGGTTAAAGCATTCCGCGGTTAACGTGAGACCCATCTTTTCATTGAGATGGATCTCCTTGCTCAGCCGCATATCCCAATCGAAGAAATCCGGCCCGATTCCGGTGTTCCGGCCGATTCCGAGCGGGCGGTCATTGGTGTAATGGCGGTCGCCGTTGATGTCCGTATCGTCGGCCAGAATATTGAAGGGATGTCCGCTGTTGTAGCTGATGATCGGTGTGAGCCCAAAGCCGGACAAGAACCAATGGCGCCAGGGGCTTTGCATCACGCTCGAGAAAACGACCGCGTGCCGCTGGTCAAAATCGGATAGACCCCTTTCCCCGGCGAGGTTCGTATTATCCTCAGGGCCATAGTCGCTGTTGAAATCGGTGGTCGTGTCGATGGCCTTGCTGTAGGTGTAGCTGGCCATGATGGAGAAATGGTCGCTGAACCGCCGCTTGACTTCGAGGATCCCGCCCGTGTAAATCGCCGATCCTTCCGAGGAATAAACGTTGTTCTGAAGGGTCAACGGGTTGGCGAAGCAGGTCACAATGGCTGCCCCCGCACAGGGAGCCACGCCGGTCGGGTTCGGAAGGCTGGCATTCCAGTTCCGAAATGTTACCTGTTGGCCGGTGAAAGGATTCGTAGCCGTCGTCAAAGGCGCCGTGATCAGATCGTTCGCGTCAATCGCGACAGGCAGCGCGACGGTGTGGACCCAGACACCGCTCACGGAAACCGTCCAATTCGTGGCGATCTCGCGCTCAATTCCAAAAGAGGCCTGCTGCGAATAGGGACTCCGGTAACCAGATTGGCCGGAGAAAATTACGCTAAGCGGAGGAAGCGGTGCGTTATGTGAAATGGTGATGCCGGGGAACTGGCTCAGACTTGCGGGCGTTATGCAGGCTGCATTTCCGGCTGTCGGAGTCGTGCACTGGATCAAACCCTCCGCGAAAAGTGTTTGAAAGATGGTCCCCGAGTTCAGGGCTGCAGGTTCACCAGGCACGCCTGTCAACGGAACAAAGACTTGAGCAATCTGCTGGAAGCCGTTCACGACGCCGAGCGTCTGCACCACGTCTGCGATCTGGCCGTAGATGGGCGAGTAAAAGATGCCGTACCCGCCGCGAACAACGGTCTTGTGGTCCTTAAACGGGTCCCACGAAAAGGAAACGCGCGGGGCGACGTTGTGCAGTTGCGAAGCAAGTGGGCCGTACTGCGCATCCATTTCATACCGAAAGCCATACGTAAACGAAAAGTTCGAAGCCATCTGCCAGGTATCCTGGACATAAAAGGCCCCAAACGGCCGCGGGTAGTTGTAAACAGGATTTCCAAATCCCTGCTGGTAGAACTCCGGCGCCCCCAGGGCTACGGACTGCAGAGAGTTGATTTCCGCGGGATTGATGCTCGCAGAAAGGCCGCAATCGGCGGCCGGCGCCGCCAAGCACGGGCTCAAGGCTATGCCGGGCAAACTGCCGAATACAAAACGGCCCGGAAAAAAAGTGTGGGATTCGCTGTGATCTCCGCGCTCAAGGAAATAAACTCCTGCCTTGATGGTATGGCGGCCCTTGGTCCAGGTGATGTTATCCGCGGCTTCCGTGCGGCGTTGGATGGTAAAACTCGGCTGGAAAATGTTGGTGCCGAGCGAGGCGTATCCCGAGATATCCAGTCCCACCTCTCCGGGTTCGTTGGGAATGACGTTGAAGTCGGAATAGCTATATTGCCCGCGCAATTCATTCTGCATGGCCGGGCTGAAGGTGTGGTACCACGCCGCCTGAAGAGTGTTGTCGTAAGTATTGATCGAATTTCCCCGCGAGAGACCGGTCAGGCCCAGGGCGTCCAAATTCGCTTCATTGTCAATCCCATACCGGTAGGTGAGATAGGCCGTGTCGTGGTCACTGAAGGTATGGTCCAGCCGGGCGGACGCGAGGTACTCGTGTTCATTGAACGGAGCCAATCCGCTGTTGGCCTCCATCTGGCCCACAAGGAATGCATTGCGCGCGGTTTGCAGCGGCCCGGCCGTCGGGCCGAGGATGGGCACCAGATTGGCCGTCGGATTGATGGTCAAAAGGCTCTCAAGGACGCCTGCGCACGTGGCTGCGGGCAACATGGTAAAGGGAGTTGAGAGGCACGGTACAGATGGGTTTCCTGTAAGAGTAGCCAGACCATCGATGATGGCCACCTGATTATTCGGCGTGATCGTGCCATCATCCGGGCGAAACAGGGCCGTGCTGTTTAACATCGGAACGCTGTTTTGAGATGTCTGCAGCAATCCTTCAAAAGATACGAAGAGAAAGGTCTTTTCTTTCTGCAGCGGCGCGCCGATCGAGCCGCCAAACTGCTGGCGGTTCAGGGCATCTTGCACGGGCGTCGCCAGACTGTCCGGATTTGCGGGGTTGAAATTTGCGCCGGCGGCAAGCGCAGGTGCGTAAGAAAAGGGGTCTTGCGCGTCCAAAGATTGATTCCGGAAAAGGCCGAAGAGGGCGCCGTGGACTTGATTCGTGCCGGACTTGCTCACGATGTTGACCGAAGCTCCGCTCGCCGAACCCAGATCCGCGCCATAGTTGCTGCGGTTAATCTCGAATTCCTGGACGGCATCCTGACCCAGGTTCACGCGCACCCCGCCCGAATCATCGTTGGCTTCGCCGCCGTCCACCGTCACGCTATTGCCTCTGCCGTTGCTGCCGTACAGTGAGAGCCCGCTCTGCGGCGTCTGCACGACGCGAAAATCCTGGGAATCCACAAGTTTTACGGAGTTCGACACACCCGGCGCAAGCAGGGTGAAGGTGAGATAGTCGCGGCGGTTGATGGGCAAATCCTGAATTTGCATTTGATTGATGGTGTTTGCCTGAGAGCCGCGAGTGGTTTCCACGACCGGGGCTTCCGAAGTTACTTCCACGCTTTCCGCGACCTGAGAGACCTTGAGGTGGAAATCGAGCACCACGCTCTCCCCAACATGCACCACGACACCTTTTTCAATCTGTGTCTGGAAGCCGGAGATTTCAACTCTGACCTCGTAGATCGTGGGAGAAACCCCGCTGATCACGTAATCACCCGAGGTGTCCGATTTCACGGAATGCTTCAGCCCCTTCTCAACATCCGTCGCGGTCACGCTCGCGTTGGCCACTGCCGCGCCACTTTGATCCGACACCCGGCCCTGGATCTGCCCCGACGTGCCCACCCCCTGCGCATGCGCTCCCAAAACCCCCCATGTGCAGCAAAAGAAAATCGCTGAGAATAGTCGGATTTTCATAGCTCTACACCCCCTGTCCTGCGATTAGGCTGAGGATAACCCATTCTCTTGCGTCAAGGAAGGTCAAGCATCTTCGGTTACCCCACCTGGAACAACACACCTAGCGAAACACTTTCCATTCAGAAGCGCGGTTCACAATTGGGGTTGGCTGAGAGTCTGTCTTTCGAGCGGCCACTTCACTTGCCAGAAAAAACGGCAGATTAATCTGGACGAGCGGGTTTATCGAGAGCGGTGCATGAGACCGAGATAGGCGAGGCCCGCGACGAAGAACCCTACGAACCACGCGTAGTCATAGAGGGGACGAAGAGGCGGCAGGACGAGTCCCGTCAGCGCTACGGCAATGCCTGCAGCCAGCGCTACGACGGCGCGCCGGTTGATGCCGCGCGAATATGCATAGGCGCCATCGGCGCGATAGAGGTCGTTGACCTCGAGATTGCAATGACGCAGCACGAAATAATCCGCAATCATGATTCCTGCGATGGGGCCGAGCAGCCCTGAATAGCCGACGAGCCACCCGAAAATGTAGGCGTTGAAACTGCCGAGCAGCTTCCACGGCATCATCAGAACGCCGACCGCGCAGGTAATGAGGCCGCCGGTGCGGAAAGAAATGCGCCGCGGATTCAGGTTTGAGAAATCGTTTGACGGAGAGACGACGTTTGCGGCGACGTTCGTGTTCAGAGTGGCTATGAGCAACGCAACAAGGGCCACGAGGGCGACAACCGGACGGTTGAAGCGGCCCAGGAGCATGACCGGGTCCCAAATGGCTTCACCGAAAATAACGACCGACGCTGAAGTGACGGCGACTCCGATGAAGGAGTAGAGCGTCATGGCCGCGGGCAAACCGATGGCCTGGCCCACCATTTGAGCGCGCTGTGATTTGGCATACCGGGTGAAGTCAGGAATATTCAACGCGACAGTGGCCCAGAAACCGACCATACCCGTGAGTGATGGCACGAAGAAGCGGAAAAATTCGCCGGTTGTGTGGAACTTGCTGGGCGCACTGAGAACGGGCCCGAGCCCACCGGCAAGCGATGTAATCCACCAGAGGAGAAGCAGCCCAATGGCGAGCATGAAGGGCGCGGCGATGCCTTCAAGAAATTTAATCGTCTCGATGCCGCGCATGATGACTGCAACGTTGAGCGCCCAAAACGCGAAGAAGCAGATCCAAAGTCCCGCGTGCGAGGACCGAGCCGCAGGCCATAGAATTCCCAGCATCGTGTAAATCGCCTGGCCGCCGATCCACGTCTGTATGCCGAACCATCCGCACGCAACCAGCGCGCGCAGGACAGCAGGGATATTTGCTCCGCGAACGCCAAACGAAGCGCGCACAAATACCGGAAACGGAATCCCATACTTCGCGCCGGCATGCGCGTTCAGGAGCATGGGCACGAGAACAATCAAATTTCCGAGGAGAATTGTTCCGACTGCCTGCCACCAGCTCATGCCGCCAGCGATGAGGCCCGAAGCGAGCATGTAGGTCGGAATGCAAACGCTCATGGCGACCCAGAGCGATGCGTAATTGTAGACGCCCCAGGTGCGGCGCCCGGCGGGAACCGGCGCGAGGTCTTCGTTGTAAAGAGTGCGGTCTTGGCTGGGGACCATTCGGCTATTGCCCAGTGAATGCCACGCTTATTGCCACGCCCCGCCACGCGCGACGCGCTTCAGAAAGCTGCCGCGGCCCGTCCGGCCGAGGAATTTTCCTCCGTCCACGACAACTTCGCCGCGGGAGAGCACCGTGCGCGCGTTGCCCTTCACTTGAAAGCCTTCGAACATCGAATAATCCACACGCATATGGTGCGTTTTCGCGCTGATTGTGTGCGCGGCATTGGGATCCCAGATGATGATATCCGCATCGCTGTCCGCGGCGAGCTCACCCTTGCGCGGATATAAGCCGAAAAGCTTTGCGGGCGTGGTCGAAACGAGTTCGACGAAACGGTTCAAGCTCAGCTTCCCTTCGTTCACTCCGTAATGAAAAAGAAGTTGGAGACGGTTCTCTACGCCCGGTCCGCCATTCGGAATTTTGGTGAAATCGTCCTTGCCGAGAATTTTCTGGTCCTCGAAGCAGAATGGGCAATGATCGGTGGAAACAACTTGCAAGTGATCGTGCTTCAGCCCGTCCCAGAGTTTTGGCAGATTATGTTTTTCGCGCAATGGCGGCGTGAAAACATATTTTGCGCCTTCAAAGTTGGGCCGCTCGAGCTCGTCAATCGTCAGCAACAAATATTGCGGGCAGGTCTCCGCGAAAATGGGAACGCCCCGGTCACGCGCCGCGCGGACTTCGTTCAGCGCTTCTTCGGAGGAAAGATGCACGATGTAAACCGGCGCGCCGGAAATTTCGGACATGGCGACAGCGCGGTGAACGGCTTCGGCTTCGGCCGCCACCGGACGCGTCAGCCCGTGATAGATG
Source organism: uncultured Acidobacteriota bacterium (assembly GCA_963748845.1). GTDB lineage: Bacteria > Acidobacteriota > Terriglobia > Acidiferrales > UBA7541 > DASTCZ01. Next base: position 2,197,946 of record CAVVKE010000001.1, read on the forward strand.
GGCGCAGTTTTCCCTTCTGCGATGGCGCGGCGGACGATCACATCAATGATGCCGCCATTTTCTGCATGCAGACAGATAAGTGCGCCATTCTTCGCCGTGCGCGAAAGCGCCTGAAAGATCGTCGCGTCATCCACCATCAACACATTCGGATAAGCCATGAACAGCTTGAAGCTGGCCACGCCTTCGCGGACCAAATCATCCATGTCATCCAGCCCCGCGGCGCCGAGGTCGGTGACGATCATGTGCAGGCCGTAATCAATCGAGGCGCGGTTCTCGGCTTTCTTCCACCAGGTGTCGAGCGCGTCCCTCATGCGCGTGCCCTTCGGCTGGATCGCGAAATCAATCAGCGTGGTCGTGCCGCCGAATGCAGCGGCCTTCGTGCCGGTCTCAAAATCGTCGCTCGAGGTCGTGCCGCCAAAGGGCATGTCGAGATGCGTGTGAACGTCAATTCCACCGGGGAAAACGAGCATTCCCGCGGCGTCAATCACTTTTTCGCCGGACGCGGCTTGCAAATTCGCGCCGATTTCCTTGATGAGTTCGCCCTCGACGCGAATGTCCGCCGCGCGCGTCTCCTTTGCCGTGACAACTTTTCCATTTCGAATCAGCATTTCGATGCTCCCGTGCGCTGCTCCCAGCTTTGCGACGGCACGCCGGAATCCACGCGCTCCATGGTGATGCAATCTTCCACCGGACAAACCAGCCAGCACAGATTGCAGCCGACGCATTCATCTTCATCCACGCGCGGGATGCGGATGGGCGGAGTCGCGCGCAGTTCTGTCATCTCGTGTTTTTCCACCGGCGTGAGAACGATGCGGCTGCGGCTGGCCGCAAGGAGATCCTCCGGCGTCTTGAACCCTTCGATGTGAATGCACTGGTGCGCGCCATCCCAGCAGGCGATGTAGCAGAGGTCGCAACCGATGCACTTGTCGCGGCTGATGCGCGCGATGATTTTGTAATTCAAGTTCAAGTGCTTCCACTCGGTCACATTCGGCAGGCTGCGGCCGCGGAATTCGTCAATCGTGCGAAATCCCTTTTCGTCCATCCAATTGCTCAGGCCGTCAATCATGTCTTCGACGATGCGGAAACCATAGTGCATCGGCGCGGTGCAAAGCTGAACGCTCTGGCAACCGAGGAGCAAAAATTCCGCGGCGTCGCGCCAGCCGGAAATTCCGCCGATGCCCGAAACAGGCAGCGAGGATTCGGGATCGCCGGCAATCTGTTGGACCAGATGAAGCGCGATGGGCTTCACCGCGGGACCACAGTAACCGCCGTGCGCGGATTTGCCATCCACAAACGGACGCGGCACGAACGTATCGAGGTCAATTCCGGTGATTGAATTGATGGTGTTGATGGCGCTCAATCCGTCCGCGCCGCCTTTTTTCGCCGCGCGCGCCACGTGGCGGATGTCGGTCACATTCGGTGTGAGCTTTACGAGCACCGGGGTTTTCGCCACTTCCTTCACCCACTCCGTGATCATCTGGCAATATTCCGGCACCTGGCCCACGGCGCTGCCCATGCCGCGCTCGCTCATTCCATGCGGGCAGCCGAAGTTGAGTTCGAGGCCGTCCGCGCCCGCGTCTTCGGAGCGGCGCACGATCTCATGCCAGGCTTCGCGGCGCGAGTCCACCATCAAAGACGCAATCACCGCGTGATGCGGATAGCGCTTCTTCACTTTATAGATTTCGCGGAGATTTACATCGAGCGGGCGGTCGGTGATGAGCTCAATGTTGTTGAGGCCCATCATGCGTACGCCATTCAGATCCACTGAAGAATAACGCGAAGAAACATTGGTGATCGGATCGCCAAGCGTTTTCCAGACCGCGCCGCCCCACCCGGCGTCAAACGCGCGCATCACCTGATCGCCGCAATTCGCGGGCGGCCCGGAAGCGAGCCAGAATGGATTCGGGCAGCGAATCTTGCCCGCAAAAAGAGTGGTCAGATCAGCCATGGTGAGACTCCAGCCACTTCGCAATGCCCGCGCCCGCGCGCTTGCCATCGGCCACCGCGTCCACTACCTCGCGGCCGCCATTCACGCAATCACCGCCGGCAAAATACTTTGGGTTGGCCGTTTGCCCCGTCTCACGATTGATGGCGACGCAGCCGTCGCGTACTTCCACTCCCCGGCAGCGCGAAAGGAATTCGACGAACCGCGTTTGCCCGATGGAAGGGATCACCATTTCACAGGGGAGCTGGAAATTTGAGCCCGCGATAGGCGCGAGCCGCGCGTCCACGCGCACGCATTCGATCCCTTCGACGGCCTGCTTGCCTTGAATGCGCACGGGCTGGGCGTTCCATTGGAATTCGATGCTGTCGAGCTTGGCGATTTCGTATTCGTAATCGAATGCGGGCATCTCTTTTTCGCCGCGCCGGTAAAGGATGTGGACTTCCTCGGCGCCGAGCCGCCGCGCCGCGGTGGCGGCGTCAATCGCGGTGTTCCCCGCTCCGATGACCACGACCCGCCGGCCCACTTGGATGGATGCCGTCTTGTATTGCGCGATGAAATGAATTGCGTCCATGACGCCGTCCAGATCCTCGCCGGGAATTTTCAGGCGGTGCGTCGAGCCCTGCCCCACGCCAACAAATATGGCGTCGTATTCCTTCTCGAGCGATTCCGGTTTTGCCTCAACGCCCAGCTCGAACTCAGCTCCCATCGCGCGAATTAGTTCGACTTCTTTCAGGCTGTCCGCAGGCCGCAGCTTGTATTCGGCGATACCGTAGGTGTTGAGCCCGCCCGCCAATGGGTTCCTTTCTATCAGCGTGACGCTGATTCCGCGCCGCCGCAACTCCGCCGCGCACGCGAGCGACGCCGGGCCGGCGCCGACGCAAGCGACGCGCCCGCGCGACGCGCGCTTCGCAACGGGGATCGCCGGGTTGTGCGAATAAAAGTAGTCCATCGCGTGGCGCTGCAACCGGCCAATCTCAATCGGCTGCTTATTATAGCGATGCATCACGCAGGAACCTTCGCACAAAACATCAACGGGACAAATGCGCGAGCAACTAAGCCCAAGAATGTTCGATTCGAGAATGGTCAGTGCCGACCCGCGCAGATTTCCCGTGGCGATCTTCTTGATAAAGCGGGGAACGTCAATGTGTGTGGGGCAGGCAATCGTGCAGGGCGCGTCAAAACAAAAAAGACACCGTGAGGCTTCCACCGCCGCGGCCTGTGTCGCGAAGGGCGGATGAATCTCCGCGAACCGCGCCGCAAATTCTTCTTTTGAAAGCGGTGGAGCGGCGTCACGCATTGCTCAAGCCTTCACGAGGTCGCTGTAGGCGTCCGGGCGGCGGTCGCGGAAGAACTGCCAGGTCTGGCGCACCTCTTTAATTTGATCGAGATCGAGGTCGGCCGTAAGGACTTCATCTTTATCGCGCGAAGCCTGCGCGATGATCTGCCCGCGCGGGTTGCAGAAATAGCTCTGTCCGTAGAACTCGCCGATTTTCCATGGCAATTCGATTCCCACTCGATTGATCGCGCCGACAAAATACCCGTTCGCCACCGCGTGCGCGGGCTGCTCGAGCTTCCAGAGATATTCGCTCAGCCCCGCAACCGTGGCCGAGGGGTTGTAAACAATTTCCGCGCCATTCAAACCAAGCGCCCGCGCGCCTTCGGGAAAATGGCGGTCATAGCAGATGTACACGCCGATCTTCACGAAGCCAAGATCAAAAACCGGATAACCCAGATTTCCAGGACGGAAATAAAATTTCTCCCAGAACCCGGGGGCCACGTGTGGGATGTGCGTCTTGCGATATTTGCCGAGGTAGTTCCCGCCGCCGTCAATCACCGCCGCGGTGTTGTAGAAAACCCCTTCCTGCTCAACCTCGTAAATCGGCACGATAAGCGCCATCTTGTGCTTCTTGGCCAGCTCCTGCATCCGTTTGATGGTCGGGCCGGCGGGAATTTGCTCCGTGAATTCATACCAGCGCGTCTCCTGCTCGGCGCAAAAATAAGGGCCGTAGAAAATTTCCTGCAGGCAGGTGATTTGCGACCCGGCCTGGGCGGCCTGCGCGATATAGATTTCGTGCTTTTCCATCATCATCTGCTTTACTTTGGCGAGCGGAGCGTCCGGCGGAGCAGCGTTCGCTGCCTGTATCAATGATGAGCGGACAATTCGGGGCATGGCGTTTCCCCCTGCTGATTTCTCACGGCAAGTTTACTCTACTGTGGCGCGCAATTATGTGTTTTTCCCGCGCGGATGGCAACAATTCCGGCGCCTTGCCCACGCAAATTGGATACGCCATGGCAAAGGAAGGAACCGCCGCCCGGTGTTAAAGCAAATCTCAATGGATAAGCGGTACGCGACTTGCTGCAAAAGACAATGAACGGCAACTAGCAGGACTGTTATTTGTTGGATATCTGGATTTGAGGGTTTATCTGGACCCGGTCAACGTTGGCATACCTGGACATGTCCGAGAGGATGATCGTATCGCCCGCGTTCAGCCCGCCGACGATTTCGATCCAATTCACGGATGCGTGGCCGATCTTCACTTTGACGCGCACTGCTTCTTTCCCATCGTCAACAACTTTAAATAAGGTTGTCTCAGAATTCGGCATGCCGTGCACCGGACGTCCAGCGCTGAGAATGTTTTCCAGGATACGGATATCTATAATGCCATCGACCGGGAGACCTGCGCCGACTCCTTCCGGCACAGCCGTGATGAACCTAATATCCACCTCGGTCGTGCCGTTTGAATGCGATGGGCTAATTCGGCTCACAAGCCCCCGCACAATACCCTTCCGCGTGTCAACTTCGGCCTCTTGATTGAGTTGGACGTCCATCGCCTCGGACTCTGGCACCATCACTCGCGCGACTAAATCCTTGGAACCTTCCGCTTGAACGAGTGTCCCTCGACCAGGCACCTGCAAGAGCATCGGACCCCTTTTCACTGTGGAAGGCCAGAGGATGGTTCCGTCTGCCACTGGTTCACTGGTGGCTCCGCCTGAAACTCCTTGCACGACTCCACCGCTGTCGCCGCCTGAAAAATCAAGCAGGATATCCAAAGTTCCATTTGCGACATTTCGCTTCACCTGGAAGGCGGTTCCCTCAGACACATTTGTGCCGAGTGCAGCGTTTCCATGATTTAACAATTCGCGCAGCAGACCACGGTCGAAAACACTTCCAGGTTGAATCCTTGATTCCATGAGCTGAGCCGTCTTGCTGTCCAGCCCGCGCACATGGAAGCTTGCCACGTGATATTGAATTCCCTCATGCACCTGAAACGTGGACGCAATTGTGCGGTTTCTATGATCAAACGAAAAGAGTGGCACAGCCGTAGTATCAGCGTACCCGCGAGCACCATAGAATCGAGCCATCGCCTCAATTCCATCCCGGATTTCTTGAGCGTTAAAAACATCTCCCGTGTGAAGCGGCATTAGTCGTCGCAATTCCGCTTCGGGAATCACCAACGCGTGCGCCGGGTCATCGCTCACAATCGAGATTGCGCCCGCCGAAAACTTATCGCCCTCTTTCACATGGACTTTAACGAGCATGCGGTGCTTCTCGGGATCGAGAGGCTGCGCCTGAGGATCATCGATCACAGCTTCAAAGTATCCGTGGTTCTGGAAATCAGCATTAATACCGACTTCCAAGAATTCGTCGAGCCATGCGGAGTTGCTGCCGTCATATTCTTGCCCGTTCACGCGCTTTAGAATCCGCGCTCGCACCGCATCTGAGTCCCGCACGTCACCCACAAATTTCAAATCCGCAATTACAATCTTGGAAGCGGCCTTCGGCGTCTGCGGTGCAGTGGCGTTGGAGGAAGATGAGCGCCTGATGGGCGCGCCGCCCACGCCACCATTTACTCCGCCTTGGACGCCTTGCGCGGGCCCTTGCGTGGAGACATTGGCGGCAATTCCACCACTCACTCCACCCATGACACCGCCTGAAACCCCTTGAGTGACTCCGCCAGCCGGGCCCCCTGGAAGGATTTGATTGTTTCCGCTTTGCGATGGGTTTTGTGCGAAACGTGGAGCAGCCTTGAGCGGGAATTCCCAGACGGCAAGCGTTGTTGCCATCGCGAGGCATCCGGCGATGGCCGTCATTGAGGCGATCAATCTTGTTCGGGACATGCGAACCTCCTTCAACATGAGCGCGACGCGCTCGGCGAGCTGGCGTTCCACGAGAAATGGCGGCGCCGGAATGGCCACGATGCGGGCGCTGCCCGTGGTGAATGCAAGCAGGGCTTCCAGATACGGTTTGCGCGCCTGGGTGAGCTTTACGACTTCAAAATCCACAACTTGCTCGCGCGCCAGACGCACGCGCCCGATGAGCCAGGCAATGGCGGGATGGAACCAGAGCGCGGCGCGAAGAACTTCTTCCGCCAAGTGATGCGCCCAATCGTGGCGGCGGACATGGAGAAGTTCGTGGCAGGCAATCGCCGTTTGGAAGCGCGCGTCCATCGAAGTGAATTGCTGGGGCAGCAAAATTACCGGCGCCGTGAAGCCGAATGTGACGGGCGAACTAACGTCCGTCGAAAGACGGAACTCGGCGTTCGCGTTCACGCGACGGCGCATTTCATCGAGGACGCCCGCAGATTCAGCCAAATCAGAAACGGGAGAAGATGCCCGCCGGAACTGGCGAAGTTTCAAAAGGCCAACCGCAAGAATTATGAATCGCACGGCGATGCCGGCGAGAATTAGCGCGCCGAGAACCTCCGCGGCGAATTGAACGCTGGGAAGATGCCAGTGTGTGTCCGCGGGAATGGCTGTTGGAATGGGATTGAAATTTTGAATTGGACTTGTCACGACAGGCCCGATGGCAATCGGCGCAAAGATTTGCGTTCGATGCCACGGCTGGGCAAATGGAAGCAACAGGCTGACGGCCATGAGCGTGCGCCAATAAACGAGGAGCACTCGCGGCTGGCGAATCTGGAAAAGATGCGCAAGAAATCCGGCGGCCAGCGCAAGCAGTGCTGCCTGCGCACTCCAGAAGATAAGGTTGGAAAACCAGACGGGCATGTTCATCGGCACCTCCCGATTGCATCGATCCACTTCATTCCCTCAATCCACTCGATCCCCCCATCCTCTTGATTACTTCAATCCCTTCCGGGAACACTCATTTTGTTTCCTCGATCATGCGCGCAATCGCCTGCAAATCCTTTTCGCGGATGCGGCGCGTTTTCACCAGATGGACGAGCAGCGGTTCCGCGGAACCATTGAAAACGCGGTCCATGAATTCCCGGATCATTCCGCCGATCACCCGATTTTTCGGGTGCGCAGGACGGTAAATGAACGCGCGGTCCTGGCGGCGCTTTTTCAAGTAGCCCTTGGTCTCCAGGATTTTCATCATGGTCATGACGGTGGTGTAGGCGATTTTTCGCCGCTCGAGCAGCTCTTCGTAAATATCCCGCACGCTGGCGCTCTCGCGCCGCCACACGAGCTTCATGATTTCCAGTTCCTGCGGGGTGAGCGTTGTATGTTTAGGTCTCATGGACAGCAGTCTTATAGTACTAATTAATTCGTATGTCAAGCGGAAAAATAAAAGAAAAATCGCGAGCCGCAAAATGGTCTCAATCAAAGAATTTTGTTCGCATCCGGCGAAACAATCGCGTATCTTCTGCAATTATGAAAATAATTGGAATCACGAAAATCGGGCTGGCCGGGCTACTGTTACTGGTCACCGCGTTCGTGGCAGGAGCTTTCAAACCCGCCGGGGCATTTGCGAAACCTTCAGCCAACGTTTCCGCCGAGACTCCGCCGGATGCGCTGCTGGCCCTTTCAAAAACGGATCACACGCTCGCGATCGTGGATCCAGCATCGCTGCGAGTGCTCGCGCGCGTGCCTGTGGGCAATGACCCGCACGAGGTGATCGCGTCCGCCGACGGAAGAATTGCGTACGTATCGAATTACGGCGGAGGAGCATACAACACGCTGGCGGTCGTGGATCTTTTCGCACAGAAGGCGCTGCCCAGCATTGACCTCGGAGCACTTCGCGGGCCGCACGGTCTTACGTTCGTGGGCGGAAAAGTTTGGTTCACGGCGGAAGCGGCCAAAGCAATTGGCAGCTACGATCCGGCGACGAAAACCATTGATTGGATTTTCGGCACGGGCCAGAACCGGACGCACATGATTTACGTTTGGCCGGATATGAAGCGGATTGTCACCACAAATGTCAGTTCCGCGACCGTGAGCGTCATCGAGAAAGTTGCAGGAGGAGGGCCGGGCCGCGGCGGTCCACCTCCAGGAGCTCCTGATGCAGCACGCGGAGGAGCGGGAGCTCCTCCGCCGGGCGGGGCGCAGGGCGCGCCACCACCCGGACGTGGAAATGGCCCAGGCGGACGCGGGCCACAGGGCCCTCCCGGCGGCGATTGGAATCAGACGGTCATTCCAGTCGGCACTGGCTCGGAAGGGTTTGATGTTTCACCAGACGGCAAGGAAATTTGGGTCGCCAACGCAGGCGACGGAACAATCTCCATCATCGATGTTGCGAGCAAGAGCGTGACGCAAACGCTTGCCGCCGATGTCCGCGGCGCAAACCGGCTGAAGTTCACGGTGGATGGAAAGCGAGTGCTCGTCGCAGGATTTGGCGGCGGTCCAGGAGCGGGGTCCGCGCAGGGCGGCGCAGCGCTCACGGTGATTGACGCTGCCACGCGCAAGCCCATCGCACGGATTGCGGTTGGACGCGGCGCGGCTGGCATCGTCATGCAACCGGACGGTGCGCGCGCGTTCGTGGCCTGCTCTCCGGATAATTATGTTGCTGTAATCAATTTGGCGACGCTGGAGGTAGCCGGCCACATTGACGTGGGCGGAAATCCTGATGGCCTCGCCTGGGCCACGCGGCGCTAGGAAACTGCTTTAAGAGTGTGGCAGTCGTGTCCTGAGACGTTTGGCGTTTGCCGAAGTGGGAGACGACACCGGCGCCGAATCGGAAGTTGTTTTGGTTTTTGTCGACGCCGTTGTTGAGGACCAGGGAGGCTGTGCAGACAGGATTTTCTCGCGGCCGCAAACTTAGACGATCGATTGCTTCCGATGCTACGAAAAACTGTTAAGGCGATGGGCGGCGAAGTGCGCATCGTTGCTGAATTTCCTGATCGGGCTCCAGTCGTGCTGTCTGAACTATGGGAGGACGACCCGCCTCGCAAAACGTCTCGATGACATGCGCACGCACAGGGTTAAGATTCCTTTCACTCTCGCCGCCGTCAAGGGCAGGCCCGCCGGCGCGGCTCCCCATGGTCGGGGAGTTCCCTCCACTGCCAGGGCGAATCACTCTCGTACTGAATGTGCGACCTGACCAAGCGAAACTGCTGTGTCAGAGTGTCCACAGGGGCACAACAAATGTCCGTGGGGATGGGAATGAGCCTGACAATCGGGGAGGGGCGGTTGCATCCGAAGAGTCCGCTTCCGTGTAATCACCGCCCCCATCACCCTATTCTATTGATTCATAAAGACTTACGAGAAACTCCCAGCGCGGATATGCGCGGAGTCGAACATAGTTGCCGCCAGCCTTTTGCCCGACGGGCTCGGAAAAACGCTGGGCTAATCGGGATCATCCTGCAGCTCGGCTCCTACATTCTACGAAAGTCAGATAACTAAAAAAACATGGGAAACGTTTTGCTTTATCTCAGTATTATGGGGGGCAGCCGCATTTTTTGAAAGACCGAGTGGGAATCGAAATGAAGGCAACTCCGAAGCGCTACTACGAAGGTAAACCGGTCGTCGAGGTTGATTTGCTCGCAGGCGAGGTGTCGCTTGTCGAACTGGCCCGAACGGCAATTGATTCCCGACTTGTTCTAATCTTATATAAAGGTGATGGGGTTGGAGTCCAAGCAAGTACGCTTTTTTCCTCTGAGAAGTTTGTGTACTGTCCGCCGGAGGAGAACCAAATCAGCCGCCACGTACGGTTTACGACCTGTGTGGGTAGCTACGGATCGGTGGAGAACCTCCTCCAAGAAATCGAATCCTTTTTTGCTCGATGCCTCGATCTTGACGGCCGTGACCGTTTCCTTCTGGCCTGCTTTGTTCTTAGCACGTGGCTCGTGGACCGGCTTCGGGTGGCACCCTACGTCTCGCTAGTTGGTTTGCCGCGGTCTGGAAAAACGACCGCGCTGTCCGTTTTGCAATTGCTCTGCTACCGCGGCCTGATCACGTCCGACATTTCGTCCGCAGCCTTTTACCGTGCGTGCGACCGCTGGAAGCCGACGCTATTGATCGACGAGGCAGCGACTGCGGGACCAAAACGAACACTCTTTCACCTTCTACGGTCGGGGACGACGCAAAATGCTATCGCCTTTCGCGAGGGCCATTCTTATCGGTCCTACGGCGCCAAAGTCATCGCGTGGACAGAAATGCCCGACGACGACGCCTTGAACAGCCGTTGCATCACTATTCCGATGCACGAGACGTCGCGGACAGACCTCCAGAGAACTACGGATCCCGACCTCGTCGCCGCTGCGAAAAAATTGCAGGGGCATCTGATGCAGTTCAGATTCGAAAATTATCACACGCTCAAACTTCCGCGAATTCCCGGGGATGAGCGCCTACGCTCGCGGGATCGCGACCTGTATGAGGCGCTGGCACTCCCCATCGGAAAGGATCCCAAGGCTTGCGCTCGTTTGCTCGAGTTCATGGAAGTTCAACGGGACTTGAACAGAGAGCCTTTGCCTCCGAGACAAACGGCAGTGCTCGAAAGTTTGTTCAAACAGATTCACTTTCAGCCGGATCAGGAGGCCTTTTCGCTTCAGAATTTGAAGAAGGAGGTCAATTCGAACCTGGTGGCGTCAGGTGAGCGTTTTCGTCTGAATGAAAAGGACGTGAGCGGCGTATTGAAATCGTTCGGATTCCTCGATCGTAAGCGGACCAGTTCCGGGTTTGTCGTGTTGGTCGACCGCGCCATGCGGAAGCGCGTACACGAACTCCTTTTGCTTTACGGCTTGAATGGTCCATCCGCTTGCCTTCCCCCGGACGTATCCGGCGAAACGTGTGAATTCTGCAAGCCTCAGGAAACAAGAACTCCTGAACCTCATTTGGTTGGACAGGTTGCCAGTGAGATACGTGACGAACCCGCGCCACCAACCGTCTCGGGTCCGAGCAACAATGAACGTAGTGAACGTGATGTACGTAGTGAACGTGAAAACAGTGGCGATGAGGACCTATTTAGCACACAGTTCATCGGTCCGGGGGACCGGGCCATAATCGAGAGCCTCCAGAAGGAACCACCCCAGGACTGGATTGACGAACACCCCGACTCCTGGTTCTAGTCGAGCCACGGCACGATCGACCCCTGTGCTCCGCAAAAATTTGTTCCAAAGTGCAAGGACCGCTCATTCTTGAAGGATCACTTTTCCGCAAAATCTGCACCAGGGCGTCTGGGGGTTTTAATCGTGCCCCGACTCCGCTACTCTTCGAGTCCGGGGTGTGAAGTTGCCTCCTCGTCGATCCAGTCTTCCTCAGTAAGACTCATTCCATGATGGCCGGGAACCTTGTGATCCAAATTATTCGCTGAGGAGCCCAATTGCACGCGTTTTGCAATTTTCAAAAAATGACAAGTTATTGAATTTAAAATGGTTAAGGAGTTCGTTTTGCAAAATTGCCTTTATCACAGTTTCAGATCGCAGGCCTGGGTGGGTGTGGGCAGATCTCATAAGGCGCTTCCCCTCCCTCGTATTTCCCTGTGGCCCAATCGGCGTCTTCTACTGGAACTAGGACGCGCTCGGAGTGTAAATAACATATCCGCAATGAGAGCCGCGCCCTTGGGTCCATCACAAGGCGTTGCGATGTCAACCTGTCGCTCGCCAAGATTCAAAACGGTTCCAAAATCAAACAAAAGCAAATGGACGTGCGGAATTCGAGCCGTTTTGAATTATGGTGAACGAGGGCGTCTGGACCGGCGCCTGATCACCCAGACGCAGCGGTGGATCTGGTTGCTGCCAATGCAGAGTGGAGAGCACTCCCGTTGCAGTTTCGCGATCCGGGGCCCACGAAGGACGATCAGACCAGCGCCTGGGAAATCAATTACGCCGCTGCAAACGGGCTCGTCAGACGGGCATAAACGAACTCTTGGATTCCCCCGATCTCGTTGGGGCTAGCTCTAATGGGATATTTGTTGTTTCAAAGGCAGGCGAAAGATAGACACCCGACGGCTTTGAAAACGTTATGGTCAGTCCGAATACTGCGCGCACCTGAGAAGCGGGGTTCTGGCTAGCCGGCCGATACGACAAATCAGGAGGATGCCCGCTGAAACTCGCGTGGGGCCAACGGACTTGCATGAAATGCAGTAATCGGACAACTACGCGATCCCCCAAACCTCTTGCGCGGCCGTTCGCAAAGGCTGGCGCTCCCTGCTAACTTTTCCCTGTCAATACCCAATCAGCACTCTTCCCGAATTTCTCAACGAGTCTAAGTAGTGTCTCCGCAGTCGGTATCAACTTCCCACATTCTAACTTTGAAAGCTGCCCTTGGCTAATTCCGAGGTACACCGCAAGTTCATTCTGGTGCATCTCACCACGAAGTTCGCGGATACGAGTCCCGACTGCCTTTGAATTCACCCTCGGCTTGTCGCTCTTTGTCACCAAGAGATTCTTCTTGACTCTCGTCTATATTCCGTATAGCATATGCCGTACAGAATATGAACAACTGGGGCCAGGGAGCTCTTGATATTGAAGGACTGGCCTAAACGATCTCTTATTACATTTCGGAGGGTTACATGCAACGAAAAGATATGGGAGCTGATGGACGGAGCATAAGCCGCGTTGGAGACTTCATTGCCGGCGCCAAAACAAAGGGAATCACTGGTCGACAGTTTCCTTTGGCACGAAAGCGATGCTCCCGTCGATTTGAAAAGAATGACCAGAGTACCTCAATGCCTGTAAAGAGGACGAAAGATGTTCTTCGCTCAAATGCAAAATACGCTCGAGTCATTTGGGGTGAACTGTCTAACGCTACCCTTCGCAGTTTAAAGGACCTATCCCATAGACATAGTTTGTCGGTAGTGGCGGGCGACCTTCAGCTTTTAGACGGTCGCTGGTACGTAACGCACGGGGGATTACTTCGCATATCTCAGCGCCGTCGATGTGTCGGAATCACAACCATCATCGAGAAGAACTTGTCCGATCCTCCGTCCGCCCGTTGGGTTTTTAGGGCAACCGTCTACAAGTCGCCGCGCTCTCGCGGCTTCGTCGGTTACGGGGATGCCGATCCCTCCAACGTCTCGTCCTTGGTCCGCGGCGCCGAGATGCGCGTGGCTGAAACTCGCGCCGTCAATCGCGCCCTACGGAAAGCCTACGGCATCGGCCTCTGCTCGGTCGAGGAACTCGGCTGGTCGCCTCGGACTCCTGCCGCTGCCCCATCGAATCAGAACGCGCCTCCCGCGAACGGAAACAATGGCCAATCGAACGGCCAGCCGCGCCTCCGCGACCGCCTCTGCCTGCTGGTCCGCAAACACCAACTCGATTCCACGCTCGTAAAACGCTATGCCGCAGACTTCTGCGGGACCGAAGTACTTCGCGACGCCGGTCGTGACCTCGTCGAGAGCTTCATCAACAATCTTGCCGATTGGGCCTCCAAGGATCGCGAAGGGCTTCTTTGCAAACTGAACAGCTACTCCCAACCTGAGGAGGTGAAACCATGAAGCGCCATATCCCGGGACTGCATGACTGTTCTCCGAATCCCGATTCCACACTCGAAGGTCTGTTCCTGGTTCGTGTCGAGCGGGCCTTCTACCGTTGGCATGCGCACAAGCCATTCTTCACCCTCCGCTTTGCCGTCATCGAGCCTGCTCGATTCATAGGACAGTCCATCACCGGACGAATCTACTGTTCACCGAAGGCCCTTTGGAAACTGAACTGGTTCCTCAGGGACTTCGGCTATGACCAGGATCTGCTCGGTCGAGAAGAGGTGGAGGAGAGAGCACTCCTGGGCTTGCGTGGGGTCCTGCGCATCTCCCATACCCCCTTCAACGGTCGCTCCTACCTCAATCTCGAAGCATTCGCTCCTGCAAGCGAATGGGAGGAACTCTCACCGGCACCCAGGGGTGTTGCAGAGGTCCAAGGGGCTGGCCATGACCTATAGCTACACACAGATTAGCCAGTACCTTCGCTGTCCGCGAGCCTACCGATACCGGTATCTGGATGGCTGGCGCGAGAAAGATACACGGGCCGCATCCATCTTCGGCCGGTGCTTTGAAAAGGCATTGGCTGCCCTTCTCTCCCGGGAAGACGGCGCCGCAGTCCTCTTCCAGGAGTGGGGAACCTATCGCGAATCGAATCTCGAATTCGGCACCGGGGACGATTGTGAACGCATGCTGCGGCAGGGAGTCATGCTGCTCGAACGGTTTGCACAGGAAGATCGGGTTCGCATCCGCCATCCAAAGCAGGACCTCCAGGTGAAACTCGTTCGTGCGCTTCCGAATGGCGATGATTTCGTGGCCTACCTCGATGGCATCGGAGAACTGGACGGCCAGCGCTGCCTGCTCGAATGGAAAACCACCCGGGCGCGCTACCCCGAAGAACCCGCAGGACTCGTTACCCTCGACCCACAGATGATCTGCTACTCCTGGATGAGCGGGATCTCGGATGTGGCGATGGTCGTGTTCGTGCGCAAACGGGTTCCTGAAATCCAGTATCTCCGCGCCTCGATCACCGAAGCCCAGCGGCAGGAGTTTGCCCAAATCGTGGAAGCGACTGCGAGTCAGATCGAGGCCGGCCAGTTCCTGCCGCACAGCGGGATTCGTTTCCCCCAGAACGGTTGTGTGAGCTGCGCCCAGCTGGGGCTCTGCTTGAGTGACCAGCAGTTGATTGATACCCATCTGATTCGTAGCCCGGGAGCAAGCGACCTTGATTGGCTTGATGAGCTTTCGGATTAACGGTGGGGCCATGGCACCCCCGGAACTCAACCGCCAGAGGGCGCTCGCTGTTCTCACCCGGATCGAGGAGATCCTCGCCTGGGAGAAGTTGAGCGAGCACCAGCGGGACGAACGATTCCTTGAGTTGGGGCAATACCTTTGCGAGGTTCGCGCGGGGCAGTACTGGAGACTGGATGAGTTGAAGTCCTTTGATGAATTCCTCGAGAAGCGCTTTCCGGAGTCGCGCCGGAAGGCTTATTACCTCATGGCCATCCAGGAATCCCTGACCCGGGTCCCGAAACGGCAGCTGCGGGAGGTGGGCTGGACGAAGGCCGTGGAATTAGCGAAGGTGGCGCGGCGAGACGGAGACGAATTCGACTGTGCAACCTGGTTGCACAAGGCGAGAGAGATGCCCAAAGAAGAGTTCAAATGTGAAGTGGAGAAGCACCTGACCGGCCGCCCGACCGAGCCCTGGGAAATCCTGTACTTCAAGGTGTTCAAGACCCAGCTGCCGGTCGTCGAACAAGCACTTGAAACCGCGGCTCTCATGCTCGGAACGGAGAAATCGAGGGGGTACTGTCTCGAGATGATCTGTGCGGATTTCCTGGCGGGAGCCAATCTGGACAACCAAGACCCAAGTGCCATAGCTGCTTCCCTCCACCGTCTCCTTGCTTTCCTCCCGCAACCTCACAGAGACGAATTCCTTGCGGAAGCAAACGGAAGAGAATGACTCGAACGCGAGAGAAGCAGCCACGGGTTCGCTTGGCACCGGAGGCCTATCGCCAGTTGTGGTTGCAGGTTCTAAAGCGCGACGGCTGGCGCTGCCAGAGATGCGGTTCGGTCATAAATCTTCACGTGCATCACAAAAATCCACGGAGTCGTCTGGGTGATGACACCGAAACCAATCTGATCACGCTCTGTGTCAATTGCCACCGGGATATTCACCGGCTTAAGCTCTCTACAAAACGGTTCCCGCCGAAATACTTGAAACGATAATGTTCTGAAATCAGCTGTTTCTTCTTTTGTTGCTTGGTACAATCTGAGTCGCTTGCTTCAATCATTGCGTCTAACGTCGGCAATGGCCTCTGACCTATCCAGCGAATTGCGCAGTCTAGACAGATTGCTGATCAAAGCTCACAGCTGGAGACGAACTCAGTGAACAAGATTTCTTCAAGTGAAGCATTTTCAATATTAGATAAATGGCGCGAGGATGGAGCGGTCATACAATTTGCATACCCCGTCACCCAAACAGGCGAGCATCGCTATCGCTGGGTGCGAGTTAGTGAGGTTATTTCAGGTGAAAGCGCTGCCGCAGTTTTATCGGTTCTCAGAGACCCCTTTCCTACTGTCCGCGTAAATCTGAGTGGCGCTAAATATGAATACGGAGACCATCGAGAATTTAGGGAAGATGAGCGGCTAGCGAACTTAGCTGAGAGTCAATGGGTCTGCTTTCTATCAGTAGAGGTGCCGAGCGGCAATAAGATGATCCTGTCTGAATTGCGTGGCAAACTTCCCGTTGACCCTAATGACTGATGCCAACGGTTATTCTCAATTAATCCTCTGTGCTGCCTTGACTCCCTCCGCACCTATGTCTCGCCGAACGATAGCCAAACACTGATATTGTTTTCTTCTTGAGCGTAAGGGAGGTAGATAAGAATCTTACATGTCGAACTCCTCCGTCTCGCGCAAGATTGTCTGGGTCTATCCCACCACGCCATTCGGGACCGCGATACAAAACGCCTCATGCCCCCGTTGGCCCGCGAGTGAAACGTTGTAGTTTGAGGAAACCATAAGATCCATCACTGCCTGGCTTACTGGATCACCCCATCCATGAATTTCGAGCAAGAGAGTCGGACGAGCTGTACGGAGTGTCTCAGTAGCTCCGCGCAGGACGTCAAGCTCTGCGCCTTCAACATCAATCTTGATTACGTTCGGCCGGAGAAACTCACGGTCCAGATAGGAATCCAGAGTATCGACTCGTACCTCTACTTCCATGTGCTCACCTTCCACGGCATAGCCTCGGGTCGAGGGTGTGGCGGTGAATGTTTCGGACCCCGACCGAATCAACTTCAACACGCCTGCGCGTTCGCCCAATGCGGAATCTACGACCTTTATGTTCTTAAATTTGTTGATCTCAATGTTTTCCCGGAGCACAGCAAGATTTTCCGCGACAGGCTCGAATGTGACGACACGGCCTTTCGGGCCGGTAAGCCGGGCCATAAGAAGGCTGTAGTACCCAAGATTTCCACCCACATCCACGCACGCGTCACCAGACCGAATATGCTTCCGTAGTGCCTGAAAAAAATCAGGTTCGTACGTCCCAAGCGCATATTCTGTGTGCGACTGCCACTTCATTTTCATTAGAAATCGCGCGCCAGACGGACCTGCAGGGCTCACGACGATGTCACCGGACTCGACCCGGAACAATATTCCCAGCACCAGCCGGGAATGCCGGTGAATCAGCCATTTCTTCACTCGCATGGGTTGCGCTGCAATTGTGCTTAAAACCAGATCGCGAAGGACCTTGTTCCCCAATAGTTCCTCAATTGCGGGAAAGCTCCCGCCAATCTTTCTCAATTCACTGACCCGATCCAAAGACCCGGCGAACAAACTACGCGTCTACCTTTTTCAACCCCAGTCGCGTCTTCCAGGCTGTCCGCAGGAATTCCAGATCCTCCTTGCGGGCAAATCCAAAAACGACAGCAAGCACGGCAAAAACTGCAACTGCAAGGACTGGGCGAATCCAATCACCCACGGGAGCCAAATATGACAGGCCCGTCACCGCCAGAGCAACCGCTGTAAATGGAATTAGCAGACGAAGCCCTATCCACACCATCTCCCTGCATTCCCGGAAAGGCAAGAAAGCCACGGTCCAGCATGTCCAGTATGCGATTACTGTCGCCCACGATGCTCCCCACGCGCCATAATGGGGAATCACGTACAAGTTGAGCCCAATGTTTACCACCGCGCCGACGATTGTGGGCCAGAGTGCGATTCGTTGAAGGCGAGTCGCGAGCAAACCGTTGGCAAGAGTCGCGCCAAAAAAAACAGGAATCTCCGACCAGATTAATATCGCAAGTAGCGGTGCGGCGGCGGCGTACTTCGTTCCATAGAGCAATCCCAGGATCGGTTTCGCCCCCGTGCAGAAAACAATACTGAGCGCCACAGACGCAAGAATCATGTAGCGATATCCGAGATCCAGATGCCGCCGGAATCGAGGCAAATCCGCCGCTGAAATAACGAGTAGTGGAAAAAGCGATGACGCAAATGCGACTGGAAACGCCTCGAATAACTCACTGATCCGCACTGCGGCGGCATATTGGCCCAATGCGGCGTCCGTTGCCATCCGGTGCAACATCACCTGGTCAATCCGCAGATAGATTGTGGCCGCGACGGTCGTCATCGTGACAACCAGACCGTCGCGAATCAATCGTTTTGCTAGCGGGGAAAGAAAAATCGCGGGGCGCGCAAGACGGTGACGCCCATAATGCCAGTTCAATCCTGTCTCGACGGCTGCGACGCCAACTCTGCCGATAATTATATAGAGCAGCGGCGCCCCCGCCATATACGCCGCAATCACTACGCCGAGCCACAGAACTTGACGGACCACATTGAAAAGGGAGGGATACCACTGCTGAAGGTCAATCTGAAAAATCAGGCTGGGAAGACTGAACGGCACCAGCAGGAAAATCTCCAACGTGGCAATGCAGAGAAGTGGAAAGAGTTTCCCGCCGAGGTGGGCTGTAGGCGCAACAGCAAGGGCGAGGAGAGTGGTCGCACCCGCGAGTGCCGCTGAAATGCACACTCCTGTGAAAATGAAGCTTCCAGCCTTTCCCCTATCCAGGGCTGCCTCTCGCGCAATCAATGGGCCGACGCCCAGCGAAGCCACCCAAGTAAATAAACCAAGGTACGCGTAAATCGCTGCATATTCACCCCAACGCTCGGGGCCCAGACAACGCGCAAGCCAAATGCTTGCCGTTCCTGCAATCAACATTGCGAGCACTCGGCCAATCAGCAGAGCTGCACTGTTCTGCATGGCGCGAATACCGAGCGCATGGCCCGCGGCAGGCGGGTCACTCACTTTTCCGTCTCCCACCGCGCCTGCGTTCGCCACCACTATATCCTGTTGTGTGAGTGCGAACTTCATTCCGCTTTGGCCTTTACTGATATTTCTCCGCGCAACTCCTCCGCCATCGAAAAGAACATCGACCGAATCCGCGCAAATTTAAGTGCTGTTTTCACCGGGCTGGGTACGGCGATAGAAACGCCCTCGTCCCACCTAATCCTGTGGGTCGCCGTACTCCTTTGAGTAAGGAATTCTGCCGGACTCCCTCGCGCGAGAGTTATTGTACACCGCCCTAATTCAGTGAAGCCGAGCGTGCCCAAAGCGTTATAACGATTCCGCAATCGAACACCGTACACTTTTGGCGAATTCAGACTTCGCAGCAGAATGAACATCCTGTAAGTTTGATACACGTCCAAAGCGGCCAATTATTCGACAGAAGCTTTGCGAATAATTTAATCACAGTAAGTAAATGTCACTGCGAGGCAGTGAGCCACGGTGCTGATTATTGCGAGCCTAGTCGTTTTGCTTTCGGATCCTTCTCGAGGTCATTAGATCTTCTGCGCTCAAGAGTGTGTTCCCCCCACCCTGAGACATAGGGTGGCATTCTCCAAAGCCGCCCGATCATTCTCCAATTGCCACTTTGCCATCCGCTTCGTTCATTCTCCCAATCTGTAGTTAGTGTCCAACGCACGCATAGGAAATCACGTCTGTTCCGGTTCCAGCAAACCTAATGCTCGAACCGCCGGTCTGCGTTATCTTCACCAAGTTTGTCGCGATTGTCGTATCTACGGCGTAACAGGTATAAGTTGTTGCTCCGGTGAACGCGGCTGAGCCGGAAAGCGCGGCAGCCGCTGCGCCATTCGATAACGTCACGGTGTCTTGGACGGTGTGCGGTGAAGGCGTAGCTGCCCCACTGTGGTTAAAGACCAACGGCGTCTGGTTTGTGAAGGCGACCGTTCCACTTGCGTCTGGAAAAGTATATGTCCGTGTCGCGCTAAGCGACTTTCCTGTAAGTATGCCTAAATTAGAGTTGTTGGTGAATCGCAGGTTGACCGGAGACGTGAAACCGTTTACGTCGTCCATCTTAAAAACCTTATTATTGACTGACCATTGAAATAAACTGTTTATCCCGCCCCCCGGATTACTATTCCAAAGAGATTGGGCGTTAACGAGACCATCATAGTAAGACACCCCCCAGACACCATGATTTGCAAGCTCTCTTGTTTCCGATGCCGTCGTGCTCTTTGAAGTGAGACGGAATATGGGATTGCCTGAGAATTTGCTAAAAGCGTATCCGGGGTCACCATTAATGGGGTCAACGAATTTATGGCCGTCTGGCGTATTGTTATCTTGAGCTATGCCGGCAACAAAATGACCACGCGCTACGTTTAAACTTGCGTGTGCCGTTGTGTCGGCATAAATTTGCGTGGTCGCACCATTTCCTGCCAAGCCAGATGTGCCTTTTGGCAAAGCGCCTGCGCCGGGTGCGAATATACCCACAATGCCCACTGTGGAAGGATCCAAGGCAGCGGTGAAGAAATAATCCTGGGTAAGAATGACATTGGATGTACTTCCCCCTGAAGCAACCTTTAGAACATAAGCCGTTCCCAATGGGTCAGAGGAACTACAATTACGAATGTTAATAAGACCAAGTGCATAGGGGCCGTTAATGGTGACTAGGGATGAGCCGGAATCCATCGCCTCGGTATTAATGTTATTCATGAAAAGGCCGAGAGTCTCAGAAGCGATTCCATTGTTGTAAGCAGCAAGTCCGCTGCCACTCAACCACCAACCGTTGTCAATTTGGATGTTCCCAGCATTGGTTATTTTATAATTAGGCGTTCCCTGCGAAGCGTTGATGGACACGTTGAAAAAGCGGAAATCAAAACCAGCTCCAACGGAATTCCCGGACGAATCAATCACTATGGGAATGGCTCCGCCACTTCCTCCATTGATGTAGCTATTTTGAATTTGAATGAGTGCAGAGCCGTTTCCTGCGTTGTCGTGAATGTGAACTGCGGCATCGGTTGCGGTGTTGTTCTGCTGGAGATTTACGCCAGAAATCCGCAGATTCGTGACCCCTGAAATATTCCACAAAACATAATTACGTCCTGAAGACTGCATCGTAATCATAGAATTGTTGTCGAATCCGGGCGCTCCTCCGTTTTTGGTTGAACCCGTACGCCCCTCGAAATCAATGTTATTTTTCCATGTCATTGTCCCTTGTAGGACGAGGCTGTTATCTGCAATGACCTTCAGCGTTCCGCCGATAACAGTCGGCCACGTGAATGCATTCAACACGCATGCGCCAGAGCTAGCCGGGAAATATAGAACCGCTCCGCCCCCCGCTGAGATATAAGCTACTGCGGCCTTCGCAGCCGCAAGAACCCCTGTGTTGGCGACCGTCGAGCCGTCGCACACTGCTCCATAATCCTTCACGTCGAACCACTGCACGAAACCCTTAGCCACGACCACTTTGATAGGCCCACCCTGATCATTCGCAATCGTCGAAAGTAAAAACAATCCGAGAATGGAAAGCACTTTTCGTGACATTATTCCCTCCAGGTAAGAGTCCTAGATGCTCTTGAGTTCCAATGTTCTTCATGGCGCAAGATATGCTGCAAATTTGCCTGTTTTTTCGATAATGGTCCACCCTTCGGAATCGCAGGACACAATTCGCGATTCCCTCTGGGCACCACAATGATAATAATCCAAGATAAGTATCTGACCTCGGATCGCAGGCTAGCGATGGCATTTGTCGGATTCATGATCTATTTCAATGATTTCAGTTCTAAGACTGAATCGAATACAACCTTTAATTCCTCCGCGTTTCGCTTCCATGAATACTGTGCAATTGTTTTCACGGCAGCTTCGCCGATCATTTTGCACAATTCGGGTTGAGCTCCTAGTTTTGCGAGCCAACCCGAAAGTTTTTCCGAATCTCCAGAATCCTCCAATATCAGCCCGTTTTCTCCGTGATGAATGATTTCGCTCACGCCCGCGGCGCGGCTTGTGATTGCAGGCAGGCCGCAGGCCATGGCCTCGGCTGGGGGTAGTGAGAAGGCATCTTCGAGAGAGGGTCCTGCGTAAACATCCGCTGCCGCGTAAAAGAACTCAACATCGGCCCGGGGTGGGAGAAAGCTCACCTGAGCTCCCAAGCCTAGCTTCTGGATTATCTCTTTGTACGGCGCCGCGGAATCCTCACCCACAACGAGGAGGTGGATCGAAGGATTATGCAATCTCTGCACAGCATCCAAGAGACACAGCAATCCTTTGTTGCGCCATTCGTTGCCGATCAGCAGGATGGCGAATGTATCGTCATGCAATCGCAGTGCGGTGCGCGCATCGGCCCGAAGAGCCTGGCGGCGAGCGGGTGAGAATCGCGCGCTCTCAATGCCATGATAGATGACGTCCACTGGTTTCCGCCGGTGGAAAAGATCCTGCACTTCGCGCGCGGTCTTTTGTGAGACTGCGACCAGCTTGACTCGCTCGTCACTGTAGATCTTCTTCTCCAGAGCGGAGAGCAGCCAGTAATAAATCCGCAGGTGAACGGATTGCAGGAATGAGATCGATGGATTATTCACGACGACAGCAGAAGAATATCGGCGGATGAACTCATGGCGAACATTGGCGAAGAGGACATGGACGCTGATCAGGTCGGCGTCAAAACAATTTATCCCGGGGGAATAAATTAAATCGGGGCGAAAACCGCGGAGGCGGCGCCACCCCCGGTGGAGGCTGTTGGCGAAGAACCACCAGAGGAAGCCGAACAGGTGCGGACCGGGCGGAATCCAAATGCGATGCCAGACGATGTCCGTGAGATCCAGGTCCGCGACGCGCGAGCTGTACAGATGGATTTCAAAGCTTTTCGCGAGGCGCTCGATTTGCTCGGCGATGCACCTCTCCGTACCGTGGCGCTTGTCAATGAACGGCGAAAGAACCGCAATGCGAGGCCTAGGCGGCCGGGTCATGATGGGCGGCGGCGAGTGCAACCTGATGTTCCGGCAGGAGAGCGGGCAGACGGAACAACATGCCTAGCATCAGCCAAAGATACGCGTTGGTGAGGTAATTCTGAAAACCGTTTAGACCGTAGAAAGTGAAAGGCCCCAACAACATGAATGTGAACCAGAAAATGGCGAAGCCAATCGGAAAGAGATGTGTCTGTTTCAGTTTTTTGACTACCCTCCACGCAGAAATAAAAACAGCAAAAGTCCACGCCGTCCAAATAAAAGGGCCGACGATTCCCAATTCAGCGATGAGAGTTCCATAACCGCTTTCGGCACCAATGTGAACCGCGGGCACTCCAAACGCACGAGCGACATATTGGTTTCCGAGGGAGGCGATGCCCATGCCGTTGCCCAATTGCCAATTCGGCTCATTGAGAATTGACTTGAGATTTAGAAGTGGGTAGTCCCACGCTCGATACTGCAGCTCAGACGTCTCGCTTATGGGCGAGAGCGTTTCGGAAAACAAGGCCCAGCGTGCCTGGACGGCTTCAGGGAAAAAAGTAACGGCAAGAAGAATTGCGATCCCGCCAAACGTAGCGGTCAAACGGATCGCTTTGCCCATGCGGAAGGCCTGACGCTGACGCCAAGGTGCTCCCCAGAGAACGGCGAACGCCAGTACGGCAGCATCGAGAAGCATATACATGAATGTGCCACGCGAGCCGCTCATGACCGATGCGAGGACAACAATACCTAGAGCGGTGAAAACGAGCGGGCGTCCCTTCTTGGTCCGCATCAAGAGATAACCCGCGGTTCCGAAGGCTACAATGAAAATGAGAATCAAAAATAATCCAAAGCGGCCCTCACTTACGAAGACCGAATTGGGTCGCGCAACCAGAAGGTGAGATTGAGGGGTAATACGAACATCATGAGTTAGTTCGTAGAGCTCGGGTGCAATGTCAACCGGGTTTAAGAAATCCTGCCCAATGAAGGACTGAACTACACCGAGGCCCGCAACAATTAATGCAATCCACATATTCAGGGTTAAGACTTTTTGGAGGTCGTCTTCAGTCCGAAGAATCGCATACCCGGCAAACATAAGGGGGACATAAAAGAAATACGTCTTCAAACCAAAGATTCCATAAAGAACGCTTGGCGAATTAGGGTTGAACACCGAGACAGCGCCCAGCCAGAAGAAAATGCCCAGCCAAAAGAGGAAGGGAGGCTTGAAAGTGATTAGATTTCTTCTACGGTAAGCGACGAACATCGCGACGTAGGTAAATCCCACGATGATGTCTTTGGCAAAGAAAACGAACAGGCTATTGCCGGCGTACTTGCGGATCGTATCCTCGAAGAGCAACCAGATTAGAAAGAGAAAAATTCCTTTGCGCCAATCACGCAGGATTGTGTTCATTACGAAGAATGCGACAGCGGCGACAAGTGTCAGGAGCAAATAAAGCGAGGAGCCCTGGGTTACGAATCCAGAAATTTGCCAGATGAGGGCAAAGAATCCAATCAAGAGCGCGAAGGCCTTGAGGGTTCTCCCATTCGTGAAGGCGGATTGTAGGCCTGTCATTTGCCAGCTTCTCTTATCTATGGGAAAGAGGCTAGTCTGCTAGACAAATTGCATCTGAATTGAGCTCCCCCACGAGCATGAATTCTCTCACGAACGGCGTGCCGTGAATCGGTAAGTTGCGTAGGCGTTACCATTGAAAGCCCCTCCCCCGGCCATCCTTTTTTCGAATGAGGTAGAAAATAAAGGCACTTCCGGGCGAGAAGTTCGTAAGAGATAGAAAACACAGGGATATACAGGAATGCACATAATACAGATCCTTCTCCCCCAAGCGCGGGATCAAGACGCAAAAGACGCACTCAGCCACCCCCCAAACCTATTTTTGGGGAAGCTATCAATCTAAAGGGCTTTGCAGGGGCGCAGGGCGTCGTTTCGTTTCCAAGCGTATGAAGACAAAGGAGTTATTTGGACTCATCTGCATCCATATAATCATTGAGTAATCTTCTCATAACAGATCCAACCAGTTGCGATTTCGCAGTGTGTACGGCTCATAAAGGCGCGGGATTAAGGCGCACTGAAGCGTTATCCGCGACGCCCACAAGAGAGGCTAAATAATGGCGATGTTCGCTTTCGGCAAAGGCGACTTGTCCATTTTGCAGCTGAATTCGAGACGGTTATCGTAATCAGCTCCTCCATTTAACATAGGGTTAATAACAGTGTTAAAGAGAAAATTGACAAGGCAGAACGACGTACTACTTGACTGTATCAATGTTTGGCACCAGAAGGAAGACTGAATAGGAGAATGCCTCGCGCAAAAGAGAGGAGGTGTGATCGATCTAAAGCTGCGGTCGACCTTAGACAGCCTTCCGCGCAAGAATCCTGCATATTGGAGTAGCCAATATTCTATTTATTTCAATCGGGGACTCATTCGCATCAAATATGCGATAACCCGACCGCTCGAGCTCATCCAGCACCTCGGTTGGATTTCCGCCGTCAGAGTGAACCATTTCGTTGTGCAACTCGAGAAACAATAATGGAGAACTCGAACTCAGTGTTTCGCGCGCACCGCGTAATACGGATGCTTCGTGCCCTTCCACATCGACTTTGATGTGGGTAGGGGCGCCAAACTGCCTGGACAAAACGTCAATCGTAGTCGACTGCGAAGTAGTTAACTCGCCCGGGGGGCGTTCGTGGTCAACCTTGAAGTAACCGTCCGAGAAAACACCACTTGCAACCATGGTAATGAGTTGCGTTGAATCGCTCACGGCGACCTGCAGGACCTGGATGCGCTCGGAGCAATTGTTCAGGGAGATCTGCCTTTGGATCATTCTACAAGCAACTGGGGACGGATCCACGGCAATTGCGGTGCCGTAGTAGCGTGCAACGACGAGGCTAAAAAAACCGAAATGTGCTCCCAAGTCAAAGAGACGCATCCCCTGAGAGCAGTGAGCACTAAAGCATCTGAATTCTTCCGCTTGCTGCGGGTCAAGAACGTGCGCAGCGCGGGCAACTTTGAAGGCTCGTGGATGGCAGGTAATCCGCATCCCGTTGTCAAAACAGAGTTCTTTCTTCCTGCCGAGCGCAAACTGCGCCGAGTCCCACAGCCAGCCCGTGGATTTGGACGGCGATCGAACCCAGTTTCTAACGTTTCTGGGAATCACCTTCCGGACTAGTTTTGCGAAGGAATCTTTATTCACGCGAGGAGAATACTACACTCGCTGCAGCGATTCCCGCATGAATGGATGGAATGCTGTCTATTTCGGACTGGTTGAGAACTCATCAAGCATGGCTTGGGTGGATGTCAACCGGACAATCGAGGCGGCGAATTCGGTTCGCTCGTTGAAGCTGATCTGGTGCGTGCCCCAAGATGCAAGAACACTCAAAAGGTTCTGGACGGGATAGGCCTCTTGATGGAATTCAATCGAAAATGAATCAATCAAAGTGAAATGCTTCTGAGCAAGCGATCCAAGAATACCTAGTTCCGAGCCTTCGGCATCCATCTTGCAAAGCCGCACACGTGAGAGCGAGAAAAGGTCCAACACTTCCGGTAGCGTGTGACATGGGACAGTTACGGTTCGAGATGTGTGCATGCCCACATTTCCTGGCAGATCGCGAACAATCGTGCTCATGCCGCCACCAAGCTCGCTCGAAACCATTAGCTCGGAAAAACCTGCGCGATCGCTGATCGCCCAGGGTTTTGCGACGACCCGGTTTGAAAACCCGTTGAGGCCAACATTGGAAAGCAAGCGCTCAAAACTATCCGGATCAGGCTCAAAGGCATAGACCCGCGCACCGCAGTGGGCGGCGTAGCAAGTGAAGAAGCCCTGGTTCGCGCCGATATCGAGGACAACGTCCCCACTACGGATTGGGATATATGGGACCTCGTAATCGCGTGTGTACCAAACGCCAGCAAACATATTGTAGGAGGCAACTTTGGCGCGGAAACGGACTCCGGTACCCCTGTCTATGAGAAACATGAGATCCTGAGGCTTGCCAAAGCGCCGTTTCCAGATTACGTGGCCTGGATTGGAGAATCTCCGCACTACTTCCAGTGCTCTTATCAGTCGCAGAAGGCTAGAACTTCTCGCCATGCTTGTTAGCGGGCTCCTTCAAAAACCAATTCGGGCAATTCTTTCCAGTTTGGGCGCTCGAGCAGCTTGAGCTCTGGGCGGATATTCTCACATGAAGCGACCCAACCCGGACACAAATCGGTATAAGATTCGGACTGATGAGAAACAGGCGGCTCGACATCCTTCGATTTGTCGCGGTCCTCACGGTCATCATTCACCATTCGTCTATTTCGCATTTTTTCTCCGTTTGGGGATGGGTAGGGGTCGACCTGTTTTTCGTACTGAGCGGATTCCTGATTTCGGGACTGCTTTTCAGCGAGTACAAAAAGCGCAAAGCAATCAGCTTCAAGCGATTTTTTATCCGGCGCGGATTGAAGATCTATCCGGCGTTCTATGTGTTTCTGCTGCTGACAGGAGTGGCAGGGTATGTTGTGTTTCATACGGTTGCGCCGTTCACGCATTACCTTCAGGACATTTTCTTCGTGATGAATTATGCGAGCGGGGTGTGGGGCCACACGTGGTCGCTGGGAGTGGAGGAGCACTTTTATGTTTTCCTGCCCATTTTCCTGCTTCTGGTTATCCGATTTTCCTCCCGGCGGGATGATCCTTTTCATGTTTTGCCGCGAGCATGCCTCGCGGTCGGCACGATTTGCATTCTTGTGCGGGCGATCAGTGTGTCCGTGGGACCCCAACATTACAACATGGTGTATCTGGAGACGCAGAACCGGATGGATGCACTTTTCTTCGGGGTTTTTCTCGGCTACCTGTATCATTTCCGACCCCAGATTCTGGAAAGGCTGATGCATCCGATAGCGAATCGGATTGGGATCGCGGCTGTTTCCGGTCTCCTGCTCTCAACAGCATACTTCTTTTCGCAAAACAGCTGGTACTTTGCCACTTTTGGATACACGTGCACGTACTTGGGCAGTGCGGGCGTTCTTTTGCTCGGGCTGTATGTTCATGGTCTTCTTCCTTCCGCGATTTCGGGCATTGTGGGGCGCATCGGGAGTGTGCTCGCATACTTTGGGATGTTTTCATATTCAATTTATTTGTGGCATGGGCCGGCGGGAGCCTGGCTTCCGGGCCTGGTGCGGCGCGCAATTCATCACCCGACGAGTGAAATTGGAAGGTTCACGGTGTACTTAGTGGGGAGTCTGATCATCGGTGTGGCGATGTCAAAACTGATTGAATATCCGATCCTGCATCTGCGCGATCGATTCTTTCCAGCGCCACCGCCGGTCATTGCGACGGATGACGACGAAACACCGGTTGTGCCAACTCCAGCCAATCAAATGCCGGAGCGGGCGGAATCGGCATAATCCCTGCCGCCCGAGCCTCTCGGACTTGCATACCTAGAGTCACTAAGAATATTTATGGCCGCGACGAATTAGCGGATGCTCGAAGAATCGCCAGGAAAGTTCCGCAAGTGCAGCCGTGAGAAAAAAGGCCAAGAACGCCACACCTATGGACTGCCATTTGTCAAGATCCGGCATGGTTTGCCGGACCAGCCTGAACGTCGCCCAGAGTACCGTCAAGCGGATCGAATAAACGCAGTAGGAAATTTTTCCCAGCTCCCTCAAGGGACGCGAGCGAAAAAAGAGGCGAACAGGGGTCCAGGATTGGCCAGAAGAATCACAAGCAAAGAGACATTGAAGAGACCGTAAACGGTACGACCAATGGTGGCGCCAAAAAGTGAATCCGGCATGATGACCCGGTGCAACGTCCTTAAAAGCAGGGCTGCGCAAGCGCAAGAGGCGGCGTAAAAATACCAAACGTTTTGCTGAATCCACTGTTTCGATTGCGGGTGCCGACCAAGTAATTGCGACCAGGATACCCAATGCGAGATCATCCGCGCGACTGATCCTCCAAAAGTGGGACGCAGAAATCCCCTAGTTGCCTTGCCCCGGCCCAAAGGCCGTGGACAGAATCCGGCGAAGCATGAAAGACACCAATTTAACCCCAATCAACACCCTCACCACTCCTCTTTTAAATAGATTTCTTATCAGCGGCCGCGATAGTAAGTAAAACTGCTCCTCGACCTCCAGCGACCAGGTGGGAGTAAGCCAGTTGGCTTGAACAGGGTTGATTGAGGATAGTTAATTCTGAATAAAAACATTATAGATCCAGACCGGCCTGATGTGGTTGAGTTCCATGCCAGAGGGTGCTCCCCACTTCCTGTAAGGAACTAGAACACGAGAAATATCAGGAGCCCCGAGTAGTAGATTGGAATGATCCGATGGAAACGGCGCAAATAAATCGTGCGGTAATATCGGGCAGATTCCCGCGAACTTAAAAGGATTCCACCGATCAAGAACCCGGAAAGCACGAAAAACAAGTCAACGCCGGTTTGGCCTTGAGTGAGGATGTTGCCAATCCGAGCCGGCCAGGAGTGAGCCGGGCGGTGCCCTTCAATTCCGATGTAGTGGCATAGGATGACGAGAAATATCGCCAGTCCGCGGAGGCCGCCGAGTTCGGGGATGCGGCCCGCTTTGCGGAAGGCAAGGCAGGACGAGCCGCCGGGATCGGCGGAAGGCGCGGCGGCGTCAACAGGAGAGGCGTGGCTGAGTGAGGGCTGAGCCATCATCACGCGTTTCGGACAAGGCTCTCGAACATGCGGGCGTGGTCGTCAACCATGCGGGCCTGCGTAAAGAGAGTGTCGGCGCGATTTTTTGCGCGGGCAGCCAATTCCGAGAGAAGGGACGGCTTGTCCATGAGGCGGCGGAGACAGTCCGCGAGAGCCGCGGATTCGCCGACAGGAAATTTCAAGCCGCCGTCGCCGGCGACTTCGGCGAGACCGCCGGTGTCCGAGACGATCACGGGCCCGCCGCGCATCATCTGCTCGATAACGGCCATGCCCGCTGTTTCTTCCATGATGGTGGGAATCACGACGACGGCGACGTCCTGAAGGGCGGCGTGGAGCGCGTCACCCTGGAGGAGTCCGGTGAAAAGGATGGCGGCGGAATCGCCGGTGATTTCGCGAGCAACCAATTCAAGGGCGGGGCGCTGGGGGCCGTCACCAACAATTTTGAGCGTGAATCGGCGGCCTTCACCGGCGAGAAGGCGCGCGGTTTCGAGGAGCGTCGTGACGCCTTTTTCATGGACGAGGCGGCCAACGTAGGCGATGGACAATGGCGCTACCGACCCGGAGCGGGGAGAGATGCTTTGCGCGCCGCGCGCGGCGGCGTCAACGGGAGGCGCGGGGATGCCGTGGTAAATCACTTTTGGGTGAGGGAGCTGCACACGGCTGATGACGTGGTTCGAGACGCCGACGTTTACATTCGCGCGGGCGCAGAACCAGCGGCGCGGCCCGGTGAGCAAGAGCCAGCGCAGGCTGGTGAACCAGCCGGCTTCCGCGGCGTTGCAACGAAGGCATTCGCGGTAATGATGCTGCATGTAGTGGCCGGGGCAGGGGGATTTCGTCGGCTCGTAGAGAAGGAGTCCATTCGGGCAATTTGCCTGGTAGCCGTGATGTTCGACGACAAAGGGCTTGCGCAATAAAACGGCAAGGAAGAGGGGAGTGAGGACTGGGCCGGCGAGGTGAATAACATCAGAGCGGCGGATGAGGTTTGCGAGGCGCAGGAGGCCGGGGCGGCGGACCACGGTGAAGGGTAGGGCGGTGTCGTCGAAAGCGGCGCGGGGGGATTGCGTCGCGAGAAGGACTTGAACTGGTGGCGATGCATCACGAGTTGCGAGGCCTTGCGCGAGTAGCATGGCGTAGGTTTCAACGCCGCCGATCTGCGGCGCGAAACTGTGCGCGTAAATCAAAAGCTTCACTTTGCGGCCGACCTTCCGCGTGGGGATGTCGCGCGATCCACGGCTTCCACCAGACCATTGATGTTCTCGCGAATCGACCAGGTCTCCATGCGTTTGCGGGCGGCCTCGCCCATGCGCTGGAGTTTGCGCGGGTCGGCGGCGGCTTCGCGAATTACGGCGGCGAGAGCTTCGACATCGCCACAAGGGTAGATGAAGCCTGTTTCGGGCGAGATGAGATCGGGGCCGGCGCCGACGTGATCGCTGACAGCGACGGCGCGTGCGCAGAGCATGGCTTCGTTCACGACTACGCCGAAGGCATCGTACTCGGAAGGAAGCACGAGGAGGTCGGACCCGCAATAGACCGCGGGCAATTGGGATTGGTTGGCGAAGCCGCGGAAATGGACGCGGTCGCGCACGCCGAGCTGAGCGGCCTCGGATTCGAGGGCCGCGGCGAGCGGGCCTTCGCCGGTGAAGACGAGATGCGCGTTGACGGCGTTTGATTTGGCGAAAGCGTGCAAAAGGTCGAGAGGGCGCTTCCAGGGCTGGAATTTTCCGCAGAACAAAATTACCACAGAGGATTCCAGCACGCCCCAACTTATGCGGACGGCGGCGCGGTCCACTTCGGCGGCGCTGGCGAGCCACCAGTCGTTATCAACGACGTAAGGCGTGATCGTGACGCGGCTTGGCGAAAACCCTAGCGAACAAATCATCTCGCGGGCGGGAGTGGAGGGAACGATGATTTGGTTGGCGAGGCCGAACAGCATGGGCCACATAATTTTTTTTGCGCGCACACGCCAAGATCCGCCACTTTTGACGGCGATGGCGGCGGCGTCCGTGCCGAAAAGTAATTTTGTGCCGGAGAGCTTTGCGGCCGCGAGGGCGATCCAAAAGCTGGCATAAGGATAGCCCGTATAAATGACGGCGGCATCGAAGCGGCCCTTGCGGATGAGGCTCCAGAGGCCGGTGTTGATGAGGCCAAAGAAACGGCCGAGGCCGGGGTGACGCGAGCGATTGCGGATTTCGGTCCATGGATAGCCGTCGAGAAGCGGGACGTCCCACTTCACTTCGCGGCCGAACTCGGGATCAACCTCGCCACCCGTGGCCCCCTGCAAGCTGCAGTATGCGACCTGGATATCGAGGCGCGGGTCGCGCGCCATCTGGCGGAAAACTGGGGATGCATATTGCACGGCGTGAGTGGCGATGAACAAAATGCGATAGCGGCGCTCAGACATGGTCGCGGCTACCGACGTTCAAATTGAGCACTTCCAGAAAACGTTGAGCGATTACGGTCCATGAAAAATATTTTTCGTTTGCGGCGAGGCTGCGGCGGCGGAGTTCAATGCGCAAGGAATCGTCCGTGAGAACGCGGGTGAGCGCGGCTGCAAGTCCTTCGCGGTCGCCAAGTGGTGCGAGCAGGACACCCGCATCGGTGACGGGCGGCCCGGTTTCGTCGCCGGAGTAGGCGACGACGGGCAAGCCGCACGCGATGCCGGCGAGGGCGCTGCCCCGGCGGCTGGAAATTCCCGCGCGGAGAAAGAGGAGCACGTCGGCGGCGGAAAGGCGGTGCTCGATTTCGTCGGCAGGAAGGACGCCGTGAATTTCAAGCTCGACGCCGGAGGCCGAAAGTTCAGCACGCAAGGGCGCTGCGGCGTCTTCCGCATGGCGGCCCATCACGAGGAGTCGCAAGTGCGGAGAGGACGCGGCGGCACTGCGGACAATTTGCGCGATGGATTGTGTTTCGGGAAAGAGAGTGGGCCCACCGGTCACGCCGAAGATTGCGACCGTCTTCGCGCGATTGCTTTGTAAATTGCCATTCAGCGACGGCGCCACGGCGCCGGAAAGATTCGCCCCCACGGAGATGAACACAGCCTTCTCACGGGGCACGGGGAGCCATGTGATATTTTCCAGCGGAACGGTGAGGATTGCCCACTTTGACGCGCGGCAGGCGCTTCGCATCACGAATTTTTGCGCGGCGCTGCGAAGGCGATCCTTCAGGCGCTCACCTCCGAAAGGGGAGGCGTCATGAAACACGATGGCGATTCTTGCGCCGCGGATGCGGAGAATCCGCAAAACCGGAAGCAAGCCGAACGGGACTCCGCGTCGCGACCAGCCAAGCGCGGTGTATTGCAGCAACACCCATTGCCCGCGCCAGTTGCGCGCTTCACTCCACAACCATGCCAATGCGGAAAGCCAACCGCGCTCAGCCCAAGGCACACGTTCAATTTTGAGTGGATGGCCTTCGCGTTCCAGCGCTTGGCCAAGCCAGAAGGAATAATCCGCGAGGGCATCCGTCGGTGAATCCGGTTTGCCGAGCAAGGCGACTATCGTGCTTTGCGGCGAACCAGTGGACAATGCTCTTCTCCTGACGGCAAAGTCGCCGGTATGAGCGCAGCAGAGTGAAGCTGATTCTTTCGCCTTCCGTGCCACGAACCTGACATCTTATTATCCAATCTTCGCGGCCATCCACTGCGGGCCCCATTGTTCGACCATGCGCTTAAGGCCTTCGGGGATGCCGACAGTTGGCGTCCAGCCGAGCGTGCGCTGCGCCTTGCGGATGTCGCTGATGTAAACGCGCTGGTCACCGGGGCGGAATGGGCCGTACGTGACGTTTGGAAGCTTGCCTATAAGTTTTGCGAGTGGTTCATGCAACTCATTCCACACGGAAGTAATGTTGGCGGGGCCACCGCCAATGTTGAAGATTTCGCCGGCGGTGCGATCCGTCTGAGTAATGCAGCGCATCATCACCTCAACGAGGTCGTCAACATAGAGGAGGTCGCGGACCTGTTTGCCGTCGCCATAAATTGTCAAATCGCCGCCGCGCAAGCCAGTGAGAGCAAAGTGTGCGACCCAGCCCTGATCTTCATTGCCGAATTGGCGGGGGCCATAAATGCAAGACATCCGCAGAACGATTGTGGGAAGACCATAAATCCGATGGTAGTCGCGGACATATTGATCCGCCGCGCCCTTCGAGCAGCCGTAGGGCGAGTGAAAATCGAGCGGACACGACTCCGAAATTCCCTCGGGCTGCGATTCGTACTCATAGCGAGTAGCGCGCTCAACGATTCTGACGTGATCAATACCGCCATACACCTTATTTGTTGACGTGAAGAGAACGGCGGGAAAAGGCCGGATGCTTCGCGCGGCCTCGAGCACGTTGAGGGTGCCCATCGCGTTGATGGCGAAATCTTCCTGCGGATTGTCCACCGAGGTAGTCACGGCAACCTGAGCGGCAAAATGAAATATGGCGGAGACGCCGTCTGCGGCTTTGCGAACGGCAGCGACGTCCCGGACGTCCGCATTCGACCAATTGACGCGGTGGCCGTGGTGTCCGCGCAACCATTCCAGATTTTCCAGCACACCTGCGCGGCGGGCATTGTCGAAGAGAATCACTTCATGGCCATCGCGCAAAAGGCGGTTCGCTACATTGCATCCGATAAACCCGAGACCACCGGTGACAAGCACTCGCATAAATTCGTCCTTTAGCCCAAATCATTCGGGCAATCCCCTACCGCACCGCCCGAAAACTGTGACGCAACATTTTTAACATCATCGGGATGCTCTTCCAGTAGCTTTTTCGATCCGCTTTTCTAAGGGACGCAAACTCCTCGAAGGCTGCGCTCAAGCAGTTGTAGCGATAGTAGTATTCGAGATAGGTGAGAGAAACTCTTTCAGCAGGCCAGTTTCGCGCGGGAGCGAAGAACTGATTCGGATGCTCCTGCAGCACGGCGAGCATCCTGTCCCTGCAATGCTGGAAAGTGAAGCCGCTCAAAGTCAGTTCGCGCCCGGCGCGGGCAATCTTGACTCTCTCGCCTTCATTGGAAATGTAGTGATTCACGAGCGCAGGGACTTGCGATTCGGAGCGCCAACCGATGAAGTGCTCTCCCTCGCGGAACCCCCATTCCGTCAGTTCCGAAGGCGTTTCGGTTATCAAGAGGGCGCCTGCGGCCATTGCCTCGTAACAGCGCATGTTCGCCTCTGGCGGGAACTCATCGCGGGCGACATTCACAACGATTTTCGCCTGACCGTAAATATCGGCGGTCTCGCGCTTGGTATATTCCTGGCCCAGGCCGTTCATTTTGAACCGGGATGCCAACGCGCCAATGATTCTGTCGCGTCTTACATGCTGGCCATGGCCAAGGTGGCCAACCCAGCCAAGTTCCAAAGCGCGATCCGATTCCGGGTCACACCCTTTGTATACCTGCGCATCCACTGCATGAGGCATCGGATAGACCTTGGGGTGGCCGGCCCCCTGATACCGCTGAACAAACGATTTGTGCCAGACAAATACGTAGTCGAAAAGCATTGACCAACGAATGCGCGAATCCAGCCACCAGAAAGAATCGATATCCACGGAAGCGGTTAGTATTGGACAGCATTGAAGGTCCGCGGGAAGGGCAGGCGTGTGGACCAAATGAGCAAAAACATCAGGCGCTTCGGCGCGATATTTCAATTCATCCAGAAGTCGCAGAACACTGACGTTCGACCTGTAAGGATCTAAATCGAGAAGGGATACGGAGCCGGGGGCGAAGGCATCGGAGAGGTACCTCTCGGTGACATGCCTGTACGAGAAGTTGGAGCTGAACGCGACTCTGAATGAGGTCGGGGCCAAGGGATTTGCCGTTTCCTCGAAATCCATACGGGCTTGTCCTGTAGCACTCAGATAACTTTTTGTCATGGTCGGCTCAAAGCCCGGTAATGCCGCAGAACCGGTTCCACCAGTTGTCAAGATCCATCCATTGCTCGACCGCAGGTTTTGCTAGTGTAAGAACTGCCTGCCGGTAGAAGTCCGGGCGCGAGACAAGTTCCTTTGCCGCCGAAACAAATCCTTCAATATTGTTGGGGTCTGAAATCACAAGACGATCGAGTGGTGGCTGGAGCAAAAACTGGTGGCTTCCGCCATTCAGACCCGAGAGAACGGGCAATCCACATGCGAGCGCTTCCGGGACAACATAGGGAAACGGATCGTACCGCGAGGGACAAACCGAAAAATCGGCCGCGGAATAAAGTTGTGGAATCGCTTCTGCAGGCACGTCCTCCAAGACTCGCACCCCGCTGGCCAATCCATTTTTCGATTGCCAGCCCCCGCGGAGCGCCAAAACCCAGTGGACCTCCGGAAGAGCTTCAATCAATTGGCGAACAATTGGGAAATTTTTATTAGGTTGTGTGGTTCCCACGTAAACACCGATTAAACCAGTCTGCGGAAGTCCAAATTTTTCTCGGCATTCCCGCTTGTCCATCGGATGGAATTGACTCATATCGAGTGGATTTCCGAGCGTGATGCTGTCATATCCGAAATGACGCTTGACTTCGATTCGTATGAGTTCAGAAACGGTGAAAATCTGCTTACGGCGTCCGCTCATCCGCTCCAACACCATCGAATCCCACCACTTGAGCTTAAGATAACCGAGGTATGAAATAAACGGGCGAATGGCGTCCGCCTGGCCTCGATAAGTGCCGTGGTAGAGATGGAATTGTTGGCATCCCGGGGGGACGCGGAGACTGTACCAGCCGATATAGCTGTGCGAGAACACTGCCGCCACGCCTTCGTGCATCGCCTTTTGAGCTTCGCGTCCAATGAAGCATCCATCCAGGATGTCGGAAACATGGTGATTCAGCCGCTTTGCCATTCGGCGGGAGGACTCCGTCCCAGAATTTTCGCGATGGAAAACTCTGACGTTGTAGCCGCGTTTTTCGAAACCGCGGACTTGTTCGCGAACGCAGGACTCCACCCCGCCCAATTTCTCGGGCGGCTCGGAACAGAGAATAAAGACATCTTTCTTCATCGGCCTCGTTCCGATGGCGTAGCCTGGAGCCAACGCATGGGGAAGACTTGATCATGGAGCCAGTCGATCCCCAAAGCTTCACTCATCGCCCTCTCTCGTCAATCCTACCGGGCGACACGTTAGTGCACTCCGGCAAGTCAGGCGTCTGAATCTCATTGGGCGAAGCCAGGAGCCAGGTTGGGAAAGATTTGCGGTCGTCCAGCAAATACAAGCGATATTCCTTCTCAGCGAGCCACGCATCGATCATGGGCATGTCTGCGGGAAAGTGAACCTCGCAAATCACGACCGGTCTGATTGATTTGACCACTTCCGCCGCGCCCTTCAGGACATCTAATTCTGCTCCCTCGACGTCAATCTTGAGGATACCCGGGGCAGTGCCACCGTTGCGAAATACGAAATCATCGATGGAGACGCCACTCACTTGAATACGGTCATCACTGTTTGAACTGATCGCAGTAATCCTGCCCTCCATGTTGCTCGATGCCTTGCTGGCACGACCGAATTCCAGAGGCCCTGAAGAGGACCAAACCGCCGCCTCGACAATCTGCAATTGCGGGAGGCTGTTCCTTGCTGAATTCGCACGAAGAACTTGACAATTCCGCGGGTCAGGCTCGAAAGCTATCACTTTTCCCTCCTTGCCCACGAGCAGGGCCGCAAATAAACTGATGAAACCAATATGGGCGCCGACGTCGAACAAACAATCTCCCGGCTTGAGAAAGACGGCCAGCAGATCCTGCAGCTTCGATTCGTACTCACCATCAAGAAAACTGGTTTCGAATCGGGGGTCAATATTTATCCAGAGACCCTTTGGCCTTCCGCGAGAGATACGAATCCAAACTCTCTTTTCATCAGCGAGGAGTATTCGCGCAGCCCCTCGTGCCAAGGAACGAAATACAGGCATTCGCAAGAACCCGGCATATGCGTTTCGCACCAACGAAGAGTTCGCGAGCGCTCCGAAAAATTTGACTCGCAAGCTTTCGGGATCCAATCGGGCTAAAACCATCCTTGCTCTCTTTCGCCGTGAACTTTAAATTTGCTACGCAGCCGTCGCATACAGCCATCGCACAGGGTACCCTTTATCGTCGAGCCATTCGATCTTATAACCACGAGCGTGGACGATTTCAGATACCTCGGCACCCAGCTCCGGTGTGTGAATTTCACAAATGATGGAGCACCGGACTTCGCGCATCAGCCATTCGGCGCCGCGGACTACCGCAGCTTCGCACCCCTCGACATCTATCTTAACGAGGTCCGGGTGAGGGTGTTCGCGGGCAAAATCATCCAAAGTGGTGCACTTCACCTCAAGACAGTTGCTGGGATCCGAGCCGAATACTTCCAGCGCGTGGCCGTGACCGTGACCGTGCCCCCGTTCGGATGGCTCCATGAGCATTGATCCGGTGTAGGAATTTGCGGCAAGCGGCATGATTTGAATTTTTCCACCCAGCTTGTTCATTTCCGCATGCCGCTGGATGCAGGCTCGGTTCTTCGGGTCCGGCTCGATCGTGAAAACTTGCGCGCCCAATCGCGATGCGACCAGGGAATAAAAACCGATTCCGCCGCCAACGTCATAAAGAGTTTTGCCGGGATTGAAGTATTGGACGGCAACCTTTTGACTGCTTGGCTCGTAGTCGCCCTGCCACAAATCAGGTTCCCACCGCGGATTCAATTCAAACACCAGCCCCTCACCCAGGCCACTCCTCACCTTTAGGGTCTTTTCCATGGAAGACGGCAGTATAAAATTGCTGGCCCTCCGCATCACCGGGGCAATCAAGGAGTTGGCGTAGATCTTCTTCACAAACGAAGAGTTATGAAGTTTCCACCAGATATCTTCTCGCATCAATTCTTTCCCAATCGTCTTCCAGAAAACTCATTCCCTGTCGCGCCAGAAAGTGAAGACTAGAAAACGCGCAATCAATGCAAGTGATTCAAGAATTGCGCTTTACAACAACGAGCGAGTCTACTTCTTCCACGATGCGCCAGCCGGCCTCATGGTTTTCACGAAATAGGCGATTCACCACCCGCACCGGTCCATACGACGAATCCGGCCATCCACCCGCGAATATCCGGGCATCATGAAAAAGCACGACTCCATTTGCCGTCACAAGAGGGCTCCAATCCATCCAGTCCTTAAGCACTGCGCTCTCTTCGTGATCCCCGTCTATAAACAGCAAATCGATTGACTCCCGCCAGCGACCGACAGCCTTCTGACTGAAGTCCTCAATCCAGACCACCCGGCTCTTGCCATGCCCGTTCACGGCAGAATGAGCGGCCCTTTTCAATGCGTTGACGAGTGGCATTCGGCTGAGGTGAAACGGGTCAATCAAGCAGAGAACACCTTCGGGCGACATCGCCTCTCGCAGCGCGCATGCGGACGCGCCTTCGGCTACGCCGATCTCAACGACGCTACGGCGGCCACTAGCCCAGCGAAGAAAGGCATCATGCTCCGCCCGGCTGTGCTGGGCAAAAACGGGCCGAAGACCAAGCCAAGAAAAAAGTGGATGGCGGAATTTGCGCACTCGGGGCGACTGGCGCGCGACATCTTCGGGCGTTTCGAAAGGCCGGAAGAGGATCTTGCAATCCCTTGTGGATGTTGAAGGGGGATTATCGGTCACAATCGGTGCCGCCACACTTTCGGGTGTTTGCCTCATGGCTGCGGGGGAACCGGGGTCCCCTTTTTCAATTGCTGCATATCTTTCTGTTCGATCTCGTTGAGAAGCCGCTCCCTCGAAAAGAAATAACCTTCGGCCGTATTCCAGATTCGGACAGGTACGACATAGAATTGATTGTAGGTCATTGTCCGCCAGGAAATCGGCCCGCGGACTGGAATTAAATGGTCTCCCCACTGAAAGATAAACGCGATATTCCAAACGGCGGAAATCATGATTGCAAATGTAGCAATGAAAACGGCCCGGCGATCGCTCGCCATCAAGCGGCCCAGACGGTCAAATAGTGCCGCCAATCCGAGGATGAACACCGGTCCCATTGAAATGAAAAAACGATTTCCGAAGGAAGACAATCCGTCCCAATTCACATAACACGAAATGACGAAATAAAAAGCCAGGCCGACGATGCCGAGATACCAAGCCAACCTGCGATCATAGAAAACGAAGAGAAAAAGTCCCACGACCGCTAACGCCAGAATCGGCGTCCAGGAAAACAATCCGTGGTCGGAAGAGAAGAGCACACTCCAAAAAACCGGATGTGCCCAATTCCAATCACGCGCTTGAGGATAACCAGTAGCCATGAAGTGGCCATAAATGATTTTCCGCGTTGTGAATGTGGGCAACATGCCAAAGAGAAAGGTGGCTACGAACAATGAATGGACCCCGGCCAATCGCGCGAATGACGTTCGCTGACCGCTATTCCCGCGAGTGATCCCGGCGTATTCGCCGAGACCTTCCAACGCAGGGACCAACAGAAAGAGAACATTTAGATAGTATGTATTCACCATCAACGCGCCAAGCAATCCCAATAAAACCCACTGGAATCCGGTTCGACGCTTCTGTGTGCGGTGCCAATACCAGAGAAAGAGAGCAACTGCGAATAAAGAGTGAGCGTGGGACCACGCGGGATTCAGATACATATAAACTATCAGCGGGCTAGCAAACCAATATCCCACCGTCGCGAGGAATGCCCACCTCTCGGCAACATATTTTCGCGCCAGACAAAAACTGAGCCACAGCCCCAAGAATCCATATCCGGCTGTCGCCAGGGCCATGGTCAGAAGATAGGGACGGGAATATCCATCGGCGCTCAAGTGCATTCCAAAGCGGTTCAGTGTGATAATCGCGAGATGAGTGGCGCAAAGGAACGGCGCCCATAAAATCGAAGGCCCGATTGAAAAATGGTTATCCAGGTGGTGAGTCTGGGTGTACTGGCTGCGCAGAACCTCTCCGTTCGATCCCACCCGGCCCATTACAAAGGATTCGTTTCCGGCTTTCCATTCATTTTCAAAATCAAGATTGTGATCGATTAGGAGAGAGTGCGCATACGCGTAGTAGCCCACGCCGTCGCCGTGCACCCAGGGATTGACGAGCGGCAGAGAGAGGACCCACAGGATTAGAAGGGCGCCGCCGTACGAAACGCGTCCGAAGATTTTCTCTTTCGGGGATGTCTTTCTGGAGCGGCCCGAGGATGCCGCGCTTGAGATTTCCGGCGGGGCTTCCGTTCTCTCCCCTGCCGCCGCGCGATGTTCGTCTCGCTGCAATCGCCCCACCTTATCCATTCCGGCTCAAGTTCCTTTCTGGAATTATCAGCGGAACACACTGTATCGAAAAGTGCTCCATAGGCCGGGTAGTACGTCCTTCCAGCTAATCTTTTTACCTTCCGCATAGGTCCTGCCGTAATAAGAGATCGGCACTTCATAGACGCGCCACCGTCCGCGCGCAATTTTCGCCGTGATTTCAGGCTCAAATCCGAAACGATCTTCCTTAATCTCGAGCTTTTCAACCACTTCGCGGCGGAAAACTTTGTAACATGTCCAGACGTCGGTCAAGTTGAGATCGGTAAGCATGTTGGAAAATGTCGTCAGAATGCCGTTTACAACCGAATGCCAGTAATAAAGTACACGGTGAGGACCACCCAGAAAGCGGGAACCGTAAACCACATCGGCCAATCCCCTCGATATGGGATCCAACAGGCGATGGTAGTCCTGAGGGTCGTATTCAAGGTCGGCGTCCTGGATGAGAATCGTCTCACCCTTGGCCTCTTTCATGCCGCGCCGGAGCGCCGCTCCCTTTCCACGGTTTTTTTCCTGGAAGTAGACGCTGATATTGCCGGTTCTCAGTTGCCTTCCAGATTCGGGGAAAACAAATGTGTTCTGGCTCTGCTGGAGTGACTGCGCGATCTGTTCGAGAAGGGCGCGCGTGCCGTCTGTTGACGCGTCATCCACAACCACGATTTCTTTGTCGATCTCGACCGCCTGAACTCGAAAGAGAATTTCCTCGATTGTCGCCCGCTCGTTAAAAACGGGAATGACCACCGAAACCCAAGGCCTCTGCGAATTGGAGCTCATTTCCCCTCATCCGCTCTCCCGGCCGCGGGGGCGCTCGATGGCGGATCACCCTTGCAGAACAAGTGCATCCGTGCAGATCGCTTTTCCACTCGGGAGAATAAGCGCGAAAAGCGCTTACCTAAATCGCGCTGCCTGACTCCTGAGCTGTCCCCACAAACGCCTGCCTTTGCTCGAAGTATTTCGCCACGCGGTCCACGATTTCCTCGAGCGAAGTCGCCGGCCGGAAACCAGTCAGGCGCTCCAACTTCTCGAGGCAGGGCACGCGTCGCATCATATCCTCAAATCCTGGTTCATAAGCCTGGTCATATGGAATATAAGTAACTGGAGAGGCACTCCCCGTTCTATCCTTGACGATCTGCGCCAGGCCCTCGACCGTGATTTCCCGATCCGTCCCAATGTTAACCACTTCACCGACCGCATGATCATTCCCCATGAGCCTGAGCACGGCTTCGACGCAATCCTTCACATCACAGAAACACCTCGACTGTTTACCCGAACCGTAGATCGTGATTGGCGAACCCTTCAGGGCCTGGGAGACAAAGTTCGGCAGGACCATTCCATACCGGCCGGTCTGTCGCGGGCCGACGGTATTGAAGAAACGCCCCACAATCACAGGCTGTTTCTTTTCTTTCCAATAGGAAAGCGCGAGAAATTCGTCGAGAGCTTTGGATGCGGCATAACTCCAGCGCCCTTTGCTCGTCGGTCCAAGGACGAGATCGGCTTCTTCGTGAAACGGCACCTGAGTGCTCTTGCCATAAACTTCCGAGGTTGATGCGATGAAGACGCGCTTGCGTTTCTTATAGGCGGCCTCCAAAACGTGTTGCGTGCCGTTCACATTCGTCTCAATCGTGCGAACAGGGCTCTCCACGATCAGTCGCACGCCGACCGCCGCGGCAAGGTGGAAGACAGCGTCGGATTCATCCACCAACTCCGCCAGCAACTGGCGGTTATCAATGGAGTCCAGGAAATAGTGCATCCGGTCACATGATTTCAAGTGGCGGATATTTTCCATGCTGCCGGTGGATAGATTGTCAAACAGAAAAACCTCGTCGCCGCGGGCAAGCAACCGCTCCGCTAAGTGAGACCCGATAAAACCCGCACCCCCGGTAATGAGAAAGCGCAAAATACCTCCTCAGGATTCCAAATTCGATTCGGGCATCAAGCTCTCGCCGCGGGGCCCGAAGCAGATCTCTTCGAGTCGTGGCTGTAGCCCCCATATGAGTAGGGGTAATACCGATATGAGTAGTAATAATCCGGAGCGCTGGAATCCACTGCATTCAGGAGCACGCCCAGCAACCGGGATTTCACTCCCGTGAGCAAGTCCCTCATGCGCGTGAACGCTTCCTTGGGAGTCTCCCCGCTGCGGACGACAAGCAAGACGCCGTCCACGAGGACGGAAAGGATGACCGCATCCGTGGCCGCCATGATGGGCGGGGAATCGATCACGATAAATTTGTATTCCTTTTTGAGTTCAACGATTGCCTGCCGCATCTTGTCCGAAGAGAGCAAGTCCGCGGGGTTCGGCGGGATCGGTCCCGTCGGCACAGCGGAGAGATTGGAAATCACCGGATGTTGCACGGTCACCAAATCCAATGTTGACACGCCGGCAAGATACGAGCTCAACCCCGCATACTTGCCATCGGGAAGGCTCAGCGCGCGCGTCACACCGGGTTTGCGGAGGTCGGCGTCAATCAACAGCGTCTTGTCGCCGAGTTGCGCCAGTGTTACGGCGATATTCACCGCCGCCGTTGTTTTTCCTTCGCGAGGCAATGCGCTGGTCACGAGGATCACCTGAGGCGGGTGTCCGGCCTGCGAAAGAAGGAGTGATGTTCGCAAGGACCGGAATGCTTCGGAAACTTGCGACTGCGGCATGGAATATGAAACCAACTCCACGCGCATATCTTTGCCGTTCGAAGTCGCGCTCTTCAGAAGCTTCTGCATTCGGCTGCGTTTGCCTTCAAGACTTCCAAAAGCGGGAACGACCGCGAGCGAAGGCAGCCGGGCCAGCATCTCCACGTCATCCGGCGTCTTCACCGTGTTGTCCATGTATTCGCGCAGGAAGGCCAATCCGATTCCTCCGACCAACCCCACGAGAAATGCCATCATGATGTTGCGCGTTTTATTCGGCCGGGCTGGCGTGGATGGAACCATTGCCGGATCCACAATCCGAATGTTCGACGACTGCAAACCGGCGGAAATTCCAGCTTCCTTGAGCTTTTGCAACAATCCGTCGTAGAGCTGCTTGTTGGCCTCGGCTTCGCGCATGATAATGTTGTACTCCACCATTTTTTCGCCCATCTGGTTGACAGCCGTTTTCTGGCGCTCGAGGTTC
Organism: uncultured Acidobacteriota bacterium; assembly: GCA_963748845.1. Taxonomy (GTDB): domain Bacteria; phylum Acidobacteriota; class Terriglobia; order Acidiferrales; family UBA7541; genus DASTCZ01. The sequence continues at coordinate 2,241,692 of CAVVKE010000001.1, forward strand.
TCCGTGAGAAGCTTTTCGCGGCTGACGGAGGAGTCGTACTCTTCTTCAATCTGGCCCACGATGTTTTTCTTCTCATTCTCAACGAGTTGATCCAGGTTCTTAACTTGCTCTGCCAGCCGCTGCGTAGTGGGCCAATTCGGACCTGTCCGGCTGACCTCGGCCGTATACGTCTCTCGAAGCTCCGCCTGTTTGCCAGTCAAAGTTTGGATCAAGGTGCTGTCACGAACGGCTGGAATGGAGTTGACGTCCCCACCCTTGGCGATGTTGAACTCCGCTTCCTTCTTCATGCGGTCGGCCTGAGCCTCGGTTAACTCTTTGTTGATTTCCGAAAGGTTCTGCGTGGTAATGTTTTGCTTTTCGTCGACGGTCCAAATCTGATTCTCGCGCTCGTACTTAAGGCGCGCGTCCTCGGACTTCTCGACCTTTATCTTCATGTCATCGAGCTGATCCGTCAACCAGTCGGAGGCCTGCTTGGTGGCGTCATAGTGGCTTCGGAAATTCTGGTCCTGAAAGTTCTTCAAGTGCGTATTCAAAACCATCGCCGCGAGTTGTGCGTTCGTCGATTCAAATGTCACATCCAGCAACCGACTATTGGGAACCCGCTTCACGCCCAGTGACCCCACAAACGCCCCCAGGATTGCCGGCCGCGTGATCGGCGGTGAATCGGGAGAGAGCGTCGGAAGCTCCAATCCGGGCGAACCGCCAAATGCGGGGTTTGAGGCCAGGCCCGTTTTCTTTATCGTTAGCATCGCGAGTGTGTCGCTCTGGAGAACTTTGGACTCGGTTTCGATGTAATTCTCGAGATCCATATAAAGACTCTCGGAATCTACGCTTTGAAATGGAAGAACGTTCGTTGTTTCGCGGTCCACTTCGATTCGCGCGGTCGCCTGATAAATCGGCTTCATCTTGACAGTGGCAATGGTCACCAATGTGACGACTGTCAGTAGAAATGTCAGCACCAACCATTGGTGTTTGCGCAGGACAAGCAGGTAATCAAGAAGATGTGGTTCGCGTGGCGACTGCTCCCAGGATAGCAATGACGGTGCCGGAACTAATTCGATGGCACCGTTCGACTTACGGTCTCTTGGAATAATATTTGTCTCGTCCATCTTCTCCTTCCAACTTCTGCCTCAACCCGCCGCTGGAATGCAGGGGGGGCTTTAGGGAATTACCCGTGCGATGGCAACCCCGGTCGTAACGGTCACCGCGACTTGTCCAATCGTGCGGAGCGCCTTTTTCCCGGAGCTGTCAGGTACAAAAAGGATATCGTTTGCCATCAGTGCGGTGTCTTGCGATTTTCTTGTCAGGATCTTCTGCAGATCGATTGGGATCTCATTGTTTTTCCCAGTCGTTGCGTCTTTGCGTATGATCACAGCTTGGGATTGCTTCGCGGTGGAAAGCGTGCCGGCAGCCAAGGCCAGCGCCATCAAAGTTGTCATCTCATTGGAATTATTTGACAATACAAATCCCCCGGGATGGTTGACCGCGCCAATGACATAAAAAATGCCCGCCTTTGGCACCGACACCGTTTCGCCGCCGGTCAGTATCACGTTGCTTTTCGAATTTGAACTATTCAGCAGACTCAGCAGATTCACGGTTGTTGTTTGCGGCGTCGCCATCGGCAGATCATCTTTTCCATCGCCGCCCCCGTTGGCGCTCACCTCTGCCAGAGGATCCCGTGTGATGATTACGGTCTCACCCGCATCATCGCCGATGCCACCGCAAGCTGATAGAACCTCGACCAGACTCATCGGTCTGGTGGCTTCGATTACCTGCGGATTGTGCACGGACCCGATCACCATAATCGGATGGCTATTCTGCTGTCTAACCGACACAGTAACTTGCGCATTGGTAATCAACTGATTTGCCTTCAACAATTCCGCGATTTTCTCTTCGAGTTGCGGACCTGTGAGCCCCTTCGCAAGCACGCGCACTGGCAACAACGGGAGAGCAATGTAGCCATTCTGGCTAACCGACACATCCCGTGTCAGTTGTGGGACATCGAAAACCTCGATGCTGAGGACGTCTCCGCTGCCAATCTTGTACTCCGGTCCGCTGATTCCGATAGACCCAGAGTTCTTCGCCATCTCGCGGATCTTGCTGTTGGTTTCATCGGTGGTTTCAACTCTCTGTTGGGCGACACACGAAAGAGGCGCGACGATGCATGCCAGTAACGCAAGCAGGCACACCCGGACTACTGCTTTAGATACACTCCTGGTCGTGCAAAGCATTGGACGAATTCCCCCACGAGCACAGAATTATACCGGACAGTCTGAGTCTTCAACTACTTTAATCCGGAATTGCAAAAAATGCGTCTAATCAGTTAGCAGTCGTACCAGCAGCACCACCAACGGGACTTGTTGTCGCAAAACACGCCAGGAGAAAGAAAAGAAGGGCGTTCGAAGGTATGTGCAGATTGAAATCCACCATCCCGTGAATCAGCAGGCTCGCGCATGCAACCAGCGCGCCGACTTGCAGGGCCTGCACCAGCGGTTCGTTTCGAGAGAAAAGGTTCTTAAGCCCGAATCCAACCAGCAAGCCAACAAACGCCAGCCAGCATACCCCACCGGCGATTCCGGTTTCGGCAAGAATTTCGAGATGATCATTGTGGACATGGTCGACTGTCTTGCCGTCGTATTGCGTCTCGAAGCGGGGATACACGGATATTGTTGTGCCGAGTCCAGTTCCAATCCGTGGGTTCGCACGGAACATGTGCAATGCACCGCGCATCATGGAAATACGCCGCGACTCACTGAATTCTGGATTCTTCACTTCTTGAAATCGTCTGATCACTTGACCCGCGCCCATCCAGGCAACGAGCCCTCCCGCCAAAACAAGAACCACAAAAAACGTGAACAAGTGCCGCTTTTCTCCGCGGCGAAGCAAAAGCAATAGGACGAGAATGATCAGCGCAAGCCCAAACGCCACAACCCCGGCTCGGGATGCGCAGAGGATCAATGCGCCCATGGACAGCGCCGTGCAAAACGCAATCAATGGGATTTGCTGGCGCCGAACCCCCCGGACGGCCAGCGTCGCCAATCCTATGGGTATAACGAGTTCCATGAAGCCGGCAAAATGATTGTGGTTCACATACGGTCCGTACGGGAGCCCCCCGCTGATTTCGCGGAACCAATAAAGTTTTCCGTTAAATGTGAGGTCCTGAAGGATTCCGAATACAGCGACCACAAATCCAAACGAAACAAGAAACCAGGCGAAACGCCCCCATTGGCGTGGAGTATGAAAACCCTGGCTCGCAAGGAATATGACCAGCAAATATGTCGTCCACCGCAAGAGTTCCAGCTTCGTCAAATAGGGATACACGGAAAGCGGCACAATATATTGCACCAATCCTAACAGGACAATCCCCAGCACAGGCCAAAACACGGGGCTAAAGGAATCCACTCCACTTTTGTGCCTGGCGACACGGTATCCCCACCACAAAAACAACAGGGCCGCCCCGGTTTCTAGAATTGCTTCTGACCATGGCTCGACAGCGCCGTTTGCCGCAACGGCAAATATCACAAGGAGGCAAATCCCTATGCGCAGGGTTGTCATCGATGATCCGAAGTTCCTGTGGGAATTAAGGAGACGTCGTCCACCCATGCTGTCCCCGCCAGCTTATTGTCAAATTTCTGACTGGGAGGACGATAGACCGTGATCTTGACTTCGTGGACTCCAGCCATAGGAGTGAATTCCACTGTCTGCGCGGTCCACGGATTATCCCCGGTAAGATTGTCCAAAAAGATTTGCGCTTGGTTCGCTCCTGAAAAGCCAATGAAGAAACGGATGCCACTGTCTGTCGTAATTCCGGAGGTGCGGAGGTACCCTTCAAACCGGTAGTGCCGGCCCGGTTCGACAGGAACGACCTGCCATACGCCCTGGAAGGAAATGTTTTGGGTGCCGTCGAATTTCAGCCGCAGTGCCCGGTGCCCGGAATGCGGGGCGGAGGTGTCGTAATCAATCGTCACGCCTTGTGTCGGAACAATGTGCCAGTCAAGCCCTCCATTAAGAGGATCGATTTCAAATCCGCCGTTGAAGACAAGGGATCCGTTTGCCGGCGTCTCATTTCCAATTCCGCTCGCGGCAAGGGCCTCTTGCCATACCTGGCGGGCCTCATCTCCTCGATTTGCATTGAGCAAATCATCTTCAAGTGGAAAGACACTCGCGATCGGAATCGTCTTGTGAAGTCCGATCATTCGCTCCCATGCCGCCAGGGCGGCGTCCAGCTCTCTTGCGGTACAGAACCACTCGATTGCCTGCTGGTAAGCGGCGATATCGGAAGGCAATACAGTCGTGAGGAGCGGTTGGACCTCGTGTTTTTCCATCCACACGCGTGAAATGACCAGCGGAATCAGCGTGCGATCTCCGCGCACGGCGATGCGCATTTCTGCATATGCCTGATTCGCGTCTCCCTGCCGCAGCAAGAAACTGCCGTAACGCCAGTACACCTCGGGAGAAAGAGGATAATCTTTCATCGCAGCCAGATAGGATTGGCGGGCTTTTTCAGGCTGGCCCGCGGTTTCATAAGCCGCGGCCAATCCCATCAAGTAGGTGGCTGACCTGGGATCGAGCGCCGTAGCGCGGCTGAGATACTCGATGCCCTTGTTTATGTCACCATTCTCGATGTCATATTCACGGTACAGTCCCAGCTTGTACCAATACTCTGCGTTGCCGGGCTCGATTCGAGTTGCCCGAAGCCAATCCTCAGGTTCGGGAGAAGATTCCAGATAATCCGCGTAGGCATTTCTCCCACTTGTGTACGCGACAGCGAGGAATACAAAACCGGTAAGCGAGAAAATGATCCAGCGCCAGGAGGGGTTGGCGATCCGAAAACTCATAAGTTCTCATGCACAGTGCTACAACTCGTGCTCTTTCGCAACATGGACTTCATCGCTCGTTGCGGTGTGAGTTAGGTGGCCGCGGCAAGCATTCCCGCCCGCATGTTAACAGTTCAACCGAAGACGTATGGCTCTCTTTAATGAAATGACCTGTGCTTGATTATTTATAACATATGTGTTATACAATTATCATGAGATTCCAAGTTCTAAAGAGCGCACGTCTCCGGCGAGGATGGGGCCAGACAGAAGTGGCTGAACGGCTTGGACTCTCTCAGGCTTACGTCCATATGTTGGAACAGGGGAAGCGTCGGCTGACTCCAGAGTTGACGCGCAAGCTTGCTTTAGTTTACGAGCTCTCTCCGGTCGAGCTTCCCGTATCAGAATCCTTTCGACCGTCGCAAGCTGACGCTCAATGGCTGGCGGAATCCGTGGCAAAGCTGGGTTATCCTGGTTTTGCCTACCTTCGCCCACATGTCGCGAAGAAAAATCCGGGGGAAGTCTTGCTGACAGCCTTGGCACAAGACAGTCTCGAACCACGCTTAGCTGAAGCACTGCCCTGGGTCTTGTTGCGGTATTCGAAGATGGATTTCGATTGGCTCGCAGAACAAGCCAGAAAACACAATCTCCAGAATCGCTTGGGGTTTGTCAGTAGCCTTGCGCGCCAGATGTCAGAACATAGTGCGAAAAATGCACAGAGAACCCGCGTGCTCGCGGGGTTGGAAACTACGCTCGACCAAAGCAGACTTGTGCATGAAGACGCATTTCCGAGACCTCCCAAGAATGACGCAGAACGATATTGGCTCACACATAACCGCCCTCAAGAAGCCAAACATTGGAATCTCTTGACGGATTTGCGACCAGAGCATCTTCAATATGCCGAATGACAATCCAGAGCTTCCGTCGCCTTGGAGAGAGTTTCTTGCAGAGCTCGATGCGATTCTGACTGAGTCCCTCGCTCTTCATTGCATCGGTGGATTTGTGGTGACTGTCGTCTATGGTCTGCCGCGCCATACTGGCGACCTGGACTACTACACTGCGATACCCGCTTCGTTCGACGTGCAGCAAATAGCCGGTCCTGAATCTGCACTTTCAAGAAAGCACGAGGTCTGCCTGCATCGAGTGACGGTGACCAATATGCCGGACGACTACGAAACGCGACTATTTGAAATGTTCCCTGCCCGTTTCAAGAATCTTCACCTTTATGCACCAGACCCGTACGACTACATCCTGTCCAAGTTGGAGCGAAACAGCACGAAGGATCGCGACGACGCCGACTACTTATTCAAGAAAGAGCGACTCGATACTCAGCGGCTCCGAGAAAGGTACGAAAAGGAACTTCGGCCATATCTGTCAAACGAAGATCGACATGATTTAACTCTCAAGTTGTGGATAGAGATCTTTACAGATGGATTGTAATATTGGCTCGAAGCTATCGGCCTTAGTGCGGTTTTGGGCGTCGAACTCCGTATCGCTTTACGAGCAGCAGGGGTCTCAGAAATCCGCGCACGCAGGAGAGCCACCCGGGCAAGGGCAGTTCGGCTCGGTCCGGATTTGCCGGCGAAGTTGCAAGCCGCAGCGCATACCGCGCCCCTTGCCACAGGTTTTCGCGGCTCCTGACACGAAAACAAAACCGGTCGAGCACGGAAAGAGGCGCTTCCGGATTCAGCGAGAATCGCGCGCTGATGCCTTCACCGAGCTTTGTCACCGCGGAGTCCTCCCGAATCGTTTTCAACACGTCCTCCTCCAATGGCGCGTCGAGCATCGCGTGAGCAAGATACAACGCCAACCGAAGCATTCGCCCCGCTTTGAATTCTTCGCCGCGGGCATACGCTTTCTTCCAGTCCACACCACTGGATGCCTGCAAAAGCTCTGCAATGTCCGTGATCCACAAGAGCCGCTCCCAGAAATGTTTCGCGCCATGAACGGATAGTAGAAGCAATGTATCTTCCGCGGAAAATGTACAGGCCTCCGCGCCTGCAAGTGGAATTGGTTCGAGCCTCCGTCCCATTTCCTCAAAATCCAGTGGACGCGGGAAGTAGCGCAGCGTCGTTTCCGTTTGCAGCTCCACGACCACGTTCCACTCAGGCCTTATATATTGGTACTCGCTGAGCGTCGGTTTCGCGCCTTCCCCCTGCGCCACCTCGCCGAATGACGCCCGATATCCTTCTTTTAGAAGTACGGCCTGCGCCCTGTAAATATCGCGTTGCGTGACGGCAAAATCGAGATCCGCAAATTGTCGCAGACCTGGATCGCCGTACGCCTGCGCTGCTAGGATTGGTCCTTTATATGGAACGGCGAGCAGACCTTCCGCATGAAACAGACTCGAAAGCCGCAGCATCTCTCCCGTCAAAAATAGATTCCGTTGCGCGATTCCGAGTAAGTCGGCATTCAATCTCTTGCGCCATTCAGCGGGAACATCCTCGGGACAAATCGCCAATAAATTGCGGCATAGAAGCGCAAGGACGCCATGCTCGATCGCCGCCAAATAAGTCGCTTCCCAATCCAGCCTGCCCGCGCACCAGCGTGCGAATGCGATCTCCCATCTCGGCGCTCACGCGGGTGCGCGCGCAGCCCAGCAATAGCTGCTCCTCATTTCCTTCACGAGTGGTTGCGAATTCGGCGTGTCGCGCCAAGTTTGGCCTCTGTCGCGTTGAGCTTAGCTTACCGGATATGTTTTCGCGAGAGAGCACTTGTGCTGGTCTGGATCTCCCGCCGGCGGGCACACCACCGGATTTTCTTGCGCTCCCAAGAATTCAACTCTGACGGTGCAATCCCAGGCATGCACCGCAACGGACACTCTCACTCTGTGAGTTGATGACTTTAAGGTTGGGTTGTGTGCACTGGTCATGCCATTTTGGAATAGGAGTTTCACTGTGGCATTGACGCGCATTCTGCCACTTTATATGCTCCCTACACTGGGTCCCCACACTCAGTTGCAATGTGGTGCAATGTCCTTGCACCGCGTTGCGGCGCTGCTTTTTGCCGCAATTTCCTGAGGACACCCGGGGCCATTTTCGATTCGGGTGCGAAGTAGGGTTCACTTCGGTACAAATGTCTGTGGATAATTTTCGGTTGAGAACGTTATTCAGCGAGGCGTGAAATGAAACGGATTGCCGAATGGCATTACAAGTTGGCGTTTGTCGTGGTGGTTATGGTGGTTTTCGTATCTCTTTTGCAGCGCGCGCGCGCACAGGGGCACGGCATGGGGCTGGTGGATGACTGGTCCCATCACCATCTGATCTTTTCCAATCCGGGCACCTTCGCCGAAGCGATAGCGAACGGCCGGTACTCGCAGTGGTATCAGACTGTTACCGACCCCCGCTACATTATGCAACAGATGAAGCGGAATCACCCCGCCGTCGCTCCGCATCCCCAGAGTGATTCGCTGACGAATAGCGCCGGGGATCCGGGCGGCCTTGAGGGGATTCTCAAGGACCGAGGTAATCCCGACCCAGTCGAACCCGGCGGACCATTGGGGCCGAAACAGAGCCCGGAAACGCCGCACCGCGATTGGGCCTTCTCACTGGGAAACGGCACTGTCGCAGAGAACATGTATCCTGCCAAGTTCGGCTTTAATATAAACGCCACCCCCGTCTGTGCGAGTGATTATGTGGCCTACGGATTGAATGTGGCAGGCACAACAGGCGGTCAGGCAAACATGGTTGCGCTCAACAACCTTTACTCCGGTACCGGAACGCCTTTCTGTGCCGGCCACGCGGCCCCAACCGTTTATTGGGCCTACAATGGCTCTTTTGCAGGGGGCACGGTTACAACGTCGCCAGCGCTTTCAATGGACGGTTCCAAAGTCATATACATCGAAAGTGGTGGATCGACGGGTCCCTACCTGCACGTCCTGGAATGGAATAGCGCTGATGGTGGGACTGTGGCCGCCAGCAAGGCACCCACGCATGTGCTTGCCGCTGGCCAAGGCGTGAGCAGTTGCACAGCCGGCGCGTCGTGCCTGGTCAGCATCCTATTGAACACAACCACGGAGACGGTTACCAACTCCTCGCCGTATTACGACTACACCAACGACATCGCATACGTCGGAGACGACGACGGGATCCTATACAAAGTGACGCCGGTCCTGGGTTCCGGTACTCCGGTGGTCACCAAACTAACTGTTGCAACAGGGACGGAACTGACCGGCCCGGTGTACGACGGTTCCAGTGGATTTGTCTTTGTTGGCTCAACCAACGGAGCCCTATATGCCGTAACGGCCACCACTTTTAGCAGCGTGGCGGGGACGCTACAGATCGGCGATACGACCTGTAGTGGAGGCTTGAATAACAAACTTACGGACGCGCCCACTGTGGACAGCACAAACGGTTGGGTGTACGAGTACATAACGGCGAACGCTACCCCCGTGACCGGCATCGAGCAGGCCAGCACGGCTGGCCCTTTCACAACCAAAAACTTTGTGGAAACCGGTGAAGGAGATTCGGCCTGCAATAGCGGCACATCGTTTCCCACTCACGCGCCGGCTTTTGACAATAACTACTTCAACGGCACTGTCACCAGCGGGCACATTTGGGTGTGCGGCAGGGAAGCCGCCGGAGTCAGCGACGCCGAGCTTTGGGAAATCCCCACGACCGGCGCTAACGGGTCCATCAGTGGAGTAACCGCCGTGGCAAACTCCGTCCAACTCGACGAGGTCGCCCACGCCCAATGCTCCCCGATGACGGAGATTTTTAATAGCTCGACCGACTATCTTTTCTTTGGTGAGGGCTTAGCCGGAAGTTTTGGCCGTTTGTACGGCTATACCATTGGCGGAGGGGCCACAGCCGCAGCCATTGCCGGCTCACCCATAACGTATCCGACCGCGACTGGCGGTACCAGCGCCATCGTGATTGACAACGTCAGCGCGGATGCGCAGGCGTCGAGTATCTATTTCACCACGCAGGCCACATCCGCCACGACTTGCGGGGCGACCGCGGCTTACTGTGCGATAAAATTGACTCAGTCGGCCTTGAATTAAATCGGGTGAAGTGGCCCGTAACCATCAATTGGTGATCTGACTCGCAACCACAGGGGGCGTGTACTGCGTCCCGTGATATTCGTCTTTCGCATCCTCACCCCGCGCCTGTACCACTCTGGTATGCCCATTCGATCTGAGTCAAAATCCACACCACAGGGCGTGCATCTTTGGAACATGGTGTTCCAGAGTTGAATTGACTTGGACTCTTAGGGTTCCTATCCTGCTTAACGTGAGCAATCGGACTCACTTACGAGGCCGTGCTATGCCTTCGCCCCGCCAGGCGGGGTGGCTGTCAGCCTCTTTTGCTGAGAACGGCTGGGTCATGTTCTCTCGAGCGTGAAAATACAAGTTTCACCTCGGTGCAAGAGGTCATTAACCAAACATAAGGTTAAGAAAATTACTCTGTGAGGCGTGAAATGAAACGGATTGGCGACGCGAATTATAGATTAGCAATAGGGGTGGTGGCCCTGGTCATTTTCGTGCCACTGCTCCAGTGGGTTCATGCACAGAAGAGAAATCCCGTGCATATGACCACGGACTGGAGCAACCGCCACATGGTCTTCTCCCAGCCCAAAACCATGGAACAGACATGGCGCGTTGCGGGAGATGCTCGCTACGGTCAACAGTGGTTGCGCCAGAACCCGGGCATTTTGTTGCCCAAGGGGGTGACACAGCAGACCGGTTCGCCCGCCATTCTATCCAATGGGGGGCCAGAAGTCGGAAATCCAGGTATCGTGAGTCCGGTCACCGGTGATCCGGGCGGCCTCGAAGGGATCCTCAAAGACCGCGGCGGCAACCCTGGCGAGCCTGTTGCGCCTGGCGGACCTTTGGAGCCTAAGCAGCCGGCCCCAACCCCTCAAACACTACGCTCGGACTGGGGTATGTCCATTCAGGCCGCCGCTACAGCTGGCGTCGAAATGTTCCCTGCCAAATTCAGCTTTGATGTCTCCGCCGCGCCCGACTGCACAAACGATTACGTTGTATTCAACACTGGCCTTCCCTCCGCCGCGGGTGTAGCTGCTACTGAAACAGGAACTTTCACCGCCAACACCGCCACGAACGGCCAGACTGCAACCATTACAAATGGCGCTGCTTCAATAGTTTTATATGCAAACACGGGGGCGTCCACTTCCGCCACGGCTACGATAGATATCACCAGCACGACTTTTTTGAATGGGAGTACAGTCACTGTCGGCAATGTTGTCTACACTTACGAAACTGCCGCCCCCGCAGCCGGTACGGAACAAGTTCTCATCGGCGCCAGCACGACTACAGCGGCAGAAAACCTAGAAGCCGCGATCAATGACAACGCGGCTGATTGTGCAACGGCTGGTTGCTTCGGTACGGGAATAACTGCCGCAAACCCTGCCGCAACTGTCACCAGCCGCGTGACGACCACTGATACACTCACGGCGGTCGCTGCGGGTGCGGCCAACAACTTTGCGCTGGCGGATAGCGCGGCCTTCGACATCACCTTGGGTGGGCTGACGGGGGGAGTTACCACAACTGGAGCAGGGTCGAACGTGGGCCTGAACTTCCTCGTCGGCGCCAGCGCCGATGCAACCGCGACAAACTTCGAGGCCGCCCTCGCGCGCAACGATTCAACGCTTGGCGTTACTACAGTGGCGCCCGGCGCCAATATCGTCACAGTCACCGCCGCGCTACCGGGCACGGATGGAAATCTAATTACCTATGCAACAAACGCGACAGGTTTTGCGTGGGCCGTCGGCACGACCGGCGCGGGCCAGGCAAGCATTATCGCCTATAACAACCTATATTCCACGCAAGGCAGCGTGGGTGGTTTGTGCGCCACGAATGGCCCCTCGGTGTACTGGTCTTATCAAACTTCTACTTTGGCAACTAAAGGCGGCGTCGTAACCTCGCCGGTGATCTCCGGTGACGGCACCAAAGTCGCCTATGTCGAGACCAGCGCCTCCGGCGCGGTTCTTCACCTCCTGAAATGGAAGGCTGGTGAAGGCACTGGCCCCGGAGCGGGGGCCGTTCCTGACACAACCCTGGCTGCCGGCGAGAGCTGGACAGCGAATTGTCCAGCTGTCAAATCCTGCATCGCGAACATTACATTCAATGGCGGCGCCACGGATCAGGACACCAACTCCTCGCCATTCTATGACTACAACACGGACGCCATGTACATCGGCGACAACGTCGGCAAACTTCACAAGTTCACTGGAGTGTTCCTTGGCGCTCCCGCGGAAGTCGTAGGCACTGGCTGGCCCATCACCGTTCATGCCGCGACGATTCTCAGCAGCCCGGTGAAGGACACCACATCCGGGCACATTTTTGTGGGCGACAATTCGGGGCTTTTGAGCTATGTGGTGGATGGAGCGAGCGCCACGAACGGCGCCGACACCATTCAAATTGGCACCGGCGGTGCGATTGTTGACGCGCCTCTTGTGGATGGCACCGTATCAGCCGTTTACGCCGTCAATGCGGATACAGCAGACGGCGGAACTCTCATTGAGACAAACACCACTCTCAGCGCCACGACCCGCAGTCTGGATATCGGAGGAACAACACACCCGGGCTCCGCCTTACACATGGGCTCGTTTGACAACGCTTACCTCACCAGCGCTGGAGGGACGGGCAGCCTCTATATGTGCGGAAAGGATGCCGCGAACGGTGATAGGCCGGCGGTATTTAAGCTCACTGTGACCGCTGGCGTATTGCAAGCCGCTCTCGGCACGTCTCTTCCGGGTCTTGTAAGCGCCGACGGTATCGCATGCTCTTCGATCACTGAAATCGAAAACACCGGTACCTCCTCGGAATATATTTTCTTCAGTGTCGGCAACGACGCCCGCAACACTGCCCTGTTGGGAGCGGCTGGCTCTCCGTGCCGAACCGACTTACACGGTTGCCTGATCTCCATTAACATTACCAGCGGCGCATGGCCGCCTGCCGCCGTCACGGATGCCATATCGCTTCCAGCAAATGCTACCGGTGCGACGAGTGGGATCATTGTGGACAACGTTTCCACATCCGCTCAGGCGTCCAGCATCTACTTCACGCTGGGGACCAATTCTGCTTCTGGCACCGGAAATCCAGGTCTGCCGGAATGCAATGGACACACCGGAGTAGGTTGCGCTGCCAAGTTAACTCAAGCTGCGTTACAATAACGCACGGGGGGAGACAACAAGTGACAATAAACGATTCGTCCGAAACAAAAACGCAGGGAACGCCAACAGCAATTGGCGGCAAGAAGAAGCCGTACGACACCCCGTCCTTCCGCTTTGAGCGCGTCTTTGAAGTCTCCGCGCTCTCGTGCGGCAAGATCAGCTCCACGCAAGGGGCGTGTCACTCGAATCCGAAGAAATCCTAGTCTGCCGCTTCGGGGCGCGCACTTACATGAAGTTGTCACGGGAAACGATCCCCGCGTATTTCACGGCAAATGTTACGGACGAATACTCCGGTCATATGACCACACCATTTCTAATGGGCGTCGCGAATAATTCTGCGTGCAATCTTATGAGTGAGGCGGTCCGCAAGTTCGGCCTCGTCCGCCTTCGCGTTGCGGGCGCCAGTATGGTTCCCACGATGAGGCCGGGTGATCTGGTAACCGTCGAACGCGCCGGCGTGGAAGAAATTTCTCCGGGGGAAATCGTCGTCTTCGCGCGCGACGGGCGCCTGGTCGTCCACAGAGTCACAGCGAAATTCGATTCGAAGTTCAATACAATTTCTGGCAATTCCGGCGAGCCGCTTCTGAAGACACGCGGTGATCGCACGCGGCGCGACGATCCTGCGGTTTCCGGTTCCGAATTGCTCGGGCGCGTCACACATATCGAGCGTCGAGGACGCCGCGTACAACTCCGCACCCGGCTCACTGCGGCGCAGCAGGTGATCTGCCGGCTGCTCCGCATCTCGAATCGCGCAACATCGCTTTATCTGCGCGTTTCCGCTCTCTAAAGGGAGCTATCTCTGAAGGAGTTTGAGTGCCGGACATTTTGACTGCTACCGCCCGTTCCAAAATTGCGCCACCCCAGAGTATGGCCCATGTGGTGATTGAGATCGGCGGACTTCCGATTCGATTGTCCGTGGACGATCCCGCCTTCATCGAACTGCTCACCAAGCGGTACGCGGGATTCGTCGCCAATTCCAGCCGGCCCAGATTTGAATTCCAGATTGACCTCGCTCCGCCGGGCCTTCTCGCAAAAAATCAGGACGTCTCCGTGCGCTGGAATTCCGGAAAGTGGTGCTTCGATCGCGGCGACTTCCACGCGGAATGGAATCCCTCCGCCGGGCGAGGCCTCGTCCGCCAGACCGCCAATCCTTATTCCATTGACTGCGTGCTTCGCATCGTTCACACGCTTCTGCTCTCAAGCGAAGGCGGCTTCCTTCTGCACGCCGCCAGCGCCATGCGCAACGGCCGCGCCTTTTTGTTCAGCGGTGTCTCGGGCGCCGGAAAAACAACCATTGCCGGTCTCGCGCCACCCGATGTTTCCCTTCTCACCGACGAGATCTCCTACGTTGCCAAGGAGTCCGCCGGTTATTTTGCCTTTGGCACTCCGTTCGCCGGCGAGCTTGCCCGCATCGGGGAAAATCTGCGCGCCCCCATCGCGGAAGTCTTCCTGCTCGCCCAGGGTCGCGACAATAAGATTGAACACTTGGACACAACGATTGCGGTTCAAGCCCTTCTCAGGAATATACTCTTCTTCGCCGATGACCCCGCGCTGGTAAACTCGGTCTTTGAATCGGCATGTGAGTTTGTAAATCGGGTGCCTGTCCGCCGGCTGACGTTTCGGCCGGACGCCAAAGTTTGGGAGTTGATTCAATAATGGAGAATCGCCCGCCCCAGAAACGCTACGTCGCACGGGACACCTTCGTTGCCTCCCGCCTGATGGGCGGCGAAATGATGGTCATGTCTACTCGTGACTCGACTCTCTTCACTTTGAACAGTGTGGCCACCGCGATTTGGGAAGCGGCCGACGGCAAAACGCCGCTCGATGAGATCGTCACGGATCGCATCTGCAAAGAATTTGAAGTCTCGCCGGAAGTGGCCATGAAAGATGCGGAAGCCCTTGTCGAGCAGCTTGCGGGCCACGGCATCCTGATCGTGTCCGATCAAGCCATTGTCCCTCACGCCATGGCCAAGGAGAATTCGAAGTGAGCAACTTAATGCACGAGATGGGCGCCAAGGCGCTCCGCCTGGGCATCCCGCTCTCCGTGCAGCTTGATATCACTTACCGCTGCAACGAGCGGTGCGTTCATTGCTATCTCGATCATGATGACCACGGCGAGATGACCACCATCGAGATTAAGAGCCTGATTGACCAGATGGCGGAAGCTGGCGTTTTTTTTCTCACCATCAGTGGAGGCGAGATCCTGCTCCGCAAGGATTTATTTGAAATTCTCGAATACGCGCGCGATAAGAGTTTTTGTATCCGCCTGAAAACCAACGCCCTCATGATTGGCAAAAAAGAAGCGGCGCGCATCAAAGCCCTCGGCGTGGAAACCATTCAGATCAGCATTTATTCCCACCGGCCCGAAGTCCATGACGCCATCACCCTGGTGCCCGGCTCCCATGCTCGCTCCCTCAAGGCCATCCGTTTCCTCTGCGGCGAGGGTTTGCATGTGATCATGGCCAATGTCTTGATGGTCCAAAATTACGGAGATTATCCCGCCTTGAGGGCCCTGGCCGCTGAATTGGGCGTGCGAATCACCATGGACCCAACGATCACTCCGATGATGGATGGCAACCGCTCCATTCTAAAAATGGGCCTTGACGACTTATCATTGAAGGAAGTATTCCACGATCGGAATTTGCTCGGCGATGCTGTGGACGATTGCGCTCTCCCCATGGGCGCCGATGAAGAGGCTCTGAACTCCACGCCCTGCAGCGCGGGCCACACGGCGTGTTATGTTTCGCCTTACGGAGACGTCTATCCCTGCGTCCAATTTCCCCTGCCCACGGGAAATGTTAGAAAGCAAAAATTCCTGGACATCTGGAATGATTCGCCGCGGATGAACGAGGTTCGCTCCATCACCATTCGCGATCTGACCAGTTGTTCCGTCTGCGTCCACGGCGGCACCTGCACGCGCTGCCCGGGCCTTGCCTTCATGGAAGGCAATATGCGCGGCCCCTCCACAGCCGATTGCGAAAAATCTTTCGCCAGGACCGGCATTCCCTCTGAGAATCTCAAGCGCAAAAGATCCGGCGCGCCCTCCCCCATGCTCGTCCAGATCCACGGCTAAATTCGCCCGGTATAAATCTGGACTGACCAACAAGATATATTTTTTCAGTGAGGATTTTGTTTTCTCGCAAGGGTCATGAGAGATTTCCACGACGCATGCCTTGCTGGGATCTGACCCGACGGCTCAGCGGTACTCTGCGTAAAGACCGGGAAATTCTTCCTGAAGATGTTTGACTTTCGGAAGGTCAAACGTCGCGATATAGGGGTTGTCTGGATTGTGCAAGGCAAAATCCTGGTGGTAATCCTCCGCTCGATAGAAAGCTTTCAACGGAGCAATCTGCGTCGCGATCGCGCGCGAAAAAACCTTGGCCTGATTCAGTTGGCCCACATACGCCTCCGCAATATGCTGTTGCCCCTGTCCTTCAAAGAAAATCGCAGAGCGATACTGAGTGCCTGTGTCCGGCCCCTGGCGATTCAATTCCGTTGGGTCGTGGGCCACGGAGAAAAACACCTTCAGTAACTGGCCTAAAGTAATTTTCGACGGATCGTAAACGATTTCAACGGACTCGGCGTGTCCCGTCCTCCCGCTGCTGACTTCCTCGTAGTCGGGATTCCTCACCGTCCCGCCGGCGTATCCCGCGGTCACGCGGGTCACTCCCTTCACGTGCTCGAATACGAGTTGCAGTCCCCAGAAACATCCTCCTGCCACAACCACTTTTTCCTGTCCCGGTTGCGCGGCAAGGGTTTCATTGACAATCGGATCGGGTATCGTGGTCGCTGCGCTCGTCGCGTTCCCGCGGAAGATTGCGAGCATCACCACCAGAATCGCAAGAGCGGCTAAGACAATCGCTGCCAAACGGCTCATTTCATTACCTCCGGAAAACTACGAAGCTTTTGCGAATCTCATCGCCACGGAATTCATGCAATAGCGCAAACCCGTGGGAGGCGGCCCATCGTCGAACACATGTCCCAAATGTGCGTCACATCGCCGGCAGGAAACTTTGGTTCGTGTCATCCCCAGGCTCTTGTCCGTGATTTCCATGACGTTCTCTTTCGCAATCGGTTCCCAAAAACTCGGCCAGCCCGTGCCCGATTCAAATTTCGTGCTCGAATCAAACAGAGCCGTGTCGCAGCAAATGCAGCGAAACACACCCTTCGCGTGCGCATTTGGATTTTCATTCGTGTAAGGATACTCGGTGCCTTCGTGCCGTGTGATTTCAAACGAATCGGGTGAGAGCTGTTTCCGCCACTCCTCTTCTGTTTTTACAACGGTGGCTACGGACACTTTTGTTTTGCGCTCGCCCGCGTCTGTAAACTCCACGATGGTCACCGTTTGCGGACGTCTTGGTAAAGCTGCTGCGGCGCCCACCGGTGCACGCCTCGAAAAGTACCACCAGGTCAGCCCTGCGGATGCCGCAACAGCGCCCACCATGAACGATCGCCGGCCGATCGCACCCGGCGTGTACTCGTTTTCTTTATCCGCAAGAAACATGGCGGCCTCTCCTGGATTTCAGTCGGCTGTCGTGTTTGTAGGTGACCAACTGGATTCCGTCCGTTGATGAGAGCTCCACCAGGTGGGAAATTCCCGAATGTGCGCGCATTCTGGAATCTGGTCGAACAGGGCGAACTCTAGTGCTTCGTCTTCGGCGTTGCCACCTTCGTATCAACGCCCAGCCCCATCGCCTTCAGTTCTTCCAATCCTTGGCGCGCCAGCGTTGCGAGTTGGCCGTTCGGATCGAGCTCAATGCACTTCTCATACGCTTCGATCGTTCCCGGTAACAATGTAAAAATAATCTTTTCGCCTTCCTGCTTGGTTTGCATGTTGGCTGCCAGCGCGGCCCCGTATAGGAACCATCCTTGCGCATTCTTAGGATCGCCATCGGTGGCTTTTTTCAGAATGTCCACAACTGCGAGGTTCTGCAAGCCGCCGGTGTTGTAAAGCACCGCGCCGAAATTCCGGTAGGCTTGCGGTGCATTGGCCGGGTCGAGTTCCCCGCTCTTTAGATAAGCCGCTTTTGCGTCGTCAATTTTTCCAGCTTTCGCCAGCGCGTTTCCAAGATTGTTGTAGTAACCGGCGGCGGGTGGATCGATGTCCGCTGCTTTCTTAAGTGACGCCGCTTCCTCATCGTAATTTTCCATCGTGTCGTACGCGTCCCCGACCAGACCGTACAGGATCCGCCGATCCTCATCGTTGTTGCCAACCAGTTCCA
This sequence comes from uncultured Acidobacteriota bacterium, assembly GCA_963748845.1. Taxonomy (GTDB): domain Bacteria; phylum Acidobacteriota; class Terriglobia; order Acidiferrales; family UBA7541; genus DASTCZ01. The sequence continues at coordinate 2,259,864 of CAVVKE010000001.1, forward strand.
GCGCCACTTTGAATTCCGTGATCGCTTGAGTGGCAAGGGGCGTGATCTTGGGGGCAAAGCTATCCTTCAGATCCGGAGCCGAATGAATCTGTTGCTTGTGGAGCTCCTGCGCCTGCGCCAACGCGGTTTTTCCGGCGGTGACATGTCCCGTGAGTGTGTTCGACTTCTTAAGCTCTTCGTTGTACGCCTTTGCCCTTGCGCGAAATTCCTTTACAGCAGTATCCGAAAGGAGGCAATCGACTCCTTTGTCGTGGCCCGCTACGATTTCCGTACGGCCGTTGAAAAGAACTTCTTCGTTGAAAGTAAAAGTGATCGTATAAAACCCGGCGGGGAGATCTTTCTGAAGGAATTTGCCCTTCGCGTCTGACTTGGCCGTTATCTCAGCTCCGCCTGCGTCGGGCTTGATCGATATGGTTACCCCTTCCATCGGCTTGCCCGCTTCATCTTTCACGTTTCCTGATAGGGAGCCCGTCGCCGGCGCTGTGCTCTTTTCTTGTGCGGCCGCCCGCGGCGCGAAACACGCAAGCACAACCGCGATGCAAAAAACAAATCCAATCGAAGCCACTCCGAGTTGAATCAATGCCTTCTTCACGTTCGTTCCTCCCGGCCGGGCTTGCCGCTTCCCTGGAGCCCGCCAACCTTTATCTATTATCTCTCATTACGGCCCGATAGGGGATGGGGTCGGAATGTCCAGCCTCTGCGAAGGCCCGCAGCCGCAGCAGACAACTATCGCAAGCGCCACATGCTACATCTTCAGCCTGGTAACATGAATAAGTTAAATGTAGCGGAGCTGAAAGCTCGATGCCTCGGTGAACGATCTCGCTTTTCCGCATCCCGATCACTGGCGTCACGATTTCAATTCGCGTTTCCGGCCGCGTCCCGGCGCGAATCAGATCCTGAAACACGCGATAGTATTCCGGACGGCAATCAGGATAACCGGAACTGTCTTCCGCAACCGCGCCGATAAACAAAGCGCGCGCGCCAATCACTTCGGCCCAACTCACGGCGACGGAAAGAAAATGCGCATTGCGAAATGGCACGTAGGTATTTGGAATTCCCTCGTTCCGCTCAACATCGCGCACAGATTCGCGTTCAGGGACAGCCATCCGCGAATCGGTAAGCGCTGAACCGCCAATCTGGTGAAAATAATCCAGACGCACAACGAGGCGCGCACTCACTCCATAAAAATCGGCTATCTCGTCAAACGCGCGGCGCTCGCGGCGTTCCGTCCGCTGGCCGTAACTGGCATGCATGAAAACAAGATCATACGATTGCTTCGCAATCGCCGCCGTCACGCATGAATCCATTCCCCCGCTTACAAGTACAACCGCTTTATGCTTCATTTCCATTTCGTAGACGCCGATGGACGCGGAATATTCTTCGCGCGTTGGATTCACTTAGACACCGCGCATAGCGGGATCCCAGATGAACTTGTGCAATTGCAGTCCGAGCCGCACCGGCAGCGCATCGGCGAGAATCCATTCGGCCATTTCCCGCGCTTCCAATCCCGGCCAGGCGCCCGCGGGATCGGGCGAAACGGGCGAGAAAATGACTTGTCGCACGCGCTCGGAAAGATTGTTTTGCGCAGTGAAATCGCGGGCAAATTCGTAGTCGCGGCGTGAAGCGATCACAAATTTGATCTCATCCTTCGCATCCAGGACGGCGAGATTTTTCCTGTCAAACGTATCCGCTTCACCGGAATCCGGGCACTTCACGTCGACAATTTTTATAACTTCGCGCGGCAATTTTCCGATAAATCTTTCGCCGCTGGTTTCGATCATCACCGTGAAACCATCCGCAAGAAGTGATTGCGATAGTTGCTCGCACTCTGGCTGCAAGAGCGGCTCTCCGCCGGTTATTTCCACCAAGCGAATTTTGTGCGCGGCCTGCGCATTCCCGGAGAGCTCGTGAACTTTCTTACTGACATCATCAATTGTCATCTGCGTGCCGCCATGAAAGGCGTAAGCGGTGTCGCACCAAACGCAACGCAAGTTGCATCCGGTGAGCCGCACGAAAATGCACGGCAAACCGGCGCGGGTTCCTTCCCCTTGAATCGAGCGAAAAATTTCCGTGACGACCAATTTATCAACCGACTTTCTTCAATCAAACCGTTTCATGTGAACTTTTTTTCAACCGGCCTTGGAACCGGATTTTTTCTTATGGTATTTTTTCACAAAATATAGAGCGACGAGAAAAATAATCGCGGCAGCAAAGACGCGATAGTAAGTGAGATGCGCGCCGGAGTAGGCAGCCGTGAGGATGTAGCCGGCGACCACCAGAACTGCCGGTATCCCTATGATAAGAAAGGACTTATTCATTTTAACCTGGCACTTTGCCGACCGCTCAAACCGACCAATTCATTTATTAAGGCAGTCGCCTGACTTAATAATTAAGGGCGAAAAGTGGCAAACGAAAAATCGGTCTCCCAGACCGTTACGCTCGAGATTCGGGGGCGGCTATTCGAATCGAGCGATTTTCCACTTATTCCGCCGGATCCACTTTTTCCGCCTGGGCCGGCTAGCCCATTCATTCCGCGGAGAGTTTCCTCGTAAAAATATTTCGCGAGATTCTCCGCCGACGGATTGATCTTGTCAAACGGGGCCTGATCGTTCAGAAATTTGTGGTCGAGACCCTCAATGATGGCGCGCATGATTTTTTTCAGGTCGATGAAATCATAAAGCAGGCCGATGGAATCGAGATTCGCGCCTTCCAGGACGACACGGATCTTATAGTTATGGCCATGCGGGTTCTCGCACTTGCCCTTGTAACCGCGCAGGGCGTGCCCCGCGGAAAACATTTCGTCAACGCTGACTTCAAACATGGAGAGCCCTTCTAGGGATTTTTCCGCATGAACCGGGCGACTTCCGCGATGTCTCGTGTGGAGGAGTAGCCAGGCAGCGAAGCAATGAAAATCTTACCATACGACATGCGCTCGATGCGGCTGTCGAGGATGGCGAGGATGCCGCGGTCGCTGCGGGAGCGAATGAGGCGGCCAAAACCCTGCTTCAAAGCGAGCACGGCTTCGGGCACCTGATATTCGGCGAAGGCGTTGCGGCCTTCCTCCTGAAGAGCGTGAATGCGCGCTGCGATTACCGGATCGCTTGGGACGGCGAAGGGCAATTTGTCCACGATTACGCAGGAGAGCTGCTCGCCGGGGACGTCAACGCCTTGCCAGAAGCTGGCAGTGGCGAAGAGGACGGCGTTCGGCGTGTTGCGAAATCTTTCGAGCAATGCGGGGCGCGGCGCGGAGCCCTGCAAGAGCAGCGGAAAATCAACCAGTTGGCGCACGCGGCTATGGATCTCATTCATCTGGCTATAGCTGGTGAAAAGACAAAAGGCGCGGCCTTCGGTGATTTCGAGAAGAGCCGCGATTTCTTCTGAGGCTTTGGCGGAGAATCCGGCGTCGCGCACATCCGGGATTTTCGGGGGAACATAGAACAGCGCCTGTTTCTTGTAGTCGAACTCGGTGGGCAGAACGCGCTCGAGCGCGGAAGTGATGCCGAGGCGCTGCTTCAAGAAATCGAAGCGGCCTGCTACGGCGAGGGTGGCGGAGGTGAGGACGACGGTCTCGAATCGGTCGAAGAGCTGCTCGCGCAGAATTCCACTCACGTCAATCGGAGTAGCGGCGAGGAAAACGCCTTTGTTGCGGCGCTCCATCCAGTAGACATAGTTGTGCTCCGAGGTTTCCATCAGGAATTCGGTTTCACCGCGCAATTCGAAGCTGCGGCGCGCGAGATTGATCAATTCTTCGGGCTTGCCGCTCAAGGCGGCGATTTCTGTTTCTAGGGCTTTGAGCGATTGCAGGAGGGAGTCGTAGGCTTCCCGATTTGTTTCGAGAAAATGCTCGCGCTCGACGCGGTCGAAGGGAGAGCGGCCCTCGCGGCCGGGAAACAGCTCGAAGAATGTGCGGGCGCGTTCGCGGATGCGCGTGACGCGGCGAAGCAGACCGTGCGCACCCTGGCGCGTCATGCGGAGCGCCTGCTCGGCGTCGCGCGCGAGTTCCTCGAAACGATAATTTGAGACGCCGCGGCCGAAGTAGTCGCCGGCGATATCCTCGATTTCGTGGGCTTCATCAAAAATGACGGCGGCATATTCGGGCAAGATACTGCCGAAATCGTCCTGGCGGAGGGCGAGATCGGCGAAGAAAAGATGGTGATTGACGATGATGATGTCGGCGTCGGCGGCGCGCTGGTGCATTTTTGTGACGAAACACTGGCCGAATTCAGGGCACTTCTGACCGGTGCAGGCGTCGCGGCGGGCGTCGAGACGATGCCACAGCTCGGCATCATCAGGGAGAAAATTCAGCTCGGCGCGATCGCCGGTTTCGGTGAGCTTTTCCCAATCGGCGATCTGCGTGAACCAATCCACTTCGTCGAGCCCCTTGAGCGAGGGCTGACCTTCCATCCAGTGAACTTTCTGGCGGCAGAGGAAATTGTTGCGGCCCTTCATCACGGCGACTTTTAATTTCCGCGCGAAATGTTTCTGAAGGAACGGAATGTCTTTTGTGTAGAGCTGCTCCTGGAGAGATTTTGTGGCGGTGGAAATCACGACGCAGCGCCCGCTGCGGATTGCAGGGATGAGGTAGGCGAGAGTTTTTCCCGTGCCGGTGCCTGCTTCGACGATGGCGTGCTTTTTTTGTTGGAACGCCTGCTCGAGGATTTCCGCCATTTCGAGCTGCGAGCGGCGGTGCTCGTAGCCCTGCGGGATGCACTTTGCGAGCATTCCTCCGGGGCCGAAGATTTGGTGGATCGTGGGGCCGGCGTCGGAATCATGCGACGCGTCAATTTCCTGACCTCGTGTTGAGGCGAAGCTAGAGGATGGGTCCTGCGAGGCTTTTACTTCTCGGCGCGTGAGGCCTTCATCGTCTAGTGGGGCGTAGGTTCGCTCGCGCGCGGGCGCAACGGCGGGCGCGGCGGAGGAGGCGCTCTCCGCGCGAGGGGGTGTGGGTTGTGACAATTTTCGGGACACGGCGGTTTGGTCCTGGGTACGGATGTCCTTGGAGGACGAAGAGGTACATTAACATACTGCAAGAAGGTGAGGTGGGGGCTTAAGGGATAGGCAATTCGTAAAGTCAAAAACCCCACGCCTCCACCGCGGCGGAGGACGTGTGGCGCGACGCTGCAGGTCAAAGTGATAGCGAATGAGAGGAGATGGATGATGAGTCAAATACTACGCCCTTAGAAGCGAAGTGTGCGGCACGCGGTTAGGCGCTGTCCGTGGAACCCGGATTGGGCGGCGGTTGCGGCGGTGGTGGTTGCGACGGCGGCGCGGGTCTGGGCGCGGGCGCCGGATATCTTGCAGGGGTTTTCTGAATCACTGTCTTCTTCGGTTTTTTCTTTTCACGACCGCGCTTGTCCCGGTTGCCCATGATTTGCTCCTCTTTGAACTGAGATATGGCCCTGCGGGCCAGCTACAACTCTCATGCGTACGATACCACGCGCGCATGTGTAGGTGAACTTCGGCTGAAGGCGTTCAGAGCGGCGGGGGGCGAGGCGCCCGGCAGGAATAGAAGCATATCCTTTACTGCGCTTCACTCCATTCGGGATGGCAGATTCTTCTGTGTGGGGCACGCGCGAATCAGTAGAACTTGCTACTGCTGCTTGGCGGGTGGGGACTTCTGGGCCAGGATGCGCTGCTGCCACTCGGCGGCCTTTTCGGGCTTGCCCCAATCGGTATAGAGCCGAACGATCCAATCGGGGGCGCGATCGAGGACATCCAATAACTCCGTCGAGATCCGGTCTTTTTGGGCGACCGAACCCTGATAGCCATCGAGCAGTATTGGTTCCGCTTCGGCGTACTTTTTCTCTCCGGCGAGGCTGGCGCCGAGGAGTATTTCGGCGTAAAACCGTCGCCAATTGTCTGGCGGGTTCTGTTCTTCGATTTTTACGGCATCCCGAGCGAGAGTTTCGCCTTCAGAGAATTTTCCCAGTGAAACGTAAACGCCGGCGAGGCCGATCATCGTCCTCACGGTGTAAGGTTTATCGGGCCCTGACAAGCGGCGATAGATCTCGAGCGACTGGCGAAACGCAGCCTCAGCCTGCGCGTACTTCCCCTCATGCTCGTAAGTGGTGGCCAAACCATAAAAATCTGTCGCCGTGTCGAAATGGTCAGGACCCGAGACGCGGCGCCGGATCTCCAGGGTCTGGCTGTAAAGCGCCTCAGCCTGCGCGTACTTGCCTTCTTCCAAGTACACGCCGCTTAAATTATCCATCGCCACCAGCGTGAAGGAGTCTTCCTTTCCAATCACGCGGGGCATGATTTCCACGCACTTGGCGAAGAGAGGTTCGGCCAGGGCTTGGTTGCCTTGATTGTTGTAGGCGACGGCCAGGCCGTGCATGGCGTACAACGTGTCGTAATGCTCGAGGCCCAAGACTCGGGTATCAATTTCCAAGGCTTGGCTGAAGTAGGCCTGGGCCTGTTCGTACTTGCCATGCGTCAGGTAGATGTTGGCCAGAGACATCAAGGAGTACACAGTTTTCGGATGCTCGGGACCCAACACGCGCCTCTGGAGTTCCAAGGTCTGGGAGTAGAGGGCTGTTGCCTTCGCGATCTTGTTTTCCTTTTGGTAGGTGCCAGCCAAATTAGCCATGGCATTCAGGGTGTCGGGATGTTCAGGACCGATCGTCCGCTGCCGGGCTTCCACAATTTTGGTGAAAAGCTCTTCGGCCAGCGCAACCTTGCCTTCATTGCTGTATGTGCTGGCCAGACCGGTCATTGCCCGCAGCGTGAGGGGATGCTCAGGACCGAAAATCCGGCGCCGGGCTTCCAGCACCTCGCCATAGAGCAGCTCGGCTTTTGCCGAATCGTGTTGGAAGAAATATGTGGACGCGAGGCCGTCCATGGCGACCAGCGTCTCGGGATTCTGCGGGCCCAAAACACGACGCGCGATTTCCAAGGATTGACTGTAAAGCCCTTGAGCTTCGGCGTATTTGCCTTGGTATTCGGCGGTAGCCCCCAAGCGATCCATCGTTTCGAGTGTCTTGAGATTCTCGTCTCCGAGTACCCGGCGAAACAATTCCAGCGCGCGCTCCTGCTGCTTTCGAGCCTCGGGGAAAAGGCCGAGGTCGCTGTACGTTTGGCCCATGGTGTCGCGGATGGAGGCTTCGACTTCGGGTTGCTTGTCGAACTTTCCGGTGATGCGCTGAGCGGCGCGATCCAGCGCGGTTCTTACCTTCAAATCAGGATCCGGTTTGTTGGACGGCCCGGATTGATTGGAAGCGCTGGCCTGCGCGAGCAAATCGTTCTGCAAGAATCCGTTCACGGCATCGGCGGTGGCCGTTTCGGTGTCGGCCCGTTTCTTTTGCGCGACCGCGAGGTTCCTGTCGGCGATGGCTTGCTCCTCCGAGGCGAGCGCGCGGTTGCGGTCCTGCTCGGCCTGGGTCTCCGCCGTGACGGCGCGGTCGCGTTCGCGAGCGGCAGCCTGCTGCGCGGCCAGCGCCGACTTCTCCGCGCTGCGGGCGCGCGACGCCTCCCGCGTGCTGGCGATCACGCCCGCGACCAACACCACAAAAACTGCGGCCACTCCGACCACCAGCGCCTTGTGACGCCGCGCAAACTTTTGCAACTGATAGGTAGCGCTCGGCGGCTTGGCCGCAATCGGTTCGTCCTCCAGGTACCGGCGGATATCCTCCGCGAGGTCCGCCGCCGAGGCATAGCGGCGCGCCTTGTCCTTTTCCAGCGCCTTGGCGACGATGCTCTCAACGTCCCCACGATAAACACGGCTCAGAGAACTCAAGGGGACGGGATCCTGCTCCCGTATGGTGTGTACCGCTTCAATCAGATCGCGCGTGAGCGTGTAGGGCAGCTTGCCCGCCAGCAATTCGTAAAGGATGACGCCGAGCGAATAGACGTCGCTGCGAGTATCCACTGCCAGCGGATCGGCCAGCACTTGCTCAGGGCTCATGTACGCGAGGGTGCCCAGAAGTTCGCCCATGTCCGTTTGGCGCGTGGCCTGCGCGTCGCTATCGGTGACGCGGGCGACGCCGAAGTCCAGGATTTTGGGATGGCCATTCTCATCCACCAAAATGTTGCTGGGCTTCAGATCGCGGTGGATGATTCCGCGCTGATGCGCGTGCTGCACCGCATCACAGATCTGCATCATGAGCATTAGCCGCTGGCGTGTGTTCAGGTGATGCGCATCGGCGTATTTGTCGAGAGGCTTGCCGTGGATGAGCTCCATGGCGAAGTAGGGCTGGACGCCGAACTCTGAATCAGCGGTCCCCGCCTCATAAATTTGCGCGATGCCTGAATGATGCAGCCTGCCGAGGGCCTGCGATTCCCGTGCAAATCGGCCGATAAGGTCGGGGCTGGCCCAGGCCGTCTTGATAACCTTCAATGCAACCTTGCGGTTGGGTTGTTCCTGCTCGGCTTCATACACGGAGCCCATGCCGCCTTCGCCGAGAAGCCGCAGGACGCGATATCGGCCGATGGTGGCCGGCAATTGCCGCGCGGAAGGGACGGAAATTGGCAACGCTGCTCCCACGCTGAGCGTAATCTGAGAATCTTCCTTGGTCTGGGGCGCAGCGGACGGCACAGCATCATCGAGCATTTGCGCCTACCCTCGGCAGGGGACTGTCACAAATAGTAGCAGAAGGCCAAGGGCGAGAGAAGCCCAGCGCCGGTGGGCTTCGGATTCGAGTCCTGGGTAGCTCCGGAATCGGGCAGAATGCTCGACGCCGCGGAGAAGACCAAAGACAAGAGATGAGAGACGCGACTCACGGGCTGGATTCGCGCAGATACAGCGTGTGTGGGGTGCGCCACACTCCATTGGGGCGCGCCGGACCCAAATCGCCCGAACCACAATGGAGCGGGCGATTTGGGTATACAATTCCTGCCGATTTCGAGATTAAAAAGGAAATTCCGGATGAAACAGCGTTTCGCCGTTTTCGGTTTACTTCTAATCGCTACCACAGCAGTTGTCGCACAGCAAACCGAGCCATTTGATTTCGCCGCGCGCATAGATTCGTTCGTGAATTCCGCGATGACCAAGCAGCAAATCCCCGCGATGACTGTGGCTGTTGCGATGGGGGGGCACATCACGTACTCCAAGGCGTTCGGGACCGCCGACCTGGAAAATTTGGTGCCCGCGACGACGGAAACCCTGATCCGAACGGGCTCCATCGCGAAGCCCATTTCCGCGGTCGCCGCGATGACGTTGGTTGAATCCGGCAACCTGAATCTTGATGCGCCCATTCAGACCTACTGCCCGGCGTTCCCGAAGAAACAGTGGACCATTACCACGCGCCAACTGCTTAGCCACACGTCGGGTATCCGCCACTACAAAACGGGCGAAATTGAAAGCACGAAACATTACAAGAACATGTCCGACGGGTTCGCCATCTTCGCCAATGATCCGTTGTTGTTTGAGCCAGGAACACATTATTCGTACAGCACTTACGGATACACCGTTGTCGGTTGCGTGATCGAGGGCGCATCGAAGGAGAGATATGCCGACTACGTCCGCGAACACGTCCTCGAACCAACGGGCATGACGCACACATATGTTGATGATGTGTTCGACATCGTGCCTCACCGCGCGCGTGGATACACAAAGATCGATGGGAAGGTTCAGAATGCCGGCCTCATGGACAGCAGCTACAAGATTCCCGGTGGCGGCTGGGATACGACCGCAGAAGACCTGGTGCGGCTCGGGATCGCCCTCATGGAAGGAAAGATTCTGAAGCAGGATTCCCTCGCGCTGATGTGGACACCGACGAAATTGCCCGTGTGGTCAGCGGCAAATCCCAACGGCAAGCCATCGAGTTATGGGTTTGGCTTCGGCGTATCGGACGTTCATGGAGAAAAGTATATCGCCCACAGCGGCGGCCAGCAGGGCACCAGCACCGACATGGAAATCATACCAAGCAGAAAGTTCGCAGTTGCAGCGATGGCCAACATGGATGATGTGGAACCATTTGACCCTATTCGCGACATTCTCGACTTGCTCCATATGCCGCGCCCCGGCCGCGGCAATTAACACGCCGGCCCATCGGCAAAGCATGGAAACATCATTGAGCGATGAAGCCATTCGTTCCCGACTCTCTTTGGAGAATATAGAGAGAGCGTCGCAGTCCATCGATCCCGTGTTTTTGAACACGCCGCAGTTTCAGAGCGATAGCTTGAGCCGGATGCTGGGGATGGAAGTGGTTCTGAAGATTGAAACCATAAATCCCATTCGGTCCTTCAAGGGGCGAGGCGCCGAATTCCTGATGGGTTGTATGCCATCCGGGACGCAGACACTCGTGTGTGCGTCAGCGGGTAACTTTGGCCAAGGAATGGCATATGCGGCAGTGAAGCGAGGCTTTCGGCTGGTTGTTTTTGCCGCGCAGTCTGCGAATCCCGTGAAGGTAAAGCGGATGCGTGAACTTGGTGCCGAGGTTCGACTTTTCGGCTCGGACTTCGACGAGGCTAAGAAAGAGGCCCGGCGATTTGCCGAAGAAGTGCGGGCGCGGTTTATCGAGGATGGGAGAGAACCGGAAATCGCGGAGGGAGCAGGCACAATCGCGGTTGAGCTCTGTCGGGTGGCGAAGCGGTTTGAAACGCTTCTCATTCCGCTGGGAAACGGGGCGCTTGTCGCAGGGATCGGGAGATGGATGAAAACGCATTCGCCCTCGACGCGCATAGTGGGCGTTTGCGCGGCGGGAGCTCCGGCGATGGCAATGTCATGGAACGCAGGGAAAATATGTTCGACCGAAAGCGCAACTACGATCGCGGACGGCATCGCCGTGCGCGTCCCGGTTCCGGAATCGCTGCTCAATCTGGCGGGGCTCATAGATGAAGTCCTGCAGGTGGAGGATGATTCGCTGGTCGAGGCTATGCGCTTGGTTTTTCGCCATCACGGCTTGGTAGTGGAAGCCGCGGGTGCAGCGGGTCTCGCAGCCGCGATTACTTACCAAGAGCGATTTCGAGGCGCGCGGGTAGCGACACCGCTTTGCGGCGGGAATCTAACTGCGGAGCAGATCGGGCGCTGGCTTATGGAAACGCCATGATCGGGCGCGGAGGATGGCGATGGCAATAACGCGTCGCGAGGCTGGTGCGATGTTGCCAGACTCGTACTGCGGCGCCGGCGGAAACGTTATTGGATCCGCGTGCGTATAGTGTCGAAGGAGATCTCCCGGTCCGACGATCGTCAAAAAGATAGGCAAACAGATCGCCAAACAGGAGAAGAGATTCATGCCAAATGTTGGTTCCTACGTTGCGGTGGATGGCCGGCCACTTACAGCCGAGTCGACGCGGATGATGGAGTACCTGGATACGCGCGCCCGGACATTGAGCGCGGCGGAGATTTGCGAGCGTACACGCGCGGCAGCAGCTGAATTGGAAAAAGTAGTCGCGTCTGCGGACGAAGCTGTGGTGCGGCGCCGGCCCTTTCCGGGAAAATGGCACATGGCCGACGTGGTCGACCACATCTCACAGACCCAGGCCCGGGGAGCCGAGGAGCTGCGGAATCTGCTGGCCGGGCGCCGTCCGCCAGGACCGCCTGTGTATGAAGCGCTGAAGTCTGGCGCGAGCGATTGGGCGCCATGGCAAACATTGGCTGCCGGTCTTCATGATGCAAACGTTGAGATGATCGCTGTTCTCGAAGCCGCGGCACGCGACGAAGAACGGCTGGCTGGTGGCGAGAATTCCGATACGCAACCAACTACACCCGCGCCGACGGTACGCACTCTCGTGGTGGCCACAACAAAGCTGCCGGACGATCAACTTGAGGCACAGCTCTGGTTCGCGGAATTGTATTGGAAAGAATATGCGCTGCTGCAGCGGTTGCATCTTCTGGACCACCGCACGCAAATGAAAAAACTGATTGCGGCATGCGCGGGAGCCACGAGCGGGGCAACTGGTTAGGCGGGGGTGGCGCAAATTTCGGCGCAGCGCTGTTTGGCGTAATTCCATGCAGAAAACGGAACGCCCTCACCCCCGGAAACCCATGGGTCGTCGTCGAAAGATATGTAGTACTCGTAGAGCGCTTCAGCGGAAATTCCAGGTTCGTACCCGTGCTTAAGGCAATCGTCAACGATCCTTTTGCACTCTTCGATGGCCGTTTCCAGAGTTTCAAACTAGCCATGCATGATCCGTTCGCTCTCGTCCATGTAGTGGAAGTTGTCGTCGATCATGACTTTGTAGGGCATTTGCGCATTGCGTTCGGCGGAACGGGTTAATTCCCGGGATGATACTCGCGCTCGGTATGTCCTTTGAGTTGGGCGCGGTAGTAATAGACTTCGCGGAGATCGCCGGTGCTGTAACGCCCGGCCTCATCGTTGAAGTGGGGGGAGGCGGGATCGCCGCTTTCGCCACCGGCCGTGACGGCGCGGGCGTGGACAGTGTCGCCAAATTCGACGACAGCGACGAAGCTGTTGCCGCTGGCGCCGTACCACTTTTTTGTGCCCGTGTAGGCGCGCGCACCGAACGAAGCGAGCGAACCCCACTGTGACGATGTGAAGCCGACGGGAATGCTGGGGCCGGCGTCGCTGAATGACGGAGCGATATCATCGTTGATGCGCTGGAAGCGATTGATGTCACCCCACGGCGTTTTCCATGTGCCGAAATCTGCTGCCAATTTATCGGACGCGGCGGCGAGCGATTGCAGAAGCTGGTCCGGCAGCGCCTTGGCGGCGATGTAATCTTCGGGAGAGATGCCCGCAGTTCTGGCGTCGGCGCGAACACGACGCAGGATATCCTCGGCCCAGAAAACCGCGAGGGATGTGGGGACGGATGTGATCGCCCAGCGCTGGTCCCACGCGCGCAGCAATGCAATCTGACCCGCAACTTTTGGTCTCAGCGGATTATCGGCGGGGGTTGCGTCAAAGGCTTTGATGAGCGCGGGCAGCGGCTTATCAAACCAAGTGAGGTAACTATCGTACGCCGCGCCAATCAGCGTGGCGGGCGTGAAATCCATTTTGTTCTGCAGAACCCTGACTGCGTGAAGACCGCGCGCGGATTCCCCGCCCTTATCGACGTAGACGGGAAAATCTTCTTTCTTGGGACTGCTCGGGCCGGCGGCTGACCACGGCGCATTATTGGAATTGTAAAGCCAGCCGCTCTTGGGATTGAGTAAGTGCGGCGTCTCGTCAATCGAGAGAAGCCCGTGCCAATCGGTGGCGGGGTTGCTGCCGTCGACGGGCTTGGTGAAATCGAAACTGTTATCGCGGCGGGGAATAAAATTCCCGTGGAAGTAGGCGATGTCGCCATCGGCGTCGGCGAAAATGGTGTTGTTGGATGAATCGGCCTGAAGCTCCATCGTCTGACGGAAAGATTTGTAATCCTTGGCCTTGGTGCGAATGTAGGACTGCGTCAGCGCCTTCATCGGCTCCTGCATCAAGCGGATGCTGACCCAATCGCCGTTGACTTCACGGACGATGGGACCGTGATGCGTGCGGTAAATGGTAAATTTTTTTTCGGACATGCCGCTGGCGGTCTTGTATGGAACGGTGATTACGGATTCCACGACCGGGCGCTCCTCGTTGCCATACTTGTAGACGAAGTGATCGCCTTTCTTTTGCACCTTTTCGAGATACTCATCGACGGCATCGACGCCGCTGGAAGTGTGCATCCAACCGGCGCGGTCGTTGAATCCCTGATAGATGAAGAACTGCCCCCAGGTGGCGGCGCCGTATGCGTCCAGGCCTTCGTCGCTCGCCATCTGGAGTTCGGAGCGGAAATAAAATGATGTATGCGGATTAATCAGGAGCAGCGCGTGGTGCGCGGCAGTGTTGGAAGGCGCGATGGCCATGCCATTCGACCCGGTGGGTTCGGGAGGCTGGGCATCGTTGTCGCTTGCATTGTCGTCGAGTGCGTCCGCGTCAACATTTGCGGAAAACTTCCGGGCCGCGTCTGCAGACGCGGAGGGCGCCTGGGCCCCGGAAACTTTCCCGTAGAAGGCCTGCAATTGATTCAGGTTCACTCTCTCGATGTCGCCGCCAATGCTGCCCTCGGTAAAAGAGAGAGCCATCCACGGCTCGAATCGCTTGATGACGCGCGGCTTCACATCGGGATGCTTGTAGAGATAGAAATTCAAACCATCGGCGAATGCGTTCATCAGCGACCGCAGCCACGCGGGGCTGGCGGCATATTGCGTTTTCATATCATCGGGATCGATGAAGAGCTTCATGCGGAGATCCTGATAAATTCTGGATTCGCCCTCGGCTTCGGCGAGACGCCCCATCGCGTTAATGTAGTTCGTCTCGACGCGATTGAAGTCGTCCTCGGCCTGCGCGTATTCCATGCCGAAAACGGCGTCGGCGTCGGATTTACCGTAAACGTGAGCGATACCCCAATCGTCGCGGATGATGGTGACGTTGCGCGCCTCCTGCTCCCAGCGGGCGACTTCCGGGCTTCGATCTGTTTGGGTCGCAAAAACGGCCGATGCAGCCGCGAGGATCAGAACCAGGTTTTTCATGAATCCCTCACACGAAAAGAGAAGATGATTGAGGCGACAAACATCTCATGCCACAAACGTGGCGCGCCGCAAACCGCGCGCAACCGCGCCAGCGTAACACAATACAAGCTCCCGGCTGATGCCCTTAGTACAGGACACTTTGCGCCGGGCATCCTAGTTTACTTGGCGTTATGCACATCGGAAACGGCGCGTCCGGAAGGATCCGCCGAGGCCGAAAACGCAGCGTCCCACTTGAGGGCAGTTGCTGTGCTGCATGCAATGCTGCGTTCCCAGGGAACACAGTTCACCGCCGTGGCCCAAGGAAAATGGTGCTCGAAAATCTGGCGGTACAGGTAAGCCTCTTTCGTTTCCGGAGCCTTTACCGGGAAACGATCCGCGACGCCGCGCATCATTCCATCGGTGATGTCGCGCTCCGCGGTGGCCTTCAACGCATCAATCCAGCCATATCCGACTCCGTCCGAGAACTGTTCCTTCTGACGCCACAGAATATGGGCGGGGACATAATCTTCAAACGCTTTGCGCAGCGGCCATTTCTCAATGGGGCGCGGGTGGGCAGCATTTCTTGGGAGCTTGATTTCGGGATTTAGCATCATGGCGACGTCGAGGAATTCCCTGTCCAGGAAGGGCACGCGGGCTTCCACACCCCAGGCGGCGGAAGACTTATTCGCGCGGGCACAGTCATAAAGGTGGAGCTTCTGCAGCTTGCGAACCGTTTCTTCGTGAAGCTCGCGGCCGTCAGGCGCCTTGTGAAAATAAAGATAACCACCGAAAATTTCGTCCGAGCCTTCTCCGGAAAGAATCATCTTGATGCCCATCGCGCGGATCTTACGCATAAGGAGGTACATCGGAGTCGAAGCGCGAATCGTGGTGATGTCAAATGTTTCCACTTGATAGATGACGTCGGAAAGCGCGTCAAGCCCTTCCTGCACGGTGAAATGGATCTCGTGATGCACGGAGCCAATATGCTCGGCCACATTGCGGGCGGGAATCAGATCCGGCGCTCCCTCGAGGCCAATCGCGAAGGAGTGCAAGCGCGGCCACCAGGCGGGAGCCTGATCATTTTCTTCCACGCGCTTCGCGCTATATTTCGCGGCAATCGCGGCTATAATCGATGAATCGACGCCGCCAGAAATGAGCGCGCCATAGGGGACGTCACACATGAGCTGACGGTGAACGGCGCTTTCCAGAGCTGACCGCAATCGGGATGCGTCAAAGGGTTCGGAAGGATAAAAGCCGGGAGCGGCCCAGGCGGGTTCGTAATACTTTTGGAACCCTTTCTCCGCTTCGTGCCCGAGGAAATAATGGCCCGGCGGAAATTCCCGGATGCGCTCACAAAAACCCGCCAGCGCTTTCATTTCCGAAGCGACATACAGATCTTCATTGCGGTCCCAACCCACGTAAAGCGGATTCACACCGATGGGATCTCGCGCGATCAGAAAGGTCTTGCGTTTTGGGTCATAGAGGACGAACGCAAAGATGCCATTCAGCCGGTTCAGGAATTCCTTGGGATTGCTTTCCGCATAGAGATAAAGAATGACCTCGCAATCCGAAGCAGTTTGAAAATCATGGGGATCTTTCAGTTCCCTCCGCAATTCCTTGTGGTTGTAAATCTCACCATTCACGCCGAGGACGCAGCCACTGAGACGATCAATCAGAGGTTGTGCGCCATGCTCGACATCCACGATGGATAGACGCTCGTGGACGAGGATGGCGCGATCATCGCTGTAAGTACCGCTCCAGTCGGGTCCCCGATGCCGGACTTTTCTTGCCATCGCCAGCGCCTTATTCCGCAGCTCCGGTGTAATGGCGCGATTCTGGTCGCGAATGAAGATGGCGACAATGCCGCACATGAGCGGGCCTCCATTCCTCTACGAAGAGCACAAGAGCAGAATCTTTGACCGCGTTCGCGCAAGAACACCGAAGGTGGGGCGAGAAGCGGTGTAGATTCGAATTCCACTGTATTTAATCGGGACAAGGCAGTCTAGTATGACTTGGAAAAATGTTTCCACCGAGAGCCGTGCTATCCTTTCGCACCATGAAGGTGAAAGAAATTGTCCCGATTTTGAACGTTTCGGACTTCTCCGCGAGCATGGAATGGTTCGAGAAGTGGGGATGGAAGAAACTGTGGGACTGGGGAACTCCGCCAACATTCGGGGCGGTCGGCTCCGGCGAATGCGAGATATTTCTTTGCCATGGCGCGCAGGGTGGCCGCGGCAAGGGAACGAACGTCACTACGTTTACATCCGAGGGAGACGAAGTGGCCGATAAAGGCGCGTGGATGTCGGTGTTTGTGGACGATGTTGACGCGGTGCACAGGCAGTGCGTGGCCGCGGGGGTGGACGTGACATTTCCGCCGACGAACATGCCGTGGAACGTGCGCGAGATGCACGTGCGGCACGCGGATGGACATGTGTTTCGGGTGGGCACGGGCATTGAGTGTGAGCCGGAAGAATGAGTGGTAACGTGCAGCCTTAAGACTGAAGGGCGCGGCGGACGATCGCGAGCGTTACTTCAACTTGGCGTATTCGGCGCGGGCCGCGAGCAGGACGGGGACATCGGGGTCGGCATCCTTCCAGAGAGCGAATAAATCCTGGTATGCGGTGCGGGCGCCGGGTGCGTCACCGGATGCAGCGTAAGCGCGCGCGAGGCCGAGTTGAGCCAGGGCGTAGACGTTATTGAGTGGTTTGAGGTCGCGTCGCGCAAGGACTTTTTTGAATTCCGCGGCGGCATCGGCGGGTTTACCTGCCGCAAGATACGCCTGGCCGCGCAGAAGGTAAATTCTGGGGCGTCCGGCTTCGTAGGGCGCGGCGGCGGCGAGGTCCTGGATTGCGGCCGACGGATTCTTGTGCCTGATGTCGAGCTGCGCGCGGAAGGCGGGCAGGTCCAGTGTCTGGATGAAGCCATCATCCGGCCGCTCCTTCACAACATCCGCCATCAGTGATTGGGCCTTTTTCTCGTCTCCAACCTGAGCCAAAACATGCGCCACGTCCGATTTCACGTCGTAGGATTGCGCAAATTGCAGCGCGGCGCTAACTGCGTCAACAGCCCGCGTGTCGTAACCGAGGTCCAATTCCGCGTAGGCGAGGATATTCATTTGATTGGCGGCGTTGGCGGCCAGATCCATCCGCTTGGCGAATTCAACTAATTGAGCGTTCAATTGCCGCACGCGGCCGATTTGCCCCTTCGCCGCGGCTATCCTGATTTGAAGCCCTAGCAGGCTGCGGAAAAAGTCTTCGCATGCGTTGGTATTTCTCGTTTTCTTGAGTGGGGCATGATCTTTTGCTTGTGTTTTTTCCCCGTTTGGGGTGTGACCCCGCTCTGCAGTGGTGCGCTTCGCGGCTCGACGGACGGTTTACGCAGCCGCCGCCGTCAGATTGCGGATGCGCACCAGGTTGTAGACCGCCGCGGCAAAGGTGAACATCCAATTCACTCGTTTTCGCCCTCGGTGCCGTGTCTGCCGCAGCAACCCAACCGTCTTCAGCCACCCGAACACTTCCTCGACTCGTTTGCGTTTCTTCTGACTCACCTCGTAGCCCGGATGCCGCGTCGTCCGCGCATCGATCGCACTGCCCCCGCGCCGCTTCTGGTTCTGCGCCACGTGCGGCGTCACTTGTAATTCCCGCAGCTGGCCCACGAACTCCCGCACGTCATATCCTTTGTCGCCTCCCAGCGTCACCCGCCGCTGCCCGCCCGTCCGCGCCGCGATCATCTCTCGCGCCACTTCGCGCTCGGCCGTCCCCGTCGCTTGGCTCACGCGCGTCTGAACCACCAGACCGTTGCGATTCTCCGCCAGCACATGCCCCAGGTAACTCAATTTCGCTTCGCTCCCCCCACTCTTCTTGTACAGCCGCGCCTCCGGGTCCGTCGTCGAGGCGTGCGTTTCGTTGCTGCGTTTTTCCCCGTGAAAATCCACTGTCGGATTCCCCGGATCCTCGGGGGGCTCCTGCCGCTTCTCCCCCTTCCTCTTCTTCTTCGCTCGAAAACTCTTCTGCCCCGCCCAGGCCTGTACCAGCGTCCCGTCCACCGTGAAGTGTTCGTCGGATAGCAACTCCTTCGCCCGCGCCTGCTCCACCACCTGCTCGAAAAACGCTTCGGCGATCTCTCCCTCCAGCAACCGCTCCCGGTTCTTGGTGAACACCGTCACGTCCCAGACCCCGTCATCCATGCTCAAGCCCACGAACCACCGAAACAGCAAGTTGTATCCCAACTGCTCCATCAGCAGCCGCTCGCTCCGCACGCTGTAGAGCACCTGCAACAACAATGCCCGCAGCAATTTCTCGGGCGCAATCGACGGCCGCCCGTAACGCGAGTACAGCCGCGCAAATTGCGGCGACATCTCTTCTAACGCCGTGTCCACCATCACCCGCAGCCGCCGCAAGGGGTGATCGGACGGTATCCGCTTCTCCGGTGAAATGTAGCTGAAGATGCTCTCTTGTTGTTGGTCGTGTCCGCGCATGCCTGCTTAGACGCAACGATCCTTCATTCGGTCGCACAAATCTGACTTTTTCCGCAGCCTGCTAGGATATTCCCTTGTCCCTCGGGTGTGGCTTTCGCGGCGTCCATCTCCCGCTCAGCGGTGGCTGTGTCACCATCCAGAAGGGCGGAATCTGCCAATGCCTCGTGCAGCCTGGTTCCTCCGAGCTTTCGCTGCACTGCCTGGTTCAGAATAGCCTTGGCCTCGTCAAAACGGCCCAAGGCACGGTAGTTAAGCGCGGCCTCGACGTAGGAATTGAGAGTGTCGGGACTGAGGCGAATTGCAACGAGATCATCCTCAATCGCCTTCTGGAACTGGCCAATTTCCTCGAGGGTCACGGCAGCGTTAATATAACCAGGTTCCATGCGCGGATAGCTCTGCTGGAGTAGTTCCCAAGCCGGAAGTAATTTTTCAATTTGTTCAGTGTTGTCATAGTAGTAGGCCGTGATGTAAAGCCGCTCGTACTCGCTGGTTCGATCCTTGAGGTCAAACGCTTTCTTCACTTGCTCGGTGGAAAGATCCGTTTGACCTGTATTTCCATAGGCGATCCCCAGGCGTAGATGGGCCATCGCAAAATTTGGATCGAGTTCGATGGCTCTTTTGTAAAACGGGACGGCCGCCAGATCTTCGAGTCTGTTGTGCTGGACATCGCCCAGCGAGAATGCCTTGAGCGCCTCGAGCGAAGAGGTGGTGGCCTCATCGAGGGGAGTGTCAAACTTTTGGACTGAGGGAAGCGATTCGCCGAGCTTTTCGCGGAGTGTCGTGGTGGCTTTCCCTAATGAGTTCAAGACGGCGTCTTTGTTTGCGGCTTCCACCTGACTCTTTCCAAGCGATTCGCCGGTTTGAGCGTTTATGGCCTCCAAGGAGATTACGTACTGGCTTCCTAGAAGCGTGATCGAGCCACTCAGCATGGCCTTGATGCTGTCGCGCTGGCAGATTTCGCGGCCTATTTCGGCGGTGACGCGGTCGTCGGGCGAGCGGCCCATGAATGTGAGCGTCTGCTGGATCTGGCGATCGGGGACGACGTTGAGGAAAGGCGATTGCTCGAGGTCCACGGCCAGGGCCTTCTTCAGCGTGCCGTCGAAGACGGAGTCGCCTGTTGCGTTGGCGAAGTCTGTTAGCAAGATGGAGTCTCGTTCGGTGAGCGCGCTGGCGTGGCGCATGTAAAAAAAGGCCCCAATTGCGATTACGAGCAAGATGGCCGCGGCGGGAATTCCGATCCTCCAGACCAGGCGCATGCGGCTTTGCGGCGGAGTGGCCACTGCGGAAACACCGCTCGCGGCCGTCAAGCCAGAGGCGGATGGAGGGGCCGGCACAGCAGAGCGATTTGACTGCGGAGTCAATTGGGCCGCGGATTGGGCTGCTGGCTGCTGCGCAGGATCTGAATCAACGGAGCGGTACGCTGACGAGCGCGACGAATCCGTCTCGCGTTTCAAACGCTTCAAATCCGCGCGCAAATCCGAGGCGTGCTGATAACGAAGATCGCGATCCTTTTCGAGCACTTTGTTGATGATCTCCTCAAGCTTCGCAGGGACTTCCGGATTGAGGCGCACGGGAGCGACCGGAGCACGGCTCAGAATGGCCTCGAAGATGACCGCGGAAGTGTCGCCACGGAACGGAAGCGTGCCCGTCACCATCTCGTAGAGCACAGCGCCGAACGAAAACAAATCGGTGCGAGCGTCCAGTTCCTTACCGCGCGCCTGCTCCGGCGACATGTAGCCCACGGTGCCGAGGGTCGTTCCAGGGCTGGTCAGGTGCTCATCGGCCGGCGCCAACGTAGCCATGGTGGAAGCACCGGCGGTCGCGCCCGCATCGCTCGGTCCGGGTGCGAGCTTGGCCAGGCCGAAATCAAGGATTTTTGGGTGGCCGCGCGTGGTGACAAAAATGTTCGCCGGCTTGATGTCTCGATGGACGATGCCCTTGGAGTGAGCGGCATCAAGCGCGTCGGCGATTTGGATGCTCAGGTCCAGCACCTGTTCGATCTCCATCGGCTTCCCAGCGATCAGGTGCTTGAGGGTTTTCCCCTCGAGCAGCTCCATGACGATGAAGGGATGGCCATCACTTTCGTCCACTTCGTGAATGGTGCAGATATTGGGATGGTTCAGCGCCGACGCGGCACGGGCTTCGCGTTGAAATCGTTCCAGCGCCTGAGGATCCTTGACAAGGTCATCCGGCAGGAATTTCAAGGCAACGAAGCGGCCGAGCTTGGTGTCTTCGGCGCGATAGACGACGCCCATACCTCCGCCGCCAAGTTTTTCGAGCACACGATAGTGCGAAATGGTTCGTTCCATCATGAATTGCACACCGACCGCAAAGCATCGCGCAAATTATGAGCGGGGTTTCCGACTTAGACTTCTTGCCCGTGCGCATCTTACATTTCCCGCGCCCTGGATACAACGGCCTGCAATTGGAGGAGGCCACGGTGAAGCGAATCCATCAGCCCGGGTCGAAGCTCATTACGCCGCGCGTGGCGCCGCGCGCCTGCTTTTTCCAAACCACTGGAAGATGGAGAACACGGTCCCACCGATCGAAATCACGACGACAGCGATCATCACGTGATCGAACAACGGCGATCGGGCCTGCCTGATGATCCACCGCCCATAGTGAATCGCAAGCGCGGCTTCGATCGCAAAGCGCATCAATCTCCCTGCACCGACAAAAAACAGGAGTTTTTTTCGCGGATAATGGAAGGCTGCCGCAGCCGCCACAAACGCCGTAAACGGAAAAGGCGGCGGCATCAGCGACACCACCACGAGTGTCCACGCCGCGTGCTTTTCAACAAGTTTGTGAATGATATCGAGATGCTTGCCCGACATGACCTTCTTCAGGCTGCCCTCGCTCTTGCGGCTGATCCAGTCCGTGCCAAGGCAACCGATGACCGATCCGAGCGTAGCCATCAGCACGTAATAAACGACACGGTCGTGGTAGCGAGCGCTCAGCGCAAGGACAAGCAAGTCATTACCAAACGGGATCACAAGGGGCGACGAATCAAACACACCGAGCGTGAGCAGGCCCAATCCGCCTGCATGGAACAGGGCCCTCGCGATGATGTGGATGATTTGTTTCACGTGAATTGCCCGCGACGATTAAGGCTGGACGTTCCCTTACATTGGCGGAAGACCGATTTTGCGTACTAGTTCAGCGTAGCGTGGATCGGAACGCAGTGAATCGAGTCCATAAGAAGTTCGAAGACTAACGAGCATAAAATCGTGTTCCTGGTACGCGGCATTGAGCCAATCGAAAGAACGATCTTTTTCGCCGAGTTGGGCATACAGATTAGCTAATTCGAAAGAGGAAACGTATCTGGACTTGGCATTGCGCGCCGCGATTGAAACCTCGATCGCCTTGCGCAAAGCCCCTTGCAACCCCCCGACGCGGAAGCCGGCGTCCAGGGCGGATGCGAATTCGGCAGATCCCTTGTCGCCCATTAGTTCTGCGGCAGTCTTGTATTCCTGAATTGCCTCAGGATATTTGTGCTCGTCCCAATACGAAGCTGCAAGATCCGAGTGCAACTTGCCAAAGGCCGGATTTTCACGGATACCCTCACGAAGGATTTCGTCGCCTTTATCATATTGGCGCGCTAAAGAGTATGCCAATCCCTGTGAGTCATCGATAATCGGCGATAGCGGATCCAGTTGACGCGCTCGGGCAGCCTCGTCAATCGACTCTTGCGACCGGCCGCCAATGAAGGAGAGATCCTCCGAAAACCACTGATGGGCCGTTGCGTCACTTGGGTCCAGCGCAAAAGCCTTTCTGTACTCGGATTCGCCACCGGAAAAATCCCAATAGTATTCCATCCTGCTGGCGGCCAGGATCGCATGCGGGTGCGCCAGCGTCGGATCTAATTCGAGTGCCTTTTTGGCAGCGGCGTCCGCTTTGGGCGTGACTTCATTGGGATCACTCCCATACGCAATCATCACGCTGTAGACATCCGCCAGGCCTGAATATGCGAGCGCATAGGTGGGATCTTTATCTATGGCCTGGTTAAAGAAGGACATTGCGGTCTTTAAATCACCGGGGGTGCGTTTGTTCCAATAATAGCGGCCCTTCACGTAAAGCTGATAGGCCTCAGGATTCTGCGTGCCCTGCCGGGTGACCTGTTGTTTTTCCGATCCGGTCAATTTCGAGCGCAGCTTGTCTGCGATGTCACCGGCAATTTGCTGTTGCAGGGGGATGATATCGGAGACCTTCCGTTCATATTGCTCACCCCAGATCTCCGTATTGTCCTGAACCTTGGTTAAATCGGCGCTGACCTGAATCATGTCTCCGTGCTGCACCACGCGGCCGGTGAGCAACGCATCCACCGTTAATTCCTGCCCTATTTTTTGGGCGTCAACATCTTTGCCCTTGTAGCGGAATACTGAGTTGCGGGATTTCACTTTCAACTGTGGCAAGTGGGCGAGGCTGTCGATCAATGATTCCGTGAGACCGTCGCTGAGGTAATCGGTGTCCGCGTTGTCGCCGGCGCTGGCGAATGGAATCACAGCGATGGATCCGATTTGTGATGTGGTTGACTTGGAGCGCCAATACCAAACCCCTGCCGCGGCCATGGCGAAAAGCGTGACGAGGACAGCAGGGATCAAAAACTTGCGCGTAGAAGATCTTTGGGCTGCCGGGGGCAATGTTGCTGCTGAAATTCCCGAAGCGGAATCGCGCTGGAGCCGTTGCGAATCGACGAGCGAATCCTTGGCGGATGAATTTGGACCCGAGATCGCCGAGACCGGCTGGGCTGATTGAGGTGAAATCGCGGCGGGGAAATTCCCCGATGGCGGAGTCATCGCAGGCGTGGCTGTGCTCACCGCGGAGCTTTTCCCTGAATCGATCTCGCGTTTCAGCCGCTTCAGGTCCGCGCGCATTTCCGAGGCGACCTGGTAACGGAGATCGCGGTCCTTTTCGAGAGCCTTGTTAATGATGCGCTCAAGTTCGGCGGGCAAATCGGGATTGAGGCGCACTGGCGCGGTGGGCGCGCGGTTCAAGATGGCGTCAAAGATCACGGCCGAAGTGCTCCCGGTAAACGGCTGACGGCCGGTTGCCGCTTCGTACAAAACGGCGCCGAAAGAAAAGAGATCGGTGCGCGCATCGAGTTCTTCGCCGCGCGCCTGTTCCGGCGACATATAAGCCACGGTGCCCAGTGCCGTTCCGGGGCTGGTGAGGTTGGTCGGGGCTACATTCACTGTCGCGAGGGTTGCACCAACGGGCTCCAACTGCGGATGGGGACGGCCGGCCACTTTGGCGAGGCCGAAGTCGAGGATCTTTGCCTGACCACGCTTGGTGATAAACAAGTTCGCAGGCTTCAGGTCGCGATGAACAATACCCGCGGAGTGAGCCACGTCGAGCGCATCGGCAATCTGCGAGCCGAAATCGACCAATTGGTCGACGGAAATCGGCTTCCCTTCGATGCGGTATTTCAGGGTGGTGCCCTCGAGGAATTCCATCACGATGAAGTGGCGATCCTGATCCTCGCCGATGTCGTAGATAGTGCAAATATTGGGGTGGTTGAGGGCCGACGCCGCCTGCGCCTCGCGGCGAAAACGCTCCAGTGCCTGGGGATCCTGGGCCACTTCATCGGGCAGGAATTTCAAGGCGACGAACCGGTGGAGGCGCGTGTCCTCGGCCTTATAGACCACACCCATGCCACCGCCGCCCAGCTTCTCGATTATGCGATAGTGCGAGATGACTTGGTCGATCATGGAGAGTTGGCGCGGCTTTCGGAGGGTACATCTTACGGGTGGTGACGGCGGGCGTCAACGAAGAGCGGCTCGGTTGGTGTACTCTGGATTCGGGATGGCCAAATTATCGCTTTTCGCAAATTGCCCCACCCCCCGTTTCACCTCTCGCAATCGGTGCTAGAATCCGCGCGGAATACTGTTTGGCCTGTGGCTTTGGCGGAGAAAACTCTGTCTGGCCGCGAAGAAAAATATTCTGACTGCGAGCACATTCATGAGAAGAAGACAGGTTTTCATCCTCGCATTGTTAGGAATCTCGTGTGTCGCCATCCCGCATTCCATTCTGCATTCCGTGGCTCCTTCTGGAAAAGGTTCAGAGTCGCCTTCGGGGAATTCGAGCGCGCAGGCTGCACAGGAGAAGGATGTCGAGGGCAGGGTCGAGGAGTTGCTCCAGAAAATGACTCTCGAGGAAAAAATAGATCTGCTCAGCGGGCGCCGCGATTTTTACACACAGGCGATCGACCGGCTGGGCATTCCCGCCCTCAAAATGGCAGACGGTCCGATGGGCGTGCGGAATTACGGACATTCCACCGCCTTTCCCGCCGGGGTTGGGCTGGCCGCCACATGGGACACCGCGATGGCCCGCCGGGTTGGCGCCGCGATGGGGCAAGACGCCCGCGCACGCGGCGTGAACATTCTTCTTGCGCCGGCGATAAACATAAATCGCGTTCCGGTGAATGGGCGCAATTTTGAATATTACGGCGAGGACCCGTATCTGGCCGGGCAGACGGCTGCGAATTTCATTCAAGGAGTGCAATCGCAGGGCGTGATCGCCACTGTAAAACATTTCGCGCTGAACGATCAGGAGTACCAGCGCAACACCATCAGCTCGGAAGTGGACGAGCGCACCATGCAGGAAATTTATTTGCCGGCGTTTAAAGCGGCCGTGCAGCAGGGGAAAGTGTGGGCGGTGATGGCGTCGTACAACAAGATTAATGGAACTTACGCGACGGCGAACGAGCTGCTCGAGACGGAGATCCTGAAAAAAGACTGGGGCTTTCGCGGGATTGTAATGTCGGACTGGGGCGCGGCGCACGATGGAATCGCCGACGCACTGGCCGGGCTCGATCTAGAGATGCCCTCGGGCAAATTCATGAACCGGACGACGCTCTTGCCCGCCGTGAAGAGTGGCCAGGTTCCCGAATCCGTGATTGACGATAAGGTGCGCCGAATTCTTCGCGCTGCGATTTCTATGGGATTTTTTGATTCACCGCTTACGCCACCTCCGCCAGTGCCGCTCTACTCTGGCGAATCCAGCCAAGTTGCTCTTGCTGGAGCGCGCGAGGGCATTGTGCTTTTGAAGAACAGCAATCACACGCTGCCACTGGACCGCCGGGCAATCCATTCCATCGCGGTGTTCGGGCCGAACGCGCATCCCGCGGTGGACGTTGGCGGAGGCAGCGCGCAAGTCGCGCCGTTCCGCGACACGAGCGTGCTGGAGGCTCTGACCGCTATGGGATTGCGCGTGGACTACATTCCCTTCGTGGCGAAGGACGCGCGGTCGGTGGCGGCAAGATCGCAATTTGAAGCGGATGAAACCGGGGCGGCGGGATTGAAGGGCGAATACTTTGATAATGCGGATTTTTCAGGAACTCCGCTTCGAACGCGCCGCGATCGGCAAATTACATTTGCGCGATTCAATGATGTTTTCATACAAACCACGGCTGCGGGGCATTCTATCCGGTGGACCGGGTTCGTGACGCCGGAAGAATCCGGCGAATATGTTTTTATCATGCGTACGGGCCAAGGGGTTCGTCTCGCAGTTGACGGGAAAACTGTGGTGGATAGTTGGGACAATACAAATCAACAGGATTTTGACGCGACCGTGAGACTCGAAAAAAATCACGCGGTCCCCATTCGCCTTGAAATTCACGGCAACGGCGGCATTCAATTCGGCTGGCAGATGAAGCCTACGGCAGCGTTTCCGGCGGAAAGTGCTCTGGCGGCAAAAGACGACGCGGCTGTCGTTTGCGTTGGTTTTAATCCGGATACGGAATCCGAGGGTTTCGACCGCACATTTGATTTGCCGCCGGGACAGAAAGAATTGATTCAGGCCGTTGCGCGCGCCAATAAACGAACCATTGTCGTGGTGAATTCCGGCGGCGGCGTGGACATGTCGGATTGGGTGGATCATGCCGGCGCTGTGCTTGAGGCCTGGTACACCGGACAGGAAAGCGGCCAAGCGGTTGCGGAAATTGTTTTCGGCGTCACAAATCCTTCCGGCAAATTGCCCGCTTCCTTTGAAAGGCACTGGGGGGATTCATCGGCGGACGCGAATTATCCGGGAAGCGACGGCAAGGTTTTCTACAAGGAAGGCATCTTCGTTGGCTACCGGCAGTTTGATCGCTCCGAAGTGAAACCTCTTTTCCCGTTTGGATATGGACTTTCTTACACCACATTCGCTTACAGCGGAATCCACGCGAATCAGCGAGGCACGAATGTCCGCGTGAATTTCGACGTAAAAAACATAGGGACTCGATCGGGAACGGAAATCGCCGAGGTTTACATGCAGGAAATGAATCCGAAGATTGAACGTCCTTTGAAGGAACTGAAAGGTTTTGCCCGTGTAACTGTGCCACCGGGGGTGGTGAAGAACGTCACTGTAGATTTGGACCGTTCTGCTTTTTCTTATTATGACGTGACCTCGAACGGCTGGAAGTTTGATCCCGGCGAATTCCGTATCCTGGTGGGCTCGTCTTCAGCGGAAATTCGCCTGACAGCGCTTTTGAGAATCCAGTGATTCGGTTTGCTTGCGGAGAAGCCTCGGCGGGTTATACTGCGCCAACCGCCGGGGCACGGGTCCGAGGATTTACAAGGAGGGATGAGCGCATGGAAGAATGGGCTTACGCGCAGGCGAAAAAAACAGAAAAACTCGGCCGCCTCCATTACTTCTCAGTGAGCAAGCAGCAGGACGGCAAAGAGGTCGAGTTCGTAATTACCGTGAAAGAATTTGCAACTCCCCCCGACGGCCGGCTGCGCTTCTTCGCGCAGGCCGACAAACAAACGAATCAGGAGTTGGCGCCCTATACCCCTTCCGGCTGGGGAGAAACGCTTCTTACGGCTCTGGCCGATTGCATCGTGGAAATCCACCGCTTCCCATATCAGGGAAATATCCAGACTGAGGCTGACCGGTCTTCGTAAGGCCGCCTGGCTAATCGAGGGTCGAAGCGCAAGGCCCGCGTGTCCGGATTGTGACGCCTGATGCGACCTAACCGAAGTGCATGGCCTTCGTCCAATGCTGAGGGGAGGTGACATCGTGTCCTACCGTACCGCACTTCGTGCCGGAGTTCTGTTGGCCATTCCTATGTTGGTCGCGGGCGCTGGCGTCTTGTTTGGCCAGTCTTCGGGCCAGTCCGGGAGCACCCGCAATAGCCGCGAGAACATCACAAGCAATGGGAGTCATACGTCGAGTGCGTCGCTGACCGAGCACGACGCTGTTACGCGATGCAGCGACCTCGAGGTCAAATTCGGAAACAGCGTCCGGGTGGCCCACGCAGAACAAACCCTTACAATCCCGCGATCTTCCGCGCCGCAGCTTCGCGCGCATTTGACGAAGTCTGTTGGTATGACGGTGTTTCCAGGTGCGGGGCAAGATTACTCGGTGCTGGCGTGCAAGTACGCGGCCGCAACCTATGCCGCATCCAGCGACGCGAATCTGGACGATATTCATGTCACGGCGCAGGGAGGCGAACTCACAGTGGGCGGCCCTGGAAGCGAGAATTGGATGGCCTACCTGATTATCCAGGTGCCGGCGGACGCGACGCTGGATGTCGCAACTGAGGAAGGGCCGATTTCACTGCGCGAGCTGCGGGGAAAAATCACGGCGCATGTTCAAAATGGCCCGCTCGACATCGATCATTGCACGGGTGACGTGGATGGTTCCGCGGTCAACGGCCCAATCAATGTGGTGGGAAGCAGCGGGCGGTTACACTTAAAAACTGAAAACGGCCCGCTGAGCGTGAAGCTCGATGGCAATCGCTGGGAAAGCGGAGAGCTCGAGGGCTCAACTCGAAATGGGCCGCTGGATCTTGCCGTTGCGGAAGGGTATAGCTCAGGAGTGGTTGTGGAAAGTAGAGGTCATTCTCCGATGAGTTGCGCCACGACAGCATGCCGCGAGGGCCGGCGAACCTGGGATGATTATGGTCGGCAGATCGAGCTGGGGCAGCAGCCAACAGTCATACGGCTATCCACGGAAAACGGCCCCGTGAGCGTTACTTCCCGTAATGACGGAGGTCTCTAATTAAGCGGTAGGCACGCCGCGGACGTGCCCGTTGCCGGCCGTCATTCGTATCGGATGGCCGCTGAGCAATGCACGCCGCGGCGGGTTATACTTCGCCGATGGCCGCGCAAAAACCGCTGAAGAAACTATTCCTGATTGACGCGATGGGCTTCATCTTCCGCGCTTTTTTCGCGCCGATGGAGCGGCTGCGCAGTCCTTCGGGCTTACCGACGAAAGTCCCCTACCTATTCACTCAGATGGTCCGGCGGCTGGTGCGCGATTATCAGCCGGAATACATGGGAGTGGCCTTCGATCTAGCCGGGCCGACCTTCCGCGACAAACTTTTTGCCGAATACAAAGCGCAGCGGCCTCCGATGCCGGAGGAGCTTGCACAGCAATTACCTTACGTGCGCACGCTTTGCGAAGCGCTTCAACTGCCGATTCTTGCGCTGCAAGGATACGAGGCAGACGACATCATTGGGACGCTCGCTGTGCAGGCGGCAAAGCGAAAACTCGACATCTATGTTGTGACGAGCGACAAGGACTTCCTGCAGCTTGTGGGAGGGGCGGTGCGCGTGCTGATCCCCACCAAACAAGACCTTCTGGTGGACAAAGCGAAGGTGGAAGAGCTGCTGGGCGTGCCGCCCAATAAAGTGATCGACGTGATGGCGTTGATGGGCGATTCGATTGACAACATCCCCGGCGCGAAAGGAATCGGCGAAAAGGGCGCTCGCGAACTGATCCAGCGGTTCGGGTCGGTGGAAAAGGCACTCGATAACGCGGAGAAAGTAGAAGGCAAACGGTACCGCGAAGCGCTGCAAACGCAGCGCGCGCAGGTGCTGATGTCGAAAAAGCTTGCGACGATTGCGACGGACGCGCCGGTAAAACTTGACCTCGACCTGCTGACATATCGCGCGCCGGATGCGGAGGCGCTGCGCGCGCTTTACAGCGAATTGGGATTTACATCGCTGCTGAAGGAACTCGGACCGAGCGCCGCTAGCACGGCCAGCGCCGCTGCGGCTGCCCAAGAAAGAGACTACGGTGAATTGAAGTCGGCTGAGGAGGCGCGGGCGTTTCTAGATGGATTGCGGCGCGAGCAGGAGATTGCGGTCTTCCTGACGATTGCGCCGGATGAACAACACGAGGACGCGGGTTTTGGCAGCCGCATCGAAGCCATCGAGCTTTCTCCCAAAGCAGGCGTGGCCCGAGGACTCATTTTGAATGAAAAGGAGACCTTGCTTGAGAAGGGGAGCGAGAACGGGAAAATAATTGCGGCGCTTCAACCGTGGCTCAGCGACGCCAAGCGGGCGAAGATCGTCCACGACCCGAAATTGATTTCACTCCTTCTCGGCGAAACGGGCGGC
The DNA here is from genome assembly GCA_963748845.1 of uncultured Acidobacteriota bacterium. Classification (GTDB taxonomy): domain Bacteria; phylum Acidobacteriota; class Terriglobia; order Acidiferrales; family UBA7541; genus DASTCZ01. The sequence continues at coordinate 2,290,042 of CAVVKE010000001.1, forward strand.
ATTCGCCATGCGACGATTCTTTACTCGTACCTTTTGCGCCCGACTACGGCAAAACACAATTTTGACGACGCCGTGCTGCGCTATCTCAACATCAATCTGGGAAGCCAGCGTGGCGAGCGCGCCGACGCGCTCCAACAACTTGCGTCGGAGTTGCGGCGCCAGGTAGATGCCCAGGGCCTGGCGCAGGTTTACGAAACCATTGATCTTCCGCTGGCGCCAGTGCTCGCGGAGATGGAACGCGCGGGCGTGCGCGTGGACCCCGTAGCCCTGGCGACGATGTCCACTTCGCTGGAAACGGAGGTTCGCACACTCGAAAAACAGATCTGGGTTTTGGCCGGAGTGGAGTTCAACATCGGTTCGCCGAAGCAATTGGCGGAGATCCTGTTTGACAAGATGAACTTGCAGCCGCCTCCGCGAATTGGAAAGGCACGCTCGACGGCAGCCGAAGTGCTCGAAGCGCTTGCACGAATGCACGAGTTGCCGCGGAAGGTTCTGGAATACCGCGAAGTCACCAAGTTGAAGTCCACCTATGTGGACTCGCTGCCCAAACTAATCAACCTGGAAACCGGCCGCCTACACACGCGCTTCAGCCAAACCGGCACCGCGACCGGACGGCTAAGTTCCTCCGAGCCAAACCTGCAAAACATTCCGGTGCGGACGGAAGCGGGCCGGCGCATCCGCGCGGCCTTTGCCGCGGAAGCGGGCATGACCCTTCTTTCCGCCGATTATTCTCAAATCGAGCTGCGCATTCTCGCGCATCTTTCCGAAGACCCGGTGTTGGTTGAAGCGTTTCGCCAGGGCGAAGACATCCACTCGCGAACGGCGCAGGAAGTGTTCGGCGTGGGCCCGATGGCGCAGACTGCCGAGCATCGGCGCGCCGCGAAGGTAATCAATTTCGGGATCATTTATGGGCTTTCGGCATTCGGGTTGGCGCAAAATCTGGGAATTGACACGAAGGATGCGGCGCAGTTTATTGCCGCATACTTCGCGCGATACAGCGGCGTGAAAACTTTTCTCGACGGCATTCTCGATGAGGTGCGAAAGAGCGGATTCACGCGGACGATGTTTGGACGCGTGCGCCCCATTCCTGAAATCAGTTCGCCGATGGTGGGTTTGCGAAATTTTGCCGAGCGGACGGCGATGAATACTCCACTTCAGGGCGCTGCGGCCGACCTGATCAAGCTCGCGATGATTGAACTTTCCAGGCGGCTTAAGGCAGAAGGATTCCGAGGACGCATGATCCTTCAAGTCCATGACGAGCTGCTTTTTGAGGCGCCGCCGAAGGAGCTCGCGCGGCTCGGCGCGCTTGTGCGCGAGTGCATGGAACAGGCTCATCCGCTGCGGGTTCCGCTCAAGGTGGATTTGAAGGCCGGGCCGAACTGGCGGGACATGAAGGAACTCCAGAGTTAGGGAGCTGGCGCCCAGTTGTGCTAGTCTCAGCGCAAGCACCCTTTCGCTTGAGGCTTTTTGTCGAAGCCCCGCTGAGGCCCCGTCGAGGCATCGAAATGAAACATTCCGAAGGATTTCTACGGCTGGTGAATGAAGCGCGTTCCCGCATTTGCGAGACGAATGTGGCGGAAGTAAAAAAACGGATGGATGCGGGAGAAAAGTTTGCGATCGTAGACGTCCGCGAGGAGAGCGAATGGGCGCGCGGCCATCTGCCCAATGCGGTGCACCTCGGCAAGGGCATCATCGAGCGCGACGTCGAAATGCGCTTCCCGGACAAGAGCGCCGAAATTGTGCTCTACTGCGGCGGGGGATTCCGCTCCGCGCTTTCGGCCGATAATCTTCAGAAGATGGGCTACACCAAAATTTCCTCAATGGATGGCGGATGGCGCGGGTGGCTGGAAGCTGGGCATCCCACGACGCAGGGTTAAGAAACCAGAGAGAACTCCGCTAAAAGCTTCCCCGCATGCGCCGCACCGTGCGCTTGCGCCACCTCACACCGACGAATCAGCAACAAATTATTTTTCACGCGGCGCGGGGGTGGATATGGACGGTCCCCAATCGGAGGGAGAGGGCGTCCAGTGGCGAGTGAGGACATCGGAGAGCGTGAGGGTCAGCAGGAGCCCAAGCCAGAAAAAAGCGGCAAGAAGAACAAGCTTTGTGAGGCGCGGGCTGTATTTCACGTGCATGAAAAACAAGATGACAAGAAGCATCTTTGACACGGCAATCAAAAGCGCCGCGACCGTGTTCATGGCGCCGAGGTCGATGAACGCGACGCCGGTCGTCAATGCCGTCAAACAAATTAGTGCCACAAAGATTGCGACGTAAGTCTTGACCGAAACAACGTGCGAGGACATCAGTAGCGCCCCCCGATGAGATACAGCAGCGGAAACAGGAAGATCCAGATGATATCCACGAAGTGCCAGTAGAGCCCGCTTACTTCCACCGGCGTGCTGTATTCGGCGTAGAACCTTCCTCGCCACGCCATCACGGTCAAAACACTCAGAATTCCCAGCCCAATGATCATATGAAGAGCGTGCAGACCCGTCATGATGAAATAAAAACAAAAGAATAATTCGAGATTAGGAAGCGTCACATCCGATGGCAACGACAAAGTCGGCGCAAAACGGATTCCCGGGACAAGAAAATCCTCCCATTTTTGCGTGTACTCGAAGAATTTGATGCCAAGAAATGTTATGCCGAGCGCCATCGTCAGGAACAGAAACAAAATGAGTGCCTTGCGTTTGCCAGTTTGCGCGGCATGGACGGCGAGCGCCATGGTAAGGCTACTGGCAATCAGGACGGCGGTGTTCGTGGCCCCCAGGCGGACATCGAGCAGGCGGCTCCCGGCCTCGAATGCGGGCAAGTAAAGCGAGCGATAGACGGCGTAGCCGCAGAAAACACCGCCGAAAAACATAATTTCCGTGGCGAGGAATACCCACATGCCCAAGTTTCCGGCTTCGTGCTGCTGGCCGGCATCGGCAAAGTGATGAGCCACATGGGGCGGATGGGCGGCGGAGGTTGTGTCAGGCAAAGGGTCCCTCCTTGCCAGGGGCGTTGGCTTCCGCGCGTTCAGCGTAGGCGTAAGCTTCCTCAGTAACAACGGGAGTTACTTCAAAATTTTCCTTCGGGGGCGGCGAAGCTGTGGTCCATTCAAGGCCCGTTGCGCGCCACGGATTCGGTCCGGCCGGCGGGCCGTAACGCATGGACCAGATGAGGTAAACGAGCGGAATGACGTAGCCCACCGCGAGAATGGAGGCACCCGCAGAAGACATCACGTTCAGCACCTGAAATTCGGCGGGATAGGTTGCATAGCGGCGCGGCATGCCGAGATAGCCGAGCATGAATTGCGGAAAAAATGTGAGGTTGAATCCGACGAAGATTAACAAAGCGGCGAACCGGGCCCAGGCGTCGGAATACAAACGGCCCGTGATTTTCGGCCACCAAAAATGGATGCCGCTCATGTAAGCCATCACTGCGCCGCCTACCATGATGTAGTGGAAATGCGCGACGATGAAATACGTGCCGCTCAAGTGCACGTCCGTTGCGAGCGACGCCAGAAACAATCCTGTCAGCCCGCCCATCGTAAATAGGCCGATAAAGCCCAGTGAATAGAGCATGGGCGCCTGATAAGAGATGGAGCCCTTGTAAAGCGTCGCGGTCCAGTTGAACACTTTGATTGCCGAGGGGATCGCCACAAGAAAACTGAGTAGCGAAAATATCAGGCTGGCGTACACCGATTGGCCCGCCACAAACATATGGTGGCCCCACACCAGAAAACCGATTACCCCAATCGCGATGCTCGAAAACGCCACAAACTTGTAGCCGAAAATCCGCTTCCTCGAAAAGCAAGCGATTACCTCGCTCACCACCCCCATGCCCGGCAGCACCATGATGTATACGGCCGGGTGCGAGTAAAACCAAAAAAGGTGCTGGAAGAGCAGCGGGTCGCCGCCAAGCTTCGGGTCAAAGATCCCCGCATGAAAAACGCGCTCAATCGCGACGAGCACAATCGTTACGGCGACGACGGGTGTGCCGAGCACCATGATGATGCTTGTCGCGTATGTCGACCAGAGAAAGAGCGGCATGCGGAACCAAGTCATGCCAGGCGCGCGCATCTTGTGAATGGTCACGATGAAGTTCAATCCTGTGAGGATGGAACTGAATCCGGTGATGAAAACGCCGAGAGCTACTGAAATTACATGCGTGTTTGTGTAGGTGGTGCTATACGGCGTGTAAAAGGTCCAGCCGGTGTCCACGCCTCCCGCGAGTATCGAATAGAGCGTGAACAGCGCGCCGACCACATAGATGTACCAGCTCAGTAGATTCAGGCGCGGGAACGCCAGGTCCTTTGCGCCAATCATCATCGGCACGAGGAAATTTCCAAGCACTGCGGGAATCGAAGGGATCATGAAAAAGAAAATCATCACGATCCCGTGGATCGTAAATAATTTGTTATAAGTTTCCGGCTGTACGAGGGTTCCCTGCGGAGTAATCAGGTGCATCCGCATCAAAACCGCGGCAGTCCCGCCGACGAAAAACATCAACGTAATGGAAAGCAGATAAAGCAAGGCGATCCGCTTGTGGTCCGTGGTGAAGAGCCACGAGCGAATGCCGTAATTAGCGTTCAAATAATTTACGCGCCCGTCAGGGGGGGCCTGGGCGGCCACAGAGCTCATTTCCCCCTCCTTTCCTGGGCGGCAAGAGACTTCACGTAAGCCATCAATTGCAGGATTTGCTCTTCATCCAATTGGCCCTGAAACGTGGGCATCACCGGCGCATAATTCGCAAGCGGCATCGAATTCGGATTGGTGATGGCCTGTCGGATAAAAGCTTCATCCACGGTCAGTGTGCGTCCATCTTTCAATGGCTGCTGCTTGCCGAAAATCCCGTCCAACACCGGCCCTTTGCCGCTCCCATCCGGCTTGTGGCACGTGTCACATCCATATTGATTGAACAGCCGCGCGCCCGTCTGTGCCATGGATTCACCCCTGTTGCCGCCGGAAAGCCACGCGGCATAATCCGCGGGCGACATGACGTAAACCCAGCCGATCATCTTGGAGTGCTCCGCGCCGCAATACTGCGAGCAAAAGAAATGGAATGTTCCCGTTTCGGTGGCTTGAAACCAAATCGAGGAGTAGCGGGCTGGCAGAACATCTCTCTTGATGCGGAAGGCCGGAATGTAGAAATCGTGGATGACATCCTCGGACGTCATCGTCAGCTTCACCGGAATCCCGACAGGCACGTGGAGTTCATTGATTTCGCGCGGGCCCTCGGGATGCTGAAGGTCCCACATCCATTGCTTGCCGACGACAAAAATCTCCATGGAAGCATTTGGCGCGCGGGAGTTCTCAAAATAGAGGCTCGAACTCCACGCGAAAATAACAGCGCATAGAACGATGGGGATTAACGTCCAGGCGAGCTCGAGTGGAAGGAATGTTTTTGTTTCCGGCGGTTGCTCGTCTTCAGAACGGCGCCGGTACTTGATGGCGAAATAGAGGATCGTCGAGAAAATTATGAACGTAAAAAAAAGAGTGATGCCCGTCAGGAAGAAGTGAAGGCGGTCCACACCTTCCGCGATGGTCGAGCCCGGCTCCGGCCGGATGGGAATTCCAGGCCAATCGAGCAGTGCCAAAAGATAAAGTTGGGATGCGATGGCCTTCACCCTTTCGAACTCAGTGCGAAAGAACCCGGCATTATGCGGCGCCTCGATGCGCTGAGCCGGCAGCGGTGATGCGTCTCTCGCGTCTTAGAAAAACAAAAATCATGAATGCGATTGCTGCAGCCGTCAGCCCACCCGATACGCGGACAACATTAGTAATCACGACCCCATATTTTCCCGTTGCAGGATCGTAGTGATAGCAGTAAAGCAGGATCGTGTCCGTCAGTGAGCCGATCTTGCCTTCTGAAGCTTCCACCAGCGCCAGCCGGACGTCGCGCGGGCGATAGGAAATTCCGTAGAAATATCGCGAAAGTTTTCCTTCCGGCGTGAGCACCATGATCCCGCTTGCATGAGCGAATTGTTTGGAGACGTTGTCGTAGGCATAGCGAAATCCCACGGCTGCCGCGAGCCGGCGGATCTGCGGCTCATCGCCGGTAAGAAAATGCCAGCCATGCACGGCGCCGGGGCGCCCGTAGAGCCCCGAATACATAATTTGTTTTGCTTCCGCGAGTATGGGTTTTTCGGTTGGATCGATGCTCACCGTGATGACGCTGAAGTCTTTGCCGATTTCGAGCGGCACTTCCTTCAAACTGTTCAGCGTTGAATTGAGTACCTCGGTGCACAGCATCGGGCACTGGTAATAAACGAGCGTCAGAATGGCCGGCTTCCCTTGCAATAACTGGCCGATCGTTACGCTCGCGCCATGCTCGCCGCGAAGCGTTATGTCGAGCGGAACCTGTGCATTCAGCTTCTGATCGAGACCAACGTCGCGCAGCACCTCCGGCCGGCCCGTGGGATTCTGCATGAGCAAGTCTTGCGCATTCACATTCCACGAGACGCAGCAACCGAGGGTTGCCATCATTGTGCCGACTGCAAAAAATCTGGTGAATCTCATTGTGGCGCTCATTTCACCTTCTCCTGGCCGCTTCCTTCCTGCGGCGGCGCGTTCTGCCGCACGGGAAGGCCGCGTTCGATAACAAGCTCCATCGCCCGGTCAATCGGGATGCGGACCTTTCCATTCGCCGGGTCCACCCAGCGGTATGAATTCAGCAGCTCCTCCTGCCCTTGCCGCTCGCGATTCAGATCCTCCACGGGATAGACCTGGAGCCGCGGCTCCGGCGGGAGCGCGCGCGAAGTATCAAAGGGCGTCGCCGCCGGCCCAAGCTTTTGCGTGGCGGAAAAATATCCGAATAATGACCGCATCGAGACAAGCGACGCAACGAGCAGCAGAAACAACACAATCACAAAATAGATAATTCCGCGCGCGTTGACGTCGCGCTTCTCGTAACCCGGATTTGTTTGCGCCGGATCCAAATTAGTGTCCTTCCGCACTTTCCAAGAGCTCAGCCAGCCGCGGGTCGTGCAATGGCAGCACCGGCTTGCCATCCAATTGCCTGAAGAATTCCCAAAGCCACAAAGCGCCAATCCCCGCGGTAAGCGAAAGATTCGTCCAATGCACGCGCGGACCAGCCGGCTCGAAAGCGGGCACGATGAGCCAGAACATGTCCACCAGTGTAAGCACGATGAGAATCCCCGCCACGCGCGCAAGCGCCTTGGGGGCGCGCTTGATGTCCCTCGAAAGCAGCAGCACGAATGGAATTGCAAAATGAAAAATGATTAGCACGATCGCCAGAGCCGCCCAGTTTCCCTTGCCGCGAGTCATATACCAGCTTGTTTCTTCCGGCATGTTCCCCGACCAGATGATGAGGAATTGTGAGAACGAGAGATACGCCCACAGCATCACGAATGTAAGCAGCAGGTTGCCGAGATCGTTGAACCGCATTGGAGTGGCTACCTGTGAGAGCGGTTCGTGATTCGCCAGGTCCCGCGCTATCAGCACGCTGAACGCGAACGCCGAAAGCACCATCGCAACCATGATGCTCATGCCGTAGATCGTCGAGAACCAAGTCGGCTCGAGCGACATAATCCAGTCCACCGACGAAAACGTCACGGCCAGCCCCCAGAGGATCAGCCCCGGCCCGCTCAATCCCTCTAAATTCTTTGACAAGCTGGCGTCGCCAGAGCGGTCCTGCTCGAATGACCAGCGATTGAGCAGCCACGCGAGTCCCATCCACAGACCGAAGTAAATTACGCTCCGCGCGAGGAAAAAAGGGGTGTTGAGATAGAAATGTTTTTGCTGATAGATAGGATTTGACGCCGCTTGGGGTTGCGTCCAGCCATAAAGATGCGCCATCCCGAGCAACAGCGGAATATAGAGCAGCGCCATCAGCCAGAGTGTTCGTGTGCCGGCTTCGAGCACGCGGCGAATCACAAATCCCCACCCGCCACCTGTCAGATGATGCAGCATCAGAATCGCCATTGAGCCTACCGGAATCCCGATCCAGAAAACGTAAGCGAGCAAATACGACCGGTAAAACTGATCCGGCGCGCGCAACAAGCCCGGCAGGGAAACGACGAGTCCCGCGATGCCGGTGATCAGCATCCCGCGTCGTGCGCGGTCAAATTGCGGCAAGCGGAGGTCGCCGGTGCTCACATTGCTCATTTCGGCTGCTCGGTCTGAAGTTTCTCACGCGCAGACGCGGGCACATCTGCCAGATTTGCCTGCATGCTTAATTGCAGCGCGCGAATGTATGCCGCGATGCGCCAGCGATCCTCCGGGCTGACGCGTGAGGAGTAGCTGTACATCACGCCGAGTCCATTCGTCATCACGTCGAAAAAATGTCCCGGTGGTGCCTGGCGCAGCCGGTCAATGTGATAAGACGGCGGCTGCGGAAATCCGCGCAACACGATCATCCCGCGCCCGCTGCCGGTGACGTCATGGCAGGGCGCGCAATAGATGTTGTATCGCTCGCGGCCGCGCTCAAGATCCGCGCGTGTAATCGGAAATGGAAAAACCTCCGCGTCCTTCCCATCCACTTTCCCGGTGTAGAGCAGCGCATCCAGATGAAGCTGGCCGCGAGCGACAGTTCCTGCCACGGGTTGGCGTATTGAGCGGCCGTCATCAAAAAATGCAGAGGCGTCATACGGGTTGTAGCGCGGCTGCACCTGCATGTCCTGGCGGCAACCGGACGTGAGCGCCACAAATGCGCACGCGCCCACGATTGCCGCGCGTTTTGCCGTTGCGCACGAAACGTGCCGGTCAAACTTCAACTTCGGAAACCTCTCTCGCCTGAAGTCCTCGCAAAAATTCCTTCGTCTTCGTCAAATCGAATTGTTTGTCGCGCGCCTTTATCAACAGGAAGAATCTGTCGCGCGTCGCGAGCGCGAACCGGTCCACGTTAAACACCGGGTGGTACGGCGCGGGCAGTCCATTCATTGCGAGCATCCCGAACACGCAGAAAATAGCCGCGCCGAGCACGGTCAGTTCGAACGTGATCGGAATGAACGCGGGCCAGGAATTGTGTGGTTTCCCCCCGATGTCGAGCGGATAGCTGGAGACGTTTGCGTAATACTGCATGAAAAATCCGGTCAGGCCGCCAAGCACTCCACCGATCAACACAACCAGCGGCAATCTCGAGCGATGAAATCCCACCGCTTCCGCGAGCCCTTCCACCGGCAGCGGCGTGAAAGCGTCCACGCGCTTATAGCCCGCCGCGTTCGTCTTGTGCGCGGCGTCAAGCAAAGCTTCGGGCGTCTCAAATTCTGCGAGCAATCCGTAGAGAGGGTGTCGCCGCATCGCTCAGACCTTCCCGCCATTCGGCATGTCCGGGTTCGGATTGCGCAGCCGCGCGAGATAACTCGTGCGCGGCCGCGTATTCAGTTCCGCAAGCAGCGTGTAGTCGCGCGGGCTCGCTTTCCAAGTCGCCACGCGGCTTGCCTTGTCATTGATATTGCCGAATGTAATCGCATCCGCCGGGCACACCGCCTCGCACGCGGTCACGATTTCGCCGTCGCGCACTTCGCGATCCTGCTTTTCCGCTTCGATTTTTGCCGACTGGATTCGCTGCACGCAGTAGGTGCACTTCTCCATCACGCCGCGGCTGCGCACGCTCACGTTCGGATTCCGCAGCGGCATCAACGACTGCGTTGTGAAATCGGAATAGAGCTTGAAATTAAAGCGCCGCACTTTGTACGGGCAATTGTTCGAGCAGTACCGGGTCCCCACGCAGCGGTTGTAAACCATCTCATTCAGCCCTTCGGGGCTGTGGACGGTCGCGCCGACGGGGCACACGACTTCGCACGGAGCGTTTTCGCAATGCATGCACGGCACCGGCTCGAAGTAAGTTTCCGGCGCATCCATATCGCCGCGAAAATATGTGTCCACGCGTATCCAGTGCATTTCGCGCCCGCGCATTACCTCTTCCTTGCCGACAACGGGGATATTATTTTCCGCCTGGCACGCCACCACGCACGCGTTGCAGCCATTGCACTTGTTCAGGTCAATCGCCATGCCCCAGGCGTAGCCCTTATATTCGTAGCCGGGGTACATGGAAAGTTCCTTTGGCGGCGTTTCAGTTTTTTCTTGCGCGAATTGCGGATTCCGCCGGAACTCATCAAGCGTGCCGACCTGCACCAGCTCGCGCTCGAATGCGTTCACGCTTTCCAGTTCTTCCTTGTGGCCGTTTACATCAATCATGCTGTGGTGCTGGGTCGGGGCGAATTCGTAGTGTTTGCCGGTCTTCGTGATCTTGGGGTCGAAATCCATCCATGATCCCGCCCAGTTCTGAAAGCGGTATGCATTAAATCCGACCCCAGTACCAAGCCGGCCTGCGCGCCGACGGCCATAACCCAGCGCAAGCGTTATTGAATTGTTTGCATAGCCGGGCACGATCCAAACAGGAACTTCAATGGTGCGTTGATAAAAAACGATCTCGATGACATCGCCGTTTTCGACTCCCAACTTCTGCGCCGTTGTCGGACTCAACTGAGCTGCGTTATCCCAGGTGAGTTTGGTAATTGGCTTCGGCAACTCTTGCAGCCATCCATTGTTTGCCCAGCGACCATCTCCGATTGTGGGGTCGGGGCGAAAAATAATTTCGATTTTCTCGCGCGCAATCGCGTTCATACCGCCGCCATCATCTCCACAATCAAACGAACAAAGTCTCTCGCCTGGTTTGAGTTCTCGAGGTTTATACTCAGTATCAGCAACCATTCCGTCATGGAGCGATGTCTGCCAGAATTTATCGAAGTCTTTTTCGCCGCGCTGCTTCTTCCAGTATTCGCGAACCAGGTCGTAATCAGTCTCGTCTGCATGTCCCTGGACCGCGGCGAGAATACTGTGCGAGGTCTTGCCATCATAAAGAGGGGCGATGAGTGGCTGAATGAAACTTAACGTCCCATCGTATGCTCGCGCGTCACCCCACGATTCGAGGTAATGTGCCGCCGGGATATGCCAATGACACAGTTCAGCGGTTTCGTCCTCGTAAAACCCCAAGTGGACTCGAAATGGAACTTTTAATAGCTTTGCAGAAAAATCAGGAAATCCCGGTGCAGAGTAAACAGGATTTGACCCGAGGATAAACAATGCCTGGACATGGCCAGCGTCCATTTCGTTCGTCAGCCCCATGAGTTCACCGTCAACTTCTGGCTTCGCCTCGATCGGCTCTGTATAAATCACAGTGTTTCCGACGCTTCCGAGGGCAAAATTGATTTCGTGTGCAATTGCGTGAACCTGGGGGAGTTGGTTCTCTCCGACCAATACGACGCACCTGCCTCTGTTTTCTTGAAGATCTCGCGCAAGCGTAGAAATCCAATTTGAGTGTTCGTTTCTTTCAAATTTCCAATCTTTTCCTTGAGGAGTCTGCAAGACTGCGGCGAGTTCCTTTACAAAATTCCCCATGTCCGTATGCCTTACCGCCAGCCGGTGGTCGGCCATTGCGCCTGTTGTGGTCGCGCTTTGCTCAATGACATAGAGACGATTCATCTTTGCCGACGAACCCTCGGCATTTCGCCACAAGGCAAAATCACGCGCATAACGAACTGCGCCGGGTCCGGTGTAAAGAAAATCGGAATCGAGAGAGACAATGACATCTGCCTTGTCAATTCGATAGACCGTGTGCACGCGTTGGCCGAACGCCACGTTTGCACCTTCCAAGGCGTTTTCTCGGGACCACGGTTCCCACTGAATCCACCTCGCCTCCGGAAATTCCTTCAGCAGCTCCTGCATCTGCCAGCCAAGCGTCGGCGAAGTAACCGTCTCCGTAAGAATCCGCAGCCCCGCGCCCTTCGTCGTCAAGAGGTTCGTCCGCAAATCGGCCACAGCCGAAAGAAACGCGGAATAGCTGCTGATTCGCCCTTCGTGCACCACCACCTGCGAGCGATCGGGATCGTACAAATCCAGAATGGACGCCTGCGCGAAAATGTCCGTTGCGCCGAGGCTTCCCGGATGCAGCGGATTGCCTTCGATTTTCGTGGGCCGCCCCATGTGGCTTTCCACAAGAACGCCCATGCCCACGCCGCCCTGCACAAATGTCGTCGCATAGAAAAGCGGCTTGCCCGGAATGATTTCTTCGGGCGCACGAACGTACGGCACGATCTTCTGCTCCGGCATTTTCGTGCAGCCCGAAAGCCCCGCGAGCGCCGCCGAAGCCGCCATCCATTTCAATACGTCGCGGCGCGGCATCCCGCCTGCATCCTTCTCCGGACCTTTTTGAGGGTCATGCGGGAATTCGTTGTGAAGAAACGCGCGGTACTCCTCGGTGTCCGCCAGTTCCTCGAGGCTCCGCCACATGCGCTGCCGCCCCGCGCCATTCGCACGGGCGCGCATAGCGACCAGGTCCATGTTCTTCCTCGATTTATCGTCGCTAATCATCTTTTCCTGCGCATCGTCACTATCTGTGGCACGTCGAACAATTCGTCAGACTCTGAATCTTGTATTTCTTCACCAACTCGACCCCGAGTTCCGCCTGATCTGCGGGCGCCGCATAATGCGCGTTGAACACTTCGCTCTTCGGCCGCACATACTTCTCCGGATTGCGATGGCACTCGAGGCACCAGCTCATTTGCATCGTGTTCGCGCGCCACGTAAGCGGCATGTCCGCGACCGGCCCGTGGCAGGTTGTGCAGCCTACGCCTTTGTTCACATGAATGCTGTGATTGAAATAAACGAAATCCGGCACGGCGTTCACACGCACCCACTCGATGGACTTGTCGTCGCGATAGCTCGAACGCACGGGATCGAGCATCGGGCTCTTCACCCAGATTTGCGAATGGCATGTCATACACGTCTGCGTCGGCGGCATGCCCGCGTCGGACGATGTCTCCACGGATGTGTGGCAATAGCGGCAATCGAGGCCCAATTCGCCGGCGTGGTGCTTGTGGCTGAACGGCACCGGCTGGTCCTTCGCGACGTTTACATCCGTCACATAAGGCGAGGCCGAAAGTTCATACACAGCCCAGCCCAGCGCAGCAATCAGGAATGCTGCGCCATAGATACTCACGCGAGCGATGGTGTTCGTGCTGCGATGAAAGACCTGTCCCATTTATTTCAGCCGCTTCATTGCGCCCGCGAGCTTTCGCGAGGCGCGTTAATTCTTTTTTTCCTCCGCCGTTGACGGCACCAGTCCTCGCATTTCGGAAATCGAAATAATCGGCAAGAACCGGACAAACAGGAACAATAGCGTCAGGAAAAGTCCAATTGACCCGGCGAACGTCGCCCAATCCCATCGCGTGGGGTAGTACATTCCCCACGCCGACGGCATGAAATCGCGGTGCAGGCTTGTGATTACGATGATGAACCGCTCGAGCCACATGCCGATGTTCACGACGAGTGAAATCGCGAACAGAATCGCTACGTTCATCCTGATTTTCTTGAACCACATGAGTTGCGGAATCACGATGTTGCACGTGATCAACACCCAGTACCAGAATGCATAGGGCCCCATCATCCGGTTTTGAATCATGAACTTGTCGAATCCCCCGCTGTAAAACGCGCCGAAGGTTTCCATCATGTAGCCGTAGGCGACGATCAATCCTGTCGCCAGCATCACTTTGGCCATATTCTCCAGGTGCCGCATGGTGATGAAATCTTCCAGTCCATAAAATTTGCGGATGGGGATCGCCAGCGTCATGACCATGGCAAAGCCGGAATAAATCGCGCCGGCCACGAAGTAAGGGGGAAAGATCGTCGAATGCCATCCGGGAACGATGGCTACGGCAAAATCGAAACTCACCACGGTGTGTACGGAAACCACCAGTGGCGTCGCCAGACCGGCAAGCAGCAGGCACGCCGTCTCATACCGGTGCCAGTGCACGGCCGAACCGCGCCAGCCCATCGCCAGAAATCCGTAGATGACTTTCGCCCCGCGCTTCTTTGCGCGGTCGCGCAGCGTCGCAAGGTCCGGGATCATTCCAACAAACCAGAACATCAGCGAAACCGTGGCGTATGTCGAAACGGCGAACATATCCCACACCAGCGGGCTGCGGAACTGCGGCCAGAGCCACATCGTGTTCGGGTAGGGGGCCAGCCAGTAGGCGAGCCATGGACGCCCCATATGCAGCAGTGGGAACGTCCCGGCGCACGCCACGGCAAAAAGGGTCATCGCCTCCGCGAACCGATTGATGGATGTGCGCCACCGCTGACGCAGCAATAGAAGGATGGCCGAGATTAATGTGCCGGCGTGCCCAATCCCGATCCACCACACGAAATTCACGATCGCAAATCCCCATCCGACAGGGATGTTGATTCCCCAGATGCCCACGCCAATGGTAAAAAGCCAGAAGATTGCATAGGTGAGGAGCATCAACAGCGCGAAGGCAATGGCGAAGCCGAAATACCAGCCTCGCGGCGTGCCGCGTCTCAAAACAATCGAACTGATTTTGTCGGTGACCGAGGCGTAGGTATAGCCTGGTTCGATGACGGGCGGGTTTTGCGCGGATCCCATGATTTAGGGAATTCTTTTCTTGGACGGCCTCGAAGACCTCTTGCTCACTCCCCCTTCATGCCCACTTCTTGCTTCGCCGCAGCCGATTTCAAAACGTTAACCGCTCCCGCGCGGCATTCCGCGCCACACTCCCCGCCGATTGCCTTAGAGCCTTAGATACCATCGTGACCGACTCGGGGCCAGGTTTCCCAATGCGAATCCAAAAAAGTAAGCGCGAGAATAGCTCCGAATCTTTCACCACGCAAGTCGCTCTGATACGCCTTGAATGACCGGAGCCAAGTTTCAAATTAGGCTGATACTTGAAAGGGTCTTCGTACCGCACGATGTTCGTAAATCATTCTTATGTTAGTATATACGTTAGTATAAATACCACGTGTGGTTGCACATCGGAGATTACTATGCGTAGACGGTCACACTGCTATTCGATAGTTGCACTTGCGCTGACTTTGGCGTCCATACCCGCTTTTGCCGGGCAGTCTACATCCCTGGGCGTGGTCGTCGGGGCGGAACAGGCCGTCGTCGCTCAGGTAGCCGCCGTGGATGGAACTTCTCTCTATGACGGTGATGTCATCTCCACTCAACCGAATGGCGCCATGCGGCTGCTCTTGGGCCAGTCTCAAGTTGTGCTTGCGGGGAATACCAGTATTCTGCTGCACAAGGCTGAGGCCGGCGTCTGCGCCAATCTCTTGCGCGGTATGGTGCGTTTCTCCAGCGTCCCGGGCTCACCGATTGAAATTCGCGCCCTGAATTCACTCGTCATTCGTCCCAAAAGCGACTCCGCAGTGATCGGTCAGCTATCGCTATTGGCACCAACCGTTTTCGAGGTCGGAAGCAATAAAGGCGACTTCATCGTGACCCTTGGCGGAACAGATCATGTGGTCGCGGAATCAAAAGCCTACCGAGTTAGTCTAGATGAGTCCAACGACGGGTCCCGCACTCCACCCGGCAAGACCTCGGCACTTTGGATTTGGCTTCCAATCTTGTTAGTTGCCCCGGCCATCGTCATCCCAATCATCTTCGTCTTCGAAAGCCCCAGCTCGCCCCACAAATCAAATTAGGTGAGGCGGATTACGAGTTTGTTCTTATGTTCACAATTTCATGGAATTCAAACTGGTCTGGTGGCACAAGAACGCCAAACCCCGCCCGCCTGTGCGGTCGTGGATCTCCGTGGCAAGAACGATTCACGCAACCTCGATGCGTCCTGTGCAGCGTTTCTCCTTGAAGAACTGATTCCTTCTTCGAGTTGGCAATTGAGCACTCAACCTGCCAGTCCCACTAGATAGCCTTCTAACCTCTGTTACGCTACGGCGCACTGGATGATCTGGTTGCCGTCACTTAAGGAGGAGACTGCTTACACCGGTGACTGATAGTCGCCCTGACAGTGGCTTGGCATTTTCGCCTCCATCCCAATTTTCCGCTTTGGGACCCGAGAAGCTTGCACCGTGGATGCTGGCGGGCTTGATCTGTTACGCGATCATCAGAAGCCTGTTCGCGGCGGCCGCCAGGCCATTCTGGTACGACGAGGTTTGCACCTGGGCAATCGTTCGTCAGCCAAACATTTCCGCCGTCTGGCGCGCTCTCGCGCATGGCGTTGATGGACAGCCTCCGTTTTATTATGTCATTGTCCGGTTTTTCACCCACCTGGTGCATAACGAGCAGTTTTCCTTTCGAATTCCCTCGATCGCCGGATTCGCATGCACAATTTTTTGTCTGTTTGTGTTTATTAGAAAACGAACCGGCACCGTAAATGCCCTTCTCTGGGCCGCGATCCCTTTTTTTACAGTGCTTTTCGATACTTATGCAGTCGAGGGCCGGCCTTACAGCCTCGTAGTCGCTTGCGTCGCCATCGCCCTTGTATGCTATCAGCACGCCCCGGCCACCGGCTGGATTATCCTTTTGGGCTGCAGCCTGGCCTGCGCCCAGGCGCTTCACTATTACTCGGTAATTTCATTCGTTCCTTTCTTTGCCTCAGAGGGAACGCTCTTGCTTCGCAGTCGAAGGTTGCGTTTAGGTGTGTGGCTGGCTTTGGCTTTCGCTTTTTTACCTCTGGCATGTTTTTGGACTCTGCTTGCCCGGTTCAGGGCCTTCTACGGCACGCATTTCTGGTCGCTGCCAACATTGCGTGCGGCAGAGCTGAGTTATGGTTGGTTTTTCAACGTCAAGTTCATCTGGGGTGCGATTCTTGCCACAGTAACAGCGCTTGCGATGCTCGGCACGATGCTGCTTGCGGAGCGTCGCGCCGCTGGAGGTAAACACCTCTCCGAAGACCTAATCCACGAACACGTGCTCGTACTTGGGCTTCTCTCTCTTCCGTTTGTGGCGTTCGTTGTAGCGGAGATTGCGCACGGAGGGTTCACTTCGAGGTATGCGCTATCTGCGCTGCTCGGCTTTCCGCTGGCTGCTACTTACGTTGTTCCGCGAATCAAGGGAAGGACCATTGGCATTATCGCAATCCTGGCCCTTGTCCTTGCTCTCACACTTCAAGAACACAAATTCTGGTCCTCCTACAAGACCCCTTTGGTGCCCCCCGCGGTATCCGTCGAGAATTTCTTGGCTTCAGCCGGCCATCCAGATCTCCCGGTCGTAGTTTCTGACGCCATTCAGTTCTTGCCTCTCACATACTATGCAACCCCGGAGTGGCGCAAGCGGTTTGTCATGATTGTAGATCCATCTCAATCTGTCCTTTACGCTGGCAGCGATTCCACAGACAAGGAAATGCAAGTCATGCGGGACTACGCCCCGATCCAGGTCTACGACTTTCAGGCTTTTGTGGCGGATCATGCCACTTTTCTCTTGTATTCAAGCAACGCTGGGCAAGGTGATGATTGGTGGGTTGCCAGGCTTTTCCGGGACGGATACAAGTTAAAACTGGTTGCCATGCAGGATTACTATCATAGGGTCTTCCTCGTCAGTCGAGGCGGCGCAGGCCACTAGTACCTATCAGAAACAAACAAATTCCGATTACATAGACCCAAATCTAAGGCAGTGCAAGAATTGCTACACGCCGTTGAATTCTTTACCCAGGTTGCCGGGTTCAACGATTGGCGCGATTAGTTTTTGGACGTATTTAAATTTGGACGATTGGCACTGCAAAAAAAGCGCGGCACGTTTCGTTATCGGAGCGACTGAGAATGAAACCCGGTCACAAACTCGTAATCGTTGGCGGAGGCGGCCACGTTGGCCTCCCCCTCGGCTTGCTGTTCGCCGAACGCGGGATGCAAGTCAAGTTGATGGATTTGGATCCCAAAAGAGTCGAACAGATTAACGCCGGAGAAATGCCCTTTATGGAAGAGGGGGCTGAGGCGTTACTCCGCCGCCTGATTCATAAGACCTTGATTGCAACGGGAGATGCCGATTGCCTCCGCGATTCGGACATCGTAATCACCGTGGTTGGAACGCCGGTGGACAGGCACCTGAGCCCAAATCTGAATGAAGTGTATCGGATCATGGATGATGTACTTGGCCGGATGAAAGACGATGCGATGTTGATTCTGCGCAGCACGGTCTATCCGGGAATGACTAAACTGGTTTACGACCGCATTCGCCAATTGGGGCGGAATATTCCGCTCGCCTTTTGTCCCGAGAGGATCGCTGAAGGCCGCGCCATCGAGGAACTGGCGACCCTGCCACAACTCATTTCTGCGTTCGAGCCGAAGGCAATGGAACGGGCGCGTACATTGTTTCTGAGTCTGGCTCCCAGCGTGATCGAGCTGCAACCGGCTGAAGCGGAGCTCGCAAAATTGTTCTCGAACAGCTGGAGATATTTGAATTTTGCTATCTCGAATCAGTTTTATATCCTTGCGCAAAGCTATGGGCTGGACTTCTACCGTATCTATGACGCCGTCACGCACGACTATCCCAGAATGAGAAGCTTTGCGCGGGCGGGTTTCGCCGCCGGACCTTGCCTGCTGAAGGATACTCTTCACCTTGGAGCTTTTGCGCAGAACAATTTCTTTCTGGGTCATGCGGCCATGCTGATCAATGAAGGGCTGCCCAATTTTATTGTGGAACAGTTAAGACGTTCCGGACAGTCTACGCGGCGCATTGCCATTCTTGGGATGGCTTTCAAGGCTGATTCCGATGATTTTCGCGATAGCCTTTCTTATAAGCTCCGAAATCTGCTCAAGGTCGAAGCGAGTCAGGTCCTCTGCACGGACCCCTTCGTCCCGGATCCCACGTTGGTGCCGCTTGAGGAGGCCATCGAAAATGCCGATGTCGTCATTCTAGGCGCGCCCCACACCTTGTATCGTGATTTGAAAATCCCTCAATCAAAAACCGTCATAGACATCTGGAATTTCTGGAAGCCGGCGAAGGTGCGCAAACTGGAATTCCCGAATGTAACACCGGTCTCAGTCGCGTGAACAAACCCGTAAAGATCCTTGTTACAGGGGCCGCCGGGTTTATTGCCGGATACTTGATCTCCGAGTTGCTGGAAGCGGGCTATGAAGTCATCGGCCTGGACAATTTCAGCAAGTATGGCCGGGTTCAAAAGTCCTATGACTCTCACCCTCGATACAAGCTTGCGCAGGGAGATGCCAAGGATGTTGCACTGGTGAAGGAACTTCTCAAGGATTGTGACCACTTTGTCGCCGCGGCGGCGATGATTGGCGGCATTTCCTACTTTCACGCATTCGCATACGATCTGCTCGCGGAAAATGAGCGCATCACTGCCGCTAGCTTTGATGCCGCGATTCATGCCCACAAGAATGGCCGTCTGAAAAAAATCACCGTCCTTTCATCCAGCATGGTTTTCGAGAGCGCCTCTGAATTCCCTACACCGGAAGGGGCGGAGCGCCGGTCTCCGGCTCCCCTATCCACTTACGGATTTCAAAAACTCGCCACGGAATACTTCGCGAAAGGCGCGCTCGAACAATATTCTCTGCCGTACACGATTGCGCGCCCATTCAATTGCGTGGGGATTGGCGAGCGGAGAGCGCTTCGAGACAGCAACGTCGCCAGTGGCAATGTGCGTTTGGCGATGTCACACGTGGTGCCCGACCTCGTGCAAAAAATCCTGAAAGGCCAGGACCCTCTTCATATTCTCGGCTCGGGAAATCAAGTCCGACATTACACGTATGGCGGCGACTTGGCCCGTGGCATCCGCCTGTGCATCGAGCATCCCGCGGCGACAAACGAGGATTTCAACCTCTCAACGCCGGTCGCGACTTCCGTGATCGATCTCAGCCGCGTCATCTGGGAAAAAATCCACAAAGGCGCCAAGCCCTTCCGTTACGTCTCCGATTCCCCCTACGAATATGATGTCCAAATGCGATCGCCCGACGTGTCCAAGGCCGAGCGCGTCCTCGGGTTTCGTGCGACAACTCAATTGCCGGAGCTTCTCGACGAAGTGATTCCCTGGATTGCGGAACAGATTCGTCATGAACAGATCTGATGCAGCCTTTTCTCCATATCGTTGTTCCTGTGTACAACGAGGGGGCGAATTTCCCCGCTCTGCGAGCCGCTCTCACTGGCGCAATCCATTCTCCTTTTGAAGTCTTCGTCATCTATGATTTCGACGAAGACAACACCATTCCCGCGGTCCAGCAAGTCATCCAAGAAGGCGATGCACGATTCCAATTGCTCAAGAATTCCGTCCGTCCCGGAGTGGTTGGTGCATTACTGACAGGTTTTGCCGTCGCCCATTCCGGCCCCGTTCTGGTCGTGATGGGTGATCTCTCCGATGATCTCGGAAAAGTGGATCAGATGGTTGATCTTTACCGCCAGGGATTTCATCTCGTAGCCGCCAGCAGGTACATGCCCGGAGGAGCCGTGCAAGGTGGACCGTTCCTAAAACGGAATCTCTCCAAATGGGCTGGCTTAACTCTGCACTGGCTCAGAGGACTACCCACGAGCGATGCTACGAACGCATTCAAGCTTTACGATGCGGGCATGCTGAATGCTTTGACGCTGGAAAGTCGTGGAGGATTTGAACTCAGCCTGGAGATCACCGTGAAGGCCTTCCTCGGTGGCTACAGGATCGTGGAAATCCCAACGACTTGGCGGGACCGCACGCAGGGCAAATCTCGTTTTCGGCTCTGGCACTGGCTGCCGCTTTATTTGCGATGGTACTTCCACGCCTTCCGCCCGAGGTCCCGGCAATCCAAAACCCCCGCAGTGTCCTGAGCATCGTCTTCTGTGAATCTTGATGGACCGTCCGAACGTACTTCCGCCGTTAATCGGGTACGGTCGTTTGGGTGTGTGGAAGGTAGGCGGCGGAAGTACTAGAGGAGGAAAGGCGGACCGGCCCAGCCCTCAATCCCCTAAAGGGATCCTCGGCTCGCCTTTCCCCATCGGCCCTTTTAAAAGGCACGCGGCAAGCCAAACGTAACTTGCTGAAAATAAAAGGATGTCGGCCGTCCGCGGCGCGTAAAAACCTCCCGCCCCATAGAAATTTTGCTACAGATGGGCCGATACCGATGCCCAAATCCGCGCCTCAATTAATCGGGATCCCCTCAAAACCAGGTCTTGCGCCTGTAATCGCGGTAGGCGTCCCCGAACGCCGCTTCCAGGACTTCGGCTTCCTTCCGGGCGCGCACTATCTGCAGGGGCCCGATGACGAGGAACACGAGGAGGAAAATGGGCTTTTGAAAATACAGGCAAAGACCCGCAATCAGAATGCTCCCAAAAACGTAGATTGGGTTCCGGATCTTCGAATAAACACCATATGTCACAAGCGCCGTCGCCTTTGCCGTGACGGAAAATGACCGCCCTAACTGTACCCGCGCCAACGCCCAAAGGACCGCGCCAACAACAATCATGCAAATCCCGGCGATGCGCATCACAGGCCACGGGTCGTTGCGCCCGCTCCAGAACATATATGCGAGCAATATCAGAATTATCGGAATGACGACGTATGTATCGCGGCCTTGTGTCATGGCATCAAATTATGCGCGCAACCCTATATTTCACCGGATTTTCATCCGATTGCGGCGCGAACTGCTTTCACTAGTACTACGTCCAGGCGCCTCACGGAATGTCGCATTCGCGCCGTGTTTCCTTGCGCCCCCGAAAGCGCGCCTTGACCGCACTCACGCGGATTGTTTAAGCTGAAAGATTACGCTGGCCGTATTCTGCCCACTGGGCGGCGGCCCGCGCTGGGAGAGGGTTTCCAAGTTCCATGGGCCTGAAGAGCATCGTCATTCGCGGCGCGCGCCAACACAACCTGAAGAATATTGACGTCGAAATCCCCCGGAACACTTTTTCCGTCATCACCGGGCTTTCCGGCTCGGGCAAATCTTCGCTCGCTTTTGACACCATTTACGCCGAAGGCCAGCGTCGCTACGTTGAATCGCTTTCGGCTTACGCCCGCCAGTTCCTTGACCAGATGGAGCGCCCCGACGTGGACTCCATCGAGGGCCTTTCTCCCTCCATCGCCATCGAACAGAAAACGACATCGCGCTCGCCCCGCTCGACCGTCGGCACCATCACCGAAATCTACGATTATCTCCGCGTCCTCTATAGCTCCATCGGCACGCCGCATTGCCCCAATTGCGGCAAGCCCATCCAGCGCCAGTCCACAGAGCAAATTGTCCAGTCCACGCTCGTCGGAGATTTTTGCAAGACGGACGACCGCGTCATGATCCTCGCGCCCGTCGTCCGCGGACGCAAAGGTGAATACCGCAAGGAACTCGAGAAATTCGCGCGCGACGGTTACTTGAAAACCCGCATTGATGGCGAGCTTCGCCCGCTTGATGAGCCTGTCCGTCTCGACCGCCGAAAGAATCACACTATCGAAATCGTCGTGGACCGCCTGCACATCAAACCCGGCATTGCGAGCCGCCTCGAAAAATCCGTCATCACCGCTCTCAAGCTCGCGCAGGGGCTCGTCACGATCTCCGTCGTGGGAGGCGCCGAGCGCACCTACTCCGAAAAATTAGCCTGCCACGATTGCGGCATCTCGGTACCACAACTCGAGCCGCGCTCGTTCAGCTTCAATTCTCCTTATGGCGCCTGCCCCGCATGCAATGGCCTCGGCTCAAAATATGAAGTGGATCCCGCAAAAGTAATCGTGGATTGGTCGCGGCCACTCTTTGAGGGCGGCCTCGGCCCCGGATCGGGTTCCTCGTTCATCAAGCGCACGCTCGAGCTTGCCGCTTACGCGCACGGCTTCGACCTCACCACGCCATTCGATTCGCTTCCACCTCGCGCGCAAAACCTGATCCTTTATGGTTATCCATCGAGGAAGAATGGAGCGAACGCTGCGCCTGAAAAATCCGCGCCGTCGGCGAAGAAACATCGCGGTCTGCACTTTCAAGGCATTCTGCAATTGCTCGAATCGATTTTCGAGTCATCTACTTCTGACACCTATCGCGAATGGATGACGCAATACTTGTCCCCTGTTCCCTGCGCTGTTTGTGGCGAACGCCGCCTGCGTCCCGAAAGCCTCGCCGTTAAAATTGCCGGCCTTAGCGTTGCTGATTTCGCCGCTCTCAGCATTACCGGCGCGCGCCCCGCCGTTGACGCCATGCTCAAGCAACTCACGCCGCGCCAGCGCGAAATCGCCGAGCGTCTGCTCTTTGAAATTTCCGAGCGCCTCGACTTCCTTCTCGCCGTCGGCCTCGGCTATCTCAGCCTCGACCGTACCGCGACCACGCTTTCCGGCGGCGAAGCTCAGCGCATCCGCCTTGCCACGCAGATCGGTTCGCGCCTCCGCGGAGTCCTCTACGTTCTCGACGAACCCAGCATCGGCCTTCACGCCCGCGACAACGGCCGCCTCATCTCCGCCCTCGAACAGCTTCGCGACCTCGGCAACACTGTCCTCGTCGTCGAGCACGACGAAGAAACCATTCGCCGCGCCGATTATGTCGTGGACCTCGGCCCCGGCGCGGGCAACGCCGGAGGCCATCTTGTCGCCACCGGTACGCCGCCGCAAATCATCGCAAACGCCGCATCCCTCACCGGCCGCTACCTCGCCGGCATCCAACAAATCCATGTGCCCGGGGAGCGCCGCTCGCCAAACGGGAAAGTAATCCAAATCCTTCGCGCGCAAGCAAACAACCTCAAGGGAATTGACGTCACAATCCCTCTCGGCCTGATCACCGTCATCACCGGCGTCTCCGGCTCCGGCAAGTCCACGCTCGTAAATGACATCCTTTACCGCGCGCTCGCCCAAAAACTTTATCGCTCCGCGGAACGCCCCGGCGCCCATCGCGCCATCCTCGGCATCGAACACATTGACAAGGTCGTCGAAATTGACCAGGCGCCCATCGGCCGCACGCCGCGCTCGAATCCCGCCACTTATACCGGCGTTTTCTCTCCCATCCGCGACCTCTTTGCCATGCTCCCCGAATCGCGCGAACGCGGCTACCGCCCCGGCCGCTTCAGCTTCAACGTAAAAGGTGGGCGCTGCGAGGCATGCCAGGGTGACGGCCTCCGCCGCATCGAAATGAATTTTCTCCCGGATGTCTACGTCACCTGCGAAGTCTGCCGCGGACGCCGTTACAACGCCGAAACGCTCGCCGTCCGCTACAAAGGCCATTCCATCGCTGACATTCTCGAGATGCAGATTGACGACGCCTTCAAAATCCTGGAAAACATTCCGCAAATCCGCCAGCGTCTCGAAACTCTTTCAGCCGTTGGCCTCGGCTATGTCCAACTCGGCCAGTCCTCCACAACCCTTTCCGGCGGCGAAGCCCAGCGCATCAAGCTCTCGCGTGAACTCGCCAAGCGCCAGACTGGCCGCACCATGTACATCCTCGACGAGCCCACTACCGGCCTGCATTTCGATGACGTCCGCAAATTGCTCGACGTATTGAATCGCCTCGCCTCGCTGGGCAACACCGTGCTCATCATCGAGCACCACCTCGACGTCATCAAGCAGGCCGACTGGATAATTGACCTCGGCCCCGAAGGCGGCGAGGGCGGCGGACGAATTGTCGCGCAGGGCACGCCCGAGCAGGTCGCGCGCAACAAGAAGTCCTACACCGGCCAGGCCCTCGCCCGCGTCCTGTCATTGAACGGAAAGAACTCGTAGCGGTGGGTTTTTTACCCTCCCTCACCCTTCCGGGCCGCAATTTCCATGTTGTCGCCTATGGCGATTTGACACCATCCGCGGAACATCTCAAACTGCCCTCTCGCTATGAATGACTTCACACAACCGCCGCCCGGAACACAACCAGTAACTCAAGACACCGACGCAGGCCTTGCGCCGGTCGCCGCGCCGCCTCCGCCGCCTCCCACGGATCCTTATGCCTCTCTCCCTCCCGATCTCCGCGTCCCGTGGAATGTAGCCGACATCGGCCTCTTCGTTATAATTTATCTCGGGATCAACTTTGTCCTGGGAATTGTTGCTTTCATCGTGGGCGCCGTAGTATTTCACAAATCAATCGAATTACTGCAGAAAGACCCCGTAGCCTTTCCCGTGATTGCTGTTGTCGCGCAAGTCCTGATTTCCTTCGCCACGATTCTCTATTTCTGGATCCTCGTGCGGATCCGCAGCGCGAAACCAACCCTGCGTCCACACGAAGGCTTCTGGCGCACGATGGGTTTCCGCCCGCTGGGGCAATCGGGCACGCGTCCCGCAAATGTGCTGTATTGCCTGCTTGGCGGAGTGGCGTTGTCGTTGGCTGTCGCATCGATCTCAGACCTCCTGGGAAAACAGCCCCCAACGCCTTTTGAGGATCTCTTTCAATCGCGGCCCGGGCTAATCATGCTCATGTTTTTTGGTGTGCTGGTCGCGCCCCTCGTCGAAGAGTTGATGTTCCGCGGATTTCTTTACCCTGTCGTGGCCCGGCGCTTTGGCAGGATGGCCGGTGTTATCTTCACCGGAATCCTTTTCGGTTCCTTTCACGCGTTACAGTTGTGGGGCGCCTGGGGACTCGTCGCAATGCTCATGGGTGTGGGCATCGTGCTTACGTGGGTTCGATCGCGCACACAGACCGTGCTTGCGAGTCTTCTCATGCACGTCGCCTATAATTCCACTCTGTTCGTCGGTTTGTTGATTCAGACGAAAGGGCTCACGGATCTCTCGCATATTCATTGAACGGGGTGTCCATCGTTTGCAGGAGCAATGCTTGGAGAATCGAACGAAAAGAATGATGCACGTCGCCAAACCCATCGAATGGACGGTCTCCGGCGTGGTCATCCTGGACCAGCGCCGCCTGCCCGGCGACGTCGTCCATCACACTTACACGGATTATCGCGAAGTCGCCCGAGCCATTCAGGAAATGATTATCCGCGGCGCGCCCGCCATCGGAGTCGCCGCGGCAATGGGCGTCGCGCTCGGCGTGCTTCACTCGCCCGCAAAATCTCTCGACGGCTTGCGCGCGGAATTCCCCATCATCTGTGACACGCTCGCCCGCACCCGCCCCACCGCCGTTGATCTTTTCTGGGCCATCGAGCGCATGAAGCGCCGCTTCGCGGAACTCTCTGCGTCGAACCAAAGTCTCGACGCCATCAAGCAAGCCATGGTCGCCGAAGCGCAGCTCGTCCACGAGGAAAAGCGCGCCATTGACGAAGCCATCGGCCGCTTCGGCGCCGAACTCATGCCCCAGGATGGCCGCGTCATGACGCAGTGCAACGCAGGCGCGCTCGCCACTGCAGGCATCGGCACCGCGCTCGGCGTCATCCGAGTCGCCATCGAGCAGGGCCACAAACTCCGCGTCCTCGTTCCCGAAACCCGGCCCTATCTCCAGGGCTCTCGCCTCACGGCCTGGGAGCTGCACGAAGCCGGAATCCCTCTCACGCTCATTACGGACAACATGGTGGGACACTTCTTGAAGCAGGGGGACGTCGGAGCCATCGTTACCGGCGCGGATCGCATCGCTGCGAATGGCGACACCGCGAACAAAATCGGCACCTACCAGATCGCCGTCCTCGCTCGCGAGCACAAAGTGCCGTTTTACATCGCCGCGCCGATTTCGACGCTCGATCTCGCTCTTCCTTCGGGCGACGCCATTCCCATCGAGCAGCGTTCCTCCGAAGAAGTCACTCACTTCGCCGGCACGCGCGTTGCGCCGGATGTGGAAGCCGCGCATCCTGCTTTCGACGTAACTCCCGCGCGCTTCATCGCCGCCATCATCACCGAGCGCGGCGTCGCCCGCGCCCCTTTCACGGATTCTCTCCGCCGCCTCGCCGCCCCTCGCGCTTGACACCGCTATTGCGACGTGTAATACCCGCTTCTTGAAATGATCTCGTAATTCTGCCCCTTCTTCCCATACGAAACCGCCAACTGCACATCGAGCTTGTGATACAACCGGTCCTTGTTGCTGGCCGTCGCGTAATATCCGAGTGTGTATCGGGTCTTAATCCGCTGAATCAGCGCTCGAAATGCCGCGTCCAGCGACCCTTCCTTCTGCGTATCGAACACCTCACCGCCGGTCTGCTCGACTAATTTCGCCACATTAATCCGCTCTTTCATCACCTTCACTTTGTTGATCATCTCAAGCATTTCCGCGGGGTTATCCCCGGGCACCTTCAGGCTGTACACCGCCGCGCCTCCGGCCAGCACTCGCCGCGTCACATCTTCCGCTGTAATCCCTCCTGGATCGGTGGGGACATTGTCGCTCACCAGCACGATCACACGCTGTTGTTCCGGCGCTTCCCGCACCAGATCCGTCGCGGCTTCCACCAATGCTCCGTTGATGTTTGTGCTCCCACCCGCCACGATTCCTTCCAGCTTCCCCGCGATGCTTGCTTTGTCTGTCGTTAACGGCAGCCGGTGTTCGACGACGCTTGAAAACGTAAACAGCGTCACCGAATCTTCTGGCTTGAGCGCGCTGAGCGCCGTCGTCGTCGCCGCGCGCAAGGGCTCGAGGAAAGGTTTTATGGAGCCGCTCGTGTCCACTACCAGCGCGACGGCCAACGGAAGTTCGTCCCGGCTGAATTGCTCGATGTTCTGCTCCGCCCCGTCTTCCCTGACAATGAAGTCTTTTTTGTCGAGCCCGCCCATCAATTGCCCGGCCCTGTCCTTCACCGTCACTTCCAGAATCACAAGCTGGACGCCCACGCGGATCTGCGCTTCGCCCTGCTTCTGAACCGCGGCAGGCAACACCGATGTCCCTGCGAACACGGCAAGTATTGCCGCCGTAAAAATTAGGCGCATCTTTGAATTTAAGTTGCTGAAGGAGGTCCGCGTCATCGTCTATTGCTGCGGCGGCTCGCGCAATTCCTCGTGGTCCTGCGTTTTTGATGGACCAATCTTGATTGTTGACCCGAAGTACTTGTAATTCGTATACCGGATGGTCTGCACAATTCTCACGTCACCTTCACGAAAGTGCAAAATATCGTCCGCGTGCGTATAGGTCGGAAACCACAGGTCGGCGGTGATGTTTTCGCGAATTGTTTCAAATCGCGGGAATAGCTGCCCATCCCCGTTCTTCTTGACCTTGATTCCGTGCATGGCTCTTCCATTAGATTTGACGATGTTGAACCCCTGGTCTTCCACCCAGATACGCCCGTCAAAATATGCCTTGTTCTTTTCCACCGTCTTCGGCACAACATCAAAAACGTAGCAAGTTAGCTCGTCTAAGGGTTCGTGCTTCACATAAGTTACGTTGTACTTTGGAAGTTCATCGGTTGTCAGCACGAATGGTTGGATGTCTTCAATATCCTTAAAATCTTCCGGTGTCATCACTAGAAATTGAAGATTGGGCACCGGGGCGTTGGTCACCTTTTCATACCGTTTACCTTCCGGCGTGAAAACAATGTCGCTCGTTTGTTGAAATACGCCGCCTTCTTCGCCGCTCGATCCGTAGTCCTTTACAAGAATTTTTTGCGTGTAGGTGTAGTTTCCGCGCGCCTCTTTCAACGCGTCTTCGCGCGCTGCAAACTTCTTGATCATATCCTCCACGGGCATCGTCGGTGGCGGCAGTGTTACCGTATTCGCTGGCTGGCTGCTTGCGCTGGTGGAAGTGGTCGTGTTCGCCGGTGGCTTTGGCGCCGGAGCCGCTGGCGGCGTTGGCGGTGGCTTAATCGGCCCCGTTGTCTGCCCTGCCGCGCTCCGCAAAAGAATCAGGCTCATCGCCGCGCACACAGCCACTGTCGCCAAACGCCAAATCCGCATTCTCTTGCCCGTCACAACCCTCATTCGCAGATCCATCAGTCTTACCTTTTCCCCTTCTTAGATTATTCCATAAAGTAGGAACCCCGGCGCGCTTTCAAGGTTGCCACGTTCACCCTTGCGCAAAAAGATCGTTTCTATAGCAGAGGGCGCTGGCGCACACCCGGGCACGTGTACTCCCGTATTCGCACCCGCCACGGCAACTCACCGAGTTCCGGAAAAAACCTGGCTTTCAGCGATGACGCAGGATCTCGCAGAAACTGTTTTTCAGATTCGACTCTGCACTGGCTGTCGAGCTGTTGTTCAGCGTCCCACGCGGGCCCTTCGCGGAACGGCCCCGGCGCGCCTCGCACAAAATAGATGTGTAGACCCTGTCTGGAAATGGGGCTCTGAACCCATTCCCCCGCGTCAAACACTCCTTGGAAATTGACAGGCTGCCACTCGCGCGTGCCGTCGCTTCGATGCAACGCGGGAAGCGCATAGCTCAAGTAAAAGAAAAATGAAGGGTTATTGCCAACGATATAGGAATCGAATCCTGGGGATAACCTCCTGCTTGCCGCCTCCGCTGCAACCTGTCCCCAGGGCTCGATAAACCGCGGCGCTGAATAATATTGCCGCGAAAATATCCCGAACCACCCTATCGCCGCGATTCCAACAAGCGCGCCTATGAAAATCATGCGCGGCCGCCCTCGCGGCATTGTCCCCGCAGTCACTGCAACCGGCAGCAAGAGCCACGCCGCAATTGGCAGCATCCGCTTCGCACTCACAATCCCAATCGCAGACATTGCCGCTATCAACAAAATCCCATACGAAAGGAATTTGCGCGCATCAGGCCGGGCATGTTTCAGCGTTAGCGCAAGGCATGCGGCCACGCAGATCCCCGCGGGAATTCCCAGCCATAGAAACCACGGCGCGGCCGATTCACTCACAAACGAGTTGTAGAGATGGAATCCACCAAGAAGAATTTTCGTCGTTAACGGCTGGACGAAATTTGTCCCGTTCCTCAACTCAAACAAAAACGGCCCCCATAATGGCAGGCACGCAATTGATAACAAGACCGTGCACGCTCCGACCACTCCAACGGCGCGAAGTCGCGCGCCTCGTTTTCTCAAAATGTAGTCCGCTGCAAGACACCCGAGAAATGCCCAGCCAAAATAATTTGTATACACCAGCGCCCCCGCGCTCACCAAAAACCCGCACCATCGCCAGCCGCTCGGTTGGCGCACCAGCCTCAGATAAGCCAGCGTCAGCCACGCCACCAGCAGAAAGCAGAACGAATACCACGCCGCCAGCCGCCCGTAGTGAAATCCAAATGGCCAGAGCGCCCCCATCCACAAAACGGTCCACGCGCCGCGTTGCCCTCCAATCTCCTCTGCCGCGCGCGCAAGCAGCCACAGTCCCAGCAAGTAAAACGCAATCGCCGGCAACCGCAGCGCAACCCAGGCCTCTCGCGTGATCAGTAGCCAGAAGTGGAGCAACACATCGTAAAGCGGCGGATGTTCGTGCAAACTTTCGAGCGCGGAGAATGCATGCAATGTCGCCTGCAACGGTTGCGCGGCCGTCGTGATGATCGTCGTCTCATCATCAATAAACGTAATCCAGCGGTTCGTCGCAAAAAGCATCAGCCCAATCGCGATGAGCAGGGCAAGCATCGCGATTTCCGTCCAGCGACTCCGTCGAATCTCTTCTTCCATCACCGGAATTCTACCCCGCTTCCCGGAAACGCCGCTGCTTTCGCCATCCGCTCATCTACCACCGCGCGCATCATCGCAATGTCTCGACCCAGATTCGCCTTGACTCTCACCCCCCATCCCTGTATCATTTCTGATTGCCGTATCACCTTCCTGCGTGACAGGGGGTTTCGCTCTTTGACAACTGAATAAGACATGCCAGAACCCGTTTGATTTACTCCGCAAACGTTTCGGCGCTTGCGGGTTTGAGTGAAATCGAGCGATTTAAACAGTTCGTTTTGAGGTCTGGATCCCGGCTAACGCCGGGATTTTCGATTTCAAGACACCAGTTTCAAATGAGAGTTTGATCCTGGCTCAGAGCGAACGCTGGCGGCGTGCTTAACACATGCAAGTCGAGTGCGTAGTTTTCTGTAGCAATACAGGAAATGGGCGCACGGCGCACGGGTGCGTAACACGTGGGCAACCTGCCCTTGGATGGGGAATAACCCCGCGAAAGCGGGGCTAATACCGCATAACATTTCTGGAACCGTGGTTTCGGAAATCAAAGCCCGCAGGGGCGTCCGAGGTGGGGCCCGCGCCCGATTAGCTTGTTGGCGAGGTAACGGCTCACCAAGGCTTTGATCGGTAGCCGGTCTGAGAGGATGGCCGGCCACACTGGAACTGAGACACGGTCCAGACTCCTACGGGAGGCAGCAGTGGGGAATCTTGCGCAATGGGCGAAAGCCTGACGCAGCGACGCCGCGTGGGGGATGAAGCTTTTCGGAGTGTAAACCCCTTTCGACCGGGACGAATGCCTCGCAAGAGGAGTGACGGTACCGGTATAAGAAGCCCCGGCTAACTACGTGCCAGCAGCCGCGGTAAGACGTAGGGGGCCAGCGTTGCTCGGAATAACTGGGCGTAAAGGGTCTGTAGGCGGTGCGGCAAGTCGGGAGTGAAATTTCTGGGCTTAACCCAGGGACTGCTTCCGAAACTGCCGTGCTCGAGTGCGAGAGAGGTGAGTGGAATTGCAGGTGTAGCGGTGAAATGCGTAGATATCTGCAGGAACACCCGTGGCGAAGGCGGCTCACTGGATCGCAACTGACGCTGAGAGACGAAAGCTAGGGGAGCAAACAGGATTAGATACCCTGGTAGTCCTAGCCCTAAACCATCAGGACTTGGGGTGCATCCCGTTGGGGGTGCGTCCCGTAGCTAACGCGTTAAGTCCTGCGCCTGGGGAGTACGGTCGCAAGACTGAAACTCAAAGGAATTGACGGGGGCCCGCACAAGCGGTGGAACATGTGGTTCAATTCGACGCAACGCGAAGAACCTTACCTGGGCTTGAACTGCACTGGTCAAACGTAGAAATACGTCTCTCGCAAGAGCCGGTGTAGAGGTGCTGCATGGCTGTCGTCAGCTCGTGCCGTGAGGTGTTGGGTTAAGTCCCGCAACGAGCGCAACCCCTACTTTTAGTTGCCACCCGCAAGGGGGAACTCTAAAAGGACTGCTCCGGATAACGGAGAGGAAGGTGGGGATGAGGTCAAGTCAGCATGGCCTTTATGTCCAGGGCTACACACGTGTTACAATGCATGGTACAGACCGTCGCAAACCCGCGAGGGGGAGCTAACCGGAAAAAACCATGCTCAGTTCGGATTGCAGTCTGCAACTCGACTGCATGAAGCCGGAATCGCTAGTAATGGCGTATCAGAACGACGCCGTGAATACGTTCCCGGGCCTTGTACACACCGCCCGTCACATCACGAAAGTGGGTTGTACTAGAAGTCGCTGTGCCAACCGCAAGGAGGCAGGCGCCCAAGGTATGATTCATGATTGGGGTGAAGTCGTAACAAGGTAGCCGTAGGAGAACCTGCGGCTGGATCACCTCCTTTCTAAATAAACGTGCCAAAGATTCCCGTGATTTTTCGCGGGATTGATATTGGCCACTGGTTCTCACGGACCAGGAATCGTTTGACTCACTCAACTTCATCGGGTTCTGGCAGGTCTTATTCGGCGCGCTTCCCATGCGCGTCCTCCTCGCCGAAGGTTCGGCGCGGAACGTCAAAGAGCTTCGATTTCGGCAAAGGCCCGGCTTAACCGCCGGGCCTTTTTATTTTCCACTTCCTCTTTTTTTGAATTTCCACGCGTTTCCTTGAAGAATTTATTGCCGGCTGGAGGAACTGTACAAATACAGTGCGGTGCCATCCGCATCACGAAATGAAACGCGCCGCTGGGGAAAATCCGAAGCTATAAAGATCGCTGTCCAATCGCGACGCGTCCTGGGATGTACCGCCTGATTGACCCACTCTTGTGGAGTGCTGCCGTTCGTCTCTTGAAATTTTCCAGGAGACGCGGCCCGCGTGCCCGATCCGCGCCGTCCGGCGAGCAATCCTTCAGCGGCCAGCTCGTCGTATGCCGCGAGCACCGTATTCCGCGAAACTCCCAGGTCCCTTGCAAGACCTCGCGTCGAAGGCAGCCTCGCGCCATCGGCAAATCTTCCACGCAAAATATGTTCGCGTATCGCAACGATGATTTGCTCGAAAAGTGGCCGTCCACCCCGCTGAAGAACGATACCCAAATTTCCAAATTCAGGTGTGCGCCGAGCCATCCTGTCCTTCCGAACTTGCTCGCAGAATGGTACCCCATTCAGGGCAAAGTGGTACTTGTCCTCACACTTCGGCCCGCATACACTTGCGCTAATCCAACGCTTGGGAGGAATCTCCATGATCGTGACAATTTTCACCGGGAACATGGATCGCGCCGTTAAGTTTTACACCGAAATCCTCGGCATGAAACTCGAGCACCGCTTTGGCGCCCATTGGGCGCAGCTCAAATCGGAAGACGGCATGACGCTGGGTCTGCACCCCGCTTCGCCTGAAAATCCTGCCGGAGTGAAAGGCTCCATCCAGCTCGGCGCTCAGGTCAAGGACTCCATCCAAAAAGTCGTCGATGAAATGAAAGCGAAGGGCGTGAAGTTCATTGGCCCCGTTGGGGATGACGGCAAAATCCTCTTCGCCAATTTCACGGACCCCGACGGCAACCCGCTCTATCTCGCTGAAGTGAAAATGAGTGAGGGCAGTTGGACCAACGCCGGCTCAGCCGCATAGAACACGGCATCCATCCCTTGCTCTTGCACGGTCACTTGGCTGGCTCGCACGGCTTGCTGTCGTTGCCGCCGCCGCAATCTGGTTGCTACCTTAGCGGCCAAGCACTCATCCCGATGCAACCTCACCCGCCCCCAACCCCATCTAACATGCCAGGACGACACTCGGAATGTTTCTGCGGTTCAAATCGGTCGCTCGTCCGGGTATAATTACTATTGTGGGCCGGAGAGAATTGGAGTCACCATGATCACAAAACTCTCAAGCATCAACCTTCGCAAGCTGCTCTTTTCCGCAGCCATAATCACAATTTCCGCCGGACTCTGTCTCGGCGCACTGCCGGCTTTCGCTCAGCAGGATCCGCCGCCACCGCCGCCTCCTCCGGCTCAGCAATCCGCGCCTCCTGTTCAGCAGCAGGGCCAGCAACAGCAGCAGGCTCCACCTCCTGATCAGCAAGGCGGCCAGCAAATGGGTCAGCAGCAAGACCAGGCCGGGCCTCCGCAGCAGCAGATTCCCGTGCCTCCGTCACTCAATCTTCCCTCGGGCACGCTCATTAAGCTCCGCACCAACGAAGGGCTTTCGAGCGAACACAGCCAGGTCGGCGACCGCTTCACCGCTTCGCTCTCGGCGCCGCTCATCGCCAATGGCTTTGTTGTCGCGCGCCCCGGACAGCTTCTCAACGGCCGCGTCGTCAGCGTTAAGAAAGCCGGCCGCGTCAGCGGTCAGTCCGAACTTGGCGTCGAAATCAATGAACTCACTCTCGTGGACGGCCAGATTCTTCCGGTTAAGACGTCTCTTGTGAGTTACTCTGGCGGCACATCCTATGGTCGTGACGCAGGAACCGTCGTCGCCCCCACCGCGCTCGGCGCCATCATCGGCGGCGCTGCGGAAGGTGGCGGAGGCGCAGCCGTCGGCGCAGGCATCGGAGCCGCGGCGGGCATTCTCGGCGTCCTCGTCACGCGCGGCAATCCGACGGTCCTTCCTCCGGAATGTTTGCTGACGTTCCGCTTGGAATCCCCGGTCGATATTTCCACCGCGAACGGCCAGGTCGCTTTCCAACCGGTCTATCAATCCGATTACGGCCAGGATCAGGACGCCAACTCGCAGCAGCGGCAGGTCGTCCGCCGTCCCGCGTATGGACCCTACGGTCCTTACGCTCCTTACGGCCCGTATTACTACGGCTACGCGCCCTATCCGGCTCCGTATCCGTACTACGCAAGCCCGTTCGGTTATTGGGGACCCTATCCGTTCGTCGCCTTCACGTTCCGCGGCGGACGCTGGTTCCGCGGCTCCGGCCGCTTCCGGTAAATCGCGGCCGCTTTAGTTTTTTTCCTCTCTAAAAGCAAACGGCCCGGCGAAATTGCCGGGCCGTCTGCTTTCTTCCGGCCTTCGCGCGCGGCTCTTCGTTTTTTCCTACTTCCCCCCAATCACCATCCACGCCGCCAGCGCCGCCATCTTTTGATCCGACGTCCACGGCGCTCCGATTTTCTTCCCCATTCCCGCAATCGTGCGCTTCGCCCGCCCCGCGCCTGCGCTGGCGCCCAACGCAAGTTTCGCCTGCTCGTCCAACTCCTTCTCGCGGACGGCCAACACGCGCCACCCCAGCCGCTCGCTCGCAACCTGAAAAATCCGCCGAAAGAAAATTCCCTCCGCTGTGTGTATCAACGGGTGCGCCGCCAAAATCCGCTCCAGCCCCGGCAGCGCGCGCCCACTCCCCGTCAGCACCGCGCATCCCGCCACGCTGTACCCGCGCCCGCGCAGCTCTTCCGCCATTTCGCGCAGCGCCGCGGCTGCCATGTTTACGCCAATCGCTTCGCACTCCCCCAAGTACCTTTCCGCCGCGGGAATCTTCCATTCCATCACATGGTGATACGGCTGCACCGCCCCGCGCATCCCCGGCTCGCACATTCGCGGATCCACTACGCTCACCCTCTCGCGCAGCAGCACCTCCGGCTCAGCTCTGCGCGGCCCTCCGCCTCGTCCGCCCCGCGCGCCTCCTCCTTGCGCAGACGCCTCCGCGCCCACCGCGCCCACCGCCACCACCGCCGCCCATCCCGAGTGCGCCCGCACTCCAATTGCTGCAGCTCTTGTCTTCGTAAACCTTGTCGTCGCAAACTTTGTCAGCGCTTCGCGTTTCATCGCCTTCCCTTCTACGCCTCCCGCGTTCCCCGCGCAACCCGCTTCCCGCCCGTCATTCCGAGGAGTCCGCCGCGGTTTCGTCTTTGCCGACGGGGTGCGAGCATTCGTCTTTGCTGAAAGGGTGCGTTTCGCTGCAGCCCTGCGGCGCTCCAATCAAGTCCGTGTCGGGGGTTTTCCATGTACCCTCGCGGTACAATGCCGCCCCTCCAACAGACCAATGTAAGGAAAAGTGTGCTACAGTAAGGAATCGGAGAACTCCATGAAAAAGCTCGCCAAAATAACAAGCAAGGGACAAATCACCATACCTCATGAAATCCGCCGCGCCCTCGGCTTGCGTCCCGGCGATAAGCTGCTTTTTGAGAAGGCCGGGACCACCGTCCGCGTCCGTCCTGTAAGAAAGAAACCCAGCCCTTTTGAGAAATATCGCGGCATTGGCACTCCCGGAATTGGCCGCGGCAGGAAGGCCGTCGTCAATTGGATCCGTAAAATGCGTGGCCATGACGACCTCGATTGACACGAACGTCCTCGTAGCCGTATGGAACGCGGATGATTCCTTAAACGCCCGGGCGCTTTCCGCTCTAAGCGCCGCGCGAAACCTGGGCAGCTTAGTCATCGCTGCGCCGGTGTTTGCCGAGCTCTTGGCCGCCCCCGATCAACAGGAGGGATTCCTTGACTCCTTCTTTGCCGATACAGAAATCACAATCGACTGGCGTCTCGATGAATCCGTCTGGCGAGCAGCCGGCCTTGCATTTCAATCCTACGCCTCGCGTCGAAGAAAACATTCAGACGCGGTCCCTCGCCGCATTCTTGCCGATTTTTTGATTGGTGCCCACGCCGTGGAAAACGGATTCCGCCTCCTCACGCTCGACGATCGCCTCTATCGCGCCGCTTTTCCCCGCCTCGCCATTACAGCAATCTGAAATCCGCGGGCCGGGCGCCGGATTTGACTCGGCGAGTTGCAAATCCAGTCTGTTCTTTTCAACATCTCGTGCGCCGCCGGGTGCCGCACCCCTTTGGTTTTCAAGGGCGCGGGTGTTGACTCCGCCTTCCTCTTCGATCTTGACGCAACATTCCATCTAGATTATATTCCTTCTATGGCATGGGATGTTGAGTTCACCGATGCTTTCGGCGAAGCACCAATTCCATGGCGGGAAAATTCAAGAAACTTCTCAATAAGATGACGCCCGAGCGCCGCGCCAGAATCAAGACGGGTGCCAGCAGGCTGCGTGAAGAATTAATCTTGGCAGAGCTCCGCGAATCTCGCGACCTTACCCAGCAGCAACTTGCCCGTGCGCTCCGCATCAACCAGGCCGCGGTTTCCAAAATGGAGCGCCGCAAGGACATGTACTTGAGCAGCCTCGATGGCATCATCAAAGCCATGGGCGGCAGGCTCGAAATTCGTGCCATTTTTCCCGACCGAGTCGTCTGCATCAGCCGCGACAAAAGAACCACCAAGCGCCGGTAGATCTGCTGGCCGGGCTACCGGCCGCGCCGGGCGCCGCCCGCCCATTCGAACACTCATTCGAATTGGTTTCGTAACAAATCTTCCCCTAATTCCTGAATAATTCTCTTGACATTAGATTAAGTCTATAGTAATATGCCCCATGAACTCCTCCGTTGATCTTCCAACCTTGGACTTTCAACTCTCGACTGTTCCTCTAAGTCCTTTAGAATCTGCACTTACAGGGTCCGCGCCCGTAAGTCCTTTTTTATCAGCACTTACAAAAAAAGTGGTGGGGGGAGGGGGCTCCCGACGTTTCGATTTTGAACAGTCAATTTCTCGCCGCTCCGGTAACTACCAGTGTTACCCACCACTTACAGACTTTCTTCAAAACGCCTCAAAAATGCCCCAATGTTTTCTACCGCTTACGAGCACTGTTTCCCGTAACTACCAGTGTTATCTACCACTTACAAAAAAAGGGGGTAACTATCCCTTAGCATCAAGTAGGGAGAAAGATAGGGTATAATGCAAGAGACATTGAAACTGCCGCACCGGGCCATTGTGTATGACGACCACCCAGAGTGCGACTCGAAAGGGGATATTTTGGAATTTCGGCTTACATACGAAGGCGAGTTACATCCTTCGACCAACAAAGACCCTCGTGCATCTCACAAGCACGCAATCCGGAAAGTATTTCATCGCCAGCTTAAGAGTTTGTGGGGAATCAGTCCACACCTCAGTGGCGAGCCGCACCCAATCCCATTTGTGGGTGTCCTTGTCAATCAACCGCACGATGTTTCAATAGTTCCGCAGACCCGCATAGAAGCACTGGCAGATAACTTTCCTCTTGGAGATTATCGGTTCGTTCCTTTAGTGACGGAAGATTTATCTCTGTTGTGCGGCATAGACATTCTCTTTTTACGTCCGAGCCCGCCGGGCCGAGTAATAGAAAACGGGGATGTAGACAACAGAATCAAAACACTTTTCGATGCCTTTAAGAGGCCCAAGCAAATGCAAGAAGTTGGAGAGTATCGCACCCCTTCGGAGGATGAAAAACCATTCTTTTTCTGTCTTCTCGAAGATGATTCGCTGGTTAGCAGGGTGTCAGTGGAAACTGACCGACTTTTACAGCCGATCATGGGCGGAATTCCGTCAAACTTCGATGCACGCTTAATAATCACCGTCACAATCAAGCCCTACAAACTCACATATGGCAATCTTCCGTTCAGCGCGTAGGGATGGTAAACTCGCGCGCGATGCGAAGTAAAACGCTATGAAATATTCAATGAACCTGGAACGCGGCCCTGAAGGATACTATAAAACCATGGAAGAATTGCGAGCAGCAGCAATAGATTCCAACTGTTTGAATGCGAAGGAATGCTCTGCGGAGTTGGGAAGGCGCTCTGAGGAGAGCTTTTTCCGCACTCGTTCGAGAGAGATGGCTCGTGCTGAACTGTTAGAGAATCCCTTCAACCCGCGCACTGAAGTTTCTGCCGACGCTCGCCACACCGCCGGGAGGATTATCACGCATATGTGGATTATCTTTATCGTACTGCCTTTTATTTTGGCTATCCTTTTTGCGATTTTTACGGCGAAGTAAAAAGGGGAATGCTTAGGGCCGCCGGCCAGCGGCCCCGAATCCATGAGCACAGTAAATCTAACGCAGAAAGTGTGCTCAATGCAAAGGAAAAAACTGTTAAACCTCGACACCCGCAACAAAAATGAACTTAGTTGGCAGGGACATCAAAGAGAGTACAGAGACTCCGCCACTCTAAAACTCGCGGCAGAGATAAATGATTTTGTGCGGAGTAAGACAAGTGACCCAACGGTTGCGGATGTGGCTTTGGAAGCTGCTAGAGTTACTTTTTCTCTGCACCCTTGGCCTCCATCCGTTCCAAAATCTGAATAATCTTGTCCAACTTCTCAGTTGGAAAGGCTGGAATTTGAAATCCCCCTTCCAATCGACGACTAAGAAGCTGGTCGAGTTTTTTGATAATTTTGTCTAGCCTGTCGTTCTGGCTGTCTGTCATCGGTGCCTCTCTATGCCGTGAGTCGCAGCGTGCTTTTTGTTTGTCGAGCGATTATACAGCGTGGTAGACTGATTCCGTAATGCGAACGCGAAAAGTAAAGCCGCGACCGGAAACGAAAAAGAAAATGCGGCCCATATCACGGGCCGCATTCATGGGTTTGTTGAAACGCGCTGCTATGCCACTTTCCGGCAAGCTCTCTCCAAAACACTCTTGAATTGCAGGTTTCCGTCGTGTCTCCGGTTGTACCTGAAAGTGTATTCGTCAAGGTAGCTCTGCAAGAGTTTCGGCGAAACTGAATGATAGACCCCGCCGATTCCGCGCTTGACTAGGCTCCAGAATCCCTCAACCGAGTTGGTGTGAATATGCCCATCGCGGACGTACCATCCGCTCTTGTGACGGATGCGGTAGTGAGTGAAATTCGCTGCTTTGCCATCCCTGCCGCGCATCTTCGGGATGCCGTGATAGATTCCATAATCATCGGTGTAAATCACGCTGCCCGGTACGACGTGCTTGCGGATGCTGCCAAGCAATTCATCGCGGCCAGCATTCTTGATTACTCGCGCCACGACGCGCCCACCACGCTGAACGATCCCGATAACTGGAGTCTTTTTGAAGTCTCCGCGCATTGGACGGCCACGCTGCCACTTCCGCACACCGCCGAAATATCCTTCGTCTACTTCAACCGTCGGCCCCTCCAGTTGCAGGTCACCATCGGAAAGCAGCGAACGAATCTGCCGGAAGATTCTGTATGCGGTCTTGTAGGTCACTCCGGTTTCGCGCTGGACTTGCTTCGCGCTAATCCCGCATCGGGTTGAGGACATGAGGTACATCGCGTAGTACCAAGTCTTGAGCGGAGTGCTGGACTTGGCGAAGATGGTTCCCGCCATCGGTGAAATCATGCTCCCGCAGTAATCGCACGCCCATGCTGGACGGCCAGTGACGCGATGGTGCTTGCGGTCTACGCCGCACTTCTCGCACTTCGCCACGCCGCCCGGAAACCGCTGTTCCTTCAAGTGTTCTAGGCAGGCATCGTCATTCGGGAATTGTCTGTTAAAATCCCGTATGGTGTATCGGAGATGCTTTGGAACGCTCTGTTTGACTTTCATGGCTTCCCTCTCACACCAAAAGCGTACCAGAATCCGTACTTGATGTCAAGGGATAGTTACCAAAAAGGGGGAGGGGGTGTCAAGGGCGTAAAAAGAAAAGGCGGCGGGTACGTCGTTCTACTTAGGGTTTGAATTTATGGTCGATTGCCGGGTGTCCGCCTCAGCGAGTCCGCCACCACCCAGGCGGCGCCAACCACCGCGAGATTCACGGCGCTCTCGGTCCAGTTTTCGTGGATCGAGAGATTGCCCAAAAGGATCCGCCCGTTCACCAGCACGCCGAAGATCGCGAGCATGGCGGTCAACAGGATCGCGGCGAGGCGGGCCTGCACGCCGGTCAGGATCGCAATGCCCGCCGCGACGAAGGCAATCCCGGTCGCATAAGTCCAGAACACTTGTGTAGGCGGCAGCCATTTGGGGACGAGCGAGGCGGTGTACTTCAAATAGGCAAAATGCGCTCCGCCGAATACGACGCAGCAAACGCCAAACGCCAACCGGCCCAGGCGCGCCAGGCCCGCCAGCCGTGAAAGTCGCGCGGCCTGTGCCGCATCGATCTTTGCGGCGGTGGCGTAAATGATCAACCCGGCCGCGGCGATCGAGAGCTGCATAACGATGTTTTCGTAGGTGACGTATACGGCGTAATCTCTGAGCAGCAGTCGGCCGTTCATCAGGATGACGACAATGAGCGTGTAGTACACGGTGAGCGCCGCGGCGCCCCAGGCCGCCGTTCGGCGCCACTCGACGGCCGCCGCCGCGGCGGTCATGACCACAGCGGCGGCATAGGCCAGGGCGGTGCGAGCGGGAAAGTTCGCGGGCACCGGCTGCCCCGGATCGAATTGCCCGAACGCGAGGGAGGCAATGCCAATCGACATCACGCCCAGGCCATAAACGCGCCAGCCGAATGCCATCGTCGTTTTTTCCGCCGTCATGTCTGTTCCACCATGGCCGGAATTTTTTCTCGGCGCCGGTTCCGCGGAAGTATACCGCTCCTGAGGCGGATTGCGGGTGTTGAATTCGTCTGCGTCTTCCATCCCCACGCAAAACCTGCTAGCATCCCAAAAGTTTTTCGATCCCACTCTCTATCGGAGGAAACCATGCGTCGCCGCATCCCAATGATCTTCGCAGCCCTCGCGCTGCTCCTTTGCACCGCTATCGCTTTTGCGCAGGCTCCCGCTGCTCCGCCGAAGCCCGGCCCGGAAGTGAAGCAAATGGCTGCCATGATCGGCACCTGGTCAACAACCTATGAAATAAAACCTGGCATGGGAATGCCCGGGGGCAAAGGCACCTCGACCAGCACCTGCTCTTGGACCGCGGGCGGCTTTGGAGTTTCTTGCACGGAAAAGTTGGATTTGGGCGCCATGGGCAAGTCGACCAGCGTCAGCCTGATGTTTTACGATTCAGAAGCAAAAAATTATGTCCATTCAGAAGTTTCCAGCGACGGGGAAGCCTTCACCACGCGTGGGGTCGTCAACGGAGACACATGGGTTTTTGAATCGGATATGACGATGGGTGGAAAGCCGATGCACAACCGATTCACACTCACGTACACATCAAAAGAAACGAACGAAATGAAATATGAAATCGGTCCTGACGCTAATTCAATGCAATTGATTATGACCGGCAAGGAGACGCGTGTGAAGTCCGCCGCGCCCGCCCCCGCCGCGCCCAAGTCACCAACCACAAAATAACTGAGTGGCGGTGGGGTCCATCCTTCGCAAAACAAAAAGGGCCGCGCCTTCGCGCGACCCTTCGGCAATTCAGAGGCTCCGTGGTTACTGCTTGTCGTAAATCGCGGTGCTCGTGGTCTTTATGCCCTTGGCGTCCGTGGCCGTCGTTGTTACGGTGCGCGTCTTTCCGTCCGCGGAAATCACGACGCGTGTGGTGTTGACCACCTTCCCGGCCTTTCTGCTGGTGATCGAGAGTGTGTGATCGTTCACCTTCGTGTACGCCCGCATGTCCACGGTCGAATCGCCGGTCACCGCGTAATCCTTGCCGTCGTACTTCCCCGTCCACGTGACGTGGATGGGGTTGCCCTCGGCGCCGGTTCCTGCGATTGTGACTGTGATGCTGTCACCCGAGGCTGCGTAAACAACCAACGAATTCTTTGGACTTCCCGGATCGATCTTGGACTTGGCCTCATTCAATTTCCAAGTACCCGTGAACGCGTCAACGGCTGCGGTGCACACCACAACGGCAGCAAACAACGCGCAAACGCTTAACAATATCGCTTTCTTTTTCATTCGATCTCCGATCTTTTGGGTTTTCTTCGACTTCTGTGGACACTCTTATATACCTCGCTTCGCAACGAGTAAACCTAATTGTTGATTAGCCGCAGCATTTATCCGCGCGTTGCATCACAAGACATCACACGTCATTGCATCGCGAGTCGCCTCGCTCGTGTTAGCATTTGCCCGAGGAGAATCCCCATGCCTTTTATCGATACCAGAGACCTCAACGTTGTGGAACGCCTGCCCGGCTGGCGCGGACGCTATTTCCACTCGCAAAGCATGACCTTCGCGCACTATGACTTCGTGCGCGGTTCACCCATTCACGAGCACTTCCATCCTCAGGAAGAAGTCTACGAAGTGATCGAGGGCGAGCTAGAGATAACCATTGACGGCGTGGCCCAGATCGCCCGGCAGGGCTTGGTCGCGATCGTGCCCGCCAACGCGCGCCATTCGGTCAAAGCACTTACCGATGGACGCGCTATCATCGTGGATTATCCGCTGCGCCGCGAATTCAGCTAATCCGGGCGCGCGTGTGGAAGCGAGGGAGCGAATTCTTGGAGAATATTCCGATGATTTTTCGGCAACCTCAAATCGGCGTCATTTCAATAATCGTCTTATTGTTCGCCGTCGTCTCCATTGTTCGTTCGCAATCCCCGCAACCAGATGGCGCGGGAGTGACGCGAGGAGTCCTGCCGGACCGCTGGCAGGTGAGCGGCCCGCAATGTCCACCCGACCCGAAATTTCAAG
Source organism: uncultured Acidobacteriota bacterium (assembly GCA_963748845.1). Classification (GTDB taxonomy): domain Bacteria; phylum Acidobacteriota; class Terriglobia; order Acidiferrales; family UBA7541; genus DASTCZ01. The sequence continues at coordinate 2,332,885 of CAVVKE010000001.1, forward strand.
TCCACCAATACAACGAAGATTTTTTCATCCTTCGCGAATCCGGCTGCTCGAATTACGAAAAACCATTCATCTTCCTGCTCTTCGGCAAGGGAAAAGTGATCTTGTTTGATACCGGCGCGGGCAAAACAGATGTGGACCAGGTCGTCCAAGGGGTTATCAACGACTGGCTGAAGCGCAACGGCCGTGACTCGATTCCGCTCGTCGTGGCGCACACACACGCGCACGGCGACCATATTGCCGGCGACGCGCAATTCAAGGCCCTTCCGAATACTACAGTCGTGGGGCTAACTCCGGCCGACGTTCAAGCTTTTTTTGGTTTCAAGAATTGGCCGGAAGAAATTGTGCAGTACGATTTGGGCGCCCGTGTGCTCGACCTGATTCCCATCCCCGGCCATCAAGCCGCGTCCATTGCAATCTATGACCGCCAAACTGGAATCCTTCTCACCGGAGACACGCTATATCCGGGCCGCCTGTATGTTGCCGACGGCCCTGCGTTCACGCGCAGCGTGCAGCGGCTTGTGGACTTCACAAAGGGAAAAATTGTCGCGCACATTCTCGGCAATCACATCGAGCAGACTCGCACGCCATATCTGGATTATCCGATTGGAACCGTCTACCAGCCCGATGAGCATGCATTGGAACTTGGCCGCGCCCACTTGCTCGAGCTAAACGAAGCTCTGCAAAACATGAACGGCAAAATCGTCCGCATGGCCTTCCGCGACTTCACCATCTGGCCGCCCTGACAGGAGGGGCGCCGCTCTATTTCCTCAGCAGCTTGAACGCGTGATTCCAAGAATTCGTCCGCATCCCGCACAGCAACCATAGAATGCACATCGGCTCTAGCAGCCGCGCGCCTTCGATCCCGCCGATATCGATCGAGGACCACCCAAACGATTTCAGGATTTCCGCGATGGTGGTTTTCGCGGCAGCGTCGTTTCCGCAATAGAACATGTCCGGCGGGCCGCCCGGAAACTGCGGATCAATCATGTGCGCGTGTCCCACAATATTGAATGCCTTCACCACCCGCGCCTTGGGAGCCCAGCGTTGCACCTGCTCGCCACCGGAATCGGTGCGGCCAAGCGCCAGCGCGGGCGGAGCGCCCGCCGCGAACACCAGCGGGTTCGTCGCGTCAATCAAGACTTTGCCCGTCAGATTTTCCGGTCCCGCAAGACGCAGAGCGTTTTCCGTTCCGCTCCACAGAGTTGCGAGGACTACTAAATCCCCGAACCGCGCCGCCTCCGCAAAGTCGCCCGTCGAGGCGCGCGCGCCCGCCTGCTTCGCCCAATTCATTGCTTTCTCATTGTTCGCCGCACGCGAGCCAATCTTCACTTCGTGGCCGCGTGCAATAAATCCGCGTCCCAGCGCCTGCCCGACATCACCACTTCCGAGGACTCCAATTTTCATGGTGTGTACTTCCTCCCGTTATTGATCGCCCTGACTTCAGCCCTATCCGATATCCGGCGCCGCAATTTCGATTCCGTGCAAGCATTCGCGATTAAGCGGGCCGGAGGCGGTCCTATGATTGAATTGCTAGCTCTTGGTCAACAACCGCTTCGGCGCCCTTCTCTTCCAAGCCGTTCGCAGCGCAGCCTCGAGAATATCCGGCTTCACTTTCGCGAGCCGCACCCGCGTCGCGCCGTGAGCGCCCCATCCGCCGGGCACCGGCGAAAATACTTCGGGCGCGTCATCGACCATTCCCTTCTGCTGCTCCGGCGTCAAAATCAGCACGCCGTACCCTTCGTCCGCATACGCAAGGGTCGCGAAAATTCTTCCCCCGACGCGGAAGTCGGCGTGGCCCATGTGCGAACCTTCCACCGCCTCCGGCATCCCCAGCGCGATCCTCCGAAAATCCGCAACTTTCACGCTCGCTCTCCTCTTTCTCTTTGCTCCCTTTTCTCCGTGCCTGCCCATCTTGGCGCGACCTCTATATTCTCTTCGCAAGAGTTTTTCATCTGAGCTTATTTTTTCTCCAAATCAGCCTTTATGCCGGCCAGCGTTTGTTGCAACCCGGAGGCCGACTTATTCACCGCCGCCATTCGCACAATTGAACCCTCCAACCCCGTCAGGCCGGCCTGCTCCGAGCCCATCGCCATCAGCAGATAAAAGCCGGGCTTGGTCTTGTCACTGCTGCGCACGCAGAACGTCATATCCAGCGCCGATTCAAAGTAGTGGCTGGACCAGAGTTGCTTTTCGGCGATGGCGTACGCGATGGCGTCATTCGGGCCGCCGGTTTGCGTCACCACCTGCACCACTCGCAGCGTCGGCTTCAACCCGAATTTCTCATTTGCCCAGTAGAACCAATTATCCACATTCGCGGACTTTCCGTTGGGGTAATTCACCAGGTAACTGGAAAAGTCCGGCAGGTACTGGGGCAGCGCCTTGCTGAAACTAAGGAGATACACAAAATCCGCCGACACATTCGTCGGCGTGGACTTGTCGTTGTAAGTCTCCAGGAAAGCGTCGCCACCACTCTGGTAGGCAAGCAAGTGCTTCAGGACCGATGCACGCACAAGCTGGTTTACTTGATCGGTCAAGGTTGAAATTGGCGCGGACCAGTTGACGGATTGCTGCAGCGCCGCGAGCGAATCCGCGGGAATCTGGATCGCGCAATTCCCAGCCTTGCATTTTTTCAGGTCTTGGATTTCATTAGTGGCGAAACCGAAATTGCTGAGGTCGGAAATTTGCGGCGGAGTGCTGAATTCGACGATGGTCACCATATCGGGAGACTTGCGCAACTCGTCGAGGTCCCGCGAATAGGTCAGGTAGCTTTCCGGCGTCGCGTTGATATACACAGCGCCGAAAAGATAAATCTCCGCCGGCGTCGGAGTCGTCAGTACCTTGGTTACGGCGGTGCCGTTTTGGATGGATGAAATCTGCGCGGCGGTCAGCCCCACAGTGTTCTTGAAAAATGTCGGCAAGTCCGTCGTTGGCTGTGTTGCCGGCGTTGCCTGTGGGCGGGAGACGCCTGCCGCAGCCACAACCGTCGCCGCTGCCGCCAACACCACCAATACGGCCGGGCTTGGAAAATTCGCAACTCGCATAATCGCCTCTTATTGCGCGGCTACTTACTGGCAGCTTACTTCGCCGAAGGTTATTCAGGCAAAGCCGCACCCAGTGTCTCGTGGCCAAACGGCAGCAACAGCATCCCCGGAATAAAGGCCAGCGCAGTGAGTGCGACCGGATATCCCACGCTTCCAAAGTGCGCGACGCCGGCGCCCACTAGAAACGTGATGCCTGCTCCCGAAAACCGTGCGAATGACGTCGCGAACGCAAACGCGCTCGCGCGGCATTCGGTCGGATACTGCTCCGGCAGCCAGATCGTGTAAACCGCGAAATTCGCGCCACCGAATCCAAGCGTGAAAAGCCCGTATCCGAACCAGACGAGTCCGTCGCCAGCGGCGCGGTGAAATGCATAGCCAAATGTGAACCAGATCGAGTTGAGCATCAGAAAGAAATATACCGCGAGCGCGCCGCGCCGCCCAATGCGCTCCGCGAACCACGGGGCGGCGAGGCATCCGAGAATCGTCGCCGCCGAAAGCAGGATGGTGGCGAGCGATACGAAGCTCGCAACCATTTCCACAGGGAAATGGTCCGCCTCCGCGAGAGTCGTGACGGCCGCCGGGACGTACACCGAACCGGCCCACAGCCCGGTGATGCTCACCAGCATATAGAAACTGTTGAGCAGGGTGCGCCGCCGGTATCCCGGGGCAAAAAGCGCCGCAAATGGCCGCCATAAACTCCAACGCCGCACGACTCGCGCTTTTTCGCGCCAACGCGCGGGCTCCGCAACCCCATAACGCAGGAGCGCGACGAGCAGCGCGGGCGCGCCTCCAACGACGAACATCGCGCGCCATCCGTACCGCGCGCCGACCACAGAATTCAACACGCCTGCGAGCAAAATTCCAAAATAGTAGCCGGTGTGCATCCACGCCCCGGCTCGCGAGCGAAGTTTTTCAGGCCACGCCTCCGCGACGTAAGTTCCTCCCATCGCCCATTCGCCGCCGATCCCGATCCCCGCGAGCAAACGGAATAACCCGAGCTGCCAGACGCGCGTCGCCGCCGATCCAGCAAGCGTGAACACCGAATACCACACGATGGTGAGCATCAGTGTGAACACGCGGCCGTGCTTGTCCGCAAGAGGTCCCCAAAGGAATGCAAGTCCCCATCCAACGAGGAACAGTGCGAACAGCAACCCTCCGTAGAAACCCACATTGCCCGCGGTTGCCGCGTGACCCGATCGCGGCAGAAGCTCGCGCAGCGCCGGCACCATCACCAGCGCATAGATGAAGGAGTCCATGCCGTCAAGCGCCCACCCGCTCCACGCGGCGAAAAAGCCGCGGATCTGATCACCACTTGGCAATGCGGAATTGTCCGGTGATTGCGCGGCGCCGCCGGCCGCCCCGGCATCCGCCTGAATCGCGGAATGGGAAGATGTGTCGGGGGTATCCATGGAAACGAGTTCTTGCGCCGACACTCTACCAGATTAAGCCAATCTTAAGACGCATCCGAACACAATGCGCGGACAATGGAAATAGGTTTTGTTTTTAGGTTGAGAGGCCAAACAAAAGCAATCCCCCTTTCCGTTTTAAGGCGGATTTGGAGGCGTGATATCTTAAGAGTTTGCCGATGCACTTCGGGAGGGGCGAGCGCAAAGTGAAACTCGATTTGAACCAATCGTGATGCGAAAGTCCCCCGTCAAGATCCGGCAATTGAGGTTTCTATTCTTGGTACCCTTGCTGGCCTTCTGTGCCGGCTCCGCGTTCGCTCAAGGGGGGCCACCCTACTACACGAATGACCCAGGCACACCGGGCAATCACAACTGGGAAATCAATCTCGGTTACATGCCGTTTCTCTACACGGACCAGTCTGTGAGTCACATTCCCGATGTAGATATCAATTTCGGCCTGGGCGAACGCATTCAGCTGACGTATGAGAGCGCCTGGCTTCGCGTTTACAATTTTCCAGAGGCTCCGAAATATGGGATGGAGCAGGACCAATTGGGAGTGAAATGGCGATTTTATGACAATGATGAGTCGGGATTGTCTATCTCCCTATTTCCGCAACTTTCGATCAACAATCCAAATCACTCGGTGCAACGCGGAATCGCGCCGCCCGGCGCGAGTCTGATCTTGCCCGTGGAATTCTCAAAGAAACTCAAGCACATTCAGCTGAATTGGGAAGGCGGGTATAACGTGGTCCATCTGGGACCCAGCGGATGGGTTGCAGGTTTCGTGGCAGGGCGCGACGTCACCAAGAATCTTGAGATGGATGCCGAGTTCTATAGTGTCGGAGCATTCCGACAATCGGTAAACCAGGAAACGATCGATGGCGGCCTGCGATACAAGATTCACCCGCCTTTCATCTTATTGCTGATGGCCGGGCGAAGCGTCGCGCCCGCATCCAACCACCAGCCATTTTTTGTGGGCTATTTTGGGATGCAGTTTCTTCTGCCACCGAAACCATTCGAGGATGACTGATTCCGTAATAGTTGCCGCGATTCATACCCTCAAATCCCTCAAAGTTTGTGATTACATATTCAGACGAGATTGGTTGGACTTTTCAATTCAATAGACTGCGTACCAAACGAAAAGGCCCACACCCGCCACCATGACGGCCGTGACTAGAAATGAGATTAAGCGATTGGGAGCGATCCGCGAAACCCAGTTGGTTTTTGAGAAGATCAGCCCCAGTGCGATGAAGAGAATGACGTCGGCCAAGCCGTGAGTGATCCAATTGTGCCAAGCGAGAACATTCATGAAATTGTTCAGAGGCTTGTTGGCATCCTTCACGCAGGCCAGCGCGGTACTGAAAAGAACCGTGATGGACCCGGCCAGGGCAAACGCGGCGCTGGCGCGCCCCAGGTCTTCGTTGTCCACATTCGTCGTTTGCATGTTCATCGGGAGGCTCCGGGGCCAGAGTGCAGGAGCGAAACTTTGGCGCCATGATTGATGATGGCTCCCGCGCCTTCGATCGCCAGGCCGCTGAGAACGATCAACATTGCGACGCAAAGCACCATTTTGCGCGCGGGCGCGTTGGCAAATAGCCTGTCCCTGGCGGCAATCGGAAGATAGAAAGAGAGGATCAGCGGGATGAAGAAGAGGTGTTCCTTAGTCTCCATGAACAACGTGTGAGCAAATGGCCAGGGGCCTTTTAGGATGAGGGCCCGGTCGAACGGATAAAAGTGAACATACCAATATCCGCCGAAGATCCAAGTGAGAATCATGAATAGGGCCGTGATAAATGAGACGTTTCGTATGCGGGCCGCGTTTTTTTCCTGCGCGTTCAGCGTTTCGACAAAAACCCACAGAGCCGAGAGAGTACCCAGGACTCCAAATGTCGAATGGGCCAAAAGTATGACGTCACTGCCGGTGATGCTCATGCGCCACCTGCTTCCAAGCTACAAGTCAATGAAATCCATTTCTGGCTAGTTGATGGGACAACATTGCCTCTCCGGCGCTAGGGGATTTGTCATCTTTCCCCCACGTGTAGTAGAGGCCAAGATAACCGTAATTCTCCGTCTGGCCGGCGATGGAGTGGCCGTACGCAAAAAGAAATTGGAAATTGGGATTTTTAAAGTGGTAGTAACCGCCTGCATCAAACAGCGTCGAGGCTTGCGTTTGGGGAGCGGCGAATCCTTCCCGCCCGTGAGAAAAAACTTCAACTCCAAATTCCAGCCTCTTGTTGATTTCCCGCTTTACGAGAAATCCGCCATACGGAAAGCTGCGATATTGAACTTGTGGAACGATTGTGTATCCTGCGCCGCCATCAAAGGTCCAAGGACCTTCGTTTTTTTCAACCCAAAGGGGAAGTTTGTACCAGACCTTTCCAACGCCGAGCCCTCTGTCATAACTACCGGTCGGAATCTCGAACATCGTGAACGAGCCGATTTGCGGACGATGTTTTGTTTGCTTTATGAAGCCGAACTTCACGCCCAGCTCCATGTCTGTCAGGCCAAAAGCGCGAGGGCCGATGCCGCCGGGCGCGTAAATAGGATTGTTCGTTGGGAAGACGCCCCCAAAAGGCAGAATTGCGTGGAGTTGAATTCTGGGAAGCGCGCCCCAATTGAATTCAAATGCAGGGCCGAGCGTATCGTATTCCACCGGAGTGCCATCCACGCCGCCGAAGATATAGGCCTCGTAGTGCTTGAAGTCGACCGGCGTCGGATCGTCCGTCTGGTAGGGGGGACCTTGCGCCCAGAGCGCGGGAGCAGCCAGCAGAATGAGGAGGAAGAAAGCGAGTCGAGGGAAATGACGCACGACCTTCATGGACACTCCTGATTTCTTGCCAAGATCGTGATAGACGCTTTGAAGCATTTCATCTCGCCCCGCCCATCGTGTCCTGCAACAATTCCTGGAACAATTCGCGCACTTTTATTTTTGCAGAAGCCAAAGCCTTTTTGCCTTCAGCGGTTGCCAGGTAAATTCGACGCCTGGATCGCCCCTCTTTGATTGAAGATGAACGCAGCAACCCCTTCGCTTCGAGACCATGGAGGAGCGGGTAGAGCATGCCCGGGCTCACTTTGTAGCCATGACGCGCCAGCTCTTCGATCATTTCCAATCCATACACGGGGCCTTCACAGGCATGGTGAAGCACATGCAGCCGAATCATTCCCGAGTAGAGTTCCCGGTGATCTTTTGCCATAGCGCTAACTAAGTGCGATATCGATTTTCGTAGGCGGAGTTAGATATAATTAAGATCGATCTTACTGTCAAGCGAGGAAATGGAAATTTAAACGCGTTCCCTAACGGCGGGGGCTGGGTTGTTGAATGCGGCACCCGACAATAAGTTGCGCGGCTGCCAGAATCAGTGCCCCACGCGAATTCATGATTGGCCCGCGAATGAATTAATAATTGGCGCGGGAAGGAGATCCAAGGCCGAGAATGAATATGGCGATGGAGCCCCAGTCAAAAATTCGCTAACGCATTCCATCCATAACTGGCAGTTCAAGCAAACTCAGGCGTGCTGAGCCTTTTCAATCAAGTCGAGTACTTGACTCCAAGGCATGGGCCCTTGATGCATCGCGAAGACAGTGTCCACCTTCAGGTTCGCGCGCTTCACCGCCTGCACGACCTCATGCATCAATTCCGGATCATATAGCGAGCCGTCGCCGTTCAAGGACAGGGTGTCACTGGCGTAGAGCAAGCGAGAATCCGGAAAATAGACCATGTACTGACGCTCTGTTGACGCACCGCGCACGGGATAAAGCTCGACGCGATTTTCGCCAACGCCGACAGTTTCTTTTCCGGAGACAATGTTCCAGCGCGGAGTTTTCGAGGTCTTCAAGTTTTGGAGCGCATCCGGGTCCAATTTGTGCGGGGCGGCAACCATTTTGTCGAGCAGGGGCCGGTTCAGGTCAAGGATATAGACAGAAAGCCCCTGCGAAACCGCAAATCGCACGCCTCCGGTATGCGGCCAGGAGTCCGATGTGGACAGCACAGCCTTTATCGGCGTTCCCGGATAGAGTTTCCTGGCTTCCTCGATCACGCCCTGCGTGTAAATCCCGGAAATCGGCGCTTCCAGAATAACGATTCCGTCGGATTGCTTTACGATCGTTGAGTTCCAAGCGCCGGTGAAAAGATCCACACCGGGCGCAAGCACGGTACTCTTGCCGGCGCTGAACGGCCGGTTCCAGCCGTGTGATGCCGCGCTGCGTTTGGCGACATCTGCGTTCATCTGAAATGCCTTGCCGTCAACCGGGACGTTAAACTCAACGTTCAAGGCCTGCGAAGAACTCCAAACGACGCCGTTTCTCTCCTCGACCAAATTTGTAGGATAGGAGACTCCCTGGACCAGCTTGTAATTGTCGAAATAAATGCGCTGTTTGACATCGCCCCAAAAAAACCAGAAATCGTAAAACTGTTGAGTTGTCTCGACGGCATCGGGTAAATGGTTGAACGGATTCAACAGCACGCGCACCGGAACATTTTGCCAGGTGAAGGCCAACACTGAATGGGAAGTCGACCTTAACGTCTCCGGCACTTCAAAGTGCAAGTCAGGGGCATCGGACGCGGTGAGCAGAAGGCGCGCGGGCCCCAAAGCCAACATTTCCCGGGCGGAGTCCAGGGTGGCAAGAGAGCACGGAGAATCTCCGTTCTTCCCGCGTGTAACTCCGCCTTCCGGGCCCACAACCACAGTGGATTCGGAATCCGATTGGTTTTGGTCAGACTCGGGCCAGGTCGTTTTTGCCTCGATGAGCACTCGCTGGTTGGCGAGGTCCAGCGTCATCTGGCCGCGGTCGTACGAAGAGATAAAAGGCGACTGGCGATAGGATTGCTCCATGAGCAACGTGTGGCCGATTGACTGCAAACGCAGCGTCTGGACCTGCAGCAACTGTTCACCTCCGCCCATTGCTTGCAGGGCAAGGTCCAAGCATTGCCTTGCGCTTCGATCGGCACACCCGGGATGGGCCGGCGAATTCTGTTGAGGGTTAACGTCTGACGTCAAACACACGACAGCAACAATAAAGAGACAGAACCTGAGCGTTCGCATTCGATTGCCTCCGCAGATGTCGATTTTAGGAATCGAATCATCTCGACTATGAACTTCTGTTTAGACGCACCCTTGGATTACGGGATGCTTGATGGATACGCCAAAATGAGCAGAAAATATCGGCCGAACCGCGACTCCTGAAAGGACGGGGCTTTCTGCACAGAGTCTAACTTAGAGGGGAGCAGAAATCGTGGTTCCTATGCCCTGCCATGCTCGGGAGGGAGGTTTTCTGTGGGTTTGGCAGAAGGGCCTGCCCCTTGCCCTGCGAGTCAGAGAGTGCTAATTTCTATGATTCTCTACAACTTACGTGGTTCCGGGAGCCCGAAAACAGGCAGGATTTAGCGTTTCAGGGCACACCAACTTGAGCACACCTAAACTACAACCCGAGCCAAACAGCCCCTTGGGGAATGGCAAGAAGAGCCGGCCTAATGGGCCGGAAAGAGATGGAGGCCAGGTCCGCCCAGCCGGGGTGACCCTGCCAGGGGCCGCGGAAAACGGTGTAAGCCGGAATGCTGCGCCCGGAGGCGTGGTTTATTGGCGGGTTGAGGGGAGCCTGGCGGACATGACGGCGGTGCGCCAGGTGGCCTATTTCACCTGGAATGCGCATACGTTCGTAGGAAGGTGGTTCCGGCGCGGGGCGGTGGCGGCAACGGCGATCACCCGACCGGCACTTTATTTCACCAATAAACGGCTTGCGACGCGGACGCTCGATGCTCTCCTGCGTGGAGTGACGCGCGACCGGCTCGATCTGCTCGGCGAAGAGTATTTTGAATATGTGATCAAACCGCAACTCAAGGCGAAGGGCGTGGAAAAGCTTCGCGAATGCATGGCCGCGGGTGACCGCGTGATTCTGGTAAGCCACGGACTCGACCACGTGATATGTCCGCTGGCGCGGTTTCTGGGCGTGGAGCGCGTGCTGACGAACCGATTGGAATTCCGCGATGGACTTGCGACCGGCCGGGTGCTGGATCCGGTGATCCCGCCACGCAGCGCGTTTGCACTGGTATTCGGCGGCGCGCCGGATGGACGCGTGGCGCCGGAAAAGCTGACGGGTAACCTGAAGATAAAAGGCGGCCCGGAACAACTGGAGGCGGCGGCCAGGCCCGCGGCACGGACGCATCGCGCGGACCTAACTCCGGTGGTGCTCACGGATGGGAAAAAGCCGACAGTGTCGCTCTCGGTTCGAGAGACCTTACGCGGCAAGCACGTAATGCTCGTTGGCGTGACGGGCTTCATCGGGAAAGTGTGGCTGGAGCAAATCTTGAGTGAAGTGCCGGACATCGGGAAGGTCTACCTGCTGATCCGGCGGCAGAAGAGCACGACGGCAGCGCGACGGTTTGAAAGAATCGCGGAAGAATCGCCGGTATTTGAGGCCCTGCATCTGGGATATGGAACCGCAATCGGGCGATTCCTGACGGAGCGTGTCGAGGTTGTCGAGGGCGATGTGTCACGGCCGGACCTGGGGATGGATGCAGCGACGCGGAAAAGACTTGCGGCGCGACTCGATCTTGTAGTGAACAGCTCCGGGCTGACAGATTTCAATCCCGATCTGCGCGACGCGCTTGCGGGCAACGTGGCCGCGCCAATGCACATTCTTGAATTCCTGCGCGCGTGCGACCACGCGGCGCTGCTACACCTTTCCACTTGCTATGTGGTGGGGCGGCGCGATGGACGCGTGCGCGAAGAGCTGAAGCCGAATTACACACCCGCAGGAGTCGCGGATTTCAGCGCGGAGCATGAGTGGCATTCGCTGGAAGAGACGATCCGAAATCTGGAGGCGCGATCAGAAGGGCCGGAGATGACGGCGGCGCTTCGCAGGCAGGCGCTCGGGCGGCGCAGTGATCCATCGGCGTTTTCACCAGACGAAGTTGCGAACGTGCTGCGGCGCAACCGACAGCGATGGCAGCGGAACCGGTTGACGCGCGTGGGCGTGAAGCGCGCGCAGCGGCTCGGCTGGCCAAATACGTACACGTTTACGAAGAGCCTTGCGGAGTCACTATTGATTTCGCGCGGCGCGGGATTGCCGATTGCGATCGTGCGGCCTTCGATTGTGGAGACATCCACGGAATCGCCATTCCAGGGATGGAATGAGGGAATCAACACGTCCGCGCCGCTCTCTTATTTGCTGGGAACATACTTCCGGCAGTTGCCGACGAACGCGCGGAAATGCCTGGACGTGATTCCGGTGGACATGGTGTGCCGCGGGATGAGCCTGATCGCGGCGGCGCTGATTCAGCGGCGGCACGAAAAGGTCTATCAACTGGCGACTTCCGCGGTGAACCCCTGCAACATGGGCCGGTCCATTGAATTGACTGGACTGGCGCACCGGAAACATTACCGCGCACAACAGGGACTCGAACACTGGCTGCGATTGAGGTTCGACACGATTCCGGTGTCGAAAAGCCGCTACCAAAAGTTGAGTGTGCCGGCGCAAAAGGCGGTAATTTCGGGGATCAACCGAGCGATGGAGATCATGCAGTTCAAGAAGCCGCTGGTGAAAGCGGAGCGCGACCTGGGACGGATTGAAAACCTGATTGAACTCTACGAACCGTTTATCCTGCACAATGAGCAGGTGTTCGAGTGCGACAACGTGCTGGCGCTTTCTGAAGCGCTGCCCGCGGATGAACGCAGGGCATTCGGCTTCGATCCGGCTTCCGTGGACTGGTGGGACTACTGGATCAACATCCACGTGCCGGCGCTGCGGAGATGGTGCTACCCGCTGATCGAGGGGCGCGCGCTCGAGCCGCAGCCGAGGCGCTCTGTGCAATTTGCCGCGGTGGCGGCGGGCGAAAACGGCGGGGACCCCTCGGCCCAAGCAGCGCGGCAAACCTGATTCCATGGCCATCTTCCTGACCGGCGCAACCGGGTACATCGGCGCGCACATCCTGGCGGAACTTCTCGGCGGGCACGTGGATCGCATCAACGTGCTGGTTCGGGCGAAAGATCCGCACGAGGCCGAGGAGCGGTTGTGGCGCGCGCTACAATTGCACATGGATTTCGCGAGCTTCCGCGAATCGCTCGGCTCACGCATCGTGATTTTCCGCGGAGATTTGACGGATTGGAAGCTGGGCCTAGACGCGGCGGACTACGGCCGCGCGGCGGGGACGACGGATTCGATCATCCATTGCGCCGCGTCGCTCAATCGAAAATCAGAGAAAAGCTGCCTGAACGTGAACCTGCGCGGGACGCTGGAGGTCATCCAGCTTGCGAAACGCGCGGGCGGCGCGGGGGGGCTGCGGCGGTTCAGTTTTGTGAGCACGGTGGCGGTGGCGGGAAAGCGGCAAAACGAAACCGTCACAGAAGACGCTTCGATTGATTGGGAGCGCTCGGATTACGATCCCTACGCGCGGACCAAGAAATTCTGCGAACACATGGTGCGCGAGCTTTTGCCGGACACGCCGAAGACAATTTTCCGGCCGAGTATTGTGCTGGGCGACACGCGATATGGCGCGACGACTCAATTTGAGATGGTGCGCGCATTTGTATTTCTGGCGGGGCTGCCCGTGCTGCCGCTGCGGCCCGCGGACCGGATCGATATTGTGCCGGTGGATTACGTCGCGAAAGCGATTGCGACGCTGCACCAGAAGGACAAACCGGAGCACGATACGTATCATCTCTCGTCAGGGACGGGTTCAGAATCGTGCCGGCAGATAACGAACGCTCTGGCGAAGTCGTCGGGAAAAATGAAGCCGGTCTATGCGCCGTGGTTGGCGGGGTCATTCGGCTCAATTGTGAATTCACTGTCGAACCGCCGCGGGAACATCGGGCACGGCGCGGCGCTCATGAAAGTTTTTTTGCCGTACATTTATTGGAACACGGTGTTTGACAACTCACGCGTGGTGAATGAGATGGGCGGCGCGCCGGCGCCGTTCACAAAGTACTGTTTCCCGCTGCTGAAATTCAGCCGCGAAAACCTTTTCCGATATCCCTATGCGGCGTGGCCGGCGGCCGCGGAGCGCCAGGTACATGACCAGGTGCAGGGGGTGGGACGATGATGGATTTTGTCCTCGAAGCCTGGGTGGGCGCGATTATCGAAGAGATGAAGCTGCGCTGGATGCTCGGCGGCGGAGTGAAGTGGAAACCGGGCGAGCGATTGAAACTGCTCCTCATCACTTATAGCGGAGCAAGGAATACCGGCTCGGATGTGCGCGTGGAAGAGATCGCCCGGCAGATACGGCATGTTCTCGGGGAAGACCGGGTCGAGCTGACGGCGATGTCGCAAACGCTTGACTGGACGCGCGACTATTTCAAGGGCAGCAAACAAGTGCACCTGCCGGACGTATTCCCTCCATTCCTGATTCGTGAAGTGCCGAAGCACCATGGCGTGGTGGCGTGCGAGGGATCATCGTTCAAAAGCAAATTCGCGGACGCATTGACGACGATGTTTATTGGGGGACTGGGGCTTGCCGCGGCGGAGAACAAAATTTCGCTGGGTTACGGCGTGGAAGCCGGCGCAATGAACCCGATGCTGCTGAAGCTCTGCCGGAGATACTGTAGGTCATCGCTGATAATTACGCGGAACCCGGAATCGCAGACGGTCCTGGGTCATCTTGGCGTGCCGACGGAATTGGGCACGGACGCGGCGTGGACGTTCGAGCCGCTCGGGCCGGAGTACGGACGCGAAGCGCTGCGGCGCGCGGGGTGGGATGGGACGACGCCGGTGCTGATCGTGTGCCCGATCAACCCATTCTGGTGGCCGGTGAAGCCGTCGGTGCCGAAATATGTCACGCGCACGCTGACGGGCGCGTATAAGCAGAGCCACTACCGGACCATTTACTTCCACAAATCCGGGCGCGATGTGGATGCACAATACAACAAATACATTGCAGCAATGTCGGAAGGCGTGGATGCGTTCCGCAAACGGCATCCTGTATTTCCGATTCTCGTGGGAATGGAGCGGCTGGACGGGAGGGCGTGCCATGCGATGGCGGAGCGGCTGCCAGGCGTGCCGGTATTCACGTCGGACGAATACAACATGTATCAGATGGTGAGCGTGCTGCGATGCGGAAGCTTGATGTTGTCGTCGAGATTCCACGCAATCGTGACATCGATGCCGGCGCTGGTGCCTTCAGCGGGCGTGACCATGGACGAGCGAATTCACAATTTGATGCACGAACGCGGGCACGACAATCTGGTTTTCAAAGTGGATGAAGAGGGGCTCGCGGAAAAGATTACCGGGGCGCTGGAGACTCTGTGGAATGATGCGGACGGCTTGCGCGAAGGAATTGGGCGCAGCGTAGTGAGGAACTTGAAGCTGATGGCGCGGATGGGAGTTTATTTCGAGCGATACGTCCACGAGATCTATCCGGAATTTAGCATCCGGAGCGGAGTGCATTCATGGGAGGAATATCTTCCCCCGCTCGATCCGACACTGCAAAAACTTGTGGAGCGGTATGACAATGCGGCAGTGACGGCGGGAGCAGGGGCGTAGGTCTCCGCGGTGAATTTCCTCGAAAACATATTCACGAACCTGGAGGGCAGCGCGGGGCGCGCCGTGCTCCAAGAGGCGCGCGCCAGCGGCGTCGTTGCCGCGACCGGTGGCGAATTGCGCGCGCACGTGGAAGTGGCGCGGGCGTTTTTGCGCTGCGCGGGGATGCAAAAAGGCGACCGGTGCGCTCTTCTGGCGCACAACAGCATTCGTTGGGCGGCGTTAAATCTGGCGATGGTGGCAGAGGGAGTGATTGGCGTGCCGCTGTACGCGCGGCAGGCGACGAAGGAATTGGCTGGGATGATGCGCGATGCCGAGCCGAAATTGATTTGCGCGGGCGATGCGGCGCTGGCGGATGCGGTGCGCGCGGAATGGGGAGAAGCACCAAGGATTGCCCTCTTCGATGAAGTTTTTGGGCAGAGCGCGGGCGGCGAAACGGCTACCGGGAAGAAATCGCAAGAGGAGCCGGCAATTGGCGACGCGGTGGCAATTATTTATACGTCCGGGACGTCGGGCGAGCCAAAGGGAGTGGTGCTTACCGCAGGCAATTTGAGTTTCATGGTGCAGCGGACAACAGAGCGGTTGAACCAGTTGATGGCGGGACACCAGGGCGTCGAGAGCGTGTTCCACTATGCGCCATTTTGCTTTGCAGGATCGTGGATATTGATGCTTTCATGCCTTTCGCGAAACAGTTTACTGACGCTTTCGATGGATCTGAGCCGTTTGCCGGCCGAGATGGAGATTGCCGCGCCGCATTATTTTCAAAATGTGCCGACGCTGCTCGAACGAGTGCGGAGGAGTGTTGAGGAGGGTCTTGCGAAACGCGGCGGGACGGTGGCTAGACTTTTTTCCAATGCGCGTACGTCCTGGTATCAAAAGCAGGCGGGAACACCGGGCAGGTTCGGGTGGCTGTGGCTCGGGCTGGCGCAGGCGGCAGTGTTTCCGGCAATCCGGAAGCGCATCGGGAAGAATCTGAAGGCATTAATATGCGGCTCGGCGCCGCTTTCGCGCGACACGCAGCTTTTTTTCATGATGCTCGGGATTCAGGTCTTGCAAGTGTATGGGCTGACGGAGACGACGGGGATTTGCACGATGGATGTTCCGGGCCACGCGGAGCCCGGCTGGGTGGGGCCGGCTGTGGATGGCGTCGAGATGAAAGTCGGCGAGGATCAGGAAATTCTCGTGCGCGGGCCAAATGTCTTTCCGGGCTACTGGAGGCGGCCGGAAGAGACAGCAAAAGTCCTGCGCGATGGATGGTTTCACAGTGGCGATCAGGGAGAAGTGAATGCGAATGGTAATTGGCGCATCGTGGGACGCATCAAAAATCTTTTGATATTGAATTCGGGGCAC
Source organism: uncultured Acidobacteriota bacterium (assembly GCA_963748845.1). Lineage (GTDB taxonomy): Bacteria > Acidobacteriota > Terriglobia > Acidiferrales > UBA7541 > DASTCZ01. The sequence goes on from CAVVKE010000001.1 coordinate 2,349,152, forward strand.
AATGTGGCGCCGGAACCGATTGAAGAAAAATTATTGTCAATGATGATGGGGGCGCAGCAGACCGTATTGGTGGGACACGGGCGGAGATACTTGGTGGCGATCGTGACAGGAGACCTTCCGAGCGAACGAGTGGCGGCGGCGATTGAATCGTTGAACCGGGAGATGCCGCACTACAAGCAGATACACGGCTTTCATATCGAGCGGCAAGCGTTCACAATTGACAGCGGGCTGCTGACCGCGCTTGGAAAGCTGAAGCGAGACGCCATCGGGGCGCGGTATGTGGCGGAGATTGAAACGATGTATCGCGAGAAGGGCGCATGAATTCGTTTAAGGGAAAATCGCTTTCGTGGGAAGTGCGCGAGGGCGTGGTCGAAGTCGAATTGCACCGCGCGCCGTGCAATGAGATCGGCACGGAGATGCTGGCGGATTTGGAGGAGTTTGCCAAAGCGCTGGATACGTTTTCGCGCGAGGCGAGCGCAATAATCCTGCACAGCACTCGCCCGGCCGGCTTTTGCGCGGGAGCGGATTTGCGCGAGCTTTATCAGGGAGCGGCGCCGCTGGAAACCGCAGCGCGGGTGGCGGGGGTGCGCGAATTTCTGCACAGGATCCACGCTGTGCTCAACGCGCTGGACGATTCACCGCTGACGACGATTGCGGCGGTCCATGGCGTGTGCTTTGGCGGGGGGTTCGAGCTGGCGCTGGCGTGCGATTTGATCGTCGCCGACAAGATGGCGCGGTTCTGCTTTCCGGAACTGCGGCTCGGATTGATTCCCGGATTCGGAGGAATCCCAAGGTTGAAGCGCGATTTGGGGAACGCGATCGTGCGCGACCTGCTGCTGACGGGGCGTAGCATCAATGCTCAAAAGGCGGGTGCTGTGGGGCTGGCAAGCCAGGTCGCGGGCGAGGGCGAGGCGTTGCGCGTGGCGCGGGCCACGGCGGCGCAGGTGACTAAATTTGATCGCGGGACAAGCGCGGTGGCGAAACGGTTTGCGAAGCCGATACCGCACGACGAGTTGCGGCGCGAGATAGACCTATTTTGCGAGCTGTTCACGCGGCCCGCGGTGATGGAGGGTCTGCGGAAGTTTACGGAGAGCACGGATGCGCTGCCATATCTGCCGTAGAGCTGCGTGCTAGACTGTTTTTTGGGAGAATGAATGCGCACGATCGAACAAACGACGGGAGAAATTCTGGATCTGGCGGCGCAACACTTCAAGGTGCCGCGGGCGTCGCTCAATCCACAGGATGACTTCTTCAAGAAGCTTGCGATTGACAGCCTGCAGGCGCTGGAGATGCTGACGCGGCTGGAAAATCATTTTGGCATCGAGCTACCCGACTACGAAATGCAGGGCGTGAGCGATTTCCGCACACTGGCAAGCCGAATACAGGCAAGGCTTTAGGCCCTCATCGAAGCGCACACACACAGAAAATTGCCCGCGAATTCCTGCTATTCTAATGACTTCCCAATCCAAATAGATTGACTGAATGCTGGACTTGAACAAATACGATTCGTTGGGAGCAGCGCTACGCGATGCGCTGAAGACCTGGCCGGAAGAGGTCTGCCTGATCGAGGCCGACCGCGATCGCGAGAAGGCGCGGCTGACCTACCGGCAATTCGGCGAGGCGGCGCACCCGCTGGCCGCCGCACTGCAGGCCCGCGGATTCAAGGCAGGAGATTGCGCGGCGATCATCATGACGAATCAGTCGAAGTGGCTGATTTCGGCCTACGCAGTGTTTCATGCGGGCGGCGTGCTCGTGCCGCTCGATTACAAACTGACTCCGAAAGAACAGATGGCGCTGCTGGCGCATTCGCGCGCAAACGTGCTTATCACGGAATTTCCGATTTGGCGCGCACTGATGCAGATGGAAGGGTTTGAGAAGAGTCGCACGCATCTTGAGCTCGTGACAGAGGCGCCGATGGGCGCGGAGCTCGGAGGCGCGATGCGGTGGGAGGATTTCCGCGCGGTGCGCGAGCCTGAATTTGTGCCGCGAAAGCGCAGCGACTGGGCGTGCATCGTCTATTCGTCCGGCACAGGCGGGCGTCCCAAAGGCTGCGTGATGACGCATGAGAATTATCTGGAGCAGTGCGCGATGTTCCCTGCGCTGTATCCCGTAGGGCCCGGCGACCGCTACTTGAGTATTCTTCCCACCAATCACGCCATCGATTTTATGCTGGGGTTCTTCTATCTATTTGTCAGCGGAGGCACGGTCGTGCATTTGCGAACGCTGCGTCCAGAATACGTCCGAGACGCATTTCCGAAGTATGGGATTACGCATGTCACGCTCGTGCCGGCGATTTTGAAAAACCTCCAGAAAGGATTTGAGGCGCGATTCGACGCGCTCCCACCACGCAAGCGACGGGCATTAAACTTATTGATCGGAATCAACAAACGTTTCACACGGGGGCGCGCACGACTTAAGCTCAGCCGCCTGCTATTACCGCAGGTGCATCAGGGCTTTGGCGGGAAGCTTCGCGCGATTATTGTGGGCGGCGCCTTTACCGAACCGAAGACACTGCAATTTTTTTACGACCTGGGCATTCCTGTGGCAAACGCTTATGGGCTGACGGAAGCCTGCATGGGCATCAGCGTAAACGACTTGAAGCCGTTCCGCGCAGATACGGTTGGAAAAGTTTTTTCGAGCATCGAATTGCGAATCGCAAACCCCGGCGACGATGGAATTGGGGAAGTCGCAGTGCGGAGCCGGACGGTGATGTCGCACTATCTCGATGATCCGGAATTGACTGCCGAAACGATTGTCGACGGCTGGCTGAATACCGGGGACCTCGGGAGGCTCGACAAATCGGGGCATTTGCAGCTATTTGGCAGGAAGAAGAACATGATTGTCACGGCCGAAGGAAAAAATATATATCCGGAGGACATCGAAAACGCATTCGAGGGTCTTACGGTGAAGGAATTTTGCGTGTTCGCGGCAAACTACATTTGGCCAAAACAGAGCATGTCGGGTGAGCAGCTCGTGATGGTGCTGCAGCCGGAGACAAACCACCCGGTGGACCAAGCCTTGCGGGCGGAAATAAACGCTCGCAATCAGAAATTGTTGAATTACAAACGCATCAGCGGATACATCGTGTGGGAAAAAGATTTTCCCCGGACAGCGTCGTTGAAGATTAAGCGCGTTGAGCTGGCCGAGCAGATCCGCGGCGCACTCGACCGGACTTCGGTGAATGCATTATGAAAAAGGACTCCATGCTGGCGATCGTGAATCCCGCAGCGGGAGGGGGGAAGTCCGGAAAGCTCGCGGAGAAAACGCTCGCGCAACTGAGGAACGCCGGGCTGAAAGTGGAGGCGATTCGCACGTCAGGACAAGGTGACGCGACGCGGCTGGCGCGCGAGGGGTACGAGCAGGGCTATCGCCAATTCATCGCCGTGGGTGGAGACGGCACCTCATACGAAATCATAAATGGTTTGTTTTCCCATTCCCCGATCCGGGAACGTGTCGCGCTGGGCTTTCTTCCGCTCGGCACTGGGAATTCGTTTCTGCGCGATTTCAGCAAGGATGGCCTGAAACATGCGACTGAAGCCATCCTCAGCGGGAAGCGGCGCGCCTGCGATGTGATCCGCGTGACGCACGCGGAAGGTGAGCTGCATTACATCAATCTGCTGAGCGTGGGGTTCACGGCAGATGTGACGGCAATGGCCAATCGCCGCTTCAAGCGGCTTGGGGAATTGGGGTACATCCTTGGAGTGCTGGGCTGCCTGGCGCTTCTGCGGCGGCGTGCTTTCCCGCTCCGTGTGGATGGCGCGAAGGAACTCGAGGGCGGCCGCTGTCTTTTCCTGACATTCAACAACAGCAAATTCACCGGCGGAAAGATGATGATCGCGCCGAAAGCAGAGACGGATGATGAAATGGTGGAATTCGTCCGCTGGGGGCCGATCGGACGGCTCAGATTATTGCGCAACTTTTCTTCGCTATTCGACGGCACACACCTGAATCACCCACTCGCTTCACGCAAGAGCGCGCGCCGAATTGAGTTTCAACTCGAAGGCCCGGTCGACGTGATGGTGGATGGCGAAGTCCTTACGCTGGACCTTCGGACCATCGAGGTATTGCCCGGCGCGCTGGACGTAATGGCATGAAGAGTGTTTGGCTGGCGATCCGAAGCGCGGTGCTCTGGGCAGTCAGCTGGATTCACTTTTTTATTGGCGTCGTGGTGCTGATCCCTTGCGGAATGATTCTTGGCCCGCGGAAGATTGATCCCGTTGTGAGGTTTTTTAGCCGTAGCGTCGTGCGGCTCGCTGGAGTGCGGCTGGCCGCGAAATTCGCGCCGGACTTTGATCCCCTGCGAACCTGTTTTTTTGCCGTCAACCACGTAAACTTATTTGACCCGTTTGTTCTTTATAGCGTGCTCCCGCAATACGTGCGCGGCCTCGAGCTGGAATCGCACTTCCGAATCCCGCTCTACGGGATGCTGATGAAGCGATTCGGAAATGTGCCTGTGCCGGATGTTCGGACCCCCTCCGAGTTAAAGCGAATGCTGATTTTGACGAAAAACGCACTCGACGGAGGAACGAGCCTGATCGTTTTTCCGGAGGGAAGGAGAACGCTGACCGGGCGCATCGGCGATTTCGAGGGTGGCAGTTTCCGGATGGCGGTGCAATTTGGCTACCCCATCGTGCCGGTCAGTGTCGTGGGGTCGTTTGAATTTAACCGGAAAGACCGCTGGTGGCTGCACCCATCCGAAATCGTCGTGCACATACACGACACAATTGAGACAAAGGGATTGCGAAAGGAAGATGTGCCCGCGTTGCGCGACCGCGTGCGCACGATTATGTGCGCGCCGGTGGATGCGTACTACAAGAAACTGGAGGCTCACCAAGAAATTTAGAGATTCAGGCGGATGCCCGGAAGCGTCCGGCCCGCGCGCATTTCCTGCCAGGTGTAAACGATGCGGTGGATTACGGTGATGGTGGTAACGATGGCGATGACCCACAGCACGGGCGCCATGCGGTCAAACAGGCCGCCGATGATGAGTAATACCATGCGCTCGGGACGCTCCGCGAAGCCGACCTTGCAGAGCGGAATCAGAGACTCTGCGCGGGCCCGCGCATAACTGACCATGACCGACCCGGCCGTGGCGACGGCCCCGAGAATCACATAAGAGGTCCGGCCGTTTACGGCGTAATAGACGAGCAGGCCCATGTAGAGGGCCATATCGGAATAGCGGTCGAGCGTGGAGTCGTAGAACGCGCCGAACGCGGTCACACGGTTCTGGCGGCGCGCGACCTGGCCATCCAGCATGTCGATGAAGCCTGCGATGAAAATAACAATGGCAGCGGTCTTGAAAAGCCCCGTCGCGAAAAGGATCGCAGCCCAGAAATTCACGACCAGCCCAATCAGAGTCAATAGATTGGGATTGATCCCCGTGGCCGCGAGCGCGCCCACGATTTTGTCGAGCAGCCAGCGGCTGCCGGTGCCGATCGCCTTCGTGATCATCGTTCGTTAAACCGGAGCAGAATCGCCACCTTGGTGAGAACTGCCGGTGGGAATCATACGATACGGATGCGTGCTCCTCAAGCTAAGCAAGGGAATTGGTGTGCGGTGAACCAGCGTTGCGGCCAAATTTGACGGAATCCAAGAGCGCAGCTAGACTCCCGAAGGCTTCGACAAATATCTGAAAACCCAGGAGCAATTATGCCCACAGAAATAAATCCGAATGTTGCCTTGCTGCGCCACGCTGTCGCTACCGTCGCTTATCGCGGCGGAAAAACTCTTCGGGGTGCGCCAGCCGGATTCGCCAACTTCCGCGTAAGCGAATCTGCGCGAACCCCGGGAGAAATCCTGGCACACATCGGCGATCTTTTTGATTGGGCGCTCACATTGGCGCAAGGACGGCATGAATGGCACAGCTCCGCGCCTCTTCCATGGGACGACGACGTGAAGAGGTTCCACCGCACGCTCGGGGCGTTCGATGGCTATCTCGCCTCAGGCCTTCCTCTTGGTTGCCCGATCGAAAGGTTATTTCAGGGGCCGATTGCAGATGCGCTTACGCACATCGGACAAATCGCTCTGCTGCGACGCGCGGCGGGCGCGCCAATTCGCGCCGAAAACTATTTCAAGGCAGAAATCGCGGCTGGGCGGGTGGGCGCGGAACAGTCCGCGCCAAGAATGGAATTTGATTGAGCGCCAAGTTTTCGGCGCATTTATAGCGGGGGATCTATTTTCGGTAAACCACTCCGCCCTTCATCACAAACGAAACCTTGCCTGTCACGCTGATGTCGTCCAGCGGATTGCAGGGAACGGCGATAATGTCGGCGAAATAGCCTTTTTTCACCGCGCCGATTTGTCCATCCCAGCCGAGAAGCTTTGCGCCATTCAGCATGTCAGCCTGCAAGGCCGCGAGTGGCGTCATTCCATACTTCACCATCAAGACGAGCTCGCGCGCCTGCGTGCCATGCGGGAATGGCCCGACATCGGAGCCGACGGCCATCGGCACGCCGGCCGCAAGCTGTTTACGAAATTCCTGCGCATGGAAATCGAGTGTCTGGTGCTGTCGCGCGCTTGCGCCGGGTGAGCCGGCATGGTCGGCGAAATATTCCGAGATTGCGAACGTCGGCACGGCCGGGATCTGCTTTTCGTGCATGATGCGCATCGTTTCTTCGCTCAATTGATCCGCATGGTCAACGGAGGCAACTCCGGCGCGCGCGGCATAAAGCGTGCCGGGTTCCCCCGTCGCGTGAACCGCGACGCGCTTACCGACACGCGCGGCCTCCTGCACGGCGGCGGTTAATTCCGCTTCCGTATATTGATAGGGTGTCGAAAATTGGCCATCGCGAAATGAGTCGCGTCCGGTCTCGTAAATTTTGATGAAGTCCGCGCCTTCCTTTATCTCCTGGCGAATCGCGGCGATCAGTTCGGCGGCATTGTTTGCGTAGGTGGCATTCGGAAGGATGTGCTGCTCGGGATTGTAATTGATGGCGTCTTCATGTCCGCCCAGGATGGAAATGGCGTTGCCGCTTATGCGCAACCGCGGGCCTGGATACATGCCTTGATTGATGGCGTTGCGAACAGCTGTGTCCGCTGAGCCCGCGCCTTCGGTGCCCATGTCTCGCTCGGCGGTATATCCCGCCATCAGGTCTGCGCGCGCGGCGGAAAGCGCGAGGATCGTTCGCGTGGGAACGGATTCCTGGACGGTCTGCAAGTCTTCTGCGCCGGGATGCAGGAAAAGGTGGACATGCGCGTCAATTAAGCCGGGCATGAGCGTCGCGTCACCGAGGTCAATGATTTCCGCGCCCGCGGGATGAGAGACGGATGTGCCCACTTCGGCGATTCGCTCTCCCTGCACGAGGACTTCACCGGGAGTGACGATCTTCCCGGCCTCGATATCCAGCAATCGCGCGGCGTGGAGCACGATAGGATGTGGCGAACTTGCGGGCATGTTGCCGGATGGTTGTTGAGGCGCGGCGAAAATCAGCGCGCAGGGGAAAAGAACAACCGCAAATGCGGCGAAGAAGTGTCGGTTTGTCATAGCTCGTGGCGGGATAGTACCACTCCAGAGCAGCGGAGTTCGAGGTGTATCAGATTGCGCGTCAAGCGAACGAGTGATGGCGCGGCGCTAGGCAGTTTGCGATTGGGAATGATAAAATTGCGCTCTGCTTCGGTGACGTGGGCCTGTAGCTCAGGTGGTTAGAGCGCACCCCTGATAAGGGTGAGGTCGGTAGTTCGAGTCTACCCAGGCCCACCATTCCTTCGTTTTCGCCCGTTCGAAGATCATGTCGAAGGGCTTTCTGTAGGTGGGATAAACACTTACCGCGTCCACGGAGCAGTTCGATAGCACCATTCGCAGCAATTTCGCTTTTTCTGCTGGACTCTGCGTAACGTATAGAGAATGCGCCTTATTCGCGAGTTCTAAAATGCGAACGCGGTCAAGCACGCGCTCGGGATTTGCCGCCTGCTCAAGCTCGCGCAGCGACGCCAGAAGCGTTTGCTCTTCCTGTTGCCACTCCGTGGACTTGGCTTCCCAAAATTCCTCGGTGATTTTTCCGTCCAGGCGGTCCACGTAGGCCTGATCGAGCCGCTTGCGGAGTTGGGCTAACCGTTGGCGGAATCGTTCGGCTTGCTGCCCTCTAAGCGTTTCCTCGCGGCCTTTATCGTTAAGCAAGGACTCTTCGAGTTGCGCCAGAACGTCATCCGGGATGTGGATTGCTTGCAGCACCTGACCGAGGCGTTCGCCCATCTCTTCCTCGCGGAAATAGGGCAGGTCGCATTTGCCTCGATAGCCCGTGCAGCGGTAATAGGTGTACTTCTGCTTCTTGAATTCGGCGGTCACGGCGCAGTTGTCGTAGGCGCAGCGGAGCAGCCCGGAGAATGCGAAAGCATGCTTTTGTTTTCGAGGTCGAGCTTTGCCGCTCAGGACTTCATTGGCACGCGAAAACAGTTCAGGACTCACAAGGGGAGCATGCGTGCCCTGATAGTTCTTGCCTTCCCATTCGTAGGTTCCGATGTAGAAGTGGTTTTTGAGCAGCTTTTCCAAGTGCCACTTGGAGAAGACCTTGCCGTATTCTGCCTTAAACAATTCACGCAAGCTCGCGAGCGAATAGGAACCCGTGGCATACAGCTCGAACATCCGCTGCGCGATCTGGGCTTTGTCGGGGTCAACTTCAATCGTGCGCAGCAATTTATTATTGCGATAGCCGAGCGGCGGGCGGCTGGGATAGATGCCTTGTGCAGCCTTCTCACGCATTCCCTTGCGCACTTCATCGCGTAGGTTCTCGATGTAGTTCCGGGCGATCACAAGCTGAATGCCGTGGACGAGTTTAGCCTGTGATTTGGAGTCCTTGCTGATGACCTGCCCTTCTTTGGGAAGGTGGATTTCAATGTCGAGGTCTTCGAGCGTTACGCAATCGCGGAAGTTGCGGTACAGGCGGTCGGTCTTTTCCACTAGGAGGATGCGGCAGGTCTTGTGATCGCGCAGGAACCGAACCATCTCACCGAAATGCTTCCTTCCCGTCATCTTGGCGGTTTCCACATCCACAAACTCGCGCAACACAGTCAGCTCGTGAGTCTGCGCGTACTCGCGGAGGAATTTCAGTTGCGCGGGGATTGAATATCCTTCGCGCTCCTGATCTTTGCTGGAAACTCTCGCGTATAAGATCGCCTGTCTCATGTGCCCTCCGCCGGCGCGTGCTGCACGCTTACCCGCGTCGCTCACCCTGCACCGGTTCTTTATTGATGTCAACCGGGGTCTTGGCTCTGGTCCTCCGGTCCCACTCATCAAGCAAGAGAAACATGAGGCGCAAAGCGAGCAACGCATCGGCATCGAGAACCTTCCAGGCATTGGTCTCCTGATGAGTTGAGATAGGGGACAGCTCGACTAGCTCGTTAAGGGAGGACATGGCGGACTCTCTGGACGGAAGGCTTCCCGTGAGGAATTGCGGGGAATAGCGAAGGGATTGTTCTGCGGAGTACCCCTCTGCTTATACTAATGGGCAAGAAGTCGGTAAAACCCCGCAAAGAAAAAATGCCCGCTTGCACTGAAGAATATTGTTCGGGGATTGCTCAACTTAGCGATTGTCCTCCGGGTTGGGCTTGCTGGTAGCAGTGCCCATCGAGCGCGGGCGACTACAAGGAGCATTACAGAATTAAAAAGGGCGGGAGCGACCCCCTGTCGCTTTTCGGGCCGCAGGCCGGGCGAAAAGAGGGGGTCGCTCCCGCCCTTTTGCCGTCCTCGCCCGCGTACCTATTTCGTGCACCCAAACTCGTAAAGTTCTGTTCGGTGAAGGGTTAAAGAATTACGTGTGGAAAACCGTAAGGAAATCCGTGAGGAAAACCGAGTTCAGATCGGTTTTTCACTCTGACCGCAGTTGTCTTACCAGATTGTTTGGATTCCAGCGGCTTGGAGGCGACGGTCGCGGGTTACGAGCGGGAGGCCAAGATGGAGGGCAGTTGCTGCGATGATGCGGTCGGGCATGTCAGGAACAACGTCGCGGGGAATAGACCTCAAAGCGCTAGCAACGTTGTAATCGAGCGGGAAAACTTTGAAGGCGGGATTGTCTTGTCCCATGACGCGGACAAACCTCTCGAAGGCTTCTGCCGCGATGCGCCCGCGTTCGACCAGATACACAACTTCAACGAGCGAGACAGCGGAAATGTACGTTGGCACACCACTGGCCGCTGCGCCATCAATCAGCGAAAAAACCGTCTCAGAGAGGTTCTTAGTGTCGAGCAGGTACCAGATGGCCGCATGCGTGTCGAGGACCGCAGGCATCAGGAGAAGTCTCGTGGGAAGTTGCCCCACATTTCGCGGCGAGCCTGAGCGATGTCTTCCTCCGTGATGTGAATATTCAAGTCTGCCCACAGCCCGCGCAGGCTGCGGAGCGGCTTCTTCGGGCCGCCGTTCTTCTCTTTCAGGAAGTCCACAAAGTCCAACACTTCCTTCTGCTTCTCAGGAGGCAAATCGCGGAGTTTTTCCAGAACCTGTTGTTCGATGGTCATAAAAGCCTCTCGGGCAACCCCGTCTATTATAAGCCCGCTACGCACCATTTAGGGTACTGCCTTCGGAAATCGTGTATCAGAATCCACTTGTTCGAGGACGGCGCATTGGGCCTTTCCGACGGACACCAATCTGCTGCGTTGGATATATACTCCCTGAGTGCCTAATCGTCTGCCGAAACTCATCGCTGCGGCTGGCAACGTCTGCATTGCGATCGGCCTGTCGTGGGGCTTTCTTGACGGCTCCGACTTTGCGTTCAGATTCCTCAGTGACTCGTTTAACAGATTCATAACGGAGCATTCCGGGTTGTTTGGCATGACCCTTTTCGTGGGAATTCTATTGTCGGCGGGCGGAACAATAGCTTGGACGCACCAAGTCGATAAAAGGAAGAGGCTTAAAGTCGCAGGATATATCTTCTTGGTGGGACTACTTGCAATGCTAATCACGCCGGGCAACGTGCATGGTCCCGGAATGCTGGCTGTTATGACAGCGGTTTGTGGCTGGATCCTAAGTATCGTCTTGGCTGTAATCGCCGTCGCTCGTTCGCGACCGTTCAGTGAGCAGGGCTCGAAATCCGACTGATCGGCTCAATGGGCAAGTCGGCGAAGATTGATGAACCCGTACACTGAATTGAGTTAAAGTTGCGAAATGAATCGACTTTTCAGACTGGCTGCACTTATCGGACTGCTTTGCCTTCCAGCGGTAATCGAGGCGCAGTATCAGGTCATTGAGCTCGCTGATGTTCAATTTGCAAAGTCCGTGGGCGCAACGATAGAAGACCCCAATGGTGTACCCGTGCCAAAAGCAGTCGTGCAGGAATTTAGTGCGGATTGGAAAACAGTTTTGCGATCGAGCTCGACTGACACGCAGGGAAAGTTTTCACTTACTCCAGCGCCTGGCAGAAGGGTGTTTTTTATCCAGGTTTCCGCACCGGGGTTTGACCCACTGCGGTTCCGTCTACAGTTAGACACCAAGCACGGGGTCAATCTCAAACTAAAGCTGACTGTCGCGACCTAACAGGCTGCCCTTTCGACCATTCTTCATGACGGTGTTTACTTAGCCTCGATAGGTGCGCTCGCAGCTTCTACCTTGAGCGGAAGAGTTCTAAGGTCGTCAACCAGGGCCCACCATTTTTTTCCGCCCGAATCCGTCTCCGGTTATTCTTTGGCCATCCGAAATGCCGGATAGTACTGAAAAAATACGCGTGCGGCCTCAGACTGAATGTTCCGGCCCTAGAAGGCCAAATACCCCTTCGGAATGGATTGAAAATAGTGGAAGATTCCAAACCCAGCGAAATCAAAAAAGAAAGTTTCCCGACGACGTCCATCATCTCTGCAATGCTTCGCTCGGCGAAACACGTGAGCGATTTGATATTTTCTCCGGGCCGCGCGCCGCAAGTGGAAACGAGCGGGCAACTCAAGGAAGTGGCAATCCCGCAGGTGGGTAAGCTAACGGCGGAAGATACGGCGCGGATTGCGGGCGATCTGATTGGCAACAACACGCTGGCGGTGGACAAACTCCGCCAGCAGGGCTCCTGCGACATTTCTTACAGCTTGGCCAAGCTCGCGCGATTCCGCGTCAATATTTTCACACAGCGCGGGAGCTGCGCGATTGTGATGCGCGTGATCCCCACGCGTGTGCCGACGTTCGCGGGCCTCAACCTGCCACCGCAACTTATTGAAATCACGGAATTGCGAAATGGCGTCGTGCTCGTGACCGGCCCGACCGGCTCGGGCAAATCTTCCACGCTCGCCGCAATCTTAGATAAGATCAACGATGAAAAGGCGTACCACATCATCACCATCGAAGACCCCATCGAATTCCTTCACTTGCACAAGAAGGCGACCATTCACCAGAGAGAGCTTTACAGCGATACGCCGTCATTCGCTCTGGCGTTGCGCGCGGCGCTGCGTCAGGCTCCCAAAATTATCCTGGTGGGTGAGATGCGCGATAAGGAAACCATTGAAATTGCGCTGGAAGCAGCGGAGACCGGCCACCTGGTCTTCTCCACTCTCCATACAATTGACGCGTCGAAGACCGTCGAGCGCATCATCGGCGCATTTCCTCTGGCCGATCAGCAGGTGATTCGCACCCGGCTGTCGAAGGCCTTCCGGTACATCGTCTCGCAAAGGCTGACGCCCCGAAGGGATGGCGAGGGGCGCGTGGCCGTAATTGAAATACTGAAATCCACCATGCGCACGCGCGAGTACGTCGAACGTGGCGAAGGCGAAGGAAAAACACTTCTCGACGCCATGCGCGACGGCGCGAACGAAGGCATGCAACATTTTGATGGCGAGCTCGAGCGATTGGTTCGCGAAGGCGCCATCGAAGTGGAAACGGCCTTCACCTATGCCAGCAACCCTGGAAACCTTCGCTTGCAAATGATGGATTACTTGCAGGCTCAAGCAGATTCCGCCAACGCGGAACAGCCGGTGGAAATCAGCCCGAAGGGCTGAACTGGGCGCACGTAATTTAATCCCGCAACACGTGGCCTGGATCTGTCCTTGTGGCGCGCCAGCTGGGCCAGAAGGACGCAGCCAGTGAAACGATGGTCATCACGAGGAAAGCGGCCCCGAATGTCAGCGGATCCCGCGGGCTCACTTTGTAAAGCATGTCCCCCAACAATCTTGTGATTGACAGCGCAACCACAGCGCCAAGTGCAACACCCCCTGCGGTCAATGCGAAGCTGTGCGACATCACAAGCCGCACCAAATTGAACGTGTCGGCGCCGAGCGCCATCCGCAATGCCAATTCGCGCTTGCTTTGCGATACGGCGTAGGACATCACCCCGTAAAGTCCGATTGCGGCGAGGAGCACGGCTAATCCTCCAAAAACGCCGAGGAGCGCCGCCGCAAGCCGCTGCGTATATGTTCTGCGGTCCACTTCTTGGCGCATGGTGGTTGTCTCCATCGGCGCAAGGTAAGAATCGATCGCGCGGATCTCTCTCGCAATCGCCGGAGCCATCACCTCGGGGCTGAGTGGCGTTTGGATGTAGAGAATTCCGGTGACGGAGACGTACTGCCGCATCGGTATGTAGTAAAACGGTTTCGGATTTTCCCGGATTGTCCCATATTTTGAATTCTTGGCGATGCCCACGATCTGTATGGATTGGTCTTTGATTTGGATGTGCTCGCCAATCGGATCCCTTCCGGGCCAATACTTCGCTGCCATCGTTTCGTTTATGACCGCGACAGAACCGGATTTTTCGCCGTCAGCCTGGGTGAATTCCCGCCCTGACAAAATCGGTATTCCCACGGTCGCGAAATATCCGGGGCTCACTGCGTTGAATTCCACATTTGATTGCTCATCGGGTGCGGGCACATAACCCACAACCGAGATCGCAGCGGAAGGAAAGCCCCGATAGCTGAAAGGCATTGCCATCGAAAATGCGGCCGACTGCACACCGGGAAGCACCCGGACGCGATCGATCAACTGGTCTCGAAAATTCAGCGCCCTTGGCTTGTCATATCCCGCCGCGAACAAATCGACTGTGCTCGTCAACACCCCTTGCGTGGAAAAACCCGGGCTCGCCATTTGGATTTGCTGCAAACTTTTCATTAGCAGACCCATTCCGACCAGCAAGACGAAACTCAATGACACCTGGATCAGAACCAGGCTCGAACGGACCCGTGATTTTCCGGAGCCTCCGACCAATCCCCCCGAATCGGCTTTCAATACGCCGGCGAGGTCAATCTTGCTGGCCTGAATCGCGGGGACCAGCGCAAACAGCAGGGTCGCGAATATGCAAACGCCGGCGCTCAGCGCGAGCACGCGCCAATCGATTTCCCCCGGCAGGTTCACAATGATGCCAGCCGGTTGAGGGGGAAAAGACAGCACCAGTGCGTTCCGGCACCACCTTGCAAAAAGTAGGCCGCCCGCCGCAGCGAATGCCGAAAGAATCAGGCCTTCCGTGAAGAGCTGCCTCAATAACCGGCCCCGCCCGGCGCCGATCGCGAGCCGGATTGTCATTTCCTGCCGCCGCGCAAACGACCTGACCAGCAACAAGTTGCTGACGTTTGCGCAGGCAATGAGCAGCACAAGAATCACGACGGCCAGGGCGATTTTGAGCGTTGGTAGCAGCGTGTTCGCCTGGTTGAATGGGGTTTGCCATAACGGCAGGACCTTGACGTTCTGACCGCGATTCGTTGCCGGATACGAATTTTCCAACCTCTGGCCGATGGCCGATATTTCTTGCTGCGCCTGCTGCCGCGTTACGCCGGGCTTAAGTATCGCGAAACCCTCAATCCACCGCGCACCGCGGTCTTCCAATTTGTAGGAGGAAGAAAACGTCTCTTGCATGGAAACCGGCACCCAAAACTGAAATGCGTAACCCACGAAAGTCCCGTCAAATCCTTCCGGTGCGACGCCAACAATCGTGTGGCGCACACCGTTGAGAATTTGAGTCCTCCCGATGATTTCCGGATCGCCCTTGTAACGTTCTTTCCATGTGCGGTAGCTGATGACGGTCACTGGATGAGCGTTGCGTCCCGTGTCCTCTTCGGGCAAAAACCCGCGCCCCAGAATTGGATGAACCCCCAGTGCATCAAAATAATTCGATGAAACAATGCTTCCGGTCGCACGCTCGGCGCGGTCACCGATGCTGAGGGTGGTGCCCATGATTTTATCCGCGATGAATGACTCAAAGAGGGTGGAGTTCTTTTCAAAATCGACGAAGTCCGGCCACGAAAGATCGGTGTATTCAGATGATCCCCGCATGGTTCCGTCGAGGGCCACCATTCTTTCCTGATGGGCAACGGCTGGAAAGGGGCGGATTAGAATCCCCTCGATCCAACTGAACACGGCCGCGTTGGAACCGATTGCTATCGTCAGACATAAAATCGCGAGGAGAGAAAAGCCCGGACTACGCCGGAGCATTCGAAAGCCGAAGCGGATATCTTGAAGGAGAGTCTCAATCATCGGAATTCCTCTCTGGTCGCGATAACTCTCCTTCGTTCGCTCGACGCCGCCGAAACTTCGAAACGCCTCCCGACGGGCGTCCGCGGCGGTCATGCCGTTGCGACGATTCAGTTCTTCCGCCATCTCCAAATGGGAGCGCACCTCCGCGTCCAGGTCATCATTGAGACGGCGGCAGTGAAATAGCGCCGCAATTCGGCGGATCATCGTGCGGCAAGCTTCGCGCATGGGCTAGGTTGTCCTTAGCACGCGGTTGATCATGGCGGACATGGAATCCCAGCTTTCCACTTCCTCTTCGAGCTGCTTGCGTCCGGCACGAGTGAGGGAGTAGTACTTCGCTCTGCGATTGTTCTCCGAAACGCCCCACTTCGAAGAGACCCAGCCGCGCTGATCGAGGCGTAGCAGGGCGGGATAGAGTGTCCCCTGATTCAATTGCAGCAAATCCATGGATACCTGCTGGATGCGTAGGGCGATTCCGAAGCCGTGCATCGGCCCCATGGAGTCGAGCGTCTTCAGCACGAGCATGTCGAGCGTTCCCTGCAGGACTTCAGTTTTCGAGGCTGGCATAGGCTCCTTTAGATGGTCAACAGGAGTGTATCATACTCATGTTGACCATCTAAAGGGGCTTTGTCGAAGGGGGACGCCAATTTTGTGCGACGAGATGCACTGAAGAAGAGATTTCGTTCAATTAAGATATGAGTTTCGGCGGAGAGCTTCGGGGCGGAATTACTTTCGCTTTTTCCGAGCCCACCCGCCATCATTTTTCGTTACCCATACATCGCCGCGCATGTCAAGCCATTCACCAAAGGGTTTATCCGCCTTCGGCTCGGAACCCATACGGAGGACATTGCCATCGAGGTCTTCTACTTGCATCTCGTATGCCCATTCGTAATTCGTTGGCGCATGACGAATTTTCGCTCCACTGGCGCGATACTCTTTGAAGAGCGCCTCGGCGTCTCCGACACCAATCCAAACCCATCCCCCTGCATTTCCCTGATCTCCTTTGGAGAGGAAGATGTGGCAGCGGCTGCGCGAAACCGATGCGAAGAATTTTTCACCGTCGCCCCAATCGACTTTGAAACCGAGAATCTTCACATAGTATTCGATGCTGGCCGCGACACTTCGAACGCGAAAAATCGGCGTGATGCCTTCGAATGAGGTTGTACCCAACGGTGCCCTTCTTTTGTGAGACATTGAATTGACCTCCCGTTACCCCTTCACGCGCTTTGACGCCCTCGCCTTCACCGATTTTTCAATCAACTCCTTCAGCGTCCGCAGATCCACACCCTCGAGGCCTTTGAGATACAGACACCCCTTCCCGGTTTTGTGTTTGCCAAGGCGGGCCAGCAAATCTTTGAACCCGCCGGATCCGATCCTGATGTAAAGCGTGAGATCGTTTTTTCGCGGACTAAAACCGATGATGGGCCATTCAGCCTCTTTCCCGCTCGCATATTTCAACTTGTAGCGGCCGAATCCGACGATACTGCTCCCCCACATCACAGCCTTTTCTCCGGTCGCGGCCTTCATGAACTTCACGGCCGTTAAACAGTCCTCGCGACGCTTCACATCGGAAATTTTGCCCAAGAACTGGGCTACGCTGGCCTTACTTGCTTTGGTTTTCGGTTCGGCCACGGGAATCTCCTTTTCGTCTGCGTAATTCTACCTTTGGATGCGTTTGAATCACCGCTTGCCCAGCACGTGGCCGATGTCATCCCAAACGAGCCAATGCGGATTCAGAACTGTTGCGCCTTCACGAGTATAGAACTTTCGCGCGGCCGTATTCGAGGGATCGACATCCACGCAAACCCTCCGGGCCTTCTGCTCGACAAACCATGCCGCCAAGCGGCGGAGCAAACTTGGCGCAATCCCGCTCCCTCGACGATCAGGAATCACATCGATCCACTCCAACTCTCCATCGCATTCATGGCGGGTCGTCAGGTGACCAGTGATAAGACCGACAACAGATTTGCCTTCCACAGCGACGAAATTCACGCGTGGCAAGAGCGCGTGCTGTGGGTGGAGTTCGCGGTCCATGTATGCCGTTATGCGAGTCCTCCAATAATCTTCCGTGCCCCAGCTTAGGGATCGGATTCGTGCCATCGCGGGGACATCGGATTTATCGGCCAGCCTGAATTGCACACTGCTCATTAAGTCGCCTTATCAACTGTACGCTTGATGCCAACTCAAGACTTCGCACCATGCCGCCTAAGGGCTGCTGCAATGCGCGTCTTCGAGGGAACGGCGATGTCCTGCTTCTCCAGCCACGCGAGCGAACCATCTTCAATTTTTGCTCCGGCGTCAAGCAATGCCTCGATGATGGCGACGTGTTCCGTCTTCGGCTCGTTCGTGACCGACCATAGCGCTTGACCCAGGACCGTGCCACCATGCACATTCTTCAATTCGAGCGGAGCCTTGCGGTCGATAAGCAGCTTGACGGTTTCCAGATGACCCGCGTCCGCAGCAAGATGGAATCCGGTCTGTGCAATGTTCGCGCTTGCCGCCGGATTAACACCTTTCTCCAAAAGAAAATCCGCAACTCTGGTGCGGCCATACTGACACGCCTAAATAAAAGCCGCCTCCATCTTGTCCTTTGGATTGTCGGTAACTCTTGGGAATCCCGCACCTGCGACTTCGGCCTTTGAGCTGCCATCTTTGTCTGCAAAACTTTTCACCAGATCAAGCCGCCCCAATGCGGCCGCTGCGGCGATATTATTTATCTTCGCGCCTCGCCGCACGAGAGTCTCGGCGGCATTCAGGCGATGATTGCCAAGCGCCGACATCAGCGGCGCCCCACCCGTGGGTAGACCCTCAATTGCGGCCCCGGCCTCCAGTAATAGTTCAATCAACGCATTTTGCACTCCCGCACGCAGGGGGTGAATGCTCGAGGCAGTCAGGCCCAGCGCCGTTGACCCACCGCCATATGAATCCGATGCCGCGTCCACTTCTGCGCCGGCCCTGAGCAGCAACCTCGCAACCTGAACCGCGTTCTTCGGGGTTTTCTGACGAAAATCTTCAACGCCGTTGGCGGAGACGTAGTGTAATAGCGTCGAGTGGTGCGCGCGTGTCGACCGCTCGCGAATTAATTCGGGATTCTCGCGCAGCAAGCGTTCAAGCGTGGCAATGTCCCCCGTGATGACCGCGTCTGCGGCCGATTCAAATTTTGATACTGATGAATTCTTGTGAGCCAACCCTTCGACGTGAAACTTAAACTTGGGCCAACTCTCAAACCCATATTCACGCGCGATCACAAGTTGCGCATCGGCAAGTGCGGAAGGCACGCTGCGAAATTCGGCGTCGAAATGTTCTGCCGGATGTTCCCTCGTCAAAAAACCCTCCCGGACCTTTCGCCGAAGCATGTGAACGCGGGGATGATTATTCTTGAATCGCTGAATTTCTTCGGGATTGCCTGACCGAACCGCTTTGACGAGGGCTTTGGCTTGCTTCCTGAATTGCTCCAGATTGGGGCGGGTGGGTAGTTCCCTTGCGTCCACACGAATCTCCTTTCACTGCTTGCCTGGAGTCCGCCCGAATCAGGCTGAAAGAAGGTTCGTAACCTTCATGGAAATGAATAAGGTGGGCTCGGCCCTTTCCGCGGACTGGATGCGCCCTTCGCGCTGGTGACCACCGTAACCCCATCGAGATGGCCAAGTCAAATGCGCCAAGAATCGAACAAAGCGCGTGCTTAACCCCCATCCGTCGTTCCCTAAGGCGGGTCTCCCCCGCCGGGCCAATCCCTAGCTTGACTTCTTGACCTGTGTTAGGCTGTACCTCGCGTTTGCTGCTCTTGTAAGACCTTTGGATTCATCAAAGGGGCTGCAGGCCAAACCGCTTGCGGCCTTTTTTGTTGCGGCTAGAGGTGGAGCAATCGAACTGCAGAAGTAACTAGATCAAATAAAGAAGAGGAAAAGCCGTGAAAGAACAAGGAACTGTGAAGTGGTTCAACGCCAGCAAAGGGTATGGATTCATACAACGCCAGTCCGGCGAGGACGTATTTGTGCACTTCTCCGCCATCCAAGGAGACGGATACAAGACGCTCAACGAAGGGCAGGCCGTTGAATTCGAGGTCACCCGTGGCCCCAAGGGCCTGCAGGCCGCGAACGTAACCAGCCTCTAGTCCGCAGGGCGGGCCGGTCCTCCGCGCCCGCCCTTTTCCTTTTCCCCGGCGTAGAACGCCAGAAGGTGAATCTCGATGGCCAAGCTATATGTAGGGAATCTGTCGTTTGATACGACGGACGAGGGTCTGCAGCAGCTTTTCGCAAGTCATGGTTTCCAAGTAGCTTCGGCTCGTGTCATTCGGGATGCGGGAACGGGTCGCTCCCGCGGGTTCGGATTTGTCGAACTTGGCCCCGGCGAGGAAATGGAAAAGGTCATTTCGCAGCTCAATGGGTCTACGCTGGATGGCCGCGCACTTCAAGTAAATGAAGCTCGTCCCCAGGCGCCGCGCGGCGGTGGCCACGGTGGCGGCTTTGGCGGTGGCCGCGGCGGTGGTGGTGGCCGTGGTGGAGGCGGTGG
This sequence comes from uncultured Acidobacteriota bacterium, assembly GCA_963748845.1. GTDB lineage: Bacteria > Acidobacteriota > Terriglobia > Acidiferrales > UBA7541 > DASTCZ01. The sequence continues at coordinate 2,369,025 of CAVVKE010000001.1, forward strand.
CCGCGGCGGTGGTGGCCGTGGCGGTGGCGGCGGCCGCGGCGGAGGCGGTGGCCGAGATAGTGGCGGCGACAGAGACCGCGGAGACCGCCGGCGCTTCTAACTGTAATCAGCCGGATGCAGTCCTGTTTTTCTCTTTGAGAACTCCTCGGATCATTACGCCCGATTTATGCCTCGGCGATGAGTTCTATTTCTACTCGCGCATCGCGCGGCAGGCGCGCCACCTGTACGGTCGCTCGAGCGGGCGGTGCCTGCCCGAAATACCTTCCGTAGACTGCGTTCATTGCGGCAAAATCCCCCATGTCTGAAAGAAAAACCGTTGTCTTGAGCACCTTGTCAAGCGACGACCCCGCAGCCTCAACGATTCCCTTCAAATTTTCCATCACGCGCTCAGTCTGGATGGTGATATCCCCTTCGACAAGCTGCTGAGTTAGCGGGTCAATGCAAACTTGCCCGGAAATGAAAATCAGGCCGTTTGCCTTGATGGCCTGTGAGTAAGGGCCGATGGCTTTCGGCCCGCGGTCGGTTGCGATGACTTGTTTCACTTGATTCCTCCTGAAATCTGAATAGCGAGTGAGTGAAGAATTCTTGATGCTCCCACGTTAGATGTCTTTGATTGTCTGAGGGTTCCGTCCTTCGGGTGCTCTTCCCATTCAACGATTGAATTCACTTGACCGGCTTGGCTGCCGGAGTGCCTGCGTAACGCGCGCGGAATTCCTCTGGAATCCCTGGCCGAACGAGCCACTGACGAAAGAAATCGGCCAGGTCCGCGCCGCATTCGGCTTCCATCGCCGAGCGCAAATCGTCCACGCCCCAGGTCTTGCCGCGAAGGAGGCGCACAATTCTCGCAAGCGCATGATGCACATTCGCCGCGCCACAGCGGTCCTCCAACGCGAGAAAGAACAGTTCGCTGCGAATACGGGCACTCTCAATTTTCTTGGTGGAAATAAGACTATCCTTTGTGCCTTCGGAATCCGAATCCACGCTTTGGATCATCCGGCGAATATAGTCACTGCGTCTGGAAGGGTTCTTCATGATGGTGAACGACACGGCCATGTAGTCCGGCATCCCAGATACTGGAAACCAGGGGCCGTTCGGCGCATCGTGGACGGCGAATGGAAACCAGGTCGCTGCCAACTGGACGTCCTCAGAAGGCCAAGTGTCCCGTCCATTCGGAGGATTCACATTTGAAGGCACCACAAATTCATCCGGTGCGACTGGGCCGTCAATGGACATCGGCCCGATGAATCCTTGGGGCACTGTCATGCAGTTTGCGCTCGACTCCCGCGGTTTGTTCGACTCCACTGTTAGAAATGTGCCGGGCTGATCGTTTCCTGTTGCCAATCCTCCGGGGCATCCAATCATCCAGAATTGGCCCTTTGTTGCGTCTTTCAATCCAAATTCAGCGGTAAAATATGCGGCTTCTTCGGCAAACCACTCGCCGAATTGATGCGTAGTTGATTCCGTAGACTCTTTCGCCATCCACATAAATACGGTCGCGGTCCCCGAATGTGCTTGTTGTTCCACGTAAGGACCTGAGACCACAAATGGATCAAAATCCATTTCCAATTTCTGCTCAAAACGATAAGAACTGCTTACGTTACCGTGATTCCCCGCACGGTCCAATCCACGCGATGTGCCGCTCGCATGCACTCGGTAATTCGAAGGAACACTGACCACCAAATCCCAATTATCCGGCGGCGTCCCCCTCTCCGCGAGCGCCCCTGGCGGCGGCAATAGATATGGATACCATCCGCCGCTTGGAAGAAAGAAAAATGATCCGCGGCCCTCCCCAAGTGAAAGGCTGGGATTCACGACTATCAAATCGTAGGTCAAATCGATTTCTTTCCGGACTTTTGGATTCCAAGGCGGGGTCAAGTGGGAGGAGAATTCCACTTCCTTCCCCGCGACGCTTTGCGAGGCAAGCTTGTCACCTCCCCACACCACGCGCAAGTTTTCGATCCAATTCTTGTACGGCAACCGGAAGTGAAAGTCCTGGATCGGCTGCTCCCCAATGTTTTTCATCCAGTACCGCGCGCGCACGGAGACCCGATCCGGTGCTGCCCATGAATATGTCACTTCAATTCTCTGCTTTTCGATACTGTATGCCGGCCCAAACGGAACCGAGCAGCCAGCCGCAACCCAGGCAGCCATGCCGGCAATCACAATGAGAAATGCCCGTTTCAGAGCTGAGTGGAGCAAAGTGAGTAGATTCTACTGGGGTAAGTGGATGCACGTCAAAATGGTTGCGGGTGAGGAAGTCCCGGAGACCGCGTCAATTTTTTTTCTTGTGAGGTGGGCGGCGCACATACACAACTTTTGGCATTTCCATTTGATTATGCGCGGCCACCTTTTGCCCCACCTGCTCATCGGTCAGCCCACGCGAAATCATGTCAAGCACCTGCTGTTCGGTGACCTCCGTATTCTTCAACTCGACGAGCGAAGCCGCGGATGCCACCGGCTCGTGATCCACACGGCGGTGCGCGACGGCCAGAACCACTCGATCGGAGTAGCCCGCCAGGCGAATGGTTTGCGCATCGGCCGCCCACGTATCGATCAGATTGAGCCGAGCAAGCTCCATCACCGTTGGTTCCGCGAGTCCGGACCGCAGCAGCCCTGCAGCAGTGTCACCGCCCGTGAACATCTGCTTTTGTGCGCGGGCCAGTTGCACAAATTCAAGGCAGGCTTCTTCGGAGTAACCCGCATTGCGCAACTTGACCAATTCGGTGACTTCCGAATCGCTGACATTCAAATCGCGCAATTTCTGGACCGTGTCCGACCAGAAACCAACCTGGTAAAGCGCCTGTGTATCCGTGTGGTGGAATTTCTGGCAGCCGGCAGGGCAGAGCGCTGCCGCAACAATCGCAGCAATGGAAAGAAGGCAAATCCTGGCAGCTGGGCGCATTACCTCTATTTTAGGGGTTGCAGACCGATTCGGAGTCTTTCGATGGGAATAGCGTGCCGCGAGGGTCAACGTGGATCGCTGGGGAATGCCAAAAACCGGTTATTGTGCAGGGAATCCTCAAACGCGGTAAACGCGCTCCACGCTGAAAACGCCCGAGATCTTCTTGATTTTGGCGATGATGCGCTCGAGTTGTTTGCGGTTCGTAATCTCGACCGTCGCATCCACCCTGGCGTGCAGGTTGTCGGGCTGGCTGGTCAGCATGCGGATGTTGCATCCCTCCTCGCCGATCACCGATGTCATATCCGCGAGCATCCCGGGGCGGTCCACATTGTGAATAATGAGGCTGACGGTGAATTGCGCATCGGAGGACGTTGCCCAGCCAACCTCAATCCGCCGCTCCGTGTCATACAACAGGTTTTGCACGTTTGGGCACGAAGTGGTGTGCACTGCGACACCGCGCCCGCGAGTGACATAGCCCACGATGTCGTCCCCGGGAATCGGATTGCAACATTTCGCCAGGTAGACTAGAAGGTCGCTGTCCCCGCGCACCTGGATCGCCCCGGCGTTCATCCCCAGCATCCGCTTGACGGTCGAAACAATCCGCCCGGGGGCGCCTTTCGGCTGTGGTTTATCAGCGGGTTCGCCGAACGTTTGGCCGAGCGCCTTGCTCAACACCTGCCGCGCGGAGTATTTTCCGTAACCCAATTCGGCGAATAGATCTTCCACCCGCGAGCAGCCGTATTCCGCGGCCACGCGAAGCAAATCCGCTTCCGGCACGCGCTTTAAAGAATGACCGAACTGGCGCGCCTCTTTTTCGAGCAGCCGCCGGCCCACTTCCATCGCCTCGCGGTGCTCATTCAAGTGAATCCAATGGCGTATCTTGCTTCGTGCACGCGACGTCTTCACAAAGCTCAGCCAATCCCGGCTGGGCGCGTGGCCCTTCTGCGACAATATCTCGACAACATCGCCGTTCGAGAGCGGATGCCGAAGCGGCACGATCTGTCCGTTTACTTTTGCGCCCGTGCACTGGTTGCCGACCTCGGTGTGCACGGAGTAGGCGAAATCCACTGCCGTCGCACCGCGCGGCAGCGCAATTACGCGTCCCTTCGGCGTAAACGCATAGACCTCTTCCGGGTACAGGTCCACCTTCAGCGTGGATAGAAATTCACCGGGCTCCTGCATCTCGCGCGCCCACTCGATCAGTTGCCGCATCCAGATAATCCGCTGGTCATCGGCATCGGAGACTTGTCGGCCGTCCTTGTATCTCCAGTGCGCCGCGACGCCTTGCTCCGCGATGCGATGCATCTCCTGCGTGCGAATCTGCACCTCGAAGGGCTGCCCTTCGCGAATCACCGTGGTGTGCAGCGACTGGTACAGATTCGGCCGCGGCATCCCGATATAGTCCTTGAACCGGCCCGGCACCGGCCGCCACACCTGATGCACGATTCCCAGCGCGGCGTAGCAATTCCTCACATTGTCGGTAACGATTCGCACTGCCAGCAAATCGTAAATTTGATCGAGAGTGCGCTGCTGCCGCTGCGTCTTCTGATGAATTGAGAAGACTCGCTTCACGCGCCCTTCCACGTCGGCCGGTATCCCGTTCTCGACCAGTTTTTCGCGGATCGTGTTTTGCACCTCAGTCAGGAACTTTTCAGAGGTTTTGCTCCGCGAGGCGACTTTCTTCTGCAACTCCAGGTACGACGGCGCCTCCAAAAACCGGAACGCGAGGTCCTCCAACTCGCCGCGGATCAACCCCATTCCCAGGCGGTGCGCGATGGGCGCGTAAACATCGAGCGTTTCTCGCGCGATGCGCTGCTGTTTGTCGGCGGGCAGATACTCGAGCGTCCGCATGTTGTGCAACCGGTCCGCCAGCTTGATCACCACCACGCGGACGTCATTCACCATCGCCAGCAACATCTTGCGCAAATTTTCCGCCTGGCGCGCTTCCGGCGCCAGCAAATCCAACCGGCTGATCTTTGTGACGCCCTCGACAAGCCGCGCCGTGTCCGATCCAAATAGCTCCGTGATTCGGCTGATGGGAATTTGCGTGTCTTCGACGGTGTCGTGCAGGAGCGCCGCGGTCAGCGAGGTCACGTCCAATTTCATGTCCGCCAGTTCGTGCGCCACTTCCAGGGGGTGAGAAAGGTACGGATCGCCGGACTCACGCTTCTGGTGGCGATGTTGCTCGGCGGCGAATTCATATGCCTTGCGCAGCAACTCGACATCATCGGAGGGCCGCATCTGGCGCACTTTGGCCACCAGCGCGTCAAAGCGCGCCTCAAGCGCGCGCGAAGAGCGGTCAAATCGGATCAGGGGTTTCCCGTGTGCTGACATTCGGACTCCATTTTACGCCTGTGGGGGCACGCCCGCTTGCGGGTGAACGCAAAAGGCATCAGATTGGGTTCCTTGGGACACCCCGGCCCCTGAATTAGGCGCCGGGATTACAAAATTTCCAAAGTGGATTAGGAATTGGACTGAGCGTTGGCCTTTTTCTGCTTGATCTGCTTGACCTGATCCAGAAGCTCATCGGCCTGCTTGATGAGATCGTCGCGCTCGCTTGGATTGGAAACCGTATCGGCCTTCTGGCGATCCAGAAGACTCAGGTAAGCCATTGCATCGTCATAGTCCGCGCGCCGGTCAATCGCTTTTTTCATGGAACTGATTCCGTCTTCCACTGTCGCTTGCCATTTCGTTGTGTATTGATCGCGGAGGTCCGGAGGCAGCGGCTGGTCGTCATGGATTTGCTTGGTGGCGTGCGCGTGGTTGTAATCGGAACGCAACTGCTGATTGGCATGCCACGCCAGCGTCCAGTCAATCAATCCCACCCAGTAATACGGATCGGCATCGTTTGGACTCAGCGCGATGTGCCTCAGATGATATTGCTTTGATTTTTCAAAAGTTTCGGGTGAGAACGGCGTTCCCGCCATATTGTAAAGCAAGGAGCCCATGTTATCGATCGCCGAAAGATTATTCGGATCCCTGCTCAATATATCTTCGTATTGCCGGATGGCCTCGTCAGCCATCCGCTTATTTTCCTCCGACGGAGCTGCCGGAATGTATTGAGTCTGATAAGCCGTTGCCAAATAAAGCTGCGCGACCGTCAAGCCGGGATCGAGCTGGAGTGCTTCCTGGAAGTCCGCAATCGCGCGGTCGTATAGGCCGTTCTTATAAGCCTGTACACCCTGCGCGAGCTTGTCGCGGGCCTTTAGCTTGCTGCAACCGGAAAGACCGGCAATTGCGATTAGCGCCAGCGCCAGTGCCACCAAAGAACGGCAAAAGCGCTTCCTTGTTTGCGAAGTGGGTGCGTTCATAAGATCGCTTTCCATCCTGCTGAAGGTGAAGTTACTGGTTGGATTCCATTTTGGGCGTAAGCAGTCCAACCTGTTCTATTCCGGCCTGGCGCATGATGTCAATCGCCTTCGCCACCTCGCTGAAATTGACAGTCTCATCGCCTTTCACGAATGCGACTTTGTTCCCTACCGCTCGCAATTTAAATATCTCGTCCAGGCGCCCGCCCAGTGTCGCCCACGACGAATCCTCCTCATTAATCTTGACCCTGCCGTTCATGAAAATCTGCACTACGACGGTCTTTTGTTGCAGAGCAGTATCTTCCTTTTGATTGGGCGGTGAGGGCTGCGGCACCAGCGCGTCCAGGCCCATCTCTGTGGTCGGCGTGATTACCATAAATATGATCAGCAGCACCAGCAAAATATCAATCAGCGGAACGATGTTCATTTCCGCCAGTGCGCCGCCCTTACCTCCGCCTACCTGCATTCCCATTGTCGCACTCCATTCTGGATCGAGTTCAGATTAGAATTGCTTCTTATTCGATTCTTCCCGGCGCTCGCGCGCCTTCCGCTTGTATCCCCGGAGTCAGAAGTCCCACCCTCTGAATTCCGGACGAAGTCATCACGTCAATCGCGCGCGCAATTTCCGAAAATGCCACGCCGCTCTCCCCGGCGACAAACGCTTCCTTCTCCGGACGGTGGGCAAATACTATTCGCAACCGCGCGCCCAAGCCGTCCCACGATGATTCTTCACCATTGATTCTTAATGCTCCGTTTGCAGCCACTTGCACGACCACCGGACTCCCGGACGACAGGCCGGGAGCCGGATGCGGAATCTGTGCGCTAAGTCCGTTCGGAGTCATCGGGGAAATTATCATGAAAATAATCAAAAGCACCAGCAGAACATCAATCAGCGGCACAATGTTGATCTCCGAGACCGGGCTGCCCGGCTTGCCAATGCCCCGCATTCCTTGTGCCTCACTTCCTCGTCATTTTACAAAAACCACGAAGCATGAAACGCATGCTTCGGACAACGCCGACGGCCCTAGTTCCCGCGGACCCGGAGCCAGGGGTCCGCTAGCGATTACCTACTGGGTAGGTGCCGCTGGAGCCGTTGCCTGCCGCTGCGTCACGCGTTCAGTCAGAAGCCCGACCTTGTCCACGCCAGCCGAGCGGATATCGTCCACGACCTTCGTCACATCGCCATAGTGAGCGCGGCCATCGGCCCGGATGAAAACGGTCTTGTCCACCCGGTTCGAGACGAGGTCGCGGACTTTGGTCGTGAGTTCTTCTTCCGTCGACCTGTCCATTCCCAGGTAGATTGCACCATCGCGAGTCACGGCAACTATGATGGCATCCTCGCGTTCCGCGTCGGGAAAGACCGTGGGGTCGGGGACATGAGCCATGTTCACCGTGAATCCTCGCTGAAGCATTGGTGTGACCACCATGAAAATGATCAGCAATACGAGCATGATGTCCGCCATCGGAATCACGTTCGGGGCCGACATTGTGGGTCCTACTTGTGGTTTATAAGCCATGGCAGGTTATTTCTTGGCGCTCCGCCGCGTGATGAAGTAGTTCACCAATTCCATTGAGGAGTTCTCCATCTCAACGTCGAATGCTTCCACCTTGTTCGTGAAGTAGTTGTAGGCCCACACCGCGGGGATTGCGACAACCAGACCCATTGCGGTCGTCACCAACGCTTCCGCGATACCGCCGGCCACAGCCGAAAGACCCGTGGCGTGCGTCGTCTCAATGCCTTTGAACGCGTTGATGATGCCCGTGACCGTTCCGAACAACCCCACGAACGGGGCCGTCGAACCAATCGTTGCCAGGCCGCTCAACCCACGCTTCATTTCGGCGTGTACGATGGCCACCGAGCGCTCGAGACCTCGCTTTGCCGCTTCGATAACCTCTTCGTCCGGCACCTGCGCCGAGGCCGATTGAAACTCAGAGAGACCCGTCGCAACCACCTTCGCGATATGGCTCTTTTTGTTCCGCTCGGCAATGGAGATCGCTTCGTCAAGTTTCCCTTCCCGTAACGCGCCCGCCACTTGCTGGACGAACATGCGGGATTGTTTGCGCGCCGCCGAATACATCAGCGCGCGGTCAATCATCACGCCAAAGGACCACACGGAAAGAAGGAACAACAGGATGATGATGCCCTTGGGAAGCCAGGTCATCCTCCCCCACATGCTCCGAAAATCCCAAGTGTTTGACGTAGCTTGATCTGCCTGTAAGATGAGACTCCACATTGCTGCTGACACTGTTGCAAGCATTGAATTGGCTCCTTTTTCCTTCCTTCAGATCCCGCAGAGAACTCCCGGTGTGTCCCAAGGGCCGCTCCGGGCCGAAAATCGCAGCGCGGGCTGTGCCCGCGCCGTGCGGTTTCACTGCATGTTGAAATTCACGTCAAAGACACATTCCACTTGAACTGGCACATTGTTGAGGGTCGTCGGACTGAAACGCCATTGTCTCACGGCATCCATCGCCGCCTGAACGAGCATCGCCGGTCCTGAAACTAAGTTCAACTCAATCACATGCCCGTCCGTGGATATAATAGCGTGAAGCTTCACAGTGCCATGTACACGCATCTGCTGCGCTATGTGCGGGTAAATTGGCAAAACTTTGTTAAGCAATTTTGCCTGCTGGACGTCACCGCCAACGGCAATGCGCGTTTGTACTTCCTTCGGAGGAGGCGGAGGCGGTGCGACCGTGGAAGATCCTCCGATAATGCCACCCAACACGCCGCCTACCTGGCCGCCCGGAACGCCGCCAACAACACCCCCGGTCACACTACTCGTCGGAACATCCGGTGGCAACGCTTCCTCTTTAATCAGGTTGACTTCTTTGGGGATCGATTTCGGCGCAATAAGTTTGCCTTCTTGAATCAGGCGAGCTTGCGGCTTCACGATTTTGATCTGCTGTACAGCCGCGGGAGGCGGTGGCGCCGCAGGGGGAGGTGGCGCGAGCAACATGCCGGCGAGCAACGTCTTCGGCAATGCAGGCGTGACCAACAACGGAATGATCAGGATGAGAAGGATCAGTCCGGCCTGCGCGCCTGCGGAGACGAAAACAGTCCACCACTTATTCGTTTTCTTCTGACCACCCGGAGTGCTTTCAACCAATTGTTCGAACATAATTCTTACCTCCTCCCCAAACAGATCAGGCTGGTACTCGCCTGGACTGCCCGGGTTTAGTGCCGGCTGCGGATCCGGCGCTTACTGCTGCTATTGGCCCTTTTGGCCCCCTCCAGCGGTTCCATGCAACCACCAGAGGCGCTGCAATGCCAAAACTCGAATAGGTTCCTACCACAATTCCAATCACCAACGCAAAGGAGAAACTCCTCAGCGCCGGCCCGCCCATAATAAAGAGCACGAGGACGGTGAGAAATGTCAGACCGCTCGTTAGGATCGTCCGCGAAAGCGTCAAATTAATCGAGCGGTTCACGATATCGGGGAACGGTTCGCGCCGCATCAATCGGCTGTTCTCACGGATTCTGTCGAATATGACAATCGTGTCGTTCATCGAATAGCCCACCAGTGTCAACAGCGCCGCGATCACCGTCAGCGAAATTTCAAAGTACCGGTGGAATAATGAAAAAAGCCCAATCGTAATCAAAACGTCGTGAAACACCGCTACGACCGCCGCGATGCCGAAAATTCCTTTATCAAACAGCCGCAGAATCCCTTCAACAAAACCACCGGAGTTGCTCCCGCCTCCACTCCCGCGGAGCAGCGTGTCACCTGTGAAACGGATGGCAATATACAACAGCATCCCGCCCAAAGCATAGAGGGTGACGTATACCGCTTGCTGACGCAGCTCACCTCCTACTTTTGGCCCAACAATCTGTGCGCTCGGCAATCCAAACGGGCCCGCATAAAAATCCGTTCGCAACGCGGCAACAACTTGAGGCGCGACGCCGGCATTGCTCAAATCTCCGAGGTCGGAGACGACACCGTTGCGGTTCTTGTCGCGAAAACTTGCAAGCTGCTGTGCAATCTGCTTGTAACGATCGCCCGCGGAAACACCCAGCCCAAGTGGATCGCGACGCACCAGCGCATCGGCCAGGTCCGATGCGGTCACAAAATTAAAGTCCTGCTTCCCGGGTTCGGAGGAAGGAAAACTCAGCCGCAGCGCGTTAATAATCCTTGTCTTGCCCTCATCCAGCGCCTGTTCGCCAGTGCCCGTTTCTTCAAGGCCGATAACAACATTGTTTGCGCTCGGGTTCGTGATGTCGTGCTGCGCCTGAATCGTGCTCTGGCCGATTCCTCGTGCCGTTAGGTCCTTGCGGATGCTGTCAATATCGGGAGATTTCGCGAAAGGCACTGTCACCAGCGTGCCGCCCTTAAAATCAATTCCATAGGTCGGGCCGCCATTGTAAATCGTTGCCACAGTCCCGATCGCGAGCAACGACAGGGAAAGCGCGACGAAGTACTTCGCCTTCCCCATCCAGTCGATGTTGGCCTGCCCGAAGAACTCCATAGTCGCTCTTACCCGTCCCAGTTAGACACCGGCGACACCCGCCGGGTTCCAAATGATTCAATTTTCAGCCTAAATGCTCAGTTCCGCCTGCCGTGGCGCCTTCGCCAGGTGCCAGTCAAAAATCAGGCGCGATACATACACCGACGTGAACAGATTCGCCACCAAACCAATCACCAGCGTAATCGCGAACCCGCGCACCGGCCCTGTCCCCATCAAGCCCAGGAACGCCGCGGAAACCACCGTCGTCACGTGCGTGTCAATAATCGTCAAAAATGCTCTCTTGAATCCCAAATCCACGGCCGAGGCAGGCGCCTTCCCACCGCGCAACTCTTCACGGATTCGTTCGAATATAAGCACGTTCGAATCCACGCCCATGCCGATTGTCAAAATAACACCCGCGATGCCGGGCAGCGAAAGGACTGCCTCAAAATAGGCCAGCGCCGCAAGCAGAATCACCAGGTTCAGGATCAGAGCAATCACCGCGTTTACTCCCGCCGATCGGTAATAAACCACCATAAAAATCAACACCACAATCAGGCTCGTGACCGCGGCCTGAAACCCGTGCCGGATTGAGTCCGCGCCGAGCGACGCCCCTACCGTGCTTTCCTCGAGGTACTTGATGCCCGCAGGAAGTGCTCCCGCGCGAAGAATCAGCGCTTCGTCGTTCGCTTGCTCTTCCGTAAATGACCCTTCGAGTTCCGCCGAGTCTTCAAAGCGCCCTTTGACCACTGCAGCCATCTGGACGCGGTGATCGAGAACGATTCCCATATATTGATTGACATGTGCTTCCGTGAAGACACCCATCTTTTTTCCGGCTTCCACAGATAGCCGGAAATTCACCATATAATAGGGAGGTCTCTGCGTATTTCGTGCCGGTGTGGCGTCACGCAAGTCTCGGCCGGTAATCACCGGAACCCGGTCGGCAATGTACCAGCTCTCGCCCGCCGCCGGTTGTCCCCCCGATGCCTCGGCCGTGCCGGGAAGTAGTTCTGTACCCGGTGGCAGGACTCCGTTCTTCGCAGAGATGGCCGCTGCCTCCGACGGATAGGGCGTTGGGTCCGGAAGATATCGAATCTCCAATTGACCGCCCGCTTGAATCACATCCTTCGCTCGAATTGGATCGGTTTCGCCGGGCAGTTCCACGATGATTTCGTTGTCGCCCTGCCCATATGGCGCGACAAATGGTTCGGTCAGCCCAAGCTCGTCAATGCGCCGCCGGATTGTTTCCACCGATTGCGACATCGTCCGGTCTTGAATCTGCCCCATCTGACTTTGGCTCAATGTAAATAGATAACCGTTCGCCTCGCCCGGCGCGGGCGTCATATTCCATGTTTGCGAATAATCCGCGGCAATGCTCCGGAAATCGGCAAGACGCTCCGGTGGAACATTGGAGACCTTGAGCTGAGTATCGGAAACGAGTACCGGCTGGTCGGAAGGAATATTCTTGGCGCGGAGCTTGTTTAATATGTCATCAGCCAGGACGGCGGTGTCCTGCCGCATGGCTTCGTTTACTTGCACTTGCAGAATCAGGTGCGTCCCGCCTTGCAAATCCAAACCCAGCCTGATTCGACTCGAAAAATTTTGCTTCATCATTGAAAACGACTTGGGAAAATCCGGCAGCCCGAATAAGCCATAAATGCATATCAGCACCACTATGGCTACCGAGATTGCCTTCCATCGTAGGTTCGAGTTCATTGTTGGAATCGGTCCGCCTGGTTCGCGACCTTTAGCTTTCCTTATTTTCCGGCTGGAGTCCCGCAATCGCCGACCGCAAAACCTTTACCTTCACCTGGTCCGCGATACGCAGTTGAACCGTCGCATCGCTCTCGTCCAGGCCGACAATCGTCCCGAAAACTCCGCCATTCGTCACCACTTTGTCGCCATTTTTAAGCGCGCCGAGCATCGCCGCCGTCTTCTTTTGCCGCTTTTGGGCCGGCAGAATCAGCAGGACATAGAAAATCACCATGATCAGAAGAATGGGCAGGAAGCTTGCAAACGGCCCCAATGCTTGCGCATCCACAGCCAGAAGATTTAGGTTCATTTTCAACGCCCCACTCGCGTTTCGCGACCGCCACCACTCGCCCTGCGACCCCACTCGAGAGCCGCCCCAAGACTGGACCCGCGCCCTGCCAAGAACATGAATCCTGCCGCTCCCCGAGCACAGGGAGGACAGGACAGTTCCGCGTATTGCGGGGAATGCCTGGTGGGCCAGCCTTACTCACCCGCGGGAGCTAACCGGGGCCCGCAGCCAGGCGCAACCTTAACTCGGAGGAGAATTCCGCCAGGTCCCCAAACTGGATAGCCTGCCTGATTCGACGCATCAGGTCAAGGTAAAAGTGGACGTTATGGTGGGTCGCGAGGACCGCTCCCAGTATCTCCCCTGCCATAAATAGATGCCTCATATACGCCCGCGAATAGCGCTTGCACACTCCGCATTCGCACGCATCATCGAGCGGCCTGGCGTCATCCGCATACCGCGCCTGCCGGATCAGCAGCGCCCCCGCCGACGTGTAGATGCATCCATGCCGCGCGCTTCGTGTCGGCAGCACGCAATCCATCATGTCAATTCCCAGCCGGACGTAGTCCGGAATGTCCTCGGGCTTTCCCACGCCCATCAGGTAGCGGGGCTTCCCGGCGGGCAGCAGCGGCGTCGCCTCCGCCGTCATTTCGCAAGTCAGCGCGTGCGGCTCCCCCACCGCGAGTCCCCCAACCGCGTAGCCATCGAAATTCAACTCGACCAAATCACGGGCGCTCTGCTTCCGCAACCCGGCGAACGTCCCGCCCTGCACAATCCCGAAGAGCGCCTGCCCGGGATTCACAATATTTCTACCTACGGCGCCCGAACTTCTTGAAAATAATTCGCGCGACCGCCGCGCCCAATCGAGCGTCCGCGCCGCGCCCTTCCGCGCCCGCTCCTCGCTTGCCGGATGCTCGATACACTCGTCAAGCACCATCATGATATCCGACCCCAGCGCCATCTGGATTTCCAACGCCTTCTCCGGCGTCAGCAAGTGCTCCGACCCATCGAGGTGCGAACGAAACGTCACGCCCTCATCCGTTACCTTTCGCAAGTCGGCCAGACTGAAGACCTGATAGCCGCCGGAGTCCGTCAGGATCGCGCCTGGCCACGCCATGAACCGGTGCAGCCCGCCCAATTTGTGAATCAGCTCATGTCCTGGTCGAAGATAAAGATGGTAGGTATTGCCGAGAAGAATCTGCGCGCCCAGCTCTTCGAGCGCCTCCTGCTTCATTCCCTTGACGCTTGCCGCCGTACCCACCGGCATGAACGCCGGCGTATCCACCGCGCCGTGCGGGGTGTGCATCCGCCCCAGCCGCGCGCCGGAGGGATCTGTCTTCAGCAGCTCAAAGCGAAATTCCATCGCGCCAGTCTACTAGCTTGGCACGATGCCTGCGAATCCCTCTACTGGCAACGAATTGCTCGCAAGAAAGAGCTCACGAACTAAACACCGCGAACCATCCAACCTTTGCCAGCACCCAAATCAGCCATATCCCAAAAACGATTGAATATGCGCTGCCCTTTGCAATCTTTCGTGGATTCGCTGCCGCAAATCCAATCGCAAGTAACGCCAAAGACCATAACCAGAAAATCTCCAGCGAACCGCCAATCGCCACAAGCCATTTCGGCGCCGTCGAGGAAAGAAACGCCGCCAGGCTCGTCGCTGCCATTCTCGACGGATCCGGATTTATGTCTGCCGCGGGCTTCAAATATAAAATAATCCCCGTAAGAATAAATGCCAGGGCGGTCGGCACTAGCGCGTGGGCCGTGATCCCAAACGCCGTCGAATACTTCAGCCCCGCTCCCTTCATCAAGTTGAACCCCAACCAATAAACCAGCGCCACGACCAACGAAAGAATCGGAATCCCCAGGACCCCGCCACCCCATGCAACGTACGGAGCAATCTTGAGTCCGAGAGCGACTTGTTGGTCCTTCTGCTCCTCCGTCAACTGCGAGGCTCGCGGACTGCTTTCGATTTGATTTCGAATCACGGTGGACCAATCCAATTTCTTTACAACAAGACCCACAACCCCGAGGTTTAGAATCATCAGAATCACCATCGGCGCAAGCCAACTCGGCTTCCGCGCGATATCTTCAAACGTCGCGCCAGGACTAAACAGCACCCCGGTAATTCGCCCGAATGCCCCAATCTTTGCTTGCTCTCCCCCAGGTGCAGGCGCAACCGCTGTCGTTCCCATAGCAATCCCTCCAATTTGAATGTGCGCGAGCCGTCCGCTGCCCGGTATTACGGCCTAATTTGGGGAAAGTTTCAAGCGAGAATCACGCCGGCAACACCGGCACTGCCGCCAGCAGCGCCTGCGTATAGGGATGCGCCGGCCGCGCGAGCACTTGCTCCACTGGCCCTTCTTCCACAAACTGCCCCGCCCGCATCACCGCCACGCGCGTCGCAATCTGCGCCACCACCGGCAGGCTGTGCGAAATCAGCAGGTAGGTCAACGAAAATTCGCGCTGCAATCGCGCGAACAATTCCAGTATCTGCGCGCCCACCGACACGTCCAACGCCGACACCGGCTCATCCGCCACCACCAATTTAGGACGCATCACCAGCGCCCGCGCAATTCCGATTCGCTGCCGCTGACCGCCGGAAAATTCGTGCGGATAGCGCAGCGCCGCTGCGCCATCGAGTCCCACCGCCGCAAGCGTTTCGGTTACGCGGCGCGCTCTCTCTGCGCGACCAAGCTGCGGCTCGTGTATCTCCAGCGGCTCGCCAACAATCGCGCCCGCTCGCATCCGCGGATTCAGCGACGAAAACGGATCCTGAAACACCATCTGCATCCTCGCCCGCAACCGCCGCAACGCTTCCCCGTGCGCCGCGCGCATGTCCGCGCCCTCAAATCGAATATCGCCCGCATCCGGCTCGATGAGTCGCAGCAGCATTCGCGCCAGCGTCGTCTTGCCGCATCCCGACTCGCCCACAATCGCCAGCGTCTCGCCTTGCTGTATCGAGAGGCTCACGCTATCCACCGCAAGTCTGCGCGCTTGCTCCTCGCCCGCGAACCGCTCCGCCGATGCCGCAAAACTTTTCCGCAATTCGCGCGCTTCCAACAACGGAGCCATCACTGCTCTTCCCCCGCCTTTTGCCCGACCATGCACAACGTCGTCACTGAAAACTCCAGCCCGCCTTTTTCCTTCCGCCGTGGATGCATCCCCGCCGCATCATCCTCGATTGTCGCTTCGAGCAGTCCTCGCACCTCGTTGTAAACCGGCGACCCCGGCTCCGCATTTACCACATGCATCCAACTATCGAAATCGCGCGGACGCACCACCAACTCTTCTTTCCGCACGAGCAACCCCGCCGCGGCAAACAGTTTGCGGAATTCGCCCACGCTCAGGCATTGCGTGTGCGATGGGTCGCGCGTCCGCTCGATGCGCGTGTTTGCCTCGGCACTCGCGCCTTCCGGCACGATGATGTCGCGGATCGCCACGCGCCCGCCCGAACGCAAAATCCTCACAAGCTCCGAAAGTATCCGGGGAATATTTTGCATGTGGTGCAGCGCAAATCCGCAGGTCGCCACGTCGAACGCCCCGCTTGCAAACGGCATTCGTCCTGCATCGCCGCACGCAAACGCGCTCGCCTGCGTCACTGTTCCGACCGACTTGCGTGCGCGCACCAGCATCTCCGGCGTTAGGTCCAGCCCCGCAACAAACCGCACGCGCCCTGCCAGCGCCCGCGCAAATGTGCCCGGCCCGCACGCTAGGTCGAGCGCGCGCCACTCGCGCGCATCCGCGCCGTCCGTTGCCAGCTCGGCGAGATGGTTCGCCTCCTCCACGCGTTGATTCAACACAAATTCCGAAAAATTCTCCGCCGTCTTCGTAAACCGGTCGCGAACCAAGTTGTGTTGCTCAAATTCCTTCATCTCACTCCCCTAACCGTTTTTTCAGGGCCCGCTCTTCTCTCGCCGTGATCAATTGGTTTTTGTTTGTCATTCTGGGCGCAGCGCGTTCTGTGCGTCCCGATGCTTTGTGTCGGGACGAAGAATCCCTCCTTTACATAATCAGCGACTCACACCAGAATACATCTCGCCTCATGCCCCGCGCCCGCCGCCCGCATCTCCGGCACCGCTCGTGTGCACTCCTCCACTCTCTTCGCGCATCTCGGCTCAAACGCGCATCCCGGCGGCAGCGCTCCCAGCGCCGGCACCATCCCCGGAATCGCCACCAGTCCTCCGCGCTTCAGTGTCGGCGACGCGCGCAGCAATCCCTCCGTGTACGGATGCCGGGGGCGACGCAACACGTCCGCTGTCGGCCCCTCTTCCACCACTCGCCCCGCGTACATCACCGCCACCCGGTCCGCCACTTGCGCGACCACCGCAAGGTCGTGCGTGATAAACAGCAGCGAAAGTCCCAGCGTGCGCCGCAACTCCGCCAGCAATTCCAGAATTTGTTTCTGGATCGTAACGTCAAGCGCGGTCGTCGGCTCATCCGCAATCAACAGCCTTTGCAAACTCCGCTCGCCACTCGCGTCCGTCTCGCCCGACGCAATCGCCATCGCAATCAACACCCTTTGACGCAGGCCGCCTGAAAGTTCATGCGGATATTGCCGCGCGCGCAACTCCGGCTCCGGCACTGCCGCGCGCTCGAGCGCTTCAATCGTCCGCTGCTTCACCTCCGCGCGCGCCATCTTCGGATTGTGCGCGCGAACCGCTTCCGCCACCTGTTTCCCTACGCGCATCACTGGGTTCAGCGCCGTCATCGGCTCCTGAAACACCATCGCAATCCGCCGCCCGCGAATCGCGCGCCACTCTTCATCTCCGCGCATGGCCGCAAGATTAATTCCGTGTGGATTTTCTCCCCTGCCCGCAAGTAGCGCCTCGCCGCTTACCCGCGCCCCCTCCGGCAGCAATCCCATCAACGCCAGCGACAGCATCGTCTTCCCCGACCCCGACTCGCCCACCAATCCCAGAGCCTCGCCCGCTTCAATCCGCAGTGAGACTTCATTGACAGGCCGCACCCATCCATCCGCCGTGGGCAGCTCCACCGTCAGTCCGCGCAACTCAATCAAAGCCGCCATCCGCCCATCATAGAATCCTTTCGCCCCGCCGACACCCCATTTTGTCACCCCTTTCTCCCTCCCACTCTCGCGGAGCCCCCAGGCTCCCGCCTGGGGGCGGACATTTGGCCAGAATAGGCGCGCCTGTGATAGCCTCGCGCCAATATTGTGGGTCGGTTGATACGAATATGAACCAGGGATCGACGGGCATGCGATGTCTCAAAACTTGCCTGCTTTTCCTCTTCTTGGCAGCAATCCCTTGCCAAGCACAGTCTGCCGACGCGCAAAAATGCGCCAAGGAAACTGACCCAGATCTGGTCCTGACCTACTGCACTCGTGCAATCGAATCAGGGGGCCTTTCCACTTCAAATCTCGCAGTTATCTTCAGTAGCCGGGGAAGCGCGTACTACGGCAAGGGCGACTACGATCGCGCCATTCAAGATTACGATCAGGCCACCCGCCTCAACCCAAATTACTCCAACGCCTTTATTAACCGCGGCCTCACTTACAAGTTCAAGGGAGATTTCGACCGGTCAATTCAAAACTACGATCAAGCTATTCGCCTTAGTCCCACCTCTGTTTGGGCTTTCGCTGGCCGGGGAGCTAGCTATTTCGCAAAGGGCGATTATGATCGCGCTATCGAAGATTTTGACGCAGCTTCCAAGCTGGCCCCCCGAAATCCCGAAGCTTTTAAGGGGCGCGGCTTGGCTCAGTTTTGTCTGGGACACTTCGCACTCGCGCAGACAGATTTTACGGAGGCTTTGCGCCTTGATCCAAACGAGGTTTTTAGTGCCATTTGGCTTTTCTTGGTGAAAACCAAAAGCACAAACGATTTGAAAATGAATCAAAGCGAATTGAGAAGAAATGTCCCGCATCCTGAATCTGGGGAGTGGCCGGGTTTTGTCGCAGCGTTCTTCCTCAGCACGGCGCCTTCCGACAGAGTGCTCTCGGTGGCGAAATCCCCTTATCAAGGCGACCCAAAGCTGCGCCTATGTGAGGCCTACTTTTACGTCGGTGAACGTTCTCTAATCGACGGCAAGAATATTGAGGCGGCTGACTTTTTTCAAAAAGCATTGGATTCCGGCGGAACGGGCGCATCTGAGTACCAATTGGCCAAAGAAGAACTTCGTCGTCTTAGATTCTCAACATATCCTTGATGTCGGCGTGACATTTCCGCTGCCAGCCCGATCCAGCGCAATTGCCTATCGTTTCACAACCGGAATGACAAACTTCAGCGCCGTGTGCGTCGCCGAAAACCCCACCACCTTCACATCCTTCAGCCCCGCCGCGCGCCCCGCGTGAATCACGCCCACTTCAGTAATTTCCGTGCGCCCCTTCGGATAAATAATCCAAAGCGCCCCTGCCGGTGCAAGCGACTTCGCAAGCGCGGGCATGCGCTTCAATTCCCCCGCGCTTTCAGCGTCAAAGAAAATCAATTCGCACCCCCGCCCAATTTTTTCTGAGCATTCCGCCAGCGCGCGAAGCTTCTTCAGGAAATCCGCATCCTTCACGCCCAGCACAACTGCCTTCGTCCCCGGCTTCACTCCAATCTTTTCGATTACGCTCTTCGGATGCAGTATCTTCTCCGCCCATTTCTCCGCTGCCGCGCCCAACTCAAAAATCGCCTCGCCACCTGTGAACCGCACCCGCAGCTCCCCCTTCGCCGCCTTCACGCTCTTCATTTCCTTAAATGGAATCTTCAGCCGGAAATCTCCGCGAAAAATTATCTCGCTCGTCTCGAGCAGCGCACGCCCGCGCGATTCCTGCTTCCCGAATCTCACTTTGCATTGAATTCCCGCGCCCATCGTTTCTCCGCTCGTCTTATTCTTGAATTGAAACGGTCTCGCCAAACTTCTTCCCTAGTGCGCTCAAGTAATCTTCCATGGTCTTTGTCTGGCTCATCACGAATCGTGATACGAAACGATACACCGGGTTGTACACCTCGCCTCGCTCTGTGATCCGCACAATTGTCCCTCCATCCGCTCCGGACACTTCAAAAGTCCACGTCCCTCCAAACGGAAGTTTTGGATCCGCGATGCGCGTCACCATTCGACCGCCGGAATTCCCCGATGGCGCCGCCGACTCCACAAGTTCATACGGAATCGAATCATGTCCGCCGCGTTCAAGCCACGCGACGTGTCCATCGCGGTCGGGCAATCGCTCAACGCTCGTCACGCCCGCGCGCCAACTGGGAAATTTCGCGAAATCCGTAATCGCTTGCCAGATCGCCGCGGGCGTCTCGCGGAACCGCGCGGCGCGTGTCGCCACGTGTCCCTTCGGCAGCATCGCGCCGATAATCACAACGATCGCCGCGATCCCGACAATCGCCGCGGCAACAATCAATGCCCACTTCATACGCTTCTCCTTTCCCTACTCGCCCTGCCGGTCCCGTTTTCTGGTCCCGCGGCGAATTCCAACAAGCCGCGGCGGTTTGGTTTGCATGTATCTGTCCGCCGCTCGCGCCAGCAGTGCCAGTCCGCTCAGCCCTCGTTCGCGTTCCTCAGCGCCCATCGCATCAAGCATTGCACCCACGCGCCCCGCGTCCAGCACGGTGGACGCTTCGCGAAGCCGCAGCCCCGCTTGTGTAAGCAGCAATTGCGCCCGCCGCCGGTCGCGCGGGTCTCGCGTCCGGCTTACATATCCCCGCCGCACCAGCCGCTCGATGTTCACCGACATCGTCGAAAGCGTGACGCCCATGTGACGCGCCAGCTCCATCATCGTGATCGGCTCGATACGTTCGAGGTGATCGAGGATGCTCGCCTGATGCGCGCTCACGAGCCGCTTCGTTTTCGGGTCCCGCACGTGGCGCGTATGGCAGGCAAAGAAAATCCTCGGGTAATGCCTCATCACCTCGCGAATTGCCTGCGCCGGCTGCACTCCCTGGACTCTCCGCCCTCTGTCGCTCGGCATTATTGTGGATGCTATCCATTTTAGTTTGATTTGTCAAACTAAAGTATATACGAGATAGAATTCACTGATTGCGTTTGTCTTGGGACTGACTCTGCGTAACAATCCCCGGAGATCTCTCTTATGTCGGCCGCGGAATTTCGCGCAAATTGTTAACTGGAGGCTCCGCCATGTTCCCCGGATTGAAAGCCATGCTGAATTACCACCCGCTCTTCGTTCATTTCCCCATCGCGTTGTGGCTCGCCGCGCTGTTTTTCGAAATTCTCTCCGTGTGGCGCGCGCGCGACGATTGGCACCGCACCGCCATCAGCCTCCTCTATCTCGGCACCCTCGGAGCCTTCGCCGCCGCCGCTTCGGGTTGGGTCGCGCAATCCTCCGTCCCTCCGGGCGGACCGGGGCATGACGTAATGGAAATCCACGAAACGATCATGCTCATCACCACCAGCTTCGCCCTCGCTCTTTGCATCCTCTGCTTCGCCAAGCGCGGCAATTTCACCACGAGACTTCGCCGCATCTTCCTCGCCGGTCTCATCGTCCTCGCCATCCTCACCGCCGTCGGCGCGGACCGCGGCGCGCAACTCGTCTATCAGTACGCGGCGTCCGTCAATCTCCCCGCTCCGCAAAACTAAAATCTGTGAACTCCTTCGCCCGTTAATCGTGGCCGCCAAGAAAATGAGAGTTTGTCATCCTGAGGGCATCCGACGGCTTTGTCTTTGCCGACGAGGTGCGTTTTGCAGCAGCCCCGCGGCGCTTCCAACAAAGATGTTAGAAGGATCTGTGTGATAACTTCACCTTGGGTTCGATTCGGTCGCGGTCTTGTAAGCGTTGTACATTTTCCGCGAATCTCCACGAGTCACACTGTCATCCGATAGAATTCAGAGGCCGCATCCATGCCTAACTCTTTGCCCCAAAATCCAAACGTCGCGCAATTCGTCGATTACTTCGACAAAGTCCGCGCCCGCACCCTCCGCGTCGCCAAATGCATTCCACCCGATAAACTCGAGTGGACATTCAAGCCCGGCAGATTCACCCTCGGCGATCTTCTCCGCCACCTGGCCGGAGTCGAGCGTTACATGTGGGCCGAAAACGCAAAGTTTCTGCCGAGCCGCTATCCAGGCCACGGACGCGAACTGGCCGATGGCTATGAAAACGTATTCATATATATGGACAAGTTGCACGGCGAAGCGACGGCCATCTTCAGCGCTCTTACCGACGCCGACCTCCAGCGCAAATGCACAACGCCGGATGGCGCGTCCATCACACTCTGGAAGTGGCTGCGCCTGATGGCCGAACACGAAATCCATCACCGCGGACAAATCTATCTTTACCTGGCAATGCTTGACGTCCCCACTCCCCCGCTCTACGGCCTCACCGAGGAACAAGTCCGCGAGCGCAGCAAGTAAATCGTGGCCGAATCGAAGCAACAAACACGACGGTCGAAGTGGAGTAACATTGGAGCGGGAGAATTAGCAGGTCATGGAAATGAACGAGCGCCAACAAACATCGCGGAATCCAGTGAGCACGTCAAACACGCCAAACCAAAAAATCTGTGAAAAATGCGGCGCGAAATTTGACTGCTACTCAGCCTTGGGCCCCTGCTGGTGCGAAGACGTGAAGCTAAAGCCCGAAGCGCTAGCCAATCTACGCGCGCAGTACAACGATTGCCTCTGCCCCACCTGCCTCAAAGCGACCGCCGCAACCCAAGAAACGAATACTTAGCTTTCGCGCGGGTGGCAACCAGCCATCGCGTTTACTCCGACCGCAACATCTTCACCGGATCGATCCGCACCGCGTGAATCGCCGCGGGTAGCGCCGCCAAAAATGCCGCCGCAAGAATCGTCATCGCGGGAATCACAAGCATTGGCGCGCTCGTACCTTTCACATGATAGAGCATCGACTCGATGTATCGCACCGAACCCATCCCCAGCGCGACACCCGCGACAGCACCCGTCAGGATCATGAATAAAACATCCATGGTTACAAGCCGCACAACATCGCTCGCTTGCGCCCCCACCGCAATCCGTATCCCGATTTCCCGCCGCCGCTGCACCACGGAGTAATGAAGCACTCCATATAGCCCGATGCCCGCAAGCAGCAGCGCCACGCCACCGAAAAATATCGCCAGCGTCGCCAGCAATCTCTCGCGCACCGTATGCGACTGATTGATTTCCAATTGTGTGCGGATATTGCTCACGCGAAATCCGGGCCACGCACGCGGCACTTCCTGACGCAATGTGGACGCCAGCGCCATCGGATTCGCATTGGACGAGCGCACAATAAACGTCCCTGACCTTCGCGGCATCGTTGGACTTCTGGCGTCGATCGTTCGCTCGGAAGAAATCGATTGAAATGGAAAATAGGCGGTTGGAGTGATGGGCTCGCGCATGTTGCGGTAGCGGGCATTCCCGATTACGCCCACGATTTCGAAAGGAATGTGCCCAAGTACGCCATTCATTTTCTCGAACGTTTTGCCGATCGGATTTTCCCCTTTGAAATAAGTATTCACGAAGGCTTCATTTACAATCGCGACTCCCGGAACAGTGTCGCCCGCTCGGAAATTTTTTCCGGCGACCAGGGGAATCCTCATGACCTCAATCCAATCTGGCGAGACATCCAGGAAATAAACGACATCAGGGCTCGGAGGTCCGCCGTTGATCGAGACGAATCCGCTCCAACCATTCCCGTTCAACAATGTCCACCCGGCCATTGCAACTGCCTCGACGCCCGGCGCCGTTCGCAAATGTTCGGCCACCTGCTCCCAATAGGCCGGCAACTGAGGGGGCTCCGCGATCGCTTCGAGTGTGAGAATGCGGTCTGCGGAAAAGCCGGTGGATTGTTTCGACAGCCGGTCAAAGGTCGCGACGAACAATCCGGAGACGAATAGCACGAGAAAACAAAATGCAACTTGCGCGGCGATCAGCGCGTGAATCAAGTGTCGTCGTGAGTGCGGGTCATCTCCGCCTTTCAGCGCGCCGACCGGCTTTACGCCTGAAGCCCAAAACGCCGGCGCCAGACCAAATAAAAACGTCACGCCTAACGCCAGCGCAATCGCGAAACCCAGGACTCGCCAGTCTGCGGGAAGAACAAGCCGCGCCGGATTGTCTGGCGGATTAATCATGCCCACGACAAATGGCGCGGATCGCCACGCAATAAGTCCGCCGATTGCCGCCGCCGTGATCCCGAGCAACGCGCTTTCCACAAGGACAAGTTGCACCAGTCGCCGTCGTCCAGCGCCGATCGAAACCCGCAGAGCCATCTCGCGTGCTCGCGCTGCCGTTTGAGCCGTCATCAAGTTGGCGACATTCGCGCACGCAATCAGCAGCACCAGCGCGACAAGCACGCCCAGAGCCACCAGCGCACGCCGATAGTTGTCCTGCATCCACGATGCGCCGGATGCGGCGGGCGCCAGCACGAATTTCTGGTTCAGGAAGTCATCCAGATTCTGTTTGGGCATTCCGGTGAAAGACTTTGCTCTCTCCTGGTTGTGCGCGCTCATCGTCGCTTGAAGCTCGGAGCGAAGCGGTTCAGTGCCTGCTCCCTGTTTGAGTTGCACAAACGTCCGGAACCAGGTCCAATCCGAATGAGTCACACCGGGGCCCATCATCGTCGGTACAAAAATATCGGGAATCGTGCCCGGCTCGGTTCCGGTGAATCGCTTCTCGCAGACGCCGACAATCTCATATAAGTCGGTGTCCATTTGGAATGTTCGCCCGATTACTTTCGGATCCTGTCCGAAGCGGCGCGTCCAATAATCGTAGGACAGCACGGCGTATGGATGCGCGCGCGGCGTCAGGTCGTCGCTTTCTGTGAACACTCGTCCCAGTGCAGGTTTCAATCCGAATGAGCCGAACATCCACCCGGAAACGTACTGCAGGTGCGCCTTCTCCATCTCCGCATCGGATCCAAAAGTCAGATCCACCGGGTCAGCATCTGAAATCGCAATCAACTCTGCTTGCCCCTGAGCTGCAACACGCATCTCGCGGAATAATGGATATGAAAAAACGTAGTCGGATATTCTCGCAATCCCGCCGGGACCGATTCCCTCGCTGCCTGCAACGTATAGCCGCTCGGGATTAGCCACCGGCAATGGCCGCAGCAACACGGCGTCAATCAGCCTGAACGCCGACGTACACGCCCCAATCGCCAGCGCAAGCGAAAGAATCGCCGCCGCGGAAGTGATTTTGTTTTTGTTCAGCCGCCGCCAGCCGAAGATCGCATCCGCGCGCAACGAATCGAGCCACGCAATAATTTTTGTGTCGCGGCTCTCTTCCCGCCGCCGCAGCGCCGATCCAAACGCCCTGCGCGCTTCGTTCGGGTCGCGGCCCTGCTCGATCGCTTCCGCAATGTGCGCCTCAAGTTCTTCATCAATCTCGCGATTTAAATTATTGCCGCGAAATATATTTCCGATCCGCGTCCACAGTGACATTTCACACCGTCCTTAAAACGTGATTTACAGCCGCGGTGACCGCCCGCCATCGCGAGTGTTCGGCGGCGAGCTGCTTCCTCCCGGCCGATTTCAATTCGTACACGCGGGCGCGGCGTCCGTTGTCCTTGGTGATCCAGGCGGCTCGGATCCAGCCGGCTTCTTCCATCCTGTGCAGCGCGGGATAGAGCGAACCCTCTTCGGCGCGGAGCACGTCGCTGGAGATGGATTGGATGGCCGCCATGATCGCGTAGCCATGAAGCCGCGGCTTGCGCGAAAGGACCTTCAGCACAAGCAGATCAAGCGAGCCTTGGAGTGAATCCGGTTTCGCCATGTTCAGACCTCTAAGTACATAGACGTCTAAGCATACGAAAGGTCACAAGAATATTTCCATGGAAGAATGCCAGGGAGGAATTCTTATGCGGATTCTAAACTCAGAAATCCTCAAGCCTGAGGCCGCTCCGGTCGCCCTTCCAGCCGGCATCAAACATTCGGCGCGTGCTTTCGGCTTCGCTTGTCTTTTTTTGAGCTTCGAGTGCTTTCCATAGGCCGAAAAGCGAGCGCGGATTGTTCGGATTCTTCGACAAATCCTCGCGGAACACTTTCTCGGCCTCTGCTGCTTCCCCGTTCCTCAGCAAAAGCGCACCAAGTGACTCGCGCATCGGGTAGTACCAGTCTGGCGGCTCGTGGTAGATCATTTTATTCTGCGCCTCAATAGCTGCGCGCCAGTCTTCAATGGCAACCTTTGCATTTCTTGACGATGCGGCGATCCGTGCATCGAGCGCGTGCAGCGCAATCTCATGGATCGTCCTCCAATTGTTTGGCAGCATTCCGAGCGCCGCCCCTGCGGGAATCTGTTGATACGCGGCTTCCATGGCCGTGCGCTCCGCCGCGGCCTCGCGTGTTTGCCCGTGCACCGCGAATGCGCACCCGCGCGCGTAGTGCCGGAAAAACGCCAGCCCGTGTAATTTCGCGTCCGGCTCGGGCCAGGAAAGGATTTCGTCCCAACGTGCAAACCGCAGCCGCACCAGCAGCGGCGCGTTCAGATAATTTTCCACCTGCATCTCCGGCGATTCGGCCAGCGCCGCTCTCGCAAAACTTTCCAGGTCCTTTGCCGCGTGATCTGCCTTCTCGAATTCCCCGTCCATCCCCGCGGCATAAGCCAGAAACGAAAGGTTGTGCTCCGCATAACCCATCACGTATCCATAGTTCTTGATCGCGCGCGTCCGTAGATACTCGCGGTCAATCGCCACTGCATCCTCATTGCTCTTCACAGCCGCCGTATAATCTCCCGTGCGCAAATAAATGTGTGATGGCATGTGAACAAGGTGACCCGATCCGGGCACGAGCGTTTCCAGCCTCCTTGCGCTCGCGAGTGCGCGCTCCGGAGTCGGCGACGCTTCCATGGTGTGAATGTAGAAATGGTTCAGGCCGGCGTGACCCGGCCATCGCTTCAGCGCGCCTTCCAGAACCTCCACGATTTCCGGCGTCGCGTCGCTCGGCTTGCCCTCGTAAGTCCACAGCGCGCGCGGATGCAATTCCATCAAACTTTCCGCGAAGAGCGCGGCGATGTCCGGGTCATTGGGAAAGCGGTGAGTCAGTTCGCGTGCGGCGGGAATGTAATCGCGGAGCATTTGGTTGAGATTTGGCGAAGGGTCGTTCGTGAAAAGATGTGAAAGCACATCCACATAGGCGCGCTCATTTTCCGCGCCCGCGGCGGCAAGCGACTTTGCCTTCTCCAGGGCTTCGTACGCCTCTTTTTCGTGCTCGCCACTTACGGATGACCTGTTGTTGTAGTTCGGGCCGAGCGCGACCGCCAGGCCCCAGTAAGCCATCGGCGCTTGTGGGTCCAACTCGATGGCGCGCCGGAAACTCCGCGCCGCTTCTTCGAAGTTGAATGCGTAGACGAGCGTCAGCCCCTGGTCAAAAAATGCTTGTGCTTCGTGGGATTTTGTGGCGATGGGATGGTGCAGCGTCCCCATGCCGGAGAACAGTATCGCGGGCTGCTCCTGCACTTGCGCCGTCGCAACCACCGCAAATGCAAGCATTCCGAGCGCCAGGATTCTTGGGAGCCACAACTTCATGCGATTCCGCCGGCGAACTGTTTCCCGGCGCCTGCCGGTCATAAATAATCGCGGGAGGGGCCTTCGAGAAACGCGCGTAGTTTGCGCGAGCGCGAAGGATGCCGCAGCTTGCGCAGCGCCTTCGCTTCAATCTGGCGGATGCGTTCGCGCGTCACGGCAAATGACTGTCCGACTTCTTCGAGCGTGTGCTCGCTTCCGTCATCTAGCCCGAAGCGCATCTTGATTACTTTTTCCTCGCGCGGCGTCAGCGTCTTCAGCACGGATGAAGTTTGCTCTTTCAAATTCAAATTGATGACGGCGTCGGATGGCGACACCACCGCCTTGTCCTCGATGAAGTCCCCAAGATGAGAATCTTCCTCTTCACCAATCGGCGTTTCGAGTGAAATCGGCTCCTGCGCGATTTTCAGAATCTTCCGCACCTTCGATACCGGAATGTCCATCCGCTTTGCGATTTCCTCGGACGTAGGCTCGCGGCCCAACTCCTGTACAAGCTGCCGCTGCGTGCGGATCAGTTTGTTGATCGTTTCGATCATGTGTACCGGGATTCGGATGGTGCGGGCCTGATCGGCAATCGCGCGCGTGATGGCTTGGCGGATCCACCACGTCGCGTACGTTGAAAATTTGTAGCCGCGGCGCCACTCGAATTTATCCACGGCCTTCATCAATCCGATGTTGCCTTCCTGAATCAGATCCAGGAATTGGAGGCCGCGGTTTGTATATTTCTTCGCGATGGAAACCACCAGGCGGAGGTTCGCCTCGATCAATTCTTTCTTCGCGATTTCCGCTTCCACTTCGCCGCGGACAATCACGCCCTGCATGCGCTTCAACTCAACCAGTCCTACTTCGCTGGCGGATTCGATCTCGCGGACTTCACTGCGGCGCTCGCGGAGTTCCTTGCGCGCTTCCGCTGCGTTTTCGCCTTTGCTGGCTTCCGCGCGGCGCTCGAGTTTCCCCGCTTCGCGCTCGAGTGCCTGCAACCGGTCAACGGTGTGGCGAATGGTGTCGATCAGCCGCTTGCGCTCGAAGAGGTTGTAATCGAACGACCGGACGACCACGGACATTTCAATGCGCGTGCGCGCAAGATTATATTTCGCGCGGAGAAAGGTGCGCTTCTTCGCACGGGGAATCTTCGCAAGCTTTTCGGCCTGCTTGAGGCTCTCGTCGTATAACTTCTGGATCTTGTCCAGCGTCTTCAGAGTCGCCCGGGTCTTCGCTTCAATCTTTTCTTCGGTCAGCTCTTCATCGTCGAACTGGACGATTTCCTTGATCGAGCGGTTTCCCTCGCGGAGATCCCTCGCGACATCCAGCAATTCCTTGAGAACGATCGGGGAGCGTGAAATAATTTTCAGGACGAGGTTCTGCCCTCGCTCGATGCGCTTGGCAATCGCAACTTCGCCCTCGCGCGTAAGCAGCGGCACCGTGCCCATTTCGCGGAGATACATCCGAACGGGGTCGTTCGTCTTTTCAAGCGTCCCCGGAGTGAGGTCGAGTTCGCTGTCATCCGCGGCGGTCCCTTCTTCCTTTTCCTTGACCTCGACTTCGGCGCCTCCATCGGCGTCAGCAGCGGCGCGCGCGGCCTTCGCGGCGTTCACGTCCTCATAGATGTCGATTCCATAGCGCTCAAAGGTCGAGAGCAGGTCGTCAATCTCTTCCGACGAATGCACCTCGGGCGGGAGGAGGTCATTGACCTCATCGTAGAGGAGGTACCCCCGCTCCTTACCCATGTTGATGAGCTGGCGTACCTGATCGTATTTTTCTTCCAGTAGAACGGCCAAACTATCCTCCCGCGGAACTGCGGCCTGCCTGCCAGTCAGGCAAGCGAATCCCCCTGCAAGCCGTCAAAAAAGACCCTCTATATATAGGCGCCGTGGCGAGCCGCATTCTGGCGCCAATCTCGGCCTCTAAATGCCACTTGGCGCAAAATCGTGTCCCAGAAGCCACAGAGGACACCCCGGCGGCGCCAGTTTTCTCAAAGCAAACAAGTTGGTGGAATCCCACCGGTGAGATAAATCCCCTCGTTGCCGCCTCTGAACGCCCCACGCCTTACCCCGGCCTGCCCGCCGGAATCGGGGCCATGCGCACACAAGATTAGATGCAGGCGGCCACTCTTGCGTCACCAAAACCTTGCAAGGTTACAAAGGAGGCACGCCCTGAGTCAACTTCTTTATTCACAGGAGTCCCTGAGCGCTCTTACGGCCGATTCCGGCGGCACGTCGCCCAGCCCCTCATTGCTATAGACGCCGGAGAACCTGTTTACGTTCCCGCTGAGTTTCCAGGCAAGTTTTCCGGTCACACTCGCTGCGCGCGCCACCGGACAATTCAATCCGTGACTCACCCGAAAAATTGGCGCACCCGGAGGGATTTGAACCCCCAACCCTCGGTTCCGAAGACCGATGCTCTATCCAATTGAGCTACGGGTGCGTCGCGAATCATTTTAACGCATTCACGATTCTTTTTGCTTCATCCTCCGCGTAGCCGTCTTCAAATTTCTCTCACGCCGGGGAGCCTCCGCATAAGTATCGAATGGCTCTTGATGCCCAAACTCCCAGGGACCTCATTGCTTCACTCGGGCCGTCCAGCCTGCTATTGACCTTCTACCTCCCTCCCAGTAGCATTTGCCGTTCAGCATTGACACACCAAAACTCACCGGTTCCCGAGGAATCATGAATTGTCCAAAGTGTGGCGCCAAGCTGATGGAAGGCGGTGCTTCCTGTCAATGGTGTGGCCAGCCCACGCCGGAAAATGCCACCCAACCAACAATTGCCGCACCAGGGATCACCCCTCCGCCTTTGGCGCAGCCAGCCCCTGCTCCACCGCCTTCTGGTCCGAGATTCACTTGCCCATTCTGTGAATATCAAGGGCCTCCGAGAATCACAAAAAACATCTCGAGCAACGGCTGGATTTTATTTGCTGTTCTCCTTCTTGTTTGCCTGCCTCTTTGTTGGCTTCCATTTGTCTTGGAAGGCTGCAAACAGGAAGTCCGCACGTGCGCAGGGTGCGGCACCAAGCTGGGCTGACGAACACCGCCGGTCGGCGGAGTTACATCCGCCCGTCCCCCGCCCATGCCCGCGCGAAAATAAAATCTCTTCGCGGGGATTTACCCGCTTCGTTTTGTTGCGTCAGTTCGAATCCGTCCAGTAGAATCGCGCCACCGCGAAAAGGAGGCTCCCATGCTGCTAATCTCGAATGACGCAAGGCTCTTGTGCGGAATCACCCTGATCACCGTCCCGACGATTGAATTCGGAGGTGTGTTCCTGCTGAAAATGATACGCACGCGCGAACCCGGATACATGGACAACCCGCTCCGCCAGAATCTTTTCCGCGCGGGGCATGCGCACGCGGGCGTGATCGTGATTCTTTCTCTGATCTGCCAGGTTCTGGTGGACTCCATCTACATGTCGCCGCCATTCGTCTGGATCGTGCGCATCGGCGTTCCCGCCGCGGCCATTCTGATCCCGCTCGGATTCTTTTTATCCGTGGCCCCGCCGCGCTCCGAGCGCCCCAATAGCGCCATTCAGTTCGTCTATGTCGGTGCCGTAGTCTTGGCGGTTTCCGTCCTGATTCTGGGCATCGGTCTCGTTCGCGCGGGCCTGTCCTGAGGCTGGCCTTCGTAGGGCTCACCTTCAGGTGGGCCGCTCTTTTCTTCGTCCTCGTAGGGCTCACCTTCAGGTGGGCCGGTTTTTTGTCTTCGTGAGTTTTTTGTCTTCGTGAGGTGGGCCGCTCTTTTCATTGGATGTCACCCCCGCCCCTCTGCATTACAATCTCGGCATCATGCGGCCCGGACGAAAAAACATCCGCCTCCCGGCCCCGCGATACATCGGCAGGGGAATTCATTTCTTGACATTTTGTTGCGAAAGACGTCGTCGCATTTTCTCCGAGGCACCTCGCGCAACCTGGCTAATTAATTCTCTTCGCGACGTTTCCAACGCGAATAGTTTCAGCGTTCACGCTTTTTGCATTATGCCCGACCACGCGCACTACTTGGTCGAAGGACGCCAGGACACATGTGATTTGTTACATTTCACAAAATCCTTCAAACAAATCACGGCATTTCATTTCAAGAAGGAGAGTCGCGAGCGCCTGTGGCAAAGAAGCCTTTACGACCACATTCTGCGGCCCAAAGAATCCCTCGACGCGGTCGCCTGGTACATTTGGCTCAACCCGGTCCGCGCTGGTCTTTGCCAGTTCGCGAAGGAATACCCTTATTCCGGCTCATTTACTCTGGAATGGAATACTGTCGCATCTCCAGAAGAGGGTTGGACGCCGCCCTGGACCCGGCCCACCTGAAGGTGAGCCCTACAAAATCTCCTTTTGTTCCCGTAGGGCCCACCTTCAGGTGGGCCGCGCCTTTGTCTTCGTATGGCCGGCACCGCGACGTGCGGCGTGGGCGGGGATTTTGCTTGTTGGTTTCATGCGCTTCACCTGCGCGTGGACTGGGGTCTGCTTTTCTGTTCTGGGATGCCCCCAATGTAAAAACGGCATGTGTGGATTTTGACTTTGCATTTCGGGTGCCCCGCCGCGGCGGGTTCGTCCCGTATTAATGGGCGAACGTGGGGATTCTTTTCTTACATCGCAAGAGCTCAATTCTCGGAGGGCGCCTCTCCCCTTTATGGTTTCTCTTATGCAACATCCGCCGATGTGTTAGCATCTCAAAAATCATTCAGGATTCTTGGAGAAGCAAGGATGTCCCGCCGCTGCGCGATACTCGCACTAGCCTGGATTGCGTTCTCTCAAGCTTGTCTGGCATGTGAGTGCAGCTACGCTTCGCGCCCATGCGAATACCTGCGCAGCGACGCAGTTTTCGTCGGAAAAGTTGTGGAGACCGTCGCCATAAAACAGCCGGTCGGAAAAAATTTCTGGACTTCAGGTTATTCGATGAGATTCGCAGTGGAAAGTTGGATCCGCGGCGGGGATGGCGCCGAAGTGACCATCGAGACCGGTTCTGGGGCGGGTGATTGTGGAACCCCTCTCCCTGCCGGTGATCGGTTTCTCATCTTTGCTTACAAAGAAAAGGATGGCCAACTCCGAACAGGGATGTGCAGCGGAAATTTTCAACTGACGACTGAATCTTCCGGAGACCAAATCGTCGAACAATTGCGGAAATTGGCTGAGAGTGGCGTAAGCACCATTTTCGGGAAAGTGGTCAGCGCAAAACCGGCCTGGAATGATCGCGATCGCGACATAAGGGATGAATCGGAACCCCAGCCAGTGCAAGACTTAAGTCTTCATGTACAGGGTGAGCATTCCGCGGCGTCTACTAAAACCGCTCAAGATGGTTCATACGAATTTGATGGATTGCCACCCGGAAAATACACGGTAGTTCCGGAAATCTCAGGAAAACTTGATTTTGACCACGAGAATGAAGAGCGCTATCAGGCTGATCTTAGAAGCGGCCAGTGCGCCGACATCAGCTTTAGGTTAGAACCAAGCACACGGATAAGAGGACACTTAGCCCTACCTTCCGGCGTTGGGTCAAAACATGTCGAAGTCGAGGCTATCCCAACGCGCTGGAAAGAGCTGGATCAATTTAGCGGCAAATGGGACATCACAGGCGAGGACGGGACCTTTGATTTGTGGCCGCTCCCTCCCGGTGATTACTACGTCGGCGTGAACATCAACAGCTCTCCGAGCGCGGATGCCCCCTTTCCGCCAACCTTTTATCCGGGCATGACAAACAAGAAGGATGCTACTGTCATCCACATTAAGGAAGGAGAAGTCCGAGAGATCGAATTCACCATTCGAGAGGTCGCTCAACCCCGCACTGTTCATTTCGTGGCAATCGGCTTAGACGGGAAGCCCCTGAAAGCGATTTATGTTCAACTGGAAGACTTGAGAGATCCGGGCGATGCAGAAAGTTATGCGAATGTCGACCTTGATGCCAACGGCTCTGGTACCCTCACAATCTATGCTGGTTATTCCTACCACCTGCACGGGAGTCACTGGGTGAGCTACGGAAATGACTGGTGCTCCAAGCCTGTAATGATCCCCGCGGGAACTGAGCCCGTAAACGTGCGATTCGTTATGAATCGTAAGGACATTAGTTGCGAGATTCGCGAAATCGATAAATTGAAGAATTAGTGCATCGACCGTTCGTCGTCTTTACGCGCCGTCTCGGACCTCCAACGCGGAAGGCCAAATCTTGATTTTCCCGCAGATTTGCCCTTTTCATTCGAATAGTTTTTGCATTTTCCACACCCATTCGAATTCCCTCCCCCGAATTTCTTTCATTTTCTTAAATTATCTATTGACAATTATTCCGTCCTATTGTAACTTGGTATGTAATTTGGTTCCCTCCGGATCGGACCTGTCGTTCGTATGACCGGAAGTCCTGTAGCGCCCGTAAGTCGCATGGCTGGAATCCCCGCGCTCTCCCGGCTTTTCAAGCGCAGGAAATGCCAAGGAAGGGGAGTCTTTATGACTTCTGAACTGCCATATTTGGACGATCAACTTCGCGCTCTTCCGCTAAGGGCGCTTTCTACGTCCCGATCTCCTTTATCGGGAAGCACTTACGAGTCAACGGAGCTAAGTCCTTTAGATTCAGCACTTACAGGGTCCGCGCCCGTAAGTCCTTTAGAATCAGCACTTACAAAAAAACATGGGGGGGGAGGGGTCTGCCTGCCGGTCAGACTGAGTAGCCCCGACCCTGCCCAATGAAAGGTGAACCATGCCAAGTAAAAAGTCTAACCCAGCACCAATCGAAGCCATCACCGAAGACGTTCGCTGTCAGCACATGACCGCGGACAACCGGCGGTGCGTGGATAGCCGCGCCCCGGATCACAAAACCCTCTGTCCCTATCACGCCTTGAAGGAGATGCAGCGTCGCAATTCAAAAGTGGTCGCCGAGGAAATCCTCGGCCCGCTCACCGACTTCCGCTCCGCCTTCGCCATCAACCGCGCCCTCGGCAAACTCTTCACCGTCACCGCGGAAAATCGCATCCCAGTCCGCAACTCTGCTGTGCTGGCTTACATCGGCCAGTTGCTCCTGCAGACTCTTCCTACTCTCCGCGGTGAAATCGTCCACACGGATGGCCAGGGTGGTATGGACGCAATCCTCCGCGACACTTTGGATCGCCTCGATGATGAGCTGGCCCGGAATCCCTCTGAATCGGAGACCACGGACAAACCTACGTGGAAGGATCAAGTCGCGGAAAGTCTCGCGGTATTGCGCCGCGCCGGCTTCTCTCTCCCCGATGCACTTGTCGCCAATTTGGAAGGGGGCGATGAGGAAGATCAAGACGAAGAAGAAAGCGACGAGGAAGCCCAGGTGGAATCCTGACCGGCCTCCTCGCATACGGGTCTCACACACGAAAAAGTCCAAAGACCCTGCGAAGGCTTCCCCCTTTCTTCGCAGGGTCCCGGGACGGTGACACCGTTATGAATGGGCGCCCTTATAAAACTCGCCTAGCTCTTGGGCGGGGTCACTCGAACGCCAACCGCCACGTGGTTGCCGGTTGGGTCGTCGTGGTATGTGACGTCCGCGTTGGATCCGATCACCAGCTTGCCTTCAATCGTCGTGTTCTTGTCCACGAGGAATGTCATGGAGACGGGCGTATCCTGTTGTGCCGCCTGGTCCATGGAGTTCGCGTTGCGGCTCGGAGGCAGCGTGATCGTAAACGAGGCGTCCTCGACTTTGGAAATTGTTCCATTGGCCGCCTTGATTGGTGGAGGATTTGGTGGTTGCTGCTGGTCTAACGCAACCGGGTTTGAGTTTGAGATTTGCGCAGCGGGAGGAACTGCCCACACCGCGGAAATGAGAATGAGGCTTAGCAAGCCCGCAAGAAATAGTCGCCCTTCTGTTTTCATTGTCCCGCCCTCCTAAATTTTCCGGGCTGGACTCTAAAATTGAAGCAAGGTGAGAGCCATTTTTTGCACAAACGAAATTAAATCTGATAACTCCCGCGTTTTCTATGACTTAGGAAAGAAAATTTATTTTCCGAGGGGGAGGGAATAAGTAATAGTACCGGCAACCTCTGCACGAACCTCAACAAATTTTCCCGGTTGATGGAAAGCGCCAATGCGATGTGCTGCCGACAACTCGGAAATTACTTTTCCCCGGCTTTTGTCGGCGGCGCAGGTTGGCTGCCACCGTCGAAAAATGAGGAGTTCAGAGAAGCGGTAAGGTTTAAGGATTTTCCGTGATCATTTACACTGGTTACCATCAATTCGTAACGGAAGCCATTCGGATGGCCCCTGCTTCGCAGCAGCACAAGGATTCCGCGGACCTCGGCTTCCGGATGAACAATGACTTCGTCCCCGGATACGACAGAAGAAATAACGACGCCACGAAATTGGCTCCCGTCGTGATCCACCCCCGAATTGATCGGGTCCAGCATCTTCACTCGCAGTATCGTGCCTCGGGGCAATTCATCCGTGGCGTTCTGATTGGCCGGATGCAAGCGGGTCTGCAGATAGAAAGTCAAAACCGTTCCGGCGGTGATGTGAACAGGTTCAATCGCTTCAGTCTGCGTCTGCCCCTGCGCCACGCGCGCAAACACACCGAGGAAACACAACAGCACAAGGGGATTGCGACGCATGGGCTGGAACCTTTCCGTTTCCAAAATAAGAACCAAACTCCAAAACAAAGGTCGAACTCGAATTCTAATTCCGGTGCATGGGACGGTCAACTCAATATCGGTTTCTATGCAACAGAAAACCAACTAGAGCAAACGGATTACCCGATGTGACTGGTGAGGCCCTCTTGATGAAATCCTGGGGACAAATTCTTAATGATTCAGTCGATGGCCCTAATTTAGAAGATGCGCCAATACCCGCCCCTGGTTGCTTGCAAGAATTGGGTCCCTTGCCGCGGCGCGGGTGGCGCCGCGGAAATTGAACGAGTCGAACAGACGGAATGAAGTGAAGAAGGTCAAAAGGCCTGGGATGAAGCCCGCCCCACGGCCCATGCATGCGACTTAAGAAAAATGAGCAATCAGAAGCAACCTGACGGCAATAACGAAGATGATGACAACAATGAAAATGACCGCGAATCCCAAGAGGAATCCCGACCCTGTCCCTCAGCGCGCAAAACCCGCGCTTCTGTAGGATAATCCCCGCGCCGGGTCCCCGGGATGCGCGAAGGAGGATGATATGAATAGTCCAATGTCGGCCGTGTTCTTAATCGTCGTAGCATTCGTCGCGATCGTTGGGTTGGCGGCGTTGCTGGGGTCATTTTTCACGATTAACACGGCGCAGCGCGGGGTGGTGGAGAGGTTCAACAAATTTTCGCGCGTGGCGGGGCCGGGACTTTCGCTGAAGATGCCGTTCATCGATAACGTTTACAAAGTCGACATGCGCGTCCAAGAGCTCCCGTTTAAGATTGAAACGAAGACGAAGGACAATGTATTCGTGGTGATTCCGGTCTCGGTGCAGTATCAGGTGCTGGCGGACAAGGTGAGCGAAGCATACTACAAGCTGACCGACCCGCAGAAGCAGATCGAGTCCTACGTGTACAACGTGATCCTCGGGCACGTGCCGAAGCTGGCGCTTGACGAGGCCTACCTGGAAAAAGACCAGATCGCGAAGGCCGTGAAGGACGAACTCGATTCGACGATGGAAAATTTCGGCTTCTCAATCGTGCGCGCGCTGGTGACTGATATTGTGCCGGACGCGCGAGTGAAGGCCGCGATGAACGAGATCAACGCGGCGCGGCGCGAACAGGAAGCGGCGCTGGCAAAGGGCGAGGCGGACAAAACCATCTTTGTGAAAAAGGCCGAGGCCGAAGCGGAGAGCAAACGGTTGCAGGGCGAAGGCATCGCCGCGCAGCGCAAGGCGATCATCGCCGGGCTGAAGGAGTCCGTGGAGGACTTCCAAAAGGTGGTGGAAGGCGCGACGGCAAAAGATGTGATGACGCTGGTGCTGCTGACTCAATACCTGGATACGCTGAAAGAAATTGGCGCCGCAGCGAATACAAATACATTGATGCTTTCGCACGCGCCCGCCGCACTGGGAGATTTGCGGGACCAGATTGCCGAAGCCATCGCGGTTGGAGATGTTACCGGCGCGAATGTCGGGAAGAAATAGGGCGCGCAATTAAGGCGCGCGCTTGAGCTGCACCGTGCCTTTCACGGGCGGGGTGCCTCCCGCGGGATTGGTAAGTACGGCGGAGCCACTGAGCTTATCGCCATCGAGGGTGAGCGTGAAATCGTAGGCCGCGCCGGGCATATCCACGTGGATGAGAATATTGGCGCCATTGATGCTGCCGGATTTGATGGGGTACATGTGCGGGCCTCCGTCGCCAACCCATCCCTTGACCAGCGTGTCCTGAACCTGAATGGTCATCACACAAGGCATCGGGTTGCCGCCGGAGGCGTCTCGCATCGTGCCGGTCCATTTCCCCGCGAAACCCGCGGCAAGAATAGGCGAGACGGTGAGCAGGGAAAGCGCGAGCAACGCAAAGATGCTTGGAAAAAGTACGGCGTGCCGGCGAATTGCGTATGAATGAGTGCGGGGGATGTTTCTCATTTGTCCTCCAAAAATTTACAAACAACAATGGCGAAAGGCCATTTTATTATATTTGATGCCGTTGGTGTCCGAAGTGCAGCCTGAAAGCTAATGATCGCCGAGGCGCTTGCGAAGGTCATGCTTGCGCGCGAGGAGTTCGTTGAGTGTGGCGGCCGGCGCCTTCCCTGCCGGCTGCGCGGCGTTGCCCGATGGAGCTGAAGCGGCCGAGCTGGCGGCGGATCGCGCGGAAAGCAATTCGATTTCCTTCTGCACTTGCGCCAATTCCTGCTCGACGCGGCGTCGGCGGAGTTGAACGAGACAGCTTTCGGCTTCCTCCCACGTAGGCGGTGCGCCTTCCTCGAAAGCGATTTCAAAAAGCAATTTTCTCGCTGACGCTTCGAGAGTCGTGGCAAGCGTGGTGGCGTCCGGGCGCGAGCCTTCGGCGCAGCCGGGCAGGAGCGCGTTGAAAACGGCTTCGGTTTCGAGGCCTTTGTGCAGCTCTTCGGCGAGGATGGCCTGAG
The DNA here is from genome assembly GCA_963748845.1 of uncultured Acidobacteriota bacterium. Classification (GTDB taxonomy): domain Bacteria; phylum Acidobacteriota; class Terriglobia; order Acidiferrales; family UBA7541; genus DASTCZ01. Next base: position 2,407,102 of record CAVVKE010000001.1, read on the forward strand.
CGAGGCGCGCGCGGAATTCGTCGGCGTCGACGAGCATCTGGACGAGGCGGCGCTCGGCAGGGCGCACGCTACGCGCGATGAGCTCGGGCTTGGTGTGCACTTCACTGCGGCGCTCGGCCGCGGATTTGCGCAAGGCTTCGCGGAGCACCGGCTCTTCAATCCGCAATTGCTGCGCGATGCGCGTGGCCCACTCCGATCGCAGCAGCGGATTCGCGATTCGCTGGACGTGAGGCATGAGGAAATTTACGGCCGCGAGTTTTCCCTGCGCGGAGGTAAGGTCCATTTGCTTCGCGCGCCCGATGAGGTAATCGAGGAACGGCGGCGCTTTGGAGAGTAGATCGCGATAAGCTTCCGCGCCTTTTTTCTGAATGTAGAGATCCGGATCGGCGGGCTTGCCGTCAACAGAAGGGAGCGCGAGGACGCGCGTGTCGAAATCGTTCTCGAGTAACAAGGAAAGCGAGCGCTCGGTGGCGGCTTGGCCCGCGGAATCGGGATCGTAATTCACGACGATCTGCTTCGTGAAACGCGTGAGGAGCTTTACTTGCGGCTCGGTGAGGCTGGTGCCGCAACTGGCAACGACGTTGGCGATGCCCGCGCGCGCGACTCCGATCGTGTCCATGTAACCTTCGACAAGAACGACGAAGTTGGCGCGGCGGATGGGTTCCTTGGCGAGATTGAGATGATAGAGGACGCCGCTCTTCGAGTAGATGGGCGTCTCGGGAGAGTTGAGATATTTCGGCATGTCATCACCGAGCGAGCGGCCGCCGAATGCGACAATTTTGCCGGCGTCGTTGGCGATGGGAAACATGATGCGGCGGCGGAAGCGATCGTAGGGGCGGCCCTTTTCGTCGCGAGAGATGAGGCCGGATTGCGCGATAAGGGCATCCGGAAATTTCTGCTTTAAGTGGCGAAGGAGCGATTCGCCGCCGGAAGGCGCGTAGCCGAGGCCGAAGCGCTCGATGGCTTCGGCGTCGAGGCCGCGGTCTTCGAGATAGGCGCGCGCCGCTTTGCCTTCGGCGGTGGACGCGAGTTGGCGCGCGAAAAATGCCGCGGCTTGGCGGTGCATCTCGACGAGCGCGTTGCGCTGCTGATTGGTTTTGCGCTCCTCGGGCGTGCGTTCGCGCTGCTGTGGAATGGCGATGCCGGATTTTTCCGCGACGATGCGGACAGCATCCGGAAAAGAAATCTTATCCATTTCCATGATGAATTTGAAAACGTCGCCGCCAACGCCGCAGCCGAAGCAGTGGTAGATCTGCTTCACCGGGTGCACAGCGAAGGACGGAGTTTTTTCCGAATGGAACGGGCAGAGGCCGGTGAAATTTTGGCCGGATTTGCGCAGAGGGACGTATTCGCCGATGACGCGGACGATGTCCGCCTGCTGCTTGACGCGATCCGCGAATGAGCCAGGGTCAGCCATTGAAAATGAGTATCCGACCTATGGTGCGCAAAGTACAGCGAGCGCACTGTGAGAAAATTGGGGGCCTGTGGGAAAAATCCTGAATGCGATTCATGGGACTTATTCCGGGAGCATGCGAAAACCCATTCCCACGTGAGAAAAATGGCTGTCCGCCGTCAGGACATCCGAGATTCGCAATTCGTGCATCGTCGCCATGCTGGTCAGGTCGGTGAACGAGATTCTCGGCTTGTCGGAGAATTTCCGGCGAAGCGCGAGCGCCTTCTGGAATCGCTCTGCCGTTATACGTTCGATGGTTATGAATGGCGACCGGAGGATTCCGTCGGTAAAACGCCACGCTTCTTCAAACGGGCGCCGCAGAAACAGGATCGTGAGCAGCTCATTCAAAACGAAATCGGAAGTGATGACCTGGCCGGGGTGACGGGTGCGTTCAGCGTAGCAACTCGCCACCAATTGGTGCCTGGCATCGGACCGGTCGGCGAGTGCGAGCCAGCCCCAAGTGTCAATAAACAGGTTCACAGGGGAGTTTTGCCGTAGAGGGTACTGTCAATGTCCTCGGTGAGCTTTCCATCGCTCGCGATGCCAATCACGTCGAGCATGGGATCGCGCTCACCGCTCAGAATCGCGCGAAGGCGATCCAGCGTTTTCTGGCGGAACACGCCGTTTTCGACGGCGCTCTGAAAAAGGTCCACAAATTCATCTTCGCCAATCACCAGGTGAACTCTGTTGTGGCGGCCATTTCGGTTTTTGCAGAAGCGCAGGCCTTCCCAGGTCTCCTCGTTGTGGGCGAAGAGGTTGCGCTCGATACGAGCTTCATCGCCCGACCGCATGCGACGAGTGCCGACCGCGCGATGTTCGACTGTGACCATTTTGGCGTTCTTTGGCATAAGGGGCTTCGAGGATTCTCTACTACATTCTACTAGAATCTACTAGACTTACTTGAAGGGGTCAAGCCTTCAACTCGACGATGGTGATGGCGGCGCCGCCGCGGTCGTCGGATTCGTGGGAGATGCGCTCGACGAGGGGGTTGGTGGAGAGGAATTCGGCGAGGCCGCGGCGCAGGGCGCCCATGCCGTGGCCGTGGATGATGCGGATGCGAAGCTTTCCGGCGACGGCGGCCTGGTCAATGAGTTTGTCAACGAGGCGCGTGGCTTCTTCAAGGCGCTTGCCGATTACGTTGATCTCGTCGGGAACGGGGCCGTCGGTGGGTTGGGAATGGACGGTGATGCCGGACGCCGCGCGGGCCGGCGGAGCGGGTGTTGCGCCGAAATTTCGCGACTGCGCGGAGGGCGCGGCACCGTGAGAAGAGGGCGCAGCAAGCGGCGCCCCTACGGGTTCGACGATTGCGATTACGTCGTCGAGGGAAATTCTCATGCGCAGGGGGCCGGCTTCGATTTCTGCGGAGCCGCGCGGCATGCCGGCGGAGCCGGAACCGGATTCACCTCCGCGCAAGTCAATGCCGCGGAGAATTACGGGAGACGGAAAGCCTTTTACGCGAATTTTGACGCCGGGGGCGAGGCGCGCGGGTTCGATCGGCTTTTCAGCGGGCGCGGCGGCGGGGCCGAGATCCTGCTGCGATGAGGAAAGGGTTTGCGCGACGGCGGCATCCACATCCTCACGCGCTTCGGTGCGGGCTTTTGCGGCGCTGCGGCCGGTTTGCTTTTCAATGCGCGCGCGGAGTTCGCGGTCCTTAATGGATTCGAGAGCCTGCGCGAGCGCCGCTTCGTGCTGCTTGAGCGACGCGGTGAATTGCTGCTCGAGTTCAGCGATGCGTTTGCGCTGACGCTCGATCCATTCGGTTTGAAGATTGGCGCGCTCACGCTCAAGTTGGGCGGCTTGCTCATGCAAGGATGCGCGGAGACGATCCACTTCGTCGCGCGAGGCATGCAAGTAGGCGATGAGGTCGGCGGCTTCGCGCGCAGCGGGCGTCATCTCGGCGCGGGCGCGGTCGAGAACGCGCGCGGGCAGGCCAAGGCGCTCGGCGATAGAGATGCCGCTCGAGCCGCCGGGAACGCCGACCATGAGGCGATAGGTGGGACGCAGATTGATCGCGTCAAATTCCACGGCGGCGTTGAGGACGCAGGGCGTGGTGCTGGCGTAAGCCTTCAAACGGTCGTGATGCGTGGTGGCGAGCGTAAGGCAGCGGCGAGCGCGGAATTCTTCGAGCATCGCGACGGCGAGCGCGGCGCCTTCTTCAGGCGCGGTGCCGGTGCCGAGCTCGTCCGCGAGGACGAGAGAATGTTCGGTGGCGGCCTCGAGCATGGAGCGAAGATTGAGCATGTGCGCGGAAAAAGTGGAGAGGTTGGCGGCGATGGATTGCTCGTCGCCGATGTCGGCGAGGACGAGATCGAAGAGCGACAACTCGGCGGATTGCGCGGCGACGGGAATGCCGGATTGAGCGGCAAGAGCGGCGAGGCCGACGGTTTTGAGCGCGACGGTTTTGCCCCCGGTATTCGGGCCGCTGATGACGAGGACGGTTTCAGCGACGGCTGAATCACCGGCTTTTTCTTGCGCGCCGAGCGCGAGCGACATCGGTACGGCGTGGCCGCCTTCGCGGCGCAGCGAGGCTTCGAGCACCGGATGGCGCGCAGAGTCGAGATGAATCCGCGCGGCATCCGTAAAGACCGGCAGGGCGCAATCGAATTCGCGTGCGAAGCGCGCGCGCGCGAAAAGTGAATCGAGATCGGCGATGGTTTCGGCGGCGTGACGGAGCGCGGGCTCCTGCGCGCGAAGAAGATCCGTCAACTCAACAAGGATGCGCGTGATTTCGGCGGCTTCCTCTTCGGCAAGCTCGACGAGCTTGTTATTGAGTTCGATGGCTGCGAGCGGCTCGACGAAGACGGTTTGGCCGGTGGCGCTCGCGCCGTGGACGATGGCGTCGCGGACGCCGGCCTGGCGGCGGTCCGCCGCGCGGACGGGAATGACGTAGCGGTCGTTGCGGAGGGTGACGTAATCCTCGCCGGATTCGGCGCCGCGCGAACGGAGGATTTCGCGAAGCGTTTTTTGGATGGTGTCGCGCGCGCGGCCTAGCGCGGTGCGGATGCGGCGCAGCGCGGGCGAGGCGCCATCACTGATGGCGCCATCGGGGAGAATCGCGCGGCGAATCGCGGTGGAGATGGGGCGGAAATCTCCGAGAGCGATCGTGCGCGCGGCGAGCCGCGGATAAGATTTTGGCGCGTCGTGGAAATATTCGCGCAGCCAGCGCGCGGTTTCGAGGAGAGAAGCGGCATCGAGCAATTCGGCGGGCGTGAGAACGGCGGTCGAAGCAGCGGCTGCGGCATCGGGGCCGAGGCGCGAAAGCCAGGGCTCGGGATCGGCGAGCGCGCCGAAGCCGAGTTCACCGCCGCCGCGGAGCCATTCCATCGCTTCGCGGACAAGCGCGAATTCCGCGTCAAGGCGGGCGCGATCCCGCGAAGGGGCGAGCGAATCGGCGGCACGGCGTCCGGGCGCACAGGTGGTGAAGCCGCGGACGATTTCCAGCAAGCGGCTAAATTCGAGGAGGTCTGTGGCGGAACGTGACATGGAATTCGCGTTAGCGCCTTCCGCAGCAAGATTTATTTCCGCCGAGATCTTCGACCATGGCGACGGCGAGCGCATCGAGGACGTCGGTGGCGGCGCGGCCCTTGAGATTGTGGTTGTTGGCCATGAATGAAAAGACGAGGTGCGCGCCGCGCGTGGTGATGGCATAACCCGCAAGAGAATCCACATGGCTGAGCGAGCCGGTCTTGGCCCAGACGTGTTCGGCGGCGGGCGTGTGCGCCATGCGATCGGTGAGCGTGCCGTCAACGCCGGCCACGGGAAGCGAGGCGTGAAAGATTTCGTACCAGGGCTGCGTGGCGGCCCAGCGAAGCAGCATCGCTTCGGATTGCGGCGTGACCATGTCCTTGCGGGAAAGACCGGATGCGTCGGTCATGATGGCGTCTGCGTCGGTGATGCCGATGCCCGCGCGGAAATCTTCTTCAAATTGAATGGCGGCGTCGGCGGTGGAATCGCTGGTTTTTTGGCGCGCGGCGGTGCGGAGAAGAAGTTCCGCGTGGAGATTCTGGCTGATCTTGTGCATCACGCGCAAAGTTTCGGAGAGCGGCTGGGAGATGTGTTCGGCGAGAACGGTTGGCGCGCCGATCTGAACGCCGACAGGTGACGAAATGAACTCGGCTCCGTCGTCTCCAGCATGGCGCGCGCGAGCACGCCCGTTTATCTGGATGCCGCGCGCCTCGAGCAAATTCTTGAGCAGCGCGGCGGCGTATTCCGCGGGACGGTCAATGGCGATGGCGAGCGAATGCGGCGGCGCGCCGACGGGCATTGTGCCGCGGAGAAAAATGGCGGTTGAGCCAGGGGAGCGCTCGACGGCGAGCTTCTGCTCGGAGCCGCGCGGGCCGGTGGTGACGAGATTTTGGATTTGATAGATGCCCGCCAACGAATCCGAGGTGAAAACAGCAGGCAAGCCGGCGGAATCGCCGGGGCGAAGCTCGATGGAGAGCGAGCCTTCGTTTATTTCGATGGCGGAGACGGGAACGCCGTAAGTCCAGAGCATGTCGTCAATCGCCCAGCCGGAGGGATAGGCGCCGCCGGAGAAATAGCTGTCGTCGGCGATGACGTCACCGGTGATTTTCTTTATGCCGAGCGCGACGACGGCGTCGGCCAGTTCCACGAGAATTTTTTCAGGCGGGCCATCACGGGCCGTGCGGCTTTCAAACGGAACTTTGCGGTTCGAGAGATTCGGGTCGCCACGGCCTATCAATACCAAATCCCCTTGCAGCGCGCCATTCGCATCCACGGCCGCGCGAGTTTCAATGGTAGTGTGGAAGCAATACCCGGGGCCAAGAGTGGCGAGCGCGAGCGCGGCGGTAAACAACTTTGCGTTCGAGGCGGGGAGAAAGTATTTGTCAGCATTTTGAGTGAAAAGGACTTCGCCGGTGTCGGCATCCTGCACATATAGCCCCCAGTAGCCGCGACTCACATCCGGCGCGGAGAGAATTCGCTCGACGCGATCGCGGAAAGCGGCGATATCAGCGCGGGTGGACGAATGTTTCGCCGGATGGCGGGGGGGAGTTTGAGCATTGATACGGGAGGCTATCAAGGGAATCGCGGCGAGCGCGGCAATACACACGAGCGCCACAGAAACCGCGCGAGGGGCTACCCGTGATTGATGGATTTCCGGCGGCGGAGTTGAAATCGCGTTCGACACGACTCGTCGAAGCTAACGTTTTCCCGCGAATGCGTCAAACCGGGCGAGAGAGTAGTGCCGAGGAAGAACGGCTGGCGGCGTTGCACGCGGTGAAGAGAAGAATTATTATCGTAATGACCTGGCCATCAAAATTGAGAGGAGATATATGCGCAAAGCGCTTGCATTGATACTTGCAACAGGCATGGCGGCACTACCACTTCTGGCCGCGGATAAGGATAAAGACGAGGATCGCCTTCGGAATTGCGGCACGGTGATGAGGGAAATCCTGAACGTGCCGGACGACATCCCCCAAATGCTGCTCGACAAGGCGGAGTGTGTGATCGTGATGCCGTCGGTGATGAAGGGCGCGTTCGGCATCGGCGGTGAATATGGGCGCGGCGCAATGACGTGCCGCAGCGGCGACAACTTCACCGGGCATTGGGGCGCCCCGACGGCGATGGCGCTCGAGGGCGCAAGCATTGGATTCCAACTCGGCGGCGATGCGACGGATTTTGTGCTTCTGGTGATGAATGACCGCGGCGCAAGAGCAATCCTGTCCAGTAAAGTGAAGCTGGGCGCGGATGCCGATGCCGCGGCTGGTCCAAAGGGACGCGATGCGTCGGCGGCCACCGACGTGACGATGCGCGCGGAAGTCCTGAGCTACTCCCGGGCGCGCGGGTTATTTGCCGGCGTTTCACTTGAAGGGTCCACGCTGCGTCCGGACAACGAAGCGAACGAGCGGCTATACGGAAAGAAGATTTCCGCAAAGGAAATCGCGTTGCACGGCGCGGTTCCAGCTCCGGAAGCGGCCAAGGAGCTTCTGGACGTGCTCGACAGACACTCGCCGAAGAACATGTCGAAGTAAAACCACGGAAATTTGATCGGGACACTCCGGCTGCGGTCGGAGTGTGCCTGACCGGGCTTGCGGCGGCAGACTGAATTCGCGGACGCACGGCACGCGCGAATTGAAAATTTGCGCCGCGGCGAGACATCCCTTACATTGAATCGTCAAGTCCACTGATAAAAATGACGCCGTCCACAACCTGCCCCATCTGCGGTAAGCGAAAGGCCGAGCGATTCTGCCCCGCGAAGGGCGCGAAGATTTGCGCCGTCTGCTGCGGCACGGAGCGCGAGGTGACGATTGACTGCCCGGTGGACTGCGGCTATCTGGTGGCGGCGCACCGTTACGAAATCCAGCACCGCAAGCCACTCTCTGTTTCCGATATACCATTCCCGGATGTGGAGTTTTCTTCGGACTTGATCCACGAGCGCGGCGCGGTGGTTTCCGGGCTCGGCTTTGCCATACTCAAGGCGGCCTCGGAAGCGCCTTCGACCGTGGATTCGGACGCGCTGATTGCTTTACAGGCGCTGGCGGAAACATATCGCACGCTTGGCTCGGGAATCATTTACGAGAAGCCTCCGGCAGGCGGGCCGCCACAGGCGATTTACGCTGGGCTGGTGAAGTTCCTTGAGGAGTACAAACGCGAGGCGGGCGAGCGGGGCGGCGCGGCTCGTTTGAAAGACACCGATGCATTCCACCTAGCCGTGTTCCTGTTGCGCGTCGGGCGACAACAGACGAACGGCCGGGCCCGCTCCCGAATGTTCTTGGAGTTTCTGCGTTCGCAATTTCCGCGTGAAGCGGCCGCGAAGCAGGAAGCGCCGCGAATTATCGTGCCTTGAATGGCCCGCGGAGAGGGGAGCCTGCTCTTGCAGGCCGCTCCAACACCGTCAAGCTTCATCTAGCGTGAGCGGGCGCGGCTTCTTTCCGTCAACATCCGTGAATCCAAATTTCTGCGCCAGGGCGGCGGCAACCAAGACCTTTCCGGAGATCTCCATAAGGTGTGGATCATCGGCGAGAACCACGATAGCGCGCCCAATGAACTCCGGTGATTCGGAATTGCTCAGATCCATCCACGCGGCTGCCTGCATGACTTTTTCTGTCCTGACGAGGCCCGGATACAGTGAAACCACGGCGACAGCGTGGTCTTTCAATTCAAATGCCATGTCCGCCGTCATTTTGTCCGTGGCGGCCTTGGAGACTCCGTAAGCGACGTTGGCGATATGCTTCTGCGCTGACCAATAAGACAGATTCACGATCAGCCCGCTGTGACGGGCGATCATCATGGGCGCCGCCAGACGGCTTGCGTGATAGTGAGCCCGCACTCCGGCGCCGAACATGGCGTCCCATCTCCACATGGGCTGCTGCCAGAAGGGGCGCGTCCAGGTGAAGTCGCCGGCCTCCATCATGTCTTCGTAGCCGGCCCAAACATTGTTGACAAGAATATCCAAGCGGCCCCGTTCTTCGCCGAGGCGGCGGAAAACTGCTTCCACCTGGGCGTCATCCCGATGGTCACATTGAATGGCGACACCCTTCCCTTCGATGTACCGCAAGTCCAGGGCGGTGCGACCGGTGATATAAACCGCCGCGCCAGCGGCTGCAAGCTCCTTCGCGATACCCTTTCCAACCCCGCGACTCGCTCCGGTGACCAGTGCGACGCGCTCCTTCCAATTTGACAACGGTTCATCTCCATCAAGCGGCGGATTTCACAAATGCGGTTTTTCTCCGTCCGGCCCCAATTTCAGCAGGAGACGGTCTGCTTCTCCTGTGATGACACGTCCAGCCCGAGCGAGAGCTGCGGCGCCGGCGGTCCGGGGCGGGCCTGCGACGGGCTGGAGCCGAGACCATATTTGCGGCGCAGGACTGCAACTTTTTCACCGATTTCTTTTTGGTAGTCCGCGGGCGGATAGGCCGCGCGGCTGTACCATTCCCGGTAACGCTTCGCAAGGCGTGGGAATTTTTCCTCGACATACGGCAGGAAGTGTTTCGCCGACGACGGCATCAGGAAGAGCGGCGCCGCGAGAAACCACTGCGCGCCGGCCTCGCTCGCGGCGCGGGCCATCGCCTCGAGGTGCTCAGAGCTGTCCGTGAGGCCCGGCAGAACCGGCATTGCAAACACGCCCGCCGCGAGACCCGCTCCGCGCAAGGCGCGCAGGGCCTTGAGACGCAAATCCGGCCGGGGCGCGCGGGGTTCTAGAAGCCGCGCGAGGCGCGTGCGAAGGGTGACAATCGTGATGTTTATGGTGAGCGATGACCGCGCGGAGATTTTCCGCAGCAATTCGACGTCACGCACGACCTGATCGGATTTTGTGGTGATGGAGAGGCTCAGCCCATCGCGCTCGGCCATCCGCTCGAGGATGGAACGCGTGACGCCGAACTCTTTTTCCGCAGGTTGATAGGGGTCGGTGGCGGAGCCAATGGCAATGTGCTCACCGCTGGCACATTTTTCGGAGAGATCCCGGCTGACGATCGGGCCGGCGTTGGCCTTCGCATAAATTTTTCGCTCGAAATCGTGGCTATCCAATTCCATGTACTCGTGGGTGTAGCGCGCATAGCAATACAGGCAGCCAAATTCGCAGCCGCGATAGGGATTGATGGTCCAGGGAAAAGGGACGCGCGTGGATTCACAGGCATTCAGGATCGAGCGTACCGGGAGGACGAAATATTCGGTACCGCGCTTGGATTCAGCGCAGGGAGAAGCAGCGGCGAGCCGTCCGATGCCGACAAAGTCGGCAGCAGACCTCGTTTGAGACGAAGCCGGTGGCTTGGCGCCCCCGTGGCAAGGGGCGTTGGGAAATAAGGTAGGAGTGGGGAAAGTGGCCATCGTCCGGCTCGCAGCTGAATTTGCTTCTCAATGAGTAAGAGTGTATTCGCTTTTTGTTCGCTATGTCAAGTGAAATCTTTGGGGATTATCCATTTGATTCCCTAAATGGAAAGGAACAAAAATGACAGAACTAGAGGCAGCAGCGAGGGCAGTCGTTGACCGGCTTTTTGAGGTCTATCAACCAGAATATGTTCAAAAATGCGTTGAGAACGAGCCGGATAGTTTGCTGGGACGCACCGACCGTCTCAGGAAAGCCCTTAAGTCATACGGTGCCGTCGCTCCGCCACCACCCCCAAATCGGTGTTCCGGCTGCTATCAAGAGGCACATCCCGGCGTTTCATGCCGTTTTGCGAAAAAAGTTCGGGCTGTTTTGCTGGCACGGGGCTTGGGGAGTTAAACGGATAATTCCCAAATCTTTCGCTTTATGTTCGCCGCTCGCAATTCAAGCGTTCGAGGAGGGTTCACGAAGCAAAGGGTCTCGGGGCTGCCAGGGTTCGAGCCAGTAATCCCCGGCAAGCCATAAGGCGCGGCAATGGTGGAAGAGGAGAAGCGAAACGGCGATGGCGGCGCCCATCCAGACGGGGATTTTTGTTTCCGGAGAGGCATTCCATATGGGCGGGACGAAAAACACAACAAGGAGGTAGGCGACGAGCATGATGAAAGAAGTCGCGGCGTAATTGATGATCATCGCGCCGACATAATATCCCGGCTCGCGGAAGAAATTGAGGCCGCAAACGGGGCAATCGTGGTGCATGCGGAATGGCCGAAAAAAAAGGGTACCCAGTCCGCAACAAGGACAGCGCAGGCGCAGGCCTCTCGCGAGGACTTCGCGAAATTTGGGACCGGACCGTTGTTTCGAGTTCTTCATCCCATTGGTTAGCTTGGGAATCCCGCATCTTCGCCGAGCGCCTCCACTGTACCTCGTAACAGTGCACGATGTGCGCCAAGAATGCGGATTGACGGGTTCCATCCGGCGCGCTGGGAATATACTGACTTTGGAGGCCGGCGTGGACTCCATAGGCATTCTTATTCTTGATGACGACGCGGTCAGCCAGGCGGCGCTGCAACTGGTGCTCGACTCAGAAGGCTGGGAGGTGCTTGTGTATGCCGTGGCGCGCGAGGCGCTTGAGCAACTGGCACGCGGCACAACGCGGCTGGTGATCGCAAACGTTGCAATGACCGGGGTTGCGGGGCCCGTGTTCGAGATACTGAGCGAGCTTGCGCTGGCGACGGGAGCGGAAGGCGCGCGCGCGCCGGCGCGGGTGCTCTTTCTGGTACCGAGTCTCGCGGCATCCGGAGCACAGCCGGTTCTCGAGCGCGCGGGTCTCCCCTACTTGCTGAAGCCCTACCACCTGCACGACTTTCTTGAAAAAGTCAGCGACTTGCTAATCGAAGCGCAGGCCATCGACGCGCCGCTGCGAAACATACAGTTCGAGTTTCGCGATGCCCCGCGGCCGCTGGTGCGCCGCGGCTCACGGCTTGACGCGCGGCGTAACGAAATGTTCGCGGCGCGCGAGGATTACATGATGACCGAGGAAGAAATACTCGAATACGAGCGGCAAGAAGCTGAAGAGCAAGCGCGCAAGAAAAAGAAAACCAGCAAGCCGGGCGAACCCTTCTTTTGATCCGGGCGGCCAGCCGCAATTTCAGATTTATTCCCGCCAGCGAATCACCTGACCGCGGTCCTGTGTGGACGCCAGCAATTCGAGCATGGTGAGATTCAGAACGGGATGGCGCAGGCCCGGCGCGAGTTCGGCCATGGGCACGAGCACAAAGCGCCGTTCGGCCATGCGGGGATGCGGGATTTCGAGCTCGGCCACGCGGACGATACTTGTGCCGTAGAGCAAAATGTCGATATCGAGCACGCGGGGCCCGGCGCGCACGATTCTGCGGCGTCCCAGATCCTGCTCGACGCGGCGAATCGCGTGAAGAAGCTGGCGCGGCATCAGGGCGGTTTCCACTTCGGCGGCAAGATTCAAAAACCATCCCTGCGCGGTGAATTCCACGGGCTCTGTTTTGTAGAGGGATGAGCGGCGAACGATTCGCACACCCGCGGTTGCGAGCATCTCCAGCGCGCGCGCAATACTTGCGGCGCGGTTGCCGAGATTGGAGCCGAGGGAGAGATAAATCTTCTTTGCTTGCATGACCGGGATGAGATTTTACCTTTTGGCGCCGCAACGACCAAATTTGAGTCGAGAACAATAAATACTTCACTCAAAACTTAACAACAATTAGTATCACGTCTGGTGAGTCGAAATGCCAATTGAGGGTGGACTCTCAACGATTATCGGGCAGACCTCTGTGGTCGAAAGATTGCGTGCAATTTTGAAGTTGTATGCGTCCAACCCAGGGGCATCTGAGCATGTGCTGCTTGCGGGTGCGGACGGTATGGGGAAGCGAACTATCGCAGTGGCTTTCGCGAAGGAGATAGGCTCTCAAGCCAGAACTATTTCAGCGCGGACCATCGATCGGAAGGGTGACCTGACCGCAGTACTTACCTCGATTGAGAAGGGGGAGGAGCTCATTCTGGAAGAGGTCAACCTTCTTAAGACACCAGTCAGGGAGGTTCTTTACCTTGCGCTAGAAAGCCTTAGGATTGACTTGACGATTGGGCAGGGACCAACGGAGCGAGTCCACCCATTCCTACTTAATCCATTCACCTGCATTGCTACGGTGCCGCGAGAGGCGGATTGTGCTGCGACTTTGCGTAACGCTTTTTCGCTGATCTGCTCCCTTCAGCCCTACACTCGCAAGGAGTTAGGGCAAATCGCGTATCGACTGGCCACCGCAGCGGGAATGAACGTGACGCCTGAAATCGGAGAAATGATGGGCAATGCATGCGACGGGACGCCGCACCATCTGGAGGCCTTGATACGCCGACTCGCAAGATCTGGCACTGACATTACTTCGCGCAATGGCATTATGGACGCGCTCGCCGCGTATGGATTTGCGGGAACTACCCAGGCCGGACCTCTTCCAAAAACTCTCCAAGCTCTTTCAGGGATGGAATTCGAGCAGGCGATTGCGGACTTGTTGCGAAGGATGGGGCTTCGAGCCGAAGTCACAAAGGCGAGTGGCGACGGAGGCATAGATATCGTCGCCGTTTGGGACAAACCTATTCTGGGCGGTCGATACCTGATTCAATGCAAAAGATTTACGGAAAACACCGTTGTTGGGGCGGCGGTAGTTAGGGAGTTTTATGGCGCCATGATCGCGGATAGAAAAGCCTCCAAGGGCATCTTCATAACAACGTCCAAGTTTAGCGGGCAGGCGCGAGAATTTGCGTCGGGTCTACCTCTTGAATTGATTGACGGTCAGCAACTACAGCGTCTTCTTCTTGAGTACAGCGATTGATCCTGTGTCCGTGTGGGAACAATTGGCTAGCCCTGAGACGCACCCAGCGAAAACTGTTGTTGGCCTGCTAAAGGGACCCCAAAATACTTGTATGCAAGGGGGGTCGCCACACGCCCGCGTTGCGTTCTCGCAAGAAATCCCAACTGCATCAAGTAGGGCTCGTAGATCTCTTCGATCGCATCCTCTTCTTCACTGAGGGATGCCGCGATGGTATTCAACCCAACCGGGCCTCCGGCGTATTTCTGCAAAATTGTCAGCATAAGGTTGCGGTCATTCTCATCCAGGCCATACTCGTCGACGCCGAGCATTTGAAGGGCCTCCTGTGCGACTTCGCGGGTGACTTGACTCCCGGCACGAACTTCAGCGTAGTCACGAGCGCGGCGCAACAGGCGATTAGCGACGCGCGGGGTGCCGCGAGCGCGCTGAGCGATCTCAGCAGCTCCATCGTCATCAATCGAAATGTTTAGAATCTGAGCGGATCGTCTGACAATAACTGCTAGGTCTTCGGGAGAATAAAAGTCCAACTTGTGAATGATCCCGAAACGGGAGCGTAGCGGGGCTGTGATAAGCCCAGCACGAGTAGTCGCCCCAATCAAAGTAAACATGTTGAGTTTCAACAAATGCGTCCGAGCCGTGGTACCCTGGCCAACAATCAAGTCAACTCGGTAATCCTCCATCGCGGGATATAAGACTTCCTCGATGACTGGCATAAGCCGGTGAATCTCATCCAGAAATAAAACTTCCTGTGCTTCGAGATCCGTCAGAATGGCGGTGAGATCGCCTTTTCTCTCGAGCTGAGGGCCGGAACTGATCTGGATTCCGACTCCGAGTTCATTGGCAATAATCTGTGCAAGAGTCGTCTTGCCAAGCCCCGGGGGACCATATAAGAGAACGTGATCCAAAGCCCCACCGCGACTGCGGGCTGCTTGCACCGAAATAGCAAGGTTTTCCTTAACGCGAGACTGCCCTATGAAATCAGAGAATCTCTTCGGCCGAACACTTGATTCAATTCGCGCATCCTCATCAAGGACTTGTCCAGTGATGATTCGGTCCTTGTGGTCTTGCTCTATAGGTTTTGGCATTCAACCTCGCTGTCAAGCACTAGCAAACTTTTTTGTTTTGGCACGAAGATGTCGAAGAGCGCTCCGGACAAGCTGGTCGAAATCATTAGTGCTGCCCGCCCGCTGAACCTCCTCGACGGCTTTTTCCGCCATTGAAGTTTCATAGCCTTGATTCTCCAGGGCGGCAACCGCTGCTTTTTCGATACTGTCGAGCTGCTCCGGCCTCGATGACTGATCTGTTACAACTGATGGGCCAAGTTTGTCGCGCAGCTCGACAACGATGCGTTCGGCGGTTTTTTTGCCCACGCCGGGAATGCGCGTCAGCGCCGCGAGGTCTCCGCCGCGGATTGCGGGAATGAGTTCCTCGACATTCATGCCGGAAAGAATTTTCATCGCGAGGACCGGGCCGACGCCCGACGCCCCAATCAGAAGCTCGAAGCACTGCTTCTCGCGTGAGGTAAGAAAGCCGTAGAGCGAAATGCCGTCATCGCGCATGTGCGTATGAATTTGAAGCGTGACCGTGTCGTGCAGATCCCCCAGCGAATAATAGGTGGAAAGCGGGATGTGCACCTGATAGCCGACGCCGCCAACATCCACCAAAATTTGGTTGGGGCGCTTATCGAGCAATGTTCCGCGAAGTTGAGCAATCATGAATGGCGCGGGCGAAAGCCCGGCGAAAAGATTATTCAGCACGCTTGGCGGCGTGTCAACGCGTCGTTTCCAGGCATTTCGCTTTGCTCCGGCCGGCAATCTTTCGGAGATCCAAAATCGCGCTGACTTCCAATTTGGCCGTGAAATTTCGGGCGCAAGGCCATATTGGGCGTTTGCCTACTCACTTGCCGGTGGTGTGCTTATGCTCGACAAACTGCTTTTCGTGTGAGGAATCGTGAACAACCTAACCCCGCTGCCGGCCGGATACGAGCAAATCGCGGAACTGACTCTCAGCCAGAGAGATGACCTGCACCGGCTCTACCGGCAGGTCTGGTGGGCGCGCGAGCGAATGTTGCAGGATGTTGACAGAGTCCTGCGGAATTCCAAACCGATTGTCGGCATCTGCGAGAGCGGGTCGAGGCGCCTGGTGGCATTCGCGCGCGTTCTTACGGACTTCATCTACAAAGCCACGATTTACAATGTGATTGTGGATGAAGAACTTCGCGGGCGCGGTTTCGGGCGTGCGCTCATCGAGGCGATCCTGAAGCACCCGGAATTGCAGAACGTGCGAGACATCGAATTGTACACGCGTCCGGAACTGACCCCGTTTTATGAACAGTGGGGATTTACAGCGAACCTTCCGGAAATTCGCTTTATGCGAAAACGAAATTAATCCGCGCCAAGAACTCGCCGCTATGCCTTGCGTTCGGGGCCGAAAATGGAAAGACGGTGGCCGTCCGGGTCGGTGAAATTCGCGGCAAACATCGGGCCGGCCACGGCGCGCGGCTCATGGGTGAACACAACGCCCTTGCTTTTCAATGATTCGTACGCAGCGCGGACGTCTTCCACCCCGAAAACCAATTCCGTTGCGCCAACACGCGTTTCGGACGCTGTCGCAAGCCCTTCACTCAGAGCAAGCGTGAATCCGCCCGCATCGAGAAAGGCGAAACCTGGATGCTCGCTCTGCACAGAAAGACCGAGTTTGTCCCGGTAAAATGCGAGCGCGCGCGCCGTGCTTTCCACGCCCAGCATCACGTGGCTGATCTTTGGTGCGCTTGGGGCCGTGCTCATCAATTCCTCCAAAGAATTTCGTTTCAATAGCCGAAATTTACTCCATCTCGGGGTAAGTATCCAGCACGGGGATGCTACGGGACTTCTTGAGAATTGCGAAATTGCGCCCGCGAGAATGGGGCGCCAGGGCCGGTCACTTCACGTCCGCGACCAGATCCACCGAATCAATCACGCCGATCACGGCCATATCAATGGGGGAGTTCGGGCGGCCGACGGCCGTCATCGCGCAAAATCCTTCCGTCGTAAGGAGCACGCGGTCGCCCGCGCCCGCGTCCACGGAATCGAGCGCCAGAACGGGCACGCCGCGGTCGCTGCCATCGAGATTCAATGACTGCACGAGCAAAATTTTACGCCCCACGTGCGATGGCGTTTTCTGCGTCGCGACGATGTCTCCCACCACTCTGCCAATCAGCAACGGGCCACCACTTTCCGTACGTTCTTCAAGCAAGGACTTTCGCTAGGCACGCGCGTTCGGGTGCAAATTGATCTCGTCAACAATTCCGACAATCGTCGCTTCGGTCGGCACTTCATCGGGAAGAAAAGGAAAGCTTGCTTCTTTTCCGCGGCACCAGTAAATCGTTTCACCGGCGCCCGCACCTACAGAATCGAGCGCGACGAGAGGTTTGCCATGGTCGCGGCCATTGCGGTCGAGCGGCTGCACGACCAGCAACTTTTGGCCGATGAGCCGCTCGTCCTTCATCGTGCAGACGACGGTCCCGATTACTCTGCCAAGTTGCACGTTATTTCCTGCGGGAGGAGACGAGCTCGGCTTCGTGCAAGACGTCAAGATGCACGGTGTCCACGACGCCGATGATGGCGGCGTCCACGGGACGGTCCTTACATTCCGCCGCCATACGCGCGGAGCTGCCGGAGACGACGAGAACGGTTTCACGGAATCCGGAGTCCACAGTATCCACGGCGATCAAATAGCCGGACTCATCCGTGCCTTCAGGCGAAACAGGTTTGACGATGAGGAGCTTTTTTCCTTCGAGGCGCGGGTCCTTACGCGTGGAAACGACGGTCCCGACGATGCGGCCAAGAATCATTTCAATTTGCGCGCCGCCACGCGAAGAGCCGCGCGATCACGGCGAGCGGCGCGCGCTTAATCTCCCACTCCAGCGGCAGCAGCCGACTTTCCAATGGGCAGCACTTCCTCCAGCGACGGATGCGGCCGTGGAATCACATGAACGGCAATCAATTCGCCGACGCGCCGCGCCGCGGCCGAGCCAGCTTCCGTGGCTGCTTTGACGGCGGCAACATCCCCGCGCACCAGCGCCGTAACGTAACCCGATCCGATTTTCTCCCAGCCCACCAGGGTGACCTTTGCCGCTTTGACCATCGCGTCAGAGGCTTCAATCATCGCCACCAAGCCCCGCGTCTCGATCATGCCGAGTGCTTCGCCCATTCTTCAACCTCCGCGGCCGGCTTGCGCCGATCCCACATCGCCGCCTAAATTTTGTGGCGGGGATGCGCCGCGAGCAATTTTTCCACATCGCGGCTAGAAAGCAAGCTTTGTTTGCCGAGAAGCTCGGTCACGAGCGTAATCCGGGCGCAATGCTCCACGCATTCCATCCTGCGGAAGGCGGTCAGCAGGTCTGGACCACAAGTGACCACGCCGTGATTCGCCATCAGAATCGCGTCGTGCTGCCCGACGAATGGCTCGAGGGAAGCGCGGAGTTCACACGAGCCGGGTTCCGCATAAGGCGCGAGTGGAACCGGACCCAAGTTCACAACCATCTCCGCGATCAATGGTTTTTCCAGGCTGATTCCGGCGGCGGCGAAGCCCGTGGCAATCGGCGGATGTGCGTGACACACAGCGTGTACATCGCGTCTTTGACGATAAATCAGAAGATGCATACCCAATTCGGTGGATGGCTCGCCGTGGCCCTCGAGTCTGCGCCCTTCCAGGTCCGTTATCACAGCATCGCAAGGATCGAGTCTCCCTTTGCAAGTGCCGGCGGGAGTCGTCAGGATGCGATTCTCCGCAAGGCGGACGGAAAGATTGCCGTCCGTGGAAGGAACAAAGCCCTGTTCATACAGCCAGCGCCCGACGATGCAGATGTCGTGACGGTGCTGTAGTTCGGTCTTATCGTGCCCAGGTGTGACGTGATCCGCGCACATAACGGCTTCCGGCATATTCCTAAGTGTCCTGCGTCTCGCCCAAGCGTGCTTTCCGGTCAGGCGTAAATCCCGCGATGCTTCAGCGCGACGGCGACGCGGTCAATCGCGAGCATGTAAGCCGCGATGCGGTTATTCACACCGTGCGTTCCCGCATAGCGGACCACTTCATCGAAACTGCCTTCCATAATGTCGCGCAGCCGCTCATTCACTTCGCTCTCGCGCCAGAAAAAGCCCTGGCGGTCCTGCACCCACTCAAAGTAGCTGACGCTCACGCCGCCGGCGTTCGCCAGAATGTCGGGTATGACGAAGATTCCCTTTTCGTCGATTATTTTGTCGGCCGCCGAAGTGGTCGGCCCGTTCGCGCCTTCACACAGGATTTTCGCCTGCACGCGATTCGCGTTCTGCGTAGTGATCTGGTTCTCAACCGCGGCGGGAATCAGGAGATCGCACGGCTGAAAAAGGACTTCCTGCGAGGTAAATTTCGTTCCGCCCCCGGGAAATTCCGGCAGCGGTTTCCTCTGTACACTCACCCAATCGATGACCTTTGGAACATCGAAGCCCTTCTCGTTGTACAGCGCGCCATGCACATCCGCCAAGCCGACAATTTTGTAGCCCACCTCGTGCATCAGCATTGCGGCCATCGAGCCGACATTTCCGAATCCCTGAATGATGACGCGCGTCTGCTCGCGCTTCATGCCCAGCCGCAAGAGCGCGCGGTCGCATACCATCAGGCAGCCACGCCCCGTCGCCTCGCGCCGCCCGCGCGAGCCGCCCAGATCGAGCGGCTTCCCGGTCACCACTGCCGTCGTCGTGTGCCGCACGTGCATCGAGTAAGTGTCCATCACCCACGCCATCGTCTGTTCGTTTGTTCCCAGATCGGGCGCGGGGACGTCGCGCTCCGGGCCGATCCACTCGCTCATTTCGGCCGTATAGCGCCGGGTGATGCGCTCAACCTCTCCCAGCGAAAGCTTGGTCGGATCGCAAATCACGCCGCCCTTCGCCCCGCCGAAAGGAATATTCACGACGGCGCATTTCCAGGTCATCCACGCGGCGAGCGCCCGCACTTCGTCGAGAGAAACATTCTTGTCAAACCGGATTCCGCCTTTGCAAGGCCCGCGCACAATCGAGTGGTGCACGCGGTAACCCACAAAAATTTCAAGTCTTCCGCTATCCAGCGTCACGGGAATATAGACGGTGATCTCTTTGTTCGGATACCTCAAATATTTATACAGGTCGGGTTCCAGGCCCAGGCGCTTCGCCGCTTCTTCAAATCGCGCTTCCGCGGATTCGTAGATGTTAAATTCATTCGGGGCGGCGCTCGCCATCGCGTACTCTCCTCGGGATGGACTGCTAGGGTCCTTATTCTGAAGCTTTACCTCGCGGGTTTGGGAGGCTAACGTGCCTCGCACCCCGGCTGGGCGGCGGGGGAAGTATACGAGGCTCATCGCTGGCGCGCAAGGAAAGTGAGGGCCCCCGGACCCGGGTTATTTCTATTTGAAACGTTCGCATCCGTTTAATCACTGAGTAGCCCGGCGCGCGAGAAATGTCCTCACCAGCAAACGGGCCAACCGCGCTGAATTGTGCCGGATTACGCCGCGCTCCTCGAGCAACTCTCCGTAAATGCACCGCAAACCGAGCCGCGCGAGATCGCGCGTATCATTCGTGACCGGTTCGGCTCCTTCCACACGATAACGCTTTGCCACGCGCGGCGAGATTTTTTGCTGGTTGATCACCACACAATCGAAAAGTTTGCGTCCGGTATGCCGATAGATGGCGCGCACGTGATCCGCTGTGGTCATTCCGTCCGTCTCACCCGGCTGCGTCATCAAGTTGGGGATGTACACACGCGCGGCCTTGGACCTCGCGATTTCTTCCGCTACCCCGGAAACGAGCAGGTTCGGAATCACGCTTGTGTAAAGAGATCCGGGCCCCACCAGGATCACATCGGCATGTTGAATCGCACGCATCGCTTCGGCCAGCGGACGCACGCGCCGCGGCCGCAATCTCAACTCACGGATCCGTCCGCGCGCGCGTGGGATCCGCGTCTCGCCCGCGACAACGCGCCCATCTTCCATCGTGGCTTCGAGCGTCACATTCTGCAGAGTCGAAGGATAAATCCGTCCGCGGATGGCCAGGACCTGCCCGCTCACGCGCACGGCTTCGGCGAAGTCGCCGGTGATATTCGTGAGCGCCGTGAGAAAAAGATTCCCGAGGCTGTGTCCGCGCAAGGCGCCGCCTTTGCCAAATCTAAACTGGAATAACCGGCTAAGCAGAGCCTCGTCATCCGAGAGCGCGACCAGGCAGTTGCGGATGTCGCCCGGAGGAAGAATGCTGTATTCGGTGCGCAACCGCCCCGAGCTACCGCCATCGTCCATCACCGTCACGATCGCCGCAAGATCCTCGATGGGGTGCCGCGCATCCGTTTGCCCGTGCCGGGGCACAAATTCCTTCAGCCCGCGCAGCACGGTGGAAAGCCCGGTGCCGCCGCCGACGGCGACAATCCTGCCGGGTATGTTATGTGATGATTTTCCTGATGAGTTGTGCGGTTTTTTGATGCGTCTCACTGTTGCGTATCACTAATGCGTGTCAATTGCGCCGCACAGCACGCGCTGGCAAGCTACCCGCCCACACCCTCGCGTTCGGGGTAGAGCAATTCCGTAAAGCGCGGATCTTCCTGCAGGAATGCGAAATCTTCATCGTTGCGGGCGTGGTAGCGGTTTTCCGGTTTCAGCTCGATGGCCAGCTTCAAATTTTCCATGGCAGACTCCGCCTCGCCCGTCAGGCAATCGAGCGCCGCCATGGCGTAAACAATGTAGTCGGACTTCGGCGCGAGCTTGCGCGCCCGCGCAAGATGTTCGCGTGCTTCGTCCCAGCGCCCGTGGTTCATCATTGCCACCCCGTGCTGGTAATAATCCTCGGGCGTGCGCAGCGAGGTCGAAGGTTCCCGGCTGATACGCTGCTCGCAGATGCTCAAGTGGACACGCGCGCGGTCGGCAAGCTCCTTGCTGGGAGCGGTGACCACCTTTTCAAGCAACTCTTTGGCTTTGTGGAATTTCTGCTGATGGAATTGCTTCAGGGCTTCTTCGTAATTCTTGTATTGTTGCTGGACTTCCGGGTCCACCAAATTTATGGGGGGCTTGCGCGGGGCCGCCTTCTTCTTAACTACCTTTCGTTTCAATAGTTTAGCGCCCCTAGCCCCACTTGAGGAGGATCGCGCCGAGCGGCGCTTTGCAGGCCTCTTTGTTCCAGCCATGAGGGCATCGTAGCAAAGCCGCCCGCTGCGGTCAAACCGGCCTGAAAAGCATGTGTCCAAGCGTTCGCTTCCCGAAACCCCCGCGCGCTTGTGCATTGGTCGGCTTCGCGCCGTGTGCTATAACGTCAAAGAGCGAATCCGGAGCCTCCGTTGCCATTTATCAACTTCCCCGCCCGTGAGATCAACTGCAAGCTGGTGTACTACGGGCCCGGTCTGGGCGGCAAAACCGCCAATCTTCAATGGATTTACGAGAACACCGACGCAAATCAAAAGGGGAAAATGATTTCGCTCGCCACGGAAACCGACCGCACACTCTTCTTCGACTTTCTTCCGCTCGACCTCGGCACCGTGCGCGGCTTTAAGACGCGCCTGCATCTTTACACCGTGCCCGGCCAGGTTTTTTACGAAGCCAGCCGCAAGCTCATCCTCAAGGGCGCGGATGGCGTCATCTTCGTCGCCGACTCGCAGGAAGAGCGCATGGACGCCAATCTCGAAACGCTTGAAAATTTGCAGGAGCATCTTGCGGAGCACAAGCTTTCCTTCGACACAATTCCCTACATCCTTCAACTGAACAAGCGTGACCTGCCCGACATTCTTTCCATCGAGGAACTGAAGGAAAAGCTGCAGAAAAAAGGTGAGCCGGTGTTGGAAGCTGTCGCAGTCAACGGACTCGGCGTCTTCGATACGCTCAAGGAAGTCGCCAAGCTCGTTCTGGCTGAACTGCGCAAGAATTCCTAAGCCAATTCGATTCCACCAGTTATTCCATCATCAATGAGCCAGCCCAGAAGACAAACATCCCTGTAGCCAGACCGAGTGTATGCCAGCGCAAGGCGCTTGGCCTCCATGCGCCGAGGATTCCAAAAAAAACTCCTGTAAGCGAAAGTCGCATCCCCCAAGAAAACAACCTGAGCAACGTGGGATCGTAGTATCGAAAGCCACCATGCCAAAAAGTCACGCTGAATGTTCCGATCGCAAGCAGGAGTGAAGCGCTACCAAAAATGGATCCAATGGAGGACAGGATCGAAGATAATGTGAGTGATTCCTTGCGCTTCGCCCAGCGAATCCATCCTGAGATAGCCAGAACCGGCGCGGTCACATAATTCACGAGCACGAAGATTGTAAGAAGAATCATTTTAAGGTCAGTCAGCCTAGAATAAGCGACATTCAAAGGTTCGCAGAATCTTGCATTCCGTCGCAATCCATTGGTATTGTCTCGGTCAAACCGATGCCCACTGAACGCGAAGAGAAGCTCGCCCGCCTGGAGTTTTTCAAGAAGCTCGCCGAGCAGGCCTACGACGATTTGTACGAGAAGGCGCACTCGATGTCGGCCGCCACCACGTATTATAGCGACGCCAAGGAAGCACTCTACGACGCCATCCGCATCGCCAACGAACTCGGCCTCACCGAGGAATCCGCGAAACTCGATGCGCGGCTCGACCACATCAAGCAGGTTTTCCGGAGCCAGTTCAGCTAGGATTGGCAACGCGTCGTTGCCGAAAATCTTCAACTGCGATTCAGTTTATGCGCACAGGCTGGTCAAGAGTTTGAAACTGTATCTGGATAGAAGTTACAACCGAAACAGCCTTGCCGTTTGAGTCTTTGGCTGGTCCGAAACGCCACTTTTGAATGGCTTCCACCGCCTTTGCATCCAAACCATTTCCTGTTGGTTGTGTGATTTCGATATCCGTAGCATGGCCGTCCACCATCACAGTCACTTGGAGCCATACACCTCCCTGCTTTTTCAAGTCCCCTGCGTGCCAGGGATAGTCCGGGGGCGGGCAGAATTCACACGTGGGATAAGTCACGCCATTCGTCCCCGCGGAGGCCACGCCCGGGTGATTATTTAGCAGTTTCGCGATGGGGGTCTCAATTGTCGCCTGAACGACTTCCGACTGATCGGCATTGAGCTGGATCACAACTTTCCTATTCGCGAATGACTTGGATTCTTTCTTCCGGGGATCGTAAAGATAAATTGCAATCGTCACTTTGGGAGGGCTGAAATCTTCAAGCTCAACCATAGCGATGCAATCTGCTTTCACGATGGAACCAATCCAGTCGGCAAGGATATGAGTAGAGAGCATTTTCTCCGCGACTCGCTGCTGCTTAAGCGTCGCGCGGAGCACGGACCGATCAATCACCGTAAAGCCCTGAGCCCGTTTTGCGAGCGCCTCGCTGAACGCGTCTCCAACAGGAAGTCCCATTGGCGTTATGCGCTCCTTCGGTCCGAGCGCACCAAATACCACAACTTTTGAAAAATTATGTTCCGCAACGAGTGGCACCAGATCCGTCGCCAGCGCATCAATCTCCGACGCGGAAATCGGCGTGAGTGGTGCGGCCGCCGCAGGACTCGTGGGTGCTGTTGAGAGTGCTTGCTGCAAAGGCGCAGAACCCTGCGCGAGATTCGATTCGCCACCCAAAATGAGAGCAATCGCCGTCAAGAAAAATGAGAATACTCTGATCACGATAAGTCCACCGTGCGGCTGTCCCGTCCTAATTAAATATCTGGAATTGAATTTGAATGGAGGTCCACTGGCCTACTGGCTTCCCACTCGAATCCACCGCAGGCCTGAACCTCCATCCCTTCACCGCTTTTATTGCTTCTTCGTCCAGTCCATAACCAAGAGACTTTGTAACTTTGACGTCGCCAACCTTGCCGTCCGCTGAAACAAAGGCTTCCAGCCACACATCACCATTAATCTTTTTCTTTTTGGCCTCATCCGTTAAATTTGGGCGCGGGCAATAGATACAAGCTGGATAGCTCTTGGGATCTGGAGGAGTATTTGTAGGTTGTTTTGAATTATCCACGCGTACGATGTCCAGCGGTATTGCTTTGTTTGGCGCACTGGAAGGCGAATCACTGGGCGGTTTGTAGGGACCACGAAAAAGCTGAAACTGCACTTGAATATGAGTTACCGCTGAAACCGGGTTACCGTTTGAATCCGTGGCCGGTTTAAATCGCCATTTTTGAACGGCCTGAACAGCCTTGGCGTCCAATCCATACCCGAGAGACGTCGTAACCTCGATCTCCGTGGCCTGGCCCTCCTCGTTAACTGTTGTCTGGAGCCATTCGTCCCCTTGCTTGTCCGCTTTACGTGCTTCAACTGCGTAGTCCGGGCGCGGGCAATACACGCATTTGGGATAATCCACGCCCGGCGGAAGATGCCATTCTCTCGTAATCGGCGTATCGAGCGTCTTTTGAATTGTCTCTGCCTGTCCAGGTTCAAGATGGGTCTGAATTCTCCTGGTCGCAACTAACTTGAAATCTTTTTTCGACAGCCCCTGGAAAAATACTGCGACGGTGACCTTGGGTGGGCTGAAATCTTCGAGCTTCACGATCGCGATGCCGTCCGCCTTCACAAGGGAACTAATCCATGCGGCGAGGACGTCGCTCGAGAGCATTTTCTCCGCGACCTGCTGCTGCTTGAGCGTCGCGCGCAGCTCGGATCGGTCAATCACCTGAAAGCCCTGTGCCCGCTTTGCGAGCGCCTCGCTGAACGCATCTCCGATGGGAAGGCCGAGTGGCGTGATTCGGTCATTTGGGCCGATCGCCCCAAACACCGCGACCATCGAAAGATGCTGCTTCGCGATGAGCGGCGCCAGATCCGCCGCCAGCGCATCAATCTCCGGCGCAGAAATCGGCGCGAGAGGCGCCACCGCAGTCTGACTCGCGGGCACCGTTGCCGGCACTTGCTGGACTGGCGGTGGAGTTGCCTGACGCGGCGAAGCATCTACATTTGCGACGGCACATGCCAGCGCGCACACCATGGCGGCAATCGCGCTCCACCTGGCTGAACGCCGAAATTGTCCCCGCTCCACAAACACCTCGAAGGCCGTCCGATGCGCAGAGGTTACCACACCGTCAGTTATCGCGCATAGGACCAGGGGTTCTGAGGTCTTGGTAGAACGAATGGAAACCCATGCGGGAGTAAAGGTATCTTACGAACCACGAAAAATTGCCGCGCAGCGCGGTCGCGAAGAGGCGCCAAATGAGCAAGTTCCTTGCAGGCGTTATTGTAGGCCTCCTATTGAGTGCTTTGACTGGATTTGCGGCAGTCTGGTTCTGGCCCTGGCACGTGAATGCAACCGCCGAGCCCGGCGCACTTGAGAATCAGCTGATGCGCCGCGTGTTTCAAATGTCCGTGGATCGCCAGGCCGAGCAGCTCCCGGACCCTTTGATGGCGACAAACGAGAATCTGATGGCGGGAATGAAATTTTACAGGGATGGTTGTGCGGGCTGCCACGGTGAGGCTAATAAACCCAGTACTTGGGGAACAACGGCCTTCTATCCGCGGGTTCCGCAATTCGGCGTCGAACCGCCCAAGCGGCCTGACTGGCAGATATTCTGGATTGTCAAAAACGGTGTCCGCTACACAGGAATGGGCGCTTGGGGCAATTTGGCTCCTGATGGCGACCTATGGAAAGTTTCCCTGTTTCTTAGCCGGATCGAAACGTTGCCGCCGGCGGTCGCCGCAGAATGGAAAAACCCACAGGGCCGATGAATCAAAGGTATTGTTGCCTCGATCCGGAACTCACCAGCGCCAGGAAGATTGCTGTATTCGTTTAACTCACTCCCGACGAGGTTGGGGGATCGGGAGGGATTAAGCGCGGCCGCAGGGCTGGCCCCACCTGTCCCAAGTTGGGCGCTCCACGGGTTTTTTGTATTTTTATGATGGATGGGAAGTCAACGCGCCGCGGAAGCTTTGAAACTTCCAAGAGCCGCGACGAGCGTACTAAATGTAGGAATGGCTTCCAGCAGCCGGGTGACGCTCAGCGCATCGTGCACGCGTCCGGCGGGCACGACGAGACGCAGGCTGCCGCCCTTGCGGGTAAGCCCGGTGCATTGCCGCACCAGCGCGCTGATGCCAGAGCTGTCAATCTGGACGACGTTGCTCAAGTCCACGAGCATATTTTTGTAGCCCTCGGCGGCCAGCCGGCGCAGCTCGCTGTCGAGGAGCTCGCTGTTCTCGCCGAGCGTGGCGCGGCCGCGCGGCTCGACAACGATGACGTCGCCATTCTTACGCGAAGTGATTTCAAGTTTTTGATGATCGGTGTTCATCGCTTTATGCACTACTCAATTCAGCCCGGCTTGAGTATCAGCCCGAATTGCCCGGCCCGTCAAACCTCATACAAAGGAGCAAGCCCAGGACGGAGTATTATACGACGGCGCGGCCCCAAGGCTACCCGCTTCTTGCTTCGATGTATTGGACGCTTGCGAACGCTCGAGAGTAAGCCTTCCGCCCACCCGGAATCGAGGTTTTCGTGAAGGCGAAGTTGTCGTGAAAATATTGACACTGCACCGCTGGGACGTCACGCCCGCCGAAGCGCGCGAAACCCAGCTCCGCTTGCACAAACGGCTGCAAGGTGAACATCGCAAGAGCGCCAAGTGGATAGGCCGCGTCCGGCTTGTCGCGGGCTGTGACCTCGCCTTCCGCTTGCCCGAGCGCCGCTCGTGGGAGCGCGGCACGGGGCGGGCCATCGCCGGTGTCGTCGTATTCACATTTCCGGAGTTGGTGGAAGTCGAACGCGTTTCGGTTGAGGCGCCGCTCACTTTTCCATACGTGCCCGGCCTGCTCAGCTTCCGCGAAGTCCCCGCGCTGCTGGCGGCATTTGAGCGGCTGCGGTCAGCGCCGGACCTGATCTTTTGCGACGGCCATGGTGTCGCGCATCCTCGGCGCTTCGGGCTCGCTTGCCACCTGGGCATGCTGCTCGGCCGGCCCACGATTGGGTGCGCGAAGTCTCTCTTGATTGGTGAATTCCGCGAGCCCGCGGCGAAGGCCGGCTCGTGGACTCCACTACTCGCTCCTTTGGAAAAGGAAAAAAGGGAAAAGGAAACAGAACGCTCCAGGAAGCGCGGGGCGTCTATTCATCACGACGCGTCTGCCGATAGGGCAAAAAACGCGCATCGCGAAACCATTGGCGCTGCCGTGCGCACGCGCACCGGCGTGAAACCCATCTTCGTTTCGCAGGGTTACCGCGTATCGCTTGCGCGCGCTATCGAATTTACGCTTGCCGTTTGCGATGGGTTTCGGATACCGCGCCCCACGCGCGAGGCAGACCATTTCGTAGAGTTCATAAAACGAAGCCGTGTATCGGGCGAGATGAAACTGAATGGTGCGCCCACCAACATAAGGCAGGGAGACAACGAAGTTTCATTCTGAAAAGTGTAGTGAGCACGGAATGGTACGCCCTGCTGCGAATCAGGCAATAGAAATCGCCGGCGTACTAATCGAATTCCAATAGCGCGCACGTATAATTGAAGGCAACCATCTTGGGCTCCAGTTAGTTTGCAAAAAGGAATCCGCGAAATAATGAACATGCCACAGCCCTCATCCCCCGAAGCGCCTGCGGAAGTGCCTATCACGGCGCCGCCGGAAAACCCAGCGGAGGTTCCGTCAGAAGACCGTCTGACTGAAATTCAGGCCAGCCTGAAGAAACTCGAGCGCCGCGACTGGTGGCTCTGGGTCATGGCTGTCATCGTCATGCTGCTGCTGACGGGCGCTGTTGTCTCGATGAGCTTCCCGGAATTGCTGAAAACTGACGACGCGTTTTTCCGGTTCAGCCTGAGTCAGGCGGTGCGCGGACTTGTTGGGCTGGTCCTGCTTTTCAACACTTACACGATATACCAGCAATATCAGGTCAAGCGGCTGCGGCGGCAACTCTCCGAGCAGTTGACGGCGATGGGGCGCCTGCGAGTGCGCGCGGAGGAATTCCACCGGCTCGCGACAATCGACCCGCTCACCGGGCTCTACAACCGGCGTTTCGCGGAGCAGCGGCTCGCGGCGGAGGCGTCGCGTTCGCAGCGGTACGGCCATCCGCTCACGGTGATCTCCTTCGACTTGAATAATTTCAAGAAGATCAACGATAAGCACGGCCATCCGGCGGGTGATGAGGTCCTCAAGGCATTTGCGGACCAGTTGAACAGCGCGATTCGCGTCTCGGACTTCGCGGTGCGCATGGGCGGCGACGAATTCCTGGTGATCCTTCCGGAGTGCACCATCGGCCAGATGCAGTCATTGGTGAGCCGCATTGCGAAGGTGGAAGTGATCCACGAAGGCGCGCGCATCCCGGTGGAATATTCTTACGGGTCGGTGGGGTACGAGCCCGGCGAAACTCCGCAGCGCTTTCTCGAACGCGCCGACCAGTTGCTCTACGCCGACAAGCGCAGAAGCAAGAAGGCCGGACCGCAGCTTTCCTTCGCGCACCGGTAGCGATATTTCGCTCGCGACGAACCACGGTTGAATTGCCACGCAGAAGTCTTCCGAAAAACAGCGCTGGAAAAATAAAGGAGGTGAAAACCTGGCGGCCTTCACCTCCCGGGGTGGGGTGTTGCTAGAAAAAACTCATTCCCCCAACTCGCTCAAAATCTTCAACTCCGTATCCGCCGACGACTCGGGCGGATTCGCCGCGCCTGCCACGCGGCAAATGTATTTGCGAAATAACACAGCCCGCATGAAAGTGTCAAGCCACTCTGGCTCGAATTACTGCTGCATGCGCCCACGACGCGATAGAGTGAGTTCCTCCGCAGCGAATATCGCCCGGAAATATGAATTGTGCGCTAGGGGGTGAGGGCATGAGATTCCCGCTTTGCCAGGTGTGTGCGGGTAACAACTTTGTCGCGGCCGGCCTGCTTGGCGATATAGAGATGGCGGTCGGCGCTGGCGAGCAGCTCGCGCGCGTTCATTCCATCCTGTGGAAGGGCGGCCACTCCCAGCGAAAGGGTCACGGCCTTGTGGGGCCGGCCGTTTCGTTTGAGCCGTAGACGGAGGGCTTCGGAACGCAACTCCTCGGCACGCTGGCGTGCAACAGACAGTGGAGCTTCTGGGAGGATCATCACAAATTCCTCGCCGCCGTATCGGCAGGTGACGTCTTCGCGGCGCGTGCGCGATTGCAACATGCGCGCGAGAGACCGGAGAAGCGCGTCGCCGGCGAGATGGCCGTGCTCGTCGTTGAAGAGCTTGAAGTGATCCACGTCAAGCATGATGACGCCCAAGGGGCGATTCGCGCGCAAGGCGCGGCGGGCTTCGCGGTCGAGAACTTCGTCGAGATACCTGCGATTGAACAGGCCGGTAAGCGGGTCGCGAATGGAGGCGCCGTGAAGCGTCTGGCGAATGCGCAGATTGACGAGCGCGCGGCCGAAATGCCCGGCGACGGTCATGGCGCGCCGGCGAAGTGCGTCGGCGGATTGGCCCCCCCTGGAATTTGCCGCCGGCGGGGTAAGGACCAATTCGAGCGAACCGAGAATTTCACCGTGCCCCATAACCGGCAAACAGAGAGAATGCACGGCGGAGGCAGCAGCCGCGTGGCGGCAGGGAGAAATGAGGCTCAAGGAATCGGAAGCACGCCGGGGCTTGATCGCCGAGCAATGCTCGGCGGAAATGGGTCCCGGAGATGGGGGATTTTCTCCCCACACCGCGGTGGTTTCCAGGAGCCTTTTCCGGGAGCGCAAAATGCGGAGCGCACCGGAATCTTCACCGAATAGTTTCCCGGCAAAGTGAGCTAACAAGCTGTAGGTCTTTTGAGGAGTGTCGCAGATCTGCAGCATGTCTTCCATTTCACCGAGAAGGGTGAGTTCTTCCAAGCGCGACTCGAGATGCCGCGCGCGGCCATTCAATTGATCGCGCTCGGAACGCAATGCTTTTTCAGTGGATCGGTGGCCTGTCAAATCCCGCAGGACGGCCACGCATCCCCGGGAGCCATCGGGGGCGAATCCACAGGGTGATGCAACTATTTCAAAAGTCTTTTCCTGTGACGCATGGAGGCATTCGCCGCGCACTGCCTGTCCCGTCGCCTGTACACGATGGTGAGGGCAATCCGGGGGCGGACCGCTCGCGCCGTGAATCACTTCATAGCAGCGAAGGCCGAGGATGCCGGGCGACTTCTTTCCAAAGGCATTCGTGGCGGCGCGATTCGCGCGATAAATGCGGCAGCTGCCGTCCATCCAAAGGACGGGGTCGGGGAGATCGTCGAGCGCCAGCTCGAGGCTGGCGTTTTCCTCCGCTAGCTGCACAACCAATTCCGCGGATGCTTTCTTCGGCGCGGAGTGAGTGATGGCCGGAGGAAAGACCTTCGCGCACGGGGTGGCGTTCCCATCGCTGGCAGGGGCGGCCGGGTAGGGGGGACGCTTCGGAGACTTCTGGCTGATCGCAGACGGAGACCGCCTGCCGGAAGAAGGCTTCATTTCTGATTCCGAGCGGAAGAGACAGGCCCGAAAGATTCGGGCTCTCGGAAGGGGGCCCAACCATTTTCGCGCGGTCTAATTAAAAGTCAATCTGAAGGCGAAAAAAGGTTTCTCAATAGCAATACACTATGCCCGTGAAAGCTCACTTCCGCCTGACGCAGAGATCAATACCCGAAAAGAGCACCAGAAACTAAAGCTTGGGGTCCTTGATCTTGACGTTGTGCTTTTCAAGAATCTCGCCAGTGGCGTGGTCCACGGCGACGAGAGCCATTTGGTAACTGACGTATGCCGAGATAAGGGTCTGCTCGGCAGTCGTCATTTGAAGTTGTGTTTGTAGCAAGACGAAAAGAGTATCCGCGCCAAGATCGTATTTTCTCTGCTCGCCATCGAGGTTCTTTTGGGCAAGATCGTAAGCAATCTTTGCTTCGGAAAGAGAGAGCTTCGCGACTTCCAGTTGATTGACCGCAGTCCGTGCTTCGAGCTGGATGGATTCCTCGTTGGAGCGCTCATTGTAGAGATCGTGGGTCTTGCCGACTTGACTAGTGCCTAGGCTGGCCTCGGCTGCGCGATTGCGGATCGGGAGAGTGAGAGAGAGGGTGAAGCCGTAGGTTGGAGATGTGAATTGCGCGGCCTGGCTCAAGGCGTAACCGAGTCCAGTGGACGAAGTAATGGTTGGGGGAGTGGTGCTGGTATCGAGTTGGTCCCCGGCCAAGCTCGACCCGTCATAAAACCCCGTTAGATTCAGTGCGGGTTGCATTTGATTATGCGCCAAGCGAATGTTCATGTCGTCCACGGCGAGAGCGTCTCGATAATAATCATATTCGGGGCGCTTTTTGTGCGCGGTTTCGATTACTTGGCCCGCGTCCGTGGTCAGAAGATCTCCTACTGGTTCAGGGGCATCCGTAAGATCCATGTCCAGCGCGGAAACTTTGGGGTCCAACACAGCACCGAGGAGAACGCGTAACGCGTCCTCCTGTTCCTTCAGGAAATACTCGGCCTGGATGGCGGTGACTTTGCGAGTGGCAAGCTGCGATTCCGATTGGAAGATGTCATAAGGACCGAGACCGCCGAGTTCGAGGGAACGTTTGTCATGATCATAGCTGGCCTGGGCCTGATCGACGGATTTCTTGTCAACGTTCAGACTTTCCCGCGCGAGGACTACGCTCCAATACTGGTTTACGACGTTTTCGATGATGGAGGCAATCTGTTCCTCGAAAGAGGCGCGCGATTGGTGCAGGTTGCGCTGGGCGATAAGGATTTGCGCGCGGTTCGGAAAGAGTCCGCGATTTCGCAAAAGGGGCTGCGTCACTGTGAAGGAGAGGGTTGCGGGAAGCGAGGGATTGAATGTATTGAAGGCACTATTGCTGTTGAAGCGCGATGCAGTGAGACCGATGTTGACGGAAGTGCCCGGCGCAAAAAATTGAGAGTAATTTGACGAGCTGCTCTGGCTCAATTCGCTGAGGACGCTTGCGCCACCCAGCGCCGTGGACTGCGGGCTCGAACTCCGCGACGCGTTAAAACTGGATGTAAAGGACGGATCGAAAGGCGAATAGGCGCTCAAAATAGCGTATGCCGCAGTATCGTAAGTTGTTTCGTCAATCTTGATGCTGGTGTTGTTGGCCAGCGCAAGTTGGATCGCCTGCTCGAGCGTCAGGCGGAGTTTGCCATCAACGATAAAATCGGCGAGATGTTCGGGGAGCGGAATTTTCGAGGGCAGCAGCGGGCGCCGGCCAATTTCCTTGATCCACTGAGGAGTTGGGAACGGACTTGATTGGGCGCGAAGCGCGGCGGATGTGATACCCAGCAACAGAGCCAAGCAAAGAAATAATGCGGAACGGCGCATGGGAGCCTCCCGGCAATTGAAAAATTGGGCGGGCGACGAGCCCGCCTTTGCGAAAACAGGTTATTCGTAACGAATGGCTTCGACGGGATCGAGCCGCGCAGCCTTGCGCGCGGGGTAGATCCCGAAAATCAATCCAACGGAAACAGAAACGACGAATGCCAGCAGGATGGAAATCCAGGTGACGATGGTGGTCCAGCCCGCGAGCCAGGCGATCAATTGCGACATCCCGAACCCAACGGCAATCCCCATGAGGCCGCCCACGAACGAGATCATGACGGCCTCGATCAAGAACTGGCGGATGATATCCATCTGACGGGCGCCGACGGCGCGGCGGACGCCGATCTCGCGGGTGCGTTCGAGGATGCTCGCAAGCATGATGTTCATGATGCCGATGCCGCCCACAAGCAAAGAGATGGAGGCGATGGCGACCATCACAACGTCAAAAATGCGCTGCGTACGCTGTTGTTCAGCGAGCAATTCCGCCGGGACAACCACGGAGAAATCGTCAGCGCCACGGTGCGAGGCGCTGAGCAAGCCGCGGACGACGTCGGCGGTTTCGACGCTCGCGTCCGGGGTGCTGACCTGCAGGTAGACGCCGTCAATATCATTCCTCAGAAAACTGTTTGCATCTTCCATGCGGTCAATAGCGGCATAAAGAGGGACGTAAATGATGTTGTTCAAGTCCTGCGGGGGAAGCCCGGCGACGGGCGTCTGCGCCGTCAGCTGCGGCCCGGCAACGCCGATCACGCGGTACCACTGGGTGTTCACTTTTACATACTGGCCCACGGCTTCCTGCGAGCCGAAGAGGTTGGAAGCGGCGCCCTGCCCAAGGACGCAAAGAGGCGCGCCCCTTAAGTTTTCGTCATCGTTGAAGAAGCGGCCCGCGACGACGCGGAGATTCGCGATGGCTTCATAGGCGGGTTCGACTCCATAAAGGATGGGCATTTCGCGCGACGGTTTGGGAAGAAGCTTTGTGGGAGTGAACCGCCTGCGCGGAGTCGATCCGGTAAGCCCGGCGACGTTCGCGCGGATGACGCGGTAATCCTGAAAGGTAAGCCCCTGCGAAATCTTGCGGACTTTCTGCAACTCCTGGTTATTGGCCGGTTCCTTGGCTTCGACGACGACGTTGCGCAACCCCAGTTGCTCGATGAACGCCATGACCTGCTGCTGAGCCCCCGCACCGATGGAAAGCATGGAGACCACCGCAGCAACGCCAAAAATCATTCCCAACATCGTGAGGAGGGAGCGAAGCTTGTGCTGGGTGAGATTCTGCAGGCCGAGACTTAAATCGGAAACGTACTGAATCCAATCGCGTTCGGGTCTCAGATTCACAAGACCCCGGCGAGAGGAGGCGCTAACGGGCGTCATTGCTTTCCGCCGGAAGGGGCGGAAGAACTCGAGCCAGATGAAGGCCGCGTGGAACCTTCCGGGTCCACGAGCGCGACTTCTGTTCCCTCTGAAATGCCTTCGACGACGATCTGACTTTCCAGGGAATGCTTGATCTGGACGGGCTTCGATTCAAACGTGCGGCCTGCGCGAACGAAAACAACGGGCTTGCCATCGCGCATGAAAACGGCCTGACGGGGAAGGTGGAGAACGTCGCGGAGCGTTTCGCCGCGAATGATGATGTGTGCGGTCTGACCGGGGCGCAGTGAAGAATCCTGATCGTCCATGCCAAACGTGACGTCGAAACGGCGGGTGGGGTCACCGCCCCAATCGGAGCCGGTGGCCATGCCGGATACGGTCTTCACCTTGCCGGGAATGGATTTCTTGGGATCGGCGTCCACCTGGATGTCGATCGTTTCACCGGCCGCGATGTCCGCGCGAGATATCTCGGGAACCTGGGAAAACAGCTCCATTTGCGTGACATCCAGAATCTGGCCAATGGGAGAGCCGGGGTATGTCTGATCGCCTTCCTGGAATTCGGGAAGAGTCATTCCCGGAGAGATAAAACCGATGGTCGCATTACGGTTTCCCTTGCGCGTAAACAGGCCGGCCATGGTGGAGCGAATGGTCATGCTCTGAATGTGGTCTTGCGCGAGTTTGATATCCAGCAATGCCTTGGTGCGCTGCTCCTGTGAAACAGCGAGCTGCGCCAGATTGGATGCAACGCGGGACTGAACATCCTGCTCAAGTTGCGCGAGGCGGCGCTTGGCTTCTTCTAGCGCGAGGTTGTTGATTTTTCCTTGAATGACGCTGAGCAGTTCGTTCTGACTGCAATCGAGCTCCGCACGGCGGACGTCATAACGCGCATGAAGCAAAGCGACCTGATCGGTGGCGGTGGAGACGGCGCCATCGGCCTTCGATTTGGCGATCTGCTGCTCGGCAAGGTTGAGTGTGGATTGCGCCTGTTCGAGATTGTATTCCTGCTCGCTGGGGTCGAACTGGAGAACGATATCCCCGGGCTTTACCGAATCGCCGGTCTTGGCGAGGTGAATGATTTGAAGAGTGCCGCCGACGGAAGGCGCGAGCAGCAAGGAACTATTCGGCGTGCGGAATTCGCCGGTGACGTAAACCCTTGGGTCGATATTACCGCGCTCGACTCTCGCGGTGGGTAGCGTGCGTTCGACGCCGCGCAGGCGCGCGAGGGAAACGGCGATGCCGCCCCCCGCCAGCACGAGGACGAGAAGTCCGATGATGAGCCGAATACGCGTTCTCGACTTCATTGCTTCTCTCCCGCAGAGGGATCCTTTAGCGCGACGCGCTCGCCGGGCTTCAAACCGCTCAGGATTTCAACCTGACCGCCGCCACGATGGCCCACGACGACGACGCGCTCGGTAAAAGTATTGGAATTCTTGCCGCCCACCGCAACGAAGGCTACGGTGCGTCCGATCTTTGTAAATACGGCGGTGGATGGAACCATGATCACGTTGGGAATCGTTTGCACGGCGATACGTTCGGTGACACTCATTCCCGGGCGCAGGCGCGGGTCCGGGTGGTCTATCAAGACAGCGACATCAAAGTTCTTAGTAGGAGGCCAGCCATTGCTGAAATCAATCTTGGCGAGGGGGCTGATCTCGGAAACACGGCAAACGAACTCCTGATCGGGAATGGCGTCCACGCGAGCCGTGGCCGTTTGCCCCGCGAGCAACCGGCTGCGATCCGTTTCGTCCACGTGTGCGGAGATTCGCAAAGTGGAAAGATCCGGCAACTGAAGAATGTCCGCGCCGGACCAGGCGCGGTCGCCTTCCTTGAATGGCGCGGCATTGCCAAAGTTGTTGGAGCGCCAATTCGGAAGGCGGTTCACGATTCCGTCCACAGGTGCGAACAAAGTAAGGTGGCTGATGGCGTCTTCGTATAGCTTGACGTCGCGAAGGGCTTTCACGCGCTTCTGTTCAAAAGACGCAATGTTCGCGCGCTGGCTGGCCCGGTCGGATTCGAGTTTCTGCTGCGCCTGGCGCGCCCGGGCCTGGGCGTCGGCGACGGCGAGCTGCTTTTCTTCGCCATCAATGGGGGAAAGGATCTCAGCCTGGCTGGCGGTAAGTTTTGCGCTTTCGACGTCGTAGGTGGCCTGCTTGAGGTCGGTCAGGTCCTGCTCATCCGCGAGTTTTGCCTGCGCTTCAGCGTCAGCCTTTTGCGCCTCGGTCTGCTTGAGATCGGAGCGGCGCTGGTCGAGCGTGCCCTGCAGCGTGGCAGGGTCCAGCACGACGGCGACATCGCCCTTTTTGATGGGATCGCCATCCTTTGCAAGCTTCACGATTTGAATTTGGCCTGCGTCAGAGGGGGCTTCCAAAATGGACGTGTGATACGCCTGCAACTGTCCGCGGAGTTCGACGGTATCCACGAGATCGCCGCGGACAACCTGGGCGGTGGGCGTAGCGCCCGCAGCAGAAACGATTGTGGCGCCGCCTGCGGGTCCCGCCAAACGCATTGCGACGAGGACGCCCGCAATAACAATCACAAGCGCCGCGGCCAAGACCCATCCTCGTTTCGTGCGCCACGTTTGCAGAAAAAAGCCCGCCATGGGAATTCGTTCGCTCCTAATTTTTTGCCGAAGTAACGCCGGTCTTCGCCGGAGGCTTTCCATCCGTTTCCGCGGCGCGGAGTACGGTTTCTCCAGCCTGAATTCCTGATTCGACGACTGTTTCCACTTCGTTTGCCTTCGCGACTTTCACTTCGCGTTCTTCGGAAGAGTTTCCTTTTATGACGCGTACGAACGTCTTGCCATCCCGATGAATCACGGCGTCGCGAGGAATCACGAGCGCATTCGCCGTGCGGTCCAATTCAATATCCACGGCGGCGGAAAGGTCCGGAAGCAGATTGGCGTTGGTTCCCTCAATCGTGAAAAGCACCACGAAGTTGTGGACCTTTTCTGAAAAACCGCCCGAAGTGCCGACAGCGGAGACCAGATCCGTGCGACCGTGAAAAACAAGGTCGGGATAGGCGTCCAGACGGATTTCGACGCGCTCCCCATCTTGCACTTCAGGAATGTCCTGTTGATTTACCTGCGCGCGAACGCGCATGGAGTTTGGGTTCACAACCTGCATGAGCCCAGCGCCGCCGTAGGTATCGTCACCGACGCTCCAATCCGCGAGGCCCTGGACCTTCCACGTCTGAGTGATGACCACGAGTCCGTCGGCAGGAGAATGAATGGCAAGTTTCTCGGAGTTGACATTGGCGTGATCCATGGAGAGCTTCGAGCTGTCCCGCTGAATTTCCAGAACTCGGATGGCGGCGGTGTCGGATGCGCGCTTGAGCGTATAAGTGTCTTTCAACTGCTTGAGCTTGGCGATGGCTTCGTCGAGGTTCACTTTATCTTTTTCGGCAATGATGCGGGACTGGACCTCACTGCGCTTTAGCTCGAGTTCCGAAGTTCTAACAAGATCTTCCTGCGCCTTAATATCAGCATCGTCCACCGCAGTAATGGCGGCTTGCGAGGCGCGCAGCTTATCAATCTGACGGAGGAAATCGTTGTAATCGGCCTCGCGATCCATTGCGTTGCGGACCTGGGCTTGGCGGTCAAATTCGACGAGCAGATCGCCTTTGTGGACACGCGTACCTGTCGGAAGAAGTTTGGTGATGGTCAGGGCTCCGTTGGCCTGGCCGGCAATACGTGGTGCGTTAATCGGATGAGTCTCAGTGGCTTCGACCGTGCCATTCACGCGCAGGGTGCGCACAAAATCGCGGCGTTCGACGCGCGCGGTGCGCTGCGTCTCGCCAGCAGTCTGATTGTTGGTCTGGTTGCGATGAAAGAGATAGACACCGGCGACAATCGCGGCCAGCACGAGAAATGAGACCCAGAAAATCGGACGGCGCCAGGGTGCTGGCGAGGATGACCGATGGCTTTTGCCGGCGTGCGGCGTCTGCGGCGAGCGCAGATATTCCACCGGAGTTGGGGTCGGCTCCGAGTCAGTCATTACTCGCTGAGACGTCAAATCATGCATGGATGGTTGTAGACCCTACTCTGCCCTGAATCCGTGAAATATCCCTTAAACCTGTCGCGAGGGACGTCCGACCCTACCCGGGGGCACACCCTTTGCCACACAGGACCCCCAGCTATAGAGACGCCAAAACTAGCAAAGAGTTTTCATGGAAAGTGACAAGAGTTCCGTTTATCACACTCCAAGGAGAGGGCCTCGAATTTACTCGTCGCGGTTCCCCAGTGAAACGTATGGCCTCGCGTCGGCTCCGAGGTAGATCTGGCGCGGCCGGGCAATCTTCTGTTCGGGATCGAGCAGCATCTCCTGCCACTGAGCGATCCAACCCGAAGTTCGTGGGATGGCGAAGAGGACGGGAAACATTGTCATGGGGAAGCCCATAGACTGGTAAATCAACCCTGTGTAGAAATCCACGTTGGGATAAAGCTTTCGCGAGACGAAATAGTCGTCTTCCAGAGCAATGCGCTCGCATTCGAGCGCGATTTCGAGCAGGGGATTCTTGCCCATCACGTCAAAAACTTCGTAGGCAACGTGCTTGATGATCCGCGCGCGGGGATCGTAATTCTTATAAATGCGGTGGCCGAAACCCATCAGGCGGACTTCCCCGGCTTTCACCCGCTTGATGTAAGCAGGCACGTTTGCGACCGAGCCGATCTGCATCAACATGCGCAGGACTTCTTCATTTGCGCCGCCATGCAAAGGGCCGTAGAGCGCCGCAGTGGCCGCAGCGGCGGCGGAAAAAGGATCGGCGTGCGAACTGCCGACGCTGCGCATCGCGCTGGCCGAGCAGTTTTGCTCGTGGTCGGCGTGGAGGATGAAAAGAATATCGAGCGCGCGTTCGAGCGTCGGATTCGGGCGATACTTCATCTCAGTGGTCTTGAACAGCATGTTGAGAAAATTGCCGGGATAGCTCAGCTCATTGTCAGGATACGCGTAAGGCATCCCGAGACTGTGCCGGTACGCAAACGCCGCGAGAGTAGGCATCTTGCCGATGAGCCGCCAGGTCTGCTTGCGGCGCGAATCTTCGTTAAAGATTTCCTTCGCGTCGGGATAAAAAGTGGATAGCGCGGCGATGGTCGAAATCAACATCCCCATCGGATGGGCATCATAATGAAAGCCTTCGAGAAATTTCTTGATGCTCTCATGGATAAACGTGTGGTGCGTGATGTGATAGGCCCAGTCGTTGAGCTGCTTTTGCGTGGGAAGCTCGCCATTCAGGATTAAATAAGCGGTTTCAAGATATGTGCTCTTCTCCGCGAGCTCCTCGATGGCATAGCCGCGGTAGCGGAGGATTCCCTTGTCTCCATCAATAAAGGAGATGCGGCTAATGCAGGCTGCGGTGTTATTGAACGCCGGGTCATAGCACATCATTCCGAAATCATCGGGGCCGGTCTTGATCTCGCGAAAGTCGGTCGAATGGATGGCGCCGTGGACGATTGGCAGCTCATAGGTCTTGCCGGTGCGGTTGTCAGTGACGGATAGCGTGTCACGGCGCGTTCCCGAAGATTTTTCCGGCGGCTGCGGCGTTTGCGTCTTCTGTTGAACGGGATTCATGGCGATGGCTGGGCGGTGGTGGTCGTATCCAATGTACACCAAGTCCCATGCGGGGGGAACCAGTGGAAAAGGCGGGCGAAAGGAGTGGTACTGGGGGCTCAGGGGGGCCGCGGAAGCCCGGAGTTTGAGGCAACTTCCGGAAGGAAGGGCGGCCCGGAGACAGTCCGATATGCCTCTTGACAATTGTCGTTATAACGAGTATTATATGTCAGCTCGATGAATTCTTTGGGAGGCAACCCATGACGCAAATTATTCGAAGCGCGGACCGCCATCACCTGGACGCCGGCTGGCTCTCCACGCACTGGCATTTTTCCTTTGATGATTACTACGACCCGGAAAACATTTCGTTCGGGCCGCTGCGCGTTTTCAATGACGACGTGATCCGCGGGGGCGGTGGCTTTCCGATGCACCCGCACAAGGAAATGGAAATTGTCACCTATTTGATCGAGGGCGAACTGGAGCACCGCGACAGTATGGGGAACGTCGGGCGGATCTCTCCCGGTGAAATTCAGCGGATGAGCGCGGGGACGGGTGTGCGGCATTCCGAATACAACGCCTCGGAGAAAAAGCCGCTGCACCTCGTACAGCTCTGGATCATCCCCGCGGTTGCGGGGCTGAAGCCGTCGTGGGAGCAGAAGAAGTTCTCCGAGGAAGCGCGTAGCGGCAAGCTGCTGGCCATCGCGGTGCCGGAAAACCGCGCCGGCGATGAAGCGAAAAGCTCCGTGCAGATTCATCAGGACGCGACGATTTACACGTCGCTTCTTGCGTCGATGCAATCCGTAAAGCACGTGATCCGGCCTGGGCGGCGCGCTTATCTCTTCCTTATTAAGGGTGAGTTGAATCTGCAGTCGAGAAATGGCTCAGCGAAAAATTCGACGGTGACACTAGCCGCGGGGGATCAGGCGCGAATCACCGACACAAGCTCGGTGGAGTTGACCGGGGGCGGCTCCCGCGCGGACTTCCTATTGCTGGATCTGCCGTAAGAGGGTTTTTCAAGGCAGTTATTCTTCGCGGGACGCATTTCTTCTTGAAATTGTGCAGCACCCGGCGGGCGCTCGAGCTAGAAATTCGCTGCTTC
Source organism: uncultured Acidobacteriota bacterium (assembly GCA_963748845.1). Taxonomy (GTDB): domain Bacteria; phylum Acidobacteriota; class Terriglobia; order Acidiferrales; family UBA7541; genus DASTCZ01. The sequence continues at coordinate 2,447,887 of CAVVKE010000001.1, forward strand.
GCGCGCCAGGGCGTGAAGCAGCGTGCGCATGCGCGGATGCTCGCCGACCGGCTTCATGAGTTCCACGGTCAGTTGCGGGACCTGCGCGCGGACGACGGAAACCTGCTCGGGAATCTCTTTTTCGAGCGGCCCTCCAGGCGTCAGAAATAGGGGCAGGATTCGCAGGCGCGCGATGCCGTCATCGGCCGCTTCGGCGGCCACGTCCGCGAGGTTTGGCGAAGCCGCGGACACATAGGCCAGCCGGACGCGGTCCCTTCCCAATTCATTCTTCAAGGTCGCTTCCAGCTCTTCAAATGGCTTTCGCAGGCGTGCCTCATCAAGGCCCGGCGCGAAAAGCACGACTCGAGTCGTATCCTTCATCGCTCATTCCCTAAATTGCAGGATAGCAACAGGGCCGGGAATTCGCCAATCGAGTTTGCGGCGCGCGGGTCACGCGTGACACCATTCGCCAATCTTGATATAGCATGTTGAGCAATCGAATCGGCAGGAGGAGTCATTATGCGATCTGCGAAAGTCGTTTTATGCGTACTCATCATTCTTGGAGTCGGCGCTCTGGCGCAACGATCTTCTTCTCTGCCGCCCGCACAGGGTCCTGCGGAAGGCAAACGCATTGTGATTGCCGCGAGTTCGGTACTTGATGGCAAAGGCCACGTGCTTCACAACACTCGAATTGTGATCGAAGGCGCGAAGATTGTGAAGATTGACCCCAAGGCCGACCCGGTGGACTACGATCTCCGCGGCCTGACCGTGTTGCCGGGCTGGATTGACGCGCACGTGCACATCACCTGGAGCTTCGGGCCGGATGGGAAAAATGCGGGCACGGGCGGGACAACGCAGGAAGCCGCCTACCAAAACGCTTCCAATGCGTTCGTAACTTTAATGGCGGGCTTCACGACGGTGCAAAGCGTGGGCGCGCCGAATGATGTTCCGCTGCGCGACGCCATCGCGAAAGGGCTGCTGGCGGGGCCGCGGATCCTTACGGCCGTCGAGCCGCTGCAAGGCCGCGGCGACCGCACCGGGACGCCGGATGAAATCCGCGCGTACATTCGCAAGCAAAAGGAAGCCGGCGCGGACCTCATCAAGATTTTTGCGTCACAGAGCATACGCCAGGGCGGCGGCATGACGATGTCGCAGGAGCAACTAAACGCGGCCTGCGATGAAGCGAAGAAGCAGGGCCTGCGCACGCTGGTCCATGCCTACAAAGACGCCGTGCGCGCCGCGACTCTTGCCGGCTGCACGGAAATCGAACACGGCACGCTGTGCACCGACGACGACCTAAAACTCATGGCCGAAAAAGGGACCTATTTCGATCCGCAGGCCGGACTTGTGATCGAAAACTATTTACTGAACAAGGAAAAATATATCGGCACTCCCGGCTACACCGAAGAAGGATTTGCCGCGATGGAGAAAATCCTGCCGATGAACCACGAATTGGTGAATCGCGCGGTGAAAATCCCGGGGTTGAAAATTGTTTTCGGCACGGACGCCGTGGCAGGCGCGCACGGGCGCAACGCCGAGGAGTTCATTGACCGCGTGCGCGACGGCGGGCAGGATCCCATGCAGGCAATGATGTCCGCGAATTCAATCGGCGCGGAAGCGTTGGGCATGGGAGATCAGATCGGCTCGATTGCGCCGGGCTTGCGGGCGGACATCATCGCGATCGATGGAGATCCGGTGAAAGACATTACGGCCGTGCGGCGCGTCGCATTCGTGATGAAGGGCGGGGTGGTTTACAAGAATGTTTCGCGCGCCGCAATTCCCATTTATGCGGGCGTCCAGCCCTGATTCATGCTGCGCAGCATCAAGCAAATTCAATTCATTCGGAGGATTCCATGAGGATTCTGCGTCACGCTGTGTCCGCTGCGAGTGCTGCAATCACACTTGCAATGATTCTTGCGATTTTGCTTACAGTCAGCGCATCAGCGCAGCAGCCCGCCACAGCGCCGGCCGCTGCATCCGTCATAGTTCCGCCGGGCGCGCCGACAATTGACCAATCGCTTGAGATGAAGAACGCCGGCGCGCCGCGGATTTCCCCCGACGGTCGCTGGGTCGCATATGAAATAACCCGCACCAATTGGGAAACGAATGCGTTCGAGCGCGAACTGTGGCTCGCGGACGCGGCCGGGAGCCAGCGTTTGCATTTGACTGGCGGCAAGGGTTCGAGCTTTGACGCGCAATGGTCACCCGACGGGAAATGGATCGCATTCCTCTCCGACCGGCCTTCCACGCTGGCGGGGGCGAAAGAGGGCAAAACGCAACTCTGGCTGATCGCCGCGGCGGGCGGTGAAGCGCGCGAACTCACCAAAGTGGAGACCGGCGTGAACTCATTTGAGTGGGCGCCCAGCGGAAAAATAATTGCGTTCACGAGCGCCGACCCGGACACGAAAGCGGGAAAAGATCGTACCGAGAAATACGGGGAAATTCAGATTATCAGCGGCGATTATTCGATGACGCATCTCTGGCTCCTGGACATTCCTGGCGCGGACTCCGATGCGGCGCACCCGCCCGACCCGAAGCGGCTGACGGAGGGCACCGCTTTCACAGTGAACGGTTTCTCGTGGGCGCCGGACAGCATGCGCATCGCGTTTTCGGCGCAGCGCGATCCGGACCTCGGCTCCTCGGATACAGCGGACATTTACCTCATCGCTCTGGCCGACCGCACGGTGAAAAAAATTGTGGACACCAGCGGACCGGACAACGATCCCGTGTGGTCGCCTGACGGAACGGAGATTGCCTATTCCACATCAAATGCGAATCCCAACTTTTTTTACACAAACACCCGAATCGCGATTGTTCCGGCTGGAGGCGGAACTCCGCGCGTGGTGACCGGCCAATTTGATGAAGAGGCCGCGCCGCTCGCATGGGGCCCGGATGGGATCTATTTCAGCGCGTCGCAGCGCACTTACGCGCACTTGTTTCGCCTGAATCCGAAGACGGCGGCGATTGAACGCGTCACTCTTCCAGATGCTTTGATCGCCTCGCAATTTTCGTTCACGCGCGATTATAAGCAGGCGGCGTTTGTCAGCTCCACGGATAATACGTATCCCGAAATTTCAGTTTCCGCGCTTCATGGATTCGCTCCGCGTACCCTGACCGACATGGGCAGTCAATTGAAGGGATTCAAGCCCGCGATTCGCGAACACGTCGAGTGGACATCCAATTTTGAAGGCACGGCATCCCATATCGAGGGAATTCTGCTGAAACCCGCCGATTTTGATCCCACAAAGAAATATCCATTGCTGGTCGTGATTCACGGCGGCCCAACTGGCGTAGACCGCGGGAATCTCGCCGCCGACCGCTACTACCCGATGGAAATATTTGTCGCCAAGGGCGCGCTCGTGCTGCGGCCGAACTATCGCGGCTCGGCGGGGTATGGCGAGGCGTTCCGCTCGCTCAACGTCCGCAATCTGGGCACCGGCGATTACAATGACGTGATTTCTGGAGTGGATTACCTCATCTCGAAGGGATGGGTGGACCGCGACCGCGTTGGCTCGATGGGCTGGAGCGAGGGCGGCTTCATTTCCGCGTTCATCACGACGTTCAGCGATCGCTTCAAAGCCGTCTCCGTCGGCGCGGGGATCTCCGATTGGATGACCTACTATGTGAATACGGACATTCACCCGTTTACGCGGCAATATCTGCAAGCGACCCCGTGGGATGATCCGGAAATCTACAGGAAGACTTCGCCGATCACGTACATCAAGTCGGCGAAGACGCCGACGCTCATCCAACACGGCGGAAGCGATCGCCGCGTTCCCATTCCCAACGGCTTCGAGCTTTACCAGGCGCTGCGCGATCAGGGCGTGCCCGTGCGCATGGTGGTCTATCCGGGGTTCGGCCATCCTATCAACAAACCAAAGCAGCAGCGTTCCGTGATGGAAGAAAACCTCCGCTGGTTCGCGCATTACATCTGGGGCGAGCCGCTCGAGAATGACGGCCATTAGCGCGCTATTGTTTACGTGTCCTGTAAAATAAACGCCGGCTGTGATTGCAATGAACGAGAATCCGTCTCTTCCATCCAGCTTGCCGCGGTTCCTCCGCAACAAACGGATTGCGGTGGTTTTGTTTGCGCTCCTCGCGGCGGCGATCCTGCTTCCAATCTGGATTGTCCACTTTCCCCCCATACTTGATTTTCCCAACCACCTCGCAAGCAGTTTCGTGCTCGCGCGCCTGCACGATCCTTCCTACACATTTGGCCAATATTATGCGGCTGCGTGGGGCACGAACCCGTACATCACCACCGATTTTGCAATGATGGAACTTGGACGCATTCTGCCGCCGCTCGCTGCCGGGAAAATTGTGCTGAGCATCGGCGCCCTGGGGCTGCCGCTGGGCGCGTGGTTTTTCCTGAAGCAAATCCATCCTGGGGAAACCGCGCTCGCTTTCTGGTACCTGCTTGCAGCGCACAACATTTTCTTTCGCTACGGGTTCGCCGGCTATTTCGTGAGCATGGGACTGATGTTTCTTACGTTGGGCTTGTGGATACGCTGGCTGAATCATCCTTCGCCCTGGCGATGGGCTTTGGCGTGTCTCGCACTGACAGCCACCTATTTCACGCACATCTTCGGGTTCGCTTTCGCGATACTCATCATTGGCCTCTACTCTGTCACGCGGCCGCGTTGGCGCGAGTGGATGTGGTCCGCCGCGCTCGCGGTGCCCGGAATCATCTTCTATTTTATTTCTTCGCGCGCTGTCGAGCAGCAGAGCGGCCTGGAATTCAGCCCGCTACGCGACAAGCTGGGCGATTTTCTGCTCATCCTGCACGGCAATTCTTTTCTGCTTGACATGCTCAGCCTCGCGGCGGTTGCCGCGGCCTTTTTCTTCGGATGGCTGCGCAACCGCGAATTTCACTGGGACTGGCGGTGGCTGGTGGTCGCGGCGGGGCTTCTCGTCGCTTATGCGGCTATGCCTGTCGGCTACGGGGAGGGATGGAACGTGGACATCCGCGCGCTGCCGGTGCTCTTCATCGCGCTCTTCACCACTGTGCGGCTCGGGAGGCGCGGCTGGTGGCTTGTGCCGCTGGCATTGCTGATTTTCGCGGCGCGTACCTACAATCTGGCGCAGTCATTTAATGATGCTCAACTCGAACTGGAGGGACTGGCGCGCTCATTCTCCATGACAACGCGGAATGCGCGCGTGCTGCCAATCGTTGAGAACACGGATGCTGAGCCGGAGGACCAATACTTCGCGCATTTCTGGGCTTACGGGGTGATCGACCGGGGCTGGTTTTCTCCATACCTTTTCACGTTGCCGGGCCTCCTTCCATTGAAAATAACGCAAGACACTTACACCCTGGACGGGTTCTGGGAACTCAGTTATGACGAGAAGGTGGATTGGAAAGGGATGCAGAATGACTATGATTACGTTTGGGCGTATGACGCTCCCGAAAGATTTCAGCCGGGGCTGCACAGCATCGGAAACGTGATCTACACCAGCGGCAAGCTTCAGCTATATCAAATTGACAAAAAGAGGATGCCCGCGCCGGCGCTTCCGGCACTGACCCCGTCGCCGCCTTAGCGCCGGTCGGTGGCGGAGGAGTGGCGCACGTCGCTGCCCGCCACCATATAGATGACATCCTCGGCGATATTGGTGGCGTGGTCCCCGATGCGTTCGAGGTTCTTTGCCACGAGGATGAGTTCAAACGCGGTGAATACCACCGCGGAATCTCCCATCATATAGGAGAGCAATTCACGGAAAATTTGGTCGCGGAGCTGGTCCACCTGGTCGTCGCGCTTTAAAATCCCCTGAGCAAGCTCGGTATCCTTGCGCACGAGGGCGTTCAGCGAGTCGCGGACCATCTCCTCGGCCAACTCGCTCATTCGCGGCAAATCGACGTAAGGCTTCACGCGCGGGTGGCGCACGATGCGTTGTGCGGACTGCGCGATATTGACGGCCTGATCGCCGATGCGTTCGAGATCGCTATTGATGCGCGAACAGGCCAGGACGAAACGCAGGTCCGTGGCCATCAACTGATAGAGCGCCAGCAATTGGACGACGCGGTCGTCAATTTCGACTTGGAGTTCATTGATGGCGGGTTCTTCGTCGAGCACCGTGCGCGCCAGCTTCTCATCGCTATCCAGCACGGAATGTATCGCCTGATGCACGGCTCGCTCGGCGAGGCTCCCCATCCAGAGAAGCCGCTCCTTCAGCTCTTCCAGGTCTTTTTCAAAGTGGCGTTCCATTCAAGCTCCTCCACGAGCAAATACTACCACCCGATCGTCTTATCCGAATCGCCCGGTGATATAGGCTTCTGTGCGCGGATCGGCCGGGGTCGTAAACAACTGCGGCGTGGGATTGAATTCCACGAGTTCGCCCATCAGCATGAAAGCGGTGAAGTCGCTCACGCGCGCGGCCTGCTGCATGTTGTGCGTGACGATGACGATGGTGCAATTCTCTTTCAATTGGATGAGCAGCTCTTCGATTTTTGCCGTGCTGATGGGGTCGAGCGCCGAGCACGGTTCATCGAGCAGGAGCACTTCGGGGTCCACGGCCAGCGCCCGCGCGATGCAAAGCCGCTGCTGCTGCCCGCCCGAAAGCCCGTAGGCTGAGCGGTTCAACCGGTCTTTCACTTCATCCCAGAGCGCGGCGCGCCGCAGGCTGTGCTCGACTGCATCCTTCAGCGAGCCTTTGTGTCCATTGATTTTCAATCCGTACGCGACATTGTCGAAAATCGATTTCGGAAACGGATTGGGCCGCTGAAAGACCATCCCAATTCGACGCCGCAGCCGCGTAACGTCTTGCTTCAAAATATCATCGCCATCAAGAAGAATCTGCCCGGTCAGCCGCGTGTGGCTCAGCGTTTCGTGCATCCGATTGAACGTGCGCAACAGAGTTGATTTCCCGCAGCCGGAGGGTCCGATCAATGCCGTGACCCGGTTGGAAGCAATGTTGACGTTTACATGGAAGAGCGACTGCGCCTTTCCGTAATAGAAGTCGACGTTGGAAATCGTCATGCGCGCCGGAGTTTCCGGCGCGGCTGCCGTTGAGATTCCCAGCGGCATGGATGGCACCGCGGTCATCGGCTCCTCCTTGGCGAATGCAGGCCTTGCTGATGCAGACATATTCATAAACCCTTAGCTCCGAACCGCCGTCTGGCGGTGCAAGATCAGCCGTGTGAGCACATTGACTACAACGACCAATCCCAGCAACACGAGTCCAGCGGCCCAAGCCTGGCGGCGCCAGTCATCATACGGGGAGATCGCATAGTTGTAAATTACAACAGGCAGCGAGGAGGTCGGCTGATTCATACCTTTGGGCCAGAACTGGTTTCCGAACGCAGTAAAAAGAAGGGGTGCGGTTTCACCCGCCACGCGCGCTACCGAAAGTAGAATCGCGGTCAGAATCCCGCTCGAAGCGGCGGGGATTACGACCGTCGCGATCGTCTTCCATTTGCTCGCTCCAACCGCCATCGCGCCCTCACGGAGGGATCGGGGCACGGTGCGCAGGAACTCCTCGCAACTCCGCAGGATGATCGGAATCATCATTACACCCAGCGCAAATCCGCCGGCATAAGCCGAGAAATGCTGCATCCGCAGAACTACGACTGTGTAAGCGAAAATTCCGATTACAATTGACGGCACGCCGTTAAGCATGTCCGCGGCATACCGCACCAGAAACGCGGGCATGGAGCTGGCAAATTCTGCCAAGTAAACTGCGCCCAGCAAACCGACGGGCACGCCGATGGCTGCCGCGAGGAGCAACATCTTCGCACTACCCAAAATGGCATTGGCAATGCCCCCGCCGGTTTCCCCAACAGGGGCGGGAAGCTGTGTGAAAAAGCTCCAGTGCAGGTTACCCGCGCCATACCAAGCGAGATATCCAAGGATAACAAAGAGCGCAGAGACAGTAACAAACGCGCAAAGCCCAGTGATGGTCAACATCACACCACTGAGGAGTTTCCGCCAGAAGGTCCGCAGGCTCATGTGTTGCCAACCCCCGCACCGCGTCGCGAGGTGACGATGATCAGCAAGCGCGCTAGTCCATTGAGAACAAACGTGAGAAGGAAGAGGACGAGACCGAGCTCAATCAGTGAACTCAGGTAAAGGCTCCCGGTAGCTTCCGTGAATTCGTTGGCGATCACCGCCGCGATACTGTAACCAGAAGAGAAGAGCGAGGCGGCAACCTTGGGCGTATTGCCAATAACCATGGTTACGGCCATCGTCTCACCGAGTGCCCGCGCCATGGATAGAAACACGGAGCCCATAATGCCTGTTCGGGCAAAAGGGACGACAACCTTCCAGGTAGCCTCCCACCGCGTTGCGCCCAGACCCAACGCCGCTTCCCTCTGGTCCCGTGGCACGGCGATGAGAACTTCGCGAGATACCGAGATAATGTAAGGGACGGTCATGATGGCCAGCACAATTCCGGCCGTGAGAAATCCTATTCCATAGGCCGGGCCGGTAAAAATCGGCAGGAAGCCCAGCGTGTGTTTAAGAAAAGGCTGGATGGTCGTGCGCATGAGCGGCACGAGCGTAAAGAGCGCCAACATTCCGTAAACGACGCTAGGCACCGCCGCAAGCAAATCGATCACGAATGACAAGCTCGAAGAAATCTTCGGTGGCGCAAGCTCTGAAAGAAAAATCGCCGCGCCGAGGCCGAGCGGAACAGCGAGGAAAAGCGCCACAGCCGTAGTGACAAGCGTGCCGTAAATAAACGGCCAGGCCCCGAATTGGCCGAATACTGGATCCCAAGTTGAAGTAACAAAAAACTTCCAGCCGAACTGCGTCCGCGACTCGGCAGAATGAATCCACAACTCATAAACCAGCATAGCAGTCACCAGAAGTACGCTGGCCGCGAATATCAGCGTGAGAAGATGGGCGATCTCATCCCCGCTGCGCAATCGGCGCAATAGGGCGCTTGAGTGTGAAATCGGGCCTGCGGGTTTTGCATCCGCAGGCCCAGCCAATGTGGAAGCCGTTCCCATAGTTTCTTTAAGCGATGCTTGCAACTCCTATTGGATTGCGGTGATCGCCTTCAATTCTTTGGTTACAACAGGAGCGGGAAGTTTGGCATAAGACAGCGCTTCAGGGTAGTTTTGCCCATCTGTCAGCATCCACTTGAGGAAGCCCTTGATGGCGTCCCGCTTGGGAGCGTCCTTGATCTCCGCCGGTATCAATAGCCAAGTGAAACTGGAAATGGGATAGACACCTTTTCCCGGGGCATTTGTGATAGACACTCGAAAATCATCAGGCATAGTTTTTGCCGCGTTGGCCGCCGCCGCCGTCACACTGGCCAAACTTGCCTTCACAAATTCACCGGAGGCATTTTGGACATCGCCATACGGGATGTTGTTCTGGATTGCGTAGATCAGCTCGACGTAACCGATGGAGTCGGGCGTCTGCTTTAACACGCCGGTCACGCCTTCGTTCCCTTTGCCACCAAGACCCACCGGCCAGTTTACGCTCGAGCCTGTGCCAACCTTCTTGTTCCAATCGGCACTGATTTTGGAAAGGAAATCCGTCCAGATGTAAGTCGTCCCGCTGCCCTCGGTGCGATGGGCCACGATGATATCATCGGCGGGCAGTTTCACGCCTGGATTTGCCTTCGTAAGTTCGGGATCATTCCACTTTGTGATTGTGCCTAGATAAATCCCCGCCAGCGCCTTTTGCGTGAACTTCAATGTCCCCGTGACTCCGGGAACGTTGTAGCTAGGAACGTCTGCTCCCAGAACCGTGGGGAAGTGGAGAATCTTGAAGCCCGCTTTCGACAATTGCGCGTCCGACATCGGCCCATCAGATGCCCCGAAGTCCACGGAACGCGCCATAACTTGGGCAATGCCGAATCCTGAGCCCTGCGATTGATAATTGATTTGAATATTGGGATGCAGCTTGTTGTACTCGTTGAACCACTTCTGGTAAATGGGATTCGGGAAGGTGGCACCCCCGGCATTGATCTGAACAGTCCCCTCAGAAACAATCGCGCCCGCCAGCGCCAGGCACAGCGACACAACCAGCAGCGTTCTTTTCATGGTGAATGGCATCCTCCGCTCGCCTATTCTTGCGGATAATTGTTACAGTCCGGTTACAAAGGCAAGAAATCGAAGTGAATCACAGAAGTCTATTTGTTTCTTAGACTTACAGGTCAATCGGAGCCGTTCAAGTCATTGCTATTGTGCGATTGAATTGATCCGCTCGAATTGCGACGGCCAAACCTCCTTGCTTCTGAATGCGATGCGGCGCTATGATGATTTAGTTATGAATTTGAAGCAGAAATCGTACCGTAAGCCCTTTCGCCGGTCGGATGGAAAGCTTCGTCTGGCAATTTTCCTGCTCGCAATCTGCGTTAGTGTACAGGCCGTCGGGGTAAAGTCGTCACACTATTCCGAAGGCACGCCCCAATTTCGGCATTTCTCCGCTTCCGTCAAAATCGCGAATCTCGTTCATCATGAGGTTGTTGCGCCGCAAGTTGCAGCGATTCCCGTTTCTCTTTTCTCCTTGCAAAGACCTCGATTGGAATTTGACCTTCACTTGACGGATTTTCCACCCGCAGTGGCCGCACCGCCTACTCCGGCGATTCTGCCCCGCTCACCTCCCGCAATTTCCTGACGACACAGTTCTTTCTAACTAAACACTGATTCATGGCGGCCGAAAATGACAGCGCCGCGAAACTCCTTGGCATTCGATTCAATACCTACGGAGTTGGAAATGATTGCGCAGACGCAACTAAAAAGGAGCATTCTTCGAGTTGGCATCCACGCCGTTCTTGTGCTGTTCTTTTTGATTCTTGTGCTGATTGCCTTCAGCATACTGCAAAGTTGCGGGCGAGCCAGAATCGCCGCTCGTTCGAATACGCGGTACATCCCTATGGTGATCGTTCTTAGCGTTCAACGCTCTTCGGATGCACGGTCTACCGCGGCATTCCAGTTTCGCTCGTATTCGTGGATTCCTAGCTTTGGCCCTCTCTCTTTAAGTAGACTCTCGTTTGGGGCGGCTTTAAATTGAACGGGCCGCGAAATTACTCTTGCACTTATTGCAGCAATTCCGGAGCCGAAAATGACGCCACCACTCTCTAGTAACCAAATTCAATCCTTGGCCGAACTGGATTCATGCACCGTCGCAAACGCCATCGAAACGTTTGATGTCCGTCTGCGAAACACCGGGTTCACAGACTCAACCGTCCGCTGCATCTTCGATGATGCTCCGCCCATGGTCGGATACGCCGCGACTGCGCGCGTTCACACTGCGGACCCGCCGATGGAAGGTTCGAACTATTTTGACCGCACGGACTGGTGGGCACATATTCTTACCATCCCGCCGCCCCGGATCGTGGTTGTGGAGGACACCGATCGGCAGCCCGGACTGGGTTCATTTATCGGCGAGCTTCACGCAAACATTCTTCTCGCGCTGGGTTGTATCGGCGTGGTGACGAACGGCGCTGTGCGCGATTTGCGTGCGGTGCGCGCAACGGGCTTTCAAATGTTTGCACGGAATGTCTCCGTGTCCCACTCCTTCGCCCACATCTACGATTTTGGCCGTAGCCTGGAAGTGGGCCGGATGAAAGTTCAACCCGGGGACCTTCTCCACGGTGACATTCATGGCGTGCAGACGGTACCTCTTGAAATCGCGGACAAGATCCCCGCCGTTGCTCAAGAAATGGCCCGGATGGAGCACCGGCTGATCACGCTGTGCCGGTCAAAAGATTTCACCATCGAGAAACTTCGCGAGGCCCTGAAGAAAGAACACGAATTGCGGGAATCGAATTGACATCCGGAAATGATTCAGGTGATCAAATGAGACGCAAAAAATGGGAGATGTTTCTGACGCTTCTAATCCTTGCTGGATTTTGGGCCGGCTGCGGTGGTTCATCCAAAACCGACGTCGATCCGGCAAACGCGCCGTCCGCGGCCGTGGTCAAGGTCATAAGACACGACTTAAGCAGCAATCTTGAAATCGCCTCGGAATTCCAGCCCTTTCAGGAAATCCAGGTATACGCAAAAGTTTCAGGCTACATCCAGAACCTATATGTGGACTGGGGTTCGCACGTCAAACAGGGCCAGGTCATGGCCGTCCTTGAAATTCCCGAACTCCAACAGCAGCTTCTGCAGGACGAAGCCACCGTTCGTCGCAGCGAGCAAGCCCTAGAAAGCGCAAAAGAGGAACTCAAACGCGCCCAGTCCGTCTACGACATTGCACACATCACCTACACGCGCTATGCCGACGTTCAGAATACGCGGCCCAACCTGATCGCTCAGCAGGACATTGACGTCGCGCAAGCAAAGGATACGGAGGCAAGCGCCGGCCTTTCCTCGGCCAAAGACGCTGTTGCCGGGGCCGAACAGGGCGTCCTCGCGGCCAAGGCTGCGCGTGACAAAGACAATGCAATGTTTGCTTACGCGCGCATCACCGCGCCATTCGATGGCGTCGTCACGGAAATGTACGCCTACAAGGGCGCGCTTCTCCCCGCCGGAACTTCCTCTGGCAAAGATACACTGGCGCTTTGCCGCCTATCTCAAAATAATCTTCTGCGACTGGTGATTCCGCTGCCCGAGCGGGCCGTGTCGGATGTCCACATCGGCCAGACGGTTGCCGTCCGCTTAACGAATCCCAATAAGGAGTTCCAGGGGAAAATCGTTCGATTCTCCGATCAAGTTGATACGCAGACACGAACGATGCACGCCGAAGTTCACGTTCCCAATCCAAATGACGAATTGGTTCCGGGTATATACGCCTCCGTCCTCATCCCACTCCACACGGTACAGCACGTCCTCACACTTCCCATTCAAATCGTCCAGGCCGCCAAGAACAACCAGGCCACCGTGCTGGTTGTGAACAGCAGCAACCACATCGAGCAACGCGCCATCATGCTGGGACTTCAGACTTCCACACAAGCGGAAGTCGTCTCCGGTCTCCAGGAAAACGAGCTGGTCGTTATGGGCGAACCGGGGCAGTACCAGTTAGGGGAGCTTGTTTCTCCCAAGCTTGTTGAATCGCCGGGGAAGGAGTAGCAGCCACCATGCCTACCTTCTCTCTGCGGCACCCATATTTCATCATCGTTCTCTGCTTGATGGTTTTTGCGATCGGCATCATCAGCGTCAACCAGATGCCGATTGACATGTTTCCACCCATCAACATTCCCGTCGTGCTCGTCGCCACTTTCTATAACGGCATGCCGCCTGAGCAAATTGAAGCGGACATCACGGACACTTTTGAACGATTCTTCACCTTCGCAAGCGGTTATGACCACATGGAATCTCGTTCGCTGCCCGGCGTGAGCCTTATCAAAGTTTATTTTCAGCCCGGCACGGACGCGAATGCGGACGTGACCCAAATCTCCAACCTGGCCATGGCGGATCTGAGGCGGTTGCCCGAGGGCACGCTGCCGCCGGTGGTCTTGAAAGTGGATGCCTCCAGTTTGCCGGTCTGTCTGCTGACCGTGGAGGGCAAGGGACTCGATGAAACACAACTCCACGATTACGCGCAATTTCAGATTCGCAATCAGATCGCCGGCGTCCCCGGCGCCACGGTTCCCCAGCCATACGGCGGCAAGTACCGCCAAATCATGGTTTACGTGGACCCGGTCAAGCTCCAAGCCCACGAGTTAAGTCCGATGGACGTGGTGAGAGCCACGAACTCGTCCAACCTAATCCTGCCTGCAGGTGATGTCCGCATCGGCCCGCTGGACTACAACATTTACTCAAATGCTCAGATCGCGAATGCCCAGGCGCTCAACGGTCTTCCGATGAAGACGCAAGGCGCTAAGTCCGTCTTCATTTCCGATGTCGGCAGGGCGGTGGACTCCTCCGCGCTTCAATACAACATCGTTCGAGTAAACGGCCAGAAATCGGTGTACGTGCCGATCTTGAGACAGGGCGGAGACTCGAACACGATCTCCATTGTCAACGGAATCAAGAAGGTGATTCAAACCCTTCGCGACATCCCCGCGGAACTCAAGACCCGCGTCGTTTTCGACCAGTCTGTTTTCGTTAAGGCCGCGATTTATAGCGTAATGCGCGAGGGTGGAATTGGGCTCTTCCTGACGATGGTGATGATTCTGGTTTTCCTCGGTAGCCCGCGCGCAACGTTCGCTATCTTCCTCTCCATCCCAATTTCCGTCCTGATTGCCTTTATGATCCTCCACTTCGCCGGCAGGACGATCGAAAGCATGGTCCTCAGCGGCCTGGCAATCGCATTCTCTCGATTGATTGACGACTCCGTCGTCGTCCTCGAAAACATCTACCGCCATATCGAGTTGGGCGAAGATCCCGGCATCGCCGCCAGGAACGGCGCGAATGAAGTCGCCTTCGCGGTGCTCGCGATTATGCTCGTCGCCGTCATCGTGTTTTTCCCGGTTACGTTTCTGTTCGGCGTCAGCAAGTTCCTCTTCTCGGCCCTGGCCCTCGGTGTCGTGCTGGCTTTATTTGCTTCGTATTTTGTCGCCGTGACCGTCGTCCCTCTCTACTGCGCCCACGTTCTCAAACCCCTGCATGAGCATGGCGAAGGCTCGGAGGCGCGCGCGAAATCCTGGGGGGCAAGGTTTCACGCCGGATTCAACGCGCGATTCGACCGCATGCTGGACGTGTATGAGCGGTGGGTTCGCAAAGCCCTGCTGCATCCGCGCACCACCATTCTTGGATTCATCGCAATTTTTCTGCTGACTTTTCTCCTGACTCCGTTCATCGGAGTCTCTTTCTTCCCCGGACTGACGCCGGCCAATTTACGATCAACGTAAAAGCCCCAACGGGAACTCGCATCGAAGTCACTGAGGGCTATATCAAACAGGTGGAAGACATCATCCGCAAAGTCGTCCCGCCGCAGGAACTCTCCACGATTGTTTCCAACATCGGCCTGCAAGCCGATTTGTCATCCTTGTTTTCGTCGAACTCCGGCATGCACACCGCATTTGTCCAGGCCGGCCTCATCGAAGACCACAAAGTAAGCAGCTTTACCTATATGCGTGAGGTTCGCGAACAGATCGCGAAACAGCTCCCCCAACTGCGCACTTACTTTCAATCTGGCGGTCTGGTTGACGCCGTCTTGAATCAGGGCATGCCTGCCCCTATTGATGTTCAGGTGAGTGGAATGGACCTGAACACCGACGGCGCCATTGCTCACGACCTTGCCCGGCAATTCAAGGCTATTCCCGGTGTGGCGGATGTCTATACGCCGCAAGATTTGAACTACCCCACGCTGGAAATCGATGTAAACCGCGAACGGACCAGCGAACTCGGCCTCACCCCGAAAGAGGTTTTGGATAACGTCATCACGGCGCTCACATCGGACGTAATGATTGCCCCAAGCTACTGGGTCGATCCCCGGACCGGAAACAATTATTTCGTCACCGTTCAGTTCCCCGAGAATCAGGTGAAATCCATCGAGGACCTGAAGGCCATGCCCCTGCGCTCTCCCAATCTGAAAATGCCGACGTACTTAAATCAGGTTGCGGACATTTCTTCGATTCTCACTCCCACCGAGGTGGATCACTATCAATTGCAAAGAGCCATCGATGTTTATGTGGCGCCTACCGGCGAAGACATCGGAGGCCCGGCCAAGGCGATTTCCAAAATTATCGCCAATACCCAAATTCCCCGGAACATCCGCGTGGACACCCGCGGGTTGGTTGTCACAATGCAAACCTCATTCAAGCTCATGGCCTTTGGTCTTCTTTTATCGGTCCTGCTGGTGTATTTGATCATGGTCGTTCAGTTCGCTTCCTTCAAGGACCCGTTCCTTATCATTCTCGCCGTTCCCACGGGGCTTATCGGCGTAATCCTCACTTTGGTCCTCACCGGCACAACTCTGAACATTCAATCCTTGATGGGAATTTTGATGCTGCAGGGAATGGTGGTTTCCAACAGCATCCTCATCGTGGATTTTGCAAACGTCCTGCGCGGCGAAGGGCGCAGTGTGATGGAGGCCGTCGCCCACGCGTGCCGCATCCGCCTGCGCCCAATCCTGATGACCTCGCTCGCCACCGTTGTAGGCCTTCTGCCCATGGCCTTCAAACTCGAAATGGGAAGCGAGGCGTATGCGCCGCTTTCGCGTGTGATCATCGGAGGTCTGCTGGTAAGCATCTTTCTCACAATCTTTGTCGTCCCCGCCGCGTACGTGGTGCTCTACGGACGCAAGCAGCAACCTGAAGAAATCACTGGCACAACGGTCATCGAGGAGGCGTAATGTTTCGACAACTGCGAATCACTGTGTTACTGGTGTCCGTTCTAATTCTCGCAAGTGCGGCTCATGCTCAAGCCCCGCCTCAGCCTGCGTCGAAAACCCCTGCGGGGCCGGCACAGGTGCCGGCGCACCTGACCCTCGATGACGCGCGGCGCATTGCCTTGCAAAATCATCCGCGGATTGCCGCCGCGCAAGCAGGCGCCTCCGCTGCGTCCGAACAGGTCACCGAGGCCCGCTCCGCTTACTTTCCAAATCTTTATGGCAGCGCCACCGGTGCCGAATCCGAATCTGGTACGCGCATCGCCGCGGGCTTGCTGAACAACCCCACCGTCTATGACCGGTTCGCCACCGGCCTTACCGCCGAGCAACTCGTCACCGATTTTGGCCGCACGCAAAACCTTGTCGCCAGCGCGCGGCTGCAGGCGCAGGCCGCGCAAGAGGGTGTGAATTTCTCCCGCGCCGATGTACTGCTCAATGTGGATCGCGCGTTTTACGGCGCGCTTCGCGCACAGGCGGTGTTGCGCGTCGCCACCGAGACCGTTAAACAACGCGAGGTTGCCTCCGAACAGATAACCGCGCTCGCCAAGAGCCAAATTAGATCAGGCCTTGACGTTAGCTTCGCCAACGTCATTCTCGGTGAAGCAAAGCTGCTTCTTGTGAAAGCGCAGAATGACGCGCAATCCTCGATGGCCGTCTTGATGGAAACGCTTGGTCTCACGGGCGTGCCGCAGTTTGATCTCGCCGAGCCCGCGGAGACGTCATCATCATTGCCCCCTCTCGATGAAGCTCTCACCTCAGCCGACCGCGCCCGCCCCGAGTTGGTGGCCGCAAGATTCCAGACCGATTCTGCGAGGCGTTTCGCTGTTGCCGAGCGGGACTTGTCGCTTCCTACGATCTCACTCGCGGCAGTGACGGGCGTCGCTCCCTACCGCCAATCGCCGATCCCGCTGGATTACGCTGCCGCGGGCTTCAACGTCAACGTTCCGATCTTTAATGGAAGACTCTTCAGCGCGCGCCGTGCGGAAGCCGACGACCGTGCCCGCGAGGCCTCCTCTGAACTTAAGGATCTGCAGGATCGCGTCGCCCGCGACGTCCGCATGGCCTGGCTTGGAGCCAGCACTGCTCTGCAAAACGTCGCTCTCACCACACAAATCCTCGACCAGGCCAATGATGCTCTCGACCTTGCTCAGGCGCGTTACAATCTCGGCTTGGGTAACATCGTTGAATTGACTCAGGCTCAGCTCAATCAAACGCAGGCCAGCATTGATCAGGCCACGGCAAAGTACGATTACGCCGCGCAATTTTCCGCATTGCTTTACCAGGAAGGCGCGCTTCACTGACAATTCTTGCTGGCGGTACAAAACAGGCCTTTCTGAAGGAAGCTCCGCCGGATCCCGGGTCAAGGATTCGAACGGTATCTCTTAATATGCTTATATGCGTTATTTCAAATAATTTTGATACGTATAATGCACCTCAAAATCCAATTTCGTGACCATAAATTGAGTTTTCCACCGCCTGCGCCCGCCAAATCGCCTGTAACACAAGATTAACATTCCTCTCACATACGATTGACGCGACCCCCATACCCTCCCTCATTCACGGTCTTGGTGTCGCTCAAGCAAGGACCCGTTTGCAATCCGGGGTCCCGCTCAAGTTTAGGTCGGGGGCTATGAACCAAGGGAGTTTTGAATCCAAGGAGGAATGAATGCGAAAGGGATTAATGTGGTTTCTTGCAGTGGTTCTCATCGCCGCGCCGGCGGTTTCTGCCTTTGCGGCAGCGGATGATAACAAACCGGCCAACACGGATAGCACCAAGTCCACGGACAGCACTAAGCCCACGGACACCGCAAAGGCGCCAGTTCTGGCAGGAGATTCGTCGAAGGCAACCCAGCCAACCACCACCGGCACGGCTCCTTCCAGCGCCGAACTGGCCTCGGAAATCGAGGCATTGCGCGCCCTGATTCTCAAGCAGGCCGAACAACTCGATCGCCAGCAGCAGCAAATGGCCGAGATGAAGGCCACCCTTGACAAGGTCAATTCGCCGTCGAGTACCACGGCGAATTCCGCGTCGAATTCTGCGGCCCCCGGCGTTGTAGGAAATGCAGCTTCTACAGGGCCGGCAGCGACGGTGCCGGCAGGCACGACGAACACAGCATCCGCAGCAATGCCCGGGTCAATGCCCGCGGCATCACCCGCCGGGGCAGCGCCTGCTGCCGGAGCCGCGCAGACTGGCGGCCCGGAGCACTCACCGCTCTCCTTCAAGATTGGCGACGCCAGCTTCACTCCCGGCGGCTTCATGGACTTCACGGCTGTGTACCGCACGGAAGCCACGGGTAACGGCATCGGGACCACGTTCAATGGCATCCCATACGCCAACACTGTTAGCAGCACAGTTGGCCCCGCGGGAAATGGCGAAACTCGGTTTAGCGTCCAAAACTCACGGATCTCATTGCGAGCGGACGCGCCGGTTGCCGGTGGCAGCGTTTCAGGCTACGTTGAAGCTGACTTTTTGGGCGCCATCGCTGCCAATGCCAATGTCACCAGTAACTCCGATTCCCTCCGCATGAGGCTTTACTTCGCCGACTACCGCCGTGGGCCATGGGAAATCATGGCGGGCCAGGATTGGAGCATGATGACACCGAATCGAAAAGGAATCGGCGTCTTCCCCAATGACATCTTCTACTCCCAAGATATGGACACGAACTACCAAGTGGGCTTGACTTGGAAGCGAACTCCCCAGTTCCGCCTCATGTACCATCCAAGTGACAGCTGGACCTTCGGCGTTTCCATCGAAAACCCGGATGTCCTGATGCCCACCAGCGTCACCTCACCCCATGAGTTCGCTTCTCTCACCGGCGAGGTTGACCAAACAAGCGGAGGAACGCTCTCGACTCCTCCGACCCCGGGCTTCATTCCCGATTTCATTTTCAAGGTTGCCAATGACACGAAGGTCGGCGACAAGAATTTGCACTTCGAAGCGGTCGGGCTGTTCCGAGAATTCAAGCTCTTCACCCCTGCCTCGATCACTGGAACCACCAACATGTCTCAGACGACTCCCGGCGTTGGCGGTTCGGTGAACGTCAACCTCGAGCTGGTTAAGAATTTCCACCTGATCGCCAACACCTTCTGGAGCGACGGCGGCGGCATCTACATCATCGGCTCCGGCCCCGACATCGTTGTCCGGCAAGCGACTTTGACATCGCCCTTTGTTCCGTCTCCAGTGCATGCTTATTCCGGCATCGGCGGATTCGAATACCAGGCGGTAAAGTCCTCGATGTTCTATGGATACTACGGCGGCGCTTACTATGGCCGCGATTTCAGTATCGACCCGTTTGCACCGACTGGCACTCCAGTCGGATATGGAGTTCCGGGCTCGGCCAGCACCAACAACCGGGCTATCCAGGAAGGCACCATCGGGATAATTCAAACCTTCTGGCAGAACCCTAATTACGGCAAGCTGCAACTCATCACGCAGGGATCTTATGTGTCGCGTAATCCTTGGGCCGTGCTAACGGGAGCGCCGGTAGACGCCCACATGTTCATGGTTTACGCGGATATCCGGTACACCCTGCCGTAGCCATCAAAGCGGTTTCGTAATACCCTGAACACCGTCCAACCGGGCGGGGACGCAACGTAAGTTGCCTCTCCGCCCGCTTCTCTTTACAGCTACATATTCCCGGAAAATTTCACGATCAGAATTCCATGGAGAGCGGTTCGGGTGCTTCGTTTATGCGCCGCTGAGCGCGCAAAAAATGAGGCCGGCGCCAGGGGAACGCCGGCCTCGAGGTGGGAGACGACTTGGAAGTACCCTCACTTCCCGGCCGGGGAGACCGGGAAGGATGTTTTGTTACCGCAGCGATCCTAATCCCGCGGATTCAATGTCCTGTCAATGGATTATGAATTCTGCGTGAGTCCTGTCTGCCCTGTCTCGCCCATCGCCGAAACATCCGCCGCGCTCTTCTTCGCGGCAAGCGCCCGTCCATGGCGCACGTCCAGTCCGCGCAGCCAGAAAATTGTGTCCTCGGCGATGTTCGTGGCGTGGTCCGCGATCCGCTCCATATATCGCGTGGCCAGCACAAATTGCAGGCTCGCCGCAATTTTCGCCGGCCCTTCCAGCATTCCCGCAAGCAGATGCTCGAAAATTTGATCACGATACCGGTCCACGATGTCGTCCGATTCCAGCACCTCTCCTGCCAGCACAACGTTGCGGAAGATCAGCGCGCCAAAGCTCTTTGCCACCATCGCGCGCACTGCGGCTGCCATCGGCGCGAGATCCGCGGGTGGCTCGGCGGCTTGCATCTCCTGCAGTGAGATCACGCGCTCCGCGATGTTCACGGCCAGATCGCCCATGCGCTCCAGATCGTTGGTGATTTTCAGCGTGGCCACCGTCAAGCGGATCTCTTCATCCGGCAGATGCCCGGAGCGCAGCACGCGCACCGCTTGCTCGTCCATCAGCACTTCCATTTCATTGATCCGCGGCTCATTCAGAAAAATCTCACTGGCAAGCTGCCCCGAGGCCGGGTCGTGCACCTGCACCAGCGCGTGCAGCGCCTTGTTCAAGCTGCCTTCTACTGTCCGCGCCATCGAAATCAAATAATTGACCAGAGCCTCTTGATACACCTGTTCCGTGCTCCGCGCAGCTGACGCCATTAAGTTCTCCCCGCCGGCCAATCGTTCTGATCCGGCGCATCTAGCATGCGCCTGCAAGGTTACGGCCTCGTGAAACAGGGGTGAATACTTGGCGAAGGTCTCTGAAGACTGCTGACGCTTCTCCGCGCGAAAATCTCAGCCGATTCGCCAAAGGATTGATTATACGTTGCGAGGTGAGCGCTCGGGCAATCCGTCAAATACTAGTTGGGCAGCAAGCCATAAACATCGATTTCAGTTGCTGTGCCGATGTACACCTTACCGTTAGCAATCGTGGGAACCGTGAACTCAACGAAAGCGCCTGCCTGGTCTCCTGCAACCATGGTGCTGTCCCAAAGTTCCGTTGCGAGGTTGGTCGCGTTATAGGCGCGCAGAGCCGGTGTCGGATCAATCAGCCACACAATGCCGTTGGTGGTTGGTCCCTGCGAAGAAATAGACACAGTGGCGCCGCGGCTTCCGAATATGATGGGGGTGATCGATCCGGCGGGAGTGCTAAATAAGCCGGTCGAAAGACTGAAGGCGTATGCCTGGAGCGGCGTATTCGCCGGTGCTGTATACAATGTGTTGTTCCAGAAGGCCGGAGTGGACAGGATTTCATTATTCGCGGCCGTGAAGACCTGAACCGCAGCATTGTTATTATTCGGGTTGTATCCTCCGAGGCTGTCGCGATTCAATAAATACAGAATTCTCCTTCCTTGCCTCCCTGAATCAACAGATGCGGAAGTGGACCTGACGCCGGATCGATCAGAGTCACCCCGCCCGATCCAAGGTCAATATCGTTTTCCAGAGCCGCCTGATTGTCCGGAGTGAAGTAGCTGGTCACAGTCAAGCCGCCTGAAGTGGAAAGCTGTAAAATGCTGTCCCCAAAATTCTGGACACCATCGAAAGGACCATCTCCAGTTGCCAGATACAGGTTGTTGCTCGCGTCGACCGCCGGTGCGCCGCCAGACATCCAGATGCCGCCGCCTTCCCCGTTGCTTGTGGCGCTTGGATCGTCGTTAAATACAGTTACCTGCGCGAGGTTTGAAGCGCTGTACCCCATCACCCATCCATAAATGGTTCCGCAGTTCCCTTGAAGGGCGGCGTACCCCACATAAATGACTCCATTCACAAGCGCCAGCCCCGGTCGCTGGTTTTGTACGATCGGGCTAAAGGTAATGGTCCCGGACGTGGCCGTAATATCTACAGGGCCGCCAAATTTTTCAGAGCCGTCGATCAGACTTAGAGCGTGGATCCGTGAGTGGATTGTCGTGGTTCCGCTGGTGGTCTTCGTTTCAGCAACCACGTAGACAGTGTCTGTCGTCAGATCGATTACCGGCGTGCCGACGATGCCAACCGTCACGTAATTGCCGCATGGCAAGTCAGCTTGAGTGACCCACGTTTCTCCCGAGGTGATTGCACTCGTGGACCAATAGGTCTGGCAAGGGGAAGCATCCGCGTCGAAGGCGTAAACCGTGTCGTGCATCGTGGCGGCAATGATGATGTTGTGCGCGGCCCCCTGAATCATCACATTGGCGACCCATAACGGCTGGGCGTATGCCGGCGCATCCAAAGCGCACGAGAATCTTTTCCCGAAACTCGAAGTGTTCACCGTCGCTGGAGTCAGAGCGTATTCTTGCGTGTTAGTCCCGTCGCGCGATTGGTTGTTGTGGTAGGTCGCAACCGTGGTGAGATCGGTCACCGCAATGGATGCTGTCGCCATGTCCGCAGTATCTGCGACGCTGACTGCAGAGATGGTGTGCGTTCCTGCGGTGGATGGCGGCGTGTAACTGCCGTTCGTGTCAATCGTCCCGGTCGTCGTGGTCCCTCCGGTTACGCCATCCACCTCCCAGGTGACGCTTGTGTTGGCATTTCCCATAACAACTGCGCTGAAAGCTACTCCTTGCCCAACGTTTGTCGCTGCGCGCACCGGAGAAATGGTTACGGTAATCCCGCTGACTGTGAACAGGATCCCGTTGCTGGCCACACCGGCGACCGTCACCACCACATCGCCGCTCGTGGCTCCCGAAGGCACCATCACCACAATGCTCGTCGCGCTCCATGAGGTCACTGCTGCGGCTATTCCATTGAACGTGACCGTGCTGCTGCCCTGCGTCGCGCCAAAGTTCGCCCCGGAAATGGTGATTGAGGTCCCAACTACGCCCGAGGTCAGGTTTAGGCCGGTAATCGACGGTGCCGGCGGCAATACACTGGAACCGCCGGACGAGCACCCCGCGAGCACAACCAGAATGCCAATGGAAAGAATAAATGCGCCCAATCGAGACGTGTGACGCCCTACCAGCCGGGCAATTAGACGCATTTTCGCTTCGCCCTCCATTGCATTTCCAAGTGACCGGGCATTTCCCGTTCGACCCTCCAGTTCGACTTGTGCGTGGAAGCAGTTAGCGTGGTAAGAGTGGCTGGGTAGTATTGCATGTTACCGATTCAACTTCCTGCCGCACAAGAAACCTACAACCGATTGCTTTCCTTTGCAACTCACGATCCGCACCACGGCGTGCAAAGTCTTTCCATTTTCTCGAATACCTGAGCCGTCTCTTACTTGGGCAAAACCATCAACTCGATTCCTGATGCCGCATCCTTTTGGTGGAATACCTGTTCCGTTGCTTTCTTGAACTCTTCCGGTTTTGCGTTGGGTATCTCGACGAAGACTTGCGGGTTGCGATCCACCAGCGGAAACCACGAGCTCTGAATCTGCACCATGATCCGGTGTCCCTTACGAAACGTATGATTCACATCCGGCATTGAGAAATCTACTTGGGCCATTTTCCCGGGAACTAGCGGCTCCGGCTTTTCCCAGCTACTCCGGAATTTCGCGCGCATCGGCTCTCCCCTTAAGAGCTGCTCATATCCACCCATGCGCACAGATGGCGCTCCAAGAACTCTCTTGGTTGCATCTGGAATGGCGTTGTCCGGATAATCGTTGGGATAAACATCAATCAGCTTCAACACAAAATCCGAATCGGTTCCAGTGGATGTGATTTTCAGCTTTGGCGAGACGGGGCCGGCAATCGTTACGTCTTCCTCGAGTGGCTCGGTTTCATAAACCAGCACATCCGGCCGGCGCGCCGCGAATCGCTGGTCATCCACCATGTAGCGTTGCGGGACCGCCACGGCCATGTAATCCACGAAAGGTACCGGATGCGCCGGATCGCTGACGTATTCGTCGAAGCCCTCTTTTTCGCTGGGGGGCTCGAACGACAATTTGCCGCCCGCATGCAAATAAAGCGTCCTGGCCTTTGCTTTCGAGGGCGGCCACGCATCGTACTTGCGCCATGCATTTGTCCCCGTCTCAAACACATACGCTTTCGGCAGCGCCTCGCCTTTTCCCTTTAGGTAGTATTCAAAAAAGGGAAACTGGATGTTGGCGCGGAAAAACTCGGCTGTTTTTGCGTTGAACTGGATGTCCCCCAGATGATCTCCGTCCGTGCTTGCCCATCCGCCATGCACCCAGGGGCCGACAACCAGTGAGTTTTGAATCCCAGAATTGTTTTGATCGATCGCGTGAAACGTCTTGAACGGACCCGAGAGATCCTCGGCGTCAAACCACCCGCCCACCGTCATCACGGCGCAATGGATATTTTTCATGTGCGGGGAGAGGTCCCGCGCTTTCCAGTAAGCGTCGTAAGTGGTGTGCATCAGTTGATCGTGGAAAAGGAAATTGGAACCCTTGAGAACTTGTGTATCCAGGTTTCCGGTTGGCCCGGCCTGCAGATAGTATTGGTAGCCATCCGGCGTGCCAAAATCGAATGGCACATTCACCGCGGGCGGGAACAACGGCTCCGCGAAGGGCTTGAAGGAAACGTAGAATCCGAAGTTTGCGGCCAGCATGAACGCTCCGCCGTGGTACGCGTCATCGCTCATGAATAGGTCGGTCATCGGCGCTTGCGGTGACGCGGCCTTCAACGCCGGGTGTGAATCAATGATGCTCGCGGAAGTGTAGAAGCCCGGATAAGAAATTCCCCAGATCCCCACTTTTCCATTGTTGTTTGGAATGTTCTTCAACAGGAATTCGATGGTGTCGTAGGTGTCCGTGCTGTCGTCCACGTCGTTGGGCGATTTCTTTACATCAATGTGCGGATGCATCTCGACGAATTCACCTTCGGATTGATATCTGCCGCGCACGTCTTGATAGACGAAGATGTATCCGGCCTTCTCAAATTCATCGGAGGGTCCGACGCTCCTCCTATACTGGTCCTCCCCGTATGGGGCTACGCTGTACGGTGTGCGGTCCATGAGGATTGGATATTGTTGCGACGCGTCCTTGGGAACGTAAACGGAAGTGAACAGCTTCTTGCCGTCACGCATCGGGATGCGGTACTCGTATTTTGTGTAATGAGCCTTGACGTAGTCTTCCATTGGAGGCTCCTGCGCAGTCCCCATGCCGCCGCTCATGAGGATGCCAAACGCGATCACTACGAGTATCCATCCGCGTCGCGCAACTTTTTCCATTTCTAATTCTCCTTGTGAGACATTTTCCCGGGCGTCCGAGGTCTTCAATTCGTGAGCGTAGATCATGTCGCTCTCATAGACCGCGGCCATTCTACACCTGTCCATTTGCCAGAATAATTTGCTCTTCAGCGGGGGGCACCTGAAACAAGCGGGTGGTTCGAGGTTCACACAGAAGACGATTTGAAATTTGGTGTGGGTGCACAATGATCGACCCGCAGTGTGGGCGAATGTGGGGTTCTTCCTTCTAATTCGCAATCGGAATCGAAAAATGGAAGCTCGAGCCTTCTCCAACCGTGCTCTCAACCCAAATTTTTCCGGAATGCGCTTCCACGATGTGCTTCGCGATGGCGAGGCCAAGCCCCGTGCCGCCGGCTTCGCGCGAGCGTGCGTCATCCACGCGGTAGAAGCGCTCGAAAATCCGCTCCAGATCCGCCTGCGGAATGCCGATGCCGTTGTCCGAAACGTCGAACACCACGTCTCCATTCTCCGCATTCGCGCTGACCACAATTCGTCCGCCGGCCGGCGTATATTGCACCGCGTTATCGAGCAGGTTCTGAATTACGTCGCGAAGCCGCCCCGCGTCTCCCCGTACCCGCGGCATTTTGATCGGGCAATGCATCTCAATCTGTAGTTTTTTCCGTTCCGCGCTGAATCGCGCGGTATCCAAGCATGACGTAAGAATCTCCGCCGCGTTCACCGCCTTGAACTCCAGCGCAAATTGCCCCGCCTCCATCTTGGAGAGCCTCAGCAGGTCATCCGTCAGACGGGCCAACCGCGCGGCGTGTTCACGAATTATTTCCACGAAGCGCGCGCGGTGATCGGCGTCGTCCAGAGCGCCGCTCAACAGCGTTTCCGCGAAGCCCCGGATTGCCGTCAGCGGCGTTTTGAATTCGTGCGACACGTTTGCCACAAAATCGCGCCGCACCCGCTCGAGCCGCCTCACTTCGCTGATGTCATGCAACACCAGCACCGCGCCCAACGTTTCACGCTCCGCTGTCCCGTCCACCGTGTCCGCGATTGCAGCCTGCACGGGTGCAGCCGTTACGGCAAACGTCCGCGGGCGCAGCGTACCCACTGTCACGTCGCTTTCCACTCGCCGCCGCTCCGCCAGCGCCTTTTTCACCAGGACGAGCAATTCGCTCTGCCGCACCAGTTCAACGAGCATCAATCCGTGTCCTGCGCCCCTTCCCAATTCATGTCCAACACCCTGCGTGGCGGATGTGTCGCTTTCTTCGAGCCCGAGAATCTGTGAGAACGCAGCGTTCGAGAAAATCACCCGTTCATCGGCCCCCACCACGGCAACGCCCTCGGCCATGCTGTCCAGGATCGCCGACGTCCGGCTCTGCCCCGCGCTCAGCGAAGCTATCGTCGCTTTCAGGCGATTCGATGTTTCGCTCAGCGCGCGGCCCAGCGCGGCCAATTCATCACTGTGCGAATCCGGTTCCACCCGCGGGAAATCCCCCGCGGCAATGCGCCGGCACACCTCCACCAGCCAGTTCACGCGCGATCGATAGGATTCACTGGAGAGCGACGAAAGGAACACCATCAGGAAGAGCGCGCTGCCGATTCCCGCGAGCCCGAGAAACTCCCACTCGGAAACGCCTCGCGTCGTCGCAAGACTCAATCCAAGCACAACAACGAGCAGCAATCCTCCGATGGCGAGGATCCATTGCCAGACTAAATTAGTTCGCACGGCCGGCGCGTTCCGTCCGGGAGGTTTCAGGTGTGAGCTCGAAAAGATAGCCTGCGCCGCGCACTGTTTTCAGGTGAAACGGGCGTTCCGGATCGGGTTCCACTTTTTCGCGCAGGCGCCGAATATAGACGTCCACGCTCCGCGGCGTTACGAAACGGTCCGCGCCCCACACGGCGTCCAGCAAATGGTCGCGGGAAAAAACCTTGTTCGGCCGTGAGGCCAGATAGTGCAGCAAACGGAATTCAAGCGTGCTCAGCGTGACTGGCTTTCCACTCCTCGTCACTCGGTAAGAAGACGGATCGATCAGCAACGCTCCGGCTTCCACCGCGCGTTCCGGCTCGCCCTGCGGCGACGAGCGCCGCAGCAGCGCTTTCACGCGCGCAACCAGTTCGCGCGGGCTGAAAGGCTTCGTCACGTAGTCGTCCGCACCCATCTCCAATCCCACCACGCGATCCGCCTCTTCCCCGCGCGCCGTCACCATCAGGATCGGCAACCGGTTCAGCGAAGCGTCGCGACGGATTTCCTTGCAGATTTCCAGCCCCGAAAGTTTTGGCAGCATCAGGTCGAGCAGCAGCACATCCGGCGGCGATTTCTTCACCTGCGCGAGGCCCGACGCGCCATCCGATACCGACGTCACCTGAAATCCCTCGTGCGCCAGGTTGTACCGCACCAGCTCCACAATGTCCCGGTCGTCTTCGATGATGAGGATTCGTGTCATGTGCCTTGATTCTACCTGTAGGGGCGCCCGCGGCGCGAGTATGGTGAAGCTCGAATTCAGCTGGCCTGCATTCCGCCTGTCCGGATGAATGCCGGCTCAACCACTCCAGTGTGCCTGTAACACTGTTACAATTTGATGAAAATGCGTTTGCGGTAGAGCAGCCACATCGGCACTAAACTAAGCAGCACAAAGAAGATCGCGAATAGCAACGAGGCGTTTTTCGGCATCGCCAGATTCGCAAAAAAGTGGTTGTACACGTACCCGTGCCACGTAATCGCGCGCCCGCCCGCGTGGACGTGATAGATCACGCTCAATTTCGAGAGCAGCGTCGCAAAGAAAAACGCCGCGATGGCGTTGCTCCCAAACACCAGGAACGGCCACGCCCATTTCTTCCAGCCCTTCACATCCACAATCGAGATGCACGCCGCGAGCACAATCATCGCGAAGCCGGCGGTGAAAAT
The DNA here is from genome assembly GCA_963748845.1 of uncultured Acidobacteriota bacterium. Lineage (GTDB taxonomy): Bacteria > Acidobacteriota > Terriglobia > Acidiferrales > UBA7541 > DASTCZ01. The sequence goes on from CAVVKE010000001.1 coordinate 2,475,964, forward strand.
CACATACGTGCTCGTCCACAAATTCTTGTTAATCGGAAAAATGTAATGCAGCAGCCGCCCCGCGACCATCGCCGCAGCCCCCGCTCCATTCAAGCCGGCAACCTTCCGCGTCAACTCGCGCGAAGATCGCAGCCATTCCCCCACCAGCACGCCCGAGAGCGCCGTCCCAATCGCCGGCAGTGTGCTCAGAAATCCTTCCGGGTCCCACATCGGCTTCCACAAGTGGTGCCACATCAACCGCCGGTCAATCCACGCCGCAAGATTCCCCTCCGGCGTCAGGTTCCCCACGCCATATCCAGGTACGGGCACGAATCGCATTAGCGCCCAGTATCCAACCAGCAGCACCGCAATGGCCGCAACGCACGCGCCAATGTTTGCGGTAGATCCCTCCGCGTCCGCGCGCAGTGCCGTCAGCAGCACGAACAGTCCCGCAATCAAGTAGACGACTCCGATCCGCTGCAGCACGCCCGTGTAACGCAGCGTCTCCCAGTGCGGATGTGGGAACGCGTTCAGGAACAACCCCACCGCGAAGATGGCCAGCCCGCGAATCACCACGTGCCGCGCGAGCCGCCCGCGCGATGCCCCGCGCCGCAGCCGCGTCGCAAACGACAGCGTCATCGACACGCCAACGATGAAAAGGAAGAATGGGAAGATCAGATCGGTGGGCGTCCACCCGTTCCATTCGGCGTGGTCCAGCGGCCAGTAGATCGCGCCCCATGACCCCGGATCGTTCACCAGGATCATCCCCGCGATGGTCAGCCCGCGGAACACATCGAGCGACACCATCCGCGCGGGCCGCCCAGTTTCGCTGGACCGCGCGTCGCTCTCCCGTGCCGACCTAGCGCCTTCATCTTGCGGCATCGCACCGGGCGTCGTGGAACTCATTTTATTTCCACCCGGCCGCACACTAACCTACGCTCGCCGCCAAAAGCAAGCGCGGCCCCGGAGCCACGGGACCGCGCCGCCACTTCAAATTTGACGTTGCACTTCGCAAGATTGCCGCACTTTGCGAAATTGCCGCGCCGTTTTTTCGTCGCCGTGCTTCTGCTTTGGCTCGCTCTTCGCGCCCTACCGCATCAGCGGATTATGCACGCCGCCAAACAATGACGCCCCGCGGTGTTCCGCCTCACCCAGCATGAACCATTTCTTCGCCAGGAAGTGCATCCGCCCCGTTTCTCGCGCTGGCGAATACGCCCTCGGCGCGAAGCTCGCAGGCGCGCCCACTGAATCATCCGAGAGCTGCTCCGGCAAGTACGCCCCAACCGATACCACCGCCGGCAGTTTCGCTGGAGTCGCAGTTCCCGGCGCGCTCTGTGCCGCGCTGTCATCTTTCTCGGGCACCGGGAAGCCGGCCTCGGTCGCTATGGCCTTCTTCTGCGCCGGGCTCTCATTCTTCACGGGTGTCGGAAACACCGATGTCGCAGCTGAATTGGGCGTTGAAGAAGAAGTAGGTGCTGATTTCTGCGCCACCTTATCATCTTTCGCTGGCGCGGTTATCGACTTGTCATCATCCTTGTCGTGGGACTTGGCACTTACCGCGGAATTGGCCGCAAACCAAGTGGGATTTGAATTGGCATCAAACTGATGCTGCTTGGGACTATTTTCAATCAAAGACGCCGGCTGCATCAGTAGCACCGCAATGGCTAGAATCATTTGGCTCTCCTCAAGGGTTGCGCTGTCTTCGCCTTAAGCAAAACGCTTACTGGAAAGGCTGACTCGCAACGTAGGAGAAGTTTAGCGGCCGGCTCCGCTCTTCCCCTATGGGCTACGGGTTACAAAACGGCCAGGAACCAAGTTCTGGAACTTTTCCGCCCCCCGTTGGTACTTCCACAAACTTTGGTTCTAGCGGTGAATTGGCGCCCTATCTTTGAGTGGCACAGGGTTTAGCTTGGCGGAGCCGGGGAGGACCCGGCGTCTGTCAAGGATCCCCGTGTTGTAGGGTACCGGGGCTGGTCGGGGCCACTAGGGTGTGCACGCATTCTACCGCGATCATCTTCTCGGCAAGTTCTTTCCGCAGGATGTGAAGATGACGAATGTGTTGCCTACCGTTGGGCACGATCGAGTGGTGGAAGAACTCGTGATCAGCTTCACCCACACGACGCCTGTCGACTGGCTACTGCCGGGAGTGCCTACCACGGGAAAGGCCGTGGAGATAGCCGTCGTCGGGCTCGTCGGATTCAAGGATGTAAAGGTCTCCTACGAACACATATACGGGGACCAGGCCGCCATACCGGTGCAGGTCGGGTTGCTGGATCCCGCTGGCCTGCCAGTGAGCGAGGCCGATAGCGCCCCCAAGGTGCTCGATCCCAAATTGCCACCGCGTCAGATGTGATCCGCTTTCCGAATCACCCGGACGAAAACACTCGTAAGATCGGTAGGGACCATTTATTAGCGCGGCAGCGCAGGTGAGGCTCTTATCACAATGCGTGACCTAGGAAAGTCAGCGTCCGCGTAGAAGCATCGACTCCACCAGCATTCCGATGGGACTCCATTTCTCGTGTGCTTTGGGCAGTGAACATCCTGGTGGCATTTGGCGCACAGCGTGATCAGATTGGTTTCGGCATCGTCTCCCAGGGAACTGCGTGGCTTTATGTGGTGGACTTGGAGACCCTCGAGGGTTCCGCACCTCTGGCATCGCCATCCGTCGCGTTTGAGAACCTGCAACCACAACCCGCGATAGGCCTCCGGTGCCAACCGCACCCGTGGCTGCTTCTGACGCATTGCTATCATTCCGTTGCCTTCATCTGCTCGAGGAATTCGTCTCTGTGAGGCTGCGGGAGGAAAGCAAGGAGACGACGGAGGGAAGACGCTATGGCACTTGGGTCTTGGTTATCCAGACTCGCTCCCGCCAGGAAATCCGCGCAGATCATCTCTAGACAGTAGCCCCGCGATTTCTCGGTTCCGAGCATCAGGGCCGCTGTTTCAAGGGCTTGTTCGACGACCGGCAGCTGGGTCTTGAACACCTTGAAGTACAGGATTTCCCAGGGCTCGGTCGGGCGGCCGGTCAGGTGCTTCTCCACTTCACATTTAAACTCCTCTTTGGGCATCTCCCTGGCCTTGTGCAACCAGGTTGCACAGTCGAATTCGTCTCCGTCTCGCCGCGCCACCTTGGCCAACTCGATGGCCTTCGTCCAGCCCACCTCCCGCAGCTGCCGTTTCGGGACCCGGATCAGGGATTCCTGGATGGCCATGAGGTAATAAGCCTTCCGGCGCGACTCCGGAAAGCGCTTCTCGAGGAACTCATCAAAGGACTTCAGATCATCGAGCCTCCAGTACTGCCCCGCGCGAACCTCGCAGAGGTGTTGCCCTAACTCAAGGAATCGTTCGTCCCGCTGGTGCTCGCTCAACTTCTCCCAGGTCAGGATCTCCTCGATCCTGCTGAGAACAGCGAGCGCCCTCTGGCGGTTGAGTTCCGGGGGTGTCATGGCCCCACCGTTAATCCGAAAGCTCATCAAGCCAATCAAGGTCGCTTGCTCCCGGGCTACGAATCAGATGGGTATCAATCAACTGCTGGTCATTGAGACAGAGCCCCAGATGGGCACAGCTCACACAACCGTTCTGGGGGAAACGAATCCCGCTGTGCGGCAGGAACCGGCCTGCCTCGATCTGACTCGCAGTCGCTTCCACGATTTGGGCGAACTCTTGCCGCTGAGTGTCGGTGATCGAGGCCCGGAGATACTGGATTTCAGGAACACGTTTGCGCACGAACACGACCATCGCCACATCCGAAATCCCGCTCATCCAGGAGTAGCAGATCATCTGTGGGTCGAGAGTTACGAGTCCTGCGGGTTCTTCGGGATAGCGCGCCCGGGTGGTTTTCCACTCGAGGAGGCAGCGCTGGCCGTCCAACTCCCCGATGCCATCTATGTAGGCCACGAAATCATCGCCATTCGGAAGCGCACGACCGAGTTTCACCTGGAGGTCCTGCTTTGGATGGCGGATGTGAACGCGATCTTCCTGTGCAAATCGTTCGAGCAGCATGACCCCCTGTCTCAGCATGCGTTCCCAATCGTCCCCGGTGCCGTACTCGAGATTCGATTCGCGATAGGTTCCCCACTCCTGGAAGAGGACTGCGGCGCCGTCTTCCCGGGAGAGAAGAGCAGCCAATGCCTTTTCAAAGCACCGGCCGAAGAGGGATGCGGCTCGTGTATCCTTCTCCCGCCAGCCATCCAGATACCGGTATCGGTAGGCCCGCGGACAGCGGAGGTATTGGCTAATCTGTGTGTAGCTATACGTCATGGCCAGCCCCTTGGACCTCTGCAACACCCCTGGGTGCCGGTGAGAGTTCCTCCCATTCGCTTGCAGGGGCGAATGCTTCGAGATTGAGGTAGGAGCGGCCGTTGAAGGGGGTATGGGAGATGCGCAGGACCCCACGCAAGCCGAGGAGTGCTCGCTCCTCCACCTCTTCTCGACCCAAGAGATCCGGGTCATAGCCAAAGTCCCTGAGGAACCAGTTCAACTTCCAAAGGGCTTTTGGTGAACAGTAGATTCGTCCGGTGATGGTCTGTCCACTATGTTCAGCAGGCTCGATGACGGCAAAACGGAGGGTGAAGAAGGGCTTGTGCGCATGCCAGCGGTAGAAGGCTCGCTCGACACGAACGAGGAAGAGACCTTCAAGAGTGGAATCGGGATTCGGAGAACAGTCGTGCAGTCCCGGGATATGACACTTCATGACTTCACCTCCTCAAGTTGGGAGTAGCTGTTCAGTTTGCAAAGGAGCCCTTCGCGATCCTTCGAGGCCCAATCGGCGAGATTGTTGATGAAGCTCTCGACGAGATCACGACCGGCGTCCCGAAGTACTTCGGTCCCGCAGAAATCTGCCGCATAGCGTTTTACGAGCGTGGAATCGAGCTGATGTTTGCGGACCAACAGGCAGAGGCGGTCGCGGAGCCGCGGCTGGCCGCTGTTCCCGTTGGCGGCAGGCGCGTTCTGATTTGATTGGCCAGCGGCAGAAGGCCGAGGCGACCAGCCGAGTTCCTCGACCGAGCAGAGGCCGATGCCATAAGCTTTGCGGAGGGCGCGGTTGACGGCTCGGGTTTCAGCGACGCGCATCTCGGCGCCGTGAACCAAGGATGAGACGTTGGAGGGATCGGCGTCGCCGTAGCCGACGAAGCCGCGAGAGTGCGGCGACTTGTAGACGGTGGCCCTAAAAACCCAACGGGCGGACGGGGGATCGGAAAAACGATCCTGAATGACTGTCTTAATCCCGGAACACCGTCGCCTCTGAGCTATCCGCAATAGCCCGGAATGCGTAACGTACCATCTGCCCTCAAGAAACATCAGATCTCCACCAGCAACAGATAGGGCAAGTTTCTGCGTTAACAGCTTGAGAGCCCCCATGGAGGTTGAGGGCAACTTGCCCCAAATGGACTGAGCATGTCGAACGTTCGTGAGCCACGTAGCGGAGGATTTCTTCATATTTTCTCCTTCGTTCAAATTGCAGTGCATTGCACTACATAGTATTGCATCTTGCGAATTACGTGTCAAGCCCTTTGCCTTGAAGGCAGCAGTCTCAAAAACGATGATAGAATCTGCCTCGAATGAACAAGGACGCTCAATTAACCTTTCGAATTCAGAAAGATCTCAAAAGAGAATTGGAAGTGATCGCCGCATCCGAAGGTCGCAGTGTGGCTCAGATTTGTGAGGCTTTCCTGAAAGCGAGCTGTCAGAATTACAAAAAGAAAGGTACGAAACTGCTTAAGCGATTCCTGGCCCAGCGTAGACCTAGACAGAAAGATATATAAAGTAGAAGCCTAAAGGGTGCACGATGTGCGCGGGAAATGCGGATGCCCACGGGGAATTGCCAATGCAAAGCGGCATCAGAGGAATACGAATTCTCGAATGACGCGGCGACCCGCCTCGTAGACTTCAAGAGTGAACGTTGTGCACGTTGTGCACGTCCTTATTGACCCAGGGTCCGATATCATGTCGAGATAAGCCGCCGAGATCCCAATGCCGCAGGAATACCCTAGACAGCAAGGGAGATTATTAGAAGTCGAATATTCGGGGGAAGCAGCCAGGAAGGCCTGCTTACACTCTTATTCAAGGGCCTGTGAAGTGAAAAGTTTGTCGCTCAAGGCGGTATTAGAGCGGACTTGGCATGTGGTCAGAGCCGTCAAAAGCGAACACAGCCGCTGGGTGCTGTTGCCGGTCGGAGTCGACGAAGTAATCTGAAAATGGACTTTGCGCCATTTCGAACGGTGCAACCGACATGTCCTGCATTTGGTCATTCACAATCTCGTACCTTCGCCGTAAGCTCTTTAGTCCCAATGGTTTCCATCAGTACGTAAGTGGGCCGTCCATCGGTAACCACTTTAGAATCGTCCGCCTACAGAACTGCGCATCGATTAATTCCTTTAGAATCAGATGGTTTCAGAAACTACTGGGATGGAGAGTAGGTGAGTAGGGTTAAAGCTCCAATTTTCTGTTTCACTGCGGTTCCGTGCCTTCGAGGCGGGGGGCACATTTTGCAAGTATTTTGGGGCTGCGCCACAAATCCTGCATAATCAATAATTTACGATGGAAAATGATTTAGCCAGTCGCTCAAATCCCCCTTTACAAGGAATCAGGACTCTGGTATTGTTGGAATGCTTTGTTGCTCTGTCGTTGCTTTGGATCGAAGACTCAAGCTGCGGGGCAAGCCCTGCGGCTTTTTTTGTTTAAGGCCGAAGTACCCATCCCAATGGGAAGAATGGCAGTCGCATCAAGCTACACTAAAAAGAAAAGAGAAATAACGAAGTGAAAGAACAAGGAACAGTAAAGTGGTTCAATGCCGCAAAGGGTTTCGGATTCATTACCCGCCAGTCCGGGGAGGATGTATTCGTCCATTTTTCAGCGATCCAGTCGGAAGGCTACAAGTCGCTGAACGAAGGCCAAGCGGTGGAGTTTGAAGTGAAGCAGGGACCGAAGGGTCTCCTGGCTGAAAACGTCAGCTCCCTGTAAAAATGGGATGGGGCGAGTTGTACATCGTGCGGCTCGCCTCTTTAACTTCTGAAATAAGGTACTTCTAAACGGGTTCTTCTGTAACGGAAGTAGGGGACCCCAGACCAGGCGATACGGGATGGGGAGTAAGTCCGAAGTCGAAATCGCAACGTCTTTGTTTGTAAAACCTAAGGCGCGCAAAGCGAGGAGGCATCGTGCAAATTCTTCCTGAGGGGCAATACATCAAGCACAGCGTGTATGGCTTGGGGATTGTGACCGAGGCTGATTCCGAGCGGACCAATATCCACTTTGAATCGCACGGCCCGAAAAAGTTTGTCACCGCGATTATGACCGCGGAGGTGCTGGGCGAAACGCCGGCCAAACCGATCAAGATCCGCAAGCGCGCGAAGAAAATCACGAAGCGGTAATGCCGCCCACCGGCAGTGGCGTTGACCGCGTACGCGGGGCGCGCTGAAAACAATCTACATTCATACATAGTTGAAGCCCCCAGGCTGGAGCTTGGGGGCTATTTTTTTGAGGCGGGGCGCGGGGAGAGTAAAAGCAGACCCCTCGCTCCGCTCGCGATGGACTCGGGATGACAACCTTCAGGCAGCCAGCGAGAAGCGCGTTATTCGTGGCGAATCACTCGTAACGAATCACTCGTAACGGAGCGCGGTCATGGGAGCGACGCGTCCCGCGCGGCGCGCGGGAAGATACGTCGCGACGAGCGCGACCGCGAGCAGCAGCAGCGGCGCGAGAGTGAAGGCGAGCGGATCGCGCGGCTGCACTCCGAAGAGATACGTCGCGAGCAGCTTGGTGAGCGCGATAGCGCCGGCGAGTCCGAGCGCGAGCCCGATGGCCGCGCGCACCGCGGCTTCGCCGAGCACCATGCGCACGAGCGCGGCTGGCGTGGCGCCAAGCGCCGCGCGGATTCCCATCTCGCGCGTTCGCACACCCACGAGATACGACATCACTCCATAGATGCCGATCGCCGCGAGCAGCGTGGCGGCGATAGCGAACCCGCCGACGAGCCAGAGGAGGAAGCGCTCCTCTTGCACGGAAGCACTGACGACGTCCTGCATTCCTCGGACTTGGAAGACGGGCAGCATGGGATCAACGGCGCGGATCGCGTCAACGATGGCGTGGCTTGCGCCGCCGCTGATCGCGCTCGCGTTTCCTGAGTCGCCGCGAGCGGTGCGGACGACGAGAGTCGTCGGCATAATGCTGTTCACCTCGGCGGAGACGGCGGCGTTGATCTGGGTGACGGGAACGTAGGTCTGCGGATTCGGATCGGCGGTGAGGCTGCCTTCGTGGATGTCGCTTGTGACGCCAACGATCTGGCGCGCCGGGTCCGCCCCTTCTTTGCCCACCAGGTCCCATGCGATGGTGATACGCGCGCCGAGGGGATTCTGCTTCGGGAGATATTTTCGGACGAAGGATTCGTTGACGATGACGACGGGCGGGGCGGCGGCCGTATCGGTTTCATCAAATGCACGGCCCACATCGAGGCGCATGCCCATGGCGCTGAAAAAATCGGGCGTGATGCCGAACCATTCGAGATTGCCGAGGAATTTATTTTCGGGATTGGGCTGGCCTTCGATGGAGCCGAGCGGAATGTTGAATCCGGCGCTCAGTGGAAGGTAATTCGTGGAGGCAGCGGCAACGACTCCGGGGATCTGACGGGCATGTTCGACGACGTGTTGGCTGAAGGCGGCGACTTGCGCGGGAGTGGCGTAGCGCGGGCCGGTGAGGCTCATCTGCGCGGTTATTGCGTTTGAGGGATTGAAGCCCGGGTCGACGCCATTCAAGCGAACAAAACTTTCGGTGAGGAGAAGCGCCCCCACAAGAAGCAAAACGGAGACGGAGTATTCGAGCACAACGAGAAGATCGCGGAAGCGGCGGTGGCCGCGGCCTTCGCCGGCCCGGTTACCGCCTTCGGCGAGTGCGTCGCGAGGATCGGCGCGGAGGACGCGGAAGGCCGGTGCGAGGCCGAAAAGAATTCCGGTGAGAATGGCGAGCGCGGCGGAGAAAAGAACGACGCGCCAATCCACGGTGACCTCTTCGAGGCGCGGAAGGTCAACCGCCTTGAAGGAAACGGCCGCGGCGACGGCAAATTTTGCGAAGAGGAGCCCGAGCGCGCTGCCTACAATCGCAAGCGTGACGCTTTCCGCGAGCAATTGCCGGACAACGCGGCCCGCGGTGGCGCCGAGAGCGACGCGGACGGCGATTTCGCGTTGGCGTCCGGAGACGCGAGCGAGCAGAAGATTCGCGATATTCGCGCAAGCAATGAGAAGAACCAGGGACGCGGCGGCGAGAAGAATGAGGAGCCGGGGGCGTACATCTCCCGAGACGGCGTCGAGATAGCTGTACGCGCCGGCGGTCTCGTGGTTTCCGATGGATTTCGGATCGTCGGCGCGCATCTGCCCGGCGAGGAGGCGCATGTTGCCGTTGGCCTGTTGGAGGGACACTCCCTCACGAAGACGGCCGAAGACCGAGAAGTTGAAGCCGCCGCTAAAAGAATCTGTGGCCGGATTTACGGGGACGTACGCGTCGGCCACAAGAGTGGAGTCCATCCCAGCGGGGGCGACGCCAATGACTGTATAAGTTTTGGTGCCGAGTGTCAGAGACCTGCCAAGCACAGTCAGGTCGCCGCCAAATGTGCGGCGCCAGATCCCGTAACCAAGCACAACGACGGGCGCGAGGGTGGGGTGGTCTTCCACTTCGGTGAAGGCTCTTCCGATAACGGGGTAAACATGCAAGACGCGGAAGAAATCGGCGGTGACGGGGCGCACCATGATGCGCTCCGGCTGGTCACCGCTTTCGAGGTTTACGTGCGAGCCGCCCATAAATGCGGCGACAGATTCAAAACTCGACTGATGATCGCGCCAGAAGATGAACCGCCTACCGTCGGCGGTCATGTAGTGGCCGTCCAGGCCGGCAATTTCGAGAGCGGCGATGCGTGAGGGATCCTCATAGGGAAGCGGGCGCATTGCAACGCCATAAACGAGGCTGAACATTGCGGAGGTGGCTCCAACGCCGATCGTGAGAGCCAGCAACGCAACGGCGGTGACGCCCGGCGATTTGCGCATCATGCGAAGGGCGAAGCGGAAGTCCTGCAAGAAAGAATTGAGCATGGCGTCCTCCTGCGAATCTTAGACGTTGTTACGCCGCGAAGGTGAGAAATGTTCCATCGGTGAGCTAATTGACTTGCATTCCCCTCGTTGCAGGGCGCAAATTCAATCGGGGACGACAATCATGATATTGAATATGAATATGACGTGGGTGTGGATAATTGTCGTGGGGATACTGGCGGGAATTTTTGCCGGCAAGAACAAGCGTGGCAAGTGGTACGGCTTGATCGCGAATTTGTTGCTCGGAGTTACAGGGGCTTTAGTCGGCGGATGGAGCTTCACTCAATTTGACTTTGCGGCAAGCGGTGGATTCGCTGCTCAATTGCTGATGGCGATGGATGGCGCGCTGGTGCTGGTCTTCACCGTGCGGTTGCTCAAGAAGGAATGATTGCTAAAGGTTGACGCGAGCCATGGCTTGCGCCTGATAGCGCGCGCCCGAGGCGGCTCCCTGCGGGGCGGCGGCGTCAATGCGCGCGACGTCTTCCGAGGTGAGAAGGATGCTGACGGACGCGGCGTTTTCGTCGAGATATTTGCGGCGCTTGGTGCCCGCGATGGGGACGATGTCATTTCCACGCGCGAGGAGCCAGGCGAGAGCAAGCTGAGCGGGCGTGCAGTGCTTCACCGCGGCAATTGCCTCAATGCGTTCAACGAGCGCGAGATTTGCGGCGAAGTTATCGCTTTGAAAGCGGGGCATATAGCGGCGCGTGTCATCCGGGGCGAGAGCTTCGGCGTAGCGGAACTGACCGGTGAGGAAGCCGCGGCCAAGCGGGCTGTAAGCGACGAAACCGATTCCGAGTTCGCGGCACAACGGCAGGATTTCGGATTCGGGGTCGCGCGTCCATAGAGAATATTCGGTTTGCAGCGCGGCGATGGGATGTACGGCGGCGGCGCGGCGAATTGTGGCGGGCGCGGCTTCGCTCAGTCCGATGTGGCGAATCTTTCCTTCCTTCACGAGTTGGGCCATCGCGCCGACAGTGTCTTCAATGGGCGTCTCCGGATCCACGCGATGCTGGTAGTAGAGGTCCACGTAATCGGTGGCGAGACGCTGCAGGCTTTCGTCAATGCACTTGCGGATGTATTCGGGCTTGCCGTTGACGCCGAGCCATTCACCCTTGGGGCCGCGGACATTTCCAAATTTTGTGGCGAGGATGACTTCATGGCGGCGTCCGCGAATCGCCTGGCCGACAAGGGTTTCGTTGCGGCCGATGCCATAGGCGTCGGCGGTGTCCAGGAAATTAATGCTGAGATCGAGCGCGCGGTGAATGGTGGCGATGGATTCGGCGTCATCGCGACCGGCATAAAATTCGGACATGCCCATGCAGCCGAGGCCGAGGGCGGAGACTTCCAGGGCGCCGAGATGGCGGCGGGGGATGGGAGCGAGCTTGGATGATTGCGTGGCCATAGTGAAAGGACGATGCGTCAGATCACAGTTTCGGTGATCCGGACGTGCGCATTGGTGATGTGGAAGCCATACCTCTCAATGTCATCAAGACAATCAATGGCATTGACTCCGGCTCTCGGCTCGCCATCCCGGGTCAATTCGATCGACTTAAAGGGCGTCCAAGGGGAAAACTTCGACGGCAAGTTGGCGCCCGTCGTATCTTCCGTAATACCGAACACGCGGTCTGGACCTCTGAAAATGTGGACTAACATTCGATCTAGTTCGCTCCGCGATTTCCAAGCAGAATTATAGACTTGGCGGCGGATTTCCGCAAAATGGGCGGCCTCCGAGGAGAGACGTCCATTGTGGGTGCAGGCGGAAATCTTGTATCGTTTCTAGCAATGCGAAGGGTTTGCAAGATCGTTTTCGCGGGATTGATAGCTGCGCTGGTGGTACTGAGCGCGGCGCCGGGCGCGACACCCACATTGCATGTCGCGTACAGCGCGGAACAAGCCTTTGCGTATACAGCGGAAATAGCTGCGCTTGGAGAGCGCGCTCCCGGTTCGCCTGGCCACAAGAAAACCGAGGACATTATTCATCAGGTGTTGCAAAAAGACGGTGCGCAGATTCAGGCTGACGATTTCGTTGCTAAGACGCCGCGCGGCCAAGTAAGCGTGCATAACATCATTGGGAAATTCAACGTCAGTGCCGATCCGAAACAAGAGATTTTTATCCTCGCGGGGCATTACGACACGCTCTTCATGCCCGGATTTATCGGCGCGAATGACGGCGCATCGAGCACGGGGATTCTTCTGGCGTTTGCCGATGCGCTGGCTCACGTGAAAACAAAAATGCAGATCTGGCTGGTGTGGACGGACTTGGAAGAAGCGATCAATATCGGCGTATTCACAGCCAATGACGGCCTCTATGGAAGCAAGCACCTTGCGAATGAGCTTGCCGCGAAAGGAATCACTTCCCGCATTCGGGGATTCTTTCTATTGGACATGATTGGCGACAAGGACCTGAACGTGGCGCGCGAGACCAATTCCAACAGTCGGCTGCAGGAATTTATTTCCGACGCTGCCAAGGACCTTGGGTACAGCCGCTACTTTTTCCAATACACAGCGAATATCACAGACGACCAAATTTCGTTCATCAACGTGGGCGTCCCGTCCGTGGATGTGGTTGATGCGGAATTCGGGCCCATGCCTGGTGATGGAATGGGAGGCTTTCATCACACCACCGCGGACACGATGGACAAGGTGTCAGAGCGCAGCCTTGAAATTGTGGGGCGGACGGTCTTGCTGGCTGTGGAATTGATTGATGCGCGGGAGTGAAGTTGCGATGGTGAATGGCATTGTCGCTCGAATTCAGAGGCCGGCGTCCCCGGCGGCGAGGAGGGCGATGGCGGACCAGTCTTTTTCGGAATGGCCGCGGGCGAGGGCGGTGAGAAAGCGATCGTGCAAAAGATTGCCGATCGGAAGCGGCGCGCCAGCGGAATCGGCGGCGGCAAGCATAAGGCGGACATCTTTTAGGCCGAGTGGTAGCAGGAAACCAGCCGGCGTGAATTTTCCTTCGGCGATAATTGCTCCATAGGTTGCGACGAGCGGCGCGGTGGCGGGCGATCCGGTGAACACTTCCAGAAGCTTGGAGGCTTCAATGCCGGACTTGCGCGCCAAGGCGAACGTCTCCCCCAGAGTTTCAATAATCGAGGCGATGAAAAAATTGGCGCAGAGTTTTACGACGTTGGCAGCGTGGGGGGCGGAGCCGACAACGATGGTTTTCTGAGACATGACATCGAAGAGCGGCTGGACGCGCGCGATGGATTCCGGCGGGCCCGCGGCGATTATCAGGAGCTTCGCGGCGGCGGCCGCTTCGGGGCGGCCGAGGACAGGGGCGGCGACATAAGATTGTCCGGCGGCGCGATGGGCTTCGGCGAGGCGCGAAGAAAGCGCGACGCTTATGGTGCTCATGGAAATGTGCAGGCCGCCGGTGGGAAGCGCGCGGAGGAATCCAGATTCGCCGAAGACAGACTGATTCGACGGCGTGGTCATCGGCAAGCATGGTGATGACGATTCCGGCGCGGGCGGCTTCGGCGGGCGAAGCGGCGACGCGCGCGCCGGAGGATTGCAATTCTTCAGCGCGCGAGCGCGTGCGATTCCACACGGTGACGGTGTGACCTGCTTTCAGAAGATTGGCGGCCATGCCGCGACCCATGCGGCCGAGACCAAGGAAGGCGATGTCCATTTGTGGGCTCCTCGTTGGATCATGCCTGTGAAGTTTATAGGGAACCTTCGTCCCGACCAAATAAATCGGGGTGCAAAAAGCACAGACGCAAAGAGCGCGCGGAGGGCCGATGAAAACCATCGGCCGTCCACTCCGGATAACAGATTTTGAAAATGGGCGCCGCCCCAAGCAAAGTGAGTGTAGCCGCTCAGGATTGAGGAGCAAACGTCAGCTTGCCTGCGGGGCCGCGGCCGCGGCGAATCAACGGCTCGAGAAGCGCGGCGAGCTGTTGTTTGGCGCGCCAGAGCCGGGCCTTCAGTGTGTTTTCGGAGACGCCGAGGGCGCGCGCGGCTTCGGATGTGGAAAGGCCTTTGCCTTCGCGCAGCAGAAACGCCGAGCGCAGCACGGGAGAAAGTTTTTTCAGGCACGCCTCGAGGAGGCTGCTTAGTTCACGGCCTGCGTAAAGTTCTTCAGGGCCGGGGTCGTCGGCGGGGAAACGCTCCTCGGGAGGAATGGCTCCTTCTTCCTCAGGCCACCGGTCAAGCGAAACGGCCGAACGCGAGCGCTTGCTGCGGCGGCGCATGAGCGCGGCGTTGATAACGATACGCGTGAGCCAGGTGGAAAATTGCGAGCGGCCTTCAAAGCGCCGGAGATTGCGGAAGGCCGCGAGCAAACCTTCCTGCAATGCGTCTTCGGCTTCTTCCGGGCTACCCATAATGCGGAGAGCGGTTTGATTGAGCGCGCGGCTGTGAGGCTTGTAGAGCATCTCAAACGCCGCGGCATCGCCGCGAATGGCGCGCCGGACCAGAGTGTTTTGATCGAGCGTATCTTGATTGGGCTTCACTTGATCGTGCTCTTGCAATATGCCGAACTGCGGAACGGATTGTGAGAAAGTTGCCATTGTTGCCCCCTTGGTTTTTCCGGCGATTGGTGCCGGTATAAAAACAAATTTCAAGAATTCAATGTGCCGCGACAGCCCCTTTTTGCGGCGTAATCTTCTTCATCAAGAACATAAGTGGAATGAGCACGGCCATGCCGATGCCGAGAAGGCGGAAGTTGTCCACGAAAGTGAGCATGGCGGCCTGGCTCTGAACTATGCCGTAAAGAATGCCGTGCGCTTGAGCGACGGCCTGCGCGTGAGAAGACCCGCCCGCCATGAGAGCGCCCGTGGTGCCCGCCACCATTCGGCGATATGCCGGACTCAGCGGATTCACATTTGCGGCGAGAATTTGCTGATGAAGCTGCGAGCTGCGGGCAAGCATGGTGGTGACGCCGGAAATGCCGACGCTGCCGCCGATATTGCGGGCGAGATTGATGATGCCCGAGGCGCTGCCGGTCTTTTCCTTGGGAATGAAATAGAAAGCCATGGTGTTGATGGGGACAAAGAGAAACGCCATGCCGAGGCTCTGATAGACGCGGGCTTTGACCGCGATGCCGTAACTGATATTGAGATTGAATGTGGACATATAAAAGAGCGACGCAGATGTGATGAGCACGCCAACAATGACGAGCCAGCGGGGCTGAATTTTGCTGAGAAGGAAACCGACAATGGGCATCATGACCATCACGGCGAGGCCGCCGGGCGAAAGCACCAATCCACTTTTCGTGGCGGTGTAGCCCATCAGCGTTTGCAAAAAGATGGGGAGCAGCACGGTCGTGCCGTAAAGGACGACGCCGAGCGTAAACATCGAGAACGTAGAGATGGCAAAGTTGCGGTCTTTGAGCAATCGCAAATTGATCACAGGGTCAGGCGTGTACAGCTCCCACAAAACCACGCCGACTAAACCGACGACGGTGAGCGAGGCGCACCAGATGATAAAACTGGACCCGAACCAGTCGTCTGTCTGTCCCTTATCGAGCATGATTTGCAGAAAGCCGAGGCCGACGCTGAGGAAGCCCAGGCCGACGTAATCCACCTTGATCGCTTTCCAGGCGCGGCGGATGAGATAGGGCGGATCGAAAATCAACAGCCTGGTGAGGGCAATGGACAGAACCCCGACGGGGATGTTGATGAAAAAAATCCAGCGCCAACTCCAGTTGTCCGTGATCCAACCCCCGAGCGTAGGGCCGATGACGGGAGCGAGAACGACTCCCATCCCGTAAAACGCCATGGCCATGCCCTGCTTTTGATTCGGGAAACTTTCCACGAGGATGGCCTGAGAGACGGGCTGGAGCGCGCCGCCTCCGGCGCCCTGCAGGACGCGGAAGAAAACCAGCATGCCGAGACTGGGAGCGAGCCCGCAGAGAAAAGAGCTTATTGTGAAGAGCGCGACGCAAAACATGTAAAAGTTCTTGCGGCCGAAAAGAGAAGAAAACCAGCCGGAGAGCGGGAGCACGATAGCGTTCGAGACGAGATAGGAGGTGAGCACCCAGGTGCTCTCGTCCACGCTGGCGGAAAGATTTCCGGCGATGTGCGGGAGCGAGACGTTGGCAACGCTGGTGTCAAGAACTTCCATGAACGTGGCCAGCATGACCACGACAGCGATGGCCCAAGGGTTGACGACGCCATCGCGGCGCGCCCGGCCCAGCAGATTGGTCATTCCTTCTCCCACTGCGTTGCTCCCCCGTACGAAACAACTTCATCAACAAACTGCGACGGAGAAATGCGTCAGCGAATTGCGTTAGTGAAGAATGATTGTCGCGTCCACATTCATGCCGGGGCGGAGAATGGCTTGGTCCGGAGGAATGGGATCGAGAACAATCTTCACTGGAATGCGCTGCACGACTTTTACAAAGTTGCCGGTGGCGTTTTCCGGCGGCAGGAGACTCAGCCGCGAGCCGGTGGCTCCGGCAATTGAGTCCACATGGCCGGTGAAAGTTTTTCCGTACATGTCCACGTGGATTTCGGCCTTCTGACCCGCGTAAACACCCTTGAGTTGCGTCTCCTTGAAATTGGCGGTGACCCAGATGTCCTGCAGCGGAACGAGGATGAGCAGGCCTTGACCCGGCTCGACGACCTGGCCGACTTCAACGGACTTGTGAGTGACAACGCCATCCACCGGCGCGACGATGGAGGTGTAGCTCAATTGAAGCTGCGCGGTTTCGAGATTTGCGCGCGCCTGCTCGACGGCCGCCACGGCGGCAGCGGCGTCGGCGGAGCGAATGGTGACCTGCTTAAAATTCGCGACGGCCTCGGCGGTGCCGGCCTGCGCCTCGCCGACGCGCGCGTTCGCCGCGTCAAGCTGCGCCTTAACGACAGCGACATTTTGTTGGGCTTGCGCGAGTTTTCCCTTTTGGACATCGAGTTCGCCTTGCGTTGCGCCTGCTTCGGCGACATAGGCGTCAAATTGCAGCTTGGAAATTTCCTCTTTCGCGGCGAGCGGGCGCATGCGCTCGAGATCGGCTTGCGCGCGATCGGCGGTGGCTTGCGCCTTGGCGACATTCGCTTGAGCCAGCGCAAGGTCGGACGTGGTGGCCATCTGGTAGGACTCCCGGGAGCGGGCCTGGTCGGCGAGCGCGGCTTGCATGTCCGCGCCGGCGCCGGAGCGGCCGCTCTCGGTGACTTCCTGCGTGTAAGGGACGGTGACGTTGGCCGCATGCGCCTGTGCTTCGGCCAGGCTGAGCGCGGCCTGGGCCTGATCCACGCGAGCTTGAAAATCGCGTGGATCGATCTTTACGAGCACCTGGCCGGCCTTAACGGCTTGATTGTCGTTGATGAGGACATCGGAGATGTTGCCCGAGATTTTCGCGGAGACAGGATTGAGGTGCCCGTCCACTTCGGCGTCGTCGGTGGAGACGCGCCCGTTCAAGTACCAGTAGGTTGCGATGGCCGCGACAATGATGAAGATGATCCCGCCGACGAGCGCGCGGCGCAATTTCGGGCTCGACAATGGGCCGCCGCCCGGAGCTTCGGTCTGTTCCGGCGGGGCAGCGGCATCGTGAGATTTCATTTCAGCGTTCAACTCGCTATCCAGATCCGTCACTTTGGAGTCCATGATTTCCTCTACATTCGATTCGCGGTCACTTGGCATAGAGCGATTCCATTTGGCCGATGGCGTGAGCCAAATCGGCGCGAGATTGGTTGTACTGATAGAGAGCGGCAATCTGATTGTCATTGGCACGGGAGAGCGCGTCCTGCGCCTGGACCACTTCGATGTTGTTGGCGACGCCCGCGGAAAAACGGTCGCGGGCCTGGGAAACTTCCTCATGCGCGAGTTGCACGCCGAGGTTCGCGACGTCCACTTGATGCCGCGCGGATTCGAGTTGCGCGAGCGCCGTTTTCACTTCGAGCGCGATTTCGTCGCGGAGGTCGTCGCGGCGGCGCTCGATTTTCTGGATTTCGAGAGTGGCGTGGGCGGTTTCGGCGCGGATGCGGCCGCCAGTGAAGAGCGGCACGACCATGCCGACTTGGTATTGATAAACGGGAATGCCGGTGTCAATCGAAAGGCCCTGATAATTCCAGGCGCCGCTGCCTTGAATGACGGGGAGGCGCTCGTCGAATGAGGCGCTCTTTGTAGCCTGCGCTTCGCGGAGGCTTGCTTCAAGCATCGTCAATTCGGGGCGCGTTTTGTAGGCGCTATCGAGGCTTTCTTCAACGGCAACTTCGGGAGTTTGGAAAAAACTCAATTCGTCGGCGATTTCAATCTGTTGGCGCGGATCAAGATTCAGCAGGCGCGCGAGACCGAAGATCGCGACTTGCCGGCTGGTTTGCGCCGTGAGAAGCACTTGCTTCTCGTTTTGCAATTCTACATTCGAGCGAAGAGTGTCAATGGCCGTGCCGGCGCCGTTTTTCTGCATGTCGGCGGCAAGATCGTAAAGCGCTTGGGCGAGCGCGACGCGTGATTCCGCGCTGCGCACTTCAGCGGCGGCGCGGAGGGCTCCGAGATACTGAGAGACGGTAAGGAGCGTGATCTGTTCACGGACGGTCATTTGATCGGCGCGGGCGGCGGAGGTGGCCTCCTTCGAGGCCCGGTAACGATTCCAGAGGGTGAGGTCTAAGAGCGGGGCGCCAACTTGCACGCCGGAATTGAAAATTTCAAATGGGCCGATATGTTGGGGAAAACCGGGAAATCGTTCGCCAAAAGCGGTTTCGAGATTTTCGCGCGTGACACCGATCGAAGTGTTGAGCTGCGCCTGCGGCAAAAGATCGGCGCGGGAGATGCGCTGGGACTGGACGGCCTGTGCCGTTTGCAAGCCCGCGATTTGAATCTGCGGATTTTGCTTGAGGGCAAGCGAGACGGCGTCGCGGAGCGTCAAGCGCAATGGGGTGTTCTGTTGCGCGGAGGTAGATTGGGCGTTGCCCGCGAGAAGCAGGGAGATAATGACTAGAAGTTTTGTCCGTTTGAAGAAGGATGAACAACCCTTCTTATCGCCAGAAAGGGAGGCTGTAACTTCCGCGACGATGGCCCGGGTCATGCAGCCCTTTGCTACGAGTTCCCCGCCCTGCTGATGAATTCGAGAGAGGAGCGCCTTGCCCTCGGCGTCAATAAATGTGACGCCACCGAGGTCGATGCTTAGTTGGGCTGACTCCGCCCTTTCGGCTTGCCAGGAGGCCTCCAGTTCAGCCACCCATGGGCCCGCGAGTTTGCCCTCTAATACCAGATTTGCGTGCGATTCAACGCGACTGACAGTGATTTTGAGCATTTCACTCCCATCGTTCGGCATGGACTAGACTGGCAATTGCATGCCCGAGTGCCGCGCCTGAAATGAACACATGTAAGCCTTTGTAAATAAAAGACTTACATTGCTATTGGTGACGTGCCTCAATTCCCGAGTGCCACATTGGAGTGACGATATATGGGCATATGCCTATATATCGGCACAAAGACGCATTCGAGAGCAGTTGGCTTTTTTAGATCGGGCGCTTGATTCCGAGCTTGGTGATACGTGCTTGGAGCGTGGTGCGCTTGATACCGAGGCGGGCAGCGGCTCCGCCCGGGCCGGCCAGGACCCAGTTGGTGTCGCGAAGAACGCGAAGGATGTGGTGACGTTCGGCTGCTTCCAGGGTTTCCGATGGGCCGTTTTCAGGATCGCCGGATTCGCGAAGTTCCGCGAGGGGGACTTCGAGAGCGGCGCCACGCGAAAGGATGACGGCGCGCTCGATGAGGTTTTCGAGTTCGCGAATATTACCGGGCCACCGGTAGTTGGTGAGGGTGGCCATCGTTTCGGCGGAGATAGAATCGATGGGCTTGTTCATCTGACGCGCGTATTTCTGCGCAAAATAGCGGACAAGGACGGGGATATCTTCGCGGCGCTGGCGCAGTGGCGGAATTTGAATGGGGAAGACATTCAGACGATAAAAGAGGTCGCTGCGGAACTGGCGCTCGGCAACCATTTGAACGAGGTCGCGGTTCGTGGCGGCGACGAGCCGGATATTCACGCGAATCGTGCGCGTGCCGCCGAGGCGCTCGAACTCCTGTTCCTGCAAGACGCGAAGGAGTTTTGGCTGGAGCTCGGGAGGGATGTCGCCAACTTCGTCGAGGAAGAGCGTTCCGCCATCGGCCAGCTCGAAGCGGCCGATTTTTTGCGCGATGGCGCCGGTGAAAGCGCCGCGCTCGTGGCCGAAAAGTTCGGATTCGAGAAGCCCGGTGGGAATGGCGGCGCAATTGATTTTGACGAGGGTGCGCTCGCGGCGCGCGCTGATATTGTGGATGGCGCGCGCGAAAAGTTCCTTGCCGGTGCCGGTTTCGCCCTGAAGGAGAACGGTGGATTCGGTGGGCGCAACCGTTTCAACCTGCTGAAGGATTTTCTTAAGACTGGAGCTTTCACCAATGATCTCCTCAAAATTCCGTTCGCTGCGGATTTCATCCTCGAGGTAGAGTTTTTCCTCGGCGAGTTTGTTTTTTAGCGCGGCGATTTCCTCAAACGCGATTACGTTTTCCACGGCGATGGCAATTTGGGCGGCCACCTGCCCGAGCAGATCCACGTTGGATTGCGAGAATGCTCCGTCCGAAAGGCTGCCGATGTTCAACGTGCCCAGGATGCGATTGGGTGAAAAAAGGGGAACGCAGATCATGGAGCGAATGCCTTCCGCTTGAAGCAGCTCGGAAACGCGGCTGGCGTAATTCGCAAAGTCGGCCGCATGAAGCAGGAGCGGTTTGCGCTGCAATATACAAGTCCCCGCCGGCGTGTTGTTCTCAAGAGTGGATTCCATTTCTTCACGGAAGAATCCCTTACTTTGAGGGAAATCAAGGGCTTTCAAGCGTATGACGTTCCGCTTGGGGTCGTAGAGCGCCAAACTCGTGAAATCGTGGTGCAGAACGCGGCGCAGGGAAGCGGCGATGGCGGTGAAGAGGTTTTTGGAATCCAGATTTGAGATGACGGCGTTGTTCACTTCGAGAAGCAAGCGCAGGCGGTCGCGCTCTTCGGCCAGCTGAGTCTGATATTTTTGTACGCGGTCGTAGTTCAGCGCGTTATCCACGGCGACGGCCACGAGCCGTGCCGCCTGCTGCATGAACTCGACTTCGCTTCGGGCATATGGCGTGTCGTTACCCCGTCCGAAGCCAAGGCATCCCAACCGGCGCTGAGCGAAAGTGAGCGGCAGGACGCAAAGAGAAATGATTCCTTCACGCTGCATCATCTCCTTCATCAGAGGGAAACGCTCCTCTTTTTCAATGTCGGGGATGATGAGAGGCTGCTGCGTCTCGAGGACCAGGCCCGCGGCTGACCACTCGATGGGGATTTCGAGGCCCGGCTCGACCTTTGTAGGGCGCGAGGTCTCCAGAATGTGAAGGCGCATGACGTTGCGCTTCGCGTCATGGAGAATCAGGTTGAGATAATCGAATTCCACAACGAGATGGAGGCGCTCCGCGAGCACGTGAAATAGTTCGCGCAAGTCGCGGTAGGAAGCGATCGCCTCAGCCACTTCCAGCAGGATCTGGTACGCGGCGGGCGGCGCGGGCGCGGGAGAGCCATTCATGGATTCAGAATAACATCCGGCTCAGCGATGTCTCAACGAAGCTTCCACTGTTGCTCACTTTTTCGGAGCGCCGGAAAAATTCACAGAGGTGCATTTTTTACTTGACGGCGGTTACAGTGGTCCGTATAAATATACATTAAGATGAATAATCTAGCAGTCGCGGTGAGCACGCAGAAGCGTTACCGGCAGGGACAGATTCTGAAGGTGATCACAGGCGAGGCCATTTCGAGCCAGGACGAGTTGCGGCGGCGCCTGGCGCACATCAAGCTGCCGGTGACGCAAGCCACGCTGTCGCGCGATCTGCGCGAACTGAAGCTGGTGAAGACGGCCGCGGGTTACAAACCGCTGGCCGCGGCGCCGACGGAGTCCGCGCCGCTTTCCGCGCTGGCGCGAGCGTTGAGCGAATTCCTTTCCGACATACGTCCCGCGGGAAACATGCTGGTATTAAAAACACCTCCCGGCGGCGCGCAGCCATTGGCCGCGGCGGTGGATGCGGAACATTTTACGGAAGTCGCCGGGACGATCGCGGGCGACGACACAGTCCTTATCATTACATCCACTCCGCGGACACGCGGGGCGGTGCAAAAGCGCATCGAGGAGCTGCTGCGATGAGCGACCCGCGCAGGGTCGCCGCTGTGGGAGCAACGGGCTACGCAGGATTCGAGCTGGCCCGGCTGCTGCTCCGGCACGCTGAAATCCAAAAACCAACTTTTTATTTGCGCGATACGAATGCGCACGTTCACTGCCTGACGGAACTTTTTCCGCAACTGCGCGGATGGGGCGAAGCGCCCTGCCGCACCTATTCCTTGGACGCCGTGGCAAACAGCGGCGCGGCGACGGTTTTTTTGGCGACGCCGCACGAAGCCTCGGCTGAAATGGTTCCGCAACTCGTGAACGCGGGAATGCGCGTGGTGGATTTGAGCGGTGCATTCCGTTTCCGCAATCCGGAAACTTTCACGCACTGGTACAACCTGCCCGCGGCGCCGCAGGAATTCCTGGACGAGGCGGTGTATGGCCTGCCTGAGATTTATGGGGACCGGCTGTCTGATGCGCGAATCGTGGCGAATCCCGGCTGCTATTCCACATCGGTGATTCTTGGATTGAAGCCGCTGGTGGAAGCGGGTTGGATTGCAAAAGAGAGAGGGATCGTCTGCGACTGCAAATCGGGCGCGACGGGAGCGGGAAAAGAACCGAAGAAAGAGCTTCACTTCGCGGAAGTGAACGAAAATTTTCGCGCGTACGGGCTTTTCGCGCACCGGCACACGCCGGAAGTGACGGAGCATCTCGGGCTTTCACTCGATGATTTGATGTTCACGACGCATCTGCTACCCGTGGCGCGCGGGATCCTTTCGACGCTCTACGCGTGGCTGGATCGTCCGCGCGAAGCAAACGAGATTGAGACACTTTACCGGCAGTTCTACGCAGGCCGGCCAATGATTCGTTTATGGCCCGCGGGCAAATTGCCGGAGTTACAGCACGTGGTAAATACAAACTTCTGCGACATCGGATTCGCACTGGACGCGACAGGGCGCCGGCTGACAATCGTTTCCTGCCTGGACAATTTGGGCAAGGGAGCGGCGGGGCAAGCCGTGCAGAACCTGAACGCGATGTGGGGATTCGATCCGCAGGCAGGAGTGATATGAGACTTGTAATCAAATTGGCAGGCGCGCTACTGGACGACGCTGCAACCGTGGCGTCGATTGCGCGGCAGATCGCAGCACTGGCGCAGGAAGGCCACGAGCTGCTGGTGGTGCACGGCGGCGGGAAGATTTTCACCTCGACGCTGGAGAAGATGGGGATTACGAGCCAATTTGTTGGCGGGCTGCGCGTGACGGACCGGGATACGCGCGACGTCGCGGTGATGGTGCTGGGCGGCCTGCTAAACAAGCGCGTCGCCGGGGCGATTTCGCAGGCGGGGCAGCCGGCCATCGGGCTGTGCGCTTCGGACGCGGGAACATTTCTCGCCGAGCCGATGAGCTACAACGAAATGCGCGGCGGGCTGGGCTTTGTTGGATATCTGACGGGCGTGAACGTGGAGTTCCTCGAGACGATGTGGCGCGCGGGCGTGGTGCCCGTGGCGTCATGCCTTGGCCTCGGCGCCGACGGCGAGCTATACAACATCAACGCCGATCACATGGCCGCAGCGTGCGCTGAATTTATTCATGCGGACCGGCTGATCTATCTCACCGACGTGGCGGGAGTGCTCGACGGACGGAAGGTATTGAAGGCCGTCTCCGCGGATGAAGTTGAAAATTTGATACGTCACCACAAAGTCTCCGGAGGAATGATCCTGAAGCTTGAGGCGTGCAAGCGGGCGCTGGCGGGCGGCGTGAATCAGGTGCGCATCGTCGGCGGCACAAAAACGGACGGGCTGCTTTCCGCTGCAAACGGCGGCAAAGGCCCCGGCACGCGCGTTTTGCCCGCGTATCGAACGGCGGCCAGCGCGGCGCACTGAGGCTTTCTCCCTAATAAAGCGAAAAATGCCCAAACCAATGCCAAAACACCCGAAGACCCATCCCCGAAAAACATCTCTGCCCAGTGGCGCATCAGCAATCCGCGAGGCCGAGCGATATCTTGCGAATACGTACAAGCGCCCGAAAATCGTGTTCACGCACGGCAAGGGCTGCCTGCTCTACGACCACCGTGGGCGGGCGTATCTGGATTTTCTGGGCGGGATTGCCGTGAACGCCTTGGGGCATGCGCATCCGCGGATGGTGCGCGCGATCCGGCGGGAAGCGGGACGCGCGACGCATGTGTCAAACCTTTTCCACAACCCATATCAGGGGCCGCTGGCGAAGAAACTGGCGCAGTGGTCAAGGCTGGACCGGGTTTTTTTCACGAACAGCGGGACGGAAGCGGTCGAGGCGGCGCTGAAACTTTCGCGCGCTTACGCGCATGCGAAACATGGCAATGGGAAAACGCGCATCCTGGCGCTTGAAAATTCGTTTCATGGCCGGACGTTCGGCGCGGTGTCCATCACCTGGCCGGCCAAGTACCGGCAGCCGTTTGAGCCGCTCGTGCCCGGCGCGGAATTTGTGCGCTTCAACGACATCGCTGATTTGGAATCGAAATTTACGGATTCGGTCTGCGCGATTGTGATTGAGCCGGTGCAGGGCGAAGGAGGCATTCGTCCGGTAAGCGAGAATTTCTGGCGGATGGCGCGGGAACTTGCCACGCGGCACGATGCGGCGCTGATTGCGGACGAGATTCAGTGCGGACTCGGGCGCACGGGGCGTGAGTTTGCGTACCAGCGGTTTGCGGGTGCTCCGGACGTTACCGTGATTGCGAAACCTCTGGCTGGCGGGCTGCCGCTTGGCGCCATGCTGGCGCGGGAATCGTTTGCGTCGGTGCTTTCGCCGGGAATGCACGGCACGACATTTGGCGGCGGACCGCTGGTATGCGCGGCGGCGCTGGAGTTTCTGACCATCATTGAAGAAGAAAAGCTGCTTGAAAATGTGCGTGCGCGCGGAGCGGAGTTGCGCGAAGGGCTTGCGGCGCTCACGAAGAAGTTTGATTTCATTACGGAGATTCGCGGGGAAGGATTGATGCTCGGCGTGCAGCTTTCCGTGGACGGAAACCCATATGTCGCGGCGGCGCTGGCGCTCGGCGTGGTGATCAATTGCACGCATGAAACCACGCTGCGCCTGCTGCCTCCCTACATCGTGAAATCGGCGCAGATCAAAGATTTTCTTCGCCGCATGGAAACAGTATTTGCAAAGACCAAGAAACCAGAAACCAAGTCCGCCAACGCCGCGCACCCGGAATCCCAAAGCGCGCGTGCACTGGCGGCCGCGAGGTGAATATGAGCGTTGCAGCCCCAGCTTCGATAACTTTGAACCGCGACCTGACGACCGGCATGGAATTTTCCGCCGCCGCGGTGCGCGACCTGCTGAGTCTTGCCGCGGACGTGAAGTCGCGTCCGGACCAATTCCGCACGGCATTGAGCGGCCGGTTCCTTGCGCTGATTTTTGAGAAGCCGTCATTGCGCACGCGGACGACGTTTGAGGTGGGCATCCAAAGCCTGGGCGGCGGAGCGGTGTTCCTCGACCACACCGTGACGCGGCTTGGCGAGCGCGAGACGATCCGCGACGTGGCGCACAACCTTGAGCGGTGGGTGCACGGAATCGTCGCGCGCACTTTTTCGCAGAGCTCGATTGATGAGCTTGCGGCGCACGCCTCGATTCCGGTGATCAACGCGCTCTCCGACTTGTATCACCCGTGCCAGGCATTCGCGGATTTCTTTACGCTGGAAGAACGCTTCGGCGGCGTGCGCGGCCTGAAATTCGCGTATGTGGGCGACGGAAACAACATGTGCCACTCTCTGCTGCTGGCCGGAGCGCGGGTGGGCGCACAAATGCGCGTGGCGACTCCCCGCGGGTACGAGCCGAACGCGGAAATTGTGGCGGAAGCGAAACGCGCGGCGCGCGAGACTCGAGGGAAGATCGAACTGTTCCATTCGGCTGATGAGGCCGTCGCGGGGGTGCAAGTGGTTTACACCGACGTGTGGGCCAGCATGGGACAGGAAGAAGAGGCGGAGGCGAGGGCGAAAATCTTCGCGCCGTTTCAGGTAAACAAGGGATTGATGAAACTTGCGGCGCAGGACGCCGTCTTTCTCCATTGCCTGCCCGCGCATCGCGGCCTGGAAGTGACGGGAGATGTAATTGACTCGCCGCGATCCGCGATTTATGACCAGGCGGAAAACCGTCTGCACATACAGAAGGCCATCTTGCTACAACTGCTGAGCTGAGGGGATTTCAACTTGCCAAAGAAAGTCGTACTTGCCTATTCGGGCGGGCTGGATACATCCATCATCATTCCGTGGCTGAAAGAGACTTACGGCGGATGCGAAGTGATCGCCATGATCGGCGATGTCGGGCAGAAAGAGGATCTCGAAGCCGCGAAAAGGAAGGCTCTGGCGACGGGCGCCTCGATTGCAACGATTGAAGACCTGCGCGAGGAGTTCATCACCGAATACATCTGGCCGACGCTGCGCGCCGGTGCGGTGTACGAGCACAAATATTTACTCGGGACATCGTTTGCGCGGCCGGTGATCGCGAAGCGGCAGGTGGAAGTCGCGCTCGCGCACGCCGCGGACGCGGTGTGCCACGGCTGCACGGGCAAAGGCAATGACCAGGTGCGGTTTGAGCTAACCTACAAGGCGCTCGGCCCGAAATTGCAAATCATCGCGCCCTGGCGCGAATGGAAGATTTTTTCGCGCGAAGACGCCATCGGGTACGCGAAGTCGCACAACATTCCCATCGAGCAGAGCAAGGCGAACATCTATAGCCGCGACCGCAACATCTGGCACCTGTCGCATGAAGGCGGACGGCTGGAAGATCCGGCAAACGCTCCGGAGGAGGCGATGTGGCAATGGACCGTGGCGCCAGAAAAAGCGCCGGACAAACCCGCGGACGTGGAGATCGGATTCGAGGCGGGAAATCCTGTATCCGTGAACGGCAAGCGGCTGGGGTCCGTGGCGCTGCTCGACACATTGAACGATTTGGGAGCGGCGAACGGCGTCGGGCGAATTGATCTTGTGGAAAACCGGCTGGTGGGAATGAAATCGCGCGGCGCTTATGAAACGCCGGGAGGAACACTGCTGGTGCTGGCGCACCGTGAACTTGAAACGCTGTGTCTGGATCGCGAGACGGCGCACTTCGCGCAGGGACTTTCGCTGCGCTACGCGGAATTGGTTTATTACGGGCTGTGGTTTACGCAATTGCGCGCTGCCCTCGACGCATTCTTCACCAGCGCGCAGAAGCGAGTGACAGGTACGGTCGGTCTGCAGCTTTACAAAGGCAACGTGACCGTGATGAAGCGCACATCGCCGCATTCGCTTTACCAGAAGGATCTCGCGAGCTTCGCGATGACCTGCTACAACCCCAAGGACGCCGAGGGATTCATCAATCTTTTCGCGCTGCCGGTGACCATTCCGCAAGAGGATTCCGCGAAGTGACCGCACCGGGAGCCAGCAAGGGCGGCCGGATGTGGAGCGGGCGCTTCGACCGCGGGCCGGATGAAGTGTTCGACCAATTCCAGCGATCGTTTCCATTTGACCGGCGGCTGATGCCGTACGAAATCGCGGTGGACCGCGCGTGGGCGCACGCCATCGAGCGCGTTGGGATTCTCTCTGCGGACGAAACGAAGAAGTTGCTCGGCGCGCTGGATGCGATTGCTGAACGAGCAATCCGGGAACCAGCCTGGCTGGATGCTTCCGGCGCGGAGGACGTACATCATTTTGTCGAAATGGCGTTGATTGAAGCGCTCGGGCCTTTGGGCGCGAAGCTGCACACCGGGCGGAGCCGCAACGAACTGATTGCCACGGATTTCCGGCTGTTCGTTAAGGATGCCGCTGCGGAATTGCGGCGCGGGATTGTGCACTTGCTTTCAGCGTTCGTTGAGCAGGCGGAGAAAAATCTGGGCACGACAATGCCGGGGATGACTCATCTCCAGCACGGGCAACCGATTTTGTTTTCACATTTCCTGCTGGCGCACGCGGAGGCATTCCATCGTGACGCGGTGCGTTTGGCCGCTGCAGCGCGTACGGCGGATGAATGCCCGATGGGGTCGGGAGCGCTCGCAGGCTGCGCATTTCCGATTGACCGCGCTGCGCTGGCGCGCGAGCTGGGATTTGCGCGGGCGACGGCGAACAGCCTCGATGCCGTCAGCGACCGTGATTTCGCGCTCGAATACCTTTTCGCCCTTGTGGTGCTGGCGACCCATCTTTCGCGGCTGGCGGAGGATTTTGTACTGTTCGCATCGCAGGAATTCGGCTTCATCACGCTCCCGGATGAATACGCAACTGGCAGCAGCCTGATGCCGCAGAAAAAAAATCCGGATTCGTGGGAACTGACGCGAGGGAAGACCGGAAGAATCGTGGGCTCGCTCGTTTCACTGCTGGTGACGATGAAGGGCCTGCCGACCAGCTATCAGCGCGACTTGCAGGAAGACAAGGAGCCGGTGTTCGCGGCGCACGATCAAGCGTTGGCGCTAGTGGAAGTGGCGGCGGGAAATATTGCGGCGACACGCGTGAATGCCGCGCGGCTAAGCAAGCTTGCTTCCGACCCGTATCTTCTCGCGACAGATGCGGCGGACTATCTGGTGCGGTGCGGCGTGCCGTTTCGCAACGCGCACGAAATTGTCGGCAAGATCTTACGCGATGCTGAAAAACGCGGGGAAGTATGGACCAAGACTCCACTGGCGCGGCTGCGTGAGTTTTCTCCTGCGTTCGGCGAGGATTTTCATACCGCGCTGACCATCGAAGGATCCCTCGCGGCACACAAAGCACCCGGCGGGACAGCGCCTGAAAACGTGAGCGCGGCCATCGGCGCCTGGCGCAAAAAGATTTCCGACCTCGAGTCAGGCCAATGAGCGCAAAGATGAGCGCGAAGAAGGATTCTGTTTCCGCCGCGGGAACGAAGCAAGGCGCCGCGCCCAATTCGATGCCGATCAATGTGCCGGAACCGATTCCGTCGAATGCGCTGCCGAAAGGCTTCCGCTTCGCCGCGGCAGCTTGCGGCTTGCGGCGAAAGAACAGGCTCGATCTCGGCGTGGTGATTGCGGACGAGCGGTGCACGGCTGCCGGCGTGTTTACGCGGAATCTCGTGAAGGCCGCGCCGGTCGTGCTCTGCGAAAAACATATTGCGGCAGACGCATCCAAAATTCGCGCCATCGTGGTGAATTCCGGAAATGCAAATTGTGCTAACGGGCCCGCGGGGATGCGCGCTTCGCGCGCCACGGCAGCTGCCGAGGCGCGGGCGCTTGGGTGCCGCGACGCGCAAATTCTGGTGTGCTCGACGGGAGTAATCGGCCTGCCCCTGCCAGTTGAAAAAATCGTGGCGGCGCTGCCGGAACTTTCCCGCACGGCGGCCGCTTCGCCCTCGAATTACGACAGTTTCACCCACTCGATCATGACGACGGACACGCGGCCGAAATGGGCCGCGGCAACCTGCCGCGTTGGCGGCAAGACGGCGCGCCTGCTCGGCTGCGCCAAGGGCGCGGGGATGATCCATCCGAATATGGCGACGATGCTAGCCTTTCTGCTGACTGACGCGGCGGCTTCGCCACACGTGTTGCACAAGGCGCTCGTTGAGGCCGCCGAGCGCACGTTCAATTCGATCACTGTGGACGGCGATACCTCGACGAATGACACGGCGCTGCTGCTCGCAAGCGGGAAATCGAATTCGTGGGGGACGCCAATCATTCCGGCAAAGGGCCGGGGATATAAGGCATTTGTTGCCGCGCTCGAAAAAGTGTGCAAAAAACTGGCGCTGGCGATTGTTTCCGATGGCGAAGGCGCATCACGCGTGATTGAAATCGAAGTATGCGGCGCGCCGAACGACGCGGCGGCGAAGACGGTCGCGCAGACTATTGCAACCTCGCCGCTGGTGAAGACGGCGCTTGCCGGTGGCGACCCAAACTGGGGCCGCATTCTCGCTGCCGCGGGCCGCGCGGGAATCGAATTCCGTCCCGACCGCGCCTCCATCCGTATGGCGGGCTTGCGCGTCTATGACCATGGCCGCGCCCTTCCATTTGATGAGGGCGCGGCACACGAAAGGCTGCTCGCGACCGAGGTGCCGATCGTGATGGATATGCGCGCTGGGCGGGGGCGGGCGCGCGTTTGGACCTGCGATTTCACCGCTGAATACGTCCATATCAACGCAAGCTACAGGACATAATCAGGAAGGCGCGGCCTGGAAGGCCGCGATTTCACCGCCCCGGTTTGCGTCCGGGCAATGGAATGGCGGGAAAATTGGGGATCCGGGCTAGCAAACTCTCGCGCCCACAAAGCATCATAGATTGCGCTAAGATATGCCGTTCCAAAGAGGGCGACTTACATGAAGATCCGGGCAATCGCGGCATGGCTTTCCATTTCGGTCGTGGTGCTGGCTGTAGCCGGTTGCAAGAGCAACAGCGCCGTGAATACTGGCGCGCCTGTGATCACCGTGCAGCCGGCGAGTACGACAACCGTCACGGTCGGAGCGAGCGTCACCTATACCGTGACCGCAACCGGAGCCCCAACGTTGATGTACCAATGGTTCAAGAACGGTCTGACCGTCACCGGCGCAACCAGCTCGTCCTATGACACGGGGACATTGGCGATCACCGACAATAATGACTTCTTCTTTGTTTATGTAAGCAATTCTCTTGGAAGCGTTGAGAGCGCCGTCGCCAATCTAATTGTCAATCCGGCGAGCAGTTCCTCGACGGTCCGCAGCGACAATGCGCGCACCGCTCTGAATTCGAATGAAGTGACTCTTACACCCGCCAACGTGAATCCTGCAGGATTCGGAAAGTCCGGATTCTTCCGCGTCGATGGCGCCGTGGATGCGCAGCCGCTTTATCTTTCCGAGGTCAACGTTCCCGGAAAGGGAGTCCACAATATTTTGTTCGTGGCCACGGAAAATGACACCCTGTATGCGTTTGACGCATTCTCCGGCGCGGCTCTCTGGCGTGCGAATGTGGCGGGGCCCGGCGAGACGCCGGGCGACAACAGCGGGTGTGACCCGGCTTCGCCAAACGCGGGGATATCCGCGACCCCGGTGATCGATCGCACGCGCGGGCCGAACGGCGCGATTTATCTCATCGCGAAATCGCGTGATGCCGCGGGGATACCTTACGAACGGCTGCATGCCCTCGATGTGTCCACCGGCGCCGAACTTTTTGGCGGCCCAACGACAATCCCGGTTTCGCTTACCGGCGGGGAGCCGGCCTTTGATGCCGCGCGCCTGAAGGCACAAGCTGGGATGCTCGCCTTGAATGGTCACGTGTACGCGGAGTGGGCTCCATCGTGCGCTCCAACTTCAACCATTTCGACCAGCGCCGATGGCGCATGGATCTTGGCGTTTGACGCCGGCAATCTCTCTATCAAATCCACTTTGAACACTGCGCCGCCCAGTTCGCAAGCTGGCGCAAAGGACAGTGCGCCGTTGAATGGCGGAATGCTCGCTGCGGATGCATTGGGCAATCTCTTCCTCGCGGGATTGGGTTCCGTCCAATTGCCAATAATTCAAAACATGGCACCGGGACTTGGCTCGAACGGCAACATCGCAACTGGCCCAGTTCTTTTGTTGCCCGATATGACCGATGCATCGGGGAAAGTTTGGCGCCTGGCGGTTAACGTGGGCGCCGATGGGAACATTTACTTGCTGGATCGAGACGCGCAGGAAGGTGGAGGGACTGCCGCCAATGCCGCTTTAAGCGGCCATTTGAATGACGCATTGAATGGTGTTGTCCAGCGAATCGATGCCGCGTTCCCCTCAGGTGCCGCGCCTGCCGGACTCGCTTACATCAACAACACTGTATATGTCGCCGCTGCAGGGAGCGGAGTACGAGCGTACTCGGTGACGAACGCCCGCCTGTCGGCCGCGCCCAAGAGCCAGTCAAGCGGCATCTTCGGCCCGGGCGGCGCTTCGATTTCTGCTTCCGCGCATGGGTCCACATCAGGTTCGGCGAACGCAATCGTTTGGGTATTGGAGGGCGGGGATTCCGGCGTGCTGCATGCATACGATGCGGCGGATTTGTCGCGCGAACTCTATAATTCAAAGCAGGCGGAGAATGGGCGCGATGGTTTCGGCCCCGGCAATGCGTCGGCTATGCCGCTCGTCATAAATGGACGCGTTTACGTTGTGACCACGAATGGCGTCACGGTGTTCGGTTTGCTGAAGTAGACGGGATTGCCGAATTACCGGGGCTTAACCTGTAGCCCGTGGCAGTTCCGAGCGCAACTAAGAATTTCTTATTCCCACTTCCAATCGGCGTACTTCTCCCGGAGCTTGCTCTTCAGGAATTTCCCCACGGATGTCCGCGGAATCGCATCTGAAAAAACAAACGCCTCTGGAAGCTGCCATTTTGCAAAACGCGCCGCGAGGAATTCGCGCAAATCTTCCGGGTTCGCTTTCGCGCCCTCCTTCAAGACAACCACCGCGAGCGGCCGCTCCTGCCATTTCGGATGCGGCACGCCGACCACGGCGGCCTCGCGCACGGCGGGATGCCCCATGAGTGCGTTTTCGAGATCCACGGAACTAATCCACTCGCCGCCTGATTTGATTAGATCCTTGCTGCGATCCACAAGACGGATGTAGCCGTCGTCGTCCCAGGTCGCCACATCCCCGGTGCGAAACCAGCCATCGGATGTCCAGCGGTTCTGCTCTTCCGGCGCGTTGTAGTAGCTCGAAGAAACCCACGGCCCGCGCACTTCGAGGTCGCCCGCGGTTTCAGCATCGCGTGGAACTTCGCGGCCCTCGCGCATGACGCGCAATTCCACAAAAGGCGAAGCCCAGCCCTGTCGCGCGCGGACTTTGTACTGCTCGTCTTCGGTCCAATCGCGCATGTGCTGGCGAATTCCGCCCGTGGTGGCGAGCGGCGAAGTCTCCGTCATGCCCCACAGGTGCCGGATGTGGATTCCGAAACGGTCAAGCGCGCGAATGAGTGATTCGGGCGGCGCCGTGCCGCCACAAGGCGCGCTCACAGGACTTGGCAATTTCCATTTGCCGGGATTCTGTTCGAGCTCGGCGAGCACGCCAATCCACACAGTCGGAACGCCACAGGCGATGGTTACTTTTTCTCGAACGAGCAAATCGAGCACACTCGGCGCATCCAGATGCGGCCCGGGCAGCACGATCTTCGTGCCCAGCATCACGGCCGTAAACGGCAGCCCCCAGGCATTTGCGTGGAACATCGGTGCGATCGGCATCACCGTGTCGTGGTGACCTATCCCAAACGTGTCCTTCACTCCTTCCGCGAAGGAGTGCAGCACAATCGAGCGGTGCGAATAGACGACGCCCTTGGGCCGCCCTGTTGTGCCCGAGGTGAAACACATTGCCGCGGCGTCATTTTCTTCGATAGCGGGATATGTGAATTCACCCCTTGCGGTCGCGAGGAGCGCTTCGTAATTCTCGAGATCGCCGGGAATCGGCGCACCGCCATACGGGACAACAAAGATTCTCTCGAAGTGAGTCTCCCGCCGAAAAGTTTCAAAGCACGGCAGCAAAACGTCATCCACAATCAGGAAGCGGTCTTCCGCGTGATTGGCGATGTAGGCAAGCTCCGCGGGATGGAGCCGCAGATTGAGCGTGTGCAGCACGCCGCCCGCGCAAGGCACGCCGAGATAGGCTTCGAGATGCGATTCGTGATTCCACATCAAGGTGGCGACGCGGTCTCCGCGCATCATTCCCGCGCGCATGAGCGCCTCGCCAAGCGCCCGCGCGCGGGCGTAGAAATCGCCAAAGGTATAGAGGGCAATGGATTTATCCGGCTTGCGCCACACAATTTCGACGCGACTGTATTCGCTCCGCGCGCGCTCGAGGAGCGTCGGCAGCGTCAGCGGAAAATCCATCATTAGACCGCGCATGAAACCTCGTGAAGCCAGCGATGGAAAGCGCTCACCGGGCAGGTCGCGGCGAATCCTACCATTGAATTGCGCGAATGGCTTTGCGGGGACCGAAGAATCTTGCACCGCGATTTCATGCGGTTGCGGTGCGGAAGGACTCTACAAGCTCCACGCGGCCCGCCTGAAAACGGAAGCGCTCCTTTGTGGCGGACTCAGCCCCCCGGCGCACCATTTCAGGCACATCCAGCATGGCTTCGGCCTTGTCCAGATCCGTGGCATAGGCGTGCAGCGCGGGAGTGCGCGGCAAAAAGAGAGGACAGCAGTCGTGGAACGGCTCGGCGGAAATATCGTAAGTGTCGATTTTTCGCGCGAGCGTCATGATCTCTTCTTTGTCGTCGCCCACGAGCGGCCGGTAGAGAGGAAACTCCAGAGCCCCAGCGGCGCCGACGGCGGCCATGTTGTGCAATGTCTGCGAGGCCACCTGGCCGAGGCTGTCTCCGGACACGAGGCCCAGCGCATGATCGCGCCGGGCAAAGTGCTCCGCGATTCGCAACATCAATCGGCGATAGAGCAGCACACGATATTCTTCGGGAGCGCCGTTCACGATTTCGCGCTGGAGAGGCTCGAAGGGAACCAGGAAAAGTTTCGCGGTGAATTGGTAAGGCACGAGCTTGCGCACCAGTTCGCGCGCCACGTGCACGGAGGATTCCCCGGGCCGCGCGCCGCCGCCCCAAAAATGGACGAAGGATACGTGCGCGCCCCGGCGCATCATTTTGTAAGCCGCGACCGCCGAATCGAATCCGCCGGAAAGGAGGCACATCAAGCGCCCGGCGGTATTCGCGGGCAAGCCTCCGACTCCCTGAATTTTTCGCGCGTAAACGAGCGCGGAACGCTTGGTGATTTCGATTCGGCAGGTCAGATCCGGCGCGTCGAGTTTCACGCGAACCTCGCGCCCCGCTGCGCGCAGCTTTTCGAGAAGAAAACGGCCGACGATGGGCTCGATTTCCGACGTGCGCAGCGGAAACGTTTTATCGCCGCGCTTTACACGCACGGCAAACGACTGGAACGCCGCGCCCTCGATCTCTTCCCACGCGGCGCGGTTGATCGCCTGAAGCTCGAGATCGGCATCATCCCGCGGCACTTCACGCGCAACGGCAAAGTTCGCCACCCCGAGTATGCGCCCGACCCGTTCGAGCGCCGGTTCCACCGGTGCGCCATCGGCCAGCTCGAGCAAAACGCGGTCGCCGGGGCAGTGCAGCTTCGCTAAACCTACATCTTCCAGCGACCTCCGCAGCGCGGTAATCAACTTGCCGAGGAAGAAACGGCGGTTCCCGCCCTTCAGCCAGAGCTCATGGTAGTGGATGACGATGTAGTGTTTGGACACGAATGCGTTGCCTCTTGCGAACGTCCCTGGAAACATCAGTATAACAGCCGCGGCGGGGCGCTTCTCATTTCTTATTGCGCTGACCGCTGGATACGAATCACTTCGGAATCATTCCGATGGTCGCCAGCCACTTCTCCGCCAACTCAGGCCATTCCGTAATCGGAAACTCCGTACGCCGCAGCCCAAATGCATGCCCGCCTTGCGCATACAAATGCATCTCCACGGGAACCCCAGCGTTTTTCAGCGCAATGTAGTACGCCACCGATTGGTTCACTCCGTCCACGTTGTCATCTTCTGCCTGCACCAAAAACGTTGGAGGTGTCTGCCGCGTGACTGGAACATTGGGATTCAATCCGTAACCCTTGCTGCCAACCCGCAGATGCCCTGGATAAACGCCTACTGCAAAATCTGGGCGGCAGCTTTCCTTGTCAGCCGCATCCACAGGCGCGTACATGCGGCGCTCGAAGTTCGTGCTGATTTCCGCCACTAGGTACCCTCCTGCCGAGAACCCAAGTACTCCAATTTTGCGCGGATCGATGTGCCACTCCTCGGCGTGAAAGCGCACCAGCCCGATCGTCCTTTGCGCATCTTGCAGCGGCAGCATCGACTTCACTAAATCGTCGGCCGGCACTTGCAATGCCAGTCATAAGGCAGGCTCGGCACGCGATATTTCAGCAGCACGCACGTGATCCCCTTCGACGTCAGCCAGTCGCAGACCTCCGTGCCTTCCAGATCGATGGCCAGAATCTCGAAGCCGCCGCCGGGAAACACGACAACCGCAACGCCCGTATTCTTTCCCTTTGGCGGATACACCGTCATCGTGGGCAGGGATACGTTCTCCAAGTACACCCCAGGCCTGCCGGCAACCAGCGAGTCCTTGCCAGTTGTCTTTGCGACCTCTGGTCCCGCGACAGGTTGCGGATCAGGCACCTTCCCTGGCCATATCGGCACTTGCGTATGTCCCGGCGATGGTTGCCAAAGAGGCGTCTGCGCGCTCAGACCGCCGCACGCAAGCACAACAACGAGAGCAAAGATTAAAGGCTTCATCACAATCCCCACGCTCTAATATAAACCAGTCTTTGCCTGAAGCCGCTGTCCCATCAGCGCTGCCGCCAACCTTCCCGCCAAAAGCCTCAATTGCAACCCAACTCTATCCCGCCAGTAACGGGTTTGAAATAGTAGGTGGAGGATTCTATAGACGCCATCCTGATTTCTAGCGTACAAGAGGCAGTCGGCGCATTCAGGCAATAAAGCGACCGAATGGGTCTGTGACGCATCTGAGTATGCAGCGAGGCTCCCGGCAAAAGGGACGGGAGGACCATATGTGGGGAAAACGCGATTGGCAACAATTCTTTGAGATTTCCCGGCGTCCATGGAACCGCCGCCGCCCCCCTCGGCCTATCTTCGCGGCCGAAAGCAATCGGGTGAAGCCTGCGGTAGGATTCAGTCTATCCGAGCTGGACGACGCTGGAATCAACATTGACCAGGCCGAACGTCTTGGCCTGCCCGTGGACGCTGGGCGCATCGGCGCTTATGGCCCGAATGTGGCAGCTCTGCGGGAATACGTTCGAGCCTCCCGCCACCCCGCCTAGTCACCTCTAGTAGTCCCGGTACCATTGTTCCCTTGACGCAAAATGGTGTTCAGGTAAACTGCATTTTTCTTTGACCATGCAAACGCACGAAGCCAACACGGTAAGCACGCCAATCGCGCAGAACGATGCCGCGCGCGACTTTGAATATCCAAAGCGCGAGGCCGCGTTTTTCTACGGCCTTTTCCTCCGCGGGCATGACGCTGAAAAGCTCCGCCGCGACATCGCCGTTCCGCCGGAAGTGCTTGCCAAGTGGCACCGCGAAGCCGAGCGCGAGCCGCATTTGAAAGACATCCTGGCGCGCGTGGTCGAATACCGCCGCCACGTGCTGGCCATCTTTGAGATGCTTATCGGGGATGAAGCCGCTCTGCAGCGCATTCAGTGATTCTGACCAACGTAGTCACGCACCAGACCACACCGCGTTGCGCCACTCCTTAATTCAGATCACTGTCTTGGTGATTGTCCCACATGCGATCCGGTCTCCGGAGTTGCCCGAGGGGTCGGTCTTATAGTCATCGGGTTTCGCGTGAATCACGAGCGCCGTCCCACCGTTGGTGAAAATGGAGTGTGAATCGTCACCCATCGTGACGCTTTTCACCGTCACCGTAGTCTTGACGGTGCCATTTGCGCTCACCGTGATGTTCATCATATCCCCGGCATGCGGGCCCATCGGATTTTCCGTGCCATGCTGTTTGCTCTCGGGATTGAAGTGCGGCCCCGCTGTCGTGAAGGCCGGCCCTTCGCATTTCGCGTTCTGATGAACGTGGAACCCGTGAACTCCGGGCGGCAAGTTCACCAGGTCCAGCTTGAAATTCAAACCGCCATTACCCTGTGAAATTGTGATCGTACCCACGCTCTTCCCCTGCCCATCCGTCAATTGTACGACCACCGGTTTTGGCTTAGCCGCGCCGTGAGCGGTCGCAATCGCCGCCGCCACCACAACCACGCCCAACAAACAGATCATTTTCCTCATCGCAAATCCCCCTGCCGGCCGCCCTTCGTGGAGCGTCAGCATACCGATTCAATCCCTTTTGCGCTCTTGCTGTCAATTGCCGGGTGTGCATCGCTGCTGCCAAATGTCCAGGGTGCATGGCTGTTGTCAAATGCCGCGCGGAGAATTAGGGACAACCTTTTTCTGGTTGCGTTGACACTCCAGAACCGCTCCGATAAACTGAATTCGCTCGAATACGCCCGCGCGTTTCGTGCTTCCCACTACTCCCCGGTAGCTCAACGGTAGAGCATTCGGCTGTTAAGAATTCGCTCTACACATCTATCTCGCTGATCTGGCGTCACATATGGGCTTTCGGCGTCCTGTCCTACTTCTTGATGTTGTAACCTTTCTCATACCCAAAAAACAGGGTCGCCGATCAAGGTGATTCTGAAGGAAGGCCCGGTTCTCGAGAGAGTCCGGGCCTTCACTATTTCCACGGGCAGAGAAATTCTGAGTACCTTGCAACTTCCTCCCTTAATCGGGCTACACAATGGGCTACGATTTCTAGACTTGGACATAAAAATATCTTCACCAGAAATGTGAATGCTGGGATTAACTTCTGTCGAGGTTAAAAATCTAAATGCCCTATCGGGTGTCGCTTACAAGAAAATGAGGAGCCATTTTTACTTCTTTAGCTTCACCCAATCCTGCACCCAAGAACTTGTTTCCCCTCATGTATAGTGAGGAGAGAACAACCATTCGCTGAACTCAGCTGCCTTTTCCATTACTCCCCGATGACGACCCTCGGTGGTATCATCAGCGCATGCGGACAGAGAACAATCTCTGGAAAAGCTGGCCCACCCTCGGGCATCAATTGAGATCAAAATGGAAAACATTAATCCTACCGCAGCAATCATCGCACAGTACGTTGGCACTGCACTTACCATCGTGGTGCTCGAAACTCATATTGTATCTCGTCCATTAGGATTCCTTCTGGGACCATGGATAATTTGCCTCTGTCTGCTCGTGGCGACACCATCCAGCTTCCGCACAAGGTGGCGACGCGTCCTTCTCGTCACGGGAACGGCGTCCGCCTTGGGTTATTTGGTGATGCGATATATATTTACCTGATTGAGAAAGACTGGTCCTATAAGAGCGGATTTGAAGATGAGACACTCCTCCTCTCGCGCGCAGGAGAAATTCTTTTGCGCCTGACCTAACGGAATGGACCCATCCCGGTTTATGACCGGGCAGTTAAGCTCGGTTGCAGTCCGTGGAGCGTGTGTCTCGCCAAAATGCGAAACGGCTCCCCGAAACAAGACTCCATTTCTTTCTCGTTGGAATCCACCAGCAAATGACCAGTGTTGGATGCGTGCCGCGGAGTTGTGTCTTGGCAGTCAGTTGAATTTGGACAGGAATCTCCCGCCCTGGAGATCTTGTTTCGCCTTTTTTTCTATGCGGCTCGGTGGTAGCGATGATGCAGACCACCGAGTCTTGCTTGGCCCTGTAATATCCCTTGACCAAAGTCGAATTCCGTGTCCGCTTCTAGACAGGCGTGTTGAGACATTGCTGCTGCTTGGTGTACGCTCTCGCCCATGCAGATTGGCGAGAAACTCAGAGAACTCAGAGAAGCCAAGAAATTCAGCCAAGGTGACATCGAAAAGCGCACCGGGCTGTTTCGCTGCTACGTATCCCGCGTAGAAAACGGGTACACAGTCCCATCAGTTGCGACCCTGGAGAAGTTTGCTCGGGCACTCGAAATTCCGCTCTACCGGCTTTTTTATGACGGGGAAGGACCGCTGAAGAAACCGAAACTGCCTTCTACCGAGAAACTGGAATCGCTCTGGGGAACGAGCTTCAAGGAAAGGTCAGAGCTTCGCAGGCTTGCAAAAGCACTCCCCCAGATGGACGGGCGCAAACGAACGCTTCTGTTCTGGTTGGCTCAACGAATTGCTAGCCGCAATCAGACAATGCGATGAAGGTATGTGGCCGAGGAGAAATTCGCACACCTCCATAGGAGATGCGGGACGGACGGCAGCCTCTACTCAATACAACTACATTTATGAAGTGGATCCTCACAAGGTATTGGTTGAGGTGCAAGCAACCGTCTTCCACAGATGGGATTTCTCTGTTTCCGACATCAAACAAGCGGTTTAAATTTTAATTGAGACCAGGGTGGCAGAAGGACAGCGATGCTGTGCACTTTGACCTCCCTTTCTCCAATACTTTCCCAAGTGTCCGCGCCTTCGTGTCATCCACCGTCCCATCTATAGGCATTAAGTATCGACGCAGCGCGACCCCCCATCTCATTTCACGAGGTGGATTTATATTACGAGAAAGTTTTACACAGATTAATTTCAAGATAGTTGTTGACATCCGAATAATGGGGGCATACAAGCCGTGCCAGATCCTCCGAGGCGATCTCCAATGACACTTAGAACTCGCTGCTTCCTGCTCTTGGTTTCCGTGTTTACCCTAATTCCGGTGTGCCGCCCGCAAACTACGCCACAAGCCCCACCGCCTGCTCCTGTCCGCGACCCACAGGCGATCGCGGCCTTGCAACAGGCGTTCGCCGCAATGGGCGGTGTGCTTCCATCGGATAGCGTCGCGACTGGAACTGCGACTATCGTCGAAGGTTCTCAAACGCAATCCGGAACCATCCGCGTTCTCACGCGCAGCTACGATCAGTCACTTGAAGACATCCAGACACCGATCGATAACCGTGTCGTCGTCTTCTCGCGCATGCAAGCCGCGGAAACGAGGTCCGGAGCAACAAACTTGCTACACTTTGAACCGGCCGCCGCCAGCCAATGCTTCGACTCCTCGCTTCCCCTGGTCGCTTGGGCCCTTCAAAGCACTGACGCAGCCGTTTCCGACCGCGGCCTAGAGACTTTGAACGGCCAACCGGCCCACCACGTCCACCTCTGGAATACATTCGCCTCCATTCCAAAGTTAGGACCACCCTCTGAATTCACAATAAAAGACCTCTGGCTTGACCCTGCAACCGGGTTCCCGATCAAACTCGCCTATGAGCGGCGTGAAGCGGGGGGCTCTTCTCCGAGAATGCGTATTGAAATTGTTTATTCGGATTACCAGTCAATTTCAGGCGTTTCTTATCCGCAACAAATTCAGAAGTCATTTAACGGCGTGCCCTGGACATCCATCACGATCAATGCTTTCGCTCTAAATACGGGCCTTACCGACGCAGACTTTCCATTACCAACCGGGGGGAATCAATGAGAATCTCTAAGACCGCCGCACTACTCACAATACTCTTTTGCACATTCATCGCCCCTCAGCTCGCTTCCGGGCAATCCCTCGCCGCCGGTATCCAGCCCTTCGGAACCTTCAAACCCGATGGATTCGAATCCATCAACCTGCAGAATTTAAACGTATTCTTTACCATCCCAATTGTTAACTCCCCCGGTCGGGGAATGAATTTCAACTACGCGCTCATTTACAACTCATCATTTTGGGCAAAGTCCACCAATGCTTGGTTTCCAGCGGGCGGCGGCGACGGATATCCATCCTTTGGCTGGTGGCAAACACAAAGCAATCTTGGGGCAATCACCTATCAAACAGGCGAAGCTGAATGCCCTGTCTATAATGAACAAACCGGAAAATATACCTATCAATATTCCGAACACTGGAGCACCTTCGAATACACTGACTCGAGTGGGGACGTCCATCCCTTCGACTTGTTAGGTTACTATTCGACCGCAACAAACTGCGGCTTCAGCCCCACCAGCCCGTACGCTTCTACGGCATCGGACAATTCGGGTATTACCTACAACGCGGTCACAGGAATTGTGGGCTTTCCCAACGGCACGACCAAGGACGGCGGTTCAACCACGGACTCCAACGGCAACGAAATCACGCCAGCCGTCAGCGGCTCTGAAACAAATTGGACGGACACCGCTGGCCGTCTAGCACTTAAGGTCATCGTAGGAACCAGCTCGACAGCCTACGAATATTTCGATCCAACCGGCGCATACCAGACGACCACTGTCAAATACCAAAACTATGACGTCCGGACCAATTTCGGCTGCTCAGGAATCACCGAGTACTCAAATACTGCCACCAATTTGCCTTATGAGATTGATTTGCCAAACGGGCAGAAATACCTGTTCACATACGAAGCTACGCCGGGCTATTCTGGCGACGTTACGGGCCGCCTCAGCAAAATCACGCTGCCCACTGGCGGCTACTACCAATACGCCTACCCGGGTTCAAATGACGGAACGAATTGCGCGGACGGCACTGCTCTCAACATGACCGTCACCATTTATGACGGCACCAACACACCGGTGTGGACCTACGCCCGCACCGGCGTTTCCGGCGCCGCCGGAACAACCACCATCACTGCTCCCCAAATGTTCTATGAATCAGCGGCAAACCAATCCGTTTACACGTTCAATTCCAGCGGTCAGCAAACAGAGGCGCAGCTTTACCAGGGTACCGCAACCGGCACACCTCTTCGCGCCATTGCCACCACATGGGCGACAAACGGAACACCCGCCACGCAAATAACCACGCTCGAAACTAGTCAACAGTCGGAAGTCGCCACAACGTACGATTCCTACAATGATTTGACGAAGTCACTAGAATACGCCCTCGGCACTTCCGGGCCCGGGGCCCTCGTCCGCGAAACAGATATGACATTTACAGGAATTTTAGGCGCGAACGAAGTAGTGCTCGAAATGGTGCCTACTCAAGAAACCATAAAGAATGGAAGTGGGACCGTCGTCTACCTCCAGAATCTAGCCTACGACGGGGCCACACCCACTTGCGTCACGGGCGTCACCCAGCACGACGATACCAATTTCGGGTGCTCATACAACACGCGCGGAAATTTGACCTCAAGCACTATATATACGAATCCCGTCGCACCGAGCGGCGGCGTATCAACCACTTACACCTACAACACCCTTGGCGACTTGCTGACGGGTTCTGTGGCCGGCACCTTACAAACCCAATATAGCTTTTCCTCCGCAACGAATTATGCGTTTCCGGATTCCGTCGTAAGTGGCCCTTCGGGCGGACCTCAACTCACCACCAGCGCGACCTACAATGCTTATACAGGGGAAGTCGCAACTTCCACCGATGCCAATGGGCAGGTGACGAGCTTTGGCTATGACGTCTATAGGCGTCCCACCTCCATAACACTTCCAA
This sequence comes from uncultured Acidobacteriota bacterium, assembly GCA_963748845.1. Lineage (GTDB taxonomy): Bacteria > Acidobacteriota > Terriglobia > Acidiferrales > UBA7541 > DASTCZ01. Next base: position 2,518,888 of record CAVVKE010000001.1, read on the forward strand.
CCGGCACCCAACTCACCGCAAGCTACAATGACACGAGTCTCACTGTGACGTCTACGACGCCCGTGGATGGCTCGCATTCCGCAAATCAGCTCGTTGGTTACGACGGCCTCGGCCGGACCCTTACCGCAACTATCGAAGATGCGAGCAACAATGTTTATTCGATCACTGCTGTCCAAATTAGCCGGAATTGAGGCATGAGAGCGAAGAAAACCGGGGCACTGCAGGGCCTCAGTGGCGATTTGTAGGTTGAGGTTGGCATTTCTGCTGTCCAAGTTGGGCTCACCAGGAAAGCACCAGTTGCTCGGCGTCGGGGTCGAGCAGCGGAGGAGGCTGGAACGGCTCATCGATCCAGGCAAACAGGTCGCGATAGACGAACAACTGCTGGCGCAACAAAGCGGCGAGATTGGACAAGCTCCAGCCAAAGCGAGCGCGCAGTTGCAGGTACTTGAGCACGAGCAGCGCGATCAGGGCGGTCCAGATCTGAATCTGCAGGGCGTTGGCGCTGGTGCCCACAAAGGTCTTGATGCGCAGGTTCTGCTTGAGCGCTTTGAAGAACAGCTCGATCTGCCAGCGCTGGCGGTAGACGGCGGCGATGGTGGAGGCAGCAAAGCCGCGATGATTGGTGAGAAACACTACGCCGCGTTTTTGTTCCTCGTCCCAGACTTCGATGCGACGCAGAAACAGATCGTAGTTCCCACTGCGGGCCGCTTTATAAAGGAAGATGATCTCGTCGCGCCGAACCGCACCGTGTTCGGGAACCGGACGGCGCTCGACGACGCCGTAATCGGCGTTGTCCTTCATGCGCGTGACGAAAAATACGCCTTCAGCGTCGAGTGAGGCGAACCAATCGTAATCGGCATAGCCACGATCGAAAACCACGATGGTTCCAGGCTCGAAACGCAAGCTGCGCGCCACGCGGCTTTCGTGCACGCGGCCTTCGGTGATGAGCGCAAAACTAGGGAGCAATCCCTGATGATCGAGCAGCAGATGCAGCTTCACGGCTCCTTTCGTGCGCCGGTACTGTGCCCAGTCGAAAACCGAAACACAGAGTTCGATGAGCGTGGCGTCCAGAGTGAGCAGTTTGTTTTTGAAACGGAAACCATGCGCGCCGGCCACTTCGCGGCAACGGCCCAGCAGTTGATAAAACACGCTGCGGTAAAGCGGCCAGGGCCGGTGTTCATTGGCATAGGCCAGGGTGGAGCGCTTGGGCGCGTCGGGCAGTCCCAGGTGCCGCAGCTTGCCCTCGCTGGCGGCTAGGCCGCCGCAAATCTCGCGCAGCGACTGCGCCCGCCCCAGATGACAGAACAACATGGCCACGAACTGGCCCCAACAACTGAACCCGCGGGCGTGGCGCTCGGCCCGGTGCTCCACGACGGCCCGCTCAAATTCGGTGCGAGAAAACAAATGCAACATCTGGCTGAAAATGCTGGATACTCGTGTCACGGCGGTGGTCCTCCTCCCTATGGTTCACGTCTGTCAACGCAAACCGTAGCAGAGTTCTACCGCCGCCGCTCAAAAGCTAATTTGGACAAGACTGTTATTCGATCGTTCAAGCGGTATACGATCTCGATGGACGGGCATACAAAACCAGCAATCCATACACAGGTTCCGCGTCGGAGTGGGTTGAAACCGAATTCGACGCCATCGGACGCCCAGCTGTGACCTATCTGCAGGATGGCTCCTATTCTACATTCTCGTACTCGGGCAATTGCACGACCGCTACGGATCCCGCCGGCATATCACGCAAATCCTGTGCCGACGGTCTCGGCCGGCTCACGCAGGCTTTTGAAAATCCAACCTTACTGAACTACGAAACTGATTACACTTACAATCTGCTGAACCAATTGACGCAGGTTTCGCAGGGCTCCCAAACCCGCGGCTACACTTACGATGGCATGGGCCGCCTAACTATATCCACCACGCCCGAGGCGGGCACGGTCTGTATTGGAACTGTTTCAAGCGGGACATGTAATCAGAATGGCTACAACAGTTTCAACCTCGTGACCAGCAGCACAGATGCCCGCGGCGTAGCGACCAATTACACTTATGACACTCTGAACCGCCTTACACAAGCCAGCTACAATGTCGGCAGCACGGGCGTGACGGGCACTCCGACTGTCAGCTACACCTACGGCACCAGCTCCGGCTCAAACAATAATGGCCGCCTGATCTCGTTGAGCGACGGCTTCGGCACGAACAGCGAGGTCTACACTTACGACATCCTCGGACGCTTAACGCAGTTGAGCAAGGTCGTCAGCAGCACAACATTTAACATCGGTTACGGCTACAACCTTGCGAATGAAGTGACGCAGATCACTTATCCCTCGGGCCGCGTTGTGCAGCAGGGCTTCGACGCCATCGGTCGGCTATGTGGCGTCGCAGCCAGCGTCAACAGCACTTGCTCCTCGATTACCACACCCTACGTTACAATTCCGAGCCTCACGGGGTACAATTCGGCGAGCCAGCTTCTGACTCTGAATTATGGGAATGGCGTCGCTGCGAGTTTCGGCTATTCGTCGGGTCGCATGCAGCTTACTTCCCTGGGCTACACAAATGGCTCAACGACGCTCTTCAATCTGAGCTATGGTTATGGTTCCTCTCCGAGCAACAACGGGCAGATAACCGGCATCACGGACACTGTGCAAAATGGACGCAGCGCGACCTATACTTATGACGCTATAGGCCGTCTTAGCGCGGCCAATACCGCTGGCTCTACTGCCTATCCCGCCTGGGGCTTGTCCTTTACGTACGACCGCTACGGCAATCGAACTGCGCAAAGCATCATTTCCGGCTGCACGGGCGTCACCTGCCCCCCAAATTCGGTGACGGTCGGCGCCACCACGAACCAAATCACCGGGACTGGCTACAGCTATGACGCCAGCGGCAACATGACCGCCGACGGCTACAACACACTTACCTACGATGCCGCGAGCAATCTCATATCAGTATCAAATTCATTAAGCAGCGGCGCATACGCCTACGACGGAAATGGCCTCCGAGTGGAGAAGTGCGTCCCTAGCTGCAGCGGAACGGGCACGTCAACGGTATACATCTTTTCGAGTGGCACACCGATTGCGGAATATGATTTCGCAAATGGCTCAAATCCCTCAGCGAGTTCGCCGACGTGGGAATACCTGTACGCAGGCGCACAGTTAATCGCCGCGGCCAGTTCCAGTGGCACGAATTATCTCCAGGCAGACCTTCTCTCCATCCGCATCACAACTAATAGCAGTGGCAACAACGCTGGCGAGCAGGGCCACTTCCCCTTCGGTGAATCCTGGTATGCACACAACACTACGACCAAGTACCAGTTCACGACTTATGAACACGATTCGGAATCCGGGAATGAATATGCAGCGGCTCGCTATTATGTGAGTCGCTTAGGAAGATTCAGCATGGTCGATCCACTTGGAGGTGGCACTGGTGATCCTCAATCTCTGAATCGGTACGCATACGTAGAGAATGACCCGATCAATATGGTTGACCCGACAGGGCTTTCTGACCTAATCAACGATGATCCGTGTATTGATGCTCCCTTGATCACCGGTCAATTCTGTGGCAGCATGGGCCAGTTTGGCGGAAAAGGGATACCGAGTTTTGGCGGAGGTGACCCAGGGGCCTTTGGTGATGATATTGGATTCCCTCAACCAATAAATTTGAATTGCCCAGGAATGCCTAATCTCATGGGCCCGGCGTCGTGCTTCTGTGACTATCCTCTGTTGATGGGTATGAGTATTCTCGGATCGCAATGCTCCGCGACGGCGGTTTCTCTGTTCCTAACGGGCGTACTTCATTTCAGTGTTTCCGTCACCGCGACCTCCGATCCCCTTGACCAATTTTTTAAATCTTATTACGCCCAAATGGCAGCCATGAAAGCCTTTGCATTGCGGCAGCCCACAAACCAAGATTATCTCGGTGCTTTATACGCAGCCGGCGTGATGGCCTCACATGACCTAGGGTGTGTTGGCGTGCCAGCAGGTATCGCGGGGGGGTCAATGGCGGCGAGCGCTCCAGTAATTCCAAAAGCCTTCTCTGCTGGTGGCACTTCAGCAACTTCAGTTTCTTCGATCGTCGGACGCACCATAACAGGTGGGGCGAATCTGGGGTTATCCGTGCCTACGCCTGTGGGCATACCAGGCACATCAGGCTTTGCAATGAGGGCGTCTTCCAGTCTCGGTGCCATCGCGGGCCGCTACCTACCTTACGCCGGCACCGCCTACGCTGTTTACACACTCAACCAGTGCCTGAACAGCGACCCAGAATAAGAAGCCATGCTATACATTCTCGGAGCTACGCTGATTTTTATCATAATCACGATCGCGGTATCTCAAATACGTCTACGCAAGCATAAGGGCGTGTCGCGCGAGGCTTTCATTCTTGCATTCCGCGAGGCGAATGTTCCTGCGAAGATCCCTGCGGTTGTTTACGACTATTATAAACGTCGCGCACGGTGGAAACAATTTACCGTTGCTCCAGAAGATTCATACGAAGATGTCTTTCATGAAGGCGACGAGGAGATTGCTGATGACGAAAGAGATCTGGTTAAGAAGCTCGGCATAAGGCCTCCGGCTCAGCCACTATTGGAAGAATTGAGAATGCAATGGCGCACGCGGACGCGAGCGACGCATCCCCAGTTGCCGATTCAACCAGTGCAGGAGCAATGGGGCAGGCAAATCAAGTCATTGCGCGACATGGTCCTTTGGCTCGACTGGATTCATCGGCACCAAGAACCCAGGGAGTAGGTGACTGCGGGGGGTCTGCCTTTAACGTGGGTGTTGGGACTGATTAGATGACGTTGTCGGCTCCTTCTTCCGAGTAAGCCTGGACGTGTGGCGTACTCCGCAGCTGAGCTGATTAGAAATCACATGAATTCCGAACGATGAAAAGCTGTCTGGTTTGCCCCGAAATATCAATCACTTACGGAGACTGACGCCGGCTGGTTTGTTGAACGTTATGCCTCGGGATTGCCTACCTGGCTGCGAGCGGCAGCGAGTATAGGCACGCCGCAAGTAAGGGTCAATTCCATGCGGGGTATTACGCACTGAGGGGAAATTGCTACACCCCTGGGGCGGGGGTCACGACAGTCTAGCCCCGACGCAAACAGCTCTCAACGCAAAGAGGGGTATGGTTACAGAGCGGGGAAAAGTGATACACCCCAAGGATTGCCCTTCGACAATTGCAATCGCGGCGGGTGATAGAATTCAGTTGGTCACCCAATGACTGCTATCCGTATTCTCTTAGTTGCAGCTCTCCTACTTCCTGGGGTGACGCCGCTGACGCTTCTTGGCCGATGCCGAACGAATGACCATCGACCCGCGGCCGGTGCGCGCCATCAGCCCTCATGTGCTATACATGCGGGAGCAGTAAAAAGGAGGAAGTCGGTCCATGGCAAGATTTCTAATCGAGATTCCGCATGAAGAACCAACACTGGCATGCGCACGAATAGTCCAAGCCTTTCTGACGTCGGGTTCCCATCTGCTGACCAACGCGGATTGGGGATGCATGGACGGGGTACATACTGCCTGGATTGTTGTGGACGCAGACAGCAAAGCTGACGCGCGGTTCATGATACCTTCGGCGTTTCGAGCTGACGCCAAGATCATCGCATTGAACAAGTTCACTCTGCAGGCGGTGGAAGAAGTATTGAAGAAGCACGCAGCTCGAGTCGGCAGGGTAATAGAAGAGGTGGGCCCGCTTCGCGCAGACCGCGGTCCGCACGCGCTATGTTACTCCCCGGTGACGACCCTCGGTGGTATCATCGGGTCGTGCGAGTTTATTCAAACCTACTGATAACTGCCGTCCTTCTAGCCCTAAGTTCGCGAGCCGTCGCACAGACAGGGCCGGCGCAGCAATCCGATCCGAACGCGGTTACTGTAACGGTTACCGTTACTGGCCACGGAAACAGTATGCCGCCTCAAATCTCCGCAAATGATGTAGTTGTCCGCCAGGGCGGAAAGGTTCGTCCTGTGTTGTCCTGGGAGCCTGCACAGTCCAGCGCACGCAGCTTGGATTTGATCATTTTGATTGATGAGGCGCTGCCAAACAATGTGGCTACGCGCTGGGACGATTTCGAGAAATTTTTAACTTCTCTTCCAGCAAATGCCCATGTAGGTGTCGCTTATGCAAACCGTGGATCCGTCCAGTTTGCCCAGCAGCCCACTCTCAACCACGCGCAAGCGGCAAAATCATTCCGGAATCCGGCCGACGTTGATCCGCAAATGTCAGGAATCTACCAGTCCGTTCAAACATTGGCGCATGCATGGCCGGCCAACAAGAACGGGCACGTGATACTTCTTCTTAGCAGCGGGTATGGCTCCGAACCTTCCGGCGGCCCATCGAATTGGGAGAACATGATTTCAATGCAGAATGCGATCAATGAAACTCAGGGCAAAGGAATCATCGTTTACTCTATTTTTGCCAGAGCCTCAGATCGATATAAGCTGAATCCGGCCGTGATCTCGTGGGGCCAGAGCGGCCTCGGCCACCTCTCCAAGGTAACCGGGGGAAAAGCGTTCATCTTCGGGGAGCAGACTCCTCCTTCGTTTCAGCCTTACTTACAGGAGCTTCTTCAACTTCTCGGGCAGCAATACACACTCACGTTTCAGGCCCAGCTGGCAACCAAAGCCGGTTTTGTCCCGCTGGAAATAGACCTGAAAACCAGTTCCGTCCAAGTTCACTTCCCGGCGCGCGTCTACGTTCCTGGCACGAAATAGAAAATCGAACTCGGTGCCTGACGCAGCTAACACCGACCCTCTGAAAGCAAAGTTGAGGTACCCATTTCGACGGAAGTAATTGAAAATAAATTGCTGAAGGAAGTGGCGCGCCCAAGGGCAGGATCTTAGAACTTTCGCGCGTGAAATCGTGGCCAGTTTGACACAGGGTGAGTTTCCATCCGAACTGAGCCTGTATTCTGGTCTGAACCCCTAGGGAACTCCGATTGCGCCTCTATTAAGCCAAATGAAAAGTTGACACGAATCAAGTTGATATTCACCACTGTCGCAACGAGAAATTGTAGCTGTGAGATTCGAGACGGCCCGTCCAGACCTTGTACTCGATAGCCTCGGGACTGGGTGTTACCTCGTAGGCCGCTTTCAGCGTGATCGGCATTTCTTCTCTCTTGGGGAGCGCAGGATGTGTCTCCCACCACTCATCAAGGCGGATGGCATAGACCTGATGCTCTCCAGATTTAATAAGAAATGTCGACGGAAAATTTATCGTAAAGTCTTCCGGACCTTTAGAGACAATAGACTTCTTGCCATCCGGTGTGGTCAGCTCAAATGAAATTGTCTGATAGCCCCAGCTGTTCCAAGTCTCCCATACGGGTTGCGGCTCCCGAGAAACATTCGTAAGGACAACATAGAATTCGTCGGGTTTGCTTTTTGCCATTGTGATACCGCTTCTTCCCGGAACAACGGAGAGCAAAAATGGAGGCTGGTCGAGGGCTGCCTCTTTGGGATGCGTCACTCTGTCGCATCCTGAAAGAAAGCCAGCGACAGGACATACACACATGAGCACGAATGCAACGGTGGCGAGACATTTCTTGGTCGATGTATAGAAGGTGCATATCATTCGACATGGGTATATCAGTGAAAGCTAAACCGTTGGACAAAGCTGTTGATCCAGGAGTGCAAATGCGTAACCCCTGCTTAACGTGGCAGCCGGACGGTCGAACGCTTGATCGGTTCCATTCGACCCGGGAGTGGTAATTGGGTTCGAATCGACTTGAGGGGTATCGGCGGAAGCCATTGAAAACAAACCACAATAGACGATGGCGCACCCAAGGGGCCGATCTTAGAACGCTAATGCGCGAAATTGTGGCAAGCGTGACACAGGTGGGGCTCCCTGCAGGACTGAGTCTCTATCATGATTCCTAAGCCCTGGGGTAAAGCTAGGGTTTAGGAACGCCTCCAGAGTTCCAAGTGCCAAAATGTTGCGCTTTGTAGTTGGAGGGGAGGCGCGTAACCTTGTTCGTCCCCAACTCATATAGAAACGTCTGCTTTTCAAGGAAGCAAAACACCTGCTTGTAGGAAGGATCTAGCGGCGGTCGTGATGCCGAGAAAATGGGACCGCCGTCGGGCGAAAAGCCTTCAGCCAAGAGTTCGAATTCACAGTGAGTTCCCCCCGAATCAGGTTTCTCTTTGAAAGCGTCGGTCTTATAGTACTTGTCAAAGAAATGGTAGACATCCGGCCGCATAAACTCATTCTTTTCGGCGTCGTAAATGATCGGCACTCGCATCAAGCGCGCGTCGCTTTCGTATTCCCAAAACACGAGGTCCGCGAGTAGAAATCTCCCATCCCTGGACCAATCCACCAACTGAATACCCTTGACATCGCATGAATCTCTGCCTTCGACTGTGATGCAATCATTCTTTGGCAAATTTGAGTCAAGCAGAATTTGAAAGCTTGATGCACCGCCTATGGCTAGAAACAGTTTGATGCTGTTTTCGCAAAGCGGCCCAGTATAGGTCTCTTGGTACTTGGGCCTGAAGGCTATGGCCTTTACCTCAGCGTATGCACGATAACCGGCGTTAGAGGAAACGATCGGGCTGCGACCCAGCCGAGAAATGAGATGGTCACTGTCCTTCCAACAGCTAACCTCTGCCGTGTCGCTCAGTCGCTCAGTAATAGGTAAGCGGACTGCCGACTGCGCTAGTGCGCGAGGGATAATTCTGGTTGCCAGATGCTCGAATCGGTATTCTTGAATTAGCCTTGAATCGATGCCGCGCTTTCTGCGAAGTTCATCCTGCAATCGCTCAAGTTCGTTCGAGGTGACCAAAACACCGTCGTCTTCGTGAAAAACGTCGTGCGATACCTGCCAGACCCTCACATCTGCCGTATGCTTGTTTACCGCATAGTTTCCAACGCTAATCGAACCGATGTCACGCTCTTTCTGCGCCGTCACATTGTAAATCCAGAAAAAGTAGTAATCTCTGTTGTTCATGCTCGGGACGGCTTGCACGTCCCACTTCAGGTCCATTCCTTTGGCGCGAAGTTCCTTTGTGACAGGGAGCAAATTGATCAAGTCTTCCGCTTCGTCCATGGTTATTGTCGGGGACAGACTTTCATCGCGATTAACACCAGTGCTATCAGAGGCCTGGAGTGAGGAGAAGGGGAACATGGAGGACGAGCCAAGCTCACCCCCGAACGCGAGGTTCGTGAGGAGCGAGCGCAGGCTGACCAGAATTAAAAACCCAACTAATCTAGCCATGAGCTGTCCCCATTACAGAAAACTGACTCGGCTATAATGATGACGGTTTGAGTCTCGGATTGGAATTGTTCAAGAGGCCAGTGGTTCCTTCACGGAAACCCTCTCTGGGGCCCCAGTGCCTGACAAACGCGGCGAGCTCAACCGGAAGAGTGATCCCCTAATCGTTTTGATTGGGGCCGAAGATCATGGATGAGTTCGAAACGAACTAAAGGGTGTCGCCGGAAGCCATTGAAAACAAACCACAAAAGACGATGGCGCACCCAAGGGGACGATCTTAGAACTCTCATGCGCGAGATCGTGGCTAACTTGACACAAGTTGAGCTCCCGGCTGGATTGAATCCATAACAACATCCGAGCCAATAAACGGACCTGTCGGTAAAGCGTAATTCTCTAACACGAACCAATCAAATATTGCCAAGAATTCGGATTTGTGCTTGCTTTGGTTAATTGCGCCGGGCCGCTTGGCAAACCCTGCGAATGATCCAGGCATTCCCGATCAGCAAGACGATCGTGATCGTGTACATGGCAATTTTGAGACCAACATGCTCACGAAACGCTGACTCAATCTCTTTGCTCAAGGCCGGATGGGTTATCAGTACCAAATCATGCGATTTCTGGAGATTGCCGAGCAGGTGATCGTCAATAGTGTGCTGCCATTGCATCGGTAATAATGCAATCCCCAAATACACTTCGAACAGCGCTAGCGGAATCAGCAGAGCGAATAGAGTGGCCTTTTTCGCCGTCTTAATTCTCATGCTAGACAAGAAGTATAGCCTTAACAATACAAGAGAATTCTTGATTATTTTCACTTGGGCCAATGATGGACGTCAGTTCGATAGGGGCTAAGGGTATCGACGGAAGTTGCTGAAAATAAACCGCGAAAAGTGATGGCGCACCCAAGGGGGTTCGAACTCCCACCCCGGTGACTTGGCCAATTTTATATGGCAATTGGTAGCGGATCTTGCTTGACGTCTAAGGAGTTTTGACCTGTTCGAAAATCCCCACGATTTAGGCGTCGGTATGTGGTTGTAACCAAATGCCCTTCTCTGGGGCTTCCTGACGTTCGTTAAACATCTGATTTTTGGTGTACAGCGAAAGCCTTTGGATGATCAATGCAGATGCTGTGATATTCCCAACTAATGGGAACCCCTGGTTGCAAGTGGAGTCGAGTATAGGAGTGCTGCAAGCACGGGTCAATTCCATGCGGGGTATGGTTACAGAGCGGGGAAAAGTGATACACCCGATGAGCCCGTTGATCAGAAGTTACGCGATTTGTTCGAGAGTCCAATGATATTCTCTGGTTATGCTGCGGCTTGGTGTGCAAAGGTTGGGATTCATAATCGTGAGCGGACTTCTTGTCGCGTGTTCAGCGCCCGGAGTTCCGAAGGACAAAACGGGCTCTGAAGCCAGCGATGGCACAATCGCGGTGCCCAAGTTCTCCGTCACTGTAAAGCTATCGGACACGGCACAAAAAAAGCTTCAGGTTATGCATGAATCGGTGTTGGTGATCGCCGATTTCGACGGAGATCCCTTACCTGGCAAAGGAAAAGACAACTCACCTATGAGGGATGTTGTATTGGGGAGTTACGAGAGACTCGTAGACTCTGACAACGTTGCGACATTTGCTGATACGAAGATCTCGCAAAGCAACTGGAATGATCTCGCGGACAAAGACTACTACGTCACTTTGACCGTCGTTTCGGCAAGGAAGTCATCGAAAGATAATTTGCTCGATTGCGATACCCCAATCGACCGAATTAGCGCATTCGCCGGCAAATCAACGCAAGTCTTCTGCAAATTGATCAGCGAGCGCACGGGACTTTCGAAGTGACGTCGAGGCGTTGGCCTCATTTGATCGGGCTGAAGCCGTGCGCGGCGTTTCAACGGGGTCAGAGAATTGGTGTAGCGGATTTCCAGGCGGCTTCGAACTCCTTGAGGACAGCGGTGGACGTTTGGTCGGACTTCCTTCCGATCACAGTGGCTTTTGCTCCGGCGTAATTGATCGAACCTCCTAGTTGGTAACAGACCACGGAATCAAGGATTATGAAGCGGTCATGAAATTGAGATGAGGTTCTCGCCTCGATTCCTCCGCGTTGCTGCTGTAGTTTTCCGAATGCCAGACGAAAATTTCCTTTGGTATGTTCGGTGAGAAGGCGAATTTGAACCTTTGGCTGAAGAACGGTGAACATGTCGAGTAGCACTTCATCCGTATAAGGGTCGATCACCACCAGCTCGGCGCGCGCTTGGGCCATAATGTCGCTAATTTTGCGATACGCACTGTAGACTTCACCTTTCGAAATGAAGACCTCTTCTTCGTCATATTCAACGTACGATTTGCCCTCGATAGCGGCTGTGCCCTTGTCCGTGACATGAACCCAATCGTCAGGATTAACCAGGTCTACGCCCGTAGGAACGATGAGTCGCAAGCGAAGAAGCTCGTTCCAAGTGGGAATTTGTATTTATGCCGATCATGAAACCGGACGGATTGATGCGACAAAAGCGACAATATTTGATTCTGAGGTGATTTTAGAAAGACACTTTGCGCCTACCGACAAAAAAGCTTTCATTTCCTTCCTGCTCGAGGCTGGCTATTGGAGCGCGCATAAGGCGGCGGAAGCGCTCCGCAGAGCGACGAATGGAGAAAGGCAGCAGCATGAGCCCACTAAAGATTGAGGAAGAGTGGTCTAGATCCAAGATGAAAGTGAGTGTGATATCTTTGGGCTCTTCAAATTTCATGAGCAGAGTTAGTGGCGGTAAATCTAAAGAAAGGAGCCTTGCCGAAACACCATTAGAAAGACGGTGACATTGTAGGCGGGGAAAAAGGTTGAATAAAAATCTGAATGTCGTCAGCAATTATAGAAGCACAGAAATCTTCATCAACAAGTGTGACGCCAGAGAAGCGAGCCAAGAAAGGAAGAAAATCCATGGCTCGACGATCTGGACAAAGTGGTTATCTCGAACGGAAGGGCAACAGTTGGTGTGTACGGTTCTGGATCGATGTGGAGGGGCAGGAAAAACGAGCTCATAAAAGCGTTCGCATCTGCCCGCTCAAGGGACCGGGAGCACTAGCGAAACCCGAAAGAGAAAGGAGAGCAAAGGAAGTGATTGGAGCCAGCGGTGCAGATACAGTTGAGCTCTTTGAGAAAGTCCAAGCATGGAATCATGCGGCGACTTTCCGACAGCAGTCGGCCGTATGGCTGAATCACACACAAACGAGAAAACGAAATCCGATCAAGCCCGCAACTGCAGTCGGCTATCGTAGCTATGTTGATAAATGGCTCGATCCCAACTTGGGAGATTTGCCGCTATCGCAAGTGGACAACAAAACCGTTAAGGGATTTGTTACAAAACTCGCGGGCGCGAAACTTTCTCCCAAAACCATCGTTGATATCGTTGCCGTTGCGAAGATGGTGGTTGCCTCGGCACGAGATGACAATGGAAAACGACTCTATCCACGGGAGTGGAATCACGAATTCATCGACTTGCCAGTAGTGAAGTCGAAGAACCAGGACACTCCTACAGTTGAAGCCGGGGAAGTCTCCGATATTCTCTTGAAGGCCAAGGGCAGGTACAAGGCACTGTACGCATTGCTTGCCGGAACAGGCCTTCGCATCGGTGAAGCCTTGGCAATTCGGGTGGAGGATTACTCCGAAGATCACACGACGATTAGCTCCGACTGCAAAACCATTCACGTCCGCAAGAGCATATGGCGGGGCAAGGAACAAGCTCCCAAAACCGACAACGCCGTTCGTGACGTTGACATGCATTCGTCTCTCGCGGTTTTCCTGAAAGAGTTCATTGGCTCTCGCACGTCAGGTTTTCTCTTTCAGTCGAAAAGTGGCAAGCCGCTCACGCAGCGAAACATTATGCGGGACAGCTTGCATAAACTAGGAGTGCGGGGCTTCCACCCGTTCCGAAGGTTCCGTGTTACTCATTTACGGGATCAAGGAACACCGGAAGATATTCTTCGCTTCTGGATTGGCCATGCGGACAAATCCATCACAGACCGCTATTGCAAGATGTCAAAGCGGGTTCAGACACGCAAAGAGTGGGCAGAAAAGGCCGAACTTGGGTTCAATCTGCCTGAGTTTTGTACCCAATGTACCCCGGAGAGCGTCATTCCGATTCAGGAGAATGCCGCGTAAGGTGCTACAATTTAAGGAGTTAGGACAACGGATCCCCGGTAGCTCAACGGTAGAGCATTCGGCTGTTAACCGAAGGGTTGCTAGTTCGAATCTAGCCCGGGGAGCCAATTCTCAAAAACAGGTTTCATGGGCGAATTCTGCCGACCCCATTCCCTTTGAGCGATGTTTGTATCTACCAACATATCAAAGGGTTGGCGGAAAACAGCAGTGAGCTCCCCACCCTTCCAGGAGCAGTTCGAGAGTAGAAAATTCAGGAGTCGCCGTTTCTCATGCGGTTCTTGTTTTTGGAACAGCGTGTGCGCACGCTGCGCGAGTTCGAGAAGCCGAACCCCCTCTTCCAAGTAGGTTTGATTGGCGGTTTGGTGTTCCTCCACTGCTGTCCAAATTAGCCGGAATTGAGGCATGAGAGCGAAGAAAACCGGGGCACTGCAGGGCCTCAGTGGCGATTTGTAGGTTGAGGTTGGCATTTCTGCTGTCCAAGTTGGGCTCACCAGGAAAGCACCAGTTGCTCGGCGTCGGGGTCGAGCAGCGGAGGAGGCTGGAACGGCTCATCGATCCAGGCAAACAGGTCGCGATAGACGAACAACTGCTGGCGCAACAAAGCGGCGAGATTGGACAAGCTCCAGCCAAAGCGAGCGCGCAGTTGCAGGTACTTGAGCACGAGCAGCGCGATCAGGGCGGTCCAGATCTGAATCTGCAGGGCGTTGGCGCTGGTGCCCACAAAGGTCTTGATGCGCAGGTTCTGCTTGAGCGCTTTGAAGAACAGCTCGATCTGCCAGCGCTGGCGGTAGACGGCGGCGATGGTGGAGGCAGCAAAGCCGCGATGATTGGTGAGAAACACTACGCCGCGTTTTTGTTCCTCGTCCCAGACTTCGATGCGACGCAGAAACAGATCGTAGTTCCCACTGCGGGCCGCTTTATAAAGGAAGATGATCTCGTCGCGCCGAACCGCACCGTGTTCGGGAACCGGACGGCGCTCGACGACGCCGTAATCGGCGTTGTCCTTCATGCGCGTGACGAAAAATACGCCTTCAGCGTCGAGTGAGGCGAACCAATCGTAATCGGCATAGCCACGATCGAAAACCACGATGGTTCCAGGCTCGAAACGCAAGCTGCGCGCCACGCGGCTTTCGTGCACGCGGCCTTCGGTGATGAGCGCAAAACTAGGGAGCAATCCCTGATGATCGAGCAGCAGATGCAGCTTCACGGCTCCTTTCGTGCGCCGGTACTGTGCCCAGTCGAAAACCGAAACACAGAGTTCGATGAGCGTGGCGTCCAGAGTGAGCAGTTTGTTTTTGAAACGGAAACCATGCGCGCCGGCCACTTCGCGGCAACGGCCCAGCAGTTGATAAAACACGCTGCGGTAAAGCGGCCAGGGCCGGTGTTCATTGGCATAGGCCAGGGTGGAGCGCTTGGGCGCGTCGGGCAGTCCCAGGTGCCGCAGCTTGCCCTCGCTGGCGGCTAGGCCGCCGCAAATCTCGCGCAGCGACTGCGCCCGCCCCAGATGACAGAACAACATGGCCACGAACTGGCCCCAACAACTGAACCCGCGGGCGTGGCGCTCGGCCCGGTGCTCCACGACGGCCCGCTCAAATTCGGTGCGAGAAAACAAATGCAACATCTGGCTGAAAATGCTGGATACTCGTGTCACGGCGGTGGTCCTCCTCCCTATGGTTCACGTCTGTCAACGCAAACCGTAGCAGAGTTCTACCGCCGCCGCTCAAAAGCTAATTTGGACAAGACTGGTGTTCCTCTATCGATCGGAGTAGCCGGTCCTGGTCGGTACGCCACTCGAAGGCCTTCCGGTCAAAAAAGGCTGCCTCGATACGCCCGTCCAATTTGTCCAAATACATGGCGTCGACACGGCTCTGTAGGCGATTATATTCTGCTTGAAGGCGTGATATCGCCGCATCATGGTGTAGCTTCGCGTCGTCGTGGCTTTGACGGAGTGCCTCTGTTACCCAGCTCATGACCTCATTATCCAGTACCAGACCCTTCAGGAGATCGGCGAACTGTTCCTCCAGAACCTCTTCACGCGTGTAGGGCTCGGGGCATTTTCCCTTGTAACCGGTGCAGTGATAGTACACGTACCGGCCCTTCTTGATCTCGCCAACGAGAGAACAGCCGCAATGGCCACAGTACACGAGACCGGAGAACGCGAAGTCGTGCTTCGCCTTGCGATGCCGGCTCGCATGCCGACCGTCCAGCACCGCTTGCACGCGTTCCCAAAGATCCTTCGTCACCAGCGGAGCGTGGACTCCGGAGTATGTTCTCCCGTCCCAATTGAAATCTCCCGTGTAGAGTCGATTCCGAAGGATCTTGTTCACCGTGGCCTTCGGCACGGAATCATTACTCTTGCGGAAAACCATCCCGTCAGCTCGGGACATCTTCGTTACATTGGCAAGAGAATACTGGCCAGTGGCATACCGCTCAAACATACGAGTGATGATTGGCGCCAGAGTCGGGTCTGGCTCAATTACTCTCTTCCCGTTCGGGCCGGCTACGTTCAAATAGCCAAGGGGCGCGAAGGAGGGCCAAATCCCTTGCTCGGCCTTTTCCAGCATCCCCTTTCGAGTTTCTTCTGACAAGTTGTCGATGTAGTTCTTCGCCATCAACACCTTGATCCCGTGCATGAACTTCTCGGACGAGCGTGAGTCTTCAGAGAGAATTACGTTTTCCTTAACAAAATGAATTTCTAGATCAAGCTCGTCGACAGTCACCCAGTCCTTCAGGTTACGATATAGGCGGTCGGTCTTTTCAACCAGCACGATTCTGCACGCGTGATTCTTTTTGAGGAATTCCAACATTTGGGCGAACCCAGACCGCCCAGCTTCCTTCGCCGTCTCCACATCTATGTATTCGCCCAGTACGTTGAGGTCTGCGTCTTTCGCGTAGCCGCGCAAGGACTTGAGCTGGGCCGGGATGGAGTAGCCCTCCTTTTCCTGTTCTTTGGAGGAAACACGAGCATAAACGACGGAGTGTCGCCCAAGACTTTGAACATGACCATCTGGGCGGTCGCCCTTCCTTTTCATCGCGTCACCTTATTCCACGGGCTTTAGCCGAGCCTCTGCTGACCCTTGCATTCGGTCGATACCGAACGCCTAGCTTTAATGTGACCTTTGCAAGGATCTGCAAGGAATGCAACCTTTTTTCTACTCTTTTGGAAAACATCTTCGACAAAACCATCCAGAAGTGCTTTTCCATTTCTTCCCTAGGATTATTCCCATCCTTGCATTCCTTGCATAATTTCGAAAAACCGGCCCTTTCTATCATGCCTACCGTTGCATATACTCTGCGTCGGGGTTGCATTCATACACGAACTCTTGGGCATCTTCAATGAGTTTGATCCCAACCCAATGCCAGGGCGCCCTTCCACTGGAGGGTCTAACTTCGTCCAACTTGGGGAACAGGTGCTTAAGGGAGGCCTTAAGCTGCTTTTGAGTCACGGGGCGAAGTCCTTGGGTCTCGCACCAGTTTCTGTACGCCCCATAAAATTTCTTTTTCGCAGTGGTCGTGTTAGCGTCTTCCTCCACAAACTCTGCAACGAAGGAGGCAACCGTATCATTTTCTCGTCGATATTCTTCTAGCGCTGCTTTAACCGCCTTAGCTTCGCTGAATTTTCCTTCGGAGAATAACCGTAGAAGGCCACGCAGTGCGCGATTCAGGATTCCTGGTAATTCGTTTCTCAGTTTTACCCGTAGCTCCTTGTCGGCTTCTTTGCCTTCAAAGGTTCGTTCAAACGGAATGATGAGCCAACGCCGGTAAAAGGCGAGGGTCCGATCTTTACTGGGGGGAAGACTGTTCGCACTGAAGATCAGTTTGGCAAACGGACAAAAGGAAAATGGGTGTGAAAATTTACGCTCGGCGGTGATACGGTCCCCAGTTACAAGCGTCTTGAATACTGAGGAAGAATTCAAGGCTCGGTCATCTAGGTCTGCAAAGATGTTCGCTAACTTTCCATATAGTTCTGCGACGCGAAACCGATTTTCCTCCAGGTCCTGAAGCGCGACTGTCGAAACATTTTCAGTGCCGAGAAAAGATCTAATGGTATCCAACAACACGCTTTTTCCATTTGCCCCGGCTCCCACCGCCATCACGGCTTTTTCAAAGCGGGTATCCGAAATCAGGCAGTAACCGATGATCTCCTCTACGAGCGGGATAACCTCCCGCTCCAATGTCGTTTCGAGATAACGATCAAACTGCGGGCACAGCGCAGTGGGTTCATATGCGACAGGCAATTGTACGACGTCAAAAATCGCCGGTGAATGCAGCTCCAGTTTGAGGTTCATCCAGTCAAGTCGACCGTTTCGGAGGTTGATGAAACGCTGATTGGGATCAGTCGGCTCGATTTTGGTAGCCGTTTCTATAAATCGAAGAGACTCAATGATTCGATTTTCCCTGCGCTCTTCGCCCAGGAGTTCCTGGGCTTCCCGTTTGACAGACTGCCTCGCCCCCAGATCGATAGACCCCGTCGCTGTAGATCCAAAGAACTCCGCCGGCATATCGAAGGTTTTGTCGTTCCATGATTGCCTCGGCGAGCCGTTTCGGAATGAAGGTGTTTTCCCGAAAGAATTCCTTTCCGGTCCCAGAATAGGTGCGTGGAAATGTCTTGCGTCCAGCCACGAGTGTCTTGATTGCTTCCCATGCGGTCTTGTGGTCATCCCCGAAGGAGCGGATGAATGAATCTAGGTCGGAATTGGGTTGTGGCGTAGTGAACGCATCGACGCTCATCATCTCACGAGCCTTATTCACCAGTGCGAAGCCGGCGCCGTCGGAGTCATTGTCATAGCAAAAAATTGCGTGTTGAGAGGTTTTGCGGATAGCCCCGTAATCCGCATTGTTTACCCCGCCCACGGAGGATGCGAAAACATAACCGGTGTGCTGTCCCGTGACTTCGCCATACCGCAATGCTAGCGACTGTAGTTGCAACTGATTGAATTCTCCCTCTGTGACAATCAGATAGTCGTCGAGCGGCTTACGGTCCTGGGACTGATCTATGGTGAAGAGCCCGTGGCCAAAGAGCCCGGCTATCTCCTTATACGGCTTGAAGTATAGGATTCTCTTAGAGTAGGGCTCTCGGAAACGGATTGCCACGATGCGGTGGTGGGCATCGGTATAAAAAATGGCGATCCACCCGCCATGACCTTCGATGCAGTTGCAAACCTTGTCGCGCGCCTTGGCCATGCATTCTATCTCGCGCTCGGCGGTTCGGAGTGTATCTGTGCCCGAGCAACCGGCCTCAGTCTTGTTGGCTTTGAGCGCAGCTTCTATCACCGTTATGACAGAATCGAATTTCGATGCACACTGGTAGCGGGGCGGCACGGTTCCCAGCATCGAGTCAGCCACCACGTGCGGATGGATCCGGCGTTCCTGGACCAAGTACTTATATGCGTTGCGGCCGCCTGCGCTGGCCTGTGCCAACAGGTTTGCATGGAAGTCTTGAAAGATGTCCTCCATCACACGATGGAGGTTATTTTCGTACAGGTGCTCACGCGGGCCAGCAGTGATGAACCGTCCACACGTGGGATGAAAACACTTACCGAGCGTGTCGTCGCGCTTTACGGAAAACGTCACGTGCCCGCAAAAAGGGCATTCAGCCTTTCCGCCAGGCTTAATCTCGATATCATATTTTTCGACGAGTAGACCTGAAACTGACGTGCTCATGTCAAGCGACTCCCCGTCGATGGGACTTTATGTCTGTCCTCGTCCTCGTGACTTCGCTGGCCGTGTTTTGCTCTGCCGCCTCCCACTTCATCAAGACTTGAAAGAAGCCTGTCACATTTTCGGCGATTTGGCGGGCATCCTCGGCAGTGAGCACCTTTGAGGTTCGCGGTTGCCAGAGTTGAAGCGTCCGATCGATGAACTGCGGTTTCGCTCGTTGCACTGGCAGTAGCGAAGACTGGACCGTCCGCTCCCGAGAATCGCGATCCCGTTCGTCCTCATCGCCCAAGTTGAGCCTCCCGATGCTTACTGCTCGCAACTACCAACGATTTCAACGACGCATAGACGAGCAATTGTTTTCGCCCAATTTTCTTCGTGATCAAGATGCCGCGCACAATCAGTCGGTCGATGTCGCGAGGGGAAACGTCGAGCAAGTAGGCGGCGCGTATTTTATTGATTAGCAATGGCTCGTGGTTCACAGGCACAAGCGTACGCCGGCGCGGGAGCCAAGAGATTGGCCACCGCTCGTCGCGGACGAGTGAAAGCGAGAAACATCCTATATTTAGACGGTTTTATAGGCCTAAAAATTTACTCGTGCACGACGAGTTGAACTCGTCGGCGAATAGTGGTGAGTTCTCCTTTTGGGCAGGAACTGACTGAGGCGGTATTTCTCATCTTGGATTCGGTGTCTCCATTTCGGGAGTCTATATGCCTCGGGGTAGGTTATTGGGGATCCGTCGGTGATCCACTCCTGGGAAGGCGGAATCTTCTTCAATTCGAGAGCATGGCAGTACACCATGCCGTGCAGCTCGCGCTTTTTGAGTACGTCCAGAATATTCCTTTCGCGATCCGTCAGCTTGCGTTTCTTCCGGCGCCGACCACGTTTCGTTTGTTTTCCAAAACTGCCTCTATACGAGAGTCGGGAATTTTCCTGTGACTCCGAGGGGTTGTACCGCTCCGCATCCGCTGGCTGCACACGCGTCTTCGCTTTCTGACTGGTACTAATGTCGTCAGTATCTGCCGGTTGCTGCAGGATCGCTTCGTCTAATTCCCCACGTAATAGAGATAGTAACTGCTGATGAAATCCCGGAGGGTATTTTCCCTTTACAGCCTCTTTGTCGATTATCTCTGTTGCTGTCTTTCCAGCCCACTCAATGGAATTCATAACGATCGCATCCGGAAACTGATCTGCTATCGCAAGGAATTGGCGAAGCAATCCCCGGATGCACCATGTTGACCTATCGCGAAGCATTCGAGGGGACTCAGAGATTAATTGCATGACAGAAATCCCCGTTATATGAGCTTCGCCGGGTTGGCGAAGTACATCAAGCAAGCAGTCCGAAAAGCGGCGCGCGGCGGCATCAATTTTGCTCTGGAATTGCTGTTTCTTTCGGCTCTGCTCGAGGTGATACTGCTTCCCCCGCTCTTTTTTATTTGCGGTTGGCCTGCTCTCTTGGTCCTTACTCGCACTCCCTGCCGGTGGCACGATGGACTTGGAGTCGCCAATCCAATCTTCCCTTAGCGCTGGATGAAGAGATGTGTAAAGTTCGCGAGTCGATTGCTCCCATTTCCTGTTCCATTCATCCATATATCCTTGGCAGATGGTGCGTAGTCCTTCATTGAGACTTTTGAGCGAAGATGCTGAATGCGTGGGGTGTTTGGGTGCGCCTCCTGCTTTCGCCGCGTCCAGCACTTTTCTCCTCGCTCCGATTAGATCTGCTTCGATCTGGTTGAAAATCCAGCCGAGGACTGCCCTTGTGTAAAGAGCCGGCAAACGGCCATCGGGCGTCTCCTCCGGCTTAGGCCCCACGGAATGTCTCAAAGCCTGCTCCGGGACTAGACCTAACAGATATCTGGGAGCAAGCCAACCTTCGGCCGCGTGCCGATCACAGCACTCAGCTACCCAGTCCCGAATACTGGTTTCGTACAGTGGTTGGTTCCAATAGTCCTTGATATGTTTGGTTGCCCATTCGATCGGGTCTAATCGTAAGAGCTTGCGATTCGCTAGGGCGGCGTTCATGACATCACGGCACATTCGCATCTGAAGCGCGATGATCCACTCACGCCAGGCTGTCAGCCCCTTATTGAAGATCTGCGCGTTCAGATCGTTTCGCGCGTTTATCGTTTCCGAGTGATCTGCCAATCGAATACCCCGCGCCCACTATTTGGGCTCTCTTTTCAGGCCCTCCGAGTTCTACCACAATGAGCTTGACAGAGCAAGAAATACTGTTATAGGATGTAACACGCATGAGGATTTATTCATCACGCCAGGCGGCCAAGAAGCTTGGAATCAGTCTAATGACTTTGCAGCGATACATTGCTGATGGGAACTGGATTAAGGCTCCGAAGGTAAAGCGGCTTGGCCAAGTCAAGGCGCGCCTTTGGTCTGATGGCGATATTCAGCGAGCCCGAAAGCTGATGAAAAAGGCATAGAAGGAAGCGGGGCGCCGGGCAGCGTGACCTGCACGGCGCCCCTAACCAAATCAACCTGGTTGGAGGCTGACATGGCTGGCTCGATTCTAACCCAAGAAAAGTCTCACCCCGTATCTCCTCGGGCTGCGATCTACGCCCGAGTTTCAACTGCAAACAACGGGCAGGACCCGACAATGCAAACTCGCGAGCTGCAGGATTATTGTACGCGCCGCGGTTGGACCGTCGCTGGTGAGTATGTGGACGTCGGGATCTCGGGCACAAAGGAGAAAAGGCCGGAGCTCGATCGCCTTTTAAGTGACGCTCACCGCCGGCGCTTCGATGCCGTGGTGGTGTGGAAATTTGATCGCTTCGCTAGTGTGCTGTCCCGGAAATACGTTCACATAGTCGCTGGATTTTTTCCAGGATCGAATCGGGTGTCGCCGTCCAGGAGAAGGGTCGAGCCTCGGCATTATAGCGATGAACGAAACGTTCGATTTTGGCGACCAGTTCTTTGACGCTGCCGAAGGTGCCGCGACGAATGGCCTTCTGCGTGATGATGTGGAACCAGATTTCCACTTGGTTGAGCCAGGAGGAGTAGGTCGGTGTGAAGTGCACGTGGTAGCGGGGGCGTGCTGCCAACCAGCGTTGGACGCGAGGATGCTTGTGGGTAGCGTAGTTATCCACGATCAGATGCACGTCGAAAGCCTTCGGGACACTGGCGTCCACATGGCGCAGAAAGTCCAGGAACTCCTGGTGACGATGACGGCGTTTGCACTGACTCAGGACCGTTCCGGTGACGGTGTCGAAGGCTGCGAACAGTGTGGTGGTGCCGTGTCGGACATAGTTGTGCGTGATCCCTTCGACGTAGCCGAGGCCCAAGGGCAGCATCGGCTGGCTGCGCTCCAGCGCTTGAATCTGGCTCTTCTCATCCACACACAGGACCAGGGCTTTATCCGGTGGGTTCAGATACAACCCGACAATGTCCCGTACCTTCTCGACGAAGAAGGGGTCGTTGGAAAGCTGAAAGTGACGTGCTCGGTGCGGCTGCAAGCCGAAGGCGCGCCAGATCCGGTGAACAGTCGATTTCGACAGACGCGTTTCGGCCGCCAGCGCGCGGCAACTCCAATGCGTGCCGTCTTTCGGTTTGGTTCGCAGGGTTCTGCGGATCAACGTGGCCACCTTCTCATCGGGAATCGAACGCGGCCGGCCGGAGCGCAGCTCCTCGTGCAATCCCGTCAGCCCCTGTTTCACGAACCGTCGTCTCCACAGACCGACTGTCACTTGGTTCAATCGCAACCGGGCGGCGATGTCCTTATTGGACAAGCCGTCGGCACTGAGCAAAACAATACGCACACGCGTCACCAGGCCATGGGGCAGCGACCGAGAGCTAGCCATCGCTTCGAGTTGTTCGCGTTGTTCCCGCTCCAGTTGCAACGGGGCCAGGGGTCGTCCCAAACTCATAGGCACCTCCATTCTCCACAGAAGATGCCTAAGGGGAAGGCTATCGCGCAAGGCTTATATTAGTTACTTAAGGGACACAACACTAGATCCGTCTCCCATTTGCTGCGGGCTCTCGAGATGTTCCAGTCTCTCGGCATCGAGTTTGTGAGTCTGTCCGAGCAGCTCGACACTTCCACGCCGACAGGGAAGATGGTGTTCACCGTTTTGGGCGCCGTGGCCGAACTAGAGCGCAGCTTGATTGCGGAACGGGTCCGAGCGGGCCTGCGAAACGCACGCGCCAAAGGCAAAAGAATCGGCCGGCCTCCGCTCACATATCTCAGCCCGGAAGACCGCAAATTAATCGCGGAGCTGTACTGGTCTCGGAAGGACAGCTTCCGGCAGCTGGCGAAGAAGTTCGATACATCTATCGGGACCGTTCAACGATGCGCGCTTGCGTATCAAGAAGTATTCTCTAAAGCCCCTGGAACTCGCTGATTCGGCGCTTAGATTCAGTCGCTGCAGATTACAGAAAAGGTCTATTCAGTTCCCATAACTCCATATCTGCCACGAATGTCAGTGTCCTCGCTCAAACGGTTTCATTAAGAGTTGAGCGTCACTGAGAAGCGCATTACGAATTAAGTGCTTCGGCTCCCATCTCCTTTAGTTTGAACAGACACACTTCTTACAATTCGGTGTAATTCGGGCACGGCCCGCAGGGTTCAGTCCCAACTGGCTTTTGGTTTCCGAGGATGTTGCAAAAACCCTGCCTATGGGCTGGCTGTAAGTTGCTTAATCGGCGTGCCTCGTGTGCACAGAACAATGTGGGGCGAAAAGAGTTCATTTTGCCCCATCGACACCAAGGCGTGTCTCATCTTCCCAAAACTCCCGGACCTCCGTCATGGTCACTGAGGAGCGAAGGCTGCGAGGGCGGCCTGTACACAACATCCACTTGATATGCAGCTAACTGTCTAAAAATGCGACTATCCTGCAAAAATCTGTTTTGAGTACTTTATCCCATCTTTCCGATTCTATGGACGTCAGATCCGTGGATGCAGGGTTTGAGACTCTTAAGCTTCGATCATCAATGAAGCCTTTCGGCATGACTCGCATCTGATTCATCTCTTGTGGGAGCTTCGAGGCTGATTAACTCGGACCGTTGTCCCTTCAATGTTCTGGCTGCATCAGCTCCTTGAGCGCGGCCGCCGCATGCCCATTCGTGGGATCCAGTCTGACGGCTATTTGGTAGCAATTGATAGCGAGGTCTTTTTCACCGCTTCTTCCGTAAGCTTCGCCTAAACTGTCGAACGCATTGGAAGAAGAGGGGTGTTCCGTCGTATTCAACTTAAAAATCGCAATCGCGTCGTTCACCCTCTTATCTCCGTATAGCAACTGGTATCCAAGGGTATTCAACTCGGATTCTCCCAAATCATAGTCGGCGGTCCTTTCATTCTTTAGGGCGTCGTACATTTGCATTGCACCTTGAATTCCCGACTCGTGGATGGTTTTGTACATGGCCTCCGCACCCGACCGCTTTGGCAAAACATACGGTTTTTCAGCCAGGATATTCAAAATGGCTTCGTTAATGTCCACGCGTTTGCTGTTCCCTCTGTTCGTCAGCATAATGACGGTGGTCCGCTCTGTTAGACGGCGCTCAATAAACGCCCTGAAGCCAGCGTGGCTGCCGGTATGCCAGACGTATTTGTCACCGCCGTTTCCTGCCACATTCCATCCAAAACCATAGGTCGAATTGCCTTCTTCCACTTTGCCCGGCGTAAATGCCGCGGACAACGTAGACTGCCGCACCAGTTTTTCTGTGTATAGCGCCTGGTCCCACAGGAACAAATCATCCACCGTCGAAAAAATACCACCATCACCAGGGATTGCAGTTGGCTCACTGTCGTCCACTTGGCCAAATTGGTCGTACCCGACGGCTGTCTGCGCATTTCTCTTTAAACGGCTGTCATAAACGAAGGTGTTGCTCATGCCGATCGGTTTGAAAATCTCCTGCTCCAGGAAATCGCCAAACGGTCTCCCGGAAACTCTCTCCACTGCGATTGCCAGTAACGAATATCCGGGATTGCTGTATCGGTATTTCTGGCCGGGTTTGGAAAGAAGCTCTTCTCTTTCCAGGATCGCTGCGAAGAGTCCTTTTGGAGTCAAGCCGGAGTCGTCGATCCCTAGATCGCCATAGTCCGGGATGCCGGAAGTGTGGGTCAGCAAATGTCTCAGAGTTATTTTGCTGACATGCGGTGAGCGGGAGAACTCCGGAATATACTTCGAGATATAGTCGTCATAGTTAAGCTTGTTCCGCTCCGCAAGAATCATAATCGCCATGGCCGTGAATTGCTTCGTAACGGAACCGATATCGGAAGGAGTTTCAGAAGTTAAATCCGTGCCTGTCCGGAAGTTTGCCTTTCCGAACGCCTTGCGGTAAATGATCTTTCCCTGTTCCGCGACGAGGATGACGCCGTTGAACTGACCTCGTTCGTACAGTGTTGACATCAGATTATCGATCTCCTTAGATCGATCGGCGGGCACCCCGGAGGCGCCACCGCCCCATATCAATAGGGCAATCACTAGAAGGCTCGCCGTCCGTCGCACGGTCTTTAACCAAATTGGAGTTGCGAAATTCCGCATAGTCTTCTTATTGGACGATTTGGATGACAAGAAGTCACGCATCAATCCCCCAAAGGTTTTAATCCGGGATTTCCGATTTGGCCCCGTGTCTCGCCAATCGTACGCTTCGCCTGCCTC
This sequence comes from uncultured Acidobacteriota bacterium, assembly GCA_963748845.1. Taxonomy (GTDB): domain Bacteria; phylum Acidobacteriota; class Terriglobia; order Acidiferrales; family UBA7541; genus DASTCZ01. The sequence continues at coordinate 2,544,508 of CAVVKE010000001.1, forward strand.
GGTTCTGTGACACTTACAGGAAAAGCCGTGGGGTCAAACCTTGATGTCGAGGGCAAGGGCGCGGACGGAGCAGTCACCCTGAGAGGGACCTTGGACGCCTCTGGGAAAACGCTCAGTCTCGAATCTGAAGTGAGTGGCCACTGCCAAAGCGAGTCCGCCCTTGGAACGATAACAAAGGTCCAGTAGTGATTCACGGCAAGGCTGAATAGTCTAACTGGTGTTTGGCATTTCGCACAATCGAGCTTCCACAGCCCGCATTGAGTTGGCGAAGACATTACGATTAGATCGGCTCGGAACGCTGGGGCGGGCTCTTGTTCACTAAGTGCAAAGCCGAGCGTGCCGAAATCACCTGTTTCTGCCTCATACAAAAGCAGCGCGAACCGCGCCACGTTTTCAGGGGGTTGCGACCGAGTCCGACTCGGGGTTTTTGTCCACTACTGGGAGACCCCCGAAATGGACTTTTGCCATGCTCTGCGGCACGTCCCGGCCAAATCAGGTTGTCAAACGCACCTTTCACTACAAAATGCCCTGCACACGATTCTTCGTGACCCACATCGACTTCAGTTTTCGTTGGCACAGACGCCGGGAATGTCCTCACCTCCACGTCTACATGCGAGATTTTCTGAGATAGGATCGTCGGTCGCTTGCGCGAAGGGCTACTCGTATCTCAGCGCGACCATGGGATCCACGCGCGTGGCACGTCGGGCGGGAACGTAGCAGGCCGCGAGTGCCACCACTGACAGCAAACCTACTACGGCAATAAAGGTGGCCGGGTCTGTTGGCTTTATCTCGAAGAGCAGGCTGCCAAGAAATCGCGTCAGAGCGAGCGCCCCAGCAATGCCCACCGCGATGCCTACCCCCGCGAGGAACATTCCCTGGCCGAGGATCATCTGAATAACATCCCACGGGTTGGCACCGAGCGCCATGCGAATTCCGATTTCATGAGTGCGCTGGGTTGTGACATATGAAATCACCCCGTAAATCCCCACTAAGGCCAGGACCAGGCCTAAGACGCCAAAGGAGGCGAGCAAGAAAGTCTGAAATCTCGGCTCGGCGACTTTCTCAGCAACGACTTGATCCATGGTCCTGAAATCTGTGATCGGGGCATTCTTGTCCACGGACCATATCTGCTGCTTCAACGCGGAAGCGATAGCGAGGGGGTCGTTTGCGGTACGCACGACAAATCTGGCCCCTGGAAAAAAATCCAATTGAGAATATGGCATGTAAAATTCCGGTGCGGGTTTCTCGCGCAGGTCGATATCGCGAGTGTCGCGAACTACTCCCACGATTTCCATCCATTGGGGCTTGTGGGATTTATCAATGTCGCGGCTGATTCGCCCGGTAAGCGGATTACCCGAAAAATACTGGTGCGCGAAAGTCTCGTTGACGACGGCAACTCGCTTTCCGTTGTGGGAGTCATCTGAACCGAACCACCGACCAGCAAGGAGGGGAATCCCCATTGCCCGAAAATATTCTGGTGTGACCGGTCTGAAGAAGATCAGTGTGCCGTGCTCGATCCCAACTTCATCTTGTTGTCCATCGATGCGCATTGAAAGCACTCCGTTGGCATCTCCGAGAGGGATGCGCGACGCAGCTGCGGCATTTTGGACGCCGGGAAGTCCGTGGATCCGGTCGAGAATGCTTTCAACGCTAAGTTGGCACTGCGTGGCATTTTTTTCATCTTCGGAGTCGCAGACGGCCTTGGTGAAATTAACGGACATGGTCAGGATATGATCGGTCCGATAACCGGGATTGAGACTCAGGAGATTCTTGAGACCTCGGGCGGCGAGCGTCGCGCCCAGGACAAGGATAACGGCCAGAGCAACCTCGACTACCACGAACGCGCCCTGCAACCGGTGGGGCCGCCGCTGCGCAAGCCCGACCTGGGAACTTGCCAAGTTTTCCTTGAGCGCAGCACCCTTGCCGCGCGCAGATGCCTGCAGAGCCGGTGCGAGTCCAAAGAGAACGCCCGCGAGAATCGAAACTCCCGCTGTGAATGCCAGAACAGCCGGGTCAAGCTTCAGCAGATCGGTGTTCGGTGTGCCCGGCGGAGCGATTGCGCGCAGTCCGCGAATGCCCCACACGGAAAGCAGGAGTCCCAAGGCGCCTGCTGCAAGAGCCAGCAACAGGCTCTCCGCGAGGAATTGCCGGACGAGCCGCAAACGGGTGGCGCCCAGCGCTTCGCGGATCGCAACTTCCTTCCGTCGCACTTGCCCGCGCGCCAACATCAGGCCGCTGACGTTTACACACGCGATCAGAAGGACAAACCCTACGGCGCCCAGCAATATCCAGAGGCCGTTTCCCACTTCACCCGTGTCGCGGCCCAAATGACTCGCAACGAAATTCCAACCTTTGAAAGGTAATTGTGGATTATTCGCGGCAACCCACGCGGCCGCGACCTTTAGTTGGGAATTTGCGATTTCGACGGTAACGCCCTGCTTGAACCTGGCGATGGCCTCGACTCCGGAGTCATCCGTCTGAGGCACCCACAATCCTCGTTCTCCCGCACCGAAATCAAACCGCGGCGGCATGACGCCAATCACAGAGTAGGGCCGGTTATCCAATACAATCCGCCGTTGAAGGATCGTAGGGTCGCTTGCAAACGCACCGCGCCAGAGCATGTAACTCAGGACGGCGACTTGCCCGTTCGCAAGGTTGACATCGCCGGAAACAATCGTGCGCCCGAGCATCGGGTGAACACCAAGCAATGGGAAAAAGTCGACGGAGACTTCAGCGCCGTTCAATTTTTCAGGCTCGGCCACCCCGGTGAGCGCGAACTCACGTTGGCCATACGTGCCCAATTGTTCAAAGACAGGCGATTTGGTTTGAGCCACTTTCCAGGTGTCTGGGGAAAGAGTCATGACGCCCATGATGCCGGGAGTTGAAAATTGCTTGAGACTTTGTATCGTCACCAACTGCGACGCATTCGCATATGGAAGCGGTTCAAGCAAGATTCCATTCACGGCGCTAAAGATCGCGGTATTCGCGCCGATGCCCAACGCGAGCGTCACCACTGCGACTGCGGTGAATCCGGGATTCTTCCGCAGCATGCGCAGACCATAGCGAACGTCCTGCCATATCGCTTCCAAGAAGCCGGATCGATACCTGTGGCTGCTCTCTTCTTCTCTCATTGCAGTTGCGAGTCTCAGCTCGGTTAGCTTACAACAGCGCTACAACTCCGATTACGCCATGCGTTTATTCGGTCCACTTGAATTCGTGTGCCTCAGGCACTACGACGTTCTTTGCAGCGTCGACAGAGATGTGTCCAAGGTACCACTCCCAACCTGGCCTTGGAGATTTGTTGCCCGCAAGCCCCACACACGCCGAATGTCTCCCACTTGATTCGAGCCAACGCCTCCTCGATCGCTCGTAGGAGCCGACCGTCAGTCTGATGCAGTCGGATTTCAAGCTCCGCTTCGGCATCGGCATTGGCTTCGTCGATAGAATCTCCATGTGATGTACCCGCTGCCGGAACGTGAACCCCGGCGTCCCCGCCCGCAGCCAACAACTCCTGCTGCTTCTCCAGCAACAATCGCTTGTAGTGATTGAGCTCCCTTGGGTGCATTACCATTCCCACCGACTTTGCATTTTACATCCAACGTCGGCCGATTTGCCGCGTTCTCGCCGTTTGCAACGAGCAACGCTGAGGCTGCTCCCCGCGCGGTCACACGGCCGTCGATGAACGCGTACGAGATGTGCCAATTTTCTGAAACTTTGTGGTGCCACACGGAAGCTGACAGTGACGAGGCTATTCTTCTGTTACCCGACACTCCGCGCACGATCTCGCGCTACTCGTAGCGCAATGAGGTGGCTGGGTCCACGCGCGCGGCGCGCCAGGCCGGGAGCAGGCATGCTACGAGCGCGACGAACACAAGTACGCCGCAGGCCGCGGCGTAGCTTGCGGCGTCGGTCGGCTTCACCTCGAAAAGCATGCTGGCCATTAAGCGGGACAACCCCATCGCGGCGGCGATTCCGATTGCAAGGCCGAGCAAAACAAACTTCATCCCCTGCCAAACGATCAGCCGGAGAATGTTTTGTGGCATTGCGCCGAGCGCCATGCGAATGCCGATTTCGTTGGTGCGCTGGCGGACTAGGAATGCGAGGACGCCGTAAATGCCGACGGCGGCGAGCAAGAGAGCGAGCGAACTGAAAAAGCCGAACATGCTTGCGCCCAGCCTCCAAGTTCGCGTCTGATAGTTGAATAACTCGGAAAAGGGCCGGACATTTACATATCTTGATCCGGGAGCAACGCTCGCCATAGCTTCAAATATATTATGCGCTGCTGCCGAGGGATTGCCCCGGGTGCGGATCAGAATGCCGCGCGGCGGGATTGCAGATTCCTCTGCCAAGTATTGGTCCATCGGCACGTACACGTCGGCTGTATTGTAGAAAGGACCACCCATGTTGCGAGAAAACGTATGGCCTGCCGCAAGAGATCTTATCTGGTCCGATACAACACCAACCACGGTCGAACATACGGGATGATTGCCAGCGGATTGCAGACATTTGCCAATGGGATTTTCTCCGGGCCAGAAATCATGGGCAAGCGTCTCGTTTATGATGACGACCTTTTCCGCGCCAGCCCGATCCGCGGGCGAGAAACTACGACCTTGCAGTAACTTCAATCCGAGGGTCGCGAAATAATCAGCCGTAACCGCGTTCTTGGCGACCATTTGCGATTGAAGATTGGAAGCTTGAGTTTGAGTCCCGACACTAGTGTAAAATCCTCCGAAAAGAGGAATCGTTGTGGCGATTGCAGTGCTCTCGACTTGTGGCAAAGAGCGGGCACGCTCGGACAAACGATTGTAAATCGCGAGGACATCCGCAGGTTTATATCCTTCCTTACTCAGGTTCATTGACGAAAGCAAAACACGACCGGGCTCGAACCCGCGGTCATAAGAATCGGCGTTTCGCAGACTCGCAATGAAAAGTCCCGCGCCAACCGTAAGAGTTAACGTCAGGGCCACCTGCGTAACGAGAAGAGATGAGCGAAGCCTGGAGCCGACAAGCAGACGTCCGTGACCACCGGACTTCAGGGCTTCCATGACGGCCGGGCGACTCAATCGCCACGCGGGAGCAAACCCACTTGCGAGTCCGGTAAGAACGGCGAGACATATGCCGATTACCATCAAGCGCCAATTGAAAAAATTGCCCGGATAGAAGTCGCGCGGAAACAAAAACGTTTGAGCCATCGTCCGGGCCCAAAATGCGATTATCAGGGCTGCTGCGCCGCCAATTGCACTAAGGAGGAGACTTTCTGCAAGGAGTTGGCGGATGAGGCGTGCCCGGCTTGCGCCTAACTGCAAGCGCACGGCCATCTCCTGCCTGCGCTGCGTTGCGCGGACCAGAAACAGATTTGTCACATTGGCACATCCGATTAGAAGAACGACGAACGCGACACCGGAAATCCAAAGCGAAATGCGTGCATTTTCCGAAAGCGCTTCCAACCGGCTGGCGAAATGTGGCGTCAACAGGACAGTCCCGCCCGGTGCTCCGCCATTGTGAACGTAAACGCTTGTCGCCTCGGCCTCTGCCTGCTTCAGCGAAACTCCAGGGCGAAGCCTGCCGATCGTATCGAGCCAGCGGGCGGCGTCATTCGTGAGGATGCCGCGACCTCCCCAGATTAAAGGTCCATCTGCAATGGGGAGCCATGCACCAATTGTTGTGAAGCCCGTGCCGTTAAATCCCTTGGGGGCAATTCCAATGACCGTGAACCGATAGTCTCCGATCCAAGCTTCACTATTCAAAATGTGGGGATCACCACCGAATTGCTGTTGCCAAAACGCATAAGAGAGGACAACCACTTGTGCTCCGGCTGCAGGATTGTCCTCGTCCTTGGCGAAGGAACGGCCCATTGCCATTCGCACACCCAAGACATCAAAGTAAGTGTAAGAGACCGTCAGGGCTTGAATTTCACGCGCATCGGTTCCGCGCCCGAAATCTACCTGCGTAGCGAATTGCGCGGCGACATCGAGAAGACGTGAATTCCCGGCAATCTTCAGATAGCCGGGATAGCAATTGAATATGCCGGCATTCACTAAATCGGAGGTCTGCAGAGATACATCTACCAGTTGCTCGGGTGCGCGGACGTGGTCGGGCATGCGGAAGAGCAACGCGTCGACGACGCTGAACATGGTGACGTTGACGCCGATGCCGAGTGTGAGCGTGGCGACGACGGCGAGCGTGAAAATGGGATTGCGGCGGAAGGTGCGCAGGCCGTAGCGGACATCCTGCCAGAGATCCTCGATCCAGCGCGTGCCGCGCGCATCGCGGCACTCCTCTTTGATCATGTCAGAGCCGCCGACAAATAGGCGCGCTCGGCGGCGCGCTTCCTTTAGAGGCAATCCGGATTGAACGAGCTTCTCGACTTGTTGGTCGAAGTGAAAGCGCAACTCATCATCGAGTTCGCTTTCAACTTCCTTGCGCCGGAACAGCGCTCGTATGCGAATCAAAAGGTCATTCAGCATCACGACCTCCACACAGCATTTCTAGAGCGTCGATCATTCGTATCTAAGCGCAACCATAGGGTCCACTCGCATCGCGCGGCGCGCGGGGAAATAGCACGCCAGCGCCGCAATTCCCAGCAACGCAAGAGTAGCTCCGCCAAACGTGATTGCATCCAGCGGCTTCACGCCGAAAAGAGCCCTCTCGATCAAGTGCGTCAACCCATAAGCTCCCAGCAGTCCTACGCCCGCTCCAGCGATCGCGGGCGTCAGTCCTTCTCGCAAAACCAATCGTAGGATGTCACGCGGCATCGCTCCCAAAGACATCCGCACGGCGATCTCACTGGTCCGCCGCACCACGGAGTATGCCAGCACCCCATACACGCCCACAGAAGTCATCACCAGGGCCAGAAATCCAAAACAGGAGGATAGCTGCGCCATCGTCCGTTCCGGCGTAAGGGCAAGTTTCACGAGTTCGCTCTGCGTTTTCATGTCCTCGATCAATAAGTTTGGCGCAGCGGATGCCACCTGTTTCCGAATCTCCGGCTCCAAGACTGTCGGATCTTGCGCGCTTCGCAGCTCGAAATTCACATACGCTCCCCCGCGGCTGGGCCGATAAAGCGTTGGGGCGAATTCGCTGCCCAAGCTCTGATATTTTATGTCGCCGACCACTCCAACGATCTCCGCGCCACCCTTTATGTGGTGACCAAGCGGATTCGCGTTCGGGAAATATCGCTCCGCCATCAAGCGGTTTATCCACACCGCGATGCTTTGTGTACAGTCTCGTTCTTCAACATCCCGCCCGGCCAGCACCGGAATCCCCATAGTATGGAAAAAGTGAGGGCCAACGGTGGCCAACTCCACGTTGATGTATTCTGAGCTGTCCCGCCCTTCCAGGCGGATCGATGTTTTTGAGACGCTTCCTACCAGAAAGATGGTGTTTGCCCACGTAACGCTTTCAACTCCAGGAATGTGAACCAGCCGGTCACGCATTTCAATGGCAAGCGCGGATTTTCTGTCGTCGGAGATGTTCATCAAATCCGGCGCAATCGAGAAGGTCAAGAGGTGGTCAACACGGAAGCCTGGATTGACGGTCTCGAGCGCGGCCAGCGTCCGCACAAACATTCCCGCGCCAATCAGCAAGACCAGCGCGATAGCCGTTTCCAGTGCGACCAGAATTCGTCCCGTCCTGTGGCTAGCACGGGTGTTACCCCCGCTCGATTTTAGAGCGGCGTCCGGCGCAATGCGCGTGGTTGCGAAGGCCGGTCCAAGCCCGAACGCTAGCGCACCCAGTGCTGCGATTACCGCTGCAAAACCAAATACAGCCGGGTCCGGTAACAGGCGCGGCTGCAAGACCTGAGCTGCACCCGACAGAATCAGCGCACCCAGCGTGCGGCTGGCCCAAAACGAAGTCAGCACGCCGACGACTCCGCCCATCAGGGCGAGAAGTAGGCTTTCCGTCATCAACTGCTGCACCAGACGCGTGCGGCCGGCCCCGACGGAAACCCGCACGGCAATCTCATGCCTCCGCGCCGAACCGCGCGACAATAAAAGGTTCGCGATATTTGTGCACGCAATCAACAGTACAAATCCCGTCGCCCCCATCAGCACAAAGAGCGGCGCCGAATACGACGAAAGTCCCGCCAATCCATGCGTCAGGCTTTTCACTCCGATGTTCATATCGGTGGGAGCGCCTTTTGGAGGAGCAAGTCCCCGGTGGTCACCGGAAACTGAGTCCGCGCCGGCTTCCTGGGCTAGTGTCGAACGAAATAACGATTCCAGCTCCGAGCGCCCTTGCTCCGATGTCACGCTTGGTTTCACCCTCGCGAATACATAGAGCCATGCGGAGTGAGCGTCGAAATTCCCTGACAAGGTGCTTCCGAGTCTTTCGCGGCTATGCAACGGAATCCAGATGTTTGGTCGCTCCCCGAGCTGAAGACCAAAGAATTCTGGCGGCGTAACTCCAATAACGGTAAACGCAGCGCCATTCAGACCGACCGTCTTTCCAACCACGCTCGAATCGCCGCCAAAATGCTTTTGCCAGTAATTAAAATTCAGTACTGCAACGGGTTCGACGCCGGTCTGGTCGTCCGCTGGCGATAGCACGCGCCCCAGCAGAGGATTCACTCCCAGCGTTGAGAAGAACTCACCGCTCACCGTTTGCGCGCCAGCCGTCACGATTTGCCCGCCCCAATCCAGGTGAACGTTGGCGCTGCCTCCGTACGCAGCGACATTCTGGAAGTAATGTGTGTGCGCCCGGAAATTGTCAAATACGGGATAGGAGAACGAGCAGTTCGAGTTGCCCGTGCCCGGGTCGGATGTGCCGCACCCGCCGTAGTCGGCGTATCCGCTCCAGACAAAGAAGCCCTGAGCTTTCGATGTCCAGTTTAGGAGAAATAACTGATCCGGATGCTGCACGGGCAATGAACGCAGCATGATGTTGTTTATGAGGCTGAAAATTGCCGTATTGGCGCCGATGCCGAGCGCAAGCGTGATGACAGCGACTGCAGTAAAGCCGGGATTCTTGCGCAACATGCGGAGAGCAAAGCGGACGTCCTGCCAAAAATCTTCCAGCCAGCGGGTGCCGCGCGCGTCGCGGCATTCTTCTTTGATCTGGTCGGGGCCGCCGAAGATGATGCGGGCGCGCCGGCGCGCTTCCGGGAGGGACAGGCCGGAGTGGACAAACTTCTCGACCTGTTGGTCAAAATGAAAGCTCAACTCGTCGTCAAGTTCGTTTTCAACGGTGTTGCGTCGAAACAGAGCTCGCAACCGAGTCAAAAGATCACTGAACATTGCTCACCCCTATGCCGTCTCCAACACTTGGGCAACGGCTGCCGTCAACTTCTTCCACTCGCTTTTTTCAGTTTCGAGTTGTTTGCGTCCGTTCCTGGTGAGTTCGTAGTATTTTGCACGGCGGTTGTTCTCAGACGCTCCCCAATGTGCCTTGATCCAACCGCGGCGTTCCAGCCGGTGGAGGGCCGGATACAACGACCCTTGTTGAATCTGGAGAACCTTGCTGGAGACTTGGTGGATGCGCTCGGAAATAGCCCAACCGTGGCTGGGTCCAAGCGCAAGGGTTCGCAGGATCAGGAGATCGAGAGTGCCTTGCGGAAGATCGATGCTCTGTTCGGGCATATGCTCCCCTTGTGCTTCTACAAGGGAAGATACCACTCCCCTTGTCGAAGGACAAGAGGGGACTCAGTCGAATAGCCACCCGGAAACACGCTTCGGCGTAGGAATCTGATCGCTTCGCGTGGCCGCGTACCAAAAGGGTCTTAGTTCAGTGGCTGCATGTTATTGAAAACTCGATACCTGTCCTGCGAGAAATCAGCCGTATCAAATCATTTCCTTTGATACGAATCCTCATACTGCCGAATCGCAGCGGCGAGCCCGTGTCGCAAATTCACAAGTTGCCCCGATGTTGAAGTCCGCCTGCCTTGGGCGCAGGAGGTCCGCGGTTCAAATCCCCGCGCCCCGACCAAATCTCACTCAGCACGTTACAGAAGCCAAGTTTGGCGCTTCTGCATTGTGGTGCAACTTGGGAACAATAAGAAAATTCATCGAGTAAAACCGGCATCAAAAGATTGCATAAACAATTGGAAACATTAAGAGGCAGATGGGCCGCCTGCGTGCCAAGTAGGCGGTCTTTGGCTATTCGGACACCAAACTGCCATGTCAACTGAAGGCCACTTCTATGGAATACGCGTTTTCCAACCAATTTTCCACCGAAGTGGATAACTTCCGAATTGCGCGTTGCCCAGGAGTTTCTACGATCGATTCACGCAAGCCGACTTATCGTCCAATCAGAACTACACTCGGAGCGGCCGCTAAGGTGTAAAATCGCGTCTACGCCAAAGCCGGGAGTCCGATCCATGAAGGCAATTCGCATCCATACGCAAGGCGGCCCTGAATTGCTGGCCTACGAAGACGCTCCAAAACCGGCTCTCCAGCCCGGAGATGCGCTCGTCCGCGTCATCGCTTCGTCGATAACGAAGACAGAATTAACCTGGGACCAAACCTATAGAGATTGCGATGGTCGGCCGCGGATCCCGACCATTCCTGGGCACGAGTTCGCGGGGATAGTAGATGCCTTAGCCCCGGAGACTGCGGATGTGCGCGTGGGCGATGCTGTGTATGCGCTTCCGTCGTTTTGCCGCAATGGCAGCGCTGCCGAATTCATCGCGATCCGCGCAGCGGACCTCGCGCCCAAGCCGCATTCGCTGAACTTCGAGCAGGCGGCCGCGGTTCCGCTTGCAGGCCTTACTGCGTGGCAAGCCCTTTTTGATCATGCGCAAATTGAAAAAGGAGAGCGGGTCCTGATCCACGGCGCGGCGGGCGGCGTGGGGACGTATGCGATCCAGCTTGCGAACTGGAAGGGAGCGGCGGTGATCGCTACGGCTTCAGCCCAGGATCACAATTTCCTCGGCGAGCTCGGCGCCTTGGAAGTTATTGATTACACCCACGAGCGTTTCGAGGAAAAAGTGAAAGATGTGGATGTGGTGCTCGACACCGTCGGCGGGGAAACTCAGCAGCGGTCCTGGGGCGTGTTGCGCCGCGGCGGCATTCTTATCAGCATTGTGAGCCCGGTGGCGGCCGAGAAAGCGGCTTCGCTTGGCCTTCGAGGAGCATTCTTCGTCGTTGAGCCGAACCGCGCGCAACTCATACAGCTCGGCGACCTGATCGAGAAACGTACACTTCGCGTCATCGTCGGAGCTGTGCTTCCGCTTGGGAGAGCCCGCGAAGCTTTCGAGCAAGCATCAGCCGGCCACAAGCGCGGAAAAATTGTGTTGCAAGTGGGTGCCGCCGAATCCGCGAGAGCATAGTCCGCTCGAACCCATTCCAAGACATAGAAGCGCAGATCAAAAGCTCGGAATCGACGGAAGTCCTGATAAACGCCCTTGCGGCCATCAACTTCCGAATTGGCGGCAACTCGGAAGCTATCGTCAACCGCCACCCGAATGGTTGGTCGGCTGTTCGTAGAAAGTGATTCTAGGCTTGGACACGACCACGACGATGATCCCGGCAATCCACTCACGACAAGCAGACCACGACAAAAGTTGGGAACAATTTAGGAACAATAGCCGCCGAAAATCGTCCTAAACCGTGATACAGGACGCACGGAAGACATAGACGAGACAACTAATTAGCGCTTTAGAACTTACCTTGGGCGCGGACTATCCGACTGCAACAGCTCCCTCTTTTAGTCTTAACTAACAGCGTTTCCAATAAATCGGAGAATCTGCTTTTCGCCCCAAGATAACTCGAATCGATTGAAAATGTTGGATTCTTGCACAGTTCCTGGACAGTCTGTCTCACTCACCTACAGAGTGAACCTTTCGTTGAGACAAAGATGTGTGGCTCTAGCAACGAGCGTTAGCACGACTCAAAACCATCGCCGGCGGTGGTCGCTACTCCTTCTGTCCCGCGGAGGGCGCCTTCGCAGCGCCACGCTTATTCCATCCATGGAAGCGCGACAAGTCGCCCGCGTTCCATGCCTCGCGGAGTCCAGGAGTACTCAGGTCCCAGTCGGGACGGATTTCGCTCGTCACCGTGCGCAGATCATGCCAGAGGTCTGCGACCGACGGGCGGCCCCAAAACCAGTAGCCGTTGTAGATACTGTAAATAACGAGGCCCGGCTTGAGCACAAGCGTATGCGGGATCATCGGATTGTGCTCGGGGTCGGTGTACTCCTGGATGTCGAGATCCTTCTGAATCGTTCGGTCGGGGTCCGAAAGGAATGTCCACTCGGCTCCGACTGACGCACGGAATTCCTGAAGAGTATGGTGATCGTCGGTGGCGATCGTGGCGATCTGAGTGTACGCGACCGCGATCTTCGGGTAGAACGTGGCGAGCTCCAGATGCTGCTGGTGCTCCTTTGGGCAGTAGTGGCCGCGCGCAAGCGTGAGGATCAGCGGGTCGTCGCCCTGGAGTTCGCTGAGTTTGCGCAGGGTGGCCGTGTGATCGGGTAGCTGGTAGTCGGGGAAGGCAGCACCGGGCACGATGTCAGACCGCATAGTCGGGCTCCTTTGACGGGGGCGGGACCGCCTTAGTGTATTTCTAAAGTTCCCGTTGGATCAAATTGCCAAGCAACCGTCATGCCGCGGCAGAACTTTCTCGGCTCATGAAGCCCCGAAAGAGCTGGGCAATTTCATCCGGCGCGGTATCGAGCGCGAAATGGCCCCCGTCGACGATGTGCACTTCAGCCTTTGGCACATCCCGGCGATAGGCTTCCGGCTCGGAGGGATCGAATGAACTCTCATACTTGCCCCAGATCACGAGTAGGTGCGGCTGTTTCTCGCGCATCCACGTCTGCCACTTGGGGTAGGCGTCGACGTTGGTTCGGTAGTCGTAGAAGAGATCGCTTTGAATATCGGCCTGGCCTGGCTGGTTGAGAAAATAAAATTCATCCGTCCAGAGATCCGGGTCGTGGCGTTCCACGTTGGGATCGTTGCCCGCATGGCGCGCCTTGGTGGTTTCAAGCGACAGGAGATTTCCGCGAAGGGCGCTTTCATAGGCCGCGCGATCGGCCCAAAAAGCGCGACGCGTTTTCCAATTCTCGCCGAGGCCTGTGTTGTGCGCGACCGCGTCCTGGACGATGAGAGCCTGCGCCCGTTCTGGATGTGCCAATATCATGCGAAACCCCACCGGACCGCCGTAATCCTGCATGTAGAGCGTGTAATTCGAGAGGCCGAGCGCCTCGGTGAAGTGGTCCATGATCTCGGCGATGTGATCGAACGTGTACGCGAATTTTTTCGGGTCCGGCCAATCGCTGTGTCCGAAGCCCGGGTAATCGGGCGCGACAAGGTGATAGCGATCCGAAAGACGGACGAAAAGCGGCTCGAACATTCGCGACGATGAGGGCAGTCCGTGGAGCAAAAGGATTGTTGGGGCATCCTTGGGTCCCGCTTCGCGATAAAAAATCGCGAGTCCATCAATTTTCACTGTGCGATAAAAAACGTGTTGTGACATGGGCGCCTCAGTTCTTTCGCGAGCTTCGCGATCTCTGAACCGGCAAACTTCACATCGTCGGAACTGCGCGGAATTGCGCTTTGCCGCTCATCATGCGTGTAAGCTTCTGGCGCCCTGCTAAGTGGCAGGTTGCGGCTGATAAATTTTAGCAATGACCATCAAGCTCTTTCCAGCAGCAAGCTGCTTTGTCGATCGATCACCTCAACAACTTGCCGGCAAGCCAGTAATCAATACTGAACCTTCCCGGACCTGAGCAGATCAGCCAGATGAAGAAGAGCACATACAGGACTTCCGGAAGGTACAGTAAATCGTCGAGCCAGCTAAGATTCGAAAGTCCTTTCGGCAAGGTGGCAAGCGAGCTGGTTAGCGTGGCAACAATCATATCGATCATTAAGGCCACGCAGGCCACACTCGAAAGAAACCCGACGGTCAGCAAGGACCCGCCAATAAACTCGACACTCGCCACGAAATAAGCCGTCTGCCGGGGAAACGGGACTTTGGCTTTGACGAGCGTATCGTAAACAGGTTTCGTGCCGCCGGCGACAAACAATTTGTTTCCGCCAGAGATCGCGAAGAACAGGCCGATCGCAACGCGCACCAGCAGGATGGCATATTGTTCCAAACCACTGCCACCCAGCAGCGCAAACTGGACCAACCGATTCCAATCCATTTCTCGTCCCTCCAACGAAGGGAAGCACCGTAACGAAACCCGATGTCACACCGACTTGTCCGGCAATCGGGCGAATTAGGGCTTAGCGGCTGTCAGGTTGATCATGCGCGAGCCCCCTCACTTCTTCTCCCGTTGAGTGCCGGTAGAAGAAGTTTCAGAAGCGCTTCGTCCGAGAACGGATTCTGACCTGTGATCAACTCGCGATCTTGAAGGACGTAGCTCTTCCATGGAGCGAGCACACTTACGTCACCGCCCGCCGTACGCAAGGCGAAGTCCGGGTAGAAGAGAACCTTACCACCGATCTCAAGCGGCTCCCGCTGCTGCTCTTCCGCCGTCGAAAAGATGGTCATCTTATATCCAGAATAAATCCATCCTTGAGCCTTTGCTCGCGCTCCAGCGGCATCGCCCGCTGCCAGCGCTCCGACCACCTCCGTCGAATTCGGCAGAGCTGAGAGAAGTGAAATCGGGCCATGGCAGAGCACCGCCGTAGTCTTGGATGTTTCATGAAAGTGTCTCATCACCGTGCCAGCGTCGGGATCATCGAGAAGATCCATCATCGGGCCATGGCCGCCGGGGACGAAAACAGCGTCATATTGATCCAGGCCCGATGCGATGACATCCGAGATGCGAGTTGGATTTTTGAGCCCAGTCAGGCTGTCGCGGAATTTTAGATAGTCCTGAAGCCTAGCCTCGTCCCCGCCGAAGAAATCGGCGACAGCTGAATGGACATCCATTTGCGGCGTGTTGCCTTTGGGGTTGGCGAAAGTGATTTCGTAGCCTTCCTTCATCAAGGCGCGAACCGGAACCGTGAGTTCGTTGAGATAGTAGCCAGCGCCGGTATAAACCTTGCCATCTTTCAATGGCAAGCCGTGACCGCTCGAGACTAGCACCAAGACTTTTCCTTTTGTTGTCATTTTGTTCTCCTCTTTGAAATCGAATCTGTTTCCCGAGATCTTAGCTTATGCAGAGCAACCCAATTTGTGAGAGCCTCGGCCCCAGCCACCTCATCATCGCGTCCACCAGCACCGCGTCGTACTCGCCGACCATCACGGCTGCGGGAATCCAAACATCAACCACGACTGATTGGCTACCCAATGCGGGTACAGCTCCGTCATCTGATCGAACAGCTCCTGGTCGGACGTCGCGGTTTTCTGTAGCCGTTCAAAATCTTGCAGGTAACGCTTGGTGTCTTGGATTGTCGAGGGAGAGTCTGTCGCGCCAGGCTTCTTGTGACCGGCGACAACAATCTCCGGGTTCAGCGCGGCTAACCGGTCTAGCGCCGCGATCCAATTCTTTCGGCTCTCGGGGGTGGTGTCGCCGACGTACATGCGGCATTGGTTGTACACGACGTCGCCAGCGGCGATCAGGCCGATCGATGGAACATATAGAGACGTCGAATCGGGACTATCGGTGCGGCCCTGCTTGATGATGCGCAGTTCGTGGCCCTCGAGAGTGAACGTGTCTTGCTCATAGGGCTCTGGGGGAACCAACTTTGTGGCCACTTGCCCAGGAAAGAGCCGGCGGGCTAACCGCTCCACTGCGGGAGTGAAAGACATCTGCATGGCGTTCACGGCCTCGGGCGTTGCTATCGCCCGAGCGCCCGGGAAACGGTCGAGCAGAATGCTCAGACCGTAGAAGTGGTCGAAATGGGCGTGAGTTATATAGATGGTCTCCAAGTTGCGGTTGTGCAGAGCAATCCAACCCGCGAGAGCTTCGGCCTCAGCCACTGTCCCCATTGCGTCCACCAGCACCGCGTCGTACTCGCCGAAGATCAAAGTCGAGGTGATCGGGTCAAAGCCGAGCGGCTCGCCGAAGGGCTTTGGCCGCTCGCCGACCATGACCTTTCCCGGGGCGGTAAAAACGTTCACACTAAGCGTGTTCGTCGCGACAGGCGCGGTTACGCGCGTGGTCTCTTTCAGTACATTTGTGCCGTCCATTTGGCATTCCTTTCGACGTCAGAGCGTGCGACTGTTCAAAGCAAAATTGGCAGAAGCGCGACGACGAATCCGTCGGACGAACGTATCGATCAAGACCAAAGTACTGGCTCGACACTGCAGCCCGGAAGGCCTCAATAGAACATCCGCAACCGTTTAAATCCGAATCCCATCCGGACCGAGCGCTAACCGTACTTGAGCTCGGTGCTCTGTCCGACCTCGATAATATAACCGTCAGGATCGCGGATGTAGCAGCGAATCTCGCCGTACTTGGGTATTGGCGGCGTGATGAACTCGGCTCCTCGACTTTTCCACAATTCATAGCACGCTTGAATATCCGCAACGCGGAAATTCATAAAGCTGTTGATGTGATTCGGGTCGGGGACGCTGAGCGTTACCGTCGGCTTGTCCGGGGTCGGCCCGCCCCCCACGTTCAGAATCATCCAGATATTCGCAAGCTGAAGGTACGGAGGCGCGTTGCCGTCACCCATGGTCAGAATGCGAGCGCCGAAGACCTTTTCGTAGTAGCGAGCCGATCGCTCGACGTCGGCGACGGTGAGAAAATGCGCGATGCTGATCCCCTCTCGCGGGGGCATCTCATAGCTCTTCTGTTCGACTTGTACCGCGTTCATTCGATGGCTCCTTTCGATACGGTGCTCATTACAAATACGGTGTCCCGAGTCCCGCTCCCATTCATAAAGAATCGATCGACGCCAGCTAGTGCAGCAGCGATTCCCAATTGGCTGGAACTCTCCCTGCCGGTCCCGGTGACTGCTTGATCCTCCGGATGCGAATGTGGCGGAAGCAACTCCACACCCTTGATCATCCCCCGCTTCTCGTAATCGTAGAACCAATCCTCACCCGGCTCGAAGCTGGCAATGATCGGATGCCCTGTTGTCGCCGCATGCTTGGACGCGTGCTGGCTCGGAGAACTGTCGCAGCAACCGATGTGTCCACACTTCGCACACCGACGGAGATGAAACGACCAGCCTTTCGGTGAAGCTAGGCATTCGACACACCCATCGCCACTCGGCTTCGAAGCGGGGTTGATTCCGCGCGAACTCTTTTTCATTTCCGATTTTCCATTCGTGTCCTCTGTTTGCAAAATAACGTCAAGCCACCAGCAAGACCTTGCCGATGCCACCCTCCTCCGCAGCGGCTTGAGCTTCGCCCACCTTGCCGAGTGGCAGCTTGCGCCTGATCGGGATCACCAGTTCGCCATCTCGGACGGTCTTGGCCATGAACTCCAGAGTTTTCCTATCGGGCGTCGCAACCACCGTCACCACTTTCACAGCTGAGTAACTCCCGGCATCCCGTGGTGCCCCGACAACCGATGCATACAGTCCTCCCGGCATCAACTTGGCGATCAACTTTTCGGCGGTCTTGCCATTGACGGTATCACTGACAGCATCGACCTGCGGAAGATTCGCAATCTCGATATCGTCGTCGGTTGCGGCCGCATGATTCACGCCCACGCTCTTCGCTTCCTCCATTTGCGTCTTTAAAACTCCTGCAATCACGGTCGCTCGCGAGTCGCTGGCTTTTCGGTCGTTGTCTCACGGGATTCGTGGCGCGAGGTTCGCGCGCTAGTGAAAGTCGATGCTTACGCGACCTTTAGCAGGATTCTGCCCTTGCCCCGGCCTTCCTGGCTCAGATCCTGTGCCTCACGCGCCTGCTCCAGCCGAAACACCTCGCCCATCCGTGGCTTCACGTCGCCGCGTACCACCAAGCCCGCTATCTCCGATAGGTCCGCCGGTTTTCCCTTCGACACCATGTTCACGCCGCGAATCCCCGCCCGGGCCGCCAACTCCGCGTTCGCCCCGCCCACCGTCGAAACCATCACGCCGCCCTTCTTGACTACCGCGAAGGAGCGCGTCGCCGTCTCGCCGCCGACCAGGTCCAGCACCGCGTCCACCTGGCCCACGGTTTCAAACCGCTCGTGCTTATAGTCCACTACCTGCACGTGACCCAGGGAGCGCAGGTACACGATGTCTTCGTCCGAAGCCGTCCCGATCACTTGCGCGCCCCAGAGCTTGGCAATCTGGGTCGCAAACGAGCCTACGCCCCCCGCCGCGCCGTGGATCAGAATTCGCGTTCCCGGCTTCGGCTGCACATAGTCGCGAATTGCCTGCAGGGCCGTCAGCCCCCCGTCGGCAGCGCCGCGGCCACCGCGAACTCCGTTTTCTCCGGAATCGCCGCGATGTAGGTAATCGTCGCCGCCGTGAGTTCCGCATAGGTCCCTTCGCCGAACCCGAACACCCGCTCGCCCGTCCGGAAACTGCCCGAGTCGCCGCCAGCCGTCACGATCTCTCCCGCGAAATCCTGCCCCAGCGTCAGCGGGAAACTCGCCGGGCGGAGCTTCTTCATGTAGCCTTCGCGGATTTTCCAATCGATCGGGTTCACGCCCGCGTAGCACACTTTCGCGAGAACTTGGCCCGGGCCGATCTCCGGTAGCGGTGCTTCCTCATATTTCAGTTGATCGGAGCCGCCGTACTGCGCGATCCGAACCGCCTTGATCAGACTGGGCACTGCCGCGTGTTTTGTCGTCGTCACTGTCGTTTCTCCTTTCGCCGCACTGTGAAATTCTCTGATCTTCCGGGCTGGACATCCACCTTTCTTGAGAGGTTGAGTCGCGCTCATCCAATGAAAATCGGGCCTCGACCATTCTGGTCTACAAAAAGCTGTTCAAACCCCTACGAGTTGTTGTTCCGCGGATCATCTTTCGCGTTGAGGTATTCCAGTCCAAGCGGGCCGATCGCCGTCACTTGCGTGACGTACTCGCTGGATTTCGCCCAGTGGAAATGGGCCGTGTTGCCGGGGAGAATGATGACGGCGCCGGGCGGATAGGCTTGCAACTTACTCGCGTCGAATTCATTTCCCAGGCCGATATAAAATACGCCGGAAATCACGGTGTAGACTCGATCCTCTGGGTGCTTGTGAGGCATCAGCTTCACGTCATGCGGTACCTTGACCCTGATCGTGAAAGGGCCGGGCTCCGAGGGCAGACCCACGACGACGGCCAGCCGGACGGAAGGCGGAAACTCCGCGAACGGTTTCCAATCGACATCTTCGGACAGAATGGTTTTGAAAACCTCCTGCCCGAGTTGGTGAGGCCGGACTTCGTTTTGCTGAGAACGCTTTACTGCGCTCGCATCCTGAGACATACAAACCTCCTTCGTGCAGAAAATATAAAACATCACCACAGACTTTCGAGATATGCTTAGAGTTTGTCCTTCGTACTTCGTCTAATCGACTGCGTCAATCGAATTCAACGGCCTTCCGGAAAGTGGCTCGTGCGAGAATGAACTTTCCGCGTCGTCTTTTTTGCAGTTTCGTTTTTGGGGCCGGTTACCGCATCCCGTACGCTGTGAAAATGTAGTCCCTTTTCGCCACGATCGTATGGCACGCGAACCCGCAATTGACGACGCCCGTCGGATCGGGCGTGAACTTGTCGGACGCGGGGTTGTAGTCAAACGCGGCGTAGGCCCACCCTTTCGTGTCTGGGAAGCGCTTCACATCCTTCTCAATGAAAAAAACGTCCTGCAAGCTTTCCGGTATCCTGACTTCAAAGGGGGACTCGGTGCTCTTTTTTGGTTTCCACTCGATCTTTGCAATCTTGGAGCCGTCAGGAAAAGGCTTGCCATTACCGGGAATGCCGGCACGGTAGGCGTCAATCATAATGGGATTGGCGACCATCACCTTCAGCAGGGCATCGGTCTGGCTCACGGCGACAACCTGCCAGTTTTCGTATCCTCTGAAATCAGCGAACTTGAGCCCATTCGGCACTTGTACGGTGTACTTGTCTTGCAGTCTGGAATTGCCCCTGCCGGCTACGGCGGCAAGCACTAACGCAATGATCACCAACACGCAGGGTAGAATTCTTCTCACGGCTTGTTCCTCCGCTCTCTACTTTGTTGTGTAACACTTATTTGGATCATGGCGTTCTCTCCTTTTGAGTAGTTTTGGATATTAAATCTGCAAATGCCTCGCCCATCATCGCGCGGCCGAACGCGACTGCCAGACCCAACATTGAGCCCGCTTTCAGAAAGCCACGGCGCGATCTGTCGTCTGGTTGTTTCATTGCGTGCTCCTTTGAAGTAGTTCTTGGTTTTCCTGTAGGAAAGCATTTTCGTTGTGCGGTCGTGCTGCAGTGAGTTGAGTGGGAACCGACGCCTCAGCAGGCGGCGGCCTCTACGTTTGTCCAGCCCTTACTAGCTTTCCGACGTTGTGTACTTTGGCAGGTCGTGTTCGCCAACATGGCTGCGCGTCTGAAAAAATCCACGGTGAATTGCAAAGAGCAGTTGAAGGATTGCGCCAAATGAAAAACTGATTTATGACCTCCAACTAGTGTGCTGTCCCGGAAATACGTTCACATAGTCGCTGGATTTTTTCCAGGATCGAATCGGGTGTCGCCGTCCAGGAGAAGGGTCGAGCCTCGGCATTATAGCGATGAACGAAACGTTCGATTTTGGCGACCAGTTCTTTGACGCTGCCGAAGGTGCCGCGACGAATGGCCTTTTGCGTGATGATGTGGAACCAGATTTCCACTTGGTTGAGCCAGGAGGAGTAGGTCGGTGTGAAGTGCACGTGGTAGCGGGGGCGTGCTGCCAACCAGCGTTGGACGCGAGGATGCTTGTGGGTAGCGTAGTTATCCACGATCAGATGCACGTCGAAAGCCTTCGGGACACTGGCGTCCACATGGCGCAGAAAGTCCAGGAACTCCTGGTGACGATG
This sequence comes from uncultured Acidobacteriota bacterium, assembly GCA_963748845.1. Lineage (GTDB taxonomy): Bacteria > Acidobacteriota > Terriglobia > Acidiferrales > UBA7541 > DASTCZ01. Next base: position 2,565,258 of record CAVVKE010000001.1, read on the forward strand.
ACGGCGTTTGCACTGACTCAGGACCGTTCCGGTGACGGTGTCGAAGGCTGCGAACAGTGTGGTGGTGCCGTGTCGGACATAGTTGTGCGTGATCCCTTCGACGTAGCCGAGGCCCAAGGGCAGCATCGGCTGGCTGCGCTCCAGCGCTTGAATCTGGCTCTTCTCATCCACACACAGGACCAGGGCTTTATCCGGTGGGTTCAGATACAACCCGACAATGTCCCGTACCTTCTCGACGAAGAAGGGGTCGTTGGAAAGCTGAAAGTGACGTGCTCGGTGCGGCTGCAAGCCGAAGGCGCGCCAGATCCGGTGAACAGTCGATTTCGACAGACGCGTTTCGGCCGCCAGCGCGCGGCAACTCCAATGCGTGCCGTCTTTCGGTTTGGTTCGCAGGGTTCTGCGGATCAACGTGGCCACCTTCTCATCGGGAATCGAACGCGGCCGGCCGGAGCGCAGCTCCTCGTGCAATCCCGTCAGCCCCTGTTTCACGAACCGTCGTCTCCACAGACCGACTGTCACTTGGTTCAATCGCAACCGGGCGGCGATGTCCTTATTGGACAAGCCGTCGGCACTGAGCAAAACAATACGCACACGCGTCACCAGGCCATGGGGCAGCGACCGAGAGCTAGCCATCGCTTCGAGTTGTTCGCGTTGTTCCCGCTCCAGTTGCAACGGGGCCAGGGGTCGTCCCAAACTCATAGGCACCTCCATTCTCCACAGAAGATGCCTAAGGGGAAGGCTATCGCGCAAGGCTTATATTAGTTACTTAAGGGACACAACACTAGCACGAACCATACCCCCCCGAGGGATTCCAATGCAATATTTTTTATCTTCAGCGGGGTCATATAGCCCTAAACGATTCATCGGATGTAACGCGCGCCGAACATATAAATTCTCTTGGATCACGCCTACGTGGAACACTTAACTCTACGGCGTTGCGAGACTTGAGTTTAGCGTTGCGCAGATCAACGTTACCTTAAGTTGCCCGGTTCAAACTTGAAATCAAAAGCCTACATCTTGACATCAAGAGACAAGAAGTTTTAGATGCACGAAGGAGACCGCGAAATCCGTATAATCCAATGCCTGCGAGGCGCGATGACGAAACCGACAAGCTTTCAAACGGACATTCGCTTGCTCTTTACGGAACGGGACATTCAAGGCATGAGCAAGGCGTTCAACCTGGGAAGTTACGATGACGTCAAAAGACACGCTACCGCCATCTACGATCGCATTCGGGGAATCGGTGGCGCGGTAATGCCTCCGCCACCGCCAAGAGGAGAAGGTCCTTGGCCGCAATCTCGCATTGAACTATTCGCTAAATGGATGGCGGACGGGTTTCCACCTTAGTTGTTTTCCAAGCGCCCGGGGCTGCTTCTTGGCTTGGGACTGCGGTTCGACAGACTGCGCACGTTAGCGGGACTGTGCGTATCGGCATAACGCGTGAGGTGAGCCGGCTGCTGCTTTTTTTTGAGGCGGGCTGTCCGTTCGCTAGTGCCCCCTCAACGCGAACGATGCGTCGTCACGAAAGCAAAGAATTGCGGTATTTTCTACAAACTTGAAAGACCTTCTACTTAGCGGGCCAGGAATCTGATTCCGATTCTGTTTCGCTGCCGAAGTACCGCATTCCGGGTATTCGCCTGAACGGTTGCAACGAAAAAACTTTTCGTGCATCTGAATTGGCATAGTTCGCTGTTTCGTTCGTGATAGGGTTCTCTATGCTCGTGGCTCAGAACAATATCGTCAGCTTGCAGATTTTGATCGAGCGCTTGGCTGAAGCGAGAAACAACACGGATAAATTGTTTGAGTGTGTGCGCGCAGATTCGCTTTACCAGCGCCCGATACCCGAACGACATCGCATCGTCTTTTATATTGGTCACTTGGAAGCGTTTGATCTGAATCTGTTTCGTTCGCAAGTGCCGGCCCTCAGGCCTTTCGCGCCTGAATTCGACAAGCTCTTTGCTTCCGGTATCGACCCCGTTAGTGGTGGATTGCCGATTGACCCGTCTGAGGATTGGCCTCGTCTATCGCAAATCGAGAACTATAAGAAAGAGGCACGCCATTTACTGGATGGGGCAATGCAAGCGGGAGATTTTCGGAGCCGCGACGCTTCGGCCCAGCCTTCCGCGGAGACACTACTCAACGTAGCCATCGAGCATCGATTGATGCACGCCGAAACGCTGGCCTATATGTTTCATCAATTGCCATTTAAGCAAAAGCACCCGCAACCGCAGGCATCGCCAAATGAAGAAGCATTTAGAGCGGAGATGCTCCAAATTTCCGAAGGTAGCGCGACACTTGGGTTGGAACGACGGAAAGCGCAGGAGTTCGGTTGGGACAACGAATTTGACGCTTTCGAAACGGAAGTTCCCGCCTTCCGCATCGACAAGTACATGGTGACGAATGGTGAGTTCCTCGATTTCCTTCAATCTGGCGGCTACGAGGATCGTCAATTTTGGTCGGAAGAGAATTGGCGTTGGAAGCAGGAACGAAACATTCAGCTTCCCGTGCTCTGGATTCGCGCGAATGGCAATTGGCGCTACCGCGGCATGTTCGAGGAGTTGCCCCTTCCGCTCAGTTGGCCGGTGTATGTCAGTTGGGCCGAAGCAAGCGCATACGCGAAGTGGGCGCACAAATCCTTGCCGACCGAGGCCCAATGGCATCGCGCTGCTTACGGCGCACCCCAAGGCCGCGAACGCACACATCCTTGGGGGAATGACGTGCTGCGCCCCGACCTCGGGAATTTTGATTTTTCGCGGTGGGATCCCGCGCCGGTCAGTTCCTTCCCGTTCAACAAGAGCGCGTTTGGAGTCCAAGGCCAACTCGGAAATGGTTGGGAATGGACCGAATCCTTGTTCGAACCCTTCGTGGGCTTTCAGCCTTTTTCATTTTATCCGGGATACTCTGCTGACTTCTTTGACGGCAAACATTACGTAATGAAAGGTGGTTCCGCTCGAACTGCGTCCTCGATGTTGAGGCGCTCGTTTCGAAACTGGTTTCAGCCGCGCTATCAATACGCATACACAGGGTTCCGCTGCGTTTTGAACGAAAGCGAAACTGCGGACTGACCCATGGCCATCGAACTGATCAAGGGCACAGCGCAAGACCAATTCGCCAAGGAAGTGTGTAACGGCCTGACCAAATCGCCGCAGAAGGAACTGCCTTCCAAGTACCTATATGACGCCGTCGGCTCGGCGCTGTTTGAGGTGATTTCCCTGCTTCCGGAGTACGGCGTGACCCGTGCCGAGGAGCGCATTCTGGGCCGGCACGTTGCCGAAATCGTCTCTGAACTTCCCGCGCCGGTGATTGTGGCAGAATTAGGGAGCGGCGCAGGAAAAAAGACTCGTGTGATTCTTGAGGCGTTGAGCGGCAAACAGCCAATCTCTTACTATCCAATCGAAATTTCTTCGGCAGCCCTGGCAATGTGCCAGCGCGAATTAAGCGAGATCAACTCCATCAGCGTCGTCGGCTTCGAGTGTGAGTATCTCGAAGGTTTGCTGGAAGTGGCGGCCAGACGGGAAGCGGACCAACACCTCATGGTGCTCTTCCTCGGCAGCACCATCGGCAATTTCGATGGAACCGCGGGTGTGCAATTTCTTAATCGATTGCGCGCGGTTTTGCGAGAAGGCGATTCTCTCCTGCTGGGCACCGATCTTCGGAAACCAATCGCGACGTTGGTAGCGGCCTATGACGACCCGCTCGGCGTAACCGCGGCCTTTAACCGAAATCTGTTGATCCGAATGAATTGCGAATTGGACGCGGACTTCGACATCGGGCAGTTTGAACATCTGGCGATTTTCGATGACCAGAATCACAACATCGAGCTGCACCTGCGAGCCCGGTCGGATCAAACGGTGACCATTGCAAAAGCCGGCCTTAGCTTCCGCATTCTGCGCGGTGAAACTATCTGGACGGAAACCAGCCACAAATATTCTCAGAGCGAGTTGGTCGATATCGCGCAGCGAACCGGATTTCGCTGTCAAGAACAGTGGATCGACCACGAGTGGGCGTTCGCCGACAATTTGTGGATCGCACGCTAGCCAATTTTCTTGGAGTCCATTCTCGCTGACATTCGAGAACCACGACGCGATGAAGGGGGGTCGAACCTTGGAATTTGACGCCGTTATTATTGGCTCAGGACAGGCGGGTTCTCCTCTGGCTGTCGCGTTGGGACCGCATGGTTGGAGGGTTACTTTGGTCGAGCGTAGCCACCTGGGCGGCACACGCATAAACACGGGATGTGCGCCCACCATGACTTTGGTTCATCGGGCGGAAGTTGCCCACTATGCGAGAAATGGAGCGCCTTGGGGGAGCTTCGACCAGAGAAGTTTGCGTGGAGCTTCCGAAGATCATTGCGCAGAAAGATGCGCTTATTCAGAGTCGCCGCGAAGGTCAGCAAAAAGCGATCGATCAACTCCCAAACCTACACCTGTATCGAGAGTCGGCAAGATTCGTCGGACCGCACGAAGTGAGCGTGGGAACGGAGACCCTGGAGAGCCGTCGAATCTTCATCAATGATGGAGCCCGTCCTTCCATTCCCGCCATTCCGGACCTAGAATCGGTGCCGCATCTCACCAACGAATTCATACTGGACCTGAAAATCCTTCCGAAACACCTGATCGTGAGCGGCAGAGTTGGCATGAACGAAAAGGAAACGCGTGCCATGGGTCCTCCATTGAAGATCGGAAAAATTCCCATGACGCAGGTCGCCAGAGCGATTGGACGCGACGAGACGGCAGGATTGATGAAGCTCATCGTCAACGCAAGGAACGATCCGATTCTCGGGGCCACCGTCGTGGCAAGCAATGGCGGCGAATTGGTTCACACCCTTTAGACTTTAGTGCTTGTTAATTTGCCTTAGGCGTGCTGAAGGGAGCCGTGTATATCCATCCGAGCCTGACGGAAGGCTTTTTCTTTCTCATGCGTGATGTGAAACCCGCCGAACTTTCTGCGTTGGCCGCCGTCTGATCGTCCTTTCTGGCGAGCATCGCTACAATCCCTTCGACGAACGGAACTCGTGCACAACAGTCGCTGCGTCCCTATGCAGTACGTCAACCGCATAGTTCATTTTGCGGATGTCGGACTCGGAGATTTTGCCGCCGAGTTCACCGAGGATGGCGCCTAGCTGCGGAAAGCGGTCGAGCGTGGATTTCCGGATGATCGGGACCGCGTCGTAGCGCGGGAAGTAGTGGCGATCGTCTTCCAGCACTACGAGGTTGAGCGCATCGATGAGACCATCCGTCGAATTCCCGGCCACGAGATCGACTTGGCGATCTACAAGCGCGCGGTAGATTAATCCAAGATCCATGACCTTTGGCGTCTGGGCAAAATGAAGATGGTAGAGATCCGTCCAGCCGTGGAATCCGTCGGGACGCTCCAGAAAATCATAGCCAACGCCCACGCGCCACACAGGCGCGTAGCGTGCGACATCCGAGATGGTGCGTACATGAAGGTTCTCCGCATCCTCTCCTCGAATCACCATCGCAAACGTGTTTTCAAAACCTAGCGGCTCGGTGACTTCGAGGTTGAAGCGCTGCGCGTAGAGCTGCTTCACTCGCTGATAGACGGGATTCGACGGGCCTTCGTCGGTAGAGGCACTGGACCGGTCCGGTGGCTCGTTCAATACCGCGGTAAGAGCGGTCCCCGTGTATTCAATGTATAAATCGATTTGTCCAGCGAGCAGCGCCTTGTGCACCAAAAGCGTGCCTCCCAGATTCGTTTTGCGCTCAACCGGAATTCCCGTCCGCGCTTCGATGTGCTGCGCCAGGAGTTCCGAAAGGATGACCTGCTCCGTGAAGAACTTCGAACCGATCACGATCCCGGACTGCTGTGGCTCCTTGCAGGCGGAAACCAGGCAAATCATGCTCAGCAAGGAAAGGAGGGAAAGGTTGCGGAGGAATGTCCGATACATGCTTGTCGCACTATTTATCGGCGACCATAGAAGTCTAGCACAAGCGAGCAGCTGCCTTCGATCAGGTGACGCGCAAGCAGCGCTCCAGGAATCCCAGCAGAAGATCCGCCAGGATTGCCAGGAGCGCAGCGGGAATGGCCCCCGCGAGAAGGAGTTTGTCGCTGACAAGAGCTACGCCCCGGAAGATGAAGGTGCCCAGCCCACCCGCGCCGATAGCCGCAGCGATGGTGGCGACGCCGATAGTGATGATCGTGGCGGTGCGAATGCCTGCAAGAATGAACGCAAGGGCCAGGGGAAAGCGCACCCGGAGAAGAATTTGCGTACTGGTCATGCCCATTGCTTCGGCTGACTCCAGCACCGCAGCGTCAATGCTGGTTAGGCCGACGTATGTATTGCGAAGAATCGGCAGTAGCGCGTAAAGAGCCAGGGCTACGATCGCAGTTCGCTTGCCGATTCCACCTATGAACGGAATCGGAATCAGGAAACCGAATAACGCAAGGCTCGGGATGGTTTGAAGGATGCTGGCAATGCTGAGCGCGATGGCGCGCAGAAATTTCCGATGTACCAGCAGCAGGCCTAGCGGGACGCCGATGAGTATCGCCATGGCCATAGCGATGACGACGAGTTGAAGATGCTCGAGGGTGGCGGCGAAGATTTCATCGCGGTGCTCAACGAAAAAGGTCAAGTAGCTCATGCTGGCGCTCCAGGGTTGATCGCCAAAGAAGCAGCAAAGGCGCGGACTTCCGGATGGTCGATTTGCATAAAAGTCTGCGGTGATCCGCTGGCGATGACTTGGCCGGCCTCAAGAAGAATGATTCGTGATGCGAGAAACAAAGCTTCGCGCAGGTCGTGCGTGACGAACACGATCGTTTTACCCAACCGCCGGGCCAACGCGTTGAATTCACGCTGCATCTCCGCGCGCGTAACCGGATCAAGAGCCCCGAAAGGTTCATCCATCAGAAGTATCGGAGGGTTCGCGGCGAGCGCGCGGGCCACGCCAACGCGCTGGCGCTGGCCACCGGAGAGTTCGCGGGGGCGCCGGTTCGCAAACTCCCGGGGTTCCAATCCAACCAGCTGCAACAGTTCCTCTACGCGAGCCGCGATGCGGCTGCTTCCCCATTTTTCGAGCGTGGGAATCAGGCCGACGTTTTCTGCGACGGTGAAGTGCGGGAAGAGCCCGGCGTCTTGAATCACGTAACCGATCCTTCGCCGGAGCTGGATGAGATTCCAATCCGTGGTGCGGCGCTGCTGAACCAGAACCTCTCCTCGCGTGGGAGCCAGCATTCCGTTGATAAGCTTCAACAGCGTGGTCTTACCACTGCCGCTGCGGCCAAGCAGGACCAGAGTCTCTCCGTGAGGAACCGCTAGCGAAACGCCGGAAAGGATTTCCCGGCTCTCGCCGCCATGGACAGAAAAAAAGACATCACGGAACTTGATCAGGTCCTCAGCGGTTGCGAGCACTATCGTGTTCATTCGGATAAGCAGGACAAGAATGTGCGAGAACCATCTTAATCGAACCCGCCATCGTGTGGCGACTAGCGTCGCTTACGGGGATCAAGTCGTAACCGTCGCATTACACTACGGCGATGTGTAGGGGAACCGCATTTCTTGCGGTGACGTGACCGGGGTTTTTTGTACGAGCGGGAGTGAGAGAAAATGACTCTAAACGAGTGCAGGACACGCCGATGAAGAAACTTACCTATGCGAGCTCGAAGCTCAATCGGGTGGGTCGCAGGGCGGCCAGATACGACAGCGGGCTCTTGGCCCATAAATGTAATCGGCCGGCCCACAAGCGACTCACCCCGCACCGCATCGCTCACGGGCAAATCGCCTGCTCCCGTTCCGGGTGCGGGAACCTTAGCACCAACCACCTTTCTCCCGTGAATATTCATTCCCAAGCTCTCACAATGCAACCAACGCTCAAACACAATCATGCCCGGTACGACACCCGCTGTGCTGATACGCCAGCTCGACGCGATTCGCCGGTTGGCACCGCGGCTCCCGGACACATGCCATCCAGAACTTTCCGGTCAAGGGGACGCGATTCTTGAATCCGCCAGGGGGCTAGTCACACTGGATCGCCGCGACCTCGATGCGGCGTGGCGACGCGCCAAAACCGAGCTCGAAACGCTCTCCCGACCCTCGAACAGCGAGTAGGAATTCGATCTCATCGCCCGCGCTATCGGATGACGTAACGACGAAAGCCATTAGGTGAAACCAAACCAATAGGGAGTTATTTGCACCGGGGGAAACGCGCCTGCTTGGGAGGCAGGCGCGTCCCCCTTGAGACAGGGTGGGCGTGTCCAACGAGCCCGCGCATATCAAGCGCGTATCAAAACACATTGTTTGATACGCTCAATTCTTCTAGACTTCGGCCCCGAGTTTTCTATGACTTACAGCCTTCGAGCCGACTGACCTTTGATACGCTTGCTGTGAACGCCTATTCTTGCGCCCTTGGGTCGGCACTCCTCATAAGCATCGCCCATGCGCGTTCCAAAGGATCAGCGGAGGCCTTTGGAACGGTCGCCACGCAAAACGCCCCTGCAAGGGAAGGCGGGGTCTGGCAACCTTCAATGGGGATGGCAAATGCAACAAAACGTCCGTGCGCGCCGCTCGAACTCTGCTTGCTTCCACCCGTCTTCTTGGATTATTACCTCAATGACTGGGGGGGGGGATACGATGTGAGTAGGCTCTCCCAATAGCTCACGCTGAATGCAACAGAACCGACATCCTGTTACATTCTAGGGTCCGACCGCACTCTGCCCAATAATCCCAGTTTCGAGTGGTCTGTAAGTGCCTGATTCTGCTCAACCGGAACCCGCGAATTTGCCGTGCCCAAAAACACAAGTTTTCGAGCTAGAGGATCCGACGCGGGAGCGGAAAAGACGAATAAATGAGGCCAGAAAGAGCCCAATCGTGTGGAACATAGTGACGTGCTATCGCAAGTCACCTGTGTATGGCAACGGGCCATGTTGTTGAAAACACAGGCGGACAGAGACTTGGCGAACGACACCTTCCAAACGCGCCATACCTGGTTTTTCAAAGCCTAAGCGAAGGCACACACCGCCGATCAAAACCGTAGTGATGGACTTGCTTACGGAGCGGGCGCGCTCCGCTTGTCGAGATGCCGATCGAAGTACACATCCGCCGCATTGAACAATATCATCCACGATGAGTAGCGTGCCATGACATGAATCTCGTTCGGGATCATGATTACGTCATGGTCGATGTTGTGCGACCGCAAGTCTTCGATGAGTGCGGTGGCCTGCTGGGAGGGTACATCGAGGTCGCCGTCCGCCTTCACAAGCAGCACGGGTGAGTGCCACTGGTCGATGGTCGCGATGGGGGAGGATTCCACCGCCCGGCGGTTCGCATCGTCTCCGTCGATTGGCTCGCCCACCGAGGACAGGAACGTCGACCAGTTATATATGCCCGCATAATCGACACCGGCCGCGAGTGCATCTGAGACACGCGCGAGACCGAGTTCCGTCATGAGCCCCCCATAGCTGTCCCCCAAGATGCCTAATCTATGGGAGTCGACGTCCTGTCGGCCTCGCAGATAGGTGATGGCGCCGACGATGTCATTGAGCTCGCTGCCGCCGCCGGGGCCGAAGTTGTCGGCCTCTCTGTAGTCAAGGCCATAGCCGGTACCCCCGCGATAGTTGACTGACAGCACGATGTAGCCCTCGGCGACGAGGTACTGATTAAATGCGTACATCCAGCTATGCTCACGGCTGTTGGTATTGAACCCCAGCAGCATCTATAATTGAGGGCCGCCGTGGAAGAACAGAATCGCCGGGTGCGGCTTGGAGGTGGTTTCACGTGGCAGGAACAGTTGCGCGTGCGTTTCCTGGCCATCCTTCGCCGTAAAGGTCACGGCCTGGGGGATGACGAGCTTGGAACTCGGGAAGGAGGACGGGATGGCTTCCGGAGCGAGCCGCCCCCATTGCCCCCCCGCACTCAACACGACCGGATGCAGCGGCTGGTTGCCGTCGCTCTGCAATGCGAAAAGAGCGCCGTCGGCGCCGATCTGCGGCATGTCTTCGATGGCGTGGCTCTGGTCGGTGCGCACCGCCGAACCATGCTCGACATCGACCGTCCAGATATGCAACCTGTCGGTGTCATCCTGAGTGGATGAATAGACCAGGCGCTTGCGGTCCTGGCTGAAGACGACGTGTGTGACCTCGAACTTTCCCACCGTGAGTGCGCGGGCCGTCCCGCCCTGCACGGGGACGGCATATAGATGCAGCCAGCCGCTTTTCTCCCAGGGGAACACGAGATCATCATGGTTGGTCCAGAACAGGTTCGTCGCCGAGGGCGTCGGATGGAATACACTGCCGGCTCCCGCGTCGGCAATCCAGACACGTCGCCCCTGGCCGGTTTTCACGTCCGCCGTCCAGATCGACCACGGCCGTCCGCTGCGTTGGGAGGAGTAATCGGAGAGAGTTTTCTCGGCCAGCACATGAATGAAGGCGATCCGCGCGCCGTCCGGTGAGAACGCGGGCGAGCTGTCGTAGTCGAGACTCGGACTCAACCAGACGATGGTTTGGTCAACGAAATCGTAGACACCGATCAGCGAGTGGTTGCCTTGATGGCTCACGAACGCCAGGCGCTTGCCGTCCGGCGCCCAGGTCAGCGAGTCCACTGTTCCCTGATCGATGAGCAATGGCTGCGCGTCGCCATCGCCGCTCGCGGCCACCGTCAGAATTCTTTTCTTGTCGACAAACAGCAGCCGGCTGCCATCGGGCGAGAAGCTAGGGGATTCTCCCGCGCCGACCTTATGCGGCACGCCGCCGGCCGTGGCAACCACCCATACTTCCTTGGGCATTGGGCCTTCCGGAGAGTTATTAACGTTGGCCGGAGTCTCGTCCCAAAGATTCTCGCCCCGTGTAAAGGCGATCGACTTCGTATCCGGTGACCAGGCGAGGTCGCCGATATTGAAACCGTCGTCCTCTGTGTACGGTGTGATCTGGCGCGCTTTCGCGCCATGGGAGGGGTCTGCTACCCAGATATTACGGCAGCCCTTCGCGTCGAATACCCACGCCACGGCTGCGCCCGTGGGCGCTGCCACCATGTCGTACGGAAATGGCGCCTGCATCACATCGTTGAGTGTAAAGGCCGCTTGATGGGCTCCCGCAGCCTGCGTCATGAATAGGGCTGCGCAGGCTGCTGCCGCGCTCCAGAGCCGCAACTTTCCCAAACCGAAGTCAATCATGTGTCTTGCCTTGTGACTATTCAGAATTTGGTATCCAATGCAAAAACAATGCGGTCAATTTTTTGGCCGAACCCCGCGCTGTCGACGCATCCAGTCGCAGAAGTGCGGGACTCTCGTAAACGCTCTCCTCATAACCCGGCCTTTTTCAGGTACTTCGCGGGCAGCGTCACCCCTGGTCGCTCATCATCAAAGATGAGGCTGGCGATCCAGAAGCGTCCGTGAGCATGCACAATCTGGAACGAATCGATGCCTCGCGAGGATGGCTGGGCGTCGTCCTTCGCATCCCGGCTTTCCTTCGTACTCCACACCTCGACAAGATTGCCAAACTCCTCGACTCGCTTCACGATGCTGCGCTCGAAGAAACCGTTCGTCTTGAAGTAGGGATCGTTTTGCTGCATGAACATGTCGGGAGTCAGGAAAACGGCATCACCCTTGCGTGCCGGCGCATCCTTTGTGGCCGCAGACTCCGGAACAATCCAGGCAAGCCGACCGTCGGGCACAAACAGCGTGCGGAAGCGGTCCCAGTCGCGCTGTCCAGCTGGGCCGGAGACCACGTCATAGAGCGAAGCTACCAGGTGGTCCACAGTGTCCACGTCGCCGGGGTTCTTTGCCGCAGGCCAGCCAGGATGCCCTGCGAGTGTCCCCACTGGCGGAGGCGGCGCAGATGCGGCAGGAGTAGACTGCTGTGCGCTCGCGTTGAGCGTCAGTCCCAGAAGAAAACAACACAATATAAGATTGCAGCTACGAATCATGAGATCATCTCCTTGTTTTATTAAGTCAACCGGTGCCCTATGCGATGAGAACCGGGCCAGACCCCGCGCGGCTCTCCTACTTAGACCAGGGCGGAACCACGCCGTTGGTGCGCGCGTACGCGATCGACTGCCCCAGATGCTCGTGTTGATCTTCGAGAATCAGCATCACCGCGTCCTGCTTGGTCATGTCTTCTCCGAACAGTTTCACGTGTGTCTGCAGGTCGTTGTCGGAAAGTCCCGTAATCGCTTTTTGTAGATTGGCGTAAGAAGCCTTCAGAGCGTCTTGCATTTTCCCCGGATCGGTAATGGGCGCGGGCCGTGCCCCCGTATTCGGGGTGCCCGAGAGAACGCCGGCGAGCATGCCGTTCTCCATAACGATCAGGTTGAACACGTCGGCGACGGAGCGAACGCCTTGGCCGGGCTTCCAGTCGTACTTGCCCGCCATAACGTGCGCGAGCCCAGTGAACTTGTCGGAAAGCACTCCGGCATCTTTTCCGAATGCGGTCTGAATTCCTGCCGACTGCGCCTGCGCCAACGGCACCATCAGAGCGACCGCCAGCGCAAGCGCTCCGTACTTAGTCAGAATCTTCTTCATGTGAAACTCCTTTACGTCAATCTGAACAACTCGTACTGCTCGTAACGCCGAATGCAGGTCTCAACGCGGCGTTTGAACTCCCTGTCGATGGTCCTGCTCACTGGACAATATGTCGCGAAGAATCGGTGTTTGCAGGAAAAGTGACATGCGGTGTCCGAAATGAGACAAGCGGTCAGAGTTAGCCGTCAAAGAGCACTACGCGCTTTGGACGGCCCTGTCCTCAGTGATGTCTCCTTCAAAGGTTCAGGTACAATCCGTGGTGGAGGGTCGATACACCCATTGCTCCAGGCCACACCAGACAGGGGACGGATGAAATGGATTTTGGTCCTGTGTGCGTGGACGATTGTAGGGCTGTTGTTTGCCGTGCAACAAATCGTGGTGGAAAAGGTGCGAGGTATGCACGTCGACTGGGTGATCGAGGGTGCGCTCGAACTTGTCTACTGGTACATATGGGCGGCGTTCACACCGCTTGTGATTGGTCTGGTCAAACGGTTCCCGTTGACGGGGCCGAGGTTCGCACTTCACATAGCGATCCATACCATCGCGTCGCTCTTGATGGCGCCCCTAGCATCTGTCACCGAATATTTTTTGAGCCTTGGACTTCTGCACTCAGTCTTTCGCATCACTGGTCCTGGCGTGCTCCAATTTCTCTCGCCGTTCGGGGCCGCTGTTCTATTTATGAGCTTTACCGGCATGCTGACGTACTGGTTAGTTGTGGGTTTGTATCAGTCGATCCACTTTTATCAGGTCGCCATGGAGCGCCAGACGATCGCGGCGCAACTGGAGACACAGCTCTCCCATGCCGAACTTGAGAACCTTAAGAGCCAGTTACATCCGCACTTTTTGTTCAACAGTCTTCACACCATTGGAATTCTGATGCAGGAAAACGTTGATGCTGCGAGCCATCTGCTAGTCTGCCTCGGCGACTTGCTGCGCATGGCCCTCGAACGGCGCGAAAACGAGATCACCCTGCAGAGCGAGCTCGAGTTCGTCGGCAAGTATCTGGAGATCGAACAGACACGCTTTCATGATCGCTTGAAGGTGCACATGGACATACCGCCTGACCTTCTCGAAGTCTATGTACCGAGCCTGGCGCTTCAGCCACTGGTTGAAAATGCCATCAAGCACGGCATCAGCGTCGATTCCGCCGCAGGCCGGCTAGAGATCGCTGCCAAACGCCACAACGGCAGAGTTCGGCTCTGCGTCCGCGATGATGGCCCGGGTCCGGCGCCGGGATCGCGCCTGCGATTCGGCGTCGGACTCACCAACGTCCAGTCACGCTTGAAACAGCTCTACGGGGGCGCGGCGTCGCTGGAACTTACCGGGGGCAACGGTCGAGGCTGTGAGGCCATCATCACCATTCCACTGCGGAGTTCGCATTGAAGACGCGAGTCCTCATCGTCGATGACGAACCGATCGCCCGGCGCGGTATCCGTCGCTATCTGGCCGAACATGACGGCATTGAACTTGTAGGTGAGGCGACGAACGGAATAAACGCTGTGGAGCAGATCAATGAACTTCATCCCGACATCGTTTTTCTCGATGTGCAGATGCCTGATCTGGATGGTTTTGGAGTCATCGAGAATGTGGAACCAGTGAACGGCCCCGCTCCCATATATATCTTTGTCACGGCTCACGATGTGCACGCCATTCGTGCATTCGAAGTGCACGCAGTTGACTATCTCCTGAAACCATATGATAAGGAGCGATTTGCCAAGGCCCTGGTTCACGCACGCCAGGTCCTCCAACAGTCCAGGAAAGCAAATCGAGGTCTCGAACCACTGCTCCAATCCCTCCGTAGTCTCCGCCCGTTGGAACGCTTTGTGGTAAAGGACAACAAGCGGATTTTCTTTGTTCCCGTTTCCCACGTTTTGTGGATCGAAGCCACGGGAAACTATGCCTGCATACACACCGCCAGCGACAGTCACCTGTTGCGGGAAACCCTGGCACACCTGGAAGAGAAGCTGGCGCCACACCACTTCATCCGAGTGCGGAAATCGGCCATCGTGAACAGTGCCCGCATTAGGGAGATTCGTCCGATGTTCGATGGGGTATACGACATCATACTGGCAGAAGGAACGGTGGTCACGTCGAGTCGCAGATATGCTCACAAGTTGCGGGCGCTGCTGGAATCCTAGTCTTGGCAACTGGGATGTAAATTGGCGCGTCGGCGTGGAATGCCAGCGGCGAAGATGATTTCAGTACTTGCCTCGAATCGAGATTTGGCGGGCTATGTCGGCAGGTCCCGCGATTAGCCAACCTTCGTCTTCCGGGGACGGGGACAGACGGGACGTTTTCTAGGGAGTCCCGCTGTTGCGGGACGATCGCAGCACCGCAACTCGCCGAAAGTGCCGATCGTGCATCATTCGAATGACTCCGGATTTTGGGCAAGCGAGGGCGCGTTTTTCTTTACAATTCGCTTCGTAGCCGATCATATTGGGGTACTCTTCACCCCCACGAGGGCAACGCGGAGTAGTTTGAGCCCGCTCGGTTTGGAATAAGCCTTTGGACACTCGGTTCAGATGTTCTGGAGAAGACCAAATTCCGCCGCCCGCGAGGGAGAACTTAAGACATTTGGGTAAAACGGTCTCGGTCGCGGATGTCTCGTGAAACCATCCATGGCGGCCATGAGCCTTCCAATCCTCGAACGAGAGCGATTCAACAGCGCGCCACCCTCCGAGGCGTAGCTTAACCCGGCGCACTCGCGACACTGCAAGGGAACGCTAAGAACGGAATGCAGCCGCGTGCGATTCGTTTTCCAGCCATAAAGCGCGCGCCGTGGATTCTGGCAAAGAGAGCGGACGATCGGCCAGGCCTGGTCGCCAGTCTGGTTCTTCTTTTTGAATTCTCTGGATAGAATCTAAACCAAAATCAAATCCTCATTAGAAAGAATAATTCACATCCAAAATCACATCCGGATGTGAAATAAATCGAATCCAAAAATCGTTTCCGGATTCGATTTTAGGTCGCGTCCGCACTTCGCAGTTTTTCTGCTGTTCTCAGTGCTCTTTCTCCTTTGCTTAACTCAATTCCTACTGCCCTCTTTACTGCGCAGGCGGGGGCGTCGAGATCATTGACAGCGTTTTGCGAAAATTGCCCAACAGCTTCCGGTAGTGCTGGCGTTCTAATATCTCCTGCTTCGAGTACTGCCCATGCTTCGTCACGGCCCGCCGGATGCGTTCGATGCCTTCGGGTGTCTTTGGGCCAGTGCTAAGCCCCCCGTGTAATCTGCACCGTCCGTTTGCCATTGCTGGACACTGGCATTTAGTGCCACGCCGATTTCTTGCGCCGCAGCGTGGGGCTTTTGAGAAGTCACCCGGAGAATTAGCATTTCTCAGCCTTCCGCGTCGCTTCTCATGGGGTGTTTCATCGATTTTTTGTGTCACCCCCCACCCCCTCCCCTGGTCCTCTTGCCGACACTGCCCCAACTATGGCTTGTGCGCCTCCATGGATGTGGACGTGTTCGACTACGACTTTTTGTTGGGCCGCCTTGCCCTTTAATTTCTGCATGGCCTCAAGCTGTTCACCAAAGACTCGCATTAGGCGGGCTGCCCGAAACAGGTTTGCATCGATGGCTTGACTGTACTGGTTCTCCAAGGTTGCCCGGTACAGGAACATGAGCGCCGCGTCGCTGGCCGCAATCGTTTGGGTAGCAAGCATTGCCTCGGTCAAGTTCGATGGTTCCATTTCAGCTAGAGTATTGGCCGCCAGTTCCAGACGCTCGCCCGGGGTAGTGTCTTTCGGTCTCCAAAGGGGCAATGTTGCTGAAGCTGTTTGCGACAGAAGTCTATCGGCTATACTCTGAGCCCTCGCGCCTGAGGATTTCCTTACCTTCTCCAGGGCACTGCACGTGCGCAATTCCTCTTTGCATAATTTCTTTGCTAAAACGACCGAAGTGCCCTCCAATAGGTCTGCTTTAGCCTTCTTGGGAGGAATTAAATCTTTAACTTCGCTGTCCATTTTGGGGATCATTTCGTCCTCGGTTAAAGACAATATTTCAACTCCGCCCGCTGCTAATTTCCCTAAGGTCTCTCGACATGGTCGATCACGATAATTTCAACAGGGCCCTTCACTGATTCCAGTCTCAATCCAAGCTGGTCCATGAGGGCGTCGAACACCGTCGGACCACTGGAATCTGGAGGCTCGCCCGCAGGCAGGGCGTTTGACGCGCCGTCCAGTGATGCTCGGAGTCGGGTTTTCTCTGACGCCCACGTAAGCGTGAAATCATATTTGCCCGTTAGCCCGGTCCTGTCCGTGACGGGGCTGCCCAAATTCGCCGACAACCTCACCGCTAGGTTCGCGACAGATTGCGCCCGACATACTAATTTATTCATTTTGCCTTCTCTCCCAACCCGCATCGAATTCTCCGATCCTCCGCCGCCAGACCCTTTGACACCGTTTGTAGAAGTGTCGACTGGTTTTGATTCCTGAAGTTTGGGGCCGTTCTTCTCGATGACCAGCGTGTACAATGGTAGTTCCTTGGTTTCACGGTGGACCGTCAGCTTGAAGCGGTCCTCCAAAAGCTCCTGAAGCATACGCTGCCCCGCAAGGGTGCGCTCATCTGATTTAAGCTGAAAAAGCTTGCCGGCACAGGTGCTGGGCAGTCTGCACAGGAGGACCACCCACAATGGCCCTCGATGTCGTCTTACGCCCCTTCATTCGGCGTGTGGCCTCTGCACGCGGCGCGGATTCTGCTTGTTGAATCGTGGTGATGACGCATTCTTCTTCGGATAACCAGCCTGAGACGAGCACCGGCTTGCTGCTCTGCACTTCAGAGAGATGCATGAAAACCTCCGAATTCAGATGTAAGGGATCCGACTGCTAATAGCAGGTATTTGGCTTGAGAATCGGGAGCGATGCAGAAAGTTCGGTATGCGTCAACGAGGGGGAGCCAAATTCTACGCGCTTAGCGCCACTTTTGTTGGATTGGCGGGTCTTGGCTACGTTGCAAAGTTCCATGCTACCGCTTGCACCTGAACGTATCCCGAATCGCGTCGATTTGTTTCCACATCTCTCCATCGCGCGGCTCGAGCGAATTCCCGACGAAGACCATTGTGCTGGTGGACGTTCCACACTCCGAAATCAGAACCTCCGAGTTCAACGTGATGACTTTGCCGTGCGTATCGTAGATCGTTAGAATTCCGCTGAACGCCCGTGCTGCCGCGC
Source organism: uncultured Acidobacteriota bacterium (assembly GCA_963748845.1). Classification (GTDB taxonomy): domain Bacteria; phylum Acidobacteriota; class Terriglobia; order Acidiferrales; family UBA7541; genus DASTCZ01. The sequence goes on from CAVVKE010000001.1 coordinate 2,582,894, forward strand.
CTCCAAACGTGTGCGATGTTCCCGCATCCTCCTGATAAGTTGCCGATACCCTGGAAAGATCGGGCGTGAATCCATAGTTTTTGCCGCGTTCCTCGGCGATTCCCCGAAAATACGCCAGAAGGTCGGACTGCAGTTGTTCGGCGCTCATCATGTGCGTCCCTTCCAGCGACAAAAAGAACAGGAACGAGTGATATTCGGGTGAATCTGTCTGGTCGAAATTCCGTGAAAAGAACACGTCCTCAAAACCGCGATAGGGGATCTTCGGCCACCACGGCAATGGAAACGTATAGCGTGGATCGGCGGTCCAGCTCCCGGGAACCAAGTACGCGAACGGGTCGGACGCAGCGCTTGTATGCGGTGGATACGGCACCCGGACGAGTGTGATTTCCGATTGAGTGCCATCGAACCTTGAGACAGTCAGCCGCACCGTGCCGCCAATCGGCCCGTGAATGTCCTTGTCCAGGATCTCGGAGAGGTCGCGTCCCGGCACTGGCACTCCGTTGACAGCGATGACAAAGTCGCTGCAATGGATTCCGGCTTTGGCGGCGGGTGAATCTTCGACTACGTGCATCACTGCCAAGGGACCAAGGTGGCTCAGTAATTTTTGCGGATCATATAGCTGGACGAAAAAAATTCCGATGGAGCCGCGGTCGTCCGCCGAAGCCCGCCATCGCGCCGGGGAGGCCAGCAGAATGAAAGAGACGGCCAGTGAAACTAAAAAATAACGGACGGATTGTAAAGAAAATATTCGGGTGCTCATGCCTCTTCTCCTGTGACTCTGCCGGCCATTTAATGCCGGGAACCCTAGTTAGGACTATCGGCAACGGGAAATCTTGTAAGGAATTAGCGTCTCCGAAGCAGAGCGATCGCAGCGATTTGTCCCGCAAGGATTGGGAACGAATTGGCCCTCGCCGCGTATATATAGAAAGGGAGAGCCCACTAATTCGCACACACGGCGCCCGCGCGAGTCTAAATCCATGCAGCCAACTGCAAGCGCATCCGGCGCACAACAGCCGCTTCGATACCCCGGCGAATCGCGGCGCGTTCTCGGTAAACTCGAAACAGCGGCGGTGAAAGTGGAAGAGATGGTGTACGCCGCGGGGCTCTGCGTCGCACGCCATTCCCACTACACCTCCAATTTCATTTACACCATTGCGGGCGCGCATTGGTCCGGACACAGCCGCGGCGGCGACATTTGCGCTCCGCGTACGGTGCGCTTCCTTCCCGCGGGCGAACCTCACGAAAATTACTTTCCGGTCGGCTGCAGGTGCCTTCACGTCGAGCTGCAACGGCCGATTTTGGAGCTTGCCGCCGGGCATGGCCGCACGATTTCATCGCCCGGCGAGCTTGCCCGCCCTTCGGCGGTTGCTCTGTGCGTGCGGCTCCTCCGAGAGTTCCGCCGGAAGGATGATGCTTCCTTGCTTGAAATCGAGGCTGTGATGTTGCAGCTCTTGCTCGCCCATGGGCAGGACTCCGCGCCGCCCCGCGGAATTGTTCCCTCCTGGTTGCTGCGCATTCGGGAAATGCTCCGGGAACAGGAAAACACGCGTCTCACTCTCGCGGAACTCTCGCGTTGTGTCGGGCGGCATCCAGTCCAGATCAGCCGCCAGTTCCATTGCCATTTCGGCTGCACCATCAGCGAATACATGCGGCGCGTCCGCATCGCTCGAGCGCAATCGCTCTTGTCCTGCCGCGACCTCCAGGTTTCCGAGATTGCGCTGGCCTGCGGATTTTCGGATCAAAGCCATTTCACAACCGCGTTCCGCAAGCTTACAGGCATTCCGCCCCACCGCTACCGCGTGCAGATTTCCGGAAAGCCGTCCGTGCCGGACTCCTCGTTGAACTTATCATCCAAGACGCCTTGAGTATTTCGCGGCGCCCCAGCGCTGGAACATTCCGTTGTGAACCGCTTACGGTCGCGTGAATTAAATAAATGAATGCGCGCCATCCAGTTCCCTGATTGCAAACTATCTCGAATATTGGTAGAAATAATCGAGTGTCCCCAAGATTGACCGGAGGTTTCCCTGTGTCCAATCCCCGTAGGGAATTTTTTAGGGATTTGTTAGCAATGGCTGCGCTCCAGGGCTTTGCGGCCTCGCCAGCCTCGGCGCGAAACTTCGCTGCGTTGTTCGATCAATCCACGGCGCAAAGCGTCAATCCCGATTTTGACCGGAAGTCGTACGACTTTTGGTCCGACTTCCTCGCTTCTGATGCCAAACCTGTCGTCCCATCCACCGGCCAGACGCGCGGAAGGGCTGCTCCCCCCGGCAGCGAATTACAGCCGGTCTTTCTGCACTATGACACCGATGGTTTTAAGAACGCCGCGGAATTGGACACCAGCAAGCTCATTTCCGAAGGCGATGTTTCCGTAAGCTTGAACACCTCGACGATAAGAATTGCCCCGGAGGACCAGAGCACGTTTGACAGGCTTCAAAATGCGCAAATCCGCGTGGACGTCGCCCAGAAAACTTCCATCCTGCCCATAATTGAAGCCATGGCTTACACCGTCGTCTCGGGAATGGTGGCCGTCAAGGCGGAAATGGCGCCGAAGAGCTCGACTTCCTCGTCCGCCTCAAAATCCAGCTCGTCCGCGAAAACAGGCTCCATTCAGAGCGTCAGCGCCAGTTCTGATGCAACCTGGCAGAAAATGCAAAATATTATCCTGCCGGGTGGAGAAGGCCGCTGGGCATTGAACCTCGAAGCGCAAAAGAAGGACTCACTGTTCTACAAGGTGCTCCAAGTGGTGGTCAAAGAGGGCGGCCAATTCGCTCCCATGATCGGACTCCCGGGCATCGCCATGTCCGCGCTTCAATCCTTTAATGTTCTCTACGGCGCCATTCATGCTGAACCGGTGCAGATTATCAAATCCAACCCGCTTCGCGTTTTCGCCACGCAGGAAGCAATTCAAAAGACCGGTGCGCCGGGTTCCGTCACCGGCATCATGCTGAAAACCGGTCAATATATTTTGATACCCGCCAAACAAGCCCCCACCCCGGCACAATTGAAGAATCTCACCGTCATCCAGGACCGCATCGTTCCGCCAAAAACCCCAGTGGCGGATCTTGACGATGCCGCCGCCGAGACCCTCAAAGGCGTAACCTACGTCACCTTCGACATTCAGGTTTCCCCCACGACGCTCCTTACGGGAGGCTCGCAGAAGAAATCATCTTGAAGTTTGGAAATTCCCCCGCTTCATCCGAAACCTAAAAACGTAACGCCCTTGTGTGCGCCGCCATTGGTTTTTCTGGTGCGTGCCTGACATTCACCGGGTCACTTCGTGAGCTCGGCGGGATGTTTTGCATATAAGATGAATGGTTGAGGGAAAATGGCTGACCTTCGTCACATGCGTTCGGTGCGATTGTTTCTCCCCATGGTGTTGGCTGCCGCATGGTTCATGAAATCTCCCCCCGCTTCGGGGCAGGGGCCGACACTGCAGGCTCAGATAGCCCAGCACGAGCAGAAGCTCGCGGAAGCGCGTGCGGCAAATCGCGCGAAAGATGAGGCGTCTGAGCTGAATACTCTTGGCTCGTTGTATCGCCAAACGGGAAAGACAGAGAAAGCGCTGGACTATGACAACCAGGCATTGTCCATCGAGCAAAAATCACACAACCGCGGCGGCGAGGCGCTGAGTCTGGATAACATCGGCAGAGTTTATACCGATCTGGGGCAGGAGCAGAAGGCGCTGGATTTCTTCAATCAGGCGATGCCCATTTGGCACGAGATCGGAAACCGCCGGGGCGAGGCGCTGACTTTCAATAACATCGGCAGGGTCTATTCCGACCTGGGCCAAAATCAGAAAGCGCTGGAATTTTTCAACCAGGCGCTTCCTATTTGGCGCGAAGTGGGTGGCCGCGACGGCGAGGCAAGCACCCTGAACAATATCGGAAGGGTTTATTCCGATATGAGTCAGGGACAGCAAGCGCTGAGTTATTACAATCAGGCGTTGCCAATTTGGCGTGAAGCCGGAGATCGCAGCGGCGAAGCGTTGACCCTGAATAATATCGGCAAGGTCTATTCCGATCTCGGCCAAAAACAGAAGACGCTGGAATTCTACAATCAGGCTTTAGTTGTCTGGCGCGAAGTTGGCAATCGCCAGGGCGAAGCAAGCACTCTGAACAGTACGGGCAGAGTCTATTTCGATCTGGGGCAGCGGCAGAAGGCCCTTGATTATTACAATCAGGCTTTGCCACTCTGGCGTGAGGTGGGAAACCGCAGCGGCGAGGCGCGGGCTCTCAATGATACCGGCATAACTTATTCCGATCTGGGTCAAAAACAAAAAGCGTTGGATTTCTACAACCAGGCATTGCCCATCTGCCGCGAAGCCGGAGATCACGCCGACGAGGCGCTGACTCTCACTTATATCGGCAGGGCCTATTCCGATCTGGGCGAAAAGCAGAAGGCTCTGGATTTCTACGCCCAGGCGTTGCCCATCTGGCGTGAAGTCCAGGACACTCGGGGCGAAGCGTTTGCCCTGACCAGCATTGGCAGGGTCTATTCCGATCTGGGGCAGCCGCAGAAGGCGTTGCCGGAAAAGCTCGCCGCCTTGTCTCTGGCAAAGGCTGCGGCCGATCCGGACTTGCAGGGTGGAATTGAAACCTCGCTGATGGTCGACTTCCGCTATCAGCATCGTCTTGAAGAGGCGATCTTCTTCGGGATGGATGCAGTGAACTCCTACCAGCAGATTCGTAAGAATATCTCCGGGCTGGATAAAAATCTGCAATCCGGATTTGTGCAATCGAGGTCGGTGACTTATCGCATCCTGGCGGAGCTCCTTGTGCAAGCCGACCGGCTCGGCGAGGCCGAACAGGTCCTCGATCTCCTCAAGGAACAGGAGTTAAAGGAAGTTGTGCGTGGCGCCGCGGAGGATGCGGCATCCAAGGTCGAACCGCTGAAGCTTTCCGAAGCGCAATAGAAGGCGCAGAGCGATTTGGCCGCTCCGGAAAAGACAGCGCAGGCTCTCACAGGCTTGAGTCTCGAATATGCCGCGTTGCTGGCCAAGGAGAAGCGCACCCCTGCTGATGACGCTCGATTGAAGGCGCTCGACAAAAGTATTGAGCAAGCGAACGGCGAGGTTACCGCCTTCTTCACGAACACGCTCTACCCCGAACTCGCGCAGAAGGCAGCCACACAACAAGATGCAAACAAGCTGTTGCGCGCGGAAAAATCGGAAGTAAGCCAGTTGCAGAATTCGCTCGCGGAACTCGGCCCCCGCGTGATGGGCATACGGCTGCTTCTGGGCGACGAGCACGCCTACGCGATTGTCGTAACCGCGCACACGCGCGAGAAGTTTCAATTGAAGCCTACGCCGGCGGAGTTGCGCGTCAAAGTCTTGCAGGTGCGCGATGATCTGCGTTCCCCTTCCTCCGATCCCAAGCCGCATCTCGCGGAGCTGTATGCGTTGGTTGTGGCTCCGTTCGCGGATGATTTGAAGGCGCTCGAGCAGACCCCTGCGGTTGCAGGACAGAATTGTGTTCCGACGCTTCTCTGGTCGCTCGATGGCGTGCTGCGCTATCTGCCGATGGCCGCGCTATATGATGGCCGGCGCTACATGGTCGAGCGGTTCAACAATGTGCTGTTTACTCCCGAAAGCTACGGGCATATGTCTGCGTCCTCGGACCCATCCGCCGGCAGGCTTCGTGTGCTGGCCATGGGCTTGTCCAAAAGTTTCGGTGGTCTGCCCGCATTGCCCGGCGTGATGACGGAGTTGCAGGCCGTGGTCCACGATCCCGCGGTCCCCGATTCTCATGGCCCGATGGAGGGAAAGTTGTTGCCGAATGAGCAGTTCACCCTCGCTGCGTTAAAGTCAGAGCTTGGCCCCGGGAAGAATTTCCCCGTGGTGCACATTGCCAGCCATTTTATCGAGGAAACGGACCCCGGCGAAGAACCCTTTCTGATGCTGGGCGGAGAAAACTCCGGAGAGCCGGATGGGTATCAGTTGACTCTCTCGAAGATGGAGGATTCCACGATCAATTTCCACGGAACCCAATTGCTGACCCTTTCGGCCTGCAGCACCGCAAAGGGCGATGCCGCCAAGAACGGCCAGGAAATGGACAGCCTGGGAATGATTGCCCAGCAAAAAGATGCCGGAGCAGTCCTCGCCACACTCTGGGACGTCAACGACGCCAGCACCAGCCAGCTTATGAGTGACTTTTATGCGCGATGGGTTGCGCATCCGGCGGATGGCAAAGCGGAATCATTGCGGCAGGCGCAAATTGCGCTGTTGCGCGGGTCCCCAGCCGAATCACCGAAAGATGCAAAGGATCCCCGCTCTCAAGCCCGGCCGCAGAAATCCCCGGCGTCTTCTGCGGAGGATGCTGACTACTCTCATCCGTTTTTCTGGGCTCCGTTTGTTTTGGTCGGAAACTTCCAGTAGGTAGCGCCGACACTCGCCGCGGCGGGTCGGCGTTTTACCCGCCGCGCCGTGTGGCGGTCCTACTCCCGATCTTGCCGTCATTCCGAACCCGCCACAGCGGGTGAGGAATCTCTCTTTATCTGGTCCCCTCCCCCACTCCCTCCACGGCGAAGCACTCCCAATGCACCTCGCGCAAGCCCACCCGCACCGCCCCTATCCACTTATCTCGTTTAGGAGCCATTGCCCAATTTCCTTGTGGACTTTATCAATTTGGGTTTGGTGTGCGGGGTCATTAAGGAGCCTGAACATCTTCGGCGAAAAGTATTTATCTTGAACATGGAAAACTGTGTTTCGGAAGAACTTTAAGGACCTATAGATTCTGTTAATTTCCTTCTGCGCACCGGGAATCGAGAACCCTCTCTCGTGCAGAGCTTCGCAAACAGCAAACTCCAGCCCGAACCATAGGCACAGATACATACCGTCGCCGGTTAAGAACCATTCAACAATGTTGCTATTGCTGGGCGGATTGGCCTTTACTCGCTCGAAGTACTCCGCGCGCATCCGGTCAGCCCAAATCCAGTGGCGATGAATTCCGAACAGAACATCTGGTTTCTTCTTATGACCGCTCGACGGCATAGCTTTCTCCCTGCGCATTAATTCCCCACCATCGACTAAACCGACCGGAACGATTCGTGGGTGGTGCGACCCTTCTGAGGAGTTCGGGGTTCATAATGGAAGGATGCCTCTTTAGAAAATAACTGGGGAATCCCAGAAACGGGGGGCCTTCGGTAAGAGCGAAGACCGCCCATTGAAGGTTTAGCGCCTAGAGGATGCCCTACCCGCCCGGAGGGACGAAGACCAACACCGCAGCCGTGCCACGCATCACGCTGATTAGTCCCACTTGACCGCGTGGGCCCCTCCGGTATTCTCCATCTGTTTCGCGTGTCCTGCACAAACGCGGTAGGACTTTATGGAGTCGGTGACAGTCGCCACGGCCGCCTGATTGCATTTCACCGCGCCGCGCGATGTTCCTTCGGCGACTTGACACTTCCCGTTGCCTTCGTCTGATGCCACGCTCCCCCCTCTCCGCTTCTCTCTAATAAACTTGACTAGCGAACTAATCCACATCAATGCCAAAATTCTTGTGCACTGCCAGTCGAAACCAAGTCAACCCTTTTTTATTATCGTCTGGTTTAACTAAAACCCACTTGGAAACATCGCCGGTCAGGTCCTTAACAAATCCCGCGCTAGGAAGTTCCTCTTGGTCTACGAATGTGTTATCCGGCAAAAATTGAGTAACTTGGGCGTAGACTGTGTCTTCTACTGCATCGTAAACTAGGATGGCAAAATCGGTGTCCTTGTGCGCGTTGGGCGAAGTGTCCTTATTTTTCATGGTGTCCTTAATAATCACAAAGCAAGTCGAAGTTTCGGCATTGAGATGGCCTGTCCAAGATGACCTGTAGATAACATCTGTGGCGAGCCGATTGACCATCGTATGCTTCTCGTAAGATCGCCTTGCCAGTTCGTTGCAGGCGACTTTCTGGTCTAACGACGGCGGGACATCAGGAGAAACTTTTGCCGGTTCTTTAACCGACTCTTTTGGCACGCCTGCCTCGTTGGGTAAGTTCTGGACTTTCGCGGATTGATGCGAGAGCAGGAGTTTCGCGTCGTTCACAGGAATTGCAAAATTCAGGTTCCCCGCGCCTTCGAACCCTAGTGTCGTAATTCCGATCACTTCCCCCATCATGTTGAACAACGGGCCGCCGCTGCTGCCGTGAGTGATGGGCGCAGTGACCTGCAAGAACTTGCCGCCTGCTTCTTTGTCTGTTCGGACTCCACTGATTATTCCGTTGGAGACAGTTGATTCAAGTGAGAGAGGGTTGCCGATTGCAACGACTTCCTCGCCGACTTGAACGCGGTCTGAATCGCCAAGCGCGACCGTTGGGAACGTCTTACCGTGAATTTTAATGATAGCGAGATCGCGGACTTTATCGGCTGCCAGTACTCCGTCTACAGGAAAGGCGGTGCCGTCGGGGAATTTGACGATGGCGACGTTGCCGGTCTCGATGACATGGTAGTTCGTCACAATCACGCCGTCCGCGCTGACAAGGAAACCAGTGCCCAGTGCTATGGGTTTATCGTTGTTCTCCGTGATGATGGTTACGATGGCTCCGTTCGCAGCTTTGGCTATCGCTGGTATGTCCTTCCGAGGCGGCTCCGTTTGTGGTGTGGCAGGGATTCCGATCCCATCCAATGGGTCTTTGGCCGACGTTTGTGCGGGTTGCGCAGAGGGAGCTTGCTTATCCGAACCTTGTCCAAGGGAGTCCGCAAAAAGTGACGGCTTGCCGCCGCAGGTTTCCACGGCATGCTTAAAGGCTTTCGCAAATCTGACGACGTAATCACTATCGATAGAATCTAACCCGAACATGATATACGTGTCGTCGGGTTTGGAATCGGCTTTGGACTGCCAAGGGAGCTCAGTCGTTATCCTTTTCTCGTCATTTCGCGTGCGAATGGTGATAAGAGAGGGCAATTCGTACAGTCCTTTGTCGTCTGCGCGTAAACCCAGTCCTTTTGAAAAGATTATGTTAGTAGGGTCAATGTCGCCGAGTTCGAATAAGTAGTCCACGTGGTAGGTCTTATTGGGCTCCGTGGCAGGTTCGCCGTTCGCGTACGGCACTTGGTGCTCTGAATACGAAAAATGCACCTTGCAGCCGACAAAATCTTCGAGTCTCACGGAGCGAATTTCATGGTAGACCTCGTGGTCCCCGGAACCGCTTTGCAGCGAAGTCTGCATCCAGTGCAGTGTCTCTCTTAGGCTTGGCTGCGGCTGTTTCGTCTGCGCAGCCACGCCGCCAGAAAGAACCAATGTCAAAGGTAAAATGACGGAGGGAAAAGATAAGGCCGCATGTTTCACGTCTGCATTTCTCCCATGTCAATCGTTACCGGGCACGGCGTCGACGTCAACGGAGCATGTCGAAGTAGTTATTCGCACGCGAAGGCCACCGACCGTGACCGCAAACGGAGCTGTCGTTGAATCTACGATTCGAATTGCAACTCCCCTCCCATTCGAACACTCATTCGAATAGGTTTTGGGTAAAATCTTCCCATAATTCCTAAATAATTCTCTTGACTTTGGTTAACTCTTGCGCTAACATCCCCCATGAACTTCTCGCTGCCAGCCACTAATCACTCCCCACGAGCCTCTAATTTCTTTGATCTTTCAACCGCGGACCGTCAACTCTCGCCTGCTTCTCATAACCGCGACTTCCGCGTCCTGAGCGAAGCGAAGGATCTGGGTTACAAGCATTCTCGTAACCCCTTGTGTTCCCTATCACTTACAAGAAATCCTCAAATTGGCCATCCAAGCCTCTTTTATTTTCTATCACTTGCGAGCACGCATTCCGGTAAGTACATGTGTTATCTACCACTTGCAGGGAATCTGCAAAAGGCCCCAAAATTCACCCAATGTTTCCTATCACTTACAGACACACTTTCCCGTAAGTACCTGTGTTACCTATCACTTACAAAAAAAGGGGGGGGTGCAAGGCCGGTACAGACCCGGCGCATCCCCGGCAGATCACGCTGCGAGCAGGCGCAACCCGCTCACGCCGTCATCCCGAGCGGAGCGAGGGATCTCTCTTCTCAGCCTTCGCCTCAGCTCTACTCCTGCCGCAGGGCCTTCACCGGATCCACCCGGCTTGCGCGGCGCGCCGGCACAAAACTCGCGGCGAGCGCGGCAATCACCAGCAGGGAAACCATCGCGGCGAAAGTCGCTGGCTCGAGCGATCGCACTCCGCCGACGAAGCGCTCGAGCAGACGCCCGGCCACGAGCGCCCCGCCGATGCCCAGAACAACGCCCGCGAGTACCGTTCCAGCGCTTTGCCGCAGCACAAGCTGAATCACGTCGCGCGCGGTCGCCCCAAGCGCCATGCGCACTCCGATTTCCGGCACGCGCTGGCTCGTCAAATACGCCAGCACTCCATAGACGCCGATGCATGCGAGCAACAATGCGAGGCCCGCGAACACCCCGAACACCAGCAGCAGCATTTGTTGCTGCGCGAGCGTGGCGCTGGCGATCTGCTCCATGGTCAGGATTTCGGTCAGCACCTGATCCCCGCTCGCCCCGCGCACTTCCTTCTGCAGCGGCTCGCTCACATTCATCGGCGGCGTGGTGGTCCGCACGACAATGGACATGAGATCGGACCAGCGGTGCAAATTCGCATCCGCGACCTGCGCGAAAGGATAATAAAATTGCGCGCGAAGTTTCGCTTGATCGTCGCCGGCAGGCCCCCAGTGCCGCACGTGGCCCACCACGCCCACCACGCGGACAACATCGGGACCTGTGGGCCCGTCCGAAAATGGGCTGAACGTGTCCGGGATCCACAGGCGCTTGCCGACGGGATCTTCTCCGTGAAAAGCGGTTCTCGCCAGCACGTCGTCAATCACCGCGACGAGTTCGCTTCCTTTGCGGTCGTGATCGTCAAAGAACCGGCCCTCGAGCAGCGGGATGCCCAAGACCTTGAAATAATCGGGCGATACGCAAGTGGCCAGCGCTTCGGGAGTTTGGTCCTGTGGCGGTAAGGAGGCGGAGGGCCAGTAAGAAATTTGGTTGTAGCCTTCACGCATGGGAATGACGTCGACGACGGCGGCGGACTCCACGCCCGGCACGCGGCGCGCGTGATCCACCACGTCCTTCCAGGCGGGAAGAATCTGCCCCGGGTTTGTGAGCGTGGAAGGCGGAAGCTCCATCCGCGCGGTCAATACATTGTGAACGTTTACGCCGGCATCGAGCGAAGAGAGACGCAGCAGCGTCCGCCCGAGAATTCCCGCGGAGACGAGCAGCACAACCGCCAGCGCAATTTCGGAAATTACAAAAGTGCCGTGAAGCCGCCGCGAATGTCCCGCAACAGTCCGTGCTCCGCTGCGGATTCTCTTTTCGAGGTCGCGGACAGGAACGTGCAACGCCGGCGCCAACCCAAAAAGCACACCGCACAGCAGAGACACCGCCAGCGCGAATACCAGCACGCGCCAGTCGAGCTGCACCTCTTCCGCGCGCGGCAAACTTCCCGGCCAGAACGCGACGAACGGGCGGATGCCCGCCGCAGCGAGCAAGACTCCGAACGCGCCGCCCGAAAAACCGAGTACCGCGCTTTCCGTCAAGCACTGGCGCACCAGCCGGCTGCGCTTCGCTCCAAGCGCCGCGCGCATGGCGAATTCGCGCTCGCGCGAAACCGCGCGCGCCAGCAGCAAATTTGCCACGTTGGCGCAAGCGATCAGCAGCACAAGGCTGACCGCGCCCAGCAGCAACCAGAGCGTGGAGCCCACGTCGCCAATATCGGGACGCAGCGGATCCGCGATAAAGCTGCGCCCCTCATTCGAGGCCGGGTATTGCTCGGCCAAGTGCCGGCCGATCACCCCCAGCTCCGCCCGCGCCTGCGCCAGCGTGGCGCCAGGCCGGATGCGCGCCACAACATTAATGCCGGGGTGCCTGTCGCGCAGTTGCATGCTCGTCGAAGTGTCTTGTCCGAGAGGAGTGAACACGTCCAAATCTGTCTGGCCTTCCAACTGGAACCCAGCGGGAAGAATGCCGATGACGGTATAAGATTTTTCATCGAGGACGAGCGGCTTTCCGATTGCCTCCGCACTTCCTCCAAAGAGGCGCTGCCACAACGCATAGCTGATGATTATTACCGGCGCGCCGCCGAGCCGGTCTTCTTCAGGCGAGAAGGCGCGCCCGCGGAGGAGAGTCACGCCCAGCACGGAAATCAGATGCGGCGAAATCTCCCGGCCATTCACGTATTCGGCCTTCTCCGGCTCACGAATCGCGCCTCCGCCGAATCGCCATGCCGCCAGATCAAGCGAGCGGCTTTCTTTCTTCGCGTCAAGATAATTGGGATATGCAAAAGCCCAAAGATTGCCCTGCTGGTTCGATTTTTCAGTTTTTTCCTGTACCGTGACCAGCTTACCGGGTTCTGGATACGGCAGCGGCTGCAGCAGCACTCCGTTGACGACGGTGAACATAACGGTCGTCGCTCCGGTACCGAGCCCAAGCGTCAACAATGCGACAGCCGCAAACCCGGGATTCTTGCGAAGCAAGCGCAGCGCATAGCGAACGTCTTGCAGGAAATCTTCCAGCCAGCGTGTGCCGCGCGCGTCGCGGCAATCTTCCTTCACTTGCTCCGGGCCGCCCAGCGCAAGCCGGGCCGCACGCCGCGCTTCTTCAGGATCAGCGCCGCGCCCGGTCAGATCGCTTGCGTGTTGGTCCAGATGGAAGAGCATTTCCTTATCAAGCTGCTCTTCCATTTTCTTTCGGCGCCACAATCGCTGCCACCAGTTCATCTTGCGGCCAGCCGGAGAATCAGGCCGACTGCCTCCGTAAGCCGCTGCCAATCCGCGGCTTCTGTTTCGAGTTGGGCGCGTCCCTTCCGCGTCAGGTGATAGAACTTGGCTTCGCGCCCGGTTTCGGTCTCTTTCCAGTCCGAAGCAAGAAGGCCGCGGTATTCGAGCCGGTGCAGCGCCGGATAGAGAGAGCCTTGGGGAACTTAGACGACGTGACGCGAGACCTGTTGGAGGCGTTGCGCGATGGCGTACCCGTGCACCGGGCCAAGCGCCACAACTTTCAGAATTAATAGATCCAACGTGCCCTGCGGGAGATCGGATTTCGTCGGCATCGCATATACCTCTTTCTTCTACAGGTTAAGACGCTTCAAATAATAAAGTGTCACACTGGAATGTCAAGTATTTCGGGCGACGGATTGACCGGGCGATGTTGTTCAGAAGGCGTTCACTTGTCTTGTCACGGGAAATCGATGAAGTTTTCGCCGAATCACTTTGCTTGCGATGGCTCGATTGCATCGGCGCACATGGCCTTCACCTTTTATCGCTTGCGATTCATTGATGGATCGGAATTCGCACGTAGCTGTCGGTTTGCCATTGAATCCGCAATGGTTCTTTTGCATCGCTGATGTTTTCGTCGCTCACATCTTTGCCCGTGCCATAGTTAACTTGGGCGAAAGGATTCATATTGACATTGAGCATGACAAGCAAGCGGCTGCCTTTGCTGAGCTTGCGGCTCACCATTCTGGTTCGATCAAATGGAATGGATTCCACTTTGCCAGGCGTCAGCAGATGCCTCGTGCTCATGTCTTGCGCATAACTTGCGCGCCCCAAAAAGTAGGAAAGGTGAAACAGCTCGCCATTTGGCATCACCTCGTATAACACCACGCCGATATCGACGTCCTTTTTATTGATGATTGCCTTGATCTCGCCGGAGAACGTGCCGTCGACTTCGACCGGCTCATCGAATGGCTCGCTGATGAAAGAGTACCCGGTGGAGAAATCAGGTTTCATGCCGACGATGGGAAAGGGATAGTAGCTATCGTTCAAGGAGATTTTTCTGTCAGCCAGGTCGACGACTTGGGAGAGAAAGCCCGGCTCCGCAGGTTTTTCCTTTGAAAGGAGATAACGATCGCCCACTTTTGCGCCGGTCAGATACAGGGTCAGCATCCGATTACTCATGGTTTCAAGAGACGGCGCATGCTTCCATTCGTTCGCACCCATCACCTCGTAGTTGATCTTGTCCTTCAGCAACTCAGGTTTCTTGCCGCCGCGCATCACGTAGTCGAGCCATTCAAAAGTGATCTCCGGCGTGTCGATTTGCGCAACCGGGTCAATGGCGTAGCCCCTCAACACCGGCTCCTTGCGCGACCTCTGCGATCCAAAATGATCGTATGGTCCAATCAGCAAATAATGATTGGCATTTGGGTTGTACTTGTAATGGTCCTTGAGATATTCCAACGCGGAAATCTGCCCATCATCGTAGTATCCGGTGATCGTTAAGACCGGGATGTTGATCCGGGCGAAGTCATCCTTGTAGGGAACCATGCCCTGCCAGTACTTGTCGTAACTCGGATGTTGCAGCCAGCGCTGGAGCCATTTATTCGGAGTGCCATCAACCTGATCGATCTCGCGGTAGGACTTTCCGCTGGAATACCAATTTTGGTTCAGCGACTGCCAGCGCTTGGGATCAGTATAGGTTTTGACATCGAGATACTTATTGTCCGTTACATAGAAAGCCCAGCCGTAGTTGGCGTTCAAGAAAACGTTGTTTTCCATGGGCAAGCCCAAACCCGGGATGGCGGCAACGTAGGGCACGATGGTTTTGAGCGCCGGATGCAATTTCTTTGTGGCAGCCCATTGCGTAAAACCGTTGTAACTTCCGCCGAACATCCCGACCTGGCCGTTGCTCCATGGCTGTTTGCTGATCCAATCAATCACGCCGTAAGCATCCTGTGCTTCGTGTTCATAGGGGGCAATTGGGTCAGGGCTCAGCGCTTTGCCGCGCGTATACTCGATCATGCCCACATAGCCATGCGCCGCGCCCAGTATGGCCTGACTGATGTTGGCGGCGTCTGCATAAATCGTGAAAGACAGTGCGGTGGGTTGCGGCGAGGTAACACCTTTTTTCCGTACTACTACCGCGGAAATGGTGGCGCCCTCTTTGGTACTGATGAGCACATCGTCTTTTATGTCGTATCGCCTGTTGTCATCCTCGGTCTCCAGCGGTTTGACCAGCGGCAAAATTTCTCTATAGACGCGATACGGCTGATATTTTCCGATCAGCGCAATGGCTTCATTCACCGCGATTCCGTCTTTGTTTTTCTGTAGGTCCAAGATCGTTTGCAAATCATCACGAGCCGAGGACAGGTCAAAAATGAAAGCGCCGGCCGCGCGATACGCCAGTTTGTCATTCAAGGCTGCGAACGTGTCGCGGTATGACCGGTGGAAGGCATCCGCAAAGGAAAGGTTTGCAGCCGCTTGCTTTAGCCTCGCTTTCGAGTAAATTTCGTACTGGATGTATGTCACGTCAGCGTAGATTGGATTATTTGCCTTCTGAATTTCGCGCAGCGATTTCAATGTGTCGTTTGCGGCGGAATACTGCTCTGCGATCATCTGGAGCCGGAACAAGTTATCCAGATATTTCTCGCGGTCTTCCTCCTTATAATTCGCAATCACTTCTTTGGCTAAACCGGGCATCGCCTTGTCAAGAGCCGCTTCATCTGTCGCAGCAGCTCTTGGCAGACCGAGATCTTGAGACCTGGCCATCGCGGCAATGCTGGCGCAGAACAGGATCAGACCGAGCCGTCTTTTCATTTTGTCCCTTCCTCTTGTTGAAGTAGCCAAGACTATGTTACGCTCCCGCTTCTGCATACGTGTAGAAGAAATACCTGTAGAAGTCAAAGATATATACGCACACCGGGGAGAAAACGTTTCAGAGATTGTAATTCCCCAAACCTCCATCCGGCGCCTCACGTCTGGTCGACAAAACCAACTGATTCTGAAACGTTTTCTCTCTGACTTGCGTATGTGCCTTGAAGGATGAAAGGAACGCAAAGCATTCGAGACTTGGATCGTCGCTGTGAAACACCATCTGTTTCATTGTCGTCCTTCTCTCGGGCAAGAACTCCGCCAAAGCCCGGCCGCCGAACTTTATCCTTCCGGCCGTGGAAGAAGGAAAATGATCCGCTGTGCTTGGTATTGCAATCGGACGAGGAGGACCTTTTATGATCCATAGCTTTGTGCGCGCCTGCGCCAGCCTTGCGATGCTGGCAGCATTCAACACTGGCTTTCTGGCTGCCGCATCCCAAGACACAACAACGCTATCTTCACCCACGTCCGCCAGCCCCACTGTGCCGTTACCGGAATTGGGGCAGAGGCGTGAGGCGGCGCTCACCCAATTCCACGACGGGCTGGTGCTGTTGCACAGCGGCACTGGATTCAAACGCTGGGAGGATTACGGATTCAGGCAGGACGCGAACTTCTATTATTTGACTGGCATGGCCAATCTCCACGACGCGATCCTGGCGCTGGATGGTCCACGGCACGAAACCAAATTATTCGTTCGCGTGCTTCCCGCGATTCCGGTCCTTGTGCAACGGATGAGCATGTTTACCGGGATGAACCAATATGCGCTGGCGGCCGACGCTTCGTCGGTGAGCCTCACCGGTGTAACCAGGGTGGAAAATTGGGCGGGCTTTTCCGCCTGGCTCGATGGCCGCCTGAAAGATGAGCCGGGAATTCCCCTTTATCTCGACGATGCCGGACAGGTGGGCGGTTTCGCGGGAACGGTCAGCAACCCAAGCGACTTGCCGCCTATCGCGAACGAGCACCTCTTGTGGTCGCGTGTCATCCAGGCCCGTTGGCCCAACGCGACCTTGAAGCCCGCTCACCCCGGGCTCAATGAGATCCGCGCGGTCAAGAGCGAATATGAACAAGCGCTGCTGCGCCGCGCGGCCCTGTTGACGACGCCCGGCATTGATGCAGCCATTCGCGCGCTTCGGCCCAGCCGCACGCAGCGCCAGGGGGAAGGCGAGGTGATTGCGGCGATGATGGACGCCGGCGCCGAAGGCCCCGGATTTTGGCCTTGGGTGCGCTCGGGCACAAGCGCGTATCTGCCCGGCTTGTTCGCATCATTCGTGGATTACCACGCGCTCGATCATGTAATGGCCGACGGAGAAGTCGCGCGCGTCAATCTCGGCGCGGAGTATGGGATGTATAAGGGCGACTATGGCCGGACTTTTCCTGTGAGCGCGAAATTCACGGCCGATCAGCGCGAAGTGCTGGATCTGTTTTCGCGCGCCTATCTTGCGGGACTGGAGATGATCCGACCGGGTGAAAAACAGGCGGACGTCGTGAACGCCAGCATTCGCTATATCCAGGAACACCGGTCCGAATTGAAGAGCGATCTTGGCCGGGCTGCCGCGGACGTGCTCGTCACCGCCCCGCCCTGGTCCATGTATGGCCACGGCATTGATATGGTTGAAGACGTTCCCGCCCTTTTCGCCGCCGGGAACGTCATCTGCTGGGCGCCCGAATTTTCCGTGCAGGGCCAAGGCTTTTACGTTGAGGACACAGTCCTAGTGACAGCCAGCGGTCACGAATTGCTGAACCCGCCGCTACCCTATGAACCGCAAGCGCTCGAAGCCACGAAGGCGCGATTGACCGAAGCCGGATCAGTGAAACGGCCATGAACCGTGCGGCCGCAACAACCTAATCGCAGGCCTCGAACCACGATTGTAGCCCTGCCACCTTCGTCCCTTTTCCGGGGACCGAGGGTCGATTGCGAGGCGCCGGATCGCGATCCCCGCGGCCGCGCTTGCCAACGGAAAGTGGAGCGTGGGGATGGCCAAGGGAGCGGTGGGCGCTTGCGGTCACCTATCTCAATCTTCAACGTATCAAACTCTGAGACCATGGGAAGTAAAATATTACATACGCCAGAGGCTCAGGCGAAAGGGCTGCTTTCCTTAGGTGATTCTAAGGCGATGGAACACGGGGACTTTGACAATGTCCACCAAGAATGCAAATACAATGGCTCCCACAAGAGTTCCACCCATCACAAATAGCGGGAGACGCGACATGGCGATCCCGCAAAATGCCATCGTTGAGGCGATTGAAAGATCGGCTACCGACGAAATGATCAGCCAGAAGCTTGGGCGGGTCGACCAGAGACGCTTGCGGGTGCGATTCGTATAGGTCGTCGCTTGATTGCCGAACACAATGAGCAGGAAGGCGAGAGTTCTCAACGTGTCCATTCCAAGACCCACGCGGAATTTACCGAGGGCCAGCACGGCGGTGCAAAACACCAACTCGGAAATCCCCATGAATGCGCCCGCGATCGTCAAGTTTCCAACCCGCCATGCACTTGGCACCTGGGACGGGCGCACGTTGTCCGTCGTCAACGACATGCCGAGGAAGTCGCCGGTGATCATGATGATGACCATAAGCATGGGGGTGAGGATGGCGTGTCCGGTTAAGATCAGGCCCACGGCCAGGAAGAGCACCTGCACAATCTTCTTTGTCACGGAATTCAAGGTGTAGGTCAGGATGCGTTGAAAGGTTACGCGGCCTTCTTTTACCGCGGCCACGACACCCTCGAGTCCCGGCTTCGTCAGCACAATTCCGGCCGCCGACTTGGCGACATCGGTCGCAGTCGAAACCGCAATCCCCATCTGTGCCTGGCGCAGCGCCGGCGCATCATTGGCGCCATCGCCGCACATGCCGACGGTGTTGCCGCTCTTCTGGAATGCCTGAACGAGATGATACTTATCCTCCGGAAGCACTCCGGCAAAGACCGCGAAGTTTTCCGGACGCACATCCTTTGGGATTGGCCCCGGCGGACAGATCGCACCATCGAGCCCCACCGCGCGCGCGATGATCGCTGCCGTGGCCGGAGCGTCACCGGTCACCATCACGGTGCGCACGCCCAAAGCATGAAGTTCCTTAATGAGCTCGGCAGCATCCGCGCGAGGCGGATCGCTCAGCGCGATGATCCCCGCAAGCCGCATCGGTGCAGGTGTACCCACTGCGACGGCTAGAACGCGGAATCCCTTGTCTTCAAGGGCACGCGCTGTCGCCGCCGCGGATGGCAACGGTTGTGTGAGCGCGCTCACCGCCGCGAATGCGCCTTTCACGGCGCGCAGCGTGCCGCCGTTCGCGTCCACGGCGGTCGCCTCGGACATTTTTGTCGCTGAATCAAATGGAACGAATTTAGTTACCTTCGCAAGATTGGAAGGGCCTTTCTTCGCGGCAGCAGAGCGGATGGCTGCGTCAACGGGATCCTGGCCGCCATCGGAACTTGCCAGCTCCGCCATTGCCAGCAGGCTCGCTTCATCGAAGCCAGCCTCCGGATGGATGGCGGTTACCGAAAGCTCGTTGAGAGTCAGCGTCCCGGTCTTGTCCGAGCAAAGTACATCCAGCGTCGCCGCCTCGTCCACGGCGGACAGCCGCGTTGGAAGCACACCCAAACGCGCCAGTGCCTTTGCGCCCACAGCCGCTGCGAGCGTAAACGTGGCGGGCAGCGCAACCGGGATTGATGCGAGAACCGCCGTAAGAACGAGGGGGATGATCTCTCCAACCGGCATTTTGCGGAGGTGCGCGTATGCCACCAGCAAAACGATAATCGCGCCGTTGAATATGGCAAGATTTCGCACCACGCGCACCACCGTTTTTTGCTGAGTGCTTTCGACATGAGCGGTGCGCACAAGTTCCGCTGTGTGCCCAAACTTTGTGCGCGCCCCGGTTGCGGTGACAACCGCGGTAGCTTCTCCGCGCCGAACCAGCGCGCCGGCAAAAGTTTGCAGGCCCGGTCCAGCCTCGATTGGGATGGATTCACCGGTGAGCATGGATTGGTCGAGCAGGATTGAGCCCGCGGCCAGCTTTACGTCAGCGGCAACCACGCCACCGAGCGAGAGCGTCACCGTGTCTCCCGGAACCAGTTCAGCAGCGGGTATATTTTTCCACGCGCCGTCGCGGCGCACCGTGGCCGAAAGCGCGAGGCGCGATTTCAGCGCGGCAAGCGTGGCTTGTGCGCGCCCCTCCTGGAAAAACCCAAGAGCGGCGTTGAAGACCAGGAGCCCCGCGATGACCGCAGCTTCGACATACTCATGGAGGACAGTCTGGAGGATGATTGCGGCTTCAAGCATCCAGGGAACGGGGGCCCAGAATTTGGCCAGCGCCATGCGCCATGGCCGGTCGGTGGTGTCCGGCATTGAATTTGGGCCCCACTTCGCAAGCAGCGCCCGAGATTCATCGCTCGTGAGTCCGCGCGACACGCTATCTTCATTCTCAGCTTGCGGTGCACTCACTGGATCCACCGATTTGGCAGTGCCCGGCATCGTTTCGGCACAGCATTTGAACCAACGTACCTATTCCCAAGAGTAGCTTAATCCTCGATAAGAAATTGTACTGTCCACATGGGGACATTGCGACATCGTTGCCGGATCACATCTTTTCTTACGACAGGATGGCGAGTTTCTAACAGCGAACGGAAGGCCGGAAGCTCTGAAAGTCGCGCGGGAGCTGGACTCCAAAGTGGAAGCGATGCTGACCACTGCCGCTATGTGACGGCAGTGCGAGGCGAGGCCGTCTCGGCCTGAATCGCTGCGGAAGCGCCTTCGAGACCGGCTGACGAGACTTCAATGCGGATTGCGCCGGATTCTTTCAGTGATTGCACAATCGCCATGCACAATCCATTAAACGCGCTTCGCTTCTCGCCTTTGTCCGGTTCGTGGCAGCTTGGGTCGCCATTACCGACGCCGATGATTCGCGCGGGACCGGTCACGCGGAAGCTGACTTCGTTTGACGCCACGGGCATGACGCGGCCTTTCGCGTCCACCACTTCCACGTTGATGACGGAAACGTCTTCGCCGTCGGCGGCGATTTTGGCGCGGTCAGGGCGGAGACGCAGGCCCGCGGGCGGGCCCGTGGTCTCGCGCTTTTCGGTGAGCACGACGCGGCCACCCTTTGAGCCGCGCGCTTCGATCACCCCGGGCGCGTACTTCACTTTCCACTCCACGTGTGAATTCGGGTCCACCTTTTTCGCGCCGAGGCTTGCGCCGTTTAGAAAAAGCTCGACGCTTTCCAAATTGCTGTGGCACCAGATGCTGATCTCCTGGCCTTCCTTGCCCGCCCAATTCCAGTGCGGGAACAGATGCAGCACGGGCTTCGCGCTCCACCACGCCTGATAATAAAAATAGGTGTCCTTCGGGAAGCCGCAGGTGTCCAGGATGCCGAAGTGGGAGCTGATGCAGGGCCACCCGTACGGGCTCGGTTCGCCGCGATAATCAAAACCCGTCCACGCGAAGCCGCCCGCGAGAAACGGCCGGGCATCGTAAAACTTCCACCACTGCTCGGCGGTCTTCGCGTAGCTCGGCGCGTTCACATCGTAGGCGCTGACGTAGCCATGTTCCTTGTCCGTCTCGTATATGCCGCGCGTCATGAAGTGGCTCGCCGTCTCCGTGCCGATCATCGGTTGCTGCGGGAATTGTGAATGGAATGCATCAACGTTTTGTTCGTAATAGTTGCAGCCTTGCACTTCCACCACTCCCGAAACTCCCTTGCCCCAGCCTCCGTTCATCGCCATGGTGACGAGACGGCTCGGGTCGAGACGCTTCGCGAGACGCTTCATATCCGCCATGATCCGCGCGCCACGCGGCGTACTCTGCTCGGGCTCTTCATTGCCAAACGACCAAATAAAAATGCTCGGGTGATTCCGATACTTGCGGATCATTCGTTCGAGTTGGCTGAGGCCCACGGGATTTGACGACATCATGCGCGTCTCGCACATCACCAGCATGCCGAGGCGGTCGCACGCATCGAGAAATTCCGGCGTGGGCGGATTGTGCGACGTGCGGCACGCGTTCGAGCCCATCTCTTTTAATTTTTCGAGGCGATAGGACTGCAAGCGGTCGGGAAGCGCGGAGCCGACGCCTGCGTGATCTTGATGGTTGCAGGTGCCTTTGATTTTCACCGGCTTGCCGTTCAGGAAGAATCCCTTGTCGGGATCGAAGCGCATGGTGCGGATGCCGAAAGAGGTGTCTTCATGATCCAAGACGACGCCATCAGCTTCTACTGAAGTGGCGGCGAAATACAGATGCGGCGCCTCTGGAGACCACATTTCCGCTCGGCTGACTGTTGCCTCACCGGCAAATGTATTGCTTCCCCACGCAGGAACCGGCGCGGCTTTTGCCTCCGCGGTGGCTACCAGTTTGCCGTCGCCATCCGTAATGTGCGAAACGACGCGGCAAGTGCGATCGTTATCGCTTTCGTTTCGCACTTCGGTGCGAACGAAAATAGTTGCGGCGTCTCCCCGAACTTCGGCCCTCACGTAGTTGCCGCCGGGTGCGATGTGCAGCGGGTCAGTCTTCGTCAGCCAGACGTGCCGGTAGATTCCGGCGCCTTCGTAGAACCAGCCTTCGCCGAGAGTTGCGTCCACGCGCACGGCGAGCGCATTCTTGTCGCCGTAATTCGCGAAGTCGGTCAGGTCAAACCGGAAGGGAGCGTAGCCGCTGAACTCTTCGCCGATGTAATGCCCGTTGAACATCACCATGGCGTGGCGAAACACACCGTCGAATTCGACGGAGATGCGCTTGCCCGCATCCATGGCGGGGAGATCAAACACGCGGCGGTACCAGCCGATGCTCGTCTCCGGATATTCGCGGCCGAGCGGCTTTCCGCCGTGGTCGGGAAGCAGCGGTGCGTTGACAAAAGAAAGCTCGACGGCCCAATCGTGGGGCAGATCAATTTTCTGCCACGCGCTGTCGTCAAAATTCGCGCGTGTGACGCGCTGAAGCGCGCCGGACTTGGCGAAGGTCGCCTCGCGCCGCAGCGCGCCGAAGCCGAAATCTTTCGCGGGATCATCCGCGTGGCCAAGTGCGAAACGCCAATTGAAATCCAGAAGGAGGCGTTCGCGCGGAGAGTTGATCTTTGCCCCGGCTTGCACAGCGAGAGATCGCGCGGCGGCGTTTTCGTGTGCCGCCGCAGATGGCGCGCCGGCAGCTCCCGGCAAGGGCAGCGCGGCCTTTGCGGCGACTGCTCCGGCGGATGCGGCCAAACTTGTTTTCAGAAAATTGCGGCGTGTCCAGCGCGACATGGGAACCTCCCGTGGCGCGGAGTATATCGCGGTGGAGGCCATTTGGAATTATGATGACGCCGGGATAGGGGGCGCGATGAAGATCCCTGACAAAATCACGGCGATTGATTTGCACGCCTGCGGCGAGCCGGGCCGCGTGATTGTGCTGGGCGATCGGGACATCCCCGGCAAAACTATTTTCGAGAAGAAGACCTACCTCGAAACGAAGGCCGACGGCCTGCGCAAGCTGATGCTGCGCGAGCCGCGCGGATATCCCGCGGCAAACTGCAACATTATTCTGCCGCCCGCGCACCCCGAGGCCGACGTGGGCATGATCATTATGGAGCAGGTGGAATATCCGCCCATGTCCGGCACGAACACCATGTGCGTGGTGACGGCGCTGCTCGAGACCGGAATTCTTCCCGCGCGCGCGCCGGTTACAAAGCTCGTGCTCGATACGCCGGCGGGACTTGTGCACGTGGAAGCGGAAGTCCGCAAGAGCGTGCGAAAGAAATCGCGGAAGTCGCCGCGCAAAGACGATACGGGCAACATCAAAGTGGTGCGCGTGACGTTTGAAAACGTGCCCGCGTTCGCGGTGCACCTCGACAAAATCATCGAAGTCCCAGAAATCGGCGCGGTAAAAGTGGATGTGGCCTACGGCGGAATGTTTTATGTGATTGCGGATGCCGCCGCGCTTGGGCTGCGGCTGACGCCGGATTGCGGGCGCGACATCGTGCGCATCGGCGAGATGGTGAAGGCGGCGGCGCGCGAACAGTTGCCCGCGTCGCATCCGGAAAATCCCGGCATTGCGGGCGTGACGATTGCCGTCCTTTCGGGGCCGCCGGAAAAACGCGGCGCGCCCGCAAAGAACGCGGTCGTCGTCAGCACCGGCCAGCTCGATTGGGCGCGGCCCGCTACATGGACGGGCGCGATTGACCGCTCACCCTGCGGGACGGGCACGTGCGCAAAAATGGCGGTGCTTCACGCAAAAGGGCAGCTCCCGCTAAACAAGGATTTCGTGCATGAAGGAATTCTGGGCACCACTTTTACCGGGCGATTGATTCGCGAGACGAAAGTGGGGCCATATCGCGCCGTTGTGCCGACTATCAGCGGGCGCGCGTGGATTACCGGCTATGCGCGATACGTCCTCGATCCCTCAGACCCATTCCCTGAAGGATTCACGGTCGGCGATATCTGGGGCAGCATTTAATTATTTGCTTCGCCAAAGGTAATTGTGCGCCCCCGCAAGTCGAGAAGTTTTTCAACGGGAATGCCCAAATCCGGAATCCAGTATTCATGACCGGCAAGTGGCACATTTTGTAGACCCAAGGCGGGCAATTCCTGTTCCAGAACTCCCAAGTAGGTAAAATGCGGCGTGTCGAGTAGAACCGTTTGAAACCAGCCGTGCTTCGCTAGGATCACTCTTACGTAATAATTGTCGTGTTCGTTGATGTCCACGGCAAGCATTGAGATGTGCTGTGACATGCCCGGTGGCGCCACTGACGAAAGAATGGTCCGCGAGAAGTCGCCACTGAAAAAAAGCCCGCGGCGTTCGAGGCGTAATATCTCGGAAATCTGTGCAGTGGGTGAGAGATTCTTTATACGGCGTGCTTCCGCGGCGCGAAGGCGTTTCTTTGCCACCCAATGATCCAGCCCCGGCTCTACAAGGCTCTCCCACCAATTGACTGTTTCCAAGTAATCGCGTTTCGCTGGGTCCGCGCCAAGCGGGGTAATATCGAGCTTAATTTTCTGTGCTTCCGCCCTTGCCGCCAAGAACGCAGCGAGTGCGACATTTTGCAATTCGATGACCGTTTGACCAATCGTCGCCTGACCCGTCCTAAGCGTTGCCTGCCATTTGGTCACATCGTCTTGATTGGCGAACTCAAACGCCGGCGGCGGCACAGCGCCGCCGCGCGCCACGAAGACCGCGCCATAATAAGCAAACAGCCTTGTCGCTATGGCGTCTTTCTCCGGCGGAATTTGAAATCCCGGTGGGAGACTCGCGAGGAATCTCGCCTTCGCTTCCCTTTGACGATCCTTTGCATTCTGATGAGACGAATTCTGGACGTCGGCCATATCTGACGTGCCGTCCGCAACTCCGGCCGCAATCGCGAACAGCAGCGCCGCGATAAATGTGCTTCGCATTGGGCGAGCGATGCGCACAAGTAGGTCCACTTTACCTCACTTCTTTATTTACCTGCGCTAAGCTGGAATCAATTCGAGCGGTAGTGCCAATCATCAGCGGTCGCGCGTGGATTACCGGCTATGCGCGATACGTCCTCGATCCTTCAGACCCATTCCCTGAAGGATTCACGGTCGGCGATATCTGGGGCGGCGGCTAATTATTTCTTGCGGCGCTGGGCGCTTTCCGCGCTTGCCTGTCGAGAAGATTGTCGACAGAAATGCCGAGATCGGGAATCCAATATTCACGACCCGCGAGGCTCACTTTGCGCAGACCCAGCGCGGGCAACTCCGGCTCCGAAACACCCAAGTAGGTGAAGTGCGGAGTATCCAGAAGCACCGTCTGAAACCAGCCATTTTTCGCGAGGATCGCGCGCACCGCCGCGTTTTCGTCTTCATTGATGTCCACCGCGAGCATCGAGATATGTTGAGACGCGCCGGGCGGCGCGACCGAGGAAAGAATTGTCCGCGAGAAATTCCCGCCGAAGAAAAGTCCGTGGCCCTCAAGGCGAAGTATTTCCGGCACTTGCTCCGCGGGCGAAAGAGCTTTGATGCGCCGCGCTTCCTTTGCATCGAGCCGTCCCGCCGCTACCCAATGATTCAGGCCAGGGTCGACGCGGCTCATCCACCATTTGACCGTGTCTTGATAATCGCGCTTCGCCGGGTCCGTGCCGCGCGGGGTAATGTCGAGATTGCTTGCTTGCGCTTCCGATCTTGCCGAGATGAACGCGCCGAGCGCCACGCTTTGCAATTCAACTATGGTTTTGTTAACCGTCGTCTTTGCCGTCATGAGGCTGGCCTGCCAATTCGTAACAGCGTCTTCATCCGCGAACACAAGGACCGGCGGAGGCGCGACGCCGCCGCGCGCCACGAAGTCAGCGCCGTAATATGCGAACAATCGGGTTGCTTCGGTGTCACTTTCCGGAGGAAGCTGGAATCCCGGCGGCAAGCTCGCGAGAAATGCGGCCCGCCCCGCCTCATGCTGAGCCTGCGGATCCTGCGCGGAGGGATTTTGTGCGGCACTTTGCTCCAACTTGCCGTGCACGCCGCCGGACGCAATCCCGAATATCAGGATTGCGGCCACCAAGGTTCGCATTAAGGCAAGCCCACGCACTGGGAATTCCAATTTACCTCACTTCGTCAGGTCATTTCGCCTGCTAAACATTTCGCACAGAATCACGGCGCGGGTGGCAACAGGGAATTTGCGCGCCCAATTTGATCCGCCCAACGGGCCGCAATCCATTTATATATAATGGAACCGGAGGCCATCCATGTCCGCCACCAAGCCCCAGCAGCCGACGCGCATCGAATCCGACAGTATGGGCACAATTCCCGTGGCCGCCAATGTTTACTGGGGCGCGCAGACCGAGCGCTCGCTGCTGCACTTCAACATCGGCCGCGATATTATGCCTCCGGAACTAATCCGCGCGTTCGGCATCCTGAAAAAAGCCGCCGCGCTCGTGAATCAGGATCTCGGCAAGCTTCCCGTGGACAAGGCGAAGCTCATCGCCGCCGCCGCCGACGAAGTCATTTCCGGCAAACTGAACGCGCATTTTCCTCTGCGCATCTGGCAGACGGGCAGCGGCACGCAAACGAACATGAACGTCAACGAAGTCATCTCCAACCGCGCCATCGAAATGGCCGGGGGGGTGATGGGTTCGAAAAAGCCGATCCATCCGAACGATGACGTCAACATGTCGCAATCCTCGAATGACACATTTCCCACGGCGATGCACATTGCCGCCGCCGAGCGGGTTCACAACGCGCTGATCCCCTCCGTCGAGCAGGTGCGCGACGCCATCTCCGCCAAGGCGAAGCAATTCGAAAAAGTCGTGAAGATCGGGCGCACCCATTTGCAGGATGCCGTCCCGCTCACACTCGGCCAGGAAATGGGCGGATGGGCTGCGCTACTCGACCGCGACGTCGAACGCTTGCGCCAGTCCATCGACGGCGTCTACGACCTCGCCATCGGCGGGACCGCGGTCGGCACGGGCCTCAACGCGCCCCCGGAATTCGGCGTGCGCGCCGCAAGAAAAATCTCGGAGCTGACCGGGCTGCCCTTCCGCTCACATCCGGACAAATTCGCCGCGCTTTCGGCGCACGATGAACTCGTGTATGCGCACGGCGCGATCCATACCCTGGCGTGTTCCCTCATGAAAATCTCGAATGACATTCGCTGGCTCGCCTCCGGGCCGCGCTGCGGACTGGGTGAACTCCGTATTCCAGAAAACGAGCCCGGCTCAAGCATCATGCCCGGCAAGGTGAACCCCACGCAGTGCGAAGCGATGACCATGGTGGCCGTGCAAGTGCACGGGAATAACGCCGCCATCGCGTTCGGCGATTCACAGGGCAATTTTGAATTGAACGTTTTCAAGCCGGTTATCATTCACAATTTCCTGCACTCGGTCACCTTGATCTCGGACGCGTCGCACGGTTTCGTCGAGTACATGATTAACGGCATCGAGATCGACCGCGCGAAAATTGATTTCTACGTGAAGAATTCTCTGATGCTGGTGACCCCGCTAAGCCCGAAGATTGGCTACGACAAAGCCGCGAAGGTCGCGCACGTCGCGCACCAGGAAGGCATCAGCCTTCGCGAGGCGTGCGTTAAGCTCGGCTACCTCACCGGCGAGGAATTCGACGCTCTCGTTCGCGCAGAATTGATGACCGGGCCTTAGCCGGATCCAATCGTCCGCGGACTTGCCGCGCGCAAAATCAGGCCCGCCTGTATTACACTCTTGCCGCTCGCAAATCACCGGAGGTGCGTCCGTGTTGGAACGTCGCCACTTTATCGCCATCTGTTCGGGATTGGGCCTTTCGGGAACGCTATTTCCCGGCGCGCTTTATACGCTCGCCCAAGGCAGGGGAGCCACCGGCCCTGTCGGCCCGGTCACGAAGGACATGATTGAAACAGCCGGAAAAATCGCCGACGTCACCATTCCCGACGAATACAAAGACGCGATGCTCAACGGCCTGAACAATGCGATTCAGGGCTACGAGGCGATTTACAAGCTGCACATGGACAACAGCGTCCAGCCCGCGCTTGTCTTCGACCCGCTGCCCATGGGCTGGAAGCTTTCCACCGCCAAAGCGCCCATGAAAATTTCCGCGGCGCCCGCCGTGGCCACCAAAGCGCCGAAAAATATCGAAGACTTCGCGTTCTACACCGTCCGGCAGCTCGCGGAATTGGTCCAATCTCGGAAAGTTTCTTCGATGGCGCTTACAGAAATGTATCTCGAGCGGCTGAAGAGATATGACGAAAAGCTGAAATTCGTAATTACCCTCACCGAAGATCGCGCCAAGGCGCAGGCGAAGGAAGCCGACAGCGCCATCGCCGCGGGAAAATATCGCGGCCCGCTGCACGGCATTCCGTGGGGCGGGAAGGATTTGCTCGCGGTGAAAGGTTATCCGACCACCTGGGGCGCGGGCGGGATGGAGAACCAGATGATTGACGAGGACGCGACCGTTGTGCAGCGCCTCGACAAAGCCGGCGCCGTTCTCGTCGCCAAACTCACGCTCGGCGCGCTTGCGCAGGGTGACCGCTGGTTCAAAGGCATGACGCGCAATCCATGGAATCCGAATCAGGGCTCGAGCGGATCCTCCGCCGGCCCCGCATCGGCGACGGCGGCGGGCTGCGTCGGGTTCAGCATCGGCACCGAGACGCTCGGCTCCATTTCATCTCCGTCCACACGGTGCGGCACCACCGGCCTGCGCCCCACTTTTGGATTCGTCCCGCGCACGGGCGCGATGGCGCTTTCCTGGAGCATGGACAAGATCGGCCCGATTTGCCGCGCCGTCGAAGATTGCGCAATGGTGCTCTCCGCCATTTACGGCCCCGACGAAAAAGACCGCAGCGTTCAGCCCGCGGCATTCAATTGGGATGCGACCGTGCGCTGGCAAACGCTGCGTGTGGGCGTCCTCGAGAAAGATTTCACGCTCACCCCGCTTCCGGAGATGGAGCCGCCCAAGCCGCTCGCCGAAATGACCGACGATGAAAAAACGCGCTATGAACGGCAGCAAACGCAGCGCCGCAACGGTTTCGCTTCGCGCGAATACGACCACAAGTTCGATGTCGCCGCGCTCGACAAACTTCGCGCCATGGGCGTGAAAATGAAGCCCGTCGAGTTGCCGGACTTTCCCCTCGGCGCGATGCGTCCGCTGTTGCAAGCCGAAGCCGCCGCCGCATTCGACGAGCTCACCCGCTCGGGCCGCGACAAACTCCTCACCGAACAAGCTCCGAGCGACTGGCCGAACATTTTCCGCATATCGCGCTTCATGCCCGCCGTCGAATACATCCAGGCCAACCGCGCGCGGATGTTGTTGATCGAAGCGACAGCGAAAGTTTTCAAGGATTTTGACGTCATTGTCGCGCCGACAAACGGCGGCCAGCTCACGCTCACGAACTTGACCGGGAATCCCTCCATCATCATTCCCAATGGACTGCGAGGCCCGGATGCGCCCAAACCGGTAAATGAAAATCAGGGCGGCGGTCCCGGCACGCCGGTCAGTCTCACGTTCCTCGGCAATCTCTACGGCGACGCGAAGGTTTGCACGCTCGCTCGCGCGTATCAGGAAGCCACGGGCTTCCATCTCAAGCATCCGAATCTGGATGCATAGCCGCGCCCGTTACCAATCGGGACTCACATTCATAAGGAGCCTCGCTCAATGAAACGCATCTTTGTTTTTGGCGCCACCTCGATTGCGGCAATGGTCCTTCTTTTTGCGGCCATGCCCGCGGGCCGCGCGCAGCAGCCCGCCACGCCCGCGGCACACGGCCTCGACCCCGCGGATTTGGACAAGACTTGCAAGCCGTGCGAGGATTTTTTCCACTTCGCCAACGGCGGCTGGCTCTCGCGGAACCCGATTCCGCCCGCATATCCCGCCTGGGGGCGCTTTAATCTTCTTGCTGACCACAATCTCAGTATCCTGCGCCAGGTTCTCGAGGATGCCGCCGCAAAGAAAGACGCCGCGCCGGGATCGACCAAGCAAAAAATTGGCGATTTCTACGCGAGTTGCATGGACACGGGCAAAATTGACGCCGCGGGAATCCACCCGGTCGACAGCGAATTTGATCGCATCGCGAAAATCTCAGACATACCCTCGCTCGAAGCCGAAGTCGCTCACCTTCAGAGCTTTGGCGCCAGCGCCATGTTCGCATTCGGCTCGACGCAGGATTTCCGCGACAGCACCGAGCAAACCGGCGAGGCTTTTCAAGGCGGCCTGGGACTTCCCGACCGCGATTACTACCTCAAAGAGGATGACCACTCGAAACAGATTCGCGATGGCTACCGCCAGCACGTAATTAAGATGTTCAGCCTGATGGGTGACACCATGGAGCGGTCCATCAGCGGTGCGAACACAGTGATGAAGATTGAAACGGCGCTGGCCACAGCTTCCATGACCCCCGTCGAATTGCGTGATCCCGAAAAAATCTACAACCGCAAGTCCGTCGAGGATTTGCAAAAACTCACGCCGCACTTCGATTGGACGGTGTATTTCAAGGCCATCGGTTATCCCGGCATCCGCGTCGTCAACGCGTCCCAACCGGATTTTCTGAAGGCGCTTGATGCACAGCTCACTTCTGTTTCGCTCGATGACTGGAAAATTTATTTGCGCTGGCATCTCGTTCTTGCCGCCGCCCCGCGCCTTTCCGCACCCTTCGTGGATGAAAATTTCAATTTCTACAGCCGCATCTTGACAGGCACTACCGAGCAGCTTCCCCGCTGGAAGCGCTGTGTCAACGCCACGGACCAGGCGCTCGGCGAGGCTCTTGGCCAGAAATATGTCGAGCGCGCCTTCCCGCCCGCGGCGAAAGCCCGCGCTCTTGAAATGGTTCATGGCTTGATCGACGCTTTGCGCGAAGACCTGAAAACGCTGCCCTGGATGAGCCCGGCAACGCGGGCGCAGGCACTCATCAAGCTCAACGCCATCACGCTGAAGATCGGCTATCCCGACAAGTGGCGTGACTATTCCGCGATGACGGTGGACCGCGACTTCTACGTAATCAATGCTTTTCGCGCCGAACACTTTGAATTTCATCGCGACCTTTCCAAAATCGGCCGGCCCGTGGATCGCGGCGAGTGGAGCATGTCGCCGCCCACCGTCGACGCCTACTACAATCCACAGAACAACGAAATCGTCTTCCCCGCCGGCATCCTCCAGCCGCCCTTTTTTGACGCCGATGCCGACGACGCCATGAATTACGGTACGATGGGTTCCGTCATCGGCCACGAAATGACGCACGGCTTCGACGATGAGGGCAGGCAGTTCGACGCGACGGGAAATATGCGCGACTGGTGGACTCCGGGCGACGCCAAAAACTTCGCGGATCGCGCCGCCTGCATCGAGAAACAATTTGACGCGTTTGTTGTTGCCGGCGATTTGCACGAAAATGGCAAACTCGTCCTCGGCGAAAGCATCGCGGATCTCGGCGGGCTTGTGATCGCGCACGCCGCATTTGTGAAGGCGCAGGCCGGCAAATTAACCGCGGATGTGGACGGCTTCACCGCCGAGCAGCGATTCTTCATCTCCTACGCGCACAATTGGGGCGAGGCCGCGCGGGCTGAGTATGAGCAAATGCTCACCTCGGAAGACCCGCACCCCTTGCCCAGATTCCGCACAATTGCTCCGCTGCAAAATATGCCGGAATTCGCGGCCGCATTCGATTGCAAGTCGGGCGATTGGATGGTGCGCCCTGAGGATCAGCGCTGCCGCATCTGGTAAATCGGGAGCGCCGCGGAAGATATCCTGCAGAAAATATAGCTGGAGAACGAATCGCTGTAGAAAGCATTTCTGGAGAATGACGAATGAGAATACGATTTGCCGTCTCGATGACCGTTGCCATTGCTCTTGCGCTGGCCGCCCAACAAGCAGAGGATATGCGCCTCGCCGCGCAGCCCTGCACCACCGGACCTGTCGCTTTGCCTCAGCGGTTGCAGGGCGCGCCCTGGACCGAAACGCTCAAGCAAGGCGACTACATGGTGCACAACTATCAATTCCGCTCCGGCGAATCGCTGCCCGAAGTGAAACTCCACTATTACACACTCGGTGCGCCGCAAAAAGATGGGAACGGCCGCGTCACGAACGCCGTCATCATCATGCACGGCACCGGGGGATCGGGCCGGCAATTTCTCTCCGCTGGATTCGCCGGAGTCCTCTTCGGCCCCGGTCAGCTGCTCGATGCGCATCGCTATTTTATCATCCTGCCCGACGGCGTCGGCCACGGCTGCTCGAGCAAACCCAGCAATGGCATGCACATGAGGTTCCCCCATTACGATTACGATGACATGGTCGCCCTGCAGCACGCCGTCGTCACGGAAGGCCTGGGCGTCAATCACCTTTTGCTCGTGATGGGCACTTCCATGGGCTGCATGCACTCGTGGGTTTGGGGCGAAACCTATCCCGATTTTATGGATGCGCTGGTACCGCTCGCCTGCCAGCCGGTTGAAATCGCCGGCCGCAATCGCATCATGCGAAGAATGATCCTGGACGCCATCCGCGACGACCCGGCCTGGAACAACGGCGAATACACCGCACCGATTCATGGCTTGCAGGAAGCGATTGATGTTCTTTTGTTGATGGGCAGCGCGCCGCTGCAGTGGCAGAAGAACTATCCGACCCGCGAAAAGGCAGACGCCTATCTCGAACAGCAGCGCAAAGCGCGCATCGCAACCACCGATGCCAACGACATGCTCTACTATTTCGACGCGTCGCGGAATTACAATCCGGATCCCAATCTCGAAAAAATTCAGGCGAAGGTGTTGTTCATCAATTCCGCCGACGATCAGATTAATCCGCCCGAACTCGGCATCGCCGAACGGGAAATCAAACGCGTGAAGGACGGCCGCTTCATCCTGCTGCCCATCACGGACCAGACACGCGGCCACGGAACACACACCATTCCGGCAATTTGGGGTGTCTACTTGGGGGAACTCTTGCATTCGCTCGGCAGGTGATGAGCGCGCAATTCGGATTCGACCGCGAATGAAGTGCTTGATGAAATTAACGAATTGAAATTCTTAATACCGGCGGCTTGGTGGGCGGATTTTCCATCCTGAGTGTCTGTCCGTGCGACAGTGACAACTCAAAGAGATTTTCCTGTCCAAGATACACACGGTATCCCACTGATGGCGGCCCCGAAGGCGTTCGGACTGAATCCGGGTGCGCAATCACGGGCCTGTCAGTGCCAATCAGTTGGTCTATCTCAACAATGAGGCTTTCCACGCGCTCGCGGTCCTGCGGATCGACCGCGGCCTGAAGAAAGCTCTTTGCAATATCCCGCGCGTAGATTCCGTCCGTAGGGCTGTCCACATACGACCGGTTCAAATCCAACTCCGCGCCCCGAATCATTCCCTTGCTGTCCACCGCCATAAGAACACGCGTGAGATCGTGAAACTTCGGCCCGGAGGGTTGAAACACAATTACGTTGCCATCTTTCGCGGGAGATTCGCTGGTTTGTTCGAGGTGGAAAAATAAAAAGAAGTCAGTCTTCTTCGCATTTTCAAGCGTTTTGCCCAAACCTCCGAAAGGCTCCGGCGGCGCGGCGGCCGCCAGTAACACCGGCAGGATCATTGAAATTAGCCAAGGCAACATCATGGATCTCCACATCGGCGCCTCCATCCCAAGTCCGCGTAGCTAACCTTACCGCGAATCTGCTCCTTTTTCAGTCCATCGCGCGTCGGTCGCACCGTCTTGTTCCGTTCGCGCGGGCGGTATACGATGCAGCACCGCAGGCGGCGAATCTGCCTCGGTAGTGTCCGACCGATCATTCATCGTCTATCAGACGGGCACGGGCGCTAATTCTCGCGGAAGGAGGCGAAATGGCATCCGGCGCCGGCAATAAATCCCGCGAGCGGCCTCTGCCCTCCGTCTCCGAAATCATTCCGCCGATCAACCTGCTTGAAAAACGAGAATGGATCAAGAAGAGCGCCCTGATTCCTTTCTCGTTGACGCTCATGGCCATCCTGCTCATGGAAGTGGCCATCGAGCACGACCCGCCTTGGTTTGAATTCTACGCCCTCGTTGTCGCCTGCTTTTTTGCAGTCGAGGCCGTCCATATCATTTACAAGCTCTGCGGCATTCGGAAGCCTTTCCTCTGGCTTGCGGTCATTGGCTGTTCTGCGTTTGCACTGGGAAGCGTGGAGGAAACTCATCATTCGCTGTTGCAGCAATTCGCTTCGCTTGCACTGAAGATCGTCCCATCCAGCGTCTTGGTTGGCGCGTCTTTTTTTGACCACTGGGCGGCATATTTCTTTTCAGCCGCGCTGCCATTGGAAGCCATCAAGATTGCGCCCGTCCTGATTGCATTCGGTTTCGGGCGCGTTCTCGCTTCCCCGTGGCGCGAGCGGCTGGGAATCTGGGAGCCGCTCGATGGCGTTCTCTTGGGCGCAACGGCGGGCGTCGGCTTCAACGTGGCGCAGACGGTTTATGGCGCCGCGTTTAGCGCGAATTGTTCGCTGGACTCCGTGATGCATATCTACTACTCCCATCAATGCCTGAAGTCACTTCTGCTGATCGTCCCGCACTGCCTGGGGGAAATAGCGGGGCACGCCGCTTACTCCGGATTCATAGGTTACGCGATTGGACTCGCCGTCGTGCGCCCGCGAAGGCGCTGGCTTACGGTGCTCATCGCCTTGCTGATCTCGACCCTGGCGCATTCGCTTTCGGTCGCGACCGCGGTATCCTCCACTCACTACATCCTGGTCCTGATCGAGTCCATCGTTTTCTATTGCCTGCTGGCCGCGGCAATTCTCAAGGCGCGGCAGATTTCTCCTTCGCGCGCCTACAATTTTGCGAGCAGCCTGATTGATGATTCCGCGGCTGTCCGCCTGGCCGGCGCGGACTTGAAAGCGGCCTCCGCGCCGTTGCAAAGCGCGCAGAAGGGATCATCCGCCGCGGATGTGCCGGGCGCCGCGCCCGGAGACTCGCGCCCGGTTTTCACTTTGTATGTCGGCGGCAACGTTGTCACGCTCCGGGAAGGCCGCAGAATTTCCGTGGCAGAAATCCCAGGGCTCTCACCGGAAGCGGGCGGTGATATTGTCGCGGAAGTTGTGTCCAGCCCGAAGCATCCGGGTGACGCGGGGCTTCGCAATCATTCCGCGAAGGTTTGGAGAGCGCTCTTGCCGTGGGGTCTGGAGGGTGAAATTCCCCCGGGAAAAGCGATCCGTCTTGCGCGCGGCATGGTCTTCTTTTTCGGCGAAATACGCGGCGAAATTCTTTAGCAGCGCCGGAAACAGTGCTGGAAAGAACGCCACAGGCGGTGCTGGACAATTGACGGCGGTTTGAATAAACATTTCCGCTCCTAATATTGCAGGATTGGATTCACCAGAAGAAGGGATCGCACAATGTCAACACGCCCCGGAGGGCCTTACCGAACGAAAGAACCGGAGGCTCCCACGAAGTCGCAACTCATTCCACTCTCATCACAGTGGAGGCAGCTCGCGTCGAAGGCGCATTTCATTCCATTCGTCATTTTATTTCTTCTGGGGTTCCTCGTGGATAGCCCGTTCCTGTGGATGGTCGCTTGCGCGCTTTCGGTCGGCTCCTACTATGTGATTTACCGGCTTTGCGGAAAAATCAAACCGCTCTGGCTTCCAATCATTCCGGCCACGATGACGGCGGTATTGCTCCTGCCCCCCATCTGGAACGTATTCCAATCAATCTTCGGCGTTTTCATTGGAGGCGGTACGCTTCCGCCACCACAGTACTGGTCAAACATTCCGATAACAAAGTTGTTTTACGAAGTCTTCTTCTTTGTCGGCTTGAAAGAAGAGTTCGTGAAAGCAGTGCCTGTCCTGCTGATCGCGTTCCTGGCCCCGAAAATCGCGGCTGCCTTTGCGCGTCCGCTGGAAATTCACGAACCACTGGATGGAATTCTCATCGCCACCGGGTCGGCGCTCGGCTTCACGCTCTTTGAGACGATGCAAGACTACCTGCCCGGTGTACTGCAGTTGGGCGGCCTTTCGGCGGGGCTGGATCTTCTCCTGCGCCGCATCGGCGGAGACATCGCCGGACATGTGGCCTACAGCGGATATTTCGGCTATTTCATCGGTCTCGCAATGTTCAAGCCAAAGAACCGCTGGCTCACCATCGGAATCGGCTGGCTGAGTGCCGCGATGTTGCACACACTTTGGGATTCGATTGATTCACTTCCCATCCTTCTCGGTGTGGGAATCATTGCGTATGGATTTCTTGGCGCGGCCATCCTGAAGGCCCGGCAAATTTCTCCTTCGCGGGCGGAAAATTTTGCGACGCAGATTTATCGCGGAGGCGATGCTCCCCCGCCGCCGCCGTTTCAGCCCGCCTCTTACGCTCCTGCTCCGGCCGCCGCACAAGCATCTCAGGCCTTGACGTTCTTCGTCGCGGGGCAGCGATTGCCTCTGATTCCCGGGCGGCGCTTCACCGAAGCGGAGATGCCGGGGCTTCAATCCTCAGCGGGAAACGGCGTCGTGGCCGAAGTCACGCGGCATCCCTCGAACCCAAATTTACTGGGCCTGCGGAACCTTTCCACCGCGTCGTGGAAGGCTTCAACCTCCACCGGCGAATCGCGCGAAATCCCCAGCGGTAAAGTGATCCGCCTCGCGCCGGCCACAATTGTCCAATTCGCCAGCGTCCGCGGAGAAATTCTGCAATGAAGGATTGCCCGCGAGTGAAGCTCATCGAGCTCGTCCGCGCGGAGGGTTCTGCGCTATTCGAGACCCCTCAGCGGATTCACGATATTTTGCAGGCCATGTGCCCCGATTGCGCCGCCGAAGTTATGTCGATTTCCGCGGCGGTGAGACAGGGACTGCCCGGAAGCCTGGTCGCTGCCGCCGCGAATCCCGGCACGCAGTGGATGGAATTCACCGCGGGCTGGGCGCAGCGCCTGCAATCGCAGGATCAGTTGCCGCCCGATTTTGCCGCGTGGGCGGTGGACTCCTGGGCATTGGCGCTGGGAATCTCAATCGGTCCCGCTGCCGTCACCCCCGCACAGCCACTCCCGCCAGCGAACCCTGCTCAAGTTCCACCTGTCGCGATGGCGCCGCCGACAATTCCAGTTCCCTATCCGCAATCACCGGTCCCTGCCCCAACCACGGCGAAATCCGCGAAAGCGGGACCGATTGCTTTGGTGCTCGTACTCGTCGCCGTGGCCGCCGGCTGCGTCTATTTTATTAAGCGCTCACGATTCGATGGCGCGCTCTCCGGGAATTGGCAGAGCACTTCCTCGGATGGCGCTGTCATCTGGACGCGCACCTGGCAGGTCAGCCCTTTTGGCGGCTATAAAGTTACCGAAACATTGGATGACTCCGGCCAAATGGACGCCAGCAGTCCCAATCATGTGCTCGTTCTCTATTCCCTCACCAACGGAAAAATCTCCGTGCCCTTCAGTTTTCAAGGACAGGAAAAAGTTCAATTCACCGGGCCGCCCCTGGCCCCCGAAGGCAAGCGCGTATGGGACTGGAGCACGAAGGGCCGCGGCATACCAAATCCCAATCGACTCACTTTCGTCGGCACGTGGATCACGTCCACGCCGCAGCACAGGCTCACGGGCTCGATGTCTCTCACCATCGGATATGACGCGAGCTACAAGCTCACTGCGAAGTACAGCGGAGGCGGCACGCTTCACGCCAAGGGCGGCAACTATTCGATCCTCTCCGGATCGGGCGCGGAGATTGACTCGGGAACATATCAGGTGAATGGCGAGGATCAGGTCGTTTTCACGAGCAAAGACAAAAACAAGCTGGCGACGACCTGGACCCGCGCGCACCCGTGATGGCGCGATTATGTGCGACCTGCTTTCGCATCCGGTGTCGCATCTGGATTCGCTTCTGGTTTCCCTTCTGGCAAAACCGAAGTGATAATATCTGCCGCGGGCATCTCATGCAGATGCACGGGGAATCCGGCGCATTTCGCCGGAGAGTCGCGCAATCGAATCAGGAAAACTCGACATGAACGGAACGATGGATTCTTCGCAGTCGATGCGCCGCCCGGGCGGCGTGATGTCCAAGCGCCCGCTGCATTTCATCTGGCTGCTGGACTGTTCCGGCTCGATGTCATTCCGCGGAAAAATTGACGCGCTGAACACGGCCATCCGTGAACTGGTCCCGCACATGCGCCGCGCGGCGAATGAAAATTTAAACGCCGAAGTCCTGATCCGCGCGATAAAATTTTCCACCGAAGCGGTGTGGCACATCCCCCAGCCCACAATGCTCACCGAATTCCACTGGACCGACGTGACGGCCGAGCCGGAATCGCACACCAGCATGGGCGCCGCGCTGCGCATGGTCGCCGACGAACTGAAAATGCCGCCGATGAGTCCGCGCGCGTTGCCGCCGGCGCTGGTGCTCATCTCCGACGGCAGGCCCACCGACGATTTCGAGGGCGGCTTGCAGGCGCTGCTGTCGCAGCCATGGGGCAAAGCCTCGACGCGCCTCGCAATCGGCATCGGCACGGACGCGCTGCACAAAACGCTACGGCGCTTCATCGACAACTCCGAAATTCCGGTGCTGCAGGCCGACTATACCGACGCTCTCGTCGAGTACATGCGCTTTGTCTCGACATCGGTCGTGAGCGGGCGCCGCGTCGGGCAGATGCCGTCGCCCGAGCCGGGGAAGACGCCGTCGTCGAGCGTCATCTGGTAAACCTGAATGGCGACCCCCGATAAAATGGCTCAGCCGATCAAGACCAGCCAACCGGACGATATTGGCCAACCAAACGACGTGAGCAAATCGAACGACGTAACTAAATCGAACGACGCCACTGCCGCCGCAATCCACTGGCGCATCATCGGCCATTCATCGCGCGGCGCATCGCACGTGCAATCGGGCTTGCCGAATCAGGACGCCATCGGCTTCTGGCTGCCGGATAGCGGCGAAGGCCCGCCCGCGATTCTGGCCATCGCCGATGGACACGGCAGCGCACAGCATTTCCGCAGCGCGGATGGCGCGCGGCTCGCCGTGGAAGCCGCAACCGCGCTGCTCGTCCAGTTCTCCACATTGCACGGGCGCAGCCGCAGCTTCGCCGAGTTGCAAATCGCCGCAGCCGAATTGCCGCAACAGATCGTGCAGAACTGGGCGGCGAAGGTCATCGTGCATCTCGCGGCGAATCCATTTCGCGACCATGAGTACGAGCGGCTCGGCGAAAAAGAGCCCGAAGCGCGCGCCGAGGTTTCGCAAAACCCGCTCGTCGCCTACGGCGCGACGCTGCTCACCGTGCTCATCGCCGATTCCTACGCGCTCTGCATGCAAATCGGCGATGGCGACATCCTTTTTGTGGACGACGCAGGCGCGACGGCGCGCCCCGTCCCGCCCGACCCGCGGCTCATCGCCAACCAGACGACTTCGCTCTGCCAGCCGCAAGCGCCGCGCGATTTCCGGCTGCATATCGAATCGCCGCTCGCACGTGCGCCCGCGCTCGTTCTCGTCTCCACCGACGGATACGCGAATTCATTCCGCAGCGACGCCGATTTTCTGCAAATCGGCGCGGACTTCCTCGCGATGGCGCGCGAAGGCGGGCTCGCCGGCGTGGCCCAGGCGCTGCCGGGCATCCTGCGCGAAGCTTCCGAAAAAGGCAGCGGAGACGACGTAACATTTGGGATCATCCGCCGGTTGGAAGGCGTGGAAAGTCTCGACGGCGAGGAGGAAGACATGGGCGAATACGTACCCAAAGCCGAAATGGAATCGCTGCGCACGCGGCTTGATGCGCGGCTGCAAAATATTGAGCGCCGCCTCGCGCTGCAATGGTGGCTGCTGATGCTGGCGCTGGTGGTCGCCGTCGCCGCGCTGGCGGTGGGATATGCGATATACAGGTCGAAAGCTTCCACGGGAAATACAGGCGCTACAGTGGTTAGCCCCTCGGGCGATACGAACGGGAATCCGGCTGGGAATTCGGCGAATGGCCAGGCCGCCGCGAATCCATCGGGCTCAACGCCCGGCGAAGGGAAGCCCGAGCCGAAAAAGACCAACCCACCTCCAGCGCATGATGCGAAATCGCCCGCCCCTAAGACACAATAGACAGGCGCAGGCTGCAGTGGTTGATCGGGCAGGTTACGGTGCTGCGTGATTACCCCTCCCCCCCATTTTCCTGTAAGTGCAGATTCTAAAGGACTTACGGGTGCGGGCCCCGTAAGGGCAATAATATAGTTGACGAATCAAAGCCATAAAGTCACTATGTTAGTTGCCAGAGAAAGAGAGTACGTTCTCTGTGCAAAAGCCCATAAGAGGACTCCACATTTGGAGCCTTTTGGACATCATGCATCGCTATCATGTTTGGCAATTAGCAGCAGCCATTTCTATGTTGAGCGGGACAGAGGCCCTTGCGGGCAGAGATGGTGATGGCCCGGTTCCCCGCGAGAGAATCGACCAATTCTATCGGCCAGCAATCGAATTGGCTAGGCAACAGTGTGCATTGGCTGAACTATCTGCGGCAATCGTCCGGTGTGACCGTTTTTTAATTGCCTTGAGAGATGGATTGCACTGGTCTGATTTGAGAAATCAAGCCAAGTTTCTTATCGAGGCTATTCAGGGAGAGCTACGCTTTCGACAATTTGCCTTCGTTCCCGCAGCGAAAGCTACGACCCTTGACAACGTTTCCAAAGATTGGGCGGACGTATGGGCAAAGTTTCCTTCTTCAAGAGAAGACACGGAACGTGCAGTCGATTGCTATGCACTAGCACAGAACACAGCTTGCATTTTCCATCTCATGCGTATAGTAGAACGTGGCTTACATGCCCTTGCCAAAGAGAGGAAAGTAAAACTGCCGAAGAAGAGGCCATTAGAGTGGGCGCAATGGAACGACATCCTAATCGTGATTACAAAAGCCGCAGACCTGATTGCTAATCGTAAAGCAGGCCCGGCAAGAGACGCAGCATTGGAATTTTATCGTGGCGCGTTGGGGGAGTTCCATGCGTTCAAAGATGTTTATCGAAATCATGTAATGCACAGTCGCAGTGAGTATGATGAGTATCAAGCGGCAAGCGTGTTGGCACACGTTCTGGGTTTTATGAAACGTCTGGCGGCGAAAATTGATGAGAATCCGAAGAAGTCCATCAAATGGGGAATCAAATGAAAACAAAAACAGAATACGACAAGTTCTCCGATTTGGCAGGCGGCCTCTTGAAAGTTCCGCATAGTCAACTGAAAGCGAAATTAGACGCGGAAAAACGAGCGAAAAAGCGGCGTA
This sequence comes from uncultured Acidobacteriota bacterium, assembly GCA_963748845.1. Lineage (GTDB taxonomy): Bacteria > Acidobacteriota > Terriglobia > Acidiferrales > UBA7541 > DASTCZ01. Next base: position 2,623,996 of record CAVVKE010000001.1, read on the forward strand.
AATCTAAGAAATCCGCCGCTTCCCGCGAGGTAATCTAGTTGGGCAGGCTACACGTCGCACCCACCTTGCCAGTCAATTCGGCGTAGGTGAGACGCTTTCCGAGGACATGGGAGGCCACTTGCTCAAATCGTGCAGCGTCACCGCGAGGTTGCTTCCGGTTGTTATACCGGAAAACTTGTTCGTCGAGATACCGCCCCAAATGGAAAGGTTCGACACTCACATAGGTTCCCTTGATAGACCGCTTCAGGAGACTCCAGAAGTTTTCCATTCCGTTGGTGTGAACGCGACCTCGGACGTATTCGTGAGCGTGGTCAAAAATCTCATGCGCGTAACGGGCGCTGAGTCCGCCATAAGACATGAGAGCGTCGGTTGCGATGAAGCTATTGTCCTTGACGTGCTTCACGATCTCGCCTTGAACGTGATACTTGCGCCGAGTGGGAATCACCATCGCACGGACTTCGCCACCACGTTCCAAAATTCCAAAAACCGCAGTCTTATCTTTCTTGCTTGTCGAAATCATACGGCGGTCGCGGACATCTTTGTGCATGTACTTGGCTTTGCCGCCCACAAAAGTTTCGTCCGCTTCAATCTCTTTGTTTTTACCACCGAGTTTGCGAAATGCGATGGTCTGCATGGCGAGGCGGATGCGATGCATCATAAACCATGCGGACTTTTGAGTGACGCCGAGTGCTTTGGCGACCTCGTAGGAACTAATTCCGTTTTTACAGTTGGCGAGCATCCACATTGCGACAAGCCACTTATCGAGTCCGATTGGAGAATCCTCACAGATAGTTCCAACCTTCGCGCTGAATTGCCGCTTGGGATGGACGCTCTTGCATTGCCACTTGTTCTGATTGGCGAGGAACACGACATCATTGCGCCCACAGATAGGGCAAACAACGATGCCATCGGGCCAGCGCAGCTTGACCATAAACTTGGTGCAATTATCAGGATTGGCGAAATGGATGATTGCTTGTTGGAGTGTCTTTGGCTTGTTCATGGTGTTCCTCACAACCCAAATAGTAGCCTAAACGGTTTGATTTGTCAAGTATATTATTGCCCCCGTAAGTGCTGAATCTAAAGGACTTAGCGGATTTCTTCGGGTCTGTACGCCGCGATACCCCCCCATCTTTTTGTAAGAGTAACGCAACAAAGGACTTACAGCCACGAGATGCGGTAAGAGTAACGCAGCATTGGACTTGCGGGTTCCCGCACAGATTCGCGGGACGCAAAAGTCGCGTTTTTGGCAATTTTGGCGATAAGCTAATGCATCTAAAGGAGTTACGGGCTCGGCTGCCCTGATTTTGTGCAGCAGTGCCTGTTAGAATAGCGCAACAAAGGAGTTACGAGATTCCTTGCGATGATTTGTTCCGTTTTGGGAAACGGCGGGTGGGTATTCTAATTGTACTATACAGTACATTTATTCTTGTATTATATGATTTGGTTGAAGTCAAGTGAAATCTGTGGACGGTAGGGGCGCTCCGGCGTGGAGGGAGTGGGCGGGGGATGGAGGGCAGAATTGAAGCGGGCGGGGCAGATGCTGTATATTTCGCGGGCAGAGTACCTGCCGCGAAAGACCGCTAATGAGCGAAATCCTGCACACGGGTCAAACCGTTTACACGGCATCGCAACACCAGCCCATCACGATCGCGGAATTCATCGCGGGAGGCGGGCAGGGAGAAGTGTACCGGGCGGATTTTTTCAAAGAGCCCGTGGCGGTGAAATGGTATTTCGCGAATTATCCGGAACAAGATAAGCTGCGCGCGCGCGTGCAAATGCTGATTCGCAGTGGCGCGCCTTCGGATTGTTTTCTGTGGCCCTTTGGACTGGTGGAATCGCCGCAGGTGCCGGTGTTCGGCTATGTGATGCCGCTGGCAATGCCTCCCTTTGTAAAACTTCCGGCGATCTGGTCGGAGGAGCCGCGTCCCTCGATGCGCGTGCTGGCGACAACGGGGATGAACCTGGCGCACTGCTTCATGCAGGTACACGCGCAGGGACTGTGTTACCGGGACATCAGCGACGGAAACCTGTTCGTCGATCCGGGAACGGGCGAGGTGCGGATCGCGGACAACGATAATGTGTCCGAGCGAAGCACGGCGTGCGAGGTGGCAGGGACGCGGGGATACATGGCGCCGGAGGTGGTGCGGCGCGAAGCGGCTCCCAGCCGCACGTCGGACCTGCACTCACTGGCGGTGGTGCTCTTTCAAATTCTGGTGGTGCAGCATCCGCTGGTGGGAAAGAGAGAGCTGCAGACGCCGCTGCACATGGGAAACAACCACTTCCTGTTTTATGGGGAGAAGCCGGTGTTTATCTTCGATCCTGTGGACCATTCCAACGGGCTGCTGCCGGGCTACCGGGAATACGAACCTGCGCTCTATTACTGGCCCATTTATCCGCAATTTATGCGCGACTATTTTACGCAGGCATTCACCGCGGGGCTGCGCGATCCGGAAAACGGCCGGGTCGGCGATGCGGAATGGCGGCGGGAATTCGCGCGGCTGCGTGATTGCATTTACTATTGCCCCGGATGCGGCGAAGAAAGTTTCTTGGATACGGATGCGGTGAAGGCCGCGGGGGGAAAGATGCCGCCGTGCCGGCATTGCGGCGGCGTGCCGCCGGTGCCTGTGCACATCCGGTTCGGGAAAAACCGCGTGGTGCTGAACGCGGACACAAGACTTTATCCGCACCATGTGGACACGCGGCGGCCGTTTGATTTTTCGCAACCCGTGGCGGCGGTGAACGCGGGGCCGCCGATGGCGCTGCAAAATCTTTCGGCGCAAAAATGGGTGATGCGGACAACGGAAGGGGCCACGCAGGAAATTTTGCCGGGCGCGGGCGCGCCGCTCGCGGACCGGAGCACGATTAATTTCGGCAATCTGGAAGGAGTGGTGCGGCTGTGAGCGGGGCGGCCATCCAAAACAAGTCATGAAAGAAAAGAATTTTGTGAACGACAACATCTTTGTGAATGACGACAACTTCTTGAATGACGACAACTTCTTGAATGACGACAACTTCTTGAATGACGACAACTTCTTGAATGACGACAACTTCATGAACGCCAACAACTTATGAACGACGCGGCGCGGCAAAAACTGATCAAGCTGGTGGACTCACAACCACCAGGATTGATGGAGGATTCGGAGCGGTTTGAGGCGTTCCTGCGGGATTATTGCGGCGAATGCAAGCCGGAAATTTCAGCGATCCTCGCGGCGCTGCAAGAAGATGTGCCGCGCGACTTGCGCCGGATGCGCGGCCAGCCCTATTCGCTGCTGAGAGAACAACTGGCGAACAAGCTGCAGGAGGACCGAAGCCTCCATCAAGAGGCTGCACTGTGGGCCGTCGAATCCTGGGCGATGGCGCTGGAAATCGCGCCCGGGAGCCAGCGGCAGCACGGCGTGGTGGCGGCGCTGCCGCCAGAAAATGAAGTGGCTGCAAGGACCGCGCGCGGGCAGGCAGCGCCACCTCCGCCGCCCCCTCCTCCACCACCGCCGCACGTAATTTCTCCACCGATTATTTCGCCGCAAAATGTTCCACCGCCAGGGCCGCCAGTGGTGGTTTACCCGCGGAGAGAAGCCGCGGGTGGCGGCGCAGGTCCCGCACAGCCATCGCAGCCGCAGCCAGTTTGGCAAGCGCAGGGGTGGACACCGGCGTCAATCGCTCCGCAGCCTCCACAAATGCCGGCGAATGTTTTGCCGCCGCAAGTGAACGTGCAGCCATGGACGCCGCCTGCGATTCTGCCCGTGCCCCCCAAACACAACTCATTGTTGGTGGGCGGAATTTGCTTCGCTGCAGCCATTTTTGCGTACCTGGCGGGTTCGGAGTCGGGAAGCAGCGGGATGGAAACTTTTTTCGGGGTGGTTGTCCTTGCGTTTGCGTTGGCGGGCGCGGTGGAGCTGATGCTCGGCCTGGTGCGTTTTTCAGTTGTGAAGCCGCAGCCTCCGGGGCTCGTGGCGTCGTCGATTTCTTTTTGGATGAAGCTGTTCGCGGCGGAGGATCGAATTCTCAACGTCTTTGCGCAAAAACAAGGGGCGCAATTCCCGGCGGGCGGGCCGGCGCCCTATCCTGCCCCCCCGGCGCCACCGAATTTTTCTCAAGCGCAGAGGGCTGCGGCGCAACCTCCCATGAATGCGCCCACGCCTGCTCCACCGCAGCCGGTGGCGAGTCCAATCGGCGCACAGGCAGAAGCCGAGAAAGTTTTTTGTATTGCCTGCGGCGCGATGAATGGAGCAGGGGCCATCTTTTGTCTGTCCTGCGGGGAAAGGCTCTACTATCCCGGCGCGCAGCAAAATCTTGGTGCAAATTAATTCCGCGCCGCGGGACTGCTGGCCCGCGGAGGTTTGCCCTCCGAAAGAAATAAATCGATTGTGTGAGTTACTGGTGAGGAGTTTGTTGTTTTGACTTCGGGTCAGCCGCTGTCGTGCCGTTTGGTTTCGTTTTGCCAGACTTCGGATTGTTTGACTTGGTGTTACTTGATTTCGATTTAATCGACGAAGAGTTATTTGACGTGGCGGTGCTTGGTTTAGGCTTTGGTGTTGATTGCGCAGGTTTACCAGCATCGGCCGGAAGGCCCGGGAAATATCGGCGCCGGAGCTCACTCACAGTCATATCGCCCTTGTGAACTTGTTCAAGAACTAAAGTTCCATCTGGTTTCCTCATATAAGATCCGAATAGCGTGTCGCCGGCATGCAAATCACTAACCTTTATAGGCTTGCCGTTTTCATCGAAATATTGAGTTTTGTCGGTCAACTGATAGACCGTCGCAATCTCCTGAGGACTTAGCAGGATCAAGCCTTTTTGCGTGCGATCCAATGAAACGACGACGAAGAATTCGTCACCGGGTTTGGCGGAGGCGTTCTGGGCGTGCGCCGAAACCGCAACGAACACCAGGGCGGCGCAAAGCGCGGCCAGTGCAATCGATTTTACGAGCTTATTCATAACGGAGAGCCTCAATCGGATCGAGAGATGCGGCCTTGCGGGCCGGATAGTAACCAAAGATCACGCCGACGGCGGCGGAGAAGATGACGGAAACAAATACAGAGGAAATCGGGACGAGCGTGGGCCATTTCAGCATCGCGGAAACGCCGCTGGACGCGAAGAAGCCGAAAATGACGCCGATTGCTCCGCCGAACATGCTGAGCGTTACTGCTTCGCTCAAAAATTGACGGCGCACATCGGATTCTGTCGCGCCGACAGCCATGCGAACGCCAATCTCCCTTGTCCGCTCGGTGACGGATACGAGCATGATGTTCATAATACCGATGCCGCCAACGACGAGAGAAACGGAAGCAATCGCCGCCAGCAGAATCTCCATTAAGTTGAGGGTTTGCGCGCGGGCCTGGGCCAGATCGGTGGGGTTCCGAATAATGAAATCATCCGGTTCGTCGGGCCGGAGGTGGTGGCGCTGGCGCAGCAGCGCGGCGATTTGCAGTTGGGCCGCGTCCATTTCGTCCTGAGAGGTGGCGGAAACGGTGATGCTCTGGAGCCAGTAAATGCCGGCCAGTTTTTTCATGACGGTAGTATAGGGAACAATGAGAGTGTCATCCTGATCCTGGCCGTAAGGATTCAGCCCCTTCGCAGCAAGCTCACCGATCACGCGAAAGGGAATCGAAGAGATGCGGATGGTTTCCCCAACCGGGTTCTGGTCGCCGAAGAGATTTTGAGCGACGGTTTGTCCGATCAAAGCAACGTTGGCTTCGGTATCGACGTCGTGGTCACTGAAAGCACTGCCGCGTTGCAGCGGCCAGTGGCGAATCTGAAGCCAATCCGGCGAAGCCCCGGTCACTCGGGTATTCCAATTCTGGTTGCCGTAAACGATCTGAGCGCCGGAGCCAACCCCCGGTGAGACGCGGCTAATCAGCGCAATTTGTTCCTGGATTGCTTTGGCGTCGGCGGGAGTGAGAGATTTCGTCGCCTGATTGCCAAGGTGTACGCCACCGAGGTTCACACTGCCGGCGTTGACCGTGATGAGGTTCTCTCCGAGGCTGTTGATTTGCTCCTGGACTTGCTGAGAAGCGCCTTCGCCAATGGCCACGGTGCAGATGACTGCGCCGACACCGATAATGATGCCGAGCATGGTGAGAGCGGTGCGCATCTTGTTACGCGCCAAAGCTCGAAACGCGACACGAATAACTTCGCTGAAATTCATCGACCACCTCGACCGCCACCCTGGCCTCCACGACCGGGCTGCGGCTGGTTAAAGGGATTCGTCCCCGCCCCGGATGTAGACTTATTGCCACCCTCCTGGAAAGTGATGAGCTGATCGCCTTCCGCCAGTTCGCCTTTGATCATTTGTGTGTTGATGTAGTCCGTGATTCCAGTTTGAACAGCAAACGGCTCGAGCTTGCCCTCCGCCGTCTTCTTCCAAACGACCTGCATGGCGCCCAAGTGATTTGTGTAAGCGGCACGAGGGATCTTGTATTCCTGATAAAGCGCGCGGAGCTCGGCGTAGGGCATGTCCGGTGTGTAGGAAAGCGCGGCATTGGGGATCATGATGACGTTATCTACTTGCCCGGTGGGGATGGTGACGTACGCAGTTTCGCTGGGGAGAAGCATTCCATCGGGATGCTGGGCATCCACGGGATTCTCAAAATCCACAACGGTGTCGTAGGTCACGACGTTTTGCACGGTGGTCGCGTTCAAGTGAATCACGTCCGCGCGGCCATGGAAAAGCTGGTTGGGGAAAGCATCCACCTGAAAAGTGACATCGGTGCCCGGATGGATGTTGCCGGTATCGGATTCATCGGCCTTGGCGTAAACCTGCATGTGCTTGAGTTCCTGGGCAATGGTAAAGACGTTTGGCGCCTGCAATGAGGCGGCAACCGACTGGCCAACGGTAATGCTCCGCGCGACTACGATGCCATCAATGGGTGAGGTGATAATGCAATATTTAAGGTTTGTCAGGGCCTGGTCCAGCGCGCCCTGTTGGGCGACGACTTGTGCTTTCGCCTGATCCAGTTGGGCCTTGGCCTGTTCCAGTTGCGCTCTTGCCTGATTCGTTTGAGCTTGAGCGGCGACAACGGAGGCGTCGGCCTGCGCCGAATTGGAGACGGCCAAATCGTCCGCGTCTTGCGTATCAATGCCCGCCACAGTGAGGTCATGCACGCGCTTGGTGTTTGCGCGAGTGTAGTCCGCCTCGGCCTTAAGCTTGGCAACATTGGCTATATCGGAATCAATTGTCGCCTGCATCGAATTGATGTTCGCTTCTAGGTTTTGTACGTTCGCCTTTGCATTATCCAGGTTCCCTACGGCAGAGGTGTACTGCGCCTGGTAGTAGGCCGGATCGAGTTGCGCCAACACCTGACCGGCATGCACGTGCGTGTTGTAATCGGCAAAAACGTATAGAACCGTGCCGGATATGAATGAGCCCACGGGGACCGTAGTGAGCGCATTGATCGTGCCCGTGGCCTGGACGACGGACGTGATCGAGCCTTTGCGGACGGCGGCCATGGTGTACTTAACCTCGGATCCCCTTCCTCTGTAATAGAAAAAAGTGGGCGTGCCAATGACGAGGACCGCGCACAGGGCGGTGGCAATCCGGTGCTTCCCAACGAAACTCATGATTTTCATGTACGGTCAATCCTAATTAGATTTAACTTTCGGCCTCGCGCAGCCTGGCCCGGCTCCCGGGGATAGGAAGCTTCCTCCGACACGGTCACGCGGCAGGTATCTGCAGGTCCGCTATCCTAAGGACGTATCGGAGCCCGGCCCGGTTACGACGGGATACGAAGTCCAGACCGAGGGGTTACCGGAGGTCATTATCACAGATTTGAGCAGGAGGAGGAAATGAAGATGAAGGTGGTAGGCTCGTGGGGACTCGAACCCCAGACCTCTACCGTGTCAAGGTAGCGCTCTAACCAACTGAGCTACGAGCCTGCCGACTTCGTGGATTTTAGCACAGAGGAGACACTGCGCTGGCGTGAGTGGCTCACGACGGCGGGCAACCGCCTGCCGCGCAATGGCGGTCCTATTAAACGAATTGGACGTCCGGTCGGTCTTTCTAAGGAGTAGTATTGCACCCATGTTAATGGGTATTAGCGGGGAATAATCCGGCACGGGGGGAGGATTTCGATGAACAACCTTCTGCAAGACCTGCGATTTGCGTTTCGGATGTTGGGGAAGAGACGTGGCTATGCCGCGGCCGTAATTCTGGTGCTCGCCCTGGGCATTGGCGGGACAAGCACGATCTTCACGATTGTGAATGGCGTGCTGCTGGAGCCGCTGCCGTTTAGGAATCCGGACCGACTTGTATTTACGCCGGGGATGACGTTGGAGCCCGGCTCCGATCCACTTTCGTGGTGGGCTCAAGCAAAGTCATTTGACGCACTCGCCACTTACAGCTCAGGCGGAGCGAACTTCGGGACCGGCGCACAACCGGAGCGGATTTCGAGCGCAATCGTCTCCAAAGATTTCTTTCGGGTGTTTCAGGTGCTAGCAAGGTATGGGACGACATTTGAGAAAGAACACGCCGGTACGAATGAAGGCCCCACAGCGGTTCTGAGCTACGGATTCTGGGCTCGCGCGATGGCGTCCGACAAGTCCGAGATTGGAAAGCAGATTGATCTGAATGGAAAACCCTACACCGTCATCGGAATCATGCCGCCGGGCTTTGGATTCCCGGGACACACCGCCGCTTGGGTGCCATTTGCCCGAGATTGGAAAGAGGATCTGGATATTGGCTCGGATGTGCAGTTGGATGCAGGGAGCAACTTCGCAACCATCGGAAGGCTTCGCGAAGGCGCAACAATTGAGCAAGCGCGCGCGGAACTGACGCGGCTCAACCAAGTACAAATTGAAGTCAAGAGAGCAAAGCAATCCAATTACGGTGGCGGGTTTATTGGTGTCCGCCCAATGAAGGAAGCATTGGTTCGAGGGGCGAGTATCGGCTTGTGGGTGTTGCTCGGGGCTGTGGGATCCCTGCTGGTGATTGCGTGTGTAAATGTCGCACACATGATTCTGGTGCGGGCCGCCACGCGGCAAAAGGAAGTAGCGGTTCGGCTTTGCATGGGCGCCTCGCGCGCGCGCATCCTGCGGCAATTGCTGACAGAGAGTGCGTTGCTCGCGGTGCTCGGCGGCGCGGCGGGGATACTGCTTTCCTACTGGGGAGTGCGAGCAATTCAGGCGTTCGGGCCGAAGGATGTTCCGCGCCTCGCTGATGTGCGGCTGGATTTGCGCGCGCTGGGGTTTGCACTGGGGCTTTCACTTTTAATCGGTGGGCTCGTAGGGCTTGGTCCAGCGCTGCAAACGATGGCGCAGGATTTGACGCGCGCGCTCAAGCAGGAATCGATGCGGTCCGTGGGCACTCTACGCAAGGGTCTGCGCGGAGCGATGATCATCGCTGAAGTTGCGCTGACGCTGGTGCTGCTGATGGGCGCGGGGTTGATGATACGGAGCCTTGATAACATGCTTCGCACGAAGCCTGGCTTCGCAACCCAAAACGTTATCACCATGGATTTTTCGCTTCCGCAGGCAAAATATTCGCAGCCGGAGCCCGACCAAACCAGCAAAAAGCCGACGAGGAAGTTATCGCCATCAAGTCCCACACAAGGTCGCGTTGCCAATTTTTACGATCAACTTTCTGACGCAATCAGTTCGCTCCCCGGGGTTATATCGGCGAGCGAGACTAGCCAACTCCCGCTAGGAGGGAAAGGCGGCAGGGGACTTTATCTGATCGCGGGAAACTGCAAAGCGATTGTACAAGGAATGGATGTTGCCTCTGGTTACTTTCGTGCGATGTCCATCCCTGTTGTGACGGGACACGTCTTTGCCGAAGGGGCTACGGCGGAACCGAAATACGGCATCGTGATCAGCGAGGCGCTGGCGCAGTCTTGCTGGGTCGATGGGGCCGCGATGGGACAAATCGTGGAAATCCAAGGTGGCGGAGCAGGCAAGCGCCAGGTAATTGGAATCGTCGGTAACGTCAAATTCGAAGGACTTGGCAATGAAGACACTGGAGCATGGGGAGTGAATTTGGCGCCGGGATCCGTGTATTACCTGCCCGCACAGCCGCTTAACGCGACGCTCATCGTGCGCGCGGAAAGCGATCCGAAGCTGCTGATCCCCGCGATCCGCGAACGGGTGAAGAAGCTGGATGCGGATGTCCCGCTCTTCAACATCCGGACAATGAATGAAGTGGTGGCCGACTCGACTTCCGAGCCGTGCTTTCGAGGAGCGGCGCTAGGCGCTTTCGCGGGACTGGCGCTGTTGCTTGCAGTGTTCGGGCTGTACAGCGTGGTGGCATATTCGGTCACATGCCGGACGCACGAGCTTGGGGTGCGGATGGCGCTGGGGGCCGAGCCGCGCGACATCCTCGCAATTGTCACGCGCGAGGGAATGTGGCTCGCGCTCGGGGGGATTGCGCTTGGAACGCTGGGATGTTACTGGACCAACAAAATGATTGCGGCGCTCCTCTTCGGTGTGAAGCCAATGGATCCCGCGACGCTCGCGGTTGCCGCAGGAATTCTCGTCGCAGGAACGATGGCGGCGTGCATTTTGCCAGCGGGGCGCGCGAGCCGGACGGATCCGGCGTCGGCGCTTCGCTACGAATGAAGCGGGCACAAAGTACGAGTCATCCCTTGACACGTTAGCGCGCATTTCGTAATGTAGGTTTGTAAAACTCAAGCCGCAAGGGCCTGGGTTTTCATGCAGAGTGGCCGAGGGAACGGGCCCGATGACGCCACGGCAACCGGTGGAGCGCACAGCTCTTCATCCGGTGCCAATTCCCGCCCCGAGTCGCGGGGGGACATGGGAATTTAGGCGAGTCACCTAATACTCTCACCCCAGACTTGAAGGACCGCAGGCGCAAAGCCACGCGCGCATTCATGCACGCGGTGCCAGGCGCGGCGATTCACTTCATCCCGCAATTCACAAGCTCGGACGGAACATAAGGAAACACAATGAGCGCGGGGGGCGAGCTATATCAGTTACGCTGCCGTGAGTGCGGCAAACTTTGGGGCAACATTCCGCGGTCGTTTTGCGCGGATTGCATCTCACCGCTTGAGATCGTTTATGACTATCCCGCCGTTGCGGAGCGGCTGTCACGCGATGCCATCGCAGGGCGCGCGGCGAATCTTTGGCGCTACGCGGAATTGCTGCCGCTGCCGGAGGGATTTCATTCGGACCTGGCCGCGGGATTCACGCCGCTGGTGCGCGCGCGGCAACTGGGCAAGAGGATATTCCGCGATGGCGGGCAAGTGGCAAAAGATATCTACATCAAGAATGACGCGGTGTGCTTCCCGTCGCTTTCCTTCAAAGACCGCGTTGTCGCTGTGGCGCTGGCCTCCGCGCGGCGATTTGGATTTGAAGTTGTCGGATGCTCCTCGACGGGAAACCTCGCGAATGCCGTAGCCGCGCAGGCCGCGCGGGGAGGCTTTCAGGCGTGCATCTTCATTCCAGCCGATCTGGAACCCGCGAAAATTTTAAACACGCAAGTTTATGGCGCGCGCGTCGTGCGGGTCGCCGGGAACTACGACCAGGTGAACCGCTTATGCGCGCAGATTGCGGACGCCTATCCGTGGGGATTCGTGAACGTGAACCTGCGACCCTATTACGCGGAAGGGTCGAAAACGGTTGGATTCGAGATCGCCGAACAGCTCGAGTGGCGGCTGCCGGATAACGTGGTCGTGCCGATGGCGGGCGGCTCGCTGATCACGAAAATCGCCAAGGCGTTCCGTGAATTGACGGAACTCGGGTTTGTCGAACCAAAGCGGGTGAAGTTTTTCGGCGCGCAGGCCACGGGCTGCTCGCCGATTTCCGACGCGGTGAAAAACAATAAGGACCAATTCGATCCGCAGAAACCAAACACGATTGCGCGGTCGCTCGCCATCGGCAATCCCGCCGATGGGAATTTCGCCTCGGCGGCCATCCTTGCGAGCGGCGGTTGGGCGGAGGACGTGAGCGATCCGGAAATCGTTGCGGGCATCGAGTTGCTCGCGGAAACCGAGGGGATTTTCGCGGAGACGGCAGGGGGCGTCACGCTTGGAGTGACGCAAAAACTTATTGCGCAGGGGCGCATCCGCGCGGGCGAGACGACGGTCCTCTGCAACACGGGAAACGGACTGAAGACGACCGACGCGCTCGCGGGCCGATTCGAAATGGCCGAGCCGATTCCTCCCCGCCTCGCCGATTTCGAGCGCGCGATGGCCACGGCGTCAAAACCCGCTGCAGCGGGCACGGCGGCAGATGCCGCGACAGGAGGGCGCTGAACAATGTCCAATGTTGGGTCCAATGTTGGGTCCAATGTTGGGTCCAATGTTGGGTCCAATGTTGGGTCCAATGTTGGGTCCACTGGCGAGTCCACCTGGGTTTCCGCCTCGGCGCCGGCAAGCTCCGCGAATCTCGGCTGCGCATTCGACTGCGCGGCGCTGGCGTTAAATCTTCGGCTTCGCGCGCGAGCTGCGCTTCGCCCGAACCATGGCTTCCGCGTAACTTATTCCGGGCCACATGTGGAACGCGTGCCCGCCGACATTTCGAATTTAGCGGCACAGGGAATTTTGCATTACGCATCACTTCACCACGCCGAAATTTCCGGCGCGGAAATTGAGATCGAAAGTGAAATCCCGGTGGGCGTTGGATTGGGATCGAGCGCGGCCGCGACCGTGTCCGGCCTGCTGCTCGGGGCAGGGTTGCTCGGGCTGGAGCCGGACCTCGAAGAAGTCCTTCGCATCGCAGCCGAGATCGAAGGCCATCCGGACAACGCGGCGGCCGCGGTGCATGGCGGGCTTACGTTTGCGGCTGTCGAGCCCGGCAGCGGACACATCCTCTTCGCGCGAACGAGCCTTCCGGCGGGACTACAGGTTCTGGCCATCGTTCCATCCACCCAGACGCTGACACGCGAAGCCCGCGCGGTTCTGCCGCGAGAGTACTCACGCGCCGACGCGGTCCACAATCTTCAGCGTGCGAGCCTTCTTGCGGCTTTTTGTTTTTCCGGCGCAAGCGCCGACGCCATCGAGCCGGAACTTTTTCGTGACCGCCTGCACCAGCCTTTTCGCGCGCCCGGGGTTCCGGGACTCGCGGAGTGCCTCGACGCACGCCACCCGGATCTACTGGGCGTGTGCGTGAGCGGGTCGGGCTCCGCGGCGCTGGCATTTGTGCGCGGAAATGAAAAAGAGATCGCGGAGCTGCTTTCCGCGCCATTTATGGCGCGCGGCGCCGCGCCCTCCGTGCTTCTTCTTCAGCAGGAATTGGAAGGCGCGCGGCTTGAGGCGGGGCGCACAAGCAAGGCAGTGCGCGCTACCGCCGCTGGGACGGCCACCCGCGGAGCGGAGAGCCGCTGATGCGCGTCCTGAAATTCGGCGGCAGCTCGCTCGCGGATGCGGCGGCGATCGCACACGTCGCGCGCCTGGTGGGAAAACATGGCGAGCCGCGGGAAACCGCTGTCGTATGCTCCGCGTGCGCGGGCGTGACGAACCAGCTCGCGCAAATCGTAGACCTCGTGCGCGAAGGCCGGGGAATTCGGCCGCTCAGCGACGTTTGGGCGCTTCGCGCGCGGCATCGGACGATTTTGTTTTCGCTCAAGTTGGGCTCGGAACAATCGCAACTGTGGAATGAACTCGAGGAACTCGGCGCCGGGCTTCGCGCGCGCGTCGCGGGAACCGCGCCGGGCAATGCCGGGGCCGCCTGGGCCGATTCGGTTCTGTCCTATGGAGAGCGAGCCAGCGCACGGCTCCTGGCCGGGGCGCTGCGGAGCAATGGAATTCGCGCGGAAGCCGTTGACGCGACGCGTTTCGTCGTCACCGACGGCAATTTTCAAAACGCCATGCCGCTGAGAGAGGAAACGCGCAGCCGGGGGCGGGCGCTCTTGTCGCCGCTCGTTGAAAATGGCGTCGTCCCGGTGGTCACCGGATTCATAGGCGCGACGCAAGGCGGCGAGACTACTACGTTGGGGCGCAATAGCTCTGATTTTTCCGCTGCGATTGTGAGCGATGTGCTCGATGCCGATGAGGTCTGGCTGTGGACCGACGTGGATGGGGTATTCGACGGCGATCCACGCGCGCGCACGGGAACACGAGATGAAGTTCTCGAGAGCGAAGAGTTCACTCTGCTGGAAGAACTGACCTACGAAGAGGCGCTGCACATTGCAAACCGAGGTGCGAAGGTCCTGCACCCCAGAACGATTGAGCCGCTCCGCGAGAAAAACATTGTGCTTCGCATCCGCAATACATTCCGGCCCGAGCATCCCGGCACGCGTGTCGGAGTGCGCGGCAAAGCGCAGATCGACGCGGATCCCTGCGCCCCGCTGGCGGCGGAGAACGCAGGTCAATAAAGTTGTTAAGCGCATTCCACGCGGGGAGTCGTTTGCGCGACACAATCATTTAATTAGCGCGTCTTCCCCTTGCAAGCGAAGCCTTTGCCGGACTATCCTCGCCGCCGGTTTGCAATTTGATTGAAATCGGGAGTGTGCGCGATGCGGAAAGTTCTGTGCTGTGCGGCAATCTTTCTTTTGAGTGCGATGGTTGCGTCCGGCCAACAGGGCGGGGGTGTGCAAGGAGGAGGCGGGGGGCGCGGCGGCAATGCGCAATTGCGCCAATTCATCAAGACCGATGCGCCGGTCATCGCGCTCACGCACGTGAAAGTGATTGACGGCACCGGCGCGGCGGCACGCGAAGACCAGACCATCGTCATCGACCACGGAAAAATCGCCTGGGTGGGCGCAGCCTCCGCGGCACAAATTCCGCAGGGCGCGCAGGTGATGGACCTCCACGCCTACACCGTCATGCCCGGGATGGTGGGGATGCACGAGCATCTCTTTTATCCCGCGGGCGGGCAGTACAACGAGCTATCCATCACCGCGCCGCGGCTTTATCTCGCCTGCGGCGTCACAACGGCCCGCACGGCTGGGAGCCTCGAACCCTACACCGACCTGAACATCAAGCAGATGATTGATGATGGCCTCATGATCGGGCCGAAGCTCAACGTCACCGGGCCGTATCTGGAAGGGCCGCCGGGCACGGGCGCGCAGATGCACATGCTTTCCGGCCCGCAAGAAGCTACGGAGATGGTCAACTATTGGGCGGGGCTTGGCGCGGGGTCATTCAAGGCTTACATGCACATCACGCACGCCGAATTGGCCGCGGCAGTCGCCGCGTCACACGCGAAAGGAATTAAAATTACCGGCCATCTTTGCTCGATTGGTTTCCGCGAAGCCGCGGCGATTGGGATTGATAACCTCGAACACGGATTTGTGGTGGATACCGAATTTGTGCCCGGCAAGCAGCCCGATGTTTGCACGCCGCAGCCGACCACGCTGGCGACAAACGCGAAACTTGACATCGAAGGTCCGGAAGTCCAACAGACAATCCGCGAGCTTGTGGCGCATCACGTCGCCATCACTTCGACGCTGCCGGTGTTCGAGACATTCGTGCCAAATCGCCCGCCGATGGCGTGGATGCAGCGGCCACTGGCCGCGCTGCTGCCACAGGAAGCCGTGGACTATCTTGCAGGCCGCGCACGCACGGCTGCAGGGGAAGCCAATACGCCGTGGAATACGCTCTTCAAGTCGGAGCTTCAATTCGAGCATGACTTCGCAAAGGCCGGTGGATTGTTACTTGCGGGTGTGGACCCGACCGGCGGCGGCGGCAACCTGCCGGGCTTCGGCGATCAACGCGAGGTGGAGTTACTTGTGGAGGCGGGATTCACTCCCGTTGAAGCAATCCACATCGCCACGGCGAATGGCGCGGAATTTCTGGGGCTGGGCGGGAGCGTGGGCACAATCGCGCAGGGCAACGCCGCGGATCTTATGGTGATTCACGGCGACCCGGACAAGACGATCGCGGATATCGAAAAGCTGGAGATCGTATTCAAGGATGGAGTTGGGTACGACTCGCAAAAGCTGATTGATTCCATACGCGGAACGGTCGGCTTGCACTAATCAATTAAAATCGCAAAGTTTATTACCACTGGACGTCGGTTTCGACGGAAGATTCGTAATCCACGCCATCCACTTCAAAACCAAATAGCGAACGGAATTCGCGCTGATAGTCGCTGAAGGCGGTGATTTGGCGCAAGTTCTCCGTGGTTACGTCCGGCCACACGCGCATCACTTCGGACTGCACATCGGCGCGCAACTCGCGGTCATCGAGACGAATCCGGCCTGCTTCATCCGTCGCGCTGTGCGCGGCCTCAGCCAAATGATCGAAGAAGAGACGCCGCATTTGCTCGATGCAGCCTTCGTCAAGGCCGCGCGCGCGCAGCGCCAACGGCAACAAACTCAAGTAGAGCGGAACGACGGGGATCGCGGCGGAGGCCTGCGTGACGACCGCTTTGTTTACAGAGACGCGCGCATCGCCGCCGAGCCTGGCATCGAGACGCGCGCGAATCCGCAGCGCCGCGGCATCGAGATCTTTTTTTGCCTGGCCGATGGTGCCGTCGCGGTAGATGGGCCAGGTGACTTCCGGGCCGATGTAGGAATAAGCGATGGTGCGCGCGCCTTTCGCGAGCAGCCCTTCCTCGAGGAGCGCGGAGAGCCACATTTCCCAATCTTCGCCGCCCATCACAGCGACGGTGTCCGCGACTTCCTGTTCCGTGGCGTGCTGCAGCGTGACGGGGACAACTTTTTCCGAATCAAGCTCGATGGTTTTGTTGGTGAAAGCCGCGCCGACGGGCTTGAGCGCGGAGTTGAATACCTGCCCCGTCTTAGGATGCACGCGCCGCGGCGAGGCGAGACTGTAAACTACGAGGTCGAGCGGCTTCAGTTCGCGGCGGATGATTTCGATGGCCTGGCGCTTGGCATCGTCGGAAAATGCATCGGCGTTGAGGCTGGCGGCAAAGAGCGCATCGCATTTGGCGAACTCGTGAAACGCGACGGTGTTATAGAAACCGGCCGACGCGGTCTTGACCCCCTCGGGCGGGCGCTCGAAAAAAACGCCGAGCGTTCGCGCCCCAAATCCCCAGGATGCGGCGATGCGCGAGGCGAGGCCGTAGCCGGTGGACGCGCCGATGACGAGGACGTTGCGCAGTCCCGCTCGCGGCGTTTCCGCGTGCGAACGAATCACGGCGATTTGCCGCGCGACATTCTGCCGGCAGCCTTCGGGATGCGCGTTGATGCAAATGAAGCCGCGCGATTTTCGTTTGATGACTTGTGCTGGCATGTTCTCCGGGCGGCCTTAATTCCTAAAGCTTGCGAGGAAATTTGCAAGCAACTGCGCGCGGTTCCGGCTGAGATCCTCGCCGGTGGTGTGCGAGGGAAACTTCACGCCCGGGCCGGCGAGACCGAGCCACAGCGCATGGTTGAAACGATCCGTGTCGAGGTCGTCCTCGACGCTGAAGTTCTGGCCGCGCATATGCGCCGTCCACCATTTGGCGTCATGCAGCGAACGGGAGTATCGCGCCCCAAACGCGGAAAGAGTGGGGTCACGAGTTTCACTCGCGCTTGCCTCGGGCGGGAGCGGGAGCTGCGTTGTGCGCAAGACCTGTGGCACGCGCGCGGTGTAAGTCCATGGCTTGTAATCCATCGTGAATGAATCGGCCATCGGAGCGGCGGCGGCGTCATTCAATCCCATGGGCTTCATGCCGAGCAGAACTTCGATTGTGCGCAGCATGTTGACCGTGGTGTAGCGGCCGGAATCAACCGCGCCCTGTTTCACGTAAGCTCCCGCAACAAGCGCGACGGTGCGATGCGCGTCCATGTGATCGGGGCCGTTTTGCGCGTCGTCTTCTATGGTGAACACGACGGTATCCTTCGCGAAGGGGCTGGCGGCAATTTTTTGGAGGAGCAGTCCGACGGCGTAATCATTGTCGGCCATTTCTGTTTCAACGGTGTTCACGCCATCGATTGCGTCATTAAAATCGCCGAAGTGATCGTGGGGCAGGCGGATGAATTCGAGTGACGGCAGATTCCCCTTGGCGACGTAATCATCGAACTCGTGCTCCCATTCCTTGAAGCGCCAGTAATCCGCGAGCTTGAGATCAAATCCGGGAAAGTAAGGATCGGTGACCTGCGTGAGCGCGGCCTTCGTGGGAAATGCGACGGTTAAGTTTTGCGCGCGGGCGTCGCGCGGAGCGGCTATATAAAATGGGACGGTGTTCGGCATTTCATATCGGGCCAAGTCGAGATAAAACCCGTAATTGCGCAAGGTCAATCCGGCGCGGAGCGCCGCGTCCCACAAATAACCCGCGCCCGCATTTTCGCCGGGGCCGCCGGGGCCGTCTGGCGCAAGCAGGTCGGCGGTGCCGGGGAGTTGATCCGGGTCGGCGGGAGTTGCCGGATTTGCCTGGCGGCGGGCGTTCAGGTCACCGATGCCTACGTTGAGATTGCGGTTCTCGCCTTCCTCGTCATAACTGAGCGCGCCGCCGGCGTAATTCACGCGGATGTCTTTTTCAAGCGCGTCCGTGCCGCGCGCGGAAGTGCTCCAGTTCCAGCCATCGCCGCTCACTTCCCCGCTGGCCATCAAATTATCCAGCGCGACGAACTGGCGCGCGATCTGGTGATGGTTCGGCGAAATCGGCTCGGGCAGAATCGCAAGATGCGGGTCGCCATTTCCTTTTTCAAGGTCGCCGAGCACTTCGTCGTAGGAGCGGTTTTCCTTGATGATGTAAATCACGTGATGGATTTTGCCTTGCAGCGCGGCCAATTTTTTCGATTCCGCGTTGCTGGCGATAATTTCGGGCCAGCGATTATTTTCCGAAACGCGGCGCGTAAGCCCGGCGAGCGAGGCGGGCGCGGGAACCGGCGCGGCGAGCAAGCCGCCGTGAATAAGCTGCAGGATATATTCGTTGGCGGCGTTGCACCGGTTGGAGGCATCGTGATCCGGTTTCGCGCTGTTTCGGCACCCTTCGGGATTCGGGCCGGTACCGCTTTTACCGTTTGCGACGTA
Organism: uncultured Acidobacteriota bacterium; assembly: GCA_963748845.1. Lineage (GTDB taxonomy): Bacteria > Acidobacteriota > Terriglobia > Acidiferrales > UBA7541 > DASTCZ01. The sequence goes on from CAVVKE010000001.1 coordinate 2,642,805, forward strand.
CAACATCGTGCCCGCGCGATTCAGGCTGACGGCATTTGGGTACCATCCAGTTGGGATCAGCCCGGACACTTCGGCGGGCGAGCCATTTTCAGCTAAGCGGACTACGGCAACAGCATTCGCGCCGCCAAGAGAAACGTATGCAGTGCGCTCATCCGGAGAAAGCGCGACATTATTTGGATTGCTGCCTTTGAAGCCGCCAAGTTTCGCGAGTGTGCCCGCGGGCGCGGTCACACCCAGCTCGCCAATGATTTGATTCGTGGCTGTGTCAACGACGGCGAGGGTGTCGGCATTGTCCTCGGAAACGTAGAGAAGAGTTTGCTTTCGATTGAGCGTGAGTTTGTTGGGCTGGCCGTGGAGCGGGATGCGCGCCGCAACGCTCGGCTTCGGGTTGAGATTCACGACCACGATTTCGCGGTCGCGTACGCTTGCGACGTATGCGCGATTGTCGCCCTGCACGGCAACGCCGCGCGGGAATTCTCCACCGGGCGTGCCGACTTTTGTGGGATCAACTTTTCCGGGGCGCAGATCGAGGTCGCCGGTGTTTCTGCGCGCACCGAGATCCACCACGCTGATGGAGTCATTCTCGTAATCGGCTATGACGAGATGCTGGCCGTTGGCGGTGATGTCCACGCCCGCAGCCATCGGCTTGAGTTGGAGGCCGAGGCCCGCGGTATGACCGAGAGGAATTGGCTCGCTGAACTCAGCCCATGAATTGCCGAATTTCGCGTAAGAATGCACGTTGTCATCAGGGCCGCCGGTAACGTAAAACTCCTGCCCATTCGGATTCCACACGATTCCACCGTAAGTGCGCGCCACGGGAATTGTCTGTAGTTGGCGCGGCGCGCCCTGCGAAATATCAAAGACAAAAACGTATTCCGTGGAGGCGGCACGGTCGTTGCGTCCTGCGGAATCTTTCCAAGGAAAGTAACCACTGGTGAGAATCAGGAGCGTGTTTCCGTCGGGGCTGACTGCGTTGGAAACGGCGTCATCGGCAAAGCGATTTTTGCGCCCGGGGAGATCGGGCTTCAAGATTTGGAAATGCGAACCGGGCGCGGCGGTGGGCGTGATGGCCTGGCCGGTCGGGAGCCACTCGGGAGTAATTGCAGGTCGAGGCGCGGCTGGCTTCTGCTGTGCTCCACCAAGCGCGCCACAGGAAATGATTGCCGCACCAAGAAAGATCCCCATCGTGATGATTGTCTTGATACGAATTCGATCCAAGATCACCCTCCCAGAAAAATCCATCTGACCGAAGCCGCGGAGTGTAGCATACGAGAATAAATGAATTGTTGCAGGGGGTCTCCGTTGCGATGTTGCTTCATCAATACTGAAGAACCAGAGGACTCCTCAGGGAATTAAGGGAACCTGAAGTTCCGCGAGCAATTTGTTCACGGCTTCGCGTCCATATTTGCGCGGAACAACCCCTTTGAAACCACCGGATTGAAGCTCCATCTCAGCGGGCACTGCGAAATGCGCCAGCATCCGGGCAAAAAAGTTGGCGCGCACCCATGTCTCCATGTGGACCAAATTGTTTCCCAACTGAAATGACGCCATCACCGGCGCGATCCAGAATCCGTGGCCCTTCTGGTACAGGCGCATCGGGCCCGCCGATTGCTTCAGGCGGAAGCCGGTGGCATGCGCCCACGGGTCAATCAATTGCCAGGCATCGCTGGGAGCGTGGAAATCCATCGTGGTTCTCGACAAGTGGAGACTCCTCATTTGAGCCGCGGATGCTTTAAGAATATCACTCCCCTTCGCAGGACGGAAAAATCTTCATGTGGAGAAGGCGAATGTCATGAGCGTTTTCTGTTCGAGCTCGTGCGCCTTGGCGGAACCGGTGGCAGGGCTGGCACTCGGAGAGCGTTTCACGGAGCGCACCGGACGGCCTTCGCCGCTGAGACGGCGCAGCCGCGGCATCATATAGAAGAGCGCGCCCATGTTGCCGGGCTCCTCTTGCACCCACACAATGTCGCCGGAATGGCGCGCGAGCTCGGTGGCTAGTTCCTCTTCGGGGAAAGGATAGAACTGGTCAACGAACAAAATGGCAGTGGACTTGTCATTCCTCTTGGCGCGCTCCGCGCGAAGATCATGGCCGATCTTTCCGGAGCAAACGAGAACGCGCGAACCGCTTGGGACTTGGACATCCGGCACAACGGGCAGGAAGCGCGCGCGGGAGAATTCCCCGAGGGGAGAATTTGCGTCGGGATTCCGCAGCATACTTTTCGGAGTGAAGACGACGAGCGGCTTGCGCCACGGACGAAGAGCCTGCCTCCGAAGAAGGTGAAAGTACTGCGCGGCCGACGATGGCTGGCAAATCTGAATGTTGTCTTCCGCCGCGAGTTGCAGGAAGCGCTCGATGCGCGCGCTGGAATGCTCCGGCCCCTGCCCTTCGTAACCGTGCGGGAGAAGCAGAACCACGCCTGAGGGCAAATCCCACTTGTCTTCGCCGGCGCTGATGAACTGGTCGATGATGACCTGCGCGCCATTTGCGAAATCGCCGAACTGCGCCTCCCACAGGACCAGCGCTTCGGGGAAGTCACGGCTGTAGCCATACTCGAAACCGAGCACGCCGGCTTCGCTCAATGCGGAGTTATACCCCTCAAAACGCGCCTGCCCGGGTGAGATATTCTCGAGCGCGACGTAGGCGTCTTCGTTTTCCGTGTCAAAGATTGCGGAGTGGCGCTGACTAAAGGTTCCGCGGCGCGAGTCTTGTCCGGATAGACGCACGGGCGTGCCTTCACGAACGAGCGCTCCGAATGCGAGCAACTCCGCATAACCAAAGTCCACGGGGCGCTTGCCACTGCCCATCTCCGCGCGCTGCTCGAGGAGTTTTTTCACTTTCGGATGGACGTGAAAATCTTGCGGTGCGCCCGACAGAATCCCCGAAACTTCCGCGAGGGTCTTTGCGGCAACTCCGGTATCCACTTCATATCCCCGGTCGTAACGGCCGCGTTTATACGGCGACCAATAGGCGGGGAGTTGGCGCAGCGCCGGAATCTTTTTGAGCTGGCCGGCTTCGCGTTGCGCGGATTCGTATTCTTCGCGGATTCGCTTGGTAAGCGGCGAAGCGTCCGTTGCGATGCGCTCCGCGTAAATTTGCCAGAGCGGCGGGTGATCTTTAATTTTGCGATAAAGGAGCGGCTGCGTAATGGTCGGGTCGTCCACTTCGCTGTGGCCGTGGCGGCGGTAGCCGATGATGTCCACCACGACATCGCTCGCAAACGTCTGGCGGTATTCGAGCGCGAGGCGGCCCACGCGAACGACGGCGTCCGGGTCTTCCCCATTGACATGAAAAATGGGAATTGGCGAGCGCTTGGCGATATCGGAAGCGAAGCGGGTTGATTGCAGTTCGGCGGGATTGGTGGTGAATGCGATTAGATTGTTGACGACGATCTGAACCGTGCCGCCGACCGAGTAACCTTTTATATCAGCGAGGTTCAACGTTTCGGCGAGAATGCCCTGCCCAGAGAAAGCGCCGTCACCATGCATCACGACGGGAAGGATCTGATCGTGCGCGGGCTGCGAATCGCGAGACGCCCCGCCAAGGCGATCCTGTTTTGCGCGCGCGCGCCCCATGGCGACCGGGTCCACAGCTTCCAGGTGGCTGGGGTTCGAAACCAGGTGAATGTTGAGCTTTCGCCCGTCCGGCGTTTCGTAAACGCCTGTTGCGCCGACGTGATATTTCACGTCACCGCCGCCGAGGACGCTGCGCGGGTCCACATCCTCGAATCCGACAAAAATATCGCGCGGAGTCTTGCAGGCAATTTGCGCCATTACATTCAGGCGTCCGCGGTGGCTCATGGCCATAACGGATTCCGCAGCGCCATGCTCGGCCGCCGCGATGAGAATTTCATCCAGAAGAGGAATGAGCGCAGTCGTGCCTTCGAGAGAAAACCGCTTCGAGCCGAGATAGCGCGCCTGCATGACCTGCTCGAAAAGATCGGCGCGGATGAGCCGGTCAAGGATGCGCGCGCGATCCGGGGCGGGCCCAGGCGCTTCGAGGCGTTCGATAATCCACTGCCTGGGCACGGGATCCGGGATGTGCATGAATTCGGCGCCAATCGTGCCGCAATAAATCCGGCGGGCGCGATCCGCGGCTTCTCCGGTGAGGCGCAACTCGGGGTGCTCGAGCGGCATAAAAAAACCGAGTGGATCTAGATTCGCCGCGAGGTAACCCCAGCGACGAAAGGCGTCAAACACTGGTGTATCGGCAATACTGGCGATTGATTTGGCGACGCGCGGCAGATTTGCGGTTTTTGACATGAATCGGTTATGCGTGCTCGGGCACGGCCTCGCGCGTCTTCATTCTAGCAAACGGGGAGGCCTGATGGTGGCAACGCCAAATTGGACTCAAGTGTAGGGCTGGCGCGGCCAATTCGTCTCTTTCGCGGCGCCTTTTGTGGGGGAAAAATGGTTGCTGGATAATGACGCTCATCGAACAAGCCGATACCGATGCAAAGGTAGAGCTGGCGCGAGAACTGTTCCGTGAATACGCCTCACAGCTGGATGTGGATCTCTGCTTCCAGGATTTTGACCGCGAGCTGCGGGAATTGCCAGGGAAGTATGCGCCCCCAGCGGGGCGATTGTTGCTTGCTTACGATTTTGCCGCCGGAGGGAAACAAGCCGCCGGATGCGGCGCGCTGCGGCCAATCGACGCTGCCATTTGCGAGATGAAGCGGCTGTATGTGCGGCCGGAATTCCGGGGTCGCGGACTCGGACGCACGGTGGCAGAGAGCTTAATCGCCGCGGCAAGAGAAATCGGCTACGGCGCGATGCGCCTTGACACGCTTCCTCCCATGCGTGAGGCGCATGAGCTTTACCGTCAATTGGGATTTCGCGAGATTGAGCCTTACTTCGCAAGCCCTGTGGCGGGTACGCGCTTCCTCGCATTGAATCTTTCCGCCGGGGGCGCGCATCTGAATCGTGCCGCGCAATCCAGCGAGAGAGAATAGGGCCCAAAGGAGGAATCGCAATGCCCGTAAAAAGGAAAACTCAAAAGCGCAGCTATGTGATCCGTCCGGACCGCAAAGGTGATTGGCCGTTTAGTGACGGCGTGTGGGTGGGCTCGACGTTTTATCTTTCAGGCCACCTCGGGCTTGATCCCGCAACGGGGAAACCGCCCGCGAAGGTTGAAAGTGAGATCCGCCTGATGCTTGACTTGATGAAGGCGACCTTGAAAGCGGCTGGGCTGGAGATGAAGCATCTGGTCTCCGTTCAAATCTTTTGCGCCGACGTTTCGCTGTTCTCGGCCTTCAACACGATCTATCGCGAATATTTCGGCAAAAATTATCCCGCGCGGGCGTTTATCGGATCGGGGCCGCTGCTGTTTGGCGCACGGTTTGAGATTCAGGGAATTGCGTCGCGAGACTGAAGCGCGCTATTTCGCGGCGAAAGCCTGCATTTTCGCGGCAAGCTCGAAATCCAGCCCGCTGATCCCGCCGATGCTGTGCGTCGAAAGATCCACGGTGACCCGGTTCCACACATTCGACCAATCCGGGTGATGGCCCATCGCTTCGGCAACCAGCGCCGTGCGCGCCATGAAACCAAATGCCTCCACGAAATCGCCAAACTGAAAGGCGCGGTGGAGCTTTCCATTTTCAAGGCTCCAGCCGGGAAGTTTTGCGAGTTCTCCTGCAATCTCTTTGTCGGTCATCTTTTGAATCGCCATAATTCCTCCGCTGAGTCATTATCGTGCCGTACCGCGGCGACGGCAAGGCGCAAGCCGGTGAGAGCGAGTATGGTTGAGTTGAACATCGACGCTGATTCCTTTATGGTAGCGCCGCGGGTGGTCTGGGCTATACGGAGTCTTGAGTGAAGAAAAAAATACGCGCAATTCAATATGGAGTTGGGCCCATCGGTGCGGCGATTGTAAAACTGCTGCGCGAGAAACATTCCGTCGAAGTGATCGGCGCCATTGACAAGGATCCCGCGAAGGCGGGGCGCGATCTCGGTGAAGTCGTGGGCGCGCAGGACGCGCCATGGGGCGTGCCGGTCATTGGCAACGCGGCGGCAATGCTTGGCAAGTCCGCGGACATTGTCGTGCACTCCACGTCGTCGTCGCTTGCATCCGTGATGGATCAATTGCTGGAGTGTCTGGCGGCGGAATCGTGTGTTGTTTCCACGTGCGAAGAGCTTGCGTATCCCTTCCGGAAATATCCCGAGCTCTCCGCGAAGCTGGATGAAGAGGCAAAGACGTGGGGCGTGGCGCTGGTGGGCACGGGCGTGAACCCCGGCTTCGTGATGGACAAGCTGGCAATCACGTTGTCATCGGTTTCCCAGCAAATCGAGCATGCGAAATCCGTTCGCGTGGTGGACGCAGGCAAGCGGCGCTTGCCGTTGCAGAGGAAAATCGGTGCGGGAATGAGCGTCGAGGAATTTCGCGCGCAGGTTGCGGCCGGCGTGATCAAGCATCACGGACTTCCGGAGTCCATCGCCATGGTGGCGGATGCGCTGGGCTTCGAGGTGGACGAAATCACCGAGTCCATCGAACCGGTCGTCGCGCGCGAATTGGTAAGAACGGAATTTCTGGAAGTTGCCGCAGGCCACGCCGCGGGAGTGCATCAGATTGCGCGCGGACTCTCGGCAGGTGAAGAAAAGGTCTACATGGAATTACAGATGTACGTCGGCGCGAAAGACCCCCACGACACAATCGAACTGACCGGCACGCCTAGTCTGAAGCTCACAATTCCCGGCGGGACCCACGGCGATCTGGCGACAGCAGCGGTGGTCGTCAATACGATTCCGGCAATCCTCGCGGCGCCGGCAGGCCTGCGGACGTCGCGGGATTTGCCGATGAGCTTCTTCCCGCCGAATCTGAAAGCCTGAAGAGCGGGTCATCACGATGAATCTCAAATCAATTGACCGCCCACCTGGCTCTTGATCAAGGCAAAGTCGTGATCGCAGGTCACCACATCGGCTCGCAGCGCCTTTCCAAGCGCGGCGGCAAAGCAATCGGCGAAGGGTAATTTGAATTCGACATGGAATGCGGCCGCGACCTTGGTTAGCTCGATATCAACGTCCACTAATTCGATGGGAAATTGCCCAATTTCAGCGACAACCTTGTTCGCCGCCAGTGGTCCATGGACCCGCCATACCGAATAGTACACCTCTCCCCAATTAACGACGCTCATGTACAACGAAGACTTGCCGGCGATGGCAAGCATGATCAGCTCTTCGACTTTTTCAAAGCCCGGCCGATCCAGAAAGAGCGTAAGCACGGCGCTTGCGTCCAATACAGCCCGTTTCACAGGACGCGATCTCTTTTTCGTTGTTCAAGCAGGTAATCAAGCGCCGAGGGTTTCCCCTTGAGCGATCCGCGAAGACTGCGAATATATTCCGGCGTTATCGGTTGGAGGATAATGCGCAGCCCTTCCTCCTGAATTGCGACTTTTGTCCCTTTCCGAATTCCAAGTTTCTTGCGCAGTTTTGCGGGGATCACCAACTGCCCTTTGGTCGTAACCTTTGTGAATGCTGCTTCCATTGCACCTCCAAGACATACTCTCTATTAAGAGTATACTTCATCCAGCATGTAAGTCAACATAACAAATGGCTTACCTATTTGTTTGTGGACTACCTCTTGTTCCGGGGCCAGCACTTTCTTCCATCGCTTATTTCTGCCAGTACCGCGCGACCGCCGCGTAATCCAAATCTTCCTTTGCAGCGGACATGACGGCGCCATACACCTCACGCGCGGAGGCGCCCGCGGGCAGCTTTACGCCAAGTTGAGTCGCCAGTTCCATCGCCAGGTTGATGTCCTTGTTCATCAGGCGCAAGGGAAAGCTCGGCTTGTAATTCTGCGCGATCATCAAGGGCGCTTTCACGTCAAGCACCGGCGCGCGGCCCATGCTGGCCTGCATCACGCCGACAAGGTTTTCGGCGGGCACGCCAGCGCCCGTGACGAGCGCCAGCGCTTCGGCGAATGCCTGCACTTCGAGCGCAAGAAGCAGATTCATGGCCAGTTTGACGGTTTGTCCTGCCCCTGCCGGTCCGAGATGAAACCATTTCTTGCCCATCACGCCGAGGATCGGCTCAACCCGCTCGATCGTCGCGGCCTCGCCGCCCACCATGAAAACAAGTTCGCCTTTCTCCGCGCCCCAGGTGCCGCCGGTAACCGGCGCATCGAGGAATTCCGCGCCGCGCTCGCGGCACGCGGCATCGGCACGCCGAGCCAGTGCCGGCGACACCGTGCTCGAATCGATGAGCACGCTCCCCCGGCGAAGGGATTCGATAGCGCCCCCGCTCCACAGCACGGACTCAAGCGCAGGTGGATCGCTCACAATGGTGATGAGCACGTCGGCCGCGGCCGCGGCTTCGCGCGGGCTGGCCGCAGCTTTGGCGCCCGCAGAGACAAGTTCCGCGGCCTTGCTTTGCGTGCGGTTCCACGCGACGACGGGAAAGCCCGCTCTCAACAAATTCAGCGCCATGGGCCGGCCCATCAATCCGAGTCCAATAAATCCAATGGTTGGTTTCACGATGTCCCCCTACTTCCACTTTTCGATTTGTAGCGAGGAATTCAAGCGAAGGAATATAGCGCGCCGCGAGGTTGAGTGCGAGAAGAGTCGAGTGCGAGAGCGACTTGCATTGCTCTGTGACGCTGGGGACAGAAATCAGGTGGCTGGAGACCAGGTAAAAGTTATTTTGCTCAGGCTTCGTGAGGGCGCTGACGAAGAGGCGCAATACCCGCCGCCTCGGCGTTGTTCCGCGCGTGGTCTTCTTCCACGGCCTCTTTTGGTAAAACGGGCGCCGGAGCAAAGCTTTCGGCCAACTCTAGAATGCAGGCGTAGGGGATTTCCCAGCGGAAGGTCTTCGCCTGGCCACGGACGGCAAGCCGCTCTTCCAGGAAAATCGACCTGCCGGAATCGGCGGCGAGGGTGCCTGTAGCGGGCAGAACAACGTCTCCCGCCCTGTACTGCACCTCAATGCGCCGCCCGAGTAATTCGTAGTAACGTGCCATTTAGGGAGTATGTGTTCCGGAATGGTGCAGGACAATAGTACAAAGGTACGCGTTCGCGTACCGTTTTCAGGCAGGCTCGCGCTTTGAGCCTACCAAACTGAGTTTCCTGCGACAGATTCCCCGCCGGAATTTCCGAAATACCTCTAGTGGTGACCACCACCATGCCCGTGGGCGTCAACAGCGACCGGCACTGGCTCCGCTTCAGCGGGACGCGAGACGAGTTCGCCAAACGCCAACAGATAGATTGCGAATGCACCGCTGTAAGCAAGGAATGTGTACACCGTGGGCAGCACCCAACTCATGTTTCCAATGCCGGGGGCGGCGTAACTCCACACCAATAGGCCGACGGCGAGCGCGAAAAAAGCGCCCATGATCCGGCTCGCATCCGCGACGCGCAGCGGCGAATGGCAGTTCGGGCATTGAAGTGTGTCCGAGTAAGCGACAACCATTCCGGCGGAAACTTTCTTTTGGCAAATCGGGCAGACGTGAGCAGCCACGTGTCACCTCGCTCGTAACGCCAATGAAGATAGCGCAGGTTGGCGTCAGTGGAAAGGGCGCGGTCCCGCAGGACAGGAGGGCCGGGTAAACCGATAGCCTGTGATATAATTATATTTCGCCGTCGTCCCCGGTCCAAATGAAACCGAAAAGCATTCAGCGCGCGCGTTTGCTGGTTGTGTTTCTTCTCTGCAGTAAATAGGATGAGCGCATGAAATTTGGCGTGGTGGTTTTTCCCGGCTCGAATTGCGATGACGATGCCCGTTACGTCATCGGCAAGGTGCTCGGCCAGCCGGTCGAATTCCTGTGGCACCAATCCGAAGATCTTCGCGGCGCGGATGCCGTGATTCTTCCCGGCGGCTTCGCCTACGGGGACTATCTACGCACCGGCGCCATCGCTCGATTTTCCCCGGTGATGCGCGCGGTCGAGCGCTTCGCGCGGTCGGGCGGCATCGTGCTCGGCATCTGCAACGGCTTCCAGATTTTACTGGAAGCGGGCCTGCTTCCCGGAGCGATGCTGCGCAACGCAGGGCTGCGCTTCCGTTGCCTGCCGGTCCACATTCGCGTGGAAGCGACGGACACGCCGTTCACCTGTGCCGCGCAGCGCGGGCAGGTGCTCGAAATTCCCATTGCGCACAGCGAAGGAAATTATTTCTGCGACGCGGGAACGCTCGCCTCGCTCGAACACAACAACCAGATTCTCTTCCGGTATACGGCGCAGGACGGCCGCGAAGATTCCTCGGCGAATCCGAATGGCTCGCTCGCGAATATCGCGGGCATTTGCAACCGCGGGCGCAACGTCGCCGGCCTGATGCCGCACCCGGAGCGCGCCTCGGAAGCTGCGCTTGGCTCCGCGGATGGGCTCGTTATTTTTCAATCGATCGCACAGTGGCTCGCCCGCCATGACGGGATCGCTCAGCACCAGGGCGAATCCGCGGCGGCGGCGCTGCAAGCGCGCTAGCCGGAAATTTCCCATTTGATGATCGACACCGAAATCAAAGTTACCGCCGAAATCGCCGCCGAGCACGGCCTTACTCCCGAAGAATATGCGCGCGTTTTGAAAATCCTTGGGCGCGCGCCGAATATCACCGAGTTGGGCATCTTCAGCGTGATGTGGAGCGAGCACTGCTCGTACAAATCGAGCCGCGTTCATTTGCGCCGTCTGCCAACGAAAGCGCCGCAGGTGGTGCAGGGCCCCGGCGAAAATGCGGGAGTCGTGGACATCGGTGACGGCCTCTGCGCGGCGTTCAAAATCGAATCGCACAACCATCCGAGCTATGTCGAACCATTTCAAGGCGCGGCCACCGGCGTGGGCGGAATCTTGCGCGACGTTTTTACCATGGGCGCGTGGCCCATCGCGGTCCTTGACGCGCTGCGGTTTGGTCCGGTGACAATCGCGTCCGGCGCGGCGGGCGCTGCCTCTGACCTTGCCGCAAAGAACCGCCGCATTCTCGATGGCGTGGTCGGTGGCATCGCTTTCTATGGAAATTGTTTCGGCGTCCCCACGGTCGGCGGCGAAGTTGCATTCGCTTCGTGCTATTCCGGCAATCCATTGGTGAATGCGCTCGCGCTTGGCATCGCGCGGCGCGACGAACTTTTCTTCGCGCGGGCGCGCGGCGCCGGCAATCCCGTGATTTACGTCGGCGCAAAAACGGGCCGCGACGGCATCCACGGCGCATCGCTGCTCGCTTCCGCGGAGTTCACCGAGGAATCGCAGCAAAAGCGGCCGAACGTGCAAGTGGGCGATCCATTCCTCGAAAAACTCTTGCTCGAAGCTTGCCTCGAAGCGATGCAAACCGGAGCAATCGTCGCCATTCAGGATATGGGCGCGGCTGGCCTAACAAGCACGAGCTGTGAGATGGCTTCGCGCGGCGGCGTGGGCATCGAACTGGATCTCGACTGCGTGCCGCAACGCGAAACCGGCATGACGCCCTACGAAATGATGCTCAGCGAATCGCAGGAGCGCATGTTGCTCGTCGCCGAGCGCGGGCGCGAGCGCGAGGTCATCGAAGTGTTCGCCAAATGGGGGCTCGACGCCATCGAAGTTGGCCGCGTAACCACGGACGGCCTGATGCGCGTCCTGTGGCACGGCGCGGCGGCGGCGGAAATTCCCGCGAAGGCTCTCGCGGACGAAGCGCCGGTATATCAGCGCCCGCTTGCACCTCCTGTTGCTCCGCGCGGCGGCGAAAAGCTAATTGATTTCGCACCGGAGGGCGCGAACCTCACGGACAATTTCGCGCGGCTGCTCGCGCGGCCTGCCATCGCCAGCAAGCGCTGGATTTTCGAGCAGTACGATCACATGGTGCGAACGAACACTCTGGCGTGGCCCGGCGCGGCGGATGCCGCCGTGCTTCGAGTGAAGGAAACAACTCGTGGCTTGGCGCTCACTGTGGATGGCAACGGTCGCTGGTGCTGGCTCGCCCCGCGCGAAGGCGCAAAGGCTGCCGTGGCGGAAGGCGCGCGAAACGTCGCCTGCACCGGCGCGCGCCCCTGGGCGGCGACAAATTGCCTGAACTTCGGCAATCCCGAAAAGCCCGAAGTGATGTGGGAATTCAGCGAATGCGTGGACGGCATTGCCGAAGCATGCCGCGCGCTGGAAATTCCGATTACCGGCGGAAACGTCAGCTTCTACAACGATACGCTCGGCCAGTCCATTTACCCCACGCCGGTTCTCGGCGTGCTCGGTCTTCTGGAAGATGTGTCGCGCGCGGTGGGTATCGCATTTCAACAGGAAGGCGACGCGATTTTATTATTGGATGGCGCGGGGGATGGAGCGACCGCGGTGGGCGGTGATACGCGGCGCGAACTTTCATCCTCGGAATACGCATTCGCCCTGCACGGCATCGTTGCAGGCGTGCCGCCCGCGGTGGACCTCGCCGCGGAAAAGCGTTTGATTGAAACGCTGCTCAAGCTCGCCGGCGAAAAATTGCTTCGCTCGGCGCATGACATCAGCGACGGCGGTCTCGCCGTCGCATTTGCGGAATCCTGCTTCGCCTCGCACGGATTTGCGGCGCAGGCAGCCATCACGACGACTGAACCGTCGGAAGCCGCAATTTTCGGCGAACGCGGCGCGCGCGCCATCATCTCGTGCGCAGCCGAATCGCTTGCCCGCGTCCGCGACATTGCGAGACAATATAAGGTTGGCATCGTGGAATTGGGCCGCGTGACGCGCGATGATAATTTTGCCATCGCCGTAAACGGTAAGCCTGCGATTCAAGCGTCCTGCGAAAAACTTCGCGATGCTTGGACCGGCTCGCTCAAATCCATAATGGCCGGTTGAATTCAGGGCAGCATCAGGGGAAAGATTAGCCTCGGATTAAAATGGATATTTCTCCAAAACTCGGCCGCTGGTACTTAACGGTGCTTTGGGCCGCCGCCGGAGTTTTCTGCGTCCTGAACGTTGTTGTTCATCCGCCGCGAAACATGACGAATTCAGACCTGATTTACTTATTCGCGGGCGTTTGTTTTTTCTCCGAAGCCTATGGCGTCGCGCGGCGCCTGAGTTGGGCGCGCCACGTTTCCCTTGGGTTGTGGGCGCTTTTTGGTTACTGGGATTTCGGCGCGCTCGGATCGTTTGGAGACATGCGGTGGTTTCCGCTTGTCGCGCTCGGATTATTTTTCGCCGCGCTGCTCTGGCTGCTTTCACCGGCGGCGCTCGGCCAATCATTTTCGGCGGTGCCGCACCCTTGAACAGAAAATGACCAAACTCATCCAAATCGCTGACGATCATTTCCACGATCACTGCGGCGTGTTCGGAGTTTACGGCACCGCGGAGGCGGCCAAGCTTGCCTACTTGGGACTTTATGCCTTGCAACACCGCGGGCAGGAAGCCGCCGGCATCTGCGCTTCCGATGGTTCCGATTTGCGCATCGCCAAGGGCCTTGGATTGGTGCAGGACATTTTCGATCCCAAGCGCCTCGCCACTCTGCCCGGCGATTCAGCCATCGGCCACACGCGATATTCCACCGCGGGCGACACGGGCCTCACCAATGCCCAGCCGATTCTGATTGATTGTAATAAAGGAAAGATCGCGCTCGGCCACAACGGCAATCTGATCAACGCCACCGAGTGGCGCCGCAAGCTCGAGCACCGCGGCTCCATTTTTCAGACCACCAGCGACACCGAAGTCGTTGTGCACCTGATCGCACGAAGCACAGGGAGCAACCTTTCCCGCGCGATCGCCGACGCGTTGAACCAGGTGGAGGGCGCTTATTCGCTTCTACTTCTCACCCGCGATGAACTTTATGCCATCCGCGATCCGCGCGGTTTCCGCCCGCTGTGTCTCGGGCGGCTCGGCGACGCATATCTCGTGGCGTCTGAAACCTGCGCGTTCGATTTGATCGACGCCACCTACATTCGCGAGATCGAGCCCGGCGAAATGCTGCGCATCTCGCGTACGGGGATCGAGTCCATCCGATTCGCGCCGCCGAAACCCCATCAGTACTGCATTTTCGAGCATGTCTATTTCGCGCGGCCCGATAGCCTCGTCTTTGGCCGCTCCGTGAATCAGAGCCGCGAAACCCTCGGACGTTTGCTCGCGCGCGAATATCCCGTGCCCGCCGACGTGATCGTGCCCGTGCCCGATTCCGGCGTGCCCGCGGCGATTGGTTATGCGCTCGAATCCGGCATTCCGTTCCGCATGGGACTCATCCGCAATCATTACATCGGCCGCACATTCATTCAGCCGGCGCAATCCATCCGCGATTTTGGCGTGAAGCTCAAGCTCAATCCTGTGCGCGGCCTGCTCGAAGGCAAGCGCGTCGTGCTTGTGGACGACAGCATCGTCCGCGGCACCACCAGTAGGAAGATTGTGCGCATGGTTCGCGACGCGGGAGCATCGGAGGTCCATGTCCGCATCAGCTCGCCGCCCACCATATCTCCCTGTTACTACGGCATTGACACACCGACGCACGCGGAGCTCATCGCCTCCTCGGATTCCAAGTTGCGCCCTCGCGTTCCCTCCGCGGAGGGACCTTCGCCGAATCCCGCGGCTGCATATTCGCAGACGGTGGAGGAAATTTGCCGGTTCCTCGAAGCCGATTCGCTCGCATATTTGTCGCTTGAGAATCTTCGCGCGGCTGTTGATGATTCGCAGACCCGCTTCTGTACTTCTTGTTTCACCGGCGTCTACCCGACGCCGCCCGTGCAACTTGAAGTCAATGGTGAAGCGCACCGCCGCGGCGATGCCCCCTCCGATACCACTCCTCCAGTCACGGTGACGCGTGAGCTCTAACGAGAACCCCCAGGGCGACGAACGCCAGCTTTCTTTTAAGGAACGCTCCAAGCGCGAGGTAATTGCCTGGGCATGGATCATCGGGATTTTTCTGGTGATCTACACCGCGGTCGGCCAGCCGCGCGTGATTCCTTCGGCTTCCATGGAAGATACGCTTCTCATCGGCGACCATTTGCTGATTAGCCGCCTTGGTTACGACATCGGCCTCCCGCTCACGCCCTGGCACGTGCCTCTGTGGCGCAATCCCAAGCGGCTGCAGATTATTATTTTCCGTTCCGTGCAGGAAGCCTCGCAGGACCTGGTCAAGCGTGTGATTGGAATGCCCGGCGACACGGTGGAAGTCCGCGACAGCGCCGTCTGGATTGACGGCCAGAAACTCGACGAGCCTTATATCAAGGAGCCCATGAGCCCCTTCTCGAATTTCGGGCCGTATAAAGTTCCGCCGAATTGCTATTTCGCGATGGGTGACAATCGCAATGATTCTAACGACAGCCGGTATTGGGGTTGCGTTCCTCGCGCGAATCTCATCGGTGTCCCGGTAATGATCTATCTTTCGATTGACGCGCCGGTGCGCGAGGGAGATCCCACAACGATGGCCTGGGAGCCGGGTCACATCGCCGAGCGTTTCGAGGCTTATGGTTACGCGCTCATTCACCCCAGCCACATTCGCTGGAAGCGGCTGTTCCATTTCTTTTAACCGGTTACCCTGTTTCCCGAAGAGGTTTTCCGCATGCGCTACGCCGACGCCGGCGTGAATATCGCCCTGGCCGACCAGGCCAAGCAAAAAATCGCGCGGCTCGCTGCGCGCACATTCACGCGCGGCGTGGTCGGCGGCATCGGCGCGTTTGGGGCGCTCTTCCAACTAGACCGCAAGCGCTGGCGCGACCCGCTCCTTGTCTCCAGCGCCGACGGCGTCGGCACGAAACTCAAGATCGCTTTCGCGATGGGCGTCCATTCCACCGTCGGCGCGGACCTCGTTCACCACTGCGTGAATGACATTCTCACGCTAGGCGCCGAGCCGCTTTTTTTTCTCGATTACCTCGCGCTCGGCGGCATCACTCCCTCCGTCGTCGAGCAAGTCGTCGAAGGCATCAGCCGCGCCTGCCGCGCCACGGGCTGCGCGCTCATTGGCGGAGAAACCGCACAGATGCCGGGCTTTTACGCCACGGGTGAATATGACCTCGCTGGATTTATCGTCGGCGCTGTCGAAAAGGGCCGCGTGCTCGGCCCGGAACGCGTCAAGCGCGGCGACGTCCTCATCGCATTGCCTTCCGTTGGCTTGCACACAAATGGCTACTCGCTCGCCCGCAAATTGGTTTTCGATCAGGAAGGATTAAAGCCCGATACTTACGTCGCCGCCATCAATAACAAAATCGGCGCGGAACTTCTCAAGTCCCACGTAAGTTACCTGGGCACGCTGAAGAACGCGCTCGCGCGTGGATGGCTTTCCGCCATGGCTCATATCACCGGCGGCGGCATCCCCGGAAATCTTCCGCGCGTATTGCCGCGTTCGATGCGCGCCGAAATCGCCTTGGGCTCGTGGCCCGTGCCGCCGATTTTCGGATACCTTGCGCAGGTTGGCAGGCTCGACCGCGAAGAACTCCTCGCCACGTTCAACCTCGGCGCGGGAATGATTCTCATCGTCCCGCCGAAGCACGTCCGCGCGCTCGAAACCGATCTGAAGCGCCGTCGCGAAAAGTTTTACCGCATCGGCGAAGTAATCGGCGGCGCGGGCCCCCGCATCGTCTACTCCGGCCAGTTGCAGCTCTGAACGCCGGTGGCACAGCCACTCTTGGCTGTCCGCCATTTCGTCCGCTGCTTCACGCCGCCCGCCGCCGCTGTTTCTGCCCGCCGCCCTTCCGCACGCGAGACCAATACCACCACTGGCATTGCTCCGCTGGAAGCAGCGGATCTTTCGCCTGCTCCACCGCCGCCGTAAACACGTCGAGCACGCACGGGTCTTGCCGCTCTCCCGTTAACCGGCACAATCGGTCGTAGAGCTGTTTGGGGTTTCGCTTTGCAAGCTGCCGAACCTCCGTGATGCCCAGCATCGCGAAGTCCGCGCGAATCGAAGGCCCCACGGAAATCAGATCGGTCAGTCGCCGCTTGTCGTTGATTAGTTGCCGTGAACTGGTTATCCTTCGCTTTAGTTTCGCCATCCCCAAAATCTACCTTTTTTCGTCCTTCCGCGCAAGCCCCGGCCGACTGCGATTCTTGGCCCGGATGTAATAATGTATGGCGTGGTGATTTGTGTAAGAATCCCGCCTCGAATGAATCGGCACCTAAGAAAATCTGGCCGGCAGCACGCGCCTCGCGCTATCTACACGAAGAACGAGGTCCTCCGCGAACTTCGCGGCCTCGCCGACCCGCGCGTCCGCGCGAAAATGGCGCACTTCAACATCCATGTAGCGGACGCGCACGGAATCTCCGCACCCGTGCTGCACACTCTGGCGCGCAAAATCGGCAAAAATCATGCGCTCGCGGAGCAACTCTGGGCCACCGGAAATCACGAAGCGAAGTGCGTCGCCGCGCTCGTCGGCGAGCCCGCGCGCGTCACCTCCGTGCTGATGAATCGCTGGGCGCGCGATTTTGACTCCTGGGACGTTGTCGACACGGCCTGCTGCTACCTCTTCATCCACGCCGCGCCCGCA
The DNA here is from genome assembly GCA_963748845.1 of uncultured Acidobacteriota bacterium. GTDB lineage: Bacteria > Acidobacteriota > Terriglobia > Acidiferrales > UBA7541 > DASTCZ01. The sequence goes on from CAVVKE010000001.1 coordinate 2,660,134, forward strand.
TGGAAGAAACCCGCCGAGTGGAGCCGCCATAAAGAAGAATTCATAAAGCGCGCAGCCTTTTCACTGATGGCCTATCTCGCATACAAAGACAAGACCGCGCCTGACGCGAAATTTCTGCGGCTGCTCGTCATCATCCGCCGCGAATCGCGCGACGACCGCAACTTCGTAAGGAAAGCCGTCAACTGGGCGCTCCGCAATATCGGCAAGCGCAATCGCGCGCTCAATCGCGCCGCCATCCGCACCGCTCGCGAAATCCGCGCCGCAAATTCCGGACCATCGCAGCGAGCCGACCGATCCTCGGAGTCGAGTGCGGCACGCTGGATCGCCGCCGACGCCCTCCGCGAACTCACCGGCCCCGCAGTCCAGAAACGACTGCGAAGCAAAATCAAGCGGTGAGCATGCAACGGAGAACGATTCGGTTCACTCGGGAAATCCCTTGTGCGTATGAGGGTGCCAATCCGGAAGGTCCATGCCGAAATCCCTTTTGATGTAGACTCGGTTGGGTCGGGTGATGCGGCTACCATTGAAAATAAAGCTCTTCAACAAAAACCAAAAGGCTCCTCAGGAGATATCTATGCGGATATCAAAGCAGATCAATTTTCGAAGCGCGCGGCGACTAGCGTATGCCGCCGGATGTTTTGCGCTGGCAGCTCTGGCGCTCGCGGTTTGGCAGGCGGCGGTGCCCGCAGCCATGGGGCAGGCAGCGACAAATCAAGCGCCGGCGCCACAACAAGCGCCCGCGTTTCCCTCTGCTCGCTACATCCCCAGTCACGACTTCCATACGCAAAACATCTTGCTGAATTTGCATTTTGATTTCGACCACACCCAGGCGATCGGTACCGCGACGCTGACATTGATGCCGCTGCTGAATGATCTAAAGCACATCGAATTGGACGCCGGAAACTTGACCATCAATTCAGTCAAGTTCGCATCCGGCGCGCCGCTCAAGTTTGAAAATGATATGAAGAAGGAGAAATTGGATATTGCTCTGGATCGCGCCTATCAACCTTCCGACAGTCTGACCATTGTCATTGACTACCACACGAATGCCGCGTCCCCGGGATCTCTCTTTGGCGGGACCCGCGGACTCACTTTTATCAAGCCGACCGCGGATGACCCGGCGGCCCCGAAACAGATCTGGTCGCAAGGCGAAAGTGAGGACAACCATTTTTGGTTTCCTTGTTACGACCATCCGAACGATTTCACCACGACGGAAATCATCGCCACGGTCGAGAAGCCGCTTTCTGTGGTCTCCAACGGAAAACTGATTAGCGTGAAAGAGAGCGGGGGCAACACGCGCACGTACGATTGGAAGATCGATGTCCCGCACGCCACCTATCTGACCTCGATCGTTGTTGGCGAATACGCTCCCGTGGAACAGAGCTATAACGGGATACCTGTGACGACCTACGTGTATCCGAACCAGGTTCCGGAGGGCAAAATCACGGCCGCTCGAATGGCGGACATGGTGAAATTCTTCTCGGAGAAAACCGGCGTCACGTACCCCTATGTGAAATACGCCCAGACCATGGTGCACAACTTTGGCGGTGGCATGGAAAACATTTCGGCCACGACAATGATTGATGGCATGATCCACGACGAACGGGCAGAGTTGGACGGCACTGCGGATAGCCTGGAATCGCATGAACTGGCGCATCAGTGGTTCGGCGATTTCGTCACTTGCCGGTCCTGGGCGGATGTCTGGTTGAATGAAAGTTTCGCAACCTACTTCCAGGCCATGTGGGATGAGAAGTCGCTGGGCCGCGACGACTTTCTTTACAGCGATGTCAAAGCAAATCAAGACCAATACTTTCAAGCCTGGAACCGCGGCCAGCGGCGTCCGATCGTCACGGAGAATTACCTCAACCCGGAGGTTGTGTTTGACACCTATGCTTATCCGCGCGGCGGCGCCGTTCTTCACATGTTGCGGACGACGCTCGGCGAAGAGAATTGGTGGCGCGCGATCCACCATTACCTGACAATGTACGCGCATCAGCCGGTGGAGACCGAACAATTCCGCATCGCCATCGAAGAGGCGACCGGCCAATCCATGGACTGGTTCTTCGACGAATGGCTCTACAGGATGGGGCATCCCATCTTCCGCGTGACGCAGGCATACGACGCGGGCTCAAAAACGGTCACGCTCACCGTAAAGCAGGAACAAAAAGTGGATCCGGCTTCGGCTTATCCGCAGGTGACTTTTTTCCAGATGCCCGTTCAAATCGAGATTGGTACTGCCTCAGGCACGCATATCGAAAAAGCGATGATCGAAGCAAAAGAGGAGCAAACTTTTAGTTTCCATGCTGACTCAGAACCGCTGCTGATCGATTTCGACTATGGCGGCACGCTGATCAAGGAATTGCATTTCGACAAGACCACTCCGCAATTGATCTATCAACTCTCGCACGACAGCGATGTTCTCGGTCGCATCTTTGCGCTCGATGAACTGAAGGCCCGCTTGAAAAACACCGCCACTCCCGCTGAAGAAAAGTTGGCCATCACAAAAGCGATCGCCTCGGCTGCAACCGGCGACGCGTTCTGGGGCGTGCGATTGGATTCCCTCGGCGCGCTCAGGGGCGTGGCTGGTCCCGATGCGCGAGCAGCGTTGCTGGCCGCTGTAAAGGATAAGACCCCTCGCGTCCGCGGGCGCGCGATCAACTATCTGGGCGACTCAAAAGATGCGTCGCTGGCTGGCATTTACCTGGGCTACTTGAATGACCCGAGCTACAACGTGATTCGCGCGGCGGCGACCGCCCTTGGAGCAACGAAGGATCCGGGAGCTTACGACGCGTTAAATAAACTCTTGGATCAGCCTTCGTGGCGCGACACGATTCGCGTTTCGGGACTCTTCGGTCTTTCCGCTCTGGGCGATCCACGCGCGCTGGACGCTGCGGTGCGTTTCGCGGCGAGAGGGAATCTATTGGGCGTGCGCGCCGGCGCATTATCCGTTCTCGGGTCGGCGGGGAAAAATGACCCGCGCGCTTACCCAATAATTGCGGATGCATTTTCGGCCTCGGTGGAATCCGGAAATTTCCAGCTTTCCGGCGCGGCGGCCAGTGCTTTCGTTGCGCTGGGCGACCCGCGCGCCATCGAGCTTGTGAAAACGGCCAAGGAACATGCAACCAACCCGCAAATGCAGCAATTCCTGGCGCAGATGCAGAAGAATCTGGAGGATCATGCCAAGAAGGCCGCCTCTCCTCAAAATCCATAAGGAATGCTGTCGCTTCTCTTGGGCGTTTTGCGCGCGGCCAACACCATCTTCCGGGGTGATCCGAGCTTGAATAGGGTGAGAGGTGTCTGCTCGCGTTTCCAATATTGGAAATACCGCGATGCATCCCTTTTTCCGATGGTAGCCTCATAGGACTCATGAGATTCTTCTGAAGTTCCCGGGGCCCGTTCCAAACCGGGTTCAATGGCTAGGATTACTTATTTATGCCGCACAAGTGTATTTCGAGGCTACCTGCAACGCCGCTGGCCCTTGTAATGGCTGGCCTCTTGGTTTTTTCCGGCCTTGCGCAGTCGCCGCCGCCCCCGCCTCCTCCTCAATCTGCGCAAACTCATCCGACAACTCCGCCATTGCGCGTGACCACCCGGTTGGTAACGGTAAGTGTGGTCGTCCATGACAGTGATGGCAATCCCGTCAACGGTCTCACCAAAGACGATTTCGATCTGTTTGATCAAGGGCAGCCACAGAAGATCGCATCATTTTCGGAGCAAACAAACCGCCTCATCGCCACCAACGCCGCTGCGCCTCCGAATCTCTTCTCAAACCGCGCCGCGCAAGGCGCTCAACCGCCCCTCACCGTAATCGTCCTCGACGCTTACAACGGCCGCTATTGGGACCAAAACTTTTGCCCGCCTCCCGCCGGCCCTCCAATATGCGCGGTCGAGCCAATGTTCGCTGCGGTCGAAAAATTTATCGGCCGGATGCAGCCGCAAGATCGCGTCGCGCTTTACGAACTTGCTGACAAGCTCTATCTTTTGCAGGACTTCACCAGCGACCCTGGCGCCCTCCAGCGCGGGCTCGACCGCGGAAAGCAAGACATTCCAGATTTCATCTCTCCCTCGCAATCCGACCCCATTGTAATGAGCACTTATACGATGGACGCAATGCATGCGATTGCGGATCGCCTGGCAAAAATTCCGGGCCGCAAGAATTTGATTTGGCTCTCGAACGGCTTTCCACGCCAGAGAATTGTCACCGATGGAACGATGGACAAGACCGCGAAAACGCTTGGCAATGCCGATCTCCCTCTCTCCGCGATTGACGCGCGGGGTTTTGGCGCTCCTGATGGAGGTGGCGACGGCCCCGTCCCTGCCGGCGGTGGGGGCAAGGGCAGGGTCGGAGGGGCATCCGGCGTTGACCTTCCAACTCCCGCGATCGGCAATTACGATGTTGCCGGAACTGAAGGCGGCCCTGTGGGAGGATTCAATGCCCTTAGGAATGTCGCCGAAGCGTCAGGAGGCCGCGAGATCAATGGCACAAATGATCTTGCAGGTGCGATTCGGCGCGTGATTGACAATTCCTCCTCCTCCTATCTCCTCGGCTACTACCCCGACCACAACAAATGGAATGGCGAATTCCGCGAAATCAAAGTGAAGGTGAATCGCCCGGGCGTCGAAGTCCGCGCGCGTAAAGGTTATTACGCTGTCGCGGACTCCGGCTCCGCTCCCCAGAGCGATGATGAGAAGCTGGCCGAAGCCATTCGCAGCCCTCTCGAATCAACGGATCTTGGATTCGACATCCAAGCCGATGCCGTTGTCGTTCCCGGCTCCCGGCAATTGAAGGTAAAAATCACCCTCGATGCCGGTCAACTGCGCTTCCAGCAACAAGGCGGCCGGTGGACCGACAACATTACCGAGGTCTGGGCGGAGTTTAACGCCGATGGCCGCCAGATCGGCACGATTTCAAAGACCCACAACCTGAACCCAACGCAGGCCGATTACAAACAACTCCTTCAGAATGGATTCAGCTTTTCGAAAACCCTGGCGCTTGCAAACGACGCCGCGGAAGTCCGCCTGGTGCTGCGCGACGCCGGAAACGGATCCATCGGTTCCGTCACCATTCCCCTCGCGCGATTGTTCGCAATGGGGCCAGCTTCGCCGGAACCAAAAAAGTAGGGTTTGGCTAATTTGCAATTCCATTCGAATGGCTTTCCAGATTTTTCTTTCATTCGAACTAAATTACCTATTGACAAACATTATCACGAATGGTAACTTGGCTTGTAACGTAGTTTCCGGCATTCGAGCCCTCGAATCCCGCCACCCGTTGCAGGATCGCCATGATATTCGCAAACGCGAAGCGCCCTAACTCCTTTCCCATTAATCACTTACCCTCGCCTTCGCGCCAAAACGCGACTTTTGCGTCCCGCGATTCTGTGCGGGAAACCCGTAAGTCCAATGCTGCGTTACTCTTAACGCTCTTCGTTCCTGTAAGTCCTTTGTTGCGATACTCTTACAAAAAGATGGGGGGTACCCCCCTCCCCTCCAGCGATCTCCCCGCATTTATCTCTAACTACCAGTGTTTTCTATCACTTACGACAATCCGTCGAAATGCCCCAAAAATCCCCCAATGTTTTCTATCACTTACAGACATCCTCTCCCGTAAGCACCAGCGTTTTCTACCACTTACAAAAAAGGCCGGGGGGGATGGGGCTGCGCCTCTGCCAGCCTCCCCGAATCACCGTTTTGCACGCGGCCAGTCGTATGCTAACTTGCAATGCCATATGTTGACTTGAAACGAAAATGACGAAGCGCATCGGAATCCTTCTCAGCGGCCGCGGCTCGAATTTTGAGGCGCTGGCCGATAGCATCGCCTCGGGCCGCCTTTCCGGCGCGGAGATCGCCATCGTCATTAGCAATCGCGATGGCGCGCCGGGCGTCGAGCGGGCCCGTGAGCGCGGCATCCCCGCTCGCGTCATCCCGTCGAAGGGGCTCGAGCGCGAAGCGTACGACAAGCTGGTCGTGGCCGCGCTGCAGGAAGCAGGCGTCGAGCTGGTCTGTCTCGCGGGATTTATGCGCCTGTTGTCACCGTACTTTGTCGCGGCGTTTCGCGGACGCATCCTGAATATTCACCCCTCGCTCCTGCCGTCGTTTCCCGGGCTGGAAGCGCAGCGCCAGGCGCTCGAATATGGAGTGCGCTTCGCCGGCTGCACCGTGCATTTCGTGGACGAAAATCTCGATGCCGGCCCGATCGTGATGCAGGCCATCGTTCCCGCGCTGGATGACGATACGCCGGAGACTCTTTCCGCGCGCATTCTGAAAGAAGAGCACCGCATCTACACGGAGGCCGTGCGACTGGTGCTCGAAGGCCGCGTCCGCATCGAGGGCCGCCGCGTGATTCATCTCGCGTCAGCGCCAGCCGCCGCCGGGCAGAGTGCGGCATCGGGCGCCGCAGGACAAAAATCATGAGCGCGGAATCCGGCGGCACGAAGAAAACCGGCGCGATGGGATTTCCTCCCAAGGCGTTTCTTACTGTTGACGAACAGCTTTCCCACATCCGAAAGGGCGCCGCCGAAATCATTCAGGAAAAGGAGTTGGTCGCGAAGCTCGAAGCCTCGCGCGCTTCCGGCAAGCCGCTGCGTGTTTATCTCGGCGTGGACCCCACGGCGCCGGATATTCATCTGGGGCACACGGTTGTGCTGCGCAAGCTGAAACACTTTCAGGATCTGGGGCACACCGCAATTTTCCTGATCGGCGATTTTTCCGCGATGATTGGCGACCCGACCGGTCAATCCGAAACCCGCCCGCCGCTTTCGCGCGAACAGGTGAATGCAAATGCCGAGACCTACCTGGCGCAGGTCTACAAGCTCCTCGATCCAATGAAAACGGAGGTTCGCTACAACAGCGAGTGGCTCGGCAGGATGTCCAGCCACGATGTGGTGCGTTTGTGTGGCCATTACCGGCTGGCGCGCATGCTCGAACGCGAGGATTTTCGTTCGCGGCTGGACAAGAACCAGCCGATCTCCGTCCACGAACTGCTGTACCCGCTGTTAACGGCGTATGACGCCGTGGCGCTTAAGTCCGACGTGGAGCTCGGCGCGACCGAGCAAAAATTCAATTTGCTCGTGCATCGGGACATCCAGCGCGAATACGGCCTGCCTTCGGAAGTGGCGCTGACCATGCCGATCCTCGTTGGCCTTGACGGCGCGCGCAAAATGTCCAAGAGCCTCGGCAATTACATCGGCATCACCGAAACGCCGCAAGAAATGTTCGGCAAGCTGATGAGCATTTCCGATGAGTTGATGTGGCGTTACATGGAGCTGCTCACGGATCGCCCGGAAACGGAAATCATCCGCTTGCGCCGCCACGTCGCCGAAGGCGCGGCGCATCCCATGGAAGTGAAGATTGGCCTCGCGCAAGAGATCATTGCGGGATTCCATAGCGAAGCGGCAGCCACTCATGCGGCGGATGAATTCCGGAAAGTGTTTCAGCAGCGCCAGGCGCCGGACGAAGCCCCGGAAAAAAGAATCAAAGCAGGCGCGCGGCGGCTGTCCGCGCTGCTCGCGGAAGTTGGCCTTGTGCCCTCGCGCAGCGAAGCCGAGCGCTTGATCAAGCAGGGCGGCGTGGACGTGGATAACTCGCCTGCTTCCGATGTGAAGCTGGAATTGCCGCTGGCCCCCGGGAGCAAACATTTGATCCGCGCAGGCAAGAAAAAATTTGTCCGCCTCATCGTGGACTAATCTGCTTTGAAGCGCGCCCGTTATTTTCGCTCGGCGAGTTTGCGCAGGCGCGTGAGGTAATCGCGGTTGCGGCGCGCGACGGCGTGGCGCGTGATCAACCAGTCCAGAGCGCGGCTCATGCGCCCCGGCATTTCATACTCGCTGCGCATGGTGACGCGCGTGCCGGATGGAACTGGTTGCAGCTCCCAGAGCTCGAGCCCGCGCACACCATAGGGGTCCTCGAATCGCCATTCCAAAACACGCGGCGTTTCGTGGCACGTGATCACCACAGTGTGCGCGATCTCTTTTTTTCCGAGCCGCCCTTTCAGATGGCCGCTGATGTGGATTTTCTGCGCCACGCGAAAATCCGCTTCGCCTCCGGAAACCTCCATCGCGCAGTTCATTTCCGCGCCATACCAATAAGGCATTCGCTGCGGCACGAAAAACACGAACACTTCGTTCGGCGGCGCTGAGATTTCGATGGTCTGCTCGATGATGGTCATCTATGAGGAGCGAAAGTGTAACACCCGCGCAACTTTGCTATCGAGATCAAAGGCGGATTCGTCGTTAACAATGAATTCGAGGCTGGGAAAAGCGTGGAGCGCTGTTGGACAAAGGTCAGAAGGGAATCGCGGCCGCGGCGAATACTTTGCGCGTGCGCGGATCCTGCACGAAAACCACTGCGCGGAGATTCTCCCGCTTCCAATCACTCTTGAGCTGGATTGTCGACTGGCCGTCATACGCGGAGTCTTTCTGCGTGGCCGCCGCACCCACCTTTGCGAGTTGTCGCACAACGCCATCATGATCGAGCGCGCGCCCACTGTTTTCTCCGCGCAGCACCTTGGAATGGAGATGGCTTTCAGTAATGGCGAGAAACACGTCGGGCTTGGCGCCATCTGCCGTGGCGGGCAACTTTCCCACTCGAATACGCAGTATGGCCGGATTCGCGGATGCTCCAGCAGAGCTGTTCTGCCATTCGAGATGAACGTCTGCTTTGGGAGCGCTTACTGCGGCCTGGATCTCGCGCTGCGCCTGCCCGCCTTCACTACCCACAAATGCAGCGCGGCCATCCACAATCATCTCGGGCGTGTAAACCTCGCCGCCGAGCCGAAACGCGTAATCTCTCTGGCGTTCCGTGACGGCCGCCGAGGCGAAGGGGTCGTGCCACCCTTGGTCATCCCAATAGTCAACATGCTCTTCCAGAATGATGGTGTCGGCTCCCGCGACGGACTGCTGCGAACCCAGTTTGGCGAGGAGCGCATCCGCGGGGGGGCAGCTCGAACACCCTTCGGACGTAAAAAGCTCAACGAGGACTGGCTTTTTTGCGGCGCTTGCGGCATCCGGCGTCTGTGCTGAACTTTCGCGAACCAGGCCGGAGCAACACACAAATGTGGCTAGCGAAGAGCAAGCTAAGAGTGCGCGTAGAGACGAAGTCCGCATGGTTACTCAATTCAGATGCTGGAATTGGCTGCACGGATACTCGCAAATAGTTTGAACTGGAAGGTGGCTTAGCATCAAGCGAATCCCCAACTAACCTCTATACAATGATATACAGGTTATGCATTTTCAAGCCTGTTTGACAGGGAATTCATCAATGAGTCGCGTGACTAAGAGTTCCAAAAATGCCGCGCAGGGTACCGAGCCTTTAATTGGCGGAAGGTTGGCGATCGACTTTGCGAATTTGAGGTTGCCAGATGCATCCTCGGGTGGACCGCGGGAAGGCTTCTCAATGTTTGTCGAGTTTCTTGCGGCGAGCGAAGTAATGAACGCCGCCGCTAAATCCGCGCTCCTTGATGTCTGGGATACAGCGCCTGACGAGTCGGCCGAATTACTGGAAAGAGCAGCGTCGGTTCGAGACGCACTGAGGCTGGTTTTTGAGGCGCGCAGTTCGGGAGCAGAAGTCCTTCCCGGCTGGATCGATCCTATCAATGAAATCCTTGCGCACACAGAGGGGTATGACCGGCTCGAGCCGGTGGCGGGGCAGGCTGTGGGGGCGGGGCAGCCGGAATGGCGGCTCGCGCTTCACGCGCGGGCTCAGGGGCTTACGTGGCTGCTCACAGCGATTGCGCGGTCCGGGGCGGAGCTAATTGCAGAAGGTCCGCGAGCGCCAATCCGAATGTGCGCGAATCCGAATTGTGGTCTTTTTTTCTATGATGATTCGCGCACGGGCGGACGACGATGGTGCTCGATGGCGGTGTGCGGAAACCGTGCGAAGGTTGCAGCCCATTATCACCGCGACAAAACACGTCAGGAAAACAAGAATTGATTGGTCACCCGACGCGGGGCGAATTCACCGCGGCGGCGCAGAAGCCGTGAAAAAACGTGCGTCGGACAGGTATTTGGACAGCTCGATACCCACTTATCACCCTTCATTGAACGCATGCCGATTCGCGATGTTCCCGTGTGTGCTCGATCATCTCGCGGGAGCCGGGGCACGCGCCCGTCCGAGTCGGATCCATTGCTGCACGTTGTAAGTGAAGCATGCCCAGAACATTTCGATTCGCACCTTGTTCAACCCGCGCACGTGAAACTGCCGCAGGCCCAGCTTGCTTTTGATCCAGGCATGCACGAACTCGGCGACCGGCCCGCGGCGGCGGTAGATCGCGTGCGCTTCCACGGTGGCCATCTTCTCCCGAAACGCACCCATCGCCGCGCTCTCCTGTTTCCGCACGACCGACCGGCCGTGTCTTTGATTCCTGCCGCAGCAAGCCGCTCGCAACGAGCAGCTGGCGCACTGCTCGGTGGCCGCTTTGTATTTGTGAAGAATCACACCGCCGCGCTTCCAGCGGCCTTCATAGTTCAACGTCTTGCCCGCCGGGCAGATGTACCGGTCCTCTTCCGCCTCGTAAACAAACTGCACCGCCGCAAACCGCTCTGGGTTCGTCCGCGCTTTGGACACCTCACCCGCCAAACTCCCCACGAAATCAATGCCTTTCTCCACCAGGTCCTCGATATTTTTTCCGCTCGTGTAGCCTGCGTCGGCCACCATTCGTTCCGGTTTTCGCCCCCAGCGCTGCTCGATTCTCTCCGCCGCCGGTAGTAACTGGTGAAAGTCGTTTCCCGCCTGGGTGACTTCCGCCTCCACGATGAATCCGTGCTTGGCGTCGGTCGAGATCTGGGCGTTATAGCTCGGCGCAAAACCGCCGCCGGCTTGCTTCATCACCCGCGCCTCCGGATCGCTGACGCTCGCGCGCGTCTCGCGCTTTTCTTCCGCCGTCTTCTTCGGCTCGCGCAACTTCTCCAGTTCCGCCAAGGCTTGTTCCAGCCGTTCTCGCTTCTCCCGCGCGGCTCGTTCCCGCGCCGCTTGCTGCTTCCGGTTCGCTGCAGGTTCTGCCAGCGGATCGCGCGAGACCTGCACCTGCCGCCGCGCCCGATCGAGATGCTCTCGCAGCGTCTTCTCCCGGTGAAAGCTGTCCCGGCTGGCCTGGGCCTGGATTTTGGTCCCGTCCTGCATCACTTCATCCAGTGTGATCAGACCTTCCGCGCTCAGCACTCCCAGCAAATGGGTGAACAACTGGTCCAACTCCTCCCCCTTCTCCACCCGGAAATCCGCCAGCGTGTGATGGTTCACCCCTGCCATACCCGTCAGCCACTGAAACGCCGGATCGTATTCACACCGCCGTTCGATCTCTCGCGCCGCCCCGATTCCCCGGCTGTAGGCGTACACCCACAGGCTGATCAACAGTTGCGGGTCGATCGCCGGACGGCCGCCCTCCTCGGCGCTGCTGCCGATGCTTTCGTAAAAACGGCTCAGATCCAGCCTCCCGACCACCGTCCAAATGGCCCGCGCCGGATGGTCTTCGTCGATCAGCCGCTCGACGTCGACGGCCCGCCAACTCATCTGCTGCCGGTTCACGTAACGAATCAACTGCTTCCTGCTCGCATTTTCTTGGCTCATGCCGCGAGCTTACCGCTCTTCGCCTTCTTTTCAATCGAAAATTACGATGGGTTTCTTCACGGCTTCGCAGTGGTTGTCGTCGGAGGCAAGAAACTAAATTGCGGTTTTTGGCCAGCGGACCACGGATCGTAATGCAGCGCGAAATTAATACGGTCGGCGATAGGCGGGTGCGAGTAAAACCAAAACACCGCGAATCGCGATGGCGCCGGCTCCTCGAGATTTGCCTCGCCGAGAGTTTGAAACATTCGCGCGGCGGCCTGCGGCGCATCCGGGACCGCACCATGAATCAATTCGAGGCCAAAAACATCTGCCTGATGCTCGAAATGGCGTGTAATTGCATTCTGGAGCGGCATCAAGGCGAACTGCCCCACATCCACCAGAAGCAGCAGCGCCGCCAGCGCAACCCAATCATGCGGGGCGCGAATGCGCCAGCGTTCGCCGTACCGGCGCAATACGATCCGAAAAAGCCATGCCAGCAGCGGATATCCAACCGCAAGGCCCAACGCGGAAAGCCCGATGTATTGCCAAGCATGATTCAGCACGTAGTGGCCTAATTCATGGCCAAAAGTAAAAAGGGCGCCCCACGCGTCCACGCGAGCAAGAAGCGTGTCCCAAAAAACCACGCGCTTTGAATTGCCGATTCCCGCCACATACGCGTTAATCCAATTCACTTTGCGGCTCGCGAGCATCTCCAGGATCTGATTTTGCGGGATGGCGATGCCAGCACGGGCGGCGGCCTGCTGAACGTCTTCCGTAAGTGCGGGATGGGAAATGGCGAGGGGTTGGAAATCATAGAACAACGGCTCGAAAACGAATGGCTCGGCGTAAACACCCAGGATCATAAGGGGCAGCGAAGCGGCCCACGCACCCAGCCACCAGCGTCGCGGGCTTCGGCGAATCAGTGCCGCAGCGAGCCAACCAACAAATGCCACGATCGCGATGGAAACCGCCTCCGACTTGATCCAGTCGAGCGCCCAGGAAATCCAGCCCTGCACAGAAAGGCCATACGCGCGCACGAGAACGTGTCCCCAAATTTGAAATGGAAGATTCGCCACACCAAGCGTGAGAAGAAGCAGCGGCCAAAAAACCGCGGCCTGGACGACGCGGCGGGAACTCACGCGTTCGGCCCAATCGCGAAACCTTGCAGCCCAGCCGAATCGCAGAAGAAGCAAGAGAACGATCGCCTCGGTGAGAAATTCCCCGAAGAAGATGCGGCGTCCCGTGTGAGCAAGCTCGACAGCCTGACGCTCCTTTTCCGGCGGCAAGGAATATCGCGTGATTGGCGGGGCTTCCGGGGTCGCGGCAGCCTGAAGATCAAACCGCACATTTGTATTACAAAGGCTGGCCTCGCAAACAAGTGTTTCCCGAACGCGCGCCGAAATGGTTGCGTGGCCTTGCACGGGAGAGCAAATCGCGATGACTACGATTGCGCCGTAGAACGCTCGTTGTATTCTCTTGAGGAAGATCATTTGGCCGGGTCCACCACGGAAATTCGTGGTCAGTGCACTCCCGTAGTGCAAACGAAGCTGGCGGCCAAATTTGTGTCACCCGTGCCGTTGTATTTCGCGGCTTGCGGATAAGCGCATAGCGGCCGAGTCATCTTCACCGTTCTATTTGGGTCTCCAATCGCGTATTTGGTAGCGATGATGGTGGACGGTGCGGTCCATTTTTCGACCCACTGTTCGAGAGCAAGTTGAATGTTGTGTTGAGGATCCATAGGCGCAGTCGAGCCCGCCTGGCCGAACGAATCCGGCCCGGGACCGGCGGCACAGTGCTGCATGCCGGGCACCATGAACACGCGGACGAACGAGTCCGTATCCCGCTGGCCCATCTTGCCGACCACACTGTTGTAGTAGTTAATTGTGTTGAGCGCGGAAATCGCCGGATCATTCCAACCATGGTAGAGAATGAGCTTGCCGCCGCGCGACTCGAATGCAGCGAGATTGGCGTTCATGGCATTCAGCGTGGGTGCCATCCTTTCGTCGGCCGCCGCGAGCGCCTGGTCAATGTCGGCGCGCAGGAGATCCAAGTCAGCTTTTTCGTAAACCATGTCGGCAAAGAATCCAGTGCCAAAAGAAAAAAGCAGGCCGGTGCGCGGCGCTGATCCCGTAATCCAAGCGGCCCAGCCCCCGCCTCCGGTTTCGGCCCCGGGCAAGAAACCCGGATAAATTTCACGCGCATGTGAATCGTGCGCCCCGCCGTACAGTTTTTTCAGCGCGGATACCTGAGCGGCGGTGAGGCAGCCCTCCGAATCCGCGCCGTTGCAAAGCAGAACCGCGGGATCGAAGTGACATTGCCGCGGGTCATTGAGGATGCCGTCGGTCACGCCGTCCAGCGCATCGCAGGCGTCGTTCACACCGCGGCTGATCGCGGCCAACTTGCCGGTGGGGATATAACTGGCCGGATCCAGCGTGGTGGCCTGAGCGTCCCAAATGGAGCTTGTAAGGAGGTGCGTCAAGAAATTAGCGGGCGCGCCGGCGATGATGCCGTCATAATCTTCCGGGAAACGCTGAGCTTCCATGAGGGCTTGCCGGCCACCATTGGAACAAGCGGAAAAATACGAGTGCTGGGGATTGCTGCCGTAAAAGGCGAGCACCAAGGTTTTGGCGAGCTGCGTCATCAAATGGATTGCGCGGTACCCGAAGTCGATTATCTTCTCGGGATGGCCCAGCGCCCATGTCGCATCGGGCCCGGAGCCGGAGGCGGAGTGCCCCGTATCGGTGCCGGCGGTAGCATATCCTTGGCCGATGGCGATTCCCATTAAGCGATAGTCTATATATCCGGCGAAACCACCGTTGCCCTGGCCTTGAAATTTGCCATTCCAACCGCTGGCCGGGAGCCACACTTCAATCTTGATATCCGAATCGGCGCTTGGGGCGGCTTCCACAGAGATCCTGCAGAACGCGGGCAGCGTCTTAAAGAGAATATCACCGGCGGCTTGGGCCGGGGTTCTTGTTGGAGATGGCGAGAACGCACCAGCCGCGACCGCTTGAGCCGAGGTAATTTTCGCTTGGGGGAGGGCGAGGCGGGCCAGGCCTTCGCATGAGTTGCCCGCAGACTGAGAATTCTGCGCGACAACTCCACACGAAAAGAAAACGGAGAAAATCACGGAAGCGAAAATCCTCTTCATTGAGAGCTCCTTTCCATAGTTCCCGGAAGACTGCGAGGAAGCGCCGATACTACCAAAAATCCCCCGAGAAAGGCTCGAACCGCAATCTCCGGGGCCGCGTTTGACGTTATTGATAGGGGGACTGGCCTTGAGTCCAGTTGTTATTCGCCAATCCAGAGGCTAGCATTGGAAGACTCTTATCGGGAGGGTTTCTATGCTTGAACTCAGCTCAACAAGAGTGATGCGTGACGTTTGGCGCGGGACAGCGATCTGTGCGCTGGCCGCGCTGGGCCTTGCCGCCGGCACCGCAGCGCGAGCAGGGCAGGAGGAGCAGACATCTCACTCGCTCGGGGAGATTGCGCGACGGCTGCGCGCACAGAAACCCACAACGCCTGCCGCTGTGAAGACCTGGACAAATGAGAACATCCCGACGAATCCATTCGGCATAAGCGTAGTCGGTCCGCCCCCGCCGCCCCCGGAAGCTGCGGCGGCGCCAGCAGCAGCGGCACCGGGCGCGGCGCCGACGAATCCAAAAACAGAGACTGAACTCGAGTCTGAGATTGCCGCCGCGCAAGAGAAGCTGGATACACTTGAAAAAGAACTCGACCTGGCCAAGCGCGACTTCCTGCTCCAGCAGCAGGGGTATTACCAGAACCCGATGGCAGTCCAGGACCCGCAGATCCAGGCCGCGCTGGCGCGGGCACAACAGCAGATTGACGCCAAGCAGCAAGATGTGGACATTGCCAAGGGAAAGCTCGCTGAGCTGGAGCGTGCGCTGGAGGATGCCAAGAAGAATCCACCTGCGCAGCCCAAGATGCCGGAAAATCCTTCTCAGAATTGAATCTTCGAGAGGGTTCATCGCAAACGGGCTGGATTTGACCCCCGCAATCCGCCATTCACGTTTAATTTCCTCACTCGGAAATATCGCGTTGCCCCTTGAGAACCCCACTCCTTCCTGGAAATCCCACTTCGGGAGCACTGCGTGATCTGAGTGTTTCAGCCGCCGCAACAGGACTACTACTAATTGTGTGTTTTTTCTTGACACACCTATGGCGGTGCAGCACAATCCGCGAAACTTTTCCACGCGCTTCGCCAAGCGGCTTTCGCGCTTGAGGAAGCGCACAGGGGAGAATCGGGCGCTGCCGCGAACGCGCTTTTCGTTCCGCGCAGGCCGATGGAAAAGTTCGGGAGGTACCGTGCAGTATCTACCGGGCTGGACGGTTCAATGCATTAATCCGGAATGTCTGGCGCGCGGCCAGTGGCTCCGGGTGGATCAGATGCATTCGGAACTTTGCACGAATTGCGGGGCGCCGCTGCACCGTGTGCCGCCACCGCTGGGACCGAGGCTGCGGCTGCGGCCGCGAACGCTCGGGTCATACCGGCCATCGGGCCGCCCGCGGTAAAAGCCGGCGCGTGAAACGCCCTGCGTGGAGCGAAGCTGGGAGAATCGTCTTTGTAAGAAGTCCCTGCGGCGAAAGCCTGCTGAACAGAAACGGCCTCCGATTTTCCGGGGGCCGTTTTTTATTTGAATATGTGACTTCTTTTTCGGTTCCGGTCCGGGCCTCCGCTAATTTCCTAGAGGACGTTCGATATGGTCGATCACGATCACTTCCGTCGAGATCATCACCGGCTTAAGCGACAGGCCCAACTGATCGACAATTGCTTGTGGCAGCGCGTCTTTCTCCTCTTCCGGATGGGTTTTCAACCACGCTTCCGGAGTTGACCTGAAGTGCATCGAGAACGTGTACAAACCTTTGAGATCCGTTTTGTCGATCACGGGGTGTGCCAAAAAATATTCCAACTCACTTCGCAACCATTCAATCCGACCAGGTGCGCAAAAAATTATCGAATTCGCACCGGCTTCCACGTCTCCACAATTGTCGTCGGTTCCCCTTGGAAGATCCTGGGCCTCATTGTGGAATTTGGGCCCGCCCTTGGCGCGAAGTAGGTTGTACGCCGGAATCTCTCTCGATTCCGTGTGCACTTTTAATCTGAACTGGTCTTCCAGCAGAATCTGTAACATGTGTTGCCGTGCAAGTTTGCGGTCATTAGAGCTAAGCTTCTTGAGTGCGCCTGCTGTCGCGGGGTCCATTTTCGCTTCAAAATCATATCCGTTGGTGCGATTAATCCAGTCCGGCACGCCGAATACTCTGCCTGCGCCGCTTCCGTACGCCATTTGGATGATCCAAAGCAGATCAGCATTTCTTTGGGAAAAGCCATCGCGAGTTTCGCCGACGGGTGTTTGATGTTTCACGTATTCCGGATCGGGTTTGTGTGGCCGAACACAGACGCTGGAGTATTGAAATCCGTTACCTTTCGTTTCATGCGCACTGACAGGTTGCGGCACGGCATTTTGGGCACAGTCTTGTTCCGGAGAGAGCGCCCCACTTTGCAGCGAAGGTTGCAAAGAGCCTTGCGCTGAATTTCGCGTGGGTTCCTGCGCTCCGGTCGCATCTGACAAATCGGAGGCAATTGTTATGACGATAACCAGCAATCCAGCCACAATCAGCGATCGGTTTTTACGCCTTCCGAGTAAATTGGCAAATCTCTTCATGGCCGAATCCCATATATATGGACGCTCTTCCTCAGGAGGGCGTTGTACGCCGACGCGGAATGTAACTATGACTAATTATGCAGTGCGAAAATTATTCCTGCAAATCGTTGTCGAGCTTCATGTGGTATTGCTCGAGGACTCCACGAACCTGGTCAAATGCATCCTCGACGGAATCGGAGAAACGCAACAGGCCGTACTCTCGCGCGTTGATCGTGCCGGTGCGCAGCATTTCGCGCCAGTTGAGCACGCGATCCCAATACTTTCGTCCGTAAATCAAAACAAGATTGTGGTCGGGAAGTTTTCCCGTCTGCATCAGTGTGAGCATTTCCCAAAGTTCGTCCATGGTGCCGAAGCCGCCGGGGAAAACAATAAGCGCCTTAGCGAGTTGCGCGAACCAGAGCTTGCGCATGAAGAAGTAATGGAAGTTGAAACTCAGTTCGCGGCTGATGAAGCTGTTGGGTTCCTGCTCGTGCGGCAGCTCAATGCTCAGCCCGACGGACTTGCCTCCGGCTTCCGCAGCGCCGCGATTGGCCGCCTCCATAATGCCCGGGCCGCCGCCGGAGCAGATCACGAAGCGGCGCGGGTTGGAGCCGAGGCTCATCGCCCAAGTGGTGATTTTTCGCGCAAGGGCGCGCGCGTCTTCGTAATAGCGGGACATCTCCATTTCGTTGTGCGCCTTGCGGACTTCCTCGCGGGCCGCTTGCGATTTGTGTTTCTTCGCGTTGCGGCGGGCGCGCGCAAGGAGTTCATCAGCGCCTGCGCGCGCGAGGATGCGCGCAGAGCCGAAAATGACGATGGTGTCGCCGATGCCTTCCTTGCGCAAACGGGTAAGCGGGTCCAGGTATTCCGTGATGATGCGCACCGGACGGGCGGCATGGCTGTCCATGAAACGCGGATCGCGGTAGGCGAGCTTTACGGCGTTTGGATATTTCTTCGGCATGCGGGCTCCTGAGGCGGGTTTTGCGCCTGTCCAAAGAGAATCGCCATTCTACACCGGCGACGCCCAACGCGGAGTGACTCCGGGGCATCCAATCCAGTAGACTAATATCAGGGAGCTGTCCGGATGAAGAAGCTATCTCAATTTTGCCGCGCAGTGGCGATTTTTGGCGCCGGTGTGGCGCTGGTCTTCGCACATGCGAGGGCGCAAGCATGGGCGCAGGCGCCGCCGGGGCCGATCAAGCAACCTGCTGGGACAAGTCCCCAGGCGAACCCAAGCAAGCAAAAGGAGCCAATCCGCGTACGGGTGGAGCTGGTGAGCGCTCCCGTCGTGGTGCGCAATGAAAAGGGCGAGATCATCATGGACCTGAACCAGAGTGACTTTCGCCTCTTCGACAACGGCATCGAACAAAAAATCGACCATTTCGACATGGGAAGCGACCCGCTTTCGGTGGTGCTAATTGTCGATACGAGCTCGCATGTCGCGCCGATGCTTCCGGCGATACGGAAGGCGGGGGTCCTCTTCACACAGGATATCCTGGGCGAATTTGATGAGGGCGCCGTGATTTCGTTCGGCAGCTCCGTGAACCGCCTGCAGGATTTCACCAGAGACCGCGACAAGCTCGACAAGGTAATAGAGAATCTGCAGGACGGCGGCAGCGCATCAAAACTTTACGACGCAATGTATGCGGCGGTGCGGATGCTGGCGCAACGCCCCCCGGATCGGCGGCGCGTGATTGTGGCGATTACAGAGGCGGCGGACCACGGGAGCGAAGCGAAACTGGGCGGAGTGCTGCAACAGGCGCAACTGGAAAACATCACCATTTTCACCGTCGGGCTTTCAACGACGGCCGCGGATTTTCGCGGAGAACCCACCCAAACCACCGCGACGCCTTCGGGCACACCACCGGGAATTTTCGGCGGCCCGCCAACTCCCGGCGAACCGCAGACGCCGACGACTCCGGGAATGGGGCAGCAACCGAGCGGGGATTTGCTAGCTCTGGGATCCTGGGCGGTGCAACACGGCGCAAATATTGTGCGCGCACACGCGCTGGAGGTGGCGACCTCGGCCACCGGCGGCGAGCACTTCCCGACGATGCACGACAAAGGAATTGAAACGGGGCTCGACAAAATCGGCGCCGAACTGCACGCGCAATATACCCTGTCGTATCACCCCAAGGGGACTTCACCTTACGGCTATCACGATATTCGCGTACAAGTGGACCGGCCAAAGACTACGGTGCGGACGCGGCCGGGATATTACCTGCCACAGCCGGATGCCCCGCCGGGAAAATAGGGCCCCCCTACCGGGCGAAGCAAAGCCCGCCACTACGGTTTCACGATTGGTTCTTCCTCTTCCTGAATGACGGCGGCGGCGGCGACCTCGTCGCCTTCCTCAGCGCGCAGCAAGCGGACGCCTTGCGTGGAGCGCCCTGCCTCGCGGATTTCATTCGCATGAACGCGGATGACCTTGCCCTGCTCGGTGATGATCATCACGTCGGATTCCTCGGTGACCTGGAGCGCGGCGACGACGGAACCGTTGCGCTCTGTGGTCTTCAGGTTGATGACGCCCTTGCCGCCACGCGAGGTGATGCGGTATTCCGCGAGCGGGGTGCGCTTGCCGAAACCCTTCTCGGAGACGGTGAGCATCAGAGAGGTGAGGGAATCCTTGATGATTTCGCCATCGAGCGCGTCGAGATCTTCCGCGGTCTTCTTGTGCTCTTTCTTGATGATCTCGAAATCGGGTTGGACGGCGTCCATGCTGACAACATAATCGCCCTTGGCGAGATCCATGCCGTTCACTCCGCCGGCGTTGCGGCCCATCGGACGAACTTCTGTTTCGCGGAACAGGATGGCCTGGCCGTTGTGGCTCGCGAGAAAGATCATTTTTTTGCCGTCGGTGAGCTTCGCGCCGATGAGCTCGTCGTCCTTATCGAGGTTGATGGCGATGATGCCGGCCGAGCGCGGGTTGGAAAAGTCCACGATCGGTGTTTTCTTCACGGTGCCGTTGCGGGTGGCGAGGAAGACGTAGCGGCCCTCCTCTTCCAGGTTTGTGGATGCAACGAGCGCGGTGAGTTTTTCGTTTTCCTGGAACTTCACGAGGGAGGTGATGGCGCGACCGCGCGTGGCCGCGGCGGCCTCGGGGATTTCATAAACCTTGAGCCAGTAAACGCGGCCCTTGGATGTGAACAGCAGGATGTAGCTATGTGCGGAGGCGATGAAAAGGTGCTCGACGAAATCTTCGTCGCGCGTCTTCGCTCCGATGCGTCCCTTGCCTCCGCGCGACTGGTGGCGGTAGACGTCCACGGACGTGCGCTTCATATAACCGGCGTGGCTGACGGTAATGGCCATGTCGGTGTCGGCGATCAGGTCTTCGAGTTCGATCTCTTCGACTTTGTCAACAATCTGCGTGCGGCGATCGTCGCCATAGGCTTTTTGGACTTCGCGCAGCTCGGTGATGATGACCCCGCGGAGCTTTTTGTCACTCGCGAGAATCGACCGCAGTTCGGCGATGCGCTCCTGAACTTCCTTCAATTCCTGGAGGATTTTTTCGCGCTCCATCTGCGTAAGGCGATGGAGTTGCAGATCGAGAATGGCCTGCGCCTGACGGTCGCTGAACTTCCAGCGTTCCATCAATCCTTCCTTGGCTTCGGCGGGCGACTTGGACTTGCGGATGAGCTTGATGATCTCGTCGAGGTTGTCGATGGCCTTCTTGAAGCCGAGCAGGATGTGCTCGCGCTCCTCGGCTTTACGAAGCTCGAATTGCGTGCGGCGGCGGACAACTTCGACGCGGTGCTCGATGAAAAGCCGAAGCATGTCCAGGATGGGCAGTTCGCGCGGCTGGCCCTTGACGATGCTGAGCAGAATGACGCCGAATGATTCCTGCATCTGGGTGTGCTTGAAAAGGTGGTTGAGGACGAGCTGGGATTCCTCGCCGCGCTTAATTTCGACGACGATGCGCATGCCGTCGCGGTCGGATTCGTCGCGGACATCGGAGATGCCGTCGATTTTTTTCGTCTGCACGAGTTCGGCAATGCGCTCGATGAGCCTTGCTTTATTTACCTGGAACGGAATCTCGGTGATGACGATGCTCTCGCGGTCCTTGCCCGCCTGCTCGATGGCGGCCTTGGCGCGCATGATGAACGAGCCGCGGCCCGTCTTATAGGCTTGCAGGATGCCATCGCGGCCCGCGATGTAGCCGCCGGTGGGAAAATCGGGGCCCGGGAGAACTTTCATTACTTCCTTGAGCGTGGTGTTGGGTTCTTCGATGAGCATGACCGCGGCTTCGATCACTTCACGCAAATTGTGCGGCGGGATATTCGTCGCCATCCCGACGGCGATGCCGGAAGCGCCATTGACGAGAAGGTTCGGAGACTTGGCCGGCAGGACCGATGGCTCTTCGCGCGTCTGATCAAAGTTTTGGACGAAATCGACGGTTTCTTTTTCGAGATCGGCGAGCAATTCTTCGGAGATGCGGGTGAGACGGGCTTCCGTGTAACGCATGGCCGCGGGCGGGTCGCCGTCCACCGAGCCGAAATTTCCCTGGCCGTCCACGAGCATGTAGCGCATGTTGAAATCCTGGGCCATGCGGACAAGCGTGGGGTAGATGATGGCTTCGCCGTGCGGATGGTAATTGCCGGAGGTGTCGCCGCAGATCTTTGCGCACTTGCGGAAACCGCGATTCGAGGCGAGGCCCAGATCGTTCATGGCGATGAGGATGCGGCGCTGGACGGGCTTGAGGCCGTCGCGCACGTCGGGGATCGCGCGGGCCACGATTACGCTCATGGCGTAATCGAGATAGGACCGGCGCATTTCGGTTTCGATGTCTACCGGGACTAGTGTTTGAAGCGGTTTCTCTTCGTCGGCCATTGTTCCTCGTTCGTGGTGTTCGTCGTGATGGATGCTCTAGTGCTTCGTTCCGTACTGCGCCGCGCGCTCCAGAACGTATGCCTTCACGGTGTCGAAGGCGTCCGCGGCGTTCGTGAACCGGCGCGATGCGAAGTGCGCTTCGATCTCCGCGAGAAAAGCGTCGCGCTGCGCTTCGCTTGAAAATTCGACGGCCACGCCGCGGTTGTTGTCCGGCGTTGCCGTGGGCGCGGCATTGAACTCGCTGCACGAAAGCCCGCGGAGGCCTGGGAGCGTCTTCCAGCTCAATTGATATACCGTAGCTATAAATTTCCTCGTCGGCATCGGTGGTGCAGGCCGACGGCCAAAAATCAGGTTCCAGTAACTCCACGATCTCTTGTCAAAAAGCCCGGGCGGCGCCTGCTCCAGAGCCTGCCGGAAGTCCTTTTGAGCGAAGTATTTTTTCGCCGAAATGACATCTTCGATGCTCCCGTATGTCATCACGTGCGCGAGAAAGAAAGTTGGGTCCTCGAGCGTCTCTTCTGCGGGCTTGAACCACACTACGCGAGCCGCAACGAGACGAAGCTCTGCAGACACGTTCATTGGCTGGCCTCGGGAGTCAACTTCGCTCTTGCCTTAAAAACAGGAATTTCGGCAACGTCCACTCCCGCGACCTCGCGCTCCAATTGTTCACGAATTGCCTTTGGCAATTTGGGCAAATCGCCTTCGTCAAAAAATGTAAGCGCTTTCAAGCTGAGCAACGGGTTATAACCCCGACCATACAAGGCACTTGCAGCTCCCAGGGCACGGGGAAGCGATATCCCGGCTGTGAGCAGTGCACTTACGTCCACATAATCCTTGTAACTTGCACGGTCCAACACAGCCTTTACCTTTGTGGCCGCCAAATCTAACAAAGAGGCAACGCGCAATCCGTTGGGTGCGGTTTCCGGGTTCTCGACTCGATTTAGGTCCAAATTGCCAAAAAAACTAATCTGTACCGGACCTTGTCTGTCAACCAGACAGACGAGTGTATTCGGCGCCGACAACTGGTCTTGCGCGCCCCTAAGGAATTCGATTCCTCGCTTCAATTCCGACGGAACAAATGGGCGATTCGAGAAGAAGTCGAAATCTTCGGACTGGCGGTGCCCCAAGCGAAGCGCGATGGCGGTTCCTCCATACAGCACGAAATCAGGTCCGCACTGCCCAAGTTCGTCCCACAACCGCCGCTGCGGCGCGGCCAGAGTGTCCAAGCGCAAATCGTTGAGTTTCATCATGCTAGTTGCCACGGCTCAAATATCCAGGTTCACGACATCGAGGGCGTTGTCCTCGATAAACTTGCGGCGCTCGGCGACGTCTTCGCCCATGAGCGTGGTGAAAATTGTTTCCGCGGTGACGACGTCTTCCATTTTCACCTGCAGGAGCGTGCGGGTTTCGGCGTTCATCGTGGTGGCCCAGAGCTGCTCGGGGTTCATTTCGCCGAGGCCCTTGAACCGCGTGATGGTGAATTCCTTTTGCGCGTCTTCGAGAACATAGGCGAGGACGTCCACGGCTTTTTCTTTGGTGATTTTGTCGCCGTTGCGCGAGACCTGGAACGGCGGCTTATCCATCGGCTCAATCTGGTTGTAAAGCGCGCGGAGGCGCTTGTATTCCGGCGTAGAGGCGAGCGCCCAACTCACTTTGCCTTGCGTGGGCCGCTCTTTAGTGCCGCTGGTAAATCCAAGCTCGTAAAGGCTGTGCTCTTCGTCCCAGGCGATCTTGGAGTTCATTTCGATCTTTGCTTTTTCCACGGCGCGGTCGAGCTTTTCCAGCTTTTTCTTGTCCTCGAAATCCGCTTTCTTTTCGAGTTCGCTTTCAGCGAGCAGTTCGGCGAGGCCCGGCACGCGCAGGCGGCGCGACAGCTTTTTCAGGACCTGGTCGTATTCCTGCACGTTGAGAAGGAAGCTTGTGAGCGACGCGCCCTCGATCGCGGCACCCTCCTTGGGTTTCACGCGGTGCTCCTCGGTTGCGCGGCGCATCATTTCAGCAGTGAATTCGCGGTCGTCGCGGATGTAGCGGTCCATTTTCCCGCGGCGGATGCGGTAGAGCGGCGGCTGCGCGATGTAGATGTGGCCGCGCTCGATCAGTTCGCGCATGTGGCGAAAGAAAAATGTGAGCAGCAGAGTGCGGATGTGGCTGCCGTCCACGTCGGCGTCGGTCATCAGGATGACCTTGTGATAGCGGAGCTTCGCGGGATCGAAATCGTCCTTGCCGATGCCGGTGCCAAGCGCGGTGATGATGGTGCGAATTTCCTCGTGTCCGAGCATCTTGTCGTAGCGCGCTTTTTCCACATTGAGAATTTTGCCCTTGAGCGGCAGGATGGCCTGATAGCGGCGGTCGCGCCCCTGCTTGGCCGAGCCTCCGGCGGACTCTCCCTCAACAATAAATACTTCGCAGCGCGCGGGATCGCGTTCCTGGCAGTCGGCGAGCTTTCCCGGCAGGCCGCTCGAATCGAGCGCTGATTTGCGCCGCGTCAGCTCGCGGGCCTTGCGGGCGGCTTCGCGGGCGCGCGCGGCGTCAATGCACTTGCCGATGATGCGGCGCGCGACGGTGGTGTGTTTGTCAAAATAATCGCCGAGGCGCTCGTTGACGAGCTGTTCGACCTGGCCCTTGATATCGCTGTTGAGCTTGCCCTTGGTCTGCCCCTCGAATTGCGGCTGCGGGAGCTTTACGCTGACGACGGCGACGAGGCCTTCGCGGACGTCGTCGCCTGTGATGGAGACTTCGTCCTTCTGCTCTTTGAGCATGCCGGATTGACTTGCGAAGTAGTTGATGGTCCGCGTGAGGGCGGAGCGGAATCCGGAAAGGTGCGTGCCGCCATCCACGGTGTTGATGGTGTTGGCAAAGGCAAAAATATTTTCGGCGTAGCCGTCGTTATATTGAAGCGCGATTTCCATTTCCACCTGATCGCGCTTGCCTTCCATGTAAATGGGCGAATCGTGGAGCACCTGTTTGCCTTTGTTGAGGTGCTTGACGAATTCTGCGATGCCTCCGGTAAAACGGAATTCGGCTTCCTTGTCATTGCGTTCATCGGTGAGCGTGATTTTCAGGCCCTTGTTGAGAAACGCCAGCTCGCGGAGGCGCTGTGTGAGCAGGTCATAGCTATAGTTGATGTTCTTAAAGATTTCCGGGTCAGGATGAAATGTGACTTTCGTGCCGGTCTTGCGCGTTCTGCCGGTCTGCTTGAGTTTGCTGGCGGGTTTGCCGCGCTTGTAAGACTGCTCCCAGGTCTCACCATCGCGCGCGATTTCGAGTTCGAGCGTGTCGGAAAGAGCGTTGACAACGGAGACGCCCACTCCATGCAGACCGCCCGAAACTTTATAAGTATCGGTGTCAAATTTTCCGCCGGCGTGGAGCACGGTCATCACCACTTCGGCGGCGGGCCGCTTTTCGGTGGCGTGCATGTCCACGGGAATGCCGCGGCCGTTGTCGGTGACGGTGACGCTGTTGTCCTCGTGCACGACGACGTTGATTTCATCCGCAAAGCCGGCCATCGCTTCGTCCACGGAGTTGTCCACTACTTCCCAGACGAGGTGGTGCAGCCCCATTTCGCCCGTCGAGCCGATGTACATCGCGGGGCGCAAGCGCACCGCCTCAAGCCCGCCCAAAACTTTGATGGAGGTAGCGTCGTACTTGTGTCCAGCAGCGCCCTTTGGGGCGGCCGAATCTTTTTCTGCCATGTGGTCTCCTGCAAACAAGGGGAGGGGGCTCGCGATGAATGAGCCGACCGTCGCCTTACCCTGTGATCTCGGTAGCGCTTTTTACAGGCTGCTGAGACTCGTAGGGTTTTTCGCTTCATCCCATCCGCATCGCGCGGACGTGGCGAAGACTTTCTTTCTTCCAGGCTTTTTGCGCCCTCCCGCTACAGCGGGATCCCCGGGCATTTTCGAGCCTGGCCGACGTGCCGAACTGAGGAAAATGAATCGTCCGACAACACTGCTATTTTACCGAAAAATCAGCAGCTTCTCAAGGTTGTTTTGCCGGGTGTTCTAAGCCGCAAACCCTGTGAAATCAATAGGTTGGAGCGCTAGCAGGCGGATTCAACAAGGCCTAATAGTCGATGCACGTTCTACGAGTTTTTTGGGGGAGATTTTGCGGAGCTGCCTTGTGGTTATGCCGCGCCGCGGTCAAATCCGCATGGGCATGATCACGTATTTATAGCGGTAGGCGGAATCGCCTTCGGGGCGCATTTGCCCGGCGGACTGCTCGTCCTTGAGTTCGAGGCGCACGGGGCCGTCGGGCGCGGCGGCGAGAAAATCCAGCATGTATTGCGCGTTGAAGCCAATCGAAATCGGATCGCCCTTGTAGGATTTTTCGATCGTCTCTGTGGCCTCGCCGTATTCGGGGCTCTGCGCGGAGATTTCGATCCCTTCCGGCGCGATGGAAATTTTCACCGCGCGCG
Organism: uncultured Acidobacteriota bacterium; assembly: GCA_963748845.1. GTDB lineage: Bacteria > Acidobacteriota > Terriglobia > Acidiferrales > UBA7541 > DASTCZ01. Next base: position 2,686,576 of record CAVVKE010000001.1, read on the forward strand.
AGCGCTGGTCGGCAAGCTGCGAGACGCGGCGGATGGCGTCATTCAACTCATTGCGCTCGAAGATGACCGCCTTGTTGTTCTCGCGAGGCAGCACCGCTTCATAGTTCGGGAATTGCCCGGTGAGAATGCGCGACACAAGCAAGCGCGAGCCAACCTGAAAGAAGAGATAGCTGTCATCGCGCGAAAATTCGATGGTGGTTTCGTCGCCTGCCTCCGCGGCGAGGCGCTGAATTTCCGCCAGCGCTTTCCTGGGAACCAGCACGCGCGCTTCGGAATTGAGGCCGGCGAATTTGTTATCCGCTTCGGCGAGGGCAAGACGATGGCCGTCCGTGGCCACCATGGCGATCATTTCCGGCTTAAGGATGAGCAGCCCGCCATTCAGCGTGTAACGCGATTCCTCCACTGATATTGCAAACGCGGTGCGCGCGATCAGGCCGGACAGCAGCTTCGCGGGGATTTTTGCGAGCGCATGGGGCGGCTCGGGAATGGCCGGGAAGTTTTCTTTGGACATCCCAACCATCTTGTAATTCTTGCGGCCGGATTGAATCTGTACCCAGTGGTTGTCGAGCAGCTTGAAGCGGATCTCTTCATCCGGCAAGAGCCGGACAAGCTCGAGAAGTTTTTTCGCGGGGATCGTGCCGCTGCCCTCCTTTTTCACCTTCGCTTCACAGGAAGTGCAGATGCTCAGCTCCAGATCCGTGGCGGTGAGCCGTACCTTCCCTCCTTCGGCCTCAAAAAGCAGGTTCGAGAGAATCGGGATGGTGGTTTTGCGTTCGACGACGCCCTGCGTCAACTCGAGCTCTTCCTGCAAGTCAAATTTCTTGACGCTGAATTCCATCATCTCGGTTCCTTCGGTGCGTCTCGCTGTGGCTCCGCTCATGGGGGCTACAATGTACCCCATTTTAATCAAGGGATAAAGACAGTCGTAGTCGCCGTGTCTGTGGAAACGTGGAAAACGTCCTGAGCAGCCAGATTGGAACGGGATAGCAAAAGGAAATCAAAGTGGCGGCAAGTGAATAACCGCGGAAAAGCAGCCCTGGGTGAGCTTGACGCAGCATACGGTGCGAGAATGTCCACAGGCGCGCACAAAGCGGAAACAGGATAAGCACCGGTTATCCACAGGGGGTTTGGAAATAAAGCGTCCGCCCTTGCGGAAGACGTGGCGAACAAAGAAACGAAAAGCAACGCGCGCGGGGGTTCCCAGCAAAGTGATGCCTAATTGAATGAATCCATCAGGCGATTGATCGTGCGATTGAGATCTTTGTCGGTGCGGCGCAGAGAGTCAATCTTGTTGATGGAGTGCAGCACCGTCGTGTGGTGCTTTCCGCCAAACTGGCGTCCAATTTCCGGCAGCGATGCCGAGGTTAGTTGCTTCACCAGATACATCGCCACCTGCCGCGGGAATGCGATGGCTTTTGAGTTCGAGCGGATCTTAAGGTCCGCATCGCGCAGGCCGTATTGCTCTCCCACGCGCTTCTGAATCAGTTCGATCGTGACCTTTTTTTCCTGCGTGGCGATGATATTCCGCAAAACCTGCTGCGCAGTGGAAATATTAAGCACGACATTTGTGAGCGACGCATACGCCAGCAACCGGGTCAGCGCGCCCTCCAATTCGCGGACGTTCGACTTAATCGAGCGCGCGATGAACTCGGCAACTTCGTCGGGGATATGGACGCGTTCGGAATCCGCTTTACGTTGCAGGATGGCGATCTTCGTCTCGAGATCCGGCGGCTGGATATCCGCGATCAGGCCCCATTCAAATCGCGAGCGGAGGCGCTCTTCGATGGCCGAAATCTCCTTCGGCGGGCTGTCCGAGGAGAGCACGATCTGTTTCCGCAACTCATAAAGCGCATTGAATGTATGGAAGAATTCCTCGACGGTGCGCTCTTTGCCGGCGATGAACTGGATGTCGTCCACGAGCAGCACGTCCACATTGCGGTAGCGGTCGCGGAAGGTGATCATGCGGTCAAAACGCAGCGAGGTGATGACCTCATTTGTAAATTTCTCCGCGCTTACGTAGGTAAGCCGCAACGCCGGATTGCGCCGCTTGATCAGGTGGCCGATGGCCTGCATCAAATGTGTCTTGCCCAGCCCCACCCCTCCATATAGAAAGAGCGGGTTGTAGGATTTCGAGGGCTGCTCAGCGACGGCGAGCGAAGCCGCGTGCGCAAACTGGTTCGAGTTGCCAACGACGAAAGTGTCAAACGTGTAGCGTGGATTGAGCTGATGATCCACGGAATCGAAATCGAGGCGCTGCTGCCGCACGAGCGGCGAAGGAGCGGGAGGCGTATCCGGCTCTTCGCAAAGGAATTCGACGCGGGTATTCGCCAGACCGACTTCGGTCAACACGGCCTGCAGAAGCTCGCCATAAGTTTCCGATAACTTCTTTCGGAACATTCGGTTCGGGACGCGAATGAGCAGCTTGCCGTTCTCCGTGCCTTGTTGACGTGTGGGCCGAAACCAAGTGGTGAAGCTGTGCGGGTTCACCCGCCGCTCCATGTGATGGAGGATCTTGTCCCAGGCATTCACGAGTGTCGCAGTACCGGCCACAGAAGGCATTGTCCTTAGAATCGAAACGCGAAAACTCGCCGCGCAAGGCACGTCCAAGCCTGTGGGAAAGCTGTGGAAGCCCCGAATCACCCGCGCTCTCTTCGGGCCGCGCCGTGAAATAGAGGGCGGCACTTAAGCGAGGCGGGGATTGTGCACAAAAGAAACGTCGGCGACAAGAGAAATTAAAACGAAGAGTCAAAATGGCGCCCACAGGATTCGCACAGGTTTTCCACAGGAGGAAAATATTTGGGCAGATGATTTAAAAATGTTTTTCCGTGGCGGGCGCAAGCGCCGGGTCCTTATCCGGACGCGGAAATTCGTAGATGCCCTGTGATTCGGTGGAAAAAATGAGGCGGTCGCGTTCGACGAAAATGTAATTCGGCACGAAGCGCGATCCATCGGGCATGTAAAGCGTGTAGCGCATCATGAGTTTGCCGTCACGATCGAATCGCAGGAGTTCATCGCCAATGGTGAGCCACACGCTCTGGGCTTCAGGGTCCACGCCAATACCGGAAAGCCTCGGTTTGAGTTGCAGCGGGCCGCCTTTGTCGTCAACGCGCTTGATTTCACGGCGGACCGCCTGCGCGGCGGGCGCGAAGTCCGGCGTGTCAAGCACGGTTTCGCCCGTGGCATAACCGACATGATCGTACTTGTGCACCGTTGGCTCCGGATAAAAAGTAAATGCGATGTAAATATTGCTGGCGGCGTCGGTGGCAAGGCGCGCGATGCTCAGATGCTGATTTGACTCGGGGGTTTCGGCGATATTCACGGGATCGCCGAAAGTGCGCACCTCGGTGCCTTTCAAATCAAAAACGGAAATGAGGTGTGCGGCCGTGGAAGTCGTGGCGGCAAACTCCCCGCCGGAGAGTGCAACCACGCCCGTGGGGGAAGGAATCGGGGCGGTAACCACCGGCGCTCCCGCCGCGGTGAAAACACGAATCGCATTCGCGCCGCGATCCGCAACGTAGACCCGGCCATCGGCGCCAACGTCGAAGGCCTCCGCATAATTTAAGCCGATTGCTTTTTGGCCTTTCGGGGGCGGTGGGGGAATCTCCCCAACTTTTGTGCCTCCGGCATCAAACACCAGCACCGAGTGAATCGTAAGCATGTAATAGAGTCCATCGGGGCCGCGCTTAACGCCGCGGACGCCGGGGCCGAGAATGGTGAAGAGTCGACTTTTCGCGTATAGCGAAAGGTCGCCTTGGGACGGCGCCGTCCCCGCCACAACGGCGCAGAACGCCGCGGCAATTACGATGCGCGAGATGAAAGCGCGTGTTCGCATGGCAAGAGAATTATACATACCACCAGATGAGAGTTCCGGTCAGAGAGATGCCAGGCCTTTTTCAGGCCGGGAAACGCACGCGCAGAATGCTGCGTGCTCGGCCGGAGGCTCCGTCTACGTCGACCAGGACGCCGTTCAGCCGCGAATCCCCCACGGCGACCTCAAATTTCGCCGGAAGGCCATCCAGGAAGCGCTTCACCATCGCGCCGCGGTCCATGCCAATGACGGATTCGTGCGGGCCGGTCATGCCCGCGTCGGTGATAAACGCGGTGCCATTGGGGAGAACGCGTTCATCGGCGGTGGCGACATGTGTGTGCGTGCCGACGACGGCGGAAACGCGCCCATCGAGATACCAGCCCATGGCCTGTTTTTCGCTTGTGGCTTCGGCATGCATGTCCACGAAAATTGTCTTCACGTCAGGCGGGATGCGCGCGAGTTCCTGGTCCGCCGTGCGGAACGGACAGTCGAGCGCGGCCATGAAAACGCGGCCCTGCAAATTGAGCACGGCGTAGCGCTCGCCGTTGCGCGACTCCCCGAGGTAGAGGCCGCGGCCGGGCGCGCCCGCGGGTAAATTCGCGGGACGGAGCAGGCGCGGTTCATGCGGGATGTAGTCGAAGATTTCCTTGCGGTCCCAACTATGGTTGCCGCCGGTGATTACCTCGACGCCCGCAGCGAAAAGTTCGTCGGCGATCTTCGGAGTGATGCCGAAACCGGCCGCGGAATTCTCGCCGTTCGCAATCACCAAATCGGCGCGAGTCTCCTCGAGAATCCGAGTGAGATTCTGAATGACGAGCTCGCGGCCCGGAGATCCGACAATGTCGCCGATAAAAAGAATTCGCATGGAGCGTGAATGATCGTCCGAAATAAAAAAGGAGCGGTCCACGAAAGCCGTGTGGAGCTGGACCGTGAACCTCGTTAATAGGGGGGCACCCCGCACCGGCTAAAGGCTTCCCCGGATCCCGTGGAACGGGATGCGGGGCATGCACAACACCGTTTTATGGAGCGCCCGAGAGATTCACATTGGTTCAAACAGCCCTCGCGCCATCACGCGCCCGGCAGGCCACCCACAGGGATTGTAGTCGCGGCGCGCGAGGCGGGCAAACAGTGGGGGGCTTCTATTTCCTACACCTTGAGCGCAAGATAAGGAGTCCAATCGATGAAACGCACACCTACAAATTGCGCGGTGACCATGCTGGTGATAGCGCTGTCTGTAGCGGGCGCGGGGGCGTTCGCGTGCCAGATTGATTGCGCCGTGATGCCTGCGGCCCCGCCTATGAATCATGCGGGCGCGTGCGGGGGACACGGAGACATGCCGGGCCACACGCCAGATCGTGACCATGGCGGTCACCAGCGCAGCGGCCATACGCACAGCCGAATCATGGCGGCAGCGCAAAGCAGCAATCACAAAATGAGCCTTCATCAAGGTGGGCTCTTGCCGCACAATGCGCGAAGCTACTCGGCATTGGGTGGTGAGTATCACCCGCAGTTGGACGCCTTCACGACGGCCAAATCTCCGGGCCTCATTTTCAACGCGCTAGTACTGCGTATTTAGACCCACCCGCAATTCACGAAATCTCCCTTAAGCATAGCCCGTGACCCTGGAATGTTTTCCGGGGCCGACATGAATTTATTCACGTGGCCAGCTGTAGAAGCCACGCGCAGTCCCGCGTAGCCAGTGACTGGAAACATGTGACACACGCCGGCTACAGATCTTATTAGGAGCACACATGCATTCATGGATGAAGATCGCCATAGCCGCAACCATTCTCGCAAGCGGATATGCGAGCCGCGCACAGGCACAAGATTCGATGCCGGGGATGAACATGCCCGCGACGGATGCGGGCAAAGCTGACGCCGCTGCAATCTTGATGCAGCGCGCGTCCGGAACCAGCGCAAACCCGGCGTCCGCGTCTGCGCCAATGCTTATGACCACCATCGACGGATGGAACCTGATGCTTCACGGGGAAGGATTTATCGCTGACGTGCAGCAGACAGGCCCGCTCGGCGCGGACAAATTTTTCTCGACAAATTGGTTCATGGGAGCGGCCGAGCATAAATTGGCAGGCGGCGCATTTCAAATCCGCGCGATGTTGAGCCTCGAGCCGGCAACGATCACGGGACGCTACTACCCGGAATTATTTCAGACCGGAGAGACGGCTTTTGGCCAGCAAATCGTGAATGGCCAGCATCCGCACAATCTTTTTATGGAGCTGAGCGTCGCCTACGCGCACACGATCAGCGCGCATACCACGCTGGAAATTTATTTCGCGCCCGTGGGCGACCCGGCGCTCGGGCCCGTTGCATTTCCTCACCGGGATTCTGCGGAAGAATTGCCCCAAGCCCCGCTCGGGCATCACCTGCAGGATTCGACGCACATTTCGGATGAGGTCATCACAGCGGCGGTCTTCCGCCCGCACTGGGGCCTCGAAGCATCTGGATTCCACGGGGCCGAGCCGGGCGAGAACCGCTGGATCGTCCAGACGGGAGCGCCTGACTCATGGTCGGCGCGAGCAAGCTGGATGCCGGCTCAAAATTGGAGCGCGCAGTTTTCCGCGGGGCACCTCACGAAGCCCGAAGCGCTCGAGCCGGGCGACCAGTTTCGCACCACGGCGTCTGCGTCATACAACCACCCGTGGGACACAGGCCACTGGACGACGAGCGTCATCTGGGGCCGCGTACACAAGATTGCCGTGCAGCGAAACCTGAACAGCTACTTGCTCGAATCCGTGGTTCAGTTCAGCAAGAAGAATTACATTACCGGCCGGATTGAATTAGTGGACCGCGATGAATTATTCGCCGACAACCTGGCAGTGCAGCAGCAGCTTGCGGCAACGGTCGGCACGACATTTCGCGTCGGCGCATTCACCGCGGGTTATACCCGCGACATTCACATCTTGCCGCACGTGCTAACGGGCGTCGGCGCAAATGCGACGCTCTACCGCGTTCCCACGCCGATCCAGCCGTATTACGGCGAGCACCCCGCGGCGTTCTACGTGTTCCTGCGCTTCCGGCTGGAAGGCAGCGGCGGCGGAATGCATCACATGCACTCCGCCACCGCGCCCGATGAGCCAGCCAACTAAAAGTGGAAACCTATCTCCCCGGTCAACGTCCGCGGCGTGACGTAGTGCGTGCCGCTAAACGTTGAGAGGAAGTTGTAGAGCGCCACCGTGTTGGCCAGGTTGATCACCGTGAAGCGCGCGCTCCACCTGTATTTGTCGGTATGGAATAGATTGTCATCGCCTATGGCGGCGTCGAACAGGTTCCGCGGAGTGATGCGCTGTGGGTTGTGGTCGTCGTTCTCCGTTCCCGGCGCCGGTATTCTAACTAGACTCGAAGTGAGCTCGGTTGCGGGGCAGAGATTGGCTGCAAGACCGGAAGAAAACCCTATGAGCTTCGTCGGTGTCGCAGCCACCCCGGCACACACGAGACCGGCCTCAAACTCCTGATCGGCGGTTAGGGGGAGGCCATTGACGTTGTTTACGAGCAAGATATTACCCGCTGGGATGTCCGCCGAACCCCCGTCCGCAATTGGCGTTGAAAATCCGCATGTTGCCGTCGCAGCCAGGCAGGGCAGCGGGCCGCTGACGAGTCCGCTGTCGTACCGCCAGTTCCAACCGAACCACGGTCCCCGCTTCCAAGGCTGGTACTGTATATGCGTCGTTTGGTTGAAGGCCTCGTCGTGGTCTATTCGGAATACCGCGGGCGGCGGTGGCGGCGCAATTCCCGCGACCGTCGGAGGGAAGAAACGCGCGTCTACGTGCGACATGACGATAAAGGCTGAGAGGCCGTGATAGTTGGGGAGGCTTCCGCGAATGGCAAACCCCGGAATCTTCGAGCTACTCCATTCGATCGGCAGCGTGATAGGTGTGGTGCCGAACACGTTGAAATCGAACCCGTTGTGCGTGTATTTCCAAATGTAATCGCCGCTGAGTACGAAGTACCTGCCGAATGCCTGCTCGAACCCGGCGTGAAATTCATTCCGAAAACCGGGGGTCAGCGGTTGGAGCGGTATAGTTGCCCCCGTCGGTGAGATTTCGCCGCAAGGCAAGCTTTGGGCAACCACCATAATCGCGTTAACGACAGGATTGGAGCACCCGATCCCTGACAGGATCAGATTTTCATTGAAAGGGGTTTCCATGGTTCGGGCATAGGAAACCCTGAGCACGGTCCCCGTTTTCTTGATGTTATAGGAGATACCTCCGCGAGGCTCGGCCTGCTGCGAGGAGGCCCGGAGGCCGTTATAGAGGTCCCCTCGAATTCCCACCATGAAGGTCCAATTCTTGAATGAGATCGCGTCCTGAATGTACAGCCCGGTCTCTTTCACGTCTGTGTGGCCGCGGAAAGTGAAAAGGCTCCCGCCATTCGTCAGGTCGAGTGGCGCCAAAATTGCGCATTGTGGAATCGCCGGATTCGGGCAGCCGAGACCGGGGAGCAGCCCCGCATTGACAATTCCAAAAGTGTCGTTCTCTGTCAGGAATGTCTGCTGGTAAGTGCCCCCAATTTGGATGTTATTGATCCCTTTAACATACGAATAGACCAATTTGACGCCCGAATTCATCAGGAGGCGAAACTGCCCAACCGTTTCGTCCTGCAGCGGCCCCAGGTCGGAAAAAAGATCATTGCTGGGATAATAGTTGTATTCGTCGTGCCGAACCCAAGCACCGAGGGTGATGAGTGTATTGGTGCTCAGAGTGTGGGACCACGAGGGCGCAACGTCATACGTCCTGATTTGCGAGCGCTGATCGGTTGGGCTCAGGGGAAGGCCGGTTATAGGGTTAAGGACAGTCGTTTGCGCCGCATTGCACAATCCATTTGGACCCACGGAAGTTTCTTCAAGGGCAATAACGTTGCAGTCTTGAGTCTGCTGGTCAAATGTGTTGGGAGTTTGGAACCAGGAACGCGTGAATCCCACGTTAAACTGGAGGGCGTCCTTCTGTGAGGGTTTGAAGTCAAAGCGGTCGAACACATTCTCCTCGTTCCCCTTGTCGTGCATGACCACGAATTCAGGAGGATCAAGGAACCGGCCGGTGTTCAGCCCGCTCATGGTGACGAAATTGCCCCAATTCGCGCCCCCGTAGGAGAGATCGAATCCGCCCGTGGCCGAGCCAAAAGTCCCGTAGGAGGTCGTCAGGTCGCCGTGCGGTGTGGTTACTCCCAAGCCGGAGCGCGTCGTGGCCACGATGACCACGCTGGTCTTGCCCCCGAATTCCGGTGGGGGAGCGCCTTGAATCACCTCCAGCGACTGAATGGCGTCCACGGGAAGCTGGTTGGAAAAGACCTTGCTCACCTGGTCGGTGATCGGCTGGCCGTCCACTGAAAACGAATTTTCCGCGTGATCCCCGAGGCCGTGAAATAGACCGTTGGAATCCGCTGCGATTCCGGGCGTCCCAAGCGTGACCAGCGAGCTAATCGATGAAGATTGACTCTCCAGAGGAAGCTTGGCGAACAGGTTCTTGTCCACGTCAACGTGGGCAGTGGGGACGTTTTCGGTGAGGTCCCCCGCCTCCGGCTGCACGTTAATAGAAATATTCGCCCCGGCCAGTAGCAGACCGACCTTCAGCGTAATGGTCACGCCGGACCGGACGTCCACGTCCTGCACAAAGTTCTGAAAACCCTTGAAAGTCACGGTCAGGTGATATGGATTGAACGGAACGTTTGAGAAGCGAAAGTGGCCCTGATCGTTTGTCGTCGCCTTCGCGTCGTACGCGCTGACCGGGTTTTGTATTTCGACCGACGCGCCGACTACCGCCTTTCCATCCGGATCCAGGACGGTTCCTTCGACAGATCCCGCATTCGCGGAGGACTGCGCCCGCGTCCCCGGAACGGCGAGCAAGATAATGCAAACAATAAACGCGAAGAGTGCAATCAGACTTCGTATGAGTACTTTGCTCAACATAGCCCCTCCCTTAGGGAGGCCCGAAGGCCTGGAGAATTTCATTGATGAATTGCCGGGCCACGGCCTATCAAATCAGGCCAGACCCAACGCAAATAACTTCAGGGGAAAGGGGATTACGACTGGAAGGGTGGGGCGCGCGGCGTGGCGTGGAGAGCCACGGGCGCGAGGCCCGGATTCTGCTCAGGAGCCGATTGTACGGAACTAATGACAACAAGCAACGTGCTGCTGGGCGCAAACTGCGGGCTCAACAGCGGAAAATGCGCGACGTGGCAGACCTGGCAAGTGGTTTCAGATTGAGAGGCAGAATCGTGATGATGCCAAAGGGCTAGGGAGGTCCCGGTCAATAAAGCTACGAGAGCCAAACAGGCGATAATGCGCCTGCGGAAGTCAGTATCAAAAAAGCGGCTAGGACTCACTTCAACCCCTTACGACAGTCAGGTAGTCTATTCAGACGCAGGACAAGAAGCAAGCGTTTCAAACTGCCTCCCTGCAGAGTGGTAACTATACGACAATATAAGGACTTGGAATCGCTTTGGGAGTGGAACATATTCAGCAACGCGCCTTTCGGCGGCAAGCAGCGTGCGGAACCCTGTTTTCAGCCCCGCGAGGAGGAGGCTCCACGAGATTCCTCTCATGTTGTCTGTTATTTCTTCTGAGCGGTTTTGTTCAGTCCGTTTACGCGCAGGCTCAAACGACGGATGCCCCCGAGGCGAATCCCGGTCGCCCGACAGTATCCACGCCGGCGACGCTCACACCACTTGGGTACTTGCAATTTGAAACTGGTGTTCTAGGAGCCTGGATCTCGCCTGAGTTCTCGTCGCGCTTCGGCCCCAACGAAACAATTAAGCTCACAGTTGCGCGACGCCTGGAGCTATTGGCCGCGGGCGAGCCCATAGCTCACTACACCGCCAACGGGGTTACTGCCACAGGCGTTGCCGACGTATTTCTTGGAGCTCAATTTGTGATTAACCAGGGGGAAGGCAGTATTCCCACGGTGGCTGTTAGCGGTTTCCACCGCGTGTACGACGGGGGAGCGCCGGAGCTTGATTATGGCAGCCCGACGAACGCCTCATTGATCCTGGTGAGCGCTGACATAAAGGGGTTTCACTACGATGCAAACGCGCTCTTCAACGAATTAAGCGAAGGGTCTGTCCGGAGAACTCAATTTGGAGAGACTCTTTCGATTTCACATCACATCGCCGGCAAATTTTCACTTTCGGGCGAAATATGGCAATTCACGCAGCCGTTCCTCCGTAGCCATGCCGTCGGGAATTTGTGGGCCGTAAGCTACACCGCTCGAAAAACCCTGGTACTGGACGCAGGCTTCAACCGGGGCCTAACCGGCACCTCCACACACTGGGAAGTCTTCGCGGGCTTTACTTACCTGCTGCCTCACCGGCTTTGGTAGACCTCTTCGTCGCAAAAGAAGCAGAGACCCACGCATATTCATTGCGCCACTATACTATACTGGGGTATGTTATATTCGGTGAGGGACGAAGCCAATGGCACACACAACCAAAGATAAAGACAAACTCTTGATACGCGTCCGGCGGATTCGCGGTCAGGTCGAGGCCATCGAACGAGCTCTTGAAGGAGACCATGACTGCTCGGGAGTGCTTCAGCTTATCGCCGCCTGCCGGGGAGCGCTGAACGGATTGATGGCAGAAGTGATGGAAGGGCATGTCCGATTTCACGTTCTAGCCCCAGGGCACGGCAAGGATTCCGCCGAAGCGAAGGCGGCTGAAGAGTTGATTGGAGTTGTGCAAGCCTATCTCAAGTAGCAGTCCATGCCGCTGTAAGTGCGCGGAAAAGGTGAAACGACGATGCACGGAGCAAATATGAACGGATCGCGAACAGAAAGCACGCTTCTACCGGAAGAAGTGAGCGCTCCGTCAGTCCACGCGGAACACGAACATGGAAATGAGGACGAACATCAACACGCACACGCAGTAAGCTGGGCGGAGATCGGCCGCGTGCTATTCGTAGCGGCCGCAGCGGGTGCGACATGGTTTGCGGGAAGGCACCCAAATCTCTATGTCGTTGCCGCTGGCGTGGCCTGCGCATTTGTCGGCGGCTTTCCGATTTTTCATGAAGCTTACGAAAACATCGTTCAGCGCCGCATGACGATGGAGCTTTCCATGACCATCGCCATCGTGGCAGCGCTCGCGATCCGCGAAATATTTACCGCGCTCGTCATCACTTTATTTGTTCTCGTTGCCGAAATTCTGGAAGGACTAACCGTCGGCCGGGGCCGCCGGGCGATCCAACATCTAGTGGATCTTTTGCCGAACACCGCAACCGTGCTGCGAAATGGAAGTTGGGAAGAAGTCAGCACTCAGGAAGTGGCCATAGGAGATGAAGTTCTCGTCCGTCCGGGGAGCCGCATTCCCGTTGACGGAAAAGTTTTCGGAGGACATTCCTTCGTTGACCAGGCGCCCATCACCGGCGAGTCCATGCCCGTTGAGAAGAGCGCAGGCGCCGCGGTTTATGCGGGCACGATTAACCAGTCCGGCGCTCTCGAGGTTCGTGTCGAGCGCCTCGGCCGCGACACGACGTTTGGCAAGATTATTGAAGCGGTGGAACGCGCCGAAAAGTCGCGCGCCCCGATTCAGGGGATCGCCGATCGGCTTTCCGGCTATCTTGTTTATTTCGCGTTGGCCGCGGCCGGCATCACATTTCTCGCTACTCATAATACGCGGTCAACCATCTCTGTAATTATCGTGGCGGGGGCATGCGGGATCGCGGCTGGAACCCCGCTCGCGATCCTGGGCTCGATTGGCCACGCAGCTCAAAACGGAGCCATTATCAAGGGCGGCCTGTATCTCGAAAAACTCGCTGAAGTGGACACCATTCTCCTGGACAAAACGGGAACTCTGACCTACGGAACTCCCGAGGTCACGGAGATCAGGCCTGCCAATGGAGTGACAGCCGCGGGCTTGCTTGAGGCCGCGGCAATCGCGGAATCCCAATCGGAACATCCGGTGGCGAAAGCAATTCTCAGCAAGGCATCGGAGATGGAAATCCGAGTGCGCCAGCCCGCCCGGTTTGATTACACGCCGGGAAAAGGCATCGTCGCCGAAATCGATGGCGAAGAGATCATTGTCGGCAGTTTGCTTCACTTGGAGCAGGAAGGAATTAGGGGAGCGGATGTGACACAAGAAACTTCGGACGGAGCAGTGCTGGTTACGCGAGGAGGGCATCTGCTCGGGTCCATCCGCGTGGCTGATAAATTGCGGCCCGAAGCAAGGATGGCGATTCAAGACCTCAAGTCAATGGGGTTGAAGACAATTCTCCTGACGGGCGACTCAAAAGGCGTTGCTGACTCCGTCGGAAAAGGGTTGGGCGTTGACGAAATCTCCGCTCAGCTGCTGCCGGAACAAAAACTTCAGCGCGTGGAAGATCTGCTGGCGCAAGGACGAAAAGTCGCGATGGTCGGGGATGGCGTGAACGATGCGCCCGCGCTCGCGAAGGCAACGGTGGGCGTGGCGATGGGATCAGGGACCGATGTTGCGCGCGAAAGCTCCGACATTGTGCTAATCGGGTCGGACCTCTCCAAATTGGTGGAAACAATCCGAATCGCCCGCCGCTGCCATCGCACGATCATGCAAAACTTCGCGGGAACGCTGATTGTTGACAGTATCGGCGTGGGCTTGGCCGCTTTCGGATTTCTTAATCCGCTCCTGGCCGCATTCATTCACGTTTCGTCTGAAATGACCTTCATCTTGAACTCGGCAAGGCTGCTGCCTTCGGTTTCATCGGCAAAGAGACTCGTTCGCGGAGCTCTGTCCCGTTCGGTAATGGCTGCGAACTAGGAGAATTTCGTGCTCCTCATGCCCGCTCCCCGCGCACCGATTGTCGGAAAGCAAAGATTCCATGCCTAAATTTGCGCTTACGACGAAGCGCCTTGTCCTGGGACATGTTGCCGTCTGCCAGGGCTGCTGTTGCGGAAACACCGAGAAAGGCATGCCCGTTGTTCCCGTGGAATGGTTGAAGAAGGAATGGCGGGCCAGAGGGTTATTAAAGCGCATCCAATTGTCCATCAGCGGATGCTTGGGACCGTGTGATGTCCCCAATATCATCACGATTTCAAACGAGAGCGGAACGCAGTGGCTCGGTGGAATTACAGAATTCCATCAGTATCGGGACTTGCTGGAGTGGGCTATTGCGTCAAGAGATGCGGAGGAGTTGCTGCCGCTCCCGAACAGTTTTCGCGATCACGGCCTGCATCCGTTTCGTAATTCTGATTCCGGCGGTGGACTTTGCTTATTATCCGAGGAAAGAACTGCATTCAGTCAGGACCGTTGATGGTGACCAGCGCAGATCCTCGCTAACCATCTCACAGGACTCAGCCTGGATTTGATTCAATGCCACCGCTTACCAACGCAAGGGCCGACAGCAAGGTGCCGATTCATCTTCACGGCAAATTCCTGGATCCCACGGCTTCGTGCAACTGCTCGAGCGCGAGCATGTAACTGGCAAGCGCCTGGCGGTAGGCGAGCTGGTTCGCGCGGTACGTGCGCTCGGCATCGAGGAAATCGAGAAGGCTCGCGGCGCCGCGCTTGTATGCGTATTCGCTGATGTCGCGCGACGCTTTGGCCTCATCCACATAGCCTGAGCGGTAAAGCTGAATGATCTGGTCGTTGGTGCGGATGCCGGCGAAGGCATCCACCACATCGGACATCACCTGCTCGGAGGCTTCCGTTGCAAGCTCCTGAAATTGGGTGACGGCCGTCCGGGTACGTGCTATTTCTCCCTGGTTTCTATCGAAAATGGGCAATTCGATGTTAAAGAAAAAGGAAAGTGCATTCACATCGCCCACATGTGAATAGTCGACGCTGGCCGTCAGGTCCCGCTTGCCGTAAGCCTGCGCAAGGTGCAACTGGCCCTCTGACAATGTGATGCTTTGCTGCGCCGCGCGCAAATCCGGGCGCGTGCGCAACGCCTGCGCCTTCAGGTCATCCAGACCGGATTTCACCGGAATATATTCGAGCTCGCCCTGAACATCGAAATCATCCGGCACGGATTCAAAACCGACCAGTTGGCGCAGCCCGGCGAGCGCCTGGACCTTCGCAAGTTTTGCGGCCGAGACGTCGCTTTGGAACTGCAACAACTGCAGCTTGATCTTCAGGTAGTCGCCCTCGCTGATGTCGCCGGCCTTGTATTGTGCCTGGCCGATATCCACGGTTTGTTGGAAGCTCTGGACATCCTGCAGCGCGAGATCGAGGGTCGACTGGGCCAGCAGGACGCCGACAAACTGGGTCGCCACATTAAATGCCAGCGTGCGCTCGTTGTCCGACACGAGTGATTGCGTGACGGTCGTCTGGTCCTTCGCGGCCTCCAGCCGGTGCTGGCGTTTCTGGCCCCGCTCAAACAAATAGCCAATGCCTATATCGAACTGGGCGTTGTTGTCGATGTAAGGTCCGTTGAAATTGCTGGGATTAAAAAACGGCAAGAATTGTGCGTCCCAGCTGATCACCGGGTTCGGACGCAAATTTGCGGTGATTTCAGACGCCTGGTTCTGGAGAATCACGTTCCGCGCTGCCAGCAGGGCGTGATTATGCTTCACGGCGAGATCCGTCGCCTGTTCGAGCGTGATGCGAACAGGAGGACTTTGCTGCGCGCCGGCGGGGCGCGTCGCGAGCGTAGCACAGCTCAACGCAATCCCAAGCCACAACGTCAAACGTGCCGCGGGGCGCGAAAAACGCTTACGATTTGCTGTAGACGAAACAATTCTCATTCGCAAACGCATATCAGCTCCTTATTTTCGACACTAAATTAGTTCAAATAGATTCAGCGGCCGCATCAATGCGGTAGGAATCATACGACGGATTCGCGGAATTGAAGAATTACCCCGGATATACTTTTGGATGGATTGCCTCGTCAGGCCGTCTGCTTCAGGGCGCGCTCGACCAAGCCCAGGCATCGCGTAGCGCGGTCGCGCAGGGCGCCGCGAATCTCCTTCTGGTTTCGCTGGAGCGTGTGGAGTTCATCGGCGATGGCCAGCGCGGCCAGCACGGCTACCCGGACGGAGTCCATGGTCCGGGCGGCATCGGCGACGGCGTGCATTTTCTCGTCCACATAGGCGGCCAACTCCTGGACGTAAGCGGGGTCCAGATCGCCCTGCATGTTGTATGTCTGCCCGTAGATTTCAACCTTGATTCGCTCAGCCATATGCGAGCCTCCCGCCAGTGGAAGCCATTTTCACGCCGCAAGACGCGCAATGCAAGCCGTCCCTCTTCTTGCCTCAGCCCGAACCCCTGTCCCTAAGTGTTTTAATGTAAGCAAGCACTTACAATTGTTGGCAACCCCGGAACCCGCACGGGCCATCGTATGGGGTGACAACGAAATTGCCTGGCCAGCCCCGGGACTTCCTCGTTGCCAAGGAGGCTGTGATGACTAGGAAAATCAGTGTTTTTGCAATGACGCTGGGCGCCTTGGTGATGTTCGGAGGCGCAGGGGTAGCGCGCGCGGACAGCTACGACGACGCCTGCTACCGCAGAATCGCAAGAGAAGAGCGGAAACTCGATAACGCCGTCTATCACCATGGTTATTACAGCCGCCGGGCCGAGAACGAACGGCGCGAGTTGGCCCGCTTGCGGTGGGAATGCGGCCGAGATTGGCGCTAGTCCGTAATTGACTCCAGCCCGGAAAAGAAAAGGCCGGTCCCGCAAAACGGGGCCGGCCTTCTTGTTTGCGTTATCCGTTGCGATTAATTCGACACAGGCGCGAGTTCGTCGGCGAACACAGCCTCAAAGCGCTTCTTTTCGTCCTGATCGTGCAACATCACGATGGGAACGACGCGCATCGAGCGCTTGCAGTTCCGGCAGACGGTCACTTCGCCTTGCAAGTCCTGCAGGAACCCGTCCGTGAAGCGATACAACGACCGCTCGCGGCGGGCATTCTTCGTCCCTTCCGCACCGCAGTGCGGGCATGTAAATTCAACGATATCTTCTTGTGGATCGCGGTTCAGCGCGGCCCACCCGGTTTGGCGAACTCCCAGCGTTTCTGTAGATTGGCGGTTCATGATACTGGTACCTAGCCCTTTCGCGACTTCGGAACTTCCCCCATTGATTCAGATGCACTGGATGGCGGACTGGATGCAGACTTTGGAAGGAAATCCTGCCCCAACCAACGCTAAACTGTTCCCCCTGCATTACTTAGCATAAATCCTGGCCTTTCGTCCAGAGGTATTTATGGGGATTATCCATTTGATTCCCTAAATGGAAAGGAACAAAAATGACAGAACTAGAGGCAGCAGCGAGGGCAGTCGTTGACCGGCTTTTTGAGGTCTATCAACCAGAATATGTTCAAAAATGCGTTGAGAACGAGCCGGATAGTTTGCTGGGACGCACCGACCGTCTCAGGAAAGCCCTTAAGTCATACGGTGCCGTCGCTCCGCCACCACCCCCAAATCGGTGTTCCGGCTGCTATCAAGAGGCACATCCCGGCGTTTCATGCCGTTTTGCGAAAAAAGTTCGGGCTGTTTTGCTGGCACGGGGCTTGGGGAGTTAAACGGATAATTCCCGTATTTATGGATAAACCGGGAACATTCGTCGAGGGGTGGTGTCCAACCGGAATGAAGGCGCGCCTCTCCAAATTACATTGACAAGAACTCAGCGAGTTCATGTGTAAATCGCTGAAAATAAAGGAGATGTGTGTATGCGCCCAGAGAATCCCGAATCAAATCTGTCACAGAATTCACCGAATTCCCAATCAACCCCCTTGCCTCAAGGTTTCTTGACGGATTGCATGGTCGACGCGGATCCAACCGCCTCCGCGCGAGCCGGCAGGGCGCGTGGCAGGGCCATCGGAATCTCCGCTATTGCTCAAGCTTGCCTGCTGAGCGTCATTCTGATCGTGCCACTTTTTGCCACCAGCCATGCAATCTCGGTCAGAAACGCTGTTCCGATTGCAGCTTATGGCGGGATCCCTCGGCGCGGCCAGGAGGCGACGCCGAATGACGCGATCCACCGCTCTGCCGAGCGGCACCATGTAGTTTCGACAGGATTGCAATTTAACCCGCCTTCAAAAAAGAACAATCGGAACGAAGCTGCAGATGACGAGAGCCGCGGCAATTCCGGTGAGGCGCCATCCATCGGCTTGCCGACAGGAGACTCGCATGGCAATTCAGACAGGCCCGGTCTAATTCTGATGCCTGGATTTAATAATGGACTGCCGCCATTGCCTGAACCGGAAAAGAAGTCAGCGCCAAAGCCAATCGCCGTAAGCGAAGTGACCGCGTTGGCGCAACTCATTCGTCGCGTCGAACCTGTCTATCCGAAATTGGCGCTGTATCGGCGCATGGAGGGCACTGTTCAGTTGCAAGCAATCATCGGGCGCGGCGGCGCGGTGCGCGAATTGCAAGTGCTCAGTGGTGACGCGATCCTTGCGTTTGCCGCGCAGGAAGCCGTCAAGCAATGGCGCTTCCGGCCGACGATGCTCAACGGCCAGCCAGTTGAGGTGGATACTTTTTTCACGGTGATCTTTAAGATTAAGCAGCAATGACGCAGCGTGTTCTTGGGAAAAGTAAACTAATCCGCTGCGGAAACAGTGGATGATTCCTCGAGCGTCGGCGCCGGAGTCGCGGTGGAGTGCTCCACACCCGGCGAAGAAGTTTCCGTCCACAAGGTCTTGTCGGCGAGCAGCTTCGAGACAAGCAGCGTGTGCAACGCGTGGCCTGCCTTGTGCGCTTCTACGCGGCCGAGAAGCGGCCGTCCCACAAGCGCGAGATCTCCGATAAGGTCGAGCGCCTTGTGGCGCACGAATTCGTCGGGCGAGCGCAACGGGCCATTCATCACGCCATCGCGCGTGAGCACGATTGCGTTTTCCAGCGAACCTCCGCGCGCGAGCCCCGCCGCGCGAAGCCGGTCCACGTCATCGAGGAAGCAAAAAGTTCTCGCGGTGGAGAGCCTTTTGGCGAAACTTTCCCGGTTCACCACGAGTTCAATTTCCTGCTTCCGCGCCATCGGGTGCGGAAAGTCCACAAACACGTGCACGCGAAGCTCGTCGGCGGGATAGATGCCGATGTGGCGGTCTCCTTCGCGCACCTCCACATGCTTGAGCACTTTCAGATAGCGGCGGCGGCGGCGCAGCCTTTCGGTGCCCGCCTGATCGATCATCTCCATGAACGGCTGCGCCGAGCCATCGAGAATCGGAAGCTCGAGATTATCGACGTCGATGAAAATATTGTCGATCCCGCAGGAATAAATGGCGGCGAGAACGTGCTCGGTGGTGGAAAGCCAGACGCCTTTTTTCATCAAAGATGTCGCATAACTTACACGCGAAACGTTTCTGCCGTGTGCCTCAATGGGGAAGTTGTCAAGGTCCGTTCGCCGGAATACGATTCCTGTGTCCGCAGGCGCGGGCTCGAAGCGCATCCTGCATTTCACGCCGGTATGGAGGCCCACCCCGGTGGTCTCTACTGAGCGCGCGATTGTTGTTTGGAGCGGCACGACACTATTAATAGTAGCAGTTTTCAGGCCCAATTTACCTCAAACAACTCTTTTGTTTGCAATAGGTTACGGAAACAAAGCATCGATATTCAGCCAACGTGTGGTAAACGCGCAACATTGTGCCTAGTATCATGCGTCTATGCCGCAGCAAGGCGATGACCGCGCATTGGTGAAAATCACCCGAATGCCAACGGTTGTCTCGCCAAGAAGCCTGGCGTAATATGGAGTTTCGATGGCCGCACCCTTCAACATACTGCCGAACGCCAATAGTTCGGGCATGCCCGTGCCGTCGCCTGAAATGCATCCACGGCCTGACTGGCTGAAGGTGAAATTCTTCGGCGGCCCCAATTACCAGGACCTGAAAGGAATCATGCGCACGCTCGGGCTACACACGGTTTGCGAGAGCGCACGCTGCCCAAACATGGGTGAGTGCTGGGAACATCGCACTGCGACCTTCATGATTCTGGGAAATATCTGCACGCGCGCCTGCGGGTTCTGCGCCGTGCCTTCGGGAAAGCCGCTCGGCCCGCCCCAAGAAGACGAGCCGGAGCGAGTCGGGGAAGCCGTGGCGAAAATGGGTCTTCGCTACGCGGTGGTCACCTCAGTGAACCGCGATGACGAACCCGATGGCGGCGCGGCGATCTTTGCGCGCACGATTTCCGAGATTCGCAGGCGCGTGCCAGGCTGCAGGGTCGAGGTGCTGATTCCGGATTTTCGCGGAGTTTGGCCGGCGCTCGAAACCGTTCTCGCCGCGCGGCCGGACGTGCTGAATCACAATGTTGAAACGGTGCCGCGGCTTTACCGGCAGGTGCGCAAGGGCGCAATCTACGAGCGCTCGCTCGAACTGCTGCGCCGCGCAAAAGAATTTGCGCCGGAGATTCCGGCGAAAACAGGAATGATGCTGGGCCTCGGTGAGTCGCGCGAAGAAGTTCTATCCGCGCTGAGCGATCTCGCCGCGCAGGGCACCGACATCCTCACACTCGGTCAGTATCTTCAGCCGACGCGCGAGCATCTGCCGATCGTGCGTTACGTCCATCCCGACGAATTCGCCGAATATAAGCAGCTTGGCGAGCAAATGGGTTTCAAGCACGTCGAGGCCGGCCCCCTCGTTCGCTCTTCTTACCACGCATTCGAGCAATCCGAAGCAGCGCTCGCCTAACTTCCACATACGCACAAACCCGCACTATTTCTGCGCCCTAAAACGTATTACAGCGCTTTCTTAAGCGCTTTGATCGCCCCCATCCAATGCCTGCGCGCCCGCACGCGATTTGACCGGAACGAGCTTTCCGGCGCGTTCGATGACTTTTATTTCTGATTGTGGAGCAAGGCAAGGCCCTCCACCGAAAGTTTCGCCACGTGCTCGCGCCACTTCGGATCCGCAATCGGCATCTCTCGCGCAGCGCGGTAACAAGCTGCGGCCTTCTCCCTTCGATTGAGAAGTGCATTCATATTTCCGAGCATCAGTGTGAACACGGGATTCTGTGGATAGCGCGACACTAAAGGCTCCATCAATTCCGCCGCGCGCTCGTACTTCCAGTCATACAGCCGCAGGTTGACCGACAGATAGAAACGCGCCTCGACGGCCATCATGTCGCCATGCTCCATCGCGTTTGTGAGCTGCACGATGCCTTCCTGTTTGTTCCCGCCGGGGATCCCCATAAAGAAGCGCAGGAGTTTGACGAACCCGGTAAGCGTGTCGATGTAATAGTTGTAAAGCCCAAGTCCCATGTCTGCGTCGGCAAGCTGCGGGTCAAGCGCCTTCGCCCGCAGGAAATGCTGCCGCGCGGCAACTCCGGCGCGCGCCGTGCCGCGATGATCGCCGCGCATCCCCAGGAGTCGCGCGCGAAGCGCTAATGCACTGCCGGCGTAGAGATGCAGTTCGGCAGTCTCGCCATGTTGAATTTGCGTTTCGGCGAGCGACACGGCTTTGTCCAGAGCAGCAAGCATCGCGTCGTTTTCCGGCGAAGGGCCCAGCCCCCAGACATCCAGCATGTTCCATTTAAATTGGAGCGCGCGGCAGTAAATTTTCCACCACCGCGCATCAGCTTCCACCAAGAAGCCGGCCGGCGAATCAGGTTCGGAAGATTGCACGTGGAGGGCATGCTCGATCGCGGCGTCAAAATCTCCCCGGTAAAGCGCGTCAAGACCGTCGCGGGCTTCCTGCGGAAGGGCAAGACGATAATTGCCCTGCGCGCGGCAGGCCGGCGCCGCAGCAGCGCAGCAAAGCACGATCGCGCACGCGATTCCCGAAACGAATCGCGAGAAGAATCTTGGTGGGTATCGCCGCAAGCGGCTCGCTTCGATTGAAACCGGCCCTGGCATCGCACGGCATTCTACTGCATCGGATAGTGATGTCTCACATCCTCGCAACCGCTGGTGCGGTGCTATCCTAGCGGCTCGCCGGCCGGGCGGAATCCTCTGGTGAACAGCACGCCACAAATCGCCGCACAAAACGCTGGCCTCGAGCGCGGGCTCGGCCTGGTCCCAGCCACCGCGCTCAACATGATTGACATGGTGGGCATCGGGCCGTTCATCGTCGCGCCGCTGGTGATTCAAGCGATGGGCGGACCGCAATGCCTGCTTGCGTGGCTCGCTGGCGCGGCGCTCGCGCTTCTCGATGGCTGCGTGTGGGCCGAGTTGGGCGCGGCAATGCCGCAGGCGGGTGGGAGTTACGTTTTCCTGCGCGAAGCGTATGGCCCCGGCCGCTGGGGGCGGCTCTTCTCGTTTCTTTTTATCTGGCAGACGCTGATCCAGGCGCCGCTGGTCGTCGCTTCCGGCGCAATCGGATTTTCGCAATACCTGACGTATCTCCATCCGCTCAATGCCTACGCGCAAAAAGCAGTTTCGGGCGGGCTGGTGATTCTGCTCGTCGCGCTGCTCTACCGGCGCATCACCGCGATCGGGAAAATCTCCGTGCTGCTTTGGGCGGGAGTGATCGGCACGATGCTCTGGATCATCTTCGGCGGCATCACGCATTTCAACGCAAAGCTCGCGTTCACATTTCCCGCGGGCGGGTGGAACTGGTCGTGGGTATTCTATGCCGGGCTCGGCGCGGCGATGGTCAACACGGTTTACACCTACTGGGGCTACTACAACATCTGCCACCTCGGCGGCGAAATCCGCCAGCCGGAGCGCAACATTCCGCGCGGAATCTTTCTCTCCATCTTTGGAATCGCAGCGCTCTATCTGGCGATGCAGACGAGCATCCTCGGCGTCCTGCCCTGGCAGCATGCAGCAAAATCCAACTTTATCGTCAGCGCTTTCATGGAGCAAATTTACGGCCCGCGCGCGGCGCAGGGTGTGACCGTGATGATCCTGTGGATTGCTCTTGCATCTCTATTCTCTGCGCTCTTGGGTTACACGCGCGTGCCCTACGCCGCCGCTTGCGACGGCAATTTCTTTTCCATCTTCGCGCGTGTGCATCCGACGAAGCGCTTCCCGCACGTTTCGCTGTTGTTTCTAGGCGCCGCGGCGCTGGTGTTCAGTTTGCTTTTCAAATTAAGCGACGTCATCAAGGCCATTCTCGCGATGCGCCTTCTGGTGCAATTCATCGGGCAGGCCGTTGGCGTAATCATTTTGCGGCGGCGCTGGCCCGCATCGCGATTGCCCTATAAAATGCCTCTGTACCCGCTGCCTGCTATCATCACGATTCTTGGCTGGTCGGCGCTGTTCATCGCAACCGGAAGAAATTTCGCACTGGGGGGAGTCCTCGTGATCCTGGCTGGAATCGCTGTTTACATGATTCAAGCGCGCGTGCGCGGAGAGTGGCCGTTTATTTCCGCCGGTGGCGCCGCGAAGCAGGTGGCGCAATGAGCTTCCCACCTTTTCGCCTTAAAGCAGTCGCGGCAGCCTTTGCGTTAATCCTATGCGCGTTCGCGCCTCCAACTTTTGCGCAGCGCCCCTCCATTGACCCCAATGGGCAGAGCCTGCCTCATGCGCTCGAAGCGATTCAGCGCGCGCGCATGGCCACGCGCGTTTTGTTCATCACCGCCCATCCGGATGACGAGGCCAGCGGCACGCTCACCTATCTCGCGCGCAATTTCGGCGACGACGTGGCGCTGCTGACCATCACGCGTGGCCAGGGCGGCCAGAATGCCATCGGCACGGAACAGGGCGAGCAACTCGGCGTAATTCGCAGCGCGGAATTGCTGGCCGCGACGCAGACCTACGGCGTGAAACTTTTCTTCTCCCGCGCGCCCGACTTCGGCTATTCGAAAACGCTCGACGAAACCCTGCGCATTTGGGGCGATACCGCATTGCGCGACATGGTGGAGGTGATTCGCAGGTTCCGGCCGAACATCGTCATCAACGGGTGGGACAGCATCCGCACCGGCCACGGCAATCATCAGGCTTCGGGATTCCTTACGCCGAAAGCCGTGGAAGCGGCAGGCGATCCAAATATTTTTCCAGATCAATTGACCAACGGACTGAAAGTCTGGCATGTGGATCTCCTTTTAATTCAGGGCGGAGGCGGCGGGCGCGGGCAAACCGGCGATTCCGCCACATCCGTCACGCTCCCCGTCAACGACATTTCGCCCATCTGGGGAATGTCCTACAACGAAATCAGCCGCGACGGTTTTGCCAACCAGCGCTCGCAGGGGGTTGTCGCGTTTTCATTTTCGCCGGGAGTCAACCTCTTCCTTCGCCGCCCGTCATCTCTTATGCGGGCGGATGGCGCCGCCCTGGACAAAGCCCAACTTTCTCTCTCGCTCGGCTCCCTGCCCAGGCGCTTCCCCGCGTTCGCCGACATCCTCAAAACGAAATTGATTGAGACGGACATCGCGCTCGAGCAGGCGCGCGTTGCGGCGCAAGATCTCGATTGGCCGCGCACGGTTCACCAAATTGCAGTCGCCGGCAAGATTGTGGCGGACCTTGAATCGCAGGTTTCTTCGCGCGGCGACGCCACCGCGCCTGACGCGGAATACGAACTCGCAAAAGAGCGCGGGCGAATCGACCACGCGCTCACCATCGCCGCTGGAATCCGCGTGTTTGCCCAATCGGATCGGAGCAATCTCGTCGCCGGCGAATCCTTCACCGTCCGCGCGGACCAGCAACACCGCGATCAAATCAATTCGGCCGAATTTGCGCCTCCAACCCTGGTGCTGCCCGAAGGCTGGCACGCGGAAGCGCCGGTTGACCAGAACGGCGCAACGAGTCTCAAAGTAACGATCCCCGCAGGAGCGCAACCGCCCCACGGATCCGCCGATTGGATGCTCCCGTTTCCCGCGCCGCTCGTCTACGCGCGCGTGCACGCGACCATTGAAGGTTACGGACTCGACGTCGACACGGAAGTGACGGCGCAACGCGCGACGGCCACGACGGTCATCACCGAATCGTTGCGCCTTGTCCCTGCCGTGGGGCTTACGCTTGAGCCGAACCAATTCATTATCGCCGTAAACCAGCCGCGCAAACCGCAGGAAGTCCTCGCCCTCGTGCACGCCTATTCCGCGAACGCCGTCCATGTTTCCGCCGGACTGGATTTGCCCGATGGGTGGCGCGCTCCTGCGACGCAGGAGGTCGATCTTGCCGCCGGGGGAGACGCGCTCGTGCGGTTCACGATTACGCCGCCCGAGAAATTGGCGGCGGGAAATTACGAAATCAAGGCCTGGGCCAAACGCGGCGCGGAAACTTTTCGCACTTCGCTCATGCCGCTGCCTTCCTATCCCGCCTATCTTTGGAGCGAGCCGGCCACCGCGCCCGTTCACGCGTTCGACATCAATATTCCCGCGAATCTGCGCGTCGGCTTCGTAGCGGCGGATTTGGAGCTTGTGCCCGGAGCGCTCAGGCGGTTGGGGATTCACGTCGAGATGCTCGACCGGGCGGCGCTCACTTTCGGCGATCTGAGTCGCTTTGACGCCATCATCGTGGGTATCCGCGCCTATGAATTGCGCGCCGATGTACTGGCTAACAATCAGCGTTTGCTGGATTACGCCAATGCCGGCGGAACCCTGATTCTCGAATACGAGCGCGATAATTTTTGGAACACACTGAGGACGCAAATCACTCCTTATCCCGCCGCCATGCAGGGCGGCACGCTGCGCATTACCGATGAGAATTCCGACGTAAAAATCCTCACGCCCGATTCGCCGCTGTTGAATTTCCCCAACAAAATCACGCAAGACGACTTCAAGGATTGGGTGCAGGAGCGCGCGAACTATCTCTGGTCGAGTTTCGATTCGCATTATCAAGCGGTGCTCTCCATGCACGATCCCGGCGAATCGGATTTAACCGGATCGCTTGTGTGGACCCGGTACGGCAAGGGCGTTTACATCTACGCCGCACTCGAATTTTTCCGGCAATTGCCCGAAGGAAATGCGGGCGCGTACCGCCTGTTCGTAAACCTGATTAGCCAGTCGCGCGCACAGACACACGCAAAGTAATCACAACTGCGCTTCCGCGGTCCGCCCGCGCCCCGCGCATTTGGTCAAGTTGCCGTCTGGCGAACTCCATTGAATTCCTTTTTCACCAGCGGTTTCAGGCCGTGCTATTTTCATTTCACGGACGCGTAGCGGGAGATGTTCGGGGAGGGGAAATTGATGACTGCCTTGAAATCGAAATACGGAAACGCAGCGGCGGTATGGCGGATCGCGCTGGCCATGCTGTTCGTCACGATCGTTTTGCAATCAGTGGCGGGACAGAAGAATAAGAAAGACAAGAATCAGCCTCCAACCGATTCCGCCGTTCCCCTCTCCGATGACGACGCAATTGAGCATGGCATCTCCCAGATGCTTGCTGCCTGGCAGATCGGCGATGGCGAGGGCATGCACCCGCTCTATGCGGATGATGTTCTGGTGGTGAGCGGCGCCTGGGACCCTCCGGTTTCCGGCTGGCCCGCCTACTTGCGCGTCTATCAGGCGCAGCGCACCAGGATCCAGAGCATTCGGATCGAGCGCAGCAACACATTCCGCAAGGTGGAAGGTGATTCTGCTTGGGCGACCTATCAGTGGGAGTTAAGTGGTGTGATGGATGGCGCCCCGGCAGTCGCTCACGGCCACACCACTCTTTTTTTCGAGAAGCGAAACGGCAAGTGGCTCATCGTGCTGAACCACACTTCACTTACGCAGGAGCAGGCTCCGGCGCCAGCGGGAAGATCCGGCAGACCGTAGATCTTGACGCGCCCTATCCGGAAAATTCCATCCGGGCTACGGCATGGTGTTCATGCCGCGGTAGAGCCAGAGACCGAGAATCAAAAGAAGCAACACACCCGACGAGACTCCGAAAGCCCAGAGAGGCTTGGCCAGGCGTTCGAGCTTGCCCACCAGCGCGTGCTGGTCCTCAGCCTGCGCCTGCCTCGCCTTTGGTCAGGTAAAGTGTGTCTTCTTCGCGGCTGGCCAAGATTGCTCGATAACCGAGCAGAGCCAGCCAAAGACAGGTCAAGATTACCCAGAGCAGCGACATGTAGCCGAGCCACCCTGTCATTAATGCTTCCATGGCACCCTCCTACTTTGGGCCGGACAAAGCCTCCGCAGGCTAATTACAGGGGCCGAACACCACTTCTGCGCCGGGATTATAGCACCGTCTTCTCGGAACAAAGCACCAGGGCGATTGAAAAGTAAATGGCGCTTGAGCGGAGGGCTGATTCAACTTCCCGCCCCGCGTTGACAATGGCCTGAGTGGCAGGCAAAATTCTTTCTGCCTCGTAACACCGCTCAGTGTGCCCGAGTGGCGGAATTGGCAGACGCGCTAGATTCAGGTTCTAGTGGTCGAAAGGCCGTGGAGGTTCGAGTCCTCTCCCGGGCACCAAAATCTCTTCTTTTGCGCCGCGGTCCAGTCAAAGGAGCCCCGCCATCCCCGGGGACGTCTTCACACTTTTGTAACAATTCCCGGTCTCCGAGGGTGTAGAATCCGCCCCTATGCAAGCTTCGTCGCAGCCTTTTGAATTCAAGATTCATTCCCGGCAGGGCGCACATCCCGGCCAGCGCGTCATTGCAATGACCGGACCGCTCATCATCTCCACGATGTTCCCTTTGCGCGAAAGTCTGCGCGCCGGCGGAGAGACCTCAACCATTCTCGATTTCTCAAATGTGCCGTTCATGGACTCCGCGGGGTTGGGGTTGCTCGTGCAGGCGCAGATATCGTGCCAGAAAGCGGGCCGCCGCTTCGCGCTTGCCGGAATGAATGACCGCGTGCGCGCGGTGCTCACCGTCACGCATGTGGAATCGCTCTTCACCACATTCGCGACCCCCGCCGACGCGGAAGCCGCGCTGGTTTAGCCTCTGTAAGGCCGAAGCTCCAGAAAACTATTCCGCGCAACTACTATTGGCGATAGAATTCCGCCGCCATTCATAGCAACCATTCTCAGTTCGGAGGGAAGCACGAAATGCGATCGCACAAGTTTTGGGGCGTTCACCAATGGTGGGGCGCGCGTCAAATTTTCCTCGGCGCGGGCGCGCTCCTTTTATTGGGGGCAGTCGTATCGCTGGCACAAACTTTTGAGCCGAATATGTGGCGGCCGCTGCGCTGGCGCCTGATCGGGCCGGACCGCGGCGGGCGTGTGCTGGCCGTCGCCGGCGTCGCCGGAAATCCTGACGTTTATTATTTCGGCGCGGTAGCCGGCGGCGTTTGGAAAACAACGAACGGCGGTGAAAATTGGACACCGATGACGGACAGCACGGACATCCGCTCCATCGGCGCAATTGCCGTCGCGCCTAGCGATCCGAATGTCATCTACGTCGGCACCGGCGAATCCTGCATGCGCGGAGATATCTCCGACGGCGACGGAATGTGGAAATCCACCGACGCTGGCAAGACTTGGACGCACATTCATCTCGAAGACACGCGCCACATCGCGCGCATCGCCGTGGACCCCTACAACCCCGACATCGTCCTCGTCGCCGCCATGGGCCACGCTTTTGGCCCCAATCCCGAGCGCGGAGTCTTTCGCTCCACCGACGGCGGCAACACCTGGACAAAAACGCTTTTCAAGGACGACAAGACCGGTGCGATTGACCTCAGCATGGATCCCCACAATCCGCGCATCATCTTCGCCGCGCTATATCAATTCGTGCGCACACCGTGGGGTTTTGAGAGCGGCGGGCCCGGCAGCGGGATCTATCGCTCGATGGACGGCGGCATCACTTGGACGCAAACCCGCGGGCATGGCCTGCCCAATGGCGTGCTCGGCCGCATCGGCCTCTCCGTTTCCGGCGCGGACAGCAACCGTGTGTACGCGATCATCGAAGCCGAATCTCCGCGCGGCGGCGTCTATCGTTCCGATAACGGCGGCGATTCCTGGCAATTTCTCACCGGCGATCACAACCTCACGCAGCGCGCCTGGTATTTCCACCACATTTTTGCCGACCCCAAGAGCGCGGACACCGTCTACGTCCTGAATACCGGCATCCTGCGCTCGATTGACGGCGGCCGCACGTTTGCAAACTTCCGCGGATTGCACGGCGATAATCACGGCTTCTGGATTGATCCCACAAACCCGGATTGGATCATCAACAGCAACGACGGCGGCGCCAGTGTCACGCACAACGCCGGCCGCACCTGGTCCACCGAAGACAATCAGCCGACCGCCGAGTTCTATCATGTGGATACCGATTCGCGGATTCCTTACATGGTCTACGGCGCGCAGCAAGACAACTCTACCGTCGCAATCTCCAGCAGGGGCGGAGGTGGGCGTGGTGGAGGGGGGAGCCAGTTCTACGACGTCGGTGGCGGAGAATCTGGATGGGTCGTCCCCAAGCGCGACAACCCCGATATCACCTACGCCGGTTCCTATGGTGGCCTCCTCACCGAATACAATCACGCTACCGGCGAAGAGCGCGACATCAATCCCTGGCCGCTCAACCCCATGGGCTCGGGCGCGGTGGATATCGCCCAGCGCTTCCAGTGGACTTTTCCCATCGCAACTTCGCCGCACGATCCCAACGTAATTTACTCCGGCTCGCAATATGTTCTGATGTCTAACAACGGCGGCTCCAGTTGGACGCAAATCAGCCCGGACATCACGCGCAATGACAAGTCCAAGCAGGCGCCCACCGGCGGGCCCATCACCAAAGACAACACCAGCGTCGAGTATTACGACACCGTCTTCTGCATCGCCGAATCACCGATTACAAAGGGCGAAATCTGGGCGGGCACTGACGACGGCCTCGTGCAACTCACTCGCGACGGCGGCAAGAATTGGACAAACGTCACGCCGAAAGATATCCCCGAATGGATCAAGGTCAGCATCGTGGATCCATCGGCAATCGCAGACGGCACCGCCTATGTCGCGCTCGACAGCCAGAAACTTGACCAAATGCATCCGTACATTTACAAAACCAGCGACTTCGGGAAGACTTGGACGAAAATCACCAACGGCATTCCCGACGTCGTCACTCATTCCGTAAAGGCCGATCCAAAGAAGAAAGGTCTTCTGTTCGCTGGAACGGAATCAGGCGTTTACATTTCCTTTGACGACGGCGCGAACTGGAAATCCTTCCGCCTGAATATGCCGGACACTCCAGTGCATGACCTGGTCCTCAAGGACAATGCCCTTGTCGTCGCCACGCACGGCCGTTCGTTCTATGCATTGGACAACATTTCTTCGATTCGCGAAATGTCCGCCGATGCCATGAACGCGGACGCGCACGTTTTTGCGCCGATTCCGGCAATTCGCGGGCGCGGAGGTCTCACACTCGACTACTGGCTGAAGGCCGCGCCGCAAGGCCCGCTCACCATTGAAATTTCCGATAGCAACGGCAAAGTTCTCCGCACATTCACCGGCCGCGGCGGAGGCCGGGGAGCGGGCGCCGAAGGCGCGTCTCCCGGAGAAGAAGCCGGCGCGGGCGGTGGTGGGCGCGGAGGCCGCGGAGGTTTCGGTGGCCCTGCCGCTCCGACGGCGAATCCCGGGCTCAATCGCTTCACATGGGATTTGCGAACGGATCCACCGAGCGAAGTTCCCGGCGCCGTTTATTGGGCAGGCCGGGGAGCGGGCGCGGCTGTCTCCACCGGCGCCTACAACGTGAAGCTAACGGCGGGTGGGCAGTCTTACACCACAAAAGTGGAAGTAAAGACGGACCCGCGCATTCACGTCTCGCAGGCCGACCTCGACAAGCAATTCCAGTTCGCCTCGCAACTCAATCAGCGCATCACCGCCGGCCACGACGCCATCAACCAGATCCGCGGCTTGCGCCAGCAGATTGACTTGCTCAAGCAGCGCCTGCCCGCGAACGCGGAGAATAAGACCGTCCTCGATGCCGCCGACGCGTTGAATAAGAGCATGACGGCAGTTGAAGAAGAGTTGATTCAGGTCAAATCCACCGCGGGCGAAGACGCGCTGAACTTCCCCATTAAAGTGGTGAACCAGCTCGTTGCGCTCTTTGGCTCCGTCGAAAGCGCCGATGCCGCTCCCACCGCGCAGGCCTACGCCGTGTTTGAGGTCCTGAACAAGAAACTCACCGAGCAACTAGCGAAGTGGGATGAAATCCAAAAGAAGGAACTTGCGGATCTAAACGGTAAGATGCGCCAATCCAACGTCCCCGGGATTTCCGTTCCACCGAAGCAGCAGCCTGCTGCGGGGGACGGACGCGGAGGCCGCCGCGGCGGCAACTAGATTTTTTTGCAGCGCCGCCCGTTTCTACCGCGTCGGCGCCGGGAACTGAACTTTCGGCGCCTCACGCGAAGAATCCGAGGCAGTGAAATACGCGTTGTTGCGTTGGAATCCCGCCCACCTGGCGAAGGTGCTGTTCGGGAATAATCCGATGTAAGTGTTGTAATCCTGCAGGGCGTCGTTGTACCGCTTGCGCTCCACGGCGATTCGGTTCTCGGTTCCGGCCAGTTCATCCTGCAAGCGGAGGAAATTCTCGTTCGATTTCAATTGCGGGTAATTCTCCACAATCACCAGCAGCCTGCCGATGGCTCCATCCAGTTGGCCGTTCGCGGTAATCTTATCTTGTGGCGTTTTCGCGCCTAGCAGCGCGGCGCGCGCGCTGGCGATGTCGTGGTACACCGTCTGTTCCTGCGCGGCGATGCCTTTCACTGTCTCGACAAGATTCGGTATCAGGTCGGCACGGCGTTGCAAAACAACATCCACCTCCGCCCACGCGGACCGCACCGCCTCATTCTTCACCACCATTTGATTGCGCCGGCCGACGTACAATCCGCCGACAATGGCCGCAACCAACCCCCCTACAACGACCGCGATGAGAATTTTCTTCATGAAGTTCCTCCGAGCTTGAAATTATCGCTGCGTCAGGACTTTGCGTCCAGCCGCCGGTCCACTTCGTCCGCAACTTTTTCTACGAGCTCCACATAAGCCTGAAGAGTTGCCGGAATCTCGATTTCCTTTTCACCGCGCTTGCCCTCGCGAAAATCCAGCACGGTGTAGAATCCGCTCGGGCTGCATCCCGCTATCTTCGCAATCCGCTCAACCGCATCGCGGCTGTTCGCCGCGGCGGGTTCGCCCAACGCAATCAATGCATGGCGAAACAGCGCCGCGAACGACGAAACCGAAGCAACCATAATTCCCAGCCGCGCCTTCGCCGTTTTCGGCGCGGCGAGAAGCGTCTGCCGCAGCCGCAGCGGGTTCGTCCGCAATTCCCGCTCGACCTGCACCTTGTGATAGCGAAGCGGTACGGCGAGGTCCGCGAGAACATCCGCGCCAAACAACACCTTGCGGCGCTCCTTCATATCCAGCAATTCAATCGCGAAAACATCCGCGGACCGTCGCAACTCCTCCGCCGTGAAAACGCGCGGCTCCGGATTGCCCTTGCGAATCCACCATTCCACAGCGGGCTGCAACGCTTCCATGCGCGCCACGTCCGCGCGGTCCACCACGCAAAGAACGTTTAGGTGCGAGTGCTTGGTCTGAAACTCTCCGCTCACAGAGGAGCCATATAAAATGACCGACTTCAAATTTTCGCCAGCGGCGTCCTTCAGCTTTTGCACGAACTCAGCGAGATCTTTTTCCATGGCTCCTCATCAGCAATCTGCAAACCCGTCACTGACACCCAAAAAACTCACCAGCTTCCGCTCGCCCCGCCGCCGCCAAACGATCCCCCGCCGAATCCTCCGAACCCTCCGCCGCTCCCGCCGCCTCCAAATCCCCCTCCGCCCCAGGACCCTCCTCCCCCGCCAATCATCGGGCCGATCCACCAGCCGCCGCGTCCGCGCCGCGTCCCGCCCGCTCGGTGGAAGATGAGCCTGATAACTATGCTGATCAGAAGAAAAACACCAAAGCCGATAAAGCGAACAGGAAATTGAAAATGCGAACCCCCGTTATCCCCTTCGGAAGGTTCCCCCGGCGGCATCACCCCGCGAAGCGCGTCCAGCGTTACTCCCTTGTCCTCCGCGATCACGGCTGCAACGCGCTGCGCCATCAGAAGCACCGCGCCGTCGTAATCATTTGCGCGCAGCAGCGGCAATGCCTCGCGCCCGAACCCGCCGACTTTTCCGTCAGGAAGAATCTCCTCCAGTCCGTACCCAACTTCAAATCTGTACTTGTGATCGCCCGGCGCAAGCAGGATCATCACGCCGCGCGACTTTTGCTTCGGCCCAACACCCCACTGCGTGGCCAGCCGAATTGAGAAATCCTCGACTGTATCCCCGTCGAGCGATTTCAGCGTCACGACGGCAATCTGCGCGTCCGCCTTCTGATCCAACTCCGTAAGGAGCGTCCTCAGTTTTTCCTTTGTTTCGGCGCTCAATACCGCCGCGAAATCGTTCACATACCCTTGCGGGCGCAAGTCCTTCGGTTTTTCCGCGCGCAAACCCGCACACACTCCCGCGCACACCCACACAATGACAAGCGCAATCATCACGCTGCGCGTAACCAATCTCGCGTTAGGTAGTTGGAATGACATCCGGCTCAACTTGAGTAGTGGCATTCATCTTAGGATGGCGGCCCAACCGCGTCAACGCCGCTGCCTTGACCCATCATTTGTCCATCTGAATTCGGCCGGACTGCGCAGGCGGTTGAGCAGGAGTTTTCTCTGGAAAGGAAAAAGGGGGCGACCCAGGTCTAGTCGCCCCCCGAGTCCCCCGAAGGGGACGCCGTCTGGCCTGTCGGAGGAAGGTCAGACGGTTATGTATTAGCTTCCTCGTATAAACACGGCCCCCCGAAAAAAGTTGCGCTCCGCGGCGCACTTTGCCCAGACCCGGTACAATGGTCCCCTAGCTAAGGCACCCTATGCGCGGCAAGCACCCACACGACCCCCCGGAACCCCGCCAGGAGCACGAAACTGGCATTTCCCAGAATGATTTGCGCGTTTTTCTGGCGAAGGCCTCTCGCCCCATGACCCTTCGTGAAATCGGCGGGGAGCTTGGCTTGCGCCATTGGGGCCGCCGCGCGCTCGTGAAGATTATCGCGAAAATGAAGCGCAACGGCGAAATCGAAGAACTTTCGCGCGGTCGCGTAACGCTTACCGGCAAATCTGCAAGTCGCACGCAGAACCTGTCCGCGAAGCCGCCCGCCGCGCGTCATCCCGCCGTTTCCCGCGCACCGCACGCGCAACCGCCGCAATCCGAAGCGGGCCTCCTTCGCGGGCGCCTCGTCGCGCACCAGGATGGTTACGGTTTCGTTGTGCTTGACGCGCCCATGCCCGGAATGGATGGCGACCTCTTCATCGGCCGCGACGCCATGGGTGACGCCATGCACGGCGACCGCGTTCTCGCGCGCATTGTGCGCCGCGATCGAGGCGGACGCGCCGAAGGCCGCATCGCGCGTGTTCTTGACCGCGCTCATTCCACCGTTGTAGGACTTTTTCGCTACGGCGCCTCCGGCAACACCGTCGCGCCCTACGAAGCGCGGCTCACGGAGATCGTTATTCCCCCGGGCGAAGAAATGCCCGAAGCCCTCGCCGCAAAGCTGGGCATCGCACGCCCCGCAAGTCCGCGCGCGCGGCTCACGCAGCTCGATGGCGCCGTCGTCAATGTTGAGCTCACGCGCTTCCCGCTTGGCGGCGTCGCAGGCGCGGGACGCGTCGTGGAAATCCTCGGCCGCCCCGGCGCACTCGGCGTGGATATCGAAATCATTCTCCGCAAGCACCACATCCCTCACGAATTCCCGCCCGAGGTGGTAGAAGAAGCCGCAGGTGTTGCGCGCACGCCCGGCGATGCCGAGACGGCGGGACGCCGAGATTATCGCAACTTGCCCATCGTCACTATTGACGGCGAAACCGCGCGCGACTTCGACGACGCCGTTTACGTTGAGCGCATGCCCTCCGGCTGGAAACTGCAGGTTCACATCGCCGACGTCGCGAATTACGTTCGCCCCGCTTCCACGCTCGATCGAGAAGCGCGCCTCCGCGGCACCAGCGTTTACTTTCCCGACCGCGCTGTGCCCATGCTCCCCGAAGCCCTCTCCACCGATATCTGTTCGCTCCGCCCCGGCGTGGACCGCCTCGTGATGAGCGCCGAGATGGAGCTCGACGACCGCGGCGAAATCACCCGCGCCGAGTTCGCGCCCGGCGTGATCCGTTCCGCCGCGCGCATGACCTACACTGACGTCAACAAAGTGATCGAGGGTGAGCCCGAGGCCGCGGCGATTTACGCGCATCTCGCGGAACATTTCCGCGCGATGCGCGATCTCGCGCTCGTCCTGAACGCGCGCCGCCGCCGGCTCGGCTCGATTGATTTTGATTTGCCCGAGCCCGTCATTGAATTCGATCCCGAAGGACGCATGACCAACATCGGCCGCAGCGTGCGAAATATCGCTCACCGCCTCATCGAGGAATTCATGCTCGCGGCAAACCAGGCCGTCGCCCACTATCTGATCCAGCGCGCCATCGGCGCTCTCCATCGCGTGCATGAAAAGCCCGACGCAAAGCGCGTCCTCGAATTCGAGGAACTGGCGCACGCCTTCGGCTATTCGCTCGGCATTGCCGGTCTAGCCGAGCGCCGCCTCGCCGTCCGGCACGGCAGCATCGTGCCCAAGGGACGCGAAGGCCGCTCCGGCCGCGGCTCGCGCGAGCGGCCCATGTACGTCACCATTCCCGCCGACTTGGACATTGACATCCGCCCGCAACATTATCAGCACCTCACCGACAAAATTGCCGGCAAGCCCGAAGAGCGCATCCTTTCTTACCTGATGTTGCGCTCGCTCAAGCAAGCCCGCTATGACGCCCACCCGCTCGGCCATTTCGCGCTGGCCTTCAGCGAGTATTGCCACTTCACATCGCCCATCCGCCGCTATCCGGATTTAATCGTTCATCGCGCGCTCAAATGGGCGCTCGCCAATCCCCCCGCGCCCGCGCGTGCGAATGAAGTTCTGTATGGCCCTTACCGCGAAGCCGAACTCGGCACCATGGCCAATGAAACTTCGGACGCCGAACGCCGCGCCGTCTCCGCCGAGCGCGAATTAATGGACTGGAAGACCGCGCAATTTATGGAGAGCCGCCTCGGTGAGGAATATGACGCGCTGATTATTTCCGTGCAGAAATTCGGATTCTTTGTCGAGCTGATGGAGGTCTTCGTCGAAGGGCTCGTGCCCATCAATCGCCTGGAAGAGCAGACCGGCGAGCGCTGCCTCTACCGCGAGCGCGACCACGTAATCGTCGCCGCGAATTCAGCAAACCGCAAGCATGGTTCGCGCACCGCCCGCGGCGCAACCCCGCAGGCTTGGCGCCTCGGCGATCTCATCCGCGTCGTCGCTGAACGCATCGACCCCATCCGCCGCCGCGTCGAATTCGCCCTCGCGGAATCCGCCTCCTCAAAATCTTAACGCCGCCGGCGGGCCTTGCCCCGCACGCGCTTCCGAGGTTTCGGTCGCGCCCTCTTCCGCGCGGTTTTTCTCCTGGGCAAGCCGCCTTTCGCCATCTCCTGCCGCCGCTTGCGCGCCCACCCGGGAATATTTTTCTGCATGCCCCGCGCCACCGCCAGCGCGTCCGGCGGCACGTTCTGCGTAATCACGGACCCCGCGCCGACATACGCTCCATCCCCCACGCGCACGGGCGCGACGAGCGCGGTGTCGCTTCCAATAAACGCGCGCTTGCCGATCGTCGTCGGATTTTTTTTCACTCCGTCGTAATTGCACGTAATCGTTCCCGCGCCGATGTTTGTTCCTTCTCCGATGCGCGCGTCGCCCAGATAAGTCAAGTGCATCGCCTTCGCGCCGCGGCCCAGCACCGTCTTCTTCGCTTCCACGAAGTTGCCGACGCGGGCGCCTTCGCCGAGATCCACGCCTTGGCGCAAGTGCGCGAACGGCCCCACCTGCGCGCCCGCCGCCAAGCGGCTCGCGTCCAGAATGCAATACGCTTTGATGATTACGCCCTCGCCCAGCGTCGTGTCATTTAGAATGCTTCCCGCTCCAACGCGGCAATTTCCGCCAATCCGCGTCCGCCCAAGAAGTTGAACGCCCGCCGCGATCTCGGTATCCGCACCTGCGGTCACCTCGGGATCGATCACCACCGTATCCGGAAACTGGATGGCCACGCCATCGGACATCAGCCTCTCGGCCGCGCGCCGCCGGAATGTCCGGTCCACTTCCGCAAGTTCCGCGTGCGTGTTGCAGCCGAGAATTTCGGCCGCGTCCGTTGCAACCTGTGCTTGCACGGTTTCGCCGCCATCCGCAAGCAATCGGATTGCGTCCGTGAGATACAACTCGTGGTGCACGTTATTCGGTTTCAGCCGCGCCATCACCGGCCAGAGTTTCGCAAGATCGAAGCAATAAATGCTCGAGTTCACCTCGTTAATTTCCGCCTGATCCCCGGTAAGTTGTGACTGCTCCACAATTGCCGCCACTCGCTTTTCATCCCGCCGCACAACCCGCCCATACCCCGTGGGATCGCCCAGCACCGCGGTCAGCAGCGTGGCCGCCGCGCCGCGTTCGATGTGCGCGTGCATCAGCGATTTCAAAGTCTCCGCGCGCACCAGCGGCGCATCTCCCGGCAACACCAGCGCGTGCTTCGCGCCGCCCATCGCTCGCCTCGCCACGAGCAGCGCGTGTCCCGTTCCGCGCTGCGGATGTTGCAGCGCCGTCTTTGCGCCGAATGGCGCGACGATCGCAGCGACTTCATCCGCCTGGTGTCCCACAACGACGCACACATTCCGCGCGCCGATTCCTTTGCACGCGCGCATCACGTGCTCGATGAGCGTTCTTCCTCCGGCGCGATGCAAAACTTTTGCAAGATTTGATTTCAGTCGCGTGCCTTTGCCCGCCGCCAGCACGACCGCCACAAAGTTGTTCTTTCCCATGGACGTGATTGTGGCGCGTACCGCGCGTTTTGACAATCACCAGGCTCTTTCTTCTGCTCATCGCGCCAACGTTTTCCAAATGGAATTTCAGTTCGGCAGCGATTCAAAATGCCATAAGTCTTTTATTTTCAATCAGTTAAGGTGTTGACTCATATTCGCAGCTCGAGCCTCCTGCGCGCAACCTCATTTCAATACGTAGCATCCCACCGTATTGGCTGTGCGCCTTGTGAGGTCCGCGGCTTCCAGGCCAGCGAGGCTTCGCAAGCTTTAATAAGAGCAGGGGCAGAGCGGCCCGCATTCGGGTCGGCTCTTAAAAATAAAAAAGGGAGGACCTTCTAAAATGCGAAGGTTATTGTGTGTCTTAGCAATGTCTTTATTGTGTGGCTTTGCCGCCTCGGCGCAAGACAACAGGGCGGACGTTTTTCTCGGCTATTCCTACGTCTATCAGACCTACGGTAACGGCGTCAGCGCTTTCAACGCCAACGGCGGAGTTGCGCAGGTTGCCGCTTTTCCCACAAAGTGGTTCGGCCTTGTAGGTGAAGTGGGATTATACGGGCCGGGAACCGTCACTGTAACGAATTCTTCCACCACGACTGTAGGTACTCCTCCGGGCGCGGAGATCAGCTATCTTTTCGGTCCGCGCGTTACATTCCGGCATGGCCCCTTGCAACCTTATGTACAGGGTCTGTTCGGTGGTTTCTATACTTCGTCTGGATTGAATACTGCTCTGGAGTCGGCTACGCCTGTCACGCCGGCCCCATCGAGTAACAGCTTTGCCATGGCGATTGGCGGCGGACTTGATCTCAAGGTTTCCCAACGATGGGCAATTCGGCTTGTCCAGTTGGATTACTTCATGACCCGTCTTCCAAATCCGTCTGCCGTTTCATTTACGCAAAACAATTTCCGCTACTCAGGCGGAATTGTGTATCGGTTCTAATCGCTTCATCCGCACAGCCCTCGGTTCGCCTCAAAGGCCGGGGCGTCGCGTGCAGCGGACACGACCATGTCCCCGAATTAGAGCACGCAGCGCTCCGGCTTCTTGTTTTCCGAATCAGTTTTTTGATTGTCTCCGGTTGGAAATTCGTTGTGTCCAGCACAGGACGCGCATACGATGCGCGTGACAATGATCCAAGTCGGAGATTCCTTTTCACAACGTCGCCCGGAGAAAATGCCATGCGAACCGATAACAATTTCCCTTTGAATCGAGCTCTATTCAACAGGCATCGTGCCTTTGTGTTTGGTGTGCTGGTAATTTTTGGCGCCATTCTTGCGCGCGGAGGAAATCCGGCCGCCGCCAATCAGGACTACGATGTGGTCATCCTCAACGGCCGCGTGATGGATCCGGAAACGGGGCTGAACGCGCTGCGAAATGTGGGCATCACGGGCGGCAAGATTGCCGCCATTTCCAGCGCGCCACTCTCGGGCAAAAAGACAATCGACGCCAAGGGGCTGGTAGTCGCGCCCGGCTTCATTGATCTGCACGAACACGGACAGGAGCCGCGCAACTATCAATTCCAGGCCCATGATGGCGTGACGACTTCCCTGGAATTAGAGTTGGGCACGGACGATGTCGGGAATTGGTACGCCGCACGCCAAGGGAAGTCCCTCATAAATTTCGGCGTTAGCATCGGCCACATTCCGGTGCGCATGAAAGTTCTGCACGACTCAGGGACTTTTCTGCCCACCGGCGATGCCGCCCGGCGCGCCGCCACTCCGGAAGAACTCGCCCGGATCCGCGCGGAAATGGAAAAAGGATTTCGTGAAGGCGCTCTGGCCGAAGGGATGGGGGTAAATTACACGCCCGACGCATCGCACGCGGAGATCGTGGAGATGTTCAAGATCGCCGCAAAGTACGGCGCCTCCGTGCACGTGCATCTGCTCTGGGCGGGAATCAAGGAGCCCATGACTGGACTCGCGGCTCTGGAAGAGGTGCTCGCCGCGGCCGCTTCGACCGGCGCCCCGCTGCACGTAGTGCACATCACCAGCATGGGCTTGAAACAAACTCCGGACCTGATCGCAATGGTTGAAGGTGCGCGCCACCAAGGGCTTGACGTAACCACGGAGTGCTATCCCTACTCCGCCGCAAGCACGCAACTGGAATCCACGATTTTCGATCCTGGCTGGCAGGAGAGTATGGCGATCACCTACAAAGATTTGCAGTGGGCGGCAACGGGGGAACGCCTGACCGCGGAAACCTTTGAGAAATACAGGAAGCAAGGCGGAATTGTGGTGATTCATTCCATTCCGGAGGAAGTCGCGCGAGAGGCGGTCGCGAATCCAATCGTCATGATTGCCAGCGACGGCATGCGGATCACCGGACCGAAGGTTCATCCCCGTGGGCAAGGAACCTTCTCACGCGTTCTCGGGCATTACGTCCGCGAAGAAAAGGCGCTCGACCTGATGACCGCCTTGCGGAAAATGACGGTGATGCCGGCGCAACGGTTGGAAAAACGAGCTCCCGCGTTCAGAAATAAAGGACGAATTCGCGTGGGTGCCGACGCGGATATCACCGTGTTCGATCCGGAAAGAATCATCGACAGGGCGACGTTCGAGGAGCCATTGCAATACTCTCAAGGAATCGAGTTTGTGCTCGTCAATGGCGTCCCTGTCTTAGACCACGGACAGCTTGTAGAGGGCGTCTCCCCGGGCCGCTCTGCGCGAGCCCCAATTTCCCACTGAGTCTTTAGCTCATCAACGCAATTTACAACTTTCATGCGATCCTTTTTACGCGGAATAGGCCGGACTGATAATCTCCCACTGACGTGGAAATCGTTTGTAACCCAAAGAAGGTCATTCCAATGAAGAAAAGGAACCTGAGGTATGTCGCGCAGTGTTCGGTAGCACTGGCTGTAATGCTGGCATGCATTTGTCCGGCTCACGCTCAGGATGCACCGCGTGAAAAAGTACTGATGGATTTTGGCTGGAAATTCCACCTGGGCAATGAATGGGGTACCGGCGAGGGGCCGATCAATCTTGGTGTCAGCACGGGCCCAGCGAGGGCGGATTTCGATGACAGCTCCTGGGCCCGCATAAATCTGCCGCACGACTGGGCCGTTGCTCTCCCATTCGATCGGAGCGCGCCAGCCGACCACGGCTTCAAACCCATCGGTCCCAACTTCCCCGAAAATAGCGTTGGTTGGTATCGCCGCACCTTCACCCTGCCCGCTGCAGACGCTGGCAAACGCATTTGGATCGAATTTGGGGGCGTTTATCGCGGCAGTCTGGTGTACGTGAATAACTGCCTGGTCGGGCGTCAACCGAGGGGATACAGTTCATTTCGTTACGACATTACGGATATCGCCAAATACGGCGGCAGGAACACAGTTGCCGTACGCGTGGATGCTTCAAAATTCGAAGGCTGGTTCTATGAAGGCGCGGGCATCTATCGCCATGTCTGGCTGGTTAAAACGGCGCCCTTGGCGGTAGCTCCGGACGGCACGTTTGTGTACAGCCGGTTCAAGGGCGACGTGCCCGAGGGGCCGGCTGAAATCGACATCGAGACCCGGTTGGCTAGTTTCCTGACCAGTACAGCCGACGCCGAGGTAGATTACGAAATCCTGGATCCAGACGGCAAAAAAGTGGCCACAAGCCGCGCTAACGCGACTGTTGCGCCGTCAAGCACGCGGGAGGTCCAACAGAAAACCAACGTAGCCTCGCCACTTCTCTGGTCTCCTGAAACACCGCGTCTTTACAAGCTCGTGACCACCATCCGATCCGCCGCCAAGATCACGGATCGCGTCGAGACTGAGTTTGGCATTCGAACTCTAGCATTCGACCCCGACAAAGGTTTCTTTCTGAACGGCAAACGCTACGTTGTCAAAGGAACAGCCGATCATCAGGATCACGCGGGCGTAGGCTCGGCGCTGCCCGACGCACTGCAATATTTCCGCGTCCGGAAACTCAAGGAAATGGGTTCCAACGCTATTCGCACCGCGCATAACGAACCGACCGGGGAATTGCTCGAGGCCTGCGACCGTCTAGGCATGTTGGTGATGGACGAAAGCCGGGTCTTTGCCAGCGACGCGCAGGATCTCGAGTTGCTGGAGAACCAGGTTCGCCGTGACCGCAACCATGCCAGCGTATTCATTTGGTCGATCGGTAACGAAGAGCCTCTCCAAAGCTCGCCAATTGGTGCGCGAGTCGCCGGAACCATGCAGACGTTGGTGCATCAACTGGACCCCAGCCGCAAGGTAACCTATGCCGCGAGCGTCGGTAATGAGTTCACGGGTGCAAACAGCGTCACGGATGTGCGGGGCTGGAATTACCACACGGGAAAAGCGATGGACGACTACCACGCTGCCCACCCGCAACAGCCGAACATTGGGACGGAAACTGCCAGCATTCTTACCACCCGCGGTATTTACGCAATAGACCAAGCGCGAGGCTACCAAAGTTCCTACGACGATAGCGAGAACTTACCGCGCAATGATACGAACACCGCTGAATCGTGGTGGACATTTTATGCCGCCCGCCCGTGGAGCTCTGGTGCCTTCGCCTGGACCGGCTTTGACTACCGTGGCGAGAACGACTGGCCCGATATTAATGCAAATTACGGCATCATTGACATGGCCGGCTTCCCGAAGGACGACTACTTCTACTATCAGTCCTGGTGGAGTGACAAGGGAGTGCTGCATCTGCTGCCGCACTGGAACTGGCCCGGGAAGGAAGGTCAGACCATCGACGTCCGATGCTTCAGTAATTGGGACGAGGTTGAGCTGTTCC
Source organism: uncultured Acidobacteriota bacterium (assembly GCA_963748845.1). GTDB lineage: Bacteria > Acidobacteriota > Terriglobia > Acidiferrales > UBA7541 > DASTCZ01. Next base: position 2,728,601 of record CAVVKE010000001.1, read on the forward strand.
TGAATGGCGTGAATCTTGGCAGAAAAACCATGCCGAGAAATTCGCACCTTCAGTGGAGTGTGCCCTACAATCCCGGCACGCTGATCGCCCGAGGATACAAGGGCGGCAAGCTCATGGCCGAGGAAAAAGTAGAGACCACCGGCGCTCCAGCGGCCATCAAACTCACGCCCGACCGTACCACGATCAATCCCGATGGCGAAGACCTCAGTGTCATTACGGTGGCAGTCACCGACGCACAAGGCCGTCTGGTTCCGGTTGCTGACAATCTGGTCAGTTTTGAGATCAGCGGAGGAGGAAAGATAATCGGGGTTGGAAACGGTGACCCCAGTTCTCATGAGCCGGATGTTTACCTGAACTACTCCCGGGATACAGTGCGTCTACTGAGCGACTGGCATATGCGGCTCGTTCCAGACACCAAGGACCGCGCGGAGGTTGCGGAAGCCTTCTCTGACGCGGATTGGGACCGGGTTGATGTCAACACTGAGTCTGGCCCTCTGCGCGAAAATACATCTGCGGTTTTTCGCACACATGTCAATCTGACCACCGAAGATCTTGCCGCTGACAAGATCATGCTCCAATTCGGAATGATCGACGACGAGGGTTGGGTTTACGTGAACGGTCAGCCGGCAGGCGAGTCGCACGATTGGCGGGCTTCACCGGCCTTTGAGGTTCGCAAATTTCTTCATACGGGCGACAATTCGATTGCCGTGGCCGTGCACAACATAGGTGGCGACGGCGGTATCAACAAAGGCGTGAGCCTGAATTTCCCCAGCCGGACAGTCGCCACGAACTGGAAACGTACCGTGTTCAACGGTCTGGCTCAAGTGATTGTCCAATCTGGAACGGAGCCGGGAGAAATTCGATTGACGGCACACGCAGAGGGCCTCGTGGGCAACACGGTGGTGATTCTTACCAAGGGAAATTCCCACCGCCCCCAAGTGGCGCCATAGTATTTCGCGCGGCAGGATCGGGATCACAGTGGGCAGTGAGCGAAGTTGATCGACTGGTAGAGTCCAATCGGATACCGCTAAACGCGCTCTTAACCGCAAACCAACCCAGTTGGCGGATCGGCGCCTACTCGGAAACTTGCGGCGGATGAGGAAGTCCAGCAGTTTGGTCTTCGCGCTAAGCCCTTATCTCACTGCTAGTTAGGTTCAATTGGTAGGTGGGTCGTCTTTGGTATCGGGATGAAGTAACCTGCGGCCGAGTGGATCGTTTCCACGTACGCCGTGACCGTCAACCTAACCTCGCCGTCGGCCGCTTAACGCACCGTCTCACCGTCCCCATGGATCTTAATGGAGTGGCGATTTTTACGAGAGGATTACGCATCCGGGAACGGATCTCGAAAATTGCGATTTGGCTCGAGAATGATTCGTTCGTTCGGGTAATCGAAAATGACCGTAAATCTCCGCAACACTTCGCCTCCAACTTTTTGCTGGTCATCAGGACTGGCTGAACAACATGAAGTGACAGGACCCTGGAGGTGATAAGGGCCTAACTCGAAGTACTCCGCCCTGCCGAGCGCACCTTGGCCGGGCGTGCCAAATCCCACGCCTGTCTGGATTCTCCTAAGCGGTCCGGTCGATTTCAATATGGCAGGATGGTCGACCGCATCGCCAGACCCGCTATCCACCAGAAATTCTCCTGACTGGGCGTCGAGTCCTTTGACCTTAATCGTTCCGCTGATATAGGGCCAGCGATGGCGAAAGTGAACTGGAAATACCGCGCCGGAACCTGTGTACTTGAAATTCGATGGATCGTAAACGGTCATTTTCTTCGCTGCGTAATCCACAACCACGACGTAGCGACGGAGAAAGTCGTATCCCAGAAGACCGTCCTCGGCCCGTCCAAACTGCTCGTTGAGAGGCTTGAAATCAGTAACATTGATCCGATGGGCCGCTGATTCGAGACCGGGAAGTTCAAACGTAACCGCATCGACGTACTCTACCGGCACATCTCCGGAACCCGCTCCTTGCACTGTTCCGCTACCCACCGTTTGCAGTCCGAGACTCTTTGCGACCTCGGCGTCCATGTAGGACGATCCCGCTCCACTATCGAGACTGAACCACAGCGTCCGAGACGAGCCTTTGACATGAATCTGAAAGAACATGACATCCTTTGTGAGTTCGAACGGAACGACAGTTTTCCCATCTGCGTCGAAGTGGAAAGTGGAAGCACCTTCCTGTGGAGCCGCAGGGCAATAACTCAACAGGCCCAAAACTGCGGCCAAGGGCAGCATCCAAGTCCTCATCTTCGGCCTCCGCGCTGCAAATGGCAGCAAAATAATGCCCAGTCTAAATCAGAGGAATGTATAATGGAAACGGATTCTCGTTATAACTTGTATCCAGCCTATGAATATAAGGGCACTCGACTTAAACCTCCTGGTGGCTTTCGAAGCGCTTATGATCGAACGCAGCGTGAGCAAGGCAGGTGCGCGAATCGGGTTAAGCCAACCCGCGATGAGTAATGCCCTCGCACGTCTGCGCGGGGCACTCGGAGATCACTTATTCATCGCCAAGAATCGCGAAATGGTTCCCACATCGCGGGCTCGCCATTTGGCCGGCCCAGTAGTTGAGGCATTGACCAGAATTCGATCTGCAATCGGGGATCGCGGCAGCTTTGACCCGCAGAGAGACACCGCCGCGTTTCGCCTCGCGGCCACAGACTACGCCGAGCTTGTTCTAGTTTCGCACGTCCTCAACGCCATCCGCCGGGCTGCATCAGGTGTGACGTTAACGATCTCCAGGTTGGAAGCACAGTTTGAGATCCCGAGGGAAGAACTTCACGACGGCAGCTTGCAGTTTGCGGTGGGTTTGTTTCCTCAGCCGATAGTTCCCGGAACTGGAATCGCTTCGCAAGTTCTTTTTGAGGACCCTTGGGTTTGCATCGCGCAAGCTCGCCATCCACAAATCCGCGGGAAGCTGAACCTTGAGACGTTTTTGCGAATAGAACACATCCGCGTGGCTTATGGAACCCCCGAACGCCCAGGACTGATCGGCGAAGCGCTCGCGAGCATCGGAAAGATCCGGAAGATTGGCGTGACTGTCCCGCACTTAGTTACGGTGCCGGCCATTACAGCGCGCACGGATTTATTAGGAATCGTGCCCTTACGCCTGGCGAAAGAATACGCGCCAGCGCTGAACTTGAAGATCTATCCGATCCCGGTTCGGCTGCCTAAGACGGCACTGGCGCTGGTTTGGGACGAAAGCAATCAGCATGACCCGGCGCATGCATGGATACGGAGGATAATCGCCGGTTCGCAAACCGACGGCCTCCTCGCAACGAGGCCAAATCGCGAGTTGCCTGAGTAAGAATTGTCGGCCACACGGAATCTATCCACAAACGGGGTTCTAGGGAGATCGCAGAACACCAACACTCCTCACCGGGACATTTCTCCCAACCGGACTTTTGGTCCGGAATAGCTTCCGAGTAGCCCGTCACTCGGGAACGATCGCTAGGTTTGTCCGCAAGCCCCCACCTGTTTGTGCGAGGTTGTTCTGAGAAAGATCTGCGCGTTGTCTGCGCGAAGGATTATTCACATCGCAGAGCGATGATGGGATCGACGCGCATGGCGCGGCGCGCGGGGATGTAACACGCGGCGAGCGCCACAAGGATCAACAGCATGGCGACGCCGGCGAAGGTCAGCGGGTCATGCGCACTGACGCCGAAAATCTGGTTGGCCATGAGTCGGGTCAGCGCCAGCGCGGCGCCTATTCCGACGGCGACCCCGATGAGCGCCATCCTTGCGCCGTGGCCGATGACCAGACGAAACACATCGCTGCGCTGGGCGCCCAGGGCCAAGCGGATCCCAATCTCGTGAGTGCGCTGCCCAACCAAATAGGAAATCACTCCATAGATTCCGACGCATGCGAGCACGAGCGCAAGCGCTGCGAAGACGCCGAGAAGAATCATTGAAAGTCTCCGCGCGGCAAATGAATTCGAGACGACCTCGTCCAGCGTTTGGACGTTGTAAACCACTTCGCGCGAATCGATTTCGTTGACCGCGCGGCGAACGGCGCCCATGGCGGTGGTGGGATCGCCTTCGGTGCGCAGCACCACAGCCACAGCTTCCGCCGCGAGCGGCATCAGTTTTTCCGGGAGCTGCATAAACGGATAATCGAACTGCGCCTCAATGGCTGATTTGGAATCGGCGTCGAGCCCCCACTGCTTTACATGGCCGACCACGCCGACGATTTCCGCCTGAACGTTGAAGATCGCAAGATGGATGCGCTTGCCAATGGGATTTTCGTGAGGGAAATAGGAGCGCGCAAAAACGTCGTCTATATCGACGACCACTGGCGCGTGCTCGTCATCCTGCGGAGTGATGAATCGGCCGCGCTCGAGGGTGACCCCCATGGCGGGCTGGAAACCGGCTTCCACGAGATAGAACATGGCCTGATGCATGTCCTGGAGATTGGAAGGCTTTGGCTGGCCTTCAATCCAAAAAGGCTCCGTGGAATTGTGGATCATCGGGCGAGAGCCGAGCGTGACGGAAACGGCCTGGACGCCGGGGATGGAATGCATTTTGGCGTCGAAGAGTCGTAAGCGGGAGCGCGTTTCCGCGGAAGTAGTTGTGGAACTTGCCGGCAGGGATAAAACGAAAGTGATCGCATGGCTGGGATTGAAGCCGGGGTCGACGCGCCAAAGCGCGGCGAGACTCCGAACCATCAGTCCGGCGCCGACGAGCAAAACCAAGGCCAGGCCTACTTCGACGGCGACGAAAACTCCCTGGAGCCGGTGGCGGGCGCCGCTCGCGCCCCTTCCGCTTTCCTTGAGAATCTCCAATAAATTTACGCGGGAGGTTTTTAGCGCGGGAGCGAGGCCAAAAATAATTCCGGCGAACAGTGAGAGGGCCATCGTAAAGAACAGGACGCGCGAGTCGAGGGAGATTTCGTTGGCGCGCGGCAATGCAGCCGGCAGTGCGCCGAGGACGGCTCTGGTGCCCCAAAAGGCGAGCAAGAGTCCGAGAGCGCCGCCCAAGCCCGCGAGCAATATGCTTTCGGTGAGAAGCTGGCGAATGACGCGCAGATGGTCCGCGCCCAGCGCCACGCGAACCGCAAACTCGCGCGAGCGGGCCATCGAGCGCGCCAGAAGAAGATTGGCAACATTCGCGCAGGCAATCAGGAGCAAGAAACCAACGGCCGCGAGAAGTACGATCAAGTATGGCTGGACATTTCCGACCACGTCCTCCTTCATGGAAACAAGAGTGATGCCCAGGGATTTATCGGCTTCCGGGTACGCCGCGGCGAGATTTTGCGCGACGCCATCCATATCGGCCTTCGCCTGCGAGAGAGTGACGCCCGATTTCAGGCGACCGACCGCGTGCGCGCTCATGTCAATGCGGCGGTCGCGAAAAGACGGGTCATTCCATTGGCCGATGGGGGCGTAGACATCGCGATCGTGACCGTAGAAAGTGAAGGCCGGTGGAATCACGCCCACGATCGTGTAGGATGCGCCATTCAACGTGATCGGTTTTCCGATGACATCAAGCGACGAGCCGAGTTTGCGCTGCCAGAATCCTCCGCCAAGAATTACGACCGGCGCGACGCCGGGGCGATCATCGTCGGGGCGGAAGGTGCGACCAAGAATGGGCGTTACGCCAAGCGTTGAAAAAAAGTCCGCGGAGACCATGTAGCCGCTCAGGCGTTCCGCTTCGCCCTTGCCGATGAAGTTGTAATCCTGATTGCGGTACATGGCCATGGATGAAAATGTTTGCGTGTCTCGCTGCCAATCGAGGAAATTCAGGTAAGAAATCGGGGCTTGATCGACTCCAGCGGTCTTTCCATTCACCGCGACAAGCTGGCCCGAATGTGGGTACGCCAGCGGATTCAGCAGGACGCCGTTGACCACGGAAAATAGCGCGGTGTTCGCGCCAATCCCCAGCGCCAGCGTCAAAATCGCAATCGCTGTGAACCCCGGCGACTTCGCCAGCATCCGAAGCCCGTAGCGCAAGTCCTGAAGAAGCATCTCCATGCTGCCTCCCGTCTTTCAGCCGAGGGCACACTGGATCTGTCGTACCGCATGCAACATGGGTCGCTGCGTAATTGCACCGGCCCGTTTTCGTTTATGCCGTCCGCAATGCCGCGCCCAACTTCTCAATCAGCGCCGCGGCAATCCGGTTGGAAAAATCGCTCAACTGCAATTCCGTAAGTGTGGATTTATGACTTTGAAAAGTTACGCGGACGAGCAGAGAAAACTTTCCGGCCGGCACTTGTCCGCCGCGGAACAAATCTACAGCTTCAATGTTAAATATCTCGGGTATCTTGAGCGACCGGATTTCGGCGGTCACATTTTCAAATGTCGTGCCCTCGCCGAGCACAATCGAAAAATCCCGCTCGACCGCCGGGAACCTGCTGATGGGGGTGTAGCGCCTCGCCTTTTGCGCAGCCGAACAGGCCCCATAAAATGGTTCCAGCAGGAACTCCGCGAGAAAAACATCCTGCCGCAGCTTTAGTATCTCCGCCGCGCCGTGCGCAAGTTGCCCCGCGACCCCCGCGAAATCTTGCGCGGCCCCTTTTCCGAAAGCATTCGCATTTCCAAAAATAATCGACCCGCGCCGCGCCGCATGCAGCCACTCAGGCCCGCTCGCGCTCCAGCGCAATCCACCCGCGAGTTCGCCCAGGCGATCGAGGTCCCCTTTCAGGTCTGCGAATGAAAATTCACGCGGCGTTTCCGAAACGCCTTTTTCCCGCGCAAAGCCGGAAGCCCCGAGCGTAAGGATCGCGCGCTCCTCTGGCTCCTTTTCATTCCATCTGTACGCGCGCGCAATCTCGAAAAGACGCAGGCTGCGCTGCCCACGGTTCAAATTCCATTCCACCGCCGTGAGCATATTGCCGATCCCATTCGAGCGCATCTCCGACGCATCCTCTGCAAGCGGATTCGCAATGTGTACCGGTGCATCCCCCTCCGAGCGGAATATTGCGTCCATCGCCGGATCCACAATTGGAATTGTCAAGATCTCCTGGTAACCCAATCCCGCAAGCCGCTCGCGCAACCGGTCTTCCGCAGCGGCATTGGGAAGCCGCGCGGCCGTCGTCCGCGCCGGAGGAAGCTTCGGTGAAAACTTGTCGAGCCCGTAATGCCGCACGACCTCTTCAATCAAGTCCACTTCGCGCGCCACGTCCGCTCGCCATGACGGCTGGCAGCATTCCCACACCGCATCCGGCGAGCCCGCCGCGCTCTTGTCCGTCAGCTTCGGCGCGAAGCCAAGCGATGTGAGGATCGCCTCAATCTCTGCGTCCGGCACATCGCCACCCATCACGCGCAAAAGTTCTCGCCGCGCGAGCAATAACACGCCGGGCTGCGGTTTTCGCGGATAAATATCCACGACGCCCGCGAGCGCCTCGCCGCCCGCCACCTGTTGAATCAATTCCGCGCAGCGCCGCGACGCAAGCTCTGCCATTTCCGGATCCATGCCGCGCTCGAATCGCGTTGATGCCTCCGTCCGCATCCCGAGCGTCTTCGCCGTGCGGCGAATCGAGATCGGGTCGAACCATGCCGCCTCAAGCAGAATATTTTTGCTCGCAAATCCAATTTCGGAATCCTGGCCGCCCATCACTCCGCCGATGGCCACCGCGCGCGATGCGTCCGCGATCATGCACATGTCCGCGGAAAGCTTGCGCTCGATGCCGTCCAGCGTGCGCATCTTTTCGCCCGGCCTCGCGCGCCTGACGACGATGCGGTGCTCGGCAAGTTTGTCGTAATCAAACGCGTGCATCGGGTGCCCGAGTTCCAGCATCGCGTAGTTCGTCGCGTCCACTACGTTGTTGATCGACCCGTGCCCCAGTGCTTCAAGCCGCTTCTTCAGCCACTCCGGCGACGGCGCAACCTTCACGCCGCGAATCACGCGCGCCGTATAGCGCCCGCAAAGTTCCGGGCACGTAATCTCCACGCGCGCCGCCGCGGAAGCGGCCTCCGCGATTTCCTTCAGCTTTGGCTCAACGCTTTTCAGCGGCAGCCGGTAAATTGTCGCGACTTCCCGCGCCACGCCGTAATGCCCCATGCAATCCGGGCGGTTGATGGTCAACTCCGCGTCAAACATCGATCCTGCAGGTGTCTCTTCCACCGCATCCACTGCAGTCCCTGAAAGCGAAAGCCGCGAGCGCACCTCGGCGGCCGGCGCTTTCACGTCCACAAATTCCTTCAGCAAGTCGTAGAGAATTTTCATCGCGAAGGCCGTTTATGCAAACTGCCGCAGGAATCGCACATCGTTTTGGAAAAATACTTGGATGTCGTCAATCCCATATTTCAGCATCGTGAGCCGGTCCACGCCCAGCCCGAACGCAAATCCATTCAGCTTCGCCGCGTCATATTTCACAAAATTGTAGACCGCCGGATTCACCATCCCCGCGCCGAAAAGTTCGATCCATCCCGAACCTTTGCACTTCGAGCAGTTCGCGCCCGCGCCTGTCGTTCCGCTTCCGCCGCAGAAAATACAACTCGCGTCGAATTCCACTGAAGGCTCCGTAAACGGGAAATAGCTCGGCCGGAATCGCGACTTCGTTCCCGGCCCGAAAAATTGCCGGATAAAATAATCAATCGTCCCCGCGAAATCGCAGAACGTCAGGTCCACGTCCACCGCCAGCCCTTCAATCTGGTGGAAGGCAAACGAGTGCGTCGCGTCCGGATTGTCGCGCCGGTAGACTTTTCCCGGCACAATGATTCGCACCGGCGGCTTCTGCCTTTCCATCGTGCGGATTTGCATCGGCGAAGTGTGCGTCCGCAAGAGCCGCGTTTCCGCGCGCCCTGCGCCGGGAACATGGGGCGTCTCCATGTAAAACGTGTCCATGTTGTCGCGCGCGGGATGATGCTCGGGAATGTTCAGCGCCTCGAAATTGTAGTAAGGCGTCTCGATTTCAGGTCCAGCCACGACTTGATATCCCATCGAAAGAAAAATTCTCTCGATGTCGTCAAACGTTTGCCGGATCGGATGCCGCGACCCCACCGCCCGCATCACTCCCGGCAGCGACAAATCCACGCGCTCCCGAGTCAGAGCCGCGTCATCGGCGCCCGCTTCAATCGCACTCCGCCGCGCTTCGATCTCTGCCTCGACGAGCGCGCGCAACTCATTCAGTGCCTGCCCCGCCGCGCGCTTCAACTCCGGCGTCGGCGCCGCTTTCAGCCAATTGTCCGTGATTGCTGCCAGCACGCCCGACTTGCGCCCCAGCCACGCGTCGCGGAATATTTTCCACGACGCATCGTCCCGCGCCGTCGCCGCGTCGCGTGCAAAATCCTCGCGCAGCCCCGCGATCAGCGCAGCAAGCTGCTCCGCCGATTGCACCCCCAGCGCGCCCAGCGTTTGTGTGGTTTTTTCTTTCATCGCGTAGTCGTCTTGCATCCCTTAGTCGTCTTGGTTTCTGCGACCGAGTGAGACAAACTCAAAAGATTACACCATCGCGCGCCATTTCCGTAGCGGCGCGGTTTCGTCTTTGCCGACGGGGTGCGTTCCGCTGCAGCCCCGCTGCACTTCTAACGTTTAACGTGCCGGGTTTTTCGCCTTTCCTCACTTCTCACAAATCCGTCTCTTTCTTACAAGTCCAAATACACTCGCGCGCGCCAACCATCCGCCGTCCGCTCAATCACAAACTGGTGATACGTCACCGCCTTAATCGCCACGCCGCTTTTATGATAATCATGATCGTATCGTTCTCCCCAAATCACGCCGCGCACGCGGCCCGCGTCGAGTTCCGTCACTTCGACGCGCGCAAGCGACAGCCGCTCCGCGTCCATCACGGCCACAATTTCCGCGAGCCACGCGTACAGCAGCGACTCCGTGTCTTCGGCCGTCGCCTCAATCTCGCGCCGATCGACTTCGCGCACGCTTTCGACGTCGCCTGCAATTGAAATCAACGCCAGCGCCGCGTTCGCAAACAACTCCTCCATCGTCGCGCCATACGCGAGAAAGCCTACGTCCGCGGGATGTTCCAGGATTTCAAACTTCGGTGGCACGCTGCCCGCTGTCACGTCGGCATTCTACTACGCGGCGCCTTCATTGCTCGTCTGCCGCGAGATGAAGAGCGGGGCCAACGTAAGTTGTTGATGTTAAAGATGTTAGGGACCTCGAAATTTATTTAGTCAGTCGACTGACAAAATTTTGGGGACGAAAAAACGAAGAAAAAAAAGGCCCATAATTATGCGACATTGTGGCGGAGGGTACTGGAACATTCGAGCGCGACACGAAGGGCGCTTATGAGGAAACAACGATCTTGTTGAAGCAGTACTGCACGCTTGTTCCATTCGCTGCACTCAGGACGCGGATAGGGATGGCAGGGCCGCTGGGTACGACGAGCACGTTGCTCATACAACGCGTGGTGTCCATCCACTGACGCCAACTCAATCCGCAGAAGCCAATCGAAATGGAATTTTTGGGCGGCGATAAAGGCCTGGATTTTGCCTTGACGCGCACGATTTCAGAGATGGCAACCCAGCTCTTGGCCGTCGTCGGGAGAGAAAAAAGGATCTGTTTTTGGACTTGCGTTGCACGGAAAAAATATATGCGCGGGCAACAAAGCAAACGGTATATACATCTATGTAATACATCACTCCCCACCCTGGAAAGCGGGCGCGGAGAGCAGCAACCGGGCCACAATGAAAGTTGCGACCTGGTTCTCACGCCCCGACTGCCGCAAGACGTCCGCCCCAAGCGGACCGCACGGCGAGCAGGCCTGCTCGAGGTAGGCGGGCCCGGGACGGCTCCATTTAAAAGGCCATCCTGAAAAATTAAATGCCGAAGTGTGCCTCGATGAAATTCATCGAGGCAGATTTCAAAATTGTCCGCGCGCGAGCCGCATTCGCGCGCACAGGGAAAGTGTTGCCAAAACAACCGTAAATAAATCTATGGAGGAAACGATGTTCACAACCGAAACCAAGACAACCCATGGTGAAATTGGCCACAAGAATCCGAGCGGAATGATCCGCAAGGCAAGGCGAAGTCTGTTGCACGTATTTGTGACTGCTGCGCTCGGCGCATTTGCGCTGGCTCAGCAACCAACTCAGAATCCCGTGAGCGCGCCGAATCAGTCCGCAGCGCAGACAGCGGGAACAACACCGCGCGCGAAGTCGCCTTCAGTCATGCAGCGAGAGACAAGCACGGAGCCTCAGCGATTGCCGCTTCGTCGCGTGGTGCTTTACAAATCCGGGGTCGGTTACTTCGAGCATGCGGGGCAAGTGCGAGGAAATGAGGATGTGGAGATTGATCTCACCAGCAGCCAACTGAATGACGTGCTGAAGTCGCTGACCGCGCTTGATATGAACGGCGGGCGAATCGTGGGTGCGAGCTACAACTCGCAGGAACCGGCGGGACATCAGCTTTCGGCCATGCCGATTCCGGTGGCGAACAAGACGAACCTCGCGGACCTGTTGCAGGCATTGCGCGGCGCGCGGATCGAGGTGCGCTCCACGAGGGGTGCGTTCACGGGCCGCGTGCTGGGCGTGGAGAAAGTGCAGCGGCCATCGGGCAATCAGATGATGGAAGTGGATCGGGTCAACCTGATTGGCGAGAACGGCGATGTGCGACAGATATCGTTGGAGCAGGGGACGAGTGTGCGGTTCGTGGACCGCGACATGGAGCAGCAGCTCGAGCGCGCGATGGGTCTGCTCGACGCGAGCCACCAGGAAGACACACGGCGGCTGATCCTGAGCACGGCGGGCACGGGCGAGCGCACGGTGCGCGTGAGCTATATCAGCGAAGTGCCGGTGTGGAAGACGACGTATCGCATCGTGCTGCCGGAGCGCGCCGGCAGCAAGGCGCTGCTGCAAGGTTGGGCCGTGGTGGACAACACCGTGGGCGAGGACTGGGAAAATGTGGAGTTGTCGCTCGCGGCCGGAGCGCCGCAGTCGTTCATACAGGATCTGTCGCAGCCGCTGTACACGCGGAGGCCGGTGGTCGGATTGTCCCAGGGCTACCAACTCACTCCGCAGCTGCACAGTTCTACGTTGATGCCGGGCAATTCAGGCCAACCCCCTGCTTTGCACGGAATTGTGCAGGACCCGAGTGGCAGGCCAGTCGTCGGAGCGATTGTGCGGTTGCTGGACAGCATTAACAATCAAGTGTCGACTGCGAATTCAGGCGGGAATGGAGATTTTTATCTTGGAGGAATGGAACCGGGAACGTACGCCTTAGTAATCGCAGCGCCAAATTTTAAAACACTCCGAATGAATTCGATCGAATTGATGGCGGGACGAACATACAACACCAAGTCAAAAATGGAATTGGGGAACGCAGCCATGACTGTTTCAGTTGAAGCGGGCGGGCAGCAAGTGATTGAAACGGCGAATACGCCTGTTCAAAACACCACGATGGGAGGGCCGCGGAATTCGATGTTTGAGGGGCTGCCGAATGGGGCGATCAACATTACTCTTGATGGGGTGAATATGCAGTGCAACCTTTTGAAAGGATCGGATGGATTTTTTGCGATCAACGATCCGCGGATTAGCGATGTGCAGGAGTTCGGAATTACGAGCAACGCGACCGATCCATCCAGGTACGGAAACGGCGCGGTGCAAATGAACTACATCAGCAAGGCGGGCGCTAACTCGACGGAACGAAGCGTGATTGCGGCGGCGGGAGGGCTGCTCGGCGACATGTTTGAATACCGGGTGCGCGACCGAGTGACGATCCGGAAAAACCAGTCGGCGCTGGTGCCGATTGCGCAGACGGAGATCGAGGCTGAGAAAGTGGCGCTATGGAGCGCACGGATCGGTGGGGCGCGTCCACTGCGCGCACTGTGGCTGACAAATACGAGCGAGTTGGTGCTCGACAGCGGCAGCTTCAACGTGATTGAGGACAATGCGTTCGCCGGCGAAGGGCTGATTGCAACGCTGCATCCGGGCGAGCGGCGGCTGGTCAGCTACGCGGTGGATCTTTCAACGCAAGTTTCTCCGCGGCAAGAGCCAGCTCCGGAAAAAGTGACGCGAGTGAAGATTGCCGACAGCGAACTGGTGCGCACGGTGGAACAGCGAGTGCGGACGATCTACACGATTCGGAATGAGGATACGAAACCACGCGTCGTGGTGATCGAACATCCGATCCGCAACGACTGGAAGCTGATTGATGAGTTGAAATACGAAGAAAAAACTTCGGATGTGTACCGCTTCCGTGTGGAAGTGGCGGCAAAAGAGACGAAGGATTTTACGGTGGAAGAGACGCACCCGGATGACCAGAAGACGGAGCTAAAGGATTTTGATGAAGATGATTTGAACCAGCTCTCGTCAGAACACGCATTGACGCCGGAACTGGAAAAGGCGCTGAAAGATATTCTGGCGCAGGGCGACGCCATTGATGAAATCAAGAACGAGATCAAATCCAAGAACGAAGACGTGGACAAAGTATTCAAGGATCAGAACCGGCTGCGCGAGAACATGCGGGCGTTGAAGGGCACTCAGGAAGAGAAGGCGCTGCTGCAGCGATACACCAAGGAGTTGGACGAGGAAGAGACGCAGCTTGCAATTTTGCGGAAGGAGATCGCGGAACTCGAAGCGAAGGAGAAGCAAGCGCAGCAGGAGCTGGACAAGACGATTGAGAAAATGGCATTTGACGAAAAGTTGTAATCGGGGATTGGGATTCCCGCTCCCATCGATGGAGCGAAGAATTCAAGGTCTAGACTGGCTGAAACGGATGAGTGGGTCAGGAGAGGTTATGACTTGAAACGGAGAAATCACGCGCGCAATTTTTCGGGGATTCACCGAGTTCCGGAAATTTCCACGGGACTGGTGACAGGAAGGGGATGATTTGGCGGTCTGCGGGGAGGACCGCCGAATTTTTTCCTGGCGCTAAAAAGCAGGATGACCGCGACAGCAATCACCAGCCAATGCATTGGGTTTGGCATTTCCATGTTGTCGCGTCCTTCCGAGCTTCAACAATCTTGGCATGAAGCGCCCGCGTGATGCAATTTTTCGATTGTCCAGAGATGTTCGGTGACATTCGCGAGCCGGGCCAGGGGTTTCGTCCTCACACAGTTGGTATACACTTCCGGAATGATGCAGGACAGAGGGCAAAAGCCGATGCTGCAGCGCCGCTGGTTTCGATGGGCCCTCGCATTTTTGTTTTGGACCGGCGCAGGCCTGTTCTTCGCCAGCCAAACCTATCTCGTATACAAAAGCTCCGGCGGCAAAGCCCCGCTTGGGCTCGTTTTAGAGATGAATCTATCGGAGTGGTACCTATGGGCGGCGCTCGCGCCGGGGATTGTTTGGCTGGCGCGGAGGTTCCCGATCGACCGGAAAAGCTGGGCGCGAAATCTGGCGATCCATTGCGCGGCAGGTATCGGTGTGGCGCTGGCCACATGGCAACTGAACAATTTATTTCGGGAATATGCGTTGGGGATGCGGCGGACGACGTCGCTGGTGTACGTCTTTCACCAGAACCTGGTGATCTACGTGATTCTGGTCGCGGCGACCCAGGGATATGCGTACTACCGGCGCTACCGGCAAAGCGAGATTCGGTCAGCGCAACTCAGCGCGCAACTTGCGGAAGCGCAACTCCAAGCGTTGCGAATGCAATTACACCCCCATTTTCTGTTCAACACCTTGAACGCTATCTCGACGCTGGTTCACAAGGATCCGGAATCGGCGGATCGCATGATTGCCCGGCTGAGCGAATTGCTGCGGCTTACGATTGAAAATGTGGGAGTGCAGGAAGTCCCGCTTGCGCAGGAGTTGGAGTTTCTGGATCGGTATCTGGAAATTGAGCGGACGCGGTTCGGCGACCGACTTGCGGTTCAGATGGAGATCGCACCCGAAACGCTGGACGCCAGCACTCCCTATCTTGTTCTGCAGCCGCTGGTGGAAAATGCCATACGCCACGGGATCGCGTCACGCGCAGCGCCGGGCCGCGTGACCGTGCGTTCCAGTCGAGAGGGAGATATGCTCGTTCTGGAAGTGAAAGACGATGGTCCCGGCATCCAGTCCGGCGTGGCACTGAAGAGCGGCGTAGGGATCTCAAGCACGAAGGCGCGCCTTGACGGACTTTACGGAAGCGCCCATCGTTTCGATTGGAAAAATGGCGACCAAGGAGGCTTGATCGTGACCGTTGCATTCCCGTTTCAATCCATGCCGCCTGTTTCCGGCGGCGGAATCGGCGAAGGATTGTCCCAGTGAAGATTCGGACACTGATCGTGGATGACGAGCCCCTGGGCCGGGAACGGATTCGTACTTTGCTCGGCAGCGATCCGGAAATCGAAATCACCGGCGAATGCGGGGATGGGCGGCAAGCGATCACGGCGATCGAGAAATTCAGCCCCGAGCTTCTTTTCCTCGATGTGCAGATGCCTGAATTGGATGGCTTCCAAGTTCTTGAAGCGATTACGCCCCGGCAGATGCCATTCGTAATATTTGTAACGGCGTACGACCGGTATGCGGTGCAGGCCTTTGAGATAAACGCACTCGATTATCTTCTGAAGTCATTTGACCGCGAACGATTTCTAACCGCCTTGCGGCGCGCAAAAGATGAAATCCAGCGCTCGCGGGAGGGGCATTGGAACGACCGGCTGGCGGGCTTGCTGGAAGACCTGCAGGCGCGAAAGAAGGTATTGACGCGAATCATCATAAGGTCGGCAGGGCGAATCGGTTTTCTGCGGGTAGAGGAGATTGATTGGATCGAAGCCGCCGACAATTATGTGCGCCTTCACGCAGGCCGCGAATCCCATTTAATACGCGAAACGTTGCAATCGCTTGAAAAACGACTCGACTCCACGAAATTCCTGCGGATTCACCGCTCGACCATCGTAAACATCGACCGGATACAGGAATTGCGGCCGCTTTTTCATGGGGACTATTCCGTAAAGCTGGTTGACGGCACGGGATTGACTCTGAGCCGCAAATTTCGAGAAAACCTGACCGAACCTCTCGGCCAATTTCTGTGACCCTGTTGTATTGCACTGTTTGTAAGCCTGTTTGTTATCCCGTTCACCCCTGAGCAAGACCGCTTTACCACAAAAGCATTGAGGTCTTGTCGTCGAGAGGCTAAGAGAACACTGGCAGGCTGTGCCGTCATTCGCCGGGATTAGATCGTCCAAAGGAGGACGTCTTGATGGACCACCAAACGAAGCGACCAATTTCTTGGCCCGCAAGCGCCGCGATAATCATCAGCGGTCTTTTGTTGATGGGATTGCCCTCGGATCGCCCAGGCCTCGCGCAAACTTCTGTGCAAGGACCGCAGCCCACGCAGGCCGCCGAGCAAGTCTTCAAGAACATTCAGGTCCTGAAAGGAGTGCCTGCTGCGGATTTACAGGGTGATATGTCATTCATCGCCAGTTCGTTGGGCGTAGATTGCGATTATTGCCACCGTCAAGATAAAGAGGGAACTTTCGCCGGCGACACGGTGCCGGCCAAATTGCGCGCGCGCGAAATGATCCTGATGACGCGCCGGATCAATCAGGATACGTTCCGCGGGGAAAACAGGGTGACCTGCTTCACCTGCCACCAGGGCGGCACCGCGCCGGTGTCCGCTGCGACACTTCTCTTTTCCACCGCGCCGAGACCGCCCGCCCCGCCGGAGAGAGCAACGGCCGAAGCTCGTGGCGAGCCTCTCCCAAGCGTGCAGCAAGTCCTCGATCACTACATCAAGGCGCTCGGCGGCCAGCCTGCGCTTGATGCTGTGAAGACGCGTGTGATCAAGACAGCGCCTCTCGGGAGCTCAAGTTCGGATCAATCCATTGAAGAATTATTTCAGAAAGCGCCGGGAAAAGTATTGGCCTTCAGCCAATCGCCAGGGTACACGTCTTGGGCTGGATTCAACGGCCGGCAACCTTGGGCGCAAGATTCTCTGAAATCGTATTGGGGTTTGCTGAGTGATTCGGAACTGCATTCGCTCATGCGCGATTCCGAAATGTATCAGGGCAGCCGGATTGCGAGCCAGTACACGAAAGTGGTCGTAGCGGGGGGAGAAAAAATCAACGCCCGCGACGCCTTTGTGATTTCCGGGACATCGCCCGAGGGCGTGCGCGAGAAGTTTTATTTCGACGCGCGGACGGGACTACTTCTGCGTCGGCACGTTGAGGAACCGACTGCGTTTGGTTGGTTCCCTCTCGACGTCAATTTCGAGGCCTATCGTGAAGTGGACGGTGTGAAAATTCCTTTTGTCGTCCGAATGTCGAGCGCGGGGGGCGCTTGGGGTGTTCGGAGGTCGTACATGGTCCTCGAAGTGCATCAAAATATTCCTATTGATGACGAAAAGTTTGATCATCCGACACCCCTTCCGTGAGTAGGTGATGGGTTGAGAGCATTTCCTTTCGGCGCGATAAAACGAAAAACATGAGTCCGAGAGGAAGATTATCGCCCATAGGCCTGATTTGTTGAGGCTCTGTGGCGATTCCTTGGACTAAACACCGCGGAAAGCAGGGATCCAGGCAACACTTGATGATTCCCCAGACAAATTCACAAGGCACGTAACGTCAGACGATGAGGAGAAACTATGCGCAATGCAGTTGCCGCGAGCTGTCTGGCAATTTTGTTTTTAATGCCCTTCCGTTTGCAGACAGAGCAACCTAAATCCGCTACATCCATTCAGAATCCGCCCGGTCAGAATCCACCCCCAGCCACAAAACCCCAAATGATTCCGATTCCGGACAAATTCGTTAATCTCCAGGTGCTCCCAAAGGACATCCCGAAGGATAAATTGGTGGCCATCATGAAGCGGTTCTCAATTACGTTTGGTGTTTATTGCAGCTACTGCCATATGGTCTCAGACCAATTGACCGAGGGCAATTTCGATTCAGACGAGAAGCCGAACAAACAAAAGGCCCGCGAATTACTTAAGTTCATCCTGGAAGCAACTAAAAACAGTTCGGGTGGGTGATTCCCGAGTTGCGTGCCGAGATGTTTGGAAGCGGTACTCAAGTATCTCTTTCCATGTGACGCTGACGACAGATATGGCACGGGGAAGAGCAGATTATTCCTTCGGAGGTTTCAGGGAGTAGGCGGCGTGCATCAGGCCGGTGGGCGGATAGAGCTCGTTGTGTGTGAAGGTGAAGCCGAGTTTTGCGAGAACTTTGGCGGAGACGAAATTCTCCGGGTGATGAGCGGCGAAGAGTTCGTGGATGTGGAGATTATTGAAGGCGTGCGCGATCACCGTGGCCCCGGATTCAACTGCAAAACCTTGTCCCCAATACTGCGGACGAAGATAAAACCCCATTGAAAAAATGTGCTTCTCGGGATTGCGCGAGCGCATTCCCGCGCAGCCTACCAGCTCTCCGGTGGTCAACAGGAAGATGGGCCAATACTGGACGTGGTAGGCGCGCATCGAAAGGATTTCGCGGACCAGGCGCTCGCGGACTTGCTCGTTGGAGAATGGGCCGCCGACAAAACGTGTGACGAGAGGCTCACCCCAAATCCCGCGGGCCAGCGGCAGGTCTTCAGCAGACCAGCAGCGGAAACCGAGACGCGCCGTTTTCAGGAAATAGATGTCCCCACCCCTTGCCCCATCCACGAGACGCTCCAGAGAGGATTAGGTTTCAAGAATCTTATTATATCGCCAATAAAAATTCACTTGTGTTTCGCTGCAGGAGGGAACCCGGGCGGCGCGGGCGGCGTCGGATTCTATGAGCAGCATTCCAAGAAGCCTATGCATCTTGAATGGGTGCTTCACAGAAACGCCGCAAAAAGGAGGATTTCCATGCGAGCGCCAAAAATATCCCGGGCCCTTATTTCCTTACTACTTGTGATTGCGATGGTGTTTCCCGCGTTTGGACAGCAACCCGGGTTCTTGCCCGGAGCAGCGACCGCGAAAGGCGGCACGAGTTCTCCGGGCGCGACTTCCGGCTCTGCGACGGGGACGACGCAGAAACTGCCCTTGCGGCGCGTGGTGCTTTACAAATCCGGCGTTGGATATTTCGAGCACGGCGGGAAAGTTCACGGGAATGAGGATGTGGAGATTGATTTGACGAGCAGCCAGCTCGATGACGTGCTGAAGTCGCTGACGGCGCTGGACTTGAATGGCGGGCGAATTGTGGGCGCGAATTACAACTCGCAGGATCCCGCCGGGCACCAACTTGAAGCGCTGCCAGTGGCGATTTCGGACAAATCAAAGCTGAGCGAACTGCTGGAAGAATTGCGCGGGGCGCGGATGGAGGTGCGGAACGCCGCGGGTGCGTTTAGCGGGCGGCTCGTCAGCGTTGAAGAAAAGGACGTGAAGGAAAAAGACGGCGGCGAGGGCGAGTCAAAGACCGGCGTGGAGCAGGTGTCACTGCTGGCGGATAGCGGGGAGCTGCGGAGCTTTGCGTTGACGCCGAGCACGACGCTGCGTTTTGTGGACCGCGATCTCGAGCAACAACTTGCGCGGGCGCTGGGATTGATGGACGCGGCGCACCAGGAAGACACGCGTCATCTTGTGCTGACGACAACGGGCAACGGCGAGCGCGAGCTGCGCGTGAGCTACATCAGCGAGGTGCCGGTGTGGAAGACGACGTACCGGCTGGTGTTGCCCGGGGATGCGAGCCGCAAGCCACTGCTGCAAGGATGGGCGATTGTGGACAACACGGTGGGCGAGGATTGGAACAATGTGGAGCTGTCGCTGGCGGCGGGCGCGCCACAGTCATTTATTCAGCAGCTTTCGCAGCCGCTGTACGCGCGGAGGCCGGTGGTGCCGCTGCCGCAGGGCTCGCAGGTGACGCCGCAGATGCATGCGGGGACGCTGGATGAGTTTAAGAACTACTCACTGACCGCCAAGCTCTTCGCTCCGCCCCCGCTCCCGGGCGAAGCTTCCGGGCGAGGAGGGGGAGTCGGCAGTGGAGTTGGGGGCGGGCTCGCAAATAGAACAGAGAATTTCACAGCCGGCATCGGCAACCGAAACCGGAACAACAACATGGCCTCGACCGCCGGCAGTACGGTTACAGGGGACATGGGTGCGGCGTTTACTGCGGATGACGCGGAGTTCAACGCCTTCAACAACGCTGAAATTGCGGCCGCAGCCGCGAGCATTAACGCGGCGCAGGGCGGATCGCTTGGTGAATTATTTGAGTACAAGCTGAAGGACCGCGTGACGATTCACAAGAACCAGTCAGCGCTGGTGCCGATTGTGCAATCGGAAGTGACGGCGGAAAAAGTGGCGCTGTGGAATGCGGGGATGAATTCGGCGCGTCCGCTTTCGGCCTTGTGGCTTACGAATTCGAGCGGGGAGGTGCTCGACGGCGGGAGCTTCAGCGTGGTGGACGGCGGCGCGTTCGCGGGCGAGGGGCTCGTGGCGCAAATTCAGCCGGGCGAAAAACGGCTGATTAGCTATGCGGCGGACCTGGGGATGCAGGTGGTGTTGAAGGGCGAGCGGGCGCCGGAAACACTGACGCGGATTGTGGTGGCGCACGGTCTGCTTCGGCGGACGGTGCAATCGCGGCAGACCTCGACCTACACGATTCGGAATGAAGAGACGACAGCGCGGACGCTGATCCTGGAGCATCCGGTGCGGAACAACTGGAAGCTCGCGGAAGGGTTGAAGCCGGAGGAGCAATCGGCGACGGCGTACCGGTTCCGCGTGGAAGTTCCGGCGAAGGGGACGAAGACATTTGCCGTGGAAGAAACTTCCCCGACGACTTCGCAATTCCAGTTGAACAGCTTTGATGAAAACATTTTGGACATTTATGTGAACCGAAAGGAGTTTACGCCGGAGCTCGAGCAGGCGCTGCGTCAAATCCTGGCGCAGAAAGACGCCATCGCAAAGATGGATGCCGACATCAAGGCCAAGCAGGCGGATGTGGAGCATGTGTTTCAGGATCAGGAGCGCTTGCGCGAAAACATGAAGGCGTTGAAGGGCACGGCGGAGGAGAAGGCGCTGCTGCAACGCTACACAGGAGAGTTGAATGACGAGGAGACGCAGCTTGCGTCGACGCGAAAGGAGATTGCTGATCTTCAGGCGAGGGTGAAGCAGGCGCAGGGGGATTTGGATGCGACGATTGAGAAGATGGCGTTTGATGTGAAGGTGTAAGGGACGGATTGGTTGAAGGATGAAAAACGGGAGATGAAGGCGCTACTTTTGTAGAGGGCGAAGCGGATCCTTCACTGCGGGCCGACGTAGATCGTCGGCCCTCCGTTCAGGATGACAAAGATTTTTTGTGGGATGCAGCGCTGCAATTTTCAAAGACTGGCGGGGACAATTCTTGCTAGAGTGCGTTTGCGCGAATCTTGCGCACTTCTGGAGGAATCCCCATGAAGACAACTTCGGTTGTGATCGGGATCGCGGCCATCGCGATCTTCAGTGCACTTTTTTTAGGACGGGCCAAAGGGGTGGTTGCCGCGGCGCCGGCCGCCGAATCTGTTGATGCGAGTGGCAGTGAAAATGCGCTGGAGCACAAAATTGTCGCGAAGGAACGCGAAGGGCTGGGCGCACTGAGGGCCGGCAAGGTGGAATTATTTGCGGATCTTACCGCGGAGGAAGCGGTGTTCGTGGACGCGCAGGGGCCTGCGAGCAAGGCACAGGTGCTGACAAACGCAAATGGATTCACGCTCTCGGACTACTCGATGGAAAACGTGCGATTTGTGCCGCTCTCGGGAAAGTCCGGCCTCATCACGTACAAAATAAGCGAAAAGGGAAATTCCCACGGAAGGGATTTTGCGGCTCAGGCCTACGTTTCTTCCATCTGGGCGCAGCGAGGAAACAAGTGGGTTTGCTTGTTCAGTCAGGAAACTCTGGCTAAATAGCGCACAGCGCTTCCAGGGGCGAGGAGCGAATCGGGAGGAATGATGCGGCTGGCCGATTTTCGCGTACTGATGTTTGACTGCTACGGCACGCTGGTGGATTGGGAGGCGGGGATACTCGGCGTGCTGCGACCGTGGGCGGCGCGTGCGGGGATTGCTACCGATGACGCAAAACTGCTCGCCGCATTTGCAGCGGCGGAAAGCGAAGCGGAACACGCGCAGCCGGGCATGGCGTATCCGGATATCTTGCGCGCGGCTCACGCGGGAATCGCGCGACGACTGGGAGTGAATGAGGATGCGGCGACGGCGGAGGTGCTGGGGCGGTCGGTGGGGGACTGGCCCGTGTTCACGGATACGCCGGATGCGTTGAGGCGATTGCAGCGGCGGCACAAGTTGATGGCGGTGTCGAACGTGGACCTGGCATCCTTCGCGCGAACGCATGCGAGGCTTGGAGTGACGATGGATGCGATGGTGACGGCGGAGGAAGTGGGTGCGTACAAGCCGGATTTGCGGATGTTTTACCGCGCGCTGGAAGTGGCGGCGGGGTGGGGCGCGGGGCCGCATGAAATTTTACATGTGGCGCAGAGCCTGTATCACGATCACGTGCCCGCGAAAAAAATGGGGCTTGCGACGGTGTGGGTGCGGCGCTCGAGCGTGGCGGGAAAACTTGGCGCGACACGCGATCCGGGGGAAGAGGTGCAGCCGGACTTGGTTGTGAGTTCGGTTGGGGAGCTTGCGGAAATGGAAGAGCGGGAGATTTCGGCGGCTGCGGGGAATTAAAGACCTCTGTATAAATAGCTTGACATCGGACTGGGGCAGCGTATGTTCCACTTATGCGACGAGACGCTGCTGTCTTGGAGGCGCGCCGCTTGGCCGCCTTGCCCCGCATCCGGCGGGGTGAATCGTTGTCCTCCATTGCCCGCCAACTGGGTGTGAGCCGGCAGGCCGTGCACCAGTGGGCGCGACTGTCCCGCCGACGAGGAGTGGCGGGGCTGCGTCGTATCCCGCGCCCGGGTCGCCCGCCCAAACTGGCTCGCGCACAACTGGCTCAACTTCCAGGTCTGCTGGCACACGGCGCCGAAGCGCACGGATTTCCGACCGCCGTCTGGACCACACAGCGCGTTGCCGATCTGCTGCGGCGGCGCTTTGGCGTTCGCTATGACCGCGATCACGTTTGTCGCTTGCTGCATCGGTTTGGCTGGAGTTGGCAGAAACCCACCGGTCGCGCCCGTGAGCGAGACGAGAAAGCCATCCGCCGCTGGGTCGAGCACACTTGGCCACGCATAAAAAAAACGCCCGACGGCTAAACGCCACGCTGGTTTTTGTGGATGAAAGCGGTTTCTCATTGCTCCCCACGGCCTGCCGCACCTGGTCGCCGCGCGGACAGACACCGATCCTGCGCCACTGTTTCAACTGGCCCAAGCTGTCGGCGATTTCCGCCGTCACGGTGAATCCGCATGCCTACCTGCATCTGGTCCCCGGCACCATCGCCAGCGACGAAGTGATTCGCTTTGTCCGTCACTTGCTGCGACGGATTTCCACGCCTCTGTTTGTGTTGTGGGATGGCGGCAATCCCCACCGCTCCCGCCGCACGCGCGAGGCCTTGGCGGTTTATCATTCCCGCCTACGCGTGTTTCGACTCCCGGCCTACGCCCCGGAACTCAACCCCGATGAATGGCTTTGGGCGTGGCTGAAACAACATGCGCTGCGCGGCTTGTGCCCGCCCGACCTCAACGTGTTGCAAAAAAGCATTCGCCTGGCCATCCGCCGATTGCGCCGCCATCCCGACATCATCCGTTCCTTCTTCCATGCCTGCCCTCTCTCTTTTTGACCCTGTCAAGCTATTTATACAGATGTCTTTAGATGGCGGGTTGAACCGGGAGTTGACTCGGCGGAAACGCGGGCCGCGCAGAAATCCGGTGGGAGGGCGGCAATCTTCTAGAATGATGGAAGACCTCGAGAGGTGCCATCATGATGCGCCGCGCTTTCTTTACTTTCATACTGTTTGGATTGCTGGCTGCGGGGAATTCCTTCGCGCAGGAAAAAACGACAACAATTTCAGGAGTCGTGCAGAGCGCGGACGGGAAGCCGGTTGCGAAGGCGCGGGTTTACTTGCAGCCGAGCGACGGGCGGGCGCCGCACATCGTGCAGTCGGACGCGGAGGGACGCTACCAATTCACGAAGATGCGCCCGGGGCTTTATGATTTGCAGGCGCAAGCGAACGGGAATTGGACGGAATTGCAACGGAATGTGAATGTGCGTGCGAATCAGGAAGTGACCGTGAATTTGAGATTCAAGCCGCCGGTGGCGCCGCCGGTGAAACCACAGCAGTAAGTTCGCGCCGATAACCCCCAAAGAGGAATGCAAAATGGTTCGGGCCCCGCGAGATGCGGAGCCCGAGGAGCTTCACGATTGCCCTGCGCACTTAATCTGACTTTAGTGCGCGCCGGGAGGATTGCCGCCGGTGGGAGCGGGCGCGGCGGGCTTCACGAATTTCGAGTCGTCAATAGGGACGTTTTGCTGGACGCTATCAATTTGAATGGAGAAGCGTCCGCCGGGTCGCGCGAGCGTCCAGCGGAAAGGAATTTTTATGCCGTCCACGGCGCGGTAGTCGGTGTAATCCACCTGAACGGGCATGAGACCGAAGCCGACATCGTTATAACGGGTGACGCGAACGAGCAGGCCGGTTTGCTCATCGAAACAGAAACGCGTTTGCGGCGCGTTCGGACCGCGGCCCATGAGTACGTAAACATCTTTGTCGCCGATTTTATCCGGGTGTCCGGGGCGCCAAGATGTAAAAACAGTTTTGAGGTTGCCAGGAAACGCCAGCGCGGCGTCCACCATGGAGCTCATCGAATCAATTGAGTTCATGTTACGAGCGCCGCCGCGGCCTCCGCCCATCCATCCGGCTGTGCCGTCGTATGCGGTGTAGCTATCGCCCCGGCCGCCGTGCGAAACGGAGACGCGTTTGTTGGGCGCCTTCATATAGATATCGATCGGAGTGGGAGCCTGGCCGGCAAGGACATTTCCCTTTTCCACGCGGGTGGTAATTTTGGCGAGCGCGTCCGCGCCGCCGAGGGCGTCGAGATACTTGGCAAGAATCTTGTCGGGCGCGGGGGGCTGAGTTGTGGGCGCGGCAGGGGGCTGCGGGCGCTCGCCTTCTGTCTCGAGGACGGCGGGAATGCCAACGGGATCCGTCGAACCGCGGTGACAGGTGTTGCAGGTGACCTCGCGATTGCCTTCGAACGTATTCTTGTTAATGTCCAGGGTCATCTGCATCATGTGGCGGGCGGTGGCCTTTGATCGCTTGTCGTCTTTCTCGGGGACAAGATGGGGCTGGCCATCCGGGCCGTTCTCCGATACGTGGCAGAAATTGCACTCGACGCCGAGCGCGGCGGCGATGAACTGCATGGACGGTTGGAGCTTGTCGGCATCGAGATCTTTCAGGATTTGGATATTCTTGAAGACTTCGGGCGCTTTCTTGGGCGCAGCCGCGGGAGCGCCCTGCGTGGCGCCACCCTGCGCCATTCCTTGCCCCGTGCCGTGCTGGGGCTGCGCGGGATTTGATTGCGCGCGCGCTGCAACGATGGCAAACGCGAGCGCGACGCCCAGCAGCGAGAAAGTTAAAGTGGTTGCGCGTAGATTCTTCTTCATTGCTCCCCCTTCAGATTGGTTGACGAAGCGTTGAATTCTATCAGACGCGGCTGGGACTCCGCTTGTTATCTTTTGTTTTGGAAGCGGGCGGGATTTGGATTATCCAACTGATTTGAACCGAATAAACCTTCTCCATTGTTTTTGTCTTTCGGCGAACCTCTCGAGCCGGGGGCGCCCTTTGTGAAAGTGCTGAAACCGACGCGCCATGAAAGCAACTCACGCCGGATAGAGCGGGGTCCATTCCGGAGAATTATAGCTATTGACGAATATAGATATGAAGTGATATAGATATTGACATGACTGAATTCGATGCTCAAAAATTCATTCCGTTGAAGACACACTGGTTCCACATCATGCTCACACTCGCGGGTGGTGAGCAGCATGGCTACGGAATCATGCAGGAAGTGCTGAATCGCACCACGGGAAAGGTGCGGTTGTGGCCGGCGACATTATATGGATCGATCAAGCGGCTCATCGAGGCAGGGCTGATTGAGGAATCCGACGAACGGCCGGCGCCGGAATTGGACGATGCGCGACGCCGGTATTACCGGCTGACGGCGTTTGGACGGCAAGTGCTCGATGCGGAATGTGAGCGATTGCAGGAATTGGTACGCACGATACGAGTGAAGCGGACCGCGGTGACGGAATGAAGGTGACGCAATGAATTTCGCGTGGCGGGTCTACCGGCGGCTGGCCCAAGCTTTTCCGCACGAATTTAAATTGGCCTATGGGACGGACGTGATGCAACTCGGGGAAGACGTCGTGGGAGAGATTGCCAAAAGGCATGGAGTTCCCGGGCTCGTCCGATTAATCGCGGACATCGCGATTCGCGTGCCGCTCGAATATCTGAGCGAAATGCGCCGCGACATGCGGTATGCGGCGCGAGCACTGATCAAATCGCCCGGATTCGCGCTGGTTGGAATTATTTCGATGGGGATCGGAATTGGGCTGACGACAAACGTCTACAGCACAAAATGGGAGTTGATATTTCGCGAAATACCGGCAGCGGAGAATGCGAAAAGATTGGTGACGCCGGAAAAGCCGGTTTCGTACTACTACGTCGAGCAGTATCGGGAGCAAAGGAGCCTATTTGCCGGGGTCGCCGCTTTGGAGACCGGGATCCCGTTCAACGTCACTTTCCAGGGAGATTTGAATGCGAAACCGGAGCGCGTGTTCGGGCAACTAGTGTCACCCGATTATTTTTCCGTTCTTGGCGTGCGGCCCCAGCGGGGACGAGTGCTGAGCGTCGCAGTTGACAGGCCCGGAGACGCGCCCGCGGTGGTGATCAGCGACCGTTTTTGGCGCAACCGGCTCAATTCATCTCCGAATGCGGTGGGGCAGATAATTCGACTAAACGGGCAAATCGCGACCATCGTGGGAGTCACACCGAAGAACTTCAATGGCGTGCTTGACGACCCCGGGGCGAACCCGACCGAGCTGTTCGTCCCAATCACTGCGCCGCCAGCACTCGCTCCCGAACTTGCGAACGATGTGCTGCATCAGCGCAATGCAAAAGACTTTCTAGCAATGGCGTGCCTCGCGCCGGGCGCTACGATTGATTCCGCGGAAGCGGGTCTCGACGCGATTACACAGCGCCTTGACGAACAGGACCCTTCGTTGCCCCTGCGCAATGAAAAAGGCAGACGCGTGACACTAATTCCGGCGGGCACCCGCGTGCCGATTCCGCGCGAGTTGAGGCCCGTGGTGGCCGCTTTTTTTATCGCGCTGATGGGGTTGGTCATCACGCTTGCATGCACGAATTTGGCGAACATGCTGATCGCGCGCGGGGCCAACCGGCGAAAGGAGCAGGCGATTCGCCTGGCAATCGGAGCCAGCCGTTTCCGACTGATCCGGCAGATGATGAGCGAGGGCATATTGCTTTCACTGCTGGGCGGCGTGGCCGGTTTCGCGCTCGCGTATGGTCTCTCCGTGTTGAGTTCACAATTCAGAACGCCCATGGGCGTGCCGTCGGAATCCGATTTCAGCGTGGACTGGCGTACAGCGGTTTTCGCGTTCGGCCTCGCGCTTGTTTGCGGCGTTGGATTCAGTCTTGCGCCCGCCCTGCACGCGACGAGAGCCGATGTGACGCCGGCGCTCAAAGAGGGCTCGATGCTGCGGTTGCCGGGTTACCGGCGGTTTGGTCTGCGCAATTTGCTGATGGTAGCCCAAGTTGCCGGATCACTAATGCTGCTGCTGATCACCGGGTTCCTGGTTATCGGAATCAACATGGAAAGCAGCGTCCAAACCAAAATCAACCCGAACAGGATGTATCTCCTTTCCATCGACCCGGTGCGTGACGGTACGGCGCCGGAAAAAGCGCAAGTTCTTTTCGAGAAAATTTCCGAACGACTGAAGACCGCCGGCGGAGTGCGCAGCGTTACCCTGGCGGCGCAAGCACCCTTTTCGATCGAAGATGAAGACAGCGCCGTCCAAGCGACGGTGGAAGATTCACGGGAATCCTCTCATGTGGAACAGCCCGCGATTGAGGAGACGGTGGGCGCGGGCTATTTTGCCGCGCTGGGCGAGCCGATGCTGGCCGGCCGGGA
The DNA here is from genome assembly GCA_963748845.1 of uncultured Acidobacteriota bacterium. Classification (GTDB taxonomy): domain Bacteria; phylum Acidobacteriota; class Terriglobia; order Acidiferrales; family UBA7541; genus DASTCZ01. The sequence goes on from CAVVKE010000001.1 coordinate 2,756,419, forward strand.
ATTCGAGGAGCACGATCAATGGAGCAAGTCGGACGGATCGAAGACCCTTTCCCTGCCCGTGGTCCTAAATGAGACTGCCGAGCACAAACTTTTTGGAACGGAGAATGCGCTCGGGAGGCGCCTGAGAGATGACAAGCAGACCTACGATGTGGTGGGGCTGGTTCGCGACTTGAAGAATGGCACGGGGACCAACCAATCCATGATTTATTTGCCGCTCACGCCCCGCGATTTTGCGCGGCCGCCAGCAGGCGGGATGACGGTTATGGTGCGGTCGGATGCGGGGCCGGATGCGCTGAACGAGATTCGGAAGGAGATCGGCTTCATCGATCCCAACCTGAACGTCTTCAATGTTCAAACGCTCGGCGAATTCTTGGATCGCAGCAGATCCTCGACGCGGTTCGCTGTCCAAACATACGGCGGAATTGGAGTATTCGGCCTGGTGTTGGCGGCAATTGGACTTGCCGGGGTCACGGCCTACTCGGTTGCACAAAGGCGGAAGGAGATCGCAATCCGCACGGCGCTGGGCGCAAGCAAGGCGCAGGTGCTGCGGCTGGTGCTGCGCGAAGGAACGGCGCTGGTAAGCATAGGAACAATTCTGGGATTTTTGGGCGCAATGGCGATGGCAAGAATACTTTCGGCGCTGACGAGTATTTTCGTGGAGGCGTTCAGGGTCGGTACGGACGATGTACGCCTGCTCGTGGGCGCACCATTGCTGCTGGCAGCGGTGACGATGCTCGCTTGTTACATTCCGGCGCGCAGAGTGACTCAGATCGATCCGGTAAAAGCGCTGCGCGAGGAGTAGAGCGTTTGGTGGCGCGTTTCCCTCAACACACTTATGAGGCCAAGAAAATTGCGGCGCAAGATTTTGACCACGGCGTTCATGGTTGTAACGCTGGCCTGGCCGACAGGTGCGCGAGCGCAGTCCGCGGACAAAATACTGAAGGATTATGTCAAAGCGATCGGAGGCGAGAAAAAATTAAGGGGGATCAAGAATCTGGCCGCGACGGGCGACGTGCGGGATTTAGCGACCGGACAATCTGGTTCATTCACGCTGGAAACGCGCGCGCCGGATAGTTTTTATTTTGAGATCGCCGGCGAAGGGTTGGCGCGAAGCGAAGGGTTTAACGGCAGCTCAGGCTGGGAGCAAAACCCCGGAGCGGCACCCTCAACGCTGGCTGGATTGCGAAGCGCGCAACTTCGGGCCACGGCGTTTTACTGGAACGACCATTTCCAGACCTATTCCAAAGTGGGCGCGCAGGCGGCGCTGACCGGACAGGAAGCGGTGGCTGGAAGCCCAGCGAATGCCGTAGAAATGACAACCCGGGCGGGAGTTCATCGAAAGTTTTTCTTTGACGCAAAGAGCGGGCTCCTCACGAAGGAGATGGAGGAGGGTGAAGGAGCCGAGGGAGAAACACTCTTCTCCGACTATCGCCGGGTGGATGGAGTTCTGGAGCCATTTCATTTGGTGATTCGCGCAGGCGGGCGGACGCTGGAAGTGACGATGCTAGACGTGCGGCACAACGCCCAGATGGACGACCGAGTTTTTACCTTTCCTGAAAAAGCAGAGGCGCCTCTGCCGAATCCAACTGAATTCATGCGTGAAGTCCATGAGAATCAAAAGCAAATTGACCTCATCCGAAAGAATTACACATTCACCCGGGACGAAACCGGGATCGCCATGGACGACAAGGGGAAGACCAAGGAAAAAGAAGTGAACACGTATGAAGTTTTTTTTCTGGGCGGCGAGGAGGTGGACCGCCAGACCGCCAAAGACGGCAAGCCGCTGAGCGACCAGGAAAAAAAGAAGGAGGACGAGCGCATCGACAAAATCTACAAGAAGTATGAAGAAAAAAAGCAAGTGGGTGCGTCCGACACTCCAAAAAAGGATGAAGAAGAAGGCGAGGTTGGGATCGAGCATTTCTTGAGCGCATCGGAATTCGTGAATCCGCGCCGCGAAAGGTTCCACGGACGGGAGATGATTGTCCTCGACTTCCGGCCACTGCCCGGCTTCAAGCCGAAGAATCTGCATGAGCGGCTGGTCCAAACACTTACCGGAGTCGTCTGGATCGACGAAAACGCGAAAGAGGTTGTGCGGCTGGAAGCGCGAACGAATGACAATTTCAAGGTCGGCGGAGGAATCGTCGTATCCCTGCAACGCGGGATGTACATTGCGCTTGAACAAGAGTTCGTTCGAGATGAGGTGTGGCTGCCGTCTTCCGCCGAGATTCACTTCGCCGCGCGGGCGCTATTGTTCGTCCATCTCAAGGGTGATGTGATTGAACGGTTCAGCAACTACAAGAAATTCGGCTCGGACATTCAAATCCGTCATGCGTCTCCTGAAAAGCAATAGACGTCACTCAAAATCAAACCTCTTTCACCGAGCATCCCCCCGGCGGACAAATCGTCCCCCAAAAAGTCGAGGGGTGTGCGCCGGGCAAAAGTATGCATAGCACGCGGCGCAAGAGGTAGTACTACAACCCGGGTACTGAAAAAAATGGGGCCATTGGGTGATATACGGGAACCAGCCCCAAATCCAAAATCATTGTAACGGGTTGGGGGCTGCGCTGCGGGGACGGCGCCGCCGAGAGATCGGTAGCGCAGGCGAGCTACCCAACCCGCCAGACTCATTCTGCTGGCCCCCCAAGCGCTCCTCATCAGACCAGCAGGGTGGGTCAATTCATCGGATATTTCTCACCGGGCAATTCCCTCCACCCAAACTTTCTATATAAGACTGCTCCGTGATTGCGCATCCACAAGGAGAGTTCGAACCGGTGGACGCATATATTGGGAACCCACGCGATGGAAACTCACTTGCGCCTGTTAGTATCGGGAAAAATACAGGGCGCATCCAAATTGATGGAAACAAAGGCTCTGCAGGGCGTGACAGGGCGTTTTGGTGCCTGCGGCGGGTGGCACTATAAGGAGATGTGCCGGGAGAAACTTGCAGCGTGAAAATCGGAAAGAACAAAGCGGGGAGGACGGCGCAGTTTGCTGGCGCGCTCTTGACCGTGCTCGGCGTGGGACTCGTAATTGGGCACATAGGGGCAATGGCGGGAGAGCCTGGGTCAGCGACTTCTGAGGCAGAGCCGATCAGCCTCAATGCGGAGGCCTCGCGGGCTTTTGACAGGTACGTTCAGCTGAGCGAGGGACGAATCGCGGGAGAGGTGCGCCCGGGAGGCGCGTTTCTGATGCCGGATGGCCTGCCCGCGAGCGAGCGCGATGCGGCGTATTCCGCGTTACGGAACGGCGAACTGAGGATCGAGAGGCTTGCAACGCAGGAGAACGGACACGCCATTGAAGCGCCGGGAGGGATGATCCATCACTGGACCGGAATCGTGTTCATCCCCGGCGCGACGTTGGAAAAAACGCTGCGCCTCGTGCAGGACTACGATCACGAGGCGGAGGTGTACGCCCCGCAGGTGGTCCGCGCGAAATTGATTTCGCATACGGGCGATGACTTCCACATTTTTCTGCGGCTACGCCAAAAGAAAGTCATCACCGTGGTGCTGGACACAGAGCACGACGCACACTACGACCGGATCGACGCGACGCGAACCGCGAGCCGCAGCATTTCGACGCGCGTGCAACAGGTAGAAGATGCGGGCGAGCCAAACGAACGCGACTTGCCCGAAGGCCGCGACGACGGATTCCTGTGGCGGATTAACAGCTATTGGAGATTCGCGGAACGCGATGGCGGCGTTTATGTGCAATCAGAATCCATCTCGCTTACGCGAAGCATCCCGACGGGGCTGGGCTGGTTGATTGGGCCGTTCGTCGAAAGCATTCCACGGGAACTGCTTCGTGCGACCTTGGATAATACGCGGAAAGGGCTGATGCGAATCCCTCCCGCGCCTGCGGCCATAAACCACGAGTAAGCGGGGCGCCATTTTCGCGGGCGGATGCGCCCACTACACCAACAGCTCATCCATGGAACACAAGGGATTGATGGCGGAATGGTGCGGCACCATTGACTGCTGAAATTGCGGACTGCTTAAATCATGAGCAGCCGCGAGCAAGGGAGGGTGCATCCAACAGCCAGTGATGAGATCTAAGACCTCCATTTTTGCGTTGGGTACCCTGCTTGGCGGCGCTTGGTGCGCCGCCGGAAGCCGCGCGCAGACTTACACGGCTGGGCCAGCCGACAGTCAATTGGATGCGGGCTTTCACGAGCTTTACGAATTGCGATTTGCGGACGCGCGCTCCCAATTCAACGCGTGGGAAATAGATCAACCGAGCGACGCGATGGGCCCGACCGCGGAGGCAGCGAGCTATCTTTTTGAGGAGTTATACGCGCAGGGCGTTCTCAGCTCGGATTATTTTTTGAATGACGGCCAGCTATTCGGCAGCAAACCCTTGAAGGCGAATCCACAGCGGCGCGCGGGGTTTGAGGCCGCGCTCGAGCGGGCGCAAAAGCTGGCCCTTGCGAAGCTCCACGACCGTCCGGATGAGGCCAATGCGCTACTGGCACTTTCGCTGACCACGGGCATGCGCGGCGACTATGAGAGCATCATTGAAAAAAAACAGCTCGAAAGCCTGGGGCGCATCAAGGATGCGGACGTGTTCGCTACAAAACTTCTCTCGATTGATCCCAGCCAGGCCGACGCGAACCTTCCCATCGGAGCCGCGCAATACATCATCGGCTGTCTCCCCACTTACAAGCGATTCTTCCTGTGGTTCGGCGGGATTCACGGAGACCGCGCCGCGGGAATGGAACGGCTGCGCGTGACCGCGGAAAAAGGTCATTACCTGCGGCCATACGGCCAACTCATGCTGGCGCTGGCAGCGCTGCGGGAAAAGCAGAAAGACCTGGCGCGCAATGAGCTCCAACAGCTTGTCGTGGAATTTCCGGGCAATCCGCTGTTCGCGAAGGAACTTGCAAAGGTCGGCAAATAGAGCATTTCTCCCGCGTCCGATTGAGCATGCTCTTATAATTCAATCGCCATTCATTCGATTACCGTTGGGGCTTAGCCTTCCGTGTTAATCTCCCGAATACTTCACATAGGGAGCGCGCAATGTTTCAAGAAAATCTACTTTCAGGACGAACGGTTTTACTCACCGGAGGCGGCACGGGGCTTGGCCGGTCGATGGCGCTGCGCATGGCGGAGCTTGGCGCGAAAATGTTTTTGACGGGGCGGCGGGAAGATCCGCTGCGCGAGACGACCGACGCGATTCGCAAAGCGGGCGGCGCGTGTGCTTTCGCGACGGCGGACGTCCGCGAATTCGCAGCAGTCGAAGCGGCCGTTGCAGCCGCGGAGCGGGAGTACGGCCGCGTGGATACTCTCATCAACAACGCCGCGGGGAATTTTATCGCGCGCACGGAGAAGCTATCGCCCAACGCCTTTGCCGCCGTGGTTGGAATCGTGCTGCAAGGGTCATTTCACTGCACGGTTGCTTTAGGCCGGCGCTGGATTGCTGCGGGACAGCCCGGAACCGTGCTTAGCATTGTGACGACATACGCTGCGGCCGATTGCGGGTCGGGATTTGTGGTTCCGTCTGCATGCGCGAAGGCGGGAGTGCTGGCAATGACGCGGTCGCTGGCCGTCGAGTGGGCACGGCACAATATCCGACTGAACGCAATTGCGCCAGGGCCGTTTCCGACGGAGGGCGCGTGGTCGCGGCTGATGCCGACGAAGGAATTTGAAGAGCACGCGCGGGAAAAACATCCCATGAAACGATTTGGACGCCACGACGAGCTGGCAAATCTGGCCGTTTATCTACTCGCGGAAGGATCGGGGTATGTGAATGGCGAATGTGTGGTGATTGACGGCGGGCAATGGCTGCGCGGGGCGGGGGAGTTTAACGATTTGACCGACCTTCCCGACGCAGTGTGGGAAATGCTCGAATCGGCGCGGAAGCCCGCGGCCGCGAAATAGGGCACTTTCGTGCTATTTGCCGGTCTAAATAGAGGAAAAAGGCATGAAGATGGGGACGTCCTAAGGCCGGGTAACCCTAGTACTTGCCGATACTTAACCGATAACCGAGTCCTATGTCCAACTTGACACTTTGAATGCTAGATTTTGAATGGGAGTACTACCCTTCCTTACGCGGGTTTGCGCGAGGAGCGACCGAAATGACACACACCCATGCCCACAGGCGTCCGCAACACGGAGAGGGCGGATTTTCGCTCATTGAATTAATGATTGTAATCGCCGTGATTTTGGTGATTGCGGCAATCGCGATTCCCTCGATGCTTCATGCGAAAATGGCGGCAAACGAGTCTGCGGCAGTGGCGGCGTTGCGAACACTTGCGTCGGAAGAGGTGAACTACGACGTATCCTGGTCTTCCGGGTACTCTCCAACCCTAGTTGCGCTAGGCCCTCCACCGCCGGGCCAAATTCCCTCAGCCTCCAATGCTGACATGGTGGATTCCGTTCTAGCGAGCGGCCTGCGCGGCGGCTATCAATTCATCTACACGCCGATTATCGCATCTGGCGGCTTGGGCATACCAACGGGGTACCAGGTGAACGCCAACCCTATTAGCCCCGGGATTACAGGCGAGTGGTTTTTCTTCTTGGACCAATCGAACGTGATTCGCGAGAATTACGGCTCACCCGCGGACCAGAGCTCCCCACCGATCCCCCGATAAGCACCCTCGCGACAGCACCACCCTTCATACTCCCCCGGACCTGAATATTCCCACGTGACGATTTGACATGGTGCGCGTCTATATATAGCGTGGCCGTATATGGAGGCCACCTATTCATGCAACCCGAATTGAAAAAAGGCACTGCAGAAGTGTTGATTCTCTCCTTGCTGGAAAACCGTCCGCGACACGGGTACGAAATCGCGAAATTGATCGAGCAGCGCTCCGAAGGCGTGCTCGAATTTCACGTGGCGTCGCTTTATCCGATGCTCTACCGCCTGGAACGGCGCGGATGGATCGAAGGGCGCTGGCTGGAAAAAGCGGGGCAGCGGAGGCGGCGGTATTACAAATTGACAGCGGCGGGCCGGCGCGCCCTGCCCGTGCAGCGGAAGACATGGCGGGATTTCATCCGCGCAATTCAGCGGGTGGCGCAAGTTGAAGGGTAAGAGCAGAACCATGCCTGATTGGAAGCAACTCGTTCGCGGGCACCTGGCGCCGCTGGGGTTGAGCGGCGCGCGAGAAACGGAAATTGTTGAGGAACTGGCGCTGCAGCTCGAGCAGAGCTACGGCGAGGCGATTGCGCGCGGGATGACGGCTGAGCAGGCGGAAACGTTTGCGGTGGGACAGATTCGAGATTGGCGCGCGCTGGCGGCGGAGATTCGGCGTGCGGAGACGCCTGCGATGGAGCACGCCGTGAGGCAGGCTGGGACAAGAGCGGCGGCGCGATTGCCGGAGCCGTGGCGCGCGGCGCTCGACGAAGAACAATTTCGAAAGACGCGGGGAGGGAACATGTTCGCTGATCTCTTTCAGGATGTGCGGTATGCGGCGCGAATGCTGCGGAAGAGCCCGGGGTTCACGGCGATCATGGTGCTGACGCTGGCGCTGGGGATCGGCGCGAATTCCGCAATCTTCACGGTGGTGAACGCCGTACTGCTGCGTCCATTGCCATTCCAAGACTCCGCGAAGCTCGTATTTGTGGAACAAAACAATCTCTCGAAAGGGTGGGCACATTTTTCCGATTCCGTGCCGGACTTTCTGGATTGGCGCGCGCAGGCACAATCCTTTGAAGAGATCGTGGCGATCAACCACCGTTCATTCACTTATTCTGGCGGGGACCTGCCTGAACAATGGTTTGGCGTTATGGCGACGCGTGGATTTCTGGAAATGCTGCGCGTGCAGCCCGCGCGAGGGCGCGATTTTACAGACAGCGAATTTCAGAAGGGGAGCGATCACGTCATCCTGATTAGCGATGGTTTGTGGCGACGCGCATTCGGGGCCGACGCGTCCGCGATTGGCCGCAGCGTTCAATTGAACGGCGATCCCTATGAGGTAATCGGCATCATGCCGCCCGGCTTTGAATTTGGGGGCCCGACCAGGAATCTATGGATGCCGTTCACGTTCACCCCCGATGAGATGACCAAGACGCGCGGCTCACATTATCTGAGCGTAATGGCGCGGCTGCGCGCGGGCACAAGCGTGGGACAGGCGCGGCAGGAAATGAATGCGCTCGCTGCGCGCCTGGAAAAACAATATCCGGACAGCAATGCCGGATGGGGAGCGGGGGTCCAGGGAGTTCAGGACGCCACAGTTGAGGATGTTCGGCCCGCGCTTTTGGTTTTGCTTGGCGCGGTCGGATTTGTGTTGCTTATCGCGTTTGCGAACGCGGCAAACATGTTGCTTGCACGTGCGACGGTGCGCCGCCGCGAAATTGCGATACGCACGGCACTGGGAGCGGGGCGAATGCGACTTGTGCGCCAACTGCTTACGGAAAGTTTGCTGCTCGCGATTCTTGGAGGCTTGCTTGGAATCCTGATCGCATACGGGAGCACGAAGGCGCTGGTATCGCTCAAGCCGGGTTTTATTCCCGGTTTTCAAACAATCCATCTGGACGGCAAGGTACTGTTTTTTACACTTGGGCTTGCAGTGGTGACCGGGCTCCTATTTGGATTGACGCCGGCCTTCGGGATTCTTCGCGGAAGTTTGTCCGAGTCGCTGAAGGAAAGCGGCCGTACGGACAGTGGCGGGCGCACCAAAATGCGCAGCGTGTTGGTAGTGGCGGAGGTGGCGCTCGCATTCATTTTGCTGGTTGGCGCCGGATTGCTGGTGCGCAGCTTCGACCGGCTCATGGGAATCGAGCCGGGCTTTAACACGAGCAACGGGCTGGTTTTCGACGTGCCGCTGCCGCCGAACCGGTATTCGACTCCGGCGCAACAAACTTCGTTTTACGATCAGCTTGATGAGCGGCTCGCCACGCTGCCGGGCGTGGAAGGCGTCGCGCTGACCTCGATGGTCCCATTATCAGGAGATGACGAACTTTACGACGTGGGGATTGCCGGGAGAGCGGTGACGGCGGATCAACCGTCCGCAATTTATTATTTGATCGGCCCGGAATATTTCCGCACATTGGGAACTCCCCTGATGGCCGGGCGCGAGTTTACGGGACGGGATAATGCGGCCGGGCCGCGCGTGTGCATCATCAACGATGCGCTGGCGAAAGCATTTTTCCCCGGGCAGAACCCCATCGGGCAGCACATTCAAATCGGGCGGAATTACTCCATCGTGCGGGAGGTTGTTGGAGTTGCCGCCTCCGTGAAACATTACGGGCTTGTCGAGCCTGTTCTCTTTCAATTTTACGAGCCATACGCACAGTTTCCACGATCGGGAATGACTTTAGTACTCCGTACGAAGGGCGATCCAATGCGATTGCTGCCGGACGCGCGCCAAGCTGTGCAGCAGGTGGACCGTGAACAACCCGTGGCCTATCCGAACACGCTGGAGGCAATGTTGAATGATTCGGTGGCGCTGCCGCGATTCCGGACGCTATTGCTCGGCGTGTTCGCGGGACTGGCCGTGGCGCTTGCGCTGATCGGGCTCTATGGAGTGATGTCATACACAGTGACACAGCGGACGCAGGAAGTTGGGATTCGGATGGCGCTGGGCGCGCAGCGCGGACAGATTAACCGGCTATTTGTTGCGAGGGGCATGGGGCTCGTGGCGGTGGGTGTGCTGGCTGGTGTGGGAGGCGCATTCGCGCTTACGAAGATTCTCGCTTCGTTTGCGTCATTTTTGTTTGGAGTGAGGCCAAACGATCCAGCGACATTCTGCGGGGTTACGCTGCTGTTTGCGGTTGTGGCGGCGGTGGCGTGCTGGATTCCGGCGCGGCGTGCGAGCAGGGTCGATCCGCTGGTGGCGCTGCGATATGAGTGACGGGATATGAGTGAAGCTGCGCGAGCTATATGCGATGCGTGATTGGCGACGATATGTCCGCGAGCACCTGCCGCCACTGGGATTGAACGGGGCGCGCGAAACGGAGATCGTGGACGAGCTTGCGCTGCAACTTGAGCAGGTGTGCAACGAAGCGTTGATGCGCGGGGCTTCGCGCGCCGATGCGGAAGCGCAGGCGGCGGCGCAAATCCGCGATTGGAGCGCACTTGCGGCCGAGATTCGTCGGGCGGAGACGCCGGTTGTTGCGGCCGCGGCGGAATGGCTGCCAGAAAAACTCCAGTTTGATGCGCAGGAGATGCGATTGCGCAAGAAACGGGGAGGAAATGCTATGGCGGATTTCCTGCAGGATTTGCGATACGCGCTGCGGATGTTGCGGAAGTCGCCGGGGCTAACGGCGGTGATTATTCTCACGCTTGCGGTGGGAATTGGCGCGAATTCGACGATCTTTTCCGTCGTGAATTCAGTCTTATTGCGGCCGCTGCCGTATCGCGATTCGGCGCGGCTCGTTTGGGTTGGCGATTACCTCCCCGAAGAACGGACATCGATCGTGTCTGCCGCGGATTATTTCACTTTGAGCGGCCATGCTTCTGCATTTGACAGTTTGACGGCCATCTCTGGCGGAGGCGACTTTACGCTGACCGGATATGGCGAGGCCGAACGCATCACCGGAGTGCGCGCGACGTACACGTTGCTTCGGACGCTAGGTGTGAGTCCGCAACTCGGCCGGGATATCGCTCCAGGGGAGGATATTCGAGGCGGTCCGCACGTCGTGATTCTAACGGATTCGCTTTGGCGCCGAAAATTCTCCGCCAATCCCAAAATCCTGGGCCGGACGATTACCTTGGACGGCAATCCATACAGCGTGATTGGAGTCTTGCCGGCTGGATTTCGGTTTCCGTACAGCCGTACAGGCCAAATGCTTGTGCCCGCAATGCATTCACAGCAGGACGTTGGGATGTATTTGACTTTGATCGGCCGGCTGAAATCGGGAGTGACGCCGCAGGCCGCGGCTTCGGAAGCCGACGCGATGCTGCATGCGTTTCACACGGTGTTGCCGGCGCTGGTTCCGGGAGTCGTCTCCGGCTTTCATTGGGAACATGCCCAAGCGCAAGTTGTGGAACTGCAAACCCGGATCGTGAGGAATGCGCGCAGACCTTTGATGATCTTACTGGGAGCCGTGGGATTTGTGCTGCTAATCGCGTGTGTGAATGTTGCAAATCTGCAGCTGGCGCGAGCGACCGCGCGGGAGAAAGAAATTGCGGTGCGCGGAGCTCTGGGCGCGGGCCGCTGGCGGCTGGCGCGCCAGCTATTCACAGAAAGCGCCATCACAGGACTCGCGGGCGGCATCGCGGGAATCGGACTGGGAGTTTGGCTCGTTGCGCTTGTCCGACATTTCGGTCCCAAAGACATCCCGAATCTCGATACCACGATGCTCGATTCGCGCGTGCTGTTTTTCACTGTCGGAGTTTCACTTCTGACGGGGATTCTCTTCGGTCTCGCACCCGTAATTTCCGCGTTTCGATTGTCCGTGGGGAATTCATTGAAGCAGGCCAGCACGCAATCGAGCGGCCGGCGTGGCGTCGTGCGCTCGCAGCAGGCGCTGATGACCATTGAACTGGCTCTGACGTTGGTCTTATTGGTCGGCGCGGGGCTTTTGGCGAAAACGTTTGAGCGAATCATTGCGATTCCGCCCGGATTTGATCCGCATAATGTACTTACGGCGCAGATTTCTCTTCCCGGCAGCACGTATACGAAGGAAGAGCAGTGGCGCGAATTCTTTTCGCAGGTGGTCGCGCGCGTGCAGGCGCTGCCCGGCGTTTCATCCGCCGGTGTAGGTGGCGCGCTCCCGGGCATGCGATACATGATTTCTGCGATTCAGGTAGAAGGACGGCCCGATGCTTCCCCCGTGCCGGGATTCCTCGGTGCGGGCAGTTCACAAGTGAATAAGGTGAGCCCGGGATTCTTTTCGGCTCTCCGAATTCCGCTGAAGTCAGGGCGATACCTGGATCAAAACGATGGCGCAACCACGACGAGAGTGACCGTGGTGAATGAAGCCTTTGCGCGATCGTTTTTCCGCAATGAAAGTCCGATCAGCCATCGAATTCGATTCGGAGCCGATGCCACCTGGACCACCATCGTTGGTGTTGTGGGCGATACGCGGCAGGCCGGGCCCATGGATGAAATTCCGCCGGAGGCCTATCTACCAGAGGAGCAAGCGTCCTCAATTGGAATGACACTGGTCATCCGCACCGCGGGAGCGTCACCGGCGCTCATCTCCGATCTGCGGTCGATCGCGGCAGCTATCGATCCAAACGTCGCGGTCTATGGGGTTGAGACGATGGACGAGATCATGGCGAGCGACGTCGCGACCGAGCAATTCAACATGGCGCTGCTTGTGGCATTCGCGGGGCTGGCGCTGCTTCTCGCCGCAGTGGGAATTTACGGCGTGATGGCATACGCAGTTGGGCAGCGCACGCGTGAAATCGGGATTCGCATGGCGATCGGCGCGCAGCGAGGAGACGTGCTTGGCATGATTCTTGCGCAGGGCGCGAGCCTCGTAATTGTTGGGCTTGTGCTCGGTGTCGGTGCGAGCCTGGTGCTTACGCGCGTGCTGCTCTCGCTGCTATCTGAAGTTACGCCGACGGATCCAGTGACGTTCGGCGTCTCCGTCGTGATTCTATTCGTCGCTGCGCTGGGCGCGTGCTGGATCCCCGCGCGGCGCGCGACGCGCGTGGATCCGTTGGTTGCGCTGCGGTATGAATGAAATGTGAGGCGCGGTCCGCGCCGCGCTTGTGACTTTTGCGGAACGCCCGGGCTTCCGGCCAGGGTCGGCGATGTAACAGTTCCTTCCAAGGAGGCGTCTTAGCCTTCATGGAGGATCTCCTCTCGCTGCAATTCCCCACAGACGAACTCGTCCGTTCTCAGCCAATGAGGAATCAGGGGACTTTATGAATGCTCTCTGGCAGGATCTCAAATACAGCGCTCGAGTTCTGAGGAAGAGCCCGGCTTTCACGGCGATCGCGGTGCTAACGCTTGCGCTTGGCGTTGGCGCGAACACAGCAATTTTCAGCGTCGTCAACGCGGTGTTGCTGCGCCCACTTAATTTTAAGGACCCGGGCAAGATTGTCCAAATCTCCGGATTTGACGAAAAGCGAGGGGTGTCCGGCGGAGCCTTCGGATACCCGTGCTACCTTTTCATAAACGATCATGCGACCTCGTTTGAAGGCCTCACAGTTTACGCCTCAGATACTTTGGATCTCACCGGCGTGGGGCAGGCGGCGCAAGTGCAGGCGGGGCGGGTCTCCTCTTCTTTTTTTGAGGTGATTGGACTGCGGCCGGAGATCGGGCGAGGATTTCTTCCCGATGAAAGCAAGCAAGGCGCCGCGCCGGTTGCAGTGCTCGGGTATTCGCTGTGGCGCGACCGATTTGGAAGCGACCCAAAAGTACTGGGGCGCAGCATGTCTCTGGATGGCTTGAGCTATACCATCGTTGGCATCCTTACCCACGACCTAGATGTGCCGTTCGACGGCATGGATGTTTGGGTACCGCGTCCCTACGAATTCAGTTTGTTTCCGGCCGAGCGCATTTCGACGGGGTCGGGCTACCTGTATGGCTACGCGCGGCTTAAGACCGGAGTTGCACTACCGCAGGCGAAGGCAGTCCTCGGCATTATTTCTCACGACTACCAGAAAGCATTTCCACAGAACACGGATGCCGGGAACGACGAGATTCTTACTCCGGTCTTGCTTTCGGAGTCAACGGTCGGAGGGGTCCGCGAAACGCTCTGGGTATTGCTGGCCGCCGTTGGGTTCGTGTTGTTGATTGCCTGCGCCAATGTGGCCAACCTGCTCCTCGTCCGCGCGGCCGGCCGCGGCAAAGAGATGGCGGTACGTGCGGCGATCGGAGCAAGCAGGTATCGCCTGGCGCAACAATTCCTTACTGAAAGCATTTTACTGGCGCTGATTGGGGGCGGACTGGGCGTGCTGCTGGCCGCATGGGGGGTGCAATACCTTTCGAGGATGGATAACATCCCACTCCCCCGAACGACAACGATCAGCGTGGATACACGCGTATTGCTGTTTTCATTGGCGGTATCTCTGCTGACGGGGATTCTCTTTAGTCTTGCCCCTATATGGAGATCATCGCGGATTGATTTGATAGAGGCGTTAAAGGAAAGCTCGCGCGGTTCATCGACGGGCCCGCGCCGCAATCGCCTGGGAGCCGCGCTCATCGTTGCCGAGCTAGCGCTTTCCGTCGTGCTGCTCACGGGCGCCGGACTTCTTTTGCGAAGCTTCGTCCGGCTTCTGCATGTGAATCTCGGATTTGTGCCCGAAAATGTCCTGACGTTTCAGATTTCATTGCCCACGTCGAAATACCCGCAGACGTTTCAAAGAACGGCGTTCTACCGTGATCTCCGCGAGCGAATCGCAGTGCTGCCACCGGTACGCTCCGTGACGACAGCGTTCGCGGTTCCTCCCAATTCAGGCGTCTTCGCACCGTATCTGGTGGAGGGCATGCCCCCGGACACTCCGCGCGGACAGCGTCCCGTAACCATCTGGAATTCCATCAGCCCTGCTTATTTCCAGACGCTCGGCATTCCATTATTGCGCGGGCGAATATTCACCGATGCTGACAACGAAAACGCGCCCGACGTAATGATTATCAGCGCCAGCCTCGCCAAGCACTATTGGCCCAATCAGGACCCGCTGGGCCACCACATCCAGGTGGCGCGCCAGCGGACACCATCAGAGATAGTGGGCGTGGCAGCGGATGTTCACAATCAAGGAGTGGGCGCCGACCCGCGCGAAGAGCTTTACACGCCGCTGCCTCAGCGCCCCTGGTCCACCATGACCATGGCAGTCAAGACGTCCGGAGATCCCAATCAAATCGTTGCCGCCGTGCGTGGCGCGACGGCGGCGGTGGATCGGGATCAACCCATCACGGGAATCCAGACCCTCGACAGCTCGCTTTCGGATTCGGTGGCGCAGCAGCGCCTTTCCGCGTTCTTACTCGGAATTTTTGCCGCGATAGCCATGATCCTTGCTGCGGTGGGGATTTATGGGGTGACGAGTTACTCCATCGCACAGCGCACCCAGGAAATCGGCATTCGCATTGCCCTGGGGGCGCAGGCGCGCGACGTTTTCCTGCTCGTTCTGAAATTTGGCGCACGGCTTGCCGGTCTTGGAGTGATTGCAGGGATCGGCGCTGCGATCGCTCTGACGCGACTGATGCAGAACCTTCTGTTTAATGTCAGCCCCACCGACCCGATTACGCTTGGGTCAGTTTCTTTGACGCTCGCCGGAGTGGCGTTGCTGGCGTGCTACATTCCGGCGCGTCGCGCGACAAAAGTGGATCCCGTGGTTGCGCTGCGAAGTGAATAGCACGCGATGCAGCACGGAGACTTGAGGCTCCGTGCTTGTGAATGAGCAGTGGAGCGCAAGAGTGTCAGACTTGCTTCGGTTCGCGTTTTTTTTCGGACTTTGGCGTGGACTTCAATGCTGGGATTGCGGCCTTGGCCTGTGCGGCAAGCTGCGCGAAACCTTCGGCGTCCAACACGGCCATGTCGGCGAGGACCTTGCGGTCCACATTGATACCAGCGGCCTTCATCCCCTGCATTAATTTGCTGTAGGAAAGTCCAGCGAGGCGCGCGGCGGCGCCGATGCGCTGGATCCACAGGCGGCGGAACTGCCGCTTGCGATTGCGCCGGTCGCGATAAGCATAACGTTCAGCGCGGTTTGCGGCTTCCTGCGAGGACTGATAGAGCTTGCTCTTGGTGAGGAAAAATCCCTTTGTGCGGCGCAAATACTTTTTGCGGCGCGCTCGGCGTTTTGTACCACGTTTTACTCGTGCCATGTTTTAGCTCCTGCGAGGAGACACAAACCCGCTTGCGAAGAAAAACTCCGCGCGACGAAAACGGTTCGCGGCGAAATCAACGAAGCAGACTACGTCTCCACGGCGTGTTGAGAATGCGCGGCGAACCTAAATTACGGATTTCGATTTGCTCGCGTTTTGAGCCGTATCGGATTCGCTTGCGCGAACCGGGCAGCCCTTCCGGCCGGCAGGCCCACCGTGGCGGATAACGCTCTGCCTGGCACAGAAAAACTTGCAGAAAAAACGTCCAACAAAAAGCTAAAACCCCTGGCCGTACGGCAACATTTTCTTGACGTTGCCTGCATCCGCGGGATGAACGTGCGCCATCTTTTTCAGGCGGCGCATACGGTTCGCGGGTTTCGCGCCGAGGATATGGCGCTTGCCGGAATGCATCCGCAGGACTTTTCCTCCCGCGGTGATCTTGAATCGCTTGGCGGCGCCGCGATGCGTTTTGACCTTTAGCCTTACACTTTTCTTTTTACCCACTGGTCCCTTCCTAAGAAGCTGCCTGCGGCGAGGGTTCCGTGCGCGGCTTTGGTTTTTCCGCGGTCGCTCCCTTTTTCGGCGCGAGCAGCGCCAGCAGGATATTTGCTTCCATGCGCGGCCCGTATTCAACCAGCGCGAAATCAGTAATTTCTTTCAGCAGGCGTTCCATTTTGGCGCGGCCCACTTCCTGATGCGCCATTTCGCGGCCGCGGTGAAAAATCATGGCCTTGACCTTGTGCCCGTCACCAAGGAAGCGCTGAATCTGATTCTTGCGCACCTGGAAGTCGTGCTCGGCGGTGGAAGGCCGAAACTTTACTTCCTTGAGCTGTGAAGTTTTGTGATGTTTTTTCTGCTCGTGCTTCTTTTTGCTTTCCTGGTAGAGATATTTGCCGTAGTCAGTGATTTTGCAGACAGGCGGGTCCGCGGTCGGGGAAATTTCCACGACATCCAACCCGCGCTCACGGGCAAGCTTCATGGCCTCGAAAGGCTGCATGACGCCCAGTTGCGCGCCCTCTTCATCAATCACGCGAACTTCCCGCGCCCGGATGCGTTCATTCACCCGGATACGGTCATTCGGCCGGAAACTTCGCTCGGCGATAAACCCACCTCCAGCAGGCTGGCTGCAAAACATTCCCGGCGCCGGAACACCCCGTAATCATCCGGGCGCCATTGGGGCAGTCAGTATAGCACGGAGCCCCCGCAACGGCTGAACCCCCCGGCTTTCGATAGTGCCTGCTTTCAGAGACAATGATGCGCGCAATGGAAACAGGCGCTAAACCGAAGCCGGCAGAGATGAAGGACCCTGAGGGGCGGTGGCGCGCGCTTGCATTGCTCGCCTTTGCGGCGTTTTTGGAGATGACCACATGGTTTTCGGCGTCGGCGGTATTGCCGCAATTGCGGGCGGCCTGGGGAGTCTCGCCCGAGGCGGGCGCGTGGCTCACGATTTCCGTACAGCTTGGGTTTGTGGCGGGCGCGCTCGTTTCCGCGGTGCTGAATCTTGCGGACATTATCTCGCCACGGCGGCTGATGCTTTATGGCGGCGCTGGGGCGGCGGCGTTTAATTTGGCGCTGCTTGCGAGCCATGGCTTGTCAAGCGCGGGGCCGTTGCGATTTGCCACCGGCGCGGCGATTGCGCTTGTGTATCCGCCGGCCATGAAGGTGATGGCCACATGGTTCCGGCGCGAGCGCGGCACGGCGCTGGGCGTGATGGTTGGCGGACTCACGCTCGGATCGGCGACACCGCAATTGCTGAATGGGCTCGGCGGAGTTAACTGGCAGCTCGTAATCGTTGCAACTTCGGCGCTTACGCTATTCGGCGGATTGATCGCGGCGTTCGTGGGGCACGACGGGCCGTATCCTTTTCCAAGTGCGGCGTTCAATCCGCGCGAAGGGCTGAAGTTGTTTGCGAACCGCGGCATGCGTCTTGCGACGCTCGGATACTTCGGGCACATGTGGGAGCTTTACGCAATGTGGACGTGGTGCGCGGTATTTTTCGGAGACGCGCTGATTCGTGCGCGCGGGATGCCCTCGACGCCAGCGGAACGAGCGAGCCTGACGAGCGATGCCGCGCTTGCGGCGTTTGCCTGCATTGGAGCGGGCGCGATTGGATGCTGGGCGGCGGGGGTGCTCGCGGACCGCTGGGGGCGGACGCGAACGGCGGCGGCTTCGATGGTCGTGAGCGGCTCGTGCGCGCTGGTGATTGGATTTGTGGCGCTGCGCGCGCCGTTCTACGTGACGCTTGCCATCGGGCTCGTCTGGGGATTCGCAGTGGTGGCGGATTCGGCGCAATTCTCGACCATGATCACCGAGGTCGCGGACCAGAGCTATGTTGGGACGGCGCTGACGCTGCAACTTGCGATTGGATTTACACTGACGGTGGCCACAATCTGGCTTGTGCCCGTGCTGCGCGAGTCGCACGGATGGACCTGGGCATTTGCAGCGCTTGCGCCGGGGCCGGCGGTTGGCGTGATCGCGATGCTACGATTGATGCGTTCACCGGACGCGGAGAAGATCGCGCACGGGCTCGGATAGTCTAGGCAGGCTTTCTGCGTGTGCTGAGGTAGTGGTGCCAGAAAATCCGCGTGGCCACGCTGCGCCAGGGTTGCCAGGCCTTCGACATTTTGTCCAAGCGTTCGGGCGATGGGCGCTTCCGCAAACTCTTCACCTGTTGTACAGCAATTTGTAACGCGAGATCTCCCGAGGGCCACACGTCCGGGCGGCGCAGGGCGAAAAGCAAATAATTTTCGGCGGTCCACGGGCCGATGCCCTTTAACGCGGTGAGGCGCGCGCGGACGCCGTCGTCGTCCATTTCGTGGAGCGCGCGGAGATCGAGACGGCGCGTAGAAAGTTCTTCGGCGAGGATGCGTGCGTAAAGCATTTTTTGGCGGCTGAAGCCGATGCGTTTCAGAGTGCGCTTGTCCAGCTTCAGGAAGCGGCCGGGCGTGAGCTGCTTTACTTCGGCGATGAGCTTGTCGTAGGCGGCCTTGGCTGAAGCGAGTGAAACCTGCTGCTCGAGAATCAGGTAGACGAGCGTTGGGAAACCGGGTTCACGGATCCACATGGGTGGCGGGCCATGGCGTTCGATGATGCCGGCGAGGTGCGCGTCAGTTTCGCTTAACACGCGGATGGCGACGGAGTAGGCGGCTTCGTCGAGCTGCGCGCCGGAATTCCGATGCGCGGATTTCATCCTTCAGCCGAAGTGGGGTCAATCATGCGGCGGACAGCGGAGATGCGATTGGCCGGGAAGCCGCCCTGCTGCGCGTGCTGGCGGATCGCCTCCTCGCTGGGGGCGATGTAGACGCAGTAGATCTTGTCGTCGGTGACGTAACTGTGCAGCCACTGAATTTGCGGGCCCATGTTGCGCAGGACGCTGCAGGACTTCTGCGAGATGGCGACGATATGCTCGGGCGTAAGTTTTCCCGCGCCGGGGATTTCGCGTTCGATCACAAATTTGGGCATGGCAAGTTCCTTTCGTGCTGCTTTCAACTTATGGCGCGGGTATCAACTTCCTGCTTGAGCGCGGCGAGAAAATCGGCGAGGGGCTTTGCGCCTTCATCGCCCCTGGTGCGATGGCGGACGGCGACGGCGCCGGATTCGGCTTCCTTGCCGCCGACAACGAGCATATAGGGAATTTTCTGCAGCTGCGCATCGCGAATTTTGGCCTGTAGCTTTTCGTTGCGGTCGTCGAATTCCACGCGGAAACCTGCCGCAAACAGTTTGTCACGAACTTCGTGGCCATAGGCATTCTGGCGTTCGGTGATGGGCAACACTTTTACCTGGACGGGCGCGAGCCATGCGGGAAATGCGCCGGCATAGAGTTCGATTAAATAGGAGACCATACGCTCCATCGTGCTGATGACCCCGCGATGAATCATCACCGGGCGGTGCTCTTGTCCATCCGCGCCCACATAGCCGAGCTCAAACTGGTTCGGGAGATGGAAATCAATCTGGATGGTGGAGTAAGTTTCTTCATGGCCCATCACGTCGGCGAGCTGAATATCCAGCTTCGGCCCGTAAAACGCGGCTTCGCCGGGGGCTTCCTTATATGGAAGTCCAAGTGAATTCATCGCTTCGCGGAGCTCGTTCTCGGCGAGATCCCACATCGCGTCGTTTGGCGCGAATTTTTCCTTGTTGGCTTTGTCCCGCAGAGATAAGCGATAGCTGTAGTT
Organism: uncultured Acidobacteriota bacterium; assembly: GCA_963748845.1. GTDB lineage: Bacteria > Acidobacteriota > Terriglobia > Acidiferrales > UBA7541 > DASTCZ01. The sequence goes on from CAVVKE010000001.1 coordinate 2,776,252, forward strand.
CGTAATGCCCAGATCGCGGTAGGCCTGTTCGACGAGGCGCATCACTCCGGCGAATTCTTCCCTGATCTGCTCGGGAGTGCAAAAGATATGCGCGTCGTTGAGCGTCATGCAGCGCACGCGGCTCAAGCCGCTCAGAACGCCCGAGCGTTCATAGCGGTACATTGCGCCCAGCTCGGCGATGCGCACCGGCAGGTCGCGATAACTGTGCTTCTTCGATTCGTAGACGAGGATGTGGTGCGGGCAATTCATGGGGCGAAGGACGAGCTCTTCGGTTTCGAGGTCCATTGGCGGGAACATATCGTCCTTGAAATGGTCCCAATGGCCCGAGCGTTTGTAGAGGTCCACCTTTGCAAGGTTTGGAGTGTAAACATGCATGTAGCCGGCTTGGCGCTCGCGTTCGAGGATGTATTCCTCGAGGAGACGGCGGATCGTCGCGCCCTTCGGCAGCCAAAGCGGAAGGCCCGCGCCCACGAGATCGTTGACGGTGAAGAGCTCGAGTTCCTTGCCGATGCGGCGATGGTCACGGCGCTTGGCCTCTTCCAGACGGTGCAAATAATCCTCGAGCTCGGGCTTGGTGTAAAAACACGCGCCGTAAATGCGTTGCAACTGCGGATTGCCTTCCTTGCCCTTCCAGTAGGCGCCGGAGACGCTCATCAGTTTGAAGGCCTGAATCTTACCGGTGGATGGGATATGCGGGCCGCGGCAGAAATCGATGAATTTGCCGGTGGTGTAAAACGAGACCATCGGATCGGTGGCTTTTTCCTCGACGAGCTCGCACTTAAATATTTGATTTGATTTCCTGTAAAGGTCGAGCGCTTCGGGCTTGGGCATGAGCTTGCGCTCATTGGGGACGTTGCGCGAAGCGATGTCGTGCATGCGTTTCTCGATGGCTTCGAGGTCTTCGGGCGTGAACGGCTGCTCGCGCAGAAATTCGTAGAAAAATCCGGTGTCGGTGGGAGGGCCGATGCCGAGCTTCACGTCCGGAAAGAGTTCGAGTACGGCGGCGGCAAGCAGGTGCGCGGCGGAATGGCGGAAGACTTGCAGCGCCTCGGGGTCTTTTTCGGTGAGGATTTCGAGTTTAGCGTCATGGTCGAGCGGGCGCGACAAGTCCACGAGTTCGCCAGACGCGCCATTGCTAATGCGCGCAACGAGCGCGGCGCTGGCGAGGCGCGGCGAAATTTTTTTGGCGACGTCGGCGGCGGTAGAGCCGCTCGGCACCTCCAGTACGGCGCCATCCTTGAGCGTAATGTGAATACTATCCATCGAGTCTCCGCGATTCCAGCAAACGGAAGGAGTTCTACGCTAACAAATGGCGTGAAGGAGGGCAAGACGAAGGCCACCGAGCGAGAATGTTAGCGCTCTCAAAGCAAGAAATCCGCCGACGCACGGCGGGCTTACATTTGCATTCCACTCAAAACGAGGCCACAGCCGTACATTCGAGTTCAGGAAATTAGCGCTCCTAGGCCCCACGCGGGACAATCCCGGGAACATTCCGGGAGACATTCGCGTATCTCCAAGCGTCTATAAGTTAAGGATGTTTGGGCGCGCAGAAGGCGTGTGAGCCGGGGGTAAGCGATGAACTCATTCAGCAGTCAGCTCAGGCAGGTTCTGCGGCGGCTGGGCCGGGCGCCGATGTTTACGGCAATTACGCTGATTACGCTTGCGGCGGGCATTGGCGCCAATGCGGTGGTGTTCGGCGTGATCGAAGGAGTGCTGCTGAAGCCATTGCCATATCCCAAGGCCGAGGAGCTGGCAGGCATTTGGCTCACAGCGCCGGGCATCAACATAAAAAAACTGAACCTCTCTCCCGCGGACTATTTCATCTATCGGGAGCAGAACCAGACCTTTCAGGATATTGGAGTCTATAACACCGATTCCGACACCATCACCGGCGTAGGGGAACCCGAACAGGTGCCGGTCTTGAATGTGACGGACGGGATGCTGCCGCTCTTGGGCATCCGGCCCTTCTTGGGGCGATTGATCAGCCGCAAGGACGATTCACCGGACTCGCCGGAAACGGCGATGATCACGTACGGATACTGGCAACGAAAGTTTGGAGGATCGCCTTCGGTTCTGGGAAAAACGATTCTCGTGGACGGAAAGCAGCGGGAAATCATCGGTGTAGTGCCTGAGGATTTCCATTTCCTGGATGAGAGGGATCCCGCCCTGATTTTGCCCTTCCAGTTTGATCGCAACAAACAGCATCTCGGCAACTACAGCTTTAACGGGATTGCCAGACTCAAACCCGGAGCGGCACTCGCGCAGGCCAGCGCCGATGTGGCGCGCATGCTTCCGATGGTCTTCCCGAGTTTTCCGCCGCCGCCGGGGTACAGCGCAAAGCTTTTCGAGCAAGCGGGAATTGCGCCAAACCTGCGGCCGCTGAAACAGGACGTGGTCGGAGATATCGGCAAAGTATTGTGGGTCCTGATGGGCTCGATCGGAATGGTGCTGCTGATTGCCTGTGCGAATGTGGCGAATCTGCTTCTGGTGAGGGTCGAAGGGCGGCGGCAGGAACTGGCGATTCGTTCGGCGCTCGGGGCGGGGCGCGGGCGCATCGCTGGAGAGCTGCTGTTTGAGAGTTTGATCCTGGGATTGCTGGGCAGCGTGCTTGGGCTGGGAATCGCGTACGGGACGCTGCGAGTTCTAGTGGCGATGGCGCCGACGGGCCTGCCGCGAATCCGTGAAATCGGAATCGATGCATGGGTGGTGCTGTTCACGCTGGGGGCTGCGTTGTTCGCGAGCCTGCTGATTGGATTTATTCCCGTTTTCAAATATGCGGGCGCGCGGCTGAACACCGGACTTCGCGAAGGAGCGCGCGGCTTGAGCCAGAGCCGGGATCAGCATCACGCGCGAAACTCACTGGTGGTGATTCAAGTGGCGCTGGCGGTGGTCCTTTTGATTTGTTCGGGGCTGATGATACGCACATTTCGATCACTGACGCATGTGAATCCCGGGTTCAGCGGGGGCGCGGAATTGCAAACGTTCCGGATTTACATAACAAATTCGGAAGTGAAGGATCCCGAGCGCGCCATCCGTATGGAGGAAGAGATTTCCAGAAAGCTCGGGGCAATCCCGTCAGTTTCTTCGGTTGGAATTTCCACGAAAATCCCGATGGATGGAGATGGCAATTTTGACCTCCTCTTCGCTGAGGACCGCCATTACGCCGAAGGGCAGATTCCACCCGTCCGCCGATTTAAATTCATGTCACCGGGTTTTCTTTCCACCATGGGCATGCCGCTGATTACCGGACGCGATTTCACGTGGACGGACGTTTACGACAAGCGCGCTGTTGCGATGGTCTCTGAAAACTTCGCGAACGAGTATTGGGGAAATCCGCAAAACGCACTCGGCAAGCGCATCCGGGCGGCGAGCACGGATGACTGGCGCGAGATCGTCGGCGTCGTGTCCAATGTGTATGACAACGGGGTGAGTGAGGATCCATCCAGCGCTGGGTATTTTCCGCTCCTAACAATAAATTTCGATGGGGACACCGGCGCTGACGCGGTTGAGGCGCGTCGTGGCGTGGCTTTCGCCATTCGGAGTCCGCGCGCCGGCACAGAAAACTTCATGAAGGATGTGCGACAGGTGGTGTGGTCGGTGGACTCAAATCTGCCGCTGGCCTCGGTGCACACGCAGGACTATTTCTACAAACAATCCATGGCGCGGACATCTTTCACACTGATTATGCTGGGCGTGGCCGGAGGGATGGCGCTGCTGCTCGGCGTCATTGGGATTTACGGAGTGATTGCGTATTCGGTGTCACAGCGCAGGCGCGAGATCGGGATTCGCATGGCGCTCGGCGCACAGCCGCAGTCCGTCACGAGGATTTTCGTGCTCCACGGATTATTGCTTTCGACGATCGGCGTGGTGTGCGGCCTGGCCGCAGCGCTGGGTGTAATGCGATTGATGCAATCGCTGTTGTTCCATGTGAGCCCGGTGGATCCGGTTACATACGTGGCCGTCTGCGTAGGGCTGGTGGCGACGGCCGCGCTTGCGAGCTACGTGCCTTCGCGCGCGGCTGCCGCCGTGGATCCCGTGGAGGCGCTGAGGGCGGAGTAGGCGCGGTTACTCATAGCGCAGGGCCACCATCGGATCCACGCGCGAAGCGCGGCGCGCGGGTAGGAACGCTGCAAGTGCGGAAACAGCGCCAAGAACTATAACTGCAAACGCGAAGGACGAAGGATCAATAGGCTTGAGGGCAAAGAGTTGAGCAGCAACCAGCCGGCCCGCCAAAATCGCCACAGGCACGCCCACGAGTAAGCCGATCAGGAGCAGGAAAGAGGTTTCACGCAAAACCATGCGAACGATTTCTCTGCGCTGCGCACCGAGCGCCATGCGAACGCCGAATTCATTCGTGCGGCGCGCGACACCTTGCGCGACGACTCCATAAAGGCCGATGCACGCTAGCAAAAGCGCCAGCAAACCAAAGAAACTAACGAGTCGTGCCGCCAGCCGCTCCTGATCAAACGTGGAGTCCACCTGCTGCCGCAGGGATTGGACGCCGTTGAGTGAAAGCTTTGAATCCACCTGAGCGACCGCCTGTCGAAAGGTGGAGACCAATGAAAGAGGATCACGGGATGTCCGCAACTCGATCTCAACTCGTAGCGGCGCATCCGGGCCGGCCTGCAACAGCGGACGAAAAACCATTTCCCTGGGTTTTTCTTTCGCGCTGTCAAAACTCGCGTCCTTCAGGACGCCGATAATTTCGACGTCACCGGCGTGCGCCGGACCGCCAAACCCGAAACGATGTCCAATCGGATTTTGGCCGGGGAGATAATGGCGCACGAAGGCTTCATTGACCATGGCGACCGTCACGGAGTTGCCGACATCCTGCAGACCGATTTCCCTGCCGGCAACGAGCGGGATTCCCAATACTTCGCAGTAACTGGGCGCAACGTGGAGGTTATCGACGTCTCTTTTTTCGTCCGGATGAGGTGCGTACCCTTCCACGGTGATGTCATCCGTGCTTACCGACCCGCTGAGCGGGCTGAAGTAGGCAATCGTTGCGGCCGTCACGCCCGGGAGCGAATTCATACGGTCGTAGAGTTTTCGGTAAAGAGGTCCAACATCGGCGGGTTTGTAACCCGCGAGGCGCGCATTGATGCGGCCAAGAAGCACATTCTCCTGATTAAATCCGAGCGGCACATGCTCGAGGTTCAGAAGGCTGCGGGCGAAAAGGCTGGAGCCGGCGAGGAGGACGAGGGAAAGCGCGATTTGAGCGATAACCAGCCCTTGCGTACCGCCGAATCGCTTCCTGCTAGTGACGCCCCGGCTTCCGCCGGCCTTCAATGCGGAGACAATGTCCGTTCTTCCACCCTGCACCGCGGGTGCAAGCCCAAATAGAATTCCCGCTAGCACGGTTGCGGCCAGCGTGAACGCGAGCACCATCGAATTGAGATGTGGCTGTACCGGCGAACCACCAGCAATCATCGCGGCAAGAAACTTCACAGCCCATTTGGCAAGTAGGACCCCACACGCACCGCCCAGGACGGCGAGCAAAAGGCTCTCCGTCAAGAGCTGGCGCGCGAGGCGCATGCGGCCTGCTCCCATTGCGAGGCGAACGGTGATTTCCGCGCGGCGATAAGAAGACCTTGAAAGCAGCAAGCTGCCGACATTGGCGCAGGCGATCAGCAACACCAGCGCGACGACCACTAGAAGGACGTGGAGCGGCTCGGAGTATTGAAAACGCAAGTAGGAAATTCCTGCGGCGCCGTCGTAGAGACGGACGTATGAATTTGTGATGTCGCGCTTGCGGTCCTCGGTTAGCTTTGACCCCTCTTGTTGCGTCAGAAATTGTTGCAGTGCAACGGTTGTTGCCGCCTGCGCTTGCGTGCGTGTGGCGCCGGGTCTCAGCCGGCCGATCAAACGGAGCCAATAAGCATCCGTGCGGTCAAGGTACGGAATCTGCTCAATTCTGGGTTGAAAAACCATGGGCAGCCAGTAGTCCGAGGGAGGGCGCACTTGTTCACCAAAGAATTCCGGCGGCGCGACCCCGACAATCGTGAAAGCACTGCCGTTCAGAATGGCAACTTTGCCCACGCCAGCGGGATCTCCGTGCAGCAATGCGGAGCGTTGCCAGTAGCTATAGCTGACGACTGCGACGGGATTGGAATTCGGGAGATCGTCCTCTGGCGTAAGCGTGCGGCCCATCGCGGCGCTCACACCCATTACGTCGAAATAATTGCCGGAGACCAGATGAGCTACCGCACGGCGGATCTGGCCGTTATCTTTATCGCCTTGCATTCGAACGGTGACCGGATCCTCGCCGCTTCGGAATGCGCCAACGGCTTCAAAGGGGAGATTTTGCCGGCTGGGGAATTTGTAGTTCTCGTACGAGAAGCTTTCCCACTGGCCGGTGAACGGATTTCCCGTAGTTGTTCCCTCATCGAGGTTCTGGGAAAAAAGTGCCAGACGGCCCGGCTCACGTACGGGCAACGACTCAAGAAGAACCGCGTCAAAGAGAGAGAATATCGCTGTGTTTGCGCCGATGCCGAGGGCGAGCGTGAGAATTGCAACCGCGGTGAAGCCGGGGCTGCGAACCAACATGCGAAGCGCGTAGCGGATGTCCTGAGCGACAGTTTCAAGCCAGGCGAAAAGGTCCATTTCGCGCGTTCGCTCTTTTATGAGCGTGGAGTTGCCGAAGCGCCTTCTTGCGTCATAGCGAGCATCTTCACGCAACATTCCGGAGGCGGCATTGTCATCCGCGCGCATTTCGATGTGGGCGCGCAGTTCATCATCGAGATTTTGATCGAGAGAGTCTTTCTTCCAGAGATTTCGCAATCGGGTGAGCAAGGACAAAAGTGGACCTCCTTTCGATTTCCGGGCCGCCATCGCGTCACTTGAAGCAATGGAGAAACCCCACCAAGTCAAGAAACCCTACTAGGAGCTACTCATTGCGCAACGCGATGATCGGGTCCACGCAGGTGGCGCGGCGCGCCGGAATCCAACACGCAACGAATGCGACGGCCAGCAACAATATTCCAACGCCGATTTGCGTAATCGGATCGCCCGGATGGACGTCGAAAAGGATGCTTCCGAGATAGCGCGTTACGCCGAGTGCTGCGCCAATGCCGATCGCAATCCCAACCGCGGCCAACACGATCCCTTGCACAATTACAATGCGCAAAACATTTCCTTCTTGCGCGCCCAGCGCCATGCGGATGCCAATCTCGCGCGTGCGGCGTGTGACCTCGTAGGACAACAATCCGTAAAGCCCGACGCAAGCCAGGATAAGTGCGAGCAGGCCAAAGAGACTTGAGAACCGCGCGATCAGGCGTTCTTGAAACAGCAACTGGTCAATGGTCTGGGCTTCAGTTGAAATTCTAAATACTGGCAGGTTGCTGCTGACTTGATTGACGATGCTTTGTACCGCCGGGATGATTGACTCCGGATTCACAGCCGTACGCAGTTCAAAATTTACACTTCGACCCGCACCCGGGAAATAGGCGGTTGGTTCAATCTCGTCTCTCAGGCTCCAGTACTTCGCGTCTTGAATCACCCCGATTACTACATAGCCGGGATCGTTCTGTTTACCGTGGGAGTCTGCGAAGCGCTGTCCGATGGCATCCAGATTACCAAAGTAACGGCGCACAAATGTCTGATTGACGATGACAGGCTTGGGGTTGGACGTCGCAGCCGCCGCGGAATTGGCAGACGGAATAGAAGGTTGCGCAGAACCAGCAGCGGATGTGGATGTGTTTGCAAAATCCGCAGGCGAAAAATCCCGACCTTCCAGAAGCGATATCTTCATCGTGGCGAAGAAATTAGGGCCCACGGAGAGGACGTCTGAGTGGACTTCTGACTCAGCGGGGGCGCCCGCCAGATGGAAGTTCGTCGCCTGCATCCCGCCGCTCAGCAGAGCGGTCTTGGAATAGGTAACGGAAGCGACGCCAGGAATTGCATTCAAGCGGCCCTGGAGACTGCGGTAAAGAGCGGCTGCCTGAGTCCCTTTATAGCCGATCAGCGTGGGATCGATTCTAAAGTTCAAGATATTGTTGGCGTCAAATCCCGGGTCAATGTTTTTCAGATTCTGGAGCGTGCGGACAAGCAGCCCGGCGCCGACCAGCACAATCATTGTCAAAGCAACCTGCCCAACAACGAGGGAGTTGCCGACATTGAACCAATGATTCCTCGCGCGGCCAGCGCCGGTGGAACTTCCAGTCCCTTCCTTTAGCGCGGGGGTCAAGTCCACGCGTGTGCCCCGGATCGCAGGGGCGAGACCGAATATGATTCCAGTGAGAAGAGAAACTCCAATCGTGAAAAGCAAGACGCGCGCGTCCAAAGATGCATCAATGCCGAGCGGCTCAGCGGCGCCACTGACGACGAACGCAACAATGGCATGCACCCCCCAAATTGCTAGCAGGACTCCCAGCGTTCCTCCAAATATGGAAAGGAGAATACTTTCAGTGACCAGTTGGCGGACGATCCTCCACCGGCTTGCCCCAAGCGCAAGCCGCAAAGCGATCTCCTTTTTTCGCGCGGTGGACCGGGCGAGAAGCAGGCCGGCGACGTTTGCGCACGCGACCAGCAGGACAATCCCAACCGCAAGCATCAGGATGAATAGAGGAGTTGAGTACTCCTTTCTGGCACCGAGAAGTCCGGTCTGTGCCGGCACTAGATTGACCCTTGGGTCGTCGGATTCTTTGGAAAGGGGTTGTGAACCGTGAAGCATCTCATTGTGAAAAAGCAGACTGACCGAGGCTTCAGCTTTTTCGCGCGGGGCTTCCGGTCTTAACCTGGCGACTAATACAAGCGAAATGGCTCCGGCGTCATCCGACGAGGAGTCCCAGTCAGCGTCGAGCCGCGGTATTAGGGAAATAGGCAGCCACGCGTCAGGAACGCTTCCAGGCGTCAGGCCAGTGAACCTCTGCTCCGCCACTCCCACAATTGTGGTGGGAACGCCGTTCAAACCAACTGTTTTTCCGATGACCGAAAGTGAGCCGCCAAATACTCTCTGCCAATAACCATAACTCAGGATGGCAACGGGCGCGGCGGAGGGAGCCTCGTCGGATGGCACAATCACACGCCCAAATGCGGGGTGCACTCCGAGCGTGGCAAAATAGCTGCCCGAGACGACTAATCCTCGCATGATGCTCGCAGGGCCGTTACCGCTCAAGTCGAGCCCCATCTCCTCGCCCCACGCAGTGACGCTCGCAAAAATGCCGGTCTGGGCTTTCACGTCATTGAAGAATGGATGGGAGAAAGAACAGCCCGTTGGATTGTCACCACGGAAATGGCCTTCGCAATCGCCATACGACATGCTGGAGTGGAAATTGGGAGTTTGATGAGCGGTCCATTTCAGCAGGACCAGTTCCTGCGGATTGTGAACCGGAAGCGAGCGGAGGAGGAGGGCGTCAATCAAACTAAATATTGCAGTGTTCGCGCCGATGCCGAGTGCAAGGGTAAGGACAGCGACCGCGGTGAAGCCGGGGCTGCGAACCAACATGCGAAGCGCGTAGCGGATGTCCTGAGCGACAGTTTCAAGCCAGGCGAAAATATCCATGTCGCGCGTGCGCTCTTTTATGAGCGTGGAGTTGCCGAAACGCCTTTGTGCGTTGTAGCGAGCATCTTCACGCGCCATGCCTGAAGAGAAATTGTCATCCGCGCGCATTTCGATGTGGGCGCGAAGCTCCTCATCGAGATTTTGATCGAGCGCATCTTTCTTCCAGAGATTTCGCAGCCGCGTGAAAAGTGACATCGGATGCCGCCCCTCTTGCGATGCGCTCATGCAAACCCCTTATGCAAAGCGCAGAACTCCATCTATGCAAAACGCAAAACTTCCGCGACGGCCTGTGTGAGCTTGCTCCACTTCTTTTCTTCGAGCGCGAGTTGCTTGCGGCCCTTGGGCGTGAGCCGGTAGTAGCGGGCGCGGCGATTATTTTCCGTATGGCCCCATTCGGCGGCGATCCACCCGTCCTGCTCCATGCGATGGAGCGCGGGGTAGAGCGAGCCTTCCTCGACGCGCAGGGTGTCCTTTGAGACGCGCTGGATGTGGAGCGTGATGCCGTAACCGTGCATGGGCTCGCGTGCAAGGGATCTCAGGACGAGCAGGTCGAGCGTGCCTTGGAGAACGTCATTATTGGACCTGGTCACCGAGCCTCCTCTAGACAGCTATAGGAATAGACGCCGTAGAGGAAAAAAGGTTTCTAAGGAAATTGCACGATGCGGACAAAGAGAGCAACGGCTGCTACTGCGCGTGGGGCGCGAGGACGGGAGTCAGCTCGCGGCGGATAAAGGCGAGCGCCTCGCTCGGCGGGCCGACGCGCTCATATTTGGAAGCTTCGGTGCGTTCGTGGGCTTCAAACTTAAAAAGGAATTTGCGTCCGCTGTAATCGTATTGATAGAAAGAGGGGAGCCAGATACCGGGCGCGACTTCGGTCTGCCCAAGCGTCAAGCGCGCGCCGTGATAGAACTTGCCAAGCACGCCGCCCCCGACGGCGAAATCGCTGGTGAGTTCGCCTTCAATGCGCGCGACGTGCGAGGTGGTTTCGTCCACCCAGATTGTCGCTGTGCAGTGGAGGAGAAGCTCAGTTTCAATGGAAGAGGGTTTGTACTTCGGATTGGGATCCAAGTGGAACTTGTCAAGTATGCGGCCGTTGAGCGATTCGCGGCCAATCCAATTGAAAACAAAGGCGTCGCGCACCGAGGCGATCAGCTCCGAGCGCGATTTCATTCGCGCATTGAATTTTTCACGGGCGCGGCGCATATCCGAATTGGCAGGGTCGTTTATTTGTTCGAGCGCGCGCTCGAGATTTGCAATTTGACTCTGATAATCTGCGGCGGACAATGGGTGGCCGTGATCCTCAACAAGAACGCGCCACGAGCCGGTGCCGGTGGGGACGACGCGAACGACTTCGTCTTTAAGGGGAGTCACATCCGAAGGGTGTTCGCGGATCTGGTGGTGTTCGATGCGCTGAAAGATCGCGAGCGAAGCCTCGTCGGCGAGTTGATTCGCGAAGATCCGGTCAATCATTGCGTGGCGCTCGGCTTCTGTCGGCGGAGAATCATTTAAACCGTGGGCGGATCCGGGAGCGGAGTGCTGCAGCGCGGGGGCGCGCCCGTCACCAAGTGGTATGGCATGCACAGCGCCAAGCATGGCGGCGGAGATCGCGATAAGGAGAAGCAGGCGGCGCATGGCGGCGTTCCGTGAGAGGCTTGGGACCATCCTTGATCCTCGGGGCAACTCTAAGATCACGGCGCAACTCGCAGAAAACCCGAGTTCCAACGATTCCTCAAAAGGTCTCCATCTAGATGATTCGGCGCATGCCGAGGCGGGTTGCCAAGCGGCGGGCGGGGAACCACGTTACTATTGTAACTGGAACGCGCCTAACTGGGGATAGCCTCAACCGAGGTTCCTGCCGGGAAATGAACGGGCTTTGCGCCCAAATGACACACCGGGCGGCGTGGCTGGCAACTACTTGAAAACAAATATCTTCTGACTATTCCGGCTAACAGGAAACATTTGGGGGTGTCTAGCCGTTTTAATAGATAGGGGTAAGGGTCCGGGTCAGACTCAGGTATCGAATGAAAGCAAACCGGTCATCGGCAAAAGTGGCGCTGGGGGAGACGTTTCACCTGGCACTGGATGCATTGCGCTCGCACAAACTGCGGAGTTTTCTGACGTTGCTGGGGATCATCCTGGCCGTGACGACGCTGGTTGGCGTCATGTCTGTGGTTTCGGGGTTGACCCTCTACATTTCGGAAAAGGTGGCCAACCTGGGTGCGAACGCATTCGTAGTGGACCGCTTCGGAATCATCACCAACTATGACGAATTCCTGAAGGCGCGAAAGCGTCCTTTGCTCACCTACGATGATCTTCAAGCGGTGATTGACGGGGCAAAAATCGTACAACAGGCTGCGGCAGTTGAAGAGACGACGCTCGACGTGCACAGCGGGAACCAGCTTGTGGAAGACGTAAGCATCCAAGGAGTGACGCCGAATTACATGGATATCCGCTCGATGAGCATTGATCGCGGGCGGATGATGAATGAAGCGGATGAAGACCACCGCTCGCCGGTCTGCGTGATCGGCGCGGACATTGCGGCAAAACTTTTCGTCAACACGGACCCGATTGGAAAATCAGTGCGGGCGGGCCCGCGGGAATTTCAAATCGTTGGAGTGGCAACGGCGATCGGAACAGTGTTTGGGCAGCCGCAGGATATGTTCGTGATGGTGCCATATCACAGCTACGAAAAGTCGTGGCACACATCGCAGAACTCGCTGACCATGTTCGTGCAAGCGCGCGCGCCCGAAGCAATGGACGCGGCCGAAGATGAAGTGCGATTGATCCTCCGCACGCGGCACCACGCAAAATATACCGACCCCGACGGATTCGGGATTATCGCGCCGAATTCGATCATGGGGCTCTGGGAGGATTTGACCGGACAGATATTCAGCATGGCGATCGGTTTGACCGCCGTGTTTCTGGTGGTGGGCGGCATCGTGATCATGAACATCATGCTGGCGAGCGTGACGGAGCGAACGCGGGAAATCGGCATCCGGAAAGCGCTGGGCGCGCGGAAAACGCACATCGTGATGCAGTTTCTTGTGGAGGCGGCGGTCCTTGCGGCTGCGGGCGGAGCGATTGGGATCGGGATGGCGTACTTGATCGCCTGGTTCGTAAGGACGGTGCTGGAATTCCCGATGTCTACGCCGATAAGCGCGGTCATCCTGGCCCTGATTCTTTCCACGGGCGTTGGACTTTTTTTTGGAATTTATCCCGCGATGCGGGCCGCGCGGCTGGATCCGATTGAAGCGTTGCGAATGGAAAATTAAGGAAACAGAGACATGGCTCAGGACTACCGCGAGAATTTGAAGCTGGCAATGGACACGCTGCGGGCGCATAAGCTGCGCAGCTTCCTCGCCGTGTTCGGAGTGGTGATCGGCGTGGGCGTGGTGATGATCGTGGTCGCGCTGATTCAGGGATTCCGGCAAAACGTGGTGGACAGCATCAGTTCGTTTGGCGCGGACACCGCGTTCGTGAGCCGATTCGACCAAGGGCCGCACGTCGGGCGGCGTCCGAAAGAAGAGCGCGAGCGGAAGCCGCTGAAAGAAGAGGACGGAGACGCCATCCGCGTTTCCTGTCCCGCGGTGACGGGACTGACGACGTGGATTCAATACTGGGATGTGAATCATCAGGTGCGGTATCAGGGAAACATTGTGAACGGGCCGGATTTCCGCGGAGTGGAGGCGAATTATCCGAACGTATACGCGAATGCGACGCTGAAGGAAGGACGGTTTTTCACTGAAGGAGAAAACGAGCACCGCGATGACGTGACCGTTCTCGGAGAAGACACGGCCAAGGCGCTTTTCGGGGAGCTGCCGGCTACGGGACGCGAAGTGTTGCTGGATGGAGGATCGAGTTTCCGAGTGATCGGAGTGCTGAACAAGCCCAAAGGAGGATTCGGAACCGGCGATGAAGACCGGCGGCTTTTGATTCCGTACCAGACGTTCCGAAAGATTTATCCGGCTGGATATGAAATTTCGATCCGGTTCCAGGCAAAGGCGGATCAGCTCGATACGGCCGTGGATCAGGCGCGTGAAGTGCTGCGCCGGCGCCGAAACGATCCATATGACAAGCCGGACAGTTTTTCGATCTCGACATCGCAGGAGCAGATCCAACAGTTTGACCAGATCGTCGGGATGGTGGTGCTGGCAACGGTGGTGATCGCTTCGATCGGGTTGCTGATCGGCGGCGTCGGCGTAATGAACATTATGCTGGTGAGCGTGACCGAGCGGACGCGCGAGATCGGAGTGCGCAAAGCGATTGGCGCGCGGCGCCGCGACATCACGATGCAATTTTTATTTGAAGCGATGACGTTGACGGGCATCGGCGGATTGATCGGCGTCGGGGTGGTGGAAGCTTTTGTGCTGGCGATCCGCACTTGGACGGACATGAACGCGATTGTGCCTATGTGGGCCGTGATCCTTGCCATCAGCGTATCCATCAGCGTGGGGCTTGTTTTCGGTGTATGGCCGGCAGTGAAGGCTTCTCGATTGGATCCTGTCGAAGCGTTGCGGTACGAGTAGCGATCACAGAACAATCCACTCTTAGTTGAATAAGAGAGAAGATCAGCGCTGGGGCGCCGGAACCGTCTGCCCCGTGAGTGACGGATCATTCGCGAGGGCGGAGGGGAAGGCCTCGACGTATCGCGCGAGATTCGGCAGCAGATGGTTCCAATAGTGGAACGCAATCATCTCTCCGACGGCTTGGTCCGGCGTCCAATGATCGTAAGCGATGCGGTAAAGCGCGATCATCGTGCCGGTGCGGTCGGCGCCGCGCTCGCAGTGGACGAAGATCTTTTTCCCAGGGTTGTTGCGCAGCGCCGCAAAGAATGCGACAACATTGTCCCGCGATGGCGTATTGCGGGCGGTCCACGGAATGCTGACGAAGGCCATGCCCTGTGATTCGACGCGGACTTTTTCAATCTGGATGTCTTCACGGCTGTCGCGGAAATCCACGACGACGTAAATACCAAGCTTCTTTAGCTCCGGGAATGCGGCCGGGGACGGCTGCGCGCCGCGATAAAGGGTATCGCTCACGCGAGCGGCGTTGGAGAGTCCCAAAAGAGTGATTCTTTCAGCACTGCCGGCCTGTGGTGACTGCCGCGCGGAGGTGGTCCCAAACGCGAAGGCGATAGCAATCGTGAGGACAACCAGCTCAGCGGTGACCCACGCGGCCTTGTTTCGAACGAGTTGGAGGCGCTGGAACATCATCAGACGAAAGGAGTTACAATATACATCCTAGAGATTGGATGCGGTGCCGTCAATCTGTGGGCCATGTAATGTTGCGAAGGGGCCGTTGTGCCCAATTGGGAACTCCACCACTACAAATAGACACGTGTTTGCTCTTTGACCAAACATTTTGCGTTTTTTGTGAAGTTCCCTCTTGACACGGAATCGTCAATTGATGATACTGCCCCCCCAGATTCGGGGGACCCGTGGAGCGGCGCGCAGGAGTCCCGGCACCCACGCTCCTGTATTTTTCGGCGCCACGCAGCCTGCCCGGTAAGAAATGGAGACATTCGACGGGAAGAATTCCCGCCGCCGGTTGCATCCAGCTCATGAACCGGCGCTGAACGCGATTCCGCTGAGCGAAAGAAAAAGCGGATTCGTGGGGGAATGGATTTCGCTTTTTATCGTTTTGGATGCACCGGGAAAACTGAATCGAGTAGTGCTTGACGGAGAATCGGGCACTGCGCCCCCGCCCCAAAGTGGGGGTAAAATAGAGGGGTTCCGCCATCCGCGCGGGGCTTCTCAAAAATGCGCGGAGGCGGACCATGGCGGAAGTCAGAATGGCACTCAACAACGAAACGCTGCAGACTGCTGTGCAGAATCCTACCGAGGTCCGTCCAAAAACAGGCCTGGAATTTAAACGCCATTATACCGATGGAAAGATTTCGCCGTTCGATGCAGTGGAGTGGGAGGCACGCACCGCTCAGATTGGCAACGAAAAGGGGCAGGTGATTTTCCGGCAGGAAAATGTTGAGACGCCGAAGGGGTGGTCGCAGACGGCGACGAATATCGTCGCGTCAAAGTATTTCCACGGCAAGATCAATTCGCCGGAGCGCGAAACGTCTGTGCGGCAATTGATCGGGCGTGTGGTGGACACGATTGTTAATTGGGGCGCGCAGGGCGGTTACTTCGCAAACACCGCTTCGCGGGATGCGTTCCGGGATGAACTGGCACACCTGCTGGTCGAGCAAAAGATGGCCTTCAATTCGCCGGTATGGTTCAACGTGGGTGTGCAGGCCAAGCCGCAGTGCTCGGCATGCTTCATCAACTCCGTGCAGGACGATATGGCCTCAATCATGGGGCTGGCGAAAACGGAGGGGATGCTTTTCAAATGGGGTTCGGGAACGGGGACGAATTTTTCGTCGCTCCGCGGCAGCCGGGAGACGCTTTCCGGCGGCGGCATCGCGAGCGGGCCCGTGAGCTTTATGAAGGGCTTCGACGCCTTCGCGGGAGTGATCAAGAGCGGCGGAAAGACGCGCCGCGCGGCGAAGATGGTGATCCTGAACATGGATCACCCGGACATCGTCGAATTCATCGAGAGCAAAATGAAGGAGGAGCGGAAGGCCCAGGTGCTGATCGAGCAGGGCTACAACCCCTCGATCGACGGTGAGGCGTACTCTTCCGTTTTCTTTCAGAACGCGAATCATTCCGTGCGCGTGACGGACGAATATATGCAAGCGGTCGCGGATGACCGCGACTGGTGGACACGCAACGTGACCGACGGCACGCCCGCCGGGCAATACCACGCGAAGGACCTGCTGCGCATGGCCGCGGATTCCGCATGGCACTGCGGTGACCCGGGGATGCAGTACGACTCGACGATCAACCGCTGGCACACCTGCAAAAAGACGGCGCGAATCAACGCGTCAAATCCGTGCTCGGAATACATGTTCCTTGACGATACAGCCTGCAACCTTGCTTCGCTGAACCTGATGAAGTTCACGGGGACTTCGGGACAATTTGATGTGGAGGGATTCCGTCACGCGGTGGACGTGACCATCACGGCGCAGGAAATTCTGGTGGACAACGCGAGCTATCCGACCGAAAGAATTACCGAGAACTCGCACAATTTCCGTCCGCTGGGGCTGGGCTATGCCAATTTGGGTGCGTTGCTGATGTCGATGGCGCTTCCCTATGACAGCGACGGGGGCCGCGATGTTTGCGGCGCAATCACGGCGCTGATGACGGGCGAAGCCTACGCGCAGTCGGCGCGCATCGCCGAGAGGTTGGGGCCGTTTGCCGGTTACGAGAAAAACCGCGAGCCGATGCTGGACGTCATCCGGCTGCACCGCGATTCGCTGCGGCCCATCAAACCGGAAAATGTGCAGCCATCACTTTTGAAGGCCGCGCAACAGTCGTGGGACGACGCGCTGGAGCTCGGCGAGAAGCACGGCTACAAAAATTCGCAGGTGAGCGTGCTGGCGCCGACGGGCACGATCGGCTTCATGATGGATTGTGACACGACGGGCATCGAGCCGGACCTGGCGCTGGTGAAATTCAAGAGGCTGGTGGGCGGCGGCGTAATCAAGATCGTGAACAACACCGTGCCGGAAGCGCTCTTGCGGCTGGGCTATACGCCGGAAGAGATGGAAAAAATCGTCGCGCATGTGGACAACACGGGCGCAATCGAGGGCGCGCCGGGATTAAAGCCGGAACACCTTGCTGTGTTTGATTGTTCGCTGGAATCGGCTGTTGGCGGACGTTCGATTTCGTGGCATGGCCACCTGAAGATGATGGCGGCGGCGCAACCGTTCCTTTCCGGCGCGATCAGCAAGACGATCAACATGCCGGAGGAGTCCACGATTGAGGAAGTGATGCAGGCGTATGTGGACGCGTGGACCCTTGGGCTGAAAGCTGTGGCGATTTACCGGAACAATTCGAAGAAGTCGCAGCCGCTCGCGGCCGCGGGAGCGAAGAAAGATGAGTCCGCGAAAGCGCAGGAGCCGGCGCAGGCCGGAGAGGCGCAGCAACAGGAACTTTTCGTCGGCATGCAGCGGCACAGGCTGCCTGACGAGCGGAAATCGCTGACGCACAAATTCTCCGTGGCCGGGCACGATGGCTACATCATCGTCGGAATGTATGAAGACGGCGCGCCAGGCGAAGTTTTCATCAAGATGGCGAAAGAAGGTTCAACTCTTTCAGGCGTAATGGACGGCTTCGCGCTGACGATGTCCATTGGATTGCAATACGGCGTGCCGTTGCGAGCGCTGGTGGATAAGCTTGTCAACACGCGCTTCGAGCCATCCGGGTTTACGCGGACACCCGAAATCCGAATGGCATCCTCTGTATTGGACTATATCGCCCGGTGGCTGGGCTGGAAATTTATTTCGCCTGAGTACATCAAGGCGGGCGACGCCCCACCGAAACCGCAGGAGACAGACTATTCCAAGACGAGCGATGAGGAGATTCTTGAGGGGCGCGCGGTCCTGAAGGGTGGCCGCAAGGTTGTTTTTGGAGACGCGCCGACGTGCAGCAACTGCGGAATGCTCATGACGCCGAACGGAAGCTGCTACAAATGCAGCAATTGCGGGGGAACGAGCGGCTGCAGCTAGGATATTCTGGCACGCCGTTCAGAGATAAGGCGCTATGGGGTATGGGGCATCACTATCAAACGCTTAACCGTTCGTCCCTCCAGATTCAGCAGTTTCGCTTTGGCTCTTGGGAGGAGTTGCGAGCAATGAAGGAAAAGTACCTCCGTCCGCTGATCGAGAGGCGAAACAAACTGCGTAGCGGCAGATTACCGAGAACAGCGTTGCAGACCTTGCAGGCCCGGCTGTATGAAAAAATCGCCTTCAAGGCTTGCAGGGCAATCAAAGCTATAGAGAAAGATTGGCGACTCCTCAGCATTGATGAGTAGACGAACCGTTAAAATCGTCGTAAACATTCCCAATTCCTTCCGTGGTCGGCTGCGAAGGCAAGCCGCGGGAGAGGGGTGTACAGTCGAAAGTCTAATCATCCGTGGAATTAAGAGCGTCCTGGAGGAAAAGCCAAGCAAGCCTCACAAGCGTGTCCATCTACCCATTGTTAGGTCCAGGCGTCCCGCATCTGTGCGGCTCAATAACTCCAGAATTTATGGCGTCATTTTTCCTTGAGGTTCCCCTTTCGGCGAAACCGCAATCGGCCTCTTATGCCTCAAGGTTCCCTGCCAAGAAGCAGAAAGGGGATCCATGGCGGATCCCCTTTCGCGACACCCCAAGACCCTGCCGGGCAGTAACGGGCAGGGCCACCCCGGGAAAAAATACCTGTTGTCTATGCATAAGCAAGCGCTTTGCCACGCCACATAAGATTTATCCACCGCCCCTAACTATAAGAAAATAGGGAGGTTACGAGAAATCTGTCCGCCATACCGCACCGCAAGAGGGTGAGGGCGATACCGTTTTTCACAGACAAAGCACTTGTCACCTATGTTATGCGGAAAGTTGCCGTAGAAGAGGGAAGGGTTAGCCCGCTAGACACCCAGGGAAGCCTGGATCGCGGAAGCGATTGCGGCGGCCCAGCGCTCGACGTCTTCGGGCCGCTCGGCCTCGACCATAACGCGGGCTTTTGGCTCCGTCCCGGAGTAGCGCAGGACGACGCGGCCGGATTTGCCGAGAGCCGTTTCGGCTTCCTTTAACGTTCTGGCGACATCTGGAATTGACTCGAGGGGCGGCTTGGAGCGGACCTTGACGTTGCGGATGGTTTGAGGGAACATCTTCAGCCCTGCGATGAGTTCATCGAGCGGGCCGCGCAGGGCGACGAGGCTTGCCATCTTGAGCGCGGTGAGGAGGCCGTCGCCAGTGGTGGCGTCGTCGAGAAAGATGATGTGGCCGGATTGTTCGCCGCCGAGGTTGCAGCCGCCGCGGATCATTTCTTCAAGAACGTAGCGGTCGCCGACATCGACGCGCGTGAGTGGGAGTCCTTCCTTTTCGAGCGCGCGCTCGAGGCCGAGATTCGCCATCGTCGTGCCGATGACGCGGCCGCACTTGAGACTTCCAGTTGATTTCAAATAGCGCGCAGCGGCGAGAAGAATTCCGTCGCCATCCACAAATTTTCCGGAGGCGCTTACGAAGAGAGCGCGATCGGCGTCGCCGTCGAAGGCCACGCCGAGCGCCGCGCCTTCCGCGATGACCCGCCGCTGCAAAGCCTCCGGATGGAGCGAGCCGCAATCCGCGTTGATGTTGCGGCCGTTGGGCGCATTGTGGATCGCGATGACCCTGGCTCCAAGCGAACGAAAAAGCTGCGGCCCGAGTTTGTAGGCGGCGCCGTTCGCGCAATCGAGCACAATCCTCATTCCGGCAAGCTTCGCGCCGGGGAGAACGCGGCCGCGCAAAAAATCGAGGTACTCCTCATCGAGCGAGGGATCGGCTTCGAGCCATTCCGCTTTGCCCGGCTCGATTTTGCCCCCAAGGATTTCCGCTTCAAGCTGCTCTTCGATTTCGTCCGGAAACTTCATTCCTTTGGAAGAAAAAAGCTTCACGCCGTTGTCGTGAAACGGATTGTGAGAAGCGGAGATGACGGCGCCGGCGGAAAAATTCCTGTGGCGCACAAGGCACGCGACTCCCGGCGTGGTGATGATGCCCGCGGATGCGGTGGGGACTCCAGCGGAAGCGAGACCCGCTGCAAGCTCGCCGGCAATGTGCGGGCCGGATTCGCGCGTGTCCATGCCTACGAGCACCATGCCGCGCGGTGAACTGCCGTTCGGGCGGAGGTAGCGGCCGAGTGCGCGCCCGGCGCGAAAGAGCGTCGCGTCGTCCAGCGGAAATTTGCCGGGGACACCACGGATGCCGTCGGTACCGAAAAGTTGTTTGGCCATGCGAGAAGTGCGCTCGTGATGCTGGCCAGTCAGTCTAGCATACGAGTTGAATTGCTGAATCGAGTGGAAAGCTATGATGGAACCAATCGTACAATTCCGTGGTCGAGGTGGAAGCGTTATGCGACGGAACGTCTTCGTCAGCGTGGCCGGGCCGGAGTGGATGGCAGCGAACGGACGTAGTGGACGAGGCTCCAGATTTCCTCGCTGGAATGGGCACTGCCGAAGGCGGGCATTCCGGAAAGACGGATGCCGCCGTGAATGACTACATACAATTCGCCATTTGTGTATTGCTGGACCTCACTGGAGGCCAGCGAAAGAGTCGGCGGATAAAAGGAATTGCCGAGCGGCGTGACCGTGCGGCCATCGTAACCGTGGCAACCGGCGCAGAGCGAGCCGTAGAGAACGTGGCCATCGGTTTGGCTTTCTTTCGTGTCCGCGGGTTCCGCTGGAAGCGGTTGTTGCGCCGCGCGCGCGATGAGGCGGTGCTTGGCCTGCGCGGCGAGGTAAGTCTCCAGACGATATGGCTGGGCGGTCGCGCTGATGTCAAAGTGTGTGAATGCAAAATACGCACCGACGCAAATAGCCACGAACACGAGAAAAATGATGGAGAAGATTCGTCGGAGCATCAGGCAACAACCTCGTTTTTAGAGTCGCGAATCGCTACGGACATCCCGTGAATCAAGCGTCAAATTCTGCCGCGAAGCTGCGCAACAACCGCGGGTAGATCTTGCGATTCCTGAAACAAGCGGATAGCGGCGATGCCCGCCGCTCCCGCCACAAAACAGCCTGCGGCATTTTCTTCTGTCACGCCGCCAATGGCAAGCACGGGAATCTTCAAGTTTCCGGACACGTCCGCCAGGCTTTTTATTCCCTGCGGCGCGCCGAGCGCAGCTTTCGATGGCGTGGCAAAGACGGGGCCGAAGAACACGTAATCTGCGCCATCGCGCTCGGCCGCGCGCCCCGCATCGAGCGAATGGCATGAGGCGCCAATCAGAAAGCCCTTTGGTATGACGCCACCCGCGCGCGCGGCGTTAACCGTCCTGACAGGCAAAGATTGTTCGCCGAGGTGGACCCCGGCAGCGCCTGCGGCGAGCGCCACGTCCAGCCTGTCATTCACAATAATGCGGACATCTTTCCCAGCCTCGCTTACTGCAAAACGGGCGAGCGCCAGCAATTGGTGCGCGGGCAAGTCTTTTTCGCGAATCTGAATCCAGTCCACTCCCGCCTGCACAGCACGACTCATGCGGCCATGCAGATCCGCATCTTGCGATAGCGCGCGGCGATCTGTTACGTAGCAAAGAAGGGGCGGTTCGTTTGGCGTGCCACGCATCGCGCGGCCTTATTGCCCGGCAGGCGGAACGGGGCGGCGAAGTAAGGTGATGGCGACGATGATGTCCAGAACTCCAAGGCCGGAAACCATCCCGCGCATCGCGGGATGGAGCATGATGTGGATCAAATCGGGGTAGTGGTCCAGAAAATAGTTGTGTTCCCAATAACGGAACCAGGGCAGGGCGACCAGACCAAGTCCCAGCTCCATCAGAATCAACACCACGAGTACGCGAAGGAGACGATCCATATTTATGGGGCTAGTGCTCGAAAATCATCGGTGCCGGAGCGAGCCGATTCGTTCGGAGATGTCACGGTAATCTATGTTCATTGCGTAGACCTGTTGGTAGCTCTTCAGGGCCGCATCCGACTGGCCCGCCAATTCCTGTGCCACCCCAAGGTCATAGCGCAACGCCAGGACAGCATCCTGATCGAGGCCGGGCGTTTTCAGCGCACGCTCATACCAGAACGAGGCGATCTCCGGCTGGCCCTTATCTATGAATGCCAGCGCAAGCAGCGTACAACACTGCATGGCGTAACGGAAGTCCCTGCCGCGGTCGTACGCCTGGATAACTTTCTGGAATTCGCTGATGGCTTCTTCGAGAAGGCCCATTTCGCGGTAAGCGATGCCCAGGTTGTAGTGTGTTTCCGGGTCTTCATCCATTTGAAGTTCATCGAGTTCCTTGCGGAATTCGTCAAAAATCTCGCTGAGCGGCCCGCCGGGCTCGGAGGGCAGGCTTGTTTGCGAAGTGGATGTCCGCGCCGATCCATTGGGCTGCGAAGGAGGCCCGGTGAGATCAGCGCCCTCGAACGCTGCGCTTAGTTCGCCCGTCAAATCGCCGAGTGGGCCCTGGATTTCAGCGGAGGAGTGAGCGGGAGGCCGGATTGGCGAAACACTCGCGGGGCCTGCGGCCGGAGACGCCTCTTCGACCAGCTCCAGTTCGTACTCAATTGATGCCGGGGACTCTGGCGGTATTGGCGGAATTTGGTGCGGCGAGCGAAGAGGCTGCGTCGGCGTAGCGCGCAGATCATGCTTGGGAGCATCTTCGACCACAAATGGCGTGGAGTCGGACGCAACCAGTTCAGGCTCTTTATCGGGGGCATGTTTGGCCGGCGCTTCGTTCTGCGCGTCCGGTTTCACCAGCTGCCCGGAAATTGCATCCCAAGCGTCGGCATTGTCCCCCTGAAGCACCTGGAATTCGGCAGCATCAGCGGCGGGCGCATCTGCAGCGCCGGAGATGGCTGCCCATTCATCCGAGAGATCCACTTCGTGGACCGAGGACTCGGCAGGATTCACGGCAAACTTTTCCGGTGCGCTGGATGTGACGCCCACTTCTCCCACGATTTCATTTTCATCCGGAGCAGCGAGAGTGTTCTCCGCGTCGGACGACGGTATTTGAAATTCAGCGGGCGGTTCTGGCGCGGCAGGGGGCGCAGGAGGAGCTGGTGGCCCGGGTTCGAGCGCCGCCGCGCGCTGGAATCGGCGGTACAGCTCAGAGAAGCGCTCGGCGTTCACCGCATCCTCGCGTTCGGTATAGATTTGCGCGAGTTTTTCCGCGAGTTCCGCGGTTTGCTTACTCTGGCCCGCGCCTAGATACAAATCGAGAAGCTTTTCCAGAGCGGGCGTGTAGCGCGGGGCGCGTTCGAGCACGGTTTCGAGGAGGTCAATTCCTTTTTGGGAAAGGCCGTAGCTCGAAAACAGATCCACATCGGTTAGGGCGAGAGTGACGTAATGCTGAGTCTCTTCGTCGAGCGGCGGCTCCTCATATGTCTTGGGCGCGGGAACTTCTTCGGCCATTGGGGGGATGGCTTCGGAATGAACGGCCGGCTGCATCCCCAGGCGCGAGCGGACCGCTTCGAGATTACCGCGAAGCGTCTGGTCCTCGGGTGAGCGTTCGAGAAGTTGCTCATAAATTTCGCGTGCGCGATCCAAATTTCCGCCGGCAGCTGAGGCTTGCGCGAGATGCGCGAGCGCTTCCGGCAGATGGAATGCGTCATTTCCGTGCGTGTATAGCTCGACGAGCCATTCGAGAGGCTCCAGACGCCCCGGCAATTTCGCGGCCGAAGCTTGCAACATTTTCGCGAGCGCTTCCGTTTCTCCGCTTTCGGCCATCGAGTGGCGGAAACGATTCACTAAATCGAGCGCGGCATCGGCCTGGCCGCTTTCAAGCATTGACATTGCGGCTTTGCGGGCAAGCCCGTATTTCTTGGGGTCGCGCGCCAACACGCGTAAACCCAGGTCCGATGCGCGGGCTAGCTGGCCGCTCTGAAAGTAAAAATCCACCAGCAGCTCGGAAATCTCGCCGCCGGAATCCAGATCCGGCAGCGATTCGAGGAGTTTCGCCGCGTCGGCGTGTTTTCCAGCGCCGGCCAAAACGCGCGCTTTCAGCAGGCGGGCCGGGGCGTTTTCGGGCGTCAGTTCGAGGGCGCGGGTGATTAATTTATCGGCTTCGTCATAATCGCGAAGCGCAAGGTGGCGCTCAGCGCAGACGAGAAAAGTTTGTGCGGCGTCCGCCTTCTGTCCCATGGCGAGTTGGACTTCGGCGAGACGCATCTGCACGCGGAGGTTGTCTGGCTCAGCTTCGAGCAGCTTGCGAAGCAAATCCGAGGCGGGTTCGCGGCGCCCTGCTTTAATGTGTCCTTCGGCAAGTTGCAGAAGAAGCGGGCGCGCCTCGCTCAAAATGCCCTGCTGGATGTAAAGATCGGCGAGGCGCTCGAGCGGCTTTATTTCTTCGGGCGCGAGTTTTGCGATTTTTTTGTAGATGGCGATGGCTTTGGTGAGGAAGCCGTCGCGAATGAACTGCTGCGCGAGCCGCTCAAAATATTCAATGGCCTGGAAGGTTTCGCCCTTGCGCACATAGAGATCGCCGACGGTCATCAGCGTGACCTGATCGGAGGGCTCGTGCTTCAGGATCTGCTGGTATTCGGCGATAGCCTGCGCCATGCGCCCCTGCGTCAGATGCTTCTGCGCGGCTTCGACGTGTTTGACCTTGCTATATCCCATCGGCGGCGTTCTACCTGACTTTCTGAGAGGCTCGCGTCCCGGCGAAAAATTGCCTGCCAGCCTGCGGAGCGGCTCACCGAGTCTGCGGCAGCCGCTAACGACTGAGCCGTCCCACTCAGTGGGAGCGGCCAGTCCATGAGGATCAAATTTTACGCTAGCACGCGGGTAGGGGGCGGTCAACGAATCGTGCAAGGGGACGCCGCGAGGCAGTAATCGGTACCTAAGGGTCAACCCTGCAAAGGGCATACCCAAAATTCTGCGAATCATGCCCATTGCCGAAAAGGCGCGGGGAGGTTGATATCCACCACTCAATCCGTGGCGAGGGGCAAGGGCGTTTGCGATGCGGAGGCGGACCAGCAGGTGCATTCGCGGACGGGCGCGAACGAGTGTCGATGCAGCGGCGAAGGGCCGTGCGCGCGCAGCGCGGCGAGATGGTCGGCGGTTGCGTAGCCTCGGTTGTGGCAAAGCCCGTACTGCGGATAGACCTGATCAAACTCGTCCATCAGGCGATCGCGTTCCGTCTTCGCTAGGATGGACGCAGCGGCGATGGAAACCGAGCGGGCGTCGCCGTGAATAAGAGATTTCTGTTCGACGGCGAGCGGCAGCTCCATTGCATCAACGAGAAGATAGTCGGCGGCCATCGTAAGGCTTGAGACGGCGGCGAGCATTGCCTGGCGGCTGGCTTCATAAATATTCCACGCGTCAATGCGCGCGGCGTCCACTTGCGCGACGCCGAAATCGAGCGCGTGTTCGCGGATGCGCTCGGCGAGAACAGCGCGGCGCGCGGCGGAAAGTTTCTTCGAGTCGTCCAGACCGACAATGCGGCGGCGGGAATTCAGGATGACGGCGGCGGCGACCACCGGGCCGAACAGCGACCCGCGTCCAGCTTCGTCAATGCCCGCGACGCGCATCCAGCCGCGCTGTCGCGCAAGCCGCTCGAAGCGGGAGCAGCAAAGTCGGGCCATTGGCCGTGGATTCTAGCACGCGGGAAGAGCAATGGGACGCATAGAGGCGCAACGCATTTCGCCTCATTTTCGCAAATTCTACAAAGGGGAATTCTTATGCTTGCGGTGAAGCCGCGTGTTCAGTCCGCTCGACGCGCTTGATGCGCGCGGCCTTGCCTTTGCGCCCGCGCAGGTAATAAAGCTTCGCGCGGCGCACGCTTCCACGTTGAACGACTTCAATCGAACTGATCATCGGGGAATGCAGCGGGAAAATACGTTCGACGCCAATACTGAAGCTGACCCGGCGGACGGTGAACGATGCTCCGGCGGTTCTGCCGCGGCGGCTGATCACCACGCCTTCATAGGGCTGGATGCGTTCCTTGTCGCTTTCGCCTTCCTTCAGCCGGACGTGGACCCGGACGGTGTCACCGGGGCGGAAATCCGGGATATCTTTACGCAGTTGAGGTTCGCTAACCTTATCCAGCACAATGCTCATGGCAACTCTTCCTTAGAGGGTTTTTGTGATTTAGACCCGCTCAGGCGGGGCCGGCGCAGCCGGGACAATTGCTAACTATAGCCGATTCCGTCCGCCTTTCGCAAATAAAGGCCTTGCAGCACGCCCGCGAGAGGGAGTAGCACATTGTGGGGCAGGCTCTGATTCTACGTGAAATGCGCTACAATCTGAGAGGATCATTAGTGCGAAGATATTCTTGGTTCAGGCGCTTCAGTGAGGCCCCCCCACCCGCAGTGCGCCTCGATGGGAGCTTTTTTGCGCGCAACTCGAATTATCGTTACAGCGGCGATTTTTATTCTATTGCCCGGCCTAGCCTGGGCTCAAACGCCTGTTCCTACGCCAGTTCCAACCCCGCCTCCAACAAAGTCAAACGGCGCCACTGACGGAACTCAGTCTCAGCAATCCGGAGGCGCCGGCGCTTCGTCATCGCAATCGGGTTCAGGCGCGCAGACGAATCCGCCCGCAACGAATCCACCAGCGGCTCCCGCGCAGCAAAGCACCGATTCGGATGGAACTCAAACCAAGCGCATTCTTTGGGTCATTCCAAATTTCCGCGCCGTCAGTGCCGACACAAAACTTCCGCCGCTTTCCACCAAGGAAAAGTTTGTGATGGCGACGGAAGACAGCTTTGATTATTCAGCTTTCATACTGGCCGGGATGGTTGCCGGGTACAGCATGGGTGTAGCCTCATCGCCTGAATTTCATCAGGGCGCCGCTGGATATGGGCAGTATTACTGGCATTCGTTCGTGGACAATGCCAATGGAAATTATTTCACGGAAGCAATTGTTCCTACTTTCACGCATGAAGATCCCCGCTATTACACCCTCGGCCACGGAGGATTTTTCCGCCGCGCGGGCTACGCGGCCAGCCGGCTCCTTGTCACACGGACGGATTCAAACGGTAGAACCTTCAATGTCTCTGAAATTGCCGGAAACCTCATGGGAGCAGCCCTTTCCAATGTCTATTACCCCGCGCAGGAACGCACCTTCGGAAAAACGGCCGAAAAGTGGGGAACTCAAGTTGGCGTGGACGGGATCGCGAATTTGTTGAAGGAATTCTGGCCGGACATCCGCCACGGCCTTCTCCGCCAGTGATCACACGGAAGCCTGACCTGCGCAGAAGCCTTTGACTCTTCCCTTAAGTTGTCATCCTCCCTTTTTTGCTGTCATCCCGAGGCGAGCCTTCGTCTCTGCCGACGGGGTCCGAGCAGTCGTCTTTGCCGTCAGGGTGCGATTCGCTGCAGCCCTGCGGCGACTTAAAGACATCGCAGCCCCGCGGCGCTCTAAACGAGTTGGCCCCGAGGGACATCCCGTGCGTGCCCCTCGCCTCGCGCGCGCGGGGGTTTTCGCGCGCCCCTCCCACCGCCCGTTGTCATTCTGAGCGGAGCGAAGAATCTCTCTTGCCTCTTGTTTTTGCCTCTTATTTTTACCTCTTGTTTCTGCCTCTTGCCTTTCCCCCGTTGCCTTTGTCTGTCATTCTGAGCGCAGCGAAGAATCTCTCTTTCTTTCCGCCTTTCGCGCCCACCCACTTGCACAACCGCCACCTCACTGTTATACAAACATGCGGCAACACCACATGACCGAACTCATCTGGGACGGCAAATACGACGCTCATCACAAGAAACAAGGCCCCGTCCGCATCGCCCTCCCCTTCCAAACCATTGAAACCGTCAACGAATCCGCACAGGACCGCCGCCGCAACCTCGAACTCTTCGCCACCGCCGCGACACCGAATGGCGCAACCGCCTTATCTGGGGCGACAAAAAATACGTCCTTCCTTCCCTCCTCCCCGAATTCACCGGCAAGATCAACCTCATCTACATCGACCCGCCCTTTGGAACAGGGGCCGACTTTAGCTTCATGACTGGCATCCCTGAATCGGACGATTTTTTTGAAAAGGCACCATCCATCCTCGAGCAAAAGGCCTATCGCGACACTTGGGGTAATGGAGTGGCGTCATATGTTCGCTGGTTTTATGAAGCAGTAGTGTGGCTGCGAGAACTGCTAACAGAAGAAGGCAGTATCTACGTTCATCTAGATTTCAATGTCGGCCATTATGCAAAGGCGGTCTTAGACGAGGAATTGGGCGCTACGGGGTTTAGAAATGAGATCGTATGGAGACGCACCTCCGCTCATGCCAACGTCTCTCAACGCTATGGCAATGTCCACGACGTTCTCCTCTACTACACCAAGTCCGAAAAATTCAAATGGAACCAGCAATACTCACCGTACGATCCGGAGTATCTAAACACGTTCTTCGATCAATTGGACGACAAGGGTCGAAGGTACGCGCGCCGCGATCTGACGGCCGGGATGGACAGAGCCTCAAAGAGCCAAATCTACACTTGGAAGGGGATTATCCGACTCCAAGGAAACTTCAAGTTGCAGCTAAGTACCAGTGTTCCCTATCACTTACGAGAAAACTGGAAAATGCCCCAAAAATCCCCCAATGTTTTCTACCACTTACAGACATCCATTCCCGTAACTACCAGTGTTATCTACCACTTACGAAAAAAGGTGGGGGGGAGGGGGTGTAGCGGTTAACTTGCGCTCTCGGTTCAGACCGGGCAGATCCCTGCCACAATAGACCGGGAGCGTTCCTGCCTGCCGGGCCACGAACAACATCGAGAGGCCTCATCCCGATTAGGCAAAGTCCTCGAACCCCGAAGCCTTCGCTGCGCGCGACATTCGGAAGGCTTGGCGTCCCATGCCACTCGCGGATACAATACCCCGGCCCACCGGGGAAGTTGCCTTTGCTTGGGAATCTGACGTGGAACCGATACTAAAGACCGAGAACTTGTGGAAAATTTACCGCACCGGCCGCGTCGAGGTGCAGGCCTTGCGCGGCGTGAATTTTGAAGTGTTGCCCGGCCGCTTTGTTTCCGTCATGGGCCCGTCCGGCTGCGGCAAGTCCACACTCCTTTATCTTATCGGCGGTCTGGCGCGCGCCACGCGCGGGCGCGTGCTCGTGGACGGCAACGATCTCGCCGCCATGTCCGACGCGGAGCGCACCAAGCTTCGCCGCCACAAAATCGGTTTCGTCTTTCAGCGATTTAACCTCTTGCCCACGCTCGACGCTTACGGCAATATCGCCATCGCGCAGCATATTCACGGCAATGGATTCGATCCGCACCGTTTTGATGTCGTCACAAAAATGCTGGGCCTTGGCGACCGCCTCCATCATCGTCCGTCGGAAATGTCGGGCGGCGAACAGCAGCGAGTCGCCATCGCGCGCGCTATTATCAACGAGCCGAAAATCGTGCTTGCGGATGAGCCGACTGGAAATCTCGATACCAAAAACTCGGAGATTGTCCTCGCCATGTTGCGCCAGTTGAACAAGGAATTCGGCCAGACCATCGTCATGATCACGCACAATCCGGAGGCCGCTTCCTACGGCGATACTGTCGTTCACATGCGCGACGGTACGATCGTTGACGGAGTGCCGGCCGACTGACATGTCTTCCCCCGGGCGCATACTCTCGCGCATCGTTTTCTGGTCCTACGAACGGGGCACTGTGCCGTATGACATCGCCGTCGCCGCTATCGTCATCTTCGTTCTGCTCAGCCCGCGCAGTTGGTTTCACGACCGTCCGCAGATGGAACCCACCAAGCAGGAAGCGAGCATTGTTCTCGTCTCCGACGACGAAAATGCCGGCACGCAGACGTTCTACGTGAATCCCGGTTCGCTCGCATCACCCATGCCGAAAACGGAACTTGAGCATCAGCTGCATGACGCCATTCGCAAAAATGTCCCCGATCTTCAAGGTAGACAATTCCAAATCGTGAAATCTGAGGCGGTGCTAGACAAGGATGGCAACGTGGTTCGTTTCGTGGTCACCATCAAGCCCTGAATTTCGCGTTCGCAGACATTCCTGTTTGGAAACTGGTATCCGCTGCCGCCTTCGCCGCATCTTACCCATATGGTAGGATTCTCGGGCTTCCTCTCCAGGGGACTCGCGTCATCATGTTGATAAGACACGGACTCCGTCGCATTACGGGTGCGTTCGCCGCCCTTGCTGTTGGTGTGTTTCTTGCCACCGCGGGCCTCGCCGGCACCCAGGGCCAGCAACACTGGACGCTGGATTCGATCCTCCACCAACTCGACCACGAAGCGAAGAGCTTTCAAAGCCTTACAGCCAGCCTCGAGCAGACGAAGGTCACTGTCGCGGTGGATGACAAGTCCACGGAAACCGGCCAGATTGCCGTCCGCCGTGATGAAAAGATGCGCATCGAATTCACCGACCCCGACGCCCGCACCATTCTGCGCACCGGAAACGATCTATTTGTTTACAACCCCAAGATCAAAAGAGTGGAGGAGTACGACCTCGGCAAGCATCGCGCTCTCGTGGACCAATTCCTGCTCCTGGGCTTTGGCACCGCCGGGTCGGAACTCCAGAAGGGCTACCTCGTCACATTATTGGGGGAGGAAACGCTCGACAACCACCAGGTCATAAAACTTGAGCTGACTCCGAAATCCGAGGATGTCCGCAACCAGATCACCAAGGTCCACATTTGGATTGACGAGTCCACCTGGCTCGCCGTCCAGCAGCAATTCTTTGAAACCGGCGGCGGGGATTATTTCATTATTCACTACACGAACGTCGTCAAGAATCCGCAGATCTCGGATGACCACTTCAAGCCCCACTGGCCGAAAGGCACCACGCGGGTAAAGCCTTAGCTCCCTCGCACCTCAGCGCACCTGCATCTTAAGTTCTGATTTGCTCTTATCCGCGCCCGGCTGCGTGCGCTTTTGCCGCGTTCTGCTCGTGTTCGAGCAACGCCTTCTTCCGCTCCAGTCCCCACCGGTATCCCGCAAGCTTGCCATCTTCGCGAATCACGCGATGGCATGGCACCACGATGGACACCGGATTCATCGCGCACGCACGCGCCACGGCACGCACTGCCGCCGGACGTCCGATGGCTCGCGCTACCTGGCTATATGTCCGCGTCGCGCCATAGGGAATCTTACGCAGCTCTTCCCACACGCGGCGCTGGAACGCCGTCGCTTCAACGTCTGTCGGCAACTCCAGCCGCCGCTCGGCCCCGCGCAGGTGCGCAACGATTGCCCGCACCCACGGCCCCAGCGAATTTGCGTCGCGTCGCAGCGCGGCGTTCGGATACTCCGCCTTCAGCGCGCGTTCGAGCGGCTGTCCTTCGCCGCCCAGGTAAACCGCGGAGACTCCGCGTTTTGTCGCCGCCACCAGCACCTTGCCGAGGGCGCAATCCTCGATTGTGTATGCGATGTCCATTCCCTTGCCTCCTTTTCCATAAGTCGCGGGCGTCATCCCGAGTTGCGCGTTCGCACGCTCGTAGAGCCGGCTTGCCGAACCGTATCCCGCGTCGTAAAGCGCGGTAGTTACATCCGCTCCGCGCTGCAATTGGCCCTTCAGCCGGCGCAACCGCAGCGCGTCCGCAAATTGCCTCGGCGTGATTCCCAGCACGCGGCGGAATGCGCGGTGCAACCGGTGCGTCGTCGTCCCCGCCTGCTGCGCCAGCGCTTCAAGTCTTGCGGGCCTGTCGGGATCATTTTCCATCACCCGGCAAAGCTCAACCACCACCGTGGTTTGTGCGTCGTGTCCGTTCGCTTCCTCCAGCTCCGGTTTGCACCGCTTGCACGGACGAAATCCCGCGCGCTCCGCCGCCACCGGCACTGCAAAGAAAGCCACCTGTGCCCGCCGCGGACGCCGTGAAGGGCACGACGGCCTGCAGTAAATCCCCGTCGACCGCACGGCATAAACAAATTCGCGGTCACGGCTCGAATCGCGTGAAAGCACCGCGTGCCACTTGTTGTCATCCAATATCGCTTTGGGTTCGCTTGCCATCTCTTCATTTTCCGCGCAGTGATTTTTCTAAACCGGGGCTCAGCATACGGAACATTTCAGGAACGCGCTATCCGGTTCTTGCGGTCAAATCATTTCTGCCACGAATGCCCGCCCCAAGAATTTGTCCGGGACTTAGTCCGGCAATCAATCCGGCACTACCGGCTGCCCGCTGCCTTCTTCAGGGGGGTGCGGCGATGTAATCACAAGCGCGACCGCCGTAAGAATCACGGCCGCAGCCACCGCCATCCTCGGAGTAAGGCGTTCGCCTGCAATCGCCCAGCCCAGGATTACGGCCACCACCGGGTTCACATACGCGTATGTCGCCACTCGCGCCGGCGGCTCCACTGCCAGCAAGTGTGCGTACGCCGAATACCCTATGATCGACCCGAACACTGCCAAATATCCGAGTGAAACCCACGATCTCAGCGAAATGTCATGCACGTGTAGCCGGCTTACCTCGCCCAGCGCCAGAGCCTCCACCCCCAGCACGATGCCGCCCGTCAACGTGATAATCGCCGCCCCAAGAAGTGGAGATTTTGGCGTCTGCAGGTGTCGCGAAAAAACGGATCCGGCCGCCCACGCCAGTGAGCCGCCAAAAAGAACGAGCGCGCAAATTGGATTCACCGCTCCGCCCGCCGTGTGCAACAGCGGATCCCCCGGACTGACCAGCAATCCCACTCCCGTTAGTCCAATTGCCAGCCCGGCTGCAATCCGGAAAGTCGGCCGCGGTCCATTCGGTCGCAACCAATCGAAAATTGCCATCCATAGCGGCACCGTCGCCACCAGCACTGCCGCCACATTCGTGGGCGTCTGCTTCGACTCTGCCCATGAGATGGACGCATTCCCACCGGCGATTAACAGCACGCCGATGATCGCGCCGTCCAGCCATTGCCTCGGCGTCGTCTTCTCTTTCGAGTGCAGCCGCGCCAGCGGATAGAGCGCCAATCCCGCCACGATTTGCCGCATCGCGACCAGCAGCAGCGGCGGTGTCGTCTCCACGGCGTAGTGCACCGCCAAAAACGTCGAGCCCCAGAACATGTACACCATGGCGTAGGCGAGCGCTGTCTTTCGCGCAACGGGGAACCCTGCGTTCGCGCCGGTCAGAGCCCTCGCGGCCCCGCTCTCTTGTCCGGAATTTGCAGAGGAGTCTGCTTCTCGCACGATTCCCGCGATCCCTCATCACTTGATAGAAATTATGCCCACAGGTTAAAAGATTGCTATCCGTAGGTCGAGCGCCATATTGGCAACTCACATCGCGCCCATCACGCTCAGCCCGGGCCACCCGGTGTTCCGCTCACCGTTGCCATTTTGGAAACCTTTACCGCTCTCCCGGTTGACGCACCCGACCCCGCACCGTCATATTGTTGCCGCTGCGCCCGGAGCGTTTTTGCGAGAGGTGGAACTATGCGCACGGCGCGCAAAACTCGGCAACAAAAGCACGTAACCACTGAAAAAGAGAACGGGCCATCTCGCGTCGCACCGGCCCATATCACCGAAACTCTGGAAATCTCGCCTTCCGGCGCGATCGATAGCAATATCGCTTTGACCCGAGGCATGGCTCGCGTTCCCACGCGGGCGATCCCCGTGCCCCACGAGCGCCGCCAATACCCGCGCGCCCGTCTGCGCCTCCCGTTGAAGGTCGTCCGCGTCGCGGGCCGGCGCGAATCCGAGCCACAGGTGCTCTACACCGCCAATATCAGCTCCAGCGGCCTCTACGCGCGGTGTCCTCACGATCTCCACCCCGGCACACCAGTGGACCTCGAAATCGAACTTGTGCGCCGCATGGCGGGCCGCGGCAACGTCCGCATGATCACTCAGGCGCACGTCGTCCGCCTCGAGCCGGACGCCAAAAATGGCTGGAATTCCGTCGCATTTACTTTTGACGATATCACCTTCCAGCGCGACGATATCTTGCCTCCACGCTTCACGCATTCTTAGGCACACGACGAACTCATAATCTCCCTGCCGGAAGCCAATTGAGAGAAAATAGAACCATCTCGTCCGCGTGATTCACGCCATTTAAGTCTGGAGGTAAGAATGAGATTTCCACGCGGCCGCAAACTTCCGGCCCTGTTCATGGTCTGCTGCTTGTGCGGCTTGAGTTTTTCAAACGCTTTTGCAGTGGATGTGCCAAATAAGAAGGAGATCATCGCCAAGGCCCGTCAATCTTATTACAGCCTCCGCACGCAAGGCCTCGTGGGATTTACCTGTGATATCAAACCAAACTGGGAAGGCTTGCTAGCGGAAGAAAGCAAAACGGATCCCGGGAAAGCCGCCCAAGCGTTACAAACTCTGAGCCAGATTCATTTTATCGCCGGTCTGGGAGCGGATGGGAAGGTGAAACTCACACACAATGACGTTGCCGGGCAGACCCCGGAAATGACGGCCGCCCTCAACCAAATCTATGGCGGCATGGATCAAATGACTTCGGGATTTTTTGATACGTTCTCTCTCTTCATGCTCAATTCCCCCTTTCCCGAGGTGGAAAGCGAGTATCAACTAGAAGACCAGGGAATCCTCTACCAGTTGACCTACAAGGAAGGCGCAGCGGGGGTCGTGACCACCATGGACAAAGATTTTGTCATCAGCAGCTTGTCCGTCACCTCGCCGGAATTCGCGAGTACCCTCCAGCCGTCGCTGCTCAAAAATCCAAAGGGGCTTTTGTTAACGGGATACATGGCGGTTTATAAATCGAAAAATCCCGCGGAGGACACTCAGTTGAGTGTCAAGATTGCTTATCAGGAGCTGGAAGAAAAACAGGTGATTCAGAAACTAAGCTTGTCCGGATCCTACGGAGGCAGTCCCTTTGCAGTGGAATTGACCTTTTCCAACTATCAGTTCACGAAGAAGTGATCCTGCCATTGGGATGACCGCCCTTTTCCGCGATGTCCGCGCAATTCTTTTTGACTGGGATGGCACGCTTCTCAATTCCTTCGAGGCCGGCGCCGCGGCCTATCTCGAGATGTTCCACGCGCTGGGCTTTCCCTGGACGCTCGCCGACCTCGAGCGCCATTATTCGCCGGATTGGTATTGCGTCTATCGCGCCGCACGCATGCCCCACGCGCTCTGGCAACGCGCCGATCACCTCTGGCGCCTCCATTACGCGCGCCAACAATCCAATCTGATTCCCGGCGCTCGCCGCGTTCTCGATGCTCTGGCCGCCCGCTATACCATCGGGCTTGTCACCAGTGGCGACCGTGTCCGCGTACGCCGCGAGCTTCGCCGCTTCGGATTGACTTATCTTTTCCGCGTACGCATCTACGCTGAATCCACGGCGCGCCGCAAACCGGATCCCGCGCCGCTGCAGCTCGCATTGCGGCGACTTCGCGTAACGCCCGAATCTTCGGTGTATGTCGGCGACGCGCGCGAGGATATCCTTATGGCCCGCCGCGCCGGCGTCCGCAGCATCGCCGTCCTTGGGTCGTTCCCCACGCACGCGCGGCTCCGCGCCGCCCATGCTGACGCGCTGATCGAACACATCGGCCACCTCCCGCGTCTTTTCCGCGAATGAGCGGGGGAACAAGAAGAGGAGACAGGTATGGCTCTTAAAACTCTGCGGGTTGGCGTAGTCATTCTGCTTGCCGGATTTGGCTCGCGTGCAATGGGCAATTCGCAGGCTTCTCCGCCCCCCGCGCCGGATGTAGACAATCGTAAGACCGCCTGGGAAATCCTGCGCTCCGCCGCGAGCGACAACGAAACGCCGAAGCGTGCAAAAGCCATCCTTGTTCTGGGTATCCTGCGTGGTGATTCCGATGCCGAGTCCCTGGCGCTCACTGCTCTGGACGACAAGGAACCCGAGGTCCGCGCAGCCGCCGCGGACGCGTTGGGCGAAATGCGATCCACAGCCGCCATTCCCAAGCTTCACGAGGAGCTGGACGACCACGACGTGCTCGTCGCTTGGGCAGCTTCCCGCGCACTCCTGGCTCTACACGATAACCTGGGATATGAAATCCCGTATGCGGTGTTAACAGGGCAGCGCAAAGGAGGCGAGAGCCTTCCCGCGCAGGCGCGCGAGACTCTAAATGATCCGGAGAAAACCCTGGGCTTTGTTTTGACGGAGGGGCTTGGCGCAGCTCCCTACGGAAATTATTTCTTGCAGACGTTTCGCATGGTCCATGGCAGGGGAGCTATCGCCGCGCATGTGGCCGCAGCCCTCGCTCTCGCCCATGATCCCGACCGGCGGGCCGGCAGCGCCCTCGTAAACGCAGCCTTTGAAAAAGGGGCCTTCCTGGAACAAGAATCCTTGGTCCGCATCGCCGCGCTGAAGGCCATCGCCGAGCGCGGCGACCCCGTCCTCATCACCAGGATCGCCCCGGCGATGGCCGACCATAATGATGGCGTGCGCTTCACGGCCGCCGCTGCGGTTTTGCGCTTAAGCTCAATTCATCCCCGCGTGACGGCTAAAAAGAAGTAGAGGGACGTGCACCTTATTCAAGCGGCGGCTTTCTCGAATGGTCGAATCCGAAGCTCTTCAGCGGTCGTTTTCCTATTGCGCCGCGGCGCTGCCGTCAATAAATGGCCGCATCTCGCCAACAAACTGATCCGTGTTGTGGATGCTGCGCAGCACAATGCGCACGGCCTCTTCCGGATAGCCCGACTCGAGCGTGATCGTATACCCGGCGAAAACGTCATTCGTGTCGTCCGAGCCCCAGAAAAGGAAGTTCTTATCGTTGTACGCGAGCAGTTTGTGCATGAATCCGTTTGAATCCTTCACCTTATCGACATTCAGGTACCCATATGTTGTAGTGCGGATACACGCGCAGATGGATCGTGCTCTGGCTGCTCACGCTCAACACGATCTCGAGCTTTTCCGCGTTCTTCAGCCCGGTCGTCATTATGCCGACAAAATTGTAGGGATCCTTTTCGCTCTGCCGGAAATCGGTTTTTACTTCATCGAGCGCTCCATATTTATTGAGCGACGCGCGCAGCATCTCGCGCGTTTGGTCGCGCGACGGCGACGCGTTCTGCGCGAACCCCGGCGTCACCACCAGCAGAATCAAAATCAAGAGCCCGACGCGCTTGCTCATCTTTTCCTCCAGGGGATTCGTGGCACAGAGCATTCACTGATGGAGCTAGATGTGAATTGCGTGCTTCATCCGATGAGCGATAATAGGTTCCTTCGCGCACCCTCCGCAAGGAATTCGGCCGCCCCCTGCGCCCTTCAGTCAACTTGTGTTTCCCCCTGCAGGTAGTTAGTCTTTCACTACACGCCCGGATCGGATGCGCGCCAGGCGCATTACAATTCCCGCGGACGCTCGCGTGGCTGCGATTTAGCTGTGGCATTCCGGGGGAGAGAGAAAAAATGGGGCTGGATATCGTAGTCTACCGAAGCAGTGACTCCATCAGCGTTGCCCCGGCGCTCATACGCGCTAAAAAAGACTCCTACACCGGCCAGTATTATTACTATTCAGATTCCGCCCAACAACAGGGTCAAGTTCCACGCGATCAAGTTGTCGCCGCGAAGTTGCATGTTGGGAACACCTGGGACATGGCGGAACTCAAGGAAGATCTCAATCAGGCCGCGGGGCCGACCGGCTTGCCCCTCCTCGAGTGGTGCACCCGCGACGGAGCGCACAGTGGGGACGCGATTCGGTACGATCTTCTCGGTAACCTCGAACATGAAATCCAATATTTGTTCGACGCGCGCAGACTCCACATCTCCATGAACCTCCACGTATTCCTCTCCAAAATGCTCGAAGCAATCCAAATCGCGCGCCAGGAGAAAAACCCCATCGTTTTTGTCTGAATTGCCGCCCCAAGCCTTCCCGTCCGAATGTGTCTTGTGCCTTATATCAGTATAGGTATAAAATACCCCCTGCGATGAAAGACCCGCCTGCGCCAAGACCATTGTTCTGGGTGGGTAGCACCAAGAAGGATCTGTTGGCATTGCCCGAGAGAGTTGTAGATACGTTCGGATACGCGTTCTATCTGGCGCAAACAGGCAGGAAACATGACCAAGCCCGGCCGCTCAAGGGATTTGGTTCAGCGGGTGTCCTGGAAGTCATCGAAGACTCGGAGAGAAACACTTTTCGCGCCGTCTACACAATCCGGTTCACTCGCGGCGTTTTTGTGCTGCACGTCTTTCAAAAGAAATCGAAGCGCGGGATCGCGACGCCCGCCGGCGAGCTAAGCCTGATTCGAAGCAGATTGAAATCAGTCGAACAATGGGTCAAGGAGCTGGAAACGTGAAGAAACGCCTCAGTAATTCAGTTCGCAGTATTCCCATCGAGCAAGGCTCAGGGAATGTTTACGCCGACCTTGGGCTCGCGGATGGCGAGAGCATGCTGGTGAAAGCCCAGCTCGTTACTGAGATGGCGGACATTATCAGGGAGCGCCGCTTGACCCAACAACAGGCTGCAAGGCTTCTCCGTCTCACCCAGCCACGGATTTCCCGCCTGCTCCGTGGAGAATTCCGCGGTATTTCAGAGCGGCGGCTCCTCCGATGCCTTACACGTCTCGGCCGTGACGTTCAAATCGTTGTGAAACAAACACCGCGCCATCGCGTCCACGGCCGCCTCACCGTCCGTTTCGCCTGACGCCCGGGATACACCGAGAAGCAAAGCCACTCGCCGCCACGGGGCTTTGCGTTTTTCGCCCCTGCCTCACCTGGCCATCCCGCTACGGCTGGTGTCAAAACATTGTCTCCGGGTGGGCAGCTTTCTTATCTTAGGTCCATGTCAGGCCATAAACATATCGCTTAAATCCTGAAAGCTCACAGCCTCTTCCGTAAACGTGAAGGCGCCATGTTCGCGCATCTCCCGGGCCGCGCGAAGAAACGCTCCGTACGCCGCGCGAGAAAGGGCGCTGCCAATACTGACGCGCTTAACTCCAATCTTTGAGAGGTCGGCTAGGTTCAGTCGAACACCTTGCAGTCCCGCGAGAACATTCACTGGGCGATCCACGGCGCGGACCACCGCGGCAATGTCTTCCTTGCTTGTGAGGCCGGGCGCGTAGAGAACGTCCGCTCCCGCCTCTTGGTAGGCCTGCAGCCGCTTGATCGTGTCTTTGAGATCGGGCCGCCCGTTCAGATAGTTTTCCGCGCGAGCCGTCAGCGTGAATGTGAAGGGAAGGCCGCGCGCCGCCTCTGCCGCGGCACGAACTCGCTCGGCGGCGTACTCATGCTCATAAATAGGACGGTCTGGTTTCTGAGTCGCATCCTCGATCGAGCCGCCGACAACCCCCGCGGCCGCCGCAAGTCGTATAGTTTCCGCGACAACTTCGGGAGTATCCCCAAATCCACTCTCAAGATCGGCGCTCACAGGCAGGTCCGAAGCTCCCGCAATCGCCGCCACGTGCGCGATCATCTCATCGCGTTCAATCGTGTTGTCGCATTTTCCAACAGAAAACGCATAGCCCGCGCTGGTGCTAGCCAGCGCCTCAAATCCCAGATGCGCCAGCAGCCGCGCACTACCTGCGTCCCATGGATTGGGGATGATGAACGCACCATCGCGCTCATGCAGCGCGCGAAACTTTCGTCCCTTTTCAGCCTGTGTCAACATGGCGCGTTCACTTTGGGCCTACAAGCGTTGAGGGTATTCCGAACGTTCCATCCACTATTTCCACAAAGTTCCTCTCTTCGCGGAGGATGAGGCGCTTGGTCTGCGCCATGGTGAAATTCTCCATCGCTTCCGCGTCTGATTTCAACCGCGCCTTGTAAGCTTCATAAGCGGCGAGGCTATCGAATGCAATCAAACCCCACGCAACATCATTCGTCCCTTCATAAGGGAGAAAATACCCCACAAGATGGCCGCCGCAACGGGGAATGATGCGGCCCCAATTCTCGGCGTATTTCTTGAATCCGTCACGCTGGAACGGATCGATCTGATAGCGGATTACGCATGTCAACTTCATGGTTGTTCTCCTGTCGGATTGACCGGCCGCTGAATCGCCGCGGCCAAGCGCGAGCGCCGCACAAATCGCCGCCATGCCCCCGATTGCTTCGCGGCGATTCATAGGCGCTGTCAGTGAGCTTCGTGGCGGCATCCCCGGCAATATATGCCTCTTGACGGTCATGAACAATTCGTCTTTTTCCTGCGTGCGTCACCGTGGAGTGATCACGCCGGCCCCACAAATGTCGAGGGAAGGTTGAAAGTTCCATCAACCAATTCCACGAAGTTTCTCTCTTCGCGGAGGATGATGCGCTTGGTCGGCATCCTCGCGGCATCCTCGCGGTTTTCCGGATCTGCTTTCAAGCGCGCTTTGTAAGTCTCATAAGCGGCGAGACTTTCCAGCACAACCAAAGCCCACGCCACATTGTTCGTGCCTTCATACGGAAGAAAAAACCCGATAAGGCGCCCGCCGCATCGAGGAACGATGCTGATCAAATTCTCGGCGTGCTTCTTGAACCCGTCTCTTTGGAACGGATCAATCTCGTAACGGATGATGCAGGTGATCGTCATTTTGCCCTCCGAGTGGCCGAGGCATGGCCGCCCAAGTGCGTTGCCGACATGCGCCAGCGCCCCCGCACGACGCGGCCTTGCCCCCAATCACTTCGCGGCGGCTTATGTGCGCGGGTGATGGCTCTGCCGAATGCACATCCAGCAGTCTGCCGGTTGACGTACAACAACGCTTCGTTTACGATGAAAGTGTGAATGTCGAGGAACGAATCGAAGATCACGCGGACGCGTCGGTCGCCAGGATTGCCGCCGCAATCGGCGAGCCTGCGCGAGCCCGCATGCTTTTCTGCATGATGGACGGCCACGCGCGAACAAGCACCGAGCTTTCGGTTGTGGCCGAAGTGAGTCCGTCAACAGCAAGCGTGCATCTGAACCGGCTGCAGGCGGCGCACCTCGTCAAGGTTCTCGTACAAGGCAAGCACCGCTTCTACAGTCTGGAAGGATCCAATGTCGCCCGCGCGCTCGAAGGCTTAAGCGTCATCGCGGGGCGGTCTCGCGAAAAGTTTGTGCCATCCACGCCAAGCCCGCTCCGCGCCGCGCGCACTTGCTACGATCACATGGCCGGGACTTTGGGAGTGTCGCTCCATGACTGCTTCAAGGCGCGGGGCTGGCTCTCAGCCGGTTCGCGGCGCAGCGACACTGCCTACGACCTCACCTTAAATGGAACCAAGGCGCTTGCGGCTCTTGGCCTTCAAATCGAAGCGACGCGGAAACTGCGCCGCCGCTTCGCATATGCATGCCTGGATTGGAGCGAGCGCCGCCCTCATATCGGTGGCGCGCTCGGAGCAGCCCTTCTGAATTTCGCGCTGAAAAGAAAATGGGTGACGCAGGATCTCGATAGCAGGGTCCTCGACATAACAAGATATGGCCGCCGCGAAATGCAAGCTCGCTTCGGCATCACAATCTAAATGACTTTGCGGACAAGAGGATCGCTGATGTTTCAGACCGGGGTTGCACTTGCTTCCTCGGCTCGTCCCTCGCACTCAGTGTTCGGCGACGCGGCCTTATGCATATGGCACCGCATGGAGGATTGCGGAAACGAATCTGTTCGGTCAGGTTGACGCCCCTCATGGCGCGCCCCTATAATGGACGTTTCCCTAGCACGTTTGGAGGCTCGATGTACGCGGTCATTCGCAGTGGAGGCAAGCAATACCGGGTCGCCCCGGGAGACACCGTCCGGGTGGAGAAGCTCGAAGGCAAGACCGGCCACAAGGTCACCTTTGAAGAAGTGCTGGCCGTGCGCACCGACGAGCCCAAGCTCGTCACCGGCAAGGACGCAGCCGGAGCCAAAGTCACGGGCAAGATCGTCCGGCAGATGCGCGGGCCGAAAGTCCGCGTGATGAAATATAAGACCGGCGGGCAATACAAGATTTTCCGCGGGCACCGGCAGGACTACACCGCCGTCCAAATCGGCGAAATTTCACTGTAACCGGCGAAAAGGAAAAGAGATATGGCGCATAAGAAGGGCGGCGGCTCCAGCGTAAACGGCCGCGATTCGCAGGGACAACGCCTCGGCGTGAAGCGCTTTGGCGGCCAGTGGGTGCATGGCGGCACAATTCTGATTCGCCAGCGCGGCACTCGCCACAAGCCCGGCCACAATGTCGGCCGCGGCAAAGACGACACTCTTTTCGCGCTCGTGAGCGGCTTCGTCCTTTTTGAGGACAAGGGCCGCAGCGGCCGCTTCATCAGCATCAAGCCGGCGGAGACGGCCACACCCGTTGCTGCCGCAGCCAGTTAACATCGCTGAGACTTCCTTGAAACAGAACAAGTTTTTCGGCGGTCCTGAAATTTCAGGGCCGCCTTTGTGTTTTCCGCGCGCGCCACTTGATTGCGTGCCACAATTCTGAATTGCCATGTTCGTTGACGAAGCCAAGATTGTCGTGAAAGCAGGCAACGGCGGAAACGGCTGCATCGCGTTCCGCAGGGAGAAGTACGTTCCGCGCGGCGGTCCATCGGGCGGCGACGGCGGAAATGGCGGCAGCATCTGGCTCGAGGCTTCCCAGCATGAGAACACGCTGCTGCGTTACCGCTTCAACCGCCTCTTTCGTGCCGACCGCGGACGCCACGGCGAAGGCTCGCAATGCACCGGCAAAACCGGAGAGGACATGGTGCTCGATGTTCCTGTGGGAACAATCGTCGTGGACGCCGCCACCGGCGAGCGCCTCGCCGACTTCACCCACGCCGGCGAACGCGTGCTCGTGGCGCAGGGTGGGCGGGGCGGCCGCGGCAACCAGCATTTCGCCAAACCCTGGCACCAGGCGCCGCGCGAAGCGGAGGATGGCACGGAGGGGCAGGAGCGCGAGCTGAAACTTGAATTGAAATTGCTCGCGGATGTGGGGCTCGTCGGATTTCCGAATGTGGGTAAGTCCACATTGATTTCGCGCATCTCCGCGGCGCGGCCGAAAATTGCGGACTACCCGTTCACGACGCTCGAGCCGGCGCTCGGTGTTGTGTCCGCGGAAGGCGCGAAACGCCACGCGCGCGAGGCAGTGGCGTCACGCACGTTTGTCGTGGCGGATCTGCCGGGATTGATTGAAGGCGCACACAAGGGCGCGGGGCTGGGCACGCGTTTTCTCCGGCACGTCGAGCGAACCCGCCTGCTCGTACATCTGGTGGATACGAGCGACGCTTCTTTGCGCGATCCCATTCAAGATTTCGAGATTATTTGCAACGAACTCGCGGCATTCAGTCCCGCGCTGGCCGAAAAACCGATGATCGTCGTCGCAAGCAAGCTCGACATGACGACGGATCACACGAAGCTCGATTCGCTGCGGGATTTTTGCAAGGAGCGCGGGCTGGAGTTCCACGCAATTTCATCGGCGACGGGCGAGGGCATCGCTGAATTAATTTACGCGATGGCTGATGCGCTGGATAGAATTCCGCGGCAAAGACCCGACAGCGACACCGAAGAAGATTTGCACGAACGCGCGATGCCCCGGACCGAAATTGAGAACGAACACAATTCCCCCTCCCCCGCGCCTGAACGGCCGGCGTCAAAAGTGAAAGAGAATTGAACCGCCGATGACCCAACATCACGCGAAAGCACAGCCCTCGGTCGCTCTCTTTGGAGGATCCTTTGACCCGATTCATTCGGGGCATCTGGCCGTGGCGCGCTCCGCAGTGAAGAAATTTGGACTGGACCGCGTGTACTTCATTCCGTCCGGCGTGCCGCCGCACAAACCGACGCGGCATCTGGCTCCGTACGCGCACCGCGTGGCGATGGCGTCGCTTGCGTGCGCGGACCATCCGGAATTTGTGCCGTCGCTCGCGGAGGCCGGAGAGGATCAGGGCGGTCACCAGATATTTTATTCGGTGGACACTGTGCGGCATTTCCGTCACACGCTCCACGCGCACGAGCATATTTATTTCATTATGGGAGCGGACCAGTTCTTGGGCATCGCGACGTGGAAAGATTATGAAACGCTGCTCGGGATGTGTGATTTCATCGTGGCGAACCGACCGGGATTTCGCATCGAGGCGCTGCGGCTTGTGATTCCGCCGGAATTGCTGGGGCGCCGCGGAGCGCAGGCCGCGCATGCGGACGCAGATGCCATCGTGCTCCGGCGCACGGCGATTCATCCGCTTACAACTGTTTCGAGCCACGTCTCATCGACGGAGATCCGTCGGCGTATACGTAACGGGGAGCGCATCAACGGCCTTGTGCCGCCGCGCGTCGAAGAATACATTAAAAAGCAGGCCCTTTACCGGTGACCACGGAAAACCTTCGTCCTGAGATGCGCTGCGCCGTCGAAGCCGCGCAAAATAAAAAAGCCGCTGGAGTGACGCTGCTCGACCTTTCGGATCTCACTGCGTTCACCGGATGGTTTTTGATTTGCACCGCATT
This sequence comes from uncultured Acidobacteriota bacterium, assembly GCA_963748845.1. Lineage (GTDB taxonomy): Bacteria > Acidobacteriota > Terriglobia > Acidiferrales > UBA7541 > DASTCZ01. The sequence continues at coordinate 2,820,407 of CAVVKE010000001.1, forward strand.
CAGCACCCCGCAAGTGGCGGCTATCGCGGATGAAATTGAAGAGCAGCTCGAGCGGCTGGGGTTGCGGCTCGAACACCGCGAAGGGCACAGCCAATCCGAATGGGTATTGCTCGACTACGGCGGCTTCCTTGTGCATATTTTCACGGAACGCGCGCGCCTTTATTATGATCTCGAGCGGCTGTGGCGTCCGGCGAAGAAAATTGTGATTCCCGACGTTGACTCCTCGCCTCCGGGCGCGCGCGGCGAGGCCGAAAATTCCGCGCAGCAAGGGGAAGAAGCGAATTAGCTATGGCAACGGCCCCCAACATTCCCTATTCGCCGATCGCGTGGATTGCTTTTGATCCGGCGTCGCTGCGTGTGATCGAGTTGGCGCGCAAGGTTGCTCCGACGGCGACGACTCTTCTGATTACGGGCGAGAGCGGCAGCGGCAAAGACCATCTCGCGCGGATCATTCATGAGCTGGGGCCGCGGCATGACGCGCCATTTCTGAAAATTGATTGCGCGAGCCTGCCGACGGAACTCGTGGAGTCCGAGCTTTTCGGACACGAACGCGGCGCGTTTACCGGAGCCGTCGAGAGGAAGCTGGGCCGGCTTGAATTGGCGTACGGCGGGACGATCGTTTTGGATGAAATTGCGGCGCTAACGACAGGCATTCAATCGAAGCTGATGCGCGTGCTCGAAGAAAGAAATTTCGAGCGGCTTGGCGGGACGGAGACACTGCGGCTGGATGCGCGCCTGATCGCGCTGACGAATGCGGTTCTGCCGCAACTGATCGCGGCGGGGCGCTTCCGCGAGGATTTGTATTTCCGGTTAAATGTTGTGAGCATTCATCTGCCTCCGTTGCGCGAGAGGCGCGCGGATATTGTTCCGCTGGCGGAGCATCTTCTGGCAAGACTAGGTCCGTTGCACGGACGCAAAGCCGCGCAACTTTCGCCCGAAGCGAAGCAGGCGCTCCTCGGCTACTTCTGGCCGGGAAATATCCGTGAATTGAAGAATGTGCTTGAGCGGGCGCTGATTTTCGGCAAGACGCGCGGAGAAATTCTGGGCGTGGAAGACTTGCCGGAAAACGTGCAGGCATATCTGTCGGGAGCGACGCACGCAACGTCGATGCTGAGGTCGCTGGAAGAGATCGAGCGCGAGCAGATTGCCGCGACGCTCGAGGCGACGCATTACAAAATTACGAAGGCGGCGGAAATCCTGGGAATCAGCCGGAAGACTCTGCTCGACAAACGCAAACGCTACGGCCTGGAATGAAAATCCATTTTGTTTTTCTGGGAAAAACGCGCCGCGGGGAATGCCGCGCGATGGTCGAGGACTATGCGGCGCGAATCCGGCGCTCCGCTGAAATTGAAATCACCGAGGTGCGCGAAGATTCCGCGGCGATGAAGCGGTTGGAGTTTGCCGCGGGTGCAACGATTGTGCTGCTTGACGCCGCGGGAAAGCCTCAAACATCGGCGGAATTCGCGCGCTGGCTCGGACGCGAACGGGACCGCGGCGCGCGCGAGATTGTGTTCCTGTGCGGCGGCGCGGAGGGATTTCCGGAAACGCTACGCAAGCGAGCGACGACCAAGTTGTCGCTCTCAACGCTCACGATGCCACATGAGTTGGCACGCGTAGTGCTTGCCGAGCAGGTTTATCGCGCGTTCGCCATCCTCGCCGGGCATCCTTACCCGCGATAGGATCTGGGTTCGCATTGGAGTGACGCGATGTATTACTGGATTGCGGGCGTGATTGTGCTGGCGCTGGTGGTGGCGTTCATCGCCGTCCTGGGGAAGAAGGAGGATCTCTCCGACATGTCCGAGGAGGAGTTTGAGGCGGAGGCAAAGCGAAGTTCGATGATTGGGGCGGGGGTGGCGGAATTGCACAAGGCGTTTCAGCCGAACCGGGTGAAAACGTATGTGGAAGAGAAACTTCGCGTGCGAGAGAAGAGTAGTTATTCGGGAGACAAGCCGCACGGGCCGGAGGATGAAGAAAAACCAGAGAAGGATGAAAATGACGCACAGAATTGAACTCAAGGTGAAGTTGTCACACAGATCCTTCGGCCATCCCGGTTGGATGGCCTCAGGATGACAACATTTTTCTCAATCCGCGCGAAATGAATAATTTGCTGGGATGCAATCTTGAAGAATCTTCCCTCAGCTTCATAGGCGTTAAACTTCGAGGCCGATTGAACGCATGAGCTTCAGGGCGTTGCTGGTTTCTACGATGCCGGGATAGAGGCGGTAGTCGAAGCGGAGTTCGTTTTTGTCCAAGCTGTCCTGGAAATGGAAGTTTTCGGCTTTCAGATTCAAATCTCCGGCCATTTGAGTGAGGGCCAGATCGTGCGTGGTGATGAGTCCGACGGCGCCGCGCGCGACGAGGCTGCGGACGATTGCTTCCGCGCCCGCGGTGCGGTCGTGCGAGTCGGTGCCGCCGAGAAGCTCGTCGAGGAGGAAGAGAACGGGAAGAGAACCGCTGGTCATTTCGACGATCAATTTGAGCCGCGTGATTTCGGCGTAGAAGCGGGAAACGCCGCCCTGGAGCGAATCCAGCACGAGGATCGAGGCGGCTACGGCGAGGCGCGACATCCGGAGGCGCTGCGCGGACACGGGCGCGCCGCACTGGGCAAGCACAGCATTGATTCCGATCGAGCGGACGAACGTGCTTTTTCCGGCCATGTTAGGGCCGCTGATAATCATGAGGCGCAATTCGCCGCCGAGACGCACATCGTTTCGGACAGCGCGGGATTCCGGGAGCAAGGGATGCGCGAGGCCAATCGCATCAAAAAGAGCGCTGGCGGAAGTGAATTCAGGGAAAACGCAAGAAGGATGCTCATAGGAATAATTTGCGAGCGCGCAAAGGGTTTCCGCTTCGCCAACGGATGCGAGCCAGCCGCGCATGGCGTGTCCATACTTTTGGCGCCAGACTTGGATGGCGGCAGAGAACTGCACAGACCAAAAGATAAACGAGTCAATGGCCACGAGCGCCAGATTCCGGCGAGATTCCAGGGATTCGATGAGACGCTTGAGCTTTCGCATGAGGAGCGAGGGCGGACGTCCGGCTGCGCTTAGTGATGATTGCAGGCCCGTCAATTTCGGGGAGGAAAAGGTTTCTTGCTCAAGGCGAGCGAGGACACCGGCGAGGAGACCGAGTTCCACGGCCACCCCGGGCGCGGGAGCGCGGCCCTCGAAGCGCTGCTTGAACCGTGAATTGAAGACCGAATTTAAGATGCTGAAGGCGAGGGCCAACCACCACAGGCCCCAGGCCGCCCACGCAGCCAGGCTAAAAAGCCACAGGGCGGCGAGCAAAAATGCGGCGATCTTTATGGACGAGGTTTGCAAGGCCGGGCCGGATTCCGCCCAGGCTATCAGCGAATCCGGGTGGACGTGGGAGCGAACATCTTCACCAAAGACGGCGAGAGCTTCGCGAAGATCGAGGCGAGGGCGCAGTTCAGTGACGGCGGTGTGGCGGGCGGTGATTTCGCCGAGTTCGGCTGGGCGCAGAAGCCAATCCGCAAGAATCTTTTGGCCCGTGGTGGAGCGCGCGGTGCAGAGAAGCTCAAAGAGCGAGCCTTTACCGAAAATGTCGAGGTCGCGTGCGTATGGATGCGCGGGATCGAGGAAGGCGTCGCCGGTTTCGCCGGCACCCATCCAGCGGTCATCCAGGCGGCCCAGCCCGCGCTCGTAGAACGCAATGATGCGCGCCGCCTTCTGCAAAGACGCAAGAATACGAGAGTGGAATGAGTTCAGCAGGACAAACGCAAGGAATGGAGCAAAAATCCAGGCGACGGAGATGGTGCGGTATTTCAGGAACCACACGAGGAGTGTCACGAATATAAGACCAATCGCCAGCTTCGCGATGCCCAACTGCGAATGACGCCGCTGAAACTGCGCCTGGGCGACGCGCTGGGAGTCAATTCGGCGCACGTATTGGGCGCGGGGTGAATCGGGGGCGGCAGTGGTTTCCACGGGCGAAATACTATACTGGTTGACGTTCGAGGCGCGAGCGGGGGCGGCTTGACGTTTGCGCGGCGGGCTTGCACACTTCGTAAGCTTCAAGGCGAGACGGAAGGCCCGCGATTCCCCATGCGAGATACGAAGGGACTGCTCATCGTCTATACGGGCCCCGGGAAGGGGAAGACAACCTGCGCACTGGGAACGGGGTTCCGCGCGGTGGGGCAGGGGCTGCGGGTGCTGATGGTGCAATTCATCAAGGGGTCGTGGCATTACGGGGAGCTGGATGCAGCGAAGATGCTGGGCGACGATAAATTTGAGATTCGTCCCATGGGCCGGGGTTTCGTGAAGATCGGCGGCGCGGAGACGGACCCGGAAGACATCCGGCTTTGCGAAGAGGCGTTCCGGTTCGCGGTGGAGCAGATGCAGAGCGGGCGGTACGATTTGATTGTGCTGGACGAGATCAATTACGTGATCAGCTACAAGATGCTGGATCCGGAGCGCGTGGTGGAGGAGCTGGCGCGGCGACCGGAAGGGCTGCACGTGATTTGCACCGGACGGAACGCACATCCGAAGCTCGTGGAGCTGGCGGATTTGGTGACGGAGATGCGCGAGGTGAAGCATCCGTACACGAAAGGGATACTGGCGCAGCGAGGGATTGACTATTGAAGGAGAGCGGAACGTGGAGACGATGGATCCTTTTTTCTCCACGTAGGACGGATTCTTCGCTCCGCAATGAATAACGATCAGAATCAGATAATGAAAAACGAAATCATATTTTCGAGGAGTCGCTAAGGCAGACAATGGCGTGGTTTAAGCGACAGAAAAAATCGATTGAGAAATCGGTGCCGCCGGATGAACGGACGGTGAGGACCGAGGGTCTGTGGATTAAGTGCGAGTCGTGCCGCGCGACGATCTGGAAAAAAGACCTGGAAGCGAACCTGAACGTCTGCCCGAAGTGCCAACACCATTTTCCGATTGGAGCGCGCGAGCGGCTGGAATTGCTGCTCGACGGACGGTGGATCGAGCATGACGCTGAGCTAGCGTCGAGCGACCCGCTGAAATTCACAGCGACGAAGGTGTACGCGGCGCAATTGCGCGACGCGCAACGCAAGTTGGGAATGAATGACGCGATCATGACCGCGGAAGGAATCCTAAACGGGCGTCCGGTGATTTGCTGCGCAATGGAGTTCCGGTTTATCGGCGGGTCGATGGGCGCCGTGGTTGGAGAGAAAGTGACGCGCGCGATCGAGCTGGCGATGGCGCGGCGGATGCCGCTGGTGATTATTTCGTGTTCGGGCGGTGCACGGATGATGGAAGGGACGGTTTCGCTGATGCAACTGGCGAAGGTGTCCGCGGCGCTGGCGAGGCTGGATGAAGTGCGGCTGCCGTATATTTCCGTGCTGACGGACCCGACGACGGGCGGCGTGACGGCGAGCTTTGCAATGCTCGGCGACCTGAACATCGCCGAGCCGGGCGCGCTGATCGGATTCGCGGGGCCGAGGGTGATCGAGCAAACGATTAAGCAGAAGCTGCCGAAGGGATTTCAGCGCGCGGAGTTTTTGCTGGAGCATGGATTTCTGGATGCGATCGTGCACCGCAAGGATTTGAAGGCCTACATTTCAAACGCATTTGAGATTTTTCTAAGCTGAGCACGCAGGATCCCATGGATTACAACGAAGCGGTGCGGTATCTGTTGACGCTGGGGCGCGAGCTGGCGGCGCCGTCGCACGCGCGGGCGGCGAAATTCGATTTGGCGAATATACGCGCGCTTGCAGCGCGCATGGGGGAGCCACAGACAAACTTCAAGAGCGTGCACATTGCGGGGACGAACGGGAAGGGCTCGACGGCGGCGATGGTCGAATCCATTCTGCGTTGCGCGGGATTCAAGACGGGGCTGTATACGTCGCCGCATCTAGAGCGAATCAATGAACGAATCCGCGTGAACGGCGCGGAAATCAGCGACGCGGAATTCGCGGCAGCGTTTACGAGGCTGCACAAGCTTATCGAGGAGATGCTTTCAACCGGCGAGCTTGCGGCCCATCCCACTTATTTTGAATGCGTGACGGCGATGGCGCTGGATGTGTTTGCGCGTGAGGGCGTTGAATTTACGGTGCTGGAAGTGGGAATGGGCGGGCGGCTGGACTCGACGAACATTGTTATGCCTGAGGTGGCTGTGATCACGCAGATTGCGTTCGACCACGAGTCATTCTTGGGGCATTCGATCGCGGAAATCGCGGGGGAGAAGGCGGGGATCATCAAGGCGGGCGTGGCCGTGGTGAGCGCCGCGGAGCATCCGGAAGCGAGGGCGGTGATCCGGCAGCGCGCGGGGGAGTTGAATGCAAAGTTGATGGAAATTGACGCGGCGTATCGAGTGGAAGAATTGAAATCGAGGGATGGATTTTATTCGGTGAATGTGGTGGATACGGATGCGGATTCTAATGGGGACACTGCCGCGGGAGGCGCACAGACAGGAATGCCAACGTTACCAAACACGCAGGGAATTGAGTTGAAGCTGGGGCTTGCGGGGCGGTATCAGGTGCGGAATGCAGTGACGGCGCTGGCCGTGGCGCGCGTGCTGGCGGAGCGGGGATTACGAATCACGGATGAAAACATTGCCGAGGGAGTTGCGCGAGTGCAGTGGCCCGGGCGTCTGGAGCGGATCGCGGAGCGGCCCACTGTTTTTCTTGACGGCACGCACAATGCCGCGGGAGCGCGGGAGTTGGCGGAGTTCTGGGACGAGCATCTTGCGGAGCGGCGCATTCACTTGGTTTACGGGTCAGTGCGAGATAAATCAGTGGACGAAATCGCGGGCCTGCTGTTTCCTCGGGCGGCTCGCGTGACGGTGACTGCGCCGAACCAGTCAAGGGCGCTTTCCGCAGATGCGCTTGCGGAAATGACACGCCATCTTGCGCCGCAGATAGACGCTGTGGCTGATGCTAGTGAAGCGGTTGGGCGAGCGCTGGAGAGGGCGGCGCCTGAGGATGTTGTGTTCGTGACCGGCTCGCTTTATTTGGTTGGAGAGATTAGCCGCTGGTGGAAATCGGGCGCGGCACACGCGCGAATCGCGGCGAATCATCCGGCGTAGGCTCGTTCAACTTCTAGTGAAAACCATCAACTTCAATTGAAGAGGGTCCAATCAGGCCGTGGATGCGCGCCGCGCCCAGAGAAGAGCGGCCAGCGCGAAGATCGCAGGGAAACATTCCAGGACGTAGCGCGGCTCGGGCGTCTCAATGTGCGTGAAGTAAGCGGTGCGCACGAAACAGAAAATCACCAGGAAAGCGACGGCCCTGAGTTGGGGAGCGGCGAGAATTCCGCTGCGCGCGCCGCGGAGGGCGCCCACGATCGCCAATCCCACATAGAAAATCCCGAGAGCGCCGAAAAGCAGCGTCACGCTGAAATCGACGGGGTCAGTCTCAAATGAATCGCCGAGCGGCCACAACTTTCCCGTATAGGGCAACAGTTCAACGCGTGGCGTGAACCAAAGTGTGAGTACGCGGGCGAGCGGGACGGTGAGATAGGTGCGCAGCGGGTGAAGCGCGGTGCGTTCGCGCGCAAGGGCACTAAATTTCGCGTCCCAGTCCGGCAGAACGTCACAGCAATTATCATCGTAATCAGCGAGGAGGTTCGCGACGCGGGCGCGCTCTTCAGGGGAATCGAAAGCCGAATCGGGGAAGTCGGAAAGCTGCAACGGGTCGGAGCCCAATTTCCACACGGTGAGATCCACATCGCGGTAGCGCACGAGCCAGGTGCCGGTCCACTCAAAATAGCCACGCGACGCAAATTCGCCGGGGAGGGTGGCGTAGCGCGGAGCGAGAACTTGAAATTCGTGGAGCGTGACTGCGTTGCGGATTCCCCAGGGCAGAAGCGGAAGGACGAAGCCCGCCGCAGTGAGGATTCCAACGCGCGCGAGGCGGCGCCAGTCCGCGGGACGGCGCATCCGCCAGCCGAGCACGAGCGCCAGAGCGATGAGCAAGAGCGGCGTTTCCGGCCGCACGAGTGTGCCGATGCCTACGGCCAGGCCGCCGGCGAGCCAAGGGTTGATATGGAAATGCCGGCCGCCAAGCCGCCAATCAAATGATTCGCGGCCGGCGATTCCGCCGACAAATGAGATGAGTGCAATCGCTGTCCAAAAGGCAGCGAGGACTTCCGTGAGCATCGCGGCGGAATAACTTGCGAGGAAGGGGCAGAGCGCGGCCAGCCACAGCGCGGCAAGACGCACACGGCGGCGCGAAGTTTCCGGGACAAGGCAACCGGCCAACATGGCGACGAGCAAACAGGTTAAGATGTCCAGAACGGCTTGAGCCAACAAAAAAGGCAGGTCACCGCGTCTAAAAACAATGGAGAGACCCGCGAGGAAAGCAGGATAGCCAGGCACGCGGATGTCGACCGGAGCAACCTGCCCGTTCAAGTCAAGACCGTAGATACCATGGTGCAGCCAATTCCGGGCAAGAGATAGGTACATGGGGCCGTCGCCTGTGTTGGCCGGAAATTGGAGAATGAAGAAGACGCGGATGGCAAGGCCGGCGATGAGAGCGGCAATCGCCGCGATCCAGTGACGACGCGAGGGTGGGCCGGAATTCATGATGGCTTCAGGTTCCGAGTGGATCATTGGGGCAGCTATAAACTACAAGACATTGACAGGTTTCTATAGCACGGATAGCTTGGAATGACGTGGTGAAACAAAGCAAGCCAATTTTCTACGATGAGAAGCGCCTGCGCTGGTTTTTCACGCGACGCGCGCTGGAGATCAGCGGCGTGGTGCTGGCGCTGCTGGTGATTACTTTCTTCTTTTCAGTAATGCACCTGGTGGCTCTGCCCAGCCTGCTGCTGCGGGATACAGTGCACGCGGGCCATCCGGTGCCGGCGATTAACCGCAACGGCACGCCGCGGAACATCCCGCGTCCTGGACGAAAACGGCGCGTTGCAGCGCTCGGGCAATTGCCGAATATTGGTGAACCGCCTACGCGAATGGCTTTTTACGTCGGGGATGATCCAGCGAGCTTTGTCACCCTCACACACCACTACAAAGACCTGGATGTCCTGATTCCGGTCGAGTTGTTCACGACAACCGCGGACGGGACGCTGACCATCGAGGACCGTCAAAGCCGTATTCATACGGGAATCGACTCAGACGAAGCGATTCGCCTGATGGCAGATGACAAGATGCACCTGTGGCTTCAACAGGAGCAGAAGGACCAGGCGGCGCTCGGATCTCCGTTTGAGCTTCCCATCATGGCGCTGTTGCAAAATTCCGACGGGACGATTTTCCAAACAGAAAAACTCGCCGAGACGCTCGCGAACCCGGCGGCGCGCGAGCGGCTGGAAACGAACCTGACGAACTATGTCGTCGGAATGCATGAAGTTGGGTTGTGCCTAGACCTAGAAAGCGTTCCGGATAAGAGTCAGGCCGATTTCAAGTCGTTTGCCGCAGAACTCGCCACACTGTTTCACGCCAAGAAGTTAAAGGTAATGGTTGCGCTCCCCGCGGCGGACTGGAGCTACGACTATGCGTTTTTCGGCGAACGCACCGATGCAATCGTGCTGATGAACTATGACGAACACTGGCAGACGTCAGCGCCGGGGCCGATCGCAGGGCAGGACTGGTTTTCGCGCAACATCACGAAGATATTGGAAATCGTGCCGCGGCAGAAAATCGTGATGGGCATTGCCAATTATGGCTACGACTGGACGGTGGACAAGAAAAAGCACGAAACCGCGAAACCTCTTACTGTACAGGAAGCGTTTCTAACGGCGTATGAATCGGAATCGGATATTGAATTCGACGACGATTCGCTGAACCCGCATTTCTCATATGAAGACGAGAATAACCGTGTCCACCAGGTGTGGTTCACAGACGCCGTGACGGCTTACAACGAGCTTCGCGCGGCGGAACGCGCCGGCGTGTACGGCACAGCAGTTTGGCGCCTGGGCATGGTGGATACATCGATGTGGAAGATTTGGGACACGCTGCATCCGGATGACGCCACGCGCGCGCTGCTCAAGGATGTGGGGGCGGGGCCCGACCTGATCCTCGAAGGCCCCAATGCGGGTGACATCTGGAAGATTTTGGACACGCCAAAGCGCGGTGTACGCGAATTCGATTACGACGCCAGCTCCGATACAATTGATGATGAATCGTTCAAGCAAGTCCCGCTTTCCTGGCGCATCGAACAGATGGGGGACGTACCGGGGAAGATCGCGCTGTCATTTGACGATGGCCCGGACCCGAAATGGACACCGCAAATTCTCGACATCCTAAAAGAGAAAAAAGCACCCGCGACGTTTTTTGCGATCGGTGAAAGCGCGAACCGGTATCCAAGCGTCCTGAAGCGGGAATATGAAGAAGGCCACGAAATCGGGAACCACACGTACACGCACGAGCACTTTGACGAAAACTCGCCGGCGGCAACCGTTCACTTTGAGTTAAACCTGACGGAGCGGCTCATTGAATCCACAATCGGTGTAAAGACGGTGCTTTTCCGTCCGCCTTACGGGATTGATCACCAACCCGAAACCGCCAATGAAGTCTCAATGCTTCCGATCCCACAAGAGATGGGGTACATGCTGGTGGGCGCACAAATTGACCCGCACGATTGGGGTTCACCGGGTGGCGGAGCGCCTCCTCCAGCGGACGAAATCGTGAAGCGCGTTATGGCCGACGTCCACAGGGGCCACATCATCCTGATGCACGACGGCGGCGGGGATCGCAGCCAGACCGTGCTGGCCCTGCCACGGGTGATTGACGCTCTACGCGCGGCGCACTATCAAATCGTTCCGGTCTCCGAGTTGGTGAATCAGACGCGGGCGCAGGTGATGCCTCCCGTTACAGGAGATGAACTCTGGGCGGTGCGCGCGGACGGATTTATCTTCGGCCTGCTTTACGTACTGCGCGTGGGCATCGCGTCGATTTTTATTGTCGGGATCCTGCTGGTCAGCGGGCGGGCATTGATCATCGGCCTGCTGGGATTGATTGAAAAGCTGCGGAAGGGTCCGGGAGACCATCCGGAATTCCAACCGGCGGTGAGCGTGCTGATTCCGGCGTACAACGAAGAAGACGTCATCGTGCAGACGGTGAATTCGGCCCTCGCCGCAGACTATCCGAAGAAAGAGATTGTGGTTGTAAACGACGGGTCTACAGACCGAACCGCGGAGCTGCTGGAAGCGCACTTTGGGGCGGATCCGCGTGTACACATTTTGCACCAGCCAAATCGCGGGAAACCCGCGGCGCTGGCGCGCGCGCTGGAGGCGGCGACGGGATCAATTGTCATCACGATTGATGCGGACACCTCGATTGATCAAAACGCGATCCGGAAACTCGTGCGCAATTTTGCGGACCCTCGCGTAGGAGCCGTCGCGGGCAACGTGAAGGTCGCCAACCGGACGCGCTGGCTGACGCGCTGGCAGGCGCTTGAGTACATCACCAGCCAAAACATGGAGAAACGCGCGTTTGACCTGCTGAATTGCATACCGGTGGTGCCGGGCGCGGTAGGCGCGTGGCGAGTGGAAGCGATGCAAGCGGCGGGCGGGTTCAGCGCGGAGACTGTGGCGGAAGACACGGATTTGACCATTGCGATCCGGCGGGCGGGCTGGCGCATCTCCTATGACGAAGAGGCCATCGGATACACGCAGGCGCCGGAAACGGCGGGTGTGCTGATCCGGCAGAGGTTCCGCTGGACCTTCGGGACGCTGCAATCGGTGTGGAAGCATCGCGACACACTCGGCCGGCCAAAATATGGGACGCTGGGACTGGTCGCGCTGCCGAACATTTTTCTTTTTCAACTGCTATTGCCATTATTTTCTCCGGTGATCGACTTTCTCTTTCTTCTCTCGATGGTCCTCTGGGGCCTTTCCCGCTTCCATATTTCGCAAGGGTTGCCGCTTGGAACATGGACGACGCAGGACATGGAGCGGTCGGTTGTATTTTTTCTGGGATTCATGGTGATTGACCTGCTCGCATGCGTGATTGCGTTCATGCTGGAGAGGAAAGAGGATTGGTCGCTGCTGCTGCCGCTTGTTTTGCAGCGCTTCTATTACCGGCAGATGATGTACGTGGTGCTGTTCCGTGCTCTGATGCATGCGGTGAAGGGACGTCCGGTGGGGTGGCGTGGTGTGGAACCGGAAGCGCCGAGAAAACGCGCAGAGGCGGCGGAGCCGAGCCTTTCCGGGCGAGTTGGCGATTGATTCGCTGCCTGAATTCACGCGCATTGAATCCCGCGCGAACGGCCGGCGGCCCCACACATGGGATTAGGGAAACCGCCGCTCAACAATCGTTGACACTTTGAAGCGCCAATTCCTATAATTCGCGGCAGAGTGCGTGTGCCCATCGTTTCCGGAAGGTTTCAACCACAGAGGAGAAATCCGATGAAAAGAATCCTGGCAGTACTGGTGCTGATGATTGCAGTCATCCCCCTTGGAGCGCGACCCCTGCTCGGCGGGAATTCAGCAGAGCCTCAGCAGCCGCGAAAGAAGCGGATCGCAGTACTCGATTTTGATTTCGCGACAGTGCAAAGCTCAACTTCGGCAATGTTTGGCACGAACGTAGACGTCGGGAAGGGAATTACGGACTTGCTGATCACGAACCTTGTGAAAGACGGCACCTATTCGGTAATTGAACGACAGGCGATCAACAAGGTCCTTGCGGAACAGAATTTTTCCAACAGCGACCGCGCCAACCCGGCCTCCGCAGCGAAAATTGGAAAGCTGCTCGGAGTGGATGCGATTATTGTTGGCGCCATCACGCAGTTTGGGAACGACGATACGCACACAAACGTGGGCGGAGGGGGAGGCGGCCTGGGCGGCTTCGGGCTTGGCAGAGTCGGCGTGCATAAATCGAAAGCGATTGTCGCCATCAACGCGCGCCTGGTGGACATTGATACGGGCGAAATCCTCGGAGTGGCCGAAGGCAAGGGAGAATCGAGCCGCGAAGGCGCGGCGCTGAGCGGAGGGGGAAGCAACTGGAGCGGCTTCGGCGGCGGCGGTGTGGATTTCGGGAACAGCAATTTTCAACAGACAATTATCGGCGAGGCGGTTAAGAAGGCAGTAGACAACCTCACCACGGACGTTGTTTCCGATAACACCAAACTTCAGACCCGCACAATTGTAGTGGATGGATTGGTGGCGGCGGTGGATGGCGGACAGATCGTCCTCAATGTCGGTGCGAAGAACGGATTGAAAGTGGGGGATCAACTAAGCGTCGAGCGAGTGACGCGGGAGATCAAGGACCCCTCGACCGGAGCGGTGATCCGGCGGCTTTCAACGCCGATTGGCGTGATTCAAGTAACCGATGTGGATGATATTTCCGCGGTGGCGAAGATTATTTCAGGGGCGGATTTCAAAGTCGGCGATCACGCCAAGACAACAACGCAGTAGGACCTCTAGAAACCGCGAGCCGGGCGCGAAATTGGGTTGCGCCCGGTTCATCACACTCTCTTCATCATCCCCAGGGCTGACAGGCTACAGCGGGATATTTCCGTGCTTCTTCTTTGGGTTGGTGTCGCGCTTATTTTCGAGAGCGCGCAGCGCGGAAATGAGTTTGGCGCGAGTTTGCGATGGCACAATAACGGCATCAATGTAGCCGCGCTCGGCGGCGACATAAGGATTTGCGAAACGCTCGCGGAACTCGGCGACTTTTTCCTTTCGGAGTCGTTCGCGATCGGCTTCGGGCGCGCGTTCTATTTCGCGCTTGTAGACAATATTAACGGCGCCCTCTGGCCCCATGACGGCGATTTCGGCGGTGGGCCAAGCGAAATTCGCATCGGTGCGGATGTGCTTTGAGGCCATGACGCAATAGGCGCCGCCATAAGCTTTGCGCGTGATGACGGTAATTTTCGGCACGGTGGCCTCGGCGAACGCGAAGAGCAGCTTCGCGCCGTGCTTGATGATGCCGCCAAATTCCTGCTGCGTGCCGGGCAGGAAACCGGGCACATCCTCGAAGGTAATCAGAGGAATATTGAAAGCGTCGCAGAATCGCACGAAGCGCGCGCCTTTCACCGAGGCATTGATATCCAGCACGCCCGCAAGAAATGCCGGCTGATTGGCGACAATGCCCACCGGGCGTCCATCGAGCCGCGCGAAGCCCACAACGATATTTTTCGCGAAGTGTTCGTGGACCTCAAAGAAATCAGCCTCGTCCATAATGGCGTGGATGACGTCCTTGATGTCGTAAGGCTGCATGGGGTCTTCGGGCACAAAATGGTCGAGCCGTGAATCGGCGCGCGAGGCCGGATCGGTGCAGGCGCGGCGCGGCGGGTCTTCGAGATTGTTGGCCGGAAGAAAGCCCATCAACTCGCGAATCATGGCGAGGCATTCGCGGTCGTCGCGCGAGACGAAGTGCGCGACGCCGCTTGTAGCGTTGTGCGTCATCGCGCCGCCGAGCTCCTGCTTGGTGACTTCCTCGTGCGTGACGGTCTTGATGACGTCCGGGCCGGTGACGAACATATAGGAAGTGTCGCGCGTCATGAAGATGAAATCGGTGATAGCGGGCGAATAGACGGCGCCGCCGGCGCACGGTCCCATGACGGCGCTGATCTGCGGGATGACGCCGCTCGCCAGAGTGTTGCGCAGAAAAATGTCGGCATAGCCCGCGAGCGACATCACACCTTCCTGAATGCGCGCGCCGCCGGAATCATTCAGCCCGATGAGGGGCGCGCCCGCGCGCATGGCCAGGTCCATAATCTTGCAAATTTTCAGAGCGTTGGATTCCGAGAGCGAGCCGCCGAAAATGGTGAAGTCCTGCGCGAAGACGTACGTCAGACGGCCGTGGATCCGCCCGTAGCCGGTAACGAAGCCATCGCCCGCAGGGCGTTGGTCGGCCATTCCGAAATCGCTAGAGCGGTGGCGGACAAATTTGTCCAGCTCCTCAAACGTTCCTTCATCCAGCAGCAAGTCGATGCGCTCGCGCGCGGTGAGCTTGCCTGCCTTGTGCTCGCGCTCGCGGCGTTCGGCGCCGCCACCGGCTTCGGCTTCCGCGTCGAGGCGCTTGAGATGTTCGAGTTTGTCGTCGTGTGACATGAGGAAAATCGTGACGCCGCGCTCTGAGGGGCGATTACTGGCCGATCTTGAGTCCCACCGGGCCGACATATTCCGATTGCGGGCGAATGAGGTGATCCTCCGCGTGCTGCTCGATGACGTGGGCGCACCAGCCCGCCACGCGGCCGCAAGCGAACATCGCCACGAACTGTTGCGGCTCAAGCCCCAGCGCCTGCAATACGAGAGCAGTGAAAAACTCGACGTTGGTGCTCAGGTTCCGGCCAGGTTTCGTTTCGGCGAGAATGCGCAGAGCGGTTTTTTCGACGTGGCGCGCGAGGTCGTAAAGCTGACGGTTCTCGAGTTGCGCCTGGCCCATTCGCTCGGCGACGCGACTGAGCACCTCAGCGCGTGGATCGCGCACGCGATAGACGCGGTGGCCAAAACCCATGATGCGATGGCCGGATGAAATTTCATTGCGAATCCAGGCTTCGGCGCGGTCGGCGGATTTGATTTCGTGGAGCATGTCGAGCACCGGACCCGGAGCTCCGCCGTGGAGCGGGCCTTTGAGAGCGCCGAGTGCGCCGGTCACACTGCTGACCATGTCCGAGCGAGTGCTGGCGATGACGCGCGCGGTGAACGTGGAGGCATTCATGCCGTGGTCAATTACGGTGACCCAGTAGGCATCGAGGGCCTGCGCGGCGGCGGGGTCAGATTCGCGGCCATGCACCATGTAGAGAAAATTTGCGGCCAGCGAAAGGTCCTCACGCGGCTGAATGGGATCCTGACCCCTGGCAATGCGCGCGTGCGCGGCAACAATCGTGGGAAAGGCGGCCGTCAAGCGCATGGCCGCGGAAAAATCCGCTTCGGGCGTGATGGCGTTTGGATCCGCGAGACCGAGCGAAAGTGTTGAGCAGCCCATGCGAAGAGCGTCAATCGGAGGCGCTTTCCCTGCGGCGCGAAGGACATCGAGCGTCAACGGAGAGATTTGACGGAGCGCGGACATCTTTGCGGAAAGATCCCGGAGCTCCACTTTGTCCGGCAGGCGTCCGCGCCAAAGGAGATGCGCGGCATCTTCGAAACCGACATGGCCGGCGAGATCTTCGACGGAGTAGCCCCCAATGATCAGCACACCGTTCTGGCCATCTACATGGCTCAGGCGCGTCTGCGCCGCCACCACTCCTTCGAGCCCACGCGGGGCTCCGGCGATCGGGGACATTCCATACTCCTGCGGAGGTTACGCGATCAACCAGCGTTCCTGCTTCCCGCACGCGGTGCTGATCGCGGCGGGGAGGCAAGAGTGCCATATTGCTGCGGCCTCCGGCAAGCGTACGCCAGCCAACGGCGCGATTTTTCAACCGGGCAGTCGCGAGGAAGGCGCAAACAGCGCTACGGCTAGGCGGGTGGCGATTAACGTCCCGCCCAAGAGCAAGATAATTCCTAACAGAGTTTCGCCGGTAAATGCCAGAACGCGCAGCGCAATCAGAGAAATCCCAGTGATGGAGACCGCAAACCGAACAAGCAGCAACAGAATTCCGGTGTACATGAAAATCACGAACGCAACGGCTGGGATTGAGAGTAGATGCCGTGTCTTCAAATTGGTTTGCCGCGCGTCAGTGAATACCCGACCAGTCGTCGGCCACGAGGATCGAATTGCTGGGATTGGACGGGTCGTACTTCACGCTGGCGGGCTGGCCCGCGACGATGCGGGTCAGGTGCACGCGCTCTTCGAGGCCAGTAACGTCCTGCGCGGTCTCATATGTTACGCCAGAAATTGAATACGTGTAGCAAACCATCTGGCGGTCCGCGGGCGCGGCGACGGATCCATTTCCACCGCTAAGAAAACCTTTCTTGCTTCGCTTTCCGGAATCGGAGGCGCTTGTTTGAATCAGCTCGGTGACTCTACCCTCAGCGATGCGGCCCACCTGATTCACGTGCAAGCGTCTACGGCGTTCGATTTCTTCGGGAGTCGGAGGTCGACTGCGCCAACGGTAAAGGAGCGATCCCACGAGGAGGATGGCAGCGGCTCCCGCGCCGGCCCACACGCGGAAGTCTCCTGGTAAATGGTCCGGAAATTTCAACGCATTGGCCGGTTGGCTGTTGCCGGTTCAAAAATACCGCCAATGGTCGCCTGAGCGGACTGCCAGTCTTTCAAGAAATCGGCCAGGCCTTTGTCGGTGAGCGGGTGCTTGAAGAGCATTTCGAGAACCTTGAAAGGCATGGTGCCGATGTGCGCGCCCATCTTGGCGGCTTCCACCACATGCATAGGGTGGCGGAGGCTGGCGGCAAGGACCTCCGTCTTGTAATTGTAGGCGCGGTAGATGGCCATGATTTCGGAAACCAGTCCGAGCCCGTTTTCGGAGATGTCATCAAGACGGCCAAGGAACGGGCTGCAGAAAGAGGCTCCGGCCTTGGCGACAATGAGCGCCTGCGCCGGAGAAAATACGAGCGTGACGTTTGTGCGGATGCCATCTTTTGTCAGCGCCACGACGGCGCGGATGCCGTCGGGCGTCATCGGGATTTTCACGATGACGTTCGGGTGCCAGGTAGCAATCTCACGGCCTTCGCGCAACATCCCGGCGGTGTCGGTGGAAACGACTTCGGCGTTGACAACGCCGGGCTTCACGATCTCGCAGATTTCGATAATCAATTCGCGGAACAGTCGCTTCTCTTTGGCCACGAGGGTGGGATTTGTGGTGATGCCGTCGAGCACGCCGAGCGCGGCCGCCTGGCGGATTTCGTCGAGATTTGCAGTGTCCAGGAAAAATTTCATGATGGTTACCTTTCTGCGCGAAATAAATTCTTGCCAGATCCGGCGCGGAGCAAATCAAGCGCCCTGCGCGACCACCGGGTTGCGCAAAGTGCCGACACCGCCGACTACGACTTCGACGGTATCACCGGCCTGCACCGGCCCAACTCCGGAAGGCGTGCCGGTCGCAATTACGTCGCCCGGCTGCAAGGTCATCACGCGCGAAATCCATTTGATTATAACATCAACCGAAAACATCATTTCGGAGGCTCGCCCGGATTGTTTCCGCACCCCATTCACGAAGGTTTCCACGGTGGCGGCGTTCAAATCGAGAGCCGTCTCAAGCACTGGGCCGAACGGGCAAAAAGTGTCGAACCCTTTCCCGCGCGTCCACTGGCCGTCGGATTTCTGAAGATCGCGCGCAGTCACGTCATTCAAACAGGTGAAGCCCGCGATGTATGGCTTCACATCATCGGTTGGAGAAAGTTGCGAGCAGGTGCGGCCGATGATGACGGCGATTTCGCCTTCGTAGTCCACGCGCTTTGAGATGGCGGGCATAACGATGGGTTCTTCCGGCGCAATGATCGCGGAAGGAGGTTTCAAGAAAATAAGCGGCTCGGGCGGCACTTCGTTGCCGAGTTCGCTCGCGTGCTCGCGATAATTGCGACCGACGCACACGATTTTGGTGGGCACGGAAGGCGGCAGAAACTTTACTTCGCTGAGCGGCCACTCGCGTTCGCCCGGGCGCCAGCCCGTGAAAAAATCGCCGGCGATTTCGCGCACGTTCGCGCCTTCCACCACACCGGCGAGCGAGCCGGGATGCGACTCCCCGCCGGACCGGGAGACGGCGGCGGACAAGTGCACGAGCTGAAAACGGCAAAGCTTCATCTTTTTCCCAAACCGGCTTCTAAATTCGCGGGGGCAATTCTAGCAGGTCTGCGGTTCCAGACTAAAGCGCTCGACGATGCAATTTCGCTTCGGCAGCGAGGTGGTGATGGTGATTACGGGAAGCCCGAATCAAGCCTCCGATCCAGACGACCGCAGCTATGAGCGTGTAAACAGCGGCGCCCATAAAAAAGAGATGAAATGGGCTCATCCGTTGAGAAAGCAACTCGAAATACATAGTCCATCCGAAATAGCACAGGCTGCCGATGGTCCAGCCGATTATGCCGGAAGCGAGGAGGTCGCGCGCAGAATTGCGGAAGCGGGCGATGGGCTCGAATGCGATCAGGAGGAGCATGGCAAGAGCAGCGGCATTGCGAATGATTGCAAGGCGGTCAAGGACGGTCACCCGGTTGGCGAGGATCAGCCAGGCGGTCAGCACGATGGAAAGCGAAACACCCGTGCGCAAGCCGGTGCGCAACGCCGGATGGTGAAACAAAGTACGCCGCTTTTTGTCCCTTGACTGGGAGGGGGACATTTCAAAGCCTTTCTTAGTTTTCGTGACGCTCAGGGCTCTTGCCGCGGAAGTTCCGCAGAAACAGAAGAGCTAAGAGGACTTTCGTTCCCGTGAAGATCCACTGCGGACACCCTGTAGTAATAAAGCTTCCCGGGCAGTGCAGTCATATCACGGAACGTGGGGCTCAACAAGAGCTGCGGGTTCAGCTTTTGGCCAGTGGCATCGGGGTGGTCGCTCCTGTACACCCAATAGCCCGCAAGGTCAGGTTCCGTGCTGATGTCCCACGATAGTTCGACGTGCGCAGGTGCCGTTTGGGTTGCAGGAACAATCAGGGTAATCAGCCGCTGGGGTGCGGCGGGGGGGAAGGTGTCTTTCGGAATGATGACGAGTGGCTTCGAGTCGCCGGATTCGACGGACTGCCCCTCGGAGCCACCCACGCTTCGCACGACATAAACGTAGGTGATATCGAACTTGAATTGTGTGTCGCGAAAACTGGTGGAGGGCGCAGGGCCGATGAATTCCATCGCGCCGGGCAAGTGCAATTGGGATACGTCGGTGAAATCCGGCGGCAAATTGGCGTCAGCGGGAAGCGTCGCACGGTAAACGCGGTAGCCGACAACTGCACCCGCGGATGCGCCCTCCGCCGGCGCAGACCAGGAAAGCTCGATGGCGGATTCCGTTAAGTTATAGCGGATATCGGATGGCGGCGCGGGTACGGGGAGCACGCGCACGGAGACGACATTGGAATCTGCCGACGCGCGTTTTTTCGAGGTACGCGCGCGAACCATGTAAACCATTTCCTGTCCCGCGAGGGACGCGGGGGTAAGGGGGTCGCGAAATTCCATCAAGCCTTCGTGGAGATAGGTATCCACCACCGCTGAGGGCAGCGTGTAAACGAGCCGCGTGGCCGTCTTCGCCGCGCCACCAGCGGGGCGGTCGCCGCGAAAGATTTCGATAGCCGGCGGATCTTTGAGCCGGTCGCCACCTTCCGATTGCGTGGGGAGGGTAAAGTTCAGGACGACATTGCCGCCGACTTGATGTGCGGACAAATCCGAGACGGGCTTTGGAACGATGGGCGTGGGAGGCGTGGGCACACCGGGTGCACCGCATCCGGCGAGCAGGCCGCATAGGAATGCAGCTCCAAGAATTCCTCCGAAAGCTCGATGGACGTGGCGGCGGGAAGAGACGTGAGCTGCGGGCATGATTTTGGGCTTGCTCAGAGGATGTAGCGGCTCAGGTCTTGATTCTTGACGATGTCTGCAAGCTGCTTGGTGACGTACTCGGTGTCAATCTTGATGGTTTTTTTCTTCAGGTCCGGGGCTTCAAAGGAAATTTCTTCGACGAGCTTTTCCATGATGGTGTGGAGACGGCGCGCGCCGATATTTTCGGTCTGATCGTTCACTTGAGTGGCGAAGCGGGCGAGGGTCGCGATGGCGTCATCCTCGAAAGTGATCTTAAGACCTTCCGTCTCGAGCAGCGCGGTGTACTGCTTGATGAGCGCGTTCTTGGGTTCGGTGAGGATGCGTATAAAATCGGCTTCGCCGAGCGATGTCAATTCGACACGGATGGGAAGGCGGCCTTGCAACTCGGGGATGAGGTCGGAAGGTTTGCTCACGTGGAACGCGCCCGCCGCGATGAACAAAATGTGGTCGGTGCGTATCATGCCGTAGCGCGTGTTGACCGTCGTGCCTTCGATAATCGGCAGGATGTCCCGCTGCACACCTTCTCGCGACACGTCCGGGCCGTGCCCGGATTCGCGGCCAGCGATTTTGTCCACTTCATCGATGAAGATGATACCCATCTGTTCGGCGCGCTCGACGGCGGCGCGCGTGACCTGGTCCATGTCAATCAGTTTGCTTTCTTCTTCCTGGATGAGGTAATCGATCGCCTCGGCCACGGTCACCTTGCGCTTCTTTTTCTGCTGGCCGAAGAAGCCGGTCATATTCGCGAACATGTCTTTGATGTTGACGTCCATCTCTTCGACGCCTTGATTTGAGACAATTTCAAAGGACGGCATGGATCGCTCGCGGACTTCGACTTCCACGATGCGGGCGTCAAGCTTGCCTTCGCGCAATTGGGCGCGGAGTTTCTCGCGCGTGCGGTCTGAGTTCTCTTTGCGCAGCGCTTCGACCTCCTTGGCCACGGGGCTTGCCGGATCTACGGGAGGCGGAGAGGGCGGAAGGAGCAAATCGAGCACACGTTCTTCGGCGGCCTGCTCCGCGCGCTCGGCGACTTCGTCGAGCTTTTCTTCGCGCACCATGTCAATGGATGTTTCGACGAGGTCGCGCACCATGGATTCGACGTCGCGGCCGACGTAGCCGACTTCGGTGTACTTCGAGGCTTCCACTTTCACGAATGGGCAGCCCGCGAGACGCGCGAGGCGCCGCGCGATTTCGGTTTTGCCTACGCCCGTAGGGCCGATCATCAGGATATTCTTTGGGAGAACTTCTTCGGCCATCTCGGCGGGCAATTTTTGACGGCGGACGCGGTTGCGCAGCGCGATGGCCACGGCGCGCTTTGCGGCGGCCTGGCCGACGATGTATTTGTCGAGTTCGGCGACGATCTCACGCGGAGTCAACTCGTCAAACGACGGCAGCGGCTCGGGTTCGTCGTGCCGCTCGCCGCCGGGAAGGTAAATCACCATGTTCTTGTCCACCTTGTCGGTCATGGCCCTGTGCGCTACATCTCCTCAATTGTGAAATTCGTATTTGTATAGATGCAGATTTCCGCGGCGATGCGCATCGCTTCTTGAACAATTTCACGGGCGGTCATTTTCGTGTTTTTGGAAAGGGCGCGCGCAGCCGAAAGGGCAAAGGTGCCGCCCGATCCGATGGCAAGGATGCCGTCGTCGGGTTCGATGATGTCACCGTGGCCCGAAAGCAGGAACATGGACTTGGTGTCGGCAATCACCAGCAGCGCGTCGAGATGCCGCAGGGCGCGATCCGTGCGCCATTCCTTGGCCAGCTCGACAGCTGCACGCGAAAGATTGCCGTGGAATTCCTGAAGCTTGTTCTCAAATCGGCCAAAGAGCGCGAGCGCGTCGGCGGTGGAGCCGGCAAAACCGGCGAGGACCTTATCTTCATAGAGGCGGCGGATTTTCTTGGCGGAATGCTTCATCACGTGGTCGCCGAGCGTGACCTGGCCGTCGCCGGCCATTACGACCTTGTTGTCGCGCCGCACGCACAAGACAGTTGTGCCGTGCATCTGTTGTGAATTCTGGCTCATGGGCGTTCGGCCATTATACCGCGAAGGCCAGATGCGACCAATTCGTCCCCCGGAATGCTAGGATTCGCACGCATTCCCAATATGTAGGAAGAGGAGTTGGCCGGGATGCGTGTGAAAAAGGCGCCATTGTGGAAATGCCCTAAATGCGGAGCGCGGGCGCCGCGCCGAAAAGCAAAGAAGACTTCCTAGGCGCGTAGGCCCGCGTCCACTGCATCTGCGAAGGAGTTGATTTCCGTCTGCTGAGTGAAAATGTGCGTGGCGATTCGGATGCGCGGCAAGCCGCCGCCGATGCGGATGGCGCGTTTGCCGCATTCACCAGCGATCTTGGCGATGTCACCATTGGGATTGGCGAAGCTCACGAGGCCCGCGTAGAAATCGTCGCGGCTTGCGGCGGTGAGCGCGAGTTGCGGGTGCGAGGTCACGATGTCACGCACCTTGATTGCCTGCTGGTGGATGCGCGCGTAGATGCGGTCCGGCCCAATGGTGTGGAAGAAATCGAGCGCGGCCTTGAGCCCAACCATCACACTCAAGTTGGATGTGCCGAGGTTCTCGAAGCGGTAGGCTTTTGCGTCGTAGTTCTTCCAATCGCCCGAGCAAACGTTTACCCACAATCTCTTCTGCACATCCTGGCGCACGTAGAGGAGCCCCGTGCCCTTGGGAGACATCAGCCACTTGTGCGGGCTGGATGAGTAGAAGTCGCAGCCGAGGTCCGGAAGATTGAGCGGGATTTGTCCGACGGCGTGCGCGCCGTCTACGTGGACGAGGACACCCTTCGCGCGGGCCATCGTGCAGATTTGTTTAACGGGCAGGATCAGGCCCGTTGAAGTAGTGATGTGAGAGATGGCCAGGATCCGCGTGCGAGGCGTGATGGCTTTTTCCAACAGGCCGACGATTTCATCCGGCGATGCCGGCGGAGTGGGCAGTGGGACATTGACAATATTGATTCCAAACCGCGCGGCCTTCTGTTCCCAGCAGCCGCGCAGTCCGGGATGCTCCTGATCCGTAAGGACGGCTTCCTCGCCGGGCTTCATGTCCAGTCCGTTGCAGACAAGATTGTTGCCTTCCGTGGCGTTGCGCAAGATGGCCAAATCGTCGATGTTGATGTGCAGAAACGCGGCCATGGACTCGCGCAATTCGTGTATGCGAGTGTTTTCGTCGTAGCCAAACCACGGGTAGGCAGCTTCGCGAAATTCCTCCGCGCTCAGCAGGTGCTCAATTGTCGCGCGCAACACCGGCAGTGGCGTGCATCCCACGGAACCGCAATTCAGATTGATATGGTCGGAGGCGAGAAGCCACTGGCGGCGCAGCTCGGCCCAGTAGCGCTCAGGGTCCGTGGCGAAGAGATCTTGCGGAGGAAGAGGAGGCCCCTCCTGCGCGAGCATCTGCTCGGCGCGACCAAACGGCAGACCGAAAATTGCCGCGGCAGCGGCGGCTTGATGCAAAAATTGGCGGCGTTGCATGAGATCGTCCTCCTCGCGCGGGCGCTATGGACGGCGTCATGATTTCGCGCACGCGGCATTCACCCCTAGCAAACCAATGCGCGGAGTCTAGCAGAAACGTGAAGTGAGAGAGTAGCCCGGCGCATGATTGCCCGGGCCCAAATCAAGGGGACCTAACTCTTGTGGCCTTTCTCCTTCCAGCGTTGCTGAAGGTTCGCTTTGGTGAACAGATCCTGCGAAAGCCCGGAATTGAATTTGCACCCATCATAGAAAGTTTGTTGAACGCGCTTGCCGTCACGCTCGCGCGAAATGCCAAATGGCGTCTGCACTCCCTCGACGAGATGCCAGTTCGAGTAAATGGTGATGTCCTCACTCGGCTCGCCGGTCTTCGGGTCGGGCGACGTGATGACATAGCGCACCGGCAAATGGGTTCCGCGATCCACCGCGATGCGGAAGGTGTGCTGGTCGGTGTCTGTGATTTCCACCCATTCAGTCTGTTTCAGGTCCACGACGTCTAGCCCGCGATAGCGGTATTCGAGATTTGGTTCCTTCAGCCGGTAA
Source organism: uncultured Acidobacteriota bacterium (assembly GCA_963748845.1). Taxonomy (GTDB): domain Bacteria; phylum Acidobacteriota; class Terriglobia; order Acidiferrales; family UBA7541; genus DASTCZ01. The sequence goes on from CAVVKE010000001.1 coordinate 2,844,680, forward strand.
CGAATCACGTTGTCAAAAGAAGTTTTCACGGTTGTCAGGAACGCGGCAGCAACAACGGGGTCGACGTCCTCGACGCCACCTTTGTCGAGCGACCACGCCTGATTGCCGTTATAAACATCAATGATGATGCCCTTGCGTGAGATTTCGCGCCGGTACTTGTCCGGGAAAATCCACTCGCTCCGGAACAGAGCGAAGCCGCCAAGTTCTCCCATCATCGGCCCGAATTGCGAAAGCCTTCCGGTGCAATCGGAATCACGGACGTTGAGATACGCGTTGCCGCCAAGACCGCCAATCATCCGCTGGAGGATTTCCTTGGCCATCGCTGCGCTCTTATCGGCGGGAATAGTGTCCGGGTTCTGTGCGGGCGGCGAGAGGCGGGCGCAAAGCGGAGCGACGGCGAGCGCGCACGCAACGGCCGCAATACACGCGAGCACAAGAATGGATTTCAGCCGCAAAGCACCGCGCCTCCATTTACATTGAGCACTTCTCCCGCGATAAAGGTTGCCAGGTCGGAGGCCATGAAGAGAATTGGCCCGGCGATTTCTTCCGCCGTGGCCACGCGGCGCAGGGGAATCGCAGACATTGCAAATTTCGCGCCGGCCTTGGTGCTCAGCACGGGCTTTGACATGTCCGTATCCACCCATCCGGGCGCAACGCAATTGACGAGAATATTGTGCCGCGCGAGTTCGGTGCTCAGTCCTTTCACCATGCTGATGATGGCGCCCTTGGATGCGGCGTAATGCGCATGAAACGCCTCGCCGCGCTGCCCGGCCGTCGAGCTGATGGCGATGATGCGCCCGCTCTTCTGCGCAATCATCCGCGCTGAGGCGAAGTGAATCACGGAATAAACGCTTTTTAGATTGATGCGCAGCATGTCGTCCCACTGGCGCTCGGTGAGCTGCTCGATCGGAGCATCCTCGGCATTCCAGATGCCCGCGTTGGCAACGAGGATATCGAGGCGCCCGAGGCGCGAAGTGGCGAGGTCAATCAACTTTTTCGCGTCGGCCATCTTGCTCAGGTCTGCCTTCAGCGATTCGACGCGCGTACCGTGCTTGCGCGCTTCCTGTTCAACCTGCTCCGCGGCTTCGCGATTGCGGTTGTAGTTGAACACAACGTCCGCGCCCGCCTGCGCAAAGAGCTTTACCGCCGCCGCGCCGATGCCGCGCGAACCTCCGGTGATGACCACCGCTTTACCTGTGAGTGAGATCATGCTTCCCCCTGAAGAGTGCGGTACAGCGCAAGCGGTACGGCCAGGCCTGACAAAATGCTTGATGCAATTCTTAGATTGATGATTCAGGTCGCCTGAGGAGCGACCTCCACGGCGGCGCGGACCAGCGCGCGAAAAAGCATGGCGGAAAATGCATCCCCGGCCTCTTCATGAATTGGACGCTCGGGATGCCACTGCACGCCCAAGACCCAATGCCCGGCGTCGCCTCCAGTTGTTTGACCGATTGCCCGGCCGGGTGCCGTGTATTCAACTGCTTCAATGACGCCGTCCGGAGCATTTGCCGTGACGCGCAACCCGCGGCCAAGTGTCCGAATCGCCTGATGGTGCGAAGTGTTCACGCGATTCCCGGCTGCGCCGGAAAGCTCAGCGAGCTTCGAGCCCGCCTCGATATGCACTGCGTGGACGGGGTCCTGTGACGGCGCGGGCATCACTTCGCCATTGCGGTTCTTGCTATGGCGCAAGGCATTGGGGAGTTCGCTCGGAATGTCCTGGACCAGCGTGCCACCAAGGAAAACATTCAGCGATTGCACGCCGTAACAGATCGCCAGAACTGGTTTCTGTTCGGCAAACGCGTGCTCGTAGATGGCCCAGTCCGTCCGCTCGCGGGCGGGGTCGGCGTCGCCGCAATTTGCGTGTCGCGCCGCGCCGTAGCGCGCAGGGTCAACGTCCGCGGGGCTGCCAGGGATGACAAAAGCGTCGAGTGAATGCAGCATGGCGGAGAGGCGCACGTCATCCAGGGTCAGCGAAATCGCGACAGGCTCGCCGCCCGCTTCGCGCACGGCCTGGCAATAGTAATCATGCTTGCGGTTTTCGCCGGCAACCTCTTCTCTTGCTGTGCGATAAGGTACGCCCACGCGGAGCGCGCCCGCGCGAAGCTCCTGCCGATTGCTGGGCATGGTGTTCACCATGGAAACTTAAATCGTAGCATTCGCCGCCATAGCGCTTCAACTCAAGCGAGAGCCGGCCCGGAAGATATCGTCGCGCCTTCACTTAATCCAACCAAAATGAGGGATTCAGCGCTCTTCGACGGGCTCGGGGTGAATTGTTACCTGGACGATTTGGGGAAACTTTTCCTTTACGCGGTCTTCGAGCGCGGCGGTGGCGTCGTGAATTTCGGTAATCGGCAATTCGCCGCGCATCGCACAATGGCATGAGACGAGAATTTTGTGCCTTAGCTGGCGCACGTGGACTTCGTGGCAATCCAAAAGTTCATGGTATTCGGCGGTGAGTGAACTTAGGTAAGATTCGACGTCGCGGCCCAGATCTTTCATTTCATGGGCGGTACGAACGTCACGGGCAATTTCCGAGCCGAGCGGTTCGATGTGAATGTTCACCTCAGCCGATTGGCCGTTTCCGGCCTTGGCGGCCAGCATGCCGATTTCTTCCTCAAGATCAGTGGCCTGGCCGTGCGCTTCTCGGAGGGTCAGGCGATCTTCCACCTCGAGGTGCAACTCGATGAAAAGACGTCCTTCGAGTTCCTGCGCCGCAAGGCCGTGAATGGCAAGACCGCGGCGCTGCGCGGCAGCGCGAATGGCGTCAAACAGATGCTCACCGACGCGGGCTCGCGGCTCCATATGGACCATCACGTCAGCGGGGAGAATCTCGCCGACGCGGCGCTCGACAGCGTCACTGATCTGGTGCACGCGCTCAAAACTTGCGGTGCGCGGGACGCTGATGGTGACGTCCACGAAATGCTTGTTGCCGGAGCGGCGCAAGCGCACACGCTCGGCGCCGAGAACGCCATCCATTTGAGTGACCGCGTCCGTGATTTTTTCCTGAAGGCCCGCCGGCGCTGCGTCAAGCAGCGCGTCAATCGTGCGCCTCCCGAGCCGTGACCCGACCCATATCACAAATCCCGCGACAGCCAGCGCGGCTATCGAGTCGGCATACCGCAGCCACGGAATTGAATACCGGGCGCCGAGCCACGTGAGTGCGATGCCCAGGATGACGGTGAGCGTGCTCCACACGTCGGTGGAAAAATGAAGCGCGTCTGCTTCCAGCGCTTCACTCTGATACTTGCGCGCCACGCGGTTGAGTGCCCGCGAACGGACGAGGTCCACACACAGCGCAACACAAAGCAAGGCGATGGCGAGCAGGCTCGGCCGGATGTGGACTTCCTGAAAGAATAGTCGGCGGAAGGCTTCGTAAATGATGTAGAGAGCGGTGAGAAGAAGCAGGCCGGTTTCGACAAACGCGGAGAAGCTTTCAAATTTCCCGTGGCCATATGGATGGCGTGCGTCGGCGGGCTGGTCGGAGACGCGCACGAAGAGATAAGTGATGACAGCGGCGATCAAATCCAGGCTCGAATGCAGAGCCTCAGAAAGAACTCCGAGGCTGCCTGTGGCCACGGTCAGGAATACTTTCAGACAGACCAGTACGACGGCGGAGCCGACTGAGGCAACCGCCGCCAACCTCTTTTCGCGGACGGTAACTGAAATCTCCATTTGTTGAGTTCGGTGCAATAGCGTAGCACGGAGGCAGGTAGAAACTGCTCTCTTCTATTCGTCCGGAGCGTTGGCGCGCTAAAGACATCTGTATAAATAGCTTGACAGGGTCAAAAAGAGAGAGGGCAGGCATGGAAGAAGGAACGGATGATGTCGGGATGGCGGCGCAATCGGCGGATGGCCAGGCGAATGCTTTTTTGCAACACGTTGAGGTCGGGCGGGCACAAGCCGCGCAGCGCATGTTGTTTCAGCCACGCCCAAAGCCATTCATCGGGGTTGAGTTCCGGGGCGTAGGCCGGGAGTCGAAACACGCGTAGGCGGGAATGATAAACCGCCAAGGCCTCGCGCGTGCGGCGGGAGCGGTGGGGATTGCCGCCATCCCACAACACAAACAGAGGCGTGGAAATCCGTCGCAGCAAGTGACGGACAAAGCGAATCACTTCGTCGCTGGCGATGGTGCCGGGGACCAGATGCAGGTAGGCATGCGGATTCACCGTGACGGCGGAAATCGCCGACAGCTTGGGCCAGTTGAAACAGTGGCGCAGGATCGGTGTCTGTCCGCGCGGCGACCAGGTGCGGCAGGCCGTGGGGAGCAATGAGAAACCGCTTTCATCCACAAAAACCAGCGTGGCGTTTAGCCGTCGGGCGTTTTTTTTATGCGTGGCCAAGTGTGCTCGACCCAGCGGCGGATGGCTTTCTCGTCTCGCTCACGGGCGCGACCGGTGGGTTTCTGCCAACTCCAGCCAAACCGATGCAGCAAGCGACAAACGTGATCGCGGTCATAGCGAACGCCAAAGCGCCGCCGCAGCAGATCGGCAACGCGCTGTGTGGTCCAGACGGCGGTCGGAAATCCGTGCGCTTCGGCGCCGTGTGCCAGCAGACCTGGAAGTTGAGCCAGTTGTGCGCGAGCCAGTTTGGGCGGGCGACCCGGGCGCGGGATACGACGCAGCCCCGCCACTCCTCGTCGGCGGGACAGTCGCGCCCACTGGTGCACGGCCTGCCGGCTCACACCCAGTTGGCGGGCAATGGAGGACAACGATTCACCCCGCCGGATGCGGGGCAAGGCGGCCAAGCGGCGCGCCTCCAAGACAGCAGCGTCTCGTCGCATAAGTGGAACATACGCTGCCCCAGTCCGATGTCAAGCTATTTATACAGAGGTCTTTAGGTTAAGATTTGTGCTGCTTTGGGCTTGGCAACCATGCGTTTCTTGCGAACGCGGCCGCGATTTACATGCTTCGGAACGTGTCGATTCCGGCTGCATTCATGACGAGCCTGACACCAGGAGCTTGCGCGTTGCGTATAATAAATTCTGATTGTGTATACCCTCGGAGGTCAACGATGAAGTCAGCCCGTGCCGCCATGTGTCTGGCAGTTTTGCTCATGATCGCTGGGAGCGTGGACTCTTTGCGCACGCAGACTGCGCCCGCAGGCCAAAGCGGTCCGATCGCGATCTGGAATGCACTGGCGCACCCCACGTTTGATCCGCAGAAGATCGCAAAAGTCAGCGATCTCATCATCACGCGGGACCGGATTCGCGTCGTCCTCGACAGCGGGACACTTCATTTTACGCAGCCGGTGAATGGCGTCGTATTTGGCGCAGTGTTCAGCGGGCAGGGACGGTTGCAGATGGGTCCTCCGAACGCGCTGGAAGCCCAGCAGCTTCAGCTCTTCACCAAGGAGGGTGAATTAAACCAAGAATTTTCCGAGGCCGCATTTGTTTTCACCGACAAGACATTTGAGGAAATCGCCGCAAAGGTGCAATGGGGCGGGGCTACCGCGACTAACGACGACCTTCTAGGCTCACGAATTCAAGCGGCCGAGGACCTTGGCGCGGAATTCCTTCCCTCGCTTTTCAAGAGTGTGATGGCCGCGGATCGCTCAAAAAGCGCGATTTTCATGACCGATGTAAAGACGGACCAGCACGGATGGGTGAACGCTCTTTATGAGGCCGACAGGCCAGAGGATATCAGCCTTGGCCGCTGGGCCGATTTGGGGGCTGTCAAGTTCTTCGATATTTGGATGAGCTTCCCCGCAGGTGGGCGCAGTTCAAGCGAGGCCTTCGACGTTCCTCTCGCAAAGGCAGACTACCAAATCCACTCCTATGATATGGATGTGAGGGTGACAAGCACACCTGACCTTACCGCAACGGCCAAGATCAAGATGGAAGCGGAATGGGCCGGCGAACGGGTGTTGCTGTTTGGGTTGGATTCAAATCTGAGAGTAGAGAAGGTTTCGGACGAAAAGGGTACGCCGCTCACGTTTATTCAATCTCGTGAAAGGAAGGATCGATTTCAATCGTACGGAGACTATGTCGCCGTCATCCTTCCGGTATCAACCCAGGCAAAGCAAGGGATGGTTTTGACTTTCCAGTATTCGGGGAAACGCGCAATTGTCTCGGCAGGGCCGGGCGTATTCTTCCCCGAGAGCTACGGCTGGTACCCAGCTCGGATGACATCTTCCACCTCCGGAGATGAATTCGCACCCCGGTTTGACTGGGATATTCACTTTCGTTTCCCGAAGAAATATCTTGCGACCGTCACAGGCAACAAAGTGGGTGAAGAGGCAGAAGGGAATGAAACAATTTCCGAATATAAGAGTGACATCCCAATGACAGTCGCTGGATTCGCATATGGAGACTTCAAGGTTTACACTGAAAAGGTCGGCGATATTGAAATTCAAGTCTACGCCAACAAACAACCTGACAACCAAATGGCTTCACTTCAGCGAATAGTAGATGACAACAATGCTAAAGTGGCGGTGGGCCAGCTTACACCGGCAAATCTTGCGCCGACGATCGCCCACGAAATGGGGAATGCGCTCCGGACATTCATTCCATATTACGGCCCCTATCCATACAAGCAACTTGTCATCACAAGTATTCCGGCAGGGTACGGACAGGGATGGCCAGGCCTGATCTATCTCTCGGCTTTAACTTTTATGGATCCAACACAACTTAATACATTCCGGATTCCTCCGAATGATCCGCGGCTTACGCAATTTTTCCGCGCGCACGAAGCCTCGCACCAGTGGTGGGGGCACCGAGTCGGCTGGAAGAGCTACCACGATCAGTGGCTCTCCGAAGGATTCGCGACGTTCTCGGGCAACTTATATACACAACTCAGGGATAACCAAAAGGAATACATCGACCGGCTTCGAGCGGACAAGCTGGACTTGCTCGCCAGGGACGACCACAACCATGTAATCGATTCCGTCGGCCCCGTCTGGATGGGATACCGGACTACGTCTTCCATTGGCCTTCGCCGAGGTTCGCCGGACACGGCCACGATCATCTACAACAAGGGCGGGTACGTCCTCGGGATGTTGCGTATGATGCTTGCTGATTCTCGCGCGCAAGATCCCGACGCGCGTTTCAAAGCCATGATGCATGACTTCTGCAAGACCTTCGACAACAAAGCCGCATCCACCGAAGATTTCAAGGCCATCGCGGAAAAGTACATGACGCCCGCAATGAACCTCGGCGGAAACCACAAGCTTGACTGGTTTTTCAACCAGTACGTTTACGGCACGGGGATTCCACACTACGAGTTTCATTATGAAGTGAAGGATGCCGGAAACGGACAGTGGAAAGTGACGGGCGAAATCAAGCGCAGTGGTGTGCCGGAACCCTGGATGGACATGATTCCGCTGTTTATCGAACGCAACGGGCAAATGGTGCGGGTAGGACTTGCCAGCGCAGTGAACGCTGTTACGCCGATCACTTTCACGCTCCCGCAAAACCCTGGAAAAGTGCAAATCAACGTGAATGAAGAGCTTCTTGCGGAGATAAAGCAGTGAGCAACCTTTCGTGCGTTGCGGGGTTCCATACCAGTGAGATCAGGTAAGTTCCCCCTTGCACAAGGGGTTTCGCGGGACTAAGCTTTTTGTGCTGCTGCTTAGGAAACAGTAGTACGATAGTCCTATTCGGGCTCCCAGCCCGACCCAGTACTCTTGTACCGGGTCATCCTAGGCAGAGGAAATACCTCAGCGCGGACGACGAATAGCAAGAACCAAGAAGAACGACTTGGAATCTCTAACTAAGCGGACTCATATGAACCCAACGATTCTTGCGCAGCCGCAGATTAGTCTCCGAAAGCAATTTCCCACAGGTTCAGGCCCCGCCTCGCCGAACCGAGTGATCCTGAAGCCTGCTCCGGGAAAGTCCGGGACCACTGCAAGGTTTTCATTGCTTCCCCAAAGCAAGCCGCGCCTTGGCGCGATGGGTGTGAGCATAACCTTCCAGCTTGGATTGCTGGCGATGATCCTGATCGTCCCTCTGGTTTTTCCACAGAAAATGATCCCCAAGCTCATATTCAATGTTATGCCGCTTACGGCGCCACAGACCGATGTTCCAATGCCACCGAAGCAACCGGCTGTCCGGCCAAAACCGCAGCCGCTGCCACCGCCGGTTAAGGAAGCATTGGTGACACCTCCCCCGACGCCGCAGCCAAAGATCATCGCGCCGCGCAACTTGACGCCAAAGGTTCAGCCAAAGGTCGCACCAAAGGTTGAGGCGCCGAAATTTGAAGCGGCTGTGGAAACTCCAAAGATTGATATGAATGTTCCCCAACCGGCTCGCCCACGTCCCCCTGTGGAAAGCGTTGACTTGGGTACGGGAAGCGCAGCACCGGCAACATTGCCAAGGAAAATGGACCCGAGCAAGGTGCAGACGGGCGGATTCGGAGATCCCAATGGAGTTTCAGGGCCCTCGAATCCAAACGCCCGCGCAAACGTCAATGGACGCGGGTCTTTTGATTTACCGAACGGCCCGGGTTACGGCAACGGAACCGGCGGAGCAAATGGCGCCCGCGGTACAGTGGCCAGCACGGGCTTCGGCAACGGAACGGCGATTCAGCCGACCGGCGGCGGGAAACGAACTGGAACGGTGCAGCCCGATGGTTTCACCCAGGCGACCGTGGATACGGGTACCAAACCTAAACAGCAGCAGACGCAGGCCGCGGCTGTGCAACCAATTGTGATTTTAGAAAAACCGAAACCCCAGTACTCGAAGGAAGCGCGCGATCTCAAGATTGAAGGCACGGTCCTGGTGAGCGTCATTTTCAAAGCGAATGGCGAAATCGTGGTACAAGGAGTGACCAAAGGATTGGGGCACGGTCTGGACGAATTGGCGATGCAGGACGCGAAACTTATCAAGTACAAACCAGCGATCAGCAACGGGCAGGCTGTAGATTTCCCGGCTACGGTTCACATCGAATTTCTGTTGGCATACTGAAACGAATTGGAGGAGTGGAGGAAAAATGCGTACGCTAAAGGCAGTCCTGGTGATTCTGGCTCTTGTCGTCGTCTCAGCTCCGGCGGCGTTTGGCCAGCAGCAACAAACTCAAAATAACGACGCGCTCAATCAGGTGATCGACAAGATCATCGTGCGGGAAAAAGCGGAAATGGACATCATCCGCCAATACTCGCCGCTGATTGAGACTTATATTCAGAACCTGCGGACCGATAAGGACGGAGCGCCAATGCCGGCCGGCGATACATATTTCATCGGCCGCGCAAAGTTTGATAAAGGCGTGCAAGTCGAATCCCTGATTGATGCTAGCGGAATTCGCCATGGGATCGCCGGCGGATTCTCGGGAATTTTTAATACCGGCGTCACATACGTGCCGGTGGGCTTCCTGGAGATGGTCTTCCTGGACAAGAACGGCTTTGACCGCCAGAACTATAATTTTGATTACGTACGCCGCGAATTTCTCGGCGAAGTCCGCTGCCTCGTCTTTGACGTGACGCCAACCCCGAAGTCAGGGCGCGAGCGCTTCGTCGGACGCATCTGGGTGGAAGATAAGGATTTCACCATCGTGCGGTTCAACGGCGACTATAATGGCGGGACCCGGGAAAAAGTCTACTTCCATTTCGATAGCTGGCGTACGAACACGGGGGCTAACATGTGGCTGCCCTCGTTCATTTACAGCGAGGAAAAGGACCTGCATGCGTCGCTCTCGAAGTCCATTTCCTTCAAGGCGCAGACAAGGCTTTGGGGTTACAACCTCGGCCATTCCAAACAGGAACAGGAACTCGGCAAAATCCTCGTGGAATCCAACGCGCCCATAAACGACCAGACGACAACAAACAATGACGTCTCTCCCTTGCAGGCCCAGCGCAGCTGGGACCGGCAGGCCGAGGATAACGTCATCGATCGTCTCGAACGCCTCGGACTGATTGCGCCCAAGGGCGAAGTGGACAAGGTTCTCGAGACCGTCGTGAACAACCTTGAAGTAGGAAACAATCTCGATATCCAACCCGAAATCCGCTGCCGCGTCCTGTTGAACTCGACGCTCGAGTCAGTTTCGATCGGGCACACGATTATCCTCAGCCGTGGCCTGATTGATGTCTTGCCGGATGAATCGAGTTTGGCGGCTGTTCTTGCCGAGGAATTGGCGCACATTGTGCTTGGCCACCGGGTGGACACACAGTTCGCGTTCTTTGATCAAGTGCTCCAGTTCAACGAGAAGGAAACGTTCCGGCACTTCGATTTCGCGCGCACGAAGGAAGAAGACGATGCCGCGAGCGCGAAGGCTGCCGAATTGCTCAAAAACTCATATGTAAAAGACAAGCTCCAGACAGCGCAGCTCTTTTTCGGGGAATTGCAGAGCCGTGCGAAGGAGATTCCGAACCTGATTAGCCCGCGGCTGGGAAATGCGGTCCTTGCCCACCCGCCCGTCGAGGCTCAGGCAAATACGAATCCGCAACCCAATCAGATCGTCGCGCTGCCGCTGGGTGGCCGCGTGAAACTCGATCCCTGGGACGACAAACTCGAAATGCTGAAGAGCAAGCAGGTGGGAAGCATTTCCGAACGCGAAAAGATGCCGTTTGAGGTCACGCCGTTTATGCCATACCTTGTGCGGCAATCCAGTCTCGTGACACCAACAGGAAGCATCAACGCTGAAGTGAAACAAAACGACAAGAACCCGCAATAGAAGTAAACGTAGGTTTCACCCACTCCTCCTGCCGGCGGCAGGTTCCGCGGACGCGGAATCGGCCGCCGGTTTCGTTTTTCCGGGCGTGATATTCTAATGCACGGGGAAACGTATTAATTTCCATGAGCAATACTCCAAGTCCAGTCACGCCGCCGCAGAAGAAGCCCGGGCCCAGCGCGCCCCTGTGGAGGAGTCTGCCCGACGCCATGCGGATGCTGAGGCCCAACGTTCCGCTGCTCGTTCTGGGTTTTGTGTTGATGGCGATCGGCAAAGTGGCGGGTCTGGTCATCCCTTTTGTGACCAAGCCATTCGTAGACGGCGTGCTGAACGGCGGCCGAATGAACCTGCTTCCACGCATCGTGGAGGCAGTTCTGATTGCCACCATTGTGCAGGCCTTGACCTCCTACAGTCTCTCCCAGCTCATTTCAAAATCGGCACAGCGGATGATCGCTGAATTGCGCCGCCGCGTTCAAACGCACATTGGACGCTTGCCTGTCGCCTATTTCGACGCCAACAAAACAGGGCAGCTCGTATCACGAATCATGAACGATGTGGAGGGCGTCCGGAACCTCATCGGGACGGGTTTGATCGATTTCTTCGGCAGCATCCTGACGGCATTGTTGGCATTCGGTTACCTCTTGCACGTCAGTTGGGTGCTCACGACAATCGCCATCTGCGTGCTCGTTATTTTCGGCGTTGGTATGAGCAAAGCATTCGCCGTGATCCGTCCGCTCTTCCGCGCTCGCCCCAAGATCACCGCAGAGGTCGCGGGCCGGCTGACGGAATCGCTAGGAGGGGTTCGCGTAATAAAGGGGTACAACGCGGAAGCGCGCGAAGAAAAAGTGTTCGCGGATGGTGTCGACCGCCTGCTACAAAATATTCTGAGTTCCATCAATGCGATTTCGATGATGAGTTCGTCCTCCTCGGTTCTCATGGGGCTTGTGACGGCCCTCCTCATGTATTTTGGCGGGCGCATGGTTCTCCACCATTCAATGAGCACTGGGGCCTGGGTCCAATACTCGTTCTTTCTCGCCATGCTGGTGGCTCCTGTATTTCAGATTGTGAATATCGGGACGCAAGTCAACGAAGCGCTCGCGGGGCTCGAACGCACGCGCGACGTTCTGAAGGAATCGCGGGAAGAGACAGACCCTCGCCGGCAATTCGATATCGGCCCAATCACCGGCACCGTGGAATTTCAAGAAGTGGAGTTCTCCTACGAGACCGGCAAGCCGGTGCTGAATGAGGTTTCCTTCTCGGCGGAGCCAGGCAGCGTGACGGCGCTCGTAGGTCCTTCGGGCGCGGGAAAATCCACGATGATTGGGTTGATCGCGTCCTTTTACACCCCGACATCGGGCCGCGTGCTGGTGGATGGTGTGGACCTTTCGACCGTGAAACTTTCGAGCTATCGCTCTCAGCTTGGCGTGGTCCTGCAGGAAACCTTTCTATTTGACGGCACCATCCGGGAGAACGTCGCATTCTCGCGGCCGGACGCCACAGAGGAAGAGATCCTCACTGCGTGCCGTATCGCGCGCGTGGATGAATTCGCGGAGCCTCTCGATAAAAAGTACGACACGATTATCGGCGAGCGTGGTGTAAAGCTTTCCGGCGGCCAAAAGCAGCGGGTTTCCATCGCACGCGCGCTGCTCGCAAACCCGCGCATCCTGATTCTCGACGAAGCGACTTCAAGCCTCGATTCGGAATCCGAGGCGCTCATCCAACAGGGGCTGGCTCAGCTCATGAAAGGCAGGACGACCTTCGTCATCGCGCACCGGCTCTCCACCATTCGGCGCGCGGACCAAATTCTTGTTCTCGAAGGCGGACGCATCGTCGAGCGCGGAACACATGCTTCGCTTTACGCAGCACAGGGGCGGTATTTCGAGATGTACACCAAGCAACACGGTCTTGAAGAAAATTTGTTTCTTGCCCCCGGTGAAGGAGATACCAATCCGGAAGCGGGCGCGGGGCAACGCGGCGGCAGCGGCGCCGGAGAGCCCGGGCTTGCGGCTGCCATGAGGTTGATTCGTGGGAATCAGGCCTAGAAGATTTTCCGGGCTCGGGCTGCATCGCCAACAACTCAGGGGGAAATTCATGATTAGAAATATGCGACTTCTTGCCGTCGGTCTGGTAGCGGGCGCGCTTTTCTTCGCCGGTTTCGCCGCGGGACAAAGCCGTGTCGGCCAGCCGAAAACGATCCTCGCGATTTCACTTATTAAATTCGCCTCCGACGTTTCCGATGCCGAGGGACAAAGGGTTATTGACGGTATACCGAAAATGGCAGCGCAAATTCCCGGCATAAAGAATATCTGGCTCAAACCCGCGCGGATGGAACCCCGCGATTTCGATGCCGCGTTTGTGATTGAATTCGTGGACCGCGCCGCCGCCGACCGTTACGCGGAATCGCCAATCCATGATGCTTGGAGCAAGCAGCTCCAACAAATCCGGCTGACAAGCATCTCGCCGCAGATCACCAATCCTTAGATTCCCGGCGGCAAAAACGCTCGCATTTCGACCCCCGAAATGCTAGTCTCCCGCCTGCAAGCGGGGCAGCAGGGTGACTTGCTCCGCAGGGTCCCTCTCTTTCGATTCTAATCGCGGGGATTTACATAGGGCGGGTTGCGCTCCCGGCATTTTTGGGAACACACGAACGCCCCATGGAGGACAGGTCATGGACATGAAGAAAACGCTTGGGGCCATCGCCGCCGCGTTCGTTGTGTATACGGGAACCGGCTACTTGATCCACGAAGTCCTGCTCAAGAATGCCTACATGGCTACGGCTGACTTGTGGCGGTCTGAAGACGCCATGAATCATAAGATGTGGGTCATGTTCCTCGCCCAATTTATTTTTGCTGTTGGTGCGGTGTTGGTCTATCAGCGCGGCGTGGAAAAGAAGTCTTGGATCGGACAAGGCATCCGGTTCGGAATCCTGCTGTCACTGGTCGCTCCTGTGCCGGGCTTCATGATGAACTATTTTGTCATTCCCGTGCCGCATCGACTCGCTTTGCACTGGATCCTGACCGGCATAGCGCAAATGATCGTGGTCGCGCTTGTCATCGCGGGAATTTGCCAGCCGAAGACAGACTAACCTTCGCAATTTTGCCTTCAATGCGGGGGCTCTATGCCGATAAGACTCGCGGGAATCGATGGGAGCCGTCGTCTGCATTCTTTTCAGCTTGTGCTGGGACTGAATTCGCGCGCAATCATCCGATCCACCATTCGTCCGGGCAGCAATCTCATAATCCACAAATCGCGGCCGGATTTCTTCGGCACCGGGTAGCGCGGCAAAGGATCAGTTGATCGGAGCGCGCCAAGCACAATCGCCGCGCAATCCTCCGGCGTCGTTTTCGATGCCTGCGTGTGTCTGCGCCACCCGCGGAAAAAACCGTTGTAAACCGCCGTATAAGGCCCGTTCTCCATTTGAGGGCGATACTGCGCGCCAAGCTCTATCGCAGCATTCTCAATGTTCGTCGGGATATAGCTCGGTTCAACGAGGATCACGCGCACGCCAAAAGACCGGACTTCGTGGCGCAGCGCGTCGCTCATTGCTTCGAGCGCGTGCTTCGTGCTGGCGTACGGCCCCATTACCGGGACCGCCACCCGCCCGCTCACCGAACTCATGTTCACAATCCACCCGCGTCGGCGCGCGCGCATGTCCGGCAGGACGCGCTGGATCAGGCGCACGGCCGCAAAATAATTCGTCTCGAATTGCCGGCGTAAATCTTCGAGGCGGATCTCCTCCATCGTCACGCCATATGCCACGCCTGCGTTGTTGATGAGCACGTCCACTGGCCCAGCTACGGCCCGGATTTCGTCCAGGGCGCGGTCCACGCTCAGGTCGTTGCAAACGTCCATTTCAAGAGGAGTGATCGGAAGAATAAGTTTCTGCGCTTCTTCAGCAAGCTTTGCGCGCCGCTCGGCGCTTCGCCCCGCCGCAAATACGCGGTAACCTTCGCGCGCCAGCCGCAGGGCCATCGCCTTACCGAGGCCATCCGTACCGCCGGTAATCAGTGTGGTGAGTGCTGCGGAACTCTCGCTCATATTGCCCTCGCGCTTGCAACGCTAACGCAAAGCGGGCGCTGAATCCAGCAGGGAGGTAAGCTTCTCAGAAACCTATGGACAAAACCCCGCGTCCTAGAGCATCTTCAGCCCGATGCCATGATTTTTTCGGAGCGCAGTTGCGCTCCATCCACGCCAAGACGGTTGGAAGCTGAAGTCAGGAGGAAGGCCATGAAATCAGATGAATCGTTGTTTCGCGGGCGGCACGCAAAATTATCAGTGTTTGAGACAGCCATTTTTTTTATCCTGAGCCTCGCGCTCCTGGCGGGACTTGCTCCTGCAAGAGGCAGCGCCGCGGGTCAGGCGCAGCACGGCGGCGCCGCTGCTGATGATTCGTCCGCGAAAACGTCCAGAGCGAAGGGCGACAATACCAAAAATGCCGCGACGCCCGCCCCGCAACCGATGGACGCCGAGTACACGGCGAAAATTAAGGAGTACACCACCGAACCTTACTTCCTAACTGAACTGGTGGACCACCTCCCCGCCTCGCCGACCGTGCCCACGCCTGAAAAAATTCTCGGCTACGCAATCGGCGCGCCAAACAAACTGACCTATACCAAGGATATCAACCGCTACTACCGTGCGCTGGCCGCCGCGACGCCGCGAGTAAAGGTCTGGAAGGTCGGCACAAGTGAAGAGGGCCGCGATTTTCTGATGGTCGCCGTGAGCGACGATTCCAACATGGCGCAAATCGAGCATTTCAAGGAAATCACCGCCAAGCTCGCCGACCCGCGCAAGATCAGCGAATCCGAAGCGCAGCAACTCATCAAGGATGGCAAGCCGATTTACTGGGCTTCCGGCGCAATCCATTCCCCGGAGTCAGGCTCGCCTGAAATGTTGATGGAGCTGGCGTACCGGCTCGCGGTGGAAGATACGCCGTTTATACAGAATATCCGCAAGAACTCGATTGTGCTCATCACGCCGGTGCTCGAAGTGGATGGCCGCGACCGCTTCGTTGACACGTACAACTATCACCTTGCCCATCCCAACGATCCCCAGATGAACCTGCTCTACTGGGGCCATTACGTCGCGCACGACAACAACCGCGACGGCATCGCGCAGGCCTTGCAACTCTCGAAGGTGCAGATGCGCAGCTTCCTCGAATGGCATGCGACGGTGATGCACGACCTCCACGAATCCGAGCCGTTTCTCTACGTGATGACGGGCACCGGGCCGTACAACGCGTGGCTTGATCCGATTGTGGTGAGCGAATGGCAAGAAATGGCTTACAACGATATCGAGCAGATGACCGCGCGCGGCGTGCCCGGCGTGTGGACGCACGATTTCTATGACGGCTGGGCGTCGAATTACATGCTCTATGCCGCGACAGGCCACAACGCCGTCGGGCGCTTCTACGAAACATTTGGAAATGGCGGCGCGGACACACGCATGAGGACCGTCCCCGCGAACATGACCACGCGCGAATGGTTCCGCCCCAATCCGCCGCTGGCGCGCGTGAATTGGTCCATGCGCAACAACATCAACATGCAGGAGAGCGGAATCCTCTTTTCGATGTCCTACACCGCCAGCCACGCCCAGGAATTTCTCTCCAATTTTTATTTGAAGAGCAAGCGCAGCGTCGCCAAAGCAACCACGGAAGGTCCCGCGGCTTGGGTGATCGTCAATGACGGCAAGCGCCCCGCGCTTGCGGCGCAGCTTGCGGGTCTCTTGCAAAATCAGGGCTGCGAAGTCCACACACTCAATCAGGAAATTGAAGTTCAGCAGGCGCGCCCGGCCGCGCCCGCTGGAGGAGGTGGTGGCGCGGGTGGTGGTGGACGCGGAGGCCGCGGAGACGCCGCACCATCCGCTGCGGCGGGGGGCACTGGCGGGGGATCAGGCGCCGCTATGGGCGGCGGCGATGAGGCAGCGCAGAGGCCTGCCGCGCCATCAACGACGGCAATGAAAATACCTGCGGGCAGCTACGTCATTCGCATGGATCAGCCTTACAGCCGCATGGCGGATATGTTGCTCGACACGCAATATTTCAATGTGAATGACCCGCGCCCGTATGACGACACCGGCTGGACGCTCGGCCCGCTTCGCAACGTCGCCACCATCCGCGTGACCGACGCCGCCATTCTCAAGGCGCCGATGACGCTCATTCACGGTGAAGCAAAAGCTCCGGGCAGCTTTAACGCATCTGCAGCGCGCTTCTACCTCGTCAATGCCAATGCGGAGCCGGTTCTTGCGACTCTGCGTTTTCGTTTGAAGAACGTAAAGATGTTTGCGGCGGAGGCGGGCTTCGACGCTGAAGGCACGAAGTACAACGCCGGCACATTTATTATCCCCGCCGATGGAAATCCGGCCGACCTAGCGACACAACTCCAAACCGCCGCCAGGGATCTCGGCATCCGCGTGAAAGGGGCTTCAGCGGAGCCGGGCGTCGCAAAGCATGAGCTGACCGTGCCGCGCATTGCTGTCGTCCATACATGGGTCAATACGCAGAACGAAGGTTGGTACCGGCTCGCGCTCGACGAAATGAAAGTGCCCTACACTTACATTTCGGATCAGATGCTGGGCGCCACGCCCAATCTGCGCGACCGCTTCGACGTAATTATTTATCCGCCGGGCGCGGGAAACCTCGCTTCGATGATTAACGGAATTCCGAAGCGCGAAGAACCCGACGGCTCTGATTTCGGCGGCCCGATGCCGTGGAAGCGCACGGATCTCACACCCAACCTCGTAACGCCAGATGGCCAGCCGGATCAGACCGACGACATCCGCGGCGGCATGGGTTTCGAGGGCCTGGCGAATCTGAAGAAATTCATCGACGACGGCGGCCTTTTCATTCCTATCACCTCCGTCGCGCAACTTCCGATTGACTTGGGCATAACGCAGGGCATCTCTGTCGCGCAGACGCCGCAGCTTCAAGCGCGCGGCTCGATCTACCAATCCACAGTGGAAGATCGAACCAGTCCCATCGCCTACGGTTACGATGAAACGCTTGGCGTTTACTTCAGCCAGGCTCCAGTCTTCCGCGTGTCGCTCGGACTCGGTGCGGGCGGCGGAGGTGGCGGGGGCGGCGAAGCAGGAGGTGCGGGCGGAGCCGCAGGGCGTCCGAGCGGCCGCGGCACCGCGACGGACCCCGACATCGTGCAAGCGCGTCCTTACGAGGCGCCCGAGGCGAGGCCAATGCCACGCACTCCGCGTGAGCGCGAACTTTACATTGACCCGGACATTCGCCAGTACAGCTCCGCTTCGATCCCGCCGCAATCCATGTGGCCACGCGTCATCGTGCGGTTTGCCGCCGAGCGTGATCTCCTGATCAGCGGAGAGCTGGCCGGAGGCGCGGCGCTCGCGGAATCGCCCGCCGTTGTGGACATTCCCGTCGGCCGCGGGCACGTGGTGTTTTTCGCCATCAACCCGATGTGGCGGCAAGAAACGCACGGCATGTTCATGCTGGTGATGAACGCAGCGCTCAACTTCGATCACTTGCAGGCAGGATTGCATGCCGGCATGCCGCGCTCAGGTGGGAATCCATCTGCGACGAGTGACGATGACGACGCAAACAACAATCATTAATGCTTTGGTCGAGGAGGTGTAGTTTCTTCCGGGGCGGGTCCAAAACCCGCCCCCATTTTTTTCTTCGCTCCCTGTGCCTCTGCGGTGAAGTTTGTTTACTGTTTTTGCGCGGTCAAAACGCTCAGGACAATCGCCGAGGGATGTTCCTTGTCATGCAGAATCGAATTCGTAGCCGTGACCTTCTTAGTCGCGTGCGCGATGTCCGGGTCGCCGGTGTTCAGGTTGCGGTCAAAGCGCGGATAATTGCTGCTGGCAATTTCCATGCGAAGCCGGTGGCCCGCCTGAAACACATTACTCGTAGCCCACAAATCCACAGTGATCTTGTAGATTTCGCCCGGTTTCATCAACTCGGGCTTTTCGCGTGAGTCGCGGTAGCGCATCCGCAGGATACCGTCGGTAAGATTCTGCGCGAACCCGTTGGGCCACACATCCACGAGCTTCGCGGTGAAGTCCGTATCCACGGCGGAAGATTTCACGTAAAGCTCAACGGTGATTGGCCCGGTCACATCAAGATCCTGCGCGAGCGCTTGCGTCGAATAAACTAAAATGTCCTTCCGTGCTTCGATGTCGCTCTGCTCCTTCGGCCCCGGCTCGAGCAATCCCGATTCGCAACACAATGGTCCGCCGCGCGTCGGCACGGGATTCGCGGGGTCGTAGACATAGTGATCCGCTGACTCCTCTCCAGAGGGCGCGGTCATGCTCAGCGAGCCATCACTTGCGGAGCTATTTGCCGTGCCGCTCGAATGGAGATACATCCGCTGCAGCTGCGCGCCGGGCGGCGGCCAGTCATCGAAGTCGCGCCATTCGTTGCGGCCCATGGTGAAAACTCGCACGGGCTTTTCCTTGTCCATTCCGTTCGACGCGCTCTTGATGATGTAGTCATACCAGCGGAGCATCGCGCCGGTTTCATCCCACCCGGCCTGCGCGCCGAAATCAACATCGCCAATTTTTTGGCCGCCGCCGGCGTGACCGCCGATTTCAATCACCATTCGTTGATTGTTCCGTGCGTAAATCATCCCGGCGCCCGCCTTCAATCCCTGATAGTTCCGCAGCGTGCCGCCGAGAAAAATGTCATACCACGCGCCGACGTGAAACGCAGGAACCTGGATGCGGCTGTAATCAGCCTCGATGGACCACTGCTTCCAGTATTCGTCGTAATTCGGATGCGCGAGCCAATCCTGAAAATACGGCGCAGCCGCTTTCGGGTCGCTCGGCTTTATCACCGGATAATCGTCCAGAGGCAAAGTGTTCACCCACTCAAGCACTTTCTTTTCCCCCGCGGTGTAGCGGCGTTGCGAATCTTCGGCGAGACCCGACGTCCATGATTCGTTAAACCATTGCTCGAAAGCGCCGCCCTGATACGTCCAATTCTCGTGATAATTGGAAGCGGTGATGATTGGGAAGATTCCCGCCAGATGTGGTGGCTTCGCGATCGCGGCGAGCATTTGCGTTGCGCCGACATACGAGCCGCCCCACATACCGATCATCCCAGTGGACCACGGTTGGTGCGCGAGCCATTCGACGGTGTCGTAGCCGTCCTGCGATTCATACTTGAAGGGATACCATTCGCCTTCGGATAAAAAGCGCCCGCGGACATCCTGCAAAACGCACGCATAACCCGCCTCCGCCGCGCGCGTGCAAACCGTTGCATTCCACGATTGTGATTTGTCGTATGGGGTGCGCGTCAGCAGAACGGGGAATTTGCCTTCAGCCTTTGGCCGGTAGACATCGGCGTAAAGCGTGACGCCATCGCGCGTCTTCATCGAGACGTTGCGGCTGATGGTGACGGCGTAGGGTTCGTCGCCCCCCACATTCCGCGCGGCAGGCAACGCGACAATCAGCGCCGCCGCAAGAACCGGCGCGGCAGCGAGATAAATTCTTGTCGCGCCACGCCCACGCAGGCTGCCGCGCCAGCCACGCCAACGAGAACTGCCCGCATCAATTGTTCGCATGGCGTGAATCGTAGAGCCATGCGGTGCGCCCCGTCAATCACCACGCGCTATTAAGCGGCTTTGACGCGCGGCTCGTGTGTGTGGAACACCCTGCGGGTGATAAAGAGCACTCCCGCGATGATTGTGAAGGTGAGTAATGCCAGCCAAAAATAGGCGGCGTAAATGGTCCGGAACATTGGAGGGATGACAAAGCCCGGGAGTTGATAGAGAGAATTTTCCATTCCGATTAGCGCATTGAGGGTTGCCGCATCCCGCATTCCCGCAAAATAGTCCTGCACGGCCTCGAGGTATGGCGCGAACGTGGCGGCCATAAGGACAACCGCTCCAACGAGCGCCGCCGGGGCAAATCGTCCGCAGTTGCAAGCCCAGCGATACAGCCTGCCATCACGCAATCCCGGAGCGAATCGCGCCGCAATGAGATAGACGGCTGAAAGAATCAGCGCCCAGCCAAGAATAATCACGCCAAGTCCTCCAGCTTGAAGCGCAACACTTGTGGCTTCGAGCCCCCGGTATAAATATGGCATACGTGCAGGAGTCCTTTCAGCTAGTTGGCGAGTTATTGTCTCCCTCTCGATGCTGAGAAGTTTTGCAACCTCCGTGTGCCCCGCGGAAGCCTCAAGCGGCTGTAGGATTTCGCTGGCAGAGAGAAACATTGTGTCAACGGTGCCAATGGCATACTCATTGTGCAGACTTGCACGCGCACGCTCTGCGAATTGCGCCACGCTCCAGGCTAGACGAGACGCGGTCGCTGTATCGCTCTTCTGTTTCGCGAGCTTGGCCTGATCAATCAGGAAATCTACGTACATTTGCGAAACGAATAGTCCGGACGAATAGTATTCGTACATGCCGCGGGCAATGTCCCGCGGCTGCCGCAGGTTGTGCGCCTTGAGCATGGACTCTTGCAAATCTATCGATTTGGCATAGTAGGAATCGTAGCGCGGCGCGGCAAATGCTCTTTCCATTGCAGTTCGCCATTGCGGGTCAGCCAATATCTTTTCCTTCGGGGCCTGATAGTTGTTTTGCATCCGGATATCATTTTCCCGAATGCTCGCTTCCATGAGGTACACCACTGCGTTGCCGGGGTCTGAAGCTTCTAGCTTCTGTATCACCCCGTATTTGTCCGCGTGATGATAGTACGTGTACCAGACACCGCCGCCTTTGATGTAGATCCACGTGAAAGATGGATCCATTGTGACCGCTTCATTGGCCAGCCGCGCATCTTCATCCTGCGAGACCATTCTCGTGGAAAGAAAAGCGAGTGTTTTTGCGTCGTGGTTCGCTTCTGCTTCCCGCTCCATCTGCCGATACTCCGACAGGTTTGAAATGCTGTATGGGCGCCAAGAGGAAGTTACTGCGCTGACTCCTTCATGCACGGATGGCATCAATATGAAGGCTGCTAACGCAATCACCGCAAGCGCGAACGCAAGCGGTCCCGGAGTTTTCACAGTGGAAGGCTCTTTCTCGCTTTCCTTCCATCCGTACATAACTTCGTTCCACCACGCTTTGCCGAGTGACATGATTCCTCCTGCGAGCCATTGAAGGCTCTCTTGAGTGGATTCCATTTCGCCCAGTTCCGATTGCATCGCCAGCGCCCATTCGCGCGAATTGGCGGGCCATAGTGCTACGAGTGCAGTGAACGCCCGTGCCACGAAAACCTGGGAGGAGTTCTGCCGCCCCTCTTCGCTTAAATTGTTGATGGCGCGCATGGCTCAGCCCTGCTCCAGCGCCGGTTCGCCCATGTGGATGCGCGTCTGCTGCCGCGCCGGCCGCAGCGCGCCGCGCGATTTTGTCTTGCTCCCAACAGTGGCTTTGCTGCCGCGCGCCGCCGAAAGCGCTTCCAGCGCCCACGCTGTGCCGCCGGTCGTCAGGCGGTACATGTGGCGCGGCGGGCGGCCGCCTCTTTTTTCCTCCGGCGCCAGCGGAGTTTCCCACTGCGTTTCAAGCCAGCCGCGCTCTTCAAGTCGCATGAGGATTGGATAGAGAGTGCCGGATAGCAGCCCGGTTTCGCGGCTGAGCGCATAGCCGTAATGCCAGCTCGCCGCCTTTGCCGTCAGCGCTCCGAGCAACTTCAGGGTTTGCTTCGATGCTCGAATGTTTGCGTCCATGAATGAAATCTACCTATGTAGACTTCTTTCGGCAATGGTACGGCAGGACAGTTGTAGGACAGCAAGGAAGCGGCCACGAAAATGCCTGTAAACTACTGATTATAAATGGTTTACTGGCGTCAATCGCATTCCAACTCAGGTTTCATCGACGCGACAATTAGTCATGCCGCAAAGGCGGTTCGTCGTGGAATCTCTTCACAGCGTAAATTGTGAGAACCGCGAAAAGCAGCAGGGCGGCGACTTGAGCGATCAAAAATGGCGGCTTCGGATTGGGCGGGCCAAAACCCTTCAACGCAGGCGTCTTGTTAAATGTCTGAATGACAAGGACGAAAAAGTTCAGATAGAAGCCGATCATGGCGGTGATCACGTAGATGCGCCGCCAGGCCCCGGAAAGATGGAAAGAATATCGCGCAAGAATCGCGATGAGGAGCATGACGAGCGAAATGATGCCAACGATGTGAGATGGCAGAAAAGGATTCAACGGAAAGAAGAGAAAGCCGGTGACGCTCGTCAAAACGGTGGTCAAAAGAAAGATGGCGGTCCAACCGTCAAGCCGCTTTCCGCCGATCAGTCCGAACGCAACGACGAAACCCGAAAGGATTCCGATGAGGCTTATCGCGACGTGTACGAGCGTAAGAGTCGACATCCCGGAAATCATGATCCACGGCCTTTCAAAGGCGATTTAGCGGAATTTGTTTTTCTAGTACCGCGAACCATACATCTTACGAACCCGGCATGCAACGCCAGGGCCCGGTCTTCCGCGATGCACGTGAAAGAGTTCGAATAGCTCAAAACCCCGGGGGCCGCTCGCCAGCCACGCCGAACGCGCGCTCAAGCGCAATTCCGGCGCGACCAAGCGTCCCTTCCTCGAAGAGCCGCCCGATCAGCGTAACTCCGTGCGGCACACGGCGCGGCGGCGAGAATTTCGGCAAAGGGGTCGCGGGGTCGGGCGCCCAGTCGCTGCGCGCCTCGGACACTTCAACAAATCCCGCGCGCAGCGTGAGCGACGGATGCCCGGTGAAATTGGTGATGGTCAGCATTTCGTCGCGCAACGACGGCACAAGGAGCAGGTCCACTTGTGAGAAGACGCGCGCCATCTCGATCGCCACCTTGCGGCGCAGCCGGTCCGTCTGGACGAAATCCACTGCGGAGAGGAATCGCGACTCCCGAAAAAGATTCGGCCACGCGTCGGGCGTTTGAACTTTCAACTCGCGCTCTTTGTGACTGAGCGTGAGCTCCTCAAAAGCCGCGGCGCTTTCGGCGAAGAGAATCAAGTCAAGAGAATCGTATGGCCAATCAGGGATGCCCACTTCCACGGGGATCATCCCAACTTTTTTCACCGTTTCCAGCGCGGCGCGATCCACATCTGTCGCGGGATCCTCTTTCATCCACTTGGGGAAATAGCCAACGCGAAGTCCTTTCACCGGCGCGGCGGAATCATAGTCGAGATTGCTTGGAACGCTGGAAACATCCCCTGCGTCCGGCCCGGAAATCGCGCGCAGAATCAGCAAAGTGTCTTCAACGGCGCGCGTCATCGGGCCGAGTTTGTCGAGCGACCAGCAGAGCGTCATCGCGCCTGTCCGCGGCACGCGTCCATATGTGGGGCGCAAACCCGTAATCCCGCAGCGCATGCTCGGGCTCACAATGCTGCCGCCAGTCTCGCTGCCGATCGCGAAGCCCACCAGCGCTGCAGCAGTGGCCGCGCCCGGGCCGGCGCTCGAACCGGAAGATCCTTCCTCAAGCAGCCAGGGATTCATCGTCTGGCCGCCGAACCAGATATCGTTTAACGCCAGCGCTCCCATGCTTAATTTTGCTATGAGCACCGCGCCCGCCGCGTTCAACCGCGCGACAACAGCGGAATCCTTCGTCGGAACGCGATCTCTGAATGGATCCGCGCCATAAGTGGTCGGAATCCCGGCGGTGTCGAGAAGATCTTTCGCGCCCCACGGGATGCCGTGCAACGGCCCGCGATATTTTCCCGCGGCGATTTCCGCGTCTGCACTTTTCGCCTGGGCAAGCGCCTGGTCGCCCGTGAGCGTGATGATGCAGCGCAGCTTTGGATTGAATTGCGCAACCCGCTCGAGATAGATATGCGTGAGGTGTGTGGACGTGAGCTTGCGCGATTCGATCCAGCGCGAAAGCTGCGTAAGCGGGGCGAACGCAATGTCCGCTTCGTTTGCAGGCAGAGGGCCGGGATCGTTATTCGTTCGGACAAATCTGTCACGCTCGGGACCGCCCTTCTCGCCGGGGAGAATCGGATTCCAGCGCGAATAAGGCGCGAGCGATGGCTCCAGCTCAACTTTGTGTGGCCCGGTGCGCCGCTCGTAAAGCGGCGCCAGCTTGTCGCGGCTTGCACGCGCTCCGCTTCGCTCATCTCAACTTGCACGAGTTTCTCCGCTTCAGAAAAAGTTAGCGGTGAGACCTCCGGTCCCACAGAAGGGGCCGTGCCGAAAGCCGGGGGCGCGCCGGGCGGGAGATCCGGCGGCTTCTGCGGCGGTGTTTGCGATTGGGACTGTGCCTGAGATTGTGTATGCGCCTGCTCCTGGCTTTGAGCCTGCGATTGCTCCGTGCCGAGAACGGCCACGCCCAAAAGCCCGATGGACGTGTTGGTCAAAAATTCTCTGCGCGATTTCGACATGTGCCCTCCGAGGGATGCGGCGGCTATTGTAGCCGGGCATTGAAAAAGAGATGCATGTATTTCACAAAACCGAAAAGCATGTCACCTGGTGAATCGGAGCAAAGCCAATCGACACGAATCACTTCCCACAAGAATTCGTTTGGAATAGAGTTTTATTGGGGAGACTGCTCGCGAGGACTGTCGATTGACAGGAGAGAGCCATGCAAAGTACCTTGTCACCAATAATTGAGTAAGGAAAAATAAATCCTTCGGATTCTTATGGCGACATCCCGCTACCGCGTAGCCGAACCCGCTGTGAAAAGTTCGCGTGAGTTTCCCATCGCGCTCGATGACTCTCAGATCTCTCGCGCAGCTCTTTCCACTGCATTGACCTCGGTCTTTCGCGGAAGATTCTGTGACGCAATCCTGCCTGGCCGGAAACCTGCGACCTTTAAGAAAGACCAGGTCATTTATGGCGTTGGAGACAAGGAGCGGACATTTTTCTTTCTCCAGAGCGGATTTGTAAAGGTGGGAACGATTACTCCCGATGGCCACGAACTGATCTACGACGTGCGTAAAGAAGGAGACGTTGTCGGCGAACTTTGCGCTTCGGAGCCACTCCGTCCGGACCGCGCCGTGGCGCTGGAGCAAACAAAGGCCATCCCGGTCCCATTCCAGGACGTCCTGGAAGCCGTCGGGAAGCAACCCATTCTCTTGCAAAGGCTTGTGGAAGTTTTTTGCCAGGCGTTAAGCGAAGCCTATGCGCAGGTGAACACTTTGGCCGCGGATGACATCCCGCATCGCCTTTGCAATATTCTTCTGAAGTTGGCCGCAAAAATTGGTAAGCGTTCGGGACCCATGGTCGAGATTTCTACGTATCTCACACAAGAGGAAATTGCACAGATGGTGGCGTCACGGCGCGAGAGGGTCTCGACGGCTCTGAATCTCCTTCGCCGCCGGGGAATGGTTGACTACACGAAACACGGACGCCTGGTGCTGAACGTAAAGGACCTTGAAAAATTTTCTGCCTCGTAGCGGATCAAACCAAACTGCCTCGACGATTGTCATTCGCCCGGCTGTTACCAAAGTAACTGACTCCTCAAACGGAATTCGATAATAGTAACGTCTCGACCGAATCTCAATTTGAAAATCGGGGGCTTCTGCAATGAGAAAGACTCTAGCTTTGCTGTGCCTGATCGGATTGACCTTTACTTTTCTGGCGCTCGCAAATCAGCACCGGGTGTCCGCGCAAAATCAGGCGCAAAAAAATTCTGGGTTTGACGCATCGATTGATACCCACGCCCATCAGATGATGACAAGCGGCAGGCAGATTTTCAGATTTGACACGTTTGGAAGCGAGGCCTTCTGGGGAGATGCCCTCCACCTGCAACAAGCCATCGCTGGGCAGAAGAACGGTGGAGTCGGCGGCGGAGTTAGCCCCAAGGTGGCTTTGTCCGTCGGCCTGAAGGTGGATTCGGATGCCTTGCCAGAGGCCCTAAAACAACAGCTCCGGGAAGGAAAGGTCGATCTGGACGATCCCGCGACGACTCTTGCATTGCTCAAACTCAATGCGGTTGTTGGCGTAACTGGCTTTTTTGACAAGGCTGGAAGTATTCGTTCGATGGGCATTCAATGTGCCTTCTGCCACTCGACCGTAGATGACTCTCTCGCTCCCGGGATCGGCAAGCGATTGGACGGATGGGCCAATCGGGATCTGAACGTTGGCGCCATCGTTTCCCTTGCGCCGAACCTCAAGCCATTCACGGATCTTCTCAGCGTTGATGCCGAGACATTGAAGAAAGTTCTGGCCACTTGGGGCCCCGGCTGTTTTGACGCCGAGATCGATAAAGACGGAAAGGCTCTCCGCCCGGACGGCAAACGAGCCTGCACTCTAATCCCCCCGGCTTTTGGTTTGGCCGGCGTAAACTTGCATACCTGGACGGGGTTCGGCTCGGTCACCTATTGGAACGCTTACGTTGCCGCAACGGAAATGCACGGCTCAGGCACCTTTTACGATGCCATGCTCAGTGATCCCAATCAGTATCCAATAGCCGCCAAGGATGGGTCATTCAACACGCGCGGCGTGCCAGACCAAGTAACTCCTAAACTGGCGGCGCTTCACTTTTATCAGCTCGCCATTCCCGCGCCAAAACCAGCCGCCGGCAGTTTTGATAAGACTCTCGCTGCACAGGGAGAGTCTGTCTTTAATGGCAAGGGCAGATGCGCGGCCTGCCATGTTCCGCCACTCTTCACAGAGCCGGGAAACAACCTCCATCCTCCGGCCGAGGTAGGCGTGGATTCCTTTCAGGCGGACCGCTCACCGACTCACATGTACCGTACTGCGCCGCTGGCAGGGCTTTGGAGCCATGCAAAGGGTGGCTTCTATCACGATGGCCGATTCGCGACCTTGAAAGATGTCGTCGAACACTACAATTCACTGAACCATCTCGGGCTGAGCGAATCAGAGAAAGCGGCACTCGTCGAATACTTGAAGTCGCTCTGATTCCGGAATTCAGCCAAATAATCTTCGCCAAACATTTCTCACGCGTTGCGGAGATTCTTGCCCAAGGGAAGTGACATGCCTCTCTACCAGGTGAAATTGAAGAAAATGGAAGAAGTTGCCGAAGGCACGATGGCGTTCTACTTCGAAAAGCCCGCGGCCCTTAATTTTAAGCCGGGCCAGTCCGTGGACCTCACGCTGCTGAATCCGCCGGAGACCGATGCTGAAGGTAACATCAGGACATTCTCCATCGCGAGCGCTCCGGCGGAAGAGTATCTGATGTTTGCGACGCGGATGCGCGATACAGCGTTTAAGCGCGTGTTGAAAAACATGCCGTTGGGGACCGAAATTACGATGGAAGGTCCGTCCGGCGACTTCACGCTTCATGCCGATTCATCGCGCCCCGCAGTCTTATTGGCGGGGGGCATCGGAATCACACCCTTCCGAAGCATGATCCTCAACGCCCCCACGAGCAGGCACGCACATCGTATTCTGCTTCTTTATTCCAATCGGCGGCCCGAGGATGCGCCCTTTGTCAACGAATTCGAAGCCGTTGCGGCCAAAAACAAAAACTTTAGGTTCATCGGGACCATGACCCAAATGGAGAAATCCAAATTCAACTGGACGGGGCGGACCGGACTCATCGACAAACAGATGCTCTCGGAATGCCTGAGCGCTCTGAAGGACGCCATCTGCTACGTCGCCGGTCCCCCAACCATGGTTGCGGCAATCGGACACGCGCTTACAGTTGCTGGTGTAAGCAAAGATTCAATTCGAAGTGATGAATTCTCCGGATACTGAATAAAACGGCTGATTCTCAGCCGCTCAGATTCCCTCCACCCATAATCGTTGCAGCTGCGAACACTCCGCGAGGACGCGGCGCGTATCGTATGAGCGTCCTCTGAAATCGCGCCAGTGAACACTATTAGTGGTGATGACCGTCACATTCATCGAACTGAGAGCCGCGTGATAATATTAGCTGGGAGGCCATGGCGATGATCAAGAAAGTGAAGGGCGGTTACAAAGTGCTTTCCTCGAAGGGACGCAACATGGGCGGCCCATACAAGACGCGCGACGAAGCGCTGAAGCGCCTGCGACAAGTGGAGTTCTTCAAGCGACAGAAGGGTTAAAGCAGTCCAGGTGGAAATCCAACTCTCGGTTGTCGCTGTGCGTCTGCCCGGCAAACGCAAGAAATCTCGCAACTGGAATTCAGGTCAGCGCGATGCAGGCACCGGACGAACCGTGTAAGAACTTAAGACGCGCATGTAGTTGGACCGTTCGAACTTCCCCGGATCCAAGACCGACCGGTAGCTCATGCTTCCGCACATCTGGCGGATGGATTCGTATTCGTGGTCTTCCATCCACCTGGCAATGTCCGCTAGGACTTCTCTCGCATACATGGGGCCATTGCGCAACAGCGCGGACGTCATCATGGCGACGCGCGCCCCTGCCATCATTGACTTCAAGACATCTTCAGCGCTGTGGACGCCGCCCGTGACCGCAAGGTCGGCCGAAACATTTCCGTACAGGATCGCAATCCAATGCAAGCGCAGCAGAAGTTCGCTTGGATGGCTGAGAGTGAGTGTGGGTACAATCTCGAGAAGCTCCAAATCGAAATCGGGCTGGTAGAAACGATTAAACAAAACGAGTCCTTTGGCTCCCGCTTCCGCAAATCGTCCTGCGAGATTCGCCGGGCTGGTGAAGAATGGAGACAGCTTCACGGCCAGGGGGATTCGGATTCGCTGCTTGATTGCCCGGACGATGTCGCAAAACTCCTGTTCGAGCTCCGCACCACGGCGGCGCGGGTCCGTGGGAATCGAATAGATATTCAACTCGATGGCGTCCGCGCCGGCTTGCTCCATCAGAGAGGCATAACGGAGCCATCCGCCGGGCGTAATCCCATTGAGGCTCGCGATGATGGGGATGGAAACAGCCTGCTTGGCGCGGCGAATCAATTCGAGATAGCCATCCGGCCCGAGGTTGTAGGTTTGAAGATCCGGAAGAAAGCTGAGTGATTCAGGATAGCTCTCCGCGCCGCGTGAAAGATCCGAATCCACGTACGAACTCTCAAGGTTGAGCTGCTCTTCAAAAAGGGAAGGAAGAACGGCGGCAGCCACACCGGCATCTTCGAGCTGCCTGAGATTTCTTATGGATTCACATAAGGGAGACGCCGAAGCGACGATCGGAGACTTCAAAGAAAGCCCCAAATAGGTAGTGCCGAGGTCGATCATTCGTTCCCCTCTCCGGCCGCTTTCTGCGCGACAACCGCCTGATTTTCCAAAGGCTCGGTGTGTGTATCGGAAGGATTGCCCGCCATGGCTGCGCGATTTTCATAGACGCGCCATTGCCGATCCACATCGTTCTGAGCAAGATGCAAGAGTTCACGCGCGGCTTCGGGATTGCTCCGCGCGAGCATGCTGTACCGGGCTTCTTGATAGGCATACTGCTTAAATGGGATCGCCGGCGCTTTGGAATCAAGCTGGAATGGATTCTTGCCCTCCTGTCGCAGCGCCGGGTTGTAACGGATTAGAGGCCAGTAACCCGAAAGCACGGCGGCTTTTTGCTGCTCGAGCCCGTGGCTCATGTCATACCCATGAGCGATGCAGTGGGCGTAGGCGATGATCAGCGACGGCCCATCAAAGGCTTCCGCCTCGAGAAACGCTTTCACTGTATGCGTATCGCCGCCGCCCATCGCCACGCGGGCCACGTATACAGAGCCGTAGCTGATCGCCTCCATCGCAAGATCCTTCTTTGAAGAATGCTTGCCGCCCGTGGCGAATTTTGCGACGGCGCCGCGCGGCGTGGCCTTGGACATCTGCCCGCCCGTATTGGAATAGACCTCCGTATCGAGGACAAGAACGTTGACGTTCACACCGGAGCCCAGGACGTGATCCAGGCCTCCCGCGCCGATGTCGTAAGCCCAGCCGTCTCCTCCCACGAGCCATACCGTCTTGCGGACCAGCGCATCGGCGACGACCAGGAGTTCACGCGCGTCGAGGGAATCGATGGCCGTGAGTTTTTTCTTGAGTTCGGCGACCCGTTTTCGCTGGACCTCAATGCCTTGCTCGTTCTCCTGAGAGGACCCAAGCAATTCTGCGGCAAGGGAATCGCCAATCCGGTTTGCAAGGCGGAAAACGAGCGCGCGGGCATAGTCGGCCTGCTTGTCAACGGCCAGACGCATACCAAGGCCAAATTCAGCGTTGTCTTCAAAAAGGGAATTGGACCAACTGGGCCCGCGGCCATCGCGATTTACCGCATAGGGCGTGGTGGGAAGGTTTCCGCCGTAGATAGATGAGCAGCCGGTGGCATTGGCAATCATCAGTCGATCGCCGAATAGCTGTGTCAGCAACTTGATGTAGGGAGTTTCGCCGCAGCCCGCGCATGCGCCCGAAAATTCGAACAGCGGTTCGAGCAATTGAACGTCCTTGACCTGCGTGTGCGAAAGGAGGTCGCGATCGGAATCCGGCAGAGAAAAGAAGAAATTCCAGTTTTCGCTTTCTGATTTTCGCAACGGAGCTTGCGGCTCCATATTGATCGCTTTGTGTTTCACTTCACTCTTGCTTTTCGCGGGGCAAATTTCGACGCATAGATTGCATCCCGTACAGTCTTCCGGAGAAACCTGTAGCGTGTAGCGCAGGGTCTCAAACGCGCGCCAGCGGGGCTTGGCGGACTTGAAAGAACCTGGCGCGCCTGCAAGAGAGGCTGTCTCATAAACCTTCGCTCGAATGACCGCATGCGGGCAAACAAGAACGCATTTGCCGCACTGGATGCAGATTTCCTCGTCCCATACAGGAATCTCCTGCGCGATATTCCTTTTTTCCCAGAGAGCCGTCCCCGTGGGAAACGTGCCGTCCAAAGGCATTGCACTTACAGGGAGAGCGTCTCCATCGCCCGCGATAATTTTGCCGAGAACGTCGCGAACAAACGCCGGCGCCCGGTGCGAAACGGGCGGAAGAATGTCAAACCGGCTGGTGACCTTTTCAGGCACGGAAACCTGATGGAGATGGGCGAGGGCGTGGTCCACGGCTGCAAAATTCTTCTCTACAACCGCGTCGCCGCGCTTTCCGTAGGTATCGCGTATCGCTTTCTTTATTGCGTCGATGGCTTCCTCGCGCGGGAGCACTCCACTAATGGCGAAAAAGCAAGTCTGCATGATCGTATTGATGCGGCTTCCCATACCGGCTTCGCGTGCGACTTTATAAGCGTCAATCACATAAAAGCGCAGGCGCTTCTCGAGGATCGTCTCCTGAATCTGCCGGGGAAGATGGTCCCAAATTTCGTTCGGGCCGAATGGCGCATTCAGGAGAAATGTTGCGCCGGATTCCGCGGCCTTCAGAACGTCTATCCTCTCCAGAAATTGAAATTGGTGGCATGCGATAAAACTGGCTTTGCTGATCAGGTAGGAAGACCGGATGGGCCGCGGGCCGAAGCGCAGGTGTGAAACCGTGACGGAGCCGGCCTTCTTTGAATCGTAGACGAAGTAACCTTGCGCGTAGTTCGGAGTTCCTTTGCCGATAATTTTGATGGAGTTCTTGTTCGCGCCGACTGTGCCGTCGGAGCCAAGTCCGTAAAAGAGAGCTCGCACAGTGTCCGGGGATTCGGTGGAAAAAGATGCGTCGTAGTCCAGGCTTGTATGCGAAACATCGTCATGGATTCCAATCGTAAAATGGTTCTTGGGCGAGGCCTTTTTCAATTCATCGAATACCGCGAGGACCATCGCAGGCGTGAATTCCTTAGAGGAGAGGCCGTAACGTCCCCCAATAATCCGTGGCGAGTTTGCGCTCTCATTTTCCGTGCGAGCCTCGCTAAACGCGGTGACAACATCCTGATAAAGCGGTTCTCCCGCGCTCCCCGGTTCTTTCGTGCGGTCGAGGACGCCGATAGCACGCACCGTTTTCGGCAGCGATTGCAAAAACAATTCCGTCGCAAAGGGCCTGAAGAGCCGGACTTTGAGCAAACCGACGCTTTCTCCACGCGCGGCTAGATGCTCCACTGTCTCTTCCACTGCGCCAGCGCCGGATCCCATCAGGATAATCACGCGCTCCGCATCGGGCGCTCCAAAATAGTCAAACAGGCGATAGTTGCGTCCCGTGCGCGCGGCGAATCGGTCCATCACATCCTGAACAATGGTTGGACAGGCGTGATAAAAGGGATTGATTGCCTCGCGCGCCTGGAAAAAAGTGTCGGGATTTTGCGCAGTCCCGCGCAGGACTGGGCGGTCCGGTGAAAGCCCGCGCTCGCGGTGCTGCCGGACGAAACTCTCGTCAATCAGGGCGCGGAGATCATCATCCTGCAAGGGGAAAATCTTATTGACCTCGTGTGAAGTCCTGAAACCGTCAAAGAAATGGAGGAAAGGGATTCGGGATTCCAACGAGGCGGCTTGTGCAATCAAGGCAAAATCGCTTGCTTCCTGCACGGAGTTGGAGGAAATCATGGCGAAGCCCGTCGCGCGCGTCGCCATCGCGTCACTGTGATCGCCAAAAATGGAGAGTGCATGGGTTGCGATGGTCCGCGCGGCAACGTGAATGACAGCTGCCGTAAGCTCCCCCGCGATCTTGTACATGTTCGGAATCATGAGGAGCAGGCCCTGCGAGGCCGTGAATGTCGTAGCGAGGCAGCCCGCTTGCAACGCGCCATGCAGGGCGCCGGCTGCGCCGCCTTCGCTCTGCATTTCGATGACTTTGGGAACCGTTCCCCAGATGTTTTGCCGGCCCTCTTCCTGCCATTGATCCGACCATTCGCCCATCGGTGATGACGGGGTAATCGGATAGATTGCGATGACTTCATTCAAGCGGTACGCGACGGACGCGGCCGCCTCATTTCCGTCTAAGATCGTGAATCCCTTCGCCATTTGCCTTCTCCTGACGCCCCGAATTCGCCATCAACGAAACGGATCCAATCAGCTCGTCTGAACTTGGGGCCGGACCGTTCAAGATCGGTGATGCGGTGCAGCTACCGGCTTTGGAAGACCTGCGGTGACAGGCTCAACTAGCCTCTTGACGACGCTCCCATGATCAAGGATCGACCCGCATTGCGGCTGTGACTGAAATCACATTCGAGGATGTTGAAGATCACACTTGCAAATTCGCGTTTTCCACAAGACTTACGTTTATTCACAGGCACAAGAGAATTCTTTGTGCACCGGTGCTTGACGAGAAACGAAAACCTGCTATACTTCAAAATGGTCTGGAGCAATCTGGATATGTCAGGGGCTGTCGAGCACGGCGATTCTTTAAGATCCCGAGTGAGGTCAGCTACGAATACCGGATAGAAATCTGTCGAGCAACGCGCAAAGCTGCCACTGTGTGGCAGTTTAGCCCGGCGCTCGACGCCGGGTTTTTTATTTGTGGCCGCGTGTTTTGCGGTCCTTCCCACCGGGAGTGGGAAGCTCTGGTAAAGCCAGGGGCATCGCTCTTTGACAATTGAATAGGCTGGCAATGCATGTTGCGATTGCCCTGTGTTTCCGCAAGGAAATACGCGGGTACGCGCAACGCGCAACGCAAATATTGCACGAGCCGAGCGTAATTGTTGTGGAAAGGCGAACTTTCTTGACGGGCGATCCGGTTTGAATCTGAATCCGCATCCCGCGGACTGGGTGAGAGCCGGGGCAACTGTCTTGGTAAGTTTTATGATTAAGCTACTAAGGGCGTGCGGTGGATGCCTTGGCGCCAGAAGGCGATGAAGGACGTGGCAAGCTGCGATAAGCCCCGGGGAGCCGCAAGCAGGCTTTGATCCGGGGATTTCCGAATGGGGAAACCCCACTGAGTAAACCTCAGTGACAGCCCGCTGAATACATAGGCGGGTATGAGCTAACCCAGGGAAGTGAACCATCTCAGTACCTGGAGGAAAATAAATCAACAGAGATTCCGAAAGTAGCGGCGAGCGAAATCGGAACAGCCCAAACCTCGGTGTTTACACCGGGGGGTTGTAGGACCGCGTAAGTAGAGTTATCAAACCGGAGATTAGGTGAACCCGCTGGAAAGCGGGGCCATAGAATGTGATAGCCATGTAACCGAAAATCTACCGGACTCGAAGCGGTATCCTGAGTACCACGGGACACGGGAAATCCCGTGGGAAACTGGGGAGACCACTCTCCAAGGCTAAATACTCTCTGGCGACCGATAGTGAACCAGTACCGTGAGGGAAAGGTGAAAAGAACCCCTGCGAGGGGAGTGAAATAGTACCTGAAACCGCATGCTTACAAGCAGTCGGAGGGCCATGTTTTCCACTTCGGTGGAATTCAAGCCTGACGGCGTGCCTCTTGCTTAATGAGCCGGCTAGTTATTCTCTCAGGCGAGGTTAAGCGCAAGCGAGCCGTAGCGAAAGCGAGTCCGAATAGGGCGACAAGTCTGTGGGAATAGACGCGAAGCGGGATGATCTACCCTTGGCCAGGCTGAAGGTCGCTTAACCGCGACTGGAGGGCCGAACAGGTGTGAGTTGAAAATCGCTCTGATGAGCTGAGGGTAGGGGTGAAAGGCTAATCAAATTCCGTAATTGCTCGTTCTCCCCGAAATGCCTTTAGGGGCAGCCTTGTGTGATCTGCCACGGTGGTAGAGCACTGAATGGACTAGGGACCAACTAAGGTTACCGACTCCAATCAAACTTCGAATGCCGTGGACAGCAGCACAGGAGTGAGACTACGAGGGATAAGCTTCGTGGTCGAGAGGGAAAGAACCCAGACCGCCAGCTAAGGTCCCCAACTTCAGACTAAGTGGGAAAGGAAGTGTGACCGCTCAGACAGCCAGGAGGTTGGCTTAGAAGCAGCCATCCTTTAAAGAAAGCGTAACAGCTCACTGGTCAAGCGGTCATGCACCGACAATCCAACGGGGCTAAAGTCTGAGACCGAAGCTGCGGAATGTATGAAAGCGCAAGCTTTTATACTTTGGTAGGGGAGCATTGTGTGGAGTCCGAAGGTAGACTGAGAAGACTACTGAACGCCACGCAAGAGACCCTGCCGGCATAAGTAGCGATAAATACGATGAGAACTCGTATCGCCGAAAGTCTAAGGTTTCCTGAGGAAGGTTAATCCGCTCAGGGTTAGTCGGGTCCTAAGGTGAGGCCGAAAGGCGTAGCTGATGGACAGCAGGTCAACATTCCTGCACCGCCAGATGGGCGTTATCACGATGGGGTGACGCAGAAGGATAGGGGAGTCGGGTGATGGATGTCCCGATGGGTCTGTGTAAGCCGGATCTCGTAGGAAAATCCGCGAGGTCATTCAACGGTGAGACAGGCTCCCAGACCACACGGTCATAAAGTCTCTGATTTCACGCTGCCTGGAAAATCCTCTAAGGAGTCCATTTGGTGCCCGTACCACAAACCGACACAGGTAGACGAGGTGAATATCCACAGGCGCTCGAGAGAACACTCGCTCAGGAACTAGGCACATTAGCCCCGTAACTTCGGGAGAAGGGGCGCCCCGGTAGGGTTTATAGCCCGAGGGGGCCGCAGTGAAATGCGCTCTGCGACTGTTTAACAAAAACACAGCTCTCTGCTAAGTCGAATACGACGTATAGGGGGTGACACCTGCCCGGTGCCGGAAGGTTAAAGCGAGGGCTCAAGGCCGCAAGGCCCGAAGGTCCGACCTGAAGCCCCGGTGAACGGCGGCCGTAACTATAACGGTCCTAAGGTAGCGAAATTCCTTGTCGGGTAAGTTCCGACCTGCACGAATGGTGTAACGATAGAGCGACTGTCTTGGCGAGTGACTCGGCGAATTTGTGGTTCCGGTGAAGACGCCGGATGCCCGCATCTAGACGGAAAGACCCCGTGCACCTTTACTGCACTCTGGTCATGATTAACGGGAGAGTCTGCGTAGCATAGGTGGGAGCCTTTGAGTCTCAGGTCTCGGCTTGAGAGGAGGCAACAGTGAAATACCACCCTGATTTTTCTGTCGTTCTAACTTACGCCCCGCGACGGGGCGGAGGACACGGCCAGACGGGTAGTTTGACTGGGGCGGTCGCCTCCCAAAATGTAACGGAGGCGCCCAAAGCTAGGCTCAGGCGGATTGGAAACCCGCCGTGGAGTGCAAGAGCACAAGCCTGGTTAACTGCGAGACACACAGGTCAAGCAGAAGCGAAAGCTGGGTCTAGTGATCCGGTGGTCCCGCGTGGAAGGGCCATCGCTCAACGGATAAAAGGTACGCCGGGGATAACAGGCTGATCTAAGCCAAGAGTTCACATCGACGCTTAGGTTTGGCACCTCGATGTCGGCTCATCGCATCCTGGGGCTGTAGAAGGTCCCAAGGGTTAGGCTGTTCGCCTATTAAAGCGGTACGTGAGCTGGGTTCAGAACGTCGCGAGACAGTTCGGTCCCTATCTGGTGTGGGCGCAGGAGACTTGAGAGGAGCTGTCCCTAGTACGAGAGGACCGGGATGGATCGACCTCTTGTGTACGGGCTGTCGCGCCAGCGGCATCGCCCGGTAGCGAAGTCGAGCAGAGATAATCGCTGAATGCATCTAAGCGAGAAGCTTGCCTCAAGATAAGGTCTCCCAAGTCCGCTTCGGCGGACTACGAAGGGCGGTCGAAGACTACGACCTTGATAGGCTGGGGGTGGAAGCGCAGCAATGCGTGAAGCTGACCAGTACTAATCGCCCGTTCGGCTTAATCATAAAACTTTCCTAGGCTGTTGCATCGGCTTGGGCAATGTTTGCACACAACGAAAAAGCCTATTCAATTGTTCAAAGTTGAACCCGCGGAGATTTTCCCGCCTCTTCAACTTTTAAAGCTTCCTGGTGGTCATACCGCGGAGGTCACACCCGTTCCCATCCCGAACACGGTAGTTAAGCTCCGCTGGGCCGATGATACTGCACGGGTAACTGTGTGGGAACGTAGGTCGCTGCCAGGATATTTTCCAAAGTAAGGGCGTTCCGGTCCGCCGGAGCGCCCTTTTTATTTTCGCGCTGAACTTTCTAGGGCCTCGTTTCGCAATTTGCGAGTCGGGGCTTTTTCTTTTGGTGCATGGCTAAAGATTGCGACAATCTAGGGGAAATTCGATGACTGAACTGACCACTGGAACGCTCCACCTAACCGACGAAGACCTCGTGTGCAAGATCGAAAACTGCACGCTCGAAGCGGAATTCCATCATGCGGATCACATTCGTCTCGCGTGGATTTATTTGCGCATGATGCCTGCAGTAGAAGCAGAAGAACGGATGACCGGCACGCTGCGGCGCTACTCCGCGCACAGAGGGAAACCAGAGCGCTATCACCACACGATGACGCTCGCATGGATGCGGCTGGTCGCCGCCGCGCGGCGCGCCACTCCCGAAATTAGCGCGTTTGACAAATTTATCGCCGTGCACCCGCATCTTGCCGGCCAGAAGACATTGCTGCGCCACTATTCGCAGAAATGTCTCGACAATGCGGCGGCCCGAACCGAATGGATTGAGCCGGATCTGCGGTCTCTATCCGCATAACGAGGATCGGAACTGAGCGATCCCCAAAATCCGGCATGTCTTACTGCTGACTCTTGAAACGCTTGTCTCAAACAGAAATTTAATTTAAACTTTTGTCTCGGCAATCATGAACCGCGCGATGCACTCTCGATTCAACTTCGCCTTTAGTTTCCGCTACCCCGTCTATTACTGCGGGGGAAGCGGGCCGGCGAGGCGCGTGCGCTGCGGGGTAATCTGATAGAAAGCTAAGCACACAAGTTCTCGACTCAACGGCCGCTTCCCTTCCTGGGCAAGCGGCCGTTTTTATTTTTGCAGCTCATAAACCGGAGGAGCAACAACCATGAAGATCGAAGATTTGCGAAATCGAATTGATGCCGTGGATGAGCAGCTTGTGCGGCTCCTGAACGTTCGCACGCAATTGGCGATCGAAATCGGCCGCACGAAGCGCACCGAAGGCATCGCGTTGCATGACCCGGAGCGTGAACGGGAAATCCTGCGGCTGGCGGTGAAAGCCAGCCCCGGCATACTTGACCACGAAGCGCTCGAACACCTTTTCCATGAAATCGTCCGTGAATCGCGCCGCGCCGCCGAGCGTGCCATCGGCACGGCCGATACCACGGAAGCAGGACCAATTCCATGAACGCGAACCCTCGTGTTGCCTATCAAGGTGAGCGTGGCGCATTTAGTGAGGAAGCCGCCATTCGGCTTCTCGGCGAATTGGTCGATTTGGTGCCCCGCCCCACTTTCGAATCTCTCTTTGCGGCAGTCCCGGAAGGCGCGGCCGATATGATTCTCGCGCCTGCCGAGAACACACTCGCGGGCTCCGTGCATCGTAGTTATGACCTGCTGCTTGAAAGCGACCTCGTAATCGAAGCCGAGGTTGTTCATCCCATCTCACTTTGTCTGATCGGACTGGCCCGGGCCCGGAGGGACGATATCCAAGTGGTGGAATCACACCCGGTGGCGCTCGCGCAGTGCGAACGCTTCTTTCGCGACAATCCTCACATCCGCCGAACGGTAGGCGAGGACACCGCTGGGAGCGTTAAGCGGGTCGTCGATGCGGACGATTTGGCCCGTGGTGCTATCGCTAGTCGCCGCGCCGCGTCCGTTTATGGGGGAATAATTCTGCAAGAACATTTGGAAGACGACCCGGCGAACTTCACGCGGTTTCTCTTGCTGGCGCCAAAACCCGGTGACAGGAGCCACCAGCTCAAACCGACACGGACGCCCGCAAACAAACTTTCTCTTGTCTTGTGGCTTCCGCATCGGCCCGGGTCGCTGCGCGCCGCTCTTGCGCCTTTTGCTGCGCGAGGAATTGATCTCCTGCGGATCGAAAGCCGGCCGATTGCCGGACGGCCCTGGGAATACAGGTTCTACTTGGACCTCGCGCGTTCCCACGAGGATGCCCGGATGCTTGCTGCACTCGATGATTTGCGGCGTCTGGGGAATGAAATTCGAATACTGGGCAGTTATGCCGCGGCGGAAATGCCCGCGCCTGATTGACTGGGTAGTTGGAAAACGCAGCGGCCCGGCACAAGGCCGGGCCGCAAGCTTTGCGAGCGAGCCTCACTTGCGCGAGCGCTGCTCTCTGATAAGAATTTCCCACGCCAACCAATCACGCGCAAGAGTGCGTTCCAAACCTGCAACAGTTCAGTCTGATAAGGCGCGCAACTTTCACATCCGCTTTTTGCCCGCGGCAATCATCTCAGTAGCTTTTGCAATCCGTGAAGCGCGTGTCTCTTCGCGCTTGGCCTGCGTGATCCAATCCACATAAGAGCGGCGGTGCGATGGCGCGAACGCCTCAAACACCGCGCGGGCCTTCGCGTTGCCCGCGAGTGCGGCCTTGAAATCATTCGGTACCGTGACCGTGCGCGGCTTTGTGTCCGGCTGCATTTCCATTGTCACCGTATCGCCGGGCGCAGCCTTGCCACCATCCTTCATGGCTTTGTTGACCATCATTGTGTGCCCGCCCTTTCCGTCCGGAAAAATTGAGCTGCGGAACGCAAAGCCGTTCATCGTGCCGCGCACGGACACGCGCGCGCGGCTGCCCCACTCTTTTTCCACGCTGAAGGGAATCTGAAGTTCCGACCATGCACCGCTTGGCCCGATGGAGACGATTCGGTTTCGAATTTTTTCTTTGACCCTTTGTCGGCAACTGCCAAAGCCCACCTCCTGAAAAATCTATTTATGCGGCACGCGCACCGATATATTCCACGAGCCGCGTAATCCCTTCGCGGAAATCCGGTTCCGGCGTGATCAAGCTTACGACCAGGTATCCGTCCTGCGGGAAATCGAAGAATCGGCCCGGATGAACAAGTACACCGCGCTCTTCAAGCAACGCGACGGCAAATTCATCATCCGGCTGCGTGGCGGGCACAC
Source organism: uncultured Acidobacteriota bacterium (assembly GCA_963748845.1). Taxonomy (GTDB): domain Bacteria; phylum Acidobacteriota; class Terriglobia; order Acidiferrales; family UBA7541; genus DASTCZ01. The sequence goes on from CAVVKE010000001.1 coordinate 2,884,802, forward strand.
GAAGTATGGCGTACCAGCCTCCTTCGCGGTCCAAACGCACAATCCATTGGTGTGCCGCGAGCGTGGAGTCGAGACGCGTGTCAAGGTACCCAAGATTCGAGCTCACTCGCGCCTGCATTTGGCGCTGCACTGAGTGGCGCAATCCGAGCAATTTCGGAAGTGCAAGCTGCACGGGCGTGCCCGGCGAAAGATACGTGTCCGCGATAATTTCAAGGCGATCGAGAGCGGTCATCAGGAGTTTCTCGGGGCCATTTGCGACGAGCCACGCAAGCTTCATCTGCGGAAGCGCGGAAATCTTGGAAAGCCCGCTGAGCGTGAAAGTGAGCGCCTCTGTTGCGAATGCGAAGGAGGCGTGTGGCTTGTCCTCTGCGGCGAAGTCAAGAAAAACCTCGTCGGCGATGATCGCCATTTCGCGTTCGGCGCAGATGTCGCGCAGCGCCGCGGCTTCCACGGGCTTCATGAATTGGCCCGTAGGATTATTTGGATGCACCACCAGCACGGCACGCGAGCGCCCGGTAAGGGCCGCGCGCAATGAGCCGGTGTCCACATGCCAGCCGTGATCGTAAAAGAGCGGGTATGGCACAAGGCGGACGTCATTCAAACCGGCGAGATATTCGAGCAGTGGATAGCTCGGCGCCGGAAAAAGTATTTCGTCGCCAGGCTCGCAAAGCAGTCGAAAGATATAGCTGTACGCTTCGCTCGTTCCCGAGGTGAGGATGATGTGCTCAGGGTCAACGCCCCCCGCGCAAATGCCGAACCCCGGCCGCCCTGCGTAATACGCGGCCACCGCTACGCGTGCGGAGAGAATTCCTTTGCTTTCAGGTGAGTATTGCAGCGCGCGTGGATCACCGAGAGCGGCGAGCATTTCCGCGGAGGGATAGTCGAAGCCACAGGTGGTGGTGTTCGACGCCGTCAAATCCAACAGCGGCTTTCCGCTCCGGCGATGCGACTCGAGAGCTTGAGCGAAGCGGTTGGGTTCGAGAGGCCAATTCGTGCGCGAGGCGAACATAGGATCCGGGATTGGACATCCGAGTTATACCACGTCCGCCGCTGCTCATTCTTCGCGCAGTTGTCGCCCGTGAATTTATTCGTTGCCGTGCTGGCGGCCGGAGATCGGACTTTTCACTTCGACGAAATCAAAAATTGATTGCCGTCCGGATCTTTGAACGTGACGAAGGTTCCCCACTGCATTTTCTGCGGCGGCCCGGAGAATTCCACGCCGCGCTGAATTAGTTCCTGATACGTGCGCTCGACGTTGTCGCAATAAAAGGACAAATGGGAAAACGTGCCGATGTGCGTCTTGTGCTCGTCCGGTGTAAACAAAACGAGTCCGGTCTCGGCGCCCGGTATGCCCAGCTCGATCCAGCGCTGCTCGCCGAACGGCTGATCCGTTTGGACAGTGAACCCGAGCTTCTCGGTGTAAAATTTGAGCGCGCGATCCTGGTCGCGCACCGGGATGCTGCCGAATTTAACCCCCTTAATCATCGTCTTCTCCTCTCGGGATGTTGAAATAAGAATTGCGAACGAGAGGAATCCTAGCGGTGCACGCGCGGCTTGACAATCCCATTTCGCATGCTACAGTGATTATTACTGTAGTATTCTTAAATATAAAGAAGATGAAACTTACGTTGCCAATGAAAGTGGAGCCTTATCTCGCCGAGGTCTTGCTCCGCGACCTCGTTGGGCACGATCGCAGCCCCGCCGCGTTCCTCGTCTATTTTTCGCTTTACATGCTCACCTATGCGGCAGGCCGCCGCAGCGTCCGCATCAGCCTGGCGCAGCTCGCCGAACGCACGGGCCTTTCCAAGAGCGCGGTGCAGGCTGCGCTGCGCATTCTGAAACGCAGGCAGCTCCTCCGCGCGCACCACAACACGCGCACAGCCGTGCCGGAGTATTTCGTCCAGAGGACCTGGGCGCGCTAAATTTCCAATGGAATAGTTATCGGGTTTTCTTGTCGGATTCGACTTTGCCGTCGCGGATATTGATCACCCGCCAGGCGTGCAGTGCAATGTCGGGCTCATGAGTGACGAGGATGATGGTGTTGCCTTGATCGTGCAGTCGCGCGAAGACTCCCATAATTTCCTCGCCGGTCTTTGAGTCCAGGTTCCCTGTGGGCTCGTCGGCGAGCACGATCGTGGGTTTGTTGACGAGCGCGCGCGCGATGGCAACGCGCTGTCTCTGGCCGCCGCTCAACTCGTTGGGTTTGTGCATCATGCGGTCGGCCAGGTCCACAATTTGCAGCGCGCCCTTGGCGCGTTCCAAGCGCTCGCCGGCGGGAGTGCCGTTGTAAATCAGCGGAAGCTCTACGTTGTGCAGCGCCGTCGCGCGGGGGAGCAAATTGAAAGTCTGGAAGACAAATCCGATTTCCTTGTTGCGGATGTAGGCCAGCTCATCGTCGTCGAGTTCGCTTACCTGACGCCCGGCGAGCCAGTACCGGCCGCTCGTTGGAGTATCCAGGCACCCGATCAGATTCATCAGCGTGGACTTGCCGGAACCCGATGGGCCCATGATCGCTACATACTCGCCGTGGCGGATCTCGATATCCACGCCGCGCAGTGCGTGGACCTCTTCCGAACCCATCTGATAGACCTTGGTGAGCGCCTCGATCTTGATGTTAACTCCCTGATCCACCAAGTCCTGGCGAAAGTTCTCCGCGGCCATCATTTCGACTGGCATGCCCGATTTTCCCCTTTACCTTAGACGCCGCTCACGTGGTTTGAGTGCTCTGGGTTGGAGCGCTGTTGTCCACTTTTACAGAGGTATCCGGCCGGAGCGTGCGAAGCGCTTTGTAGCTGCCGGTGACGATTTCGTCCCCATCCTTCAGCCCATTGGTGACTTCGATTTCGGTCATCCCTGAAATTCCCGTCTGTACCTGAACGAACTGCGCCTTGCCGTTGCGTATCACAAATACTCCCTGCACGTCATCTTTCTTGGTGGAATCGCCGGCGCCCTGTTCAGGTTTGGAGGCGGCAAGCGTCACGCCGGAATTTCCGCCCTTGTTGGCCGCGGCCAGCTTCGCCGCGTCCTCAAGCTGTTTGCGTGAACGGATAGCGAGCGCCTGAATCGGAATGGATAGTGCGCTCTCTTTTTCCGCCGTTGTGATTTTCGCAGTTGAGGACAACCCCGGACGCAGGCCCGCTGGAGGATTATCCAGAGTAACGACGACCTTGAAATCCTTTGCTTCCTGCGATGCCGTCGTGGATTGCGTGGACGCCAGACCGGAACTGCGCAGCACCGCCTGATCTCCTACCGCTGTGACGTGAGCGGGGAAGGTTTGCCCGGGCATCGCGTCAATCGTTATGGTCGCGGCCTGGCCGGGGCGCACGTTCACGATGTCGGTCTCATCCACCATCACTTCGGACGTGACGTACGACATATCGGATATTGTCATCAAGTAGCTGCCGGTCGCGTTCTGAATACCGGGGACGACGTTCTCACCCTTGCGAACTCCGATAAAGCTGACGAGCCCGTCAATCGGCGCGCGGTAGGTCGTTTTGTTCAGGACATCATCCAGGTGCGTAAATGTCGCCTTGTTCTGATCCACGGCGTGACGCGCCTGCTCGATAAGAGCTCTGTACTGAATCACGTGGCCTTGCGCGGAAGCAACCGCCGACACCGCACCGTCAAACACGGTTTTTCGCGTGTCGTAATCCTGCTTCGGGATCAGGCCATCCTTGAAAAGAGCCTGACCGCGCTCCCAGGTGATGCGCGCATTGTCCAGGTTGGCCTGCGCCGTCTTGACGTCCTCTTGTGACGATTGATAGGAAGCAATCGCGGAGTCCAGCGCCGCCTGGGACGCATCCACGGCCGCCTGCTGCGCCTTTGCGTCAGCGGTGGGCTGGATGCTGTCAATCTTCAGCAAAACATCGCCACGCTTGACGACGTCGCCTTCCTTGGTGAGGATGTCCGTAATTTGGCCCATACCCTGAGCCAGCAAATTTGAATATGTTTTCGCCGTGATCTGGCCGGAGGCCGTCACCTGCGTAACGAGGTGCTCGTGCCCCACTTTGGCGGTTTGTACAGTAACGACGTCCTTATTCGCCTGGTTCACGCTATAGAGGACAATGCCGCCGCCCAATACCACCACCGCGACACCAATTGCTACCTTCTTCCATGCCTTCATTTGAGATTCCCTTTTTCCTTGATTCGGGGGGTTCTGCCCATCCGCCTACCCCTACCTGTTAATACGAACCGGTAGGGCCAAAAGTTTCTTGGGTCAACGCTCGTCCGCATCAATGATGCAAACCTTCAATGCCGGGTTGGACGTGGATCGCAGCCCCGACCTTGCCAAATATCAATGTACCCGCAACCTGTTGTATCAGCTTATTTTACCCTAATTCTGCACGCGGATGCATGCTCCTTCTGGCAATCGCGTATCACAACCTTCCACGCCCGAAAATCATCAATGGTTAGCGGGGTTCGCGAAGAGTGGGACCTCTGAAACGGGCTGTGGTTCAGCGGTCGCAAAATCTGCATAATTGGGCTCTCGGGGGATTCAGGCGCAGCATGAGTCTTGTGATGATCGGCCGCAAAGTTCGGGCTGCTCGCTGGAGCCTTTGGTTAATCGTCGCGCTGGCTGGGCTTATGCTTTCGGTTCGCGACGCGGAACCGCATGCGCAACAGGCCGCGGCCAATCCCACATTTTCCCGGGACATCGCGCCGATTCTTTATTCCTCCTGCTCAATTTGCCACCATTCCGGCGGCCATGGCCCCTTCTCGCTGATGAGCTTTGAAGATGCGCTGAAACACAGCACTCAAATCGTGGAAGCAACCCGCGCGCGCAAGATGCCCCCGTGGTTGCCCGAGCGCGGTTACGGTGATTTCGCTGGCGAGCATACTCTGACCGGCGCTCAAATCCAGCTCATCGCCGACTGGGTGAACGCGGGTGCGCCTGAAGGTTTGGTTTCTGAAGCGCCTGAGCCGCCAAGATTCTCGGGCGACTGGCAGCTTGGACCGCCTGACACGGTTCTTGAAGCGGCGCAGGGTGTGTCTGTGCCGTCATCCGGCCCGGACATGTTTTGGAATTTCATTTTTTCGCCTGCGATCAATTCTGCGCGATACGTTCGCGCCATCGAGATCCGCCCAGGCGGTGGCTCGATGGTCGTGCATCATGCCAACTTGATTGTTGACCGCATGCGCTCGGCGCGACGCCTGGAGAAACAGCCCGGCGCGGGCTTCCCCGGAATGGACGTGAGCATCGAACGCGCGGCGCTCGATTTTCAAACCCACTTTCTTTTTTGGAAGCCCGGAAGCGCTCCGTGGGTCGAGCCCGATGGATTGGCGTGGAAGCTCGATGCCGGCTCGGATCTGGTGTTAAACGCACATCTGAAACCCATGGGCACGAGCGTGGAAGTTCGTCCATCCATTGGCCTTTATTTTACGGATACGCCGCCATCGCGGTTTCCCATGCTGATTCAGCTTCAAGATGACAATGCGCTCGACATTCCCGCGGGCGCGCAGGATTTTTTGGTGAGCGACGATTTCACCCTTCCTGTTGACGTCGATGTTCTCGCCGTCTATCCGCACGCGCACTATCTCGGCCATGTGCTCGAGGGCTACGCAACGCTTCCCACAGGGGAGCGGAAGTGGTTGATTCGTATTCCGGATTGGGATCCGAACTGGCAGGCTGTGTATCACTACCGCGAACCTGTTTTCCTGCCGAAAGGATCCGTTGTGTCCATGCGCTATCACTACGACAATTCTCCAGCGAATCCGCGGAACCCAAACCACCCACCCAAGAGGGTGCAGGGTGGAAACCAGACGACCGACGAAATGGCGCACCTGTGGTTGCAGATTTTGCCCCGCGGCGCCGGTGACCGGCGCCCGGTTATTGAAGAAGCGCTCACGCGCCATCGCATTGAAAAATATCCGGACGATCTGGAAGCTCATCTGCATTTGGGAATCCTGATGCTTGCGCGGCTCGATCCCGCGGGGGCTGAAGCGGTGCTGGAACAGGCGGTGCGCATCGACCCGCGAAACCCGCAGGCGCACAATCTTCACGGGACTGCGCTGACCGTGTTCGGCCTCTCCGGCGAAGCAATCAACGAGTTCAGGCTCGCGATTCGATTAAACCCGGATTTCGCACCGGCCCGCTACAATCTGGCAAGAGCGTTGGCCAAATCCGGTCAAATCGATGAGGCAATCGAACAATTCGGACTTGCCGCCTCAGCGTTTCCCGAGAACGCTCAATTCCACAACGATTTTGGCGAATCGCTCCTCCGCAAGGGCGAAGCCGCGGATGCCCTGGTGCAATTCGAGAAGGCGATTGCTCTGGATCCCACAAACCGCTCCGCACAAGAAAACCGCGAAAAGGCGCTGAAGCTTTTGCACCGTCCCTGATGCGTGATTCGAATTGGGAAACCTCCCAAATTGGCACAGGCAACCCCCCGATTGCCCCCTCAATCTAAGCTTCTAACCAAGCAAAACCGGGGATTCCATTGTTGACGCAACACTTTGAGGCAGCTAGAATCAGCACTCGACTAAGGGGGAGGGGTGTCTCCATGAAGCCATTTAAGTCCTTTGCATTCATCGGAATCATTTCAGCCTCCTTGCTAGTCCCAATTCTCCACGCGCAGAACCCTCCAGCAAGCTCAAATCAGTCCGGAACGGGCCAGCAGGAGCAACAGAAGAAACCGCCACTTACGAAGAAACAGATCGAAAAAGCCAAAAGCGAACTCGATAACGCCTACAAGACCTGGCTCAATTACGACGTCAAATACATCATCACTGACGCGGAGCGGGACACTTTTTATCGTCTGTCCACGAACGAGGAGCGCGAACAATTTATCGAGCAATTCTGGCTGCGCCGCGACCCGACTCCCGATACCCCGGAAAACGAGTTCAAAGAAGAGCATTATCGCCGTATCGCTTACGCAAACGAGCACTTTGCTTCGGGTATTCCCGGATGGATGACGGATCGCGGCCGCATTTACATCGTCCAAGGCCCGCCGGATTCCAAGGATACGCATGCGTCGGGCGGCTTTTACGAGCGGACACCGATGGAGGGCGGTGGCGAAACTTCCACCTTTCCATTTGAGACTTGGCACTACAACTATCTCACCTGCTGCGGAAACAATATCGACTTGGAATTCGTTGATACCTCCGGCTCCAACGAATATCATCTTGCCACCGACCCTGAAGAGAAAGACGCGCTGCTCTACGTCCCGGGCGCGGGCTTGAGCGACTTTGAAAGTCAAGGATTGGCGGATAAAACGCAGCGATTCACGCGTGGCGATGGGACGCATTTGCCCGCGGGCGTCTATGACACGCCGGGCCAAAACGATGAATTCGACCGCTATTCCATCGCAGCGAAGGTCTTCGTCGCCACTCCCCCGGTCAAGAACAAGGACATGGTCGAGTTGATCACCTCGCGAATCGTTCGCAACCAGCTTCCTTTCGATTACCGGTTCGACTATCTCCGAATCACCGACGGTACGATCAATGTGCCCATCACAGTTCAGCTTGCCAACCGCCAAATGACGTTCAAGGAAAAGGATGGTGTCCACTCAGCTCAGGTGAACGTCTTTTTTCGAATCAGCACGCTCGGCGACCGCGTCGTGAATACATTTGAGGACTCGATCTCCCGCGATTTTCCGGATTCGCTTTTCCAGCAGTACGTCACCAAACAATCCATCTATCAAAAGTCGGTCCCGCTGCGCCCCGGCCTCTACAAACTCGACATCGTCGTCAAGGACGTTCAGAGTGGAAACGTTGGCGTGGTGAACACCCGCCTTGCCGTGCCGCGCTTTGAGGATCTAAAACTTGATACGAGTACGCTGATCCTCGCCGACGACATCGAAAATGTCCCTTCAGGCCAGGTGGGTATCGGGCAGTTTGTGCTCGGTGACGTGAAAGTCCGCCCTCAGCTCAGTAAAGAATTCCTTCCAAACCAGAAACTGGGGATCTACCTGCAGGTTTACAACATTAAGGTGGACGATAAAACTCACAAATCAAATGTCTCGATTCATTTCCGGATAACGCGCGGTGATGTGGAAGTCTTTCAAGCCACGGATACTTCAGAAGGGTTGAAGCAGCTTGGCAATGAACTGACGATCCAGTCCATGCTGCCGCTTTCCACTTTCATACCGGGAAAATACAAACTGGTGATTTCAATCAACGACCAGGTTGGGAACGAAACGATTACCCGCGGTGAGGATTTTACAATCAAGCCGCCCGCGGAAACACGCGCGGCAACAAATTGACGCGCGATGATGGATGAAACAAAAGGGGGGGGAGGGCCACGATGACTGATTCTTTGCGCTCCCGGGGCTGGGCAATTGCGATTGCTTGCGCGCTCACTCTTGTCCTCGGAACGGCTCTGGCCGCAACATCTGCGGCGGATTCCACTTTCGGAAAGCTCTCCGGCTTGGTGGTAGACCCCTCCGGGACGCCGCAAATGGGCGCAAATGTCGTGCTCTTGGCGGAAGGACTGCAGCCGTCTTACCGTCTCGATCTATTTACAAACCAGCGCGGCGGCTTTGGCAATTCGCGCGTCCCCGCGGGCTTTTATGAATTGCGCGTCAGTCTCGCCGGGTTTCTCCCCAAGATCGAGCATCACGTTCGCATCGCACCAAACGTCACAACGCTTGTCAAAGTGGAATTGGCGACAATTTTTGCTTCGCTCGACCGCCTCCGTCGCGGCCCGGACAAGTCTGCCGGTCCCGATGATTGGAAGTGGGTGCTCCGAACTTCAGCAGCGACGCGGCCTATACTGCAATGGACCAACCCGGGCTTGACTGCACAGAACTCGGACGATTCACAGACAACGCAGGCGCGTGGACAATTTGAGCTCACCAGTGGTTCCGACCGGCCTGGTTCCATCTCCAATATGCCGGATGCGCCGACGACCGCGGTCGCTTACGACCAGCCCGTCGCCAATTTCGGCAATGTTTTAGTTGCCGGAGAGGTGAATTATGGCGGCATGCTTCCGGCTTACGCGATTGCCACGGGATGGGCGCCGGCGGGAAATGCGCCCGGTGGACCCGTCACGGAAATCGTTGTGCGGCAGGTATCGCTCGGGCCGGACGGACTTGTTTTCCGCGGCGAGCGGATTTCGCAGCGGCAGACAATTGCGATTGGCCAGCACGCAACCTTGCGCGTTGGCGTCGAAGCTCTGGCCGCACAACTCGGCGAAAGCACAAAGGCGATTCGTCCCAGCGCCGCCTTGGACGTGATGCTCCCGGGCGGCTGGCAGGCCACGGTGTTTGTTCTTTCCGGAACATCCTCGAGCCCGATTCTCAGTTCTTCCGTGCAAACAAGCGAAATGAGCGCGCTCGATGCATTCCCAATTCTGATGTTGCGGAGCGACAGGCCGGTGCTCGAAGGCGGCTGGCATGAAGAAGCCGGCGTGAGCCGGGCCGTTACGCGGCGCGCCACCTTCGAAGCCGCTGCGTTCCATGAGCGCGATGGAGACACCCCGATCTTTGGCCGCGGAAACGTTTCCAACTCGGATTATCTGCAGGATCCTTTTTCCAGCGGTTTCGTTTATGATGCCGGGGCTTCTTCAACGTTTGGGATTCGCGCCGCCGTCAATGAGAAACTGACGCAATCTTTGGATCTCGCTTTCATCTACGCCTATGCGGGCGCTCTCTCCCCGGGGGACATCACTGTCGATCAGCCGCTGCGCGAAGCTTTGCAAATGCAATATCGCCACAGCGTCGCTGGGCGCTTCTCTGGAAAGGTTCATCGCTCAAAGACGGAGTTTTCCGCAAGCTACAAATGGATTAGCGGTGAAGCTCTTACTCAGCAGGATGAGATCGGGCAAGCCTTCTATGGAATAGATCCCTATCTAAGCATTAGCATTCGTCAGGTCATGCCGTGGACCATCGGCGGCTGCCGGTGGGAGGCTCTCGCCGACTTCCGAAACTTGTTGGGAGAGGGCTACTTCTTCGCGAACTCCAAAGACGGGCAGGTACTCCTTATGCCCGCTTCCCGATCCGCGCGTGGCGGGATAAGCGTTCAGTTCTGAACGCTGAATTGTCTATACGGCAAATGGGAAGCATAATTCCAATAACGGAATCTCTCTCGCTGGCTAGGGTGGTTGACCTGTTAAGTCCATTTTTTTGTGATAGTTACGCCGCATGTTTGCGTACAGTATTTGGAAAGTTGCGTGCAGATAGAATTGTGGGGCAGTCTAACCCGCGAGTGAGTGGATCTTTGGCCTGTTGAGGTCTTTCGGTTCAAGTGGGCCTGGCGGGCGGTTCTAGTATGCAGTCTCATTAAGTAGTTTTCGTGAATAGCTTGGCAAGCCTTTGACAGATAGCCTCCGAGTCCGGGTTGGCGCGGTCCTCCTCGTCCTTGTGACGATGGCTGCCGTCGTCCTTGGAGTGCTCAACTTCCGCCAGCGGGCCGAATATGACATGCCGGCCGACGGCGTGACTTGGTGGGACACCTCGGCGGGTGTTATAGCCAGGAATGTCGCTGCAAATTCTCCCGCCGTTCTGGCTGGGATCAAGCCGGGCGACCGCCTCATCTCCATCAATGATAATCCCATGCGCAGCACCACGGACGTCACGCAGCGGCTGGTCCGCGTCGGGCTGTGGACCGAGGTTCGCTACCAGTTGTCCCGCGAAGGTTCGGATTTCACCGCGAAGCTGGTCACTGCTCCGGCGGTAAAACCTCTCGCTTATGAAAATTTTCTGCGTGTCGTGGGCCTCGTCTATCTCTTCATTGGGTTCTTCATTTTTGCGCGGCGGTGGAACGCTCCGCGCGCGTTGCACTTTTATATCTTCTGTCTCGTCTCGTTCATTTTCTATTCGTTCCATTACAGCGGGAAGCTGAATGCATTCGACCAGGTGATCTTATGGGCGAATGCAGCGGCGTGGTTCCTGCAACCGGCCCTGCTCCTGCACTTCGCGCTTGTATTTCCGGAGCGGCATGTTTCCCCATGGCGCCATCGTGGACTTCTCGCGCTTGTATACGGAGTTCCCGTGGCGCTGGGCGCTCTTTATGCAGCCGTCATTACAGGGTCCTTGGGATTTGTTTTCTGGCTGGGCTCGCGGATCGTGCTGGACGAAATCCGCCTGATTTATTTGGGCGCCTATTTTTCGCTGGCTGCGATTGTGTTCCTCATGAGTTTCCGCCGCGCGCCAAGCGGGGTTTTGCGCCAACAATTGAAATGGACCTGCTTCGGCACGTTTGCCGTGGCACCGTTCGTCGTCACCTACATTCCACTTTATATTTGGAATGACGGCATTGTCCCTGCCTGGGCGCAGGCAACCACGGTGCTTCTGGTTCTCATCCCGCTTTGTTTTGCTTACGCGATCATCCGCTACCGCTTGATGGACGTGGACATCATCTTCAAGCGCGGCCTCGCTTACACGGCGGCGACAGCAGGCGTCGTTGCGGTTTATTTTCTCGTGATTGGCGGCGTAGCGGAGTTTTCCCATACCGCGGTGCCCGCGGGCCCGGCGGGTGGAATGATCGCCATTGTTCTCACTGCTTTCCTCTTGCAGCCTTTCCGCGATTGGACCCAGCGCCGGCTCGATCGGTTCTTCTACCGCGACCGCATGGATTTCCGCCGCACGCTGATTGAATTCGGCCGCACGCTCACAAACGAAGTTCACATCGAGCCGATGCTTGGCTCGGTCATGGATCGCATCTCCCAAACCTTGCTCGTAGATCGCATGGCGATTTTCCTGGTCGACGAAGCCTCCGGCCGCACGCGCCTTGCGCGCTCGCTCGGCATGGGCGCCCCGGAAGATGCCGAATCGCTCGACTACGGTTTTCTCGATCCCGCGCGCGCCGAATTCACGCGCGGCTATTTGTTCTTCGAATCACCGCGTTATGCCGAAGAGGCTGACGCTTCTTCACGCCGCACCCTCGAGCGCCTGGATCTCAACTATTACATCCCCTGCCGCATCCGCGAACGCACCGTGGCCGTCCTGGGCCTCGGCAAAACAGTCGATGGCGACTTCCTTTCCTCGGACGACGTCGAGCTGCTCTTCACCATCGCCGGCTACGTCGCCATCGCGCTCGATAATGCGCATCTCTATAGCTCGCTCGAACAGAAGGCCGCACAAATCGAGCGCCTCAAAGACTTCAGCGAAAATATCGTGGAATCGCTTCACGTAGGCGTTTTCGCCGTGGACCTCGAGGGCCGCGTCGAATCCTGGAACTCGCAGGTCGAGGCTCTTCTCGGCGTGCAACGCAAGGACGCCATTGGCCGCCCGCTCGATGGGGTGCTGCCCGCCGACCTCGTCGCCGAAATCGAAGCGCGCGCCGAGGAAGAAAATGTTTCGAGCATCTACAAATTCGCCATGCGCAACCGGGACGGCCGCATGTTGGTGGTCAACGTCTCCATCACGCCGCTGCTTGGCAAGGATGGCCAGCGCCTGGGCCGCCTGATCCTCGTGGATGATGTCTCGCAGCGCGCGCGCCTGGAAGATCAGCTTATGCAGACCGAGAAGCTCACCTCGCTCGGCCTGCTGGCCGCCGGCGTGGCACACGAAGTGAACACGCCGCTCGCGGTCATCTCAAATTACATCCAGATGCTCGCGCGGCAGTTCCCCGGTGACGACCCGCGGCACACGCTGATTGAAAAAATTGTGAAGCAGACGTTCCGCGCGAGCGAGATCGTCAACAATCTGCTCAATTTTTCGCGCGTGGGCTCGTCCCAGTTCAGCGAAGTCAGCCTGAATGCCGTCGTCGAAGAGACTCTCTCGCTCATCACGCACCCGCTCAAGACGGCGCGCGTCGAAGTCGTCCAGCACTTGCAGGGCGACCTGCCGCCCGTGCTCGGCTCGATGAACCGCCTCCAGCAGGTTTTCCTGAACCTTTTCATGAACGCGCGCGACGCCATGCCCGCGGGCGGCGTGCTCGAAATTCGCACCGCGTGCTCCAACGGCACGGTGGAAGTCGAAGTCACCGACACCGGCGTGGGCATTCCGCGCGACCAGTTGCACCGGATCTTTGACCCCTTCTTTACAACAAAAACTACCGGGCGCGGGACCGGCCTGGGCCTCTCCGTGAGCTACGGCATCATCAAAGAACATGCGGGCAAGATTGACGTGAAGTCCGCCCCGGGACGCGGTACGTCATTCCGCCTGGAATTCCCGGTGTCGCGAAAGGCGGCGCATGTCTAAAGGCTCGATCCTCGTCATTGACGACGAGGCGGAAATCCGCGAGGGTCTGGAACTCCTGCTCGGCACCGAAGGTTATGGCGTCACCAGCGCCGAGACCGGCAGCGAGGGATTGGCGAAGCTTGAGAGCAGCCCTTTCGATTTGCTCCTGCTCGATGTCAGCCTGCCGGACCGCAGCGGTCTGGACATCCTCCGCGAAATCCGCCATCGCGATCTCGCGATTCCCATCGTTTTGATTACCGCCTACGGCTCAGTGGATATGGCCCGCGCCGCGTTCAAGAGCGGCGCGCAGGACTACATCACAAAGCCCTGGTCGAATGACGAGCTGCTGCTGCAAGTGTCGCAAGCCGTCGAAGGGCGGCGCCTGCGCGAGGAAAACGTCCAGCTCAAGAGGGCGCTCAAGGAACGCTATAACTTCCCGAACATTATCGGCAAGAGCGAGAAGATGCTCGCGCTTCTCGACCTGGTCTCGCAGGTGGCGCCGTCGCGCTCCACCGTGCTCATCAGCGGCGAAAGCGGCACCGGCAAGGAGCTGATCGCCAAGGCCATCCATTCCGCGTCACCGCGCGCCGATAAAGCCTTCATTCCGGTCAACACCGGTTCGATTCCAGTGGACCTGCTCGAATCGCAATTGTTCGGCCATGTGAAAGGCGCGTTCACCAGCGCCATCGCCTCCAAGAAAGGCCTCTTCGAGGTCGCCGACCAGGGCACGATTTTCTTCGACGAAATTTCGACCATCAGCCCGGAAACGCAGGCGAAGCTCCTCCGTGTGATCCAGGAGCGCGAGTTCATGCGTCTGGGTGGCACGGAAACAATCAAGGTGGACGTGCGCATCGTGGCCGCCTCCAACGTGGACCTGCTCAGCCTCGTGCGCGAAGCCCGCTTCCGTGAGGACCTGTACCACCGCTTGAATGTGATCTCGCTGCCGCTTCCCCCGCTGCGCGGCCGCACCGGCGACGTTCCCTTGCTGCTCGATCATTTTCTAAAGCGTTTCTGCCTGGAAAATTCCAAGCATCCGCTTCGTTTCTCGAATGCGGCGATGAAGCTTCTGATGGATTACGAATGGCCCGGCAATGTGCGCGAGCTGGAAAATGTAGTCGAGCGCGCCGTCGTTCTCGCGCAGGGTGAGCAGTTGGACGTGGACCTTTTGCCCGAGAATTTGCGCGGCACGGAAATCGTCCGCGGCGTGCGCCTGCAGCTTTCCGAATTCATGCCGCCCCTGCCCGGCGAGCCCGGCGCGCGCACCGGCGCCGATCACCCGCGGCCCTCGTTGTTTCAAATGGTGGATGAATTTGAGCGGCGCGTTCTTCTGGACATGCTCGAGCGCACCGGCTGGAATCAGACGGAAGCCGCGGAACACTTCCAGGTTCCGCTTTCCACCCTCAATCAGAAGATCAAGCGGCTGGGCATAGAAGTGCGCCGCCGCGCCATCGGCCGCGCCGCCAATGGCGATGGCCCCGGAAAGTAATTCACCAATCAGTTGTGTTCGGTAGTTTACGATGCGGCGGAAGTCTTCTTATTGTCGCGGACCACTGCCTTCGACATATCCACTTGATCCAATTTGACGCTGCTCAGATCCACTTCTCTCACGCTGGCCAATCCCACATCCGACCCGCTTAAGTCCGTGTTCAGCAAAATCGCCTGCCGGAGCACCGTCCCTCGAACCATTGCGTTGCGGACAATTGCATCCGTCAGGTCGCCGCGGAAAACTTCGCTCCCGCTCAGATCGGCCCCGGTTAAATCAGAAGCGACCAGCTTCACCTCGGTCATGTCGCATTTCTGGATCTTTGCCATCCGTAGGTTGCAGCGGCTCATATCCGTTCCGCAAAGCCTGGCGCCGAAAAAATTGGCCGATTCCAAATTGCATCCCGCCAGGGTCGCCTGCGAAAGGTTCGCCCCGCGAAAATCCGCGCGCGAAAGGTTCGCGCCCTCGAGGTTCGCGCGCACCCCGCCCGGCTCCCCGCGGAAGAATTTCCCGTGCGCTACCAGTATTTCGCTCACACGCTGGCCGCCGTGCTTAATGCGCGATATCGAGCGCAGCCCTTTGCCCTCGCCTCGCAACCTGTCGAAAATCCCCATCGCGTTACCGTTCCTTCCTGATTGGTCTTCTTGGCGAATCGATGCGTCTCATTCTACTGAAAATGCCCGCCCCGTGCATCGCACGCTCTCCCGAAGTCCTTTCCCATCCGTTCAGGATGCGCTGCGCCCGAAGTTGCGCCGCCTCCTCGCAAATGTGGTAACGTAGAATCTTCAGGGAAACTTGCCATGCGCCGCACCGCAATACCTCTTTCAACTGCATTGATGGCCGTGATCTGTGCTGCCTGGGTGTTCGCCGGCCAAGCCACCCAAAACCCCGCCACAATTGCACGCGAGCAGCAAAGCGACCGCGAGTACATTGCGAATCTGGCCACGGGCCGCGTCATCGTTTGCGTCACGCGCGAGGCCGTCCTGGTTGGCGCGGTGAGCGAAAAGTCCGAGCCCGGCGCGCACCCGCCGCTCTTCGTCCCGCTCAATGGCGGCCACGTTGCCGTGCTCCTCGGCGCCGTCGAATGGATCGAGCTGAATTCGGGCAAGCCCCCCATCCGGTTGGACACGGAATTCGCCACCGTCGCTAGCCGTGGCGGGCACGCGCCCACATTCGGCTCGGAAAATGAGGCGGGCGACATCGAAGGAATCGGCATCTCTTTCCTCGAGCGCCTTCGCGAAATCGTCGGCAAGCTGCATCACCCGCTCGACCTGAAGCCCGATGAGCCCATCGTCCAGGTCCTCATCGCGGGTTACGAGCAGCATTATGGCCCGGAAGCCTGGCTGCTCAGTTACCGCGTGCAGCAGCGCGAATTGAAGGACGATTACTGGGACACACTCGTCCAGCGCCCTAGCTACCTGCAGCTCTACCCTCCGGAAAAGGGTGAGCCGCGTACTCTGATGGAAGTCCGCTACCCGCCGGAAATCAAGGGGCCCACGATTCTTCAAATGCTCGGGCAAAATGACGCGCGCCTGATTCCTGTGCGCTCCGATCCCAAGGTCGCAAAAGCCGCCCAGGAGATTTTTGACGGCACAAGCGACAAGGCGGCGTCCGATCCCGCCACCCTCTTTATGAAAGGTGCTATCACCGCGGTCATCACGCCCGAAAACTTGCCCACGCTCGCGGCTCTCCGCGAAGGCGATATTTTCAACTGGGTGATCCCTCCGCCCGAAACCTTCAAGAAAGCCGAAGACGAAAAGCGCGACCCCACCGCCCCCACGCTTCGTGGCCCTCATCACCAATAAACCGATATTTATAACGCGTATGTAGGAAAGGCTCGCTGTCGTCGAGAACCCACTCCAGAAACAATTTGTCATCTTGATTGGTATTGGGCGCTATGGTGGCGGATTGGAGACGAACTGAGTTTTTCCCGCGCCGAACTGAACTAGATGTGAAATTGTCGATTAGAGGCGGCGAATGCAGCCGGAGGACTCCGACATGCGGAGATTTCGCGGTGCATCTGGAATCCGCGGAAGGATTTTGTTCGGCGCGGCGGGAATGATCGCCGCAGCTGTACCGCTCGTATTTGGCATTGTCAGGGCAACTCCAACCCGCGCCCAGTCTCCGGCGATCGGCACCAAACTGGCATTCGACGTAACTTCAGTAAAAGAGAACAAGTCTGAGGGGCAGCCCGCCAGCATGAACATTCCGCTGCTCGGGGATATTTATACCCCCACCGGCGGCGTCTTCTCCGGAACCAATATTCGGCTGCTCTCTTACATTTATTTCGCATACAACCTTACGGGTAACCAAATGCAACTCCTCGTGCCCCATCTGCCGGATTGGGTGATCAATGATCATTTCGATATCGAGGCGCGGGCGGAAGGCAATCCTACCAAAGCCCAGATGCGCTTGATGATGCAGTCTTTGCTTGCGGATCGCTTCAAGATGTCGATTCACTATGAGACCCGGCAACTTCCTGTATACGCGGCCGCCTTGGCGAAGCCGGGAAAGACTGGGCCATACCTCCATCCGCATCGGGACGACGCACCATGCTCGACCGTACCTCCTCCTCCGCCGGCCCCCGGCTCGGCGCCGGCGCCGCCCTCAACAATTGTTGGCGGATTTCCAACCGTCTGCGGAGGCATCGTGGCGATGCCCGCGAGCGCACCCGGTCGCCAGCGTGTAGGAGCACGAAATGCCCCCATTGGAATGCTTGTGGCCTGGTTGGCTCAAATGGGTGGCTTTGACCGCGCCGTGCTGGATCAGACCGGGCTCACCGGAACATTTGATTTCAACTTAGAGTGGACGCCACTGTATCGTGGTCCTGGTTCTGATCCCCAGACGGATGACTCGGGATCGGCGATATTTGAGTCCCTGAAGGAACAGCTTGGCCTAAAACTGCAATCGCAAAAAGGCCCAGTGGAGGTTTTCGTCATCGATCATATCGAGAGGCCTTCAGGAAATTAGCAGTCGTCGTGACGAACCTGCTAGATGGCCGACTTCGTCTTCCCCGCATACTGCTGCTTCACCCGCGCGCTTTTTTCCGCCACCGACTTCGCCAATTCCTCTTTGTACGCGATGAGCCGCTTCGCCACGTCTGCATCGGCTGTAGCGATAATTTGGGCCGCATAAATTCCCGCGTTGATCGCGCCCGGCTTGTCAATCGCCATCGCGGCAACCGGAACCCCCGCCGGCATCTGCACGCTCGATAGCAGCGAGTCCATGCCGCTCAATACAGTCGTTGCCATCGGCACCGCGATAATCGGCAGCGTCGTGATTGCCGCGACCACGCCCGCGAGATGCGCCGCTCCGCCCGCCGCGACGATGATTGCCTTCAGCCCGCGCGAGACGGCCGTCGTCGCGTACTCGTGCGTTCGCGCGGGTGACCGGTGCGCCGAAGTAACCTCAATCTCGTAGGCGATGCCGAATTTCTCCAGCATCTTGGCCGCTTCCTGCATCACCGGCAAATCCGTGTCCGACCCCATGATGATTCCCACCAACGCCCGCCCGCCATTCTTATCGCTCACATTTCCTCCAAGACCATTTGTATCCCTGCGCCTGCTACTCCCCGCCGTCCGCTAATTCCCCGAAGGCCTCTCGACACGGTCGATCACGAACACATCAATGGGGCCTCTCCCCGCTTCCAATTTCAGCCCAAGCTGTTCCTGAAGCGCGTTGAAAATGGACAAGTCATTAGCTCCAGCCGTCGGAATCGTTGCTCCGTCGGCGCCTAACGGCGTTCTTTCATCCGGCGTAAACTCCAAATGAACATCAAACATTCCCGCGAGACCGGTTTTATCGATCACCTTGCGGTCCGTTATCCGTGAAAGTAGTCCCTCCGTGAGTTGCGCCATTGTCATGCCGTTTGCGTCCATCGTAATGTTTCCCCCTTTCATGCCGGGTTTCTGGATGCCGCAAAAATTCGGAGGCGGCTGGCCCGGCGCGGGTGGTGGTGGCGCGTTATTCAGATCCAGCGGAACGCAATTTCCTTCCATTGAAGGCTTCAGTTTGAGGCCGCCCTTGGCCACCGTGAGCTCATAAACCGGCACTTCTCTCGTATCGTGATGGACCTTCAGTTGGAATCTGTCTTCAAGCAGGGCCCGAAGCATCGGCCCCTCCATCTGTGTCATACGCGGGTTGCCATCCACCTTTGCAATGATCTCGTAGTAGTCTGATTTGATCCAGCCGGGTCCCCCTGAAACCTGAACGAGAGTGAGATTGGGACTCACGCCATTCGCGAAAATACTGTAAGCGTACTGGATGGCAAGTTCCAGGTTAATGCACACCAGATTTAGCTCCCCTCGCGACGGAACGTAAGCGCTTCTCGGCCGGGCCTCGCACCCCTTGTTCAATTTGATCGAAGCGACATCGAACACTGGTGCGGCGGTGGCTGCATTTTGGCCCTGCGACTGAGCCTGTCTCGGCTCCGCGTGTGCCAAGCCGAACGCGACTGGCACGGCAAGCGCCGCCACTCCAGCCGCTCTCAGCAATAGGTTTCTACGGCCTCGAAATACACGGCCAAATTTCTGCATACCGGACGCCCTTTTATACTGACGCGGCCCTCTGAATGGACGGTTCACTTCCAAACCAGCAACCGCAGCCAGTCCTGCTAATCCCCGGCTGCAAATCCAATCTTGGCAGGACCCTTGGTTGTTGAACCTGTTGACGACCCGCCCTCACCCAGTATTTTATTTGCTGCGCTTCGCCCAATATCAGTCCTGTAGTGCGCCCCCGCGAAGTGTATTCTACCAACAGCGTCGTAGGCAGCGCTCGTCGCCGCAGTAAGCGTCCGCCCGCTTGCAGTCACGCCAAGAACTCGTCCACTACTTGCGTAGTAATGCCCATCCTCTGTCCGCGTTCCGGCGTGAAAAACCTTCACATTGCCGAGCTTTGCGGCCTCCTCCAACCCCTCGATTACCTGGCCTGTTTGCGGGCGCTGGGGATACCCGCTCGCTGCCATAACGATGCAAGCACTCGCGTCTTCCTTCCACCGCATTTTTGACGGATCGAGCCGCCCCGCGGCACATTCGGCGAGGACCGAGGCAAGGTCGAAGTCCATTCGGAAAACAATGGCCTGCGTTTCCGGGTCGCCCATGCGACAGTTGAATTCGAGGACTTGCGGCCCCGCGGCCGTCAGCATCAACCCAAAATACAAAAAGCCGCGATAGGGATTGCCCTCCGCGGCCATCCCGCGAATTGCGGGCTCGATGATCTCGGATTGAATGCGCGCGGCAAGCTCGGCCGGAAGCAGGTCATTCGTTGAATAAGCGCCCATGCCTCCAGTGTTCGGGCCCTGATCGCCATCAAACACCCGCTTGTGATCGCGCGCCGGCGCGAAGGGCGCGATCCGTTCGCCGTCCGTGATTATAATCAGCGAAAGCTCTTCTCCAACCAGCGCTTCCTCGAGCAAGACGCGCGCGCCGCCTTCGCCCAGCTCGCGCTGCACCATCACGCGATCGAGAAACCCCGCCGCTTCCTGGGGAGTCTTCGCAACAAGGACTCCCTTCCCTGCGCAAAGCCCGTCGGCCTTGATCACCACCGGCCATTTCAAGGCGCCGAGCGCTTGAACCGCATCCGGCGCAGAATCGTAAAACCCATATGTGCGCGCCGTAGGAATGCTGTGCCGCGCGAGGAACTCCTTTGCGAAGATCTTGCTGCCCTCAAGCTGCGCCGCCGCTTTCCGCGGCCCAAACAGTGCCATTCCCCGCCGCTCGAATTCGTCCGCCACGCCCGAAACAAGCGGTAGCTCCGGCCCTATCACAGTAAGGTCCGCGCCCAACCGCGCGGCAAGGTCCGCCATCGCCGCGGGATCCTTTTGATCAACCACGAAGCATTCGGCTTCTTCGGAGATCCCGCCGTTCCCCGGCGCACACCACACCTCTTTAACCTCCGCGCTCTGCCGCAGCATCCACACCAGCGCGTGCTCACGCCCGCCCCCGCCAATCACCAGAATTTTCATCGCGCCGCAACGATAGCCGCCCGGCGCAAACATTGTCAACCACGTGCCGCCTGCGCCGAGGCATTTCAAGCTGGAGGCTTTTCTCTCTTAATGGTCTAATATCCCAATGGTTTACATTCGTTCCCTCTTAATCCTTCTTTCTACTCTCCTAGCCGCCTGTCCTTGCCTCTCACAGGAAAATCCCCCTGCCAAGGATCCATCGCTAGGGCAAGTGAGGACTCAGAGTGTCGCAATTTCCGAGCCCGCCACTGTCAAAGTGGAAGATTTGTTCAAACAAGCCGACGTCGTAGCTGTAGTAAAGATTCTATCCGGAGACACTGAACATTACTCCGCGACCGTTTATAAGGCAGAGGTCGTGACCCCATTCAAAGGTGTAAGAGCCGGCGAAATTGTGTTCCTCGGGCCGTTTGTAGGTTATCGAATCGGATGGGAATACCTTGCATTTCTTCGGCGGGCGGAAGAAGAAATGGCTCCATCAAAAGAAACCTCCAGCTCCGGAACAAGCTATGGTCTCTTACCTTCCTTCTACCGGATCATGTACGAGGGTTACAGCTTCATGGAAAGCGGCTACGTATGCGTCCTTGATGGCAAAGAAACCTCTGAGATGTGCGACTATGGAATCCAATTCAACACGTATCAGGTGGTAGTACCCAAGAAAATTAAGACGTTTCCAGTACCACTTGAAGATGGCAAACTCAGCGACTCCAAATGGGTCCGCAAAAAACCCTTCCTCGATTACTTAGAGACTCTGCGCTTTCGCAAGTAGTTCAAATATCCAAATTATTTCGTATCCGAAATCATCTCTCTATTGCCCTGCGGCGCAAGACGTGTTTTTATTTGAAGCTCGAGGCCTTTCACCGATTCGCGTGCTGACGATTCCCTGGGATTTCTGGCTCATCTTCGCCGTGCTGGGCGTGCTGATTCCGTGGCGCGGCGCGGTCCGTGTCCGCCGCTTGCTTCGCATGCCGCAGGTCTCGGCAATGGATCGCCTTACCATCTATGCCTCGACAATCGCGTTTCAGTGGCTCCTCGCAGCCGTTGTCGCCTGGCGATGCTACGTACGTAGCGTCAGCGCCGCCGATCTCGGATTGATCGTTCACCATCCTTCAAGAACGGCGCTCATTTCTGCCGGTATACTCCTCGTGTTCGGCCTTCTCCAATACGCGGGCATTCGCCGCATGGCAACACAGGATCCATCCTCCCATTCACACCTCCGCGAGATTTCCATGCGACTGATGCCCCGCTCCTCGGTTGAAACGCTCGCATTCGTCTCACTCGCCACCACTGCATCCCTTTGCGAAGAGTTTCTTTTTCGGGGCTTCGTTTACGCCGTCCTGGACCATGTCACTGCGTCAGCCATAGCAGCCGTCGTCGGCTCCTCCGTCTTGTTCTCGCTTGCCCACCTCTACCAAGGCAAGCGCGGCCTGATCACCACATTCATCCTCGGCCTTATCCTCGCAGGCACGCGAATCTGGGCCGGCAATCTTGTTCCCGCGATTGCCGGGCATCTCCTTGTGGACCTAATGGCCGGCTATCTCGCCCCGCGGTATCTGAATCAACCCCGGTCTGGAGTCACGAGCTAAACGATGTCTTCACTATCTACTATCATTGTAGTTTATAGCGGCAACGAAATCACTGTCCCGTCCTCCGATGCGATATCTCAGGCTTTGCAAAAACACGCACTGTCTCTATCGGATCAGCAAATCTCGCAAGTTCAAAGGTACATAGCCTGCTTAGTCTTTTGGAATCAAGGAGTTAGCCTCACATCGGTCTCCTCACCGATGGAAATTCTTGAGCGACATTTCGCTGAAAGCTTCCTTGGAGCGGCCTTGATCGGCCCGGCAAAAAGTCGGCTCGCCGACGTTGGCTCCGGACCCGGTTTTCCGGGGTTAGCACTCAAAATCGTCCTGTCGTCGCTTCAAGTCCTCCTGATCGAAAGAAACACGAAGAAATGCGCGTTTCTAAATGAGGTCATTCGTTTCTTGGAGCTTACCGGGGTGACCGCAATTCGCTCTGATTATGCCTCAATTTCGCCAGCCGAACCAAAGTTTGACTACATCACTGCTAGAGCCATAGGTGACCACAAGGATCTCCTCCGGTGGGCCACGGGAAAGCTTGCTCCAGAAGGCAAGGTTTTGCTTTGGCTAGGATTGCAAGACTCCCTTAAGGTGTCACAATCAAGGGGTTGGCTCTGGGACCCACCAATGCCAATTCCCGACTCACAGAGGCGAGTAATCTTGGTTGGACGCCCTATTCTCTAATGGCCCATCCAAATTCAGGTAAAATATGTTTCACGTGAAACAATTTCGATCCCAATGCGCGGTGCCGGTCGACAAATAGATCGTGAATTTGTCCAAGGTGTTGCGATCCTTCCTAATTTCAGGCCTAAGAGGCCGAAATTCTCGAGGTCATTTCAATAATGTTTCACGTGAAACAATTCGGACGGCAGAAGTCAGCAAATGCGGTCAAATTGATTCACGTGAAACATTCCCGAGCTTATAGCTAGATTAAAAGGAGTCTCTTAGCCATTGACGCCAGATCGGCCTCCCGCGTATTAGTTCCAAGCGACATCAATTGAGCCCGAACCAAGTGAATCCTCGCGCCGCATACGTCTATATGTTTCACGTGAAACAATTCAATCTGACTCTGAGCTCAACGGTGCACTCTTAAGTGGCAGCAGCACCTCACAATGCGCAAAATGTTTCACGTGAAACATATTGCAGATGTTATGCGACATCTGGTAGGATTTCGCTCCCAGGGGGCTTCCTTGGGAAGAATCATAGCAATAGCGAACCAAAAGGGCGGGGTTGGGAAGACAACCACTGCAATCAATCTGTCAGCCTCTCTTGCAATATCTGAACGGCCAACACTAATTATCGACTGCGATCCGCAAAGCAATACCACCGCCGGCCTCGGCTTTCCGAAGGACCCCACGCGGCGAAGTCTCTATAATGCGCTGATTCTGCACGAGCCGCTGGACAGGATCATTCAAAAAACGCAGGTAGAAGGCCTCGATTTGCTGCCTGCGAATAAAAATCTTGTGGGAGCGGCGGTGGAACTTGTGGGCGCGGAGGAACGCGAATACCAGCTCAAGCAATTATTATTTACTATTAAAGAAAAGTACCACTTCATAATAATCGACTGCCCGCCGGCGCTGGACTTGCTCACGCTGAACGCGCTGGTCGCCAGCGATTCCGTGCTGGTCCCCATTCAATGCGAATATCTGGCGCTCGAGGGCGTCTCGGAATTGCTGGATACGTTGATGCGCATCCGCCGATCCCTCAATCACGACCTGGCAATCGAAGGAATTCTGCTCACGATGTACGACGACCGGACGACGCTCTCCAAACAGGTCGCGGCGGATCTGCGGAGCTTCTTTGGCAACCAGGTATTTGAATCGGTGGTGCCGCGGAACGTCCGGCTGGCGGAGGCGCCGAGCCACGGGAAGCCAATCATATTCTACGACATACATAGTAGAGGAGCGGAGAGCTATATCCAACTTGCGAAGGAGGTCATTGCCAATGACCAGAAACGCGCTGGGCAGGGGTCTGGGAGCGTTGATACGGGAGCCCGAGCCGCAGCAGCCGGAGCAGCAGCCACAAGCAGCACAGGGCCCACAGACGTCGCCAGTGACGTCCATGGGCAGCTACCAGGTGGACATAGACCTGATTGATCCGAACCCGTACCAGCCGCGCACGCACTTCCGCGAGGAAGCGCTGGAGGAGCTGTCACGGTCGATCCAGGCCAATGGCATTATTCAGCCGATCGTGCTGCGGAAGAATGGCGTCCGCTACCAGCTTATCGCCGGTGAGCGCCGGTGGCGCGCGGCTCAGCGCGCCGGATTGCAGCGCGTGCCAGTGGTGCTGCGCGATGTTCCCGAGGAGCAGGCGCTCGAACTGACGCTGGTTGAAAACCTTCAGCGCGAAGACCTAAATCCTATCGAGGAAGCGCGCGCGTTTGACAAGCTCTTGAACGAGTTCCATTTGACGCAAGAAGAAGTTGCCGAGCGCACGGGGAAGGACCGGACAACGATTGCGAACTCGGTTCGCTTGCTGCGACTTGACAAAACAATCCTCGACTTGATGGAAGAAGGGAAGCTGAGTGCCGGGCATGCGCGATCGCTGCTGGCCGTAACAGATGCCGAGCTTCGGAGCAAGCTCGCCCACCGAATCTCGCGGGGGGGATTGACAATCCGCCAACTTGAACGGTTCGTGGTCCGGAAGTCGCGAGGCGCGCAGCCTGCCAAGAAAACCAGCACGGATCTAGACCCGAATATGCGCGACGCGATTGAGCAGTTGGAGCGGCACATCGCAACCAAGATATGGTTGAAGATGCACACGAAGACTCGCGCGGGGCAATTGATTATTGAGTTTTATAGTGAAGAACAGCTAAACGGGATTTATGAGAAGCTGATGAGTTGAGAAGAGGCCGCTTGATTGGATAGGGCAGTCTGCTTGGTGGGGAGCAGACCTGCGAGATTGAAGCAGATCTCTCACTCCGTCCCCATAATAACCATGGGGACTCCGTTCGGGATGACAACTTTTCCAAGCGGGTCGCGTCCTGCACGCGTAGGCTAACTCTAGATGAAGCGCTTACACAGATCCTTCAGCTACCCTGGCCTGATGGCTCCGCAAGAGGGGCGGAGCGCAAAAAACGCGCTTCAGGATGACATCCTCTCCTCTAATGGAAGTGACTCTGGAGGAGACATATCAACGACGCATGTAGTTATAACTAGGGTAGTACTGTAATGTTCTTGACTGCGGTTCGCACCCTGCTAAAGTAGCGTTATCGGAGTGTCCCATGGCTTGGCCATTCAGCGATAGTCGGCGCGAACAAGTGTCTGAGAACGAGTGGTCGGGCTTCCTTGACCGGACGGTGCGGTTTGAGGGGACGCTTGAGTTTTCGGGGACGCTCCGGATTGAGGCTCAGGTAAAGGGAAACATCCTCTCGAACCAGACCCTTGTGCTGGGCGAAGGCGCCAAGGTGGAAGGCCAGATTGAGGGCAACCACGTGATTATCGCCGGGCGGTTTGACGGTGTGATATTCGCCAAAGGGCGGGTCGAGATTCAGTCTCAAGGCGTCGTTTCAGGAGAGATCCACTCGCCATGCCTGGTGATTGAGCCTGGCGGCATTTTTGATGGGCACTGCCACATGACGTCCTCCACGCAATCCACGAAGGCGGTCACGATTCCGTTCCGCGCCGCCAGCCAGGGCTGATTTCTGCATCGAAATCTCCGGGGTTATGAAGCTCATTTCTGTCCCGCATACAAGGGCCCACCCGCAAAGAGAGATTCCTCGCTCCGCTCGGAATGACGGCAAAAGACAGACGGCGCAGAAAGGTCCGGCGACCGAGAAATGCGTTACGCTATTGCGTGATGTAGGGGGGTGAAACATGAGGGTGGGATTGGGCGTGATCTTGTTGGCGGTGGCAGTGCAAGGCACATTTGCCGCAAAGACCCCGGAGACCTTTCGTGAGCGATATGGCAAACCGGTTTCAGAAACATTTCTTGTTCGACCGGGCATCGTTGTGTCCGCTGTCAACGGTGCCAGTGGGGATACATGCGAGTTGGTGATCATTCCGAAGGAACCTGAAAACGTATTCACGGACCCGAGTGACCGCACGATTGATTTCAAGCGCTTGAAGGAAATAGAAGAGGAACTGGTTCCCAGGGCTGTGCGAAGGAAATACATAATCGGTTCATTCATCGACGTCGATTGCCTGCCGAACCACGATTGTGCGGGGACGCAAGAGGACTGGGAAAAGCTAGTGATTTACGCGAACAGTGGTGAGGGAGGAGCGCGATACGAGCTGATTAAATGGAACCGGCATGAATGCGGCGAGAAATTAGGATTTCACTGAGAGGCGGCGTCTTCGTGCAGAGGCTTCCGACATGAAGAGACTTGGCCGTGCATTTGGAAATCGCAGAAAGGCGCTGCTGAGCGCGGCTGGATTGCTGGCCGTCGCCTTGGCCGTGCTGATTCTGACGAGCATCACAGACGCAACGGCAACCCAAGTTCAGTCGCAAGCGCAGCCGCAGGCGACTGCGAGCGACCCCAAATTCGCGGCGTTTGTATACGACGTCGTCTCGATTAAACCGCACAAAGATGATCCAAATCCCCGCGAAATAACGTGGGCGGGGATGCAAGACTCACCGGATGGCGTGACGATGAGGAATGTCGATGTGGTCCACATGATCAGCGCGGCATATGGAAACGCATATAGCAAGGTTTCTGGTGCGCCGGACTGGGCCGCGCGCGCGACCTATGACGTGGAAGCGAAAATGGAGCCCGAGGTGGCCGACGCATTGCAGAAACTGAGTCCGGCGGACCAAAAGCTAGCGCGCAGGCACATGATGCAGGTATTCGTGCGGGATTACCTGAAGGCGGCGGTCCACGTGGAAACCACGGAAGTTTCGACGTACGACCTTGTCATCGCGAAGAATGGACCCAAGTTGAAAGAAGTGACCGACCCCGCCACATCTGACAGCAGCTTCGCAGCGAGGGAATCCCAAACCGGAATAGTGTTAGAAGCGCACGGCACTGATATCGCGAACTTGATGAGCCAGTCTGTCGGGCGCCGCGGGCCGGCCTGTGTATGACAAGACCGGGCTGACCGGTAAGTACGATTTCACGTTGAAATACTCGCGGGACAATTTGTCCGCGGCGCCGCCGGGGCCGGATGGCGTGGCCGCTCCACCGCTGGGCGCCGCGCCGCCGCTCGCGAAGGCGCTTGAAGAGCAACTGGGCCTGAAGCTGGTGCCCGCGAGGGGAAATGTGGACGTGATTGTGATCGATCATGTCGAGAGGCCTTCGGGGAATTAGAGGCGAGGAAATCCAATGGCGCTTAGACGAATTGGCGATGTGGTTGGGAGACGCGGAAAGTTATTTTTGAGCGCGACTGGATTGGTGAGCGTCGCCGTGCCAATTGTGTTCGGACTGGCACACGCGACGCCAAGCCGGGCTCAATCGCAAGCCCAAAACGCAGCCACCATTGCGCCTGCGTTCGAGTACGAGGTCGCTTCGATCAAACCGAGCAAGCCGGACGCCGTTGGCGGCTTTATGACGGTCCCAGGCGGGGGGAACGTTAGCGACACCTATTCTGCAAGGAACCTCCCATTGATGGGGATCATTCGAGAAGCCTACGGAATTCCAATGGGAGCCGAAGATGGCCGGCTCGTGGGAGCGCCGGGCTGGCTTAATTCTGAGAGATACGATATCGAAGCGAAAATGGACAGTTCTGTTGTTGAGGCGTTGCAAAAACTTAGCCCGGAGGATCGCGAGGCAGCGCAACGACACATGCTTCAGGCGCTTTTGGCGGATCGTCTTAAGCTGACGATTCATCGCGAAACCAAAGAGGTTCAAGTGTATTCACTGGTCATTGCGAAGAACGGCCCCAAACTCCAGGAGTCAAAGCCAAGCGACGCCGATGCCAACGCAACCCCAGTCCCTGGCCGTGGAGGTCGCGGCGGCCGCGGAGGCCCGAACTTGGGGATGAGGGGACGAGGAGGACCGCTGACAGGTCAACAGGTTCCTATCTCGATGCTGGCGACCGTGCTGACAACGATTTTGAACCGCCCGGTTCTGGATAAGACCGGCCTCACCGGCAATTATGATTTCACTCTGACCTGGACGCCGGATGACAGCCAACTCCAGACTCCGCCGGGAGGCGTTCCTCCGCCTCCGCCGCCAGACTCCAACGGTCCTTCCATTTTCACGGCGATTCAGGAGCAACTCGGTCTGAAATTGGAATCCGGAAAGGGTCCAGTTGAAGTAATCGTGATTGATCATGTCGAGAGGCCGTCGGGAAATTAGCATGGGGAGGAATTCGGGTGCGAGTATTTGGCGATGTGTCAAGAAATTGTAGAAGGCTACTTCTGAATGCAGATGTGTTAGTAGCAGTCGCCATTCCGCTCGTGTTTGGGCTGATAATTACATCACAAAGTTGGGCACAGTCGCAGGACCAGTCGCCCCCCGCTCCGACTGCGCCTGCGTACGAATTCGAGGTCGCTACAATTAAGCCCAGCCGACCTATAAACGATAACGGCGGCTTTGCGGGGTTCTCGTGGGAAGATAGTTTCAGGTCAAGGAACATCACCTTGAGAGCAATCATTCGAATTGCGTACGGAATGGTTCCAGGTAAAGAGGGTCGGCTTGTGGGAGGGCCAAGCTGGCTCGACTCTGAGAGATACGATATTACCGCGAAAATGGATAGCTCCGTGGCCGATGAACTCAAGAGGCTTAAGCCGGATGAGCGCAAGCTTGCGCAAGAGCGCATGCTCCAGTCGCTTTTGGCCGACCGCGTGAAGCTGGCGATTCACCGCGAAACCAAGGAACTTCCCGTATACGCGCTTACCATTGCAAAGAATGGTCCCAAGCTTAAGGAATCGAAGCCTGGCGACACCTACGAAAAGGCATTCCCCTATGCCGACAAATTTGCGGACGCCGTAAGACCGGGAACCATTTTCGGAGTCGGGGGTGGCAGCCAGGGCGGACAAACGACAATGACTCAATACTGTTTCGCAGTTTCAACCTTTGCGCTGGCTCGTCAATTGACGTTTTGGGCGGGCCGGACGGTGCAGGACAGAACCGGGCTCAAGGACAGTTATAACTTCACGCTGAAGTGGTGGTTCAGCCCAGCTTCGTCTGGTACGTCGGCTGCCGGGTCGGACGGCCAGCCTGTGCCGTCCGCATCAGACCCCGCCGGTGGCCCCGATCTCTTCGCGGCAATTCAGCAGCAGCTTGGACTGAAACTGGAACCAGGGAAGGGCCTCGTTGGAATTATCGTCATTGACCACGTCGAAAGGCCTTCGGGAAATTAGAGGGCGCTGGGCGCAAGATGGCCGCGTTCTTCTATTGTCAAGGAAATGCGCAGGGGATAGCATCGGCGGTTCATGGCACGGGGAGGTGATTCGTTGTTGGACCGCCGCCGTTTTCTTGCTTCCGCCGCAACGGGAGTTGCAGGCGCAACATTTTTCGGCAACGAGCTTCTTGCGCGCGGTGCCGCGTCCGCTCCTGAGCTTTCCGCGCAAGTTGTGTACAACGTGAAGGACTACGGCGCGACCGGCGCGAAGCAGGACGACGCGCGCGCCGCAATCCAACAAGCAATCGATGTTTGCGGAAAATCGGGCGGCGGCACGGTGTATGTCCCGCCGGGCGAGTACACGTCCGGCCAGCTCCACCTGCGATCGGCAGTGCGGCTGTATCTGGAGGCGGGCGCCACTATTTTTGCTTCGCTCGACGGCCGCCAGTTCGATCCGCCTCCAAAATCCGCATTGATAATCGGCGAGGATCTGCACGACATCGCGCTCGAAGGCCGCGGCACGATTGATGGACAAGCATCTTACGAGTGGCACCCCAACGATTTCACGGACTATCTCATTCGGCCCAACCAGCTCCTGATGGAGGCAACCGGGAAGCCGCTGCTCAGGCCGTTCCCCACGGGATTCCGCACTGAAACGGTGTACCCACGCCTGGTTCTGCTGCTGCGGTGCCAGGATGTGCGGATCGCGGGCCTCAAGTTCATGAGATCGCGGAGTTGGACGATCAATCCGTACGCGTGCAAAAGGCTGGTGATCGATGGCGTGTACATTTATTCAAACGCGAAGGAAGGCGTGTGGGCGGATGGCATCGACCCGGACGGCTGCCAGGACGTGCGCGTGGCAAACTGCACCATCGAGACGGGTGACGACGCGATCGTGCTTTGGTCATCAAATATCTGGGGACCGGCATTGCCCACCGAAAATGTGACGGTGACAAATTGCAGACTCTCCTCGGCCTCGAGCGCGCTGAAGTTCTGCGATGGCAATTCCAACGCCGTGCGGCGCGTGACGATCGACAACGTCGCGATTACGAAATCGAATCGCGGCTTGGCGTTCATGGTGTTCGACGGCGGCGTGATTGAAGACGTCGTAATTTCAAACGTTACGATCGAAACGCCGCGCTTCGATTGGTTTTGGTGGGGAGACGGCGACCCGATTCATTTCAACATCAAGCGGCGCAGCGAAGTCGATGGAACCAAGCGCGAAAACGAACCGCCTGCCGGAAAAATCAGGAATGTCTCGATCTCGAACGTAATTGCCCACGGCACCGGGACATCGGGAATCAACGGCCATCCGGACAGTTGGCTGGAGGACATCCACCTGGATAACGTGCGACTGTTCGTCTCGCATGACCCGGCGGGGCCTTACGAAAACACGCGGACGGCAATCGCGCTTCGCGAAGCGCGCAACTTCTCCATGAAGGATTGCCAAATCCGGTGGGAGCAGCCGCTTTCCGCTACGTGGCGATCGGGACTCACGGCGGAAGATGTCGAAGATCTGCGATTGGATACGGTGGATGTGGAGGCCGCGCCGGCATCCAGCTCGCCTGTGATTGAGCTGACGAATGCGAAAAAAGTGACGCTGGGGTCCGTGCGCGCGAAGACGATACATCTGGCAGGAAAGGGTACGCGCGAGGTGCGGCTGCTCCAGACCGACTCGGCGATTTCGGCGGACTCCGATGTCAGCAAGGACGCCATCATTCAGCGATAACACCTTTGCTCCGGAAAGAATTCGCGAGTGAACTGGTGCGGCCGCCACAGATGCGCAAAATTGGCGGGGTGAAGCAGGCTTATGGCAATTGTAACGCACAATTTCTTGGAGGACATGGCTCTGGTGATGTGCGTCGCGGCGCTGGCCACCGTCATCTGTCAGTTGTTGCGTCAACCGCTGGTGGTTGGCTACCTGATCGCCGGGATGGTGGTCGGGCCACACGTGCCGGGGGTGTACGCGAATACGGAGCGGGTCCAGCTCGTCGCGGATCTCGGCGTTACGCTGCTGATTTTTTCGATCGGCCTGGAATTCAGGCTTCGCCGGCTGATGCGGCTTGCTCCCACCGCCGGATTGGTAGCCCTGATCCAGATCGCTTCGATGATCTCGCTCGGCTATCTGGTGGGGCGCTTGATGGGCTGGACGCCGTGGGAAAGCCTGTTGACCGGGGCAGTCGTGTCGATTTCCGGCGCCGTGATCGTGGCCAAGGCCTTTGAAGAGGTGCAGGTGGATTCCAGGGTGCGCGAACTGGTCTTCGGCGTGGTGCTGTGCGAAGACGTGGTCGCGATCATAATGCTGGCGGTGCTGATCACGATTGCAAAAGGCGGCGTGGTGTCGCTTCACTCCTTCTCGATCACCGCGGGCCTGCTGGGTGCATTTATCATTGTGATGATTGCGATCGGATTAAATCGGATTAAAGACGATCCCGTACCTGATACGCAAGGTCGCGCAGCTCAAGCGGCCGGAAATGCTTTTGATTACCAGCCTGGGGATGTGCTTTGCCTTCGCGATGATCGCCGAACGGGCGGGTTACTCGGTCGCGCTGGGCGCGTTCCTGGCAGGCTTGCTGGTGGCCGAATCGGGACAGGGAGCGGTGGTAGAAGAGTTGACCAAGCCGGTGAAGCAAATCTTCGGCGCGATGTTTTTCGTGTCGGTCGGGATGCTCATCGACCCGCAACTGCTGGCAAAGCACTGGCCTGTGCTGTTGATGCTTAGCGGGGTGGTCGTCGCGGGCAAGATCGTCAGCGTCTCGTTAGCGTCAATGGTAATTGGTGAGCGGCCCGACACCGCGATCAAAACCGGGTTCGCAATGGCGCAGATCGGCGTCTTCTCATTCCTGATCGCCGAGGTGGGCACGAGCGGAGGCGCCACGCGCAGCTTACTCTACTCATTGGCAGTGGGGGTCACCACCATCACCGCGTTCCTTTGCCCGTTTCTGATCCGGGCGTCCACTCCGGCGGCGGATTGGATCGACCGCCATCTGCCCGTGCCGGTTCAGAGCGCGATTTCTCAATACGGCGGATGGTTGGACCGAACGCGCAAAGCCCCTGAACCCGAGGATTGAGCAAAGCGAAGCCGGCTCGAGCGAGCCGAAGGTCTGTACGCGGGCAGTTCACGTCATGTCTACGTAAGTAATGCGATGAGGCGGAAACGCCACGTCCAAATTAACATGTTGTCATGGGTGATTTGGATGTAAAACTGTCGATTGGGGCGTGGCGTCAATATATCAGAGGGCTTCAGAAATGCGGACATTTGGCAATCGACATGGAAATCGTAGAAAACTATTGCTCGGCGCGGCAGGATTTCTTGGCGCCGCAACGCTGGTCACGTTTGGATCGGCAAACGTGACACCAGGCCTGACTCAGACTCAGCAACAGGCGCAAGCCCAAGGTGCGCCGTCAGCGGCGGCCGCGCCCGTGTACAGGTACGAAGTGGTTTCGGTCAAGCCATGCAACCCTGGGACGACCGGCGGGTACACGATGAACACGCCGGACGGCTATAAAGCGACATGCGCTTTGCTTATAATCCTGATTGATTATGCATATGGAATTCATTACGTCGAGCAACTCCCAGGAGCGCCGAGCTGGATCTCCTCCGAAAGATTTGATGTTGACGCCAGAATGGATGTGCCTGTAGCGGAAGCACTACAGAAGATGAGCAAGGATGACCGCGCGCTAGCGCGCGAGCAAATGCTTCAGGCGCTGCTGGCGGATCGCTTCAAGCTAGTGGTGCACCGCGAAACCAGAGTGCTTCCAGTTTATGCGCTGGTGATCGGGAAGAATGGCACCAAGCTCAAGGCGTCAAAACCTGATGATAATTCCCCCGACAGAATTAAAGACGCAGAGGGCCATGCGGCAATAAATTTGATGAGCATGCATGCTGGTGAGGGAGGCGTGACATGGAAAGGTCAAGCGGTTTCCATGGAGCATCTCATCGGGCTATTGTCGCCGCAGGTGGGGCGCATGGTGGTGGATAAAACCGGCCTCACGGGCAATTATGATTTCACAATGCAGTTCGCGCGGGAGCAAGGCCCACCCGCAACGGCAGCCAGCGACGCGCCCGGCGGGGCGTCGCTAGCGCCTGAACCCGGCGGTGCTGACTTGTTTACGGCCATCCAGGAGCAGCTTGGGCTAAAACTGGAGGCAACAAAAGCTCCCATTGAAGTCATCGTGATTGATCATGTCGAGAGACCTTCGGGGAATTAGCACCGGGCGGAGGCGAAATGATCCCCAAAATAAGCAGCTACGTTTAATTCACGATTCCCACGCTTTCTGTGCTCCGCTAATCCTTCTACGCATCAAATAGGTGCAAACAACCTTGCCAAAAAAATGATCAAGAATCGTGAATTCGTTGTCATTGCTTAAAATATTCGACCGGCTCATTCGTCTGCAATAATAGATGAAAGAAGCGGTGGGCATAATCGAGATGGTGGAAGACCAGGATCAACGGATCTCCGAAACCATCGTGCGGGAACAGGCCCGGCTGCGAAATTTCATCCGCAGGCGTGTGCCCGATCGAGCCGACGCAGAAGACATTTTGCAGGACGTCTTCTACGAATTCGTGGAGGCCTACCGCCTGATGAAGCCGATCGAGCAGGCGGGAGCCTGGATGTATCGAGTGGCGCGCAACCGGATTACGGATTTGTTCCGCAAGAAAAAGCCGGAGGCGCTGGCGGATCAAAAGGTGTTGGGGGTGGATGGGGAAGAGTTGACGCTGGAGGATCTCCTTCCATCGGCGGATGCCGGGCCAGAAGCGGCGTATGCGCGGGAAGTGCTGCTCGAGGAGCTTGAGGATGCCGTGAGCGAACTTCCGGCGGAGCAGCGCGAGGTGTTCATCGCGCACGAAATCGAAGGCCGCAGCTTCAAGGAAATTGCCGCGGAAAGCGGTGTGCCTGTGAACACGCTTCTTTCACGCAAGCACTACGCGGTGATTTTTCTGCGAGAGTGGCTGCGAAGAATTTACGATGAATTTGATTTTTAATCAGAATTGAGAAAGATGAGGGAAACAGACATGGCGAGAAACATTGCGGAACACATCGTTGGCACGATTGTTAAAGTTTTGATTTTCCTGATCA
Source organism: uncultured Acidobacteriota bacterium (assembly GCA_963748845.1). Lineage (GTDB taxonomy): Bacteria > Acidobacteriota > Terriglobia > Acidiferrales > UBA7541 > DASTCZ01. Next base: position 2,919,189 of record CAVVKE010000001.1, read on the forward strand.
TCGCAATCGTTGTATTTGGAAACGTGGTCCATGCCTTGTGGAACTGGCTGATGCCCGCACTTTTCCATTTGCCATTGATCACATTCTGGCAAGCGTTGGGGCTGATGGCGCTGGGCTGGATTCTGTTCGGCGGGTTGCGCGGCGGCAGGCACGGTTGGGGCCGCGGTGGCGCGTGGCGGCGCGGGATGCACGGTCGCTGGGAGCAGATGACTCCCGAGGAGCGTGAAAAGTTTCGCGAGGCATTTCGGGACCGTTGCAGCCATGGGCCAGGCGTTCCCGCGGATGCGGCGCCGAAGGCGTGATTGCCCAAGCCGCTTGCAGGGCGAGCAAAGTCGAGCCGCGCTATAATCACGGCTCGACTCTTGCGTTAGGGGCGGACTCTTGGAATCCGTGAAACTCACAGGAATGGCGAAGGCGGCAGGTTGCGCGGCGAAGCTCAGTCCGCGCGTGCTCGACTCCGTGCTGCGCGGACTGCCGAAGCAATCCGACCCGAATGTGCTTATCGGGTTCGAGACGAATGATGACGCGGGGATTTACCGGCTTACGCCGGATTTGGCGCTGGTGCAGACCGTGGATTTTTTCACGCCGATTGTGGACGACCCATTTCTTTTTGGGCAGGTGGCCGCGGCCAATGCGCTTAGCGATGTTTACGCCATGGGCGGCCGCCCGGTTTCGTCGCTCACGCTCGTGGGCTTTCCCGAAAAGAGTGACCCCTTGGTTCTCGGGGAGATTTTGCGCGGCGGCCTTGCGAAAATGCAGGAGGCGGGTTGCACCGTGATCGGCGGACACTCGATCCGTGATGACGATTTGAAATTTGGCTACGCCGTCACGGGAGTGATCCATCCGGACAAAGTCTGGCGCAACGTGGGCGCGCGGCCGGGCGATACGATATTGTTCACTAAACCTCTCGGGACCGGTGTGATTGCAACTGCGCTGAAACGCGGCACCGCCTCCGCGGAAGATGTTGCCGCCGCGACGGCTTCTATGACTCGCCTAAATCGCGATGCCGCCGAAGCGCTCGCGGAAGCCGATCCCGATCGCAAATTCATTCACGCCGTCACGGACGTGACCGGATTCAGCTTGCTCGGCCACGCGCGCGAGATGGCGCTCGGCCATCCACAGACCGGAATCTCCCCGGTTTCCCTTGAAATTCATCACACGCGGATTGAATATTTGCCGGGCGCCGTGGAATGCGCCGCCGCGGGAAACATTTCCGGCGGCCTTTTGAATAATCGCGAATTTATTGGGGATTGCGTGGAGTTTACCGCATCGGTACCAGAGAAGTATCGCCTGCTGCTCTTTGATCCGCAAACATCCGGCGGATTGCTGATTGCAGTCGCGCCCGAAGGCGTGAAGGCGGCGATGGACGCGATGGAGGAGCGAGGCGTGAGCGCGCGGAAAATTGGGCACGTAATCGAAAAGCGCTCGCCGCTGATTTCTGTCGCATGATAGATCCGCACTTGAAAATGAAACGAAGCCGCCTACAGGCCATCCAACCTACGAATCAAAACCGATAACCGGCCAATCATGGACACCATCACACACGCATTCGCGGGCGCGCTACTGGGAAAAGGATTTTTTAGCCGGGGCGGCGCGGCGCCGGAAGCGGAAAAGGAATACCTGCCGCAAGCGCGCGTCGCGATTTTCACGGCGACCATCGCAGCGGCGTTTCCAGATTCCGACGTGATCCTTGACTTCTTTTTCTCGCGCGACAGCATGGCGATGCTGAAATATCACCGCTATGTGACGCATTCGATTTTGATGATGCCGTTCTGGGCGATCTTGATTGCGGGGCTGATGTGGTGGCTTTCGCGGCGCGTGGGCGCGGCGCCGCCGTCGTTCGGCTTGCTCTGGCTCGCGAGCGTTGTGGGGATTGCCAGCCACATTTTGCTGGATCTCGTCACGTCATTCGGGACGATGGTCTGGAGTCCCTTCGATCGAGCGCGCCCGGCGTGGGACATTATTTTCATTATTGATTTCACGATGACGGCGCTGGTGCTCGTGCCGCAGGTGGCCGCATGGGTGCATCGCGACCCGGCGCGTGCACTACACCGCGCGTTGCGAATGTGGGCGGTATTTACGCTGCTCGCGCTGGGCGTTTATTGGCTTACGGAGTGGGCTGGCTACCCATTTTCGTGGTGGGTTGTGCTGGTGGCGAGCGCGCTCGTCGCCGGCGTGTTCTTCATTCCGTTGCGCAACGGATTCGGATCGCGGATTCGCAGGTCGACATGGGCGCGCGCGGGACTGATTGCTGCGGGCGGATACTTATTGCTTTGCACCGGCGCGCATTTCCTCGCGCTTTCGCGCTTGAAGAAATTTGCGGCCGAGCAAAAGATCGCTGCGGTTGAAATGGGTGCCCTGCCGCTGGCCCCGTCGCTGCTTTATTGGGACGGACTGATCCGCACCGAAAATGGCGCGTACCGCTTGCATGAGGATCTGCTCTCGTCGGACACTGTGGAATACGATTTTTTCCCTGACACCGCGCCGCCGGGCCTTCTCGACGCCGCCCTCAAGCTGCCGGATACGCAGACTTATCTGTGGTTCGCGCGATTCCCGATTTACACTTTCCGCCGCGTGGATGGCGAGGACGCGATCGAAATCAAGGATTTGCGATTCATGATGAGCGTTGGCAGGCGCACGCCGGGTTTTACGTATCGCGTGACGTTTGACGAGGCGGGCAATATTGTGCAACACGGAATGGCGCGCAACCCGCGATAAGTCTTGGAATGAGCTGGTAGAACCGATGTCGAATTCTCAAGAGAACAACCGCATATATAAGTGCCAGCTCGAGTTCGGTAAATTTCGGGATGTAGCAAATACATTCTTGCAGGCCGTGGATGCTCGTGATTCATTTACCCGCGAACAATTCCTGGAAAAACTTGAAGCGTGCTTGCCAGCCCTTTACAGCGCAGTGTTGCGACTGTTCGCGGAAGATCTTGAGCATGTGCACGAGGATGAAGTATCCGAGGAAGAGGAGGCTTACACTGAGAAAGAAAAGAAAATATGGAGGGAACACTCAGCCATCCACGATAGGGTCTATTTTCCACTTTATCGCTCGCTACGTGAGAAGTTCGGCACTGTGGACGTTTATTGGAATGTTTGGGACTCAACGAAACGAGAGGCAGCGTTTGAGGGCGTCCTGGCGGACGACATTGCCGATATCTATGTGGATCTAAAACGCGACCTCTGGCTCGCTGAAGCAGGCTTACCATTGAATGAAGTCGTCTGGGACACTTGCCTTTCCTTTCAATCTCACTGGGGACAGCATCTTACCGCCGCACTGAAAGCGATTTACGATCTGCGCACCAATAAGAGGTTTAGCAAATAAAAGGGCCGGGCCGCTCGCAATCGCGAACGGCCCGGCCGCAATTCAAGTCTTCTTTAACTTTGGAAAACTATTTCATCGGCGCAGGAATGTAGCTCAAGTCCTGCCGGAACTTGACCATCTGCGATTCGGAGCTTTCCAGATTGGCGTCCACCCGTTTCATGAGCCCCGCGGCCTCGTCTTTGCCGAGTGCTTCCGCAAGCATGGCCGTAAAGGGCTTCGCAGGCTCCTCGAAATCCGCGTAGTTGGCGTGTTCCTCGACGATGACGAAGGTGTTCCCCTTGCCACCTTGTACCAGGCTGTACCAGATATAGTTCGCAGGCCAGTTGGTTTTCTTGATGGCCTCTGTGATTTTTGCAATATCGGCCATGAACTCATCGGTCTTGCCCATCTTTACGTTGAAGGTGACGACTTCGGCGTACTTGGAGGGCATTGCGCCGCCCGAGGGCCGGCTCACATCGGTCAACAGCATAAAATTTTGCGCCACAAAACCCTGAACCGATGCGCCGATGACCTTATCCCATTCGGCCTGATCCGCGTCCTCAGTGATGGGCGGGTTGTCGAGATCTTTCCAGTGGACTTCCGAGCCACCCACGACAAAAGTGCCGGTCTGTTCTCCGGTCATAATTTCCCAGACGAATAGCGGCCGCGGATCCTTCATCTGCTTATGCCAAGCAGCCTTTGTCTTGCGCCCTTCCTCATACTGTTTGGTCATTCCGAGTTTGGGCGTCTGGAATTCAACCTGAAAAATATTGGCTGGCTTTTGCTGCGCTACGAGCGCGAGTGCACAAACTCCGGCAACCGCGCAGACAATAAGAGACCTGAGATTTCTCATGAAACTCCTTTCAATTTTTGTAGGGGTCCGACTTGTGGACTGCATCGTAGCGGCAATATCCATGCGTGTCAATTCGATTTCAGGAGTGGCGCGCAGCTACGCTACAATGCTGTTTCACCGTGCAGAAGGGCTGGCATGAGACTCGCAGATGTTTGAAAACTTAACCGACAAACTTCAGCGCGCATTCAAGAATCTTCGCGGCCAGGGCAAGCTCACTGAAGAGCATTTGGACGCCGCGTTGGCGCAGATACGCGAGGCGCTGCTCGAAGGCGACGTCGCGGTCGGCGTAGCGGATGAACTTCTCGCGCACATCCGAGAGAAATCGCTCGGCTCGCAGGTGCTGCTGAAACTTTCGCCCGACCAACAGGTCGTCAAGATTGTTCGCGATGAATTGCTGGCGCTGCTCGGCAAACACGCCAAGCCGCTTTTTTCCTCGCGCCCGCCTTCGGTGTGGATGATCGTCGGCCTGCAAGGCTCCGGCAAAACGACCACGACGGGCAAGCTCGGCAAGTGGCTCGGGGCAAATGGCCACCGGCCCATTGCTGTTTCCACCGACGTGTACCGCCCCGCGGCGCGCGAACAATTGGCGCAAGTGGCGAAGGCCGTCAGCGTAAAACTGTGGCCCGGCGCTGGCACGGAGAAGCCGATGGAAATCGTTCGCGGAGCGATCCGCGAGGCGAAGCTTTCCGCGTCGGACGCAGTCCTCGTGGACACCGCGGGCCGCCTGCACATTGACGACACACTGATGGACGAGCTTTCACAGCTCAAGCGCGAATTGCAGCCATCAGAAATTTTGTTTGTAGCGGACGCGATGATCGGGCAGGACGCGGTGCGCTCCGCCGGCGAATTTCACAAGCGGCTCGGACTCACCGGAGTCATCCTCACCAAACTAGATGGCGACGCGCGCGGCGGCGCGGCGCTGAGCATCGGGAAAGTGACTGGCGCACCCGTAAAATTCATCGGCACGGGTGAAAAGTATGACGCACTCGAAGCGTTCTACCCGGACCGCATCGTCTCGCGCGTGCTCGGTATGGGCGACGTTCTCTCACTGATCGAGCGCGTCGAGCAATCCGTGGATGAAAAGCAGGCCGCGGAACTCGAACGCAAAATGCGCCGCAGCGAATTCACGCTCGGCGATTTCCGCGACCAGCTTCGCCAGATTAAAAAGATGGGCCCGCTCGAATCCGTACTGGATATGCTGCCGAAGGTCGGGCCGCTGGCAAACGTGCCGCGCGATACGAAAGTGGACGAGGGCCGCCTGAAGCGCATCGAGGCCATCATCAACTCGATGACCGATTCCGAACGTGACGACCACGGCCTGATTGACGGGCGCCGCCGCAAACGCATCGCCGCGGGCAGCGGCACCTCGGTGCAGGAAGTGAATCAGGTGCTCAAGCAATATCTGCAGATGCGCACGATGGTAAAGCAATATGGCGCGCTGGCTTCAGCGGGGCGGTTGAAGGGTTTGGCCGGCAAGTTGAAGGGCGGCGAGTAGGATGCGATCCAGGATGCGCGCGCGATCGGGCATTTTTTTACTCGCGGGCATTATCAGCGCCGCCGCTATCAGCGCAATCGCACCTCGCGGCGTTTCGCAGCAGGCGCCCGCCGCGGCGCCGGTCACGTATCCGCCGGAGTGGATGGCCACGCTCGCGAAAATTCGCGACGCCGCACTTGCAAGTGACTACGCCTATCGCCAGGTTGCGCACCTCACAGAAAATATCGGGCCGCGCATTTCCGGATCTCCGCAAGCGCAGCAGGCCGTGGAATATGTTGCGGGCGAACTGCGCCGCCTCGGATTGGAAGTCACGCTGGAAAAAGTGATGGTGCCGCACTGGGTTCGCGGCGAAGAGCGCGCCGAGCTAACTGTTTTCCCCGGGCAGGCTCCGCATACTTCGCAAAGAATTGTCCTCACAGCGCTGGGCAACAGTCCCGCGACGCCGCCCGATGGGATTACTGCCGATGTCGTTGTCGTGAACAATTTTGATGAACTCGCCGCGCTCGGCCGCGAAAAGATTGCCGGAAAAATTGTTCTGTACAACGTAAAGTTTGACGCGCGCATGGCTGCCGAAGGGCGTGCGCTCGATGCTTACGGCCAGGCGTACGAGTATCGCAGCAAGGGCGCGCAGGCCGCGGTTGCGCTGGGGGCTGTCGCTTCACTCATCCGCAGCCTCGGCGATTCGGATAACCGCATTCCGCACGCCGGATACAGCATCGCCGCGGGAATTCCCGCCGCTGCCGTCACATCGGAAGACGCGCAGCTGATTGCCGATCTCGCGCAACAGGGGCGCGTCGCAATGCACCTCGTGCTCACGCCGCAAACTCTCCCCGATGTGCAGAGCTACAACGTAATTGGCGATTTGAAGGGCAGCGAACATCCGGAGCAGGTCGTGATTGTTTCCGGGCATCTGGATTCGTGGGACCTGGGCACCGGCGCGATTGACGACGGGGTGGGGGTCGCGATCGCCATGCAGGTTGCGAATATTTGCAAGCAGCTTGGCTTGCATCCGAAGCGCACACTGCGCGTGATCGCTTGGATGGACGAGGAGAACGGAACCGCCGGGGGCGCCGCTTACGCAGCGGATCACAAATCCGATGCCGCGAATCACATTGCGGCAATCGAAAGTGATTTGGGCTCGGACCACCCGCTTGGCATGGGTGGCAATTTCAATGCGGGAGCTCTGGCGGCGCTGCAACCCCTCACACTGATTTTGCAACCGATCGGTGCGACCATTCTTCAAAATAATGGTGATTCCGGATCGGATATCGAGGGGTTGGCGCCCGCGGGCGTGCCGGTATTCGGGTTGATTCAAGATAACCGGACCTACTTCCACTATCACCACACGGCCGCCGATACGCTCGATAAAGTGAATCCGCACGAGCTGGCCGAAAACGCCGCGCTCATGGCCGTGTACGCGTATGCGATTGCGGATGCGCTGAAACCCCTCCCGCGGTAATAAGAATTGGCAGTCGCAAAGGGACGCAGCGGCCCAGTTAAGCCCGGTAGTGGGTCAGTTTCCGAATTGCCCGCCATTCGCGTCCTGACAAAAGCTAGACAGTTCCAGTAGGACGGTTCTGAAAAAGCGGACACTTGTTGCTATTATTCTCGCTCTAGCGGAATCGGCAATGGAACGATCAACATTGTTGGCGGTAATCTTCGTTATAGGGGGATTTGCCGCTTTATTCCTGTTCACGCCATACGAGGCTTACCTCGAAGGCGTCTTAGCGCTCGGAATCGTCGCGGCTGCTATTGCGGGTTCTCTAATGCATCCGCGCAGGGAAGTTTTCTACGTGCGGACTGCCGTGAGATTAATTGACCGCGATCGAAACCAAGGTATAGAGCACGACTTTTTGGCTGTGAGGGTTGAACTTGTGCGGCTATGGTTGTGGTATGTGCCTACGTCTCTCGCTGTGGTTATTCTCGTGTTTTTCGCAGTGGGTGGTCCCGCAAACTTCAGTTTCTTGAATTGGATTTTTTCATCACGATATTCGTACGTCGCTTTTATGTTGTGTCAATATCCACCCCTCCTAGTTCTTATCTTGCTGTCGGCCTGGATCGATGAGAGGAGAGTCATGAGGGATGCCGAGGCATGCAGCGCAACGCATTTCACTATCTCCCGCGCGCGAGCTGGGTGGGTTGGTCGAGTAACTTACCAGTTTAGGGGGGAACACGGTGAGTATTGCGGCGGAGATTGTTTGTACTTCGGGTTCGCACACCCCCGCGAACTTAAGTCGATAGTATTTCACAACGTCCGAAAACCGGAATTGAACAAGATCGCGATGGGTTTCTTATTCCATCGATTAGTCGTTTTGGGACGCGGTCTAACTGATTTAGACAAGCAAACAGCCGCGGCTCAAGCTGCCTTGGCGGAAACCCTACCGGCTTCTTAATCCCCGATTTGTCGGCTATTCGGAAACTGACTCGCTGCTTTAGACGCCCCTTCCTTGACCGCCCCGCGCTCCCCGCTTACACTAGTCCTCTTGATTTCACCGATTTAAGGCTCACAGAGGGGAGACTGTTTTGCCCAAGCGCACATTTCAACCACGCGTGCGGCGGCGCCATAAGACGCATGGCTTCCGCACGCGCATGAAGACCGTAGGAGGACGCCGCGTGCTGGCCGCGCGGCGAAAGAAGGGACGCCATCGCCTTACGCCCGTCTGATGCATCCGGCGCCGGCCAACAAGGGAGCCGGCGCTTTCCGCGTGACGCTCGGCTCGTGCGCCGCATCGAATTTGAAGCCGTGTACCGCGGCGGCCGCAGGCGCTCGAGCGCGCAATTCGTCGTTTTCTTCCGCCCAAACGAAGCGGGACGCAGCCGTTTCGGAATCAGCGTGAAAAAGGCAGTGGGCGGGGCGGTTGTGCGCAATCGAATCAAACGGCGCATCCGCGAAATTCTGCGACTTCACACCCCGGAGATACCTGTTGGATGGGACATCGTGATTCACCCGCGCGCCTCCGTGGCGCGAATCGATTATTCGCGGCTGGCGAAGGAGCTGACCGCACTCCTGAGGGGAGCGCTCGCGTGAGCGGCCGCCGCGGATTCGCCGCGCGCGCGCTGCTATTTTTCTTGCGCGCCTATAAAGCTTGCGTCTCGCCGCTGATGCCATCCGCGTGCAAGTTTTATCCCACCTGCTCGCAATACGCTCATGAGGCCGTCGCGCGATTTGGCGCGCGGCGCGGCATGTGGCTGGCGCTGAAGCGGCTTTCACGCTGCCGTCCATTCCATGCCGGAGGGTTTGATCCGGTGCCGGATGCGGACTCCGTGCCTCAGCACACCTGCACTGGCGATGCGCACGAGACGCAGCCACCTCCACCCAAAGAGGAGTTTGCCCGTTGAGCGAGCAGCCCCAGAAGGAGATGTCTCACGAATACCGGACGCTACTCGCCGTCCTGCTCTCTGTTGGCGTGATTGCCGCTACATCTTTATTTTTTCGACCGAAAACGCTTCCTGAGCCGCAATCGCCTCCCGCGCAAACCGCGCCGCTGACTCAAAGCGCTCCGGCGAATTCGCCGACGACAGCGCCGTCCCCGGCTGCGGTCTCGCCACAAACTGCGAAGCCGCAAAAGGAGAAGGTCGCGGCTGCCACAGCAGAGCAGCAGATCGCTGTGCACGCCGCGACTGCCGAGCGCACCCTGACGATCGAAAGCGCGGACAAATATCGCGTGCAACTCTCCAATAAGGGCGGCGTGGCCCGAAACTGGGTGCTCCTGCTTCCTTCGCATACCGGTGACAAGAAGCCGGAGGAGCTCGAACTCGTGCACGCGCAGACGGCTCAGCAATATGGCTGGCCGCTTTCCCTTGCGATGGACGACCAGCAGCTCGAATCGAAAGCTAACAACGGGCTTTACGAAGTCACCGTCACACCCGGCTCTTCCGCGGACACGCTCGAGGCGCCCTGCGAGGTGGACTTTGCGTGGAGCGATGGCCACCTTTCCATCACCAAGAAATTAAAATTTGACGCAAGCAATACGGTCAGCCTGGTGATTGACGCGGAGTTGGACGGCCATCCGGTGCCGGCCTCGATCGCATGGCGCGGCGGATTCGGCGACCCAACGGCCGAGCACGCCGGAACCGCGACAACTGTGTTCTACAGCCTCAGCGCAAAGATCAACCTTTTGCCCGCCAATAAATTGGGACAGCCAAATCAAACGGATTTGCGAAGCGTGCTTTCAGGGCCGCTCGATTTCGCGGGAATCGAAGATAATTTTTTTGCGGCTGCGTTTCTGCCGCGCCTCGAATCATCGGGGCCGCGCGCGGGACTGCCGGACACAATCGGCACTGCGATGATCCTGACTGATTGGTCGTTCAGCCGCGACGTCGTCACCGGAAGCTCGACAGCCAAGGAATTGACGCCGGAAATGGCCGCGGGATCGGCGCGCGGCGCTCCGCTCGATCTGCGGCTTTTCGTCGGCCCGAAGAATCTCGATGAGCTAAAGGCGATGCGTCCGCCGCTGAACGACCTGGTGCAATTCGGCTGGTGGGGATTCATCGCGGAGCCGATGTTTTACGTCCTGCGTTGGATTCACAATTACATTCCGAATTATGGCTGGGCGATCGTCGCGCTCACCTTCGCGATCAACATGGTGATGATGCCGCTCACCATTAAGACCTACCGCTCGATGTCGAAAATGCAGAAGGTGGCTCCGGAAATCAAATCCATTCAGGAACGCTACAAGAAATACACGATGCGCGACCCGCGCAAGCAGAAGATGAACGAAGAGGTGATGGCCGTTTACAGCCGTGAAGGCATCAGCCCGCTCGGCGGTTGCCTGCCGATGTTAATTCAAATGCCGCTCTGGCTCGGCCTCAACCGGATGATCACCTCCACGATTGAGCTGCGCCATGCGCCCTGGTTCGGCTGGATCCATGACCTGTCCGCGCGCGATCCCTACTACATTCTGCCGGTCATTATGGCGGTTGTTTTTTATCTGGCGCAGATGTCCACGCCCACGCCCACAACCGACGCATCTCAGCAGAAGATGGCGAAGTTGATGCCCCTCATGTTTGGAGGCATGTTCATCATTTTCCCGGTGCCCACCGGACTCGTGGTGTATATTCTCACCAGCAGTCTGGTGAATATGGGGCAGCGGTGGGTTTTGAGCCGCACAATGCCTTCGATCATGCCGCCCAAAGTCCCGGGAAAGAAAAAATAGGCGGGCGCGATTCGTTAATGAACGCCGTAACTGAGAGAGAATTGCAGCGAAGGATTTTGTAAGACATGACCCAGTCCCAACAATCCGCGCAGAGTTATGTCCGCGAGGGCAAGCTTGATCGCGAGGCCGTCGCCGCCGCGTTGAAGGGCTGGCTCGGCGCAGTCATGCCGAAGACAGGCTTAAGCCTGCGCTGCAAAATTCAGACCTCTCCTTCCTCCGCTGCGGGGGATGAGGAATTTGAAAAGCCGGAAATTGTCGTGCTCTTTGACGGGCCGGACGTGGGCGTGCTGCTCGAGCACGGCGCGGAAACGCTTCTCGCCCTCGAGTATCTAGCCGTGCGTTCGCTGCGCATCGAGCCGCCGTTCTTCGATCGCATCCGCTTCGATGCCGGCGACTATCGCGCTTCCAGAATCGCCGAATTGAAACTCGCCGCGCGCGTCGCCGCCGACCGCGTCCGCGAATCGCGCCAGCCTTTCCGCCTGAATCCCATGACCGCCCGTGAACGCCGCATCGTTCACCTCGCGCTAAAGGACATACCGGGTATTCGCACCTCGAGTGACGGCATGGGCGACGAGCGCCAAGTCGTCATTTACCCCGCTGACAAGCTGTAAGAGGCCTCTCTATTAGTTTTGAATCTCCGCGCGCAACTCTTCGAGAATGCGCAAATCCTCACGCGAGAGAGCGGCATGTGCCAGCAAGTCCGGCCGGTTGCGCAGTGTCTTCGAGAGCGCGGCGCGGCGGCGCCAGCGGCGAATCTCTTCGTGGTTGCCGCCGATGAGCACCTCCGGCACGCTCCAGCCGCGATACTCCGCCGGGCGCGTGTAATGCGGGCAATCGAGAATGCCGCCTGTGCCATTTTTCTTAGCAAGGTCCTTCAGTATCCCGGTGCGCGCGCGTGCGTCCGCGGGTTCGCCCTCACCTGTTGCGCTGAATGACTCATAGACCGACGACGCTTCATTGCCGAGCGCGCCGGGCAGCAACCGAGTCACCGCGTCCAAAACGATTGCGGCGGGAAGCTCGCCTCCGCTCAACACAAAATCTCCAATTGAAATTTCGTCCGTCGCCAAATGTTCAGCGGCGCGCTCGTCCACGCCTTCATAGCGCCCGCAGAGCAGGATGACGCTCTGCAGTTTGCTGAGCCGCCGCGCGGTTTGTTGGTCAAAGAGACGGCCCGATGCGGAGAGCAACACCACAGCTTTTTCTTCCGGGCGCGATTCTTCCGCGCTCGAACCCGCAGCGAGCGCCTCCACAGCTTCAAACAGCGGCTCCGGCTTTAGCAACATCCCCTCACCGCCGCCAAATGGGCGGTCGTCCACGGTGCGGTGTTTGTCGTGCGTGAATTCGCGCAGGTCCTGCACGCGGACGTCGATGAGATTCGTTTCCCGCGCACGCCGCACGATGCCGTAATCGAGCGGCCCGCCGAAAAATTCCGGAAAAATAGTGACGATATCGAAGCGCATGGATTGGGGGTTATTCTACGCTATGGGCTTGCCTGCGGTCTTTCGTGAAACCTTGACCTTCCTTGAGGCAGACGGGTGGTTCAATTCGCGCAGCCCCTCGGGCAGAGTCGCTTCAATGCGCCGCGCGGCCGTGTCAATCTTCGTGCAGATCTCCTGCGCGAGCGGCACGAGCAATTCGCCCTCGGGCGTTTCAACTTCGAGAACAGGCGTGCCCACTTGCTGGACACCTTTCACAACACCAAGCAGCACTGAACTGAGATTCGATCCACGCTCCCACACTTCGCAGCCGACAAGGTCGGAGATGTAATAGCTGCTCGCGGGAAGCGGCGTGCGCGAGGAAAGCGGAACCTGTACTTCGAGCCCGCGCAATTTCTCGGCGGCGGGAATCGAATCCACGCCCGCAAAATGGATGAGCGCCTGCCCGCCGCGGCTCGTGCTGAGCCTGCATTGGAGCACTTCCGCGCGCCGCGGTTCCGTGCGGCCGTCCCACAGCCACACTTCGCGCAGCTTCGTCAATCGCTCCGGAAAATCTGTGAGGATTGTGGCGGCCACTTCGCCGCGAATTCCGTGCGGGCGCACCACGCGCGCGAGTGTCAGCCGTTCGTTTGCTGCAAGCGTCACTACTCGAGGATTTCCAGCGTCATGCGTTTCTTTATCTTCATGCCTGCCGCGCCAAGAATCGTGCGGATGGATTTTGCCGTGCGTCCCTGCCTGCCGATCACTTTCCCGAGGTCCGTCGGGTGTACTCGCAATTCAAGAACGGTAACCTGTTCCCCTTCCACTGAGCGCACTTGAACTTGATCCGGATTATCTACAAGAGCTTTCGCAATCGCTTCAACAAGATCTTTCATGGAACCGCCTCCCGCTTCTGCCATATCACCCGGAATACTCATTGGACTGTTTCCCGGAGCGTTCCGGCCTCACCGGGCGCCCCGAGCGGCGGGGGCGCTAGGCGATCTTTTGGGCGCGGAGAAAGCTGCGAACGGTGTCGCTTGGCTGCGCACCGCACCCTAACCAGTACTTGATGCGGTCTGCCTTAAGCAGGATGGCTGCGGGTTTCTGCAATGGGTCATAGGTGCCGACGACTTCCAGGGTACGGCCGTTGCGGGGGCTGCGCTTGTCAATCACCACCACACGGTAAAAGGGCTTCTTCTTCTTGCCAATTCTCGCCAACCGGATCGATACCACGCGAAGACACCTCCTCAAGAGCCTGACATTATAGCTGTAAACTCATCGATTTGCGAAACGCGCTTTATGAGTTCATGCACCTGGCATTGAGTGACCACGGGCTCACGGTGTCAGGGATGCTCCCAGTCTATTCTGGCAGGGATCTGCCCGGTCTGACCCGAGAGCGCAAGTTAACCGTACCCGCAGGAGGGAGGGGGGTCCCGATACAAACCATCGGTCCCGACCATAGGCATCGGGATGCAAAAACCGCAGATGCAAAGGCGCATACCCCCCCCCACACCCCCATCTTTTTGTAAGAGTATCGCAACAAAGGACTTACAGGAACGAAGAGCGGTAAGCGGGATTATATACTTGAGTCCACTAAGCGATTATTGTACGCTGCTCACTTACAGGTCCGATGACTTGTTCTTGTGGGAGTGTGCTCCATGCGAATTAGTTGGAAGAGTTTATGGAAGGATATCAGGTCTAATCTTGTCGGTCTCATTCTCGCTGCAATTTTTGGTGGCGGCGTGATAACGGCAATCGTTGCTTGGCTCCGCATAATCGGAAATGCTCCGATTGATGTTATGACGACGGCAATTATTTTTTGTGTATCCTTTGGCGGACTAGTGATACTTTTCGTTGTCGTACGACTCAGGAAGGGACAAGCTATCGTGTCAACACAGATGATTATTTATATCCCCATACTGGTTGGGTTGGCCATGCTCATTTGGGCTTACTTCATTGGGACTGCGGTCTTACGGACAGGCAATGATGTAAGACACCTTAAAGCTCAAATGATTCGCTATGTGCTACCTCGGAAATTGACTCCAGAACAAATTGAATCAATTGGGGATTACCTGTCACATCAAGAAAGAAATCAGGTTGTCATGGAGATAATAAATCGTGATGAAGAAGCAAGTAGTTACCGGGCCGATATACAGCGGGCGCTTGAAAAAGGCGGATGGGCGGTCTCAGATATAAAATATGCTGACGATGTCCAAGAAGGCTTAAGAATACAAATGCAGAGTCCGATGCCACAACCGTCCCCTCCAGCGAGTCCTTTTGACCGTCTTAACCCTAAGCCCACCCCAGTACAGATTCTATCAGAGGCTTTCAAACGTTCCGGTGTTGAAATTCAAGGTACAGGGGGAGGGAGCGGCATTAATATAACCACCACCACAATCACCATTTCGATTGGTCGCAGGCGAAGAGATGCTTGGGCCATTATGCCGTCCAATTATCTGGAAGGTCTGCGTCCGCGGCAACAGCCAATAACAGACGATGACTTCGACAATCGTTGATTAGGCCGCTGACTTCTCGGATGTAAGTTCTTTGTATTCGAGGTTTGGTGTTTGGATTAGTTTGATGATGGTATCGCGGAAAAGATAGGGGTTTTTACGGTTATTGAATCGGAAGCACATTTCGTCAAGATATGCTGGAAGATGCTTCGCGCTGACTTTATGCCACGTTCCAACGATGCCGCGCTTCAGAAGCGAGAAAGCCGATTCGACAGTGTTTGTGTGAATATCTCCATGCGCGTACTCTTTAGAATGATTAATCGTGCGGTGCTTTTTTGTCTCAAAGTGCTTCAACACAAACGGATAAATCATAGATTCGTCCGTCATAACGACTTCGACGTGGCCCCCGACATTCGCATTGACGATTTCTCGCACCGTCTTAGCCTTTGCGTTGCTGGCCCGGATCAGCCGCAAGTCCCCGTTGCGCTGGCGAATCCCGATAACTACTTGTTTCTTTTGCTGAACGCGCCAACGACGCGGTTTGCCGCCGACATACGTTTCGTCAACCTCTACCGTCCCGCTAAGTTTTTGGCGAGGCTCAACCTCTTGCATCGCAGCGCGGATACGGTGAGTGAGATACCATGCGGTCTTGTAGCTCACGCCAAGCGAGTTTTGAATCTGGCAAGACGACATTCCCTTTTTCGATTCGCACAGGAGCATCGTGGCGAGGAACCACTTCCAGAGCGGAAGGTGTGTATCATGGAAGATGGAGTCCACGGTCACGGAGAACTGGTATTCGCATGATGAACACAGTAATTGGTCGCGCTTCACGATGCGGTAGATTTTCTTTGACTGACAGCGCGGGCAAACGATGCCATTGGGCCAGCGCAGAGCTTCCAGATAGGCGCGGCACTTTGCGTCGTTCCCGAATTCCTTTATCATTTCAACGAGGTTCATTTTGTAATCGTTCATAGGTCACCTTATGCCGAAAAAGAAAAAGCATCCAATGAAAATGACGAACGATGAAGCGATGAAGCACTTATTCACCCGCAAGGGGCATCGGCTCATCAAGAACCATATCGCCAAGTTGGAGCGTTCAAGCACAAAGAAAGGGTAACAGAAATGCGGGGTGGTGTCAAGTACACAATCCCGGCGGTAAGAGTAACGCAGCATTGGAGTTACGGGTTTCGTGGCGATTTGGCCCGTAAGTTATTCCATCTGATTGATTTACGGATTTGAGTGCACCAAAGTTGTGCAACTGTGGCCGCAAGAGTGTGCGCCTAAAGGGTCCCGCATAGATGCGCGGGACGCAAAAGTCGCGGTTACGGGATTTGGATCGGGAGAGCGGCGAGTAATTCATGCGATATATTACTATACGGGTAAATTAATGTCGAGAGAATTATTTACAAATTATGCGAAGAATTGTTTCGAAATCAATTCGAATGAGTGTTCGAATGGGCGGCCTTTGAGTTAGTTGCGCAGAAGGCCCTCCGGATCTTCCTCAAAGAACTCTTTCGACTTCCCTTGGCTTGGACGCCACCGAAAAACTCAGATCAAGGTGGCCGTTGCCGAGGACTTCCAATTCTCCCCCGCCGCGGCGGGGGTGTACCTCCTCTTTGAGTTGGCGCTCAAGGGAAAGTACGCCCTCTTTTTTGTTCAAAAAATGAACTTACACATAAAAAGTTTAGCTACCATGAGAATTGGTTCAGAATGGGTTTGGCCTTTCCTAAAATACGAAAATTAGTGAATGGAGACGTCGTGGAGGTCGCCGATTCCAGTGTTCAAGCCGCTGATCGTTGCCATGGGCGTTGCATTGCCTGTGGCATTAGCCGCATAGATTGTAACGCTGCTTGTATCGTGGTTCCCGACGTAGATGTTGCCAGAGCTGTCGATAGCGATACCGTTCGGGTGACCTAGCCCGGTGGCGGCGCCTGAAATCGTAGTCGTAGGAGCGACGTTGCCCGGTGCGGCGATAGCGAAAACCGTTAAGCTATTTCCATCCCCATTAGCGACGTAAACTTGCCTATTGTAGACGGCCAGGGAGTGGGGTTCATTCAGCGTCGTGTTCGATCCCGAAATTGTCGCGGTTGTCGCGACATTGCCGGTGGCGGTGGTGGGGAAGATCAGAACACTGTTGGTGCCTTCATTTGCGACATAGATTTCGCCGTTGGATACAGCGACACCGTTCGGGTGACCCAGCCCGGTGGCGGCGCCGGAAATTGTGGCGGTTGGAGTGGCGTTGCCTGTCGCGCCGGCAGCGTAAATGGTGATGCTATCGGCTTGGTCGGTGACATAGATTATGTTTGAGCTGTCAATGGCGATGCCGCTCGGGGAATTGAGGCCGGTGTTTGCACCGAAAATCGTGGAGGTTGGCGCTATGTCTCCCGTAGAATTTGGCGGGAAGATATAAATTGTATCGGTGGCCGCGTCAGTGACATAGACGTTGCCGCTGGAATCCGCCGCGGTGCGGTGAGCATCGTTAAACGGCGTGTCCGGGCCGGTGATGTTGGTAGTTGGGGTGGCATTGCCGTTAGCCGTGAGCGGAAAGGACACCACGCTGGTGGCGGACGTAACGTAGATTTTCACTGAACTCGTATTATTGGTGTTCGATGAGCCGCACCCGCTTAGGAGAAGTGACGCGCCGACTGCCAGGATCAGGACACAGAGTAATACAGAAGAGTTTTTATTTATTTTCATTATCCCCCACGTCGATGGAAGGATTTTCGCCTCAATCTGAGACATTCGCATCGTACTTCTGCGGAAGAACGAAGCAAAGGCAAACGGCGGCACGGCGAACCTAAAAAGTAACCGCAATTTTCCAGAATTTTCCGAGTGAAAGTGCGCGAGCGTTAATCGTAGAAGAGGGCTTCGACGGGGTCCTTGCGTGTGGCGAGCCAGGCGGGATAGGCAGCGCCGATGAGGCCTCCGACAATTGCGATGGCCGCGGCGCGTAGGATCCAGTCGGGCGTGATGTGAATCGGCAGCGTGGGAAACTTCAGAATTATGAATGAGCGGACGGCGTAACTTAATGCAATTCCAGCGATAATGCCCGCGACGCAAATGAGCGACGTCTCACTGAGCAGCGCTTTCACAATGTAACTCTTGGACGCGCCGATGGATTTGAGGACGCCAATTTCACGAGTGCGCTCGACGACGGTGGTGTACATCGAAAGAAAAATCACCAGAAAACCGATGGCGACCGCGAGCGAAATCATCGAGTTGATGAAGATGTCCAGGCCCGGAATGTTCGTGGAAGTCATTAAAGACATGAAGTCCTTCAGGGCATGAACTTCGTAGCCTTGGAAGACGTTGCGGATTTGTTCCATGACGGCCGGGGTATGGTCCTCGCGCGTGCACTTAATCAAAAAGAGGGAGGCCTTGTCGCGCGCGCCGGAGAGGTCCTGCAAAGTTTGCAAGTTGACAAAGATCCGCGCGCCCTTGCCGTGTTCAAAAATGCCCACGACGTGGAAATCGTGCTCGAAAAGGCGGAAAGTTTGCCCCACCTGGATATGCTTGGATTTCGCGGCCAGATCGTCCACAAGCATGTCGTCGGGGTCCACCATGTCACGGCCTTCATGGAAAATGAAACCGCCGGAGACGGCGCGAAAACTGGCCGGCTCAATACCCCAGATGAGGTCGATACCGCCCGAGGAGTTGAACTGTGTCAGGACGGGAGCGACGGCCTGGACGTACTTCATGGTTTCGACTTTGTCGCGGATCTTGATGGTCATCGGCGCGCCGCTGAAGGCCAGAATAATCTGGGAGGAGGGGGGCTGGAGCATGATGTCCGCGCCCACACCCTGGATGCGCTTGCCGACCTCTTCCAACATTCCGCCTGTCAGGCCGACGATGATCAGCACGAGCGTCACTTCGACGGCGACCGCAGCCACGCTGACGAAGGCGCGAACCGGACGGTGAATTGTGTTCCGGAAGATGAGCTGGCGAATCATTTTATTTACAGTGAATGCGATCCGATATCCGGGCCGGCTGCTTCACGGCTGAGAACCCGGACCCGCTTCGCCCAATCTTACCAGTTCGGTGCCGGGAGGCTGGTCAAGCTTGAAACGATCGGGCGAAATCACTTCGTTCAGCGTGATTTTTTTCAAGCGAATCTCAAGCTGATAGTCATCATGCGGACGGTTGAGCACGATGTGCCACGGAAACATCGGCGCTGCCGCGCCGCCCTGGGCGGATCCGGAGGGCGATTTTGGGGGTAGCGCTGATTGCCATGCGTCCATGTGGACGTCGGAAAGCAGGCGTCCACCCGCTCCATAGGTTTGGACGCGGCAGAGATTTAGATCGGCGCGGTCAAACCAGATTTTTCGCCCGGTTTCTTCCGGAGAGGCGGGAGAAAGCACCGTAAGGACATAATAGCGGCCTGCAGGTTCGTTGGCCTCCTCAAAAATTACTTCAGCGCCGGCCGGTATCTCAGGCCAGAAAATTGCGTCAAGAATGTGCTGGGGCCGGAGATTCTCGATGGGCTTTTCGGCGGTGCGTTCGAGCGCCGCGGGCCCGATGATGAATTTGTTTTTCGATGGAATGTAAACATGAAAAGTCTGGCCGTCGCTGGTCATGTCAAATACGTCTTTGGCGAGGACGGGCGCCTGGCCGATGACACGGATCATTGCGGGCTTTGCGGCGAGGATGAATGCGTTCACTTCGTGATATTGCTGGATGACGCCGCTATAAGCGGAACCCGCAGTGGGGAAAAACTCCACGGATGCATTGACGCTGGTGATGCTTCGCGAGAGGCGGTTGTAAGTGTCGACCAGTTCTGCCTTCGTTGCCTCTTTTTCGGGACGGATTTCTTCAGGCCGAACCTTGACCTCCGTGCTGACCGGCGAGCAGCCGACGGCAGCAAATGAGGCGGCGACGGTGACCGCAAAAGGCGCCAGCAGTGCCAGCGGGAGGCTCCAGAGACACCAGCGTTTTTTCAGCATTTTCATTGCTTTCAAGAAGGAATAGGCAATCTAACAACCACTCCCAGGAGTGTCAACGCGATGGGGATCACCGGTTTCCGCTATCCGCGTGGCGCTACTCCGGGCGCTCGATGCGCGCCCCGAGCGGATCAAGCGCAGGCCGCAGACGGCGCAAGACCTCCGCCGACGAGAGGTTCCCGGCGAGCAGCGTTAAATATCCATTTTCGAAATCGCAGATGCCGCAAAGAGAATAGCGGGAGAACGCACGATCGTATGCGTCCATGCCGCGGCGCGAGAGATCGTTTTCAAGCTCCGCATCGGCGGACGCGGCCGCAACTCCAGCGCGGAAACCAAAAGTCTCTGATTCAAACCGTTCGATCAATTCCAATATTTTCGGCGGCTCGGGCTGGGGAGCCACAATGCAGCGAGCCGCAGCCTCGCGGACTGCAATGTCATGTGCGCGGCAGAAATCGCGGAGGCGATCGAGGTGGCTCGTGAAGTCGAGCACCCAGGGATCCGCGGCGGCCAACGCCGGAATCGCGGCAGCCCATACGGCCTGAGCCGCAGGCCCGCGAGCCGGAAGCTCCTCGCCCTCTTCATTGAGCTCGAGACCGATCGCGCGCACATCGGGGCCGATATCGAGGGGATCAATCAACAGACGGAGCGGCGCGGAACCCGGGATTATGCTGGGTGAGCTCACGCGCTTGCCGCGTTTGCGCCAAAGCGTCTGCGGAAATCGGGAGACTGCTTGCGGAGTTCCAGCCAGTCAAAAAATGCGTCCGGAGTTTCCAGCCATACAAGAAACCAATTCAAGACTTCCTCTTTCTCTGCGCGCTTCAGGGGGTCAACGCGAGGGTTGCGCGCAATCATCTCCGCGCGGCGGCGGCCCAGCCGGGCGACTTCGAGGACGCGTTCTGCGGCCGCGCGCTCATTTTCCGCGCGGAATTTGCGGAGCAATTCATCGAGCCGCATGATGCACACTTCAGCTTCTTCAAGCGTTGAAAAGTGAAGCAGGTCGTGGAATTCCTCTTCGTAAAGGCCTTCGGTATCGGCGTCGGTTGACATGATTACGCGGAGGCCCGCTTCCTCAAGCACGTTTACAATGTAATCGGGAGAAGTCTTGGCGGTCGGGCCGTGGTGCGCGATCATCTGGCGGCGAATCTGCTCGACTTCGGCGGCGGTGTACTGCTTAACGGCCAAGTGAGCGGCGGCCTCAAGAATCATCGCTTTCTTTGACGCTTGAGATGCTTCCTTCATGGTTGCGATTGAGCGCGGCGGGGAGGCGCTGGCTCCTTCTTGGTTTTGTCCTTCAACAACAGATGATACCTCGCTACGTTGCGATTGTGTTCTGCAAGCGTCTTGCTGAAGAAATGACCGCCCTCAGTATCCGCAACGAAGTACAAATAGTCTACCGCAGCAGGCTCCCGCGCTGCACGCAAAGATGCTTCGCCGGGATTGGCAATTGGGCCGGGCGGGAGTCCTTTGTAACGGTAGGTGTTGTAAGGCGAATCGAAACGCAGGTCATCTGTCGTGAGAACCCCTCTGTATTTGCCGGCCTGCTCCAACGTGTAAACGACAGTTGGGTCGGATTCGAGCAACATTCCGCGGCGCAAGCGATTCACGAAGACTCCCGCGACGATGGGGCGTTCCTCCGGCTTCGGCGTTTCGCTTTCCACCATCGAAGCCAAAGTAAGAATTTGACCGGGAGTCATTGCACCGGAGGGAATCATCACGCCTGCGGGAGGATCCGGGGCGCCAAGCGAATTCCACACCGCGCGGAAATGCGAGGTCATTGTCGCAATGGCATCCTGAGCCGTCAGATGGCGCGGGAAATGATACGTCGCGGGGAAAAGGAAGCCTTCGACGCTCGGGGCGTTGGGAACCAGATCGCGAATCGGTGAAGCATCCCGCGCAGCGTCGAGGAAAGCGCCGCGCGTGACGAGGCCCTTTTCCTCGAGCAGCGCGGCGATTTGAAACGAGTTGAACCCTTCGGGCACCGTGACGGAGATCTCGAAAATGCGGCCTGCGGCGATTGTGTCAAAGACCTCGAAGGCAGTTGCAGGATGTTCAAAGAAATATTCGCCGGCCACGAGCTTGCGGCGCGGGCGGGTGCGGCATAGCAGATCAAACGCCCACTGACTGCGAATCACGCCCTGCGATTCGAGGATGCGCGAAATGGACCGAGCGGATGCGCCCTTCGGAATGTCCACGAACACGCCGGAGGATTGAAATCCTTGAAATGATGAAAAGAGCGAATAGACAAGCCACGCGCCACCCGCTGCCATGAGCAAGAAAATTGTGATGAGGAGGAAGCGGCGCATGTCAGATTTTCGCGTGGCTGGCTGGAGCGCGCTTTCGTACGGACAGGCGGGCAGCCAGGTAGTCGCGCAAAATAATTGCGGCGGCGACATCGTCGCGGGCGGCGCTCTTAGCAGATTTACCGCGCTTACCGTTCGCACGGCCCTTCACGGGGGCGTGTTCCGCCGCTTCCCAGGAGGTCAGACGCTCATCGGCCATCTCGACGGGCAGGCCTAGGTGTTGCGCGAGGCGCTTGGCGAAGCGCGTTGCCTCTGCGGCCATTTCGGTTGGAGCGCCGTCAAGGCGGAGAGGCAGGCCGACGACGATGCAGCGCACTTGATGCTCGCGGGCGAGCAGACGAAGCCGGCGGAGGTCGTCGCGGCGATTTGTGCGTGCAAGCGTTATAAGAGGACGAGAGGTGACGCGCAGCTCATCGGAAATCGCGAGGCCGAGGCGCTTGCGGCCGTAGTCAATCGCAAGGACGCGGCCGCCCTCTGCGGCTGAATTCGCAGATTGCAATGACGAATGGAGTTGGGGCTTCATCCTCATACATTATAACTTGGCGGTTGACGGTGAATTCGTGCGTCAACGATTTCTGTTCAGAAACACACTGTACCTATCGTTGGGATAGGCCGGCTAGGGCTGGCGCCCGCGGATACCTTTTTCCCACATGGGCCAGACGCCGACGAGCTTGAGCTGATCGGCGAGTCCGGTTTCTTTCATCATCGCTTCGACTTCAGCGCGCGATTCGCGCGGGCCGAACCGTGCGGGGATCTCGGCAATGCCGAATACAGTGATGCCGATAATGGCGGCGTTGAGTTTCACTTCGCGGATGTCCACCTTGTCGAGGGTGTCCGACGCGGCGTGATAGTTGACCATGTAATTCGCAGCTTCCTGATTGGCGACGAGCGAGGGAACGCCCTCTAGCATGAAATCAAAATGATCCGTGCCCCACATCGCGTCGGGCGTATGCTGCTTGACGCCCCAGGATTCGACGGGCTTCAAGATCTGGCGCAACGCAGCTTCCGTGTCACGCCTGCCGCCGAGTGAATATCCGGTGATGCGGCCGATGCCTTCGTCAATGGTGATGGCGCCCGCGACGCGGTCCATTTCCGCGCGATGCGCGCGCACATAGGCCCACGAGCCGAGCATCCCCTGCTCTTCGCCGGAAAAAAGTATGAATCGAATGCTTCGCCGGGGACGCAGCCCGGTGGCGAGGATGTCCCGCGCGGTCTCGATGACGAGCGCGGCGTTGCAGCCGTTGTCGAGAGCGCCCGTGCCCAATTCCCACGAGTCGAGATGCGCGCCCACGACAACATATTCATCGGGTTTCTCACGGCCACGGATTTCGGCGACAACATTTTGCTGTTCGACCGGCCCGCCAACATGGTTTGGAATATCGAGCTTCACGCGGACTCTCTGCCCCGCGGCAACGAAACGCGCGATTTGCTCAAAGTCTTCGCGTGCAACGATGGCCTGCGGGAGACGATCCGGCGTGCCGTCGATTGAATTTATGTGGCGATAAAGCAGAAGGCGCTCGCGGGAGGATTCCCACAGGATCGCGGAAGCGCCTGAGGCAATGCTGCGATCGATGATGCCCCGCGCCTGCATGTATTCGGCGAAAAGCTGTTCAAGCGTTTGCAACAATTCCGTGTGGACGAGGACGATCGCTCCTTTTGTCGCACTGCCTGCGAGCGCAAATCCCGCGGCGTCGCCCGCGCCAACATCCACGACGCTCGACGTGATGCCACCCGCCGGAGTGGCCGGCGCCCAGCCGATCGAGACGAGCCGAACGGGGAACGGCATCGGAGCGAGCACGTCCAGACGCGTGGCTCCTTCGCTCCAACTATTCGGGATCGTGTAGCTTTCCGTGTGAACGCTCTCGACACCGGCTTCGTGAAACGCTTTCACCGCCCAGTCGATCGCCTTCGCCATTTCCGGCGAAGTGGTCCGCCGCCCGCCAATTTCATCGGTCAGTTTCCGCAAGTTCTCATAGAGAGGAGAATCGCCGAGCGCATTGGCGATGATTTTTGGCGCAGCCTCTTCGCAAAGCGATGCGCCCGTGACGGAACAGCCGGCGCTTTGCGACTGCATTCTCGCGAGCGGATCCGGTTGCGCGGGAGGAAGCTGGGCAGAGATCAGAGGCAGGGAGGCAAGGAAACAGACGAACAAGGAACACGGCGGCAAATATCGGCGAGTCATGCCAGATCTCCCGGGAATTTGGAATTGAAAACCCGCAACGCGGCGCGATGCGGATTATAGCGCAAGAGGTTACCGCGTCAGGGTATCTACAACCAATCGCAGTGAGTCGCACTGCGAGGCGGATCGTCAGTTCGAGGACAGATCGAGAACCCGGCAATAAATTCGAGGCTTACCATCCCTGCCGTCCGTCCAAACCGCGGCGATTCGCCTTCCCGAACTTGCAACCGAGATGTAGTCTCCGAAGTTTCTCTGGACGGGAGCATGTTCTTTGTCACCCGGCACGTGAGTCCAATCGGAAGAGACAGTATTGAGTTTGACGTGTTTCAACAATGCGCCTTCGGCGACCGTTAGGAATACGTCCGTAACGCCTGACGGCACCGCACCCGCCCTGAAATAGTGCAGCACGGCGGTGCTGCCTTCGATGGCCGTCAAAGCAGGAAAAGATGCCGAGCCGTTGTGATCTTCCCGATTCACGCGGACGGGTCCGGACCACACATTCTTCGTCCCATCATATTGAAATAAAATCACATCCAAACTGACTCCGGTCCGGTCTTCCGCGGCAAGAGAGAAACCGGGATTCGCGCCCGCCCTCCCTGTCGCCACGATTGTGGTGTAGCCCGAGAGGCTAAAGAGCGCTTCGGTCGAAAAACCCATCACGTAACCCGGGATCGTCCCCAGAGGTTGTTTTTCTTCGTAAAGAGACTTTGGTTCCTGGAATGTCTTCCCGCCGTCGCTGGATGCGGCATACCAGATTTTTTCTGGGTGGGTTCCATCGCCGCCTTCGCACCACGTAATAACGATCCGCTCCCCCACGCGGGCGACGGAAGCTCCGGTCCTTGTTTGTTTGGGTCCGACTGAAACATTGACAGGACTCGACCACGTGGCACCGTGATCTCTCGAGGAGACAAAATCTATCTGCATGCCTTTCGTGGCATCTCCCATAGTGAATACCAAGCTCAGTGTCCCCGTTGCATCAATGGAGAGGAAGGGCCGATCCAAGAATGCGCCTTGTGCGGCACCGGTTGCCGCGGAGTCAAACCCTGTCGTTACCGCCGGAACCACGCGTTGCCACTGGCCTATATTTTTGTGATCCATGAAATAAATGAATATGGTGTGCGAGGTGCGCTGCCAGCTCAAAATTTCCAAATAAAAATTGCCTTCACCGTCCGTCACGATTTGCGAGTCCGCGGCATCTGGCGCCTGATCCGCCGTCGCCGGAGGAAGGTACCCGCCGAATTGGAAAGTCTTGCCCGCGTCACGTGAAGTGGCCCAGGCCGCAGCAGTTCCGGCTGAGGCGCCATGAGCGCCACCCCAACTATCGTTCCAAGCAACGACGATATTGTCGCCGGCGATGCCGACAGAGGGCTCGCAACGCAGCGCCCCTCCATCGTTGTTCGTGCTGACGAGCGTCTCTGGTCCGAGGCGATACCATTCAGGATTTGAACTCTTGGATTGCGCCTGAGTGTTATCAAATCCGAATAAGAATACGGAAGCGCAAATCAACATCGCTGCACTGGAAAGCAATCGAGCCATCACGGGCCACCAGGTGTGTGTCTTCTGACTTTGTTCAAATAGCTTAGACGTTTGATGAGTGAAAATGTTGCCCGACGGCACATTCCGGCGCCACTGCCCTGCCTCATACAGCGTGCAAGATCTCATCCGCGACGCGCGCAACTTGCGCCATTTCGGCCACATCGTGGACGCGGACGATGTGCGCGCCATTCATGATTGCAGCGGTGACCGTGGCGGCCGTGCCCCAGATGCGTTTCTCCGGCGATGCAGGCGATTTCGCGCTGCCAAGAGCCGCACCCAGAAACGCCTTGCGCGAGGAGCCCACGAGAAGCGGATAGCCGAGCGCAGCCAGCCGCGGAAGATGCGCGAGCAGCTCGAAATTCTGGCGATAGCTCTTCCCGAAGCCGATGCCGGGATCGAGCACGATCTGAGATTTGGCGATTCGCGCGCGGCGAGCGCGGGCAATTGCGGCGCGGAGGCCAGCGATTACGTCGCGAAAAACGTTTCGTGCGAATGGCCTCTTTTGCATGGTCTGCGGTTCGCCGCGCATATGCATCAGGATGATCGGCACGCGGCGGAGGCGAGCGATTTCTCCAAGCGCGGGATCGAACCGCAAAGCGCTCACGTCATTGATGATTCCCGCGCCGGCGGCGATGGCGGCTTCGGCAGTGGCGGACTTCCGCGTATCAATGGAGATGGGAATGCGCAGACGGCCGCGCAAAGCGTTTAGCACCGGTAGAACCCGGCCGAGTTCCTCGTCAACGGAGATTGCAGCGGCGCCGGGGCGCGTGGATTCGCCGCCGATGTCGAGCAAGTCAGCGCCGGCCAATTCCATTTCGAGCGCGCGGCCGACTGTGACATCCGGGCTGAAGAAAGCCCCGCCATCGCTGAAGCTATCGGGCGTGACGTTCAACACGCCCATAACGAAAGTGCGCTCACCGAGAAGAAGAGTGCGAGCGGGCAGGCGCAATCGAAATTTGCGGCGAGGAAGCATCAAGGCATTGTAAAGCATCAGCGGCGTGAGCAAGAAAAAGCAGGGCGCAATCATCCGGACGATGGTGAAGCGCTTGGATAGTTTATTGCGCGGCCGGAATGTAGTAGCTGGGACGGCAATCGAGCCGCGCGCCCGGCTGTGTGGAAGGGTTGCTGAATTGCGCGTTGACGGAGTGCCAGCCGCGTCCGCTCACCGATGCGCTTGGATAAAACCCGAGCGTGTATTCCGCGCGCAAGCCGATGGCGATTTTGCGATAGACATCGCTGAGCGCGCCGATTTCGCGAAGAAAATAAAGCCGTCCGCCCGCGCGCCGCACAAATTCGGCGAGAAAAGCCGTGTAAGCCGGGATGCCCATGAGACGGGACGCGTCGGAGATCAACGTTGTCTTGCCGTGGGCGGCGAGCCAGGCCTCCGTTACCCCCGCGGGCCGGTTCTCCGTCGAAATCACGAAGACCTCGACGCCGGTCGTCGCAAGTTCCCGGACAACGTCCTCAAACGTTAAGTAATTCGCCTTGGCATTGTTCGGCGGAAACATGCTTGCGGAGTTCCAATTCAAACTCAAGCCGCTGTCCTGGCCATCCGTAAGAAGCACGAGCGCTTTGCGGCCTGTGGGCGCGTGCGGGCCGGTGAAAAGCCGCTGCGCGGTGAGATAGACGGAGCCGTAGATATTCGACCCGGTCTCTTCGATGGCGCGAAGAAGCTCGATGCGGCCGAGCGCCGTCTCCAATTGATTGCGGTCGGTGGAGAATGGCAGCAACAAATGCGGGTGTCCCGCGAAGGCAACGACAGCAACTTCGTCGCGTGGCGAGAGCTCGCTCGCGAGGGCGTGCGCGGCGGATTTCATGTCCGCGAGGGAGTGGAACTCGCTCGGGCTGGCGTCAAGCACCAACGCGATGTGGGCCGGCTCTGTGGACATATCGAAATGCGAAATCGGGTGCGGCACTCCATCCGCCGATAATTGAAAATTTTCGCGCGTAAGGTTCCGCAGCGGCTCGCCGGAAGCGGAAATCGCGGAGCAACTGATTTCAACAAGGCTCACACGCGAGCGAATTGCGAAGCCTCCGGGCGGGGCGCCGGCCGGCGCGTGGCCGCCATTTGATGCGGGACGCTTCGGAACCACGCGTAATTCGCCGGTATCGGGGTCGCGGACGTATTCGAGATCTTTATCAAGCTGCTGCGCGCGGGCTTGTTTTGGCGCGTTCGTCGTTTGTTGCCGCGTGGACGCCGGTATCGCCAAAAAAAATAACATCACGAAGAAGGCGGGCACAGCGATTCGCACGGTTCTGACCACGCGGCTGGGGAATTCACTCTGTGGAGGCATGGAAGATTGTGCAGCGCGGGACTTCAATCCAAGTCGAAATCGCGAAGCGGTTTTTCGACCGGCTCGCCCTTTGCTTTCTTCAAGCCCTCTTCAAACTTGCGCGTCAGCACATCGTCTTTCTTTTTCTCGGCTTCCCAGGACTCGCGGAACTTGTCCTCGCGTTTCCGCGCCTGCTCGGCCAGGATTCCGGCGGCATCGTTCAAGTCCACCCCAGGGCCGGCCCTGACCGGCGCGACGTGCGAAAGGACGACCGCCAGTTCCGCGTCCACTTTGAGCTTTGCGTGGCAACACGGACATGTCACTTCGACGGGTTCGGATTTCTTTGCCATAGCAGTATTCTACGCCAGTCCGTCCGCCAGTGGGTGCGGTCCCCTGAAAAACACCAAAAAATAATTGCCCGGCGCATTCGATGGGGATGCGCCGGGCAAAATGAAAAGCAGATTTAGCCGCAGGTCTTAGCCCTTGCTGAACCCCGGAGCGGGGCGCAACTCGGGCCGGCCAAGCGGCTTCGGATCTGTGCTGGGCACGGCTGATGGAGGAGTCGGTGGAGTGGCGCTCGGTTTGTCCGCCAAAGGCTTGCCTTCAATGAGAAGTTTGATCTCATTGCCGTCAAGCACTTCACGTACCAGCAAGGCCTGAGCGATGCGCTCGAGAGCGTCCCGACTCCCTTCGAGTGTGGCCCGCGCGCGAGTGTAGGCATTCGTGACGATATTCTTGACCGCAGAATCGATGCGGATTGCCGTCTCTTCCGAATAGTCACGGTGTTGAGCAATTTCCCGGCCCAGGAAGATGGCTTCTTCTTTCTTTCCGAATGACAGCGGGCCAAGCTCGCTCATGCCCCAGTCGCAGACCATTTGCCGGGCGATGTCCGTGGCATGCTCAATGTCAGAGCGCGCCCCAGTGGTCAGATGGTTGAAGATGATTTCTTCCGCGGCGCGGCCACCCATCGAGACAGCCAGGCGCGCTTCCAAATATTCCTTCGTATAGGAATGGCGGTCGTCAATCGGGAGCTGCAGCGTGACACCAAGCGCCATGCCACGCGGGATGATAGTGACCTTGTGAAGCGGATCGGTCCCCGGCGTCATTTCAGCGACTAGGGCATGGCCGGCTTCGTGATAGGCGGTGGTCTTCTTTTCCTCATCGGAGAGGATCATGGATTTCCGCTCGGCGCCCATCATGACTTTGTCCTTGGCCATTTCAAAATCGACCATTTGGGCGGCCTTGCGGTTTTGCCGCGCGGCCCAGAGCGCGCCTTCGTTTACAAGGTTTGCGAGATCGGCGCCCGAAAAGCCCGGCGTGCCGCGCGCGAGCACGGAAATGTCGACATCATCATTGAGGGGAACCTTGCGCATGTGCACGCGGAGAATTTCTTCGCGGCCCTTGATGTCCGGACGGGGCACAACCACGCGGCGGTCAAAACGGCCAGGGCGCAAAAGAGCCGGGTCGAGCACGTCGGGGCGGTTGGTCGCCGCAATCAGGATCACGCCTTCATTGGATTCAAAGCCGTCCATTTCGACGAGCAATGCGTTGAGCGTTTGTTCGCGCTCGTCATGCCCGCCGCCCAGGCCCGCGCCGCGGTGGCGCCCGACGGCGTCAATTTCGTCAATGAAGATGATGCAAGGCGCGTTCTTCTTGCCCTGCTCGAATAGATCGCGGACACGGCTTGCGCCCACGCCGACAAACATTTCGACGAAGTCCGAGCCGGAGATCGAGAAGAACGGAACGTTCGCCTCGCCCGCGATCGCACGCGCGAGGAGCGTCTTGCCCGTGCCGGGAGGCCCGACGAGAAGCACGCCCTTGGGGATGCGCCCGCCGAGCTTTTGGAATTTCTGCGGGTCTTTCAAGAAATCAATGATCTCCTGAAGCTCTTCCTTTGCCTCGTCAATTCCCGCGACATCTTTGAAAGTGGCTTTCTTCTGTTGGGCCGTCAACAACCGCGCGCGGGACTTCCCAAAGCTGAGCGCCTTGTTTCCACCTGCCTGCATTTGGCGGAGCATGAAGATCCACAGCGCGAACAGGATGACGAAGGGGACCACTTGTAAAACGATGGTGATCCAGTCGCCGTGACTGACTTCCTTCACGTCGATGTGGACATTTTTCTCGCGAAGCTCCTTCACCAGATCCGGAGCGGCCTCTTTAAAAATGGTGGTGTGGAACTTTGTGTCTGGATCGCGGTATTCGCCATTGATGTCATAGCTGTTCGCCGAGATATTCAGCAATACGTCCTTGACGTTATTCGCGTCCACGCGGGCCATGAATTCGCCGTAGGAAACCTCCGCAACGCGTGCGCCCTGAGCTCCGGGCGCAAACACCCGCCAAAGTAAGAGTGCAAGCAGGATGATAAACATCCAAACTAAGATTGTTTTTGCCGCTGAACTTGAATTCACGACTTTCCTCGCCTTGGGCTTACGGCTCTTGTTTTGCGCCTTGATGCCCCGCGCCCGCCTTTTACAAAAGTTTGGTTGCCGAGCGCCCCGATATAGGGGAGGTTGCGGTAGCGGTCATGACGGCCCGCCAACCCATACCCCACCAATAAGTTAGATGCGTCTACGAACCCAAAGTAATCAGGCCTCAGGTCAACTCGCCGGCCTTTTGGTCTGTCCACCAAAACGGCAATCCGCAATGACCGAGGATCACTTTCGAGCAGCCGCTTGCACAGGAAATCCATTGTCACTCCCGTATCCAAGATGGCGGCCACCACAAGTACGTCTTTTCCCTTCAACATAGGCGGATGGCTGAAAAACACCTCGCGCCGGGAAAAGCCGCTCAATTCAACATCGCGCAATTCGGTGCGAACAAAATGGCAGGACACCGGGCTTGCGAGGTGTCTTACCAGGTCCGCGGCAAAAATAAAGCCGCTTTCCACCAGGATAACCGCATCGACCGGCCGCCCGGCATAGTCCTTATTGATGGACTTGCCCATCGCGGTAACCCGATTCGCCACGCGACCCGGCGAATAGACTACCCTGGGCTTTGCAGTCAAAGCGGTTCCTCTGAAATCACAAGAGCCTTCCGCGTCTTGCCGTCCGTGACATATTTCCCGGCCACAGGAAACCCGCGCACCCAGACCAACTCACCGTTGCTCGTGAGCACTGGCCATCGGCGGCGCTCGCGAAGGGCAATTCGCCGCTCGCGCAAGAGATGCTTCAACTTACGCGTGCTTAGCCGCCCCTGAGGCTGAAAAGCGTCACCGGGCAGCCAGTTCCGCACGACAATAGGAGGACGCAGGCAGCCGAAATCGGCAACTGTTTCTTCTTGTTTAGTGTCCCTCGCCTCCGAGGGCCAGTCAATCACTTTCAGGTGAAGTCGGGCCCCGATATCGGGAATGTCAATGGCCTCCTCGCCGTGGCCATTGAGATCAAGAATGCGCTGGAATTCAGGAGCGGATTGCGGCGTCAACGTGGACAATTCGGTGTCGCGAAGGCTTCGCCGCTCGAAGCGGAGTTCGTCAAAACATCTCTCAACACTGATCCCGAACGGCAGGATGATCTGGTGGCCGCTTGTGGAGGCAGCGGCAAGGTGAAGAACATCCTCCACATGATGGCTTGTGAATCCCAGGAGGTCACCTTTCAACTCACTCAGGATTCTGCGACAAAGCTTCGCGGAAAGCGCCTTGAGCGAGGAGACGCCGACGGGAACAGCCGTGGGAAAATCCAACGGCGCGAGAAGATCATCCACCGAGAGCTGAAGAGATTTCCCTTCGCGGCGAACAAGTGATTGAAACCGCTCCTCGACAAGAACTTTCCAGAACTCCTCCTCCTGACGTGCGAAAGTTGCGAGATTGCTTAACTGTCCTACAATTGCGGGCTGGAAATCACTCTCCAGCAATGGGAGAAGCCGCGCCCGGATTCGAGCACGCAAACGGGATTCATCGAGATTGGTCGCATCCTCGCGCCAGGCTGATTCGCGCCCGCGAAGAAACTCACGCAACTCGGCGCGCCGGATTTCGATCAATGGACGGACAATGTACCCGGCGACCGGATAGATTCCGGCCAATCCCGCGAGGCCTGTCCCGCGGATGATCTTCGCAAGAACTGTTTCGGCGAGGTCGTCGGCAGTATGCGCTACAGCGACGCGCGAAACGCGGCCCTCTTTTACGAGGCGAGTAAAAAAACCATAACGGCATTTGCGGGCGGTATCTTCGAGATTGGAATTCGTCTTCCGGGCCAGCGCGGCAACGTCCTCGCGATCCGCGATGAACTCAAGGTGATTCTGAGTGGCGAGGGCAGTGACAAATTTTTCATCTTCGTCCGATTCCGCGCCCCGCAATTGATGATTAAAATGGAGCACAGTGAGCTGAACGCCCAAGTCGGCCTGAAGACCGAGGAGGAGCAACAGGAGGCTTACAGAATCGGCGCCCCCGGAGACAGCCACGCCGGCCGCGTCACCCGGACGGAGCATTTTGTGCCGCCGGATGGCGGTGCGCACACGTTGAGATAGGGATGGCAGCATCGTGATGGCGCGGTAAAGCGCAGCCCCGCCTATCTTAACAATGCGCGGAGGGATGGAACAAATGAACGCTTTCTAAGGACGCGTTGCGGATCTTAGATTTGATTGGAAAGTTGCCGCGCCATAAGACCCCGGCTGTAGGCGATCCTGCGATCCAGAGTAATGGCGGCGAAGTATGCGCACCCGGAGAGTTCCCGCTCGGTCCATTCTTTCACGGAAGGAAGCATGCGGTTTGCAATGGTGCGGACAAAACTAAGCATCCGAAAATACGCGTTGACTGACGAGACCGGCCAGCGGTCGTTCTTCGATTCAGGGCAAATCCGCGCCAACTGAACCAGGCGCACAAACTCTTCCCGGCTGACGATTCGGCCACGAATCGCCGCCACCTCCCGGACTTGCGGGGAAAGAGGCTGGGTGCTGCAGGCGGCAATCACCGATCGAGAATAGGATATAAAAAACTGAAGCAGCGCAAAAAGGGAGATCGCGAGGATGAGGGCTGTAATCATCAGGAACCTGTCACTGTGCTTGGGCGTCCGGTCACAACACGGGACGGTGCAAGCCGCGCGCTCTCAGGAACCCTCAGAAAGGTGTAGCCCCAGGCGATTGGAAGCCACAACGACATCAGATAGGAAACAATTTTCCAAATGGGGCTGTTGGGATAAAGCGCGGAAAGTGCATTGCTCGCGGCCATGGCGCTGAGAAAAACTCCCATGGCCAGGGACAACTGGATGAGACGGGTTCGAGTCTCGTGCAATTTTCGGATCGCGCCCCACAATATGTAGGCCAGAATTGCCTCGACGAAATGAAGGTTTTGCAACAGCTCAGACACAAAGTAGGTCGCAATCTTACCCTGCGAATGAGAAAAGATTTTGTCATGTGAATGCCAAACGATTGCGAAGGAGACGACAGCGCTCAGTCCCAGAACAACGATGGCGCCCAATCGAACGTATAGAGTCGCGCCCATCTCGTTGAACACGTGCGAAAACAATCCCATTAGCGCAAAAAAGAGGCATATTGTGAGGAGCGCGTCTGAAAAATAATAAAAATAAAAGTACTCAGCGGATTTCAATCCATAGTGAGCCAAGACGGAGTATCGCGCCACGCCGAGCAGAGCGGTCGCTGCCATGTAAAAGTTCAGAGGGAGAAACTGAAAGAAGCATTTAGCGCGGATCGAGCAAACTACAACGCCCACTTCTAGGAGTGTTGTTAAAAGCCAGATCATGTAGTCGAGCGGACTAAGCACAAGCACCTTACTCTTGGCGTCTCATGCTCCTGCCCACCCGGGCTTAGGTCTAGGTGCCAGCTACGGCCGTGGAATTATATCCGCGACGACTAGGCAACAGTCGGCCACGGCGGAATCACACCGGGCCCGTCAAGCGTGGGCCACGGCGGAATCACACCAGGCCCGTCAAGTGTTGGCCACGGTGGGATTACTCCCGGGCCGTCGGCCAACAACATGGAAGGCGGAGCGAGTACGCTACCGTTTTCCGTTAGCACCAAAGCGGGACTTGCGAGCAGGGTTGAAACTACGAGTGCGCCTGCCAGCAAAAGAACCGCGACCAGTGATACTGCTAACCACCTGTTCATGTACCCTCCGAATGCAAACAGCGGAGGGATTATAGGCGGCGGTGCTCCACTTTGGTACTTAAACGGCTATTTTGTGTCTAAACGGTTAACACCCCCGGGCTTTAGCCCACTGGTGGCACTCGTCCATCAGCTAGGGCTAGAATTCGTCCGAAGTCTTACGCGATCAAATTAGCGTTCGATGGGGGTTTGGGTCAATGGGCCGGAAGTACTATGTTTTCAGAAAGATGGCTCGTACTATTACTCAATTTGGCGGGGGCCGCACCGTATCAGGTCGAGCTAATTTATGATCAAAGCGAAGGGGACATTTCTCGATATTGGACCATCGCCGCTTGACACTCAAGAGTGCCACTCCTTACTATTAATTCTCTTGACTCGGCCGGTGTAGCTCAGAGGTAGAGCGAAGGTCTCATAATCCTTAGGTCGTGGGTTCGAGTCCCACCGCCGGCACTATTTTCAGTTGGGAATTCGCTCCGCGCGTCGTGAAGAGATTTGCTCGGATGCGCAAATGCTGGATTGGAGGGATTCTCCCTCGCTGCTTCACGCAACCAGAAATTTGAGGCTTCACTTTTTTCTCAGGGCGATGCCTGTTTCCGGCGACTGCTCCAATCCAAAACCAAAACGCACGCCAGAAATGGAAGCAGCCATACCACGCGGCTCTGGTAGCGGTCTTCAACCGTTGACATGGCGCCGGTCACGAAGGCGTTGACAATAACCACGGAAATGACTACTGCGCCGAGACCCAGGAGACGAGAAGGGCGGCGGCGCCAGATATGCGGTATGAACAGTGCAATTACGAGAAGCGACGCAATCACCGCGCAGTATTGGACGTCTACGAAGAAATCAAACGGTATCGCGTCGCGCGCCTGGCGGCTCTGTAAATAACGCGGCCGGCTGCCGGGCAACACGGTATCGAATTCCTTCAACACCCAATCATTTGCGTCGAGCTCGAAACCAAAGGTTTTCAGTTGCCCCCCAAAATTGGCGAATGACCTAAGTACTTGCGCGCGAGGATACGCTCGCAGGGTAGCCAAAACGAATGGAAGTTCCTCCTTCCGTAGTCGTTCCGCCGTTTCGTCGGAAGCACTCTGATAGATCCCGTTCTCTCCCCAAATGAATTCATCCGAGTCAGTCGGAAGATTATTGACGTAATCACAGATGGCAAATTTCACTTCGCCGCAATGCTGTTCCAAATACCAGCGTCCGGGACCGTCGGCAATGACGCGCGCCATCAAGAAGGGCGGCCGCTCGCCGTTCAGGGAGGGCACCCCCAAGAGATAAGTGTTCAGCGCCAATTGAGAGGCTGCCGCCAGCAAAACGATCAGCGCGACTTCGCCTACATTTTTCAGGCGGAGTGGCGTTGATTTGTGCCGAAGCGCCCATATCAATCCCAGGAAGATGCACAATCCGGCGGCCAACAGCAGATGCGTGGCATGGGAGGTAATCCCCCACCATGCGAGCAACATCACCGACAGACGCTCGAGACGGGAGAGAGTTTCCCGGGCGAACACGAGAAGAAAGATACAGAGATACAATATCGGACCCAGAATGTCCGGCATGATTTCGCTGACAAACCAACTCATACTTGTCAGCAGGCTGAGCAGAATGCAGATAATGAGAAAAGACATCACAGTCCGCCGCGGCAGAATCGATCGCACGACGAGCCAGATGACGTAGGCGGTCAACAGCGCTTGAAGGGCGACAACAGGCCACAGCGTGACGTTCCAATGAAAGGGGAATATACCTAAGCTATAGATGAATGACCGCATGCCGTAGTAGTCCGATAATTTGTGGAGGAACAACGCACGTGCCACGAGGTGGCCATCCTCTATATAGGTCATCGAATCCGGGTAAAGCAGGGGAAAGCAATTGAAGAGCGCCGGCCAGGTCATCAGGAGCGCTCCTGCGAACACGGCGGCGGCGCGCCAAACTAAAGATCGCGACGTCACGGCGTGCGCCATTTCCGGGGGATCGGTTTTAGGTGATTGTATGGCCCAGCTCCCGTTCCAATGCGTCCGCGCTGTTCCGCGCGATGCCGCGGCAAAAGACATGATCCGGAATTTCCCTATTCGCTTGGAAAACGTCCAGCATTGTACACGCGCTTTGTATCCCACACATTTTCTGAACTGAGTTTCTCCATCGGAGGATCCACCTGTTCGGTGTAAAGTGAGACGTTGACTCTGGAACGCGTTCCAGGGTGCATCCTCGTCTTGCTTAGGCAGATTTCATTTACATGGGAGAATCCCGCACTTTGCGAATCGGAGAAATTGCACGGCAGGCGGGCGTCAGCCCCGACACGATACGCCACTATGAACGCGTCGGCGCGCTGCCGCACCCTCCACGGACCTCGACGGGGTATCGCCGGTTTTCGGGGGAGACGGTTGAGCGCGTACGGCTCGTGCGCCGCGCTCTGGCGATTGGTTTTTCGCTTGCTGAGCTTGCGCGCATCCTAAAGGTCAGGGACGCCGGTGGCGTACCCTGCAAAGGTGTGCACACGCTCGCCATGGCGAAACTCCAATCTCTGAAGGAACAGATCGCCGATCTCCTTCGGCTTCGCAGACAGATGGAAAGCGTCTTG
Source organism: uncultured Acidobacteriota bacterium (assembly GCA_963748845.1). Taxonomy (GTDB): domain Bacteria; phylum Acidobacteriota; class Terriglobia; order Acidiferrales; family UBA7541; genus DASTCZ01. The sequence goes on from CAVVKE010000001.1 coordinate 2,955,725, forward strand.
AGAAGCTGGGACCGCAAGCTGGCTCAAGCCCCAAAAGGGAAACGGGCCGGACTCCTCGAATCGCTCAGGGGGTCTTCCCTAAAACCTGCCTTCGGGAGGAAACACAAATGAAGCTTTCGATTCTTGCACTTGCATTTACACTGATCGTTGCCCCACTGAACGCGCAACAAAAGTCAGGCTCTTCCGATTCGCAAAACACACAAGACCATGCGGCGGGCGTGAAGGAACGTGGGACTCAAGTAATGGGTTTCTCGCAAGATAAGGCAACTCACCATTTCCTTCTGTATCCGGATGGGGGCGCAATCCAGATCGAGGCCAATAACGCCTCGGACACCACAACCCGTGACCAGATCCAGATGCACCTGGCTCACATCGCCCAGATGTTCGCGGAGGGAGACTTCCAGGCGCCGATGTTGATACACGACAAGGTCCCGCCCGGCGTTCCCGCGCTGCAGCGTCTGAAGGCCGCCATCACGTATAAGTTCGAGAAGCTGGCATCCGGGGGACGGGTCCGAATCACAACGAAAAACCCGGAAGCTCTTTCAGCCATCTACGAATTTCTGCGATTTCAGATTGCGGACCATCAAACAGGTGACTCCACCCAGGTGACTCAACTGAAGTAATTATTTTTTGATTGGATTAAAGAGAAGGGCGAACAGGCTTGCAGCTACTGATCGCCCTTTTTCTTGTCGAGCTTGAGGTCCATGACAATTTCGTTTCGAGTATCAAACGTTGAAACGGTCCTGATTGTGGAAGTGAGGCCGTTCAATTCGGCGTGAATCTCAAAATCCACATTTGGGTCCAGCCCGCTGAAATGGTAGAGGCCGTGATCGTCGCTGAGTAGTGTGCGAATGGCCTTGGTCCTGCGGTTCTCAAGGTAAACGATTGCGGCGGGCACAGGATTATCCTGTTTATCCAGAACAGTCCCGCTGACGGTGCGCAGCTGGGCCTGATTCTTCTGGGCGCCGGCGGAAGCCAAGGCCACGAAAACAATAAGCAGGGCGAAAGCAATACGGGTTTTCGTCATTGTTTTTTCTTTGGTTGAAGTTCCATGTGAAAGACCATATCCTGCCGTCCCGTATCCGAATGGGCAGTGCGCACTTGCTGGACAAATCCTTCGGCCTTTACCTGGATGTCGTAGTCACCACCCGGCGGGACACGGACCGCGAACTCCCCGCGGCGGTCCGACCAAGCTTCATAATCCGGTTTTTTCTTCCCTGTCGGCCGGACATGGATTTCCGCGCCAACAAGAAGGTGGCCGTCGTTCGTAAAAACCGTTGCGTAGAAGATGCAATCGTCGGGGCTTGGTTTGTGCTGGTTCGCCGGCGCAGATTCCGGAACGCTGAGCGCGATGGATGATGCCGGGAAAACCAGGAGTTGCGTGGCCAGCAATGCGGCGAGCAGCATGATTCGCCAATAACTTTGATGGGCAAAGGCGAGGCTTTGTTGCATGGAGGATTGAGTGGCGCGAAGTTTATTTTTCGTCGCCGTCGATGCCCTCGGCGTCGTCATCAGAATCGTCATCCTCATCGTCGTCATCCTCGTCCTCATCATCATCCTCGTCTTCATCATCTTCGTCTTCGTCCAAATCGGAGATGACGTTGACATGGACGGGGTGCGTTTGGACGACTTCGAGTTCTGCGTCGCACTCCGGGCAAGTCAGAATCTCGCCCTCTTCCACTTCGTCTTCGTCGACATCAACCTCGACAGCGCATTTTGGACACCGCACCACGATGGCCTACCTCCTTGAAAAGCTACACCACCAGCCGTTGGCCGTATTATATACCGCAGCCCCCCGGTAGAAGGTAGGGGCAGTGTTAACAAGAGTGCGCTCAATCAGACACTCACAAATCAATGGCCCGCAAACGCGAATATCCGGATCTGCCGATCGTTGGAGTGGGCGGAGTCGTCATCCGTGACGGCCGCGCGCTGCTGATTCGAAGAGGCAGCGAACCGCTCAAAGGTGAATGGTCCATCCCGGGCGGGAAGCTGGAAGTTGGGGAAACTTTGGTCGAAGGGGTGACCAGGGAGCTCTTAGAGGAAACCGGACTGCAGGTGAAAGTAATCGAGCTGATCGAGATTTTTGAGCGGATCTTTTACAAGGGCGAAGATAGCGCAGGGCAGGCGCCAGGCAGTATTGCGACGGTCAAAAGCAAGGATGGTGAAAAAGTTCGCGAACGTCCGCTCTACCATTTTGTGATCCTGGATTATTTGTGTGACGCAGTAAGCGGAGAGGCGCGCGCAGGTGGAGACGTCACCGACCTTGCATTTGCCGCGGAGGACGAACTCCAGACCTACCATCTCACACCGACGGCAACCCGCATCATCAAGAAAGCCTTCGTGATGTCCCGCGCCCGTGCCATCGCGCCGTAGCATCAGCAACCGGGCCAAACTGGATTTCGAGAAAGGGCCTAACGCTTTGGGGCTGGGGCGAAACCCTTGAGTATTTCAATCCCACCGTTATTGTTGGTGAGTTGAAGCTGGCAGCCGCCGCTATTAATCCTGCCATTCCACGATTCGCCGCCAAATACACCGGAGGAAGTTATTGGCAATTCGCTCGTCACCTTGCCAAATGAAGTGTGCGCTGTCAGATCGTAGCCGCCAGTCTCGACCAGGTGAACGCGGATCGGCGCGAACGAAGTCCGCAGCGAAATATGATTGCAAGCGCCCGCTGCATTGTGGGGAGGCACGCCCGAAACGTCCACAACACCATTCTGGCTATCCACATCGACGCTGCCTTGAATCTCGGTCAGGCTCACGGGCCCGAAGGACGTTCGCACGTTTGCCGAGCCCTGGATGCCGTAAGCTTTCACGCCGCCATTCGAATTTTCGACGGTGAGAGGGCCGCCAATGCGCTCGACATTCACTAGAGCAAAACTCGTTTTGACAAACGTTTCGCCGCCCACGTCCGATAACGTAACACCGCCGTTCCCGGTGTTGATGGTCGCGCCCTTTTTCACATTCGAGGCCTGGACGGCGCCATAGCTGCCCCGCGCGTCGAGGGAGCCTTCCACGTCGGAGATGCGGATGGATCCGAATGAATTGCTCACCGTGGCATCGCCATGGATGTTCGCCGCCTCGAGGGAGCCGTAGGTCGTCTTGAGTTGAGCACCACCACGGATTTCACGGACAAGGATCTTGCCGTTTGAATCATCCACGTCGAGAAACCCGCCGATGTCGTGCACATCCACGCTCGCAAAAGACGTATGAATCGTGGCCCCGGCGTTCGTGTTGCTTCCGGTGATGCTCCCGTTTTGCGACCGGCAGGAAAGCTTTTGCTTGATGTCCGAAAAAGTGATGGAGGCAAACGAAGTGGAAAGATCCGCGGAGCCACTGATGTTGTGCGCGTCCAGCGACCCATAACTGTCATGAACATTGAGGTCGCCGGTGATGTCCGAGACGCGAACGGAGCCGAAGGAGTTTGTGATACTCGTGGAGCCACCGGCTGTCTGTACTTCGACGGAGCCATTGCCGTTGGTGATCGTCACGCCTCTCGAGATATTCGACGCCGTAACACTGGCGAAGCGGTCGTGTACCGTGAGAGCGCCCCTCACTTGCGAAGCCGTAATCGAACCATTGTTCGTGCTTAGATCCGCGTCGCCGTCGTTGCCGATGAGTTCGATGCTTCCGAAAGAATCCCGCAGAAGTTGTAAACCGCGGCCATCGTGGACATTGACGCTGCCCTGTTTGTTGTCGATGTCCGTGGCGGCTTTCAATCCCGCGACTTTCACGCTGCCAAAACTGCTGCGCACCGTGAGGGGAGCATCTTCGGGGACTTCGATTTGATATTCGACGCTGAAAGAGAAATTTCGCTTTCCCCACCAGGAGGAGTTGCCTTGCTCGGGATAATCCGTGCGAATCAGAACCCCACTTGAGCCCGGTTCGAGATGAATCTGGATCTTGCTGGCAAATTCCTCTGCTTCCGATTGTGAGGAAGCGGAAACGCGAATCGTGGCCAGAACGTGGACGTCCCGGGAGGCGTGCGTGGTCACGGAAATGCCGCCGAATTTGTGTTCGATGCGCACGGACTGCCCCGCCGGGAGCGGCACGCTGCGATCGAAGGTGTGCTCCACCTGCTGTTGCGATGATTTTGGGGGCGCCGGAGCCGCGGCGGCTGCGCACAACAATCCTGCGAGCGACAGCGCAGCGGCGCGGGCTGGGAATTTCCAGGGTTTCACGTCAATTCTCCTTCAAAATCTGTTCAAGCGTTTTCTGCTTTTCCTGATAGAAGGAAAGCAGTTCGGTGCGCAAGTAGGCGTTGGCGCTGTTCTTTTCAAGATTGCTGCGGCAATCGCCAATGGCCGCATCCAGCAAATCGAGCTTTTCACGGTAGTTGACCATCAACGGAGTGGAAGCCGCCGCGAGCTTTGGCTGCGCCAATTGCGCCAACTTCTCAATGGACTTCACGTAGTTTTGCTCCGCCTGCTCGACCTGTTGTACAGCCTGATCCGTGAGCAGATGCTGGTTATCCGGCGGCATGGGCTTCTCCCGATGGAGATACAGCCAAGCCCCCGAGCCGGAAATAAGAACCAGAGTCAGTGCGGCGACGCCCGCCTGCCAGCGCAAAGCAGGCACGGAGAACCGCTTGCCAATCCATTCCCACAGGCCGCGCGGCCGCGCCGCTTCCTCCCTAAATTCCCTGGCGATTGCCGGCCACAGGGCGGGCGTCGGCCAGTCTTTGTGCATGGATTTGGCCGCGGTGGAGATCTCCTGCCACATGCGAAGCTCTTCGCTGCATGCGGCGCATTCCTTGGCATGAAGCGCGAGCGCCGCCAAGAGTTCCGGCGACTCGTCCCGCAGAGCCATTTCGAGATGGCTGCAATCGAATTTGTGATCTTCCTGCATAATGTTCCTCACTGTTCTTCTGCGGCTGGTGCCTTCGTTCCCGATTCCGGTTGTCTCGCCAGCATTTCGCGCAACCGGCGTTTTGCCTGATACAGCGCATTTTTCGAGGCCATTTCTGAAACTCCCAGGATCGCGCCGATTTCCGAATGCTTGAACCCTTCCACTTCGTAGAGCAAAAACACAGACCGCAGATGCGGCGTCAGTTGTTTGACACAATGCTCGAGCGCAATCCGCAGGGGGTGGTCATTCATCGGGGCCGGCGAATCAAACGTCTCGCCCTCTTCGACGAGATCTTGTTCGGGCGTCTCCTGGCGGCGAACGCGCCGGCGGCGCAGGTCGTAGCACGAATTCATGAGGATGCGATAGGTCCAGGTGGAAAACGCCGACTGTCCTTTGAAATAACGGATGCCGCGGTAAATTTTCAGGAACGTTTCCTGCACGGCGTCCTCTGCGTCGTGGGCGTTGCCCAATAGGTTCATGGCAATGCTCTTCATTCGTCCGCTCTGCGTTTGATATAGAGTCTCGTACGCTTCCAAACTTCCGCTGCGGCAGGCCGCGGCCAAGCGGGTGTCCTCCGCACGCGCGTCGGCGCGCACGTGCTCGGCAGCCGGGTCATCGGGCCTGGGCAAGCAGAACTCCTGGGCGGCAGATTGCCACCCTAGTGTACCTTCCAACAGCAATGCCGTCCTCTCAGCACTTCTCTACTCACATCTACTTAGACGACGGGGGAGTGCGAAATGTCAGAAGAAGTGTTCGCGCGGCAGGGTCGATTCGTTCCGAGCGTATGCGAGATCAATCGAGGCGGACGACAGCTGGCTTGTGAAACCAATTGTTTTCCGTGATGATGAGATATCCCGGAAAACAGCCGAGCGCGCCGCATTCGCGCGCAACCACAACGCCCACGCCGCGCGCGTCCGCGGGCACATTGAAAATCCGATGCGCCGTGATGGACTCACCCGGCTGGAGAAAAATGTTAAATGGGACATCGGAAATTTGCGGAGTGGAATCGAAGCGGCGCCCGCGATCATCCGTCAAATACACGATAACATTATTTTCGCGCTGCGCGACGCGCGCGGCGCGACTCCAAATATGCAGGATGACATCGTAAGTGATCGAAAGGTTCCCCGGGATGCGCGCCGCGCCTTTCACCGAAATGCACCAGTCATCATTGCACTGTGGATCGCCGGCATTCAGAACCTTGCGCGATGTCGCGGCAGAAACAATGCAGACGATCGAGAAGTAAATTGCAGCACACGCGCCCAGTACGCCGAGGATTCTCAGCGCGCGCACGCGACGGCCAGAAATACAGGCGACTCCAGCAGCGAGCAGTGAAGCGGCGGCGGCCAGAAAAAGCCCGATGAACAGTAGGTCAAAGATGTTCATTTCGCCTTGGACCCTCTATTAAATCTCAAAATCGCTGACCACGGCCCCCGTGTTGTGGATTACGGCGATTGAACTGGGCCCAAAGCCAGGAAAACTTTCTTGTGCCAAAGGCTGTCTTCATTGCCGATGTAGACCGCGCCGATAAAACGCGGATTCATTGGACTATCAATCAGCAAACGGGGGTTCGCTATGTCCGATGGCAGGTCAAAGACTACGCGAGAGATGTACGATTCCCCCGGGCGCAAAGGCTGCATCATCGAGATACCTGCCTCACTTATTGCGGTGAGCGCTTGCTGGCCGGCATCTGAAATTGCATAGCGTTTGCCGGCGCTATCGAGAAGAAAAATCTCGCGCGGCGAAGGCACGAGCGGACCATCTCCGCGATTCCGCGAGATGGTCATTTCGTCAAACCTCGTGCGCACCGAAACGACAACGAATCGGCCCCGTGCTTTCACGGCAGAGGCATCTGTGCCGATTGAGCCTGCGGTCTTGGCATCGACGGCCGAATATGCCAGGTGGCAATCTATTTCGCAGAAGTATTTCTCCTCGCCCGGTGAGAGGGTTAACTCCTGTCTTGATAACGACGCACCAACAAGCGCAGCTGAATAAATAAGAAGCAATGGCGCCGCGACCATGAAAATCTTCCACGCCAATCCGCGCCCGCTGAAAAGCCAATCCGTGCAGAGGTGAGAAAATCGAGCGAGGCGTTTTCCGCCGATCAACTTCGCGGCAATGAATCCAAGAATTGCCGTGGCCATCAATGCCGCCATTCCCAGAAATGCCAGTGCGCCGAATGCAGCAAACATTTGCTTGGTTTCCATTTTCCTTTCCTCCGGAAGCTAGAAATCAATTTCAACTTGCCACTGCGTTTGGGAGCGTCCCGAATGTCCGCACGCGCGAACGGTATTCATGGATCGCTTCGCGAAGATGTTCCACAGAAAATTCAGGCCACATCTTTTTGGTGAAATATAGCTCCGCGTAAGCTGATTCCCATAGCAGGAAGTCGCTCAAGCGTTGTTCGCCGCCGGTGCGGATCACCAGGTCCACCTCGCGAACAGCATCGTGGCAAGTTTCTCCTAGCACCTCTTCATACGAATCGCGCGAAATGCGGGTGACTTTGTAGAAGCGCCGCGCGGCCTGGTAGAGGGCTTCGCGGGAGGAGTAATCCACAGCGAGGCGAATGTGAAGCTCGCGTCCGGCGGATGTAGCTTCCTCAGCGGTGGCGATGGCTTTCTGCAAACCATCCGAAAGCCGGTCGCGCCGCCCAATCACCGAAATGCAGATTCCCTGCTCCGCGCAATGCGCCACTTCGGACGTCAGGTATTCCTGCAGCAACCGCAGGAGATTGGCGACCTCCATCTGCGGCCTCCTCCAATTATTTGCGGAGAAAGCGTAAAGAGTGAGCGTCCCAATTCCAAGTTCCGGGGCCGCGCGGGCGATGCGGCGAAGATTTTCCGCGCCGGCGCGATGTCCAGCCGAGCGCGGCATGCCGCGAGACGTGGCCCAGCGGCCATTGCCATCGGTGATGATGGCGACGTGGAGCGTGGATCTGCGTGGTGAATTCATAGCGATTCTTTCTCCGCCGCGGAGCGATGCAAATAACTTTGTGACACAAAGTATAAAGACAAAAAAATATCCTCCCGCTGATTACCTGTCGCGCGTCGCCTGAATCAGCGCTTCCATATGATTGAGATATCTCTCGAGTGCGCGCCGTCCCGCCGCCGTCAGGCGAAATTCCGTTTTCGGCAGCCTACCGTCAAAAGACTTAGTGCACGCGATGTAATCTGCTTCCTCGAGCCTGCGCGCGTGTACGCTCAGGTTTCCATCCGTCGTGCGCAGGAGCGCCTTCAACTCGTTAAATGTGAGCGAATCGTTTACGGCGAGCGCGCTTACGATTCCGAGTCTCATGCGCTCGTGGATCAATCGGTCCAGGTCCGGCGTGACGGCGTCCGCGTTTCCATGCACCGTGCGGAAACTCTCCGCCGGCGCACGGCCTTTTGCCGTTCGCACTGCGCGCAATGCATTCGACTTCGCCACCGCACTTCCTTTCGGCAACCGAATTATTTAAATCCCGCGTCATCCGCCGTGGCGGCGCGCGATGAGCAATCCAAATACGACCTGCAATCCTCCAAAGCCCGCGCCCATCAAGAGGTTGCCCCACGCTGGCGGCGCAACCAGCGCGATTGCTCCCAATCCCATAAAGCACAATCCCATCAGCGGCACGACGCGCACGGAAAACGCTCCGCCGGTTACAACCGCGGTGCCGTATAGCAGCAGCCACATTCCCGGCAAGACTCCGAATTGCCCCGCTCGAACCAGTGCGTAGGTAAGCATTGCGCCGACGAGCAGAGGTGGCACAAAGCTCAGCGCGAACCGGCGGCCGGGCGCGGAGAAAACCTGAGCATTTGCGGCGTGCGCTTTGAGAAATGTCGTCACTGCCGCGATCGCGACCGCAAGCGCGAGTTCCGCGAACCATACCATGAGCCAGCGGTCCGGTGTCGGCTGTCGAAACGCAACCGCAGCGGCGAAGAACGCGGTCAATCCCATCGCAACGCCGCCCCACCCGGGCACGGCCGTAAAACGGCCGGCATTCTCCATGGTTTCGCGGATGAAGCGGAGATTGTCCGCGGCGCGGGAATCGAGCCGGAGGGGCTCAGGGTCGGATGGTCGAATGGGGCGTACGGAATTCACGGGGAAATCATACCAGAATTTGAATTGTTGTCAAGTACTTTGTAGCGTAAAGTTCAATTGTCTTTTTGACGCGGATATCGTCCCGACAAAGAATTCCACCGGACGCGGAACACGTCGAAAACCATCCGCATGCCGTCGCGCAGCGCGTGGACGCGCGTGCCTTCGTCATGCGCCCAGCGGACCGGGACTTCGGCGACGCTCAAGCCATGGCGCTTCGCAAGAAACAACAGCTCCGGGTCAAATCCGAACCGCTCAATGCGCTGTTGCTCAAAAAGAATCTGTGCGCGACCGCGAACAAATGCCTTGAAGCCGCACTGAGTGTCTTCATAGGGAAGCGCCAAAATTAGCCGCGTGACGCGGTTGAACAGGATCCCCGCGATTTCACGCGATCTCGGCTGGTGCACTTCAATGACGCCGCGGTCCACCGCGCGCGAGCCGATGGCGGCGTCGTGCGTTTTCAGGGCCGCGAATAATTTTTCCGCCTCTTCTATGGGAGCGGAGAGATCCGCGTCCGTAAACAAAACGATTTTTCCCTCAGCCTCGAGCATTCCGTGGCGCACGCTGTAACCCTTGCCTCGATTGCCGGGGTTCTTCAAAAGTCGAATCTCCGGCCAATCGCCGGACATTTTTTCCACGAGCTGCGCGGTGCCATCCGTGGAGCCGTCATCCACGACAATCACTTCACACGCGCCGATCCGGCGCGCAAGGAAAGCGCGAACACGATCGAGTGTTTGCGGCAGGCGGCGCTCTTCATTGAAGGCTGGGATGATGATGGAAAGCTCGATGGTGGGCGTGGGCGTCATGATTCAATCATATGCGCGGAAAGCCGGGCATGGATCGCCTCGGGATGCGGTTCACCGGCTGAATCCATACCGGCCGACGAGCGGCACGAAGGCGCATTGGTGGAGCGTCCGCGAATGAACTTCACCGTTTGATTTTCTCATCAGCACAAGGTCTTGTGCTCGTTCGTCCCCTACCGGAATCACCATTCGCCCGCCTTCCGCCAGCTGCCAGATCAAAGGCCGCGGCACAAGTGGAGCCGCCGCCGCAACGAGGATGGCATCGAACGGCGCGGCTTCCGCAAGTCCCGCGGAACCGTCGCCGGTGTGCACGGCTACGTTGGAATATCCAAGCCGCGCGAGTCTTTCGTGCGCCGCAGTTGCCAGATTCGGCCGGCTTTCCACGGTATATACCAGCGCCGCAAGACGTGAGAGGATTGCGGCTGCGTAGCCGGATCCCGCGCCGACCTCAAGCACTTTTTCATTCCCCTTTAACTCCATTGCTTCGATCATCGCCGCTACGATAAAAGGTTGCGAAATGGTTTGCCCTTCGCCGATGGCTATGGGTTTATCCTCATACGACATGTCGCGGTATTCCTCGGGCACGAATTCATGCCGGGGAACCGCGAGCATCGCTTCCAGCACTCGTGCATCGCGGATGCCCCGCTTTCGCAACTGCCGCTCGACCATTTCGCGCCGCTGCTCCGCGAATTCCGGCTCGCTTATTTTATTTGAATGCATCACGGAGACCTGCCCGCGGCGCCGGGCCAAACTCACTGGCGCGACCGCGCCCCGATTCCGCGCAAAAGCTCCTGCACAGCGGCATCGAGTTGTGAGTCGTGCGTGCCATAGCTTTCGCCCACCGGCCGCGTAACGGCGATGTCCACCGGCCGCGGGTGCATCTCCATCAAGGTTCCGTCGTGCCCGACGACGCGGATAAACGGAAGCCGCAGGCTTGACCCGCCAATCAGAGTCACATTCGACGTGTAAATGATCCACCCCGCGGTCGGCTCACCCACAACCTTGCCAAGCCCGAGCGAGCGATAGCCTTCAGTGAAATCTTCCGCATCGGAAAGTGAATGTTGGTCTGTCACGAGAATGGTCGGTTTCTCAAGCGCCCGTTGCCCCAGCATCGTCCGCGCGGGCGACGACGGAAAGCCGCGCACTGTCATCGTCAGGTAGTCGCGCCGCGCGAGCACGTCGATTGCATAGACGTTGACGAAGCCGCCCGAGTTGTGCCGGATGTCCACAACCACGCCTTCACGCGTGGAATTCTCCGCGTCCAAATCCAGATAGAAGCGGTCGAGCGAAGCCTGCGACATATCCAGCATGTGGACGTAGCCGAGCCTACCGTTGCTTACCTTTTCCGCGTAGGCGCGTTTTTGCTCGACCCACGCGCGGTATTGCAGTGCGAGGTCTGCCTGCCGTCCGATTGCCTGCACCGCCACGGTACGTTTGTCCGAACCATCCGCGTTGGATGAGATGCCCAATTCAACGCGCTTGCCGGATTTATTGTCGAGGAGTTCGTCGAGATTTGTGTGTGGCCCAATCGTCGTGCCATCCAGGGAAAGAAGCATATCGCCGGTTTTGATTCCCTTCACAAGCGCGGCGGGACCGAGCGGCACAATTTCACTGACACGCAAATGCCCTGTCCGGTCGTACTCCGCGGGATCAAAATTAATTCCCAGGCGCCCCGTCCCGGGTGCGCCCCGTCCACCACCGCCGCCTCCGCCGGGATTGATACCGGAATGCGAGGAATTGAGATCGCCAATCATCAAAGAAATTACACGCCGCATTTCATCCGGTGTCGCAGAGCCCGCGATGTAAGGCTCGTATTTCGTTCGCTCCGCATTCCAATCCACGCCGTTCATTTGTGGATCGAAGAAATTATCGTGCAGGTAAGACCACGCCTGCTGAAAAACTTCCATCTTTTCGGATGCGAAGTTTACGTCCAGCTCCGCCGTGATATTCACGGGACGCACCTGCCGCGAATCCACGGAAACCGCCTCAATGCGGCCCTGCTGAAGGTAATAGACTTCCTTGTTGTCCGGCGAGAATTGCGCGTCCTGCTTAAAACCGGGAGTCGAGGTCAGTTGGCGCGCAACGGCGGGCTCACGGGCGAGTTCGTCCAGCGAATAAAGATAGAGATTCTGCTGTCCCGCTGCCGCGGCAGTCATGAGCAGCCATTTGCCATCCGGACTGATGCTAAGCGAATCCACATCCGCGCCGGCGGGGAGAAGACTCAGCCGGCGGCGGATATCTTCCCAAACAATCTCGACCGGCTTCACGGTTTTTGGCGCTGCGCCAGCGCCGGGAGTCTGGCGCGCAGGCGCATCTGCCGGAGGCGCGGCGTCGGACTGGCGCGCGGGTGCATCGTTTTGGCGGGCTGGCGCAATCGTCCGCGGCGTCTCTTCCTTGAATAAGTCGCGGAATTGGTCTTCGCGGAACCGAGGAGTGCGCGGAACAAGATCCACGCGCGCGACCTGGCCGAGTTCCGTCCGCTGGCGAGTGTTGTAAAGAATGTAGGTTCCGTCCGGACTCCACGTCACATCATCGGCTGAGACGTTTGAGAGAAACGTCGCAGGTTTCACGTCGCCGCCCGCAGCGGAGACAATCATGACATTGCGAAAATTTCTGTCCGCGACAGACAAAAATGCCAGCCACTTGCTGTCCGGCGACCACACAAACGGCCGCGCGGAGCCAAGCGGCGGGCGGTCCAGACTTCCCGTTGCCACCGCGCGCTCCTGTTTCGTGGCGATATCCATTACCATGAGTTGTTTTGCGCTCCGAAGAAATGCCAGTTGTTTTGCGTCCGGCGAAAATTGCGGCTGCGTGTCCGGTTCAGGGCCATTCGTCAACCGTGTTTCGGTGAGTGTCGTAAAGTCGTAAGTGAAAATGTGCGGCGTGCCGTCGCGATCGGAAACATAAACGAGTTGGCGGCTGTCCGGCGCCCAGGCGATTTCGTCATCCGCGCTCATGCCATTCGTGACGCGCGCTGCGTCTCCGCCGTCCTTTGACGATGCAGCGAAAACCTGCCCGTGAACCGTGAACGCCACTTTTTTCCCATCGGGTGAAAGCTCCAATCCCTCGAAGCCATTTGTAAGGGTACGGTGCTCGGCGACAGGACTCGCCGGCGCGCCGCGCAGCGTGATGGCAACTCGGGCGGCTTCGCCGGAGGCTACATTGAATTTCCAAATTCCGAAGTCACGCTCGAATACGATTGTGCGTCCATCGTTCGAGATCGCTGGCCAGAGAACGCGCCCTTCGTGGAAATGCGTCACGGCGCGCGCCGTTCCACTCACTGGTTTCATCCAGATATTTTCAGAGCCGTCGCGGTCGGAGACGTAGTACAGACTCTTGCCATCCGCGCCCCACATCGGCCAGAGCTCTTTCGCCTGGCCGTCCGTGAAGCTCGTGTACGTTGGCGGCGCACCGGGATGGCACAGCACGATTTCAGATTCATCAAGACGGCTGTGGCCCTTGCGCCACCACTGTCCCGATGCGTTCCCTCGCGCGTTGATGGCAATCGTTTGCCCGTCGGGCGAGGGCGCAGAAAAAAATTCATTCGTGAAGCGGTCGGCGCACACGGGCATCGGCGTGCCGCCCTCCGAGCTGATGCGATAAATGTCGTTCTGCCCTCCGATGTCATGGCTCGCTGTTGAAAAATAGAGCCACTTGCCGTCGCGTGACCATGCATTGAGCTGTTCGGCGGCATCGTCAAATGTCATTCGGCGGACATCGCCCGTGGCGAAAGTGAAAACATAAATGTCGCCGCCTCCTGTGCGCGTGGATACAAACGCGAGTTGCTTGCCGTCCGGAGAATAGACCGGGCGCGATTCCGTGGCCGGATTTGAGATGAGCAGATGCGCGTCGCCGCCCGCCGACGGGGCCGTCCAGATATCGCCGCCGGAAACGAATGCAACTTCGCTGCCATCCGGCGAAATCCCCGGATCATAGAGCGGACGGATGGCTGCCGCCTTCACCGGCGCATTCTGCTGAACCGCCGCGTGAATCATTGCAGCCACGGGCAGCAAGATGCTCACGCCCGCCGCCACCGCCGCAAACGATTTCTTCTGGATTCGATTAGGACGCATCTTTCCTCCGGCGAAATTCATATCGAGTGACCATAACGACCGAGATGGAATTTCACACCGTGTCCGTATATGAATCTGCCCAAGTGTGATTCGCGGCGGGATTATAGCACCGGCCTCAGGCGCGGCTGGCAGCGGCACGGCGCCCCGAACGCGGCTCGGGCGGCCGCTCCCAGGCCTTCGTTTCCATTATTTCGGCGATCTGGCCGAGCGCGAAATCAATTTCTTCATCGCGGTTGTAGAAGTGCGGCGAGAGACGCACGCCGGCCTTCGGCCGGAAATCCACCATGATGTTGCGAGCCAAAAGTTCCCGCGTGACTTCACGCGCGTGCGGGCAATCGATGGAAACTGTGCCCGCGCGCTCTGCAGGATCCGTTGGCGTGTTTACGCGCCAGCCGCGCGCCAGCGCACCCTCCACGAGCTTCGCCGTCTGCCACATGGATTTCGCGCGGACTGCATCAATGCCAACCTGCCGCAAAATCTCAAGGCCCGGCTGGCAGGCATAAAGAGCGGGGATATGCGGCGTGCCGTTCAGGAAGCGGTAGGAATCGTCGCGCCGCTCCACGGGACCAACTTCAAACTCGAACGGCCGCTGGTGCGCCATCCATCCGGTGATTGCGGGCTTGAGCTTCGCGCGCAGATCTTTGCGAACGTACAGGTAGCCCACGCCCGGGCCGCCGCAAAGCCACTTCAGTACGCCGCCCGTTGCGAAATCCACATTGAGAGCGCGGACGTCAATGGGAATCGTCCCCGCGGCCTGAAACAGATCGAGCACCACGTGCGCGCCCATCTTGTGCGCGCGGTCGACAATGGCGCGAGCATCCACAATCGTCGCACTGCGGAAGAGCACCTGCGAAATCGGCACGAGCAAAGTGTTGCGGTCGATCGCGCGCAGGAATAGCTCCGTCGGCAAGTGCAGGCCGTCGCGCGATTTCAGAATTTGCACTTTCGCGCCGTAGCGCCGCTGCTCAAGATAGAAATAAAGGATCGAGGGGAATTCAAGGTCCACCATCACAACTTTGTTGCGGCGTTTGCGAAAGTCAAAGCACGACGCGACGATTGCCTGCGTAAGCGTGACGTTTTGATGGAGCGAAATCTCGCCCGGCCCCGCGCCAATCAGCGCGCCGATGCGGTCGCCCACGCTGACCGCCATTTCCCACCAGCCCTCTTCCCATGCGCGTACGCCGCGAATCGCCCAGGAGTCGGCGTATTCGTGCAGGCGATCATATACCGCGCGCGGCATCGCGCCGAGCGAGTTGCTGATGAGATAAGTCGATTTGCTCAGAATTGGAAATTCTTCACGCCACTTCAACAATTCATCCATTGCTTCCGCTCCAATCAATTTTCGCGATGCGTCTGCGCCGTGCGCCACTGCGCCCACGCAACGTAACACAATGAGATAAACGCAAGCCAGGGCAGCCCGGCCTCGAGCGTGATGCGAAATCCCGGAACCCACCAAGTCGAAATCATCACGGCAACCAATGCTGCCAGACCAACGAGTGTGCTCCACGGCCCGCGCGGCGCGAATCGTACCGCGCCCTCGGGCGCGTGCCGCCGAAACGCCAGATGCGTCACCATGATCATGATCCACACGAACAACCCGCCAAAAAAAGCCGCGCCAATCATATAAAGGAATGCCGTCGCGCTGTAATAGAGATTCAGCAGCAAAGCCAGCGCCATTCCAGCGCTCGATATTAGCAATGCCGCGAGCGGCACTCCTTTTCGCGTCAGTTTTCCAAATGCGCGCGGGGCATATCCCCCTCGCGAAAGCGAGAAAATCATCCGTGATGTGAGGTACAGATCGCAGTTCACGCTCGAAAGCGCCGCCGTAAGCACGACAAAGTTCATCACGCCCGCTGCCGCGGAGATTCCAGCCGTCTGGAACACGCGCACGAAAGGTGATTCCGCGAGGCCCGCCTGGTCCCACGGAAGAATGCCAACGAGGATTGCGATTCCGCCGATGTAAAACAGCGCCAATCGCCCAAGAGTTTGTCGCAGCGCGCGCGGCACCGCTTGCTTCGGATTTTCCGCTTCTCCCGCGGTCACCGCTACGATTTCCGTCCCCATATAACTGAAAATCGCCATCGCGACCCCTAGACCAACGCCTGTCCAGCCATGTGGCAGAAATCCGCCATCTCCTGTGTAGTTGGCCGTGCCAATCCGCGTGAATCCCACGCCGAAGAGCATGGCCGCGCCCAACAGGATAAAAAGCACAATCGCCACGACCTTGAACATCGCGAAAAAATATTCAAGAAATCCAAAACTCGCCACACTGAGTGCGTTGACCAATACGATCAAGACCGAAAAAATCAAAATCCAGATCCACGATGGCACGCCCGGCAACCATCTCTTGCAATAGATGGACACTGCGACCAACTCGCTCCCAATCGCCACCACTTGAGCGAGCCAATACGAATAGCGCATCGCGAAACCAGCCCACGGATTCAGATAAATTTCCGCGTACACCCCAAATGATCCCGCCACAGGATGCGCCACGGCCATTTCCGCGAGCGCCCACATCAGCAACATCGCAATCACGGCGCCGGCGGCGTAGCTGAGGATTACGCCTGGCCCTGCCGCGCGCACGGAAAGCGCGCTGCCAAGAAAAAGCCCCGTGCCGATCGCGCCGCCAAGCGCAATCATCGAGACTTGCCCTGACGTCAGCTTCCGCTTGAGGCCCGATTCCTGGCCTTCCACCGCAGCCGCGCGCGCGGCTGCGTCGTGAGGTTGCGCGGCGCGTGGATCAGGTGTGCCCGGATTCAAATTGGAGGGGCTCATGGCGGTTCGAGGGCCGCCATGCTAGCAGAATTGACGCGCGGTCGCGCGCGAAGGCCCTACTTGAATCGTTTCTTGAAGACCACATCGAGGCCAAATGTTCCGTTGTAATCGCGCAGCGCGATGATGCTCACGTCCGGACGCAGAAGATATTCCACCTGGATGACTTCCTCTTGCGCGCCGGTAACGTTTGTCACGTAAGTGATCGTGAAGTTGTGCCCCACCTGTTCTTCAATGGTCACGCGAGCCGCCGCGTTTTGCTCGTTGCCTGTGCCGGCAAGGAACGGGTCCACGCGGAAGCGGCTGATACCGAAGAGTTTTTCGAGCCGGCTGCCGAACTGATTCGAAATCGCTTCCGAAAGAAGCGCCGTCGCGCCCATCTGCGGAGTCTGCAGCGCCGTCGAGCCGCGATACAAGTTGGACTCCGTCGTTTGCCCCAGCGCGAGCAGGTTGATGATGTCGGTCGCCGGCAGTGGCGGATCGGACCGGTAGTTCAGCGTCAGTTTGCTCGCTTGCCCGGAAATGTCCAGCGTCACCTCGTATTGGTCGACAGTCGTCGTTGCTTGAATGTTCAGGATCGGGTCCAGCCTCACCGGCGAAAAATCAATATCTCCGCGCGAAAGCTTGTAGCGGTTTCCGGCGAAATTAAGTTCGCCATTGAGCAGTCCGATGTGCCCCACTAGAATTGGATGTTCCCAAGTTCCTCGAACGCGCAGGTCGGCTTCGCTCTCGAAACTTGCCCCCGACCATTCCACGCGCGCATCCGGACTGGACTTGGCCTGAACATCGAATTGAAGGTTGCGCAGAAAAGGGGACGACGTTACTGGCGCAGTCACCGCCGACTTGCTGGCGATGATGAGCGACGCGAGATCGAACCCTTCCGCCATCAGTAGACGCTGCACTGTGATGTTTCCCGAAAGCGTGGCCGCCTGCATCCCGCCTGCAAACCGTAGCGTTCCTCCCGTGAGCCAGCTCATTCCTACGGGATAGCGGATGCGCACGTTTGTCGCGCGAGCGGAAACGTCATACCGCATCGCTGCAAATCCTTCGCCGTAACTCAACGACCCACCCAAAAGCAATTCCCCTCCACCGATTTCCGCCCGCACGTTTTCAAAAAGAACCCGGCTTGCGTCGAAAACAAACGCGCCGGATACGTTGCTGAGCCCGGCAGGAAAATCGTCGTAATTTGCTGAGGCGCTGGTGACCTCCACTCGCCCGTTAATCCGTGGCTTCTCAAAAGTGCCTTGGATGGATGCGTTTACGCTCGCCGCCCCCTGCACATCCAGTCTTGGCACAAATCCGCCAAGCAGGCGCAAATCGATCTTGCCGAGCAGAGTAAGGCTCACGGCGCGGTCTCCGCCAAAACGCGCAAAACCGGAAATTGCCATGTCTGTGTTTGTCCCGTGAAGGCTCGCCTGCTCAACTCGCACTTCATTCCGCTTATAGGTCAGACGCACAGGCCCGCTGTTTTCAAGCTTTACGTAGTCGAGGTCCAAAGAGAGCCGCGACAGATTTACGTCCATCGCGATTGAATCCGGCTCCGAAAGCGCGCCAGTCAATTTTAGGTGCCCGTCCATGCTGCTGTGACCCGTCAGTCCTTCGATACGCAAGCCTGCGCGGATCAGAGGGTCCGGTGACATATCCTTCACATCCACCTCTCCGAAGATCGGCATGTTTCCCGTAAATCCGAGTTCGACGAACCCGCGCAGCCGGTCGGCCGGTAGTGCGGAGCTCAACTCGACCCGAACCCTTTTCCCGTCGGAATCCAGTTTTCCGTCGAAGCTTCCCAGCACATCGCGCCCCGCGCGAAAATCCACCAGGCGCATCGTGCCTTGCGCTACCGGCGCCAAGATTGGCCCGCTGCCTCGCAATTGAAAGCTGAGCGTTCCCCCGAGAGGAAGGTGGGGCGTCTGGATCCGTCGAATTCCATCGATGGGAATGACGGCTCCCGTAAGATCGAAATCCACATTTGCATCCGCGAAGCGGAACGCGAAATTTCCTGTCAGCAAACTGGGGGCTTGGGCTTTCCCATTCGCTGTCAATCGCAATTCTGCGTTTGAGATTCGCGCGCTGTTGTGGTCGAGCGAAAACTCTCCGCGCGCGCGGTCGAATGGCCAATCCCACGCCTTCAGTTCCACAAGGTCGAAAAGCCCCGTCAATTGCGGATTGTTGTGCGTCCCGCGTCCATGGAATTGTCCGGATAAGAGCCCATGCACAGGATACGACCAGCCAAATATTTCCTGCAGGCCATCGGTCGGAGTGCGCGAGAGGTCGGCGTCGAAATTCCATTCAGCATTCTGCGTGAAACTCCAGTTTTTCAGTTCGAGCCAAAGCTCGATTTGCGCCGAAGAAGCGCCTTTTTCCGCGCGCGCACGCGCGAGCTGGAACTGCGACGAGGAATACGTAATCTCGCCCTCCGCGTCGTCCCACAAGAGATTCCCGTAACTAGCTTTCACAACGTGTACGTGCCCTGCGAAAGTCGGGTCTGTGAGCGAGCCCGTCAGTTTCCCGCGCCAGGTGGCGCGGCCTGTCACGCGGACCGGCGCCGCGTTTTCTCCGCGCAAACGATTGATGAAATCATCCCAAGACGTCAGATCGCGGTCGTCGAGCTCAATATCGAGGTTGGAATCTTGCGCCGCCAGTGTGCCAGCAAACGTCACGCGGCTCGTCGGTGTGGTGATTTCGCTTGCGCGCAGCGTCACCGCGCTCCGGTCCATTCCGTAGTCGTAATCCAAATGCGCGGCGACAGGAATTTTTCCGGCGGCGGGTTCGCCTCGCGGAGCCCAGTCGCACACCCCGCGCGATTCCAGGTGTTTGAAATCTTCCGACCACGTGGTGATTGCATCCACGCTAAGGGCGCCACTCCAGTGAAATGTCTCCACTGGAAAATTGCGATTTGCCAGTGCGGTGAACAACGTTGCCAAATCCATTTCTCTTCCGTGCGATTCCACGCGGAACCGCATTCCGTGAAAAGCCAATTCCACGCGGCCCAGGATAGTCCCGCCCAACGCGTGCGCTTCAAAATTCGGCACCACCATCGCGCCACGCGCAATTTGATAATCTCCGCGGCTCATAATCCCCGCGCTGTGGAACCACTCGTAGGGAAGGCGTATCTCGCGCGCGGAGTAATGTCCACCGGCCTGCCAATCCCCGTTCATGAAGCGGCCTGCTCCGGTGAAATCTACGAGTCCGCTGGGAGTCCTTGGCTTACGGAGTATCGTGCGGATATCGGCCAGATCCAGCCACCCCCGATACCGATAATTCATCGCAGGGTTCGCGAGATTCTCGATATCCGCTTGCACGTCAAAATTTGAATGTGGCAGCTTGAGCTGCAACTGGTCCGCGTGAAAAGCGTTTGCGTCGAATGAGAATTTCAATGAGAGATCGGCGGCAAATGGCACGTATCTCCCCGCGGCAAACGTAAATTGCTCCCACGCAAGCTTGCCCGCATACATCGGGACATTTCCCGATTGCCCCCAATCCACGGTAAGTGAAAAGTTGTCTCCCTTTGCCTCCAACGGCGCGCGCATATCGTTGTAGAGAATCGTGCCGTGATCGAGTTCGAGATGGCGCACTGCAATCTCAAAAATTCGCTCTCGCAGCGGGCGCTTGCTCTGTTTCAGCGTCTTCGGCTTCGGTAGATTTGAAGTCCCGTCCCGATTGAACTGTACATGCACTCCCGGCCGGGTGATCTTCAGCCCCCTCAGCGAGAACTTCTTATTCCATAAGGAATCTATCTGCAATAAAACGACAATTGAATCAGCGTGAAAAAACGGCGGCGTCCCTGCGGGCTCCGAGCAATGCAATGTCAGGCCCTGAAGCTCGGCGCGCAAACCAAACTCTGAAAGATGTAACGCGCTCAACTCCACCCGGCACCCGGTCATGTCCGCAATTCGCTTAACTGCCGCATCTCGTGCAATCCCGTCAAACCACCCCTTCGAGAGCGCGGCAAAAAATGCGCCCACCGCGATAAGGAGAAGAATCGCCAGTCCAAGCGCCAGCTTGAGAGCGCGCCGCAGGAATCGTCGCTCGCGGTTCGGTTTTGGTGCTTCACTCATTCCTGCGAACCTCCCTTCGGTTGCGCATCCGGCGAAGCGTTTGTGGGCGTAATCAGCTCAATCTTTAGTCGTGCGCGGCTTTCCGCGAGCCATTGCTCCGCGCGCGTAGTGATCTCCCTTTGCACCAGCAATTCGTGGATTTGCTCGCGCACGGAGTCAATCGGTGGCGTCGCCCGGCCGCGCTCGGCCATTTGAGGCGCAAATTCATCTTTGTAATATTTTTCTTCAGCGGCGGCATCTACCTGGGCCGCGTGTCGAAACTTGTAATCCAAATAGCGGCTGAAAAATATCTCCCGGCCAATGATTCGCCGCACCGTCGCAAGCGATAATCCCTGCGCTTTCACCTTCGCTTGAAATTCTTGCTCGCCGCCCATGCTCTTTTCCGCTTGTTGTAGAGCGGAAGCAATGTCCTCCCCGGAGGGTTGCGCAAACTGGGCGGCCTCCGCTTCATGTTCGATAATCCACTGGTCAATCAGCTCGTCCAGTCTCTTGGGCTCCGGTTCAACCGGGCCCCCAAGAAGTGCCTGATAAGCGCCAAGCTCGCGCAAGTCGCTTTGGAGAAAAATGTCCCCCTCCACGCGCGCGATGATGCGATCCACCACACGCTGCGCGCGCGCTCCCGGAGCAATGGCCGCTAATGAAGCAAGGATTGCCCCGAAGAGGATCAGCCACGCAGCCGTTTTGTGTTTCGCCCACCGCATCAGAAAACGTCTCCCAAATTGAAGAAGAACTGGAAATGTGGAATCTGCGTAAACAAGGTTCCTGTCGCGCTGCAGCCCGGAGTCCCGATCGTGCACGCGCTTATGAATTGAGGCGGATTGAGCTGGTAGGCCAAATCCACTCGAATCGGGCCGATCGGCGTCGCGTATCGAAATCCAAATCCGACCGTGTGGGAAAAGTAGGAAAGCGCGCCCGTGCTTTGAGAGAAAGCCGAGGGCGCGGTCCTGAACGTAATTGTTCCCAGCCGGCTAAAAACATTTCCGCCGTCATAAAAAATAGCGCCGCCGAGCTTTGACCCCAACTTTGGCAGGTGCATCGGGAACCGCAACTCTTGATTGAAAAAGAGCTCCGCCTGTCCGCCAACGGGGTATCCCGTTACCGGATCGCGCGGGCCGGCTTGGTTTAACCCAAAGCCGCGCAGGGAAGCATCGCCCCCGGCGAAGAACCGCTCCGGCAGCGGTATATCCGACGAAACCGTGTTCCCGAATGTTTCCTGCCACCCAAATCGCACCGCGCGTGCAAACACAAGTTTTGAACCCAGCCGGTAAAACGTCGAGTTTTGGAAGAAAATCCGCGTAAAGCTCGCGGAGGAACCGATTTCTTTCTCTGCCACTGAAAGATCGAGGCTGTTAAATGCCCCCTGCGTTGCATCCGCCGGGTTGTCGCGCCGGTCGCGCACCCAAGACGCTCCGACTTCGGAAACCAGAGTCGGTTGGCTGAACAGCGGAATTTGTTCCGGCGCGATGTGCAGGGAAAATGGATCCACAAGCACTTTGCGGTAGGTATACCTGTAAAGAAGCGTGGTTGCCTTGGAGATTCGCTGGGCAAGCTGAATGCTGCCCTCATAACGTGTGGACGTAAATGTTGTGACGTCCCGGGACTTGTCCGCAAACAATGTGGCCTGAAAACTAAACGCGGGTTTGTTAAACAAATTGGGCAAAGTGTAGCTAGCCAGCGCCCGCCCTTGTAGCAAACTCGCGCGCACCTTGAACGAAAGCGTGTCGCCTCGGCCCGTCAGATCCGTTTTCGCGAATTCAAGCGTGATTCGGGGGCTTGCATCCAACGCGCCGGCTGCCGCTCCCGACCCTTCGCCTCCCAGTCGCTGCACTTCAATGCCAATCCCATACGCCAGCGTATACCGCTTCGCCTCATCGACAATTACCTCGACCGCTTTGTCCGGGTCCTCGCCATCGGGGTTTTGCGCCGCCACCGTTACGCGGCTGAAGACATTCAGGTTGTAGAGCAGCCGCTGCGTTTCGATTACGTCGCCTTCGCGCAAGGGCTCGCCCGGCTCCACTTGGACTTCCCGCGCAATCACAGCGCGCCGGGCATGCTCGTAACCTCCAAGGAAAACTTGTGTGACGCGGATCTGCGTGCCCTCGGTGATCGAATAGGTCAGCCCAATGCGCGGATGATTCCCCGCGGCCGGCAACTCTTCGACCTTGACGGAAAACTGCGCCTCTGGAAATCCATCGTTGTAATACAGCGCCAAAATATTGTCTCGGTCCGCCGTGACGTTCACATTGGAATAAGGCTCCCCGGGCGCAGATCCAATCACGCCCCGGAGCTTGTCCTCCTTCAATGTGTTGTCGCCTTCGAGAGTGAGCTTGCCCACGAGCGTCTGCTGCCCTTCCTCGACGCGAAAGTGCACGAACAAATCATTATGCTTGCCATGGAAGTCGCGCTCGATTTGCGTCTTAACATCCGCCTGCATGAATCCATTGGCGATGTAGAGATCGCGGACCGTTTGCGCGTCCGTGTCGAGTATCCGCTGGCTAAACCGCCCGGGAGATGCGTATGCCGCCGGCTGAATGGATAGCCGCTCCCGCAACATTTCCTTGTCGAAATATTTGTTCCCTTCGAAGCCCACCCCCGCCAGCCGTTGCTGCGGCCCGCGGTTTATCTTGTAGGTGATCAGCTGCTCCTGTGGTCCTTCGACCTTTTTGCCGGTGGGCTCCGCAAGCGCAACCGTATAGTCCACCGTGACCTCAAAGTATCCCTGCCGCTCGAAGTAGTCCCGCAGCTCGCGCCGCCCTTCCAGCAATAAGTCGGGGTCCACGGCGCCCTCTGTGTAAATAGGCACGCGTTTCTTCAACTCCTTCAAGGGGACTTTCGCGCCCGTAACTTCCACCCGCACGCGCGAGCCGGCCACCACTTCGAACGCGAGTGGCACGGTGTTTGAGGCTGCATCGTAGGATCCACGATGCAGGATGGCTCTCGCGCCCAGGTAGTCCTGCTTGATCAGGTAGGCGCGCAGCTTGTCCGTTGCCTTTTTCAGTTTTTGAGAATTGAATTCCTCTCCGGGCTTGAGCTTTGCTTGTTCCAGAAGTTTTTCGTTCGCGAAGGGCGAAGTATTTTGCAGCGTGATCGCGCCTGTCCGCGCCCGGAGCCCCGGAGTGACGTGAACGATCAAGTTCATCTGATGGGTTGCCGGGTCCGGTTGGGTCTCCACCTGCACTTGCGATTCGTAAAGGCCGTCTTCACGCAGCGCATCCGTTAGTCGCCCAACCGCGTCCTTCAATTCGTTATCGCGGAACGCCTCTCCCGCGGTGAGCCGCAGCGCGGCCTGCGCCTTGGAATCGCTCGGCGGCTCTTTCAATCCTTCAATCCGCACCACCCCAACATAAAAATTCCGCCGGACGACAAAATCCACGCGAAGGCCGCCGGCAACATCTTGTAACTCTTCGCGAAGGTCCGCGTAATTCCCGGAGGCATAAAGCTTTCGCAGGCTCGCTCTTGCAGCTTCCGAATCATAGGGATGGCCGGCGGTAAGAGGCAGGTCGGGCGGATTTTGCGTGATGAGTTCGCCCGAGTCATTTACAACGCGCACTTCCGCGACAGGACGCCCCTCCCATTGCGCGATTTGCTCGGCTCTCGCATCGGGGGCTCGCTGCGCGACGCTGCTCGCCCCGCCGGAAGCCTGCGCGTGCGCCGCGGCTACCAGCGTGCATGCCGCTGCCGCCACTGCCGCGATCGAAAGGATCAAATGTCCCTTAAAATCCATCATGGAGAGAAAAAGACAGGTTAGCACAGGCAATTCCGGCGGCTGCCGGACTTCAGTCTTTCATGTTCCTTTCTTACCCTGTGCGGCCATGCGGGCGGGAGCGCGCCGGATTCGGGGGAAAATCCATTCAGAGCTATCATAGACCTTGTAGGGTTCTCACAAACCCGCGAATAATCGAAATGGACTCCAATCTGCAAAGTCGCTACTCGCGCCAAATACTTTTCGCCGGGATCGGCGAAGAAGGCCAGCGACGCCTGTTCGCCTCGCGGGCTGTGCTCATCGGTTGCGGCGCGCTGGGCACCGCGCTCGCAAATCTTCTCGTCCGCGCCGGGGTCGGAACACTTCGTATCATTGACCGTGACTTCGTCGAGCCCTCGAATATCCAGCGCCAAACACTTTTCGACGAGTCCGATGCCCGTGAAGCGCTTCCCAAAGCCGTCGCCGCCGAGCGGCGCTTACGCTCCATCAACAGTGGCGTGCGCGTCGAAGGAGTCGTTGCCGACCTCACTTCCCGCAACGCCGGGGAATTGCTGGCAGGCCACGACATTCTTCTCGACGGCACCGATAATTTCGAGACACGATTTCTCCTCAATGACGCCGCCGTCAAGCTCGGCATCCCGTGGATCTACGCCGCCGTAGTGGGCAGTTACGGCGTCACCATGACCATACGCCCGGGCGCGACCGCCTGCCTCACCTGTCTCCTCGGTGCGAATGCGGGGAATCCTCCTGCGAATGGAGGCGCAGAATCTCCAATCGCGCCCCGCGCCGATGACACGTGTGACACCGTTGGCGTGCTCAATTCCGCCGCGGGAGTCATCGCATCCATCGAAGCCGCCGAAGCTACGAAGCTCATCGTTGGAGCGCATATAAAAGAAGATGCGACGCTCGTCTCATTCGATGTCTGGTCAGGCCGTTATCAGTCGGTCCGAGTTGAACGCAACCCGGCCTGCCGCGTTTGCGTTGGCCGCGAATTCCGCCATCTCGAAGGGCAGGCGCAGCCTCATGTCACCATGTGCGGTCGTGACTCCGTGCAAATCCACGAACGCAGCCGCAGCCTCGACCTCGCGACACTCAGCAGCCGCCTCGCTGCCGTCGCCGCCGATGTCCGCCACAATGATTTTCTTTTGCGTTTCCGGGTCCCGCCGCATGAGGTCACCGTTTTCGCCGATGGACGAGCCATCATCAAGGGCACGCGCGACCCTGCCGTCGCTCGCTCCTTGTACGCGCGTTATCTGGGCTCTTGAATCCTGCCCGCAAATCAATTTGAGCAAGTGGAAATGGTTCAGGGTTGCCGCGAAGCCGTTCGCCCCGGCGGCATGCGCTGCGCCGCGCGGTCCAGACTCTCCCGCAGGTTCATCAGTGTAAGAAAAGTGCTCAGCACGCGAGCCTTCAGTTCATCAGCCATATGCAGGCCGCTCGTCGAAACGCGCGCCAGCAATTCGCCTTGCGTCGCGATGAATTCCATAATTTCCAATTGCCGTTCGTGGCTCGCCTTTCCTAAAACCGTCTCGCGGCGCAGATCCGCGCAAGTCTGCTCCAGGCGAAGCGTGAAATGCAGCAGGCATATCCCTTGCGAATCCATCTGCGAGGGCACACTCAGCTTGCAGCCGGCAACACGGCAGGCGGTACTCATCGGAAACAGTCACCCCAATCAATTCTTTCATTGGGGCCCGCCGAAATCCAGAGTACTCCCGTACCCGTTTCTCAAAAAGCCACGTTTGGCCTGTTTATCAGGCTAGTGAATCAGATGAGGTGACAGCTCCCGGCCGTTCGAATTCAAAGCCGGCAGATGAAAAGACGCGCTTCGCCGCCTTATTTAGTGCCCGCCATGTACACTCGTTCCGGGGCGAGGATTTCCACATTCTTCGTCTCCACGACCACCTGCAATCGCGAATACCCCGCCTTTGCTGGCGATTTCGCGGCAAACGTCAGAATATATTGTTGGCCCAAATCCTTGGCGATATCCCGTAGGAACGGTTGAAGGGATACGGGCGTCGTCAATCCCTCAAAAAAAGAACCTCCACCGGTCTCTTTCGCCAGGCGGTCCAGGCAAGACTGTCCATAGGACACAAGATTTTCATTTTCGGATTCTTGTCTGCCCCCGCGTGCGTAGATGACATAGAAAACCACTCCCGACTGCTGCGCCTGTTCGATTAGATGTTGCAGGGAATAGTTTCTGGTCGGATCTAATCCTGAGGCGTTATCGCTGAAATCCAGGCCGTCGCTGATCAACACGACTGCTTTTCGGTTTTTTGACTCCGGCCATTTCTTGATCAGATCTCGCCCCGCGTCGTAAATGCCCGTGTTTTGTTCGGGATTCGAACCTGGCATCCGCAGCGCCTTGGCAGCCAGGTCATGATCTGCTGTCAATCCCTGCTCAAAATGAGATTCCCCGAATTGCGCGTACACGATTCCCTCCTGCGTATTTGCCGGTTGCGCGCGCAGGAAATCCTGCAATTCGGACCATCGGTTTGCGATGCTGCTTGACACGGTGTTATCCACCATTACGACAAGATCGAGCCCCGCGGTGCTCCCATTCGTGGGAATCCATGAAATCACACGCCGCAAACTTCCGTCTTGCCGCGCCACAACTTCATTTTGCGGGATCGCTGGCGGCATATTCTGGTTTTTGCTTGTGACGGTCACTGTGACCGAGACCGGCACGCCTTCCTGTTGCCCGGCTCCCTGCCCCAGCGCAACTACGCTGATGGACACGACCGCCAATCCCAATAGCATCATTCGGTAAATTTTATGCATAAAAGCCTCTTTGGTGAGGTGGAAGAACCTCTGGGTTAGTTGGATGCGCCGGAGCAGCCGGAAGTTGTTCATCCCGAACTATCAAACCCAGACGCTACCTCGTGTTAATGATGGGTGGTAACGCCTGAGGATGATGTTTCCGCCGGCAATTCTTTGTGCGCCGACCACTCCTCCCACGACCCGTCGAAGAGCTTCACGTTGTAGCCCAGGTAGCGCGCCGCGAAATACACCGCGGTCGCCTGCTGGCCGATGTGGCAATACGCGATGATCCGGTCTCCCGGCTTCATCCCCGCCGCGCGAAACAATTCCGCGAGCGCCTCGGGAGACTTCAGTTTTCCGCTCTCGTCGATAACAGTAGTAAACGGAATGTTCGCTGCGCCCGGAATGTGACCGCGCCGCTGGTCGCCGGGCTGTGTCTGTCCCGTGTAATACTCCGCGTTGCGTGCGTCAATAATTTCCACTCCCGGTTGCTTCACGCTCGCTTTCACCTCATCCAGTTTTGCGATCACGTCGCTTTGCTCGCACGCTTTGATCGTACCGGGCTTCGCCACCGGGACTTCGGTTGTCACCTCACGCCCGTCCGCGCTCCACGCCGCGAAGCCGCCATCAAGGATGGATGTTTGCCTCGCAAGCCCCATCGCGTCGAGAGTGAGATAAATCCGGGTCATCCACGAGAAGGTGGTCTTCAGTGGGTACAACACGATATGAGAGTTGTTCGAGACGCCGAGTCTTCCAAACACCGCTTCCAGATCAGCCATCGGAGGCAATTCCACTGACAGCCCGTTCGGCGCGGTCATCAAGTGCGTATCGGGGTAGGAAATAAACAGCGATCCCGGAATGTGCTTCGCGTCGTAATCGCTTTTTTCCCCCACCGCCAGCACCACAAGATTCGGATCCTTCAAATGTTCGGCGAGCCACGCGGTGGACACCACCATCGTGTTCCTGTCTCCGTGTCCGCCGCACTGCGCAGGTGTCGCCTTCGCTGGCAAAACTCCAACCATCGCGAGCGTCAAAATCACTACAACCCATTTCACAGCATTGCGCATTGTCGTTGCCTTTCTTCGGGATCAAGTCCTTCCATTAAGACGCAGCGACGCCACGAATTGCTTCCGGAGCCGCCCTTGCTGACGATCCGCTATATGCAAAGGTAGACCCATAAATGTATGCTATGCATTCATTTTCGAGTTCTTAGAAGGAACGGTTAAACTGGCGTCGGTTAAAATTTCTTCCCGAAGGTCAAGAAACTGCACATCCACGCTTACCAAAATTGTCCTAAACAACCTTCTGCAGTTACGGCATCGCCAATTTTTGTTCATGCCCATCTCCCCGCCCCGCGCTATTCACGTAAGTAAGAAGGCCCACATTCCCATCGAGGTTCAGGTGCAGGTGGTAGTGGAACCACAGCGCGTCACCGCCGTGACTGGCAATCCAGGAATTCTTCGATGCACGTTGATCGGATGGATGTCGCGCGGCCTTTCTTATATTTAGTGCGCCAATCGATTCAAATAATCGCGGATTTCTTTGTAAGGCTTTTCCCCATGATGTCCCATGCCGTTGATCGACGAGCTTGGCGGATCGGATCCGAGAATCCATTTCTGCGCCAGCAGATTTCTCGTTGCCTTATCCCATACCATTACCGTGCAGTCCTCGCGATAAGCGGAACCCATTCCTCCGTAAGTCCCCAACTTTACCTCCTTCCACCACAGGGCCGCTATCGCGCCAACCTCCTCCGGATCCTTCGGCCGCGAATCGCTCGACAAATCAAAAAACACCGGGTCAATCGCCCTCTTTTCCATGTTCACCGGAAGAATCCTTCCCCTGACCAACTGCCCTGCCAACGGTACATCCTCCTCCGGAGCAGCGGTTGCGGCGATATCAATGTATTCCGACAGATGCGCCTCGAAGGGCCGAGTCGCTTTCCAGGGCAATCCTACCCAGTAGCCGAAGGGTAGCGCACCCACGACAAATAACGCGAGGATCATTGGTACGGCTCCCTTGTTTTTTTCTTGGCGATTCGCTCCAAGAGGGCGAGCAACGCTCCTTCCATGGCCAGCACTCCCAGCCCCACTAGCAGACCCACTCCCCATCTGCCAACCCAGCCGGAAGGGATCCTCTCACCGGCGTACACGCCGAAGATGATGGACGGCGCCCAAAATAGAATGGCTGCCACCGCCTGCGCTACACGTTTCATCGTCTCACGGGCCGCCGGTCCTTCAATTGTCGATGTGTGCGTAAGTGAACAGACTCTTTACCGCGATACCGTTAGGATGCGCAAGTTGGATTAAGCAAAAAAGACTCTCGCGCTGGCCACTCCATCCCCTCTCGGGTGACTGACTCGGCTTCGTCCCACGCAAACTTGCACTGGAAGAGTCTACCTCTTCAGGAGAAAAATCGGATGAAAATGGCAAAGGCATTACTCTTTTTGGTCGCAATTACGTTCGTTGGCGTTGCTCTGCAGCCCAGCGCTCGAGCGGATGAAGGCAATAAGAAAACAGTTGTCACGTTCAGTCAGCCCGTAGAAATCCCGGGACAAATTCTTCCGGCAGGGACATACATGTTCCGGTTGTATGACAATTTTGGCGACCGCAAGGTGGTTCAGGTCTATAACGCGGATGGCAGCCATGTAATCGCCACCATCATCACTATCAACGACTACCGTCTGGTTGCGACGGATAAGAACGTTATGAAATTTCGTGAAACACCAGGAAGCGGTCCGGAAGCTCTCCGCGCTTGGTTCTATCCCGGCGACACCTTTGGATACGAATTCGTTTATCCGAAGCATCGTGCTGCGGAATTGGCAAAAACCACGAACGTCATCGTTCCGGCAGTTCCTGTCGACACGATCGACGTCGAAGCGATAAAGACACTTCCGATCGTCGCAGTCACACCCGATGAGAAAGAGGTACCAGTCGCTGAGGTTATTCAGACCACTCCGCCCGCGGACGCGGTAGTAACTCCGGCGCCAGTCGTGACTCCGGCGCCGGTCGAAGCGGCCCCGGTCGTAGTTGCCCCCGTTGCGCAAACCGAAGAACTGCCGCAAACAGCTGGCTCGATGCCGTTGATCGCGCTCGTTGGTGGATTGTCCATCGGACTTGCTCTCGGCCTAATGCTTTTGCTCAAGCACGTTTCGTAAACAAATGTTTTTCCTCGCGTCGCGGACGTGACCGCAAGGTTACGTCTTGCGCCGCAAGAAAGCCTTTTCGTGAACCTCACTCCAAATCTCCTGAAGCACGATCTGGACAAAGGACACTTGTTCCTCGGTCTCTTGTTGCTATCACTTTGCATCCTCGGTTTCTCCACCTCTCTTGCGGCGCCCCGTTTCCCGGTTGTCGTGAACGCTCAGCCGCAAATCAAGGTGGCCGTGAATCTCGTCTTGCTGCCCGTCAGAGTGACGGACACCCGCGGATCATTTGTTCCCGGGCTCAAAATGGAGGACTTTCGCGTTTTTGAAGAAGGCCAGCTCCAGAAGCTCACTGTATTCGAAGATGGAGACAATCCGGTCACCGTGGGCCTCGTCGTTGACCACAGCAGGAGTATGGGCTCCAAGCTATCGAATGTCGGCTCCGCGATTCTCTCTTTCGCGCACTCCAGTAACCCACTGGATGAAATGTTCGTTGTGGATTTCAATGATAATGTTTCGATTGAACTCATGGGCGGGAAACCATTCTCGAACGACTCAAACGAACTCGAGCAGGCCCTCACAGCCGTCTCCGCACAGGGACAAACCGCGCTCTACGATGCCGTCAGTCAGGCGCTCACCCACCTGAAGTCCGGCCACTTGGGGAAAAAAGCGTTGATCATCATCAGCGATGGCGGAGACAATGCCAGCCATATCAAATATTCAGCGGTGCTGGCGCAGGCCCGCCAATCTCAGGCTGCGATATATTCCATCGCTCTTGTGGGCTCTCCCGGCGAAGATGAAAATCCCGGGATCCTTCGGCGGCTCTGCAGAGACACCGGTGGAGTAGCATATTTCCCCGGCCCAGGCGAGTCCGTGGCGGACGTCTCCAAAGCAATTGCCCGCGACCTTCGCGAGCAATACACGCTTGGGTACGTTCCCAACGGAAGTGTGCACGCCAATTCTTATCGAAAGCTCGATGTAAAGGTCGTTGCGACAGCCCACGGCAGGTTGCGCGTCCGGACTCGGCCGGGTTACTTCCCAGCGGCGGAAAATCGGCCCGCGGTTCCGTCGGGATCGGGATCGAAATGACACCGCTTTCCAATTCAACCAGACCCGTCGCTGTAAGAATCATCTCGCCCGCACTTTCAAATACGAGTAAGAACTTACTCTGCGGTGCCTGCTACTTTTTCCTCGCATTTGGCGTTTTCGCCCTCGCCTACGCGGGCTATGTCTATGCTGATTCGCGCGCATATCAGGCCATCGAGACGGAAAAGTTCGAGCAAGCGACCCTCTCTTCGGAGCCCCCTCACATCCTGGTGAAGGGCGATATCATCGGTGAATTTCAAGTTCCCCGCTTGGGTCTGAGTGTCATGGTTGTTGAAGGTGACTCCCGCGCGAATTTGCGGCGCGCCGTGGCGCACATTTCAAATTCGCCTTTGCCCGGCGAATTGGGAAACGTCGCTTTGGCGGGCCACCGCGACACTTTTTTCCGCCCCCTTCGCAATATCCACGTGGGCGACGAAATTACATTCAAGACTCAAGCGCGTACCATTAACTACGTTGTCGAATCTTTTGATGTCGTTGCTCCCGATGATCTTCAAATCTTGGATCCCACGGCCGGTCACGACTTGACCTTGGTCACTTGCTATCCTTTTTATTTTGTTGGTCCGGCGCCCAAGCGCTTCATTGTTCACGCCCGTGAAGTTCTCCCCGCCTTGCAGGAGCCGCATGCGTCGCAATAATAGCCGGACACTACTTTCGAGAATCTGCGTAATGTCGTTGTCACTTTTCTTTCTTCTAAGTTTGCTCCCCGCGCGGAGTTCGGCCTACGCCGTCCTTTCTCATGAAGCCATAATTGACAGCGCCTGGGACACCACCATTCGCCCCTTGCTCTTGAAGCGTTTTCCAGACGCCACCAAGGAACAGCTCAAGGAAGCGCACGGTTATGCATACGGCGGCGCCATTGTCCAGGACATGGGCTACTACCCCCACGGAAGCAAGTTTTTCAGTGACCTGACCCACTATGTGCGAACCGGTGATTTTATCGTCGCTCTCTTACGCGACGCGACGGATCTCGATGGCTACGCTTTTGCGCTCGGCGCACTCTCTCATTATGCCGCTGACAACGACGGCCACCGCGATGGCACGAACCTGGCGGTCCCCATTCTGTATCCCAAATTGAAAAAGAAGTTCGGCGACTCCGTTACGTATGAACAAGACCCGTTGGCGCATATAAGAACGGAATTTGGTTTCGATGTTGTGGAAATTGCGCAGGGGCGTTTCGCGCCCGATAGTTACCACGATTTCATTGGCTTTGGCGTTTCGCTTCCTCTGCTGGAGCAGGCCTTCCAGGAAACGTACGGCCTGGATCTCAAAACTGTTCTCACAAATGAAGACCTGACGATCGGTTCTTACCGCCATGCTGTCAGCAAACTTCTCCCCGAAGCCACTCGCATCGCATGGAGCCTCAAGAAAAACGAAATTCAAAAAGACCAGCCAAGCATGACCAAGAATAAGTTTCTCTACAATCTTTCTCGCGCGAGTTATGAAAAAAACTGGGGAAATAAATACCAACCCCCCACCTTTGGCGAGAATTTTCTCGCTTTCCTTACCAAGATTCTTCCCAAGGTCGGACCACTGAAAGTGTTGCAGTTCCACGCGTCCACGCCGCAGACGGAGAAAATATTCGAGGCCAGTTTCAACTCGACTTTGGATCGCTACCGGGGGCTCCTCGGCCAGATCAGTGACGGCCGCCTGATTCTTCTGAATGATAATTTTGACACCGGTGAATCCTCGGGCCCCGGACAATACCGGCTCAACGATCAGGCGCATGCAGAGCTGCTCGGCGCCCTTGCCAAGCAGGACTTCAAGGGCGCTTCACCGGCCCTTCGCGCAGAACTCTTGGAATTCTACGGCCACCCGGAAGCCCCTTATGCGACCAAAAGCAACGCGAAGGCCTGGGCAAATGTTCAGGCTCAGCTTGCGCTTCTGAAGAATTCCCCGGCCCCTCAAGTTGAAGAAGGTGCGCGCGGCAATTCCTCATCAAGTCATTGAACTTCGTTTGGCTTCGGCCCCGCATCTGAATCTTGCCGGTATAGGCGGGTGCCTGATGGACGGGGACCCCCGCCCTTTAACGCCCCCATAGCAAGAATCACCGAACGGAGATAAAGGGAGTGCACCTTTGGTTTGCTCTTTCCGCATCTTTCGCAATTGGCCGCGTTTGGGCATCGGGAATGTGTTATAAGCTCAATAGAATGAATCAGGTACCACGGTCAAAAGTCACTGGGAGTTCCCTGAAAGCTGGCTCCTCTTCCTGAACGTTCTGTACGCGGCTCTGGATGCATTTCCCGTGGCTGACTCGGGAATCGAATGAGGTGATGGTTGCGCGCGATAAGTTGCCGTGCGGTCGTTTTGATTGCCATCCTAACTCTCAGCATCTCAGTCGCTGAGGGCGCGCAACCAATCAATCAAGACCCCGGTCAATCCACTCAACAGGGCAGCCAGCAAAGCGGTCAGCAGGGCCAACAGTCGGGAACCACGGGGACAACCGGATCGCAATCGGACACCCAGGATCAATCCAAGACCAAGCCGCCGGATACCAAGCCCGAAACAAAAAAAGATTCAGATCCCCTGATAGAACCCTTAAGTACGCTTGGCCAGCAGACGAGCCGCATCCTCGGCGTCATGCCGAATTTCCGCGCGGTGAGCGCCAACACGCAGCTTCCTCCCCTCTCCGTCAAAGGCAAATTTATTCTGGCCACGAAAGATAGCTGCGACTACACCTCTGGCATCTTCGTGGGCTTGCTCTCGGGTGTACGCCAGGCTTTTCGGCAGGAACCCGAATTTGGCGGTGGCATGGCTGCTTACGGCCGTTATTTTTGGCGTTCGTATGCCGATCAGGGCATCGGAAACTATTTTACGGAAGCAATCATGCCCTCGATCTTGCATCAGGATCCCCACTATTACACCCTGGGGCATGGCAATGGATTTCATCGGGTCTACTATGCATTTTCCCGCCTCTTCATTTCAAAAAATGATTCCGGCAGCACCGGATTCAACTTTTCTGAAATCTCCGGGAACGGTTTTGCCGCGGCAATCGCAAACGTTTATTATCCCGCGCAGGACCGCACGGTGCGGAGCACCGGAATCAATTGGGGTGAGCAGATTATTTCCGACGGCCTTGCGAATGTCCTCAAAGAGTTCTGGCCGGATATCCACGATCGCATGCACCGCAAGAATCCGCCCCAGCCTTGACCGCTCCCGCTGGGCCTTTCCGGTCGCCCTCGCATAATCGAAAATCCCGACTTGTGCTAAAATGCGTTCGCAATTTCAGGGTCCCTCTTTTGCCCCGAACCCGCTGCGGCGGTCAAAGGGCGCTGTCCCCCAAGGGAGCAGGTACGGCATAACCCGAATTCCATTAAGATCGAGGCAATCTCATGTCTGGGCATTCTAAGTGGGCCACCATCAAACACAAGAAGGCGGCGACTGACGCCAAGCGCGGTCGCACCTTCACGCGGCTCATCCGCGAAATCACCATGGCCGCGCGCGGCGGCACGGACCCCAACTCGAATGCGCGGCTCCGCACCGCCATCGCCAGCGCCAAGGCCGAGAACATGCCCGGCGACAACATCGACCGAGCCATCCTGCGCGGCTCGGGACAACTCGAAGGTACGCAGCTCGAAGAGATCACTTTTGAGGGCTACGGTCCCGGCGGCGTCGCTCTGTTGGTGCAGGTCGTTACCGACGGGCGCAATCGCACAGTCAGCGAAATCCGCCATGCTTTTGGCAAGCACGGCGGCAATCTTGCCGAAGCTGGCGCCGTCGGCTGGCTCTTCCAGCGCAAAGGCGAAATTTCCATCCCCAAGGAGCAGGCCAGCGAAGATAAGTTGATGGGAATCGTGCTCGATGCCGGCGCGGATGATTTGATTGACGACGGCTCCATGTGGAGCGTGGTCACGCCGCCCGAATCGTTTGAAGCCGTTCGCGACGCACTCGTAAAAGGGGGCGTCACTCCAGCTTCCGCTGAAATCGGTATGGTCCCGAAAAGTTTTATCAAGCTGACCGGCGCGCAGGCCCAGCAGATGCTGCGGCTGATGGAAGCGATCGAAGAGCAAGACGATGTGCAACACGTCTACTCAAACTTCGACATCGACGAAAAGGAAATCCAGAGCGCCGTCGCCGGCTAGTTCGCGGTACTGAAGTTTACTCAGAAGTTCGAAAACTTATCCCTGAAAAGTGTTCACTGATCCGTTCTGACGAGCGTTCCCATCTCTTAGTTCGGTATCCTCACGCCGGATCATCTGTGTGGTTTATTTTTTCCCTGTACCAGCCAGATAAGCTTTTGTTTGTGCGTCCACAATGTCCAGCAGGTTCCCCATCGTCAGGTTCGCATCAATCAGATGCAGACCCCATTCCGCCAGAACCTGCCCGTTGAACGCCACGTCCCCCCCGATGTCACTGCCTCGAGGCGCCGCGGGATCACCATGCACGGTCACGGCAAGATACGACCCGCTCTCGTTGTTCACACACTCCGCGGTTAGCATTCCCGGCACGCTTACAAATGGAGTGGTGATCGGCTGCTCAGGCTTTACCCATGGTCCCGGCCCCGCCTCTTCGGCCACAAAGCCGCTCCCGCGCGTTCCCAAATAAGCTTTCAGCTCGCCGCTGCCTCCCCCGAGCGCCGCGGGGTTCGTGCATGCGGCCATCATATTCTCGCCCGCAACCTTGCCGAAGCGGCTGTTTGCCGTTGGCGGCGCCAGGGCGCGAAACGATACGTAAGCAACTACGCATCCTGTTTGATTGGCCGCACGGCACAGCGGCATGTGCTGGAATGCACCGCCCATATCTTTTCCCTTTGGCACAGGTAGGTTCGTTCCCAGCAGCATCGCGGAAATGATTCGCGATTGTACCGGCTTGCCGTCAATTTTGTTCTTGATCAGTAGTGTGAGAATTCCGGATCCCTGCGAGTGTCCGATCAGCACCACGCCCCGCCCTTTGTTGTCATGCTCCAGATAATAGTTCCATGCATCGGCCACATCGTTGTAAGCCATTTCCCGATCCACGGGAATGGGGCTGCCGCTGAGGGTGGCCCTTAGCGCGCTGAGCGTCACCTGGCGGTACATCGGCGCATAGGTCCTGCACTTGGAACCAAAGCGGGCGAACTGCGCGCGAATCACTCCCTTTTCCGGCGGACCGGGGATCATGTCGCTGTTTCCGCCGGGTTCGTTCGAGACCGTCGGATAAACGTAAAAACAATCAATCGGCGCGTTGGGATTTGCGGCCCACTCTTCCCGCGTCAATTTGCCGCTCGCGGAAATAACCGTAGTGGATAGGTCAATCGCGCAGGCGTCCTGCCGCCCGGGGCGGCAAAGCCAGTTGTCTCCATTACTGTAATCGTTCTTCGCGGCGGGAGCGGCATTTGCTGCCTGCTGCCCTGGTGTCGCAGGCGTAGTTTGGGCAAGGCTCGCGCCTCCGCAAACGCAAAACATTGCCAAACCAACAACAAAGTGTCGTATCACTGGTTTTTCCCTTTCTGAATTTCATCAAAATACCCGAAATCGCCGCCAAGAAATCCGGAGGATATCACGCCCGATTCTCAACACATCTACAAATAACACTGGCCCGCGCCGCGCTGACGCCGTAAACTTTCCGCGGTGTTCATGAAAACGCCTTCGGCTAACAGTACGCACAAGAATGCCGCGCGTCCGAATGGCAACACATTCGCCATGCGCATCCTCGGCATTGACCCCGCCGCCGCCGGCGCCACCGGCTACGCTGTGATCGACGCCCGCGGCTCCGCCTGCGCCGCCGTTCATTACGGCGCGATCCCCGCGGCACGCAAGGCTGCAGGGGATGTGCCCGCCCGCCTGAAGCAAATCCATCTGTGCATCGCGGAATTGATTGAGGAATTTTTGCCTGACGGGCTCGCGCTCGAGTCCATATTCTCCGCCCTCAATGTGAAGACCGCGCTCCGGCTCGCCGAAGTCCGTGGAGTGATCCTCCTCGCCGCGGCTGAGCGCGGACTTCCGGTTCACAGTTATTCGCCGCGCGAAGTAAAGGCCGCGGTGACCGGCTACGGCCACGCCGGCAAATCGCAGATCCAGCAGATGGTTCGCGTCCTGCTTTCGCTGAAGGAATTGCCGCAGCCGGCGGACGCCGCCGACGCGCTGGCCGTCGCGCTGTGTCACATTCAATCCGCGCGCAACGAAGCGCGGTTTGGCGTTTCCGTGCGGCCACTTGCCTCACCGCGCTCGGCTCGAATCAATCCGGCGCGAAGCAATTCCGTGCGAGGCAACCCGGCGGGGCTTCCGCGCGTTCTTTCTGTGCGATGATCTCCGTGCACCGCAACCCGGCAAGAATCGTTTTCGCCTGCA
Organism: uncultured Acidobacteriota bacterium; assembly: GCA_963748845.1. Lineage (GTDB taxonomy): Bacteria > Acidobacteriota > Terriglobia > Acidiferrales > UBA7541 > DASTCZ01. The sequence goes on from CAVVKE010000001.1 coordinate 2,993,322, forward strand.
CCCTCCTGCTTGCACTTTTTGTGGTGGCGCGCGCGGGCGCGGCTGAGGACTCAGTCGTCAGCTTTCGCAAGGTATTCAAAGGCAGCGTTCCGGAGTTCGTGGAGATTCGCATCGGCCATTCGGGAAAATGCACCTACGATATTCGCCAGCTCAGCGAGACGCCCGCCCCGGAAGAATTTGACGTCACCCAGGCCCTCCGCGAAAAAATATTCTCTCTGGCGGCGGAACTTAATAATTTCAAGGACCAGGATATCGATGTCCACCGCAAAATCGCCAACCTCGGTGAAAAAACGCTTCGCTACGAAAAAGACGGCCAGTTTAACGAGACAAAATTTAATTACACGCTCAACAACGCGGGCAGCCAGCTCATGCAAATTTTCGAGGGGCTCGCGCGCCAGCAGGACCACCTGCAAACTCTGCGGCGCACGCTCCGCTACGACCGTCTCGGTGTGAATGACGCGCTCGTGAACCTTCAGGAGGACTTCGACAATAAATTGTTGCCGGAACCCGAAGTGCTTCTGCCTGTGCTCGAGCAAATCGGAAACGATTCGCGCGTCGTGGAAATCGCGCGGACGCGCGCGCGCGCCATCGCCGCGAAAATCCGTGGAGTCAAAGTGCCCGCCGGAAACACCGAACATTAAAAAGTACCGGCCCGTTGTAAGTCTTCACTTACAAAGTGCTTGACACTACCCCCCTCCGGGAGCATGATTCGCGAAGAAGTTGTAACCCCGGGTGGCTGGGACGCATCTATTACCATAGAGCCCGTCCCCGAGGGAGGTCCACATGAAACGCGCCCAGCAAGTTTCCAGGCTCCTCGCGGCACTTCTTTTCTGCGGTTGTCTCGCTCTCGCTGCCCCGCCGTCCTCGCGCGCGCAGGATAATCAGGATATCCAGGCGGCTCAGCAGGATGTTTATAGCAACGTCCGGGTCGTGCGTTTGAGTTTCGTTGAAGGCGACGTCCAATTCCAGCAGGGCGCGGATGACTGGCAAGCCGCTCCTATGAACCTTCCGGTTCACGAAGGGTTCAAGGTCGCGACCGGCAGCGGCCGCGCGGAGATTGAATTCGAGAGCGGGCTGATTATACGTTTGGCGGACAACTCTGAATTGGACTTCACACAACTCGCGCTTCTCAACGGCGGGCGGATTACCCAACTCAACCTCGTGCAGGGGACGATCATCACCTCGGCGAGTCTCCGCCCAAACGATGCTCTTTCGATCATCGCTCCAAATCTTCAAGTGGGAGTGATGCACCTGACGCGGTTCCGCATGGACACGGCACAGGGCGGAAGCTGGGTCACCGTGATCAAGGGCGATGTCGAGGTCACCTCCGCCGCCGGCGATTCGCGCGTGACGATCGGACACATGCTCCACATCAGTTCCGCGAACCCGGATCAGGTGAATGTGGATAAGAGCCCTGACCCGGATGACTTTGACCGCTGGGCCGTCGACCGCGACAATACTCTGCAGCAGGAAAACTCCCAGGCCATGCAGTATGTCGGCACTTACTCTTCGGACTTCTCGGATTACAATTATGGACTTGCGGACCTTTACGGTTACGGAGACTTTATAAATGTTGCCGGCTATGGTCCGTGCTGGCAGCCGTATGGAATTTCGGCGGGCTGGATGCCGTTCTGGAATGGCAGGATGGTTTTCATTCCGGGGTTTGGCTGGACCTGGATCAGCAACGAGCCGTGGGGTTGGTTGCCGTTTCATTCCGGAAAATGGGTCTATCTCGCGGGGCGCGGATGGTTCTGGGTCGTTACTCCCATCGGCCCGGTTCAACCTTGGAATCCGGCGCCGGTTCGTTGGGTTCGCGCGGGAAATCAGCTTGGCTGGACTCCCCTCGCAGTAGGAAATCCAAGGGCCACCCTTGCCGGATCATTCGTCGTCACGGGCTCGGGAGCCGGGCTTGGAGAGATTCGTCCGGTTGAGCGCTTGCATGGTGGGCCAGTGGAAATCCTGAATGGCGCGCCACCCGCTGCTCCGGCGCCGGTCGCTCGAGTTCGACAGCCTGAACGTGGCGCTCCCGGCTCACCGGCCGGTGGCTCACCGGTTCGCCGGGTCAATCCTCAGGTGCAAGGCGCGATTCGGCTCGATCCCACAACGCGCACATATGAAAATGACAGCCCGCCGCCAAGGTCCGTCACAGCGGAGTCGGCAAAGGCAACTCCGCAGCCGGGGAATTCACCGCCTGCCCAGCCGTCACAACCGCAGCACTCTTCACCGCCTCCACCAGCGCAGCATTCATCGCCTCCGCCGACGCCTGTGCAGCATTCGTCTCCGCCACCACCTCCTCCGCCACATGGAAGCTCGGGAGGAGGAGGAGGGTCGCATAGCTTTACCTCTTCGTCCGGTTCCCCGCATCACCGTTAAAAATTGTTGACCGCATTTCGATCCGTACCGGCCTGCGTTTATCGCAGGGCTGTTTTTCATCTCTCAGGGACATTCGTATTAAACCCAAGCGCTTAGGAAATATGATAGAATCCACATGTGCCGACCGTTCTCAGGGACTCGGGGCTCCGGGTTATGATTTTCCCGAACGATCACCGTCCCGCACACGTGCATGTGATCGCAGCCGATTGCGCGACGGTTTTCAACCTAAATTGTGATGCAGGGCCTGCCGCGGTCCGCGAGAACTTCGGATTCTCGAGGCGGCAAATCGGGCGGATCAAGACACTATTAACGGCCCAATTGGAAGCGCTCTGCGCCGAATGGAGGAGGATTCATGGCACAACGTGACGAGTTTGACCTGGCGAATGAACGCGGTCGGCGAATGAAAGCTTCGACGCCGCGGGCAATTTCTGCGCATTACGATCGGAAGAGCGGCCGGATTGTGATTCATCTCAGTTCCAAGATGACCATCAGTTTTCGGCCCGCCGACGCACAAGGGTTGGAACATGCCAGTCCGTCACAATTGGAAGAGATTGAAATTTTGCCGCCAGGTTTTGGAATTCACTTTCCAAAGCTGGATGCGGATTTTTACGTGCCAGGATTGTTGGAAGGCTTCCTCGGATCAAGGAAATGGATGGCATCCCGGCTGGGCCGCATCGGCGGCAAATCCCGTAGCACGGCCAAAGCAGCTGCTTCTAGGATGAATGGAAGGCTTGGCGGGAGACCCAGGAAGGTTACAAGCCGTTAATTCCGCGAATCAGCGGCGGCCAGTTTATTTCGCAAAGCGATGTAGCGCGGGTGGCTGCGGATCGGATTCAAATATGGATCATTCTGGATAATTTTCTTGTCGCCGAAACCGCACGCGATGGATTTCTCCAGGCAATCGATGGACTCCTCAATCTTTCCGAGGATGGCGTAGATGCATGCCAGGTTGTAGCAAACGGCGGAATCCTCCGGATCAATCGCCAGAGCGCGCTTCGCCCAATCCAGGCCTCGTTCATTCTGTCCGAGCCGGCACAAATTCTGTGCGCCAAGATAGAGCGCGCGCACTTCATCCGGATGCATCTCCAGGTGCTTCTCGATCACTTCCACGGCATGGCGATGCGCGGCTTGGGCGATGGAAGCATTGACTCCCATTCCATCGTATGTATTGGCCAGCAAACTGGGAGCTTGGTAGTCGTCTGGGCGCACGCGGCACGCCTCCTCGAACAGCTTCGCCGCTTCTTCCAACTTCCCATGAATCAGGCACGATCGCGCAAAAAAGTAATAGGCCTCATAAAGGTTTGGGTTCAGCCGGATAGCGGCTTCAAATTCGTGCCGCGCGTCATCATCCCGCTCCAGCAGTGAAAGCAGATGCCCGCGCGAAGCGCGCGCCTCCGCCAGTTCCGGATCGAGCTCCAGCGCCTTGCGGCTCGCCGCGTCGGCCTGCTTCAGGTTCTCATCGCTTGGCTGCCAGTAGAATTGTAGGAAGGAATAGCAGTCCGCCAGCCCCGCCCACGCCCGCGCGTAGTCCGGATCAATTTCGATAGCGCGCTTGAACATGTTGCGCGCGGCCTCCATGCCTTTTCGCCGGAACTGGTGGAAATATTGCCTTCCACGCAGATAGTAATCGTAGGCTTCCACGTTCGCCGTGGGCACCTTCTCGATCACGGCTTTCTCTTCCTCCGAAAGCATTACCTGCAGCGCCTCTGCAATGTTCTTCGCCATTTCGTCCTGAATCGCGAATACATCTTCCATTGTCCGGTCGAACCGCCGCGCCCAGATCGAATGCCCCGTCCGCGTCTCCACCAGTTGTGCCGTGATGCGGATGCGGTTGCCCGCGCGCCGCAGGCTGCCCTCCAGCACGTAGGCGGCGCTCAATTCCTGCCCGATTTGCGGCGCCGTAATTCGCCTGTCGCGGTATGCAAACACCGCCGATCGCGGAAACACGCGCAGATCTTTGATTGCCGAAAGCTCGGTGATGATATCTTCCGTCATGCCGTCCCGGAAGTAGACGTCTTCCTCGCCGCCGCTCAGGTTTTCAAAGTAGAGCACCGCGACCGACCGCTCGGTTTGGCTCGAAGCTGGACTGGTCCGCCCCGAATCAATTTCGCGCTTCAATCGTTGCAGGTCGGCCTTGAGCTGCGCCGCGGATTGATACCGCGCGTGTCTGCTCTTTTCGAGCGCCCGCCCGATGATCTGCTGCAACTCTGTCGGCACTTGTGGACTCACTCGCGAAATCGGCTGCGGCGTGCGATTCAAGATCGAATCGAACACCACCGCTGAAGTCGCGCCCGCGAATGCCTGCCGGTTCGTCGCGATCTCGTAAAGGACTGCCCCGAGTGAGAATACGTCCGTGCGCGAATCCACCTCTTCGCCCCGCGCCTGCTCTGGTGACATGTAAGCCATCGTCCCCAGCGTCGATCCAGGGCTGGTGAGCATTTCATTGTCCGGGCCCATCGTGGCCATGGCGGTCGCAACCACCGATTCGCCCGCGCGGCGTCGCTCCATCAACTTCGCGAGCCCGAAATCTAGAATCTTCACTTGCCCGCCCTCGGTCACAAAAATATTCGCCGGCTTGATGTCGCGATGCACGATTCCCTTGGCGTGCGCGGCCTCCAGCGCTTCCGCCATTTGCGTGCCGAGCTCGAGCAGGTCTTCCGTGCTAAGGCGGTCGCCCGTTAGCCGAGCCTTCAAAGTCTGGCCCTCCAGCAGCTCCATCGCGATGAATGGCCGGTTGTCGTGCTCGTCGATGTCGTAGATGGTGCAGATGTGCGGATGGTTCAGCGCGGAGGCGGCCCGCGCTTCACGTTTGAAGCGCTCAATCGTCAGCGGGTCGGTTGCCAGCTCGTCCGGCAAAAACTTCAGCGCCACCAGCCGTCCCAGCCGCGTGTCCTCGGCCTTATAAACCACGCCCATCCCGCCGCCGCCCAGCTTCGCCGCGATTCGGTAATGTGAGATGACCTGGTTGATCATTCCGGCTTTTTCATTCATTGCGGTTTGCGCGTTGATTCCGATCTAGCCGTTCGTTTGAGAGACGCGCGCCATTCTGCCGCCCCATCTTAAGGGCGCGGCGTCCGCCCGTCAACGAATGGCCGCTCTGGCACGCCGGTGCCGAATCCCGGGTGTTTGCGTTTTCTTCCCGAGGACAATAGACCTTGATATCCACAGTCATTCGGCGTTAGCGTGAATTACGGGGTTCTTATGTTCGGGAACCAAAGCATTCAGCGGTCCAACATTTTTCGCGGATTAAAAAATTCTCAAGAGAGGAGAAAACAGATATGAAAAAAGAAACTGCAAGGCAACTTGTTCGCACACCGGAAATTCATAGTTTCTTTGCAGACGATCCATTTATCGAGCCTGAGCAGGAGATCAACGATTTGATCGCGCGCCGTGCCTACGAGTTGTTTGAATCCAGCGGCTTCACTCACGGTCATGCTCACGAGGACTGGCTCCGTGCGGAGTCAGAAATCCTGTTGCAGGCGCCGGTGGACGTCGCCGAGACGGAGACCGGATTTACCATCCGTGCTGACGTCCCGGGTTTCAGTGAAAAAGATTTGGAAGTGCTGGTTGCCCCTCGTTCTCTGTGCATTACCGGCAACCGGCAAGAGGTGTCCGACCAGAAGGAAGGGAAAGCCGTCTATTCCGAACGGCGCTCCACACATGTTTTTCGTGTGTTGGACCTGCCGTGTGAAGTTGACCCCGATCGAGTCAACGCTACAGTGAGCGGTGGCCTGCTTGAAATCAAATTGTTGAAGGTGGGATTGGGCAAGAAAGTTCCAGTCATCGCCAAGGCTGCCACTGCCTGATTTGCGTCGGCCGGAGAAGGCACGCTATAGTCCGGGCTCAGCAAAAGGATGGGTGATTTTTGCGTCTGTGTGCGCATGGAATTGACATCTAGACCGAGAAACGGGAGGCCCCCGTCATGTTTCTAGATTTCTACGGTCTCCGTGAACAGCCCTTCGGAGTCACCCCGGATCCCGCCTATCTTTACCTCAGCGATACACACCGCGAAGCGCTTGCCTCTCTCTTGTATGGCATTCAAGCCGACCGTGGATTCATGGCGCTCATTGCCGATTCTGGAATGGGAAAGACCACCCTTCTCTATCGGCTCATGGAGGAGCTTCACGATTCTGCGCGCACCGTATTTTTATTCCAGACCCAATGTGATTCTCGAGAATTTTTCTGCTACGTCCTCAGTGAGCTTGGCGTCGAGACCACCGGAATGGGCCTCGCGTCGATGCATAAGAAGCTGAATGATGTTCTGTTTAGCGAGATGCTGGCGGGTAAACGGTTTTTGTTGATCGTGGACGAAGCGCAAGATCTCGAAGGACCCGTGCTCGAAACGATTAGGCTCCTTTCCAATTTTGAGACTCCACATGCAAAACTATTGGAAATCGTCCTCGCGGGACAGCCTCAGTTGGCCGAAAAGTTGGCGGCGCATTCTCTGTCGCAATTGCGGCAGCGCATCGCGATCATTAGCCGCTTGAATCCCTTGAGTGCCGGCGAAACTGCCTCCTACATCGAGCATCGGCTCAAGGTGGCCGGCTATTCCGGCGGCCCGCTCTTCGCCCCGGATGCCTTCGCGGTAATTGCTGAGCAGAGCCAGGGCATCCCGCGGGAAATCAACAATATTTGTTTCAATTCTCTGCTGTTGGGAGCGGCCCGGGGACTCCAAACGATCAGCGCTGAGATCGTGCGAGAGGCCAAAGAACACAGAACGATCGGCGCCGAAATCGCGCGAATGGTTCTCCCCAACTTAACCGCCGAATCGATCCCGCCTCAGCCGCAGACCGAAGAGAGCCCTCCAGCCGTGGCTCCTTCTCAGACGTCGCCTTCGAACCTTCCCCTTGGCGATCCATTTATCGAGCCTGCGCAGGAAATCAACGGCCTGATCGCGCGCCGTGCCTACGAGTTCTTTGAATCCAGCGGGCTCACCGGCGGCCATGCTCACGAGGACTGGCTCCGTGCGGAGTCGGAAATTCTGCTGCGCGCGCCGGTGGACGTCACCGAGACGGAGACTGGATTCACCATCCGTATTGACGTCCCAGGTTTCGGCGAAAAGGATCTGGAAGCTCGAATTGCCCCTCGTTCCCTCTGCATCACTGGAAGGCGGCAACAGTCATCGGATCAAATGGAAGGAACAACCATCTATTCCGAACGGCGCTCCAACCACATCTTCCGGGTGGTAAGCCTGCCGTTTGAAATTGACATGCTTCAAGTGACCGCTACGTTGAGCGGTGGCCTGCTTGAAATAAAACTTTTGAGGGTGGGCGTCAACAGGAAAGCCCCTCTCGCCAAGGCCGCTGCGGTCTGATCCGCTCAGGATGCTCCTCAATTTTCTCAAGAGCGCCACGCGATAACGCACGGCCATTGCGCGGCCATTCGCGCACGCTTCCAGGCCAAAGACGCGAACTGTGCTCGCTACTTCCTGAACGGGAACTTACTCTAGATTTGGAAATTACATACTTAACTTCCTGACTGGGCTGATTTGGATGTGAACCTGTAGATTTGCAGCGGCGTCTATCTAAGAAGACCTTAGACATGAGCAGATGTGGCGGCATGCTTGGAAATCGTAAAAAACTGTTGCTCGGCGCGGCTGGATTGCTCGGCATCGCGATGCCACTCGCGTGTGGCCTGGCAAACGCAATACCAAGACAAGCTCAATCGCAAGCCCAGAGCACGGCCCCAATTGGGCCCAACTATAAGTATGAGGTCGTCTCAGTGAAGCCTAGTGAGCCCGGCGCTTGTCGCGACCGTGGCCAATTTTGCCGTCCCACAGAGACGCCTGACGGATTCCACGCGGTGACCAGTTTACGGGCGCTGATTCAGACCGCATATGGCGTCTTTGCAGAGAATCAAATTTCAGGCGCGCCGAGCTGGGTGTCGTCTGCCTTTGCCTATGAGGTCGACGCGAGAATGGACGAAGTCACCGCAGATGCACTCAAAGAGCTCAGCCCAGATGTTCGCAAGGTCGCGCGGCGGCAAATGCTCCAGACTCTGTTGGCGGAACGCTTCAAGATGGTGATCCATCGCGAAACGAAGGAACTTCCAGTGTATTCATTATTCGTTGGCAAGAGCGGTACGAAGCTTCAACAATCAAGCCCCGATTTTACCTTGCCAAACGGAAACAGGCCTCCTGCTGGAACGTCCGGCGCTCTTGAGGTCTACATGGACGGCCCGGACACGTGGTTAGCCACAGGAATAGGGGTCACGATGGACGACTTGCGGCAGTTCTCTTGGACAGTTGGCCGGCCGATCTTAGACAAGACTGGACTCACCGGAAAATATGATTTCGCAATACGATTTTCAGCAGGCGATAGCCAATCCAGGGACGCCGTCGGAGGGGGGACTGATCTCCCATCTCCACCGTCGGACACTGGAGAGTTCTTGGTTTTGAGAACCCTTCGGATGCTCGGCTTTAGAGTGGAATCGGTCAAAGCGCCTGTTGAAATCATCGTCATCGATCATGTCGAGAGGCCTTCGGGGAATTAGCAACAGGAGCGGTCGAAATGAGGCCTGTCATCGAGTCCAAAACATCCCCCGAAATGGACACGGGAGTTAAATATATAAACCCCTTAGATTCTCAGGGAGAGATGCTTCTGGGCGGCGATGGCAGATGTGGGCCTTGAAGAAGGCATTTGGAAAGTTTCAGCCTTTCACCTTTTGGTTCGCAGGCATTCATCGTAGGCAGCCTTCGCGATGCGCGCGATCTCCGCGTCGCGAATCGCTTCATCGGCGGTGCAATCGGTCACGACGACGCGTTCTCGCGCCGCGCGATCGATCTTGCTCGAATTGTTGCACACTCGAAAACCGAATCACCATCTGGAAAATGGATGCCTTTCCCCCGTGACCGCCACTCAACCAAGATTCATCTTCCGCAGAAGCTCGCGATACCGCGGGTCGGAACGGTAAGGCTCAAAATACGGTTCCGCATCCATCCGTGTGAGGTAGGGATCGCGCAAGGCAAATGCAGCATCGAGATACTCGAACATTTTTTCCGGTTCGCCAAGCGCCGCATAATAGACGCCAAAGCACGTCGGTGAAACAAATTGTCGCGAGCCCCTCTCTCGGACCCTATCCATCAACTTTTCCGCGCGCTCTTTCATCCCGGCCCGGAGATACGCTGCTGCCAGAAATCCAGCCGCCAGCGCAAAGGATGGCGAAAGTTGTACGGTTTTTTCCAGGCTCGCAATCGCCTGCTCGTGCAATCCTTTCTGGGACAGCGTCATTCCCATCACTAGGTGGACCAGCCAGTATTCCGGATAAATTTCCACGGCCTTCGCGGCATGTTCGATCGCAGCGTCATAGCGTCGCTGGCAATAAAACGCAAACGCCATTCCGAAATGCGCCATCATCGAAAGCGGGTCCGTTTCAAGCGCCCTCTTGTACTGCTCCACCGCCTCATCGAATCGCCGCAGCGGCGTCAGAAAATAAAGTCCGTAGCGCAAACGAGTGAGCGGTGGGACAACATCAACGGCCATCGCCGCTTGAAAATGCCGCTCCGCCGATTTCCAATCATATTCCACCGCTCCGGTCACCAGTCCCATCACGCTGTGCGCTTCGCTCAACGTCCGATCGATTGCCAGCGCTTTTTCCGCCGCGGACTTCGCCAGCGGCGCCATCTCCGCCATTGGCTTGATGCTCAGCGCGCCGAGCCCGAAATAAAACACCGCCAGTCCGGCGTACGCGGGCGCGTAACTCGGATCGTGCGCCAGCGCCTGCCCGAATGCCTCCTTCGCCTTCTCGAGACTCTCCGGCGTGTACCGCTGATACCAGTAAAGCCCTTTCAGAAAATTCTGAAACGCTTCGACATTCCCGGCGCGCCGTGGAGGCGTGGCGAACTTAACTTTCAGCGCGTTCGCAATCGACATCGAGATATCGTCCTGAATGGCGAAAATATCCGTCATCTCCCGGTCGTACCGTTCCGACCACAAATTTGATTTGTCGGCCACCTGAATCAGTTGAGCGCTCACACGAACGCGATTGCCTGCTCTTCGCACGCTGCCTTCCAACACTGTTCCGACGTTTAATCTCTCGCCAATCATCCGCAGGTCGCGTTCTTTGTCGCGAAATGCAAATGCTGACGTGCGCGCAATCACCTTCAATTCCGATATTTTTGTAAGCGCGTTGATAATCTCTTCGGCCAGCCCATCGCTGAAATATTCATTTTCTTTGTCGGCGCTCAAGTTCGAGAAAGGCAGCACGGCAATGGACCGCGAAATATCATTCGCCGCGGGCGATCTCACAATAATTTCTGAAGATCGCCGCTCCGCCAGGGCCTCCATTACCTCGCGCATGGACTGAAATCGTTGCGCCGGATCTTTGCGCAGGCAGCGCGCAACGATCTGCTCGACGAAATCTGGAATTGCATCTCCGATTTCACTCATGCGCCGCGGCTCTTTATGCAGAATGGCCGCAAGAATGGAAATCGTCGTCTCGCCCCGGAAAGCGCGTTGCCCGGAGAGCATTTCGTACAAAACCAGCCCATAAGAAAAGATGTCGGACCGCGCATCGAGCTTTCGCCCTTCCACTTGCTCCGGGGACATGTACGCCGGGGTTCCCATAAAAGCTCCCAGAAGTGTCCCCGTGAAATTCCCCGCCTGGATTCCCGGCGCCGCGGACAAGCTCACTGTCTCAATTCCTACCGCCATCGCAGGCTCCGCTATTTTTGCGAGTCCGAAATCCAGTAGTTTCGCTCGCCCATTTTTCGGGATCATGATGTTGGCGGGCTTCAAGTCGCGGTGGATCACGCCGTGTTCGTGCGCGTAATCCAGTGCCTCTGCCATCTGCATTGCGATGGCCAGTGCCTCTTCCACTGACATCGGCCCCCGCGCGATTCGGTCGGCAAGCGTCGCGCCTTCCACCAATTCCATCACCAGTGCCCGCACGCCGCTCGAATCCTCGAGCCCATAAATAGCCGCGATGTTCGGGTGATTCAACGATGCGAGCACCCGCGCCTCTCGGCTGAAGCGCGCCATGCGTTCGCCGTCGGCCGCAAGATCCGCGGGCAATACTTTCAGCGCAACATCGCGTTCGAGCTTGGTGTCGCGCGCGCGATACACTTCGCCCATTCCGCCCGCCCCGAGGGGCGCGACGATCTCATACGAACCAACTTTGGCTCCCGCGGAAAGTGGCATGAGTTGTCCTTGAAGTGAAAGACAACGCGAATTGTATTGGGAAAATCAGGGCTTGGGAAGTCGGCGCCCGCAAATCAAAGCAAAAGGCAAACTCGCGAATCGCATAGTCGCGAAGCACGTGTGCTCGATTTGAATTGCGGGCCTCATCAGGGAGAATCAGTTCTCGCGTTCAACATTCGCGACCCAAGGAGGATCGTTCCCTTCACGCGCGATACATCGCTGCGGCCAAAATGGCCGGTTTCCTCGAAACATTTTTATGGTCGGGCATCTGCTGCGTGAAGTCGGAATATGGTAGAACATCTACTATCATGACTAAGACCGATTCAGACCGTGCGGATATCCTGCAGGGAACTCTCGATATGCTCATCCTGCGCACTTTGCTCACCGGCCCGGCCCATGGCCACGCCATTTCTAAACACATCCAGCGCACCAGCGACGACCTGCTCCAGGTCGAGCACGGTTCCCTCTACCCCGCGCTCCATCGCCTCGTAAAGCAAGGCTGGATTTCCGCGAAGTGGGAACTCTCAAAAGAGCGCAATCGCGAGTTCAAGTATTACCGGCTTACTCCACTCGGACGCAAACAATTGATCCGTGAACGCTCCAAGTGGACGCAGATGGTGACTGCCATTCACCGCGTCTTGAATCACGCATAGGAGCCTCAGATGAACCCACGCGAACCCAAGGACGATTTCGACAAGGAGCTTCGGTCTCACCTGGAACTCGAAGCCGAAGAACAATCCGGCTCCGGAATTTCGGCGCGTGAAGCCAACGATCGCGCGCGCCGCGCCTTTGGCAATGCCACAGTCGTTGCCGAAGACATTCGCGCCGTCTGGCACAAGCGCTGGCTTGAAGATGCCCTCCAGGATGTCCGCTACGCCCTGCGCATGTTGCGGAAATCGCCCGGATTCACCGCGGTCGCCGTTTTGACGCTCGCGCTAGGCATCGGTGCGAATGTAGCTTTGTATTCAGTGGTGCAAGCCGTACTGCTCAATCCCTTGCCGTTTCCGCACCCTGAACAACTTGTGCGTGTTTACGATGACTTACATGGTTCAATCAGCCTCCGCGTCGGGATGTCGGTGCCGGAATTATGGGACCTGCGCGACAAAGCCGGTGTTTTCCAGAATATCTCTGCTATGGGGGCCAACGACGTAAATCTTACCGGCAGCGATCATCCGGACCGTATTCAGCTTCAGGTCACGAGCGCGAGTTTTTTCACGATGCTGGCGGCGCAGCCACAATTGGGTCGCGTGTATACCGAACGTGATGAGCAACCGGGGTTCATTGACGGGGTTGTACTCAGCGACGGATTTTGGCGGCGAACTTTCGGAGGCGACCCAAATGTCATCGGCAGGAAAATCCGTCTCGATAGCGATCTCTATTCAATCATCGGGGTCATGCCGCGGGAGTTTCATCAACCTCTCCCCATCTTTACCACTGAGACCGATGTATGGACGGCTGCGGGGTTTAGCGGGCCTCCATTTCCCGAGCCCGCGCAGAGGTCGCAGAGGATATTGCCGGGGGCGATGGCGCGGTTGAAACCTGGGTTGACGATCGCACAGGCTCAGGCGCGCCTGGATGCATTCTCCGCTCAACTGAGTCAACAATATCCTGTCGACTACCCTGCCCGCACCGGATGGGCGCTGCGTATCGTTCCCGTACAGGAGGCTTTGGTTGGGAACATGCGCACGGAGTTGTTCGTCCTGTCCGGCGCCGTCGCGTTCGTTCTTCTGATTGCTTGCGTGAATCTTGCGAATTTGCTTCTGGCACGCTCGACCGGTCGGCAGCGTGAGATCGCCGTCAGGTTGGCGCTCGGCGCGGGAAGGTCGCGGTTAATCCGGCAACTCCTTGCGGAAAGCATTTTGCTCTCCTTCGTTTCAGGGGCTGTCGCGCTGGGGGCTGTTTTGATCATGAAAACTTCACTCCTCAGCCTGGCGCCTTCCGATCTTCCCCGGGCAAGTGAGATCAGCCTTAGTGCAAGCGTGCTGCTGTTTGCATTTTTCGTCTCAATCTTCACGGGCGTGGTCTTTGGTCTTGTGCCCGCCCTGCAAACGGTGCGCCCCGATCAGGTCGCCGATCTGCGGGAGGGCACCCGGGGCTCGGGGACAACGAAGCGCCAGATTAAAATCTCGCGCGTCCTGGTGGCGTCAGAAATCGCTCTGTCCCTAGTGCTCTTAATCGGCGCGGGACTGCTCTTGCGCAGCTTCTGGCACCTGCTTGAGGTGCGCCCGGGTTTTGAGCCGCGCCAACTTATGACCGCAAAATTGTGGCTGCCTTTTCCGAATGATCCTGCGGAAGATGCCTACCACGTTACTGCGAAGCGCGCGGCGTTTTATCAGGAAGTTTTGCGCCGTGTCAGTGTGTTGCCCGGCGTCGAGCAAGCTGCCCTGGGAAACCCTGTCAGTCTTCCCTTGAGCGGCGCGCCGATCCCAACGCCTTTCGTAATCGAAAGTCACGCCACCGATTCGGATCGGGCGCCCGTCGCCGCTGTTACCAGCGTAAGCTCGGGATACTTTGACGTCTTAAAGGCGCCTCTCATAAGAGGGCGGCTTTTCACTGATGCGGATAACTCCACCGGCCAGCAGGTCGTTGTGATTAATGAAGCGCTTCAGCGCAGGTATTGGCACGACGAAGATCCGCTCGGCCGGCATATTAGATTTGCCTCCGGGGAAATGCGGAATCAAGTAGCGGATGCAACCATTGTCGGGATCGTCGGCGACATTAAGTCGGATGGCCTCGATGTCGGAACTGCGCCTTGCATCTACGTTTCTGTTCTTCAATCTCCATACTACGGATCGGTGGTCTACCTTCGCACCGCCGGAGATCCGCGTTCATTGGGTGATGAGATTCGCCGCGAAGTCCAAACGGTGGACCCGGCCATCCCCGTATTCAGCGTCCGGACAATGGCTGATGTAATGGCCAAAAATATGTCGGCCCGCCGGTTTGCTCTGGAACTCTTCGGGGTTTTTGCGGCCGTCGCTTTTCTTCTGGCCGCCATTGGAATCTACGGAGTTATGGCTTATACATTCAGCCGGAGAATTGGAGAAATCGGCCTCCGCATGGCGTTGGGCGCCCAGCGTACGAACATTCTGAAACTCGTGTTGGGAGAAGGCGCGTGGATCGTCGTGTTTGGAGTGCTCGCTGGGCTGCTCGGTTCTGTGATTTTGACGCGATTCCTGCGGACGATGCTCTTCGATATCAAACCCACGGACCCCGTCACCTTTGGCGCCCTCACGATACTGCTCGCCGCCGTGGCGCTGTTGGCCTGTCTGGTTCCCGCTCACAAAGCGAGCCGCGTTGACCCGCTCGTATCTCTGCGTCATGAATGAGCGCAATGGAAGGACCCCATGAAAGTGAATCACAAACTCGCTTTGGCCGTGTTGGCTGGCATCACCATCGGCGTCGGCCTTCAGTAGCGTCGCAGGAAAAAAGTTTTCAAAAATCAATTCAACGAAAAATCATTCCCGCATAGCCGACCACCGAGTCACGCTCACCTGACGCATCGGCAGATGTGGCGTAGCGAATTAGTTCAGCGCGCGTTGCGCCAAGTTTGAGGGCGGCGGTGAGCATCGCGACGGCTGGGCCGACGCCGCACATGGTGATGCCTTCGCGGTGCACCACGTCATAAAGCCCGCGCGGGTCGAGCGCCAGCATCCGGTCAATGGCGCGCTTGTCTTTCGCGCGTGTGACGTCATCCGGTTCCTGATGATTCATGTCCGAGCTCGCGATCAACAGCACTTGCTCGATGCCTACCGCGGAAATCACTTTCGCAAGCGCATCGCCGAGCGCGATGAGCTTCTCGAGATTCAGCGTGCCGATGGCAATCGGCACGAACGAGAAATCCCCAGCGAGCACCTGCAGAAACGGCACCTCGACTTCGATGGAGTGTTCGCGGCGGTGCGCGACTTCATCCTCTTTCAGCAATGGGCACGCGGCCATCAACGCGCGCGCGAGGGCGGCGTCGATGGGCGCGAGGCCCAGCGGCGTCTGCCACGCGCCATCGGACTGGATGGCGAGCTCGGCGCCGGGCGGGCGATGTCGCGGCCCGAGGATGATGAAGCGCCGCGGCATCGCGCGCGGCGTGATTGCGAGCTGCGCGAACACCGCTCCAGCAACTCCGCCGGAATACATGTAGCCCGCGTGAGGAACAAGGCACGCGATCGCGCGCGTCTTCTCAGTGACCGCTTGCGGCGATTCACCCGCAGCGACTCGTGCATCGCCTTTCGCGTGCGCGACGGATTCCGCGACAACTTCCTCTTGCAGGACAACTTCGTTTTGCAGGACAACTTCCGCGGCGCTTAGAAAATGGCGAATGGAAATTTCCAAATCGCGCGCGTCAGCGGGATAGAAGCCTCCGGCGACGGCTGGATGGCGGATCATGATGAGGGAGCGGCGCTCCGGCGGAATACCTGTCCCCGTTGCTGCTGCTGAAACTGCTGCTATTGCGACGTCGTCACGGGCGGCGGCGTGAGCTTTTTTGGCTTCGATGGCTTGCCGCGCATCTTCACGACAACATTTGAACCGTAGACATAGTACACGGTGATTTTGTCGCCGTACCGAAATCCGCCGGCGGTCATGACCGCGATCATTTTGTTGCGCATTTCCGGCGAGAAGGAAAATCCCATTTGCTCGCGCGGGTCATTGGGGTTGCGAACGACCATGCTGGCCACGTTCGCAGTAACGACGGTGCCGCGGTACTTCACGATCCTGATTGGCGGGGCCGCGGATTGCGGCGCGGCAAAAACCGAGTTTGCGCAAAGCGAACAGATGAGAACAGCGGCAACGATTGCGATTGCGGCGGCAACGCCGGGGCGCGCGCCGCGGTTGTTCAAGGGCATCCGAAATTTTTCACTCGTCTTCATTTTCTTTATCTTCGTTGTTCTTGTTCTTTTTTTCAGTCTACTTCTTTTGTTCAGTCTACTTCTTGTGTTCAGTCTACTTCGCCCGTGAGAGAAATTTTCAGCGACTTCAGAAAGCGGACATCCTGCGCCGTGAGATCAAATTTCGGAGAGGATTCTTCCTCGTCGAGCGATTCGGCATCCACCTGAATGTGCAGCGATTCGAGGAAGCGGCGGTCCTGATGCGTGAGCTTCGCGGCGGCGCTGGCTTCGCGCTTGGCGAGGCCGATGGTGGCGTCCAGCTTCAGCACAATGTCAAATCCCGCCGAGCGCACGTTTCCGATGGCGATATTAATTTTTTCCGAGTCGGCAACCGTGTCGTTGATGGCGTGCCCAAGTTCACGCAACAATTGGCGCAAATGATCGTCGAGTTGCAAGTGAAGCCTCCCGTAAGACCCCAATGGAGAAATTGTAGAGCTACGATGCGCGGCTGACAAGCCTGTGCGTTGGTACAGAGTGACTGCATGGGTACAAGGGGTACCCGGGGAAGGATGAATTGAGAGTGCCAAGGAGTGAGCGGCAAGCGCCGAGTCATTAGCGGCTGGCAATGGCGGGCGGATCCCAAGACCTCCCTCCCGATGCAAATCATCGGGACGCAAAATGCGCGCCACCCTACCCCCCGTGTTTTTTGTAAGTGATAGGCAACACAGGTAGTTACGGGAAAGAGGGCTCGTAAGTGATAGGGAACATTGAGGTGATTTTGAGGCATTTTGAACAAAATTCGAAAGTGATAGGGAAAACAGGTACCTAGCTTTTGAGCTGTCTTCAGCAGGCTGCGGATCACGAGGGAGGGGGGCACCCCCTATCTTTTCGTAAGAGTATCGCAACAAAGGACTTATGGGAACGAAGAGCGGTAAGAGTAACGCAGCATTGGACTTACGGGTTTTTATTTGTGACAGGCAACTAGGTGATTGATTTTGTTGGGCTTGCGCGTCTGCGATCACCTGTGTGCGTTGCTCCAGCGGGGACGAGAGCGGTGGGGGAGTGGCTGTCGCGAAGCTCATGCGGAATGTTACCACATGAGTTAACTGAAGTCAAGAGAATTATATAGGAATTAGGGGAAGATTTTACCCAAAACCTATTCGAATGAGTGTTCGAATGGGAGGGGTGGGCGAATTGAAATTTAGATTCAACTCTCAGGCGACGAAGACAATGCACGCTCATCGTGGAACGGCTCTGCTCAAGCTGTCACTGGACGGGCAGTTGCTGGAGGGCGAGCAGTGCTCTGGAAGAGACAGAGGGAATTTCGGCGCGCGGGAATTGAGGAGAAGCTCGGACTGATTTCGGCAGTGTCCCAGGTTTGGGCCAAACATGGGATAACCTTCGCAGGGGGACTGTCCGGTTGGCGATCCAATCTTTGACGGTTTCGTGCATAAGGGCTTCGACATTCAAATTCACAATTTGAAAAAGTCCATGTCCGCCAGTTCGTAAGTAGTGTCCACTACGACATCGGCGTGAGTCGAAATTCAGTGGGCGGCTAACTGCACCCCGTCGGCAGCGACAAAACCGTCGGCAAAGGGCGCGCCTCGAAGACGACAATCTAAACAAGGAGAAAATCCCCGTTCGCAGCGAGAGGCTGCGAACGGGATATCCCTCGGCTGCCGAACCGCCTCGGGATGACGGTTTTTTTCTAGAGCCGAAAAATTACGTGGTTGGTTTCTTGGGCGCGGGGGCCATATGCATGGGCGGCTTGCCCTTTAGCTCGACGAGGGTTGCTTCCATGGGCTTGTCGGTCAAATTTTCGGGCAAGTGCGATCCGGCGGGAGTGAACATGGCCTCGCCGGCCTTCGCGTCGGTTACCTGCGTGGTTCCGTCGGGCATGGTGAATTTCACGTGCGCGTCGGTGAGAAAGGTGACCACGGCATCCGGATGCGAGTGCATGACCGACTTCTCGTGCGGGCCGTAATGGATTTTCAGGATGCGCACGCGATCGTTTTCGGAAATGATCGAGTAATGCTTGGGGTCCACCTTGACGCAGTCCTGAGCAAACGCAGCCGTGCCCGCGAGGCACAGAGCTACTGCCAGCAACACAAACCGTCGCATACTTCCTCCTTGTGTGATTCGGGCGATGAGCGGAACTTGAAACTGCGCGGACTGTATGACGATGGCGTGGAGAGTGTCAAGGAGATTGGGGGTGCGGGATGGCGGCAGGAGAAGGCGCGCGGTGACGGCGCGAAATGCAAATTTAGAAACGAAGAGTGCCGTGCCTACCGGCAGGCGGCCGGCACACGGGCCGCCTGAAGGCGAGCCCCGCGGGAAGAGAGACTCCGGCCCGCGGCAGACAGGCCTCGCCCGCGGATGCGCGCGCAACTGAGGGCGAGGCGCGAGGGCGCGGGGCGAGCGGAAATTGGATTGGCTAGTGCGCGCGGCCCTTGCAGGCGGGATGTCCGCAGCGGCAGTCAACATCCGGCGTGTGCTCAACCGCGGCGCATTGAGCACTGCAATATTTGCTGTCCGCGTCGGCGGGGCAAGTGCAATTCGGATGGGCACATTTCTTTCTCGGTTCGTCAGCCATTTCAAGAGCCTCCGGGCGAAATTATATAGAAGTTGGAGGGCCAGGTCGAATTCCAGGCCCGCGAAATAGGAAAGGCCTGGGCGGACGGACAACTTGTTTGAAGTGCCGCGGGGCTGCGAAGTCTCTAAGTCACCGCAGGGCTGCAGCAAACCGCACCCTGTCGGCAGAGACGAATGCTCGCACCCCGTCGGCAAAGACGAAACCGCGGCGGCGAGGGCTACGCGAAGCTGATAGAATCGCGGGGTGAGCGCGACGACGATGAGTCCGGAACAGGCGCAGCGACAACCCAAGAGGCAGGGATTTTTCCGCACGATGTGGCGGCTGCTGCGGCAACTGTTTCATGAAGTGACAGGAGCGCTGTTTGCGGCGATGGCGGTGGCATGCGCGGATTCGGCGGTGCGCGCGTGGCGCACGGGCGAGCCGCGATGGATTGTGTGGTTGCCATTAGGGTATGCGGCAATGATGGCGTATTTTGCGGTGACGCAATTTCTGCGGGCAGGGAAGGTGGTGTAGAGGTTGAAGATCAGAGGTTGGAAGGAAAGGCAAACACCCGTCCCAAACTGCGGGACGGGATATCCCTCGCCGCCAGACCGGCTCGGGATGACGGACTAACAAAAATATTCTGATGCCGAAGACTGAAGACAAATCCGGAAAAGAAAATAAGGGAGTTGCGACGCAATCGAGCGCGGAGCGCGGGGAATTTCGCACGCTCTCTGGAATGGAGCTCGAACAAGTTTATGGGCCGGAGCAACTTGCCGAGACGGGGCAGCCCGGCGCGGCGGGTTGGGATGCGGAGACGGCGCTGGGATATCCGGGCGAGGCGCCGTACACGCGCGGAATTTATCCGACGATGTACCGCGGGCGGCTGTGGACGATGCGGCAGTACGCGGGATTTGGGACGGCCGCCGAGTCGAACAAGCGCTACCGCTATTTGCTGAAGCAGGGGCAGGCGGGGCTTTCGGTGGCGTTCGATTTGCCGACGCAGATCGGAATGGATTCGGACGCGGCGCTGGCGCGCGGCGAAGTGGGAAAAGTGGGCGTGGCGATTGATTCGGTCGAGGATATGGAGACGCTCTTCGAGGGGATTCCGCTGGAGCGCGTATCCACGTCGATGACGATTAACGCGACGGCGGCGATCCTGCTGGCGCTTTACGTGGCGGTGGCGCGCAAGCAGGGCGCGGACCTGCGGAAACTTTCCGGGACGGTGCAAAACGATATTTTGAAGGAGTACATCGCGCGCGGGACGTTTATTTATCCTGTGAAGCCGGCGATGCGCGTGGTGACGGATATTTTCGCGTGGTGCCGCACGGAAATTCCGCGGTGGAACACGATTTCAATTTCCGGGTACCACATTCGCGAGGCGGGGTCGACGGCGGTGCAGGAAGTGGCGTTCACGCTGGGGGACGCGATTGCGTATGTGGACGCGGCGGTGAAAGCGGGGCTGGCGGTGGACGAGTTCGCGCCGCAGCTTTCGTTCTTTTTGAACGCGCATAGCGATTTGCTGGAGGAGATTGCGAAATATCGCGCGGCGCGGCGGCTGTGGGCGGGGATCATGCGCGAGCGGTTTGGCGCGAAGGATGCGCGGTCGCTGCTGTTCCGGTTTCATGCGCAGACGGCGGGGTCGTCGCTGACGGCGCAGCAGCCGGAAAATAATATTGTGCGCGTGGCGATACAGGCGCTGGCGGCGGTGCTGGGCGGGTGCCAGTCATTGCACACGAATTCGATGGACGAGGCGCTGGCGCTGCCGACGGAAGGCGCCGCGCTGATTGCGCTGCGTACGCAGCAGGTGATCGCGCAGGAGACCGGAGTTGTGAATACGGTGGACCCGGTGGCGGGTTCATACGCGATTGAAAGTTTGACGAACCGCATCGAGCAAGGCGCGCGCGAATATATCGCGCGGATTGATGCGCTGGGCGGAATGCTGCGCGCGATCGAAACGGGCTACGTGCAGGGCGAAATTCAGAAGGCCGCGTATGAATACCAGCGGGCGATCGAGAGCGGTGAGCAGGTGGTGGTGGGCGTAAACAGATTTCAGAGCGAGGAATCGAAGGCGATACCGACGCTGCGGCTGGATCCGGATGTCGAGCGGGCGCAGGTGGAGCGCGTGCTGGCGCTGCGTGCGCGGCGGGACGCGGGGCGCGCGGCGAAGGCGATTGGCGAAGTGGAGGCGCGGGCGAGGTCGGGCGCGAATGTGATGCCTGCGATTTGCGGGGCGGCGGAAGCGTTCGCGACGGTGGGCGAAATTTCGGATGCGCTGCGGCGCGTGTTCGGGGAATATCAGGAATCGGTCGTGCTATGATTTTCGCAAGCGGACGATTTCAAATTCAAAGGAGAAAATTAAAATGAAGAAGCTGCTGTGTAGTGCACTGCTATTTGGATTGGCCGCGATTCCGGCGCTGGCGCAAGCCGGGGGCGGCGCTCAGACACCTCCGCCGGCGGGCGGGCAGCAGATGGCTCCGCCGACAGATCCACTGGCGACATATATAAAGGGTGCGTTCAAGGGCAACGCAAACTATCTGGTTCATTCCGCCGATGACATGCCGGAAGAGAATTTCAGCGCGAAGCTGGGGACGACCGCAGAGGCGCGAACGTTTGCACAAATGTTGGGTCACACGATCGACTCAAACTTCAACGCCTGCGCGGCCGCGAAGGGCGAGAAGAATCCAAATGCGGTGGACTACGAGCATACGCCGCAGACCAAGGCCGATCTCTCGAAAGCGATGCATGCGGCGGTGGATTATTGCACGCCGGTTTACGATGCGCTGACGGACGCGACCGCAATGGAAATGGTGACGCCGCAGGGGCCGAACGGGCCGGGGCGCCCGAACATGCGTGCAATTATTTTGATGCGGAACGTGGTGCACAACAATGAGATGTATGGAAATTTGGTGGGAATATTCCGGTCGAAGAATATTGTTCCGCCGTCGACGGCAGGCGCCGGGCGCCGCGGGATGTAAAAGAGTTGTGACCGGGCGGCGGGCTGCGATGTCCGCCGCGCGGTGCAATTTGCAGCAATTTTCCACACGAATGCGAGCCGCCTCTCCTGCTGCTTTTCCCTGGCCGAAGCGCGTGCGCACGCTAGCGGACGCGGCGCGATTTCTCAATCACGTCGGATTTTGCGTGCTCTTCGCCGTGAAGGGCGTGGAGCTGCCTTCGCTTTATTTCGCGGCCGCGCGAAAGAGGCCTGTGACGTGGGACCGCTACGCTCTGCTCATCTGGGATTGGAAGGATGAGCTGCCGAGGAAGCGGCGCGGATTTTACGCGAAATATTTCAAGGGGCGGGGGAGCTTTCTTTCTGTTGCGATGCTGCCGCAATTTCTTGCGATGGAAGAAAGCGCCGCAGCGGTTGAAGATGCCGAACATTTTTACAGCGCCGGACGGATCACGCACGGCGCGAAAGAGATTTGGGAGGCGCTCGCGGCGCACGGGCCGATGGCCACGCTCGAATTGCGCAACGCCTGCAAGATGGAGTCAAAGCAGGGAAACGTGCGCTTCAAAAAGGCGATGCTTGAATTGCAGCGCGCGCTTCTGGTTGTCCATTTTGGGTCGGAGCAGGAGACGGCGGCGTGGGCGTCGGGAAGATTCGAGCTGACCTCGCGGGCATTTCCGAAGCAAGCGAGTGAGGCGCGAGGGATTTCTCCCGAAGGTGCGCGAGCGGCGATCGCCGCGAAATACGTGGAGATTTATCCCGACGCGCCGCTGACGCAACTTGCGCGGTTGTTCGGATGGAGCAAGCCCGACACGCTCACCGCAATCGCATCATGTAAGAGCTAAAGGCAACTTAGAGAATTCAGCATCCCACCTGCCCCACTTCATGCGTCTGTGAATTTCGCAGAAATGGCAATGCCCCCAGAAGCAAGAACGCGCCGGGAATCAATATCCAGTTCAAGACCACCACGGCAAACGCAACGGGCAACGCGCTCCACGTCTGGTGATGCTCGAATACTGCCGCGATCACGATCCCAGGACAGAACAGACCCAGGAGAACGAGCGCGGGAAACAAAGCGGCCGCCAATCGCACCTTCAACTGTCCCTTCGCCCGCAGCGAGAGGTATGCGCCGAGCGCGCCGAATATGGGCAGGACGGCCAACCATGGCAGATGCACCTGAAGAATGGCGAGTGAGCCGTGCCAAAGAATGGTCGGCTCGATGCCGAATCGATTCATGAGCATCAGCGTCCCCATTGCGGCGGTAAGGCTCGCAAAACCGGGGATCCACAAACTTCTCGTTCGAGCGTTCATTTGTCCCTCCTGTAGTTTGGAACTTCGGATTCTTCGGGAAAGCTGGCGCCAATCCGCCACATCATCAAGCGCGCGGCGAATTGCTTCTTTTTCACTCATGCCTCGCGCCCGCTCATCTTCGTAGAAGTCCTCCAGGTGAGAAGACAACTCCGTCACAACTTCGCTTTGCTGCGCGCGCGACAATCCGCGACCGTTCAATCGCTCGCGAACGAGAGCTTGCCAATCACGCACGGGTCACCCCCGCGAGCAGGTCCAGCGCTTTGAAAAAGGAATGCCATTCGCGTCGCAATGGCTGGAGTTTCTTTTTGCCGGCGGGCGTGAGGCAATAGTAGCGGCGGTCGCGCCCGGCGCGGTTGGCCTGCCATTGACCCTTAATCCAGCGCCGTTTTTCAAGCTCGTAGAGCATGGGATAGAGAGACGCGAGATTGAATTTCAGCGCGCCGCCGGAATCCTCTTCAATACGCTTGGCAATTTCAAAGCCGTAGAGCGGCTGTTTATCGAGCAGGGACAGGATCGCGATTTCGGCGCTCCCCCGGGCTATCTTCGACCGCACGTGTTTTTTCATGACGAATATAGAAATCCTATATTCCTCGGTTTCGAGCAATAGTACTTTTGGCGCATCTCACCTCTGTGCGAAAAACTGGCCAAGCGGACAGGGGATTTGTAAGGGCGATGACTTTGTCTTTGGGGAATTATGAGCGACGGAAAACGATGCGGCCGGCGACGATAGTGGCCATTGGCGCGCCCTTGAATTGGCGGCCGTCGAAGGGCGTGTTGCGGGATTTGCTGGCGGAGTCGGCGGCGCGATATGTCCACGCGTGATCCGTGGAAAAAATTGTCATGTCAGCGGGCTGGCCCGCGGCGAGCTTGCGCTCGATGCCGAGGACGCGCGCGGGGCCGGCGGTGAAAAGCTCGACGAGGCGCATGAGTTTCAAGCGACCGGTGTGATAAAGCTCACTAAGAGAAAGAGCAAGCGCGGTTTCGAAGCCAGTGATGCCGAATGGCGCTTTGTCGAATTCGACGGCTTTGCTGGCGGGTTCATGCGGCGCGTGGTCGGTGGCGATGGCGTCGACGGCGCCATCGGCGAGGCCCGCGAGAAGCGCGTCACGATCTTCGCGCGAAGCGAGCGGCGGATTCATCTTGAAGTGTGAATCGTACTGGACGTCTTCATCCGTGAGCGTGAAATGATGCGGCGTGACTTCGCAGGTGACGCGCAGTCCGCGCTGCTTGGATTCGCGCACAAGATCGAGCGATGACTTCGCGGAAAGATGCGCGACGTGATAGCGCGCTCCGGTAAGCGCGGCAACCTGCACATCGCGCCCCACGCAAATAGATTCCGCCGCGGCGGGCATGCCGCTCAGACCAAGCCGCACGGAAGTGACGCCTTCGCGCATCACGGCTCCCGCGGCGAGCGAAGCATCCTCGCAGTGGTCAATCACGGGCAAATCGAGCGAGCGGCAGTAATCCATCACCTGGCGCATGAGCTTGGCATTGGCGACGGGCTTGCCGTCGTCGCTTACGGCGACGATGCCGGCATTTTTCATGGCGGCAATTTCGGCGAGTGATTCACCCTTGCTGCCGATCGAGCACGAGCCGATGGGCCAGACGCGGACACTTGCGGATGCGGCGGCGCGTTCGCAGATGGAGCGCGTAACCGAAGCATTGTCATTCACCGGGCGCGTGTTGGGCATGGGGCAAACGGCGGTGAAGCCGCCGCGCGCCGCGGCGCGAGTGCCGGTCTCGATTGTTTCCGAGGCCTCACCGCCCGGCTCGCGCAAGTGGCAGTGCAAGTCAATGAATCCGGGGGCGACGATGAGGCCGCGCGCGTCGAATGTTTCGACGTCGCCGCCGAGCTGCGTCAATCGCTGCGAGATTTCCGTGGCGGGGCCAATGGCGGTGATTTTGTCGCCTTCGATGAGGACGTCGAGTTGCGCGTCAGTGCCGCTCGAGGGATCGATGACGCGGCCGTTGCTAATCCGAAGCATTGGTCGCGTCCTTCTTTGTTTCCGCGGCGGGCTCCGCACCCGCGGAGGTTTCTGCGCTGGTGCCCATCAAGAGGAACAGTAACGCCATGCGAACGGCGACGCCATTGGTGACTTGTTCGAGCACACAGGATTGCGGGCCGTCGGCCACTTCGGGGTCAATTTCGAGTCCGCGAATCATTGGGCCGGGGTGGAGCACAAGCGCGCCGGGCCGCGCGAGGCGCAGGCGCTCCGGCGTAAGCTGATACATCAAAACGTATTCGTCGAGCGGGAGGGAGGGTTCGTTCATGCGCTCCTGCTGAACGCGCAGGACCATGACGACGTCCGCGCCTTCGACCGCCTCTTCAATTCGTGCGGAACGCCGGATCTCGCATCCCGGCGGGCCGATGCTCTCCAGTTCGCGGGGGAGCCACATCGCTGGGCCGCAGAGAGTGATGCGGCATCCGAATTTGCCGAGCAGGTGAATATTCGAGCGCGCCACGCGGCTGTGCTGGATGTCACCGAGGATGGTGACGTTCAAGCCGTCAATGTGGCCGAGGCGATCGCGGATGGTGAGAGCGTCAAGCAGCGCCTGCGTGGGATGTTCGTGCGTGCCGTCGCCCGCATTAATCACGGGGATTTCGAGATAGCGGGCGACAAACTCCGCCGCGCCGGAGCTGCTGTGGCGCATGGCAATGCAGTCGGGCTTCATGGCATCGAGCGTGTGCACGGTGTCAAGCAGCGATTCGCCTTTTTTGAGACTCGAGGATTCGGCCTGCAGGTTCATCGCGTCCGCGCCGAGGCGCGAGGCGGCCGTGGCGAAGCTAATGCGGGTTCGCGTGGAAGGTTCGAAAAAAGCGAGTGCGACGGTCTTGCCGCGCAAGGTTGCCAGCTTTTTCAGCGGATGGCGCTGGATTTCCTGGAATGGCTTTGATTGGTCAAGCAGAAATACGACTTGTTCGGCGGTGAGGGTTTCTATGCCGAGGATGTTTCGGAAGCGGTCCAACACGCCTGCCTTTGAAACAGATTCACCAGCGGCCGGCTCGTATCGAGCGTGCGCTCTGGCCGCGGCCTGATTCATTCTACGCGCTCTACCAGCACCACGCGTTCTTCCTTATCCACTTCGCGCAGCCGGACCTCGATAATTTCCATATCACTGGTCTGAACCATGCGGCCGACAAAACTTGCTTCGATAGGCAGCTCGCGGTGCCCGCGGTCAATCAGGACGCAGAGCCGTATGCGCTTGGGGCGGCCAAGATCGAACAGACCGTTCATTGCCGCGCGAACCGTGCGGCCCGTGTAGAGCACGTCGTCCACGAGGAGGAGGTCTTTGTCGTCCACGGAAAATGTAATGTCGCTCGATTGCAAAACGGGCTGGGCGGCGACCTTTGAGAGGTCATCTCGGTAGAGAGTGATGTCGAGCGTGCCGACGGGAACCTCGACGCCATCAATTTCCCGCATGGCCTGGGCGATGCGCTGCGCCAAGGGGACGCCGCGCCGCCGGACCCCGATGAGCGCCAGGTTCACCGCGCCGCCGCTCTTCTCCACGATTTCATGGGCCAGACGCTGCAGTGTTCGGTCAATTTCCGTGGCGGACATCAGTTGGGATTTTTCCATGACACGCATTGGTCGGACATCCTAACACAGAGTCGCCCGAACGTAGAGCCGGCCCCGCGCCCGCGCGGAGAACAGGCCGATTTGCGCATCGAGGTTATCCACAGGCCAGTGAGCAAGCTCACCTGTCGCCGTGGTAGAATTCCGTAAGATGACCGCCCTGGTTGCGATTGACCTGAGCGTTCAAGTCGGCGCCCTGCGCTTTGCAAATCCCATTATTGCCGCCAGTGGAACCTTCGGCTACGGAATCGAGTTTGCCCACATTGTTGATCTGAACCGTCTCGGCGGAATTGTGGTCAAAGGGCTGTCGCTTGAACCGATGGAAGGCGCTCCCGCGCCCCGGCTTGTCGAAACGGCGGGAGGGATGCTCAACGCGGTCGGGTTGCAGAATGTAGGGGTGCGCGCGTTTGTCGCCGAAAAGCTCCCGGCGCTGCGAAAGTTTCAGACGCATATTATTGCGAACGTTTTCGGCCACACCGTCGAGGAATACGCGGAAGTAGTTCGCGTACTAGAAGGCGCGGAAGGGCTCGCGGCCTACGAGCTAAATGTCTCCTGCCCGAACACGGATGCGGGTGGCGCCTATTTCGGGGTGGATCCTGTTATGACTGCCAAAGTTGTCGCCGCCGCCCATCGGGTATCGAAAAGACCCCTCTGGGCGAAGCTTTCGCCAAATGTGACCGACATCAAGGTTATTGCCAAAGCGGCTGAGGAGGCGGGGGCGGACGCATTAACCATAGCCAATACCTACCCCGGAATGAGCGTGGACTTCCGGACCGGCAGGTCCCGGCTAGGCAGGGCGACAGGGGGGCTTTCCGGGCCGGCGATCAAACCCCTAACGCTCAGGCTGGTGCAGGAGGCTTTTGGAGCGGTACGGGTGCCAATCATAGGCCTTGGGGGCATCGAATCGGGCGAAGACGTGATGGAATACCTCGTTGTGGGGGCCTCCGCCGTGCAGGTGGGAACAGCCCATTTTGCCGACCCGAGGGCCTCTTGCGAGATCTTGAACGCACTCGAAGACCTATGTAGATCATGTAAAGTGAATGAAATCAGTAATTTACGTGGAGTTTTTAATTCAGAAAGTACTTGAACCTCTGGCCCAGTCGTACTATAGTGATATGAATTTGTGTTGCTAAAATAACACACTATGCGACGAAAACTTGCAATGCTCGTTGGGCCGATCCCGTGTTTGCTCCTGCTGATGGGGCTTGCTCCGACATTGGAGGCACCCCTTGTGGCAAGAGCAAGTGTCCTCAAGCCGCCGATGAAGGTCTGGTATGGCCAAGCTAGCTGGTATGGGCCTACCTTCCAAGGGCGGACCACAGCAAGCGGCGAGCTTTATGATTTGACTTCCTTTACGGCCGCTCATATGACTCTGCCATTTGGCGCGATGGTCCGGTTAATCAACACCCGGAACGGCAAAAGCGCCGTAGTCCGAATCAATGACCGGGGTCCCTTCGTAAAGGACCGAGAAATTGACGTCTCCTACCAAGCTGCTGAAAAGCTTGGGCTTATAGCCAGGGGCGTCTCCAAGTTAAGGATCGAATTGCTCGAGGTGCCCAAACGGCCCTAGTATCTACTCCCTGCCGAAGGCTGGTCGTTGCCTTGGATTTCGACCATTTGGCTCCGGCTTTGGATTTGGCATCAAAGCTGGCCGGTATTGCCGGGATCTTTAAGATCGGAAAACAGCTCTTTACGGCTGAAGGACCAGAAGCCGTTCGCCGGGTTTCCCAATTGGGGCCCGGCGTTTTTCTTGACCTGAAGTATCATGACATCCCCAATACCGTCGTAGGCGCCGTCCGAGCAGCTGCAGCTCTTGGAGGCGTGCGTCTGCTGAATATCCACACCCTGGGCGGGCTGAAGATGATGTCGGAGGCTGCCGCGGCGCTGAAGGGGATTCCGAACCCACCGAAGCTGCTTGGCGTGACGATTCTAACCAGCCTGGACGCAAAGATGATGGGAAAGGTGGGAATTTCCGGGACGCCCGGCACGCGTGCGCTGAAACTTGCCAAGCTGGCGAAGCAAGCGGGCCTGGACGGGGTCGTAGCTTCGGCTCATGAGGTGAAAGCGATCAAGAAAGCTTGCGGGGAGGATTTCCTTGTTGTTGTGGGCGGCACGCGCCCGAAGAACGGAGCAGTTGCGCAGGGAGCGCGGTTGCGCGGCGGGCTGAAGCGAGACGATCAGTCGCGGATGGCGACTCCGGCCGAGGCAGTACGGGCCGGCGCGGATTATCTTGTTGTAGGGCGGCCTATCACGGGCGCAGCGGATCCTGTGGCAGCGGCAATGGCCATCGCGGATGAAATCGCGCGCGCAGAATCCGAGTAGTTCCTATTTAATTTGCGGTACTTTCCTCGCGTTTGACGCAGTGCAATTCCTCCGATAGCATCCGCTTTCATTCAAATTTCCAATCACCAAGAATGGCAATCGAACCCGCGAATGGCAGGCGAAATCAAAAACGCGATAGTCGGCACTGCCGGGCATATTGACCACGGCAAGTCGGCCCTCGTCGAGGCGCTGACAGGAACTCATCCCGACCGACTGGAAGAGGAACGGCGGCGGGGGATCACAATTGATCTTGGGTTTGCGTTCCTTGATTTGGGAATCGTGCGGCTGGGTTTTGTGGACGTGCCGGGGCACGAGCGTTTCGTGCGCAACATGCTTGCAGGCGCAGGCGGAATTGACCTGGTGCTGCTGGTGATCGCGGCGGATGAGGGGATTAAGCCGCAAACGCGGGAGCACTTTGATATCTGCAAGTTGCTGGGAATTCCGCGAGGGATTGTTGCATTGACGAAATCGGATCTCGTGGACGCGAGCACACTGGAGACGCGCGGGCGTGAGGTGCGGGAATTTCTACGAGGCTCATTTTTGGAAGGCGCGCCGATTCTGCCTGCGAGCGCGCGCACGGGAGCGGGGCTTGTGGAATTGAAGCAGGCCCTTGCGCAGGTGGCGGGAAGTGTTCCGGCAAAGGACGCGCGACGCCATTTTCGGCTGCCGATTGACAGAGCATTTGCAATGAAGGGATTCGGCACGGTCGTAACGGGCACGCTGGTCGCGGGACAGGTGAAAGTGGCGGATGAAGTGGAATTGCAGCCGGCGGCTCGGCGAGTACGCGTGCGCGGATTGCAATCCGGCGGGCGCGCGATCGAGCGCGCGGTGGCCGGCCAGCGAACGGCGGTGAATCTCGCGGGAATTGATTTGGCGGACGTGAAGCGCGGGATGGTGCTGGTTGTTCCGAATCGGTTCAGCGCAACGCGGCATCTGGACGCGAGGATTACGCTGCTTGTCTCCGCGCGCCCCTTGAAAAACCGGGCGCGCGCGCATTTTCACCAGGGGACCAGCGAAACGATTGCCGGGGTAACGCTGCTTGAAGGCGCGCAACTTGCGCCGGGTGGCTCGGCGCTCGCCCATCTTGAATTGCAAAACGAAGTATTTTTGCTTCCGGGGGACCGTTTCATCCTGCGGCAATTCTCACCGGTGGTCACGATTGGCGGCGGAGTTGTGTTGCAAACCGTGAAGCGGCGCCGCGCTAAGGACCCAGCCGTGCTGCGGCTCCTGCCCGTCCTGGAAAGTGGGAACAAAGATGCCATTTTGCTGGGCTTGCTTGATGAGAGCGCGAGAGGGATGACGCTTGACGCGATCATTTCCCGGACGGGCTGGATTGCCGAGGAGGCGGCCGCGACTGCGGATGCCCTTGTGAAGAGCGGCGGGGCCAGCATACTTCACCGCGAGCCGCTGATGGTCGCAGCCACATCGCACGTGAAGGAATGCGCCGCGCGCATACGCGCAAGCGTCGCGCAATTTCATGCGGCAAATCCCCTTGCCGCAGGCATCGCCAAAGAAGATTTGCGCGCACGGGCAGTAAACGATTCAGCGTCCGAGATTTTTCAGGCGGCGCTCGACGAATTGGTTCGCGCCGGAGAATTGGCCGTCAGTGGGGACACAGTGAAGAAGGCGGGCCACGCCGTAAAGCTCGCGGACGACGAGACGCGCGCACGTCGCGAAATCGAGGCCGCGTTCGCGAAGGCAGGGCTCGCTGTTCCGGCGACGGCGGACGTGCTCACCAAGCTCGGAATTGATTCCAAGCGGGCGCACGGCGTCTTGCAATTGCTCCTGCGCGAGAAGGTGCTGGTCAGGCTAACGGAGGATCTTGTTTTCCATGCCAGCGCGCTGGAGGGATTGAAGAAGACCCTAGCCGCGCACAAACAGAGCCGCGGCGCCCGCATCAGCGTTCCGGCGTTCAAGGAACTGACCGGGGTAAGCCGCAAATACGCCATCCCGCTCCTCGAATACCTGGATCGCAACGGGGTGACCCGCCGCGAAGGGGACGAGCGTGTTATAATTTGAATAGTGTCTCCAACGGCCCGGCCGGAAGCCGGGGCTGCCTCAGGGGGACTGGGAGGGAAGGAACCGTATGGAATTCCCAATGCACTGGCTGATTATTGCGCTCATCGTTTTGCTGCTATTTGGCGGCAGGAAGATTCCCGAGATGATGCGCGGAATGGGCGAAGGCATCCGCAGCTTTAGGGAAGGTATGCGTGGCGACCCGCCCGCGAATCCACCTGCGGCTTCGTCGCAGCCTGGCGCGCCTGCAAACGCAGCGCCCGTCGAACAGAAAAAGTAGGTAAGATTTCGCGCCCAGATTGGTGCGCACCGGAAAACTTGAAACGAGCGGCCCTCCGGCCGCTCGTTTTGTTTTTGGGAAGTGGGACAGTTTTCGAGTAGCCGACGATCCGGGAGCTACCGCGTAGAGGCTTCAATCAAAATGTGGGGACGGCCACTTCCGCGGGTAGCGACTCAGTCGCTTCGAATTGGGATAAGCGTGGGTGGAGTAGGCGCGGCAAGCGGGGGCGGACTGTAATTATTGGTGCAGCGATCAATCATTACTTATGCACGACACCCAAATAGCTCAGAAAAGAGCGCAGGAGCTCGCGCTTCAGTGACAGGTCATCCTTTGGAATCACGGCCTGCCAGTTCTTCATATCATGATCCACCAGAATCAGCTCTGTCAGAGTGCTGATCAGCATGACAAGGGCAAAAGACACCGCCGTTTGCGGGTCGGGATGCTTGATTTCTTTCCGATGTACCAAGAACAACTCGACCAGGTACTGGTAGGTGCCCATTTCCAGTCTTGCGACTTTCCTGTAAAACGCAGTGTGATCGCGGCCCTGCACGAATTGGCGGAGGGCACGCAATAGTCCGGCGTTGGCGCGGTAGCTGACCAACATGTTGTTGATGAGCTGCTCGGCGAACACGGCCAGCGGAATCTGGCGCGCCATGGCGGGCGTGAGCATCATGCGCAGCCTCTCGTCCTGATGCTTGAAGATGCCGATGATCACCGTTTCGAGCAGCGCGTCCTTGTCAGGAAAACGGCGATAGATGGCCCCGGGCGTCAATCCCGCGTGCTGGGCGATGCGCGGAATGGTGGCGCCCTCTAGTCCGTGCTGTCCCATGACTTGCGCCGCCGCCTTCAACAACTTGCGCATCGATTCCCGGCTGCGGGCTTGTTGGGGAGCGAGCGTCTTATCGGCCATGGTTTTCCTTTATATCAGCTCCGCAGAGATAATGCTTGACACGAATGTAAATGTAAATATACATTTACATTAAGCGCGACAGACGCGCGCCGGCAAATTCTTTTCGGGGCTCTTTCCCACCGGTAAACGCATTGAGGAGATTCTTATGGCTGCTGCAACCGTTTCCGCTGCAAATGTGCCCATCACGGCCGTCGAACATCCGCTGCGCAACGCGAATTATCGTCTCTGGCTGATCGGCGGAACGATTTCGCTGCTGGGCGACCAGTTCTATTTTGTCGCTTTGCCCTGGCTCGTCTTGCAGCAGACCGGCTCCGCTGTGGCCATGGGCGCAATCATGATGGCAGGTGCTATTCCGCGCGCTCTGCTCATGCTCATGGGCGGCGCCGTCAGCGATCGCATGTCCGCACGCAAGATCATGATTGCCACGGCCACGGCGCGCACTCTCTGCGTCACAGTGATCGGCGTTCTGGTCTGGCTGCGCGTCTTGCGGACCTGGGAGCTATACGCTCTGGCGATTGCTTTTGGCGTGGCCGATGCGTTTGCCGTTCCTGCGCAAACGGCCTATATGCCCTCGCTGTTGAAGCGCGAACAATTGGTCGCGGCATCGTCGGTCGGCCAAAGCACGGCGCAGATGACCACCATTGTTGGTCCCGTTCCAGCCGGGTTTGTGATCAAAACGCTGGGTGTGGCATGGGCTTTTTTCGTGGATGCGATCAGTTTCTTGTTTATCATCGGCGCGCTGTGGAAGCTGCCGGATCCTCCTAAGTCTCAGACTGCCCGGAAAGCAATGTTGCACTCGATCGTCGTGGGAATCGCCTACGTGGGAAAAGACCTGCCGCTGCGCTCTCTGATGCTGCTGGCCATGATCCTGAACTTCTGCATCGCAGGGCCAGTTTCGATCGGTCTGGCGTACTTGACCAAGACGAAATTCGGTTCGCCTGCCGACTACGGCATTGTGATCTCGGCGGTTGCCGCGGGAAGTTTGCTAGGCGCGCTATTGGCCGGTGTCTGGAAAATTCGCCGGCGCGGCGTGATGATTCTTCTGGTCTCGTTGGCGTTGGGTGTCTGCTTGGGATCCATCGGCCTGCTGGAGAAAGTGTGGAGCATCGCCGGCGTGCTGCTGATCATGGGCGCAGCGGCGGGAATGGTGAACGTCCACATCGGCGCCTGGATCATGCAGCGGATCGATCTCGCGGTGCGCGGGCGAGTTGCCAGCGTGCTCATGCTTGCTTCCTTCGGAATAACCCCCATCTCTCTCGCGGTTGCAGGATTCTTGGTTGCGTGGAGCTTGAAGCTAATGTTTCTGCTCGCCGGCGGACTAATGGTGCTGACCGCCGCTGGAGCTTCGTTCCAGAAGCCAGTGCGGGAGATTGAGTAAGCAGCCGGTGACCACCGGCGTTGAAACTTGGAGGTCCATTGACGCGTGCCGTCGAGTCCGGTCGGGTGACCGGGAACTCGGAAACTGACCCACTATCGTTTTTTGGAAAGAGTGGTCATGCGCGGTGAACTGTAGAAGGCAAAAGCGGATCCTTCGGGCCGATACAAAACATCGGCTATCAGGATGACAATATTTGGATTTGGGCCGCTCCATATTTGCGATGACGATGATGATGAGGGCTAGGCGCGCAGCCAGCCGAAATCAGTAAGCGCCTGCCAGATGCGAGCGAGCGGCAAACCCACAACGTTGAAGTAGCAACCCTCGATGCGCGGAATGTAGCGACCGGCGAGACCTTGGATGGCATAGGCGCCCGCCTTGCCGAGCGGCTCACCGGTTAAGACGTAGGCGTCCACTTCTCGATCTGTCATAGCGGAAAACCAAACTCGCGTGATTTCGTTGCCCGTAGCCTGCGCGCCATCCGCGATGCGAATGAGGGAGAAGCCGGTAAACACCTGATGCTCTCGGCTCCGCAGCTCGCGAAGCATCGCGCGGGCATCGGCCGAATCCTTTGGCTTGCCGAGGCTTACGTCGTCGAGCGCGACGACGGTATCCGCGCCAAGAACAATCACGTCTTTATCGCGCGAAAATTCCCGCGCGACTGCTTCCGCTTTTGCGTGCGCCAAGCGTTCGGCCAATTGTTTGGGCGTCTCGCCGGGAATTGGCGACTCATCCACAAGCGCGGGATGAATCTCAAATCGAATTCCCGCGGCGGTGAGAATCTCAGCGCGGCGCGGAGAGGCGGAGGCGAGTACCAATTTCATAGTGCTGTTGATGAACTCCCGGGGGAAGGGCGACGGGGTCAATGGGCAGCGGGCTCGGCGGCGGGATGCATGCCGTGCTGCGGGACTTCGTGCACGCCGCGCGTGGGTGGCTCCTGATGGACGCGGTAAAAATGATCCAGCGGGCCTGCGCCCTTGCCGATTGCGAATCCGTGCTCGATGGCTTTCTGCACGTAGGTTTTCGCGAGCAGGACCGCATCGCGAAGCGGGCGGCCCGAGGCGAGCTGCGCGGCGATGGCCGATGCAAACGTGCAGCCGGAGCCGTGCGTGTTCAATGTTTTCACTTGATCGCCGCCAAGCGTAAGAATCGCGTCGCCATCAAAAAGGACATCAATGGGCTTTTCCATGTGACCACCCTTGATGACCACGGCGCGAGCCCCGCGCTCGACGAGCTTGCGCGCTGCGGTTTCCATTCCCGCCACATCCTTAATTTCAAGGCCGCTCAGGAGCGCGGCTTCCGCGATGTTCGGCGTCACAACCGTCGCGCTCTTCAGCAAATCCTCGGCGAGGAATTTCACGCCGCCTGCGTCCAGCAATTCCACGCCGCCGGAGGAGGGCATGATGACGGGATCGAGAACGATCGGCGTCTTCTTGAAGCGTTCAAGGAATTCCGCAACGACAGCGGCGTTCGCTTTATTGGCCAGCATGCCAATCTTGATCGCGCCCGGTTTGACATCCTGCGCAAGCGCATCCAGTTGCGCGCGGAGCGTCGCGGGTGAAACGGCATGCACGCTCAGCACGCCCTGAGTGGATTGCACAGTGACGGCAGTCACCGCGGCGACGCCGTAACCGTTGTGCGCGGCAATCGTTTTCAAATCGGCCGCGATTCCCGCGCCGCAGGATGGGTCAAAGCCGGCGATCACCAGGACAATCGGCGGCGCAGGATTCGTATGATTGCTCAATTCTTCTATTCTCTTTTCTTTTCACGCCTCATCGCACTTCCAAATTTCATGCGCGAGAGGCAAAAATAGCCGGCTGCGCCCGATTGCGGGGACAAGCCGGCAAATCAAAATGTACTTGTTGCGTTGGTTGCACGCAAGAAGAAACTTTGTGGGCGAACGCTGCCGTGTGTCTAATTTGGGGAAAGCTCGCCGCGCAGCCAACTCACGGGAACAAGCCGCGCGTGGTGGTGGCTTCGGCGACGCGGCCGACAGCAACAATGTAGGCGGCGTTGCGCATGTGGGTGTGGAATTTGCGGCTGGTCTCGAAAACGGTTTGGAATGCGCGCGACATCACGTGCTGAAGCTTGGCGTTGACGTCTTCGACGCTCCAGAAATAGCCCTGCAAATCCTGCGCCCACTCGAAATAGCTGACGGTGACGCCGCCCGCATTGGCGAGCACGTCGGGCAGCACGAAGATCCCGCGCCGCGCAAGGACTTCATCGGCATGCGGCGTGGTCGGGCCGTTTGCGGCCTCGGCGATGATTTTGGCCTTAATCGCGTCGGCGTTGTGGAGCGTAATCACGTTTTCAAGCGCGGCGGGAATGAGAATGTCACACTTCATGATGAGCAGGTCGTCATTGGTCATGCGCGAAGCGCCGGGCATGCCCACCACGGTGCCGGAGCGCTCCTTGTAGCGAAGCGCCTTGATGGGGTCGATGCCGCGCGAATTGTGAACGCCGCCGCGCGAGTCACTGATGGCGACGATCTTGGCTTTTTTCTCGGCAAGCAGCCGCGCGGCAACGCTGCCCGCGTTTCCGAAGCCCTGAATTGCGACGGTCGCGCCGCGAAGGTTCATCTTCTTCGCTTTGCAAGCTTCCTCAATGACGTACATGCAGCCGCGCGCCGTGGCGTCGCCGCGCCCTTCCGAGCCGCCGAGCGAAATGGGTTTCCCCGTGACCACGCCGGGCGCGGCTTCGCCGGTAACCATTGCGTAGGTGTCCATGATCCACGCCATCGTTTGCGAGTCGGTGTAAACATCCGGCGCGGGGATGTCTTTCCCAGGCCCGATGATGGGCAGAATTTCGTAGGCGTAGCGGCGCGTCATGCGCTCGAGCTCGCCCTTGGACATGCGCTTCGGGTCGCAAATAATGCCGCCCTTTGCGCCGCCATACGGAATGTTGACCGTCGCGGTCTTCCAGGTCATCCACGCCGCAAGCGCTTTCACTTCGTCGAGCGTGACACTGGGATGGTAGCGGATGCCGCCCTTGGCAGGGCCGCGCGCGACGTTGTGCTGCACGCGAAAGCCGGTGAAAACTTTTACCTGGCCATTGTCCTGCTTCACGGGGATGGAAACTTCTAGGATGCGTTTCGGTGTGCGCAAAATTTGGCGCAGGCCCTGATCGAGCTTCAGGAATTCGGCGGCCATGTCGAATTGAAGCTGCGCGATGCGAAATGTGTTCAGGTCCTCGCGAGGCACCATGCGCGGAGCAACTGGCTGCGGGACTGCCTTCGATAGCGTGGACATCAGTCGTCTCTCCCTTACGATCGCACAAACGGTCTTGCTGTAGCGGCCTTCCGCGCGTGAACCCCTGGCCGCTTCCTCTTGTGATAGCAGGACTTACGTCGGGCGCAGTTTAGTCAAGGTACACCATACAGTCAATGAGGAGCGGAGGATGCAAGTTCCGCCCAAAACTGGGAATGCAGGGTTTTGCTCGGCCAACAAGGTGGCGTTATAACTCGTATGTCGCTGATTAATAAGGGGTTACAGGAATGCGGGCCCCGTCCCGCCAGCCCTACTAGACTTGCGGGACGATTCGGTCTGTTCCCATAAAAGACTGCAAAACCCCCGGAATCGCGATGCTGCCATCGCTCTGCT
This sequence comes from uncultured Acidobacteriota bacterium, assembly GCA_963748845.1. Classification (GTDB taxonomy): domain Bacteria; phylum Acidobacteriota; class Terriglobia; order Acidiferrales; family UBA7541; genus DASTCZ01. The sequence continues at coordinate 3,030,559 of CAVVKE010000001.1, forward strand.
GGAAATTATCGAGAATGGCGAGCCAGGTGCGGCCAATGGGTAGGCCGGATCCATTCAAGGTGTGGAGGAAATCGCTCTTGCCACCCTTTGGCTTGAAACGGATTCCCGCGCGCCGCGCCTGAAAAGCCTCACAATTCGAGCATGAAGAGATTTCCATGAACTCATTCGCGGATGGGAGCCATACTTCGATGTCGTAAGTTTTCGCGGACGCGAAGCCCATGTCACCGGTGCAGAGCAACATCACGCGGTAGTGAAGGCCGAGGCGTTGCAGCAAGTCTTCCGCATCGCGCACGAGCGATTCGTGTTCCTCGTAGCTCTTTTCAGGATGGGCAAATTTGAAAATCTCAACTTTTTGGAATTGATGCTGGCGCTTGATGCCGCGGGTGTCTTTGCCTGCGGCGCCCGCTTCGGAGCGGAAGCAGGATGTCCACGCGCAAAGTTTGATTGTCAATTTGCCGGCGTCAAGCGTTTCGCCGCGAAATAGATTCGTCAGCTCCGTCTCCGAAGTTGTTGTGAGCCAAAGATCCGTGCCTTCGAGATGAAACATGTCTCCTGCGAATTTCGGCAGCTTGCCGTCGGCAACCAGCGACTCGGTATTCACGATAAAAGGCGGCAGGATCTCCGTGTAGCCGTGTTCGCGGGTGTGGACATCGAGGAAAAAATTCGCGAGGGCGCGTTCGAGGCGCGCGCCCGCGCCGCGATAGAGCGCAAAACGCGCGCCGGCTATTTTCACGGCGGCGGGCAGATCCAGAATGCCGAGCTGCTCGCCCAACTCCCAGTGCGGCTTGGGGGTGAAGTCAAATTTCGGCGGCGCGCCCCAGCGGCGGACTTCGACATTTGCGCCGGCGTCGCGGCCGGCCGGGACGGAGCTATGAGGCAGGTTCGGCACCGTGAGCATGAATTCGCGCAGGCGCGCGTCCAGAGCCGCGGCATGCGAGTCTTGAGACGTGATTTCCCCCGCGACGCGCTTCATTTCAGCGAGCAGCGGAACCGCGTCCTGGCCTACTTTTTTGCGCCGGGCGATCTCGTCGTTCGCTTTGTTGCGCTCGGCTTTCAAGCGTTCGACAGCGGTGATGCAATCGCGGCGCTCGCGGTCGAGCGCGCGAAATCCCTCGAAATCGAGCGTCACGCCGCGGTTGCGCGCCATCTGCTCGAAGAGTTCGAGATGTTCCCGGAAATAGCCGAGGTCATGCATGCGTTCGAGAAGAATACCGTAAAGCGATGGACGGACAAAGTGGCGCGAGGCGATGCGTGTAGAATGCCGGGCGGCGTGAAGTGGTTCAGCAACTCACGCCAAATTCCAATCGAGGCAACACACGATGCCGCATGTACAAGTGACGTGGGTTGAAGGACGGACTCCGGAGCAGAAGCGGAAGATCGCGCAACGGATTACGGAAGCGCTCGAACAGGAAGGGCGCGCAAAGCGCGAGAACATACACATTGCGTTCCTGGATGTGCCGCCGACGGATTACGCCGAAGCCGGCGTGACCGTAGCCGACCAGAAGCGCGCGCCTTAGATACGTGAAGGAATTTGGCTTACGGAACGGCCTAATGAATGACTCACTGAACCACTTTTTGAACCTGGCGGACTTCCATCGTCTGATCGACGACAAAAGTTGGGTAGTGAAGGCTTGCCTGCGCGGGAGTGACGGGGCTCCATTTGGCCGTAACTGTGAAGCCGGTCGAGGCCGTATCTATCGTGTACGTGTAGCCGTTGCGGCCGGGTTTTGCTACAGAAAGTGCGCCGCTGGAAACCAACTGATCCATCGTCGCGTAGGCTCCGTTTTCCACGTTATATGTGCGCTCAGCTTGCGCGATCACATTGAGATCCATTTCGACGCCGGTGGTGATGATGGCGTCAGTCGGAAGGGTGCCGGGGCCGCCGGGGGTGGCATGTTTCAGAAAGATGTAGTAAGTGCCCAAGCCCAAACCGGCAGTCAAGAGGATGCTCAAGAGAACTCGCATAATATGAAAATTGTCGCGCCCGGCTTGGGCTGGCGCAAGGTACCCAGAGGAGAGCGTGCCCAATTGTGGAACTCGCGTGGAATCCGCGGGCTGAATACATTCGCAATGTGCGATTTGCGCATCAAAGATTTCTGGGGGATTTCTGGGGCGGCTGGTTATTGTTTGATTTGGGTTCGGTTGACGCCGGGGGCGTGGGCCTCTAACATGCTTCGCTGCGATTTATCGTCTTTGAGTTGATTCGGTGGGGGTGAAAGGGTGATTCCGATCAAAAGGGTAGTTCTATTTTTGTGCGCCGTGTTCGCGGTCGCTCCGGCGATTCTGGCGCAGACGCCCGCGACTCAGAAGGCGCCGGAGGGGCCCCCCACAACCACAATTCGCCCGCCACAGTTGCACATCGTTGCGCGAGATCTCCCAAACGGCCTGCGAATTCTAATGTTGGAAGACCACGCGGCGACGGTGATCAATTTGCAGATGTGGTACCACGTCGGATCAAGGGACGAGAAGCCGGGACACACTGGATTCGCGCATCTCTTTGAACATCTCATGTTCAAGGGCTCGGCGCACGTGCCCGCCGAAGAACATTCGCGCTACATCGAGGCGATGGGCGGACAGGACAACGCCTACACGCAGGACGATGTAACCGTTTTCTGGGAGACGTTTCCGAGCAACTACCTCGAGCGCGTGCTCTGGCTGGAAGCGGACCGGCTAGGCAGCCTAAACGTTGACCAGGCGAACTTTGAATCCGAACGGGAAGTGGTGAAGGAAGAGAGGCGCGACCGGGTTGAAAACGTCCCATACGGGCGAGTGATTGAAGATCTGTACGCGGCGGCGTTCACCGTACACCCATACCATCACACCACGATCGGCAGCATGGAGGATCTGGACAAGGCGACGCTCCCCGATGTGCAAGCTTTTTTTCACACCTACTACCGGCCGGACAACGCGACGATGGTGATTGTCGGCGACTTTACGGCTGACCAAGCCGTGGCCTGGGCCCAGAAATATTTCGGAGGAATCCCGAAGCCCACGCAGCCCGTCCCCCGGAACGCCACACCCGAGCCGGCGCAAACGGCCGAGCGGAGGTTGACGCAGTCTTATCCAAATTCGCCGCTGCCGGCGGTTGTGATTGGCTATAAGGTGACGGCGGCGTTTGCGCCTGACTCCTACCCGCTGGAGCTGGCGTCCAACATTTTGAGCGTCGGCGACAGCAGCAGGCTCTACAAAAAACTTGTTTACGACGACCAGATCGCCGTGCAGGTTTTTGGGGCGGGAAATTTCACCGAGGACCCGAACCTGTTCTTTGCCGTCGCGGTGATGAACCAGGGGAAGACGGCAGCCGATGGCGAGAAGGAAATCCACGACGTCCTGGAAGCAATGAGAAATACGCCCGTCACCCAGTCGGAACTCGAAAAGGCCCGGAACGAGGAGATCTCCAGTTTTATCCTTGGGCGTGAGACGGTGCAGGAAAAGGCCGATGCGCTGGGCCGCTATGCTGTGATCGGCAAGAACGTCAACCTGATGAACACAGACCTTTCCAATTATTTGAAAGTGACCGCCGCCGATATCCAGCGCGTCGCGCGTGATTATTTCATCGCGACGCGCGCCACAGTCCTGGATGTCGAGCCGCCAAAAGCGCCAGCGACCGGCCCGCAACAGGAGCGGCCATGAGTGCGCGCCGCTGGAATTCTGGAGCCCGGATTTTGAAAGAAATTTTGAGAATTATGGCTCCGTTCGCCGTTGCGACAGTTTTCGCGTTTACCGGTTTGGCGCAATCTTCTCCGCCGGCAAGCGCGCCAGCGCAGCACGCAGCGCCGCCCCAACTCGTCGCACAAATGCCCGGCGCCACGCCGCCGAAGCAGTATCACTTCCCGCCCGTCGCGACGAAAACGCTTGCGAACGGCATGCGCGTGTTTGTCGTCAGCTCGCCTGATATGCCAGCCGTGGCGGTGCGATTGGTATTGACTTCGGCCGGCGCGGTGAATGATCCGGAGGGAAAGCCGGGTGTCGCGGGCATGACGGCCGCGCTGCTCGCGCAGGGGACCCCGACCCGCACGGCGCAGCAGATTGCCGAAGCGATCGATTTTGTCGGCGGCACACTTTCTGCGAGCGCCGACTATGACAGCACGGTCGTCTCCATCACTGTTGTGAAGAAGGATTTCGATTTGGCGATGGACCTGATCTCCGACGTGACTCTGCGTGCAGATTTCAAGCCGGAAGAGTTGGAACGGCAGCGCCAGTCAGCGCTTTCAAACCTCCAGACCAGTTACCAGGACCCGGATTATCTGGCCTCCACCGTTTTCCAGCGAGTGGTCTATGGAATGCACCCTTACGGCCTGCCAAATGATGGCACGCCCCATTCGATCCAGGCCATTAAGCGGGATGACCTGGTGGCCTTCCATGACTCCTTCTATGCGCCCGGCAAAGCTCTCCTCGCTTTTGCCGGAGACATCACGCCCGATGCCGCGTTTGCAGCGGCGGAGAAATTCTTCGACGTTTGGCAGAGCAAGCAGGTTCCGGCGCAGAACCATCCGGCTGCCGGCGGCGGCGCCGGGATGCACATTTACGTCGTGGACAAACCCGACGCTGTGCAAACGCAGATCCGCATCGGGCGACTCGGCATGCGCCGGAACGATCCCGATTTCATCCCCCTCTTTGTCGCTGATCGAATTTTCGGGGGAAGTTACAACAGCCGCCTCAATACGCAAGTCCGTATCAAGAAGGGGCTGACCTACGGCGCAAATACAGAATTTGATTCGCACCTGGAGGCGGGCAGCCTGGTGGCGTCCACGTTCACGCGCACGGAGGCGACGATGGATGTGGTGAGGCTCGTCGTGAATCTGCTTCAGGGGATGTCCAAAGGGGACCTCAAACCCGAAGAACTCAGCTTCGCGAAGGACTACCTCATGGGCGTCTATCCCATCCAGACCGAGACGCCGGAACAAGTTGCGAACCGCGTCCTGACGGTCGCGCACTTTGGATTGCCGGCGGACTACAACGAAACCTATCAGGCGCGAATCTCCGCCGTTACGCTCGCCCAGGCCAACGCGGAGGCCATGAAGTATTTTGAGACGTCCTCGCTCGACATCGTGCTGGCCGGAAACGCGGCGCAGTTCCGCGACGATTTGAAGAAGGAATTCCCGAACGCAAGCTATGACGAAATCCCGACCGGGCAACTCGATCTGCTCCTGCCCAGCCTTCGCCGCGTGCCGGAGCACATCCCTCCTCCGACGCCCGAAGCTCTCGCGCAGGGCAAGACCATGTTGATTCGCGCCGTGCAGGCGGCCGGAGGCGCGGCCCTTGCAAACCTGGAAAGCCTGGAGTGTTCCACCGCCGGCACGGTTGAAGTTGCAGGACAAGGCCAGGCGATTACAACCCAAAAGGTCTATATTCTTTATCCGGATCACATACGGATTGACACGGAATTGTTTGTCGGCGGAGCCGACCGAGGAAAACTTACCCGGGCTTTTGATGGCAAGGTCGGGTGGGTTCAGGTTCAGGGCGGACAAGGCGCCGTTTCCGTTCCGGAAAGCCAGGATATCGAATTCATTCGCAGTCTTATGCTGGCCGGGGCGTGGGGAGTTTTTCGCGCAGCACAGCAAGGAGGCGAAGGAATCCAGGCGCAGGCGCTTGGGCAACGGGATTTCGCCGGGTTAAAGACGGATGCGATAGCCATCGCGGCTGGCACACTTCAATTCATCGCGTATCTTGATCCCGGGACGGGGCTCGTTGTGGGTGTTCGCTATATACAAGATGTCCCACAGGGCAAGGTGGAAACCATCGAAGTGTGGACGGACTATCGAGACGTTCAGGGCATGAAGTTTCCGTTCCACCGCGTCACTTTGCGGGCCGGTCAGAAATTCTCAGAGGACGATTTTAAGGAAGTGAAGATAAATACGAATCCAAACTCAAGTCTTTTCGTCAAACCGCAATAAGTCTGGAACGCGGAGCGCCGATTGATGGCCGCGCCGCGGGCTGGCAACACCATCCAGCAGAAAGAAGATGCACTTGACCGCACATGATTTCGTTCCATCCCGCTGCCGCTCCGGCTTCTTATTCGCAATCCTAATTGCCGCTACGCTCTCCGTTTCCATGCAAGCAATGCCGCGCAAGCCGGACACCCTTCGCGCGGAACCCCAGCAACAGGCTCCGCCTTCACCGATGATCGCGGCAATGAGCGCTGAACTCGATCGCAACATGGCGATTCTGAGCAAGGCGTCGCCGCCCGCTTACTATATCGGTTACACGCTCTCACAAGTGCGCGCGGCCGAAGTGATGGGCTCGAACGGCGCCTTGCTGAACAGTTCCGAAAATCTGCAGCGATTTCTGGAGGTCCGCATGCGTGTTGGAAGCTACGACCTCGACAACACGCACAAAGTCGGCAACGGTGCGCCGGCTTATGATCCCAGCCCGGGCGCGGTCGCGCCGATTGATGACGATGCCGCCGTGCTGCGCCGCGCTATCTGGCAGGAAACCGACCGGCAGTACCGCGCCGCCGCCGAGGCGCTGGTCAAAATCAATACGAGCAAGGAAGTCCAGGCCACGTCGCCCGAAGAGGGCGCGCCGGATTTTTCCCGCGAACAACCGCATACTTCTTATGGCGCCGAAGCGACCTTTCAGCTGGACCGCCGTCCGTGGGAACAGAAAGTCCGCGATTACACGGCCTACTTTCGCCAGTCCACGGACATAGTCAATTCCATTATCACATTCAGCGCCCAGGCACAGAACCAGTATCAAGTCGATAGCGAAGGGACGAGGCTGCAATTCGGGCAGGTTCGTTACCGGCTCGAAATATTCATTTCCGGCCAAGCTCCGGACGGCATGGACATCGACCGCTATTACAACTTCGATTGGGTTGACGCGAAAGACCAGCCGACAAACGAAGCCGTCCTCGCCGCGGAAAAAACCATGCGCGCGGAACTTGAAGCGCTCGTGAAATCGCCGGTTGCCGACCCCTCCGCGGGCCCGGCGTTGCTGACCGGGCGTGCCGCGGCCGTTTTCTTCCATGAAGTGTTTGGCCACCGCGATGAAGGGTTTCGCCAGAAGGACGCAAGTGAGGGGCAGACGTTTGCGAAAAAAGTCGGCCAGCAGATCATGCCGGATTTCATCAGCATCGTGGACGACCCGACGATGGCGCGCCTGAACCGGGACGTGCTGCTCGGTTCATATCCGTTTGACGATGAAGGCGTGCCTTCAGAGCGCGTCCTGCTCGTGGACCACGGCATTCTGCGAAACTTTGAAATGTCGCGCCAGCCGCTCAAGGAATTCCTGAAGTCGAACGGTCACGGGCGCCGGCAGATTGGCTACGAACCCATTTCGCGGCAGGGTAACCTGATCGTGCAGAGCAGCAAGACAGTCAGCAATGCCGAGTTGCGGAAAATGTTTATCGAGGAAATTAAGAAGCAGGGGAAGCCATTCGGACTTTTCATTGACGACCTTGAGGGAGGGTTCACCTTCACGGGCCGCGGTCAGCCGCAGGCGCTTCAACTCGAGCTTCTGGTCGTTTACAAGGTATTTCCCGATGGGCGCCCGGATCAGCTCGTTCGGGGCGTGGACATCGTGGGCACGCCGCTCGTTTCTTTGACGAAGGTTCTAGCGACCGGCGACACCACGGAAGTTTTCAACGGCTATTGCGGCGCGGAATCCGGCTCCGTGCCGGTGGCCGCTGCCGCGCCAATGATGCTACTGAGCGAACTTGAGGTGCAGAAGAAAGGCGCGGCCACGGAGAAACCACCGGTGCTGCCTCCTCCGGCGCACGACCCAGGGGTGAAACAATGATTTCCATGATGAAGAGATCGAAGCCGGCGCACTTATATCGCATCACCCTCGCAGCCGCGCTGTTTTGCTTGGCTTTCACGATGAGCCTGCGTGCGCAACAGTGGCCCCCCGCGGAAGCGGATCAGACGTTGAAAGCAATGCATGATGAACTGGAGCGCTCCAGAACGCGGCTTGAAATCCCGGATTCCGGCAAGCCCTATTTCATCGAATACCGGCTGGTCGACCTCGACACGCGCACCATCACGGCCTCCTTCGGAGCCCTGATGTCCAGCACCAGCGCCCACAACCGGTTCATGGAAGTGGATGTCCGCATGGGCGGCTATCAATTGGATAGTTCCAATTTTTTCACGGGCGCGCCATTTCAGGGTTTTCTTGGTTCAGGTCAGGTGGGTGTGGATGGCGACTACAACTCTTTGCGCCAGGATTTGTGGATTGCCACCGATCAAGCCTACAAGACGGCGATCCGGGAAATGGGGCAGAAACAGGGATTTCTTCACAGCCTTTCCAAACCGCCCGAGGTGGCTGACTATTCCAAGGAAAAGCCGGTCGACATGGTGAGTCCGCGCGTCGTGCCGGATTGGACCAATCGCAATTGGGAGCAGGAAGCCCGGCAGGCAACAGCCGCGCTGCGTGCATTCTCGGACCTTTACGACGCAAAAATCACCTACACGCTTACCTTCGAGACCTACTACGTCATAAACACGGAAGGGACGCAGGTCCGCAAGAGCCGCACGCTCGCCGCGATTGAAGCCGCGATTGATACGCAAGCGCCCGACGGCGTGCCGATGCATCATTTTTATGCCGCTTATGCGGCGCGGCCCGAGGGACTTCCCACCGCCGCGGAAGTGGCCGACCAACTTCAAAAGCGAGCGACCCAGTTAATGATGATTCTCAAGGCGCAACCAATGCCTGCATATACGGGGCCGGTGCTTTTTGAGTCGCGCGCAGCCGCCTCGCTACTATCACAAATGCTTGCGGCGTCCATCTCCGGATCGAATGGCCAGCTTTCGGTCAACTCCTCGATGGACGCGCAGTTGGAAGCGCTCGGGGGCCGCAGCGAATGGACCGGGCGGCTGGGAACGCGCGTCCTGCCGGCGGATGCTTCGCTTGTGGACGATCCCGGCGCGACGGACGCGCAAGGCCGGCCGCTTCCGGGATCTTACGCCATTGACGATGAGGCCGTTCCAGCCCAGCGGATCAGCATCGTGGAAGCCGGGATGCTCCGCAATTTGCTGATGTCGCGCCGGCCGGGGCCCGATTTCAACACATCGAATGGGCACGGGCGGAACATTTATCTCGGCGATCCTCACGCGACGAACAGCAATTTGTTCTTCCGCTCTACGAGCGGGGTCTCTCCCGCTGATATGAAAAAGAAATTCCTGGATCAATGCAAGCAGGAGGGGAAACAGTGGTGCCTGCTCATCCGTGAAATGGATAACCCCGCCATCGGAGATAGCCGCCGGGTTGATTATGAGTCCGATTTGCGGAGCATCGTCGAAGGCCTTTCGAGCGGCGAACGCGCGCCGCTGGTCGTCTATAAGGTGAACGTCGCCGATGGAACGGAAGAATTGCTTCGTCCGGGCCATTTGTTGGGGTTGAATTTGCGCGCGCTGCGCGATGCCTCAGCAATCGGCGACGATGCGGCATTGTTTTCCTATGCGCAGAGCCAGGAACCGGGCTTCGCCGGAACGGCGCTCGCGCCATTCGGCTCCGCGGAATCGGGTATCTGCCTCCCATCCACCATCACGGCGCCATCCTTGTTGTTTGAGGATGTGGAAGGACGCGAGGCGCGTGGCGAGATGCGCAAGCTGCCATTGGTCCCGCCGCCTCCGATGCCGCAAAAACAGTAGCGGAAGATTCAGCGCAGGCGCGTGGTCATGCCCTGGTCAACCAATAATTTTTCCGCGTCAAGGCGCAGCGACGGAAGCTGCGAATAGAAAACTCCCGCGGCGGCAAGGCTGGCGGTCCCGCCGATCGCCACGGCCCAGGGCGCCCCCAGCCAATTCGCAATCGCGCCTCCCGAAAGCGCGCCTACGGGCGACATCCCGATGAACATCATCGAGTAGAGTGCCATCATCCGCCCGCGCAGATTATCCGGGACCATGGATTGAATCAGGGTATTGGCGCAGGCCATCTGCGTCATCATCGTGAATCCGACCGGGACCAATATGGCCATTGAAAAATAGAAATTCTTCGAGAAAGAGAAGATTACCAGGGAGACTCCGAAGCCCGCGGCGGAATAGGCCGCGATGCGCCCCAGGCCGCGCACGCCCGTGCGCGATGCCAGCACCAGCGCGCCAAGCAACGCACCGATTCCCGTAGCGCCCATCAGAATTCCGTAGCCGCGCGCGCCGCCGTGCAGGATATGGTCGGCAAAAATCGGCATCAGCACGGTGTAAGGCATTCCGACAAGGCTGACGAGCCCGACCAGCAGAAGGATCGCGCGGATCGGCGCGGTGCGTGCCGCGTACCGGAAGCCTTCGGCGATGTGAGTGAACATGGAGGCACTGCGCTCCGCCTCGCGCGGCGTAATCTTCATCAGCAGCAGGCCCGCGATCACCGCGATAAAGCTCACCGCATTCGCAAGAAAGCACCAGCCTTCTCCGATGGTGGCAACGAGAATTCCGGCAATTGACGGGCCGACGATGCGCGCGCCATTAAACATTGAGGAGTTCAGCGCGATTGCGTTCATCAAATCCTCGCGCCCGACCATTTCAACGAGAAATGATTGCCGCGCGGGAATGTCAAATGCATTGACGACGCCGAGCAGCGAGGCGAGGACCATGATTCCCCACAACTTTTCCCTATTCGTCACGCTATGGCTCAGCGTAAGAAATGCCAGCAGGAACGCCAGAATCATCGAGGTTGTCTGAGTGGCGATCACAAGGCGATAGCGATTGTATCGATCGGCCACAGTGCCCGCGACCGGCGAGAGAATAAAAATAGGAATTTGCGAAGCGAAGCCGATGACGCCAAGCCACAACGAGGATCCAGTTAAGCGGTAAACGAGCCACAATTGCGCAACGCTCTGCATCCAGGTGCCAACGAGCGAGATGAGCTGGCCGCCGAAGAAAAGCTGGAAATTGCGGTGGCGCAACGCGCGGATCGTAACCGGCAGTTTTTTTGGCGGCGGAGGAGCTCCGCCGGATTTGACCGGATGTTCGCGCGATTTCTCTGTTGAAGCCGGGCTGGCGGCCTCAGCCGCGGCCGATATGTCCATTTTTGACATGCGAAACAACGAAATATCATTCTAGCGTGCCGGGCAGGAAGATGCGAAACCTGTCGTAGTCTCATGTGACAGAAGCGTCAGGCGGAAACCAGCCATTTTGGCGGGAGCGCTATACCCAGCGAAGTGATTATTCGTAACGAAGCGCGACCATCGGGTCCACTCGCGTCGCGCGCCGCGCCGGAATCCAGCAGGCCGCGAACGCAACGATAAACAAGACCAGCGTCACGCCTGCAAAAGTTACGGGGTCCGTAGGCTTGACGTCAAAAAGCAATGCGCTCATCAGTCTCGTGAGAGCGAAGGACGCGGCGAGGCCAATCGCAGCGCCGATCGCGACGAGGCGCAAGCCGCGGCCGAGCACAAGACTGAGTATGTCGCTTCGCGATGCGCCGAGCGCGATTCGCACGCCCAGTTCGCGCGTTTGCTGCGCGACGCTGTAGGCCAGCACTCCGTAAATTCCCACAGCCGTCAGCACCAGCGCTAGTGCGCCGAGGCTGCCGAGCAGAAAAACGCTCGAACGTTGGTCGCGCAAGGATCTTGAAACAATGTCATCGAGCGTGAAGACATCGGTCAATGGAATTCCTTTGTCGAGGCTGAAGAGAGTGGAGCGCACCGCCGAGGTCATTGCGGCTGGTTCCGTCTTCGTCCTGACCGCGAAAACAAATCCGTCATCGGGACGCTGCATATAACAGACGTAGACCTCGGAATTGTCCGGGCTTGCCAGGCTGTCGTGTTTCACGTCGCCGATTACGCCAACGACCTCCTGAAACCCTTCAATATCCCACTCAAATGCGATGTGTTTGCCGAGCGGATCTTCATTGGGAAAATACTTCCGCGCAAAGTTTTCGTTGATAATGGCCACGTGAGGCGCGCTCGACACGTCGGCGTCTGTGAATTCCCTCCCGCGCAAGACCGGGATTCGCATCGCATGGAAGTAGCCTGGACTGGCGATGCGCTTGTCGGCAACCGGGCCGGAGTCCTTCGGAAATGACCGGCCTTCGATATCAATGTCGCCATTCACATTTCCTCCAGCGAGGGGAATCCTATTCACAAAACCAACAGTGTCTACCCCGGGGAGGGCGGCAATGCTCGCGCGGAATTCGTTGAAAAATTCGGTCTGCTGAGCTGGCTTCTCATATCTCGCGGACGACAGATTTACGCCGAATGTTAGGACGTGGTCCGCGCTGAAACCCTTTGGCACATTCAGGAGCTGCGCGAAGCTGTGCAATACGAGTCCCGCCCCAACAAGCAACACCAGCGCGAGGGCGACCTCGCCGACGACCAATACGTTGCGTTGCCGCCCGCCAACACCCGTCCCCGCGCGGCCGCCCTCCCCGAGGGAGGATGCCAGCGAGGTTCTCAGCAACGTTCGCGCAGGCGCGAGTCCGAAGAAAATCCCGGTGAGAAGGGCGATTCCAATTGCGAATAACAAAACTGTTCCGTCCATCGTAACTTCCGTCGCACGCGGAAGGCGCGGCCCGAGCGCTGCAAGGAGCGCCGTGAGTGTGACGCGGCCCACCGCGAGACCCAACGCTCCGCCCATCAGCGCCAGCAGCGTGCTCTCCGTGAGTAGTTGCCGGACGAGCCGCCAGCGGCCCGCGCCGAGCGCGATGCGCACCGCCATTTCGCGATGCCGCCCTGCCGCGCGCGCGAGCAGCAAGTTCGCCACGTCAGCGCAACCAATCAGCAATACGAATCCCACCGCGCCAAACATGAGAGCCAGCTGGGAGCCGGATCCCTGCGTCAGGTCATCCTTCAATCCCGCTATGGCAATCCAGGTATCCGTGGAGCGTTCTTTTTCAACTTGAAATGCAAGCGGACGGAGCTGTTTTTGCGCTTCGGTGACGGTGAGGCCCGCGCGCAGCCGCCCGTAAATGCTCAGGAAGTGCAAGCCCCAGTTATTGATGGTGCTGTCCGTGAAACGCAGAGGAGTCAGGATGTCCGCGGGGTTAAGCGGCTGATACTCCGGCGAAAGAACTCCCACGATCGAGTAAACGTTATCGTTGAGCACGAGCTTGCGGTCCAGCACTGTGGGATCGCCGCCGAAATGGCTCCTCCAAAACGAATAGGTGATGATGGCGACGCGCGGCGCGGCGAAGGGTTCTTCCTCCGGGCGAAAGGTGCGGCCGAGAAACGGCCGCGCGCCGAGAAGATCGAGATAGTTGGTGGAAACGCGGATGGCGCGCACCTGCTCGGGCTCGCTTAAATCGGAAATCGTATAGTCTTGGTTGGCTACTGCGGCCACGCTCTGGAAGACCTGCGACTTATCGCGCCAGAGGGCGTATTCCGGATACGACATCGGCGTGTTTCCGAAATTTGGTTGGACGTCAAACACAGAAACAATTTGTTCCGGCTGCGGATACGGCAGCGGGCGCAACAGGACAGCGTCCACCACGGAAAATATGGCCGTGTTCGCGCCGATGCCGAGCGCCAGCGTCAGCACCGCGGCCGCCGTGAACCCGGGGCTCTTCGCGATCACACGAAACGCGTATCGAACGTCCTGCCAGAGTTTTTCCATCGCATCCTCCGGGCGTACAAAAAGACGGAATCCGCCGTCAGAAATTTAGACTCAGATTCACGCGTACGGTTAGGCGGTCGCAATCTAATTGTACCGGAGATATAGCAGAGCGAAATCGCAGCCTGATTTCGACGCTGGAGCGATTGGGAATTCGAATACCCAACCGTAAGCTCTTCATTCTGAAGGGTTTAAAATTGTTTCACGTGAAACAATTTCATTCGGGGCGTTGCGGCACACAGTTCTTCTACATTTTTGCGAATTGCCAGCGCGATTGTTTCACGTGAAACAATTTGTTTTCGGGCAAAGCGCTACTCATACCGGAGCGCGACGATGGGGTCCACGCGCGTCGCACGCCGCGCCGGAATCCAGCAAGCCGCCAGCGCGACGCCCAAGAGAACCACGGATACACCAATGAATGTTACAGGATCGGTCGGCCTGACACCGAAGAGAAGATCGCGCAGCAACCGCGTGAGCCAGTAGGATGCGGCAAGTCCGACCGCAACGCCCACAAACGCAAGCCGCAAGCCCTGGCCGAGCACCATTCGCAGAAGCGTCGTGCGCGACGCGCCCAGGGCCACGCGGATTCCAAATTCGCGAGTACGCTGTGCCACCGCGTAAGAGATCACTCCGAAGACGCCGACCGTGGCAATGAGCAACGCAATTGCGCCGAACAACGCAAGCAGGGTTGTGCTGAACCGCTGGCCCGTGAGCGAAAGAGAAATAATTTCCTGCATGGAAGAGAAGCGGCTCGGAGGCAGATCCGGCGCGAGCTGGCTCAGCACGCTACGGATTGCCGGGGTGAGGGACATTGGGACCTGCGCGGCGCGGATGATGAACGATGCTCCGCGCGCGTCGTCCCAAGTACATTGCGCGGCCGGGATGTACATAGTGGCGCTTGGGGGAGTCGAGAGCGAGTATTCGCGGACATCTTCGACGATGCCGATGATTCTTCGCGGCGCGCGCTCGGCGTTTTCTGACCCCATCGGCCGGCCGATCCAGATGTGCTGGCCGATGGGATCCTGATTCGGCCAGACTTCGTCGGCCATCGCGCGGCTGATAATTGCGACGGGCTCCGCGGCCATGGCGTCTGCTTCTGTGAAGAGACGGCCACGGATGAGCGGAATTCGCAATGTCTCAAAATAGTTCGGGCCAATGATGTCGTCTTTCGCGTCGTGACTGTCCATACCCGAAGCGGAGTCCCGTCCGACGACGGAGTAAAGGAGATCAGAGTCGCCCTGCAGCGGCACCGCGCTGGTGTGCGCCACGGCCTCGACGCCGGGCAACGCGGATAATCTCGCGGCATATTGATCGAAGAGCGTAATCGCTTCCGCCACTGTTTTTGCCCGGGATCCTGGTATTTCCAGACTGAATTCCATTGTGTTGTGCGTCTCGAATCCGGGTTCGACGCGCAGAAGCTTCGCGAAGCTCTCGAGTGTCAGCGCCGCGCCCACGAGCAGGACAAATGAAATAGCGACCTCGGCTGTGACGAGCACGGAACGCAGGTTCCATTGCCTGCGTCCTGCCCCGGCGCCCGACGGCATTTCCTTCAAAGCGTGCTGCGGATTGGCCCGCGAGGCTTCAAGCGCGGGAACAAGTCCGAAAACAATCCCGGTCGCCAGGCTCAAGAGGAGCGCAAAAATAAACACGTTGTTATCCAACTTGTATTCGCCGACGTGTTGAAGGTCGGCGGGTACAAGGGAAAGCATGGACTTAAATGTTGCGTAGCAGACGAGGATTCCCGCAACGCCGGCAAACAGCGCAAACAGGACGCTCTCCGTGAGCATTTGGCGCAGTAGACGCCCCCTGCTTGCGCCGAGCGCGACCCGCACGGCAATTTCCCGCTGGCGCGCCTTGGATCGCGCCAGAAAAAGATTTGCAACATTAGCGCACGCAATCAGAAGAACGAAACCGACTGCACCGAAAAGAAGCAGAGGACCGTTTCCGGCAATATGCGAGACGAACTGTCGCGTGGGAAGGAGATGGGCTTTTTCGCTGGTGGATATCATCCTGGGAAACCTGTCGTGCAGCGCAACAAGCGACGGCGTCAAAACCGCTTCCGCCTGAGCCGGGGTCGCTCCCTTTCGCAGCTTGCCAAGGCAAATCATTCCGCCGTTGCCGGGGTTCTCGCTCGAGACTGGCACTGCGAACGGCAACCAGATTTGCGCGCCGCGGCCGGCAAAAAATGCAAAATCGAAATTGGCCGGCAAGACTCCGACGATGACGCGGGGCACGCCGGCTATCGTAACGGATTGCCCTATCACATTGGGATCGGCGGAGAACTTTCTGCGCCAAAGCGAATCGCTTAGAATGGCGACCTTCGCGCCATTGGGCAGGCATTCCTCGTGACTAAATGCGCGGCCGAGCGCGGGTTGCACGCCGATCAGCGAAAAAAACTCGTCCGTTGCGCCGAGGCTGAGAATTCGCTCTGCGTCTCCTTTGCCGGTAATCGTAACGTGGCCGCCGTAACCCATCAATCCAAAGGCTTCAAAGGCATCACGGTGGTCCCGCCACGTAATGTAGATGGGAAGCGAGATGGAAAGCCCGCCGAGCTGATTCCCGGTCCTGGCGACAACGTAGATTCGGTCAGCATCCCGCAAGGGAATTGGGCGAAGAAAGACGGCGTTGATGATGGAAAAAATCGCGGTGTTCGCGCCGATGCCGAGCGCGAGTGTTAGTATAGCGACGGCTGTGAACCCGGGATTGCGGCGCATCAGGCGCAAGCCGTAGGTGACGTCCTGCCAGAACCGTTCGAGCGAAGCCCAGCCCCACATTTCGCGCGTCACTTCTTTCACGCGCGTAGCGTTGCCGAAATCGCGCCGAGCGGCGAAGCGAGCCTCGTCGGCAGAAAAGCCTCTGTCTCGCCGCGCTTCCGCGTCGAGCTCGAGGTGATCGCGCAGCTCGCGGTCGAGATCTTTTTCGCGCTTCTCATTTTTCTGGGACATTTCATCCCTCCGCCGGGCGCATCATTCGCGCAATGGCGTCCGCAATCTGCTTCCACTTCGATTCTTCCGTGATGAGCTGCTTCTTGCCCGCGGCAGTGAGCCGGTAAAATTTGAATTCGCGGTTGCGGTCGCGCGCCATCTCCCAGTTCCCCGCAATCCAGCCCTTGCCCTCAAGCCGGTGCAGCGCGGGATAAAGCGATCCCGTCGCGACCTGCAGCACATCATTGGAATGACTGCGAATCAGACGGCTGATGCCATAGCCGTGCTGCGGCCCCCAGCGAAGGGCCTGCAAAATCATCAAGTCGAGGGTTCCCTGCAACAGCTCGATGCGGTCCTGGTAACGTTCTTTCACGCAAGCCTCTCAGAGTAGCTATACTACAGTAGACGCTCTACAGTCGAAAATGTCACGCGGAATTGAAAGAATTTTCCGGGGCGAATAGGGTGCCGCAGCCAACGCACGCAGCGCGGGCCTCGATTGGCTTGCAGGAGGTGGACGGCCCGGGTTGGCCGGGCTCAAATTGGCCGGACTTGGAGACGGATGGTAAAGTACGCGCGCGGCAGAACTCTCTAAGAACATGGTTTCGCCCTCCAATCCCGCGATACCCCCTCAGCAGCCCCAGCTTGCTCCGCAACTGGCACGCCGCCTCGGCCTTTTCGACGCGACGATGATCGTGATGGGCGGAATCATCGGCGCGGGAATTTTCATCAACCCATACGTCGTCGCGAAGCAAGTCCACACACCTGCGCTGATTCTGGCCGCATGGCTATGCGGTGGATTAGTGGCCATGGCAGGCGCGTTTATTTACGCGGAGCTTGCATCGCGGCTCCCGGCGGTCGGCGGGCAATACGCCTATCTGCGCGAGGCCTATCATCCCGGCGTGGGATTTCTCTACGGCTGGGCTTTGCTGCTCGTGGTTCAAACGGGCGGGATGGCGGCCGTGGCCATTACATTTGGAAAATATTTTTCGGAATTGACGCGCGTTCCTCTTTCGAGCGGCGCGCTCGCGGCGCTCGCGCTGGGCATCCTCACGATTATCAATTGCCTGGGCGTGCGCGCGGGCAGCTCCGTGCAAAATGGTTTGATGGTCGCGAAGATCGTGATCATTGCCGCGCTCGTAATTTGCGGAGCGTTTCTCGCGGGGCCGTCCCGCACCGTGTGGACGCCCGTGCTCGACCAGCCCGCATCGCTTCCGTTGCTGGTCGCGTTTGGAGCTGCCATGATTCCGGTTATGTTTTCCTACGGCGGCTACCAGACCGCGAATTTCATCGCAGGTGAAATGCGCCAGCCGCAGAGGGACCTGCCGCGCGGATTGATGCTGGGGGTTGCCGGAGTCGCCGTGCTTTATACCGGCGTGAGCTGGATCTGCCTGAAGGTTCTCGGCGCTGCCGGACTTGCCGCAACGAGCACGCCCGCTTCGGCCGTCATGCGGATCGCACTGGGCCCGCGCGGCGCCGCATGGATTGCCGCGGGGATTGCGATTTCCGCGCTCGGTTTCCTGAGCCAGTCGATTCTCACCGCCCCGCGCGTCTATTTCGCGATGGCCGATGACGGTATTTTCTTTCGCGAACTCGCGTGGCTCAGCCCGAAGACGCGCGTGCCCGTGGTAGCCATCGCTGTGCAGGGAGTGTGGGCCATCGTGATCGCGCTCTCGGGAAAGTACGAACAAATCTTGAATTTCATGATTTCGACGGACCTGATTTTTTTCGGGCTCTCCGCGACCTGCATTTTTGTTTTCCGGCGGCGGGAAAGCCGTGGGCTCATGCCGGACGGCGGTGAAAAAATCTATCGAACGCCCGGACATCCTTTTACGACCATCATTTATATCGCCGTTTGCTGGCTGGTGGTTGCGGCGACTTTCTACCACTATCCGAAAGACTCGCTGATTGGCCTCGCCATCGCTCTGGCAGGACTGCCGGTATACTTCTTCTGGGCGTCGCGAAGGAAAGTAAATGCCGCTTAATGATGTTTTCAACATCCGCGCAGTAGAATGGAGCGCATGACGCATCGCCGCACAGAATCCTCATCCCCCTATATTGACTGGGTGAAGACGCAGCCTCGCGCGAGATACAACCTCGCCACGAGCGGCGTGGCGAATTACGCCCTCGCGGATTTGCCCGTGCGCTTGGAAGAACTCGAAATCAGCGGGCCGAGCTGGTATGGATACGCGCCGCTGCAGGAGCGCCTCGCGCGCCATGCGGGAGTGCCGGAAGAATGCGTGGTCTCCTCGATCGGCACCTCGATGGCGAATTTTCTCGCCTATTCCGGAGTGATCGAATCCGGCGATGATGTTTTGATCGAGCACCCGGCGTATGGGCCGATGCTCGAAGCGGCGGAATTTCTTGGCGCAAACGTGAAGCGCTTTCACCGGCACTTTGAAGCAGGCTTCGCAGTGGAGTCAGTGGAAATGGAACGCGCTTTCACGCCGCGCACACGGCTTGTAGTTCTGACAAATCTGCATAATCCGAGCGGAGCCTTCATTCCGACGGAGACGCTTCGAGCGATTGGCGAAATTGCCGCGCGGCGCGGCGCGCGCGTGATGGTCGACGAAGTTTATCTCGAGATGTTTTTTGACCCTTCGATTCGCTCCGCGTTTCATCTTGGCGAGACATTTTTGATCACCACCAGCCTCACAAAGGTTTACGGTCTGAGCGGGCTGCGTTGCGGATGGATTCTTGCCGCGCCGGAGCTGGCTCGCAGAATGTGGCGCATCAACGACCTCTTCGGAAACATCCCGGCGCATACTGCCGAATTGCTATCGGTGATTGCACTCGATAACCTTCCGAGAATTGCCGCGCGGTCGAAAGCATTGCTAACCGCA
The DNA here is from genome assembly GCA_963748845.1 of uncultured Acidobacteriota bacterium. Taxonomy (GTDB): domain Bacteria; phylum Acidobacteriota; class Terriglobia; order Acidiferrales; family UBA7541; genus DASTCZ01. The sequence goes on from CAVVKE010000001.1 coordinate 3,049,804, forward strand.
AATCGCAGCCTGCTTGATCAATTCCTCAATTCGCGCAATGACATCGAATCGCTGCGGCCTCCGGCCGGCACAGTTGTTTTCCCGCGCCTGCTGCGCGGCAACGCGGACGAATTGTTCAAGCTCCTCCGCGAAAAATATGAGACCGCCGTTGTCCCCGGCCGGTTCTTCGAGATGCCGGAGCATTTCCGGCTTGGCATCGGTGGCGACACCGAAACTCTCCGCATCGGCCTCGAGCGCCTCGCCGCCGCGCTCGACGAATACGCTCGAAAGGTGTAAAAGAGGCCCCGCGCTCGATTGACCGGGGACACTCGAAGATGTTCGCGCCACAGACATTTGTCGTCGCTCTGGTCATGACCGTCCTCAGCACGATCTGCTGGGGCTCATTCGCGAATACTTACAAGCTCACAAAGAATTACCGCTTCGAGCTTTATTATTGGGATTACGCCGCCGGAATATTTCTGATTTCGGTGGTGCTGGCCTTCACGCTCGGCTCAACCTCCGGCGGTGCATTGAGCTTTCTTCCCAATCTGCATTCCGCGGCCCCGATGAATTTGCTGGATGCCGCGGTTGGCGGCTTCATTTTTAATATTGCGAATGTGTTGTTGATTGCGGGTATCGAAATCGTCGGGCTGGCGATCGCGTTTCCGATTTCCATCGGCATCGCGCTGGTGGAGGGCGTGGTCCTGAGTTACCTCATTCAACCGAAAGGCAGCGCGGTGTTGCTTGGCGCGGGCGTCGCGATGGCGGTGCTTGCGGTTATTTTGATCGGCAAAGCGTATGGCGCGCTGCGGAGCGGGGACCACAAGGCGCCGCGCAAAGGAATTATCGTCTGCGTGATTTCCGGGCTGCTGATGGGCACTTTCGCGCCGTTTGTCACGAAGTCCATGACGGCCGCGCATCCGCTGACGCCATACACCGTCGCCGTGCTATTTACATTTGGCGCGTTCCTCTGCTGTTTTATTTTCAACGTGTATTTAATGAGGAAGCCGCTCGTTGGCGGCCCCGTAGGTTTTTCGAGTTACCGCGGAGCGCCTGCTTCGTATCACGCGCTCGGCCTGCTGGGCGGCGCCATTTGGGGCCTCGGCACGGTTCTCAATTTTGTTGCGGCGAGTCTCGTCGGGGTGGCGATTTCGTACGCCATCGGGCAGGCCTCGCCGATGATCGCCGCGGTCTGGGGCGTTTTTGTCTGGCGCGAATTCCGCGGCGCGAACAGCAGCGCCAAGGCGTATCTGGTGGGAATGTTCGTTTGTTACTTGCTCGCGCTCGTGCTGATCGCGCGCGCATATCAAAGTTCCTAGCCCTTCAAAAAATTGTCAGGAGATTTCTGCATGGCGGAAAAATGGATCACCGTCCTTGGAAGCTTTGTCGCCGACCTCGCATTTCGCACGCACAAAGCTCCTGCATGGGGCGAAACGGTGATGGGTTCGGACTTCAAGCTCGGGCCGGGCGGAAAAGGATCGAATCAAGCGGTGGCGGCGGCGCGGCTCGGCGGGAAAGTTACCTTTATCAGCAAGCTCGGCCGCGACGCATTCGGTGATCTGGCGCGCCACACGTACAAAAGTGAAGGCATTGACACGCAGTTTGTATTTGAGACTACCGAACACGCAACGGGCGGCGCCGCGATCATTGTGGACGAGGTGAGCGGTGAAAACGCGATCGTCGTGTATCCGGGCGCGTGCTTCCACGTCACGCCGGCGGAAATTGATCAGGCGCGCTCGCGCATCGCGGAATCGGCCGTCTTCCTGACGCAGCTTGAATTGCAAGTGCCCGCCGTCGAGCACGGGCTGAGGCTCGCCCACGGTCTCGGCGTGACGACGATTCTGAATCCCGCGCCGGGACTTCCGCTGCCGCCGGGAATTTTCGCGCTGTGCGATTACGTAACGCCGAATGAGACGGAAGCCGCTTTGCTGACCGGCCTGCAGGTCACAAATTTTGAAGAGGCGGAGCGCGCCGCGCAGGCGCTGCTCGATCGCGGCGCACGCAACGCCGTGGTGTCACTTGGCGCGCAAGGCGCCCTCGTAAAGAACGCGCGGATCTCTACGCACGTCCACGCAATAGATGCCGGGCCGGTGCTAGAAACCACGGGCGCGGGCGACGCATTCAACGGCGGATTCGCCATCGCGCTCGCGGAAGGCAAAGACATCGTCGCCGCGACGCGATTCGGCTGTGCGGTCGCGGGGATTTCCGTCACGCGGCCGGGCACGGCGCCCTCGATGCCCACGCGCGAGGAAGTGGACGCGCTGATGGCGAAGTTATCTTGATTGCCGGGCATCCGGGAATCAGTCAGACTCCCCGGCGATTTCATGCGGAAGCGAATCACCAACCTGAAAATCAAGCGGAGTGGCGAAGCATCGTCGCGGCTCGGGCCGCGACATGGCCTCGCCCGCGCATTATCGAAGCTCGGGTATTGTTCCCGCTCACAGGCAGAAATTCTTATTCGCGCGGGGCGCGTGCAGCTCAACGGCGTTGCGCGGCGCGATCCGGAAACCCCGGTCCACCTGGGGCGCGACCGCATTCAAGTGGATGGCCAGGGCGTAGATGCCACGAAGAAAATTTATCTCGCGATGAACAAGCCGCGCGGTCTCGTCACGACAGCCAGTGATGAAAAAGGGAGAGACACTGTGTACTCCTGCTTGCCGCAGGGATTGCCCTTGGTTGCTCCGGTCGGCCGGCTCGATAAAGCCAGCGAAGGGCTGCTGCTCTTTACGAATGATTCCGAATGGGCCGCGCGCATCCTCACCCCGGAAACGCACTTAAGCAAGACCTATCATGTGCAAGTGGCCGCGATCCCGTCTGAAGAAATACTGAGCCCGCTGGTGAAGGGATTTCGCGCGGAGGAAGGCGATTTTCTGCGCGCAAAAAGCGCTCGTATGCTGCGCCGGGGCGAACGCAACGCCTGGCTGGAAATAATTTTAGAGGAAGGCAAAAATCGCGAAATCCGCCGGATGATTGAGCACAACGGAATTGAAGTGCTAAGGCTCGTCCGCGTGGCCATCGGGCCGCTCGAACTCGGCAAGTTGGAAAAAGGCGGCACGCGTCCGCTCACTTCGGAAGAAAAACTCGCGCTGGACAGTGCGATGCAGAAGTAATTTCAAGACACGCAAAGAAAAGTGGTGGAAGTGACAGGGTTCGAACCTGCGACCCCTGATTGCAAAACAGGTGCCAGCACTTGTCGCGTAACTGAAAAGGAGCGCTACGAGGCTTGTTTCGAAATACTCTGAATCCCGCATTCGTCCTCAGACGATAAGGACGCTGCTCGGAGTTGGAATGCCGTCAGCCCGACGCGACCAGGTGCGACCGGCGTCGGCTGATACGTAAAGGTTGCCTCCCTTGTCGGCGACCGCGACTGCTGAGCCATGGGTGGCGATGCAATGGGTGTCAGCACCCCCGTCGAGCCATGCGGGCAGGCCGCCGCCGACCTTAACCAGTGGACCAAGATCATCGACCTCGCGACGATAGATCGCGCCCTTCGGGGCAAAGGGGCCCTCCGATGCGGATACCAGTACGTCGTCGCCCGAGAACGTGACCGCGCGGCAATACGGCGCATGAAGGCCCGCCGTTTCGATCATCCATGTCGCGCCGCCGTCGCTGCTGGTGCAGAGCCCGGCCGCGGCGGCGGCCATAACAGCTGCCGGACGCGTAGGGTGCGCGCGAACCTCATGGACGTCGCTATCGATGTCGATAGTGGGCAGCCAAGTTACGCCGCCATTCACCGATCGCGGGATTCCGCCGACGTGGACATTGGCGAGGAGCACCGCGCGATCTGAAGTTGCGGTTATGGAACGGATCCCGAGTGGCGGTCCTACGTGCTTCCCGTTGATGATTGCACCGCCTGCGTACCACTTATCGCGTCCGGCGACCCCGTCGAAGCCGCGGAGTTGCACGATCTCTCCGGCCGCGCTGGCGCGCAAGACGCGTGCATCGTCGGTACCGACGTAGACAACGTCGCCGACCGCAACACAACATGAGAGATCAAACTCCGTAGTGACGATCGTGCTCCATCCGCCGCCGGGCGCGCGACGGTGAAGCGAGCGTCCGTCAATGATCGCGAGGGCGCCGCCATGCCCGTCAGGGGCGAGCGCTCTCACCGGGTGATTGGCGAGTTCGTGGTCGCGCGCCCCACCGGAGACGGCGAACAGCCCGTCGCGCCATGTCGCCACAAGTACCGTTGAAGCCGTCACGCGAATACTTGCACCCACTCCTTTTGTACGAACCTCGAAAGTCTGAGAATAGTTGAAACAGATGACATCCTGCAACGTCCGGCTGGCGGGTGGCGTTATTTTGAATTTGTTTCCTTGGCACGAATGCACCGAGTGTGCGAAACATCCGGAGAAGCAGCGGCGGAGTGCCGCAAGGGTGCCCCACGTTTGGCCCACATGGCGGGTGAACGTGGGGACGTTTTTCTCGAACCACATGTCGAGGCTTCGACGTCTGCAAAATCATCTACAGTCCTGTAGATGGAATACCAAGAGGCTGAGGTAGGTCGCTGAAAAGATTGGTGGACGTGACAGGGTTCGAACCTGCGACCCCCTGGTTGCAAACCAGGTGCTCTCCCAGCTGAGCTACACGCCCACCGGTGTAAGTTCATTTTCAGGCACAGACGGGGCCGGGTCAAGCCGGGCCCCCATAGCAAGCGCGAACCGTGCATTTCGCTGCCCTGCAATCACGCCGGTTTCCGGCCAAGGCGTTTCTCTGATAGACTCAATGCTTCGTCCCGGTCGTATCTCCCATTCAGGAGTGAATATGGCTCAGAAGTGTGAACTCTGCGGCAAAGGGCCGCGATATGGAAACGTCATCAGCCATGCGAACAACATTCGACGGCGGCGCTGGAACCCGAATTTGCGGCGCGTGCGCGCGGTGATCAAAGGCGTTCGAAAGCAGATCCGTGTTTGTACGGATTGCATCCGTTCGGGCCGCGTGCAAAAAGCCGCTTAAGGCGGCGCGCGCTCCGCGAAACCCATGCGCCAACAATTCTTTCCGGGCCGCCCGCAACCCCGTTGGGACCCGCGACATCTCACACAGATAAGGAGTCCACGGTGAAATGCTTTCTTGCTGCTCTCGGAATCTGCATGCTTGCGGGCGTTGTGCAGGGATGCCACAAGGATGCCGCGCCGGGGCCGGACGTATGGGCGGTGGTGAACGGGCACGATATCAAACGCGATGAAGTGGAAAAGAATTATTGCAACACGATCGCCAGCGAGAGCGTCCCTGCGTCGCAGGAAGAGGCCCTTTCGCGAAGGCTCGACGTCCTCGAAGGTTTGATCACCAATGAAATCATGATGGAGCTTGCTCAAAAGCAGGGACTAGCCGCGACCGAGGGCGAAGTCGAAGACGAATTCACCGCGGCCAAGGCCCCCTACACGGAAGATGAATTCCAGCGGCAATTGAAAGGCCGCTGTTTTTCAGCGGACGACTTCAAGCAGCAAATCCGGCAGAAGCTCACAATCCAAAAGCTCTTGAATCGCGAAGTGGCATCCAAAGTCACGATCACGGATCAGGAGGTGGCGGACTTCTACAACCAGAACCGCGCGCAATACAATTATCCCGAGACGCGATACCAACTGGCGGAAATCGTTATAACCCCGCGAAAAGACCAGCTGATTCGCAACCGCAAAAATGACGACGCCACCACGGACGCCGAGGCAAAACAAAAGTGTTCCGTACTCGTGGAGAAGCTGAATTCCGGAGCGGATTTTTCGGAGCTGGCCCTCGATTACTCCGAGGATCCGAACACATCGGTTGGCGGTGGAACCGTGGGGGCTGTCCCGGAATCCGCGCTCGACAAAGCGGACCCCGCGCTGAAGAAGGCGGTTCTGGCTCTCAAACCCGGGCAGACCACCGGCTGCGTTGTCGCCAAGGATGCCTACTATATTCTGAAACTATTTGGCCGTGAATCGCCCGGACAACGGGAACTTACAGACACGCAAGTGAGCGCGCAAATTCGTGATTCGCTTCGCAGTCGGAAGGTGCAACTCTTGAATGGCGCTTTCCTGTCAAACGCGCGCGACAACTCCAAGATTTCGAATTTCCTCGCCCAGCAGGTTTTGGAGTCGGGCGGCAAACTGCCCGTTTCGATAGTTCCCGCCACAAACAAGTAGACCGGCCGACTGCTCTGGAATTCAGGCCACGATTGCCAGCGGCTCGCCCGCGTTGACGGCCTGGCCTTCGATGACAACTATTCTTTCGACGATGCCGCTCTTCGGCGAGCGAATTTCATTCTGCATTTTCATCGCCTCGACCACCATCAGTCCCTGGCCGCCCTCAACTTTTTGGCCTTGCGTGACTAGCAAGCGCACCACTTTACCTGGCATTGGCGCGATGATTTCCTGGCGCCCCTCAGCCTCCAGTGTCCCGGCCCGCCGGCCGCGCCAAGCTCGCGGGTCTTCAATTTCCGCGCGAAACTCGCGCGCGCCGGCATGAACGCGCAAGCCGCCCGGCACAGGCTCAACGCGCACTTCATAGGCGTGCCCCGAAACGAGAACGGAGTAAGTGCCGTCGGCGACTTCAACCACGTCGGCTTCAATCGCGCGGCCATCGTGTGAAATGTTCAAGCGATTGCCGTCGTGCGTGACCTCGGCGCCCTGCGCAGGCAGTTGCTTCGCGCCAGGCCCCTTCCCGATTGAATGGGGAGCGCCGGGTTGCGCGACCGCAAATCGAACATTGACCTTCATTGTCCACTCATCTTTCCGGAAACCGTTCGACCAAATCGCGTCGCCCATCTTGCTTCCAACGAGACTCCGATTGTCCCGTTCCGTTTGCTAAGGGTCCATTCGATACTGCTTCTTCTGAACGCGCCAGATGCCAGGCGAGCGCGCCCGCGAGAGCAGCATCGTGCGCGGCCAAGTCTCCTTCATTCACTTTTGTACGCGGGTCCTGCGAACTCTTCTCGCTCAGCCATTCATCCAGCCAACGCGTGTGAAAGTCCCCGCGCACAAATGCCGGGTCGGCGAGGATGCGACGGAAGAGGTCCACGTTCGTCTGTATCCCGCTTACATAGTATTCATCCAACGCGCGGCTCATTCGCGCAATCGCTTCGCCGCGATGATTCGCCCACACGATCAATTTCCCGAGCAACGGATCGTAGTCCATCGGCACTGTCCAGCCCGAATAGACTCCCTCGTCCATTCGCACGCCCGGCCCGGCTGGCACGCGCCGCGCCAATATTTTCCCGGGTGACGGAAAGAAATCGTTGTCCGGATCTTCCGCGTAGATGCGGCACTCGATGGCATGTCCGCGCGGCGTCAACTCCTGCCACGCGAACTCAATGCGCTCGCCGTCCGCGATGCGTATTTGCAATTGCACCAGGTCCAGACCGCTCACGGCCTCCGTTACCGGATGCTCCACCTGCAACCGCGTATTGACTTCGATAAAATAAAAATTGCTTGCCGCATCCACCAAAAATTCAACGGTCCCGGCATTTGTGTAACGCGCTTCGCGCGCCAGCGCGACCGCCGCGCGGCCCATCCTGCGGCGAAGCTCCGGAGTCATAATCGGCGAGGGCGCTTCCTCAATCACTTTTTGGTGCCGCCGCTGCACGGAACATTCGCGCTCGCCCAGATAGAAAAGATTGCCGTGCAGATCGCCCAGAATTTGCATTTCAATGTGCCGGGGATGCTCAAGATACTTCTCGATGTAAAGGCGCGCGTCGCCGAAGGCGTTTTGCGCTTCGGAGCCGGCATCCCGCCACGCAGCATCAAGCTCTCCTGCGCCCATGATGAGACGCATACCCTTGCCGCCGCCGCCCGCCACGGCTTTGAGCATGACCGGATAGCCGGTTTCCTCCGCAATCCGCCGCGCTTCGTCCACGCGTGCAATCGGCTCGACCGACCCCGGCACCGTTTGCACTCCGGCGCGCCGCGCAAGCTGACGCGCCGCCGTTTTCGCGCCGAGCTTTTGCATTGCTTCGGGCGCCGGCCCGATAAAAGTGACGCCTGCTTTTGCGCAGGCGCGGGGCAGCTCCGGATTTTCCGCCAGGAACCCGTAACCGGGGTGTACCGCGTCGCAGCCCGCGCGCCGCGCCACGTCCATCAGTTTGTCAATCCTGAGATAGCTTTCGCGCGAAGGGGCGGGACCGATTGCGTAGGCCTCGTCGGCCAGCCGAACGTGGAGGCTCGCGCGATCCGCTTCGCTGAACACGGCCACGCCGCGGATGCCCATCTCGTGGCAGGCGCGCAACACCCGCACGGCAATCTCCCCGCGATTCGCAATCAGGATTTTCTTGAACATGAGAAGAACCGCGCGGCATTGTAGCACGCGATTTCAGGGCCGCCAGCCGCGAGATTCGCTTGTCCCGCCCAGCCGCACAAAAAGAGCCCGCCGCATCTCGATTTTGATAGAATATGTGCATGGGCTGCATCCCTTCGGGGAGCGGCACCGGAGGTCAACATGAGCTCTACGCCCCCTGCGGGCAACGGTAAGGTCACCGTGCCCGACATCCTGGGCCGCAAGCGGTATCCCGGCCAAGCGGTTTCTCCTGAACATCGCATCACCTGTTTGACGGCGTACGACTTTCCAACGGCGCGTCTGCTCGATGAATCCGGGGTGGATATTATTCTCGTAGGCGATTCGCTGGGTATGGTCGTGCTCGGCTACGAGACCACGCTCCCCGTCACACTCGATGAAATGCTCCATCACACCCGGGCTGTGCGCCGCGGCGTGCGCCGCGCGTTGCTCGTCGCGGATATGCCCTACGGCAGTTACCACATCAGTGTGAGCGACGGCGTCACAAATGCCCTTCGACTTGTGAAGGAAGGCGGCGCCGAAGCCGTAAAGGTCGAAGGCGGCGAGCGGCGGCTCGAATTGATCTCGCGCATGGTCGAAGCGGAAATCCCCGTGATGGGCCACGTTGGCCTCACTCCGCAATCGTTCAACGCGCTCGGAGGTTTCCGCGTGCAGGGCAAAACGCCGGAAGCAGCGGAGCAATTGCTTCGCGACGCCCGTGCCGTCGAAGCTGCGGGCGCTTTTTCCGTGGTGCTCGAATCGGTTCCCCGGGAACTCGCGTCCTCGATCACACGCGAGCTGCGCATCCCAACCATCGGCATCGGCGCGGGCCCTGATTGCGATGGCCAGGTGCTCGTGATACATGACGTCCTCGGCCTTACTGTGGGCCCCACTCCGCGCTTCGCGCGCCGGTATGCTGAACTTGGCGAACTTGTGAAGCGCGCCGCGAGCGAATACTGCGGCGATGTGCGCGCGGGCCGCTTCCCGTCGAACGCGGAATCGTTCCACCTTCCGGCGGAAGCAGGCGCGCACAAAGCATCGAAGCGATAGTGAACATGTGGAGTCGCGTGGAATTGCCGCGCCGGATTTGCCCGGCCTGGTGAAACGCCGCCGCGGAATTCGGGAAGGGGAGCATGGATCTCGAAAACGTTCGCAGTCTTTTCGATTACAACGCATGGGCGAATCACAGGACGCTCGCAGGCTGCGACGCGCTCAACTCCGAGCAATTCCTCGAACCGCTCGGCGGCAGCTTCGGCTCCGTCCGCAACACCGTGGCCCACATCATGGATGTCGAGTGGCTCTATCTCGAGCGCTGGCAAGGCCGCGCGCCAACTTCCTTCCCGAAGGCTGAAAATTATCCTGACCTGTCGCACATACGCGAGCGCTGGCGTCAAATCGAGCAGGACACCACGCTCTATCTGAAAAGCCTCTCCCAGGAAGATCTTTATCGGATCATCGAATTCCGCAACATAAAAGGCATTCTCTATCGCCATTCACTTTGGGAATTGATGCAGCACCTCGTCAATCACAGCACCTATCACCGCGGGCAGGTGACGACCCTTCTCCGTCAATTGGGCGCCACGCCGAAATCGAGCGACCTCATCGCGTTTTACCGCGAGCGATCCGGCCAGCCGGTTTCCTGATTGCCTCGCCCTCCAACGGCATGGAAATCATTCGCACCGTCGATTGGATGAAGCAGGCCTCGCGCGCGGCGCGCGACCTCGGCCTGCAGATTGGTTTCGTGCCGACGATGGGCGCTTTGCACGAAGGCCATCTTTCGCTCGTCCGCGCCGCGATGGCGGAGCACCGGCCCGTGGTGGTCTCGGTCTTCGTCAACCCGGCGCAATTTGGCCCGCAGGAAGATTTTACGAAGTACCCCCGCCAACTCGAGAAAGACGCCGCGCTTCTCGAATCGCTCGGTATCGATTTTCTTTTTACACCGGAGGCATCTGAGATTTATCCGGCCGGGTTCCGAACGTATGTGGACGTCGAAGGTCTAGGGGATCGCCTCGAAGGAAAAACTCGACCCGGCCATTTTCGCGGCGTAGCCACTGTTGTCGCAAAGCTGCTTGAAATCATTCAACCCCGCGCGGCTTTCTTCGGACGCAAGGACGCGCAACAGGCCCGCATCCTTCGTCAAATGGCGCGCGACCTGAACCTTTCATGCGACATAAATGTCCAACCCATCGTCCGCGAGCCCGATGGCCTGGCGATGTCTTCCCGCAATGCCTATTTGAGCGCGGATGACCGCCGCGCCGCCACCGCGCTTTCCCGCGGCCTCGCCGCTGCCGCCTCGGCCATTGAATCAGGAGAGAGAAACTCAAGCGTCCTGGTGGAAAAAGTACGAACTATATTGAATGCGGAGCCATCCATTCGCACGGACTACGTGGAACTGGTGGGCGAGGAGTCCTTCGAGCCTGTTCCAAAACTCAGCGGCACATCCTTGTTGCTTGTGGCCGCCTACGTTGGGGTTCCGCGGCCAACGCGTTTGATTGACAATCTGCTTGTGACGCCGGAATTGGGCGGCCATTTCCGCGTTACGTTATGAGTGTTCGGGCTTCCCCGCCAATTCCTTGACCGCCGCAAGCACTTCCGCGGCATGTCCCTTTGCTTTGGCGCCGGGCCACAGCCCTTCGATGCGCCCGTCGGGCCCGATGAGCGCGCTGCTTCGCACGATTCCCAGGAATGATTTGCCCAGAAAACTCTTCATCCGGCGTGCGTTGTAGGCTTCAATCGTTTTAAATTCCGGATCGCTCAACAAGGGAAAGTTCAGCTTGTATCGCTCTTTGAATTTCGCCTGAAGCCCCACGGGATCCGCGCTGACGCCCAGGACCACGGTATTCAATTTGTCGAAATCCTTCATTGCGTCGCGAAACTCGGACGCTTCCGTGGTTCAGCCCGGGGTGAGCGCCTTTAGGAAAAAATAAAGAACCACGCGCTTTCCGCGCAGCCCGCCGAGCGATGCCTCGCTGCCGTCATCGGCTTGCAGCGCGAATTCCGGCGCTTTGTCCCCAACTTTGAGTGTCGCCATGGCTCTCTTTCGCTAGGACGCCAGCAATCGCCGCAATGCGTCATTCACGGCCTGCGGATCCGCCTGGCCGCGCGTCGCCCGCATCACTTGACCCACAAAAAACTTGAACACGCCCTCGTTGCCCGACCGGAATTTCGCCACGTTCTCAGGATTCTTCTCCATAATCTCGCGCGCCACGCGCTCAATTTCTCCCGAGTCGCTCAGCGTTGTGAGCCCATCCGTCGCGATGATCTCCGCCGCGGACCGTCCTGATTCAAACATTCCAGCAAACACTTTTTTCCCGCTTGCGGCCGTAACCCGCCCGGCCTCAACCTCCGCCAGCAGGGCCGCAAGTGCGCTTGGGGTGACCGGACTCTCATTGATTTCCCTGCCGCTTGCGTTCAACCGCCGTAATAGTTCGATTGAAATCCAATTTGACGATGTTTTGGGGGGCGCTCCGGCCTTCACGGTCGCCTCAAAGTAATCCGCGAGCGCTCGCGAATCCGTCAGCACGCCTGCGTCATATGCGCTCAATCCGTATTGCGACACAAACCTCGCGCGCTTCGCTTCCGGCAGCTCCGGCATTTCGCCGAGAATCTTTTCCTTCATTTCCGCAGTCACCTGCACCGGAAGCAGGTCCGGTTCGGGGAAATACCGGTAGTCGTGCGCAAATTCCTTCGACCGCATCGGCTCTGTCCGTCCCGCGGAAACATTCCACAGCCGCGTCTCCTGCTCAACGCGCGCGCCGGATTCAATCGCCTCCGCTTGCCGCCGGATTTCGTATTCCAGCGCGCGCTGCAAATAGCGGAACGAATTCAGGTTCTTCACTTCCACCTTTTGCCCAAACTTTTTTGCGCCCCGAACGCGCACGCTCACATTCGCGTCGCAGCGAAGCGACCCTTCCTCCATGTTGCAGTCGCTCACTTCGGTGTAGAGCAGCACTTGCTTCAGCGTATTCAGGTACGCGTACGCCTCCTCCGGTGTTCGCAGATCCGGCTCGGACACAATCTCTACCAGCGGCGTGCCGCAGCGGTTGAAATCAATGTAACTTTTTGTCGCCGACTCCGGAAATCCTTCGTGCATGGACTTCCCCGCGTCCTCTTCCATGTGCAGCCGCGTGATTCCGATTCGTTTTTTAGCGCCGCCTTCTTCAATTTCCAGCCACCCGTGCTCCGCCAGCGGCAGTTCGTACTGCGAAATCTGGTAGCCCTTGGTCAGGTCGGGATAAAAATAATTCTTTCGCGCGAATCGCGACGTCGCTCGCACATCCAGATGCAGCGCAAGCGCCGCCCGCATCGCCAATTCCAGTGCGCGCCGGTTCATCATAGGCAGCGCTCCCGGCAGCCCGAGGCACACCGGGCAAACATTCGTGTTCGGCGGCGCTCCAAACTTCGTCGAGCAGCCGCAGAACACCTTTGTCGCCGTCAAAAGCTGCGCGTGGACCTCGAGCCCGATCACCGGCTCGTATTTCGCCAGCGCGTCAGGCGCAATCGCCGATCTCGATTGAGTTGCAGGGGCCATTTTGACAGCCAAATTATAGCATCGCGCCGCGGCCCGCCTGAGCCGCCTCCGCCATTTGCACCGCGCCCGCCCCACCACGCAGGCATTTCACTTCCTGTATACTGGCGCCGCGAAACACTTTCATGCTGGCAATTTTCCAACCCACGCCTTTCTCCACTGGAATGATGGCAATCCTGGTGGTTCTAACTGTTGCAGTTACACAGATGACTGTCCGCGATTGGCTTTTCCGTTTGCGACTACAAGCTGACCCAATCGTAGTTGTGACATTGACCATTGCCGCCGGAATTCTCGCAGCGAAATTTGGCGCTGCACTTTCTTCCCCCGCGAAGTTCCTCGATCATCCATTTAATTCGATCATCTACGCGACGGGTGGGAATTACTGCGCGGGAGTGCTCGCCGGAATTGTCACCGTTGTGACAGTCGCGGAGCACTACCGGGTGCCGGCTCTCAGTTTGCTCGATGGAGTTTCGCTGGCAGCGGTGTTTCTCATCTTTATTGATCGGCCAGAGATTTACGCAACCGGATGGTGGCTGTTCATCGTCGTTTTCATGTTCCTTCGGGTTCAATTTCCACCGCGCTTCACCGGCAAGCCGATTCCACCAGGAAAAGTATTCGCAGTAGCTCTCGTCTTTATCGGCGCTTTTCGATTCTTGGTTATCTATTACTACGAAACCGTTGAATTCCACCACGTATCATTCTGGGGAGAGTTCGCCAATATTGTCTTTTTCCTTGCAGGGGTGATCCTATTCGCAGTGGTCACCATCCGCTTCCATAAAATCTCGAAAGAGCATCGAATCTTGGACGACGCAACCCAGCGCGGCCTGACCGAGCAGCCCGAATCGAAATCCCCGACTCCGGAATGTCCTCGCCCCGAACGCTGGCGCATGTATGACGCGATGACCGCCGAAGTCGAAGTCCTAGAATTCCTCAAGACCCTCGTCACCACGTTGAAGCCGAACCTCGTCGTGGAGACCGGCACCTTCATGGGCGTGAGCACGCTCTGGATTGCCGAAGGCCTGAAGCAAAATGGATTCGGCCGCGTGATCACCTGCGAATTCGATCCGAAAACGTATGCCGCAGCAAAACGCCGCTTTGACGAATCCGGTTTGGCGGAATGGATTGACTGTCGGCTCGGTTCCAGCCTCGAGCTGCAAATCGAGGGCACGATTGATATCCTCTTCAGCGACAGCGACCTCGAACTGCGCGAAAGAGAAGTTCGCCGCTTTCTTCCCCAGGTCAATCCAAATGGCATCATCCTGATGCACGACGCGAGTTCGCACTTGAAAATCGTCCGTGAAGCGGCGCTGCGTCTCGAGCAGGAGGGATTGATTTCCGTGTTGCTGCTGCCCACTCCCCGTGGCCTGGTCATCGCCCAAAAGCGCGCTGGAAGAAAATAGTGCGCGCACACCCAAACGATCGCGGTTTTCCGCTAAGATAGCCCGCTGCGATCCCCTCGATGAATTACGCGGAACAGCTCAGATATCTCAGGCGTAGCCGTGTCTTGGCCGCCGCTTGTGCGCTGCCCGTAATCGTCGCGGCAGCGCTCTGCGCGATCGCAGCTTGGCCGCTTCCCCGCGGCATCCTGATCGAGTGCAGCATCGTAATGGCGGCGCTTCTCGCATCTCTGTGGTACGCGCCGGATTATTTGCATCTCACAGTCGACCCTGAGAAATGCTTGCGTTGGGAAATCCGCGTCCGCTGGAGATTGGCCGCGGTCGTGCTCATTCTTGGATTGCCAGCCACATTCAATCGGCATGGCATGCTCATTGTTCTTGCGTCTGCGGGTGGTCTGCTTTGCGCAAACCTCATCGCCAGATCATCCGCCCGCCCGGCTGCAATTCCCGCGTATTTCCTCGTGACCGACTTTGCCCTTCTTGCCGGTCTGTTATTTACCGCGCGAATCAATCTGCTTTTGGGAGCGGTGCTGCTCGCGGCCGCGATTCACGTTTCGATTGTTGCCAGCGAAAAGCGCCTCCTTCTATGGACAATCGCTGCCGCGGCAACGGCCGGTCTTATGATTCTGGACGCCGGGCAGTTGCACGGAATTGACTCGAACATTTCTATCGCTGCAGCGGCGCTCGTCATAGTTTCAGCGCTCGCAACCGCGGCTCTCGTGCATAAAGCGTGCCTCCAGAATGAACGCAACGCCGAGTCCGCCATCCGGGAGATTTCCGCGTTCATACCGTATTCCGCGGATCGAATTCGTCAACTTTGGGCCACCAGCAATCAACAACTCGCGAAAAATTGGCAGGAGGCCGCATTGCCGGAGAATGATCGCGATCGTCTTGCTGCGTGGTACGCCCAGAACTCCGAGCTGTATTTGTTCGCTATCTCAGCTTACAACCTCGAATACAAGCGCATCCGCACCAATTTAAGGGTTCTTCGCCACGCGCGCGGCGCGTGTCTGGACTACGGCGCGGGCAATGGAGAGATCATTCTCGAAGTCGCGCGCCGCGGCCTGCCCGCAACTTATTATGATGTGGAAGGTGTGACCATGAAGTTTGCGATGGACCGCGCGCGCCGTCGCAAGCTTCCCGTCGAATTTGCACGAAGCAAGGAGGAATTGGCGGCAGCCGCTCGAAAGCGCGGCTTCGATACTGTGTTTGCTTTTGACGTCCTTGAACACATCCCCGATCTACCCGGAGAACTCGATTTTCTTTCCGCGCTGCTTGCACCCGGCGGATTACTTGTGTTTGACGTCCCGGCGGGAGCCACGAAATCACATCCCATCCGCTTAAATCATAAATTGGATGTTGACGCGCATCTTCGCGCAAAGGGGATGAGAGATGCGAGAACTTTTTGGCAACGCTCCCCTTTCGGAGAAAAAGGCAGATTCATCTGCCGTAAGATCACATAGAGACAGTTCCACTAAGACGACTGCCCAACCGCTTTGGTATCGCCCGATCCCGTTCCGGCGGGTACCAGATCGCAAAACCGGAACCCCTCGCGCAGCACGATTTCGCCGCGCGCAAATTCAACCGGCTCCGCGAACCCCGGCCCGCTGAAAACAAAGCTGTGGAATTCGCCATTCTCGCCACAGGGATCCACTCCCGCAGGCAACTGCGCAAGAAAGTCCTCGTTAATTTCCCGGCCTACAAATGATTCATCCAATTTATTGGGGTCCACGCAAACCGTCACCGCCCGGAATCCCAACCCGATAAACTCACGCACCAGTTTGTCCGTCGGCCGTAGCCACACCGGAAAGATCGCCTCCATTCCAATGCGAGCCAGATTGCGTTCGCGATACTCCCGCAGGTCCTGCAAAAAAATATCGCCAAACGCCACGCGCCGTACTCCGCGTGCTTTCCAGCGCGTGAGCATCGCCTCCATGCGCGCTTCGTACTCCGCGTTCACGCATGCCGGTGGAATCGTCACGATCTCAAGCGGCAAGCCCAGCGCCGCGGCCTGCCGCTCGAGCAACTCGCGCCGCACTCCATGCATGCTGATGCGGTCATACGTCTCTGTCACGGTTGTCAGCAGCGCCGCAATCTCATATTGCGAGTCACGCAGCAATTCGTGCAGCGCCATGCAACTGTCTTTCCCGCCGCTCCAGCAAAATAGAATGCGTTCTGCCATCCGCTTCAATCTCCTCCAAACCTAAGTTTAACTCCGCCGACAATTTCCCGTCCCAGTTCGGGAAAACCGAGCGCATTCTCGTACTGCTTATTGAGAAGGTTCGTCCCGCGCACGAAAAGCGACACTTCCCGCCGCACGCGGTACGACGCCGTAGCATCGATCCGCGCATATCCCGGATCGTGATTGAATCCAAGTCCGAGGAAGTCGCTGTCCGTGCTCGGGCCGGAAAGATACGCCAGCGCGTTCAAGTTCAGCCGCCGCAGGGACGCATTCGCCTCCAGCGTCCCCGAATTTACCGGCCGCCGCAACAGATGGTTCCCCGGAATTTCCGTCGAGTCGGTTGCATTCGGCGAAAAAAGCACTCGGCTGTCGTCATACGAATAGTGGCCCGAAATCCGCAGCCATCGTACCGGATGCAGCTCTCCTGAGAAATTTGCGCCACGCGCGTTGGCCCGATCCGTATTCACCGACATCCCCGTGCCGAAGATACACGCCCCCACCGGTGCCGGATTGAATTCGAAGCTAATGATGTCGTGAAATTCGTTGTAGAAATAATCCGCGGAAAGCGTCAAGCGCCCGTGGAATAGCGATTGATCGATCCCTCCATGTGTTGTCTTGCTTTCTTCCGGCAATAATGCTGGATTCCCCGGAAAGCACGGGTCCGTGCCGAACACTTCATCCAACTGCGGTTCCACAATCCCCTGTCCGTAAAAAGCGTGGAGCCGCGTTTCTCCGATGTCGCCGCTGCCTGCGCGCAGAAGGTACGCCGCGCCCACGCGCGGCTCCACTTTCGTTCCATACACGGAGTTGTCATCCGCCCGCCCGCCCGCGTTCAGCGAGAGCCTCTTCGTCGGCTGCCACCGCGCGTCGACATACCCGCCTTGATTTCTGCGTTGCACGTGCTCCCCGTCAAGCGAACTCGGGAAAGCGTTTTCAACTTCGTAGCTGTACCCCGCTGTCGCCGCGCCGGTCTTGAATAGGTAGCTCCCCTGCGCCTCGGCGTCCGCCCGGCTAAATTGATCGATGGCGTCAAACTGTTCCAGCGGGTCGTTGTCATTTGAGAGTTGGTCCGCTTCGCTCGCGGAAACGCGCCATTGCCAGTGCGGCCCCGCCTGCGCGTTCCATACCACGCTCCCGCTGATGTCGTGGAGATCGTTGGTCTGAGTAGGGTCCGGCGCCACGAGAAGCGTTTGCCCGGGAATCCCGGCGTCGCTATCATTGTTGCGAATTGAGACACGCAGGGTGTCCGTATCCGAAAACTTGTACCCGAAATTTCCTGAATATGTCCGGTTCACCATGAAATCATTTACACCTTGCCCGGTCGTCGTGAAATACCCGAACCCCGCCGAGTAATCAAACGCCCCGAGAATTCCGCTCACCCTCGAGGAACCGTTCCCCGTCGAAAACGATCCTCCGTCGCCAACCATCTCCAACTCTGGGGTTTCCGCCGTCCCGCGCTTCGTGAAGATTTGGACTACACCGGTCATTGCGTCGGTTCCATACAATGCACTCTCCGCGCCGTGCACCACCTCGATCTTGTCGATGTTATCCAGCGTAAGATTCGAGAAATCAATCAGTCCGCCCGAAGCGTTGATTGGTGCGCCATCCACCAGCACTTTTGTATAGTTGGAATTGCCGCCATCGAGGAAAAGTGTTGTGAGCCCGCCCTCCGCGCCTGTCTGTGCCAGACCAAACCCCGGAAGAGTCGCCAGCAAATCCGGCAACGAAGTTGCCGCGCGCTGATCGATTTCCTCGCGCGTGACGACCGTCACCGGCGCGGGCGTTGACGCAACATCCACCGGAGTCGCCTGCGCCGTCACCACAACCCCCGCCGCCAGCGGCTCAATCTCCATCCGCAGTTTCCACTCAACCTTCTGCCCGGCGCTCAGCACCGCCTCGCGCTCGATGCGTGTAAACGAGGCGTGCGTGATCGCAACGCGGTACGTTCCCGGCGCAAGCGTAAGTGAAAAGTTTCCGTCGTCGTGTGACTGCGTCTCCAATGGCGCGGCAGTTTGTGCAGCACCCGTCGCTTTCGCCGCATCAACTCGCGTCACCGCAATATGTGCGCCGGAAATTGGCCGCCCGGTCGCGTCCGTCACCATCACTGCAAGCGTGGCGTCTTTTTCAGATTGTCCCCCGGATTGCGCGCCGGCTCTGCCGCAAAACAAAAAACCAAAAATCAACATACCAAGAACAATAAATGGAATCTTCAAATCGGGAAGGCATCGCTTCATGGTCTCTCCTCCTCTCCCTCTCGCGCGGGAGGTGAAGGTTTCCCCAGCACACGCCAACACCCGGGGCATGCGTCTGAGGATGCGGATCCCGCCGGTCTCCTGGCTTGGCAGCGCTGCGTGGATCCGCGCCTTCCCATCCGTCCAGCGAGTTGGCACTCACCGGTGCGGAAAGTGGCGCGGCTCCCCATAAAGCCGCCTTACAGTCGCGCGGCGGCGACGGTTTTGCACCGTCTTCCCGTGCGCGGGATCTGCGATGGATGATTGCAGCGCGGAAGCCCTAAAATTTCAGCAGCTCCGCCGCCGCCGGTTTCCCTATCTTATAAACGCCCGCCCTTGCGGGCGCCTCGCGCGCCCCGGATGTGTACGCGCGGCCTCCCTTCCGGCCCGATATCCACATCCAGGGGCGCTTCAAAAACTTGTTCCAGCAAATCGCGGCGGTACACGTCTGCTGGCGTGCCCACTCGCAGGCACTTGCCCTCGTGCAGCAGCACGACTTGGTCCGCGAATTCCGCCGCCAGGCTGAGCTCGTGCGTCACCACCACCACTGTGTAACGGCTCTCCGCCGCAAGTTGCCGAAGCCGTTCCAGCAATTCGACCTGCGCGCCGATGTCCAAATGCAGCGTCGGCTCATCCAGCAGCAGCAGAATCGGTTGTTGCGCCAGCGCGCGCGCCAGAATCACGCGCTGTTTCTCCCCGCCGGAGATTTCGTGCATCCAACGGTCGCGCAAATGCGTCGCGCCAACTTGCTCCAGCGCGTTTTCCGCGATCTGCACATCTTCCGCGGTCTCAAATCGCAGCATTCGTCCGTACGGATGCCGGCCTTGCAGCACGTATTCTCCCGCGCGCGATGGAAATAAGAGCTGGCTCTCCTGATGGACCATCGCGATCTTCTGCGCCCGCGTCCGCGGATCGAGCCTGGATGTCTCAAATCCTTCCAGCTCTACACGCCCCGAAAGCGGCTTCAGCGATCCAGCAATCAGCTTCAGCAACGTTGATTTGCCGCTCGCGTTCGGCCCGAGGATCGTCACCAATTCGCGCTGCTTCGCCGTGAACGACGTCGCCGCCAGCGTAAATAACGGAGCGGGAAGCCCATGCGCGTGGTACGCATAGCTGGCCTGCTCAATGTTCAGGCGCACCAGCCCCTCTGCCCCGCCTTCGCCGCCGGGATACTCAACCACTTGCGCTCCATTTTCCGCGCCGCTCAACGCAGCCTCCGCCGCAACAAATATATGAACAAAGGCGCCCCCGCCATTGCCGTCACTGCTCCCACCGGAAGTTCCGTCGGAAACATCACCGTCCGGGCAAGCGTGTCCGCGGCGAGCAGTACGATTGCGCCGCCGATTGCTGACGCCGGAATCAGAATCCGGTAGTCCGGCCCAAAGAGCATGCGCATCACATGCGGCACCAGCAACCCGATATATCCGATCGCGCCGCTCATCGATACGGCAAGGCCCGTCAGCAGTGACGCTGAAATGTAGACCACCAGCTTCACGCGCGTGACTTCCACTCCCAGGTGCATGGCCTCCCGCTCGCCCGTCGTGATCAAGTTCAAGTCCGCTGCGGTCGTGTAAATCGCTCCGACGCCAACAATAAGACCAGCGAAGAGTACCCAGTGCATTGCATCCGGCAATGGCGTGGAAAGATCGCCCATCAGCCAAAACGGCATTCCGCGAAGTTCGCTTCCCGACGTGGTCGTCATCAGAAAAATAATCACCGCGGAAAGGAAGGATGCCGAAATGATTCCCGCCAGCAGCAGCGTCGTGCTGTCAAGTTGCCCTTGCCTGCGTCCCAGGAAATACACTGCCGATATTGTCGCGATCGCCCCCACAAACGCCGCCAGCGGCGTGGCAAATAGAAAATGCGGCAAGAGGATCAGTGCCACAATTGCTCCCAGCGCTCCGCCGCTCGAAACCCCAAGCACATACGGATCTGCGAGAGGGTTTCGCAACAGCGCTTGAAATCCCGCGCCCGATACCGAAAGCGCCGCCCCGACGAGAATGGCGAGCTCAATCCGGGGAAGCCGGTAGCCGAATGCGACCTGATAATCCGACGGTATCTGCGCACCTCGCCCGATGATCATTCGCCCAAGGTTCGCCGCCAGGTCCGCGATCGGAATCCGGACCGCGCCGACCTTCAGCGCCACGATCACCACGCCGAAAAGCACAGCCAGAAGGGCCGCTGACGTCCATAACACGCGCTTCAGAGTGAGCGGCCTCACGGTTTCCCTTCCACCGGCATCGCGGCCTGCCCAGCTGGAAAATGCGCATCGTGATTCCAGCGAGGCAGGCTCGCGTGCGGGCCTTCCGCGAAAACTTCAGGATGCAAATCCCGCGCCAGCTCTTCAATCGCATCCACCAGCCGGGGCGCGGGCCGGTTGATCGCGTCGCTTACAATCGCCACTTTGTTTTCCTGCAGCGCTTTCATGTCGCGCCAGCCGGGCAGCGTGCGCATCTCCGCTAGGCTCGCCGTGATCTCCTCCGGGTGCGCCGACGCAAAAATTAAATAATCCGGTTGCAATCGCAGGACCTCTTCCAGACTTACGTGCGGCCAATCCTGCTTCGTATGAATCACAGATTCCGCGCCGGCCCAGCGCAGCGCGTCAGCCAAAAAAGTATCCTGCCCGATCGAAATCAGCGGCTCTTGCCACACGATGAAAAGCACGCGGACCGGCGCCGCCGCTCCGAGTTTCTTGTGCAGCGCATCGAGCCGCGCTTGCAACGATTGCGCGAGCACGCGCCCTTGCTCTGCCGCGCCCAGCACCTCCCCGAGCCGCGCAATGGACGCGAGCACTTCCTCAATTGTCCTCGCGCTTGTCGCATAGGCGGGCACGTGCAGCAAATCCAGCGCGTCCGCGGTTTCTTTGCGGTTCGCGGTGTTCGCGGCCAGTAAAACAAGGTCTGGCTTCAGTGAAAGGATCACTTCCAGATTGGGAGTAAATGGCCCGCCGATCTTCGGCAATTTCTTCGCTTCCGGCGGGTAGTCGCAAAAGTCCGTGTCCGCCACCAGCCGGTCTTGCAATCCCAGCGCGTAAATCGTCTCCGTCACGCTCGGAGCCAGCGAGATAATTCTCCGCACCGGCTGCGGTATTTCCACTCGCCGCTCCGCCTCATCCGTTACTATCAGCGGCGCGGCAGCCTTTGGACTTTCCGGTTTCGTTTGAGTTGCCGGCTGCGCGGGAGGCGCGGTCTGCGCGGCGCGCGCTGCGGTGGCCGAAAGCAGCGGCGTCACAATACAAAAGATCGCCGCGAACGCCGACGCAGTACTCGCGCGCCGCCGTCTCACGTCATCGAAATTGCCGCCAAACCCAGTGCGCATCAAATCCCATCCATCCGCAAACAAAAAAGCCCCACGAGAAAATGGGGCTTCCAGCCGCGCTCTTTCTCGCGAAGAGTGCTGGCTGCAGTGGCGCGGCGGGTATCCTGACTGACGGCTCGCTGGCGTTTTTTCAAAATCCAGCAGCCGATCACAGTGGCGGGACCGCGGCCGATTTTCACGGCCTTCCCCCGGCTCTTCCGCGCCTGCGGAATTGTCGAACCGAAGTCTAAGCCTGCTCTGTCGCGAGTGTCAAATCACGCCGCTTTGAGTGGACGAATCAATCCGGCGGGACCAGCCCTTGCCGCAAAAAGATTTATCGCGCAGCGAAAGATTGTCAGCGGTTCTTCCACAGCGGCTTGCGCTTTTCCTGCACCGCGCGCAACCCTTCCTGTGAATCTTCCAGCCCGTACAATTCGTTCAAGAAGATGCGAATGGACTGGTGCAGCGAATCCTTCAGTGAGAGCCCCATTCCGCCGAGCACCGCCCGCTTTGCCATGCTCAGCACCGGCGCCGATTGCGCCGCAATCTGGGCGACAAGCGCATTCACCGTTGCCGCAAGCTGCGCTTCCGGAACCACTCGGTTTAGCAGCCCCAATTCCAGCGCGCGCTCCGCCGAAATCGGCTCGCCGATGAGCACCATCTCCAATGTCTGTTTTGGCCCGATCAGGTGCGGCAGCACCGTCGCCGCCAGCGGCGGAAATACGCCGATGGTCACTTCCGGCTGCGCGAATTTCGCGCGGGGCGTCGCAATCACCAGATCGCCCAGCGCCGCCACCTCCGAACCGCCGCCCACCGCCGGCCCGTTTACCACCACAATCAGCGGTTTCGAGGATTCGAGCATCGCCAGAAAAGCCGCTTCAAATGCGCTCAGAACCTGGAAGACGCGATTCGGCGTGTATTCGCCAAGGTCGATCCCGCCCGAAAAAACTTTGCACGCGGAATCGAGCACCATCACTTTTACGTCGCGCTGATTTCCCGAGTACTCGATCGCCGCCGCCAACTCCAAGAGCATCGGCTCGTGCAACAAATTGTGTTCCGGCCGGTCAAGCGTCAGCCAGACCGCTTCACCCTCGCGCCGGTAGCGCACAAAGTGAAATTCCTCGGGCTTGATTACCTTGCGCGCCGCAACGAGATCGGTCTGAGTATCTTCCGCCATTTTTCAATTCTCACACGGCTTCAATCGCCAGCGCCACGCCCATCCCGCCCGATACACACAAGGTGACAAGACCCCGCCGCGGCCCCTCGCCGCCCCGGATCAGCTCGTGCACCATCGTGGTTGTAATTCGCGCGCCCGTCGCTCCAATCGGATGGCCCAGCGCAATCGCCCCGCCATTCGGATTGAGCCTTGCGCGGTCAAAGCCCAGCTCACGGTCGCAGGCGATCACCTGCGCGGCAAACGCCTCATTCAATTCCACCGCCGCATAATCCGCCATCTTCCAGCCGGTGCGTTGCTCGAGTTCGCGCACGGCGGGCACCGGCCCGATGCCCATTTCCCGCGGGTCCACTGCCGCCACGGCTACATCCTGAATTCGCGCCAATGGCTTCAGCCCTAACTCCCTCGCGCGTTCTGCACTCGCCAGCACTACGGCGGACGCGCCGTCCGTAATCCCGCTCGAGTTTCCCGCCGTAACCGTGCCTGCTTTGTCGAACACAGCCGGCAACTTCGCAAGCGCTTCCGGCGTCACGTCCGCACGAACGTGCTCGTCTTCTTTCACCATGCTGACCCTGCCCTTCCGGTCCGTAATCTCAATGGGGACAATTTCGTCCAGGAATTTTCCTGCGCGCGTAGCTGCCGCGGCCCTTCGGTGACTCTCCAGAGCCAGCGCGTCCTGCTCCTCGCGCGAGATCTTGTATTTTCCCGCGAGCAACTCCGCCGTTTCACCCATCACCATCTTCGACATCGGGCACAAGAATCCATCTCGGTACATCGCGTCCACAAGCGGCTGATTTCCCATTCGCAATCCCCACCGCGCATCCATCAGGTACGGCACGCGGCTCATGGACTCCGTTCCACCCGCCACCACGATCTCCGACTCGCCCAACCGGATCTGCTGCCAGCCCAGCAGAATTGACCGGAGCCCGGAGGCGCACGCCATGTTCACCGTGAATGCGGGCACGTCATCGCCGATCCCCGAGCGCCAAGCAATTTGCCGTGCGATGTTTGGTCCGTTCCCCGCCTGTCGCGCGTTCCCGAAGATCAACTCATTCACGCGCCGGCCCGATGTGGAGTGCCAAGCCGCCTTTCCCTGCTTCGCCGCCTCAAGCGCGGATTCGCCCGGCGTCCGCAATGGCGGCGCCTCGCCAAACGCGCGCTCGAGGGCGGCGCGCACGACATGCACGCCCAGATCCGCCGCGGACATTTCCGCGAGCGAACCGCCGAATTTCCCAATCGGCGTTCGCACCGCGCTTACGATAAAAACTTCGGTGTTCATGATTTTGGAATCCTAGCACAAGAAAACAACGAGCCCCCTAGTTGTAGCGGGGGCTCTGCGATTTTCAGGCTCGCACCCAATTCAGCCGGGAGACAGGCCTCTGTTTACTCCGCGCTTTGTGTCTAGACCGTTCTTTGCACCTGCGCGTCTGTCGGCGCGCCGCAATAGGCGCAAACCACCCAGCCCGGCCCAAGTTTCCGGTGGCAAACCTTGCACGCCCGCATCAACTCCGTGCCGCAATTCGGGCAAAACGAAAATTGGGCGCCCGCCATAAAGCCGCATTTCGGGCACGGCGTCGGCAGTGGATCGCGCAGGATGAAGTAAAGGATGACCCCGATGGCGTAGGGAATGAAAGTCGCCAGCAGCGTCCACATCACATAACGCATCCCGCGGCGCTTCGCATCCACGTAAACGAACCCGACCAGGAGTACACCCGCCATCAAAAACGCCCCCCCCAAAAACGGCCCGAGCCATTTCAACGCTACTGGCATATTCGCCATTTCATCGGGATGTGAGTTCGGAAAAACGACAAAGAAAAACAGCGCCGGGAATCCGAAAAATAGGATGATCGCCACAATCCACGCCGGGGGACGGATCATCTTCAGATTTCCCCAGAATCCACGCGAAGTCTCATTCAACGGACTACCCGTCAATTTCTCTCCAATGTCGCTCATGCGAGTTTCCTCTCCTGCCGGTGCCGCAGCCCAAGGACTACCGCCGCGGCGCCTGCTCCTACCCATCCCAATACCGTGATGCCAAGCAAAACATGCCACGTCTGCACAAAACTCAGGTCCAGGGCGCTCGCCGCGCCGCTGCTAATAAGTTTGAGCACAGGCCATGTCGCAATCACCGAGGTCCAAGCAAACAGCACCAGCCACGCCATCGTCCGCCGCGTGGACCGTTGTTCGCTGCGCTCGATCGTGATCGCAACAAGCGCCACGCGCGTCCGCTCGACAAGCGCCGCCGGAGCCTGCGGAGTCGGCAGCCGCCGCAGCCCTGAGCCCAACTCGCGCCACTTATCGAATTCCGCGCTGCATTCCGCGCAGCTTGCCAGGTGCTGCGAAAGTTCGCGCTCTTCGCCCGAATCCAGCGCGCCCGCCGAGGCCAGCGACATCTGTTCGCGAATTCGTTCGTGCTCGTTCATCGAATCATTCGTCCCTTTGGCCTTCCCGTTCATTGCGGCCTCCAGCCCGGCAATTCGCCGCCGGGCAACCGGTGTTCAAGCTTGCCGCGCAACGCAATTAGCGCGCGGTGCAATCGCGTCTTCACGGTCGAAAGCGGAATTTCCAGCACTTCAGCAATCTCTTCCAGTTTCATCTCTTCCTCAAATCGCAATGTCACCACTTCGCAGTACATCGGAGTCAGTTCACCCATCGCATCCGCCAGCCGCGTCGACCTCTGCTGCCCCATCATCAAATCCACAGCGCTCGGCTGCGAGCCGGGAATCATCTCCGCGCGCGTGTCCCCGGAGAGCAGCGGTTCGTCCAGGCTTTCCGGCCTCACGCGCCGCAAATAATCAATCGCCGCGTTCCGCGCAATGCTGAAGAGCCACGGCTCGAGCGGTCGGCCCGGGTCATACCGCCGGGCGTTTTCCGCCACGCGCAGCCAGGTCTGCTGGAACAGGTCTTCCGCCGTCGCGGCGTCATGCACCATCCGCACCAGGAAGCGGTACAGCCGGTGCTGATAGCGCTCGAGCAGCGACACCAGCACTTCGGGATCACCCCTGCGCAGCCGCACGGCTTCCGAATCAACCGCCAATTGCTCCTCCCACCCGGCTGTAGCCTGCCAGATCATCGCACTCTGTCATACGGATGAGCCTATGAAAAGGACTCGTTGTTTGCATGCAGCGCGTTGAATCCCGCCCCGCAAGGCGGCGGGAAAAGCGCCCGTCTGCCCAAATATGGGCACTTGGGGGTGGATACCCCCCACCCCCCATCTTTTTGTAAGAGTGTCGCAACAAAGGACTTACGGGAAAAAGATGCGGTAAGAGTAACGCAGCATTGGACTTACGGGTTTTTTGAGCGGAGAGACGAGTTAAGTGATTGGTGGGAAAGAAGTTAGGGTGCTCCGACGTTGCGAAAATCATGGAGGCCTCGCAACGCGCGCCGGGATCCGGGAATTCGAATGCCCAAAATCAATGCAACGTTGCGGACAAGGTTACCATAGGTGAGAATGTTTGTCAATAGATAACTAAACAAAAAACAAAGAAAAATCCCGAATGTATTCGAATGAAATTCTGAAAAGACCATCCAAGAACACAATTGCCAGTTGACCGCGTACGTCAAGAAGGCAGGTGGAATCGGCGCCGGTAGACGTCCGGGATGTACTGATGGCGAACTGCGTTATCGCGGCCAGAGCCACCCAAATACGCCGGCAGTCAGCAGGCCATAGATGAGTCCGTCGAAAACTTCCTTGAGCGTCGCACTTAAGGTCTGACCTTTCCAGATGCCGTCGCTGAGGTGACCCAGCCCATACGCCATGAACCCCAATGTTCCCGCCACACGGAACACGGCCAGATAATCCACCCCCGGCGCAACGGTGCGCCCGGTGATGTAGGCCACGAAGACTCCAACGATGACGCAGAATCCGAACCACTTGGCAAGGAACATCGGCATATTCGGCGTGCCGGTTGGAAACGCAGTGATGAAGCCAACGGGCCCTTGTTTGAATTTCTCCTGCATTTCGGGCGTTTTCATCTCTTTGTGCGTGGTGTGCGGGAAAGTGTAGAGACCCCTTTGCAGCCCGGCTGCTCGTAGCGTGGAGATAATTTTGTCCTCATCGGGCAATTTCTTGTAGTCACTTTGGTGGTAGGGAATCACCATGTGCATCAGCGAACTGGCCACGAAGACGATAACGGCTGCGAGCAAGATCGGGAGCCAAAGTGCGGTGAGAGGGACCATGCGAAGCCTCCTTTGGTTGCGAATGCAGATGTGGTTGCAAGGGCGAACGCCATGATTTGTTCAAGCCCCGGATTGCGCAGGGGAAGTTACGCTTGGACAAAGCTGCGGTCAAGAGGGCGCACGCGCGCCAATTGCCTCTGGCGGCAAGTTTGTTGTGCTCAAATCGTGCGAAGGGTAGGATGCAAGAGTTTGAGATTTTGATCGTAAATCCGCGAAGGCTGGCAGGGGCCAGCCAAGAAGGCGGGACAAAAACATGATGATATTAGTCATTCTTCCGATATTCATCATCATCGCGCTGGTAGGCAGTCTTCCGGTATGGCGGCACAGCAAAGACTGGGGATTCCGCCCCATCGGCGCCGTGAGCGTGATTATTCTGCTTATCTTACTTTTATTTTGGATGGGCCGGTCGGGGCATTTATGGCATCGGTAAAACAGAACATCGCCTTGGCGATAGCTTCGCTTTTGTCAAGGGCCACACTGGCCGTTTCCTCAGCGTCAGTCGCTGCGATTTTGAATCATTGATTATCAATTCGCTCCCCGAACAAAAAGAGTGTATAAGGTTCCTGCATAGTTCAAGCATTACTATGCACACTAAACTTCCTGGATTGCGCCCCTCCCCGCGCGCATCGTGAGTAGACCTGTCACTCGGGAGGTTCACAATTGTAAGAATAATTCGCGGAAATCATGCCTGATTTTTGGCGTGATGGCATTTTATGGTTTCTGAGAGAGCTCAGAGTCAGAAAGCGCGGAGGAGATGAATAAAGAAAAAATCGATCGTGGTACGAAAGCGGACGAAGCAGGAAGAGCTTCCGCCGAGGAGATGTCGAATGGTCCGGATCCGGCTGCGAAGAATTCCCATCTTTTTCCTGAAGCGGTGGAGTTGGGCAGCCGCCGAAAGTTTCTCGGAAACATAAGCGGCGCCGCAGCGGCGGCCGCAACAGTTCGCGCGGTCGGGTTGGGACCTTTTTTGAAAGGAAATTATTCGGTTGGCCGGGCCGGCCCAGGCCACGCCTTGAATGGAGAAGCCCGCGCGGATAGGTCGCAGGAAATCCGTATCGATGCCGCGAATAATGAGCGAAAGGTCGCCATTGAAAAACACACGACAAACGGTGACTTAGAGCGCTACGCCGACAAAGCCAACACATATACAAAGGCGCTTCCACACGATGCCTTCGGACGTGTTGACCAGGTTGCGTTTGCCAGTTTGCTCCATGCAATCGAAACCGGGAAACCGGAAGACTTCGAGGCAATCATCCAAGGCGGGTCAAGAACTCAGACAGACCCGCAGAGTGGCTGGGCGTTTGACCTTGAAGGCACCGACGGTTGGTGCTTTGGAGAGGAAGTCGTGCCGCCTGCGCCTACACTTGCAAGTGACCTAGAAGGCGTCGAGATGCTGGAAGAGTATTGGGCATCCCTGCTGCGTGATGTTCCGTTTGCAGACTATGCTTCAAATGCAATGGCCATTGCCGCAGCGGCTGAGTTCTCCGGAATTCCAGAATATCAAGGTCCTCGAACTGCGGGTGTGGTAACGCCGAATTTGCTTTTTCGTGGAACCTTTCCGGGGGATACACTTGGCCCGTATTTGTCTCAATTTTTTGTCAAGCCCACGGCGTTAGGGGCGCAGCCAATCAGCCAGCAGCTTATAACGTACCTACCCGACATAGATTACATGGCGGATTTTGATTCGTGGTTGAGTGTGCAGAATGGAATACCGACGGGTCTTGCGAATCAAGTGGACCCACAACCGCGCTGCGCCCGCAACGGACGCGCTTTAGCAGCTTGGACGCATGTGGATGTGCTCTATCAAGGGTATTTTGTGGCATATCTAGTGCTTAATTCGCTCAACGCACCGGTGAACCCGGGAAATCCCTATGCTAATTCGAAAGTGCAAAGTGGCTTTGGAACATTTGGTGGCCCAGATTTTGCTGCGACGTTAGCAGAAGCGGCAACGCGGGCACTGAAGGCAGTGTGGTTTCAGAAGTGGAAGGTGCATCTGCGCGCCCGGCCAGAGGCTGTTGGGGGATTGGTTCATTTGATAAAGACAGGGCAAGGGGCCATGACGGACGGCACCTTGAGTGACGTGATCCTCAACTCGAATGGTTTGCAGCAGAGCTTTAACAAGTATGGAACTTGGTTGCTGTCGCAGGCATTCCCAGAAGGATCACCCACGCATCCGTCCTATCCGACGGGACATGGCACTGTCGCGGGGGCTTGCATAACCGTCCTGAAGTTTTTCTTTGACGGCAATTATGTGATTCCTAACCCTGTGACGCCGGATGACGACGGTCTGGGACTTTCATCCTATACCGGGGCCGATGCCGGCGAGTTGACAGTGAATGGTGAACTTAATAAGTTGGGCCATAACGTCAGCTTCGGGCATGGAATTCATGCGGGCATTCACTGGCGTACGGATACGGACATTTCGTTGAAATTAGGAGAAGCGGTGGGGCTCAGCGTCCTGCAGGACCGCGCAGAGACGTACAATGAAAAGTTTACCGTCAATTTGACAAAGTTCGACGGGACGACTGCCACGATCTCGAATCAATAATCGCTTCAAGCGAGGCGCTCCGGGACGTCTACATCGAACCGTGCTGGCCGGGCTGTGAAGACGCCCGCCGCTCGCGAATAAGCAAACCGGTCGAAAGGCGATGGGAATCTGTTTCGTTATTTTCACGTAGTCTTCTATTTGAGAAACATTTGTGAAATGAATTCGCGCGATTTTTGGCTGGGGTAAACTACCGCGCATGATGTTCATGGTCATAGAGCGGTGCAAACATGGAGATGCGAAGCTCGTTGGGGGGCGGTTCAGGCAGAGCGGCCGCATGCTGCCCGAAGGCGTCACGTATCAGGCGAGTTGGATGGACCCTGCAGGCGCGTTCTGCTACCAGATCATGGAAGCGGCAAATGCGGAGTTGATGAGCGAGTGGACGCGCCGCTGGGATGATTTGGTGGAGTTTGAGATTGTTCCGGTGGTGACGTCGGAAGAATTCTGGAGGAAGCTTTAGACCGCGTTCCCCGAACTCACGGAATTCGGCAGGCGACAAATCCCGTATTCAAAGGGACCCGGGCTACAGGAGGCTGAGGGGCGCGCAAGAGATGCAAGAGGAGCCTGTGTTAGAATGAGTTTCCCATGCAAGAGCAGATTAAGAAGCTCGTCGAGCTGCAAAATGTGGATGTGCACCTTACGGCCGTGCGACGCGCCGTCGCCGGATTCCCCGCAAGACTGGCCGAAATCGAAGCGCGCCTCGCCGCCGCGAAGAAACGGCTCGCGGATGCGCGCGAGGCTCACACCACCAGCCTGAAGGACCGCAAGAAATTCGAGCTGGATGTGGAGCAATGGAAGGAAAAGGCGCGCAAGTACCGCGACCAGAGTTACGAAGTAAGAACCAACGAAGCTTTCCGCGCACTGCAACACGAGATCACCAACGCTGAAAAAGAAATGGCGGGCGCTGAAGACAGGCTGCTCGAGCGCATGGTTTCCGGCGAGGAATTTGACCGCCAGATAAAGTCCGCGGAAGCGGCGCTAAAGGAAGCCGAAGCCGCGGGGGCGAAAGAGAAAGCCGCACTCGCCGAGGAACGCGCCGCCGAAGAATCCAAACTCGCCGCTGCGGAAGCCGAGCGCGCGGCGGTCGTCGCGGGAATTCCGGAAGAGTTGCTGGCCGAATACCAACGCGTGGCGAAATCGCGCGGCACGGCGCTCGCGGAAGTGATTGGTGAAATCTGCCACGCGTGCGGGATGCTCGTCCGCCCGCACGTTTACCAGGAGTTGCGGCGCGCGGGAAACGATCAGGTCTATCACTGCGAGACGTGTGCGCGAATCCTTTACTACCCGGATCCCCCAGTGCCCGCGAGTTTGGCGGGCGAGGGAGCGGCCCAGGGAAACGAGGCATCTGTTGACACGGCTTCCGTGGACGCTGACGCAGCTTCGGCGGACGCAACGCAGACGACATCCTCCTCACAGACGACATCCTCCTCAGGCACAAAACCCTCCGAGCAGGCCACCACTTCCGTGCGGGCTACTACGGGCAGGCAATGACCCCCCGGCGCCGCGACGAGCTTCCCGCGCGGCTCTTTTCCGAGCCGGACCACCCCACGGATATTTTCACCGCGGAAGTGGATGGAGCGTCGCGCGGAAATCCCGGCCCCGCTTCTTACGCCGTCATCATCCGGCGCCCCGATGGTTCCGTTGTCTACCAGCTTGGAAAATATTTGGGACGCGCGACGAACAATGTCGCGGAGTATTTCGCGCTGATCACGGCGCTGGATTACTGCGCTTCATCGAATATCCATCGCCTGCGTGTGCGCAGCGACTCCGAGCTGCTGGTGCGGCAGATGCAAGGGCGCTACAAGGTAAAAAGCGCGTCGCTGAAGCCGCTGCACGAGCGCGCGCTGCGGCAGTCGAAATCGCTGGCGTACTTTGCCATCGAGCATGTGCCGCGAGAGTTAAATTCGGAGGCTGACGCGCTGGCGAATTCGGCGCTTGACCGCACGGGTGATGTGAATTCGAGCGTGCGCGTGCTGAGCAGCGCGGCGCGCGGGGCGGGTGGATCCGCGGGGGCGAGCCGCACGATCCGCGCGAAGTACAAGGATGGGGTGCTTCATCCGGAAGAGCCGCTGGATGTGCCGGATGGCGCGGATGTGGAGATTGTGGTGAGGGAGAAGGGGAAATCGTAGCCAGTCAGTAGAACAAAAGGTGAAGTCGTCACACAGATCCTTCAGGCATCCTTTTCGGATGCCTTCAGCATGACATCCAAGTCTTTCGCAGTAACCTATTTCAGGAAGTAGGAACGGTAGAGAGTGTCGCGCTGGGCAGGGATGTAGCCTGCATCGGAAATGATGCGGCGTAGCTCGTCTTCGTTGGTGCGATTGCGGACGCCTGCGGCATAGACGACGTTTTCCTCGATGAGGATGCTGCCGACATCGTCGGCACCGAATTGCAAGCCCACCTGACAAACCTTAATTCCCGGGGTGAGCCAGCTCGATTGCACGTGATCAATGTTGTCAAGATAGAGGCGGCTGATGGCGAGCGTCTTTAGGTAGTCCACCGCGGTAGCCTCGGGAACTTTTTTCCCGAGCGGCGTATTTTCCGGCGCAAAAATCCAGGGGATGAATGAAGTGAAGCCGCCGGTGTCTTCCTGAATGCGGCGGACGCGCTCGAAGTGATTGACGCGGTGGCGAGCTTCTTCGCCGCAGCCGAACATCATCGTCGCGGTGGTGCGCAGGCCGAGCGCGTGCGCGGTGCGGTGCATCTCCTCCCACTCATTGCTGGTGCATTTCAGGCGTGAGATGCGCGCGCGGATTTCATCGTCGAGGATTTCGGCGCCGCCGCCGGGGATGGAGTCGAGCCCGGCGTCGCGCAGGTGCGCGATGGTGTCGCGCAGCGTAAGGCCGGAAACCTCGGCGATGCATAGAACCTCCGGTGCTGAAAAGCAGTGAAGATGCACACGCGGGTAGCGCTGCTTCAGCGAACGCAAAAGCATTTCGTAATACTCGATGCGGAGATCGGGATGCAGACCTCCCTGCAGGAGCACGCCTGTGCCACCGAGTTCGAGCATCTCGTCAATTTTTTCGTATATTGCCTCGAGCGAAAGGATGTAACCGTCTTTCGCGCCCATAGGGCGATAGAACGCACAGAAGGAACAGTATTCGGTGCAGAAATTGGTGTAATTGATGTTGCGGTCGATCTGATAGGTGGCGACACGCGGATTATTTTTCTTATTGCGAACGGCAGTCGCCGCCATGCCGACGCCGATGAGGTCGTCGGAGGCGAAGAGGTCGAGAGCTTCGTGGTTTGTGATGCTCATCGTGCTTTCCAGAGATTATCCCAGTCTCGAAGCGCTTCCACTTTTGCCGCGATCTTAGGCAAGTACCAACTCCCGGACCATTTCCCACGTGCTCCTGCCCTTTCACGATTCACTTGGGTTGAAGAGACTATAAAAGCCTCAAGGTGCTCGGGGGATTCGCGGCGGCGACGGACAAAAACGTAGTAGAAATCACCATCTACAATTGCCTTGCGTTTGCTAGATATAGGCCAAAACCCTTGCGGGCTGAGACTCAAAGTTGTCTTCACTTCAAGGGCACAAAATCTGACCCTTTTCCCGTCACGTTTCACAACTACCATATCAATGCCAGCTGTATTTCGGGAAGTGGGAAGCGCAACCATCCCTCTTTGATACAATTCCGAAGCTACAAAGTGCACGCCTGCCTCGCCTATTTGGGCTGTTTGTGTTCGGTCTAGACGATTGAGTGTCATTCGCCCTCCACAAGAACATTCAGTCTACAAAAACCGGGTCGCCGCGTCGAACGATTCCCTCGCGCAAGACGACGCCGTAAACTCCGACGCAACTTGCGTGGTTTTTGGCGACAACTTCGAATATTTCGGGCGCAGCCTCCGCCGTATCCGGGTCAAGCGTGATCACTTTGCAGCGCATGTTTTTTTTCGCGAGCATGAACGCGGCTTCCTCCCCGACACGGATCTGCCGGCCAATCAGCGATTCTTCGTGCCACGGGCCCCCGTTCGCCCAATCCACAATAAAGTTCGCGCGGAAGCGGCGCAGGTCGAGTGGAAGGCCGACTTCCTTCGAGAGCGCCTCGATGCTTTGCGGGCTGAGGAGCGAGATTGGGCGTGTGTCATGCATGCTGCGTTCGGAGAAGCGCATAACAATCGTGCGGCCGAATTTTTGTTCAAGATGGACTCGGAGTTCCGGAGCGGCGACGTCGAATGTTTTCCCTTCGGGCGTTGAAACTTCAACGCGGTGATCCGCGCTGCCGGGAAGCTGCTGCTCGGTTAATGGCGCGGATACGAAGCGCGGCTTCAAGAGAAGCATTTGGGCCCACTGGCGCGGAGTCATCCAGGGAAAATCGGCGGGGCCCGCCGGGTCAAGAAATGCGTAAACGCGATCGCCGACGAGACCCGCGAAAGTGACGAATGCCTCGTCGAGATCCTCGCCCGACATTCCCTTCACCGGATAGCGGCGGAGATGGGTGAGCGTGCCGGCGGATTGGGATCCATTGTTCATCGAATGACGGGGATGCTCAGGCGCGGCGCTGCGAAGCGGCCTTCACCGAAGAATGCGTTGCCGCGAATTCGACGGGGTGCGCCTGCGGAATGATTCCGGCTTCCGCGCATTGCTTGAAATAAAGTTCGAGGCCGGCGAGATTTTCTGCATCAAGAGAGAAGTCAATGTTCTCGCGCAAGTAGTGTTCGAGCGGGCGCGCGGGCAAGTCCAGCTTAAGCGCGGCGCCTTCAGCGATTTCCGCGATGCGCGCGAGACCATATTCCTTCGAGGCAAGGAAATCCGCGACGACCTCCGGCGTGACGGCTTCGCGGCGCGCGGCCCAGACGGCAAGCACGCAGGGGCGAGCCGTCATCTCGCGCCATTGGTGCGCGACGTCATAGACGAAAAGCGTGTCCACGCCGGGGACGGCCTGTTCGCTCGGGTCTCCGCCACAGCAGAATTCGCCGGTCGGCTGCTTTTCCGCGAGTTGGTCGAGTTTGATGGCAATGCGCAGCGCGGGATCGCCGATGACGAGCGCGGCGTCGGCTTGAGCGAGCATCGCGGATGGGTCGGGCGCGGCGGGGACGAACTCCGGGGAGATGCCCCAGTAATTCCGGCACAGCAGCTTCACAAGCGCGGCGGAGCTGCGCGAGCTGGTGTCCAACGCAAGGCGCCGGGCGAGCTCGATGGGCTTGCGCGCGATCACGAGTATACTGCGGACTTCGCCCCGCGCGGCGACGGCCATGTCCGGCAGGACCACGAGACCCGAGATGCGTTGATATTCAATAGCAGGGATGATGGCGACGTCAGCCTCGCCTGCGCGAAGCGCCTCGGCGCAGAGCGAAGGGAGCGTGAAGGAAAGATCATATTTGCCCGCCAGAGGGCCGTCAGTGAGACCCCAAACGAGGGGAGCGGTGTTCAGATACTCGACAATGGAAACGCGAAGTTTGGCCATGGTTCCTTGCGGCGAGGAAACCTAAATATAGCACATTCCGAATTGCGGGATTCCGATTGCCAGGAATGCCGGAAACTTCAATCAATTCAAAGAGATAGGCGCTTCGGAACGAATCGAGGGCGTGCGTAGCGCCCCACGGCCAAAAAAACTTTCAGAAAGAGCGAAACACTTTGGGGTCTGGCATAGTCTATCTATGTAAGGAGGCTTTGTGAACAGAGACGAGATTCCCCCCGGGACGCTGCATCTGCTGATCCTGCGGTCACTGGCGCGGAACGGCAAGATGCACGGGTTTGAAATCGCCAAGTTTATCGAGCGAGTTTCCTCGGACGTGCTGCGCGTGGAAGAGGGCTCGCTGTATCCCGCGCTGCAGAGAATGTTGATCAAGGGCTGGGTTGCCGGGGAATGGGGAACGACGGCGGAAAACCGGCGCGCGCGCTACTACCATTTGACGCCCCTCGGGAAGAAACAATTGGAAGTGGAAGTCAGCGATTTCGAGCGTGTGATGGGCGCGGTTGCGAGAGTGATTCAGACGGCGTGAGGAGTTGAGTAGACGATGAACTGGCCTGGCGAGATGTGGCGGCGAATCGCAAATTTGTTCCGGCGGGAAAGGTTCGACCGCGGAATGAACGAAGAGATGCGTCTGCACAGGGAATTGCGTGAGCGCGAACTGCGCGAAGCGGGGCTTACCGTGGACGATGCTCGCAACGAGGCTCGGCGAAGGTTTGGGAATGAGTTGAAGCTGCGGGAGGAGAGCCGGGATATGTCGGGGTGGAACTGGCTGGAAGGACTCGTGCGGGATCTTCAGTACGGTGCACGGATGCTGCGGAAGAATCCCGGTTTCACGGCGGTCGCGGTGCTGACGCTCGCATTAGGCATCGGGGCGAACACGGCGATTTTCAGCGTTTTGGAATCTGTGCTCTGGAAACCGCTTCCGTTTCCGGATTCAGACCAGCTGACTTCTCTGCAATGGATAGAGAAATCGGGACGGGAAGTGGGCTTCTCGGTTCCCGAATACATCGAATTGCATGCCGGCAACCGTTCCTTTCAGTCCATGTGCGCGTATTTGGAGCAGGGATATCACAATTTGACAGGCAATGGGGGCGCGGAACGTATCGTTCTTGCCGCGGTGTCTCACGATTTTTTCGATACTTTCCAAGTTCGGATTGCGCCGGGGCGCACATTCCTGCCGGAAGAGGAATCCGCCGGGCGTAACCACGCAGCGATCCTTAGTCAAAAGGAGTGGGAGAAACTTTATGGTGTTCGCGCAACGCTTGCGGGGCAAACAATTGTCCTAGATGACGTTGACTATGCCGTAGTGGGAATTGCGCCGGCCGGTCTTCACTTCGAATATATGCAGGACCCCGACGTCTTTGTGCCTCTCGAACTAAATGCAGCGCAACCCGTGAACGGCGCCGCCGCAGCGTTGGAGACGGTCGGCAGGCTGCGGCCTGGCGTCTCACTCCCGAGCGCACAAAAGGAGATGGAGGCGCTCGGCGAACGATTGGAGAAGGAAGCGCCAAAGATGGACGGAGCCTTCAAGATGGACGTGGAGAATTTGCGCGACATGTATTTCGGGTTTGAGCAGCGCTCGCTTTTTTTCTTCGCGGGAGCGGTAGGGCTGGTGCTGATAGTGGCGTGTGTAAATGTCGCAGCGTTATCGCGCGCGCGGATGATGGCGCGGCAGAGGGAATTTGCGGTTCGCGCAGCGCTGGGTGGAGGACGCGGCGTGCTCGTGCGCCAATCCCTTGTGGAAAGCCTGCTTCTCGCATTGATTGGCGGGGGACTGGGAACGGTGTTTGCCGCCTGGAGCGTACAAGGTTTGACGGCGCTTCTGCCCCAAGATTACTTCACGCGGTCCACACACATTGGAGTTGACAGCCGCGTGCTGGTTTTCTCGCTGTTCATTTCCATCGCAACCGGTCTGATTTCCGGTGTGGCTCCGGCCTTGCTTGCGACACGAACGAACCTCCTTCGGGATCTTTCCTCTGGAAGCCGCGCGGCTTCCAGAGGCGCGAAGCAGCGGCGCACTCGCAGTGTCCTGGTGGTTGCGGAGATCGCGGTGGCACTCGTCCTCTTGTTTGGCGCAGGTCTATTTGTCGAAAGTTTTAAGCGGCTTTCAGAAGCGCCGCTAGGTTTTGAACCAAATGGCATTTTGACGATGAGAATGTTGCTTTCTGGGCTGCGGTACAAGCAACCCGAGCAGGCGAAGATCTTTTGTCAGCAACTGCTTGATCGTGTGCGCGCTATCCCCGGGATGCACGATGTAGCGCTGGCAAGCAATATCCCGATGGAAGGGTCGTACGACGCGCAGTACTCGATTGTGGGGCGCCCCGCGAAGCCCAATGGGGAAGAGCCTAATTCGCTGATTCGCACGGTGACGCCAAATTACTTCCGCCTCCTGAAGATCCGGTTGCTGGCGGGCCGCGAGTTCACGGGTGCCGACCAGGAAAACACGCAACGCACAGCACTTATTAATCAAAACTTTGCGCGCCATATTTTTGGGGAGGAAAACCCGGTCGGCCACGAGCTGGAATTGTGGTCGAACTATGGATCCGGTCCCGTTCATGATCGTGTGCGCGTGCAGATTGTGGGCGTCACCGAAAATACGCATGTGTTTGGGGCGGAAGAGATCGATTTTGATGAGGTTTTTCTTCCCTCGATGCAGCAGCCTTTCATGTCAATGTATTTGATTGCGAAGACGGACCAGCCCTCCGGGGTCGCTCTGGATGAAATTCGCGAACAAGTGCGCTCAATCGACAGCCAGGTGCCGATTTATGACGTGGCGACGATGGGGGAGAGAATCGAAAAATCGGTGAAAGGTGCAAAGTTCAAGGCGTTTCTCATTGGAATTTTTGGGGCAATGGCGATTGTGCTTGTTTCCGTGGGCATATTTGGAGCTGTGGCGTACTTCGTCCAGCAACGCACGAAAGAGTTTGGAATCCGATTGGCGCCTGGAGCTTTACCATCGCGAATCCTATGGCACTCAATCCAGCAGGCGGCGACTCTCGGAGCCGCGGGGTTGGTGCTCGGCGCCGGATTGTCACTCGCCCTGGGGCAGATTCTGCGCAGCCAGCTTTACATGGTCCCCCATGTGCACATGGGAATGCTCTATGGAGTAGGAATCCACGACCCGACAACACTTGCCGCAGGGTGTTTATTGCTCGCGGGGGTTGTATTCCTGGCTAGTTACATTCCCGCGCGCCGGGCCACGAAGGTCGATCCGATGACCGCACTGCAATATGAATGACCGAGGGCGGGAGAGCGACTGAGATGCTTGGCGAGATCTGGCGACGAATCGCGAATTCGTTCCGGCGCGAGCAATTTGACCGCGAGTTGGACGATGAGATGCGATTGCATCGCGAGTTGCGTGAGCGGGAACTGCGTGAAAGTGCGGGAGCGATCGATGGAGTTGCAACGGATGATGCGCGCATTGCGGCACGGCGGCGATTCGGGAATCAATTGAAGCTGCGAGAGGAGAGCCGGGAAATGTGGCGATTGGGTTGGTTAGAAGATCTGGGGAAGGACATGCGATTTGGCCTGCGGATGCTCGGGGAAAATACCGGCTTCACCGCAATCGCCATTCTGACGATTGCACTCGGCATTGGCGCCAGCACAACTGTGTTTAGCTGGATCAGCACAGTTCTATTGAACCCTTTGCCGGGCGCAAGTCAGCCCGAACGCGTGGTGGCGTTGGAAGAGATTGCACCCAATGGGGATTCGAAGAGAGCTTCCTATCTGGACTTCCGCGATTTCCGCGACAACCTGAAACAGATTCAATCCATGACGGTCGCGCGTGAGATGGCATTTGCAGTGGGCAATGAAACGAACATCCAGCGCATCTGGGGCGAACTCGTCTCCGGAAATTATTTCGACATGCTTGGCGTGAAGCCCGAAGCGGGCCGGTTCTTTTCCATCGCAGAGCAGGACGATGCGCCGAACGCTCACCCGGTAGCGGTGATCAGCCACGAGTACTGGACAAGCCGCTATCACTCCGATCCATCCGCGATCGGCGCAATCCTGCGCATCAACCGTCGCGCGGTCACCATCATCGGCGTGGCGCCGGAGAGCTTCCACGGTTCCATGCCGGGAGAGGTCTTTGACATTTGGGCGCCTGCTACGTTGTTGGGCCAGGTGAATTCCGGAAGCGATTGGATGCTACAGGATCGCAAGACGCGGATGTTTCGAGTCTTGGCGCGACTCGCACCCGGCGTGAGCATCGAGCAGGCGCGCTCCGAGTTGCAGTCTCTCGCGCGTCGCATGGCTGTGGCGGATGCGGATACAAACGAAGGGATGAGCGCCACGCTTTTGCCGATGTGGAAGGCCCACGACGGGATTCAGAGTCCGCTGCTGGGTCCGCTGAGTCTCCTAATGGCCGTTTGTGGAGTCCTGCTTCTGATTGTGAGCGCGAATGTCGCGAATCTCTTGCTTGCACGCGCGACCAGCCGCCAGAAGGAGTTCAGCGTCCGGATTGCGCTCGGAGCGGCGCGGTCGCGTCTGGTACGTCAAATTCTCACAGAGATGTTGTTATTGGCTTTAGGCGGGGCCGCGCTGGGCCTGCTGATTGCCGTCTGGCTCAGCGACTCGCTCCGGTGGCTGGTTCCCGCTGCCGGAATTCCGACTTTGATCAGGCCGCCGATTGACTTCAAGATCCTGATGTTCTCGGCGGTGCTGGCGTATGGCGTCACCCTTCTGGCAGGGATTATGCCGGCGCTCCATGCAGGAAGAGAAGACGTAAACGAGATGCTGAAAGATCGAGGCCGGGGCGGAACCTCAAGTGCCGGTTCCCGCCGACTGCGCGGCGTGCTGGTAATGTCGGAGGTGGCCCTGGCGGTGATCACACTTGTAGGCGCGGGCCTTTTCTTGAAGAGCTTTTATCTGGCGAGCGCGATTCACCCCGGTTTCGATCCTGACAATGTTGCTGTCGCGCACGTCAGCTTTTCCGCCGCCGGGTACGACTTACAACAGGCCGATTCATTTTCGCGGCGGTTGCAGGAACAGGTGGAACGTGAACCTGGAGTCACTGCGGTCAGTTATTCCGATTTCGTTCCCTTGAGCATCGGAGGCGACTCATGGGAAGACTTGGAAATTCAAGGTTATGTGCCCGGCCCAAGCGAAAACATGAAAATTTATCGCACGGTCGTAGCCCCCGGGTATTTCAACATGATGAAGATTCCACTTCTGGCCGGGCGGGATTTCGATTTGCACGATGACAAGTCACACAATCCCATGCAACCCGTGATGATTGTGAACCAGGAATTTGTGCGGCGCTTCGTGCCGACGGGTGACGCGATCGGGCGGAAAGTGCATGGATGGGGGGTGTGGTTCACGATTGTCGGCGTCGTGCAGGACATCAAGTATTTTCACATCAATGAAAATCCCATCCCCTATTTTTATGTGCCGGCGCGCCAGATTTACCGCCCCGAAGATGGTGTGACGTTTTACGTTCGCACGAAGGGATCCGTGGAGCAAGCCATCATTGCGTTGCGCCGGGAAGCGCAGGCGATTGATCCGTCGGTGCCGGTCTTCAACACCACTTCCTTGAACGAGTCCATCGCCGGATCACTGTTTGGGCAGAAAATCGCAGCGACCTTGCTGAGCGTTCTTGCAGGATCCGCGCTGCTGCTGGCTTCAATCGGGTTGTACGGTGTGATGGCGTATTCCGTGGCTCAGCGCACGAACGAAATCGGCATTCGTATGGCGCTTGGCGCGCGGCCGGCGGACATTCTACTGATGGTTGCACGCGAAAGCCTTGCATTCGCCGTCGCCGGGCTCGGTGTGGGGTGTGTAGGGGCGATTGCGCTTACCCGCCTCATTTCGACGATGTTGGTGCGCGTAAGCCCAACCGATCCCGGCATTTACGCGCTGGTGGGCGCATTCACAATTCTGATTGCTCTGGCGGCTACGGCAATTCCCGCGCGTCGAGCGATGCACGTTGACCCGATGGTCGCGCTGCGATTCGAGTGAGAGGCAATGAACTTGTCTCAAAAATTTAGTGAGGTCTGGCGTCGATTCATGAATTTGTTCCGGCGGGACCGGCTCGACCGCGAGCTGAATGAGGAAATGAAGCTGCATCGCGAAATACGCGAGCGCGAGCAGCGCGAGTCAGGAGTTGGCCGGGATGACGCTCGCTACGCGGCGCAACGTAGATTTGGGAATGACCTGAAATTGCGGGAGGAGAGCCGCGACATGTGGGGATGGAATTGGTTGGAGGATTTTTTCCAGGACGTTCGTTATGGGGTGCGGATTGTGAGAAAGAATCCCGGCTACTCGACAATCGTTGTCCTCACGCTGGGGCTTGGAATCGGAGCCACGACAGCGGTGTTTGGAGTTGCAAATGCGGTGTTGCTGCGGCCTTTGCCTTACCGTCAGGAGGGCCGGCTTGTGATGATTTGGGAGAGCCAGCCTTCGCGCGGAGTAAATCACAACGTGGTTTCGCCGGCAAATTTCCGCTACTGGCAGGACCACAATACGGTATTCGATCAAATGGCCGCATTTTACGACGACAGCGCCACCGTAACCGGCGGGGGCGATCCAGAACAAATTCCGTTGCAAGCCGTCTCTGCCAATATGTTTTCCCTACTCGGCGTCTCGCCCGTGCTCGGGCGCGAATTTTCTCCGGACGAGGGAGTTGGCGGGCACGACCAGGTCGCGATTTTGAGTTACGGCCTTTGGCAGCAGGGATTCGGCGGCGATCCGCAAGTCATCGGAAAGACGATCCAACTCAGCGGGAATAATTATGCAATCGTGGGTGTAATGCCGGCATCGGCCAGGCTTTTTGTTTCACAGGGATCATTGAGCGGTGAGCCGCCGCAATTCTGGGTTCCGATTGGATGGACCGAAAATTCCAGAATTCCGCGCGGTCGCTACATGATGGCGGTTGCCAGATTGAAAAACGGCGTGTCCGTAGCCTTGGCGCAAGGGCAAATGGATTCCCTGGCGCGCGAATTCACAAAGCAGTATCCGGATTTCGAGACCGGTTGGGGCGTTCACCTGGTTCCGGTGCATGACGAGATGTCGAGTGGGATCCGGCAGTCCTTGATTGTCCTGCTCGGCGCGGTGGCATTTGTTTTGCTGATTGCCTGCGCAAACGTTGCGAATCTTGTTATGTCGCAAGCGGCGGCACGGGATAGGGAAATCGCGGTGCGTGTGGCGCTTGGTGCGGCGCGTTCGCGAATCATCCGGCAGACGCTGACCGAGAGTTTGATTCTCGCCGTGGCCGGTGGCGGGCTTGGGTTTCTTGCCGCGCTTTGGGGGAACTCGGTGCTGCTGGCGCTTGTGCCCAAAAACCTCCTGCAGGCGCGGGAAATTCACGTGGATTTCCGCGTGTTCCTTTTCACGGCGGCGATTTCAGTTGTGACTGGGGTCGTGTTGGGGAGCATTCCCGCTTACCGTGCGGGAAGGGTTTCCTTGACTGAGCCATTGAGAGAAGGCGGCAGAAACCTAACGGCCTTGCAGGGGCGCCGACTGAGAAACAGCTTTGCGGTTGCCGAAATCGCGCTTTCGCTCGTGCTTCTGGCCGGGGCCGGGCTGCTCATCCGAAGTTTTTCGCGCCTGATGTCGGTGAACCCCGGTTTCAATCCCTCCAATCTTCTGATGATGCGGGTAAGTTTTCGTTCGGTGAGTTACTCAGAAGGGGCGCCTACAATCCAATTTTTTCAACAATTGCTCGAACGCGTCCGGGCAATCCCCGGTGTTCGCGGCGCCACCATCAACAACTCATTCCCATTGACGGGCGGGACACCCGGGACTGATTTCACCATCGTTGGAAAGCCCGAGCCGCCGGCGGGGGCCGAAAATGGAACAGAAGTGCAGATTGTGGATGCGGACTATTTCCGCACGATGCAGATCCCGCTGCTCCGCGGACGGACGTTCAATAAGCAGGAACGGACAGTAGAGTCGCACGTGGTCATTGTCAGCGATTCTCTGGCCCGCCAATACTTTCCAAATGAGAATCCGATCGGCAAGAAAATCGTGATTGAAATGAAGGAAAAAAACGATCCGTCCGAAATCATCGGGGTCGTGGGAGACGTAAAGCGCGCTGGATTGGATACCACTCCTGTTGCGATGAGTTACTGGCCGCACGCGGAGCTTCCATTTTCCTCGATGATGCTGGGGATTCGCACCGAATCAAATCCGATGGCGCTGGTGGGATCCGTGCGGGAAATTGTTCGCCAGTTGGACCCGGGTGTGCCCGTCTACGAAGTGGAGACACTGGAACAATGGATGGGAGATTCCGTTGCGCGCCAGCGATTCAGCACGGTGCTGCTCGGGTTATTCGCCGGGATCGCATTTCTGTTGGCGGTGGTGGGAATCTACGGTGTTGTGGCCTATTCAGTGAGCCAGCGAACGCGCGAATTTGGCGTGCGGATGGCGCTGGGAGCGGAATCCGGTGACGTTTTATGGCTCGTGTTGGGACACGGATTGAGAATCGCGGGCCTTGGAATTGTGCTCGGGCTGGCGGGAGGCCTCGCCGTCAGTCAATTCTTGCGGCAGCTTTTGTTTCACGTGAGTCCATACGACCCTGAAATATTTATCTGTGTCGCCATCGTCATGGCTTTCATCACTCTGCTTGCATCCTGGATGCCTGCGCGACGCGCCACGAAAGTCGATCCAATGATCGCCCTGCGATATGAATGAGCGAAGGCGGGAGAGCGACTGAAATGCTTGGTGAATTCTGGCGGCGAATCACGAGTTTGTTCCGGCGTAAGCGGTTTGACCACGAATTGGATGAGGAGATGGGGTTGCACCGAGAGTTGCGCGAGCGCGAGCAGCGCGAAGCGGGCGCTTCGCAGGATGGAGCGCGCCACGCGGCGCAGCAGCGCTTTGGAAATGAATTGAAATTGCGAGAGGAGAGTCGGGACATGTGGGGATGTAACTGGCTGGGAGATTTCCTTCAAGACGTTCGCTACGGCGCACGCACGCTTCGAAAGAATCCGGGCTTTACGGCGATCGCCGTGCTCACTCTTGCTCTCGGAATCGGCGCGGTTACTGCGATCTTCAGCGTAGTCAATGCGGTCCTGCTAAAGCCGCTGGCGATGGAAGCCCCGTCACGCATTGTTTATTTGCAGGAAACATGGCAGGACCTTTATCCGGGCCTCTCGGTCGGGAACTTCATTGACGTATATCGGCAGAGCACTTCTTTTGAA
Source organism: uncultured Acidobacteriota bacterium (assembly GCA_963748845.1). GTDB lineage: Bacteria > Acidobacteriota > Terriglobia > Acidiferrales > UBA7541 > DASTCZ01. The sequence goes on from CAVVKE010000001.1 coordinate 3,094,111, forward strand.
AAACTGTGCGCCTCCAATGACGCGAGTTTCAATCTCGCGACGCAAGACGCCCCGGAACGCGTGCAGGGCGAGTACACCACCGCTAATTACTTCGCCACTTTCGGCGTTCAGCCGATCGCCGGGCGAGTTTTCACAGCCGATGAGGACAAGCCGGGAGCCGGGCATGTTGTTGTTATCAGCGAGCGGCTCTGGCGCACGCTTCTTCATTCGGACCCGGCAATCATAGGGCAATCGTTGCGAGTGGATGGATTGCCAAACATTATTCTTGGCGTCATGCCGAAATCGTTCGATCCATTGCTGGTCAACAGCGATCTTTGGGTCCCAGCCGCATTCAACGCGCAACAACTCGCCGATCATGACGACCATTATTTGAATGGAATGGGCCGGCTCAAAGCCGGCGTGTCCATGGCGCAGGCGCAATCGGAACTCGACGTGATTGCGGTTCGGCTGCAGCAACAATACCCGGATGACGATAAAGGCCGCGGCTTCCGACTGCAATCGCTCACGACTGCCTTGTTGGGCGACCAGCGGCTGGTCCTATGGATGATGCTTGGCGCTGTCGGGTTTGTGCTGCTGATTGCTTGCGCGAACATCGCGAACCTGCAATTGGTGCGGTCGCGCTGGCGGCAAAAAGAAATCGCAGTCCGCGTGGCGCTTGGGGCTTCGCCGCTGCGGATTGTGCGGCAGCTTCTGGCGGAAAGCGTTGCCCTTGGAGCAGCGAGCGGCGTGGTCGGAATCCTACTGGCGTTCTGGGGTGTGTCGTGGATTGTCGCGGGTGGCCCCGCCGGAGTTCCGCGCCTCGCGGCATCGAATGTGGACGCAACCACACTCGTGTTCGCCTGCGGCGTCACGCTGCTTTGCAGCATTCTCTTCGGGCTTGCACCCGCGTTACGGTCCGCGTCGACGCGGCTGAGCGAAGCTTTTAAGGAAGGCATCGGCAATTCCAGCGGCAGCCGCGATCGCATCCGAACCGTCCTAGTTGTGGGCGAAGTGGCGCTGGCGCTGATGTTGATGGTGGGCGCTGGGCTGCTTCTCCGCAGCGCGTTGCTCGTGTCCCATCTGGATCCGGGCTTCGACCCTTCGAATTTAGTCGCCGGACGCGTCGGTCTTCCCGACGCCGGCTATCACGATCCCGCGGTTGCGCGCCAGACGTTTGAAAAAATCATTGCTACAACGGACGCGTTGCCCGGCGTGGAGTTGGCAGCCGTGGTTTCGCGGGCGCCGCTGGCGGGTGGGGGAAGCAGCAACGGGCTGATCGCGGAAGGCAGGCCCTTCGACCCGTCGAGCGCGATCAACGCGGTGTTGCGAATCGTATCCCCCGAATATCTATCGACTGTGCGGATACCGTTGAAGGCTGGGCGCGAATTCACGGCGCGGGATACGCGCAGCAATGCGATGGTTACTATCATCAATGAAACCCTTGCGCGCACTATTTGGCCAGGCGAAAACCCGATCGGCAAGCGCTTCGCGTGTTGCGAGGATGGACCCAAAGGCCGCACGGATCCCGTGTGGCATGAGGTGGTCGGCGTTGTTGGAGACGTCCGCGCCTGGGGACTTGACCGCGAAATCCAGCCGGAGTTTTATCTCCCCATTGCGCAAATGCCGCCGAACGCGTGGGATTGGATCGGCCGCACCATGGATCTGGTGGTGCGAATGCAAGGCGGCGCAATCCCGGCCAACGATTTGCGAGCCGCGGTAGCGCGTATTGCTCCCGGAGTGCCGATCTACCGTCTCTCAACGATGCGCGAAAAAATTTCCGGCGCCCTCGAACAATCGCACTTTGACACTTTCCTGCTTGCGGTTTTTGCCGCCACAGCTTTGCTGCTGTCCTCCGTTGGGATTTACGGAGTTCTCTCCTTCATGGTGGCGCAACGCACGCGCGAAATTGGCATTCGCGTGGCGCTTGGCGCGACGCCGGCTCATATGATGCGCGGCGTCATCTGGGATGGCGTGCGGCTTGCGGGCGCGGGGCTCGCCATTGGGTTCGCCGGCGCATTGGCCGGCACGCGCGTACTCTCCTCCTTGCTTTACGGTGTGCGCCCGACCGACGCAATCACTTTTTTCATTGTGTCGTTGGTACTCGCAGGTGTCGCGCTAATGGCAAGCTATCTGCCCGCCCGGCGCGCCACGAAGGTGGACCCGATCATCGCGTTGCGATACGAGTAAATTTTCTTTGCTGCACGTTTGAAACAGCGCGGCTTAGCGTTTCGGCAGGACTTCATACGGCCGCATCATCTCATTGTCCTCATGCTCGAGGATGTGGCAGTGCCAGACGTAACGCCCGGGGTAGCCTTCGAATCGCGCGATGATGCGGGTCACCGCTCCCCGGTGGGCGCGGACGGTGTCTTTCCATCCAGCCTCCGTGGGGTCGGGCGGCACGGGCGGCCCGGTGTAACGCAACTCGCCCTTCAAATTATAATTAAACTTATCGAATGGCCGGCGGTCCAGGACCTGAAAACGCACCAAGTGCAGGTGGATGGGGTGCGTATCGTCGGTCAGGTTGATCAGGCTCCAGATTTCCACTGAATCAAGCTCCGGCTTTTCGGTGATTGGCATGTCCCAGTGCGCGCCGTTGAGCAACACGATCATGGGGTTGGCGACGGGATCGTCGTATTCGATGAGCGTGAGAAGCCGCGTGCGGACGGCGGCGGATTCCGGAATCTTCGGCACGGGCCGAAGCATTGGTGGCAGCGGTGTTGCCGGTGCTGTGGTTCCCCTGCCAACCCGGAATTGCATGACCGTGAACGATTCGTTGTGGAGGACAATCTCCTCTCCGGGTTGCGCGGAAAAATCCACCACCACGTCGGCTCGTTCGGCGGGCGCGAGGTAAATATTTTCCGAAGCGACAGGCGCGGGCAGCAGCCCTTGATCGCTTCCGATGTGCTGAAACATCCGGCGGTTAGAAAGCGAGAGGTTGTAGAAGCGCGCGTTCGAGCCGTTGAGCACGCGGAAGCGGTAAAGCCTCGGCTCGACTTCGAGGTAGGGGAAGAGCTTCCCGTTCACAAGTATCGCGTTTCCATAAAATTCGGGAATCCAGGGCGAGTCCGGATCGGGCGAAACCTCATAATCCAATTGGCCATCGGGAGTAAGGTCACGGTCGTATAGAATTAAAGGAATTTCGTAACCGCCGCGTGGCAGGCGGAGCGAATCCTCCGCGGCGTCGCGAATCACATACAAGCCGAACAATCCCGCAAACATATTCAAACGATTCATCCCGATTGTGTGGTCGTGGTACCAGAGCAGCGCCGCATCCTGATGATTCGGATAGTGATACACCGCCGATTTGCCGGGCACGTACCACGCTTCGGGGTAGCCGTCGCTTTCGGGGGGCGCTTTTGCCCCATGAAGATGAACGACGGCGCGCACATCGGGCTTCTCTTTTTCCGCGCCGTGGATTTTGTGATCGATCGGCAGGAAGTGGCGCGTGGGAAGCTCATTCGCCCACTCCACAAGAATGCCTTCGCCACTGCGCGCTTCAATCGTCGACCCTGGCGAGCTCGAGCCGAAGCCCCACACGCGCGCCGGCTTCAGGTCGCGGTGAAATCGAGTCTCGAGCTCCCGCATGGCGAGACGGTAGTATGGAATGTGCACGGTTGGATGTGACGGATCCGGCCGTGCGCCCGCCGCTCGCGCAATCTCCGGCACAGGCAAGGCGTCCACAAATTTTGCGAGTGTATTCGGATCGAGGACTGGCGCGACGGTCTTTTCGCCCTGCATCTTATGCATCTGAGGTAAAGCATGCACGTGCGGCAGCGCGAGCGCGGACGCAAGCCATCCACTCTTTCTCAAAAACTCGCGCCGCGTGAAGGAAAATCTCTTTCGTTTGGACAAATCGTCCCCTGTGAATTGTGCTTGTGCAAAAACAGAGCAGCGGGAGCAGCCTCCCCCCGAGGCCGCCGCCCCCGCCACTCCGTTGATTCGTTTCCTGCGCCGCAGTTGCGACGAAGGTCGCCCGGGCCTAGAAGTGAACCACCTCGCCCGTCGTGGGATTCAGGATGACCTTGCGATCGCGATCGTCTCTATCCCGATCCCGGTCATAGCCGCGGTTGAAGTCAAACATGTTGTCAATCGTCCCGGCGATGGCGTCGAACGATCCGGTGATGCGTTCGCCTCCGAGCCAGTTGTCTTCGATGAACCGCACCACCGATGACTGGTCGGTGATGGTGTGGTCCACGAAATTGCGCTTGGCAAACGGCGAAATCACCAGGAATGGGATGCGCGGCCCATATCCGCAGCGGCCCTGCGCATTGGGTGTATCCACACCGGCCAGTGCAGGAAGCGCGGTACCGCAGAATCCAGTTCCCGAAAGGGCGTCCGCGGCCGTCTGTGACTGGTTTACGATCGGGCTCATCTGGTGGTCGTACCAGCCGTCCGAATCGTCCCAATTGATAATTATGGCCGTGCTTTCCCACTCCGGCCGGTGCATCAGGAAGTTGATTGTGTTGACGATAAAAGTTTGCTCGTCCAGAGGATCGCTGTAACCGGCATGGCCCTCCTGGAAGCCGGGCGCTTTCAGGTAGCTGACCGCCGGGAAATTGCCCGCCTCTACGGCAGCGAAGAAATCGTTGATGTCATACTGATGGTTAGCTGCATCGCCCTGCTTCCCGATCATCGAAACCGAGGTGGGCCGAGTGTGGTTTAAATTTTGCGTCGTCGCGTAATACTGAAACGGCTCATGGTGCGGAACGTAGTCGACCTTGGTTACTCCGGTTACCGCCGAGGTCGTGGTGCGCTTGCATCCGGTGGTGCCGTTGGCGTTGGTGATTGACAGATTGAATCCGCCTTGGAACCAGCCCCAGGAAATGTTGGCGGCGTTGAGCAAATCACCGATGTTTTTGCCGCTCATCGACATGTTCTCCGATGTCGAGGAGCACGGGTCGCCAGCCGGATCGGCGTCACCGATGTCCGTGAGCGAACCGCCGCCGCCGGCGATCGTGGTGTCGGAGGCGACGCCGGGAGTAATACCCGTGGGGTTGATTACCCCGTTGGTTTGGCCGGAGACAACGTTCACCGCGCCCACAGTCGAGGGGCCGAAGTTCGTGCCGTAAGAGTTGTCGCTCATGGCGAAGTTCTGCGCGTAGTTCCACAATGCCGTGACGGTGTTGCCATCGTAATAGCCCACCGTCAACGCGGTTGTTTGGGCAGCCGCGGGCGCTGTGCTGGGCGGAGGCCCAGCTGTGCCAACGGATAGCGGGAAGAGATCCATCAAGCCATTGTCGAAGGCCATCTGCTCCGGCGTGTAGTCATGATCCTGGTCGCTCGTCGCGGCCTGGGAGCGATCAAGCCGGAACGGGTTCGAGGGGATGCTATTCAGCTTGGCGTTGGTATTGGCCGTGTTCAAATTCGGATTGGCCGTCAGAAGGCCCTCGGTCAGCCCGTTCACCGTTGGAGTGCCCGGAGCGGCATGAAATTGCGGTTCGCCGGCGGGGTTGGTCGCCTCAGGATAGGTCCCGAAGTAATGGTCAAAGGAAATGTTTTCCTGGAAGATGACCACCAGATGCTTGATTGGCGTTTTGGTCTGCAGATTATCGCAGTCTTGGCCACCTGCGAATGCAACGGAACAAACAGGCGAAAGGCCGATGGCAGCCGACAGGGCCAGAGCTGTGGCGGCGCGTGCAATGCGAAAAATCATCTGTTCTTCTCCTTGAAATGGTCAGATTCCCGGTTTTCCTGCGGAGCTCTTCCCCTGGCCTAGACTCTCCGGGCAGAAACTGCGGGTAGATTCGTGCGCGATGTAGATAGCGGAGCTTTGTTACCGTTCGATGAAACGAAAATGAAATCTTGAAGGCAACGGTGAAAACACTCGAATTCTCCCTTCCGTTTGAGAATTCGGGCGAAATCTGTTCCCGTCTGGTATAAACATTTGCGTTCGCTTATCCGGAGGTGATTGAAAATGAAGCGTTTGAGCCTTCTTGCGTCTTCCCGGTTGATCCCTGCGCTCGGTCTTGCCGTCCTGTGTGCAGTCTTCTGTGCAAGCCTCTCCGCCCAAGGGCGCGGCGCGGCGGATGTCGCAGCCCCGCTGCCTACGGTTGCGCAAAAAACTGCGGGGATGCAGAAATTCGATGGCTACTTCCCGTTTTACTGGGATGCGCGCGCGGGGAAGATCTGGCTCGAAATCCCGCGTTGGGACGCCGAATTCCTTTACACAGAATCACTGCCCGCCGGAATTGGATCGAATGACATCGGGCTCGACCGCGGCCAGACCGGCCGCGCGCACGTCGTGAAATTTGAGCGCTCCGGGCCGCGCGTTCTCCTCGTGGCCGTGAATTACGGCTACCGCGCCGTGACGGAGGATTCAAACGAGCGCCGCTCCGTCGAAGATTCCTTCGCGCAATCGGCTGAGTGGGGCTTTGATGTGGCAGCCGAAGACGGGCATACGGCGCTCGTTGACGCAACAACCTTCTTCCTGCGCGATTCGCACGACGTAATTGGGGCTCTGCACCGAAGTCAGCAGGGAATCTTCCACCTTGACCCATCACGCTGCGCTTTTTATCTGCCCCGAACAAAAAATTTCCCGAAGAACACGGAAGTGGAAGTCACGCTGACGTTTACGAGCGATGAGCCGGGCGGGCTTGTCCAGCAAGTGACGCCCGACGCGACCTCTGTAACCGTCCGCGAACACCAATCGCTCATCGAACTGCCGCCGCCCGGGTACAATCCGCGCGTTTTCGACCCGCGATCGAGTTTCTTCGGCATCTCTTACATGGATTTTGCGACACCGATCACCGAGCCGGTGGAGAAACACTTCATCGCGCGCCACCGTTTGCAGAAAAAGGATCCCACAGCGGCGGTGAGCGAACCAATTGAGCCCATCATTTATTACGTGGACCGCGGCGCGCCCGAACCGATTCGCTCGGCGCTCGTCGAGGGCGCGAGCTGGTGGAACCAGGCGTTCGAAGCGGCGGGCTACAAAAACGCATTCCGCGTCGAGCTGATGCCCGAAGGCGCCGACCCGATGGACATCCGCTATAACGTGATTCAGTGGGTGCACCGGTCGACGCGCGGATGGTCTTATGGCGCGGCGGTGACCGACCCGCGGACGGGTGAAATTATCAAAGGACAGGTTTCGCTTGGCTCCCTGCGCGACCGCCAGGATTTTCTAATTGCCGAAGGATTGCTGGCGCCCTACGAAAAAGGCCAGCCGCTTTCTCCAAAATTGATGGAGATGGTGCTGGCGCGCATCCGCCAACTTGCAGCGCACGAGGTTGGGCATACGCTCGGGCTGATGCACAATTTCTCGGCGAGCACGGTGAACCGGGCGTCGGTGATGGACTACCCTCCGCCGATCATCAATCTCGATGCGAATGGAGTCCCGGATCTTTCCGATGCTTACGCGAAGGGCATCGGCGCGTGGGACAAGATTTCGATCACCTACGGCTACTCCGATTTCCCGCCCGGCACGGACGAGGCCGCCGCGCTCAACAAAATCATGAATGACGCCTACACCAGCGGCCAGCGTTACCTGACCGACCGGGACGCGCGCCCGCCTTCCGCGGCGAGTCCTTACGCACATTTGTGGGATTCCGGCGCGAACGCGGTGGATGAATTGAACCGCATCATGAAGGTGCGTGCCGCGGCGTTGAAACGCTTCGGCGAAAACAACATCCGCGAAGGCGCGCCGATGGCCACGCTCGAAGACGTTCTCGTGCCTCTATACATGCTGCACCGTTATCAGGTGGAGGCCGCCGCCAAGGTCGTCGGCGGCGTAGACTACACTTTTGCGCTGCGTGGCGACCCGCTCACGCCCATCAAACCGGTCGCGCCCGCTGAACAGAGGCGCGCGCTGGACGCCGTGCTCGCCACCCTCACTCCCGCAGCGCTTGCGTTGCCCGAGTCCTTGCTGCGCATGATTCCGCCGCGGCCCCCCGATTACCCGCAGTCGCGCGAGAATTTCCGCCGGCGCACCGCGCCGACATTTGATTCGCTGGCGCCTGCCGAAGCCGCCGCTGTCCACACCGTCGCGTTTCTTTTTGACGCCAGCCGCGCCGCGCGCCTCGTTGAATATCACGCGCACGATGCGCAATATCCGGGATTTGGCGAAGTCGTGGATCGCATTCTCGCCGCGTCGTGGAAGGCGCCGCATGCGTCCGGCTACCCGGCGGAAATACAGCGCGTCGTCAACGAAACTGTGCTCTATGATTTGATGATGCTTTCCGCGGATGCCGGCGCATCAACGCAGGTCCGCGCAATCGCCTCGCTCAAGCTCGCCGGGCTGGAGAAATGGCTCGGCGCGCAGATGCCGGCCACACAGGATGAAGGTTGGCGCGCCGCGTATTCGTATTCCGCAGCACAGATCAGGCGTTTCCAGGCCGACCCGAAACAATTCAATCTCACGCGCCCCACGGTACCGCCGGACGGAATGCCCATTGGCGATGACGGCGATTGGTATAACAACTAAGATTGGCGAAAGAGTAGAGATGGGTGAGTTCTGTATTTGTCCGTAAATCACCGACTGGATATATTTAACATAGTGACTGTTGATAGTTAGGGTATGTTCCGCAATGGAACTCGCCTCTTCCCTCTCCTGGATGGCTCTTTCTCTCACCCCCGGCCTTGGCGCTCGGTTGCTAGGGCGCTTGCTGCGTGAGTTTGGATCGCCCGAAGATGCATTCGCGGCTTCGCTGACTGCCCTCGAAGCGTGCGGCTTGCCCGGCGCCACTGCGCAAGCGGTCGCCAGGCGCGTAGGATTTAGCCCCGCAGAAAAGGAGATCGCCTGGGCGCGCGAGCTTGGTATTCAGCTTTTGCATTGGGGCGAAAGCGCATACCCTCCCCGGCTGCTTGAAATCTACGATCCCCCGCCGTTGCTCTACCTTCGCGGCGACATGCAAGTTTTGCGGCGCCATTCCATCTCAATTGTGGGCACGCGACGTCCGACCCCTTACGGGAATCTAATGTCAGAGAGGCTTGGCAGGGACCTCGCTGCGCGCGGCCTGCTGATTGTAAGTGGCCTGGCGCGCGGGATTGATTGTTCAGCGCACCGGGGCGCATGTGCCGCCGTGCGCGGCTCGACCGTGGGCATCCTCGGCACGGGGATGGATATTGTCTATCCAAAGGAAAACCGGAAAGTGTTCGCGGACGTGGAAAGCAAAGGCGCGCTGATTTCCGAATTCCCTTTGGGCACGCATGCCGCGCCGGATAATTTTCCGGTCCGCAACCGGATCGTTGCGGGGATGAGCCTCGGAACGATAGTTGTGGAAGGCGAGCAATACTCCGGATCGCTGATCACAGCGCGGCTGGCCATGGAATTTGGCCGCGAAGTGTATGGCGTTCCGGGAAACGCCACACAACCCACGAGCTTCGCCCCGAATCAATTAATCAAGCAGGGCGCGAAGCTCGTCACCGGCTGGGAAGACGTAGTCGAGGAGTTGCCCACGGAAATCCGCGCGGAACTCTTCCCCGTGGAATCCCCCGGAATGGGCGAACAGGAATCGCTCCTTGCGGAATCACTTGCGCCTGAGCAGAAAAAGCTGTACGACTTGTTAAGTGCGGATCAGCCCGTGCAAGTGGACACGCTCGTCGAGAAATCCGGAATGAACTCTTCGGGCGTGCTCGCCGCGCTCTGTGAAATGGAATTGAAAGGGATCATCCGGCAACTGCCGGGGAAACAATTTATCAAGGTCATGTTTTAGCTCATGGGGGAAACCGGGGAAAGGTAGCCAGTAGGACACAGCGCCACACATCCTGCAAAGTTTCGGTTACAACAATTCAATGGGAAAATCGCTCGTCATCGTCGAATCGCCCGCTAAGGCGAAAACGATCAACAAGTACTTGGGGCGCAATTTCAGCGTCAAGGCTTCCGTTGGCCACGTGATGGACCTGCCGAAGAAAGAAATTGGCATCGTGCTCCCTCCGGATGATGAGAAGCCCGCGAAGAAAAAAACGAAGAAGCGCGCCAGCACCAAGAAAAAACCGGAAGTAAAGGTGCGCCCGTACAATCCGGCCAGGATATTTGAACCGACCTACGTGGTAATTCCCGGCAAAGACAAAGTTGTAAACGATCTTAGGAAAGCGGCGTCAACCGCGGATGCCGTTTATCTGGCTGCCGACCCGGATCGCGAAGGCGAGGCGATCTGCGCGCATCTGACGGAAGTTTTGACGATGTCGAAGGACGACCTCTTCGACGGTTACACGCCCGCCGTGAGTCGCTGGGGTCGAAGAGGAAAACAGACCGCGGCAGAAACTGCTGAGGCGAAGGCGATTGAACCTCCCGTGGCGGCGGACGTCCCGAAAGACATGCGGAAAAAGATTTTCCGCGTACTGTTCAACGAGATTACTCCGAAGGCGATTCGCGCTGCATTTGATTCCGCTGGTCAGGTGGATGAGCATCTGGTGGATGCACAGCAAGCACGCCGTGTGTTGGACCGGATTGTGGGATACAAAATCTCGCCGCTGCTGTGGGACAAAGTGCGGCGCGGGCTTTCCGCTGGACGCGTCCAGACAGTAGCGCTGCGGCTGATCGCCGAACGCGAACTTGAAATCAAGAACTTCGATAAGAAAGAGTATTGGACCATCCACGCGCGGCTGCAAGCCGCTGAGCCACCGATCTTCCAGGCGAAGCTCTGGCGGTACAAAGGCGAAGAGATTGAGATTTCAAACGAAGCGCATGCCACCCGCATATTGGATGAGCTGAAAAAATCGGAGTGGCAGGTCGCGGAGGTGGTGCAGAAAGAAAAACGCCGCAACGCTTTGCCGCCGTTTACGACTTCCAAGCTGCAGCAAGCTTCGTACAACCGCCTGCGCTACACGGCCAAGCGGACCATGGGAATCGCCCAGAAACTGTATGAAGGTGTTGAGCTCGGCGACGAAGGTTCGGTCGCTCTCATCACTTATATGCGCACGGATTCGGTGCGCGTGTCGAATGACGCTCTGGAGCAGGTTCGCGCGCTGATTCCGCAGCAGTACGGGCCGGAATATCTGCCGGAAAAGCCAAACTTTTATAAGAGCAAGAAAGATGCGCAGGACGCGCACGAAGCGATCCGTCCGACGGATGCGGCGAGAACGCCGGATTCGGTGCGCCGATACCTGGACGATGAAGCATTCAAGTTGTACCAGCTGATTTGGCAGAGGTTTGTGGCTTCACAGATGGTTCCCGCGGTGTTCGATCAAACGACAATTGATGTGGTGGCGGGAGATTACACCTTCCGGGCATCGGGTTCCGTTGAGAAATTCGCGGGATACCTGGCGGCGTACCGCTCTGGCGAGGAGGATCTGGAAAAGGGCGACGATGCGGAAGCGGAAGGAAAGCGTCTGCCTCGCGTGAGTGAAAAAGAAATACTGAAGCTGGCGGCCGTCGAACCGGCCGATGGCGGTGAAACGCAACCCCCGGTTCGTTCGGAACAGCATTTTACCGAGCCGCCTCCGCGCTACACGGAAGCGACGCTGGTGAAGGAGTTGGAGGAAAAAGGAATCGGCCGGCCTTCCACCTATGCTGCGATTATCTCGACAATCGTTGAACGGGAATACGTGACCAAGGAGATGGGGAGATTCACTCCGACCATGCTGGGGGGAAAAGTAAGCGTTCTCCTGGTGAAAAGTTTCGAGGATATTTTTGATCTTGGGTTCACGGCGCGCATGGAAGAGGAATTGGATGAAGTCGAGGAAGGCAAGTTGCCGTGGAAAGAAGCGGTCGGCGAGTTTTATACCCGCTTTGTGAAGGATTTGGCTCTGGCCCGCGAGGACATGGAGTCTTACAAGAAAGGAATCGCGACCGAGGAGCTTTGCCCGAAATGCGAGAAAGGGCATTTGCTCGAGCGCATCAGCCGGAATGGATTTTTTATGGGTTGCGACCGCTACCCGGATTGCGACTACACGCGCGATCTTTCCCATGAGCTTCCCACGGATGGGGATCATCCGACAGAAGCTTGCCCGGAATGCGGCAGGGAGATGGTGATCAAACGCGGACGGTTCGGAACTTTTCTGGCCTGCAGCGCTTATCCGGAATGCAAGACGACCCGCCGGTTGGTGCAAGGAACGCGAAAGGCTCGTCAGCCGGACGAAGTGCTGGAAGAAAAATGCCCCGACTGCGGAGAGCCGCTGGTAAAGCGGTTTGGGAGGTACGGCGAATTTATCGGATGTTCGAGCTACCCGAAATGCAAGTACATTCGGGCCAAGACGCTGGGGATTGCGTGTCCCAAGTGCGGGCAGGGCGAATTGGTGCAGCGCATGACCAAGCGGGGCCAGCGCGTCTTCTTCGGGTGCAACAAATATCCGGAATGCGATTTCACCACGCCTCACCAGCCGATTATCGAGCCTTGCCCGAAATGCGGCGCGCCCTTCATCGTGGAAAAGCGCCTGAAGACCGGCTCGGTCCGCTCTTGCATCAAGGAGGGCTGCGACTGGGAAACGGTCGTTGAGGAAGCGCAGCCTCAACCCGAGCTTGCCACCGTATCCTCAAAACCCTAGGCGTTTGGCGGGGCCATGAAGGAATTCATTCAAAAATTCGCATATCATTTGGAAAATGAGCGAAACGCTTCACGCTACACCATCATCTCCTATCGCAATGACCTCGTGCAGTTTCTGCGCTATATCTCTCCTCCGGATGACAAATCATCCACGCCCTGGTGCGCCCCGCGAAAGGCGATTTCACCCGCGGACATCGACCACCGCCTCATCCGCGAATTCATGGGATATTTGCACGCGCGCGGCAATCAGAAATCCACCATCGCGCGCAAACTGACTTCGCTTCGCGCCTTCTTCAAGTTTTGCCACCGTGAAGGGGCCATCCGCAAGAATCCAGCCAAGCTGGTATCCACTCCGCGTTTGCCGAAGCGCATCCCGCAGGTGCTTCCCGCGGAGGATATGGGCAACTTCCTCGACCAGATGGGCGCATCTCCGAAGCGGCTCTTGCCGCGCGCAAATGCCGAAGATGAGATCGTTGCCGGCGCAACGCTTCGGCGGGGAAAATCCCTTGCCCGCGGCCGTCGCGCGGGGAAAGCGCCGCGCGATCATTCGCGCGAATACCTTCGCCGCGACCGCGCCATCCTCGAGATGCTTTACTCTTCCGGCCTGCGCGTCAGCGAGTTGACCGGCCTCAATCTCGCCGACATTGATCGCGCTCAGCAAATGCTCCGCGTCCGCGGCAAGGGCCGCAAGGAGCGCATTGTTCCCTTCGGTTCCAAGGCCTTCGCCGCTCTGGACGCGTATCTGCCCGTCCGCGCCATGATCATGAAGAAGACCCGCGTCCGCGAGGATTATGAGGCCGTCTTCCTCAGTTCCTTCGGCCGCCGCATTGCCTCGCGAACCGTCCAGCGAATCGTCGGAAAGTACGCTCGGGAGGCGGGACTCAATTTTAATTTGCACCCGCACTCCTTCCGTCATGCGTTCGCCACTCACCTGCTCGCAGATGGAGCGGACCTCCGCTCGATTCAGGAGCTGCTCGGCCATTCATCCCTTTCCACAACGCAGAAATACACGCACGCCACCATTCGCCAGTTGATGGAGGTTTACGACAAGGCTCACCCTCGCGCTTGATCCTCCGCTCCTGAAACCGCATGCGTTGCCCTGCCGTCTTTTCTCGGCTATCCTTTTCCATTCTTAGGGGTGAAGCGTCTTGGGAAACCGTGATGTCTCTCGAATTATCGCAGCCCTGATTTTGGCGGGAGCCGCCGCCGTTGTCGCGCCCCGCGCCAGTGCGCAGGACAATTATGAAATCCAGGTGTACGGCGCCGACACCGTCGCGCCGGGCCACACCATGTTCGAGCTCCACAGCAACTTTACGATCGAGGGCTCGAAGACCATCATCGACGGACTTTTCCCCACCAACCACGCCGAACACGAGACCCTCGAAATCACGCACGGTTTTACGGACTGGTTCGAAGTCGGCTTCTACGTCTTCACTTCCATCCACAGCGGCCAGGGTTGGGACTGGGTTGGCGACCACATCCGCCCCCGCGTCCGCGTTCCGGAAAAGTGGCACTGGCCAGTGGGCGTCAGCCTTTCCATCGAAATCGGATATCAGCGCCGTCAATACTCGGTGGACACCTGGACGCAGGAAATCCGCCCGATCGTTGAAAAGCAAATCGGCAAATGGTATTTCGCTTTCAATCCCTCGATTGAGCTCTCTTATCATGGTGAAAATGCTTCTAAGCCGCCCGGCTTTTCACCCAATTTCAAATTCAGTTACGATTTCACAAGTAAGATCACGGGAGGTCTTGAGTATTACGGCTCGCTCGGCCCGATCACTGGTTTCGATCCCGTGGCCCTGCAGGAGCAGCAGATCTTTCCCGCGATCGATTTGAATCTTGCGCCTCAATGGGAAGTGAATTTCGGTGCGGGCGTCGGTATGACTCGTTCCACGGATCATCTCATCGCCAAAATGATCATCGGATATCGGTTTAACTGGTAGCATTGCGGGCGCGACCCCGATTGAGCTGTGGTAGACTCCGGTCGTTTTCACGGAATTATTCCCTCGCAGGAGCGACGCCAATGAAATCATCGGCAAAATTTCTCGCGGCAATTCTCCTTTTGTGTTCTCTCAGCCTCGCCGTGCGCGCGCAGGATGAGCCTCCCGCCGGCGGACGTGGCGGCCAGGGCCAGGGTGGACGCGGCGGCCAGGCGGCGCGCGGGCCGCAACCATACGATCGAGTCATCACTGCCGACGCCAAGACGCAAAAAGGCGTCTTTACCGTCCACGAGATCAAGGACAAGACCACTGGCGCTGTCCGCTACTTCTACGAGATTCCGCCCGCCGAATTGAACAAGGATTTCCTCTGGTTCAACTTTATTGCCCGCACGACGATCGGCGTCGGCTACGGCGGGGATTATTCCGGCGACCATGTTGTCCGCTGGGAGCGCCGCGACAACAACGTTTATCTTCGCACCGTCCTTTATGACGTCGTCGCGGACCCCAGTTTGCCGATTTCCCGTGCCGTACGCGCCTCGAACGAAGACGCCATCGTCAAGGCGTTTCCCATCGAAGCGTTTGGCCCCAACGAAGCGCCGGTGATTGACGTCACCCCGTTGTTTCTCACCGAAGTGCCGGAATTCAGCCCGCGCACCCGCCTGCGCGCCACCGGCTTTGACGCTTCCCGTTCTTACATTGAGAGTGTTATGTCCTTCCCCATCAACGTCGAAGTCGAAGCCGCGCAGACTTACACCAATCGCGCGGATGAATCCGCGGCGGGCCGTGGCGCTCCAACGCTCACTCCAGCTCCCGGTGGAGGCCGCGGGGGGCCGCAGGGAATGCGCGGCAATAGCGCCACCGTCGTCATGCACTACAGCATGGTCAAGCTCCCCGAGCATCCCATGATGCCGCGCCTCTTCGACGACCGCGTCGGTTACTTCACCACCCGCCAGGAAGATTTCGGTCGCGACGAGCAGAAAGCCGTCCGCCGCACCTACATCACGAAATGGCGTCTCGAAAAGAAAGATCCCAATCAGGCGCTTTCCGAACCCGTGAAGCCCATCGTTTTTTATGTGGATCCGGCCACGCCGGAAAAGTGGCGCCCCTACGTAAAGAAAGCGATCGAGGATTGGCAACCCGCATTTGAAGCCGCGGGCTTCAAGAACGGCATCATCGCCAAGGACGCTCCCACTCCGCAGGAGGATCCGGCCTGGAGTCCGCAGGATGCGCGCAACTCCATCATCCGCTGGCTGCCCTCCACCACCGAAAATTCCGTCGGCCCGAGCATCATCGACCCGCGCACCGGCGAAATCCTCAACGCCGATGTCGAGATCTACCACAACGTCATGAACCTCGCGCGCGACTGGTATTTCATCCAGGTCGGCCCGCTCGATAAGGCGCACGCCTCGACATTGCCTCTTCCCGATGAAGTTATGGGCCGACTGATCGAATACGTCATCGCCCATGAAGTCGGCCACACGCTCGGCTTTGAACACAACATGAAGTCGAGCGCTCTCTATCCCGCCGAAAAGCTTCGCGATCCGGCGTTCGTCCACAAGATGGGCCATGTCGCCACGCTTATGGACTATTCGCGCTTCAACTATGTCGCCCAGCCCGAGGACAACATCCCATGGGAGGACCTCGTTCCAAAAGTCGGCCCGTACGACATTTGGGCCACTCATTGGGGTTACGCTCCCATTCCGGGCGCGAATACTCCCGATGAAGAAAAGCCCACGCTCGATAAGTGGTCGCGCGAACAGGATTCGACGCCGTGGTTCCGCTTCTCGACCGACCACTCCGACGGCACCGACCCTGGCGAAAATACCGAGGCCGTGGGCGATGCCGATGCCGTCTACTCCACCGGCATGGGCATGAAGAATCTCCATCGCGTGATGGACATGCTCGTTCCCGCCACCACCGCGAAGCCGGGCGAAACCTACGAAGACCTGAGCGAGCTCTACGGCCGCATCCTCGGCCAGTGGTCCACGGAGCTG
Source organism: uncultured Acidobacteriota bacterium (assembly GCA_963748845.1). Lineage (GTDB taxonomy): Bacteria > Acidobacteriota > Terriglobia > Acidiferrales > UBA7541 > DASTCZ01. The sequence continues at coordinate 3,110,446 of CAVVKE010000001.1, forward strand.
GGCCACGTCGCCGTAATCGTTGGCGGCGTCGAATCGCAGGATAAGCACACCGACCAGAAGGGCGTTCAGTTCACACCCACGTCTCGCGAACGCCAGATCGCTGCCATGCACTTCCTGAATGAGAACGCCTTCCGCACGCCAACCTTCCTCATCCGTCCGCAGATTTCGCGGCTCTTCGAGCCCGATGGCGTGATGGACCGCATCCGCACGGCCCAGATGAGCGTCCTCAACCGGCTTCTGCAGGATCAACGCATCGCGCGCTTGATCGAGCTCGATGCCGAAGACGGCGCGAAGGCCTATCATCCGGCGGAATTCCTCGCCGAAGTTCGCCACGGGATCTGGAGCGAGCTTGCCGCTCCCGCGGTCGTGATTGACGCCTATCGCCGCAACCTGCAAAACGGCTACATCGAGAACCTCGCCGTGAAAGTCAACGAACGCACACTGGGAATGGAAGACGTCCGCGCGTTGCTACGCGCCGAGTTGAAAACACTCACCGGCGAAATCGACGCCGCCCTTCCGAAGGCGCAGGGGGACGCCGCAACCCACGCTCACCTCGAAGCCGCAAAGGACGCCATCGCGCGCGCACTCGACCCGAGGATCCCCTTCGTGCCGGCAACCGCTCCCGCAGCCGGCCGCGGCGGACGCGGCGGTGTTACCGCCTCCGGCAACGGCCGTTACGGAACCTCGTCGCGGAACTCCGGCAACGAACCCTCGGGCAACTCCGGAAACGGCGCCAATCCCGATACGCTCGGTTGCTGGCCGGACACCATCATCAAACCAACAACCGGCAGCGGCAGCCACCACTAGCCGCGCCAAATCCCAATTTCCTCGAAAACAAAAGTCCCCAGCGGAATTCACCGGGGACTTTTATCTTTTGGCGCGGAGCGAATCACACTTCCGGCGAAATTTTCTGTTTATTGCGGGTTCCCGCCCGACGCCGGAGCACGTTTGTCTGCAACTACGGCATTCCGAGTATCACTCAATAGATCGGTCAAATATTTCTTGGGAAGGCTTTGCAGATACGGGTTCACCAGCCATGCATATAAGATGGGGACTCCCCGCGTCAATCCGATGGATTCAACCTGGATATACACGCCGCCGTCCCTCTGTTCGACCTTCCAATACGTGTTCATCCGCCACATGTACCCATGTTCTTTCTCCGCCGGAAGTTCGTGCTCATTCGGTTTTCCTGCGTCCTCGACCTCGGCGAATCGCGTGGAATATGACTTGCTCTCCGCTCGCGTATCGCTCAGTCTTATGTAATTCACATCGAAGTTTCCATTCAGAACCACGGTAATGATCGCTTTCGTGTAGAACTGCAGTGACACCTTGTATTGATTTCCGTTGCGTTCGAGTAATTTGGATTGGCGGATGTCCGGTTTGTAAATCGTTTGCTGGTGATCAAAATCCTCCAAGACGGCGTTTACCTGCGCGGCCGTCGCCCCGGGGATGAATGCCATCCCCATCCAGTCATGGATCAGTCCGTGGGAAACGTGCATCGGCTGGCTCGCGGATATCGTTGTGACTTCCAGGACGAATATCTTGCCTTGTCTGAGGTCATTCTCGAATGCCCTCCGCGAGTCCCCGGGCAGATAGTCCGTGTACAGGAAATTTCCTAATCGCTTGCCTTCCTCAAACTGAGCTTCGCGCGCACGCACATATTGCTCGAATGCCACTGATGCCTCCGGCTTCAAATCTGTCGCATGCGCGGGCACGGAGAGGCCTGCAACTGCAGCCAGGCATGCAGCGGTTGTCAGCAACGCAAAGATCGCCCCAATTTTTCCCGCCGGCCTTCGCACGACTCACTCCCATATTCCGCGCTCCGATTTTGCAACAGCGCTCGATCGCGATTCTACTCCATCCAGAGTTTCTCGATGGCGTCGCAACGCCCGCGCATTCGGCTGCTGGCCGGATTATATCTGCCATGGGCGGCCTCACCTTCGGCCTTGTCTTGACATCCTTCGATGTCATGCTACGCTGAATACGAAATGTCCAAACAATCGTTTACACTTCAACTTCCGGCCGCCATTGGCCGCCGCGTAAGTCGTGCGGCGAGACGCGAGAACAAGCGCCCCGCGGACTTGCCTGCTGAAGCCCTGCGCTGGTATTTCCTCATACGTGAAATCCCTGAAGAGATCCCAACGTCCGCCGAGTTGCGCGCGGTCCGCAGCGGGCGCACCGCGTTCAAGAGGGGTGACTACATCACGCTCGATGAACTCCGAAGAAAAGAATCGCTGGGCCGTCATCCTCGCCGCCCCCGCGCAAAAATCTATTGAGCGAATTCCCGCCCGGGACTCCACTCGAATTCTTGCCGCAATCGAGGGGATGAGGACAAATCCTCTTCAATGTGACGTTCGCAAGTTGGACGGGGGCCTCCAGGGTTTTTGTGGGGGCGTCGGGAGACTGGCTGAGGGAAATCTTTTGCGCTATGTTAAGGGTGAGTGTTAAGGGTGAGTGATTTAATCTTTCCTGTATTTTCATTGATCGAAAAGGACGAGTCCATTAAATGAGCGAAGATTCAAGTTTTATCTTGAAGAGCGTAATTGAGCAATCTCGGAATCAAGACTACCCCTCAATGAAGGTTGATAACTACTTCGAGATATTTGCTTCCCAACAGGCCTTAAAGATGCGACGTTTCAATCCTGATCCGGTTGAGATCGAATCTGGGATCGTCGGGGGAGAAAATGATGGTGGTGTCGACGGATTCTACTTGTTTGTCAACCGAAAGTTCATCCGTGAAGATACCGACCCGATAATCTTCAAAGACCAGCAGTTAAACTTCGAACTGGTAATAGTGCAGGCCAAGAATACGTCGTCTTTTGAAGAGTCAGTTCCTCAAAAACTCAAGGATTTCACCGAACATTGCCTTCCGTTAAATGCGGACATTGGGCCAACGCACAAGTTACTCTACAGCGAGTCATTATTAGCCGCAGTAAAGCAATTCCACGACATATATCAACCAGCTCTCTTGATGCACCCCAAGCTCGCAATAACATTTTGCCACGTGAGTCTTGGTGAACAAGTCGACCCGAAGGTTGAGGCGCGCGCAAACCTGCTGTTGGATCGAGTTCGCGGCTACTTTCCGACAGTGGAGTGCGACTATCAATTTATCCGGGGCAGTAAGCTTCTTAAATTGTTCCAGCAGCAACCCGAACGTACTCTCCCGCTTGCGACACCGAAATATTTTGATTGGAAGGCATTCGGTCGCAGCGGATACGTATGCGTCGTGAAATTGCCAGATTTTCACGAATTCATCGCAGAAAAAGACGAGTTGCGAGAGTATCTCTTCGAAGCGAACGTACGAGACCACGCGCCAGATGTGAAAGTCAACAAAGGCATTAGCGCGACTCTGGCAAATCCGGCAAATGAAGATTTCTGGTGGCTCAATAACGGCATCACCCTTCTTGCATCAGGAGTTTATTACAACGACGGCGCATTGCAGATCACAGACCCTTTGATCGTCAACGGGTTGCAAACCTCATACGAGATTTTCAATCATTTCACCTCCGGTGCATCCAAGGCGGACGAGCGAACACTCTTGGTTCGTGTGATTGCCAACACGGTGCCGGAGACTTCGGACCACATCATTAACGCCACAAACAGTCAGACAAAAATTGAGCCAATTAACCTGCACGCGACGGAACAGATTCACAGGAATATTGAAGCGGCACTAAAGACGGTCGATCTCTATTACGATAGGCGTAAGAATTTCTACCGAAATAAGGGCATATCAACCCGAAAGATAGTAACGATCGGATCTATGGCCCAAGCTGTCGCAGCGATTGTCTTGCAGCAACCAGATAACGCTAGAGCTCGCCCAACCACAGTGGCGGAGAAGAATTATAGCGCACTCTTCTCGGAGAACTACCCCCTTGCGATGTACCAAAAGTGTGCCCAGATTATTAAGCGCGTCGATTCATATCTTGAAGAACAGGACGCGAAGCAGAGCTTGAAACTGAATTTGCTCTTTTACGTGGGAATGTACGCAACCTGCAGTGCACTCAAATCCGCAAGACCCAATCGCGCACGGATGGCCGGAATGGACGTGTCGCTTGTAACGGACGATATCCTGAAGGCCTGCTATACGTGGATTCTCGCGCAGTTTCAGGCTCTTGGCGGCAACGACAAGGTTGCAAAAGGTCCAGATCTCACTGATAAACTCAAACAGCGCATCCGCGCCCAATACGGAAGGAAAAAGAAGGCCAAGGGGTGAACTGGGCAGACCTTTTTTAGGTTACGGATGAAACTATTGAAAACCGGAGCTCAAGTTTAAAGGAGGCGCAGGGCATGTCGATTGCGAAGGCACTCGCCAAATCCCTCGGTATTCTGGCTGGCCTTTATTTATTTTTCCGACACGTCGGAGATTTTCCCTCGAGACAAAGCGGAGCAATAGCGCTTCTCGGATGGTTGGGATACGGACTCTACAATGAACTAAAGACATCTGTATAAATAGCTTGACAGGGTCAAAAAGAGAGAGGGCAGGCATGGAAGAAGGAACGGATGATGTCGGGATGGCGGCGCAATCGGCGGATGGCCAGGCGAATGCTTTTTTGCAACACGTTGAGGTCGGGCGGGCACAAGCCGCGCAGCGCATGTTGTTTCAGCCACGCCCAAAGCCATTCATCGGGGTTGAGTTCCGGGGCGTAGGCCGGGAGTCGAAACACGCGTAGGCGGGAATGATAAACCGCCAAGGCCTCGCGCGTGCGGCGGGAGCGGTGGGGATTGCCGCCATCCCACAACACAAACAGAGGCGTGGAAATCCGTCGCAGCAAGTGACGGACAAAGCGAATCACTTCGTCGCTGGCGATGGTGCCGGGGACCAGATGCAGGTAGGCATGCGGATTCACCGTGACGGCGGAAATCGCCGACAGCTTGGGCCAGTTGAAACAGTGGCGCAGGATCGGTGTCTGTCCGCGCGGCGACCAGGTGCGGCAGGCCGTGGGGAGCAATGAGAAACCGCTTTCATCCACAAAAACCAGCGTGGCGTTTAGCCGTCGGGCGTTTTTTTTATGCGTGGCCAAGTGTGCTCGACCCAGCGGCGGATGGCTTTCTCGTCTCGCTCACGGGCGCGACCGGTGGGTTTCTGCCAACTCCAGCCAAACCGATGCAGCAAGCGACAAACGTGATCGCGGTCATAGCGAACGCCAAAGCGCCGCCGCAGCAGATCGGCAACGCGCTGTGTGGTCCAGACGGCGGTCGGAAATCCGTGCGCTTCGGCGCCGTGTGCCAGCAGACCTGGAAGTTGAGCCAGTTGTGCGCGAGCCAGTTTGGGCGGGCGACCCGGGCGCGGGATACGACGCAGCCCCGCCACTCCTCGTCGGCGGGACAGTCGCGCCCACTGGTGCACGGCCTGCCGGCTCACACCCAGTTGGCGGGCAATGGAGGACAACGATTCACCCCGCCGGATGCGGGGCAAGGCGGCCAAGCGGCGCGCCTCCAAGACAGCAGCGTCTCGTCGCATAAGTGGAACATACGCTGCCCCAGTCCGATGTCAAGCTATTTATACAGAGGTCTTTAGGTGCTTTGCAGCGAAGAGGCAAAGCATTTGCGCCCTTCTGCGTGTCCATTTTCCCCAACTGGTACCCTCTGCTTTCAGATTTTGTGCTTGTTAGCGGTGAAGAAGAGTGGGCTCGGCTCTCTGAGGCAATAAACAATGTTCCGCTCGCGGAATTCAACATGTATCGCAGCGGCATCCAGTACACGGTCCTTTCCCCTGCCTCTGACGATGGATTGCGCCCGAAACTTATTTATTGGGACAACCGCAAGCGATTTGTCACCGGAGTGGAGTTCTCGGAAAGCATCGTGGAGATAGAATACGAACCGGGTATGCGAGGCGAACATCCATTCTTTAGACATCCGCGGTGGGCGAACCTTCCAGAAGTGTATTTCAAACAGGGAACTGAAGGATACGAACTTGGGCTAGAGGTTCAGGAAGATTGCTGGAAGCATATACGCGAAACAGGGAAAATTGGAGAGCTTTGCCAGATCAAGAGTCACACAGACCACTCTTGCGGTACCACGAGGCTGGTGATCGCAACACTTCCACACGGGGAGTTTGGCAGTTACTACCAAAATACTGATTATGACCGATGGAAGGCGCTCCGAGACGCAAGAGACGAGGAACTGGAAGCAAAAGGGTGGAAACGCAAAATCGAACGCGACGGCGAAATCCAGGATCCCTGGACGCGTGTAGAACACAAATACTTCACGGTCTCGCACCGCGATATATAGCGACCCCGATTATGAATTCAGAGCGCGCCACCCATCCAATCACCTATTCGAATGCCAATTTGGATTGATTCTGGGTCTGGTGGCCCTTTGCGAGGTCGGTTCCTGCAAAGGGTGGGGCCTTTGATTTGCTTTTAGAATTGCTTCAGGATTTGTCTCGCAAGAGCCCGCCTATTCGAACACTCATTCGAATAGGTTTTGGGTAAAATCTTCCCCTAATTCCTAAATAATTCTCTTGACATTGGTTTACCCTTATAGTAATATACCCCATGAATTACTCGCCGCTCTCCCGGATCAACTCCTCTAACTCCTTTAGGCGCACACTCTTGCGGCCGGCGTTGCACAACTTTGGTGCATTCAAATCCGTAAATCAATCAGATGGAATAACTTACGGGCCAAATCGACAAGAAAGCCGTAAGTCCTTTAGAATCACACTCTTGCCGCTCTTCGTTCCTGCAAGTCCTTTAGAATCACATTCTTACGAAAAGATGGGGGGTGTGGGGGTATGCGCCTTTTGCATCCCGATGGTTTATGTCGGGACCCCCCTCCCCCGGGATCCAACTTTAAGCCTTCAACTATCAACTCTCGACAGAAACCGTAAGTACAAGTGTTACCTATCACTTACGAGAAATCCGGAAAATGCCCCAGAATTCATCCAATGTTTCCTATCACTTACAGACACTCATTCCCGTAAGTACCTGTGTTACCTATCACTTACAAAAAAAGGGGGGAGGGGGTCGTGCCGTTGATTCGTGAATGCAACGAGCGGGGGCTAATTCTGCGAAGCGGGCGTTGTCGCGGCCGCCGCGCGCGGCTTGTAGTCTTCCCAGCGCACGGTCAGCCGCACATTTATCCGCCCGGTCTTTGTGGTGATGGATTCATCGGAGCGCAAGTAATTCGGAAACCAGATCTTGCCCTCGATATTTTCGCGGTAAGTGTCAAAAATCTTGAAGGGGAACTGGTCTGTCGAGACGTCGCCAAGTTCCGTCTGCCAGCGTCCCAGGGTCTTCACAATCACGAAGTCCTGGCTATCCACCCAGATGACGCCCTTGAAGTAAGCGTGCTGCCGATCCACTTGTTTCGGATCTACCTGGAAAATGTAGGTGTTCAACTCGTCGAGCTTTTGCGTGCCCGCGTAAACAAAATTGTATTTGGCAGCTTGCGCCGTCGTGAACGGCAGCGGCGGAATCTTCTGCAGCACGTCCATGTGGTCGGCGTCGAGGTCCAGATGTCTCAGCGTGGAATCCGGATGCTTCTCGCCCTTTTCGTAGAAGCGCCCGTCGGGCGACCGCACCCAGTCCGTCGAGATCAACAACTCGCCCGCGGTCCCGCCGGTTTCATTCAATTCCTGCACGCGCACGGTGCGGTGAAAGCCGTAATTGCCGTGCGCAACCAGCATCGCATCCTCGTTCTGCGTAAAGCGCTTCACGATCTCGTCGGCGGGAATCGGCGGCGGATCGGGCTTCGCATTCGGATTAATGATGACTGTCGGCGGCGCATTCACCGGCGGCGGCATAGGCCCCGGCCGAACCTGAGCCCCAGTTGGCAAAAATACCGGCAAAGCCAAAGCGAACACGGTGGCCGGAATGAGAACTCGAATTGAGGAGATAAGTCGCACGGTTTTTCAGATGCTGTTTATTTAGATGCGTCGAACACGCGCCGCGTTTATTGTCGCACGTTGCGGCACCTACGGCGCATGAAGAATAGTGTAGCGCACGCGAACCCCGGCGTCGTTTCCGCTGGCGCCTTCCGCCAAGCCGCCGGTTGGAACATCGAGGAGCAATCGCACTGAAAACTGTTTCTGTTCGATGGTCACGCGGCCCGCGTCCCATACCATCGCGAGCGCGGGCTGGTTCACCGTGCGGATCTCGACGCGCTTCGCTTCGGGAGGCAGCGAAATCGCGGCGCCGCCGGCGGCAAATGGCGAGCAGTGTCCCGCGTCAACAGCGCTCACAGCGGGTTTTGCGGCGGTCGTTGCCGCTGGATTCGCGTTCGCATTCGCCGGCGTAGTGCTCGGCATGGAGGCCGGAGCGGAAATCGGCGCCGTGCTTTCAGGCAAGGGGCTCGCGAACCAACAAACCTGAGTGCGGTCCGGCCCCTCCGCGGCAGCGGGCACAGAGAATGCGGTCACGAATGCCGCCCCCGCTTTTGCATCGGCCGCACCACCGACGCTATTGCCGGCGATCGTTCCGGCGCCGGTCGCTTGCGGTTCGGCCGGACTCGGTTTGTTTTCGGAGGAACTCGGATTGAAAACATAATGCACTTCGACGGTTTCGTTGCCGTCTTTCGTTTCCAGGCGAACATCTTTCTTGATGCTGCCTGCAAGCGGAGCGCCTTCCGGCAAAGCGGCCTCGAGCGAAATCGCCGGATGGCCGTTCTCGTTTATCCAGTGAGCCTGATAAGGCAAATTGAATGTCGCATCAATTATCTTAGCGGCGGGCTGCTTGCCATCGGGTGAAGCGCCATCGGTAAAGCGAATCAGATCGCGCAGGCCGCCGACAGTCGTTGTGAGATTGACGCCCGTCGTTTTGTCAACGAACGCCGCGATCTCGCCGCCCGCATCGGGGAGTAGTATGAGGCGAATATTCTTATTCTCGATCACCCAGTCTTTCGAGCCGGACCGTTCGAAATCAAATTCGTATCCCACGGGTTCATCGCCATTCGCCGCCAGAAAAGTGAGTGGTGATTTCTTGTCGACATTGCGATCCCCGGTAAAGTTGAGCGTGCCCGGCTGCAGCACACTTGACTTTGGATCCGGCGAAGAATTCGCAGGGCTATTCGCAAGCAACTTCACGATGAGGAATTGCTCCTCATGATCGTCGAGGTGCAGGCGTTCCGAGCCATGAGCAGCGCCGTCAACCACGGCTTGCACGCTGATCCAGGAATCACTTTGGCTATCCGCATGAACCACCAAGCGGCCGCTGCCATCGGCGTCGAGCATGATCAGCGGCGGTTCTGTCGCGAGGGAGGACCGGCCGAGCGGGAGGCGCACGGCATCCGCAATCGAGTAGCGGAAATCATGCGCGGGGTGCTTCGCGGGTTTTGCATGCTCGGGAACGTTGGGGGTGTAGTCCAGATGCAATCTCAACACGCGGAAAAAATCCGGCGCCGCGCCGCGGGGAATATCCACCGTGAAAATGTGGCTCCCTTTTTCGTAGTGGCCTTCGAGAGTGCGCTCCGGAAAGATCGGCCTGTCGTTTTCGCTGATCAGGATTTGCACCGGAAGCTCGACGCTCCCGGGCGCGGTTTCCAATCTTACAAGTACGGTCGCCTTCGACGGCGCGTAAAACATCAGGTCGAGCGTTTTTCCGGCGCGCGTGGCGCCCAGGAATTCGGCTCCAGCGGCGACAATTTCGTCGTGGCAGGAATCAGCAGCGGCATCTTCGGGGCAGAGAGGAACATGGACTGGCAATAGAAGCGATTCGCGCGGGGGAATCTCCACGGGCAGAGAGATTGCATCTCCATCCTTGGGAGCGCGCGCGCTCAGAGTCGGCGGGACGATGACCAAAGTATCTTCTACAGGATCGTCGCTGCTCCAGTTTGTCACGCTGACGAGGCTTGCGCCGCAACGCGGATGCTTCGCGCAATCCGAAGCGGGCGCGCCGAGCGTTCCAGTCGACGCGTTTGCGGCCAACTCGGAAACGAGCAGAGCGCCGGGGTGGTCTTGGAGGGAAACGATCGGCGCCAGGCCGCCCGCCGCCGCGATCGCGGCTTTCAATTGCTTCGCGGCCCAGCTTGCCTCCGGGCGCGCGAGATTTGCGGCTAGGCTTTCATTTGCATTGGCCCAGGAGAAAATATCGATGCCCCATTCAACAATCTTGCCATCGCCAAGTTTTGTGGCGAGCAACCCTAACCCAACACTTTCCGGCGCGGCCCCGCTGAGCGCCTGATCGAAAGCGGCTCCCGCGGGCTTTTCAGAATAACAAACCATTGAGCCGCCGCGGCGGACGTAACCAAGCAGCGCATTTTGCGATTTGTCGGAAAGGAAATTCTTGCCACGGAGCGACGGAGGAATCACGAGAAGGAGAACCGGGTCACGCAAAAGCAAATCAACTGATTGATGTTCGGGATCCACCAATTCCGTAGAGAAGCCGCCAAAAGATGTGATGCGTTCGATCTGGCGTATCGTCTCACTGAACTGGTGGTTGACTTGGGCGCCAGCGTCCGGAATTGGTTCGATGCTCTGTGTAAATTGTCGGACGTCCACGATGCCGATTTCTGCGCGCGGATGAGAAGCGGCGAGAAACTCATCCCATGTGCGGAGCACTCGCGCGTTGCGTTCGACGGCGCGGGCGCGAGGCTGGCGCGCACCGTTCAGGTCGAGCGCGGCGTCCCAGCGGAATTCGCGATTCGCTGTCGCGGTTTGATAGCCCGGCGGAGTGAGCGAATCTTGCAGAGGCGAATACTCGATGCCGGTGACGCCCTGGCCAAACAGCCACCGTGATGAGAGCAGCGTGTTCGCGGGATCGCTTTGGGGCGGGCTCGCATCGTCCGGGGGAGTAAACCATCCAGCCTGAAAACCACTGGCCAACGGCGGGAAATCAGGCTGCGTGCGAAGCGACTGTGCGAGAAGCGCAAGAGTGTCCGCGTCGGTATCGAGCATCCGGGCACCGGTGGCACGCGGATCGGCGCTGCGCGGCCGTCCATCAGGCCCTAGAAACCATTCGCCCGCGACGCCGACCTGAGTATCTGCCGGTGGATGGGCGAGGCCATTCTCCGGATGCGATGCGGAAACGGCGAACGCGCCTTCAAAGCCGGGCTTGATTCCTCCAGCGAGAAGGGCTTCCCGTAGCGCAGCCACATATTTCCAATATTCATTGGGCGGAAAGTTCCCGGGATTCAGATTCACGGAATCATTGAGCAAAACAAAAAGAAGCGGCCCGGAGATTTTCTTTTCCTTGGGCTTGTCATCGCTCGATGATTCACCGGGAAGAGTAAATGAGGTTGATGGATTATAAGGAGCCAATTCGCGGGCAACTGCCTCAAGCCAGCCGGTGGCGTAGCGAATGTGCGTCTCAAACTCAGCCCTCGTGAGCCCTTGGAGTGAAGAAATCCCGGCGAGGCGTTCCATCGCGGTTGTCTGGAACTCCGGGCGGGAAAGGAGCCAGTCGGGGTAGCCGCCGTTGAGCCATTCATTGCCGACGATGGGGCCGGGGCGGGCGATGAGGCGAAATCCTTTTTCGGTGATCATTTTTAGCAGGGCGCGGAGGTCGCGGCGCGGATTTGTGTGACCGTCGAAATCGAATTCGCCCTCTTTCGGCTCGTGCCAATTCCAGGGAATGCGAATGTCAATCGTGTTGATGCCGAGTTCGCGGTAGCGGTCGAGCGAATCGCTCCACAGATCGCGCGGGATGCGGAAGTAAGAGAACTCCGCGGCGTGGACGAAGAAAGGGCGGCCATCGACATGGAGCTCCGGATAGCCGCTTACGCTGATGAGCTGGACACCGAGCGACGGCGGTTCCTTTGGCTGGTCTTTTCCCTTGCGGGATTGCGCATCCGTGAGGCTTGCCGCCAAGGCGATGATGACGGCTGCCGCGCACGGCAAAAGCATGCGCGAACGACGAGGTGAGTTGGGCCCGGGGCGCAAGGTTTTCCTGTTCCTGTGGAGCATTTTACACGAGGGCCCATGCGGGCGCGAAGCCTGCCCAGAAAAGTTCAACATGAGATTGCGGATACACAAGCTCTGATAGAATGCGGCGCTGGCCGTGGTGGAATCGATTGGCGCAAAGCGGTTTTATGTGTCCGGCAGCGTGCAGGGCGTGGGCTACCGGTTTTTCGCGGAGCGCGTTGCTGCACGGCTCGGCGTGAATGGTTACGTCAAAAACTTGTATGACGGGCGCGTGGAGGTTTATGCGATTGGAACGAACGAGCAGCTTCGCGCGCTGCGGAGCGAATTGAAGTGCGGGCCGCGGGGGGCGAGTGTAAATGAAGTTGCGGAAGATGCCGCGGAAATGCTTGCGGAATATGGGAACGCGTTTTCGATTGAGTTTGAGCGGTAGGCAGTCGGAATTTCTCGCAGGGAGAACTTGTTAGCGCAAAGGGCGGAAGAAACGCGGCGGCGAGCCGCCGGTCAGTTCACACATCTCAGGGGGACGCATGAATGAATTGAAAAAGCTGATCCGGGAGGTTCCGGACTATCCAAAGCCGGGGATCTTGTTCTACGACCTGACCACGCTGTTGAAAGACAAGCAGGGATTTCATGCGTTGGTGGATGCGTTGTGCAGCCACTACGCGAATGCGCAGGTGGACATCGTCGCGGGAATCGAGGCGCGCGGATTTATTTTCGCTCCGGCGCTGGCTTACCGGCTGGGCGCGGGATTTGTGCCGATCCGCAAGCCGAAGAAGCTGCCGGCGAAGACGGCGAAAGTGACCTACGATTTGGAATACGGAACGGATTCGCTTGAAATCCACGAGGATGCGGTGCGCGCAAAGCAGCGCGTGATCGTGTGCGACGACTTGCTGGCAACGGGCGGGACGGCGGCAGCAGCGGTGAAGCTCGTGCAGCAATTGGGCGGAGATGTAGTGGGCACGGCGTTCGCGGTGGAACTTACGTTTTTGAAGGGGCGCGCGAAACTGCCGGGGCTGGATGTATTTTCGTTGATTCAATATGACAGCTAGGATTTTGCGCGGCGCTGGCGGACGGCCTCAAAGAGAACAATCCCGGCGGCGACGCTCACGTTCAGCGAGCAGACCGGGCCGGTGGTTGGAATGGACACGAGGAAATCGCAACGCTTGCGGACGAGTTCGTGCAATCCCGCGCCTTCACCGCCGAGCACGAGTCCGATGGAGCCGGTCAGATCCACCTGCGTGTAATTTTGTTCGGCGCGCTCGTCGAGCCCCACCAGCCAGTAGCCTGCCTCCTTTAAATCTTCCATCGCTCGCGCGATGTTGACGACGCGCGCCACGGGCAGGTGTTCGAGAGCGCCCGCGGCGGCGCGAGCGACGGTGGCATTCAGGCCAGAGGCGCGGCGCTCGGGAAGGACCACGCCTTCGGCGCCCGCGGCGAGCGCGCTGCGGATGACCGCGCCGAGATTGTGCGGGTCTTCGATTCCATCGAGAAGGACGATGAGGCCGGGGCGGGATTTTTCTCGAGCGCCCTCCGCGGATTCGCGGCGGCGCAGAAGTTCTTCCAGGCTGATGGCTTGCCGCGCGGCCGCGAGCGCGACGACTCCCTGATGTTGCGGGGTTCCCGCAAGGCGGTCAAGCTGAGCGCGGTCTTCAAAGCGTACGGGGACGCCACGTTCGCGAGCAAGCGAGACAATTTCCTCGATGCGGTCACCATGGCGTCCGCGCGCGACGATGATGCGTTCGAGCGGGCGACCGCTTTCGAGCGCTTCGTGCACGGAATGAATTCCGGTGAGGCGGTCCATCTCGCTGGTTGTTTGAGGTTTTTTCATTCGAGAGCGGCGCAGAATTCCATGATTCGCGCGCGTGTTCCTTTCACGGGCGCGAGGCCTGGGGTGCCGGCAGCGGCATCGAGAAGCAGGATGACGCGATCGAGTTCGCCTCCGCCCGCGCGTCCCGCGAGCGCGAGGCGAATGGGAAGAAATAGGTCGCGGCTGCGCGCGGGAACCTTTTCCTTGAGCGAATCGATCATGAATTTGAAGCGGTCCGAATCCACCGGCGGCCCGGTCAGGATTTCAAGAGCGAGGGCGCGAATTACCGCGCGAGCGCCCTCGCGGGAAAGAACCTCGTGGCTTGCGGGATCGCGGAGAATCGCGGCGGCGTCATAGTGAAAAACAAGGGTGAGCAGATTGGCGAGGGCGGCGCGGTCAGGGACCTGTGGACCGAGGAGGGTTGCGGCGCGCGCTAACCAAGCGGCAAACGGCTCTGTGACCGGCGCGTCAGGATCCAGCCATCCACGTTCACGGAGAATCGCTCCGACATCTTCGGTGGAGAAAAGATTCTCGCGCGGTTCGGTGGGAATGATTGGGGTGGCCGCGTTCATCGAAGCAATCTTAGCCCGCAATGGTCGCAACCGCGTAGGCGGCGATAGCCTCACCGCGGCCGATGGCGTCCACGCCTTCGTTGGTTTTGGCTTTCAGGTTGATATGGTCTGCTTTTATGCCAAGAGCTTTTGCGAGTGCTTGGCGCATTGCCGGGAAATGCGGGCCAAGCTTCGGACGTTCGGCGATCACGATGGCATCAATATGAAAAATGTGCAGACCGCTCTTATCGAAGAGCCCGCGCAAGTGCTCGAGAAAAATCAGGCTGTTTGCGCCCTTCCACTTTGTATCGGTGTCAGGGAAATGAGTGCCGATATCACCGAGGCTCGATGCGCCAAGCAAAGCATCACAGATTGCATGGGCAAGTACGTCGCCATCGGAATGGCCGACCGAACCTTTGTCGAATGGAACCTCGACGCCGCCAATCATTAGCCTGCGGCCCGCCTCAAGACGATGGAGATCGTATCCGATGCCGGAGCGGGACATGTACTTCCGCATTTGTTCGAAGTGTTGAGGAGGGGTTTTTTGTAGCGGTTCCTCGGTGGCGATTTTTCGCAACCCTTCTGCCGTAAATCCAGCCTTTTTAATTGCGGAGCGAAGTCCGGAGTTCTCCAGAAATACGGCAAGCATTAAGTGTCCGGTCCCAATATTTCGGTGTTGAAGCCCGTCGGCTTCCTTTGCTGATCTAGCTAGAATCCGTTTCAAGTTTGACGAGAAGGGGAATGTCGTGAATTCCAATTCGGTTTTCTTCTTCGTCACGGGGACAGGGAGAGACCTACGAAATTTGTCCAAACTTGCCTTTAGCTTACGCGGCATAATCCGGTTGTTGTGT
The DNA here is from genome assembly GCA_963748845.1 of uncultured Acidobacteriota bacterium. Classification (GTDB taxonomy): domain Bacteria; phylum Acidobacteriota; class Terriglobia; order Acidiferrales; family UBA7541; genus DASTCZ01. Next base: position 3,125,452 of record CAVVKE010000001.1, read on the forward strand.
GTGAGGCCAAATAATAGGTGTCTCAGATCGACGGTTTTAAGGCCCTCTTTGCGGCCTTCTTGGAATGCGGAAAAGATCACGCGTTGCGATTTTTGACTTAGACGCTCGAACATGGCTATTTCGGGCGGCGCTCCTCTGCAAGATAGAAACGGGCCAATTCCATATCACCGGGGCGCGTGACTTTCAAATTGCGCGCGGAGCCGGCGACGACGTAAACGTCGTGACCAAAGTGCTCGACCAAGCCAGCCTCATCGGAAGCGCTAATCCCGTCGCGGTTTGCCTTTGCATAGGCATCGCGAAGCAGGTGCGCGCGGAAGACCTGCGGGGTCTGCGCGAGAACGATGCGCTCGCGCGGAACCGTGGCGGTGATGAGCGCGATATCTCCTGGCTGGCTGGTGCGCTTCACTTCTTTTACAGTATCGAGCGCGGGGATGCCGAGAATGGCGGCGCCATATTCCCGCGCGGCGGCGATGGCGCGTTCGGATTGTTCCCGCGTGACGAGCGGGCGAACGGCGTCATGCACGAGGACGATTTCGACATCGCTTCCCACTTGTGCAAGCGCGTTGCCGACCGATTCCTGGCGCGTGCCGCCGCCGCGGACGACGCGGACGGGGCGGCCAATTTTTTCCTTTGCGATGCGCTCCGACAACGCGGCTTCTTCCTCGGCCAGAGTGGCAATCAGGAATTCGGAGATCTCCGGAGATGCGGCCAGACGGCGCAGGGTGAAAATTACGAGCGGCACGCCATCGAGTTCCAGGAATTGCTTGGGAGTTTCAGCGCCCATGCGGGTGCCGAGGCCGGCTGCTGGAAGTATGGCGGCGACGCGGTTCATTGGGGAAGCAAGCGCCCCTGCCGGGAATAGCCACAGGCAGGGGGAAAGAGTCTATCCCAATCGCGAGGGGAGATAAACCGCGCCGGGCTTTCGCAGACCCCTATTCGCGCGAGGTTTCGGGGAATACGGGCCGCGGGGCACGGTCCGAGATCGTGACCGGTTCGGAGGCGTGGGCGACAGGTTCCGGGCGCGTGGACTCGGTATTGGCGGAGTGAACCGCGCGGGGCCCTTCGGAACGATCATCCAGACGGCCGAAAATCATTTTGCCCGCGGTGGTCTGGTGGACGGAGGTCACCGTGATTTCGATGGTCTTGTTGATCATTTTGCGGGCGCCATCGACGACGATCATCGTGCCGTCATCGAGATACGCAACGCCCTGGTTATATTCCTTGCCTTCTCGAAGGATGAATACGCGCATGCCTTCGCCGGGGAGAACAACGGGCTTGAGCGAATTGGCGAGCTGATTGACGTTGAGGACTTCGAGGCCGTGGACGGTGGCGACTTTGTTCAAATTGAAATCGTTGGTGAGGATCTTGCTGTCGTAGCGTTTCGCCAGCTCGATGAGCTTCAAATCCACTTCAGCGATTTGCGGGAAATCGTCCTCGACGATCTGAACCTCCAAGTGGTTCATTTTCTGCAGGCGGTGCAGGACTTCCAGGCCGCGGCGTCCGCGCTGGCGTTTGAGCGGGTCCGCGGAATCGGCGACCATCTGGAGTTCGCGGAGGACGAAATTGGGGATGATGAGAGTGCCGTCGAGAAAATGGGCCTCGCAAACATCGGCGATGCGGCCGTCAATGATGACGCTGGTGTCCACGACTTTGACGAGGGCCTGCGAGCTTCTTTCATTGCCGAACAGGCCGCCGAAGGCCTGGAGATTGAGCATCTCCCCTTTGCTTGCACCGATGACGAGGCCGATGTAGGTCATCACCAGCAGCAAAGCCATTCCGACGAACGAGCGGCTCGCTTCGGGCATGGAGGTGTGCGAGAGGACGATGTTCATCAGGTAGGCGCCGAGGATTCCGAGGATGGAGCCGACCGATGCGCCAATCAGGCGGCGCAGGCTCGCGCGGCGAAGACGCCATTCGGCAACAAAAACGAGCAGGGAAAAAGCGAGTCCCGCGAGAGCGGCCCCGTAGGGCACCAATCCAAAGGGGTGAAAGTGGTAACCGATACCGACGCTGCAGGCTACGAAAGTCGCGCGGATGAGAACCCATTCCCATTTGCTGCCGCCGGCGGAACTGCCTTCCTGCAGGCGGGTGGGTGACTTTCGAGAAGCGCTGTCAAAGGATGATGCAGGTTCGGCCCGGACGGGCCGGGAAGAATTGCGTTCCATAGAAACCTCAAATAAAAAGAATATTAATCTCCGAGTTTATGAATTCAAAAAGCTCCACCGACTTTTATGAGCGTGTGTGCGTATGAACCCGGGCGGAGCGACCTGTTTCCTGCAATCTTTATACACCGCAAGGGAGCGACGGTCAAGAAAAGATCGAATGTGTTACTGAAGTATACTTAAGATATGTAGCGGGTTGAACAAGAGGAACTAACGCCCGAGGTAAATGCGGGGCACGCGCCAGCCGAGGCCGACGAGGACCTGCGCGGTGACCATGCCCAACTGGCGGGCGATGTCAAAGGCGCGCTGCGTAGCGCCGCCGTCGGAGCCGTAGATTGTTGCGACGTCGCCGAGCTGCGACTGGGGGATCGCAGTGAGGTCCACGGAGGTCAAATCCATGGAAACGGAGCCGATCACGGGGGCGAACTCGCCGCGGACAATGATCTTGCCGCGGTTTCCCATCTCACGCGGAATGCCGTCGGCGTAACCGGCGGCGAGGATGCCGATGCGCGAGGGAGCCGGCGCGTGAAACTTCGCGTTGTAGCCGACGCCGGCGCCTGCGGGGACGTCGCGGACGGAAATGATGCGCGCGCGGAAGCTCATCGCGGGATCGAGCGCGACTTTTCGATGCGCGGCGTCGGTCCGCTCGGGCGGATCGTAATTTTGGTGATAGCCGTAAAGGATCGCGCCGGGGCGCACGGCATCGGCCCAGGTCTCGGGGCGCGAAATGATTGCGGCGCTGTTGGCCATGTGAACGATGCCGGGATCAAGGCCGAGTTGCTTCATGTGCGCGATCGCAGCGAGAAAAACGCGAGTCTGGTCGGGCGTTTGCGTGGTTGTGAAAACTTCCGACGAGGCGAGATGCGTGAAGGTGCCCGCGAGCCGGAGGTGGCGGCAACCGGCGAGCGCACGCGCAAAGCACTCGACAGAGGCGGGCGAAGCGCCGAGGCGGTTCATGCCGCTGTCAATTTTCCAATGGAATTCAAGAGGGCCGCGAAGTGTGCGAGCGGCGCGGGAGGCTGCGCGCTCGAGGAGCTTGAGCTGGCTGCAATCAGTGACGGCGGGGGTGAGGCGATGCTCGATGATGCGCTTCTCTTCACCGGGCCAGAAACCGGTAAGCAAGAGAATCGGCTGCTTGATGCCGGACTCGCGGAGCTCGATGCCTTCGGCGGAGCAGGTGACGCAAAAGGCGTCCGCGCCAGCGCGAGCGAAAGCTTTTGAGGCGGCGACGGCGCCATGGCCGTAGGCGTTGCCCTTCACGACGGCGAGGATCTTGACGCGCTTCGCGGATTTACCTTCAGCGGCGCGGCCTGCGTCAAGATGCGCGCGGATGGCCCGGAGGTTGTGTTCGAGCGCGCGGAGCCGCACTTCCGCCCAGACCGGCCGGCCTTCGATTTTTGGCATGCGAGTCACGGCTTCATCTTCGCCCAAGACTTCGGTTGGGAATTCGCAGACACTTTCGAGCATAGTCCAAATCCTCCGCGCACAAAACTGGCCGCGTGGTTTGCGCGCGCCGTTTAGTCAACAGCAGCTATTCAGCACCGGGCATCATGGGAGGGAGAGCAAGCGCGTTGCCAGTGGGCCGAGGCGAAATCGAGATATTCCATCGCATATCTTATTGAAAATAAAGGACATTCCTAGGATATCGGTTTGAGGAGGCCGCCAACGCGCGGGTCTGGCGACACACCGCGTGGCTGCCGGGGCACGCGGAGTATAGTTCTTACATCCTGCGAAGCCTACATGCCCTGGCGTTCGCGGGCGGCTTCCTCGAAGCGGGTGTACTGGTTGAGGAAGACGTAGCGGAGCATGTCCGTGGGGCCGTTGCGCTGCTTGGCGATGTTCATCTCGGTTTCGCCGCGTTCTTCGGGAGTGGCGCCTTCCTTAAACATTTTCGGGCGGTGGATGAAGATGACAACATCGGCGTCCTGCTCGATGGCGCCAGAATCGCGCAGATCGGAAAGGCGCGGGCCGCGATCGTCCTTTTCGGGCGCGCGCGTAAGCTGGCTCAAGACCAGGACGGGGATATTGAGTTCCTTGGCCATGGCTTTGAAGCCGCGCGTGACGCTGGCGACTTCTTCGTTGCGACTGTTGAAGCGGCCGCGGGCGGAGACGAGCTGCAAGTAGTCCACGATAACGAGCGAGAGGCCTTTGTCGCGCTTCAGCCGGCGGCACTTCGCTCCCATTTCGACGACGGTGTTCGCGCCGGAGTCGTCAATCCAGAGCGGGACTTCGGCGAGGACGCGGAGCGAGTCGGTGACCTTCGCGGCATCGCCATGCGAAAGATGACCGGTGCGGAATTTGTGCGCGTCAATGCGGGCCTGATCGGAAAGCAACCGCATCAGGAGCGAACCCTTGGACATTTCGAGGCTGAACACAGCGGCGGGCAGGCCCCTGCGAACGGCCACGTTTACCGCGATGTTGAGTGCGAAAGCCGTCTTGCCGACCGACGGGCGCGCCGCGAGGATGATCAACTCAGAAGGCTGAAAGCCGGAGGTGAGGTCATCCAGTTGGTGATAGCCGGTGCTGAGTCCGGTGACGCGCTTGCCCCCGTCGAAGAGCTGCGAGATGCGCTCATAATTTTCGCGGACCAGCTCGCTCATGCCCATGAAGCCGGCGCGGACGCGGTCTTCGGCAAGCGCGAAGATGCTTGATTCAGCGCCGTCGAGGATGGTGTCCGCATCGTCATCGGCTTCGAACGCCCGCTGCTGGATGGCGTGCGTGGCGTGAATCACGCTGCGCAGGATGGCCTTTTCCTTGACGATGCGCGCGTAGTGGTCGACATTGGAGATGCGCGGCACGCCGTCGACAAGCGAAGCGAGGTAGGCCGCGCCGCCCACGCCTTCGAGTTCGCCCGCGCGCTGTAATTGCTCGGTGAGTGTGACGAGGTCAATCGCCTGGCGCGCCTCGCCAAGCTGAATCATCTGCTGAAAGATGCGGCGGTGATTGTCCTGAAAGAAATCCTCGGGCTTGAGTTTTTCGAGCGCCGAATCAAGCATCCGGTTATCGAGCAGGATCGCGCCGAGAATGGAGCGTTCCGCTTCCGCGTTTTGCGGGAGGGGGCGTTCGAGTGCGGCGGCAGTGCCTGTGGCCATTGTGATGATGCTCTTAGGACTTTCTACTTCGCCTTATTTTCGCTCATACGGCGCGGCGACGCAAGGTGACCACGAAAATCAAGAATTGTGCTGGGCGATTGATTCAATCCATTGTGTTCCTTTTTCAGGATACAAACAACGCCGGCGTTGAAAATTCCGCCCGCCACCTGTGGAAACTGTGGAAACCGATTCTGTGAATTCCGTTTGGAAATTCTGTGGAAGCGTGAGGAAAACTCACGCCTCGCATGCGGGCTAAGCCTGCTGCTCGCGCGTAACGACGACCTTGAACTGCGCCGTGACGTCCTGATGAAGCTTCACGTTGACCAGCGATTCGCCGATGAGCTTGATGGGCTCATCAAGCTGAATGCGGCGCTTGTCCACCACGTGGCCCTGAGCGGCGAGAGCGTCGGCCAGATCGGCGGAGGTGACGGAGCCGAAGAGCTGGTCGTTATCGCCGGCCTTGCGGACGAGCGTAACGGTGACGCCGGCCAAAGTGTTCGCAAGTGTCTGCGCCTGGTCGCGCTCGGTGGCCGTGCGCTTGGCAAGCGTGGCGCGAATCTTTTCCAGGCGCTTCAAATTGCCGGCGTTGGCGGGCAATGCCAGCTTCTGCGGCAGCAAGTAATTCCGCGCATAGCCCGCCTTGACATCGACGACCTCACCGCGGGCGCCGAGTTTTTCTACGTCTTCCTGCAAGATAATCTGCATGGCTATTCTCGCAATCGAAAAATAATTTAGGCGCCACGCGTGCGGCGCGAATTTTTTCACAGTCCGATGTTTATAATTCCGTGGCGAACGGAAGCAGGGCGATGTTGCGCGCCCGCTTGATCGCCTCACACAGCCAGCGCTGGTGGCGCGAGCAGGTGCCGGTCATGCGGCGCGGCAGAATTTTGCCGCGGTCCTGAATAAATTGATTGAGCGCATCGGCTTTTTTGTAGTCGATGAAATCAATTTTGCCGGTGCAGAAATGGCAGACCTTCCGCTTCCGGAAGAATTGGCGCTTGCCCCTGCGCGGAAGGCCGCCGGGGCCGCCGCCTTCGCGCGGGCCTCTGCTTTCGCCGCGTGGGGGGCCGGAATGCGGGCGGCCTCCGCCGGGCCGATCCCCACCGGAGCGTCCTTGATAAGGAGCCGAGGGCGCGGGAGCAGATGGGGATGCCGGCGCCGAAGCCGCCACCGGCGTTGGTGTGGCCTCTGACGGCGCCGGTGCTTGTGGATTGTCCTGTTCATCCATGGTCAATTTCCTTTCAAATGGAAAACTGTTTAGCTGGCAGCAGCGGATTGGTCCGCGGGGGGCGTGGCCGGAGCCGTGCGGCGCGGACGACGCGCCACCTTCTTCTCGCGGAGAGCAACGAGCTTTTTCTGCCGCTTCATCTCTTCGTCAAGGCGGATGGTCTGGTATTTGATCACCGGCTCGGCGACTTTCAGGCGCCGCTCGAGTTCCTTGATCATTTCGCTGTGCGTGCCGGTGATCGACAGATAGACGTAGATGCCTTCGCGGTTCCTCGCGACGCGATAGGCGAGGCGGCGCGTGCCCCAGTTCTCTGTCTTTTCAATCTTGCCGCCGTGCTCGGTGATCACTTGCTCGAGCGTGTGGGTAAGCTTGGCGACTTCCTCTTCCGGTGTGCCCGGACGGAGGATGAAAATTAGATCGTAAAGTCTCGCTTCCATGTTCCCTCAATTCGCGGACGATTTTTTTCGTCCGGCAAATCAAATCTTAAAAATCTTTTTCCGGCCCTGCTTCTTCGTCACCACCGGGCGACGGAACGCGCTTGTTGAAACGGTTCATCGCGCGGTGGACGCCCTCAGCCAGCGCCATCTCGACAGCCTCGGCGGCCTGGTCAACCATTTCGGCGGCCTGCTCGAGTTCGCTGCGCTTCATCGGATGAAGAACGTAGGCAGCGAGATCGCCAATCGGGTGATCCGGCTGCACGCCGATGCGCACCCGGCAAAAATCAAGGGCGCCGATGGAGCCGATGACCGACTTCATGCCGTTGTGCGTGCCGGCGGTGCCGCGCTCCCGAATCCGAATCATCCCCCAGGGCAGCGCGACATCGTCGTAAACCACAATCAATTCCGCGGGGCCGATTTCGAGCCGTTCCAGCAATTCGCGCACGGCCAGCCCGCTCAGATTCATCATCGTTTGCGGCTTGGCGAGGACGATCTCCTGTCCCGCCAATTTACCGGGTCCGATCAGCGATTTCGCTTCTGGCCGCTCAACGCGGATGCCGGCCTTTTCGGCCAACTGGTCCACGGTAAGAAAACCCAAATTGTGCGGCGTCCAGGCGTATTCGATGCCCGGATTGCCGAGTCCGACGATAAGCCACATCCGCCCGGCCGCCTGGTCTGCGGGCGAAAAGCCCGCGGCGCGTTACTTCTTTTCCTTCTTCTCGGGTTTTGCTTCCGCCTTGGGCTCTTCCGCGCCTTCTTCGCCCTCTTCGGTTTCCTTCTTGCCCTTCTTGATGACTTCGGGCTCCGCGGGCGCGGCTGCTTCCGCCGCCACGGCTTCGACGGGCTTCTCTTCTTCCTCGCGGAGCTGGACCACGTGCGCGATGACGCGCTGAGGATCCGTAACGAGCTTCATCTTGGCGGGGTCCATTGGAATTTCACTGGCGCGCAATTGCTTGCCGATCATGAGCTCGGTGATGTCCACGCGGAATTCTTCAGGGATTTCCGCCGGCAAACATTCGACTTCCACTTCGCGCGTGACCATTTCAAAGATGCCGCCCTGGAGCTTTACGCCCTGCGGCTCGCCAAAGGTGTGCACGGGAACTTTCACGCGCATGCGCACATCCATGGCGATGCGGAGCAAGTCCACATGAATGAGGGTGCCCTTTATGGGATCGACCTGCAGATCCTTCACGATGGCCTTTTGATCGCCAGCGGGGAGCTTCAGCGTAAAGATGGTGTTGTGGCCGGACTGGGAGCGCAAGATGGTGCTCACCTGCTTTGTATTTACGGCCAGAGCTTCCGCTTCGCTTTTGCCGCCGTACAGAACGGCGGGAACCTGGCCGGAGGCGCGGAGGCGCCGTGCGGCGTTTTTACCGCGATTGTCGCGGGGACTGGCTTCGACGTTGATCTGCTGCATAAGCCTTCCTTTAGTTAAAAAGCTCGCTGATGGATGTTTCTTCGTGAATATTGCGAATGCCCCGCGCGAAAAGCTCCGCGACGCTGAGCACCGAAACATTTTTCAAGTTCTTCGCCGCCTCGGAAAGCGGGACGGAATTGGTGACGACCACTTCCTTCAATTGCGATTTCGAGATGCGGTCAACGGCCGGGCCGGACATCACGGCATGGGTCGCCGCGGCATAGACTCCGGTGGCGCCCTCGGCGAGCAGGGCTTCCGCGGTTTTTACCAGCGTTCCGGCGGTATCAATGATGTCATCCACGATCAGCGCGGTGCGTCCGCGGATTTCGCCGATAAGATTCATCACCTCGGCGACGTCGATATCCACGCGGCGCTTATCCACGATGGCGAGCGGCGCATCGAGTTTCTTTGCAAAGGCGCGCGCGCGCTCGACGCCGCCTGCATCCGGCGAAACGACGGTCAAATTCGGCAAAGACTTCTTCTTGAAGTAATCCACGATGACCGCCGAAGCGTACAGGTGATCCACCGGAACGTTAAAATAGCCCTGAATTTGGGGCGCATGCAGGTCAAGAGTGAGCGCGCGGCTTGCGCCGGCGGTTTCGAGCAGGTCGGCAACAAGCTTCGCGGAAATCGGCACGCGGGGCTTGTCTTTGCGGTCTTGCCGCGCATAGCAGTAATAGGGAATCACGGCGGTGATGCGCCATGCGGATGCGCGCTTGAAAGCATCAATCATCAAAAGCAGTTCCATCAGGTGATAATCCACCGGTTGCGTGCAAGGCTGGATGACGAAAACGTCCGCGCCGCGGACATTTTCGAGAATCTGAAAATAAATTTCTCCATCGCTGAACTTGCTTAGGATGGTCCGTCCGCGAGTGACGCCCAAATGGCCGCAGATCTCGTCAGCGAGCGCGGGGCTCGAGGTGCCCGAAAAAATTTTGAATTTATCGTCAACCATGAGTGTAAATCACACACTGCCGCGGCCCAATTGGGCGCGACGGAAATCCCCCCGCGAAACCATTTCGCAGATGAAAACCGAATCCTTCGGGAACCCTTGGGCGGCTCGGCGCGCCAACGCTGGGCTTCGGAACAGTGCGAACACCGCCGAACCGCTACCCGCCAGCGCAGCTTCCTCCGCTCCCCGCCGGAGCAACTCCCGCTTGATTTGACGCAAGCGGGGATAGCGCGGGAAAACAGCCGCCTCGAATTCATTTGCCAGGGCGGCACCCTGCGCGCTCCAACATTGAGCACAGAAACACCATAGTTTAGAGGCGGCGCGGCGCTTTGTCAATTGTGGCCGGGCAGATGCCAGCGGTTTCGCGGCGAGCCATTTGTAGGCATCCGCGGTGCGAACCACGATCGAGTGAGGCGAAACGACGAGAACGGACCTGTGGGGCGCGTCAGGATGGGGATAGATTTCATCGCCGCGGCCGACGCCGAGCGCCGTGCCGCCGTAGAGGAAAAAGGGGACATCGGCGCCGAGCGCGGAGCTTACCTCAATCAAGCGGGCCGCGGGGATTTCCTTGTGCGCGAGGCGCATCATGCCGGTAAGCGCGGCCGCCGCGTCGCTCGAACCCCCGCCGAGGCCACGGCCCACGGGGATGCGTTTCACGAGGAGCGCGTGAACGCCGCGTCGCCACCCGAGTTCGCGGCGCGCGGCTTCGATAGCGCGGTAGACGAGATTGGTTTTCAAAGATTCGACGGCGAGTGATCCGCCGCCCTCGATGCACAACTCGACTCGCGAACCGCGTGAGGGCAAAAGCTCTAGCGTGTCGTGCAAAGAGATGCTTTGAAAAATGGTGCGCAGCTCGTGATAGCCATCGGCGCGGCGCCCGAGGATCTCCAGGCGAAGATTTACTTTGGCGAATGCGCGAATTTTGACGCCAGGCATGGCGCGGGACATCTTATCAGTTCTCAAGGGCAGTTCTGGCGCGGCCGTCAGTTCTGGCGTGGGCGGGGAGCGCTGACCGTTTTGTGTTGCGCGATAAGGAGCTTCACATTCGCGAGTTTGGATTCGAGGGCGGACATGCGATCCGGATCGACTTCCGCGGGCAGCTCGCCGTGCCATTGGGCGAGCGATTGTTCCCACTGAGCCTGGGCAAGATCGAGCTTGGCGCGCTTGAAATAGACGTCGCCAAGATGTTCGAGGATTGTGGGATCGGTGTGATCGCGCGCCGCAGCCTGACGGAGAGTGTCCTCCGCTTCGGCGAGACGGTCCTGTTTGTAGTAGGCCCATCCGAGGCTGTCGAGATAAGCGCCGTTTGCCGGATCTTCCGCGAGGGCGCGCTTGATCAGATCCGCAGCCTCCGGGAGCCGGACTCCCTGATCCGCCAGCATGTAGCCGTAATAGTTGAGCGTTGGCGCACTTCGCGGGTTGACGGTCAAGACTTTCTTGAACTGCTCTTCGGCCAGATCGTACTTTTTCTGCCGCTCGTAGACCGCGCCGAACATAAACCAGATCATTTCGCGGTCGCTATCGCGGGTGGCAATGCCGGCGGCCTGTGCAAGAACGGTTTCCGCTTCCGCAAAGCGATGGTTCTCCTGCTCGATTTGAGCGATGTCGAGATAGATTTCAATGTCCTGCCCGGAATGGGTGAGCAATTCACGCAATTGCGCGACGGCTCCGCCGGCATCGCCCTTTTCTCCATAGAGCAGTGCGCGCGCGATGTGGATCTCACGGTCCTGAGGGTATTGAGCGACAGCTTTGTCCGCGGCATCCAGTGCGTGGGGCAGATCGCGGGCGAGCCGGTAGGTTTCAATCACCTGCAAGGCCGCGCGCTGGGCTTCTTCGGGGCCAAGCTCCGACAGTTCGTCAAACGTGTTGATCGCGGCTGTGTAATTTCCCGTTTCGCGGTAGATGCCCCCAAGCTGTTCGTAAAGCACAGCAAGCGAGCGGCGGGTTGAGGGGGCGGCGGAGGCCTGCGATTTCAAGCTCGCAACGGCCGAGGAGAGCACGCGGATCGCGTCTTCATAGCGGCCCTGCGCTTCGTAAATCTGAGATTCGTTGAAGACGATTTCGAGATTGCCCGGAGCGCGGCGCTTGGCCTCGAGGATATTTTTTTCCGCGTCATCGAGCTTGTTAAGCTGGCGGTCCATTTCCGCCATGTGGATGTAATTCGCAGGCTCGTCGGGCTCCATGCCCGCCAGATGCTCATATTGCGCCAGCGCATCGGCATACTTTCCCTGGGACGAGAGGGCATCGGCGAGGCCGCGATAGTGGTCGGCCTCATCGGGTTCGAGTTCGATGGCTTTTCGATAGGATTGTTCGGCGTTCGCGAAATCGTGGAGCTGTGAGTAAGCGTCACCAAGGGTATCCGAGAGATGGCCGGACGGCGCGCTCTTCACGATTCGTTCCAACAAATTGACGGCTTCCTGCGCGTGGTTTTGTTCCAGAAGGAGATCGGCTTCCTGTCCGGCGACCGCTTCATCATTCGGATTTTGCGAGAGCAATCCGCGCAGGACGTTTTCCGCTTTGGTGGTTTCACCGCGCAGGCGATAAAGCCGCGCCAGCCATAGCGCGGATTCCTCATCTTTCGGGTCGAGACGCATGATCTGTTCGAGCTGTTCGACGGCACGCGTGGCAAGATCCTGCTGACCCGAGGAGCCGTTCGATTCGTTCAGTGAGTGGAGATAGATGCGCACCAGCAGCTTGCGCGCGGAAACATTTGATGGATCCTTCTGGATCAGGCCTTGCGCTTCGAGCACGGCATCGCGCACGCGGTGGGCTTCGTAATACATCTCGGCGAGATGCTCGGCGATGAGCGGAGAGCCGGGATCGAGCGCGAAGGCCTTTTTGTAGAAATCAATCGCGGCATCCGCATAGGAGTTTTCGTTGGAGGTCAGATAATAGACTTCGTTGAGATGCCCCATTGTGAAGTCGTAGAACGCCTCGGTGCGCTTGGCGGGATCGGGCTGTGAATAGTTCTGCGCTCCGGAGTTCTCCTGCGTCGCGGCTGGCGGCGCTTGCGCGGCCCCGCAGGTGGGCCAAAGGAGAGCGGCGGCCAGAAGCGGCAGGGCGGCGAGAGCGGTCGTGTTCAGCGAGTTGCGCATCGCTATTCCGAAACGATAATTATCCTATGAGGCCGGGGGCGGGTCAAAAGAAACGGATCAAGAGGTGTCTTTTCCAGCGAGGTGATCCCCCGAACCGTTTGACGCGCGCGAATCCGTGCGTGTTCCTCTTTTTTCGCAAGGCCGTGCGCTGGGTCGAATGCGCGGATCTAGTGCCTGAAGTGACGGACGCCGGTGAAGACCATCGCGAGGCCGAGGCGATTGGCGGCGGCGATTACGTCGGGATCGCGGACGGACCCGCCGGGCTGGATGACGGCGGTCGCGCCAGCTTTGGCGGCTTCCTCGATGCCGTCGGGAAATGGGAAGAATGCGTCGGACGCGACGACGGTCCCGCCGAGCGAAGACTGCGCCTTCATCACGGCGATTTTTACGGAGTCCACGCGGCTCATCTGCCCGGCGCCGACGCCGAGCGTGCGGCCGTCGCGCACGAACACGATAGCGTTTGACTTCACGTGTTTGCAGACCTTCCAGCCGAATAGCAGGTCTTCGATTTCCTTGGCGGATGGGGCCCGTTCGGTGACCGTTTTCAAGTCGCTCGCAGCGAGAGCGTGATGATCGGGAGTTTGCACGAGGACGCCGCCGGAGATGCGCTTGAGTTCGAGGTCGTCTCTGGTGACGCCGCTTTCAGTTCCATGGCTCGCGGGAATTTCCATCAGGCGCAGATTCTTCTTTGAAGCGAATTTCTCCGCAGCCGCGGAATCAAAGCCCGGCGCGACAATGCATTCGACGAAGAGCTTCGCAACTTCCTCGGCGGTGCGCGCGTCCACGGCGCGATTGAACGCAATCACGCCGCCAAAGGCCGACACTGGATCGCAGGCCAGCGCGGCGAGATAGGATTGGTCGAGCGAATCCAGCTCCGCTGTGCCGCAGGGATTGTTGTGCTTGACGATGACGGTGGCGGGCTTGCTGAATTCGGAGACCAGAGCCCAGGCAGCGTCGAGATCCACGAGATTGTTGTACGAGAGATCCTTGCCTTGAAGCTGGCGCGCGGCCGCGAAGCCCGAGGCACTGCGGCCAGCGGGAACGTATAGCGCGGCGTGCTGGTGGGGATTCTCTCCGTAGCGCATCGTTTGCCGTTCCACCAGCGCGATGTGGAGGCGCTTCGGCAACTCCGCGCGATCGTTCACGCGCAGGCCACCACCCTCCGCGGCAAGGCGCTCGAGCTCCATGGTGATGAGGCCATCGTAGCGCGAGGTGATGGCGAAGACCTTGCGCGCGAGTTCCAGACGCGTGGCCAGCGAGATTTCGCGCAATTGGGAAAGCTGTTGCGTTACGCGCGCGTAATCGGCGGGGTCGGCGACGACCACGACATCGCGAAAATTTTTCGCGGCGGAGCGCAACATCGTGGGCCCGCCGATGTCAATATTCTCGATGAGTTCACCGGCGTGCAGGCCGGGCTTCGCGGCCGTGGCTTCAAATGGGTAGAGGTTCACGACAACAAGATCAATCGGGGCGATGCCGTGCTCGGCCGCCTGGCGGCGGTCTTCGGCTTCGCCGCGGCGGAACAGGATTCCGCCGTGGACTTTCGGATGAAGCGTCTTGACGCGGCCGCCGAGTATTTCCGGCCAGCCGGTTAATTCGGAAACGTCGCGCACTTTAATGCGGGCATCGCGGAGGAGTTTCGCCGTGCCGCCGGTGGAGATGATCTCGACGCCGAGCGAGGAGAGCTGACGCGCAAATTCTTCCACACCGGTTTTATCGTAAACGCTGATGAGAGCCCGTTCGATAGCCAAGCAATCCTCCGAGGCTGCGTCGTGGATGTTGCGGAAGAGCAGACCAGTCTACGCGCCTGTGGCGCGATTTCAAAGGGAGTGCCGCTATTGATGGGAATCAGGCTTTGGACTTCGCGGGGGTCAGGACGCGGGCTTTCAGGCGCGCCTTGCCATTTTCGATGGATACGACGAACTCCACTTTTCCGTCGCCGGACTTGGCGCGGAGCTCACGAGCCTTGGCGCGAAGAAATTCCTGAAATGCTTCCGCCGTCAACTCGCGCGTACTTTCACCGGCTGTTTCTTTGGCGTCGCGAAAGGCTTCGTAGAGTTTCTTCGTTTTCGTACGTTCACGGGCGGGATCCAATGACGGAGTAAAAGCAGCCACCGCGGCTTCGCGGGAAGCGACGGCCTTGCGCGCAGAGCGCGCAGCGGCGATCTCCTTTGCGGCGGCCCCAAAGTGACGGACCTCAGTGCCTTCTTCCTTCTGTTTCAAACGCTTGCGGAAAACGAGGCGGTACTTTGCGTAGGTTTGCGACAGGCCATTGAAGCGGAACCTCTGGGCAAAATTAAGGTTTGAACCGCGTTCCGTGTAGCGCTTGACGACTTGTTCCATGCGCCATTCAATATCCGTGGGCGGACGCGAGCGGCCCCCTCCGAAATATTGCTCATATTCAATCTTAAATTGCCTGACGTCCTTCTCAAACTGTGCCAGGTCTTCTTCGACGGTCGCCATAACGGATGGAAAAGTATCCGCAACGAGCCTAGCGGGGCGAATGTCCCGGCGTCAATGAAGCTGCTGTACTAGCGTGACGCACCGGCCAACTTATGCTGAAATAGCGGCACAATGACCACGATGAAACAGGCTGCTGCCTCTGTGCGTGCGAACGAGTTGCTGCGCAAGATCCCATCCATGGACGAGTTGCTGTCCTCGCCCAAGCTGGTTGAATTATCCGCGCGCGTGAACAGAAATCTGGTGGTGGAATCCGCGCGCGTCGTGCTGGCGGCGCTGCGAGCGCGGATTGGCGCGCAGGAATCGGGCGAACATGCGGGGGAGATTTTGACCGAGAAACTGGCGCGGGAGACCGTCGCAGAGGTTGAGGCGTTGCTCGCGCCTTCGTTGCGTGCGGTGATCAATGCGACGGGTGTTGTGCTGCACACGAATTTGGGGCGCGCGCCGCTTTCCGCGGAAGCGGTTTCGCGGATTGGCGCGACGGCGGCACAGTACACAAATCTTGAATACGACCTCGCGCGAGGGGAGCGGGGCACGCGCGACGTTCACACGGCGAGGTTGATGGCGCGGCTCGCTGGCGCCGAAGCGGCCGTCGCGGTGAACAACAACGCTGCGGCGGTTTTTCTTGTGCTGGCGGCGCTGGCGAAGGGCGGCGAAGTTATCGTCTCGCGCGGCGAACTCATCGAGATCGGCGACGGCTTCCGCATTCCGGACATCATGGCGGAAAGCGGCGCAGTGCTGCGCGAGGTCGGCACGACAAACCGCACGCGCCTCGCGGATTACGAGCGCGCTATCAATGAACGAACGCGCCTGCTGCTTCGCGTACACCGCTCGAATTTCCGCGTCGAAGGATTTACGGCGCAGCCCGCGCTGGGCGAGTTGGTCGAGCTGGGCCGGCGCGCTTCGGTGCCTGTTTACGAGGACCTCGGTTCCGGGTGCCTCGTGGATCTTTCGGCGAACGGAATCGGCGAGCCGGTGGTGCGCGACAGTATTGCCGCAGGCGTGTCAGTCGTTTCCTTTAGCGGGGACAAACTCCTCGGCGGCCCGCAGGCTGGAGTGATTGCCGGGGGCCGCGAATTGGTCACGCGCATCCGCCGGCATCCGATGTTCCGCGCGTTGCGCGTGGACAAGCTCACCATCGCCGCGCTTGAGGCGACGCTTCTTGCTTATTTGCGCGGCCCGGGCCCGGGCGGGCTCGACGCGGTTCCCGCATTACGCATGATCCGCGCCGACGCGAAAGAGATCGCCAAGCGCGCGGAACTGTTTTTATCGAAAGTGCGCCATGTGTTGTCCGGCGCGTCACCCAAGGATTCTGTGAAATTCGAGTTGCGCGAAGGCGATTCCGTTGTGGGCGGCGGCTCGACGCCGGGCCAGCGGCTGCCCTCGCGCGTCATTGCCATCGCAAGTTCGCGCTGGTCAGCAGCGCAACTCGAAGAGCGGCTGCGCTGCCCGATGAAAAATTTCGCGAGCAGCGTTGCCGTCATCGCGCGGATCGAGGAAGATCAACTCGTGCTGGACCTGCGCACCGTTTTTCCTGAGCAGGAAGCCTCGCTGGCCGATGCTCTCGTCACGGCGCTTAGACCAGAGTGACCGTTACCTTGACTAAACCGAATCTCGCCGCCTAGACTGGGCTTGTCTGCGCCCCCGCAAAGTTCCACAAGGTTTCACTGGGAGAATTCGTGGGAAAAGTCATCACCGTAGGTGTCACTGGAGCATCAGGCGCGGTGCTCGCGCGCACAACTTTGCGCATTCTTGAATACGACTTGCGAGTCGAGCGCGTGCACCTGGTTGTCACCGAGGCGGGCCAGCGTTTGCTTGCGCAGGAGCTTGGCGTGCGCCCGGCGGACGCGAAACAACTTCCCTCGCTCATCTCCGGCACGCCCGCGGGCAAAATCGAATTGCTGCCTGACCGAGACATCGGCGCATCCATCGCATCGGGAAGTCACCCTGTTGACGGCATGATCGTAATCCCGTGCTCGGCCGGGACGCTGGCTTCGATTGCCAATGGTACAAGCGAAGATTTGCTCGCACGCGCCGCCGATGTTTGCCTCAAGGAGCGACGCCCGCTCGTGCTTTGCCTGCGGGAGACGCCGCTCAATCGCGTACATCTGCAAAATATGCTGCGCGCGCAGGAAGCGGGCGCCGTCATCATGCCTGTGATTCCCGCGTTTTATTTCGCGCCGCAGACGATTGACGAACTCGTCGAGCAATTTGTTTGCCGTGCGCTCGCCGCTCTGGGCCTTCCGCAGGAGCAGCAGTATCGCTGGGAAGGCCAGGCCAAAGGGCGCGCGCAGGAAGCGTAAATCAAGCGATGAATTGCCAGCCATGAGCCGCATCCGCACCGTTCTCGAAATGATCAAATTCGAGCACTCCATTTTCGCGCTGCCGTTCGCGCTCACCGGGGCTTTGCTCGCAGCACGCACAGTGCATGCGAACACGGGCGCGCCGGCGTGGCCCACCTGGCAACAGATTGGCTGGATTGTTGTGGCAATGGTGGGCGCGCGGTCATTTGCGATGACAATGAACCGCATTGTGGACTTGCGCTACGACCGCGAGAACCCGCGCACGCAGGGGCGCGCGCTTGTAACCGGCGCGCTTACGTTGCCGTTCGCTTGGGCGTTTACGCTTGTAGCCGCGGCGTTGCTCGTCGTTGCCGCGTGGAGGCTGAATCGCCTCGCGCTCGAACTTTCGCCTGTGGTGCTGGCCGTCCTCTATTTTTATTCCTACACGAAACGCTTCACTTCGTGGTCGCACTTCGTTCTGGGATTTTGCCTCGGGATGTCGCCCGCAGCCGCGTGGATCGCGATTGCGGGTTCACTTGATCTGCGCATGCTGATCCTCTGTGCCGCGGTCACGCTCTGGGTCGGCGGCTTTGACGTTCTCTACGCCTGCCAGGATATCGATTACGACCGCCGCGCGGGGCTCTACAGCATTCCGAAGCGATTTGGGGTGGCGCGCTCGTTGCTGATTTCGCGCCTGATGCACGTTGCAATGATCGCCCTGCTCGCGTGGCTCGCCGCAAGTTTCCACCTGCCGTGGCCCGCGTGGGCGGGAATCGGCGTCGTCGCGGCGATGCTCGTGTGGGAGCACTCGCTCGTCTCCGCGAATGATCTGAGCCGCCTGAATGCTGCGTTTTTCACCGTAAACGGCTATATTAGTGTGTTGTTCTTTCTTTTCTGGGGCGCAGCCGTGTGGGTGTCTCGCTCGTGAATGAGTTGCAGATCAACGATTCTCGTTTGAAGCCAATCGCCGACAAGGTGATGGCCGGCGAACGCCTTTCATTTGCCGACGGCATGGCGCTTTACCGATCCCCCGATTTGCTTGCCGTCGGCTGGCTCGCGAATCACGTCCGCGAGCAGCGACACGGCGACATCTGCTACTACAACGTCAATCGTCACATCAATCCCACAAACGTTTGCGTCGCCCATTGCCGACTTTGCGCCTTTGGGCGCGACCCCGACGCCCCGGGCGCCTACACGTACGCGCTCGAAGAAATTTGGCAGCGCGCCGACGAGGGCGTGCGCGCGGGCGCAACTGAATTTCACATGGTCGGCGGGCTGCATCCCGATTTGCCATTTGAATATTTTCTGGACCTGATGCGCGGCTTGAAGCGGCGCTGCCCACAGGTCCATCTGAAAGCGTTCACGATGGTCGAGGTCGGGTACTTTGCGCGCATCGCGAAGCTCAGTGTTCGCGAGGTGCTTGTCGCGCTGAAAGATGCCGGCGTTGATTCGCTCCCCGGCGGCGGCGCGGAGATTTTCAACCCGCGCGTGCGAAAGGTGATCTGCGACCACAAAACCAGCGGCCAGCAATGGCTCGATATCGCGCGCACCGCGCACCAGATCGGCCTGCGCTCGAATGCCACGATGCTTTACGGGCACATCGAAAGCGAAGAAGAGCGCGTGGAACATTTGTTGCAGCTGCGCGAATTGCAGGATGAGACGCACGGATTTGTCGCGTTTATTCCGCTGGCGTTTCATCCGGCGAATACGGCGCTCTCACATCTGCCGGGACCGACCGGCTTCGACGACCTGCGCGCCATCGCCGTCTCGCGGTTGTTGCTCGATAACTTCGATCACATCAAGGCGTATTGGGTCATGCTCACGCCGCGGATCGCGCAAATCGCGCTGCGCTTCGGCGCGGACGATTTGGATGGGACAGTCGTGGAAGAAAAAATCTATCACGACGCCGGAGCAAAGACCGCCGAGTTCACTCCGCGGAGCGAGCTCGAACGCCTCATCCGCGCGGCGGGCCGCACACCGGTCGAGCGCGACACTCTCTACCGCCCGGTTGTCCGCGCCACGCCCTTGCCGGATTTTCCTCCGGCGGCAGTCGGCCCGGACTTCGTTCCTTCAACGACCCTCACTCTCAACGTGTAAGCAGAATGAATTTGTAGCCATCAACTCGCTCGACACATCTAAATCCACCGGAGGAATGTTCACATGGTTCGCAAAGCATCAGCAGTCTGGAAAGGCACACTCAAGGAAGGCAAGGGCGCCATTTCGACCGACAGCGGCGTTCTTTCAAACACGCAATATTCTTTCGCCACTCGCTTTGAAGATGGCAAGGGCACCAATCCCGAAGAACTTATCGCCGCCGCGCACGCCGGATGCTTCACCATGGCGCTTTCAGCGCAATTGAGCGGCGCGGGCTTCACGCCGGAGAGTCTCGAGACGAGCGCCGCGGTAACGCTCGATAAGCTCGACGCCGGGTGGACCATCACCAAAGTCCATCTCGACGTGACCGCTCGCGTGCCCGGCGTGGATCAGGCCGCGTTTGATACTGCCGCGGCGAGCGCCAAGGCCGGCTGTCCGATTTCGCGCCTGCTCAAAGCCGAAATCACCATGACAGCCAAGCTCATTTCCGAACGCTCGACCACCGCATAACCAAATCAATTAATTTTGTATTGCGGGCCGTGTGCATAAACTGAGGCTGTGGGGGCGCCCGCCGCGGCGGGCTGCGCCCTTGTTGTTGTCGCGAGGGGATCTCATGAAAGCCATCGTCGTCCACGAATTCGGAGCGCCGGAGGTGATGAAGTTTGAGGAGATCGCCAAGCCCGCGCCCGGTCCCGGCCAGATCCTCGTTCGCATCCAAGCGGCGGGAGTAAATCCGGCGGACACTTATATGCGCTCTGGGAATTATGCGCGCAAGCCCGCTTTGCCATACACGCCCGGCGTGGACGGCGCTGGCGTCATCGAAGCCGTGGGCGCCGGCGTCACCGGATGGAAATCAGGAGACCGCGTTTATCTTGCCGGAAGCGCGACGGGCACATACGCGGAATGCGCCACAGTGGCCGCAACGGACGCGTATCGCCTTCCAGAAAAAATCTCATTTGCGCAGGGTGCCGCCATCCACATTGCTTACGCAACGGCGTACCGCGCGCTTTTCCAGAAGGCGCACGCGCGCCCGAATGAATGGGTGCTCGTGCATGGAGCGAGCGGCGGCGTCGGCATCGCCGCGGTGCAATTCGCGCGCGCGGCGGGCATGCGCGTGATCGGCACGGCGGGAACGGATCGCGGGCGCGAACTCGTCGCGCGCGAAGGCGCAGATTATGTGATTGACCACCGCGCGCCGGATTCCGCCGCGCGCATCCTCGAACTCACCAGTGGGCGCGGCACGGACGTCATTCTCGAAATGCTCGCCAACGTAAACCTCGGCAACGATCTCAAGATGCTCGCGCCGCGCGGACGCGTGGTTGTGATCGGCAGCCGCGGCGAGGTGCAAATCAATCCGCGCGATTTGATGATGCGTGAAGGCGCGATCCTTGCAGTCCTGCTCTGGAATGTTCCCGCAGAAGAAATGGCGATGATTCATGCCGCCATCGGCGCGGGACTCGAAAACCGCACGCTACGCCCAATCGTGGGTAAGGAGCTGCCGCTCGCCGAAGCCCCTCGTGCGCACAAAGAAGTCCTCGATCCCGGCGCTTACGGGAAAATCGTCCTCGTCCCGTAAATTGCTTGTAGGATTGTTTCCGCAAGAAGCCGGATGCCATTCGTCGATGCCCGGTCGTTGACTTGCGCCGGTAACACCATATAATTGTGAGTCCGGCAGCGACCCCAACCCCCATCAGCGAGCGTCGCGCCCGCTGGCCGCCGAATCAGGAAAGACCGTTGGAAGACAGGATAAATTTCAGGTAGCAGAACCGTGTGGAACCTTTCCAGCCGCGCAATCATTCTCTGGACGCTCCAGAACCCATTTTCGGGTTACTGGCACCGCCAGACCGACCCGCATAGCAATCCGTTTCGCGGGCTGTACCAGCTCAACGCCTTCGACCTCGCCGTGATGATTCCGTACTTCATCGTCCTTTTCATTCTGGCGGCGTACGGCATCCACCGCTACTTCCTCGTCTACTACTATTACAAATACCGGAAGAACGTTCCCGGCCCGGTGCCGGAAGTTACGGAATGGCCGCGCGTCACCGTGCAGCTCCCTATTTTTAATGAACGCTATGTGATTGAGCGGCTCGTTGACGCTGTCTCGCGTTTTGACTACCCGCGCGAATTGCTCGATGTGCAGGTGCTTGACGATTCGACCGACGAGACGCGGGAGGTCGCGCGCGCCTGCGTTGAGCGATTCCAGGCTCTCGGAATGCCAATTCAATACATTCACCGGGCGAATCGCGAAGGCTACAAGGCTGGCGCGCTCGCGGAGGGATTGAAGACGGCGAAGGGAGAATTCGTGGCCATCTTTGACGCGGATTTCATCCCCTCTCCTGATTTCTTGCGGCGCACGGTGCCCTATTTCGCCGATGCGAAGATCGCCATGGTGCAGGGGCGCTGGACTTATTTGAATGCGGACTACTCACTGCTCACGGAAGTCGAGCACATCCTGCTCGACGGCCATTTCATCATCGAGCATGGAGCCCGGTCGCGCCGTGGTGATTTCTTTAATTTCAACGGCACGGCCGGCATTTGGCGGCGCACTGTAATTGACGACGCCGGCGGCTGGCAGCACGACACGCTCACAGAGGATACGGACCTCTCCTACCGCGCGCAGCTTCGCGGCTGGCAGTTTCTCTACCTGCCGGAAGTGGAATGCGCATCTGAGTTGCCCGTCGAAATGAACTCTTTCAAGGCGCAGCAGGCGCGCTGGGCCAAAGGGTTGATGCAAACGGCGAAAAAAATTCTGCCGCGCATATTGCGGTCGAAAGAACCCTGGCATGTGAAGGCCGAGGCGTTCTTTCATCTCACCGCGAACATCAGTTATCCGCTGATGATCGTGCTCTCGACTTTATTGTTGCCCGCGATGGTTGTGCGCTTTTATCAGGGCACCTTTCAAATGCTGGTAATCGATTTGCCGCTCTTCCTGGCTTCGACGTGCTCGATTTCCAGTTTTTACCTGATCGCGCAGCGCAATCTGCATCCGAATACATGGAAGCGGTCAATCCCGTTCATGCCTTTTGTGATGGCTACGGGCATCGGAATCTCCGTGCGAAACGCTGTTGCCGTGATGGAAGCAATCTTTGGCAAGCAATCGGAATTTGCGCGCACGCCGAAATACAACATTGCGGGGCAGAAGGGGAGCTGGCAGAAGAAGTCGTATCGTAACCGCTCGGGTGTGCTGCCCTATATTGAGATTTTCCTGGGACTCTATTTCGCGGCCACCATCGTTTATGCTTTCCAGAATCAAAACTACGCCACCATTCCATTCCTGCTTCTTTTTGTATGGGGTTACTTGTACACGGGCTTTATGTCCCTCGGCCAGGCCTGGCTCGAGCGGCTTCGCTTCGGCGGCTTGCGTACTCCCGCCGAAGCGCGGCCCGCTGCTTCCGGCGCCCCGGGTTTCTGATCTTTCTGCCTCTCTATCTTAATTGCCGCGCGGTGAAGGGGTCCCAGCCTCTTGGCCTTAGCGGCTCGGGATTACCTTTCGCGGGCACCAGTTCGACGTGAGATTTAAGTTGCCGGGCTTTCGCACGCTGCGGGACAATCTCGCCTATTTGCGAAAGTTGGACGCCTCGGAATCGCCCGGGCAAGAACAGAGCGGCAGAAACCGGTACAGTGAAGAGCAACTGGTAGTCCTCTCCTCCATGCAGGGCCAGCTCCATTCGGTCAAAGTTGGAGCCGCAGCTTCGGAGGGATTCCGGTATGTGAACGGCGGGAATCTTTTCTGCCCAGATGCGGGCGCCCACGCCGCTTGCCATGCAGATGTGGCTCAAATCCGTGGATAGCCCATCGGAGGTGTCAATAGCGGCCGAGGCGATTTGGCGCTTCAATGGGTTTTCGCCAGCGAGCCAGCTCCCCAGCGCAAGCTGAATCTTGGGCCGCAAATGCGGCTGGAGCAGCCGCTTCCAAGGCCTACCCTGCGGAATACCTGGTGTCCGCGCCTTGCCATCCAGTCCATGCAAAATCAATTCCAACCCCAGCTGAGCGGCGCCGAGCGTGCCACTCACATAGATCAAATCTCCCGGCCGCGCACCCGACCGGGTCAAGACGTTGCCTGCGATCCCGTCGCCAGATATTGACCGGTTTTTGCTCGCACCCTCGACGGCCCCGGCTCGCCCGCCCACTGTGACGTTAATCACAACCGAGGAGAAACGCGACGTATCTCCCCCAATCACCACCATCTTAAACTCGCGCGCAGCTTGCGACATGCCTTCGAGGAAACCATCCAGCCATTTTCCCGTCCGGCTCGCCGGCAAAGCAAGGCTGAGAAGGAAGAACCGCGGCGCGGTGCCCATTGCCGCAAGGTCGCTCGTCGCACGCGCCAAGGCTTTATAACCAATATCCTCCGGCGAATGCACTTGCGGCAGAAAGTGAATTCCTTCGAGGAAGGCGTCGGAGCTCAGCACCCAATCGCCAAGTGAATCACGACCGCGCACGGCCGCACGGATCGCCGCGGCATCATCTCCAACTCCAAGCCGCAGCCAACTTCGTTCTTTTTTCCCGGCCCGCGCCGGCAAAGCTCGCCAAATCCGCTCGATGATTTCAGTTTCGTTCAGCAATGGATCCCGTTTTGGCACCGTGTCACCCAGAAATCCCGAAGTGCCCATCCGGGCAGCCTTATGTCCGCTAGCCCGGCCGTCCCACGTCTGCCCTAGGGTACAAATTGTGCCCTGCGCAACCCTGCCTCATTATAGACAGGCTTGGGTGATTGGGCTTCGAGACTTTCGGTCTTGGGGGACGTCAAAATATAGGTTGACTTCCCCGGAGCCGAAACCCTAGACTTAGCTCGGTTTCGGACCAGGACTCGCGGTTCAAACTTTATTTGGGTCAATTTTGGGCCCAGTGGACGTATCCGGCACAACAAGGGATACGAGGCGCCAAGCCAAACGGAAAACAAGCAGTCATTTGCACGGAAGGGTATGAAAACTCGTTTTTACACATTCTTTCTGGCTTCAAATGACCAGAGCCGCATCTGGAAGCTCCGGATCCCTGTCTATTTCCTGCAAATACTTGCCGCTCTTGTAGTTGTCGGCGGCATTACCGTGATCGCCGGCGTGGCATCTTATTCACGGATGCTTTGGAAAGCCGATAATTACAACACCGTCCGGAGCGAGCGTGACAATCTGAAACAGCAATTCACACAGCTCCAGACAACCGTCAAGGACACCAACCAGCGGCTCGATTCGCTTCAATCACTTGCCACGGAAGTGGCCATGACTTACGGTTTCATGCGCTTCCGCGAAACTCCATTTGCCCTGGCCAGCTTTTCCGGCAATCCGCAGGACACCTTCGGGCGCACGGTGGATCAATTCAATTTCCTCGAAAAGAATGCCTCCTCGTTGTCAATTGCCAAGGAGGGGATGCACCCCTTGCCGCCCCGGCCCGGGCTGGGGGACGCCGCTTTTACACCGTCGCTCTGGCCCGTTAATGGGCAGATTACGGCAAGCTTCGGCGAGCGGCTTGACCCGTTCAGCGGTGAGGGCGAGTTCCATAAGGGAGTGGACATTTCCATTGCCTACGGCAGTCCTGTCCACGTTACAGCGGATGGAGTCGTGGTCGCCGTCGAGACTGAGTCTGGCTACGGGCATCTTGTGGTGGTGGACCACGGTTATGGAACGACCACTTGGTACGGGCATCTCTCCGGTTTCAACGCGGAAGTTGGCGAGCAGGTCCATCGTGGCGATACCATCGGCTATTCAGGCACAAGCGGCCGTTCGACCGGTCCACATGTGCACTACGAGATCCGGTTAAACGGTGCGCCTGTCAACCCCTGGCGCTACATGCGCTTTAATTCATTCGGCGATTAAGCTCTCTCCAAGTATTTCTCTTCGGCAGGCCCCAATGCGATATGCCATCTTTAGTTTCCTGCGGGCGCTCGTTTTTGCGCAGGCGCCGCAATCGGCGACTGGGCCGGAGGTGGCGCCGCAAATCCAGTGAGCATGTCCGGGGAGAGCACGGCCGTAACGCGGACGCGGGGCCCCTCGCGGGAAATCTCAATCTGCCTTGCCAGCTTGTCGAGCGCAGCGGCACCCTGCGGAGTGAATTGGCGGCGGGTGCCAGGCTCGGAGAGCAGCCCCCTGCCGATCATGCGCAACGATACGAGAGTCAATTGGAGTTTCGTTGACTCGAGGGCTGATCCGCATTCGCCTTCGAGTATTACCCGCAAATTCTCGCCTTCCGGATTAGCAGCGAGCGACATCCAGTGCACGTTTTCAATCGCGCTCGTAATCGCGTCCAGCTTCAAATTGCCTAGCATCAGGTTTTTTGGGACGGAGTCTGTTCGCGTCACGGCGAATACGGTAGAGCCTGAGACGCGAGCGATGCGTTCGCGGAGTGCCAGGGGATCCGCTGGAGCCGGCGCGGGGCTCCCATTCTGTGTTGAATTGCTCAGCTCCGAATTGCCCGTCGCAGTTTGTTTTGTGCGGCTGACGATTTCGATGCGCCCCGGTGATATAAACCGAAGAGAAACCTCATCCGCTGAAGTGCCTGAGTCAATCACATAAAATGTATGACCATCGCGTTGTTCTATTTTGCCCGAGCGCAGCACATAAGCTTGAATTTTTTGCGGGTCAAACCGGCCCTCGGCCATTACCCATACGCCTGATTGCGAGGCGCCTGTAGCGGATGTGCCCGCCGCAGCGGAGATGGCCACCCGGTCAAGATCGCGCGAATAGTCAAAGCCCGTAGCCTGAACGAATTCGGTGTATTCAGGGTCTTCCGCGGGAGCGGGCACCATCGCAACGAGCTTCGAGAGAAATGCGGCATTGCGCAGCGCCGCCACGTCGGCGTAAAAGACGTAGGGTGTTGCGGGCGGTAACTGCAATAAGAGCGATGGCTCCGCGCCTGTCGCCGGCCCCGTGGAATTGGATGAGCGCCTCCAAGTGAAATAGCCCTCCACCGCGATCACCGCGATGGCTAGGCATACAATCGTTATGGCTGTGCGCCTCAAATTGAACAATTCCTCGCAACCATTCTCAATGGTTGGCGAAGCCTTTGCAACGGATTCGATATCCGTGATTTAATCTAATTTCCTTCAAGGAACCAAATGGGGGGCTGATGCATCTAATTTGTTGCTACCCGGTCGCATGGCACGCGACTTGCTCTGCGTGAATAACTATCCCTTGCAATTCAACTTCCGGGTTTGATATCCTCTGTAGGTTTGAGCCATGCTGGCGTAGCTCAGTTGGTAGAGCATCTGATTTGTAATCAGAGGGTCGGGGGTTCAAATCCCTCCGCCAGCTGAGATTATGCTTTGTGGCATCGGGGGGAAGAGTTTCCCTGAATTGCGCGACTCGGAATCATCGCTGAGAATAGGGCGGACGAGTGTCTCTGGATTGCAAGATTGTGGAAACCTGCAATCAGGGCGCGCGTCCCTTTATCGTCATGAACTTTCCCCGTGCGGGACGGGTGGGTGAGTGGCTAAAACCAGCAGACTGTAAATCTGCCGCTCCTTGCGGGCTACGGAGGTTCGAATCCTCCCCCGTCCACCAGTCTGTGCAGAGAATTGTCGGCCCGAAGTCCGACGAAGCGAGATCCAAACAAGCATCCGGCATGCGCGAAGCGCGTGGGACGAGCCGTCCGGTGGCGCATAGAAAAGTTCCGAGCCTGGGTAGCTCAGTTGGTAGAGCGCGTCCTTGGTAAGGACGAGGTCACCGGTTCAATCCCGGTCCCAGGCTCCAGTATTGTGAGTTGAGAGCGGTGGATGGCGTCGAATGGCAGCGAGGGATTTTGAAAGACGGGCGGGGGTAACTCAACGGTAGAGTCTCGCTCTTCCAAGGCGATGGTTGCCGGTTCGAATCCGGTCCCCCGCTCCAATTGAGTTCGGTACTGAGGGAACAAGAAAATGGCGAAGGAAAAATTCGAGCGGTCGAAACCGCACGTGAACATCGGGACGATCGGTCACATTGACCACGGCAAGACGACCTTGACGGCGGCGATCACCAAGGTGCTCTCGAAGCACAACCCGAAGGTGCAGTTCCGGGCGTTCGATTCGATTGACAACGCACCGGAAGAGCGCGAGCGCGGGATCACCATTGCGGTGGCGCACGTGGAGTACGAGACGCCGAACCGTCACTACGCGCACATTGATTGCCCGGGCCATGCCGACTACGTGAAGAACATGATCACGGGCGCGGCGCAGATGGACGGGGCGATTCTGGTGGTGGCGGCAACGGATGGCCCGATGCCGCAGACGCGCGAGCACATCTTGCTGGCGCGGCAGGTGGGCGTGCCGTGCATCGTGGTGTTTCTGAACAAGTGCGACGCGGTGGAAGACCCGGAACTGTTGGAACTGGTTGAACTGGAAGTGCGGGAACTCTTGAAGAGCTACGGCTTCCCGGGCGACCAGGTGCCGGTGGTGCGCGGGTCTGCATTGGGCGCATTGAACGGGGAAGAGAAGTGGGAGAAGACGATCCTGCAGTTGATGGAAGAGGTGGACAAGTACGTGCCGCTGCCGGTGCGGGAAGTGGACAAGCCGTTTGCGATGCCGATTGAGGATATATTTTCGATCTCGGGGCGCGGAACGGTGGTGACGGGAAGAGTGGAGCGTGGGAAAGTGAAGGTGGGGGAGGAAGTGGAGATCGTGGGATTTCGTCCGACGATGAAGCGGGTGGTGACGGGCGTGGAGATGTTCCGCAAATTGCTGGATGAAGGGATGGCGGGCGACAACGTTGGGTTGCTGCTGCGGGGAACGGAAAAGGAAGAGGTCGAGCGCGGGCAGGTGATAGCGAAGCCGGGGTCGATCACGCCGCACACGAAATTCAAGGCGGAAGCATACATTTTGAAGAAGGAAGAAGGCGGGCGGCACACGCCATTCTTCACGGGCTACCGTCCGCAGTTTTATTTCCGGACGACGGACGTGACGGGGGACGTGAAGTTGAATCCTGGAGTAGAGATGGTGATGCCGGGAGACAACGTGTCGGTGGAGATCAGTTTGATCACGCCGGTGGCGCTGGAGAAGGGGCTGCGGTTCGCGATCCGCGAAGGCGGCCACACGGTCGGCGCCGGCGCCGTCGCTGAGATCGTCGAGTAACGGGAAACGACCATGCGCGAAATCATCACATTGCAGTGCAACGAGTGCAAGAACCGGAACTACACGACCATGAAAAACCGGAAGAAACACACCGAGCGGATGGAAACGAGCAAGTTTTGCAAGTCGTGCCGGAAGCACACGCCGCACAAAGAGGTCAAATAATTTAGGGGAGTAGGTTCAACGGTAGACCGCCGGTCTCCAAAACCGGATGTGGGGGTTCGAATCCCTCCTCCCCTGCCACCTCGAGGGGTTGGCGGAGGGACGGCGGGATGAGGCAAAGCGTGAGGCGGGGATGTCCACGACACAGGCGACAAAATTGAATACGACACCTACACCTCCGGATCGTTCTCGTGAGCAGAGCCGCCCGGGCGCGCCGTGGATTGAAAATATCCGGGAGCGCATTAAGCGCGCCGGGCAATTCCTGCATGACGTTCGCGCGGAAATGAAGCTGGTGGTCTGGCCCACAACGACGGATGTGCGCAGCACAACGCTGGTCGTCATCATGACCACGATTATTTTTGCGGTGTTTCTCTGGGCCGTGGACAGTGGCGCAACGCGCGCCGTATCACAATTCATAAAGGCGTATCGCCACTAGTCGTGGAAACGCGGAGCGAATCAGAACGCATGGCGAAGCAGTGGTACATCATCCATACGTATTCCGGATTCGAGCGGAAGGTGAAGGAAAGCCTCGAGGGCCGCGTCGCCGCGTTCGGCTTGCAGGAGAAGATCGGCCAGGTGCTGATCCCCACGGAAGATGTGGTGGAAGTGCGCGGCGGGAAAAAAGTCACCGCGACGCGGATGTTTTATCCCGGCTACGTGCTCGTCGAGATGGAGATGGATGATTACACCTGGCACGTCGTGCGGAACACGCCGCGGGTGACGGGATTTGTAGGTTCGGGGCAGACGCCTACCCCGCTGAGCGAGCAGGAAGTGCAGGACATTATTCACCGTGCGGCGAGCCCAGCCGAGCGGCCCAAGCCGAAATTGAAGTTTGAGCGCAATGAGCAAGTGCGCATCGTGGACGGACCGTTCGCGAATTTCACAGGCGTGGTGGAAGAAGTCAATTCGGACCGCAGCACGCTGAAGATATCCGTGACGATTTTCGGGCGCTCGACGCCGGTCGAACTGGATTTCATGCAAGTGGAAAAGATCGCTTAAGCCGGCCGCGCGGCAGAGGAAACGGGAAATGGCAAAGAAAGTTCAAGCGATGTTGAAGCTGCAGGTGCCGGCCGCCAAGGCCGCGCCTTCGCAGCAATTGGGCACTGCGCTCGGGCCGCAGGGCGTCAACATCATGGATTTCTGCAAGCAGTTCAACGCCCGCACGACGAAAGAACCCGAGGGGATGATCATCCCCGTGGTCATCACGGTCTATAGCGACCGCACCTTCACTTTTGTGACCAAGACTCCGCCGGCTTCGGAACTCCTGAAGCGCGCGGCGAATATCGTGAAGGGTTCCGCGGAACCGAACCGCAACAAAGTCGGCAAGGTCACGAAAAAGCAGATTGAAGATATCGCGCGCTTGAAGCTGCCCGACCTGAATACCACGAACATCGAATCTGCGGTGCGCACCGTGTCAGGCACGGCGCGCAACATGGGCATTGAAGTGGTGGAGGGCTGAGCCAAATGAGCCGTAAGCCGGGAAAGAAAACCGATACCGCGCGCAAGCTGGTGGAAGCGCGCCCTTACTCCCTTGCCGAAGCGGCCGCCGTTCTCAAGAAGGCGCACTTCGTTAAGTTTGACGAGACGGTAGAATTGGTCGTGAACCTTGGCGTGGATCCGAAGCATTCCGACCAGATGGTCCGCGGCACCGTGGTGCTGCCAAACGGGCTTGGCAAATCGAAGCGCGTACTGGTAATCGCCGGCGGTGAAAAAGTCCGCGAAGCGCAGGAAGCGGGCGCGGATTTCGTCGGCGGCGAAGACATGGTGCAGAAGATTCAGGAGGGCTGGACGGACTTCGACGCGGTAATTGCGACGCCGGACATGATGAAATCGGCCGGACGCCTCGGAAAAGTTCTCGGGCCGCGCGGGCTGATGCCCAATCCAAAAACCGGCACAGTGACGTTTGAAGTCGCCAAGGCGGTAAAGGAAGTGAAAGCAGGAAAGGTTGAATTCCGCGTGGACAAGGCGGGCATCGTGCATTCGCCAATCGGCAAGATCAGTTTTGAAGCCGATAAGCTCGCGGAAAACGCGCAGGCGCTGCTGGGCGCGGTCGTGAAGGCAAAGCCCACGGCCGCAAAGGGCAAATACGTCAGGAAGGTGACGCTGACTTCGACGATGGGCCCCGGAATCCTGATCAACGAGGCGGAAATTGAATCGGCCACGGCGGTGGCGGCGTAAGCACGGCGGAGATTTGAAATGAAAAAGCGCAGCGAAAAAGAAAAGGACCTCGAACAGTTAAAGATTGAACTGGCTCGCGTCTCGACGGTCATTCTGACCACCTTCAAGGGCATCACGGTCGAAGACGATACGAAGCTGCGGCGCACGGTCCAGTCCGTGGGCGGCAAATACCGCGTCGTGAAGAATACTCTGGCGGAACGCGCGGGTGCGGGAACCTCCGCGGAACCCCTGCTAAAGAATCTGGCGGGGAACAACTCGATCGCCTACACCGCGGCGGACCCGGTCGCGCTCGCGAAGGCGCTTACCAAGTTTGCGAAAGACGTTCCTGCGTTCAAGTTTCAAGCGGGCGTGGTCGAAGGCCGCGTCCTTTCGATTGCGGATATTCAGCAGCTCGCGCAGCTCCCGTCCAAGGAAGAGCTCTACGGCAAGATCATGTATCTGATCAACGCGCCGGCGCAGAGGATTGCCACGGTGCTCTCAGCCGTGACGCGCAACATGGCTGTCGTGATTAATGAGGCCGCCAAGGCCGAAAAATTTGGGGGCGGCGGGCCGGAACCAGCGCCCGTTTCCCAGTAACCAGGGTTTGAATTCTTCTGAAGGAGAGGAAAGAGGCAATGGCAAACAAGGTGGAAGCAATACTCGAGGAAATCAAGGGCCTGACGCTGCTCGAAGCCGCCGATCTGGTCAAGAAGATGGAAGAGACCTTCGGCGTTTCCGCGGCTGCGGCTGTAGTTGCCGGTGGCGGCGCAGCGGCGGGGCCGGCTGCACCCGCGGCGGAAGAGAAGACGGAATTCTCCGTCGTTCTTACCGATGTCGGCGGGAACAAGATCAATGTCATCAAAGCAGTCCGTGAAGTCACCAGCCTCGGCTTGAAGGAAGCCAAGGATCTGGTGGACGGCGCGCCCAAGCCGATCAAGGAAGGCGTCAACAAGGATGAGGCTGCTTCGATCAAAAAGAAATTCGAAGAAGCCGGCGCCAAAGTCGAAATCAAGTAACCGTATCGGCCCTCTTCGGCGGCTCCATTGTTTCGCAGAGCCGCAGCGGAAGGATTTGTATTACGCACGTTTCAGGCCGCGACACAGGAACCTTCAGACGAGTCCTGCAGGGACGCCAGTTCATGGTGTCTCCACGCAGAGAGAGCTTCCCCGCTCTCCTTGCCGCAGGCGCGTCCCGCACACCCGCATGGACATGAGGTAAAAGAGAATGCAGAATGGAAATCATCATAGTCGTGAACGGCAGCGCTTGGATTTCTCGAAGATCCAAAGCTCGATCCAGATCCCAAACCTGATCGAGGTGCAGCGCAAATCCTATCAGCGGTTCTTGCAGATGGATTTGCTGCCGAGCGAGCGAGAAGACGCGGGCTTGCAGTCCGTGTTCAGCTCCGTATTCCCCATTGGGGATTTCCGCGGGCTCTCGCAACTGGATTTCGTGGACTACGCGATTGGCAACTGGGAATGCAAGTGCGGCAACCTGAAGGGGTTGCATCACCTGCGCGCCACCTGCCGGAATTGCGGCGCCTCCGTGGTCACGAACCCGTACCAGACAGGCGACGTCATCTGTTCGAAGTGCGGCACGTTCAACAAGAACACGCCGACCTTCTGCAACAAGTGCGGCGACCCGGTCGGAATGCAGCTCAAGTACGACGTGAACGAATGCCAGGAGCGCGGGATGACCTACTCCGCGCCGCTCAAGGTCACCATTCGCCTGACGATTTACGATAAGGATCCGGACACCGGCGCAAAAAATATCCGCGACATCAAGGAGCAGGAAGTCTTCTTCGGTGATATCCCGCTAATGACCGACAACGGCACGTTTGTCATCAACGGAACCGAGCGCGTCATCGTCAGCCAGTTGCACCGTTCGCCGGGCGTCTTCTATGAAAGCGCCAACAACCGCACCTATTTCCTCGGCAAGATTATTCCTTACCGCGGATCGTGGGTGGAATTCGAATACGACACAAAAAACCTGCTTTACGTTCGAATTGACCGCAAGCGCAAGTTCCTCGGCTCGATATTCCTGCGCGCGCTCGGTCTGAAGACCAATGAAGAAATTCTGCGGACGTTCTATCAAGTCGAACGTGTCGCATTGCGCGATGGTGAAACCTTCTGGAACGTTTCCGAAGGCCTGATGGACCGCAAACTTTCGCGCGAAATCAAGCACCCGAAGAGCGAAGACGTCATTGTCGCCGCGCACAAGCGCATCACCGAGCCGCTCTACAAGGAGCTGCTCAAGGCGCGCGTCGCGCAAGTGGCCGTTTCGATTGGCGATCTCGAGGGCGCGTTCACCGTCGCCGACGTCGTGAACCGCCAGACCGGCGAAGTGCTCGTTGAATCGAACAAACCGATGACGGCCGAATTGTGGACCGCCGCCGCTGAAGTCGGCATCACCGAGGTGGACATCTTCTTCCCGGAGCGCGACGACATCGGCGTTGTCCTGAGCCGCACGCTCGATAAGGACGCCATCCGTTCGCCGCGCGAAGCGCTGATTGAGATTTACCGCAAGCTGCGTCCCGGCGACCCGCCGACGCTCGAAACCGCGACGGCACTCTTCAATGGGATGTTCCTCGACCCGCGGAAATATGACTTCAGCAAGGTCGGCCGCTTGAAGTTCAACATCAAGCTGGGGCTGGAAACGCCGCTCGAGACGCGCACACTCGCGCCGACGGACTTCTACGCATCCATCCGCTACCTTCTGAAGCTGCGCAAGAACATCGGGTCCGTGGATGATATCGATCACCTGGGCAACCGCCGCGTCCGCGCGGTTGGCGAACTGCTCGAAAATCAATTCCGCATCGGCCTGGTGCGCATGGAGCGCGCCATCAAGGAAAAGATGTCTGTTTATCAGGAAATGTCCACGGCGATGCCGCATGACCTGGTGAACGCGAAGCCCGTCATGGCCGCGATCCGCGAATTTTTCGGAAGTTCGCAGCTCAGCCAGTTCATGGACCAGACCAACCCGCTCTCCGAGATCACGCACAAGCGGCGTCTTTCGGCGTTGGGTCCCGGCGGTCTATCGCGCGAGCGCGCCGGATTCGAAGTGCGCGACGTCCATCCTACGCACTACGGCCGCATCTGCCCGATTGAAACGCCGGAAGGCCCGAACATCGGCTTGATCAGTTCGCTTTCCTGCTACGCGCGCATCAATGAATTTGGCTTTATCGAATCGCCCTACAGCAAAGTGAAGGGCGGGCGCGTGCTCAATTACGTCCAGATCCTGAACGCTGGCGATAGTGAGTTCAAAGCGGGCGACATCGTCGAACGCGAGAAAGTTGAAAACGTCAACGAGGAACTGAAGCGGCGGCGCGTCACCTTTGACCCGCACTGCTTCTACCTCTCCGCGTGGGAGGAAGACCGCTACGTCGTCGCGCAGGCCAACGTGCCGCTCGAAGACCGCGGCCGCATTATCCCGGAGCTTGTGAATTGCCGCCAGGCGGGCAACTTCGTCCTGAAGCATCGTGATGAGGTGGATTACATTGACGTTTCGCCGAAGCAACTCGTCAGCGTCGCGGCCAGCCTGATCCCGTTTCTTGAAAATGACGACGCAAACCGCGCGCTCATGGGTTCCAACATGCAGCGCCAGGCCGTCCCGCTCATTCGCGGAGAATCTCCGCTGGTGGGCACGGGCATGGAACGAGTCACGGCGCGCGATTCCGGCGCGGTCGTGCTCTGCCGCCGCGAAGGCATCGTGGACCAGGTGGATTCGGAGCGCATCATCGTGCGCGTCGAATCCGATCACTCCGGCGTGCTCTCCCGCGAGGTAGGAGCGGACATCTACCAGCTCACAAAGTTCAAGCGCTCAAACCAAAACACCTGCATCAACCAGAAGCCGCTTGTGCGCGTGGGCGACCGCGTGAAGCAAGCGCAAGTGCTGGCCGACGGCCCGTGTACGGACCGCGGCGAGCTCGCGCTTGGCCGCAACGTCCTCGTCGCTTTCCTGCCATGGCGCGGTTACAACTTTGAAGACGCGATCCTCGTGAGCGAAAAGCTCGTCAAGGACGACTACTACACCTCGATTCACATCGAGGAATATGAAATCGAAGCGCGGGACACCAAGCTCGGCCCCGAGGAAATTACGCGGGACATCCCCAACATTGGCGAGACGTTCCTGCGCAATCTTGATGAGAGCGGCGTCATCCGCATCGGCGCGACCGTCCGGCCCGGCGACATCATGGTCGGCAAGGTCACACCGAAGGGCGAGACGACGCTCACCCCGGAAGAAAAACTCCTTCGCGCCATCTTCGGCGAAAAGGCCGGCGACGTTCGCGATGCTTCTCTCTACTGCCCGCCGGGCATTGAAGGCACGGTCGTGGATGTGAAGATTTTCTGCCGCAAGGGCGCTGAAAAGGATGAACGGCACCGCGCAATTGAGGCCGAGCACGTCTTCAAGCTCGAGAAAAACCTCGCGGACGAAATCCGCATCCTGACCGACGAGCGGCTGAAGCGCCTTACGAACCTGCTCGGCAGCCAGAAGCTTGTGGCGGACCTGCACGACGAAAAAACCAACAAGCGCCTGCTCACCAAGGGTACGGAGCTGACCCGCGACATCATCGAAAAGGTTTCGACGCGGAACCTCAAGCGCTTGCGCTTGAATGACAAGGACCCGCTGCTCATCGAGAAGATTGACGAAATCGAGGAGATGACCTCGCGGCAGATTGACGTGCTCCGCAAGATCACCGAGGAGCGCAAGGAAAAGCTCAAGAAGGGCGATGAATTGCCTCCGGGCGTCATCAAGCTCGTGAAGTGCTATATCGCCATGAAGCGCAAGCTCTCGGTCGGCGACAAAATGGCCGGCCGCCATGGCAACAAGGGCGTCATCGCGCGGATCGTTCCCGAAGAAGACATGCCGTATCTTCCAGACGGAACGCCTGTCGAGATCGTCCTTAATCCGCTCGGCGTGCCCTCGCGTATGAATGTCGGCCAGATTCTCGAAACGCATCTTGGCTGGGCGTCCAAGGAACTCGGCCGTGCGCTCGCGCGACTGCTGGACCGCGACGTTAAGGCGGAAGCGGTCCGCAAGTGGCTCAAGGAAGTATTTGGCGATACCTCCATCTGGAAAAATATCTCCATGATGAGCGACGAAGAGATGCACGAACTCGCCCACGGTCTCCGCGAGGGCGTTCCGTTTTCGACGCCCGTATTCGACGGCGCGCGCGAGACGGAAATCCGTCATCTGCTCGAAGAGGCCGGCCTGCCCTCCGCGGGCAAGATCAATCTTTTTGACGGCATGACCGGCGAAACCTTCGCGCAAAACGTAACCGTCGGTTTCATCTACATGCTGAAACTTTCGCACTTGGTTGACGACAAGATTCACGCGCGCTCCATCGGCCCCTATTCGCTCATCACGCAACAGCCGCTCGGTGGCAAGGCGCAATTCGGCGGCCAGCGGTTCGGCGAAATGGAAGTTTGGGCGCTCGAGGCTTACGGCGCGGCGCACATCCTGCAGGAGTTGCTGACCTGCAAGTCGGATGACGTGTATGGCCGCGCGAAAATCTACGAGGCCATCGTAAAGGGCGAGCCGGGGATCGAGCCTGGCGTGCCCGAATCGTTCAACGTCCTCGTGCGCGAGTTGCAGTCGCTCTGCCTGGACGTTGAATTGATGAAGCGCCAGCAGAAGCAGGTGGTGCCGGAAGCCGCCGATTAGTCCATACGGTTTTGTTGATTTGTAATTATGGGGACGTTCCAGAGTATCGGGACGTTCCGGGCAGCGAATGAAAGGTTTCTTGCGCTCCGGAATTCCGGAGATGCCCGGTGGGCCCGGACCCGCCGGTAGGAGGATGACACCTTGTACCGCAGCAGCCCTTATGACCGCGCCAGCCTGATTGCCGATTTCGATTCCATCCGCATCAGCCTGGCCAGCCCCGAGCGCATCCGTTCGTGGTCGCACGGGGAAGTAACCAAGCCGGAAACGATCAACTACCGCACTTTCAAGCCCGAGCGCGACGGCCTGTTCTGCGCCAAGATTTTTGGCCCCGTGACGGACTGGGAATGTCTGTGCGGCAAATACAAGCGCATGAAGCACCGCGGCGTGATCTGCGACAAGTGCGGCGTGGAAGTCACGCTCAGCAAAGTCCGCCGCGAGCGCCTCGGCCATATTGAGCTGGCGTCTCCCTGCTCGCACGTCTGGTTCTTCAAGGGATTGCCATCGCGCATCGGCAACCTGCTGGACATCAGCATGCGCGACCTCGAGCGCATCCTTTATTTTGAAGGCTACGTGGTCGTGGACGCGGGCGACGTTCCGGGCATCAAGGAACGCGAAATGTTGCCCGAGGAAAAGTATCGCGAAGTCGTCAAGGAATATCCCGGCCAGTTTCAGGCGCGCATGGGCGCGGAGGCCATCAAGGAGCTCCTCAAGGGCGTCGACGTGGATAAGCTCAGCGAGTCCCTTCGCGAGCGCATGAAAACGGACCCCAGCCTCCAGAAGCGCATCAAGTTCGCGAAGCGCCTGAAGGTTGTTGACGCATTCCGTAAGAGCGGCAACAAGCCCGAATGGATGATCCTGGATGTTTTGCCGGTGCTTCCGCCGGAACTGCGTCCGCTTGTGCCTCTCGACGGCGGCCGCTTCGCCACGTCCGATCTGAACGATTTGTACCGGCGCGTCATCAACCGCAATAACCGCCTGAAGAAGCTCATGGAATTGCATGCACCCGACGTAATTGTGCGCAACGAAAAGCGGATGTTGCAGGAAGCTGTGGACGCGCTCTTTGACAACGGCCGCCGCGGACGTGTGCTGCGCGGCACCAACAATCGGCCGCTCAAATCGCTTTCCGACACGCTCAAGGGCAAGCAGGGCCGTTTCCGCCAGAACCTGCTCGGGAAGCGCGTTGACTACTCCGGCCGTTCCGTCATCGTGGTTGGGCCGGAACTCAAGCTGCACCAGTGCGGCTTGCCGAAGAAGATGGCGCTCGAACTTTTCAAGCCGTTCATTTATCACCGGCTCGAGGCCAGCGGGCACTGCACGACCATCAAGCAGGCCAAGGAAATGGTCGAGCAGCAGGACCCGATCGTGTGGGACATCCTCGAAGAGGTGATTAGCGAACATCCCGTATTGCTGAACCGCGCGCCGACGCTTCACCGCCTCGGCATTCAGGCCTTCGAGCCCGTTCTCGTGGAAGGCAAGGCTATCCGCATTCACCCGCTCGTCTGCACCGCGTTTAACGCGGATTTTGACGGCGACCAGATGGCCGTGCACATCCCGCTTTCGCCGGAAGCGCAGATCGAGGCATCCGTGCTGATGCTCAGCTCGAATAACGTTCTTTCGCCGGCGCATGGCATGCCTCTCGTCATCCCGACGCAGGACATGATTCTCGGCATTTATTACCTGACCAAGGCTCGCCCCGGCACGAAGGGCGAAGGCCGCGCGTTTAGTTCCATTGAAGAGATTTTGCTCGCGCTCGAAGCAGGCGAAGTCGAGCTACTCACTCCTGTCCGCCTGCGTTACACCGGCGAGGTGATTGACCTCACCACCGCCTATGACGACCAGGACGTGGTTCACGCCGAGCCCATCAAGCTCGAGAAACAGTTCCTGAACACGACCGTGGGCCGGGCGATCTTCAACGATCACCTGCCCAAAGGCACGCCGTTCGTTAATGGTTTGCTCAAGAAGAAGGGCGTCCAACTCCTTGTCCATTACGCGTATCTGCGTTATGGCATGGAGCGCACCGTCCTCATGCTTGATGAACTCAAGGAGTTGGGCTTCCTTTACGCCACCAAGGCGGGCATCTCCATCGGCATCGACGACATGGTCATCCCCGGCGACAAGACCAAGCTCGTCGAAGCTGCCGAGCGTGAAGTGGTCAAGGTGCAGGAGCAATACCACGACGGCGCCATCACCAATGGCGAGCGCTACAACAAGGTCATCGACATCTGGGGCAAGGTCACCGAGCGCGTCGCTGACGAAATGTTCAAGGCCCTCGAGCAGCAGGACAAGGAAGGCATCATCAACCCCATCTACATCATGGCGGACTCCGGCGCTCGCGGATCGAAGCAGCAGATTCGCCAGCTTTCCGGCATGCGCGGATTGATGGCCAAGCCCTCGGGCGAGGTCATTGAGACGCCCATCACTTCCAACTTCCGCGAAGGCTTGAACGTGCTGCAGTACTTCATCTCCACGCACGGGGCCCGCAAGGGTCTCGCCGATACGGCGCTCAAGACCGCCGACTCCGGCTACCTGACCCGCCGGCTCGTGGACGTGGCGCAGGACGTCATCATCACGGAAGCCGATTGCGGCACCTCCGAAGGCATCTTCGTCGAGCCGATCCTCGAGCAAGGCAAGAAGGAAGTCGAGCCGCTGCGCGACCGCATTGTGGGCCGCGTCTCGCTCGAAAGGCTCAAGGACTTCGAGGGCAACGTCATCGTCGAAGTAAACCAGGAAATCGACGAAGAGCTGGCTAGCGCGATTCAGGCCGCGGGCGTCATGCGGGTGAAAATCCGCTCGGTGCTCACGTGCGAATCCCGCCGCGGTGTTTGCGCGCGCTGTTACGGGCGCAACCTCGCCAGCGGCCGCACTGTTGAGATGGGTGAGGCCGTTGGAGTCATCGGCGCGCAGTCCATCGGCGAACCCGGCACGCAGCTCACGATGCGCACCTTCCACATCGGCGGTACGGCAAGCCGCGTCGCCGAGCAATCCGAACTCGAAGCGCGCAGTTCCGGCTTTGCCAAGTTCGTGGACCTGAAAACGGTCAGCGGACGCGGCGGCACCACCATCGTCATGAACCGCAACGGCCATGTCGCCGTCGTGGATGAAAAGGGTCGCGAGAAGGAGCGCCACGAAGTTCCTTACGGCACGCGTCTTCTTCTCGAAGAGACTCAACCCGTCCAGATGGGCCAGAAGATGGCCGAATGGGACCCGTACACCTTCTCCATTCTTACGGAAGTCGGCGGGACCGTGCAGTTCAAGGACCTGCAGCCCGGCATCACGATTGAAGAGCAGGTGGACGAAGTCACCGGACTTTCGCAGAGCGTCGTAATGCTGCCCCCGGAAGACGAAAAGCACCAGCCGACGGTTCTCATCCGCGATTCCGCGGGCCGCGTCCGCAAGAAGTACCTGATGCCTTCGCGAGCCCACTTGATGGTTAACGACGGGTTCGATGTTATGGCCGGCGACGTCATCGCGAAGATCCCGCGCGAGACCACCAAGACCAAGGACATCACCGGCGGCTTGCCGCGCGTTGTCGAGCTGTTCGAGACACGCAAGCCGAAGGACCCCGCCGTCATCAGTGAAATCGACGGACTCGTAAAGTACGGTGAAGTCAGCAAGGGCTTGCGCAAGATCTACGTCGAAAGCGAAGACGGCAAAACGCAGAAGGAATACTCCGTCCCGCGCGGCACGCACATTCAGGTGCAGGAAGGCGAGCGCGTCAAGGCAGGCGAGCCGCTCATTGACGGGCCGCTCAACCCGCATGACCTGCTGGCCGTCCTCGGCGAACGCTTTACGCAGGCCTATCTCGTCAACGCCATTCAGGAGGTTTACCGCCTCCAGGGCGTCACCATTAATGACAAGCACATCGAGACCATCGTCAGGCAGATGATGCGCTGGGTGAAAGTCGAAGACGTTGGTGACACCACGTTCCTCCTCGAGGAGCAGGTGGACAAGTTCCGCTTCCGCGAGGAAAACGATCGCGTCCTCGAAAACGGCGGACGCCCTGCAACGGGCCGTCCGCTGCTCCTGGGCATCACCAAGGCGTCGCTTTCCACGGATTCGTTTATCTCCGCGGCAAGCTTCCAGGAAACGACGCGCGTGCTCACGGAAGCGGCTGTCGCGGGCAAAGTGGATTATCTGCGCGGCCTGAAGGAAAACGTAATCATGGGCCGCCTGATTCCTGCCGGCACAGGTCTCGAATGGTACCGCAACATCCAGTTGCTCACGCAGATGCCGGAGCCGATGCCGATGGAAGAGGCTCCTGCACCAGACCTCACGCCGGAGGAAGCTGCCGCGCTCGACTTCCTGCGCAAGGACGCCGCCGGGGAGGCAGCCGTCGAGAGTTAGACCGGCGACACAAAGCGACTCAGCTCAATTCAAAAGAAAAGCCCGGCTGCTTGTCTGCAGCCGGGCTTTTCTTTTTTCGCCCGATAGAATTGGAATTATTTACTCTTGGCAGGAGTCTGTGGCATGCTGTCCACGCCAAAATCCCAAACAAATAGACTCAATCCGTCCTCATTGACGACGCCCAGTGCATATTCTCCGGGCTCCATCAACTGGCTTACCGTGAACCGGAACACACCCTTCGCCACTTGCCACTTCAATACGGAAATCTTTTCGCGTTCTTCCACACGATCGTTTCCCGGCGGGGTCACAATCCATTCCACGCGTCGCGAATCGCCATCTGCAACCGCGCGCATGAGTTCGACGGTCGGCTCGGCGTCCTCCGCATTGATGCGGTAATAGAATTGCAACTCCACGTTGGGCAGCCGGATGGGCGAATGCTTGCCCTTAACCACCACCCTCTGGCGCGACGCCACCACCGGAATCGGCGTAATCGCCCTCTCCATAAACCTTCCCTTGTCGGTTTTTATCTCCGTCTTTGTTTCCGTCAGTTGCACCACCTTTGTCCCGGCAAGCACGAACATCCCTTCATCCTGCGGGAGGAATACGCCCGGCGCGACTATCAGGCTGGCATCCACATCGAGTTGGGGGACCGCATCCCGGTTCCTTTCTTCCGTCGCAATCTTCGAGGCAAACTCTTTTTCTTTTGCCTCCTGCTCGGCTTCCGCCTTTTTGGTCGCCTCCCAGTCCACAATCGCCGCGGGGATTTCTTCCCACTGCGATTCCTGCAGGC
This sequence comes from uncultured Acidobacteriota bacterium, assembly GCA_963748845.1. Classification (GTDB taxonomy): domain Bacteria; phylum Acidobacteriota; class Terriglobia; order Acidiferrales; family UBA7541; genus DASTCZ01. Next base: position 3,166,819 of record CAVVKE010000001.1, read on the forward strand.
TGTAGTAGCGTACCGTGTCGCCCGTCCGCGTGTATTCGCGCACCACTTGGACCGACCCGTCTTTCAGACAAAGTTTTTTTCCGCGCGGCAGGTTCGTCGCCCGCTGGTCGCTTTTATCTTGGCTTGTGGGAGGGTTGGTTTGTGGCGGAGCTGCCTGTTGGGCTGGAGGTGGCGGTTGCTGCTGTTTTGACTGCTGCTGCCCGCAAAGCGCGCCGCCGGAAGCCGCAGCCACCGCGAGCCAAAGAGCAACTCTCGTCGGGCGGTGTTGAATTGCGCTGGTCATTTTCTCTTCGCGATGACTCTTTTCGCTCGAAGCTGTCCGTCTGCCGGCGCCCGGCTTGGGGATGCCTCTATTCCGGACGCTGATGAGATGCGCTTTCGCCCCAATTTGGTTTTCAGCGCCGCCCGCGGGTTCCGAATCCCGCAAGTCCAGCATAGCTCCGCGCACACGCAGCGGCAACATGCCCCTTCGCGCTTTGGCGCGCCGCGCGCAGTGTGATAAATTGCGTTCACAATTGCGAAGCTCTCTCAAGTGGGGGATTCCATTGGAGGATTCAATGACGCTTCATAGTTCGCGCCTCGCGCTGCGCGCCGCCGTGTTCGTGCTGCTCACAGCCGGCGCCGCATCGCTTGCTGCGCAAACATCTCAGCCGCAGGCATCCGCTCAGACGCCTTCCTCATTTGACATCGTAAAAGTCGCCGACGGCGTTTACGCCGCCATCGGCAAGAACGGCGTCTTTGGCAACGGAGCGTTTATCGTCGGCCAGGAAGGCGTGCTCGTCGTGGATACGCAGGCGCGGCCCTCCTGGGCGAAGGATCTCATCGCGGAAATCCGCAAAGTCACGGACAAACCCGTCCGTTACGTGGTCAACACCCACTGGCATGGCGACCACGTTCAGGGCAACCAGGCCTACCTTGCCGAATTCGGCGGAAGCGTCGAATTCATTTCTCAAACCAATACGCGCGAAGACATGATCGCCCGAGGGGGCCCGCAATTGCAGCAGCAGGTCAGCACAACAATCCCCGCCGCCATTGCCCTAATGCAAAAGCAGCTTGCGGACGGCAAAGATGCGCAGGGCAACCCGCTCACCGATGCCACCCGCGCCCAGCTTCAAGCGCAGCTGACTTCACAGACGGGCACTCTCGCCGAGTACAAGAACATCACGCTCGCCCCGTCGACCATCACCTTTGATACAAGCATGGTCCTCCACCTCGCCGATCGCGAAATTGACCTGCTCCACTGGGGCCTTGCGCACACGCGCGGTGACGCCGTCATCTACCTCCCCAAGGAACGCGTCGTTATCACCGGGGATCTGCTCACCAATGGCATCCCGGTCATGCGCACCGCCTACCCTGTCGAATGGGTTGCCACGCTGGATGCGATTGACAAGCTGGATTGGACCGTCGCAATCCCCGGCCATGGCAACGTGCAGCAGGGCAAGGCGCAGCTGGAATCGCTGCTTGCGTATATGAAGGATCTCGTCGCCGCCGTGAAGGAATCCGTCTCGAAGGGTCAGACCATGGAGCAGGCGGAAGTTTCGGTTGACCTGTCCAAATACAAATCCGCCTTTCCGAATTTCGATTCCGGCGGCAACAAGTCAGCGGTAGATCGTGCTTGGACTGAAATCTCCGGCAAGCCGATGCAATAATCTCTCCCCAAAATCAAAACGGCGTTCCGAATAACCGGAACGCCGCCAATCTCCGCCCCGCTTGGGGCTCAATATCCAATTCCAGCTTCTTAGTGATGGTAACGCGGATACAAAACCGTCAGCACCATCAAATCCGATAGTGTGAAAAGCAGACGCTCGGCCTGCTCGCTCGCGGCTTCGGCCGCGAGTGCCAGGAAACCCAGATGCCGGCTTCGCGCAAGTTCGCGCAGATCTTCCAACCCGATCCCCGTCAGCAAGGAGACTTCATCTTCGGTAAAGAGCTTCTGACTGGATCGGACTTTAACCACGTCTGGTTTCCTCCCATTTACTTTGATGCTGCAGCCATTTTATTGGCTGCATGTTCTCCCTGCAATAGTGCTTCCGTTCCAGCGCCGATAGGCCAAGCGGACTAGAACCCCGTAATTTGTTTTGCCGCAAGGATTTGGAGCGATTTTTCGGCGGGACAACAACTTTTTCTATCGAACGAAAAATGAAATCACGGAAATTCTTACAGCTTTTCGGAAGCGATGTACACTCTTCGCGGCGCAATGTGTGAAGAAACTTGCACTAATCCAGCAAACCTGGAAATTAATTTTGCAGCCCGCTCGCCGCGCTCACTTTTTCAAATGCCTCCGCAATCTGTAGCACGCGTGCCTCGCCGAAATGAGGCCCGAAGATTTGCAGCCCCACGGGCAGCCCATCCGGCGTCTTCCCGCACGGCACAGAGATCCCCGGCACCCCCGCCAGTGATCCCGTAACTGTATATATATCAGCAAGATACATCGCAAGAGGGTTGTCCGTCCGTTCCCCGATGCGAAAGGCAGGCACCGGCGAAGTGGGAGTCACAATCGCGTCCACTTTTGTGAACGCCTCCTCGAAATCTCGTGTGATCAACGCTCGCACCTGCTGCCCTTTGCGGTAATAGGCGTCATAGTAGCCCGCTGAAAGAACGTATGTGCCGAGGATAATCCTCCGCTTTACTTCCGCGCCGAACCCGCGCCCCCGCGTCGCGCGGTACATCCCCATGAGTGTTCCGTCGCCCGACTCGCGCAATCCGTAACGCACGCCGTCATACTTTGCGAGGTTCGAGCTCGCCTCAGCCGTCAGAATGATGTAGTACACCGCGATGGCGTATTCCGTGTGCGGCATATTCAGGTCGACCGTTTTGCATCCGAGTTTTTCGAGCGCGCCAATACCCGCCTCAATATTGTGCCGCACGGCCGGATCCATTCCCGGCCCGAAGTATTCGCGCGGAATGCCGATCCGCAGGCCGGCCACCGGCGCGACCAGCGCCGCCGTGTAATCTGGCACGTCTTGACCCGATGAAGTGGAATCGCTGGCATCGCGCCCGGCGATCAATCCCATGACCGTCGCCGCGTCACGCACCGTGTTCGTGAACGGCCCGATGCGGTCGAGCGATGACGCAAGCGCAACCAGCCCGTAGCGCGACACTCGCCCGTATGTCGGCATCATCGCCGGAATCCCGCACAGCGCCCCCGGCTGCCGGATTGACCCGCCCGTATCCGTCCCGAGCGCCGCGATCGCAAGCCCTGCCGCCACCGCCGCCGCCGAGCCGCCGCTGGACCCACCGGGCACACGGTCGAGCGCCACCGGGTTGCGCACGGGGCCGTACGCGGAATTTTCATTCGAGCTGCCCATCGCGAATTCGTCGCAGTTCGTCTTTCCTAGAACGACGGCGCCCGCTGCCTCGAGCCGCGCGACCGCCGTCGCGTCGTATGGCGGCACATAGTGCTCCAGGATCTTTGATCCGCAGGTCGTCGTCACGCCGCGGGTGCTGATCACGTCCTTGATCGCCACTGGCACGCCGGCGAGCGGAGGCAGCGCCGCGCCCCGCGCAACCATCGAGTCAATTTTGTCCGCCTGTGCGTAAGCGCGCTCCGGCGAGAGCGTGAGAAACGCGTTCAGCGTAGGGTTCTCGCGTTCTATCCGTGCGAAGTGGTCTCGCGCCAGCTCCCGGGCGGAGATCTTCTTCCCCGCGATCGCGGAGCGCACATCGCCAATCGTCCATTTTTTCTCGTTTGCCGTCATTTCAACGTTCAATCACTTTCGGCACGCGGAAATACGCTCCCTCCGCATCCGGGGCCTGCTTCAACACGTCCTTCGCCACATCGCACGGCGCCACCACATCATCCCGCATCGCTGGATTCACAATCTTGCTTTCCGCAAGCACCTGCGCCATCGGCTCTACGCTTGATGTATCTACCGCGTTCAGTTTCGCGACGTATTCCAGAATCGAGTCGAGCTGCCGCTGGTATTTCGTCACCTCGGCCTCGCTCAATTCGAGCTGTGCCAGATCCGCCACCCGCAGCACTTCCTCCCGCGTGATCTTCATCTCCAGCTCCCGCTGTAAATTCGCCGCAACGCTATCAAGAATCCGTCAGGATAGCACAGGCCAAGCATTGTCTCTTTGCCCGCACAATTGGCGCCCGGCAAAAAGTTGAGCCGCCACAGACGCCGGGATAGAATCCGCGCCGTGGCACATGGCAAAGGCGCTTCCCCATAAGGAGGATCCATCTTATGATTCGGCGAATACTCTTCTGCGCTGCATTGTTCGCTGTGCTTTTTCTGCTCCACGCACCCATCGCCAGTTCGCAAGCCGCGCCCTTCATCAACCTCACCGTTGACGCTACGCGCGCCCCGCTCAAGATCCTCCGCGCCACCCTGCAGATCCCCGCGCACCCGGGCCCCCTCACGCTCTACTATCCCAAATGGATCCCCGGCCTCCACGAGCCTGCCGGACCTGTCGCCAATGTTACCGGCCTGAGGTTTTCCGCGAACACGCAGACCATTCCCTGGCGTCGCGATCCGCTCGATGTTTACACATTCCATGTGGACGTCCCGCAGGGCGCGAGCCAGCTCGACGTCTCATTCGACTATCTCGAACCAAGCGGTGGCGGCGGCCCCGCCGCGGGCGCAACCACGGACAAGCTCCTCGTCCTCAATTGGAATCAGGTGCTGCTCTATCCCGCCGGCGCGCCCGCCGCACAAATCATCTTCAAATCGAGGCTAGTGCTCCCCGCAGGCTGGAAGTTCGGCACAGCGCTCCCCGTCGCGAATCAGGCCAATGACGAAGTCAATTTCCAGCCTGCCGCGCTTGATCGCCTAATCGATTCGCCCCTCCTCGCAGGCGAATACTATCGCGCGATTGACCTCACTCCCCCCGGCGAGCCCATCCATCACGAAATTGACATGGTCGCGGACAGCGCTGAAGCGCTCGCCATGCCCGATGACGTCAAGCATGGCCTCACCAATCTGGTCGTCGAATCCGGCAAACTTTTCGGCACGCGCCATTACCGCGAATACCATTTCCTTCTCACCCTCAGCGACCACACCGCGCATTTCGGCGTCGAGCATCACGAATCGAATGACAGCCGCCTGCCCGAGCGCGTCTTTCTCTCCCCCGGCGCGGCCCGCGAAGTCGGCGGACTCCTCGCCCACGAATTTGCCCACTCCTGGAGCGGCAAGTTCCGCCGCCCCCAGGGCGAGTGTGTCGCTGATTTTCAAGCGCCCATGGAAACGGACCTCCTCTGGGTCTATGAGGGCAACACGTCCTATCTCGGCGATGTGCTCGCCACGCGCAGCGGCATGTGGACGCCCGAGGACTACCACCAGAACATCGCGGGCGTCGCCGCAAGCCTTGGTGTGGGCCGCCCGGGCCGCACCTGGCGCCCGGTCCTCGATACCGCCGTCGCAGTGCCTGGCTTGCTGGGCGGCGCGGGCTGGGGCAACTGGCGGCGCGGCTCGGATTATTATGAAGAAGGCGAGCTTATCTGGATTGAAGTCGCGAACATTATTCACACCGAAAGCCACGGCCAGAAATCGTTTGAGGATTTCTTCCGTTCGTTTTATGGCGGGCCAAACAACGGCCCAGAAGTGAAGTGCTACACATTTGACGAGTTGGTCCGGGCATTGAATCAGACGGTGCCATACGATTGGGCCAAATTCCTAAATGGCCGCCTGATGTCCACCTCGCCCGAAGCTCCTGTGGCGGGCCTCGAAGCTGGTGGTTGGAAGCTTGTCTTCACCAGTGAGCCTGCCGGCGGCTCGCGCGGAGTCCGTGGCGTTTCCGCCGCCAGCTATTCCATCGGTCTAACGCTCAGCGTGGATGGCACTGTTTCAGACGCGCTATACGGCGGCCCCGCGTTCAAATCCGGGATCGCGCCGGGGATGAAAGTCGTTGCCGTGAACGGCCGCGCCTATCGGCCCGAGCTTCTCGCCGACGCAATCAAGGCCAGCAAGTCAAACTCCGCGCCGATTCAGTTGCTCGTGGTCTCCGACGAATACTACAAGAGCTGCACAATCGACTATCATGATGGTGAACGCTACCCCCACCTCGTCCGTGATCCCGAGCGTCCCGATTATCTGGACGAAGTTCTGAAACCGCTGGCGCAAAAGCCTTGAGTGATTTTTGTGGGAACCCGGGAAAAGTGGCTGGACCGCCTTCCTGAGGCGGGTTGAATACTTACTTCGCTACGGCCGTGTCACTGGATTTCGGCATGTGACCGCGAACTGCGAGGATTTCGTAATTTTGATATTTGATCGTTAGAACGGCGGTCCCGTCCACACGGATATCGGATACGCTCCGGTTTTCTTTTGGCAGCCAGAAGTCGCCCACTTTTTCGTACTGGTGTTGAATGTTGGTCTTCTTGATCCAGAACGATGGATTTAGCGCCGGCTCCGCTTCGATCTTGCAGACGGCGAAATCATTTTCGTCGATCCACACGCGGCCGCGGAAAAGAAATTTGGTGGGCACTTTCGGTGTTGCCGTCAGGACATAGGAGCAGCCATCCGGTGAGGGCTGGTAGCCGGCCATCGCGAAGTCATAATTATTCGAATTCACTTCGACGCGCGCGCGATTCTTTTCCTCGAGCGCCTCTTTCTCGGTGTCAATCAAGCGCTTCAACACGTGTTTCAAAAGCAGCCCGGAGCCGCTTTGCGAAACAATGGTGAAATCCTTTGTCGCGGGAGCTGTATAAACGACGTCTACGACCATTTCAGCGTGCATCTTCGGAAAGCCGTTGTAATCAATTGTATAAAACCGGCGTCCGCGGAAACGCTCCAGCGCATACGCGCGTTCGGCGTTCCTCTGCATAAGCCGGTCCACCACCTGCACAAGCGGCAGAGGCGTTGCGGGAGTCGATCCCGTTCCGGGACGCGCGCTTCCATTCACAGGCGTGAGCACTGCGAGTGCGCCCACCGCGATCACCAGTGTTATTGTCAGACAGCTCCGCAGCTTCATATCTTCCCGATGCCTTTGTGACTGAATGGCTGCTCTGATGTGCGCAAGATTCCGGACGAAAAAGGCGCGAGTCCCGCGAATCAGGTTAGAGCAGCGTCGAGCACCCTGTCCCGGATCACATTCGAGCTACGCAAATAGCTCTCATAAGTCCCGTATATGCGCTCGAAGACTTGGTCCCAGGAAGTGCCTACCGCGAACTCGTGCGCTGCGTTGCGGTATGAAATGAGCAAATCCCTTTGTGTCAGAAGTCCTTCAATGATGTTAGCAAACTCAACCGGAGTGTTGGCGATAAATCCATTCTTGCCGTGTTGCACTGTGTACTTGGGTCCCCCGTTTGGACCGACAATCGCCGGCACGCCCGACGCCATCGCTTCCAGCACAACCAGTCCGAATGTGTCCGTATCCGAGGGGAACACGAAAATGTCCATGTTCGCGAAGACGCGGGATAGTTCCTTGCCGGTCAGCACTCCCGTGAACACGGCGTTTCGCATGTTCTCGCGAAGCCAGCCAAGTTCGAGCCCTTCGCCCACAATCACAAACTCGAAGTCGTCATGTCCTTTTTTTCTCAGTTCCTGCTCGATCTGCGCAAGAACCCGAACATTCTTCTCCGGCGTGAGACGCCCCACATATCCAATCTGAAGCGGTCCAGATGCGCGGTCCCGCCACCGGGGAGAGAAAACCTCCGTGTCCACTCCATGGGGCATGATCGAACACGGTTTTCCGGTGGCGTTTTCCAGCAACCGGATGACTTCCGGATTCGGCGCAAAAAGGAATTGAGGGATTTTGTAAAAGCGGGCGAGCGCGCGAAAGCTCCAGCGTTCCGCGGCTTGCGAAAACCATTCGGACGAGCGCTTGGGAAGAAACCGTGTCGCTGCCGCCACCCGTCGCGCTGCATACTCATGAAGGTTTGTCTGCCACGTGGCCGCGAGCGGTATGTGAAGCCTGTGCGCGATCAACGCCCCCAGGATGCCGACGTCGCCCGGCCCCGTGATCTGGATCAGGTCTGGATTGAATTCGCGGACTCGCGCCGCGACCTCGCCATAATGCGTGCTGAAAAGAAGATCAAAATGGTGGCCTCGATCCAGCGGAAACGTGGCGAAGCTGCGGCGCAACTGAATTCGCGTGACGCTTCCACTGCGCTGTATTTCCGTTCGCGGGCCGGAGTGGACCATCAGGAAAGGCAGGTTGTGCCGCCCGGCGAATCCCTCAAAGTGGCGCGCTGTATTCGCGAGACCGTCTACCTCGTAATACCCGTCCGGAAAATACGCGACTCTCTTGTACTCGGACGTCACAAAAGAGCCTCAGATGGAAAATCGATGGGGCGGTTGGACTCCAGGTCTTGCGTCATTATCAGTTTCATTGCGCGCCCGACGGAATCGTTTTCCGCCAGGCGAAAGATCGAAAAGATTCTTTCAATCGCTGCCGGAGGTTTTCGCCACAGGGCTGAAAGAGGTTGCATCAATTCGCGGGGCCTGCCGGGATGGAACACACGGTCGTCCCAGCGGCGGGAGCCGACCGGATTCTCTGGGTACTCTCGGATGATGTCGAGCAGATATCTGGTCATGCGCAGGCAGAGTGGATCATTATATTGCGGCATGAATAGGATGTGGCTCGGCCCGTCGTCGCGGATCTCATGAATAAATTCGGTCAACGTTTCGGCTTGCGTCAAATTGAGCACGGCGCTTGGCTCGGTGGCATGGCGATCGCCGCCGGAGACGACCGGACGCTGCCAGCGCTCCGCCAAGTGCAGAACGGTGTAATTCTCTTTCCACGTACGCGTCGCGTTGAGTTCAAGCGCGTGGATAAATATGCAATTCATTTCCAGAAATTGCTCGACGGTCTGCACAAACCCTTGCCCGCCCGGTGACTTCTGTTCCCACAGCGGGTGATTGAAAACAATGAGAACATCCGGTTCCCGATCGAGCCATGAAAGCAAGTCCGTCAATCTCTGTTCGCTTGGATTCTGCGTGTAGTCCGCAAGATCCGTCATGATCGCCGCCGCGTCGCCCTCCGGCAGATTGTGAATGCCGAGGTGGAAGATCGTCCCGCGGAAGGGAACGCTCCACTCCAGCGACAACGGAATCGGCCGCGCCCCGGGAATCAGCCGCAACAAATTGGGAGCTTCAATGTTGTCGTGATCCGTCAGTGAAACAATGCTCGCGAGGCCGAGATTGTCTTCGATCTGCCCCGCTTCCAGGTCATACGCTTGTCTGGGAGTTATGGGTGGCGTCCAATAGGCGCGGTCAAAGTCCACGGGAATTAGCGCTGAACGGCATTGACGCTCCAGAGCCCATCGAAGCAGCGGCCACTTCTGCGCAAATTCCGGAATGAACAGGAGACCTTCTTTGGAATGATTCGTGTGCCCATGCAAGGAAACGCCCGTCCGATAACCTCGCGCGCAGGACGGTTTATTCCAAAGGCAGGATAATTTTATTTGTGTCAAGAGTTCCAGCTCTCCATCAGAAGTTTTTTCGGGCCACACCCAGCAGGTTTGTTCTCCGATATCTTACTGCCGATAGGTCTTTGGATGAGCCGCAATTCATCCAAGTTGCCCTCAATCTCACAACACTCATGACCTTTAGGGCCGTCGGCCAAAGCATGCTAAAAAATTCTTCAGCGCTTGTGGTTTTTTATGGCAAGCATCGCGACGATGGGTTTGGACCTGAGAATGAGCCCGCCACTCGGCGCGGATATTATCATTGTTTTAGCATGCTTCCAACGAGTTTCAGAGAATGGAACTGCCGGTTCAAGTTGACTCAGGGCTGGGTTGCGTCCGCGCGCCGGGGAAACTTCGTCGAGATGTAATCGTCCACCAACGCCTGAAACGCGCGCGAAAGTTCGTCGTAGCTGCCTTGGAGCGTCGTGAATTTCTGCCCGTCAATGTAAACAGGGCACCGCGGCTCTTCACCGGTGCCGGGCAGGCTGATTCCGATGTTCGCGGCTTTCGATTCGCCCGGGCCGTTGACGATGCATCCCATCACCGCGAGCTTCATCTCCTCAACGCCGTCGTATTGTTTTTTCCATTCGGGCATTTGTTCGCGGATGTAATCCTGAATGCGCTCGGCCAATTCCTGAAATGTCGAGCTGGTCGTGCGCCCGCACCCCGGGCACGCTGTCACGCTCGGCGCAAAGCTCCGCAGCCCGAGCGCCTGCAGTAACTCGCACGCCGCGTAAACCTCTGCGCGGCGATCTCCACCGGGTTTCGGCGTGAGCGAAATGCGAATCGTGTCACCGATGCCTTCGTGCAGCAGGATGCCCATCGCCGCGGAAGACCACACCGAGCCCTTCAACCCCATGCCCGCTTCGGTAAGTCCAAGGTGCAGCGGTTGCTCGGTCTTCCCGCTCAAGTCTCGATAAATGGTGATCAGGTCGAGCGGCCGCGACGTCTTGCACGAAATGATGATTTGGTCGTTGCGCAGACCCGATTGCAGCGCGAGTTCCGTGGACTCCACCGCCGAGAGCACCATGCATTCGTTGATGATTTCTTCGGAGCTGAGCCCAAGGTCGCGGTCGGTATTCTCCTGCATCTTGCGCATCACCAGCTCTTGGTTCAGCGAACCGCCATTCACGCCGATGCGCACCGGCTTTCCATGGTCTCGCGCGATCTGGCAGATGGTGGAGAACTGTTCGTCGCGTCGCTTCCCCGCGCCCACGTTGCCCGGATTGATCCGGTATTTGTCCAGCGCCTCCGCGCATTTCGGATACTGCTTCAGCAGGACGTGTCCGTTGTAGTGGAAGTCCCCAATAATTGGCGCGTTGCACCCGGCGTCCTGCAGACGCTGCTTGATCTCAGGCACGGCCGCCGCAGCCTCGGGCACGTTTACTGTAATGCGCACAAGTTCCGAGCCCGCTTGCGCCAGCTCAAGGCATTGCTGAAACGTGGAAGCCGCATCGGCTGTGTCCGTATTCGTCATGGACTGAACGACGACGGGCGCGCCTCCGCCGACCATCACATGGCCAACCTTCACTCCAAAGGTTTTCCCGCGTGCCGTTCGAGATTTTTCGTGTAAGCCGCCGTTCGCGGCATTACGCTGCCCCTCCGGCTGACCTGTCTCCGACGAGGGTTTGCCGCCAATGCGCACCAGTGTTGGTTCAGGCTTCATAGTCCACTTGGAAGTGAAGCTCTATTATAGCGCGGATTGAAACAGTTCGTAAAAATGAGGCTTTTCTGCGGTTCCGGGCAATTCTCCGCAATCTCCCCTCACGCTGACTGCAATCTTGGATCGCCTTGCTACTCTTTTCCGGTCTTTCCGCCGGGCGCGCCCGGTAGCGCGGCGCCTTTCGGATCCGTAGATTTCCCCGCGCTGACTCCCGGGCCGCCGTTGCCCGCAAGATATCGCATGGCCGTGGCGGCAAGGCCGTCAATTGCACCGCTGCCATTCGATCCGCTGGTCACCAGAATGTCCGGCACGAATTTTGACGTGCCCTCCGATAGCTGCGTAATCACGTTCACAAGCGCCGTTGCATTTGACCCCAGCGCACGCACTTGCGCCTCGTATCCGCGGGCGCGCGCCAAGCCAACTGCTTCCACCTCGGCGCCCTTGGCCGCGCCGGTCTGCCGAATGTATTCGGATTCACCGCGCGCCTCTTCCGTGCGGGCATTCGCGTTGTTCGTTTTGATGTCCACGCCCACCTTCGATTTCGCCAGGTCGGCCTGCATTTCGGCCGTGCCCTTTGAATTCTCCATGGCGATTCTTTCTTCCTGCGCGGACCGCTGCTTCTTGTATGTATCAATCTCCTGATTTGCGATTTCACGCTGCGTCAGTACCTTTACCAGATCCTCGGGCAGTTCGACGTCCTGGATATATACACCGCGCGTTTCCACTCGATATTGGTCGAGCTGCTCTTTGATATGTTTAAAGGCTTCTTCCTGCACTTGCTGCCGCGTTTCGATGAACCGGATTGCCGGCATGCTCTGCAATTTGTCGCGGAAATGGTTTCCCACGGCTGCCTGCAACACTTCATTCACCAGGTTCATCATCGTCCCAACCATGGAAATCACGCGCGGCGCATTTGTATCCGGCACATGAATCTGCACCTGCAAGTCGATGTGGAAAATAAACCCTTCGCTGCTTTTGGCAACGATCTGCTGGAGATTTGCGTCCAGATTGTGAGCCTGCGAAACCGCATCCGCCCAGTTCAGCGTGAGGATTGACGTCGGCACAATCTCCGCCTGATAGCATCGCGGATTCAACGGATATTTCCCCGTGCGAAGCGCTTCCTCCCAAATTCCACGATGGCCGGGCCGCACCAGCGACCCGAATTTAAAATCAGAGCCGGATGTATCCTGTGTGGGCAGCCCCACATAGGCCTTTACAACGCCGACCTGTCCCTGTTGCACCACCAGCATGTCCACCATTTCGACGCTGACAAGGAACGGGTTCAACGCATATGCGCCATAGAGCAGCGGATCGTGCTGCAATCCGATGCGCCCGCCGTTGTCCAGGAACGCTTGAAAGTCCTGATAGTTGTTGTGCAATTTGTTTTTGTTTCCGAGAAGGATTTCGATAATTTCACCGTCGGCGGCGTTTGAAGTCTCCATCTTTTCAACGTCCGCAAATCCTCCCAACCGGCCGGCTATGTCTCCCGAAGGCAGCGGATCGCCCTCGTAGGTGGTCACGATGCCGACGGAATCTCTAAGCGCGCCGTTCTTGTCGACGGGCCTCGGTTCGATTCGCACCAGATCAAGTTGGTCCGGGCGCAGTCCAAGCGCATCACACGTAAGCCTTCCCACTTTTGATCCGCGCATGCGGAGTTCAGATGAGATCGGCAGCCCAAACACCTGGTTCTTCGTGATGACCAGAAATCCGACTGGATGAATCGGGGCCATTGTCCCGGGAGGGTAAACGGGGCGCTGAACGCCCTTTTGGCCTCCGGCAGTCACAAATGATCGCAGGTCGGAAAAGTTTCCGAACTCCTTCTTGTAGAGAGCGGACTTTGCTCCAATCGGTGGCGGCGCGCCCACTTGCGAGATGACGACTCCGACTTCGCCCGCAGGAACTTGCACCCAGGGGAATTTGATCACCTCATAGAGAAGCCAGGGCTTCCAGCGGAGCCCGGGCATCAGGAGATCCGCCTGATAGCCGGCTTCGCCGTGGAAAGCGATAACGTTGTCCTCGCTCAACTTCTTGGGGGATACGCGCTTGAGGACCAGCCCAACTTCCGTAGGGCCTACGCGGCGGATTGACAGTAAAATATAAAGGACGACAAGCACACCGATACCGGACACCCAGACACCATAAGAGAATCCCATTAGCATGTGAGTCACTCCAAGGAGGTTTCAATTTCATGCTGCGCCCGCGCGTATTCCATTGTCAAGCCGCGCAAAGCCAAAATAGATTTCGAGGGGTTAGAAAACACGAAGAGTATTTATGAAATCTTTATGTCGTTTTCGCCGCCTGTGAAGCAGGAGGATTCCCGCGCAGCCCCAACGCATCCGCCGCTCCGCGCATCGCTTCAATGCAGAACGCAATGTGTTGTTCGAGCGGGATTCCTAGCTCCTCTGCTCCGTGCCGCACATCTTCGCGGTTCACGCCGCGCGCAAATGCTTTGTCCTTCATCTTGCGCATCACGGAATCTGGTTCCACCTCGAAGATGCTTTTGCCCGGCTTCACGAGCGAGCACGCAGTCAGAAATCCGGCGAGCTCATCGCATGCATAAAGCGTATGGTCAAGCGCGGATTCGCGCGCGATACCGGTGTAGTCGGCGTGCGCGAGAATCGCGTGGATCATCTCTTCGGGGCAGCCGCGCTCCCGCAGTATTTTCGAGCCTTCGTAAGGATGCTCGGCGTCCGGGCGATGATCATTGTTTGGCCACCGCTCATAGTCGAAGTCGTGTAGCAGCGCCGTAATGCTCCAAAGCTCCTCATCAGCGCCGGACTTGCGTGCATAAGCGCGCACGCAGGCCTCGACGGCCAGCGCATGCTTTCGCAAGCTTTCGTTCTGCGTGTATTCGCAGAGTAGATCCCACGCCGCATTCCGGTCTAGAGCCACAGGTGTCCCCCTTTGAAACATTGATTGGTACGAGAAATGCCTAGATTACCGCGAATAACACGCAACTTGCGTAGTTTTCGCGTGTTTGAAAAACAAAGCTTTCTGACTATGCGGCTATGGATCTGGGGAAGGGTGTTCATTTGTCGAATGTTGAAAATAAGGGAATTATCCATTTGATTCCCTAACCCTAATCGCGCTCAAAGCAGCCAGACTCGTAACACTTTTCTGGCAGTTTGACCGCATAAATAACGTCTTGTTAAGGAATAAGCTATGTGCGAAACTCAGCAAACAATATGGGTGAGTCTATCAATGCTTTCTGTAAAATGGGGTGATTTTCTTTCCATGCTCTTGCCGGGAGCGGTCGTGCTGTTTGCGCTCGGTGCGTGGATTCCAGCGTTGGACAACCAGCTAAACGGTATTCGGAATATCGGCATCGCGGAAGGCTTCGCGTTACTGATAGCTGCTGCTTTATTAGGCGGTGTGCTTGAGGCTTTTACTCGCGTGACATGGGAGAAGTATGGGTTATGTAAACTCTGCCGCGCGCAGCCCATACTCCACAAACTGAACAGCGGAAATTTAGAGTTGTACGAACACGGGGTGCAACGCTCCTATAAGTGGGTGACGTTCTACGCCAACCTTGCGTGGGCCACAATCGCACTCCTGATAAGTCGCTGGCACCGTGGAAGCGCCGTATGTTCGCTTTCTACCTCCGTTCTCATTATAATCGGGGCGCTTTTGTTGTGTGCGTCTTACGTGCAATGGACGTACTACGTGAATTATCAAAACAAAGTCTTCGGAGGAAATGACGATGCTGCTCAACAACCCGCCAGCGGGGACAAAGGTGCGCTTCATTCGGGAAGTGCGGAAGGCAAAAGTAGCTAGCGTAGCTATATTAAAGGGGCCTGTGTCTCTCAAGGAGACTATTCCAGAAGACCCGGATGATGAATTTCGCATTACTTTTATGGGCGGGGACATGATTGTCAAGCGTGCGGACATTGAAGAGATTTAAGCGGTCAATTCCTTGTAAGTGATTCTTCGACCTGCTGTGGCTTGGACGAAGCTATCTAGCCTGTCCAATGTGTGCCGTGATAAGAAAGCGCCAAGTTCAATCTGAAAACGCACGTCACGACTTTTTTGACCGTTAGCAGAGGCGGCCTGTTCCACGGCAAAACCCAAACTTGAATTCGTATTCATGAAGTATTCCCCCATAAGGGGAGACAAGATTCGGGATATGCGGAGAATCACGCCGTGTCCAAGAATGGGAAATTCACTCTATTGGTTGTATTGGGAAGTTTTCTGGTAGTCGTAGGCTCATACCTGCATATGGTGATGAGGGGGAATCCCGCTACACCCGAATCTGGGTCCCAGCCCACATCGAGTCTCGCCACCCAAGCCCCTGAATCTAAATTCATGCCCATTGATTCCAACACATTTCCCGCCGATAACGGGTGGTATCAAGTCGCAGCGACCGACTTCAACCATAACGGAACAAGACAACAAGGGATGCTTCTCAATCTTCTCTATAACACAATGGAACGAATGGGGCCGGTGTCCGACTACTATTACTTTTTATATAACGAAAAACCCGGGGAGAATTGCGACCTTGAGGATATGTATACGACGTATTTTCACTCCGGTTCCGTGATTAGCGTTAAGGTAGAAAGGGATTCCGGGCTAGTTTTTGGTGATATGAGTGGGTTTCGCAGCCTCGCCGGTGTCGAAGACGGTTCCTCAGTCCCCGGCACGTATTGGGTTGACAGTTGCAATATGAGGCTTGTTGCCGTGCGGTCAACAGGGGACATCCCCGAAAGCGCATGGCAAGAGGGGTTGAGACTAGCCCAACAGTCGTTGCCGAAGTCTGAGACGGTGAAGTAAGCCCCTCGCGGTATTTGACCCATTACGCTACCCGATTTTGGACTTCAGTCAGGGTTAGGGAATCAAATGGATAATTCCCGAAAATAACTCTTGACATGGGGGAGCGATACCCTGACAATGCCCAACGCGCCAGTTTCTGCCTTCCCCCCAAGTGTAGTTCCTCTACTCCGCATGCCGGAAGAATGTGCGAGGAGCACCGGTGTCGGATCAAAATGGCAACAAGGCAATGAATGATTTAGATCGTGATGTGATTCGCTGCAAGACGTGCGGCTTGGTGCAGTATCGCACCAAGAACGACGTCTGCCGGCGTTGCTTGCACATGCTGCCACCGAAGACGGAATTCCTAATTCCGCCGCCGGCGCCGCAGGAGTTGCCGGGCGACGAACGGCAGCTTTTCGAGAAGTGGCCGAACCGCGAGACGGTGGAGAACATCGGGCAGCGGATCCGGCAGCTTCGCGAATCGCGGGGGATGACGCAGAGCCAGCTACAGGCGCGCTCACGTGTTTCGCGCTCGTATCTCTCGCGCATCGAAAGCGGCCAGATGACGCCAAGCCTCGGAACGCTCGAGAAAATTTCCGAGGCGCTCGGTGTCGGCTTAAACCGCTTCTTTGTGCCCGAGTCCAATGGCGAAGCACTGCTCGAAGATCCCTTTATTCAGGGATTGCGGCCGTATCTCCGTCAACTCGATTGGGAACAGTGGCAGTCCATTCTGAAGAGGCTCGCGGCAATTAGTGATCACGTCGCCGCACCCATCCTTCCCGCAAATGGGAATGGCCAGGTGCGTACGATGCCGCAGCCGATGCGTGTTTCAGCTCCGCCCTTTGTGCGCCGCCCTCAGCCTAGCGTCGCCGTGGGTCAGCGCTGAGCGCGGCGGCGCTCTTACAGCAGCGAGATTTGCAGGCGGCTCGCACGGCGGTCCCGATCCCTCGGGACGGCCGGGCGCGCCGCCTCTTCTTTTGTCCTTATGATTTTCGCGCTCAGCGGTCGAGGAACGCGCGCAATCGCGCGTATCCCGCGCGGCTAACAGGCAGTTGCGTCCCGTTGTGCAGCACAGCGACGTGGCTGTCTTTTCCATACGGCTCGACTCTTGCGATGCGCTCGAGGTTCACGATGTATGAGCGATGCACGCGTAGAAACCGCGCCGGGTCGAGCGCGGCTTCCAGGCTCGCTATGGTCTGCTGCTTCAAGTGCTTCTTTCCCTCGGCGCACAGCGCAACGTAATCATCCTGCGCTTCGGCATAATCGAGCTTTGCCACCGGGATAATGTGCACGCGCGCGCCATCGCGCACCGGGATGCGGTCGCCATATTGAGCGGCCGGACGCGCAGCGGCAATCAACTCCGCCGTGGGAACACCCGCCGCCGGTCCTGCGCCGCCAAGCCGCTTTTTCGCCCGCTCCAGCGCTGCTCCGAATCGTTCCGCTCCCACGGGCTTCAGCAAATAATCCACTGCGTGGACCTCGAACGCACGGATGGCAAATTCGTCGTGCGCCGTGACGAAGATAATTTCCGCCTCATTGCCAATCAGCTCGAGCACTTCAAATCCATCGAGCTTCGGCATCTGGATATCAAGGAAAACAAGGTCCGGCTTCAATTCCGAAACCGCTTTTACCGCCTCGAAGCCGTTCGCACACTCGGCTGCAATCTCCATATCCGTATGCGCGGAAAGGTATTCGCGCAACACCTGCCGCGCCAGCTCTTCGTCGTCCACGATGATGGCGCGGATCTTCGCGCCGAATTCGCGTGTCATGCGGGCCGGGCCTCCTTTTCCGCCGGAAGCGTGATCGCCACGCGAAATACGCTTCCTTCATGTTTCACATCGAAACTTGCTCGATTGCCGTACCGCGCCGCCAGCCGCTGGCGCACGTTCGCCAGTCCAACCCCACTCTTGCGCCGCGGAGGCGCGTCCGGGTCAAAGCTGTTCTCGATTGCAATGGCCACCACGCCATCCCTGCACCGCACCCCGAGCACAATCGAGCCGCCTTCCACCAGATTTGCCACGCCGTGCGCCACGGCATTCTCCACCAGCGGCTGCAAGAGCAATGGAGGCACGTCGAACGCCAGCGCTTCCTTCTCGATGTTCTCTTCCATGCGCAGCCGCGCGCCGAAGCGGATTTTTTCCACTGCGAGGAACGCGTTCACCAGGGAAAGTTCCTCTTCGAGTGAAATGACCGCCTTTTCGCCGAGCCCTAGCGTGCGCCGCAGGAAATCTCCCAGTAAGATGCACATCTCGCGCGCCCGCGCCGGGTCCGAACTCGTCAGCGCACTGATGGAATTCAAACTGTTGAAAAGGAAGTGCGGGTTCACCTGCGCCTTCAACGCCCGCAATTCAGCATCGCGCGCGAGAAGATTCGCGCGATTCACCTTCGCCTCCGCCGCGCGTGATGACTCCACGGCGATAACCACGTAATAAAACGCCACCGAGAGGAGATAAAGAAGCCCGCCCATCCCCGCGACAAGAGGGATATCGGGCAAGAACCGCCTGTCCAGCCCCGGGAACATGCCCGAATTGGAAAGCTCGAATGCCAGAAACCTGGCCGCGACTACCCACAAGCTCGCGGCCACCAGGCTGGCCATCAAGTGCGTTCCCACCACCCGCGCGAAGCTCGATTTGTCGAGTGGTGTTACACGGCACGAATACCACGCCGAGAGGCAAACGATGGCGTACAAAAGGCACAGCGCCACTGCCAGCACAACCGATTCGCGCCGCGTAATTCCCCCGGGAATTCCCATTAAGTATGCGAACATTCCCGCAACGGGAATCCATGCGAGAAGATAAAGCGCAAATTTGCGGAGCTGGCTAAGGATCGGGTGCATTTGCAGGTCAATTCAGTCGGCTGCAGTTCATCCTGATTTCGTTCATCGGGTTTCAGTCCTTGATTACGACTCCGCCCATGAGAACAACCCCGCGGACGATCAATCGCTTTGCAGGGCCTGTATCTGGCTTCGGGATTTCTACTCGTTCGTCCACCAGCCCGCCCATCACGGGAGTGCCCCGGATTTCCACGGTCCAATTGCTTGGGACGCGAATCTTTCCGCCACCCATAAATGCCACAACATCAAGCACGGCCGAATCGCCTTGTATATCCGCCTGAGTAAAGTCGATATCGAATCCGCCCCAGACCACGGCGACCTTTCCGTGGCTGAAATTCTTACTCACGATGCGTTGCTTCACGCCGCTCATAAAACCTGAATAATTGAATGTTCCACCCGCCGCCTCTTCGCCGCCCACTTCTCCCAATTTTCTTTCCAAGCGCCCGACAAATGGAATCCGCGAAACGTATTCCAGTCTGCTGCCGCCGCTGAACCTGTTTGCTACGAGCGCCAGCCCCAGCGCAATCAGCAGCACCGGCCAGATGGTTTCAAACCCGATATGGATAGGGATGTACCCGAGATCTCCGAGCAGCATGAGGACGCCGACAACCAGCATCGCACCTCCGAAAATCTTGCTCGAGCTGCTGCTGCAGAGCAAATTCTCAAGCCCGAAGAAGATGAGTACCGCGGGCCAAAAGAAATAATAGAGATGGTGCGCGGAAACGATTCCTTGTTGGTCCAGCAGCAATACAACGCCCAGTGCCAGCAGAAACAGCCCCACAAAGATTCCCGATCCTCCGTGGATGATGAATACGCCGCGGCGCTGTTTGGGGTCTGGAGTGGGGTTATCGGACATGATCACTCCGTCTGCTCGAATCCTGTGCTGCAGGCGTGCGGCCCTCTTGGCTCAACAGATAGAGCGCCGCGCATCCAGCAAGAACGAGCGCCAGCGGCCAGAACGGCAGCACATTCGCCAGCGCCGTCCTGCTCAACAGGGCCACAAGGATGTTCCACAGCCCCTGCGCGAGGAAGGGAATGATCCACAGAGTGTTGCGCGTGAAGGGGCCAAGACCCAGCTCGCCGAACTGGGCCATCAGCCCGAGCAAAATCAGAAGCCCTGCGGCTGCCATCAGAATTCCCACGCCCTTTGCAGGCGTCGCCGCAGGCATCACCTTTGTACCTGCCGCCGAACTCGCCTCGGAATTCCCCTCGAATGTCTGCCGTGATTGGCTCGCCATCGCTGCCCCTCCCGCGTTCATTGTCATCTCCTGCATGGCGGGAGATTAGGGCTTGTGGCGCGCTGCGTCTCCTGTTTTTCGGTGAATAGCGGTTCATTACCGGCGAATGGCTGACGGAACAGGGCAATTGAAGTTTTCAGAAATCTTGGACGATGCCTCAGCGGGTGCAAGGTCAGCGCCATTCATTGCGCGCTCGTCGCGCCCGCCGTCATCAGTACGATCTGCGTCATCGTCCCCATCTGGGTAAGCGTGACAACGCTCACACCACTGTCGCTCTTCAAAGAATTCGATACGAAGGTGATCGAATTCTCCCGAATCGGAACCGGAAATCTCCTGCCGCCCGGAATCGTGTGCTTCACGCCGGGCCCTTCACGCACGTAGTCATTGCTGAGATTTTCCTGATACCACGCGTCCACTTTTTCGATGGCGTCCCCTGTGTTGTACATCGCCATGCTCATATTTTGATCCTTTCGCGGCGATGTGACCTCCATCCCCGTGCCGCCTGAAACTGTGCTCGGATACACCGGAATGCCGATGTCCTTTGCCTTCCCCGTCTTCATCGACGTGCCGCCGGGCATGTCAATGCTCACCTCGCCGTTGGCGTCCTTGTGGACATGGTTCTTCATAAACATCCGCACTCCGAGGATCCCGGCAATGATGGCAAGCACCAGCACCGTGCCGCAGCCGCCCAGGATCCACGCCAGCGTGTGGCTCTTTGATCCCGTCGGCGGCGCGCCCGGCGCTTCAGGCGAAATGGATGGAAGCTGACTGAGTGGTGTGCTCACGGCAATCTCCTGCAATCCCTCTGATGCCTCTTTTTACGAAACACTACGCGAACCGCACCTTCACATCCGGCCGCTTCTCCAGGTGCACTGTGTCAATGAACCGCACCTGCCGCGTTTCGAGCGTCAAAATCAGCGATTGTGTCCGCGTGCCTTCGCCGAAAAATCGCACGCCGCGCAAAAGATTTCCGTCTGTCACGCCTGTCGCGGCAAAAATGATTCTTTTTCCTGGCGCGAGTTCATCCGTGTCGTAAATTCGTTTGGGGTCGCGAATGCCCATTTTCGCCAGCCGCTCTGTGTGCTCCGGCTTAGACACCACCAGCCGTGCAAGAATTTGCCCGTTCAGGCACCTCAGCGCCGCCGCCGTCAGCACTCCTTCAGGCGCGCCGCCCGTGCCCATCACGGCGTGGACGCCCGTCCCGATCACGGCCGCGGAAATCCCCGCGCTCAGGTCTCCGTCGCCGATCAGCCGGATGCGCGCCCCCGTTGCGCGAATTTCGCTGATCAGCTTCTCGTGCCGCGGCCGGTCCAGCACGATCACCACCAGGTCCTCGACGTCGCGGTCCAGCCGCTTCGCAATCGCGCGGAGATTTTCCGCCACCGGCGCGTCCAGGTCCACAGCGCCCTTGCACGATGGCCCGACCACGATCTTCTCCATGTACAGGTCGGGCGCATGCAACAGGCCGCCGCGGTCGCTCGCGGCCAGCACGGCAATCGCGTTCGGCTCGCCCGTCGCGCAGAGGTTTGTGCCTTCAAGCGGGTCCACCGCGATATCCACGGCCGGGAAGTTCCGGTTTTTTTCGCGTTGCGCCGCGCCGACTTTTTCGCCGATGAACAGCATGGGCGCCTCGTCGCGCTCGCCTTCGCCGATCACGATCGTCCCGTCCATCTCCACCGTGTCCATCGTTGCGCGCATCGCCTTCACGGCCTCGTCGTCGGCCTTGTGCCGGTCGCCGAGACCCATCGTGTGCGCGGATGCGATCGCGGCCTGCTCGACCACGCGCAGGAATTCAAGGCTCAGTTTCGATTCCATGGATTCTCCTCAGTAGTACGCGGCGATGCCCGTGATTTTTTCGCCGATGATCAGCTTGTGGATGTCGTTCGTTCCCTCGTACGTGTAAACAGACTCGAGATTGTTCATATGCCGCATGATGCAGTAATCGTCCACGATCCCGTTCGCGCCCAGGATGTCCCGCGCCTTCCGCGCGATATCCAGCGCGATGCCCACGTTGTTCATCTTCAGCATCGAGATGTGCGCGTAATCCGCCTTGCCCGCGTCCTTCCGCCTTCCCACGTGCAGTGCGAGCAGTTGCGCCTTGGTGATCTCCGTAATCATGAACACCAGCTTTTCCTGCACGAGTTGGTGCGCGGCAATCGGCTTGTTCGCGAACTGTTTCCGCGTCTTGGCGTATTGCAGCGCCGTGTCATAGCACGCCATCGCCGCGCCAATCGCCCCCCAGCCGATTCCGTAGCGCGCCTGCGTCAGGCAACCGAGCGGCCCGCGCAGCCCTTCCACTCCCGGCAATGTATTTTCAGCCGGGATTTCGCAATCCGTCATCGCCAGCCCCGATGTAATCGACGCCCGCAGCGACCACTTGCCGTGGACATCCCATGCCTTCAATCCCTTCGTCCCTTTTTCGACGAGGAACCCGCGAATTTTTTCGTCTTCGCACTTCGCCCAAATCAATGCCACGTCCGCAAGCGACCCGTTCGTAATCCACATCTTCTCCCCGTTCAGCACGTACCGGTCGCCGCGTTTCACCGCGCGTGTCAGCATCCCGCCGGGGTTCGACCCGAATTGCGGTTCCGTCAGCCCGAAGCAGCCGATGGCCTTGCCGCTTTGCATGTTCGGCAGCCATCTGTCCTTCTGCGCCTTCGAGCCATACGCGTAAATCGGATACATCACCAGCGCGCCCTGCACGCTCACAAAACTTCGCAGGCCCGAATCGCCGCGCTCCAGCTCCTGGATCACCAGCCCGTACGCAACGTTGGACATCCCCGCGCACCCGTAGCCCGTCAAGTTCGCGCCAAAAAATCCCAGCTCGCCAATTTGCGGAACCAGGTTCAGCGGAAACGTCGCCTCGCGGTTGTGCTTCTCGATGATGGGAAGGATTTGGTCGTCCACAAACTGCCGCGCCGTCTGCCGGGCCAGCTTTTCCTCGTCATTCAACTGCGAATCAAAATCAATAAAATCCACTCCGGCGAAACCGGCCATCCCTTGGCTCCTTGTCTCTCAGGCGCTAGATGCCTTCAGCTAAGGCATCTTAGCAGGCCCGATTTGCACGCGGCAAGAAATGCGCTGAGGTCATTTTTCAGCTCGACAAGTGTAACGCTACAGGCTACACTAGAAGAGTGGAAATCCGGAATTTTGTCCACAAAGGTCTGAAGCGCTTCTATGAAGACGGCAACCCGAAGGGATTGCCTAGTGCATTCGTAGAAAAGATCGGCAATATGCTCGCCTTCCTTGATGCCATCGAAGACGGCGTCGAGTTGCGCTCAATCCCGTCATGGAAAGCCCACCTCCTCACCGGTGACCGGAAGGGAACGTGGAGCCTTCAAGTCACCCGGAATTGGAGGCTGACTTTTTGGATTGACAATGCAGAAAATGAAATCTGTGACGTAAATCTTGAGGACTATCACTAACTTCTAGGAGAATTTGCTATGGCTATGTTGAACCCGCCACACCCGGGGTCATTCATCCGTACCGAAGTCATAGCTCCGCTCGGCCTGTCTGTTACGGCCGCCGCGGAGATTCTGCGCGTATCCCGCCCGGCGCTTTCCAGTCTTTTAAACGGGAAAGCTGATCTTTCCGGAGAAATGGCCCTTCGCATCGAGAAAGCCTTCGGCCTTAGAATGGACACGCTGATGCGCATGCAGTCTGCCTACGATATTGCACGCACCCGCAAGCGAGAGAACAAGATCCGTGTCCGGCGCTTTCACCCGACCGAGGTCTCTGCATAAACTCAATCATTGCAGGGCGCATTGACGTAAACTGCGCCCCAATGCTATAAATTTTTGCTCTTGTTTGGGGTGCGGGAGCAACTGGTGTAGTGTGTCTTAGGCCAGTAGCAGCGATCCCATTCGCGGGCGTCACCAGGGGCATCTCGAAATCGAACGATGGAAATTGTTCAACAACTAGGCCAACTGTTCCTGGAAGCGGTACCCACCATCATCATTATTCTCCTTTTTTATTTGGTAATGAAATATACGTTTTTCGGCCCGCTCATGCGCGTGATGGCGGAGCGCGAAGCTCGCACCGAAGGCGCTCGCCGCGAAGCCGAAGCCAGCCAGGCCGCCGCCAAGGGAAAAATCCACGCCTATGAGGAGGCGCTCCGGAAAGCGCGCGCCGCTGTGTACGTTGAGCAGGACGCTGTGCGCCGCGTCCTCATGGAGTCGCGCGCCGCGGCAGCGCGCGAAGCCCGGAACCGCGCCATGGATCGCGTGAAATCCGAAAAAGACGGCATCGCCAGGGAAGTCGCGGCTGCCCGCGCGCAGCTCGAGTCCACATCGCCGCTGCTTGCCGCTGAAATCGTCACCCGGCTGCTCAATCCTGCGCCTGCTCGGCCGCGCACGGGCTCCAGTGCGCCAGGCGGTGCGCAATGAAAACGCATCTTCGGCGGTTTTCCCTCACGATTTTGGCAATCGTTCTCACCGGCGCATTTGCTGCGCTCCCCGCCCGCGCCGCCGATGAAGCCGCCAATCAGGATCCCGTCGAATCGCCCGTTGGCGCAGTTTTCAAGTGGCTGAATTTCGCCGTCGTTTTCGGTGTCATTGGCTATTTCATTGCCAAAAAGGCGCCGCCGTATTTTCGCGGGCACGCGGACCAGATTGCCGCCCGAATTGAATCGGCGCAGGCGGCAAAAGCCGAAGCCGATCGCCAGCTCCGCGAAGCCGAAGCGGGCCTCGCGCGTCTGGATACTGAGACCGCCAACATGCGCGATGCCCTCAAAAAAGATTTCGAGGACGAAGCGCAGCGCCTGCGCATGGCTGGCAAACAGGACGTCGAAAGAATTGACCGCGCCGCCGATGTCGAAATCGCCGCCGCCCGCCGCGTGGCGCTCCTCGATTTGCGTGAGCTTGCCGCGCGCCTGGCGGCCGGCCGCGCCGCCGCGCTCGTCGCGCAGCAGATGACCCCCGGCGGCCGCGCCATGCTCATGCAAAGGTTTGTCGAGGAATTGCCCGCCGCCCCCACATCCGCTGAAGGACGTGTGAATTGAGACTCATCGCGGATCGTTACGCCCTGGCGCTTCTCGATGTCGCGCAAGCACAGGGCTCGGCGGAAAAAGTGAAAGTGAGTCTCGATGACTTCGCCGCCGAAATTATCGAGTCCGTTGACCTCCAGCATTTTCTGGAAAATCCCGCCGTGCCCCGTGACGCAAAGCGCGGCGTGCTGGCAAATTTGCTCACGCGCCTCGGCGCCAGCCCCATCATGAGCAATTTTCTTAACGTAATCGTGGATCATCGCCGCGCGGGAATCCTTCCGGAAATCGCCGATGCCTATGCCGCGCGTCTGAATGAGCGCCTCGGCATCGCCATAGCAAGCGTCACCTCGGCTGGTGAATTGAGCGCGCAGGAGAAAACCAGTCTGGTCCAGGGCCTCGAGAAATCCACGGGCAAAAAAATTGAAGCGCTGTACTTTGTAGACGCCGCCCTTCTCGGCGGCGCCGTCGTCCGGATTGGTTCCGTAATTTACGATGGTTCGGTAAAAGAGCAACTCCGGCGCATGGAAGCAACAATGGCCGTCGAATAGATTCGCATGAGAATTTGTAGTGGCGGGTCTTGAGACCTGCCCCTTTGATTCGCAGGATCCGGCGGGAGAGCAGAATCCTCGTCCCACATGAGGCTGGTGAAGGAATGGCACAGATCAAGGCAGACGAAATCACAAAAATTCTGCGCGAGCAGATCGAAAATTATCAGCAGACCGTCTCCGTCGATGAGGTCGGCGCCGTAATCTCCGTTGGCGACGGCATTGCCCGCGTCCACGGCCTCGAGCGCTGCATGTCCGGCGAGATGCTCACCTTCCCGCACGGCGCCACCGGCATCGCGCTCAACCTCGAGGAAGATCAGGTCGGCGCCGTGCTACTCGGCGACTACACCGAAATCAAGGAAGGCGACACCGTCAAGCGCACCAAGACGATTATGTCCGTGCCGGTCGGCGATGCCCTCATTGGACGCGTCGTCAATCCGCTCGGCGATCCGCTCGACGACAAAGGCCCCATCTCCACCGGCCAGCGTTTCCCGCTCGAGCGCCTCGCCCCAGGCGTCGTGGATCGCCAGCCCGTCCGCGAGCCTTTGCAAACCGGCATCAAGGCCATCGACTCCATGATCCCCATCGGCCGCGGCCAGCGCGAACTGATCATCGGCGACCGCCAGACCGGCAAGACCGCCATCATTCTGGACACCATCATCAACCAGAAGGGTGGCGACATGATTTGCATCTACTGCGCCATCGGCCAGAAGCGCTCGACGATCGCTCAGGTCGTCAAAATTCTCACTGACGCCGGCGCGATGGACTACACCATCGTCGTCGCCTCCAGCGCCACCGAGCCCGCCACACTGCAATACGTCGCGCCCTACGCCGCCTGCGCCATGGGCGAATTTTTCCGCGACTCCAAGCGCCATGCCGTCTGCTTTTACGACGACCTCTCAAAGCACGCGCAGTCCTATCGCGAAATTTCGTTGCTTCTTCGCCGTCCTCCGGGACGCGAAGCCTACCCCGGTGACGTCTTCTATTTGCATTCGCGCCTCCTCGAGCGCGCCGCGAAGCTCAGCAATGAACTCGGCGGCGGTTCTCTCACCGCGCTGCCCGTAATCGAAACCCAGGCCGGTGACGTTTCCGCCTACATTCCCACAAACGTCATCTCCATCACCGATGGCCAGATCTATCTCGAAGCCGACCTTTTCAATGGCGGCATCCGGCCTGCGATCAACGTCGGCATTTCCGTCAGCCGCGTCGGCGGCAACGCGCAAATCAAAGCCATGAGCAAGATCGCGGGCACCTTGCGCCTCGGAATGGCGCAATACCGCGCCCTCGCGGCCTTCGCGCAATTCGGTTCCGAACTCGATAACGTCACACAAGCGCAACTCGCTCGCGGCCAGCGCCTCACGGAAATCCTGAAGCAAAACCAGTACTCGCCTCTTCCCATCGAAAAAGAGGTGCTCGTAATTTTCGCGGCCACAAACGGCTATTTGGATAGCGTCGCTGTCGCCGATTGCCGCCGCTTCGAGAGTGAAATGTACACGTTCATGGACGCGAATTATGGCGCCGTGCTCGTAAAGATCGCCCAAAAGAAGGCCCTCGACGATGAGGTCAGGTCGCTCATCACCGAAGCGCTGAAAGCATTCAAGGAAAAATTCGTGGCAACTCCGAAAGCGGGCTAAACGGACGAATTCTTAGAAAATGGCCGCACTTCTCGATTTCCGGCGCCGCATCCGCTCGGTGAAAAGCACCCAGCAGGTCACCAGGGCCATGAAGTTCGTCTCCGCAGCCCGCCTGCGAAAAGCGCAGGAAAAAGCCATGGAAGCGCGTCCCTACTCCAACGCAATCACCCAACTCATAAACTCAGTCGCTTCAAGGATGGAGAATCCCGCGCATCCAATGCTCGCTCGCAGGCCCGAGGAAAAAATCCTCCTCATCGTCGCCACAGGTGACCGCGGCCTCTGCGGCGCTTTCAACGCCAACGCCGTCCGCCGCGCGGTCGAGTTCCTCCGCTCGCAATCGGAGAAGCATCTCGAAGTCATCCCCGTCGGCCGCAAGGGTCGCGACACCTTTCGCCGCCTGCAGAAGTGGACAATCGCTGGTGAATACGTCGGCTTCACGGCCCGCGCCGATTTCGCCCGCGCTCAGGAAATTGCCGCGAAAATTATCGAGGAGTATTCCGAAGCTCGCGCCGACGCCGTCTATCTCCTCTTCAACGAATTTAAGAGCGTCATCACGCAGAAAATGGTTTTCGAGAGATTGCTTCCGATGGACCCTGTCGAGCCCGACGCTTCCGGCTCGCAGGTCGATTACATTTACGAGCAGCCCGCCGAGGAAATCCTGAAGGGTTTGCTGCCGCGTTTTGTCGAAGCGCGTATTTACCGCATGATTGCTGATTCCTCCGCTGCGGAACACGCCGCCCGCATGACCGCCATGGATTCGGCCACCAACAACGCCGGAGATTTGATCGATACCTTGACGTTGACCATGAACAAGATTCGCCAGGCCGCCATCACCAAGGAAATTATCGAAGTCGTGAGCGGCGCGTCTTACACCGCGTAAGGAACAGGGAGATCGAGATGGCTGATAAAACCACCGGCATCGGACACATCGTTCAAGTCATTGGGCCGGTCATTGACGTCAAGTTTGAAGCCCACGAATTGCCGCAAATTTTCAACGCCCTTCGCATCACCAGCGAAGGCTACGACCTCCCTCAGCCTGTGGACATCATCGGTGAAGTCCAACAGCACCTCGGCGAAGGCCGCGTGCGCGTCGTCGCGCTCGAACCCACCGAGGGCCTTGTTCGAGGCATGAAAGTGTATGACCTCGGCGAACCCGTCACGGTTCCCGTCGGCCGCGCCACGCTCGGCCGAATCATGAACGTGCTCGGCCGGCCCGTGGACAACCTCAAGCCTGACCCGATCGAATCGGCCACTCACTATTCGATTCACCGTCCCGCGCCTCTCCTCGATAATCAATCCACGGATCTCGAAATGTTTGAGACCGGCATCAAGGTCGTGGACCTGATGGAGCCCTACCTCAAGGGCGGAAAAATTGGCCTCTTCGGCGGCGCGGGCGTCGGCAAAACCGTTTTGATTCAAGAGCTTATCCACAACGTCGCCATGCAGCACGGCGGTGTCTCGGTTTTCGCCGGCGTCGGCGAGCGCACCCGCGAGGGCAACGACCTCTGGCTCGAAATGCAGGAATCGGGCGTCGTTGTCGCCGGGAATTCGGAGAAGTCCCGCTGCGCCCTCATCTACGGCCAGATGACCGAACCGCCCGGCGCGCGTCTCCGCGTCGGCCTCACCGGCGTCACCGTCGCGGAATATTTCCGCGATGAAGAGGGCCTCGACGTCCTTCTCTTCATCGACAATATTTTCCGTTTCGTCCAAGCCGGCTCGGAAGTCTCCGCTCTCCTCGGCCGTATGCCTTCCGCCGTCGGCTACCAGCCGAACCTCAACACCGAACTCGGCGAGCTCGAGGAACGCATCACCTCCACCAAGAAAGGCTCCATCACTTCGGTGCAGGCCGTCTATGTCCCCGCCGATGACTACACCGACCCTGCGCCCGCCGCCACTTTCTCTCATTTGGACGCGACGACCAACCTCAGCCGCGCCATCGTCGAGCTGGGCATCTACCCCGCCGTCGACCCGCTCGCCAGCTTTTCGCGCATCCTCGATCCGAATATCGTCGGTGCCGAGCATTACAACGTCGCGCGCTCCGTGAAATTGGTCCTCCAGCGCTACAAGGATTTGCAGGATATCATCGCCATCCTCGGCATCGAAGAATTGCCCGACGAAGATAAGCTCATCGTCGCCCGCGCGCGAAAAATCGAACAGTTTTTCTCCCAGCCGATGTTCGTCGCCGCCCAGTTCACCGGCCTCGAGGGCAAATACGTAAAAATTGAAGACACCGTCCGCGGATTCAAGGAAATCGTCGAAGGCAAGCATGATGACGTGCCTCAGCAAGCCTTCAATATGGTTGGCGGAATTGATGAGGTGCTCGTAAAGGCCGAGACATTTAAGGAGAAGAAATAATCCCCTTTCATGCTCCCTGACTCCATCGCTCTCGAAATCGTCACCCCCGAGCGGCGCGTTATTCGCGCCGTCGCGACGGAAGTGCAGGTCCCCGCGCTGGACGGCTTCCTCGGCATCCTCCCCGGCCACGCGCCCTTGCTCTCGGAACTCGGCGAAGGCGAGCTGAGTTACAAATCAGACGGCCAAATAAATTATGCCGCAATACTCGGCGGCTACGTGGAAGTCCTTGCCGGCCGCGTAATCCTGCTCGCCGAATCCGCCGAACGCGCCGAAGAAATTGACGCCGCCCGCGCCGCCAAAGCGAAGTCCGCCGCCGAAAAAATTCTCTCAACACCCGGCACTCCGGACGAATCCGCCGCCGCTGCGCGCCGCGCCGTCGCGCGCGCTGAGCTGCGGTTGAAGGTTGCCGCGCACGCGACCGGCGCCGCCCGCGAACTCGCCCACTCCGCGTGAACTTTCTCGGAACATTCCGCGAATCCCATCGCCCCGCACGGCATCTAATTTTCTAGGGTTGCCTTTATCTTGAAGGATTTATTCGCATGGTAAAAATGTACACATCGGGATGGTGCCCGGATTGTATACGCGCCAAGCGCTTCCTCGCCGAGCGCGGAATCGACTTCGAGGAAATCAACGTGGATGAATCGCCTGATGCCGAAGACCTGATCCTGAGCGTCAACGACGGCCGCCGCAAGGTCCCCACATTTGAATTGAACGGTGAGTTCTTCGCCTGCAGCCCCTTCGACCCCTATCTCCTCGCCGAAAAATTCGGCGTCCCCCTAAACCCCCGCTAAAAAACTCAATCAAACCCCACCCCCCGCGTCATCACCCCCGTAATCTCCATCTTCGCGTCCAGCAAAACCAAATCCGCATCCGCACCCGCCGCCAAAACCCCTTTCCGTTTTTCAATTCCCAATAACTTCGCCGGCTGATGCGTCAGCATCCGCACCGCATCCGCCATCGTCACGCCCAGCGACAATATATTTCGCAGCGCGCGGTTCAGCGTCAACGCGCTCCCCGCCAGCTTTCCTTCCATGTTCCGCACCACGCCGCCCTTCACCTCCACCTCAAAATCCCCCAGCCGGAATTTCCCGTCGCGCATCCCCGTTGCCGCCGTCCCGTCGCTCACAAGGATCACGCCGCCCGGCGTCTTCGCCTTCAGCAATAATTTCATCGCCGCGGCATCCACGTGCACCCCATCCGCGATCAGTTCCGCCGTCACTTGCGGCGATGTGAACACTGCGCCCAGCACCCCCGTATCGCGGTGCGAAAATGGCCGCATCGCATTAAACACGTGCGCCGCATGCCGCGCCCCGCGCTCGATCGCCGCCATCGCCTGCTCGTAGGTCGCGTCCGTGTGCCCCATGGAGACGACCAGCCCCGAATCGCACGCATCGCGCACCAGGTCGAGCCCGCCGGGAACCTCCGGCGCAAGCGTAAGGATCCGCGCCATTCCGCCTGCCGCTTCCAGCATTCGCCCGAATAATTCCGCCGATGGCTTCGCAATCCATTCCGCCGGATGCACTCCCCTCCGCGCCGCGTTGATAAACGGCCCCTCGTAATGGATTCCCAAAATTTCCGCGCGCGGGCTCGACCCTCTCCGTGCCCCGTTCTGCTCCTTTGCATAACTTGAAATCCCCGCCGCGCTCGCGCACAGCCGCTCTGGCGCCGCGGTCACCGTCGTCGCCAAGAATGAGGTCGTCCCTCCGCGCGCCAGCGTCTCCGCCACGGCATCGAGCGCTTCCGTTGTCCCCTCCATCACATCCTGCCCGCCCGCGCCGTGTACGTGCACGTCCACAAATCCCGGCACCAGCGTCGCCTCCGGAGCCTCCACCATCCGCGCGCCTTCAGGGATCGCCACATCCTTCCGCGCCCCAATCGCCGTGATGGTTGCTCCCTCAACCACGGCCACCGCGTCCGCAATCTCCACGTGCGGCGTAAACGCCCGCCCCGCATGTACCGCCCAAATGCTCATCAATTCCCCGTCTGCTTCCCGCGATAATTAAAATACGCCCACACCTGCTCGCTCATCCGCGCGATGGCATCCTCCAACTCGCTGTAATACCCCCGATGGTGCGCCGAGAAAAAGACAACCACCACGCGCCCGCTGTCCGTTTCCAAAAATCCCACGTCGTTCGCGATGTACGGCGGAAAATCCCCCGTCTTGTGCGGCGTCGACACATTATCCAGATACTTTGGAATCCGCGTCCGCATCTGCTGCTGCCGCAAAATCCCCATCATCGTTTCGCATGACTTCTGGCTCGCCGCCTGGTTCCGCGCAATCATCTCCAAAATCCGCCCCATGTCCCGCGCGCTCGAAAGCCCAAAGGGATGCTTCCCCTCGAAATGAAATCGCTCTGTGTCCGCTTCCGTCATCGACTGCGGAAATCCCCGCCGGAATAGTTCCTCGGGCGTCAAATTATTCCACGCCGGGTCCGCTGTCGCCCCCAGCGCCCTGAACCAGTCAAATGCTGTCCCCGTCGCCGTAATTGAATTCAACCCGACCCCCCGCATCGTCTGCGTCACGTGCGCGGGCCCGCCCACGCGTGCAAACGCCATGTCCGTCGCTGTGTTGTCGCTCTGGATGATCATCAGCTCCAGCGCGTCGCGAAAACTCAGGTTCAGCCCGTCGTCGAGCGTTCTCAACACACCCGTCCCAAATCGTTTGTCCGCCGTCGTCATCGTGATGCGTTCCGCCGTGTTCAGTTTCGCTGCGTCCACCAGCCGGTACACATCCACCAGCAGCGGCACCTTGATCGTGCTCATCGTGTCCATCGCGGTGTCCGCATTGATGGCCAGCTCTTCCCCCGTATCGAGTGACTTGACGTAGATGCCCCAATCCGCGCTCACGCCCTTCCCAATCTCTTCCACCTTGTGCCTCAACAAATCAATCGACTTCGCCGCATCCCGCTCCTGCCCCTGCGTCCCAACGAGCCCCGCCGACGCAACGAGAACCATCAAACTCATCACGCAGAACCGCTTCAAATGTTGTTTCATGACGTGTGTTCCGCCTCGCACTCGCGCAAGAGTGTGCCACACCCCGCGCCTACCGGGCCATCAAAACTCCGCCACGCGGCATCAATCTTCGAGGACTACCCTCAGTGGTATCATCGCAATCCGCGCCAATGAACGCTGAACCACAATTTCGAGATCCCACCCCTTATGAACGATCCCTGCTTGATCGTTTGCTGGAGGCAGATTTTCCAGGCAAAACCGAGCTGTTGCCGCTGCTCCGCCAGATATCAGTGCGTGTCCTTGATGAAGACGGCGGTCTCGAGATCAAATCAGAGGTTCCCGGTAAGGCGCCAGTGGTTCAAAGAGTTCCTGTGGAAGCAGAGGGAAAAGATGAAGATGGCGCTACGATTCATGTGCTCTTACATGTTGTTGAAGGAAGGCCCGTCGAGCTTGAGATCTACAAAGACGCCATCACTTCCGTGAAGAGAATGCCTCCTGTTTCGGAGTTTGAGGTAATTGTTTTGCCTCCGCCCCCCGAAAAAGGTTGGCCGTTTTACAAATGACTGCGCCGTCCAAAATTCGCCTTTCCCCAATCCTCGACTAGAAAGAACTAACCCACGTGTTGCGCTCGAATGGAGAGGTGACGGCCTGCCTCTCTGTAGCCCAGGGCGCCTCGTAGCCCTGGGGCTGTTAGCCGCCCGCAGGCGCCCCTTCCATTGTCTTCAGAACCGTTTTCGCGCAATGTAACGGGCTGGCGGGCCCCACGACCAAAGAGCTTCTGGCCGCGTCAGGAATTCCTTCCCGGACTGTCGATTTCCCCGGGCTCGAACGTCGTACCTATGCCCGGTACTTGGGCCAAGTCAACGCATTTCAGGAGGATGATATGAACACTTTTCACGGACGCGGCATTTTGGCAATTGCTTTGGCAGCCGCAGTCAGTTTTGCCCTTGCGGGCGCCGCCGCCCCGCAGATTTCAAAGGACCCCGCCAACGCGGCCCTGGCATTCGAAAAACTAAAAACTCTCGCTGGAAGTTGGGAAGCAATCTCCGAAAAAGGAAAGGCCTCCGCCACATATCAAGTGGTTTCCAATGGCACCGCACTCCTCGAGCACGTAAAGGTTCCGGGAGAAGCGGAAATGATCACCGTCTATTACCTTGACGGAAATCGATTGCTGCTCACGCACTTCTGTGAAGCAGGAAACCAGCCGCGCTTGCAGGCCGGGGCCTTCGATTCGAAGACCAACGCGATTGATTTTCAGTTTCTGGACGTCACAAATTTGGCAAGCCCGGAGACCGGACACATGCATCACGTCGTGATCAGGTTCACCGGACCGAAGGAGATGGTCGAAGAATGGACATGGTATCAGGGCGGCAAGCCTGGCTTCACCGTTCCGCTCGTGTATCACCGTGTAGATTGAAAGTTGCAAGGAGACTCGCCATGCGCTACATCCTCTTGGTTTATTCACGGGAAACAGAAATGGCCCAAATGCCGCCCGAAGATAAGGAAAGAATCATTTCCGGCCACGCGGGTGTCATGCAGGAGACGTCAAAGCGTGGAATCCTTCGCGGCGCCGAGCCTTTAAAGCCAACGGCAACCGCAACCACCGTCCGCGTCCACGACGCCAAAGTATTGATCACCGATGGCCCTTTCGCGGAAACCAAGGAGCAGTTGGCCGGCTATTACATTCTTGATTGCAAAGATCTCGACGAAGCAATCAGTTGGGCCGCGAAAATTCCCACCGCTTGCAAAGGCGGCGAGGGCTGCATCGAAATCCGGCCCCTCTCGGAAATGACACACCCAGCGACGGCGGGTCCGGCATAAAATAATTCTTCGAATGTTTTTTCTGCACCGTGTCGATTGGAAGTTATTCGCACGTCGTACCCATAGGAGGAAACACAAATGGAATTTCTGCTCTTAATTTACGGCGAAGAGAAAGCGTGGGCCAAGAAGAGCAAGGCTGAAATGGAGGCCGAACACGAAGCGCATCGGGCATTTGGCAAGGAATTCGGGCATGCGATCAGGGGAGGCAACGCTTTGCAGCCAGTCAGCGCCGCCGCCACAGTGCGTTTGCGTGACGGCAAGC
Organism: uncultured Acidobacteriota bacterium; assembly: GCA_963748845.1. Lineage (GTDB taxonomy): Bacteria > Acidobacteriota > Terriglobia > Acidiferrales > UBA7541 > DASTCZ01. The sequence continues at coordinate 3,201,198 of CAVVKE010000001.1, forward strand.
GCGCCACAACCGATGGGCCGTTCGCCGAGACAAAGGAACAACTCGGCGGTTACTATCTGGTGGAGGCGAAGGATCGCGATGAGGCCATTGCCATGGCCGCGAAAAATCCTGGCTCGCGTTCTGGGTCCATCGAAGTCCGGCCAATTTTGAAGATGACGTGAACGATGCAAAAACCATAGCGGAAACAATCTTTCGTGAAGAGTCGGGCCGGATCGTTGCATCCCTGATCCGGCTTTCCGGCTCTTTCGATCTGGCTGAGGAGGCAATGCAGGAATCGTTCGCGTCCGCGCTCGCGAATTGGCCCGCCCACGGCATCCCCAGGAACCCAGCGGCATGGATCACCGCCGTCGCGCACCGAAAATTAATTGATCACGCGCGGCGGCAGGGCACGCGAACCGAAAAGCAGGATACGCTGCAATACGAAACCAAGAAGTCCATGAGTGATGACTATTTTCCCCCGGACGAATTATCCGTGACCTATCCCGACGATCGCCTTCGTCTGATTTTCACCTGCTGCCACCCGGCCATAAATCGCGAGGCGCAAATTGCACTCACGCTGCGAACTCTAGGCGGGCTCACCACAACGGAAATAGCGCGCGCGTTTCTGATGGCGGAGCCAACCCTCGCGCAAAGACTTGTCCGCGCAAAACAAAAAATCCGTGACGCGAATATTCCCTACGAAGTCCCCGCGCCCGCTGTACTCGGCGAGCGTTTGGAATCCGTCCAAGCCGTCATCTACTTGATTTTCAACGAAGGCTATTCCGCCACCGCCGGCGATCAACTCATTCGCGCCGATCTGTGCGCCGAAGCAATTCGTCTCGGCCGCGTGCTCCGCGAACTCCTGCCGCTCGAGCCCGAAAATCTAGGCTTGCTCGCGCTCATGCTGCTCCACGATTCGCGCCGCGCCGCGCGCGTCAGTTCCGCGGGCGAGTTGATCACCCTCGAGGAGCAGGACCGCTCACTTTGGAATCGCAGCCAAATCAGCGAAGGCGTCCAACTCGTAGAAGATGCGTTGCATCTCCACGCAGCCGGACCATATCAATTGCAAGCGGCCATCGCGGCGTTGCACAGCGAAGCCGCCACTCCCGCGGAAACAGATTGGCGACAAATCGCGTCGCTGTACGGAGAACTCTCGCGCCGCATGCCCACTCCTGTCGTCGCCCTGAATCACGCCGTCGCTATTGCCATGAGCGAAGGCCTTCCGCGCGGCCTCGAGTTGATCGACGGTCTCGGCGCCTCTGGCGAATTGGATGACTACTACCTTTTCCACGCAGCCCGCGCCGACATCCTCCGCCGCCTCGGCGATCGCCGCAACGCAAGCGACGCCTACCAACGCGCAATCGCCCTCGCCACAAATCAGGTCGAACGAAACTACCTCGCTCGCCGCTTGCGCGAAGTGACCCGCCAATAACTCTGCGCAAAAAAATACACGCGCACAAAAAAACAGCGGGAGGATTCTCTCGAATCCTCCCCCAGCTTTCCTTCTTGCTGTGCTGCTCAGGCCTGGAGACCCGGCTCGTTCGCGTGCAGGAACCACCGATCGAGGACGACGTGGCGCGAAAACCATCGCGTCGAGAGAAGCATTCTCGCGAATGCGTTCATCCATCGTCGTGGAAGGCGCCGGCCGATTCGCGTGGACCAGTCCGCCTGTGATTTTCCGAATCGTGAGGCAAGCATTCCACGATATCTCTCAAGGCGATCGCGCGCGTAATTTCCTTCGGCCGCGAGAATGGCTTTCGCGGCCAGCAATCCGGATTCAATCGCGGGGCGGATCCCCTCGCCGCTTTGTGAGTAGGCGAGGCCGGCGGCATCTCCGATCAACAGCACTCCATCGCCGGCAATGTTTCGCTTCGTTTCGCGAAAAATTAGGTAGGCGTGGCCCAGCATCGAAGAAGGAACATCGAAGGTGACCTTGCCAGTTCTTTTCAGGAAGCTTACGAATTCGGAGACGTGCCCCGGCAATGAGTGCGAGTCGAGCCTGCCCAGGCCTATGTTCAGAAAATCTCCCTTGCGAAAGCACCAGCCGTACCCTTTCATGTCCGCGCAAAAATAAAGTTCGGGAATTTCCCCGCGGATCCTGCACGCTTCACGCTGACGGGGATTCATTTCAAATTCCACTTCCTGTGCGGCGACCGCAACTTCTTGGCGGGCTTCGGCGCCAAGGTATCGGGCGACCGGGCAGAAATGCCCCCCCGCGCCGACGATTAGTCGCGTCTGTATTTCGCCATTCACGATCCAGGTGTCGCCGGAACGCGCGAGACTTTTCAGGGGTGTTCCCGATATCAGGCGCGCCCCACAGCGCTGCAACAGGTAATCGTCAAATTCAAACCGCCGGATTCCGTAGCTGATGGCGCGGCCGTAATCGGTTTCGATCTCAGCATCGCCCATGCGGCTTGTCCGGAACCCGGTAATGGATTGCAGCACGCGTCCGCGCGCGTACTCCTCCAGATCGATTTCAAGCTCTTGAATTACCGCGGGAGTGATCCAACCGCCGCATACTTTGTCGCGCGGAAATGTGCTCTTGTCGAGGATGATTGTGTCCAGGCCCGCCTGCCGCAATCTCCGCGCGCACGATGAACCTGCAGGCCCGGCCCCCACAATTAGGACGCTGCACGAATCCATTCAGGCTCCTTCTCCTTAAGCGCCTCTCCGGCATACAGGTGAGCCCGAGTCCACGGAATTTGCCGGCAAGCGGAACCTGCGAAGACGATCTGGAAAAGTTGCAGATTTCCTGTCCGAAAGCTCGCGACCGATCCCGCAAGATAAAGTCGCCAAGCCCGGACGAATTCGGGGCCGAACATCTCGGACACGCGGTCCACCGACTGCTCGTAGCGGGCCAGCCAGTACTCGAGCGTCTTCGCGTAATGGGGCCTCAGGTTCTCCACATCGAGGACCGTATACCCCTGCGGTTCGAAAATTTCCACTGCTTCCCGCAACGCCGGAACATATGCGCCCGGAAAAATGCGCTTCCGGGTCCAGGCGCTGAAGGCTTGCGGCCGGTTGCGTCCGATGAAATGGATGAGACCGCGCCCGGAATCACCAATCGCGCGGTGTATCACGTCTCCCAATTCACTGTAATGTTCGCGGCCTACGTGCTCCAGCATCCCTACGGATAGAAACGCGTCAAACCGCCCAGAGATATTCCGGTAGTCGTCCTCGATGAACTCCACTTGTCCGTTCAGTCCTTCTTTTTGTGCCTGCGTGCGCGCATATCGAATTTGTTCGCCCGAAATATTGAAAGCTTTCACCCTTACGCCGTAATGTTTCACCATGTGCAGCGCAAGGGCGCCCCATCCGCACCCCGCGTCCACAACGATTTCGCCGGGCTGGAGCTGAACCTTTCTGCAGACATAATCCAACTTTGCCAGTTGCGCTTCTTCAAGCGTAGCGGAGGGAGTCGGAAAATACGCGCAGGTGTATACCAGCCGCGAATCGAGCCATAGTTTATAGAATTCCGCGTTTAGATCGTAATGATGATGGATGTTTGTAGCCGACCCGTTCAGCGTATTGGCTTGGACGCGTCTCAGCCAGCTTGAAATAAGGCGGTAATACCAGCTTCGTTTCTTGAGCGTGCGCATGGCGGGGAAAACGGACTCCAATACATGGACGAGGTTTCCCTTTACCTCGATGCGACCCTCCATATATGCGTCCCCGAATCCGATTTCTGGATCGAGCGCCATTCGTGCCAGTACCCGGCGGTCATGAATCACGATGGTGTCCACGTCTGTGCCATCCGGCGGGGCGGATTTTTCTCGGCTGAATTCCAATCGAATTGGCGCTTGACCAATCGCGAGATGGATTCTTTTCAGCAGAAATTTGTCAATCGGGTTTGCGGAAAGAGCGGCAGACATCGCTCATTCCTCCTTTTCGGTCAGACCCACGCAGAATGTCATCTTCGCAGGGATTTCCGTCCTGAAACTCTAACCACATCGTATGCTTCTCCCGCATTGCCCGCAATGATTTTGCATTCAGCGCACGATGGTGATTAAGCGTTTTATTCACGGGATTGCATCGGGGCAAGGCGTGTGGAGTACCCTTTGGGCTAAACACTGCGGATTCTGATATGCCTCTTGAAACGTCTTCTCGGAAAGTCGGATTTCTCTCTCTGACTCATTCGCTTTGAAATGATTTCATCATTGCGCAAAAAACAGCGGGAGGATTCTCTCGAATCCTCCCGCCGCCAACTCACTTCCTTGTCTGCTTCTGTCTGCGGAGTAGCCGGTAGGGACTCTCCCGCTGTACTGCAGATTGCGTTTAGTTTCCGCCCGTGCTCGCCGTTGTCGCCGAAGCGGCCGCCGAGGATTTCGGGACGCTCAAGTAGCCGACGATCTTATCTTTGGAAACCTGGTTGACGACCAGCTCCAATTTGTCGCGGCTGCCCTGGGTGATAAAGAACACCGGCTCGTTTACCTGGCGGTTTTTCTTCTGGAACTTCATGTCATCCGCGTAAAGGTTCACTGTGTACTGGTTGTGCTTGACGTCTACGCTGCGCAGTTCCAGTGTCACGGTGCCGAGCTTTTGCTTTGAGCCCTTGTCGGTAATCGTGAATTCATAATAATCACGCTCACCCAAGCGGCGGAGCTGTTCGATTTCATCGTGGTTGTGCGCGATCTGCGTGCCGAGTTCTCCGCGAGCATTCACCAGGTCGGACCTGGTGGAGTCGAGGTCGGTGCGTACGCCATTCACGGTTGTCGAAACAGCGTTCAGATCATCTGTGTTGGCCTTGGTCGCAAGCGTGTTTTGCGCGGTCTGCACTTGATCCTGAATCGCGGCCATTTCCTTGGTGTATTGTTCGCGAGTCTGGCTGGCCGAGTGGTGCGTCTTGGCGAGATCGGTCTGCGCGGCATTCAACTTGTCGGTCACGGTTCCCAGATCGGCCTGCAATTGTGTGTTCGATGCTTCGGACTGCGAAAGCCTCTGGCTTACGGTATCGAGATTTTGTCGCAGCGTGTTGGCATCATTTTGCGATGCCTGCTGCGCTTCGCGCGCGTGATTGGCCGCGCTCCAACCCACGCCGAGAGCGAGCAGAGAGACCGCCGCCAGCGCTACAACAGCGATCCCCAGCCAGCGTGGAGTTCCTGTTCCTTCATTCACTTGAATTGACTCTTGACGTTCTTCATTAAGCATTTTCGTGTTCTCCTTAGTTTCAAGCCCCTAGCGGGGTGGATAAAGAGCACGCGCCGCGCCAAATCCGCCATTCCCGTAAGTGGCGCATTTCCAGTCACTTGGAGGTTCTCCGCGGGATGTGCCCCAAAATGCAGCACTGCAAACTTTACAGGCAGTATGTCGTTTCTAGCTGTTAATTCTTTGAGTAAAAGAGACTGAGAAAAATCGAAAATTGCGGCGCAAAAAAATTTGCGGAATGGAAATCATAGATGAAATGTGCGAGAAATTCGGAGATGAAAAAATTCCGAAGAGGATCACAAAATAAGCGGGAAGCAATTTCAAAAAAATCAGGCGTGGCTCGGATGCGGAAGCCGGGCGGGATCGGCGCCGAAATAAACTTCCAAAGTTTCCTCGGCAGCTTCAAGAATCCGCATGCAATCCGGACAGCCGGCCAGATGTTTCGAGACCTGCTGCTCCGCCATAGGCGAAAGACGACCCTCGATGTAATCACAAATCAGCTTGATGGCGACGCTGCAGTTCATGGCGCTCCCCCTGACGGACATGCTAGTCATTGCACTTGCCCGGCCACACTTCGATTGGATGCAGGATGCCTGTAAGTGGTTGGCAGGAAATGAGTTAGCGGAGAGCGGATCCGAAATGAGGCAGGGAGGGGGTACTAGAACAATGCCGTTTCTACACTCCCAGAGGCCATTTTGGCGCCGGGGAGGGGGGCCAAAATGAAATTGAGTGAGTCATTCCACTCAATTCTGGAACTGAAAAACGGCGTTTTTATTTATTGAGACAGTCGTCTGTCTAAATAAATTGAGCAGAAAAATGCGATTTTTACCGGGGTTGTTTGAAGCAATTTCGGCGCGGAGCGCCAAAGGCTTGCACACTCGAGCGCCGATCTCACCGGAGCACCGTCATGTTGCGGAGGACGGCGATGCGCTCGGCGAGCGGCGGGTGCGTGCTGAACAATCCGCGGAAAACTCCGCCGAAAGTAAGCGGCTGGACGATGTAGAGAGACGCGGTCGTGGGCGAAACGTTCATCGGGATGCGCTTGTTATATTCGCCGAGCTTGCCGAGCGCGGAAATCAGTCCATTGGCGTGGCCGACGAGGCGAACGCCGGCGGCGTCCGCGGCGTATTCGCGCTGGCGCGAGATGCCGAGCTACAAAAGAATCGCGGCCAGCGGGCCGAGAATCAACATCAGGAGCGAGCCGAGCGCATTCCCGCGGCGTCCGCCGCCTCCGCCAAACCAGAAGGCCATGCGGGCGAGAAGCGTGATCGTGCCGGCCAGCATCGCGGCGACGGAGGTAATCAGGATGTCGTAATTGCGGACGTGGGAAAGCTCGTGGGCGATGACGCCTTCGAGTTCATCGTCATTCATCAATTGCAGCAGGCCGGCGGTGACCGCAACGGAAGCGTGATGCGGGCTGCGTCCGGTGGCAAAGGCGTTGGGCGCCTGTTCGGGCGTCACATAGAGCTTGGGCATGGGGATGCCGCTTTTGCCGCATAGCCGCTCCATCACGGCATACAGGCGCGGGGCTTGCTCGCGCGTGACGGGCTGGGCGTGGTTCTGAGCCAGGGCGATCTTGTCCGATGCGAAGTAGGCGACGAGGTTGACGACGGCCATGACAACAAAGCCGAGGATAAGGCCCTGCTGGCCGAACAGCATTTCGCCGCCGAGGACCAGAAGTACGCTCAGCGCGGCCAGGAGTAAGGTTGTTTTCAGTGCACGCATAGGTTCAGCCTTCGCTCTTCCACTCCAATTAGATGCCTTAGGGCGGCTTCGGTTGCGGGTTGGATGGCTGCCCCCTGCTGATCCCGCTGATCGCTCCCGATAATACTCCATATCCATTCTAGGAGTTCGAGGTGGCTGGGTCAAATCCGGCGGGACAAGGGCAGCTGTGGAAACCTTATGGCTGAGTCGGCCGCCCCGGTCAATGGTGGGGCGTGCTCCAGTGAATAAATGAAAGTGCCCAATCCAGTAGCCAAGTAACAAGGGTGCAGATGACAGCGGTCATGATCATCTTATTGATTTCATCGTGGTTCCTTCCCCAGAATTTGTCGCCATTGCATCTGTATTCGAGGCTAACGTATGAGGGTTTTTCCTTACCGGGGAAAAATGGGACCATCACCCAATACGCGATGAAACCCATAAACCCTAGATGGCGGCGCGGGGCGACGTGAGCAGCATGAAGGCTGGCAAGAATGATCAAAAAAAGTGCAAACGCGCTGAGAAATGCCCATAGCATCTGCATCAATGGTTTGAGGGGCCACGAGCGCCTTCTCCGGGTCAGGAGGTCTTTGATAGAAAAGTAGAGCTCGTCGGCTTTCCTGTATTGGGCGCGAACAACGAGTACGTCTTCCCCCTTGTCAAAGGCTATCGGGGATCGCACCGTTAGCCAGATCTCCGGAGAGGAGCCCCGAAATTCTAGATACGAAGGTTTCGAACCGGCTTTACCCTTCATCACAACGACTGAGTCGTATTCGTCTTTTTCGTTGGAAAGGCATACCTCCCTACAATGACTATGAAAGATTGAAAGCAGAGATTCTATGTCTTCGCGGTAAAGCACGACGGCCGGCAAGAAATCAAATGTTGCACCCTTTGACTTTGCCATTTGCTATAAGAGTACTACTGAGGGGGTATAAGGCAAAGGCTCTAAGTCAATCGGGCGAAGACGCAGCCACGCTCGGAATGGCGCTATGGTGGAGCGATTCGGCCCATATCTGACTTGTATAGGAGTAATTACACGATGATGAATTCGATTCGAAGCATCCCACCTGAGATAAATGGCAAGTGGCGCGCTTGGTTGGGCTTGTCGAAAATGTGGAACAACATTCATTATTGGCTTGGATTCTCTTCCACCGTCCTATCGGCAATTCTGGTGGCAAATGCGAAGAGCCCTTTTCTTACTTCCAATTTAGTGATTCTTTTGGCGGCTCTTGCGGCGGGCTTGACATTCTTACTAACGACGACGGGCGCTCAAAAGAGAGGGAAGGCATTTGAAGCTGCGGCCCGTCATCTGGAGCGAGCCATGGCGAAATTTAGAACTGACAAGAGTCTTCCCCCCAGTTTTCTTGGGCAGGCCGAAGCTGAAGCTCTTGATAAGCTTGACAGCCTTGGGGGCTAAGATGCCATCTGCTCGCCCTACATCCATTTTCACAAGAAAATGAAATGAAGAGAAAGATTCCAGTCCCAGTCATCGCGGTGGTGTCCGATGTTCTTGCCACTAATTATTCACACGGGCGGATAGACTATTTTATGGGGGCCGCTGGTATCGAAGGTGGGTCACCCCCGGGGAACAAGGTAGATAAGACGCGCGCATGGTTGCGGATTGCAAACGAGACAAAAACTGAGCCGTTGGCTACCCTCGGAAACGTCATTATCGAGCTGATGGAAGTGAATAGTTCAGGGTACGCGTCGAATGCGGACCTTGATCCAGAGAGGGAAAGAGTTAACAAAGTTCTGGGCGAGCACGGCCTAGCCTACCTGAAGGGCGGCCAAATCGTTCCTGTTGGGGCGACAGCCGTTGGCAGGTCACTTGAAAACGTTATCCACGCTCGTGATCTTTCTGGATTGCAAACTGAATTTGACCGGATTTATCAAAATATCGAGGCAGATCCTGCGTCAGCCGTTACTGCGTCGTGCGCCCTTTTAGAGTCTCTTTTCAGGACCTATATCGAAGAAGAGGGCCTTGAGATGCCGTCCGAAAAGTCAATCCGGCCATTGTGGAAGGTAGTTAGAGTGGACTTGAAGTTTGACCCTGCTGCAACGAAGGACGATGACTTGAAAGCGGTTCTGACCGGGCTTGCGGCAATCGTGGAGGGAATCGGATCTCTCCGCACTCACAAGGGATCAGCTCATGGGCATGGGAAGACTGTGTACAAATTGAAGCCGCGTCACGCCAGGCTGGTTGCGCACGCATCGTTCACGCTTGCGAGTTATGTTCTAGAAGCCTGGGGGGAACGAGAATCCTAGCTTGCCGGTGGCGGAAAGGGGCTTTGAAATTGGAATCCCTGAATTTCGCGGCTTCGCGTTTGGATGTTTAGGCTGAATTTGGGCCATTTGGGCAATTAGAATTGATCGTGCAATTGGAAGAAGAACTCGCTTACTCTCTGGGAAGGAACTGCCTGTAGTCAGCGCCGGGACTCAGATGATTGAGCATTGCATTTTGCTTAAGGCCCGGAAGATGCCGTCGGATCTCCGCTTCCAATGGAGGCCAGGCCCGTGGATCAAAGGAACCCCAGACCTCATACACTTTGTTCGTTGTATACCAACTATCTCCGAGACCGCGACCACACATTTCGAGTTGATTGTAGAGGCCCTTGGCAACCGCTCCTTTCAGGGAGGGGGGCATGAATGGGAACAATCGAGTGGATCTTACAAATCGATCGAGGCAGAAGGTGTAGTCGCTCCAATCGTTATAGTCCCTATCATACTGAAACAGCAAAACGCAATAGCGGCGAACGAAGTGATTGATGCCTTGGATCGCTTGAAACTCAGCCAGCCACTCACCGACTTTGTCCAACAGCAAAATAAACATCCCTTTTCTATGTTGTCTTAGCCTCGTTTCGAGGAACTCGAGGATAGATTCTAGAACATCAGTCCTGCCCTGTCGGAGGAATTCATGACACCGATAATCGAGAACGCGCAGGGCGCCTTGCGCAACGCCCATCATTCTCACCGGATCCAGTTCAGGAATGCCTGGCTGTGATGGATTAGCCCTGCGGTAAACGACTTCGTATAGCTCTATCAAAACTAAGAGTTTGGCAATGTAATCGAGTTCCTCTCCATCGGGAATAGGTATTTCGGCAGGGTCAGTATTCCAGTTTAGCTGTTCAAAGAGAGGGAGATATTGGGCGACCCCATTCCGGACGGCCTCCGTGACATTTTCCCGACGCGTTCGGTCACGATCGTAGGCGTCCACTATTTCCCTAAAGAAATGTTCGATTGAGTAGCCGTCGACGTATCGAATTCGTTTGTGTCGATAGTAGGCTTTGTCTTGCTCGGTTGCTGGATGTTCTGTAACGAAAAAGGAGGGACGAAATTGTGAGAAAGATTCATTTTCTGCAAACTCGCCTAACGTCTTTTGATCGAAGAGGACTTCGTGGTAGATGAATTGGATATTAGGGTCATTAAGGCTGTAGCCAAGGAAAACGACGGTGCGTTCGCAAAACAAAGTGTAGAGCTTGTTGATTATATATTTGTCTTGCCTCGAAAATCGGTAATAGTCCTCTTCTGTTATTCTGTTATTACAATGCTATTTTGGGGATCATTTTGGACGCACCCGTGAATTTTGAAAAGTATCTGCATGGCCCCGGCAGACAAGCCGAAGTCTAGATTTTGAACAGGCCTCTTGAGGACAGCGGTGCTCTTATTCTGAATCCCCTCAGCGAGTACGGTATCTTCGAGAAAAGTATCGTAGTTAGTTGTGATCCACATGGGTATGGGCAACGCGGTCGCGCGATGGAGTTCCGAGTTTTGAAAAACCCGCGACGCTTCATTGGGATCATATGCATGCTGGATTGATCGCCTGACCTGCTCGTGGATACTCGGAACTTCTGGCTGACCTGCGTTCCGACGCCTGCGGTTGATGGGCTCGCGCGCTAGCTCAAATTTCTGAGCAAGGCGAAGGTACTCGCCTGGGGGTACGATTCGATTGCCGTCTCTATCAACCAAGTGATCGCAGTAATCAAGGATCTCGTTTGGATTTCCATTGAGAGTCGAGAAGACGTCTTTAAGTAGGTCGGGCCAGAGGGGCATTCTCGGCAGGTAGCTTCGGACGAAACCCGCACCCACGAATAAAACAACGTTTCCTTTTCACTGCTGTCCAAATTAGCCGGAATTGAGGCATGAGAGCGAAGAAAACCGGGGCACTGCAGGGCCTCAGTGGCGATTTGTAGGTTGAGGTTGGCATTTCTGCTGTCCAAGTTGGGCTCACCAGGAAAGCACCAGTTGCTCGGCGTCGGGGTCGAGCAGCGGAGGAGGCTGGAACGGCTCATCGATCCAGGCAAACAGGTCGCGATAGACGAACAACTGCTGGCGCAACAAAGCGGCGAGATTGGACAAGCTCCAGCCAAAGCGAGCGCGCAGTTGCAGGTACTTGAGCACGAGCAGCGCGATCAGGGCGGTCCAGATCTGAATCTGCAGGGCGTTGGCGCTGGTGCCCACAAAGGTCTTGATGCGCAGGTTCTGCTTGAGCGCTTTGAAGAACAGCTCGATCTGCCAGCGCTGGCGGTAGACGGCGGCGATGGTGGAGGCAGCAAAGCCGCGATGATTGGTGAGAAACACTACGCCGCGTTTTTGTTCCTCGTCCCAGACTTCGATGCGACGCAGAAACAGATCGTAGTTCCCACTGCGGGCCGCTTTATAAAGGAAGATGATCTCGTCGCGCCGAACCGCACCGTGTTCGGGAACCGGACGGCGCTCGACGACGCCGTAATCGGCGTTGTCCTTCATGCGCGTGACGAAAAATACGCCTTCAGCGTCGAGTGAGGCGAACCAATCGTAATCGGCATAGCCACGATCGAAAACCACGATGGTTCCAGGCTCGAAACGCAAGCTGCGCGCCACGCGGCTTTCGTGCACGCGGCCTTCGGTGATGAGCGCAAAACTAGGGAGCAATCCCTGATGATCGAGCAGCAGATGCAGCTTCACGGCTCCTTTCGTGCGCCGGTACTGTGCCCAGTCGAAAACCGAAACACAGAGTTCGATGAGCGTGGCGTCCAGAGTGAGCAGTTTGTTTTTGAAACGGAAACCATGCGCGCCGGCCACTTCGCGGCAACGGCCCAGCAGTTGATAAAACACGCTGCGGTAAAGCGGCCAGGGCCGGTGTTCATTGGCATAGGCCAGGGTGGAGCGCTTGGGCGCGTCGGGCAGTCCCAGGTGCCGCAGCTTGCCCTCGCTGGCGGCTAGGCCGCCGCAAATCTCGCGCAGCGACTGCGCCCGCCCCAGATGACAGAACAACATGGCCACGAACTGGCCCCAACAACTGAACCCGCGGGCGTGGCGCTCGGCCCGGTGCTCCACGACGGCCCGCTCAAATTCGGTGCGAGAAAACAAATGCAACATCTGGCTGAAAATGCTGGATACTCGTGTCACGGCGGTGGTCCTCCTCCCTATGGTTCACGTCTGTCAACGCAAACCGTAGCAGAGTTCTACCGCCGCCGCTCAAAAGCTAATTTGGACAAGACTGTTTCCTTTTACAAGTTCATCTCTAAGTTCGTATGGAATCATTTGTCACTTAACCAGTAATTGGTCGTCAATTAATTCTATTCTGGCTCGGTCGGTTCACCAACTTCATTCGTTGTGCGGTGGTGGGGGTTCAGCAATCGCAGGATTGTTTAGCGCCTCGCCAGGGCGGGGTGCGCTCGGCAGGCTACGCGGCGGGGTGCGACGGAATGCCTCGCGGAGAAAGGAAGGTGAAAGCCCGCAGGCTTGAAAGGCGAAAGGGTACCCCCGTCCATTCATTTGGGGGGCGGAGGCGGTATCTCATCCGGGAAGGCCTTATCCGAAGTTAGCCTAAACCATGACCAAATGGCTTCGTTCGGTCCAGCAATAAATGGAGCTCCTTCGCGCTGGCCGAATATCAGATAGAAGGGGCCCGTGCCGAGGTACGAATCGCGCTTTAGACCCACTGCAACCCCATCGCGATTCAAAAGTGCAACGCCTACATATCCGCGCGGTTCGACTAAAATTCGCACTATGTACCAGGTCGATTCTTCGGGTTCGTTATATAAAATTTGGCTTTGTGAATGTTCAAGGGTTAAACCAGGCGTGGTACTTGAAACCCAAACACCATAGTATGGACGGTTCCGTTTATTTAGGTTGCCTGAGATCCTCAAGTATTGACTGAGATCTTCGTTAATCAAATAGATTTCAAAGGAATTCCCATTCGCCTTTGTCCCGTCTACCGCGGCTTCAAGTGCGAGTGGAATGCTGAATCTTACTTTGGACTGAATTCCCGTGAATTGGTTCCTGTCGTCGACTCCTGAGATCGCAATGCCTGAGGAGGTGTGCAGGATGGAGACCTTTACGAGCTTCGAATCGAATCGCTGGGCGATAGAGGCTAGTAGGGGAGTATCTGTTGTCCATAGGTTTGAATTAAGAGACTTGTCGGAAATAAAGTTGTCACTGATCCATCCCTTGCGTCTTCCGAAATCTGCTCCCAAGTCTCCTCGTATGAGGTAGTCACCTGGGAATTGTGGAGGTGGCACAATAAAATCGCCAGTCTCCTTTGACACCGCAATCTCCGGGTTACCAGGCAAAGGAATGAAAGCAAGGCCGAAGATGGACAAAATTATTATTACGGGCCAGCGTTTGGACTCGAACGAACGCTGCTTGAAACCGGGGATTTTTCGAGAAATCTGAACTAGAAAGACAGCTAATGCGAACCCAAACTCCAGATAGTGCAAGCCAGGCAAATAATGAGAGAGGGATGTAAGGGCCGGTATGACGACAATGAACTGTCTCAGGACAACCTCAAATAATATCATTACGAGAACTAGGGCGACGAGCGCTGCGGACGCCTCCCCTGCGACTGCACCAATAATGACGCCGAATATGAACCAAGCCTTCAGATTAACACCTCAACACAAAATGGCTTAGCTTATAACTCAAATGACATTATACTGCAACATTCAGCGACGCAGATTCTTGCAAAGCGTGGGCGGCGCGGGAAATCAACAATCGCAGAATTGTTTAATGCCTCGCAGGCGCATCCTGCCTACCCGGCAGGTAAAGGGCGGGCGCGGCGGAATACGCCGTGAAGTAAGGGTTCGTATGCGGCGCAAGTCGGAGACCTAGAATGAAGGCAAAACCCCCGTCCCAGACTGTGTGACGGGATATCCCTCGCCGCCACACCGGCTCGGGATGACGTCAGGCAGGGGTTACAGGACGAGGTCGACTAGGACGGGGGCGTGATCGCTGGAAGAGAGCCAGTGGCGACTGCGGCCGACTGAGACGCGGGTGAGTTTTCGAAGCAAAGGGCGGGTGAGGAATGCGTAGTCGATGTGGTAGGTCTTCTTTTTGTTCTTCGTAAACCAAAGTGTTGGGTGCGGTTCTTTTCCCTGCGGATGTCCAGAGAATTCATGGTAGGCGCTTTTCATTCCGAGCTTGCGAAATCTTTTGACGGCATCCGAATGGCTGTTTATTTCGTGGCCGGCATCCCAGAATGAATTGCTGTTGAAATCGCCCGCGACAATTGTGAATCGGGAGATGGGAGTGCGCTCGATGATGTCAAGGAGAAGATGAACCTGCTCGATGTATTGCTTGTTCGGGCGCCTGCTTACGTGCGCCCAGACGGGGAACAACTCGATTGAAATTCGTTTACCTTGCACGGGGCCTTCGAGAAAAACCTTCGCCGTGTACTTTGGTTTCAGGCGCGTCGCTTTGTGAATGGTCCAGGGGGATTTCGCGATTACGGCGAGTCCTTTGTGTTTTCGATTGCCGAACCAGGCGAAGGTCCAACCTCCCGGGAGGTTGAGTCGATGGATGGATTTGTTTGTACATTCCTGGATGACCATGATGTCCGCACGAAGAGTGAGGAGCTTTTGGAATTTGTTGTGTAGTCCACCGGCGCAGTTCCATGTTACGAGTTTCATTGGCGTAAGAGTGAGAGGAGGATTTTACCGCAGAGACGCGGAGGACGCGGAGAGAACAAAGGAGAGACGGAAGACGGAGGAAGGAGGAAGTCAAAACCCGCACCCTAGAAAAGCGCAGGGTGCGGCACCCGGCGGCGCCGGCCAGCATCTTGCGATGAAGGAATGCTAAATCAGAAATGCGAGGGGCGTTAGCGACGCTTGCGCAGGCTGCGGGCTTTGGGGCCGCCAAGGTCTGGAACTTCTTCACCGAGGGCGGTGGCTAAATCAATTTGATGGTCCTGCTCCTGCATGAGGATCTGGCGAATCTGCTCCGCCATCGCGTATTCGCCGAGCGCTTCACATTGCGGGATGCGTTCGCGATAATTGCGAATCGTTTCGTTCTCATTATCGAGGTCGTAGCGGAGCATGTCCTTCGGATTTTTCGATGTGCGCACCGGCTTGGGGGTGACGACGGGCATTTTGCCGAGATAGTCGATTTGCCGCGAGAGGATCAGCGCGTGATCGAGTTCCTGCTTGGCGTGGATTTCGAGCTGGGCGGCGATGTCCATGTATTGGGCGCCGGTGAGAACCTGCGAATAAACAACGTAGGCGATGATGGCCTGATATTCGCGGGAAAGATCTTCGTTTAAGAGCTCCGCGAGGCGGTCGCGTGAAATCTCGTTTTCGTTTGCTGCGGATATTGGCTCGGCCATTTGATTCCTCCTGAAAATGTTCGATGTGCATTCTAGGAGTTCCGGGCGGCCGGGTCAAATACGGGATATCGCGAAGCCAGAATCCGGACGCTTGAAAAGCGAAGGGCGCGGCACCCGCAAGAGAAGATAAAAGCAGATCCTTCGGGCATCCTAGATCGGATGCCCTCGAGGATGACGAGTACTTGGGCGAGGGGCGGGTCAGGCGATTTGAAGAAGCTCGCGCTTGCCGGAGATCCAGAAGTCGGTATAGCCCTTCATTTTTTCGCGGAACGCTGCGTTGGAATGGTAGTCATTCAGTTGAGCTTCAAACCCTGCAACGTTTTCCACTTCAAATTCCAAAATCACGCGGTTGAATTCGCCGGTCAGGTCGGTGAGGATGCGGTGCTTGGGAATCTTGGCGACTGCGGCCGCCTCTTTCAATTGTGCGGCGAGTTTGCTGGCGTGACCGGGTTTGGCGACAAAGCAGTTGCGAACGACGAGCATGAATCCTCCTGTGCGAGCGGAAATTTCGATTTGGACTGCTGAGGCGCAGATGATACGCCTGCCCGGTTAGTTTGTCGCGTTCTGTGCAGCGGTGGAATCGAAATGCATATGCAGCCACCAAAGCCATTTTCGGTCGATGTCGCGCTGGCGAACCGGGTCCGAGGGGCTGTGGCCGCTGACGGGATACGCGAAGAATTGCGTCTGGACGCCATTGTCTTTCAGCGCGTGATAAAGACCATAGGCCTGCGTAATCGTCACGCGATAATCCCCAACGTCTGAGAGGATGAGCGTGGGCGTTTTCATTTTGCTCGCGTAGGTAATCGGCGACTGATCAAGGAACGCGCGCATGTGGCCGGCCACGTAGGGTGAGCCGCCGAACGATTCGCCTCTGCGCACATTCGCGTCACCCAGATCGTACTGGTCGAGCCAGTTCGTGACCGGCGCGCCCGCAATTGCAACTTTCCACACGTTGTAATGGCCGATGAGCCAGGTGGTCATGTATCCGCCGTAAGACCAGCCGGTGACGGCGATCTTCGATTCGTCCACCCAGCCGCGTTTCCCCAATAATTCCACGCCGGACATGACGTCGCGGCCGGGGCCGTCGCCGGCATCACCCCAAATGGCCCCCTGAAACGCGTTGCCCAGGTTGTCGCTGCCGCGATAGTTCGGCTCGAAAACAACCCAGCCCTCCGCCGCCATTTCCTGCGCGTGCGAGTTGAACGCTTCTTTCGACGCGGAGCGCGGGCCGCCGTGGACGTAAAGCACAAGCGGCCATCTCCGACCCGGCGTGAAATCCGGGGGATAAGTGAGAACGCCATCGAGGTGGAAATTGTTCGGGCCGTCCCAGTCGATGGTTTCCGTTTTGCCCAACTGGAGCGCCGCGACGGCGTCATTGAAACTCGTCCGGCGCCGGACCGGGCCCGCCGCCGATGGCAAATAGTAAAGTTCGCCGGGGCGCTGCGGCTCGCTGCCGGCAAATGCGATTTCGCCGTTCGGGCCCACGGTGACGTCAACCCAGAACGCCGACGCGGGACAGATTTTTCCGAGGGGCACACGGCGCGCGGGGCCGCCATCGAGGGGCTGCACCCACAGACCGACAGTCGTCCCATCATTCGCTCCGACGAGGAGCGATTTTCCGTCGGGGAGCCAAATCGTTCGCTGCAAATTGCGGTCAATGGCGCGCGTCACATCGGCGCCCTCGCCGCCTGCGGCAGGCGCGACAAAAACTTCCGTGCCAAACTTGTTTTCGCCGTCGCGCGGGAACCAGTAGGCCAGTTTTGTTCCGTCCGGCGACCAAACCGGGAAACCCTCGCCCTTCGTCCGCTTTGTGACTGCGTGCATCGCGCCGGAGGCGAGATCGAGGATTTGGAGCGTGCTGCGGTCGGAATCACCGGAGCTCGGCGTCTCAACGCGGACGATTGCGATGGATTTACCGTCCGGGGACCACGCGAGAGGCGACGAAGGCGCGCCGGGCGGATGGCTGATGGGCAGCGACCATTTTCCTGATGTGAGCCTGCGTGCGCCAGTGCCATCGGGCGCCACGACCCACACGTGCGTGGGCATGGGCGATTCGCGAGTGAGGTAATCGTCGTTGCCGACCTCGAAAACGTCGTTTTGTTTTTCTTCGTCGCTGCGCTTCGGTGGATCGTCCGCGGAGGCAAAGGCGATCCATGCGCCGTCGGGCCGCCATGCAAATTGCTGGACGCCGGCAGGCGAGTTTGTAATTTGCTGGGCATCGCCGCCGCTCATCGGCAGGACGAAAATCTGATTCTTCGCGTTAGCGGCTGCCGCCAAGAATGCCAGGCGGTCACCGGAGGGCGACCACCTCGGCGAACTGACGCCGCGGCGATTTTGCGTCAGGGTGCGCGTGTGACCTGTGGCTATTTCCACTTGGACCAAGTCGGCGTCGTAACGGTCGTCGGCGAAGTTTGGCCGCGAGACTACGACCACAATTGTCTTCCCGTCCGGGGCAATCTGTGGGTTGGAAACGCGCACGACCTTGTCCAATTGGCCGATGCTATATTTTTGCGCCACAGAGCTGCCAGCGCAGCAAATCGCAAGGAAACAAAACGAAGCCACCATCACAGTCCGCCGAATTCTCATCGTTCCCTCCTTCAAACCAACGCGTGACCGGAGGGGCCAAGCAAGCCTCCGAGTCAGGGACACTTATACACCGAGGCGGTTCCACGCAGAAACAAAAGCAGATCCTTGGCTTCGCTCAGGACGACATATTTTTCCTGGGAGAGTCAGGATGACGTCAGGCGGTTGCGGGAGTGGGGCGGAAGATGGCCGCGACGACGAGTCCGAAGACGATGCTCAAAAGGCTCTCACCGATGATCCATTTGAGCACGAGCATGTGCGACAGCGGCAGAATGACCCAACCGCTCAGCGAGCCATAGACGACGACGGCCATGGCGAGAAGAACGCCGAAGCGGAAGCCTTCTGCGACCCAGGAGGATGATTTCATGGTGAGAGAGTAGATCCAAACGGCGCCGACGACGTAAATCAAAACAGCCAACAACATGGCCCAGACGCGCGCGGTCGCGTCCTGCTGAGAGCGCCAAATGGATCCGGGGGCCACGTACTCCTGCTTGAGCCATACGGAATGAATCAGGAAAAGCCCGGCCATCTGAAGGATGAATCCTGCACTGATGGCGACGATTTTTTGCTTCATGTGAGCGGTCTCCCGTGGGAAGGATTGGAGAATAATAGCACCGAGGAGCGACGGCCGTGAACTTTCGCGGGCAATTTAGAGGCTTCACCCCGGCTGTTTTTTTGCGGCGATCGCTTCCTGGAACGCGCGCTCGATCGCGACCGTCACCCACCCGTCGAAAGCGCGGGTTGCGTGTTCTTCCGCATTGGTGATTGGCTGGCGGAATCGATCGACATTCACCTTTTTCTTCGTGTCGTCAAGGCTCATTCCGCTATCCACACATGCCTGGACCTGCGACACGATGGACTCAAATAATTGCGCAACCAAACGCAAATGGCCGTGCCCGCGTTCGATTCCTCCGTGCCCCGGGATGACGAAGTCAAAATCGAATTTGTCGAGTTCCCGGAGTGTGGACACCAATCCCGCGGGTGAGCCATCGCCCGTGAACGGCATGTCGTCGAGCAAATCGCCGGTGACAAGGATTTTTTCCGAGGGGAGATAAGCAACCAGGTCGCCACGCGTGTGTCCGGCGAAATGGATCAGGCGGATGACTCGCGTGTCCTGATAGAGCGCCATGGATTGATCGAAAGTGATGTCCGGCAGGACGATATGCGTTTTCCGCAAATCCGGCAATTGCGCGGAGAATACATCGATGCGCATTTGGAATATTTTTTTCTGGTCATCCGTGAGCGTTGCGCCGTTGGGGTTTTTTCCCGTGGCGAGCATTTGCTTGTAACGCTCGATCTGGCCGGGGAGATTCGCCACAGAATCCTTCAGCTCCGTAGCCGTGTGCTGCTCCATATCCTCGCGAGTGTTGGTTTGCGCGATGAATTGAACGCCTGGAAATGCGTCCCGATAGACCTGATTGCCCTGGACGTGGTCGCCGTGCCAGTGCGTATTAATCACGAACCGGACAGGCTTGTCCGTGAGTTTGCGGATTTGCTCGAGGATGCCGCTTGTGGCTGTGAGCGTCGTCTGAGTGTCCACGACAATTACGGAATTGCCGCCGATGAGGATGGTGGAATTGGAATCGTTGAAGCGGCCGGCGAATGGCTGCAAGGCTACGTACACACCGGGCGCAACCTGCTGGAGTTCGTCGGGAGCGGCAAGCGTGGCAAACGAACAGCAAATCAGCGCAAGCAGAAAAGCAATGGGAAGAAAGCGGAAAAATGCGCTCGTGCGACGCGGATTGCGGCAGATGCAATTTGCCGAGTGGGCTGGAGCAATCGCGGGCATTGGCGTCTTGTGTAAAGAGACGCCCACGCACAGGAAATGTTACGGCGCGGGGCGCGGAATTATCTCTTGGCGACGCGCGCGTTGGGAGCCGATGGCTTCACGCCGGAGGTTGATGATCCGGCGGCCGCGGCGCCGGGCTTGCGGGTGAATTTCACTTTGCCGGAGGCGTCGGCATCCACGACGACGTGGTCGCCGGGCAGAATGGTGCCGTCGAGGATTTGCGTGGCGAGCGGATCCTGGACGAGGCGCTGGAGCGTGCGCCGGAGGGGGCGCGCGCCGTAGGCGGGGTCATAGCCCTCAGCGAGGACGAGCTTGCGCGCGGCGGGCGTCAATTCCAGCGTAACGTTGCGGCCCGCGAGCATCGCGGCGACATGTGCGAGTTGCAGCTCGACGATTTTTTCGAGCTGATCCTTGCCGAGCGGATTGAAAATGACGATTTCGTCCACGCGATTGAGAAATTCCGGGCGGAAAGCGGCGCGCAGGGCTTCATCGGCTTCGCGGCGGGCGCGCGCGGGATCTTTGACGGCGAGTTCGGAGATCGCGGCCGAGCCGACGTTGCTGGTCATGATGAGAACGGTGTTGCGGAAATCCACGGTCCGGCCTTTGCCGTCGGTGAGGCGGCCGTCTTCTAGAATCTGCAGCAGTATGCCGAAGACGTCAGGATTCGCTTTTTCGATTTCGTCGAAAAGCACGACACTGTAGGGATGGCGGCGGACCTGCTCGGTTAACTGGCCGCCTTCTTCGTAGCCGACATAGCCGGGAGGCGCGCCGATCATGCGCGCGACGGAATGCTTCTCCATGTATTCGGACATGTCGAGACGGATCATGGATTTTTCGTCGTCAAAAAGGAATTCAGCGAGCGCGCGAGCGAGTTCGGTTTTGCCGACCCCGGTGGGGCCAAGAAAAATAAATGAGCCGATGGGGCGCTTGGAGTCGCTGAGCCCGGCGCGGCTGCGGCGAATCGCGCCCGCGACGCGAGCGAGCGCATCATCCTGACCGACGACGCGGAGGCGCAGGCGATTTTCCATGCCGACAAGTTTTTGAGCTTCGCCTTCGAGAAGGCGGCCAACAGGGATGCCGGTCCATTTGGCGACAAGTGCCGCGATGTCTTCTTCTCCGACTTCCTCCTTCAAGATGCCGCCATTTTTCTGCAAATCGGAGAGTTTTGTTTGCGCGGCGGCGAGTTCGCGTTCGGCAGCGGCGAGCCTGCCGTAGCGGATTTCGGCGACGCGCGCGAGTTCGCCGGCGCGCTCGAACCGCTGCTCTTCCGCCTTGAGCTGCTCGATCTGTTCTTTCAGCCTGCGGATGCCGGTGATGGCGTCCTTTTCAACCTGCCAACGGGCTTTGCGCGCGGAGGAATCTTCGCGGAGAGAGGCAAGCTGCTCATCAATTTGCGCGAGGCGGGCCTTCGAGTGAGCGTCGGATTCCTTGAGCAGCGACTGGCGCTCGATTTCGAGCTGCATGATGTGGCGCTCGATTTCGTCAATTTCGGTGGGGAGCGAATCAATCTGCATGCGAAGGCTGGCAGCAGCTTCGTCAATGAGGTCGATGGCCTTGTCGGGGAGGAAGCGGTCGGAGATGTAGCGATGCGAAAGGGTGGCGGCGGCGACGATGGCGGAATCCTTGATGCGCACGCCGTGATGGACTTCGTACCGCTCTTTGAGTCCGCGCAGGATGGCGATGGTGTCTTCAACGCTGGGCTCGCTGACGAGGACGGGCTGGAAGCGGCGCTCAAGCGCGGGATCTTTTTCGATGTACTTGCGATATTCGTTGAGCGTGGTGGCGCCGATGGCGCGGAGCTCGCCGCGGGCGAGGGCGGGCTTGAGCATGTTGGAGGCGTCCATGGCGCCTTCCGCGGCGCCCGCGCCGACCACGGTGTGAAGCTCGTCAATGAAAAGAATGATCAGTCCAGCGGCATCGGTGACTTCCTTGAGGACGGCCTTGAGGCGGTCTTCAAACTCGCCGCGATACTTTGCGCCGGCGACCATGGCGGCAAGGTCGAGCGCGACGAGTTTCTTGGGCTTCAGGATTTCGGGGACGTCGCCGGCGACGATGCGCTGCGCGAGGCCTTCGACAATGGCGGTCTTGCCGACGCCGGGTTCGCCGATGAGAACGGGATTATTTTTCGTGCGGCGGGCGAGGATCTGCATAACGCGGCGGATTTCCTGGTCGCGGCCGATGACGGGATCGAGTTTGCCGCGACGCGCGAGTTCGGTGAGATCTTTCGCATATTGTTCGAGCGCGCGGTAGGTGGATTCGGGATTGGGCGATGTGACGCGCTGGCTGCCACGGACACTGGTGAGAGCTTGCAAAATAGCGTCGTGGCTTGCGCCATTGCGGCGGAGCAATTCGGCGGCGGGGTCACGGCCCATCTCAGACATGGCGAGAAGGAGATGCTCGCTGGAGACGTATTCATCTTTGAATTTGCCGGCCTCCGCGTAAGCCTTGTCAAATAAATCGCCGAGCGCGGGGCTGAATTGCTGCTGCGCGACGCCGGTGACTTTGGGCAGGCGTCCGAGGGCGAGATCAATTTCCTTTGCGAGCGTTTCGGGCGGCGCGCCGAGGCGCTGGAGAAGCGGGCGCACGACGCCATCGGACTGAGCTACAAGAGCTGACAGAAGATGCAGCGGTTCGATCTGCTGATGGTCGTGGCGGGCAGCGATCTCCTGCGCTTCCTGCAGCGCTTCCTGAGCTTTGATGGTCAGTTTGTCAAAACGGAGCATGTGCGCCTCAATGTACGATTGGATGTGGCAAATTTATTCGCGATTCGGGACTACATTATGTCAAGCAAATGCAATTATTTAGAACAAATATTATCTCAAGCAAATGCAATTACTTAGAGGAATTATTCGGCCCGGGCACTGTGATTCAGGATTCATATAGAATTCGCGTGTGTTGGGATGGCGGTTATGAGACTGAGCGAGTTTTCGTTTGATTTGTCGGAAGGGCGGATCGCGCAGCGTCCACTGGAAGAGCGGGATGCTTCGCGGCTGATGCTTCTAGATCGCGCGAATTCGAGTTGGGGGGACAGAGCGTTTCGTGAGTTGCCGGAAATCTTGCGAGGCAACGAGTTGATGATCGTGAACAACGCGCGGGTAATTCCTGCGCGGCTATTTGGGCAGCGGTCCGGTATAGGGAGTCAGATTCCGGGGAAGAATAATCCGGCGCGAAGAGAATACCTGACCGGAAGGATCGAGGTTCTCTTGACGCGCAATTTGGGCGCGGAAACCTGGGAGGCGCTGGTGCGTCCGGGACGAAAAGTGCGGGTGGGCGAGCGAATTGTTTTTGGCGATGGCGAACTGGAAGCGGAAGTCATCTGGCGGGGAGAGCTTGGGTTGCGCAGATTGCGATTTATGGCGAGGGGCGAATTGCAGACCGCGATCGAGAAGATCGGGCACGTTCCTTTGCCGCCATACATACGCCGGGAGGATGAGCCGGAGGACCGGACGCGATACCAGACGGTTTTTGCGCGGAGCGGCAGCGCAGTGGCGGCTCCGACGGCGGGTTTGCACTTTACTTCCGCTGTGTTGGAGCGGCTTCATGTGAAGGGAATCGAGATTTGCGAGCTCACCCTTAATGTAGGCCTGGGAACTTTTCAGCCGATTCACGAAGAGGAGGTTGAGAAACACAAAATTCACACGGAGACGTACGAAATCCCGGAAGAAACGGCGAGCAGGATTTGCGAGGCAAAAAAAACGAGGCGACCCCTGGTTGCCGTCGGGACGACTGTCGTGCGCGCCCTGGAAAACGCGGCGCACAAAGCGGCAGGCGCGGGCCGGGAGGACGAAGTGCTAGATGCGGGGCCCGCCGAGGCGGAGATCTATATTTATCCCGGGCACAAGTTTCGCGTGGTGGATCAGATGCTGACGAACTTTCACCTGCCAAAATCGAGTTTGTTTGTGATGACCTCCGCGTTTGCAGGCAGGGAACTGCTGCTGAATGCGTACCGGCACGCGATTGAAGCGGGCTATCGCTTTTACAGCTATGGCGACTGCATGTTGATCCGATGAGGGCGCGGACGGTAGATGATACGTCGCAAGCGGAGGACCGGAATGATTGTTTCCCGGCCTCCGCCGCGGCTGATGATTGTTTCCACACTTGGGCCTTGGGGGCTACTGCCCGGTTATGATGAAGACGCCTTTTTCCCCAGAAAGGCGGATTTCCTGGACTTGACTATCCGGGCCGGTCACAAGCTGGTCGGCATCCCACTTGGAGTCGCGAGGCTCCCAGCGGCCAGCAGCTTCGGCGACAACTCTGTGGTTCACTTCGATGGTGAGCTTATTGTCGTTGATCTTGAATGTGTAATCACCGGGCTTGAGTGTCTTGCCCACGATTTTGGTTTCGTCGTTGACAGTGATGATCTTGTTGATGCTCTTGGCGAAGGCGGGAACGACAAGCGCCATCAGTACGAGAAGAGCGAACAGAGACTTCAGGGACTTAACGAACATTTTTTCTTTCTCCTTTTTCATTAGAACCGGTTCATCTTCATTTAGAAACACAAATAGCGGAAACGGCTCGCGGAGGGGTTGACACGACGCGGAGGCCTTGGGTAGGCTCCCGGTGACACACAGACCTCCCTGAGCGCACAGCCGGTGAAGTCCAAGTGTCCGGGCCTCGCGGCTGCCGCCGTGAGGCCTTTTTACTTCTCCGGATTCCGAATCAGCTTTTTTACCGCAATCGAGCCCGGCTGCTCTCGCCCGTACTCACCCCGGCAAAGTCCAGCCTGACTTGCATCGGGAAATCCGCCCGGCCAGATGGCGCAAGACGGCGTGAACGACGCAAATCTGCTCTGTTTCTTTAGACGATTGCGAGAGAGAGAAAGTTGCGGGGATATTGATGAATTGTATGTGAAAGAATCGGGAGCGGATTGGCTCGATGGGCTATTCTGAAACGTTCGCGCGTATCGCGCTCGTTTCAAAAGGAAACGCAATGTCCTATTTGATTGTCTGAGACATGCGCCGCAAGCGGAGGGCCAGAATGATTGTTCGGCGGCCTCCGCTGCGGCTGAGTATTGTTTTCACTGTGAGGCCTGAGTTGCTACTGCCCGCTCAGGATGAATACCCTTTTTTCACCGGAGAAATGAATTTCCTGCACCTGGCCATCGTCGCCGGTAATAAAGCCATCGTCCGCGGACTTATTATCGCGCGGCTCCCAATGGCCGGCGGATTCGGCAACAACTTTACGATTGATTTCGATGGTCACCTTGTTCTCGGTCACCTTAAATGTGTAGTCGCCACCCTTGAGAGTTTTGCCGGCGATTTTCGTTTGGTCGGGGAGCGCGAGGACTTTGTTGATGTCTTTGGCGAAGGCGGGAACGACGAGAGCCATCACCACGAGAAAAGAGACGAGAGACCTGAGAGTCTTGGCAACCATTTGTCATTTCTCCTTTGATTTGAAAGCACACACCTAGAGAACGATTCAAGAACAGCGCACGATCGGATACGGCGCTGGGAGGGGTTGACAGGCTGCGGGGGCCGCGAGTAGGCTCCCGTTGACACACAGACCTCCCTGAGCGCACAGCCGGTGAAGTCCAAGTGTCCGGGCCTCGCGGTCGCCGCCGCGAGGCCTTTTTACTTCACCGGATCCCGTTTCAATTTGTTTTTCGCGTCCGACCAAGGCCGCGCCGGCCTGTAATTTCGCAGGAAAGCGCAGCCCTCCGAGCACCGTCAAAGCAATCCGGCCAAATAACCGGGGACAGGAATCGCGGCACACCCCGCCCAAATTGATTAGACGAAGAGATTTGGAAAATGTTCCATTCGGAATGAATATTTTTTTGTCAAGATTGCGGGAGCGGATTGGCCCGCTCAACAGTTTTGGCGGACACGCGGGGTTCGATTATAATCAGGCGCCTCTCAAACGGGAACCCATTGCGCATTCTAATTATTAGTGACATTCATGCGAACGTGACCGCTCTGGAAGCGGTTCTCAACGCCGCGAAGGGGCGCTGGGATCAGGCGATTTGCCTGGGAGACATTGTTGGATACGGTCCGGATCCAAATGAAGCAATTGATCTGGTGCGGACACTCAATCCGACGTTGATTCGAGGCAACCACGACAAGGCTGCGTGCGGGCAATCCAACGCGGATGACTTCAACCCGGTGGCGCGGATTGCCGCGGAGTGGACCACGGCGCAACTTCGCCCGGACAACATGGAGTTCCTTCGCGCGCAACCCGCAGGGCCGAAACAGATCGAGGGAGCGACTCTGGTGCACGGCGCGGTGGTGGACGAGGACGAATACATCTTCGCACCCGCACAAGCGCTGGACAGCCTTTTGGAAGCGCCGACGCCGGTCACATTTTTCGGGCACACGCATTTTCAGGGCGGATTCTCATATCGCGACACTCGGCTGGAAGTGATCCAATTGAAGCCACAAGCAGGGACGAATTTTGCCGCGCTCCAGTTGGAAGAGGGGACGAGGTATCTGTTGAATCCGGGGTCGGTAGGCCAGCCACGCGACGGCGACCCGCGCGCAGCATTTGCCGTGGCGGACTTCGGGCATCATGTGGTTGAATTTTGGCGGGCGACTTACGATGTGGCGGCCGTGCAGGAGCGCATGCGAGAGGCGGGGCTGCCGGAGCCGCTGGTGCTGCGAATAGGAATTGGGCGATGAGCGACCTCAACCCCATGGGCGCAAAGGACGAGCGTGAGCCGGGGCGTCAATTCCGGTTCGCGCTGCTCGCGGGGCTCGTCGTCATGATTGTGGTGATGGGCGCGGCGTATTTCTTGCTGCGCGCGTCGGGTTCGGAGGGCGGCGGCAAACCGGCTCCGCTGCCGATGGGAGACGCAGAACTGGCCTACGCGCCGCAGATCAAGGTTGGAAACATTGAAATGAGCCGCGCCGCAAATTTCCTAAAACAAGAGGTGACGCAAATCAACGGTGTGATCATGAATAGCGGGCAGCGAAGCATTGTGGAGATGGAAATAACCCTCGAATTCCACGATGTTTCGCAGAAGGTCATATTGCGCGAAGCACGGAGGATGCTCGGACTCAAGGAAGCACCGCTCGGACCAGGAATGTCATCCACATTTGATTTTGCGTTTGAGGATATCCCGCCGGATTGGAACCAGGCCCCACCCGCATTTGTGATCACCGGGCTCAAGCTGCAATAAGGCCCCGGCGATTGGTTTTTCCTCGTATTACTCATCTATAATCAATGGCGTGATTCATCCTTCTCAAATACTGGATGCGCTTGCCACTCTGGCGGCGGCCGGGCCAGTTGAAGTGCGCGAGAACGGCGCGCGCGTGGCATCGCTTGCGGATTTTCAATATGAGGCGCGGGCGCAGGGCTCTGGAACGCTGCTGCATCTGTGGAGCGCGGAGCGGACACTGGCGCGGCGCGTGGTGCGCATCGCGGAGCAAAGCCCGGACCGCCTGGTGATCGAGGCCGAACACTTTGGACGCAAGAAGCCGGACCGGCTGGAATTCGCGGCCGCAGGCGAGCGGCCCGCGGCACGGGTTACGAGGGAACAATTCCGCGAGGCGTTCATGGAGTTGTTGCACTCCCAGTTTCCGGATGAGGAGATCGGCGCCCTTACGGCGACCGCGGATCTGGAGCATTCGCTTTCGGGGCGGTATACACGGGCGCTGCTGCGAAGCCGAGACGCGACGTGGGCGGCGTTGGCCGTGGCGCCGAGCGAAAGCGCGGCAGCGATTGACGCGGCGCTGACATTTGGTCTGCTGTGGATGGATTACTCGCGCGGGCGAGTGAAGGCGGGGCGCCTTGCGGGGCTGCGGTTGTTTTTGCCGGAAGGAGCGGGGGCGCTATTGGCGCACCGTGCGAAGGCTTTGCGCGCTTCGGCGATCGTCGAGTTCTACGAATTGAATGATGCGTTGGGGCGAGCCCGCCGCGTGGATGCAAACGCGCTGGGAAATGTGATGACGTGGCTCGTGCCACGGCGCGAAGTGGAAGGAATCCTGGCGCAGGCCGCGCCGGAAATTGAGCCGATCCGCCGGATGGCGTCCGATGCAATTGCAGCGAACGTGGCGCCGGGCACGCGGGAGATTGCGCTGCGGTACCGCGGCGCGGATTTCGCGCGCTGGCGCGAGGGCGCGGTATTTTTTGGATTGGGAGACGCGCGCCGGTTGCTGACGCACGCGTCAAAACCGGACCTCGACAAGCTGATTCGCAATTTCGCGGCGCACCGGCATCCCGTGGCGCAGAAGACGTCACACGCGCTCTACAGGATGCAGCCGGAGCGATGGCTTGAAACGCTCGTGGCGGCGGACCCGGGGCGGATCGACGCGCGGCTGGATCCGCGATTCCTTTACACGCAGGTGCCGGCTTTTGCGGCGAGCGATCGCGGAGTCATTGATCTGCTGGGTGTCACGCGCGACGGACGGCTGGCGATTCTGGAATTAAAGGCTGGAGAGGATATTCATCTGGCGTTGCAGGCCGCGGACTACTGGCTGCGCGTGCGCTGGCACCAGGAACAGGGAGATTTGCGGCGGTACGGATACTTTCCGGGTGTGGAGTTGCGTCCGGAGCCGCCGCTTTTGTTTCTGGTGGCTCCGGCGATCCGGTTCCATCCGGCGACAAGCACGTTGCTGCCTTTTCTTTCCGGGGAGATTGAGATTGCGCGAGTGGGGCTGGCGGAAAACTGGCGGCGGGGATTGCGTGTGGTTTTGCGGCAATAGAAACCGGCCGGCAGGAAATCGCAAAAAAGTTGCCTTAAAAAAAGAGAAGCAGCCTTGGCAGAGCCAACGCTGCTTCCCGGGGTGTGTCCTAGAAGTGGTGTTACAAATTTAGATGCGGAAGGACGCGGAAAGTTGCCCGGGGTTTAGCGGCGGGAATCCGGCCTTAGAAGAACAGGTATTTGCGCCACTTCTCGTCTTTGTTGCCAATGAGGCGCATCAGTTGACGCGAAGTGTGTAGAGTGAACGGTCGCGGGCGGCGCGAGAGCTTTAGTCCGGCTTCTTCCGGGGTGCGGTCGCCTTTGCGGTTGTTGCAGGCGTAGCAGCAGGCCACGAGGTTTTCCCAGGACGACCGTCCGCCGCGCGAACGCGGCATAACGTGGTCAAGCGTCAACTCCGAAGCTGGAAATGTCCGCTTGCAGAACTGGCAGGTGTTGTGGTCGCGAAGAAGAATATTTTTCCGCGAGAGCGCACGAGTCTGCTGCGGAATGTGCCGGTAGGCGAGCAGCCGAATGACGGATGGAACTTTCAGGGTCCTCGAAGTGGAATGGACTTCGGAAGTATTTAGCTCTTCGGCTTGGGCGACGCCCTTGATCATCAAGACGAGCGCGCGACGGACGGCCGTAACGTTGATGGGTTCAAATGTGGCGTTGAGAACCAGTACTGGCTCCTGCATGAGGGCAGGGCGGCGGCGCGGGGCCACAAACGGAGGTTTTTCGGGCGCGACTACTCCCATGCCGGCTAGGCGCCAGGGGATTGGGCTTCGATGGCCATCTACGCTCATGATAGTTGGACTCCAGCCTAAACGGGCGCGTTGCCCGGCCGGACCCACTCCGGAATCGCGCGAGCCACGGTCAAAGCCGTGACACTCACAGCGCCGGCCTTTCGCAAGGCCCGCGAACAGGCATCCAGCGTCGCGCCAGTGGTCATTACATCATCTACCAGCAGGACATGCAGGTTGTCAACCCGTACGCCCGCGCGGGTTTCATAAGCCCCACGTACGGAGGTCCAGCGCTCGTGCTGGGTGAGCCGTAATTTGTCCGGGCGCGGCTTGGTGCGGGCGAGGAGGTAAGGTCCCAGCTTGAGCCGAAGCCGTCGCGCAATAGGCCTGGCGATGAGTTCGGCCTGGTTGTAGCCGCGTTCGCGAAGACGGGCCGGGTGAAGCGGTACTGGGACTACGACATCCGCCGAGAAGTGGTCCGGGTCGCTGGCGGCGATTTCCGAGAGGCGATCCGCAAACCAGGAGGCGAGGGGAGTGACTCCATCGTGCTTCACGAGAAGAATCGCGCGAACCATGGGATCGTCATAGTAGGCAAAGCTACGGGCAAATCCGAAGCCATACGTTTGGGCGCGGCAGAGGCGGCATAGAAATTGTGGGGAATCCGCGACCTGCCGTGAGACGACCGGGCGGCCGCAGGAGTTACACCACGGCGGAGAGATGCGGCTAAAGGAAGCAAGGCAGGCCTCGCAGACAGGGACGCGGCTGGCGGTGTCGAGAACTTTAGCGCAAATCCGGCAGGGTGCAGGGAAGACTACCGAGACGACAGCGTCCAGGGCTGTTTGCAGAGCCGACCGCACAGCCCCGCCAGACTTGCGTACATGAAGCACAACGCAACGAGTGTACGCCGCGCGCGAGTTAAAGGATAGATATATTTATCTTTCAGGTATATTCAGAGCTGGCCGCGTTCCTGCTTTTCCTGGCACTCGACGCAATACTTCGCCCAGGGCACGGCTTCCAACCGCTTCTGCTGGATTTCTTTTTCGCAATTGGCGCATTCTCCGAAAGTGCCGTCCTTCATGCGCTTGAGGACTTCATCGATCAGGCGCAGGAGCGTGCGTTCGGTGTTGGTCTGGCCAAAGAGAAACTCCTTGGTATAGGAGTTGGCGGCCTTGTCGGCGAGGTCCACCGTCGTATCTTCGTCGGCGGCGCGGCCTTCTTCCTCGGTCCGCTCAATGGTGCGGACAAGATCTTCGCGCTTGGCCTGTAGCTTCTTCCTGTAGTAGTCGAGTCGTTTCTTATCCATAGCTGGGTCCCACTGTCATCTTCTGGCCCTGACAATAAATCGCTGATTGTAGGCGCGCCTGCTGAAAGTGTCAAGGAAGGCGCGTTGCGATGGTTTGATGCGGCTGCTAGAATCATGGATTCTTTTATGTCCCGTGACAATCTAATGTAAGGGTGAGTTTCGAGAAGGGGCGCGTCCGCGAGGCAGCCCCCGCGGAGTTCTGAGGGGCGAGGGGTTCCCAGAGGGAGGAGCGTTTGGCCAACTACGATCTGGCAATAATCGGCAGCGGCCCGGGAGGGTACGTCGCAGCGATCCGCGCAGCGGAGTGGGGGCTGAAGACGGTGGTCATCGAGAAGGACGGTTTTCTCGGCGGCACCTGCCTGCACGTCGGTTGCATACCCACGAAGGTGATGCTGCACAGCGCGGATGTATTTGAGGAGATCCAGCACGCGAGCGAATTCGGCATAGAAGTGGACATGAAAAATGTGAAGCTGAATTGGGAGGCGGTGCTGGCGCGGAAGGACAAGATCGTCAACAAACACGCCAAGGGGATCGAATTCCTCTTCAAGAAAAACAAAGTGGAAAGCGTGACCGGATGGGGGCGAGTGGCAGGGCCGTGGCGTGTGAGCGTGGAAAAAGACGGGAAGACCACGGAGATTACCGCGAAGAACATCATGTTGGCGACAGGGTCGGAAGCGAGGTCGCTGCCGGGCGTAAAGATTGACGGAAAGAAGATTCTGAGCAACATCGAGATCCTCGCGCTTCCGCAGGTTCCGAAAACTCTTGTGGTGGTAGGCGCAGGCGCCGTGGGCGTCGAGTTCGCTTCGATTTTCCGAACATTTGGTTCCGAGGTAACCATTCTCGAAATGCTTCCGCGTCTGGTGCCAGTGGAAGATGAGGAAATTTCGGCACAACTCGAAAAAGCGTTTCGCAAGAGGGGCATCCAAATTCAGACCGGCGCGAAAGTGCAGAGCGTGACAACCGATGCGAAAGGCGGGACAGTGACGTTTACCGATTCCACCGGGAAAACGCAAAAGGTCGCTGCCGAAAAAATCCTGATTGCCGTGGGCCGCGCGCCAAAGACGGAGAATCTTGGGTTGGAAAAGACGAAGGTGAAGCTGGAGCGCGGGTTTGTCCACGTTGGGCCATATATGGAAACCGACGAGCCGGGGTTGTACGCTATTGGGGACATCGTCGCGGGGATGCCGCAGCTTGCGCACGCGGCTTCGATGGAGGGGATTACCGCGGTGGCGAAGATGTCCGGGCACGAGATGCCGCCGGTGGACCGCAACCGTATCCCCGGAGCGACATATTGTGATCCGCAGATCGGGTCGGTGGGCCTCACGGAAAAGGCGGCGCGCGATGCGGGCTACAAAGTGAAAATTGGGAAATTCCCGTTCGCGGCCAACAGCAAGGCGTCGATCCTCGGGCAGCACGAGGGCTTCATCAAAGTAGTGGCGGAAGAGCAGTACGGCGAAGTGCTGGGAGTGCACATCATCGGGCCGATTGCGACGGAAATCCTGGCCGAAGCGGTGACGGCGCTGCAGCTCGAAGCGACTGTGGACGATATGATGGCCATGATCCACGCCCACCCGACGGTGTGGGAGGCGATGGGGGACGCGTTTGCGGCGGTGCGGGGCTTGGCGATAAACGCTTGAATCGTTTTCCGGGAAATCGATGCAAGAATGCTGGACAGTTGATCTCGGCTTGATTGGATACGAGGCGGGCTGCGAGCTGCAGCGGCGCGTTGTGGCTGCGCGCAAACTCGGGCTCATTCCTGACGTGCTCCTGTTGTGCGAACATCCGCACGTCATCACGATCGGGCGCAGCGGGAAGACGGAGCACTTGCTCGCGCCGGAACATTTGTTGAGGCAGATGGGAGTCGAGTTTCACGCGACGAACCGCGGCGGGGATATTACCTATCACGGGCCGGGTCAGATTGTTGCCTATCCGATTCTGAATCTGGCGGAGATCCGAAGGGACGTTGTGTGGTATGTGCGGCAGCTTGAAGAGGCGATGATTCGCGCGACGTCGGAATACGGCATTGCGGCGAAGCGTTGCGAGGGCAGAACGGGAATCTGGGTGGATCTGGCGGGACCTTCCACATTGCCGATGGAAGAAAAGCTGGGCGCGATTGGCGTACACATCAGCCGCTGGGTGACATCGCACGGACTGGCTTATAACGTTTCGACCGACTTGCGCTACTTTGATTTGATTGTGCCGTGCGGGATTTCAGGCAAGCGAGCGACGTCGCTCGAGCGGTTACTCGGACGACGAGTCGAAATGGCGGACGCCGCGCCCAGGCTGGTGCGGCATCTGGGAGATTGCGCCGGGCGCGAGATGCGCGCGGCGCCGCTTGCGGATTTGCTGCAGGCACTTGCGGCGGCCGAAACGATCGAGCCTTCGCAAGCAGCCGTGGCGTGACACGCAAAGAATCTGAAAAGAGAATCGTGGGAATGGACGACGAGGGATAATGGAGAACGAATGACGACTTCGTTCAAACAGACAAATTCGCTCACACGCGAGCAGAACTTAGAGCTTTATTACTACATGAGGCTCAACCGGTCGTTGGAAGACCGGCTGGTGAATCTATTCAAGCAGAACAAGGTCGTTGGCGGGCTTTATGCGAGCCTGGGGCAGGAAGCCACTTCGGTGGGCACTGCCTACGCGCTTGGGCCCGGAGACTGGATCGCGCCGATGATCCGCAACGTCGGCGCACTGCTTGTGCGCGGCTACAAACCGCGCGACATCTTCACGCAATACATGGCGCGGTACACCTCTCCGACGCTTGGCAAGGATGGGACGAGCCATTTTGGCGATCTAAAGACGCGGCACGTCGTCTCGCCAATCTCGATGCTTGGCGACCTGATCCCGGTGATGACGGGCGTTGCGATGGCCGGAAGATATCTGGGGCAAAAGATCGTCTCCATGACGTGGATAGGCGATGGCGGCACTTCGACCGGGGCGTTCCATGAAGGCATGAACCTCGCGGCGCAGCAGCGCGCGCCGTTTGTGTGCGTGATCGAGAACAACGGGTGGGCTTATTCGACGCCCGTCGGACGGCAGGTGCCGCTGAAGGACCTGGCCGATCGCGCGAAGGCGTACGGCATCGCAAGTTACATCGTGGAAGGAAACGACGTGGTGGGTGTGTACGAGACGGCGAAGCGCGCCGTGGAACAGTGCCGCGCGGGCGATGGGCCCGTGATTATCGAGTCAAAAACCATGCGCATGAGGGGCCACGCGCAGCACGACCCGGCGGAATATGTGCCGAAGGAGATGTTCGAATACTGGAAGCAGCGCGACCCGCTCGATCTATACGAAAAGTATTTGACCGAGAACAAACTGTGGGATGCGAAGCAACGCAAGGAGATCGAAACGCGGATTGACCGCGAGTTGACGGAGGATCTCGAATACGCGGAGAACTCTCCGTTTCCGCCCCCGGAACTGGCCGAACAAGGCGTGTATTGCGAGGAGGGCTGCCACACGATTGAAGCGACCTGGAAGCGGCCGAAGGCGGAAGTGATGCCACCGAAGTCGAGCGTTGCGCCGGTGTGGAAGGTGGAGGGATTTGGCGGAGGGGCCGCGGACGGGAAGGGGAGCGAAGCTACCTCCGCCACCCCGCAGGGAAATGGCGCGAAGGCGCCTGCCGCGGGGAAAGCAGGAAAATCGAGCATGAAGGCGGGCGCAAATTCGGGATCGAATTCAGGTAAGAAATCCCACGCGAAAAAGGTCCTGGCGCGGAAAGGGCGGAGCTGACCATGACAGTACAAACGGCGGCGCCCGAGAAAACTCAAGTCACCTTCCTTGAAGCCATTCGTCAGGCGCTCTTTGAAGAGATGGAGCGCGATCCCGCCGTGGTGATGATCGGCGAGGACATCGGCGTTTATGGCGGCGCATTCAAAGTGACGGCCGGGCTTCTCGAGCGCTTCGGTTGGGAGCGCGTGATTGACACGCCAATCAGCGAGACGGCGATCATTGGCGCGGCCGTGGGCATGAGCTACCAGGGATTGCGTCCAGTGGCGGAGATGCAATTCATCGATTTCATCGCCTGCTGCTTCAACCAGCTTACGAACTTCGTGGCGAAATCGCACTACCGCTGGGGCGCGCCGGTGCCGATGGTGGTGCGCGGGCCCTCGGGCGGCGGGGTGCACGGCGGGCCGTTCCATTCACAGAACCCGGAGATGTATTTTGTGCACACGCCGGGACTGAAGGTGATTTATCCGGCGACAGCGTACGACGCGAAGGGGCTGATGAAATCGGCGATTCGGGACAATAACCCGGTGCTTTTCTTCGAGCACAAATTTTTGTACCGGCGGATCAAGGAAGAATTGCCTCCCGAAGAATATCTGGTGCCGATCGGCCAGGCGGCGGTCCGGCGCGAGGGGCGCGACCTGACGATTGTGAGCTACGCGGCGATGCTGCACACATCGCTCGAAGCGGCGGAGACGCTGGCGGGCGAAGGGATTGAGTGCGAGGTGATCGACCTGCGCACGCTGCTGCCGCTCGACAAGGAAACGATTCTGGCAAGCGTGGCGAAGACCAACAAGCTGCTCGTTGTGCACGAAGATACGCGCACGGGCGGGATCGCGGGGGAGATTGCCGCGACGGTCTGCGAATGCGCGTTCGAACAACTGGATGGGCCGGTGATGCGCGTGACTTCGCTCGACACTCCGGTGCCGTACTCGCCGCCGCTCGAGGAGCACTTTCTCCCGAACGCGGACAAGGTGGTTGCCGCGGCGCGGGAGCTTGCGAGGTATTAGCAGGCGCGAGAGAATCGCAGCAGAGTTGGAATCGGGACTGGAAAGAGGAGAGACACATGTCCGTTGACGTCATCATGCCGCAGATGGGCGAGAGCATTTTTGAAGGCACGATCACCAAATGGCTGAAGAAGCCCGGCGACAAGATCGAGCGGGACGAACCGCTCTTCGAGATCTCGACCGACAAAGTGGATGCGGAAATCCCTGCTCCCGCGGCGGGTGTGCTGAAAGAGATCAAGATCGGCGAGGGCCAGACCGTGCCCATCAAGACGGTGGTGGCGCTGATTGACGCGGCGGGGAGTGCGGCGGTTGCGTCACCGGCTGCCTCATCTGCTCCTGCGGCGACTGCGTCCGCGCCTGCGGCAAAGGAAGAGCCGGTGCATCTGCCAGGGCCTCCGCCGAAGGCCGCGGCGCCTGCGCCGAAGGCAGCTCCAGTTCAAGCTCCCGCACAGGCGGCCCCAGCGCCAGCGCGCGCTGCCGCGCCGGCCCCGGCGGCGGGCGGCGTTGGCGGGAATGGCCGTAAGATTCGCAGCTCGCCGCTTGTGCGGCGGCTGGCAAAAGAGAACAACGTGGATTTGTCAGGGCTTGCGGGGAGCGGCGCCGGAGGACGCATCAGCAAGAAGGACATCCTCTCGGCGATTTCTTCCGGCGGAGCGCGGCCGGCGGCGGCTGGCGTTTTCGCGCCGTCCTCCGCGCCACCTGCGAGTGGCGGCGCCGTTGCGCGCGGCGTTCTCGAAAACGCGGTGCCGCGCGAGCGCATTTACTTCGGCCATTACGAGGTGCAGCCGATGTCCGTGATGCGGCAGAAGATCGCCGAGCACATGGTGCTCTCAAAGCGCGTATCTCCGCACGTCTATTCGGTGGATGAGGCGGACATGAGCCGCGTGGCCGCGGTGCGCGCGAAGTTGAAGAATGAATTTGAATCGCGCTACGACGCGAAGCTGACGTTTATGCCGTTCTTCCTGCGCGCCGCGGTGGAAGCGCTGCGCGCGTTCCCGGTCGTGAACGCGTCGGTGGACGGAACGA
Organism: uncultured Acidobacteriota bacterium; assembly: GCA_963748845.1. Taxonomy (GTDB): domain Bacteria; phylum Acidobacteriota; class Terriglobia; order Acidiferrales; family UBA7541; genus DASTCZ01. The sequence continues at coordinate 3,237,395 of CAVVKE010000001.1, forward strand.
ACATCGTGATGCACCGCGAAATCAACATCGGCGTGGCCGTGGCGATTGAGAACGGGCTGATCGTGCCGGTGGTCCGGAATGCGGAGGAAAAGAACTTCCTTGGACTGCAGCGCGCGGTGAACGACCTGGCCGAGCGCGCGCGGACGAAAAAGCTGAAGCCCGATGAGGTGCAGGAGGGCACGTTTGCCATCACGAACCCGGGAATCTTCGGAGGATTGATGGGGCTGCCGGTGATTAACCAGCCGAACGTGGCGATCCTCGGAATCGGGGCGATTCAAAAGCGGCCGGTGGTGATTGACGACGCCATCGCCATCCGCTCGATGGTCTATCTGACGCTTTCCTACGACCACCGTTGCGTGGACGGGGCCACCGCGCACCAGTTCATGGGCAAGCTGAAATCCGTGCTCGAAGACTGGAACGAGCCGCTGGTGTAATTCCCACGACTTGATTTAGTGAACTTGCGGGCGCAACTGGTGCGCCCACACCGGCAGCCGCGAGAGCGGCACCAACGAAATATCCTTCTCCTTGAAGAGCCCGGAAATAAACTGGTGGCGCTTATTTTCATCCGGGCGCAAATCCATTTCCGTAATGGCAACGAACTCCGTTTTTTCAATCTTGGCGCGGATGGCGTCGGCCGTGTAAGCCAGCACCTTTGCTTGCGCCGGCTCGCGCGTGAGCGAAAGGGATTGAATAAACCCGCGGGTGCCGTTGCGGCGATACGCGTAGTCCAGGTGCAGCGGGTCGCCGGGAACTGTGAATTCCCCCACATCCACGCTTCGGGTCAATTTGGGCAAGAGCCCCGTGGTGCGAAAAACCTGCGTTGCCGCGGAACGGATCAAACTGCGGCTGCCGGTGACCGCGGCGCGCGCGCGGGGCGCAGCGACCTGATCGTGGTAAAGGCGATCCATTTCAGAATCAAAGTCCTCAGCCCGCATTCCCTTTTGCGGGGCGAATTGAACCGTGGTTGAAAGCATCTGCCCAAGCTTGGTGGTCCATGCTGAAAGTTCGCGGGGGTGGTCGGCGAGCGTGCTCTCAAAGAAAGAAGAGAGTCCGCGAAGGGCCGCCTCGTCGATTGCCGGATGCAGGCGGCGCAGACGGGAGAATTCCGATTCGTCTTCGATCAATCGGACACGGAAGCGGGATTGTTTGGGATCGTACGCAATCACACCGATGTTCACCCACTCGTCGCGGACGAGGTTCGGTACATAACGCACAATGTGATACGTGAAGCTATTTACTTCGGGTTCGGGCATTTTCTACCTCCAATTTGGAAACGGCTGCCGGGATGAATCCCGCGCCAGTTCGATCTGCTCGCGGACGCGCGAGCGGCGGCGGTCGAGACGCTCCAGCAGCGCATACAATGCATCCACATCAAAGTTGTACCAGGCCGGGGGGATTTGTTTGGCGGCCTCATCGAGGACATCCGGAGTGATCCGGCGCTCCAGGCGCGCAAGCCAGGTTTCAAATGAATCCATCCCGGTGACGCCGTGATAGGCACGCTGGCGCATGTAGAGCCCGCGGAGCGGGGCATCCGGAAAATTCCATTCACCGGCGTTGAAGCAAAAACCCTGATCAATCATCATCCCCTGATAACGCGAGCGGCCCTGCTCGCGGAAAAAGATTACCTGCCTGCCGTTTGTGTTGCAGGTCCACTTGTCAAAGACCAGCATCCCCAAGAAATCCTCACCGTTCTCTACTTCGGCGAGCGCGTCATCGGGCAACAGATCGAAGACCGCTGTGTGCGCCGGGTCGCCCGGATACCGCGAACCAAATTGCAGGCCGGGCAGGCATGGTGTGCGCGAGACACCTACTTGCACGGCAAGTTCCTCTGTCAGGTGAATCAGGTCGTGTTCCACTTCGACCACTGCGAAGGGCGCGGTAGGAAGCCCCAGCCGCGCGGCCAGCGCCGTCCCAAGCAATTCATTTGCGAGCACGCGCGTATGCTGCGGGTTGTTCTGAAATTTCACGATGTAATAGAAACCGTCATTACAGCGCATCAGATGGGATTGCGCGCCGCCTCGCATCCGCGGGATATGTTCCACGGCCCGGGGCATGTCCGGGCATGCTACCGGGGATTGGCGGATGCGGCAAGTCCAGATGTGCTTAGATGAACCCAACTGGAACTGCGGAGGGATTGCCGGGGCTACTGTCGCGCATGAGGCGTGACCGGCAGGTTCAAGACGGAAATGGCGGGCGCCGGAATGGTTTTTGTGGCCGGACAGAAGTCCATCCTGCAGAAAATTGGATGGCGCTCTGAGTTGTGAAAAGGGATCACATAAGAAAGGAACATGTCTGAGAGAAGCTCCCGGACATCGTGCGCGCGCAGAAATTCAGTTATCGACGGCCGCGCTTTGATTTCTTGCGGGGCGACTTCTTTGCCTTCTTAGCCTTCTTTTTGGGCGCGGCCTTGCGCCGCGGTTTGGATTTCTTCCCGGCCTTCTTTGTCTTGCGCGCGGGTTGCGACTTGGCCGCGGGCTTCGGAGGAGGCGGAGGAGCCACCGGGAAGCCCGGCCTCTCCTCAACGATTAATTCTTCCGTCTCTTCCTCGATAATCTCTTCGCCGCCGACCTCTTCATCCTCCTCGAAGTGGGGCAGCTCATTGTCTTCGTCGTCACCCATGCGGAAGTTCATTATGTCCTCCAATCGTTTTGCGCCCGTCAGACAACGAAGCGCTGCCAGCTTTCTCCCCGGTAAGTTCTCTTAACCAAGTCTTCCGTTTTTGTCAAGGCCGCAGGTTGCGGATTGCCGCCGGCGCGCAATCGCCTGAGCTCAATTGTGAAGCCCGCAGACCCCCCTCGACAGGCGTGTATATACCTGGAAGATAAGGAGTTACGGTCATGGTTGGCACTGTTTAGCGGGGCGGCAGGATGGTAAGTAAATCGCCAACTTGTAGCGGTCTTGTGAACAGAAAATGATTGGTAGAGCGCAGCGCTTCGGCCGTCGTGTGGTAGGACTGAGCGATGGACCAAAGAGTCTCTCCAGAGACTACCTTGTGGGTAATTGGAGGCGCTGGCGCAGTTCCACTTTCCGGAGCAGCCGGACGTGGGGCGGACGCGGTGATTCCCGGTGAAGGCGCCGGATGTGCCGTCTTCGAGGCTGCCGGGGATTGCGCTCCCAGCCCGCCCGGGTAAACGCGCAGCCGCATTCCGCGCGCAAGCTTTTGCGACGACAAGTGATTCCACTTGACGACATCCGCGGACGAAACGCTGTACTGCTCCGCAACGCTTTCCACCGTGTCGCCTTTACGCACGCGATAGTAGGTGAGTTTTCCTAGGGCGGATTCGGACGGCGCCGTCGCGGGAATGATTAGTTTTTGTCCGGTTTCCAACCGAGCATGGATGTCGAGCCCGTTGGCGTCGGCTATCGCGGCGGGCGTCACATGAAATGTGCGCGCAATCATGGTGAGCGTTTCACCTTCCTCGATGCGGTGGCGCCGCCAAGTCACCCACTTTTCCGGAGGGATGGCCGCGATTTCCGTAAGAAATCGATCCGCAGTTCCGGCGGGCAGGCGCAATTCAAAATTAGGATCATTGGGCGTTACCGTTCTGAGGAGAACGGGGTTGAGGGCGCGCAGGGTCTGCACGTCCACGTCAATTGTTTCCGCCACCAGCCGCAAATCAATCGGACCCCCCGGTTTCACGCGGTCCGTTTCCGGATACGGCTCGGGTGTCGCCTGTATGCCGTAGCGCTGCGGGTCTTTGGCAATCAGCGTCAGCGCGAGAATGATGGGAACATAATTGCGCGTTTCTTTCAGCAGGACGTTGCGCTTGTAGAGTTCCCAGAAATCAGCGTAGCCGGTGCGCTCGATCGCTTTCTGCACATTGCCTGGGCCGGTGTCGTAGGCAGCCATGGCCAGGTACCAATCGCCGAACTCATCGTAGAGGTCGTGCAGGTGGTGCGCCGCAGCCCGCGTGGATTTTTCCGGGTCCTGTCGCTCGTCGATCCACCAGTTGCGCTCCAATCCGTACTCATGTCCGCGCCAGGCCGCGAATTGCCAAAGGCCGACGCATCGAGCACGCGAAGCGGCCGTAGGCTGAAACGCGCTTTCGGCCTGGGCAAGATAAATGAGGTCGCGGGGAAGGCCCTCTTCATCGAGCACGCGCTCGATCATCGGGCGGTAGCGCCCGGCGCGACGCAGTCCGGTCTCTACGATGGCGCGGCCGCGCGGGGTCTGGAAAAAATTCAAATAGGCGAGGACGTATTCATTCACGGTCAGGGGAAGGTCGTGCGGCACGAGCGCGATTTCGCGCTCCGCGCCCGCGGCAAGCTTGGGGTCGAGACTACCCGGGACGGGCTCGCCGATTTCCGGGATCTCATCAATCGGAGCCGCCTCCGCCTTTTGCTCAGAAAATCCGTCGCCCTCGCGGAACGCGGCGAACTCTTCACTGCTGATGGTCTCCACAATCCGGTGGTACGCGGCGGTGAGTCGCGGATCGCTGTTGATGTCGTACCCGCTGCCGATCATGGTATCCACGGAAAGGTCGAATTCCTGCCTCGCCTTGGCCAGATGTCCCGCGCGAAAGTCCTGCTGGCCGGCGTCGAAATACCACTGTGCATAGGAAAGAACCAGGTCGAGCCCCGAATCCGGTTGGAGGCCCAGGATAGAAATGGAAAATCCGGGGCGCGGAAGAAATGGCAGCGGATAGATCAGCGGGGAGCCGGCGGCCTGCGCGGGTTGCTCGGGCGCGGCCTTTATTTCCGCCGGGCGGGCCTGAGCGGTATTTCGAGCGGCATCGTCGCAGCCGACTAGGACAAGCAAGCCGAGCAAGCAAAGCGTACCCGAAAGGAAGAGTACCGCCTTCGGGCAATGGATCGCCGTCGATTTGGAGAACTGTCTTGTCACCCTGTGACTCGCGCCGAGGGCCTGCCCAAAACCCGCTATGGCGGTGCGGCCCCTGAAGTATTAGACGGCTTACCCGGAGTTTGGGTCAGCCAATAATCCATGCTAAGCCGGATAAAGGTAACGGGTCAACCCGGAACGACAAAACTGCCGTAACTCATTCCAAACAGACAATTTCGAGAGAAAGTCGATGAAGCCTGGGGTCGAAATCTACGCGAGAGCCTGACGCAAATCCTCGATGAGATCCGCGGGATCCTCGAGCCCAACGGACAATCGAATAGTGCCGGGTTCGACGCCCGCCGCGGCCAGCTCCTGGCGGCTCATTTTGTAATGCGATGTGTAGATGGGCAGCACGCAGAGGGATTCGACTCCACCCAGGCTGGCGGCGAGCAGAAAAAGATGGGTATGGTCACAGAAACGGCGAGCCGCGGGGAGACCGCCCTTCAAGTCGAAGGACATCATCGCGCCAAAATCCGACATTTGTTTCTTCGCCAGGGCATGATCCCGATGCGACGGAAGGCCGGGATAATGCACGCGTGCGACTTTCGGGTGTTTTGCGAGATAGCGCGCGACGGCCATCGCGGTGAGACATTGACGATGAACGCGGGTCTCCACAGATTTCATTCCGCGGATGAGAAGGTAGGCCCCATCGGGGTCCATCGAGCCGCCGAGATAGATAATCATTTGCCTCACTTTGTCTATCAGGTGTTTGCGGCCGGCGACGGCGCCGCCAATCAGATCGGAATGGCCGCTCAAATATTTCGTCGCGCTATGCACAGTGAGATCGAAGCCCAGCTCGAGAGGCTTCTGGAGCACGGGGGAAGCAAAAGTGTTGTCCACGATGCTCGTCAGATTGAATTTTCGCGCAAGTGCTAAAGCTTTCCGCAGATCGACGATGCGAAGGGTCGGATTCGTGGGTGTCTCGATGTAAAGGACGCGCGTTCGGTTGTTTGCAAGACGCTCGACTCCTTCGAGATCCGATTCCACATGGTGGACGCGAATGCCGAGACCGGGCAGAACATCCCGCAGCAGGCGATAGGTTCCGCCGTAAAGCTGCCGTGTGGCGATCAACTCGTCGCCGTGTTTCAACACCGATAGGAGCGATGAAGAAATTGCCGCCATGCCGGACGCGGCGACGATGGCGGATTCGGCGCGTTCGAGCTGGGCGATTTTTGCTTCCGCGACGGTGAGCGTGGGGTTTCCGTACCGCGTGTAGATGTAGGCCTTGCTCTTGCCTTCGGCCCATCGCTTCATCTCCGCCGTATTGGCAAACGTAAATGTGGAGGAGCGCACGATGGGCGTGGCGACCGGGCCGCTGATTCCGTGGTGCGATTCCCCGGCATGGATCGCGCGAGTCGCGTCGCTCCAGCCGCGAGTTTTTTCTTTTTTCATTTGGGACCTGTCCGGCCGGAAATTACTCCTCACGGCGCGTGAAGATCAAAAGCGGATTCTCTCTGATCCGGGAAAAGTGACAACATCCAATTTGGCGCCGGGCCAAATTGGTTCGTGCCAGTCACGGCAGAGCGCTCAGACCTCTTCTTCGACTTCTTCACCGGTGCGGGAGGCCTTTGCGTGCGCGATAATTTTTTCCGCGATTTCCGCGGGCACGTAATCGTAGTGTGAGAACTCCATGTGGTAGGAGGCGCGGCCCTGAGTCATCGAAGTCAGGCCCGTCGCGTAGCTCAACATTTCTGAAAGCGGCACCTGCGCTTTGACGATGACGGTGGTTCCGCGCACCTCGCTTCCACTGATGCGGCCGCGCCGCGAACTCAAGTCGCCCATGATGTCGCCGGAATAGTGGTCTGGTGCGGCAACCTCGACGTTCATGACGGGCTCGAGCAGGGCGGGCTTGGCCTGCGTCATCCCCTCCTTGAACGCCAGCGAGCCGGCGATCCGGAAGGCCATGTCGGAGGAATCCACGTCGTGATACTTGCCGTCATAGACCGACGCGCGGAAGTCCACCATGGGGAACCCGGCGAGATAACCGCGCGCGGCGGTATCCCGCACGCCTCTTTCAACCGAGGGGATCCAGTTCTTGGGGATCGCGCCGCCAAAAATATCGTCCACAAATTCGACACCGCCGCCGCGCGGCAGGGGCTCGAACTTCACGCGGCAGACGGCAAACTGGCCGTGCCCGCCGGTCTGTTTCTTGTGCTTGCCTTCGGCGTCGGCTTTGCCGCGAATCGTTTCGCGGTAGGGAACCTTGGGGGGTTTGAGCGTCAGCTCGACGTGATAGCGCTTCTTCAGCTTGGCGACCACGATTTCGATGTGCTGCTGGCCGGAGCCCGCCAGTAGAAACTCCTTCGTCTGCGGGTCGCGCGAGAAGCGCAGGGACAAATCCTCTTCGAGAATCTTGTGGATGGCCTGGCCGATTTTGTCCTCGTCAGCGCGTGTCTTCGGTTCGATGGCGAATGTGATGGAAGGTTCAGGAAATCGCACGGGGGCGTAGAAAATCGGCGAAGTCTTGTCGCCCAGGGTGTCGCCGGTAATCGTGTCTTTCAATTTCGCGACGGCGCCCAAATCCCCCACGTGCAGTTCCGGGACGTCGGCGCCGGTCTTGCCCTGCATGATTTGGATGTGCTGCAAGCGCTCCGAGGTTCCACGGTTGTAGTTGACCACCGTGGCATCCGACTTCAGCATTCCGGACATCACCTTGAAATAGGTGATGCGCCCGGAAAATGGGTCGGCGAGCGTCTTAAAAACGAAGAGCGAAACCGGCTCGCTGTCCGCAATCTTGCGGTCGATCGATTGACCCTTGCGTTCCGGCTCCGAATAGCCGGTCACCTTGGCACGCGCGAATGGGTCGGGGAAAATTTCGACCAGGAAATTTAAAACGGCATCGCTTCCTATGTTTGGGGAAGCCGCCGTCGCCAGGATGGGGTAGATGCGCCGCATGGCAACGGCATCTTTCAATCCCTTGCGCAGGTCTTCGGGCGGGAGCGTGCCCTTCTCGAAGAACTCCTCCATCAACGCGTCGTCGCCTTCCGCGACCATCTCGACGAGTTTTTCGTGCGCTTCCTTGGCTGCATCGGCCATGTCCGCGGGAATTTCCTCGATCTTGGCTTTGCCATCGCCGCCGGCGGAATAGGTGAACGCTTTCATCTCCACCAGGTCTACGACGCCGCGAAAACTCTTCTCTTCGCCAATCGGCAATTGGACGGGCAGAGCGCCGCGCCCAAAGACCTGCTGGACGGAGGCAATCGCGCGCTCAAAGCTGGCCAGCTCGCGATCCATCCAATTGATGATGAACGCGCGGGGCAGCTCGTATTCCGTGCAGTAGTCCCACACCTTTTCCGTGACCACCTGCACGCCGGTATGTGCGTCCACAAGGATTAGCGCGCAATCGGCGCCAACGAGCGTCGAGCGCGTCTCATTCACAAACGTGCTGTAGCCCGGCGTGTCAATAAAATTGATTTTTGTTTTTTCCGCCTGGCCGGGGGCGGCCCATTCGGCGTAGGCGAGCGAAGTCTGAATGGTGATCTTCCGGGCGATCTCTTCTTCGTCCCAGTCGGTGACAGTGTTTCCTTCCGCAACCTTCCCGTGCCGGGGGGTCATACCGGCGGTGAAGAGCAACGACGACACGAGTTGCGTTTTTCCAGTGTCGCCGTGGCCGACAATGCCGACGTTTCGGATGAACTGCGTGTTATAGGCTTTCATGAACGTCCCCTGTGGTTGGAGGATGAAGCCCCGCCGCTCGCCGCCTGCCTGCGGAAGGCGTCGCGAGGCTCCGAAATGGGCGATGCTAGCACGATGCCGCGCAGCGCGGCAATCGTTGTAGAATCCTGCGGGGAGGCGGTGAGGATTATGCGCATGAGGGCATTCTTTGTGTTCGGGCTGATGATTGTGGGGGCCACGGTTGTCCTATCGCAGGACATTTCCGTGCCAATTTCGCAGGAGCATCACCATCATTTGGTGATCGACAATCAATACATTCGTGCTTATGAAGTCGAGGTCGGTCCGCGCGAATCCACACTCCTGCATCGTCATGACCAGGACTACGTGTACGTCGTTTTTGGAGACGCCGACATCACGAATGCCGTCGAGGGTAAGCCGGAAGTGAAAGCACATCTTGCCGACACAACTGTAAATTTTGCGAAGGGCCCTTTCGCTCACATCGCACGAAACGACGGCGATACGACCTTTCGTAATATCACTGTCGCGCTCAATCCACGACAAGGCCAGTTGAAAACCTACTTTCCTACAGTGAATGCTGCTTTGGAAGCTGCAGCAAAACAGAACGAAGGATTGCTGTCGCGTGTTTTCGGCGGGGGTGTGGAGGTTCCAATTCTTGAGACCGATGAAATGCGCGCTCTGGCTGTCAGAGTGAAACCGGGAGGGACGTGGATTCCTTCCGATGGCCATCGTGCCTGTCTTATAGTGTGGCTCTCACGCTGGCGAGAACGACTATCTTCGGGAGATTTTAATCGCCTGATTTTTCCAATAAAAATGGAAACCTGGTTCAGCGCAAGCGAACAAGCTCTTATCCGAAATACTAATTCGACTCCTCTGGATGCTTTTGTGCTGGAATTCAAAGACTGAGTATTCGGTGAAGCTAAACCTTCGTAAAGAATGTACCGTCTGGAGCCACATATCCATACGCCATGCGCGGCGTGTTGAACGATGCAGCCGGAGTTCCTTTGCGGTCGAGCAGGATGAGCCCGCCTGTGCCCTTCGTGCGCTTGGCGAGCAATTGTACGCAGGACTCCGCGACGTTTTGCGGCTTCCCCTCATTCACGCGCAGACGGTCCACGGCGGTTTTTGCCATTACAATTTTCATGATGGCCTCGCCCCAGCCGGTGCAGGAAACGCCGCCTGCCTCCTTGTCGGCGTAACACCCGCAACCGATGAGCGGGGTGTCGCCAACCCGCCCGGGGAGCTTGCAACAAGTTCCACCGGTCGAGGTGCCCGCCACGATCTGACCCTGCTGATCCATTGCCACCGCACCGACCGTGCCGCCTTGATAAGCGTGATTTGCTTCGGAATGCCCGCCCTTGCCGCACTTTTCCCACGCCGCGCGCTCGCGCGGCACGATCAATGCCGCGGGATCGCAGAGCGCGAGGCCTTGCTCCTGCGCGAAGCTTTCAGCGCCCACACCGGCAAGCATCATATGCTCGCATGACTCCATCACGCGGCGCGCAAGCCGGATGGGGTTTTTCACGCGGTGAACCACCGCCACTGCTCCGGACTGCAGCGTGGCGCCGTCCATCACGATCGCATCCAGTTCGACCTGGCCGTCGCGATTCAAATGTGCGCCCGTCCCCGCGTCAAATACCGGATCATCTTCCAGGACAACGATTGCCGCCTCAACTGCGTCGACAGCGCCGCCGCCGCGATTGAGCACCGCCCAACCTGTTTCCAGCGCGCGCCGGCATCCTTCTTTGCATGCCGCAACGGCCGCGTCCGGAATTGACCACGCGCCGCCATGAACGATGAGCGAGGGTTTCATCGGGCGCGCACGTTTTCGTCATTCAGGTATGAAATTAAGTTTGAAATGTTTTTCTCGTTGGTAAGCGGCGTTGCGTTATGAGGTGTCACTCATCTTCGTGGATGGTCTTCAACTTCACAACTTCGAATTCCTTGATGCCAACCGGCGTTTGGACCTTGATTTCGTCGCCAACGCGCCGGCCCAGCAAGGCCTTGCCAATCGGCGAGGTAGTGGAAATCAACCCATTTGGCACGTCGGATTCCTCGGTGGTGACCAGCTTGTACTCGACTTCCACTGATTTCTGGATATCCAGGATCCACACGCGCGAGCCATATGCCGCTGCATCCCTCGGAAGGTTGCTCACGTTGAGCATCGAAACGTCACCCATGCGCTTTTTCAGCTGCCCCACCTTGGCATTGAGATAGGCCTGGCGTTCTTTGGCGTACTTGTACTCGGCATTTTCGGAAAGATCGCCGTGCGCGCGCGCCTTGGCGATTTCCTTCGGCAGCTCGTCAACAAGTTCACGTTCGATAGCGCGGATTTCTTCCTCGAGCTTCTGTTTGATCTTAGCTAGAGGGTCGGGCCGTGCGTCGCTCATACTGGATTTCCTGTGTTTTTCACGGATTTTCGGGACGGATCGCTTCCGCTTTTTGACTGCGACCCGCTTCAAATTTGAGCCCCCGTGGCCGCCAGGTCGGGATTCACCAGCAAACCCGCAAAGACCGAGTACCGCAAGAAAGAAATTCTACCACAAGTAGGTTTTTGCCCCCGAAGCGGGCTCTATTCCACCGTAACTTTCACCGTTGCGGACTTCTGGTGGCCTTCGGCGTCTTCAATGGTCAGTGTGTAAGTCGTCTTTTTCTTAGGGGTTACATGCACGCACCGGCTCAAGGATGGCCAAACATTCGCTTCCGGCGGGTCCAGCAGCACTTTCTTGGCGTTGGAGACGCTGTAGCAAAGAGTGGAGCTCTGGCCGTCCCGGATAAATTGTGGTGTGGCGTAAAAATTCAGGATTTCGAACCGGTCGCCGCCCATAAGCTCCGCGACACGCCCGTCCTCCTCTCTTTTCTTGGTCTCTTTCACAGCCGCACGCTGTTCGTACGCTTTGTTCTCCTGCCAGCGCGAATAGAAAACTCCGCTCACATAGAGGAGCGCCACCAGGAGCGCGGTCGAGGTGTACAGCAATGGATTGCGGAAGATGTTGCGCTTTTCTTTTTCAGGTTCCGCGAGCATTGCTGCTCTCCTTCCATGCTCTCCACACTTGCAGCTTACGTCACAGCCGAACGCCATCTGGCAAGTCTCACGGTATCAAGACCAGTCCCATTGCGACAATACCAAAAGCGGTATTTTTCTGCCGTCGAACTTGGATTAGGACGCTTCCTGAGGATAAGCAGCGGACGGCGAACCTGGATTGCTTTTCGCGAACTGTCGATCGCTTTCTACGCTGTCTCCGAAGTCTCCATCGGACGCTGCTCCAAGGCCGCCACCCTGACGCCCGATTTCTTCTTCTTTTCAGTGAACCAGACGACCAAGCGATATAGCAGCAACAATCCCACCAACACGCCATACTGAATCGGCTTTCGTTCGTCCGACTTCACCAACCATGAATAGTGAATCACGCCCGCAATGGCGCTGAAATAAATCAAACGGTGAAGCTTGATCCAATTCTTGCCACCCATGCGGCGGATCCAGCCGGCGGTTGAGGTAATCGCAAGCGGGGCCATCATCAAAAAGCCCGCAAACCCGACAGTAATGAATTTGCGCTTCGCCACATCCGTCAGCATTTCGTGGACGTCAAATGAATTCACAAGCCAAATGTAAGTCGTAAAGTGCAGGCAGCCGTAAAAAAATGCGAAGAGTCCGGTCATCCGGCGATAGCGGATGAGCGCCGGAATCTTCAAGAGTTTTCGGAGAGGAGTGATCGCCAGCGTGATGATCAGAAACCGGATAATCCAGTCGCCAGTGTTGTGTGTGATGTATTCGACGGGATTCGAGTTCAAACTAAGAGCATCCTGTAATGCGCCCCATGCGAGGATTCCGGCCAGGTGCAAGTAATCCCAGATGATCAATCCAGCCGGGAAGAAACAAGCCAGGAATACCGGCACTTTCAGCCATTTGTTGGAGAGGATGGGATTCATTTCGGCGTAATCAGAAATACTTAATCAAATCCATCCCTTGGTACATGCTTGCGACCTGGTCCCCATAGCCGTTAAAAAGCACCGTCGGCCGCTCGAACAATTCGCCCAGCCGGCGTTCCTTTGCCTGGCTCCAGCGGGGATGATCCCTCTTCGGATTCACGTTGGAATAAAAACCATACTCGTCTGCCGCGGCATTATTCCAAGTTGTGGGCGGCTCATTTTTCACAAACTTAATCTTAATGATCGATTTGATGCTCTTGAAACCGTACTTCCAGGGGATCACCATTCGCACCGGCGCGCCATCCTGATTCGGCAGAGTCTGTCCGTACATTCCCACGGTGAGAAGCGTCAATGGATGCATCGCTTCATCCAGCCGCAATCCTTCGATATAGGAGAAATCAATGCCCGTGCCTTTGCTCCAGCGCATTTGTGAGGGATCAAACAGGCTCTGGAAGGCGACAAACTTCGCGTTCGCATTCGGCTGTACGAGTTTCGCCAGCACGTTAAATGAATATCCTATCCAGGGCACCACAATTGACCAGCGCTCGACGCAGCGGTGCCGGTAAATGCGCTCCTCAAGCGGCACGAGTTTCATCAGCTCATCCATCGTAAACGTTCGCGGCTTGGCGACTTCGCCTTCCACGGAAACGCTCCACGGCGATGTACGGAAACTCTTGGCGTTCGTCGAAGGATCGCCCTTCCCCGACCCGAATTCGTAAAAATTGTTATAGGTTGTCACCTGGGCGAACGTATTTTGCTTTTCTGAAGTGCTGAACGAGCTCTTCGCCAGCCCGGTAAGCTGCGTTGTGGCAGCCGATGCCGTAAGGCTTGGCGAAATGAGGTCCCAGATGCCGCGCCCGGCGAGCATCGCTCCTCCGGCGACAGCGACCCCCGCCAGGAACTTGCGTCTGTTCAAATACACATCGTGTGGCGTGATATCGGAATACTTCAAATCTGCTGGACGTTTGATGAGCATGTTCCCTCGCCCCTAGTACGCAGCTACCTACATATTTGGATTCTGGTTCCCGTCGAAAGGTTCGAAAAAATAGCTTACCCCCGCGGCATTACTGAGGCGCGGTGACTGGTGTGAGCGGCTTCAAGATCTGGCCGAGCAAGTCCGGTTTCGATTCATCCCGCACAAGATGTGGATAAAGCTCGCCTCCGTGATAATTCAGAATATAGGCGCTCACGTAGCCCTCATTATCAGCCTGCAGCGCGATTGGGCCTATGGTGTTTTTCGCGGCGCGCACCGCATCGTGCAGCGCCTCAGGCGCCCATGCCTTGCCATTGACGGTGAGGATTCTCATCCCAGGCGCCAATCCAGATCGCCATGCCGGCGTATCGGGAATCACGTCCATCACCTGGCCTCCCATGTTGAGCATTAAGCCGAGCGAGTAGGTCCAGTCCAGCCGGCCGTCCGTGTGTTCAAATGCTTGTATATTAGAGTTCGGCGTTTCGTTGTAAATGAGATTCCATCCGCCGCCTTCAATTCCCCCGAGCGGCGCGCGGGGGCCGACGTAATCCAGCCGGTCGCGGAAAAATTTCCGCCAGTTATACGACGCGATTTGGTCCATCCCTGCCACCACATCGTCAAATGTGTAGGAGACGACCTTCGGGCCCGTGTCCGGGGCGCCGTGAAACAACCGGCAGAAATCATCGAGCGATTTTTTCCCATTGGTCTGTTTGCGGATGATCGTGTCCGCTTCGAGCCAGATCAGCCAGCTCTCGTCGTAAAAATCCACACTGCGCCGCCAGGAAAACCACGCGCGGCCCGGGATGAGGTAAAGGGTCTGCGATGCTGTGGCAGTATCCTGCAAGGATCGCCAATTGCGCCCCGCCTGATGATCGAGATATGCCGCGGTTTGCGCCAACGCGTCGCGGTAGGCATCCTCATTCCACACGCCCGAACGCGCGGCGAGCAGCTCGCCGTAATACTGCGTGAGTCCTTCATACACCCAAAGAAGGTCGCCCTTCATCGGGACGTCGTAATTTGGCGTAGCCAGCCCCGCGGGACGGCGATATTTCCCATTCCACGAATGTGTGAATTCATGCGGGAGCAGGTCGGCGAATTCAATGCGGAGGTCGGGATCGAGCAGCGTCCGCTCCGGAGCGCGGTTGTCGCTCGATTGATGGTGCTCAAGGCCATTCGGAGAGAAATGATCGGTCAGCGAGAGGAGGAGATCGTAGTGATCGTAGTGACGCGCGCCGAAGAGGGCTCCAGCTTCGCGCACCAAACGGTTGTAGGCTTCCAACTCTTCGGCCGGGATGTCCACGGAAGCGGCCGAATCACCCGCCAGATCCAGAAAGTGTGGGGGCTTCACGTCGGTCGCCAGAGGAATTTGACGGAAAAAAACACCGGCGAGGACAGGCGAATCCACCAAATTTGTAAGTGAGACCGGCCCAAATTGAATCTGATTTTCCTGCTGGCTTTGAGTCGTAAGCGCGGTCCCGAATTTCCAACCCGCTGGCAATTTCAGATGCGGTGAGTAAGTCAAATCGTCCGATCTGAATCCCGAGGGATAAAGCAGCACGTCATTCCATTCGAGAATCACAATTTTTGCAGTGGCCGATGGCCCAGCCGAAAAACCGCCGCCATCCACTGGATTCAGATAGTCGAGATCCGCTTCCACCGATGTCGCGCCGGAGGGGATTTCCATGTGAAATGCATACATGTCTTCTGAGTCGCGTTGCCACGCAAGGGTCTTATTGCCCGCTGTGAATTTCAGTCCCACCAGATCGGAAATCGGCCCATCGGGCATGTGCTCCCCGGGGATCCATTTCGGATAAAAGAGCGTCAGAGGCCCGGGCGCGGCGGGGATCACCAGATGTGCATGAAAAATGTGACGTGGCGCTTCGCTCAGGTCCACGCTGATCTGTATTGGCGCGGACGAATTTTGCGCTGCCGCTGTAAATCGCGGACTTGCGAGCGGTGCGCCGACCATCAGCGCGCAGGCCACAAACAGCCCTATCACTGACCGGATATTTTGATTGCGCGCAGGAGATTTGCCATGCATGAAAGGAATGCCTCCACGTTTAATTTGACCGTAAGTCTTTTTGATGTGCCAGCTTATCACACACGCTTGTACCATGAGCCTAGCCGGAGAGGCTATCTCATGTCCGGGATCGGCGAGTCGCCAAGCACGTAGTGGATTCATGGCGGTCTTGGTGAAAGGCAGCTGAAAGTAAACACTCAAAGCTAAGAACGCGAAGAGATTACGCTTGAACGTTTGATTGTGATGCGCAGAACTCTCTATGGGCTCATTCCTATCCTGAGAAGAAATCAGACGACGCCCAAGCCCGGGTCGGGCGCGATGCCGGAGATTCCTTCGGCTACGCGCTCACACAAAGCGGAAATCGTGGCGACAGGGTTGGCGCCCGCGGCCGTGGGAAGGAGTGAACCATCCGCAACGTACAGCCCGTCGTATCCAAAGACCTGTCCAAACGTTTTGTGATCCGCGCTGGTGACACCCTGGGTTGAATCATTCGCGAGGATGCAGCCGCCCAAAGGATGAACGGTGATGTTCTTGCGCAGCGGCCAAGCCCAAGTGGGAAGCGGCGAATATAGATCCCCGCTTACAGCATCCCGGAATTTCTTGCCGGCCTCCACGATGGCATCGTAGAGCGGCAGGCTATCCTTGAACGGCCAGTCGATCGTCAGGTTGTGATTCTCATCGAGACTCATGACGCCGTTCGACCGGTCGAGGCCCATCAGGAGCTGGACGGCGCAGTGATAAGAAACATCGGAATTCAGGACGTCGGACAACGCGAACCCGATGGATCCCAACGACTTGGACATTAGAATTCTTGAGAGGATAGCTCTCGCTGTCCTGTACAACGGCCCCAGCCACAGGAATCCCGGTTTCACGCCTTCGACGAACCACGCAAGTTGGGTTGGATAGCTGGCGTCTTCCAGGATAAACGCGTGCGTAGGGTCAAACTTATCGAACAGGTTGTAATCCGTGCGCTGTGTGATCGTCGGGCCGTAATTCGGATCCGCGGGCTCGCGCGTTCCGAGGACAAAACTCAGGAAGTCGCCGTTGCCGGAAAATGATTGCCCCAGCTTGTCGCTGATTCGCGGCAGCGTCTTCGAGACTTCCTTCGCGCGCAACAGCAGCTCGGTTGTGCCCAGCGTGCCGGCAGAGACGATCACGCGTTGCGCATCCACAAAGCCCGCGACCGACGTTCCCTGTCTCAAATCAACAAAGTGAACGCGGTAGCCATTCGCGCCGCTGGCGGCGGGGTCCTCGGCACCGCCGCCACTGAGAGGGACGATTTTCGTGACGACATGTTCTGTGCGCACTATGGCGTTGAAGCGATGTTCGGCCACGAAAAGATAATTCAGGTCCGTGGTGTTTTTCGCGTGATAGTTGCAGCCCACGATGCATTCGCCACAATACGTGCAGGAGGTCTGCGTTGCGCCGAAGCGGTTTTTGTCCTGCAAACCGATGTCGAGGGGATTTGAAAAGTTATTGCCGAAAAAAACGTTTATGTCCACCAGGTCGGATTTTCGATTGACGCGCTGCGCAGCCTTCTGAAAAAGCTCGGTCTTGAGGAGGCGGCGGCGCGGGTCGCCATTCAAGGGCACCGGTCTCGAACCCAGGACCTGCCTCACAATGTCGTAGTAGGGATCGAGATTTGTTTTTTTACATGATGAGGGCCACCGATCGTCAAAAACCCAATCGGGTGGCGGCATGAACACGTTTGCATAAATCAGGGAACCGCCCCCAAACCCCGCGCTGATGACAACATCCATGTGCCCGTAATTGCGCACATCGAACATTCCGCGGAGATCACCGTTTCCCCTCGTCTTCTCGATGTGGGCGGGGCGCCGCACCGTCTCGGAAGAGAGCGACCAGAAATTGCGCGCGAAGGCGTGCGGTGTGCGGGGAAACGAGCCCATGGGGTAACGCTTGCCTCGCTCAAGAACGAGCACTCCTCCGTTCGGCCACTTCCGCGCCAGCCGGCAAGCGTTTATCGCACCGCCGAACCCGCTTCCGATCACGATGGCTTTGTACATTTTTTCGCTCCTAGTGGCCACCCCGCGCGCCGGAAGGGATTCGCCGGGGAAATGTGTCAGTAATTTACGGGAGTGTCCGAATCCCCAGGTTCCATCTCCCGGCCGTGAAGCATACGAAATGCGGAACGCTCGGCCAGCGCGCTGATCGTGAGCGATGGATTCACGGCGAGAGCAGTGGGAATCACCGAACCGTCGGCAACGTGCAGACCGGGGTAGCCCCAAACTTCACCCTTTGCGTCTACGACGCTGGATTCCGGATCGTCCCCGAAAAAACATCCGCCCCAACAGCTTTAATGGTAATACGCAGGCCTACTTAACACATGTCACCGGTCCCACGACAAATGGCGTGAGCCATATCGAAGGCAAGCAATATTTCTGGTACACCGGCCTCACCGCAGCCGTCTGCGGTCAGAATGCGCCTTCGCCTGCATCGTGCGTAAATACGCTCACGCCAGTCGTCTCCGACTACGCCTCGTACGTTTACGACGCGATGGGCCGTCCGGCTACGGTCACCCACGGTGACGGCGGGACCACCAGCTTTACTTTCAGCGAGCCAAATCCGCCAAGTCCAAGCTCACCCATCACCGTTAGTTCTAGCTCGGCAATCGACTCCTCCAATACCATGCTCAACGCCGCCGTCATCGATGGCCTCGGCCGCGTGATCCAGACGCAGCTCAATTCCGCTTCCACTTGCTCTTCCATTATGGTGGACACAACCTACGATGCCGATAGTCGCGTCTCCACGGCGTCAAACCCCCACTGCGCCGCAAGCGCCCCCACCGATGGCGTCACTACGAGTATGTACGACGGCCTCGGCCGCGTCACCACCCTGATTCCTCCTGACGGTTCTACCACCTCTGACTTCGTCAGCACGGCCTACTTAGGCAACACGGTCACTCCCACTGATCAGGCAGGCAAGCAGCGCAAGTCCTACACAGACGCCCAGGGCCGTCTGATTGAAGTGGATGAACCCGGCGCACCGCCGAGTGGCTCAAATGTAACCGCGAGCAACGGCTACTTTGTTGTCGCAGGTTCGGATCAAACCGGCGGCGGCTCGCCCGGCACGGCTAGCGTCACGATCAGCGGGACGGAGCGATATAACAATGGCAACCCCGTGATTTATGATCAGGGTGTTGTGCAGGTCACCGTGAACAGCCGCGCGGAATCGGTCAATTATGGCGAGGGCAGCACGGATGCGAGCGTTGCTTCTGCCCTGGCGACAGCGTTCAACAATGACTCAAGCGCCGTAGTCAACGGTTCGGCCAGCGGCGCGGTGCTCACCCTCACTACAAGAGTTAACACCGCAACCGCCTACTCGCTTTCCGCGACGTCGTGGACTACCCAAACGAAGGCTGTCTTCGTCACGTCATTCACGGCGACGCCTTCGGGCAGCACGCTCACGGGCGGTGTGAATAACACTACTGATACGGGCACGGTATGGGCGACCATCGGCGGTGTACAGGCCTCAGTAAGCTACGGAAGCAGCAGCACGGCCTCCAGCATTGCGACTGCCCTCGCGTCGGCCATCAACGGCAATTCGTCGATGACTGTGACAGCCTCAGCTTCAAGCACCACAATCAATCTAACCGAGAAAACGCAGGGCTCGGACACATCTCTTGCCGTCGGCTCAACTTCAAATTACCCATCCATCTTCTCGCCGCCCTCATTCACGGCCACGCCATTCGGCGGAGGGCTCAACAACAGCAACGCCACTCAACCAATGTCCATTCTCACGCCAGCCGTTACGCTCTACTTCTATGACGTGCTGAACAACCTCACCTGCGTCGAGCAGCACGGCAACTCATCGGGCCAGACCGGCTGTTCCAGCCCTCCAAGCGATGATTCATCCAGCCAATGGAGAGTCCGTCGTTTCACTTACGATTCGCTTTCGCGCCCCCTCAGCTCCTCCAACCCCGAATCCGGCACGTCGACTTACACCTATGATGCGGACGGAAATGTCCTCACCAAGACTTCGCCTTTGCCCAACCAAACCGGCAGTTCCACCGTCGTAACCACTCTCACTTACGACGCGCTCAATCGCGTTCTCACAAAGACTTTCAACGATGGCGTCACACATTCGGTCACGATTGCCTATGACGGCACGAGCATCTCCGGTTGCTCGCCCACGCTCACTCCCGCCAACCCCATCGGCCGCCGCACGGCCATGTGCGACGCCGCTGGCTGGGAGGCATGGAGCTACGATTCCCGCGGCCACATCATTGCCGAACGGCGCAGCACCAACGGCGTGACGAAATCCACTGCCTACGCATATAATTTCCACGGAGGCGTGACCTCGATTACTTATCCCTCTGGCCGCACAATCTCATACGTATATAACGCCGCCGGCCAAACCGTTTCGGCATCCGATGTTGCGAATGGCATCACCTACGCCTCGAATGCCACCTATGCTGCACCCGGCGAACTTGCCACCCTTCAGGAAAGCGGCTCGAGCCTTCTCTCCACTTTCTATTACAACAACCGTCTCCAGCCCTGCCGC
Organism: uncultured Acidobacteriota bacterium; assembly: GCA_963748845.1. Lineage (GTDB taxonomy): Bacteria > Acidobacteriota > Terriglobia > Acidiferrales > UBA7541 > DASTCZ01. The sequence goes on from CAVVKE010000001.1 coordinate 3,257,312, forward strand.
ATCTCAATAAGAACCAGCGGCAACGCCCCAGCCAATTGCGGGGACACCACAAACGACGGCAACGTGTTCGACTTCACCTACAATTTCAGCTGGGGCATTGCGGACAACGGCAACGCGACATCCATCACCAACAACATCAACACCGCCCGCAGCCAATCGTTCACCTACGACGAGTTGAACCGTGTCTTAACCGCAAAAACTCAAGCCACTTCTGGCACCTACTCATGGGGCTTGCAGTTTGGCTACGACCCCTGGGCCAATCTGCTTTCTGCCTCGGTCACGCAGGGCTCTGCCTATACGCTCAGCGTGACTTCGAGCGGGAAGAACCAGCTCTCAACCACAGGGTACGTTTACGATTCCGCCGGAAATCTCACCACGATTCCCAACCCCGGCGGCCTCTCCATGACCTACGACGCCGAGAACAACCTCACCAGCGCCGCGGGCACCGCCTACACTTTTGACGGCGACGGCGACCGCGTGATGAAGGCCACCATCAACACGCCTCCCGCCGCCCCGACGCCCTATAAGATTTATTGGTACGGCACGAGCATCGACCCACTTTCTGAGTCCGACGCTTCGGGAAATCTCACCGAGGAATACATTTTCCTAAGCGGCCAGCGCATCGCCATGCTCAACTTACCCGCCGGAACCGTGAACTATTATGTCGCAGACCATCTCGGCACCTCACGCATGGTGCTCAGCTCCGCAGGCGCGGTCCTCGACGATTCCGACTTCTATCCCTTCGGCGGCGAACGCGCCTATTCCTCATCCAGCGGCAATCACTACAAGCACACCGGGAAGGAGCGCGACACCGAATCGGGCTTCGACGACTTCGCCGCCCGCTTCTACACCTCCAACTACGGCCGCTTCCTCTCCGCCGACGACTCAAAGTACATGCACCCCGCCGATCCCCAGGCGTTCAACTTGTACTCCTACGTCGCCAACAATCCCATCAATGCGATGGACCCGACAGGCCATTCCCCCAATAGTGAACCTTGGGCATACCTGATCCATAATACGTTACCGGAAGGTGGTGGCGGCGCGGCCGGTGCGGGTGCCGACCTGGGAACGACTAGCACTGACTCCAATGGAACCAACTCCGGTTCAGACACAAAAACATATATTATGGTGGTCACGACTACAATTAGCTACCCTGATGGCTCGAAGGAGACGCTACCCCCAGTCACTGAAGAGGTCCGAGCGACAAATGTCAAAGATGCTTATAGCGACGCAACCTGGGGGCTGCAGTCGGGGCCGCTGGCAGGTATGCCGAGGATTAGCTACAGTGCGAAGGCGCCGAAGATGAGTGCAAGACTGCAAAGCCACGTAGAGGATGTCCTGGCGTTAGCGGTCGACACCTTTCCGGAAGACCCTGTTACGTCCATACTGATTAGCGCCACGACAAATGGCGATACGCATCAGGAACCTTGGCACAAGCTTGGTCTGGCGGTGGACATTGCTATGGTTAACGGTTACAGCATTACATCTATAATGAATAGAGACTTAAATGGTCCAATCGGCAAAAATTACTACGCAATGAGCGCTATTGTTTGGGCGGCGCAATCCACTCAATCTTATGAGAACTACGGTCCGGTGATTATCGGTGGCACACACGCCGCCAATTTTACTGACAGTCACGCCGCAGAAATTCGTGCAAAACATCAAGACCATTTACATATAGCTGTGCCAGGTGCGGGAAACTAGGGCCAAGTTGATATCGAAAATGAAAACGACAAAATATCTGGCTATATTTTCCGCGGCCATTTTGTTCAGCTTACAGGGCGAAAAACCCCGCGTGCTGGCAACTGTGCCGGGCGCGAAATACCTCTTCGCCCTTTCCGCCGCCCCGCGGGAGTCAGATATATTCGTGTTGGCCTCGCCGAATGAAAACGAAGGAGAGGTCAATGAGGCTATCCCGACCATCATTCGCTTCGGAAACCCTGGTCAGCCTCTTATTAAGGCCGTTCGGGAACTTGCTACGCCTCAGTCCTATGACTCGGATATGCTCCCGGTTTGGAGTCAACACGGCGAGATCGTCTATTTCGAAACAGGGGATGGAGTCGTTTCCTACGATTTGGTGGACGACCATCTTGAGACGGTTTGGAGTGGCAACGCACATGGACTGGCGCTGTCGCGGAACGGCGAATACCTTGCATTTTGGAACTTGTCCCAACTATACCAATATCAACTCAGACTGGTCTTATTCGACCTAAAAATCAAAAAGGTAAAGCAGACCTGGATGACTGCGATTCAGTACGGTGGTGATTTGGAAGGTTTCGGCATTGCCTTTGCTTCAGACGACAGAAGTATATATGCGCGCGCGTTCGACGCAAAGGAAGGAAGTCCTTTGAAGCGGTTCACCATCGGTTCAGTGACTCCCGAAGTGATATCTGCGAACGTCGTCAGCGTTGTGTCGGGCGAGAAGGGAGTCTATTTCGTTACCGAAAGACTGGTTAGAGATAGCCTCGAATATACGCTTTTGGCAGTATCTGACAGCGTGAGTTTCCCGGAACAATTGAAAGGCGATCTCCCGTGCGAGTCGCTAATCGTGAGTGGTTCGGGTCGGTGGATCATTTGCGAAGATGAGGTACCCGGCAAAGCAAGCTTGTTGTATGATACTCAGAAGCGGACTTTTACCACATTCAAAACCCTTCACGACAATGAAGTTGTTATGTCGAACGGTGGAGTCGTATACAGCCTGAAGGGAAGCCTACTTACGAATGGCGCACTTTCGATGGCGAAATGAGGGCTGATTAGATGACGTTGTCAGCTCCTCCCTCCGAATAGACTTGGTTGCGCGAAGCGGCCGAGGCCTACCTGTCGCGGGCAGCCTCGGAACAAACCATAGCACCACCCCTTTCCACCTCTTGAAAGCCTCTCCGCTCTCGCCACACTCCAGGAAAGCGGCTCGAGCCTTCTTTCCACTTTCTATTACAACAACCGCCTCCAGCCCTGCCGCATCTCAGTAAGAACCAGCGGCAACGCCCCAGCGAATTGCGGGGACACCACAAACGACGGCAACGTGTTCGACTTCACTTACAATTTCAGCTTGGGCATCGCGGACAACGGCAATGCGACCTCCATCACCAACAACATCAACACCGCCCGCAGCCAATCGTTCACCTACGACGAGCTGAACCGCGTCCTCACAGCAAAAACGCTAGCCACTTCCGGCACCTACTCCTGGGTGCGTTTGACAACCTGATTTGGCCCACCTTTGATACTTTCATTTGGCCCACCCTAAGGCCGTTGTTCTCCTTTGCTTCCGGGGTTTTCTTTCCGTGGCCCCGGAGGGAGCGGAGTACTGCGGTCCGGTTTGCCGGACCGCGTTTAGGACGGAGCGGACGCTGGGGCCACGGAGTCGCGTGGCGCAACGTTCGGTCCGTCCCGATTACGAAGCTCGTTTCTTCTGCCGTCCTTCCACCGTGCGCCGGAAGCGATACGACTCCGTCCCGGTCTCGATGATGTGTGCGCGGTCCGTGATGCGATCCAGCAATGCCTTGCACAGCCGTGGATTCGGGAATACTTGCGTCCACTCCGAAAAGGGCAGGTTCGTGGTCACGATCAGCGCTGCTCGCTCGGCCCGCTCGGCGATCACCTGGAACAGGAACTCCGCCCCGATCTCCGCCAGCGGCACATAGCCCACTTCGTCCAGCGCGATCACGTCGTAGCGCATCCAGCGCGCCAGCACCCGCCGCACTCCGTGTTGCTGGCTGGCTTCCACCAACTCGTTCACCAGATTCGCCGCCGTGGTAAATCGCACCCTCCGCTTCTGACGGCAGGCGGCCACGCACAGTCCCGTCGCCAGATGCGTCTTGCCCGTGCCGCACTCTCCGATCAGTACCACTGGCTCGGCCCGCGTGATGTAGCCGCCTTCGGCCAGTTCCCGCACTTTCGCCGCCGGTATCTGCGGCGCCCGCGCGAACTCGAATTCCTCCAGCGTTTTCATCCGCGGTAGTTTGGCATCGTGCAACCGATGCGCGATTGCGTGCCGGTCGCGTTCCTCGCTCTCCATCGCCAACAGCGCTTCCAGATAGCCGATGTGGCTGTGGTTCTCCTTCACGGCCTGTTCGGCCAGGCGCACGAAGTTCGCAGCAATCACCGGAACCTTCACCGCCTTGCAATACTGCTGCACCGAAGCGTGCTCCAGAGCTTGTGCCTGTTGGTTCATGGCTGCACCGCCCCGAGTAACTCATCATATGCAGCCAGCACCGGCATCGGCCGTTCATAGCGTTCCAGCGAACCGATCTCCGGGATCGGCTTTTCCCGATGGGCTAGTTCGCTTGCCACCAGCAGATGCCGTACCGCCGCCGCGTCTGTGCATCCCAATGCCAGCGCCTGCTCGACTGCTTTCTTCAGAGCTTCCCATCCGTGTCGGGGGCCCAGGCGCAGCAACTCGATCATCTCCCGCGTGCCCTCCTGCTTCCCGTGCCGCTCGCGCAAGCTCTGCCACAAACGGTCGAAACTCTCTGGCCAGCGACCGCGTTCCCGCCACTGTTTCAGCGGTGTCGAGCCAGCCAGCGCCCCCGGCTTTTTCTCCAGCACGTCCAGGTAATGCTCCAAATCCAGCACCGCCTGATGGCGCGCGAAGCTGCGTTCGTGAAATGCCACGCAGCGCCGTTCGTGCCACACTTCGACGTACGCAGGTAGCAGCCGCACCTGCGTCTTCGTTCCCGCAGGCAACGGAACCGAATACCGGTTGGTCCGCACTTTCACGCAGCCTTGGCCATCCACCACAGGGAAACTCGTTTCCGCCAGCTCGAAGCCTTCACTCGCCAGCGGCAGCAGATGCTCGCGCTCGATGCGCATCGCTTCGCCGGTCGAGAGCGGCTTTCCGTGAATCCGCCGCTGTTCATCTTGCTGACAGCAAGCGCGCAAATATTCATTCAACGCCGCCAGGTCTTTTACTTTCGGTACCGGCACCTCGTGGTTCCGCCGGAAGTAACCGGCCTCTCCTTCCACGCCGCCCTTCTCGTTGCCGCGCGCCGGGTTGCAGAACTCCGCCTGGAATCCCCAGTGCGAACGAAAGGCAATGAGCCGGTCGGTCTCCTCCCGCTGATGTCCCCGCAAAATCTTTTTCACCGCGCTCCTCAGGTTGTCGTAGCGCAACAGCCGGAACACTCCACCGAAGTAATGAAAGGCCTGCTCGTGCGCTTCCAGAAACGCCTGCTGCGTGGCGTGAAAATATCCGGTATGAAATGCCCCGCCGCTCGCCATGCTGCGCATGCTGAAAAAATGCGTGGTCTGGCGGCCATCCTCGAAGTCCACGGCGGCCTCGTACCAATCCACCTGTGCCTCGACGCCCCAGTCATAACTCTGCGGCACAAAGGTCTCTCGCGCCACCACTCCCATCTCCTGCTTTCGCCGCCGCACGTAGCGCCGCACCGTCGCTTCCGCCACGCACACCTCGGGACGCTCCTGGCCAATCCGCACCCAGATCCGGTGCGCCGTGTGCCGTTGCTTGCGCGGCGCTTCCCGATCGCTCTGCAAAATCCCGTCAATGAACTCGCGCACCGGCCCCACCTTCGGACTGCTCCGCGCCGGCGCCTTTCGCTCCGGCGGAATCGCGCTGGCCAGCGCCTGCCGCACCATCCTCCGATGCGTATTCAACTTCTTCGCCACTCCCTGGATCGTGCCCACCCCAAACCGATACTCCCGACGAATCTCCTCGAACAGTTCCACTTTGCGTCTCCTGTCCATCGGCCCCCCGTCGATACCGCTGACAGGTTAGGCCGTCCGTGGTGCACAGGGTGGGCCAAATCAAAAGCGCAAAGTGGGCCAATTCAGAGTAGCGAAATCAGCAGTTCCAACTCCGTCATGCGCAGCAGGTAACGCGGATAATCCACACTCTCGTCCGAGCACTGCCGCGCCACCTTGTCGTACTCGCGCAGAAAAGTGGGCAGCCGCAGCAGTTTCAGATGATGTTCCAGCAGCACCTGCGGCGTGTCTGCTGTTGCCGTGTTCGCCGTGCCGCTCATGAGTTCACCTCACCCAGCAGCGCCATGTACTCCGATGGCTGCGTGGTACGAACCTGCGCCAGCGGTAGGTGCGGATAGTTCTCCAAGTCCAGCCGCGGCGGACGCTGCTCGATCCGGCACAACAGCAGATGCTTCACCGCATCGAAGGAGATCGTTCCCAGATGCAAAGCCTGCTGGATCGCTTGCGCGACCTCTTCCAACCGGAAGCTCTCCAAAAGCCGCAGCACCTGTACATACTCTCGACGGCCGCTCTTGTTCAGTCGCGCTTCCATCAGCCGTCGCAGTTCGGGAAAGCACGGTGGCAACTCCCACCCCACCAGCGGCGCCGCCTGGTCCAGTGCGCCAGTCTTCTGCTCCAGCAACGCCAGATAATGCCGCGGATCGAAGACCAGTTCTTCGTGGGCGTAACTTCTCGCGTGCCGCACAAGGATCTCACTGCCGCACGCGATCACCACCTCCTGCACGTAGCCCTTCACCAATACTTCGCGGTGCCCGTACTCGGTCGGCACCGAATAATCGTTGCCGCGATAGCGCACCAGTGACAGCGAACTCACCCGCGCCGTGCGCTTCTCGCACGCCTCATACGCCGCCTCCGGCAGCGGCAACAACACGGCGCGGTCGCGCTCGAAACGCTCCCCGATCATCTCTTCCTGTCCCCGCAACCGCCGCTCTCGTCGCTTCCCGCACTGCTCCCGCAGATGCGTGTTCAACTCCTCCCAACTCCCCACCCGCGGAATCGGCACCATGAAGTTCCGCCGCGCGTAACCCACCAGCCCTTCCACTTTCCCCTTGTCGTTGCCCTTGCCCGGACGTCCGAACTTCTCTTCAAACAAGTAGTGGCTCTGCAGTTCCGAGAATGCCCGCGTCTTCTTCCGCTCTCCGCCACCCAGAATCTTCGCCACCGCCAGCTTCGTGTTGTCGTAGAGAATCTGCCGCGGCACTCCCTCGAAATAAGCAAAGGCGCGCACGTGTCCTTCCAGAAACGCTTCCGTCGTCTCCGCCGGAAACGCCGCCACGAAGCAGTCGTCCGACTGCGGCAAGTCCATGGCGAAGTAGTGCGCCTTGCATTGCACTCCGGCGACAATCGCCCAGGCTTCTCCGAAATCCGCTTGTGCTTTCCCAGGCGCGTGGGTCAGTGGCACGAACATCTCCCGTGTTCGCACCTGCTGCAAACGCACGTAGTCCTTCACGATCGTGTAGCCGCCCGTGTAGGCGTACTCCTGCCGCAACCGGTCGAAGATCCGCTTCGCCGTATGCCGTTGCTTCACGGGGCTGTTCTTGTCTTCTTTTAGAATGGCGTCGATCACGCCGATCCACGGCCCCAGCTTGGGCCGCTTTACCGGCCGCTCCCGCCGGTAGCCCGGCGGCACCGAATACCGCAGCATCTTGCGTACGGTCTCGCGTGCGATCCCAAACTCCTGCGCCACCGCACGCTCACTCTTGCCTTCTACCAACACGGCCCGTCGAACACGTCCATAGATCTCCACGGTGTACATCCCTCCGGTGTCCCACGAATCTACCCCTCTCCACAACCGTTCGTGAAACCAAGATCCGGCGGTCTACTTTTCCTCCGCCGCATCATCCGCTCTCACGGCGTGACGCGGTCTATTTTCGCTCCGGCGTTTACAATTCCTGTTGAAAAAAGCGTCTCGTATAATGAAACAAGGCGGTGTTTGTCCTCGACCCATGGTCCGACGCCGTCCTCGTAATATAGACCGTCGTCCTGCGCTTGGAGTGAGATTTCCGTCGTCACAAGTCAATCTTAAATCTGATTACAATTCTGTCCGACCGCCAGCACTGTAGCCGCTATCTTATATGAGTGATTCTTATTATGGTAACTCCATAAATACTTACGACCTTGGCTATAAATCGTCACCGGCCCCATATCCGAACTCCGCCGCTGTCGTCGGCAAAACCTCATTCCGCCGAGGGAGGGGACCAGAGTTGATTAACAATCTCGGCAGCAACTATCAGGCTGTCCTCGACCATACCGGGCGGAACTATGGAGTGCATTTCAGGATGCGCGAATCTGTTTCTGATGTTTGGCAAATCTTCGATGAGCACGTCCACGTAAGGCTTTTCGGGTGGAGTCTCTGGAGTGTGACCGCCAATCGCGGAGAATTGCTCGTTCTGCATCGCCGCATTCTCACGACGGTTCATGAGACTCGGAAATCCCTCGTCATGCAGCAGGTCCGCTTTCTTTGCGGCTTGGAGCAACTTCTTCAACCCCCTGCCGCGCTTGTCGGGAAATCGTTCCTGTAACGCCATCTCGACGGCAGTTGTGCTAAGGAAGATTGCAAGCGAGTAAAAGGGATAATACAGCCAGCCGTACAGCCATAGCGTCACAACCGAGTTCATGTAGCCGCGAATTTTCTCGGGCACGCTATCATGCAGCCGAAAATTATCGAGCAGCTTGTATTGAGTTTCGAGAGGCGGTCCTAAGCTCTGACTTCGCGGGTCAGGTTCGAAAAATTGATGCTCGTCCTTGACGGTCTCCACGTGGCCCTCCAACGGTAAATTCTGGAGCTATTCGGCCACGAGTTCAAACGGATAAGTACGAGGGTTCAGGCTATCACGTATCCCGCACACATAAGTATTGCACTACGCACGTTCCTTGCTGATAAAGAAAAAGGGGTGTAGAAGGTTTCTGTATTCAGGGGCATCCATTCTGCACGATGTCGTGAATGCTCTCTACTGAATTATCGGAAACTCTTCATTTCTGACAGGTGAGCCATGGCGAAAGCGGACATTTTCGTACGCGAACTTATAGACAAAGTTCAACACGGCGAGTTGCTCTTGCCAGAAATGCAGCGCCGGTATGTCTGGCCCGGAACACGAGTGCGCGACCTCCTCGACTCGCTGTACCGGGGATAAAGGTTTTCTTCTAAGTAATCGTAGATTCATTGCGAACGAATTCGTATTGCTTGAAGAGCGCCGCAACGCCCACGCGGCGTTCACCGTCCACCGAACTCTTCTCCACACGGATGACGGTGCTCTTAGTCCGTAAGAATACTTCCGCTCCGCCCGTGATTTCCGCAGGAAGGGTGACGGTGAGGTCGAGTTCGACACCGACGTTCAAATCATTCTCGATGATGAAGTGAACTCCCTGAGTGGAGATATCAAGGGTCTTCCCATCGTAGGTCACCGCATCGGGGTAAGCAGGGATTCGTATCTTGACAGGCAGGGAGAGTTCGTAGCGGTGTGCGGTGCGACGTTCCTTCATTTCCCGAACCTCTACTTTTCGCGAATCTTCGTTCAGCCTATTTTTCCTTCAGCTTCAACCTGCCCTCCGCTTTGTTCGCTTCGAGAAATGCCCTCAATTCCTCACCAGCATCGAGGAGACGAATCCACTGCTCGTAATACAGAGTGAAAGGGAAGCGACCCAGTCGGTACACGCTCACGCCGCCCTTTTCCCCGACCTTGAATTCCAATTCGCCAGAGCGACCACCGGCTGCCTGTTTTTCCAGTTCGGCCACGCGTGCTTTGAGTTCCTCGTAAGATGGAGATGATTCGGTCATGTGTTCTCCTGTTGATTCCAAGGCGGATTATACGCCTGCGGATTCGGTATCTAGAGGCAACTGAATTGAGCAGGCCAGTGGTTTCGGTCAGGGCGCTGTTCAGGCCGGGACCGACAGGTCCGGCCCCTTGTTTTGCCGTGGTAGAATGTGGCCAATTGGAGACCGTGATGAGCGCCGATGTCGGTCAGCCTTTACTACCGAGCGAGCAAAAACTGGACATTGCGTACACCTCCACTGTCCAACACTGGATTCACGCCGAAGAAACGCGTTGGGCGCTCCTGTACAATTACTCGACGGCAAGTTCAATTCTGCTTTTGGCGTGGGCCGCAGTGTTCACGACCAAGTTTCCGTATCGCGCTTTTGTGCTCATGGTTTTCGCGGGATGCGGGCTGGTTGTTAGCGTCGTATGGATATTCTTGGTGAATCGAGCAAGCGGATTCGTGCATTCGTACTCGCAGCTAGGTGAACGGTTGGAAGTGTCGCTAGCGGGCAGGTCCGGTTGGGGGACGACTGACGATTACCCGTTCACATGCGCCCAAGCTCATCGCAGGATGCTGAGTCCATTGGTCAGCGCCTTAAATTCAAGGCGTTCTGTCGTGCTTGTACCTTCGTTGTTTGCATTCTTGTATGCTGCTCTAGCTTTCGTTGCCTATCGCAGTTGAGTCTCGTTCTGCCCCGCGAAAAACTAGCAGATTCTCAGCGATGTCCAAATAAAAATTCGCCGGAGATTCTCTGAGACTCACAATGGTGGACGATTCCAACATGCGTGGAAGCTAGTTTATCAAGCCCGTACGGCCGTATGGCCAAGCTTTACGGTATCCTGTCAGGCGATGCCCCTTCTGTTATGGCTTTCACCAAGAAGCTTTGGCGGTACGATGCAAGAAGCAGAGGTCTAAATCGCAAATTCCCGCTAGGTAGTGAGAAGAAATGACAAGAGATTCCCTTTCAAAGTGCAACATGCTTGACACAAACATTTTCGACTCCGTCGCGAAAGGGCGACTTGCTCTCGACGGATTGCCATCAGATGGGAAATTGCTGGCGACGCGCGTGCAACTAGAAGAGTTGAAGAATACGGAGAACGATGATTTGAGGTCGAGGCTATTGACGACATTTGAGGAAATAATCGCGCACGACTCGATAATTCCTGCCGCGTTCGCATTTGGGATTGCTGGCGCTGGCTTCGACGAGGGCGTATGGCGTTCCGATGCCGGGCTTTGGAATGCACTCAAGAAGGACCTCGACGACGCATGGGATAAAATGCCAAAGAAAAATCAGAAGAAAAGACCGAAAGAAAACAATTCAAAGGATTCCTCGATTGCCGAGGCGGCGAAGTTCAACGACTGCATGTTGTTGACTTATGACCGCGACCTTGCGACGGTCGCTGGAAAGCACGGAATCAAGGTCCTGCGCCTCACCTCTAACAAGAGTTCCTAACCTTGAGAAGCAAAGAAAATCCCGCTGTGAGTCCGATGGTCCGTGCGATTTATTGTGAGTCACGTTCCCCGCAGGTTACGTCTGGTGCCCGCCCTTTGCTTTGGGATAGATTCCATTTCGGAGGCTAATCTGGAATGAACATCCTATCAGCAATCAGACGTGAGCATCGGAAGCTCGAAAAGCAAGTCGGCAGGCTTCAGCGACGATTGGAGGGACTGAAGTCCGCAGCCGAGGCTCTCGGCCATTCTGCGAGTGACGAACTGGGGAAGACGCGGAAGAGAGTCCTATCAAAAGCAGCAAGGGCAAAGATTTCGGCAGCCGCGAAAAGACGATGGGCGAAAGTGAAAGCGGGAGCGAGGAAAGCCGCGAGTTAGAAAATTTAGAGAGAGCCGACGACCGGACGGCATGTTCCAATTGAGCTTTGGGGCAAGCCGATTGAGTGGTTCGGACATTCTGTTCCCTCGACAGGAAACGCCAAATAATGCCCCACGGCTGGCTCTGCCCGCTCGCCAGATGGCATCCCGGTCTAGTCCAAAAGGCTTCAAGAGCCTTCAAACCAGCGAGGTTGGCTTCGGGTAGCAGGGCACACCCAATCATGCCCCGGATTGCCCCGGTTGACGAATTCTGGAATTCCTTGGTTAGCCATCACCAGCCTGCCCCCTGAGGTCATGCGCCGCAGAGTCGGGCATCCCTGCGTGTCGTGGGAGAGGCAGGTCACTTGATTTGGTCATCGGGAACCCGGCAGCAAATCGCAACGCTCGCTGTTGTTTCGGGGCATTGATAGAGGTCTACGGCCTCTTCTCCCGTGTTGCTTGCTCCGGCGTCACAACGAGAATCTGAATGCTCCGCCGCGCCTTGACGACTTCGAGGCCGATTTCCTTTAATGCTTCTCTCGTCACTTCGGGCTGTCCGGGCTGGTAGAGAATGTCGAAGTCGTAGCGTCCATCCATTCCAGTCTCGTCCAGCACAACAGCGTCGAACGAATTCGTGAGCATTTCGCACAGCTTGCTGATTGGTTGGTGTCGCAATGTAATCTTTCCACGCAACATTTGCGAGAGTTCCTTATCGGTGCGGGATTCAAGAAGAGGCGAGCGCCCTTCGATGCGATGGAGAACGTATACGTCACGCGGCTCATCCAACCATCGTGCTTGTATACCGAACATTTCACTTAACGTCTGCCTCATAAATGGGAGCAAGCGCTCCTTGCGCTCCTCCGGAACTCGGAATGCCGCGCGGTACATGCGTTCATCCTTGGGCATTTGCCAATCAAGATGGTAGTGGTCAGTCTGGTAAGCAAGCTGCACCAAAAGTGAGAGCGGAACACCATCAGCAGTGATGTGGTCGGGGCGTGGCCATGCTCCGCTCGTCGTAGTTTTGATTGGTTTGATTATGGCGTACATGGAAGGTGGAACGCCGTCTTGCCACTCGACAGAATGTTCGTCCCATTCAAGGTCGCTTTCGACACCTTCCTTGGGAGGCAGTGCAGGGCTTTTTCCAGCAAGAACCTCTCGCAGAACCTCGGCTGTAATGTTCTCGGGAAGCGTGGAGCCGATTATGTGGCCATCCCTACCGATGAGGACAGTGTGCGGAATCGAAGGCACCGCAAATGTCTCCCAATTCTTGCGTTCGGTGTCAATTCCGATGATTGCATCCATATGTTGCTTGGCAAGGAACCGGTTCAGGCGTTCTGAGTCATCGTCGGTTACCGCAAGGAAAACAACACCCTCATTTCGAAAGTCATTTGCAAGCTGGTTCAAGTGAGGAATGGCAGTAATACAGGGCGAACACCAAGTCGCCCAAAATTCCAAGACCACCACTTTGCCGCGCAGCCCGCTCCACTGACCGCTAAATCCATCAGGCGCTTGGAGCCACTGCATCACATGCAGGTCAGGCGCTTGCTGGGCATGGGTCATGACTGGAAAACTTATTAAGCAGGCGAGAAAAGATATTCGACGAAGAAGCCGCATACGAATTAGACTCCATTTTCGATTGAAGGTTAGCGAATGACTTTGTCCTTGCCAATTATGCCGTCAAGAAGACCGCCGCAGAGTACGGCACTTCGCGCACAAGGCCAAGCTCTCGATTGACGGACTCGATTTCGGCATCCCATTCTTTTCTCGTCGGCGGCGTCCGGGGGTCACCGATGAAGTACACGTTGACAAGAAATGTATGAACCCTTGCAATCTCTCTCAGGAAGTACAGGCTCGCATACCGATTTGCGGACTGGTAGAGCCGTCCCATCCAGTCAACACCCGGAGAAACTCCGAGCCAAGCCTTCGTTGCATCGAATGCGTCCTGAATCTTCTGCTTGCTTCCAGTAGAGGTTGCTCCGCAGCCCGTACCATAAACCTCCGACGCATGGCTCTTCGCCTCCACGAGGACGCATCCACCTTCAGTCCGCGCCAGAGCGTCCCAGCACGGCCCACCTCGGGGCCAGAACTCCCGAAGCCGAGAGGCGTGAAGGCCAAGCCCGACACGTTCCAGAAATTCTGAGTCGCGGTATTCCGAGTACGTGTCGTCCGCCAGCGGTGACACCCAATGAGTGCCATTCTCATCGAGGCCGTACCGCGACAGTGATTGTGCGACGGCAGAATTGAGCGCGTGCTCTCTCGTGTTCACGTACGTCTGGATTTGCTTCTGGCTTCCGGCGTGCGCCCGACCGGTTGAATCCACGCGAGAGAAATCCTTTGGACAAGGCATTCGACCTCCTGCCAAGGTGCTGATATAAGCGCGTGCGGCGGAGGCGGCTATGCGCTCTCCGTAAAACCTCTATTGGCGGGCTGGTGCGCCGACGCCACCGCTGGCTTGTTTGCGGCCACCGGAATTTCCCGCCTGCTCTTCTCCTTGCCGTGCTTCTTCGGCTTTTTCTTCTCTCGACCGCGCTTGTCTCGGTTACCCATGACGTGCTCCTCCTTGTGCTCGGATATGGACTCACGGGCCAGCCACAACTCTACCGCTTCGCCATTTTATGAGCCATCAGGAGCAGCAGTCGGCGGTCGCCCTCCGCCATGCGCTCAAAGAGCCGACAAAACTTAACAAGCGCCCGAGCCTCTTTGCCTGTGCTGCCCCACAGCTTCCCGTCGTCAGCGTGTTTCCCTGTCGGCGGGAGCGCCGCAAGCTCACTTACGCCGATGAAGAGTTGATAGATTGGGATTTCAAGAGCGCTAGCGAATTTTTCCAAGGTCTCGACTGAAGGGCTGGTGCGCCCGATTTCAACTCGGGAGACGTAGCTCTGTAGAAATCCAGTCCTCTTTTCCATGTCGTCCTGCGAGAACCCCTTATCTTCACGCAGCATACGGAGGCGCTCGCCGATGAGCATGTGAGACCCCTCGCCGGGCATTCTATTGTGTCTGGGGCTGAAGGTGAAATGTAAAATGCTCGGTAGCTAAGCAGCAGCGCGAAGGCTTTTCCGTTCCGTCAACTCCGCCTCCGCTTGCAGCCAATCATCCAAGGCATAGCCGTCGCGTTTCCTGCGCTGTTCGTAAAGCTGGTACGCACGAACCCGGATTCTTTCTTCCAATTCGCAGTAGTCAGCATCCAATTGGCCGAAGAGCGTCTTGCGCCATGTTGCGAGTAACGCCACTCTGCCAGTTATTGGTGAAATTTGGATAAAGAATGTGCGCTCATAATTTTCCACATCGTAGAAGCCTTTGCGCTTGGGGTCGGGCAACGCTGACCCGCCCGCCAGCAATAGGTCTTCCAGTTCTTTGATAATCTCCGCGGGATAGTTTCGCAGATTGTCCACACCCGGCAGCCGTTTCATTCGGAGAAACATTCTTCCTCACTTTCAATGGATGTTAGGGCCACTCCCGCCACTACTTGGAAAGCCGCAGGTGCGTCGACGCTCGTTCGCGGGGGCACACGACTTGCCAGCAACGGTTCTCAATTTACGCGAGACGTACGGGAGGAGGGGCTGAAAGCGGAACTCTCGACCTACTCGACTAGAGCAACCGCACCGCACAACCGTGGTATCAACGCAAAACTATTTTAGCATGGTCAAAACAACATTCGCTCTTTCCTCCGCGATTGCCGTGAGTACGTGTTTCTCCCATTGCAACAGCAGCACGGGCACGCGTTCTTCCCGTTGCTGGTTCGTGTAGCGACAAACGGAATTGTAGGGCTTGCATAATTGATGTGGTGTAAATTTCTGATGTATTTCGGGAGGAGAGGATTGAAATATATAATTCCCTTATCGAAGAGGGCTTCGCGCTTGCAGAAATTTGGCGATGTCGTTGGAGGGCGAAGAAGGCGATTGCTCACTGCGGTCGGATTGGTGGCCGTCGCCGTTCCGCTCTTTTTTGTCCTCGCAAACGCAAGGCAAGCCCGGGCTCAGTCGCAGGCCCAGAACACAGCCGTTGTTCCCCCCACGTATGAGTACGAGGTCGCTTCGTTTAAACTGGACAAGTCTGATGGCTTTAGAGCGAGTTTGATGACTGAGGACAACGGACTCACTGGATTAAACGTTTCGCTGCAATGGCTCATTGAATCGGCATATGGAGTCCGAAACTATCAGGTCTCAGGCGCGCCGAACTGGCTCACCTCTGAAAGTTATGATTTTGAGGCGAAAATGGACGCCGCTGTTGCTGATGAGTTGAAGAAGCTTAGCCCAGATGAGCGCAACCTAGCGCGGGAGCACATGCTTCAAGTTTTATTGGCGGACCGGTTGAAGCTCAAAATCCACCGTGAATCAAAGGAACTCCCAGTCTATTTGTTGGTCATCACGAAGAATGGCTCCAAACTTCAGGGCACAAGACCTGACGAGACTGCCCCGGGTGAATCCAGAGGGTCCGGCGACCATCTAGAAGCGGGCTCGATGAGGACGGTCGGAAATCGAGTATCGCAGATGATGACAGCCAAAGCTGTTCCTATCGCCGACTTGGCGCGGAATTTGTCAGGGTCTCTGGGTCGCCCCGTTCTGGACAAGACTGGGCTCACGGGCAAATACGATTTCAAGCTCACGTGGGCGTCGGATGACATTCAAACAGATTCCAACGCACCTTCACTCTTCGCGGCTGTGCAGGAGCAACTCGGCTTGAAATTGGAATCGGGAAAACGCCCGGTCGAAGTCATCGTAATTGACCACGTCGAGAAACCTTCGGGGAATTAGCGGCGGTTGGTCGGCATCTCCATACGCACGGTGGACAATTACATCTCGCTGAAGTTTATTCGCTCAGTCAGGATGGGGCGGCGAGTGCTAATCCCGATGCGTAGCGTGCGGGAAGTTGCGTCCAAAGGAATCCCGTGGAAGAGGCAAAAAAGTCTGCCCGAGAAGTGACCGCGTCTGAAAAGGGAGCTTTGATTTCGGCACGTCCGCGTGAGCGGGCCGTTACGCATCGCTAAACCCCTACTCCTCCTCTCGCTTCATTTCTGGATTTCCATTCAATCATCACTTGCTTCCATCCCGGCGACCAATAGTTCTCCAGTTCCTCAAGGTTGATGGACTCATACTTTTCCCGCTGTGGAATAGTCAACGTGCTCCACCACAGTTGGGCACGTTTCACGTCAAGCTGCTCGTCGGTCATCTGCGCATATTCCTTCGCCATGGCGTTTTGCACGGCTTCGTCAATGTCCCACTCAAAATCAGCATCACTGTGGACGATGACCCCATTCGCCTTGAGCTTTGGGAGCCACAGCGCAGACATGCGGTCGGCCACGGGATTCGCCTTGGTCGCCAAGGTCACATACGCCGTGATTGGATTCGCCGTATCGTTTAGAGCGTGGCTCCAATGCTCCAGCTTGGTGACCTCGGAGATGACCGCCTCGGGGCACCCTGCGTCCCGCAGCTTCGCCGCAGGCTCAGACTTGAGGTAGTTGCGGACAGGGGCGACCGAGTTCGGCTTCGGTATCTTCCGCTGCGGCGCAGCGGAACTATCTAATCGCTTTTGTTCCACCGCAGGGCTGGTGTTTGCCCTGCGCTCCGGGTTTTGACTTTGGTTTTTCTTTCCTTCCTTGTTTGAGCGAAGCGAAGTGCTCTTGCCTTTGCCTGAAGAGCAACCATTGACTGCGCCCAATGAAGGAACGACTACCTGCAACAACTTCATTGATGGATTATCAAGAGGCTTTTTGATGGATTCGCAACTGGCTTCTTGATGATTCATCAAGAGGCTTCTTGATGGATTATCAAGAGGATGCTGCGGCATTGCTGTGGCATGCCGTTTATTCCAGACGAGATTCTTTTGGCTTATCTTCTGGCTTTCCTGCTTGCGTGTGGACAAAGGTCGCTTGGCTCGGATGTAGTAGCCGTCCTCGTCCTTCTTCATCTCACGTGTTTTGATATTCTTGAGTTGTTCTGGTGTGATGGCGTAGTGGCAGCGAGGGTATCCACGGTCGTCACGGAATCGCTTTACGGTTAGCCAGCCATCCCGTTCAAACTTCTTTATCTGGCGATTTACTTCCTCGACCGAGCAGCCAAACATGGCCGCAAGGGTGTCCTGCGAGGCGACGCACCAGCCCGGCGGTAGTCCGGGGTCGGCTTCCTGACCCTCTTTTGGTTCACTGATAACCAAACCTGCGATGAGCATGAGCAGGGGTTTGCTTATGCCGGCGTACTCATACAGGTCAGACTTGCGAACGGCGTTGTAATGGTCCTTCATTGGAAATCTCCGAATGCTTCGATTTTGACCACTCCGAATCATTGGCACCACGGTCCTATAAATAAGTGGTCGGCGGCAGGTGATTCGGAAAGAGACCCGCCGCCTAAAGTCTCGGGAGCTACCCTCGACCCTCGTCACCAAAGGCTCTGGTAGTCCATTTCCAATGAGAAGTTTCCCGATTGTCACGAATCGCCCGCCTTCCACGGCCTGACGGCGGACAGTCACCGCTTTATGTATTCCGGCGCGGGGAAAGCCGCGACCAACCCTTCTCCATGACGCGGCCGTCTATGACCAAGAACTCTTCGAGGGAGTAACCCTCCGCGCCAACTGCCCTCACGGCCTTTGCCGGAACGCCGAAGAAATCCACGATTTCCGAGCGGGCACGCTCTGCCGCTTCGCGTCCGTTCAGCGCCGCAAGGAGGATTGTGCCGTCATGGTTGCCCTTGTCGGCCCTCACCTCCACGCGCACCCTGTACAAGGCAGGAAGCCCCGGCTCGCGCTTTGCAGACTTTCTATGGGCAACGACTTGTCGGCAATCGTCTTGCTTCGGCTCACCGGATTGGCGTGACCTCAGAATAATTTGCCGGAATCCTTCTGCTTCAGGGGGAAGCTGGTTGTAACGAACAATCTTGTCCGCCTGTTGCACGAGGATGTAGTCGGACATCTCGCGCCCGGTCTGCTCGCGGTAGAGCCGGTTCATATCGGCTCGCGAAGAGCCGGTGATTCTCGGTGCCCATTTCTCGAACGCCTCGATTAGACCTTTGCCTGCCAGTCCCTGCTGCTTCAAAACCCCGAGGAGGGTCTTGGCTTCCCGCAAAGGGCTTACGCTCCACTTGCCCCGCACAATGCCTAGTTTTTCCATCCTGTCCTCCTCGTGCTGCATGATTGCTTCCTCATCACGCGCTCATCCTGTTCCGAAGCAGTCTCTTCTCTCTCATGCGGCGCAGGATGGCGACCGCTTCAATCCCGAGAACAAGTCGAAGGTCTGTGGCAAAGGCCATCGATTTCCGGGCATGGCGTCCATCTGCTTAAAGACCACTTCCGCCATCTTCTTGTCGAGAAAGCCATTAGGGTCGGCTGTCTGTAGTATTTTTGCGCCCCGACTACGCCTGTATTCTTCTTTCGCTGCTAGTCGTTCAATTCGTGTCGATTTCCTGTCCGTGTGGGTTCTCCCTGTTTTGAATTTTGCTGCTAATTCTGTTGCACAAGAACGATTGCCATGCTGCGAGTCCCCTTTCAATGGCATCCTGCAATCTCTTGGTCTCCGCTGTGTCGTCAGGGGACTTGAAAGTCAGGGCTACGCCTTCGTTTCGATTTTTCCAGTAGAATCCCGCGACTTTTTTGGCCATCTCTTTCGCATTCCGAAGATTCTCCGCACGGCCGCGGCTGTCTTCTTGCAACATCCATTCGATTACAGACTTCATTCGTTCCCGAGTGTAGGGCGGCGACATCTGATTGACGGCTTCCATAACATGCCTATAGGCAGTTTGGTCTTGGGGGGAACGGGATTGTTGCCATTCATAAATTCTTTTGAGGACTTCTTGGGCGATTTCTTCTGGCAAGTAGCCGGGCGTCCGCTGTTTGCGTTTCTCGGCGAATACTTCCGCCTGCACTTTTTCGTAGAAGTCCAATTGCTTTTCGAGCGTCTCTCGCAGGTAGGCATTTTGCTCATCGTCATCGGCATACTCTTCTTGCATTGCCATCTCGACACACATGACGCATTGGGTGATGAAGCCTTTTTCCCATATTGCTTGGAATCGCTTCGCTTCCCTTTTCGCTTCCGCCGCAAGGTCGCCGAGCCGCATCGCTTCTTTTTCTTCGGGAGTTTTTTCCTTGATTATTTTCACGATGAAATTGATTCCCGTGCCCTTCGACCTCGCTTTCTTCCCCGCACCTTTGATACCCGCCTGCTTCTGCGACTGGGCGGCAAGCCGGATGTAGTTCTCAAGTTCCCGCCGCTGGCGTTCTTCTTCGATGACGGCGGAGGTTGGCACGGGATTGGTGACGACTTTCTTCAAGTCCCGAATCATGCGGTGCCACGCACGCCAGTCGGACGGCGTCTTGGACGTGACGAGAATTTTGCCCTCGGGATTCTGGTACTTGACGTGATTCCTCTCGGAGACCACGGCAAACTTGTGCCGCCTGAGAAGAAGAAGGAACTCTTTGTCTGGACTCACGGCTGCACCGCCTTCCCGTTGATTTGGCGGGTGACAAACATGCCCATCCGCAGCGCCTCGTTGACCGCGGCATGGTATTCCTTTTCCGTCCAGCCCTTTTGGGGGTGCGCATCCCCGAACATGATTCCGCCGCGGAACTGTTCGAGGATTATGGACGGGGGCAGGGCAAGCACCTGCGCCCTCAAGCCATCATCTTTTTTGGCCTTCATTTCATTCCTCCTCTTTTTGATTTGTGCCGCCCTACTTCACTTCATGCCCATGCGGTCGAGATACCTCTGCGCCCGGAGGCTGTTCTCCGCATCCGCCTTACGGGAATACGGGAACACTCTCCGCGCGATGTCCCTGTCCCTCAGCACGACGCCGGAACACTCGTCATCGACGAGCAGGAAAATATGCCCGGTGCCGTCGAAGGGATTCTCGATTCCGGGCTCGCGCCCGTCGATGAGGCCGTAGTACTTGTACACGAGCCCGACATTGAACCTCGGGCGGGCGAACACAAGATACCGCTTGCGCTTCCGCAACTCCGTGACCTTCACTCCGTTTTGTTTCGTCATTTTGATTCTCCTTTTTTTTGATTTGTGCATCTGCTCCTGTTACACGACCTGCGGTCTGCGGCGCAAGGCCCGCAATTGCTCCCGCGTGACGTACTCAATCACCCGTCCGGTGGGTCGTGCTGCACTGCTGATATACCGGAGGATACGCGCACGTTTACTTCTTCGCGAAGGTTCGAGAATTTCGGCGTTACTCGTAACTGATTGAAAGTACAGTGTTTACGAGATGTTTCTTGGGGGCTGTAGGAAGCGTTTTTCGTTACAGCGCGGAACTGAAAACCGTGGATAAAATTGCGAAAAAGCGAGTGGTTAAGACGTGGTGGGCGAAAACGTTCCGCCAATACCGGCCCGAAGAAATGCAGCGTCTAGGAGAGGAAATGAAGAAGGGAAGAAACCACCTATTCTCCGCTTTCGTGGGTCGTGTGGATGGAGGTGAACTTGCCGACACGCTCCGCGACCTCATCGCGAATTGCTACGCCTATGCTCATTACGCGGGCATACGCCGTGGTTACCTCATTGCGCGCCAATTACAGAAGCTCGAATCAGAAAAGCGCGGCGGTCAAGTAAAGGCGAGAATCGCTCACTTGATTGGAGAGCATCCTGACTGGACAACAAAGCAGATTTTCATAAAACTGGATAACGCTGAGATTCCTGTCTTCTGGGTAGGCAAGGGGAAGAGGCATGTGAGGCTCTGGTCTGAACTCAGTGGTGAGGCAGCTTACAAAATGTTCGTTTCCCGCATCCGCACCAAGGTTCGTCAAAGGACCCGCGTGCGATGGTGGCGAAGCATCATGCGCAAACATGACAAACTGCGGCCATCGAATCCGCGCGGCGTTAAATAGAGCTTCAATACGAACCATGGGCGTCTACCTCGTTTATTGTTTCGAGGAGCTACCCACAGACACGTTTTGAAGCGAGAACACCATACTCACATTCTCTTTTTCACACTTTAGGAGTCTCGGCTCCCCAATAGACTGAATTAACCAGCACAGAATCGCCCGACACTGGGTACTATCCTTCGTGGGCATCCTCCAAATCTCGACCTCCAACAGTGCGCTGCTGCCCGCATTCGCCGGAGCCGAACTCAGCGTTGCCGCGCTCTCACCGGCAAGCACGCACGCCAAGCCCGATTTCCCCCCCTATAACCGTTGAGTCTCTGACCCCGATGGTCGCTGAGCGGCCGCCCATCGGTTTGCAATTCTCCGGTGCTCAAGCGGTCTCCCCGTTCGCAATTAACTTCTCGATGTGGTCGAGCGTGAGGAGCTTGGGGGCGTTCATCAAAGTCCGTCTCGGCGGTCAACCGCATTCTCACCCCAAGCAACGACAGTGCCCGGGCCTCCCGGTCAGCGTGCGGACTGTTGCGGGATGCGGGACCGGCTGGTGACCAGCGGTTCGGCTTGCCAAAGGGTTCCATCCCTAATGCCGACGAGTGTCCAGTACGAGGTGTCATCGTCCCACAGCCATGCGGTCGAGGTAGGCTTCAAGGTCAACTTGGCGGAACTTCCACGCCTTGGCGATGAAGTACGAACGCAGTTGTCCCTGCTTGATTAGCTTGTAAAGTGTCGTGCGAGAGACACGGAGGTACTCACATACTTCGAGCGTGCTGAGGAGTTGCTTGGACATGGCGAAACACCTATAACTTCGTGAACTGCTCGAAGTTACAGGGCGTAGCGTTCCGCCGTTCTTCTTCGGGGCTTAACCGCTGGTATTCAGCGTGCGGGTTCCGGCGACAAGCCATCGTGCCTTCTGAGCCGCGTCTCTATAGTACTGCGTTTTTCTTAAACTACCCGATGCAATCAGCTTTGGACAGGCGGTTTGAACTGAGCCGCTTCCACCGCCTTCTGCATCGCGTCGCCAGACAAATCCACGTCGGCGAGGTATCGCTGCGTGGTCTCAAGGCTCTTATGACCGAGCAACCGCTGGATGACGTGCACCGGCATCCCGGCCACCGCCCATCGTGTCGCTGCGGTCTTCCGCAGCTTGTGGAGTTCGGTGTGGAACTCGGCACCGGCCTTCTTCGCCAAGTTTTGAAGGTCACGAAGCAGGTGGAGGTTTGGGAGTCCGTCGCCGTTCGGGAAGAGGAGCGGTGAATCGGACTTCTTTTCACGTTTACGGATGCAGTCTGCCAACGATTGAGGCAGTGTAATCTTGCGGCAGTGGTGCTGCTTCGGTTTCCAGTTGAGATGCGGCTTGCGTTTGATTTCGAGAACGATTCCTTTCAGGTCGGAGAACTCGGCGTGGGCGGCTTCGCCGTCACGGTCGGCGGAGCCAAGGAAGAAATCGAGCAGGAACCGCTCGTTCTCGTCGGCGTGCGAGTACAGCGTCGTGAGTTCGGCATCCGTGTGGGCAGAGACGGTCTTCTCCTCGAAGGCAGGGTACTCCGACTTCTTGAGCAGCCGTTCCTTTCCGAACGCCTTCAAGAAAATCACTGTGTGTGAGAGTTTGTTATTGTAGGTCCGGTCGGGATTCGAGTGCTTCCGCTTAGTTGCTGGCTGCCGCCGCAACCATGTCATATAGTCAAACAGGTCTTGCTTCTCGATTTGGTCAATGTAGGTTTTGGAGCACGACGCCACGAAGCCGTCCACGGCGACACGGTAGGTGCGGATAGTCTTGGGGTCTTTTCCTTGAGCAATGAGATTCTGGAAGTAGGTCGTCACGGCGTCCGCAATGGTGGTCCGAGAGGCGGGCATCTCGCTCCCCGGACGACCGGGCATCTGCACCCCGTTCTGGTTCGCATATAGCCGCACGTTGGCAGCCTTTAGCATCGTCACGGCTTCATCGAGCGGGGCGGCAGTGTGTAGCTTTCGTCGCCCGTCAATCGTGTAGCGAATGCCGAACTGGAACGCATCGGGGTGGGGTTTCGGACTCCCGTTCTTTGCCATATCGCAAACGACCCACGGGAATCCTTTCGTGCGGAGCCGCTGGTAGAGTTTTGCCTTGCGCTGTGCCATGTCTCATCCTCGCTAGATAGTACTGAGCGTTTTTGGATTTCAGCCGAGGTATTTGAGGGAAGTGGCAACAGCAGTGGCAACAGTTCGCAGAATTTAGCGGTTTATTGGGCTTTTAATCAAATGGCGGAGAGGGGGGGATTCGAACCCCCGGTACACGTTTTGGCGCGTACAACGGTTTAGCAAACCGCCGCCTTCAGCCTCTCGGCCACCTCTCCGCGGCACTTCCTTGATAAATTCAAGAGCCTGTTGCGGCGCGCCGATTATAACACCAAGTCCCAGCCTCGCGCCGCACTCCCGGCCATGCAATCCGCCAAACGAAGCCTAAAGCGGCGGGTCCTGCGACGTCGCCGCACGATTTTCTTTCGTCGCGCGCAGCGTGCCCGTTTGATCCATGTAAAAATTTCGATAGCCGAAATTTCCAGCGCGCGCCTGCAACGCGTAACTGTGAATCGCTCCTTCCCCTCCAGCGGGCGCGGGCGTGTATTGGAGCTGGTAGCCCTCGCTTTGCGCGAGCTGCGCCGCCGCGCGCGCGGTGTCACCCAGCGCTTCGAGCGAATCAGGAAATGATCCTCCCGGCTGCGCCGCTGCGTACGATAGGAGAGCGGCATGCATGTCGTTCAGCGCCACGACCGCCTTCGTTTCCGCCGCGAGCGCAGGGTCGCCGCGATGCGCCGGCATGACAAAGAGAAGGAATCCCCACAAACTCGCGAGAAGAATCCCTAGCAGGATGCCCCAGCGCAGCAGCACTTTGCGGAGCGGCGTCGGAGGAGATGGCTCGGCCGCCGCAATCAGGTCCGCGCCACAGTGCGGGCAGATCTCCGTCGCTGTGTTGATTTCAACTTCGCATTCTGGGCATACGTACATGAGCGGATTCAGCGCGTCTTATTTGTGTAGCTCGCGAACATTCAGCGGGGCATTATACCGCGCCATTAAACTTCGGGCCCGAAACCCACAACCACAAGCCCCATCCGCACCGGCGCGGGCGCGCCCCCCGCGGCAATCGGTACGCTGAATTGCACGATCCACAGGTCGGCGCCGGTATCCTGTGTCATTGCGGGTTTCGCCGAAGCAGCTCCATCACCCGGCACCAGGCTCCAGACGGACGGGTGGTTCGTGCTCGTCGATTTCTTGGAGGCTTCAATCGTCTGATTTTCATTCAGAGCGGCAGGGTCCTTGTCCAAGTCCGCCGGAATCGCGACCAGGAAATCGCGTTGCGGCGCAACGCCCTGGTGGTTCCCATTCACCGGAGAAAGCGCGTATCGAAGTGTGTAAACGCCCGAGTGCACCACCTGCCTCCGGTAATCCTTAATGTCCGGATTGAAAACGACGGCGCCGACGAGCGTCCCCATTTGAAGTTGCGGATACACCACGCCGAGGTCTTGCGACGCAGCCCCGCCCGGCACGGACTTGCGCAACCAGATCTCGCACAGCGGTCCCGTGGGAGTCGTAACGCGCAATCCTTTCGGCGCGAGCGTGTCGCGCACCGCCGCCGCAAGCGATTCCGGCGGAGCGTCGTTCGTCACTTCAACGGTGTAACCCTGCGCGTGCGCCCGCGGGGAAGCCAGCAGCGCAAATGCAAACGTGAGGAGGAACGCACGGCGGTTTCGGGTCTTCATTGAAAATGGTTTCTCCGGTTTCAGGAACATTTTGGATGGCAAATGCTGCATGAAAGCCCCGTTTCGTTAGATGATTTCGCGCGCCGCTGCGTCGCCACAATTCTCTCGAAAAATTCGTTCAGATAAAACAAAGGCCCACCGCAAAAGGGTGGGCCTCCGGTTTCGATCTCAATTCGAATTCAATTTGCAAAGCTGCCGAGGAACACTCCGCGGCGCTCATTTTCCTTCCATGTTACGCCGAGGTCGCTTCCGCGGTATCCCGCTTCCGTCGCAACGGCCGGCATCGCATGCGTCAGGTTCCCCGCGAGCGGCGGATAGTAAACTTCTTCGTTGTGGCAGAACTCGTCGCCTTCGTTCAGCGCGCGCGTTGTAATCCGCACCAAATTCCCTGCAACCAGCGACGCGGACATGTGGTGCCCGTCGATATTTGTCTCAAATTGCATGGGCGCGGCTTCGATCGCCACAATCTTGCTCAGTAGGGTTCCCGTCTGCGCCTGCGCGAAATTCACCAGCGCCGCGCGCTGCGCATCCGTTGCCGCTTCGTCCACGATCAAAACAGCCTGCGCATGCGCCGGCCCGCTATCCGGAGAACCCAGAGTAATGTCCGAATTCACCACGGCCACGACGCTCAGCCCATCCAGTTCGACGTTGCCCCAGGTGCCATGATCCACGTGCCAGCCCATCACGGCCTGTTTGCCGGCAAGCCCGATCTCGGAATTGGCGATGCACGGCCCGGTGTACACGTCCGCCGTGCGCGCTTCAATGTATTGCCCTGTAATCTGCGGGGCTTGTGATTTCGGAGTCGTTGCGCTCGCGGGGATCGCGCACGCCAAGGCGATAAGAGCCAGAACCAGAATGATTTCCTTCGATTTCATTGCGAACCTCCTAAATCAAGAAACTCTATTGTCCCACTTCGCGGGGCGGGACACAAACCTTGCGCTCCGGCGCTTGCCAAATCGCCAACTCTACGCCGTCTCGCAGCACGACCTCCCGCTGCCGCCCTGGCATGCCTCAATCGACGCGATCTTGCCGTCCGGCCCCTGCAATCCCTGCGTGATCACGCACCAGAACGGCCCGTTCAACCCGGAATAGGCGGCATAGTAGTGGGGATTGTTCTCCTGAGGGCTTTCAATTTCGCCGACGTCGTAAAAAAGCGTTTTCGCGCGAAGGCACTTGCAGACCTGGCCCGTTTGGATGAGCGTTTTCAATGTAGTCTTTGGCGAATTCCCAATCATGGTCAGGCTCCTCCCTTCGCTGCCGCAAGCACGGCGCGCTTCACGGCCACCCGCGTAAGCTGCACCTTATATCCATTCTGGCTGAGCGGTCTTGCGCCGCGCACCGCCGCCTCTCCCGCCTCGGTGGCCGTCGCTTCCGTGACGCTTTTGCCCACGAGGCTTCTCGCCGCCTGGTCCGAGGCCCACGGAGTGGGCGCCACATGGCCGAGCACGATCTTCGCCGCGCTCACCTGCTCGCCGGACATTTTCAACGCAACCGACGCCGCCGCAAGCGGCCAGTCCAGCCCTTCCTTCTGCCGCACTTCATACGTCGCGCTGCGCATTCCCGCCGACGCCGCGGGAATCACGATCTCCGCAACAACTTCATTTGACTTCACTACGTTTTCGCGCTCGGAGTCATTTTGTGGAATTCGGAAGAAGTCGGCCGCCGCCACTTCGCGGTCGCCGCTCGCTCCCGTGATTCGCACCCTCGCATCCAGCGCAATCAGCGCCGGGCCGAAGCTCGACGCGCTCACAAAATATGCCGGGCCCGCGTTCCCGAAAATTGCGTGGTATTTATTTTCTCCGTTTGGCACGAGCGGAGTGCCCTTCGCATCCCGCGCCAGCAATCCGAACCCGTTGCGGAAATACCAGCAGCGCGGACGCTGGCACAAATCGCCGCCCACCGTCCCCATGTTGCGGATTTGCGGACTCGTGATTCCTTCCGCCGCCTGCGTGAGCGCGGGAAATTGCGCTTTCACAATTGCGTTCCCCAGCAACTCCTCAACGGTCACCAGCGCTCCTATCGACACGCCCGAGGACGTCTGCCGGATCCCGCGCCACTCCGCAACTCCGCGGATGCTGATCACCCGCTTCGGAATCACGACGTGTTCCTTCATCAGCGAGATGAGGTCCGTCCCGCCCGCCAGCACGGCCGCTTCACTCCAGTTCGTGCCAAGCAGGCCAATCGCTTCCTGTTTTGTTGCCGGATGAGCGTAGGCGAAAAGTTCCATTAGGCCATACCCCCTTTTCC
This sequence comes from uncultured Acidobacteriota bacterium, assembly GCA_963748845.1. Classification (GTDB taxonomy): domain Bacteria; phylum Acidobacteriota; class Terriglobia; order Acidiferrales; family UBA7541; genus DASTCZ01. Next base: position 3,284,377 of record CAVVKE010000001.1, read on the forward strand.
GAGCGCCGTGAGCACTCGATCTGGCGTCAACGGCAGCATCGGTACGCGCACGCCGATGGCGTTTGCCACCGCGTTTGAAATCGCCGCACCGGGCGAAACCGTTGGCGGCTCGCCCAATCCGATCACGCCGCGGTCGTCGTACCCCGGCCCCTGCATCATGTGCACCACCAGCCCTCCGATATCCCCGATGCCCGCGAGCTTGTAGAACTCCATGTCCGCGTTCAGCATCTTGCCGGTCTGCTGGTCCATCACTTTTTCTTCGTAGAGTGCGTAGCACACGCCCATGATCATCGCGCCATACACCTGGCTTTCCGCCGTTTTCAAATCAAGAATCAGTCCGCAGTCTTGCACCGCGACGAACTTTTCCATTTTTACGACGCCCGTTTCGATGTCCACGGAAACCTCGGCCATCTGCACGCCGCCGACGTTTGAGGACGTTAGGTCGCGCGAAGTTTGCCCCATCTCCGATATCGATGAAGCCCCCAGTTTCCCGCAGGCTTGTTTCCAGGCAATCGACTTCGACGGGTCCCCGATCACCTGAATCTTGCCGCTCACTGCTTCAAGTTTGTCCGCGCTCGTCCCGAGCGAACCGGCCGCCACATCGAGCAGCTTGTTGAGCGCCGCCGTGGCGGCGCGCCGCGTCGCACTGCTCACGCCGCCGCTCGTCGTCGACCCTCCGGAACCTCCTGCGGGCGGCAGATTGGAATCGCCGATGTTTACCGTGATCGCTTCGAGCGGCAGCCCCAGCGTCTCCGCGGCCACAATTCCCACCGTCGTCCGCGTGCCCACGCCGAGGTCCTGTGTGCTCATGTTGAGTTCGACGGACCCGTCAGGGTGGATCGTAATATTGCACGAGCTATTGTTCGCCGAACCGCCCCAAGTGTGCAGTGAAACGCCTAGCCCACGCTTGATGTATCCGGGAGTTTTATCCCCGCGCGGATGCCATTTCCTCTCCCAGTCCATCAACTCAGAGGCTTTCGCCAGTTCCTGTTCGTAATCCTTCGTTCCAAAACCTTTGTTCCGCTCCCCGGCAAACTGCATGTTCTTCAGAAGGAATTGCACCGGATCCATATTTAGTTTCGCGGCGAGGTCTTCAAAAGCAGACATTGTTACCAGGCACAATTGTGGGTGATTCGGCGCGCGCCATGCGCGAGCCTTGCCAACATTTGTAATGACCGGCGTGTGGCGGCGGTGGATTGCCAGCGGCTGCGCCTGAAATACATACGGCAAGTTTCCAGAATTTTGAGGCGAAGGGCCTTGCGTGCCCCACGACTCGGATTCCCACGCGGTCAGTGTCCCATCCTTTTTTGCTCCGACCTTCACCTTCGCGTAAAGCGAGGGTCTCATCCCCGCCCCCATCAACTCATGGTCGCGGTCGAGCATCATCTTTACGGGCCGCCCCGCCTTTTTTGCCAGAACCGCTGCCGAGATACCCCAAGTGTCCGCCTCAAACTTGCTTCCGAACCCGCCGCCCATCACCGGCGTTAGAATCCGCACGTTTGCCGCGGTCGTCGGTATGCCCTTCCCCTTTGTCAGCGCTTCCGCATACTGGCCCGTTAGACCCGTCACGCTCTGTGTCGAAGCCCACACGGTCAGCTTGTCGCCATCCCATTCCGCCACGGAGCCATGCGATTCCAGGCAGCAATGTGTGATGGTGGGAACACCATATTGGCCCTGGTGGATAACATCCGCTTGAGCGAATCCCGCACTTGCATCGCCCTGCGTTGTCTCATTGGTTTTTTGTTCGTTACCCGCTAATGCCTTCCCCGGCGTCGTGTCCGCCACCAAATACGGCATCACCTCATAATCAATCTTCACCTTCCGTGCGGCATCGCGCGCCTGGTCGTCCGTTTCCGCGGCCACCGCCACGATTTCCTTCCCCGCCCACAACACTTCCTTCCCGACGCCGACGTCACCAATGATGTCCACCGCTTTCACGCCCGGCATCTGCTCCGCCAAGGTCGTGTCAATGTTCGTGATCTTCGCGTGCGCGTGCGGCGAAAGCACCATGCGCCCATATAACATGTTCGGCCGATGTACGTCGTAGGCATAGATTGCGCTGCCGGACGACTTCCATGGCGAATCGAGCTTCGAAATCCTCTTTCCGATAAGACTTCGCTTTTCTACGGGAGGCCATTTGTAATCAGCCATTACGCGTTACCCCCTTTCCCAGCCGCCATCTTTCCCGCCGCTTCCACCACCGCGTGCCGCACGCCCATGTACGTCCCGCAGCGGCATAAATTTCCGCCGAGCGAAGACTTCACCTGCTCATAGGTCGGATGCGGGTGCTTATCAATGTAGGCTTTTGCGGACATCACGAATCCCGGTGTGCAGAATCCGCACTGCGACGCGTCATTGTCCACGAATGCCGCAGACACCGGATGCAATTGCCCCGCCGGTGCGAGGCTTTCAATCGTTTCAACCGCCGCCGCCGGCGATCCGGGCCGCTCGGCCACGTCAATCGCCAGCACCGAGCAGGAATACATTGCCGCGCCGTTGATGATCACCGTGCACGCCCCGCACGTTCCGCGGTCGCAAACTTTTTTCGCGCCGGTCAGATAGATGCGGTCGCGCAGCGCGTCAAGCAGCGTCACGCGCGGCTCCGCCACCAGAACCGTCGCCTTCCCGTTGATCTTGAGCGTCATTTTCACCGCGCCCGGCCCCACCAGCTTTGACGTTGCTGCGTCCGGCGCTTCCTGCGGCGCGGGCTCCGCCTTCAGCAGGTCTGCGCCCGCAAGCACGCCCACGGCGACGCTCGCCGTCCCGGCCAGCTTCACGAACTCGCGGCGCCCTAACCCTGCGCGCTCGGCATCATCGCGGCCGTTATTTTTCTTTACGATTTCCTCTTCCGGGGATTCTTTTCCCGGGCGCTTAGCCATCGCTCACCTCCGAAAATTCCAATCGTGCTGATGATGACGAATGTTTGAAGAACAATCAGCGGATGCGCTTGCCGGCGGGGGGTAGGTTGCCCAGCCGGCGCAATTCACACCTCCGGCGAAGCGCCATCTTACGTCGCCGCAAATCCGAAAGCAATCCGCCGCTTGTGAATCCTGGTTTCGTCTCAGGCATGAGACGAATTCTGCTCGTTTGGCGTTTCGCCCGCGGCAGAGCTGGGCTCATTCACAAACGAGCCGAGCCCCCAGGCTCCTGCCTGGGGGCGTCCTCAATCGCAGTTCGCCCCGGCAGCCCCGCGGCCTTAATTGGTGTCTAACATTATGGGTGTGGCGAGAACGACTGGGCGCAGTCCGTTGCGCGGGCAAAGAGAGTAGAATCGCCGCAATTCGGCTGCCTGCTTCTGTGGTGGATTTCGGCCCTTCATTTGGATGAATTACTCGATCGCTTGAATCTGGAAAGAGGACGCACATGAAAAAACACAATCCATCGAAATTGCTTCTGGCAGCGCTGCTCACCTTCGCCGTCGCCGCTGCGCTGGTAATTACTCACGGCATCTCCATTCGCACCGCCGCCGCGCAAAACACAGCGCAATCCATGTCTGGTCAGCCCTCCGGCCTGCACGAAACCACCATGTCCGATCAGACCGACCTCGCCGTCACCGTTTACAACTCCAATGTCGCCCTCGTCCGCGACCAGCGCGACCTCACGATTCCCAGCGGCGAATTCACCCTTCGCTTCATGGACATCGCCTCCACCGTCAATCCCGCGACCGTCCACATCCGCTCCCTCGCCGAGCCCGAAAAGCTCAACGTCCTCGAGCAGGACTACGAGTACGACCTCCTCGATGCCGCGAAGATGCTCGATAAATTCGTCGGTAAAGAAGTCACGCTCGTCCGCGAGGTCCAGAAAAACAACTCGACCGAATGGGAGCCGACCAAAGCTACGCTCCTTGCCAACAACCCCGGCGGCCCAGTCTGGAAAATCGGCGACGAGATCGTGACGGGAATGTCCCCCAGCGGCTACCGTTTCTCCGCGCTCCCAGACAATCTCTACAGCCGTCCCACGCTCGTCTGGATGCTTTCAAACACCGGGGCGCGCCGCCAGAAAATCGAAGCCTCCTACCTCGCGAATAATATTTCCTGGAACGCCGACTACGTCATGACCATCGCACGCGATGACAACTCCGCCGATCTCGACGGCTGGGTCACGCTCGTCAACAACGCTGGCACCGCATTCCGCAACGCGAAGCTTCAACTCGTCGCGGGCGACCTGAATAGAGTATCTTTTCAAGCGGGTCTGGCAGAACGCGACGTTAACCTGGCTACCAAAGCCGCTGCCCCGCCACCCATGACCCAGGAGAACTTCTCCGAATATCATCTCTACACGCTCAATCGCCGCACGACCATTGCCGACAAGGAATCGAAGCAGGTCAGCTTGCTGCGCGCCTCAAGTTTTCCCGTCGAAAAGCATTTTGTCGTGAACGGCCAGTCCTACTACTACCGCAGCGCGCTCACCCCCGGCGCCCCCACCAAAGATCCGGTCATGGTCTACTACCGTTTCAAAAATGAAGAAAAAACCGGCCTCGGCATGCCGCTCCCTGCGGGCACCATCCGCGTCTATCAAGCCGATTCGCACGGCGGAAATCTCTTCATCGGTGAAGACCGCATCACTCACACGCCGAAAGATGAATCGCTCAACATCCATGTCGGCAACGCCTTTGACATCGTCGCCGAGCGAAAACAAACCGATTACCAGGTGATTTCCTACCGTGTCCACGAAATGGAATACGAGATCACCCTGCGCAATCACAAGGATTCGGCCATCACCGTGGAAGTGAACGAGCCGATCGGCGGCGACTGGGAAATGTTGAAATCATCTTTCCCCGCGACGAAGACTGCGGCCTTCGCCGCCCAATTCAAAGTTCCCGTTCCGAAGGACGGCACCGCCGTCCTCACTTACCGCGTCCGCGTGCACTACTAAAGACCTCTGTATAAATAGCTTGACATCGGACTGGGGCAGCGTATGTTCCACTTATGCGACGAGACGCTGCTGTCTTGGAGGCGCGCCGCTTGGCCGCCTTGCCCCGCATCCGGCGGGGTGAATCGTTGTCCTCCATTGCCCGCCAACTGGGTGTGAGCCGGCAGGCCGTGCACCAGTGGGCGCGACTGTCCCGCCGACGAGGAGTGGCGGGGCTGCGTCGTATCCCGCGCCCGGGTCGCCCGCCCAAACTGGCTCGCGCACAACTGGCTCAACTTCCAGGTCTGCTGGCACACGGCGCCGAAGCGCACGGATTTCCGACCGCCGTCTGGACCACACAGCGCGTTGCCGATCTGCTGCGGCGGCGCTTTGGCGTTCGCTATGACCGCGATCACGTTTGTCGCTTGCTGCATCGGTTTGGCTGGAGTTGGCAGAAACCCACCGGTCGCGCCCGTGAGCGAGACGAGAAAGCCATCCGCCGCTGGGTCGAGCACACTTGGCCACGCATAAAAAAAACGCCCGACGGCTAAACGCCACGCTGGTTTTTGTGGATGAAAGCGGTTTCTCATTGCTCCCCACGGCCTGCCGCACCTGGTCGCCGCGCGGACAGACACCGATCCTGCGCCACTGTTTCAACTGGCCCAAGCTGTCGGCGATTTCCGCCGTCACGGTGAATCCGCATGCCTACCTGCATCTGGTCCCCGGCACCATCGCCAGCGACGAAGTGATTCGCTTTGTCCGTCACTTGCTGCGACGGATTTCCACGCCTCTGTTTGTGTTGTGGGATGGCGGCAATCCCCACCGCTCCCGCCGCACGCGCGAGGCCTTGGCGGTTTATCATTCCCGCCTACGCGTGTTTCGACTCCCGGCCTACGCCCCGGAACTCAACCCCGATGAATGGCTTTGGGCGTGGCTGAAACAACATGCGCTGCGCGGCTTGTGCCCGCCCGACCTCAACGTGTTGCAAAAAAGCATTCGCCTGGCCATCCGCCGATTGCGCCGCCATCCCGACATCATCCGTTCCTTCTTCCATGCCTGCCCTCTCTCTTTTTGACCCTGTCAAGCTATTTATACAGATGTCTTTAGCGCAGCGGAACATCCATTTTGATTTCGCAGGGCTTGCCTTTAGGCGGGCCGCATTTCTGGCTGATTACTCATTACCGCGTTGATTTTTCGGTGACAAAGATCATGTCAGGCGAAGAATCGCCGAGCGGCGATCCGTCGAAATCTCCGTATTCCGCGGCCACCCGCAGCCCGCACCGCGCAAGAAGGTGCTCGACTTCGTATCGGAAGAAGTAGCGAATAGGAAATGCATGCACCAGCCGGTCGGTTCTGCCGTCGGGGTGTTTCACGTAATAGATCATTTCCACATCATTCGTTTGCTCGGCACGGTGGAAAGCAACCGTGCGGTCTCTCATCACCACCCTCCGCCCATCCGGCAAGCGAAATTCAGGGTGAGGTTCGGACTCCTGTAAAAACGCAGGGTCATGCATCCGCCGCGGGTCGGTTTGGAAAAAATCAAGAATCAGTTGTCCGCCGGGCGCGAGGTGCCGCCGGACTGCCTCTAGGCACGCGATCTGTCGCTCAGTTTTCAATAGGTGCTGGAATGGACGAAACGGAATTGTGATGAGTTTGAATTTCCGGCCGAGATCAAAGGAAGTCATATCGCCTTGGATGAGTTCGACCCGCTCGCGCACCTCGGCGGGCTCGCCGGCAAGCCTTTCCCTGAAGCGATCAAGCATTTGGGCTGTCAGATCGAGCCCCGTGAGGCGCAGCCCCGCGCGCGCAATCGGCAGAAGAACGCGACCTGTGCCGCACCCAAGCTCCAGCACTGGCTCGCCCTGCCGAAGCGCGGCTTTCAGATAAAACTCGGCGTCGCGCCGCCCGTTGTACAGCGGGAGGGCGTCATAGAGCTCCGGAACAAAGTCGGGATATAGGTGACGGTCGGAATTCGCGGCCACGGGTGACTCCCTTTTCTGTGAATCAGTCCATGCTGCGCTCGGCGCAACCCGCCCCGATATGATCGGGAGCCGGACATTGCCATTCATTGTAGCCCGCGTTCCCCTGAACGCGGGGCACTTGTTCAATCTTCGTCTGCAGTCATCCCTTCGAACGCCAATTCGAATTGGCACCTGATATTTTTTCTTCGTGGTTCTCCTTTGCACCTTCATTTTTCCCTTGACTCCATCGATAACTCTATGGTAATCTAACTTGCAGAGTAAGGCGATCTATTCGAATAGTGTCCCAAAACGGGAATCGCCGCCCTGCCGAGAGCGAGAAGCCCCCGGTTTGGAAGCAGCTCGTAAGAGTATGATTCTAAAGGATCTTAAGTTGTTTGGAATCACACTCATACGGGCGATCGCGACGCCAAAAACGTAAGTCATTGTATCTATTGGACTTAGTTTACTACATGTCAATACTTGTAAGTCCTTTAGAATCACACTCTTACCGCTCTTCGTTGCCGTAAGTCCTTTAGGCCCACACTCTTACAAGAAGATGGGGGGGTAGGACGGTTCGGAGATGGACGCGGATAGCGGGAACACTGGGCGAAATGTATCCTTTAAGGGACGAAGGGGGATAACAAGATGACTAATGAACCTCTAATCGATCCATCGTGCTCGGCCGTGCTCAGCATGGACATGCAAGCGGGCATCGTCTCCATTTATGGAAAAGACCAGGAAGGTTTTATCGACCGCGCCGCTTCCGTGCTCGCAAATGCGCGCGAACGGGCGATGCGGGTGATCCATATAAAGGTCGGGTTCCGCAAGGGACTTCCGGAAGTAAATCCGCGCAACGCGCTATTCAACGCGATCAAAACTTCCGAAAGACATCAGAAGCTGTTCGCGGGAGAACTCAGCGAGATTCACCCGTCATTGGGGCCCGCGGAAAATGACATCGTCATCACCAAGCACCGCATCAGCGCCTTCACCGGCACGGACCTCGACATGATTCTCCGGGCGAATGACATTGAGACGCTCGTCCTCTTCGGCATTGCCACAAGCGGCGTCGTGCTTTCAACTCTCGTCCATGCGATTGATAGTGATTACCGGGTGATTGTGGTCAAGGATTGCTGTTTGGATTCTGATTCGGAACTGCATCACGCTCTCACCGAAAAGTATTTCCCTTCGCGGGGAAAAGTAATTTCCGCTGGCGAATTCCTCGCGGACGGGAAGTAAGATAAGGAGGGCGAAATAAAGATTATCCAGGATTTTTTACGGCGCGAGAATCGCCTCAGCTTCAATCTCCACGAGCATGTCGGGCGAAATCAGTTTGCTGACCTCCACCATGCTTGTCGCCGGCAGAATCGCTTTGAACACTTCGCCGTGCGCGCGCCCGACTTTTTCCCAGTCGGCGATGTTGGTCAAATAAATCCGCGTGCGCACCACGTCGCGCATGCTCGCGCCGGCCATCTTCAGCGCGGCCTCAATGTTCTTGAGCGTTTGGACAGTTTGCGCATGCACGTCGCCTTTACCGACGAGTTTCCCGTCGGGCCCAGTTGCCGTCGTGCCCGAAACGTGGATCACATCGCCGACGCGCACCGCGCGCGAGTAGCCGACAATCGGCTCCCAGGGTGTGCCGCTCGAATAATTGTGGCGCCTGTGCATGGTGGTCTCCTCCAGAAGAGGATATTACTTCAGATTTCGCCCGGCGGTGCTGGCGCCCATTGCTTTCGCCGATCTAGATCTACTGAGCCTCCAGGCTCCCGTCTGGGGCGGATAATATTCGGAAACGGAGAGTCCCGAATCATAGAGAAGGCTCAACCAGCGTGCTAGACTTGATTCACTGCGGCATCAATTCCGTTCCATCAAAGCCGCAAGTCACGAGAGAACACTGACGATGAAGTGCAAGAGCATTCTGGATGCCATCGGGAAGACGCCCCTTGTCCGGCTGAACCGCATCAACGCCGGACTTGCCCCCGAGATGTATGCGAAGGTGGACTACCTCAACCCGGGCGGCTCCGTGAAAGACCGCATCGGCGTCACTATGATCGACGATGCCGAAAAGCGCGGCCTGCTCAAATCCGGCGGTACGATCATCGAAGGCACGTCGGGCAATACGGGCATGGGGCTCGCGCTTGTCGCCGCTGTCCGCGGCTACAAAATGGTTTTCACCATCACCGATAAGCAATCGAAGGAAAAAGTGGATTTGCTCAAGGCCCTCGGTGCGGAAGTGATTGTGTGTCCCACCGCCGTCGAGCCGGACGACCCGCGCAGCTACTACTCTGTGGCGAAAAAACTTGCGCGCGAAATCCCAAATTCTTTTTATCCCAATCAGTACGAAAACCCCATGAACCCCGAAGCGCATTACCAGACGACCGGCCCTGAAATCTGGGAGGACACCGAAGGCAAAATCACGCACTTCGTCTGCGGCATGGGCACGGGCGGCACCATCAGCGGAATTGGACGCTTCCTGAAAGAAAAAAATCCAAAGATCAAAATCATCGGCGCGGACCCCATCGGCTCGCTCTATTACGAATTTTTCAAGACCGGCAAGGTCGGCAGGGCGAGGACCTACGTCGTCGAAGGCATCGGCGAAGATATTTTTCCCTCCACAATGGAATTCAAATATCTCGATGACGTCGAGCAAATCACCGACGAAGAATGTTTTGTGTGGGCGCGCCGCCTCGTAAAGCAGGAAGGCCTATTCACCGGCGGCTCGGGTGGCGGCTGCATCTCCGCGGCGCTGCGCGTGGCCAAGCGCTGCAAGAAGGGAGACGTCGTTGTCGCGTTCCTGCCGGATACCGGCATGCGCTACCTCAGCAAAGTTTACAGCGACGAATGGATGCGCGAGCGCGGCTATGCCGACGCTGAAGTTTCACTCAAGGCCGAAGACGTCGTGTACGCCAAACGCAAGAACGGCAAGGACCGCGAACTAATCATCGCGCGGCCCGAGCAGACCGTCTATCACGCGCTGCACACCATGCAGAAGCAGGATATTTCGCAATTGCCTGTGTTCGAGGATAAGACTCCCATTGGCGCGATCTTCGAGGACCAGATCCTCAACCTCGCGCTGCAAGGAAAAGATTTGCGCAAACTCGTCATCCGCGAAGTAATGGGCAAACCCCTGCCCTCCGTGCCGAAAGATGCGCCGGTCGAACGCGTGACCCGTTTGTTGAGCCATGACACGCCGGCGGTCTTTGTGGACATGGGCGATTCGCGCTACGACATCCTCACCAAGTACGACCTGATGAGCACCATCGCCGGCATGGCCGAGCACATGCGGTGAAAAGTGATCGAGAATTTTCATATTCCGGGTCCGGTAGGATTCCTCGCATTTTTTGTCATCAAATTAGTCGGTTACTTATTCGCCGGGATCTACTTGAAACGCTTGCATCCGGGCATGAATCGAAAACCCTGGCAAATAGCCGCGTTGAGAACTGGTCTCGGGGTGATTTGCGGTCCAATACTCACTTTTGGTGTGATTCCATACCTGGCTGACCACATTGGGCTCTTCGATTCTTGGATGGGATATTTTTTGATGGTGATTCTGAGGCTGCTCGTCTGGTCTGTTGTTCTTTTCTGGGCGTTGCGGACCGTTCATGTATCGCGCAGACGGTGGATCGCTTATGTGTTCGCAGGAGCGCTTTGGTCGTGCCTCCTGGACATTCCGGGAGTTATCTTGGCGGAAATCGCTCCCGGGAAGATTTCGATTTGTTAGGCTTTTCACGCGGCAAAGGTTGGCAAACTCCGAATGAGAATTGACGATTTCAATTCGCGGATGCAAGCAGGAATTCTCATCGCCGATGGCGCGATGGGTTCGCTGCTCCACGAATCTGTCGGCGCGCAGCGCTGCTTCGAGGAATTGAACTGCACACAGCCGGAAGCCGTCTTCCGCGTCCATCGCGCGTACATCGATGCCGGCGCGAGCCTCATCGAGACGAATACATTCGGCGCCAACCGGCTGAGGCTTTCCGCTTCGGGCCTGGGCGAGGAAGTCCTGCGCATCAACCACGCGGGAGCCAAGATCGCGCGCGAGGCCCGCGAAGGCGCGCCGCACGAAGTGATGATCGCGGGATCGATCGGGCCATCGGGAATTTCGCGGCACGTTCGCGAGGTTCCCATCGACGAATTGCGCGCGTGTTTTCACGAGCAGGCGCAGGCGCTGGAAGAGCGGGGCGTGGATCTCTTCTTGCTCGAGACGTTTTCGGACATCGAGGAATTGATCGCCGCGATTGACGCGATCCGCTCCTTCTCGCTGCTCCCCATTGTCGCTCAGATGACATTTTCGGAAGATGGCACCGCCAATACCGGCGTGCGCCCCGCGGACGCCGCCGCGCGCCTCGTGAAGAAAAATGTGCAGGTCATCGGAACGAACTGCACGCTCGGGCCGCAATCGTTGATCCGAATCGTGGAGGAACTCTCGCGTGGCGCAGGAACTCTGCCGCGGAGCGCAATGCCCAACGTCGGATTTCCGCGGCGCATGGGCGACCGCACGGTCTATCCGCGGTCGTCGCCGGAATACTATGCGGAATTCGCGCGAGACGCCGCGGCGCTGGGCGCGCGCATCCTGGGAGGCTGCTGTGGCACCACGCCGGATCATATCCGCGCGATCGCGGAAGCGGTGAAGAAACTCGCGCCCGGCCAGGCGGTTCGCACCGCCTCCAGCGCCACCGCGATGGCCGAAGCGCCATTGCGCCTGGCAAAGCGCGAGCCGGAAAGCGGCATCTGGAAAAAAATCCGGGCGGGGGAATTTGTGATTTCGGTGGAAATTGATCCGCCAAAGGGAATCGCGCTCGACCGCCTGTTCGAGCAGGTGGACAAAATCATTGCGAGCGGCAAGGTGGATGCGATTGACATCAACAGCGGCGCGATGGCGCGCGTCGGCATGGATGCGCTGATGGTCGCGGGCGCGCTCGAATCGCGCGGCGTCGAAACGATTCCGCATTTCACCACGCGCGACATGAACTTGATCGGTTTGCAGGCGTCGTTGCTCGGCTCATGGACGGTCGGCGGCGTGCGGAATGTTCTGGCGATTACGGGCGATCCACCGTCGGTGGGCGACTACCCCGAAGTGAGCGGCGTTTTCGAGGTGGACTCGATCGGTCTTGTGAAGGTGCTCGCGAAATTAAATCAGGGCATGGACTGGACCGGGAAAAATCTAGGCGGCGCGACGAATTTCACTATCGGCGTGGCGGTGAATCCAGCGGCGGAAGACCTCGACTACGAAATCGAACGCTTCCGCGAAAAGGTGGAAGCCGGCGCGCACTTTGCGATGACGCAGCCGCTCTTCGATCCTTCCCATTGGGAGTCGTTCCTCGAAAAGCTCGGCGGGCCGAGCCCCATTCCAACGATGCTCGGAGTGTGGCCGCTCGTGAGTTACAAACAGGCCGTGCGGCTGAACAATGAAGTGCCGGGAATCGTGATCCCCGAGCCAGTGCTTCGAGAATTGGAGTCCGCCGGCGCCGCGGCGCGCGAGCGCGGCTTCGCGCTGGCAAAACGCATGATCGAATGGGCGCGGTCCGCGCCCGCCCGCAAGAGCGGGATGGCCGGGGCCTACCTCATTGCGCCCTTCAAGCGCTACGAAGAGATCCTCGAGATTTTTGCTTGAACCAAAAGGCGGCTATGGCCCACGACGTTTTCATCAGCCACTCCGCGAAAGACAAAGTGACCGGCGATGCTGTCTGCGCCATGCTTGAGTCGAATGGCGTGCGCTGCTGGATTGCGCCGCGGGATGTGGTTCCCGGCGAAGAGTGGGGAAAGTCCATCATCCAGGCCATTAATGGAAGTCGCGTGATGGTTCTGGTTTTTTCTTCGCATGCGAACGACTCGGTTCAAATTCGCAAGGAAGTCGAACGCGCGGTAAACAAAAGCGTCATCATAGTTCCGTTTCGGATTGAAGACGTGGCTCCCGGCGAGTCGCTGGAATATTTTATCGGCAATGTTCATTGGCTGGATGCGCTGACACCGCCGCTGGAGACTCACCTCAGAAACCTTGCGAACACAATCAAGGTTTTGTTGGGTCGCACGGCGCCGCATGATGCTCAGGACCCGCTTCCATCAGGAATCGTTCCGCCGACCAAGGCCCAGCCGCCCGCGATTAAACCGCCCAATCTTGAAATCGCCGAGCCATCCGCAACAATTCCTAAGACGTCTGCGCCGGCGGAGGAAAATGCGACGCCCCCCGCGCGGCGCTTGTGGCTACGATTCGCGCTGGGCGGCGCGGGTCTGCTGATTATCGTTCTGGCCGCGCTCCACTTTCTTGGTTCGAGTTCCGGCGAGCGGAGTTTGCGCAATGGCGGCCGCCTGAAGCTCTCACTCTTAACAAATGATCCTGCGAAAGCAGTTGGACCGCACTTGCATGATTATTTCGATCCAGATCTTTCTTACGCCGTCGAACGAGACCTTACGGCGCCGGGAGACGTTGAAAGTGTTAAGGAAGTGACAAATGGTATGGGGAGACCTGCGCTTGAGATTCATTTTTCGCCCGGCGCAGTCGATCGGATCAACAGCGGCGCTGGAATTGTGGGCCGCCAAGTTGCTTTGGTCCTGGATGGCAGCACCGTGCTCCAAGCGGCGACCGTTCAAACGCCTGTCGGATCCGTCATGGAAATTAACGGCAACTTTACTTCGGATGATATCAAGCGCCTGATTGACGGGATTTCCGCGAGCTCGCCGAATAAGCCATAGCATCTCTCGACGAAATAAGCAGGGACGAAGAGCCCCGCCGGCTGAATATCCCTAGAACAATGAATTTCCGTCCACTCGTGAAACTGCTCGCTCGGCCGGTTGATGATAGAATTCCGGCGCATTTGTGAATTTAAGTTTGCCGCAAGGAATTTATGGCGCACGACGTTTTCATCAGCTATTCGAGCAAAGACAAGCCGACCGCCGACGCGGTCTGCGCGATGCTCGAATTAAACGGCGTTCGCTGCTGGATCGCTCCGCGGGACGTCACGCCTGGAATGGAATGGGGCGAGTGCATCATAGACGCCATTGAAGAGTGCCGGATCATGGTTCTCGTTTTCACGGCGGATGCGGACTCATCACCACAGATTCGCCGCGAGGTCGAACGGGCCGTCAACCACAGCGTGGCCATCCTGCCTTTCCGGATTGAAAACGTGCTGCCGGGCAAAGCGCTGGAATATTTTATCGGCAACGTTCACTGGCTCGATGCGTTGACAACGCCGATGGAGACTCACCTGAAGAGTCTCGCCGGCACGGTAAAGATGTTGCTTGCGCGAACGGCGCCGCACGATGCGACGTCATCCGGCATTGGGGGCCGCGTGATGGCGTCAGTGCCTTCGGAATCAGATATGCCCGAAGAGGTCCAACCAATTCGGCAAAACCACGTAAAGGCCGGCGAACCTGTTTTTGCATCTCCTGCTCACGCTCCCGAAGTGCCGCGCGCTGCACCCTCTCCGGCTGTTGCCGGAGGGCTGCAAAAGCCTTTAACGCAGCGGCTGTGGATTCGAGTTCTGATGGGCGTAGCGGCGCTGCTGGTTTTGTATATCGTCGTGTCGATTATTCAAAATGGATCCGGAACGGCGACGAAGAGCCAGGAAAACAGCGCGCCGATTGGGCAGCCTGATGCAAAGAACCCAGCGAATCCGCCTCAAACTCAACCAACCGCAAAATCAACCGCGAACACGGGAGAAGAAAAGGATTGGGGCAGCGAGGAATTCGGCGCGGTGCGCGCGGCAGCCAACACAGGCGATCCAAAGGCGCAACTGGAGCTGGGGCACCGGTATTTTTTTGGCCGGGAAGGCGCGAGCAAAGACTACTCGCAGGCGCTTATTTGGTATCACAAGGCGGCCGATCAAGGAGTAGTGGGCGCGGAAGTAAATCTCGGCGTGATGTATGCGTATGGAAAAGGTGTGCCGCTGGATTTTGCGCAGGCGATTTCCTGGTACCGCAAGGCGGCGGAACAAGGTGACTCCGATGCGGAGGTCAATCTTGGCGTCCTGTATGCCGAGGGGCATGGTGTGCCGCAGGATTTTGCGCAGGCAGCTAGCTGGTACCGCAAGGCTGCAGACCAAGGCAACGCAACTGCACAGGACAATCTCGGTTATTTCTATCAGCATGGCGAGGGTGTGCCGCAGGATTTTGCACGCGCCCTCGCCCTGTACCACAAAGCAGCAGATCAAGGTGAAGTTGGTGCTTATACCAATCTAGGTGTCATGTATGGCGAGGGACAGGGTGTTCCGAAGGACTATTCGAAAGCGCTTTTCTGGTACCAGAAAGCGGCAGACCAGGGTGATGAAGTTGCGCAGTTCGACCTCGGTGTTTTTTACCAGAATGGTTTCGGAGTGCAGAAGGATTTGGCGCAAGCGCGCATGTGGTACCAGAAGGCAGCGGACCAAGGATACGATGATGCCAAGAGAAGTTTGGCGAGGCTCAACGGACAAAATTAAACTTTCTACAGGTAATCTACGATGGTCGAACTAAATATCGAAGAGGGCAAACTGAAAATCCATGTGAAGGGCGCGGACAAACTTTGGTCGTTCCGAAGCACGCTGGAGATCCCGCTGGCTCACATCGCGGGGGTTCGGGCGGACGGCACGGTAGATGAAGGCTGGTGGAAGGGAGTTCGGCTGCTCGGGACCAATCTGCCGGGGGTAATTACGGCGGGCACGTTTTATCATCACGGCAAGAAAATTTTCTGGGATGTGCATCACCCTGAAAACACAATCGTCCTCGAGTTGCATGACGAACGCTATGACGAACTGATTGTCGAAGTTGAGGACCCAAACTCCGCTCTCGGCCTGATCCGAGACGCACTCCCACGGGCTTCCCATTAATTGTTCCCTGCAACTGTTTCAACCTTGATTTTCACAAGCGAGCAGGCGTATGAGTTGCGCGCGAGTGATCTTCCATCCAAACAATCGAATTCGGAGGTGTGACGTGCGAGCAATCACGCGAAGCGCGGGTTTGATGCTGTGTGCGGTTCTGCTGCTTTCGGGCGCAGTGCGCGCGCAACAAATGATGCAGCAGCAGATGATGCAGCGCAGCGACCATCTAACGCCTTACGACATCTTCCGCTTGCAATACACGAGCGACCCGCAGATTTCGCCCGATGGCAAGCGCATCGTCTATGTGCGGACGTCGGCGAACGTGATGACGGATACAAGGGAGACAAATCTCTGGATCGTCAACTTTGACGGCACCGACGACCGCGCGCTAACCGACGGGCATGATCATGATAATGACACCTCGCCGCGCTGGTCGCCCGACGGGATGCGCATCGCATATCTCGCGGGCGATGAAGGCCACACACAAATTTATGTGCGCTGGATGGACACGGGGCAGACGGCGCGATTGACGGAACTGGAGAATGCGCCGGCGGATATTGCGTGGTCGCCCGATGGAAAGTGGATCGCGTTCACGTCTCGCGTCCCCGTGCCGGGGCCGCGGCTCGCGAACCTGCCGCCAGCGCCCGCGGGCGCGCACTGGGCGGATGCGCCGCGGATGTTCGATGCGATGGTTTACCGGTTCAATGGGTTAGGCTATTTGCGGCCGGGCACGACGCAGATCTTCATGATCGCCACGGATGGCGGCGCGCCACGGCAAGTGAGCAAGGGGGACGTTTCTTATGGCAGCGCGACGGGTGGCGGGCCGCAACTGGTGTGGGCGCCGGATGGAATGTCGCTCATTTTTTCGGCGAACCTGCGCCCGGATGCGGACTTCGAGTCCGCAGATACGGAAGTGTATGACATGGCAGTGGCGGATGGCGCGGTGAAGCAGCTCACGCACAGACACGGCCCGGACAATTCACCGGCGATTTCGCCGGATGGGAAGTGGATCGCATACACGGGATACGACGAGCGGTTCCAGGGCCATCAGACGACGAATCTTTATGTGATGGGGCGTGATGGAAGCAATCCGCATGTGATTACGACGAAGCTCGACCGCGATGTTACGGCGCCGCGCTGGTCGGCGGACGGCAGCGGCGTTTATTTCCATTACGACGATCAGGGCGACACGAAATTCGCCATGGCGAAGCTCGATGGCACTGTGACAGTTATCGCGCAGCACGTGGGCGGCGGCGGGAGTGCAAGCGGAGGAGCGGCCTTCACGCTTGGCCCCGGCGGCGCGTACACGCTTCCTTGGACGCTCAATGACAATCCGGGCGGAATTGCGGTCGGATGGGTGGGTCGCGGCGAGCCGAAACTGATCGTCGAGCCGAACAAGGGACTGCTCGCGCAGAGACATCCGGGCAAGGTCGAGGAGATCTGGTACGAGTCGTCGAAGGACAAGAGAAAAATCGAGGGGTGGATTATCAAGCCGCCGGATTTCGATCCGTCGAAAAAGTATCCGCTGATTCTGGAAATTCATGGCGGGCCATTCGGAAATTACGGCGACCGCTTCGACGTGGAAAAGCAGATCTACGCGGGGATGGGCTACGTGGTGCTGTATACGAATCCACGCGGGAGCACGAGTTATGGCGAAGAATTTTCCAACTCAATTCATCATGCGTATCCCGGCGACGATTTCTACGATTTGAATTCCGGCGTGGATGCGGTGGTGGCCAAGGGATACATCGATACGGACAATCTTTTTGTGACGGGCGGCTCGGGCGGCGGCGTGCTGACCTGCTGGATGATTGACAACACGCGCCGATTCCGCGCGGCAGCGAGCAACTACCCGGTGATTGACTGGACGAGCTGGACGCTGACGGCGGATATCCCGATCGTTGGGTCCAAATATTGGTTTGCGGCCCCGCCGTGGGAGATTCCGGGTGAGTACGAGAAGCGCTCCGTGCTGATGCACATCAAGGATGTGAACACGCCGACGCTGCTGATGGTGGGCGATGAAGACTTCCGGACGCCGATCACGCAGGCCGAAGAGTATTACGAAGCGCTGAAGCTGCTGAAGGTGGATACGCTGCTGGTGCGATTTCCCGGCGAGCCGCACGGGTTGAGCCGGCGTCCGAGCCATCAGATGACGAAAGTGACGTACGTGGCGGCGTGGTTCGAGGAGCATAAGAAGAAGTAGCGTTGCTCGCCCGCAAGCGGGGGCCTGGGGCACTCGACTCAATTTCCTGGGAATCAAACGATTGCTTCAGAAAAAGATGAAGCGCTTGCGTTTGCGGAAGGCGTGCGCGGCGTTTTTTTCCGGAGGCGGGTCGGGAAGGTAGGGGAGCGGCTCGCCGTTGAACGCGGCGAGGGGGTTGGCGTAAAAAAGCGAGTTTGCGACATCGTCGCCGCGGCGCTTCGCCACAAGGTCGTATGCTTCGCGGAGTTTCAACGGGCGGCCCGCGACGCTGTGCGCGTCGGTGGCAACAAAATGAATCCTTTCCTGATCAAGCCAATCCATCAGGATTTTTGCGGTGCCATGCCCGAAGCGCCCCAGTAGAGATTGCGCCGTCACCTGCACGAGGCAACCCTGCCGCAGCCAGCGCCAAAGTTTATCCGGTTGATGGCGGATCAGGCCGTTGCGCTCCGGGTGCGTAATGATTGGTTGCAGGCCGAGAAGCTTCAAGAGGTGCAGGGTGTCGTCAATATTCGGCGGGATGGCGAAGTCAGCGAATTCAACGAGCAGATAATTCTTCTGGTTGAGCGTGTACTTCGCCGGATTGGTCTGGACGTCCTGCAAATTCTCATAGCTGAGATGGAAGTCGCAACCGGTGGCGAGATGCAACCTGCCTTCTACGCGCGCTTGTAATTCATCGCGGCGCTCACGGATCAAGTCGGGGCGAAAAGCGTATTCCGCGTTGGAATGCGGCGTCGCGATGACGTGCGTGATGCCGTCGGCAATGGCCATCTCGGCCATTTCGACGGATTCATCGAAGGATTTTGGGCCGTCGTCGAGGCCGTGCAGGACGTGACAGTGGATATCGACCATTGATTACAAACGATATAGGAAATCGCGGCGGAGGGGCAATGTAAAAAGTCGAGGAAGAGTTCAATCCCCGCGATAGGCTAATCCGCCGACGCTCTGGCAAATGCGCCTTCCGAGCGGGCTTTTATGGAGCGGTACCACGCGAAAAAGTTTCCGAGGCCTTCTTCGATCGGCATTGCAGGTCGGAAACTAAGCAGCCGGTGCGCTTTCGAGAAATCGGCGCAAGTCAGGGGCACATCGCCGACTTGGTTTGGAAGAGGCAAGCGCCTGGCACGGCGTCCGGTGATTTTTTCGAGCGACGTGATTATTGCGTCGAGCGAGACTGGTTTGGAAGCGCCGAGGTTGAAGATTTCAAACGGAATCGTGGATTGTCGGCCGTTTCCATTCCCATTGCCGTTGGATGAGGCGCGCGATTTAGGGGAGGAGTAGTCCAGCGCATTCAAAATTGCAGGGAGGGCGTCGCCCACCCAGGTGTAGTCCCGCGTCGATGAGCCGTCACCGAGGATTTGCAGTGGGCTCCCCGATTCGAGCGCCTCAGTGAATCTGAATATTGCGGAGTCGGGCCGGAGACGCGGCCCGTAGACTGAGAAAAATCGCAAGCAAATGACCGTAAGCCCACGCGCACGGGCGTGGTCCTGTGCGAGCCTTTCGGCTTCGAGCTTTGTGACCGCGTAAGGTGAAATCGGATTCAAGCCGGGGCGCCCTTCCTCGAATGGCGCGGGACAGGTCGCACCATAAACGGAACTCGACGAGCCGAGGACGAAACGCTCGACGCCAAATTCGCGGCACAATTCGAG
This sequence comes from uncultured Acidobacteriota bacterium, assembly GCA_963748845.1. Lineage (GTDB taxonomy): Bacteria > Acidobacteriota > Terriglobia > Acidiferrales > UBA7541 > DASTCZ01. The sequence continues at coordinate 3,303,824 of CAVVKE010000001.1, forward strand.
CACATGAAACGTCCCGGTGACATTCACATAGCCGTGGGCCAGCGGGTCGTCGAAAGAAGATCGCACTCCGCCTTTTTCCGCGAGGTGAATCACCGCTTGTGGTCTCGATGATTCGAATGCCTTGCGAAGTTCCGCGGGATCGCAGATGTCTGTGTTATGAAATGCAAAGGATCCAGCCCGGCGAATTTCTTGAAGGGTCGCGCGCTTCGATTCCGGGGAATAAGAGGGATCCAGATTGTCAACGATGGCGAGGTCCGCGCCGCGTGCGAGAAGGGCTTCGGCGACATGGGAGCCGATGAATCCCGCGCCACCGGTCAGCAGAATACGTTTTGGGAATCCATTGCTGGCTGCATCTTTCATTATGCACGCACCTGATTTTGCATTGAGATCCGCCAGGGACAGTTTTAGGCAGCGTCCCTGCTGATAGCCCTTGAGGACAGGCAGCCAATTCCGATGCCCCACGGAGCCTGTCCCGGAACTAAACCCCAGACCAGCATATTTTTCTCGCTTTTTTTTCTAACCTCGTTGGAAAGGCGCAATGCGGCTTTTGCGGCGCCTTTACCGGGAGGAAGTCATGCGCGCATTGCTACGAACGGCAGCAATTCTTTCTATCTTATTGATAACAAAAGCTTTGCCAGTCGCCGCACAGGATTGGCAGCCCATGGGGCCTGCTGGCGGGGACGTTCGCTCGATGGCGGCCGATCCGCGCGACCCGGATTCTCTTTATCTCGGCACGGTGGACGGACACATTTTCGCGTCGAAAGACGGTGGCGCGCATTGGCGGCTGATCGGCCGCGCGGGAGACCGGGCCGACACGGTGGTTATGGCTTTGATGGTGGACCGGCGCGATTCGCGGCGTGTGTATGCGGCGACGCGAGTCCTGGGCGCAAACGGAGGCGGAGTGTACCGCAGTGATGATGGTGGCGCGACGTGGCGACAGGATGGGCTTGCAGGGCAGGCGGTGCGCGCGATTGTGCAGTCGGAAGCGGACCCAAAGCTGATGCTTGCGGGCACGCTCGACGGCGTTTACCGCTCGCGCGATGACGGAGCGCAATGGGAACGCATTTCTCCGGCGCAACATGCAGATCTTCGCAATTTCGATTCGCTGCTGGTGGATCCACGAAACACGGATGTGATTTATGCGGGAACGTTTCACCTGCCGTGGAAAACATTGGACGGCGGCGCGCACTGGCAGCAGATGTCCGCGGGAATGATCGACGATTCCGACGTGATGAGCATTACGCTCGACCCGGCGAACCCGAACCACATTTATGCGAGCGCGTGCTCGGGCATCTATCACAGCGATAATTCCGGAACGAAGTGGACGAAATATGGAGGGATCCCATTTCCATCGCGGCGCACACAAATCATCCGGCAGGACCCCGCGAACCCGTTGATTGTGTATGCGGGCACGACAGATGGTTTGTGGAAGACGACGAATGGCGGGACGACGTGGGCGCGCGTGACCGCGCCGGGCTGGACCATCAGCGCGGTGATTCTGGATACGCGGCGCGCGGGACGAATTATCCTCGGCGTGGAAGGCCTGGGCGTCTATGTGAGCCGCGATTCGGGCGCGACATTTTCGGCGTCGAATGACGGCTTCACGCACCGGCAGGTGCGTGAAGTGGCCGCGGATGCGCAACGTCCCGAGCGAATGGTGCTGATGTTGACGAATGCGGTCGACCCGATTTATGCGACGTCGGATGGCGGGCACACGTGGAATTCGATTTCACACGGCGCGAACGCGCAGGTGTGGCGGCATGTGTTTGCCGCGCCGGACGGATGGTGGGCCGCGCCGCAGGCAGGCGGCTTGCTGCACTACGATGCGGTGAAGGCAAACTGGGTGCAGACGGGCACTGTGGTAGCGAAGGCGGCGGCGGCTCGGACGACGAAAACCGGGGCGAAATCGTCCGCGCAGGCATCGTCAAAGAATTCCTCGCAGACCTCTTCGCAGACTTCGTCACAGAGTTCGGCGAAAGCTGGGACTGCGGCGCGACCGGCTTCTGCCGGGGCGTCGCATCCGCTGCGCTCGCAGGTATACGACATCGCGTTCAGCCGGGACGTTTGGCTGGCGGCGACTTCGGAAGGATTGCTTGCTTCACGCGATCACGGCGTGACGTGGTCCGTCTACGCTCCGTTCATGTCGATCGCCGCCAATTCGCGTGCGACAGTCCGCGAAGTGCGCGCGTCTGCCGACGGGCGATCGATTTGGCTGCTTACCGATGTTTCGCTCGCGATTTCGCGCGACGCCGGCGCAAGCTGGGCGACGGCCGACCCGACATTGCATCCGAAAGAAGTTGAGCGGCTCGTGATCGCGGATGATTCGACACTCTTCGCGCTGCGCAGCACGGGCGCGGTGATTTCGCACGATTCCGGCCTAACTTGGCGTTCGCAAAATATGCCGGATACGCAGGTGGAAGACATGGCCGTGCAAGGCGCGGACTGGGTGATCTCAACGAGCCACCACGGCGTGTTTGTTTCCGAAGATCAGGGGCGCACCTGGAAGAAACTTACCGGGGCGCTCGGTGACGGACACTTCCCAACCCTCACGGCGCAGGTGGGGCCGCGCACGGTGATTGCGGCTTCGGCGACGGAAGGGCTTTTCACGCTGCACACGCCGCTCGGAGCGTCATCGGCTTCGGTGCAGCCGGGGCCGGGAGGAAATCAGCAGCAGTAAATGTGCGATCCAGCTTGGCGTGAGTTCAATGCAGCAGCCAGGCGGAGGCGATCTGCCAGACGCCGAGCAATAAGAGGAATCCGGCGAAGACGCGCCTCATGCGGCGCGGCGATAACTTTTGCGCGAGGCGGCTGCCCACGATGCCGCCGAGAAAAACTCCGGGCATGATGAGCAGGCCCACTTTCCAACTTACTTCTTGCGCGTGCGCGTAATTCAGGAAGGCCAGCAATCCGACCGGCGGAACGAGCGCGATGAGGCTCGTACCCTGCGCGGTGTGCTGGTCGAACGCGAAGAGCAGAACGAGCAGCGGCACGAGCAGCACGCCTCCACCCACGCCGAATAATCCCGCGCAAACACCGACGCCGGTTGCAACGACCAGAATCAGAATCAGACGCGCGGCGCCGCGGCCGCCGCGCCCGGTATCAGTGGCAGAAATTGGATCAGGCAAGGGGGCCCCTCTCCGCCGGCTCCGGGCGGGATTTCCACCACAGCAGCGCGGCCGCCACGACAATGAAAATTCCGAAAGCTCCTTGTAGATCGCGCGATTCCATCCCAATGGCAATTTTGCTGCCGAAGTAGCCGCCGATCAGGAAGCCGAGCGCGCTCACGACGCCCGCCCACAAATCCACGCGTTTATCGCGCCAGTAAACGAGGAGCGCGCCGAGACCGAGCGGCGGAAGCTGCAGGAAAAGTGAAGTGCCCTGTGCCAAGTGCTGGTCGAACCCAAGCAGATAGACCATTGCGGGGACAAGGACGACTCCGCCGCCGATGCCCATCAGTCCGACGAGCACGCCCACGCCCAGCCCCATCAGGATGACTTCCGCGTACCACATGTTGCGAGCGCTCTCCCGCGCGCCATCTTGCTTGAGTTTTGCCAGATGGGCAACAGGGTGACTGGGCAACCGGGAAACCCACCTAACCGTTTCACGGCATCCGAGTCCAATGGTGCATGAGGTTCTCCCAGACATTCGACAGGTGTGACGTTTTGCTCTTGTCGAGCGTCTAGTAGAAGAGAGGAAAGCCATGCCACCTGTCAAGACCGACCTGCTGCAGGGCACGCTGGACCTGCTGATCCTGAAAACGCTGCAAACCGGGCCGCAGCACGGCTACGGCATCTCGCTACGCATAGCGCAGATTTCGCGCGACGCGCTAAAGGTCCGCCAGGGCTCGCTCTATCCGGCCCTGCACCGGCTGGTGCATCGCGGATGGCTCGCAACGGAGTGGGGAGAATCGGAGAACAACCGCCGCGCGAAGTTTTACCGCTTGACGCAGAAGGGCCGGCGTCAACTCGAAGTGGAAGAAGGGAACTGGGGGCGGCTGGCCGTGGCGATTGGGCTGGTGCTGAAGACGACGTAGGGACCGAGATGAAGTTGACGAAACCTATGAACACGACAAAGGTGACAAATTATTACGAGGGGTGAAGTGATCGTCACGAAAAGCCCGGGCGGGAACAAACGCGTTTCTCAATTCGAATTGCGGAAGCGAATGATTCTGCAGCGCTTGCGCGAATTGTTTCACGTGAAATATTCCGAGCGTGAGCTTGACACGGAACTACGATTTGACCTCGAGCGGCGCGTCGAGGCGAATGTGGCCGCGGGAATGACGCGAAAGGAGGCGGAGATGGCGGCGAAACGTGAATTCGGGAGCATGGATTTGACGAAAGAAGAGTGCCGCGATGAGCGCGGGATGCGCTGGCTGGAGGACTTGTGGCAGGACATTCGATTCGGGCTGCGGATGCTGCAAAAGAACCCCGGATTCACGGTGATTGCGATACTCACGCTGGCTCTTGGGATTGGCGCGAACACGGCGATCTTTTCAGTGGTGAATGGCGTGCTACTGAATCCACTGCCGTACCCAGAGCCGGACCAATTGGTGTCGCTCAGCGCCAGCAAGCCAAATTTTCCCACAGGATCAATTTCCTATCCTAATTTTCTGGACTGGCAGAAGGAGAACCAATCGTTTTCCTCTATCGCGGTCACTCGCGGATACGGTTTCAATATGACGGGGCAAGGACCGGCGGAGCAAGTGAGCGCCGAGTTTGTTACGGCTGATTTCTTTCCCATGCTTGGCGTCAAACCCGTAATCGGGCGGACGTTTGCTAGGAGTGAAGATGTCATCGGCGTAGGGGATGTTGTGGCCATCAGCTCGAGCCTTTGGGAAAGAAAATTCGGGTCGTCGCAAAGTGTGCTCGGAAAGGTGATCACGATTGACGGAATGAACTACACAATCGTGGGCGTGATTCCCGCGGGATTCAATCTGCCGCTGGGGGGTTTTAGCGCCTCCGATATTTATGCACCCATGGCCGAGTGGACGAATACGGCTCTTCCCGTTCGCTCCGCGGGGCTCGGAATCCATGGAATCGGACGGCTGAAGCCCGGCGTCAGCATCGAACAGGCCCGCGCGGATATGGATAGCGTCACGCGCCATCTTGGAGCGATATATCCGGATATTGACAAAGGAACGGGCGCGACGCTAATTCCGCTAAAAGAAAAATCGGTAGGAAATGTGAGGCCGTTTCTTTTGCTTCTTCTCGGAGCTGTGGGACTTGTACTTCTCATCGCATGCGTGAATGTCGCAAACCTGCTGCTGGCGCGCTCGACGGGACGAAGCAGAGAAATTGCTGTTCGTTCCGCGCTGGGCGCGGGGATGGGACGGCTGATCCGCCAGATGCTTACGGAAAGTGTTTTGCTGGCGATAGCGGGTGGAGCGCTTGGATTGGCATTCGCAGGCTTGGGAACTCGCGCGGCGCTGGACACATTGCCCGCCACTCTGCCGCGAGCCAATGAAGTGCGGTTGGACGGGCGCGTTTTGCTATTCACGATGATTATTTCTGTGTGCGCGGGAATATTGTTTGGGTTGGTTCCGGCGATTCGCACCGCGCGGCGAAATGTTCACGAGACATTGAAAGAGAGCGGCAGAGGGGGCAGCGGCTCGCGGCATCGTGTCCACGGCGCTTTGGCAATTATCGAAATGGCGATGGCGCTGGTCTTGCTTTGTAGCGCGGGACTTCTGATTCGCAGCCTGGCAGCGCTTTGGAACGTAAATCCCGGGTTCCAAGCGGAGAATGTGCTCACATTCGGAATGTCCATGCCGCCACCGATGATCAAGGCGAGCCCAATGGCAATTCGCGCTGCGCTCCGGGATTTCGACGCAAAAATAGCGGCCACGCCGGGAGTGGAAGCAGAGGCGCTGACCTGGGCTTCGTTCCCGATGGGCAGCGAGGACGACGATACCTTCTGGATCGAGGGGCGCCCAAAGCCCGCGAGCCAGAATGAAGGGAACTGGACGTTGCGATATATCGTTGGACCAAACTATTTGAGCGCGATGAGGATCCCGCTTCTCGCGGGACGCTTCTTCTCGGAGCGCGACGATGAACACAGCGAACATGTGGCGATTGTGGACAACGTGCTCGCAAAAAAGTTCTTCCCCGACGGAGATGCGATTGGACACCGGATCGATTTCGGCAACCCGAATGGCACCCCGGACCCCTATCAAATCGTCGGGATTGTCGGCCACGTCAAACAGTGGGGACTCGACACGGATGATCAAAACTCATTGCAGGCGCAATCCTATTTTTCTTTCATGCAAATGAGCGACGGCGCGATGGCGATGGTCCCTCCAGGCACGGGCGTAGTCGTGCGAACCAATGGGCGCGCTCCCAGGTTGCTGGATTCCATTCGGCATACAAGCGAGCAAATCAGCAAGGACGAAGTGATTTCCGGAGTGCAGACGATGGATGAAATCATCGAGCAGTCGCTCGCGGCAAATCGCTTCGCGATGATGCTGCTCGGCGCTTTTGCGGCCCTGGCGCTCGTCCTTGCGAGCATCGGGCTCTATGGCGTGATTGCGTATCTCGTAGGCCAGCGGACGCACGAGATCGGCATTCGCATGGCGCTCGGCGCACAGCGCAGGGATGTATTGCGCTGGGTGCTGGGCCAGGGAGCCTGGATGGCGCTTGTGGGGGTGGCGATCGGTCTTGCGGCAGCGGCGGGGCTGACGCGGCTGCTCGCGACGCAATCATTGCTCTTTGGAGTGAGCGGGACGGACCCGCTCACTTTTGCCGGCGTTGCCGTTGTGCTGATGCTGGTTGCGATGGCGGCCTGCTGGATCCCCGCGCGACGCGCGATGCGCGTGGATCCAATCATTGCACTCAGATACGAGTGAGTACGCTGGAGCGCAAATGGGAAGAATCACCGACCTATTCCGAAGCATCTTCAAGCGCTGGAGCGCGGAGCGGGAGCTGGACGCCGAGCTGCGCTTCGATCTCGAGCGGCGCGCGCAAGAGAATCGTGCAGCTGGAATGTCCCCTGAGGAGGCGGAGATGGCGGCGAAACGTGAGTTCGGGAGTGTGGATTTGGCGAAAGAGGAATGCCGCGATGAGCGCGCCGCGCGATGGCTCGAAGACCTTTGGCAGGACGTTCGCTTCGGTTTGAGGATGCTGCGCAGGAATCCGGGGTTCACGACGGTTGTGATTCTCACGCTTGCGCTGGGGATTGGAGCGAATACCACCGTGTTTTCAGTTGTGGACGCGATTCTTCTTCGTCCGCTTCCCTACGCAGATCCGTCCAGATTGGTGGAAGTGCTCAACAGTTATCATTCCGCGAGCGTCGCAAATTTTCCCAGAGTGGGGTTATCGCCAGGCGATTATGCGGACTGGCGGCGTCAAGCGACGCTGTTTTCGGATTTGGCGGCTTACACCGACGGGACGGACCAGTTCGACATGACCGGCCTTGCGGAGCCGCAGAGAGTCGGCGCGGTTTATGCGAGTTCAAACTTGTTCCCGCTGCTCGGAGTCCGGCCCGTGGCCGGGCGGAATTTTGTTCCAGGGGAGGACAAAGTTGGCGGAGCGCGCTCGGTTCTTCTTTCGCATGGTATGTGGGAAGAGCGCTTTGGCGGCGATCCCGGCGCGGTTGGCCGCCCGATTCTACTTGATGGCGTAGGTTACAACATTGCCGGCGTATTGCCCGCGGATTTTCCGCTCGCTCGGCCGGTGGATTTGTGGATTGCAATCGGCCAGTATCCGGATGATTTGACTACACGCGTGCATCACGACTTTATGACTGTCGGACGGTTGAAGGTGGGGGTGAGCGTATCGCAAGCGGAGCAGGAAATTGACGGGCTCAACAAAAGAGCTGAACAGGATTTTCCAGACACTCACAAAAGCTGGAGCGTGATTGTGGCTCCGCTTCAGGATCCCGCAGCGGGAAAGTTGCGCACGGCGCTTTTGGTCTCGCTCGGCGTCGCCGGTTTCGTTTTGCTGATTGCGTGCGCAAATATCGTGAACTTGCTCCTTGCGCGAAATGCGGCACGGCAGAGAGAGACGGTACTGCGCGCAGCTTTGGGCGCGGGCCGAACTCGATTGATCCGCCAGCTTGTGACAGAGAGCATTCTGCTTTCCATGATTGGTGGGGCGCTGGGGCTGGGGTTTGCCGCAGGCGGCCTTTCCTTATTGAAATCGCTGACAACGCCGGACATTGAAAGTGTGAAAGCTGCCGGATTGCATGGTTGGGTGCTGGTGTTTACATTCGGTGTCTGTTTGCTCACGGGCGTCGCATGCGGATTGATCCCCGCTTTTCGCTCCGCGAGGACAGATTTGAATTCCGTGCTGAAGGAAGGAAGCAAAGGAACGGCCGGAGGGAACAGCAAGCGGCTTCAAGGCGCGCTCGTGATTGCGGAGATCGCGCTGTGCCTGGTTCCGCTTATCTCGGCGGGGCTGCTCATCCGAAGCGTGCGACTCTTGTTGGCGGTGAATCCAGGCTTTCCCGCGGACCACATTCTTACGATGCAGGTGCCGCAGCCGAATTTGCCTTATGCGGAAGCGATTCAATTGACGCAGGATCAAGCGAATGCGATTTCTTTGCGCCAGTCGCGCGACTTCGAACAACTGGCGGGGCGGGTTCGAAGTTTGCCGGGGGTCGTGCAAGCTGGAGGCGTGAACGTGCTGCCGCTCAGCCCGGGAATCCGCGCGGCGTCGAGATTCGTGATCGAGGGGCGTCCAGTGCCCGACGCGGGGGTTCGCCCCGTTGCTGAATTGCGAACGGCGAGCCTTGATTACTTCTCGGCCGTGCGCATTCCCCTTATCCAAGGGCGGTGGCTGCGGGAAACGGATTGGACCACTACCAACTCCCTGATCAATCAAACGATGGCACGAACGTTCTGGCTCGGCGGCGATCCGCTCGGCAAGCGGTTTAATTTATGTTCGCTTGCGAAAGATCCATGCTGGTTTTCCATCGTCGGCGTAGTGGGCGACGTGAGCGAGCACAACCTCGATGGAGCGCCGACGTTTGACGTGTATTTTTCGGGCGGTTGGACGCCGTATCTTGTGGTTCGCACGGCTGCCGACCCCGCGTCACTGGCGGCGGCCGTTGCCGCGGAGGTGCACAAGACCGACGCGTCGCTTCCCATCACGGAAGTGACGACGATGGACGAGCTGCTCGCGGCGACTGTGGCGACGCGGCGATTTTCGACGACGCTGCTCTCTGTTTTTGCCGCGCTTGCGCTTGCCCTCGCCGCGGTTGGAATCTATGGCGTGATGAGTTACGCCGTGAGCCAGAGGACGCAGGAAATCGGGATCCGCGTGGCAATGGGAGCGCAAACAAATGACATCCTGAGGATGATGATTGGTCGTGGCGCGCGCTTGGCCCTAGTGGGCACGCTCTTGGGTTTGGCCGGCGCAGCCGGAGCGGCGCATCTGGCATCGAGCATGTTGTACGGTGTGCGGCCAGTGGACCCGGAGATTTTTCTTGGAGTAGCCGCGCTGTTGATGGCGGTGGCGCTCGTTGCCTGCTGGGTTCCGGCGCGGCGTGCCATGAGGGTGGATCCGATCGTCACGCTCCGGCACGAGTGATCAAGCAAACGGAGCGCTCCACGTCCCATCGCAATGAATCGAAATCCTCAGGGTTAGTAGATGGGCACGCACCCGTAGCCCAACTTGCCCAGTTTGATACATACTTGCCCCGCTATGCAGGCCCGAGCCCCCTCGAGCACGAAGCATCGCCTTCTTCTCGCTGCCACTTTCTATTTCTTGAACGCACTTGTCATATCATCCTTCTTTCTAGCGATCGCCGGTGCGATGTGGGAATTCTCGACCCGCGAGTATCTCCATGGTTTTGTTGACGCGATTGTTCCGCAGGAGGTTTCGGCTGAACAAAAAGTCGATGCGCTCCTCAAATGGATGGAGCGGGGCCCCGCGCGAAAAGCGGGCAAACCCGCGGAAGATTGGTCGAGCCGCGACCCTGTAGACACACTCAACTACCAATCGTTGATAAATGTGTGCGGCGGAGCGGTGAACGCCTTCGTGAACCTCGCCGACGCAAGCGGCCTGGAATCCCGCCGCCTGCTCTTGTTGAGCCCGGCCCTCACGACCACTCATGTCGTGGCGGAAGTGTGGTTGGAGGGACGCTGGGTGATCGTGGACCCCGTTTTTCATGTCGTCCTACGCGATGCCTCCGGGCGGATGCTGACGCGGAGCGATCTGGCTGATCCTGCGGTGCTTCGCCAGGCCACCAGGAATCTGGACAAGTACGATCCCCAGTACAATTACACGTTTACGACACATATCCGGTTCTCCGCTCTCCCGTTTATTGGCAGAACCATGCAAGAAAGGATCGATTCGGCATCTTCGCGCCTGGGATACGCAATGGATTGGACATTGTTTTTCGAGAGGAGATCCTATGCCGCCATGGTGTCCGGCTGCTTATTGTTCATCATCGCCCTCTTTGCGCGGCGGATGGCGTACCGCTGGGGCTTGAAAAATATGCCGGTTCCCGCGGTTTCTTTGTTGGAAGAATTGAAGCGCGGGGGCAGAATGCTTATTGGTTCACCGATGGAAACCTGGAACGGGGAAGAGAAAGCAAAGACGCTATGATTTCGGTGCACTCATGTTTTTCGGCGCCTAATTGGCAGAATTGTTCGCAATCGAGAAATCAATTCGTTGATGCGGAGGGATTCATTTTATTTGGAGGCGGGGACTGATGGCAGGATTCGTCGCGGGGCTTGCTCTCGGTTGTCTCATAGGGGTTTGCGGTATGTACGCAGTTCTGTTTCTGGCTGCCACGACACCGGAACCGTTTCCTGTGCGGATCAAGGAGTTTTCAGCGCTGAAATTCGCGGTCTCCCTTCTTGCCATCAGCGCGATCGGAGGCGCATGCTTTAAACTGAGTATTCATAAGTCAACGACCGTGCTCCTCTTATTGCTCGGAGTGTTCATGGTCGCGCGGATTGCAGGCATCGTCGTCGGGTTGTTTGCTTCTATCGTATCCGCGATTTTACTGAGTCTTCTTTTCCTAAGCCCCATCGGAAGCCTGCGGATTTCCCGTCCCAGCGATCAATTTCTGCTGGCGCTTTTTCTCGTAAGTTCCTTATTGGGGTGCCGTCTCATTGGCAGGTCCAGCTCGCTTTCCGAATGGCATTCCTAACAGGTCATTTTGAGCGGGAGTCCGGTCCGAATACCAGGCCTTCTTATTTATCCTTCTCCCTGAATTCCGGGAAATAATTTCGTTCCGCGATTGTGTGCCTACCGCAATTGGAAGTATATTCGTGCCTCATCGGAGGCGAAACATGATGCGCACTTCTCGCAAGCAAGTATCTCTGCTGATTCGGCTCGCCGCGGCAAGCGCGGCGGTGGTGGCGGCGTGGGTGATGGGGGCCGTGTCGCCGGCCCACGCTCAACAGTATCCGCAAAACATGTACCAGGAGATGCGCTGGCGCAACGTTGGCCCATTTCGGGCGGGCCGCACGCGCGCCGCGGCCGGCGTGCCGAGCCAGCCGAATGTTTTCTACATCGGCGGCGTGGATAGCGGAGTTTGGAAGACAGACGACTACGGCGAAACGTGGGAGCCAATCTTCGATAGCCAGCCGACAGGTTCGATTGGCGCGATCGCCGTCGCTCCTTCGGATCCCAATATTATCTATGTCGGTTGCGGCGAAGGTTTGCCGCGCCCGGATCTAAGCGTTGGCGACGGCATGTACAAGTCCACCGACGGCGGCAAGACTTGGAAGCATCTTGGCCTCGATGATGCGCAGCAGATTCCGCAGGTGGCCATTGACCCGCGCGATCCGAATCGAGTTTTCGCTGCGGTGCTCGGACATCCTTACGGACCCAATGCGACGCGGGGCATCTACCGGTCCACCGACGGCGGCACATCCTGGAAAAAGGTTCTAAGCAGCGATGACAACACCGGTGGATCGGATGTCGAAATTGATCCGCAGCATCCCAATGTAGTTTTCGCCGGGTTGTGGTCCACGAGGCAAGCGCCATGGGAAGACGGCAACACATACAACGGCAGCGGTAACGGGGGGTTGTACAAATCCACGGACGGCGGCGACACCTGGCGCCAAGTCAAGAATGGTTTGCCGGATCCAGTTCAGCAAGTGGACGTCACCATTTCGCCGTCGAATCCGAATCGTATTTACGCGACGGTGGCGGGCAACCGCGGTGTAACCATTTATCGCTCCGACGATGCAGGGGAAACTTGGACACGCACGAGCACCGACGCGCGGCCGGCAGCGCGCATCGGCGGCGGCGACCTCCCGGTGCCAAAGGTGGACCCGAAAGATCCTGACGTGCTGTACACGACCAGCACGGTGACCTGGCGAACGATGGATGCGGGCAAGACCTGGACTGGAATTCGCGGCGCGCCCGGTGGCGATGATTACCAGAACATGTGGATCAATCCGAATAACACGGACATCATTCTTCTTGTAAGCGATCAAGGCGCGCTCGTGAGCGCAAACCGCGGACGCACGTGGAGTTCCTGGTACAACCAACCGACGGCGCAGCTCTATCACGTCGTTGCCGACAACGGCTTCCCCTACCGCGTTTGCAGTGGGCAACAGGATAGCGGTTCCCTATGTATCTCCAGCCGCGGCAACGATGGCGAAATTACATTCCGCGATTGGCATCCCGTCGCCGTCATCGAGTATGGATACGCGGTGCCCGATCCGCTGAATCCAAACATCATTTACGGCTCCGGTCGCACAGATGTCACGCGCTATGACTGGGTTACCGGACAGGTGCGAAAGATTACGCCCATTGTGCAGAATACGCAGGCCTACCGCGCGGACCGCACACAACCTCTGATTTTTTCGCCGGTGGACAACCACACGCTCTATTACGCTGCAAACGTGCTCTTCAAAACCGCCGACGGCGGCAACTCATGGACCACGATCAGTCCCGATCTCACGCGTGAACACCCCGGCCTGCCGGAAAGTGTCGGCAGCATGGCCAACGGAGTCGCGGACGCCGATTCGCATCGCGGGACGATCTATTCCATCGCGCCGTCGTTCCACGACATCAATACGATTTGGATTGGCACGGATGACGGCAATTTTCAGATAACTCGCGATGGCGGCAAGACCTGGAAAAACATCACCCCGCCGGAGGTTGCGGCGTGGAGCAAAGCGACCCAGATGGTTCCCTCGCACTACGATGAAATGTCGGCCTACGTTTCCGTCAGCCGATTCCGAGTGGATGACCTGCGTCCTTACATTTACCGCACGCACGATGGCGGGAAGACGTGGAAGTTGATCGTCAATGGAATCCCGAATGGCGCGGCGGTGGATGTGGTTCGCGAAGATCCCGTGCGCAAGGGGCTGCTTTTTGCCGGGACGGAAAACGCTGTGTGGGTTTCATTTAATGATGGAGACAACTGGCAGTCGCTGCAACTGAATCTGCCGCACACGGCGAACCGCGACCTGTGGATTCACGATAGCGACCTCATCGTCGCCACACACGGCCGTGGATTCTGGATCCTTGACGACATCACGCCGCTTCGGCAGCTGAACGCGCAATCGGCCGGCGCGGACGCCGTCCTTTTCAAGCCGGCTATGGCCTACCGCGTCCGTCGCGACACCAACCCGGACACACCGCTCCCGCCTGAAATTCCTGCGGGGACCAATCCGCCGGATGGCGCGATCATTGACTACTACCTCGCGCATGCGTCGAGCGGCCCTGTTGTTCTCGAAATTCATGACGCCGCCGGAAAACTCGTCCGTCGATATGCGAGTACGGACAAGCCTGAGTTTGACGTGAATGAACTCGAACGCACACTCGGCGTGCCCACCTATTGGGTGCGGCCACCGCGAGTGCTGTCGGCTGAGGCGGGAATGCATCGGTGGGTGTGGGACATTCACCACGAGCCGCTTACCGGTGGCCGCGGCGGTTATCCAATTTCCGCTGTCCCGCATGACACGCCGCGTGAGCCGGCCGGCCCGCGTGCGATGTCCGGCGTATATACCGTAAAGCTCCTTGTGGACGGCAAGACGTATTCGCAGCCGCTTACGATTAAAATCGACCCGCGCGTCAAGGCAACGCCCGCCGAGCTCACGCAGTTGACCAGTGCGGAACTTCGTGTCGCATCGGCCATGAAGTCCAGCGCCGAGGCGATCGCCAGCATTCGCGCGCTGCAGGCGGATCTGGCCGCGTTGAATGGCAAAGTGAGTGGCGCTGCCGCCGACGCTCTTGCTGCGGTGCAGAAAAAGACTGTCGACATCGCCGGGGACGCACCGGTGGCTGGGGCGGGCCGCGGAGGGCGGGGTGGCGGCGGAGGCGGTGGAGGAGGCGGCCGGGGCGCCGCGGCTACCGGACCCGAGACTTTGCCGCGGTTGAGCGGCGAATACGGCGCAGTTTATGGCCTGATGGATACGTCTGACACGGCGCCGACAGCGACGCAACTGGCGGTTTTGACCAAGCTCAATCTTGACTTCACGAAACTCATGGCGCAATGGGCGGGGCTGAAAACGAAAGACATCCCCGCATTGAATGAACAAATGAAAAAGGCCGGACTGCCGCCGATTCAAATTAAGGCAGCGCCGGTGGGGCCTTCGCCGCTTGATGTTCAGTGAGTTTCCAGAAGGATAGAAAATAGGGAAATCGTCGGCCACTGTCGCCGGAAAGAAGTGAAACTGGATTTCACTTCCAGGGGCGGGTCAGGGGCCCGCTCCTTGGCGTTTCTTGGAAGGCCAACCACTCAAAAATGCCGAGTTTTCACATCGAAAATTTTGGATGTCGAGCCACACAGGCGGATGCTGCCGCAATCGAGCGGCAACTCCTCGATCGGGGATACACCGCTGCCGTTGATTCCGCCGCGGCAGACGTGATTGTCATCAACACATGCACCGTCACAGCTGCCGCGGACTTGCAGGCGCGCGGCGCGATTCGGGATTTCACGCGGAAGAATTCGGCGGCGCGAATCGTGGTAACAGGCTGCTACGCACAGCGTGCGCCGGGGGAACTGGCCGCTCTTCCCGGCGTCGCGTGGGTCGTAGGGAATTCGCATCGCACGGAAATCCCGCGGGTTATTTCGGAGATGGGCGGGGATGAATTGCTGACGGAACCGCGAAATATTGGGCCGGGTATTTCCGAACTTGTTCCTCTGGCAAAGCTTGCACTTTCATCGGTGGGCGTTCTTCCGCAAGACGACGTCGCTCGCGCCAAGATTCTCACCGGCGATATTTTCGCATTGAGCGAAATTGCGGTCGCCCCCGTGGATGGCGGCGAAGCCGGGCACACGCGCCCTACGCTGAAGATTCAAGATGGTTGCGACAACCGCTGCGCCTATTGCGTGATTCCGTTTGTGCGCGGACGCAGCCGCAGCCTGCCGCCGGAGCGCGTCATCGCGGAGATTACGCGCCTCGTCGAAGCCGGCGCGCAAGAGATTGTGCTGAGCGGAATAAATCTCGGCAGCTATGGACGCGACCTCGCACCGCGCGTGGAATTTGTGGATCTGTTGAGGCGCATTCTGGATGAGACGACTCTCGCGCGCCTGCGCGTCAGTTCCATTGAGCCGATGGACGTGACGCAGGACATCATTGAGCTATTCGCCTCAACAGACCGGTTCGCGCGCCATTTCCATATCCCGCTGCAATCCGGTTCCGACCGCGTCCTCGCCGGGATGCATCGCCGCTATCGGGCCGAGCACTACGCGCGGCGCGCCGGGCTGATTCGCGAGCTGATGCCGGATGCCGCCATCGGCGCGGATGTTATCGCCGGATTCCCGGGTGAGTCGGATGAAGATCACCACGCGACCTGCGACATTGTTGAGCGCCTTCCACTAACTTATCTGCATGTTTTTTCTTTTTCGCCGCGGCCGGGAACGGGGGCCGAGCGCCTTGCGGACCACGTTCCAGCGAATGTCATCCGCGAACGCGCGCGCGAGTTGCGCGCAATCGGGGCTGGCAGGAAAGCCGCCTTCGCTGCTACTCAAATTGGCAGGCAGGTTCGCGTCCTCACTCTGCATACGGAAGGAAATGAGAAGTCAGCGGGTCACGAAGAGTGGTCCCGCGCGATCTCCAGCAATTATCTCGACCTGCGCGTGGCGGGAGGTTTTCCCGCGAACCAGTGGCTGGATGTGGAGATTACTTCTTTCGACGGGTCTCGCCTGATCGCCGAATGTGCAGACGCTGTCAGCCTTCAAAAATAACTTGCGCCAGCGCCGAGTTTCCGGTGTGCGTCATCGTTAGTGAAATGTTGACCACGCCGAGCCGCGCAGCGATCTTGTACGCTTCGCCATGCAGCTGTAATGTCGGCTTGCCGCTCGGCAGGCGAACTACCTCCAAGTCCACCCAGCGCACGCCGTGCCGCCATCCTGTGCCTAGCGCTTTCATACCTGCTTCCTTTGCGGCAAAGCGCGCCGCAAATCGTTCGTAGGGATTGCGATGGCTCTCGCAATAGGCGATCTCCGCGGGCGTGAATACGCGCTTTACCAGCGCCTGGCCGCGCCGCTCGATCGCTTCGCGCATGCGGCTTACTTCAGTGATGTCAATGCCCAACCCGACGATCAACGGACACCTTCTCCAGCGCATGAAGAATGCGCAGCCCCATTATACGCATGCATCATGGCGTATCGCGTTACCTGCTATTATGATTCGCCGCCGAAATGAAATCTTCCAAAAGAACGCGTCTTCGAAAAAGAAAGAAGACTTCTCTTGCTGGGAAGCACCGGGCGGTGCGGGCAAAGTCCGGCGCCAGCGGACAAAAGGCATGGAAAGACTTTCACCGGGAGGGCGTGACGGTCTTACAGGCCCATTCTCTCTCTCGTCTCAAATGGATTGTCCACGGCTTTTCGACTCGCGCGGGCGGCGCGAGCAAGCTGGGCGGTGAACGCGTCCTCAATCTTGGTTTTACCGATTGGGATTCGCGCGCGTCGGTTGAAACCAATCGAAAGACTTTTCTCGCCGCGCTGGGCGCAGACAAAATGGATCTGGCCGTCCTCCATCAGATCCATTCGGATGTGATCCACCTTGTAGAAAAATTTCCGGATGGCGCATTGCGGGGCGATGCGCTCATAACAAATTCGCCGGGTGTTTTGCTCGGAGTGCAAACCGCGGATTGCGTTCCCGTGTTGCTTGCGGACACCCACCGCCGCGCCGTCGCCGCAATTCACGCAGGCTGGCGCGGCACACTCGCGCGCATCGCCGCAAAGACTCTCGGCCGGATGCACATGGAATTTGGCACACAGCCCGGGGATGTAATTGCCGCCATCGGCCCGGCAATTCACCGTTGCAGCTACGAAGTTGGCCCCGAAGTCGCCCAAGCGTTCGCGGGACAATTCCCGCAGGCGCGCGATTGGTTTGATGTGCCGCGCGAATTGAGCAGCGGGATGCAGGATGGCGAAATTGTGGCGGGCGAAGGCCCCAACCCATTGAAATGGCTTTTGATGACGCCGCCCGGGCACGATCCGCCGCCTCCGAGTGTGCAGCTCGATCTTGTGGCCGCGAATCGCTGGCAACTGGTTGACGCGGGCGTGCGCGCCGCGAATATTTCCGCGAGCGAGCTCTGCACGGCCTGCCGTACGGATCTGCTCTTCAGCCATCGCCGCGAACAAGGCCGCACCGGACGCATGCTGGCCGTGGTCGGGATTCGCGCGTAGCAGGGAAGTGACGGAAAAATTCAAGCCGAAGTTTCAATCAGCGCGAGTTGACCGCACGCGGCCATGATGTCCTGCCCGCGGGAATACCGGATGAATACAAAGATGCCTTTGTCGAGTAGAATTTGGCGGAACTCCTCGACGCTCTCCTTCGCTGGACGCCTGTAAGGCAATTCGCCGGGATTCCACGGAATCAGATTCACTTTCGAAGGGATGTTGGCCAGCAGCTTTGCCACGCGCCGCGCGTCCTCCGGTGAGTCGTTAAAACCTCCGAGGAGAACATATTCAAATGTCAGCCACTCGCGTGGCCCCAGCGGAAAGCGTTTGCATGCTTCCAGGAGCACGCCCAGGGGATATTTCCGGTTAATCGGCATGATGGCGTCGCGTTGTTCGTCGGTCGATGCGTTGAGCGAAATCGCCAGCTTCGGGCGCACCGGTTCCAGCGCAAGCCGCTCGATCCCTGGAACAATGCCGGAGGTTGAAAGCGTTACATGGCGCGGCGCGAGTCCGACACCCTTCTGGTCGAGCAGGATTCGCACCGCCGCCATCACGGGCTCATAGTTGAGCAGCGGCTCGCCCTGCCCCATCAACACCACATTCGTGCGCGGCAGCAGCCGCTCGCGGTTGTCATCGAGCGCCACGAGCACTTGGCCCACAATCTCTCCCGCTGAAAGATTTCGCTTCAGCCCCAGTTGCGCCGTGAGGCAGAAATGGCAATCCACCGCGCAGCCCGCCTGCGTTGAAATGCAAATGGTCTGGCGGCGCGCGTCTTCGCCCATTTCCGGCATGAAAACAGCTTCAACCTGCACTGGCGCTCCTGCATCGCTTTCGAGCGAAAACAAATAGCGGATGGATCCATCCGATGACTGATACCGCCTCGTGATGCGCGGCAAACGGATTGTGGCTTCCAAGGCTATGCGCTCGCGCAGCGCAGCAGGCAGGTTCGTCATCTGGGGGACATCGAACTGCCGCTCCGCGTATAGCGCAAGGTAGATCTGGTCTCCGCGGTACGCGGGTTCGCCAAAGCCCTCTGCGAGCGCGCGAAGCTCTTCTGCGGATTTTCCGAGCAATTCAATCATCGAAGAATATCCCTGCCGTGGAGATTTACATTCTATCACGCGCTTAAATCGGGCCGCCTCGTGAAGGCGCGCCTCGCGCCGAATAGCAATTCATGTATTGCTGTGCAAGAATGAAAAGTCACCCAATTCTTGGGGAAACCGCAAAGAATGACCACCGAGCGCACAATTTACAGGGAAGTCCTGCCCAACGGACTCGTCATCGTCACCGAGCCGATGGCCCACGTCCGCTCGGCCTCGATCGGGATCTGGCTGTGCGCCGGCTCGCGCTCGGAAACCCCCGAGCAAAGCGGCATCGCGCACTTCCTCGAGCACATGGTGTTTAAGGGCACCGAGCGGCGCACAGCCGAACAGATCGCCCGGGAAGTGGACAGAATCGGCGGCATGATGGACGCCTTCACCGCGAAGGAAATGGTGAGCTTCAATGCCAAGGTTCTCGACGAGCACATTCCGATCGCCTGGGACGTCCTCGCCGACCTTGCGCTCCGCCCGCTATTTGACGCTGGAGAAGTCGGCCGTGAAAAGCAAGTGGTCCTTGAAGAGATCAAGATGGACCAGGACAACCCCGAATCCGTCGCTTACGAATTGCTTTTCCAGAATTTCTGGAGCGGGCATCCGCTCGGCCGTTCGATTATCGGCACGCCCGAAACGGTCCAGGCATTTTCGCGCGACGCTTTAGTGGCGGCCCATTCGCGATGGTACACTCCGAAGAATATCGTCGTGACCTCTGCGGGGCACATCGAGCACAACCGCATCGTGGATCTTGTCGCGAAAGAGTTCGGCGCGCTCGCGCCCGGCGAGAACGCGCAGCCCGCCGCAGCGCCGCAGCCGCATGGCGTGCTTGCTTCACAGTCGAAGCTCGAACTCGAGCAGGTTCACGTTTGCGTTGGCGTGCCTTCCGTGCGCATCGCCGACGATCGCCGCTACGCCGTCGCCGTGCTCAATACACTTCTCGGCGGCGGCATGTCCTCGCGCTTGTTCCAAAATATTCGTGAGCGCCAGGGCCTCGCCTACGCCGTCTTCAGCGAGGTCAACCCCTACTCCGACGCCGGAATGCTCACTGTCTACGCGGGGACTTCGCCCGAATCCACGGAGAAAGTCCTCGGCCTCATTGCCGAAGAGCTGCGCCATATGAAAAGCGATCTCGTGAGCATCGAAGAACTCCGCCGCGCCAAGGACCACCTGAAAGGATCAATGATCCTTTCGCTCGAATCCACCGGCGCGCGCATGTCCAATCTGGCCCGCGCGGAAATGTATTTTGGCCACTTCTTCTCGCAGGACGAAATCCTCGCCGCCATCGAAGCCGTCACGCGCGAGGAAGTCCTCGCCGCCGCGCAAGAATCCTTCCACACCGAACTGGTTGCCGCCACTGTTGTCGGCAATCTCGATGGCTTCCAGCTTCGCCGCGAGCAGCTCGTCGTCTGAATTGCACCTTCGAAATCTCACGCTTGAATGTATTGACGCCCGCTCCGCGCCCTGCCATCATCGCCGCATCGTTTTTTGCAAGGGGGAGCGGGCGATCGGCATCCAGGTATCCATTCTGGCGTCGGGCAGTTCGGGCAATATCACTCTGCTCGAAACCGGGCGCACCCGCATCCTTGTGGACGCGGGGCTCGGCAAGCGCGAAACGCTTCGCCGCCTCGAAGCCCTCAGCCATTCGATTGACCACCTCGACGGCATCGTCATCTCTCACGAGCACAGCGACCACATTGGCGGCCTCGCACAAGTCCTCGGCCTCTGGCGCACGACGGTCTTTTTCACTCCCGCCACCGAGCGCGCCGCGATGCAGATTATTCCCGAAACTTCGCACAAACGCCTCGCGCACATCGAGCATTTCCATCCCGGTGACCGCTTCTGCATCGGCGATATCGAAGTCGCCGCGTTTTCCATCCCGCATGACGCCGCCGATCCCGTCGGCTTCACCTTCCGCACATCTCAGTGCAACGAAGTGGAAAAAGTCGCCATCGTCACCGATCTCGGCTATCTGCCCGAACTCGTGAAGCACCATCTCCGTGGCGCCGGCTGCCTCGTTCTCGAATCCAATCACGATCTCGAAATGCTCAAGGTCGGCCCGTATCCGTGGCACATTAAGCAGCGCGTGATGAGCCGCACCGGACATCTCTCGAATGACGCTGTGAGTGAATACCTTTGCGACCCGGAAGGTTTTGACGGCGAAGCGCGCTACCTCGTCCTCGCGCACCTCTCGGAGACCAACAACAACGCTGACGTCGCGAAAATGAGCGCCGAAGAAGCCCTGAATCGCCGCCCCCCGGAAGTGGCCTTCCGCGGAGAATTGCACATCGCCTCGCAACACATTCCGATGGGGCCGTTTTACGTTTCGCGCGAAAACTCCGCCCCGCTCGCCGCCCGCCGCGCGACTGCCTAGGAATTATTCGTACCGCAGCGCCACGAGCGGATCCACGCGCGTCGCGCGCCGCGCCGGGATGTAACACGCCAGCGCCGCCACCGCCGCCAACACGAGCGCAACGCCTGCATACGTAATCGGGTCGTACATCGTCACCCCGAATAGCAGCGTCTTCAGAAAGCGCGCGAGGCCTGCCGCTGCCGCGGACCCTATCAGCAAGCCGGCCCCCGCAACCACCATCCCCTGCCCAATCACCAGACGGAAGATGTCGCCGCGCTCCGCTCCGAGCGCCATGCGAATCCCGATCTCCTGTGTACGTCCCGCGACGACGTAACTCATCACCCCATAAATGCCGACGGCCGCAAGCACGATTGCGAGCACCGCGAACAATCCGACGAGCGCCAGCGTCACGCGACGCGTGCCCAGTGATTCCGTCAAAACCTGATCATAGGATCGCACGTTAAAGACGGGCATGTCCGGATCGAATTCCGCGATTACTCCGCGGATTTTGTTCAGGATCGCAGCCTGAGGTTGCGCGGTGCGCACCGCGATGGCCATGTAAGGCCAGGGCTGTTGCGCGAAAGGCTCGTAACCATCCATCGAATCCGCTTCATTCAAACCGTTGTGCTTGATATTGGCCACCACGCCGATGACTTCTTCCGGCGGATTGTTTGGTCCATCAAACAGATGAATGTGCATTCGGATGGGGTCCTGCCCTGGCCACACGCGGTCGGCGAATGCCTTGTTGATCACCACTACGTTCGGCGTGCCGATCGCATCCCTCTCGGTGATTTCCCGCCCGCGCAACAGCGTTGTGCCGATGGCGCGAAAATATCCCGGGGTCACTGCATGCATCCCGACGAGGATTCGCTCCTGCGCCGATACCGCCGAAGGGCCGTCAATCGTGGGATAGTTCGTTGTATCCTGGCCCTCAAGCGGCAGGTCGTTTGCGCCCGCCACGGATTCAACGCCGGGCAGCGATTCCATCCGATGCACCGCATCAACAATCCGCGCGGTCCGCTGCGCCGCTCCCTGCCCGGAGTATTTCGGGCCGCTAAACGAAATGGAGAATGTCATCAGGTTCTCCGGTCGAAATCCCGGCTTCACGGCAAGCAACCGGACAAAGCTGTGCGTCAGCAGTCCGGCTCCCACAAGCAGCACAAGTGACAACGCCACCTCGCCGGCCACCAGCGTGTTGCGCAGCCATCTTTGCCGCTCGCCGCCGCTTCCGCTTCGCCCCGCCTGCTTCAGTGATTCTCCCGGCGAGACGCGCATTCCGTGCAGCGCGGGCGCCAATCCAAAAAGTATCCCCGTTACCAGCGCGATGCCGAAGGTGAACAGCAGCACGTGGACGTCGAGATGAATCGAATCGAGCCGCGGCAACCCTTCCGGCGCGGCGGCCACAATCGCGCGCACGCCCGCATAGCCGAACGATAATCCCACGAGCCCTCCGAGCGAGCCCAGCAGTGCGCCTTCCGTGATCATTTGCCGTGCGAGCCGCCCGCTCGTTGCTCCCATCGCCGCGCGCACCGCAATTTCGCGCTCGCGCGCCGTTGTCCGCACCAACAGCAGATTCGCCACGTTTGCGCAGGCGATCAGCAGCACCAGCCCGACAACCCCGAGCAGCGCGTACAGAGTCGGCCGTACATCGCCGATCACAACATCGGTATATGGCTCCAGTTGAACTCCGTGTCCCTTGCTTCCGGGCTGTTCCGCGCCCAGATGTTCGGCAATGCCGGAAAGCTCACCTTGCGCCTGCGCGAGCGTCACGCCGGGCTTCAAGCGCCCGAGAATTGACAGGTAGTGCGGAAAAGGGTTTGTGCGCGGGTCGCCGCTGCTCGAGAAAAGTTCCGGCACGCCGAAGACTGGATTCACATAAATAGCCACTTCTGGCGGAGGCTGGTAGCTTGCCGGCAGCACTCCCGCGATGGCAACGCTGTTTCCGTTGACGGTGAGCGTGCGCCCGATCACATTCGGATCGCCGCCAAATCTCGTCTGCCAATATCCATACGTAAGAATCGCCACGCGCGCTGCTCCAGGCCTGTCCTCCGCATCCGTAAAATTCCGCCCTAGCGCGGGCTGCATGCCGAGCATCGAAAAATAATTCGCGCTCACCACTTGTCCGCCAACGCGTTCTGGTGAGGCCGTGCCCGTCAAGGTGAATTGCAGGGAACGGATCGCGGCGACTTGCTCGAAGCTCGTGCTCCGCTCGCGGTACGAGAGGAACTCAATGCTGGAAAGCGGCGCCTGCGCCAGTTCTCTCTGCACATCCCAGAACCACACAAGCCGCTCCGGCTTCGCGTAGGGCAGCGGGCGCAGCAGTACGCCATTTACAACGCTGAAAATCGCCGTGTTCGCGCCGATTCCCAGCGCCAGCGTGAGCACAGCCACAGCCGCGAACCCGGGATTCTTAATGAGATTGCGAACGCCGTACCGGAAATCCTGCCAGAGAGTTTCCATTGTTCCCCCATTAGTCGGGCGCACGCACGCTCGCCCGGATAATAAGTTCGCACGCCGGCGGCGGACTCCCGCCGGCGTGCGTCGGTTAAACTCATGCAAAATCTCTAATTCACGCAGACAACAAAATTAATGCGTAAGCACTTGCTCGAAAAAAGCCAGCGCGCGCGGATCATTCGATTGCCCCAGCCAGAACATCGCCTGTTTGCGCACCGCCGGATTCTTGTTGGTCTTGGCGACTTCGATGAGCCTTGGCACGCCTTCATCCTTCGGCATCTGGCTCAACGCAAAAACGGCTTTCTTTTTCACTTCCGTGTCGGGATCGTTTTCGATCGCATCCGTGATCGCGCCTGCGGCTTTCTGGCCCGCCCTTTGCGCCAGCCAGAAAAGTCCTTGCCCGCGCACCCGTGTGCTGGTGTCCTCCTTGGCCATCCGGATGAGCTCGTCCACTGCGCCCGGCTCCGGGCTCTGCGTCAGAGCGAACGTCACCTGCTCGCGCACCTTTTCGCTTGGATCGTTCTTGGCCATGAGCTTTAGTGCGTCGAGCCCGGCCTTCCCGCGCGCGTTGCCCAGCCAAAACGCAGTCTGTGACCGCAGTTTCTCCGGCCGCGAAGTTTCCACGAACGTCACAAGCGCGCGGTCCGCGGCAGGGTCGTTGTGCATCACGATCGCCGAAAGCGCGCCATTCGCCGCGTTCCAGCTCTCGCTTTCATCGAAATCGCCGCTGGTCACGATACCTTGAAGCAGTGCGACACTTTCCGCCGCCTTCGCATCTGGTATCCAGATGACATGCAGTCCTCCCGCGTCAATCTGGCAATCTTCGGTGAACGCGCGCACGCGTCCGATTCGGTGGTCCGCCAGGCGGAGAAACACATACATCATTTGCGATCCTTCCAAATGCACGACGCCGCCGCTCGCTTTCGGCCCGTCGTTTTCCATCATGTTCGTGCCGTTTTGCGATTCCAGGCTGCATGGCCCGCAGTTACTCCCATCCCTAGTCCAATTATTACCGCAGCACATGGTGCGGTTGCGCCCGTTCTTCGCCTCGATCATTGGGACAGCGTACGCGACCCACGCCGGTTGCGATTGCGACGCCGCAATCCCGCGCACTGTCGCATCCAGCCCGCCGGAAACCGCGCGCGTCTCGACCTGTGCATCCTTAATTTGTGGCTGGTTCTGAGCCCGGACAGCCCCGGTGCCAAGTAATACGAGTGCCGCAAACGCAATTCGTAGAGTCTTCATCGTCGCTCCTACTTATTTAGAATCTCCATCAGGAAGTCCGTCGCTTCTTTCGAGTCCATGTTGGAAAGCTGCTGCACCGCGTACTTCCTCAGCTCCGGATCGGTCTCTTTGCGCGCCGCCGCGATCAGCGCTTTCACATTGTCCTGGTTTGCAAACGCACGGAGAATTCCCTGCCGCACTGCGTGGTCCTTCTCTTTATCGTATTGCGCGGCGAGAATCGAGCTCGCGCGTCCCCCGTCCACATTTCCCAGCGCGCGAACCGCGGCCTGCCGCAAATCCGAAGAGCCTTCGGTCTGGAGAATTTGTCCGAGCTGGTCCGCGGCATCGCAATTTCCCAGCGCCCGCAGGATCTGCCCTTTCACCTCAATCGAAGTTTCCGGGCCGTACAGTTGCACCAAAGCGTCTCGGGCCTCCATATTCCCAAGCTGGCGCACGGCTTCGACGCGCAGCGCCGGATCTTTTTCGCTTTTCGCCACGCCCATCAGGTGTGTCTGGTCTTCCGCATCTGCGAATGCGCGCAGGATGGACTTCTTAACGTCCGCATTGGCCGCGCTTCCATAGATGTCCGCCAGCGTCCCCATCGCGTCCGGCCCGCCGGAGTCCCCCAGTTGCCGGATTGCCTCGCGTTGAAGGTCCGGATTCGATTGACTGCGCGCAATTCGCCCGAGCGCCTCGCGCGCCGCGGGCGTGTCGATGTCCCCAAGAATTCCGAGCGCGCGTTTCTTCAGGCTGGCCGATGCATTGCCCGAAAGAAATTTTTCGATTTGCGGCACCGCGACTGCCGGGTCCGCTTCCTGCAGCCCATTGAGCGCCATCAACTTCGTTTCGTCATCGGAGCTGCTGGTGGCCGGCTTCGTCTGCGCCGAGGCCCCCAGCGCGCCCGTCAAAATCAGTGCAACAGCAATCAGTAGTCGCTTCATGTTCATTTTCTCCTCTACTTGTTCAAGAGCTCCATCAGATAGTCCATAGCTTCCTTCGAGTGCATCAGCGAAAGTTGCGACACAATCGCCCTGATCATGTTCGGATCCTTTTCGCCGCGCGCCAATTCAACCAATCCCTTTGCATCTCCGGCAAGGAAAAGCGCATTGATCACCTTCTTGCGCACATCCTGGTCCGGATCGGATTTGTAGATTCCAATCAGGATCTCATCACTTTCTTTTCCCATCAGGCCGAGGTAGTTGATTGCCGACATGCGCAGATCGTGGTCCTTCTCATTCTTTGCCAGGTCACCCATGCGTTCCCGGTCGCCCGCCAGAAATAGTGCGTTCATTACTTTCTTGCGGATTTCCGGATCGGAATCGGAGTTGTATAGGGAAACGAGCATCGAATCACTCTCTCGTCCCATCAGGCCGAGATAATTGATCGCTGAAAGCCGCAAATCTCGGTTTTTTTCATTCTTCGCCAGGTCGCCCATGCGCTCCCGGTCGCCCGCCAGAAAGATGGCATTCAACACTTTCTTCCGGATTTCGGGGTCTTGGTCGGAGTTGTAGATGTTCACCAGAAGTTGGTCGCTGTCCCGTCCCATCAGCCCCAGATCGTTGATCGCTTTGAGACGCAGCGTGTGGTCCGTCTCCTTCATCGCCAGTTCGCCCACCCTCTGCCTGTCACCTGACATCCACATCGCTTGAAGGATCTGCTGCTTTACATCCAAGGATGTTTCCGTTTGATAGAGCTGCCAGATCTCATCTTTCGCGCCCATCATTCCCAGTTGACGGATTGCTTCCGCGCGCACCTCGGGCAGCTTTTCGCTTTTTGCCACGGCCAGAATCTGAGAGCGGGCGCCCGACATCATCAGCGCTTTCAGGACGCTCTTCTTTGTTTCCGCGTCGTTGCTGGCTGTGAAGACTTGCCCGAGCGCCTCGCGCCCGTGCGAGCCTCCGTACATTCCTAGCGCCTGGATCGCTTTGTGTTGTAAATCGGGATTCGATTCGCCCCGCGCAATCTTGATGATCACGTCTTGCGCCTGCTGCGAACCGGACTGCGCCAGAATGAAAAACGCCTGGCTGGAAAGTTTGGGGCAATCGCTGCCATGCAGCATTTTCTCGAGCAGCGGCACGGCCTTATCCGGGTCCGCTTGCTGCAGCCCGTTCAGAGCGTAGAGCTTCAATTCACAGTCACTCTGCCCTTCAACCGGCACAGGCTGTCCGGATTTTTGCTTGATCTCGATCTCCAGCGCCTTTGCATCGTTCATCCAGCGGCTCTTCGGATAATCCTTTTCAAGGCTTGCCAGTGTGCTGAGCGCCTCATCTCGTCGGCCCAATTTATTCTGTGCGCGCGCCATGTAATAAAGCGCCGCCTCGACCTTCTTGCCGTGCATTTCCGCCACTTTGCTGAACCTGTCCAGGGCACGATCCCACTTCTCCTCATCCATTGCCGATGTGCCCTCGTTATAGAGCTCGGCCTCGCGGTCCTCTTGCTCATTCCCGGCTCCGAAGGCATAGACGCCGCCGGGCGTTCCGCCGCCAATCCCGCCACCGACCCCACCTGAAATCCCGCCACCCACTCCTCCGCCGACTCCTTCTGATATTCCGCCGCCAATCCCTCCCTGCAATTGTGCGAGCGCCCCGAGGTTCGCCAGCTCGGAGAGATCGACCGGGAGATTTTTCAGGCGAAAATCCTCCAATTTGCCGAGTTCGGCTAAATTGCCGAGCTCGGATAGCTTGCTGAGATTGGCCATCTGCGCGGACAACTCTGCGAAATCGAGCCCGTATCCATTCAGAACTTCTCCCGCGCGGTCCAGCGCCGCTTGCGCTCGCTTCAGCGACTCATCGGTATGTGTCGTTTGCTGCGCGGTGCTTCCAGTGCCGGCGCTGCTGCCCTTTGCCTGCCCGCTCCCCGCGCTTGCGCTCGACTGCGCGCCCGCAGGAATCGCGATCGACAGCGCTACTGCGGCCGCCAGCAAGGCGCCCATCATTTTATTTTTCAACGTCTTCCCGCTCTTCGCCATCTTTCTTTCCTCTTTCATTTGCTTCGCAATTTCACAGACCTCTGGTACCCGGCTCCTGCGGTGGCGCCGGCGTCTTCGCTTTGTCCCGCACCGACGAATCCAGCACGCGCACTTTCAGCAGCAGCCCTTGCTCATTAATTCGCTTCTGCAATTCCGCAAGCTCCCCGCCGGAGACCTTTGACGGGCTGTGAACAATGTCCATCAGCACTGGCTCAAGTTCATCCAGCACATTCGCCACCGTGCTGTCGCCCGAATGCTCCGCCGTTTGCCGGTAGATACGGTTATCCGCCAGCAAACTTTCGGCTCGTCCCTGCTCCTGCGAAATATCCACTTCACCGCCCTTTGCCTCGTTGCCCGTTCCGTCCGGCTCCGCGTTTGAGATTTCCAGCAGCATCGTTTGCGCCCGGTCAAGATGGTCGCCCACCGCCACCAGCAGGATCCGTTCGCGCACCTGCTGCTGGGCCGGCTGCGGCGTCTTGCCCGCTACGTTGATCCCGGGATTCCGTCCCGGCAAATAACGCCCCGCCAGGAACGCGCCGAGGATCAGCATCGCCACCGCTCCGATGGGCACAAGCCTCCGCAGCGCCAGCCATTCTCGCCACCCGCTCCAATCGAAACCGCGCTTGTGCGCCGCAAGCTGCGGCTCGAGCGCGCGCCACAGTTGTGCTTCGTAATTTGCCGCGGGCTCCGGCACCGGCAAGGCGTCCACCGCCGCCAGCACCCGCGCAAGCCGTTCAAACTCCGCGCGGCACTCCGCGCATTCATGCAAATGCTGCGCGGCCTCCGCTCGCTCCGCCGCGTCGGCGTAGCGGTACTCCACCAGTTCCTGCTCGTTCAGATGCTTCATGTTCGTTTCACTCACCTGTGTTCACCAACGGTTCCAGTTGCCGCCGCAGCTTTTGGACTGCGCGGAACACGCTGTTCTTCGTCGCGCCCGCGCCCAGCCCCAGCGACTTCCCAATTTCCTCGATGCTGTGCCCCTCGAAGTGCCGCAGCACAAACGCCGTTCGTTCCACGGGACTCAGTTCCTTCATCGCCTCTTCCACCTTCTCCTTCACTTCAGCGCTCAGCATCATGCGGTCCGGCGCCGGGTCTTCACTTGCCACGTTGTCCATCGGGTCGGTTGCATCCGGATCATCTCCGCTCGCTTGCACCCTTTGACTCGATTCCGTTTTTCGTTTGCGCATCATGTCCAGTGAGCAATTCACTCCAATCCTGTAAAGCCAGGTCCCGAAATTCGCGCGTGACTCGAATCTGTCGAGCCTCCTGTAAGCCCGCAAAAACGCTTCTTGCACCACATCCTGCGCATCGCTCTCGTTTCCCGTCATTCGGTATGCCAGCCGGAACAAGCTCCTGCTATGGCGTTCGACCAGTGCGCGAAACGCGTCCTGATCGCCGCCCAGGGCCCGTTTCACCTGTGCCGCATCCCCGCCATCCATCCGAGTCATTAGACCGAGGTATCCCCCCTGTGGTTAGGTCGAATTGTCCCGAAGAGTATGCGCTTTTGCCCGCCCTCGTCTAAACGCCACGGCCCTCATTTCTGTTACTGGCACGCTGTCGCAGCGCGCGTTATCATTCGGAGGCAGGTAATTAGCGGGCCGGCACTTTTAGGGCCGCACGCTCGTTTCGCCTGCTTTCAACAATCCGTGGGAGGTTTTAGATGGCGCATTCTTCACGCGAAAGGTTGGTTTCACCTCTGATTCGAGAGGGCGGCAAGCATCGCCCCGCAACCTGGGACGAGGCTCTCGATTTGGTTGTCACGCAGATCCAGCGCCAAATATCAGCGCGCGGTCCTCGTGCATTTGGAATGTTCAGTTGTTCCAAAACGACCAATGAGCTGAACTATTCCTCGCAAAAATTCGTCCGCTCCGTAATCGGTTGCAACAACATCGATTCCTGCAACCGGACTTGACATGCGCCGAGCGTCGCCGGTCTGGCGACGGTTTTTGGCGCGGGCGGCGGCACGAGTTCGTATCGTGAAGTGGAAGAGACGGATGTCATTCTCCTTTGGGGCTCGAACGCCCGGGAGACGCATCCGATTTTCTTCCATCATGTTCTGAAGGCGTTGCGGCGGGGCGCAAAACTCTACGCGATTGATCCCCGGCGCACGACTTCTGCGCAGTGGGCGCAAGTGTGGCTCGGCCTTGACGTCGGCTCGGACATCTCTCTCGCCAACGCCATGGGCCGCGAAATTATCGCCGCGGGCCTCGCCAATCAGAAATTTATCGAGCATTCCACAAGCGGCTTCGAGGCCTACCGCGCCTGCGTTGAAAAATACACGCTCGACCGCGCCGAACGCGATACGGGGGTTCCCGCGGAAGTGATCCGCGAAACCGCTCGCGCGTACGCGAAGGCCCCCCGCGCCGAGCTCTGCTGGACTCTCGGCATCACCGAGCATCACAACGCCGTGGACAATGTCCTCGCGCTCATCAATCTTGCCTTGCTCACCGGCCATGTCGGCAGGTATGGCAGTGGAATCAATCCACTGCGCGGCCAGAATAATGTCCAGGGCGGCGGTGACATGGGCGCAATCCCCGATCGCTTCCCCGGCTTCCAGCACGTTGAAAACGATGAGATCCGCGCGAAGTTTGAAAAAGCATGGGGCGTGAAACTCGATCCCAAGCAAGGCATGCATTTGAGCGCCATGTTCGATGCCATGGAGACCGGCGACCTCACCGCGCTGTACGTTCTCGGCGAAAATCCTGCTGATTCCGAAGCGGATCGCCACCGCGCTCTGAAAGTTTTGAGCGGCCTCGAATTCCTCGTCGTCCAGGATCTTTTTTTCACCAACACCGCCAAACTCGCTGACGTCGTCCTGCCCGCGGGCGCCGGCTGGTGCGAAAGCGAAGGCACCGTCACCAGCAGCGAGCGCCGCGTCCAAAGAGTGCGCCACGCCGTGCCATTGCCCGAAGGCGCGCGCGATGATCTCGCGATTCTCTTTGATCTCGCCCGCCGGTTCGGCCACGATTGGGGCGAGCCTGTACCCGAGCGCATCTGGAATGAGCTGCGCCAGTTGAGCCCCATGCATGGCGGCATGAGTTACGAGCGCCTCGAAAAGTTGGGCGGCATTCAATGGCCCTGCTTTGACGAATCGCATCCCGGCGAACTTTTCCTTCACGGTCGCTTGTGGGCCGACCCGCTCATCGGCCCGCGCGCTCCCTTCTCCGCGGTTGAATTTGAGCCGCCCGTCGACACATTGACCGCCGACTATCCCATCCGCCTCACCACCGGCCGCCGCCTCGATTCATACAACACTGGAGTGCAGACCTCGCGCTACGCCTCTCCGCTGCGCAAGCAGGAGGCTCTCGAACTTTCCCCCGAAGATGGCCGCCGCTATAATCTTCGCGAAGGTGAAAAAGTCCGCGTCAGTTCGCGCCGCGGCTCGGTCATCGCTCCCGTGCGATTCGATTCCGGCCTCCGTCCGGGTCTTGCATTTCTGGACGTGCATTCCCATGATCAGGTCGCCACAAATGATTTAACGATTGATGCCGTTGATCCCAAGTCCGGAACCGCCGAGTTCAAAGCGACCGCTATCCGGATTGAGAAATGTGCAGAGGCCTGAGTGGATCTCCATCTCACCGCGGATCGCGCAACCGACACTGAAAAGGCTGCTGTGGATTCTGAATTGGGCGCGCCCGCATCCGGTTGGTCTGGCGGCGCGCGCCACATGGAGAATGACGGTCACGTCGCGACCGCTCGCGCCCCGCAGCGCGATTTGCTTCTTCCCGTCCTGCACGCCATCCAGCACCGCGTTGGTTGGATTAGCCCCGGCGCAATCAATTATGTAGCGTCGCGGTTGGATCTCCCGCCGGCCGAAATTCATGGCGTCGCTTCCTTCTATGCGATGTTCTCGCTCGCGCCGCGGCCTCGCGTCGTCGCGCATGTTTGCGATGATATCGCCTGCCTGATCCGCGGAGCCGGTGGCGTTTGCGCGCAACTCGAAATAAGACTCGGCCCTGCGGGCACGCCGGATTCCGCTGGGGATTCAACCTGGCTGCGAAGTCCGTGCCTCGGATTGTGTGAACGCGCCCCCACCGCTTTGATCACCGCCTCAGGCGTATCGCCCCACGAACGCGTCCTCGCACCCGCCACGCCGGATTTGATTATTTCCGCTTTGAAACAAATGAATTCCCGTCCGTCCTCCGCGGCAAGCAATAGGCACGATGCGCCCGACCTCAAGCAATCACTTCCTCAATCCGGCACGCCTGCCCTCCGCTTGGTCCGTCGGGTCGGCAATGTCAATCCCGCAAGCGTCGCCGACTACCAGCGCAACCGTGGCTACGAAGCGCTAAAGCGCGCCATCGAGTTCGGCCCCGAGCGCATCATCAGTGAAGTCATCGACTCGCGCCTTATGGGCCGCGGCGGCGCGGCTTTCCCCACCGGCAGGAAATGGGAATCGCTCCAGAAGGCAGTGAAACCGGGATCCACGCATTACCTCGTCTGCAACGCTGACGAATCCGAGCCCGGCACATTCAAAGACCGCGTCATCATGGAAGGCGATCCCTTCGCCATCCTCGAGGGCATGGCTATCGCGGCTCTCGCCGTTGGTGCGGCGAAAGGCTTCATCTATGTTCGTGGCGAATATCCGCGCGCCGCCGCAACTCTTACGAATGCGATCAAGGAAGCTCGCTCCCACGGCCTGCTGGGCCCGTCCATTCTCGGCTCCAGCCTTCATTTCGATGTCGAATTGCGCCAGGGCGCGGGAGCCTACATCTGCGGCGAAGAAACCGCGCTTTTCAACTCCATCGAAGGTTTTCGCGGCGAGCCGCGCAACAAACCGCCTTTCCCCACGCAGGCGGGTTTGTTCCGCAAGCCCACGCTTGTCAACAACGTCGAGACGCTCGTCAACATTCCCGAAATTATTTTGAATGGCGGCGCGGCTTACGCGCGCATCGGCACCGCGCAATCCACTGGCGCCCGATTGTTCTGCCTTTCCGGCAATATCCAGCGCCCCGGAGTTTACGAAATGCCTTTCGGCATAACGCTGAAGGATCTTCTCGACGCCGCGGGCGGCATCGGTGGAACGGGCCGTTTGCAGGCCGTTTTGCTCGGTGGCGCCGCCGGAAGTTTTATTTCGCCAAGTGAACTCGATATTCAACTCTCATTCGAAGGCACTCGCGCCAAAGGCGCCACTCTCGGCTCCGGCGCCGTAATCGTCCTCGACGACTCCGTGAACATGAAAGAATTCCTCCTCCGCATCGCGAGATTTTTTCACGAAGAAACCTGCGGCCAGTGCGTCCCCTGCCGCGTCGGCACTGAGCGCCAGCAGGAGCTTTTGCATCGCCTCTTCGCGCGCAAGCCCATCGGCTCCGCGGCGCAGGAAATCACCCTCCTCAACGAAATGGCGCAAGCCATGCGTGACGCCTCGATTTGCGGCCTCGGCCAAACCGCTTCGAGCGCGATTCTTTCCGCGACCCAGCGCTGGAACATATTCCAATGAACAATCCTGCGAACGTAAACGCGCCTTCGCCAACAATCCCTGTCCCTCGGGGGCCCGTCCCGCAAGTGCCGCCGGATTCTCCGCACCGCGAGATCGAAATCCAAATTGACGGCAAGAAAATCAGCGTCCCCGAAGGTGCCACGATCCTCGACGCCGCACGCACGCTTGGCATCGACACGCCCACGCTTTGCTTTTCGCCGAATCTCACTCCCGTGAATGTCTGCCGCGTCTGCGTCGTCGAGCTCGAAGGGTCTCGTACGCTCGTCCCCGCCTGCTCGCGCAAAGCCGAACCCGGCATGGTAATCCGCACCGATTCCGAGCGCGTGCGCCTCAGCCGTCGCATCGTCCTCGAATTCCTTTCTTCCTCCGTTGACGTTTCCACGGCGCCCGCGATGAAATCCTATTCCGAGCGCTACCATGCCGATCCCGCCCGGTATGGCCCCGCTTCTGCCACCGTCGCGCGCCCCGTGAAAGTCGATAACGACCTCTACGTCCGCGATTACGGGAAATGCATCCTCTGTTACAAATGCGTCGAAGCCTGTGGCGTCGATGCACAAAACACTTTCGCAATCGCCGTCGCCGGCCGCGGTTTCGCGGCGCACATCTCCACGGAATTTGACGTTCCGCTCCCCGATTCCGCCTGCGTCTATTGCGGCAATTGCATCGGCGTCTGTCCCACGGGCGCGCTGATGTTCAAATCCGAATACGAGATGCGCAAGGCCGGCGCGTGGGACGAGTCCCACCAAACCCGCACCGACACGATTTGCCCCTATTGTGGCGTTGGCTGCACGCTCACCATCCACGCGCAGGACGGCGAAATCGTCCGCGTCTCTTCGCCGATGGACAACTCCGTTACTTCCGGTCATCTCTGCATCAAGGGCCGCTTCGGCTGGCAGTTCGTCCAAATCCGCGATAAAGAACAGGCGCCCAGCGCCGATCCGCCTCCACCCCGCTGAAATCACCCCTCGCCCGCGCAATCTATTCGTGCTAGCCTTAAGTAGTTCTGAATAAGCGGAGACACGCCTGTGCGCATCACTGTCGATTTGCCAAACGATCTCACCCAGCACCCCGACCCCGCCAGGGAAGCCGTCGAAGCTTTGGCGATTGAGGGTTATCGTTCAGGCCTGCTCACCTCTTTTCAAGCGAGCCGCCTTCTCGGATTTCAATCCCGGTTCGAATTTGAAGCGCTCTTGAAGGCCCGAAACATTTCCGAGCATGCTTACAGCGCGCAGGACCTAGCCGAAGATTTTGAAACCGTGAGAAAGCTTGAGGGAAAAACCGCTGCCGAGAATCACCTCTGAGGATGATCGTCGTTACATATGCCTCGCCTCTCGATAATTTCATCCACCTAGATCGAGACACGCTGCTTTGAGACTTCTACGGTAGTGCATTTATCCCCGCGCGGTTTTGGCCGAGCTGTGCCACCCTTCTGCGTCTCTAGCCGTGAATTCATGGGCTACACAACTTTCCTCATGGGTTGAGGCGCGAATTGTCTCAGGGGAGGCTGACTCCTCGTTTTGGTACGCTGTAGAATAGGGAATCGAAAATGAAACGGTATTCCAGTCTATTGTTGTTGGCTACTGTAGGTGTGGCTTCGATTGTCGGCAGGTCCGCAGACATAAGTTCTCACATTCTCTGGGAGAGAAACTTCAAGGATGTATGGGTTTCTGTTCTTGGAACTGCAGTCTCCGACAATAATGGTGGGGTGTGGCTTATTACAGAAGGATCTATTCAAGGCCGGTTGGTTCACATCTCGCCTAACGGCGATTGGCTCGAAGCGATTGACCTGTTGCCGTCCCTCAACCCACAGGCTCCTGCAAATTCG
Source organism: uncultured Acidobacteriota bacterium (assembly GCA_963748845.1). GTDB lineage: Bacteria > Acidobacteriota > Terriglobia > Acidiferrales > UBA7541 > DASTCZ01. Next base: position 3,338,720 of record CAVVKE010000001.1, read on the forward strand.
GTCGAATTTCAACTCGCCGTATCCGCGTCGGGCAAACTAGCTCTGTTGGCTCGTTATTCGCACGCAATCGGAAACGCCTTTTACTTTGACGGCGCTAAATTCGCGACTGTTGATCCAGACGGCAAAGTCAGTCTGCAAAAAAACGTTGCGGAGACTGGTCCGGAATACAAAGATTTCATAGCCCTTTCCGATGATCACTACTTGGCGCTGGGCGACCAAGACCCGCTTACGATCATTCGCCTTGATTCAGAGGGCATGCCTAGTTGGCGTCGAAGATTTCCATCTTCGTGGGTGCTGCCCTCGGCGGCGCCTCTGCCGAACGGGGCAAGTTGCGTTGCAAGCCCAGGGAACGCGTCCCATCAAGTGCACGTCATCATTTTGGATAAGTCCGGCATCGTACTGCATCGCACTGAGATTGCAGCCCGCAGGGCACTCGCAGCGCCAGGTCCATCTGGGGCTTGCGCGATTCTCTTCGATCGCGAACCAACTCTCAGTGGCGCGCAATACTTTCTGACCGCCTTCGATCCTTCATTCCGCCGTCAGTGGACAACTGCCGTGAACTTCCCAGCTTCCTATGGCGGTGTGTTCAGCTTAGTGAAACTTGGAGATGGTTACTTGATCGCAGCCGAAGCAGAGAGCAAAGATTCGCTGTTTCTGGCAAAATATGATTTTTCCGGCCAATTGGTCTGGTCGACCTTGGACAGTTCGCGCCAAGTTCCCAGCCTCGTAGTTCCAGCGGGCGAAGGATTCTATCTGATCAACGCGGGGCCAAAGGACACCGATCCTAAGTCGCTGGACATAATCCGCGGCCGCTAAGTGCCTCAGGAAGGATGGGGAACATTCCGAATTCCGCGAATAAATTCTGCACCGTCAGTAGCAGCACATCTTGGTTACCATCCAAGAAGGGCTTCAGTTTGCACTGCCGTACACTCCGTTATTCCATTTCGCCAACTTCGAAATCTGCCTCGGACGTACACCCATATCGCAAGCTCGCCCGCCCCGTTTCAGGTATCATATTTCAGGGAAATTCCCCACACAGTTTGTCTCGGCAACAAGGCTGGTTTCTCCGCTTTCCCAGCCAACGCCGAAGGAGCGCGCGTTGATCCCGCGTTACACACGCAAAGAAATGGCCCGCGTCTGGAGCGACGAAAACCGCTTCCAGAAATGGCTCGACGTCGAAATCGCCGCCACGGACACCCTCGCCGAATCCGGCCAGGTCCCCAAGGATGCCGCGAAGCTCATCCGCGAGCGCGCAAAAATCAATGTCTCGCGCATTCATGAAATCGAAGCCCGCGTCAAGCATGACGTCATCGCCTTCACCATGGTCGTCGGCGAATCCATCGCCGATCCGCCCGCCGCGCGCTGGCTTCACTACGGTCTAACTTCCAACGATATCGTGGACACCGCGCAGGCCCTGCTCATCCGTGAAGCCTCCGCGCTCATCGAAGCTGGCCTCGCGCGATTCAGCGAAGTCCTCGAAAAACGCGCCCGCGAATTTCAGCACACGCCGCAAATCGGCCGCACCCACGGCATCCACGCCGAGCCCATCACCTTCGGCCTGAAAATCGCCACTTGGTACGCAGAAAATCGCCGCAATATCGAGCGCTTCCGCGCCGCCGCCGCGCAAATGGCCGTCGGCAAAGTTTCCGGCGCCGTTGGCAACGCCGCTCATCTCGGCGCCGAAATGGAGGAAAAAATCTGCGCGCGCCTGGGACTCGCCACGGATTCCATCACCACGCAGGTCATCCAGCGCGACCGCCACGCCCAATACGTTTCCACGCTCGCCATCATCTCCGCGATGCTCGAAAAAATCGCCCTCGAAATCCGCCACCTCCAGCGCACCGAAGTCCGCGAAGCCGAAGAGCCTTTCGGCGGCGAACAGCGCGGTAGCTCGGCGATGCCGCACAAGCGCAACCCCGTGAATTGCGAGCAGGTTTGCGGCCTCGCACGCATCGTCCGCGCGAATAGCGTTGCCGCACTCGAGAACGTCGCACTCTGGCACGAGCGCGACATCTCGCACAGCAGCGTCGAGCGCATCATTCTTCCCGACTCCACCATCCTCGTGGACTACATGCTCGAAAAAATGATTGGGATCGTCTCCGGCATGCGCGTTTTCCCGGAGCGGATGCTGCAGAACCTCAACTCCACAGGCGGCCTCGTTTTCTCCGGCCAGCTCCTTCTCGATCTTGTGGAAGCCGGCGCGTCGCGCGACGAGTGCTACAAGTGGGTGCAGGAACACGCCATGGCCGCGTGGGAAGGCGGCGCAACTTTTCGCGAACGCGTCGCTTCGGATTCGCGCATCACTAAATATCTCGACGCAAAAGCCATCGCCCGCGCCTTCGATCTCCACCGGCAGCTCCACGCCGTGGACGCCATCTTCGCCCGCGTCTTCACTTCATAGCGCAGCGCGCCTGCACGAATGTCTTCTACTGTCTGTGGAGCTGAATAAGTAATATATATTGTTTTCCCATACGAGGAACGGTGCTATTCTGGCATCTTCCATGCGCCGCGCAATCCCAATCGCTGCCGCTTTGGCCTTTGCCCTCCTCGCTCCCCTTTTGTCGGGCCAGGGCACCCAACCCATCTCCGAAGACGAATTCCGCTGGGGCGCGCGCCCCTACGTTCCACAGCCTCCCAATTCCATCCGCGTACAAACCAATATCGTGCAAGTCCCCGTCGTCGTAAGGGATTCCAATGGGAAGGCTGTCGGCGGATTGAAGAAATCCGATTTCGCGCTGTTCGATAACGGCCATCAAGTCCAAATCGCTTCATTCTCTGTGGAGAATACGCCGGCGCTTTCACTTCAAAATGCCGCGACTCCGAATACACTCGGTGATGCCCAGGTTCCGGCGCCCCCTGTGATTGCATCGGCGCCCACGCCGCGTTACATCGCCTTATTCTTTGATGATACCTCCATGCGCGTTTTTGACGTCGTGATGGCCCGCAAAGCGGCAGAAAGTTTTGTGAAGTCAGACATCAAGCCCGGCGACAAGATCGGCATTTTCACCACCAGCACGACGGTCTCTTTGGATTTCACCGACAACGTCCCGAAACTTCTCGAGACGCTTGGAAAACTTTTGTCACAACGAAGGCGAGCAGACAACTTAGGCACGACCACATGCGAGGCAATGACCCCTTACCAGGCATACGAAATCGTCCAGACTTGGAACGTTAGGTCGGATGCGATGAACCTCGCTATGCAGGAAGGTTGCGGCAACGCCCAGGATATCAACAGTGCGGCGCAGAATATGATCGGTCAGGCTGAGCAATTTGCGCATGAAACGCTCGGCGCCATCACCGATGTAATCCACTACCTCGGCAGAATGCCCGGGCATCGGATGCTGGTGCTGGCATCGGCGGGTTTCCTCACTCAGACTATCCAGGATAAACAGGACAAGGTGATCGACGAGGCATTGAACGCCAACGTTGTCATCAATTCCCTCGATGCAAAGGGGCTCGTCGCCGACGCTCCGAATGTCGACGAAGATGGACGGCCCATGCGTCTGAGGGAGAAGTGGCAGGCTTTGTATGAACAATTTAAGACTGCCAACCGTGAAATGCAGAACGACCCGCTCGCAATTCTGGCGGAAGGCACGGGCGGGAAGTTCTATCACAACCGGAACGATCTCGATGTTGGGTTGCGGGAACTGGCAGCCGCGCCGGACGTCTCCTACGTGCTTTCATTTTCCCCTGTGGATCTGAAGGCCAACGGGACGGCGCACACGCTCAAGGTGAAGCTCAAAAATTCGCACGGCCTGAACATTCAGGCGCGCCGTGGGTACCTTGCGCCAGGTCCGAATCTAACGGAACCGGAAAAAAGGCAGAGCAGATTGGATAGCGCCGTCCTGGCCGCAGATAGTCTCGATGCGCTGCTCGCACAGGTAACGACCGAATCAGACACTTCGGCAACAGGCGAGGCGGTATTAAAAGTAGGCATCCATGTGGATGCAAACAAGCTCCCCTTCCAAACGCAGGGCGATCGCAAAGTTGAACGCCTAATTTTTATAACGGCGCTCTTCGACGAGCAGAATCATTTCCTGACCGGCGTTCAAGGCATCATGGACTTGAGGTTGAAGAAAGAAACTCTGGAAATGGTCTCGACTCAGGGCCTCGATGCGAAACTCTCATTGCAAGCCCCTCCAGGAAACTACAGATTGCGGCAGGTCATCGAGGAGACCGGCAACGGCCGCATGGCAGCGATGAGCCGCAATATCCAGCTTCCGTAGTCGCTGTTTCAATTCGGCACAGTGGCTTGCTTCTTCTAAATTTATCTATTGACACTCATTTGCCTGGGATGTACGTTAACTTCCCCTTTAGAGTCCAGGGTCTTTAATCGTCAGAAGGTTGCTGCCTCCCTTTGACCCTGTTCAGCCCACGTGGAGGAATTATGTCTCTCTCCGATTCGCCGCCGACAATACTTCTCGCGGACGACGACTCTGCCGTCCGCAACTCGCTCGAGTACATGCTGCGCGCGCAGGGTTATCGCGTCGTGTGCGCGGAGGATGGCGATCAGGCTCTCGGGTTTGTCGAAGAAATCAACATTGACCTCGTCGTGATGGATGTTCTGATGCCGGGCCGCAGTGGATTTTCGGTTTGTCATGAGATTAAGTCGCGCGCGCAAACGCGGCTCATCCCCGTCGTGCTCATCACCGGACTTGCGCATCCGGAAGACCGCGTCGCGGGCATCGAAAGCGGCGCGGACGATTTCATCCAAAAGCCGTTGCACCGCGAAGAATTGCTCGCGCGCGTGCGCTCGCTTCTTCGCTTGAAGCGTTTTACCGATGAACTCGAAAGCGCGGAGACCGTGCTCTTCACCCTCGCGCGCAGCATCGAAGCAAAAGACCCTTACACTGAAGGCCACTGCGACCGTCTCTCGCGCTACTCCGTGGCGCTCGCGGAACGCCTGGGTTTATCCGAAGAAAAATGCGTCGCGCTCCGCCGCGCCGGCATTGTTCACGATATCGGCAAGGTCGCCGTCCCCGAACACATTCTGCTCAAGCCCGGCCCGCTCAACGAAGCCGAGCGCCGCATCATTGAATCTCACCCCGTCATCGGTGAGCGCATTTGCGCGCCGCTGAAATCCTTCCGTGCGGTGTTGCCCATCATTCGCCATCACCACGAGCGGTTGAACGGAACGGGTTATCCGGATCACTTGCACGGCGACGAGATTCCGCTGACTGCGCGCATCCTGCAGGCTGTGGATATTTACGACGCGCTGACAACGGACCGGTCTTACCGCGCGGCTCTTTCCAATGAGCATGCGTTTTCAACGATTCGTGAAGAATGCAGCAACGGTTGGTGGGATGCCGACCTGGTGAATGAATTGGAGAACCTGCTCGCTTTTACTCCGGGACTAAAAACCGCATGCGTCGCCTGAGGTTGTGCGGGAGCTAATTTCCGCCGCGCCCGGCAGCGGAACGAATTGCGGCAAGAGCCGGATTTGCCTTCTCTCCTTGAGGACGGCGCACCCGCAGTGCCAACAGTTCTCCCTTTGTAATTTCGTCTGACTGCTGCAGAAGTGAATCGAGGTCATCGAGGACGGTCAAATACCGTCCTGAAAGAGCATCCGCTTTTCCGGAAGCAAGCGCAACGACAAGCTCCGCCGGACGCTCGGCGGGAACGTCCAATCCCTCCTCCATAATCCGGCCAAACCAGGGAAGCCATTTTTTCCCTTCGGGAGATGCGAGGGCATGTTCAGACATTGCCGTGCGCACCGTTCCGGGCGCAACGCAGAAGACGGCGACGTTATGTGACTTCGATTCCGCCGCGAGATTTTCGGTGAAGCGCACGAGCGCCGTCTTTCCTGTCACGTAGCTTGACATGTGAGCAATTGGGAAGGTCGCGGCCCCGCTCACAATGTTGATGATTCTCCCCCGCTTCCTCGAAATCATTCCGGGCAGCACCGCTGCCGAACACAGCGCCGGGCCTCGCAGATTCACTTCGATGGCGCGCCACCAATCATTGAAATCGTTTTCCCAAAAGGGGCCGAAGGGCCCCGGCGCACCCGCGTTATTGACAAGCAGATCGATGGGCCCGAGTGATTTCTCGATTTCGCGTATGGCAGTTTGCACGTCGCCTGAGTCGGTGACATCGGCGCGGCAGGACATTGCGCGCCCACCCGCCGCGCGAATAATTTCCACGGTCTCAGCAAGTTCATTCGCAGTGCGGGCAACAACGCCGACCGCGGCCTCCGCGGCAGCAAGCTGTTGCGCGATGGCGCGGCCAATTCCTCGCCCGCCGCCTGTGACCACGGCGACCTGCCCTTGCAAAATCCCTGACCTTGCTTTCTCCATGGGTTTCCCTTGTCACGCGCAAAGTTTGTTTTTTGGCCGGACGAGTGGTCTGCGCGCTGGGTCCTACTGTGCGCGCTGGACGTAGCGCGCTTCGGTCGTATCCACTTTAATTTTGTCGCCGTTGTTGATGAACGGCGGAACGTTGATCGTCAGGCCCGTCTCGAGCTTTGCCGGCTTCATCACCGCGCTCGCGGTCGCCTTCTGCAACGTTGGTTCGGTGTCCACCACCGTGAGGTCCACCGTATCGGGCAGCGCCACGCCGATGGGTTTGTTCTCGTAGAATTCGATGTGCACCATCATTTCGTCTTTCAGGTAGTAAACGGCGTCGCCGAGGATTTCAGCCGAGAGCGTGATCTGCTCGTAGTTCTCGGTGTTCATGAAGTGGTAGCCCTGCGAATCATTGTATTGATACTGGTGTTCGATTTCGTCCACGATGGCGCGCTCGATAAATTCTTCCGCCCGGAACCGGTAGTCAATGATCGAGCCGGTCTTCAGATTGCGCATGCGCGTGGCCATGGCCGCGCGCTTGTTGCCGGGCGTGCGATGATCCACGCTGAATACCACGAAGAGCTGCCCTTCGTGCTTGATAATCATTCCGGGGCGCAGTTGAGTCGCCTTTACCATTTCATGCTCCTGTTTCTTTCGGGGTCAAACGGCAGGCGCGTTACAGCCGGCTGTTCGGGCAGGCGCAGCGGAATCGTGGGACGCGTCCGTACGCCTTGAACCATCATTATAGCGGCCTTGTGAAAACAGGGCAAACTTGCACGCGCAGAACCTCATCCTGAAATTCTTTCTGAACCTCCTCAGCAATTTTCCCGGAATCGTAAATCGCCGGCGCATCGAAGTTCAGGCTTTGTGGAGTGCAATTTGAGTCCGCGCATTCTTGCGCCGGCCTTTGATATGCAGGCGCGGCGGCGCTTGCGGCGGATTGCGATTCTGCCATGAGCTTTTCGATTTCGTCGGCGGAGCGCGGCAGGCGCTCAGTGAGCAGTTTGTGGCCGGTCGCGGTGATGAGGACGTCGTCTTCAATGCGCACGCCGATTTTTTCTTCAGGAATGTAAATTCCCGGCTCGATGGTGATGACCATGCCGGGTTCGAGCACGCGGCCCGTGTCGCCCGCGTCATGGACATCGAGTCCGATGTGGTGGCCGAGGCCGTGGATGAAATAGCGATCGAGCGACTGGCCGTGCAAATCCTTGCCGTGGGTTTTCATGTAATCGCGGGCGATTGCGAAAAGGCTGTCCGATCCGCCGCCGGTCAAGCGCATGCCGGGCTTGGCGGCGGCAAGCGCGGCCTGCTGTGCGCCGTAAACGACGTCATAGATTTCGCGCTGGCGCGCGGTGTATTTGCCGTTTGCGGGGATGGTGCGGGTGATGTCGGCGGTGTAGCCGGAATACTGGCCGCCGACATCCATCACCACGATGTCGCCATCTTCGATTCGCGCGCCGATCTTGTCATAGTGCAGGACGGTGGAATTGAAGCCCGCGCCGATGATGGGCGCGTAGGCTTCCGTTTCGCAGCCGGCCGCGTAGTGAATTTCCTGCATGCGCGCGGCCACCTGATATTCGTAAATGCCGGGGCGCATCATTTTGAAGGCGGCGAGGTGCGCGTCCATGGACGCTTCGATGGCGCGCTGCAGCAATGCGAGCTCGCCCGCGGATTTGATCTGGCGCATCGCGCCGATCTTGTCTTCAATTTGCACGAGCTTCGCTTCGGGCACGGTTTTTCCGAGCCAAGCCGCCGAATTCTGGAAGTGCGGATAACCGGCGGTGTCCGCAGGCGCGAGGATTGTGTAAAGCCGGGGAAAAATCTTCGCGAGCGCCGCGAGGTCGGCGGCCACCTTTTCAAATGAGCGAACTTCGCTGTGCGCGCCATCGAACCCGGTTTTTTCGCGGATGCCGGCGTCGCCGGGGCCCATGCGCGGACCGTTCCAGCGCTCGAGCTGGAGATTGCGCGGATGGAGATAGAGGATTTCCGCCGGGCCCTTCCAGCCTTTCGCGGCGGCGGAATCCGGCACGAGCAGAAGCGCGGGGCCTTCTTCGTTGTCTCCGGTGAGGTAATAGAAATTGTTTTCCTGGTTGAAGACGTAGGCGTCGCTGGCGTTTTCGCGTCCAGTGTAGCCGAAGAGGACGACGGGCGCGTCGACTCGCGCGCGGAGCCGGTCGCGCCGCGCGGCGTATTCGCTATTCGGTTCGCGCTGGCGGATTTGGGCGCCAGCGGGCAGGGCTGAAAATACGAGCGCAGCAGCTATGACTGCGGCTGCGACCAGCCTGCGTGCTACTAGATTCACTGCCAATTTTGTGATCGGCAATTTCTTTCGGCTCACGCTTCACCCCATTCAATGGATTTCAGTAGATTCCCGCCAGGCCGTTGATTGTATCTGATGCCGGACCGGGGCGGTGATTGAGAGAGGCTTTGCACCCCTACCTCCCATCTTTTTATAAGAGTGTGATTCTAAAGGACTTACAGCCACAATGAGCAGTAAGAGTGTGATTCCAAAGGACTTACGAGTGTTACCCGTGAGTATACTAAGCATAGCAGATTCAATCACTTACGATTTTAGCCGCAAGGTGACCCGTAAGAGTGTGATTCTAAACAACTTAAAGTCCTTTAGAATCATACTCTTACGAGGGGCTTTCGATTAGGTCGATTCTCGCTTTCGGCAGGGGCGAGTTTTCCCGTTTTGGAACTCTATTCGAAGAACTCGCCTTACCCTGCACGAGAGATTACCACAGAGTTATCGATAGAGTCAAGAGAAAAATGACAGAAGTACGGACAAGCATTCTAAGCGGAAGCCACGACCGCGGCGCCAGCGACGATCAACAGCCCTCCGACCCAGTGGTGCCAGGTGAGGTGCTCGCGGAGAAAAATTGCGGCCAACGCAATGGCAACAACGACGCTGAGTTTGTCCACGGGGGCGACCTGGGATGCTTGCCCCAGCTGTAAGGCACGGAAATAGCAAAGCCAGGACAAACCCGTCGCGATGCCCGAGAGGATCAAGAAAATCCAGGCACGCCTGCCGACCGCCGTGATGGATTGAGTCTTCGCGATCAGAGCGACGCCCCAAGCGAAAATCAGGATCACCACGGTTCGGATCGCAGTCGCAAGGTTTGAATCAACGTCCTGAACGCCCGCCTTCGCAAGGACTGCCGTAAGGCCGGCAAAGAGAGCGGAAAGCAAAGCCCAAATGAGCCAGTTCATATTTTTTTCCTTCTGGCGCGAAATCTCAAATCAATGAAGGATTTCGATCCAAGCTGCTTGAAAGTCTTCCAATTTTGCAAAGATCGCATTGCTCCGCAAATAGTAACTTAACTGGGGTGGGGTCCACGTGAAGGGGCGGAAACGAAACACATTCGCGTGACATAAATAGGAGTAAGCCAACGCGTTCAAGAGGACGCGGTCTACAAGGGCGCAGCAAACGCGAGTGGCAGAGTCTTTCCGGGGCGCCTTTGCCGCTGCTTTGGCGATTCTATGGAAGCACAACATTTAATGGAGTCAGTGTATCGGCGTGGCCGATGAGGCGGCCATCCGCGAGAACGGTGAAACCGGCGCCCCGGTGATAGCGTTCGCCCGTCCGATCAAAGAACACGGTGAGCAAATGGCCGTGATATGGCAATGCGTCCAGAGCAAAGTAATCCCACTTACCGGAGGGAACCAGCGGCCGAATTGCCAACTGGTTCGTGGCGGATGGCCGGACACCGATGAGCCCGGTGATGATGAGATCCGCGTATCCAGAATGATTGTAGTAACGGCCGCGATTCGGCGGCGGTTCATTTCGCGACATTAAAATATTTCTGGCAAGCCATTCGCCGGTGTCGGCGTCGAGATCCTCGTCAATCCAGGGGATTATTCTTCCATCGGGCGCGCGAATATGTTGCGCGCGCGTGTAGGCGTTCAGCAACTGAAAGTAATCGCTGGAGGTCATCACAGATTGTTGCGAGTCGTCGAGCAGGTTCGCGAGCGCCACGAGCGTTTGCGTGGTGGCAAAAGGCCAGGAGGGGCCGTTCCACAGGCATTCGTGCGGGTTTTTGAACATGAAACGCGGGCTGCGGCGCTCCGCTGTCGTCGGGCCATACCGGCCGGCAAAACCCTTTGTGTCAAGTAGTTGTTTCCAGGCGATCGCGTGGCCGGCCGATGGGGTTTCGAAATACCACGGTATATATCCGACTAACTCACGGACTCCCGCCCAGCCGGCCGCGCCATTCCGAGGGACTGTTTCGTAAAAATTGTCATTTGGGTTCCACAACTGAATTTCGATGAGCTGGCGCAGATGGTCAGCTCTTTGTTGGTACTCCGCCGAGACATCAGCCCGGCCGGCCAGGCCGGCGATGCGCGCAATGGCGATGGCGTCGCCATACATATAACTATTGATGGTGGGGCGATATCCGCTTCCGCCGATGCTGAATTCCATTCCGTCGCGATCATCGATCTGCCAGTAGAGGCCGTTGGGGTCCTGATGTGTCTGTTCCCATTTTTCGTAGTTTTCCTGGAGGCCGGGGAGGAGGATGACCGCGAGCTGCTTGTTCGCGGTGGCGAGAAAGAGCTGATAGACGGAGTCCGCAGCCCAAAAGCTGTAACGCCTCGGCTCGGCGCCGGGACTAAACCAGAAGTTGGCGTAGTCCTCTGCATACTTGGAATCGCGCAACCATCGCGCTTCGCGGATATGGTGCCCGGCCGCGGCGCTAATGGTGTTGTATTTTCCCGCCCACGGAACATCGTCCTCAAATTCGTCAATTACAAAACCGCCGGGAGTCCGCTTGACGTGCTTTTGAAATGAGTACCATCGAAAGTAGTAGACCTCCTCAAGTTCCTTGTCGGGAACGTCAAGCCAGGGAATGTTTTGCTCAAACCAATCCCACGGAAGCGGATCGCTATTGCCGAGCATGGTTTTTTCATCGCTGGAGAATTGCACGAAATAGCGCCGGAAGCTTTCCGGATCGAGCAGAGAATGCGAAGGTGTCTCGCGGACCTGATCGGCGGAAGGGAATTGGAGCAGCGCCGGGAGCAAGAGGACGGCCGCGGCGCAGGTCAGACCAACAGCAACGGGCGCTCTGGATCTCGTCATAGCGGCCGGAACCCGAGATCTTCACGAGCGTGCGTCACCAGCCCGATCTGTTCGATTGAATTGTTTCTGCCGTTGTACCAGAGTATCCAGCGGCCATCCGCAAAGACGGCATATGGCTTGTAGCAAGCGTCGGCGTCCCAACCACCCGGCGTGGCGCGCAGGATCGAACATTCGAGCCCCGCCATCGCCATCAGCATCATCAGTTCTCTTCTATTCATAGTGTTGCGCTCTTCAATTTGCAGGCAAGAAAACGGCACAGTCCCACAGATTTATCGCAAGGGGATGGATTCAAAAGAACTCCTCCTCCTTGCGAGACGAGAAGTGTTTTCTCTTGCCCTCCCCTTCTACAGAACCCGCCCTTAGATCGCCATGCGAGAAAATTTTAGCTGCTCATCGACATGCCAAACTGCCAGGAGCCAGTCTTGACTGATACAGCTTACCGCCGCAAAACCGAAAGAATCGAAATTAGGACAGTGCCTCGAGCCTCCATTTTTGGCACATTTATCCCCTGCGTGGTACAAAAAATGGGCGGTGGGCGAATTCTGTGTTGCCGTCCCGTGAAAGTGATAGCATCAGGGCAGGCTCGCTGCTGGGCCATCGAAGTGCGCAAGGAGGTGCACCATGGGATGGGTTGTGTTGGTTATCCTCCTGGTCTGCGCCGCCTTCGCCCTCAAAGGACCTTGGGAATGGTACAAGGATAGCCGCATGAGGAATCAGCCACGCGAAGGCGACGAAAAAGAAAGCGGCATCTAAGCACGTCGGTCTACTCCCCGCCCACCATAAGCCTTTCATCGTCTTAAGCTCCCATTAAAAGTGTGCGAGTATTCCGGTCAAGATGTCCGTGAGCGTTTGATGGATCATCAGGTCCCAGGTCCACTCCAAATTTTTTATCGCGTCGAATCCTTTGAGGCACAATCCGGTTGAGAAAAGTGCTAAGCCCGGGTTACGCTGAAGGCGCGGCCCACCTGAAGGTGAGCTCGACGAAATCGCGAGACCAAGATTCCCCGCTGCGCTCGAATGATGAATTGAGGGATGGCCGTCCGGCGATACATGAGAGGCATGCGCGCCGGTTGCGAATGATTCGGGGCGACGCTAAGCTGAAATTGTGATTGAGATTCGGGAGCTGGGAGCGGCGGAGAGGCGCGAGTATATCGGCGCGCTTGCGGATATTCTTCTTGACTGCGTGGAAGGAGGCGCCTCGGTCAGTTTCATGGCGTCACTATCGAGGCGCGAGGCTGAGGCATTTTTCGAAAGGGTTCTCGACGGAGTGGAACGTGGCGAGCGCATATTATTGGTGGCCTTTGGCGACGCCGAATTGGTGGGGACAGTGCAAATCCTGACCGCGACGCCTCCCAACCAACCGCACCGGGCGGATATCACCAAATTACTTGTGCGGCGGTCAGCCCGCGGGCAGGGAATCGGAACGCTCCTCATGAAGCAGGCGGAGCATTCCAGCCGGCTTGCTGGCAAAACCCTTCTTGTGCTGGATGCGGTGACCGGAGGAGACGCCGAAAAGTTGTACACGCGCATGGGATGGACGAGAGTCGGCGTGATCCCGAAGTATGCGCTGTTTCCCGATGGAAGATTTTGCGACACGACCTACTTCTATAAGGAACTGGTGTAGCGCCCCCAATATAATTTTTTATCGCGATACATCTGGGCAAGCCAGTCGGCAATCAAGAAATTATTCCGCGCGCAAAGCTGCGGCGGCGTCCACTTTCGTTGCGCGGCGTGCAGGACCGCCCGATAAGATAGCGCAGGGGCTCACTAGTGGATTTCGACCGGGGTATTGAATGCGGCGATGCGGCCGGAGGCTTCTTCCTGGACGACCTGGCGGAGGCGATAGTTGCCTGGAGGGGCCTGGAGCGAGAGCTTGGCGTCGAGGCCCTGCGTGTTGAGTTGATTAAGCGTGGCATCCTTGAGATTGAGATCCATGATGCCCTGGACACCGGTGAGGAAATGATTTTGCTGATCGAAGAGTGCGGTGACGAAGATGAGGCGTTCGACGCTGCGATCCGCTTGGCGCTGAAAGGGAAGGTTCTGGATGGCCACGTGGATGGCGACCTTCAGGGATTGCGCGCCGGAATCGAGCTTTGAGGTTTCGGTGGTGACCCCGGCGGCGATATCGGATGTCCGGTCGGAAGACATGACGGCGCGGTTGAGATTCTCGGAACGGAGTGCAGAGGGGGACGGCGCATCCAGGGGCGTGTCTTTGGATGGTGCAAAGTAGCCCCGGCGGGCCTCGATGGAGACTTCGCGCTTGTCAGCAAGTTTCACCTTTATGCTGTGGAAGCTCCCGTTCGGTTTGAGTTCCTCGGGAGAAAAGCCGAGAACATAGGAAACTTCCGGGAGCGCGGCCATTTCGCGGAGGCCGCGGCCGAGGTCATTGCTGTTGTGGAAGAAGCGGCCGCCGGTGCCTTCGGCGAGGATAGCGAGAGGGTCGTTGAAGGATTCTTTTTCCATGTGGTTGAATCTGTCTTTCAGGGCGCCAATTGCGCCGCCAGCTATTGGAGCGGGGCCTTCACTCAGGTCGCCTCCCGGTGGCTCAGCCCAAAGGCCTTTTGCGTCGAGAGAATTTATGACCACGCCCGCATGAAGCGCCTCACTAATTAGCTTGTCCTGTCTCTGTTGAACGGTTTGGGTAAAGAAGCCGGACGAGGTGAGCACGAGCATCCGGCGACCGGAAGACCTCTCGAGCTGTTTAATAACATCGCTGAGGACGCCGAGCGTATTCAGTGCGTATTGCTCCGCAAGTGCAACTGTTTCTTGCGCCTGCGTTCGAACGAGCATAACGCAATCAATCGTCGGACGGACGGTTGTGGCGCATCCCCCGCATTTCTGCGCTTCAGCCAAAGCGGCGTCGAATGCATCCGAGTGGACATTGTAATTCTGAATGATTTGCCAGGCTTGATAAGTGCTGATGCGAGGGCACGACATCGGGCCCCGGTCAGAGCGCTTCTGGTGAGTGACGAGCTTGCCAAGAGCGGTGAGGAGCTTTTCGCGATCGGCGGCTTTGGTTTTACAACAGGCGAGGGTGGCGGCGCAGGGGCGTCTGCGAGCGCCGGCGCGAGGCGTGTCGCGACGACTGGCGGCGCGGTTTCGATAGAGAAAAACGTGGTCTTCTGTAGTTTACCGCTGTCGAAAACTTGGAAGTCAGCCTGCGTCAAGCCGCTGACCGGTTTGCCCTGTGCATCTCGGACAACGACGCCGACTTCGACATTGTTGGTTTGAACGCGTATTGCATTTTCCGGCTGCGGCGCGTACGGGCGGGCGCCCCAGCGGATCTCGTCGTCGGTAATGTTCTGGCCAAGGACGAAGACGGCGATGAATGCGCCGGCCAGCCCTAACGCGAGGACCTGGAAACATTTCGCACGTAGATTCCGGCTTTTCATGCGGCGAATCATGGTTCCTTTATGACGCCAACTATTCCAATTGTGACGGCGATGTCACGCGCGGCACCGCAATCGTTAGTGGATTTCGACGGGGGTATTGAACGCGGCGATGCGGCCGGTGATGGCTTCCTGCACGACCTGGCGCAGCCGGTAATTTCCCGGCGGGGCCTGGAGCGTGACCATGGCGCTGGCGCCGCTGGAGCTGAGCATGGTGAGCGTGCCGTCGGTGAGATTCATTTCCATCATGCCTTCCACGCCGCTGAGGAAATTGTTCTGGGCGTCGAAGAGCGCGGTGATGAAGATAAGCCGCTCGGCGTGGCGGCCATTTTCTTTCTTGAAGGGCAGGCCGTGGATATCCACGTGGACGGCGACGCTTAACGCGGGTTCGCCGGTCGAGAGCGTGATGGATTTTGTGTCCACGCCCGCCTGAATGCCCTGCAATTCCTCGGTGGCCATAACCTGCTTATTCAGCTTCGCGAGTTTTTCGCGCGGAGCGAGCGCGGCTTTGTTCGGCGCGTAATATCCGGGGCGGGCTTCGATGGTGTAGCCCCGGTTGTCCGCGAGCTTTACTTTCAACGCGTGATACGCGCCGTCGGGCTTCAATTCATCGGGCAGGAAGCCGAGAGTGTAGGAGACTTCCGGAAGCGCGGCCATCCGGCGGACGCCGCCTTCAATGTCATTGCTGTTGTGGAAGAACGTTCCGCCGGTGCCTTCGGCGATTGCGGCCAAGGAATCGTCGTCGACGGAGCGTTCGTCGCTGGCGAGTTCCTGGGAGTAGCTCAACAGATCGGGCCGTGCCCCGCCCCAGATTCTTTTCATAATGGATTCGGCCTCTGTCGGATCGCTCGGATCCACCAACCAGTCCGCGGAAAGTCCCTTCGCATCGAGCGTGTTGATGCGAATGCCGGCGTGGAGCGCATCGTCAATAATCTTGCTCTGCTGCTTCTGGACGGATTTGGACATCGAAAAATAACCGGAAGAGGTCATGACGAGCATGCGGCGCCCGGGCATTTTGCCGACGTAGCGGATGATGTCGCCGAGGGCGCCGAGGGAATTCATGGCGAACTGGTCCGCCAGCCCCACCGTGTATTGCGCCATCACATCCACGAGGCGGGCTTGCCCGGGCGGGCAGCTCAAATCTTTAGGATTAGGGCAATTGCACTTGACTGCCTCTTCGAGCGCGAGATCGAAGGCCGGAGAATGGACGTTATAGACCTGCAGGATTTGATAGGCCTGATAGGGGTCAATGTGCGGACACGAGCCGGTTCCATAGGAAGCCTTGCGATAATGTGAGTAGACCTGATCAATTGTGGCGGCGAGCTTCTGTTTGTCATTCGTAAAATTGAGCGTCACGCTTGCCGACGAGGTGAAAACTGCGGCTTTGTCCGCGGATTCGAGATGATCGGTGACAAATTTCCTGGCGGCCTTCTTTACGATGACGAGGTCATTGCTCTGCATATTGTTGTCGTCGAAATAAAAGCCGATGTAGCGCGGTTGCGGTGCGGGCGGCGGCGCGAGGGGGGCGGCGCCCGGAGCAATCGTTGTGGGTGCAAGAGTGGGCGCGGGGAATTCTTCCTCGATGCTGAAATGCGAAATTGTTTGGGGCTTGCCGGAATCGAAAACCAAAAAATCCGTCCGCTGGAGGCCATTGACGGGCTTGCCGTGCTCGTCGCGGACAACGACGCCGACTTCGACCATGTTGGTTTGCACGGTGATGGCGTTCGCTTCCTGAGGATTGTATGGCTGGCTGGCGACGCGGATTTCATCGTCGGAAACGACTTGACCCTGCCCGTGTAACAGAACCGCGCCGAGGAGAGCGGCGAGCAGAAGCAACAAGATTTGAACGCGCTTCATGTTAGGTCTCCGAAGCGGGACGGCATAAAAGCTTCAGAGTGTCGGACACTGAATGGGACATTGTATTTGACACCCGGAACGGATAAAGCGTTGCATCTATTTGTTATCGTGATGCTCACTTTCAGTGCTATGTAAGTTTACGCGCGCGAGCCGCAGATTTCGATTTGTTGCGATAATTTGGGCCGCGATAGGCATGGCGCGTTAATTTGAAGGGTAATAGAGCGGTCGAATACTGGCAATAGGCTGCTTCGGTAGTTATCGGGCGTATAATAGTTCGGGTTCCGCGCGATGTGGATTCCAAAAGCGCGGGATCGGCAAGTGCAGGAGGATGACAATGCGAAAGCGAGCAGCAAGTTTGGTCGCGGCAGCGTTGATGGTGGCGATCGCAACCTATGCGAGCGATCCGTGGATGGACAAAGATCCGCAGAGCTGGGATGTGAAGGACGTGCAGAGAATCCTGCAGGATTCGCCATGGTCGCACAAAGTGCAGTTTGGGATGAGCAGCGGCGGCGCTGTGCCGGGCACAGTGACGGGAACGGCCGGCCAAGCGCATCCCGAGACAGGTCCTGACAACCATGGCGGGATAACTGGCTTGGAGACCGGCATTGCGGGAACCACCGTTAACGTGCCTACGGGCAGCACTAGGCCGGAAACCGATTTCAGCATTAGCTGGGTATCTTCGCGAACCGTGCGGGAGGCGCAGGCTCGCAAGAGAGAGTTGGGTGGGGTCCCGCCGAATATCGCGCGAAAGGATCTTGCGACGCCCGCGGACGATTATGAAGTGATGGTGGCAAGCTCGGACATGACAGCCCTGACGAAGGGAAGTGAAGAAGAGCTGAAGGCGCATACCGCGCTGATTCTAAAGAGTACGAAGGCGAATGTTTCCCCCTCGGGAGTGATTTTGCAGAAGGGGCCGACGGGCCGACTGGCGGCGATCATTTTTGTGTTTGCGAAGAAGGTGGGGAATGGCGATCCGGCGTTTGCGCCGGATGAGAAGGGCGCTGATTTTGTGACGCAGGCGGGGAAAACAAAGCTAAAGGTGAGCTTCGATTTCACGAAGATGAAGGACAAGCAGGGGTTGGATTTGTAATAGAATTGGCCGCGTGCTCGCGCGGATTTTCAACTTGAGCTTTCCACTTCCTGCGTCCGCTTGAGCCTCGGACACAGGCGAAAATTTACCTCAGCAGGACTTCGAATTTAATTTTGGCGCCGGACCAATCACTCGTCGAGAAGCCCCTCCGATTTCATCAGTTCCGCATTCAGGACGGCCGCGCCGGCGGCGCCTCGGATTGTGTTGTGGCCTAGAGCGACAAACTTGTAATCGAGCACATGGCACGGGCGCAGCCGGCCAACAAAAACGGCCATGCCGCGTTCGCGGCCGGCGTCCCTGCGCGGTTGCGGGCGGTCCGGATCGGTCATGAAAATGATGGGATTTGCGGGCGCACTGGGCAGTTTGCGCTGCTGCGGAACGCCCCGGAAATTTCGAAACGCCGCGACGAGCTCCTCTTCGCTTGGTTTTGAGGAAAGCCCAACCGAAACCGTGACCGTGTGGCCATCCAGAACAGGGACGCGATTGCAATGCGCGCTGATTTTGAGCGGCGCGGGGCTGACGGCGCCGCCGGCGAATTCACCGAGGATTTTTTGTGTTTCGCGTTCGATTTTTTCTTCCTCGCCGCCGATGAACGGGATGACGTTGCCCTGGATGTCCATTGCGGGAACGCCCGGATAGCCCGCGCCTGAAATGGCCTGAAGCGTCGTGACGACGGCGCGTGTAATGCCAAACGGTTTCAACGGAGCAAGAGCCATGGTGAGAACCACCGCGCTACAGTTGGGATTTGTCACCACACAGCCGCGCCACTTGCGGTTCTGTTTTTGCGTGGCCAAGAGTTGCAGATGGCCGGGATTGATTTCCGGCACGAGGAGGGGCACGTCGGCGTCCATGCGATGATTCCGCGCATTGGAGACGATGATGTGACCTGCCTTGGCAAAGGCGGCTTCGATTTCCCCGGCAACGGAAGCGTCTAGCGCGGAAAACATCAATTGGGGCGCGCGATCGGGCTTGCAATCTCTTACCGTCATTTTTGCAGCGGATTCGGCCATTTCTCCATCGAGCCGCCAAGTTGTCGCGTCGCAATATTTCTTTCCCGCCGAGCGGTCGCTCGCACCGAGCCAGGCAACCTCAAACCAGGGATGTGCTTGCAGGGATTGGAGAAAGTGCTGGCCGACAACCCCTGTGGCCCCGAGAATGCCCACTTCGATTTTTGAATTCCTGGTCTTTGATTTCACTGGTGTTTTCCCTGGGATTCGGCGAGAAGCGTCTTCACCATTTTTTGGTAAATTTCGACGTTCGCGCGGCCCCCGAAGCTATTCGGGAAAGCATGCCCTGCGACTTATGGTCTCCGCAACTCTATCCAGAAAGAGAAAGGCTAGCGGAAATGAAGCGGGTAGTCCAATTTGGGCTCGCGAGGGCGATGTCTGGCGTCATAGCGCCGCGTCCAGCGCGGCGGAATCTCGCATGGTGCCGGATGTCAAACGGACCCAATGCGTTTAGGCAGGGATAACACGGAAATTGGCGAGTGCTTGGGCGCAATGTATCTCATTGGATAAAACTGTACTTTCGGGCCATTCATCCCAGACGAAGTTGCAAGGGAGGATGAGAGGTATCGGTGAGGGAGGGAATCGTGATGCGTCAATTCCGCAGTATGACCTTGCTTTTCATTGTCGCGAGTTTGTGTACTTCCGTGGGAGTTTCTGCGCAGACCCAGAATCCGCCACCCCCGCCGCCTCAGGCGCAACAAACCCCGCCGCCGCAGCCATCGCCGAATCCGCAAACACAGGCACAATCACCAACGCCTCCTCCGTCGCTTGGCGATGTGGCGCGGAAGTATCGCGAGGAAAAAGCGGAAAAGGAAAAGAACGGGACAAAACCTGAAACTATGTATACGAATGAAGGGATTCTTCCCAAGAGCGGCGCGAACGCGCTCGGAATTGGGCCGTTCAAAAACTCGACTCAAATGAAAGGAAACGGGGCGACGAGGGGAGGGGCAGCGCAATCGCGCGACGCGGGCTATGAGGGTGCAGTCGGGGTTTTGGACGAAGCCCTGTCAAAAATTAATGCACTGGGGGCAACAGATCGCGCGGCGCTTGTGAAGATTGTCCTCAAAGACAACGATATCGATTTTCCCGGAAGGGTCCAGTGGGAAGAGCGGCTGATGGCGGGCAGGGATACATACGTGACGTACTGCAGGCGGCTGAACCGCGCGATGAAGCAGTTGTTGGCTCAGGCGAAGGCGCTGCACGAAGCGAATCCGGACATGAAGGAAGACGACCCACGGGCGCTATCGCTGGTGACCAATTTCAATGAAATCAGTCAAGAAGCCCAAAGGTTGGATTCTGATTTCCAGAAATTGTTGGATGAGGGACCGGCGCTGGCGAAGCAGGCTCAAGGGAAAAAGAATTGACGAAGGCGGTCTTCAAGCAATTATTTATGAACGCAGCTTAATCAGAAACCCTTGGCTCCGGATGAATTCCTAGATGTCCGCCGGGACAAAATCAAATCGTTTCCTTCCCAAATAATTCTCCCTCAGGTTTTATTGAATTGGATCACTGACTAGTGCTAGTGTGCATGCACAGAGCCCGCAATCTTCGTGCGGGCAGAAAACTATTTGGCAACTGGGAGGGAGACGGAAAATGACGAAGCAAAGAATTGCTGTTTTCGTTGTGTGCGCAGTGCTGGCGATGTCGAGTCTCGCTCAGACGCCACCGGCAAAAAAGAGCGCCGGGGCGGCGGGCGTTGGAGGAACAATGCCCGGAACCGAAAACTGGATGGACATCCCTGCGGCGGCGATGGTCGGGACTCCGTCGGTTGAAGTGGGCGGAACATTGAAGGTTGCGATTCTGCAGGGCGACCCGATGACTGCCGGGCGTTCGTACGTAGTCCGGTTCTCGTGCACAGATGGGGCAAAGCTCGCGCCGCACTGGCATCCGACGACGGAAAACGTGACGGTCATCAAGGGCGCTTTTATGCTGGGGATGGGAGCAAACTGGGACGCGGCGTCGATGAAGGAGTTCCCTGTAGGTGCATTCGTTTCCGCGCCTCCGCAAATGAGGCATTATGCGCAGTGCAAGGGCGACTCCGTGCTGCAGATCAACGGAATCGGACCGCTCGTGATTAATTTCGTGGGCCCGGATGATGCTCCAGCGGCAAAGTAAGAGAATTAACTATCGCGGTGAATTGCCGCCGCGGCCTCCACGCGATGCTGGCGGCGGCGTCTGCTGCTTAGGATTCTGCGTGGGGTCGGATTCGCCCCGGCGCCCTGCCGGGCCAACCGGAGCGACGGGCGAAACGATCGGCCCCGGCGCGGTGGGGAGGCCTTGCTCGGAAGGTTCAGTGGGCGCGAGGTCGGGCGTATCCACTCTCACCGAATGCGTCAGGGCCAGCGTGTCCAACATCACAACATTCTGAAAATCCTGCGCGGCGGTTCCTGCCGTTGCGCCCTGCATGAATTGAATCCAGATGGGCAGCGCGGCCATCGCGCCCGTTTCTTTTTTGCCGAGTGAAACTCCCTTGTCATCGTTGCCGACCCAGACGCCCGCGGTAAGCGTGGGTGTGAACCCCATGTACCAGGCGTCGGTGAAATCATTTGTCGTGCCAGTTTTTCCGCCGGTGGGGCGGTCGAGCGATTTAGCTTTGACGCCGGTGCCGTGCTGCACGACGTCTTCGAGCATGGAGGTCATCGTGCGCGCGATCTCGGGCGAGATGACATCGTGCACGGCAGGGCGCGCTTCCTCGAGGAGCGCGCCATCGTACGCGGTGACGCGGCGCACAAGGTGCGGCTCGATGCGGATGCCATCATTGGGGAAAACGGTGAATGCTGAGGTGTGCTCGATGAGGCGCATGTCCGCGGCGCCGAGCGCGAGCGGCAAATAGGGCGGAAGAGGGGTCGTGATGCCGAAGCGCTTGGCCATATCCACCACTTTTTCGATGCCGATTTTTTCGGAGACTTTCACGGCGGGAACGTTTCGCGAGCCGTCGAGCGCGCGCCGAAGCGTGATGACGCCCTCAAAATTACCGTCGTAATTTCGCGGAGAGTAGGGCTGTCCGCCGCTCATGGTTGTGAAAGGTTCATCGAGCACGGTGTCAAAGGGACTGAAGCCGAGCGAGAGCGCTTCGGAATAAACATAAATTTTGAACGAGCTGCCTGCCTGGCGGACGGCCTGCGTCGCGCGATTGAACTTGGATTCGTCAAAACTATAGCCGCCGACCATGGCTTTGACTTCGCCGGTGGCGTTGTCAATGGCCACAAGCGCGGCCTGCGCGATAGGATGTTGCTCGACGTCAACCTTTATGCTGCTGCCGTTGATTTCGCGGATGCGGAACATTCCTACGTCGCCTACTTGAAAAAGCTGCGGGGGCGATGTGCGGCCGGTCCACGCGAAATCCTGCGAGCCCACGGCGGCGCGGTACTGGCCGATTTTCACGACGGCGGCGATGCTGTCCACGGCGGTCACCAGTCCGTCGACGTAGTCCCCTTTTTCGATCGAGTGGTGCCAGTCATCGTCATCGTAACTGGCGAGCGTGCCGAGGTGATTCCGGAATATGTTCGTCAGGTGGCCGCGCCAGCCGTGGCGGCGGTCATACGCGTGGAGACCGTCGCGGACAGCACGATTTGCATCCTGCTGCATATTGACGTTGAGCGTGGTGTAAACACGCAATCCCTGCGCGTGGACGGCTTCCGTACCGTAAGTGCTTTCGAGATATTTGCGGATCTCCTCGAAAAAATAGGGCGCGAGGTCATTCCGCGGATATTGGAGATGGAGCCCGAGCGGCTGGTGCCGCGCGGATTGCGCTTGCGCGCTCGTGATTTTTTCCTGCTTGGCCATCAAGTCGAGAACGATGTTCCGGCGCGCAAGTGCTTTATCGGCGTGGAGCACGGGCGAATAGCTGGGGCCGCGGATGATGGCCGCGAGCGTGGCGGCTTCGGGCAGAGCGAGCTGGCCGACGGGCTTGCCGAAATAAAATTCCGAAGCGGCTTCCATTCCGTATTCGCCGTGGCCGAGATAGATCTGATTGCAATACATCGCAAAAATCTGCTGCTTGGTGTAGTGGCGCTCGATCTGGATGGCGAGCAGAGTCTCCTGAATCTTGCGGTGCACGCTGATGTCGGAGCGGTTGAGGAAAAGCGAACCGGCAAGCTGCATCGTCAGCGTGCTCGCGCCTTCGGGGCGGCTGTGCGGGCGCGTGACGTCGCGCCACGCAGCTTGCAGCACACGGGGGAAGTCCACGCCCCAGTGCTCGAAAAAGTGCTGGTCCTCGGCGGAAAGAATCGCGTCGCGAAGCACCGGTGGAATCTGCTCATATGTGAGAAGAATGCGGCGCTGGAGCGCGAAGCTGCCGACCGCCGAACCGTCGTCGGCGTAAAGCTCGGTCACGACGTTCGGGTGATAATCCTCGAGAGCGCGCACCGCAGGCAGATCGCTCGAATAGACAAAGACAAGCCCCGAAGCAACTCCAAACGAAATGGAGATGATTAAAAGGAACGTGAAGGCGACCTTGCCGATAATCGTTCTTCCGCGGAGACGGAGTTGGAGGGGAGGAAGCTTCATCTTTTCACAGTGCCATGTAATTGTAGCGCATCAATTCATAACGTATCTATGCCGGGGCGAGTGGTGCCCGGCGCTTCAAGGTGCACCTCTCCAGCAAGATGTCTTTGGCAAGAAGCGGGCCAACTCCGAAGGAAGAACCGGGGCGCGGGAAATGAATGGGAAGTTGTTGAATGTAAAGGAGTTAGCCCGGACAAATTACATACCCCGATGCATGCACCGCGGCGGGGAAGATGCGCGGGGTGTGGCGGGGTTGAAACAGCGCGTGGGCGAATGATGTCGGTGGACCCGAGGCGAGGCCGCCTAATCAGGAAGAGGGCTTTTTCGAGTCGTCAAAGGATTCGACGGTCCAGTGGCCATCTTGCTTGACGGCGTGATATACGCCGGAAGCGCCGGTGCAGTTGTCAGCACAATCGAAACTTCCTTCGACGTTCGCCCTCACATCGGAAACCCACTTGATGTGGCCCACTCGAAAGATAATTCCATTCTGACCGTCTTTCTTGCTTACAACGGTGCGGATCGGTTTTTTCTCAACATGTGATTCAGAGATCGGCCGGACCGGAGGGTCATCGTCCTTGAAGCGTCTTACGAAAGCGTCCGAAGGATTCTTGTCGTCAATGGCGATAAAATTGTACGCGAGATTCAGGCCCGTGTTCTTAAATTGGTAGCGGAATACTGCTTCACGGATGTCGTCTTCCTGCGCCGCATGTGACGATTCGTCCGCAGCCCTTTGCGCGGGGAGCGCCGCCGCAGCAGCCATCAGAAGCAACGAAAGAAGGATCAGCCGTCTCATGCCGGAAACCATTCTATTGTGAAATCCATCGGAAGCAAAAGCCCGTCACCGGCTAGTTACGTCCGCCGAAGAGCCGTGACGTATACGCCCGCAATAATAGTCAGCGCAATCGCCAGCGCCAGCATGGAGGCGTCAATCGTGAGCGTCACAGGCCCCAGCTTTTCTCCATAGCCGAAGCAGCCACAAATGACCGCATCGGCGTGCGGATTCTTGATGTAAGTGTAGAGATTCACCGTGAAAAAAATTCCGAGCAGGGCCGCGGCCGCGGAGGCTGTCCACCGAAGCATCCACCCCGAAAGCAGGAAAAGCCCCAACACAAGTTCAAACCATGGCAGGACGCGCGCCACAAGCGTCACAGCCCACTCCGGAAGGATGTGATAAGAATTCACAGCGAAAGCGAAAAGCATCCAGGGATCGCGCAATTTGGTGTAAGCAGCGTATATGAACACAGCACCAAGAATCACGCGGGCCGCGAGAAGAAACCAGCGCGGCCAATTTATGCGGGAAGTTTGGGCTGCGAGGGAAGCGGCGTCAGCCATTTTAGTGACTCAGAAGATAATCGAAATATTGCTTAAGAACGCCGTATGTCACTCCGCCGCCCGGCAGCGGATTCGTCTGGCCCTTGTACGTCACGAAAACACTCGGCGTCTGAAAGATGCCTTTTTGCTTCCCCAACGCAAGGTCTTCATCAATCGCGGCCTGGACGTCGGGTTTGGGCATCAATAGTTCAACGCGTTTCATTTCCGCGGTGGTCAATACGGATGAAAGTGCATCCTCAATCCTCCCGGTTGTCTCCCACGAAGCCTGCGTCGAATAGAGCGCCGTTTCCACTTCCTTGAATTTCCCGATTTCCGCGGAGGCGTTTGCAAACCGGGCGGCTTCCATCGAATGCGCGTGCATCTCCAGCGGAAAGTCGTGATGGACGATGCAGACCTTGCCCGTATCCACGTAGTCCTTGATGACTTGAAGGGTGGTGTTGAGGAAAAATGACCGGCACATTGGACATTGAAAGTCACTGAAATCTTCGAGCAGAATCGGTGCCGATTTCGAGCCGATTGTTTTCGCCGCCCGGAAATCAAATGGAGCCGAGGCGCTCTTCGAGTGCGTCTGCGCGGGGTCGGGCTGAGCGGAAAGCAGGCCCGCTGAACAAATCAGCATTGCCGCAAACACGGCGACGATCGAAGCAAAATGGCTTGATAATTTCTTACTCACGACTCCTCCCACCCTCGGCGGATAACGTCGTATAAAACGCAGGTTATTTTACCTGAATCGACCAGCGATTCGGCAACAAGTGTAGGCCTCAGCTTTTGAATCCGACACTATGATTTGGATGCAGTTCTTCGGATTGGCGTGGGCTCTCAAAAAAAAGAGGAGAGGTAACTCATGGGCAATGGAATTTCAGTGCCTTGGCAGCACACCAAGACCTGACTCATTTCTTAGCTCAATCCACTCACTGCTGTGTGACGAAAGCGACGGCGATGTATCCGTAAGTGACAGTAAACAATAGAGATAGCACATGATTACGAATACTTGACAACATCACACTCAAGTATTATAATGCTCGTCGATTTGCGGTAAAGCGAATCAACCAAATAGATCTTTGGAATCATTGGGAGGGACGGTAGCGATGAGCAAGATTATAGGAATTGACCTGGGGACAACGAACTCGGTGGTCGCCGTCATGCAAGGTGGCGAGCCGGTGGTGATTCCCAATCAGGAAGGCGGGCGGACGACCCCGTCCGTCGTGGCCATCACTAAATCCGGCGAACGTCTGGTAGGGCAGGTGGCCAAGCGCCAGGCGGTGACAAATCCTGAGAATACTGTTTATTCCATCAAGCGGTTTATGGGCCGCCGGTTCGAGGAAGTCACGGAAGAAGTGCGGCGCATGCCTTACAAGGTAGTCCGCGGGCCGCACGATGACGCGCGCGTCGAGATCCTCGGCAAGCAATACAGCCCGCCTGAAATTTCCGCTTTAATTCTTCAAAAGCTGAAGGCCTCGGCGGAAGATTTTCTGGGCGAAAAAGTTTCCAAGGCCGTCATTACGGTGCCGGCTTATTTTAATGACGCGCAACGCCAAGCCACAAAACAGGCCGGCGAAATTGCCGGACTCGAAGTCGTGCGCATCATCAACGAGCCGACTGCGGCGGCGCTCGCCTACGGGCTCGACAAGAAAAAAGACGAGACCATTGCCGTATACGACTTGGGCGGAGGCACATTCGACATTTCCATTCTCGAAGTTGGCGAAGGCGTAGTCGAGGTGAAAGCGACTGCCGGCGACACGCATCTCGGCGGGGATGACATCGACCAACGCGTGGCCGAATGGATCATCTCGGAATTCAAAAAGGAAAGCGGCATCGATCTAGGCAAAGACCGCATGGCCCTTCAGCGCCTGAAAGAAGCAGCGGAGAAGGCCAAGATCGAACTCTCGCAGCTTCTCGAGACTGAAATCAATCTCCCGTTTATCACTGCGGACGCCTCCGGGCCAAAGCATCTGCTGCTGAAGCTCTCCCGCGCGAAGCTCGAACAGTTGATGGAAGACATTCTGCAGCGGAGCGTTGGTCCCGTGAAGCAGGCGCTCACGGATGCCGGCTTCACCCCCGACAAGATTGACGAAGTTGTGCTGGTGGGTGGCTCGACGCGAATCCCGCGTGTTGTTGAAATCGTGAAGAACTTGTTCGGAGGCAAAGAACCGCACAAGGGCGTGAACCCGGATGAAGTTGTCGCGGTCGGCGCCGGAATTCAGGGCGGAGTGTTGGGCGGGGAAGTGAAGGACATCCTCCTGCTTGACGTTACGCCACTCTCGCTTGGCGTGGAAACGTTTGGCGGAGTGATGACCACGCTCATCACCCGCAACACAACAATCCCCACGCGGAAGTCGGAAACATTCTCAACGGCCGCGGACAACCAGACGTCCGTGGAGATCCATGTGTTGCAGGGCGAGCGTCCTCTGGCGCGCGACAACCGCACGCTCGGCAAGTTTCATTTAATCGGGATTCCTCTGGCTCCGCGCGGAATGCCGCAAGTCGAGGTCACATTTGATATCGACGCGAACGGCATCCTGAACGTCTCCGCGAAAGATATGGCGACGAAGAAGGAGCAGAAGATCACCATTACGGCTTCCACCGGGCTCAGCAAGGATGAGGCCGAGCGGATGCGCCACGACGCCGAATCGCACGCGGATGAGGATAAGAAGCGGCTCGGGGAAATTGAGGCGCGCAATCTGTGCGATAACCGCATCTACCAAGCGGAAAAGCTGCTCAGGGAAAACCGCGACAAAATCGGGGAGGCGGATGCGAAGGCTGTCGACGAAGCCGTCGAAGCGGCGCGCAAAGCGATGGCCGAGGGCAACGTTGACGCAATCAACGCGGCGAGCCAGCAAGTTGAGGCCGCGACTCATCGGATTGCCGAGGCGATGTACAAGGCCACGGCGGGCCAGACGGAGGGCGCGGCCGCGTCGGCTGGGCCCGCGGGCGACGGCGCGTCGGGCGGCGAAAAGGGCGGCGCGAAGCCCGGCCAGGGCGACGTGATTGACGCTGAGTTCGTCGACGTGGATGACACGAAAAAGCCGAACTAACTCTTGACCAAAACGAGGGGCGCGCGTTGGCCACTTTCGAAGGTGTAAGGCGCACGGGACCGCCGGTGGCGGTGCAGAAGCTGCGGGAAGACTTCTACATGGTGCATGTGACGATCAGCGAATCGCCCAGCGCCGATTGGAAAAGGTTGTTTTACGACACGCAGCAGGCGCCGCCTCCGGATTTTCTTCCCCGCGAGGTGGAGATCAGCGGAGCGCTCCTGAAATTCCGCACCGCCAGCGCAACCCTCCAGACGCGCCTGGGTTGGATCGACAAGTGGATTGAACGCGCGAATCAGAAAGAGTCCGCGATGAGCGGCAGGATGGACGACGAACGCCGGCGCAAGCGCGAAGAGCTGGCTCACGAGCAGCAAGAACTCAATGAATTGAACGCCCGCTGGACGAAGTTGTAGGCGCGCAAGGCAGCGCGCTGGCCTGACCCGAGTCCGAAAGTCTCATCATGGCAACCACCACCAAACAGGACTACTACGAATTGCTGGGCGTGCCGCGCAAGGCGACGCTCAAGGAAATCCGCCAGTCCTACCGCAAGCTCGCGCGCAAATATCACCCCGACCTGAATCCCGGCGACAAGTCCTCGGAAGAAAAATTCAAGCAGGTACAGGAAGCCTACGACATCCTTTCCGATACGAAGAAGCGCCAGATGTACGACCAGTTCGGCTTTTACGCCGAAGGTGGTCCGGGCGCGGCCGGCGCCGCGGGACCCGACCCTAACGGGCAATTTGATTTTGGCGGATTCGATTTTGGCGGCTCGGGCGGCACGAGCTTCCGCGATTTATTCAGCCAGTATTTCCAGCGTGGAGGGGCGGAGCCTGCGGGCCCGATTCGTGAGCCCGGCAGCGATCTCGAGTATCGGGTGGAAATCAGTTTCTGGGACGCCGTGCGCGGGGCCGTGAAAAAAATCACATTCACACGGTTGGATAGCTGCCCGGTTTGCCACGGCACCGGAGCGGAGGGAAATTCGCAGCAGGTGTGCCCCGAATGCGGAGGCATCGGGCAAGTAACGCGCGCGAGCGGCAACATGCGCTTCAATATAAGCTGCCCGCGCTGCGGCGGCACGGGACACCTTCGGACGATGTGCCGCAATTGCCGCGGGGAAGGGCGCGTGTCGCGCACCGAGACGCTCGACATTCGTATTCCCGCCGGCGTGAACACCGGCTCGCGCGTGCGCGTGGCAGGCAAGGGCAATGCGGGCACGCTCGGCACACCGCCGGGCGACCTCTATATCGTCCTCGACGTGCAGCCGCATTCGTTTTTCGAACGGCGCGGCGATGATATTTATGCGCGCGTGCCTATTACCGTGAGCGAAGCCGCGCTCGGCGCAAAAATTGAAGTCCCGACGATTGATGGCCGCGCGATGCTGCGTGTGCCGCCAGCTTCGTCCAGCGGGCGTCAACTGCGGCTGCGCGAGAAGGGCGTGCCCAGTGTCAAAGCGCCGGGCAAGCGGGGGGACCAATACGTCGAACTGCAGGTGGTTGTGCCGGACGCGGTCGACGAGCGTGTGCGCAACCTGCTGAAAGAACTGACCAAACTCTCGCCGGAAGATCCGCGGAGCGACTTGTTTTCACGCGCGGGCGTGTAAGGAAAATTGCCATGGCCGCAAAGACCAAAAAGAAAGCGCGCGCGGGCTACATGATCAGCGCTGTCGCCACACTCTATAAAATCCATCCGCAAACGCTGCGGCTCTATGAGCGTGTTGGACTGCTGAAGCCGTCGCGGTCGCAGGGGAACACGCGGCTTTACACGGACTTGGACCTCGAACGCCTGGAAGTGATCCTGAACCTGGCGCGCGAAATGGGGGTTAACCTCGCGGGCATCGAAATCATCCTCAACATGCGCGATAAGATGCATGGGATGCAGCGGCAGATGGAGCAGTTTATGCGCTTCGTGCAGAATGAGCTGGCGCCCGTGGTGCGCTCGGCGCAAACAAAGCCCTCGCGGGAAGCCATTATTCGCATCGGAACGCCGCGCGCAATTCGCGTGCAGAGGTAGCCGGCGCAAATTCCGAACCGCCTATCCCCAGACGCGCGAAAGGTTTCTCGCACTTTGGAGGTAGTCTTCTTCGTGATTCGGTTTTCCACGTCAAATTCTTCGAAGACATTCATCATCCTGCCGACTGGAAATCCCGCGATTTCGGAAAGTGCCCTAGCCGGGAATGGCGAACAGTGTGGAGTCGATAGTTGTGTTTGGCAGCTATCCGTTCGAAGCGGAGCGGCTCAAGGACTTGGACATCGCAATCGAGCTGAAAGCAAAGCAGGATGACGACGCATCGTTCGATTTGAGCGGCCACTAACGAACGGATTGCCCGCCTCAAAAAAACGCAGCAGCCGGCCCACCTCACGCGTGATGCCGATGCGCACAGTTGTGCTAATGTGCGCAGTCTCTCGAACCGCAGTCCCAAGCCAAAGCGGACCGTTGGCACACAGGTCAACTCCGTCCAACCGCTGGTCGATTTGCAACGCAGTCGCAAGCCGTCCCGGCCCTCTTGCCAAATCTCTGAGCTTGTCAGTTTTGCGGAGCCGTTTCATCAGGTCGATCCCTTCAAGAGGTTCAATGGCGCGCAACAGGACTCCTGCGCCAACCCCGGGATCTTCAGCCGTCACGTTCAGCATGAATGAGGTCCCATATATGAAGTACACATACGCAAATCCCCTGTGCAGGAATAGGCATTGGTTCCTGGCCGTTCGTCCCCGATAAGCATGCCCACTCCGATCGCCCGGAGGATAAGCCTCTGTCTCGACGATACGCCCGCTAATCCTGTTTCGCCCGGTCTTGCGGACAATGGTTTTCCCGATCAGATATCGTGCCAGCTCAGCTGTATCACTCGGCAAGCTGGCCCGCGATAGCCGCCGGACTTCGTGAAGCACGGTCTGCATTGGAATAACCTGATCCTGTCTGCCAGCCCCACTTCATCAAGAAATCTTCATTGCAGTGTCATCTGCCCGCTAAAGTTCCCGGGAACCCGACGCTTTGGAGCTCAAATCTTGCAAGCCCAGATTCTTTCAGGCAGCAGTGTGCTTTGCAATCGGCTGCACTCCCCGCAGAAGACCGGTCTCCACGTCGAATATAAACCCTCGCACAGGGACGTCTTTTGCGATCCAGGGATGCGATCCTACCTTTGTGATTTGTTCCCGAGTGTTTTGCTCGGGGTCGCTGTAAGAGAAGAAACGCATGGGAGCGGGTGAGGCATCACCGGTAGAGGCGCTCAACTTCGCGTTCATCTCATCGGCGGAATTCCAACGGCTCGTTTTTGCCCGTCTGATGAGCCCCGCTTGCTGCTGCGTGATCGGTTTCTCAGACACTGCTCCGGCCTCCCTCCCCCGGCCTCAGATTTTGCAACCGCGGGCATCATAAATTTAATTCGTCAGATTCAAATCGGAAATGGGGGTTAGAGCGATAAACTAGAATTTCGCTTCGATTAACTTCAGAAGTGCCGTCAGCGCTTGATTCACCGGCGTGGGAACGCCGAGGGCTGCGCCGCGCCGCACCACGTACCCATTCAACGAATCAATCTCCGTGTGTTTGCCGCGCGCAATGTCTTGCGCCGTGGATGACATGACCTGCCCCATTTTCGTCGCAAACTGAATGAGCCGCTCGAGGATGTCCTTTTCCGGAAGGTCAATGCCGGATGCCCGCGCGACCGCGATGGTCTCGCGCGCCGCGGCAATTGTCATTTCGCGGCTCCATTCATTTTGCGCGACTGGGCCGTAACCGACCTGGGCAATCGCGCTCGTGGCATTGAGCGCGCAATTGAACACAAATTTGCTCCACAGATCCACTTGAATGTTGTCTGAAATTTTGCACGCGACGCCTGCCTTCGCAAAAGTTGCCGCGATGCGCTCCAGATCCGCGCGGCGACTTGCCGGGCCGCCGATGGCGAGATCGCCGCGCTCCGAATGCTTGATGCGTCCCGGCTCCGGCACCGACGCCGCGACGTAGACCACTGCCGGCAGCGCGGGGATTCCCGCAGCTTCAAGCTGCTCCGCATTGTCCACGCCATTTTGTAGGCTGAGGACGACTGCGCCCGCCGCCAAATGCGGCAACAAAGTCCTGGCGACCGATTCCGTGTCGGTCGTCTTCACGCAAAACAAAACCAGTTCGGCATCGGCAACCGCGGAAGGCTCCGAAGACGCCGCCGCGCGGATTGCCTCATGAAAATGAATGCTATCGATCAATAGCCCGCGGCGTGAAATCGCTTCCGCGGTGGCAGACCTCGCGATAAACGTAACTTTCGTGCCCGCGCGCGCGAGCATTCCTCCGAAGTAGCCGCCGACCGCACCGGTTCCCATCACGGCGACGCGTTTGTAAGGGACGGCTTGTGGCGCGGAGGCTGGTTCAGCCATATGCGAATTCTCCTGTTTCGGTCAGACCGTAAGCGCGCGAATCAGGCGATCGACGTCGCGATCCGTGTTGTAAAGGTGCGGAGCGATGCGCAGCGCTCCCTCGCGCAAGCTGACGATCACACCGGCTTCGGTCAGCTTTTTGAAGAGGTGAGGGGTGTTCTCGCTTTTGCGCGCCGCTACGCATACATATTGCCCACGCGCACCCGCGTCGGCGGGACTTGCAAGCACGCAACGGTCAAGCGGCAGCCGCTCGATCACCTGCGCGGCAAACGCCCGGCAATGTTCCCAGATTGTGTTCACGCCAACGCGCAGGAGAAATTCCAGCGACGCCTCCAACGGCGCGAGGTTGAACATATTGGATGTTTCCGGCATGTCCCAGCGGCTCGCGCCTTTCTTGAACTTCGCCTCGCCCGAAGAAAGACGCGTGAAGTCTGACGCGCTTTCGAGCGCGCCCCAGTATCCGGAATCCGGCTGCATTTCCGCGATGCGATCGCTGCGCGCCCAGAAAAATCCCGTGCCATAGGGCCCCAGAAGCCATTTGTATCCTGACGCCACAATAAAATCCGCGCCAAGTTCATTCACGTTCATCGGCATCGCTCCAACACATTGCGCGGCGTCAAGCAAAAGGAGAATGCCGGCGGCATGCGCGGCCGCCGCGAGTTTCAGCGCGTCGCAAAGCGCGCCGTCGTCAAACCGCACGAGGCTCGTGGAGATCAGCCGCGTGCGAGGCGTGATCGCGGCGATCAAATCGCCTGACGTCAGGAATCTCTCGCGCGGCTGCACGATGGCGACACGCAACTTGCCTGCCTCCTGCATCGGAAGCCAGGTTGCAAAGTGCGCGGGGAATTCGCCCTTCGCGATCAGCACCTCATCATCGGGTTTCCATTTCAAGCCGTGGGCCACGGCCGCCATCCCCGTGCTCGCGCCGGTGGTCAGTGCGATCTCTTCCGTCTGCGCGCCGATCATTTTTGCCAGCAGTGCGCGCACGCGATCTGGCAGGCCGAAATAAGCCGTATCGGGCATTTTGTGGGGAAACTTTTTCCACTCGAGCGAATTCTGCGCCGCGCGGATCGCCACGCGAGGCAGTGGGCCTTGTCCCGCGGCGTTCAAGTAGGCGACGTCGTCGAATTCAAACCACTCCGCCCGCCAGTCGTGTGTCATTGCTTGCAGTGCATTCATGGTTTTTCTCGCGGCGCCATCAAATCCGCGCCCTCCAGCGATTCATTTTCATCAATCGTGTGAAATATAAATAGCGCCAAAATGTCTCGCACAATAAAAAGTGGGGGCCAATTTGGGTCACACTCGATGAATCAGGTCCGACTGGCTGGACCCAATCCTCTAAAAATGGTCGCGAAGCTGCCGGAATTGCGAGAGCACCAGTAGCCGCCCCATTCCTGACTGCAACTCATCGTGTTCCAGCACCCACGTATTATGGTGCGGAATAAAGACGGCGTTTAGCCCGGCCTGCAGCGCCGGATTAATGTCGCTGCGGGGACTATTGCCCACCATCCAGCCGTGTGATTTCACGATTTTGTGCGCGTTCACGAGTCCTGTGTAGGTCGGCGCGTCCTTTTCATTCACAATCTCAATTGCGGCAAAGAATTTCTGCAGGCCTGATCGCTCGACCTTCCCCGCCTGCTCCGCTGCCTGCCCCTTCGTGAACAGGATCAGCCGGTGCCTTCCGGCCAGATAATCGAGCGTGTCCGGCACGCCCTCCATCAGTTTTGGTGGAATTTTTTCAAGCCCCGCGACCAGTTCACGAATCTCTTCAATCGTCCTCCGCAGCGCCATTTGTCCCGCGAGCTTCATGTAGGTTTCTTCCAATGACCGGCCAAAACTCCGCACTCCATACCCGTGCTGCCGGATGTTGCGCCGCTCGGTTTCATTGAGGATGCGCCGCGAGTAATCCCGCGAATAGCCGAGGGGCTCCGCGAGAGTGAGGAATTCTTCAATCGTCTGCTCGAAGAAGACGTTGTTTTCCCAGAGCGTGTCGTCCGCGTCAATCAGAAGGGTCAGGCGTGGCATGAAACTGCAATTGTATCGCGGCGGGAGCCGCGGCGCGAACTTCGTGCGTCAGGCGTTCTTCGGCTGCCCCGCGGCGAGCTTTTCCAGAATGCCTCGCGCGATCCGCTGCGTTTCGCCGTAGTGCGTAAGGTAGCTTTGAAACTCCCGGTTAATTTCGGTGGCTTCATCCGGCGCCACCCGCACGCGCAGCATCATGTCGCGCATGCGCACGGGATGCGGAAGCAAAGCGTCTTCCGAGAGCTCTTCCAGCGCGGTCTTCGGGTCAAATCGGTCCATGGCAATCTCCCTTTCGCTCGGGCCGCGGATTCGCATCGCCGAAGACGGTTGCGGCCCATGAGAGTATTGTACTGCGTGCCCGCCAACAGCTCTGGGAGGACGCCCGCCACCGCATGCCCGGTGCGCGATTAGTTCTGCGGCAGGAATTCGTATTTCTCGATGCGGGCGGCGACGCCGGCCTTCTCGATTTGCGGTTCCACTCGCACGACAATTCCGGCGCACCGGATTTGCACGTCCGTGGCGAGCGTAATTTCTTTCGGGAGCGTCAGCACAAACTCAATCTTTGACCCCACTTCGAATTTGGCGCCTGATAGAAAGTACAGCCCGCGGAAGCTGACGTCGCGCGTCTCGCCTTCCCGCTCCGAGCGTTCTTCCCCTGGGTCTCGGACAATCATGGGCAGCGCCATGGTAAATCGCTTGGATGCCCGGCGTTCGGCGGTCGGTTCCACTTTTCCCCCTGGGTAAGGCGCTTGACTGGCCCCAAGCTAGCATCGAAGTAACCAAATCGCAATCAGAAAGCGGGCCCGGCCCGCCGCGGAGTAAAATAAGACCGGTCACGCGTGCCGTGCCACACATGAATGCCACAGCCGATTGGCTGCCCCTTTCTCAACGCCTCGTGGCGGAACGACGCCGCCATCCGCGCGCATTGTTGTCCCTTCCCGTAAGGCTTCGCTGGCTCGGTCCACTCGGTCTCGAAGCGGAATCCTCGGAAACCCTCGATGCGGGCCGTGGGGGGGTGCTCGTCTCGAGCCGTGAATCGCGCGCGGAAGGTTCGCTCGTATGGGTCACATTTCCATATGACGCCGCTTCTTCCTCCGAACCTGAAATTTCAGCACAGGTCGCCCGATCGAAGACGACGCCATCCGGCGGCTACCTCGCGGGGATCGCGTTTGCCGATGGCAACAAGCGGGTGTATCAGTCGGGGCATTACGAGTTTTCCGGGAACGCCTCCGCCTCCATTATTCCCGATGGCCTAAATCGCAGGCGCACTCCGCGCAATCCATTGGCGTTGCCGGTCCGCGTTCGCGGCGTGGACGCCTTATGGCCCGACGACGCAATGACTATCGACATTTCCCGTAACGGGCTGCAGTTTTGCACGCTTCGCGTCTACCATCTGGAAGATGTTGTCGCGCTTGCGTTGCCACGCAGCGCTTGGCTTCCTGCAGGCGACCGCCGCGCCCGCGTCGCGCGCATTGCCAACCATCCATCCGAGCGCCGGTTGCTATGTGTCGGTGTGGAATTT
Organism: uncultured Acidobacteriota bacterium; assembly: GCA_963748845.1. GTDB lineage: Bacteria > Acidobacteriota > Terriglobia > Acidiferrales > UBA7541 > DASTCZ01. The sequence goes on from CAVVKE010000001.1 coordinate 3,374,196, forward strand.
CCTCCCTGAGTGCTTTTCCTTTGCCCTCCGCGCAAGCTAAACTCGCCTTTTCACCGTGACAATCACTCAAGCTCATCGCAGCGTCTTCATCCCCGGCGAGGTAGGACGCCTCGAAGCCCTGCTGTGGACTCCCGCGCCGCCCCATCCGCCGCAGGGTCCTCCGGTTGCGGCCCTCGTTTGCCATCCGCACCCGCTTTTTGGCGGCACCATGCACAACAAAGTCGTCTATCAGGCCGCGCGCACCCTGGACCGCCTGGGAATTCCGTCGTTGCGCTTCAATTTTCGTGGAGTGGGTTTGAGCGAAGGCGCTCATGACCGCGGACGTGGCGAACAAAATGACGTCCGCGCGGCTCTCGATTTCCTCGCGAAGGAATTTCCGCGCGTCCCTTTGCTCGTCGCGGGATTCAGCTTTGGTTGCTGGGTGGGACTTCGCGTGGGATGCAGCGATACGCGCGTCTCGGAATTAATAGGCCTCGGAGCGCCCGTCGGCGATTCCGATTTCTCCTATCTGGCCGGCTGCGCCAAACCGAAGCTCTTTATTCAGGGCGAAAACGATCGGTACGGCTCTCCCGCCGCGCTCAAAGCCCTTGTGAATTCATTTCCCGAACCAATTCGTGATGAAACGCGGATCGTCGTTGTGCCCGGCGTTGACCATTTCTTCGCAGGTCATCTAAACGAAGTGGATGCGGCGCTCGCGTCCTGGCTCACCGCGCGCCATCCCGATTTGGCGGGGAGGTAGCCTCGCGTGGTCGCTTTGCGTCACGCGCCTTCGCCGCGCGAAAACAGCCGCGCGAATTGCTCCGCGTCGAGCAGCGGCGCCGAAAATAACCGCGCGTTCGCGCGCACATGTTCCGCATGACTCATCCCAACAAGCGCCGCGGTCATCCCCGGCACCGACCGCGCGAATTGCAGCGCGCGCTCCGCGTCATTTTCCAATCCGATGGCCTTGGCCACGAATTCCGGTAACTTCCGCGCCATGCGCCCTTGCAGCAATGCCGCGCTGCCGATGAGCTGAATCCCCATCGCCCCCGCCGCTTCCACCATCGTAACCGGCTTTTCGTCGAGCTCCTGATTCGGCAGCGTCAGCGCCTCCGTCATCGCCAGGTTCACCGGCAATTGCACGAACCGGAAATGGTGCGCGTCGCCCGCGATCTGGCGCGCAAACGCTTCGACCGCCGCAAGTGAAATGTGCTCTGGGGATTCAGGCGGCACGCGGAACCCATTCCACGTCGCCATGCCGTATGCGCAAATCTTTCCAGAGGACACCATCGATTCCGCCCACATAAACGCCGCGCCCGCCCGCGCGAGAAAATCGCCGCGCGAAATTTCGGCAAGCTGCGTTTCGGGATTGTGCAAATAAAAAACGTCCACGCACTCCGCGCCCATGTTGCGCAAACTCCGCTCGAGCTGGTCCGCCAGATACTTCGGCGCCATCGAATGGCACCCCGCGGCAATCTCCTCGGGTTTCAGGATTCCGCGCGCGATGAATTCGCTCTGGAAATATGCGCCGGCGTCCGCGGGCATCACGCCATCGGGGGTCAGGAAGCCCGCCTTGGTGCAAAGCAGAATTTCCTCGCGCGCAATCCCGCGCTTCCCGAGTTCCGCAAGCGCCGCGCCGATGCTGCGCTCGCTGCGCTGCAGGCGGTAGTTAATCGCCGAATCCACTACGTTAAATCCGGCTTCGACCGCCGCCACTACCGAATCTGTATACGCGCGGTCGGTTGCCTCATCCGGATTGCCGAGATATGTTCCGATGCCGAGCGTGGAGACCGCCAGTTGTTGCGGACGCTGGTCGCGCTCGCTCTTCATTGCGGCGGGGTCCGCGATCATTCGGAAATGTGTTTCGTTTGTCCGCCCCGCAAAACGTTGGGCGTAGCGCTGCGTTCCTTCAGCACTGGCGTGCTTGCTCATGTTCAAGAAGTCCTCGGAAGTCGCGGCAGTATAGCAGCGTTCGCTTGATTGATTCTCAAAGCAGTTAGGTCTTTTTGCCGGGGTTCCGTTTCAATTGGTGCGATGAACCCCCAGGCTCCCGCCTCGGGGCGGACGCTCCCTGCTCCAGCAACCGCGCGCACGCCCGCACCATCCGCCGCAGCGGCCAGTCTTTCTCCATGTAGAAAATTTCTCCCGCCTTCGGCTTCGAGTAAAACCATCGCGCAAGCATCGAAAGGTGATCCGCTAGCGGCTCACCCGGGTCCGCCGAGGCGGGCTCGCCCAGCCGCTCGCGCAGAATTTCCTCCGCCGACCGCGGCTCCGCCGTTTGTCCGAAGCGCAGCTGAAATGGTTCCGCGATTCGCGCGCACCGCACGATGAACACCGCAATTGTTTCCGGTTCCGCGGCGCGCTGCATGATCACCGCATCGAGCCGCTCGACCGGCCGCGCCAGTTCCGGCAATCCGCGCAGCACTTCGCTCACCTTGTCCAGCCGCTTGTGCACGGCCGCGGCCTTCTCAAAATCCATCGCTTCGCTCGCCGCTTCACGCTCCCGTTCAAATTCCGCCTGCAACGATCCACCGCTGGTGGCAAGAAACTCCACCACGCGCGTCGTCTCGCTCGCGTATTCCTCCTGCGAGCACCCGGCAAAGCACGGCGCGAGGCACATTTTCATTTCCGAATAGATGCACCCCGGAAAACTCGGGTCGCGCCGGATTTTGATCTGGCACCGGCGAATTTTGAAAAGGTTCAGGAACTCTGAAGCAAACGCGTCCGCTGCGCGCCGCGAAGGAAACGGGCCGAAATAGAATCCGCCCGCGGGCCACCCCGTCTCATCCGCTCCGATTCGACGCGTCACATAGCAGCGCGGATACGCATTCGCGAGATTCACCTTCAGCAGCGCGGGCCAGCGCATCCGCAGCCGCGCATGATACCCGCGCGGGTCGGCTCTGCGCATCTGCTGCCACAGCACAAAACTTTGCTCGAATGCTGAGCCGGTCAGCCGGTAGCTCACGCCGCCCGCGAATTGCCGCAAGTCGAGCCGCCGCGCGGCCGTCGGGTCTTGCGCCAAATCGCGTTGCCCCAGCAACCGCACCATCCGCGCGCGCAAATCCGCCGTGCGGATCAGATGTGGACGCGCATTCGCCAGCTCCGTGCGCGGCTCGATCCGCGCCACGGCAGGCGCCGCGGGCAGCGCGGAGAAAAACTCCTCATCGCGCGCGGGATCAAACGCCGCGCCGCAATCCAGCTCCATCATGTTGTAAAGGATACACCGCAGGGTAGCGGTACGAAGTAAGGAACCATCAATACGCCTTCAGCACCCACGCCGCAATCACCAGCCGTTGAATCTCGCTCGTGCCCTCGTAAATCTCTGTAATCCGCGCGTCGCGGTACATCCGTTCAACAGGATATTCGCGGCTGTACCCGTATCCGCCATGAATTTGAATCGCCTTGTGGGTCACGCGCGTGGACATCTCGCTCGCGAATAATTTCGCCGTCGCCGCCTCCATCGAGTACCGCGCACCCGAATCCTGCTTCCATGCCGCCTTGCGGATCAGCAGCCGCGCCGCGTCAATCTCCGTCGCCATGTCCGCCAGCATGAATTGAATCGCCTGGAAATCCGAGATGGGGTGTCCGAACGCCATGCGCTGTTGCGAATACTTCAGCGCCTCCTCAAACGCACCCTGCGCGATGCCGCACGCCTGCGCCGCAATTCCGATCCGCCCGCCGTCGAGCGTCGAAAGCGCAACCTTGTATCCCTCGCCCTCGTTTCCGATGCGGTTCGCCACCGGCACCGCGCAATCCGCGAACGAAAGCTCCACGCACGCCGTCGCGTTGATTCCCAGTTTCTTTTCCTCTTTTCCGACGGCAAACCCCGGCGTCCCTTTTTCAACCACCACCGCCGTGATTCCTTTTTCACCCTTCGCGGGATCGGTGTTCACGTAAACGATTGCCGCATCGGCCGCGCCGCCGTTCGTTATCCACGCCTTCGTCCCGTTCAAAATATATTTGTCGCCCTTGAGCACCGCTTTCGTTTGCAGCGCCGCGGCATTGGACCCCGCTTGCGGCTCGGTCAGCGCGTAGCACCCGATTTTTTCGCCGCGTAGAAATGGCGCAAGGAACTTTTTCTTCTGTTCCTCTGTTCCAAACCGGTGGACCGGATCGCAATACAGCGAGTTCTGCACGGAAAGAATCACGCCCGTCGAAGCGCACACCCGCGAAATCTCCTCAATCACGATCGAATACGCCACGTGATCGAATCCCGCGCCGCCATATTCTTCGGGGAATGCGACGCCTGTCAGTCCGAGTTCCGCGGCCTTGCGAAACGTCTCCCGCGGGAAATGCCCGGTCTCGTCAATCTCACGCGCCAGCGGTTTCACTTCTGAATTCGCAAACTCGCGCACCGTCTGCTGCAACAGCCGTTGTTCTTCGTTGAGTTCCAGATCCACGGACTACCCCTCGTGCGTCGACGATCACTTTTCCTCGCGCGCTTTCATCCTGCTACCCTCTCGTTCCCGGTTCAGTGCGCGGTTCGAGCATTCTACAGTGCGTTACTCGTGCTGTCAGCCAGCCAACGCGACAACATACAACCCACACCGCTGTTCACCCCTCAAACTTGGTTGAAGTTCCAGCCCATTCGCCAGGTTGGCGGCACGGGGGCTCCACCGCCGGGTCGCCCCAATGTTCAGGTCGCCAAGCGGGGTATAATCTCTGTCCATGTCCGTCCGGGTCATTACAACGCGGATTCTCCCTGTGGATGCTCTCACGGAGGACCCCCACGGCCCGCGCCTTGAGGTCCTCTGGCAGCGCGGCGCGTCCCGCCGCATGTGGGAAAACCTCGGCTCCTTGCTTTCCGGGCCGCCCGCGCCAAAGGAGTTTGAGGAAGGCAGCAATTTTCGTGGCTGCTACTTGCAGGGCCGTGCGCCCCGCCGCCACGTAATTACCTCACTGCTCTGGCATGCGATCCTGATTGTATTCCTCATCCAGTTTGGCCGATTTCTCTGGGTGCCAACGAACGTCGCGGCAATGCCCGACTTCGAATTGACCTTTTCCGGGCCAATCCAAGACCTGCCCATCCTTTCCACGAAAGGTCTGGAAGAAAGGGCAAGTCCACCCGGCGATCCTGCAAAGCCCGCGCCCCACCAGGGTGCCGACGCATTCCATCCGCGCCAGACCATCATCTCCGCGCCGAAGATTCCGACGCACCCCCGCCAAACCCTCATCCAGCCGGACATGCCATCCGTGGCGCCGAAGATCCTGCCGCCTTTGCCGAACATGGTGATTTGGCAGCCGGACGAACCCGCGCGCCCCAAGTTGCAGATTTCCGCGCAGGATTTTGCCAGGATGCACCCAAATCAGCCCATCCCGCAGCAATCGAAGGACGTCGCCGTCCCCGAGATTCCGAATCAGGAGCGGAATCCCACGGACATAAATATCGCCGCGGTTCCCGATCCCGCGCGGCCTGCCTTGCGAATTAATTCCGGCTCTTCCACCATCACTGCTCCGAAGAAAGTGCCGAATGTCGCCTCGCCAACGGATCCTCCGCCGGACATTGCTCCCACCGGAGGCAATCAGCGCGTCATCGCAATTTCCGCTTCACCCGCGCCCGTTCCGCCCCCGGCGCAAATGCCCGCGGGCAATCTTTCTTCCCGCGTCACGATTTCGCCGGAAGACCCGCGGTCCGGAGCGCCCGGAGGTTCCCCAAACAGCGCTGCGGGCAATGGCAATGCAGGTGGCAATGCCGCAAGCCCGGGCGGCGCTGGCATTACGACAGGCGGCGGAAAAGGCACGGCGCCGGGTGTCAGCATCACTGGCGGCGATTCGAAGAATTCTTCCGGGGTGTCGGGTCTCGGGGGCACGCCCTATTTGCGGAACAACCTTCCCCCGCTGCACGTCGCGCCGGGCACGACTGCCAGCCCAGCGCCCTCGAACCCCGGTGCTGCGAAACCTGCCGACAAATCGATCAACGCACGCATCCAGCCCGGCGATCCGCCGGAGCGTATTTTTGGAGAGCGCACTTTCTCCACAATGCACATCAATTCGCCAAACATTTCCAGCAAAATGGGAAGTTGGGTTTTGAAATTCGCCGAGCTCGAGGATGACATAGGCCCGGCCGCGATTGCTCGGCGCGCAAACGGTCCTCTATTGGGGCCAGTCCCCACGCGCAAGGTGGATCCGCGGTACCCGCCGACCCTCGTACAAGAGAATGTGCAGGGCGAAGTCGTGCTCTACGCCATCATCCGCGAAAATGGCACAGTGGACAGCATTCAAGTCCTCCGCTCGCTCGACCCGGTTCTCGATCAGTATGCGATGGAGGCTTTCGCCGAATGGAAATTTAAGCCCGCCTCGCGCAACTGCGTGCCCGTCGCGCTCGAGGCCGTCATTCACGTTCCGTTCCGCACCACCCGCCCGGACCAATAATTTTTTTTCGGCGCTCGCAATCCACAGCCTCGCAAACTTTCCACAGCCGCTGCAACTTGCGCCCAGCGGATTCAACGCCTATCCTTGCTTTCATGGCGCAACCCGATTGCCCGAAATGCGGCGGCACCGGCTACAAAATTCTCGAAGGCGATGTCGAGCTTTCACCCGCCGTCGCGCGCGTCCCCGAGCTTGCCGCTCGCGCCGCTGCTGCGAATGGCAGCCGCGTCTTCTCCATGGACTCGAAGACGGGCGCGGCACCAAGCGCTCCTCGCGTCGCGGTCCTTTGTGATTGCGCTGAGGCCGAGCGCGCGTCCCGGGCGCTCCAGCGCGCGCGCATCCCCGCGCGTTACGAACATTGCGATCTCGACAATTTCGAGACCGATGTTTACGAAGGTGTGCCCGATGCGCCTGCTTACAAGCGCAGCCTTTCGCAGGCCAAGCTCGTCGTCGAAGGATTTGCCCGCGATTATCCGCTCACTCTTGATGCCGGTCTGCTTCTCATCGGCCCCTGCGGCGTTGGAAAGACGCATCTCGCCGTCGCCGTGCTCAAGCAGCTTGTGCGGCGCGGCCACGAAGCGCTTTTCTACGATTATCGCGAGCTCCTGAAGGAAATTCAGGGAAGCTACAATCCCGAAAATCCGGTCACCGAATCGCGCCTGCTCGAGCCCGTTCTCACTGCCGAGGTGCTTATGCTCGATGACCTCGGTTCGAGCAAACCATCCAACTGGGCGCTCGAAATGATCGGCCACATCCTCACTACGCGATACAACGAAAAGCGCGTAACGCTTCTCACCTCGAATTATCTCGACGGGCCCGAATCCTCCTATGCGGAAGACTCGCGCGATGCCGCGGCCGCCCCGCAGGAATCTCCTGTTTCACCCGGCGTCGAAGGCGGCCCTGACGATTCCTTTGCGGCGCGCCGCGCGGGACGCGCTCCTCGCAAAGCCGTGAAGCTCCCAAGCGGCGAATCCATCCGCGTTGCACACGAAGACACGCTCGGCGAACGCATCGGCCAGCGCATCCGCTCCCGGCTCTACGAAATGTGCCGCACCGTTGAGATCCTGGCGCCCGACTTCCGCCGCGAAATCCGCAAGGCCTCCGGCCTGCGCCACTAATCTCCCGCCGCGGAACATCCCCCACGCTCCATAAGCTCTGCCTTACTCGCTTACTTGGTTGCCGGTCAGTTTCCAAGTGGTCCGTTATCCGGGGCGTGGCTGCGATCGATTCTCACAAAGACGGTACGGATCCCCTCCGCGCATATGAAGGCGTCAAGTCCGCATATAGTATATCGACTGTCATTAGTGCGCTGGTCGACATGATTGCGCTCTAATCAACCGGACGCTCGCCCCGGCTGAGCGTAAAGGGCCGTGACCAGCCGCGCCCGCATTGCCAGTTCTAGCCGCAAATTTTCCGGCGACAGTATCTCAACATCGCAGTCGAACCCAAGCAGTAAGCCGGCGGCGTGTTGCACACTTTCAATCCAGATCGTTGCGACGCGCCAGCCTTGGGCATCGGGCTTTGCAGCGCGAATCGCTTCTGCGGCGTCCGCCCCCAGCCGCCCAACCCGCGACATCGCCGCCTCATGGATCCGAACTGTCGCTCGTGCGCGCCGCAGGCTAGCCTCAAAACGTGACACCTCTTGTTGCCAGACCCGGGCGAGATGGAAGCTGCCCCGCCGCACTTTTCGTTGTTCGAGAATCCGAATGGCATGAATGCCTTCCACTCTATAAATGGCATGCCGCTTCCCGCTTCGCGCAACCATGTACCATGCCCCTGCCTTCAACACCAGCCCAAGTGGCTCAACGACTCGGGCTCTCCTTCCGTTCCAGCTTTCGTAGTCGATCTCGACTGCCTGGTCCGCCCATACTGCGGCGGCCAGCGTCCTTAGACAATTGGGTGTCGGCGGACGCTGATACCATTCCGCGGGGTCGAGATGAAAGCGCTCGCTGACACTCAGGGCGCGCTCGCGCCCGATCGGGGGCAAAGCTGCCAACATTTTCAAACGGGCCGCTTTCGCCGCTGTCTCGAAACCCAGCGCCGCCGCTGCTCCACCAATCTGCGCGAACGGCAAGGCTCCTGCCTCCTCGCCGGAGACCCCGGTCAGTCTCGTCTCGTAGCCCTCCACCAGCCGCAGTCCGCCGGAACGGCCGCGATCCGTGAAAATTGGCACTCCAGAGCGTTCCAGCGCTTCAATATCCCGATAAATCGTGCGTTGCGAAACCCCGAGTTCTTTTGCAAGCTCGCTCGCGGTGGTTTGGGCATGAAGCTGGAGCGTCATCAAGATGGAAAGTAGCCGGTCTGCTCGCATTTCCCAAATTATCGCAGATAATATGACAAGAGGTGTCATATTTTGTCGGCTACCTTGGCAAGCTATGGAGCATTCCTATCCTCAGGATCTCAGCAGTTCGGTCACGCCATTGACTCGACGAACCTTTGTCGCGGGTGCAGCAGCCTTGTCGATGTCCGCTGCCGTATTCCCCGTGCTCGGTATGGAGGGAAATGCCGCCGAGAATAGTGTCTTCGAGTTACGACAGTACACACTTTATGGAGGTCAGCGCGACACGCTGATTTCGCTCTTCGAGAAGAACTTCATCGAGCCACAGGAAGCTGTCGGTGCCCATGTGATTGGTACTTTCCGCGATATCGACGATCCTGACCGCTTCGTATGGATTCGCGGTTTTCGAGATATGCCGGCGCGTCAGCAATCACTTCAGGATTTTTACGGCAGCAGCCCAGCATGGATTGCCCACAAGAAGGAGGCCAATGCCACCATGATCGATTCTGATAACGTCTTGCTCCTTCGCACGCTCTCATCCCAGCCGAGATTTTCTCGAACCGTAACGAACGCCTCTGGGTCCAACGCTGTCTATGGCATCACAATCTACTATCTCGGTGGCGTGGATACTGTGCAATTCGCCGACTTCTTCGACCATACCGTTCTGCCGCACTTGAACACGTTAGGCGCCCATCCCATCGCAACATTGGCTACGAATGATGTGCCGAACAATTTTCCGCGCCTTCCGGTCCGAGAGCACGATCGTGTCTTTCTTTGGATTGCACGCTGGCAAAGTATCGCTGATTACGAATCGTTCTCTGGGCACATGCGCGCATGGAGCGGTTGGCGCGATGCGGCGCCGGAGACTATCCTTCAGGCTCTGATGCGCAAACCGGAGCAATTGCGGTTGACCCCCACTACGCGTTCGATGCTGCAGTGAGTTCGCTTATGCGATTTTGCCCAGATCGCCATCTCGCTTTTGTTCTGTTGTTCGGAGCAGCTTTGTTCTTCATGACGACACCCACGCTTACGGGACAATCCTCTGAGCCTCAGTCGCAATCGGCAAACGCCTCTTCAGAACACGATTTTGATTTTCTGGTTGGAAGTTGGACAGTACAACACCACCGCCTCAAGCACCGCCTAGCGCACAGCAATGAATGGGAAACGTTCTCTGGTACCTGTAAAACGTGGTTGTTGTTGGACGGTCAGGGTGACGTGGATGACAACGTTCTTCAGGCTCCCGCAGGACCCTACCGCGCAGTTACACTCCGCTCCTTCGATTCGGCAACGAAATTGTGGTCCTTCTGGTGGCTCGACAGCCGTCATCCGCACGAACTCGATCCGCCGGTCATTGGTGGATTCCGCAACGGAATCGGCACATTCTTCGCCAAAGATACGTTCGGCGGTCGCCCCATTGTTGTTCGCTACATGTGGTCTGATATCACTCCAAATTCCGCGAAATGGAAGCAAGCTTTTTCTGACGATAGTGGGGAGACTTGGGAAACTAATTGGGTTATGGAGTTCCGCCGTACCGTTCCAACACAGCCATGATCGAGCCCCGTCAGTTCTCAGATTAATACTGCTAGACAGGCTTGCGGCGATTAACGACCGAATTGTCGCCAACCCCTACCTTACCGGATTACGGAAGGGTTGACGCAGAGTAGCTGACCTCGTCAAGGCCACTCCAGAGAACCAATGCTTCCAACGGTAGCAGTGTCTCGCATTCTTGGGCGCAATGGGCTGAGGGCTCAGGTATTCTCGCCAGCGAAACAAAGCCGGGGCGCCCGGCCCAGACAAACTATTCCTTAGCGTCAGATTCGGCCCTCTCTCGACCTAGCGTTTGTCCCAGAATGAAAGCAACTCCGCTCTTGGCCAGCGCCTCGAACGTACTCGTCCACTCGTCGCCGATGCCGCTGTACGGATCAGCAACCGCTCGCGGAATGTGAAGCACCAGAATCCAGGTGAAGATCATCGCACCCAACAGCGTAGCCGCGAGCCGCGCCTTGACCCGCACGATCATCCCCACACCGGAAGCAATCAGCGCGGTCCCCGCAAAATATGTCCAGAAGATGTGACCTGGAATCCACGCTGGCACCAGCGTAGCCACATAGGAGGCGTACAGAAAGTGGTCCACTCCGAACGCAATGATCCCAATCGCGAACGGATACATCCCCAACGGAATCAGCTTATCGAGGCATCCAACCGGGGTCCTGCGGCCGCTGCCTGTCTCTGTCTCCGGCAGCGTTCCCGCCACCACTAGCGCACATCCTGCCAAGGAGAAAGCTTTGAGGGCGCCGGTCCATCCTCCCAGTCTCGTCACGCCTGCTATCACGTTTGCGGGTATGTGCAGCAGCACAAAGGACAGAAGGAAGAACCCTGCCAATAGCGTCGCCGGCAGCCGCGCCTTGATTCCGAAGAGGACTGCTCCTCCGCCAACGATAAGGATCGCCCCCACGAGATACACCCAGAACAAACGCCCAGGAATCCACCCCGGCCACCACGGGACGACCATGGGAACAAACTGGCCGAACAAAAAATGTTCGCAACCAATCACGATCAAACCAATGGCAAAAAAGATTCGGCCCGTGCTGACCACGCGCGACTTGCCAACCAAACTCAGGCTCACCCTTCCACCCTTTCCTGTACCGAACGATCCTTCCAGGCCCGTGATGCAAGATGGAATCGAAGAATACCGAGAGATCGTAATCATAAATTGCCGACGTCTCGGTTTAATGGCAATAGGCCGGAGAAAAGAAGGAATGCGCCAACTCGTCCGGCCAACCAGCAGAGCGCGGAATCTCGCTCATCACGGCGGAGAGAAGCAAATCTATCGCGTCTCTGCGATTTCTCTCGGCCACGCGCGAGATTCCCGGCGTGTAGGAGCAGCCGATAGGCAACCGCAGATTGAGCACCACCGCACTCCCTTCGGAGAAATGGTCCAGGTGCACTTCGATTTGCCCATGGAAGATAATGTCGCCAGCTTTCACCTGGAAGCGTCCACGATCTCCCGCCTCTTCGTAGCCGCCTGAAATTACGAGGGCTGTGTGCGCCTCCTCGTGTGCTCTACGGTCGAGGACGGACGAGCGAATTGATTGCCACATCCGTACCTAGACTCATATGCGCCCTGTGATTTGAGTCTGTCAACCTTTTCCCAACGCCCCAACTCCAGGTTTGTCGGCTACTCGGAAATTAACCCGCAGCCTGCTGACGGATTCGCTTGACAATCCCGTAGCGGGTCTTTATAGTTAGACAGATGTCTAATTAGATGGACACCTAACCTATGGCCGGCCCCAAAGCTTTCAAAGCCATCGCCGATCCCACCCGCCGCGAAATCCTCGCGCTTCTGCGCAACGGCGAGCGGACCGCCGGTGAGCTGGCCGAGCACTTTGATATGACCAAACCCTCCATGTCGCATCACTTCGCGATCCTCAAGGATTCCGGCCTGATTTTCAGCCGCCGCGATGGCCAGCAGATCTGGTATTCCCTGAACACCACGGTCGTTCAGGATTTGCTTGCTTGGAGCATGGATCTGCTCGGCAAGCGCGCAGGGAACGGGAGCAAGAAGCGATGAAGCGAAATTATTTCCTATTCGCATTTGCAATGTTGGCGGCCGTGCTTGCCGCGACGGCAATCGCCTATCCGCATATGCCAGAAATCATTCCGACTCACTGGAACGTCCACGGCGTCGCGGATGGATTCGGCCACAAATGGACATTGTTTGTTATGACCCCCGGTGGGATTCTGGCCTTCATTGCGCTCTTTGCCGTCTTGCCATGGCTTTCCCCGAAGCATTTTGAGGTGGATACATTCCGTTCGACCTACCTCTACATCATGGTGGTCATCGTCGGCGTGCTGGCTTATTTTCACGCGCTCTTTTTGTGGGGCGCCCTCAAAGGGTCGATAGACATGACTCGCTCGATCACGGGCGGAATCTGTCTCATTTTCGCGCTTCTCGGAAATGTTCTCGGCAAAGTGCGCCGCAACTTTTATATCGGCATCCGCACGCCATGGACGATTGCAAATGAGACAGTTTGGAATGCCACGCACCGCCTTGGCGGGAAATTATTTTTCGTTTGCGGTTTGATAGGTCTTGTTCTCGCTTTGCTCGCCGCTCCGTTTTGGCTGGTCATCACAGTTCTGGCTGCGGGAGGCGCTGTTCCTGCTGCTTACTCGCTTGTTCTATACAAGCAGCTCGAACGGCGCGGTGAGGTTTAAATTTTCATACTTCCGAAAGGTTTGCTCCCAATGAATATCACACGCAAGATGTTGATTCTTTTTTTGCTCGCGATCTTTTTCCCCGCTGTGGCCACATTCGCGCAGCAACCCGCCGCCACTCCGGGCATTGCCGGGATCTGGCTCGGCACACTTGATACTGGCGCGATTAAACTTCGCATTCAGTTTCACATCACCAGCGGATCATCCGGCCTCTCCGCGACGATGGACAGCCTCGACCAGGGCGCCAGAGGGATTCCGGTCACTTCCGTGACCTTCGTTGGCCCCACTCTCCACATGGAAATTGCCTCAGCCGCGAGTACATACGAAGGCAAGCTGGACGACGCCGGCACAACCATCACCGGCACTTGGTCGCAAGGTGGCGGCAGCATAGGGCTTGTTCTGCATCGAACCACGGAGGAAGCCCCTCCACTTCGCCGTCCGCAGACACCGCAAAAACCCTACCCGTACCATGAAGAAGACGTCACTTATTCCAACGCCGCTGCGGGAATCACACTCGCGGGCACGCTGACGACCCCGCAGGGCAAAGGGCCATTTCCGGCAATTCTCCTCATCACCGGTTCGGGACCGCACGATCGCGATGAAACCATCTTCGAGCACAAACCGTTCCTGGTGCTCTCCGATTACCTGACGCGCAAAGGTTTTGCCGTCCTGCGCACGGACAAACGCGGCTGCGGAAAGTCCGGCGGCGTTTACGCCACTGCGACGACTGCCGATTTCGCCACCGACGCCGAAGCGGGCGCCGCATTTCTTCGCACGCGCCCCGAAGTGGATCAGGCAAAAATCGGTTTGCTCGGGCACAGCGAGGGCGGCGCCGTCGCGCCGATCGTCGCCGCGCAAGATTCCAAGATCGCATTCATCGTGTTGATGGCCGGCCCCGGAATCCCCGGCGATCAGATTCTCCTCGACCAGCGCGCGCTGATCGAACAAGCTCAGGGCGTTCCCCACGACGTGATCGAGAAGGACACCGCTGTGCATCGCTTGATCTATACGGCGATCGAGCAGGAGAAAGATCAAGACGGCCCTACGGTCACGAAGGATATGCTCGCGAAATTCGCGGGGCAAATTCCCGAGGCCGAGCTCGCGGCGGAAATGAAGCAATTGAGCACGCCCTGGTTCCGATATTTCCTGGCCTACGACCCCGCAACATCACTGCGGCTGGTTAAATGTCCGGTGCTGGCGATCGACGGAAGCAAGGACCTCCAGGTTCCGCCCGAGGAGGATCTCGCTGCGATCCGCAAATCGCTCGAAGCCGCCGGGAACAAGCACTTCGAGACCGATGATTTGGAGGGCCTAAACCATCTCTTCCAACTCGCAAAGACCGGCGCGCCAACTGAATACGCGCAAATTGAAGAGACCATCGACCCCGTCGCGCTCGAGAAGATTGGTTCGTGGCTTCTGAAGCAGTAGGGTGTGCGACCTCGACGCGAAGAATGATTTGCCATATTCATCATCCCCGCAGTTTGCGGTAATAGTCGCATTCGGCTGAAACGGGGCACTCGTCGCATTTTGGGTGGGACAACTTGCACAACGTTTGGCCGTGCTGCTTGATCAGCAGATATGCCCGCAGCCGGGCCGCGTGTGTCTCCGGGACTTCCGCGGCAATGGCTTCCTGCGCCGCGCGGTAATTCGCCGTGAAGTTTTTCGTTTCGAGTCCGCACCCCAGCCGCAGCAATACGTGGACGGAATTCGCAGGGACGGCCGCGACCGGCGCCGTGTTTGTGTAGAGCAGGACTTTCTCCGCGAAGGAATCTCCGATGGTGGGGAATTTCTTGAGCGCCTTCTTCGCTGCGGCGGGCCCGCGCTTCATCACGGCAGTTAGGTCACCGTCAAATTCATCGAGCACGCGCGCCGCGATCTCTTTCATCCGCCGGGCGGCCACCTCCGGCATCATCACACTCGCGCGCAAGGCCCCGGCAAGTTTTGCGGGCGGCGCGGCGAGAATTTTCTCCGGCGATAATCCAATCGTTTGCTTCAACGATTGAAACCCTTTGTCGCAATTCACGTCGGACTGCGGATAGCCCGCGTTGCGGTGCAAAACCATTTCATAGGGGTCGGTTGGGCCGAGAGTCGCGTCGGGCTTTTTCCGGCTCGCATTCCGCGATGGCGAATCGCCCGCGGAGGCAGGCTTGCCGTAAAACTTCTCTAAGCGATCCAAGAGTTTAGTGAGCTTCATCGGGGTGACATTCTTTCCGGGCGCCGATTGTACCGCGGAATGCGAGGCATAGAAGGGATGAGGCGAGGACGCAGGGATGCGCCAAGTCGGTACCCCCCACCCCGGTTTTTGGTATCTATCCCTTAGAATCAAGTAGGGAGAAAGATAGGGTATAATGCCCCCCATCACAGAGGTTTCATTCGCGAGCCTTGCAAGAGGGAGTCGCAACGCAAATGAGAGTAGGTGGCACGCTTTGATATTCACTTACTTTGACGATAGTGCCGACGGACGACGAGAAAGGTATGTTTCAACTGGCGGTATCATTGGTTCTGAATTCAACGTGGATTATTTTGAGGCTTTGTGGGTTGCTGAAACAAAGCATCTGAAAGAGCCTTTCCGGTCAACTGAGTGCGAATGTCAAAAAGGGCAGTTTGAGAAATGGAGCAAGGCCGATTGCGATGCCCTCATAAAAAAGCTGGTAGACCTTATCTGCCATTCCGTGCAACTCGTTGGAGGGTTCGCATCGGTTGTGCCTGTCCCTCTCTACAATGAAGTATTCCCAGGCAGCCACGAAGATGACCCATACAGGTTGACCGTAGCACACACAATCGTAGAAATGGCTCGCATAGCAAGCCGCGCAAGGGAATTGATAAAGCTATGGTTTGAAGATTCATCAGAATATCATGCTCTTATTGACAGAACCTACCGAGAATTAAAGACGCTCAAGACATGGAAATTTGGCGGACGCGATATGTTATTTGGCATTTCATTTGACGACAAATCACTTGCGCCCCTCCAGGCCGCCGACCTTGTCGCAAGGGAAGCGTTCAAAGCCTCTGACAATCTCGGAAAGCGAGAGTTTCGGAAACCGCTCCTACGGATGTGGAGCAGGGCTGGAATGATTCTGTGGACAAAAGTGAGCCTTGAAAAACTGAAGGGCGAGGGATGGCCTGACAATCTCTCGGCAATTGTTTCCTTGTCAGATGCTGCTTACCTTCAGGTCAGAAATGCCGATGCGACTCAGTTCATCACGAGCAAATAAAGCGGTGGTATACTTAGTGCATGACGCGAACACAAAAAGTTAAGCCGCGACCCGAAACGAAAAAGAAAATGCGCCCCATAACGCGGGACGCATTTATGAGCCTCTTAAAACGCGCTTCTAGGCCACTTTCCGGCAAGCTCTCGCCAAAACACTCTTGAATTGCAGGTTTCCGTCGTGTCTCCGGTTATACCTGAAAGTGTATTCGTCAAGATATGTCTGCAAGAGCTTTGGCGAAACACTGTGATAGGCCCCGCCGATTCCGCGCTTAACCAGGCTCCAGAATCCTTCAACAGCGTTGGTGTGAATGTGTCCATCGCGGACATACCATCCGCTCTTGTGACGGATGCGGAAGTGAGTGAAATTCGCCGCCTTGCCATCCCTGCCGCGCATCTTCGGGATGCCGTGATAGATGCCGTAGTCATCGGTGTAAATCACGCTGCCCGGTACGACATGCTTGCGAATCGCGCCAAGCAATTCGTCACGGCCAGCATTCTTGATTACACGCGCCACAACGCGCCCGCCACGCTGGACGATCCCGATAACCGGAGTCTTTTTGAAGTCTCCGCGCATTGGACGCCCACGCTGCCACTTTCGCACACCGCCGAAATATCCTTCGTCAACTTCAACCGTCGGCCCCTCCAGTTGCAGGTCACCATCGGAAAGCAGCGAACGAATCTGCCGGAAGATTCTGTACGCGGTCTTGTAGGTCACTCCGGTTTCACGCTGGACTTGCTTCGCGCTAATCCCGCACCGGGTAGAGGACATAAGATACATCGCGTAATACCAAGTCTTGAGCGGGGTGCTGGACTTGGCGAAGATGGTTCCCGCCATCGGTGAAATCATGCTCCCACAGTAATCGCACGCCCATGCAGGACGGCCAGTGACGCGATGGTGCTTGCGGTCCACGCCGCACTTATCGCACTTCGCCACGCCGCCCGGAAACCGCTGTTCCTTCAAGTGTTCTAGGCAGGCATCGTCATTCGGGAATTGTCTGTTAAAATCCCGGATGGTGTATCGGAGATGCTTTGGAATGCTTTGTTTGACTTTCATAGCTTCCCTCTCACACCAAAAGCGTACCAGAATCCGTACTTGATGTCAAGGGATAGTTACCCGGTTTTTTTGTAAGTGGTAGATAACACTGGTAGTTACGGGAGAGGTGGTCTGTAAGTGGTAGAAAACATTGGGGGATTTTTGGGGCATTTGCAAGAGTTTTCGTAAGTGGTAGATAACACTGGTACTTAGCTGCACCTTGAGGTTTGCCTGGAGTCGGATACCCCCCACCCCCCATCTTTTTGTAAGAGTAACGCAACAAAGGACTTACAGCCACGAGATGCGGTAAGAGTAACGCAGCATTGGACTTACGGGTGTTTTGACGAATTCGCCGGTAAGCTATTCCGTTTAAAGGAGTTACGGGTGCGGCTGCACTGAAATTGTGCAACGCCCCTCGTAAGAGTAGTGCAACAAAGGGGTTAGGGGATTTTGGCGAAATTCGGACGCGATAAGTTATTCGATCTAAAGGGTTTACAGATTGGCTCCCGGACAGGCAGGATCGTGTTGGAGAGTATTCGAATAGTATCAGGGAGTACATTTTTACTTATAACATAGCATTTTGCAAAAAGCAAGGGAAATCGGCGCAAATTAGGACACTACCCGGGCGAGCCAACACTTGCACTCGCCCGTTGGCCTCAGTATGAATGCACTCGTCCCTTGTCCTGCCTCAACTGGGGATGGAGAAAGTGTTCTGCCGTTAAGATAGGTATAGCATTACAACGACGCCCGTCTGAACAGCGCCATCGGCTATATCACGCCGAAGGACATGCTCGCCGGGCATCAGCAGGAGACTCAGGCCGACCGGGATCGGAAGTTGAAGGCTGCGAGGGAACAGCGGAAGAATCGCCGCCAGCGGGCCGCGCGACAGATGAAACGGATTACTTCCAGTTTGCCGACAATGCATCCGAAATGTGGTCTTTGACGACCCCAAGACGGACGATTTGTTCGTTTTGGCGGTGCCCGAAAGCACTTCACTCTGAAGAGTTGAGCCATTCCACTGCGTCCCTTGGGAGTCTTACATTCAAACAAAAGTACATAGCACTCAGGAGCCTGCGCGTGCCTTCGGGCGACCCGTCAGCCACCTGGAGCTGTCTCTGTGTGTACGCTTGAGCAGTTCTGAACAGACCTGTGGACTCCGCTATCGCTCGCTCCCAGTAGGCCACAAAGAACGGCGCGACAATTTCCCCGTAGACTAACGGGAAGGGCTTGAAGAACCCCTCCAAGTTCTTCGCTATAGAGATTTGCAGGTACAGAGACTGTGAAGGCGAGGCCATATCCATGGCACCGATGCACAGCACGCAGCCGCGCGTATATTCGTGGGCCTGGAACGCACGACATCCGTCGTCCCACAACGCCTCCCAATCGGCTTCACCGACAAGAGCCCTTCTTATCTCGCTTGTGAAATTCTCCAACTGGAGGTTGGCTGGGATCACGGATTCGATGGCCGCAAGTGAGGCCGCGGTGGCGGCGGGTGTTCCTCCGCGAAACTGAAGAAAGGCTAGGCGGATTGCGACGGGAACCATCGATGTCACTAGCAGAAGCGATTTACGAGCGGCTGACGGAAGTGAGGCTGCAGGAGCATTGATTTCTGATGGCTTCTGCGACACATCTCTCGCGGCCTCTGTGCTTGCTGGAGCCCCAATGCTGTCGACATCAGCCGCCATCACAATGTCGACGAGCTGAGCGGCGCGAACGAAATCATTGGACAGCAGCGCTGCGGGCATCGCGTGCCAGGTTGCCAGGCGGACCCCATCCCATGCGGTAGGAATCTGTCTTGCAGATTCAATCGCTCTCCATGTCCACGCAGCCGCCATGGAAACATCGCGGACGCCGTCAGCGAACATGGCCAGACGAATACTGATGTAAGCCAACTGCTCCGTGCGGTAGCCGGTGTGTGCCTGTTCGTTGCTTGCTAGAAACAAGCCCTGTTGGGGCTCACTTTGACCCTCCGGGGGCTTTCCGTTAAGCGCAACAGCGCTGAAATACGCGATGACGGCGAAGACCCGCGCAAAGAGCCCCTTCCATTTGTTCGCATCAGTCTGAATGGCCAACAGGCGATTCGTGGCCTCTTCAAATATGTCGAAGGATCGGCGGCTCTCTCCGGCCCTCCACAGCGCCATCCCGTGTTCCGCGAGTGTTTCTATGTAAAGCGCGTCCACTAACTTTCCATCCTGAGAAATTCGGACTGCTTGCGCAGGGAATTCCGCCGCTTTACGGGGATCGTTACCACCTTGAAGCTCAGCCAAAGTGATCAGAATGTCTCGCCGCCAAAGGCTGTGGTGGAAGGCATCACAGTTGAGCGCACGTTCCAACCATTTCGTGGCTTCCTCTGGTCTGCCGGCGTAAGACAGTTGACGACCAGTGACCTCCATAATCAGGAAGCGGCAGTCGTCAGCGTCGAAACGGTTCAGAGACGATTCGCTCAAAGCGAGGGCATCATCAAGCTGCTTGTCCCATTCGGCCAGAACCATAACCCGCGTCCGCTTCGAGCAACGCGAAGCCGATTGCACGCCCTGTCGCCTCCACCTGTTCGAGTTTTTCCTTTACAGCGCCCCAATCTCGCTCCGCTTCCGGCCTCCGGTAGACACGCATCCAGATTCCATCGCAGAGGATTGTGATGTTGTCTTCCATCAGGTCGGAGCGCTTCAGTGTTTCAATCTGCGTCGGCGTGTAGCAAGAAATGGTTGCGAGCCAGGAATCGACATCCGCATCGGATTTGCAGTTGTACGCGGACACCCACAGGATGTGCTCGAGAGGATAGGCCACGGGCGGCAGGGGCGAGCCGTCGGGTAGACGTGCGGTCTCATAACTGCCCAGGGCCAGCAAGAGATATTTGTTAGCGAGAAGGGGGGCGCGCCAAACGAGGTGGATCGCCAGCCCGCTGGTAGCAGCAGCTACGCCCCACCCTTGTGCCTCAACATGGGCGATGAGGCCATCGAGTGTTTGTATCATCGGCTGGATATCTTGCCCTCGCTTTGCGAGGACGGCGATCTGCATGGCACGCAGGCTGATCTGGAGATTCACATCGACGCCAGAGAGAGCCTGACTGGAGGGCCACATCCGTGAGAAGCTAAAATCGTCTTCGACGGGCTCGTCCAATTCAAGGAAGGCTGCCAAAGTTTGAAGCACAACGGTAACAGCGAAGGCCACGTCCCCTGCCATCATCAAGTGATTGACGCAAGCGAAGGCTTCAATGGGCTGAAGAGTTTTTCTAGCGAGAATCCTCAACGCCAAGACAAAGTGCACGCCTTGTCGCGTCTCGGGATCTAGTGCGTCGGCGACATCCAACGTTATGAGTGGGGAGCGAAGGTAGCGGCCACTGCCTACTTGTTGCAGCCAGAGACCTGTCGCTCGCCGGACTTTTTCTCCCGGCAAGGGAATTGCCTTCGGCACGCGAGCGACTCTTGCAATGTCCTCCATCGTGAAGGCACCAATCGCCAGACTCATGCGGATGAGAAGCTCCCGTTGCTCCGCATCCGGAACGGTGACCTGCAACAGACTGCTCGCATCACGCCGATGCGCTAACGCAAATTCGCCACGGAGCAGCGATTCGAGTTCCGTCGCAGTGAAGTTCCAATTTCGGTTGGCGAGGTAACGCACAGCAGCCATGACTAGGACTGGCAGCCCCTCTGTTACGCCAGCGAGTAAATCGCAGATATTTTCCGTGCGAAGCTGTTGTGGCGCGTCTGCTGCAATAAGAATCTCCGCGATATCGGCAGTTGTGAAGCGGGGGAGATCGAAGTGGACTTCGCCAAGCGCCTCTTCGGTCGTCGCTGGGAATCGAAAGTAACTTGAAGTGAAAAGGTATGCATCGACGCCCCTCAGGCAGCGCACGAGCGTGACGAGGCGCGTTGCGAGCGGACCGAAGGGAATCATTAGGGGGAGGTCCTCGATAACCACAAGAGTGCTCCTAAATTGGTCCGCCGCAGCGTCGCAGCTTTCACGGAATGGCTTATTCTGAAGTTGACCGCTAACTGACCGGACCAGAGCCTCGATTAGAATGCAAGCCTGCGCCTCCGTCACGGGGCGTGGCATATTCAACCAGTGCGTACTGCGTCCTGTCTTCGCAACGGCCAGAACAAGAAGCTGCGTTTTACCGGAACCCGGCTCAGCAACGAGCGCTACGGTTCCGTCGGTCTGCACGCGGGTGAGCAAACCGTCGACGAGTGTGTCCCGCGTGGTGCATGGACTTACCAGATCAGGCACGTCAGTTGAGAGGGAAACTGCACTCAGTGCAAACGCGGATTCATAGCCTAAGCTCTTTCCAATAAGTCCGACCGTTTGTTTGAGAACTGCTACATCATGTTCCTGGTGAGCTACAGTGGCCGCCACGCTGGCAAGTCGCATGGACATCTCGCCAAGCTCATTTCTGACCAGTTGCAGAATTGCAAGGTCAGCCGGTGTGGCGGTCCGGAGTTCCGTCTGCAGTAGGCCGGTCGTCAAAAGTTTCGCACCGGATTGACACAAGAGCCGGAAGACAAACGCCAAGAGATGTTCGTAAACATTCTCCTTTTCTTCTGCCGCCATCACTTGGCCATCGCGGGTGAGTGCTGCGAGGATATCGTTTTCTATTTGTGAGTAATCGCCGTAACCTACGCCCCATTCAAACGCAACAATGATCTCGGCTAGATGCGAATCGTCTTCGGATGCGAGAACCTGCTGCAAAGCCTGCCAAGTGTCTACCGAGACTTTATGGGGACGCGCACAAGACTTGATGACAGTGCGAAGTGCTTGGATGGCCTCGTGGCGCGCCGTCTCGTCGTACCTACCGCGTCGCAAGCCCGACCAAGTCTCAATCCCGGACTCAGGACGATCCCAGCCTTGTTCAACACCACTATTTGCAGTCGTGATGTACCGAAATTTAAGTTTTGATGTGGGATTTGCAGCACGATGGCTGCAGAAATTCGATAGCGCCTCTAGAGCCTCTTCGCTCCTGAGCGTCACCGACCGCGCGCTCCGGGCCTTGATCTGTTCGAGCAGACGCGTTTCGGCGGAGGTGCCACCATTGGGACCATCATGCACAGTATCAATGTCTTCGCCGCACTCAAGTTCGAGATGCTCGTCGTCCCGCAGTTCCAGCCAACGAAGGATCGTGACGTTCGCCTGAAAAACAAAACCGGCGATCGTCGGACTGGCGTCGCGGCGCGGGTTGGTCACAAATGTCATCGACGCACAATCTTATCCTCCGGGGCAAATGCTGAGAACCCCCAATATGCCGCCAATCGGAGGAGGAAGTGTGGAGAGTTAGTTCTGATCTTTATAGTCTGGCTTTCTGGTCGGATGACGGGCTACTCGGAAGTTGAGACGGATGGGCATGGTGGAGCTGCAATGACCTTGCTGGGCAAACCGGAAGCGGGTTCTGCGGGGACGCAACCATGCCGAGGGTAACCTGGTGGTCTTATAGATGCCTTGAAAATCCCCGTTCCGAAAGGGCGGAACACTCACTAACGGAGAGCGCCTTCTCTCCATTTCAGACTGAACCAACACACGAGGGGGGCGCGGGGGGCGGGCGAAAGGCCTCGGGTCTGGCGCTATGGAGCGGGGCAACCCATGTTGAGGGGGAGACATCCTAGTGGGGGGTATATCTTAAGTTCATCAGGGCGTACTTTTTCCTGAAATTGACCCGCTTTTGATTATGCTTAAAGGCTGGAATAGGACATCAGGAGTTTCAAACTGCAGTGGTTGACATAGAGCGGAAATCCAGCCCACGCTGAAAAATCCACACAAAAAACCAAATCCTTGGAGGATTGCATGAGAAAGTTAGCAATTGGAGGAGTCGTTTTAACGGTATTCATCGCGCTCGCGATAGCCGGTCCGGCGTTTGCGCAAGACAATGGCGCAAGCGCATCAAACCCGAAGACAGTAACGTCATCCATCGTGGATGCTCCCGCGCCCGCAGCGGCGGCGGCTCCTGCTCCCAAGAAGGGATCTTCGTCAAATTCGGGCGAATACAAATGGAACGGATTTTCGCTGGGCGGCAGCTTCGGCTATGTGCTGGGAAATGGAGACACAATCTTTAATCCGCTGCCGGATGCCGCATCATTCTTTGACTTGGAGCCGCAAACACTTGTTTTGCACCCGCACGGGGTCATCGGCGGAGTCCAAGCCGGCTGGGACCATAGGCATGGGGCGTGGCTCTTTGGCCTGTCCGCGGATTTTTCAGGGACGGGCGTAAATGGGACCACGCTGGAAAACCCAATTATTGATAGCGCGGGTCTTCCGGATTCGGCTGCGGGCGGGTCAGACCTTACCGCGCAAGAACAGTTGAAATACTTCTCAACGATTCGCGGGCGCCTTGGAGTGATTGCGGATAAGCGGCTGCTGTTCTATGCAACGGGCGGCGTTGCGATGGGCCGGTTTATTCTTGGCGCAGACAGTAATTTCGAGCCCAATGGGACAGAAGACTACCTGTTGGAAATCAGCAGGTTCAAGGTGGGCTGGACCGCCGGGGGCGGCATCGAATACGCGGTTTGCAGGCACTGGCACGCCGGGGTTGAGTATCTCTACTACGATTTCCCCAACGAGTCAGCCATAGCCAATCCGAATCCGGCGAATCCGCCATTCCAGGTTTTCAACAACTGGGCGGCCAAAGGACAGATCGCCCGGGCAATTTTCAGCTACAGGTTCTAATTAATCGCATAAACGGAATCGCAACGGGCCCCGGGATTTTTCCGGGGCTTTGTTGTTTTTTGGGGCCGAATTTTCAGCAGTTGCCACGTCATCAGTCCCATACGCCATACGCTCAAACCAAAGCCGCCCTCCGGATAAAATTCATCGGGACATGTTTCGGGCGGCGCCAATCACACAAAAAACTATAATCGTGCGCGCAATCTTGGACTCCGAGCTCCGAGTCGGCAGCGAGTTGGAAGAAATTGACAGGGGGCTTTGGCGGCGGGTATCATCGTGTGGACGTGGCACGCATGATGCACCGCAGTCCCTTCCTTGCTTAGCCGCGTTTGTGGTTCCCCCGGGGAAATACCTCGGTAAGCAGGGCAAGTCTCCGTTCGGAGGCCTCGAAGATGTCACCCGAGCTCGAAAAAACCGTCAACCTCGCTACTGACGCCGGTACGGCAGAAACTCCAGCCGAGCAATCATCCGTAAATTCCGAAAGTGAAGCGCTCGATTCGCCTGACAATGCCTCAAACGCAGGCGAGCGACAAACAAGCGACGGGCCGACCGCTGCCGGCGTAGCCCGCGCCACAGAACCATCTTTAAGTGAGACGCCCTCGGCGCAGGCTTCGGTCGAGGCGCATCCAGCGCCATCGGCGCAAGAGACGGACAGTGAGACTGCCGAGCGAATCGCGAACATGGTCAGCGAAGGGGATCCGCGCGCGGCTGATATTCCGACGGAGACCTTACCCAACGAAGACAAGCACGCGGAGGCCGATCCGAATACTCCGGATCAAGACGAAATTTCCGCGGAGGCGATGGGCGAGCTGATCAACCAATATCCTTCGCCGGAAGAGAAGAGCGCCGAAACCGAAAAGAAGGTGATCGAGGGACGCGTGGTCGCGTTGAATGATCTCGGCGTGGTGGTGGACATCGGGACAAAGCGCGAAGGGCTGATTCCCGCCTCGGAATTCGCCGAGGTGACGACCGCGCCGCCGATGACGCCCGGGCAAATAGTGGAAGTCGAGCGGCTGGGCGAAGAAAAAGACGGGTACGCGCTGCTGAGTTACCAGCGTCCGCTGCGCCGCGCGACCTGGAAAAAAATTGAAGAGGCCTACCGCTCGAAGAAGAATATCGAAGCGACTGTTACGGACCTGATTAAGGGCGGGGTTGTCGTGGACATCGGAGTGCGCGCGTTCCTGCCCGCATCACAAGTGGACCTGAAGCCGCAATCAAATTTGGAATCGCTGAAAGGGCAGAAGCTCACGGTGCGCGTGCTGAAGCTCAATCGCAAGCGCGGCAACGTGGTGGTTAGCCGGCGCGCGATCCTTGAAGAAGAAAACGAAGCGCAAAAGAAGCAGGTGATGGAGTCGATCGCGGAAGGGCAAGTGCTCAAGGGCCGCGTGAAAAATATTACGGACTACGGCGTGTTCCTGGATTTGGGCGGCGTGGACGGATTGCTGCACATCACCGACCTGAGCTGGGGGCGGCTGAAGCATCCCTCGGAAGCGGTGAAGGTGGATGACGAACTCGAAGTGCAGGTGCTGCGCTTCGACAAAGAAAAGGGCCGCGTGTCGCTGGGCCGCAAGCAATTGGTGCCCGACCCGTGGGCCGCGGTGGCGGAGAAATTTCCGGTGGGCTCGCGCGTAAAGGGCAAGGTCGTGGGGATCACCGACTACGGAGCATTTATCGAACTGGATGCGGGCGTCGAAGGACTGGTGCACATCAGCGAGATGACGTGGTCGAAGAAGATGAAGCACCCGTCAAAAATTGTGACGCAGGGCGCGGAGGTTGAGGCCGTCGTGCTGGATGTGAAAATGGAGCAGCGGCGCATTTCGCTGGGCTTGAAGCAGACGCAGCCCGACCCGTGGCAGGAACTCGTGGAGAAATATCCGGTGGGAATGGTGGTGACCGGGCGCGTGCGGAACTTGACGGACTTCGGCGCGTTCGTCGAAATCGAGGAAGGATTCGACGGGTTGGTGCACGCAAGCGACATCAGTTGGGCCGGACGCGTGAAGAATATCGGCGAGGTGCTTAAGAAGGGCGAGCAGGTTACGGCGAAGATCCTAAAGATCGATGCGCCGAACCGGCGCGTGTCGCTGGGCATCAAGCAAGTGAATGATATCTGGGCGAACTGGTTTGGCGAGCACAAGGTAAATGAGGTAGTGCGCGGCAAGGTTACGCGGATGGCGGCGTTCGGCGCGTTTGTCGAACTGACCGAGGGAATCGAAGGGCTGTGCCACATCTCCGAAATTGAAGACAGGAAGAGGAAGCACGACGACAAGGGCGGTCCGCGCGGTGGCGAACGCGGCGGACATGGCGGAGCGAGGCCGGGTGAAAAGGGCTCATCCCTCGAAATCGGCAAGGAATACGATTTCAAAATTGTAAAGCTTGACCCCGACCAGCACCGCATCGGTCTGAGCTATCGCGGCGCACAGAAACAGGTCGAGCAGAAAGAAATAAAGGAGTACCGCGCGGCGAGCGCGCCGAAGACGGCGAAGTCGTCGCCCACTGCGACGATCGGCGACATGATTCGCTCAAAGGGCGGGACGTTTTAGCCAAGGCCATTGGGGGCGCTATCCCGTTTGGGAACTCCCGAAAGGGAAGCAAGCCGGGGTGGCGCAGAAAAAGTTTCCTTCCGGGTGCAATTAATGATATGGACACATCGCGGGTAGGCCAACCAGCTTGCCTACCATGCCTGACTGACAGAAATGCGGCAGGCAGGCCCCGAAGGCGGGCCAAAAAATTAATTTGGCGGGATGTGCCCGCCCTAGGATGTTGCCATGACTGATGCGACGATGACAAAAGCTGATCTCGTTGAGATCGTGAAGACTGCCACGCTGCTCGAGCAGAAATTGACCGAGGAAGTGATCGAGACCGTGTTCGACAGCCTGATTGCCGCGCTGCGAAAGGGAGACAGGATCGAGATCCGCGGGTTCGGCACATTCCGCACACGGGATCGCCGCGGGCGTCAGGGGCGCAATCCGAGGACGGGCGAAAAGGTCGAAGTTCCCGCAAAGAAAATTCTATTCTTTAAGCCAAGTAAGGACCTGAAGGATTTCGTCAACGCAAGCACGACGGCGAAAGCGGCCGGATCCGGGACCGAAGCCCCGGCGCAAGGCTGAACTCCTCCGATGGACTATCTCTGGACGCCGTGGCGCTTCCGGTACATGGCCAGCGCCGGCAAGGACGACCGCTGCATTTTTTGCGATGCGCAAACGGCCGGCGATGAGAAGGCGCGAATCGTTTTGCGCGGCGAGCTGAACTTCATCATCCTCAATGCATTTCCCTACACAAGCGGGCACGTGATGATCGTGCCGTACGAACACGTCGCGGACCTAATGGATTGCAAGCCGGAGGCGCTCGCGGAGATGATGCGGCTGGCGCAGCGCGTGGAGCGCGCGCTCAAGGCGGAGTACAAGCCCGAGGGATTTAATCTCGGGATGAACCTGGGGCGCTCGGCGGGCGCAGGTGTGACGGGACACTTGCACTTGCATGTGCTGCCGCGATGGAGCGGGGACGCCAATTTCATGACCACCGTGGGTGAGACGCGCGTGGTGCCGGAAGACCTCGATACGACGTATCAGAAGCTGCGGCGCGGGCTGGGCGCGAAGTAAACTTCCTGCAAGCCAACCGAAGGGTTTGAAGCATCGCGCGAGGAACTTTGCGCGCGAGAAGCGAATGCTATGCGAGTGGAGAGGACGAACCGGCGGATGCCGCCGCGCGGCGCCAGGCAATGAGCGGCCAGAGCAAGAGAAGAGCGAGGGTGGCGAGTACGGCGATGCCGTTCGTGCGCAAATAGGAATTTGGTTGTTGGAGCAACGGGAACGCGCCACCGGCGAGTGAAAAAACGGCATACAGCAGTAAATAGCCGATCAAGTTGAAGCGCACGACTTTCGAGATGCCCCACCACCAGAAACAAATCGTCACGACATAAAGTGCGAATTGCCGCAGGAAATCAGCGCCGCTTCCCCAGCCGTCAATCATTGCGAGTGCGCCCGCGAGGATGAAGAGCGCGCGCATCCAGCGCGTGCGCCCGAAGAGCGCGATGAATCCTGAAAGTGCGGCGATGATCGCGGCGACGAGAAGTCCCAAATAAACGGCGCGCGAGATTTCCTGCGCGGCAGGTAGGAGCGCGTCAAAGCCGGCGGGCACGGAGGAAGGCATGGCGTCGCGCAACGCGGGTACGAGCCGCTCGAGGAGCGTGGTGGCGCGCGAAAAGCCGAGGATAGTTGCGGCGCCGGCGGTGGCTATGAGAAAAGCGTCGCGATAATAATCGGCGGGCATGCGGAACCATTCGGGGAGTTGATTCCTCTCGCCCGCGCGCGACCAGAAATACCAGGCGAGCCCGAAGAAGAATGCAATGGCCGAGTAGAAGAAGGCGGCGCCAATCAGCCAACCGATTCCGATGGTAGCGAGAAATACTTTGAACGGGATCTGCGTCGTGTACCTGTGCAGCGCGACCGGAATCGAAGTGATTTCCAGCACCGCGAAAGCGGTCAATCCCCAAACAGCCCAGCGGGCGAATTTTCTCCATGGAATCGAAGTGGCTTCCGGCCGCTTCAAGTTGCGGAAATAGACGACGAGCACCAGAACGACGAGCGTCGCAGGGAAAAGATATTTCCAGATGAGCAGGAGAGTCTTCGGCAGCGTTTCCTGGGTCTGGCGGCGCTCCCATTCCTCCGGAATCTTCACGTAGATGCGGTAGGTGGAAATTTCCTCGCCGTTCACGTGAAGCTCCATGCGCGCGAACGCGGCGTCCTCCGGTTGCGGGCCGCCTGCGAGAGGCGTCTTATTCTCCCAGATTAATTTGTGGTCTGTGCGATTTGGTTTTTTCTCCGAATTAGAGTCGACGAGTTTCCATTGCGCGAAGTCCACATGCTTGATTTCGCGGAGCCAGGCTTCGGCGCGGGCAAACGCTTCCTCCTTCGTCAAATTGGGGCCTGCAGCGCGTTCGTCGAGCGTGTGCCACACGGAGTGGAGATCACCATTTGTACGGAGAAGCACGGCATATTCTTCCTGCTGGCCATCGAGAAAGTAACGGACCCGCCAGAAAGATTGCGGTACCTGATTTTCGTAAATGAGATTCGCTCCTTCGATTCCCACTTTGCGCCGCAGGAATTCGTTGGTGACGTCGTCGAAATTGTTCAGGAAGATGACGGCGCGATGAAATTTGGACGGGTCCACGTGCTTCTGGCGCAGGATTTCATCGGCCTCGGCGGCGGCTTGCTTGCTGTCAAGCGAAGTGCGCACGAAGCTGCCGATGGACGGAACTTTGGTGAACTTGACGAGGAGGAGTCCGGCGACGCCGCAGAGTACGAGTGTCCAAACCATCTTCATGGAAAGCGCGCGATAAGTTGCGCTGTGCGCCGGCTGCGCTTGCTGATCCGCGGAAACAGCTTCGGTTTCAGCGGGAGACTTCAACGGCTCGGCTGCGTTCAGCAGTTTTTCATTCACAACAAATCCGCCGCGCTTCAGGTACATCACACCGGCGCAAAGAATGGGAATGAATGCCGCGCCGGCGACGAGCGCGCCGGAGACGCGGAAATAAGGGTTCGCGGAGCGGATGAGGAGCAGGCTGCCGAGCGTGGCGTCCGCGGTGTAGTGCCACACGAGTGTCGCGAGAATGCCCCAGCGCAGCATTACGAGCCCGGCGGCGATTCCGAGGATGCCAATCTCAATGCCGCGGATGTAGGGCGGTTCCTGCGGATAGTTCGTATGGAGGAAGCTCCACATAAACGCGGGCAGAACCACGGCGAGGATTTTGGAGCGGGTGATGCGCCGCAAGAAGGGAATCGCGAACATTCGGAATAGAAATTCTTCGCTCGCCGCAGCATAAAGACCGATCACCATCGGAGCGAGCCAAGGAAGAATAGAACTTGTCTCCGAGTCATAGTTGATTTCTTGCGGGGCCCAGACACCGAAGCGTTTTCCCACAAGATAAAAAGCGACCACGTAGCCAATGTGGACAGCGGCGAACGAAACACCGATGACGCAAGAGCGGAAAAATTCCTTCGAGCGCAGCGCCGGAAAAGTGCGAATTGCGCCGAGGCGGAGAAATTTTGGGAAATCATTTCGATAGAGCGGTTCGCCGGGCGCGAAAGCGATGGTCACAAGCACGGCCTGGCCGATGCTGAGCAGTGCGGCTAACATCACTTGCTCCAAGGCCCACGAGGAATAGGATGAGTTCGTGTCATACCCCGCGCGGAGAATGGGCCAGGTATTTACCGTCATCCAGAAAAAGAGGACCGCGAAAATCATCCCCAGCCAAAGCGATCCCGACCAGCGCAAGACGCTGCGGCGGCTCAATTCGTAAATGACCCAGAAGGCCCCGCCAAGGAGGAGCATGAAAGGGATAATCGCGACATTGGTGAGGAGGGTGTTTGCCGAGCGGAGCTTGTCGTAATCGCGCGTCCACGTTTCAGGTACCTTGAGAAATTCGTCGAGACTGCTGATCTGATCGCCCTGCAACCCTACGGTGAGGCGATAGGGGGCGCCCTGGGGAGAATCCGGCGCGTGAAATCCGCGCAGCTCCCATGTAAAGCTCCAATCGCGGCGATTGGGATTTGGCTCGGTGGAGTTGGCCTCTTCCGGGAGATAATCGAACTGCGAGAAACGCGCCGGGCCTTGCGCGAGCAAGAAATTCTGGGCAATGGATAGCGCTGCATCGCGATCCAATCGCGCGCCGGCGCGCGACTCTTCAACGACGTGCTCGAAACCGACCAGGCGGCCCGAGGGGCTTACGTCGACGCGGAATTCTTCCTTCTGCTCGGGACGAAAAAAGCGTGCTTCCCAATACCACGCGGTCACCTGGGTTGAGATCAAGCGATTTGCCTGCTCGAGGCCGACGGTGCGCTCGAGGTATGTTTTTGCATTGTCGTCCACGGAAAAAACGATCGTGGATTCGTACCCATCGACCGAGATGTGCTGCTGCGAAAGGAACTGGCGCGCGGTATCGAGCGCCTGATCGCGCGTCACCTCAAAGTGGACGGCCGCTTCCGGAAATGCCTGGAAGAAATAGCGCCACGCGACGCCCACGCCGATTGCGCCGGCAAGAATCCAAACCAGCAGAACGCGGAAATCTTTTCCACCCAGGCGCTCGAGATGCGGCGCAGGGGTTATTTGCGGGGCCGTATCGGACAACGAATCCTCCGGGCGCGCCACGCGGAACGGAAGGCGAAGCTCGCAATTCCATCTAGCCATGCGCGTTGACGCGGCGCAAGTGCCTGTTGCGCAATGTGGCGCGTAAGAGACGCGCCCGGCAGGCCCCTTTGCATCGGGCCACGGGACGGCCAATTCCGCGAGGGATGGTATAAAGAACGGGCATGATCCAGCTGACCGATGAAGTGAAATTCATGAAGGGAGTGGGTCCGCAACGGGCGGCGACGCTTGCGAAGCGCGGCATCGCGACCGTCGAAGACCTGATTGCCTACCTGCCATTCCGTTATGAAGACCGCACGCACTTCACGACGATACGCGAAATGAAGCCGGGCGAGACGTACACGCTGCGCGTGGAAGTCGTCGAAGGCCAATTTCTGAAATATGCGCGCCGGTACGGCGGGCTCTATCACCTTGTTGTGAAGGACGCGACCGGTCGGCTGCACTGCCGCTTTTTTCACAGCGGATATCTCGAAGGCAAATACAAAGCGGGGCAGCAGCTTGTGTTGCACGGCAAGGCGGATTACGACCCGTATCGTCCCGCGCGGATGGAGATGGTGAATCCGCAGGTGGAACTATTGGGGCCGGAGGGAAGCGATTCGACGGAAGTCGGGCGCATCGTGCCGATTTACGAAGCGATCGGATCGATCGGTCCGCGAATGCTTCGGAAATTTGTGCATCAGGCGCTCGCGGCGCTGCCCTCCGAAGTGCCCGATCTGGTGCCCGTCGCGATCCAGGCGAGGTATCAATTTCCCACGCGGCGCGCGGCGCTGTTTTATGTGCACTTTCCGCCGCAGACGGAATCGCTTGAAGAGTTGAATTCGTTTCGCTCCCCCGCGCATGTGCGGCTGATCTTCGAGGAGTTCTTCTTTTTCCAATTGAGTCTGACGATCCGGCGGCGGAGTTTGCGGAAGCAGCCGGGCATTGCATTCCGTGTGCGCGAGGCTCGGGTGCGCGAGGCGATCAAGCGCATCCTGCCATTCAAACCGACGGCGGCGCAGAAGCGCGTGCTCGGCGAAATTGCCGCCGATATGGAAAAGTCCGTGCCGATGAACCGGCTGCTCGAGGGAGACGTGGGCAGCGGGAAAACAATCGTCGCTCTGGAAGCAGCCACCATCGCCATCGAAAATGGATACCAGGTCGCGCTGATGGCGCCGACGGAAATCCTGGCAGGGCAGCACTATCTTTCGGCGCGGCGCATTTTTGCGCCCGCGGGATACGGCGTGGAAATATTGGTGAGCGGGATCAAGCCCGCACAGAAGAGAGCGGCGAACGAACGTATTCGCACCGGCGCGGCGCAATTGATCGTGGGCACGCACGCTTTAATCGAAGACCCAGTCGAATTTGCGCGGCTCGGGCTGGTGATTGTTGACGAGCAGCACCGCTTCGGGGTGATGCAACGCAAACGGCTCATCGAAAAGGGAATGACGCCGGACGTGCTGGTTATGACCGCAACGCCGATTCCGCGCACGCTCGCGCTGACTTTTTTCGGCGATCTCGATACATCCGTGATTGACGAGATGCGGCCGGGGCGCACGCCCATCGAGACGCGGCTTGCGGCTGAATCGAATTTGCCGGGCGTATGGGAGAGTGTGCGGCGCGAAGCGGCGCGCGGGCGGCAGGCTTACGTCGTCTATCCGGTGATTGAAGAATCCCGAGCGGAATTGAAGGCGGCAATCACGGAATATGAGCGGCTTTCGAGCAAAGTGCTCGCGGGCCTGCGCGTTGGGCTGCTGCACGGCCGGATGCGCAGCGAAGAAAAAGAAGCGGTGATGGAAAGTTTCCGGAGCGGCAAAATCCAAGTGCTGGTCGCGACGACGGTGATCGAAGTCGGCGTGGATGTGCCGAACGCGACGATGATGGTAATCGAACATGCGGATCGCTTCGGACTCGCGCAGCTTCACCAGTTGCGCGGACGCATCGGGCGAGGGAGCGAGAAATCGCATTGCATCCTTGTTGCGCCGAAGGAACTCGTAGGGGATTCACGCGAGCGGCTCGAGACGATGGCTCGGACTTCGGACGGATTCGAGATTGCCGAAGTGGATTTGAAGCTTCGCGGCCCGGGCGAATTTTTCGGCACGCGGCAACACGGCGACCTCGGCTTTCACATTGCGAATCCCTTGCGCGACAAGGAATTGCTCGAGTTGGCGAGGCGCGAAGCATTCGCGCTTGTAGACGATGCGGCTGCGCAGGAAGAACTTGCGGGGTTGTTGAAACAACTTGGCGCGGGCTGGCGCCAGAGATACCAGCTTGCACACGTGGGTTAAGGATCGGAGTAAGGAAAGCGATGCGAATTGTTGGCGGACAGTTTCGTAGCCGAAGGCTCAGGCCCCTTGGGAAGCTCGCTTTGCGGCCGACGAGCGATCCTCTGCGCGAAACACTCTTCAACATTCTCGGCCCGGAAATACAGGGCGCGGTCTTCGTGGACTGCTACGCAGGCACGGGCGCGGTCGGCATCGAGGCGCTAAGCCGCGGCGCGCGTCGCGTGATTTTTATCGAAAAGCACGTCGCAACTGCGACGCACATTCGCGCGAATCTCGCGGCGCTTGGAATCGTTGCAGCCGCATATCGCGGGGGCGATTCGGCGGAAGCGGAAATCCTGAATACGGATGCGCGGCGAGGGCTCACTCAAATTGCGGATCGCATCGCGGGTGCCGGCGGGGATCAGCAAGAGAAGATTCGTTTCCTTTTTGCGGATCCACCATACGCTGAAGTGCGCAGTTGCATTGATATGCTCGATCATCTTTCGAGAAAGGGGGCGCTTCCTTCCACTGCGGTGTTGATTATCGAGCATTCCTCAAAAACGGACTTGCCCGAAAAGATAGGCGCCATCCCGAGATCACGGCTTTTGGAGCAAGGTGATTCCGCGCTAAGTTTCTATCGAAGCCAGCCTAAGTGACTCTGTAATAAGGACTTAGCGCCTGGCATCGCTTCGCTTAGCTCCGCAATTTACAGGAATTCCACAGCCCTTCCGATGCTCACATTTGCCCTCAAGGAGCGTCTATACTAAGTGGGATGCCACTGTCTGGGCTTGCTATCGCGCTTTCGGGGGACGGTATCGCAGGCGGCGCCGAAGACCGCGTAGGTCTGTTGCATGCGCGTTTGGACGACCGTGCGCTCGTTGAGCGCGCGCAGGGCGGCGACCGCCTTGCGTTTGAAGAATTGGTCCACCGGTTCGACCGCGACGTTTTGCGGCTCGCGTTGAACCTGACGCGCCGCCCCGAAGACGCCCGCGACGTTTACCAGGAAGCTTTCCTGAAGGCCTACAAGAATCTCCACCGCTTCCGCTTCGAGTGCAGTTTCTACACCTGGCTCTACCGAATCGTGACCAATGTTTGCCTCGATCAACTGCGGCGGCGCAACAGCCGTCCGGAAGACCAGGCGCCCGAAATAGCCGACGCAGACGAATCGCCGCGCGACTTTTTCGAGCAACAACGCGCGCCGGGCTTGAGTGGAGATCCCGAGCGGCGATTGATAGGAAAAGAGATTGGGAGAAAAATCTCCGCGGCGATGGGGCGGCTCTCTCCGCGCGAGCGCGTGATTTTTGAGATGAAGCACAACCAGGGTTTGAAGCTGCGCGCGATCGGCGAATTGCTCGGGACAACGGAAGAAACCGTGAAGAATTCGCTTTTCCGCGCGACGCGAAAGCTGCGAGTGCAATTGGAGGGTTTGCTGTGACACCGGAGATCCAATCCGGAGAATCAAAGCGCGCAATGCGCTGCCCGGAGGTCGAGCGGCTGCTTGTTCTTTACGCATGTGATGAAGCGGCGCCCAGCGAGCGCGCGGCTGTCGAGCAGCACGCCGGCGAGTGCGCGGAATGCGCCGCATTGTTCGCGAGCGAGTTGCGCCTGCGTCAGATGATTGCCACTTTGCCGCAACCCGCGGACGGGCTCGACATGGCCGGAGCGCTGCTCGAACAATGCCGCAGCGAATTGGCGGAAGCGCTCGACGAGGGGCGCGATTTCGCAGCCGCACGTGCTCGCGGCCGCTCGGATGGATTTTTTGCGCGGTGCTTTGCATGGTGCCGCATGGAAATGGCGTTGCACCCGGCGCTCGGCGCGGCGCTGTTCGTGCTCGTTGGACTTGGAATGGGCCGGATGCTTCCGGCACAGGCGAGCGGCGGACAGACATCGGCGGGGCTCGTGCCGGTCTCGATGACCGTGACGCCGCGAATTTCCGATCAGGATTTGCAAAACGTGGCGAATGTCTCGGACATTTACCTCGTGCCGGATGCGGAATCCGGAACGCAAAAGGTCGAAGTGCATTTCCGCGCGATGAAGCCAGTGATTGTGAACGATGATGGCGACGTCAAGCGCGTATTGAGTTTCGTAATTCAAAACCCGCAAAGGTTTGATTCCGATGTCCGGTTTGATTCCGTGGACGCACTGCGGGGCAGCGTGGAAGACGCCGACGTCCGCAGCGTGCTGTGCGCGACATCACGACATGACGTGAATCCGGGTGTCCGGCTGCGCGCTCTCGAATCGTTGCGCGGATTTGAGCAGGATGCGGCTGTGCGCGAGACGGTGCTCGACGCGCTCCAGCATGACGCAAATCCCGGCGTGCGCAACGAGGCCGTCGACGAGATTCGCACAATGGTCTTTGCCGGAAGCGCCGGTGACGATCCGCACGTCGTGCAGGTATTGCGCGATCTGAGCGAGCATGATGCAAACAATTTCATCCGTCTCCAGGCTGCGGCGTTGATCCGGCGGCTGAGCGCGGGCCCGACCCAGTAAAGCAGGCGATGGCTGGCTTACTCTCACGAGGAAGGTTTTGCTGACACGCGTACAATTTCGGAATTTCGCGATCGCAACGGGGCTGGCCGTTTCGTTTGCGGCGATTTCCGCGCAAGCGCAAACACCTGCCCTGGCGCAGACGCAATCACCTCAGCAACCTCAACTAGTTCAAACGCCCCCGGCCGCTCCTTCCCCTTCGTCAACTCCCTTCGCGCTTCCACGGCAACAGCCGGCCGCACCTCGCCGCGCGCCGAGAGCGCGAACGTCAGAGGAAAGAACCGGGACACTCCCCACACACGATGGACAGCGCCTTCACCTGGAAACTGATATCGGCAGCATTCGCATTTTCACGGACGCGACGGATGGAGTGCGGTACGTCGTAACGATCGAAGTGGATGCGCTCGAGCCCGCGGCAAAGGACATCGCGCGTCAATTCATTCTCCGCGCGCAACCGACGCCGGGCGGCGTGACGATTTCAGGAGTCGTGGCGCGGCGCGATCTTCGCGAGCGGCTTCAAATAACTTATGAGGTTCATGTTCCGCGCCGCTGCATCCTCGAAGCAACAACGCAGGCGGGCAACATTCAGATGGACGATTTGGACGGCCGCGCCACGCTCACGACGGCTGCCGGAAACATCACCGCGGGCCACATCGGTGGAAATGCGCGGCTCGAAAGCACCGGCGGCGGACACATTTTGGTTGGGGATGTCGCAGGCGATCTTCGCGTCGAGACGGCGGGCGGACACATCACCGCGGGAAACGTAAGCGGCAGCGCGATCCTTACGACGGGCGGCGGACACATTCATGCGGGGGTGATCGGTGGAACGGCCCAGCTTGATACCGGCGGCGGAAATGTCTCGATTCAGCGCGCGGGCGGCCGCGTGACGGCCTCCTCCGGCGGCGGGCAGATTAATTTTGGCGATGCGGTGGGGCCGATTCAGGCGCGAGCCGCGGGCGGTGGAGTCCGCGTGATGCGTGTCTCCGGACCCATGCAACTGGATAGCAATGGCGGGAGCATTTTTCTTTCGCGCGTGGATAGTCCCGTGCGCGCCTCCACCGGCACAGGGTCCATTACCGCCTGGCTCACTCCCACGCTGATGAAAACCCCCGGCGATTCGGAGCTCGATTCGAGGCAGGGCGACATCATTGTGTACGTGCCGCGGCAGCTCTCCGTGACCATCGAGGCGACAATTGACGCGTCCGCTGATCATCGCATCACCGCCGATCCTTTGTTGCCGCTGAAGGTGAGTTACGTCACGGGCGATTCCGGAAGGCAAATGCACGGAGAATGTGCGGTAAACGGCGGCGGAGAAGTGGTCCGCCTGCGCACCGCCGGTGGAAATATTCAATTGCGTTATGCGGACGATGCGCGGCTCCGGCAACAGACGTTGATCCAGCAGCAGATCAAGGAGCAGATGGATACACAAGAGCGGCTGACTCTGATGATTGTCAAGCAGAGTATGGAAGATATGGGGAAGCAGACGCAGATGGCGGTGCAGGCGATTAAGCAGTCTTCCGCTCCCATCGGCACGGGACCGAGCACGCCGCCGCCGGGAATGCTTGCACCACCCATGCCGGCGCAGCCCGCGCAGCCTCCCCCGCCGCCCGAATCAGAAGTTTTGTGGATGAAGCTCGACGAAATCTGGTGGGGCGGCGTGCGCGTGGATCCCGCGGAGCAGCAAAAGCGCTTGGTGCGCGATGTGCGGCCCACGTACCCCGAAGTTGCGCGCGACGCCGGAATCGAAGG
The DNA here is from genome assembly GCA_963748845.1 of uncultured Acidobacteriota bacterium. GTDB lineage: Bacteria > Acidobacteriota > Terriglobia > Acidiferrales > UBA7541 > DASTCZ01. Next base: position 3,411,548 of record CAVVKE010000001.1, read on the forward strand.
CACGGTTTCCATGAACGTGTTAATCGGCAAGGAAGGCAGGGTCGAACAGGTCAAGGTTATTTCCGGGGAGCAGGTCTTGCGTGAGGCGGCAATGGATGCCGTGCGTCAATGGCGATATAAGCCGTTGCTGCTCCATGGCGAGCCGGTTTCCGTGGTCACGGTGATCAATCTCGAGTTTCGTTTGAATTAGTTTCGCGGATTTGTGGCGGCTTCATCGATCGGAGCCGCGCGAGTTTTCCAACCGGGTGTGACGGCCCATTCAAAAGAACGCGATCACTGCGTTCTATCAAACGGGGGTGCGGCATGTGGAAATTGCTAGTTGGATTCATCGGCCTTGCGTTATTCGTTTGCGTTGCGCCTGCTCGCGCAAACGATCAGACCATCACGAAGACGCTTCCGTTCGCCCAAGGCGGAACACTGCGAATTGAAAATGTGAATGGCTCCGTCGAAATCCGCGGATGGGACCGCGAAGAAATTGAGATTCGCGCGGTAAAGTCCGCGCCGCGAAGCGCGGACCTGGACCTTGTCCAGATTGAAATCAAGCCCGCCGCGGACCGCGTGGAAATTGAAACGCGGTACCCGGCCGACCAGGGCGTAGACGTTTCCGTGGAATATCTCATTCGAGTGCCGCGGCGCGTCATCATTGAGAATGCCGCGACAGTGAATGGCGCCGTGCGCGTCAGCGGCGTGGAAGGCAGCGGTGAGCTTCGCACGGTGAACGGCGACGTCGAGGTCAGCGAAGCCGGAGGCGGGTTCAACGCGCGCACGACGAACGGCAGCATCCGCGAAGAACTGCAATCGTACGCCGCGAAGCCGCTCGCGCTCGAAACCATGAACGGTTCAATTCTTGTGGCGCTGCCGCTAAATGCCGGGGCGGAACTTGACGCGCAGAGTATGAACGGAGAAATCCGCACGGTGAGGCCGGTGCTCCTGAATGGAGCATTCGGGCGCGGAAGTTTCCGTGGAAAACTGGGCGCAGGCGGCGCCCCGCTGCGAATCCGCACAGTGAATGGCGCCATCCAGATTACCGTGTGGAGCGCCACGGTTTAACTTGTTCCCGGCGGCTGCTCACTTTGCGCTGAGCAATACGTCGAACTGGTCAGGAGGTTGAATCATGAAGACCAAGAGACTTCTAGCAATTGGGACATTCGCGGCGCTCGCTTCCGGCCTGGTGGCCATCGGCGCATGCGCGCAAGATCAGGAATCGGACTGCGGCAGGGCAACATCGGAAATCGTGCGGCAGGCGGTCAGACAGCAAGTGCAGCAAGCCGTATTGCAAGCCAGAGTCCAGGCGCACGCGCAATTAGCGCGGGCGATTTCCGAAAACGTATCGAGTTCAATTACGAACGCCGTGAACACTACTGTGACGAACGCGGTGATGAATGAAGTAACCGCGCGCGTGAATTCACGGATTCAAGCCGCGCTCGCCAACTCGCTTGCGTGGCAAGATGGCGCGGGAATCTTCGCGCAGCAGACCCCGCCGGCTACTCCACGCGCGATCATCGGCGATGAAGAGTTCTCTCTACTCGAGGAGACGGGCTGGCTTGGCGTGACGCCGGAAGAAGTTTCCGCGGACCGCGCCAAGGAACTCAAGCTAGCGTCCGCGCGCGGCGTGTATGTCTCCGAAGTCGAAAAGGAGAGCCCCGCCGAAAAAGCCGGCTTGAAGTCCGGCGATGTAATCACCGAATTCAATGGCGAGCATGTCGAGGGCGTCGCTCAATTTCGCCGCCTGGTGCGTGAGACGCCCTCCGGCCGGACGATTTCGATTGCGGTTTGGCGCGATGGCCGGGCACAAACCTTGAGTGTGACCTTGGGAGACTATGAAGACCAATTTCAAAATCAATATGGCAGCACCATGCGTGAGCTTCGCCCGCGTCTGAACCTGACCATCCCCGACCAACAAATGATTACTCCCTGGCCTCCAGAGGCCCATGCATTCGAATACTCAATACCCGAGGGGAATTTCAATTTCAATGGCGATAGCAACATTTTCCGGATGTCTCCCACGCCGATGCTCGGCATCAGTGCCGAAAGCGTAAGCGGGCAGCTGGGAACCTACTTCGGCGCGCCGGATGGAGAAGGAGTGCTCGTGCGCGAGGTCAACTCCGGATCACCCGCCGAGAAAGCTGGAATGAAAGCGGGCGACGTCATCGTCAAGGTTGAGGGTGATCGCGTTCGGACACTGAATGAAATGCAATCCAAGCTGCGCGAGAAGCGCGAAGCCAAGACGGTGCAGGTCACTGTAATGCGCCGAGGGGCGGAGACGACTCTGACCGTCGAGCCGAATAAGCCGCCCGCACATTCGGCGGCGCCGCGTGTAAGCACCCGTCCAGTTTCAATGTAACTTCAGCGAAGAAAGCATCTGTTGGCCCGGCGCCACCGGAGGAAGTAAAATGGCGCCGGGCTTTTTCTTTTGCGGCCCAACGGAGGCGCAAATGTCGCGGCGGATGAAAGAAATACAGCTGGCGGGATTTCTGTTGATCGTTGGCGCTGCCGCCGCGGTCGTCTCTTTCGCACAGTCGGGAACAGGCCAGAATGGCGCGCCGCTGCCGCAGGCGGATCCATCCGCGCCGGTTCCGGCGTACCACACGGCACCGCCGAAATCGCCACTGCCGGATCCGGTGAGCCCTGATCGGTACACGGACCCAATTTCAAAGAACTCATACGCGATGGCCGCCAAAGTGAGGAATGTCCTTTATCAGCAGCCCTGCTACTGCTATTGCGACCGCAATGAGGGCCACCACAGTCTCTACGAAGCTGTGAAAAAACGTGCGTCGGACAGGTATTTGGACAGCTCGATACCCACTTATCACCCTTCATTGAACGCATGCCGATTCGCGATGTTCCCGTGTGTGCTCGATCATCTCGCGGGAGCCGGGGCACGCGCCCGTCCGAGTCGGATCCATTGCTGCACGTTGTAAGTGAAGCATGCCCAGAACATTTCGATTCGCACCTTGTTCAACCCGCGCACGTGAAACTGCCGCAGGCCCAGCTTGCTTTTGATCCAGGCATGCACGAACTCGGCGACCGGCCCGCGGCGGCGGTAGATCGCGTGCGCTTCCACGGTGGCCATCTTCTCCCGAAACGCACCCATCGCCGCGCTCTCCTGTTTCCGCACGACCGACCGGCCGTGTCTTTGATTCCTGCCGCAGCAAGCCGCTCGCAACGAGCAGCTGGCGCACTGCTCGGTGGCCGCTTTGTATTTGTGAAGAATCACACCGCCGCGCTTCCAGCGGCCTTCATAGTTCAACGTCTTGCCCGCCGGGCAGATGTACCGGTCCTCTTCCACCTCGTAAACAAACTGCACCGCCGCAAACCGCTCTGGGTTCGTCCGCGCTTTGGACACCTCACCCGCCAAACTCCCCACGAAATCAATGCCTTTCTCCACCAGGTCCTCGATATTTTTTCCGCTCGTGTAGCCTGCGTCGGCCACCATTCGTTCCGGTTTTCGCCCCCAGCGCTGCTCGATTCTCTCCGCCGCCGGTAGTAACTGGTGAAAGTCGTTTCCCGCCTGGGTGACTTCCGCCTCCACGATGAATCCGTGCTTGGCGTCGGTCGAGATCTGGGCGTTATAGCTCGGCGCAAAACCGCCGCCGGCTTGCTTCATCACCCGCGCCTCCGGATCGCTGACGCTCGCGCGCGTCTCGCGCTTTTCTTCCGCCGTCTTCTTCGGCTCGCGCAACTTCTCCAGTTCCGCCAAGGCTTGTTCCAGCCGTTCTCGCTTCTCCCGCGCGGCTCGTTCCCGCGCCGCTTGCTGCTTCCGGTTCGCTGCAGGCTCTGCCAGCGGATCGCGCGAGACCTGCACCTGCCGCCGCGCCCGATCGAGATGCTCTCGCAGCGTCTTCTCCCGGTGAAAGCTGTCCCGGCTGGCCTGGGCCTGGATTTTGGTCCCGTCCTGCATCACTTCATCCAGTGTGATCAGACCTTCCGCGCTCAGCACTCCCAGCAAATGGGTGAACAACTGGTCCAACTCCTCCCCCTTCTCCACCCGGAAATCCGCCAGCGTGTGATGGTTCACCCCTGCCATACCCGTCAGCCACTGAAACGCCGGATCGTATTCACACCGCCGTTCGATCTCTCGCGCCGCCCCGATTCCCCGGCTGTAGGCGTACACCCACAGGCTGATCAACAGTTGCGGGTCGATCGCCGGACGGCCGCCCTCCTCGGCACTGCTGCCGATGCTTTCGTAAAAACGGCTCAGATCCAGCCTCCCGACCACCGTCCAAATGGCCCGCGCCGGATGGTCTTCGTCGATCAGCCGCTCGACGTCGACGGCCCGCCAACTCATCTGCTGCCGGTTCACGTAACGAATCAACTGCTTCCTGCTCGCATTTTCTTGGCTCATGCCGCGAGCTTACCGCTCTTCGCCTTCTTTTCAATCGAAAATTACGATGGGTTTCTTCACGGCTTCTACGATTGCTTTCTCAGCGACCACGCCAACGGGTGCAATACTTGCCGCATGGAAGGTATTTTCGCTTACGAGGAGACTCGCAAGGGCCAGACCGCCGCGCAAGTCCGCAAGGAAATTATTGCGGGTGACTGGCGCAAACTCAATCCTCAGGACTATATGACGCCGAAGGACGTTCACTGAAACGGACTGCCCTCCTCTTCAAGGCGTGCATCAAGATCCGAAAGTTCCGATAAGATTTTTGGGGGGATTGTCTACTGCCGGCGGATTTCTGCGTTGGATGCGGGGACGCTCATGCGCATCAGCCGGTGGGCCGAATCCAGGTAAAGCGTCAAATCCAAATTCGAAGTGTGCACGGCGAGTTGCTCGTAGCGCACTCCATCCAGCGTCGCCGAACCTCGCGACTCCGCGGTGACCATTCCGGGCGTCTGCTGTTGCGGAATCAAAACGGCGAAATTCTGCGGCCCACCCGTGGCCCAATTATAAACGCGCGCGAGGATTTCATACTGATGGTAGAGGTTGTTGTCCAGCACAACCACCGGAGAAGTAAAAGTGAAATCCTGGGTGATTGGTTTGCCGCCCTTGCCAAGGTCCACAGTGATCTTCGCCGTCAGCCCGTCGAAATCAGTCGTCGAACCGGCCTTCTTGTCGCCTTCGGTGGACCAAACATAATGGAGCGGCGCACCGGCGGCGTTCAGATGGAGTTCGCTAACCACTTTGTTCGATCCGCTTGACCCGTGAAACTCCGTGGTTCCACGCGCAACCCACTGGTTACCCTCACGGCTAATCGAGAAATCCTCGGTTCCAACGGTCTGGCCCGAGATCATGATCGCGAGCTTCCCTTTATCCTCCGAAAATGCGTTTGCGGGAGTTTTTTGCGAATGCAGCGGCGGCGCAGAGAATCCGCAAGCCAGCAGAAGAGCGCAAACCGCGGTCTTCGCGCGTGAATTCCTCATGCGTTCCATTTGACCTGAGGACGGACTCCGCCGTCAAAGCCAATTCCCCGGTTTGTGCCCTCTCCGTCGAGGGCCGCCAGGATTCGTTCGACTACGATCCTCGGCTCGCCGCTCCCTTCGACGTGTACATCCGCAAGGCGGTAGAACGGCAGCCTTTCTTCATAAAGTTTGCGAAAACTGATTTCATCGCGAAACAGCGGACGATCGTCCATCACAACGCACCGCGCAAGAAGCAGTTCCACCGGGCAGTCCAGCCACACAACGCAACCCGCGCGAGGCGTTCCCTCGGGCACACACGCTGCGCGCAACAAATCCAGGTTTGCCGGTTGGGTGAATGTCCCTCCGCCGAGCGCCAAAACAAAGGGCACCGATGATGCGGAAGCTTCACCAAGCGCGCGGGAAAGTTCCGCTCGCTCGAGCTCGCGAAATGAGGTTTCGCCAAGCCGCTCAAAAATGTCCGTGATTCCCAGGCCGGACTGCTTTTCGATACGCTCATCGAGATCCACAAAGCGCCAGCCAAGCTGCTGAGCGAGCAGGCGGCCAACCGTGGATTTTCCGGAGCCCATGAATCCCGCGAGACAGACAAGCTTCAAGCGCGGTCGTGTGCCTGTTGACGGCATGATTGGTGAGCAGGCTGCCTGCGGGAATTTACTGTGTATCCCGCTGCAGAATCTTGATTGTACCACTGAAGGAACTGAGCTCGACCTTGGCGTTTCCCGTGCCGACGGTGCCGGCGATCGCCTTGCCGAATTTCGGAGCTGATGATGCTTTGCGTTTGCCGTGCTTATCTGGCTCCAGGTTGATCTGGCTGATCACGCTACCGCGTTCCGAGCGAGCGGACAGGTCAAATGAGCTGGCCGGCCCAAATCGCACTTCCGTATTGCCGGTGTCGCTCTTCAAAGAATAAACGCCGTGGTGGAGGAAATCGCCGTCAAAGAGAATGTTCCCCGCGGTCGTGTGAACTCGGATTGTGTCCATGATGGGCTGAATCAGTTGAACGCTGCCCCGCACGGATTCGGCCTTAAAACGACTGCCGTCGCACATGGAACAAACAACTGAGCCATCCGCCGTATTCACTTCGATCACACCGCCGACGCTCTTGAGGTTCACGTCCGCGGCAATCGTTTCAAACGTCAGATCTCCGTGAATGCTTTCCACCACGATGCTGCCGAAATCCGTGCGGACAGTCAGCCAAGTCTCTTCGGGCGCAAAAATCTGATAATCCACCTGCATGTCCGCGCCATGGGCCGAATCATCCAACGCGCGGGTGTTGACCTCAATCCGCGAGCCGGCCTGTTCCGTGTCCACTTCGGCGTTCTTGCCGATTTGGTTGGCGGAAACCATCACTTCCTGCTTGTTCCAGGACTTGACCTCAACGCGCCCATTCGCGTTCTTCACGGTCACGACGGGCCTGCCCGTCACTTGAAAATGTTTTTCAATCTTTGTGGCGGACGCGGACCACGCCGTACCCGCAAGGATGGTGGCGGCCAATACTGCGCGGCACGCCGGTGAAAATTGTGGACGATTTGGATGAGAGTACATTGTTATTCCCCTGGCCTGGTGTGGTCCATCGCCACTGCAAGCAATTCCGCTTTCTGCTCGTAGGCGCCATAGAGATACTGGCGGGCGTCCTGGTTTTGCGGTTCTTCGCGAACCGCTTTCTCACACTCGGCGATAAAATTGTTTACAACCTCGAGATCTTTGCGCAGCGCGGTGTTTACTTCCGGGCTCGCGGCTTCCAGATCGCTCACGGTTTGCGTTTCAAGGCTGTCAAGCCCGTATTGAGCCGCGTTTGGAATGGGTAGTGGCGGATCGCCTGGAATCGTTTCAAACACCAGCACCGCGGCGAACACCATCACCGCCGCATACACCGCGATGGCCGCCGGCCTGCGCATCCAGGCAAATATTCCCGCGAACCTGCCGCGCTTTTGCTGCGTTTCATCTTTTGCCGGCGCCGGCGTCCGTATAATGCCTTCCGCTTCGAGTTGCGCGCGCAGTTGCAGCCAAATCCGCGCGGGCGCCTCGTCCAAAGGCTCCGCAAGTTCGCGCGCGGCACTCGTAATCATTTCGAGATCCGCAGCCAGCGCGCGGCAATTGCCGCATTGTGCGGAATGCGCCGCGGCTTCCTCGGGCAGCGGCTGCCCGCTTGTTTGTTCGAGTACGGCTTCAAATTCCTGGCACTGCATAAATCACCTTCACCTTCTTGCTTCAATTTTTTTCTTTGCTTCAACTTCTTCCTTGATTCAAATTCGCGCCGCTTTATCCGTCATGGCCGGCGGTTTCCACCTTTGCCGCCTGCCGCGCGTCCCGTGCGCGGGCTCGCGCAGCTTCATGCAAAAGTTCCCGAAGCCTCGTGCGCGCTTTATGGAGCTGCGATTTCGAGTTTCCAATCGAGCAGCCCATGATTCCTGCAATCTCGTTGTGTTCGTATCCCTGAATGTCGTGCAACTCAAACACCGCGCGATACCCCGGAGGCAATTGCTCCACCGCTCTCTGCAAATTGATCCGGTCCACCGAGCCTGTCAGTAAATTGTCCTCTGCTCCGAAATCTCTTCGCGGGCCGCCGGTTTCTTCATCGGGTTCTGTCTGCTCTTCCAGTGAAGTTTCCGAAACCGCCTTCTTCCGCAGCTTCATCAGCACGACGTTTACCGTGAGCCGGTGCAGCCACGTCGAAAAAGCCGATTCGCCCCGGAAGGTCCCAATCTTCCGGAACAATTGGAGGAAAGCCTCCTGGGCGAGATCTTCCGCCTCCGCTGTGCGCCCGACCATGCGCAAGCAGAGGGCATAGACGCGCCGGCTATGCTGCCGGTACAGGAACTCGAATGCTTCCGCGTCTCCCTGTTGAGCCCGCCGAATCGCTTCCGATTCCGTGAGCTCACCCGTCTCGGTTCGTCTCGCTCGGGCCACCGAATCCTTAACGGGACGCATCCGCTCCGCACAGTGGGATGCTGTCCACGCCCCTTGAGTTGTACCGGCCCAATTGTGGATAACGTCACTCACGGCTGCTTCTTCAGATGCCGTGTCGCCGAATTGGGTTCACCGGCCGCGCAATCTTATTGTCGTCGGAACGCCGCCACGCGTCTATCGGCAATCGCCGGGGCAGTCGATAACGCCGTCGAAATATTCTCTCCAAAAGTGCGCACGTCATTTCCCGGGAGTTGCACGAGGAACGACTTCAGCAAAATCTCGGATTCCCGAAAAACAGTCGTCAAATCGTATTGCAGGTGCCGGAGATGCTGCCAGCCCTGTTCAGGTGAAATGTTAGAACCTTCGACGATGGCGATGACCGCTCCCAAGTATTCCGCGCATAGATTCGATGTTATTTTGTTTAGCGTGCGGATTTTGTGCAAGAATCCGAAATGTCGGCTGAACACTACAAATGCCAACCCGTTATGAATTTGGGCTTTATGCCGCGCACTTTCCGAATGAAATCCTTCCGGATTTAGCGGCTTAAATGCGGGCGGCGTGACGAAATGTTCGGCGTGGCGCTCCAGAGCATCGAGCATGCTTTCCAAATCGGCCGCAAACCGCCCGCAAAGGTCGGCCGAAACTCCCGCGTTGTCTCGCGCCACACCCAGCCGGCCCTGCCTCCGCATGGCCAGCGCTTCGTCCAGAACTACGCTGTAAACGGAATAGGAGGTCTCCAGTTTTCTGCGTACGGAACAGAATAATTCCGCCTTTTCGGCGGAAAGCTGGGCGCGCCAGTCTTGTAGGACGGTCCGCTTCTTGCCCCGAAACCGATGCAGGAACCTCGAATAGAGATCCAACTAGCCTCCTCGGGAGAGTCGGGATTATAGTCCCTGTTCCATGAGTAAAGGAATGAGCTTGCTGCGTCAATTCCAAAAAGGGAAAAGGTACACGGAATCGATATTTCGTATTGTAAACCCATAGGAAATGTGCCATCCTTCTTTTGTTCGTAAAGCTGCTTGAGCGGTAAAGGCTGCCTCCCATTGTTAAATTTTTTAAATATCTATACTTCAGCCGTTTTTGAAAAGCCTCTGGCCCTTTTGGTTGCCAGCCTCCTGGTTATTTCCGGGTTCCCTCAAGCTTCTTCGGGCCAATCGAGCGGTACCCAGGGCCAGGGCGGCACCGCGCCGCCAGCCATTCGTGTAGCCACGCGGATGGTGCAGGTCAATGTCATCGTTCATGACGGGGACGGCAAGCCGGTTTCGGGCCTCCGGAAATCCGACTTCCACTTATTTGATCAGGGCCAGCCGCAAGCGATTTCCTATTTTTCCGAGCAAACAAGCCGGCTGACCACCCCAGCGGCTGTCAAAGCTTCGCCCAATGTCTTTTCCAACCGTGGCGAGGAGCAATCCGGCGTTCCCACCAGCCTGACCGTCATTCTGATTGACTGGATGAACACAGGACTTCTCACCATGGCCTATGCGCGGCCGCAAGTGATCAAATTCCTGCGCACGCAAATCCAGCCTCAGGACCGCGTCGCACTCTACGGTCTCTCCTACAAAAGACTTATTACATTGCACGATTTCACCAACGACTCCGCTTCACTTCTTCGCGTTCTGGATCGCGCCACAAAAAAGAGATCGCCTTCGTCGAATGATAAGAATGGCGCCGAACCGGATTCGGATGACGCCCGGCTCGATCAATTCTTCGATGAAGCGGAATCGAACCCGCATAAACTTATCGTCAATCAAGTGGCAGTGACGACGAACGCTTTGAAAATCATTGCGAACCGCCTCGCGAATATCCCGGGGCGAAAAAATCTCGTCTGGGTGTCGAGCAGCTTTCCTTCCGGCATTGGATATAGCTACAAAATGACCTTGGGTGGCATCTTGCAAGGCCGTTCTACCCCCGTCCGTTTTGATCAACAATCCATGGAGGCCGCGCGTGCGCTCAGCAACGCAAACGTCGCCATCTATCCCGTGGATGCGCGCGGATTAATTTCCAATCCTCCGTTCGCCCGGAACGATCAGGTTTCCCTTTTTCCTGACCCCGCGCAATTCGACACCATGAATGCCCTGGCGAAAGCCACGGGTGGCCAGGCCTCTTACAACAACAATGACATTCGAGGCGCCATCCGCCGCGCGATTGACGATTCACGTGTGACCTATGTCCTCGGTTACTACCCCTCGCACAACGAATGGAACGGCGAATTCCGCAGCATCACGCTCAAGACGGATCGGAAGCGAGTCGACCTGCGTTACCGCAGCGGCTATTTCGCCACTCCGGAGGGCGCTCCGGATCCCAATCGCCGGCAACAATTGCTCGCTGAGGCGGTCTCGAGCCCGCTCGAATCCACCGGCCTCGGCCTCGACGTGGAAGCAGATCCCGTGGATGTGCCCGGCGCGCGCCAGCTCAAGACCCTCATCCACGTGAGCGCTTCCGATCTCCATTTTGAAGAAAAAGACGGCGGATGGACCGACGCACTTGATGTGATCTGGGTTGAGTTGGACAAGGTGGGCAGGATCCTCGATTCGCACGCGCAGACTTTTCGTTTTAATCCAACGCAGGAGGAGTTTCAGGCCCTGCTCCGGAATCGCTGCGATGTCTCGGAAACGGTGGACCTCCCCGATGCAGCCGCCGAGATGCGCATCGTGGTGACCGATACCGGAAGCGGGTCCATCGGCTCCGTAAACATTCCCCTCACTCGATTATTCGCGTCCGCCGCAACCCGGGCGGAAAACCCGAAATAGACTTTGTTCATGCTCGTGAAGGAAGTGACCTCGGAAAGGAATGAAATGCCGGAAAAAACAATCGAAAAGACGCCAGTCGAGAAAACACCTGTTCAGAAAACACCTGTTGAGAAAGCACCTGTTGAGAAAGCAGATGTATGGCAGGGGACGCTCGCGCTCATGGTGTTGAAGACGCTCGAAGTGCTCGGCCCGCAGCACGGCTATGGCATCGCGCGCCGCATCGAACAGACCAGCGGCAACAAGCTCGTGCTCAATTACGGGACGCTCTATCCCGCGCTTTTGAAGCTCGAGCAGGAAGGCTACGTCGCCTCTGAGTGGGGCACCTCCGATAACAACCGCCGCGCGAAGTTTTACCGGCTCACTGCCGCGGGCCGCAAGCAGGTCGCTCAGGAAACGCGCGAGTGGGAGCAAGCCACGGAAATCCTCGCTCGATTTCTCGAGCTCGAGGCGCAGTCGTCATGAATCAGAATTCGCCTCTTAATGAAAAGCTGCGGCAGATTCGCGCGTGGTTCCTGCGATGCGCCGGATTATTCCGCAAGGAGCGCCGCGACCGCGAACTTGCCGAAGAAATCGAAGTCAATCTCCAGCTTCACATCGAAGACAATCTTCGCCGCGGCATGACGCCCGCGGAGGCGCGCCGCCAGGCGTTGCTCAAATTCGGCGGGGTCGAATCCGCGAAAGAAAGTTATCGCGACCGCCGCGGCATCCCCTTCCTCGAGCACTTGCTGCAGGATGTCCGCTACGCCCTGCGCACCTTCCGCCGCAATCCCATTTTCACGCTCGCCGTCGTCGCCACGCTCGCGCTCGGCATCGGCGTCAACGTCACCATGTTCAGCGTCGTCGACGCGCTCCTCTTCCGCGTGCCCGAGCACGCCCGCGCGCCGGAACAGATTGTAGATGTATCCCTCCAGACCTCTGATATTGGGGATGCCAGCATATTTGGTTGTTACCCGGGCTATATGAAACTTGCCGGAAATTCGCGCCTGCTGGACGTGGCTGCTCAGGGCTATTCGACCATAGACCTCGGGCGGGGAGCCGAAGCGCGCGAAATCCAAGCACGGATGGTTTCCCACAACTTCTTTGATTTGATGGGAGTGCAAATGCTGCGCGGTCGGGCTTTTTCTGGAGAGGAAGACAATCCCACGGCTGGAGCCCAGGTTGTAATTCTTTCCTATGCTCTTTGGCAACAGCAGTTCGGCGGAGACCAGCACATTTTGTACCGTGAAGTTTGGATTGGAGACCATCAGTACGCAGTGATTGGAGTTGCTCCCCAAGGTTTCAATGGCCCGGGTTTTTCAATCGTGGACGCCTGGCTTCCCATCGCTGATGAGCCTTTAATCTGGGGAGACCGCGGCATCCTCACGAACGACGCCGCCCGCTGGCTCGATACGATCGGCAGGCCTCGCCCGGGAGTTTCGCTGAAGCAGGCAGAGGCGGAGGCGACAAGCGTTTACGTTCACAGCGGCGGGGGTCCGGGCGGGACTGTTCTGTTGACGCCACATTTCGCCAGCCGGTTGGAAGCGCTTTCGGAAAATGCACGCATTTCGCTTTGGATTTCCGGCGTGGCGTTTGTCGTGCTCCTAATCGGGTGCGCCAACGTAACGAACCTTTTTCTCGTTCGCGCAACTCAGCGCAGGCAGGAGATGGCCGTGCGTCTCCAGTTGGGCGCAAGCCGGGGACGCCTCATGCGTCAGCTCCTCGTGGAAAGTCTCCTCCTCAGCGTAATCGGCGGCGCGGCAGCCCTAATCATCGCGTTTTGGGCTCAGACCCTCGCGCAAACGTTTTTGTTTCCAAAGGGTTTCTATCCGGGCAGTTTCTTCAACTGGCGATTGATGGTAATCGGCATATGTCTCGCCGTTCTTACTGGGCTCGCAAGCGGGTTTGCTCCCGCGTGGCGATTGAGTCGCCCGGCCGTCATGGAAGCCCTGAAGTCCGGTGGTCACGGACGTCTGCTTGTCGGCTCCGGGCTTCGCTCATCCCTTCTCGTTACGCAGGTGGCTCTGACGTTGGCTCTTACTGTTGGCGCCGGACTTTTCATTGCGAGTCTGCGGAACGCCGATTCTTATGACCGCGGTTTCGAGCCCGGCCGTGTTTTGGTGGCTACCATGGAACTGGACAGAGAAGGGTATAAACCCGCCGACGCTCTTTCTATCTACAACCATTTATCGGAGCGAGCCCGCTCATTGCCCCAGGTTGAGAGCACCGCGATTGCCACAACGATTCCCATGCTTGGCGGAATGTACACAAGTGTTTCAATCCCCTCAAGAACATCCCGAATGGACTCGGTAATGGTCGCCAAGAGCGGAGTTACGCCCGATTACTTCAAAACGATTGGAGTAAGGATCATTCAGGGGCGCGGCTTCTCGGTCGCGGATCGCGCCGGAACCGAAAAGGTAGTCATCGTAAACGAAGCCTTGGCACATGATTTCTGGCCGGGAGAGAATCCTGTTGGGAAATGCTTGCTCTTCGCTGGAGACAAAAACGTATGCACCAATGTAGTCGGCGTCGTTTCGGATCTGATTGTTTCTTTGGCAGCCGGCCATACGTTCTCACGAAACATCGGCGGTCCCTCCTACAATACTGGCGACGCCTACGTGCCGATGGACCAATATTTATCCGAGGAATATGCGCTCTCGCCGAGCGGAATTCTAATCCGCACGCGCGGCAATCCTTCGGTTGCGGCGCGCAATGTATTTGAAGCTATGGCCAGCGTCGCTCCAGGATCAAGATTCGTAAATGTCCGGCCCTTTTCCGAATTGTTCAGCCATCAGACGCGCACTTGGGCGCTTGGCGCAAGCATGTTTGGCTTTTTCAGCTCGCTCGCCCTCTTGCTTTCCGCCGTCGGCATCTACGGCGTCCTTGCATTCCTCGTCCGTCAGCGCACCAACGAAATCGGCATTCGCATGGCTCTCGGCGCAATGCCGCAGAATATTCTCCAGCTGATCGTTTGGCAGGGGATGAAGTTTGTTTTGCTCGGCCTTGCAATTGGAATCGCCGCTGCGCTGGGATTGTCCCGCTTGATGGCCAGCATGTTATTCGAAGTGAAGCCGACCGACGCCGCGAGCTACGCCGTCGCGTGCGGCGTGCTCGTGTTCGTCGCGCTCATAGCCTGCCTCCTCCCCGCGTGGCGCGCCGCCCGCGTCGACCCCTCCACCTCTTTGAGGTACGAGTAAACGAAATGGGAGAAAGAATGCGAAAGCTTCGTGCTTTACTCCTGCGATTCCGCGGGCTGTTCCACAAGGGCCGCCGCGACCGCGATCTTGCCGACGAAATTGAAACCAATCTCCAGTTTCATATGGAAGACAATCTTCGCCGCGGCATGACGCCCCAAGAAGCGCGCCGCCAGGCAATCCTAAAATTCGGAGGCATCGAATCCGCGAAAGAAAGTTACCGCGACCGCCGCGGCTTCCCGTTCCTCGATCACTTGCTGCAAGACGTCCGTTTCGGCCTGCGGCTCCTGCTCAAGAATAAAGGTCTGACCGTCGTGGTGGTCCTCACTCTCGCCCTATGCGTCGGTGCGAATACCGCGCTATTCAGTATTGTTAATGCGGTGCTGCTGAGACCGCTGCCTTTCGCTCGCCCCAGCCAATTGGTCACGATTGAGAACCCGAGGTACCTCCTGAATCTATCGCCGGACGAACCGGCACGATTTCTAGAACCGACAGAACAAAGTCTCACCCTCGATAGCATCGGCGTCTATAACTCCGGTGAGGTGAATCTCACCGATGATCTCGCGCCCGTGCGCGTGCTCGTAATGGAAACGACGCCGAGCTTCTTCTCCGTTCTGGGGATCAACCCAACGCTGGGAAGGACGTACTCTCAGGGCGATGTGGCAGAAGGTCGAAATCGCCTGGCTGTCTTGAGTTGGGGTTTCTGGCAAAGCCGGTACGGCGGCGACGCTAAAATTCTCGGTAAGACAATCGGAATCAACGGCCGCAATTTCACAATCATTGGAGTCATGCCGCAAAGTTTTCAGTTTCCAGCCTATCCGGGAAAAGCGGACTTGTGGGTGCCCTTGGTACCTGCTGAACACCTGATCGCCGCCGAAGGAATTGAGTACGGCGCTTTGTCCAGGCTCAAGCCGGGTGTGACTCTAAGAGAGGCCCAAGCGGAAATGGATGTGATCTTCCGCGGTCTCAAGTTGGAAATGACGGATCCAACCGACCATGATCCTATTCTCCTCGTTCCTCTGCGAAAAATTTTTGAATCTGGAACTCGGCCGGCATTGCTGGTTCTCTTGGGAGCGGCCGGATTTGTCTTACTGATTGCATGCGCCAATATCGCGAACCTGTTGCTATCACGCGCGATTGGCAGGCAGCGCGAGACCGCCATTCGCAGTGTCCTTGGCGCCGGCCGGCTTCGCCTCATTCGCCAGTGGCTTACGGAAAGTCTGTTGCTGTCCCTCATCGGCGGCGTGGTTGGCCTCTTGCTTGCGTTTTGGTCGTTAAGAGGACTGACTCTGACTGGAGCTGCCTACCTGAAATACGCGAGCGACGTCACCATCGATACGCGCGTCCTCTTGTTTGCCCTCGGAGTCTCAGTTCTGACCGCGGTTTTCTTCGGCTTGGCGCCGGCGCTGCAGTTTTCAAGTTCTGATCTCAGTGAATCGCTTAAAGAAGGGGCCAAGAATTCGTGGTCCGGATTCGGGCGCAACCGGCTCAGGCAGGGAATGATAATTGTCGAGATGGGGCTCACTCTCGTATTGATGACCGGGGCAGGCCTTTTGCTCAGGACATTCGAGAATTTGTGGCATGTTGGCCCTGGGTTTAACGCGCATCATGTTGTGACTATGGAATTGTCGCCATCAAAATTAAGGTATCCCACGCCTGCTCAAAAAATTGCTTTCTATCAGCAGGTGATCGATCGCATCAAAGCAATTCCCGGCATCGATGCAGTCGGCTCCGCAAATCATCTCCCGCTCGATATGAACGATACGAGCACTTATTTTGCGAATCTTAAATTGGACGATCGGAATTCCGGGCCGGGAAAATATTCGGGCGCTTATCGAGTCGTTAGTTCTGACTATTTCCGTGTGATGGGAGTTCCTTTGCTCGCGGGCCGGGCCTTCGACGAACGGGACAACTTACAATCACCTCTCGTTGCGATCATCAATCAAAATCTGGCTCGCGGCGCCTTTGGAGAGGAAGATCCCATCGGCAAGCACCTCACTTATTTCGCCGGCAACGCAGATCGCAAATGTGAGATTGTCGGGGTCGTTGGCAACATCCGTCACAGGGGACTGGACACAGATGCATGGTCGGAGGTTTATGTGCCGTCTCTCCAGGCGAGCGCTCCCTTCGTCAGCATCGCGATCACTTCGCGCTCGGATATTGGCCAGCTAACGCCTGCGATTCGCCGCGCCGTAGACCAGGTTGATAAAGACCAACCAATCTCCAATTTGCGGGCCATGGAGCAGGTCGTGTCCGAATCCCTTTCGGACCGGCGATTCGTAATGATCTTGCTTGCCCTTTTTTCCGCGCTGGCATTGCTGTTATCCGCGGTGGGAATTTACGGCATGATTTCCTATTCCGTCAGTCTTCGCATTCAGGAGATCGGCGTTCGCATGGCCTTGGGCGCGCGGCCACGCAATGTCCTCGCGCTTATTCTCCGCCAGGGCATGACCCTCGTTCTGAGCGGGATTGCGCTGGGAATCTTCGCCTCATTTGGGTTGACGCGGCTCCTCGCCGGTTTTCTTTTCGGCGTTCAACCCATGGATACTTTCACTTTGATCACCGTTTCGTTCGTCTTGATCAGCGTGGCCGTCATGGCATGCTGCTTGCCCGCCCGCCGCGCGATGCGCGTTGACCCCATCGTCGCCCTGCGCTACGAGTGATTCGCGCTTTCTTGACGCTTTCCGAACCCGCCCGATATACTGCCGCACGACTCCCCGCGAAATGCGTGCGCACCAAAAGCCGCGAACCGCGGAAAGGACTCCCGTTGCCCTTCGAGCCGCTCGACCAATATCTCCAGCGCCAGAAGAAGCTTGAACAGATCGTCGCGCTCGGCCACGCCGCTTATCCGCATCGCTTCGATTGGACTTTCACACCAGCGGGCGTCGTCGCCAAATTCGGAGGCAGCACCAAGGAGGAATTGGAAGCCAGCAAGCCGCAGGTCCGCGTCCCCGGCCGCATCATGACGCTGCGCCTCCACGGCAAGGCCGGCTTCGCCCATATTCAGGGCGAAGGCGCGCGCGTGCAGATTTACGTCAAGCTCGACATCATCGGCGAGCGCGGCTTCCAGCTTTTTCAATTGCTGGACATGGGCGACGTCATCGGCGTCGCCGGACATTTGTTCCGCACCAAGACCGACGAGCTCACCATCTGGGTGACCGAATTGACTCTGCTTTCGAAGTCTCTTCTCCCCTTGCCCGAAAAATGGCACGGCCTCACCGATGTCGAGCAGCGCTACCGCCAGCGCTACGTCGACCTTATGGCCACACCGAAAACGCGCGAAGTTTTCCTGAAGCGCGCCCTTCTCGTGCGTGAAATTCGCAAATTTTTCGACGCGCGCGGTTACGTTGAAGTCGAAACGCCGATGATGCAACCCATCGCAGGGGGAGCGATGGCGCGGCCCTTTACCACGCATCACAACACGCTCGATCTGGATCTCTATCTCCGCATCGCGCCCGAGCTTTATCTGAAGCGTCTCACGGTCGGCGGGCTCGACCGCGTCTACGAAATCAACCGCAATTTCCGCAATGAGGGAATCTCGACGCAGCACAACCCCGAATTCACGATGCTCGAGTTTTACGAAGCCTACAGCGACTATCGCGTCTTCATGGACCTCACTGAAGAATTGGTCGCCAAGCTCGCCCGCGCGGTCACCGGTGATTCCAAGGTGAAGTTCGGCGACCACGAAATCGATTTCGCGAAGTGGCAGCGCCTCACCATGCGCGAAGCCGTCGCAAAGTATTGGCCCGCCGCCGCGGGAGCCGCTCCCACCGCCGAGCAACTCCGCCAATCCGGCGCGCCGCGCGAAGCCGCAACGCGCTTCAACGCCTGGGCCACTCAAGGCCACGCTTCGCCCATCGCTGACGTCGCAAAATTAAACGATGGCGAACTCGTCGGCGCACTCTTCGAGGCCGTCGCCGAGCATCACCTCATTCAGCCAACTATTCTTTACGATTTCCCTGTCGAAATTTCACCGCTCTCGAAATGCCGCGACGATGATCCCTCCACCGCCGAGCGTTTCGAAGTTTTCATCGGCGGCTTCGAGCTGGGCAATGCCTTCTCCGAACTGAACGATCCCATCGAGCAGGAGAAGCGCTTTCGCGCGCAGGTCGCGCAGGGCGGGGAAGAAGCGCCAAAGGAAGTGGACATGGATTACGTCCGCGCGCTCAGCCACGCCATGCCCCCCGCCGCGGGCATGGGCATCGGCATTGACCGGCTCATCATGCTCCTCACCGATTCGCATTCCATCCGCGACGTCATCCTTTTCCCATTGCTTCGCCCTGAAGCAAAGCGCGAGCAAGCCGACGCTGCATCCAACACGCCATGAGATCCTCGCCATGAAATTTGAATGGCTGGTCGCGCGGCGGTATTTGCGTTCGCCGCATCGGCCCGCTGTCCTGCGGCTCGTCACTGTGCTTTCCGCCGTCGGCGTCGCCGCCGGAGTCGCCACGCTCGTCATCGCGCTCGCCATGAATTCGGGCTTCCGCGAAACTTTGCAGGATCGCCTGCTCGGTGTCACCGCGCACATCTCTCTTTCCGAGCCCGCCGCCGACGGCTTGCACGATTACATGCAACTCGCCGCGCGCCTCGCGCGCACGCCCGGCGTCCGTTCCGCCACTCCCGCCATTTACGAAACGGTTTTGCTTTCCGCGGGCAGCTCCAGCGGCATCGAACTCAAGGGCGTTGACCCCGAGCTCGAGAAAAAATCCAACGAGGCGCTCAACCACATCGTCGAAGGCCGCGCGGATTTTTCTCCGGATTCCGACGGCATCGGCGCCGTTATCTTTGGCCGCATACTCGCGGATCGCATGAAGCTGCGCGCTGGAGATTACGTCACGCTCATCAGTTCCGAAGGCCGCCTCACCCCATTCGGCATGATTCCGCGGGCTTCGCGCTTTCGGGTCACCGGGATCTTCGATTCGGGTTTTTACGATTTCGACGCCAACTGGGGATTCACGACGCTCGGTTCCGCGCAAAGCCTCGCCGGCGTCGGCGATGAAGTCAGCGTCATCGAATTCCGCATCGCTCAACTCGACCGCGCCGGGGCGTTGGCCAACGAACTCGCGCGCGCCGCCGGCCCCGGCTTCAAGGCTTCCACGTGGCAGGAGGAAAACCGCGCGATCTTCCGCGCGCTGAGCCTCGAGAAGCTTGTCACCGCAATTTTTATCGGCCTGATCACTTTCGTCGCCGGCCTCAACATTCTCGTCGTTCTCACCATGACGGTGACGGATCGCGCCCGCGACATCGCCGTTCTTATGTCCCTGGGCGCGCGACGCAAACAATTGCGCGGCGTTTTCTTTTTTCAAGGCCTGGCCATCGGCGCTGTGGGGACAATCGTGGGACTCGCTTTCGGTTATCTTGCCGCATGGATTGCCGGAACCTATCGTCTCATTCCTCTCGACCCCGAGGTTTATTCCGTCCCATTCGTTCCGTTCCATCCAAATGGTTTTGACGCCCTCTGGATTTCCGCCGCCGCGCTCGCCATCTGCGCCGGCGCAACTCTCATTCCCGCGCGCGCCGCCGCGCGATTGTTGCCTGTCGAAATCCTTCGGTACGAGTGACCCCGCTTTGGGCCCCCTCGCCCCTCGCCCACGGCAACCCTCCGGGGCAGCCTTTTTCCCCCGCCATTTGGCTAGCATCTTGCACTATGTAACTATGCCCTTCGTAGACCGACTGGCGACCGGGGTTTTGCCAATTTGTGGCAATTGGAGGCATGTTATAATTCCATTGCTTTCAACAAGTTGGAGGGTATTCAAGCGTTCCCCCTCCACGCCAAAATTGGCGATGGTAAATTGGAAGGCGTCAATGGGAAACCTTTTGGCAGCTTCTCAGGTTTACCCGGCAGGCCAAAAAGGGATAGTACGCATCAAATGTAAGTAAGGGTAATTTGGGGTCGCGATTCAACTCACTCGCTTCCCCGCACTCAGTCAGCTGTTGGACGCAAAGAATGAGGCTATAAAATGACGACCATGAGCCCGGCCGCGGTCAAAGCAGAATTCGGTGTACGCAAATCTGCGCCCGGCGGCTCCTCGGATGTCAGCGCTTCCACTGCCTTCGTTGTCGAAACCCGCGAATTAAGAAAAGTCTTTGGCTCGGGCGCCGCGGAACAGGTTGTCCTGAAATCAATCGATCTCAAAGTTTCTGAAGGCGAGATGATCGCCGTTGTCGGGCCTTCCGGCAGCGGAAAAAGCACTTTGCTTCACCTTTTGGCCGCGCTGGACATGCCAACAAGCGGTGCAGTATACTTTCGCTCGCGTGAGTTGAAAACGCTTCCCGAATCGCATCTTGAAGATTTTAGGAATCAGGCTGTCGGATTCGTGTGGCAGCGCCATCATCTTTTGCCGGATTTTTCCGCGGCTGAAAATGTCGCTATGCCCCTTCTGATGCGGGGCGCGCGCCAGGGTGCGGCGCTGGACGCAGCAACGGTTTGGCTGGACGAAGTCGGGCTTTCCGCAAAAGCCCGGCAAATTGCAGGAGAGCTTTCCGGGGGGGAGCAGCAGCGGGTCGCCATTGCACGGGCGCTGGTCAATCAACCGGCGCTGCTTTTAGCCGACGAGCCCACCGGGGATCTGGACGAGCAAAACGCGGATGCGGTCTTTGACCTGATGCAACGTCTGCACCGGATCCATCGGCTCACATCCATATTGGCCACGCATAACCGCGCTCTTGCTGAGCGCTGTGACCGCGTGATGGTTTTGGAGCACGGCGAGTTGAAGCCGCTTGGAGACATCTCCGCGGCCCGGCCCGCCCACTGAGGGAGAATCGAGACAACCGTGCTTGAACGGTTCACAGAGAAGGCCCGGCGAGTAATTTTCTTCGCCAGATACGAGGCCAGCCAATACGGCAGCCCGTGCATTGAGACCGAACACCTTCTGCTCGGCCTTGTCCGCGAAGATAAAGGACTCGCAAACCGTTACCTTCGCGCCCAGGGCTCGATTGAATCCATTCGCAAGGAAATCGAATCCCGCATCACTATCCGCGAACGCATCTCCACATCCGTCGAAGTGCCGTTGAGCGCGGAATCCAAACGCATCCTCAGTTACGCTGCCGAAGAAGCCGACCGTCTGGGCCACAAACACGTCGGCACCGAGCATTTGTTGCTCGGCATCCTCCGCGAAGAGAAGAGCTTCGCCGCGGAGATTCTGCAGGAACGCGGTTTGCGTCTCTCCGCCTTGCGCGAGGAACTTGCCCGCAGCTCGGGCGAAAAAGTTCCCGTGAATCGCCCCAAGGAAACTTCCTTGCTCGCGGAATTCAGCCGCGACCTCACGCAGGCCGCCACCGATGGCTCGCTCGATCCGCTCGTCGGGCGCGAAAACGAACTCGAACGCGCGATTCAAATTCTCTGCCGCCGCACAAAGAACAACCCCGTGCTCATTGGTGAGCCGGGCGTCGGCAAGACAGCCATCGTCGAGGGCCTCGCGCAGCGCATCGCCGATGGCGATGTTCCGCCGTTCCTCGCGGATAAGCGCATCCTGTCGCTGGACCTCTCGCTCATCGTCGCCGGCACAAAATACCGCGGCCAATTCGAGGAGCGCCTCAAGACCATCATGAAGGAGCTGATGGAAAGCCAGAACTCCATCATCTTCATTGACGAGCTGCACACTCTCGTCGGCGCGGGCTCCGCGGAAGGCTCGCTGGACGCCGCAAACATTCTCAAGCCGGCGCTCAGCCGCGGCGAAATCCAGTGCATCGGCGCTACCACGCCCGGCGAATACCGCAAGTCCGTTGAAAAAGACCGCTCTCTCGAGCGGCGCTTCCAGGCCATTAAAGTCTCCGCCCCGAATGAGGAAGATGCCATCCGGGTTTTGCAGGGCGTGCGTGAACGCTACGAAAAATTTCATGCCGTCAGCTACACCGACGAGGCCATCCAGTACGCCGTCTATCTCTCCAACCGGTACATTCCGGATCGTTTCCTTCCGGATAAGGCCATTGATTTGATTGACGAAGCTGGCGCGCGCGTAAAGCTTCGCCAGGCCATGCTTCCCGAAGAAGTTTCCGAAATTCAGAAGCGCGTGAAGTACAACACGCACCGCATGGAAACGGCCATCGCCAATCATGAATTCGAGAAAGCCCGCTTCTACTCCGAAGAAGAGCGCAAGGAAAAAGAAGCCCTGCGCCAGTTGCGCGAGCGTTTGAAGCTTGACGAATCCTCCACCGGCATCGTCGGCCGCGAAGACATCGAAGAAGTGGTCTCCCGCTGGACCGGCGTCGCCGTCAATTCCATCAAGGAAGACGAACAGCAAAAGCTCCTGCGCATCGAAGTTGAACTCCACAAGCGCGTCATCAGCCAAGACAAAGCCATTACTGCGCTCTCTCGCGCCATCCGCCGCAGCCGCGCGGGCCTCAAGGCTCCCGGCCGCCCCGTTGGCTGCTTCCTTTTCCTCGGCCCCACTGGCGTCGGGAAAACGGAGGTCGCTCGCAGGCTCGCCGAATTTCTTTTTGGCAGCGAAAAATCCCTCGTCCGCTTTGACATGTCCGAGTTCATGGAAAAGCATTCCGTCTCAAAACTCATCGGAGCGCCTCCAGGTTATGTCGGCTATGAAGAGGGCGGCCAATTAACCGAGCGCGTCCGCCGCACCCCTTACTCCGTTATCCTGCTCGACGAAATCGAGAAGGCGCATCCGGATGTTTACAACATCCTTCTCCAGGTTTTTGAAGACGGCCAGCTCACCGACGGCCTTGGCAATACCGTGGATTTCCGCAACTCGATCATCATCATGACTTCCAACCTCGGTGCTCGCTATTTGCAGAAGCGTGCCACCATGGGTTTCCAGTCCAGCGCCGAGGATGCCGGCAACAAGAGCATGGAAGATATGGTCACCGGTGAGGTCAAACGCGCTTTCAATCCCGAATTCGTAAACCGGCTCGACGAACTCATCATATTCAATCCGCTGTCCGACGATGATCTGCTCCGTATTATCGACCTGCTCGCCGGCCAGATTAATGACACTCTGATTCATCGTCAGGTGCAGATTGTTCTCACGCCGGAGGCTCGCCAGTGGATTCTGGAGAAGACCTGCGGTGATCGCAGCTATGGGGCGCGCCCGCTTCGCCGGGCCTTGCAGAAGTATGTTGAAGACCCGTTGTCCGAGGCGTTGATTCAAGGGGGATTGCAGCGGCCGGCCACGCTCGAGATCTTCGTTTCGGGCGAAAGCCTTGGTTTTCGTCCGGTCGTCGAGGCAACCCCGGTCGTCCACTAACGAATCCTACGCGCAATGCCAGCTTCATCCCGGGGCCGGCAGGGGGAGTATTCCGATTGTTTTGGGGGCAGGCGGTCGCGAAGCGATTCGCGCCCGCGGAGGGTAAATCCCGCCTATTTTGCCTGCGACGCTGCACTGAGTTCGGGCTGGCCGCCTTGTGGATCTCCTCGGCGGCCCTCTGGATTCCCTCCGCGGCGGCGCAAGAGAACTCGTCTTCAAGTCCCGGCGCACAGGCACAGTCCCAGCGCAGCCAGCCGCCTCAAGCCCCCCAATATACGATTGAACGGATCGATTTTGTGGGCAACCGGCGTATCCGCGTGGATGTCATGCGGGCTCGTATCTTTTCCCACAATGGAGACCCTTACACCGCGTCCGGACTCGATCGCGACTTGCACGCTCTTTGGAACACCCAATACTTTGATGATGTCCAGTTGGCCGTCGAAGATAGCCCTACCGACCCGACGAAGAAAATCGTCACTTTCATCGTGAAAGAGCGGCCTACCATTCGTCGCATCGTTTACAAGGGCAATAAGTCCGTCAGCGAATCCGACATCCTGGACGCATGGAAAGCGGCCAAAGTCGGGCTGACGCAGGATAGTCCTTTTGACCCCACCAAGGTGAAGAAGGCGGAAGTCGTCATTCGCGAGCTGCTTGCTGACCACGGCCATCAATTCGCCACCGTCAAGGAAACCAGGGAAAACGTGGCCGCCACCAACAGCGTTATCCTGACTTTCAATATTGATGAAGGCGCGAAAGTAAAAGTCGGAAAGATCATCGTCGTGGGCAATCACTCGTTTTCTTCCCGGCGCATCATTCGCTCCATGAAGAATTCCCGCCCTTACGGTGTGGACGCCAAACTTTTCCTCATCAGCGTGATGGCGAAAACGTTCGACCAGGCAAAATTGGATGAAGATATGGAAGTCGGAATTCGCGACCTTTATAACAATGCGGGCTTTATGGAGGAAAAGGACAATTATGTCCTCAAAGCCGTCGATGTCCACCATTCGGGTATAAAAGGGCCATGGCCCCTCGTTGGTACGAGGGATGGCAAGGCCAATGACATCACCATTGAAATTGAAGAAGGCGACCGCTTCCGCATGGGCAAGCTGCACATCATCAACGCCGACCCGGAAAAAGGCCTGACCATCAAGCGTGAAGCCCTCTTGGGATTTTTCCCCCTTAAGGAAGGTGACATTTTCGACGCGGACAAGGTTCGCAAGGCGGTCGAGAATTACAGAAAACTTTACGGCCGCCTCGGATTCATTGATTTCACGGCCGAGCCCGACTTTGACATCAACCATGACAAGAAAACAATTGATGTCACACTCAAATTCACCGAGGAGAAATCCTATACCATCCACCGCATCAACATCAGCGGCAACGTCACGACGCGTGACAAAGTCATTCGTCGCCAGCTTCTCCTCAATGAGGGCGAACTCTACGACAACCACCTTTGGGAAATAAGCATCCTAAAGCTCAACCAGCTTGGTTTCTTCGATCAGCTCAAGCCTGAAACCGCCGCGCAGGTCACTCGGAATATCAAGCAGGGCACGGTGGACCTCAACCTCAAGGTCAGGGAGAAGCAGAAGCAGTCCATCAGCTTCACTGGCGGGGCAAGCGGAATTTCCGGCAATTTTCTCGGATTAGGCTATCAGACTCAAAATTTTCTCGGCCTGGGTGAAACGCTCACGCTGAACACTCAATACGGCACCGTTTCGCAAAACGTTACGCTGGGTTTCACAGAACCCTATTTCATGGACCGGCCCCTTTCCACTGGTTTCTCCGTCTTCATCAGCAGATACAATTTCGATCAGGCCCGGGAGGAATCCATCCTCTACGGCGAGTCCGTAAATCTGAGTCCCGCAATTTCTGAGAATTACAATCAGAACAGCAAGGGTTTCTCCCTTTTCGCGAGTTATCCCATCAAAAGGTGGCGTTTCGCCCGCCTCGGCATTAAATATTCCTTCACGAATACTGACATCGTCCCTTTCAGCACTGCTGCCACTTTGATTTTTGAGTCTATCCAATTCCAAAGCGTGGCCGGCCCTTCCGCCCTCAATGGCATCGACCAGAGCGCTGTTACGACGACCTTGAGTTATAATTCGATAGATTATCCGCCCGATCCCCACAGTGGGAAGAATCTTTTCTACTCCTTTAAAATTGAAGGTGGCCCTCTTGGCGGGAACACTCATTCGATTTCCAATGTTGTTTCCGCCACTTACTTCCGCCCGAGTTACCATCGCCGAAATGTCATCGGCTTGCGGTTCCTGGGGACGTTTTCTACTAGTTTCGGCGGAGAAGAATTGCCTCCTTTTGAAAGGGCCTTTGCGGGCGGCGAAGACACCTTGCGTGGATTCGATATCCAGACGGTTTCTCCGGTCGCGTTTATTCCCACATTGTCCTCGACTCCGATTACCTACTTTACTCCGGGACATCTGGACGGTTCCGGAAACCCCCTGACTGCCACCGTCAATATTCCGACGATCGCTTACAGCATCACTTTCCCAGGTGGAGACACCGAGGGAATCTTTAATGCTGAATATCGGATCCCGATTGCCGGCCCCGTGAGTCTGAGTTTTTTCTTGGACGCCGGCTCGGTTGGCGCTCTCAACCGCAATCAGTTGCAATTGAATGCGGCTGGTCTGTTAAACGATCAGCAAGCGCTTCCGAATACCAACTTCAGCTCGCGTCTCCAACTTGCCCCGGGGTCGAATTTTAATCCTCGTGCTTCCGGCGGAGCCGAAATCGTTGTCCGATTGCCGATTATTCAGGCGCCGTTCCGCCTGTACTACGCTTATAATTTCTTGCGGTATAACCAGCTTCTGGTGACTCCCGTCGGCGATTTTTATATCAGCAACGATTTGAGAAACCAGTTGCCCCCCGGCGTCCTGGATTTTCAGATTCTCCCGCAGATCGAGAAACTCGTTCTTAACCCGAATCAGTTCAGGTATGCGGATCCGTTGACGACGCTGCGATTTACCGTGAGTCGGACATTTTAATCATCAGCGCTTTCTGTGCGGATGCGGAAAAGGAATTGGCAAAGATGAAAGCCATCTGGTTCGGAGGTATGGCAATGAAGCGGCGGACTTTCTGGATTGGGTGGTTTGCAGCCTTGATCGTGGTGGCTATATCCGGTTGCAAGAATACTACGGGCACCACTTCTGCGGCGACCGTGACATTGAATATTCCCTCCGCCACTGTTACGGTCGGTGCTTCTCAGCAATTCGAGGCCAGCGTCGTTGGCCCAACAGACACTTCTGTCACCTGGGAGGTCAACAGCATCTCTGGTGGTAATTCTACTTTCGGTACGATCGATACCACAGGCTTGTACACAGCTCCTGCTACCGTCCCGATTCCCAATACCGTCACTGTCACTGCGGTTTCCACTGCAGTCACGTCGGCAACCGCTAGCGCCACGGTCACAATTGAATCTGGGATTACGGTTTCCGTCTCTCCCACCACCGCGACGATGGGGACGAGCGAGACGCTGGCGTTCACCCCAACCGTGAATGGGATTGGTCCTCCAAACAATACTGTGACCTGGAGGGTCTGTCAGGCGGGCTCAACTATTGGAGCGACCTGCGTGGCGGACACGACGGGAACTTTGGGTTCGGTTGACGTCAACGGAAACTATACGGCCCCCAACACTGTTCCTGCCTCGAATCCGGTGACGATCGAAGCCGTCTCCACAAAAGACCCCAATCAAGAAGGCTCTGCCTCGATTACTCTTACCGTCGCAACGGATCCAATCACCGTTTCCATCTATCCGACTCAGATTGCCCTTGGCTCACTCTTTGTGGATGTCTATTTGACAGGTTCAGGTTTTCTTTCAACGACTTCCATGGTTGTGAACGGCTCGGCCCTCCCTCCCGGCGTTGCTCTCAATGCGAGTACCCTCCTTCTTACTCGTGTCCCTGCCGCCATGTTGAGCACTTCCCTGAACACTCTTCAGATTCAAGCTGTGCGTCAGGGTGGCACGCCTGTTACCTGCGCGCCGACCCCCGCTGCCTGCCAGCTCACAATTGTTCCTGAGCGCCCCGCAATCGTGTCTGCCTCGCCGAATAGCGGGGTCGAGAACAGTGCGAATCCCGTCGAATTCCTCGTCGATGGTGGATTCTATGGAACGGGCTCGGGCAGCGGCGGACCTACATTTCCCCCGCCTACACCCACTGTCACTGTCCAATATGACGGCGCCTTGGCTAGCTCGACTGCTACTCCCCGGCAGGCCGACGTCACGATCACCGGCAGTGAACTTTCCGTCCCCGGTCTGCACCAGGTCTTGTTGACAAATCCCTTGGTAACTACCCCGGCCATTTTGCCGCAAACCTCCGCGGCTACGAATTTTGCGGTACAACCCTGCATCGGGGCTCCTCCGGGGGGATGTGCAAGTCCCCAGAATCCCACTGTTATGGTCCCGTCACTGCCCGTTGGCACCAAGCCTGTCTCAATTGCCGTCAACACCGCTACGGGAATGGCAGTTGTCGCCAACTTCACTTCCAACAATTTGTCTATCGTGCAATTGAATGGCATCCAGCCTGACGGCATAACCTATGTTGCCCCCTCAATCGTTGGCACAATCCCTGTGGGCATGGGACCCACGAGCGTCGCCGTTGACAACGTTCGCAATCTCGCGGTCGTCACCAACAATACCGACAAGACGATTTCGGTCGTAAACCTTGCCACACAATCCTCCACTGTCGTACCCACTCAAGTCCCGGCTGCGCCAATTGCTGTCGGCGTCAACCCGATCACGGGAATTGCTCTCATTGCTTACCAAAACACGAGCGTTGGGGCTTTGGTGGATCTTACTCAGACGCCCCCCGCCTTCGTCGGGGCAGTGACATTGGGGAGTGGTCCGAATCCCCAAGTCGCGGTTATGCCCGCCTTGAATTGGGGTTTGGTTACGCCCGGCGGTGGGGGCGTTTTATCAATCGTAAATCTGGCCAGTCGAAGCTCGAACACAATTGCTTCCAACGGAGCTGTGCGGGTTGCCACGGACGCGACATTCGGGACCGTCACGATTACGACCACGGCGCCCCACGGGTTGGTTGACGGCGACGCCGTCCTCGTAACGGGGGTTTCGGATCCATCCTTCAACGGTGTGTTCGCCGTTGCTACGATCCCGAGTTCGACTTCCTTTACGTACACGCAGGTTGGCCCAAGCACCACAAGCGGAGGCGGAACCATTTTCTACTCGCAGCCCCTTGTCACCGTGGACTTGGGTGAAAACGTGACGGGCGTCGCCGTCAATCAGGAAACGAAGCAAGTCCTCGTGACGGATGCAACGACCCCCAATTCCGTCATTGTCATGAGCGTGCTGGACCAGTCGGTTTCCTCGGTCCCCATGGAAACCGGGACTGTCTCTACAGCCGTGAATCCCTATACGGACATCGTCGTTTCAGTCAACCCGGCCACGGGCCAGCTTTCCGTCATCGACCCGCGCACTCCAGTTCGGCTGACGACAGTGAATCTGCCCGGCACAACGCCGGGGGCCGTTGCGATTGATGGGGGGTCAAACCAAGTGCTTGTGGCAAACCAGGGAAGCAATGATCTTACTGTGATCCCGCTCACTCCCACCGGCACGGCGCAGATGAAGCCATTGGAATTGGAACAAGTCCTTCTTCCACTCAGCCGGCAATTTGGCACGGATCTCACGCTTTCTTCATCGTCGGACCTTCCTTTGACGCTCGTCGGCAAGGGTTTCAACTCGTCTTCCGTCGCTCGTGTGGATGGTTTCATTCTCTCTCCCGTCGGCACGGTCACGGACCGCCAAATGAGCGTTGTCGTTCCTGCCTCGCTTCTTGCCAGTCCGCGGCGATTCGCCGTGGATGTGTTGAACACCACGACGAACGCTGGCCTTTCAAACGTCGAATATTTTTCGGTTGTCGCTGCCGTTGACCTCACGACTCCCGCCTGCCCCTCTCCACAGCCCGGCGCCGTGGCGGTTGACAATGTGCGGAATTTCGCGCTGGTTACCGAAACAGGATGTGCCTCGACAGCAGTCGTGAATCTGACCTCCAACACGATTATCAATACGATCGCCGTTGGAAATAACCCTCAGGGCGTGGCGACCGCCCCCAATCTGGGCTTTGCAGTCGTCACCAATCGCGGCGACAACACTGCGACGGTCATCGACACCGCGGATTTGACGCAGGCAACCGTCGTCGTTAGCGTTGGCGATGAACCTATCGGCGTGGTGGTCAGCCCGATTGACGGAACTACATTCGTCGCAAATTCCAACTCGAATTCCGACACCGTTTCGTCCTTCGTCGCGACTACGGCCACATCGTCGACTGCTCCTCTTACTACCGCCGTGGGCGCAAGCCCCGTCGCGGTTGCGATTGATGTCGCGGATCTGCAAGCCCTGGTGGCAAACGCCGGCGGGAATGACGTGACGTTGCTCGATATTTCCGTATCCCCTCCAAATGTTCTTGGAACAATTTCTATTTTCAGCCAGCCGACAGGCATTGCATTCGATCCTCTGAACAAGGTGTTCATCGTGACTGCCAGCCTGAATAACACGCTCTTCTTCGTCAACCCGGCCACGAACCTGACATCGTCAGCGCGCATCGGGATCAACCCATCCTCTATCGCGTTCAATTACCTCACCAACACAATTGTGACGGTGAACAACGCGAGCGGAACAGTTTCCGTGATGGATGCGAACACCCGTACCACCGTGGGGAACCTTGCGATTACAGGCGCATTCCTCGGCTCCGTCGCAATCGTGCCAAACACGAACTTGTGTCTAATCGTGGATCAGGTAAACAACCGGTTGCTGCTTGTGCCGCTGCCGTATTAGCGGGAGCTGGAAAAAGTTGGAGCGCTCGCGGTTAGATCCAGTTCATTTTTGGCGGGTGCTTTCAATTCGCTTCTGTTGGAATCTTTCGATTTGTTTTTGTAATTCATTTTATTGCCGGAATTCATTCTTGTAGACCGCGCCGTCTTTCATCACAAACTTCACGCGCTGAAGTTCCGTGATGTCCGTGAGCGGATCGCCGGAGACGGCCACAAGATCGGCGATCTTTCCTGCTTCAATTGTTCCGAGCGTCGCACTCATTCCCAAGAGCGCGGCCCCGTTCACGGTGGCCGTGCGGATCGCATCCATCGGACTCATGCCGTACTGCACGTAGTAATTCAACTCACCCGCCTGATTCAGCGAATCTTTTCCAACCCAGGCAAAGCCGCCCGCGTCCGTGCCCATCACGATTTTCACGCCGTGCTTGAGCCCCTTTTGGAATGCGATCTTTTCCGTCTCCACCATCTTCGGCCAGTTGCCGCCGCGGTCCACCACGGCCGCGCCAACCATGATGGTTGGAATCCAGGGAATCCCGCGGCGCACCATTTCGTCCATCTGCGCCTCGCTCATGCCGTCGCCGTGCTCGATGGAATCCACTCCGGCGCGCAGCGCGGTGGCGATGCCGTCATTGCCGATGGCGTGCGCCGCGACTTTGTGGCCGAGGCGGTGCGTTTCCTCGACGATGGCGCGGGCCTCGTCGTCGGTGAAATTCACCTGGCTGTGCAGCACGCCGTCGGGCCCGTAGAAATATCCGTGATCGCTGTAATACTTGATCCAGTCCGCGCCGTGGGAGATTTGTTCGCGCACGGCCTTGCGCGCGTTCTCCGCGCCGTCGACGATTTGCACTCCGTGCGGGAGTTCCAGCTCCCAGGAAAATCCCTGCAGCGGATACGTTCCCGTCGGAGCCATCGCGCGCGTGGAGACAATCATGCGCGGCCCGGGAATTTCGCCGCGGTTGATGGCCGTCTTCACGTCCACATCGGCGTACATCGCGCCTTCGGTTTCGAGGTCGCGCATGGTGGTGAAGCCGTGGTCCAGCGCCACGCGTGCGTTGCGCGCCGCGAGAATGGTGCGGTAGGGAATTGACTCCTTCAAAAGCTGGTCATCGTAATCCTGCGGCAGCACGTCGCCATTCAACAGAATGTGCGTGTGGCAGTCCATCAGCCCGGGGAGAACGGTTCCCTCCAAGTTGATCACCTCGTCCGTCTTGGGTTCCAGCGAATTCGAGAGGTCAGGCTCCGGAGTCACGGACACGATCCGGTTTCCTTCCACGAGGATGAACATGTTCACGAGCGGCTTGTCGCTCTTGCCGTCGATGAGTTTGCGTGCGCGGATCCCCACGCGATGCGGCGCCTTCATTTGCGATTGAAATTGCGCGCGGGGCGCAGCGCCGAGCGGCGGCTGGAGCAGCGCAGGCACGGCTAGCGCGGTGACCGCGAGGGGAAACAGAATCGCGTGGCGTTTCATGAAAGCCTCCGATTGGATGGCCCTTTTCTTGAATTGGGCGAGCGCATTCTGACGCAACTTGAGGTGGCGGCACAAGTAAGCAGTGACCCTGCCCTCCCGATAGAAGTCATCGGGACGCAAGAGGCGCGCCTCTCCCCCATACTTTTTCCGGAACGATATGATTCTAAAGGAGTTAGCAGGGGCGCGATTTTGTAAGTGATTGATGCGGTTGAGTTTAGATGGGGCGCGCGTTTTGCAGGGTTTGTTGATTCTAAAGGACTTAGCAGGGGCGCGGAGGGGCGCAATTGCAGTTTTGTTTCCAAGTGCATGAGAAAAAAGAATTTACGTGGGGCGCGGAAGAGGTGCGGGGAAGCAAAGAGCCAGGGATAGCCCCCACCCCCGGTTCCGTTCGCTTCGCCCAAGGCGCGGATGCCCCACCCCCCGCGCTTTTTGTAAGAGTAGTGCGACAAAGCATCCCGCAGGGCCGTCCGGGACGCACAAGACGCGCTTACGGGAAAAAGGTGCGGTAAGAGTAGTGCAATAAAGGACTTACGGGTTCCCGCGCAGATTCGCGGGACGCAAAAGTCGCGTTTTTGACGATTTGGCCGATAAGTTATTCTATCTAAATGACTTATGGGCGCGATTGCACTGAAGTTGTGCAACGCCGGCGGTAAGAGTAGTGCAACATTGGAGTTACGGGTTTTGGATCGCGAACGCGGCGAGAAGTTCATGGGGCATGTTACTATAAAGGTTAACTGATGTCAAGAGAATTATGTAGGAATTATGGGAAGATTTGTTACGAAACCTATTCGAATGAGTGTTCGAATGGATATTCGAATTAGAGGAGCAGGGTGGGATGTTCAAACGAGTCAACCGCCGTGCCGTTTCGCAATCCGAAAGGATGCACCACCCGCTAGCGAAGGCGCGGCCACCCGAAACCCCAGGTTAGACCACGATAGTTTGGCCGGGCCGCGTGATGTCGTATGATTCGTACTCCTTGCTTGAATCCAAGACGGTCAGGCGCTGTCCATTCGAGAACACGAGAGATAGGGTGCCATTTTCCTGGCCGTCGAAACTCTGTATTGTCGCCCCCAGGAGAGACACAGTACGAGCCGCAATTTGCGCGGCATCCGCATCGGACCTCCAAGTCCATTCGGCTTGCCCGTCGAAGTAGATAAATTCCCCCTCTACTGAGATAGCTATGTCTTTGTCGAATCTGAAACTGGCCTGGTAAAGGCCGATGACCACTTGGATTAGTTCGCGGCCAATTAAGAATCGGAGATCGATTTCTTTTTTCAGTCCATGCATAATTCCTCGTCAATCCTTCTCGTGTGTACTTGCTTCAGTGCCAGTTTTTTCCGTTGCTGGATTGATCGGTTGTCCGTCTGAATTGTAAACCCTGACGTAGCCCTTAAAGGATAGGCAAACCACGTCAAAGGTTGGCTCACCCGCCCGTCCTAAACGTAGCGCATTCCCTTCGGAATCGCTGGCACGGGAATTGAACATTCGACGATCGTTTGACCATCCTTTAGGACGGTCAGCGTCGATCCCGGCCACCCATAGATGACAACTCTCGTTGGCTCAAGCTCCACACGCAGGCAACTTGACGCTGGCCCAGTCGCTATGACTTCGTACGGTTGGTGTGTTGACAGCAGAATCTGGTGTCCCCAAGGTTCAACGTGCAGCTGGAGGGGCGCAGAGAAATGATGAATCAATGTCACGTGCTCACGGTCGACCAATTTTGAACTTGGATCCATTGCGCGGGTGGGCCGACCTTTCTTCGTTCTCATCTGCTTTTGAGTTTCCGTGCGGAGATGATATCACCGCGAGTCGTCCACGAGGAGTAATACGATCGGCGAGCGGATTGCGGGATGCAGGAAGAGGGACGGTGTGCGAATGACAGCTGTCGTCTAGTTAAAATCTTTGCATTCAGGAGTTTTCCAGCGGATAACCGCGGTCGTGGTGCCAATGGTAGTGGCTCGCTTGCTATTTGATAATACGTCGCTGAACAATAGAAGTGAAACATGTTCGAAGTCTGTGGTTTCAGTTAGGACGTGACCAAACTGCGAGATTAGCCCCCCCGCAGGACCTTCTGTCCTGGGGCCCCTCTCATCCTCCGGGACAAGCTCCCTGAAGATTTGGTCAATCACTGCTCGCGATAACTGAGGGCTTGCTCTAATCAACTCGGGAGAATAGTGCAGATCCTCCAAGCCGATTTCGCAGACGTGCCCGTCCGCTGAGTACCTAGGCATCATTAGAATGCCCGGGCGAATTTCATATGCTTCGACCGCTTTGTATTTCGCGAAGTCTCCGCGGGCAGAATTGAAAGGAGGTGAGAAAAGCACCACAGCCACAACCATAGCAATCAGTCTTAACATGACCATATCTCCTGAACGACACGCATCACAAGAAAGGCGCGACCAAGCAGGTCGGCATAAGAATCAGAGCCCATTTTCATTTGTGGCGAACGACAGCTGTGATCTATTCATGGTTTTCGGCATTCGCGGCCTTTCCAATGGATGACCGCAGCTACGTTTTCAGCTACAACATTTTTCTCTTTAGGTTTTGAAATGACATGGCCATAAATTTGCACCTACACGTGTTCAAAGTCTATGTCCGTGGTTAAGCCGCCACCGGAGCGTGTGATTAGCGTCCCTAGGGGATCCTTCGCCTTGGGACCCCGTTCACTATCTGGTACGACCTCGTCCAAAATTTGATCAATCTCAGTTCGCGATAAATCAGAGTCCAGCCTGACCAATTCAGATGAGTAATGCCGCACCTCCAAGTCGATTTCGCAGACTTGACCGTCCGCGGAGTAGCTAGGCATCATGAGAATGCCAGGGCGAATTTCGTATGCTTCGACCGCTTTGTATTTCGCAAAACCTTCGAGGGCAGAATTGATGGAAGGTGAAAAAAGTATGACAGCCATAACCGCACCTATCAGTCTCGACATACCGTCCCTCCTGAGCCACAGGTGTAACATGAAAGGCACGATCAAACAGCTTGCCCGCAAGAGCCTGAGCGGAAAGAAGATCCGAAAACCACATCTAATCGGTTCACATCGAGTCATTCCCGTTGTTGCTTGGACTCTGGCGTCTGAATCACAGTGCTTCGCCGAATCTTAAATGCATACCATAGCGGGAAGCACGCGAAGGCGAAGGGAAAGCCTACATACCATAAGTCAACCCAACGCCAGCCTTCCTTGAGCGACAACGTGACTCCAAATATTGCGCCAACGAAGAGAATCAAGCTGCATTCAACAAGCCTCGAGAATCTTTTCGAAGTTGATTGAGTAGATCGTGAACGCCTCCATGCATAGGTGGCTCCCAGAAGTACAGAGACAACAGAAATGCAAATGATTGGGAATCCGACGTGAAGAATGACTTCGATGATGGTGATCGGAATGGATGTAGCCGCCATCACGAGAAGTACGAAGTTGCGCCGAAATTCAGCAGACATTCATTTGTTCCTTGCACGCAGTGGATGTGGGGGTCAGCTTTTCTTGATTTTGTGCTGCATTTCAATTTCGATACGAAAAGATGATATCACCGAGGGCCGTCCACGAGGAGTAATACGTTTGGCAGGCAGATCGCGGGATGCGGGCGTCGCGGGAATGATGGGAACTTCGGCAGGATCCGGCGGCATAAGAAGTGGCGCGAATGGCGTGGGATGTAGAGGGTGATCGTGATCCTTCGCTTCGCTCAGGATGACAATGAAAAAGGACGGACGGCGAAACCCCCGACTTCAACGGCTTCCGTCGAAGTCGGGATATCCTTCACCCACGGAGCGGGTTCAGGATGACGGCGAGAGGAAAGAGGCGGAAGGCGAGAAAGAAAAGCAGATCCTTCGGCCACAAATCGGCTCCGCAGAACCGCGGGGCGCGAACTTCGCACTTCAGGATGACAATTTTTTTGTGGCGGGTTCGGGATGACGGCGGGGTGGGGGCAAGGCTGCCACCCTTAAGGGTGGCGCTACACAGGCAAAGGCGAGAGGCAGGCAGGCTACAAAACGCGCGGCCCACCTGAAGGTGAGCCCTACGAAATGGCGTGGGGGAGGCAGGGGTGGAGAATGTCTAAAATCGTGGTGCCGGGGGCGGGAGAAGCGTAGGATGTGCAACCCAGAGGGGTAATGGCCATGGATTCTCAAGTGGAGGCGCAAGACGCTCAGCCCGAGCCGCGGCCCCAAAGTTTCGCCGCGCCGTTGCAGAATGATGCGGCGGTTGATTGGAGCGTTGCGCATCGAATCGCGTTCCGTTTTTTCTTTTTGTATTTTCTGCTGTATTGCCTGAGCAACCAGATCTTCGGCGGGCTGATCGAGATTCCGAAGGTCGATGTTCCTGATCTCGGCGGGCTCTGGCCGCTGCGTCAAATTACGTTCTGGACCGCGGCGCACGTTTTTCGCGTGACGCACTCGCTTGTTTTCACGGGCAGCGGGAGTGGCGATAAAACGTTTGACTGGGTACAGACATTTTTCCTGCTTGTCTCGGCCGCGGCAATCACCGTGGCCTGGAGCGCTCTGGACCGGCGGCGCGTGAATTACGCCGCTCTGTATAAGTGGCTTCGTTTGATCATTCGATTCGCGCTGGCGTCCGAGATGTTTCTGTACGGCTTTGACAAACTGATCCCGCTCCAGATGCCATTTCCATCCCTCGCTCGCCTGGTCGAACCATTTGGGAATTTTTCGCCGATGGGAGTCCTTTGGTATTCGATCGGCGCGTCTCATTCCTACGAGATTTGTACGGGCTGCGCGGAAGTGCTAGGCGGCATTCTGCTTTTGGCCCCGCGCACGACCACGCTCGGAGCGCTGGTATGCCTGGCCACCACGATCCAGGTTTTCATTCTCAACATGACCTACGATGTGCCGGTGAAACTGTTTTCATTCCACTTGATACTTTTTTCGGCGTTTCTACTCGCGCCGGATTTTCGGCGACTTACTAGGTTCTTTTTTTCAAACGGGGAGACGCCGCCACCGCAACACCCGCAACTGTTTCGCACGCCGCGCGCGAACCGCATCGCGGTAGCGTTGCAAGTGATGTTCGGTCTGTACCTCGTGACGATGAACGTCTATGGCGGAGTGAAAGCGTGGCACGAGTACGGCGGCGCGCGGCCCAAGCCCGAACTTTACGGCATCTGGAATGTTGAGGAAATGCGTGTTGACGAGCTAATCCGTTCGCCACTTCTGACCGACTACGACCGCTGGCGGCGCGTGCTTTTCGATTCCACAACAAACACGACATTCCAGCGAATGAATGACAGCTTCACTACGTTCGGCTCGTCAATCAACGCGAGCCAAAAGACGCTCACACTCACGAAAGGCAGCGATAAGAACTGGAAGACAAATTTCACGTACGAACGGCCAGCGCAAGATCAGCTCACACTAGACGGCGCGATGGATGGCCACACAATTCACATGCGGCTGCAACTTGTAGACCGCGCGAAGTTGAATCTCGTGAGCCGCGGGTTCCATTGGATCAACGAATTTCCGTTTCAAAGGTAATCATTTTCAATTTGCCGGCCGGCTGGGGTGCTCACGGGAGGTGCGGGTGAAGGAGGCTCCGGAAGATGCCGAGATAACTCGGTTGGAACAGCGCCATGTCCAGCGCGAAAAAGCCGGTGGTAAGGGCAAATGTAATTGCGAACCTCCAGATATCGCTTAGAGATTTGCCACTCGAACGCGAGTAGGCCCACAGGCACCCGCAGACGACGAGAAAATTCGAAAACCATGCGGGGACCGCAATCAGAAGATCCGGCCTCGCGAGATGACCCGTATGGACCCAACTGGATAATTGCTGCAAGCCATTGAAGAAGAAGGTGGTCGCGAAAATGTTCATGAAGTCCCACAAACCCGCCGCCGAGATTCCGATGAAATAACCCCAGCGGCTGCCACGGAAGCTGAGCGCCATCGTGGCGACATACATCGCGGCTTGAAAAAAATGAAGCCAGCGGATGTCCGCTTGCCAGTAGGCCGAAACCCCCAACGCCAGAATAAAAACGGATGCGCCAATTAGGGTGAGCCACTCCGGCGCTCCAAATTTCCGAGCTGCAGGTTTCATGAACAAAAATACGAAAAAGTGGTTGGGAAAGTTCCGTAGGGACCGGAGCAAGTCACAAAGTTGTTAAGCGCCCGCTTAAGCCGATTTGGCGACGAGGCTGCGCGCGGCCATGGAAATCATCAGCCGGGAGAATCCGCTGAAAATCATGCTGATCCCCACAAGCGTGCCGACGACCCATTCCGTGCTCGACGGCCAGGTGCGCCAAATCATTACGCCGAGGATCAGCGTGATGATCCCGTCAAGCAGCAGCCAGTTCGAGCCCGGCAGAGGGCGAACCGCGAAGGACAAGACAAATTCCAGGATTCCTTCGGCAAACAGGTAGATCGCCAGCGCGAGGGTGAGCGCGGCCAAGCCTCCCACGGGGTGAATCAACAGGAAGACACCAATGCCAAAATAGAGGATGCCCAGCAGCAGCTCCCAGATAACGCCTCCGGTGGTGCGCGTGTGCCAGGCAAACACGAGGTGGGCCGCGCCGCAGAAAACAAGCAGCCAAGCGACCAGAAAACTCACCGTGATTCCGGCCACCTGAGGCAGCACGATGGCCAGCATACCAGCGACGATCATCAGAACACTGAGCCCGATGGACCAGCCCACTGACTTTTTCACGATTGTGCGAACGGATGTTGCGCTCATGATGAGGTCCTCCTTGAGGCCGGGAGCCGGGATTTAGAGCTCCGGCAGGGGCATCGTACGCTTGTCGAGTGATTGACACAATGACGCAAAGCATGGCCGCCGCCGTGAAAGGTGGAGGTACCCGAGCGGCGGCGGGAGAGACGAGAAAACATTATCAAATCGGGTACAAAGTACCACCAGACTATTGCGGGGTGCAGGCCAGTTTCAGACCATTGAATGATAACCAGAAGGCTTTCTACAGCGAAGGAAAGTAGAAGGCTCTTTCCAACATTTGTGAGCAGCCGAAATTGACAGGAGCTGAAAGGCAAAGCGATGCCTACGCTAAATCGTAAGGAATTGGATCAACTCGAGCGGCGCGAATTGCAGCTCACCGTGCTGGCCGCGGTGTTCGTGCTCGTGCTGGCGGCTGGGTTGGCCGTGCTCATGTACCCGCTGGTGTTCGTGCGCACGGATGATGGAAACAGATGGACGATGCGCGTGGCTTATTTCGGGTTTTGCGCTTTGACTCTGCTTTTTGTAGGGTACCTGCTGGACCGGCAGCGACTGGTGCGAAAGCTGAAGCAAAATGTGCTGGAGCAGTTGGAACGGAACATCCAACTACGCCAGCAAGCCAGCGTGGACATTCTGCAATCGATGCCGGGGCAAGACCATTTCTGGGATCGCTTGACGATGGAACACCGAAGAGCGATGACCATGGGTAAGACGCTGTGTCTCTTGCTGATCCAATCCAAGCGCGGCTCCGGCGCGTTGAATACCGACAATGATTCGGCCGCGGGCGACGCGGCGAAAGCGATGTCACGCAAACTGCGGCCCACGGATTCGATTTACAACCTCTCGCCCGATCTCTTCGCCGTCATCCTGCCTGAATCCGATACGCAAAATGCGAAGCGCGTGTCCGCCCGTCTGGAGGAAGAACTGCAAGCGGTGAGGGCCAAGCACGCAGTGAAGTTTGAAATTTCCATCCACAATTATCCGGAGGATGTGCAGAGCGCTCACGAGCTGGAAGAGATTGTGAAGTCGCTGCTCCCGGAGGGCCAGGAATGGGAAATGCAGGTTCCGGCGGAATCGGCGTAAGGACACGCTTCGGCCATTCGCTCCTCTGTGTAGCCAAACAAGATCTTGCAAGCAGGCTTCGTGTGTCGCCGTGCCCCAGCGCCGCCTATGTCGGACGGGATAAACGGCGGAATCGTTTGCCGCATCATTGTTCCGCGGCCAGGACGACAACGGGACGGTAGGTGCGCGGGACGATGGCTTCGGCAATGGCGATTAATTTTTCCTGCGGGCTAAACACGCGGAGGCGCGCGGGCTTCCATTCGCCGGAGTCGAGTTCGGCGGGCGCGCCCTGGGCCATGGCGACGCGGCCCGCCTGCACCTGCGAGGGAACGACGTTGAATTTCGCGCCGTGGCGGACCGCTTTCTCGACGATGGGTAACACGGTGAGGCGCGGCAATTCGGGCAGCAAGCGCTCGAGGGGAATTACGAAGTCGGGGAGCCTGGACGATTTTGCGGCGTCGATGAGGCCTTCGACTTTCGCGGCCTGGTCCAGCGTGAACTCGCCGACGGCGGTGCGGACGATTTCTTCGAGGTGCGCGCCGCAGCCCAGCATGACTCCCATCTCATGCGCGAGCGAACGGATGTAAGTGCCGGCGGCGCATTCGATCGCGACGCGGGCGCGCGACCCTTCCACATTCACCACACGGAATTCGTACACTTCGATTTCGACGGGCTTCAATTCCACCGGCTTATTCTTGCGCATGAGGGAATGCGCGGTTTTGCCGTGGTACTTCTTTGCGGAATACAGGGGCGGCATTTGCGGGAAGCGTCCCGTGAGTTTCGCGGCAAAGCCTTCGATGGCGGCGCGGTCGAGCGCGGGCGCGGCGTCGGGGCCGGCGGGCGAGCCGTCGGCGTCGTACGTGTCCGTGGCGAAGCCGAAGCGGATGACGGCTTCGTAACGCTTGCGGCGCCCGGCGTAAAACTGCGCGAGGCGGGTGGCGCGCCCGAGGAGCAGGACGAGGACGCCGGTGGCGAGCGGGTCGAGCGTGCCGAGGTGGCCGATCTGGCGGAAACCGACGATCCGGCGGACGGCTTCGACAACGTCGTGCGAAGTCTTTCCGCGCGGCTTATCCATCACGAGCGCGCCTTCATAGGGCGCGGGCTGTGGTTTGCGAGGCATGCTCAGGAATGTTTCTTCAGGATTGCTCCGAGGGATTATCGGGGCCGGAGTCCGAATTCGATGGGGGCTTGGACATACGGAGCAGCTCTTCGATGCGGCGGGCCTGCTCTTCGGACGTGTCCATGAGGAATTGGAGATCCGGGCTGCGGCGCATCTGGATGCGTTCGGTGAGTTCGTGGCGAATGTAGCCGGTGGCCTTCACGAGCGCTGCGAGCGCGTCGGATTGTTCCTTCTGCGTTCCAATGATTTGTACGAAGACGCGCGCGATCTTCATGTCCGGCTGGAGGCGCACCTCGGTGACGGTGACGCTGGCCTCGAGACGCGGGTCGCGCAATTCACCGGCAAGCATGGAGCCCACCTCATGGTGAATTTCCTCGGCGATGCGTTCGTGGCGATGTCCGGCGGCGTGCATGGCAATCAGTCCTTCTTAGAAGTGTAAAGTCGAAAGTTAAAAGTTGAAAGTCAAAAGTCGAAGGATCGAACGAAAAGCCCCCGGATTCAATATAGCTCGATCTGGTGGTCCACCAGATAACGGCCAAGTATAAGCTCGGATTCGGCGAGCGCAGTCTGGAGCGACTGCTCGACAAAGCCGGGCTGGTCGCCGAGCGTGACGACGCCAATGGTGGCGCGCGTCAAAATTTCGGAATGGTCGAGCTCGGCGACCGCGACGTTAAATTTTCCGCGCAGGCGGGCCTTCAGACTGCGAAGCACTTGCCGCTTGTCTTTGAGCGAGCGCGATTCGGGCAGGTGGATATCCAAAGTGAGGAGGCCGATCGGCATTTTCAACCCCCGTCATTTCGAGGGAAAGACGCAAGCGCGCAAACGGTTCAGTTGAGCTTTGAGTCGACTCGATCCTGTTGCCGCATTCTGTCGCCCACATTGACATCGAGCGGCAGCAATATTTTCTCAATCTTGAAACATTCGAGAACGTCGCCGACCTTTACATCGTTAAAGTTGGCGATTCCCGCGCCGCATTCGTAGCCCGTGCGAACTTCGGTGGCGTCTTCCTTGAAGCGCTTGAGCGAACTGAGCTTCGAGGTATAGGTCACGACGCCGTCGCGGACGACGCGCACCTGCGCGTCGCGCTTCAGGATGCCGTCGACGACGTAGCAGCCGGCCACGGTGCCGACGCCCTTGACGCGGAAAGTGTTGCGAACTTCGGCGTGGCCGAGCGTGGTTTCCTTGATGACCGGTTCGAGCAATCCAGTCATGGCCTTCTTCAATTCGTCGGAAACTTCGTAAATGATCGAGTGCGTGCGGATGTCCACGCCTTCGCGCGCGGCGAGCTCGGCGGCCTTGCGCTCGGGGCGGACGTTGAAGGCGATGATGATGGCGTTCGAGGCGGAGGCAAGGAGTACGTCTGTCTCGCTGACGGCGCCGACGCCAGAGCCGATAACCTTGAGACGGACGCGGTCGTCGGATAACTTGGGCAGCATTTCGCTGAGCACTTCGGCGGAGCCCTGGACGTCAGCTTTGATGACGATAGGCAGTTCCTTGACTTCGCCGGCGCGGAGTTGTTCGTGCAACTGGTCGAGCGTGAGGCGCGCGCCCACCGATTTCGCAAGCGAGGCTTCGCGCAATTTCGATTGGCGATATTCGACGATGTGTCGCGCCTTGGCCTCGTCGGTGACCTGGAACTGGTCGCCCGCCTCAGGCACGCCCTGCAAACCGATGACTTCGACCGGCGAGGAAGGCCCGGCGATTTTTACGGCCTGGCCCTTGTCGTCAAACATGGCGCGGACTTTTCCGAAGACGGCGCCGCAAAGGAAGAAGTCGCCGTTTTGGAAGGTGCCGTTTTGCACGAGCATGGTGGCGACGGTACCGCGCCCGCGGTCCACGCGCGATTCCAAGACGGTGCCACTCGCGGGGGCTTTCGGATTGGCCCGGAGTTCGCGGAGGTCGGCGACGAGCAAGATCATCTCGAGCAACTTCCCGATATTTGTTTTCTGCTTGGCGGAAACTTCGACCATGACGGTGTCGCCGCCATATTCCTCGGCCAGCAGGCCGCGGTCACCGAGCTGGCGTTTGACGCGATCGGGCTGCGCGTCCGGCTTATCAATCTTGTTGATCGCTACGATGATAGGGACGCCCGCGGCTTTGGCATGGTCAATGGCTTCGAGCGTTTGGGGCATCACGCCGTCATCGGCGCCGACAACGAGGACGACGATGTCTGTAACTTTCGCGCCGCGCGCGCGCATGCGCGTGAAGGCTTCGTGGCCGGGCGTGTCAATGAAAACGACTTTGCGGCCGTGCACGGTGACGGAATATGCGCCAATGTGCTGAGTGATCCCGCCTGCTTCGCCCGCGGCGACTTCGGTTTCGCGGATGGCGTCGAGGAGGCTGGTCTTGCCGTGATCCACATGGCCCATGACCGTGACAACCGGGGGGCGCGGAACGAGATTTTCGGCTTTCTCTTCCTTGGCGACTTCCTGGACGGCTTCCTGCTCGAAAGAAACAAATTTCACGATGCCGTTGAAAGATTCGGCGAGACTTGTGGCCGTGGGAGTGTCCAACGCTTGATTGATGCTGGCGAACATGCCCTTGTCGAGGAGAACTTTCAGAAGTTCTTTCGCGCGGACGTCCAACTTTTCCGCGAGTTCGCGGACGGTGACGCCTTCTGTGATGGTGATCTCGCGCGGAGCACGCTCAACGGGCGCTGGCGCCTCGGGGCGCATTGCACGCGGCCCCGCGCCTGCACGCGCGCGAACCGGGTGGAGCTTGCGCTCGCCTTCCTCGAAGCGGCGGTCCATGGTGGGACGCGCGCGCGAGGCGGGCTTGCGCTCATAAATTGGCTTGCCGGGCTCCGCTTTGCCCGGCATCGGCGGAGGCAACGCACCGGGACTTCCGGATCGCTGGCCGGGACGCATCGGCGGACGGCCACCGGGGCCGGTGGGCCGCTGCGGATATCTCCCGGGAGGTCCGCTGGGCTGGCCGGGGCGCTGGGTGATTGGCCGGCCGGGCATCGGGCGGCCTTGCGCGCCTGCGGCGCCGGGGCGCATTGATGACGGAGCGCCGGTTCGGGGCGAGGCTGGCGGATATGGCGGCTTCGCTTGCTGATGTAATGGCACTCCACGCTGCGGGCCTGGAGGCGCGACGGGCGGCTTGCCGGTTGCAGGTGTCGCGCCAGGAGCCGCAGGCTTCGCGGCGATTCCCCCCGGCGCGGCAGGCACGGCTGGTTTTGTCGGAACAGGAGTTGTGCCGGGAGCAGCGGGCGGCGGAGCGGGGGGCCGCGAAACGAGCGGCTTGCCGGGAACAGCGCCGGCTGCGGGTTGCGCGGCAACGGGCGCGCCGGGAATCGCAG
Source organism: uncultured Acidobacteriota bacterium (assembly GCA_963748845.1). Taxonomy (GTDB): domain Bacteria; phylum Acidobacteriota; class Terriglobia; order Acidiferrales; family UBA7541; genus DASTCZ01. Next base: position 3,455,343 of record CAVVKE010000001.1, read on the forward strand.
GCTTCGCTCCTATCGCCGGCACTGCAGCAGGGGCAGCAGGAGCACCGGGCGCGGCAGGTTTCGCCGGGGCAGCGGCGGGCCTCATGCGCGCGGCTCTGGCGGCGGCTTCCTTTGCGGTTTTTTCCGCGACGGCGGCTTTTTCGGCCGCGGCTTCCGCGTCAGCTAATTGCTGGAAATGTTTTTTTACTTTTTCGGCGGCGGCGACTTCAATCGAGCTCGAGTGAGTCTTCTTCTCGGTGACGCCAATCTCGGGGAGATACTCGATGATCGCCTTGGCTTTGACCTCGAGGTCGCGGGCCAGTTCGTTGATGCGAATCTGATTGGCGTCGGGCATAGGGCTCGCGGCTCATTCCTCACTGGGCCGGGGTTCGGCCGTGTCGCCCGATTGCGCGGGCGTTTCCGTCGATTCGATTTCTTTTACCGGTTCGCTTGCAGGAATTGCACTGGGAACTTCTTCCGGAACTTCCGCGGGCGGTTCCGCTGGAGTTTCCTCGGGCGCGGCCTCCGCCGTACCATTCGCATTTTCCGAGGGCTTGGCGGCTTCTGCTGCCGCGGCGGTGGCGGCCTCCGCTTCAGCGGCAGCCGCGGCTGCAGCAGCTTCCGCGGCGAGTTCCGCGTCGGCGGCTTGCTTGGCTTCGAGCGCCTCAAAATAAGCTGTGACGGACTGATGGATCTTCTCGACCATCTTGTCACCGATGCCGGGAATTTCCATTAATTGCTCGGGAGTCATGTCCGCAAGTTTTTCGATTGTGGTGATGCCCGCGGCTTCGATCTTTTCGACAGTCTTCGGGCCGACGCCGGCCAGTTCGCTGAGCGGAGTGCCGGGAGCAGTGAGCGCGGCCATCTGCGCTTCGAGTTCCTGGCGCTTTTCTTCCTCGCTCTTGATGTCAATATTCCAGCCGATGAGCTTGCTGGCAAGGCGGACGTTCTGCCCCTTCTTGCCGATGGCCAGTGAGAGCTGCGTATCCTCGACAATAATTTCGAGGCTCTTGGTCTCGGGGTCCACGATCTGGACGCGGGTGACTTTCGCGGGGCTGAGCGCTTTTTGCGCGAACGAAACTGTTTCTTCGGAATAGGGGATGATGTCGATTTTTTCGCCGCGCAATTCGCGGATGATGGACTGCACGCGCATGCCCTTCATGCCGACGCAAGCGCCGACAGGATCCACTTCCTTGTCGCGGCTGGCGACGGCGATTTTGGTGCGCTCGCCTGCTTCGCGCGCGACGGCGCGGATCTGCACGGTGCCGTCATAAATTTCCGGGACTTCCATCTCGAAGAGCCGCTGCACAAGCACGGGATCGGCGCGCGAAGCGATGACCTGCGGCCCTTTTGCGGCGCGGTCCACGGCGCGGATGACGACGCGGAGGCGCTCGCCGAGATTGTATGTTTCAAGTCGCGACTGTTCGCGCTTGGGCATGCGCGCTTCCGTGCGGCCGAGATCCACGACGACATCAAGGCCCTCGGTGCGCTTCACAATGCAATTCACCAATTCGCCCACTCGGCCGATGTATTCGTTGTAAACGGTGTCGCGTTCTGCCTCGCGCACCTTCTGCATGATCACTTGCTTGGCGGTCTGCGCGGCGATGCGGCCGAGCATGTCTGTGGGGCGCGGGATCATAATTTCAGCGCCGATTTCGGCGGTCGGAACCTGCTTCCTGGCTTCGGAGAGAGTCCATTCGCGATTCGGGTCGGCGACTTCTTCGACGACCGTGCGCACGGCGAACACACTGATCTGTCCGGATTCCTGGTCGAACTTCGCGCGCAGTTCTTCCTCGGTCTTGTAGAACTTCCGGGCGGCGACAACCATCGCGTCCTCAATGGCCGCGATGATGATCTCCGGTTCAATATGCTTCTCCCGGCTGATCTGCTCGATTGTTTGATACAGCAAACTCGCCATTCCGCTTCACCCTAAAACTCGATGATCAAATTCGCCTTGCGAATAATTTCAAACGGGAACTCGATCGTGTTTGTTCCCGCTTTGCTCGTCAATTCAACGCGCACGCGGCCATCCGCGACGCCCGCGAGCCGCCCTTCGAGACAATTCACCGGGCGCGCACCCTCGCCGGGTGTAACCGGCTCGTTCGTCCAAATCTTTGCCAGCCGCCCGGCGAATCGCACATAGTCGGCGGCCTTGAGCAGCTTCCGGTCCAATCCCGGCGAGCTGACTTCCAGCACGTACTGAGGGCCGGGCACGAGATCCTCAACATCGAGGATGACGCTCAACTGCTCGCTCACGGCCTGACAATCGGCGTGGCTGACGCCCTCGGGCTTGTCAATTGTGATGCGAAGGAAGCGCTGCTTGCCGACCTTCCACTCGACTTCAACGATTTCCAGCCCGAGCGAACCCGCCACGCGCTCGGCTGCTGCGCGAATCCGATCCTGATCCATAATGCATTGCCAGCAGGGAGTCTTCTAGCGTCGCGGCGCGCCGGTGCAAAAGGCTGTTCGCCGCCAACAAAAAAGTGGGCTCGCGCCCACTTGAGACTTCGACCCGCTTCAGAGCGAAGCTAAGTATAAGCCTGATAACACCCTTTAGGCAAGGCGGGGCGGACGGCCACAATCCGGCCCGGTTTCAACGGTTGCCGGCGGAGAGTTTACGGCGCAGCTCGTCGGAGAAATTGAATATAAAGCTGACTTTGTTGATGGGAGCGGGAACCGTTTCCGCGCCACCGGCCTTCAACACGGCAAAGCGTTTCCCGTCCGGGCTAAGGCTAAAATTCCAAACATTCGACCTATTCGCAAACGCGCTCGAGGACCACACACTCGGCTTATCCGCGCGGAAGGTGTCACCTGAGGTGGTGTAATTGAGCACCATTATTTTCCCGTCTACGGCACGATAGAAGAGCTCCTTTCCGTTCTTCGACCAGATAGGGTAGGCGCCCGTGCCGGTGGAAATCTGCCATCTGCCGCCCGGACCGGGGAAAGGACGGACATAAACTTCAAAGGCGCCGGATTCGCTGGAAGAATATGCGATCCACCGGCCGTCGGGAGAAAACGCAGGGAGAACTTCAGTAAAGGGAGTGTTCACGAAGGGCTTCGGCTCCCCCGGTTTCCAGCCGGACTTTTCATTTCCGTCGATGGGCAAAGTCATCACGTCAAAACCTGTCCCGGGATTATTTTGAAAGAACGCGAGGGTCTTGCCGTCAGGGCTCCACGACACGGGAATCTGTGTACTTTTGCTTTCGCTCAAGCGTTGAGCATCCCCACCGCCATCCGCGCGAATCCACCAGAGATTGGGGACACCGCCTTTCTCCCCGGATGCGTAAACGATTCGCTGGCCGTCGGGCGTCCAAACCGGATACGAGTTTGAGAGAGCCGCGAATGTGAGGCGCGTAAGCGTGCCCCGCTCCCATTTGTAAACCCAAACGTCGGTCCTACCGCCATTCGTTATGTCCATTGCCAGGCGTTTGCCATCGGGAGAAATCGCGACGTTGCTGTAGTTTCCAGGTGTGTCGCGGAGAGAGGTGAATTTGCCCGCGGCGTCCATCCAAAAAATAGAAACGTCCTGGCTCAACGCTAAACCCGAAACATACACAAGAGTTCCTGAATCAGAAACGGAGAACTGCGCCCCACCAACGTCCGGATTGCTGGCCACGCCCTCCACAACCGGCGCGGATTGTCCTGTCGTCTCGAGTCGCTTGAGGTCAAAGGGAACAGCAAACAGGGTCCCCGCGTGTATATACACGAGATAACCGCCCGGCAGATAGCGCGCGTAGGAGCCGCCGCGAAGAATTGTTTTCCGTTTGCCGGAACCCATCGAAAACACATTAATTTCGGCGTCGTCGAAACTGGCTGATGCCGTAGCGGCGGTGAAGAGGACATCTTTACCGCCGGGCAGGACCTGCGGCCAGCGATGCGTGTCTTCGCCCTTTTTTTCATCGATTGCAGTTAGCGGCTCGGGCGCTCCTCCCGCTGACGATACTTTTGACAATGTGGCCCGAACATCCCCGGTAAATACAATCGTGCCATCCTCGCCCCAGCTCCCGCCGCGATCACTCGTTACATCGCACAGCGTGACCGCCGCGCCGCCCTGCACTGAAATCTTTTTCAACTTGCCGTCGGCGAAAAAGGCGATCCACTGGCCATCGGGGGAAAAGAAGGGGTTGCGAGCGCCGTCAGTGCCCGGAAGCAATAGGGCCTGCAATTGATCAAGAGGACGCACGTAAATATGCGTTTTCTTATCGGCGCCCTGCCCCACAAGAACCAGCCGCGTTCCATCCGGTGAAATAATTGTGGCGGCGCCAGAAGTGATGACCCCGAAAGTTGCATCCGCGCCGATATCCGCGCTCAACCGGATTGTCTGCGCAGGCTTCGGTGCGCGCTGCACCAAGCCAATCGTTAGCGCGGCCGCGATTAGCGCCAGCACGCCCGCGATTCCCCAAGCAATTCGCTCGCGGCTCTTGCCATGCGCGGCAACTGGAGCCGACGCCCCGGTCGATTCCACTTCAGGCGCGCCGGAGAGCATCTCGTCAATCGCAATCCGCGCTTCGCCGATCGCCTGCAATCGCATGCGCGAATCCTTCGTCAAGCAGCGCCGCAGCAGAATGCGTAGGCGCGGGGGAATATTCGTCGGCAGCGAATCCAGCGTGGGTTCCTTGATCAGGACGGCGGCCAGCGTCTCCTGCGCTGTGTCTGCTTCGTAGAGTTTTTTCCCGGAGAGCATCTCGAACAGCAGCACGCCAAACGCCCAGATGTCCGCGCGACGGTCCGCGTTTTTTCCCTTGGCTTGTTCCGGCGACATGTAAGCCGCAGTGCCCAGCACGATTCCGGCTTGCGTCGCCGCCACGGTCAGCGTGGGCGAATGCGAAATATCGGTTGTGGACTTCTCATCCTCGAGCGCCTTCGCCAATCCAAAATCCAGGATTTTCACATTGCCGTCGGCGGTCAGCTTCACGTTGGCAGGCTTCAAATCGCGGTGGATGATGCCCCGGTCGTGCGCATACTCCAGCGCCTCGGCCACCTGACGCGCGATGCGCAGCGCCTCTTCCACCGGCAGCGGCCCCGCTTCAATCCGCTCCGCGAGCGTCGGGCCTTCGACCAACTCCATCACCAGCGCGGGCGTCCCGTTTGAGTCCTCGAAGCCGTAGATGTGTGCGATGTGCGGATGGTTCAGCGCCGCCAGGAGTTGCGCCTCGCGCGCGAAGCGCGCCATGCGTTGCCGGTCCTGCGCAAACTGCTCCGGCACAATTTTGATCGCCACATCCCGCCCGAGTTTAGAATCCTTCGCGCGATACACCTCGCCCATTCCGCCCGCGCCAATCGCGCCGGTGATTTCGTAAGGCCCAAGCTTCGTTCCTGTTGTGAGGGGCATCCGCGCCGGATTATATGGCAATCAAGAGTGCGTTAACTAGAAGCGAATTACGCCTGGCGAATTCTGCGTTTGGCAATCGCCCTAATTCTTCCCGGTGGGCACTTTGCGGCGCAGCTCGTCGAAGAAATTGAAGATGAAGCTGACCTTGTTGATGGGAGGAGGAGCTGTTTCACCATTTCCAGCTTTCAACACGGCGAATCGTTTGCCGTCAGGATGCAGAGCATAGTTGAGAGTGGTCCCGCGAGTGGTGAACTGGCCGGGCGACCAAAGCCGCGGTTTATCGGCGCGGAAAGATTCACCGGAAGCGGTATATGTCGCTACCATGATCTTGTCGCGATTTACCGTGGTGAAAAATAGCTCTTTGCCATTCCGGGACCACTCGGGCGTCGTACCCCCGCCCGTGGAAATCTGCCACTTCCCGCCCGGGCCGGGGAAAGGCCGGACGTAAACTTCCATGGGCCCGGATTCGTTGGACTGATAGGCTATCCAACGGCCGTCAGGAGAGAACGCGGGATACACCTCCACGGCAGGAGTGTTCACGAAGGGCTTTGGCTGGCCCGGCTTCCAGCCAGTCTTTTCGCTGCCTTCGACAGACATGGTCATGATGTCCCAGCTTGTGACGGGATTGAGTTGAAGAAACGCAAGAACCTTGCCGTCAGGACTCAAGGACCATGGAGCCTGTGAGTCCTTGCTTTGGGTCAATCGCTGGGCATCGCCGCCGCCATCGGCGCGAATCCACCAGAGGTTGCCCACAGTCCCTTTCTCGGCCGACTCGTAAGCGATTCGTTGGCCGTCGGGCGTCCAGACAGGATGAGTGTTTGACTCGCCCGCAAAAGTGAGCCGTGTGAGCGTGTCTCGCTCCCACTCGCACACCCAAATGTCGGTTCTGCCCCCGTTTGTTATGTCTATGGCCAATCGCCTGCCGTCGGGCGAGATCGCGAGATTGTTGTAATTCCCCGGTGTCTCCCGAAGGGGAGTGAATTTGCCCGCAGCATCCATCCAGTAGATGGAAACGTCCGGGCTCACAATAGATCCTGCGATGTAAACAAAGGTTTCTGAGTCTGAAAATGAGAATTGTGCTCCACCATCGCTTGGATTCGATGTCACACCTTCGACCACGGGGGCAGATTGACCTGTCACTTCCAGCCGCTTAATGTCGAATGGTACGGCAAACAGGGTGCCATTGTGCACATACACAATATGGCCGCTCGGCAGATAGCGGGCGTAGAAGCCACCGTGAAGAACCGTTTTCGACTTCCCTGAGACCGTGGAGTACACAGCAATTTCGGCGTCGCCGAACTGGTCTCCGCGAGTGTGGTCGGTGAAAATCACATCCTTGCTTCCAGGTATGACCTGTGGCCAGCGGTGCGTAGTTTCTCCCGCTTGCGGGTTGAGAGTGGTCAGCGGCTCGGGCTTTCCTCCCGCCGAAGAGACTTTGAACAAGCCCCCTCCGGTTCCGGCAAACACGATCGAGCCGTCATCACCCCAGCTTCCACCGCGATCAGCCGGAGCATCGCAAAGCGTGACCACAGCACCACCCTGGACGGAAATCTTTTTCAGCTTGCCTCCGGCGAAAAAGGCGATCCACTGGTCATCAGGAGAGAAAAAGGGATCGCGGGCATTCTCCGTGCCGGAAAGCGCTGTGGCCTGCATCTGATCGAGGGAACGGACATAGAGACGCTGCGTCTTATCTGCACCAAGGGCAACAAAAACGAGCCGCGTGCCATCGGGGGAAAGAACTGCGTTGGAACCAAATTCCGTGTTGAGGGCAACATACGCGCCGAGTTCCGCGCTCAGCCGGATCGGCTGCACAGGCTTTGGGGCGCGCTCCTCAAATCCGATGGCCAGCGCAATTGCAATTAGCGTGACGACGCCCGCGATGGCCCACGCATTTCGCTCGCGATTCCTGCGATGCGATACTACCGGCGCAGGCACGCCCCCCCTGCGAGCCTGCCCCCGCAATCCACTTCAATTCCAGCAGAAGATCGCGCGCCGTTTGCCAGCGGTCTTCGGGATCTTTCTCAAGACACTTCCGCACCGTGCGGTCCAGCGCCGGCGGAGGCATCGGTTGCAACGTGTTGATCGGCTCCGGATCCTTCTCCAAAATTGCAGACGCAACGCTGAGCTGGCTTTTGCCTTGAAACGCTGCGCGCCCGGTCAGCATCTCGTAGAGAACTGACCCGAAGGAAAAAAGATCGCTCCGCGCGTCCAGTTCTTTGCCTTCCACCTGCTCAGGCGACATGTATTGAAATGTCCCGATGATCGTTCCGCGCTGCGTCAAAGGTTGTGTTGCAGGAGTGGTCCGCATCGTCAATGCCGAAAGCGTTGCGCCCGACGCTGGCAGCATGATCGCTTTCGCCAATCCGAAATCCAAAAGCTTCGCCACCGTCTTCGTAAGCATGATGTTGCCGGGCTTCAAATCGCGGTGGATGATCCCCGCGCGGTGCGCTTTGTCGAGCGCGTCGGCCACTTCAATTCCAATTTTCAGCGCCTGCTCCAGCGGCAGCGCCCCTTTTTCCAAACGCGCCGCCAGGGTTTCACCCTCGAGGTATTCCATCACTAGGAATTCAGTGCCGTCCTGCGAGCCAACATCGTACAGCGTGCAGATGTTCGGATGATTCAGCGCGGAGACAGCGCGAGACTCCTGCTCGAATCGCTGGCGCGCTTCGGGAGTGTCGGCGAGATGCGCAGGCAAAACTTTGATGGCGACGGTGCGGTCCAGGCGCGTATCCCGCGCTTGGTACACCTCACCCATTCCGCCCGCGCCAATCGCGCCGATGATTTCGTAAGGCCCAAGTTTTGTGCCGGAGCTTAATGACATTCGAGGCTGGATTATACCTCTAGAAAGAGAAACGCGATTCGGCGACGCCAAGAAAAGAATCAGGCCTCGCGAAGGCAGGTAAGAAACCTGCGTACGTGAGGCCCGAGAAAATCTACTTCATCTTAGAAACCAAATTCAGTTTTCGTTACTGTTGTCCGCCGGGTTTCTTGGCAGGCGGAGTCTGCGGAGGCTGTTGCTGGCCGGGTTGCTTCGGCGCCGGAGCCGCGGCGACTTTCACCGGAAATTGTTGATCGTAAAGCTTTACGATTTCTTCGGTGATGTCTATCGATTTCGCGGCGTACAACACCGACAGGGTTTGCCCGGAACTGTCAATCACGAGAGCATAGCCGTTCTCGCGCGCATAACGTTCCTGGACATCCAGCATCCGCTTTCCGATGCGCTCAATGACCTCGTTTTGATCCGCAGTGGACTCTTCCTGGAGTTCCTCCGTAAGCCGTCCGTATTTATCGCTCAAGACTTTGAGTGCGCGGTTCTTGCGTTCCTTCTCTTCTTCACTGAGCGTATTCGAGCCGGCTTGAAGCAGCTTATTAATATCGTCGGCTTGCTTTTGGATGTTTACGATGTCGGCCTGCATGGGGGCAAATTTCGACTGGAGTTCAGCGGACGCCTGTTTGCCTTCGGCTGTGGCGACGATAGCTTCGCGCATCCGAATGACGGCGATTTTGCTTGAGTTGGCCCCACCCTGAGGCGCGCCAGTTTGGGCTTTTGCCACCGGCGCCACGCACAAAAACACGAGCGCCACCCAGGGAATGAATGAGCGAATCTTCACTTGAATTCTCCTTGTGGGAACTTTCCCGAAATGCGAGACAGGCATTATATCCGCCGCGTTTTCCCAACGTCAACTCGCGAGAACCCCCACGCGGATTTCTTGGCGCCAGTCTTGATGAGGATACTACTCCCCAACCACTTAGACGCGCCAGCGGGCCGGAAAGGTTGTTTCCAAGACGATTGCTGTTTGTGAGCGCGACGGCCGGGGTTACTGGTTGGGCCCGGTGCCGCGGCCGGAGCTGTCTCTGCCAGCATAGATCGAGCGGCCGATGCCCGGGACGGGCCTAGCGACGCGCGGAGTGATGAGAATTAGAAGCTGAGTATCGGACAAAGTTGGACTTCTGGTGCCCATCAGCAGGCCGACTCCGGGAATCAGCGCTAAGCCGGGCAATCCGGCGATGGCCATGTCTTCCTCGTGATCAATCATGCCGGAGAGAAGCGCGGGCTGATTTTCCTTTAGGAGGATGGTCTGCTGGTAATCGCGGTTGGTCATGATCGGAATGCTGTTGATGCTCGATCCGGAGAGGCTCGTGATGCTGATGGTGAGCTCAAGGGTTAAATCACCACCAGGATGCATGCGCGGAGTCGCCTTGACCTTGACGCCGATGTCCTCATATTCGGCGCCGGGGTACGGCGTCTGCACGGGAAGGCTCGGAGTGCTGAGGCCACCGGTGTTTATGATGACCGAAATGAGGTTGGCTGTTTGATCGGCAACCGCGAGGTCGAGGCTAAGGCTGCCGGTGATAAAGTCGGCAGCGGCGAGCGCCACGGGTCCTGTGGAAACCGGGACGGCGAGAGTCAGCGAATTGAATTGGACCACGCCCGGGGCCGGGATCGAGCCGAGAAGGACCGAGACTGTGTTATCGGTTTTATTGGCGGTAATCAAGTCGAGGATGCCATCGCCGTTGAAGTCGCCGGTAACAATGGCAACTGGTTGGTTACCCGTGGGGAATGTCGTCTGCGCCTGAAACGTTCCGTCTCCGTTTCCCAACAGGATTGAAACGGTGTTGTCGGTCGCATTTGAAATGGCGAGGTCCTGCGTGCCAACCGAAAGGAAATCGGCGGCGACGATTCCGCTGGGTCCATTGCCGGTGGGGAAAGTGGGGGAAGTGGCACTGACCGTAAATGTGCCATCGCCTTTGCCAAGAAAAATGGAAACAGTGTTGCCGGATTGATTCACGACCGCGAGATCGGCGAGGCCATCGTTATTGAAGTCGGCGGAGGCGATGGCTTCCGGGGCGACGCCCGTTGTGAGTGTCGGAGTTGAGGCGGGAGCGAAATTGCCGGTGCCGTCGCCGAGGAAAATGGAGACGGTGTTATCGGTGTTATTGACGACGGCGAGATCCACATTGCTGTTGTTCGTGGTATTCAAGGCGGCTGCCAGGATGGCGACGGGGCCGTGGCCAGTGGCAAAAGTCGGACCGGCGGTAAATGTTCCGTCGCCGTTGCCGAGAAAAATCGAGACCGTCTCATCGGTTCCGTTGACGACCGCGATATCCGGCTTGCCGTCGCCGTTGAAGTCGGCGGTGGCGAGAGCGACGGGGCCGTTGCCGACGGGTATGTCCGTGCGCGCGCCAAATGTGCCATCGCCATTTCCGAGAAATACGGAAATTGAATTGGCGCCTTGATTGGCGCTGATGAGGTCCGCGATACCGTTGGAGCGCAAGGAAGTCGTAACCAAAGCGCTCGGGGACGCGGCTGCGGGGAGATTGGTGACGGGCAGCGCGCCCTGGACGAAATTGCTGGATTGGAGGTTTGCGGAGAGCGACGAAAGCGTGATGGGATAATGCGTGCCCAGAAAGAAGGTGGCGGGCTTGGCATCCTCCGCGCGGAGCAGCAAACGCTGCGCGCTGCGCACCAGGCTGAACGTTTGCGAATAATTCACCGTGGCGCTTGGCAGAGTTGAAAGATAAAGAGTTTTTCCACCGCCCAAGGCGATGAGCGGGGGAAGCAGTCCGCCAAGCGCGCCGCCTCCGGCCGTGGAGCCGAAAATGGTTTGAATGACGCTAAGCAATTGCTGAGTCGTTTGCGAGGTTTCAAGCTGTTGGATTTCTTGCTGGCTCAATGAAATGACGCTCGCGGCATTTGGCGGCGCGATTCCCAGAACCCTGGCCTCGTTTAGATCGACTTCGAGGAACTCAAATTCGAGAATTACCTCGCCGCGGCCCTGCTCGATTTCCTGAATGAGTTTTTGCGCCACCTCGATTTTCTGCGGGGAGTCCCGCAAAGTGACCTCTCTCGAGGCCGCGTCGAAGGAAGTCGCGGTGATGCCCGTCATTTCGCGGATCACCCGGAGTGTCTCCGCCATTTCAGCGTCCGTGAGGCTGTTGGGCAAAACGAAGGTTTGCGTGACGACGCGTTCAAATTGTTTGCGCTTCGCCTGGCTATCTTCCGCAACGTACATTGTGTGCACGTCTATCGGCGTCCAGAAAGTGTGCGTCATTTCCGAGAGAATGCGCGCCGCTGTCTCGAAGTCCACGTCGGGTGCGCGAAAGCGCGTGGGGTGATTCGGCAGATCGGGATCAAAATTCACCGAAAGTCCAAATTGCCGCGCGAGTTCCAGGTACGCGGCGCGCACATCGCCGCGCACATCGAAGGTGCGCGTGCCGCCCCGCGGTTGAAGCGTCACAGGTCCGGCGAGATGAATGGGAGGGGTCTGCTTGCGCGCCGTTTCCAGCGACTCGATTTGGCCCAGCCGCTCGCGGGCAACGATGTAGCCGGGATCGAGCCATACGGCAAGGCGCGCTTCCTGAATGGAGTTTTCTATGTTGCCGGCAAGCGCCTCGCGTTCCGCATTATCCATATGCAACTGCGCAACGTGATAGCGCGCGAATTCGCGCAAGAACGCGGCGGTGGAATCCTTTGGCGCATAGGCGGCGGCCTGCGAATAGAAATTGAAGGCCGCCTGCCAATCGCCGGATGCCTCCGCCTTGCGCCCGGCCTCCAAGGCCTTCTTCGCCAGAGCCGGGGAGGGAGACACATGCTTGGGCATCACAGGCTGCGGCGGGGTGACCGGTGGCGCAGTGGCCGGAGTGGCCACGGACTGCTGCGCGGTTGATTGTTGCGCCGAGGTTGCCGGTGGCGCCGTGGATTGCTGCGCGCCGGACTGTTGCACAGGAGGCGGGGGCCCGGATTGCGGGCTAACTGCCCCGGCGACTAAAAAATACGCGAGAGCGATGGCGGCTGCTTTGCGGGTTGAGCTGTGCACGGTCACTTAATGGTTTGTCGCGCTGCAGACGCAGCTATCCCATTCTAATAGACGCCGCCGGTAAGCGCTTCGCCTTGACGCATTGTTACAAAACGGTTAAACTCGAATTCCTAGTTGCAAACCAGTTGCAACTAGAGTTGCAACTGGGTATCCATTGCTTTCTGCTCTGCTCATCGCTCTCCGGGAAGGCGTCGAGGCCGCGCTCATCGTCGGCATTGTACTCGTTTATTTGAATCGCAGCGGGCGGCGCGCGCTGGCAGGATACGTCTGGGCGGCAGTGGCGCTGGCGGCGGTAGCGAGCGCCGGGGTTGCGTGGGCGCTTTCGCGCTGGCAAATCAACGAAGACGGCTTCGAGGGCGTGCTTTACCTTGCGGCAGCGGGATTCGTCGTCTCGATGGTGCTGTGGATGAACCGCGTCGCGCGGCACTTGCGAAAGGATATCGAGCGGCGCGTGGAAAACATCGCGGGCGCGTCAATTGACGGAAGTACTGAAAAAAGTACGCGCGCAGCGGGTTGGGGCCTGTTCCTGTTCGTATTCTTGATGGTGGTGCGCGAAGGAGCGGAGCTTGCGCTGATCCTGCGCGCGGTGGAGTTTTCCGCGCAGGGCATAAGTGTTTGGGTCGGCACGTTCCTGGGGCTGGGCATCGCGGTGGCCGTGGGACTTTTCTTTTTTCAGGGGACGCTGCGCGTTCCGCTCGGGCGGTTTTTTGCGGTCACGAGCGGCATCCTGATGGTCGTCGCATTCCAGCTTGCGCTGACCGGAGTGCACGAATTGAGCGAGGCGCAGTGGATCGCGTCGAGCAAGCGCGAGATGGCGCTCATCGGGCCGATCGTGCGCAACGACGTTTTCTTCTTCGTGGTGATTCTGGGAGCGGCGGCGATTCTCATTTTGCGCGAATGGTTCGCGGCGTCGCACGCCGCGGCGGATTCCGTGCCGCAGGATGAGGCGGGCAGCGCGGAGCGGCGCCGCATCGAGTGGGAGCGGCGGAGGCAGCGGCGCTGGATGTTTGCGGCGTCCATCTTGTGCGCGGCGGTGATTGTCGCGCTGACGGCTGATTTTGTTTACGCGCGGCAAGTGGCGGCGCGGCCCGGGGCAACCGCCGTGTTTCCGCAGCAGGGCGTGCTGCGCATTCCGATTGCGCAGGTGGATGATGGCGACCTGCATTTCTATGAAGCGCGCGAAGGGACCGCGGCGATTCGCTTCTTCGTGATTCGCAAGCCCGGCGGTTGGGGCGTTGCTCTGGACGCGTGCCGCATCTGCGGTCGCGCGGGCTACCGGCAGAACGGGCAAAACGTGATTTGCCGAAATTGCTCTTCGGCGATTTACATTCCGTCCATCGGTGATGCGGGCGGGTGCAATCCTGTCGGAGTGGGCGGCAGAGTGGAAGGGAATGTATTGATCGTGGAAATGTCAGCGCTGCAAAAGGCTGAAACCGAAGTTCCTGACTGAAATTCCTAACTGGGGCTCGATCCGTGTTCCTTCGCATTGTCGCCGAATCGTTCGCGCGTTCCCCGCGCCGGAAATTTATTACCGGCGCCGCGCTGGCGCTCGGCATGGCCGTGGCGACGGCGACTCTCACGATTGCGCTCAGCGTGGGCGACCGGCTCGCGGCGGAATTCCGCAGCCTGGGTGCGAACCTGCTCGTCACTCCGAAGGCGGACACGCTGCCGCTGGAAGTTGGCGGGGTGGATTACCGGCCGGTGAACGCTGGCGCGTATCTGCCCGTGGACGATTTGCCGAAGCTGAAGCAGATTTTTTGGCGGAATAATATTGTGGGATTCACGCCGTTTTTGGATGTGCCGGTGGATATCCTGCAGGTAAGCAACGGTTCCGTCGAATCGGATGTCGATGTGCACACGACGCTTGTCGGCACGTGGCACCGCCATCGGCTCGAGATCGGCAACAACGAGATATTTGAAACGGGCATTGAAAAAACACACTCATGGTGGCGAATTGAAAATGGGCGGTGGTGGTCCGAGGAGAGTGTTCGGGAATGTGTCGTTGGCCGCAATCTGGCGCGCCGCTTGAAAGCCCGCCCAGGTGACCAGCTATTGCTGAGGAAAGATTCCGAACACGAAAAACTGGAAATCGTGGGCGTGGTATCGACAAGCGGCCCGGAGGATGATGCAGTTATCGCGCCATTGGGAATCGTCCAAAGGTCCATCAATCGCACTGGCTTCCCTAAATTCCGCCGGCTCATGGTCAGTGCAATCACCAAGCCCGACGATGCGCTTGGCCGGCGGGATCCAGCGACGCTTTCGGCTGCTGAATATGACCGCTGGTATTGCAGCGCTTACATTTCTTCGATTGCCCTGCAAATCCAACAAGTTCTTCCCGACGTGGCTGTAAGACCGATTCGGCAGGTGGCGGAAGGCGAAAGCCGGATTCTTGGGCGGATTAGCGCGCTGCTTTGGGTTGTAACGCTCGCGGCGCTCGTCGCGGCGGGTCTAGCAGTGGGCGCGACCGCGGCGACGACGGTGCTCGAACGCCAAAAAGAAATCGGCTTGATGAAAGCGCTCGGCGCGAGCAAGTACTTGGTCGGCTCATTTTTCTTAGGCGAGCAAGTATTCCTTGCGATCCTTGGGGGCGGATTGGGATATGCGCTCGGAGTGCTATTCGCGCGCTGGCTGTCATTAAGCGTGTTCGGCTTAACCGCTCCGGCGCGCATTATTTTGCTTCCAGTGGCTCTAGGTTTGGCAGTGTTTGTCGCATTGGCAGGGAGCCTATACCCTCTGCGCCGCGCTGCGCGATTCGATCCCGCGCCGATTTTGAGGGGTGAGTAATGTTCTGGCGGATCGTCGGAAGGCTTTTTCGCGCAAGTCGCGGCCGCTTGGTCGTGGCGCTTATTGCTATTGCGAGCGGCGCCGCAGTGACGACGGCTCTGGTCAATCTCCATTTCGACGCGGAGCGCAAACTCAGCACTGAGTTTCGTACGCTCGGCGCGAACGTCGTCATTTTACCCAGCCGGTCGGCGGCCCATTCAGCCGAGTCCAGCGGGTTGGCATCTTTAAAACTCGGTCAAGATTCTCCAACCTCTCCAGATGATGATCCGTCCTCTTCCCCCACAGTCCCTGCTGGCGTCTTGAATCGTCTTGCGGCAATTCCAGGTGTCGACAATACCAGGCTGGCTCCTTTTATTTACATGGTAGCGACTTACTCATCTTTCCAAGGCGCTTCCGCATCGCGCCAACAAGTTATTCTGGCAGGGACATGGCTTGACCGAGCGCCGCTTCTGGATCCCTGGTGGAAGATTACCGGAGCCCCGATCACGAACCGGAACGATTTTGAGCATTGTCTGGTTGGTCGCAGCGTGGCTCGTCAATTCGGATTGGAGCCTGGATCGAGTCTAAAGCTTGCGTACACGGACCGGGACGGAACTCGCGCAATTGATTTCAGGGTCTCAGGCGTCATAGATTCAGGCGGCCAGGAAGATAGTCAAGTATTTGCAAACCTCGAAGTCGCTCAGAAACTGGCAGGTATGGAAGAGCACGTCGGGCTTATACAGATGAGCATCCCGGGCACACCGGCGGAGGTCGAGCACGCAATCACGCGGATTTCGGCTACTCTGCCCAATCTCGAAGTCCGCCCCATCCCGCAAATCGCGCAGGCCGAAGGCCAGCTCCTCCCGCGCATCCAGGGGCTGATTTATGCGATGGTCGCGCTGATTTTGGTGCTCACCGCGCTCTGCGTTTTCGCCAGCATGGCTGCGCTTGCGATGGAGCGCCGCCGCGACGTCGGCCTGATGAAAGCCATCGGCGGAAAGATGTCGCGCATCGTGGCGATTTTTCTTACGGAAGCGGGCGCGCTCGGCTTAGCCGGAGCGCTCATCGGCTACGTCGTGGGAATTTTTCTTTCGCGTTGGATTGGCTGGCGCGCCTTTGGCGTGGCCATCAACGCGCGGCTTGAAGTGTTGCCGTTTGTCGTGGCATTGATGGTGGGCGTGGCGCTGGCCGGAGCGTTCCCGCTGCGGTTGCTCGGGCGCATTCGCCCGGCGGAAATTTTGCGAGGCGAATGATGGCGCCGCTCGTTGAAATCAATAATCTTGGGAAACGGTTCGGCGACGTGCGCGCGCTCGAAGACGTGAGCTTCGAAGTTGCCGCGGGCGAATGGATCGCCATCATGGGCCCATCCGGTTCGGGGAAAACAACTCTCATCAATATTCTTGGCGGGCTTGACCGGCCCACCTCCGGCATCGCGCGCGTGGACGGGCTGGATGTCGGCACTCTTGGCGAAAACGATTTAACGCGATTCCGCGCCGACAAAATTGGCTTTGTCTTCCAGCAATATCACCTCGTGCCGTATCTCACGGCGCTCGAAAACGTGATGCTCGCCCAATATTTTCACAGCATCACCGACGAAGGCGAAGCCGCGCGCGCTCTCGAACGCGTTGGCCTCGCGCATCGGCTGCGTCATCTGCCCGCGCAACTTTCCGGCGGCGAGCAACAACGGGTGGCGATTGCCCGCGCCCTGATTAATCAGCCGAAGCTGATTCTCGCCGATGAGCCCACCGGCAATGTGGACGAGGCAAACGAGCAGATCATCCTGAACCTTTTCCGCGATCTGCATATGACGGGGCACACAATTCTCGTCGTCACGCACGACCCCAACATCGGCCGCCTCGCCGACCGCCGCATCGAGCTGGCCCACGGAAAGCTCGCGCAAATAACTGTCTTTTCGCAGGAAGATGAGGTGCGCTTCGATCACTTGCTCGAGCAGGTCTGGGTTTGTGCGGAAGAAGGCACGATCGCGAATTTGCAAAGCGTGAAAACCGACGAAGAGATTGACCCCGTCCGCATGCTTGGCCGGATGGCTGACCTAAAGCTTGTCGACCTTTCCGGCGGGGTCGTGCGGTTCACGCCGCGCGGCGAGCGCCGCGCGCGCGACATCGTCCGCCGCCACAGGCTGGCCGAGCGGCTCTTTACAGATACGTTTTCTGTCGCCGATCCCGAAGCCCATTCCGATGCCTGCAAGTTCGAGCACATCATCAGTCCGGAACTGGACCATCGGATTTGCACATTCCTGAATCATCCGAAAACTTGCCCTCACGGCAATCCCATTCCGCCCGGAACCTGCTGCCCGCAACACTGAGGAATTATTTGCGGCGCGCAGCGGACGATTTTGATTTGTCCGGCTTGGAAGACATGGTTTGCTAGAATTGAATTATGCCCGGCCCTGCTGATCCTCGGAAGAAACCTGCTGGCGTGAAAATTCACGTCTCCACCGGCGCGGGTGTGGACATCACCTGGGCGGACGGCCACGCGAGTCACTACGATTTCGAATTTCTGCGCGAGCAATGTCCCTGCGCTACTTGCAACGACGAGCGCGCAAAGAAAGCCGAAGTCGGCCCGGCCGTTCCCTCCGCGTTGCCGATGTTTAAGCCCAAAGTAAAGGCGCGCGGCGCGCAGGCCGTCGGCCAATACGCGATCAAGATTGATTTCAGCGACGGCCATTCGACCGGCATCTACAGCTTCGATATGCTCCGCACGATTTGCCCGTGCGCGGAATGCGCTCGCGACTTCCGCGCCGCCTGAAACCAAACGGTCCTTCAATTTTCCCTGAATTAGGCCGGTTGCACGTTGGCCGTACAATGTGGACAGCGCGTCGCCTTGAGCGGTATGTCCGAAAAGCAATATGGGCATGGATGCGTCGTGGGCGCTTCCGCCGCCGCGGGCTTGCGCGTCCACCGGTTCACCATCCGGATCAGCAGATACACCGCGAACGCCACAATCAGGAATTCAATCACGGTATTCAGGAAAATCCCGTAATTCAGCGTCGCGGCTCCGGCAGTTTTCGCGGCTGCCATCGTCGGATAGGAATTGCCGTCCAGAGCGATGAACAAATTGGAAAAGTCCACGTGGTGCAGAAGGATCCCCAGAGGAGGCATCATGACGTCCTGCACCAGCGACCCGACAATTTTCCCGAACGCCGCGCCGATGATGATGCCGACCGCCATGTCCAGAACGTTGCCCTTCATTGCGAATTCTTTGAATTCTTTGAACATCGCAATCCTCCTGTGTGAAGATTCCTGTCCGCGTCTTAAAGCCGGGGCCCAATTCTTAGATTCGTTTCAACGCGCCATAAAATGCTACTTTGCCGCCTTGCCGCTGAGAACGCGCGCCACGACGATGAATCCCCGAGCGGCCAGGATGGCGCCCGCTGCGACGAGCAGGGGAGTCACCGAAGCGATCGTCGCGTACGCGAGGCTCAGCATCAAAAGCCCCACGAGGATCAGCGATCCCCCGCGAACCCAGGCTACGATGCGCTCGCCGCCGCGCCAGCGCATCGTTACGAGGCCATACACGATAAGCAGGCCGGACATTGCAAGCCATGCAACGCTGCGCGGATTAAACATATAGTGTCCGGTGAGAGCGAGCCAGATAAACAGCGCGCCGAGCAGCAGAAATACGGCCTCGTTTGTCAGGCGAAGCATCTGGGGAGGGTTGGGCACGTGCGATTGCCTTGCGGAATTCAGACGCGCTCGATCCGCACGTGCTGAATCACCACGGGAGTTCTCGGCTGATCGTTCGAATCCCGTGTGAGGTTTGAAATCTTCGTCACGTTGTCCATGCCTTCAACCACTTCGCCGAAAATAGTGTGTTTGTCGTCCAGCCATGGAGTCGCGGCAACGGTGATGAAGAACTGGCTGCCATTGGAATTTGGGCCCGAATTCGCCATGGAAAGTTTGCCCGGCTTGTCGTGCCGCAATGACGGGTGGAATTCGTCCTCGAACTTGAATCCCGGATGCCCGGTGCCGTTTCCATTCGGGCAGCCGCCCTGAATCATGAACTTGGGAATCACTCGGTGGAACGTCAGGCCGTCATAGAAAGGCCGTTTTTCCTTCTTCGCGATGCGGACGTCAATCCATTCCTTGCTGCCGTCGGCAAGGCCCGTGAAGTTGGCGACCGTTTTCGGCGCCTCCTTCTCAAACAATTTGCAGACAATTGTTCCCTGTGATGTTTCAAATACCGCGTAAAGACCTGGAGGGCGTGTCATCGGGTAAGTCTCCTCGCGCCGCGCGCGTTCGCAAGCGGCGAGGGTGGATTATCCCGCAGCACGCGCGGGGAAGCAATCGAAGGCTTAGGTCGGCCTGATAATGGGTCACTTTGAAAGAAAAGGTATTTCCCAGAAGTGGGTTTCCGGATCGTCTGGAAGAATCGCGGCGACGTGCGCCTTTGTGTTTGCTTTTGTCATTTTACAATGATAGACTGACATGTCAGTCTAGTCATGCTTCCTGAATTCGAAAGAGTAAGCCAGGCGCGTCGGCTCTCAAAAAGGAGCAAATATGCCAGCCCTCGAAACACCTTGGACGCGAATCCCCATCATCCTTCGTGCGATCGTCACTGGGTCTCTCGTGTGTTTTGCCGGAACAATCGTTTGGTCCATTTTGCTCGCATTAAACCTGAAGCTGGCTCCCTCAGTTCCTTGGGCTGTGCTTGTGGGTGTGGTTTTCTTGTGGGGTTATTGGCGATACTTGAATGGGGACGGTTGGCCACGAGCCACATCGGAGACCCGCCGCGCCAGCCTGAGAGTACAAAGACTGTCCGGCATCCTCTGGGCGTGGGCGCTTACTGCGGGCGTGCTTGGCGTCGCGAGTACTGTGATCCTGCAATTGGTTTATGCCTGGCTCGTACGTGTGCCGATCGAACCCATGCCCGATCTCACGCGGTACCCATCTTTCACTGTGCTTGGTGCTCTCCTCATGAGCGCCGTCGTCGCAGGTTTCATGGAGGAGGCGGGCTTCCGGGGCTACATGCAACTGCCGCTCGAGCGCCGGTACGGGCCAGTGACGGCGAGCGCCGTCGTAGCCATCATGTTCGGCTTATGGCATTTCCCGCATGGCGTTGCGTACACAGTTCCTCGCCTGCCATATTATTTCGCAATTTCGATCATTTATAGTGCAATCGTTTATTTATCGAGGTCGCTGATGCCGGCTGTGGTGATTCACGCGTGCGGAGATGCCATCGAGTTTCTATATGTATGGGTACGTGGAATGCCGCGCCCAAAACCGCCTCTCTGGCAATCCGAACCGGACCCCGCGTTCTGGATCCAACTGGGGCTCGGGCTGATACTTGGGTTTCTGGCGATCCTCGCATTTAGAAAACTTGCCGCCGTTTCGCGCCGGGAGCGCCGAACCGCTCCCCCGGACTCAGCCGGCATCAAATTGGTGCCGGAAAACCACTCATCATAAACTGGGACGTCAGCCTATGCCGAAAGGACGTACAAATCGCGCTGCTCTGGCCCGGGAAAAGCGGCGTCAGGAATTGTTGAAGGCGGCGACCCGGGTCTTCGCCAAGCGAGGCTACAGGGGAGCTTCGATTAGCGACATCATCGCCGCGGCCCGCGTGGCGCGCGGTACGTTCTATCTTTATTTCCGGAGCAAGCAGGACGTCCTCTTCGCTGTAATCGAGGACTTGCGCGAGCAGCAGAAAGTCTTCATCGCTCGACTCTCCGAACAGAAATATCCCGCGAGTCATGCCAATCTGCGCGAGCAGGCTCGCCTGGGATTCCTGGCTTGGCTTCGTTTCTACGATCAGCGCCGCGATGCCCTAAAGATCCTGCTCCGCGAAGCCAACTTAATTGATGCAGCCCTGGAGCCCAAGCGCGCGGAAGTGCGGCGCGGCGTCGTTGAATATCTGTCCAAGCGGATTCGCCGCCTTCAAAGCGAGGGAGTGTACCAGCAAAAAATGTCGCCGGAAATCGTCAGCCATTTCCTTATCGGA
Organism: uncultured Acidobacteriota bacterium; assembly: GCA_963748845.1. Classification (GTDB taxonomy): domain Bacteria; phylum Acidobacteriota; class Terriglobia; order Acidiferrales; family UBA7541; genus DASTCZ01. The sequence continues at coordinate 3,476,193 of CAVVKE010000001.1, forward strand.
ATGGTCGACGAAATCGCCCTTAGCTATCTTCAAGAAAGACGAAAGCCTGATCTTGAATGGCTGGCTGACCAGTGTGTGAGTTTTGAAATGGATGGGCTGCTGCGCCGACGATAACACATGGGCCGCAAGTCCCTATCTCAGGACGTGCCCGCTACCACCCCATTTGCTGGCGCAGGCTGGTGATGTGCGCAATGTGGTGGCGCCCGTGCCACTCATAGAGCGCGAGCACATTATCGAGCGACATCTTGCCGTGTTCCGGGTGGACAATCGAGCGCATGAAGTCGATCTCGCGCATCTCCCGCATCAATGTCACCCAGCGCTGGTGCATTCCGTCCACAATCGCCACCGAACAATCCACCGGCGCGGTGCGCGCGTCGAATAATTTCGCCCAGGTATTCTCATCGTACGGCTTGATCGTCGGATCCGGTTCCGTCACGCCGAAGCGGAAGCGGATGTAGGCGTTCATGTGGCTGTCGGCCATGTGATGGACCACTTGGCGCACCGTCCAGCCGCCTTGACGATAGGGCGTATCGAGCTGTTTGTCGTTGAGGCCGGCAACGGCCGCGCGGAGCTTCGCGGGCGCTTCCGCAACGCTCGCAATCATTCTCTTCCGCTCCTCCGAATTCGGCGGCCCCTTCTTTTCATATTTGCCAACGGGATAACGCGGATCCACCGCGGGTTTTTCCTGCACGGTTTTCTCGGGCATGGCGTTCTCCTGCTTTTGGATTGTCCAACGTGCGAGTATAGCGGCGCGCGGAAACCAGCGTCAAACGCCATATTGGACGATTGCGCCGCCTCTCATTTGCCTCGCGCCTCGATTTGCCCCGCAATGTTACAATTGCGGTTCTTTGCCTCGGCCTCGCGCTCTTGTATCTTCATGCGAGCCTGGCGAATCCAACGTGTGGGGGATTTCACACGGAGAATTTCATGCAAAGCGTCATTATCATCGGCAGCGGTTGCGCGGGGCTGACCGCGGCGATCTACGCAGGGCGCGCCAACCTCAGCCCGCTCGTCCTCGATGGCTACGAGCCCGGCGGCCAGCTTTCCATCACCACGCTCGTCGAAAATTATCCCGGATTTCCCGAAGGCATCCAGGGGCCGGAGCTTATCGAGCATATGCGCAAGCAAGCGCAGCGATTCGGCGCGGAGTTCCGTTCGGGCGCCATTACCGGCGTGGACCTGAGCAAGCGCCCGTTCAAGCTCACCGCCGGAAACGATAGCTACGAATGCGAGTCGCTCATCATTGCCTCCGGCGCATCGGCGCGGCTGCTCGGAATTGAATCCGAGCGGGCGCTGATCGGCCGCGGCGTTTCCACCTGCGCCACCTGCGACGGTTATTTCTTCCGCGGCAAGGAAATCATTGTTGTCGGCGGCGGCGACACCGCGATGGAAGAGGCCACCTTCCTGACACGCTTCGCAAGTAAAGTGATATTGCTTCACCGGCGCAACGAGTTCCGCGCGACCAAAATCATGCTCGAGCGGGCTCGCGCCAATCCAAAAATTCAATTCATGACGCCCTATGTAATCGAGGAAGTGCATGGCGTCGAGAAGGGCGCCGCGGAATCCGTTCGCGTACGCAACCTTGATTCGGGCAAGACCAGCGTGATCCAGGCCGAGGGCATCTTTGTCGCCATCGGCCATGACCCCAACACGAAGCCATTTGTGGGAAAACTCGAAATGGACGCGAACGGTTACCTCATCACGCACGACGGCCCGCTCACCAGCGTCGAAGGTGTTTTCGCCGCGGGTGACGTGCAGGACCACGTTTACCGGCAGGCGGTCACCGCCGCGGGCTCGGGCTGCATGGCCGCCATCGAAGCGGAACGATTCCTCGAGAAGCACCATCACGCGTGAACGATCTCTCCGCATGTAAACCTGTCGGCAGGCAACTCCATCGGGGTGTCCAGCGCGGTACCCAAAAAGGTGCCGAAAAATGATGCGCGCAGTCCTGCTCAAGTTCTCGAACAGCCCCGGCCTCGCGCGCTGGGTCACCACTCACAAAACCACCCGGCGAATGTCTCAGAAATTTGTCGCCGGCGAAGAGCTCGACCAGGCCGTGGCCGCTGCACGGGTGTGCAATCGTTCTGGGTTGAAGGTGAGCCTCGATCTGCTCGGCGAAAGCGTGACCAACGCCGCGCAGGCCCGCGCCGCATGCGACACCTATCTGCGCATCTTTGACCGCATCGCCGCGGAAAAACTCGACGCCAATGTTTCGCTCAAGTTGACGCAGCTCGGACTGGATCTTGACGATGCCCTTTGCCAGGAGCTGGCCGAGAGCATCGTGGCCCACGCCGCCGCGCAAGGCAATTTCGTTCGCGTGGATATGGAGGGTTCGCCCTACACCGCGCGCACGATTGACCTCGTGAAGCGCGTGCGCGCAAAAACGCCGGCGGTCGGCGTGGTCGTGCAATCGTATTTGCGGCGCACGGAATCCGACGTGCCCGGCCTGCTCGCGGCGGGCTGCCGCCTGCGCCTGTGCAAGGGCGCGTACAAAGAGCCGCCGGAAATCGCATTCCCGGCCAAGTCTGATGTGGACGCGAACTACGTTCGTTTGATGAAGCTCATATTGCCTAGCGGGATCTACCACGGGATCGCCACGCATGACCCGCGTATGATCGCCGCCACCGAACAATTCGCCACCGAGCGCGCAATCCCAAAAACCGCCTTCGAGTTCCAAATGCTTTATGGAATCCGCACTGATTTGCAGCGAGATCTCGTGCGCCGTGGCTACAACATGCGCGTTTATATCCCCTATGGCCGCGACTGGTTCCCCTATTTCATGCGCCGCCTCGCCGAGCGGCCCGCGAATGTCCTTTTCTTCCTGAAGAATTTCTTCCGCGGCTGATCGAATCGATTCGCAGAGCCATAGCCGTATCTCTCCGTCTACGTGTTTGCGGTCTGTCCTCAATCACACGCGCCTGACCCACCCAAATCAACGGTTGTGATTCCGCACACATTGTTTCAATCCTGTAACAAAAAATTCATGAAGAATTGTTTTTCGCATCGATCTTGAATCAGAAATTCCCACAGGGTCGCAGGCTATTCATAGAACTATCGCGGAATTTTAATTTTTTCCAACGGGCGGACGTGTAGTTTCTGCTGGCTCCTGGGAGGGACATATGAAAAAAAATCTTATACCAGCCTCGATTGCTATGGCGCTGGTCGTTGCCATGGCCACCGTAGGATTATTCGCTGACGATCATGATCGTTATCGTTTTGAATTCCAGCCAGATTCCTTGGTTCTCAGCCGTAGCACGTATGTGGGAAGGGCCGATACGGTCATGATCGGCGAGTCCTTGCCGTTCGGATGCGAAGGGGGCCTAACTGGCAACACAGTCGAGGTGCCAACCACGACAGCCGGAGTCAACACGGCCGTGGTTGTGCCCTGTGGCATCGCGTCGGACAACGGAGAATTCCCGAATCTAAACGATTCACACAACGTCTGGAACAACGCCAATACCGACGGCAGCTTCGGCGTCACTTCGCCGATATTCCTGGACAACATAACCACCGACGGCCGGCTTTTGGGTACTCTCCCGATCCCGCACGACCAAATTGTGACCAGCTTCAGCTCGAAATCTGAGCTGGCCTTGAACCGCTCGATTGACGGAAGGTCGCTCACGTTCGTGGCCTATCAGGGCGGCGTGGGATGCGGAGGCACGTTGGTTTCTCCCACTAGGCCAAACCTGCTGGATGTATCGGCTTCCAACACACCGGGAGTATGCGACCCGACGGATCCTGTCATCTCCACTTTTGATAGCAACCCGGTCGTTCCCACAGCTTACTACAGGGCAGTCGCGGAAGTGGATGGCCATGGCCGCATCAGTATCACGGATGGAAACGCCTACAGCGGCGACAACGGTCGCGCAGCAATAAAGGGAGCAAACGGCTCGTATTACATGGCGGGAAACGACAACAACGGCAACCTGTCCAAAAAGCAAATCCCGATTACGGAGGATGGCATTAATCTCGTGAATGCAACGGGTGCTGAGCTGCTCGTACCTGGGGCGACGCCGCCCGTCCCGCAGGACATCGCCATGATTGGGCGCTTGTTATTCGCCGGGGACAAACCGGGTAAAGACACCAACTTCCGCGGTTTGACGATCTACAACAACACGCTTTACGTCAGCAAGGGCAGCGGCAGCAACGGAGTGAACACCGTCTACCTGGTGGGCGCCGCGGGTACACTGCCAACGGGAACCGCGGCGGAGCTTGCAACGGTGCCGATTACAATTTTGCCGGGATTCCCCAACACCGCCGCGAGCACTAACACGGCGTTTCCATTCGGCCTCTGGTTCGCCGACGCAAACACTCTCTACGTCTGCGACGAAGGCGACGGTGTGATCGTTGCTCCCACGATCGTGAATGGCCAACCCAATGTGGCGGACGCGCAATCTCTGGCAACCGCTGGCCTTCAAAAGTGGAGCTTCAACGGCACGACTTGGACCATGCTCTATGTTCTACAGGATGGCCTCGATATCGGCTTGCAATACGGCATTGACAATTATCCGGCTGCCATCACACCCGCCACGGGCGGCTGCCGGAACATTACCGGGCGTCACAACGGCGACGGCACCGTCACGATTTACGCCATCACCTCCACCATCAGCAACAATGGCGATACTGGCGCGGACCCGAACAAGCTCGTCAGAGTTACGGACCGTCTTAGCGATACCACGTTGCCCGTGCCGGTGGGTGACCGCGAACATCGCATCGGAACGTTTGTGACCATTCGCGCAGCCAGGGCCGGCGAAGTCTTCCGCGGAATTGCCTTTGCCCCCAGGGATGACGACCACGATTACGGCCACGATCACGACAACCATCACTAGCATTTGCTGATTCGCAACCCTGAATCGGCGAATTTAAATTGTGGAGACTGAGCCGGGCGCCGTCCCGGCTCAGCTTCTTTATGAGCCAATCGGCACCGCTCCTATCCGTTGCGGCGGATGCATGGGGATTGTCTGTATTCAATTATGAGTACAGTAAGATTCAAAAACCCCAGATGCGAAGTCGGCTTTTGAGGCAGCCCTAAAACTTCACGGCGTCTTGTCTCTGATCTACCCCCTCTCGATCTGTCAAGAAAGTCGCCATACTATATTCCGTTTGAGCGTTTGTTCCATTTGGCCCAAGTTGAAATGTGTTCTTTATTGCACGGAAAGGCTTTTTCCATGTACCTAAGATGCGGTTATGGATCAACCGGCGTTGGTCTGAAGCTTGGACAAAGAGAAACGGCGATTTCAAACGCCGCGAACCTTGAGCTCTCCTTTTGTTCGTGAGTGGCAACGTCTTGCAAGGACTGCGACATTCAGTGCGGGGCATTGGAACAGAAACAGACACCGATTGGTCGTGCCGCGGTAATCGTCCTGAGAAAGGTCAAGACTGAAATGCCTTCTGTCCTAACGATTGGGCATTCGACGCGCACCTGGGATGACTTCCTCGAAATTTTGCGGTCGCACCGCGTCAAACGCGTCGTTGACGTGCGCAGTATCCCCCGATCGAGGCACAATCCTCACTTCAACCGGGAGACTCTCTCGAAAAAGTTGCGCGCCGCGAGGATCGGCTACGTTCATTTGCGAAAGCTCGGGGGTTTGCGCCGCGCGCGTCGTGATTCGCCGAACATGGGTTGGCGCAATGCCTCATTTCGCGGCTTCGCCGATTATATGCAGACCTCCGAATTCGACGCCGGAGTAAACCGATTGATGAAATTGGCCCGGCAAAAGCGTAGCGCGATTATGTGCGCGGAAGCGGTCCCATGGCGATGCCACCGCTCGCTTGTCGCTGATGCCCTGACTGTGCGCGGGTTTCAAGTTGGCGACATTATGAGCAGGAATCGTTCCCAGGTTCATTCGCTCACTCCCTTCGCCCGGATCAAAGGTCATCGCATCACTTATCCCTTGGGAGATCGCGGCGGAAGCCGGGTCAAGGGGCACTACATTAGTCGCGTCGCGGGGCGAAAATGATCCTCCTTGCTTATCCTTTGTGGTTGCGGGCGGCGCACTTCTTCAACTTCCTTTTGCTGTCGCTACTCGTTCGGAGTGGTCTCGAGATCTTGAGCGCGCATCCCAGGCTTTACTGGAACGATCACTGCAAGCCCGGCAGCGAATGGCTCAGACTCACGAAGAAGCAGCGCCCTCAGGACCGCCTCTGGACAGCGAGTGACGAGGAAACGTCATTTCCCTCCGCGATTGCCCTGCCGGGCCACGATAATCTAGGCCTCGGACGGCACTGGCACTTCCTCGCGGATTTCGCGTGGCTGCTCACAGGTTTAACATATGTCGTGATGCTCTTCGTCACGCCGGAGTGGCGGCGTCTGATTCCCACCTCTTGGGGGGTATTCCCGGACGCGTGGCACGCAATGCTCAGCTATCTAAGCCTCCACGTCGTGGAAACGCCGGGAGGATATAACGCATTACAACAGTTGAGTTATGCGGGGGTTATATTCTTACTCGCCCCTTTCAGCATCGCGACCGGGATCGCGATGTCACCCGCCATCGCCGCACGTTTCCCAAAATACATCAAACTTTTTCACGGGCGCCAGGGCGCACGGAGCCTGCATTTCCTCGCTCTTTTCGCATTCATCGTTTTCTTCGTAGGCCACGTCACCATCGTGGCCATCCACGGATTCCGGATGGAATTGGCGAGGATTGTTCTGGGGGAAACGAACAATCCGCATTTGACGCGCGCTCTATTTATGTGGCTAACGGGGTTGACGGGCATTCTGATCATCCATGTCGTTACAACTGTGTGTTCACGCCGCCGCCCGCGCTTCGTCCAGAAAGTTACTCAGTCGATCACCAACCCCGTGCGTGGGCTGCTTTTTGGACATGAAATCTCCGCGCAGCACTATTCATCCGAAGACATCTCGCCATACTTCTGGGTGAACGGACGCCCGCCAAAAGAGGAAAGTTTTCTGGAAATGGCGCGTGACAATTTTGTGGCCTATAGCCTACATGTCGGCGGATTGGTCGAAAGGCAGTTGCATCTAACTTTGGCTGAACTCCGCGCAATGCCGAAACAAACTCAAATTACCAAGCATTGCTGCATCCAGGGCTGGTCGGGCATTGCGGAATGGGGCGGTGTCTCTCTTCATCACATCATCGGACTTTGCCATCCGCTTCCTGCCGCCCGGTACATTGTCTTCTACGCGTTCGACAATAAAACCACGTCCGAGCCGCATGCCCAGGGCCCGGGATATTTTTACGGCACGATTCGCCTGGGGCTGGCCGACGATCCCCAAACAATTCTTGCCTACGAAATGAATGGCCAACCGCTTCCGATCCTGCACGGTGCCCCGCTCCGGCTTCGCGTCGAAACCCAGCTCGGATTCACCATGGTGAAATACATCCGGGCAATCGACTTCATCGAGAATTACAAAAACATTGGCCAGGGCCAAGGCGGCTGGCGGGAAGACTACCAGTATTTCAGCCAGGAGGCTGGAATCTAATGTATGGGAGAGGTGGGCTAGTTTCTCCGCATGCCATATTCCCTTCGTCCACCACCGCTATTTATGCGGGGCGGTCTTCGTTACGGCGAAGCTGAACGCAGTTGTCACTCCGTCGTACGGCTTGCCGTCAACCTCGACATAAGGGTAGACGAAATAGTTGAGTGGCGCGCCGGCCTGCTTTGGCGAAAGCGTGATGTCGCGCCCGGTGGAAAACTGGACGCGGTTGGCATCCACGCTGCCGAAAAAGTAGTCGTGCTTTTCCTTGGCCTTCCACGCCTCGGAAATATCCACGGGCACCCAGCCGATCTTGCCGGCGTAAAATTCAGCCCAGCAGTGGTAACCCGGAATGTCGCCGGATTCCTTGCCATCGGGAACCGGGAAGCCGATGTCGAAGCGCGCGGGAATTCCGTCGGCGCGCAGCATCCCGATGAACGGCGAGTGGAAGTCGGTGCAGTTGCCGTGCTTCGCGTCGCAGGCCCACAGCGCGTCGCCGTGGCCCCAGCCGATGCCGGTTTTGTCGTACCGAAAATTGGTGAAGAGGTATTCGTAGGCGGCTTTGGCTTTTGAAACGGTCCCCGATGCGCTGCCCGTCACGTCGTCGGCGAGCGTTTTGATTTTGCCATCGAGCGGAATGAGCTTGTCGGGCTCGAGGAGGCGATTATACGAAGCCGGGACCGTCGCTGGCTTTGCGTCGCGCGGTTCGAGCTGTGCGAAGTCTCCGCGCGTGTATTCAAGGCGTGTCACTTCATATTCAAGTGTGAACGTTGCCGCGGAATCCGCGGGCGCGCGGAGTTCGGCATAGATCATCTGGTTGCCGTACTCCCCTTCGCGCGTCTTCTGCGTCGCCACCGGAGATTTCACGCTGACGAGCCGGATCGTCTGGTGCGCGTCGCTTTGCGCCAATGGCACCCAGACGCGGACGAGCTTGGCGTCCTTTGGGACGTCCTTCACGACGAAACTATAGGTGAAGCGGAAAGTTCGTTGCGGCGCGCCGAATGGATTTACCGCGAGAGAGGAAGAAGAAGACCAGAGCAACATCACGGAAATTGCAAGGACGGAGAAAACCACTGACAGATGGCGGAGCTTCAAGGCAGACCTCCCGGGTCTGGTTATCGGATTCAGAACTTTCGTGACATGGGCATCATTGTCTAGACTGTGAGGTGAAACGTCAAGTTGCCGCGACAACGTTGCGCGTCATGCAGCCGCGCCTATCGCTTGCGGCAGATGATGACGCCATCCCGGAGAGGAATAAGCACGGGGAACAGCTCCTTCGACGCGTAGCAGAGCTTGTTGAGTTCGAGAATGCCGCGCGTGTTGCGGTCGGAGGCTTTCGGTTTGCGCGTCACGCGGCCCGACCACAGCGTGTTGTCCGCGATGAAAAGTCCGCCGCTGCGGATGCGGCCAACTGCTTTGCGGAATGCGTCCGGATATTGATGCTTGTCCACGTCGCAGAAAATGATGTCGAATTCGCCGGGCGTGCCGTCGAGGAGCGCGAGCGCGTCGCCCACCTGCACGCGGATGCGCGGCGCGACTTCCGCGCGGTGGAACGAATCCTGCGCGCTCTTGGCATTCGTGGGATCGCCGTCGGTATAGAAGACTTCCGCGTCCGCCCCCGCGGCGCGCGCCATCCACAGCGTGGAATAGCCGATGGCACTACCCATTTCGAAGATGCGCCGCGCGCCGCTCAGCTCGACGAGCAGCGCGAGCATGCGCCCCACGGCCGGGCCGACGATTGGGACATCGTGCTTCTTGGCGTAGGCCTCCATTTCGGCGAGAACCGGATCCCGCTTCGGGAGCAGCCCGTAGAAATATTTTTCGATTTGCGGATTCGTGATGTTCTTGATGGCCATCAAACTCTCCCGCTCTCGGCCCGCTCACCGATGGATTCGCCGGGCTTGAGCGCGTGGATTTCGAGCCCGGTGATGCCCTTTGTTTCGGCGCGCAACGCCTCGGGCGTGCCTGTAAGCATAGGGAAGGTGGCGTAATGCATGGGAATCACGTGCTTCACGCCGAGCAGGCGGACAGCGTGCGCCGCTTCGCGCGGGCCCATCGTGAAGTGGTCCCCGATGGGGAGCAACGCAACTTCGGGCTTGTAGAGTTCGGCGATGAGTTTCATGTCGCCGAAAACGCATGTGTCGCCGGCGTGGTAAAGCGTGAATCCACCGGGAAGTCTAACGACAAAACCAGCCGGCTCTCCGGCGTAAATTAGCCGGCCACCATCCTCGACGCTGCTGGAGTGATGCGCGTCGACCATCGTTGCTTCGACTTCGCCTGCCTTCACCGTGCCGCCCTTATTTATCATCACGACATTTTCGACGCTCTTCGACATCAGCCAAGCTGCAAGCTCAACGATGGCGACGACCTTTGGCTTGTGCTGCGTGGCGATGGCGATCGCGTCACCGATGTGGTCCGAATGCCCGTGCGTGATCAGCATGACGTCAACGCGCGGCAAGTTCTTTAGAGCTGCAGGGGAAGCGGGGTTGCCAACGGTCCACGGATCGATGAGCACGACACTTCCGCTGGGCGTTGTGACAGTAAACGTCGCATGGCCAAGCCAGGTGATTCTGTTTCCGCGCGTATTGAGCAAGTGAACCTCCGGGGATGTTCGTGTGATTTATGGGTGCGACGCAGCCTGCGGCGAAGCAGCCAGCGTAGCCTGAATCATCTTCTCAAAATCCGGCCGAGGACGCCCGCCGGTCATAAAGCCCACCAACTGGCCGTTGGCGGCATAGAAAAAGTTGGCGGGCATGGTGCCTTTCCAGCGCGGATCGACGCCATTCCAGAATTCGTCCGTGTGCCCCATTTTCTTGCGAACATTGAAAAAGAGCGGCTGATTCCTAACCATGAATCGCTGTGCCAGATTCAATTCCGCGTCGTCGTCCATATCCACTCCCAGGACGACCAATCCCTTCGGTGCGTAATCCTTCGCGAGCTGGACCACGAGGGGGTACTCATCGCGGCACGGCTCGCACCAGGTGGCCCAGAACGTGACGAGCAGTGGCTTTCCGCGGCGGTCAACAAGTAGCCTTTTGTAGCCGTCAAGATCGACGACTGGCAGATTCTGCGCGACCTTGGCGCCGGAAAGATTCTTCGGCGGCGCCTGAGGCAGCGGATTCTCGGTCTGGCCTTGAGCAGCGAGCGCCAACCCGCACACGGCAAGGACAACAGCCGCCTGCCACACCCCGGTGGGGAACAACCGAATATTTGCTATCAATCTCATGACGCCATTGTATTCGTTGGCGGCACGCGGATTCAAATCGGGGCGTGGAAACCGGCTGACAACTCCCAATGTGTTCCAAGAGTGGGCCGAAAGGGGGGTTGAAGAGGGGCGCTTGTCTCGCGCGGCCAATGGTGATATATCTTGATTTTCTGCTGGCGCGATGCATTTGGACGCACCGGGCACGAATACATCCCAAGGAGAAATAGAATGGCCTACGTAATCGCTGAGCCCTGCATCGGAACGAAAGATACCGCCTGCGTGGATGTCTGCCCGGTGGATTGCATCCACCCGCGGAAAGATGAGCCAAATTACGAATCGGAGACCCAGCTTTACATCCACCCGTCGGAATGTATTGACTGCGGCGCTTGCGTCCCTGTGTGTCCCGTGACGGCGATTTTCGCGCTCGAGGATTTGCCGGAGAAATGGCAAAGTTTCACGGCCGTGAACGCGGATTGGTACGCAAAGAAAGCATAAGCCTGGCGAAATTTCTGTTACGCGTAATTTGGCGGCGAGGGAGGGAATCCCTCGCCGCTCTTATTTTTGCCCGAAACTACACGGCGCGGAAGGCGACGACGGCGTTCAAACCGCCGAACGCAAAGGAATTGGAAAGCGCGGCTTCCACGCGCGCCGCGCGGGCCGTGTTGGGAACGTAGTCAAGGTCGCATTCCGGGTCGCGCTCGTTAAAGTTGGCGGTTGGCGGAAGGATGCCGTGTTTCATGGCGAGGAGTGTGGCCACTGCTTCGATCGCTCCGGCAGCGCCAAGCGCGTGGCCGTGCATGGATTTGGTGGAGCTGACGAGAAGCTTTTCCGCCGAGGCGCCGAAGACCTCGCGAATCGCGCGAGTCTCTGTCACGTCATTTCCAAGCGTGCCCGTGCCATGCGCATTGATATAACCGATCTGTTCGGGTTGCAGGCCGGCGTCGCGCAACGCCTCGCGAATCGCACGCGCGGGCCCGGCGGAAGTGGGCTGCGTAATGTGGTATGCGTCGGAGGACATTCCGGCGCCCGCAAGCTCAGCATAGATGTGAGCGCCCCGCGCCCGCGCAGCGTCGAGCGGCTCGAGAATCAGCATCCCCGCGCCTTCACCGAGGATCATCCCGCGCCGATCGAGCGAAAAAGGTCGGCAGGTGTCCGGTGCAATCACCCGCATCGCTTCCCATGCTTTCAACATGCCAAAGCTGAGTGGCGCTTCGCTGCCGCCCGCGAACGCGATATCCGCTCCGCCACCGCGGATGAGTTGCAAAGCCAGACCAAAGGCATGGTTTGAAGAAGAGCAGGCCGTGGAAAGAGTGAAGGCAGGCCCCGTCAGGCCAAATTCCATGGAGATGTGACTTGCACCGGCGTTGGGCATTGTCCGGGGAATGGTGAGTGGGTGGACTCGTTCGCGGTTGTGCGCGTAAACGTCCAAAAATCCTTGATCCTGCGTTCCTTGTCCGCCGATGCCCGAACCTGTGACAACAGCCGCTCGCTCGCGCAAATTATCGGTCCACACGATTCCGGAATCGCGCGCGGCCTCTCGTGCGGCAATCAGCGCAAACTGTGCGAAGGGGTCGAGGTGGTCGATCTGCGTCGGGGTGAAATATTTCGCGGGGTTGTAATTGCGTACTCCGGCGGCAAATTTAAAGCGCAGGCGTTCAGCATCCGCGATTGCGATCGGGCCGATGCCGGATCGCCCGGCGCGGAGCGATTCCCAGATTTCCGCGGCGTTTTTGCCAATCGCGCAGATGGCACCCAGACCCGTGACTCCTACTCTTCGTTGAGGCATTGCTCAGTCGGCGGAAGCCGGTTGGATGGGCGCGCCATTTTTAAGCGAGCGCACGCCTTCGACGATTTCGCGAACCGTGCGGATGGAACGGGCGCGTTCGTCGGGAATGGAGACCTGGAAGGCGTTTTCCAGTTCAAATAGAAGCGTGATGACGTCCAGGGAATCAAATCCAAGATCGGCGAGCGAGCTTTCAATCGTAATTCTTTCCGAGGAGATATGTTTCACGGAAGCCAGAGTGGAAATGACTTTCTCCTCAATCAAATCAGCCATGCATGCGCCTTTCTCGTGATCTTTGCGGCAGGATTTCTCAGGGCCGCGTATTATAGTCGCACAGTTTACATTGACGCCATAGAAAGGCAATGCTGGTTTGCCGCGGCTGCGCTGCAACCAATGCGGATTCCGTAGAATCAGACAGATGGAGCCAGCCTGGGCGATTGGATGCGTGCCGTGCGAAAAAAGGTTTTGCATGCGACTGTCTGCGCCCTGGCGCTGGTCGCCTCCGTTTCCGCAGCCAACCAAAGGCAGCCGATTGACACGATTCACTCGCGCCTGACGATTCATGTGGGCAAGGAAGGATTTTTCTCCGCATTCGGTGACGAACACGAGATTTCGGCGCCGATTGGGCGCGGCGAGGTTGCGGCTTCCGCGCCGGAGTTCGTGGAATTTACCGTGGAGACCTCGAAGATGATGGTGCAGGACCCGCGGGAATCCGAAACCAAACGCGCTGACGTACAGAAGGCCATGCTCGGGCCGCAAGTTCTGGACGCGGCGAGGTACCCCGAGATCCATTTCGTATCCGAGAGTGTCGAACGAAAAGATGATTCGCATTGGAGCGTCCATGGCAGGTTGGCTCTCCATGGCGCGACAAAACAAATCAACGTCGAAACGCGCCTGGAGAGCGGGCATTTTCGCGGTAAGGTATCTTTGAAGCAGACGGACTATGGAATAACGCCAATCCGCGTCGCGGGCGGCGCAGTGAATGTGAAAAACGAATTGCAAATCGAGTTTGACATTACGCTCGCGGGGCAGTGAGCCGATCGCCGCTTGCTCGTTCCGGGCCAACTGGGGGCTGTTCCTATGCGATCGATCGCTGCATTGCAATCCGTGGAGAATCAATCCTCAAATGAAAATCCTCAAATTTTAAGTCCGCTCAATTCAGGATCTCCCGTCACCATTGCGGGGATCGCGACGGCAGTGCCCTCTCACATCGTTGGACGGGAAGAAGTGCGGGCCTACCTGAACAAGGTCTTTCCGTTAAGCGAGGCGCGGACGGCGATGATGCTCGAGGTCATCGAAAACGCAAAGATTGAGCAGAGACACTGCGTCTTTCCGCTGGATTATTTGATCGAGCCCCGGCCGCTCAGTCAAATTACGCGCGAATATCAGGAGCATGCGGTTGCACTCGCTTGCCGCGCCGCGGAAGAATGCCTGGACCGCGCCGGGCTCGCTCCGGCCGAGATCGATCTGATGATCACGGTTTCTTGCACCGGGGTTCTTCTTCCCTCCACCGGAGCGCATATGGTGAATCGGATGAGTTTCCGTCCGGATGTGCGCCGATTGCCAATCACCGAGTTGGGATGCTCCGGTGGCGCCGCAGCGCTGGGCCGGGCGTGGGACTACCTTCGCGGCGTGCAGGATGGGAATGTGCTGGTAGTCGCGGTTGAGTTGCCGAGCCTCACGTTTCAGAGACACGATCTCTCGCCGGCAAACCTGATATCCGCGGCGTTGTTCGGAGATGGGGCCGCAGCCGTCGCGCTGACTCGCCGGGCGGCCTCGGAGGAATCGTCCACCAAGACAGCGCCGGATTCGATGCTTCGTCCCCGCTTGATTGATGTGCGCAGCCATCTTTTCCGAAATTCGCTGGACGCGCTGGGATTTGATTTGAAGGAAACGGGCTTCCATATCGTTTTGTCGAAAGACATGCCGCAGCTCGTCCGGGAACATATCGCTGGCTTGGTCGATGAGTTGATCGCTGGGCACGGGTTGCGGCGGGAGGATTTAACCGCATATATCCTTCATCCCGGCGGACAGAAACTCTTGGTTTACATTGAAGAAGAGCTCGGCCTTTCGCGCGCGCAGACGCAACCCTCCTGGGACGTCTTGAAGAATTACGGGAATCAGTCCAGCGCTTCGGTGCTATTCGTATTGCACGAGTGGATCACAAAAGCGCGGATGGCTCCGGGTGATTACGGTTTCCTCGCCGCATTTGGTCCGGGTTTTGGCACCGAAATGGCGTTGATCCAGTGGACATAAGCCAAATCGCTTTTCTCGGATTGCTCGCGCTGACGGGTGCTGGCCGGCTCGCCGAAATGCGCCTTTCGCGGCGGAATCAGCGGAAACTCATCTCCGAGGGTGCTTCACGCGTCGCGGAGCCGCATTTTCGCTGGATGGTCGCCCTTCATGCAGGCGTGCTGATTGGCGCGGGGGCGGAAGTGATTTTCTTGCATCGCCCGCTGATCCCCGCGCTGGCAATCTCGATGGCTGTCCTCTTCGTTTTGTCCAATGGATTGCGTTGGTGGGTGATCCGCACGCTTCGCGGCCACTGGAATGTTCAGGTGGTTGATTCCGCGCGGCTGGGCGTAGTGACGACCGGCCCCTACCGGTGGGTTCGGCATCCGAACTATGTCGCTGTGTTTGTCGAATTGATTGCGCTTCCATTGATTTACACCGCGTGGATCACCGCGGTTTGTGCGGCGGTGTGCCACTTGTGGGTGTTGCACGAACGCTTGGCTGTAGAAGATCCCGTGCTGCTCGCCGATCCAGCATACCGCGCCGCGATGGGCGGGAAGCCGAAATTCCTGCCGAGGCTATTTCCGCGCTTCGAGGTCCAGGCGGACAAAAGTTCATGACGCGCGTTCTTATTTCTGGCGGCGGGATCGCGGGATCCGCGCTCGCCATTTCACTTGGGCGGCAGGGAATCGAAGTCGAGTTGTTTGAGCGACGAGCCTTCCCGCACGAAAAGCCGTGCGGTGAAGGCTTGATGCCGGCGGGCGTTTGCGTCGCGGAGCGGATGGGATTGGCGGATGCTATCGGCGGCGAGCCGTTTTACGGAGTTCGATACCACTTTGGAGAATTCGCGGTGGAAGGCCGCTTTCCAAATCAAGATGGGAAGCCCAGCGTTGGTTGGGGCCAGCGCCGGTTAAAACTGGACGAAGCGTTATTTCGGATTGCATCTGCCACGCCTGGAGTGACCGCCCATGTTCGCGCGCGCGTGGATGGGCCCATCGTCGAGGCCGGGCGCGTTGTGGGATTGGCCGTCGATGGCGAGCCGCGGCGCGGATCGCTGGTGGTTGCAGCCGATGGAATTGATTCCCCGATTCGCAAAGCAGTCGGACTCGACCTGCCGCCGCGCAGAAATCGATTTGGCATTTGCGCGCATTTTCGGCTGGCCGGTGGACGCGAGCAACCGCAGTGGGTGGATGTTTTTGTCCGTAAAGGCTACGAGCTTTATGTGACGCCGCTGCCCGCGCGCGAAATTCTGGTGGCCGCGCTTGTGGAGAATGGTGCGATGGAGGGGCCGGCCGAACAGGCGTATTCACGCTGGCTGCGCGCGGAGCCGGTGCTCGCGGGGCGGCTTGAAGGCGCGGAGCAAATTACTCCGATTGCGGGGCGCTCGCCATTAACATCACGCGCGAGGAAAGGGGTGGCGCCAGGGCTCGTGCTGCTGGGTGACGCCGCGGGATTTGTGGACCCCATTACTGGCGGCGGAATGGCGCAGGCGCTTGTGAGCGCCGAATTGCTGGCATCTCATACTTCTGTTCGTGGGCTCGCGTCATCCGATGCGTGGATCGATGCCTTCGATCGCGAACGCAACGCCATGCTGCGGGACTACCGCATGTTGACCAGCGCGATGCTGTGGCTTGCTTCACGGCCCTGGCTTGCGCGCAATGCATTCCGCGCTCTCACAGTTGCGCCGCGACTATTCTCGCATCTACTTGGCGTGTCCGGGGGCTTCCGCACATTTTTTGGCAACTCCCTGGGAAATCAAATGAGGGCTTCGATAGAGCATTCGATGGGGAATTCAGCTTCCGATTAATGGTTTCGACGTACGCCGTTCTGGCACCATCTTTCAATTTAAAAGTCCTTGGAATTGCATACCTAACTCCCCCGCCCATTACCAAGTTCGAATCCAAATCTCTTGATTGAGCCACGGCGTCTATAGGACAGGGCTTCAGGCATGCAGAGATTGGGCGATATTACTGATAGCCATAGAATTCCGGGAATCATGGCGCGAGCATTTGCTGGCGTAAGCGCCATCGTCCTTGTTTCCAGCGCGTTATTCGGTCAGGCCGCCCCGACCCCGCCGGCATTTGATATCGTGGACGTGCGCGTCAGTCCTCATGGGGTAAATCCAGTCATGACCGGAGGCGTTCTTCGCGGCGACCGCTACGTCCTGCGGCAGGCAAACATGGTGGACTTGATTGCGGCCGCTTACGGCATAGACGACGAGAGGGTTCTCGGAGGCCCCAGTTGGCTCGAGCATGACCGCTTTGACGTAATTGCGAAAGCACCCCCCGGCACGCCACCGGAAACGATCCGACTGATGCTCCAGACGATGCTTGCGGATCGCTTCAAACTTCTCGTTCACAAGGATACCAAGCCGGTGCCCTTGTTTGTGCTGACGGTGGGAAAGGGAAAGCCGAAGTTGAGGAAACCCGATGGCTCAAACACACCTGGTTGCGAATTTCACCGTGAGGGCCTGGACTCGGGCGGAGCAACGCATGAACTGATTTCGTGCCGTGATGCGACCATCGAAACATTCACACAGTTACTGAGCACATGGGCCGGGGAGTACTTAACCGCTCCTCTTGTGGACTCCACAGGACTGAAGGACTCTTGGGACTTCGATTTCAGATGGGATACACGAAATACGCTCATGAAATCCGGCGCGAGCGGCGCCTCAATATTCGAGGCAATTGATAAACAGCTCGGACTGACCCTCAGCCCGCAAAACGTCCCCATGCCCGTCATCATCGTGGACAGCGTCAATCAGATACCGACCGCGAATCAGCCAGAAATAGCAACATCGCTCGCGCCTCCTGCACCAACCGTATTTGAAGTGGCCGTCATCAAACCGGCTGCACCGGGCGCGACTGGCGGCGGACTGATCACGAATCGAGACATTGACTTATCCTCGACCACGTTAAAGTTTCTGATCTTCAGCGCATGGAAGATCCATTCTGGAAATAATGAGGGACTTATCGGCGCGCCAAAATGGTTGAGCACGGACAGGTTTTCCATACTCGCGAAGGTGTCCAGCGACGCACCGGGCGGCAATTCCCCACAAATAGACATTGATGACTTTCGGCGGATGCTACGCGCGCTGCTGATTGACCGCTTCAAGATGGTTGTCCACACGGAAGAGCGGCCCGTAACTGCGTACACTCTGCTGGCCGGAGACCCGAAGCTCAAAAAAGCAGACACATTAAATCGTTCCGGGTGCAAGGAAGGCCCCGGCCCGGACGGGCGAGACCCGAGAATCGCCAATCCTGTTCTGAATCGGCTGGTTACGTGCCGGAACATGTCAATTGCGCAATTTGCTGAACAGCTTCAGACGCTCGCGCCCGATTACATTTACTACCCGGTCTTGGATGCCACGGGGATCGAAGGCTCATGGGATTTCACGCTGAGCTTTAGCGGAGCAAATCAATTTCAGACCGGCGGAGGCCGCAACATAGCACCTGGCGACGACGCCGGCGCGGCCACAGGTGGCGTGGCCACGCCATCGGACCCTACTGGGGCTATCTCAATTTTTGACGCCATTAGCAAGCAACTCGGCCTGAAATTGGAAACGCATAAGCGCCCCATGCCCGTGCTCGTGATTGACCACGTGGAGGAGAAGCCGACGGATAATTGAACCGAGGGCTTTAGCCGGGACGAAACAGGCGCCCAACAGTGCGCGTAAGCTGAACAAATACTTTTCTAATTTATTTATGGGCTTTGAGAACGGGCAGGCGCGGCGGTCGGTTCATGGTTTTGTTATGCAGTGCCGCGAGCCAGGCCCGCGCGGAGGCGCGCAAGGCTCCGATTCGCAGGCCGCGATGCGCGGCAGGGAATCCGTCGAGCTTTGCGAGCCCTCTGCGAAGCAACGATTCCATTCCGTGATAATTTCCGCGCGAGTGATGATGGAACGCCGCGGTCACCTGGATCAGCCCCTGCAGAAAAGTTTTTTCTGGGAGCCTGGCGTGGAGCCAGATTTCCTCCCAGGCTTCGTGCGCCTCAAAAAACTTCTTCTGATTAAAGAGAGCGACGCCGTGATCAAAGATGGCCTGCTCTTTAGCGCGGTCGCCTCCCGCAATCGCTTTGCGGGCGCGCGAGTTTTGTTTGCGTCTCAACCGTGTTGCACGGGGCGATTTGGCTTTCGCGCGCAAGTCCCGGCATAATATCAAAGCCCGGCGCGCCGGGCGCGCATTGCAATTCGGCCGCTGCGGGCCAGCTCTCACAAAGCCGCAGCGCAATCTATCCGCAATCTGCGGTGACGTCACCCACTGGCGGAGTCAACTCTTGGCAAAAATTCATCTTGTTCTGATCATTCACGCACATCAGCCGGTCGGGAACTTCGACTCTGTTATTGAGAAGGTCTATCAGCGGTCTTACTTGCCGTTTGTAGAGCATCTCTCGCGGCACCCATCCGTCCGAATCGGACTCCACTACTCCGGTTCGTTGCTGCAATGGTTTGAGGCCCACCATCCGGAATTCCTCGAAACACTTAGCACGCTGAGCGGGCGCGGCCAGGTGGAAATTCTTGGCGGCGGCTTCTACGAGCCGATTCTGATTGCCATTCCTCCCGAGGACCAGCAGGAGCAAATTCGCCGGATGACCGAATACATCAAGAAGCGGTTTGCGCGCGCGCCCGCGGGCGCTTGGCTCGCGGAGCGCGTGTGGGAGCCGCAGCTCCCCGGGGCGCTCGAGGCTGCGAAAATTGATTACACGATCCTCGACGACATGCATTTTACTTCGGCAGGAATCGAGTTGGAGGATCTTTTCGGGTACTACATCGCCGAAGATCGCGGCGCGAAGGTCAAGGTGATTCCGGGCTTGAAATCGCTGCGGTATCACATTCCGTTTCGCGATGTGGAGGATACGATTGGTTTTCTGCGCGGCGCGGCGGAGCGGCACCCGGGCGGCATGGCCGCCATGGGCGATGATTGCGAAAAATTCGGCTCCTGGCCCGGTACGTACGACCATTGTTACCGCGATGGCTGGCTGGAACGCTTTTTCGCCGCTCTCGAGCGCAATCAGGATTGGCTCGCCGTGTCCACGCCGGGCGAATACCTGAGCGAACACGCCCCGATTGGGCGCGCCGATCTACCGACTGCGTCTTACACGGAATTGATGGAGTGGGTTTTGCCCACGCGCGCGCGACAGCAGTTTCACGCCGTGGAACAGGAGTTTTCTTCGCGGCCGGACGTGATGCGATTCCTTCGCGGCGGCATCTGGCGCGGATTCCTGGGCAAGTATCCCGAAGTGAATCTGCTGCACAAGAAGATGCTGGAGGTTTCGCGGAGGGTGGCGGAAGCGCGCAGCCGAAAACTTTCGCCGGCCGTGCGACGCAAATTGAATGCAGTGCACACGCATCTGCTTCGCGCGCAATGCAACGACGCATACTGGCACGGAGTTTTCGGAGGGCTCTATTCGCCGCACTTGCGCACCGAGCTTTGGCGCGAATTGATTCGCGCGGAAGGGTTGCTTGCCGCGCGGGGGAAGACCCGCGGCCAAAAAATCAGCGTCGAATCAAGGGATTTCGATCTCGATGGAGCGGATGAGGTTTGCGTAAGCGCCCGAAATTTCTCGGCAGTCGTGAAGCCCTCGGACGGTGCCACATTCGCCGCGCTCGATTTCCGTCCGGCGGGTGTCGCGCTGATCAATTCACTGCAGCGCCGGCCGGAGGCTTATCACGGGCGGCTGGCCGAAGCCGCGAGCGCCGCTGCGGGCGGCGTGGCATCCATTCATGACATCGTTCGCGTGAAGGAGCCGGGACTCGAGAAGCACCTCCACTACGACCGCTGGCCGCGCAATGCATTCCGGCTGCTGCTTTGCGCGCCGGAAAAGAGATGGGCGGACTACGAGGCTCTCAAGCTGGAAGAAAGCGCGGCATTCGCGGCCGGGGCTTACAAGCTCAGGGAAAGTGCTGGAGGAAGCATCGCCCTCGAATTGGAAGCGCCGCTGGAATGGCAGGGAACCGCGGCTTCCGGCGCGCGAATGATTGCAATCAAAGAGTTTCGCTTTGAAGAGAAGGCCGAAGAATTCAGCGTGAATTGCGGCGTAACCCTGCGGAATTCGGCTGGTTCAACTGCGGGGTCTGTTCGGATGCTGGCGGGGATTGAGATTGTGCTGAACTTTCTCGCGCCAAATGAGCCGGACCGTTATTTTGAATACACACGCGAAGCGCAAACCGAAAAGCAGCGCCTCGGCTGGGGCGAAGAAATCTCGGGCGCCAATCTGCGCGTCGTTGATGAATGGCAAAACGTTGCGGCTGATCTCGAAGCGCCGGCCGGCGGAAAATTCTGGGTTGCTCCGATCGAAACTGTCTCTGAATCAGAAGAAGGTTTTGAGCGCGTCTATCAGGGCTCGCAGATCTTTGGATTTTGTCCAGTGGAACTAAAGCCCGGCGGGGAATGGACAGGCCGGTGGCAGCTAAAAGTTCGCAAGGCGCATCGCTGATTTGTGGCGGAATCATCACACAAATTTCAACGCGCGAACAGTTGCCACGGATTTGAGCCATCTGCTAAATTCAATCCCCAGAGGGCAGCAATCAAATGCCGCTGAATGAAGAACTGCTCAAGATTCTGGCCTGCCCGGAATGTCTGAAGCCGGTGCATGCACTTCCCGATGACAAGGGCTTGGAGTGCGAGGCCTGCGGCCGCATCTATCCGATTCGCGACGGGTTTCCCGTGATGTTGTCCCAGGAAGCCAGCGCGCCCACACGCAACGTTCCTTCGCGTCCCTGACGAGCCGCATAGAAACCGCGCACAGATCCTTCCGCGATCGGTTGCTTAAAATGGCGGATAACTCAGCGCTTTGCTGGTCGTTTCAACCCAAATGCGAACCTCCTTGGTGCTGCGGCTCTTCGGCAAATCGTTCGGATCCGGAAACGGCTGGAAGGGGCTCACCTCGGCGACGACCACGACGCCGCTGCCGCCTTTTGCCGGCGAGGCGATGGATTCAATCTGGTAGCTTTTCACCGGGCCGTAAATTCCGTTCACGCCCCAATCATCGAGAAAATCCTTGTAGGGATAGTGGTTCGGTTCCGGCTGCCACAACTTGTATGCGAGCTCCGTATTTCCGGCGCTGAGCGCGTCAAAAAAGCGGCCGGCGGCTTTGCGCTCCGGGATGTGAAAGTAGCCGAAGATCAGCCACCACACACCCAGGCCGCCCAAGATTACGGCTGCGGCCACCATGATCAGGTAGCGCCGCTTCTTGGCGGCCGGTTCTTCGCTCGTTGAGTCAAATAACCCCATTCGATCCCTCAGTGGTCTCTCTGAAAAAAGAGTTGCCGTTGAAACATTGCGATGACCGGACTATTAGACACCACGGAGAAGCTAACAGAACTCCCGCGCTGGTGTAAATGCCGGTGACTGAATAGTGCCTGGTGGCTAGTGACTAGTGGCGAGCTGGCAGCTCTAGAAAAGGCTACGGACCGCTCGCAGGCAACTTTAGACGACAAGAGTATCGGCTCTACTGGAGTCGGCTCTACCAAAGGCGCCGATCGGGAGATCGGCGTTCCTAGGACCCCTCCCCCGGCCTTTTTTGTAAGTGGTAGATAACACTGGTAGTTACGCGAGAGGGGGTCTGTAAGTGATAGAAAACGTTGGGGGATTTTTGATGCATTTGCAGGGGTTTTCGTAAGTGGTAGATAACACTGGTAGTTAGCAGCAGGTCCGGGGTTCAGACGGGTCCGATACCCCCCACCCCCCCATCTTTTTGTAAGAGTAACGCAACAAACGACTTACAGCCACGAGATGCGGTAAGAGTAACGCAGCGTTGGACTTACGGGACTTTTGGCCAATTTGCGCGTAAGCCATTCCATTTGAAAGTGTTACGGGCGCGACTGAACCAAATTGGTGCAGCGAGCGCCGTAAGAGTATAGCAGCATTGGGGTTACGGGTACCCGGGCGATGAACTGTTCCGTTTTGGGAAACGGCGGGTGGGTATTCGAATAGTACTAGAGCGTACATTTCTATTTATACTATATGAGTTGGGCGAAGTCAAGGGAAATCTGCGGGGGGATCGACATAATTGAAGAGAGCAGGGTGAGAGCAGCGAGATCCGCTAGTGGGAGGAGGCGGGAAGGCAAAAGCAGATCCCTCGGTCTGAGAGGCGCCCCGGAATAACAAATTGGTGGTACAAGAGATTTGGCGGAGGATCATATGGCAATTGAGATTCGAGGGTTGACTCCCTATTTGGAAGTTTTTGACATGGCGACGTCGCTGGGGTTCTATCGCGACAAACTGGGATTCGAGCTGGCCAATTCAAACGATCCATCCAAAGCGCGTGGTCAATTGAATTGGGTGCTGCTCAGGATGAATGGCGCGGAGCTGATGCTGAACACTCAATATGAGCTTCACGAACGGCCGCCCGCGCCCGACCCCGCGCGCACAGCCGGCCACCGCGATACGGCGATTTACTTCGCGTGTCCGGACGTGGACGCGGCGTACGAGCATCTGCGCTCGCGGGGCGTGGAGGTGAAGAAACCGGTGATTACGCGCTATGGGTTCAAGGCGCTGTCGCTGAGGGATCCGGACGGATACGGGCTTATTTTTCATTGGCCGGTGAAATGAGGCGCGGGGATTCCGGGGCGCGAAAACCCCCGACTTCGATGGAAGCCGTTGAAGTCGGGATATCCTTCACCCATCGAACGGGTTCAGGATGACGGCAAGAGAGAGGCGGCAACCGGCAAGAAAAACGGCGGAATTATGCACCTGACAGACCCACTTGATTTGTGAAAGAATGCGCGCCAAGGTCGAGCCGGAACCGAAGACGAAGCCTCGTAAGAGAGCTGAGTTAGCTGAATCCGATGGTTGTTTCCAAGACCACAAAACGCGTTAGTTGGGTCGTGTCAATCCTCTTTGCCCTCGGCGGAATTCTTGCGCTTCAACGAGGCGAATATAGGCGATGCGTTGGATTGGTTTCTATCGGACTCGTGTTCTTTTTCGTGTATGGCATACGGAAGTCCACCTGAGATTCCCTGCAGTTCTGTGGGTTTGTCAAAGAAATAATCCCGGATCGCTGGCTCTAATTTTCGGTCGGGACCTTTTCCAGGTGATCCACGACGATCAAGTCGACCGGCAACTTTTCCTTGGTCAGCTTGAGGCCCAGCTTTTCAATCGAGGCATAGACCGAATTGCCCGTAGGATCCGCGGCAGATGGTACCGGGCTCGAATTCGATTGCCCTGCTGCCGGACCCGCGCCACCGAAATTGAAACCTAGCGATCTCACCATCGCCTGCAAGTCTTCAACGGAGATATCGAGGGCGACCACGAAGGTGCCCTTCAGGCCGGTGTGGTCAACTACAGGCTGGCCGATGTAGCCCGTCAATTGTTGGGAAAGAAGATCCATCGACATTTTGGAAGACTGGATGTGCATGATGCCGTTGTCGACAGAGACCTTTACATTTCCGCCGGGCCCGCCGGATACTTGCGTGCTTCCGCCTTCGCCCATCCTCCCCGTGGTCTTCACTTTGACCTGGCCGTTTCCTGTGTCTATGACCCTGGCGTCCTTGTCATCGGGCTGTTCGGTTGCCGGGGGATCCGGCGGTGAGGGGGCGAAGTTCACTCCGTTCTTGCCAACTTCCAGGGCAAGGAGGGACACCTCCTTGCTGTCGTGATGCATTACCAGCTTGAAGCGATCCGCCAAAAGCGCCTGCATCATTTCCGGGACCTGATCCTTGTTTGCGCCCTCGGGCAGCGTGGCCTCAATGTCCCAATGCGCTGACTTCATCCAGTCGGGACCCGAAACCTGATACGGCTTCACCTTGTAGGCGTAGGTGATCAACTGCGTCACCGTGTAATAGCCAAAGTCCGCGCGCTGTTCGTCCACTTTCAGGCCGACGTGCGGCATCTTTCCGGCGCCGATTACGGCGCTTATGTCTGCGGAGGGCTTGATGGATGCGACTTCAAATGCCGGGGGAGCCGCGGCCGGCGTCGGAGCCGCGGTCGGAGCCTGCGATTGCGCGCGGACGTTTGCGGCGCCGACAAACCCGAAGATCGCCAGTCCACACACGACGCTGAGCGCAAGCGGCGCGCGCATAAATTTCCGTGCAGCAGAACCGCCTGCTTTACGTCCGAACCAGGTCTCATCCTTTATACGATGCTTCTCGATATTGTTCACCGGAACTGTCCCTTCACTTTGGCTTTGGAGGCGCTTTCCTGCTGGATGCCGTTCCCTACAGATAAATACGTTTATATTTCTCCAGAGTTTCAGATTAGCCTAAAAGTTCCGCGATAAATACATGAAAGGCGTCCGCGTGGTTGCGCCCTTATACGCCCCGCCAGCCCTTCCGAACTCTTACGTTTAGAACATTTGCGCGAGGCGGATTTGGGGAGCTCATAAAGCGAGTCTTGAGGATGAAAAAGTTCTTGTGGCGGGGGCTAGGATTCCAGAGCGCCGGCGGAACCGGCGGGCAACTCGATGGCGTATTTTGTGCGCGCCTTCTCGCGGTGGGCGTCGAAGGCAAGCTGAATCAAGCGGTCAATGAGTTCGCGATAGGGAACGCCAGTGGCTTCCCACAGTTTGGGATACATGCTGATGGAGGTGAAACCCGGAATCGTATTGATCTCATTGATGTAAATGCGGCTGGTGCGCTTCTCGAGGAAAAAGTCAACGCGCGCCATGCCAGCGCCTTCGAGACAGCGAAATGCGCGGACGGCGTAGTCCTGAAATTTGGCGACTTGGGCGCGGTTGAGCGGCGCGGGGATCACGAGCTTTGTGCCGTCTTCGAGATACTTTGCGGTGTAGTCGTAGAATTCGCGGTGCGGCACGATTTCGCCGGGGATGGAGGCCTTGGGCTGGTCATTGCCGAGAATGGCGACTTCGATTTCGCGCGCGGTCAAACCCTTTTCCACGAGAATTTTTTGCGCGAACTCGGCGGCAAAGTCGAGCGCTTTGGGCAATTCGTGGCGATTGTGGACTTTTGTCATGCCGACGGAAGACCCGAGGGTGGCGGGCTTTACGAAGACGGGGAAGCGCAGCTCTTTGAAGACCAGCTTCAGTGTTTCCGCGGGCGAGCGTTCCCACGCACTGCGTGGAAACGCAACGTAGGGGGCGACGGGCAGTCCCTCATCGCGGAAGAGGCGCTTTTGCACGTCTTTATCCATGCCGACCGAGGAGGCCAGCACGCCCGCGCCGACGTAGGGAAGTCCGGCGAGTTCGAGCAGGCCCTGCACGGTGCCGTCTTCGCCGAACGTGCCGTGCAGGACGGGGAAGACGACGTCAACCATCACGCTCGGCCTGCCAGACGCGGCGGCAAACGGCATGAGCACGCCGGCGGTGGGGTCGGGCGGGAGCACGACGCGGTCGCCGGATTTGAGCACGTCCGGCAACATTTTTTGCGCGCCGGAGCCGACGAGCCACCGGCCGTCCTTCGAGATGCCAATGGGCACGGGTTCATATTTTTCGGGGTCGAGGGCGCGAATTACGGAGGCGGCGGAACTGAGCGAAACTTCGTGCTCGCCGGAGCGTCCGCCGAAGAGCACTCCCACGCGGATGCGTTTACCTGATTTGTTCATGGCCGGAAAAAAGTCTCCTTGAGGAATTCGCCGCTAAATAATTTTTTTGCCCAAACCCGAGCAAATCATCTCCACGCCGAGCAGCGCCGTCTGGTTGTGCAGGTCAATCACGGGATTGATCTCGACGACTTCGAGCGAGACCATCGCCTTGCTGTCATTGATCATTTCCATCGCGAGGTGAGCTTCGCGGTAGGTCACTCCGCCGCGCACGGGAGTGCCCACGCCGGGCGCGTCGCTCGGGTCGACGAAATCGAGGTCCAGACTGACGGCGACGCCGTCGGTGTCGTCACTCGCAAACTTGATGGCTTCGCTCATAACCTCGCGCAGGCCGCGCTCGTCAATATCGCGCATGGTGAGGACGTGGACGCCGGATTCCTTGATGAGGCGGCGCTCCTTCGCGTCGAGGTCGCGCACGCCGACGAGCACGACGTTGCGCGGCTCGATCATGGGGTGAGTGCCGAGCAGGTCAACCAATTCCGGCGCGCCGTAGCCGATGACGGCTGCGAGCGGCATGCCGTGCACGTTTCCTGAAGGCGAGCTATCGGGCGTGTTCATATCGCCGTGCGCGTCAAGCCAAAGCAGGCCAACGCGCTTCGATTGCTTGCGGAAAAAACTCGCCACGCCTGCTTCCGTGCCCGCGGCGATGGAATGATCTCCTCCGAGCACCAGGGGCAGGAAGCCCTCGCCAAGCGATTTTTCGACAATTTCCGCGAGGCCACGGCAGGTCTCCGCGATTTCGTTCAGATATTTGGCGCGCTTTTCGCCATAGGGCTGTTCTTCGGGCTGTTTTACAGGAATGTTGCCGATGTCATCGACCTGACAGCCGAGCTGTTTCAGGCGCGTGAGCAGGCCCGCGACGCGCAAGGCGGACGGGCCCATGTCCACTCCACGGCGGCTCTGGCCGAGGTCCATCGGGACTCCGATAACGCGCACTTTTTGTGGCATGGCGAAAGAGGCTCCGCGGTCCCCCGAACTAGCCAAAGCGCAGGGCCTTCAAGAATATCCCCTGCCAATCGCCCCAGCAACACTCGCGCCGTCGAGGGTTCGCCCCCCGCAACACAATGCATTTACGTAGGGCCGCGTGCGCTCCGCATCACGTAAACCGATTTCCGTTATTCCGTTATGACGCATCTGTTTCCATTGAAGGGTGCGGACGCTCGGTACGATCAATCGGGTGGCGCGGGTGCCCGGCAAGCGTGTGGCCATGCGCGCGACCGACGTGAAAGCCAAACGCGCGTAAGTCGCGTTTCCCTCTAATTGCACTGTTCCCAAACTTGATCTGTGTAAAAGAGAACAGCATACCAATGGCTTTCCAGGCGGCGTATGGCACGCACATCACATGGGGCACCATTGGATTTGGCAAATTGATGGCTTTTGATTCCTACCGAAAGTGTATCCGCGGGGTCGAAGACAAGATAGGCTGTATCGTTCGCCACTCCAGCAAATCCCGATGCATCCCATTCGATGTGTTTCAAGTCTCCGTTGACAGAGGTTGGCTGCACCAGAACTTCCTGCTTGTATTCACTCGACGATACGAGCCATCTAGCTGTCTCACGAATCTCAAACGGGTACTGACGATTGTAGAGGAACAGGGACACTGCAATAGCCCACAGCATAGCCAGCGTTGTCACGATCCGCAGAAGCTGCCGACGGTTGCGAACGGCGGCATAAATCGTCAAAGTGATGCTGACGATGAGAAGGGCCGGGGCAACGACAAATATGCTTAGAAAAAAATACGTGTTTGCTCGGCAGATCGCAATCGCGATGAGGACGACCAGCCCAACAACTGACGTGCACAAAGGTAGCCACCAACCGGATTGGCCTGCCCCAGTCGCTTTCTCGGTCATGAGAACGAATTATAGCTCTTTGAGAGCAGCCTAATAGCTAGGCTCACTCGGCCAGTTCGAACAGACCAAGGCGCTTAACAATCGCCTAATTACTTGTGTGGACGACGCGAAGCTAGTGATGCGCGCATCGGCCGGGTCTGCTGCCACCTGTAGGCGCAATACTTACATAAAGCGGGTCGGGGAGAGTTCTGGCCGTCAGCTAAACCTTGAACCTCCGACTTCCAATCTCTAGCAGGCTGCGGAAAAAGTCTTCGCATGCGTTGGTATTTCTCGTTTTCTTGAGTGGGGCATGATCTTTTGCTTGTGTTTTTTCCCCGTTTGGGGTGTGACCCCGCTCTGCAGTGGTGCGCTTCGCGGCTCGACGGACGGTTTACGCAGCCGCCGCCGTCAGATTGCGGATGCGCACCAGGTTGTAGACCGCCGCGGCAAAGGTGAACATCCAATTCACTCGTTTTCGCCCTCGGTGCCGTGTCTGCCGCAGCAACCCAACCGTCTTCAGCCACCCGAACACTTCCTCGACTCGTTTGCGTTTCTTCTGACTCACCTCGTAGCCCGGATGCCGCGTCGTCCGCGCATCGATCGCACTGCCCCCGCGCCGCTTCTGGTTCTGCGCCACGTGCGGCGTCACTTGTAATTCCCGCAGCTGGCCCACGAACTCCCGCACGTCATATCCTTTGTCGCCTCCCAGCGTCACCCGCCGCTGCCCGCCCGTCCGCGCCGCGATCATCTCTCGCGCCACTTCGCGCTCGGCCGTCCCCGTCGCTTGGCTCACGCGCGTCTGAACCACCAGACCGTTGCGATTCTCCGCCAGCACATGCCCCAGGTAACTCAATTTCGCTTCGCTCCCCCCACTCTTCTTGTACAGCCGCGCCTCCGGGTCCGTCGTCGAGGCGTGCGTTTCGTTGCTGCGTTTTTCCCCGTGAAAATCCACTGTCGGATTCCCCGGATCCTCGGGGGGCTCCTGCCGCTTCTCCCCCTTCCTCTTCTTCTTCGCTCGAAAACTCTTCTGCCCCGCCCAGGCCTGTACCAGCGTCCCGTCCACCGTGAAGTGTTCGTCGGATAGCAACTCCTTCGCCCGCGCCTGCTCCACCACCTGCTCGAAAAACGCTTCGGCGATCTCTCCCTCCAGCAACCGCTCCCGGTTCTTGGTGAACACCGTCACGTCCCAGACCCCGTCATCCATGCTCAAGCCCACGAACCACCGAAACAGCAAGTTGTATCCCAACTGCTCCATCAGCAGCCGCTCGCTCCGCACGCTGTAGAGCACCTGCAACAACAATGCCCGCAGCAATTTCTCGGGCGCAATCGACGGCCGCCCGTAACGCGAGTACAGCCGCGCAAATTGCGGCGACATCTCTTCTAACGCCGTGTCCACCATCACCCGCAGCCGCCGCAAGGGGTGATCGGACGGTATCCGCTTCTCCGGTGAAATGTAGCTGAAGATGCTCTCTTGTTGTTGGTCGTGTCCGCGCATGCCTGCTTAGACGCAACGATCCTTCATTCGGTCGCACAAATCTGACTTTTTCCGCAGCCTGCTAGTGTTGTGTCCCGGAAATATGCTCACATAGTCGCTGGATTTTTTCCAGGATCGAATCGGGTGTCGCCGTCCAGGAGAAGGGTCGAGCCTCGGCATTATAGCGATGAACGAAACGTTCGATTTTGGCGACCAGTTCTTTGACGCTGCCGAAGGTGCCGCGACGAATGGCCTTCTGCGTGATGATGTGGAACCAGATTTCCACTTGGTTGAGCCAGGAGGAGTAGGTCGGTGTGAAGTGCACGTGGTAGCGGGGGCGTGCTGCCAACCAGCGTTGGACGCGAGGATGCTTGTGGGTAGCGTAGTTATCCACGATCAGATGCACGTCGAAAGCCTTCGGGACACTGGCGTCCACATGGCGCAGAAAGTCCAGGAACTCCTGGTGACGATGACGGCGTTTGCACTGACTCAGGACCGTTCCGGTGACGGTGTCGAAGGCTGCGAACAGTGTGGTGGTGCCGTGTCGGACATAGTTGTGCGTGATCCCTTCGACGTAGCCGAGGCCCAAGGGCAGCATCGGCTGGCTACGCTCCAGCGCTTGAATCTGGCTCTTCTCATCCACACACAGGACCAGGGCTTTATCCGGTGGGTTCAGATACAACCCGACAATGTCCCGTACCTTCTCGACGAAGAAGGGGTCGTTGGAAAGCTGAAAGTGACGTGCTCGGTGCGGCTGCAAGCCGAAGGCGCGCCAGATCCGGTGAACAGTCGATTTCGACAGACGCGTTTCGGCCGCCAGCGCGCGGCAACTCCAATGCGTGCCGTCTTTCGGTTTGGTTCGCAGGGTTCTGCGGATCAACGTGGCCACCTTCTCATCGGGAATCGAACGCGGCCGGCCGGAGCGCAGCTCTTCGTGCAATCCCGTCAGCCCCTGTTTCACGAACCGTCGTCTCCACAGACCGACTGTCACTTGGTTCAATCGCAACCGGGCGGCGATGTCCTTATTGGACAAGCCGTCGGCACTGAGCAAAACAATACGCACACGCGTCACCAGGCCATGGGGCAGCGACCGAGAGCTAGCCATCGCTTCGAGTTGTTCGCGTTGTTCCCGCTCCAGTTGCAACGGGGCCAGGGGTCGTCCCAAACTCATAGGCACCTCCATTCTCCACAGAAGATGCCTAAGGGGAAGGCTAGCGCGCAAGGCTTATATTAGTTACTTACGGGACACAACACTAGGGGTAAACGCGGTAAATCATCCGTGGGAAGGGTATGACTTCCCGGATGTGTTCAGTCCCGCAAATCCAGGCGACGGTGCGCTCAAGGCCCAGGCCGAAGCCCGAGTGGGGGACGGAGCCGTAACGGCGCAGATCGAGATACCACTTGAAGGATTCCTCGGGCAGGCCGTATTCCTTCAGGCGCTTGACGAGGAGGTCGTAGCTGGCGATGCGCTCGCCGCCGCCGATGATTTCGCCGTATCCTTCCGAGGCGAGCATGTCGAAGCCGAGGGCAAGGTCGGGGCGCTGCGGATCGGGCTGCATGTAAAACGCCTTGATGGCAGCCGGATAGCGGTGGACCATCACGGGGCGGTCGAATTGCCTGGAGAGGATGGTCTCTTCGTCGCCGCCAAAATCGTCGCCCCATTTCGCGGGGTTGCCGCCCTTCTGCAAAAGAGCAATAGCCTCGTCATAGCTGATGCGTGGAAATGGCGGCTTCACCGGCTCGAGCTTTGCCGGGTCGCGCTTGATCATTTCGAGATCGCGGACGCGATTGCGCAGCACGGATTGGACGATGTGGCTCACCAGACCTTCACCAAGCACCATCATGTCTTCGAGATGGGCGTAAGCGGCTTCGGGCTCGAGCATCCAAAATTCGGTGAGGTGGCGGCGCGTTTTTGATTTTTCAGCGCGAAAGGTTGGGCCGAAGCTGTAAACCTTGCCAAGCGCAGCGGCGATCGCTTCGAGGTAAAGCTGGCCGGATTGCGTGAGATAGGCTTTGCTCTCATCGACATAATCGACTTCGAAAAGCGATGTGGTGCCTTCGCACGCCGCGGGCGTGAAGATCGGCGGGTCCGTGAGGGTGTAACCCTGCGTGTCCATGAATTCGCGCGCCGCGCGGATTGCTTCGGCGCGGATGCGCAGGATGGCCGCCTGACGCGGCGAGCGGATCCACAGATGACGGTGGTCGAGCAGGAAATCCACGCCGTGCTCCTTGAGTTGAATGGGGTACGGATCGGATTCCGGGACGCGCTGGACAACTTCCACATTTGTCACATCCATTTCGAAGCCGCCGGGCGCGCGTTTATCCGAGCGGACTTTTCCGGTGACGATGACGCTCGATTCCTGCGTGAGCCCGCGCATCGCCTCGAACGCTTCGGGACTTTGTTTCTGCGAAATCACGCCTTGAATCAGTCCGGTGCCGTCACGGAATTGCGGGAAGAGGAGTTTTCCCGATTCGCGAAGATTATAGAGCCAGCCGCGAAGAGTGATTTCCTGGCCGTCGTAACGGCCAATTTCAGCGATGGAGACAACGGGCATTTGTGAAAAGCTCCTGTTCGTGATTCGGACCAGCGGTCAGGAATTGCCGCGCGCTTGCTCCAGCTTATCAAATGCGGCGCGGATTGCGTCGAATGACGGCTTCGGATGAGCCGGCTGCTCGCGCAATTCGATTACGCAGGGCAGCTCCCTGGGAATTGCGCTCATCAATTTGTCCCATTCAATTGTGCCCTCGAAGGGCAGAAGGTGCTCGTCCTTTTCGCCGTGATTGTCGTGCAAGTGCGTGGTCGCCGCGAGCGCCCGCATCGTTTCGAGCCCCTGCAATGCGCCCGTCTCAAGGTGCGCGTGGCCAGCATCGAAGCAGAGCCTCAGCCCCGGCAGGCGCGTGTCTTCGAGAAAATGGCGCAGGTTTGCCGGAGTGGCCATTTCACCGGGCGTGTTCTCGAGCGCGAGCGTGACGCCGCGCTGCCGCGCGAATAACACGAGGGCCTCAAGCGATGTGAAGGCGGCGTCCCAGCGTCGCTGGTCCGCTTCGTCGCGGACCGTCGCAACATGAAGCACCATAATTTCAAAAGGGAGTTGTTCGGCCACGTCAATCGCGCGCTTTACTTCGTCCACAGCGTCGAGCCGCCGCATACGCTCGGGATCGGAAAGCGATACGGGCGAGCCGCCGCCTTCGCGGCCCGGGCGGGAGTCGCGCGAATTCGGGCCGTGAAGCGAATGCAATTTCAAATGGTGGTCCGCGAACCAGTCAGCGGTTTCACGGACAACTTCCGCGGCGCGATAGTCGAAGTGGCCACCGGAACAGAAGATCTCCACACCTTGGATTCCTGCACGCGCAATTTCGTCGAGCAACGCAGTCGTCAGTTTATGCTGCACCCAGAGATAGGTGGAGAGAATACGGCGCATGCCTTCAGACGCTTGGACGAGTGGCTCAAGGCGCTGATCGCGCCGCGGCGGAATCTGATTCTGCTCACCTTCGGTCTTGCGGCGGTCATGTTCATCCCACTGCATCGGCTTATCCGGCATGCGTCAGTAACCCTGCGCGGCGCCTTGGCGGCGCGGGTCGGGAGCGCCCAGGCGGTAAGTCGAGCCGGCATCAATTCCGATGGCATTTACTTCGCCGATCCAGCCGCGCTTGGTGACTTGATGTCCCATGGCGACGAGCTGCTGCATTACACTATCGGGAAAATTCTGTTCGACCAGAATATTGTCCGGCATCCACTGGTGATGGAAGCGCGGGGCATCGATTGCGGCCATCGCGCCCGCGGCATTCGCCGGGCCGAATCGCATCCAGTTAATTACCGTGAGCATGGTCGCGCTGATGATTTGAGGACCGCCCGGCGAGCCGGTCACAAAACTCAATTTGCCATCACGCAGCAAGATGGTGGGCATCATCGAGCTGAGCGGCCGCTTGCCGGCCGCGATCGCGTTCGCTTCGCTCTGCACGAGCTTGAACATGTTCGGCTGGCCGGGCTGGGCGGTGAAGTCGTCCATTTCATCGTTGAGAAGAAATCCGCCGGGCGCGGTGACGGCGGAGCCATAGCTGTCGTTGATCGTGTAGGTGTTCGAGACGGCGTTGCCATCGGCGTCGACCACGCTAAAGTGAGTTGTGTGGCCCTCGCGGCGCGCTTCGGCGAGCGAGACTGCTTCGGCTTGCTCGCGAGTAAGCTGCGCGATCTCGAAGTTGCGCGCGCCGGACGAGGAAGCGGAGCCCCCAAACTTTGCGGGATCACCCGCGCCAATCGCCTGGCTCGATGAGGCGTGGGCGGGGTCAATCGTCGCGCGGCGCGATGCCGCGTAGGCCGTGCTCGTCAGGCCGCCGACGGGGACGCGCACGAAATCGGAATCGCCGAGGAAAGCCGCGCGGTCGGCGAACACGCGGCGCATCGTCTCGGCTACATAGTGGACGGACTGCGCGTCATTCCAGCCCTTGAGCTGCAACGGATCCAAAATATTCAGCGCTTCAATCAAAGCGATGCCACCCGAACTTGGCGACGGGCTGGTGAGGACTTCCCATTTCACGCCGTTTACTGTGTAGTTCGCTTCGAGCGGCTTGCGAATTTTGGCGTGATAATTGGCGAAGTCTTTCATGGTGATGAGCCCGCCATTTTCCGCCATGTCGGAGGTCAATTCCTGTGCGGTGACGCCCTTGTAGAATTCGTCGGGGCCTTTTTCCGCGACGGCGCGCAAGGTTGTAGCCAGCTCCGACTGACGGAGCATGTCGCCTGCGTGCCACATGCGGCCTTCATCGAGGAAGATGCGTCTGCTGCGCTCGAACTGGACGAGCCGCTTTTGCGAATCCTTCAGCGATGTTTCAAGCTTGGGGCTCACCTCAAATCCGTCGGCAAGCTTAATCGCGGGAGCCATCACATCAGCGAGTTTCAGCTTGCCGTAGGACTTGAGCGCGAGCGCCATCCCCGCAACAGTGCCCGGCACGCCTGAGGCGCGGTAGCCCGTCCGCGAAGCGTCCATGTCATAGGTGCCATCGGGCTTGCGATAGAGTTCGCGATTTGCCGCCGCGGGCGCTTCCTCGCGATAGTCCACGAATTCCGTTTTTCCCTTGGCCATGCGCACCAGCATGAAACCGCCGCCGCCGATGTTGCCTGCGCGCGGCTCAACCACGGCCAGCGCGAACGCGACGGCGACCGCAGCGTCCACAGCGTTGCCGCCCTTCCTGAGGATTTCAATTCCCGCGGCGTCGGCGAGCGGGTTGTCGCTCACGATCATCGCCTGCGACGCGCGAGTGGCCTCCGTTGGCCAGTTGCGCGCGGCGATGTCGGTTTCCATGTACTCGAGCGGGCCGGCGGGTTGCTGCGATTGAGCTTGCTTGGATGGTTGCGACGCAGACTGTTGCTGGCTTGCTTGTTGTGGCGCGGTGCGCGCGGCGCCGGTAACCAGGAGAAGCAGAGCCAGCGAAAACAGAGCGAGAATTGCGGAGAATCTGCGCGTCATGGTTATCTCTCGGTGAACAATCGAATCTATGCGAAAGAGTGCGGAGCGTCAAGGCAAACGGAGGTCGAATAATTCCGCAATTTGAAATCTCGATCTGCCACTATCCTGCAAGGGCCGCGCGATCGACGCCGGAAACGAATCCTACTTATTTGCGGCGGCCAGTCCAGTGTGGCCCCTCGCAGCCGACAAAAGCATCTGACAGGAGGTGTGATGGATCGTCGGTCGAGTCGAAATCGAATATGCGAACGTCGTCGACGACAAATTGACCATTTTCGGATACCACCCTGGCCACCACTTCCCACGTCTGAACCAAATGCCCGTTTAGGTATGAGTACCCGTTTCCGAGGCCCGTATAATCGTGCGCCAGATCCACATAAACTAGAAATGATCCATCTTTCTGCGGCTCTTTACGCTTCGGAAGTGAGTAGATTGGAGAGGCCTGTTCGCCGTCGCCAGAGAAGAGGCCGCTTTTCAGCCACGTGGGTTTCGGAGTGCGGTCTATTGCTTTGCGCTGCTTGAAGTAATCCTCTTCGCAGGCTTGCGCCGTTTGAAGCTGCTGCGTCATTCGCTCGCTCAAAAGGCGCAATATGACCGCCTTCGCCGCGCCGACCGGGATGCCAATTGGGTGGTGGGCCACTATTTCCTCGTATAGCTTCCGCACTCCACCGGTGATGGCCGGTTGATCGAGAAGGGCGGGTAGGTCGGAGAGCCGCTCGGCGCTGCCGGTCATAACAACAAAGCCACCAAACTCAAAAACGCCAATTCCCCCATAGAGTTGTGGGCTGCCAACGATTCCCTTGTTGGTCGTTCCGACTTGAATTAGGAGAAATCCTCCCTCATCGTTACGGCTAAACGCAACCCGTGCACAGAGGGGGTAATCTTCGTTCGGAGAGCCCGGCTTGAGATCGCAGGTGTCCGCCACAGACCAATTCCCGATCTGAGCGTGCGGCGGCCCCGACTGGAGCCAATCTTCGAGGCGCTGAGAGGGGAGGGATGGATCGAGTGTCTTTACGTCAATGGATTTCGCGTAGGCGATTACTTGATTTTCTGAGTCGCGGAGTTGCCCAGTGGAGGATGATGCGACAAGAAGCGATAGCATCGCCAGGAAATAGGCTTTCATCATCCTACCTCGGCAGACGTGGTCACGTATATTTTGGACACCACGGACGCTCAGCCGGTTCCCGGCAGACTCTTCCCCGAATCGAAAAGGTTTGCTAGCACTTCGCAGGGCGAATCGGGGGGTCGGAAGAATCCGCGGCGGGCTCGCTGGAATCACCGACGGTAAAGTACGCGCAATCGGGGTGATGAAACACGAGCGCGCTTACGCTCGCCTCGGGGTCCATCATCATGCCTTCGGTAAGCTGAACGCCGACTTCTTCGGGGCGCAACAGAGTCCAGATGCCCGCCTGATCATCGAGATTCGGGCAGGCCGGATAGCCGAAGCTATAGCGCTTGCCGCGATAGCGTGAAGTGAAACGCTGCTGCATGGTCATCTCGGGCGGATCGGGGAATCCCCAATCTTCGCGGATGCGGCGGTGCAGCCATTCGGCGCAGCCTTCCGCGGTTTCAATCGCAAGCGCTTGCAGGCCGTGCGAGCGGAAATAGTGTCCGGCGTGCTTGGCCTCTTCGCTGCGCGCGCGGATTCCTTCACCGGCGGTGACGACGAAAATCGCGATGTGATCGCGCTCGCTGTTCTTTGCGGGCAGAACGTAGTCGCTCAGGCACAGGCCGCCCGGGATGCGCTGGCGCTCAAAAGTGAAGACATGTTGCGGCGCGGCGGCTCCGGACGAGAAGAGCGCGATTGAATTGCCGGCGCGTTCGGCTTCGAGAAATTGCCAGACGGCGCGGACTTTCATGAACGTAGCGGCCTCGGCTTTGACCTCATCCATGTTATTCCACAATTCGAGCGCGCGCGGGTCGCGTTCGGCCAGCGCTTTTTCAAAATTGCCGCGATAGCCGAGGTGCCGCCCAAAAAGCATGAAGGGATTGACGTAGCTCCAGACATCGGCGAGATCCGGGACGGTGCGCACCTTGCGGTCAAGATATGCGACGCGCGGGATGGGGATATCCACGCGGACTTTGGGCGAACGCTCATCACTCGCAGGGGAGGCGGGGATTGCAGGGCTGGCTGCAACGGACGCGGCCTCTTCAAACGTGTGTTCGAGCACGAGGGCATCGCGTTCGGCGGGATTCGTAAGCTGGTTCATCATGCGCAGCCCGGTCATGGCGTCCTTCGCATAGCAAACGGCGGTTGCGTAGCTTGGGGCGATTTTCTGCCGCGTGAATTTTTCCGAAAGCGCGGCACCGCCCACGAGAAGCGGCACGCAGATGCCCGCGTCGCGCAAGTCGGAAGCGGTAATCACCATTTGCTGTGCGCTTTTTACCAGCAGCCCGCTTAATCCGATGGCGTCGGGATTGTATTTGCGCCATGCGGTGATGAGATCCTCGGGCGGAACTTTGATGCCGAGGTTGATGACGTCATAGCCGTTGTTCTTCAAAATAATTTCGACGAGATTTTTTCCGATGTCGTGGACGTCGCCCTTCACGGTGGCGAGCACAACTTTGCCGCGCTTGGCCGTGTCCGCCTTTTCCATGAATTGCTCGAGGTGGTTCACCGCGGCCTTCATCGCCTCCGCGGATTGCAAGACCTCCGCGACGATGAGCTCGTTGTTGTTGAAGAGGCGACCGACCTCGCCCATGCCTGCCATGAGCGGGCCGTTGATGATGTCGAGAGGCTTCACGCCATCCGCGCGCTTTTTATCGAGATCCGCGATCAAGCCGTCGCGAGTGCCTTCGATGATGTAATTTGCGAGGCGCTGGTCGAGCGGCAGCTCTTCTTTTGATTTTCCCTTTTTCTTGACCACGCGGAAATGCTCGGCAATGGCGGCGATGTGAAATTGATTGACGGCAATTTTCTGCTCGCGCGTTTGCGCGCGCCAATCGTCGGGCGCATTGCGGAGCAGCTCTGCTTGAGAAATTCCTTCCGGCAAATGGGCGGGCCGGTGGTTGAAGAGCAGATCTTCCGCGAGCCTGCGCTCATGCTCAGGAATGGATGCAAAGCGCTCGATGCGCTCCGCGTTGACGATGGCAAGATCCAGCCCCGCCTTGGTGCAGTAATAAAGAAAAACGGAGTTCACCACTTCGCGCGCGCCCGCGGGCAGGCCGAAGCTGACGTTGCTGATGCCAAGCACAGTGCGCACATAAGGAATTTTTTCCTTGATGAGCCGGATGCCTTCCATTGTTTCCGCCGCGCCGCCAATGTAATTCTCATCCCCAGTGGCGCAGGGGAAGACGAGCGGATCGAAAATGATGTCTTCCGCGGGAATGGCGTATTTTTCCGTGAGAAGTTTGTACGAACGCTCTGCGACCGCCAGTTTGCGTTCCCGGGTGAACGCCTGCGCTTGCAGCTTGTCTTCGTCAATGCAGCCAACGATGACCGCCGCGCCATAAGTGTGCGCCAGCGGACAGACGCGCTCGAATTTTTCCTCGCCATCCTCCAAATTGATTGAGTTGATGATCGCCTTGCCCTGTGAATAGCGTAGCGAGAGTTCGATCGCGTGCGCGTCGGTCGTGTCAATCATCAGCGGAGCTTTTATCTTGCGGATTAGCTTTTCGTAGAACGGCGGAATGTCCTTCATTTCCTCGCGCTCCGTGGATTGCAGGCAGACGTCCACGACCTGCGCGCCGCTGCGCACCTGCTTGCGCGCGATTTCGCTGGCCTCTTCCCACTTTTCGGCGGCAACCATTTCCTTGAACGCGCGCGAGCCGATCACATTTGTGCGCTCGCCCACAATCAGCGGCCGGGATGATTCCTCAGATTCCACAGCCTCGATCCCGGAATAGAAAACTCGATGATGCGGCGGGGGCGGCCGCCGCGGCGGCTTGCCCTGCGCCACCTGAGCGATTGCGCGGATGTGGTCCGGGGTCGTGCCGCAGCAGCCGCCGACAATGTTGAGCCAACCGTTGGCGATGAAACGCTCGAGCTGAGCTGAAAGCGAAGCCGGCGTCTCAAGATACTTGCCCTCTTCGTTCGGCAAGCCAGCATTCGGATAGCACGATACGGCGCGCTTGGTCAGGCCCGCGAGCGTCCGGATGTGATCGGTCATGAACTCCGGGCCCGTTGCGCAATTGAGGCCGATGCTGAGCAGGTCAAGGTGGTCGAGCGAAGCCCACAGCGCCTCAACGTCTTGCCCCGCGAGCATCGTGCCCATCGCTTCGATGGTCGCGGAAATCATCAGGGGAATTTTGTGGCCGCGCTCTTCGGCGAGTTGTTGGATGGCAAGCGCCGCGGCCTTGATGTTGCGTGTGTCCTGGCACGTTTCGACAAGCAGAATATCCGCGCCGCCGTCGAGAAGCCCGCGCGCCTGCTCGTAGAAATTCTCGCGCAGTCCGTCAAACGTGGCGCCGCCCGTGACGGTCAGCGACTTCGTCGTCGGCCCCATGCTGCCCGCGACGAATCGCGGCTTCGTGGAAGTGGAAAGTGCGTCCGCCTCTTTCTTCGCCAAACCCGCCGCTGCGCGGCTGATTTCATAGGCGCGCTCGCCGAGTCCATATTCGGCCAGCACAATTCGAGTGCTGCCGAATGAATTCGTCTCGATTATGTCCGCGCCCGCCTCGAGGTATTTTCTGTGAATGCCGGAAATTACATCGGGCCGAGTGAGGACGAGATTTTCGTTGCAGCCCTCGAGGCTCGGCCCGCCGAAGTCGGCGGCGGTCAGTTGAGCCTGCTGCAACATCGTGCCCATGGCGCCATCAAGCACGAGAATGCGCTCGCGCAGCAATTCAGCGAGCAGCCGCGATTGTTCGTTGAGGTTTTTCATTTTGCCCGCATGGGCCGCAAGCGTGTTCTGCGGGGCGGCGTTCGCCTGTGAAATCGCGCCCGCACCTGAAGATTGTTCCCTACGTGGATTAAAAGGTGTGCTGGTTAGAGTGTTCCCCTTTCCAGATCTGCAAATACTATTATAACAGCCGGGCGGATTCGAGTCGCGCGTTACGCCGCGTCCGCACCAATAAAGTCAATCTTGCCCGCCTCGGGCACAAGTCCGGCTTGCGCACCGCGCCTCAGGAATTCGCGCACCGCGCGCTGACCCTTTTCGCCGTAGCCGAGCGTCCATTTATTCACGTACATTCTGACGAACTGGTCGACGACTTCCTGTTCCATATCCCGCGCGAACTGCATCGCATAAATCAGAGCTGCATCGCGGTGTTCGAGCGCGTAGGTCACGCTATCGCGAATCGCCCGCGCAACCCGCTGGCCGACATCGGGTCCGAGCGCGCGCCGCACGGCATTTCCACCTAACGGAAGGGGCAATCCAGTTTCCTCCAGCCACCACTGACCGAGGTCCGCCACGCGGTGTAAGCCCGCCTGCGGAAACATCAATTGGCCTTCGTGGATCAGCAATCCCGCCGGCACGGCGCCATCCCGCACTGCGTCCACAATTTTGTCAAAGGCGATGACGACCGGCACGGCTCTTGGCTCGAAGAGCTTGAGCGTCAAGTAAGCGCTGGTGCGCAGCCCTGGAACGGCCACCTGCAACCCCGCAAGGTCTTCCCGGCGCAGAGGCTTTTGCGAAACCACCAGCGGGCCGTACCCGTCGCCAAAGCTCGCGCCACAATCCAGAAGCGCATACTTTTCCTTGAGATAGGGGTAGGATGCGAAGCTCACCGCGGTGACGTCATAAGTTTCCGTCTCCGCCGCGCGGTTCAGCGTTTCAATATCCGCCAGCACGTGCGAGAATTTCAGCCCCTCGGACCGCACCTTGTTTGTCGCCAGCGCATAGAACATGAAGGCATCATCTGAATCCGGCGAATGTGCCAGACGGATTTCCAGGGCGCGGGTTGTGGCTTGTTCGCTGGGCATCTTTGCCACCCGTATTGCCAATCAATGAATTAAATTGTGTCTTCAGAGAGACGTTCCCGCGTGCTTGCTGGGCCGGAAGGACCTCTGTGCCGTGCGGGACGAGCGGCCAGCCGGAATGGGAACTCTCGCTTCAGCCGATCCAAGCGCAGACTAGCATACCACACCGGTTTTTCAAAATTTACCGGCTTGCGGAGACAAAATTCCGCGTATTTGCCACCTACTAACACTCCAGTTTTGTGTCTGAATACCACGCGCGAGCCTATTTGCCCGGAGCCGCCATCGCCACGTGTTGAACCCATGCGGCGATATCTTCAATCACGTCCTGTTCAACGTGGTTCAGCTTGCTGTACTCCGCGGGCAAGGAAGGCCCCGTGCCCGGCATCAGGAGATGGTTGATCGCCGGATACGTTTTGAAGGTTACATTCGTGTGTCCCGCCAGCGCTTTTTTCCATCCGGCGAAGTCGGTCATCGTCACTTGATAATCGCGTTCGCCTTGAACAATGAGAATCGGAATCTTTAGCGCCGCCGCGACCTCCGTTGGGTGATATGCGCGAAGGTCGAGAACATAACTCGCGGGCAGCTGCGCACCCATCACAAGCACGGTCATGCCCGGTTTCAAATCGGGATTGCGCAACTCCTTCGCGGATGCTTCCGCGTCGTCTATCCCTTTTTGCATTTCGGGCGTAATGGGCCCGCTCATTGACGCGATATAGCGGACCTGCTCCACGATCAGCTCCTCCAGAGGCCGCGAATTTCCTTCGAGCAAAATAATTCCCGCGATCTGCGGGTCACCCGTGGCAATTCGGGGAGCGAGGTATGCGCCCTCGCTGTGTCCCGCCACAAAGATGCGGCGCGGGTTGATTTCCGGCATGGTGGCCAACAGCGCGACTGCCGCTCGCGCGTCGTCCATCTCTTCCTCTTTCAAGGTAAATGTAGCGGGATCGTCCGAACTTTGCAGGCCGTATTTGTGCGTCCGCTTCTCGTAGCGAAGGACAGCGACCCCGCGTGTCGCAAGTCCGTAGGCAATGTCCTTGAATGTTTTATTCGGCCCGATACCTTCGTCGAGGTCGTTGGGACCCGAGCCATGCACCAGCACAATCGCCGGGAAGGCTCCGCCACCTTTGGGAATGGTCACAAAGCCCGGCAGCTCCCAGTGACCGCTGTGGACCGTCACGGCTCGCTCCTCAAACGAATCCATCTTCGCGTAATCGGGAGCCTGCCATGGCGTGCGAGAACCCGGCGGCACCGACGAAAAACCTGCGAATTTTCCCTGTGAATCGAAAACAAGCCGCAAAGTCAGCGAGAGGCGCTCGAACGCGCACGTCGCAAAAACAATGTGAAATCCGGCGCTCTCCTCCTGCTCGATTTTTGTGATGGATTGAAATGCGCCCAGTTGCGTCAACGCGCTGTCCCAGCTCAGTGAAAGTTTGTCCAGGGGCAGCGCTGCGGCCAATTGGTCGGTGTATCGCGCCGTGACCTTGTCGTAGCGTTTGGCCACTAGATCCGCGATCACCGCTCGCGCCAACGCTTCGTAATCTTGCGGCGCAGGCGCTTGTGTTTGAGTTTGAGCTGCGACTGCGGCTGAAATCAGCATTGCCGCGGTCAGCGCGGCTACGGAGAAAACTCGAATTCGCACAGGAAGCTCCCCCAATGAATGCGTGCACATCTCCAGACATGGTTAGGGTACTCAAAAGGTTTCACGAAGTGGAATTTAAATGAACAGAGGTTGGCGCGCTGAAAGTGAGATGACCAGGCAAGGCGACCCTACACAATGTTACTCCCCAGCAACTCACGCGCTTCGACGTCTTTCAATACACCTTTTTCATTCAGCATCCGGACCAGTTTCTCGAATCGTCTGGTTGGATCGGCCGCCGCCAGATTTTCCGGAGCCGGAGCCGCCGCCGCAATCCCGTGGATTGGCTGTTCTGTTCCATGCGCAATCCAGAATTCCAGCAACCGGCGGTTTTCCTGCGAGATGTAAGTAAACGCCAATCCCATCCCCAGCCGCACCTGAGAATAGGCCACGACCGCTTCCGCTTCAAACATCTGATGACCCTTGAGGAGGCGCAGTCGGACGGGCGTCCGATCAGGGAATGTGTTCAGCGTATCCACGAAGCAGCCAAACATGCAGCAATCAGACATGCGGCCCGTAATCCGGGCTCCCGCCGGAATCTCTATCAATTCGGCTGCCAGCGTAAGGGATACGCGTTCCGCCCCTCGACGCTCAGCGGTCTCGGTTCTTCTAGCGTTCTGCGCCCGCGAGCCGGTTCTAACAGGTAAGTGGGGATTTGCCATCGCCTCTACACTCCTTAGGTTTTGTGAGTTCTTCTCATCGTCACTTGTTCCGGGGTTTCCGATCCATATCGCGCCGGAATGATTCGGTTTCTGCCTGGGTCAGGAAACCTTTCCGCATCAACAAAGTAATGAGTTGCTGTAAGACGGTGCGCTCGGGCCCCTCGGATCCAGGATCAGGCAACGCCGCATCTCGCTTGACGCCCTTTCCGGTATCCCCCGAGAGCTCTTGTATCCAAAGACCCAGAAGGGTTTTTTCCTCGTCTCCCATCTGGAGGAAGGCCAGTCCCATCCCCATGCCTTGTTTGCCGAAAAGGAGGGAATTATCCGTTTAACTCCCCAAGCCCCGTGCCAGCAAAACAGCCCGAACTTTTTTCGCAAAACGGCATGAAACGCCGGGATGTGCCTCTTGATAGCAGCCGGAACACCGATTTGGGGGTGGTGGCGGAGCGACGGCACCGTATGACTTAAGGGCTTTCCTGAGACGGTCGGTGCGTCCCAGCAAACTATCCGGCTCGTTCTCAACGCATTTTTGAACATATTCTGGTTGATAGACCTCAAAAAGCCGGTCAACGACTGCCCTCGCTGCTGCCTCTAGTTCTGTCATTTTTGTTCCTTTCCATTTAGGGAATCAAATGGATAATCCCCGAAAAGGACTCTTGCTTCTGCCTCGAATGTCTGCCCGCCCCGTTTGATTCTGACGCGCACTTCTGTCCCAGGAGGGAATGTCGTCATCGCATCCACGTAACACCCCCCCATTCCGATGTCGGCTGTACGCCCAGCGACCTTGGCTTGCGCGAGAGGTTCCTCCACTTCCGTATCCGCGTTGATGCCGTAACGCGGCCCAAGGCGGCGCTCGGGGTGCTCCGCCACTGCCGCGGTAAGCGTGCTTGATTTTTTTACAAAAGCGTCCGCCATAAGCGTGGCGCCCGTACTTTCCGAAAGGGGGATTTCAATCCGCAATACGCGGACCGGACTCAAAGGAGGGGGACCTCAATTCTCGCTTATATCTGTGTGGCCTGCAACGCTTGCCTCAGGCGAGTTTCCGGAGAGGTAACTTCTTCATCTTTTGACGGATGTTTCAGTGGATGGATGAGGATTCCTCGACTAATGGGTCGGCAGCCGTCGCAGGCGCGCCCTCCTTATCAGCGGCCCGAAGCTTGCCAGTCGAATCGAGAAAAAAAGACCGGCGGCCCGTGGCGCCATATTGGGTGGGAGTTGCCCCCAATTCATACCGCGACTCCTTGCCCTCTTCTCCGGCTGGCACAACGCGGTATCGCAGAGTGTATCCTCCGGCGCGCCCCGCAGCCAATTCCGCGTCAAGAAGCCCCGCTGCCTCTTCGGAGATACCCTCTTTCGGAGCAGGACCGAGCTGCGCAAATGTGTCCGGAAGCTTTTCGAACGCTTTGTAGTAGGTATCGATGGCCTGGGCTACTTTATGAATAGCGGCTATTGCGGCGTCCTCGCGCACTTCCATATCCTGCGCTGCCCATTCAACGGATAACTGGGGAATGTCAATCATCAACAGCCCGAGAGAGATGAACTTCCATCCGGTGCTGCTGAGGACCATCCCGAAATCCGCCTTGCGGTCCGCCGAAAGCTCCACGGACACAACGGCAAGATTTTCCTCGACGCGCGGCGTGCCGATCCGGATCTGCAGCGTGAGCGACGGCGTTTCGCAGCGAACAACCGTGTGGTGAGTGTTATCAGTCGTCAGAAGCGCACGGCCAGCGTCCTGGAGCTGTA
This sequence comes from uncultured Acidobacteriota bacterium, assembly GCA_963748845.1. Lineage (GTDB taxonomy): Bacteria > Acidobacteriota > Terriglobia > Acidiferrales > UBA7541 > DASTCZ01. The sequence continues at coordinate 3,521,015 of CAVVKE010000001.1, forward strand.
CGATTCGGCGAAGGAGTCCGATTTGTTGATCCGACGGCAGTTGCTTGTAAAAGGCCGCATTGGTTTGGGTCAAAAAATTCGGAAATCTGTTCACTTCCTGCCGACACGCCACGGAAAGCATTTCGGCGAGCGTTTCAACCGGGTCCGGAATGGGGGGCGCCGCCGCCGCGGGCGCTTGTTGTAAGGCTCCCGCACCTTGCATGCTCGGCGCAACCAGCAGCGCCGCCAGCGCTAATGCACACATCAAGCGGTTCGAACGAGCCGGGGGCATCGGCTTGCGCCGCACCAATTTTTCTCTGTCTTGTATTCGAAGCATCACTTGCCAACTCCCGATTTCGCCCGCTGCAGGATCGCCGCAAGGCTCTGTGTAAATTTTGATCTGGGCATCACTTCGACGCACCCCGCTGAACGGGCCTGCTCCGCCAATTCTGTCTGCACATGAGAGAGAAACGCCACGACGGGTATTTGGTTGCCTGCGGCCTGCAAATCGCGAAGCGAATCAACGGCTCCGCCGCGCGCGTTCAGATCCACGAGTATCAATGCCGGCCGCCCTTCTGTTGCTTCGGCAGGCCCCGAGGATTCCCGCAATCTTTCCAGCAACGCATTCCCCGTCCCCACTGCTTCAAATTCAACGCCGGTGTGGCGGGCGGTTTCCGCAATCCGCGCGCGAAAGAAAAGGTCATCCACCAAGGCAATCACCTTGCCCAATGCGTTCTCCTCATCTGGACTGCATCCAGAATATCATCCGGCGCCCCACCGGCACCATTCCGCCGGGATTGCGCGCATTTCGACATCGGCCTGCCGTTGCGGTATAACATTTTGTTTCGCACTGGAGGATATCAATGTCACCGCGGGCCACTTCCGTCCTTCCCGGCATAGCCTTGATGGAACAAACGCCCATCATCATCGAAAAAATCCTGCTCGATGTGCCCGATTCCACCCTGTCTTGGAAGCCCGGGAAGGACCGCTGGTCCATCAATGAAATCCTCGCCCACCTCGCGGATCTAGATGAGTTCTTCCTCGAGCGCACGCGCCGGATCGCGCAAGAGGATAATCCTTCGCTCCCCGGTTATGACCAGAACGCTGTCTACGCGACCGGCAAATACTCCACCAGCGCCGGCCGTGAAGCTTTGAAGAAATTCTGCCACGAGCGCGACCGCTCCCTTTCGTTTTTGCGGTACCTTCCCGAAGGCGCGCTCATGCGATTCGGCCAGCATGCAGAGATCGGCCGCATCACGATCTCCGACCAGTTGCACGAATGGGCTTTCCACGACCTTGGTCATATCAAGCAGATTTCCGAGATTTACCGCGCCAGCCATTTTTATCCCAAGATGGGGGCATTCAAATCACAATATACAGTCAAGCCGTAGCGCCGGTCGTTCTCAATGAGTTATAGGTCATGAACCGTCTTTCCGCACAGATTCTTTCCGCGTTTGACGCGCTGGGTGGAGATTCGCACGAATTCTCCACACTCGCAGGGCATGCGCGAAGCCGTGCTGCCGGAGCTGAGCAGTTGCGTGCGGAGGTGAATCATCTGGTCGCCCAGGGGTTTTTGCGAGAGGCGGGTGGCCATTATTCGCGCACTGAGGACGGCCGCCTGGCCGTGGCAGGTCCGCACGACCTGACGCTCTATTCACGCCCCGGCTGTCACCTTTGCGACGAGGCGAAGAAGCATGTCGCCCCGCTCGCCGCAAGATTCGGCGCCCGCATGCGGGAAATCAATATTGACGGCGACCCGATACTCCGCGAACGCTACAACGAGGAGGTGCCGGTTCTATTCCTCGGCCCGCGAAAGGTGGCGAAGTACACCGTCAATCTCGAGCAACTCCGCCGCCAACTCGAACGAGCAGAGTAGGGAACTGCTGTTTCGATTTGAGGAGTGGAACTCGCGGAAATACAAGATTGGGGAGACCGAAATCTTCAGCTTGCGTTTTCGCCAGTCTTCGCGGCATTGGACAGTTTCTTCAGTTCCGAAGTCGCGAAGGTCTTGACGCTCTTCTCTGGCAAATCCCCGGGCCTGCCCTTCACGCGATCGTAGGCTGTAACGCGGCAGGTCGAGCCAAGCCCCTCGTTGTAATACGTGGGGACTCCAAGCGCGGTGCGCAACTCCTCATTGAATTTTCGCAAGTTCACCAGTTGATCCGCTTGCGCCGGATACTTCCGGCCATCATCGAACAACAAGAACTTCTGGTAGCCTGCATCCCACAGCCGAGTGAATTGCCCGCCATGAATAATGGACGGCAGGATGGTCATCAGGTAGGTGTCGTCCGGCGTGCGCCGGAACTCCGCCCCGCAGCCGTATTTCTCCACGCGCACGACTCCACGCGTGTTTCCCACGGCAAACCCAAACGTGTGCAACTTCTCCAGAATCACCGAAGCTTCAAATCGTTCTTTGACTTCCCACATGGCTTATTCAGATTAGGGAAGTTGCAGTCCCTTGTAAAGGCGCGATGTCCCGGACCTTTCGAACAGGGCCATTTCTGCCGCAGATGCCATCCTGCTCGATAGCCCCAGTTGCCCGTTCAACGTCTGAATTCCGCCATTCCCTGCCGGAAGCTGGAGAATGGCAGTAACCCGTGCTATTTCAATTGAATACGGACGCCCCTGATCCGCATCTAACTAGCAAGGGCAGAGATAAACCGCGGTCCTCGCACTCGTAGGCGTTGCGCAAGCTGACCGGCTGGTTGCCCGCGAATATCTCGTTACTTGGGAGCGCACTTTCGTGAGCGCGCTGCGCGAATCAATAGTTGAGGATAAAGTTCGGTCGGCCGACATTGGCCGAGCGATGGGCGCCTCTCTGCTCGATTGCATCGGCCACACACCGCTTCTTCGGCTGACCCTTGCCGCACGCGAATTCCCGGATATCGAATTCTACGCCAAGGCGGAGTGGTTTAACCCCGGCGGGTCAGTGAAGGATCGCGCCGCACTGGCCATGATCCGCGAAGGTGAGCACAGCGGTGCGTTGCGCCCATGCAAGACCATTCTTGACGCGACAAGCGGGAACACCGGCATCGCTTACGCCATGATAGGCAGTTTATTGCGCTACCCGGTCACGCTCTGCCTGCCGGAGTCCTCTTCGCCCGAACGCAAGAGCATCCTAAGAGCGTATGGCGCCGAGCTAATGTTCACTCCCGCTGACGAAAGTTCGGATGGCGCAATTCGTCTTGCGCAGAAGCTTTATGCCGCCGACCCGGAGAAGTATTTCTATCCCGACCAGTACAGCAATCCGGCGAATTGGCGCGCCCATTATGAAACCACCGCCGCCGAAGTGTGGGAGCAGACTCGTGGCCGCGTGACGCATTTCTGCGCCGGCCTCGGCACCACCGGAACTTTCATGGGGGTCGCGCGCCGATTGAAGGAAATAAATCCGCGAATCCGTTGCATCAGCTTGCAGCCCGACTCCGGCTTTCATGGACTCGAAGGCTGGAAGCACATGGCCACTGCCATCGTGCCGCGGATTTACGACCCAGCGCTTGCGGATGAGAATCTTTCGATTCGTACAGAAGATGCCTATCGCATGGTGAAGCGGCTCGCGCGGGAGGAAGGCTTGCTCGTTAGTCCCAGCTCGGCTGCGGCATTCGCAGGCTGCCTCGCTATTGCGATGCGCATCCCCCGCGGCGAGCACGCCGTTATCGTGACCGTATTCCCCGATTCGGCGGACAAGTATTTGAGCGAGCGTTTTTGGGAAGACGAGGAAGAGTCGGCGACATAAGAAGCCGCCGTTACGCGCCCCGATGCGGGCAAATCGCAAGATGCAAATCCTGCTACTCATTGAAAAGTTCTCGAAGGAAATCCGCAGCCACGGCGCGGAAACGTATCCGCACGAATGCTGCGGCGCGTTGCTTGGGGTGGATTCTGATGCGAGCCGGGAAGTCCGCTCGCTTTTCCGCCTCGTCAACCGGCGCACCGATTCTCCGCGCAATCGTTTTTCCGTTTCGGCCGAAGACGTGCGCGATGCCGAGCGCGCCGCGCGCACAATGGGACTCGATGTTGTGGGCTGGTATCATTCGCATCCAGACCACCCCGCGCTGCCGAGCGAGTTTGACCGGGAGCACGCCTGGCCGTGGTATAGCTACGTAATCGTCAGCGTGATTAGCGGCGAGGCGCAGACGATCGCAAGTTGGCGCCTGGCGGATGACCGCATGCACTTTCAGCCGGAGAAAATCTCCGCGGGCGCCACGGAAAGCGCTTTGCCCTGAATTGGCCCTTTGCCGGGGAATGATAGGAGGAAATCCGAAATGGCAGTAAAGGTCATGATTCCTACGCCGCTCAGGCCCTTTGCGGGCAAGCGGGACTCGATCGAGATGGATGCCCGCACAGTTGGCGAAGCGCTCGGCTCGCTCACAAAGGAATTCAGCGAACTGCGAAAGCACCTCTACACCGACGACGGCCGCATCCGCAGCTTCGTAAACGTCTATCTCAATGACGAAGACATCCGTTATCTCGACAAGGAAAATACGCCGCTCAAGGATGGCGATACCATTAGCATCGTTCCGTCCATCGCCGGCGGGCGTTGAAGTCTGGAGGCTGTGTGTTCAGCCTCCCCAGATTTGACTGAAAGGATTCATCGTATGGCCATCATGGCAAAAGCCGCGGAGACTCCCCAGCTTTCTAAAGAAGAGATCCTACGCTACAGCCGGCACCTGATCATGCCGGAGGTCGGCATGGACGGGCAGTTAAAGCTCAAGCAATCGCGCGTGCTGCTTATCGGTGCGGGCGGTTTGGGCGCGCCGCTTGGCCTCTACTTGGCCGCGGCCGGCGTGGGGCATTTGGGAATCGTGGATTTCGACGTTGTGGACTTCACAAACCTTCAGCGGCAAGTGACGTTCTCAACCAGCGACATTGGCCGCCCAAAGCTCGACGCAGCGAAGGATCGCCTCGCCGGCCTGAATCCAGCCATCGAAATTCGAACTTACGAAACGCGTCTCACCAGCTCGAATGCCCTCGATCTTTTTCGCGACTACGACATCGTTGTGGACGGAACCGACAATTTTCCCGCGCGCTACCTCGTCAACGATGCCTGCCTGCTTCTTGGTAAGCGCAATGTCTACGGCTCGATTTTCCGATTTGAGGGGCAGGTCAGCATTTTCGGCGCGCCCGATGGGCCTTGCTACCGCTGTCTCTATCCCGAGCCGCCCCCGCCCGGCCTCGTTCCGTCCTGCGCCGAAGGCGGCGTACTTGGCGTGCTTCCCGGAATCGTCGGGGCCATTCAGGCAATTGAGGCTATCAAGCTAATCCTCGGCACAGGCGATCCTCTTATCGGGCGTCTGCTGCTCTTTGATGCGCTGGGCATGAAATTCCGCGAATTGAAACTCAAGAAGAATCCGGCCTGCCCGCTCTGCGGCACGAATCCCACCATTACCAAACTCATTGACTACGAAGAATTCTGCGGCATCCGCGGCGAGGAAGCTCCGGCAGCCGCAACGACCGTGCCGGAAATCACTCCGCGCGAGTTGAAGCAGCGGCTCGACCGTGGCGACGACCTCTTCATCCTCGATGTGCGCGAGCCGCACGAATACCAGATCTGCAACTTGAATGGTTACCTGCTCCCGCTCGGCGATTTGCCAAAGCGCGTCCACGAACTGGACAGCTCCCGCGAAATCGTGGCACATTGCCGCAGCGGCAAGCGTTCCGCCGAGGCTGCCGAGTTCTTGCGCAAAGCCGGCTTCCGCAAGATTTGGAACCTAAAGGGCGGCATTCTGGCCTGGTCGGACGAAGTGGATCCGTCCGTCCCGAAGTACTAAGAAGAACCCACAAGCGAATCACGAGGAGAGACAATGCCTGCGAAAATTACTGCGCGAGATCATGGGCCGCTGCTCATCGAAGGCGATTTTGAAATTTACGACATGCAGGGAAATAAATTTGGACTGGCCGGCCGCACCACCATCAAGCTTTGCCGCTGCGGCCATTCCGCAAACAAGCCCTTCTGTGATGGTGCTCATAAACAATGCGGTTTTCAGGATCAGTCCCAGGCTCGCGAGCTCCCTCCCCCCGCCCCAAAACTTTAAGACCATTTCTGTCACCAGCACTCGCCATTTTGTGTCGCTATAGGAAGCGGGTTACGAAGGGACAAAGCCCAGTTTTTGGCCACAATTCAAATATTGGGAAGCGCACACCACAACCCGTAACCAAATTACACGCATGGGTATTCTTGGCCGCAATCCTAGGCCCAATATTTTTCCACTCCCACCCGTAAGGTGTTGAAACTGCAAGTGCTTCTGGTCTGAGAAAATGTCTTCCATTAGGTCTCGAAAATGCTCCTTTCTGGAACCGCCTGTGCCCATGCGGCACAAATGGAGAGTTGTGGCTTCATTCAGGAAACTCGGGAATCTACTCAGCCGATTTCGCTGGGTATTCGCCATCATCGGCGCGACGGCTTCGATCGTCCTGCTGAATTGGCTTCGCCACGCGCATCTGTCATTTGAGCCTCTGCAATACGTTTCTCTCTCGCTCTTCGGAAGTTTGCTGATCCTTACATTTGCCGCGAACGCCCTTGTCCGTTTCCGCGGCACGCATGACCGCATCTCGCTCATCCTGGCTCTGGGTTTTGCGCTTGCCGCGCTAATTGAAGCGGGCGGCAATTTCGATTTGTACTCGGTTTTCTTCGGCGGCGCATCGCTGCCGACAAACGTGCCTCTTTCTTGGATGGTGAGCCGCACCGTCCTGGGAGTGCTGCTTCTGCTGGCGTTATTCGTGGAGCGCCGACTGCCAAGTTCGCGCGAACCCGGCCGCGAAATCGCCCTCGCCTTCTTGATTGTTGGCGGGACGGCATATTTGACCAGCGCCGCGTTTTTCAGCATGCCGTGGCGAATTTCAGTTCATTCCGATTGGTTCATTACGCGCCCGTGGGAGTTGCTCCCGGCCGCGCTTTTTCTTGCAGCGGGAATAGGATTCCGGCGCCGGCTGCAGCGCACCGCCTCCGCCTTTGATAAGGCGCTTTGTTGGATGGCTTGGCTCAACGTCGCTTGTCATGTCGCTGCTTCGCAATCGGAACGCATGCTCGACGGCCCCTCGTTGTTGGCCCAACTCTTGAAAGTGTCAAGTTACGGCATCCTGCTCGGTGGCGCGCTCGTGGATAACGCCCGGCTGTTCGATCAAGTCCGGCGCATGGCGGTCACGGACCCGCTCACCGGCCTTGCGAACTACCGCACGCTCGTCAACGCACTGCAGAACGAAATGGAACGCTCGCGGCGCAGCGGCAGGCCATTCGCCGTGGTGCTCTTCGACCTGGACGGACTGAAGTTGGTCAACGATCGCTTCGGTCATCTGATTGGGTCGCGCGCGATTTGCCGCATGGCCAGCGTGCTTCGCATGCATTGCCGCTCGACCGATACCGGCGCCCGCTACGGCGGCGATGAATTCGCGCTGGTGCTGCCGGAAGCGAGCGGCGAAGCCGCCGAGCGCGTTGCGCGCCGCGTACGCGAAAAGCTTTCCAGCGACCCGGAGATTCCGCAGCTCACCGTGAGCGCTGGCGTTGCAGTTTTTCCGCAAGACGGAGATTCACTCGAGAAGCTGCTCGGGTCAGCCGACCGCGCCCTCTACCGCATGAAGGGTCATAGCGATGGAGTGCTGAGCTTCACGCGCATCGCCGTCTGTCTGTAGAAAAGATTGGACTGGGGGAACCGTGGAAAAGGTGACAGGCACCCCTCGCGGGGATATGAGATTTCCGATGGCGGTGGCCGTGCAGATATCGGGAAATGAAAGCATTCCCGGTGTGGAAACCACGTTCACCGAAAACGTCAGCGCGCGCGGGGCGCGCGTCGTGACGTCGCGCCGCTGGCAGGCGAATGAACGCGTTCTCGTTCTCACCTTGCCCGGCGATTTCCGCGCCCGTGCGCGCGTCGCATATTGCCAGCGTGCAGCCGACGCCGGCTATGCCATCGGCTTGGAATTCCTGGAGCCCAGCGGACATTGGGTGATTGACTCATCCGCCGCTCCGGAAAGAACGCTAAACCGGTAAGGAGGAGGAACTCGCGAAGACAATAAACTGGCGCAAGTTTTCTTAAAAGCGCCGGACGCCGCCGGGAAGGCAGCGTTCGGCGCTTTCTGTTTTTCAAGGTGCACGAATAAGCGTGCGTTATCGGAGATGGTTGAATGGAATTGAATTACTGGATGATTCCAACCGACGGCGGTGGCAAGGGCGCGTCTTTGATCGGCCCGAATTGCGCTTCGTATCGCGAAAGATTTTCGCCCAGCGCCTTCCAAAGCCGCTTCGCATGGCCCGGGCTCACGATCTGGCTGGAGACAAGTTTCCCCTGCGGCGCGCCCTGGCTCGCATTCGGAAAGATGTAGATGAAATTCAGGGTGAATTCTTCCGGGCCGTGGTGAATCATCACCAGGTTGCTGTATTGCCCGAGCAATTCCTTTTCGTCGGCCTTGATCTGTACCTGCTGCTGTGGTTGTTGCTTGGCGGCTTCGTCCATCGCGCTCCTCCCGGAAGTTCACAACAAGAATGGCCAAAAGTATAGCAAACCCGCAGCCGCCAACGCGCGGCGTAAATGATTGCGCACAAGCGGGATTGACGCTGCCACTTGTTAATGTTAGTTTATTTGTCGAGTTTATTGCAGTTAACCGATGACCGCCTCCCACACACCTGCTGAATCCTCCGCTGGAACCGATCAGGCCGATTTTCAACCGTCCCCCACATTGGATACTTCCGCGCAGCCGGACAAGACACCTTCGCTCCCCGAAGTCCATCGCTCCATTCCGATACTGTCGGGCGCATCCTACTGGCGCAAGATGCTCGCATTTGCAGGGCCCGGCTATCTGGTCGCCGTCGGTTACATGGATCCCGGCAACTGGGCCACCGATCTCGGCGGCGGCTCAAAGTTCGGCTACACACTTCTGAGCGTCGTCCTGCTGAGCAGCTTGATGGCGATGTTCCTCCAAGCGCTTTCCTTGAAGCTCGGCATCGCCACAGGGCGCGACCTCGCGCAGGCCTGCCGCGAACATTACTCGCGGCGCACTTCAATTGTTCTTTGGGTGCTCTGCGAAGTCGCTATTTCCGCGTGCGACCTCGCCGAAGTGCTTGGTTCCGCCGTCGCATTGAAGCTACTTTTCCATGTTCCATTGTTCTATGGCGTTCTGGTGACCGGCGCTGATGTCCTCATTATCCTTGCTCTGCAGGGCCGCGGCTTCCGCTGGATCGAGGCGCTGGTGATCACATTGATCGCCACGATTGCAGGATGCTTCGCCTACGAGATCTTTTTCGCGCGGCCTCTTTGGATCGAAGCCGTCGGTGGATTCCTGCCGCGCCCGGAAATCCTGCGCAACACCGAAATGCTCTATCTCTCCATCGGAATTTTGGGCGCGACCGTGATGCCGCACAATCTCTACCTGCATTCAAGCATCGTGCAAACACGCGCCTTCGGTGCTGAAAAGGAATTGAAGCGCGAGGCTATCAAGTTTGCCACGCTCGATTCCACGCTTGCGCTTGGTTTTTCGCTCTTTGTCAACGCCGCCATCCTCGTCCTCGGCGCTGCGGCCTTTCACCAAAAAGGACTCACCACCGTCGCCGACATCGAGCAGGCTTACAAATTGCTCACGCCCGTTCTTGGAGTGAGCCTCGCGAGCGGAGTGTTCGCCTGGGCCCTTCTTTTCTCCGGCCTGAATTCGACGCTCACCGGGACACTCGCAGGCCAAATCGTCATGGAAGGGTTCCTGCACCTCCGCTTAAGGCCCTGGCTGCGGCGCCTCATCACCCGCGGGCTGGCAATTATTCCTGCCGTAATCGTAATCGGCGTTATGGGCGATGGCGCCGTCACGCGCCTTCTCATCCTCAGCCAGGTGATTCTGAGCTTTCAGCTTCCCTTTGCCATTATTCCGCTCGTGAAATTCACAAGTGACCGCTCAAAAATGGGCGAGTTCACCAATCGCCGCTGGGTTACCGCGCTGGCCTGGGTGACCGGGGCCGGCGTCATCGCCCTCAACGGGCTTCTGCTATTCCTCATTTTTCGCTGATCCAGTTTCATGAATCCTGGCAAATCGGGAACAAACTCGCCGTGCGATGCGTCGTTGTACAGGTAGAAATTGCAACCCAATCCCGGATAACGGCGCGACGATTTTCCGCGTCTTATGTAATGATTGGAATTGCGCTTTACGAACCAAGAACTTCGGACGGAGGAAAAAACACTTCATGAGGCCCGCAAATCCCTGGAAAACGTACGCAATCATCTTCGCCACGCTCGCTGTCGGCCTGCTCCTCGCCGGATGGGCCTCGGCGCATGACAAGGACTGGCAGGTTCCCCCCGAAGCCAGGAAAGTGAAGAATCCCATCGCACCCAACGCGGATAATCTTGCCGCCGCCCGTGCCATTTACGTGGACAAGTGCGCCAAATGCCACGGCGACAAGGGAGCCGGCGACGGCCCCGAGGCGGAGATGTACGACCCCGCGCCCGCCAAATTCAGCGACGCGCACATGATGAGCGAAATGACCGATGGCGAAATCTTCTGGAAGATGACCGAGGGCCGCAAGCCGATGCCCTCATTCAAGAAGGAGCTGACCGACGAGCAGCGCTGGCAGCTCGTGAATTTCTTGCGCACGCTTGTTCCGAAGCCGCCCGCCGGACGTGGGCGCTAGTATTCGCCGCCTCGAAATTTGAAAACTGCCCGATTCCCCGCTACTGCGCGTATGCGGGAGGCGTCCACCTATTTCACCTGTGCCAGTGCCCGCGCAACCTCATTCAGGTCCGGCACGACGGGAATATCGTAATTCTTGAACCACGCTACATTCCCTGCCTTGTTGATAATCGCGATCGCCCGGCCTGTGATCCCCTTGTCCGCAAGATACACGCCGAATTTCTCGGCCACCGCGCCGCGCGGCTGGAAGTCCGCGAGAAGAGGGTAATGAATCCCCATTTTCTCGGCATAGGCTTTGTGCGACCACGCGCTATCCACGCTCAGGCCGAGCACCTGCGCGTCGAGCGATTCAAATTTCTTCATGTCGTTCACGAAACACGCATGCTCGTTCGTGCAGGTCGGGCTCCAGTCGAGCGGGTAGAACACCATCACCACATTCTTTTTCCCGCGGAAGTCCGCGAGCTTCACTTCCTGCATGCTCTGATCTTTTAACGCGAAATCCGGCGCCGCCTGCCCCACTGAAATTGCCATAAAATGATTCTCCTTGGATTGTTAAATCGATTCACAGCGTAGTGGACTGCAAGCCGTTGCGTCAACTTTTTACAAGGACCAAAAGTGCCCACTAGAATTGGCTCGGATTTTGCCGAATTCTCAATTGGTCCCTGTTGTGCCTCGAGCCTCCGCGTATATATTCAGGCGAACGATTACTCCCAGCAGAATCTGGCTGAGGGCGACGTATTCGTCGATCCCTTCATCCGATACACCGGTAATGGATAGTCTTCGCGCCTTGCACAGCGCTTCGATATCGTCGGCAGTTAGCGTACTCAGTGCGCTCGAGATGAATTCCTGGTTGCCCGCCACACCTGCGAACGACGCATCGTAGTCCGGGGTTTGGTGGAGGCGTTTAAGCACTTGTTCGCGGTTGAGCTTTGGATTCGTAATTGCCTTTACGCTGCCCGGTTTTATAGTAGCTTCGATCTGTTGACGGATACCCTCGGGGAATTCCGAAAGGTGCAGCGTCCGGAGTGCACGAAAATCATCTGGAGTCATGTTCAGTGCAAGAATCAATGCGGCGGTTGAGCGGACATAATCTTGATCTGCAGAGAGTGCCGGAATCAGGTACGTATCCACTTTGTTGGGAGCCAAGCTTCCAAACAGGATTATCCCGCCCAACGTACGGTCGAGTGTCATTGAATGTTGAGGAACATATGCGTCCACTTTGGGATAGTAAAGGTATTTCACGGCCAGCGGTCCGACGTCAACGCCGTTTCGATTTAGGTGAAGTACGAATCGGATGTAGTCGAGAATAGCAATGTCTTTGAGGTCCGCACCTGCCAAAGCTTGGGCAATCGCATGTAGAGATTCGGGGGATTGATCAAGGGAATATAGCAACGATGACGCATCGTAAAGGAAAAACGTATCCGATTTCTCCGCGAGAATCATGTCACGCAGGCACTTGATTCCTTTCGGTCCCTCCGATTTGGCTGCTGCCCAGAATCGATCCATTTCATCCGATTTTGCTATTTGCTGTGCATGATTCAGGTCCGTCGGATGAAAGCCGTACGCCGCCGCCTTGGCGGAGGCGAGGGCGGCGCAATCTGCCGATTGTGCGTATACCGGAAATGGCCCAGCCGAAATCGCAAGTCCAAGAAACGCCCATCCGAGAACTCGTAAGAATTTTTCACGGTGGAAGGCGATTCCGTGTATATCCCCCGTGTAGTTATTCATTTTGCGCCCCTGTTTCACCATAAGTCAGCGTGGCTGAAACGGCATCAGAAGTCTAAATGATTTAGAGGAGTCACAGGACAAAATTAATTTGCATCCCCCTGGGCCGCCGCCTTGGATTGATCCAGAAGAAAAGCATTGGCGTAGAACACGTTTTCCGCCAATATCTTTCCAGAGGCCGTCACGGCTTAACGGCATATGCAACTAAACGATATCGTCGAAAAGTACCGCAAGCTCGAATGGGATCTCGGCAAGCCCGTTGAACTTTCACGCTTCGGTCTTACGCGCGAAGAAACCGAACGAATCTTTAGCATTTTCGACGAGGACTATCACATCAGCCGCTTCTTCCATTTCACGAACGCCGCAAACGCGGCGGGCGCCGGCGCTGGCACTGCCAGTTCTTCCAAGCGCCCAGCCGCCTCAACGCCCTACTCCATCAACGGCTTCCCCTACACGCACGTGACGATTGACGCCGCCATCGCTGAAATTCTCTGACCTTTGAAATTTAGCTATTGAAGTGTAGGAAATGAGGTGCCGGAATATCCAATCTATCGCGAAGCCGCGCTCACTGCGCCAAGACGCTTGCCAAGTGAAGCCTGCTCCTCGCGCAATTCCGCGGGCAGCCGGTCCCCAAACTTGGCAAGGAACGCGCCGATTCCTTCCTGCTCAACCGCCCAGTCAGAGGGATTTACCTCGAGCAGTTCATTGATTGTCTGCGGAGAAATCGTCAATCCATCCAGAGTGAGCGAACCAGGCGTCGGCACAAATCCAATCGGCGTCTCTTGAGCCGTGGCCTTTCCTTCCGTGCGCTCGAGAATCCACTTCAGCACGCGGACATTTTCGCCGAACCCCGGCCACAGGAACTTGCCGTCCGCACCCTTGCGGAACCAGTTCACGTGAAACACCTTCGGCGGATGCGGGATGCGCTTGCCCATGTCCAGCCAGTGCTGGAAATAATCGCCCATGTGATAGCCGCAGAAGGGGAGCATCGCCATTGGGTCGCGCCGCGTCACGCCGACCTTTCCGGTCGCCGCCGCTGTCGTTTCGGATCCCATCCCCGCACCCACAAACACTCCGTGCTGCCAGTCGAACGCCTCATAAACAAGCGGCGCAAGCCGCGCCCGTCGTCCCCCAAAAATAAAAACGGAAATGGGCACGCCCTGCGGATCCTGCCACCGTGGCGAAATGCTCGGCGATTGCTGCGCCGGCACGGTGTACCGCGAATTCGGTTGAGCGGCCGGCCCGCGCGACGCGGACCACGCACGCCCTTGCCAATCCACCAACCCCGCGGGAGGAGCGGTCTCGCTTCCTTCCCACCAGGGCTCGCTCGCGGGCGTCATCGCGACGTTCGTGAAAATTGAATTCTTGTGCAGCGCCACCATCACGTTTGGGTTGGTCTTCGTTCCGGTGCCCGGCGCCACGCCGAAGAATCCCGCCTCGGGGTTGATGGCGTGCAGAAAACCGTCAGCGCCAATCTGCATCCAGGCGATGTCGTCGCCCACGGTCCACACGCGGTAGCCGATATTTTCGAGCGCCGAAACCATCATTGCGAGATTTGTCTTCCCGCACGCGCTCGGAAACGCCGCGCCCATATACGTAACCTTGCCGCTCGGATCTTCGAGACCGAGTATGAGCATATGCTCGGCCATCCAACCTTGCTGCCGCGCCAGATAACTCGCGATGCGCAGCGCGAAACACTTTTTCCCGAGCAGTGCGTTGCCGCCGTAGCCGGACCCGATGCTCCAAATCAATTTTTCTTCGGGGAAGTGTGCGATAAAGCGCCGCTCGGGGTTCAAATCGCCAAGCGAGTGCAGCCCAGGAACGAAGTCATCCGAGCCGCCAAGCTTGTCCTGCGCCGCGCGGCCGATGCGCGTCATGATTCGCATGCTCGCCGCGACGTACGCGCTGTCCGTAACTTCGACGCCGACCCGGCTGATGGGCGAATCCACCGGGCCCATGATGTAGGGGATCACGTACATCGTGCGCCCTACCATTGCGCCCTCAAAGAGTTTCCCGATTTTCTCCTTCGCGTCCGCAGGCGCCATCCAATTATTCGTCGGCCCGGCGTCCTCTTTCTTCTTCGTGCAAATAAACGTGACTTGCTCGGTGCGGGCAACGTCGGTCGGATCGCTGCGATGCAGATAACAATTCGGGTAGGTCTGCGGATTTAGAGCCAGCGTCCGGCCTTCGCTAAGCATCGTGTCGAAGAACTCGTGCTGTTGCGCGTCCGAGCCGTCGCACCACAGGATGCGTTCCGGGCGTGTCATCCGCGCGGCCTGCTCTACCCACTGTTCCAGCGGTGTGGACACCAAGCCTCCTGGCCCAAATCCTGCAAATGTCGCCGGGCTGGACGGCACTGACCAGGCGAGAGGGTACCGGCTGCCACGCCTTAAATCCACTCTTCGCGCAGCCAATCGCAAAAAAGTCTAAGGCACCGCGCACCGCATGGCAAGCCGCAGCATGCAAGCGTGCCTCCGGTTGGTATATGAGTCTGTGACCTGGGTCACTCTCCTAATGAACATGCGGCGCGCCGCCGCATGTATAATCGCCCCATGTACGCCCAGAAACTGGCCGTTGAAATCATCGTAGGCGACGTGCGGAAGCCTTGCCCGCTCGAATGGCTTGACGCCTTCTGCATGAGAAATTTCACCAACGATGCCGCGTTTGACGACACGCTGCCCACCGGCGAAGGCCGCCTGGAAGCCAGCTTCCGCGTTGCGCCTGGTCATTTCGCGTCGGCGCTCGAAGCCTGGCTCACCCAGCGCGGCAAAGGCAACGGAAAGCCCGTCCGCGTGGAAGTCCGCACAATTTGAAGCTCTTGGCGCGTCTCTATCAACGTGAGAAAATTGCCCCCGCCATATCCTCGGAGGAAAAATGAAAAACAGATTGTTCATCTTTGCGGCAGCCGTCGTGCTTTCAATCATCGCGATCCCTGCTCGCCCGCAGCAGCAGTCCGCGCCTGTCAAGGTCGCAACGCTACCTTCGGCCATCATGGACAACTGGACCTTCATGCAACATCAGGTCATCGGGGTGGCAGACGCCATGCCCGCCGAAAAATATAATTTCGCGCCCACGAACGGGGCGTTCAATGGTGTGCGCACGTTTGCCGAGCAGGTCAAGCACGTCGCGTGCGCCAACTTCGCTTTCTTCAACGAAATCGAAGGTATCGCGCCGCCACCCAATTGCGAAAAAGGCGGCCCCGATCCGAACACCATGAAGACCAAGGCCGAACTGATGAAGTATCTCCGCGACTCGTTCGATTACTCCAACAAAGTGATCGCGAAGCTCACTCCACAAAGCCTGCTTGACCGCGTCGAGGGCCGCTATGCCGGACCCAATACGAAGATTGGAATGGTTCTGGTTGCCGTCTGGCATTCCACCGATCACTACGGCCAAATGGTTGAATACCTCCGCATGAATGGAATCATTCCACCCGGCAGCAACTAGCCGGCTTTTTGAGAGGATTAGTTGGAAGACACTAAAGCTGTGGCATCTGCGCGGTTGTGAGAAGAAATTGCAGCGCGTATCGCGGGCAGCGCAAGCCGCGCCGCCGATTCCCCGGCGGCAACCAATTCAGGAGTCCGGCTGAACTCATCCCATAGCACTTCCATCACCTGCGGTTCAATCACAACATCCGCCCCGCGGCGCCAGGTAATCTCCGTTGTCTGCTGCACAACCGAAAACGCACGCCCGATCACTTCGAACATGCTTTTGGGCTTGGTTTCCACCACGCGGCTTGAAAGATTCACGGCGATCACGATTTCGGCCCCCATGCGCCGCGCACCTTCCACGGGCACAGGTTCGGTCAGGAATCCGTCCACCAATATTCGGCCATTCAAGTTTATCGGCACGAATAGCCCAGGATACGCGCATGATGCCCTTACCGCCGTGCCCAGGTCGCCCTGCGTGAAATAAACTGTGTTGCCCGCGCCGAGATCCGTCGCGACAATTGCCATCGGGATGCGCAAATCCTCAAACCGTTTCGCGGTTGTAAACCGCGCCAGGAATTCTTCGAGCTTTTGATTACTGGCTAGCCCCAATCGCGATAGCGTCCAGCGCCCAAAATCCGTAAAGCGTGTTTCCTTCGCCTGCCGCTCCATCTCTCCGATGGTCGTTCCTGATGCATATGCCGCGCCAATCAGCGCGCCGACGCTCGTCCCGGAGATCACGTCAATCGGGATGTGGTGCTCTACGAGCACGCGCAGCACGCCGATATGAGCGATGCCCCGCGCAAACCCGCCCGAAAGCGCCAAGCCAATGCGCGGCACCGGCGGCTTCGGCACGGGATCGCTATACGCGAAATCGCGCAGGCGCCCCACGCCTCCCGTCAGCCAGCCGAACATGCCGCCCATGGATTTTTTTCTCCCTGCCATATTTGAAAGCGTAACCGTCTTAAGGGATGCTTGGGGCCTGGGTTGACCCCCGCTTGTCCGTTCTGTAACCTTTCTTCGCGCCGGGTTTCGCCCCTTCGCAAGTAGCTGGAAAGGCCGCGGCATGAAATATCGCATTCAACGAGTCGCAGTCCTTGGCGCGGGCACCATGGGCGCCCGCATCGCCGCGCACTTAGCCAATGCCGGTGTCTCCGTTTTTCTGTTGGACATCGTCCCCCCCGAATTAAACGCCGCCGAGAAATCTCGAGGCCTCACCCTGCAAAGCCCGGAAGTTCGCAGCCGCTTTGCGCGCGCCGGCCTCGACGCTGCGCTGAAATCACGCCCCGCAGCCTTTTTCACCGGCGAAACCGCGAAGCGCATCCAGATCGGGAATTTCGAGGACAACCTCGATTGGTGCGCCCTGGCCGACTGGATCGTCGAAGTCGTTGCCGAAAACCTAGAAATCAAGCGCGCTCTGCTTGAAAAAGTAGAAAAGCACCGCAAACCCGGCACCCTCGTCACGACGAATACCTCCGGCTTGCCGGTGAACCGCATCGCAGAGGGCCGCAGCGAAGATTTTCGCCGCCACTTTGCCGGCACTCACTTCTTTAATCCACCGCGTTACATGAAGCTCGTCGAAGTAATTCCCGGCACGGATACATTGCCCGAAGTCGTCGAGACTCTTTCCAATTTTTGCGATGTCGTCCTCGGCAAGGGCGTCGTCATCGCCAAGGACACACCGAATTTCATCGCCAACCGCATCGGCACATTTTCAGTAATGAATTCTCTGCGCCTGATGGCCGAGCTGGGCATGACCATCGAAGAAGTGGATGCCTGCACCGGGCCGGCACTCGGTTGGCCCAAGTCCGCGACGTTTCGCACCGCGGATATCGTTGGCCTCGACGTCATCGTCCATGTCGTCCGAAATATCTACGACAACACGCCAAACGACGAATCGCGCGAGACATATCGCATCCCGCCTTTCATTGAAGAGATGGTCAAACGCGGCTGGCTCGGCGAAAAATCAGGTCGCGGATTCTATCAGCGCGTGAAAAAAAACGGCGAAAGCGAAATCCTCACGCTCGATCCCAATACGATGGACTACCGTCCGCGCCAGAAAGCGCGCTTCCCAAGCATCGAAATGGGCCGCTCGATAGACGACACGCGTGAGCGTCTGCGCGCCGTCATCGGCCCCGTGCTCGCCGGACAGCCCGGCGACAAAGCTCAGAAGTTTCTT
Organism: uncultured Acidobacteriota bacterium; assembly: GCA_963748845.1. Taxonomy (GTDB): domain Bacteria; phylum Acidobacteriota; class Terriglobia; order Acidiferrales; family UBA7541; genus DASTCZ01. The sequence continues at coordinate 3,538,925 of CAVVKE010000001.1, forward strand.
TGGGGTTTGCTCTCTCGCGACTGCCTTTACGCCGCACGGCGTGTTCCCGAAATCGCAGACAGCATCGTGGATATTGACCGCGCCATGCGCTGGGGTTTCGCGCATGAAATTGGGCCCTTCGAGGTGTGGGACACGCTCGGCGTCGAAGCTGTCGCGAACAAGCTTACGCAGGAAGACGAATCGCTTCCGCCGATTGTCACAAAGTTGCTCGCCTCCGGTAATAAATCGTTCTATCTCAGCGACCGCGGCAGAGTTTCCTGCTTCGATCTCGCCGCCGGAAATTACAAGCCTGCCTTGGAGCCGCCGGGCCTAATACTTCTCTCCTCGCTCAAACAAGCTGGCGCTGTCGTCGAGAAAAACTCCGGCGCCACGCTTGTGGACCTCGGCGATGGCGTGGTCTGCTGTGAATTCCATACCAAGATGAACGCCCTCGGCGGCGACATCGTCGCCATGCTCCACGCGGGTGTAAAGCGCCTGAAATCCGATTTCGACGCCATGGTCATCGCGAACCAGGGCGCCAATTTTTCCGCCGGCGCGAACCTTATGCTGCTCCTCGTGGCCGCGCAGGAAGAAGAGTGGGACGACATCAATCTCGCTGTGCGTCAATTCCAGGGCGCAACAATGGCGCTCAAATACGCACCACGCCCGGTCGTCGCGGCGCCGCAGGGTTTGGCCATCGGCGGCGGGTGCGAAATCGGGCTGCACGCCGCGCGCATTCATGCCGCAAGCGAAGCGTATATCGGACTCGTCGAAACCGGCGTGGGACTAATCCCGGGAGGCGGCGGTTGCAAAGAGATGGTTATACACGCAAATGAGCACGCCGCGGGAGGCGAAGACCTGGACCTCTTCCACGCCATCAAACCGATCTTTGAAAACATCGCCATGGCTCGGGTCGGCACGAGCGCCGAAGAATCGCGCGGCCTCGGTTACTTGCGCGCCGGCGATCTCGTCTCGCTTAATCGTGATCGCTTGGTCGCCGACGCGAAGGCCACCGCGCTCGCCCTCGTGCGCTCAGGTTGGAAGCCGCTCGCCGCGAGCGCCGCCGATGGCGCGGCTCGCGCCGAAATCCGCGTCCTCGGTGAGCAGCTCGAAGCAGGAGCAAAACTCGCCATCCACATGATGCTCCGCGGCGGTTTTGTCAGCGAATACGACGCTGTCGTCGCGCGCAAGCTCGCGCACATTCTTGCCGGTGGCTCGCTCTCCGCGCCGCAAATGGTCTCCGAACAGTATTTGCTCGACCTAGAGCGAGAGGCCTTCGTCTCCCTATGCGGCGAACGCAAGACGCGGGAACGCATTGCGCACACACTCAAAACCGGCAAGCCGCTTAGAAACTAGATCACGCTTTTTCGAAATTCTTCGCTTGGTCTTCGGTGAATTGAAAATAAAAGCCGGGCGGATGGAATCCGCCCGGCTTTTGATCCTCATGCCTTCATTCTAAGGGCAGTTTCGAAAAAGGGTTTTACTTCGCCACCATCGCCGTTTGAGAACGGACGGCCTGCCACTTGCCGTTACGGTTGGCAAAAACATCCATCCAAGCATACTTCCCACTGGTGTCTTTGCCCTTGCCCATACTCTTTTCAGTGTCGCTGCCCTGCACAATCGCAACGCTCCCAATCACTTTGACGGTCATCGGTCCAAAATCAAACGACGTAAGCTTGGACGCACCGGATTTAAAGTCCGCAAGATAAGCCGCCTTTGTTCCGATGGTGCCGTCTGGACCAATGCCGGCCCAGTCGTCGGCCAGAACCGCTCCAACTTTGTCCATGTCGTTCGCCATTGCTCCGTCCGTCCAATCGTGTTCCAGTTGCTTGACCGAATCCGAAATGCTCGGCCCCTTGGCCGTAGCTGGCGTCTTCGCTGCCTGGGCGTACACCAGCCCCACACACGCACATACCATGAGAACTGTCCCTAAGAGCTTCTTCATTTAGTCTTGTCTCCTATTTTGGTTTCGTGGAACCCGAATGCGGGTCTGCAAACCTGAGCGGAGTCTATACCTCAACAGTAGCATGTCAATCGCAATTCTCTTTTGCCATTCACACAATGGGCAAAATAAAATTTTTACTCTGGCAGATCGAAATCCATGGTCACAAGTATCCGCTCGTGGCCTCGCCGGAGACTTGAGGCTCGGTGTTATATGTGCGCACACCCCGAGCTCTGCTCCGTTCAGCGGCCAATGGAGCGATGAATTCAGCGTCCAAACACTGAGTAGGAAACTGAATGCGTCTCTTTTACCGGCTTCGCCGCGGGCGGAGCACTTTCTTTTTGCGCCTCATCCTGTTGCCGGGTGTATTCAGTGCGGGAAGCCTCCTGACGCGACGCTTCCCAGCGCGATGCTTCGGCAGTCATATTGGATGAGATTTGGCTGGCGACTCGCTGCAGCATTTCCAGCGAATCTGCCACGCGCCCGAAGTAGATGGATAATTCATCGCGCGGGACACTGCGCGCGGCCGCAACGCGCTTGCCACGGAAATATCCCCATAAAAAGAAAAAGAGCGCAAACAAGAATAATCCCGCGACAAGATAGAGCCCGAAATGATGGATTGTAAAGCTACGGCCAGCTAAGGAAATAACTCTGTCCGAGAGCAAGTGATCCTCCCGGCTGGGCGTCGATTAGTCAAGTCTACCAAAATTGATGCGATGGCGTCTTTAGAGGCTGCAGCTGAACTCAATACCAGGGTTCAATTCAGGCTGGAATTGGATTTGCTTGCCAATTGGGAACACGAACCGAAAAATGAGCGCTCAGTACGTTCAGGATCGTGCGGCGTGGATCCGCCCTGCGCGTATCGCTTTGAGCAGCGCCGCGTAGTCGCGCTCGGTCTGGTCGGCGTATGCCGCGGCGAATTTCGTGATCGCCTGGTCGAACACTTCATTCTTGCCGAGGTAGCCCGCGATTTTCGCGGCGTCACCGGTGCGCGCGTGCGCTCGCGCCAGCGTCCAACCGCAAATTGCGGCATATTCGGCCCAATCCTCTTTTGAAAGCAAAAGCGGATCGACCGCCATTTTCATGTCGCGAAGCTGACGGAAATAAAATTGACGTCCATCGGTGTATCGCGTCCAGCCAAGAAATGGATCGCTCGCCGATTGCAACATCCGCTGCCCGGTCACCACGCGCTCGCCATGATTGGAAAATCTGCTCTTCCCGGCATACGGTTCTAGCACCGACGCATTCGCCTCCTTCGCCTGCAGAAAAAGAGGGTCGTCATCTCCAGCCATCAACAGAACCACGGAGCAACGCGTCCCAACGCTTCCCACGCCCACAATTTTTCGCGCGATGTCAACAACGGTGTAGCGGTCCAGGATCACGCGGCGCTCCGGCGCAACGGTCAGCCGGTAACGGCGAAAGGTGTCGCGCACATACGCTTCAATCGCCGCGCTTTGGCGCGGATGGTACACAAGCGGCGGGCGGTCGCAAATTCGACGCTGGCCACGGTAAAGCTCTGTGAATTTCGGCAAGTAATGCGCCGAAGTTCCGCGGCGGGCTTTGGATTCAAGCTGGCGCCAATATTTCCTCGAAGAGCGCCCCGTCGCTTTGCGAAGGAAAACATTCGCGCCAAGATGGAAATACCAGACGTCCAGCGCATACATCCCTGCAAACTCGCGCATGTGTACGCGGTAGGATTCGACGGCGGTCCTCGCGGTTTCGGCGCATTGCCCCTCCCGGGCGCCGGCAACTCGCCGAGCGACGACAATGCTAGCCGCCAATCGCTTTACATCCCATTCCCATGGGGCCGGCAATGTTTCGTCAAAGTCGTTGATGTCGAAGATGAGTTCTCGCTCGGGGGTGCCGAACCCGCCGAAGTTCGAGACGTGGCAATCGCCTCCGGCCTGTACGCGAATTCCCGTCGTGGGTGTCCCAGAAAGGTCGCGTGCCATCACCGCGGCCGCCCCGCGCAAGAATGCGAATGGTGATTGGCTCATCCGGCCATATCGGATGGGGACAAGCTCGGGCACGCGCCCTTTGTCGGTGGACCTCAGTTGCGCAATCACATCTTGGCGCGAATCCGGGGCCTTCCATTTTGCGTGAGACGTCCGTGGGATTTTTTCACGGAGCGCTTTCCCCATGGCCATACGCTCTTCGCGGTCCGGACCCATGCGGTCGGGAAGGGCAGACTCACTTCGCGCCCCGTCGCGCGCCCCGCTTTTCTTCTTATGAGCCGCCGCCCTGGTCATTCGAGGTTCCCTCTAAATAAATTCATGCAAATCAATTTGCGAAGTCCTGCTTCGAACGGGAATTGTATACCGTCCCGTCGCCGAAGTCGGAATGTCGAGTCAGAGGGATGCCGGAAATAGGATTGACACGAATTTTGTATTCATCTAGACTATTAATCTAGATTGATGGAGAAAGGCCCTCAATGCGAACGGTGGGGCTGTTCGAGGCCAAACAGAAGCTTTCCGAACTGGTGAAACGCGCCGCAACTGGCGAGCGCATTGGCATCACTCGTCGCGGGAAACTCGCCGCCATCATTGAACCTGCTCGGCACGAATCGGACTTGAAGAAAGTGTTTGAGGAGATCGAACGCATCCGTAAACGTGCCAAGCGCCCCCGCAGGTTCTCCTCAAAAAAGCTGATCGAAGAGGGACGAATTTGACCAGATTCGTTCTCGACGCCTCCGTCGCGCTCGCATGGTTTGTTGATGGCCCCGTCCCTCCTTACGCCGAACGCGTGCGCAATCTCGTCTTACGCGGCGCGAGATGCGTTGTGCCCATGCTGTGGCACCTAGAGATGGCCAACGGGCTTGCCGGCGCCGAACGCCGCGGAATTCTCACTCGTAGCGATTGTGATCTTTGCCTCGCTCAAATCGAATTGCTGGTGATTCAGGCCATCGAAACCGATGCAGACTCGCCCAGCGTCCGTCGTGCATTCACTCTGGCGAGTGGACATCGGCTTTCCGCCTACGACGCCGTGTATCTCGAAACTGCTCAGCGCTTGCGACTTCCTCTGGCAACTCTCGATAAGCGTTTGGCGGCCGCTGCCACCGCCGCAGGCGCGACAATGCTCGCGTGAATCCACCTCGATCCACGTCCAACCCCTACCATAAGTAGCAGACTCCCACGCGCTCACCCCAACCCTTTGCTTGACACTTTTGAAACCTCCGGATAGCATCCGGCGTCTGCAACACATTGAGACCGGGGCCCTGTCGCTGGACCGTTCAAGCCAGATCTCGAAGGAGTCTGTTATGCGAGCTCGAGGAGTCCGCGGGATATTTCCTGCACTCGTGGCCGTCGCAACCGCTCTGATCGTGTTGGTCGTTGTTGCCGCACATCATGCGCGCGCTGACGAGCCGCCATTCTTCGCCATCAAGAACGCCCGGATTGTTCCCGTTTCTGGGCCACCGATCCCGAGCGGGACGATTGTCATTTCGCACGGCGTCATTCAAGCCGTGGGAGCGAACGTCACTGTTCCTCTCGAGGCTCGCGTGATCGACGGCGCTGGAATGACAGTCTATCCGGGCCTGATTGACGCAGGTACGGACGTCGGGCTTGGCGCCGCTGCTGCGCCTGCCGCTGGCGGCGGGCGCGGAGGAGCTGGAGGAGGCGGCGGGCGCGGCGCGGCCGGCGCGAATGTCCCGCTCTCAATGGGGCCGGAGGATCGCCCCGCGACCACCCCGTGGGACAACGCCGCGGACATGCTTCGCTCCGACGACGCCCGCGTCGAAAGCTGGCGCAACGCCGGATTCACGACAGCGCTGGTCATACCGCGCACCGGATATTTCCCGGGTCAAGCCGCCATCGTGGATCTCGGCGCGGCAGATCGGATGGAATCCCTCGTCGTGAAAACTCCTGCTGCCCTTCCAATTAATCTCCAGGGAGGGCGCGGCGAATATCAGGGTTTTCCAGGCGCGCTCATGGGGCAGCTCTCCTACGTGCGCCAGGTTTTTGTTGATGCGCAGTGGTACACGCAGGCAATGCAAGCCTATGAAGCCCATCCGCAGGGCCGAGAGCGGCCTGTATACGATCATACCGACGTGGTCATCAGCCATGTGCTCGCCAACAAAGAACTCGTGATCTGGCCTGCCGAGACGGATACGCAAATTCTTCGGGCCCTCCGCATGGCCCCGGGGCTCGGTGCACGCTGGGCGCTCAGCGGCGCACAGCAGGGCTACATCGTGCCGCAGGAAATTGCCGCCGCGAATGTTCCCGTGTTCGTCAATGTAAATTGGCCCGCTCCTGCCGCTGGTGGCGGAGGCGGGCGCGGAGGTGGAGGCGGCGGACGAGGCGGCGAAGACACCGACACGTTGCGCACGCTTCGCTTCCGCGATCGCGCTCCTTCCACGCCGGCACTCCTGAATAAGGCCGGCGTCAAGTTTGCGTTCTCATCTGGCGGCGCGGCGAATCCGAAGGACACGCTCCGCAACGTCGCAAAATCCATTTCTGCCGGGCTTCCCGCGGACGTAGCCCTGCGCTCGTTGACTCTTGGCGCAGCCGATATTCTTGGCGTCTCCGACCGGCTCGGCAGCATCGAACCCGGAAAGATTGCCAACCTCGTCGTCACCGATGGCGACATCTTCGCCGACCGCACAAACGTCAAGTACGTTTTCGTCGATGGCAGGCTCTACATTCCGCCGCCGATTGTGGAGACGCCGGGCGGTGGTGCTGGGGGCCGCGGTAGAGGCGAATCCGGTGGGCTGGATTTGACCGGCACGTGGACGCTTTCTTTCACCACCGAGCAGGGTCCGGACACAGCCACCGCCATTCTCCAAATGGCGCAGGACGGCACCCTGAGTGGCTCGGTCAGCTCGCACATGGGTACGGCCCAACTTACGAAGGGGCGGCTCACGGGAAACAACTTTCAATTCAGCACAGTGATGCAGATCGAGGGCGCGGACACCCCGGTTGATTTCCACGGAACCGTGACCGGCAATCAGATGACCGGCACGATTGACGTCAGCGGCTTCATTATCGACTTCACTGGAAGAAAACCGAACGCCGGCGGCAAGGAGGTGCGGCAATGAGTCGCGCCATCAAAAATAAATTAGCGCTTTGCGCAACCCTGGCGCTTGCGGCCATCACGGCGATTGCGGTTTGCTCACGGCCATCGCAGGCCCAGGGCGGCTCCGACGTGATTCTGATTAAGAACGCCACGATCCTCACCGTCACGAAGGGCACCATCAAGAATGGCTCCGTGCTCATTCGCAATGGCAAGATCGCCGAAGTCGGCGCAAGCGTCGCCCCACCCGCGGGCGCCACGGTCATTGACGGCACGAATATGTTCGTCGCGCCGGGAACGATTGATTGCCACTCGCACATCGCCATCGAAGGCGGTGTGAACGAAGGCAGCGTCTCCGATTCCTCCATGGCGAATATTCTTGACGTCCTCAACCCCGAAGATCCGGGCATTTACCGCGATCTCGCCGGAGGAGTCACCGCCGCCAATATTCTTCACGGCAGCGCAAACGCCATCGGTGGTCAAACCATCGTCATCAAGCTGCGCTGGGGGCTTCCCGCCGACAAGCTTGTTTTTGAAGGCGCCCTGCCCGGCATCAAGTTCGCGCTCGGCGAAAATCCCAAGCGCTCGAACAATCCCAATATTCCCGGCCAAGTCCGCCGTTACCCGGAGTCGCGCGAAGGCGTCGAAGATGTAATTCGCCAGTCCTTCACCGAAGCCGTCGAATACAAAAAGCAGTGGGACGATTACAACCGCCGCAAGGCTGCGGGCGAATCGAATCTAATTCCGCCGCGCCGCGACCTCCGGCTCGATCCGCTCGTCGAAGTGCTCGAAGGCAAGCGCTACGTTCACTGTCACTCTTATCGCGCTGACGAAATTCTGATGCTCCTCCGTGTATCCAACGAATTCGGTTTCAAGATACGCACGCTCCAGCACGTTTTGGAAGGTTACAAAGTCGCAAAAGAACTCGCGGCCTATGGCGTCGGCGGCTCTACTTTCTCCGACTGGTGGTCTTACAAGCTCGAAGCCTATGACGCAATTCCTTACAACATGGCCCTCATGGCGCAGAAGGGCGTCATCGTCTCCGTCAATTCCGACGACGCCGAAGAGGCCACGCACCTCAATCAGGAGGCGGCCAAGGGCATCAAGTATGGCGGGATGTCCCGCGACGAAGCCATGAAGCTTTTCACCATCAATCCGGCCATCCAGCTCGGAATTGATAAGCGCGTCGGATCGATTGAAGTCGGCAAGGACGCCGATCTCGCCATCTACAACCACGATCCCTTGAGCGTTTACGCCGTTGTCCAGAAAACCATTATCGACGGCAAAATCTACTTCGACCGCGACAAGGACATCGCCATGCGCCCCGAATTAGCCAAGGAAAAGGCCGCCCTCATCGAAAAGGAGCGCCAGGCCTCGGGTGGCCGTGGCGGCGGGCGTGGCGGTCAGCAGGGACCGGGTCGCGGGCCCGGCAGCTCCATCGAGGATCGGGAGGAATAGCCGCCATGAAACCAACACGAAAAGCAATCTTCATCGCATTCATTGCACTCATGGCGGCGGGATTCGCTGGCTCGCCCGCATCGCACGCTCAGACCTACGCTATTACTGGAGGAAAGGTTTTCCCGATTTCCGGCCCGCCCATTGACGGTGCGACGGTCGTGATCGAGAAGGGCAATATCACAGCCGTGGGTAAGGGTGTGAAGATCCCAGCGGGAGCGAAGGTGATCGACGCGCGCGGCCTCGAAGTCTACCCTGGCATGTTCAACGCCATCACCGAGATGGGCATCAGTGAAATCGGCGAAGGCGCCCCCGGCTCCGTGGACACATCCGAACTCGGCGATTACAACCCACAGCTTGTTACCGCCTCGGCCGTCAATCCCGCAAGCGCACACATTGATGTCACGCGCGCCGACGGCATCACGCATGTCATCTCCGCAATGGGCGTGGGTGGCGGTCGTGGCGGCGGCTCTGTCATCCCCGGCCAGGCCTCGCTCTTCAATCTCGCGGGCTGGACGATGGACGAAATGCAGATCCGTCGCTCGGCTGCGATGACGGTCAATTGGCCTGTCCTTCCCGCTGGCGGCGGGCGTGGAGGAGGCGGCGGATTCGGCGCTGCGGGTGCTGGCGGCGGCGCGACGCGCGCGGATTACGACCGGCGCATCGCCGAGCTGGTCGAATGGCTTGATCGCGCGCGGCACTACGCGCAGGCCAAGCAGGCGAATCCGAATGTGGGGCGCGACCTCAAGCTCGAAGCGCTTGTCCCCGTCATCAAAGGCGAGATGCCGCTCTTTGTCATGGCCAATCAGGCGAACCAGATCCGCGAAGCGGTCGCCTTCTGCGATAAGCAAAAATTGAAATTGATTATCGCCACGGGTACCGCGGCGGGAGAGGTGAAAGATTTGCTGAAAGAGAAGAACGTTCCCGTTGTCCTTCGCCCCACGCTAACCCTCGTTCGCAGCGAAGACGATCCCTACGATCAGTCTCTCACCCTTGCAGGCGAACTTTCCAAAGCCGGTGTCAAGATCGCTTTCGGCAGCTTCGGCAATGAGTTCGCGCGCAGGCTTTCGCAGCAGGCAGGCAACTCGGTCGCTTACGGCCTACCGCACGATGAAGCCATGAAGGCCCTCACCATCTACCCGGCGGAAATGTTCGGTGTCGGAAAAGAGCTGGGCACAATCGAAGCCGGCAAGATGGCGAACATCATAATCACTAACGGCGACCCGCTCGAGCTCACCACCGAGGTCAAATTTCTTTTCATTCGCGGCATGGAGACCAGCACCGATAATCGGCACAAGCAGCTTTACGAGGAATATCGGAAGCGCCCTTAGCGATTCGCGCCAAATCGTAAGGCTAACGCGCTTTTTTTCATTCAATAGAGAGGCTTCCAGCCCGGAAGCCTCTTTTCTTTTTCCCGCCCCGTTGTCGCCTCCGGGATCGTTTGGTAGTATCGCGTCGCAAGTTTGTCGAAAGCGGCGGACATGTACTGCAGAAGCTGCGGAACATTAAATCCTGAGAAGGCCGTGTTTTGCAGTCGCTGCGGCAAGCGAATCATCGCTCCTTCGCCTAGCGCGCCCCTGCAACCACCTGCGCCACCCCCGCCTCCCGCGAGTCAAGCCCTGCCCCACCTGCCGCCGCCTGCGCTTCCCATTTCGCAGAAAGAATCGAGCTGGATTGATCCGGCGGCTTCTCGCGCGACCCCTCCGCCGCCTCCTCCCGCGCCTCCACGCGCAACTCCTCCGCCCGCACTGCCTACGCCTTCCTCAGCAAACAGTTGGGTGGAGTTGGGCCCATCTCCCGCTATGCAACCACCCCCGCCCCCACCTCCTCCTCAACCGCAAGAACATATTCCCGCCGCGCGACCGGTCGAGCCGCCGCCAGTTTCCCCGCAGCCAACACCGCCGCTAAGCATTGCTCAGCCGATATCGCCTCCTCAGCAAGCGCCGCCACCGCCGCCTCCACAGTCCTATCCACAGTCCGCGGTACCTGCTTACAACCAGCCCCCGCCGCAGGCCTTTCCAGCCGCGCAAAATCCTTACGCCATCGCTCCCGAAATGGTTCCTCTTGCTGGAGTCGGCGGCTGGTTGCTGTTCCTCATTTTGTGCCTTACAGTTTTTGGGCCGCTGATCGCACTTTTCTTGGCTATTCTCACGCTGCTTGGCGGGGGAATGTTTTCCAGCAAAGATTCTGATTTTCTAATCTGTGCGCTTGCCCAGTCGCTGGTGATTATCCCTTCGGCGGTGTGGGCCCTGAATGCCGGAATCGGTCTTTGGAAAATTCGGCCCGGGGCTGTCCGTCGCGCGAAGTTGTACCTGATGTGCGGGGGCATTCCCGGCGTTTTTTTATTCTACCAACTTCAATTCTGGCTTTTGAAGGACTCGGAACTGGCGGAGACGGGCAACCCTCCCTCTCGTAGGTTTACCTCGTTCTTGATTGTTATGTTCATCGCCATAAACCTCGCCTTCCTCGCTTACTTGGGTAAGTCCCGCCGCGTCGCCGCCACGTATCCGCAGGGCTGATTCCCTCATCCAATCATTCATGAGAAGATTCAGCGTTGTCGGCGCATTCGCTTGCGTCCCATTCCTCGCGAACGCGTGAAACGCATCGAGGTGACCCATGCGCGAAGCAGTGATTGCAAGCTCGATCCGCACAGCCGTCGGCAAAGCCTATAAGGGAACTCTTCAATCCACCCGGCCTGACGACCTCGCCGCCATCGTCATCCGCGAAGCGATCGCTCGCGTCCCGGGCCTCGAAGCGCGCGAAATTGATGACGTCATTCTCGGCTGCGCGATGCCCGAAGGCGAGCAGGGAATGAATGTCGCGCGCATCGCCTCGCTTCGCGCGGGCCTGCCCGTCGAAGTTTCCGCGATGACCATCAACCGTTTCTGTTCCTCGGGCTTGCAGGCCATCGCCATCGCCGCCGAACGCGTCGCCGCGGGCAGCACCGAAGTCATGCTCGCGGGCGGCGTCGAATCCATGAGCATGGTGCCCATGGGCGGAAACAAAGTCTCGCCCAATCCCTGGCTGATGGACCACTACCCGGACGCCTATCTCGCCATGGGTCTCACCGCCGAAAACCTTGCGCGCAAAAACGGTATTACGCGAGAGCAATCCGACCAGTTCTCCTACGCGAGCCACCAGAAGGCCCTCGCCGCAATCGCCGCCGGAAATTTCAAGGATGAGATTGTTCCGGTGGAAGTCCACAACACCGCCTTCGCAAACGTAGCAGGCGCGAATGGCGGCGCAGCCAAGCCAAAAGTCACAACCTCAGCGATCGCGTTTGATACCGACGAAGGCCCGCGCGCGGATACCTCGCTCGAGGCGCTCGCAAAATTGAAGCCCGCTTTCTATGTGAAGGGCACTGTGACGGCGGGCAACTCCTCGCAAATGAGCGACGGCGCCGCGGCCGCAATCGTAATGAGTGCGGAGAGAGCGCGCGCGCTTGGCGTAAAGCCTCTCGCGCGATTTGTCTCCTTCGCAGTCGCCGGCTGCCCGCCTGAGGAAATGGGCATCGGCCCGGTCTTCGCGATTCCCAAAGCGCTGAAGCTCGCGGGTCTGAAGCTCGACCAGATTGACGTGATTGAATTAAATGAAGCCTTCGCCGCGCAAGCACTCAGCGTCATCAAGCTCGCGGGACTCGACCCGGGGCGCATCAACCCAAATGGCGGAGCGATCGCGCTCGGCCATCCTCTCGGTTGCACCGGCGCCAAAGTGACCGCAACAATCATCCGCGAACTGGCGCGGCGCAACGGCCGCTACGGCATGGTCACCATGTGCATCGGCGGCGGCATGGGTGCGGCCGGAATTTTTGAGAGCCTCTCTTGACTTTTCGCGAAGATTCGTTCGAGCTGCGCGTCCCAGCGCTTTCCACACTTGTTCCGGCGTCGCGTCCGCCAGAATTTCCACTTGGATGATCTTTCGTTCGCCTTCACTCGCGGATTGCGCGGAGTGTGCCCGCTATATAGAAGAAGCAGCTTGATCCGTGATTGATTGCTTTCCTTATCCGTTGAATTTCTTCTCTCAGATACTGATTTCGTTCCCGGCGGGATCGGGTAACACCCACGATCAGTCGGTAGCGATGTCCTGCGCTCGTGCCCCCACCCTCCCCTTGCGATCAGCCCGATTTCATCCCGCCCCATACCCCATGAATTGCTCATTTATGCCGTTCCGAGTAAGATGGGCACTACTGAAGCCGCGCGCAGGTTCGTGGCGCGTCTGAAGTTCCGAATGGCCCCGAATACATCCTGGTATTTCGCTTACGGCAGCAACCTGAACAGCGCGCAGTTCCGCACGCGCGCGGGGCAGGTGCTTGAGGAAACCATTGGCGAGCTGAAGGGCTACGAACTCCGCTTCAATAAGAAAGTTCGCGGAGGCTCGGCCTCAGCGAATATTCAACCTTCGCCCGGGAAAAGCGTGCGCGGAGTTCTCTACCACATCCCTGAATCCTCATACCGCAATCTTGATCGTTACGAAGGCGCGCCCGTCCATTACCGCCGCATCGAAGTGCAGGTAACCGCCGCGGACGGCCGCGCCATCGGCGCGCAGGCTTTTATCGCCACAAAAGTGGAAAAGGGTCTGCGTCCCGCGCCTCACTACCTGCAAACAATTCTCGATGGCGCTGCCGAGCACGGGCTGCCCGCCGACTATATCGCTGGAATTCGCGCCGAAGCTGGAGCAAACTAATACAGTTTCTGTGCCCCCCGTCACTGCACAGCTTGCAGATTTGGTTTAGAATCTCCAGCTTAGTTGCGAGGCATTCGTTTCGCGGCAAAGGAGACCCACCATGGCAACAACAATGGCGCCCGTCAATATCGCCAAGGGCGGCGGATTTCTACTCGAAAATGCCGGCCCCAGCGAAGTCTTCACACCCGCTGACGTCTCCGATGACGCGCGGCTGATCGGGCAGACCGCCGAAGAGTTTGTCATGAAGGAGGTCCTCCCCCTCGTGAAGGAACTCGAGGCCAAGCAGCCGGGCCTGATGGTCCAGCTCCTGAAGAAGTCAGGCGACCTCGGCCTCCTCGGCGCGGGCGTTCCCGAGCAATATGGCGGCGCGGGCCTCGACAAGATTTCCACCACTGTGCTCACGGAAAAGCTCTCCGTGTATGCGGGTTTCGCCGTATCGCACGGCGCCCAAACGGGAATCGGCACGCTGCCCATCGTCTATTTCGGCAGCGAAGAGCAAAAGAAAAAGTATCTCCCCAAGCTCGCCACCGGCGAATGGATCGCCGCTTATTGCCTCTCCGAGCCCCAGGCCGGTTCCGATGCGCAGAACTCCCTCACGCGCGCCGAGCTTTCCCCCGACGGCAAGCACTGGATCCTCAACGGCCAGAAAATGTGGATCACCAACGGCGGCTTCGCCGACGTTTACATCGTTTTCGCCAAAGTGGACGGCGAAAAATTCTCCGCTTTCATTGTTGAGCGGACTTTCCCCGGCTTCACCCCGGGCAATGAAGAGCACAAGATGGGAATTCACGGCAGCTCGACCACGCCCATCTTCATGGAGAATTGCAAAGTCCCGAAGGAAAATCTTCTCCACGAGATCGGCCGCGGCCACATCGTCGCCTTCAACATCCTCAACTCCGGCCGCTTCACGCTCGGCGCTTCCTGCGTTGGCGGCTCGAAGCATACTCTCGCGGCCTCCTCGAAATATACCAAGGAGCGCAAAGCCTTCGGCAGGCCCATCGGCGATTTCGGCCTCATGAAGGAAAAGCTCGCCGAAATGGCGATCCAGATTTTCGCCGTTGAATCCATTGTCTACCGTTCCGCCGGCGTAATTGACGCCGCCATCACCGCCGGCGCCGGCGCGGGCGATAAGACGCAGCACCTCATGAAGGTCCTCGAGGAATACGCCATCGAAAGCTCGATCGCCAAAGTGTACGGCAGCGAAATGCTCGATTACGTCGTGGACGAGGGCGTCCAAATCTTCGGCGGCTACGGCTTCCACGAGGACTATCCCGTCTGCCGCGCCTATCGCGATAGCCGCGTCAACCGCATCTTCGAGGGCACCAACGAAATCAATCGCATGCTCATCATCCAAATGCTGATGAGGCGCGCCCTCTCCGGCGCTCTCCCTTTGATTCCTGCGGCGATGAAGCTCGCCGACGAAATTCTCAGCGGCCCATCCGCCCCGGAATCTTCCGAAGGGCCTCTCGCCGAGGAAGCAAAGGTCGTCGCCAACTCGAAGAAAATCTTCCTGCAGGCTGCCGGAGGCGCCGTCCAGAAATTCCGCGAGAAGCTCGCCGACGAGCAGGAACTCGTCGCTGCGCTTGCGAACATCGTCATGGAAATTTACGCCATGGAATCGACGCTCTTGCGCGCGCAAAAGGCCGCCGCCTCACGCGGCGAGCAGGCCACGAGCGTCATGCTCGACGCCGCACGCGCATTCATCCATGACGCCGCCGACCGCCTCGAGCACGAAGCCCGCCGCGCGCTCGCATCTGTCCACGAAGGCGATATGCTCACGACGCAGATGGCTGTCCTCAAGCGCTTCGCCAAGCGCGCTCCTGCGGACACCATTGGCATGCGCCGCCGCGTCGCCGCCGCCGTCCAATCCGCGGATCGTTATCCCTTCGAGGGGCGCTGAGCCGCACCTTGCCGACAACTTCACGCCGCCACCGTAACTCGAAAACGGTCAGCGCGCGCTCGATTCGCCGTCCCGTTCGCGCCGCAAAAACGGCGGCATTGCTGCCTCAATCCCTGCCAATCAATTGGATTCGTCCTCTCGCCGAGCCTTATCTACGCGGCTACCGCCCAAAGCCCGAGTGCGCAAACGGCCTTCGCGGTTTCTCTTTCTCTCTGAATGCGCGGCGCGGTAATGGCGCTCTCGGTTTTTTTGTCGGCTTTCTCGCCAAGGTCGGTGCCTATCCGCACCTGAAGCCCGCCACTCCGGAATGCCTCGTCTTTGCCTACGTCGAGCCCGTCGGCGGCTCCTTACACCGCGCCCAGCTCCACCACGCAAACGGCGCGCTGCGCTGGACCTCCGGTTATATCGGCTGGCTCACTCATCGCCAGCCGCGCTTTGAGCTCTATGAATCCGAGCGCACCGCGCTCATCCGCCACACCACGATGCGCGCCTGGCCTGCCGACAAGATCCAACACCTTGGGGGGAACTTTTTCACCGAAACGCTAGCTTGGCTTGTCCGCAGTGGGCTCGTACGCCGCTGGCGCGAGCTTTCCGCGATCGACGCGAATCAGAAGAATCAGAAGAAATCCTCAATTCGCCTACGAATCCCTCACAAATTGGGCAATCTCAATGCGAAACACTAGAAGCTAGTCCCAGTACTACCATTCCCTTTTTCTCATTGTGAACGGGATGTCTCTGTCGTCTAATGATATCGTCGCATCACTGACCGCATCTTTTGCATCTTATGAGTGTTGAATCAATTGGAGCGGAGGAATACGAGTGGAGACCCGGGGTGCCAATCAGCAGGAAGCCGTCCAGCACGAAACCAACGATGAGGAAAATGATCAAGTAGAGGTTCCGTCCGGAAGCGCGCCGCGCCGTAAGTCTTGGACCAAGTGGCTTTGGATTGCCGCCGCGGCTTTTCTGATTTTCCAGATTTATTACGTCCGCGAGATGCTCGCGGTGCTCGTCCTGTTCGCCGGACTTTTCTTTGTCGTCGCTATTATCGCCGCCATCGTTTACGCCGTGGGTCGCGCGGGGGAATCAACCATCACCGCCGCGGAACCTGTCGCGCGCCGCGGCATGGAAATTGCCGAAGAGGTCAGCAAAAAGACATTCCGCCGTCCACGCTCAGCGCCTGTCCCGTGATGGCGCTCGCCTGATCGGACGCTAGAAACAACGCTGCGGCGGCAATCTCATATGTCGTCTGCGGCCGCCCCTGTAGTATGGTCTGCACGAAATCCTTGAACATCTGTTCGGCGTCTCCGCCGGTCCGTGCTGCCAATCCGCGCCCCAATTCCTGCGACATCTCCGTCTCCGGCACCGGCCCGGGCAAAATCGCATTCGCGCGCACGCCTTGCCGCGCTCCTTCCGCCGCCGTCGTCCGCGTCAGCCCGATGAGGCCGGCCTTCGCCGTGGCGTACGCGGCATTCCAAGGGTAAGGAATGCGCGCCGCCACGCTCGATATATTGACGATCGCTCCGCCTCCGCGTCTCTCGTATATCTCCGGCAGTGCCGCGCGCGTCATCAGGAACGCTCCGCGCAACTGCACGGCCAGCACGCGGTCCCAATCCGCTATTGCGATCTCCTCGATGGGCGCGACCGGCCCGTAAATTCCTGCGTTATTCACCAGAATGTCCACTCCGCCATAAACCTCGCGCGCCATCCGCACGACTCTCGCGGCATCTTCCTCGCGCGACACGTCGGCCGTCACCCCGACCGCTTTGCCATCGTGTTCCTCAATCTCCTTTACCGTGCTCGTTAGCTGTTCCGTTGTCCGCGCTGCAACGACCACGTACGCGCGTTCCAGGGCAAACCGCATCGCGATGGCCCGCCCGATTCCGCGCCCCCCGCCCGTCACAATCGCCACCCGCTCTGACAGGTGCATCGTTTTCTCCCCTCCCGCAATTCGTCTTTGCGGAGCAATCCGCCGCGCGAAAGAGCTTACCTGAAAAACTGGCGGTTGTTCATTTCCAGTAATTCGGATACACGCTTGCCGCCGACGTCTCTGCGTTCCCTTGCCAACCTCCGCGACCTCTGGGATGATTCTTTTTTCGGTATCGACTTTGACCGCTCGACCTTAACTTGCAACTGGCAGTAGTCACCTTCCACTCCGGCCCGGCCTATTACGTCTCCGCCCAAAATGCGGTATCATAGTTTGTTTTGGGAATACCCTGTCCCGCAATGCGGGGCGGAGCGATGGGGTCCATGAGCAACCCGCTGGTACAGGTTTCCAAGCGCGGCGCCAAGCCGAACGGCAATGGCAAGGTGCTGCTTCGCGTGCGCCCGCGCGGATTTTGCGCCGGCGTCGTACGCGCCGTGGACATTGTCGAGTTGGCGCTCGAAGCCTTCGGGCCGCCGGTATATGTTCACCACGAGATCGTGCACAATCGCTATGTCGTCGAGCAGCTACGCCAGCGCGGCGCGATTTTCGTTGAGACGGTGAACGAAGTGCCGAATGGCGCCGTGCTGATCTTCAGCGCGCACGGCGTGCCCCCCACTGTCCGCGATGAAGCGAAAACGCGCGCTCTTCGCGTAATTGATGCGACCTGCCCGCTCGTCACCAAGGTTCATCTCGAGGCGCTGCGTTTCGCGCGCGAAGGCCGCCAGATTATTCTCATTGGCCACAAAGACCATCAGGAGATCGTGGGCACTTCGGGCGAAGCGCCCGACCAGACCGTGGTTGTGGACAGCGTCGAAGCCGTGGACAAGCTCCGCGTCACCGACCCGAATCGCCTCGCGTTCCTCACGCAGACAACGCTGAGTTTATATGACACGCAGGAAATCGTCGCGCGTTTGCGCGAACGCTTTCCGACGATTCAAGGCCCCGCATCGGACGACATTTGTTACGCCACGCAGAATCGGCAGGAGGCCGTCGAGCACATCGCCCGCGATGTTGATTTGATTCTGGTGGTCGGCTCGCCCAACAGCTCAAACTCGAACCGGCTTGTGGAAGTGGCCGAGCGTGCCGGCGTTTCCGCGCGGCTGATTGATGACGCGAGCGTGATGGACCCGGAATGGTTCGTCAACGTGAGCCGCGTGGGCCTGACCGCGGGCGCCTCCGCGCCGGAAGTGCTCGTCGAGCACGTAAGCGAGCGGCTGGCAAGCCTGGGTTTCACCGACCAGCGCGATTTTGATCTGATACGCGAAGATGTGCGCTTCACGCTGCCTTCGGAGTTGGCGGCCGTGGCGTCGAGCGGCAAGAAAAATTAGATTGCACTTTTTTGCAGGCGCGGCACAGGGGGATTCGGCCGCGGGCGGTTGACTCAACTTCGGACTGCCGGCGTCTCGCCGGTGTATCACTGTCGGATCAACGGTAAGTTCTAGGCCCAGGAGACTCCCTTGGCGGTTAAGATCGTCCGTCAGCCGAAGAAGATTGCCCTGATTGGCGCGCCGACAAGCGCCGCGGCGCTCGTCGCGGGCCACGAGCGCGCGCCCGCCGCACTTCGCGCCGCCGGCCTCGTCGCGCAATTGCAATCCGCGGGGTTTGACGTCGCGGACCTCGGTGATTGCGTCACGCAGATTTCCAAGCCCGACGAAGACCATCCCCGCGCGCGAAATATTCCTGCACTGGTCACCGCGCTGAATGACTTGAAACCTCGCATCGAAATCGCCATCAAAAGCGGCGCGCTTCCTCTGATCATCGGCGGGGATTGCAGCATCGCGCTCGCGACCGTCGCCGCCGCGCGGCGTTATTATCGGCACGTCGGCTTTATTTACGTCGACCGCGACGCCGGCATGAACGTGCCTGCCACGACGCCCTCCGGTTGCGTGGATGGCATGGTCATCTCACACATGACGGGCCGCGGCGCCCCGGAACTGGTGCGCTTCTGGGGCGAGCCGCCGCTCGTGCGCGAACCGGATATCATTTTATTTGGAGTGGATCGCATGGATCCGCCCGAAGAGCAGGCGTTGGCGCGTTCGCCGATTCGCTGGTATCGCGCAAGCGAAGTCCGCAGAAAAGGCGGCGCCGCCGTCGCCGAAGACGCCGCCAATCACTTGCACGGCGGGCAGTACGAATTCATCCTGCACTTCGATGTGGATGCGATTTCGTCGAGCGATTTTCCCGCGGCAACCTATACTGGCCCCGGCGGGTTGAGCCTCTCCGACGCGCAGCAGGCGCTGGCAATTTTGGCGTCGCGCAAAAATGTGGCCGCGCTTGAGGTCACCACATACAATCCATCGCTTGACACAGAGGGCACATCCGCGCGAGCGCTGATCGAGCTTCTCGTCGCGGTCCTCACCACCCGGCTGGCTGCGCTGGAAGCTGCGGCTCCTGCCGCAACGATCCCCGTGGGGTCCGCCGAATCATTGCCCGAATCTTCGACGGAAACCTCGGCGGAAGCCGCTGCGCCATCCACACACACGGCTGCTGCACCTGCAGAGGCCGTGCCAGGCGCCGAGGCAAATGAGACCGAACCTGTCGCACCCGAAATAGCCGGCCCGGAGCCGGGCAGCGCGAAGGATCCCATTCCGAATGCCGGAGCCGCCGGCGCTACTGGCCTCGATGATCCCGATGACAATTTTTCCGCAGTTGCGGATTCTGACGACACCGAAGATGGTGACTCAGGCCCTTCACAAGACTGACCCGCCTCTTTTCACCGTCGTGGATTGCATTTTCCCGCCCCTTCTCTTTTTTTGATGGACGTTTTCGGAGGAGCCCATAACCTGTCCTTTGGGACAGTAGGCTCGATTTCGGGGCGAGGTCATTATGGGTGTGCGTAAGATTGAAATCTCCAACCTGCAAGATGTTCCAGGGTGAAACAGGGGACGGCGCTTCGCCGTAAAGGAGTGGTAGCATGCGACACATCAATCGGCGACTTGTAATGGTTCTATTAGGGGGGGCATTTGGCCTTCTGATGAGTGCGCCCGGCCACGCGCAACAGGATTGTTCGGCAAGTCAGAATGGGGCCGTGAACTGTTTCGTTAAGAATGGCGTTTCAACGGGTTTGTTGGTTTTGCCCTCAGGAATGACCTTAACCCAATACCAATCCTACGGCGTCGCGGTTTCAAGTGTAATGCAGTCGCCGGCCTCGGCTGTTTTTCTCTTGGGGATGGCGGCGGCTGCCGCAGATGCGATTCCGCCGACGAACGTGGATGGCACAGCAAATCTGGCCGCGCAAACCACGCTCGTAAATGCGATTGTCACTGCCGGGTTGAATGACAGCGTTATCACACTTCCCGCGCAGACGACCACCGCGCAATTTCAGCAGCTCGCGGTCCAACTCACCACGAACATGACCGGGAATCCCGGCGTAACCATTTCACCGGGCGGCTTCTTGCGCGCGCTGGATGGGTTCAT
The DNA here is from genome assembly GCA_963748845.1 of uncultured Acidobacteriota bacterium. Lineage (GTDB taxonomy): Bacteria > Acidobacteriota > Terriglobia > Acidiferrales > UBA7541 > DASTCZ01. Next base: position 3,559,232 of record CAVVKE010000001.1, read on the forward strand.
TATCGCGGCTACGTCATCCGCCGGAACCATTAACTGGCTTCAGGTGACCACCAACATCACCAGCCTCGTGAGCGCACTCCAGACCACAGGACTGATCAAACTTCCCACTGGCACTACGCTCGCCAATGTAGAGCAGTTTGCTCTGGACACCGCAAACGCGATCGTCGTCTACAAGACAGCGACGGGTAAAGCGCACTTGTAAATCTCAGGGGCGGCGCCGGAAGGCAGGTGCTCCGCTCGAAATGGTTCCATTCTGAACCACATTTAGTCCGCTTCTGATCGCCTTCCGTTTCTTTTCCATTTGCGAAGGACACTTCGCCTAATTCTCTTTTGCTGTCCTTCGGAGCAGTAGCCACAACCTTTGCCGCGGCGGCATGATTGCACGCGTGGAGTCTCCAGCTTCCGGGAAGTAACAGGGGGCAGCACTTTGCAGTGAAGGAGCGGAGATGCCACACATGAAGCGAATTATCTTGACGAGTATTCTTGCGGGTGTAATTGCGCTGTTGTCGAGCATTCCCAGCCGTGCCCAGTCGGATTGTACGCAGAATCAGAACGAGGCTGTGGACTGTTTCGTGAGGAATGGAGTTAGCACCGGTTTGCTGGCCGTTCCCTCGGGGATGACTTTGAGCCAGTACAAAGCCTATGGCGTCGCCGTCTCAAAGGTCTTGCAGAGGCCTTCCGCGGCCATATTTCTCCTGGGGATGGCAGGCGCGAGCGCCGACGCGATTCCGCCAACGAATGCGGATGGCTCGGCAAACCAAGCGGCCCAAAACACGTTTGTGAATGCGATTATCGCCGCGGGGTTGAATGACAACATCATCACACTCCCTTCGCAGACGACCACTGCACAATTGCAACAGTTCGCGAGCCAACTCACGGCGAGCATGACCGGAAATCCCGGCGTGACCATTTCACCGGGCGGTTTCCTCCGCGCGCTGGATGGTTTCATTCTTGGCGCGACGTCATCGACAGGTGTGGTGAATTGGCTGCAAGTGACGACCAACATCACCAGTCTCGTAAGCGCGTTGCAAACCACTGGCTTGATCAAGCTCCCGTCGGGCACTACCCTCGCCAACGTCGAGCAATTTGCATTGGACACAGCGAGCGCGATCGTGGTTTACAAAACGGCGACAGGCAAAGCGAATCTGTGATAAATGTCGGCACACACTTAAATTGCATCCCATCGCTGCAGCATAATCGATAGGTATCCTGCTAAGCAGCATAGTATTCGTATCTTGTTCAGCAGGCCCTAGTGGGTTGTGAAACCACGGATCCAAGTACGAGGATCCGCCTCCATAGCTCCGCAACCGCTTTTTGTACGGGACTGCGGAACTCATTTTTGTACCAGAGAATTCCCACGTCCCTCAATGAACACCATCGGGTGGGATTGAACCGCATAAGCTGTCACCTCCAGGATATCGGTTTAAGTGTTCATGTCGCGCATTTCAAAGTATTGCCTCTGGAATCGGCAACCCCTTATAGATTTGAAAATAACATGGGGTTTCTACCGAGGGTACGGTTTCGAGTGGTGTGCCAATCCGGTGCATGGGTGACAGAACGCGGCTTCCCAGAGTGACACAAATTGTCACAAATGGTGGTTTATGCTCCATATTGAAACCGACTCGAATCGCAAGCTTGAAATATCCCCCCCCTAACCTATTGTGGAAAAACGGTTTAGAGAATTGCTGTCTACAAACCGACGGCAGTTCCAGTACTGGGCACATGCGTGCATCTGTACCATATTGAAATGCCCTCGTGACCTTTCCCCTCTGATAGGAAAAGACCACAACAGGCAGGCCAGGCAGAATGAGCTCCAGCTCATATCTCTTTCGGAGGAAACTCGAATGCGCAAGACCCAGAAGGGCTTTTCACTTATTGAGTTGCTAATCGTTGTGGCGATTATTCTGATTATCGCCGCTATTGCGATCCCGAACCTGCTTCGGGCCCGAATTTCGGCAAACGAAGCTTCCGCAGTCAGCTCGATGCGCACAATGAACACCGCGTGCATCACTTACAACTCAACCTACGGCACCTATCCGGACGTGATCGCCGACCTGCAACCTTCTAATGGCGCCGTACCCACGAGCACGGATGCTGACTTGCTTGACCAAGTCCTCGCCCCTGCGAGCGGCAACGCGCAGAAGAGCGGTTACAACTTTGCGTATGCCTCGGCGAACTCCGACCAGAGCTACACGATATACGGCTACCCAATCGCGGTAAATCAAACCGGCGTCCGTTTTTTCTTCACGGATCAGTCCGGCGTCATCCGTTTCAACGCGACGGCAGAAGCGGCCGTCACCGATTCGCCCCTGCAGTAAACCCTCAACCCCCGAGTGCAACAAGAAGAGCGGAGGCCACAAGCCTCCGCTTTTTTTGTGGTTTGACGTGCAGCCGGAAGCGCACTAAGCTGCGCCTGGCAATCGCAAAATGCCAAAGCATCCTCCCATTCGTTATTCCGAAATTGGCTGCCGGATTCCCCATGAATATTTTTGGGTGATTGGTCGGGGAGAGAGTGACGTCGGACTTGAGACTGGGTCGTATGATGCAGCGCTGCACACGGCGGGCATCGAGAATTACAACGTGGTGCTTTATACCTCCGTGCTGCCGCCCGAAGCAGTCGAGCTTCCTCGCTTGCCGGATATCCATCACGGGTCCGTTCTCGAAGGAATCATTGCCGTGCAGCACACCGAAAAGCCGGGAACGCGGATCACGGCCGGCCTGCTTTTGGCCAGAGTCCATCGGAAAGCTGACGAATCTTTCCTCGGTGGATTTGCTTGTGAGTATGCAGGCAATGCATCCGCGGAAGTTGCCGAAGCCAACTTACGCGAAGCGATGCAGCAACTCTTCGCGCGGCGTTACGAGGCTGACACCTACAGACTCGAATTTGGGAAATTGGTTGTCCGTACATTCACTCCGCAAAAACCTTATGGAACGATCCTCGTCGGCATCGGATTCGCCAGTTATCTTGTGCCCGTTTTGGAGTCCGAAGTGAAGGTGACTCCGGCGCACAAAGATAAGTCGCACGTCAGATATACGACCAAATAATTTACCCGGCATCGAGTCTCCCAACCCGCTCATGGAATTTTTCCGCGCCCGGCGTGCACGCAACGGGTGCGCTGATGATGGATGCGCGCGCGTTGCAGTGATTCGCTCATCTGCGTAAACTTACAATGCGTAAACTTGCGAAACTCGGGCCCGGGTGGCGGAATGGCATACGCGGGGGACTTAAAATCCCTTGTCCTTAACGGGACGTGTGGGTTCGACTCCCACCCCGGGCACCAAGGATTCGTTCCAGCAATTGACCGGCAGGGCCGTGATGGAAAGCGGTGCGCTCCCCTGCGCAATGGTGGTCGATAAAACGCATCGTGAACGTGGGTCTGCGGCTGGGCTATCCGGCCAGCGATTCAAGTATAATGCCGGCATGAAACCTCGAATTGTTGTCTCTCTGATGCTTGTTGGAATGTTGGCGGCGCTGGCCGTGGCGCAAAATCACCCTGCTCCTGAAAAAAGAGACCCGCTGTTCTTCGCAAGAATTGCCGCGGACGTCGCCGGCAATGTGCAATCCCGGTCATTGAATAACTTCATTGTGATTTACGTGGACCAGGGTAATTGGGCCGCGGGACTGAAAGACAGCGATCTCGGTCCATTCCTGAAAGTGAAAGAAGCGAAGGCCGGACGTAGCGTGACTGTAATGTTCTCCGAGGACAAGGATGCCGCCGTTTGTGTTTATTTTGATGGCGATGCTCCTTTCGGCGTGGTTGCGGTTCGGATGCCAGCAGGCGGCAACATTTCAGACAGCGATGTCGCGGCGGCGTACAAAGCGGTTACCAAGGAAATGCTCAAAAAGGGTGATGACGAGCTTAGTTTCGCGCCGCTCGACGACGTGGCCACCGATGATGGCGCACCTCTCCCCGGCTTTCAGATCACCAGCAAGGCGAGATCAAAGGCCTGATTGAGGCGCGAACCTGGCGCCGGATTTCGCCAATCTCTATGCGTTCGTCTTCTGAATTTCCACAATCGGGCTGCGTTTCGACCGTCCTGGGAATCGTGGGAGATCCCGCCGTCTCTTCCTTCGGAACGCCCGATGACGTCGCGCGGAAGCCGATTTTCGGCGACGTGCGCGTGATACCTGTCCGCGGAAAATAGACGAAGAAAACTCCGGCGCAGATGGTGCGACCGAGTTTTACATCAATTCAATTCACCATCCGCCGCAGGCTGGCGAGCGACTGAGCCGCGAGCGTGTAGCGCGGCTCGATTTCGAGCGCATGCTCGAATGATTCGCGGGCGCGATTGATCATGCCTTTGGCGAGGTAGGCGCGTCCGAGATTGAAGTAGGGAAAGTGGCGCGGGTCGTACCGCTTCGCAGTGATTGCCCGATCGAGCCAGGGGATGGCTTCGTCATAGCGCTTTAGACCGATGAGGTAGGCGCCGATATCGTTGTAGGGATTGCCGAAATCCGGATCCACCTCGATGGCGAGCTTGCATTCCGCGATGGCTTCTTCGATTTTTCCCTGGAAGTGGTAGGTCCAGCCAAGAAACGTGTGAGCCTCAGCGGTGGGATGCAGCGCGAGCGAATTTTGATAGAGCTCGACCGCGCGGTCGAAGTCGCCTTCCATCTGCGCATGGTAAGCGTCTTGCAATTGTTGCCAGGCCCGTGTTTCTCGATCGGATGGCATGCACTTAAAAGAGCACAACGGCTCCGGGGAGTCAAACATTGCCCCATGCGGACCGCCATTCCGGGCGCCATTCTGGTTCTCGTAACGCTTTGGGTACGCCCAGCTGCATTAAATCTGGGCAGTGTACAATAGCTCTCGCGTGAGGGACCCCGGCAGAACACCTTACTCAATGCAGTACGGCGACCCGTCGGAAATCAGGGGGCGGAGAGTGATTCTATCGCCGAACCCAGCACAACGAATCTCGGCATTTGAAGTCGCGCGAATTCACCCGTCCTTTGTGAGCGCGGGAGGATTGCCTCACGGCCATCTAAGGCAAGAGGTGCGTACGGCATGAAGATTGCTCTCATTCAACGGAATTATACGGTGGCGGACTTCGAGGGCAACGCAACCCTCATCGAGAAATCCGCGCGCGCGGCGCATGCGGCCGGCGCTGACCTTGTGGTGACATCTGAGCTGGCGCTGATTGGCTATCCGGCGCGCGACCTTTTGCTGCAACCGGCGTTCGTCGCGCGAAGCTGGGAAGTGCTCGATCGGCTTGCCGACGATCTTCGCGCGAAGCCGCCGGTGCTCGTGGGGATTGCCGAGCCGAACCCGCAAGGTGAGGGGCGACCTCTGTTCAATTCGGCGGTGCTGCTGAAAAACGGGCGCATTTCCTCGCGCTACCACAAGTGTTTGCTGCCCACTTATGACGTTTTCGACGAAGACCGTTATTTTGAATCGGGTGCCGGGCAGGAAATTCTCGATGTGAATGGCTGGAAGCTGGGCGTCACGATCTGCGAAGACGTGTGGAACGACGTCGATTTCTGGCGCCGCCGCCGGTACCACGTGGACCCTGTCGAAGTGCTTTCCCGCGCAGGGGCGCGCTGCGTGATCAATCTTTCGGCCTCGCCGTTTGCCTGCGGGAAGCAACAAGTACGAGAAGCGATGCTCGGAAAAATGGCGGCCAAGCATTCGATTCCGATGCTTTATGTCAACCAGGTGGGCGGGAATGATGATCTGGTGTTCGACGGAAGAAGTTGCGCGTTTAACGCCACCGGAAAATTAATCGCCAAGGGCCGCGGCTTTGAAGAGGACCTGATGATTGTGGATCTGGACGCGATGCGCGGCACGATCGAGCCGGGCGAATCCGGCGCGGAATCGGAAATTTGGAAGGCGCTGGTATTGGGCACGCGGGATTACGCGCGCAAGTGCGGATTTCAGAGCGTGCTGCTTGGCCTCTCCGGCGGAATTGATTCGGCGTTGACGGCGGCGATTGCGGTCGAAGCGATTGGCGCGCGAAACGTGCTGGGCGTGTTGATGCCGTCGCCCTACACAAGCCGCGAGAGCATCGAGGATGCCGAGCAGCTTGCCGGGAAATTGGGGATTCGGACGCAGACGATTCCGATTAGCGGAATCATGCGCGCGTTTGACGAAAGTCTCTCGGGAGCATTCAAGGGACTTCCCCGGGATCTCGCGGAAGAAAATATTCAGGCGCGCATCCGCGGGAATTTGCTGATGGCGCTCTCGAACAAACACGGCGCGCTTTTGCTGACCACCGGAAATAAATCGGAAGTGGCCGTCGGATACTGCACGATTTATGGAGACATGTCCGGCGGGCTGGCCGTGATTTCCGATGTGCCGAAGACGATGGTCTACCGCCTTTCACAGTGGTTCAACCGGAATGGCGAAATGATTCCCGTGCGCACGCTTGAGAAAGCGCCGTCGGCGGAACTTCGTCCGAACCAGACCGATCAGGATTCGCTGCCTCCTTACGATTTGCTGGATGCGGTGCTCGAGCGGCATATCGAGCGGCACCAGTCCACGGAAGAAATTTTGCGCGATGTGCCCGACGCGGATGTTGTCCGGCAGGTGGTCCGGAAAGTGGCGCGCGCGGAATTCAAGCGCAGGCAGGCGGCTCCGGGAATCAAAGTGACGGATCAGGCGTTTGGGACGGGATGGCGGATGCCCATCGCGCGCAAGGAATGGGAATTCCAAGAGAAGCCCGCGGCAGCAACCCGCTAGACGCCGGAAAAAATCAACCGATGAACGCCATCGCACAAGCCGAAGCATTGCCGAAAGTTCCTCCCATGCGGATTGCCCCGCAACGCGGCTGGCTGGAATTTAATTTCGGCGAGCTGTGGCATTTCCGCGAGCTGCTTTACTTCTTCGTGTGGCGCGATATCAAGGTGCGCTACAAGCAGACGGTTGTGGGCGTGGCGTGGGCCGTGTTGCAGCCGTTTCTGACCATGCTGGTCTTCACGCTTTTCTTCGCGAAGCTGGGGCACATTCCGGTCGGCGGGATGCCCCCCACGATTTTCTATTACAGCGCGCTGCTTCCGTGGATTTATTTTTCTGCGTCCCTGTTAAATGCCACGAACACAATCGTGGAGAACCAGCGGGTGATTACAAAAGTATATTTCCCGCGGCTGGTGCTTCCGTTGGCGGCCACGCTTTCGGGGTTGGTGGATTTTGGGATCTCCTTCCTGATGTTCGTGGCCATGATGATTTATTACGGAATCCGCCCGACGACCGCGATTTTCTATTTCCCATTGTTCCTGTTGCTTGCGCTGCTGACCGCGCTGGGCGTTGGGTTGTGGCTCGCCGCGCTGAATGCGATCTACCGCGACGTCCGTTACGTCGTGCCTTTCCTGGTGCAATTTTGGATGTTCGCTTCGCCCGTCGTTTATCCGAGCTCGATTGTTCCGGAGCGCTGGCGCTGGCTTTACGGGTTAAATCCGATGGCGGGCGTGATTGATGGTTTCCGGTGGTCGCTTTCCGGCGTTGGCGATCCGCCGGGAAGATTGCTGATTGCATCGACGCTAATGGTGCTGGTGGTGCTGGCCGGTGGACTGGCCTATTTTCAGCGGATGGAAACGACGATCGCGGATGTGGTGTGAAATCGGAGCCGAATGTCCATAGACAGCAGGAGAGATGGAATCGGGACCGGATTTACCCGGAGACTTGCACGGCGCCTGGGAAGAGATATGCGAGGCGCCGGAAATAGGCTGCTGGATTACAAAGGCGCCAGGGGGATTTGGATTGATGTAGGGGCGCATTGCGGCGGTTCTTCGTTTCTTCATGCGCAAAACAGTCCCTCGCTTCTCGTATATGCGTTTGAACCGAACTGGAAACTCGCGGCTAGGTTGATGGGCAAGCTCGCTAATTTTATCGTGCTGCCAATGGCGGTCTCCGATAAGGACGGCCTCGCGGAATTCTTTATTAACTCCATGGATGCCACAAGTTCCTTGCTGCCTCTGAATGAAGAAGAAAATGACAAGTGGATTGGCGGGGGAGATATTCGTGTTGAACGCTCAGCCGTTGTTCAAACGATCCGGCTGGACTCTTTTATGGAATCCACGGATATCCGGGCGGTGGATTACCTGAAAATCGATTCGCAAGGCGCGGACTTTCGAGTTGTCCAGTCCCTCGGTTCGCGCATCGGCGACATTGCCAGAATCACTCTGGAGGTGGACATCACGCCGGCTCGGCGATACAAGGGCTCCGCGAGCAAAAAAGAGGTCGTCGAGTATCTCGAGAGCCGCGGGTTCAAACTGGCTGAGGTTGAAACGCAAACATTCGGCCAGGAAGAGAATCTCACGTTCGACCGGGTTTGAAGGTGCAAGAATACGGGGAGATTGACCATCGAAATGCCGAGCCGGCCGTATTTCGCGGCAGGCTTAGAAAGAAATTGCATGAGCCGTGTTGTGATTGAAGCAGAGGGATTGGGGAAGCGCTACCGCATCGGCGAGCGCCAGCCGTACCTCGCCCTGCGCGACCTCATCGGCCGCGCCCTGCACGCGCCTGCGCGGCTGCTCTCGAAAAATGGCAACGGGCGCGCTGGCGGCGGAAAGAATTATATCTGGGCGCTGAAAGACGTCTCCTTCGACATTCGCGAAGGAGAGGTCGTGGGGCTGATCGGGCGCAACGGCGCGGGCAAGAGCACGCTGCTGAAACTTTTGGCGCGCATCACGCGGCCCACGGAAGGCTCGGCGGAAATCTGCGGGCGGGTGGGGAGTCTTCTGGAAGTGGGCACTGGATTCCATACGGAATTGACCGGGCGCGAAAATGTTTATTTGAGCGGCGCGATTCTGGGAATGAAGAAAGCTGAGATTGACAGGAAATTCGATGAAATTGTCGCCTTTTCTGAAGTCGAGCGATTCCTAGATACGCCGCTCAAACATTATTCGAGCGGAATGCAAATGCGGCTGGCATTTGCCGTGGCCGCGCACCTCGAGCCGGAAATCCTCCTTGTCGATGAAGTGCTGGCCGTCGGCGATCTTGCCTTTCAAAAAAAATGCCTGGGGAAAATGGGTGACGTCGCGCGCACCGGCCGCACGATTGTTTTTGTGAGCCACCAGATGAACCAAATCCGTCGGCTTTGCGAACGTGTCTTATGGATGGAAGGCGGCAAGATCCGGCAGACGGGTCCGACCGCGACGACCGCTGGCGCATATGAGACAGCGCTGACCGATGTAGGTAACGTGGAGGCGCATGGCTCGGAGAACACAGCAGCGCAATTTGTCCGCTGGGAGATTTCGGATCCGCGATCCGAAGAGCCAAATGTGCTCCGGACAATGGGCGCTGTCACGGTCAAGTTTGTGGTCCGCGTCCGCAGGCCGGTTAAGATGGGGCACCATGGAATTTCGCTGAGGAACAGCGACAATCAGCTCATTTGGGCTTTGGCAACCTATAACATGGAGCTTGAAGTTGGCGAGCAGGAGTTTTGCTACACTTTTCCGTCGCTTCCCGTCCGGCCAGGTGCGTATTCCTGGAGCGTCAGCCTTTACGGGGATGGAAAAGAACTGGACGTGTGGGATTGCCTGCCGCCAATGATAGTGGCGACCGAGAACTACCAACATGCACGGGACGAATGGAACGGGGTCCTCAATGTTCCAAGTGAGTTTGTGATTCAGGAGGGGGTAAAAAGTGCCAAGTGAATTTATTTTCGATACGCCTGACGCTCGGCGAATTGTCAATGCGCGCCAAGCCACTCTGCGCCCCGTTCTTGCGGATCTTCAACAGAAACTGCAAATCCGAACCGTCGCGGATGTAGGTTGCGGGGTGGGCTATTTTTCGGCGTTTGCGCGTGAAATGGGGTTTGAAGTGGCCGGATTTGACGGGCGCGCGGAAAACTTGGAAGAGGCTCGGCGTCGCAACCCATCTATTGAATTCCAAGTTGCCGATGTCGAAGATCCGTCGCTCATTAAACGTGGCCCCTACGACCTCGTATTGTGCCTCGGGCTTCTCTATCATCTGGAGAATCCAATTCGCGCCGTGCGAAATCTCTCCGCGATTGCCGGGCAAATTCTTCTGATTGAAAGCCATGCGACGCCGGGCACACAGACGGTTTTCTATCTTCGCGAGGAACTCGAGTATGAGGACCAGGGCCTTCGGTATCTTGCTCTGATTGCGTCTGAAGCAAGCCTGGTGAAGATCTGTTATCTGAGCGGTTTTCATGCGGTCTATCGTTTTTTGTCCTTACCCGATCACGAGGATTTTCGAGACACGGCTGGACGTAAACGGCAAAGGACGATCATCCTGGCCGCGAGGCAGCCGCTGGAATCTCATTATCTCGTCCGAATCCCCGAACCAGAGGATTTCTCGGATCCGTGGCAAACATCTGTCGGCAAGATTCGCGCTCTCCCCGCGCGTCTTAAAGCTTACCTGGGGAGAAAACTTACACATCGAAGCGCAACGATCTCGAAAGCAGAGTTGGGATAAGGGACAGAATTTTCGAATATGCTTCTCAAATCTGAGATCGAATCAAATGCCGACTGACGCAAAAGGCGTCGACTCGCCGCTGATTGCGAGGCTCACTCGATTCGCGGCCCAACCTTGGAGGGGAAAGGTTGCCAGCGTGCGGTACAGGGTTCTGAGCGCCTTTCCCAAATTGCGGATTCCAATTCGTTTGCCCTTCGGGATCTGGTGGATTCTGCGAAATGACGCGTGCGGTCAGGGAATTGTTCACGGTTGTTTCGAGATGGATGAAACGCAATTTGTAGAGGGATTTCTCCGCGCCGGAATGACCGTCCTGGACATCGGTGCGCATCACGGCTACTACACATTGCTTGCGTCCAAGAAAACGGGACCAACGGGGCGTGTGATTGCGTTCGAGCCCTCTCCGCGCGAGCATCGTTTCTTGGCGAGGCACGTCCGGATAAACCGGTGCTCGAATGTGACGGTTGAAAATTTTGCGCTGGGCAGCAAGGCAGGCGAGAGTGATTTCTTTGTGGTGGAAGGGAAGGAAACGGGGTTCAACAGTTTGCGCCCGCCGAATATCACCTTGCCGACCACAAAGCACAGGATCCTAGTGGAGAAGTTGGATGATTACCTCGAACGGAATGGCATCGGGCAGGTGGATTTTATAAAGCTGGACGCAGAGGGCGGCGAGCTGGAGATCCTGCGAGGCGCCGGGAAACTGCTTGAGGGCAAGAATCCGCCGGTGATTCTGGCCGAGGTTCAGGATGTTCGGACCGAGCCGTGGGGCTATGAGGCTCGCGAGATCATTGCCTTTGCATCGGCCAGGGGGTTTCGCTGGTTTCGGCTCTTGTCTGGCGGCGAGCTGGAGGAAGTTTCGCCTGGCCGGCGGCAATATGATGGGAATTTCGTCGGGGTGCACCCGGCGAGATTTGAAATAGTTCATGGAATTTCTGAGGCGGCGAATTCAATTTCAGCGAGCCCTTGAGTGAATAACAGCCGGCGATGATTCGCCGGCGGTATGGGATGGGGGGAATCGTTCTGTGGGGAATCTATGAATTTCGCAAACATTCAAATCGCGCGAGTGAGAGAATATTGGGACCGGCGTCCGTGCAACATCCGCCATTCTCCTCGACAGATCGGAAGCAAAGAATACTTTGACGAGGTGGAGGCGCGGAAATATTTTGTCGAACCGCATATTCCGCAGTTTGCGCAATTCGAGCGATGGAACGGCAAGAAAGTGCTCGAAATCGGATGTGGAATTGGAACGGACACGGTCAACTTCGCTAGGCATGGAGCGAGCGTAACAGCCGTGGACCTTTCAGAAAAATCGATTGAAGTGGCTCGATCAAGGGCCAAGGTCTACGGCCTGGAAGATAAAATCCAGTTTTTTTCCGGAAACGCGGAGGAACTTACTCAATTTGTTCCGGTGGAACAATACGATTTGATCTATTCCTTCGGCGTCATTCATCACACGCCGAATCCGGATCGTGTGCTCGATCAATTGCGGCAGTTTGCGCATCCGGGCACGACGTTGAAGATAATGGTTTATCACCGCAGATCGTGGAAGGTCGCGTGGGTTGTGCTCACCGATGGCAAAGCGCAATTCTGGAAGCTTTCTAAAGTCGTTGCGGCGAACTCTGAGGCGCAGACGGGCTGCCCGATCACCTACACCTACACGCGGCGCCAGGGAAAGAAACTGCTCGAAGATCATGGCTTTCGCGTAAAAGAAGTTTTTGTGGACCACATTTTTCCGTATCGAATTCTAGATTACGTTCAGTATCGATATGTGAAGGAGCCTTATTTTCGGTGGATGCCCCCCTCGTTTTTCCGGGGGATGGAGAAGCGCCTGGGTTGGCATCTTTGCATCACCGCTGAATCTCAGCCGGCATAATCTGAAATCTTGAGTTGTACACTTAAGCCGCGCGGGAGGCTTATGGTCAAGTCGGTTTCGGTAATCGGGTTGGGAAAGTTGGGGACGCCGTTGGCGGCGTGTGTTGCGGCGCGCGGAATACGCGTCATTGCCGCAGACGTGGATCCGCGAAAGGTTGACGCGATAAATCGGGGCGAACCTTCGGTATACGAACCGGGCCTCGCGGAACTGATCCGCGAATCGCAGGGGCGATTAAGCGCTACGGCGGATATTGAAGCGGCGGTTTCGGATTCGGAAGTCACGTTTATCGTGGTGGGAACTCCCAGCGAGGCGAGCGGCGGGTTTTCGCTGCGGTACGTGCTGCCGGCGTGCGAGAAAATCGGGCGCGCGCTGCGGCGGAAACAGGAATATCACCTGGTGGTCCTGACGAGCACCGTGATGCCCGGCGATACTGAAAGAGAAGTGAAGCCGGCGCTCGAGAAGGCCAGCGGCAAACGGTGCGGCGAAGGGTTTGGACTTTGCTACAGCCCGGAGTTCATCGCTCTCGGAAGCGTGATCCGCGATTTCTACAATCCTGATTTCGTGCTGATTGGAGAATCCGACGCCCGCGCGGGCGGCATTCTGGCGGAAATCTATAAACACGTTTGCAAGAACTCCCCGCAGGTGGCGCGTATGAATTGCGTGAATGCGGAAGTCACCAAGCTCGCGGTCAATACGTTTGTCACCACGAAGATCAGTTTTGCGAACATGATCGCGCGGCTGTGCGAAAAATTGCCCGGCGCGGAGGCGAATGTCGTCACCGCTGCTTTGGGCAAGGACACGCGGATCGGGCCAAAATACCTGAATGGCGGAATCAGTTATGGCGGCCCTTGTTTCCCGCGCGACAACCGCGCGCTTTCCGCGCTGGCGGCGAGCCTCGGGTCATTTGCCGATTTGTCCGAAGCCACGGATCGATTCAACCGCGCGCAGATCAAATGGCTGGCGGAACTGGTGAAGAAGAATTTGCCGGCTGGGAAGAGCGTCGGAGTACTTGGGCTCACATACAAGCCAAATACGGAAGTGGTCGTGGAATCCGTCGGCGTTCTTTTGACACAGGAGCTTTCCGCGGCGGGAATCGCCGTGGCGGTTTACGATCCGTCCGCGGACAAGGCGCTTGCAGCGATTGAAGGTGATGGTGTGCGGTATGCCGCGTCCTCCGCGGATTGCATCTCTCAGGCAGGTGTGGTCGTCCTGGCCACTCCGTGGCAGGCGTTCAAGGAAATTCCGGCGCGTGCGTGGGCCAGATCCGGTGAACCGCGCGTGGTGATTGATTGCTGGCAGATGCTCGGCCACTTGAATGGGGCTGTGGGCGTGCGCTACATTTGCCTGGGTTCGGGTGGCGCGGCCGAAGTTCCCATGGAAGCCGCTTCCACCGCGGTTTAAGAAGGGCGTATTCCAGGAAATTCATGCTGACCATTTTTACGACTCCGAAACCATTTAAAGGGCACATCGGCGTAATCCAGCGCAACGCAATCAAAAGCTGGACGATGTTGGACCCGAAGCCTGAGGTCATTCTGCTGGGAGATGAGGAAGGGGCCGCGGACGCGGCGCGCGAAATCGGTGTGCTCCATTTGACGGGCATCGTGACGAATGAAAACGGCACGCCGCTGATGAACGATATGTTTCGGCGCGCCGAGGCTGCCGCCCAGGCGGGTTGGTTGTGCTACGTAAATACAGACATTCTGCTGTCGGGAGTATTTACGCGAGCTGTTGCGACGGTGCGGGAACAGTGCTCCAAATGCCTGATGGTTTCCAAGCGGCTGAATATTGATTTGACCGAGGATTGGACGCAACGGATCGGCGCCGGCGAGAATTGGCAGGATCCTCTTATGCGGCTTGTTCAGAGCACAGGCACGTCGGGCCAGCATACCGCGATTGACGCGTTTGTTTTTCCCAGGGGCTTTTACAAGAGCGTGCCGGATTTCGCCATCGGACGATTCTGGTTTGACCAGTGGCTGATTAAGGATGCGCGGATCAACGGATTCCGCGTCGTCGATCTCTCGTTGGTCGCGCCCTTGATCCACCAAAACCACAATTACAACCACGTGGCGGGTGGCGAACAGGCGATTTGGAAAGGTGAGGAAGCGGAGCACAACTTTCGCCTCTACGGCAATGTGATGCACGCCTACACGCTTCTGGATGTTACCCACGAACTCCAGCCCGATGGGCGTTTGAAACGCGTCCGCTTCCGGCGGTTTCGATACAAATTGTGGGAAAAGACGGTTCATGACACTGCGGCGATCCGCCACCGGCTGGGTTTTCACCGCCGAAAGGGAATTGACGCGGCAGCGAAGCAGCCCCTGTTATAGCGAAGATTCAGCGGACTCCGCAAAGGTCCCCGCGTGTGCGAATAAATCCCTATATCGGGCCCATGTAAATTTTTCCCTTGCTTTCTACTATAACCCTGTGGTAATCTCCTCAGCAGATTGCGACAGCCGTTTCGAATTGAGTTCCAAAACGGGAAATGTCGCCCCTGCCGGAAGTGAAAATGGCCTGCGTTGACGGTCCCCCGTAAGAGTAAGCGCCTAAAGGATTTAAAGCCCTTTAGAATCATACTCTTACGAGCCGCTTCTCAACAAGAAACGTAAGTCATTGAGTCCATTATGTTTAAATTAATACAATCGAATACGCGTAAGTCCTTTAGAATCATACTCTTGTCACTCTTCGTGGCTGTAAGTCCTTTAGGCGCACACTCTTACAAAAAGATGGGGGTAGGGGGGTAAGATGGTTCTGAATCGCGAAGGTTATTCCGCGGGAGCGTATACTCCAACGATTAAAGGGCTGTCGATCGGGGCTTAAATGCAGAAAACAATTCTCGCTCTCGCGTTGCTCTTGCCGATGGGCCTCATGGATTTCCATCAAAACGAGATGCAGTTTCGTCCATACGAAAAGGTGTTGGACAATGAATATTTGCGCGTATCGAAGTTGGATTTCGATACCAAGGAGCTTGATGATTCCGGCGAAACTCTGCCGCCCCCCGCCCTCGCGACAGCGCCGACGCTTTTGGTCCTCGTTGAACAGTTCACAAAGGTTGAATGGAGCGAGCTTGGGTCAAATCACTTAAATTCAAGTTTGTCGACGCCTCCTACGGGGAGGAAGGACAGAAACTGGCGTTCAACTTTCATGATTTTCCCGGCCCGATATTCCGCGCAGTAAAGATTGAATTCAAGGCCTCGCCGCCGGCCGTCGGCCCTTTTGAGAAAGATGCGGCGAAACTTGATCCCAAGCACAACGAAGTGTTGTTTGAGAACGATCGCGTGCGCGTGGTGCGAATTCATTTTGGGCCGGGGGAGAGCGGGCCTGTTGTGGACAAGCGGCCGCGCGTTATTATTCTGCTGACCGATACGCATGCGCAGGTAAGAACTCCTGATGGGAAACTTTCGCCGCGTGACTCCCCCGCCGGAGCAATCCAATGGAGCCTCGGAGGGAGCCAGGCGACGATCAACGGAAATGTCGGGCCGCTGGAGAATATAGTTGTGGAATTGAAGAGTGGTGATGCGAAGGGGAAGTGAAACGCGGCCTGGGCTATAATCTCGACGGAGGAAAATAATCGTGGCGACGACAGCGACACATACGGATTCAACGAAGCGCGGGCCATTCCACAACGAGCCGGTGCTCGATTTCACGAAACCGGAGACCGCCCAGTGGATGCGCGAGGGACTCGAGCAGGTACGCAAAGAGTTTGGGCGTGAATACCCGCTGGTGATAGGCGGGCACCGCGTGATGACGGCCGAAAAAATTAAGTCGGTGAATCCGGCGAAACCGTCCGAGGTTGTGGGCATTCATCAGAAAGCGGGGATGGAGCAGGTTGAGCCCGCGATGCAGGCTGCCCTTCACGCATTTGAGACCTGGAGCCGCACGCCCTGGGCGGATCGCGCGGCGATGCTCTTCAAAGCGGCGGACATCCTGCGAGCGCGGCGGTTTGAATTTGACGCGTGGCTGGTATTTGAAGTGGCCAAGAACTGGGCGGAGGCCGATGCGGACATCTGCGAGACGATTGATTTCTGCGAATTCTACGCGCACGAGGCGCTGCGCCTTTCGCAGGCCGAGCCGCCCGTGCAATTGCCCGGCGAGCGCGACACCCTGCACTACATTCCGCTGGGCGTTGGCGCGGTGATTCCACCGTGGAATTTTCCCGCGGCGATCATGGCGGGGATGACGGTGGCCGCGGCCGTGTGCGGCAACACGGTGATCCTGAAGCCCTCAAGCGATTCGCCGACGATTGCGGCAAAGTTTTTCGAGGTGCTCGAGCAGGCGGGGATGCCCGCCGGCGTGGTGAATTTTTGTCCGGGTGCGGGTGCATCTTTCGGAAACGCAGTGGTGGCGCATCCGAAAACGCGGTTCATCGCGTTCACGGGATCGCGCGACGTCGGGCTGGACATCCACCAGCGTGCGGCGACTCCGCAGAAGGGGCAGATTTGGATCAAGCGCACCATCCTCGAAATGGGAGGCAAGGACGCGATTATTGTGGATTCCGAAGCGGATGTGGACGCTGCGGTGGAGGGCGTCGCCGTTTCAGCGTTCGGATTTCAGGGGCAAAAGTGCTCGGCGTGTTCGCGCGCGATTGTGGATGAGAAAATCTATGATGCGTTCGTCGAGAAGCTGGGCGCGCGAGTCGCGAAGATTGCCATTGGCGACCCGGCCGAAAACGCGGCGATGTGCGCGGTCATCAACGAGGCGGCGATGAAGTCCATCCTCGAATACATCGAGGTGGGGAAGAAGGAAGGGCGGCTGATCGTTGGCGGCGGGCGCGACACGAAGATGGGCGATGGATATTTTGTGCAGCCCACTGTGATTGCGGACATCCTTCCAACAGGGCGCTTGGCACAGGAAGAGATATTTGGGCCGGTGCTGGCAGTCATCAAAGCGAAAAACTATGACGACGCGCTGGCGATTGCTAACAACACGGAATACGGGCTGACGGGCGCGGTGTATACGAAGTCAGCGGAAAAAATCGAACGCGCGAAAAAGGAATTCCACGTGGGAAACCTGTACATCAACCGCAAGTGTACGGGCGCGATGGTCGGCGCGCATCCATTCGGCGGGTTCAACATGTCGGGGACGGACTCGAAGGCGGGCGGGCCGGATTATTTGTATTTGTTTACGCAGGCGAAATCGGTTGGACAAAAAGTGATTTGAAAAACGAAAGGGGCGGGTTTGATGACCCGCCCCTTCGCATTATCCTTCCTTTTTTTCTTACTGTTCCTTCCAGTTCGGCAAGCGGCCCGGCGTATGCGGCACGCCATCGGCGTCGAGCGCCTTGTTGAGCTTCACCAAGTCCACTTCGACGAGTGTGTGAAGCTTTGCGAGTACTGGCGTGAAGAGATCGCCGGCGACCTTGTAATCTTCCTCCTGCGTCTTGGTTGGGCGCGCGGTGTTCGAGCCCATGCCCTGCACGACCCTGCTGACGCGCTGCGAGATCGAGGCCGGCGTGTTTTCCTCGTGCGAGCGCGCGAAGTTGTCGCCACGCAGAGCCATCAGGATTTCGTCATTGCGCTTGTTGAGATCCTCGGTGATCTTCAGCAGCGCCGCGCCATCCGGATAGGGCACGGCCATCAAGGCGCGCTTGATGGTGGCCAATTCGGTTTCGTTGTTGGTGGCGGTTTCGAGAGCAGACTGTCACCGCGGACTGTAGCTTCGCGGCCTTCTTCTGGAAAGCCTCCTTCGCCGCGCGCTCCTGCGGCGACATCGGTTGGAGGGTTTCGGCGACGACATTGAATGCAACGGGGCCCGCAAGCTTCGTGGTCTCGCCGTTGAAAACCTGCGAAACGGATACATTGTATTTGCCGGGCACGACGAGCGGCCCGCCGCCTCCGCCGAAGAAGCCTCCTCCTCCTCCGCCACCACCTCCACCGCGACCGCCGCGGCCTCCTGCCTCGCCACTCACGGGAGCGGCCGGCACAGTGAATGGAGCGGAATGCAAATCCCAGGTGATGCGGCGGATTCCGGCTTGCGCGGGTGAAGTGAGCTGGCGCACGAAATTGCCGCCGGCGTCCGTGATGGTGAAAACAAGCTGTGGCGGCTGTTCTTCTTCTTCCGCGCGCAATTCGTCTAGCGTCGGATATTTCGGCTTCGCGGCAGTCGCGCCAGCGTTATTGCGTTCGGCGTCGCGCTCTTCGCCCTGGCGCTTCTGGCGCTTGGTCTGCGGAACTGTTTTTACGTAATAGGTGATGATTGCGCCGGTCGGTGGGTTTTCTCCGGTGAAGAGTTGCTCGCCGAGGTGGGCCTTGGCGCCGCCTCCGAAAGGCGCATACATTGAATACATCCACGCATCGCGAATCGGAAAAATTGTTGCATTCGTATCCGCGAGCTTTTCCGGCGCGGCGTAACGCAGCGGGGCGTAGTCGTCCATGATCCAGATGCTGCGGCCGAATGTGCCGATGACGAGATCGCCCATCGGCTTCTGGATGTGGAGGTCGCGCACGGCGATGGTCGGGAGGCCGTTGCGAATCCGCGTCCACTGCGAGCCGCCATTCATGGTCATGAAAAGTCCGTACTCGGTGCCGACGAAAATGAGATTTGCGTTCACGGGATCTTCGGCGATGGCGAGGACGGGGCCGTTATCGGGCAGATTGCCCGCGATGGATGTCCAGGTCTTGCCGGCGTCAGTGGACTTCAGAATATATGGCTTGAAGTCCTCGGTCTTGTGCCCGTCGAATGCAGCGAAGACCGTGTTTGTGTCGTGCTGGCTGGCGAAGACGCGCGAGACGTAAGTCATATCGGGCACGCCGGTGAAGGTGTCAATCTTTCGCCAGTGCGCGCCGCCATCTTCGGTGACGTCAATCACGCCGTCGTCGGTGCCGACGTAGATGAGGCCTTCTTTTTTCGGCGATTCGGAAATAGTTGTGGAGTTGCCGAAGTAAGACGTGGAAGCGTTTTTCGCAACCGCTTCCGGCGGCTGGATGCGGCCCATCACGGCCAGGGAATTGCGGTCGAGCGCGCGCGTGAGTTCGCCGCTGATGGCGCGCCAGGAATCGCCGCGGTCGTCGCTGCGGAAAAGTTTATTCGCGGCGTAATAAATGCGCGTGTGCATGTGCGGGCTGACGAAAATCGGCGAATCCCAATCCCATCGAAGCGGAGCTTCGCCCGGGCCTTCGGTCGGGACGATGTCCACGCGCTCGCCTGTGCGGCGGTCGTAGCGGACGAGCGCGCCATCCTGCAATTCCGCGTACACAGTGTTTGAGTCTTCGGGGTCCACGGCGCTGGTGAAGCCGTCGCCCCCCTGCGTGGTGAACCAATCCGCGTTGAGGATGCCGGAAACGCTGCGCGTGCGCGACGGCCCGCCAACGCTGGAGTTATCCTGCGTGCCGCCGTATACGTAGTAGAACGGCGCGGAGTTGTCGGCGGCCACGTCGTAGAACTGGCCGAGCGGGAGATTTTCCTTGAACGTCCAGGTTTCTCCGCGGTCGAAGCTTTCGTACAATCCGCCGTCGCAGCCGACCATGATGTGGTCGGTTTCATCGGGATCAATCCATACGACGTGATTATCCACGTGCTTGCTGCGCGATCCGAGAGCGCGGAGTGTGCGCCCGCCGTCATCGGAAGTCATGATGGTGGTGTCCATCACGTAGATGCGCTCGGCGTTTTTCGGGTCCACGAAGATGGTTGCGTAATACTGCGGGCTCGAGCTAAAGAAATCGTCGCGTTTCTCCCACGTCTGGCCGCGGTCACTGGAGGCATAGACGCCGCCGGCGCGGTTTGCTGCTTCGATCACCGCGTAAACAATGTTCGGATTCGCGGGAGAGATGCCCAGACCGATGCGGCCTACGTCACCGGCGGGCAAACCGCCACGCATTTTATTCCACGTCGCGCCTGCGTCCGTGGATTTGTAGATGGCCGATTCGGGGCCGCCGTCAATCAGCGTCCAAACGTGGCGGCGGCGCTGATAAGCGGCCGCGTACATCACGTCGGGATTGCCGGGCTCGAAGATTATGTCGGTCACTCCGGTGTTCTCACTGATGGTGAGAATATTCTTCCAGGTTTTGCCGCCGTCGGTGGATTTGAAAAGTCCGCGGTCGCCGCCGGGCCCCCAGAGCGGGCCTTGCGCGGCAACGTACACAACATCGGAGTTGCGCGGGTCAATCAGCACGCGCGCGATGTGCTCGGAATGTTGCAAGCCCATGTTGTGCCAGGTGCGGCCGTCGTCGTCGGAGCGGTAGACGCCATCGCCCCAGCTCACGCTGCGCTGGGAATTATTCTCGCCGCTGCCGACCCACACGGTCGCTGGGTTGCGCGGATCGATCGTGACGTAGCCGATGGAGTAGGAATTCTCATTGTCGAAGACGGGCGTGAAGGTGATGCCCCCGTCGCGCGTGCGCCAGACGCCGCCGGATGCAGCGGCGATGAAATAGTGGCGTTTGTTCGTGGGATCCATGCCGATGCTCACGATGCGGCCGGAGATCATCGCCGGGCCGACGTTGCGGATGTGGAAAGCGCTGTAGACGCCACCGCCGCCTTCGCCACGGCCGCCTCCCGCGCCGCGTCCACCCCCTTGGCCTCCACCGCGGCCTTGACCGCCACCTTCTCCCGCGCCGCCGCCGCGCTGCGCGCGCGAGTTCGGCGCAATTGCCAGGACAACCAAGGAGACAGCCACGATTGCGAACAGGAGAAGACGCTGGAGCGATTTCACGGAATCCACCTCTTCAAGGAGATTTGTGCCACACGCGTTTGCCAGACGCGCCGCGCCGGACGGGTATTGCTCGTCTACTACTGCCGGTCGGAGCACCTGATGGTACTCCAGACGCGCGGCGGCGTCGCGGGGTTTCTGTGATTCGTATGGACGGGTTGGGCCGGCGGGCAGGCGTCGTTTACACGATTGAAAAGATGAAATTGTTATCGTTTTGCGTGGCGCGCAGCGCATGTAATGATTTGGGCGTGCCTCGTCGGATGCAGGTTTCTTTGAGATGAAATTGGGAGCATAGCGATGCCCAAAAAAGAAAAAGAGCGGCTTTCCGCGCTGCTGCAAGAGAATCGGCTGTTTCCGCCACCGGAGAAATTCCGCGAGCAGGCGGTGGCGAATGATCCGGAGATTTACGAGCGCGCGCGGCGGGATCCGGAAGGATTCTGGGAGGCGGAGGCGCGGAAGCTCGACTGGTTTGCGACGTGGCAGAAAGTGTGCGAGTGGAACGCGCCGTGGGCGAAGTGGTTTGTGGGCGCGAAGCTCAATATCACTTACAACTGCGTGGACCGTCACGCGGCATCGCCACGGCGCAACAAGGCCGCGCTGGTGTGGGAAGGCGAGCCCGGCGATCAGCGCGTGTTGACCTTCAGCATGCTGGAGCGCGAGGTGAACCGGTTCGCGAACGCGCTCAAGGGGCTGGGCGTGCGCAAGGGCGACCGCGTGGCGATTTACATGGGCATGATCCCGGAGCTGCCCATCACGATGCTGGCGTGCGCGAAAATTGGCGCGGCGCACAGCGTGATTTTCGGCGGCTTTTCAGCGGAATCGCTGCGTGAGCGGATTAATGATGCGACGGCAAAAGTGCTCGTGACCGCGGACGGAGCGTGGCGACGCGGCGCAGTCGTGCCGCTGAAAGCCGCGGCGGATGACGCGCTAGCGCACACGCCGAGCATCGAGCACGTGGTGGTGGTCGAGCGCGTAGCGAAGCTTGCGCCCGCGGCGACCGCGCCGATGAAGCAGGGGCGCGACCTCTGGTGGCACGACATCGTGGCCACGGCTTCCGACGAATGCGCGCCCGAGCCGATGGACGCGGAGGACATGCTCTTCATCCTGTACACCAGCGGGACGACCGGCAAGCCGAAGGGCGTGGTGCACACGACGGCCGGGTATCTTGTGGGCGCGAGCACCACGCACCGCTATATTTTCGATATCAAAGAAAACGATTTTTACTGGTGCACGGCCGACATCGGATGGATCACGGGACACTCGTACATTGTTTACGGGCCGCTCGCGAACGGCTGCACCACGCTGCTTTATGAGGGCACACCGGATTTTCCGGACCGCGGGCGATTCTGGAGCATCGTGGACAAGTATCGCGTGAACATTCTCTACACCGCGCCCACGGCGATCCGCACGTTCATGAAATGGGGAGGCGAGTGGCCGGCGAAATACAAGCTAAGTTCGCTGCGGCTGCTTGGCACGGTCGGCGAGCCGATCAATCCCGAGGCATGGATGTGGTATCACCTGAACATCGGACACGAGGGCTGCCCCATCGTGGACACGTGGTGGCAGACGGAAAACGGATGCATCTTGATTACGCCGCTGCCGGGAATTGTGGCGACGAAGCCGGGCTCGGCCACGCGGCCGTTCCCGGGAATTGAAGCGGAAGTTGTCGACGAGAAGGGAAATAACGTCGGGCGTGGCGGTGCGGGCTATTTGTTGATTACGAAGCCGTGGCCTTCGATGCTACGCACGGTGTACGGAGATCCCGAACGTTATGTGCAGAATTACTGGTCGCGCTTCCCGGGGAAATATTTCACCGGCGATGGCTGCAAGATTGATGAGGACGGATATTTCTGGCTGCTCGGGCGCGTAGACGATGTGATGAACGTCGCGGGACACCGCATCTCAACGTATGAGGTGGAAAGCGCGCTGGTCGACCACAAGTCGGTGGCGGAAGCCGCGGTGATCGGGCGGTCGCACGAATTGAAGGGGCAGGGGATTTCGGCGTTTGTTACGTTGAGGGAGACTTCGAAACCGAGCGACGCGCTGAAGGAAGAGCTGCGGCAGCATGTCGCTACGAAGATCGGCGCGATCGCCAAGCCCGATGACATTTTCTTTGTGAGCGAGTTGCCGAAAACTCGTAGCGCGAAAATTATGCGGCGCCTGCTGCGGGATATTGCCGAGGGGCGCGTGCTTGGCGATACCACTACGCTTGCGGATCCGGGAGTCCTCGCGAAATTGAAGACCCAATATCAGGATGAGGGGTAGCGACCTCTTGGAGTGGGGCGCTGAAGCTGCACATTGTTGACGCGCCAATCCTGCCAACCTAAGATGAGTATATTCCATGGAACTTGATCGTCCATTTGACGCATCGGTGTCGCTGCACGTTGATCCGCTCAGTGATTCGCTTGCGCGCGAACCGTGGAATTTGCGTTTCTACGTGGCGGACCAGCGCAACCCGCGCTTCCAATTTGGCCGACTTAGTCTTGCTGTTCATTTTGTTGAAATTGCGCGGCTGACGAACCAATTCTGGAAAGCAGATCGACGAGGAGAAAAAGGAGAATCTCAATGAGAATCAGAGGGCAACGGCATGCCTTTATCCTGCTCATGCTACTTACCGGGGCTGTGCTTTCGAGCGCGGCAGGTCAGCCGGCAGGCGCAAGAGAATTTAGCCTGATTCACTCCGGCCCCGATTCGTCGTCACTGTCTCAGGCGAGCCCTGCGGCGCCGGCCGGATCGGCGCAGGCCGCCAATGGCCGCAGCATTACGGGCGACTGGCAGGCAATGGTGGGCAGCCAGCATCTGATTCTGAAGATTGAGCAGGCAGCCGATGGGTCTTTCACGGGCAAACTTACCCTTGTGGATCAAGGCAACACCACTCTTCCGGCTGACACCGTTTCCTTCGCACCAACCGGCGCGTTGCGGGTTGAGCTCAAGGCTGCGGGCGTCGTCTACGAAGCAAACCTCAGCGAAGATGGAAGCGAGCTCGTCGGAACATGGCGCCAGGGCGGCAATTCCATTTCCCTCACGTTCCGCCGTCCGGGTGCGGGCACGGCGAAGTTCACGCTCAAGCCGAGAATTCTGGGGAGCATTCCGTTCGAGCCGTGCCGCACCGTTGATGGCAATACGGAAGGTCTGTGCGGAAAGTTCGAGGTGTACGAAAACCGGGAGTTGCAGAGCGGGCGCAAGATCGCCCTGAACATCATGGTGCTGCCCGCGCTCTCCGCCAAGCCGGCGGGCGACCCTTGGTTCCCTCTTGCCGGCGGCCCTGGCCAAAGTGCGGTAGAAGCCTATCCTCTGGCGGGTTTCACGGCGAAGGTGCGGCAGCTGCGTGACGTCGTCCTGGTGGATCAGAGGGGCACTGGTGGATCGAATCCTTTGCCCTGCGAGCTGCGGGATCCCAAGGACGCCCAGCAGATGATCGGTGAGCCCATGCCTCTCGAAAAGGTGCGCGCGTGCCGCGCGGAGCTTGAAAAAAAGGCGGACCTCACGCAGTACACTACATCCATTTTCGCGGATGATCTCGATGCCGTGCGGCAAGCCCTGGGCTATGACAAGATCAACGTGTTCGGCAGCTCCTATGGCACACGGGCCGCTCTCGTCTACCTGCGGCGGCACGGAGATCATGTTCGCACCATCACTCTGGAAGCGGTAGCCCCGCCCCTGCCCACCATGAAGATTCCTGTGGCATTTTCCAAGACGATTCAAAGCTCGGTGGATCACTTAATGGATCGTTGTGCTGCCGACGATGCCTGCCACAAAGATTTTCCCGATCTGAAAAAAGAGTTTCAAGCGATTGTGGACCGGCTGGATAAATCGCCGGCGCATTTTGAGGTGAACAACCCGGCTGGAGGAACGCAGGCAGTCACGCTTTCACGCGGCATGTTTGTCGCCGACTTGAGAGCGCTGCTTTACTTTCCGGAGCTGGTCAGCGAGTTTCCATACATGATCCACCGCGCATTTCAGGACGATTGGAGCATTTATGCCGCCGCCGTGCTGATCATAAGGCGCGGAATTGACAAGCAATTGGATCGGGGCATGAGTCTTTCCGTCGTCTGTGCGGAAGATTTATCCGGACTGACGGAAGAAACAATTCGCCGTGAAACCGCCGGCACCTACCTGGGTGATTACCAGGTCCGTGTGTATCAGAAGGCTTGTCAGGAATGGGCTCGCGGGAGCATCCCCCGCGATTACTTTGCGCCCATACGCTCAGCTGTGCCTGCGCTTCTGATTTCCGGGGCGCTCGATCCAGCCACGCCGCCTGAGGAATCGGCGCAGACGGCGCGTGATCTGAGCAACAGCCGGGTGGTAATCGTGAAAGACGGAACCCATGGAACCGGTTCCCCATGCATTGACGGACTCATTGCGGAATTTGTGGCGCAAGGTTCGGCAGCGGGCCTCGACATCTCTTGTGCGGACCAGATCCATCTCCCTCCGTTCCTCACGCAAGCACAGATTGATCAACTTCGGCGGAAGGCAAATCAATAGAGATAATTGAGCATTACATTTGATAGTTACACGGGGTGCGTGCGCTTCGCGCGGCGGAACTGAAAATTTTCCTGCCTATAGATGAAACCGATCCGAGCGGGGGCCGTCACATGCGGCGGTGACCGGCTGCGACTTTGTCACAAGGCAGCGTCGTGGCGGCCCGCAAACTCCGAACGAAAGGAACAGACATGGAGACGGCGCACAACGTGTCGATACCGGAATGGACTGAAGCGATTTACGCGCGGCTCACCGCCCAGTGGGAGGGCTGGAAGAACCAGGATCCGACTCCCAATAATTCGATCGTCGCCGATGACTTCGTTTCAATCTCGGCCGATGGCTTGCGCCGCGCAGGAAGGCCGACTACAAAGCAGATGGCCGAGCAGCCTATTTCAGGATACAAACTGTCGGAGTTTCGCGTCGTGCCCGTCGCCGCGGACTCGGCCCTCGTCACCTACTTCGCCGACATCAAAACACCGGGCGACAACATTGAGCATCACATGGCCGTGGGAGAATTCTGGACGAGACGCAACGGCCAGTGGGTCATCCGCGGTTTCTCGGGGACGCTGGTGAAATAGGTTTGCCTGCTGCCAGAAGACAGCGACCACAGTATGCCGTCGGCGCGTTAGTGGTTCAGTTTCCGGATGGTCCGTAATCCGCTCAGAACCTATCAGCAAAACCGAGGCGGGGTCCCGCCGTTCGTTGGCAAGTTCCCTCAGCTTTGGATTCCTGTGCGCAGCATGCGAGCGCGTCTGCGACGCCCGACATACCGGACCAGTGTCCACACAACGGCAACTAATACCACTAGAACGAGAACGGCGAGTGATATGAGTATGCGTATCGAATTTTCCATCGTAAATTTGCCGCGCACGGTGTAGAAACCATTAAAACTGCGGATTGCTGCTGGCAGCGCGAGCAGATCATCTTTCGTCATCTGAAGGACGTGTTCGTTCGGATGAAATTGGGATTCCCGTGGAAATGTGTCCCCGGCAGAGTTCAGTTCGATATGGCCGCCCAGGACGAAGCTGACCGGACGATCCCTGACGAAGGCCGCTACTCTCTCCGCGCTGCCAAGGTCGGCGCTCGCGTTGTCGATGAGAAGGCGGCCTGGAAGCAGAAAATCACCAGAAAAAAATAGTCCCGTATTCCGGTCGTAAAATGAGACCTCAGTTTCGTTGTGGCCAGGCGAAGGGATCACATCGACGGTTCGATCGCCCAGATCGATTTGGGCAAGACCGTTCGGCCAACCCGTGAAATTGTAGTAGCGCCGAACGCTGTCAATATCGAATCCAACTACCTGGACATTGGCGAAGTGCGCGAACTGTCCATCGCCCGCGCGATGGTCAAGGTGCCGATGGGTATGAACGACAAGCAAAGGAAGTTTTGCAGGCCCTTCTCCGGGAAGAAGGCGCATAACCATGTCACCGAGTGGAACAACGTTTGGATCGGCAATGTCGCCGGTGTCGATCAAGATCGCCTTCGTTGATCCAATCAGTAGGTACATGAAAGGCGCCTCGAAGGTCGTGCAAAGATTCTCTCGAAGAATGAATGTTCGGGTGTTGTACCGATGCTGCTGAAGAGGAGGTTGCGGGTCGCCGGCGCAATTGGGTGAGCCTTCGTTCCAATGAACGTCCATTGATCCAGGCACGAGTTGAGACCAGCCGGGCGGGGACGTAAGCGCCGCCGCGAGACCCACCAGGAGGAAGAGGGTAAGCGGGCTCGAGAGCCGCTTGCCAAAGCGCCGCTCAGTCTTGCTTGCCATGGGTTACAAAGCCTCCACACGCGTGGTCAGAATCGAATCCAGGCTGCGCAGCCACAATCCCACAGATTCGTCCATGCGTTTGCGATCGTGGGTAGTACACAGATCCAGCATGAACCCTCGCAACCCAGCCAAAACGATGGTAGCGATAGCGCGCGCCTGCTTGCGTTGATGCCGTTCACCACCGATCTCGTCGGTCATAAGCTGCAGCCAATCCTCAATGGTGTCATGCAGGAATGCTTTGTAAAGTCGCGGGTGACGAAGTGCTATGCCGTAAGTTTCAAAGAAAAGACGAAAGAGTGGTTCGGAATCAGGCGCGCTCATGCGCTTCCAAATGGTATGGCAGCCTTCCGCAAAGCTTGCTCCCTCTACCCGGCCATAGGCGGCGCGCTGCCGTCGCCTAATCTGCGCCAAAACCTCGATGACCATCTTTTCCTTCGATCCGAAGTGGTAAAGCAGAACGCGAGGAGTACATCCGATTGCTTTGGCTAACGGCCTGAGAGAGAGACCATTCAGCCCGTGCTTGATGAGATATCGGACGATGGCGCTCCGCAGTTCTGGCGGCCGTTTTTTGTCTATCGGTCTTCCCATCTGCCGACTCTACTATAAATGACACAGTCGTTACAATAATGTGCGTATTCAACCCTGTAAGAACTGCCATGTTCGGTTATGAACTTATAGCGGGTAAATTGGAGCGCATACACAACAGCAAATACAACAAGGACGCTTGGCAGCAATCCCCAAATTAAGACACACCTGGACAATCAAGGAATTGCTTGACGTTGGGATCGAGAGTTAACATCTGTAGGGCTGCCGAAACAATCTTTGCCTACGGCAACACCCAAAGGGCGCTGCATGATGAGGGAACTGGACTCAATTTACTCGCCGATTCTGATTCTGTTGATGATCATCGCGAGTATTTATCTTGCAAAAAAACTCCCTGCAGTGCTGGACTACTTCAACAATAATTTTCGCAAGGGACCTCCAACCCATCCAATCCCTGTGACGGGTCCAATTGAAACCTCACGCGGCGGTAAACCTTCAAGCCAAAAAGACCCATGACCCGATGGTGGGCGTTGTTGACGCGCCAATCCCGCCAACCTAAGATGGTGTCTTCCCATGGGACTCGATCATCCAATTGATGCACCTGTGTCGCCGCTTGTGGATGCGCTTGGGCGGCCGCTGCGGAATTTGCGCCTCTCTGTCACCGACCGCTGCAACCTGCGATGCCGTTACTGCATGCCGCACGAGGACTACACCTGGCTGCCGCGCGAAGAGCTGCTCACGTTTGAAGAGATCGTAATACTTGCCGGCGTATTCACTTCTCTGGGCGTCACGCGCATCCGGCTTACCGGCGGCGAACCGCTGCTGCGGCGCGACCTTCCGGTGTTGGTTCGAATGCTCACGACAAATCCGCGCCTTGAAGACCTGGCGCTAACAACGAATGGCGTGATGCTCGCAGTCCAGGCGTCTGCGTTATTCGAGGCAGGCCTTGGCCGCCTGACAGTCAGCCTGGACACATTAATTCCAGAGCGCTTTTTCTCGCTCGTGCGCAGGGACTTGCACGGTCATGTGCTGGACGGGATTTCGGCGGCGCGGCGCGCGGGGTTCCGCGGAACCAAAATAGACGCGGTCATCTTGCGCGGATTTAATGACGACGAGCTCGCTGCCCTCATCGAATTCGGACGCGCGCAGGACGCCGAGGTGCGGTTCATTGAATACATGGACGTGGGCGGTGCGACGGATTGGACGCCCGATGCCGTTTTCTCACGAGCGGAAATGCTCTCGGCTCTGGAGAAGCGGTACGGGCGCATCGAGGCTGTGAAGGAAGACTCGACCGCTCCTGCAGAACGCTACCGGCTGCCGGATGGGACAATTTTCGGGATCATTGCTTCGACCACCGCGCCATTTTGCCGCAAGTGCGACCGCAGCCGGTTGACCGCCGACGGGTTCTGGTACATGTGCCTCTATGCGAAGCAGGGTGCGGATTTGCGGCGGCTGCTGCGCGGCGGCGCTTCGCGCGAAGCGATTGCCGAGGAGATTTCCCGCGCGTGGAGCGGGCGCGCGGATCGCGGGGCCGAAGAACGCGCCGCCCAGCCGCGCCGTGGCGTTTTCGTTCCTGTAGATATGTTGAAGCAGGACCCGCATCTCGAGATGCACACGCGCGGAGGCTAACGATTGCTCCTGCCGGCATCTTGCGCCTGTGCCCGCCTGAAAACCTTTCATGCCAAGTCCCTCACGCAGCGTCGAAATCACTCAGGTTTCCGAATGGAGCGATGGAAATGTGCGGCGCGTCGAGGATTATCTTGCGGCGGAAGAGCCGCTGGAAATTCAAATTGGCCGCAAGCCGCTCGTCGTGACGATGCGCACGCCGGGCAATGACGAAGACCTTGCTGCGGGATTTCTGCTGACGGAAGGCATCATCCGTGAA
Organism: uncultured Acidobacteriota bacterium; assembly: GCA_963748845.1. Lineage (GTDB taxonomy): Bacteria > Acidobacteriota > Terriglobia > Acidiferrales > UBA7541 > DASTCZ01. The sequence goes on from CAVVKE010000001.1 coordinate 3,588,794, forward strand.
CGCGGGCAGATCGCGGAGTTGGCGCAGCCGCGCCCCGCTCGGAACAACGCGAAGAATCTTGTGCGAGTGAAGCTGGCGCGAGGCGTGAAGATTCCAGCGGCGATGCTGCGCCGGCGCTTTGCCTCGAATTCGAGTTGCGGAGTCTGCGGGAAAGATTCGATTAACGCGGTGCGCGCGCGCGGCATTCGTGCGCTGGCAAACGGATTTCACATTTCGGCGGACGTGCTGTGCCGGTTGCCGGATCTTGCGCGCGGGTCACAGGAAGCGTTTGGAAGGACGGGCGGGTTGCATGCGGCGGCGCTTTTTGATGCCACCGGCAGCTTGCTTGTGCTTCGCGAAGATATCGGGCGGCACAACGCTGTGGATAAAGTGATTGGATGGGCGCTGCTTGCCGGACGTCTGCCGCTCGACGATTGCGTGTTGATGGTCAGCGGCCGAGGGGGCTTCGAGATTATTCAGAAAGCGATTGTCGCGGGGATCCCGGTAGTGGCGAGCGTGTCGGCGCCGTCGAGCCTTGCAGTGCAATTGGCGCGGCGAATGAATTTAACGCTGGTCGGATTCCTGCGCGGCAGGCGGTTTGTGATTTATTCCGGCGAAGAGCGCCTGGCGAAAAGCGGGTGATCTGCGCGTGCGCCTGAAATAAAAGTTGGGGGTTGCGTTCCTGCCTAAGTGCTTTAAAGCGCCGATTCGAATACCCTCCCCCGAATCAAGGGTGTAACGGCCCGGGAGGCCGATTTTTATTTTGCCATTTTTCACTCCGAATATTGAGTGGAATGACTCACCCAATTAATCTTTGGCGTCGTATTGGCAGCCTCATGGTAGCCGGGATATGCGACTAAGTCTTTTATAATCATAGGGATACAGGAAGAAGTCCGTCCCAAAACTAGCCTCTATGATTCGAGCCGTTCCTTGGCACTGACGTAGTCTTCCCACGTATTCAGATTTTGAAACAGATCGCCATTCGGCGAGAATTTCCTCCAATCGTCTTCTCCAATTCGTTCCACTCGAATTTGGGCCAGCCCATCGGTCACCTTTCGGACTCCGGAATCAACCGCGGCTTCGAGCGCCGCAGCGCAAGACGCGCGAAAGACGGCGCAGAGAGGTTCCAAGCCGCGATTCGTTTCGGGCACAAAAGCATCGCAGGCGATTGCATCGGCGGACGATTTGATCGCGCGTGTGAGCAGCGATTCGAGCCAGGGCGCGGTAATGTTCGGCATGTCGCAAGCCAGCATCAAACACCACGGCTGGCGCGCGGCGCGTAGCGCGGTTGCAATTGCGCCGAGCGGGCCTGCTCCGGGCCAGCGGTCGGCGAGAGTAGGGAAGCCGAACATCGCGTAGAGTTGCGGGTCGCCCACCAAAGTGACGCTCGAAACCAGCGGAGCACAGAGGGACGCGGCGCGCTCGATGAGCGTTTTGCCGCCGATTTCGAGCAGCGCTTTGTCGCGGCCCATGCGTGAGCTTTTTCCTCCGGCGAGTATGAATGCTTCGGATTGGGGGAACTTGATCATTGCTCCGGCAATTCCGCGACTATCAGTCGCGAGGGAATTGAATTCATTTATTCTTGAAGGCCGGCTACTGCGTCGGCATGTTTCCGATTTCGGTGCGGGCCTGGATGACGCGCAGGATGGAATCCCTGCTCACGATTCCGACCACGTGCGGGTCCGGGTCGGATTGCAACACGGGCATCTGGTTGACGTCCTCGCTTTGCATGCGGTCGAGCACGGCGAGGACTGGTTCTTCGGGAGCGGCCCAACGGACTTTGTCGAGCGGAAGCATCGCCGCTTGCACGGAAGTGTTGTGCCACTCATCGCGCGGGAAGGCGTTGAGCGCGTGGGTGGTCATCAGGCCGGAAAGCTGGCCGTTCGACGAAACGAGATGGCAGCGGCGGCCGGTCCTGAGGACAAGATGGCCGTATTCTTCGAGCGAGATGTCGCGCGGGACTGTTGGAAGGTCAAGGCTCATGACGTCTGCGGCGCGAAGGCCCGCGAGCGCCTCGCGGATGGCGACCTGCGCGTAGCTTTCTTGCGCGGCAGTCAGCAGGAACCAGCCGATGAAGGCTATCCAGATTCCCCCGGTGTAATTGTGAAAATACAGGGCAGTAATGACTCCCCAAAGAATCATCGCATACGCGATGACCCTGCCTGCCTGTGAGGCGATGCGTGTTGCTCGAACGTAGCTTCCCGTGACCGCCCAAACCGCTGCCCGGAGAATCCTGCCACCATCCAAGGGGAAACCCGGGGCCAGATTAAAAAGTCCCAGGAAGCCATTGATAGTGGCGAGCCACGCCGCGGCTGTAGAGACCAACCGATACGGAGCAAAGAGGAGCGACAGACCAAAAAACGCGCCGGCCAATCCGAAGCTGACCAAGGGTCCGGCGATGGCGATATTGAATTCCTGGAGAGGTTTTTCCGGTTCCTTCGCGATTCTGGCCAGTCCCCCGAATGCGTAAAGCGTGATGCTTACAACAGGAATCTTGTAGCGGAGGGCGATTACACTGTGACCCAGTTCATGAAGAATGACGGATGCAAAGAACAGCAGGCTGGCAATAATGGCAACTCCCCACTCCATTCCGGATGCCGGATGATTCGGAACGCCGGCCAATTGGTCCACAAGCAAATACGAGATCAGAACGAAAATGATGAACCATGTGGGATGCAGATAAATAGGGATCCCAAAAACTCTGCCGATCTTGAATCCCGAACCGCGAGCCATTCCGTAGGTCCTCAACAATCATTATAGCGTTACTGAACTTTCTTGGGGGACCTTCGCGATTCGGGTGCGGTTCTGGCGTGTTGCGGATTTGCGTGCAAAGCGCCACAGCGTGTTTGCCGCTCCACAGCCCGTGGCATGAAAGATTCGCAAAAACCCGCAGAAATCAACATTTTCACGCGTGGCGCTTGTCGTGCAATTGCGTCCTGCGGCAGAGAAAGAAGGAGCGCCCAATGGAGACAGCCATGACAGCAGCCGCAAACATCGAGATTTTTCTGGCTTCGATTGGGATTGCAGCCCTGATAGCGTTTGGCGCGTTGCGGGCTGCCTTTCTGATGATGGTTCGTGCAGCGGATTCGGCGCGGACTTCGCCGGGTGCGCATGAAGGAATCAGCGCCGGGCGCCATTACACGGTTCGGCCAGCGGCACCGTCGGGGGAGCTGGCAATCGCGCGAGCGCGCGGTGTGCAAGGCCAGGGGCATTCAAGGATTCGATAGTTTGTCTTCGTTAGCCGGGGTGGACAAGACGATTTGGATGAGGAGATACGACCATGCTGATTTTTAAGTACCTGTTGATGGTGGCGAGCATCCTGTTGTTTGGCACGTCTGCCGGATTGGTTGGATATGACGTTTGGGTGGCCTACGAACTTCAAAATCTATTGAGGCGCAAGAAAGAGCCCGGAATCGGGCCCGCCGTTGGGGAGTCGCTGACGGCCCACCCTTTGCGGGCCCCGCGGCCCATCCGGTGGGGCCTCGGGGGGAAGCTGGCCGCGCTGGCGCTGGCGCCCTTGCTGATCGGGGAAAGCCTCACGTTTGTGCCGGATGGCGAGGCGGGGGTAAGAGTCAGCCAGATTTCCGGCGTGGAGCCAGGGACACTTTATCCGGGGGTGCACATCATCGTGCCGTACGTTGAAAGCATCGCAACGTATGACCTGCACGACAGGATTTACGCGACATCGGCGGCTCAAGAAATCGGCCCAAATAAGAAAGATGTGTTGACTGTGTCGGCGCGCGAAGGATTGCCGCTGGGTCTTGCGGTTGCGGTGAGGTACCGGCTGGACGCGCAGAAGCTCACCTACATCCACTCGAACGTCCCGCAGCCGATCGAGGAGGAGGTGATCGCGCCGGTGGTCTCAAGCGTCTTCAGGGAGGTTGCCGCAGGATACGTGGTCCGCGACGTCTTCACCGTGCACCGTGAGGATTTTCACGCAACGGCAGCCAAGGCCATCACCCAGCGGCTGGCTGCGGACGGCATCCTCGTCAAGGAAGTCGTGCTGCGCGACGTCCGGCTGCCCGCGGAATACGCGAAGGGGCTGGAAAGCCTGCTCGTCAAGGAACAGGAAAGCGAACGGCTCAATTTTGAAACCGACATCAAGCAAAAGGAAGTGAAGATCGCCGAGCTCGAAGCCGAAGCGCAAAAGGTCCGCGACATCAAACAGGCAGAAGGGCAGGCGCAAGTGCATGTGTTGCAGGCCAAGTCCGAAGCCGATGCGATGCAGTACACGCTGCCCCTCAAGCAGAAGCAGATCGAGCAATCGCGCCTGGAAGCCGAAGCGCGCAAGGAAGCGACGATAGAGAACGCGCAGGCGGCAGCCGAGTCAAAGGTGATTGACAGCAGGGCCGAGGTGGAACGCAAAAAGTTAATGGCCGACGCGGAGGCCAACGATACGCGCGTCACAGCGGCCGCGGAGTCCGAAGCCAAAGTGATCGACAGCAAAGCGGAAGTGGAGCGCCGCCATTTGCTGGCTGAGGCTGACGCGAACACGATTCGATTGACGGCGGCCGCGGATTCGGAACGGTTGAATCTCGAAGCCGCGGCGCTGAAGTCAAACCCGCTGCTGATTCAGAAGATGATCGCGGAAAAGCTCTCCGACAAATTGCAGATCATCATGGTCCCGACGGATGGAAGCAATTTCTTCGCGAGCGATGTGCTGCGATCGGCGTTTGGGGGACAAGCGCCGCACGACGGGCTGAACGGGCAGGTTTCGCCGCCGCGCAAGCCGAATTAGGAGTGATGAAGAGTTCCGCCGGCTAATACCCTTGCGGGAGGCTCGCTGCCGACCCGCCGCCCCGAGACCAGCGACCGCCGCCGCTGGGCTCGGGACAAGCGGCGGGGCGAACCACCCAGCCGGCGATTCGGCAAAAACACAAGGCGCCCCGCGAGCCAACTGCATGTGGCCGCGGGGCGCAAGTGTGTTATTCCGGAAGCGATCGACCAGGTTCGAAAATATGAGCAGGGGTCGGGCACTACGCCCGCTTAGCCCTTACATCGGCTACCCGTATGATTACACGCTTACCAAGTGCGCGCGCCACGCGAGTAATCGTATCGAGCGTCACTGAGACATTGCGAGGATCAAGCAGCCGATCGAGTTGTGACCGGCTTGTGCGAAGCTGTTTTGCCAGCGCCTGCTTCGTCTTCTGCTGCTCCTGCATAGCCTGTTCCAGTTGCCACGCCAACACCCGCTTGATTGCGACCGCCTCAACTTCCTCTCGGATTCCCGCCTCTTCGAGGAAGCTATCGAAGGTTGACCCACTGTGGTCCATTTTCTTGCAATTTTTCTTTACATTCATTGCAGTCCCCTTTGATGCTTATTCTTGTTGCGGCGCGCCAGGTCCAAATCCTCGTTCGGCGTCTTCTGCGTTTTCTTGATGAATCCGTGGAGCAGGACCATTCGGCCCTTCTTGTCGATATAGAAAAGCACCCTCGCAATTCGGTTCTGAGCCAGGCTCGTCCGCACTTCGTAGATGCCGTCGCCGAACGGCTTGCAGACAGGCATCCCGATAGGCCAACCAAATTCCACTGTCTTAATTTCCTCCCCGATACGCTTCCGATCCTCCGGCGAAAGTCCCTTCACCCATTCCCGCACCGGCTCTCCACCCGCCTCCGTCCGGTAGAAAATCGCCGGCACCCTCTTGCCTTCGTATTTAAGGGCGTCCGGCAGTCCATCGGGCAGCGACGGAGATTTGGTTTTCTTACGCAATACGGTATTGTACCATATACGGTACATGTCCGCCTCTTTGTTTTCGAGAAGCCTCACGTACAACTACCCGGCCTTCAAACCTTCGGAATCCGAACGACCTGGGTAATGGTCCTTTCCGGGGGCAATCGAAGTGAAGCGGCGCGTAACCCGGCGGTTAACCCGAGACGAATGGAGTTTATAGCAGCCGAGCTGAGCCTCGGAACCGAGGAGGTGAAAGCGGCAGGGCGAGTCACCCAGCCGGCGGTTTGGCAAAAACACAAAGCGCCCCGCGAGCCAACTGCATGTGGCCGCGGGGCGCAAGTGTTTGTATAGATGAGCCAGCGCCGAGTTTCTCTACTCGTGGCGCAGGGCGACGAGCGGGTCCACTTGCGTGGCGCGGCGCGAAGGCAGGTAGCAAGCGAACGCAGCGACGCCAAACAGAATCAGAGCGACACCGATGAATGCCACCGGATCCGCGGCTTTGATTTGAAAGAGCAGATTGCTCAAGAATCGCGTTAATCCCCAGGAGGCGGCGAGTCCAATGAGGAGTCCGAGACCGGCGAGGCGAAGTCCCTGGCCGAGCACAAGGGCAAGAATCTGGCCGCGCTGCGCTCCGAGCGCCAATCGGATTCCGACTTCGTGCGTCCGCTTTGTTGTCACGTAAGAGATCACTCCATATACGCCGATCACGGCGAGCAGGAGAGAGAGGGCGCCAAGACTTCCCGCAAAAATCGCCCCAATCCGCAAGAGGAAGAAGCCATTTCCGCCGTTGAGCGCTTCACTCATGGGCATGACGTCATACACGGCGACATTCGGATCGAGGCCGCGAATGATCCTTTCGATTTCGGGCGAAATGCTCGCCTCCGGCAAAGGCGTGCGCACATGAACGACACGGCGCGCAGTGTAGAATTGATCTTGGGGAAGATAGAAATACGGCTGAGGGTCCTCGAAAATGGACTGGTACCTGGAATTCGCGGCGACAGCGATGACTTCAATCTCCGGTGCATCGATCTTTTTCATGCGGAAGTGGTGGCCGATCGGGTCCTGGTTCGGCCAAAGCTGCGTTGCCATCGTTTCGTTAATGACGGCAACGGGGTTGGAAGTTTTTGTGTCCTGCGCGGTAAAGTTTCGGCCCCGGAGGAGCGGAATATCAAGAGTCTGGAAGTAATCGGAATCCACAGCGTTGTAGCCGATGTTTGGAACCTGTCCCAAGACAAGCGTCTGATTGCCCTCTTTCCAAACACGGTCGCTCAAACTGTCATTCCCAAGGGGAACCGAAAAGGCCAGGCTTGCGGAATCGACACCCGGGAGGGCGCGCACGCGCTCGACGACGTCTCGATAGAACGCCGTGCCACGAGGTTCGTCATATCCGAATTGGCTCAGGTCCACCGAGGCGAGGAGAAGTCCGTTGGTGCGGAATCCAAGATAGGCATGTTCGGCGGTTTGTAAACTGCGGAGAAACAATGCCGCCACGATTAACACGACGCAGGAACCGGCGACTTGCGCGACGACTAACGCTCCGCGAAGGCGGTCGCGCCCAGCGCCAGCGGAATCCGACCGGCCGCCTTCGCGCAGGGATTCGTTGATGTCCGTGCGCGAGGCGCGAAGGGCAGGCCCCAATCCGGCCAGAATTCCAGCGAACGTAACAATCCCCCCGATAACGGCGAAGACTCGCCAGTCAAAGCTGAAATCCATGTGCAAAGGGACGTCGCCTGGAAGGCGGATCTTGCTGGCAAGGGTTGAAAGCCACGCGCCGAGGGCTCCACCTGCAATACCACCGAAAGCGGCAAGAAGAAGGCTTTCGGTGAGAAGTTGGCGTACCAAGCGCATTCTGCCGGCGCCCATCGCGGCGCGAATACCGAGTTCCTTGGTGCGCCCCGAACTACGCACAAGAAGAAGATTGGCGACGTTGACACAAGTCACAAGCAGTACCAGTCCTGCCATAGCGAGAAAAACCGAAATGATGAGTGGCATGGCCGTGGAATCGCCAGATTCGGGGCGGGACATACGTTCGGAAAGGACATCAACTTTCATCCCTTGATTGCTGACCGGATATGCCTTGGCAAGGTTATCGGCAATTAATTGAAGGGATGCGCGCTGCTGTGCGCGCGAAACTCCCGGGCGGGGGTGTGCGAGGACGCGCAACCCGTGATGGGCACGATTGTTCAGGAGGTCCGGATCGGAAAGGCCGAAGGGAAGAAACACACCAATTTCCGCGGGAGTGTAGGGGCCAAAGAATCCTTTCGCGGCCACACCAATTACTGTACAAGGCTTGCCGTTGACGAAAATCGTTTTTCCCACGATCGCCGGATCGCCGCCAAAGCGTTGCTGCCAATAGGGGTAACTCAGTATTGCCATTGGCGGCGTGCCGGATTTGTCCGGTTCGCCCGGGAAAACGAGATTGCCCAGAGCGGGCTGGAGGCCGAGGGTCTGGAAAAAGTCGGATGTAATGTAATTGGCAAAAACGCGGTCACTGCGGCCCTCCGCGCGCACGCCGACGAAATCCAAGTTGTAGGCAGCCATGTCCGCAAATGCGGCTGACCCAGCGCGGAAATCCTGAAAGTCAAGAAAAGACGGGCCGTGGGGATCTTCGTTTCCGGGATGGCGGATGGCAATGACGGCGAGATTCGCATTGTCCTTGCCCGGCAAGGGACGAATGAAGAATCCATTGACGACGCCGAAAATCGCCGTGCTGGCGCCAATGCCGAGCGCGAGGGTAATGATAGCCAGCGCCGTGAATCCCGGGCTCTTGGCGAGCATACGAAGGGCATAGCGAATATCCTGAGCAAGCGTGCGCATCGGGCCTCCTGTGTGACTACGGGAAGATACGAGAATCTCGTGGGAAACGTTCCCTTCGCAGACACAAGATTTGCTTGAAAGTTGGGGGTTAAGGCGGCTGAAGCAGACGCATGTCTGTAGTCAAACAAAACGCCCCGCGGGCCGACTGCGAGTGGCCACGGGGCGCGAGTGACTTGCCGAGTTTTTTGACCGAGCTTCTAGTGTTGTGTCCCGGAAATATGCTCACATAGTCGCTGGATTTTTTCCAGGATCGAATCGGGTGTCGCCGTCCAGGAGAAGGGTCGAGCCTCGGCATTATAGCGATGAACGAAACGTTCGATTTTGGCGACCAGTTCTTTGACGCTGCCGAAGGTGCCGCGACGAATGGCCTTCTGCGTGATGATGTGGAACCAGATTTCCACTTGGTTGAGCCAGGAGGAGTAGGTCGGTGTGAAGTGCACGTGGTAGCGGGGGCGTGCTGCCAACCAGCGTTGGACGCGAGGATGCTTGTGGGTAGCGTAGTTATCCACGATCAGATGCACGTCGAAAGCCTTCGGGACACTGGCGTCCACATGGCGCAGAAAGTCCAGGAACTCCTGGTGACGATGACGGCGTTTGCACTGACTCAGGACCGTTCCGGTGACGGTGTCGAAGGCTGCGAACAGTGTGGTGGTGCCGTGTCGGACATAGTTGTGCGTGATCCCTTCGACGTAGCCGAGGCCCAAGGGCAGCATCGGCTGGCTACGCTCCAGCGCTTGAATCTGGCTCTTCTCATCCACACACAGGACCAGGGCTTTATCCGGTGGGTTCAGATACAACCCGACAATGTCCCGTACCTTCTCGACGAAGAAGGGGTCGTTGGAAAGCTGAAAGTGACGTGCTCGGTGCGGCTGCAAGCCGAAGGCGCGCCAGATCCGGTGAACAGTCGATTTCGACAGACGCGTTTCGGCCGCCAGCGCGCGGCAACTCCAATGCGTGCCGTCTTTCGGTTTGGTTCGCAGGGTTCTGCGGATCAACGTGGCCACCTTCTCATCGGGAATCGAACGCGGCCGGCCGGAGCGCAGCTCTTCGTGCAATCCCGTCAGCCCCTGTTTCACGAACCGTCGTCTCCACAGACCGACTGTCACTTGGTTCAATCGCAACCGGGCGGCGATGTCCTTATTGGACAAGCCGTCGGCACTGAGCAAAACAATACGCACACGCGTCACCAGGCCATGGGGCAGCGACCGAGAGCTAGCCATCGCTTCGAGTTGTTCGCGTTGTTCCCGCTCCAGTTGCAACGGGGCCAGGGGTCGTCCCAAACTCATAGGCACCTCCATTCTCCACAGAAGATGCCTAAGGGGAAGGCTAGCGCGCAAGGCTTATATTAGTTACTTACGGGACACAACACTAGTTGACTATGGTTGGCCCTTTTTGGGATACGCGGGTCGTGCCGGCATTGGCGGCATCTTCTTCAACCCTTCCAATGCCAGCTCGATCGCCTTTTCGAGTTGCGGATCATGACCGCTTACGACGAGATCCGGCCGCTCTTGTACGGTGAAGTCCGGTTCGACGCCTACGTTTTCAACGATCCAGTGGGCGACGCCATTTTCAACGACCCAGAATGCAAACTCCGGGGCAGTGACGGAGCCGCCATCCATGGTTGGAATCAGCCGTGAATAGCCGATGAGCCCTCCCCAGGTCCGAGTACCGACAATTGGCCCGATCTTTTGTTCGTGAAAGAAATATGGGAAGCAGTCCCCGCCGGAGCCGGCGAGTTCGTTCACGATCATGATCTTCGGGCCGGTGATGGCCGTACCGGGAAACGGTTGGTCCTTACCGTTGCGCGGCGCCAGGACGGCAAGCATCTGGCGCTGGAGTTTTTCGGTGTAAAAATCCGGGATCGAGCCGCCGTGGTTGTAACGCTCATCCACAATGAGGCCGTCCTTACCGAGTTGCGCGGTGAAGTATTTGTCGAACGCCATGATGCCCGCGATGCTCGTATCGGGTACATGCATGTAGCCGATGCGGCCGCCGGTCGCCTGGTCGACAATCTTGCGGCGCGATTCGACCCAGTCAAGGTAGCGCAATTGATTTTCATTACCGATCGGCCGCACCACGATTTCCCAGGCGCCATCCGCGGAAGGCTTGTCATTGATTTTCAGCGAGACGACCTGATTCGCCAGTCCCTGGAAATACGAATAGACTTCATTCGCCGCGCGAACAGGAACATCATTAACGGCGATGAGATAATTGCCCTCCTTCACCTTCAATCCCGGTTCGGTGAGCGGGGATCGTGTGGCGGGGTTCCAGTTCTCACCGGCAAAGATTTTCTTGAAGCGGTAGAAACCGTCGTTTACATCGTAATCCACGCCGAGCATTCCCACACCAACGCGAGTGACTTCCGGTGTTTCTCCACCTCCCACGTAGGTATGGGAAGTGCTCAACTCGGAGATGAGCTCTCCGATGATGTAACTGAGGTCGCTGCGGTGCTCGACGTAGGGAAGCAATGCTTCATAGCGCTTGCCGATTTTCGCCCAGTCAAGTCCGCCCATATTGGGGTCGTAATAGAAGTCGCGCTCGATGCGCCAGCATTCGTGGAAGATTTCGGGCCATTCGAGCTTCGGATCCACGAGCGCCGACATTCCCGCGGTGTTCAATTTTCCGTCTCCGACTTTGGCCTTGCCGGGGATGGGATCCGTAATGCCCCAAACGAGCCCGGCGTTATACAGCAATTTGCTGCCGTCAAAGCTGAGTTCGTATCCTCCGATGCCATCCAGAAGCACCTTGTCTTCGCGGGCTTTGAGGTCGTAGGTATGCAGCGCCAATTGAGGCCGCCCCGGGCCCGGCGCCCCGGCTTCAAGCGCCTCTTTGGGAATCGAAACGTAGAATAGCTTGCCTTTGCTAACATTCAGATTTTGATAGAGGCCTGCTGGAACCGGCACCTGAGAGATTCGGCTGCCGAGTCCATCCAAATCAATTTGAACGGGCTTGGGAGTCTTGTCTTCCGGCTTCTTGTCGGCTGCCGGCGTAGCGGCGGCGGGCGGCGTTTGGCCAGCGGCCGGTGGTGTGGCGACGCCGTTGGCCGGCTTATCTGGCGTTTTTTTATCCTCCGCGGGCTTTTCTTCATCGCTTTGCGGAGCGAAGGGAGAGGGTTCATCGGCCTTTAGTGTGAGGACGAAGATGCCGGTCGTGTCGTAATAATTGAATCGCTGGTCAAGGACTCCAGAGCTGGGATAGAAGAAGCGCTGCGACAGGAAGAAAAGATACTTGCCATCGGAATCGATCACGGGTTCAGAGTCACTGTAGAAGCCCGAAGTGACATGCGTAACTTTCTTCTGGTCGAGCGAGTAGAGGTAAATCGAATTGGCGTTGTTCTGGCCGGTCTTTGAATACGTAATCCATTTACTGTCGGGCGACCAAGTACTGTCTCCGATGGGGCTTCGCTCGTCGTGATCCACCTCGACAGGCTGCTTGGCATCGATATCGACATACCAGAGGCGCAGAGATTTATCAAAATAGAGGAGTTTCTTGCTGTCCGGCGACCAGCGAGGCCCATAACGGTATTCATGGCCGTCCGTGGTGATGCGTATTTCGTCGCCACCCATCTGGGGACGAATGTAGATTTCAAATTCGCCGGACCTGTCCGAGAAATAGGCAATCCACTTCCCGTCGGGAGACCACGACGGATCCTGTTCGTGGATTCCGGGCGTCATGGTGATGTTGCGCGGACTGCCGTGTTCCGCGGGAAGGGTGAAGATGTCGCCGCGGGCTTCAAAAACGGCCCGGGAGCCGCTTGGCGAGATTCCGGCTCCACGGATCTGATTCGCAACGCTCTTCACCTCCGCGCGCGATTCGATATCGTCACTGGCGACGGTGATGTGGATTTGCGTATTCTGTTCCGAAGCGAGGTCGAAGGTGTAGAGCTGTCCGCCATTTTCATACACGATGGCGTCCTGGCCGAGGCTGGGCCACTTGATGTCGTATTCGGTGTAGTTGGTGAGCTTGCGGGTTTTCTTTGAGCCGAGGTCATAGCGATAGAGGTTCATCGTGCCATCGAGATCGGAGATGAAATAGATCGTGTCGCCGTGCCACATGGGAAAAAGATCCATGCCCTTTGTGGTCGGCAGCTCGGAATACGTGTTGTTCTTTAAATCATAGATGCCGATGGGCGGTTTCCATCCGCCGCGGTAGCGCTTCCAGGTGCGGAAGTCCTGCGACGTGGGGAGATAAGCGATGCGATTGCCGTCGGGCGAAAAGCTGGTGAGGCTGGCGCGGGGAACGGGAAGCACCTCCGGCATGCCGCCTTCGGGTGAAACCGTGAAGAGCCGCGTGTAATCGGGCGGCTGGCTGAAGCGGTTCGAGCGGAAGAGAATGCGCTTGCCGTCGGGGGTCCAGCCGAGGACGAGATCGGCGCCGGGATGATAAGTCAGGCGCTTGGGTTCGCCGCCAGCGGCGGGCATCACGAAGACGTCCGTGTTGCCGTCGTAATCGCCTGTGAAGGCGATCCATTTTCCGTCAGGTGAGAATTTTGGGAAGACCTCTTCGCCGGGATGGGCGGTCAAGCGGCGCGCTTGACCACCGCCGCGCGCGACAATCCACAAATCACCGGCGTAGGTGAAGACGATATGGTCCTTGGAAACGTCCGGATAACGCAGCAGGCGCGTCTCCTGGGCCTGCATTGGCGCGGCAAGTGCGCCCGCGAGAAACATGGCACAAACAAACGTCCACCTGATTGCGCGATTCACGATCGCGCTGCGATTCGATGCGCGGCTCATTGCTCTCCTTTTGGTCTGACCCGACCCCCGGGAAGGCGTCCAAGTGCCCGGCGTGGCGGCGGCATTCTATCATTCCAACGGGTTACACCCCACACCCCCGCACGCTGATATACGCAGTCACTTGGCAGGATGTTTCGCAGCGGTTCGGCGGCCCGCCGATGGAAACCCTTGAGGGCGGACCAAAATGCGGGTTTCCGCTGTGATAACATTGAGGTGCAGGAAGAAAATAGCCTTGCCGTGAACCGCTGGATACCGCCTCACCTCAAAGATTGCCGGCCTCGAAGATTCCGGGCTCGATTTCCCCGCGTTGCGCTGATATTGATTGGATTGATCGCGTCTGTGGCCGGAGGTGTGGGCGCTCCTGCCATTTGCGCGGATGATGACGTGAATAAGGCGGCGCAGGAGTTGGCGAGGAAGTTGGCCGCACAATTGGATCCCAAGCAGGCTATTTCGATCAAGGTACAGGATTTAACTGAGGTGTTGTCCGCGTCGGACCGCGGAGAAGTGGCCGGTGTGTTCGCATCTGAATTAATCGCTTACGGATTCCGAGCGGTTTCCGATGGGTCGGCGGAGCCAACAGTTTGTTTAACACTTTCCGCAAGTTCCAGTGCAAGACTGTGGATTGCTGAATTCACACGGGATACCAAGCCACAGGTAGTTTTCGTTTCATTTGCAAGAGGCAACGGTCGTGCTATGCCGACTGATACTGGTTTTGTTCGAATTGAACACAAACTCGTTTACGAGCAGGGTGACCCGATTCTTGATTTCGTGATCACAAAGAGACAAGGCTCAGACGCCAAGGAAATACTGGTTTTAGGGCTCGAGAATTTGGCGTTGTACGACCAAAAAGACGGCATATGGCGTCCGGTGAAAAGTGTGCCTATTCCGCACAAGGCACCGCTTCCGAGGGATCCTCGCGGATTGCTATTTTTTAACAAAGATAATGGCTCTCTTTTTGCAGGAATACCGGGAACTTCATGCGATGGTGATTTTCGTTCGGGTCTCTCACTCAAGTGCGATTCGTCCCATGAGATTTGGTCATTCGCAGTCTCTTCGGATTTCGTCGCTGGATTAGATTTGATAGCAAATCGAAATTTCTTTCAACCTCCCGGCACAGTGCGACAAAATCTCTTCTCAAATGCGGATCAATCAAATTCACAGCTGCGAAATTTCTTCACGGGCGCGGGGTTGAAAGGTGATGGTGGAGTCAATGTCGAGGCACGATTGGATGGACGGCTTTGGCTACAGGTTGGGGAAGAACGACCGCTGCCACTTACCATTCACTTGGGAAGTGACATAGCTTCCATCGGCGGAGGATGCATAGACAATACTGCCATTCTGGCGACGGGAGGCTCTGATTACACGAGTTTAGATCAAGTCCAAGTTTTTCAAATCAGTGATCACCGACTTATCGCCACAAGTCCTCCGGTTGAAATGCCCGGGCCTGTCAATTCTCTACAACAATTGTTTAGTTTGGATCCGGTGCGTGCGGTGGTTCACAACTTGAAGACAGGAAACTATGAAGCATACGAAATTACTGTCGCTTGCGATCGCTAGCATAATCTGCGCGGTCGCGGTTCATTCTGCGCTGCATGCGGCGCAGCGGCCGCGGTATGGCGGGACTCTGCGCGTGGAGATGCGCGAGCGCGTCACGTCAATGGACCCGCGCGGATTCGATCCGGCGGCGCCGGCTACGCAGGCTGAGGAGCGATTGCTGAGTCTAGTGTATGACAGGCTCGTACGGATTGATGAAAGAGGGCAGGCGCAGCCCGCACTTGCGGTGTCCTGGCAACATGATGCGAATTTCACGCACTGGCAATTTCAGATTCGCCCCGATGTGAAATTCCACGATGACACGAAATTGACGGCGGATATCGCGGTTGCGTCATTGCAGGAGCAAGACTGGCCCGCCGTCGCGAACGGTGGCGCGGTCACATTTGTGTATCCATTCCCGCATCCAAATCTGGTTATCGAGCTTGCCTCTGGCCGGAGCTTCATTTTTCATCCCGCGCAGGACACGGTTTGGGGCACGGGCGGGTTCCGCATCGCCGATTGGCAGCCCGGGCAGAAGCTCGCGCTCACAGCGAGCGAAGAATATTGGGGTGGGCGGCCATTTGTCGATCGAGTGGAGATTTCACAGGGCATCGCGCCGCAGCAACAGATCATTGATCTCGAGTTGGGCCACGCGGACGTCATCGAAGTGCTCCCGACGCTGGCGCGGCGCGCGGCGCAATCGGACGCGCGCGTGTGGAATTCATCGCCGGTGGACCTCTTCGCGATTACATTTGCGCCCGGCCGCCCCGCAACGCAGGACGCGCGGCTCGCCCAGGCACTTTCGCTGGCGATAGACCGCGCCGCCATCGTCAACGTGATTTTGCAACGTCAGGGCGAGCCTGCCGCGAGCCTTCTGCCGCAATGGCTTTCGGGCTACGCCTTTCTTTTTCCCAGCACACCCAATCTGGAGCAGGCCAGGCAACTCCGCGCGCAAGTTCCCGCCATACGCTCCCTCGGTCTGGTCTATGATGGAGGTGACCCCGTGGCGGCAACCGTGGCGGAGCGTGTCGCGGTAAACGCGCGGGATCTGGGGATTAGGGTAAACGTGTCGGCCGCGAGCGCGAATTCAACTTCTGCGAGCGCGGATTTGCGCCTCGTGCGCTGGCACCTCGAAGCGCCGGATTCGCAGCAGGCGCTTGGGGCGTTGCTTGCGCGACTGGGTGAGCCGGCGGCGGTGGCGCAGGCTGGAGGGCCAGCGAACGACGCGGCGCCAGCTTTGTACACGGCCGAGCAGCGCTATGCCGCCGAGCGCGCGACGCTCGATGACGGGCGCGTGATCCCAATCGCATTCGTGCCCGAAATTTATGCTCTTGGGCCGAATGTGCGCGACTGGATGGCGCCGCGCTGGGGCGGCTGGCGTCTGGAAGATGTATGGCTTGATTTGACGCCGAAGGTGGAGCGGGCCGCCGGAGGGAATGAGAGACCTTGAGCTTTCGGACTAAACTCGCACTTTTTTTCACGCTGACGGTGGTCGTCTCGGTGGCGCTCGTCACCTGGGGCGTCACGTCATACACGCGCCGGGAATTTGAGCAGGTTAGCGGCCAGCACACTCGCGCGCTGATGGACCAATTCCAGAAGGAATTCGCGCAGCGAGGTGATGAGATCGTTCTGCGCGTGGCCACGATTGTGGATGCCCAGGCCACGACCAGCATGGCGATCGATTTGAGCAAACCGAACGCCGAGGCAGACCGATACATGTACGATGCGGAGGGCCTCGCCGCTCAGCATCAACTGGATTACCTCGACTTGCTCGGCGATGATGGCACGATTATCTCGTCACGCGAATGGCGCGCCCATTTCGGTTACAAGATGGACTGGGTGGCCGCGCGCGGCTTGGAATGGAACCGCGACGGCGCGTTTCTGTGCCGCACAGAATTGGCGGATGGCGCGGCGCTTTCCCTGACGGCGGTGCGCGTGCTTCCTGTTGGAGAAAAAAAGCTGTTCGTTGTGGGCGGGCTCCGGCTCGACAAAGGATTTCTTTCGAGCCTGGTGCTGCCGGAGGGAATGCGCGCGCTGATTTATACAAATTTACAGCCTTCATTTGACGCCGCTTCACTCACCGATGTTAACGGCCCGGTGCCGCAGGCCGACCGCCTCGCCGGACTGATCGAGGAGGTTCGCAAACAAGGAAAGGCGCCCGAACTGTCCGTTCAGTGGAACCCCCGCGATCCTGCAAGCACTGAAGGGTTCGACGCGATTCCGTTGCGAGGTCGCGACAATAATTTACTGGCTGTCCTTCTCGTTGGCAGCTCACAGGGCGAACTTGTGAGGCAATTGAATTTTATTCGCACGCTGGGCGTCGTTGTCGGGGGGGGAGGCATTTTGCTGGGCCTGCTGTTGAGCGTGTGGGTTTCCGCGCGCGTCACGCGCCCCATCGAGCGGCTGGCCAAAGGGGCGCGCGAAGTGGCTTCGGGCGATTGGTCCGTACGCGTAAATACGAGGTCGCGCGATGAAATCGGCCAGCTCACTCGCGCGTTTAATGAAATGACACGCCAGCTTGCCGAGCAGCGCGACCGGCTCGTTCAGGCCGAGCGCGTGGCGGCTTGGCGCGAACTCGCGCGGCGGCTTGCCCATGAATTGAAGAACCCGCTTTTCCCGCTGCAGCTCACGCTTGAAAACCTGCAGCGCGCGCGCGAGCAAACGCCGGAACAATTCGACGAGATCTTCGACGAATCCACGGCCACATTGCGCGCTGAGCTTGAAAACCTGAAAACCATCGTCGCGCGCTTCAGTGATTTTTCAAAGATGCCGGCGCCGCAGCTTCAGCAAGTCAGCGTGAATGACGCCGTTCGCACCGCCGTGCGGCTTTACGATTCACAATTCAGCGTTATCGGCCGCCCGCCGATCCGCCCGGAGCTTTATCTGGATGAGCACCTGCCCGCCATTCAGGCCGATCCGGAATTGCTCCATCGCGCGCTCAGCAATCTTGTGTTGAATTCGCTCGACGCCATGCCCTCCGGCGGCACGCTCACCATCCGCACGGCGCAGAAAAACGGGACCGTTCGCGTGGAGGTCAGCGACACCGGCACCGGCCTTACTCCCGAGGAATGCCAGCGCCTATTCACGCCGTATTATACGACCAAACGCCACGGGACCGGACTGGGCCTGGCCATCGTGCAATCCGTGGTGAGCGATCATCACGGCAAGATTTCCGTGGAAAGTGTGCACGGCTCGGGCGCGACATTTCGGATCGAGTTGCCCGTGCGCCCGGCGGCCTCGGAAAATCACGCGAACGCCGCACACCAGCCGGCCGACACCAGCGAGACGCCGGCGCAAGAGTCGCCTCGCAAGGGCGGCCCGGGCTCCATCCTCGGCTTGACGGGCGAAGGGCCGGGCGCATGAAGCGCTGCATGAAACTTCGCACGGCAAACCGCGACGCATCGTGACTTCCAAAGCCAATTTGCTTTTCGTTGACGACGACGCAAATACGCTGGCATCGCTCTCGCGCGCATTTCGCCTTGCGGGATTCGAGGCCGCCGTGTGCGACAACGCTGCGCGCGCCCTGGAGCTCGCCAAGACCGAGCGCTTTGATTTGATTTTTTCGGATGTGGTGATGCCGGGACGCGACGGTATTGCGCTGCTCGGCGACCTGAAGAGCGCGGGCGTCACCGCGCCAGTGGTGATGATTTCCGGCCAGGCCAATATCGAAATGGCGGTGCGCGCGACGCGACTCGGCGCAGTGGACTTCCTCGAAAAACCGCTCTCGACCGAAAAACTGATGGTCACGGTCGAAAATATTCTGAAGCTCTCGCGATTGGAAATCGAAAACCGCGAACTCCGCACGCGTCTGGGCCGCCACGAAATCGTGTGGCAAAGCCCGGTGATGGAGCGCCTGATGACGCAGATCCGCCGCGTGGCCGCGAGCGAGACACGCGTCTGCATCCTAGGAGAAACGGGGACGGGGAAAGAATTGGTCGCGCGCACGCTGCACGAAAACAGCCCGCGCCACGCGGGGCCGTTCGTCACGCTGAATTGCGCGGCCGTGCCCGCCGAGCTGATCGAGTCCGAACTTTTCGGACACGAGAAGGGCGCGTTCACCGGGGCTGCCGCGCGGCACACCGGGAAATTCGAGCAGGCCCACGGCGGCACGCTCTTCCTCGACGAAATCGGCGACATGCCGCTGGCCATGCAGGCGAAGCTCCTGCGCGTGCTGGAAGAGGGCGAAGTCGAGCGCGTGGGCGGCGACCGGCCCATTCGCGTGGACGCGCGCGTGATTGTCGCCACGCACCGCAATCTCGAAGACCTTGTCCGGCAGAATGCGTTCCGGCAGGACCTTTTCCATCGGATTTACGTTTATCCGCTCGCGATTCCTCCGTTGCGTGAGCGCCCGGAAGATATTCCCGTGCTGGCGCGCCATTTTGCGGCGCAGATTTCCGCTCAGAACGGATGGAAGGAAAAGCCTTTTGTGGCCGAGGCGCTGAAGGACTTGCAAGGTTACGCGTGGCCGGGAAACGTGCGCGAATTGCGCAACGTTGTCGAGCGACTTCTACTCGTCGCCGCCGGTGAAAGCGTCACCGCCGACGATGTTCGGGCCGCTCTGCCAAATGTTTCTTCGGGAGGCGCACACGGCGGGAATCTCGGCGCGGGCGTTGCGTCTTTTGCGGGCACGCTTACGGAGCGCGTGGAATCGTTTGAAAGGGAAGTGCTGCTTGCCGAACTGAAGCGCCACGGCTACCACATGACCAACGCCGCAAAGGCGCTCGGCCTTGAGCGCAGCCACCTCTACAAGAAATGCCAGCAGCTTGGCATTGACCTGCGCGAACTCCGGAAGACGGAGTAGTCCATAATTTCGCGATCTTCAATTTGAATAGGAATTCGCAGCGGTGAAGAGCCCCATAGTGCCAAGATTCGTTACTGTCTTACAACGCCCGGGCTCGCAGGCCCCGCGGGAGCAGCCGTCGTGGTTGGCGCAGAAGCAGGAGGCTTGCGGAGCGCAAAATAATTCCGCCCGAAGGCCGACTGCGTGCCCCCGGCCTCTACCACAACAGCCTGCACTGTATAGCGGCCCGTGGGAAGCTTTTCCAGAGGCAAGCTCATGCGGAATGACGCGGTTCGGGTTTTCGCGTCCACATCCGCGGGCTCAATGATTTCCGTTTCGTCATAGCGCTTGCCATTGACAAAGAACACCAGCCCCGCGCGCAACTTTTCCGGGTCCGCGGCTTGCGGCGCATAGGCCTGGAAGAAAACGTACAACGTCTGCTGCGAGGTGAACACGCGCGTTACGCTCGGTACGATGCGCTCGCCATTCACATCCAGTGGGGAAGTTTTCATTTTGACTTCGCCGCCAAGCGTCTTCCGCTTCACTTCGGCTTTGCCGGACACTTCAGCGATTTGGCTGGAAAGCATCAGGCTGCTCAACTCCATCCGGTTCACCTGCTGCGGGCGCAATGTCAAATCTTCCTCGAAAGTGCCCATGCGTCCCGTCTCGTTTTCCCTGGCGAGGAATTTCAAGTGAAATCTCCCTGGCCCAAGCAGAATTCCGCCCTGGTACACAATCGCTTGTTGTGCCACTTTTTGGAAACGGTCGGCGTTCAACTGCACTGTAATGGTGTCACGCTGCGAGCCGACTACAATCTGCTGAACCGCCGGGCGCTGCGCTAGAGTGGTGTCCTGGTCTGAAATTGTTGTTCTCTGCGCCCCACCGCCGCCACCGCCTCCACCTCTTCCACCGCCCCCGCCACCGCGGCCGCCACGCCCTCCTCCGCCTCCCCCGCCTTGGCCTGTTCGCATGCCGGTCATGGTGACTTCATAGAGGAAGTCGAAATGGTCCTCATGTTTGCCGCTCTTTTCGGCCCACTGCAACGCACTGGACGCAATCTTTACCGACACCGGGACGTAAAACATTCCGTCGGGCATTCGGAATTGGCCCAGATCGAGCGCCAGAGGCAATTCGACCACAGGCGCTTCCGTAGCCATTGCGTTGTCGAGTTGCTTCTCCTTGTCCTGCGTATTGAAAATTCCCCAATCCTTTGGCGCGTAATATCCGGGACGGTGTTTGATGTGCGAGCCCGCGGGCAATCCCACAAGCTTCACTTTGACTTCGCGATAACGGCCGTCGCGGGCCTTATTCGAGCTGAAATAATTCAGCATGTAATATCCGGTGGTGTCGTCCTGAACCTGCTTGAAGATTGGGGTGAAATCGTTCATGTCAAAGAAGGTTCGCCCGCCGGTATCCGCGGCCAACGTGTAGAGGGTGTCGCGCGAATTGTGCCGCGCTTGCGACTGCTGAAATACCGCCGAGCCATTAAAGGCCGATTGCCCCCTTGCCATTCCCACGCTGGCGTCGCCACCGGGGGTTTCCGTCATCAGGCCGCGCGCATCCACCTGATAGAGCGACACATTGTTCTTGTTCGCGGCGTCCGTCGCTGCCCGCACCGACGATCTGTTCTCCTCGCCCGTCTGCGTGATGCCGCTCGAGTATTCGATGATCACTTTCTTTCCGGGAATGTTTCCCAGGGACTCGCACAAAAGCTGCACCGCTAGCAGTTTGTTGTCCGTGTTGAAGATGTTGAATTCCGTGTCGTCCGCGGTGAAGGCCGCGCCAGTATCTTCGGTTACCGTGTCGGTCGCAGCCGAGGCCAACCCGGCGAGCATGGAATCTTTCCCCGGGATCAGCTCATTCACCTCTTTTAGAAGGAGGTCTTTGTCGTTCGTGAACGCCCGTTCCATCGTCATGGTTGTGCCAAAAGCAATAATTGCGACCAGGTCCGCCGGGGTCATCTGTTCCTTTATGACTTTGTGCGCCGAGTCCGTTGAGCGCAGCAGATCCTCGGGCTGCAACGAGGTCAAGTCGAAGAAGAGAACTATCAACCGGTGGTCGCGCACAATCGGCCGGATCTGTTCGGGGTCGTTCGCGCCTGCAATCTCGATGGTGATCGGCTTTGTGTCTTCCCCGTTCCCGGCCGTCTCGATTTGCTCCATATCGTAATAGTCCAACTTTTCAAGCTTCTGCAACTTGCCTTCTTCATAAAGCTCGAAGTTCTCCGGCTTCAGGCCTTTGATGAGCTTGCCTTCTTTGTCCGTCACGGTAGCGTCAATTTGAACCAGGTCCACGTAGTTGATGATTGCGTGCGCGTTGTTTTTCTGCTGTGCGCCGGGCGGCGGCGGGGGAGTTGGAGACTGAGAGGCCGTTGTCCCGGAAGCGGGTGGTTTCTGAGCGGGAGGTGCACTCTGCTGTTGTGCAGGCGCATCCGGCATCAACAGCCACGCGGCGGCGGCAAGCAAAATGAGGCGAAATACCGATAAAGAGCCTCGGGTATTCATCGCACACCCCCAGCATCTCTAACCCAAATTCTCGACGGTTGTTGCGCACATGAGCGTCGATCTCTAACGCTTACGCGCACGCGGCGCCGAAAAATTTGATGTGCCGCACAAATTGAAGCGCCGCTCGATCGCGGGCCTTAGTGCGGGCGAGTTCCGGGGCTCGATGGGCTTGCCGGCGCAGCCGCAGGAGCTCCTGGAGCCGCCGGTGGCTTCCGCAACGCGAAATAATTGCGCCCAAATGCCGACTGAGTTCCGCCCGCCTGTACCGCAACAGCCTGCACGGTGTAGCGGCCGGTGGGAAGTTTGTCCAGCGGCAAGCTGATCCGGAATGACGCCGCGCGCGTTTTTGGATCCGTCTCAGCCGGCTCAACCAACGGCGTATCGTCGTACCGCTTGCCGTTTACGAAGAAGACCAGCCCAGCGCGTAGCGCGGACGGATCCGCATTTTGCGGCGCGTAAGCCTGGAAGAACACATAGAGCGTCTGCTGAGAAGTGAACACGCGCGTCACGCTCGGCACGATCCGCTCGCCATTCACATCGAGCGGCGAGCTATTCATCTTTGCATCCCCGCCAAGGTTCTTCTTCTGGACTTCCGAGTTCTTCGGAACCTGCGCAAGCTGGCTGGAAAGCAGCACGCTGCTCAACTCGAGTTTGTTCATCTGCGCCGGAGCCAGCACGAAATCCTGCTCAAAAGTTCCCATCCGCCCGGTCTCATTTTCCCGCGCAAGGAATTTCAGATGGTACTTTCCGGGTCCAAGCAGGATTCCGCCCTGATAGACGACAGCCTGCTGCCCAACCTGTTGGAAGCGATCCGCGTCAAGTTTCACCGTCATTTGGTCGCGCTGGTAGCCGACAACCCGCTTCTGCGGCGTGGTGGTTTCCTGGACCTGATAGAGGAAGTCAAACTCCGCCTCGTGCTTTCCGGCTTTCTGCGCCCATTGCAATGCGCTCGAGGAAATCTTTACGGAAATCGGGACGTAAATTTGGTTCGCGGAGATACGGAAGTCGCCGGTATCGAGAGCAATGGGCAGCTCCACGCGCGCCACTGGCGAACCCATCGCGTCATCCAACTGCTTCTCGCGGTCTTCCGTATTGAAAATGCCCCAGTCTTTCGGAGCGTTGTAGCCCTGGCGATACGTGATCTTCGCCCCCGGAGGCGCATTGACGAGCTTTACCTTCACGGTGCGGTAGCGTCCGTCGCGCGTCTTGTTCGAGCTGAAGTAGTTCAGCATGTAATAGCCGGTGGACTCGTCCTGCACTTCCTTGAAGACCTTGCTGAAATCTCCCTCATCGGCAAACATTTTTCCGCCGGTGTCCTGCGCCATTTGGCTCAGGGTGTCGCGCGAATCATCCCGCTGCTGACTCAAGTTGAACACCGCGGTGCCCGTGAACGCGGTTGTGCTCTTGGCCATCCCCGTACTTGCATCACCACCGGGCGTTTCCGAAACCAGCCCGCGCATATCCGCCTGAAAGAGGATTACATTATTCTTGACCGCCGCGTTCGTGGCCGCCGTCACGCTCGACCGGTTTTCCTCGCCGGTCTGCGTGATGCCTCCCGAGAATTGAATCACGGACTTCTTCCCCGGGATGCCGCCCAGCAGATTCGCGAGCGCCTCCACGGCATAGAGCTTGTTGTCCGTGTTGAAGATATTGAACTCGGTGTCATCCGCGGTGAAGGCCGCGCCCGTGTCTTCCGTTACCACGTCGGTGGCCGTGGAGGCCAGCGATGACAGCATGGAATCCTTTCCGGGGATCAGGGATTGAATCGCCGCGAGCACGGTTTTCTTGTCGTTCGTGAAATCGCAATTGACGCGGAATTGCGTCCCAAATGACACCACGGACACCAGGTCCGCCACCGTCATCTGGTCATTGACAAATTTCTTCCCCGCGTCGGTTGATCGCAGCAAGTCCTCCGGCTGAAGCGAGGTCATATCGAAGAAGAGCACCAGGATCCGGTGGTCCAGCACGATGGGGCGCAGTTTTTCCTGATCTACCGACCCTTTCAGGCTGATGACGATCGGTTCGCTGTCTTCCTTTTCCGCCGTATCCATTTTCTCGACGTCGAAATAGTCCACCTTGTCGAGTGTTTGCGTCTTTCCGTCCTCTGCCAACTGGAAATTCGCAGCGGTGAGGCCCTTAATCAGCTTTCCGTCCTTGTCCGTGACCGTCGCGTTAATCTGCACCAAATCCACGAAGGACTGGAGGACGTGCTTGCTTGCTCCTTTTGGCGCCTCCGGTGGAGGCGGCGGAGGCAATTGCCGGATATCAATTACATTATTGTCCTGTTTCTGCGCGGGCGGCGTGGGTGGTGGCGTTTGCTGTTGGGCCGACCCCTGTTGCGCTGAGCCTTGTTGTGCAGAACCTTGCTGCCCAGAGGCTTGCTGCGTCGCCCCCTGCTGCTGCGCCGGAGCCGCAGGCAGAAGCAACCCTGCTATCATTAAGAGGGTCAGGAATCTCGCAATCCGCGATTCATTCGATGCTTTCATATTTTTTCCCATGCCTTTAGAAGTTCAATCGGATGACGGCGTCCATTGTGCGCATCCCCGCCGCGCCCGTAATCTTTCCGAAGCTGCTGGGTGTGTTCACAACCGTCCCAAACGACGAGTAATTCGCAGTATTCGTGAGGTTCGTAACTTCCCACCGCAGGGTGAGTGTGTGCTGGCCGTCGCGATTGAGCTGCATGCTTCGCGCAAGCTGCATGTTCACAACTTCGGAACTCGGCCCGATAATGGTGTCCCGCCCTGCATCGCCAAATAAAGATCCCGGCGCAGTGGTGTCCGTACCCAGGAAAAGGGAGCCCGGGGCGGCGAAACACGCCGTGTTGAACCACTGCCCCAATGTGTGGTTGACGTCATTCACGTTGCATCCAGGCAGCAGGTCCGCCCTCGTCGAAAAACTTCCTGCGTTGCCGCTAAAGTCCGCCAACGCGCCTTGCACCAACGCCGTGAATGGCATCCCGGTGTGATAGGTCACGCTGCCGCTGAGCCGGAAATTGCCGAACGCGCGTGCCTCCGCGCCATTCTTCGCCCAGCGTTTTCGTTCGCCGAACGGCAATTCGTAGGTGGAGTTCCCGGTAATCTGGTGCTTCATGTTAAATGTGGAAAGCCCCCGCTCCAGACTGAATAAAGGAAATTCCTGCACCACGGTACCCGTGCCGCCGCCAATTGAACTCGAATCGTCTATGGATTTGCTGAAGGTGTAGAGCGCTGTAAACGTGAAGCCGTTTTTCATGCGCCGCAGCAGCCGCCCCTGGACGCCGTGATAAATGGATGACGCGCCCGAGCTGACGTAGGTGAATCCCCCCACATTCGGGATGGTGTCGGTACCTGTTGTGGACAATGAGTTAGGGGCGCTCAAAAGATTGAGCCCCGTTCCCTTGATCCCGGTGTAAGTCACCTGCCAAACGAATCCGTCGACGATCTGGCTCTCCAGGGCGGCGCTCCAAGTCTGGACGTAGAGATTGCTGTAGTTCGGTTGGACGGCATATGTGTTTGACAATATGCCCGCGGGCTGCGCCGGGAACCCGTTCGCCAGGGTTAAAATTTGTGTTGCCGAGTCCTTCAAGGAAAATGAAGTCCCGTAGGGAGCTTGGTTCAGCAAATAAGTGGAAAGCTGTGAATTGTAGACCTGCGAATTGTCAGCGATTCTATATCCTGCCCGAAACGTCATTGCATGGCTGCCCTTGAAAATCTTCCCCGGAACACGCCAAGCAATCGCCAGGGCCGGCGCCAAGTCTTTGTAATCGGGCTTGATCAGCGAGTTAAGGCTTACTGGAGAACAAGTGGCAATCGTTACACCATTCTGCGGACAAACCTGGGTCGCGCTCGTGAATGTCGAATTCAATTGAAGATTGGAAATATCGCCGAAAAGCTCTGTAGGCGGCAGCATCAATTCGTACCGCAACCCGTATGTGATTGTGAGACTGGGGCGGATATGCCAGTTATCGGTGACGTAACCAACATTTCCCCAGCTTCGCAGGTAGTCGTTCGAGGCGCAGGTCACGCCGCAATTGGGCGCGCTGCCGAATTGCACGTTCGTGGATTGCGGCAGCCCGAGCAGGAAATCAGCGATCGCATAGGCAGGGCTGCTGATCGGTTGTTCGGTCGTGACGCCATTCACCGTAACCGGCTCATAATTCTCGCTCAGCGCACCGGTAAAGGTGAAGGCACCGTTCGGTTCCGGGGGCGCGATGGTGTTGAACTGGTAGCGCCTGAAAATATATCCGAAATGCAGCTCGTGCTTGGAAGAAGGTATCCAAGTCACCTGCTCCGTCAATATCCACGTTTGGTTGGACCGCAGCGAGCCATTCGTCGTGTTCACCCCAGTGATTCCGCCGTTGAAATTCAATGTTGGCAGCCCGTAATTGATCGGCAAAGTGGAAACGCCATTGATGCCCAGACCGGAAGGTCCCTCGGGGTCGACGCTGGCGTTCGTAAAAGCGTTGGTGGCGACCGTTGTGCTTCGAGTGAAATTGGCGGTGAAGGAATCAATAAGACGCGGACTGAAATTGTAATTGCTTGTTAGGGTTACGTTTTGACCTCGGCTGTCGACGTTGCTTGACTCTACTTGGAAATTTCCCTGGCCGGGTGTCTGCGCTTGCGAAATATTATAAACGACTCCTAAATTCCACTTCTTTGTGATGGTCTGGTTCAGACGGACATTAATCCGCTGGTTGTTCGTCGGGATCGTGTACTGGAGAAAATAGTTATAAAACTGTCCGGTCGGTGAAACAGCAGGCGTCGTAAGGTTGGGCTGGGGGATATATTGATTCATAATCGCCATAGCGGCCGGATTGACATACGGTTGGCCTGTTGCGGGGTTGTTTACGCCAGAAAGGTTGCAGTTTCCAGCTGGAAGATTGGCCAACGGTGTTCTTGGCCCATCGAAATTAGACGTGTAGTCGTAAAGCTGCAAGGGCAGTGCAGCCTGTGTCACCGGGTCCGTCACGGTCAATCCGCAAAAGTTTCCGGTGCGTTCGGCAGCAGTGGGCACCAGAGAGTAAAGCGTATTGCCGGTTGTCCCGGTCAGGAAATTCGCGTTGATAAAGAAATAGGTTTTGTCGCGTCCATCATAGATTTTCGGGATGCGGAGGGGCCCACCGATGCTCCCCCCAAAATTGTTGTTCTCGAAGGAGGGTTTTGGGACATCGAGGCCTGTCGCCGACCATGGCTTCGCATTAAAGGCCGAATCGTTCAGCGTTTCGTTCAGAGTGTAATGCATCGTATTGATGCGTCTTCGGATGAGCTGCTGCATGCCCCAGGGCACGCCGTTCTGCCCTTGTCCTGCCCTTCCGCCGCGTCCGCCGCCCGGTCCACCTCCTCCACGTCCGCCGCCGCCCGGTCCGCCGCCGGCCCCTCCTCCACCTCGCCCACCAGGAAAGCCGCCGCCAGGGTTGCCTCCCGGCATTCCACCCGGAAATCCTCCACTCATGTCCTGGCCAGGTTGCCCGCCGGGTTGATTAAGCCCCTGCACCGGAAGGTTATTTATGCCACTTTGATTTCCGCCCGCACCGCCCATGAAAAAGTTGATGTTGCTCGTGTCGCCTTGCGCGGTTGTTCCGTTCATCAGCATTGCATCCGATGATGCCGATTGGCCAAGCGCGCTCTGGTCAGCGCCGGTATCTCCGCCTGCGGTTGTTTCCAACGCGCCCTGCCCACCGACGTTTACCTGAGAGAATCCACCCCCGTTGCGGCCCCCACGCGCGCCCTGCTGTGCATTCTGGTTTTGCTTGCCACTCTTCCCGGTTTGATTGCCGGGAGCATTGTTCGCCCCTTGCGCCGGTGGAGTTGTTCCCGGAGGCGTGGTGGCGCCCGCCGGAAGAGATGTGCTTGCCGCCGGCGGATTCGTCGTAGCCTTTGCCGCTGTAGTTCCGGCGGCCTGCGCCTCGTTCGATTTTGCAATCTCGTCGAGGGAGGCAACACGAAGATTGAGGATGATGTCGGGGCTCTTTTCTGCCGTCGGCGCGATTTCCTGCGTGTCCTTCATAAAGCCGATTTGTGCGGCCTCGACTGTGAATTTCCCTCCCGGAAGCTCCGGCAGCCGGAACTTACCAGTCTCATCCGTCCATGTGATCCATTGCTTTCCTGTGGTCACATCCTTGATGGTCACTGAGGCGCCCGGGATGGGCGTGCCGTCAGCCGACCGAACGGTGCCCTGCAGCGTTACGTGCGCCGGAAGCTCTTGCGATGGAGGCTGCTGTGCTTGCTGTGCGGGGGTCTGTTGCACCTGCTGCGCCAAAAGTGGCATGCAGAGCACTGCGAGTAGTGCAACAATTCTTGCTATATGCTTCCAGAACATTGAATATCCCTTCCCCTTGACCCGGTGATTCGGCCTCTGTTTTTGGGGGCCGTTCCCGACGCACGAAAACCGGAGAATCCTGGCCCTTCTCTATCCTGCGACTTAGACGCGCCTTCACGCTGTCAGGTTACCGCTTCGTATTCGTTGTGTTCGATTGCCATGAGAGAATGCGTTTGCATGGATCCCTGGGTGATTGGTGTGCCGGTCGTGGCGGCGAGTGCGGGCCTCGGCGCGTGGGGCGTGGTCGCGCCGTCGTCGCAGCTTTTCGGCGCTGTGCTGCGGCGGTTGCCGGAGGTCATGGCGGCAGAGCCATCGGCCCCGACGGCGAGCGCGGAGACAAGACCGGCGCGTGCGATCGCGCTTACATTTGACGACGGACCGAACCCGGCCATCACTTCGCGCCTGCTCGATCTGCTCGAACGCTACAACGCGCGCGCCACATTCTTCGTTATCGGACGATTTGCCGAGAAATGCCCGGAACTCGTGCGCGAAATCGCCGCGCGCGGGCATCTGCTCGCCAATCATACGCACACACATCCGAACCTCATCTGGCTCTCTCGCGCGCGCATCGCACGGGAGCTGCGTCAGTGCGAAGAGGCTGTTGGGGAGGCGCTTGGCGCGGCCACGACTCGCTTACGCGCTGTGTCGCATGGCGCGAACGCCCTCACGATGCAATGGATGCGGCCCCCTTACGGATTCCGCGGGCCGCAACTTGGCGGGGTCACGAGGGCGCTGGGATTCCGCGGCGTCGCCACATGGTCGCGCATTTGCTACGACTGGAAGCCGCAGCCCGCCGCGCGTGTGATTGCGCGGCTCGCGCGCGTACGTGAGCGGGACATCATTCTGATGCACGAGGGAGATCACCGCGCGCTCGGCGGCGACCGCGCTCACGTCGTAACAGCGTTGGAACACTGGCTTCCGCGATGGCGCGAAGCGGGCCTGGAATTTGTTACCATCTCGCCGTGAACCAATAGGGTAGAATCCGATGGGGATTCGAGGGCAAATGGACGAGCGAAATTTTTACGACGAAAAGCCGGAGACCAAGCAAATTAAGTTGGTGTGCCCGAGCTGCCACCGCGATGACATGTATCCCATCCGCTGGATGGTGCGCACGAAAAAGAAGGAACTGCCGCGCGGCGCCGGCGAGGAAGACAAAAAGCGATTCGCGAACGCGCGCTCCTACATGGTGCGAGTGGACGAGCTCGTTGCCTGCCGCAAATGCCGCAAGCGGTTTGAGCTGACGGGGCAGAGCGTCGTGTTCGTCGAGCAGATGGCGGGGCTGCCCAAGGACGTTGAGGAAGAGGGATTGTAATTAAGACCGCGTCGCGAAAAATCAGTCCATCATTCAAATTTCCGGATACATTTCAAAAAACGCGGCGACGGACTGGCGCAGCGTCTCCTCGATCTCCTCTTTGCTGCCTTCGATCAGATGCATAGAGACGCGCGAGGTGCGGCCGTTCTTGAGCTGCACAGTGGCTTCGCGAACCTCACCCAGTTCTTCGGAAGGGAAGAGCCTCATACCGTAAACGAGCGCGAGTTTTGCCATGATGCGACCTTTCATTCGATGTATTGAATTGTCGCGATCATTCTACTCCGAATATTGAAAAGCTCCGCCCGCCACGGGGGGCGCGTGCTACAGACTCAAAACCCTATTCGACGCTGGTTTAACGCAAGGCGCCCTTTTCGCGGTAGAATGCGAGCAGCCAATTCCCTGGGTGCGGGCATCTAAACAAATGGGAGAGGGGTGTAATGCGTTCCTTCCGTGGTGGTCCTTCCCGGAGTAAATCCCGCGTGAATTTGAGATTGCCTGGATTCGCGCTTTTCGTCCTTGTATGTGCTGCCGGATTGCGCGCGCAAGCTCCACCCGCTCAGCAAGCGCCGCCAACTCAGCCGCCTGCGCAGCAGCCGCCACCCGTGCAGGCGACTCCGCATTCGCAAACGCAGGCTCCTGCAACGCCGCCGGCTACAACTCAGCCGGCCGTGCAGCCGTCAACGCCAGCACAGCCAACGGCGTCGGCGCAGCCTACATCGTCCGGGCAACCAACAGCGCCCGGACAACCCACTGCGCCTGCACAACCTGCAGCGCCAGTACAGCCAACCATGCTAACGGTGCCCACGGGAACAAAGCTGCCACTCGTGTTGCACAACGCGCTCACAACGCGCAACGCGCAGCCGGGCGATCCCGTTTATCTCGAAACGCTTTTTCCCATTGTGCTGAACAACAAGATTCTGATTCCGGCCGGCTCCTACGTCCAGGGTGAGATAACTTCATCGAAGCGCCCCGGAAAAGTGAAGGGCACGGGCGAAATGATGATGCGCTTGAACACCTTGATTCTGCCGAACGGTTACACGGTTAGCTTTGCAGCCGTGCCGAGCAACGCAGGAACCGGAGGAAATGAGCATACGGACTCCGAAGGAAAGATTCACGGCGACTCCGACAAGGGAACCGATGTCGGCACGGTTCTGAAGGGCACGGCGATTGGCGCGGGAATAGGCGGGATCGCCACGCGATCGGCGGGTGGCGCGGGAATCGGAGCGGGAGTTGGAATGGCTGTAAGCCTCGCGACGGTGCTGCTGACGCGCGGCCCGGAACTGGAATTGCCGCGCGGCACGACGCTCGACATCGTCCTCGACCGGACGCTCTACCTCGACGCGAGTTACATCACTTTCACGGACCCGGGCCATGCATCGGCAATTCCGGGGCCGCCAAACCGCGAACCCACGCGTTCGCGATCGCCGTTTTAGACTTTATTTATTAAGTCAGTCGCCTGACTAAAAAAATAAAATATTAAGAAAAGGCGCGATTTTCGCGCCTTTCTTGTTTTGGTTTGGCCTGAATTCGATTAGGCTGTGGCGCGCGCGGAATCGACGAAGCGCATCGGAGAATACGCATCGCAGGAAATGGAAGCGCGGCCTGCGGTAATAAAATCCGCGATTACTTTTGCCGTGACCGGCGAAAGAAGAATTCCATTGCGGTAGTGGCCAGTCGCGATCAGCAGGCCTTCCATATCAGTAAGGCCCAGCGAAGGAAGGTGATCGGGTGTGTCGGGCCGCAAGCCGCTCCATGTTTCGACAATTTCCGCATCGGCAAGCGCGGGGATCATCTCAGTGACAGCGCCGAGGATTTTTTCGATGCCGGCGGGGGTGACGCGTTTTTCGTAGCCCGCGTTCTCGAGCGTGCTGCCCGCGACGCAGAGTCCATCACCGCGCGGAACGATGTAGCCGCGTTCGCTGCGAATTACGTGGCCGAGCTCCACGCTTTCGGAATGTAGGGCCACCATCTGTCCGCGAACTGGGCGCGTCGGCGCGTAGCGCGCAACGCTTTCGAGCTTGCTTGCCCAACATCCGGCGGCGATTACCACGTGCCCTGCATTGACGCGCTGGCCCGCCGCCAAAATTCCCGTGCATTTATTTCCGGTGAAAAGGACATCCTCCACAGCGCATTCCGCGAAAAGTCTCGCGCCGCTCGTTTCAGCGGCGGCAAGCACGGCCGGCGTGAGCATTCGATTATCCACGGACGCTTCATTTGCAAGCAGCGCCGCCGCGCCGAGATCGCGGCCCAGCGCGGGCTCAAGTTCATGGGCCTCCTCAACGCGAAGGACTTCCGTGGGAAGGCCGAGGCCATGATGCAGCGCAACGAGCGTGCTGAGTTCGCGGGCGGCATCGCGCGAGAAAAATGCCTCGATGGCGCCGCCCGAGCGGAAGCCCGCGGCTTGTCCAGAGGCTTCTTCTACTGCGGCGATGAATTCCGGGTAGAGTTCGAGGCTCGCTCGTGCGAGCGGCACGAGCGGGATCGCATCCGCGCTATCAGGAGCCGGTGAAAGCATTCCCGCCGCGGCCCAAGAGGCTTCCTGGCCGGGAGTCTGGCGATCGAAAATGGCGACGCGAATTCTTTGTTGCGTCAGTTCAAAGGCGATTGCCCCGCCGATGATTCCGCCGCCGACAATTATTACGTCAAATGATTTCATGAGACCAGCGCAACGATTGATTGATGTTAGCAGCTTTCAGGCGCCGAGGCAGAGATCGGGACAGCGCAAAGTCAGGAATGCAGAGATTTGACGAGTTCGTCGGAGAGCAACCGGGCTTTTTCGGCGAGGCTGCTGGCGCGGTTCCAATCGGAAACGGCAATGGCGTCTTGCGCCTGCTTCAGGAATCCGCGGATTTTATCGGCCATATCCTGCTGAATTGCAGTCAGACGCTTCCCGTTTGCCGAGTCGAGGTTCTGCTGCGCGATGCGCATATCTCTACCCGCGCTGGCCTGCGCGCGCGAGCGTTCCTCGGGTGAAAGTTGCGGCGATATTTGCGGCGCTACGGCTTTCACCGGTTCGGGCTCCGGTTCAGACGCGCTTGGTGCGCGGTGGACTGCAGGCGGATTTGGCTGCCGGTTGATCGTAAGGTACGTCATCGTCAAGTCCTTGGCGATCGGCCATTCGGGTGAATTTATTTCCGGCGGCGTCAGTGCCGCATCCATATCGCGCGGCATCACGTGGGGCGGTTTGATGAGGCCGTTCTTGCCAAGGTCGCTATGCACAGGCTTGCTCGGGCATCCACCGAGACCGAGGAATAGCATCGCAAAAAGTGGGATGCCAAAGAAAACCGGCTGCCGCTTGCCGCGCGATGAGACACTGCGAATCGAGACGCGGCGAAGTGCCGTGCGATCCTCCGGGCTGTGGTTTCGCAAATGCATTATTTGGACTGCGCCTGGGCAGACCGCGCCGCCCGCGCCGGCTCCGCCGCGGCAGATTGACCGCGCGCGAGAGGTAACTCGATTCGGAACGCCGTGCCTCGGCCGACCTCTGATACAAAGTCTATCGAACCGTTGTGAAGCTGCACAATTCGAAAAGTGGTGGCAAGTCCCAGTCCGCTACCACCTTTGCGCGTCGTGTAGAAGAGCTGGAAGATTCTCGAGCGGTGCTCGGGAGGAATCCCCTTGCCGGTGTCACTGACCACAATCATTGCGTCGTCCCCGCGGCGATCAAGGGAGATGAGCAGGCGCCCACCGACGGGCATGGCTTCCACAGCATTCAGCACAAGGTTGAGCATTGCCTGTCGCAAAAGTTCACTATCGCCGCGCAGGGGGGGCATGCCATCCGTGAGGCGCATCTCAACGGTGACTTTCGCGCGCTCGACTTCCGGACGCGCAAGTTCGATGACTTTTGAGAGCAGTTGCGCCAGCTCGACATCTTCGATGCGCATTTCGACGGGCTTGGTGAAATCGAGGAAGCGCTTGACGACGCGGTCGAGGCGGTCAATTTCGCTGTCGAGTACGCGGACGGCTTGGGTTGAGGCGTCGTGGTCTTTGGGCAGCGATTCCTTCAGCGTTTCGAGCCACAGGCGCATCGAATTGAGCGGATTCTTTACTTCGTGCGCGACGCCCGTGGTGATGCGCGCGAGCGCGGAGAGGCGCTCGGATGTTTCCAACTCGCTGCCGATGAGCTCGCGTGATTCGAGGTCCCGAAGAGTCACGAGTGCGCCCCAAACTTCGCCCGCGTCGCCGCTCGATTCGGGAATCGGGTGAACTGTGATGCCCACGCGAAGCGGCCCGGGCGCAGCGCCCGGCGCGGCGGGAAGATCTGCTTCCGCGCCATCGAGCGGTTCGAGCCGCTCTCCGGAGAATTGCAGCACGTGGCGAAGGGGATGCTCCGGCGGGAAAATTTCGGCGGCCGTGCGGCCGAGGAACCGGTCCGAAGGCGCGCCAAGAAATTTTTCGACCGCCGGGCTGACCAGCACGGCGCGGCCTTCGCTGGAAAAGAGAATCAGGCCGTCTTCCAGTCCGGACATCACGTGATTCAAATTCTCACGCAGGGTGCTGAAAATCTCCCGCACGCCGCGGAGTTGTTCGCCGAGGCGGCTAATCTTTGTCCGAACTTGAGTTAGTTCGTCGCCTTTCGCGGTGAACCGTTTGCGTTTCCCGCGCGCATCCGATTTCCCGCCGGAAAGAGCGTCGAGTTGGCGGTTGATGGCGCCGAGCGGCGCGAGCAGCAGCCCGCTGACGAACGCGGATACCAGCGTCGAAATCAGCACCGCTGCCAGCCCAAGGATTGCCGCCGAACGCAGGTCGGGCTTGATCTGCGCGCGGAGCAGGCTGGTTTCCACAGTGACGCGGACCTCGCCATAGGGCGCCTGCCCCGCCGATGAACGCAGACCAAAGGGGAGCTGGACCTGATAAAGCTGCGAAGGGCCAAAGATGACGCGGAGCTGGCTGAAAAGATTTCTTTGCAAAAGGTCGGAGAACGGCGTGCGCGCGGTCAGCGGGCGATCCACAAGATTCTGGTCGCTGGAAACCAGTCCCGTCCCTCCGCCATCGGCAATTGTTACTTCATAAATGACGGGGTCTTGCGCGGTCAAGGAGTCCAGCTCTGATCTTACGCCGCGGACCAGCTCGCTCTGGAGGTAATCGCGGACGTCCTGCGGGCTGGATGAGACGGGCGCGCGCCCGGCGGTGCTCGCGTCCTCAAGCGATTTTTGCGCCTGCAGGAGAACGCGGCTGGCGGCGCGGTCGGCGTCGGCTTTGGCTGCGGTAATCTCGCGGCGAGCCAGCTTAGCGACAAAGACCATGGAAATGAGGAACGCGACGCCGAGGACAAGCAGCGCCGTAATGAGCGTAAATTTAGTTCTGAGCCGCAGAGGCATCGTCTTACCAATGCGCGAAAAGCAGGACCGCGCGAGCCGGCGCGCGCCCAGCTACTCGCTCTGTGTACCGGCCGATTCGTACTCCTTCAGCTTATTGTGCAATGTTTTCAGGCTGATGCCCAGAAGCTCCGCCGCACGTGTCTTGTTGTTCGTGACCGCAAGCGTCTGGAGAATCAATTCGCGCTCGGCGGCCTCGACCGTGGTGCCCACGGGGAAGCGAAGGGAAGAAAGGCCCGTCCCCGCGGCGGCGAGTGCGTGTCCAAAATCGGGAGGCAAGTGCGAGCGTGTGATAATTTCGCGGTCGCACACAATGAGCGCGCGTTCAAGAACGTTGCGAAGCTCGCGAACGTTTCCCGGCCAAGTGTAACTCCGGAACGCCTCCATCACATCGGGACTTGCGCCGCGCACCTTTTTGCCGTGCTTCGTGACCAGGTCCGCAAGCAACTGTTCCACGAGCGCGGGAATATCTTCCTTGTGCTCGCGAAGCGCGGGAAGATGAATGCGAAAAACGTTGAGCCGGAAAAAAAGGTCCTGGCGGAGACCGCCCTTGCTCACGGCCTGCTCCGGGTCGCGATTTGTGGCCGAGAGAACACGCACATTGACGGGTGTTTCCGACCTGCTTCCGAGGCGGCGGACCTTGCCGTCCTCCAACACTCGGAGCAGTTTGGTTTGGGTGGGCGCGGGCATCTCACCGATCTCGTCGAGAAGCAAAGTGCCGCCATCGGCCAGTTCAAAGCAACCCAGGCGGCGCTCGGCCGCGCCGGTGAAGGCGCCTTTTTCATGGCCGAAGATTTCGCTCTCCATCAGGGATTCGGGAATCGCAGAGCAATTGATGGCGACAAATGGCTTATCCGCGCGCGGCGAAAGGCGATGCAGCGTGCGCGCGACAATTTCTTTGCCCGAGCCGGTCTCGCCGGTAATCAACACCGATGCCGACGAGGGCGCGGCTTGCTCAACGAGGTGCAGGACCTCCAACATCGATTTCGAGCCGCCAACCAGGCTGCCCAGGCGGCCGGTGTCGCGCAACTGGCGCGTGAGAGCGGAAACTTGTTTTCTGTCGCGGGAACGGCCAAGCGCGCGGTCGAGCAATGCGCGAAGCACGGGAGCGCGAAGAGGTTTTTCAATGTACCAGAAAGCGCCGGCTTCGATCGCAGCGACAGCGCGTTCTTCGCTGCCGCGTCCGGTGATGACGATGGCCGGGATCTGCGAAAGTTCTTCCGAAAGGCGGGCGAGAAATGCGAGGCCGTCCATTCCCGGTAACTCGACATCTGCAATTACGAGGGACGGCTGGAATTCGGCGAAGCGCTCGAGCGCCTCTTCGGCGCTCCCCACGCCCAGGACGCCGTAACCCCATTTGCGCAACAGGGCTTCATAGCCCGCGCGTGCATTGACTTCGTCTTCTACGATCAGGATGCGTTCAGTGCCGCCGTTCTGTTCTGCCATAGGTGAACCGAAGATTAGCTCATTCTGCAATCTAACAGTAGCGGGACTGGAATTCCACTCACTCCGCGGGAAGGCGCCGGGTTCGCGCTACTTGCAAGGGCACTTTTCTTACGGTAACGCTCGGAGCTGGAAGGGAGCGACCTTAGTTTGCCTGTCACAATGATCGTGGATGAATTGAGTGACAAGTCCAGGTCAGCAAGAGTGTTTTTCACAGTCCGTGAATCGCAAGGGATTTGACGTATTGGTTAGGTCGCGCTCCTTCCCCGCATGGGGGTTGCTCACAGGTACGCTTGGGGAATACAATGTCGGCCGTGGGGGGGAATTGATATCGGCTCCCATCATGGTGGTTGCCCAAAGCCGCGGGGGTACAACGCGGGCCTCTTTCGGGTTTGAATATCAGTCAGTAGACTTCATCTGTTTTCTTTTTTGAGGGGCCGAAGGTTGCGGCTGGGCGAAAGAGTGTTCCAAAAATTCAGGAGGATGAAATGAGAAGTCGTGCAAGTGTGCTGGCGATTGCGGCGCTGGGACTGATTTTGGTTCCCGCAGGATTCGCGCAGCAAAACGGTTCGAGTGCGGGGACGGCGGCCAGCGCGCCCGCCAACAATGGATCCGCGCCGGCGGCAAATCCGCCGAAAGATGACAAGACGGCGAGCGCGCCGAAATCGGGCGCAGACCCTCACATCAAGCCCGGCACGGATTATCCGCACTGGGAAGCATTTGTCGGGTATTCGTTTGTAGATGTTCGTCCCGGCGTGTCGGTGCCCGGTCCGGTGTATCTGAACGGCGGGAGCGCCTCGATTGCCTACAACTTGAATCACTGGTTCGGGATCGTGGGTGATTTCGGCGGGTACCATACGGGAACCATCAACAACACCAGCGTGGATGCGACCTCTTATTCCTATTTGTTCGGCCCGCGGCTTACTTATCGCAACAGTTCGAGGGTGACGCCTTTTGCACAAATCTTGTTCGGCGGCGCCTACGCGAACGAAACATTCAGTTCCACCTCCGCCAATGCATTTGCTCTGGCGGCAGGCGGCGGGTTCGACCTGAAGTTGACCAGGCACTTCTCCTGGCGAATGATTCAGGCGGAATACGTGATGACGCTGTTCAGCAACCCGGGCGGATCCTATCCTCAGAATGATCTTCGCGCGTCCAGCGGTTTGGTTATTCAATGGGGAGCCCATCCGGAAGCGATCAATCGCCCGCCGACGGCTTCGTGCTCCGCGGACAAGAACATGGTTGTTGCGGGATCGGGTGAGATCGTTCCCGTTCATGTGTCTGCCAGCGACCCGGATGGCGACTCGCTTACTTATACATGGAGCGCGACGGGTGGCAGCGTGGATGGCACCGGCGCGGATGCGCGCTGGAGTGCAGGGAATGCGGGAGCAGGGTCCTACAGTGTTTCCGCGCATGTGGATGACGGGCACGGCGGTTCGGCAACGTGCTCGGTGGACATCCGTGTGAATGCACCGCCACCGCCACCAGCGCCAAAACCACCGGTCATGAGCTGCTCGACAGACCGGGGCACAGTGATGGCAGGCGAGCGCGTAAACGTTTCGGCATCAGCTTCCAGCCCTCAGAGCTTCGCATTGAACTATACATGGCGGTCCAATGCGGGGCAGATCGTGGGCACTGGATCCTCAGTGCAATTCGATACGACTGGACTCGGCCCGGGGACTTACACAATCACGGGTCGCGTGGACGACGGACATGACGGCGCGGCAGATTGCACGGTGAACGTGACCGTGCAGCAGCCGCCACCGCCGCCGCAGGCCAGCAAGATCAACGAGTGCACTACATACAAGGCCGGCATCTCCCGCACGGACAACGCTTGCAAGCGCGTGCTGGACGATGTGGCGCTGCGTTTGCAGAACGAGCCCAAGGGGACGATCGTCATCATCGGCTACGCGGACCCGAAGGAGCCACGGATGAAGAAGGTCGGTCAGGAACGCGCCGACAACGCAGCGAAATACCTGGTAGGCAAGGGCATCGACATGAGCCGGATTACGGTGCGTGCGGGCAGCGGCCAGGAAGGCGCTGGCGCGGCGAACCGCCGGATCGAAATCATTTGGGTGCCAGAGGGCGCAACCTACTAAACACCTACAAAATAAATCACGGGATTCCGTGAGCAGGCCCGGCGCAGCGTAAACTGCACCGGGCCTGTTTGTTTTTCACCGGAAGTAATAGCGCAGGGGTTCCGGCGCACGTAGAATTACAGAACGGCGTTTCGCCGCGAGATGAATAGTCGAATCCAAATTGCAATCCTGCTTGGGATGCTTGTAGCGCCGCGTTCCATTGCACAGACGTGGCAGCCGATGGGCCCGCCGGGGGGCGACGTCCGGACACTCGCAAGCGACCCGTCGGACCGCAGCCGTGTTTTCCTCGGCACGGCGGATGGACATATCTTCGGCTCGACCGACGCGGGCGGCCGCTGGTCGCTCTTGGGCCGGGCGGGGACGCGGCTCGACAGCGTCGTGACCGCGATTGTGGTGGATCCGCGCGCTCCGCAAGTGTTGTGGGCCGCAACCTGGACACAAGATCCGAAAGCGGGGGGCGGCATCTATCGGAGCGACGATGGCGGCCACACGTGGTCTGACGCCGGGCTGAGGGGACATGCAGTGCGCGCGCTCGCGGAGGCGCGGTCGGATCCGAATGTACTTATCGCTGGCGCCGTAGATGGGGTGTTCCGGTCCGCCGACTCAGGAAAGACGTGGGAGCGAATTTCGCCGGAAGGCCACCAAGAGCTGCGCAATTTCGATTCCATCGCGCTGGACCCCGGCGACGCGCGAATTATTTATGCGGGAACGTATCACCTGCCCTGGAAAACCACGGATGGCGGAGAGCATTGGGTTCCGGTCCATGAGGGAATGATTGACGATTCCGACGTGATGAGCATCCTGGTGGATCGGACGCAATCGCGCAGAATATTCGCGAGCGCTTGCTCGGGAATTTACCTGAGCGATGACGGCGCGGGAGTGTGGCGCAAGATTCAAGGGATCCCGTATTCGGCGCGCAGGACGCAGGAGATTTTGCAGGATCCGGATCACGCGGCAACGATTTATGCGGCTACAACCGAAGGGCTTTGGGTCACGGGGAATGGAGGATCGACTTGGAAGCGGCTCACTCCCGGCGATTGGGTGATCAATTCCGTAGCGCTGCTGACGGGGCGCCTGCTGATTGGCACCGAAAAACTGGGAGCATTGGCGAGCGAAGACGGCGGCGCGCATTACAGCCCGGCGAACAATGGTTTTTTTCACCGGCAAATTGTCGCGCTCGCGCTCGACCGCCAACAGCAGGGCCGCGTACTCGCGGTGTTGGCAAATGCGCCCGAGACGCTCCTTGTGACCGAGGATGGTGGAAATACGTGGGATCCGCTCGGGCACGGATTGAAGATGCAGGGAGTGCGCCGTCTATACGCCGCGCCGGGCGGGTGGTGGGCCGCACTCGATCGCGGCGGGCTGATGAAATATGACGACGCCAAATCGGCGTGGACCCAGGCGGGACGGTTGGACGCAGCTACGATTTCGTTACTTGCCGCGGCTGGTTCGGAAAAACAGGGACGCAAGGCCGCGCCGCGCCTGACGGGAAACGGATTCGTTGAGCAAGTGAATGACATGGCTTTTTCTGAAGGGTCATGGCTGGCTGCAACAGAACGCGGTCTGATGCGCTCGACGGATCGCGGAGAAAAGTGGGAGATCCTCCCGCTCGGGCCGCTGCCCGCGCTGCCCGTGCGGAGTGTACGAGTTTCTCCGGACGGGCTGAACTTGTGGGTCGTCTCCTTGCGCGGTCTGGTTTTTTCGCACGACGGCGGAAAAACCTGGAGCTGGCACGATCTTCCGGAAGCGGCCGGAGCCGCGCTATGGCTTGATGCCACCACGGGCGGAGATGAAGAAACGATTGTGGCCGACGCGGACAATGGTCTTTACATCTCGCGCGATGCCGGGAAGACCTGGACACTTGCCGGTGCGGGAATTCCGCAAGCTCCCGTTCAGGATCTCGCAATTGCCGGCGACACGTTTCTGGCTTCCATGCGCGCGGGCGGGCTCTATCTTTCCCGGGATCGCGGAAGATCGTGGACCCGGGTCCCCGGGATGCTCGCGGAGGGTTTTTTCCCCGTCGTGACGACAGAGGATCGCGCAGCAACTTTGTTTGCGGCTTCTGCAACCGAGGGGCTCTATGCGATACGCATCGCGAATAGCGGGGCGCCGCAGAACTCATGGAGTGGGCCTCCCATCCACTGATTTCGGTGCGGGATATTCCAATTTCGAGTCTGTGACCATTCTCACATTTGCGTTCCGCTGAATCCTTGACGGCTTATGTGCCCGAATTCAATCAATTTGAAATGGTCGAAAGAAGGCAAGTCACTGATTCAAAAGCAGTTAAGACAGTTCGTTTTGCAGAATGGCCCTTTTCACAGGATCGGGATGCTAGGCCGGGTTGGCGAGCGCAGACCTCCCGTCGTCCTCAGTCTCGCTTGTATTCGATGGCCGCCCAACCGCGCTGTTTGCAGGAAAAAGGGCCTGACCGGGGTGTACGCGTATTCTGATCCCACATACCATGCACTCCGAGACGCGCTGATTGGAATTAGGGTAATCAGGTTCAAGTCGACAGAGTTAGTTGTTGATCTTGGCGTCGACATATGGCGGCACCGATTGTCTCCTAGTCTTCTCCTGTAAGAAGCCACTCGATCGATTTCCCGAACTCGCGGCTGATCCTCAGCAAAATTTCCGCTCCAATTTCCTTTTCGCCGCGCTCGATATATGAAAAATGCCCCTGACTCACTTCAATTCGTCTCGCGAATTGCTGCTGCGTCATGTGAAATCCTCGAAGCTCACGAATCCTCCGCCCAACGTTCTTCCAGTTGAGCGAGCCAGTCTTGTGCTGCACAATTTGTCTTGACTTACGAATGTCTTTCGACATATAATATGTTTGTAGACATACAAATCAAGGGTAGGCCAAATTTGCCCAGAGTCTCCAAGTGCATCTTTTACAGTCTAAAGGGGTAAGCGCGCAATGAAAGAAATAAGGAGGCATTGATGAGTCGCAAAATGCAGATTGAGAAGCGTCATGGTTTGGAGACCGAACCTGTAGTGCGTCCTTTAGCGATACAGAACATACGGTTTGCACGGAGAAACTGGGGGGTCTCCCGTGAGCAAGTTGCTCGACTCAAAGACCTGACTGAAGAACTGCAATTGTCAGTTGTTGTAGGCGACTTGAGGCTTCTTGACAACAAATGGTATGTCACCCACGCTGGCCTACTTCGAGTGGCGCGGCGCAACCGGTGCGTGGGCATCAGAACGGCCGTTGAAAAAGCTTTGTCTGATCCGACTGCCAGCCGCTGGGTCTTCAAGGCGACCGTCTACAAGTCACCCCGCTCTCGCGGCTTCGTCGGCTACGGAGATGCCGATCCGTCTAACGTCTCGTCCTTGGTTCGCGGCGCCGAGATGCGCGTGGCTGAAACCCGCGCCGTCAATCGAGCCCTTCGCAAAGCCTACGGCATCGGCCTCTGTTCGGTCGAGGAACTCGGGTGGTCGCCTCGGACTCCTGCCGCTGCCCCATCGAATCAGAACGCGCCTGCCTCGAACGGGAACAACGGCCACTCGAGCGGCCAGCCGCGCCTCCGCGACCGCCTCTGCTTGTTGGTCCGCAAGCACCAACTCGATTCTACCCTCGTAAAACGCTATGCGGCGGACTTCTGCGGGACCGAAGTACTGCGGGACGCCGGTCGAGACCTTGTCGAGAGCTTCATCAACAACCTCGCCGATTGGGCCTCCAAGGACCGCGAAGGGCTCCTTTGCAAACTGAACAGCTATTCCCAACTTACGGAGGTGAAGTCATGAAGCGTCATATCCCGGGACTGCACGAGTGTTCTCCGAATCCCGATTCCACACTCGAAGGTCTGTTCCTCGTTCGTGTCGAGCGGGCCTTCTACCGTTGGCATGCGCACAAGCCATTCTTCACCCTCCGCTTTACCGTCATCGAACCTACTGAATTCATAGGACAGACCATCACCGGACGAATCTACTGTTCACCGAAGGCCCTTTGGAAACTGAACTGGTTCCTCAGGGACTTCGGTTATGACCAGGATCTGCTCGGTCGAGAAGAGGTGGAAGAGAGAGCTCTTCTGGGCTTGCGGGGGGTCCTGCGCATCTCCCATACCCCCTTCAACGGTCGCTCCTACCTCAATCTCGAAGCATTCGCCCCTGCAAGTGAATGGGAGGAACTCTCGCCGGCACCCGGGGGTGTTGCAGAGGTCCAAGGGGCTGGCCATGACGTATAGCTACACACAGATCAGCCAGTACCTTCGCTGTCCGCGGGCCTACCGATACCGGTATCTGGATGGCTGGCGGGAGAAAGATTCACGGGCGGCATCCCTCTTCGGCCGGTGCTTTGAAAAGGCGTTGGCCGCCCTTCTCTCCCAGGAAGACGGCGCCGCAGTCCTCTTCCAGGAGTGGGGAACCTATCGCGAATCGAATCTCGAATTCGGCAACGGGGACGATTGGGAACGCATGCTGCGGCAGGGGGTCATGCTGCTCGAACGATTTGCACAGGAAGATCGCGTTCACATCCGCCATCCAAAGCAGGACCTCCAGGTGAAACTCGTTCGTGCGCTTCCGAATGGCGACGATTTCGTGGCCCACATCGATGGCATCGGAGAACTGGACGGCCAACGGTGCCTCCTCGAGTGGAAAACCACCCGGGCGCGCTACCCTGAAGAACCCGCAGGACTCGTAACTCTCGACCCACAGATGATCTGCTACTCCTGGATGAGCGGGATTTCGGATGTGGCGATGGTGGTGTTCGTGCGCAAACGCGTGCCTGAAATCCAGTATCTCCGCGCCTCCATCACCGACGCCCAGCGGCAGGAGTTTGCCCAAATCGTGGAATCGACTGCGAGTCAGATCGAGGCCGGCCAGTTCCTGCCGCACAGCGGGATTCGATTCCCCCAGAACGGTTGTGTGAGCTGTGCCCAACTGGGGCTGTGCCTCAACGACCAGAAGTTGATTGATACCCATCTGATTCGTAGCCCGGGAGCAAGCGACCTTGATTGGCTTGATGAGCTTTCGGATTAACGGTGGGGCCATGACACCCCCGGAACTCAACCGCCAGAGGGCGCTCGCTGTTCTCAGCAGGATCGAGGAGATCCTCGCCTGGGAGAAGTTGAGCGAGCACCAGCGGGACGAACGATTCATTGAGTTGGGGCAGTACCTTTGCGAGGTTCGCGCGGGGCAGTACTGGAGGCTCGATGATCTGAAGTCCTTTGATGAGTTCCTCGAGAAGCGCTTCCCCGAGTCGCGCCGGAAGGCCTATTACCTCATGGCCATCCAGGAATCCCTGATCCGGGTCCCGAAACGGCAGCTGCGGGAGGTGGGCTGGACGAAGGCCGTGGAACTCGCGAAGGTGGCGCGACGAGACGGAGACGAATTCGATTGTGCAACCTGGTTGCACAAGGCCAGGGAGATGCCCAAAGAAGAGTTCAAATGTGAAGTGGAGAAGCACCTGACCGGCCGAGCGACCGAGCCCTGGGAAATCCTGTACTTCAAGGTGTTCAAGACGCAGCTGCCGGTCGTCGAACAAGCCCTTGAAACAGCGGCCCTGATGCTCGGAACGGAGAAGTCGCGGGGCTACTGTCTGGAGATGATCTGTGCGGATTTCCTGGCAGGAGCCAATCTGGACAACCAAGACCCAAGTGCCATAGCTTCTTCCCTCCACCGTCTTCTTGCTTTCCTCCCGCAACCTCACAGAAACGAATTCCTCGACGAGATGAAGGGAACGGAATGACTCGAACGCGAGAGAAGCAGCCACGGGTGCGGTTGGCACCGGAGGCCTATCGCGAGTTGTGGTTGCAGGTTCTCAAACGCGACGGCTGGCGCTGCCAGGGATGCGGGCGAACCGAAAATCTTCAAGTCCATCACATCGAGCCGCGGAGCCGCCTCGGGGATGATACGGCCGAGAATCTCATAGCACTTTGTGTCCTGTGTCACCAGAAAACTCACCGACAGCGGCAAAATGCTGGGCAGGATTCATGACAGCATCTTGAAAAACTCATGATGCAGTCATTCTGAGCCCGCTGCCTTATGGTGCACATGCGCATAGGATGGGCGAAAGTCGGCA
Organism: uncultured Acidobacteriota bacterium; assembly: GCA_963748845.1. Taxonomy (GTDB): domain Bacteria; phylum Acidobacteriota; class Terriglobia; order Acidiferrales; family UBA7541; genus DASTCZ01. The sequence goes on from CAVVKE010000001.1 coordinate 3,633,302, forward strand.
CAAACAGAGGCGGATGTTCGCCAATCGACGTCGCGAGTACCTATTGTATTGGCAGGCTGCATTGAATTGAGCGCAGGAAATTCAGGCAACGCAACTCATATTCATCTGGTGCAGTCCCCAATCCAGATGCATGGTGTGCGTGCGGCACAACCCAAATTCGCTTGGGGCCAATCGCGGCGTCGTATATCGCTTTCACGTGCCGCAGCGGCAACTTTTCATCGTCTCCGTCACCAATCAGGAATATCGGGAACGCCCGCGCGGCGGCGGCGCGCTCCGGCGAGGTCGCGTTCACTCTGATCCCTGACTCGCGTTCGAGTTCCCACAATCCAACTTCGACGCCCAGTCGCAAAGGGATTCGCGCGAGCCAGGGGTTCGTGTGGAAGGCCGCATAGTCGTAGCTTGCCTCGCGAAGCGAGCTGAATGGAGCTTCCGCGACGACGCCTGCGATTCGCGCGTCGCCGGCGGCGGCTTGGAGCGCGATGGCCGCTCCCATGGAAATGCCCAGCGCGAAAACGCAGCGAACATTTTCCCGGCCTTCCAGCGCCGAAATGATGGCGCGGACATCGCCGCGTTCTTTCCATCCGAGCGTCACAAACGCGCCACCGCTTTCTCCGTGCGCGCGGGAATCCATCAGGACGACGCCATATCCCGCACGAAGCAAGAACGCGGCGTGATCCAACACACCCGTTCGATTGTCGCCGATGCCGTGAAAGAGAAGCACCCAATCCAGTGGCTGATTCTTGCCCGAAGCACTTGGATCAGGACGGACGCGCCATCCACGGAGAACTGTTCCATCCGATGTCGTGACATCCAGATCTTCTTTGTTGGCGCGAGCTTCGCGAAAAACGGAATCCGCCTGCGCAATCATCTGCGCAGTCAATTGGCGACGAGGAGGATGCAAGGCTCCAGCAGCCATCCAGTAGCCCACAGGGATTGAGAGCAAAGATGGCAGCACCAACGCCGCGCAAACCCATCGTATCCAGCGCTTCACGCAAGCCTCCATCTACAGATACGCATACGGATGGAACGATGTTCTGGCATTTATACTTGCATCCGAAGAGATACAAGAAAACGTGGACTCACGAGCCGGTGGAGGAATAGTGACGAACGCCGCGGCTCCAGAGCAGGCATGCGAGAACCAAGGATGTCGCGGCGACGAAGGGAATATACAACGCGAATCGCCGCCACTCACCGTGCGCGAGCATCCGCGCGCCCGGATAAAACGTAGCAAAACCGAAGGGCACAATCCAGGTCAGAATGAATTGAATGTAGCCGGAGTAAATGGACATCGGGTAGCGGCCGAAGGCCAGCAAATTCCAGAACGGCGGGTGGACACCCACGCGGTCTTCAAACCAGAAGGAAAAAGTGCTGAGGGCAAGAAATATGGAGACGTAGATAACGCACCCACAGACGCCGAAGATGAATAGCAGCAGGAAGTCCGTGACGCCCCAGTGCAGATGCATGGCGAATGCCGTCCAAAGGACAATCCCCAAGCCGGTAAACATTTCAAAAAAGGACTCGATGCGGAAATTTTCAAAGAGCACCTGGAAAAGGGAATTGACGGGCCGGAGCAGGACGCGGTCGAATTTTCCTTCCATGATATAGGTGTTGCCGAACTCGTAGAGGTTCAGGCTCAGGACGTTGAAGAGCCCGAATGGAATGAGGGAAAAGCCGTAAAGAAAAACGATTTCCTCGAACCTCCAGCCGATGAGCTTCACTTTGCTGAAGAGAACATAGACAAACATAAATGAGAAGATTGTGGCAGCCGTGCTCGTCGCAATGCTCACAAGAAAGTCGCCCCGGTAATTGACGCGGACCTTCAGGAACTGGACAAAGTACTCGCCGAATAGGCCTGCGTGAAGCTTGATCGATTTGAGCATCCGGTCCATGCGCTATCCGCCGTGAATGGTGATCTTGCGCGTGGCGCGCTTCCACCAGGCGCTGCCGGCCCACAGCAAAAGCGCAATCCAAATCCATTGCGTGGCGAGCGCTTTTGCGGCTTGCGCGCCGCTCAGTTTGCCAAGGTAGATTTGCAATGGCGTGTAAGCGATGTGCTCGAAAGGCAACCACGCGGCAATTTTTTGCAGCGGCTTGGGAAAGTAGGTCATCGGGACGAGCAATCCACTCAACAATTCGATCAGCCAGTATTTCGCGCGGATCAGCGCCAGAATTGATTTCAGCGGGATGGCGCAGGTGCCGATCATGAAATTAATAGCGCTCATCAGGAGTATGCTGCCGGCCACGGCGACAAGAAATAACGCAAAGTTCGCGACCGATGCGGGGAGTTTCACCCGGAAAAGCAATGCGATGGCGATGGAAGTCGGCGCCGTCAAAAGAAGCAGCCGGAATCCCGTTTCTCCAAGGGCGCGGCAAATCCACATCCACTGGATCGAGACGGGCTTGATAAAGTCCATCGCAATCTTGCCCTCGATCACCTCGTAGGCCATCTCCTGATCGATCGTGTTCCAGTAAAGGGAGCGGATGATCCAGCCGACCGCGACGTAGGTAAGCATCTGCGCCAACGTGTACCCATTGAGGGTCGCGGTCGCAAGATTTCCGGATGTCACGCCGGCCGAGGAGCGAAACACCGCCGTCCAGATAAAGTAATAGACCGTGACGTTGATGAGGTACGTGAGAATCCCCATGTAATAGCGCAGGCGAAATGCCAGGATGTTGATGAAGCCGATGCGGGTGAATTCAGCGTAGGGGGCGAGCGATTGTGCGCGGCTGCTCATGGCAAGCGATGCGCTCCGCTGGGGGTTTCGACAAGCTCTTCGCCGGCGTAAATGCGCTTGATGATTTCTTCGATGGGTTCGTCTTCGATCAGAAGATCGCGCACCTCGCCCGCAGCGAGGATTTTGCGGATGAGTTCGGAGGTGGAGACGCGCGTTTTGTCGAAGCGGACACGGTAGGTCAACTCGTCCAGCGCTTCGGCTTCCAACCCCTCCGCGGCAAGCGCGCTGCTGAGGGCCGCGGCGGCTTCGCTTGTGCGAAGCGCGAATTTGATCTGCTTCGTGCGCAACAGTTTTTGTTTCAGCGCCGAGAGAGGGCCGTCATAGAGCAATTGCCCACGGTCGATGATCATAACGCGGCGGCAAAGCTCCTCGATGTCATCGAGGTCGTGCGTCGTCAGCAGGACCGTCGTTTTGTAACTCTGGTTGATGGCGTGGAGAAATTGGCGGATGTGGTCTTTGGCGACGACGTCGAGCCCGATGGTCGGCTCGTCAAGAAAAAGAATGGGCGGATTGTGGAGCAGCGCAGCGGCCAGATCGCAGCGCATGCGCTCGCCAAGGGAAAGTTTGCGCACCGGAGTGTTCAAGTAATCGCCGATGGCCAGGACCTTGTGGAAAAGCTCCATGCGCTCGTCGAAATCGCGCTGCGAGACGCCGTAAATCCGGCGCAGCATCTTGAACGACTCGATAACGGCAATGTCCCAACAGAGTTGCGTGCGCTGGCCGAAAACGACGCCGATGCTCTTCACGTACTGCGCGCGCTGCTTCCAGGGCACAAATCCGTTGGCGAGCATATCGCCGGAAGTGGGCACGAGAATTCCAGTGAGCATCTTGATCGTGGTGGACTTGCCGGCGCCGTTCGGGCCGATGTAGCCGACCATTTCGCCCGGCTGGATCGCAAAGGTAATCTTATCCACGGCGCGAACGGTCTGGTATTCGCGCACGAATAGATTTTGGATGCCGCCCCACAGTCCTTCGCGGCGATGAAATGTGCGGAAGTGTTTACAAAGTTCGTGAACAGAAATCAGCTGCTGATCGGGCATGAAATGTGAATTCTACCATGCCGAAAGAAACGAGGCAGGCCAGCAAGGATGGGGCGGCCGTGTTCCGCTTCTTTTGAAGCAGCCAATTTGTCCGCTCTCAAAGCGCGTTGCGATTTCCGGATCCAACTACGTCCGGAACAATACCTCTTCGCGATTGAACTGCTTGACGGCGATAAAGAGGGCCGCCGCGGCATATACGCAAGTAGATAAAAAGATAACCCCAATCTCGTGCCAATGATAGGTGCCGGAGACAATCTCCTTGCACACGAGTACCGTATTCAGGACAGGAATCAGTGAAAACTGCGTGTTCAATTCGGTGCCAGGGAGCATCCCAACAACGGCGGGCAGAATAACGACGATCATGAGTGGAGAGATATAGCTTTGCGCCTCTTTGTAGCTCTTCGCCAGGATGGCAATCGCTAACAGAACCGCAGAAAAGAAGATCGTGATGGGAAGCGCCATCAAGAACACGGCAAGGATGGCCTTGATTCCGATCGAGTATTGCGTCAGGTTGTCATCGCCCTTAGCCATTCCCGAGAGCAATACCTTGGCGAGCTGGAACGATCCCCCCATGGAGATCATCGCAAGAATGGCAGTGGTCAGCGAAGCGGTCCACACCATGAAAAATTTTCCCAGGACGAGATGCGTTCTCGAAACGCGGCTGCAAAGAATGGTTTCGATTGTGCCGCGCTCTTTTTCTCCCGCTGTCAGGTCTATGGCCGGATACATCGCTCCCGTCAAGCTCAGAAGGATTACGAAATAGGGGATGAACCCGCCGATCATGGCACCGCTTACCTTCTCGGGCGGCGCGACGTTTTGAGTTTTCACGTCGAAAGGCTTGATCATGGTGGCCGGAAGATTCTTCGCTGCCAACCTCTGTAGAACGATGCTGTCGCTTATGTCTTTGAAGAACTTCTGCAACTTATTGGCCGCAACTCCTGATTTGAGGTCGCCTTCGAAGTCGTAAATGTTTACGGTGAGTTGCTCATCGTGAGCGAGAGCGGCGTCGAACCCAGCAGGAATTTCCACCGCAGCGCGCACCTTCTTATCAGAAATCTGTTGGACGTAGTCGGCCGTGCCTTCTTCGAATTTAATTTGCTTCACATTGTGAAGTTCACTAATCGTTTTTGGCGAGTCCGCACCGCCCAATATCATTATAGTTGGGGCTTCTTTTTGGGCTTCTCCGATAATCTTCGTCATGAGCACGCCGATGCCAATGGTGAGCAGCGGCATGATCAGGATCGGTACGACGATCATGGCAACCAATGTCCGGCGGTCGCGCAGCGAATCGCGCAGTTCCTTGCGATAGACGATCCAGATATTCCTTAGTTTCATGATCCCACCGCCTCCTTCAACATGTGAGGCTCGACGATGCGAACGAAGATATCTTCCAGGTCTTGCAGACCGAATTTCCGCCGCAAATCCGAGAGTGTGCCTTCATCCAGCAGCATCCCGCCATGAATAATCCCGATGTGGTCGCAGAGCTTTTCGACTTCGGTCATGACGTGAGTTGAGAAAATCACGGTCTTGCCGTTGTCACGGCATTCGCGAATGAATTGCACGATGGTGCGAGCGGCCATGACGTCCAATCCAAGCGTTGGCTCGTCAAAAATCATCACCTGCGGGTCATGGACGAGCGTGCGCGCGATGGAGACCTTTTGCTTCATGCCAGTGGAAAGCTTGTCGCATCGGCGGTCGCGAAAGTCGTTCATCTCCAAGCGAGTGAAAATCAGATCGATGCGCTTCTCGATCGTCGGGTCATCCAGCCCATACAGGCGCCCGAAGTATTCGACCATCTCCTGGGCGGTCAGCCGCCCGTAGAGTGCGGTTGCTGTGGAAAGAAACCCGACATTCGCGCGGACATTTTCGGGGTCTTTCATGAGGTCGAACCCAGCCACGCGCGCCGTGCCGCTTGTAGGTTCAAGGATTGTCGCAAGCATGCGAAGCGTTGTCGTCTTCCCCGCGCCATTGGCCCCGAGCAACCCGTAAATCTGTCCCGGCTTACAAACAAAGCTGACATCGTTTACCGCGCGGACTTGGCCGCGTTTCTTATCCTGGAAGACTTTGCACAGTCCTTCGGCTTCGATCATGCCTCGCAAACCTCCTTACGACGTGGTGTAGCCCTTAGAAGAAAAAGACCGTCCCAAGGTGTTACGCATGGGGATGCCGGCAAATATCACTTCGGTTCAGCCTTTGTGACAATTGGGGCACTGCTTTGCGTCGTATTGGTTCGCCGTGACGCGGAACATGTTATTGCATTGAATGCAGACGCGGTGGAGCACCGGTTCAGGATGCTTGCCGGGCTTTACTTCCGCGGCGGGTGCATGAGTCTGATCCTGAGTCATCATGAGCTGATATTACCATGCCGCGCCCGGACCGCGCACCGGCCAAAGGGGGGCGTCCGCGGAACCAAAAAAGGGTTCCTTCGCATCTATTTAAGTGTGAAAACGTGCGGACGTGGTCCAAGTGGGGAATGAGCTCAACGGATAACGGCGTAGCCTGGTAGAAGACGGTTTGTTAGAATACCTTGCATCTTCGTCGTTTTGGGAAACCGCAGATAGTTTGAGGGTTGGATGAAAACGCAGCGCTCGAGGCGTGTCTGGCTCTATGCAGGACTGGCGATTGCCGCGGTTGCGGTTGTGATTTTTCTTAGTGTGCGCACGCCCATTCCGAAAGTTCCAGTTCAGACGATTACGCGAGCGACCCTCAGCGCCGCTATATCCACAAATGGGAGGATCGAACCCATTACGCCATATGAAATGCGCGCGCTTGTCAGCAGTCACGTGACGCTGATTCATGCGAAGGAAGGGCAACTTGTAAAGGCAGGGCAGCCACTGGTTGACCTTGACGACTCCGAACTGCAGGCAAGTATCGCCCGCGAAAATGAAACGCTCCTGAACAATCAGGAAAATCTACGGATTGCGCGGTCCGGCGGGAAATTGGCGGAACTGGCGCAATTGGATAGTGACATCCATAAGGCGAATGTCGAGCACGACCGTCAGCAGGCAAACATCGCGGCCCTTGAAAAGCTTGTTGCCCAACAAGCGGCCACACCACAGGAATTGACGGATGCCCGCGCAAGCCTTGCCCACACGGAAGCGGACCAGCATCGCTTGCAGGCCGAACGCGCGGATTTTGTGCGTCAGACAAAGGTAGATGAGGACCGCGCTGCGCTGCTTGTTCAACAATCACAAGACAACCTGCGGGATTTGCATGGAAAGCTTGCATCCACTCACGTCAAGGCGCCGATCAACGGGACGCTCTATTCCTTTCTAGTGCATGTAAGTGATCCCATTCAAGCAGGCGCGCTGCTCGCCGCGGTTGCCGACTTGAAACAAATTCGCGTGCGCGCGTTTGTGGATGAGCCGGAGCTTGGCTCGCTCGAACCGGGGCAAACGATGGTTGTTACCTGGGATGCGCTGCCCAACCACACTTGGACGTGCAAAACGGACCAGATCCCGCGGCAGGTTGTGTCGCATGGGACGCGCACCGTCGGGGAATTGCTCTGCCCGCTAAACAATGACGATCAACGGCTGATACCAAACATAAATGTAAATGTCCGGATTCAGCTTCGCACGCGAGAAAATGTTGTGTCGGCGCCGCGTGGCGCCGTTGTATTTGAAGGTTTGCGCCGGTATGTGTTTGTAGCGGAAAACGGCGATTTCATCACGCATCTCCACAAGCGCGAAATTAAAATCGGGATTGCGGATTCCACCACGTATGAGGTTGTCAGTGGTCTGAACGAGGGCGAATGGATCGCCCTGCCAAGCAACCTGGCACTGAAAGACGGAATGAAGGTTCAGACCATAAAGCCCGAATGAAGCCCTTGAAAGTCATAGCTAGCCTTCTGTTCGTCATCACAACCTGTCTCGCCGGCAACGTCCAGGCGCAGACCCCTGTGGAAGAAGCGAGAAAACTCTTTGATCAGGGTCACTACGCGGAGGCGGAGGCGCTGCTCCGCGCGGAAACCTCAAAAACCCCTCAGAGTGGCATTCTTTATTATTGGCTGGGGCGTTGTGCGTTTGAGCTGCATGACGGCGATCATGCTGTTAGCAACGGTGAGCGCGCGGTCGAATTGGAACCCAAGGTTGCCTCGTATCACCATTTTCTTGCCCGAGCCTATGGACACAAAGCCGAGCACAGCAACTGGTTTTCTGGACTTGCGCTGGCAAGAAGAGCAAGCCACGAATTCCTGGAGGCTGTTCAGATCGAACCCAATAACGCGCGCTTCGAGCGCGATTTGATCTCCTTCTACATCCGCGCTCCCGGCATCGCGGGTGGCGGAGATGACAAGGCGGAAGCGCAGATCACAAAATTGATCGCCATCGATCCGGTTCAGGGTCACCTCGCAAGAATGGAGGTCTACGAGGAAAAGAAAAAATGGAAACTTGCCGAAGAGGAAGCCAAGACGGTTCTCGCGGCGAAGCCCAGGGATGCAGGCCCCTATTTCGATATCGCGGAATTCTATGAAGCTCATGAGGATCCAGCAGGCATGCGGAATACATTGGCGGCAATTCCGCAAATTGCCCCGGGGGATCCTCGTGTTGACTTTTACCGCGGCGTTGCCGACATTCTTGCGGGCGACCGCCTGCCCGAAGCGGAAACGTCCCTAAGAAAGTATCTGGCCAATTTGCCCCAGCGGAGGGAAGACCACGCCTCGCGTTCAGCTTCGCATCGGTGGCTCGGACGGCTGTACGAAAAGCTGGGACGGCGCGATTCCGCGGCAGTCGAGTATCGTATGGCGATTCAGCTCGACCCCAATGACAAAGCCGCGCACGAAGGGCTGAGGCGCACGGAATCCTGAAGCAAACCCTGCCTTTGGACAGTGTCCGCATTCACATGGAGCGGTTGGTCTCAGCCAGGAATAAGGCCAACCGGCGCACAGCGAAGGGATTTCTGCAGATTTCTGTCTATGGGGCCTGCGCAAGAGCCCCTGTGATAATCTGACCGTGGAAGATCATGCTCGGAAAAGAGACATTCGTCCTCGCCATTGATGCGCTGCGCGCCAACAAATTGCGCGCGTTTCTCACGATGCTTGGCGTTGTCATCGGCAGTGCCTGCATTGTCCTCGTGGTTACGATTTCCCTCACCGGGCGCCAGTACATCCTCGGGCTCATTGAGGGCGTCGGCTCAAATCTAATCATTGCGTCTGCGATTCATTTTCCCGGAAGCGCAACTGCGCTCAGCTATGAAATCACGCTCGATGATCTCCGCGAGATTCAGAACAGCATTCCGGGCGTGGTTGCCGTCGCGGGCACTCGCGATCTTGGAGCCACCGTGGTTGTGAACGGTGTGGAGCATCCCGCCACGCTCCTCGGCGTAACTCAGGGCTATCAGGAGATCCGCCATCTTGTAATTTTGGCGGGCCGCTACTTTGATCAGGACGACATGCAGCTGCGAAATAAAGTCTGCTTGATCACCGAGGAACTTGCCAATAAGGCTTTCGCGAATCAAAGTCCGGTTGGCCAATCGATGCGGCTGAACGAATTGTCGTTCACCGTAATCGGTGTATTCCGCGAGCGAGTGGACACTTTGGGCCAGTCGGAGGTCCAGCAGAATTCCGTCGCAATTCCGTTCACGGTTATGCAGGACTACACCGGCGAAAGCTACGTGGAAGGTTCCTACGTGCAAATGGCCACGCCGGACCAGGTCGCCTCCGCCACCGAACGCGTCGAGCAAATCCTGGTTGGGCGGCATCCGCAAGGTGCGGCGTTCGACGTAAAAAATCTGAGCGGTATTCTGAGCGTGGCAAGAGACATTTCAAACGCGCTCTCAATTGTCCTGCTCTTTATCGCTCTGGTAGCGCTGATCGTAAGCGGAATCGGGATCATGAACATCATGCTCGTCACGGTGACGGAGAGGACGCGTGAGATCGGCATTCGCCGCGCCGTCGGCGCCCAGCGCAAGGAAATCCTTTATCAATTTCTTATGGAGTCGTCGTTGATCAGCGGTTTCGGCGCAATTCTTGGTGTGTTCGCAGGCGTGAGCATTCCTGTGCTTGTGCAGCCATTCATCCCCGGGAACCTTCGCGTCCCCGTGCCCTGGATTGCAGTCGCTGCCGCGCTGGCTGTTTCCTGCTTGACCGGGACTTTTTTCGGATATCTTCCCGCCAGCAAAGCATCGAGCATGCAGCCGACGGAATCATTGCGGTATGAGTAAGCTCCGGTGAGAAACTCAGGAGGGGGTAGCTTTATGCGCATCTATCCACGTTGTCTGGCGGTCGTTGGAACCTTGTTTTTTTTGGCCCAGGTGGCGGCCGGGCAGCAAACTCCTCCTGTCGCGCAATTGACGCTGCGGCGCGCCGTGGAGCTGGCGCTGCGCAACAGCCGCGACGTCGAGCTGGCAAGGTTGCACGCCGCCCTCGCCAGCCAGACGGCGAGTGTGGACCGCTCGCGGTTCCTTCCGAATTTCTTCACCGGATCCGGAGCTGAGTATTCGAGCGGCTTACCGCTCGCGCCTGGAGGCGGAGTCCCCGCGCTATTCCAGCTCGCTTACAACCAGTCGATTTACAATCCACAGGCAAAAGGGCAACTTCACGCCGATGAGCTGCGCGCGCGAGAACTGAGTGCCAGCGTGGACTCCGTCCGCGACGCCGTGATGGTGCGGGCAGCCAATGCTTACCTTGAGCTTTCAAACGTACGCCATGCCCTGGATTTGCTTCGCACCGAGCGGGACCACGCCCAGAAGATTGCGGATTTGATTCGCGATCGCGTCAGCGCCGGCCGGGAGCTTCCCATCGAACAAACGAGAGCTGAACTTGGCGCGGCTAAAATCGAACAGCGCATCGGACATGACGAAGGACTTGAGGATGCACTGGAGTCACAGCTTCGGGACATGCTTGGGTTGCAACCCGACCAGCCATTGGAAATAATCGCCGAAGACTTGCCAGCCGCCGCCGAGCGGCCCGTAAATGAGCTCGTTGCGCAGGCGCTGCAATCCAGCGCCGAACTGAGGCATGCGGAGACCGAGCGGCTTGCAAAGGAAGAGATCCTGAAGGGGGCGCGGGGCAATCGATGGCCGACCTTGGACCTCGTGGGTAATTACAGCGTTCTGAGCAACACAAATAATTTCTCCGAATTTTTCAAGAAATTTCAGCGCAACAATGTGAATGCCGGTGTGCAGGTAACCATCCCGATTTTTGCCGCAACCACGAACGCCGCGATTTCGGTTGCTCAAGAGGACGCCAGCGCTGCCGCCATGGAGGCAAGGAACAAGAGGAGCCAGGTGGAATTGCAAGTGAGAAGCCAGGCGCACCTGGTTCGGGAACTGGAATTGGGCCGCGACGTCGCAAGACTCGACCTCAAACTGGCGCAAGAAAACCTGCAAGTTTTGCAGGCGCAATTCGACGAGGGCCGTGCGACGCGCCAGGAATTGGAACGGGCCCACTTGGACGAAAACGACAAGTGGCTGGCTTTTTTTGATGCCGATTTGTTGCGCCAGCAAGCGTCGCTTGCGCTGCTCCAGGCGACCGGGCAGGTTTCGAGCATCTTGAAATAAACTTCAGTATGAGCTTTCGTCAAAAAACATACATTCTCCTGCTGGTCAGGGCTTTGTTTAACGCCTTCGGGGACATTGAATTGGGCCGCGGCATGAAACATCTTGGCCCGGTTACGATCTCTTCGGCGGCGGGGGCCTGGCATTTGTACGTTCAGATAATTTCAAGCGGTACCATCTGGCTGGGGATCATTCTCATGCTCGGCTTTTTTTCGATCCACCTTGTGCTCTACTCCAAGGCGGACTTCAGTTATGTAATGCCAACCACAGCCGTAAACTATGTCATCGTCCCCTTGCTGGGTTTGTTGCTTCTTGGTGAGAATGTGACCTTTGTACGCTGGGCGGGGATTGTGCTGGTCACCTTTGGCATGCTTCTTGTCAGCGGAACGAAGCCACGGGCGCAGGAGGCTGCCTAGCCGGTGCGCACCGCAATTGTCCTCGCGCTGGTCATCCTGCCGACAGCGGCCGGCGATCTGCTGCTCAGCAAATTAATGACGCACATTGGCGAGGTAAAACTTTCTTCGATGGGATCGCTTGTGCGGACAGGGTTGCGCGTTGTGCGGAACGCGACCTTTTGGCTTGCCATCCTTCTCTTTACCGTTTCATTTTTCTCTCTTCTTGCGCTGTTTTCCTGGGCGCCGGTGAGCTTTGTGGTGCCCGCAACGGCGCTCGGCTACATTGTGGGAACAATTGCGGCGCGATTCATATTGCACGAACGCGTGAACCTGAGTCGATGGGCGGGCGTGGCATTTGTTAGCGTCGGTGTCTTTCTGCTGTCTGAAGGCGAGAGGATCAGCAAGACCTCTTCTCACTCACTCTTACCGGGGTTGCGATGGGTGGTGCTGGCTCTCGCCACGCTGCCATTATGCTATTACATCGTGTGCATTTACGCCGCGCGTAAATTCTTTGCCGCCCAGCGCCGCAAAAAATCATTCGCGCATGATTTCGCTCCGCCCGCCAGTATTCTGAAACCGGTTCGCGGCCTCGACCGCGAATCGTATGAAAATTTTGCAAGCTTCTGCCGGCTCGACTTTCCCGATTACGAAATCCTCTTTGCCGTGCAGGCGGAATCAGACTCCGCCGTTCCGGTAATCCGGAAACTGATTGCCGAATTTCCAGATCACAAAATTCGGTTGCTCGTTGGCGTGGACGACCTTGGCCCAAGTGCAAAGGTTTGCAAGCTTGCCAGGCTGGTTGGCGAGGCCAGCTACGACCTGTTTGTGATTAGCGACAGCGACGTTCGCGTCGAGCCCGATTATCTTCGGATGGTTGTCGAGCCATTCCGCGATCCGAAGGTTGGAGTTGTCACTGCGCTGTATCGTGGAAACGTGGAAGGAAGTCTGGGCTCTTATCTCGAATGCCTCGGCGCTTCCGTCGAATTGACAGCCGGCACACTCGTTGCACATGTTCTGGAAGGAATTCGCTTCGCTCTCGGCGCGACGATGGCTACCACACGCGAGAGACTCGAAGAGATTGGCGGTTTTGAAGGCTTTGCGGATCGCCATTCCGACGACTTTGAGTTTGGAAAACGGATCGCCTCACGAGGGTATCGCGTCGAGCTTGCCCCCAAGCCCGTCTGGATGTTTTACAAACCTCAGACAATCTTGGAATACTTGCGCCACGAATTGCGATGGGCCATCGGTCTGCGGAATATCCGGCCCGGGGGCCACGCGGGTCTTTTTTTCACGCAGGGTTTGGCGCTGACCATCGCCGCAATTGCCGCCGCTCCAACAAGGTCGCTGGCGCTTGCATACCTGGGCGCCTATCTGATCCTCCGCTTCGCGACAGCCTGGACCGTGGGCGTCTGGGGACTGCAGGATCCGGTCGTTCGGCGCTGGTTCTGGTTGCTGACTTTGCGGGACTTTTTCGCATTCCCCGTCTGGCTTGCCAGTTTCCTCACTAATACCATCGAGTGGCGCGGTTCCCGCTTCACCATCCGTGAAGGCCGGTTGATTCCCGCCGCGCGTCCCGCGGAGCGCGGTTGACGGATTAGCGGTTACTGAATAAAGTAGAAGTGTCCGCTGGCAAGGTATTTTGTCCCGGCCGGTGGCGCAGGCGGTTTGTTTCCGTCTCCCTCGGCTGGGAGGTCGTACAATTGGCAGTACATCAGCCTCTGGAGCTGACTATCCTGGTTCGAGTCCAGGCCTCCCAGCCAACTTTCCTTCAGGAAGCTCGCGTGCTTTGTTCTAATTTTCAGGCGTGATTCGTAGGATGTTGTAAGCAACGTCCGCCGTGTGACCGGGGAAGTCCTTGCCAATGCGTCGAATGACTTCAGCGATCGTCGGCGCTCCATTCTTGCCATTTAGGCCATCAGCGTCGTCCATCAGAATCACATGACCTTTTACCGGATGCCGCAGAATCACTTCCAATTCCACGCCCAGCCTGTTTTGGTCGCCTTGCACGCCTGCCCAGCCGCAGTAACCGGCGTCAAGCCAGAAGAGCGCGGGCTGTCGCAATGAATTCAGGATTTCAGGGATGAGTTCCTTGCTATCTCCTTGCAATATCTTGATCCGGGGGAACCCTGCAAATTTGCGAGTTGCAGCTCCGGCAAGCGCGGCGTCCTGCTCAATGGAATAAATGAAATCGAAGCGCGAATTCATCGCGGAAACCATTTCTCCGTAGTAGGTTCCCGTTTCGACGAGCGTTCTGAGTCCGAATTTCCACGCATACTCACGAACAGTTTTTTGCTTCAGAAGGTGTGGAATGCGCGGCGGCTTTCCCCGAAGCTCCCAATACCAGTAATCGGGATAGTGGCCGGCTGCTTTCAGCGCGCCGTAGAACGGCATACGGCGAAGCATTCTGCTAAATGCCTTCAAGGGCCCTCGCGCCCGCCAGTATTGCGCGGAACCGCATCATAGGAAGCTCATCGAACCGTGTCAAACTCAGTAGTGTTCCTCTTATCTCAAGACCTTCGCTGCCGACTTGCTGCAAATGGCAGCGAAGGGGTATTCCTATAGGGTCTTTAATTCGCTGAATACAGGCTGATCTCCTTCCAGCCTGTCCAGGAGCCCGTACCGGATGCGCATCTCGGTCTGCATCGTTACGTTCAACGAAGAAGCGAACATCACTCGCACTCTCGAAAGCGTGAAGAGCGTCGCGGACGAGATAATCGTAGTCGATTCGCACAGCACCGATCAGACCGTGCCCCGCGCGCAATCCCTGGGCGCAAAGGTCTATGACGAAGACTGGAAAGGGTTCGCGGCCCAGAAAAATTCCGCAATCGCCAAAGCCACCTGCGATTGGGTTCTGTCCCTCGATGCGGACGAAGCGGTAAGTCCTGAGCTTGCTTCCTCTATTCAGGGTTTGCGGAAGCCGGGCCAACCCGAGCCCGCTTTTGACGGTTATTTCATGCCCCGCCGGAATCTTTACTTAGGCCGGTGGATCAAACACGGTGGCTATTATCCCGACCAGAAGCTTCGCCTCGTCAAGCGCGGGTTGGCGAAATTTGAGCTGCGTGAAGTGCACGAAGATATGAAGCTCGCGGGGAACACGGGACGCTTGGATGGCGATTTGATCCACCACGCTTATCCAGAATTTGAAAACTTCATCGAGCATGCGAATCGCTATTCCTCGCTTGGCGCTCAAATGGTTGTCAAAGAGCGGCGCATCGGCTTTAGCGTAACGAATATCGTCTTTCGCCCGGCCGTGCGCTTCTTCTACAATTACATCCTGCGCGGCGGTTTTCTTGATGGGCGCGAGGGACTGCTCGTCCATATGACGCACGCTTCTTACGTGAGCTGGAAGTACGCCAAGGCATGGCAGTATTCGAAGACCGCGCAAGATGATATTTCGCACGGCAAGTAACGCCACGGAGAAACCAATGTCAGAGAATCAGAGAACGGTCGTTGTACCAGGAGGAACGGGAGCGTTGGGTGGGTCGGTCGCGCGCGCATTTCTCGCAGCCGGCGCGCGTGTCGTCGTAACTTCCGAACGACAGGAAGAGATCGACGAACTGGCTGCGGGCACTGGAAAGAATCCGAAGTTAAGCGGAATGGTCGTCAATGTGACAGACGAAGCCACGGCCGGAAAGTTCATTGCGGATACGGAAGCCAAGTTCGGCTCCGTGGACGCGCTCGTAATTACCGTGGGCGGTTACGCCGGAGGAAAAAATTTGTGGGAGGCAGACCTCGCCACGTACGACAAGATGCTCAACCTGAATCTGCGCGCCGCGTTTGTGATGGCTCGCGCCGTGTTGCCGGGCATGATCCGGTGGAATCGCGGGGCCATCGTCAACATTGCTTCGCGCGCTGCCTATGACCGGTCCCCGGGCGCGGCGCTTTACTCCGCTTCTAAGGCGGGTGTACTGGCGCTCTTTAATTCACTGGCGGAGGAGGTGAAACCCTACAACATCAATGTGAACTCGATTGTGCCCAGCATCATGGACACGCCCGCAAATCGCCGCGCCATGCCCAAAGCGGACTTCAGCGTTTGGCCTAAGACCGACGACATCGCGAAGGTCATCGTCTACCTCTGTTCGGATGACGCGAAGGTGATCCACGGGGCCGCCGTGCCGGTTTATGGCCGCACTTAATGTGCCGGGCGGGCATGTTCAACAAGTTCGATAAGAATTTTTTTCCCTGAAGCCACAGGCACCAGGAAGAAATTGATGCGCGTCGAGTTTGCGCCCGCACGTGTCGCAGGATAAATCGCCCTCACCCCAAATCGCTCCGTCAGAATACGTGTCGCCCGATCCACGTCGGAGACTTCGTATTCAACCTGCTGGATTCCTTCGCCGAATTTTGCAAGGAATTTCGCAATCGCGCCACCGCCGCCCGGCTGCCTGGTAGTCAGAATGTCGAGCCGAACCTCGCAACCGCGTACATTCGTTTCTGGTTGCCCTGGGACAGATAAATGTATCTCGAACTCTTCGGCGTCCTGATCGGGCGGCACCTCTGCGAGACGCGGCATTCCATTCGCCCCGCGGATTCGTGAAAACGTTTCAGGCATCACGGCAACGCCGACCGTTCCGCGCAAAGCGCCATTTGTTGCGCCGCCGGTGCGCGAATAATCACGCACCAAGATGCCTTGAAATTCTGCGTCACGCCCCCATTCCTCGATCGCGCCGCGGCTCTGTGTGATCCCCAATCCAAACAGCGATTCCGCTGCAGTGCGGATCCTTGTTTCATTAGGGATCGCGAGTTCTGCAATCAAGTCCCGCTGACTGGTTTCAACTTGTGGTTGCCTATACATTTCGCGGTTCTTCAGACGCGTCACCCTCTCTCGTTTCTTGATCCATGATGTCACCACAGAGGCAAAAATTGCGATTCCCAATACCGACGCTACGATTCCAAGCGCCAGTGCAGTATTAATCTTTTTCCGCGGCGCCGCCAGCATCTTCGCTCCGACGAACACCAGCACGACCTCATTGAAACCTATCCAGAGGGCCAGGGAGCCCATGTCGGAAGTGTAGTTCGCGTCTGCTTGGAAAGAAAAGGCCGGAATTTATGCGGATCGGTAGCCGGAAAATCGAGTGGGTTGTTTCTTTAAGGAGTTCGCGGCCCGATCCCATTGAGATTCGATAGTTCAATGGAGGAAACGCGCCCGGCTACAACTCGGATCGGCACATCCCAACGGACACGGGCATCTCCCGACGCGGCTTGAGTTTCAATCGTCGAAATCCAATATTCGCCGGCAGGCAATCCTTCAAATCTTCCGTGTCCTTCCAGATCCGTATCGCATTGGCCCGCTTTATATTGATACTCCGCGAGTTCAAGCCAGCGCCGGTGCACTCGAACTGTCCGGTCGGCTACCATTTTATTCCACTTGGGGCCCGGGTTGATTTTCTCCAGCGCAATTTCAAGGGTATCTAGCGTATCGCGGTTGGCGGAAATAAATTTCTTGAGAGCCACGAGGTACTCGTCCATTTCTTTTTGATACTTCTGGGGATCCTTGGTGCGATCGGCCTCTTGGTATTTCGGCTTCGGCATTCCCACGCTGCGGTTGTCCTTGTTCTGGAGCAGATAACCTTCCCGGAATTCAGGCACTGCCAGCACATCCTCCGTCGCAATCGCTTTCACGAAATCCGGTCCGGCAAGATCGATTCTCTTGTTTTTCTTCATCCAGGATTTCAGCGCATCGGATTCCGTGAGGCCGCTGATGAACTCATCCATATTTGGGGCTGGCTCGAGCGTTTCCGCCTCATGCTTAATATCCTGAAAGCTTTTTCGCAGCAGGTAGAAAGTAAAGCCTCGCACGGGTTCCGCGTGTCCTCCCGTCGGCGAGACGCGCGCGACGAATTCAATGGAGCCCGCCTGCGGAGCCTGCGCCCTCGCGCCTTTCATCGGCACAGGTAAAGCAACAAGCAAAAGGCCCCCTACCAGCGCAAATTTCTTGATTCCTGAAGGCGGGTACTTCTCCTGGCGGTTCATGCTGCTCATGCTAACAGAAGAAATCGCGCACGCTGGAAAGACCTTCCAACGTGTTTCGACAACCGAAAACTGCCCGAAAAAATAGATTCCTTAGAAAAGTTGGAATTGCACCTGGACGGAAGTCCAAGTTTTGACCGGCTTACCGTTTGGCCCGATGGCCGGCTTGAATTGCCAGGTTCGAACCGCTTCGATGGCCTTTTCGTCCAACCCCATCCCGAGGCTCTTCGTGACACGAATGTCATTCAAGCTTGGCTTTCCGTTTTCGAGGACGAGCACCTCGAGCCATACATCGCCTTGATATTTTGACTTGCGGGCCTCGTCCGAATAATCCGGCCGCGGGCAATATACGCAGGAAGGATATCCGACGCCGTTTTCCCCCGCGCGATAGGCGCCGCCGCCGGTTCCGCCGCCGGAGCCGGGTCCAAGACCCCCGCCATTGCCGCTGCCGATTCCGCCGCCGGAACCCGAACCCATCCCACCGCCCGATCCGGGACCATTGGAATCATTCAACATCTTGGAGAGTGGGTCCCCCCAGCGATCCATATTCGGACTCGGAACCTTCAAGTTGTCCGGGCCAATCAAGGTCGGTTCCACCATTAGCGCCGCGTGAGGGTTGCGAATGATCTGAGGTGGAGTAATTTGCTGCGAACTGAATTTGGGCACCACGCCCTTGGTTGCAGGTTCTTTCTCGTGCGCCCCTCCTCCGCCTCCCCCGCCTGCGGGTTTGGCATTAGGTGGCAATTTGGCCTGGTAAGTCGAAAGATCCAGGGGAGTGACAAGAACATTTGTCTTGGCATTTACGTTGGTGGAAGCCACTTTAAGAATTGGCACGAGTATCAGCACCACGAGCGCGGCGTGAAAACAAATAGAAACCACCTGCGCGCGGCTGAAAACTTCATCCTTCGTCCAGATGTCCTTCACCTTGACCGCCTTGCTCGTCACTTTCAGCGGGGCCAGTTTCGGCGGGGAGATCAAGTCTCGGACATTCTGGTAAAACGTCTTATAGAAGGGTTTCCAATCGACCCGGATGCCCGGCGCGTCCGCGCCTCGGAGCGAAGCTTCCGCCCCAGTGACCGCTTTCGGGCCTGCATGGAACCATTCCTTCAGGTTGTCTAGGAACCCGGTGCCAAATTGCGGGCGCCCATAATCCCCACCCGCGGTGCCTTTCGGCAGTTTCGCGGGGCGCTCCATAAAGAAATCACGCAGGTTGGCAAAAAATCCCTGCGACATTACATCACGAGTCTTAACAAGGCTCGGCGCTTGATCACCCGGAGGCAGGTTCACGCCCTGAGCTCTTGGGCCTTTAAAGTTAGGATTTGAGTTCAACGTATCCATGATGGTTTGTCTGGGTCCGACGCAAAATGGGCCTTGCTACTTAGATTCAGCCCATGCCGAAAAGTTGTCTGACCTCTGGATATTGGATGCTTCGTTCTCCTTTGATTCTACCATACACAAGCTTAGACGTTTCCAGAGCCCGGCAGGTTCCACACTCCGGGCTCTGGACCTGGCTTAGTAAAGCTGAAAGATGACCTCAACTGCAATGATCGTTGGCACCGGCTTGCCGTTTGGCCCCACACCCGGCTTAAACAACCATCCGCGCACGGCTTCGACAGCCTTTTCATCGAGCCCCATTCCGGGTGAGCTGGCGACTTCGATTCTGCCCGGTTTTCCATTTGAAAGCACCACAACATTTAGCACCACTGAGCCTGAGTATTTTACTTTTCGCGCTTCATCCGAGTAATCGGGTCTAGGGCAGTATTGGCATGAAGGAAAGGTGACGCCATTTCCGGGGATAGATGGCCTACTTCCACCGTACCCACCTTTTTCACCAATATCAAACCCCGGCCCCTTTCCTTCACCTACTCCATTACCATCGCCGGTCCCAATTCCATTGCCTTTTCCGGGACCATTGGAATTCGTTAGCAGATTTGCCTGAGGATCCCCCCAGCGATTCATTTCGATGTTCGGAATGTTGGGATCTTCTTTTCCCTCCAGAGTGGTTTTCAGAATGAGGGCAGCATTTTCATTTCGAGGAACTGAGGGAGGAACGATCTGCGGAAGCGTGGAAAAATCTGGACGCCGCCCGACACTTGCAGGTACCGGATTGCGCTCACCGCCACCACCACCTCCGCCCCCCGTGCCCGGTCCCGGCTTGAAAAGGAGGTTTTTCAAAAAGTCCGGCGGCGGCGCAAAGATCGAATCGGAATTCCTCATTGGGTTTGGCTTCTGCGAAATATGGCTTGCAAACGGGATCAGCAACAACAGCGCCAGCCCTCCATGCACCGCGAACGAAACAATTTGTGAGGGCCTCATATTCTTGTCCCGGATCCAAACTGGCTGGTTCATTGAGGCATTTCCGGCGAATTTCACCGAGCGAAATTTGAACAGCTCCTTTACGTTGGAAAGCACTTCTTGCATCTTGTTTGCGCGGTGCATGAGGAGTCGCGTTGAGAAACGATCAGCAGGAGAGTTGAGGTCGGCTTTGCGCATAGGGGTGTTATTCCCGTTCTTTGTACGCATTTCGCCTCCTAAGTGGTTTTCTTGTTCGTGCCGGTCGAGCATCACTCGCGCTGCTTCGACACCGGCTTCGTCTTCTCCTTCACACCCAAAAGTGACATCCAGCCGCTTTCGTTGATAGCATAGACGAGTTCATGTCCAGAATAGGTTGCAATCATTTGACGCCAATCGCGTCTTTTTGCGAAGCATGTCTCGAATTTGTATCGGAGCTTGGGCGCTAATCGCCACAATAAATAATCTATGGACCTGAAAAGCACGCTAAATCTTCCACGCACGGATTTTCCGATGAAGGCCAGCTTGCCCAAGGCCGAACCGGCGCAGCTCGAACAATGGGAATCGCAGGGCCTTTACGCGCAAATCCAAAAGTCCCGCGCTGGCGCGCCTTCCTACGTACTGCATGACGGCCCGCCGTATCCCACCGGCGCGATTCATCTCGGCACAGCGCTGAATAAAATCCTCAAAGACATGGTCGTCAAGTCAAAGACTATGGCGGGCTTCCGTTCTCCTTACGTGCCCGGGTGGGATTGCCACGGACTGCCCATCGAAACCAAAGTCGAAAAAGAACTGGGGCACAAGGGCGCCGTCAGTCCCGCTGAATTCCGCAAGAAGTGCCGCGAATTCGCGATGCACTTCGTGGACCAGCATCGCCGCGATTTCAAACGGCTCGGCGTTTTTGGCCAATGGGAAAAGCCCTATCTCACGATGAGCCACGAATATGAGGCGTGCATCGCCGATGCCTTCCTCACATTTCTTGAGAGAGGCTACGTCTATCGCGGGCTGAAGCCCGTCTATTGGTGCATCACGGATTCGACCGCGCTCGCCGAAGCCGAAGTTGAGTATGAAAATCACACGAGCCCTTCCATCTGGGTCAAGTTTCCCGTCTCCGGTGGCGCACCGGCGGCAAAACTCGGCGCAAACGTTGACGCCGTCATTTGGACGACGACGCCATGGACGCTTCCGCACAATCGCGCGCTTGCATTTCATCCGGATTTCGATTACGTGGTCGCCGAAACGCCCCAGGGATCCTTGCTCCTGGCGGAAGAGCGTGTCGCTGCGTTGAAAGATGAAATTGGAATTGAAGCTACAGCCTTCCGTGGGCCGTGGAAGGGCAGGGAACTCGAAGGCCTCCAATTCCAGCACCCGTTCCTGAAAGATTTGCGCGTCCCGGCTGTGCTGGCCGACTACGTCGCTCTTGATACTGGAACCGGAATTGTCCACACCGCCCCGGGCCACGGCGCTGAAGATTTTCAAACCGGCCAGCGCTATGGCCTTGAAATATACGCCCCGCTCGATGATCAGGGCCGCTATACCGAAGGTCTGCCCGAATACAAAGGCAAAACCGTTTTTGAAGCGAACCCTATTATCGTAGCGATGCTCCGCGAGCGAAAGATGCTCCTCGGTGAAGCAAAGCTCACGCATAGCTACCCGCACTGCTGGCGATGCCACAATCCGGTCATCTTCCGCGCTACGGAGCAGTGGTTCATCAAGCTCGACGCCTCGAGAAATGGCGCTCAAGCTCCAACACTTCGCGACCGCGCTCTCATCGAAGTGCAAAAAGTTCAATGGATTCCCGCGTGGGGTCAGGATCGCATGCACTCGATGGTTGCCGAGCGCCCCGATTGGTGCGTCTCCCGCCAGCGATTCTGGGGCGTACCCATCCCGGTTTTCTATTGCGATGCCTGCGGCAAGGTTTTCGATGACGTACACGCGCTCCGCAACGTCACCGAATGGTTCAAGCGCGAGGGCGCGGATGCCTGGTATCAGCACACGCCGGAAGAATTGCTCCCCGCAGGTACGAAGTGTTCTTGTGGCGCCGCGAAATGGCGCAAGGAAAACGACATCCTCGATGTTTGGTTCGATTCCGGCTCCTCTTCGCTTGCCGTGCTGGGCACGGACGATTTGCCCTGGCCCGCCGACATGTACCTCGAAGGCCCCGATCAATTTCGTGGCTGGTTCCAAAGTTCGCTGCTCATCGGCTCGGCAATCAAAGAAGCCGCGCCCTATCGAAACGTCCTCACTTACGGCTGGGCCGTGGACGAGCAAGGCGACCCGATGTCCAAATCGCGCGGCAACGTCATCCTTCCTCGCGAAATCTGCGATAAGTGGGGCGCGGACTTATTGCGACTCTGGGTTGCTTCGCAGGATTACAACACCGACATGCGGTTGTCGGACGACGTGATGAAGCAGCTCGCCGAGGCCTATCGCAAGATCCGGAATACGTTCCGATTTGCGCTCAGCAACCTTTACGATTTCGATCCCGCGCGCGACGCCGTCCCGGATGCGCAGCTCGAGGAATTCGACGCCTGGATGCTTCAGCGCACATCCGCCCTCGCGGCGGATTGCCGCGCCTGGTATGAGAATTTTGAATTTCACCGCGTTTATCACGCTCTCCACGATTTCATCACCGTGGATCTCAGCGCGTTTTACTTTGACATCCTTAAGGATCGCCTCTACACCTTCGCCGCCTCGGGCCGCGAGCGGCGCTCCGCGCAAACCGCCATATGGCGCATTGCGGATGCGCTGGTTCGATTATTCGGGCCCATCCTTGTTTTCACATCCGAGGAAATCTGGAGATTCCTGCCGCACGCCGCGCAAGAAAAGGGGAGTATTCATACGTTGGTTCAACGCAATCCGGCGGACGTTTCCGCCGGGTTCGACGGCACAAAAGCGGAAAATTGGACAAAGCTC
Organism: uncultured Acidobacteriota bacterium; assembly: GCA_963748845.1. Lineage (GTDB taxonomy): Bacteria > Acidobacteriota > Terriglobia > Acidiferrales > UBA7541 > DASTCZ01. The sequence goes on from CAVVKE010000001.1 coordinate 3,656,144, forward strand.
GCGGCAGTGCGCAATGAAGTCCTGAAGGCCTTGGAATCCGCCCGGAACTCCAGGCAAATTGCTGGCGCCTTGGAAGCGCGGGTTGTCCTGTCGACGGGCGGTGATTTACATGCGCTGTTTGCTGCTTACGGTAAGTGGTTGCCCGCACTTTTCATAGTCTCCCAGGTTGAATTGGTTTCCGCCCCGCCTGCGGACTCCAAGCCGGCAGAGAGCGTTGCTGGATTGGCTGTCGCCGTTCGTCGTGCCGCTGGCAAAAAGTGCGAACGCTGCTGGAATTATTCCGTCCACGTCGGTGACAGCGCCAAATTCCCCACCGTCTGCGAGCGCTGTCTGCCTGTTGTGGAAGCCATCCTCGGTGGCGCTGCCGCGGCATCCTGAAAATATATGGCACAGCGCAGCACAAATTGGATCTGGATCACGCTCGCCGCCCTCGCGGTGGATCGCGCAACCAAGTACGCCATTGACACCATGACGCCTCTTGGCTACCGGCGGGCGTACATCCCGAATTTTCTTTCAATCGTGCGCACCAGCAATCCCGGCATTGCATTTGGTTTTTTCGCCGATTCACCTTCGCGTTGGATCACCGTGACGCTTTCCCTGGCCACATTCGTCGTCTGCATTTTGCTCGCGTGGCTTTTGTTCGCGGGCCATGCGGGGTCCGCCCCGGGCCGCACGGGAGTTGCGCTAATTCTGGGCGGCGCACTCGGAAATCTTTTTGACCGCGTGATTCACTCCGGCGTCACGGATTTTATCTACGTCCATGCCGGCCGCTTTGAATGGCCCGCGTTTAATTTCGCGGACTCCGCCATCACCATTGGCGCGATTCTCGTGGGATATGAGCTGTTGTTTATGCGCAAGCGCATGGCTGGCGCGGAAGGGAACTAAGCAGGCCGGCGGCGCGCCCCGCATGGAATCGTCATGCCTAAACTTTTACCGCCAACTAGAGTCGAGCACCTTCGCGTCAGCGCGGAGGACGCGGGCGTGAGGCTCGACCGCTTTCTTGTCACGCGGCTTCCGGAATTCAGCCGGGCGCGGATTCAGGAACTGATCGCGGAAGGCTATGTGCTCGTCGCCGGACGCCCGACACGCTCCTCCCACAAGGTGGTTGAAGGCGAAAGCGCGCAAATTGAAATCGTATCCCGCCCACCCCTCGACGCCGCTCCCGAAGATATCCCCATTGAAGTTTTGTACGAAGACGCGGACGTCATTGTCGTCAACAAACCCCCGAACATGGTTGTCCACGCGGGCGCGGGCCACCATCGCGGCACGCTGGTGAATGCTTTGCTGAATCGTTTCGGCAACTTGGCTACTGCTTCGGGCGCCGAGCGGCCGGGAATTGTGCATCGGCTCGATAGCGGGACTTCGGGCGCCATAGTCGTCGCACGCAATGACGCAGCCCATCGCGCTCTTGCTGCCCAATTCTTTGCGCGGGAAGTTGAGAAAATATATATCGCGCTTGTTCACGGACGGATTGCGCAGTCGAAGGGCAGCATTGATCTTCCTGTCGCGCGAGACCTTCACAGGCGGACGCGAATGACGACGAAGCGCAGGGGAGGCCGTGTCGCGCGCACGGATTGGAAGGTGCTCGCGCGTCTCGGTGATTTCACTTTGCTCGAAGTCCAATTGCACAGCGGCCGGACGCACCAGATTCGAGTCCACATGGCCGCGATTGGGCACCCCATCGCCGGTGACACGGTTTATGGCGCGCCGCGCGTACCGCGCGTGGATGGGCAACTTCTCCCGGTCTTGAACCGCCCGTTTCTCCATTCCGCGCGGATTACTTTTGCCCATCCTGCGGACGCCAGGCCCGTCACCGTGCGCGCCCCTCTTGACGCCCCGCTCCATCAGTATCTTGACAGCCTGGCCGCCGCAACGTCCGCCGCCCCTTCTTTGATTGACGCTGCACTCCGCGAGTTCCTATAATTGCATCTAAGGGATGGGGGTGCTTATGCGCCGTGCAATCGGGGTCATGTTGTTCGTAGTGGTGTTGGCATCCGCGGGTGCAGCCTTTCCCCCGCAGCAGCAAACTCAGCAGGCGCCACCACCACCTCCTCCTGCAAATGGTCAGGTCCCGGGAAACGTCGTTCGAGTTTCCGAAGTGGATATCGTCCTCGCTGTTGTGAATCATCATTCACAAAAATATGTGACGGACCTGGATCGCGCCGATTTCCGCGTCTTTGAGGATAACAAGGAGCAGAAGGTTAACTATTTTTCGCGGCAGGCAGATCTCCCTCTTCGCGTGGCGCTGCTTCTCGACACTTCAAACAGCATTCGGCCCCGCCTTCAATTTGAGCAGGACGCCTCCATTGATTTCATTTACAACGTCCTCCGCCCCGATCGTGACCAGGCTTTCCTGATGACGTTTGACAGCGAGCCTGAAGTCGTCCAGGGCTATACCAACAATCTCGAGATTTTGCGTAACACGATTTCCGCGCAAAAAGCCGGTGGTGGCACCGCGCTCTACGACGCCATGGTAAAGGCGTCACAAATGCTCTTGGACGCTCCTCTACCAAAGAGCGGCCCACAGGAGGTTCGTCGCGTGATCGTCGTGATCAGCGACGGTGAGGACAACCTTAGCTCGCACACGCGTACCGATTCTGTTGACTCAGCGGGGCGCTCCGGCGTGGAAATTTATCCCATCAGCACCAGCACCGAATGGATCATCCCGGAGGAATCCACCGATCCGAACAAGAAGTTCGACCGGAAATTTGCGAAGACTGAGGGCGATAAAGTTCTCGACCTCTTTGCCACAGAAACGGGAGGACGCGCCTTCTTTCCTTACCGCGTGGACGATGTCGCCCAATCGTTCCTCGACATCGGCGTGGAATTGCGCAGCCAGTATATCGTCGGCTACGTTCCCACCAATGGCGTTCTCGACGGAAAGTTTCACAAAATTAGAGTCGAAATCATCGGCCATAAGGAGCTCGAAGTCCGCGCCCGAACAGGCTATTTCGCCGTTCCACCGGTCGTCGTCCAGCGGCTTACAGTCGGTCCTGGCGATTGACCCTGCAACTGCCCCGAAAATTGATTAGCAACGTGCGTGTGCAAAGCCCTTGTTGGGACAGAGGGCACACCATTCCCGGTGTGTTTCTTGCTATTTGGGCGGGATTCGCAGCTTGAGGTGAGCGAGGCCGATCAGTTTCCATCCTGGATCGCGTAATAGCCCTTCCGCGTGAGTACCTTCATGCCGTTCTTGGTGGATTCCACTTTGATTTTTCTGTAGGTTCCATCTTGTTTTGTATTGGTTGAGTAGTAGCCGATCTGGTATTCGCTTCTCAGCTCCTCCGAAATTTCGTCGAAAGCCTTCAGCAACTCCTTTTCATTGCGGATGTCGATCGCGCGCCCGCCCGTTTCATCCGCAAGTTTCCTTGCTCCGCTGAAGTCCGCGCCATAGCGGGGGTCATACACGACCAGCATTTCGACCACGGTGTCCGCCCGTTGCGCCGCTTCAATTGCTTCATCCAGCTTTACCTTGCTTCCGTTGTCTTCTGCGTCCGTCAAAATGACCAATGTCTTTCGTCCCGCTTCAGAGGCCATCTTGTCGTGGCACGCTAGATAGACGGCGTCATAGAAATTTGTTCCGCCATGCCCGCTCGTTGGAAATGGGCCCGGCGTTACCATTCCGCTGGCTCCGCCCGTGTTGATCTTGGCGCGGCGGATGGCGCGGTTCAGTTCCGAAATGTCGCTGGTCCAATCGGAGAGCATATCCACGTCCAGGTCAAACGTGATGATCATCGCCTCGTCTTTGTTTTTCTGCATCACGCGCCCGAGGAATTGGCTCGCCCCTTGTTGGATCGCGCCGATCATGGCCGTTTCGCTCCCGCTGGTGTCCATCAAGATCCCCATGGTAAGCGGCAGAGAACTTTCTCTCGAAAAGAAGGCCACCTTTTGCTCGACGTTGTCCTCAAAGATATGGAAATCGTTCTGTTCGAGGTTCGCGACGATGGCCTTGTGGCTGTCCCGCACCGTGACGTAAAGGTTTACCAGGTTCGTCCCGACTCGAATGGGTTGCTGTTGCTGGCTCTGGCCCTGTTGCGACTCACTTTTTTCATTCGCCACTGAAAGGGATCCGGGCGCGGCCGAAACCAAGTTGGCAACCGCCGCCAACGCCAGGATCGTGCCAACAGAAAGTAGTCGCATAGTATAATTCTCCGTGTGAGGTCTACGCCGTGATTGGATGCGGAATTGCACTTTCAAGATGCGCGACGCTATTTATGGTGACCGCGCCATGATGATTTGTCCACGAAAAACTATCGCCCTTTACCTCGCCGTGATTCTTGTCTTCCCTCTAATGGCCTTATCTCAGCAGCTGCCTCCTCCGCCACCGCCGCAAGGCGTCGCGCCGGGAACGCCCCAGAATCCGCCGCAGGGACCCGTTCTTCGTGTACCAGTCACAAATGTCATCGTCCCCGTCACAGTCAAGGACGCCAACGGACAGATCGTCAACAGCCTGCGCCAGGAAGATTTCCGCATCCTGGAAGATGGCGTCGAGCAGAGAATCCATCTCTTTATCGAACCCGTGCCGATCTCGGCTGTCATCTTGGTTGACGACTCCCTCAAGACCAAGCCGCAGAAAGAAGTGCAGGACAGTTTGAAAGCCATCGCCGCCGGCATTGGCGACGGAGACGAGACCGCCATCTTCCGCTTCGATCAATTTCCTCAGCAGATGACCGATTTTATCGACGGCCCTGATAAATTGCTTACCCAGCTCGGGCGCATCCAAATCTCCACCAGCCACCCGATGACGCCGGACTACTCCGCCACCACGCCTACAATGCCGCGGCAAAACGGACCGCCCATTCCCGATGAGCCGGCGCCCGCCCGCATAACGATCCTTGGCAACGCCAACAAGAGCGTCAATGATGCGCTCTACGCCGCGGCTCAGCTCTTGCACACCCGCTCGAAGGATCGCAGAAAAGTTATTTTTCTTGTCTCGGACGGCGTGGATTCAAAGGGCAACAAGTACGGCTTCGAGGACACCGTGCATATGCTCATTCTCGCGGATGCATCCGTGTATTCCATCGGCATCGGGACTCCGTATACAAGCCGCCCGTTCAACATACTTGCGCGCTTCGCTCATTCCACCGGAGGGGATATTTACTGGGCTTCCGGCCGCGCAGACCTCGAGGATCTCTATCCGCGCATCTTCGACCAGGCTCGCAACCAGTACACGCTCACCTATTCTCCGGATCACAAGGATAAGACTGTCACTTATCACTCGATCGAGGTGAGGGTGAAAGGTTCCGGGCTCACGGTCCTTGCACGCGACGGCTATTATTCCGCTCCCACGCCTTGAAATCCTCAGCGCACCTCTTGACATTCCCGTGATTTCCATTTGCGTGCAGTGACGCGCTGATTTCAGGCGCGGAATTTTTCCTTGACAACTCTTTTCGCTGACCGTATAGAAGAATACGGGCACGCACTCTGATTCACTCGGAGTCACGTCGCCCGGGGAGATTCGTTGGGCCGGCAAATTTCTTGCCGGGAATTGCGCGAAGAAGGCATCAAGCATCCGGGCGCGCTGCCGATAAAGGTAGCGCGCCTTTTGCTTTCTGCGGATGTCGGGAAATCCGCCGGATGGGTCCAGAGGGGATCAGTTCGTCACTTGTGCTCGCACAATCCGCTGCTCGTGCGCCGGGCATATCGGCCGAAACGCGCAGTTCCGGCACGTGAAAAAGCCGGGCTCCGGTTGGAATTCTCCGGCACGGATGCTCGCGGCCGTCTCGGAAATAATTTCCCGCGTTTTGCTCAGGTCATTGTCCCCCCGCGAGGTTTCCACGCGCGAATTATCCGTCAGGTTGTGGAACACTAGCCGCACCGGATCGAATTCCAACACCTCGCGCGCCGCCAGCGCATACAGGCTCAGTTGAATGTCCTTTCGCGCGGACTCCTCCGTCTTCGGCCGCCCAGTTTTGTAATCCACAATCTCCCTCTGGCCCGGCGCAATGCGGTTAATCTGATCCATCCGTCCCGTGACGATGATGTCGTCTTCCAGCGGCAGGTCGAACGCTTTCTCTTGCGATTCAATCTCCGGCGGCCCGGCGATGGTAATGGCGTGAAATGCGCGAAGTTGCTCGAGCCCGTCTCTCTTGTACTCCGCTTGCTGGTAATCGTCTTCAAATCCCGCGGGCGTCCATTCGCGCTCGAAGATCGCCTCTACTTCCTCGAACGGCACTTTGCGCCCTTTCCGCAATTCCGCGAGGAAGTGCTTGATCGTTGTATGCATCACGCTCCCAAAGCTGATCGCCGCCGCCGGTCCTGATCGCAGTCCCCACACATTGCTGAACAAATACTTCTGGGGACACGACCGGTAAGTCTCAATCGCCGATGCGCTCAATTGCAATGGCTCCGCAATCGGCGGGCGATACTCCACCGCCCATTTTGAAATGGAGGAGAAGACTCGCGCTTCGCCAGCGTCCACAGGGAATAACCCGCCGCCCGGTACGAGTCCAAGTTGGTCCGCTACGCTTTGCGCTTCCCCGGCTTTTTCTCCCTCCACGCCCCCGACCAGTTTTCCTCCGCTCGGGCCAATCGCTGCCGGAGCAATTTGCTCCACGTCCCGCCGCGCCAGCGTCGCGTTCTCCAGAATGTCATCCAGAAATGGCGAGGGCTTATTCCGCTTGTTATCCACCACCGCCGTAAGTGTCAGCCGCTCTTTCGCGCGCGTCAGCGCGACATAAAAAAGCCGCCGCTCCTCTTGAATATGGAAATCGCCCCGCGGACGCTGCTCCTTCATCAATTCATCGGGGAACTCGAAAAGGTGCGTCCGCGCCCTCGAGGGAAATGCGCCCCGCGTCAGCCGCAGGATAATCACGTGATCGAACTCCAGCCCCTTCGCCGCGTGCACCGTCATTAACTGCACCGCGTCCGCTCCCGTCTCTTCTTCCAGGTTGATCTGCCCGCCCGCCTGTTGAAAGAAATCCAGGTACTCCACGAATTCCGCGATCCTCCGCGTTTCGCTCTTCATCTCCCATTCGCGGACGAATTGCCCGAGCCGCTCGTGATACGCGCGGAAATCGCCGCTCGCTTGCGTTCCCAGATCCAGCTCGCCGCCAAGCTCCGCGAAAAGTTCGCTCGCTCTCAGCTTTCGCGCGCGCTTTCGCAAATTTGCAATGAATTCAACCAACTCCCCCGCCCGCGCCCCGGCAGACAAAGAATTTTCAGTCGCCGCCGTCTCCACTGCATTCCACAGTGAAGTCCGGTCTTTCCTCGCACGCTCCGCCAGCCGCACCAAATCCGTCGGCGCGAAATGCCAGCCCGGTGCGCCGAGCACGCGCGCGCACGCCACATCATCCGATGGCGTCGCAATCAAGCGCAGATACGCGATCAGGTCGCGCACCAGTGTGTTGTCAAGTATCGTGAGGTTGCGGATCACAAATGGAATCCCCGCGCGCGCCAATTCTTCGACAAGCCGGTCGCGGTGCGTGTGCGCGCGATAAAGCACAGCGAAGCTCCGCCACTCCGCGCCCGCCGCATGTAGCCTCGCAATCTCCGCGGCCACCCACCGCGCCTCCTGCGTCGCGTTGGCCAGCTCCACAATCCGCACCTTTTCGCCGGGCGGCTTCGACGCCGTCAGATTTTTTTGCGGAAATAATTCCGATTTTTCATTCAGCGCAATCACCTGGTTCGCCGTCTTCAGCACCCGCCCCGTCGACCTGTAATTCTGCGTAAGCGTCTGCACCGTCCGTTCGGTTCCTGCGGCGACCGCGAATTTCTCCAGAAATATCTGGAAGCTCCCGAACGATGCCCCGCGGAAGCGGTAGATCGCTTGGTCGTCATCGCCCACCGCGACGATGTTGCGATGGTCCCTCCCGAGCCGCCAAAGTAGTTCGAGCTGTGCGATGTTCGTGTCCTGGAATTCGTCCACCAAAATGTACCGGAACCTGCTGCGCAATCGCTCGGCGACTTCCGCGTCCATATCAAGCAGCCGCACCGTTTCCATCATCATCGACCCGAATGTTTGCAGCCGCCGTTCCCGCAGCAACTCTTCGCTCGCGCGAAACGCCCGCGCGATCTCCTGCTGCCGCGCCGCCTCTTCGAGCATCAGCGCCTTCGCGTCCGCCTCCACCTCCGGCCCGGCGCGCCGTGCCCGCGCCGTCAATGTATCCGCGTAGCGCTGGTAATCATCCGGCGTCACCAGCTCATCCTGGCAACGCGAAAAAAACGCCACGAAGTCGCCCAGAAATTGTCCCGGCTCGGCCAGCCGCCTGTATCGCTCAAGCCGCAGCAGCGGCAGATTCTTCCGCAGCAGGATCCAGTGGTCCACCGGGTCGAGCACGCGCGTGCCCGGGTCAATCTCCTCGAGAATTTTCTTGCAGAACGCGTGGAATGTGCTGAGCTGCACCTCCTGCCCGCGCTCGCCCACCATCTTCGCGACGCGCCACTTCATCTCCCCCGCCGCTTTTTCCGTAAACGTCAGCCCGAGGATCTGCTCGCCCGCAAGCTCCGGCTGCGTTTCCAGCAGGTAGCGAATGCGCTCCGTGATCACGCGCGTCTTTCCCGTCCCCGCGCCCGCCACCACCAGCAGCGGCCCCTCGCCATGCAGCACCGCCGCGCTCTGCTGCGAGTTCAGTTGGTCCGCGGACAATTGCTTGGCGGACGCCGCATCTCCCTTTGCATCTTTGACGCGTGGCATACTTCGCATCGTATCCCATTCTCTTCTTTCGGCGTAAATTGAAACCGGGAGTCATTCGATGGTCGCGCTTCCATACATCGCTCTCGTTGGTATCTTCTTGTTGGGTTGCGTCGTGGGTTGGCTCATCTCCAGAGTCCGTGGGCGCCTTCAGTTCGGCGTGAATTTCACGGATGTGCAGGAAAAGCCGGGCCGCCTTGCTTTCCGCTCGACACAGAAATTTCGCACGATGCAAATCAGATGTAAGTGTGGCGCGGTCTGGAAATTTCAAGACAATCCTGGAACTTCAGATCCCGGAACGCTTCCGATGCTGCAAGGTGATTCTTTCGTTTGTCCGAAATGCGGCGCGGTCGCGGATTTGGCCCAAATCCGCAGCCTCATGAAAGAAGCAAGACCTTCTTGAAGTCGTCCACAGCTTTCTCTAAATTGACCCGTTCTTCCCCCCTGCTATACTTAATTACGGGAGCTTCTCAACCATGAATCAGCCCGTCATTCTTAGCGCCGTCCGCACGCCCATCGGAAAATTTCAGGGCGCCCTCAGCTCGCTCGCCGCCATCGACCTCGGCGCAAAAGTTGTCGCCGAAGCCGTCCGCCGTGCCGGTATCGAACCCAACACCGTCGACGAAGTCATCATGGGCTGCGTCGTCTCCGCCGGCCTCGGCCAGAATCCCGCGCGCCAGGCGGGCCTCCGCGGCGGTCTCGATTCGCGCGTTGCCGCCATGACCATCAACAAAGTTTGCGGCTCCGGTCTCAAAGCAGTCGGACTCATCGCGCAAGGCATCCAGCTTGGCGAAATCGAAATCGGCGTCGGCGGCGGCATGGAGAGCATGTCCAACTGCCCTTATCTTCTCCCCGGCGCGCGCAATGGCTATCGCCTCGGCAACGCCGAACTCATTGACTCGATGATCCGCGACGGTCTCTGGGACGCCTTCAACGATTACCACATGGGCCAGACCGCCGAACTTGTCGCCGCGAAATACAAAATCACGCGCGAGGAGCAGGACCGCTTCGCCGTCGAAAGTCACGCAAGAGCCTTGCGCGCCATGAATTCCTGTTTCTTCGAATCGCAAATCTTGCCTATTGAAGTCCCGCAGAAAAAGGGCGCGCCCATCCTCATCACTAAAGACGAATCCCCGCGCGCGGACACTTCCCTCGAAACCCTCGCGAAGCTCAAGCCCGCTTTCAAAAAAGATGGCACCGTCACCGCAGGCAACGCGCCCGGCACCAATGACGGCGCCGCTGCGTGCGTCGTCACCAGCGAAACCGCTGCGGCCCGCCTCGGCAAGCAGCCCATGGCCCGCATCGTCGCGCAATCTGTAAGTGGAGTCGACCCGCAATGGGTGATGATGGCCCCCGTCGAAGCCGTAGAAAAATTGCTCAAGAAAACCGGATGGGATCGCGACCGCGACGTCGACCTCGTCGAATTAAACGAAGCCTTCGCCGTCCAGGCCCTCGCCGTAATCCGCGAGCTGCGCCTCGACCCCGCGAAGGTCAACGTCAATGGCGGCGCCGTCGCGCTCGGCCATCCCATCGGAGCCTCCGGCGCGCGCGTTCTCGTCACGCTCCTTTACGAATTGCACCGCCGCAATTTGAAGCGCGGCATCGCCGCGCTCTGCCTCGGCGGCGGCAACGCGGTCGCAATGGCCGTCGAACGGTAACCCGGGCCCGCAAATGTTGAATCCAGCATCTCTCAGTCGTCGCGTATTGCCGGGCATCCTCGCATTCCTCATTTTCCCCAACCCTTGCACACCAAGCCCAAACGACGGCGCGGCCTCTCTCGCAGCCGGCGGCATTCAACTCCGCAGCGAACCCTCCATCTCCATGGAAAAAGAGCGCCTCACGATTGGTCTCAAGAAAGTTGAGGTCGAATACGAATTCCTCAACGGTGCCTCCGCCGACATCACCACCGAAGTCGCTTTCCCCATACCTCGCTACCAATGTGACGGAGCTGTCCCGGATCCGCATTTTCGCGATTTCAAAGTGTGGGTGGATGGATCTCCGGTCGCCTTCCAAACCTCTTTGCGCGCCTTCGTAAACGGCGATGAAAAAACAAAGCTCTTAACTGACGCCAAGCTCTCCACGGATACAATCGAGATCGACATCGCCAAATGCTACGAGCCCGATAAAAACAATGAGATTGGCCGCCTCCCATCATCCGCCCGAAAAAAATTAACTCAGGCCGGATTAATTGATGAGGACGGAAATCCGCGCTGGACTGTCGAGAAGATCTACCACTGGAGCATGACTTTCCCCTCCCAAAAGATCGTGCACGTTCGCCACGAATATTCTCCAGTCGTCGGCCAGTCCCAAGTCCCTGAAGGTTACTTCAAGCCGGTCATACAAAACCTCCTCGGGAAAGGGGATTCGGCGGGGCTTGACGGGCATCCTCCCGAAATCGTTGAGCAATATGCCCATATGTTTCGCAATGCATGCGCGGACGTCCCCGCGGTCGAAGGGTTTGAAGCCAGACCGGAATCCGGGCTTGCCGTCCACTGGGTGGATTATATTTTGACGACAGCAAATACTTGGAAAACGCCCATCAAGGATTTCACCTTAATTGTGGACGTAACAAATCCCTGGTCCAAAGATCCCATCACCGCAAACTTCTGCTGGGACGGCCCGGTCAATCGTTTGGATCCGGCACATTTCATTGCCGAGAAAAAGGGTTTTCGCCCGGACAAAGAACTTTCTATATTTTTCATGCGCTAGCGAGCCGAAATCGCGGAGTCATCTTGACCAATGTTTTGCCCACTCTGCCAATCCGAATATCAAGAGGGTTTCTCCACTTGTTCCGACTGCGGAATTCCGCTCGTTTCATCTGTTGAGCAAGCTCGTGAGACGCCCACTGCAAAACTTTGGTCTGGTGATAGCGAACCCGCCCTGAATCAGGTTTTTGGAGTCCTCAAAGACGCTGGCATCCCTTGCAATATCCGGTCGCAGCCAAAGCCCTATCAGACGCTTTGGCAAATGGCAAAGGCAACGTTTTGGCTACGATTCGGAGCCCATCCCAAGTCGGGGGTGGGTGTTCACTGGGAAGTGTGGGTGCTGGAGAAGGATTCGTCCCGCGCGCATGAGATTATAGGCAACGGCATGCGAAAATAAGTAGCCCCCATGTTCTGCCCACTCTGCCAATCCGAATATCGTGAAGGCGTCATGCAATGCGCCGACTGCCGGGCTGCGCTCGTTGCCTCTCTTGATTCCCCCGAAGCCCGTGCCAATCCCCCGCGCATCCTTTGGAACGCTCCATTCGCCGAGTTTTACACCGCAATCCGCAATTGTCTCGAAGATTGCAGCATTCCCTGCCGCGCTATCGAAGAAGAATCCCCGTTGCTTCGCCGAGTTCGTGCCCATTTCGAAATCCAGGTCCTCGCCAACGATTATGATTCCGCGCTAATTGCTGCCATAAATGCCGCTCGATCCATCTCCACCGTTTCGAATTGGTCGGAGTCCTGCCCCGTTTGTGCCGCGCAGCAGCCCGCGGGGTTTTCAAAATGCGCCACCTGCAACTCCTGGATTTTGGCCCCTGAGGTAGTCTCGGACCTCGCCTCTTCGCAACATGAAAATTCACCTCAACAGGACAAACTCGTCATCCATCCGCTCGGAAAACACTGCAATCTCTGCGGCCTCGTCTATCAAACGAAATACACGCGTTGCTCCGCGTGCGGCAATGAGCTTTCTGACGGCATGTCGCCTTCGTCCCCAAGCACCGCGCGCGAAGCCCGCGAGCCGCTCACGATCGTCTGGCAGGGCAGCGACCCTGTCGCGATCAGCCGCATTGTTTGCGCGTTGCGTCGCGCTGGGATCCGCGCCTTCACGAAATCGACTGAAGATCATCTTGTTTTTACTCTTGCGATGCCCCGCCCGCGCTACGAAATAAATGTCTTTCAATCCGATTACGAAATCGCTCGTTATTTTGTCGCGCCGGTCCGCGAAACTTTGCCATTTGAATCGCTCGCGCCCCAGGAAGTCGAAGCGCAGGAGATTCCGCCCCAATCGCCGCTCGAATCCAAACTTGATTCTTCCGTCGTCCCCGCGCCGCGCGCCGCGGCGAAATCAAGACCGAAGTGGTCACCCTCTCGCGCCACGATCGAAATTTGGTCGGGCGACGACTCCGGTGTTGCGGACATGCTCGCGCATTGCCTTGCCGAAAATGACATTCGCTTCCGTAGCGAAGGCCTGAGCCCCGCCACGCTACATTTCTTTGTTTCCCCTGAGGATTCCGCGCACTCCGCCGAAATCGTCACCGCAATCGTTGAATCCGTCTCCTGATCTCGATTAGCCACTATCCCCTAGCCACTACCCACTCTTCACTTGTATTCTCTCCTTTGCGAATTCCACGCGGAGGGCCCCAGTGAGCCTCGACTCGATCAAAACCGTCGCCGTTCTCGGCGCCGGCACCATGGGCAACGGCATCGCGCACGTTTTCGCGCGCGCCAGTTTCCGAGTCATCCTGCGCGATGTCGATCAGCGCTTCCTCGACCGCGCCCTCACCACCATCTCCGCGAATCTCGATCGCGAAATAAAAAAGGGCAAGCTCGGCGAATCAGAAAAACCCGCCGTCCTCGCGCGCCTCAACGCCACAACCGATTCCGCCGCTCTCGCCCGCGCTGACTTCTGCGTCGAAGCCGTCCCCGAGCGCCTCGACCTCAAGCTCGCCGTCCTTCGCGAAGCCGACTCGCTCCTCCGCCCCGGCGTGATCCTCGCGTCAAACACATCATCCATTTCCGTCACCACGCTCGCCGCGGCCACCAAGCGCCCCGCTGAATTTATTGGCATGCACTTCATGAATCCTGTCCCCGTGATGGCGCTCGTCGAAGTCATCCGCGCGATCCAAACCAGCGACGCGACCTTCGCCACCACCATCGCGCTCTGCGAAAAGCTTGGCAAAACGCCCGTTCCCGCGAATGACGCCCCCGGCTTCGTCTCCAACCGCGTCCTTTTGCCCATGATCAACGAAGCCGCGTTCTGCGTGATGGAAGGCGTTGCCACCGCCGAATCTGTGGACGCCGTCATGAAGCTCGGCATGAACCATCCAATGGGCCCGCTCGAGCTCGCCGACTTCATTGGCCTCGATGTCTGCGTGGATATCCTCGACGTACTCTACAAGGGCTTCGGCGACCCGAAATATCGTGCCTGCGCCCTGCTCCGCAAACTCGTTGCCGCCGGCTGGCTCGGTCGCAAGTCCGGCCGCGGCTTCTACACCTACCCAAAATAACGGCGACTGCCCAAAAAAATGGCAAGCGCCCGATGTGAGGAAAATCGGCGCGCGAATTGAACCGGCAGAAACCTCAATATCTCCCCGCTGCCGCCCCCGAAAGCGCGCGCCTTTCCAGGGAAATACTTTGTTGTAAGTTCGGTCAAAAAACCGCTAAAATGCCGCCTGCGGTTGGAAATGGCCCCTGCATCAATGTACAATTTCGGCTGGTTTCTCTCTGGGGGATAAAAGTGAAAAGACTCATACCAGCATCGTGTCTAATTATTTTGGCTCTCGTGTTGGTCGGCTCCGCGAGCGCCCAGAGTTTTAGTGGTTTCTATATCGGTGCCTATGCGGGTGGCAGCACCAACAATTCCACCGCGACGACCTCCACCGTTTTCAGCGACACTGGTTACTTTGCCTCCTCCAGCGTAACGGCAATCAACGCCTTGGGCGTCCAGGCTTTCGCTCCGGAAGGCATCACCGGTGGCGGCCGGGTGGGCTGGAATTTTCAGCGGGGTCATTTTGTCTTCGGTCCTGAACTTGACTTCGGCTCACTGCGCCTAAATGTCTCCAATACCCAAACCGCACCCTATCCCTGCTGCGCGCCCAGCACTTTCTCCATTACTCAGTCCATAAAGACTCGGGGTTTATTCACTGCCCGCGCCCGCGCCGGTTTCGCCTTGCACCGCCTGTTTTTCTACGGCACGGGTGGTGTCGCCGTCACTAATCTGAATTATCAGGAAGTCTTCACTGACACCTTCGCCTCCGCCACTGAAAATGGCGGCGCCAAAGTGGATCAGTCCGGTTGGGTCGGCGGCGGCGGCGTTGAAGTTGCCGTCTCCCGGCACTTTTCCATGTTGGGTGAATACCTATACATCGGCTTCGGCAGCGTGACAAACACGGACGCGAACCTGACCGCAATTCAAGGGGGCGGCGGTAGCGGCGGCGTGATTCGCCCAGAAGGTGAGCCGGTAGGCCCTGTAACCTATCCGCAAAACCCGTTCACTCACTCCGCCACTCTGATTGAGCGGGTAAGCCGCTTCGGCATAAATTTCCGCTTCTAGTTTTCTCGCGGCTTGATTTTTATTGTTGCTCTAGTTTTTTTGCTGCTCAGGTTTTCTTGCTGCTCCAGTTTTTGTTGTGGTCACACCCGATTCCTTCGGCGGAGGACCTCCAAATCCTCCGCCTTTTTCTCTCGCCCTTTTCTTGCCGTCATCCAGGGGTGTATCGCAGCCGAGGGATTTCCGGCACAGTGCCACCGCGCCGGGGTCCAGTTCCGATTTTTTCCGTCGTCGTCCTTGGGTAGCAGAGACATTCCTGTCTGTGCGCTTTTCTCACCCCCGCCTTCATTCCGGGCGGAGCGCGCTATTTGCGTCCCGATGCCGTCTATCAGAACGAGGAATCTCTCTTTTTGCAGCGTCGCCGCTTGCTGTGCCCGCCTTTTCCCGTTCTCCAGGCGGAGTTGCCGGATGCGCTGCATGGCGCGGCGGTGGCCAATAAGGGCGACATTTACAAAGCGGTTTGGTAGGAGTTCTCGACCTGCCGCGCCGAGTATTTCGGACCAGTCTGCCGGATGCGCCAAACAATAGGCGGAGCGACTGTGAGTGGATCGACTCCAGGACTTGGTGCCCGCGGCGGAGAGCTGCGATGGTTCCGCCGGACTCGGCGGTTTAAATGAAGGGCTCGGGCATTCGGTCGTTCTCCTCGACGAAGGACTTAATGGCGGTGTTCGCGGCCACGCCCTCCACGCCCATCCAGCCTCTCTTAATTGGACACACCCACGATTTTGCCGACCGACCCGCGATTTTCCGCGATTCCAATCATGTAATCGGCCACATCTGCGCGCGATATCTTGAAACCGAAGCGCGGCAGATGGCCTTCCCTCACTCGATACTTCCCGCTGCGCGGCTTGTTTGTAAGTTGGGGCGGGCGCACGATTGTCCAGTCGAGTCCGCTTTTCTGAATGGCGTCTTCCATTCCAGCGGCATCAATCACCAAGTCTCGAAAGAACAGCCGCCCCACTAGGTACGCTGGAGGGATGATGGCATCCTTGAACAGCGTGGCCATGGACACAACAATCACACGCCGAGTTCTTGTGCTCAGCATCGCGCTCACAAGCGCAGCAGCAAAGCGCCGCAGCAGGTCGGCGTCGGTTTTGGCGATGGGCGTCCGGGGGCCAAAACCTGATAACACAGCGTCTTGCCCTTCCAACGCTTTCGCAAGCTCGGCGCTGTTTAGCACATCCCCCTGAATCACGTCGATGCGGTCGCCGAATTCCGCAAGCCGGGCTGTCACGCGAACAAACGCGGTCACCCGGTGGCCGCGTTCCATCGCCTTTCTGACCAACTCCAAACCAATTCCCCCGGTTGCACCCAGTATGATTAGCTTCATAACAATTCCTCTTCTTCATCGTCGCATGTTCCACTGTCGCCGCGCCTCCCCTAGCCCATGTCTCGGCACTGCAACGCGGGGTCAGACATGCAGCACCTCGTCCCACCCACCGAATCCATTGTCCGTTCTTCCCAATTTGCCATCCTCGAACCCGCCGCTGTGGGTGAATCCCCCCTGGGCGAGCGGCTTCAATGAAGCATGCCCCGCATTTCTCACGTATTACGATATTGTAATCAACTTTAGTTATTGGTAAAACGGTAGTATGTCAAAAGTCGTCCCAAACATGAGAGACCAATAATGCGAACCCTCTCCGTTCTTTTAATGTTGGTTTTGTTTTCCTCCTGCCTTGCTTCTGTTCAGGAGCAAACTGAATCCGTTCAAATTCGCGTAATCCTTGTAGATAAGGACCTTACCCAAAAGCCGGTGCCCCATTTCAACATCCAAGTCGCCAGCTTGGACGGCTCCATTCCGTCACCTGCTATCGTAAAGACGGCACTTGATGGAAGCGCGAGCGTCCAACTAAAGAGGGGCAGATATCGGATATCGTCTTCTCAAGGGATCGAATTCCAGGGTCACTTATATTCATGGGACTTGGAAATTTTAATCTCCGGGCCGAATCAGATAATCGAGCTCAGTAACGACAACGCAAAAGTCATGGCAGCCGCCCCTGCGGCCCCTTCAAGAAAAACGGACGAACTCACAAGCCTGTCCCAGAAATACCAAAACTCAGTCGTCACCGTGTGGACCGAAATTGGACATGGCACCGGATTCATCGTTGATCGGCGCGGACTAATCATCACCAATCAACACGTCATTGGCCCTTCCGAATTAATTTCTGTGCAATTTGACCAGAAGCGAAAAGTCGCCGCCAAACTCCTCGCATTTGATCCTGTAAAAGACGTTGCCGTGATCTATGCCGACCTCTCCGCTTTTCCCGATGCGCTCATCGCCCCGATTGCAAAAGCCGAGAATGGCCAGCCAACGGCAGTGGAAGGGGAAAAAGTATTTACAATTGGAAGTCCGCTGAGTCAGAGAAAAATTCTCACGACTGGAATCGTAAGCAAAGTCGAGACCCGGGTAATCATCTCGGATATAAATATAAACCCCGGCAATTCTGGCGGGCCACTTTTCAATTCCCTCGGACAGGTCATTGGAATTACAACCTTCGGCGAACGCGAAAAATCCGGCCCCGGCGTCGCGGGAATTATTCGGATTGAAGAGGCCCAGCCGATCCTGGAACAAGCGATCAAGAAAATGGGCGACGCATCCTTGCCTGGTCCAAGGCTGCTTCCCGTCGAACCCGTGGACCCCTATCCATTGGATTCCTTAAAGGAATCCATCCAGAAGGAAAAGTTTGATCGCAAACCATATTTGTTTTCGGAAGGCGGGTTTGACGTCGCACTTGCCACTCCTCTCCTCGAGTATCGAGTCGAAGTAGAGGGCAGCATGGCGGCGGCGAAAGAGAAAGAGAAAAGAACCAAGAAAAACCAGGCGGCGGTGAAAAATACATTTGAGCCTTTGCAAGATCTGAAAGGTTGGGCTGAGTACGCCGGCCAATACAAACCAGTCCTGTTGATTGAAGCGCAGCCGCAGCTTCGCGAAACTTTTTGGTCCGCTCTCGGAAGAGGCATGACCTCCGCAAATGGCGGCTTCGCGTTTCCCGCACGGATGAAATTCGTCACTGATTTTTACCGCATGAAACTTTATTGCGGACAAAAAGAAATTGAACCCATTCAACCCGGAAAAGCGGCGACGATTGAAAATGTCCACAACAATTTTGTAAATGTGACCGACGCAACCTACGTTGGAATTTATTCCTATCCCGCGGACGCAATTTCTCCGGCCTGCGGCCAGGTCGTTCTCCAGATTTTTTCGGAAAAGGATCCCAACAAGGCAACCGTGAAAACTCTTGAGAGCAAAACGGTCGAGCGCATCTGGCGGGATTTTCAACCCTATTTAAAAAGGCAGTTACATATGCGGGACACGCCGTAACTTACTGAAATAAATAGACTTAGAGCATTGCGGGAGGGGGATTTCCAAACGGGGGCCGGGTGAATTTATTTATTTAGACAGATGTCTGTCTAAATAAAAAAAGTGAAAAATGAAGAAAAATAAATGGGCGAAAACGGTGGGGAAAGGGGCGTGGGAGAGGCGCGAATCAGGACCGTTCGAATGATGCACGAGTGGCGCTTTCGGCGGGGGGAGTGTCGTATGATCCCGTGCGCAGAGCTAGGGGGCGGGTCACCAGAATAAATATACTCGCAAGCCAAGACTGCTCAGGTCTCATTCAGGCAGTGATCTAATGTCAAGATTTGCATAGACAGGCTTTGAAGCGTGCGACAAGCTCTCCGCCCGTTGAAATAATCGAGATTTCGTACGTATCGGTCAGTGGGCTGCCACCCGAAATCTTCCTAGCGCGTCGTTTCTGGGGCACCCGTCCGACGTCACGGCACCCCGCGAATTGCGGTGGAGGACGGTGCTGGGGCGGATAGGCAAAGCAGGTTCTTCGGCCGCCACAGTGGCCTCACGATGACAGTGACTGTAGGTGAGGCGAAGCGTGCGGTGTCCACCGGCAGGCAGGCCGCACACAGGCTGCGGACAGGGAAAGACGCCGACAGGAGTGTCGACGCTACCAAAATCGGAGGGGATTCGGGGTAGGGCGAAGGGCCTTCGTGACCCTGGAAAGAAGGTCACGAAGGCCCCTCGACAACTCGATGGGGGATCGAGCCCTACGTCACGTCAACAAGGGACAACCGACTTACGACACTCAAAACACTGAAACCCGGACGCCGGATGAGACCGGAAATAAGCAAGCCGGCAGGCGTCGCAGCCATCGCGCGAGAGCTTTTCGCAATGCAGGCAGATCTCCTCGGCGGGCATTGGGAATTCTTTGAGGAACGCCGCGAACGACATTTTCTTGTGACAATTGCTGCACTGGACGGTTTGCGTCATGGGATTTGTCTCCGGGGCCTGGGAAGAATCACGGGTCACGCAAGAATCACAATTGTGTTCGCACATATGCCCTCGATGCGCAGTCTAGGAGGATCTTGCGGGCATTTCTGTGACGGTCCTCACTGGCTTGTGTGACGCGGGTATGGGCAGGCGGGAGAACGGCAACACAGCACCCTTGAAATCGAAGGGTGCGGCGCCCAGTTGGTGACGAGGGAAACCCATCACCTAAGCCGACAAGAGTGTCGGCTCTACTAAAGGTGGATTGAGGCAAGGGGGCGCCAAAATAGTGTTTGCTTTTTCTTCGCCTAGTGTGTTAGCCTCCCATTCCATGAAGCGGAAGGGCAAGGACGAGGCGTTGCTGAGACTGGGCTTGTGAAGGGAAATACTTTATGGTAATAATTAGGAGTTCAATAATGTTGCACGGCGCTGGAACGGTTCGTTTCCTGGGCGGCAACTTGCCGGAAGCGAGTTGCCGGTGATAAATTTTCAGGAGAAGGCGTCCGCGCTGAAGAAAACAAATCTTGAGGTGAAAGCCATGGCTGATGAAAAAGCAACAAATCTGGCAACCGCGATTTCGCAAATCGAGAAGGAGTACGGCAAAGGTTCCATTATCCGTCTGGGGAGCAAGGAAGTGCTGGTGCCGGTGAGCGTGATACCCACCGGGTCGATCAGCCTGGACGCGGCGCTGGGCGTGGGCGGATTCCCCCGCGGCCGTGTGATCGAAATTTTTGGCCCGGAATCGGGCGGCAAGACGACGATGTCACTGCACGCGATCGCCGAGGCGCAGAAGATGGGCGGGCAGGCGGCGTTCATTGACGCCGAGCACGCGCTGGACCCGATTTACGCGCGGAAGCTGGGCGTGGACGTGGACAACCTGCTGGTCTCGCAGCCGGACAACGGTGAGCAAGCGCTGATGATTGCCGACATGCTTATCAAGTCTGCTGCGGTGGATATCGTGGTGGTGGACTCGGTGGCGGCGCTGGTGCCGAAGGCGGAGCTCGAAGGTGACATGGGTGACCCGACGATGGGTGTGCAGGCGCGGCTGATGTCGCAGGCGCTGCGCAAGCTGACGGGCATTGTATCGAAGTCGCGCACGTGCCTGATTTTCATCAACCAGATTCGCGAAAAAATCGGAGTGATGTTCGGCAATCCTGAAACGACAACCGGCGGGCGGGCGCTGAAATTTTATGCGTCAATCCGGCTGGACGTTCGCAGAATTCAGGCGATTAAGGACGGCGACAAAGTGGTTGGTTCGCGCACGCGCGGAAAAGTGGTGAAGAATAAGGTGGCGGCGCCGTTCCGCGAAGCCGAGTTTGACATTCTGTACGGCGAAGGAATTTCGCGCGAAGGCGACGTGATTGATCTGGGCGTCGAGCGCGGGCTGATCGAAAAGTCGGGCACGTGGATGAGCTATGGCGGCGAACGCATCGGTCAGGGACGCGAAAACGCGCGGCTTTTCCTGAAGGAAAATACCGCGGTGCTCGAGAAATTGGAAGCAGCGCTGCGCAAGCAATTGGGTTTGAGCGCAATCGTAAACACGGCGAGCCCGGGATCCGGTGCGAATGGCGCGGCCATGCCCGAGAAGGTTGGAGAGAAGGCGGCCGAGAAGCCGTCGCCAGGCGCACAGGCTCATGCCGCAACAGCCGGCGCCGGAGCTGGTGCGAAGATGCCACCGCGGCCATCGCGCTAGGGGCTATTTCTTCGCACTGCCTGGTGGTGCGCTGGGCGACGCCTTTGTGTTTTGGCTAAAGCAAAGGGGTTCAATCAACTCTCCAAGTTGAAACAGAGCGGCTTTTAGTAGTGCGCAAGCCTGGGCACATTTTTTCCACTAATTCCTCAAGTTTCCGCCGATTATGGACACCTGTACTTCCGGGCAACCCGGGACAGGTGTAAGTTACTCAAAACAATACGGATTTCCTATTGCGCTGAATCGGCAATTCTAGATAGACTGCACTCCCCGCGGAATCCCGCGTGCAGTGCATAGGTTGTTTGGGTAAAGGTCAAATAGGAATGGCACGTCGAACACAACACGGCCCGTTTGTCGCACTGCTGCTATCAGCGATGATGGCGTGCCAGCCGATGCTCGCCTCAGGTGGCGGGCCGGCGGCGGTGCCGGCAGGTTCGGCACCAGCGCCGAAGCCCGCGACGAAGTCAAAGACCACGACTCGCAAGACCACCGGTGTACCAACGTTCGCCGATTCAACAAAAGACGACGTCACGCAATTCGACGATCCGGTTGTGCGCGATGCGGCAGTTCACGCGCTCGGACGCTACAACGGATCTGTCGTCGCGATTGACCCCACGACGGGGCGGATCCTGGCTATTGTCAATCAGAAGCTGGCGTTTTCAGCCGGCTTCATTCCGTGCTCGACGATCAAGCCGACGATCGCGCTTGCAGCGTTGCAAGAGAGCGTGATCACGCACGATTCGATGATTAAAGTGGCTCCGCGCAAATATATGAATTTGACGGAGGCGATGGCGCACTCGAACAACCCGTTTTTTGAGGAATTGGGCAGGCGCATGGGATTTGAGACGGTTGAGAAGTACGAACATCAACTGGGGCTGGGCGAACTCGCTGGAATCAATATTCCGGAAGAGCAGGCGGGAATTCTGCCGACAGAGCCGCCGGCACGAGGCGGCGTGGCGAGGATGTCAAGCTTCGGCGAAGGCATCCAGATAACACCGCTCGAGCTTGGGTCGCTGGTGGCCGCGGTTGCGAACGGCGGGACGATGTATTACCTGCAATATCCACGCAGTGAAGAGGCGCAGCGCGATTTCGCGCCGCGGGTGAAGCGCGACCTGAATATCGGCCCGTATCTTTCCGATGTGCGCGAAGGAATGACGGCCGCGGTGCTCTACGGTACCGCGCGGTCGAGTTATTCGGACCGCGAGGGCGAGCAGCCGCTCGGCAAGACGGGCACCTGCAATGATTCCGCTTCGCGCATTGGCTGGTTTGTTTCCTATGCGGATGAAGAGCACCCGAAGATCGCGCTGGTCGTGCTGGTGCGCGGGAGGTCGCGCACAGTGCAAGGACCGTTTGCGGCGGAAATCGCGGGCAGAATCTACCACACTCTCAAGACGCAGAATTTCTTCGCCGACGCCGGCCCGCGGCCTACATCGCCGGTCCTCGGTTCAGTAGCGGCATCCCGCCAGAAGTAGTTTCCTTCTGATTTTTTGATTCCGTATTCAACTGCGCGAACGAGTGCGCAGTCCCGAAATTCAATTCCGAGCAGGGGGCGAGCACACGACACACGTGAATGAAGTAGGGGATGTTGGTTCAGCGCGTGCGAGCCGCACTGCGCAGGCGCACCGGCACACGCTGCCAGTGGCGGATGCGGATCGGCTCGAATTGAGCCTGGTAGCACGCGTCGCAGACGATTTCGGCGCCTTCGCCGTTGGGACGCGATTCAAAGATATGGCCGCATTCGGTGCAGACTTGATGGATTGGGCCGTCGAAATGGTGCGGTTGGGAGAAAGGTACACCTTCCATATGATATGCCTCCCGTGGCGTATTGTTGCCCGCTGCGGATGCACCTGGTTACGCCATCGCCACGAGCCCGAAGGCTCGCGCAGGCGTGGGGCCGGGCGCCGGTGCAGAGAATGAGGCATTTGCCTAGCCAAATCCGATGCCTGGAAATGCAGCAAAATCTGTGAGATAGCGGGGTTCAAGAGCTACTTGGGAACCGGAATTCCCATAACTTCCACCGACGGGACCTTATTTTGCACATTTTCACCGGATTGAATGGCGTCCCCAAGCTGATGAGGCATTGATTGAAAGGGCCACAATCGCAATTCCGGTTTTGACATGCGGCGAGTTATTGTGCAAGAAAGAGTTGGGGGATTCAGAATCCAAAGCCTTCCCAGGCCCCAGGCGACCCATTCGGTCATCTGCGCGCATTGGGCAGAGATTCTCTTCAGATGACCCGCACCCTTCGCATCGCTATTTATGCCGCAATTGGAATTGCCGGCGCGGTGGTAATTTCCACCGTGCTTCACAGGCGTTATCAGGCAGACGCCGCATTTGCGCGTGAAGTCCAGGAGTCCAAGGAGCAGGCGGACAGAATTGCCGCGACAGCGGTTTTATTCAGCGGGGAGCGGGTCAAGCAGGGAACGACGATGGCGGATTCGCTGCAGCGCCTGGGCCTGGAGCCGGCCGCAGCGGCGAGCGCAGCGGATTCGGCGCAAAAGGTATTTGATTTGCGCCGCTTTCACGCCGGAAATCCGCTTTGGATTGGGCGCTCGGTGACCGGCGACTTCCGTGCCGTCCGCTATCAGATTGATGCCGATCGGATGCTGACCGTCGACCACCGGGACGATACGTTTGAAGCGCGGATTGACGCAATCCCTTCGCACACGGAAATTACGGCGATTCAAGGGACCATTGAGAATTCACTTTTCAACGCGGTGACGGACATCGGGGAATCACCGGAGCTTGCGGTTCGCATGGCGGAAATTTTCGGGTGGGACCTGGACTTTTATACGGACCCGCGCGTGGGCGACACATTCAGCATTCTGGTCGAAAAGAAGACGTACACAAACGGCCAGACGGCGGGCTATGGACGCATCCTCGCCGCTGAGTACGTCAATGCGCGGCGCCCATACCAGGCCGTTCTGTTCCACGACGCAACGGGCGCGGCGGCATATTACAAGCCAGATGGCGGTGCGTTGCAGAAGGCGTTTCTGCGATCGCCACTGAAGTTCGCTGCGCCGGTGACGTCGCACTTCAGTTTGTCGCGTTTCCATCCCATTTTGAAAATGTACCGTCCACATCTCGGAGTGGATTACGGCGCGCCGATTGGCACGCCGGTGCAAACAATTGGCAATGGACGCGTAATTTTCGCGGCGATGTCCGGCGGGTCCGGGAATCTTGTGAAGATTCAGCACTCGAACGGATACGAGACACAGTACATGCATCTCTCCCGCATTCTGGTGCATGTGGGCGCGCACGTGGAGGCGGGGCAAACCATCGGGCTGGTGGGGAAGACGGGTCTCGCGACGGGGCCGCATCTTGATTTCCGAATTGTGCAAGACGGAACATATCGAAATTTTGAGACGCTGCACCTGCCGCCCGCGGAGCCCGTTGCGCGCAAGGACATGACCGAATTTGCGGCAGCGCGCGACCGCTGGATGCCGTTGCCTGACAAGAGCGTTGCGCTTGAAGCGCGCGCGCATTAGAATCCCGTCCGCAGCGACCCAATTTCCACTTCTCAATTTCAAATAACCGGGATTCGGGTCCGGCGCGCAGACTCGCGCGCTTGCGTTTAGATAACAGCGAGGGTGAAAGATGAAGAAGCCCGTGAAGATTTTAGGTTGGGCGCTGCTCGTAGTCATATTGCTGGCGGCGGTGGGCATCACATTTACAATCGGCTGGCGTCCGTTCATCGGACCACGGGCGCGCGCGCTCACGGCGCGTAAATTCGAGAGCACGCCAGTGCGCCTGGCGCGAGGCGAGTATCTGGCGCTGCACGTAACGGACTGTATGGATTGTCATGCGGGGCATGATTGGACAACGCACGAAGCGCCTCTGTTGCCAAACACGCTTGGCGCCGGGCAAGACATGAACATTCTCAAGGGTTTCCCCGGAAAGGTGTATGCGCCCAATATCACGCCGGATCCGGAAACGGGCGCGGGTAACTGGAGCGACGACCAACTGGCGCGGGCCATTCGCGAAGGGGTCGGCCACGATGGACGGGCGCTATTTCCGTTCATGCCTTACCCGGATTTCCGGGCGATTTCCGACGAAGACTTGGCCTCCATAGTTGTTTACTTGCGATCCCTGCAACCCGTGCGCAAACAACAGCCGCCGACGGAATTGATTTTTCCGGTGAATTACCTGATCCGAAGCGTGCCCGAGCCTCTTGACGCGCCAGTGCCTGATCCCGACATTTCGACGCCCGAAGCGCGCGGGAAATACCTGGTGACTATTGCGGGTTGCACGGACTGCCATACGCCTCAGGACGCACATGGGCAGCCGGTTGCGGGGATGGACTTTGCCGGCGGATTTATTCTCGATGGGCCATGGGGCCGCGTGGCCAGCGCCAATATTACTCCCGACCCGTCGGGAATTCCTTACTACGATCTTGCGATGTTCACGCAGGCCATTCGAACGGGGTATGTCAAAGCACGTGAGCTCAACCAGATTATGCCGTGGCATAACTACAATGCGATGACGGACCAGGACATCGCCGGAATGTTTGCTTACATCAAGACGTTTAAACCGGTGAAGCACCGCGTGGACAACACGATGCCGCCGACGTACTGCAAGATCGACAAGCAAATGCATGGCGGCGGAAGTCAGAACTAACCTCTACTATCACTCATAGTGCTTGCGCGGGGCGCCCTGCCTGCCATATAAGTCCAAGTGCATATATAAGCCGCAACGGCGGAGAGAATGACGATGAAAACGGTTCGCAGATTTTTTTCCACACGCAATCTTATTTGGGCTGCATCACTTGGACTTGCAGTGGGCGCGTTTTTGCTCGCGCCGGGTCACGGCGCCGCGCGGCAACCTCAGTCCACGGCGGGGCGCGATCCGAGCCTCTATTCAGGAATGAAATGGCGGATGATCGGCCCCTTTCGGGCAGGGCGCGCCGTGGCCGTGACGGGTGTGCCCGGCCAGCCAAACCATTTCTTTTTTGGTTCAGTGGGTGGTGGTGTGTGGGAAAGCACAACGTCCGGCGAGAATTGGACGCCGATTTTTGATAACGAAGAAGTGCAGTCCATCGGAGCGATTGGGGTTGCGCCGAGCGATCCGAAAGTAATTTATGTGGGGACCGGCGAAGCGGACATGCGTTCGCAGATTTCGTACGGCAAGGGGATGTACAGGTCGGGCGACGGCGGGAAAACGTGGAAGCATATCGGTTTGGAAGCGACGCGGCAGATTGGGCGGGTGATCGTGGATACGAAGAATCCCGACGTCGTGTACGTGGCGGCCCTTGGGCACGCCTATGGTGCGAATCCGGAACGCGGCGTGTACCGGTCCACGAATGGAGGCGCGACGTGGGAGAAGGTTCTCTACAAGAATGAAAATGTCGGCGCGATAGATCTGGCGTTCGATCCGAAAAATTCGCAGACGATTTACGCAGCGCTGTGGGCGACGCGGCGCCCGCCGTGGACGATTTATCCACCATCGATTGGGCCGGGGGGCGGACTTTTCAAGTCCATGGACGGAGGAAACACATGGGCGCAGCTTGGCGGCGGCTTTCCCGCGGATGGGACCGGGCGGATTGGAGTCGCGGTGGCGCCGAGCGATGTGAATCGCGTGTATGCGATTGTGGACGACACGGACGCGAAAAAGGGCGGGCTCTACCGTTCCGATGACGCGGGGGAAAACTGGCAGTTGCTGAGCAACGACCAGCGCATCTGGGGGCGCGGGTGGTATTTCTGCAACGTGGTTGTGGACCCGAAAACCCCGGATAAAGTCTATGTGTCAAACACTTCGGTGTATCGCTCGGACGATGGCGGCAAGACATTCATTCCAACCAAGGGCGCGCCGGGCGGCGACGACTATCACCAACTGTGGATTTATCCCGATGACGGCAACCGAATGATCCAGTCGAGCGATCAGGGCGTGGTCGTGAGCGTGGACGGCGGACTGGTGTGGAGTTCGTGGTACAACCAGCCGACGGCGCAGATTTATCACATCGTGGCGGACAATCAGGATCCGTACTGGGTGTACGGGGCGCAGCAGGATAGCGGCGCGGTGAAAGCGGCGACGCGAAGCGTCTTCGGCTCGATTTCTTATTTATGGGACTGGGCGCCGATCTGTGCGGGTGGCGAGAGCGGATACGTCGCTGTGGATCCGGCGGACTCAAACATTATTTATGGCGGGACAGTGTCCACGTGCGATCAGCACACGAATGCGGGGCACAATATTTCGCCGATGCTCGGATCGGGAGAGCTTGGGCCGTTCCGGCACACGTGGACATTGCCGCTGGTTTTTTCGCAGGCGGCGGGGCACGCACTTTACTTCAGCAATCAATATCTTTGGAAGACGGCGGATAAGGGCGCGAACTGGACTCGCATCAGCGGCGACATGACGCGCGAGAATCCCGGCGTGCCGCCCAATTTGGATGCGGCGACGGCCGCGGATGGTTACGGCGCGCCGAGGCCGGGCGTGATTTACACGATTGCACCATCGCCGCTTGCGGCGGACACGATCTGGATCGGCACGGATGACGGGCTGATACACGTTACGCCCGATGGCGGAAAGTCATGGAAAAATGTCACGCCGCCGGAATTGACCGCGTGGAGCAAAGTCTCGCTGATGGAAGCGTCGCACTTTGACGCGAACGCAGCGTACGCCTCGGTGGACCGGCACCGGCTGGAAGACTACAAGCCGTACATTTATCGCACGCGTGACACCGGAAAAACCTGGAAGTTGATAACGACCGGGATTCCGGATGGAAGCTACGTCAACGCGGTGAAGGAAGACCCGGTGCGGAAAGGACTTCTTTTTGCGGGGACGGAATTGGGCGTCTATATTTCGTTTGACGACGGCGAAAACTGGCAATCGCTGCAGCAGAATTTGCCGCGTTCCTCCGCGCGCGACTTCACGATTCACGGCGATGATTTAATCGTTGCGACTCACGGGCGCGGATTCTGGGTGCTGGACAACATCACGGCGCTGCGGCAAATCGCGGCGATGAATGATGTGCCGGAAGCAATCGTGTTCAAGCCGCAGACGGCGATTCGCAGGCGGACGGGCGGGGGTGATGGGACGCCGCTGCCATACGGCTCGGCGGAAACGGACAATCCACCGAATGGCGCGATGATTGATTACTACCTGAAATCGGCGGCATCAGGGCAGGTGACGCTTGAGATTCTCGATGCGGCGGGGAAGACGGTGCGGCAATATTCGAGCCCGGAAGCGGGAGCAGGCGGTGGCGGAGGAGGCGGACGCCGCGGCGGTGGGGGAGGGGGTCGCGGAGGCGCGGCGAATATTCCTGCGTACTGGAATCGTCCGGCGGAGACACTTTCGAATGCGGCGGGAATGCATCGCTGGACATGGGACCTTCATTACGCTGTTGCGCCGGGGGCAGGAGGCGGCGGGCGTGGCGGAGGAGGCGGTTTCGGTGGAGGCGGAGCATGGGCGCTGCCAGGCGCATATACCGTGAAGCTGACCGCGAATGGGAAATCGTATTCGATGCCGCTCATGGTGAAAATGGATCCGCACGTGAAAGTGCTGCTGCCGGATTTGGCGCGGCAGTATGACGTTTCGCAACAAGTGGCCGCGGAACAAACGAAAGTATCGCAAGCGCGCGGAGAAGTGGCCTCTGTGCGCGCGCAGATTGCAGCGCGGCAAAAGCAGGGAGTCTCGAACTCGGCGCTCGCGGCCGCGCTCGACGCTCTCGATAAGAAGGCCGCGGAGATTGGCGGAGTGACGCAGACAGGCACGCCACAATCGAGCGGAGTGACGGGGCCATCGAATGACGTGTCGAGCCTGATGTTCACGTCAGGGGAATTGGGGCAGGTATCTGGAGCGGTGGAAGGAGTGGACGCGGCGCCAAGCATGCAAGTAATGAAGGCGTTTGCGTCAGCGGAGAAACTGGCTGCGGCCGCGACGGCGAAGTGGTCGGGCGTGAAGGCGAAGGACCTTGCGGCCGTGAACGCGCAACTGAAGGAGGCGGGGATGCAGGCGATTTCAATCGAGAATGCGCCGCCGGTGGCAGGGCGGGGGAGGAGAGGACAGTAATCGCCGCTGCTAAGATTATTGAAGCAAGCTGCCCAAAAAACAAAACGGCGGGGCTTGGAGGCCCCGCCGTTTTGTTGGGAATTCTTGAATTACGATCGACTTACGCGCGGACTTCCCAGGTGTCCCCCGCAGAGAGAAGTTTTTCCAGATCGCCTTTGCCCTTTTTCGCGACGATATCCGCAATTTGTCCGTTGACCACATCTTCATAGCGAGGCACATCGCTCCAATTGCGAAGCACACCGATGGGAGTGGGGAATCCGGGGCGATGCTCCATATGCGCGAGAACGAAGGCGTAAGAGGGGCGCGGATGAGCTTCGTCGTGGATGAGAAGATCCTTTTCCGTCACGCCGTTGCCGAGTTGGACGATTTCCAGCTCCAAGCCATCCATACGGATCCCCTTGTCGCGGTTCTTCCCAAAAATAAGCGGCTTGCCGTGTTCGAGCTGGACGACGTGCTCACTGCGTGCGTCTTTTTCGGTGATATCGAGCCACGCGCCGTCGTTAAAGATATTGCAGTTCTGCAGAATTTCGATGAACGCGGCTCCGCGATGGGCGGCAGCGCGCTTGAGCGTGTCTTTCTGATGCTGCTGGAACACGTCCACGGTGCGCGCCACGAAGGTTGCCTCGCTGCCGATGGCGAGCGAAATCGGATTGAACGGGCGGTCTGCGGTGCCGTAGGGAGTGGACTTTGTTTTCTTGCCGAATTCCGATGTCGGGGAATATTGGCCCTTCGTCAAGCCATAAATGCGATTGTTGAAAAGCAGTACCTTCAATCCGACGTTGCGGCGCAGCATGTGAATCGTATGATTGCCGCCGATGCTGAGCGCGTCACCATCGCCCGTGGCCACCCAGACTTCAAGGTCCGGATTGATGAGCTTCACGCCGGTCGCGACAGCCGGCGCGCGGCCATGAATCGTGTGAAAGCCGAACGTGTTCATGTAATACGGGAAGCGGCTCGAACAGCCGATGCCGGAAATAACCACGAACTTCTCGCGGGGAATGCCCAGCTCAGGAAAAATGGACTGCACGGCGGAAAGAATCGCGTAGTCGCCGCAACCCGGGCACCAGCGAACTTCCTGGTCGGTCTGGAAATCTTTCTTCGTCAACGGTGGCAATGTAACGGTGGCCATGATTTTCCTCGTTGTTCGTCAAGCGGGCCGGTCGTCCAGTCTTGTTTCAGCCCAAAAGCTCTTCAATCTTTCCTTCGATTTCAGCCTGCTTGAACGGGCGTCCCTGAATCTTGTTGTATCCCTGGGCGTCAACCAGATACTTGGCGCGAAGCATCCAGAGCAACTGGCCCATGTTCATTTCCGGAACTAAGATTTGGCGATAGCGTTGAAGCACTTCGCCCAGATTCTTCGGCAGCGGATTCAAGTGACGCAGATGAACGTGCCCGATGCGGTGTCCGCGCGCGCGTTGAGGCTCGAGAGCAGCCGTAATCGCGCCATACGTGGAGCCCCACGCAACGATGCAAAGATCGCCATCGGGATCGCCGGCGGGAACAATGTCAGGAATATCCTGCGCGACGGCTTCCACCTTCGCCGCACGCAGCCGGACCATTCTTTCGTGATTGAGTGGCTCGTAGTTTATGTTGCCGGAGACGTCCTGCTTTTCGATGCCGCCGATGCGGTGCTCGAGTCCCTTCGTGCCGGGAATCGCCCAGGGACGCGCGAGCGTATCGGGATTCCGCTTATACGGGAGGAAGCCTTCGGGATCCGTAGTGAAGCGCACCGGGATCTCCGGAATTTCGTGCAGATCAGGGATGCGCCAGGGCTCCGCGCCATTCGCCAGGTAGCCGTCGGAAAGCAGAATCACTGGCACCATGTATTTGATGGCGATGCGGCAGGCTTCAAAAGCCATCCAGAAACAATCCGCAGGAGTCGCCGCGGCAAGAACCGGAATCGGCGCCTCGGAGTTGCGTCCGAACATTGCTTGGAGCAAGTCTGCTTGCTCGGTTTTCGTCGGCAAGCCCGTCGAAGGCCCGCCGCGCTGGATATCGCAGATGACAAGCGGAAGCTCGACGGCAACAGCAAGACCCATTGCCTCCGTCTTCAGCGCCATGCCGGGGCCGGAAGTCGTGGTGATTGCGAGCGCGCCGGCATAGGACGCGCCGATCGCGGAAGTGATGGCGGCGATTTCGTCTTCAGCTTGAAATGTGATCACACCGAAATTCTTGTACATCGAAAGTTCGTGCAGGATGTCCGAAGCGGGTGTAATCGGATACGAGCCTTGAAACAGCGTCAGCCCTGATTTCTGCGCCGCAACCACAAAGCCGAGAGCCAGCGCCTGATTGCCGCTCATATTGCGATATTTTCCCGGCGAAAGTTTTGCCGGCGGAATCTCGTAGGTGATTTGGAACGCTTCCGTCGCTTCGCAAAATGAATAGCCGGCCTTCATCGCGAGCTTGTTGGCTTCCGCGAGCAGCGGCTTTTTCCCGAATTTCTCGTCGAGCCACCGGTAGGTGGAATCCATCGGGCGGTTGTAAAGCCAGTAGCACATGCCCAGCGCAAAGAAATTCTTGCAGCGGTCCATGGACTTCGCATCGAGCCCAAGGCCCTCGAGGGCAAGGCGCGTCAGGCGAGTCAGGTCCACGGCGAAGAGCCTGTAGCCATCGAGCGAGTGGTCCTCGAGCGGGTTGGAAGTCGCCTGCGCCTTGCGCAGATCGGTTTCCTTGAAATCGTCCGTGTTGACGATGAGGATGCCGTTTGGCCTGAGGTCCGCGATATTCATTTTCAGCGCGGCGGGATTCATCGCAACGAGCGCGTCCACAGCGTCGCCCGGCGTGTAAACATGCGAGGAAGAAAACTGGATTTGGAATCCGCTGACGCCCGGCAATGTGCCCGCAGGCGCGCGGATTTCCGCGGGATAATCGGGGAAGGTCGCCAGATCGTTTCCGTAAAGCGCTACGGTATTCGTGAACTGGTTCCCGGTAATTTGCATTCCGTCGCCGGAATCGCCGCAGAAGCGAATCACGGCTTTGTCGATGACTTCGCGCTTTCGCCCCTTCGGTAGTTCGATGGTAGTTGCCATACGCTTACTGATGCCCCCACTTCCGTCCGGTTTGGACCGATCTGGAAGGATTTGCTTCGCGCAGGCGGGAATCCCACGCTTAAGAAAAGAATACCATAATCAGAGACACCCGGCGGGTGACCGAGGTCACGCGCGTGTGTGGTTTGCATCACGAGTTCAACTGGCTGAACGATCCGATTTTCTTCAAGGTGGTTGAAATGGCTCTACTTCGCAATCACTTCCGGGAAACGATCTGACCGTGCACCGGCGAAACGTGCGCGTGGCTTGGTTCAAGGATCCTGATGGCAATGTGCTAAGCGTGACGAACGCTTGAAATAAATCTGGGCGCCATTAAATCCAAAGTGAGCCACTACCATTCGACGGTATCGCTTGACTTTCGCCTTAGCTTCGCCTAGAATTCGCCGTGTTACAGGGGATTTCCACAGCATGCGCAAAATTGCGAGGCGGCTATGACTCTCACGAAGCGGCAAAAGGAAGTGCTCGATTTTCTGGTCGGCTTTCTCAACAAGCACGGATATTCGCCGAGCTTCGAGGAGATCGCGAAGTCGCTGAAACTTAACTCGCTGGCGACGGTGCACAAGCACATCACCACGCTCGAGAGGAAGGGCTTCATCCGCCGCGGCTACAACCAGAGCCGCTCGATTGAGATCCACCAGCTTCCGAAGCCGGTGAGGGAACAGGTGGCGGACCGGCAGAACTTCGAGCTGCCCCTGATGGGGCGCATCGCCGCCGGGCGGCCACTCGAAGCGATGGAAGAACGCGAGACGCTTTCGCTCGGCGAATTCGCGCGCGGCGCCAACACATTTGTCCTACAGGTGAAGGGCAACTCGATGCAGGACGACCATATCTTGAATGGCGATTACGTGGTCGTCGAGCAGACGCAGGTCGCCAACCCCGGCGAAATCATTGTTGCGCTGGTCGGCGGCACGGACGCAACCCTCAAGCGGTTCTACCGCGAACCCGCAGGCAAGATTCGGCTCCAGCCGGCAAATAGCGAAATGCAGCCGATTATCGTCTCCGCCGCGGACGTGAAGATTCAGGGGCGCGTCGTCGGCGTCCTCCGCAAATACTGACGAACAATTCATACGCCAAAGACGCAGAGAGCACGGAGGCAGCACCTGAGCGGGCTGATTTCCTAGGCTGGCCTATGTCTTGACTGGGATTGGTTCGACGTTTCAGTAGTACCCAACCGGGCACTTTTCCTTTCGCCGGGACTTGCACCAACCCGCAGCACAGGCATACAGTATCTCGCACCCCGGTCCGAGCCATGCCAGCTCGTCTGGCGGGTTTTCGCGGTTCTGGGAGGGCCCATGTGGGGAAAAAAACCAGATCAGCCGGTTCCGCCTGCGGCTCCTGAACCGAGGGCCGCGATGCCCCCGAAGCCTGCTTCGCCAACAGTGGAGGATAAGAAAATGAGCACCGATGCCATGCGCCCCTTGGCAACCCCTTCCAGCAGCGGTACCGCGCGGCTGGGCGCCAGTCTGCATGTGAAAGGTGAAATTAATGGGCACGAAGACCTGCTGGTGGATGGCAGCGTCGAGGGCCTGATCCAACTCGAAGACCGCAAACTTACAGTCGGAGCGACCGCCAAGGTCACCGCTGATGTAATCGCGCGCGAGGTCGTCGTTTATGGGACCGTGAAGGGCAATCTGCGAGCGCGCGACCGCATCGAAATCAAGAAAGATGGCTCGGTCGTGGGCGACCTGACCACCGCCCGCATCATGATCGAGGACGGCGCGTACTTTAAGGGCTCCATCGAGATTGACAAGACCGGCGAAGCCGGCGATGCCGACCTCGACAAGCCTGCGTACACACGCGCGGCCATTGTTTCCGGTCCAAAAGCCTCGAGCTGAAGTCAGCGGGCGCAAGCCCTTCGGCAAGCGCTAGAACGGCTCCAGCAAATTTCGGCGGGCGTCTCGATGGTAACGAGACGCCTGTTTCCTCTTCTACGTCCTCCCTGTGACGAAAGCTCTTTGATGGAATGGAAGGAAATAGAAATAAGCCCCGGCTGGTGAAGTTAGAGAATTTCCGAGACTTGCGTATGTTGCAAGACCTCTTCGAGTTCGTGGCCCGTCTCGACGGCAATCAGCCCCTGCAGCACTTTCCAGACTAGATCCTCTCCTTCGGCGCCGGCGTCACTTGATTCACCGGGTGCAATCATCGTATTCATTCGCGCCGCAAGAAGCACAAGATCCCCAAATGTCTGGCAGTCGCCGGGAAAAGATTTGGCCAATCCGCGCGAAAAGTAGAGCGCCATCCACCAGAGCATGAATGGCCAGAAGGGAGCCACGATTAAGGCGAACAATCGCTCGGCCATCGTCCAGCCGCTCCAAAATAGGGTGATCCCAATCGCCATCGCGATGAGGCAAATAGCGAGTGATCCGATGGCGAGCCAGCGCGGGTGAGAGAGGGGCGGCAAGTTGAGCTGCGATGCATCGGCAAGAGCATCCCATTGTCCATGGCGGTTGGCCCGTGGGAAAAGCGCATCGAGCCGCGTGTCTTGTGTGATGGAGGACGGAGCGACGCCAATCGCCTCGTGCAATCCGAGAAGCAATCGGCAGGAAATTGCGGCGCTCTCAAGCCGCTCTTGAGAATAGTCTCCCAGGCGGCCGCGAAGATATGCGCACAACTCTCCAAGCGTTCGCGACGAGCAAATGTCATCCTCGCTTACGCGAATACCGAATGCGTTTTCGATGGCTTTCTTAATTGCAGCGGAATGGTTTCCCAAAGCGAGGCCAGTCTAGCGGTGCGAGCCCGATCCGGCAAGGCATGGCTTGACCATCCGCACGATCGGCAGCGAAGAGCCATTGCGAAGCGGAGCCTCGATTCGCTCGATTGCGACATAGCCGCGGACTTCGTAGAGCGGGACGCCCGTCAGCGTTGCGCCCATTTCAAATCGCGTAAAGCCCGCCTTCCGCGCGGCATGCTCACAAGTTTCCAGGATTTGCGTTCCGATGCCGCGGCGGACCCAATCGGGATGAACGAAGAAAGCGCGAATCTTCGCTGCATCACTCCCGGGATCGAGCAGCGCATCTTCCCGGCCTTCGCGGTGGTCGCTGCCGAAGAGAGTTTTGCGTTTGCTCCACCCTCCGCAAGCGACAATCACCGGATTGCCCGCCGCGCGGCCGGCCTCCGCGACGAAGTAAGTTCCGTCGGCAATCAGTTGCGTGTCCAATCCAAGCAGCGTGCCGAGCGCGCCTTCGATTTGCGCGGCCGAATGAGATCCGGCCATCAAACCGCGAACGGATGATTCGATCAGCGCGTGCAGCGCGGGGATATCTCGATCGAAAGCGATACGAATTTGGACTATTTTCATGCGAGCGTGCATAAGTAAGTTTTCTTCTTTAGCAGTAAGCATATCTTTGAGAAATTGATTCGGCAAATGCGCGGCGCTCCGCAATATGGAGGGTCGAGTAGGCTCTCCCATAGGGAGGGTCGCGTTGACAGAAACAGCAGCATCCTCTATTCTCATTGATTGTCTCCATGGGGAAGGGTGTGACTGGGAGTATGAGGACTTACCAACCGAAAGGGCGGGTTGCCGACTCGCTGCAAGCAGGACCGGGCTGGTTTGTGATCGATGCGACAAACCAGGTGCTCGGGCGTTTGGCGACGCGCATCGCGCGATTGCTGATCGGCAAGGACAAGCCGAGTTTTACGCCGCATCTTGATTGCGGCGACCACGTCGTGGTTGTCAACGCGAACAAGATTCGCATGACGGGCAACAAGCTCGAACAAAAGATTTACCGGCATCACAGCGGATATCCCGGCGGTTTGAAGGAAGTTCCGGCGAAGCGTCTCCGCGAGAATCGCGCCGACTGGATGGTTCGCGAGGCCGTGCTCGGAATGTTGCCGAAGAACAAGCTGCGAGCGCATCGCGCAAAGAAATTGCGGATTTATTTGGACGAGAAGGGTCTGGCAAGACACGCGGGACAAAAGCCACAAGCATTAGCGCAGTAGCCGCGCAGTGCACCGCTGTTAGTCCAACGATGGTTGGTCCAACGGTTCTTTGGCCTCCGGGTGGGAAGCAATGGCTGGATTTGGGCTCCTGCAACACAAGATTCTTTACAAGGTTCTGAATTGAGCATCATTGGGAGGGAATTTGGGCACGAGTCCGCAAACGATTGAAGGAACAAAGCCGGCATATTTCAATGCGACGGGGCGCCGCAAGGAATCCGTGGCGCGGGTTTTTGTCCGTCCGGGCACGGGCAAATTCACGGTGAACGGACGTCCGATTGACGACTATTTCAAAAATGTTGCCTGGCGCAACGCAGCCTACGAGCCGCTGAAGTTCACGAATACCGCCGACCAGGTGGACGTGATGGCGACGGCCAAGGGCGGCGGCGCGGGCGGCCAGGCGGGTGCGGTGCGGATGGGGCTGTCGCGCGCGCTTTCCAAGTTCAATGCCGATTTGCGCGTCGGATTGCGGCGCAACGGGTTTATGACGCGTGATTCGCGAATGAAGGAGCGCAAGAAATACGGGCAGAAGGGCGCCCGCAAGCGCTTCCAGTTCAGCAAGCGTTAATTTTCGAGATTTTTTCTGGTCCGGTGGGCTTCACGCCTGCCGGATCAAATTCACGGCCGGCAAGGAGCCGGCAAGATGGGCGCTCAAGCCAAGCGGAAATAGCCGTTTGCTTTGCAAGCGTTCAATCCATTAAGGAGGAACGTTGGCAGTCGAAATTACGATGAAGGAGTTGCTGGAGGCCGGCGTGCACTTCGGCCACCAGACGCGGCGATGGAATCCGAAAATGAAGGAGTACATTTTCGGGGAACGCAACGGAATCCACATAGTTGACCTGCAGAAAACCTTGAAGATGTTCCGCGATGCCGCGCGTTTTGTGAGCGAGCTGAGCGGCCAGGGGAAGACAATCCTTTTTGTCGGCACCAAGCGGCAGGCGCAGGAAGCCGTCGCTGAAGAAGCGACGCGGTGCGGAATGTTTTACGTCAATCACCGCTGGCTGGGCGGCACGCTGACGAACTGGGCGACGCTGCAGAAATCCATCAAACGGCTGAAGGCCTTGCGAGCGATGGTGGAAGACGGCCGGATGGCGCAGCTCTCAAAGAAAGAAGCGGCGCGGCTGAAGCGCGAGATGGACCACCACCTGGAAAACCTTGCCGGCGTCGAGAATATGACCGCGCTGCCCGACGCAATGTTTGTGATTGACTCCAATTCCGAAGAGATTGCGGTGCGCGAGGCGCGCCGGATGGGAATCCCGGTGGTCTCTATTGTGGACACGAATTGCAATCCTGAGGTGGTGGACTGGGTGATTCCGGGTAATGACGACGCGCTCCGCGCAATTCGGTTGTTCGCGTCGAAAATTTCTGAAGCGGTGATCGAAGGGCGGCAGAATTACGAGCAGTCTCAAATGGTGGAGGCCAAGTCAGCGGCGGACGCCGCGCAGGAAGAAGGCGTCGAGTACGTGGACACCAGTGCGTACGAATCCTACGAGAAGCAGGAAGGGGATTTCGTCGATCCCGCGACGCTGGAGCAGCCGTTTGATCCGACTTTCGATCCGAGCGCGGCGCCTGATGGTGCAGCTGCGGTGCCCACTCCTGAGCCAGGTGACGGCAAGGGGAGCTGACGCGGACTTGAAATGCGGCCATCGAGCGGCCGGTTAGCCAACTCTACGCAAATTTTTCATTCAAGTGGCTTTCCCACAGGAAAGGGTTTTTGGGACAATGAGCGCGAATCCTAATCCGGAGCCGGGAATCGTCCCGGCACAGCAGGTAAAGAAGCTTCGCGAATTGACGGGAGCAGGTTTCAGCGATTGCCGACAGGCGCTGGTGCATTCGACCGGCGACATGGACAAGGCTGTCGAGTATCTGCGCAAAAAGGGACAGGCCGCGGCCCAGAAAAAGGCCGAGCGCGAAGCGACCGACGGACTCGTGAGCCATTACATCCATGCGGGCGGCAAGATCGGCGTTCTGCTCGAAATCAACTGCGAGACGGACTTTGTCGCGCGCACCGAAGAATTTCAAAAGTTGTGCCACGATCTGGCGATGCACATCGCGGCGCTCGACCCGCGGTTCATCCGGCGCGACGACGTGACGGCTGAAATTCTGGACCGCGAGCGCGAAATCGCGCGCGACCAGGCGCGCCAGACCGGCAAGCCCGAGCAAGTGATCGAGAAAATTGTCAGCGGCAAGATGGAAAAATTTTACGAGGAGAACTGCTTTTACGAGCAGCACTTCATCAAAGATGAGTCCGTCACCGTAAAAGAGATGATTGACCAGGCCATCGCAAAAATGGGTGAAAAGATTTCCGTCCGCCGGTACGTACGAATGAAGGTGGGCGACGTCAACGCTACCTATGCCGCCGGGACGGCGCCGCGCGCCGATAGCGCGGACTCTTCGGCCGAGAAGGCAGGCGCCTGAGAGCGCTGCCCACGGCCTTGAATCTCTGCTAGAATTCACACCGGGTTCGTCCGCAGGGGCGGAGCGAACTCCTCATGATGCCGAAAAAGCCGGCCGCGAAAACTCCGAAGTCCGACGGGCGCAAGCCCGCATTCCAGCGCATCGTATTGAAACTTTCCGGTGAATCCCTTCAGGGGCCGCAGGGTTTCGGGATCCACGGCGAAACAATCG
The DNA here is from genome assembly GCA_963748845.1 of uncultured Acidobacteriota bacterium. GTDB lineage: Bacteria > Acidobacteriota > Terriglobia > Acidiferrales > UBA7541 > DASTCZ01. Next base: position 3,694,621 of record CAVVKE010000001.1, read on the forward strand.
CAAGCATTGCGCACGAGATTAAAGAAGTCCGCGACCTGGGGGTGGACATCGCCATCATGGTCGGGGGGGGGAATATTTTCCGCGGGACACGCCAGAAGTCCATGGCCATCGACCGTGCGACCGCGGACTATATGGGGATGCTGGCGACGGTGATTAATGGCCTCGCGCTTGTCGACGCGCTTGAAAAACTCGGCTGTCATACCCGGTTGATGAGCGCGATCGCCATGCAACAAATTGCGGAGCCATTTATCCGCAGGCGCGCCACGCGCCACCTGGAAAAGGGCCGTGTCGTGATTTTCGCCGCGGGCACCGGGAATCCATATTTTTCCACGGACACGGCTGCGGCGTTGCGCGCCATGGAGATTAAGGCCGACGTGATTTTGAAAGCCACGCGTGTGGATGGAATCTACGACGCCGATCCGGAAAAAGTTTCCGGCGCGAAAATGTTTCAACGGATTACGTATCTCGAGGTCATCCAGAAGGGCCTCTCGGTAATGGACACGACGGCGATCTCGCTTTGCATGGACAATAAAATGCCCATCATTGTTTTCAACATGAACAGGCCGGGGAACATCCGCCGCGTCGTGCTGGGAGAAAAAGTGGGATCGTTCGTCAGTCCGGCTTAAGAGTTTTTCGAGCGTGGAAATATTTGTAAGATTATTCGTCTGGAGAAGAAACCATGACGGCCATCGCGAACAGCAAAGATGCAATGGCGCAGGCGAAACTGCGCATGGAGAAGGCGGTCGAGGACTTCCGCAAGGAACTCTCCGGCGTGCGCACGGGCCGCGCGAATGTCTCGCTGCTCGATCACATCCGAGTGGATTATCACGGCACGCCGATGCCGGTGAACCAGCTCGGCACGCTTTCCGTGCCGGACCCAACGATGATTCAGATTTCGCCATGGGATCCGACCGTGGTGCCTCTGATTGATAAAGCGATTCGCACGTCGGACTTGGGACTGAATCCGACCAATGACGGCAAGGTCGTGCGTGTGCCGATACCTTCGCTCAATGAGGAGCGCCGCAAGGAACTTGTGAAGCACTTGCACAAGGTTCTGGAGAATCACCGAACGGCGATCCGCAACATCCGCCGGGACTTGAAAGAAGCGATTGAAAAACTCGAGAAAGATAAAAAAATCAGCGAAGACGAACGGAAAAGATCGCTCGAAGAACTCGAGAAACTGACGCATAGCGAGACGAAAAAGATGGAGGATCTCTCCGCGATCAAGGAAAAAGAAATCATGGAGATAAAGTGATTGGCCCGGTCTAAGTCCTTTAGAATGAGGTGATTACAAGTCGTCAACGGCATTGCTGATCTTCGAAGAGCAAACCCGATGAGAGCGTCGGAAGCAAGGCGAACGTCCAGCGAAAAGATTTCCACCGCCCCCTCAGTTTTTCGTTTGACATAAACCCGCGTCATCTCTATACTTACCGATTGGTCAGGGAGTTTTGCCCTGTAGTTATAAGGGAAGGTCTCCTGCCCCGGAACAATGTAAGACGGATCGGGGTTTGGAGTGCGGCCGGAATGGGGCGCCTGCCCCGAAAAGCCGAGTAAGCCTCTCCGCTGCAACCAGATTTTGACCTCTTGTGGGGGTCTCACTGCGGAGTTTCTTGTCGGTTCCACTGGCGTCGCTGTCGCCTTTTCTATAACAAAAACTGCTTCCGAAGTGCGGCTCAGTGCGCCCGCCTGCGAAAGCAAAATTTTGTAACGAGGGATTGAGGTAGAACCGTGCCCACGTTTTCGCAACTCGTGCGTTATGGCCGCGAAGCGATTCGCGCAAAGACAAAGTCTCCGGCGCTGCAGGGATGCCCGGAAAAGCGCGGAGTTTGCATTCGCGTCTACACGCAAACGCCGAAGAAGCCCAACTCGGCGCTGCGCAAAGTAGCGCGCGTGCGGTTGACGAACGCCGTGGAGGTGACCACCTACATTCCCGGCATCGGGCACAACTTGCAGGAGCATTCGATCGTTTTGGTGCGCGGCGGCCGCGTGAAGGATTTGCCGGGCGTGCGCTATCACATTATTCGCGGGACGCTTGACGCCGCGGGCGTTGACAACCGCAAGCAAGGCCGGTCGAAATACGGCGCAAAGCGGCCAAAAGCCGCGCAGAAGTAAGGAGAAATTGAAATGCCGCGCAAAGGATCCGTCTCACGCCGCGTCACCCCGCCGGATTCAGTATTCGGCAGCGATCTGGTGCAGAAGTTCATCAGCTCGATGATGTGGGATGGGAAACGCTCGACGGCGCAGCGGATATTTTACGGCGCGATGGATCACATCGTATCGAAGGGGAATGCCGACGCGCTCGGCGTATTTAAGAAGGCAATTGAAAATGCGAAGCCCGTTCTGGAAGTAAAGACGCGGCGCGTGGGCGGCGCGAACTATCAGGTGCCGGTCGAGGTCAATCCGTTCCGGCGCCAGTCGCTGGCGATCCGGTGGCTGCTGCAGAACGCGCGGTCCCGGGGCGGAAAAAATCTTACCAACAAGCTGGCCGAGGAATTGATGGACGCCGCGAATGGGAAAGGCGGCGCGATTAAGAAAAAAGAAGATGTGCACCGCATGGCGGAAGCGAACAAGGCGTTCGCGCATTATCGCTGGTAGGAATCGGAACTTTTAGTCAATGCCAAGAGAAACACAACTCGCAGACACTCGGAACATCGGCATCATGGCACACATCGATGCCGGCAAGACCACTACGACCGAACGCGTCCTTTTCTACACCGGTGTGACCTACAAGATCGGCGAAGTGCACGACGGCACCGCCACCATGGATTGGATGGAGCAGGAGCGCGAGCGCGGCATCACGATTACATCCGCCGCCACGACAGCGTTCTGGCCCCGCCATGGGAAAAAAGTGCGCGTCAACATTATTGACACTCCCGGCCACGTGGATTTTACCGTTGAAGTCGAGCGATCGCTCCGCGTGCTGGATGGCGCAGTGGCCGTGTTTGACGCGGTTGCCGGCGTGCAGCCGCAATCGGAAGCCGTGTGGCGCCAGGCGGACAAGTACCGCGTCCCGCGCATCGCCTTCATCAACAAGATGGATCGCGTCGGCGCTGATTTCGATATGTCCATTCGCAGCATGCGCCAGCGTCTTTCCGGGCATCCGGTCCCGCTCCAGTTTCCCATCGGCAAGGAAGACACCTTCATCGGCTGCATCGATTTCATCGAAGAAAAGGCAATCATCTGGCTCGAAGAAACTCTGGGCGCAAAGTTCGAGGTTTTTGACGTAAAGAAACTCTGGGATTCCGCGTTTGTTGCAGGCCGTCCCGACATCGCCGCGGCGCTAAAGTCTTCCGCCATTGACGAAAAGTTTTACAAGGAACACCGCGACAAAGTCGTTGAATACATTGCCGAGCATGATGACACCCTGCTGGAAAAATATCTGGGTGGCCAGGCGTTCACCGTAGACGAGCTGCGCGCCTCGATTCGGCGCTCGACGATTGCATTGAAGCTCGTGCCGGTGGTGGCCGGGTCCGCCTTCAAGAACAAAGGCATTCAGTTGATGCTCGACGCGGTTGTGGATTATTTGCCGTCTCCCCTTGACGTTCCTCCGATGGAGGGCACCTCGGTGGATGGCGACGAAGCGATTCTGCGGCGCCCGGCGGACGATCAGCCTTTCTCCGCGCTTGCTTTCAAGATAATGTCCGACCCTTTTGTCGGCCAGTTGACCTTTGTTCGCGCCTATTCGGGCGTGCTGAAATCCGGGAGCTACGTTTTCAATTCGACCAAGGGGTCACGCGAGCGCGTCGGCCGTCTGCTGCGCATGCACGCCAACAAGCGCGAAGAAATTGACGCCGTTTACGCGGGCGATATCGCTGCTTGCGTTGGGCTGAAGAGCGTTACGACCGGCGACACATTGTGCGACGAAGAAAAGCCGGTCGTGCTTGAGAACATCGTGTTCCCGACGCCCGTGATTTCCGTGGCGATTGAACCGAAGACCAAAGCCGATCAAGACAAAATGTCGAATGCCCTGGCGCGTCTCGCGCAGGAAGATCCCACCTTCCGCGTGCACACTGATCCCGATACGGGCCAAACATTAATTTCAGGCATGGGCGAGTTGCACCTCGAAATCATCGTGGACCGCATGATGCGCGAGTTCAACGTGCAGGCGGGCGTGGGACGGCCGCAAGTTGCGTATCGCGAAACGATTCGCAAGCAGGCAAACGCGGAAGGCCGATACATCCGCCAGACCGGCGGGCGCGGCCAGTATGGCCATTGCAAGCTGGAAGTCCATCCATTGCCATCTTCCAAGCACGAGAATATGCACGAGATGTCCACCGACGAATTGGACGCTCTCGCCAAGCAAGTGGCGGGGTCGGGCGGCCGTTGGAAGTTCGACAAAGAGCACCGCTTCCTTTTCATCGATAAGATTATCGGCGGGTCGATTCCCAAGGAATACATCGCGCCAATCGAAGCGGGCATTCGCGAAGCCATGGATTCGGGCGTTCTGGCGGGCTACGAAATGGTGGACGTTGCTGTCGTCCTTGTGGATGGCAGCTACCATGAAGTGGACAGCTCGGAAATGGCGTTTAAGATTGCGGGCTCGATGGGATTCAAAGAAGGCTGCCGCCGGGCGAGTCCCGTGCTGCTCGAGCCGATCATGAGGGTTGAAGTGGTTGTCCCTGACGAATATATGGCGCCGGTTTTCGGCAATTTGAATGCACGCCGCGCCCACATCCAAGGCTCGGACTCACGCGCTGGCAGCCAGATTATTCGCGCGCTGGTGCCGCTGGCCGAAATGTTCGGCTATGCCACGGATTTGCGCAGCCGTTCGCAGGGCCGGGCAAGTTTTACCATGCATTTCTCACATTATGAGGAAGCGCCGGCGTCGATTGCTGAAGAGGTGGTCAGCAAGATGACGGGCCGGGTGGCAAGGTAGCAGCGAAAAGTCTCAAGCGGGCGGAGTTAGAAAGGCTGAGGAGCGAACGATGGCGAAGGAAAAATTCGAGCGGTCGAAACCGCACGTGAACATCGGGACGATCGGTCACATTGATCACGGCAAGACGACCTTGACGGCGGCGATCACCAAGGTGCTCTCGAAGCACAACCCGAAGGTGCAGTTCCGGGCGTTCGATTCGATTGACAACGCACCGGAAGAGCGCGAGCGCGGGATCACCATTGCGGTAGCGCACGTGGAGTACGAGACGCCGAACCGTCACTACGCGCACATTGATTGCCCGGGCCATGCCGACTACGTGAAGAACATGATCACGGGCGCGGCGCAGATGGACGGGGCGATTCTGGTGGTGGCGGCAACGGACGGTCCGATGCCGCAGACGCGCGAGCACATTCTGTTGGCGCGGCAGGTGGGCGTGCCGTGCATCGTGGTGTTTCTGAACAAGTGCGACGCGGTGGAAGACCCGGAACTGTTGGAACTGGTTGAACTGGAAGTGCGGGAACTCTTGAAGAGCTACGGCTTCCCGGGCGACCAGGTGCCGGTGGTGCGCGGGTCTGCATTGGGCGCATTGAACGGGGAAGAGAAGTGGGAGAAGACGATCCTGCAGTTGATGGAAGAGGTGGACAAGTACGTGCCGCTGCCGGTGCGGGAAGTGGACAAGCCGTTTGCGATGCCGATTGAGGATATATTTTCGATCTCGGGGCGCGGAACGGTGGTGACGGGAAGAGTGGAGCGTGGGAAAGTGAAGGTGGGGGAGGAAGTGGAGATCGTGGGATTTCGTCCGACGATGAAGCGGGTGGTGACGGGCGTGGAGATGTTCCGCAAATTGCTGGATGAAGGGATGGCGGGCGACAACGTTGGGTTGCTGCTGCGGGGAACGGAAAAGGAAGAGGTCGAGCGCGGGCAGGTGATAGCGAAGCCGGGGTCGATCACGCCGCACACGAAATTCAAGGCGGAAGCATACATTTTGAAGAAGGAAGAAGGCGGGCGGCACACGCCATTCTTCACGGGCTACCGTCCGCAGTTTTATTTCCGGACGACGGACGTGACGGGGGACGTGAAGTTGAATCCTGGAGTGGAGATGGTGATGCCGGGAGACAACGTGTCGGTGGAGATCAGTTTGATCACGCCGGTGGCGCTGGAGAAGGGGCTGCGGTTCGCGATCCGCGAAGGCGGCCACACGGTCGGCGCCGGCGCCGTCGCTGAGATCGTCGAGTAACTATGCACACTGGCGAACGAATCCGAATTCGATTGAAGGCGTACGACCACCGCATTCTGGACCAGTCCACGCGGGAGATTGTCGAGACGGCGAAGCGCACAGGCGCGGACGTCGCGGGGCCGATCCCGCTGCCGACAACTATTAATCGTTGGACGGTATTACGGTCGCCGCACGTGGACAAGAAATCGCGCGAGCAGTTCGAGATGCGCACCCACAAGCGGCTGATTGACATCCTCGAACCAACGCCCGATACGGTGGACGCGCTGATGAAGCTCGATCTTCCGCCGGGTGTGGACGTGGAAATCAAGGCCTTTGGCCGGGATCATTCGGCGAAGGCGTAACGGCAAGAGCGGAATTTTGCATCGAGCTTAAGGGACAAAGAGAGCGGACGGCATGGCGGTCAACGGCATACTCGGAATCAAACTCGGCATGACGCAGGTATTCGCGGATGATGGCGCATCCCTTCCCTGCACGGTGTTGCAGGCAGGGCCGTGCGTAGTGGTGCAGCGGCGGTCGGCCGGCAAAGACGGCTACGAAGCCGTGCAACTCGGGCTCGTCGAATTCGTCAAGCCGCAGCGCGTGAACAAGCCAATGACCGGGCACTTCAAGAAAGCGGATGTCGCGCCGGTGCGGTTGCTAGGTGAAGTGCGGCTGGAAAACTCAAAAGACGAAACAAAGGTCGGCGACCGCGTGCTGGTGGACAGCTTCGCGGCGGGCGAATTTGTGGACGTAACCGGCGTGAGCAAAGGCAAGGGATTTCAGGGCGGCGTAAAGCGCTGGCACTACGCCGGTGGCGACGCGACGCACGGCTCGATGTTCCACCGCGCGCCCGGCGGCATCGGCGCGAGTTCGTATCCTTCGCGCGTGTGGAAGGGACAGCATTTTCCCGGGCACATGGGGAACCAGCAGGTGACGTCGAAGAATTTGAAGGTTGTGAAGGTGGACGCGGAAGAGAACCTGTTGCTCGTTTGCGGTGCGGTGCCGGGGCCGCGAGGCAGCTACATCTACATCAAGAAATCGCTCAAGGCCAAGAAAAAAGCCTGAGGCTGAGGAATCGGACGATGCCGGTTGTGAACGTCAAAAATCTGGAAGGCAAGACGGTTGGCACGGTTGATCTGGCCGACGGCGTTTTTGCCGTAAGAGTGAATCCGCACCTCTTGCACGAGACTTCGCGGTGGTATCTCAATAGCCAGCGCGCGGGCACGCATAAGACCAAGGGCCGCGCGGATGTGCAGGGTTCGGGACGCAAACTCTGGCGGCAAAAAGGCACGGGCCGCGCGCGTATCGGGTCGATCCGCTCGCCGCTCTGGCGCAAGGGCGGCACGGTACACGGGCCGCAGCCGCGCAGTTACGCGTATCGCCTGCCGCGCAAGGTTTTCCTGGGCGCGCTGCGCTCCGCGCTTTCCTCAAAGCTGGCGGAAGAAAAATTGATTGTCGTGGACGCCTGGCAGCTCGAGTCGCACAAGACCAAACCCTTCCGCGAGGCGCTCGACAAATTGGGCAGTGAAAGTCCGACCATCTTGCTCGTGGACGTCGAAGCAAACCATAACCTCGAGCTCGCGAGCCGGAACCTCGATGGCGTAAAGCTTTCGCTCTCTCATGATTTGCAGCCTTACGACCTGTTGCGGCACGACCGCCTGATGCTCTCAAAAGGCGCAGCCGAGCGGCTAAGCATTGTGCTTGGACCGAAAGACGGCTCGGCGCCCGCCGCGGCGCCCGCAAAGGAAGCCGCGAAATCAGCGCCGCCCGCGGAAAAAGCGGCGGCGAAAAAGACCGCGAAGCCACGCGCGGAAAAAGTGGCGGCAAAGCCCAAGGCAGCAAAGAGGCCCAAGGGCGCAAAAGCGCCAAGGGGCAAAGGGAAGGGCAAGGAATAATCGATGTCCATGGATCCACATCGCGTAATTCGCCGGCCCATCGTCACGGAAAAGGGCCTGGGCGTGAAAGAGACGCAGCACACCGTCGTCTTTGAAGTCGCGGCCAATGCGAATAAGTCGCAGATCAAAGAGGCCGTGCAAAAGGTTTTCAAGGTGAAAGTGGCTGAAGTCCGCACCGCGAATTTTCACGGCAAAATGCGCCGCCGCGGGATGATCACCGGCTACCGGCGCGACTGGAAGAAGGCGTACGTCAAGCTCAAAGCCGGCGAGAAAATGATCGAGTACGCGGAGAGTTTGTAATTGCGCTAAAGGCAGGATGCGATGGCACTAAAAAGCTTTAAACCATACACGGCCTCCCGGCGCTTCGCGACCTTGCTCGATAAGAGCGAGATCACAAAGCAGGTGCCTGAGAAGTCCCTCGTTGAGCCGCGCAACCGGACCGGCGGGCGGAATTCTCACGGCGAAATCACCAGCTGGCACCGCGGCGGCGGCCATAAGCGGCAGTACCGGACGATTGATTTCCGGCGCGACAAAACCGGAATCCCCGCGCGGGTAGCGGCCATCGAATATGATCCCAACCGCTCGGCGCTCCTGGCGCTTTTGCATTACGCCGACGGCGAAAAGCGCTACATACTGCACCCGGTTGGGTTGCAGGTTGGCGCCACCGTACTTACCGGCGCAGGCGCGGATATTCTTCCCGGGAATGCAATGCCGATCCGGCTGATCCCGCCCGGTACTCCGGTGCACAATCTGGAATTGTACCCGGGCCGCGGCGGCCAAGTCGTGCGCTCGGCGGGAATGTCGGCGCAGTTGCTCAGCAAGGAAGGCGACATTGCCCTTGTGAAACTGCCTTCCGGCGAAGTGCGCAAGTTCCGTCTCGATTGCATGGCCACGATTGGCCAGGTCGGAAACCTCGACCACGAAAACGTCACGTACGGCAAGGCGGGCAAAACGCGCTGGCGGGGAAAGCGTCCGACGAACCGCGGCGTGGCAATGAATCCGGTGGATCACCCGCACGGCGGCGGTGAAGGCCGCGTAAAGGGCAATCACCCACAAACGCCTTGGGGATTCCCTACCTTGGGCGCGAAGACGCGAAGTTCGCGCCGCTCGGATCACCTGATTGTCGAGCGGCGGAAGTAACAGAAAGGTTTTTGGGCCACGGGCCTCGTACGAGGGAGTGAAATTTACCCGGCGCGGCGGGTCCGAGAGAGTCAAATGATGGCAAGCACACGAACAGCAAGGCGAAGTGCCCGGCGCCCGGCGCGTCCTCGAAAGACTGCGCGCCCGGCAAAACCAGTGCGCCCCGCGCTGCGGCAGGCGATTACGCGCGCTGTCGCTCAGCCGCCTCAGCAGGTGCTTTACCGGATTTGCAAGGCGGGCTGGTCGGTGATTGTGGAAAAAACGCCCAACGCGCAGGGAACTCGTTTTGTCTGCCCGTTCTGCACGGTGTCACACCGTGTTCCGGGCCCGGTGCGCGGCTTCCGTAAAATGCGGCGCGCGCAGTGGGTGAAATTGCGGCGCGTGGAAGAATAAAAGGGGAACCGGAGAAACATGGCACGCTCGGTCAAGAAGGGCCCGTTCATAGACGGCCACCTGCGGGAAAAGGTGGACGCGCTGAACGCGCGCAACGAGAAAAAAGTTGTGAAGACGTGGTCGCGGCGCTCGACCATCCTGCCCGATATGGTGGGCCACACCATCGCGGTCCATAACGGCAGGAAATTCATCCCGGTTTATGTGACCGAGCAGATGGTCGGACACAAGCTTGGCGAATTTTCGCCGACGCGGACATTTAAGGGCCACGCCGTAAAGGCAGCGCTCGAGAAGGCCGCGGCGGCCGCGGGCGTGCCCGCAGCCGCACCGGCTGGCGCTGGCGGAGCGGCTCCCCCAGCAGGCGGTGCGGCGCCGGCAGCTCCCGCGGCGCCCAAGGCATAAATGATGGCGGCAGAAATCACAGCAGCACCGGCAATTGAAGCTCACGCGATGGCGCGGCACGTCCGCGTCTCGCCGCAGAAGGTGCGGCTTGTGCTGGATTTGATCCGCGGGCAGCAGGCGGGATCGGCGCTCGAAATTCTGCGGTTCACGCCAAAGCGCGTGGCAAAAGACATTGAAAAGGTGCTCCGCAGCGCGATTGCGAATGCGGAGCGCAAAGCGGATGACGCGGGCGAATCGCTTGACGTGGATCACCTCTTCGTTGCGCGTTGCTTTGCCAACGAAGGTTCACGCTGGAAGCGGTTGCGTCCGGCGCCGATGGGGCGCGCGTTCCGTTATCAGCGGCGCACCGCTCACATTGTAGTGGGCGTAGCGGAACACTCGATGGGCGTCGAGCAGCGCGCAGCGGCGGCAGCAGCCGAGGCGGCGGCGAGCAAGGGAGTCAAGGGCGCGGTGAAAAAGGCGCGGCAGGCACTGACCGGCAAGCAGCGCGCGAAGAAACATTCGGGAAAGCCGGAATCGAAAAAGGGAAAGTAGGGAGGCGCTGTGGGGCAGAAGACGCACCCGTACGGATTTCGCGTAGGCTTCAACAAAATGTGGAAGTCGCGGTGGTTCGCGGGCCGCGATTACGCCGACCTGTTGCACGAGGACGTCGCGTTGCGGAAGCAGTTGAAAGATAAGCTGAAGTCCGCGGGAATCTCCTCGATTGACATCGAGCGCGCCGCAAACAAGCTTGTGATCCGGCTCTATACAGCCAGGCCGGGGATCATTATTGGCCGCAAAGGCGCGGAGATTGACAAGCTCAAGGGCGAAATCCAGAAGCGCACGAACCGCGAAGTGCACATTGACATTCAAGAAGTGCACCGCCCCGAGCTGGACGCGCAGCTAGTTGCGGAATCGATTGCGCTGCAACTCGAAAAACGCGTGGCGTTCCGCCGCGCGATGCGGAAGGCCGTGGATTCGGCGCTGCGGTTTGGCTGCAAGGGCATCAAGGTTCGCGTCGCGGGCCGGTTGAACGGCGCGGAAATCGCGCGCAAAGAATGGTATTTGCAGGGGCGCCTGCCGTTGCAGACTCTGCGCGCGGACATTGATTTCGGCACTGCAAGAGCGGAGACGACGTACGGCGTCATCGGCGTGAAGTGCTGGGTCTATGGCGGTGAAAAGTTGCCGGAAAAGAATACGAAGCCGGTGGCGGCATAGCGGCACGGATACTCGGGAGCACGGATAACCAATGTTGATGCCGAAAAAAGTGAAGTACCGCAAACAGCAGCGCGGCCGCCGCAGGGGCAAGGCCTGGCGCGGCGGAAGTCTTGCATTTGGCGAATTCGGATTGAAGGCGCTCGAGCCAGCTTGGATTACGGACCGGCAGATTGAAGCGTCGCGAGTGGCCATCACTCGATTTATCAAGCGCGGTGGAAAGTTGTGGATCCGGATTTTTCCGGATAAGCCGTTCACGAAGAAGCCCGCGGAGACGCGCATGGGCAAGGGGAAAGGTATTCCGGAGAAATGGGTGGCGGTCGTAAAGCCCGGCCGGGTGATGTTTGAGATGGCGGGTGTGGACCACGCCACGGCGAAGGAAGCGATGGAACTGGCGGCGCACAAGCTGCCCATCCGTACGCTATTCGTGTCGCGGGCGGGAGAACTCTAATGGCACGGAAGGGCGAAAAAATGCGCGACCTTGGCACGCCCGAACTCGAAGTGCAGCAGAAGGAACTTGCCGACCAGGTTTTCCGGCTGCGACTTCAGCTCACCACCGGCCAAGCGGAAGCGCTGGCTCGGCTGCGCACGGCGCGGAAGGATTTGGCGCGGGTGAAAACACTTCTCCGCGAAAGGGAATTGGTGAAGGCGCATGGCGATGGAAAACGCTAGTACCGCGGCACACGCAGTGCGAGGCCGGCGGCAGGAAAAGATCGGCTTGGTGACCAGCGCGAAGATGGCCAAGACCATCGTTGTGAAGGTTACCCGCATGGTCGAGCACCGGAAGTACAAGCGTGTCATTCGCGTGTCGACAAAGTTTTATGCCCATGACGAATCGGGCATGGCTCACGCGGGTGACACTGTTCGCATCGTCGAGACGCGCCCGCTTTCCAAATTGAAACGTTGGCGGCTGGTGGAAGTTGTGGCGAAGCGCACAAGAGTGGATTGAGCCGGGCGGATAAAGGGAGAGAACGGCGATGATTCGCATGAGATCCTGGCTAACGGTGGCGGATAATTCCGGGGCCAGGCAACTAACAATGATTCTCCCGCTGGGCGGCGATACCGGGCAGCGCGCGGGATTGGGCGACGTCATTACCGCTTCCGTAAAAGAGGCTGCGCCCGATAGCCAGATCAAGGCGGGAAAAGTGGTTCGTGCCGTGGTGGTGAGGACCCGGAAAGAGCACCGTCGCCGCGACGGCACCTATATCCGGTTTGATGATAATGCCGCGGTGCTCGTGGATGATGCGAATGAGCCGATTGGCACGCGCGTGTTCGGCCCGGTGGCGCGCGAGTTGCGCGAAAAGAGATTCGCGAAGATCGTTTCGCTTGCGCCGGAGGTTTGGTAGGCCATGAATCACAGTGCACCAGTGAAGCGCAATGTCACCATCCGGAAGGACGACCAGGTGAAGGTCATGTCTGGCCGCGACAAAGGCAAGACCGGCCGCGTTCTTTCCGTGGACCCGGTCAAGATGAGGGTCATGGTGGAGCACGCGAGCATGGTGAAGCGGCACACGCGTCCGAATCCGGCGAAGAACATCAAGGGCGGGATTCTCGAGCGCGAAGGCCCCATCGCCATTTCAAATGTGATGCTGATGTGTACCGGATGCGGGAAGCATGCCCGTGTCGGCCACAAGACGCTTTCCGATGGAACGAAAGTGCGCGTTTGCCGCCGCTGCGGATCAACTTTGGAAAAGTAAGTTTGTATCGGACGTACGCAAGGATTGGATGAGCATGACGAGCCGGATGAGAGATAAATATCGCGGGGAAGTGATGCCGGCGCTGATGAAGCGCTTCGGCTATAAGAACGCCATGGCCGTGCCGAAGATTGCCAAGATTGTGGTCAATATCGGCCTCGGCGAGGCCAGCCAAAACATCAAGTTGCTGGACGTCGCGGCCGTCGAGCTGGGACAGATCGCCGGGCAGAAGCCGATCATCACGCGGGCGAAGAAGTCCATCGCGAATTTCAAGATTCGCAAGGGTATGCCGATCGGCTGCTGCGTCACGCTTCGCGGCGACCGGATGTACGAATTTCTCGACCGCCTGTGCAATGTCGTGCTGCCCCGCGTGCGCGACTTCAAAGGGCTGCCACAGAACGCATTTGACGGGCGTGGCAATTACACCATTGGCTTGCGCGATCAGCTCGTGTTTCCTGAAATTGATTACACCCGGGTGGATAAGATCAAAGGCCTGAACATCACGTTTACGACCACGGCGCGGAGCGACGATGAAGGCAGGGAGTTGCTTCGGGGGCTGGGCGTGCCGCTAAGGGCCTGAGGAGAGATATGGCGAGAGACAGTCAATTTGCAAAAATGAAGAAGACGCCGAAGTTCAAGATCCGTATTCGCAACCGCTGCCGGATCTGCGGCCGCCCTCGGGGCTACATCGGCAAATTCGCGATGTGCCGCATCTGTTTCCGCGGCCTTGCGTTGAAAGGTGAAATCCCGGGCGTGACCAAGGCCAGCTGGTAGTGAAGGGAAGCCAACTGAAATGATGACCGATCCGATTTCCGATTTGTTGACGCGCATCCGCAACGCGGCCCAGGCGCGCCATTCGCGCGTGGATATTCCGGCCTCGAAGCTCAAGACCGAGATCGCGCGGATTCTGAAGGAAGAAGGCTACATCCAGACTTACAAACTTGTGGACGAATCGAAAACACGCAAGACCCTACGGGTCTTTTTGAAGTACACCTCAGACCGCCGCAGCGCCATCACCGACTTGCGCCGCATTTCACGGCCCGGCAAGCGGACATACGCCGGCGTGGACGAAATTCGATCCGTCATCGGCGGGCTCGGCACAACAATCCTGACCACGCCAAGGGGCGTAATGACCGGGCGCGCGGCGCGCAGGGCGCGCGTTGGCGGCGAAATTCTTTGCGAAGTTTGGTAGAAATTTTGGTAAACAAGATTTTGGCAAGCGATTGACGATCGAGAGAGGCAAGCTGGAATGTCGCGCATAGGACGCAAACCGATTACAGTACCCGCCGGGGTAAAAGTGCAGATTTCTCCGGCCTCCGTGGAAGTGCAGGGGCCCAAGGGAAAAATGAACGTGCCGCTGCCACGCGGCATCCGGTTCGAGCAGAAAGACGGCGTCCTGAATGCGCTGCGCGAAAATGACAGCCAGAAGGCGCTGCATGGACTGGCGCGCGCGCTGGTGGCCAATGCGTTTACGGGCGTGACCACGGGTTTCAAGAAGGATATGGACATCGTTGGCGTCGGTTTTCGCGCGGAGGTCAAGGGAAAGACGGTGGTTTTCGCGCTCGGCTATTCGCACCCAATCGAGTTCCCGATTCCGGAAGGCATTCAGATTACGGTGGAAAAGCAGACGCACATGACCATCTCCGGCGCGGACCGCGCGCTCGTGGGGCAAGTGGTCGCGGACATCCGCAGTTTGCGTCCGCCGGATCCGTACAAACAAAAGGGCATCCGCATTACAGGCGAGCGGTTGAAGAAGAAGGCAGGCAAAGCCGGCGCCAAGGCTGCCGCGTAACGAGGCAGGTATAAGGAGAGCGAAGTGGCACAGGTACGTGTGGGAAGGATTTCACGAAGTGCGCATCGCCAGCGGATTCATCGCCGCGTGCGCCAAAAGGTGGCGGGTACGCCCGAGCGTCCCCGGCTGGCCGTGTATCGCTCGCTGAACCATATTTACGCGCAGGTGATTGATGACGGTACCGGCAAGACGCTGGTGTCCGCAAGCTCGATCGATAAGGAGACGCGCAAGCAGACCAAGGGTGGCGGCAATGTCGCCACGGCGAAGGTGATCGGCAAGATGATCGCCGAGCGCGCAAAAGCAGCGGGGATTTCACAAGTGGTTTTTGACCGGGGCGGATATAAGTACCATGGCCGCGTGGAAGCGCTTGCGCAAGCGGCCCGGGAAGCGGGGTTGAAATTCTAATCTAATGTCGAAACAGATGCTAAGAGACACGCTTTCCGTTCGCCAGATGATTGAAGTCAGTCCCAACAATTTGAAGGATCAGGTCGTTTCGATCAACCGCGTTACCAAAGTCGTGAAGGGCGGCAAGAACTTGAGCTTCTCGGCGCTCGTCGTTGTGGGCGATCAGAATGGCCATGCCGGATTCGGCATGGGCAAAGCGCGTGAAGTTCCCATGGCTATCCGCAAGGCCATCGAGCAGGCGAAGAAAAACCTGCTGCGGCTGAATCTGAAGGGCACGACGATCCCGCATCAGGTCACCGGCTTTTATGGTTCGGGTCATGTTCTCCTGAAGCCTGCGCCGGACGGCACTGGAATTATTGCCGGCGGCCCGGTCCGCGCGGTGATGGAGGTTGCCGGGATTCACAACGTCCTGACGAAGTCCATCGGCACATCGAACCCGCACAATGTGGTCAAGGCGACGTTCGATGCTCTCCTCCGCCTGAAGAGTGCCGAAAAAGTAGCCGAGGCGCGTGCGAAAAATCAGGAAGAAAACCACCGGCATCACGGCGGCGAGAGGAATTAGTTAAGCGAACCGGCCATGGCGAACAAAAAAGAGTCGATGCTCAAGATCAAGTGGGTGCGCAGCTTTATTGGCTGCCCCATCGGGATGCGCGAGTGCATTCGCGGGCTGGGTTTTCGCCGCATGCAACAGGTGGTCGAGCGGCCCGATACGCCCACTGTCCGCGGGATGATTCACAAAGTGCGACACCTCGTTAAGGTGAGCGAGTAGGCCGGGAGAAATTTGCGATGCCTTATAATCTTTCCAATTTGAAGCCGCCGAAGGGATCTCGGCACCACAAGGTCCGTGTGGGCCGCGGCATCGGTTCAAAGCTTCCTAAGACCGCCGGCCGCGGCAACAAGGGGCAGAAGTCGCGTTCCGGTTTTGCAAGCCGTCCGGGGTTTGAGGGCGGACAGATGCCGCTCCACCGGCGCATTCCAAAGCGCGGCTTTCATAACCCAACGAACAAAGTATTTTCCGTGGTCAACATCTCCTCGCTGAATGTGTTTAACGCCGGCGAGACGGTTACGCCGGAATTGCTTCGCGATCGCGGGCTGGTGCGCAAGGCGACCGGAGAAGTCAAAATCCTGGGTGAAGGCGATATCAAGGTTGCACTGACCGTGCACGCGCATGCTTTCAGCGGTTCCGCGCGGGAAAAAATTACGGCAGCGGGTGGCAAGGCTGAATCGGTTCAATGAATACGTTTTTCCAGGCCCTACTGAACATCTTCCGCATTCCGGATTTGCGGAAGCGTGTCCTGTTTACGCTGGCGCTCCTGGCGGTGTACCGCATCGGCGCGCATATCCCGACTCCCGGGATTAATACTGACGTCCTTTCTCAGATTTTCGATCAGAACCAGAATTCTGCGCTCGGCCTGTTTGATCTCTTCAGCGGCGGCAATTTTCGCAGCATGACGATTTTCGCCCTCGGGATCATGCCGTACATCACTTCTTCCATCATCCTGCAATTGCTCACGGTCGTCTGGCCGTATTTGGAGAAGTTGCAGAAGGAAGGTGAGCTGGGCCGCAAGAAGATCACGCAGTATACGCGATACATGACGGTCATGCTCAGCTTGATCCAGTCGTTCACGATTGCGGAAACGCTCCAGCGGTCCAGCTTCGGCGGCACAATGCCGTTCGTTTATCACCCGGGCCCGGGATTTATCTTCATGACGATTCTGACGTTGACGTCCGGCACGGCGTTCATTATGTGGCTTGGCGAACAGATCACCGACCGCGGCATCGGGAATGGGATGTCCCTTATCATTTTTGTCGGTATCGTGGTCGGTCTTCCGCACGCTGTCGGCGATCTGAAGGACAAGTTGCAGCACGGTTTCTGGGGCCCGTTCACGGGGATGGCAATTATCGCGCTCGCTGCCCTGATGGTGGCAGTTGTCGCGTTTATCGTATTCGTGGAGGGCGCTCAGCGGCGCATCCCGGTGCAGTATGCGAAGCGGGTCGTCGGGCGGAAGGTGATGGGCGGGCAAATGACCTATCTCCCGCTGCGCGTGAATTCCGGTGGCGTGATCCCGCCGATCTTCGCGAGTTCCTTGCTCACGTTTCCGGCCACGATCAACTTGTTTTTTAATGGTCCGACCAGCGCCCAATTGAGGTATCCGTTTTTGGCAAGGGTTTCTGACGCGCTCAAATGGGGCGAACCGCTTTACACGGTGGTCTACGTCTCGATGATCATTCTGTTCGCTTTTTTCTATGTCGGTATCGTTTTCAATCCGACGGAACTCGCGGACAACATGCGCAAGCACGGCGGGTTCATTCCCGGCATTCGGCCCGGGCGGAACACTTCCGAGCACATCAACAAAATTTTGCGCCGTTTGACTCTGGTGGGCGGCATTTATTTGGCGATAGTTTGCCTGATCCCGGAATGGATGATCTCCGGCGTTCACTTGCAGCACCTGCCGGGTAGCTTGGGCCCGTGGATTGATAACCATTTCCCACAATTCATACTGCGCGGGTTAAATGTTTCTTTTTATTTCGGCGGCACCTCTCTGCTGATTGTTGTGGGTGTGGCGATGGATACGGTCCAGCAGATTGAGGCGCAGCTTGTCATGCGAAACTATGAGGGTTTCGTCAAGAAGGGCAAGCTGCGGGGCCGAAAATATGGATGAAACTCGGGGGGCCTCCCGTCCTCGACAGGCGGTGATTTTTCTGGGGCCGCCGGGAGCAGGGAAGGGAACGCAGGCGAAAGAAGTGGCGCGCCACGTGGGCGTGCCCCATCTTTCCACGGGTGACATGTTCCGCGAGCACGTCGCGCAGGACACGGAACTTGGCCGGCGCGCCAAACCGATTATGGAGCGCGGTGACCTCGTCCCTGATGAAATTGTTCTAGGGATGGTCGAGGAGCGGCTGGCCCGGCCGGATTGCGCCGGAGGATTCGTCCTGGATGGTTTTCCCCGGACGTTGCCGCAAGCTGAGGAGCTCGAAAGAATCCTCGAGGTGATGGGTTTTGGCAAGCCCATCGTGGTCCACTTTATTCTGGACCGCGCAATTTTAATCCGGCGGCTTACCGGGCGCAGGATGTGCGGGATTTGCGGGCGGATTTATCACGTGTATAACCGTCCTCCGCGGAATCCGGGTATATGTGACGACGATGGCGGCACGTTGACGCAGCGGCAGGATGATATGGAGTCCGTCATCGCAGAGCGGCTGATGCATTTTGACCAGCAGACCGAGCCGCTCGTAGAGTTCTATCGCAAGCATGGCGTGCTTCATGACATTGATGCGGGCGGTGAAGTCGAAACGGTGACAAAATCAGTGCTCGCTATTTTGGCAGGGAAGCGGAGATTCAGTGATCGTATGTAAGTCCAGCAACGAAGTGGAAACGATGCACCAGGCGGGGCTGATCGTCTGGGAAGTGCTGAATGAACTGCGCTTGATGGTTGCGCCCGGAGTTTCCACGCTCGATTTGGATCGCATCGCGGAGAAACGCTCCGCGGAGCGGGGCGTGCGGCCCGCGTTCAAGGGGTACCGCGGATATCCGGCGGCTCTTTGCGCTTCGATTAACGAGGAAGTGGTGCATGGCATCCCCTCGGTGTCTCGCAAGGTGCGTGAAGGCGACATCATTTCGCTCGATTTTGGCGTCGAATTAGATGGTTATTTTGCCGATGCCGCCGTAACGGTCCCCGTCGGCAAAGTCCAGCCGGAACTGGAGACCTTGCTCCGCGTGACGCGCGAAGCCCTGGACAAGGCCATCGAGTGCGCGCGAGTCGGCAACCGTTTGAGTGACATCGGCGCCGCGGTGCAGCAGTGGGTTGAGCGCCATGGATTCTCTGTGGTTCGCGAATTTGTGGGACACGGCATCGGGACGCGCATGCACGAAGAGCCCAACGTGCTCAATTATGGCGAACCGGGGCATGGCCCGCGATTGCAGGAGGGCATGGTGCTCGCTCTCGAGCCGATGGTGAATCTGGGCGGCCCGGGCGTGCGCGTCCTTTCAGATGAATGGACGGCTGTATCGATTGACGGCAAGCCTTCGGCGCACTTCGAGCACACCGTCGCCATCACAGCGGCGGGCCCGAGGATTCTCACGCGCCCGAAGGAAGTCACCGGGCCGTCATGGTAATGATCGTGGCAAGGAATTGAGTCAGAGAAAACTAGGAGCGTATGGGGAAGCCACCAGTTAGAGAAAAGAAACCGCGCGACCCGGGCAATCCGAAAGAGGATGCCATTGAGGTCATGGCCACGGTAATTGAGCCGCTGCCAAACGCGATGTTCCGCGTGGAATTGGAAAATAAGCATCAGGTGCTGGCGCACATTTCGGGAAAGATGCGAAAGAATTTTATCCGCATTCTGGCGGGTGACAAGGTGGCCGTCGAGCTTTCGCCTTACGATTTGACACGCGGGCGCATTGTGTACCGCTACAAATAGAAGCGGTTTGGGAGAAACAAAATGAAAGTCCGGGCATCGGTAAAAAAGATTTGCGATAAGTGCAAGGTGATTCACCGCCGCGGGGTCGTGCGCGTGATTTGCGTCAACCCGAAGCACAAGCAGCGCCAGGGTTAATTTTTTGGAACAGGGTTGGTCCGGGAAAGGGAGAGACTGAATGGCACGCATTGCCGGTGTAGACCTAAATCCCAACAAGCGCCTGTGGATCGGCATGACCGCCATCTACGGGATTGGACAGGCGCGCGCGCGTTCGCTGTGCGCCAAGGCCAAGGTTGAAGAAACCAAGAAGATCAAGGACATGACCGAAGAAGAAATTAACCGTGTCCGTCAGGCCATTGAATCCGAAGGCCGCGTCGAGGGCGATCTCCGCAAGGAGATCCAGATGAACATTCGCCGGCTGATAGAAATTCAGTGCTATCGCGGCATCCGTCACCGCAGGAATTTGCCGGTGCGCGGACAGAGGACGCACACCAACGCGCGCACTCGCAAGGGCCCGCGCAAGGGCGCGGTCGCCGCGAAGAAAAAGGTCGCCCTCCGCAAGTAACGCGCGGACGCAGATTTCTCAGACGAGGTGAAGAGTGGCAAAAGAACCACAAGAGCAGGGTGGAGGAGCGGCGCCGGCAAAGCCGGCGAAGCGCAAGAAGGAATTTAAGAAGAAGCGCGAGCGGCGCGTCGTGCCTCATGGCGTCGTGTGCATCACGGCTTCGTTCAACAACACGATGATCATGATTACTGACCCCGACGGCCGCGCGCTCTCCTGGTCGTCTTCGGGCTCGGTTGGTTTCAAAGGCTCGCGCAAAGGCACGCCCTATGCCGCGCAGCAGGCTTCGGCCGCTGCCGCCGCAACCGCGCGCGATCAATACGGCGTGAAATCGGTGGAAGTTCGCGTGAAGGGCCCGGGATCGGGGCGTGAGTCCGCTGTCCGCGCTCTCTCGAGCGTCGGCCTGCACATCGTTTCCATCAAGGACGTGACGCCGATTCCGCATAACGGCTGCCGTCCGCCGAAGCGCCGTCGTGTATAGAGATTTTGCTGGAATGAATGTTTAGTTTGTAAAGGAGAAGCTAAGTTGGCAAGACATCGTGAAGCGGTTTGCCGCCTGTGCCGCAGGGAAGGCCAGAAACTCTTCCTGAAGGGCTTGCGGTGCTTTACCGAGAAGTGTGAAATCGAAAAGCGCAACTTTGTGCCCGGCCAGCACGGCCAGGCGCGCCGCCCGAAGACTGTAGGGTACGGATTGCAGTTGCGCGAAAAGCAGAAGATGAAGCGCACCTACGGCCTGCTCGAACGGCAGTTCCGGCATTTCTATGAAAAGGCCCAGCGCGCTCAGGGGCCTACGGGTGAAAATCTCATCCTGATGCTCGAGCGCCGCCTTGACAACGTAGTGTGGCGAAGCGGCTTGGCGAGCTCACGTTCGCAGGCGCGCCAGATCATTCTGCACGGCCACATCCGTGTCAACGGCAAGAAGGTGAATATCCCCAGCTACCTGATCACCCAGGGTCAGGAGATTGCGCTGATTGAAAAGATGCACCAGAACACCATGGTGCTTGAGGCGCGCAACGTCGCGCAGAGCCGCAATAATGTCCCGTGGCTCGAGGTGGACCGTGAACATTTCAAGGCCAAGGTCGTTACTTTGCCGCGCCGTGAAGATGTTCAGACGCCTCCATTCAACGAGCAGCTCATCGTCGAGCTTTACTCCAAGTAACGCTCGGAAGGTTTTGTAACCGTTTTGTTTTCCCCGCTTCGCCGGGGAGGAAGGACTGCAACGATGTGGAAAGGTTTTCAGAAACCGAAGCGACTCGCAGCAGATCTCGAATCATTGACCGACAAGTTCGGAAAATTCAGCGCGCAGCCGTTTGAGCGCGGCTGGGGAACTACTGTCGGAAACGCACTCCGCCGCGCCCTACTCAGCTCCATCGAAGGCGCCGCCATCACCGCCGTGAAAATCGAAGGAGTGCTCCACGAATTCTCTTCGATCCCCGGCGTGGTCGAGGACGCGACCGACATCATCCTCAACCTGAAGCAGGTTCCTCTCAAGCTCAATACGGACTTGCCGAAGACAATTTATATCAACGTTGAGAATCCCGGCGTCGTCACCTCCGCGATGATTGAGGAAGACGCCGACTTCGCCATCCTCGACAAGACCGTTTACATCGCCACGGTCAATGAGGGCGGCAAGCTCCAGATGGAGATGCGCGTGAAAAACGGCCGCGGCTACGTCGGCGCAGACCGCAACTTCGATGAAGACCTGCCCATCGGCTATATCCCGGTGGACTCAGTCCATTCGCCCGTGCGCAAGGTCAACTATGCCGTGGAAGCCGCGCGTCTCGGCCAGATGACCGACTACGAAAAACTCTTGCTGGAAGTTTGGACGAACGGCGCCATCACTCCGCAGGACGCCATCGGCCTCGCTGCCAAGCTCGTAAAGGACCACATGAGCATCTTTATCAACTTTGAGGAACCGCCCGAGTTGAGCGAGGAGGCCGGCGAATCCTACAGCGACCCGCGCATGGAGCATCTTGGCCGCTCCGTCGAGGAGCTCGAACTTTCCGTCCGTTCCTATAATTGCCTCAAGAACGCGAACATCCAGACCATTCGCGAGCTTGTGCAGAAGACGGAAAACGAAATGCTTCGGACCAAGAACTTCGGCCGCAAGTCGCTAAACGAAATCAAGGAAATCCTGCAGAAGATGGGTCTCGCGCTCGGCATGAAATTCGACGAGCACGGCCGCATCATCTGGCCGCCGCTGCCCAGCCAGACCGCGCCGCCTGTGCCAGAGGAGACGGCCGGGGTTTAGTTCCCGGGGGACGCAACGATGCGACATCTCAACTCAGGATCGAAACTGGGACGCCAGCCGGCGCATCGCCGAGCCACTTTGCGCAACCTGGTCACCAACATCATCACCCACGAGCGCATCACCACCACCGTGACGCGCGCCAAGGCGGCCAAACCGATTGTCGAGAAGATGATTACGCTCGGCAAGCGGGACACGCTCGAAACCCGCCGCCGCGCTGCGGCGTTTCTGATGACTCCTTCGGCTACGCAGAAGCTGTTCGCCGATATTGCCCCGCGTTTCTCGGATCGGGCGGGCGGCTATACGCGCATCATTCCCGCCGGCTTTCGCATCGGAGATGGCGCGCGGCTTGCCATCCTCGAATTGCTCGGCTCGAAGCTGCGTAAGAAGGAAAAGAAGGAAGACAAGGCCGCGAAAAAAGAAGAGCCGCAAGAGGCAGAAGAAGCAAAGGAAGCAAAGTCCTGAATCGGCGGTCCAGCCCTCAAAACGCCGGCGCCCGCACGGAGTCAAATCCGGCGGGCGCTTTGTTTTTCTTTAGGTTGGTTTGCTCTTCTTCGCTCCCATGGGCAACCGCGCGCGCGATCAATCCCCTGGTTGCGCCGCACGGGCCGCATTCATTCGCCGCCGTTCGATAAGCCAGACCACCAGTAGCACTGCCGCTCCCGCGCTGGTATCCAGGAGCGAATCAAGCACCGATGCGCCGCGGCCCGGCACAAAAATCTGATGAAATTCATCGAGCAGGGCATATCCTGCCACCACCAGGATCGTCGAGAAGGCCCATTGCCAGCGCCATCCCTTCCTTCCGGCGCGAATAGCGCGCAGCAGCAGCAAGGTGAAAATAGAATACTCGAACACGTGAGCGCCCTTGCGAATTAAATGATGAATAGACTCGAGTGTTCGTTGATGCGCATGCGGCAGGAACCACCGCAGAATTGGAATAATAATTCGTGAAGTATGTGCCGAGCCGAAACTGCTCGTGGACGCCACAGAAATGAGTGCCGCCGCCACGAGAACGGGACCCCAATAGCGCAGGAATCTCATTTCAGCGGTGAAGGTCCGGATGCGGATCGGCGGAATTTCTTAACATTTTTTACTCGATTCTCCGATTCAATTCATCCTATTCAACTCTATAATTCGGCGCTTCCCGCGTGATGATCACATCGTGGACGTGGCTCTCGCGCAGTCCCGCCGGGCTGATGCGCAGGAATTTCGCCCGTTCCTGGAGCTCGGCGATGTTCGCCACTCCGCAGTAGCCCATTCCGCTGCGCAGCCCGCCGACAAGTTGCTCCACCAGCGCGCCCAGCGAGCCTTTATATGGCACTCGCCCTTCCACTCCCTCGGGCACCGACTTCCCGCGGTCGGATGTCCCCTGCACTATCGAATACCGGTCCGACCCCGCTTCCATCGCGGCCGTCGAGCCCATCCCGCGGTATGATTTGAATGTTCGCCCTTGGTAAAGAATCGTTTCGCCCGGCGATTCTTCCGTGCCCGCAAAAAGTCCGCCGATCATCACCGTGTTCGCTCCCGCCGCAATTGCCTTCGTGATATCGCCGGAATACTTGATGCCCCCATCCGCGATGATAGGCACTCCGGTGCCTTGCGCGGCGCGCGCCGCGTCCGTCACCGCCGTAATCTGTGGTACGCCCGCGCCCGTCACCACGCGCGTCGTGCAGATGGACCCCGGCCCGATTCCGATTTTCAACCCGTCGAGGCCCAGCGAAATCAGGTCCTTCGCCCCTTCAAACGTGGCCACATTTCCCGCGATAAGCTGCAATTCCGGCAGCGCATTCTTCACGATCCGTACGGATTCCATCACGCGCGTGGAATGTCCGTGCGCTGTGTCAATCGCAAGCACGTCCACGCCCGCGTGAGCAAGCTCTTGCGCGCGTTCCAGGAAATCGCCCGTCGCGCCAATCGCCGCGCCCACGCGCAATCGCCCGTGCTCATCCTTGGTTGCATTCGGGAATTCGAGTTTCTTCTGGATGTCCTTGACGGTGATGAGCCCCTTGAGGTTGAAGTCCTTGTCGACGACCAGCAATTTTTCGATGCGGTGCCGCTGCAGGATCCGCTCCGCTTCCTCAAGCGTCGTCCCCACCGGCACGGTGACCAGTTTTTCCTTGGTCATCACCTTGTCCACCGCCTGCGCCAGGTTTTTCTCGAATCGCAGGTCGCGGTTCGTCAGGATGCCCACAAGCTTTGTCCCGCGCGTCACCGGCAACCCTGAGATCCGGTATTTCGCCATGATCTCCGTCGCCTGCCGCACGGAAAGTTCGGGCGAAATTGTAACCGGGTCCACGATCATCCCGCTTTCTGAGCGCTTCACGCGGTCCACTTCCTCGGCCTGTTTTTCAACGGACATGTTGCGGTGGACGATGCCGATGCCGCCTTGCCGCGCGATGGCGATTGCCAGCCGCGATTCCGTCACTGTGTCCATCGCCGCCGAGGCGAGCGGAATATTCAGCGCGATCTTGCGCGTGAATTGCGTGCGCGTGTCGGTTTCCGCTGGCAGCACGGACGACTTGCCCGGCACGAGCAGCACGTCATCAAAGGTAAGTCCCTCGGAAATCCCTGCGTCCCTATTCAAAGCTTTTCGGTCCTTTCCGGTCCGGCAAAACCCACCCTAAAGCACCGCAGCCCAGCGGGTGGCCGCTGGGCTGCGCGAAATTCGCGGAGATGATGCCGATGCACAATCATAATGTGAAGCGGCCATTGTAGGCGACCTTCGCACGCCAGGTCAAGCCGCGCTCGCGCCACTTCTCGTGCTTCCGCCATGCTGCAGGTCTATAATCGCGGGCGCTGTTTGTCGGTTCGGCGCGCGACTCGTTGCCTGAATCATTGTTGCATTGCAGTGCCAAGAGGAGATTCCATGCCCTTCACACGAAGAGAAGCTCTGGTTTCTGCGGGAGTTATCGCCGCCGGAGGCTTGTTGCACCCGGCATCCGCATTGGAAATCCCCATTGCGGATGCCGCTCTGCAGTCCTCCGAATTGAATCAGGAGATCGCCTGCCTCACCGATTTCGAGCCTCTCGCGAAGCAAAAGGTGACTCCCATGACGTGGGAATTCTTCAATGGTGCCGTCGCTGACGAAATCTCCATGCGCTGGAATCTCGAAGCCTATCGCAACATTCGCCTGAAACCGCATTGTCTCGTCGACGTCTCGCACCTTGACACGCGCATAACCCTGTTCGGTCAGGAGCATCCTTTTCCCGTCATCCTCGCGCCCACGGCTTATCACAAGCTCGCCCATCCAGAGGGCGAAGTGGCCACTGCGCGCGGCGCCGGCGCCGCGGGCGCGACCATGGTCGTCAGCACTATGGCCACTACGAGCGTCGAGGATATTTCCCACGCCGCGAAAGCCCCTCTTTGGTTCCAACTTTACGTCCAGCGCGACCGCGGCTTCACCCGCGAACTCGTTCAGCGCGCCGAAGCCGCCGGCTGCCGCGCTCTCTGCCTCACGGTGGATACACCCGTCGTCGGCGCGCGCAATCGCGAGATTCGCGCCGGTTTCGCCTTGCCCAAGGGACTGACCATCCCGAATCTCCGTGGACTCAAAGTGGATGGCGTTGATCTTTCCACGAGCGGTGCGGGTCACACCCCGAGTGGCGGCGGTATCTATAGCGGGTTCTCGGATCCCTCTCTCTCCTGGAAAGACCTCGATTGGCTCATTTCTATTGCCAAAGTTCCAGTGCTCACGAAGGGCGTCTTGAATCCCGATGACGCCGATCGCGCCGTCAAAGCAGGCGTCGGCGGGATCATGGTCTCGAATCACGGCGCTCGAAATCTTGATACCGTTCCCGCGACGGTTCACGCACTCCCCCTTGTCGCGGAAAAAGTTGCTGGCCGTGTTCCCGTCATTGTGGATGGCGGCGTTCGCCGCGGCACGGACGTCCTCAAAGCCATCGCGCTCGGCGCAAACGCCGTCATGATCGGCCGTCCTTACTTATACGCATTGAGCGTTGCGGGTGATGCGGGTGTGGCGAAGGTGCTCGATATCTTGCAGCGTGAAATTCAAATGGCCATGGCGCTCAGCGGGCGCACAACCATCGCCTCCATTGATAGATCATTGCTCTGGACTTAATCCGCCGCACGCAAATCAACACCTGTTAGCAAAGGATTGCGTATTCAGTGCCGCGCAAGCATCGCCGGATAAAGCTCGCGCACGGACGTATATCCACACAGCCCGAGCGTGATGTCCAGGTCTGCGAGAAAATTCCGCACCACGTCCCGCACGCCCTGCTCGCCCGCCACCGCCAGCCCCCAGATGTACAGCCGCCCGAGCAGCACCGCCCGCGCCCCGAGCGCCAGCGCTTTCAGTGCATCCGCGCCGCGCCGGATTCCACTGTCAAACAGCACCGGCGCGCGGTCCTTTACCACCTCCATCACTTGCGGCAGCGCGTCTAGCGCCGCGATCGCGCCATCCACTTGCCGTCCGCCGTGGTTTGACACAATCACGCCATCCACGCCGAAATCCAGCGCGCGCGCCGCGTCCTCGGCATCCAGAATGCCTTTCAACAGAATCGGTAGCTTGGTGTGCTGCCGCAGAAATTTCAAATCGTCCCACGTCAGCGCGGGATTCGAGAACACCGAGCCCCACAGCCGTATCGCGCTAATGGGGTCTTCTTGCGGCGGCTTGGCCAGCCGCGAGCGGAACACCGGATCGCTGAAATAATTGGCCACTCCTTCGCCAAGCAGGAAGGGAAGATATGGATATTGCAGGTCGCGCTCGCGCCACCCGAGGATCGGAATGTCCAGGGTCGCCACCAGCGCCGAAAATCCCGATGCTTCCGCGCGCCGAAGAAAACTCGCGGTCAGCTCCGAATCCTTGCTCCAGTAAAGCTGGAACCATCGCACGCCGTTGCCATTCGCGCGCGCCACTTCTTCCATCGGTCGCGAACACACCGTGCTTAGCACCATCGGAATTCCAAGCCATGCCGCTGCGCGCGCTGTCTCCGCCTCAGCGTCCTTATGGATGATTCCCTGCACGCCCACCGGCCCAAGCAGCACCGGCGCTGGAAGCTTTGTCCCGAGAATCTCCGTGCTCAGATCGCGTTCCGCGACGTTACATAGCATTCGCGGTACGAGCTTCCATCGCTCAAACGCCTCGCGGTTCGCTCGGATTGTCGCCTCGCCGCCGGCCCCGCCCGCGACGTAGTCCCACGCCTGCGGCGAAAGCGCTTCCTTTGCAGCTTGCTCGAGCAGCGAGATAGGGACAGGCACGGAAATGCGGCTCCCCATCAATCCGCCCTGATAAATTTCCTGTTCCCGCTTGTCGCCGCGAAAATCCGGAGCTTTTGGTTTTTCTGTCATGGGTGTTGGCCTGCGGGATTATACGAGTCCTGCCTTCTCTACGCGAACAATTCCGCGCGCTCTTCGCATGCCATTGCTGAAATACACCGGCGCGCATCAGCGTATAATCGGCGCCGCCATTGACTCCATGAAGCCATTTCACGCACACCCTCTGCTGCTTCAACGCGACTTAATGACCTACGCTTCTTTCGTCCTGCCGCGCCGGTATCCCCGGCTCCCTCCACCCGAGAATCGCCTCTTTGAAGTCGAGCCCGGCTCCAAAATTCTCGCCCGTTGCCACTGGCACCCGCATCCACGCCACGCTCCCGCAATCGTTCTCATCCACGGTCTTGAAGGCTCAAGCGAATCCGGCCAATTGCGCGGCATCGCCGAGCGCGCGGTTGTCGCGGGTCTTAGTGCCATCCGCCTCAATCTGCGGAATTGCGGCGGCACGGAATCGCTCTCATCAACTCTCTACAATTCCGGCCAGAGCGGTGACGCCCGCGCCGTCCTCCGCGAATTGATTGAACGCGACGGAATCCCGGCGATATTTTTCGCGGGTTTTTCTCTCGGCGGCAACATCATTCTAAAAATGGCGGGCGAATTCGCATCACAGTCCCCCGCGCAACTGCGCGGAGTCTGCGCCGTCTGTCCTACGATTGATTTGTCGCGTTGCGTGGACCGCTGCGCCCTCCCGCGCAACCGCATCACGCAATGGTATTTTGTGCGCAGCCTCAAGCAGCGCGCGCGGCGCAAAGCTCGGCTGTATCCCGGTATTTATTCCTTGGAGGGAATCGATCGCGTCCGCACCATCGGGGATTTCGATGGCTGGCTCACGGCGCCGCACTTCGGTTTTCGTGACGCCGCCGATTACTACAATCAATCGAGCGCCCTGCGAGTCGCCGCCAACATCCGCGTCCCCGCGCTCATCCTCACCGCTGCCGACGATCCGCTTGTCCCGCCGGATATTTTTGCGAATGCCGCAATCACAGGAAATCCCAACATTCGCGTTTCCGTGCAATCCCACGGCGGCCATTGCGGGTTTGTTTCGTCCGACGCCAAGGAACGCTACTGGGCCGAGGCCCGCGTTGTGGAATTTTGCAGGGAAATCCTCGATCAGCCTCAACTTAACCAATAGGCTATCCGCAAGGCTTTTCCAATGACTCGCTAAACGCCGGCGTCAAAAGTTGCCCCGGCCCCTCGGGCATCACCACCATGTCATCCTCCAACCTCAGCCCGAAATCCTCCGGAATATAGATCCCCGGCTCGTTTGAAAATGTCATCCCCGCATCCATCACATCCTTCGATCCCTTCACAAGATACGGCGATTCGTGTCCATCGAGCCCGATCCCATGTCCCAGCCGGTGCGCGAAAACTTTGTACCCGCCCGGGTACCCTCCCGCCGCCACTGCCGCCCGCGCTGCGTCATCCACCGATCCTGTCAACCGCCCGCGCTGCGCTGCATCGAGCGCCGCAGCCTGCGCCTTGCTCAAAACCTCGAACGCCCTCTGAACTTTTTCCGGCGGTTTTCCCAATACCGTGCAGCGCGTAATGTCCGATTCGTAGCCTTCCACGGTCGTCCCCGCATCGATCAACAGGACCTGCCCCTCCATCAGCTTTTGCGGAGTCGTCGTCCCATGCGGCTGCGCCGCCCATTTTCCCACCAGCACCAGTCCGCCTCCGCTCAAACCCATGCGCTGGAATCCGCGCGACATCAAATCCGACACGTCGTACTGCGTCATCCCCTCCTTCACCGATGCAAATATCGCCCGATAGCAATCAATCGTTACCGCGCATGCGAGGCGCATCAACTCAAGTTCATGCTCGCTCTTGCGCGATCGGCACCCCGAAATCACCGGCTCGCCCGCCACATATTCGAAACCCGTTCCTGCATGCCGCAGCTTGTCGTAGTAGGCGAAGCGTGTGACCTCTTCAACCCCAATTCGCCCCGTGCGAAATCCCTTTTCTCCCAGCCACTTCACCACCAGCTCTCCGGGGTTTTCGTCCTCCTGCCACACGCGCACTTCCATCGGCCAGCGCATCAACTCGCGGAATCGGCTCTCTTCAAATCCCGGGCAAAAAAGCAGCGGATCCCCCGTCCGCGGGATCACCACGCCCGCCACCCGCTCACTCGTTCCCCAGCGAATCCCCGTGAAGTAATAAAGACTCGTTCCCGGCGGTACATAGAGCGCCGTGTAATCCGGCTTCATTTCCGCCATCATTCTCTGCGCGTTCGTGATGCGCGCCTTAAACTCTTCATTCGTAATCGGCTTCACCTTGTCGCGCAGCGGCTTCAGCCCGTCAAACGCAGCCGGCAGCGGCCCGCTTTGTCCGCCCGCCTGTCCTCCGCGCTGTGCCGGATCCGTCTCCGCGAGCAGCCCCGGCAAAAATCCCGCCGCTCCCGCTATCGCCCCCGACTGCAATAGCCTTCGCCGTGAAATGCTCATCACCCCTCCGTGACTATCGTATTTGTGCTCACGCGCTTTTACCTGCCCGCTCCCGCGAAGTCAACGAAATACGCGCGCGTGCGAACGCGCGCCATGTGGACAACCCGCGACGCAGGGATCTGTACCGATGGCTTCTCAAAAGGAGTACCATAATTTGCGAGTAAGTCCTCTTGAATGGTTTGGAGATAGAAGCGTGAGAATGAAAATATCTGCTATGGTTTGCTGCCTGTTCGTGGCTGCCGCAATATTCGGGCAGGAATCCGCTCCGAAGAAGGCTTACGTTCCCGATTCGACGACCGCGCTCAGAGTTGCCGAAGCAGTGCTAATTCCTGTTTACGGCGTCCAAAAGATTGAATCCCAAAGGCCCTTCAGAGCCAGATTGAATGATGACGTTTGGACTATCTCTGGCACTCTGTATTGCGCAGGGGGGTCAAGCGCCGTTCCACGCTTTCCCGTCTCCCTGCCAGGGTCTCATCGAAGTCCGCATTTCCAGGACGGACGCGCACGTGATCAGTATGGTCCCTCACGTTCAGGGCCAAGAGGAGCCACAATCGAATCCCTCAAAATGAGGCGCTCTCCGCGCGCGCGTGCTCGTCGGCGTACTTCACCAGCGTCATAAATCCATAATCCTGTGCATTAAGCGAAATGGTGATGTCTCAGTTTCCGAATTGGTGACCGTTCGGGAGTTGTGTCCCTGGCCCGGCATAACACCTCGTGATTACAGGCACTCATCCGCAAAATCACAGCCAAAACAACTCAATCGACATCATCTCCTATTCAATCCGCTTTGCGGGTAGGTCACGCCCGTTTTGGTGCAGGATTAGTTCGGTGGCGCGGCCTTTGCTATCGGTTACGAAAGTAATCTGAGCATCGAATTCCTTGACAAAAAAGTCGCGCTCGCTCTCAGGAAATATTGCGAACTGTGGCTGCCCGGTCGCCTGTAAAACCAGGTGATCGCTCTCGCGCGTGACCGTCAAAATGAAGTTCGGCTCCAGTTGATACCTTCCAATATAGCCATCGAACACCTTTGGATCGACTGTGATTTCTTTATGTTCCTTCGGTGGGGGCGGCTTGAGTGCCGGGTTCACCAACTCGGCGACCCTGTGTGCGATCATCCCTGGCTGTGCGCCGGCCAGATTCGTTAGCACGACGACCGTCAGACCGTCATCTGGAAATCGGGAAATATCACATGTGAAGCCCTGCCAGGCGCCGCCGTGTTCGATCAACTTGTGTCCGTTCACCGCGGAGATTTCCCATCCGAAACCGTAATCTGAAAGATTCGGCTTCCCATCGTTGAGCTGAAACACGGTCCAAGCCCGATCCAGGCTGGATTGCTTCAACAAACTCGTTCCGTAGAGCGCCTCATCCCACTTCGCAAGATCGAGCACGTTGAAGTAAAGCGCACCATCCGCCGTGGAGTTAAACGTCGGCGACACCCAATCTTGATTCTGGAGCTTGCCGGTTTTCATCTCGTATCCCGACGACCGGTTCGGGATAATGTCTATATCGCTGATGAGTCGTGTCGAGTTCATGTACCACGGTTTGAATATTCTCTCCTGCAGGAAGTCGGCGTAGAACTTGCCCGTTACCTTTTGGACGATCACGCCGAGCAGCACGTAATTTGTATTGCGGTAATTCCATTTATCGCCTGGCTTGAACTCGATCGGCAGTGCTTCAATCTTCTCCACGAGCTGGTCCTCGGTGAAATCCAGCCGCAGATAAAAGGGGCCCTTCGGCCCCGTGCGACCGGGAGACTCGTATTCCGCGAGCCCCGAAGTGTGTGAGAGCAGATTCTTAACCAGAATCGGTTTCCAGCTTTCGGGCGCGTTGGGAAAGTATTCTGTAATGCTGTCATCCAGCCCAATCTTGCCCTCCTCCACAAGCATCATGACGGCTGCGGAGACGAACTGCTTTCCCACTGAGCCCGACTGAAAAATCGTCTCCGGCTTCACCGCGACATTCAACTCCACGTCGGCCAACCCGTATCCTTTGGCGAGTAATATTTCCCCCTTGTTGTAGATCCCGACGGCCAGCCCTGGAATGTGTTCGCGTCCCATTTCTTGCATTACAAACCTATCGATATTGGCCGCCTGTTCACTGTTCAGCTCCGGGCCCGGCGAGGTTGTGACGGCTCCACCGGCAGGGTTCTGTGTCGGCGCCCGCTCGATGGTGTCGACGACGATTACCTCCTTCGTGTTATCGCGTTTCTCAAGAATGAGGCCGATTCTTTCGACTGCATCAAATATGGAAACCGCGAGTGGATCCTTGGGAGCGCCTGCACTGCTCTTCGCCATGGCGGCGTCATACGATCGTCTATTCATCCAGTCCAATTGGAAGTCGTAGGCGCCGGTCAAGTCGGTCAGATCAACCACCGGCAGGGCCAAATAGCCACCAGCCGCCTGAGGCAGAAACTCGGCTAGATCCTTCATTGTGAAATCGTGACATCCGATGTGAATTTGATCTGGCACACCATCCACTGTGGAGCAGTCCTTCTCAGAACCAGTTGTCGGCTGAAATTTCGGCCCGCTCTTCCCCACAGTCAGCGTATATATCTGGGTGACCTTCTTGTCGTGGTGGATAACGAGCTTGAATCGCTCGGCCAGGAGTGTTTGAACCATCAGCAACCGGCTATCCTGCGAAGCGGTGGGCGCCGTCTTAGCCGCTACATCAAAGCGATCGGAATCTAGCCAATTCGGCCCTCCGGTGACTCTGTCGACGTCGACGTTGTAGGCAGCCGCTATGAGCATCCTTAGAGTGGCGTTGTGGACCCGAATTCGCCCGTTCGGCAGGATAGCTATCGTAGCCCATTGGTCCCCCGGATTGCTCGATTGGATTTCAGCTGCGTCAAATGAATCTTTAGGTTTTGGTGACTGGCTCAAGGCCACGCTTGACAAAAGAAAGGTAAAGGCAACTGCAGTCAATATGCCGCAAATTCCATTTCCCAATTTTGGGAGCATAGATCGTCCCGTGCCCCTTAGGTTTCTAGAATCCAAAAACTCAGACCCGCGGAGGCTCTACATTACACCTGACGTGACATCATAGACTGGGTCTTTTTGGAATCCTGCGGAATGGTGTCTGGGTCGAAGGCGCACCAAGACGCTTAGGCACCGCTTGCTTGATCCACATACTTCACCAGCGCCATAAACCCAAAATCCATGTGCAATTGCTGGTGGCAGTGAAACAGCGTCAGCCCCGGGTTGTCCGCCACAAAATCCACGTCCACCTGACTCTTCGCCGGCAACACAACCACATCTTTCAAAATCCCGGAGGTCGCTTTCCCCGCAAAATTGATCAGCTCAAACGAATGCCTGTGCAAATGAACGGGATGCGCCTCATCGCTCTGGTTGTCCATCTTCAGCCGGTATCTCTTGCCAGTCTGCACTAGGATCGGGTCCGTCTTTGGAAATGACTTCCCATTGATCGTCCAGTAGTCCACCCACCGGTTTCCCGCAAACTTCTTTTTGAATACGAGCGGCACATTCTCCACTTCCATATGCGTATTCGCTTCCGTGCGCCCAAATTGCAAGTAGTCCCATTCGGTCTTCGGTGGTGCAACCCATTTCGGTGGCCCTGCGCTGTTCGCATACTCCACCACAATTCCCAACCCGGTCTTTCTCATCGTATCGTCAAGCTCACCAAGCACCCATTGCCCCGGCTGATTCATCGTCACCACCGCATCCACGCGCTCCGCTGGCCCCACTTCAAGCACGGCAACCTTGCGCGGCGTCGGCACTGGATTTCCATCGAGGTGAGTCACCAGAAACATGTGCCCCGGGAGCGCAATCTTGTGCGTAGTAGTTGCGCTGGCATTGAGTATGCGAAACAGAACGCGCTGCCCGGGGGTAATGCGTATCGGCTCGCCGTGCCCAAGAGCCTTGCTGTTAATCGAAAAATTCGTGTACGCGACTTCGAGCGTCCCATCCTCATCCCCGCCGGTCGTCATGTACCCATCCCATCCGTGCAGCGCCAGAAAGACCTCCGCGTCGTATTGCCCCGGCTCGCTTTTCGGCTCGATGTAAAGGAATCCGTATTGCCCCGTATACGTGCTGCGCTTCAAATCTCTTCCGCCGGACATGTGCGTGTGATACCACCGAGTTCCCGACGGCCGCGGCACAATCACATACTGCCTCGACCCGTGCGCCGGCACGGGCGGAGTGCCTTCCTCCATGCTGCCGTCCACTTCCGACGGAATGAATAGTCCGTGCCAGTGCACCAGCTCCGGCATGTTCGTTTCGTTCTGTACTTCAATCGTGATCGGCACTCCCTCTTTCGCCCGCAGTATCGGCCCCGGCACGCTCCCGTTGTACCCGATTGTCTTGATAATTTTCCCCGGCGCGATCTCCAATTCCACCTGCGAAATCCGCAGCGAAATATCCGCCTTTTGGTCCGCCATAAGTCCGGGAATCGCGAACCGGCTTCCGAATTGGCCGGCCGCCCCCCACGCAGCGGCAACTCCTATCTGCGTTAGAAAAGATCTTCGGTCCATGGTGATTTTCTCAGCCGTCCGTTTGCATTCTGGCGCCAGTGCGTTGAGAATCGTCCCGCCGCGTGAAGCTATAGGGACGGTTACCGCAGCCGAACCGATTCAATCATTTTGGAGGAGAAACTCCAAGGAGACTTGATGCCGAATCCCGTCGCACATTTCCAAATTCTTTCCAAGTCGCCAGACGATACAGCCGCTTTCTACACGAAACTCTTCGGATGGACCGTTGACGCCAATAATGCCATGGGTTACCGCCGCTTCAAAATGGGAGCTAATGAGGGAATTGACGGTGGAATCTGGCAAGCCCCGCCTCAGGCGCCGAATTTCGTTCAGCTATTTATTTCAGTGGACGATATCAAATCTTCAATTCAGAAGGCTGAAAGCCTCGGGGCAAAAGTTATCTTCCCCCCAACAATCGGTCCGGATGGCGACGAAATGGCGGTCCTACTGGATCCACAAGGCATGCCTTTCGGGGTCTGGAGGCGGGGAAAAGCCTAGAAGTTGAAGTAAATAAATTGGGCGACGCGGACTCGACCAGCGTCACTCCTCGGATCGGCCCGCAACGAGCTTTTCACCCTCAACGCGTATTTCGATCTGCATTGGCGGGCGAAATCCCGCACCCTGCACGATGTCTCCCCGCGCCCATGCCCCGTTCGAGAGGGTGCCCGTCTTCAACGGATCGTAAATGGTGCTGCTGCACGGATCTACGATCATCGGGTGCGACGCGCGATAACCATACTTCGCTCTAATCTGATTCACATCCGTGACGTATGCCAAGTCACATTGCCCATAAGGCGCCTTGAGCAGGATGGCCCAATAGGATGTGGCGCTCTGACCGTTGCCGCCCGGCAAGCGGATTGCAATCGCCGGAATCGATTCACGCGAATTGCCCTGCGAATATCGGAATTTCTTAGATGCCCACGGTTCTGACAGCTCGGCCAGAGTTCCAATATTATTCACCGCATTTTGCGGAACTGGCGCGGGGGTTGAAGGAGGCAATTCCGGTGGAGCTGGGCTTGGAGCAAGTTCTTGCTGTGCTTGGGGTTTCGAGCCATTTGATCTTGCCACCATTCGCCATACGGCGTAGCAACCCACCAGCAAAACAACTCCCGCCAAAACAGCCGCCAGGGTCATTTTCTCGTGTTTCCCCCGTTCAACCACCAGTCCCTCATTCACACCGGGGATTTGCGGCATCTGCGTGTGAAACCGCGAGGCTTGCGCCGCGCTTCCTTCCGTTGGTTTCGGAGGAGGATTGTCGGGCACAGGCGGTTTCGATGAAACAGGAGTCATGATTTCCTCATCCGAATTTCCCGCCCGCCAACGGCATATTCGACTTCGTCCATCAGGTGGCGGATCAGATAAATTCCCCGGCCATGATCCGCAATCAGGTTTTCGTAATTGAGCGGATTGGACACTAAATCAGGATTAAATCCCGCGCCCGGATCGCGGACAAGGATTTCAATCCCGTCTTTTTCGTTCCAGCTTATTTCGCAATGAACTTGTTTCGTAGCGTCGCTTTTGCAGCCGTGCAGGACCGCATTTGCAAGCGCCTCGCGCAATGCCGTTTCAATCGCAAACTCACTTTCCCTGGTGAGAGCTTTTTTCTGACCTTTCGCTCGAAGATGCGCCATGATTTCATCCACAGCCGGAGAGATCGCATCCACTCGCGCGGCAAGTATCACCTCGCAGTGGTTTTTCTTGCCCGAGGCTTGTAAACGCCGCTCCATTTTCGATTACTTGGGCCGCCCTGCGATAGGCGCATTGTGACTCAGGTATTCGTGCAAGTTAGCAAGTCCGATCAGGAATTGCAGGACCAGCTCCTTCTGGTGAAAACTGTCGTCCGAGCCGTGCTCCGACAAAAAGTTCACCCCGAAATCCGCGTGGCCGCGCAATTTTTCAAGGGTTTCGGGTGTGACGACGTGGCCATCCCGGCAAGAGGTCACTGCTTCCTCTAGCTCCTGAATTGCCTCTTCCAAATAGTGGCTGACGCAGAGATTTTCCGCGATCAGCGAGGGCGGTACCACTCCTGAACACCCTTCAATCTTACACTTCTGCTTGCTGGGCTTTGTCAAGACACACTCCCACTATCACTTCTTGGTAAGAATGGAGCAATCGACATGCCAGTCACGGGTGGCTGCAGGATCAGATAAACGAATGCTTTAGCGGTGAATCTTGGCAACGCTGGCATGGGAAGCACCGTGCCGCGAGTAAAATCCTCACAAGCTGTGTAGTCCGCGATGCAACGATTGGCCGTAAAATCACACGGCGTTTGACGCGATTTCGGTTTTTTTGCCAAATAAAAAGGGCGGCGCTTCTCATTGGAGGAAGCGCCGCCCTTCCGCGAAATTCGGAGGATGTGTGGCACGTTCTTTCGCCCGCACTCAATTCAATCCGGGCGCGGACCGCGCGCTAATTAAAAGTCAAAAACAATTCCGGCCCCGGCACTGGCCGTTTTCTGCCAGAAGCTGCTGAGGTAGGATCCGAGGAAATCCGCTTGAACACGAAACGCCATGTGCTCGCGGAATTTGTAATCCACTCCGCCTCCCGCCATGATCCCAAACCCATTAAACGTCGAAGTTCCCCCGGTTTGGGTGAACCGGGAGTATACTCCGCCCACCAAGGCATGCGCCCAAGGCTGCAATCTCCGCCCGCGAACCTGAAT
The DNA here is from genome assembly GCA_963748845.1 of uncultured Acidobacteriota bacterium. Classification (GTDB taxonomy): domain Bacteria; phylum Acidobacteriota; class Terriglobia; order Acidiferrales; family UBA7541; genus DASTCZ01. Next base: position 3,731,732 of record CAVVKE010000001.1, read on the forward strand.
CCTGCCTCCGCCGCCGTAGAAGAGAAGGTGTTGGGCGACCTCCGGAGAAACAGTGCCGAACGTCGCGGTAACCCCTCCTTCCAGAGCAAAGTAATTATTAAAGAACCGCGAAACGCTTCCCTGCACTCCGTTCATGTTCGTGCTGCCATTGCCGATATCGAAATTCTGGTAGACATAGCTCGCCCCAATCAACCACCTGGTGTCCTCGCTGGAACTCGAGGATGGTCCAGACGGGGCGGACGGGACAGGGGCGCTGGGTGGTGGTGCGGATACCGCGTTTTGGGCGCTCGCAATGCCAGCAAGGCACAGCGACGCCGTGCAGAATACTATCCACCTTTTCATTACGAAGGTCCTCCTGAAGTGCCAAGATGGCCGAATCACGCACCTTGATTCTGTGTTGAATAAGATAGAGAGTCCATAAAAACCCTTCGTTGGATTTCCTGGAAGTTAATACCCATCGAGAGGAGACGGGTACTAGCGGCAGGCCCTCTTGGACGCTGGAATCATGAGAACGATTCAAGAGGATCTGGCAACAGCGCCCCCCAGCAAGTGACAGTAGAAAACGGCATTGTCAGGCGTTGGCGCCGTGGCACTTCTTGTATTTCTTGCCGCTTCCGCAAGGGCAGGGATCGTTGCGGCCAACTTTGCCGCCTGTGCGGACCGGCTTGGGGGCTTCGGCCTGCGCGGGGCCCGCTTGGAATTGCAAGTTCTGCTGGGCGCGGCGCTGGCGGCGCTCAATTTCTTTGGCTTCATCCTCAGGCTGCTTGGGCTGGACGAGAAAGAGGTAGCGGACAGTTTCCGAGTTGATGCGGCCCATCATGTCTTCAAAAAGTAAAAAGGCTTCTTTTTTGAACTCGACGAGAGGGTCTTTTTGGCCGTAGCCGCGGAGACCGATTCCTTCCTTGAGGTGGTCAAGAGTGAGAAGGTGGTCTTTCCATTGTCCATCCACAACATCCAGTACAATACGGCGCTCGAGCCAGCGCATCATATCTGTGCCGAATAACTTTTCCTTTTCTTCGTAGCGTGCGTGGACGGCTTCGTCCAGCTTATCCATGATCTCATCATGGCTGAGCGTCGCGGTATCAATCCCCGTGGTTTTTATGTCAATTCCAAACTGGCGGAACAATTCTCCGGCGTACTGTGTTGTGTTCCACTGGCCGGGATTCTGTGCACGCGGGCAGAAGGATTCCGTAATTTCCGCAGCGACTTCTTCGGCCAGCCCAAGGACATAGTCCTTCTGGTTCTTGCCCTCGAGCATCGAGCGGCGGATCGAGTATATCGTTTCGCGCTGCCTGTTCATTACGTCGTCATATTCAAGCAGGTGCTTGCGTATCTCGAAGTTGTGAGCTTCGCGCGCCTTTTGTGAATCCTCGACTCGGCGCGTGAAGAGTTTCGATTCGATGGGGATCCCTTCTTTCATCCCAAGCCGGTACATCAGGGCTTTCATGCGATCGCCGCCGAATACGCGGAGGAGTTCGTCCTCCAGCGAGAGGAAGAAACGCGATGAGCCGGGGTCACCCTGGCGCCCCGCGCGTCCACGAAGCTGATTATCAATGCGGCGCGCTTCGTGGCGCTCCGTACCGAGTATGTGCAGGCCGCCCATGGCGACAACCTCATCGTGTTCGGCGCGGCACTGCGCGGCGTAATCGTCAAAGATGGGCTTCCATTGATCCTGCGGGACCTGAAATATTTTGCCTTCATTCTGAAAAAGCACCATCGGCTGGATAGGACTCGCGGCCACGGCAGCAGCGGTCGCACTGGCGCCCGGCTGCGATGCCCCTGCACCGTTGCCTCCCTGTCCCGGACGTTGTCCCGCGTCATTCTGTTCACCATCCGCCATATCGCCGACAGGCTTTTCCGGCCCGCCGATTACCGCGCCTGCGGCGGCATAAGGCATGGCGATGCGATTCTTGAGGCAGTGGTCGCGCGCAAGGGCTTCCGGATTGCCGCCGAGAAGGATGTCCGTGCCGCGGCCTGCCATGTTGGTGGCGACGGTCACGGCGCCCTTGCGGCCCGCTTGCGCGATGACCTTGGACTCGCGTTCGTGCTGCTTGGCGTTCAGCACCTGGTGCGGAATGTTCGCTTTCTTGAGCAGGCCCGCCAAATGTTCGGATTTCTCAATGGAGATCGTGCCGACGAGAACGGGTTGACCCGATTCGTGCAATTGCCGGATGCCGAAGTTGTAGGAGTTGTCTTCCTGCATGATGCCGTTGACGACGGCTTCGTATTTCTCCGCCTCGGTGCGGTAAAGAACGTCCGGATTCTCGAGGCGAATCAGAGTGCGGTTCGTGGGGATGGACACGACATCGAGGTTATAGATCTTGGCGAATTCCGCGGCTTCGGTTTCCGCCGTGCCGGTCATGCCGGAAAGTTTCTTGTACATGCGGAAATAATTCTGGAAGGTAATCGTGGCAAGCGTTTGATTTTCCCGCTCGATCTTCACGCCTTCCTTGGCTTCGACGGCCTGGTGCAGGCCATCCGACCAGCGCCGTCCGGGCATCTGGCGGCCGGTGAATTCATCCACGATGACGATCTCGCCGTTGTTGTTGACGTAGTCGGTATCAAGCTTATAGAGAGTGTGCGCGCGCAAGGCCTGGTAAACATGGTGAATTGTCTCCATGTGCGCCGGGTCATAAAGATTGCCGAGGCCGAGCAGGCGCTCGCACTTGCTGACGCCTTCTTCGGTAAGCGTTGCGGTGCGCTGCTTTTCGTCAATCGTGTAATCAATTTCCTGCACGAGCTTGGGAATAATCTTGTCAATCTTGTAGTACTTATCGGTGGATTCCTCCGCGGGGCCGGAGATGATGAGCGGGGTGCGCGCTTCGTCAATCAGGATGGAGTCCACTTCGTCCACGATGCAGAAGTGATGGCCGCGCTGGACGCAATCGGCCAAATCGTACTTCATGTTGTCGCGGAGATAATCGAAACCGAATTCATTGTTCGTGCCGTAAGTGATGTCGGAGGCGTAGGCGTCGCGCCGCTGTTTGTCGTCGAGGTCGTGAACGATAACTCCGACCGTCAAACCGAGCGTGCGATAGATGGGCGCCATCCATTCGGCGTCACGGCGGGCCAAGTAGTCGTTCACGGTGACAATGTGAACGCCGCGTCGGGCAAGGGAATTCAGATAAGCGGGAAGCGTGGCGACGAGCGTTTTGCCTTCGCCAGTCTTCATCTCGGCGATTTTGCCCTGGTGCAGGACAATGCCGCCGATGAGCTGGACATCGAAGTGCCGCATGTTCAAGTGGCGGCGGCCGGCTTCACGCACGGCGGCGAAGGCCGGAATGAGAACCGGCTCCATCGCGGCCTGCATCCGCTCGCGGTAATCGGGTTCGGCTGGATCCGCGCCCTCAAGGCCCTTGGCGACGATGGCGCGGAGTTCCGGCGTCTTGGCGGAGAGATCGCTGTCGCTCAGCCGCTCGTATTCCGCGGCGAGCGCGCTGATCTGGCCGACGTACGGCTGGATGAGCTTGATGTCGCGTTCATGCTTGGTGCCGATGAATTTCGCGACGACTTTGTTTACGAGCTTATCGAAGTCCATTTGCTATGGGGTCCATTTGCTAATTGGGGCGGGTACGCCAACATTCCCTGAATCGATCCCCCGACGTAAGAAGAGCATTGCAGGACTGCCTCAAACATCCACAAGATTCATTGTATCCGGCGGGGTTGGAATGCGCAAAGCGCCGAGCCGGGTACAACCATTAGATTCCCGCGGGGCCCTCACAGATACTACGCAGAAACTGCCTCCCTTATATCCTCGGCGTCCTTCGCTGAATCTTCGGAGGGCAGACCCCCGTACCCCCATGTTTTCGTAAGAGTGTGCGCCTAAAGGATTTACGGCAACGAAGAGTGACAAGAGTTTGATTCTAAAGGACTTAGTTGTATTCAATTATAGTAAACTAAACATAATAGATTCAATGACTTACGTTTTCGGCTGAAAAGTGGCCTGTAAGAGTGTGATTCTAAAGGACATTAAGTCCTTTAGGCACTTACTCTTACGGGAGGTCATCGAACCAGGCGATTTTCACTCTCGGCAGGGCGACTTTTCCCGAATTGGGACTCGATTCGAAAACTTCGTCGCAGTCTGCGGGCTAGATTACCATAGAGTTATGATAAAAGTCAAGGGAAAAATTTACACATATGAATATTGAAAAATATCTGTGGAAAGTTATTCGAATAGATTGCGGTGAGGGGCCATTTTGACGGGCGCTGAAGACAAGAACAGAGTCTGATGCAGGCAGAGCAGAGGACGCGGAGAAAAGAGGGAGGAAACAAAGCCTTCAAGTGTAACGGCGACCCCTGTGGTACGCGGCGCAATATTTCCGGCTGCGGGGGGAGATTTCGGGAGTTGCAAGTGAACCGAATTTGGTTCCGCGTCAATGCACCTCGACGGGGGCGTTAAGGGCGGCCAAGCGGCCGGACACTTCTTCCTGAACGACCTGACGAAGGCGATAGCCGCCGGGGGAGATTTGAAGCGAGAGATTTGCGTTGAGGCCTTGTGTGGAAAGTTGTTTCCGCGTCTCGTCCGTCAGCGACAGATTGAAAAGCCCTTCCTTCCCGGTCAGAAAATGACCGCTGGCGTCAAAAAGAGCCGCCACAAGGATCAGATTTTCCCAATTTCGGCCGCCGCTTTCCAAGAACGGAAGATTCTTTACATCCACGTGGACATGCACCATTAGGCCAGAGGAGCCATCCGCCATTTGGATTTGTTCCGTTTTCACTTCCGCCGGAAGATCGGTGAAAATGTCATTCGTGCGGACTCCCCGGTCGAGCTTTTCCTTCCTCTCCGCCGCTGCCGCGTCCTCCTCTGCCTCCTTCGCCGTAGGCGTGTAATATGCGTGGCGGGCTGCAACGGTGAGACCTTTCCGATTCGCCAACCTCACCATCAAGGTGTGCAATTTTCCATCGGAATTTATGTTCTGGGGCGAGAACCCAAGCACATAGGAGACTTCGGGTTCCATAGCGAGTTCGTGAAATCCGGCGGATGGGTCAGAGAAATTGCCGAAGAAGTGTCCGCCTGTTCCATCCGCCATCACCGCGAGGGGATTATCATCGATCTCTTTTTGCATCTGGTCGAACATATTCAGAAGGAGAATCCCACCCACGTACAGAGTGTGTTCGGCACTGGTATCTCCTCCCGGGGGCGCGGCCCTTAGCCCTTTTGAGTCGAGCGCGAGAGTGTTGATCACAATGCCGGCACGCACGGAAGCGTCAATCACCTTTTCCCTGTAGACCTGCGGCCCAGCAGTTTGCACCATAAACCCGGAGGAAATCAGCACCAGCATGCGCCGCCCCGGCATGTTGCCCAGGTAGGTGACAACGTTGCTGACGATTTTGAGCGTGTCCTCCGAGTACTGCTCCGATAGCGCCAGCTTTTCCTGCGCAATGCTCATGAGTATCGGACCGCACGCTTCAGAAACTCCGCAAGCGCCACACTGTTGCGCTTGAGCGGTCCCCAGCTCCATGGCTTCCGGGTGCTTGGCAGGGTCCTGCGCAATCAGAAAGGACTGATACGTGGTGAAATTCGGGCAGGTTTCCGCGGGTTTTTTCTGGTGTGTCCGTATCCTGTTCAGCGCATCGAGCAACTTTTGTTTGTCGCCGGTAAAATCCTGATAGACCGAAGTGGACGAGGTAAAAATGCCCGCCATGTCCTCCGGGTCGAGGTTCTTACGGACGAATTTTTCGGCGGCATCGCGGGAAGTGTTCATGTCCGCGGCTGCCATGCTGAAGTCGTCGAAATAGATAGCAACGTATCGCGGCCTCCGAGCGGGCGCGGGCGCGGGTGCAGGTGACACCGCCGCAGGGGCCTCTCCTGGCGCAGGAGGAGCGGCGAGCTCTTTTGCATTTGCGCGCGGCGCTCTTTGAACTGCGAAAAATGAGATGTCCTGTTTCTTGCTTTGGTCGAATACCTCAAAGTCATCCTTCACCAGTCCATTTACCACCGCGCCGCTCGAGTCCCGCACCACAACTGGAATTTCGACCAGGTTGCTTCGCACTCGAATGGCGTTTTCAGGCGGCGGTACGTAGGGGCCAGTGGCGAAGCGGATTTCTTCTCCGGCTCCAGGGATGCCCTGGCTCGGAAGGGACGCCGCGAATGCCGCTGAGACGAATAGGATCGCGAAGGATGGGCAGAGGGGAGTGAGAAGGCGTCGCACGACTGGATAATCCAATGCGCAGTATCTCAAAATCGGTTTGCCGCAGCCAAGTATTTATGATTCGTTATATGGTCAAATTTTAATTTCGATGATTTCGGGGGGTTAGGACGGGCGCTTGCGGCGGGGACGGGCTCCCGCATTTGACGCGCCCCGTCGAAAGACGAACAGCGCAACCGGAAAAGCTTGCCGGCTATGATACTTCGCCGTTTCATCTAAGTCGGGGGCGGGTAATTGGGAGTAAGATAATTTCTGCTCTTGAGGGCAAATTGAATTTCCGGGTGAAAACATCCATGAAGAAACGAATCGCCATAATCCTGACGCTGATTGCGCTTGGGATTCCTTTTACGCTGAGACTTGCGCGGGGGACGCAGGCTGCTCCCCAGCAAGGAGGGGCCGCAGCAGGCGGCCGCGCGGGTGCGGCGGGCAGGTTGCCGACAAAAGATGAAGTGGAAGTGGCTCTGAAGCGCAATCTTGGGTACGACCCTGCGATTAGTTGGGTGATTGGAGACATCCGCCCATCTGGAATACCGGGATTGGCCGACGTACAAGTTTCGATCAACAAGCAGGCGACGCAGCACATTTACGTGTCCGCGGATTCCCAGAACGCAATTATTGGCTCCATGATTCCATTCGGTCCCAATCCGTTTGTGCAGGTCAGGGCAAAGTTGCAAGCAGCAGATGGTCCCGCGAGGGGGCCGCAAACGCCCATTATCACCGCGGTGGAGTTTAGCGACCTGGAATGTCCGCACTGCAAGGCGGCGCAGCCAATTGTGGAAAAACTGATAGCTGATTTTCCCCAGGTCCGTTTTGTGTTTCAGCAATTCCCTTTGCCGGCGACGATGCACCCCTGGGCCATGAAAGCGGCTGAATATGCGGACTGTGTGGGGCGCAGCAATCCGGAAGCCTTTTGGAAATACATCAACACGGTGTTTGAGCATCAAGATGCGATTACGGTTGCGACGGCAGATGAAACGCTGAAGGGATTGGCGATTTCAACGGGTCTTGATGGGCAAAATCTTTCGGTCTGCGCCGCGCATCCACAAACGGAGGCGAGGATCAACAAGTCAATTGAACTGGGGCAATCGCTGGACGTCTTTGAAACGCCGACGATGTTCGTCAATGGCCGCAGAGTGCTGGGGATTGCCAATATTCCCTACGAGCAACTCAAGAATATTGTGCAATTTGAAATCAATCACGCGGGAAAGTGAAGGATAGCGCCGGCAGAGCCCAGTTCCCGCCAGAAGCTAAACAATCATTTTCTTGGGGGTCAGCGGAGATTCCTGTTCAGGCACCGTCTTTAAGGGGGCCTTGAATTCCGGGCGGAGATGGTTAAAGAGCAGGCGGCGGAGGCGGGAGCGGTCTTCAAGATTCACGGAGACGATTTCGAAGCCGAGGCCGTGAGTGCGGACGTCGCGCATGAGGGCCTGCATGCGGATGGATCGTATTCCGAGATTGATTTTTATGGAGATGAGCGTTCCGGGCAGGATGTGACGGTCGCAGGCGGCCATTCCGCCGCTAAGACTCAATCCCTTGATTTCCATTTTTGCTGTTTCGGATGAAGAGGTGATGGTGACGACCGCGGGTAGAACCGGAGCAATCCGCAACCGCTGGTAGCGGCGCTGGCGATACCACTGCGAATCGGAGACAGCGTCGAGGGCCGGAAAACTAACCTGCCATTCGTCGAGCGCCGCGTGCGGGAGCATGGTCTCCGCAGCGCCCGAGTCAATCTTTGCCAGCGACTGGATTGCGGCGATACGAAGTTCATCCACGGAGGTGCGCAGCCAGTTTTGCTTTTGCTGGATGATGCGCTGCAGGAGAGAGCTTGCGGATGCGGCGCGGAGTCTGCCAAGGGCTTCGATCCCTTTCAGCCGGAGGAAATCCGCGCCGGGGTCGTGGCTCTCGCTTTCAGCGAGCTGCATGAGGCGCGGCGCGAGAGTCAGGTCGCCGGACATACCGATTTCGTCGAGCGCAAGCGCCTGCGCGAAAGGATTCAGCGAGGCAAAAATTGAGAGCAAGAGCGCGCCGCGCTCTGGCGCTCCCGCCCCCGCGAGTATGCGAATACAGCGATCCTGCGCGACGAGCGGCCATTCGGCGATGCGGCCTGCGAGCCAGTGCTCTACGCCCGCGGGCTCGAGACGGCTCAAGAGGCCCGCGGCTTCCACGGCATCGTGCGGGGCGGCGATGCGGACGGATTCCTTCAATTTCGTGACGGCTTCCGGGCCGATTTCGCGCGCGATCATAACGAGGCGATCGTTCGCGGACCTTTGCCCGGCGCGATTGAAGCGCGTGAGAATCTGCGCGATGGCGGCGTGCGGAATCATGCGGAGCAATTCGGCAAGGCCCTCGGGCGGAGTTTCGTTGAACAGTTTAGAGGATTTATTCGAGCGAATCGCGGCTTCGATGAATTCCGGGAGGCGTTCATCGACGCCGATGCGCGGGCGAATCTCCAGAGCGACAGTGGGCCGCTGATTCTCGAGTCCCTCGAGCGAAATTAACGCCTGTTGAATGGCCGGATAGCAATGCAGCGCGCAGGCCTCCTGCGAAAGGCGAACGAAAGCGGCGGTTACGAGCGTTTGGATTTCAGGGTCTCGCTCGGTGGACATTTGCATGCCCATCAGGCGGATGACGGCAATGAGCGCTTTCGTTTCGGCGGCGTAGAGATCGGCGAGTTCGGCCATGCCCATGGCCGTGCGGCGGCGGGCTTCACCTTCTGAATTGTGGATGCACGCGGCGTAGCGCGCGAGAATGTTCGACGCGACAGAATGTTCTCCGCGCGATTCGAGTTCCTTGCAGAAGCTGCGGATGTTGCGAGCAGGGATGCACCAGGCGTCATCGGAGAGCAGCACGCTGCGCTTGCCCTTTTCGGGGACCGAGGCCCAGAACTGGCGGTCGAGCATGTCCGCGTGCGATTCGACCTGCATCCCAGCCTGGGCCATTTTGTCTTCATGCTGGCCAAGCATGGTGCGCAGCGACTCGATCTCTTTGTTCATGCGCTCGAGAGTCTGGCGCACGGCGTTGACCTTTACTTCGCCGCGCTCGTAGCGGTCGAGGGCAAATCGGATGGCGAGATGCTCGGCGAGCTGGATGAGCATGGTGCGGTTCGGTTTGGCCGAAGGGGCTTTGGCGGCGAAGGAGGCGAGCGCCTGGCGCAACAATTCCTGATTGCGCTCGGGCATATCCGTCAATTGCTGCTGGAGGCCGATGGTTCCGACGGGCGTCGCCGAGGCGTCGCCGATTTGACTGCCGAGGTGCGTGAGGACCTTGAGGATGCCGAGCATGTCATCTTCGCCGACGGCCTGCGATGTTGCGGAAGTTGCGCGGACAAACGAGGGCGAGATCGAAAAGGGAGTTTTTGGCGCGGCCGCTTGTGGCGGCGGTGGCGCGTCAGTTTTTGGACGCGCTTCCTCAGCGTGCGCTCCTTCGCGAATGAGGTCCGCGAGGGGTTCACCGCTGTAGCCTTCGCCACGGTGGGCTTCGCCACCCGTTCGGCCTGAAGGGCCGGCGTTCGACCCCTGCGCAGCGGCGATTAGTTGCAAGAGCTTTTGCGGGTCGGTGAGCCAATCCTTGAGCTCGTTGCTCCCGACTCCGAGCGTTCGCGCGGTTAGGTTCGCCGCGGTGCGGACATCGGAGAACGCGGCGTCTTCAGCGACGAAGCGGATCTCGTTGACGCGGATGCCGTTGACGCCGGAAAGAGCGGCCTTCAGTTGCGCGGCAAGATCCGAGGGCTTCGCGCCGCTCGAGGGGAAGCCGCACACGAAGCGGGACAATTCATCCTGTGTAACCTTTGGATTGAAGAGCAGGCTTGCAACGCCCGCGGCAGTGAGCAATTGCGCGAAGCTGTGCTCGACGGGCGAGTTTCCCAGCGGAACGCCGTCAAGAAGGAGCTGGCCATTCGTTGAACCGAGGAGCAATCCCGATTCGCTGCCGTGAGGAATCGCGGCGCGGAGTTCGTTCCAGGCGGTGGTGAATTGAGCTTTGGAGCGCTCGTGATCGAAGCCGTATAGGCGCGAGAGTTTGAGCAGAATGTTGAGGCTGCGCACAAAGGCGCGAGCCGCCGTGATTTTGCTATCGGCGCTCATGCGGAGAGGGAGGGCACGCTTGCCTCCACTTGAGTACGGTAAGCACCGCTCGTGCAAACGGGCAATGGTACGCAAGGGCAGATGGGTGCGTTTTTGTGCACTTTTTGTGCGGCGCGCGGGGCGGATTTGGGCGGAGGGCGATGCTACAAACGGTTCAATGTGCGCGCCTTGCCCGGTGCTCCGGCGCGGGCTATGATGATTCTTCGTCTTGCGCGCGTGAGACGCCGCGGTCTTAGCCAAACAATTTAAAAGAAGGTTGGAGAGAAGGGAGCACGATGCCGCCAGCCGGTGGAGGGAATCCAGTGTCGGGAGGACCGCAGCGCACGGGGCCGGGGGGGCCCGGTGGACCGGGAATGCCGCAGCCGCCGAAGATGCCGATACCGGGCGTGAAATATCTCGTTGCGGTGGCAAGTGGTAAGGGCGGCGTGGGGAAGACGACCGTCGCAGTGAATTTGTCGCTGGCGCTGGCGAAGATGGGCGCGCGCGTGGGGCTGCTCGATGCGGATGTGTACGGGCCGAATGTGCCGCTGATGCTGGGCACCGTGGAAGAGCCGCGCGCGACGAGCGAGCGGACGATTTTGCCGGTGGAGGCGCACGGGCTGAAGGTCATCTCGATGGGACTGCTTTCGCCGGGCGATAAGCCCGTGATCTGGCGCGGGCCGATGTTGCACAGTGTGATTCAGCAATTTCTGCGGGCCGTGGAATGGGGCGAGCTGGATTACCTGGTGGTGGATTTGCCGCCGGGGACGGGCGACGTGCAATTGACGCTGATTCAGACCGTGCCGCTTTCCGGCGCGGTGGTGGTGACGACGCCCTCGGTCGTGGCGCTGGCGGATGTGCGCAAGGCGATTGAAATGTTCCGCCAAGTAAACGTGGAAGTGCTGGGAGTGATCGAGAACATGAGTTCGTTTATTTGCCCGCACTGCGGCAAGAGCGTGGATGTATTTGGGCATGGGGAAGGGCGGAAGACGGCTGATGCGTTTGGCGTGCCGCTGCTTGGCGAAATTGAGATTGACCCGCGCATAAGGATTGGAGGGGATACGGGGAAGCCGGTCGCGCTGCTGGGCGAAAACGCAGCAGAGGCGAAGAGCACGTATGCGATGGCGCGGGCGGTGATGGCGAGGCTGGCAGAGGCGAGCGGGAGCGCGCCGAATGTGGAGATTCTCTAGCGGCGGCTTGCGGGCGTGTGTTAGCGTTTCGCGTTTATGCAGGAGAGGGGAGTCGCGTTGGCCGAAATAAAGCAAATCCGGGCGATTAAGGGCGTGCGGGATATTTTGCCGCCGGAGTCGGCGGCTTGGAACCGCGTGGAGCGGGCTGCGCATGAGGTGTTCGAGGGATTTGGGTATGGGGAGATACGACTGCCGATTATTGAGCAGACTGAATTGTTCTCGCGGGCCGTGGGGGGTGAGACGGACATCGTCGGCAAGGAAATGTATACATTCCCTGACCACCAGCTTTGGGATTTGGAAGCAATAAAGACGAGGATCATTCTTCGACACCCTTCGATTGAACAGCCGCTGGCTATCAATTTGTTCATAAACCAAGTGGATGAATTGATTGAGAGAACCAAAGAAGCCATCGAATTGGGCGAGATGCCAAAAACCCCGGATAATCTGAGTGCGCTTGAGCGAGTAAGCGCGGGTCGAGATGTACTCTGCCAATCTCTTGTCCCGCAAACGTCCACTATCGACCAGCAGAGGTTTAATTTATATATCGATGGGATTCAAACCTGCGCGGCCGCTCTCACTTTCGGCGAACTCGTATCTCTTCGGCCGGAGGCGACGGCGAGCGTTTGCCGCGCGTACATCGAGCATGGAATGCAGACACTGCCAGGAAATGTGAAGCTTTATTATATGGGGCCGATGTTCCGGCGCGAGCGGCCGCAGAAGGGGCGCTACCGGCAGTTTTATCAGATTGGCGCGGAGGTGCTGGGGCAGTCGGATGCACCGGGGATTGACGCCGAGCTGATTGAGATGCTGATGGCGTTCTTCGCGAAGGTGGGGCTGGAAGGCGCGGCGCTGTACATCAATTCGATTGGTTGTAAGGAGTGCCGGCCAAAATATGTCGAGCTGCTGCGCGCGGCGCTTGTAAAAGTGAAGGACAAGCTGGGCGCGGACAGCCAGCGGCGCATCGAGACGAATCCGCTGCGCGTGCTCGATTCAAAATTGCCGGAAGAGCAGGCGATTATCGAGAAGCTGCCACGGATTTCCGATCATTTGTGTGCGGATTGCCGCGATCATTTCGCGGAGGTGCGGCGGCAACTCGATCTGCGCGGGATAGCTTACGAGCAGAATTGGCGGCTGGTGCGCGGGCTGGACTACTACATGCGCACGACCTTTGAAATCACCGCGCCGGGGCTCGGCTCGCAAAATGCGGTGTGCGGCGGCGGACGCTACGACGGGCTTGTGGAATTGCTTGGCGGGCCGCCGACAAAGGGAATTGGATTCGCGATTGGTGAAGACCGCCTGATGCTCTCCCTTGAGGTGCGAAAGGATGTAGCAGCCGCAGTGACTGGTGTTGGGATTGTTAGGGCGACACTCGGCAATGTCACTGTGAATGCAGGAGTGGACGTTTTTATCGTGTGGATGGGCGCGAGCGGGCAGGCCGCGGCAATTAAGTTGGCGCGCGTGTTGCGCGATGCGGGAGTGAAAGTGGAAGTGCCCGCGGTGGAGATGAAATTCGGCAAGGCGCTGGGGTTGGCGGACAAACTTGGCGCGAAGCATGCCGTAATGATTGGTGAGAATGAAATCGCGGCGGGAAAGTTCACCGTGAAGAGATTGGCCGACGCAGTGCAGAAGAGTTTGAGCGAGGCGGAATTGGTCGCTGAGCTGGAATGGAAATGAGGAGTAGGAATTGCTCGATCCACTGGGGAATTTGAAGCGGACAGATTATTGCGGCGCGCTGCACGGCGCGGACAACGGCCGCGAAGTCGTGCTGATGGGCTGGGTGCACAAGCGCCGCGACCTCGGCAATTTGATTTTTATTGATTTGCGCGACCGCGAGGGTCTGGTGCAGGTGGTGTTCAACAAAGAACATCAGCCCGCGGCGCATGCGAAAGCCGAGGAATTGCGCGGGGAATATGTGGCGGCGGTACGCGGAAAAGTTGCGCTGAGGCAAAAGGCGAATCCGGAGCTGGCGACGGGCGAAATTGAAGTCATTGCCACTGAGTTGCACATTCTGAACACGGCAAAGACGCCGCCATTCCAAATTGAGGAAGAGGTGACGGCGAGCGAGGAGACGCGGCTGCGCTATCGCTATCTCGATTTGCGGCGCGCGCGCCCGACGCGGAATCTTGCGCTGAGGCACAAGGTTTTTCTCGAAATCCGCAAGGCGATGGACGAGATGGGTTTCCTCGAAATCGAGACGCCCATGCTCACGCGCAGCACACCCGAGGGCGCGCGAGATTATCTGGTGCCGAGCCGGCTGCATCACGGGCAATTTTACGCGCTGCCGCAATCGCCGCAGTTATTCAAGCAAATTCTGATGATTGGCGGGCTGGACCGCTACTTTCAAATCGCGAAGTGTTTTCGAGATGAGGATCAGCGCGCCGACCGCCAGCCGGAGTTCACGCAGCTCGACGTGGAAATGTCATTCCCGACGCAGGATTTGATTTTCGAGGCGCTCGAAAAAGTGATGGTGCGCGCGTGTGCTGTGGCGGGCGTGCAAGCGACGGCGCCATTCCGTCGAATGGAGCATCGCGAGGCAATCCGCCGCTATGGCAGTGACAAGCCCGATTTGCGCTTCGCGATGGAATTGAATGACGTGACTTCGATCTTTGTGCCTGCGCGCGAGGCGATGCATATTGACGGCAACGTTTTCGCGCTTGCGGCGCCGGGCGCGGCTGCATTTTCACGCAAGCAGCTTGACGAACTTGCGGAAAAGGGCAAAGCGCTTGGCGCGCGCGGCGTTTACACGGCTAAAGTCGCGGCGGAGGGGGTCACTTCCGCACTTGAGAAGAATCTTGGAGCGGAAGGACTGCGGCAACTGGCGCACAGGACGGGTGCAAAGCCGGGGGACTTGATTGTTTGTGCGGCGGCGAAGGAGCATATCCCCGGCACGGAAGCCGCCGCGCTTGTCGGCGGACAATTGCGCCTGCACCTTGCGGAAAAACTTTCTCTGATTCCGAAAGACCGCTGGGACTTCGTATGGATCACGGGCTTTCCGCTGTTCGATTGGAGCGAGACGGAAAAGCAGTGGGTGCCCGCGCAGCATCCGTTCACTGGAATTGTGGAGGAAGATCTCGCAAAGCTCGATGACCCGGAGCGGCGAGGTGAGATGCGCTCGAAGGGCTATGACCTGGTACTGAATGGCGTGGAGCTTGGCTCGGGCAGCATCCGGATTCACCAGCAGGATACGCAGGCGAAAGTTTTTCGCGCGCTCGGGCTGAGCGACGCGCAGGCGAAGCAGCGCTTTGGGTTTTTTCTTGATGCGCTGACGTATGGCACGCCGCCGCACGGCGGCATCGCGCTCGGATTGGATCGAGTGGTGATGCTGCTCGCGGGCGAGAAATCGATCCGCGAAGTAATTGCATTTCCGAAGACGACCCAAGCAGTGGATTTGATGGCGGAATCGCCGTCGCCGGTGGAAGAAGGCCAGCTCAAGGGACTGGGAATCGCCCTCAAGAATGAGTGAGGAAGTGCAGAGCGCATGAGTCGCATACGCATATTGCCGGAAGCTGTCGCGAATCAAATCGCCGCGGGCGAAGTTGTCGAGCGGCCCGCATCGGTCGTGAAAGAGCTGCTCGAAAACGCGCTGGACGCAGGCGCGCGCAACATTCGGATCGAAGTCGAGGCTGGCGGCAAGCGGCTGATTCGCGTAACCGACGACGGCAGCGGCATGGCGCAGGACGACGCGCTGCTGGCGTTCGAGCGGCACGCAACGAGCAAGCTGCGCACGGCGAATGACCTGCTGAGCATCGCGACACTCGGATTTCGCGGAGAGGCGCTGCCTTCGATTGCGTCCGTGTCGCGGCTGGTGCTCGAAACGCGCACGGCGGAAGAGGAGCAGGGAACGCGCATCGAATTCGGCGCGGGGAAACTTTTCAGCGTGAAGCCGGCGGGCGTTCCGACGGGAACGACGATTACAGTTTCCGATTTGTTCTATTCGGTGCCGGCGCGGCGCAAGTTCCTGAAGTCGGAGACGACCGAGCTGGGTCACATCGCTTCGCTTGTGACGCATTACGCGCTGGCGCATCCCGAGCGGCAATTCGTGTTGAAGACGCCATCGCAGGAAATCTTGAATGTTTCGCCGGCCGTGGAACGAGCTGAAGGATCGGGTTCCGGATCGAGTGCGGGATCTGCATCGGACGTTTCCGCGGATATGGGCGAGGCGCCGCCGAAGGAGCCGCAAGGCATTCCCGGGCTTGCCGAGCGCGTGTATCAATTATTCGGGCGCGCCGCGCTGGACGAATTGCTCGAAATTCCGCCGACCTCAGGACCCATGCGCGCGGCCATCACCGAGCCGGAGCTGGAGGAAGCGGAGCGTTCATCACTCCTGACCGTATCCGGCTTCGCTTCGCGCCCGCAAGTGCAGCGGCCAAATCGCAACGGCATCTACGTGTTCGTGAACCGGCGGCTGGTGCGCGACCGCGTGCTCCTGCATGCCATCCATGAGGCGTATCGCAATATTTTGCCGCCCCCTGCGTTTCCCGCCGTCCTGCTGTTTGTGGATCTGCCGCACATCGAAGTGGATGTGAACGTTCATCCGGCAAAAATCGAGGTGCGCTTCCGGCATTCCCAATTCGTGCATGACTTCGCGCGAGATGCCATCCGAAATGCGCTCACCAAAGCGCGTCCGATACCGAGTTTTCCTGTGGGAACCTTGGCGGGCGCACAACTTGCGGCTGCAGCCGCGGGGGCGGGATATGGCTCGTACGCGCCGTCATTAAACGCACCACTCGAACCCGTGCCGGGGGTGCCGCGCGCGGTGATCCCGCCGATGGCTGTGCCGCTCGATGCCACCGCCGCACCAGCGCCATATTCCGACGGTGGATTTGAATTAACCGGCGCGCCGCTTCGTTCGGAAGCGCAGCGGCTGCCATTCGATTCAGGTGAAGCGATTGGAATCGGAGCAGATCCCGGGGAGGGCCCATTCGCGAATCAGATCGCCGAACAATTCGGGCGCGCTACGGCGGATCCTGCGAGCGCGCAACTTGCGGAGCGTCCCGCGACGGCCGAAAGTCTTCTGGACTTGAAGCCGCTGGGGCAGGTGAATTCGAGTTTCATCGTCGCGGTGAATGAAGAGGGATTGTGGATCATTGACCAGCACGTGGCGCACGAACGGATTTTATTCGAGCAACATCTCCGCGCGCGGCGCGAAGGTCAGATGACCGGGCAGCGCATGCTGATGCCGCATATCGTCGAGCTTTCGCCGCGCCAGGAAGTGATCTTCGAGCAAATCGCCGAGGAGCTTTCCGCGAACGGCTTCGAAGTTTCGCCGATGGGGCCGCGCAGCGTGGCGATTCAGACGACGCCCGCGGGAATTTCGAGCGCCGACGCCGAGAAACTGCTGGTGCAAATTCTGGACGGCGTGGAGCGCGAGAACCAGGCGATTTCGATGGACTGGCTGCAGTCGCGCATCGCAGCGACGACGGCGTGCCACGCGGCAATCAAGGTGAACATGCCGCTCGACCAGACGAAAATGGAATGGCTGCTCGCGGAGCTGGCAAAAACCGAGGCGCCGATGGCTTGTCCGCACGGAAGGCCGGTAGTGCTACGTTATTCTACGCGCGAGATTGAGCGCGCGTTCCACCGGATTTGATGCCCAAACTCATCATCGCAATTGATGGCCCCGTTGGCTCGGGCAAAAGCACAGTCGCGCGGCGGGTAGCCGAACTGCTCGGCTACACGTGTCTGAACAGCGGCGCGATGTACCGCGCGGTGGCGCTGAAGGCGCAGCGGCGCGGCGTTGCGCTCGACGATGCGGCGGCGCTCGAACGCCTGGCGCGTGCGACCCACATTGATCTCGAGGGCGGCCCGGAGGGGCAGCACGTGTTGCTCGATGGTGAGGATGTTTCCGCGGCAATTCGCACGGCGGAGATTTCGCTTGCGGCGTCGCAGGTCGCGGTCGTTCCGGGCGTTCGGGAGGTGATGGTGGCCGAGCAGCGGCGCGCGGGCGCGCGCGGCGGTGTGGTGATGGAGGGGCGCGACATCGGGACGGTGGTTTTCCCGGACGCTGCGCTGAAAGTTTTTCTTGAAGCCTCGGTCGAGGCGCGCGCCGAACGCCGCTGGCGCGAGCATCAGGAAAAAGGCGACAAGCTCACATTTGCTCAGGTGGTTGATGAAATCCGCGAGCGCGATTTGCGCGACCGCACGCGGGAGACTTCGCCGCTCGTACGCGCCGCCGATGCCGTGCTGGTGGACAACACCGCAATGGACGCAGAGGAGACCGCACGACTGATTGCGCAGCTCGCGCGCGACCGCGAAGCAAAATAGCGGGCCGATTCCGCAGTATTCGCGCCGAATGCAATCTTGAGATAGATTAAGCCGGGCTGGACATCGAGGACAGGAATTCCGCGTTGTTTTTCGATTTGGCGAGACGTCCCAGCAGCAGTTCCATCGCTTCGACGGGTGAGAGCGGGCTCAACACTTTTCGCAGAACCCAGATGCGGTTCAACTCGTCGGCGGGAAGCAGCAGCTCGTCCTTGCGCGTGCCGGAGCGGAGAATATCAATGCTCGGGAAGATGCGCTTATCCACCAGGCGCCGGTCGAGGTTGATTTCCATGTTGCCGGTGCCCTTGAACTCCTCGAAGATGACGTCGTCCATGCGGCTGCCGGTGTCCACGAGCGCGGTAGCGATGATGGTGAGCGACCCGCCCTCCTCGACGTTTCGCGCTGCGGCGAAAAAGCGGCGCGGGCGTTGCAGCGCATTGGCGTCAATACCGCCCGAGAGAACTTTTCCGGATGGCGGCGTGACGGCGTTATAGGCTCGGCCCAGGCGCGTAATGGAGTCGAGCAGCACGACGACGTCGCGCTTATGCTCGACGAGACGCTTCGCTTTTTCGAGCACCATTTCCGCGACCTGGATGTGTCGCTGCGGCGGCTCGTCGAAAGTGGAGCTGATGACTTCGCCCTTCACGGTGCGCTGCATGTCGGTGACTTCTTCGGGCCGCTCGTCAATCAGCAGCACGATCAGCGCGACTTCCGCGTGGTTGGTTGTCACAGAATTGGCGATGGACTGCAGCATCATTGTCTTGCCGGTGCGCGGCGGGGCGACGATCAATCCGCGCTGGCCCTTGCCGATGGGGCAGAGCATGTCCAGCACGCGGCCGGTGAGATTTTCTTTCGTCGTTTCGAGACGGATGCGCGCCTGCGGGTAGAGCGGCGTAAGGTTATCGAAGAAGATCTTGCTGCGCGCGACTTCCGGGTCTTCAAAGTTGACGGCTTCGACTTTAATCAGCGCGAAATAGCGCTCGCCATCCTTCGGCGGGCGCACTTGGCCGGAGACGGTGTCGCCGGTGCGCAGATCGAATTTGCGGATTTGAGAGGGTGAGACATAGATGTCATCTGGGCCGGGCAGGTAGTTATATTCCGGCGCGCGCAGGAAGCCGAAGCCATCGGGCAGGCATTCGAGCACGCCTTCGGAGAAGATCAGCCCGTTCTTTTCCGTCTGGCCGCGCAGGATTTGAAAAATCAACTCCTGCTTGCGCATGCCGCTGGCGCCGGGGATCTCGAGATCCTTGGCGATTTTCGCCAGGTCGGTAACGCTTTTTTCCTTCAGTTCTGCAAGACTAACGCTCATTGTTTTTGTTCCTTCAACTATGCTTCCACGCCTGAATCTTCAGGCCAGGATTCGGATTTGCCCGGCCCCGGGGAGGGCAAGCTCTTTGGAAGCCGGGATACATCTGATTGCACTTAGACAAAACTAAACTTCGATGCGCGCCGCGCGCTTCCCCCAAATTGAATCGCACATCGAGCGGCGGAGCCTTCAGTTCGTCAGGCTCTTATCTTCCTTGGGTTCAAACCCCGCGGAGACTTCCGGGACCGGCGGCGGAACGGCCGTAAGCAGCGGCGCCTCGAGAGCGTAAGCGAGAACTTCGTCCATGCTTTCGACAGGCTTCACTGTTAGGACGGACAGAATCTCCGCCGGAATATCAGCCAGATCTTTTTCGTTGTCCTTCGGAATAATGACGGTGCGAATGCCGACGCGGTGCGCGGCGAGCAATTTTTCCTTGATTCCACCGATTGGCAGCACATTCCCGCGGAGCGTGATTTCACCGGTCATGGCCACGTCAACACGCGTCGGTATGCGCGTCAGGGCGCTGACGATCGCCGTGCAGATTGTGATGCCGGCGGAAGGGCCGTCCTTGGGGATCGCGCCTTCCGGCACGTGCATGTGAATATCGATGTGGCGATAAAAATCCTTGGGCAAGCCGAAATTCGCGGAGCGGGAGCGGACGTAGCTCAATGCCGCTTGTCCGGACTCCTGCATGACGTCGCCGAGTTTTCCGGTAAGCGTCAAGCGGCCTTTTCCTTCCATCAGAGTCGCTTCGGTGACAAGCACCTGGCCGCCGACTTCCGTCCAGGCAAGGCCGATGGCGAGTCCAATCTCGTTTTTCTTTTCCTTCCAGATTTCGCGGAACTTCATCACGCCGAGGAAATCGGAAACAGTGGCGGGCGTGACCTCGACGCTGACCTCCGGGCCTTCCTTCACCACGCGGCGGGCAATCTTGCGGCACACGTTTGCGATTTCGCGCTCGAGATTACGGACGCCGGATTCATGCGTGTAATGCCGGATGATGTGGCGCAGGCTGTCGTCGGTGAATATGATGTTCTTGCCGGTGAGGCCGTTCGCCTCGAGCTGCTTTTTCACCAGGAAGCGCTTGCCGATTTCCAGCTTTTCCATTTCCGTGTAGCCGGGCAGCCGGATGACTTCCATGCGGTCCTGCAGGGGCTGCGGAATCGTGTGCAGGACGTTGGCGGTGCAGATAAACATCACATGCGAGAGGTTGTATTCGACGTCGAGATAGTGGTCAGTGAAGGCGTTATTCAACTCGGGGTCAAGCACTTCCATCAGCGCCGCCGAAGGGTCGCCGCGGAAGTCCATGGACATTTTGTCCACTTCATCTAGCACAAAAACCGGGTTGATGGTGCCGGCCTTCTTCATCATCTGAATGATCTGGCCGGGGAGCGCGCCGATGTAAGTGCGGCGGTGTCCGCGGATTTCGGCTTCGTCGCGCACTCCGCCAAGCGAAACGCGGACGAATTTGCGGCCGGTGGCTCGTCCGATGGAGTTGGCAAGAGAAGTCTTGCCCACGCCAGGTGGGCCGACGAAACAAAGAATCGAGCCTTTGGGCACTTTTACGAGTTGGCGCACGGCAAGGTATTCCAAAATACGCTCTTTAATCTTGTCGAGCCCGTAGTGGTCTTCCTCGAGAATCTTTTCCGCCACGGCGATGTCGCGAATCTCTTTCGATTTCTTTTTCCACGGCACGGCGATGAGCCAGTCGAGATAATTCCTGCTGACCGTGGATTCCGCCGACATGGGCGGCATCATCTCCAGCCGCTTCAATTCCTGAACGGCCTTCTCGTGGACGTCTTTCGGCATCCCGGCGGAATCGATTTTCTTGCGGAGTTCGTCGGTTTCGTTTTTCTCGCCGCGGCCCAGTTCCTTCTGGATGGCCTTCATCTTCTCGTTGAGGTAATACTCTTTTTGCGCCCGCTCCATCTGCCGCTTGACGCGCGAATTGATGTTGCGCTCGACGTTCAACTTTTCGAGTTCGACATCGAGGATTTTGCCAAGTTGATTGAGCCGCTCGACCGGATCGAACATTTCGAGCAGCTCCTGCTTTTCCTCGAACGGCAGGGTCACATTTGCGGCGATCGCATCGGAAATCTGGCCGGGGTCTTCCACGCGCGCAGCGGCGATCACCGTGTCGTAATTCACTGCCTGGGAAAGTTTGACGTATTGCTCGAAGAGCTCGCGGACGCGCCGCACCAACTGGTCGGTTTCCGGTGAAGGCTCTGTTTTCACGGGGACGAGCTTCAACGTGGCGCGGAAAAAGCCCTCCGTCGTTGCAATATCCACGATTTTCGCGCGCTCGACGCCTTCCACCAGCACGCGGATATTTCCGTCGGGGAGCTTAACGCTCTGCACGATATTCGCAATCGTGCCGACGGTGTAGATGTCTTCCGGCTTGGGGTCGTCAATCGAAGCGTCATGCTGTGTAGCGAGGAAAATGCGCTTGTCGCCAGCAAGCGCTTCTTCAAGCGCGCGGACGGAACCTTCCCGGCCGACGATGAACGGATTCATCTGCCCGGGGAAAATGACCAGTTCCCGCACCGGCATCATGGGCACACGCTTCTGGTCGATTTTCTCTCGGTTGAACATGGGTTCCTGATTTGGCAATGAGGTCTCTCTGCGGTGTGGCTAACCCGCTTTTTCTAGAAGGCTCCAGTTAATTTCCCGCGTGCGCACCATGTCCGCTGTAACAACAAATTCGCGGACCTTTCGCTGCGCCGGCAGGTGATACATCAATTCGAGCATCAAGTCTTCCAGAATCATACGCAAGCCGCGCGCGCCAACCTTGCGCTGCATCGCGAGTTCGGCGACGGTTTCGAGCGCGTCATCGGTGAAACGCAGCTTGACGTTTTCAAACTCAAAGAGCCGCTGATATTGCCGCACCAGCGCATTCTTTGGCTCCGTCAGGATGCGCATTAGCGAGGGCTTGTCGAGGTCGCCAAGCACGCCGACAACCGCCAGCCTTCCGACGAATTCGGGGATCAGGCCGTAACGGATCAGGTCGGTGGGCTGCGCCTGCTCGAGCATTTCAATGTTGCGCCGGTGCGCCGTGGATGGCTGCGCATCCGTGTGGAAACCGAGCGATTTCTGCCCGATGCGGCGCTCGATGATTTTTTCCATGCCGACAAACGCGCCGCCGCAGATAAACAGGATATTGGTCGTATCCACCGGCGTAAATTCCTGGTGAGGATGCTTGCGCCCGCCCTGCGGGGGAACATTCGCGACCGTTCCTTCCAAGATCTTCAGAAGCGCCTGCTGGACGCCTTCGCCGGAAACGTCCCGCGTAATTGAAGGGTTTTCATCTTTCTTTGAGATCTTGTCAATCTCATCGATGTAGATGATGCCTTGCTGCGCCTTTGTGACATCGCCGTCGGCGGCCTGCAGCAGCTTCAAGATAATGTTTTCGACGTCCTCGCCGACGTAGCCCGCTTCGGTAAGCGTCGTCGCGTCCACGATCGCAAATGGAACATCCAGCATCCGCGAAAGCGTCTGCGCCAGGAGCGTCTTGCCCGTGCCGGTCGGACCGATCAGAAGGATATTTGACTTTGTCAGCTCGACTTCTCCGGGCTGCCGGTTCAGGAAAATCCGTTTGTAGTGGTTGTAGACTGCGACGGCCAATTTCTTTTTCGTCTTGTCCTGGCCGATCACGTATTGATCGAGGAAGGATTTGATTTCCGGCGGACGCGGCAGGCGCCTGTTCGCAGGCTGGCTCTGTTCGCGCTTCTCTTCGTCCAGAATCTGCTGGCACACTGTGACGCATTCGTTGCAGACAAACGCCCGCGGATAATCAGAGGGCGAGCTGATCAGTTTCTCGACCTGCTCCTGCGTTTTATGGCAGAAGGAACATCGCAGTGGTTCTTCAGTTCCGATTTTTCTCACGGGTGTGTTGGCCTCGGACCGCAACCCCATTGCGGCCAATTTCTTACTTTATTCTAGGCCTGAATCTTTTCCTCGCGTGGAGCAATTCTTCTTTACTACTAACTGTTTCGCACGCACCCTGGCAATTGCCACCCGCGCATTCGGGTCAGCGGTGCTTGTAAATAATTTCGTCAATGAGACCGTAATCTTTGGCTTGCTCCGCCGACATAATGAAGTCTCGTTCGACGTCGCGCTCGACTTGTTCCAGCGGATGGCTGCTGTGATCCGCGAGCAGCTTGTTAATCACCGAACGCATCCGCAGGATCTCTTTCGCATGAATATCAATGTCGGTCGCCTGCCCGGAAAGTCCGGACATCCAGGGCTGGTGAATCAAAATTCTTGAGTTGGGCAGTGAGAATCGCTTTTTGGCCGCGCCCGCGGTCAGCAATAGCGCCGCGATCGAGGCCGCCTGGCCGACGCAAATCGTCACTACGTTCGGCCGCACGAACTGCATCGTGTCGTAAATCGCCATTCCCGCGGTAATCGAGCCCCCCGGGGAATTGATGTAAAGCGAAATGTCCTTTTCCGGGTCCTCGGCTTCCAAAAACAGGAGCTGCGCGGTCACCAGGTTCGCGACGTGGTCATCAATCGGCGTCCCGATGAAGATGATGTTGTCTTTCAGCAGCCGGGAGTAAATATCGTAGGCGCGTTCGCCGCGGTTGGTCTGTTCGACCACCATCGGAACCAGTGTCGTGGCGTAATAGCCGGGATCGTCGAAATTTTTCATCAGGAAGTCTTTAGGATGCGCTGAGGACCCCGCCAGGCTATTTTTTCTCCGTGGATTGCGTTGAGACCTGGATGCGGGCGTGCTGACGAAGCCACTCAAGCGTTTTATCGCTTCGCAGCTTCGATTTCATCCTATCGAGCGCTCCTTGCTTTGTCAAGCGCGCGCGAACAACTGTTGCCGATTCGCTACCGTGTTCCGCGATCGCCTCGATCTGCTTGTCTAATTCTTCTTCACTTGCTTCGATGTTTTCCGCCGTCGCAATCCGGTCGAGGATCAGTTCCGCCTTCACGTCTTCGACCGCGCGGTCGCGCTGCTTCCGGCGCATCGCCACCCAGTCCACGTTTACCGCGCGCGGATCCACGCCCTGGGCAGCCAGCGACCTCACGGCGCGCTCCAGCCGCGCATCCATCTGATGCTCGACGAGCGCTTGTGGCACGGGGAAATCATTTGCGCTCACGATTTTCGCCAGCAGTTTGTCGCGCGACTGTCCGGCCAGTTGGCTTTCTCGCGCCGCATTCAAGCTCTCGCGGATTTTTCCACGCAGCTCTTCGAGCGAGGTTGCATCGCTCACGTCCTTCGCAAATTCGTCATTCAATTCGGGAAGCTTCTTTTCTTTCGCAGCCGTTATGTCGGCGATGTAGTGGTATGACTTGCCCGCGAGCTTCGGATCAGGATAATCAGCCGGGTATGTCAGGTCAAAGCGGCGCTGCTCGCCGGCCTTAGCGCCGCGCAGGTTTTCATTGAACGCCTCAAGCGTGTTTTCGGAGCCGATGTTGCACATTACATTTTCCGCGCGCAACGGTTCGCCGCCGCCCTGCGGATTCCCGGTCAGTTTGAGCTGTGCATAATCGCCATCGGCGAGTGCACGGCCCTCGACGGGAACAAACGTCGCGGCGCGTTCGCGCATCTCTTCAAGAGTTTTATCCACATCGGCGTCGGACAGGTCAGGGGCATCGACATCCACTTCCACGTCCTTGTAGGGCGCAAGCTCAAATGTCGGGAGCACTTCGAATGACGCGCGGAATTTCAGCGGTCCGCCCTCGGCGTAATCCACCTTGTCCACTTGCGGTTGCGTAACGGGCACGAGCTTTTCTTTCGTAACCGCTTGCTCGATATGCTCGGGCATGAGCTGCTGCATCACTTCGCTCTTGATGTCTTCGGCAAAGCGCCTGCGGATGAGCGTCACCGGCGCCTTACCGGGACGAAAGCCCGGCACGCGCGCCACGCGGGCGATCTCTTTCGCGATTTTCTCGCTCGCCTTCGCGACTTCTTCAGCAGGAATTTCCAGTTCCAGCTCGCGCCGGCAGGTTGCTTCAGTTTCGCTCATCAGTTTGTCGTTCCAGTTGAAAAGTTATCTCGCTTGGAGCAGATTCGGATTCTTTCGGGTGAATTTTTCGCGCTCACGGAGACTTGCGCGGCGACCGCGGCCGCACTTCACCCGCCTTTGCCAATTCGATTCCAGGGAAAGGGCAGAAGGAGAAGGACCAGCAACCAAGGCCCTCAGGAAAATCCAGTATAGGGGAGAGTCTCCGCTCCGTCAACGCGATGCCGGGATAGGAGATAGGGCCCCCGAAACTGCACCCTGGGGTGTGCGCGGCGCGGGAGGGCACTTTAATTCATTGAGTTTTCCCAGTGTTTTCCATACGACTTCGAAATAAGTTCTCGGTGTTCTTATCCATAAAATGGACGTAGCAGCCCTTCATGCCACGAGTCAGAAGAACGCGGTAGGTGTTTTTCACCATTTGCGCAAATCCGTCGCCGGACCGCTTCACCACGCTGTCATAGGATTTCGTCTTATCCCCTTTCCAATCCGCCACTTCAGGAATATAGATAAGATCGGGACCGAAGATCACGCCCACATAATCGAATTCAAATCCCTGCGCCGTGTATATGCAGCCAATTTGGTTCATGCCTCCGTCCTCGTAGGCCCAGAGGCTCTCTTTCGGAATTCCGGGCGCGAGGCTGCCGGAGTCGGATCTGGCATTCCAAGGTCGCGCATAGTCGCTGATTACAACGTCATCCACGAGCGTCCCGTCGGGCTTGGGTTTGGACCACGGCCAACAGAAACCCGCTGTTAGCCGCGCGGTTGATTTCTCATCTAGTTTTTTCTTGATTGCGTCTTCTAAGGCTTGCGGAGTTGGCAGAATCCTAAAGTCAAACACGTCAGCTTGGTTCCACATCACATGAGCAGTGCGTTCAATCGCCAGTGTATTGTTTACCCATCCTACGAAGGCATCTGACCCAGCACAACGAAACTGGGCTTCCAACTCAAACTCACGCACTTCGCAATGGAGCCTTTCAGCTTCCGTCTTGATATAGCCTGTGGAGCCGATTTCCCCAGGTCTCACGATCTGGTTGTCATCAATGAAAAATACTGACGTCCGGCTGGCCTTCAACAACTCTTGGATTTGAGGGATTTTGCTCTGCTTCACCTTTGGCGTAAAGCGGTTGTTGCTCGTCTCACGAATTCGGTGTGCCTCATCTGCGATCATCACGTCAATCACATTCACATCAGCACCCATGTAGCTGTTGAAGTAACGGACTTGTGCTGCCGCCCGTGTGCCAACGATTTCTCGAATTGTCGAGGTGAATGCGCGCGAGCCGGTCACGTAATGGGCATTGAGACCGATCTCCGACAGATCGCCTAGCAGATTCATGGCAATGACCGATTTCCCAGTGCCGGGGCCGCCGCGCACGATAATTGCAAATTTCTTTTTACTCTTGATGCCTTCCGTCGCGGCCTCTATCACCTTGTCATACACCACCAACTGCTCGTCGAGCAGGACGTATTCTGTCTTACCCTTTATCAGTCTGGCGATGTGATCGAGTAGCTTCTTACTTGGGCGGTATCTGCTTTGCTCCACTTTGGCCGCGACGGCGCCGTTGTCACCACCGTGGATTCGCTTGTCAAGAAATGCGGTGAGATTCGGCACGTGGTCGGCAGTGAAAACCGGGAACCGGGAAATTTGATCTGCAAATTGGGGCAAGAAAAGAGGATCGTTCTCGATCGGGTCATAGTTGTGCAGATAGGAACATGCGCTTGCGCTGATCCCGTCTCTACCCTGAAAAGCCGAGTGGCAGTCGGTAAGGTATGTCATGTACTGGCCCACTTGGACTGCCGGATGGAGTACGTCGCGGACATTGCCTCCCACGAAGGTGGCCACCTCGTTCTTGCCAGATGCGCCTTTGCAGCCACTCCATTGCTTTAGTTCTACGATGACTGCGTTAGGGCTATTATTGCCGTCGTAGCCCGTCACAAGGCAATCGAGCCTCTTGGAGGTAAGGGGGAGTTGGAGTTCCAGCAAGACCCCATGATCGAGCAGGCTTGCTGCCTGAAACACTTGCGAGATTGCGCGGAGAGAGTTGCTCCACGAATTCACTTCAGCGACTGATGGCTGATAACGAAATTCGGTGAAGAAGGCATCCTTCAGCTTCGTAGCGATACGATTGAATGTCGAGTCATCGATTACAGACTTGGTAGTGCCAGAATAAAGGCGCATGACTCAATATTCTCCGCCAATTTTGGATCGTTAATCACACGAGATAATGCCACAGATCTTCACGGCTGGCGGATTGTTAGTTTTAGATCTAGCTCATGGCCTACAGAGGTGATGCCCTTGGATGATCCATTTTCCACAGCCTCACTGTCCGATTATTTGAATTGTCGCAAGCGAGAAACATATTTGTAACTCTCGGAAAGTACCTTGCACTCCGCTGGAGTTGAATTCAGGGGGGAAGCGACAACCGCACCCGCGACATTGGATTCGCCTTGCGTCACTCGTGGGTGTCTTGGACTCTCATTAAGAAGCGAAAGCAAGCCCGGTACCACGTCGCCCCATTGAAGGTACTTGATCTGTAATCTGTGGGCTGATAATCATACCTGTTCCCAGGCAAAACATCGTGAGGTTGTCACATATGAAAAAGTGGACGTTCGCCCTTCTCTTGATATTTGTTGGATTATTCGGTTCAGCCCATCTGACTGCACAGCAACAATCAAATCAGGAGTCTGCTCACCGACGAAATTACACTAATTGTTTGTATGGGTATGCAGGATGCGATCCAACCCAATTGACCAGCGATGAGCAGTCGCTCGTACAACAAGCAGTCCATAAACGAAATTACAACAACTGTCTGTATGGGAATACGGGATGTGATCCAACCCAATTGACCAGCGATGAGCAGCCGCTCGTACAACAAGCAGCCCATAAACGAAATTACAACAATTGTCTGTACGGATATGCGGGATGTGATCCAACCCAATTGACCAGCGATGAGCAGCCGCTCGTACAACAAGCAGCTCATAAACGAAATTACAACAATTGCTTGAATAGATATGCGGGGTGCGATCTATCCCAGCTAAATGAAGCGCAAAAAGAATCTATTTCTTCCGCTAGGTCCTCGGCTGCGCCAAATCAACCGACCACCCCACCGCGTACATATACAAATAGCGATGGTCAGCGCGTACAGTCTCCAACACAATCGAGTACGGTCCCGGCAGGTGCTACCGCCCAGTGTCGAGATGGAAGTTACAGCTTCAGTCAGCATCGCCAAGGGACGTGCTCCCATCACGGCGGTGTCAGTCGGTGGCTTAGTCAATGAGGAAAGTATTCTTCCCTCTATCCGATTAAATCCTTGGATCGACCGTTACTGCTTGGGAGGAGGTGTAGCCTTATCTAGATCGCGCAAGAGTTGCGTTACAATCATATCCGCAACGTCAGCACTCGCCCCCTTATACTTTGCGCCTTTGCTTTCCTTTGTAGCCGTCCATATCACATCCCCGTCAGTCGCAACCAGTCTCACAGCGACGCGCGCATCATTTACAGTCTCTGTTGATGCGACAGAATCAGAAATGCCCATGTGCTGGGCATTGAAGCCGCCCTTGGAGGAGCCCGAAACACTTCCGTTTGATCCATTTATCGAACTGGTTTGACCCCCGCGAGCCACTCCAACGGAGGTGCTGTCATCGCTTGCATGGAATTCTTGAGATGTTTTCTCAAGGGCCGCGCCTTTAAGTATTGCGTCGGCCTTGGTCTTGTCTTCCGTAATGATGAACTTTTTCGAGTCAGCGAGAGCGTTGATGACCAATGCTTGGATCTGTTTCGCTACTGTATCATCACCAAAAGAGTCCACATAGATCCGTCTTACCTTGAGAAGTTTGGTGGCAAGCTCCTGCTCAGGCTTTTGTTCGCTAGGCTGTGATTGTTGGCTCGGATTTTGTTGTGCGCACGCGACCTCAATTCCAGCCGTGGACGAGCCAAGCACAAACCAACAGACGAGCGCCAATCGGAGAGACCTTCTAGCCGCCGAGTCCACTTTTGCGCGCCTCCTCATCCTGATAATCAATCTTCCGTCCGGTGCGTGCTTCCATGCTGGCAAGCATCACCCGGACCACTCCCTTTCCGAGTTCAAACACTGCCGCCTGCTGCTTATTATTTTCATCCGTATACCCTACGGTCAAAAAATGTTTTCTCTTATGTGAAAGAAGCAGCCAAGGCGAAATCGTAAGAGCGAGGCCGAGACGCCTTCCAGCCTTTTGACCGTACTCCAAATCATTGACGCTGGCGTAAGGAACTTCGAGCTTGCCGCCTTTGTATTCGAAAATGAAGACTATTTCATCCTTCGCGGAGGAGGTGCCCTCAGTGCCTTCTTTAATGGAAGTCACAGTTCCACCGATGTACATGGTTTTGTCGCTTCCGAGACCGGCCCAAACCGGCAACTCAAAAAGTATCAATAGGACCAAAATGCCACCAAGAACTTTTCTTGCCCGCATTTGCGTCCCTCCTCTCACAATGTTCTCCTGCGATTTGTCCTTCTTAGTCCTACACTCAATTAAGCAATCTAGCAGATATCTGTTAATAAAACATTTTATTTCCGCATTGGCCGAAAGAACGAAAGCGATGGCACTCTTCATTGGATCGCGACCAAACGCTTCCATATGGATTCCGCCGCTTACCGTAATGCAAAGGGCCCGAACCTTGCGATCCGGGCCCTCACTCGGTACCGAGTCGTGATTGGGTTAGCTGCTTTTGTCCATCTCTGACATCTTAACGACAGCCTGGCAATAATTCTCGTGAGCTTCTTCGATGTCCGTTCGATGCTTGCCTTTGTGCCAACTGACACTCACCGCCACTGCGACACCTCCAATGGGTTGCCAGCCCCTCTTGATTGCCGCGTTGACTACTTCTGTGAGAGTCTCATTGTCCAAGGCGGTGCAAACGAAGTATTGAGAAATCATGAAAATGGAGCTCCTTATTGTTCGGTCCTGTTACGCTGGTTTGGGCTTTGGTGGAAGGCTTTTCACGACGTCTTCAAGCTCTTGTTCGGTTTCGGCGAGTGCCTTAAGAAAATTACTGGCTTCGAGCTTCATTGTCTTTGCGCATCCAGCGCAGAGATATTCTGTGTGTGTCTTGACCCAGCCGATCGTCACATGGTTTTCGTGTCCGCATCCTGGGCACGTAACGGGAATCGCGGCGTTATTAAATATACTAAACGTAAGCTTCCCCCTTCAGGTATCATTATACACTGACTAAGTGCCTTAGTCATATAGAGGCAACAAACTGAGAAACTGCTCAGAATTGAATGGCATTGCCAGCCGCGAGGATGCGACGATTAGACGTAGGCCGCCGGGTCAAAAGACCGTCGAAAGCCGAAATCTATCTAGCCGCCGAACTTGTGCGTCTCATTAAAGAACGGGTACAAACTAAGTCGGTCCGAGAGTATCTGGTCCGCATTGTAAGAAATTGGGGGGCGATCACTACGCACATTGTATTTGCCCAGTTTGCAAAAGAATGGGTGGCGAACAGTATTCACATTTTATTTTTCCACATTGCCAAAAAATGGGATGAGAAAACTGATCCCTGCGAAGGACAGGTTTACTAGGGAGCCTTCCTAAGTCCACGAAGTCGGTTTAAAAGAGTGGAATACTGATACAACGCTTTCAGCACTTCTTTGGTGAATTCTATACCTATCTCCACCTATTCATTGCCTACGTGGTCGTATTCTTGGGATTCGATGTGTGCAGCGTCGTTCCCAAGTAGGCGGAGATCATCTAGGCCGCTTAGGAGTTCATTCGGTATAACGATTTTTGTTCCCAAATCCCGAATGCGTTCCTTTAAATCCTTGCCTTTGGCCCCACGTTCACGACATAACTCTTCCAGAGTCTTGCGGACCATGATTGCGGCAGCAATAAAGCATCCATTTGCGTGACATGCGATTGCTTCTTCCATGGCTGACACAACAGCGCCGGGAATGTTGGTCTTGTCGAAGTCAATTTTCAATGCGGGATATGACCTAACTATTTGAGTGTTTTGCCAAACAATAAAAACAAGGGCTCGGCATTGCACATTGGGACACCGGCGCTCGCCGATGCGAGTGTTGTTGGGAAGAATCATATCTTGAGCATTGGCCATGAGTAGTTCGAAGGTTCCTAACTGTCCACAGCCGGGACAACGAAAATTTGCGGACGCACCTGCGGGGGTTACCGCGCTAACCGAGTCTGCTTTGAAGATCATATGATTTGAATTCTACTTCGAATTGGAGTTGCCAGGCTATACGC
Organism: uncultured Acidobacteriota bacterium; assembly: GCA_963748845.1. Lineage (GTDB taxonomy): Bacteria > Acidobacteriota > Terriglobia > Acidiferrales > UBA7541 > DASTCZ01. The sequence goes on from CAVVKE010000001.1 coordinate 3,762,902, forward strand.
GACAACCGTTTATCCGATTCTTATCACGGTGCAACAAGGGGAGGGCAGTTTCGGGGGGCCCTATCTCCTATCCCATCAACGCGATGCCACTTGAATCTCCGTGCAATTTTAGTTGTTCTTACCGTCCCGGAGCCGGCTGAGCCGATGGCGGCAAAATTCCGTTCAGCCGCAGATAGCCCGCCTGCGCGGAATAGTGGTCATACCAATCGCACGCGAGCGTGATCATCACCCCGGCTTTGGTCAACGAACGTGTCGGTGAAAATTGAATGGATGCGCCAAGATTGGAATCCTCGGCCTTTGCCAGTACTTCACTGCAATAGTCGAATGACGTCTGGATCGCAGCGACAAGTTTATCTTTGCCATCGGCGTCCGTTGCCGTAACTTGTGGCGGCGGCGTGCTGCCGAGCTTTGAGCACAGCGTAATATTTGACTGTGCGACGTGCAGCACAAGGTGCCCGAACGTGATCTGCTCCGGGGTCGGTTTATAGCTGTATTTTTCAGCAGGCATTAATTGAGCGGCCCCAACCATGTTCTTGGTGTATCGCGGCAAGAGCTGCCGCAACATATCGCTCACAGGGTTTGCCGACGGTGAGGCGGTCAACTGGGACGCGGGATTCGGTGCTCCGCCTTGCTGCGCGAGAACTGAAAAAGAAAAAACCACCGCTAGTGCAAATGCGCCAATCATACGCCTCACGGAAGACTCCCCGGCAAGCGGGCGCGCAATGGAATGATGGCGCGCATTGCCTTTGTCTTGGATTTATATGGCATCCTACGCCCGTCGTGCCAGCACCGCAAACGACCTTGGTGCGGAAGGAGGGAGTTGAACCCCCACGACCTCTCGGCCACAGGATCCTAAGTCCTGCGCGTCTGCCAGTTCCGCCACTTCCGCCCGGGTTTTACACTAGCATCGCTGTGGAACACACGCAACGCGACCGTTCAAGACAGGCTAATGATAGGGGTTACGTGCCTACGGGCCGGCCAATTTGCGCTTGCACCCGGTTCCTGAATTCCGAGGGGTGCGCAATCTCGAAGAATGTCTCGTAAGTGCCGCCCGTGCCGCGGATGACCAGCGTGCCATAGCCCAGCATTCGTCCCATCACGGATTCGGTCACGACAATGCTTTCCACTTTGGCCAGGACGAGTTCGAGACTTTTCCGGCTCGCGATTCCTTGCTTGATGATGACGCGCCTATCCGTCACGGCCATTTCCGTAGCGTTGCGCCTGAATGAGCCCCACCAAATCACGATGATCCCCAGCGCAAAAAGAGCCACGGCCGGCCAGGTCATATCGCGGCCTTTCACGTACAAGAGAAGTCCCGCAGGCAGAAACAGCAAGACCACTGCGGCGAAGACCGGTTTCAAGAGCACGATCCAATGCAATCGAGTGCGGTAAAGCACCGTTTCACCCTGGACGAGATTCTTGTCAATGTAGTCCATTCAATGTCCCAAAAGTTTAGTTGCCGACGACGAACAGGTGCCCATCGTTTTGAGTGTACAACTTTCCGTCAGGGCCAATGGATAAAGGAGTGTACGCCGCTCCAATCGCGGAATTCAGGAAAAGCACACTCGCCGGCTGAGTGAAAATTCCTGTTTGTCCCGGCGGAATGACGTAGATATTGCCATCTTCACTGTTCGCGTAAACATACCCGTTCACGTCCACCGCGGGCATGTTGATGCACCATTCAAACCCATCGGGAAGTTTGGGATTTGTATTTTGGAACTGCCACTGGATTTGAAGATTCGAGTCCAGTTGCGTGATGTAGTAGGGTCCGCCGGTTACGTAGTGATTGTCCTTGAGAATCACGGAATACGTCCCGTTGTTTGGATAGACCGCGGGGGTCGTGTCCCATCCAAAACTATACGTCGCGGCCAGGTTTCCAAGCGAATCGAGTTTGAGCATTTCACCTCGGTACGTGCCGTCATTTGAGAGCACGCCGAATAGTACCGAGCCATCCGGTAAAACGGTCGGGGAAGAGGAAGCTTCGTCGATGATGTATAGGTTTATGCCCGGGTTGATGCATGGAGCCGTGCCGCAGACAGGATAACTTTGAAGCGAGGACGCCCAATCCGGCGTTAAATCCGAATTGGCGGCGACCACGTACCCCTGTGCCTCATTAAAGTGAGCCACGCTCGCAACGTAGATTGTGCCGTCGGGCGCGACGGCGGGCGCGACGTTGATTCCCGGCCTCTGCGATCCACAAAGTCCATTTACATTTCTGGAGAATCCCGAAGGACAGGAAGTTGAACTTCCCGCAGGAGCATTTGGCACAAGACTCGCATAAGTTGCAATCATCGAAGAATCGTTGGATCCAACTTTCACAAGCCATGCTCCCAGGATGTCATTCACCGCCCAAGGATCGCCGCTCGACGGGTCCGCCAATTCCACCACGCTGTAGTAAATGTTTCCCAGCGCATCGGCCGTCAAAGGCCCGGCAACATAGGTGTCCTGAGCATTAATTGTGATTCCGCTGAATGGGTTGATGTGTGAGACGGATGTGCCGTTCACTTTTTCCACTTTCCAGAGTGTTCCCCCCGCGCCGGGAACATAGATATACCCATTCGCCTCCGCGGAATGAAAGACTGGCTCCCAGCCATCAAGCGCTTCGCCATTTGTTTCAGGCTTCCAGTCGGTTTGGAACGCCCAAATCTTGACCAGTTGGTTGTTTATCCAGGAAAACCGCCCCTCATTCCATATCATGGTGTTCCATGCGTTGGGCCCGCACGCAACTCCGTTCACCCAGGCGCCGGCCGGGCTGCAGGAATCATACGACCCAGTTTTCGTAACCATGTAAACGTCATTGCCATCCACAATCGGCACTTGGTAGTGGACCAGCAGATCGCCACCCGAGCTCTCCGCTTGTTCCTGTGTCACGAAGGGGTCGTAGACGATATTGGCCAGGATTTGGGTTGCGGCTTGCCCCGCGACGCTTACCAATCCCGTGTGCTGTGAGTTATTTCCCCACTGCGGCCAGAAAGGCGCGTCAGAGGGCATCGGGGCAAATAGAAAGCTGACAGTTATTGTCGCAGGCGATCCAGTTGCCCCCTGCGCCGTCACCGTGATATGGCCTGTATTTACGCTGGGCCCGAGATTTCCCTCGGCAACAGAAATCTGGAGGGTTTGCGGCGCTGTGCCGCTCGCGGGAGCGACGGAAAGCCACGGCGAATCACTCGTTGCGCTGAAGGTGAGTGTGCCTGTCCCGACGTTGGTAAGATTCACGGAGGCGGGTGAAGGGTTCGAGCCGATTCCTTGCGTCGCTGAAAACGAGAGGGTTGTTTCAGAAAGCGAAAGCGAGGGTGCGCCGGGTGGAGGCGTGGCCATCCCGCTGCTGCATCCACCGGGAATCATGCATATTGCCAAAATTAGGAAGACGTATAAAAAACGGTTCATTGGCCGCACCGCCCTGGGGATCCTGTCCGGACAAGAATTATGACAGTCGGACAAGATAGCATCGGCATGTACGATGCGCAACGACGGCAGGGGGATGGGAGGATTTATCCGTCAAGCGCCAATACCGGTATCCGTCTTGTTGGTTCGCTGGACCTCCTAGTTTAACAAACCTACGAATTAGGTTCCAGTACTCAGTTCCGTAGTTCCGCAATCTCTTAAGATTGCGGAACTACGGAACTGGAAACCCAACCAGAAATGTCCCAAGAAATCAGACCCAGGCTTGAGCACCCTCAAGGGGGGCCTTGATGATTGCCGTTCAATTATTCCAATTGCTTTCCCTTGGTTTCGGGCAGGGCAAGAGACAGCATTGCAGCCAGAAAGAACGCGCCTGCGAGCAAATAAAACGCGGCTGTAAAGCTGTAATGCGTGGCGATCGCCCCTACGGCAAATGGAGCGACAGCGGAAAAACCTCTGCCGACGTTGTAGCTCAGGCCCATCGCCGTGGCACGGATCTCCGTCGGGAAAATCTCTGACACAATTGCGGCGTAGCCCGAAAAGAAACCCGTTCCGAAAAATGCCACGAGTGGCCCGAGAATAAGGAGCCACACAGGGCTGCGCGACATCCCATAAATCGGCACGAGCGCCGCGGCAATGATCAGATACGTTGCATAGCTGCGCTTCCGTCCCACGGAATCTGCGAAAAATCCGAAGAGTGCGTACCCGAGCCACTTTCCCACGCCCATCGCCACGAGCCACGTGGTCGTCTTCATCAGATTGAGCCCGCGCCCTCCCTGCGCAACGGGCAGCATGAGGTAAGACGGAATCCAGGTGAACAGGCCCCAATATCCGAACATCGCGCTGGCGTTCATCGCTGTGGCGAGCAGGCCCACGCCGCGAATGTCTGGGCGCAGGAGCAATGCGAGCGAGCCGGGCCTCTCCGCGCTTCGCGCGCGCCACATTTCGGATTCCGGCACCGCGCGAAGAATCCAGAAAACCGAAAACGCCGGAAGGATCCCCACAAAAAAAACGGCGCGCCAACCGAAATGCGGTAATACGATTGCGACCGCGCCCACGGCGAGCATTTCGCCGATTGCGTAAGTTGACTGCATCAGCCCGAGAGCTTTGCCGCGATGCTCGGCAGGCCAGGTTTCGGCGATCAGCGCCGCGCCCGTGGTCCATTCGCCGCCCATGCCAAGTCCGAGGATGAAGCGGAAAATGCCCAGCTCGATGATTGTCTGGGAAAGCCCGCTCGCTCCACTTGCCAGCGAATAGACAAGGATGGAAGCCATCAAGGCGCGCGTGCGGCCCACGCGGTCGGCGATAAATCCAAACATCATTCCGCCGATCGCAGATGCTATGAGCGTCAGCGAGTTCAGCAGACCGCCGGTCTCTTTGCTCATGCCGAGGGCGGTCATCAAGTGCGCGAGCACCATGGAGTAAAGCATCACGTCCATGGCATCGAGCATCCAGCCGAGACCACCGGCAATGAGCGATGATCGTTCGGCGTGCGTGACCTGTGCGGGCCAAGGGAAGCCGAGGATTCGCCGGGTTGCGCGCGGCGCTGTGTTTACGTTGAGATTTTGTTCCGCAGACAGAGTGCGCTCCAGTCGGGCGGGCCGGTTCAGCGCGCCATTCTATATCTACATTCGTGATTGCGGCAGGGAAGTAACCGCGCGGGGCGAAAATACGTCTGCTATCTGGCATGCAGCGCGGCTCATTCTCTTGCCGCCGGCGAAGGCGTCTGCTAGCCTGCATTCCGAATCGAGGCGAAGGTGATGGTGTCCTGCACCAAATGCGGCGCAACAGTACGGGGTGATTCGGTCTTCTGCATCAAGTGCGGGAACCAACTCCGCCCTTCCACACCGCCCTCGGGTGCCGCTTACTGCGGCCGGTGCGGACAAATTCTGCCCGGCGTGTCAATTGGACCCGGCGCAGAAGCCGCCGAAGAATATGGTCTTCCCGTGAGTTATGCGAGCCCGCTCTGCTATTTGTTCGGATTTGTCTCCGGGTTGGTCATGTTTTTCGTGGACAAGCGGCCCGCGGTCCGATTTCACGCCGCGCAATCCACAATTGTCTTCGGATTTCTTGTCGCGGGAATCATGGTGCTCGGGCGCTTCGCCCGCGACGCGTTTTCTGAAGGGTCGGCGGCCTATCTGCTGTACTTCATCGCGTTCTCGGCTTTGGGATTAGCGGCGCTGGCAATTTGGATCCTCCTCATCGTCAAGGCATTTGATCGACAACCGGTCCGCTTGCCGGTGGCCGGAAGGTTGGCTGACTGGATGGCGTACAGCGGGAGAAAATAGCGGTGAGTTGGAGCGGGGCCGCTCCTCTCGGGCAAATTGGCGTCTGGTCTTGCGGGCTGCGCCCTGTTCTGTTAGGCTCCGCGGCAAAGTTGAGTTGCTCAGTTCTCTTGGAGGATAACGATGGCATTCTGCACGGGTTGTGGCGCGCAAGTGGCGGATGGCGTAGCGTTTTGTCCCAAGTGTGGCAAACCGGTTTCTGCGGCACCGTCAGCGGCACACACTCCGCCGTCCGCACAACCGGTTCCGGGCGCACAAAATCAAGCAGCTGCAGGAGGAACGGGAATGGAAGAGAATGTAGCCAGCTTTCTCTGTTACTTGGTATGGTGGGTCACAGGAATCATCTTCCTGATTATAGATAAGAGGCCCACTGTGCGCTTTCACGCCGCGCAGTCTATCGTGGTTTTTGGCGGCCTGACCATAATCTATTACATCATAGGTTCCGTGTTTGCCATGAGCATCGCGTTTGGCACATTCGGCGTTTGGTCGCTTGGGCTATTGTTATTCTGGCTTGTGAGGCTTGCTTCATTTGTCCTCTGGATCTTGTTGATGGTCAAAGCCTATCAGAAGCAAATGTTTCGAGTGCCAGTTGCCGCCAACCTTGCCGATATGCTTGTTGGCAAAACACAGGCATAGGAACAGCGGAGCAGAAGAGCAATTCTCTAATCCATTGAGAGTACGAATCCCGGGGAGCCTGGCACCAAGGGCTCCCCGTTTTGTTTTATGGTCCTGGCATAGCGGATAGTTTTCTTGACAATCCGTTCCAGCCCAGCCATCTTTATTGGCTTTCCTATTTGCATGATCTGGTTTGATTCCCCCCTGCCGATTTCGGCCGGGTCGAGTCGCCGGCAAGGATGTTATCTTTGAAGGCTAACGTTTTCTTCCACGATCGATGCTTTGACGGCGCCGCCTCGGCGGCCGTATTCACCCGTTTTTTTCGCGAACGGATGCAGCCTTCCGCGGAATTCCTCTACACCGGAATGACCCACCGCGCGCGGCGTCCGTTTGAAGAAAATATGTTTGATGGCGATGAAAATGCCATCGTGGATTTCAAGTATTGCGCCTCGCCGCGCCTGACCTGGTGGTTCGACCACCACCAGAGCGCTTTCCTCACGCCGGCGGACGCCGAGCATTTTCGCAATGAGGATAAGAGCCACAAATTTTACGATCCTTCCTACAAATCCTGCACCAAGTTGATTGCAGATATAACGCAATCCAGATTCGGCTTTAACCCGGCGCCCCTCGCAGACCTGATCCACTGGGGTGACATTATTGACGGCGCGCAGTATCCGACGCCGGAGGCCGCTGTAAGCATCAGCGAGCCCGCAACGCAGATTGCGCTCGTGATCGAAGCCGCGCCGGAGGCAAATATCCCGGCCCGGCTTGTGCCGGAGCTGGCTTCAAAGCCGCTCGCGGAGGTTGTTCGCTTGCCGCTGGTTGCAAAGAATCTTGGCCCTTTGCTCGAACGCCACCAGCGGTCCATAGAAATTCTTCGCCAGCGGACACAGGCCTCGAAGAATGTTATTTATTTCGATGTGAGTGACCTGGATCTTGAGGGCTACAACAAGTTTATTCCGTACTTGCTGCATCCGGAATGTCTTTATTCCGTCGGCGTGAGCGCGTCTGAAACACGCGCGAAGGTCTCCATTGGTTCCAATCCATGGAAGGGCGAGAAGATTGACAAGAATCTGGCAACGCTTGCGGAGCGCTATGGCGGGGGCGGCCATCCGAAGGTCTCGGCGATTTCGTTTGAGCCCGGCGACATCGCGCATGCCCGAGAGGTCGCACAGGAAATCGCCGCGGAACTGAGGAAGTGAGAGAGCGCCCGCCGCAAGTGGAATTCGACAAATCTCTGCACATCAGTATAATAATCCCTGCTTTTCCCTCCAGTGGGCCGCTAGCTCAATGGTAGAGCAGCTGACTCTTAATCAGCGGGTTGCAGGTTCGAGTCCTGCGCGGCTCACCACTGATTTGCTAACGCGTTTAGACATCGTTATTTGGGCCGGGCGATTCTAGCGTCCTTGCCCAAGTTCCCAGAAAACGATTGGAAATTAAGAATTGTTTCTACTTAAAGACCTCTGTATAAATAGCTTGACATCGGACTGGGGCAGCGTATGTTCCACTTATGCGACGAGACGCTGCTGTCTTGGAGGCGCGCCGCTTGGCCGCCTTGCCCCGCATCCGGCGGGGTGAATCGTTGTCCTCCATTGCCCGCCAACTGGGTGTGAGCCGGCAGGCCGTGCACCAGTGGGCGCGACTGTCCCGCCGACGAGGAGTGGCGGGGCTGCGTCGTATCCCGCGCCCGGGTCGCCCGCCCAAACTGGCTCGCGCACAACTGGCTCAACTTCCAGGTCTGCTGGCACACGGCGCCGAAGCGCACGGATTTCCGACCGCCGTCTGGACCACACAGCGCGTTGCCGATCTGCTGCGGCGGCGCTTTGGCGTTCGCTATGACCGCGATCACGTTTGTCGCTTGCTGCATCGGTTTGGCTGGAGTTGGCAGAAACCCACCGGTCGCGCCCGTGAGCGAGACGAGAAAGCCATCCGCCGCTGGGTCGAGCACACTTGGCCACGCATAAAAAAAACGCCCGACGGCTAAACGCCACGCTGGTTTTTGTGGATGAAAGCGGTTTCTCATTGCTCCCCACGGCCTGCCGCACCTGGTCGCCGCGCGGACAGACACCGATCCTGCGCCACTGTTTCAACTGGCCCAAGCTGTCGGCGATTTCCGCCGTCACGGTGAATCCGCATGCCTACCTGCATCTGGTCCCCGGCACCATCGCCAGCGACGAAGTGATTCGCTTTGTCCGTCACTTGCTGCGACGGATTTCCACGCCTCTGTTTGTGTTGTGGGATGGCGGCAATCCCCACCGCTCCCGCCGCACGCGCGAGGCCTTGGCGGTTTATCATTCCCGCCTACGCGTGTTTCGACTCCCGGCCTACGCCCCGGAACTCAACCCCGATGAATGGCTTTGGGCGTGGCTGAAACAACATGCGCTGCGCGGCTTGTGCCCGCCCGACCTCAACGTGTTGCAAAAAAGCATTCGCCTGGCCATCCGCCGATTGCGCCGCCATCCCGACATCATCCGTTCCTTCTTCCATGCCTGCCCTCTCTCTTTTTGACCCTGTCAAGCTATTTATACAGATGTCTTTAGATTTCCAATAGAGCTCTTCTACGATCCACAGGTGCATGGGAGTTTCGCGGGGCAGCCAGTCCTCAGCGCGCTTAACCTACGGCAATGGATGTTTTGGAATTATCCGGTGCTAACGAAGGAAGGTTTCTGCGCTCTTCTAATCAATAATCTTGAGCCGCCGAAGCTGTTCATCAATCTCTGGCCGCGTGATCACACCCTTTCCGATTTCCGCGAGCCGCTTTTCTTCGCGTTCGATTTGCGCCGTCACGAGTTGCGCCACTTCCGCAGCGTCGTCCAAAGGTACCACCGCCACACCGTCGCGGTCCGCGACGATGATGTCTCCCGGCCTAACCGCCACGCCGCCGCAAGCAATCGTCGCGCCGACTTCGCCTGCTCCATCCTTATTGCATCCGTTTGGGCAAAGCCCGCGCGCGTAAACGGGCAACCTCATCGCCTCGAGCGCATCCGAGTCGCGAACCGTTCCGTCCACGATCACGCCGCTGACGCCCATCTTCATCGCGCTCGTGCCGAGCAATTCGCCAAACCCTGAATTCGTCACGTTGGATTGCGTGTTCATCACCACAATGTCGCCCGCTGTGGCGAGCGAAAGCGCCTTGTGCAGCATCAAATTGTCGCCCGCGTGGCACCACACCGTTAGCGCCGGCCCTACGATGCGTGGCGAATCCCAAATTGGCTTGATGCCCACGTCCATCGCGCCAAGTCGCGACATGCAATCGGCAACCTGCGCGCTCGAACCTTGCGCGAACGCCGCGATTAGCGAAGCGTCAGGCCGCCGCCAATTCGCACGCACGCGAAATCCAATTTTTCCCGGCATCTCAGGTCTCCTCCTGCAAATCAACCGCGAAGCAAATCTGCAGCAGCCGTAGCGCACGCCCCGTTCGCCATCTTCCAGCCCAGTTCATTCAAAACTTCACCGAGTTCCGCCAAGTCCGTAAGAATATCCACTTCATGCACATCGCCCATTGTTCCGATGCGAATGACCCTGCCCGAAAGTTTGTTCCGCGAACCCGCGATCACTGTGCCATACCGTTCGTAAAGGCGCCGCACAATATCGCCGCCATTTAATTTTTCCGGCACATCGAGCGCGACCACTGTGGGAGAAAGGCTCGCTGCCTTTCCAAAAACATTCAACCCCATCGCCGCGCAGCCAGCCCGTAGCGCCGACGACAATTTCTTGTGCCGATTCAACACTTGCGGCAGGCCCTCCTCGTGAATCATTTCGAGCGCTTCCTCCAATCCCGCAATCAGCGAAACGGGTGGCGTGAACGCCGTCTCCGATTTTTCCGCCGCGGCCTTTGCTTTTCGGAAATCCCAGTAGAAACGCGGCACACTATTTTCTCTCTCCACTATCTTCCAAGCCCTTTGGCTCACGCTGACAATTCCGATTCCCGGTGGACACATCAGCGCCTTCTGCGAGGCTGACGCCACAATATCCACTCCCCAATCATCCTGTTTCATCTCCAGTCCGCCAATTCCGCTGACGGAATCAGCAATCAGAATCGTTGGACTGTCGCACACGAGCTTGCCGATCGCGGCAAGGTCAGCGGTAACACCCGTCGAGCTTTCGTTGTGTACGACAACAAGCGCGCGGAAATCAGACGCCTTTAATTTCGTTTCGATTTCACCGGGATCAACGGTGTTGCCCCACGGAGTTTCAATGACATCCACCTCCGCGCTAAGCGCTTTCGCTATCTTTGCGAAATGCCCGCCGAATTGCCCGTTCACGGCGACGAGGACGCGCTCGCCCGGCGCCAAGATATTCACCAGGCTTGCCTCCATTGCTCCCGTCCCGGAACTTGCAAATAAAAACACTTCATTGCTCGCGCCGAATATCGGCTTCAGCAATTCCTGCACGCGCGAGTACATGGCGTGGAATTCCGGCCCTCGATGGTTCACCACGGGCCGGGCCATCGCTTCGCGCACTCGCGCCGGCACTGCCGTTGGTCCCGGCAATCGCAGCCGGTATGGCCGTGAACTCAGTTGTGTGGTTGCGTTCGCCACTCTCTCATCCTTCACACGTGAAAGTCGCCGTGCTCCTTAAAGTAAGGAACCAACCCGCCCGCCTGCAGAATATCCAGCATAATGGGGGGAAGCGGGCTCGCCGGGAAAACTTTTCCGGTTGCCTCGTCGCGAACCGCCATGCCTCGCCCCGCGTCCTCGATCACAATCCGATCCCCCTCCTGGATTCCGCTCGTATCGCAAACCACCGGCAGCAGTCCATTGTTGATGGCATTGCGAAAATAAGTCCGCGAAAAACTTCGCGCAACCACGGCTCGAATCCCGGCGCCGAGCACGGCCGTCACCGCCACCTCCATCGCGGAACCACAGCCAAAGTTTTTTCCCGATACAATTAGATCGCCCGGTTTCAGGGAGGAGGCAAAATTCGCGTCAATCTCCTCGAATAAATATTGCCGCAGCACCTGCGGATCGAGGCTCTCCCGTTTTCGCCGTGAAGTGATGATGTAATCCGTGTTGACGTCATCTCCAAAAACGCGGGCGCGCCCTTCCAGGCGGAAGGCAATCATCGCTTCGCCTCCCGAGGGTCCGCGATCTCCCCGCGCACCGCCGCCGCTGCGCAGCTCGCCGGCGACGCAAGAAAAATCGACGCGCTGCTGTTGCCCATGCGCCCCTTAAAATTTCGGTTCGCCGTCGATATCACATTCACGCCGTCGCCGGGGATCGCTCCGCACGTCCCACAGCACGACCCGCATCCGGGCGTTACCACCACCGCGCCAAAGGAAATGAAATCCGCCAGCGTGCCGTCAGCCGTCAAAGTCTCAAGGACTTCACGCGAAGCGGGCGTCACCACCAGTTGCACACCCGGCGCCACGCCGCCGCCCGCTATGATGACGTCGCGCGCTTGATGGAAATCGCGCACGCGCCCTCCCGTGCAAGTCCCCAGATAAACCATTTGCACTGGCGTGCCCGCGGCATTCTCAATCGAAACTACTTTGTCCACCTGATCGGGGAGCGCGATCTGCGGCGTGAGCTCATCAAGCGAAATCGCAATCTCGTGGACATATTGCGCATCTCTGTCCGCGGCGACCGCCGCAAACGGCCCCATCGCTCTTCCATCCAGATACGCGAAAGTTTTTTCGTCGGCGTCGAACACCCCATTCTTCGCGCCCATCTCAACAGCAAGATTGCTGAGCACGAGCCTGTCTTCCAGATCAAGCGCCGCAGCACCGGACCCACAAAACTCAAGCGCCTTATAGTTCGCGCCATCCGCGCCCAGCTCGCGCGCCAATCTGAGCGCGATGTCTTTCGGATACACGTCACGAGGAAGCTCGCCATTCAACGTCACGCGAATTGTTTCCGGCACGCGCAGCCAAATCCTCCCGCTCATTAGGATTGCCGCAAGATCCGACGACCCAATCCCCGTGCCAAACGTATTCAGCGCGCCGTACGTCACTGCGTGGCTATCCGCGCCCACCACCAATCCGCCCGGCACGGCGCGCCCGCTTTCGACGATTAACTGATGCCCGATCCCCTCGCCCACTTCCCAAAGAGGAATTCCTTGGTCAGCCGCAAACTCGCGCATCCGTTTGTGGAGCAGCGCCGCCGCGCGGCTGGGCGCCGGTGCGTAGTGGTCCAGCGCAAGAACAATTCTTTGCGGATCGCACACTTTCTTCCCGCCCATCGCCTCGAAATAATCGAGCGCCATCGGAGTCGAGCCGTCCGTCCCCATGGCGCAATCCACTTTGCACACCACCACGTCTCCGGCCCGCGCGTCTGCCCCTGATTTCGCTGAAAGTATTTTTTCGCTGATGGTTTTCCCGGCCATTCGGTTGGACCAACCCACTCGCGCGTATCGCAAATAGCCTAGCACATCATCCGCGGCGCGGGCAGCGCCCCGCGTTGCGCTTTTTACCGCACTTCCTGCCGGACTTGTTAAGGCAATCCTTATCGCACGACGTTCGCCATAAACGTAATAATCAGCGAATTCGTCAGGTCAATCAGAAACGCGCCGACGACGGGAACCACTAGAAACGCCTCCGGCGCGGGCCCGTACTTTTCCACGAGTTCTTCCATCGAAGCAATTGCGTTCGCCGTAATCCCCAGCATGAATCCGCAGAACCCGCTCGAAATCACCGCCGCGCGGTAGTCGCGCCCCATCGCCCAGAAGCAAATCGTCACGCACATCAGCCAGCACAGCAGAACTTGCGCCGTGAGCATCACGAGTAGGGGCAGCGCGAGATTCGCCAGCTCCCACAATCGGAGCGTCATCACGGCCATCACAATAAATAGGTAGAGCGAAACGATGGCGCAATCTGCGATCCCTTTTTGCGACACCTCAAAGAATTTAAACTTGTCGTTCAAGTTGCGGATCACGCACGCCGCGATCATCGCGCCGATGTAACTCGGCAGGATAAAGTGCAATCTCTCCAGCTCCACGCTCACCAGATGTCCAATTCCCATCGCTACGCCAATCAGCAGAACGGTGCGCAGCAAATCATTGCCATTCGCGCGCTGGTCCAATTGCTGGGCGTCATGTTGCGCCCCAGTCGAAGCACCTTCGCGTTCCGCCCTGTTCGCATTCGGGCGGAGCTGTCGCCGCCGTATCAACTGGCCCCCAATGTATCCGGCAACCAGCCCTGACACCGCGATTCCAAATGTCGCCGATGCCAAACCGGTTTCCGTCGCACCCGCGACGCCCATCTTCTCGAACGTCGTCCCAAACGCGACCGCCGTCGCTGGCCCTCCCGTGAGCGCCACTGACCCGGAAAGTATCCCGACAAGCGGATTCACGCCGAGCAGTTTCGCCAATGAAATGCCGAGCAGATTTTGAAGGACCGCGCCTCCGCTCGCCACGCCAAGAAGAATCATCACCTGCACGCCGCCGCGCCGAAGAAGCTCCAGCCTCGCGCTCAGGCCGATCGTCGTCACGAACGCGATCATCAGCAAATCGCGCAAAGTTGTATCGGGTTCGAAGTTGATGTAGCGGCTGTGCACCGCCAGCGCCGCAAGAGCGAAGATCATTCCGCCGGCAATCGAAGTGGGAATGCATAGCCGGTCCAGCAGAGGGAGTTTCTTTTTTAGCCACGCGCCAAGCGCTACCCCCACGCAGCCGAGCGCCAACATTTCCACGGGCCCGAGTTTCCATGTGGCAACGCTTGTCATCGTGGTCCGCGATGCGGCCTCAACTCACGGACAATTCCTCGGGATGTTCCTCGATCGGTTCGCCTTCCCAGCGCGCCACCACAGCCGACGCCAGGCAATTCCCGATTACGTTCATCGCCGTCCGGCCCATGTCCAGGAACTGGTCCACTCCCAGCAGCAGCAGGATGGGCTCCTTCGGCAAACCAAATTGGTCCGCCGCTCCCAGCAAGATAATGATTGCCGCGCGCGACACTCCTGCCACGCCCTTGCTCGTCAGCATCAGCATAAGCATCATTACGACTTGCTGCCCCAGCGTTAGGTGGATTCCCGCTGCTTGCGCCACAAACACTGACGCCAGCGAAAGGTACAGCGTGGACCCTGTCAGGTTGAAGCTGTATCCCACGGGAATGACAAACGCGTTCACCTGCCTCGGCACTCCGAACGCTTCCATGCATTCGAGCGCCCTCGGCAGCGCCGCCTCCGAACTCGTCGTGCTGAACGCAATCGTCGCAGGCTCCGCCACGGCCCGTATAAACTTCCGCACGGGGACACGCGCGATCCACGCGCTCGGCAGTAGCACCCCAACCGTGAACACTCCCAGAGCAACATAGAGCGTCACCACGAGCTTGCCGAGGTTATAGAGAACTCCAAATCCAGTCGTTGCAATTGTGTACGATATTGCTCCCGCAATTCCGATGGGCGCGAGCAACATCACGATGTTCGTGAATTTGAACATCACCTCCGTGAGACTTTCCGTGAACGCCAGCATCGGCACGCGCTTTTGTTCGCCGACCATCGCCAGCGCGATGCCGAAAAGTATGCTGAACACGACCACTTGCAGCACTTGGTTTTCCGCCACTGATTTCGCGATATTTTCCGGAAAAATGTGCAGGATGATTTCAGAAGCCGTCGGCCGCGCCGCCGGAACGGAGCTTGCCGCCGCCGCGCCACTCAATTGAACCCCTACCCCCGCCTTGCTCAGGTTGATTGCTGCAAGTCCGATTCCCAGCGCAATCGTCGTGACGATCTCAAAATAGACGATCGCCTTCAGGCCCATCCGGCCCACTTTTTTCAAATCTGCGTGCCCCGCGATTCCGCTTACAAGTGTCCCGAACAACAGCGGCGCGATCACCACGCGGATCATCTGGAGAAAGATTTGGCTCAACAGGCGGAGATGGATGCCTACATTCGGAAAGTCATTCCCGATTTCTGCTCCGATCACCATGCCGACAAGGATCCATGGCGTAAGGGACTTTCTGAGGAGTGCGTACAACAAAAGTGACAATGCCGCGAGCCAGCGGACGGCCTCGCCCGCCGCAAGGCCGGTTGCAAATCCATGGTTATTGCCAATCGCCAGGACCGCGGCAATGAAGTAGAGGCATAGCCCGGAGATAAGAAACGTATTCTTCATTAATCCTGTGGCGCGGATTCTATATCACAGGTGGAGCGGGACTTCTATGAAGGGAGTTGGTAGAAGACAATTCACAATTGCACGCCATCTCAAACAGCAGGGAATTCCATCCCAACAAGACAAAAAGGCCCGAAGGGGGCTTTCCCAGAGCCAATCTCATTTATTTGGCGCCGCAAAAGTTCCCGCACGCCAAATTCCAATTCTACGGCTTGATCAGTCCAAACGAATTACTGGGGTTGAATTGAACCGCAACAACGCTGCAAATATCTCTTCCTTGCGCATACTGCTGTGCGCTCCCGTCTGCGTACACAATCTTGAAGTCGAAGTTGCAACTCGTCTTGACCGCCGAATCGAAGAAGATGACTGTGCCCATTCCTGGCGGCAGCGTGGCCCGTCCAAGGATGTCGCTACCCCAGCGAGTGTTATCGTGGTCGGAGATATAAAACTCGCGGATCTCTTTTCCAGTGTTGTTTAGAGCCCAGAAATTCCTGTGGTCAACCTGGGGTTGCGATTTCACCACCCCCACGCCAACCGCCAGTAAGACGAGCAGGACAACAACCGTTCTCTTCAGTGACATTCACTCCTCCTCTTCGGCCGATCTCCCGGGCTTGGTTGAGGGAGCGCTGCGCGAAAACTGTTGCGATGGTAATACTCTGAATTCGCGTGTCAAGCCACTTTTGAACACTAAAACTTGGTTAAGTATTGGTATCGGCTCGTCGTTTTCTCACTGTCCCTGAATGGCACTGGTTTTCCGCATCCCATATGCGGGCTTAGCGTTATAATCCGCCCGCATTGGTTCCCCATTCCAGGAGGAAGACTTATGTCCACGATCCTTCGTCGCTGCCCCGTGCTCTCCATTGCCGTCGTCGGTCTCTTGTGCCTCGCCTCAGCTCAATCCGCGCAGGCGCCTGTGCTTGCCGCCACCCCTCCCATGGGCTGGAACAGTTGGAATCATTTCGCCGGACGCATTGACGACGCCACCGTCCGCGCGCAGGCCGACGCCATGGTCTCGAGCGGCATGAAGGCCGCGGGCTACACCTACATCAATATTGACGACACTTGGGAAGGGCAGCGCGACGCTCAAGGCATCATTCACACGAATGAAAAGTTTCCCGACATGAAGGCCCTCGCCGATTACGTCCATGGCAAAGGCCTCAAGATCGGCATCTATTCCGGGCCCGGCCCAAAAACGTGCGCGGGCTTTGAAGGCAGCTACGGCCATGAAGAGCAGGACGCGCAGACCTACGCCGCTTGGGGCATCGATTATCTGAAATATGATCTCTGCAGCTTCGGCCGAATCATGAATGGAGCCGCAACTCCTCAGCTCAAGCACCAGATGATGCTCGACGCCTACACAAAAATGCACAACGCGCTTCTGAAAACTGGCCGCCCCATCGTCTTCAGCCTCTGCCAGTATGGCGATGACGCCGTATGGGAATGGGGCGCCTCCGTCGGCGGCAACGCATGGCGCACTACGGACGACATACAAGACCGTTACAACAGCATGGCCAACATCGGCTTCAGCCAGGCTGGCCTCTCCAAATTTGCCGCACCCGGCCACTGGAACGATCCCGACATGCTCGAAGTCGGCAACGGTGGCATGACCATCGACGAGTACCGCACGCACATGAGTCTCTGGGCGATTCTCGCCGCGCCGCTCCTCGCTGGAAATGACCTCACCAAGATGTCGCCAGACACCATCGCGCTCCTTACCAACCGCGATGTCCTTGCCATCAATCAGGACGCCGCCGGCCACCAGGGCGACCGCATTTGGTCCGAAGGCCCGGCGCTTGAAATTTGGGCGCGCGCGCTCGCGGACGGCTCCAAAGCCGTCGGCCTGTTCAATCGCCTGACGATTGCAAAGGAGATGGAATTGGATTTCGCGAAGATCGGTTTCGCGGGCCGCGTCCACGCGCGCGACATCTGGGGCGCGAAGGATTTGGGCGAAATCTCCGGGACTTTCCGCGCGACCGTCCCGCCGCACGGGGTAGTTTTGCTTCGAGTAACAAAGTGATTTATATCTGCGCGGGCGGTGCCCCAGTCGGCGGCGCCGCCCTTCACTCCTTTTCACTCATTAACTCGTGAATTCGCCCGCCCAATCCGCCGTACTGCGCAAAATCTCCATCCGCCTGCTCCCATTTTTGTTCTTGCTTTACATCGTCAACTACCTCGACCGCGTGAACGTCAGCTTCGCAGCACTACAAATGAAACCGGCGCTGAACTTCTCCGATTCCGTTTTCGGTTTTGGCGCGGGAATCTTTTTCGTTGGTTATTTTCTCATCCAGGTCCCGAGCAATCTCCTTCTTCAGCGCATCGGCGCGCGCCGCTGGCTTGCCGTCCTCCTCATTCTTTGGGGTGTGATCTCTTCCTGCACGATGTTTGTTCGCACGCCCTTCAGCTTCTATGCATTTCGTTTTCTTCTCGGACTCGCGGAAGGCGGCTTCTTTCCCGGGGTGATTTTCTATCTCATGTATTGGTTTCCTGCGTCCGTTCGCGCCCGCAGCGTCTCGCGTTTTATGATCGGAATGCCGCTCTCCGGATTCCTCGGCGCTCCGCTTTCGGGAGCCATCCTCGGATTGAGCGGTGCGCGCGGACTCGCCGGCTGGCAATGGCTTTTTCTCCTCGAAGGCGCGCCCGCAATCGTTCTTGGCTTCATACTTCCATTCGTTCTGGCGGACCGTCCCGAGCACGCCGCATGGCTCACCAATGATGACCGCTCCTCGCTGTCCGCTCTTCTCGAAGGGGAAGGGAATCGCTCTGCGCCAGCCCAGCCCGTCTCACTCTCACAAATTATTTTCCGCGCTGAAACTTGGCTCCTCTGCGGCGCTTACTTTGCTCTCATTTGCGGCTCTTTAGGCACGGGCATCTGGCTGCCGTTGCTCATCAAGAATTTCTCCGACCTCGGTAATTTCCAGGTGAGCATTCTTACCGCCATCCCTTACCTGGTTGCGGCATTTGCCATGTTTTTTGTCGGGGCTCTCTCAGATAAGACGCGCAAGCCGCATGCGGCCTTCTCAACGGCTGTCCTCGCCGCCGCTGCGGCTCTCGCACTTTCCACGCGAACGCATCAAGTTTTTCCGAACATCGCGCTTCTCAGTGTCGCATTCGCAGGCATCTACTCCGCCTTTGGCCCGTTCTGGGCCATGCCCGGCCGCTCCCTTTCCGGGCCCGCCGCCGCGGCAGGCATTGCATTCATCAACTCGGTCGGCAATCTCGGCGGTTTCTTCGGCCCTTATATCTCTGGCGCCGCGAAGCAGTACACGGGAGCCTTCACGGCAGGCACTCTCATCATCGCCGGCGTCCTTTTGTTCGGAGGCCTATTCGCCCTTGGCGCCCGTCGCGTGTAACCTCCGATCGCTTTTGTAGCGCGGGCCTCCGTGCCGGCCCTCCTTGCATTCTCCGAATGTGGAGAATATGTCTTACAATGGCACTCGTCCGAATCTCATCAATGCCCTCCAAACCCAAATCCTCGCGCGCCTTCTCCCACGCTCAGGTCGCCGCCTACCGCATGGCAGGCCATCATTTACACGATTCACGCGGCGCCCCAGCTGACGCCATTGCCGCTTCGATCTCCGGCGTGCAGGCACAAGTGATGTCCTGCGCGGAAATTCAGTTCTGGGCGCGGAACCACGCGCTCACGCGTGTCGAAATCACGCGCGCTCTCTACGACAGCCGTTCGCTCATCAAGTCCCACTTCATGCGCCAGACGCTTCACTTAATTCCTTCCTGCGATTTCTCTCTCTTCAACTCGGCAATGAAATCCAGCCTTCTCGCGCAAGCCCATCGCATTGCGGGAAAACTCGGCGTCACAATTGCCGAATTCGATGCACTTAATCTGCAAATCGTCGATTTCCTTCGCGATGGCCCGCTCACGCAACAGGAGCTGCGCAAACTCATTCAGCCCCGCGTCTCAAAGCGGATGAAGGCTTGGATGTCCCGCGTCTGGAGCATCCTCCGGACTCCCATCGCCGAAGGCCTCATTTGTTATGGTCCCGCGCGCGGCGCGGAAATTACTTATGTCCGCACAAATCAATGGCTCCCACACAAACCCAAAAAAACGGACCCCGCTGAAGCTCGGAAATCCTTGCTCCTTCGCTATCTCGCCGCATACGGCCCTGCAACGCCGCGGGATTTCGTCAAGTGGGCCGGTATTCGATCGGGGGATGTGAGAGCAGCTTGGGAAGCGGTGAAAGATCAACTGGTCGAAGTTTCTGTCGAAGGCGCCCCGGCCTGGCTCCCGCGCAAATCCTTCGAGGATTTCAGCGCGGCCAAGTTCTCCGAACCAGTCGTCCGCCTGCTGCCTGCTTTCGACCCATTCCTTCTCGCACACGCCGCCAAAGACCATCTTGTCGAGCGCGCACACTACAAGCGCGTCTATCGCAATCAGGGATGGATTTCGCCGGTCATATTGATTGACGGCCGCGTAGCGGGCATCTGGTCCCACGCGCGCAAATCAGGCAAGCTTTCAATTGAAGTATCGCCCTTCGAGAAATTCCCGAAGAAAATCCGCGCTCTTATCGAAGAGGAGGCCGCAAGCCTCGCCAGATTCCTCGATTCAACTATTGCCTTGAAGATTCTTTGAAGATGCCCTGAAGTTTTCCCGCCAAGCTATCGTCCTATGCCGACCACGGCCGCGGCCCGCGATCCCATCTGTGCCGCTTCAACTCACGCAGTAGCCCGTCATCGAGCGGCCCAGCGTCGGCCATCCCCAAATTTTCCCGCACGTGCGCCGGGTTCCTCATCCCAATGATCGTCGTGCTCACATCCGGATTCGATAGAATGAATCGCAGCGCCATTTCTGGCAGCGTCATCCCGGCAGGAAGAATCGCTTTCAACTTGTCCACTCGATCCAGCGTAGCCGCCAGATTCTCCGGCCCAAAGTATCGCGACCGGAAATCGCCCGCGGGAAACCTCGACTCCTGCGTCAGCTTTCCTCCCAGACTTCCTTCATCAAGTGGCACTCGCGCAATCACTCCAATGTTCAATTCGCGGCACACGGGAAAAAGCTTGTCCTCCGGCGCTTGATCAAAAATGTTGTAAATCACCTGCACCGCGTCCACGAGCCCCGTGCGCAGCGCCGCAATCCCGTTCTCCGGTTCCCACCGGTTCAAGCTCAGGCCAAACGCCCGGATTTTTCCGTCGCCCTTCAGCTTCTCCACTGTCCGCCGGAACTCCTTCTCGTTTGCCCACGCGTCGCTCCACACATGAAATTGCAGCACATCAATCGAATCCACGCCCAGCTTATCCCGGATGAGTTCAACATATCGGAATACATGCTTCGCAGGGAATACTTCGCTGTAGCTGTCTTGCGGAGACGCCGGCCACTTCCCGTTCATCGGCGGGATTTTGACGCGGCATACAGATGCACTGAAAAATTTGCCTCTGCGCCCTGCCGCTTTCCGTAATTTTGCGCCAGCAACTCGCCCAGTAGCGCGTCGCTCTTCCCCTCTCCATAAGCCCACGCGGTGTCAAAGAAATTGCAGCCAGAATCCGCCGCAAATCGCAGTGCCTTGCGTGACACCTCGTCATCCGCGCCCGACCACCCGCTCATTCCCCATAGCCCGTGCCCGATTTCGCTCGCCTCAAACCCCGTGCGCCCAAGTTTTCGGTATTTCATTTCGCCACCCCGCTGCTGATGGATCGCATAAATTCTAACCTACCAGTCGGCCAAGGCGCGTTTAAGCTCTCTCACCTTGACATTCTATGGGAAGCTCTGCTATATCACCTAGAATGTCTACTAAAGAAGAAAAAGAACGCATCGAATTGCTTCAGGGCACTCTGGACCTCCTGATTCTCCGCACGCTCGTCCGTGCGCCTCTCCACGGCCACGCCATCGCGAAGGCCATCGAATTCAACTCCAACGATGTGTTGCAGGTCGAGCAGGGCTCGCTCTACCCCGCGCTGCATCGCCTCATCAAGCGCGGATGGATTACTTTCGAAGTGGGCACTTCCGAGAACAATCGCCACGCCAAGTTTTACCGGCTCACCGCACAGGGCCGCCGGCAGCTCACCGTCGAAACCGGCAAGTGGGACAAGCTCGCCGGAGCGATCGCGCGGATTTTGCGTCCGGCGAGGCAGGAGGGCCAATCATGAAACTCCGCAAGCGCATGTTGGGGGATCTCGATCAGGATATCCGCGACCACATTGAGCGCGAAACGCGGGACAACATTGACCGCGGTATGACGCCGGATGAAGCACGCTATGCCGCTTTGCGCAAATTCGGCAACGTGACCCACGCAATGGAAGACACGCGCGAAGTCTGGATCGTCCGCTGGTTCGATGAGCTATGGCAGGACACCCGCTACGGCGCGCGCATGCTCCGCAAAAATCCTGGCTTCACCGCCGTCACCATTCTCACACTCGCACTCGGCATTGGATCTACAACTACAGTTTTCAGCATGGTTAACGGTCTGATTCTCCGGAAGCCTTCCGTGTCAGACCCGAATCATTTGGTGATCATAAACAGCACGAACCCTGCTGAGGCTTCCGGATCAAATCTCTCCACTGTCTCCGCATCTGATTATTTGGACTGGCGAGGGCAGGCCGCCGATTTTGAGAATATGGCCGCCGGGAGCTTCGACGATTACACGATCAGCGGCGAAATCACGCCCGAATTCGTTCCTGGTGCTCGCGTTTCCGCAGATTTCTTCCAGCTCCTCGGAGTTCAGCCTGTCTTAGGCCGGACGATCCTTTCCGGCGATGATCGAGCGGGTGAGGAGCATATTGTTGTCTTGAGCGAGGATCTCTGGAAAGGAAAGTTCGGCGGTGATCGAAATGTGCTGGGCCGGACAATCAAAATTAATGGCAACCCATACACAATCGCCGGGGTAGTGCCCGACAGGTTCCTTCTATGGATTTTTGACGCGAAGATCTGGATGCCGCTGGTTTTTTCCCGCGAGGAATTGGATCCGGCGCGGCGAAGTTCCCGCTTCCTGCGAGTTTTCGCACGCCTGAAACCCGGCGCGGGATTAAGCCACGCCGCTGCTGAGATGAACGCAATAGCCCAGCGCGTTTCCCGGGCGCACTCAGACACGGACAAAGATTGGGGAGCAAGCGTGATGACGCTCCAGCAATACGGCATTGTTGACTCTAACGCAGAGACAGCTCTGGTATTCCTCATGGCTGCTGTGGGTTTTGTCCTTCTGATTGCGTGTGCGAATCTTGCTGGTTTGATTCTCGCGCGAAATTCCAGCCGAACGCAGGAATTCTCAATGCGGGCCGTCCTCGGCGCGGGGCGAATCCGCCTCGGACGCCAACTGTTGACGGAATGTCTTTTGATTTCGCTGGCGGGTGGAACTTTGGGGACCCTAATCGCACTTGAAGGCGTGCGCGCCGTTGCAGCGAGGATTAATTGGAACGCTGGATCTATCGCAATGGCAAAGGAGATTTCCGTTGACCCGCGAGTGCTTGTTTTCACTGGCGCGGTCTCGATTCTCGCAGCTTTGATTTTTGGGATTGCGCCGGCTTTTCAGATTTCGCGGCGCCCGCCAGGTCAAGACCTCAAACAAGGTGGACGTGGAATTACAGCCGGGCGCGAAGGCCATAGGCTCCAACGGCTTCTCGTGATCGGACAGATTGCTCTATCACTGATCCTGTTGGTCGGCGCCGGCTTTTTCGTCGAGGGGTTCATTGCGGAGATGCGCGCGAGTACGGGCTTCAATCCCTCGAACGTGCTGACCGCCTCGGTGTCGTTGCGCGGGCTCCAGTACTACGGAGCGCCGACCCGCCAAGCCGCATTCTTCGAGAACGCCCTTCGGCAAGTAAGAAATTCTCCGCAAGTCCAGTCCGCAGCGATTGCCAGCGATCTTCCGTTCAACTTTCCCGACTCTGTTCATTTCACGCTGGAAGGCCATCCGGTTTTAAAGCCCGCTGACCAGCCTTCCTCCGGCCATATCATTGTCAGCTCCGGATATTTTCAGACGTTACAGATTCCCTTGCTCCAGGGGCGGGAGTTCACGCCGTCGGACACCTCCTTCTCCTCTCCCGTAGCGATTGTTGACGAGACTTTCGCAAGAAAGTTTTTCCCGAAGCAAAACGCCGTCGGACGTCGCGTCCTCATTCGCTCTGACCAGCCCGCCCAGCAACAGTGGACCGAGGTTGTCGGCGTAGTTGGAAATGTAAACGAGTTTCTCGGCCAATCGAAACCGAGACCTCACGTATTTGAGCCGTTTCTCGCCCATCCGACTGGTTCCATGAGCTTCGCAGTTCGAACGCTGGGCGAACCGGGCAGTTTTTCAACTTCTTTCCGCCAAGCCATCTGGGCGGTGGATAGCGACCAGGCCATCACCCAAATGAAGACCATGAATCAGGTGATCGCGGATTCCTCCCAGGGCGACAACGTGATGGCGGGACTGATGGGCGCGTTTGCCATGATCGCGCTGGTGATGGCGGCGATTGGAATTTATGGCGTGCTTTCCTTTCTCGTCGCACGGCGAACTCATGAAATCGGAATCAGGATGGCTCTCGGAGCAAGCCCGCCTCAAGTTCTTGGAATCGTAATGCGCAGCGGAATGATTCTGATCGGCGCGGGCGTGACGATTGGCCTTCTGGTCTCGTCAGTGTTGCCAAGAGTTTTTCGCTCTGCCTTCAGCGGGTTCGAATTCAATGCCCTGTGGGTCTTCGCGCTCACATTTTTTGTAGTTTTTAGTATCGCAGTCGCGGCCTGCTGGATTCCCGCTCGCCGCGCCATGCGTGTGGACCCGATGGTCGCTTTGCGAAATGAATAGTTCTTCCCGCAAACGACGGGCGGGATGGGAGGCCCAATCATGAAACTCCGCAAGCGCATGTTGAAGGATCTCGACGCAGACATCCGCGACCACATCGCGCGCGAAACTCAGGACAACATCGATCGCGGCATGTCTCCCGACGAAGCGCGCTACGCCGCCCTTCGCAAGTTCGGCAACGTAACTCTCGCGAAGGAAGACACGCGCGAGATATGGGTCCTCCGCTGGCTCGATGAGCTATGGCAGGACCTCCGCTTCGCCCTCCGCATGATGCGGAAGAATCCCGGCTTCACCGCCGTCGCCATCCTCACCCTCGCACTCGGCATCGGCGCCAACACCGCCATCTTCAGCCTCATCGACACCGTAATGCTAAAAATGTTGCCCGTCCAAAAGCCTGAGGAGTTGGCGCTGATCGCTATGCTTTCTCCCAGTATGCACGGCGGCTCGGAGGCTTCCATCAGCTATCCCGTATGGACCCAAATCCGCGACCAGCAGGACGTTTTTTCGGGCATCTTCGCCTTTGCCGGGACCAGATTTGATCTCTCGCAAGGCGGTGAATCGCAATTTGTGGACGGACTATACGTGAGTGGCGATTTCTTTAATACGCTTGGCGTCCGGCCCTCTGCAGGTCGCCTCCTCGCGGACGACGATGA
This sequence comes from uncultured Acidobacteriota bacterium, assembly GCA_963748845.1. Lineage (GTDB taxonomy): Bacteria > Acidobacteriota > Terriglobia > Acidiferrales > UBA7541 > DASTCZ01. The sequence continues at coordinate 3,787,631 of CAVVKE010000001.1, forward strand.
CGTTCGCAGTTGCTCGGGCGCCGCCGTCTTGAGCTACGGTTTTTGGCAGGAACACTTCGGCGGCGCGCGGAGCGCTGTCGGTTGCGCGCTCAGGTTAGATAACCACTCCTTTCAGGTAGTTGGCGTTGCCCCTCCGGGCTTTTTTGGCATGAGTGTCGGAAGCAAATTCGACGTTGCGCTTCCAATATGTGCGGAAGCCATCATCCCCTTGCTTGGGGAAGCAGATGGGGCAAAATTCCTGGATCGGCCCTCCGCGCGCTGGTTGTCTATCGTTGGCAGGACAAAACCCGGCGTTACACCGCAAAAGGTCAATGCTCGCCTTCAGGTTCTTGCCCCCGGAATATTTGCAGCCACAGTGTCGCAAGACTGGAGGCCGGAAGACCAAAAGGATTTCCTTGCCGGCACGCTCCTTGCAAAGCCCGCGGGATTGGGCCTTTCAAATCTTCAAAATTATAATCAGCCGTTGCGAGCGTTGATGGCCGTCGTCGGCCTTGTATTGCTCATCGCCTGTGCAAATATCGCCGGCTTGATGCTCGCTCGTGCGGCGTTTCGTCGCAAGGAATTCGCTGTCCGCTTGGCGATCGGAGCGTCCCGGGGGCGCCTCATCCGTCAGGTTCTGACCGAGTGTATTCTCATTTCCTCCCTGGGCGCCCTATTCGGCATTCTCCTTGCCCAGTGGGGCTGTGCGCTCCTTGTACGTTTTATTTCCTCCTCGCAGGATCCGGTCTTCCTTCAACTTTCGCTCGATGGCCGCGTACTCGCCTTCACCGCCGGTGCCGCTTTATTGACCGGCCTTCTCTTCGGCCTGCTGCCCGCTTTTCGCTCCACTCGGGTTTCTCTTACATCGGCGATGAAAGGAGTCCAGGCGGAGGAATCCCACGGACATTCCCACTTTCGCTCCGGCCGTTGGACTGTGTCGGCGCAGGTCGCCCTGTCGCTTGTTATCCTAATCACCTCCGGACTGTTCCTGCGAAGCTTCATGAATCTCTTGCATCTCGACACGGGCTTCGACCGCAGAAACGTTTTGCTCGTCGAAACAGTTTTCCGGCACGCGACGGTTTTGCCAGAAGAACGCGCCACGCTTTGCCGTCAAATTCTGGATCGTCTACGTTCGTTGCCAGGCGCAATTTCGGCGAGCGAATCATTTGTTACCCCCATTAGCGGGTACATGTGGGGACTTGATTTCTATTTGGAAAAAGGTGGAGGCCCTTCCGGCGATGACGCCAATGCATACGTAAATTTTGTTTCGCCCGGCTATTTTGCCACACTCCATTCAGCGCTTCTCGCGGGGCGCGACTTCAACGCACAAGACGTCGCTGGCGCAAAGCCCGTTGCCATCATCAGTGAAATGATGGCACACAGGTTTTTCCCCCATTCGACGGCCGTCGGCCAATTCCTCCTGACAGATGATTTCATGAATAACCAGCCCGGGAAAAAGACTCCACCGATCTTGGTCATTGCGGTTGTGAAAGATTCTAAGTACGGGTCCCTTCGCGAAGACACTATATCCACACTGTATCTACCCATTGCTCAATACCGTAAGTTGGATGACCCGCCGAATTTTGAGATTCGCACCTCAGCGGATCCGGCATCGCTCGCCCGGTCGGCCGGGGAAGCAATTGCCGCTGTGAATAAAAATGTTTCCCTCACTTTCGTCACGCTGGAATCCCAGGTGGACGATTCCTTACGCTCGGAACACCTTCTCGCCACCCTCTCGGTCTTTTTCGGCGGACTCGCTTTGCTCCTCGCAATGATCGGCCTCTATGGTGTTCTCACCTTTAGGGTCGCCCAGCGCCGAAAAGAAATCGGCATCCGCATCGCCCTCGGCGCGCAAAAGCGGTCCATCCTGCGGCTCGTTCTTCGCGATGTCTTGGTTCTGCTCACAGCTGGAATCGTCGCCGGAATCGGAATCTCGTTCTGGGCCACTCGCCTCATGCGGACAATGCTTTTCGATTTAAATGCGCATGACTCCAAAACAATCATCCTGGCCGTCGCCATTCTAGCGGGTGTCTCTCTTCTTGCAGCGTATTTGCCCGCGCGCCGCGCCATGCGCGTCGACCCCATGGTCGCCTTGAGAAGCGAATAGTCCTTAGCCCAATCACAGTGCGCAATCAACTCTGTCGCTTCCGGATTTTCGGTGGGACATCCCAGTCCAATGCGGCTCTCGAAAACTCGCGCCACGCGGTTCGCATTTACAGGAAAAATCAAATAAAGCTGCTAATCTGGGAGCCGAACTTCGAGAAATGAGTACGCAATTTTTCATCTACCCAAATGACTAATCCCCTGGAGCTCGTCACCCGCCAGCGCATCACCGAAACCGCCGCGCTCATCCGCCCATATATCCGCCGCACTCCCGTCATTGAAATTGACGCCGCGGATTTCGGCCTTCCCTCTGCGCGCATTTCTCTCAAACTCGAACTCCTTCAGCACACCGGCTCCTTCAAGCCGCGTGGAGCATTCACAAATCTTTTGACGCGTGAAATCCCCGCCGCCGGAATCGTCGCCGCATCCGGCGGTAATCACGGCGTCGCGGTCGCCTACGCCGCCATGAAGCTCGGCAAGCGCGCCACCGTTTTCGTCCCGAAAGTCGCCTCGCAATCGAAGATTGACCGCATCCGCGCTTACGGCGCCGACTTCATCGTCACCGGCGAACGCTACGCCGACGCGCTCGCCGCCAGCGAAAAATGGCGGGAAGAAACGGGCGCGCTTCCAGTCCACGCCTACGACAACATCGAAACCCTTTTCGGACAGGGGACCGTCGGCCTCGAATTGGAAGAGCAAGCGCCCGACCTCGCCGCGTTGCTTGTCGCCGTCGGCGGCGGAGGGCTCATTGGCGGCATCGCCGCCTGGTACACAAATCGAATCAAAGTTGTCGGCGTCGAACCAGAATTGGCGCCAACGCTTTGGAATGCGCTGCAAGCAGGCCGCCCGGTGGATAGCGCAGCTGGTGGCGTTGCCGCCGATTCACTCGCTCCGCGCCAGGTCGGCCAACTCATGTTTCCTATCGCGCAAAGATACGCAAACAAGGTCATCCTGGTGAAAGACGATGAGATTCTGCAAGCGCAGCAGGCGCTGTGGGATGTCTTGCGCATCGCCGCCGAGCCCGGCGGCGCTACCGCATTCGCCGCGCTACTTTCCGGCCGTTACGTGCCGCAGCCCGGCGAGCACGTCGGCGTCGTCGTCTGCGGCGGCAACACCACCGCCGTGGATTTCAGCCGCCACTAACTACTCCGCTTCGCGCCGCATCGCGTTCCACAACTCGGCAACGTGCTCGCGTTCCGTCGCCTCGGCGCCAATCGACACTCGCACCATCCATCGTCCGTCGAGCATCGCCGGAGTCAGATACGCGAACCCCGATTTGTTGATGCGGTCGCACCACTCATTCGTGTGCTTGTCGAGCGCTTCACCCGAAACACCGTGTGGTTCGTGACGCACACAGACCGTCTGCAATCGCACCGGCGCGAGCACGTGCCAATTTTCGGCGGCGGAAATTTCTTCCGCGAGCCACTTCGCGTTGGCGATGTCGCGCCGCATCCGCGCCTGCAATCCGCTCACGCCTTGCTCGCGGATCAGGCACCACAGTTTGAGCGCGCGGAATCGCCGGCCGAGCGGAATGCCCCAGTCGCGCAAATTCTTTACCTGCTCGTCTACGGCGGAGCGCAGATAGCTCGGATTCGTGGACATCACGCGCACGAGATGCTGCGGATCGCGCACGTAATAAACGGAGCAGTCCATCGCCGCGCCAAGCCACTTGTGCGGATTGAGCACCATCGAGTCGGCGGACTCGATGCCCAGCCACATCACGCGGTATTCCGGCAGAATCATCGCGGAGCCGGCCATCGCTGCGTCCACGTGCAGCCAGAGATTATTTTTTCGCGCAACTTCCGCGATTGCGGCGACGGGATCGAACGCCGTTGTTGTCGTCGTGCCTGTTGTCGCCACAACAGAGCACGGTTTCATCCCGGCCACAATGTCCGCTCGGACCATCTCGGCAAGAACGTCGGCGCGCATGCCGAAATCGGAGTCGTGCGGTACGAGGCGGACATTTTTCCTGCCAAATCCCGCAAGCAGCGCCGCTTTCTCCACGCTGCTATGGCTGTGCGCGGAAACATAAACGGTCAACGGATTCTTTTCGCTTTGCAATCCGCCGCCGGCAAGCGAATAATTCGTCGCGCGTTCGCGCGCGCAAATCAGGGCGAGCAAAGTGGAGGTAGAAGCGGTGTCTTGAATCACTCCGCTCCATTTGTCGGAAAGTCCGACCATTTGACGCAGCCAGTCCGTAACAACTTCTTCCAATTCCGTGAGCGCGGGGCTTGATTGCCAGGAAAGCCCGAGCACGCCGAGACCCGTGCTGAGGTAATCCCCGAGAACACTCGACAGCGAGCCGTTGCACGGGAAGTACCCGAAGAATCGCGGATGCTGCCAGAGAGAAAGTCCGGGCAAAATAATTCTGTCTAGGTCGCCGAAGATTGCGCCAAAGTTCTCGGCGTTGTCCGGCGGATTCGCAGGCAGCATCGCGCGGACTTCGCCGGGCGCGGTGCGCGCCATCACGGGCCGCTCTTCGATATGTTCGCGATAGTCCGCGATCCAATCAATTAATTGGTGGCCGTACTTGCGAAACTCCTCGGGGGTCATAATTCCTTCCCATTTTCGAGATCGGGGTGGCGGCAACCGCCGGCCTGGCGCCCGGTTTATTGCGGGAGCGCGCGCGGAACTTTCTTCGTGGCGTTTAGTTCGTCGGCCGTTTGCACAACATTGGTCTTCGAGAAATTATTGAACGCGCCCCAATCACCGTATTTCTCTTTAATTTTCGGAACCACCTCATTCACGATCTCGTCGCCAGTTTTTCCCGCGGCGCGCGCATTGCCAACCCACTGGCGCAGGTCAACCAAATAGCCGCGGAATGCTTTCACATCATCTAGTGTGCCGACGTCGCCGTGCCCGGGGATAAATGTTGCGGCCGGGTGCGCCTGAATCATCTGATTGAGGGTATCAATCCACGCGTCCGTCGAAGCGTCAATCAGGTTGGGCAGCGTGTGCCGCCAGAAAAGATCTCCGCAGAAAACCACGTTCGATTCAGGATCGAAGACCATTGAATCGCCGCCGGTATGGCCGGGAAAATAGCGCGCCACGATATGGCGCTGGCCGAGGAACAAGTCCACCTCGGTGGTGTAGACGACTGTGGGCGCGACGAGCGCTTCGACACTGGCCTTTTGTGCGGGAGTGATATTCGCACCATAAAATTTCAGATTCTCGGTGTGGATCCAGTCGCGCACATTTTTGTGTGCAAAAATAATCGCGCCCGCTTCGGCGAAAACGCCGTTCCCCGTGACGTGGTCAATGTGGTAGTGCGTGTTGACGACGTATTTGATGGGCAGCGGCGTCATCTTGCGAATTTCGGCGAGGAGCGCTTGCGCGGCCTCCGCTCGCTGGTAAGTGTCCACGACGAGGACGCCGTCATCACCGATGATAAAACTGGCGTTGCTGCCCGCGCCGCCGCCCGGCACGGCAATCGCGGCGTAGGCGTTGTGGCCGAGCGGCTTCAGCGTGAATGGCGGCACCGTTGCTGTCTGAGGTTGTGCGGGCGGCTGAGATTGCGCCGGAGGCGAAGTCTGAGCCTGCGCTTGCGCAGTGGACTGAATCAAGGATTGGGCGCCCGTGAACTGTGGCGCAGCGGTGATTCCCAGCGCGATGAGTGCGGCGAAGAATGGCACGACAGAGCGGGATTTGTTTTGCATGGTGCGAAATCCTACAACGAACTTCCCGAAACGCCAAAATCTTTGATAGCTTCTCTGCGTCCTTTCAATTCACCTCGAAACACATGATCGAGAGTGACCAATGGGACTGGCACGCAACGCACTGATTGCCGCATCGCAGAGTCGCTGGCTGCGCGAGCACGCCATGCGTTGGCGATTCGTGCGCCACGCTTCGCAGCGCTTCCTGCCCGGCGAGCGCTACGAGGACGCGATGGCCGCGGCCGGTGAACTCGCGGCAATGAATATCAGTTCGATGCTTTCGCGCGTCGGCGAAAATATAACCGAAGCCACGGAAGCCGAAGCCGTTGTCGAGCATTACATCACCGTCATCGGCGCGATGCAGGCCGCGGGATTGCCCGCTTCGCTTTCGGTGAAGCCGACGCAGTTGGGCCTCGATCTGGATGCCGAAGTTTGCTACCGCAATCTCGAGCGGCTCATTGAAGCCGCCACGGGCCCGGAATTCAAAGAAGGCGGATTCATCTGGATTGACATGGAATCCAGCGCGTATGTCGACCGCACGATTGAGCTCTACCGCCGCGCGTGTTCCCGGCATTCCTACGTGGGCATTTGCCTCCAGTCGTATCTGCGGCGCACGCCCGCCGATGTGGACGGGCTCTTGCCGCTTTGTCCGGTGATTCGCCTCGTGAAGGGTGCGTACCGCGAACCGGAATCGATTGCATTTCCTGCGAAACGCGATGTGGATGAAGCCTTCTTCGCGCTCGCGCAAAAATTGATGAGCCCGGAGGCGCTGGCCGCGGATACGCGCACCGCATTTGCAACTCACGATCCGAAGCTAATCGCGCGAATCGTTGAACTCGCCAAATCTCGCGGCCAGGGCGCGATGGGATCACGGATCGGATTCCAAATGCTTTACGGCATCCGGCGCGATTTGCAACGCCAACTCGCGGCGGACGGCTGGCCGGTGAGCGTGCTCATTTCCTACGGAGCGTATTGGTTTCCGTGGTACATGAGGCGCCTCGCCGAGCGGCCCGCGAATGTTTGGTTCGTGGTCAAAAACCTGTTCGGCTAGTTCTGGTCATCTGTCCTATTCACCCCTAAGCGAAAGTCGAGCACGCGCCTGGCTCGATATTGGCGTAAATTCTATCCGCGATGGCCGACTCCATCCACGCCGACCCACCTCCTTCGACAAGTCCCTGGCCCCCGCTCCGCATCGGCATTTTCCGCAACCTCCTGATCGCAGACCTGGTATCGGATATCGGGACATTCATGCAGACCGTTGGAGCGGCGTGGCTGATGACAACGCTGACCAGCAGTTCGCTCTACATTGCATTGATCCAGACTGCTTCCGCGCTGCCCTTTTTCCTGCTTGCGCTGCCCGCCGGTTCCATCGGAGATATTTTCGACCGGCGCAAATTAATCCTGTGCACAGAGATATGGATGCTCGCCATCGCCGTGGTTCTTACCGTTGTCACTTTCACTGGGACGATGACGCCATGGCTCTTGCTCCTTCTCACGTTGGGTTTGTCGCTCGGTGATGCAATGGAGTCACCGGCTTGGCGCGCGATATTCCCCGAACTGGTCAAGAAGGATGATCTCACTGCCGCTCTCGCGCTGAACGGAATCGAGTTCAACCTGGCTCGAGCCGTGGGGCCGGGGCTAGCGGGTCTGATTATCGCCGCGGTCGGGGTTGCGACTGCTTTCCTCATCAATGCACTTTCGTTTTTGGGAGTGATCCTCGTCATCTTCAAGTGGAAACGTCCCGCACGAAACAGCAATTTACCGGCGGAAACGCTCGGAGGAGCCAGCGCCGCGGCGATTCGCTACGTCCGATATTCACCCGGCATCCGCACGCTTCTGTTGCGATCGGGAATTGTCATCTTCTTCGCAAGCTCTTTTTGGGCTCTCCTGCCGGCGGTCGCAAAGGAATTGAGCAAGAGCGCGGTCGGATATGGTTTTCTTTTGGCCTTTTTCGGAGTCGGCGCAGTGCTCGGAGCTGTTGTCCTGCAGCGCGTCAGATCAAGATTCTCCGCGGAGACCGTACTTTCGGCTGCAACGGCGATGTTCGGTGCGATTCTTGTGAGTACAGCAGCCTTGCACAATCTCGCGCTTCTATGCGGCTTGATGCTTTTCGGAGGCGGCTCCTGGACTGTCTTTATGTCTCTTTTCAATACGATGGTTCAAAATCTGGCCCCCGACTGGGTGCGCGCCCGTGTGCTGGCCGCCTATCTTTTTGTATTTCAAGGCAGCGTGGCGGTTGGCAGCACGCTCTGGGGCCTCGCGGCAAATCACACGAATGCTCACATAGCACTCTTCATTTCCGGGATTGGGATCGGCTTGTCCTTGCTCTTGCAATTTCCTTTTCGGCTTCCGAGCACCGCGATTGATCTCAGCAGATGGAATCATTGGGGCAAACCAACCATGTTCGTGGAGCACGCCGCCGATCTTGGGCCGGTTCTGGTCACGGTCAAATACGTTGTTGATCCGGCCAAGGCGGCGGAATTCCTGAATGAGATATATCGGTATCAACGAATTCGCCGCCGCGACGGGGCTACGAGGTGGGGCATCTACTTTGACACGGAATTCCCGAATACTTACTTGGAGACGTTTATGGTGGATTCGTGGCTGGAACATCAGCGGCAGCACGACCGCTTCACCGTCTCAGACCATGAACTCGAAAAGCGGGTGCTCAGTTACACGGTCGAAAAGACGGCGGTGAAACATTACATCTACGCGAAGAAGACAAGGCATTCGTGATCGGACATACCGCGCAATGCCGCTCGCGCCGAGGTTGAAGGGGCGCAAATCGCCCCCACTTCACCTTGTAAAAGAACCTCCGGTCAGGTCGACTCGCGGCGCGGGCTTCAAGGATGCGAGCGGAAAAGCAGTGTGATCTTTCTTGATGCCGTTGAACCAATCACACCAGGCTTTGACCTCGCCGTTCACATCGTTGATCTTTGCAATGGTCATAATGGGGCTGCCGGACTTTAGTTGAACGCTATCCCCAATTTTGAGGTTTTCGATCATTTCGTTGCCCCCCACTGCTTCATTCTACCAAAAGCAAAGTCATTTTCAGCAAGCTAAGTCTCCGGTCTTCGTCCGCGGTGCGGACCGAAATCCGGCAGAACACCGCGAAGCAAAAAACACCGATGACATTGAACGAGGAATGTTAAGGAAAGATTGCACCGAGGTGAATGAAGGAAAACAGGGCGTGAACATTCGGTGACACCGGAGAGGGAATAAGGCTTCCAAGGCTGATGGTGGTTGGCCCTAAAGGGGCACACCCACCTGAATCAACGAACCGCCCCGCGACACGATTGGCCGCGGGGGGATTGTTTTTTTCCGAACAATTCGCGTGACGTATCACGGGGTAGCGGCGTCATATGGAATGACTGCTTCCACTTGCTTACCGAGGGGAAGCAGACAGCGTCCGATTGGCCGCCTAAGGGGAGTGCATGTCCAAGCCACCAGATTTGGTCCAGGGAACGCTTGATTTGCTGATCCTGAAGATTTTGGCGCTCGAGCCGCTGAACGGCTTTGCCATCAGCCAGCGGCTGAAGCAAGTTTCCGGCGAGATTTTACAGGTGAGCGACGGTTCGCTTTATCCCGCTCTGCACAAACTGGAGCAAGAGGGCTGGATCAAGGCGGAGTGGAGACCGAGCGAGAATAACCGCCGCGCGAAGTTTTATTCGCTCACGCGGCCTGGCCGCAGCAAGTTGGAAAGGGAAGCCGATCAATGGAGCCGGTTGTCTGGAGCAATCTCGCGGGTCGTGAAGTTGAAGGAAGCGTGAGGTGGAAAGATGGACGCGGGGCGCTGGATTTACAAATTGCCATTGCGGCTCAAGTCGTTGTTCCTGCGGCGGGCCGCGGATGGCGAACTGGATGAGGAACTCCACGATCACATCGAGCGAAGGACCGCCGAGAACATTGCGAAGGGAATGTCTGAGCCGGAGGCGAGGCGGTCCGCGCTCATCGGCATGGAAGGAATTGAACGCCTAAAAGAGGAGAGCCGCGATATGCGAAAAGTGAATTGGATTCTGGATTTCCTGCAAGACGTTCAATTCGGTGTGCGCATGCTGGTGCGGAAGCCGGGGTTCACTGCGATTGCCGTGGTAACACTGGCGCTGGGAATCGGTGCAAACACCGCAATTTTCAGCGTCGTGGACGCGGTGCTCCTGCGCCCGCTGCCTTTCCGCGATTCGAACAAACTCGTTCGACTCTGGATGACGGAGCCTTCACCGGGAGAATTCCCGATGACTGGACAGGATTTCCTGGATTGGCGCGCGCAGAATACGACCTTCGATGATATGACGGTCTATTCGTTTCAGGAGAGCTTCAATGCGAGTGGCGACGGGAATGCGGAACGCGCGACGGTCGTGGAGATCCAATCCAACTTTTTTTCGATGCTTGGCGTACAGCCCATTCTCGGGCGCCCCTTTGCGGACGGAGAGGATCGCGCAGGGAAGAACCTGGCGCTTTTGAGTTACGGCTTCTGGCAAACGCATTTCGGCGGCGCAGCGGACGTGATTGGAAAGTCCTTGGAGTTGAACGGCGCGAAATATTCGGTCGTCGGAGTGATGCCCCAATGGTATCGATTGCCAGGCTTCGCAGACATTTGGACGCCGATTGACGCGACGCCGAAGGGACTCGGCGGACGCGGAACGCATCATTTACGGGCGATTGGGCGAATGAAGAAGGACGTTAGCCTCGCTCAGGCAAGCGCCGATCTGAAGGGAATCGCCGCGCGCAGCGAAAAACAATTTCCGGATTCGAACTCGCACGAGTCGGCAGTCGTGGTACCGCTGAAGGAACAAGCTGTGGGCGGCGCGCGGACCGAGCTGTGGGTGATGTTCGCAGCGGTGGGGCTGGTATTGCTGATTGCGTGCGTCAACGTGGCGAATTTGCTGCTGGTGCGCTCGGCGGACAGAAAACGGGAGGTGGCGATTCGCGCGGCCCTGGGCGCGGGACGCGGAAGGCTGGTGCGTCAATTATTGACGGAGAGCGTTTTGCTTTCATTGTCCGGAGCTGTTCCCGGGATCGGATTGGCTTTCCTGTGTTTGGATGTCGCCACGAGCGTGAAGAGTTTTCCAATTCCACAGCCGAATCCGATCGGAGCAAATGTGACGGTCCTTCTATTTACGCTCCTCGCGAGCGTTGCGGTCGGGCTGCTGTTCGGAATGCTGCCCGCGCTCCAGACTTCGCAATTCAAATTGAACGAGGACTTAAGGGCCGGAGGAAAGAAGGCGTTCACCGCCTCCGCGCGCGGCCGATGGGTGCGCGATGCGCTGGTGGCTGTTGAGGTGGGGCTGTCGCTCGCGCTACTCGCCGGTGCGGGCCTGCTGCTGCGAACATTTGCTGATTTGCGGCGCGTGGACATTGGCATAAAAACGGAAAATGTTATGACCACCCAGGCCCAACTCCCGTTCGCACGGTACGAACATCTGCAAAACCGCAAAATATTTGTTGAACGCCTAGTGGACTCGTTGAAGGGGATGCCGGGCGTGCGCGGCGCATCCGTATCCACCGCAGTCCCGCTGCAGGGAGGGAATAACGGATACGTTCAGATGGACGGCATGACCGACGAAAGTTTGAAAAACCAACTTGTGGAACAGAATTACATCACGCCCGATTATTTCCGCGTGCTGGGGATTCCCTTGTTGCAGGGAAGGGAAATCAGCGCGGTTGATTTTGAAGAGACGGCCAGGAATTCTGCGGCCATCGAAGAATTCTTTGTGAAGAACCCGGATGGGACGCCGCCGGGAGGCTTCGAGGTCAATTCGGTGATAAACAAGGCGATGGCGGACCGCTTCTGGCCGCAGCAGGACCCGGTCGGGAAAGTGTTTCGAATCTGGGACGGCACAGTTCGCGTGCACGTGATTGGAGTTGTCGGGAATACGCGCCAATGGGGATTGCGGGTCGCTCCTTTGCCCGAAGCGTTCTACCCGATCCCAATGGCGATGATAAACAACAATTTGGGATTTACGCTGGAAGTCCTGACCGCTGGGCTGCCGGATTCCGCAATCAGCGAGATCAAAGGCGCGGTAGGTTCGCTGGACAACACTCTCGCGGTGTATAACCCGCGGACGATTCCGGAGATCGTTTCGGATTCGATGACGGATACGAACTATCAGACATTCTTGCTGGGGGCGCTGGCAGTACTCGCGCTGGTGCTGGCGGCAGTCGGAACGTACGGCGTCATGTCATTTGTGGTAACCGCGCGAACGAATGAAATTGGAATCCGTATGGCCCTCGGAGCAGGACAGGGAAAGGTGCTGTGGATGGTTTTGCGCCAGGGACTTGCGGTGACGGCGGCGGGCATCGCGATGGGAATAGCAGGAACGCTTGCGCTGACGAGATTGCTGCAGGATTTCCTTTATGGCGTGAAGCCGGGGGATCCGCTCACGCTCGCGGCGGTAAGCGGCGTGATGGCGATTGTGGCGCTGGCGGCGTGCGTGATCCCGGCGTTTCGCGCGACGCGCGTGGATCCATCGGTCGCGTTGCGGTACGAATAGCAAACCGCAGCGCGCGGCTTCGCTTCGTTTGGAAACACTTCGCGCTCATGTATTCGAGCGGCTGGTTGATTTCTTGCGTCGGAGATTCGTTGCGTTTGGCTAAAGCTTAGGCGACCTGGCGCACGGCATGGCTCAGACAGGGTTCCGCAGGTTTTTGCCAGATGCCGATGAGCAACACCCGTCCGTTGAGCGGGGAGATGTGAACGTAGAACACTTCCGCATCGCTCTCGACTTCAAAAAATCCTTCTCGCCGCGGGTCAGGCCGCGCGGGAGCGCCCAGCGCCAGAAGCTGGCTTAGCCGGTCCGCCGTACCCATTGGATAGGTGCGGAGAGCTTCGATTCTTGGCATGTGTTCGAGCCGCAAAACCATAAATCCTCTTTTCCCTTGCTCCAGGACTACTACCTTATGTAACGTAAAAAGAAGCAAAAAGTTTCGTTCAATAACTGCTGGGGGCGCTGAAAACCAACTATTTCGCTATTTCTTAAACTTCATCTGGCTACGAATTGCCGGTCGAGCTGTATTCCTGCTGTCAAATCATTAGACGTGGGAAAGGGGAAAGGGTCGCTGTGGCAAATGTAAATATTTATTCATTTTGGAGCCAAATTGGAACCTTTCCGAATTGGCCGGTGGGCCAGTGCTCGAATTCGGGCCGGGTGCGTATTGGCCATGGGCAAGTCGCTTCCGTCAAGGAGAATTGTGGTGCAATCCCATACAATGGGGAAAGCGCTGAAAATGGATCGGGGAGCGGGGTTCAATGTGCAATCGCGGCTGCATGAGGTGGGATTACTTGAGGTGCACTGGCACGGATATCAAACAGTTATCCGGGCAATTGCCTTCATAAGGGGAAGTTCATCTCCAGTTCGAAATTTATTCCTTTAAAGCCAAATACTAGTTGCGCGAATCCAGCGCAATTGGCATAGTTCGTATGCTGGGGATTGCACTCGTTAGGGGCTGAAGGACAATGAAAAAAGCGAAGAAGGCAGCCAAGGTAGCGAAACCGAAGAAGGCAAGAAAATTTACCAAGTTTGGAACCGATAAGCGCCGCAAGCACCGGCACTTTATGGTGACGGTGTTCTATCGCGACGGCGAACGGTTCGGCCGCGTGTATACGGATAAGGGCAAGGCCTCGCGTTTTGCCGATCGGCAGAAGAGGTCGCCTGTCGTCAAGTCCGCACGCGTGACGCAACTCAGCTAAAGCGGGGATATCCAACACAATTGAATTGGGCGCTGAAGATTGTTTCGGCGCCATTAGTTTAGCTTTGCTGCGGGGCCTTGTCCGCCTGAAAGTGGCGTGCTAAAGTTTCAATCAAGCGGCCGTCGTATAGCGGTAGTACGGGACCTTGCCAAGGTTCAAGCACGGGTTCGATTCCCGTCGGCCGCTCCAGATTAAATCCTGAACGAATCGTCCTACCCGTATCGCTGCCTCATCGTGTATCGTGCTGGAATTCCTCCGCGAAATGCAGAGATAGTCCGATCGCGGGGATTGGCCAACCCAATGGCGGCCCGATGGTGGGAGGATACGAGCGAACCATGCGGAAAATTTTAGTCGCGGTGGGAAGCACTCGACGCCCGAAGCTCAATGCCGTGTGGGAGGCTCTGACCGTATTGGGGCCGACTCTGGACGACAATGCGCAGTTTGAAGTGGTCGGCGTGGATGTGCCGAGCGGCGTCGGTCAAACGCCGCGGACGCGCGCGGAGTTGATGGCGGGCGCAAGATTTCGCGCGGAGGCGCTTGTGCAACAAGCGCGAGAGCGCGGTCCCGAGCAAAAAGAGGACTGGAAATATTTTGTCGGCCTGGAAGGTGGGCTGGATGTCATAACAGAAGGCGGGACGCGGCTCGTGTTTTTGCAAAGCTGGGCGTATGTCACCGACGGCACCGGGCGCGGCGCGTTCGGGCAGAGCGGTGCGGTCGAAATGCCTGAGGCGCTGGCCGCGGAAGTGCTCGATCGTGGCACGGAACTCTCGGCTGCGATTGACGCTTATGCGGGAGGCCGCGGCATCCGCGATGCGCAGGGAGCCTGGGGTGTGCTCACGCGCAACATGATCACGCGGCAGGACGCTTTTCGCGTCGCCGTGGTGAGCGCGTTCGCGCCGTTCTTCAATAAGGCGATGTATGTAAGTTCTTCGGGCGCTGGCTCAAAGTAATGGAATGAGTTCTTCCGTTGGGGCAGTATTATCAGTTGCCTCTGAAAATTCTTTGCATCCGCAATACTTCCCCCTGACCGTTCCGGCACACGCATTGCCGGGCCCCTTTCGGCGGCGTAATGGGTCAATTTCCGGATCGCCGGTCATTCGGGGGAAGCAGTATCTGTGCTTCGTGTCGAGTCTGGAAGCATTGCCCCTCGCTAGTCGTTTGCTCGCAGTGATTCTCGCGAGATTGGCTCGCCATTGAGAAAGATTATCTGTATGGAGTCATACGCTGAAACAGATGTGAGTGGATTCTCCTTGAGCAACAGCAGGTCAGCTCTCTTACCAGTCTCGATGGAGCCTAGTTCGCGTGACAGGCCTAAGGCCGTGGCATTATCGAGCGTCGCCGCCCGCAAAATTAAAGGCAAGGAAGCACCGGCGTCCGCCCAATCCTGTATCTCAAGGCGCCCGTTCAGCCCCGGCGGATTTCCGAAGTCCTCACCTGCGGGCGTATCGCTCCCAAAAATGAGGCCAACTTGGTCCTGCAACATGAGTTTGAAAGTCCCTCGCGTTCTTTCGATTGCAACCTTGAGCAGCGGCTCGAACCCAGGCTGCGGAGAAGCCTTGCGATATTCCTCCAGCAGTGCGGTGCGGGCCTTCGCGCCTTCAGCTGAGCGCAAATAGGCGATCACTGCCTGGGGCAGTGCCATGGTGAGCCTCGGATCATCAAGCAGGCTTGGATCGATCATGGCGCGCTCTCCGGCAACAGTTTGCATCGTCGGCTGTACCCGTATGCGTGCGCGCACGGCTGCGGCAATCACGTTGCTCGCAGCCGGAGGTGGTACCGAATTGTCGGGATCGCCCGGCCAAACCCAAAGACCGTGCGCAAGGATGCCAGCGTGCGCATCGATGGCCGAGCGCCAAGCGTCAACGCTGTTTGCGTGAACCATGAGCACCAAGTTGCGCTCTTTCGCCGCGGCAGCAATCTTTTGCAGTGTCTCCGTGTGCAGATAGGGCCAGTTGAATGTACCGAATCCGGATTCCACAAAGGCCTTTACGCAAATGGCTTGAGCGTCCGCGGCTCGCGCCACCGCGCGCTCAGGCGAATAGTCCGCAGGGTTCAGCGTCTTAGGCCAATGTTCCGCCTCTTTCGGCTCATAGACCAAGTCGGGAAAGTTCGCCGCTGAAGGCGCTGGAACACTGAACGCCATGTATCCGCCGGCGACCTTAATTCCGGGGCCACATGAATAGAAGCGCGGATGCAGCGGCGTGCCTTCAAACCACACTTTGTCCTTTGTTGCGAGGTCCAGATCAACGACAGAAGTAAAGCCGAAAGCAAGAAACGCGCGAGGAACCTGCGCGCGATAGGCCGCCCAAAGCTCGGGATGAGCGTCGATCGCGTCGTCATCCAGTGCCGCAGAGTGACCCACGTGCACGTGCGAATCAATCAGTCCTGGGATCAGGAATCGTCCGGTGCCGTCGATCCGCTTCGCGCGGGCAGAGGCAGCAACGCCGGTTCCAATGTCAACAATGCGGCCATTGCGGATGACTACAAAGGCGTGGGTCAACGGAATCTGCCGCTCGGGCGAAATTACCGTGACGTTTTCGATCACAATTTCCTCGTCAGCCACTTTGGCATTGGGTCGCCCAGCGCCACCAGCGAGACAGAACACAACTAGAACAAAAACTCGCGTCACTTTTCTCATATTCGTCTCCCCTTATTAACTCGCGCGGTCAGGCGATCAGCTGCTAAGACCATTTAGCAATTTCTCCAAAGCGCGACGAAAGAATGACCGGAACTCTTCGTCTGAGAGATCAAAGCGCCCGGCACGATACAACGCGATATATCCATGGGCGTGAGCCCAGAGCGCAAGCGCTACTTCCCAAACATCGTCCTTTTTCAGTTTGCCAGCGGCCATGGCCTCTTCCACGGCATCAGCAACGCGGTTGAGAGTCGGAGAGCGGCGCGCGCGAAAATCATTGGGGAATTGCCGGGCGTCTGCTCGCGGCCGCGAAAAAACGTAATCGAACACATGAGGCCGCGCCAAGGCGTAGTCGAGGTATCCCATCATCACTTCCACTAGGCGCGATTCGAGCGTGCTTGCCGCCCAACGCTGCTCAATAAACTGAAGCAACCTTTCGAATTCCTGGTCGGTGACCGCTTTGAGTAAGGCCTCCCGGGTTGGAAAATGATAGTAAATGGCCATAGGCGTAATGCCGACTACGCCCGCAACACGCCGCATCGTCACGCTGCCGGGACCGCACTTCACAAGAAACCGAAGAGTTGCACTCGAAATCTTGCGGACGGTAGCATTGGCTGCTTTGGTTTCGTGTGGCACCTATACAGCGTATAACAAATCACTATACGGTGTAAAGTAGACGATTTGCGGCGGTGCCCCCTAAATTCTTCTTGGGCGTTAGTTGGAATTCGTTGCCAATTCCTGGCCCCCGGGCCAGACCATCGCAATCCGATGCGTCAATGTCAGCATTGTCGGCAAACCGGAAATTGACCCACTGGATGATGCCCTGCTTTTCCACAACAGATTGTGCTAGCGTAATGAGCGGAGGGTGAGCGCGTGGACATCGTGAAGCACAACATGGGTTGGATTGAAGTGATCGTCGGCCCGATGTTTTCGGGCAAGAGCGAGGAATTGATCCGCCGTTTGCGGCGCGCGGAAATCGCGAAGCAGCGCGTGCAGATATTCAAGCCGATCATTGACGAGCGCTACTCGAAGACGGAAATTGTGTCGCATTCCGGACTCGAGATCCGTTCGAATAATGTTTCCACCGCCGCCGAAATCCTCGAAAAAGTGGAAGCGCGCACGGAAGTGATTGGGATTGACGAGGGCCAATTCGTGGGCGAGCCGCTTGTTGACGTTGCAACGCACCTTGCGAACATGGGCAAGCGCGTGATCATAGCGGGGCTTGACACGGATTATCTCGGGCGGCCTTTTGTGCCCATGCCGCGGCTGCTGGCGCTTGCGGAAGAGATCACCAAACTGCTCGCCATTTGCATGCAGTGCGGCAATCCCGCGGTCCACACGCAGCGCCTTGTTGCTTCAGAGGACTTGATTGTTGTTGGAGCGACGGGAATGTATGAGGCGCGCTGCCGCCGCTGCTTTGACGCCAACCTGGCGCATGACAAAATATCCGAGGCATCCAAGACCGGCGCGAAAACAAATCCGGGGCCGCGGTCTTCGGCTGCGTCAGCTTAATCTCGCGATCCGTCCGCGGAGGTTCTCCGCAAGGGCGCGATGTGCAGGGCAACCTACGATCTTCAAACTTGGTTGCTCTGACTCCTTGATCCTTCCAAGTACTTTTTCAATTCGCAGGCCTGTTGATTTCCATTCATCCAGCGATAATTTTCCCTCTTCCAGCGCGTGAACTGTCCCTTCCATGGCACCGGCAACAATTGAAATGTCATGGCAAAACATCACAATGTCCGCGCCCGCGGCAAGCGACGCTATAGCTGCTTCGCCGGGCCCATGGCGGCGCGCAATGGCGCCCATGCCAAGGTCGTCGGCGAGGATGAGTCCATTGAAACGCAATTGCTCCCGCAAAATACCGGTGAGAATTTTTCTCGATAGGGAAGCGGGCTGCTCGGGGTCAACTTTCGGCAAAAGGATATGAGCAGTCATGATTGTGGGCGCGCCCGCGGCAATCGCCGCGGCAAATGGCACGAGATCGGCTTGCGCGAGGCGATCCGCGGAGCCATAGAATACGGGCAAGTCTTCGTGCGGGTCCACCTGCGCATCACCGTGCCCCGGAAAATGTTTCGCGCAGCCTAGAATTCCTGCGGCGGTGAGTCCGCGCAAAAAAGCTGCGCCTGATTCGCCGACTCGAAGCGGGTCGGAGCCGAAGCTTCGCACCTGCGTGACCGGGCTTGCGGCATTCACATGTAGGTCCAGCATCGGAGCAAAATCCAGGTTGCAGCCGACGGCTGCCAATTCCAATCCGATCGCTCGCGCAACTTCTTCAATTGCATTCGGATCGCCAAGCTTCCCCAAATCCGAAGGCGAAGGCCATTGCGTGAATGGCTCGGGCAATGAAAAGCGCGTGCCACCTTCCTGGTCAATTCCAATCAGGACAGGCCCGCGCGCGGTAGATTTAATTTCCGAAGTGAGCGCGGCAAGCTCATCAATATTTCTGAAATTCCGGGGGTAAATTGCGACCCCGGCAAGCCCATCGGCAATCCATTCGCGAACCTGTTCCGGCAAAGCTGTTCCGTGAAAGCCGGCGAGAAATCGCCGCGCGACCGGGTATTTTGTGAGCAATTCTTGCGTAGCTGAATTCGCCATTTGATTCTGACCTGCGCCGTCCGCACACCAGAATCTCCACACTATCGAGGCGCGCGTGCCGTGTAAAGGTCAACGAAGCGCATTGGATCATCAATTGTGCGCCGTGAATTTGACGCATATACTCTCGCGCGGATACTTGCCCGGCGTTCACCGGCCGGAGCGCCGTGTAGAATCCGAACTGCACCACCGGGGGAGTGATGATGCCGGACACGAAGGGTCTGAAATCTCCATGAGAATTGAATCGCGAGCGCCGACACGAATCGATCTGGCCGGCGGGACACTGGACATCTGGCCGCTCTATCTTTTCCACGAAGGCGCGCTGACGGTGAATTGCGCGATCACGCGGTACGCGCAGTGCGTGATTGAGTCCTCAAAGTCCGACCGGCGCATCACGTTCGTCTCGCGCGATACGAAGCGGCGCGAATCCTTCTCATCGTTCGCCGCGCTGGAGCGGTCGAAGCAATACCATCTCCCGCTGCCTGCGCACCTTGTTCGCCTGTTCGCGCCGCAGCAAGGCTTCACGCTCACAACGAATTCCGAAGCGCCGGCGGGCGCGGGCATTGGTGGATCGAGCGCGATGGCCGTTGCGATTTGCGCCGCGCTTTCGAGACTGACGGGCGAAAAGCGCGGCCGCGAGGAATGGATTCGCATCAGCCGTGATGTCGAAGCCGTTATCATCCACGTGCCCACGGGAACGCAGGATCATTACCCACCTGCATACGGCGGAGTGAGCGCGATTCATTTGCGCGCTGGTGGAGAATACCGCGAAGCGCTTCCCGTGACCGCGGAAAAACTCGAGCGGCGCATCGTTCTTTGCTACACGGGTGAACCGCGACAATCGGGAATCAACAACTGGGAGGTGTTTCAGGCGCAAATCAACGGCGATGAACGCGTCCACCGAAACTTGGAAGAGATTTCACAAATTGCCATGCAAGTTCGCGAGGCGCTGCTCGCCCGCGATTGGGATGAGCTCGGCAAACTCGTCCGAGAAGAGTGGAATGCCCGGAAGAAGAACCTGCCTACGATCTCGACTCCCACGATCGACCGCATCATTGAATCCGCGAGAAACAAAGGTGCGCTGGCGGGAAAAGTTTGCGGAGCGGGCGGAGGCGGGTGCGTGATTCTTCTGATTGAACCCGATGCGAGGCAGCGCGTGGAAGCGGCCGTCGCAAAAGCCGGCGGACAAATACTCCCAATGAAAATTGACCGAAGCGGCGTCCGCATAACAGTCAGTCGGTAGGGGAGCCGTTAAGCCGCGGGTGGGACAGCTCTCCTTTCGAATCTATGACACCTGAATCAAATTCCGGCGCAGGCGAACAAAGCTCTCCCGATCCACCGCGGCCTCCCAAACAATCGCCGATTCTTTCCGAGCGAATTTTCCTCGGCGCGGATGGCCGCGTGCGGCCGATTTTCCGCGCGCTCACTTTCACACTGGCGCTGATTGCGGCCAATTATGAAATTGCGCGCGTTGCATTTAGTTTCACCGAACATTCCACATTTTGGGCGCAGCTCTTCTGGAGTTCGCTGGCCTTGGTGGTTGGATTTTTGTTGCTGAGCTGGTTTTTTCTTCGTCTGGCTGACGGCACGAGATTCTCCGGACTCGGACTGACGCTGCGACGCGGCTGGGGCAGGGAACTCGCTCTCGGATTTGGCGTTGGATTGGCATTGCAAATTTTGGTTTTGGCAATATTTTTGGCCACGCGATCGGTTCATTACTCGACGCGATCCGGCTACGGTCTGCATTTCTGGCATCATGTCTTGGCGAATGCCGCGCTGTTCCTGCTGGCGGCGGCCGTGGAAGAGCTGAGCTTTCGCGGCTACGGCTTTCAAAAGCTGATCGAAGCGATTGGCGCGCCGGCCGCGCTGCTCGTCACATCTGCAATTTTCGGCGCGCTCCATTTCTGGAATCCGAACGCGACAATCTTTTCAAGCATCAATACCATCCTCGCCGGAATCATCCTTGCAATTCCTTACATCCGAACGCGCTCCATGTGGATGCAAATCGGGTTGCACTGGTCATGGAATCTCACCATGGCGACGCTGGTGTCACTGCCGGTCAGCGGCATAAATTTTACGCCTCATCTTTTTTCCGCGGAGCCCACCGGCCCCGGCTGGCTTACGGGCGGAATCTATGGCCCCGAGGGGGGCGCGGCCGTGACGATTGTCACGCTCGGGGGAATCGCCTGGCTTCTCAGGTCGCGGCAACTCTCCTCTTCCCATGCACCGCGGGAAGTCTTACAATAGCCAACAGGCAGGGAACCCATGACTCGCCTTGCATTCGCCGCGGGAGCCTTACTTCTCATTTTCAGTGCGGACAACCCGCAAGTGCTACCCTGGCGCACGCCTTCTCCCCTTCCGCCGGATATTCTTGCGGGCGCAAGCTTTCCATTGTTCCCTGACACAAATTCATCTCCGCAAAGCGGGCAGACTCCTGCGGCAAGCCAGGATCCGAAGGGCGCGAAAACGAGCGATGGACCGCTGCAAAACTCGGCGGAGCTGGCGCTCGTGCGTTATGTGGATGGCGAGTACGCTCACGCCACGAAGTCTCTTCCGGGCGGCAAACAGGGACTGGTTCTTCACGCCGGACAACCGATGACCGAAGACCAATATCGGAAGGCCCTGGCGGCGCACGGAGCGTCGGTCAACCCCGGCGACCAGGTGCAGATTACCGCGCTGCAATTCAAGAAAACTCAGATTGTTGTGCTGATCAACGGGGGCGGCAAGGGAAGGATCAACTGGCGCGACCACGTCCAACTGAGCGTTGGGATCATTCCAACCACGTCGTCGCAGAGTGAAGTGGGAAATCCGGACACCGCCGGACTGGGCGCGACGATCATATTGGATTTTGGCAAGCCGGTTCCCAACATGACGCCGGAAGATTTGAAGAAGATGCTCGCGCCCGTGCTGTCTTTCAAGTCGGACCAGCGTTCGGCAGCCGTACTCTGGGCTGAGTCGCTGTCTCCGGAGATGAAGCAGGCGATTACGGAGAAGCGCGCGGCCATCGGGATGTCGCGCGAGATGGTGGAAGCGGCCATCGGCAAGCCGGATAAGAAGGTGCGCGAGCGCGACGCCGATGGGAACGAAACCGAAGACTGGATTTACGGCACGCCGCCAGCTAAAACGATCTTTGTAACCTTCGTAGGCGATAAGGCAATCCGCATTGAGCAGTTCCCCCGGGACCCGATTGCGGAGAAGTAGTTTTGTAGTTTTCAGTCCAAGGTAAGCCCCTGAAAGATATTTGCCGTCACCTTGAGTGATCCTTGATAACCTCAAGCCCGCGTTGCTCCGCTCGGCGTGATGGCATTGGGTGGGCGAAATTCGCGAAAGCCTGCGCGTTGACAATCGTATCCACGCAACCTAGCATCAAGCGTCCGCGCGACGATGCGCACGACACGCGTTTTGCGCATTTCGTTCCATTCTGCGCCGGTTCGCGCGGGAGCGGACACCAACCAAATCGGGAGGAAACATGCCAGTAAAAGTGGGGATCAACGGCTTCGGGCGCATCGGGCGGAACGTCGTGAGGGCGGCGCTGGGCGACCCCGCGATTGAGATCGTGGCCGTGAACGACATTACCGACGCCAGGACACTGGCCTATTTGCTGAAATACGATTCGATCCTCGGCAACCTTCCGCACAACGTAACGCACACGGAGAATTCCATTGCCGTGGAGGGGCGCGGGTTTAGAGTTTTCAAGGTGAAGTCGCCCGCGGAATTGGATTGGGCGTCGGTGGGCGCGCAGATTGTGATCGAGTCCACTGGGCTCTTCACGAATGGCGCGGAGGCGCGCAAACATATTCGCGGGCCGGTGAAGAAAGTGATTATTTCGGCGCCGGCGACGGACCCGGACTTCACGGTGGTGCTCGGCGTAAATGAAAAGATGTACGACGCGGCGAAGCACGACGTGGTCTCCAACGCATCGTGCACGACGAACTGCCTCGCGCCGGTTGCGAAAGTGCTTGTGGATACATTTGGGATTGTGCACGGCACGATGACCACGATCCATTCCTATACGAATGATCAGAAGCTGCTCGACCTGCCGCACAAAGACTTGCGACGCGCGCGCGCGGCCGCTCTTAGCATGATTCCCACTTCCACGGGCGCGGCGAAAGCGCTGCATCTGGTGCTGCCGGAAGTGAAAGGAAAGCTCGATGGCTACGCGATGCGCGTGCCGACTCCGAACGTGAGCGTGGTGGACCTGACGGTGACGACGGTGAAGCCAGCGACGGTTGAGGCGGTGAACGCCGCGATGCGCGCCGCCGCCGAAGGTTCCATGAAGGGGATTATGGGATACAGCACCGAGGAACTTGTCTCGATCGATTTCCGCGGCAATCCGCTTTCCTCCATCGTGGACGCGGAATATACAAAAGTTGTGGCAGGGAACTGCGTGAAAGTTCTGGCGTGGTACGACAATGAGTGGGGCTATTCCTCGCGCGTCCGCGACCTGATCAAATTCATGGCCGCAAAATTTTAGGGCGCGGCTTCCACACTTCCAATTTTCGTGAGCAAACTTTCCATCCGCGATCTGGATCTCGCCGGCAAGCGAGTTTTCATCCGCGTAGATTTTAATGTGCCGCTATCGTATGCGGAGCCGCGGCAAGTGACCGACGATACTCGTATACGCGAGACGCTGCCGACGTTGCGGCTGGCGCGAGAGCGCGGCGCGCGGATGGTGCTGGCGTCACATCTTGGGCGGCCGAAAGGGAAGCCGAACGCGCAATTTAGTTTGCGGCCTGCGGCGGCGAAACTCGAGGAGTTGATTGGCGCGCCGGTGGAATTTGCCGCTGATTGTGTTGGTGCCGATGCGGAATCGAAGAGCAAGGCGCTCGCGAACGGCGCGATACTGCTGCTGGAAAACGTGCGCTTCCACGCGGAGGAGGAAGCGAACGACGAGACATTCTCACGGCAACTGGCGGCTCTTTGCGACGGATTATCTGTGTGCGACGCGTTTGGCTCGGCGCACCGCGCGCATGCGTCGGTGGTTGGAATTACGCGGTTCGTGAAGCAGGCCGCCGCGGGGCTGCTGATGGAAAAAGAGCTGACGTATCTTGGAAAGGCCATCACGAATCCCGAGCGGCCGTTTGTGGCGATCCTTGGCGGCGCGAAAGTTTCTGACAAAATTGGAGTGGTTGAAAATTTGATGAGGATTGCCGACGCGATGGTCATCGGCGGCGGGATGGCGTACACATTTTTCAAGGCGCAGGGAATCGGCATCGGGAAATCGCTGGTGGAAGATGACAAGCTGGACCTGGCGCGCAAGATTCTTGCGGATGCCAAGCAGCGCGGCTTCCGGTTTGTGCTGCCGAGCGATCACGTGACGGCTTCGGAATTTAAGGCGGACGCGAAGACGCAGACATTGCCGGTCACGCAAATTCCTGATGGATGGATGGGGCTGGACATCGGGCCGCAGACTGTGGCGACATTTCGGTCGGAACTTGCCCGCGCGAAAACAATCGTGTGGAATGGGCCGATGGGCGTGTTTGAAATGCCGGCGTTCGCGAAAGGTACGCTGGGCGTTGCGGAAGCGGTGGCCGCGGCGACGGACGGCGGCGCGACGAGCATTGTCGGCGGCGGCGACTCAGTGGCGGCCGTGCATCAGGCGGGCGTTGCGGATAAAATCAGCCACATCTCGACGGGCGGCGGGGCATCGCTTGAGTTTCTGGCGGGAGAGAAGCTGCCGGGTGTTGAAGCGCTGACGAACAAATAGTCTGTGTGCGAATCATGGGGCGGAAAAAGTAATAATGCGACGGCCAGTGATTGCCGGGAATTGGAAAATGTTCAAGACGCGCGCAGAGACGCGCGCGTTTTTTGCCGCGCTGAAGCCGCTAGTCGTGGGCGCAACGCATTGCGACATTGTGATCGCTCCCCCGTTTACGGCGTTGGCAGCGGCCGTGGAAGCAGCGGCGGGATCGAATGTGGCAATCTCGGCGCAAAACATGCATTGGGAGAAACAGGGCGCGTTTACGGGAGAAGTTTCCGCGCAAATGATTCTTGAGACAGGCTGCCGTTACGTCATCTTAGGCCACAGCGAACGGCGACAGATTTTTGGAGAGACGGATGAGACTGTGGCCAAGAAGCTGGGGGCGGCTCTCGAGGCCGGGCTCACGCCGATTGTTTGCGTAGGGGAGACGCTCGCCGAGCGCGAAGCGAATCAAATGGAAGCGGTGCTTTCACGTCAATTTCAGGGAGCCTTCGGCGCGTTGACCGCCGACCATTTTTCCCGTATTCTGCTTGCTTACGAGCCCGTCTGGGCAATCGGCACGGGGCGCACGGCGACGCCGGAAATGGCCGCCGAGGCACACCGGTTCCTGCGAGACCAGGCGGCCAGCCGATTCACTCCCGCCAGTGCCGCTGCGTTGAGGATTCTTTACGGCGGCAGCGTCAAGCCGGACAATATCCGGGGATTGATGGCGCAAGTGGAAATTGACGGCGCGCTCGTAGGCGGTGCGAGTCTCGATGCGAGTTCGTTTGCCGCAATTGTGAATTTCTGAAAGTGGGGGCTGAGATGCCAAGGCAGGTCAAATGGGCGATTTCATTATCGATAGGAGGGCTGCTGCTCTTTCTCGGCTACCGAGTCCCCACAGTGCTCCTTATTTTCCACGTGATCGTGTGCTTCCTGTTGGCGGTGGTCGTCCTTTTGCAGAGTGGAACAGCCGCGGATCTTGCGGGAGCATTTGGCGGCGCGGGAAGCCAGACCGCGTTTGGCCCCCGCGGCGCGGCAACTTTTCTCTCGAAGGCGACGACCTGGTGCGCGGTCATGTTTATGCTGACGTCCCTGTTGCTGGTGGTCCGCCAGGACAACGCGATCACGGGCCGGTCTGTGCTCGAGAAATTTGGCAAGCCGGCATCGTCGGCTCCAGCGCCTGCGCCAAAGCCGGTGCAAACGCCCCCGCCATCGACACCGCAACCGAATCACTAACACTCTTTTTAGTTTGCGGGAATCCTGCCGCCGCAACTTGCTCGTTTTCAGCGCTCCGGCTAGAATCCTTCTCTGACCACCCGTGCGGAAGTGGCGGAACTGGCAGACGCACCATCTTGAGGGGGTGGCGCCGTAAGGCGTGAGGGTTCGAATCCCTCCTTCCGCACTCTTCATTAAGTAGCCCAATGATCCGATAGATTTTTTGACCAGCCCTCATGCCTCAATTCTGACCGAGACCTACGCCAACTGTAAATTTTACAGTTGGGTCAACAACCACGAACAGATGCGCAGTTCTATTGCTTCCGCTTAAAGGATCCGATCCCCGAGAATCAACTTCTGCGACCCACTGATCATCATGTGGATTTGAGCTTCGTATGAGAGCGGCCCAAGAACTTTTTCAGCCCGTCCTGGGCACTCATCGGTCGAGTTGCCGAAGAGATGAAGCACGACGGACATTGTTGAAGGAAGGTAGTTTCGCCTCATCCGTGCGTTCAAGAGTCCTACTCGGTGTCTTCACGTTGTCGGTGAGCTTTCTGGTGGCACAGGACACAGAGAGCTATGAGATTCTCGGCCGTGTCATCGCCGAGGCGGCTCCGCGGCTCGATGTGATGGACTTGAAGATTTTCGGTTCGCCCGCAGAATTGGCAGCGCCAGCCGTCGCGTTCCAGGACGTTACGGCAGAGCTCGCGGTAGGCTTCAGGTTCAAGCCTCAAGCGTGGCCGTTTGGATCGAATTCCGGTCAAGGGAGCGCCTGAACGCTCTCGAAGAGTTGCTCCCTCTGCGGTATCGGAAGTCCGCCTACGAGCCGAGTGAGTGCCGAGAGAAGAGCATCCTGGTTGCCGGTTTCTAAGCTCGCTCCCGCCAGGAAATCGGCACAGATCATCTCCAAGCAATAACCTCGCGACTTCTCCGTTCCGAGCATCAAGGCCGCTGTTTCGAGGGCTTGTTCGACGACCGGCAGCTGGGTCTTGAACACTTTGAAGTACAGGATTTCCCAGGGCTCGGTCGCTCGGCCGGTCAGGTGCTTCTCCACTTCACATTTGAACTCTTCTTTGGGCATCTCCCTGGCCTTGTGCAACCAGGTTGCACAGTCGAATTCGTCTCCGTCTCGCCGTGCCACCTTCGCGAGTTCAATGGCCTTCGTCCAGCCCACCTCCCGCAGCTGCCGTTTCGGGACCCGGGTCAGGGATTCCTGGATAGCCATCAGGTAATAAGCCTTCCGGCGCGATTCCGGGAAGCGCTTCTCGAGGAATTCATCAAAGGACTTCAACTCATCGAGCCTCCAGTACTGCCCCGCGCGAACTTCGCAGAGGTATTGCCCCAACTCAAGGAATCGTTCGTCCCGCTGGTGCTCGCTCAACTTCTCCCAGGCGAGGATCTCCTCGATCCTGCTGAGAACAGCGAGCGCCCTCTGGCGGTTGAGTTCCGGGGGTGTCATGGCCCCACCGTTAATCCGAAAGCTCATCAAGCCAATCAAGGTCGCTTGCTCCCGGGCTACGAATCAGATGGGTATCAATCAACTTCTGGTCGTTGAGGCACAGCCCCAGTTGGGCACAGCTCACACAACCGTTCTGGGGGAATCGAATCCCGCTGTGCGGCAGGAACTGGCCGGCCTCGATCTGACTCGCAGTCGATTCCACGATTTGGGCAAACTCCTGCCGCTGGGCGTCGGTGATGGAGGCGCGGAGATACTGGATTTCAGGCACCCGTTTGCGCACGAACACGACCATCGCCACATCCGAGATCCCGCTCATCCAGGAGTAGCAGATCATCTGTGGGTCGAGAGTTACGAGTCCTGCGGGTTCTTCAGGGTAGCGCGCCCGGGTGGTTTTCCATTCGAGGAGGCACCGTTGGCCGTCCAGTTCTCCGATGCCATCGATGTAGGCCACGAAATCATCGCCATTCGGAAGCGCACGAACGAGTTTCACCTGGAGGTCCTGCTTTGGATGGTGGATGCGAACGCGATCTTCTTGGGCAAATCGTTCGAGCAGCATGACCCCCTGTCGCAGCATGCGCTCCCAATCGTCCCCGGTGCCGAATTCGAGTTGGGATTCGCGATAGGTTCCCCACTCCCGGAAGAGAGCTGCGGCGCTGTCTTCCTGGGAGAGGAGGGCTGCCAATGCCTTTTCAAAGCACCGGCCGAAGATGGATGCGGCTCGTGTATCTTTCTCGCGCCAGCCATCCAGATACCGGTATCGGTAGGCCCGCGGACAGCGAAGGTATTGGCTGATTTGTGTGTAGCTATAGGTCATGGCCAGCCCCTTGGACCTCTACAGCACTTCTGGGTGCCGGCGAGAGTTCCTCCCATTCGCTTGCAGGGGCGAATGCTTCGAGATTGAGGTAGGAGCGGCCGTTGAAGGGGGTATGGGAGATGCGCAGGACCCCCCGCAAGCCCAGAAGAGCTCTCTCCTCCACCTCTTCTCGACCGAGCAGATCCGGGTCATAGCCGAAGTCCCTGAGGAACCAGTTCAGTTTCCAAAGGGCCTTCGGTGAACAGTAGATTCGTCCGGTGATGGTCTGTCCTATGAATTCAGTAGGTTCGATGACGGTAAAGCGGAGGGTGAAGAATGGCTTGTGCGCATGCCAACGGTAGAAGGCCCGCTCGACACGAACGAGGAACAGACCTTCGAGTGTGGAATCGGGATTCGGAGAACACTCGTGCAGTCCCGGGATATGACGCTTCATGACTTCACCTCCGTAAGTTGGGAATAGCTGTTCAGTTTGCAAAGGAGCCCTTCGCGGTCCTTGGAGGCCCAATCGGCGAGGTTGTTGATGAAGCTCTCGACAAGGTCTCGACCGGCGTCCCGCAGTACTTCGGTCCCGCAGAAGTCCGCCGCATAGCGTTTTACGAGGGTAGAATCGAGTTGGTGCTTGCGGACCAACAAGCAGAGGCGGTCGCGGAGGCGCGGCTGGCCGCTCGAGTGGCCGTTGTTCCCGTTCGAGGCAGGCGCGTTCTGATTCGATGGGGCAGCGGCAGGAGTCCGAGGCGACCACCCGAGTTCCTCGACCGAACAGAGGCCGATGCCGTAGGCTTTGCGAAGGGCTCGATTGACGGCGCGGGTTTCAGCCACGCGCATCTCGGCGCCGCGAACCAAGGACGAGACGTTAGACGGATCGGCATCTCCGTAGCCGACGAAGCCGCGAGAGCGGGGCGACTTGTAGACGGTCGCCTTAAAGACCCAGCGGCTGGCACTCGGATCAGACAAAGCTTTTTCAATGGTCGTTCTGATGCCCACGCACCGGCTGCGCCGCGCCACTCGAAGTAGGCCAGCGTGGGTGACATACCATTTGTTGTCAAGAAGCCTCAAGTCGCCTACAACAACTGACAATTGCAATTCTTCAGTCAGGTCTTTAAGCAGAGCAACTTGCTCACGGGAGACTCCCCATTTTCTCCGCGCAAACCGGATGTTCCGGACGACCATTAGGGGTCGATGTGGTTTCTCGTCCAGCTGTTGAGGGTCCTTATCCTTTGTATTGCGATTCATTGGTCACTCCCAGTATTCTTAGTTGAGCTTGCCCCGCCGGGTACCTGTAAGAGTTTCACGGGTAGGTCGTGGGGCGATTGGACTTGAAGTCCGTACCACTCTATAAGGATATTATATCCATACACGGATACACAAGTCAAGCGCAAAATCTGGAGCAGCGAACGCGACCGTGGAGTGGAAAACGGTTGGGCGACGTATTCGGGAACTCCGCGGCTTCGATTTGACGCAGGAGGAGTTTGCGCGACGTATCGGGATCAGCCAGAACTATCTTTCAACGATGGAGCGCGGCAACGTTCAGATCGGATCCGAAATTCTCTTGAGGATCAGCCGCGAGTTCGGAAAATCGATCGAGTGGCTTCTTACAGGAGAAGGTTAGAAGACAACTTCCCACGGGCCGTGAGATAGAACACTCGGTTGGCGCCATCGCGATCTAGACCTAGCAGAGCCCATCGCATTTAAGGCCCCGAATCAGACGCCGTTTGAATGAATTCCCCCCGCAAGATTTAATAAGTGAGAGATCCCCGGAGGAAATGGGGGAAATGAATAGGCCGAACCTCCGCAGCATGGCGTTTACTCTCGACGGTGTCCGTAATCAATTCCCGCAAGTTTCTCCTCGAAGAGAATCGAGATTCGCGTTTTGTCGTTGGGCCGCTACTGAGCACGGCGTTTCCTCAGATAATCCGCCGGCGACAGCACGAGAATGCATCTGATTGTCTTGTTGAGATACGGCCCGAAGTCCCGAACGTCGTCTGTGATGAGATGGATTGCTCGCCCCTCCATCGCGGACAGCAATATCGGCACACCCTTATCAGGTAAAGAAACCACGTCCGGAAGTTCGGGGGGATCGCGTCGAACAATTCGATGCTCCTGGCCGATCTCGCCAGCCGGCGCCTTTGGATTTCATGGCCTCGTTCGCCATAATTCATAACGGCTCAGATTCCGCATGTCCATTTGCTTTTGTTTGATTTAGGATCCGTTTTGAATCCTGGCGAGCGACAGGACGAATAGAGCCGTTGACGTGGCAATCTGGATGTGCTAGCCTAGAGTCCTGTTGGTTTCTGGCCTGGCTGAGGTTTAGGGAACGAAGGGCATTGCGGGAGTGCTCCGCGCCTTCGTTCTTTTCGTTTTTAACGGAGACGAAAATGACCGTTAAGCAAACGAAGCGGCCAGACCAGCGCCGGATCATCCCTACCGCGGGGGAAATTTTCGCCGACGGTGCCATCCTCGAGCCAATCTTGAACCGCGCGAACTCTGGGCGGTTGACTCTGGCGTTTTGGAATCGTTCGAGGGCAACCATCGCTCCGCGGATCGAGCGCGGGGGAGTCATTTACGAGCCCGTTCCGCTCGAGCCGAGCGTTTTGCGCGCCTTATACCTGCCCACGCACGTCGCGCCAGCGGAATCGACGCAGCAGCTTTCGGATGATCTTTCACGTACGATTTTCCCTAACACGGGCCTCCCCGAGCGATACGTCGTGCTGTGCACGCGCTTCGCACTCGCTACCTGGTTCGTGAGGAATTTTTCCACAGCACCCTGGCTTTCCATCGTTGGGTCTGACACCTTTGTGGGAACGCAATTGCTGCGGCTATTACGGTGCTTCTGTCGGCGGGCACTGCCAATCTTGTCTCCGAGCATCGCCAGCATCTGTGCATTTCCGCTGGAATATCGCTTCACTTTCTTGATCCATGAGGCGCAGCTCTCGCGTCAGACGGAGCGCCTGATTCAGGCTGTGACCAGAAGGGGGCAATTCATCCTATTCCGTGGTCGGCTCTTAGAGATCTATGCGCCCGTCGTGACTTTTACGAGCGAGCCGAGCTCGTCACTGCCCGCCGGAGCGCCGCCCGCGATCGAAATTCCGGCTATTCCAGGCACCCGCGAGCCAAGCTTGCTCACTCCTGAAGCTGAGCAGCAGATCGCGCGGGATTTCCAGCCACGGCTTCTTAGTTATTTTTTCCGGAACTACTCTGCCTCACGGCCATCACCAGCAGATGGTACTGGACTGAGCTTCTCGATGAGGGAGCTTGGCCGCAATCTCGCCGCGTGCACACCGGGAGATGAATCGCATCAGACGGCAGTTCTGAACGCGCTCAAAATTCAGGACCGAGCCAGCCAGGTCACGAGGTGGACGGACCTGGATTCAGTGACTGTGGAATCTGTTCTTGCCTTCGATCACGCCAACAAGCATGAACCATATGTGGGCGAAATTACCGCCACCGCGTCAGATATTTTGCGAGAGCGCGGAGGCGACGCGAATCTGGCGGCCAAAAAAGTTGGCACACGCCTGCGGCTCATGCAGCTGTTGCCCGAGCCGCGCGATCGCAAGGGATACCGGCTGCTCCTGACCGAACCGGTCCGCCGCCGTGTCCACGATCTTGCCTTTGCCTACGACGTCCCCACGGTTCAAAACGGTTTGGCTGGGTGTCCGTTGTGCAAACAAGGTGGGCAGGATCCGATTCGGCGTGGCAACAGCGCCAAGAAGCACAGATGAAATGTACTTCGTGAATCTGATGTACGTTGTGTACGTGATGTACTTGATTTTATCCTGGAGGTTGATCGAATGAATCGCAATAGGACACCGCAGGAGGCCGCAGCGGCGCGGAGACTTCAAGATTTGGGCACCCCGCTCGAATTCGATGAGGACCAGTGTAAGTTTGTCTTCATCCGCCAATGTGGTTCGCAAGATGAAAATTCCGCTTTGGAGTTGAGATGTGGCGCGATGAATTACATAATTAGCCTTAGCATCACGAGCGGACTGCCGAATCTTGGCATTTCGTACATCGATCTGACCTTGCCGTGGTCGGATCCTAACTTCTACTGGTTAGACGATCCCGGGGAGACCGGAGGTAGTGCGGCGAATTACAAATTGCCAGGCACCAACCTGTGGTATTCCTTCAATGAAGTACTTAATCATCGGATTAATCTAAGTCGAACGTTGCGCCGAGGGAGCACGATCCAAGGGCTGCTTCTGGGCTTCGGAGGCCGGATGCCCAGGGAATTTAAACATGGGATGGACGTTCCGGCGAGGCTTACAGTCGTCGACCAGTTTGACAATGAATATCCTCAAGAAGTGGAGCTGCGGATCGACCGCTCCGAAGGCCTTCTGCGGAAAACGTCTCCTATGCCAAAAAGGGAGCCGATTTTCGGGGATCACGACGAATTTGAAAGTGATTACACGACGGCTTCCGCCAAGTCGGAACGGCGGCCTATGTGCGATGAAGTCGAAAACGTTAACCTTGAACCCGACTGCGTTTTGGAAGAGCATTTTGCCAAGAAATGAATAAGAACCGCGTCTAATCAGCAAGATACGCGAAGGAATGGAATTTGTTGGTGCACATTGTGAACATCGTGTACATTCGCGAAGCATGTGTTGACGAGAACGCAGATCATTCGGCTGAGGAGTCGTCCCGCTCGGCGCGTGTTATCTGTTGGAGCGTGCTCCCGAAAGCCAGCTCTTCGAAATTATCCTCTTCGCGCATATGATTTCACGCAAAGAAGACTTGGCGGAATTACAGGATCGGGTTAGTAGGGGAGGGAAGATTACGGTTACGAGGCACAGCGTTCCTGCGGCGATGCCGATTCCTGTCGACGAAACCAGAGCAAGAATGGCACACGAGGCGGTGGTGGAAAGCATGCGGGAGCTGCGCAACCGGATCAGGCCCGGCAAGATGAACGGCCATCAGATGGTAGAAGTGGGGCGGGGATATTGACTGGGATTGTGATTGGTGCATCGATGCCCGGAGTCCTCCGCATATGATTTGTCCGGCGGTCACTGGGATCCGATTGTGGATCAGAGGATTGCCGTGAAAAGCCCCGGCGTAGCATCCTCCGGGAGGATGCCAACCCCTCCAGGCCCCTTGCGTATTGTTTCCATCTTTGTCCGGAAGCCGTGCGCTGGGTCGAAGAGCAGACAACATCACACAGCGGACTCGATGAGCAGCTGAGACAGGACAAGATTGAAATCCCCGGGCACATTGGTGCAGATATTGCGGAGAAGTGATCCTTCAAGAATGAGCGTTCCTGCACCATGGAGCGAATTTTTGAGGAGTTCAACCGGTTTGGCATCAGACCGAGCTTCATGACATGACCGAATTTTCATGCGCTTGCTTTTTGACATTTTACTGCGTCGAACAACGTCGCGCGAAAAATATTTATTCGTGGATTTCTCTGGCATGGCGCTCGTCATTGTGTTATTTAAATATGCGTGGACGTAAGCAAGCTGATGTTGTCGCTTTCTCAATCGCACATCTCCGCCTACCGGTTCTTCCGTCTGTTGAGCTATACCGCCAGCTACTTCTAATCCAGCCCATCCATGCAGCATCTTTTCTTGCGCGGGCCCCAGATATGCATGTCCAATTGAAGGAGGATTCATGAAGGCAGTTGCAGAGAAGCCGGTTGCAGAAAAACAAGCGCACAGCAGCATTACTGATTTCATCAAAAGGCACTATCGGCACTTCAATGCCGCTGTGATCGTGGACGCAGCCGAAGCGTATAACGCGCATTTGGCGAGCGGCGGGAAGATGTTTGTGACGCTGGCTGGCGCCATGAGCACCGCGGAACTCGGTCTTTCGCTTGCCGAGATGATTCGCCGCAACAAAGTGCACGGAATCTGCTGCACGGGCGCGAACCTCGAGGAGGACGTCTACAATCTGGTGGCGCACGATCACTACGTCCGCGTGCCGCATTACCGGCAGCTCAGTCCGAAGCAGGAGACGGAGTTGCTGGGGCGACACCTGAACCGCGTGACCGACACTTGCATTCCCGAAGAAGAGGCGATGCGCCGGATTGAACGCATCGTGATGGAGGAGTGGCACGAGGCCGACCGCTCCGGGAAGAGATATTTCCCGCACGAGTTTTTCTTTCGCGTTTTGCGCGCGGGAAATTTGAAGCAGCATTACCAGATCGATCCGAAAGATAGCTGGATGATTGCCGCGGCCGAAAGGGATTTGCCGATCTTCGTCCCCGGTTGGGAAGATTCGACGCTTGGGAACATGTTCGCTGCGCAGGTGATCAGCGAAAAAGTGAAGAACGTCACGACGGTTCGCGGCGGAATCGAATACATGGTTGAGCTGGCGCGCTGGTATACCGAAACAGCCACGGAAACGCCGCTTGGTTTCTTCCAGATTGGCGGCGGCATCGCCGGTGACTTTTCAATATGCGTCGTTCCGATGCTTCACCAGGACCTGCGCCGCGAAAAGGTGCCCCTCTGGGGCTATTTCTGCCAGATCAGCGACTCCACGACGAGCTATGGCTCCTATTCCGGTGCCGTCCCCAATGAAAAGATCACCTGGGGTAAGCTAGGCGAAAACACACCGCGGTTCATTATTGAGTCTGACGCGACAATTGTAGCGCCACTCATTTTTGCGTACGTCCTCGGCTGGTAATTCAGCCTCTTTTGGAAGGGCGGGCATGCCTTCCGCCCTTCAAACCAACTCCAGGGCGCCTTTTTTCTTTTATCAAACCCAACTCTCTTCCTCGATCCATTGCATCTAACCTGATGGGCCATAATGTGCCGCACAAGGGATTGCACATAAATACAGCTTGCAGCGGCAAATCAGATTGCTATGATGCAGTTACTACCTAGACGGCACATCTCCGGCCGAGGCGTATCGGCGCTATTCGGTTCTGTATAAAGGTTGTTTGTCGGAGGGCAAAATGCGAGTTCTCTTTGTTCATCCCAGCCCGCTGATGTACTCGGAGATTTACTTACGGCTTGAGCCGCTCGGGCTTGAGCTCGTGGCGGCGGCGGCGCGCCGGGCAGGGCATGAAGTTCGGCTTTTGGACTTACAAATCTTCGATCACGCCGCTTATTTCAACCTTCTCGAGAGTTGGAAGCCCGAGGCGATTGGGTTCTCACTCAATTATCTGGCGAATATCCCGGAGGTCGTGGACCTTGCGAAAGAGACTGAGAAAAAGCTGCCGGATTGTTTTGTTTTTGCCGGCGGGCACAGTGCATCCTTCACGGCCAAAGAGATCCTGCGGCATGCGGGGGGAGCGCTCGCGTGCGTTGTTCGCGGCGAGGGCGAAGGAATTATAACCAGCATTCTCGATGCAGCCAATGATTCGCGCGGGCTCCGGCAACTGCCCGGCGTCGTTACGCTAGATGGCGAAGGCCCGTCGCCCGAACTCGGAGACAGCCTGGACGACCTGCGCCCCGCGCGGGACATGACTTCCAAACGCAAAAAGTATTTTATCGGCGTGTTGGATCCTTGCGCGAGCATCGAATTCACGCGAGGATGTCCCTGGGATTGCGTTTTCTGCAGCGCCTGGACATTTTATGGCCGCAACTACCGCCGCGTAAGCGCGGAGGTCGCCGCTGAAGACATGGCATCCATCCGCGAGCCGGGAGTTTTCATCGTGGATGACGTGGCATTCATCCAATCCGACCATGGCATGGGCTTAGCCGAAGAGATCGAGCGAAGAGGAATACGCAAGAAGTATTATCTGGAAACTCGCGGCGACGTTTTGATTCGCAACCAGGATGTCTTCCGCCGGTGGAGGAAGCTGGGGCTCGAGTACATGTTTCTGGGTCTCGAAGCGATTGATGACGAGGGACTCAAATCCCATCGCAAACGGATCACGATTGACAAGAACATGGAAGCGCTGGAAATCGCCCGGCGTCTGGGCATCATCGTTGCCGTAAACATTATTGCAGATCCAAGCTGGGACGAAGAAAAATTCGAGATCGTTCGCAAGTGGGCGCTCAGCGTTCCGGAGATCGTCCACCTGACTGTCAACACGCCGTATCCGGGCACTGAAACCTGGCACACCGAATCGCGAAATTTCACCACGCGCGATTACCGGCTCTTTGACGTCCAGCACGCCGTTCTTCCGACAAAATTGCCACTGGACCGCTTTTACGGGGAACTGGTCAAGACTCAACAGATTTTGAACAAAAAACATCTTGGCTGGGCTGCTTTGCGCGACACCTTTGGCATCGCCGCGCGCCACCTGGCCAATGGCCAGACGAATTTCGTCCGCATGTTGTGGAAATTTTCAAGTGTTTACAACCTGGAACGCCAGGTGCGGGACCACCAACAGCCTGTGCGTTACGAGATCTCTCTTCCCGAACATCCGGGAGAGAAGATCATCAATCCCAGCAGCCTGTACGTTCACAACCCGGTGGCCGCCCACACACGCGACTCCGTGGCGCGCGCCGCCTTGTAAAAATCATCAGCTTATCTGTTGCAATCTTCGCGCGTTTATATATCATTTGGCCCTTCAAGCAGGTGCTGCACGTTTTCAGGAGCCGCGGCGCTTGATGTTGCGCGCTCACCGGCCGGCCAACTTCACGGAGCGGAGGAGATGGGGAGACTCAAGAAGAAAAGTGCAGGCTCGACATCCGTAGCGTTAGCCCTCGCGTTGTTCCTCATTCTTTTTACCGCCATCACGGTCTACCTTTTCATCGCGAAGCCCTGGTGGTTTCCGCCAGCAATCACCGATGTGGGCAAGCTTATTGACTCACAGTTCTCACGGACCCTGGTCATCACGGGAATCGTTTTTGTCCTGGCGCAGTTGGGGCTCGCATGGGTGGTGTTTCGGTATCGTTCGACCGGAAAGCGCGCCAGCTATTCGGAAGGGAATACCGCGATGGAGGTCATCTGGACGCTCGGCACTGTTGTGTTGTTCGTCGGGCTTGGCCTCTACGCCGAAAATGCCTGGGCCATCGTTCATTTCATTCCGGCCTCGCCCGGCGCGATGCAAGTTGAAGTCACCGGCCAGCAATTCAAATGGAGTTTCCGGTATCCCGGGCCTGACGGAAAGTTTGGCCGGTACAAGACGGTGGATCAAGCGCTTGCGCAGCGCAAGCGCGGCAATTTGAGCGCGAGTCCCTGGCAACTGGACCCCGCCGACCCGGATGGCAAGGATGACATTGTGCTGCCCGCGGGGTCGACAATGGCCGTGCCTGTGAACCGCGAGGTCGAACTTCTGATTCGCTCTCAGGACGTCACCCACGCATTCTTTGTGCGGGAATTGCGTTTGAAACAAGATGCCGTGCCCGGCATGACCATCCGCATCCATTTCACCGCGACGGTCATCGGCGATTACGAACTCGCTTGCGCAGAACTGTGTGGAGCGAACCACAACACGATGCGCACTCTTTTTCAAGTGATGAGCCAACAGGATTTCGACAAGTGGCTGAAGGACCAGGCGGCAAACCAATGAGAACATTCCCGGGCAAGGAGAACGCTGATGGCGTCACACGCTAGCGTCGCGCACGCCCAGGCAGCGCCGACGGGATTCATCCGCAAATACATCTTCAGCGTCGATCACAAGGTCATCGGGATTCAGTATTACCTGCTGGCCCTGTTTTCGGTTTTCCTGGGGATGGCGCTTTCCGTATTGATGCGCATCCACTTGGTTTGGCCGGACTATCATTTGCCGATTTTTGGACAGCTCACGTCCGATCAATATGTAGCGCTCCTCACCATGCACGGCACCATCATGGTGTTCATGGTGCTGACGACTGCGCCGCAATCCGGCTTTGGAAATTATTTCCTGCCCATTCAAATCGGCGCGGCGGATATGGCATTTCCCGTGATCAACATGCTTTCGTTTTGGACGACCTTCGTGTCGCTCGCGGTGATGGTCTCGGCGTTTTTCGTAGAGGGCGGCGCGCCCGGAGGGGGCTGGACCGCTTATCCGCCGCTTTCGGCGCTTGGAAAAATTTCCGGGCCAGGCGAGGGTACGGGGCAGACGCTCTGGGTGATCGGACTTGCGATTTTCTGCGCCGCATCATTAATGGGTGCGCTGAATTTCATTACAACGACCGTGGATCTGCGCGCGAAGGGCATGTCCCTCATGCGCATGCCGCTCACGGTGTGGGCGTGGTTCATAACCGCGATCCTCGGCCTGCTTGCATTCGGAGTCCTGTTGGCAGCCTGCGCCTTGCTCCTGCTTGATCGAGTGGCCGGCACCAGTTTTTTCATACCGGGCGGGTTGGTAGACACTGACACGATCATCAGCCAACATTCAGGCGGCTCACCGCTCCTGTGGCAGCACTTGTTCTGGTTCTTCGGCCACCCCGAGGTTTACATCGCGATCCTTCCTGGCATGGGCGTCGCATCCCACGTTCTTTCGACGTTCTCGCGCAAGCCAATTTTCGGATACCGCGCGATGGTGTACGCACTTTGCGGCATCGGCTTCCTGGGCTTCTGCGTTTGGGGCCATCATATGTTTGTCAGCGGGATGAGCCCGTATTCGG
Source organism: uncultured Acidobacteriota bacterium (assembly GCA_963748845.1). Taxonomy (GTDB): domain Bacteria; phylum Acidobacteriota; class Terriglobia; order Acidiferrales; family UBA7541; genus DASTCZ01. The sequence goes on from CAVVKE010000001.1 coordinate 3,825,884, forward strand.
CCTTTGCATTCTCGATCATGACAATGAGCATTGGGGTGCCCTCGGCCATCAAGACTTTTAACTGGCTGGGCACGCTCTGGGGCGGGCAGATCCGGTTTACGACAGCCATGTTGTTCGCGATCGGATTTGTTTCGCTCTTCGTGACCGGCGGGCTTTCGGGCCTTTTTCTGGCGCAGCCCTCGATTGACTTGCCGCTGCATGACACTTATTTCGTGGTCGCCCACTTCCATCTGATCATGGGAGTGGCGGCAATTTTCGGGATTTTCTCCGCCACCTATTTCTGGTTTCCGAAAATGTTCGGCAGGTTCCTAAATGAGGGCCTCGGGAAGATCCACTTCTGGCTCACATTTGCGGGTGTTTACTGCATTTTTATGCCGATGCATTTCCTGGGAATCGCCGGCCATGAGCGCCGGTACGCGGATTTGAAAAGCGTGAATTACCTCGGTGGGCCGCAGCCCGATCCAAGCCTTTTTTCATTCAACAGTCATGGTCTTGTGAATGTGCAGCATTTTATTTCCCTTGCGGCGTTTATCACCATCAGCGCGCAGTTCCTTTTCCTCGCGAATTTCATCTGGGGCATTTGGGGCGGGAAGCGCGCTGAGATGAATCCATGGGAAGCGACGACGCTCGAATGGACGATTCCCGGGCCGCCGCCGCACGACAATTTCGCGGGCGTGGTTCCGGTCATCTACCGCGGGCCGTATGAATTCGGTGTTCCGGGAGAAAAAGAGGATTACGTGCCGCAAAATCTCAGCCCGGAAGAAGTTGCCAAGGGTTACTAGGAGAAATAGCTCGTGCCCGGCACCGTTGCAGATCAACTCGATCTTGAAGTCAAACGCGGCCACAACGGCGGTTACCCGCCGGGAGGCGATTCCGGCGGCGGTGGCGGCGACGGCCGGCTAAATCCGATCCCGCGCAGGGCTTACATCACGGCCATTACTCTAGCCCTCGGCGCCATATTGATGTTTTTCATGGCGCTAACGAGTTCTTACATTGTTCGGCGCGGCCTGGGCAACGACTGGAAGAATTTTGTGCTCCCGCGGATTTTGTGGGTCAACACGGTTGTGCTGCTTGCCAGCAGCGCAACTCTGGAGCTTGCGCGCAAGGCCCTGGCCCGCGGGCAGAACGAAGCGTTCCGCAATCTTTGGCTGCTTACGACGGGGCTCGGCCTGACCTTTGTTGGAGGTCAATTGGCTGCCTGGCGGCAGCTACATGCAGCGGGAGTGTTTCTTGCAACGAATCCGAGCAGCAGCTTTTTCTATGTTTTCACGGCCGCGCACGGGCTGCACTTGCTCGGCGGAGTGGTAGCGCTGCTTTATGTCGCCTTCCGCTCGTGGCGGAAATCGCGGACGACGCAATCGGTTGCGGCGGAAATAACCGGTGTTTATTGGCATTTTCTTGATGGTTTGTGGATTTTTCTGCTCTTACTTTTCTCACTGGGACGGTGAAACGTGCATGAGATGAAGTCCGAAGCGATAGCCTCGCCGTGGAGTGGAGGCGCTTCGCCCTTCGCCATGGGGTCGAAGAAACTTGGGATGTGGCTGTTCATTGTTTCCGATTCGCTTACTTTTTCGGCGCTGCTGATCGCCTATAGCTATTCGCGGCTGGATAGCCCCAATTGGCCGCGGCCGTTCCCATTCAACCCTTCGATTATTTTCTCCACCGTGATGACGGTTGTGCTGCTTGCGAGCAGCTTGACGATGGTCATGGCAGTTTCGGCTGCCTCGCGAGGGGATCGCGGCACAGCGGTAAAGTGGATCCTCGCGACGATGCTAGGTGGCCTGGGATTCATTGCACTCCACATGCGCGAGTGGTTTCATTTGATTGATGAAGGGCTCCGGCCTTTCTCCAACCATTGGGGATCGCCGCTGTTTGGCGCCGTATTCTTTGGTGTCACGGGATTGCACATGACGCACGTCGCAATCGGCGTCATCTATCTCGGAATCATTTCGCTGGGGTTTGGGCGCGGCAAATTTTCGGCTGAAGATGTGGAAGTCAGCGGATTGTACTGGCACTTTGTGGACCTCGTTTGGATGTTTGTTTTCCCGATGGTCTACATCATGTCCGTTTCGCCGAGATAGAATAAGTTCTTTATTTTCAGGTACTTGCAGGTTATTGATAGCGGTATAGGAAGCAGGAGGACTGAAACGAGAATGAGCGACCACGGCCAAATTGATAGCGCGCACCCGCCGTTCACCGCAAAGACCTTCGTGTGGATTTGGATCTTTCTTGTCGCGCTGACGGGAGTCGAAGTGTTTCTCGGCTACATCGAGCTCGAGCCGAAACTGATGCTCACAATCCTGATGGGGCTTTCAATTATCAAGGCCGGGCTAATCATGTCGTGGTTCATGCATTTGAAGTTTGAAAAGCGAAGCCTCACGTTATGGCTCATCCCCGCGCTAGTTTTTTGCATTGGCATGATGATGGCGTACTTTTTTTGGGACAGCATCCGGCTCGGACGAATGCGGCTACATTGAAATATTTCTGTGACCGGAATTCTGGGAATGGGATAGCATAGAGGTATCTGAGGTGACGGATACAAGAATGCGCGTCGTTAGGATCATCGGATTGGTTTTGCTGGCGCTCATGGCTGTGCCGGCTGCATTTGGCCAGAGTTGCGCGCTGTGTTACACTGCCGCGGATGCCACGGGCTCCCACGGGGCGCGAATGCTCGATATTGGCATATTAGTACTCCTCATTCCCACCCTTCTTCTTTTCGTTGGAATTATTGTGATGCTGGTCCGCCGCGCCCGCGCGGCCGCGGCTTAGGCGGTTTCCTTCAAGGCTTCAATAAGCCTTTGCGCGACCCTCTCCCTTTGAACGGCGGAAAGCTCTGGAAATAACGGCAAGGAAAGGACTTGCGTCGATGCCGTCTCCGCGTGGGGGAAGTCGCCCGGGCGGCGCCCTTTGCCGGAGAATAGCGGCTGAAAAGGGAGTGGGACAGGGTAGAAAACCGATGTTGCGATTCCCCGGGCCTCCAGAAGTTGCCGGACGCGGTCCCGCCGCGAGGCGTCTCGGGGGGCTCCTTTTATGCGAATAGTATATAAATGGTATACAGCCTCGGCGTGCGGCGGAACGTGAGGCAAAATCAGATCCGGATGATCCGCCAGCATTTCGTCGTATTGCTTCGCGTGCGCCTGCCGTTTTTCCGTCCATTCGTCCAGCCGCCGAAGCTTCACCCTCAGGACGGCAGCCTGGATTTCATCGAGCCGGCTGTTCCATCCCGGCTCGGAACTAATGTACTTGCCGGTTTGCCCGTGATCCCGAAGCCTGCGAACTCGCTCGGCAATTTCCGCCGAGTTGGTGACCAGCATCCCCGCATCGCCATACGCGCCGAGGTTCTTAGTGGGGTAGAAACTAATCCCCGCCGCAGCCCCCAGCGAGCCGGTTCGTTGTCCCCTATATCTCGCGCCGATCGCCTGCGCATTGTCTTCGATGACTAAGATTCCAAATCGCGCTGCAATTTCCCGGATCGAATCCATTTCAGCCGGTGTGCCGAACAAATGCACCGGGATAACAGCCCGGGTCCTTGGCGTTCGCCGTTTCTCAATTTCAAAAGCATCGAGATTCAACGTTATTGGGTCAATGTCGGCAAAAATAGGGCGTGCGCCGAGCCTCACGACGGAAGTGGCCGTGGCAACAAACGTAAATGCGGGAACGATCACTTCGTCGCCGGGAGCAACTCCGCATGCCACGAGAGCCAGCGTTAGGGCATCGGTCCCATTCGCCACTCCAACGCCAAACTGCGCGTCGCAGTAAGCAGCAATTTCATGTTCCAGCGCCTCGTTTTGCTGTCCGAGAATAAATTGCTGAGACGCAATCACCGCCTCGATTGCAGCCCGGAGCTCCTCCGCTAAACCAGCGAACCCGGCGCGCAGGTCAAGGAATGGCACATGGTCTTGCATGGGCGTTTTGATTGGCTTAATCCCGTCCATAAGGTCATGAGTCTACGACAATTTCCGGCATTCTGCTGAAAGCATTGGTTTTGCGAGATTGTAAGCACAAACTACGTCGCACATGCCTTGAGAACGCCTGAAGAGCCCCGGAGGCGGCCAGCCAAGATGCGATTTGCCTGGTTTGGTTCTAGTACCCCAGTACCTGAATTGATGGGTAGATTCGTACCATTGTTCAATAAACTGTATCCATGTCTGAATCTACGTAAAGCTGAATAAAGCTCGCGTTGGCGCCCCTCACTCTTAGTCAGTAAATGACTGATAATAAATGACTTAGAAGCGGTATACACGTGCCCTGGATTGGCACACCCCTTGCAATGAGTTGACCCGGACGGCGTATGCTCTAGCGTTTGGGTTCGGAAGCATCCGCAACAAGTGAAGACAAATTGGGACGGTCAAACGAATGAATTCATGGGGGCCAGAAGTGAAAACGAAGACAAATTTTGAAAGTACTTTCAGTGAAGTTTTCAAAGGAGGAACGACAGTGAAGCGAGTGATCACGATTGTTTGTTTGGCGGCGCTCTGCATGGTTGTATTTGCAGGTGCGGCGCTGGCACAAAACATCACGAGCGGAGCGATTCAGGGTACCGTGGTTGATCAAGACGGGAAGGCCATCGTCGGCGCGACCGTTACGATCACGAACCAGGCTACGAATGAGTCTCTTCCGCCGATGAAGACCGGGACCGCTGGCGACTTTGGAGCCGCCTTGCCTCCCGGCGTTTATACCATTGAAGTTTCAATGGCCAACTTCAAGACCGAGAAAGTTTCGAACGTCGAGATCGTCGTTGGCCGCACGTTCAACTTCAATCGGAAGCTTGAGGTCGGCGCACAGTCCGTAACGGTTGATGTGAACCAGGGCGGACAACAGGTGATCGAGACGACCAACACATCCGTTGAGAACACCATTACGGGCCGCTACATTACGAACCTCCCGTTGGTGTCACGCAGCGCGATTGTGATTGGCGTGCTGGATCCAGGCGCGCAGACGGTCGGCGGCCCGCGCGACACCACGTTTGAAGGGTTGCCGAAGGGCTCCATCAACATCACCTTTGACGGCATCAACGTACAGTGCAACCTGCTGAAGTCGGCCGACGGGTTCTTCGCGATCAACGACCCGCGCATTGACGACGTGCAGGAGTTCGGCATCACAACCAACGCCAACGATCCTTCGAAGTCCGGTGAAGGCGCGGTGCACATGAGCTACGTCAGCAAGAGTGGCAGCAACGCGTTCCACGGCGGCGTTTGGATCTACGACCGCAACACGGATTTCGATGCCAACTACTACTACAACAACCTGAATGGATTGCCGCGGCCGGTGCTTCAACTCAATGAGTTTGGCTATAAGATCGGCGGCCCAATCCTGAAGGACAGGTTGTTCTTCTTCACCGACTTCGACTTCTTCCAATTCCCGCAATCGGTGTCCCGCAACAAGGAACTCTTGACCGGAACTCCGGGAAGCGGCACCGGTTCGGCGAACGGGTTCTACCCTTACATTCCGGCAGTGGGAGTCAGCGGCACGAACGCGTCGAGCACAGTGAGTTGCACGAACTTGTCTGGCGGGCTTACTACCGCCAGTTCAGTGTGCACAGCAAACCTTCTTGGGCTCGCAGCGGCTACGTCCTCTGGAACCCAAGCGAATGGGACGGTCTTCGCGAGCACAATCAACCCGCTCGTTCAGTCGTTCCTGGCGCCCATTCAGACGGTGACTTCTGTTGCGGGTGTTGCGACCACAGCTCCACCATCTCTGTGGCAGCAAGCCATCTCTTACAATGCCAGGACACTGGGCGTACGCCGGTATCCGGACATTCGATTTGATTTCAACCTCACCAAGAAGCAATCCCTTGAATTCGACTATCACTTTGCCTGGTACGATTCAGACCCCGACCTGCTGAACGGCGGTGACGCGACTTTCCCGGTTGCTCCGTTTAGCTCAAACGCCGGATCGCAGTTGTCAAACCGGAACCTTTGGGTTGGCGCCTGGCGATGGTCGATTGGATCGAACAAGAGCAATGAGCTGCGCTTCGGGATCCAGACGGCGCCCGTCAACTTCTTTGACGGGGTGAACTTCGGCTTCTTCCCCACACTTAGCACGAATCTGGCTCCTAGCATCCAGGTTCCTTACACCTTCGGTATCTATGGCGTGAGTGGTCTGTTCGAACCACCCACCCAGGGCCGAAATACCGCGGTCGGTCAGATTCACGAGACCTTCCAGTGGACGAAGGGGACCCACCAGTTCACGTTCGGTGGTGATGCTACGGGCATCTTCTACAACGACTATACTCCCGTCACCGGATTCATTGGTACCGGGATTAACACCACAGATCCGGCAAGCACGACAATGTTTTCGTCTTCCAACCTGCCGGGCATTGGGAGCACTGACCTCGGTAACGCTGAGGGTCTTTATGCTTCGCTGACCGGACGTGTGAACCAATATGACAATGGCGTATATTGGAGCCCGAAGACGAACAACTTCCTGTCGGGTGCACCGTCAGTTGACAGAATCCGCCAGAATGAGTTCGGTATCTATGGGAACGATAGCTGGCGGGTGCGTCCGACCCTTACATTTAACTGGGGTCTGCGCTGGGAATATCAAGGCGCTCCGTACGACACCTACGGCCAGTACTTCCTGGCGAATTACAATGAAGTTTGGGGCGTTTCCGGTCCAGGCAATCTTTTTGCACCTGGTGCGATTGCCGGGCCCGGGACCGAATACTCAACCGAGGGTACCCCCGCCAGTTCTGGCTTGTTTTATACAAGCGATGTGGGCAAGAGCTGGTACAACAAGTATTACCGGGGTCTTGCTCCGAGCGTAGGTCTTGCGTGGCAACCGGGCATTAATTGGAAGCCATGGAGAGACGTGTTCGGCGGCGCGGGCAGGACGGTTCTCCGCGCTGGCTACGGCATCTCCTACAGCCGGGAAGGAATTGACGCCAATACTTTCGGCATCATTACCGGCAACGGGGGCTTCTTTGGTGACCAAGGCGCTTTTGCAAATCCCAGCGTCGGCCCGGGGTCATTCTTCCCCGGCAGCGTGAATATGCCGAGCGCTACGGGCGGCGCACTCAATTGCCCGGGCAACACAGCGGGCTGCGTGCTCCAGAGCCCGTCCTCGTTCGTAAGTACATTCCCGTTGGACCCGACGCTCAACAATGCCATAAACGTTTACAACCCGAACCTGAAGCCCCCCATGATCCAGTCCTGGCAAGCGGGCCTTCAGCGTGAACTTGGTCCGGATATGGCGCTTGAAATCCGGTACCAGGGGAACCACGGCGTTGGGTTGTGGGATCAATTTAACCTAAACGAAGTCAACATTTTCGAGAACGGCTTCCTTACGGAATTCCAAGCCGCACAGAATAACCTGGCGATTTGCAATTCCCTCCCGGTCAGTTGCCCGACAAGCAGCTTTGCGGACAACGGTCTGCCGGGGCAAGTGCCGTTGCCAGTTTTTCAAGCAGCATTCACAGGTTCAAAGTCGGGCGCAGAGACCTCAGGGTTGTACTCAAATGGAACACTCCTTCAGGAACTCCAGCTCGGTGGCGCAGGTTCGATGGCGAACATATTTGCCTACTACAATAACGGGTTCCTGCCGGGCATGGTGAATGCCGGGTACCCGCTCAACTACTTCACTGCGAATCCTTTGGCAACGGGCGGCGCTTACGTCCTTTGCAACTGCTCGCAGTCCACGTACAACGCTCTGATTGTTGACTTCCGCCGGCGTCTCTCGCACGGTTTGCAGTTCGATGCAAGCTACGCGTATTCACATTCGCTGACGGACCAGGCCGCTTCGACCTCCTTCACAGGTCTAGGCTACATTGACTATAACCAGTTCACGACCCTGCGCAATCCCAGTTACGACAAGGGTCCCGCGCCATATGACGTCCGGAATGCCATCAAGGTTCAAGGCATTTGGGATCTGCCGTTTGGCGCAGGGCGCAAGTGGGCCTCTGGCAGCCGGATTGTCAACACCATCATCGGCGGCTGGTCGTTCAACAGCGTGACCCGGTGGCAGACAGGGCAGCCCATTAACATCCAAAGCGGAGTGGGCAATGGCGCTACGTTCAATCAGAACGATCCCGGCGTCAACCTCATCGGGATCACCGGATCGCAGTTGCAGAGCATGCTGACGGTTAATAAGACGGAGCAGGCTGGGGCGGTCGACTATGTCCCACTCTCCCTTGTTAACACCAGCAATGGAACGGCGAACACCTCGATCATCCAACCATGCAACGTGGCCGGGACGCTTTGCCCCAAGCTGTTCGTCTTTGGCCCGTCGTTCATGGAGGCGGACTGGACCCTTCAGAAGACCACGAAGATCACTGAACACGTGAACTTCGAAATGCGCATGGAGGCCCTGAACGCTTTCAACAACCAGAACTTCACCTGGGCTTGCGGTGTCGGCGCTGCCGGCTGTGCAACCAACACGCAAAACACGCGGTTCGCCGAGATGGGCAGCAACTCATCGAACGGTGCGTATTCCGACATCAACACGACGCAGTTTCCAGGCGGACGTGTTCTTCAGCTTGTCGGCCGTGTAAACTTCTAACCCGAGGGTTCCGGTGGATACCGGAACCACGGCTTCCGCGGGGGCGGCCTGAAAAGGCCGCCCCCGTTTTTTTATGATGTGGTTGGTTTTTTCGGCTGCCGTCCGCGCAATCGAGGCTGAAGTGGTCCGCTTCCGACCGCGCCTAATGATCGATGTTAATTCTGACGCGCTCATTCTATTCGGCGCCCCGCGGCAGACGTGATTCAGGCACACCGCGCGCGCAACTGCTCGACCTAAGGAGCTACAAGGCGCGGATTCCATCCGATTATCGATTGCCCTCCGGCAAATATGTGAATGCTGTTGCGCCAGGCAAGAATTGACGCACTCGATAGAAAACAGGGTAAAATTGATGGACACTAAGAAATGCCAAGAATAAAGAAATGGGTCCCTCGATCGCGCGGTATTCTCTTACTTGCCTTGGGTTTTCTGGGAACGGAGGTCCACGGGCGCCAATATTCCGAATTGAATATGTCTGGGTTCATCGTTCAAACGGCTGGCACATCCCAACCGAATGCCAAAATCCTTCCCGGAATGGGCAGTCTGCACCATCCCATCGCCACGAAAAGCCAAGAGGCGCAGGCATTTTTTGACCAGGGCCTGACTCTGGTGTACGCATTCAATTTTGATGAGGCGGAGCGTTCGTTTGAACGCGCTTCCCAATTGGACCCCAACGCGGCAATGCCCTATTGGGGTGAGGCGTTAACAAAGAGCCCCAGTTACGAGGCCGGGCCGGGTTCAAGCCGCACAAACGAAATCGCATGCGACGATCTTGACAAGGCGAAGAAACTCGCCGCAGCAGGGCCTGCGAATGAGCGTGCATACGTTGACGCTTTGTCCAAACTATTCACTCGTGATCCGAATCCTGATTCAGCGAAGCTGTTGCGTGATTACAGTTTGGCGGCGCGCGAATTAAGCAAGAACTACCCCGATGACCCTGACGCCGAAACGCTGTACGCGGAAAGCGTGTTCAATGTTCACGACTGGAAGCTCTGGACGAATGACGGCAAACCCGGCGAAGACACCATGGAAATTATTTCCGTGCTGGAGGAGGTTCTGCGCCGGTGGCCGGATCATGTGGGCGCGAACCATTTCTACATACACGCGCTGGAGGCTTCACCTTTTCCCGAACGCGCGCTTGCAAGCGCGCGGAGGCTGGAAACCCTCGTGCCGGGGGCGGGACATCTGGTCCACATGCCCGCGCATATCTACATGCGCACAGGTGAATACGCTGCCGCGGTTAAGAGCAATCAAGATGCGGTGGCTGCGGACCGGGAGTACTTCAACTATCGGGGTTCGTCCAATATAACTTACAGGCTGGGTTATGCAGAGCACAACTTTTTGTTTCTGATCGCCGCGGCAGAAATGGACGGTGAATATGAGCCCGCTTATAAGGCCGCAAAACAGCTTGAAGCAGACGCGCTTTCGCTTAACCCAAGTACGGGGCTTGCCGAAAAACTCATGGTCAACGTATTCCTGGTTCCTGTGCGATTCGCACGTTGGGACGACGTGCTCGCACTTGCCGCGCCAGACAAGAAATTTCCAGGCCTGACCTTTTTCTGGCATTACGCGCGAGGCTGCGCCTTCGCCATAAAAGGGCAAGTGCAGCAAGCGGAAACGGAACTCGGCGCCATGGAGCGAATCTACAAGGAGCTCCCGAATGGGCCCAGCGGCATCATGCCGTTTGGCTGGAGCACGACGCACGACATTGCAGTGACCATATTGAACGGACGAATTGCGACCGCGCGGGATGATTTCGCCACGGCGATCGATTGCTGGCGCGCGGAGGTGGCAGTCGAAGATAAAATGGGTTTCCAGGATCCGCCGGCGTGGTATTACCCCATGCGCGAATCACTGGGGGCAACGCTTTTGCGGAGCGGCCAAACGGCGGAAGCTGAAAAAGTCTTTCGTGATGATTTGTCCCGGAATCCAGGAAATCCACGCTCGCTTTTCGGCTTATGGAAAACTTTGGAAGTGGAACAGAAGACAGCCGAAGCGGACTTGGCTCGGCGTTCATATGAAGCGGCATGGAAGGGCGGCGCAAACCAGCTCCAGATCAACGACTTCTAGTGTCGTTCCAGTTTGTTGAAGCTAGAGCCAGCAGGGGCAACGAGCGGGCATCTAGCCACCTCCACATATCCGCTCAAAGCACAGAATTCTGGGGAATAGTGTTTTGCCTTTTTTTCTTCGGAGCTGAAATCTATAGAGGCGCCATGAGCTCAAAACGCTTTGCGATCATTGGGGTTCTGACGGTTGCCACCATCTCCTTTGCTCAGTGAATTATTCTGTGGGCATTAATAATGCGTTATAATATAATCAGGGTTAATTGGGTCGCTTGTCCAACGTCATCAGATTCCCATCAGCGTGCTTCGCAGGGGCTTGCGCTGTCAGGACTTCACCGTGTACGATCAAGACGCAGTTCACTCACTATGGTCAGATGGGCATCAACGAATCGCATAATGTGTTTTCCGGCATCAACACGACGCAGTTCCCAGTCGGACGCGTTGTTCAGCTTGTCGGCCGCGTCAACTTCCAGCCCGAGGGTTCCGATCGACACCGGAACCGCGGCTTCTGCGGGGGTGGCCTGAAAAGGCCGCCCCCGTTTTGTTACAATGTAGTTGGTTTTCGGCCACCGACTGCACTATAGAGGTAGAACATGAAGAGGCGCTATGCAGTGGTTTTGCTTGCCGCGCTCGGTCTGCTGTGCCTCCCCACCTTCGGACAGGAGAATCCCAGTATCAATGCCCCGGTCAATGTGCGTGGCCAAATCATGTTACCGGGCGGTGATTTGCCAAATACCCCGATTCGGTTTGAAGTGCAGGATTTTACCGGCATGATGCATGATCTTGAGTTCACGGATTCTAACGGAAGATTCACAATCGAGGGCCTGAAGTTTGGAGCGACTTATACAATTATTGTGGAGACCGACAACCAGACCTGGGGTACAACGCGCTACGAATTTATGCCGGGCATGACCGCTGATCCCAGATTTTTTTTGAATCCGTTGACAGGTAAGAATACGACGAAAGCTGGAACGATTTCCGCAAACTCGGCCTACGTGCCTGCCCCCAAGATCGCGGAACTCCATGACAGGGCAATGAAGGCTTATTTGGAGGGTAATTCGGCGGAGGCAGAGACGTTGCTGAAACAGGCGACGGCCGCCGACCCGAAATATGCGATCGCGTTTAACGATTTGGGGGTAATCCTGATGCGGGCCCAGCGATTCGCGGATGCCGAAGTCGTTCTGCGCAAAGGATTGGATGCCGATCCAAAGTCAATCAAATTACTCGTCAATTTGGGAAGCGCCCTGATCCACGCCGGAAAATATGCGGAGGCGATTCCTTTGCTAAGAGAGGCGCTTCGGTTGAAACCTGATCTTGCGGACGCGCACTTGCAGCTCGGGGCGGCCCTGACTGAAACCGACGAGCTTGTGGAAGGTGAACTCGAGTTGATGGCGGCATTAAATGCCAAGGGCCCTAAAGATTCCGGAGTGCAGCTTTATCTGGGAAAACTTTACGCGCGCAAAGGCGACTACTCGAAAGCTATTCAGGCGTTCAATTCTTATCTAAGGCTTGCGCCGCCTGACTCGCCTAATGCGCCCGCCATTCGCGCCGCAGTCCTGAAAATGCAGGACGAGATCGCAAAGCGCTCAGGAAATTAGCTGCGAAAAGCGCGTTTGGGGGGGCGGCAAATTGAGGCTAGAATCCAGCTCAAAAGGAAAAATCTAACGGAGGCGGCCCGGAGGGTCGGCAGGTTCGGGGATATGCGGAGGTGCCCCTGTCGCGGGACTCAAGGTGGCGCGGGAAGGGGCGGGTTGAGCGAGGCCGACCCCTCGATTCAATTCCTGATGATCTTTTCCGCAACGGGGGCAAAAACACTTTCCGGTTTCTTCGTCCCGCAAACTTGCCAACTCATAGCATCCACAAACACAATCACAATAACCGGTAGCGGATGCAGTCTTGATGGGCACTAAAGCCATTCCTGAAGTTTTCCCCCCGAAGGATGCTAACTCGCCACTGCGGATTTCGCAAGAAAAGTATCCAATTCCAGAGGATTGTCAGACGTCATGCGCATAGGCCATCCTGAGCGCACCGCTTGAATTTACGCGAAGCTCTTTCCAAGTGGCATCCGGGATGGAAAGAAATGCAGCCACAACTTCTGGATCAAATTGCGTGCCCGTGCACCGGCGTATCTCAGCTTTTGCTTCGTCGAGGGAAAGCGCACTGCGGTAAGGACGGTCGGAGGTCATTGCGTCCAGAGTGTCCGCTACAGCAAAAATTCTTGCCCCCAATGGGATTTCCTCCCCCTTTAAGCCTCTGGGATAGCCTGTGCCGTCGTAGCGTTCCTGGTGCGCAAGAACGATCCCCGCGACGCCCCGAAGGAACGGCACGCGGCTGAGCATGTCATGGCCAACGTCACAGTGCGTGCGCATCACTCGTTGTTCTTCGGCAGAAAGGGGGCCAGGCTTGCGGAGGATGCTGTCCGGGATCGCCATCTTTCCAATGTCGTGGAGAAAGGCGCCGCGCGCGATCTCCGGCAGATGCCGGGATTCAACATGCAATGATTTACAAATCGCCAGCGAAAAAGCGGTCACGCGCTTGCAATGCCCTTCGGTCTCAGCATCCCTTAAGTCGAGTGCGCCACCAAGGGCTTCCAATGTATCGTCATAGGACCGCTCGAGTTGCTCGAGTGCGCCGCGGAGCTGGGCGGTGCGATCTTCAACCAGTTTCTCTAGCTCTTGCTGGTACTTGTGGTTCTCCACCAGAAGTCTACGGTGTTCGAGCGCGCGCCTCACGCTCAGGAAGAGCTGGTCCTTTTCAAAGGGCTTGAGAATATAGTCGTAAGCGCCGCGACGGATGGCCTCGAGTGCCGTCGAGAGGTCATTCATCGCAGTGACCATGATCACGGGGACATCTCTGTTATGGCTTTGGATCCATTCGAGAAGCTTCATCCCATCCATGTCCGGCATCACCATGTCGCTTAAGACAAGGTCCGGTGATTTGCCGTTCAAGTATCGCAAAGCCACCTTGCCGTTACTGGCGGGGGTGCAACTGAATCCCTGCGATTCGAGCATAGTCGTAACGATTTCGCGAATAGCTTCTTCGTCGTCCACGACCAGAATGTGTTCCATAGGCATAGATTGTTCCGACAGTAAGTATTATACGGCACGGCACATTGAGACTTTGGATTGGTTGTTTATTTTTGGATCGGCGTGCTAAGTTTGCTAACGGTCTTCACGCAGGTCCTGTTCTAGTTCGGCCGTGCAAATTCGTGGTAGGAACCATGAACCAATTCGCAGGAGACTTGCTGTCGCGTGCCAACGGGCAGGGCCTCCTCGCTTTGGTCCTCTTCCAGGTTTCGACTTTCCTGATTCTCCTGGTTTTCTATCTTATTCTATATAAAGACATTAAGGCTCGTTTCCTGCGCCATTGGATTTTGGGTTGGACATTGCTTACGGCTGCAGGCGGAACCCGATTGATCCAGCAATTGCGCGAAAGCCCGTTTGCCACGCCAGTCGTCGAGACTCTTTCCTTCGCCGCCCTGACCTGTTTTCTGGCATCGATTCTTGAATTCTTTCAACCCGGTCGCAATCTTCGGCGAATTTGGTATTTGGGAATACTAGGTGGATTGGCTTCCGGTCTTTTTGGATTTGTAGGTTTAGCACGAAACTCTCAACAAATTGAATGGATTCCGGCACTCATCTCCGCGGGAATGGCACTGGCTGCAGGATTGGTGTTCTGGCGAGCGCGCAATGAACACGTAGGCCATGGAGTTGCCCTGATTGCAGGGGCTTTGTTACTGCAAGGATTGCACTATCTGGATCGGCCTCTTTGGGCTGGGCAGCAGTTCTACGCATTGCGAATGGCGTTTGGGTCGCTCATGCAGATTGCCGCGGGAATCGGAATGGTGGTTTTGATTTTAGAAGCCAGCCAGGCGCACATGGTCGAACTCAACAGTAAGCTTTGCCGTCTGACGCTGATTACTGCGTCGAGCACGCAGACGATGAACGTGGATGAGGTCTTGCAAAAGGTCCTGCAGAATCTTATTGAAGCACTCAATGTATCTCACGCGATCGTCCGGTTATTTGTGGGAACAGGCGAGGCGGCAGAGCTCCAAATCCGGGCAGCTGTAGGTTACTCCGGAAAGTATATTGACCAGTATAAACGTATTCCGGCCAATCTGGCCTGGGTGCGCGCACTGGTCGAAAATAAGAGTCCCTGGATTTCCTTTGAGAAAGAAACCGCCCCTGCGGACCTTGCAATCAGAATGGAAGCGGTGGGTGTTGATTGTGCGACGTTTGTCCGCTTGCCGGGAAAAGATACGACCCTAGGCGTCCTCGGAGTCGCGTGTTCGGAGATGCGCCGGCCCCAGGCGGATGAAATCGCATTTCTGGTGAACGCCGCCAATTTATTGGGGTTGACGATTCAGAATGTCAGCCTGTTTGAAAATGCGGCTGCGTCGGAGCGACAGTGGTCCTACACGTTTGATTCCATCGAAGATCCCATCCTTGTTCATGACAATTTGCAACGAGTGGTTCGAGTGAACTCTGCATTGGCATCACGCCTGAAGAAAACTCAGGATGAACTTCAAGGAAAGAATGTATCCGAAGTCCTGCAACGGAACGGGCGACATTGGAATTCCTGCCCCTACTGCGAGGGTGCTTGGGGCAAAGGAAACGAGCTCGATCCAAGTCTGAGTGGATTCCTCCTTGCGTCGAATTCTGAGTTCCATGACCCCTCCGGCCGGCGCCTCGGCGTGATTCATGTGTTAAAGGACATCTCGGATAGACAGCAGGCGGAGGAAAAATACCGCAGTTTGATCGCGAACGTGCAGGAGGGGGTGTTCATATCAACTCCTGCCGGAAATTTCTTGGATTTTAACGAAGCTTTCCTGCGAATGCTTGGTTATGAGACCCGCGAAGAACTGATGGCGGTTCGAGACATTGCGTCAAGACTTTATGTAAATCCTTCCGATCGCGAGAGATTGCAAAAACTCCTCCGGGAACATGGCTCGGTCAGCGATTTCGAATTTCAGATGCGCCGCCGGGATGGAGAAGTGGTGACTTTGCTTGAATCCAGCGTCGCCACCCGCGATTCCTCCGGGAAAATTGTCGCAATTCAGGGGTTCGCCCTGGATATTTCAGAACGCAAGGCGGCTGAGCAGGAAATCCGGCGGCGAAATCGTGAACTGATGATCCTGAACGCGATCGGGCAAACCCTAAATCAGCCCTTAGAATTGCAAGAAATGTTGGGCCGAGCGCTTCGTCAGATTGTGGAACTGTTCGGTATGGAGGTGGGATCCGTTTTCTTGCTGGAAGCGGAATCGTCGGTCCTGCGACGTGCTGCGGCTTCGGGTTTGACGTCGGAGTACGCTGGAAACTTCCCTCCCACGGAGATTCCTTCCGATCTGCTCGATCACATTCGCGCCTCGCGCGCCACGGTCTTATCCATGGCAGGATTGCCTCTGCCTTCGATTTTCCGCGATTTTCAACATAAGGAGGAATTGGGGACCACAAACCTCATCCTACTTTGGTCCAAGGACCGCCTGCTCGGTTGTCTGTTGCTTGGCACCCGGAGAGTGCGGGATTTTTCGAGCGCCGAAGTGAATCTGCTCGTTTCGGTAGGAAATCAGATTGCCGCGTCAATTGAAAAGATGCTCCTGCTCGACGAAACGCGCAGAGCTTATGAGAATTTGCGCCGCACGCAGGAGCAACTCCTGCAAAGTGAAAAGATGGCCGCGATCGGTCAGCTCATCTCCGGTGTCGCGCACGAACTGAACAATCCGTTGACGGCCATCCTTGGCTATAGCCAGTTGCTTGCGTCGAGCGAGTACGTCAACAATCGCGGAGCCGAATTTGTCGGCAAGCTGCACAAGCAGGCGCACCGGACGCACCGGATCGTCAACAATTTGTTGAGTTTTGCCCGCCAGCAAAAACCCGAGAGGCTTCCCGTTCGAGTCAACCAGGTTGTCGAGGACACCCTTGCACTCAGGGAGTACGACTTGCGCGTCAACAACATTCAGATTCACTGCGATCTGGATCCGAACTTGCCGATGATCGGCGCGGATGCCAATCAGCTCCAACAGGTTTTCTTGAACATTCTGAACAATGCGGTGGATGCCATTTTGGAGCATTCCGATCGAGGCGAAATTTGGATATGCACGGGAAGAGATGATGGCCGAGTATTGATAGAGTTTGTTGACAGTGGTCTCGGGATCCAAGACACCCATCGAGTATTTGATCCTTTCTATACGACGAAACCTGTCGGCAAGGGCACGGGTCTGGGCCTGAGTATTTGTTACGGGATCATCAGCGAGCATGGTGGCGAAATCTCCGTCCAAAACGTCCCGCCGAGAGGAGCGGCCGTCCGGGTGACACTTTCCGGGCTTCCGCCTGCCGGCCCATCTCGAGATTTGGAAGGCGAAGTTCCGGGAGAAATTTCCGAAGGGGCGCGCGTATTGATCGTGGATGACGAAGAAACTGTTCTTGAGCTGGAGAAAGAGATTCTGGCGACGCACAATGTGGACGTATTAACGGCTCGCAATGGAAGAGAAGCCCTGCAATTATTGGAGCGCGAGCACGTTGACCTCATCGTGACCGACACGAAAATGCCCGGTGAGGTGACCGGCCGGGGTCTTTATGAATGGGTTCGTGTGCATAAACCGGAGCTCGCAAACCGTATTATTTTCACGATGTCGGATGCCCAGTGCATTGAATCCGCCGCATTGCAGGAACAGACAGGGTGTCTGCATATCCAGAAGCCGTTTAAGGTCGAAACTTTCTGGGCGTTGGTGCGCAGAAATCTTGTCGAAATAGAATCGACTGCGCTCAAACGTTAAGTTATGCGGAGGAGCCCGGCAGGGAAGCCTCTTGCCAGACCCCAAGCGCTGATTCCAGGCGGGCTGTGAGGGTCCCCACGAAGTTCGATAGAACCTGCAATTGTCGAACGGGCATCACGCCGCTCCATAAACTCACAAATACGAAACACCACCGAATCTCAAATCGAATAAAGAGCCACAATCGCTCTCCTTCGCGCTGTGGGTTGGCCGATGGCGCGAGGGCTGTTAGCGCACGCGCCAATCGGTCGAGCTTCCTGTAGTCGTCGCGCAACCCATGCAGGAATTCAAGTCCGACTGCACGTCGGGTCCGCCGCGTCGATTTGCGGGCAATGGTGTTCGCCATTCGGGAGAGGTATTCATCATCTTCCATGGAAAGCGCCCGTTGCACTTGGGAGAAATACTTATAGTGTTTTGGGAGAAATTCGCCCAATGTTGAATTCTTCAGAAGTTGTTCTGCGCTGCTCGCCCCCTTTGCGCGTCGGGTGAGCCAGTACAGGAGCCCCAGCACGACCAGGGCGGCAATTCCAAATAATAGAATGCGAAGAATCAATTCAGTCTCCGGCGCACCTGGGCCGATTCCATCCAATATGCCTCGAATCGATCCCCTCTCCATCCTCCCACAAAAGAGCCTATTCATCTACTTAAATAATACTCTCTGGTATATCGATACCCACGTTCGTCTTATTCGAGAGCGCACCCAGTCGCGCAGCAAGCCACCCGTCGAAAATAATGCCAGTTGAATCGCCTCGATCGACAGGAGGATGCCATTAAGCTTTCTTCGTGAGCCCGGCAAGGCGATCATTCAATTCTCGGAGCCGGTTGTGCACCTTTTGAGATAGGTCATCATATTGGGCTTGCGTGATTAATTGATGCGCCCGTTGGCCAGCCCCGGACCATTTCCACAACGCCCATGCCCAAATTCCAATCATTAGGTCAAACGCGATCCGTTGCGTGAAATCATAAACAGAGTTCGTAGGATTCTGTGTGAACCGGCCCAGCTCGAGTATCCACCAACTGAACTGCAGAGTAGATGCAACTTCCGATGAGTACCCTCTGAAAGAGCGGAAAAACGAGAAGTCGATAATACGATCCGATTCCCATGACGGCCAACGTAAAGAAGGCCGCGAGGATGTTGAGCCTTGCTTCCAAAGTCGTGATGTATTCTCTCATGACATGGCGGTCATGCATGACACCGAAGGCCGTCCACACGATCAAGCATGAGCCGACAAAGGCCAGGAGTCGCCAGGCAAGCTTCCAAACAGCAAGAGATTGAGTCAATACGCGTTTACAGATCTCTGCGATGAGAAGAATGCGCAGAAAGGATAATAGGATTGCGGTTGTCCAATACGAATAGAGAAAGAAAGATATGGCGTGGGGAGTCTTTGGCTGTTGGACATAAATGAACCAATCTAAAGTGAGGTCTCTCGGGAACAATACAAAAATGTAAATCGAGAGCAACGCAAGTTGCTGGGATAGCTTGCGCCGAATCGCAAGAACAAAAACAGCTACCTCTAAGAGAGTGCCGATAACTCCGAGCGTCAGACTCAGACCGGTGGTTACGGAAACCATCGGCGCGAATCATATCACTGTCAATGAACTCTCAGCAGTACTTAGCTCGCGCCGATGACTCACAACACAGTTAGACCGACACGGAAGAGATGTGTCGGATGTCCGAGTGTGACGTGGGCCAGGGCGGTAATGGCGGAGTCCCGCCATCGGCGGTTTGGATTCGATTACCAGAAGTGAGATTGAAGTGAGCTGTATTTGGAAGTAATATTACACAGGCGAGAGCAACAACAAGAAGTAGTGAAGTGACTTTTCTCATGATGGGGACACCTCCTAGGCACGGGACTTTCTCCTGTGAGGTGAGGGATTGATTTTTGAATAGGAAAATGTTCAGTAAACAGAACAGAGGGGTTCATGGGGAATTGGAATTCGTTTGAGCGGATTCAAAACGTGGTTGACGACGTCTCTAGCGGGACTCTGGCCGGCTTTCAGACCGAGTACGGGAAGCTGGTTTACTTAGCTTCTTTACGGGATCTGGCCTCCGGCAGGTACGTACATGCCGGGCTGGAAGCAGTTTATGGGCGAGGTGATGTCCATGAAGGGCTTTGGCAGGCTCACAAGGAGATTTGCAAGCGGATTTTAGAAATGCCGCTGGCAGGGCAGGAGCCGGATCTGGCTTCGTGTTTACGGGGTTTTGAAGGCGAATTAGGAGAAGTAATCGCCCATTGGCGGGAATTGGAGTTTTATCTCGCTTTACTGCCTTTTGGGCTGCCGCATTACCTTCGCACGCTCTTTTCTTCAAACGTTGAGACTTTGCTTAGTGTCCTGCAGGCCGATGCAGCTAGAGTCACACAAGCCGCATAACTACCCCACAGACCTGGCCTACGACCTCAACCTCGTCCGGGAATCGGTATATCTTCGGTGCGGCCATGGATAGCGGATGTGGTTGCAGAATCAACGACTTCCCTTCTTGCAGGCACCACGCGCAGCGGTATCCCGTGCGGAGATCCACGAAATAGAGCGGGCGCTCAAATTCATTTTTCCACCCGGAGGTCCGAACCTGCCTGCGGCCAGGATCAATCAGGACAAGGCTACCCGGGCGCAGAATGGGCTCCATCATGTGATCATCCAGTCCAACATACCCGTACAAGTACTTGCCTTGGCTGTTGAACAGCACGCCTTCGAGGTCCTTCCACGCCTCCACCATTCGGCTCAGAAGCTCTGTCCGCCGTGGATCGAACCCGGGGTCGAATCGCAATGGCAGGCGCCATGAACTGGGCCCGGCGGCAAGGTGCGTCTTGGGAACCGCCAGTTCCGCGCTATCTTCGAAATGATGGTCGAGGGGGACTTCATACCACTGGAACACCTCAATTGGGCTCAGATGGTAGATCGCCGCCAGGGAATATAGCTTGTGAGGGCTGGGGATCGCATCGTGGTTCTCAATGTCCGCCAGACGGCTGATATGAATGATAAAATCAGACCGTCCGCGAAGGGACGCCACCTGGTAGCTCGCGCGTTCCACATCGCGATACGTTAGGCCGAGCCGTTCGCGCACCTTCCGGAGCCGCGAGCCGGGAATCATGGAGTTCCTCGATGGTGGATGGGATGAAAGCGGGCTTGATTATATCAGCTAATTAATCTGTTATGGATTCAGAACACATCAACTCGCATGTTCGCAGGACTGGCTGGATTTACTGGATTTTAGTATTTACTGCGTTCACTACATGCATGGTCGAAGTCTCCGTTCCGCTGAGAAGCTCACCCATCAGTTCCGATTTAGAGGGCAGGGCGCAAGGGACCAGTCCTCCACTTGATGCCGATTTTTCATCTATTGTCGCGGCAATGGCCAAGTCGGGGCCGACTGACTCAACTGCCATTGAAAAACTCGAGAAAAAAGCGCTCGATATCCTTGACGGGCTCGTACGGAGTGCGCTCGGTGGGGGTGTTCCCCCGGATTTAGATTCCTTGAATGCGCATCTCGCCAATCTGGGTTCACATGACCGCGCCTTCGGAGAAATGTATCGTGTAATCAGACTCGGCGGTAAGCCGCCTGTCTTCGCATTGCTTGCTGATTTTGGGTTGGGAGAGCCTTCCGCAATCCGCCTATACGCGGAAAAAGGAAGCCCTGCGCAATTTGCTCTGGCCGGGGAGATCAGCCGTCTCACGCAGAAGGACATTCTCGATGATTCAATCGAGGTGCTTGTGGTGCCTTTGCCGGAACCGGAATCCGACGTCGTTTTCATCACCGTTGCAGGCCGTACGGACGACCTGCAGACCGGCATTTTTACGGCTTGGCGATACGATGGCAAGCAGTTGACGCAGCTGTGGACATCGGACTTGATCTCGCATTCCACATTTGAGATGTCCGGGAGCAATCTTGTCCTGAACTACTGTCACGATCCGGCTGACCAGGACTCGAAGACTTGCGGGAGTATGGTGCGCGAGAAATACTCGTATTCAAATTCGGAAGGCCAGTGGCGGCGGGTGAGTAGTGAACCAATTCCGAATCCTAAGGATTGATCTTGAGGACTCAAGCGTTTCGTCCAGCGCGTTGAAAACCATATGCAAACTTTGAAGAAATCTATTTTCTCCGCAATTTTGATCGCTTTCTCAGCTGTGGGGATTTCCCGCGCTCAGCAACCGGCCGCGGCCGCCCCTCCGAAGGGAGCGACAAGCAAGACAGACCCCGCGGAATTCCTCCGCACCGTTGACGAGGTTCTTTCGGACATGAGCAATCTGCTTGGCTTGCCGCAGACCGAGCCGCTCAAGAAGACGCTCCGATCGCGCGAGGAAATTCGAGCATACATTCTTCGCCAAATGGATGAGGACAAAGACGCGGACAAGCGCGCGATTGACGAAAAAATACTCAAGAAGCTCGGCTTGATACCCAAGGACTTTCCATTGGACAGTTACATGGTCGATCTTCTCAGCGAGCAGATCGCCGGTCTTTACGACCCCAAAGGGAAGGAGTTTTACATCGCCGATTGGATCCCGGCCGCCGACCAGAGGGAAGTCATGGCGCATGAGCTTACTCACGCCCTGCAGGACCAGCATTATCAGATTGATCCATGGCGCGACGCTGCCAAACCGAACGACGACGCGGAGACCGCACGCGATGCCGTGTTGGAAGGTGCGGCATTCGTGGCTCAGCTTGACTACTGTATGAAGAAACAGGCATGCGGTGGAAAGGGCTCTCAAAGCGCCGAAGATTTCCCAGTACTCCAAAAAGCGCCGCCTTTTTTGAAGGACGACCTGCTTTTTCCATATATAGACGGCGCCAATTTCGCTCAAAGAATATTGCTTACGCGTGGCGGCTGGGCGGGTTTCCACATCGTGTTTGAGAATCCCCCGGTTTCGACTCAGCAGATTCTGCACCCCGATCTTTATTTGCGCGGAGTTGTCCCGCAGGATGTGAAGCTGCCGGATCTTTCTCTTGACCTGCCAAAAGAGTGGAAGAACCTCGATTCCAACATCCTTGGGGAATTTGGCCTGCAGGAATTCCTTAAACAGTTTCTTGGAGAAGAACGCGCCAATGATTTGTCACCGGTTTGGGCCGGTGACCGTTATGCCTTCTACGAAAACCAGAAGACGAAGGAATCGATTCTCTTGCTTCGCTTCCATACGGCCGGTGAACCGGACGCAACGCGCCTTCTCGGCGGCCTGAGCGAAGCTTTTGAAAAGAAATACACCAAGCGCGACAATCTCACGCGGCGGCCAAACTTTTTCTCATTTGATTCTGATCGTGGCGGAGTCTTCCTGCGCTGTTCCGGCACCGATTGTGTGAGCTTGGAAGGCGGCGACCGGAAACTTTTCGACGCCCTGATTCGCGCTTTGGGTTGGACGGCGAATCCTTCCTCGCCTGGGAGCAATGACCGTTCCGGCGTGGCAAGAAATCAATTTGGAATTCCAGTTGTTCCCGCGATTGAGGCACAACCTGAGTTACATCCTTGAGGCAGCCCTACCGTCCTGTTGGTTGTTTTGCAGGCGCAGGAACCGCTTTCTTCGTTCCCGCCTGCGCGGAAGTGAAAACCGCCTTCGGCAACATCATGTGCACGCCTTTATTTGTATCAACGAGTTCTGTAATGTGGAGGTCGGCGGCAACGCTTGCAAGCATGTAGGCCTCATCGCGCGATAAGTGTTTATCGTTCACAAGAAAATCGATCATCTGCCGCACAGCCTGTTTCGTGGCTTCGTTCAGATCGAGGTTCATCCCCATGGTGATGAATTCTGTTGGAGTTTCCGCCCGCGGCCAATCAAAATGGAGGTCCTTGCGAACGACGAATTGGAATGTTCCGATTAAAGAGGTCTCCATCGCTGTGATGTCCACTTCTCCGTCTCCTTGACCTGCGTGGCCGTCCCCCACTTCGAAAAGCGCTCCCGCCGCATTCACGGGCAAATAGAGCGTGGTTCCCGCGACCAGCCACTTGTTGTCCATATTCCCGCCATATACCCCCGGCGGCACGCTGCTCACGCGGCCCATCGATGGAGGCGGTGCGATCCCCATGCTTCCAAAAAACGGATGAAGTGCGATATCAATGCCCGGATCAAAATGCGCGAGCATCCGCTTGCGGTCGAGCGGAATGATTTTCGTTTTCGCGTAAGGAAAATCTTCGGGCAGAAACCCTCGATTGGGACCGAACCCGTTGTAGGCATACGGAATCGCGAGGTCAATTTTCTTGATGCGAATTTCCAGGACGTCGCCGGGCTCCGCGCCGTCAATAAAGATCGGCCCTGTAAGAATGTGTCCGCCGGGCCCGTGGACGATCTCCTTCTCATGGTCGTAAATTTCGCGAAGCTGCGGCTCAATATCCTCCGGCTTTACGCCCGCCGCCGCGAGCCGCGTTGGACTCGACGTCAGTACTGTGCGGACCTGCACAGTGTCGCCGGATCTGACGTGCAGCACCGGCGCCGCAGCGGGATCGTAATAGCCCCAAATGACCGTCTTTGGAGTTGGCTCCAACTTTACGACAGCCGGTCTCGCCGCCGCCGTCTTGGTTCGTGGCTCCTGTCCCCACGCGCCCGAAAACGCGGTGCCCGCGATTATTGCTAGTCCCACAGCAATTCGTTCCGTTCGGTTCATTTGCGAATGGCCTCCATGAAAGGCCAGTAGTCTAACTCAAGGCAAACCGGTATGCATCGGAGGGCTTCCGCTTCACAGTTCTTCGGCATTGTTATGCGGTTGGTACTCGATTAGGTCTTGACGCCATTTGGCGCGAGAGGAAGCGCGCGCAGCCGGACCTGGGTCGCGTGGAAAATCGCGTTGCCGATCGCCGGAGCCAGCGCCATCAAAGGCGTTTCTCCTGCGCCCGCTGGCAAAATATCCTTTCGGTCCACTAGGACAACCTCGATATTCGGCATGTCCTGGAAGCGGGGAACCCGGTATTTCGAAAACTTCGGGTTTGTGATGGCGCCATTTTCGAAATCGATTGCTTCGAACATGGCGCCGCCCAATCCCTGAATGTTGGCGCCCATGACTTGATTGCGCAAGCCATCCGGGTTTACGACGGCGCCGCAATCGAATGCCGCTACCACGCGCACAATCTTCACCGCGCCCGTCGCGTGATCCACCGCGACTTCCGCGCACGCGGCGATGTGCCCGCCCTTTTCAACGCCACAGGCGACGCCGAATCCGTGGCCCGTGGCGGGCTGCGACTTGCCCCAGCCAAACTTGTCCGCGGAGGCTTGCAAGACTCCGCGCAATCTTTCGCCGGTCTGATCATTCGGCAAGTTTTTCAGCCGGAAGGCAAGGGGATCCATTTTCGCCGCGCCCGCCAAATCGTCCATATGGGATTCGCGAGCGAAAACGTTGGCTGTTCCGGCAAGCCCGCGATACGAGCCCTGGCGTAATGGATAGTCCGTCGGATGAAACGCTGTATTCTTGATTGCCACTGTGTATGGCGTTTCAATTGCGGAAGGCCCCGAATTGTAATTGAGAAATTCCCAAGCGGTGATGGTCCCATCGCCGCTCATGCCGCTGCGGATTTCGATAACGCCAACGGGGCGAAAATACGCCCACGTGAATTCCTCCTCGCGCGTCCAGACGAGCTTCACGGGTTTCCCCGCGGCCTTCGCGAGCCGCGCGGCTTCCACTGCGCATTCGCCAGTGTGCTTACCACCGTAACCGGAACCCATGTCCGGCATTTGCACGCGGACATTGTCCTCGGGAAGATGAAAAGCCGTTGCAAGTTCGGTGCGGACGCCAAAGGGGCGCTGCGTTCCCGTCCAAACGTTCAGTGCGCCATTGTCCCACTGCGCGACCGCAGCGCGCGGTTCGAGCGGCGCGTGCGCGATGTAAGCCACTCGATAGGTTGCATTAAGTTTGTATTGCGAAGCGGAGAGCGCTTCTTCGACCGCGTGCGAATTATCAGGTTGCTGGTTGCTCCGGCCGGCGCCTCCGCGGCCGCCTGTTTGCGGGTTGGCCTTCAGATAATCGTACACGTCGCGGCTATTCGTTTTTATGGGCGCTGATTTCCATTCAGCCTTGATGGCGGCGAGCGCTTGGTCCGCACTTTGCGAATCCATTGCCGCAACGCCGACGAAATCTCCGTCTTGGACAATTGTCACGCCAGGAATTGCTCGAGCGGCACTCGCATCCACGGTTGTTAAGGTCGCGCCAAATGTTGGTGCCCGAAGCACCTTGCCATACATCATGCCGGGCAATCTCACATCCGATGTGTACTTGTGCCGTCCGGTGACGAAATCACGGCCATCCACTTTCGCGAGTGGTTTGCCCGCAACCGTCCACTCCGCGGGCGGGACGAGCGGATCCGAATCCGGGATCGCGCGCGCCAGCGCCTGACCTTCCGCAAGTTGGCCGTAAGAAAGCGACCGCTTCGTTTGCGGGTCTGTAATGGCGCCATTCGCTGCAACCAGGCGCCCGCCATCCACATTCCATAGTTTCGCCGCCACCTCGCGCAACGTGTCGCACGCCGCGGACGCCACATGGCGAAGCTGCATGCCCATACGCGGTGTCGTCTGGCTTCCGAAAGTGCCTTGATCGAACGGCGTCAGCTTCGTATCGCCCATCACAATGCGGATGGAATCGAATGGCGCGTGCAACTCTTCCGCCACGACCTGCGCAAGCGAAGTGCGGATGTTCTGCCCGATTTCAACCTTGCCGGTGTATACCGTTATCGCGCCATCTTCGGCGATATGCAGCCAAGCTGAAATATCTTTTGGCAACGACTGCCCGCCGAATCCTCCACGGCCCTGCCCGGACTCCTGTCGCGCTACAGCGCCCTTCGAGACCAGCAGAACGGCGATCCCCGCTCCGAAAACTTTCGCAAAGTCACGGCGGTCAAATTCAAAGTGATGCGCGGGCCGCTCACGCAATTCGTAACGTTCAAACTCGATCTCTTGCTCCGGAAGAACGCAAATAAGGGGATTCTTTGTCATGGTCATTCTCCCCTCCCTGCGTGGCCTTTCATTTCAGCGGAAGCCCGCCGTACAGCCGCCACAATCCGGGGGTACGTTCCGCAGCGGCAGATGTTGCCCTGCATGAGCTCGGCAATTTGCGCATCGCTTGGATTGGGATTTGTTTTCAGCAGGGAAACGCCGGTCATAATCATGCCCGAAGTGCAAAATGCGCATTGCATCGCGCCTTCGTCGAGAAACGCCTGCTGGAGTGGGTGCAGCTTGCCATTCGCTTCGAGGCCCTCGATGGTCGTTATTTGCCGCTTCGCCGCCGCGCCCACAGTCAAGGTGCAAGAATGGCGCGGATTACCGTCAATCAGCACCGTGCACGCGCCGCACTGGCCTTCGCCGCAGCCGTATTTGCTTCCGGTCAGATCAAGCTGGTCGCGCAGCACAGTCAGCAGGGAAGTATCCGGCGCGGCATCAATCTTGTAGTGCGCTCCGTTGACCTGGATTTCCGTGATTCGTGGTGTGGTTGCTGATGATTGCACTTGCATGAGGCACCTTCGCTGCTCGAACAGATTCTTTGTCCAGAATTGTTCGGCAATTCAATCCTAATCCCGCGCGACGCTTAGTTCAATGCCCGGTGCCGGACATTTTGCGCTCAAGACGAGAGAGGCGGTGCTCAAGTCGCTCCGCCCATTTGCTGCAAAATGTTTTTCTCGATGAATAGTCGTCCGGCCGGCAGGCGCTGCGGGTGCGGTGAACCAGCGACAACCCATGGCGCGTTAGCTGCGAAGCACGGTCAAGCGACCGGGCACGGTGTTCGAAATGGATCGCGAGCTGCTCGCAGGCTTCGAGCGCCGCGCGGAGCTGGCCACCTTCGGCGAAGAACGCGTTCGAGCCTGCTGCGCCGCGCAGCAGGATTCGTTCAAGCGTAAGCGATTGCTCGTGCGCGTCACTCTTCAATTCCGGAACGCGTGCGCGGGCCGGGCTGAGCAGGCTTTCCCACATTTGAACGGCGCTGCCGACGTCGCCCGCGCGTTTTGCCAGCCGGGCGAGGTCCCGCCGCGCCGCGCGGTCATGTTCGCCGGGCAGCCCCGCCGTGAGAGCCGCCTGGCATGTTTTCCGCGCGAGTTTCGATTCGCCGCGCCGGTCAAGCAAACGAGACAACCCGTACAGGTCGAGAGGTTCGTTGAATGCGGCCGATCCATTGGAGGAATTATCGCTCTGCCCGCCGGCGATCATCTCCAAAATGTGTCCGGAAAGGGCCGCGAGCCCGCGCAGATCCATCTGATTGTGGCGAACCACGTGTGCGAGCGGCTCGGCAGATCCACCGCGTACAAAATTGAAATAAATTTCGGGGATTTGCGACGAGTCCACATCATAGTCTCGCGACCAGTCAAGACGTGAACCAGGTGAGACGCGCAATACATGGCGCTCGAGTTCAGCGAGACGCACCGACCCAAGCCGCGGCCGCCAAAGTTGTCGCGCGGGGTGCAAGAGATCCAGGTGCATCGCTGGAAGGCGAGGCGCGATGGCGCGCGTCATGCGAAACCGCGTCTCGAGTAGAGGCCAATCGAAGCTCTTGCCGTTAAACGTGACAAGCACGCGCCGCTCGGCCATCCGTTCATCGAGCGCGAGAAGCAGCGAATGCTCCTCCGCAAAATCGCGCATGAAGAACTGCTCGACTTGCAGCCCGCCCGAATCCCACCACGCCACGCCGACAAGGAACGCGTATGTGCCCGAGCCGCCGGCAAGCCCGGTTGTCTCCGTATCGAGGAAAAGCCACTGGGCGGGGTCTTCTGCAAGTGCATTGGCTTGCCGCACAGTGCGATTGGAGTGTTGATCGCCCACGCCATTGGGCAATAACATCCTCAAGGCGCACATCTTTCGCGCGTCGTTGGAATCCACGCACGGTTCGGGCGAAGGAAACCATCGCCGGATAACGAGGTGCTCGCCATAGCGATTACGTCCAACGGTCGCGCCAAGCAATCGCGCCGCTTCGCCGGCATCGCCATCTGCGGGTGACGATTCTCGTGCAGCCGCGTGCCGCGCAGGCCGCAGCGCCGCAAGCCGGGAAAACTTGTCGCCAATGGAACTGGAGCTCATGCGCCTAGCCGCTCCAGAATCGCGAGCGCAGCTTCTTTGCCGCGTTCGCTCCCTTCGCCCGATGGCCCGACACAAGAGGGACATCCTTTTGCACAAGTGCAACCCGCAATCAGCTCTCGCGTTTTCAGAAGAAGCAGCGCATGCGCCCGGAATAGCGGCTCGCTGAATCCAATGCCGCCGGGATAGGCGTCATAAAGATAAAGATTTGGTTCGAAGAATTCCTTTTCTGGCGCGCCCGCGCGCATTTCCGATAGTTCCGGCGGGGTCTCCCATGCGTCACCGCCGTGCGCAACGCCCGGAGTGGGAGGCCGCTCACCAATTGCCGTGCCGATGTCGCGCTGATCGCACATCAGGAGAAGCGTTGCCACGCTGCGCATGGCGTGCAGAAGACCGCGCATGCCGTCCTGCCGCTCGCTAAGCGTGAATGGCAGCGATTCGATCAGCGGCCGTTCAAGCGTCGTCCAGCAAGCCGTCGTGTGCATTTCATTTTCCGGTAATTCCAGCTTGCCGTCGCCAATATTCTCATGCGTGAAAAATTTTATTTTCTTGAAACCGATCACCTGCGAGCGGACCAGCACATCGCCCCACGCCCTTGAGGCGTTTAAGTCGGCAATGGCCTTGTCGTCGCCGCGCCGCAAGCGAGCCTCATCCGCGATTTCCAGCACGCGCACCTGCGTGTACCGGATCGCGTCCGTGTAATAATCCGCATTCACTCGCATGACGTAGGCCTTTCGCTCGCCAAAATCCATCCGCTCGACGTGATATTGCTCGCCCTGGTGCAGATAAATCGCCTTGGGATGCACTGTTGTTAGCGCGCTCGAAAAATCCACTTCACCGATTACTTCCGGTGCGCCGGTGATATCCACAATTACAAAATTATCAGATGTGACCGAGCGCAGGCTGACGGTGTCGGCGGGATAAGCCTCTTGCGTCCAATGCCAGTGGTCTCCCGAGCGATGGAGGAAGCCCGCCTCCACAAGCCGTCCGCAAAGTTCAGGCAAGTCCACGCCGCCAAATCTCTCATCCGAGGCAATCGGCAGCTCGAACGCCGCGCATTTCAAATGGTTCACCAGAATTTCGAGATTGTCGGGCTGGATGTAAGCGTGCTCCGGCGACCGGCCAAAGAAGTATTCCGGATTTCGCACAATGAACTGGTCGAGCGGCGATGAACTCGCCACCATCACGGCGCACGAACTGCCGCTGCGCCGGCCTGCGCGCCCGGCACGCTGCCATGTGGAAGCAATCGTGCCCGGATATCCGGCCATCACGGTGGCGTCGAGCGAGCCGATATCAATTCCCAATTCCAGCGCGTTCGTGGAGACAACTCCACGGATTCGTCCATCGCGCAGGCCGCGCTCGATTTCTCGGCGCTCGCCAGGCAGATAACCGCCGCGATAGCCGCGTACATCCGGCTGCGCTCCCGGCGCTGGTGGAAAAGCCTGTTGCAAATAAGTCAGCAAGACTTCGGTTTGCAAGCGGCTATTGGAAAATACAATTGTTTGCAAATTGCGCTTCAGGAATTCCTGCGCAAGCCGCGATGTTTCATGGATGTAGCTCCGGCGGATGCCGAGATGCCGGTTCACGACCGGCGGATTGTAGAGGACAAATATCTTTTCCGCCGCCGGCGCGCCATTCGCGTCCAAAACTTCTACATCACGTTCAATGAGCCTGCTGGCAAGTTCGCCCGGGTTCGCAATCGTCGCAGAGCAGCAAATGAATTGCGGTGATGATCCGTAGAAATTCGCGATTCGCTGCAAACGCCTCAGGACGTTGCACAAATGGCTACCGAACACTCCGCGGTACGTGTGCAACTCGTCCAGCACGATGTACTTAAGATTCTCAAATAGCCGCTGCCAACGCGTGTGGTGCGGCAGAATCCCTGTGTGCAACATGTCTGGGTTTGTCAGGACGATGTGACCTTTTTCACGGATTGGCGCGCGCGCATCGGCGGGCGTATCGCCGTCGTATGTGAATACGCCGAATGAATCGTTGAGCTGCCGGCTCAAGTCATGAAGTTCGGCAAGTTGATCCTGGGCAAGTGCTTTGGTGGGGAAGAGGTAAAGCGCGCGCGTGTCCGCATTCTCGAGGACCGCGTTCAGCACCGGCAGGTTGTAACAAAGCGTTTTCCCGCTGGCAGTGGGCGTCACAATGACGACGTTGCGACCCGCATGCACCGCTTCGGCAGCGGCTGTCTGATGTGTGTAAAGCTGGGTGATGCCCTTGGAAGCGTACGCTGCGGTCAACTCCTGCCGCATCCACGTTGGCACCTTCGCTCGCTGCGCATCGCGAGCCGGAATTTGCCGGACGGCGGTAATCACTTCGCCGCTCGCGTCGCGCGACGCAAGCATTTCAATAATTTCGTGAACCCGCGCCAGCGAATTGCTGCTCGCCGCGCGCACCGCCAAGGATTGAGACATTACGCCCCCCGTCCTACTTCGCTTTTTCTTCGCTTAACCTACCACGCTCATTTGTGAGCCGCAAGTCCCTGTATCTAAATGTGTTGCGGTGAGTGGGGTTCACGCCTCAGGGAAGGGAATCGGGCTGGAGGTCCGATGAAATCCGTGATGCCAAACTCAGCCCCCAATTGAACTAAGCAAATCCTTCATCACCTCCGACGTCTGCCAGTCCTTTCCTCCGTACCACTTGTAGATCTTCCCGGTCGGAGAAATGATCACAGTGCTCATCGAATGGACAAACTGATTCTCGTCCGGCATGAAGGCCAGCCCAAAGAACGCCGCGACGTCCTTTACATCTTTTTCCGGCGCGACAACGAATTCCCAATGGCGAAAATCTTTCTCTCCCGCGCCCTGCAGGTAGCCTGTCCCATAATCCCGCAAAACATTCGGCGTATCGTGCTGAGGATCAAAGCTGATGCTCAAGAGGTGAGTCTTTCCAAGCGCCTGCTTGTTTTTCTGAAGCGCCTCTTCTATCACGGAAAACCGCGTGCTCATCGCGGGACAGAAGTCGGCGAGCGGACAGCGCGTGTAAATAAATGTGAGCAGCACGGATTCGCCCCGATAATCCGCGAGATGAACCTGTTTTCCATCCTGATTCAGCATGACAAAATCGGGGACGGTGTCTCCCGGGTGCGGATCGTGAACCTGCGGAGGCGGAGCTGGAGGGGGCGGTGCATTCGGATCTGCTTTTTTCACAACTTTGATATTTTCCAGCCAGACCTGACTGCCGCTCACGACTACATCGGCGGTGATTTGGTCTCCGGCGGATAGTTGGGTCAAAATGATTGGCGATTTGACCGGATAGGGCATCGTCATCGCGCCCATGAATCCTGGGATCTCTTTGTGATCCACATCAATCTCTTGCTGCTGCCGGTCGATGCTTACGACCACGCCTTCAAGATGATACCGTCTCTCGGAAGGGCCGCTTGGATTGCCACAAGCGGCTGCGAAGAAAACAACGCCTGAAAACAAAATGAGACAGAGCAGTTGAGACATCTGCCCGGCGCGCCGGCTTTCGATCCAGTTACTGCGTTGGCCGGTGTCATTCGTTCGCATTGATGTTGAGCCTGCCAAATCCTTCATAATCTCAGTAATGGAACCTCCACCGGAATTCACCATAAATTTGGCGTGGGTCGTTAAAGTGAAATCCTCCAAACGTCAGACTATTATCCAACTCCACGCGCCGGTTTGCTACATTCAATGCGGTTACGGAAACACTATATTTTTCGCCGAAGCTTTTTCCGAGTGACAGATCGAACGTGGTGTGACCCGGCAAATATTGTCCGGGAAATTGCGCGTTTGGATTCCCGTTGGTGAAACCCGAACCATAGTACACATTCGTCGAAGCGTATACCTTCCATGGAAGCGTTCCATTGAAGCCCACGTTCAAGGTGTTCCTTTGGTCGTGGTCAACCGGGGAAAGACCAGGCAGAATATCCAGGGGGCATGCGGTTGGCGGCGTCAAGGAAGCGGGGCAGATCAAGCCTCCCGTGATGGGCGAAGTTGCCTGCGCGATCTGATTCGCATAGGCAAGGTGAAACTGGCCGCGATTCCAAAGGCGCGGCGAGCGCAGCGTCACTTCCCAGCCTTGAATCAAGGCGGCATCCCAAGTGATCGGCCAGAACAAATTCGATTCTCCGATATTGTTGTGATCCAGCCAATTCTTCGCCTGCGTTTGATACTCATCTCCGTCAAGCGCCCAGCCGCGAAATGGAATCGTGAGGCCAAATTGGTGCTGATTGTCCCGTTCGCCGCGCAGGGGAGCAAAAGTAAAATTCTGGCTGTTCGCTAGTCCAAGCAGTGGACCGGTGGCCGTCGCGAGTGGCGGGGCTTGGTAATAGTCGCCGTAGAAGGCGCGAAAGACCCAGTTCACGCGTGGAATTTTCACGGCCACTCCAAAGCGCGGGTCCGTCGCATTCTCCACCACGTCCGCCACAAAGTGTGTTTGGCGAAGCCCTGCGATTAAAGTCAGCCAGGAAGTCACTTTGAATTTGTCCTCGATGAAAACACTTGCAAGCCCTCCATTCAAGCCAATCGAAGAGGCGGGGAAGTTTTCGCTGCCGTCCGTGAATTGATTATCGAATAGGTTGTACTGGTGCTGACCGAATCCGTACACTCCAACTTGAAGATCATTTTTCCAAAAGTGTGCGTTCAGTGCGGCTTGCAAGCCGCCGTAATTGGCATTCTGATCAAAGCTTGAAATGACCGGAAAATCGTTTGGGCCACCTTGGTAGTTGGCGCTGTTGTAGTGATAAAAGGGAGAAACCGTAAGCAGCATATTGGGATTGAACGTGTGGACCCATGAGAAGGCGATATAGCCATCGCTCTCATGCTCGCCATCACGAAGGCCATAGCTTGGAGACTCACCCGCCGTCTCCAACTGTTGATTTCCGATCGAGTTGGAATTTGGGTCGTAAGGAATCTGGTAATAATCCTCCCGCAGTGAGGTGACCAGTCGAAATTGGTTTTTGGAGTCGGGGTTATAAATGAACGAAGCAAATCCCCCGTAGCCATTCTCGGCATCGTGAAAGACCTGCCCAATCGGAGTCTGAAGCCCGTAATTGCTCCGATTTCCGTTTAGGCTCGCATAATACGCGAAGCGATCGGTGTGGCCTCCGAAATTGAATTGATCGTTCGTTTGAAACCAATTCCCGAAACTGGTGACGAGTTCCGCTTCATTGTCACGCTCGAAGCCGTTTCGCGGCACTATGTTGAAGATTCCATACGTACGGTCTCCGTAATCGGCGTCGTAGCTGCCTCGTTGAATTTCCAGATAATCGATGTCCTTCGGGTCAATCACCGGGCCCAGGTTGGCGGCGATATTTGTGTTGGGTATTGGCACGCCGTCAATCAACCAGTCCACCTGGTGGCCCCCCAGCATATGCAGCATGTCGTGGGTCACGTAGGCCGCGGGCGTATAGTCGGTAATCATTTGCAACGCGTTGGTGCGGTCAGCGCCGGGCGTCTGCGCAATGTCAGCGCGCGCCACGAGCGTTGTGGGCGTCACGGAATCCACGTTCGCCACATTTTCCTGTGATTCTGGCGTTACCGTCGTGGTCTGATTCACCTGGGCGATCTTGAGCTGAAAATGGAGAATCGGAGAGGTGTCC
This sequence comes from uncultured Acidobacteriota bacterium, assembly GCA_963748845.1. Taxonomy (GTDB): domain Bacteria; phylum Acidobacteriota; class Terriglobia; order Acidiferrales; family UBA7541; genus DASTCZ01. The sequence goes on from CAVVKE010000001.1 coordinate 3,859,752, forward strand.
GCAACCACGGTAACCGTCTCCTGGCCGTCGCTAAAGCCTTGCTTCGTCACCGTCACAACATAATCTCCGACCGGCACTGCGGAAAATGTAAATGAACCGTCCTGATCCGTTTGCTTCGTCTGAGACCAATCAGACGTCGCCGACTTGAGCTTTACAGTGGCGGCCGTGATCGCCATGTGCTGTGGGTCATGAACGATTCCACGCACGGTTCCAAAAATGGTCGCCCGGCTCACAAAAGTTACCAGCAATGCCAAAACCATGGCAATCCTTGCCCGATTCCTCATGGCCCCTCCAGGCTCGTGTGAATTTGGGGTGAAACAATGCTGCGCGAAGGGCACACCCTCGCCAGCTTTTTGTTAAGCGTTAGAGCGATTCGGGAGAGTTATGTTCGAGGAGGAGGCGTTTCAGGTAGCTGAGAAACTGACTTGAAAATCTGTGCCGGCGAAACCGTGCAAAGGGTCTTTACCGCGGCGAAAATAAGCTGCGCCGGCATTGGAAGGACATACGCACTCACGCCCATGATGTTTTTCTCTTGGCCGGTACAAGGGCTTGCCTGGCATGCCGGAGTGGAACTGTCCGAGCGCTTGTCCATATTGCAATTGGCCATTTTTCCGCGCTGCGCACGCAAAGAAACTTTCTTCCTATGCAGAGGACACATCCCATTCGCACAACAATCGGCCATTTGCGAGGAAACAATCGCCTCCGCCAGTGGAGCTGCGTACGTCCCTACAAGGGTCAGCAAAAAAACCAAGCTTGTGATTCGGCGTAGCATCGAAGTCAGGCCCCATATGCTACAACAGCGCTTCACGAAATTCCAAATACTCAGCGGTGCGACCCCGTGTCCACCGGCGGCTCGAGTAGCAGACGCAACTCGCGCTCCGCGGTTGTTTTTCCCCGGAACTGGTCACCCATCATCACTTCGGTTCCCAGCGCTGGTGAGCCCTGCTCCAGTGCGGCCTTCGCCTCCGTGCGCGCGGCGGTCGCGTCCCCGCGCACCCAGGCGATCCGCGCGCGATACACGTGTGCCCAGACCGTGTAGGCGTCCGTCGCGCGCGTTTCCAGCGACGCCGTTTCCAGCACGCGGCTCATCTCTTCGAATGCTGTGTCAAATTGCTTCAGCCGGAATGAAATCTGGCCTATTTGGAAATGGAGGAATTGTTCATTTCCGGCGACGCCATCCGGATCGGCGGCAATCGCCTTTCGGAAAAGATCGATCGCTTCGGCGGTTTCGCCCGCGTGCAAGGCAGCGCTCGCTTGGGAGATGATTGCCTGTTGCGCGCGATTGCGCCGCGCCGCCTCTGTCCATCGCAGAATCCGCATGTCAGGATCCAGCTCAATTCGGGAGACGGAAGCTGCGGCCATCACCGTAAATGGCGTCGAAGGACCGTGCGTGGCCACGGAATGCGACACAACTCCCGCTGACGTCGAGATTCGCATCTCGACGCGGACTGAAAATTCAGGCGGTGCTCCGGAGACAAGGATTTCTCCCGAAACTTCATTTGGCGCGAAGGACCGTGTTCGGCGCAGAGTAATCTCCGGTGCTTCTGTCCCTCCAATGTAGTATTTGAAGAACCAGCTTAAGTCGCGCCCGGAAATCTCCTCACAAATCCCCTGAAAATCGCTGATTGACGCGACGCCCCCGGCAAAACGCTTCAGGTATTCGCGCAGCGCCTTTTCCACGCGCTCGCGGTCAATCACGGTTTCCAGCGTCCGCCAAACCAGCATTCCTCGGTCGTAAAGCGTCTGCTCCATGACTTCATTTCCGAGCGCGTAAAGCCTCAACCCCATCGAGATCGGTTCGAGTTGCTCCGCGGCCAGCGAATTGCGCATTGCGATGGCGATCATTCGGCGCGCACTCGCAGGGTCTTGTGCTCCCAGGAATCTCCAGGCCAGGTATTCAGCCAGCGCCTCGGCCATCCATCCATCCTCTTCGGTTGCGTGCGCCACCTGTTGCGGGAACCACTGGTGCGCGATTTCGTGCGGCAGAAAATTTGGCGTGTATCCATTCCGCCCGAAGAATTTCAAATCATATTCGTCCATCACCAGAAACCCCGGCCCGGAGTATCCGACCTCCAAATGACTTCCGGGGAATCCGGGAATCACTGTGAACTCCGTCAGCCCTGCGGATCCGAGCATCCGCGTGAACTCTGTAAATGCACTTGCCGCAACGCTGGCCGTTTGCCGCGCGGCTTCGCCATCGGAGTCAAGAGCGCACACACGGATCGCCGGCGCTGATCCATCCGCTGTGGATGGATGGACAGTCTGAATCTTTCGCGGCGTCGCCGCGATTGCGCGTGAGTAAACCGGCCGAGAGGTTGTGAAATCGAATATCGCCCGGTCGCGGATATGAAAGACAGTCGCATTGCCGCCCGCCACGGCTGTCCATCCTTCGGGTACGGCAATGTGAATATGGTGCGGCGCAAATGCGGTTATGTCCGGTGTCGGATACCATCCCGATTCGTCGCGCAGCAAAATCCCCTGTGAGGAAACATAATCCAATTCGTCGGTCGACATCGTCCCCCTATACGATATGCGCAGCGTGAATTCGCCCGACGTCTCTCCGGGCAGCGTGACTGAAAGAAAAGGTGAGCCGAGCCGTCCGCTCCTCTCGAAAGCCAGAGAATTGGAAGCTCCGTCCGTCACCTTTGATATTTGCAATTGCGGGTTGAGCTCCAATGCAACGTTGCTGATCGGTTTTACGGTGTGCAACGCGAGCGTCGCGGTCGCCTTGAGCGACCTTTCTCCCGGCTGAAACGCGATCCGGATGTCGTACCGCTCAACCGTGACGGCCTGCCGTGCGTGACTCTCATCCACATATTTCGGCCGGTGTTTGGATCCTCTAACTGGGAAAGCGGCACATGGAATCGCAATGGAAGTGGCGCAAAGGCCCGCAAGGATCGCAATGCAAAGGCTGCGCGCCTTCCACCGTGCCGCGTGAACTTGACTTCCGCCGACCAGGGCCGCTATACCAGAAGCCATGGCGCAATCCTACATCGTCTTTGACTTCGGGGGGAACGAAGATTCCTCCCAGCAGGCCCGCTACCGCCTGGACCACTGGCGGCAGACGTTTCATCTCACGAAGAAGCTGGACTACAAGTTTGAGCGAAAACCTGCGGAGAAAAAAGGGGAGGAAGAGCGAATCCGCGTTTTCATCCGGTTGGATTTCTCCGACCACGAGCGGCTCTCGCACCAACGATGGGTGGAACGGATTCCCATCGAACCGCCCTTCAAGGGTATTCCCGCGAAAATTACGCGGGCCGGAGATGCGGAATTCGCCGAAACGAAGAAAATCTTCGACGATCTAAGCTAGGGGGCCGCTCCGCCAGTTTCCCGGCAACTTTTCTTGAAAATGGAGCGAGTCCTTTCCAGCGTTTCGCTATAATCTTAATGGATAGGGTGTAACTTGGGCTCAAGCCAGGTAAAGACAATGCCAGCCCCGACGCGGCAGAAGGCCGCGAAATCCGAGAAGTCGAATGGCGCCCGGCATCACGGACTCGGCCGCGATCAGCTTGTGGCGATGTATCGCACCATGCTGATTTCGCGTCGCCTCGATGACCTTGAAATCCGGATTAAGCGCCAGAACCGCACCTATTTCCAAATCAGCGGTGCGGGCCATGAAGCAGTCCTGGTCGCTGCGTCCCAATTGCTCAAGCCCGCGCACGATTGGTTCTGCGCATATTACCGCGACCGCGCTCTTTGCCTCGCAATGGGCGTGACGCCGTACGAGATGCTTCTTGAAGCCGTCGGCGCCAAGGATGACCCCGCCTCGGGTGGACGCCAGATGCCGTCCCATTGGGGGCATCCGAAGTGGAATATCGTCAGCCGGTCTTCGCCCACAGGGACCCAATTTCTCCACGCCGTGGGCATTGCGGAAGCGGGGCTTTATTACGACGCTCACCCCGGTGCTTTTGAGCAGGCCCGCCGCGCGCCTCTCGGTGAATCCGTAAATCATTTTTCAGATGAAGTCGTTTATGTTTCAGCCGGCGAAGGCGCGACGAGCGAAGGTGAATTCTTCGAGTCGCTCAACACCGCATGCACAAAAAAATTGCCGGTATTCTACCTCATCGAGGACAACGGTTACGCCATCTCCGTCCCAGTGGAGGTGCAAACTCCCGGTGGCAGCATTTCCAAGATTGTTTCGAATTATCCGGGCCTCTTTGTCGAGGAATGTGATGGCACGGAGGTCTTCGAAAGCTACGAAGTCTGCAAACGTGCAATCGAATATTGCCGCGCGCGCAAGGGCCCAGCGCTTGTGCACGCGCATGTGACGCGCCCTTACTCACACTCACTCTCCGATGACGAGAAGCTTTACAAGTCCGAACAGGAGCGCGGGTTGGAAGCGAAGCGAGATCCTTTAACCAAATTCTCTCAATTTCTTGTGGCCGAGGGCATCCTCGATGAGAAGGCGCTCAAAAAGATGGAATCAGAAGTGGCCGCGGAACTTCTCGAGGCCACCGACAAAGCGTTCGCGGCTGAATTACCCGCTCCTGATTCAATTCTGAAATGGATCTATTCGCCGGAGGTTGACCCCGTCTCATCCGCATTCCTTGCAGAGCAACACCTCTCCGGCGAACCGAAGACCATGGTCGAAATGGTTGACACAACTCTCAGCGCCGAGATGGCGCGCGATGAGCGCATCGTTGTTTTTGGCGAAGACGTTGCCGATTGCAGCCGTGAACAAAACATTGAAGATGTGAAAGGGAAGGGCGGGGTCTTCAAAGCCACCTCCGGCCTTCAGCGGAAATTCGGCGGCGATCGTGTTTTCAATTCGCCCCTCGCGGAGGCAAATATTGTCGGCCGCGCCATCGGGATGTCCTTGCGCGGATTGAAGCCTGTAGTGGAAATCCAATTCTTTGATTACATCTGGCCTGCCATGATGCAGCTCCGCAATGAGCTGGCCGTGATGCGCTGGCGGTCCGCGGGCGGCTTCAAGTGTCCGGCGGTCATTCGAGTTGCCATCGGCGGTTACCTCACAGGCGGCGCCATTTATCACAGTCAGTGCGGCGAGGTAATTTTCACGCATACGCCGGGTCTGCGCGTGGTCATGCCTTCTACGTCTCTGGATATCGCCGGGCTTCTCCGCACCGCCATCCGATGCGACGATCCCGTAATGTTCCTCGAGCACAAGCATCTCTACCGCCAGCCATACAATCGCTCGCAGGACCCCGGCCCCGATTTCACCATCCCGTTCGGCAAGGCGCGCGTCGTCCGCGAGGGCGCGGATGTCAGCATCATCACATACGGCGCCGTCGTCCACCGCGCGGAAGTGGCCGCCGCGCAGCTTGACCGCGAAGGCGCTTCCGTTGAAATTATTGATCTCCGCTCCCTCTCGCCTTATGACTGGGACGCCGTCGCGGCGAGCGTCCGCAAGACCAGCCGCGCCATCGTCGCCTATGAAGACACTCTTTCCTGGGGTTACGGCGCGGAAATCGCCGCCCGCATCGCCGATGAGCTCTTCGAAGACCTCGATGCCCCCGTTCACCGCGTCGCCGCCATGGACACTTTTTGCGCCTATCAGCCCAAGCTCGAAGATGAAATCCTGCCCCAGACCGAAGATATCCTCTCCGCCGTCCGTGACATCCTCGCTTTCTAGCAACTGTTGGGTTCTTGCCGCCCGGGGAGGGAACTTTTTCGAGCCCTCATCCGTAGTACAGGTTAGAATTGCTTTGGGTGGCGTTGTGGAGGCGGGATAACCCTGCATATTCAGCGCACCTGGAAATATTGGGAGGTGGCCAATGATCTGTTCGAACTGTCGCCGTGAAATCGCCAACGAATCGAATTTCTGTTACCTGTGCGGCCAGCGCCAGCAGTCCATGAACTATTCCTCGGTGCCGCAGCCCATCAAGCGCCTGCATCGTTCCGTAAGGGACTGCAAGATTGCCGGCGTTTGCGGCGGCCTCGCAGAGTATTGGGATATGGATCCAACGATCGTCCGCGTTGTCTGGGCTGTCCTTGCGCTTTTCCCACCACCGATGATTATCGCGTACTTCGTTGCCTGGATTGTGATGCCTCGGGAGGAGCTGCCCGTTTACTCGCCGGCTGCTGCCCAATCCCCGGCCGCTCAAACACCGTCGTCTTAAAGATCAGCAGTGGCGCAAGAAATTAAGGGCGGGTCTTGGACCCGCCCCTTCGTCTTTTGCGTGCTGCATTGATTTGGCACGGCTATTTCTTTCTACTCATACCTCAACGCAATAACCGGGTCCGTCTTCATCGCCCGCCGCGCGGGCACAAAGCAGGCCAGCAGCGCGACGGCCGTCAGAAGCATTGACACTCCTGCAAGCGTAAGCGGGTCCCTCGCGCTCACGCTGAAGAGCAATTGCGCCTTTGACAGTAGCCCTGTCAGCAGCATTGCGGCGCCTAGCCCGATCCCGACTCCCGCGAGCGCCATGATTGCTCCCTGCCCCAGCACCAGTCTCAGCACATCCGCGCGCTGTGCTCCTAGAGCCATCCGCACGCCGATTTCGCGCGTCCGCTGCCCCACAATATACGAAATCACGCCGTAGATTCCAATGCTCGCGAGCACAAGCGCCAGCCCTGCAAACACGCCGAGCAGTGTCATCGAGAATCTCCTTCCGGCAAGGAATTCCGAGATGATCCCGTCCATTGATTCCACGCCGAACAAAACTTGTCCGCTATTCAGCCGCGCCAGCGCCTGGCGGATCTCGGGAACGGAGTCTCCCGGCGCTCCCTGCACGCGCGCCACAATTCCGATCCCTTGCGACAACAGCGGCATGATCGTGTCCGGAAGCTGCATGAACGGAATGTACATCTGCGCGTGCAGCTTGGCGGACGCATCGGAATCCAGTCCCCAGTGTTTCACATGCCCCGCGATGCCAATGATCACCGGATGCATCTCAACGAGTGCAAAGTTGAGCCGCTTGCCGATTGGGTCTTCATTCGGAAAATATTGCTTTGCAAAAAGCTCGTCAATCACCACCACCTGTTCGGAGTGTTCGTTGTCCTGCTCCGTAAAAAAACGTCCCTGCAATAGCGGCGTACCCATCGCTTTCAGATAATCCGGCTCCGTCAGGTAAAACAAAGCCCAGGGCATGTCTTGTGTGGCTGCCGGCTTTGGTTGACCTTCAATCCAAAAAGGCAATTCGGAATCGCCGTTCATCGGGAGCGATCCGCCTTGAAGCGACGCGTACTGCACTCCTGGCGCGGTCATCAGCGCACTGTGAATCGCCCGAAGCAGCGCTCGTTGCCCTTGCGGATTCGCATTCAATCTTTTGGGCATCGTCATGTTGAACGTCAGCACGTTGTGCGGATTGAATCCCGGATTCACATTCCAAAGAGCGTTGAGGCTTCGCATCACCAACCCCGCCCCGGCCAGCAGCACCAGAGCTAGCGCCATTTCCACTGCGACAAACAAAGTTTGCGTCAGATGCCTCGTCCCGCTCCCGCCCCGCCCGCCTTCCTTCAGCGTTTCCTGAATGCCTTCTCGTGAAAGCCGCAGCGCGGGCGCAAGCCCGAAAAGTACTCCGACAAGCAGCGATGCCCCCAGCGTAAATAGCAATACGCGCCCATCCAGTCCAATCTCTCCCGACCGCGGCAGCGCCTGCGGCAGCGCCCGAATTACCGCCCCTCCTCCTAAATATGCAAGGGCCAGTCCTGCGGCTCCTCCCCCCAACGCCAGCAAGACGCTCTCCGTGATGAGTTGGCGGATCAACCGGCTGCGGCTCGCTCCCATTGCAGCGCGAACTGCAAACTCCCGCGCACGCCCTGTTGATCGCGCCAGCAGCAGATTTGCCACATTCGCGCAGGCGATCAGCAGCACGAATCCCACCGCACCCAGGAGTAGAAGGAGAGACGACTTCACGTCCCCAACCATGTCTTCCTTCAGCGAAACGAGCGCGATCCCCGACCCCTTATTTGATTTCGGATATGTCGCCTCCAGCGACTTGGCGATATTGGTCATTTCCGCCTGCGCTTGCGCCATCGTCACGCCGTCTTTCAGCAGACCAACCACGTTCGTTCCAAAGCTCACACCCCTGTCACGGAATGTCGGATCGGTCCACTGACCCATCGGCGTGTAAACGTCCCGCGCCTTCCCGTAAAGCGCGAAGTTCGCCGGGACCACTCCCACCACCTCGTACGATGTTTCATCCAGTGTGATCAACTTGCCAACGATGTCCCGCGTCTTACCGAATTTTGTTTCCCATAGTCCGGCGCCGATCATCAACACCGGTGCCGCACCGATCCGGTCATCTTCCGGCTGGAACACGCGCCCAAGAACAGGCTGCACGCTAAGCGCGGGGAAGAACCCCGCTGAAACCATGTACGCGCGCACTTGTTCGCCTTCCCCCGCTCCGGTCAGATAATGGTCTTCGCTCCGGAAGGCCCCGAGATGGGCGAATGACCGGCCGTTCTTCTCCCAGTCCTGGAAATTCAGATACGAAACCGACGAGCGGTCAAAGGTGTTCGTCAAGCTATAAACCATGACCAACTGGTTGGGTCTTGGGTAGGGCAGCGGATTCAGCAGAACTCCATTCACCACAGAAAACAGCGCGCTGTTTGCGCCAATCCCCAGCGCCAGCGTCAGGATTGCAATCGCCGTAAAACCGGGCGCTTTCGCGAGCGTACGCAATCCAAAACGCAGATCCTGCAGGAAATTGCTCATCTCAGCCTCCAGCCGCCGCGGGGCGCGTGAGTTGAATTTATAACTGTGTGAGACGCACCTGCGTACCGATTTGTCAGCGGCAACACTTAATGTTACGAGGCGAAATTGAGGATTGTTCCAGGTGTCGTACTGATTCTTGGACTCTTTACGACCGCTACTTGGCCCCGGATCTGCCCCCAAATAGCATCGCATCGAGCGATACGCTGCCTGCGCCAATCGTCACCAGTGCGAAGCAAGCCGCGCCGCAAATCACCGCGAATTCGTATTCGCGCACCGCAGTGATCCCATGCACCAGGTCAGATTTCCAAAGCGCTACGACCATTTCGCCCGCCAAGAGCAAGGCCACCGGGCGCGTCGCCAACCACGCAAGCAGCAGCACGCCTCCCCCCAACTCTAACCCAATCGCAATGTAGGCAAAGTACGCCGGCAGCCCCAGGCCTGTCATATAAGTCTTTACGTCTTCGATCCCGCGCGCGTATTTTTGATACCCGCTATAAATGAAAATCAATGCCAGCGCACACCGCAAAAGAAGCAGTCCCAATGGTCTTAACTTATCGAAAAAATTCATGATTGGACCTCCACCGCTTTATGATCCGCACAATGATAGCGTGCCGCGCTATTCTAGCAGATGCCATTGTCATATCGCCCGCGCGTCACAGGCTGATCGGGCCTCTCCGGCCCTCAACTCCGCGTAGTGTAGAATGGACGTTCGCTTGCTCAGAAAGGTAAGCATGGCAGATCAGATGCGCGTACTTGGCCTCGCCAATGGCGGTGGCGATTGCCCCGGCCTGAATGCCGTCATCCGCGGCGTCGTTCGCACCGCGATCAGCGAGCATGCCTGGAAAATTATTGGCATCCGCAACGGCTTTGACGGGCTCATCTGGCCCGAGCGCACGGTCGAGCTCACGCTTGAATCCGTCCGAGGCCTCATCCACCGCGGCGGCACCATTCTCGGCACCACAAATCGCGGCAATCCCTTCGCCTATCCCGCGCAAAATGGCGAATCAAAATCCGTCACCGACTATTCCGCCATCTGCAGTGAAAATTGGAAGCGCCTCGGCCTGGACGCCATGATCGTCGTCGGCGGCGACGGCACTCTCGGCATCGCACGCGATTTCTGCCGCCGCGGACTCCGTATGGTCGGTGTCCCCAAGACCATTGACAACGATCTCTGCGCCACCGAAGTCACTTTCGGTTTTGACACCGCACTCCATGTCGCCACCGACGCCCTCGACCGCCTCCACACCACCGCCGAAAGCCATCACCGTGTAATGCTTGTTGAAGTCATGGGCCGCAATACCGGTTGGATCGCCCTCCATTCAGGCATCGCTGGCGGCGCGGACGTCATCCTCATCCCCGAAATCCCGTTCACCTTTGAAAATATCTGCCACGCCATCGCAGCGCGCGAAAAAGCAGGCAAGGAGTTCAGCCTTGTAGTGATTGCGGAAGGCGTGAGAATTCCCACCACCGCATTTGGCGCGCCGGTCGTCCCCACCAAAGGTATCTCCAGCGTTTCCGGAGTCACCGTCGCCCATGTCCTCGCCGAAAATCTCAAAAAAGAAGTCCGACTCAACGTCCTCGGCCACCTCCAGCGAGGAGGCTCGCCCAGTCCCTTTGACCGAATCCTCGCTACGCGCTTCGCCAGTTGTGCTGTGGACCTCGTCGCCCGCGGCGAATTCGGTCGCATGGTTTGCCTCCGCGCGGGCCGCATCGAATCCGCGCCTCTCGACGATGCCGTCGGCAAGACTAGATTTGTGGACCCGAATTGCGACCACGTCCGCGCCGCCCGAGGCGTAGGCATCACCTTTGGAGACCGCGCCTAAAATGATGCCCCCTTTCCCATCCAATTCTGATCAGCCGACAGGCTCCTGCTTGGTGGCGGTGCAGTATAGGACGGCCCTCCAATGATCTCCCTTCGCAAATGGATCATAGGCGCGCTCATCTTGGCCATCATCGCCGGCCTTTACTGGCGATTCAGTTCCCGCACACACGTTCTTGGCGAAGCCTATGTTTCCGACCAATCCGTCGTTTTGTGGAACACCCTCGCGCAGGTCCGCATGCGGGCGGGTGAAGCGCACTGGGGCGACCAAGTCGAAATCCTGAAGCGTAGCAGCGCTGACACAATGGTGCGCACACCGGCCGGGATTGAGGGTTGGGTGGACGGCCACTCCCTCATTGACTCGGCCGCCTGGCAGCGCGAGGTCAAGCTCCAATCCAGCGCCCACGCGATGCCCATCCAGGCCACCGGCCACACCAAGGTCTTCTCCAATATCCGCCTCGACGCAGGCCGCGACGCAACACGCATTTACCAGCTCACTGGAGGCGTTCCAGTGGCCATTGTGGCCCACGTTGCCGTAGAGCTCCCTCCTGCGCCTCCCGTTAGCGGCTCAGGAACTGCCCCGCCTGTAAATGCCAAGAAAGGCGAAGGCTCCAAGCGTGAGGACTGGGTCCTCGTCTATCCGCTGCCCGCCGGACGCAAATCCACGCCACCCGGCACCCCTTCGCAATCCGCTGCCGGCGCGCCGCCAAGGGGGCCTGTGGGCCTGCAACCGTCTCCGGATGGCGCACAGGCCCCTCCAAACCCCGCGCCAGAGACCGCACCAGGCCCCTCTCCCGACAACGGTTCCGCACAGGCAAGGGAAGGAGACCTCGTCATGGGTCGCGCTTCCTCGCAGCCCCAGCCGGGAGCCCCCGGCGCGCAGTATCTTCCGCCGCTGGCCGGCTGGGTCCTCGCGCGCTTCGTCGAACTCGACCTCCCCGAGACCCTCCGCGACTACGCCACCTCCGCAGGCATGCGCCCCGTCGCGTGGTTCGTTCTCAACTATGTTTCGGATCAGGATGACGTGGGAGGAAAGCCGCAATACCTAATGGCTGGCAATCATAATGTGGGCGAAGGCGAGTCCTGCGATTTCAACTCACTGCGCGTTTACACCTGGGGCGAGAAGCGCCATCGCTACGAAACCGCATATGTCGAAGGCAATTTCTGCGGATATTTTCCCATACGCGCCGGTAAGCAAGCCCGCACCGGCGACCCTGAGTTCCGCTTCACCGCACTCGAAACGGGCGGAGCAAGAGAGGAACGCGTCTACGCCATGCACCAAACATCAGTCCGCCGCCTTCGCGAAGCAGAATCAACAAAGTCGTCCGCCCCGCCCAAATCCGCCAAGCGCCGCTGATCTCACGGAGAAATCAGCACCTTTGATTCTGGCCCCCGGAGTGTTGACGCGAGATGACGGCAGGCGTATGGTTTGCGCAGAAATCAATTTGAAATCGGAGATTCCGCGTCACGCAAATCCGATTCCAAGGAGATCTAGCTATGGCGACAATCACGACGAAAGACGGCACGCAGATTTATTACAAAGATTGGGGAAAAGGGCAGCCGGTAGTTTTCAGTCACGGTTGGCCGCTATGCTCGGATGCCTTCGAAGACCAGATGCTATTTTTGGCGGACCGCGGTTACCGCTGTGTCGCGCATGACCGCCGCGGCCACGGCCGATCCAGCCAGCCCTGGGACGGCAATGAGATGGACACCTACGCTGATGACCTCGCGGCCCTCGTTAAATCACTTGATCTGCGTGACACAATCCACGTCGGCCACTCAACCGGCGGCGGCGAAGTCGCGCGTTACATCGGGCGTCACGGCACAAGCCGTGTCGCCAAGGCTGTGCTGATTGGCGCGGTGACGCCGCTCATGCTCAAGACCACAGCCAATCCCAACGGGACGCCGATAGAGGCGTTCGATCAGATCCGCGCAGCCGTTCTCGCTGACCGCTCTCAGTTTTGGAAAGATCTCAGCACGCCGTTCTATGGGGCCAATAGGCCACGCGCAAAGGTCTCCCAAGGTCTGCGTGACTCGTTCTGGCTTCAAGGAATGATGGCTGGACACAAAGCTGTCTTTGACTGCATCAAGGCCTTTTCCGAAACGGATTTCACCGAAGATCTCAAGAGTTTTGACGTGCCGACGCTCGTTCTCCACGGCGACGACGATCAAATCGTGCCGATCGCCGCTTCCGCGTTGGTCTCATCCAAAATCGTCAAGGGAGCCACACTGAAAGTCATTCCGGGCGCGCCGCACGGAATGTGCTCGACCCTCAAGGATCAAATTAACGCGGAACTCCTCGCGTTCTTTAAAGCGTCAACGGCGGTGGCGTCGGCGTAAGTCCCGTAGCGGTTTCGAGAGATAGTAAAGATGCATTTCCGAAATAGAGCGTTCGCGCCCCCGTTTGCCGCGCTGTTGTTTCTGGCGGCCCTTCTCTCGCTTCCTGTTGTTCCGTCACCGGCCGGCGGCCAAGCCGCGCCCGCGAGCGATTCGGGCGTCGCCGTCGGCCCGCAATACGATTCGACGCATGTATATGTCGCCCCCGCCGATCTGGATGCGTTCGTCAACAGCTTCGTCGCAACATTCGGCGGTCAGGGGTCCAAGCCATCTGTGACAAATGTTGCGCCGGTGCCCAGCAGCACTGAGCTCCGATTTTTGTTGACTCCGGTTGGCACGCTTTCCGTCTTCGCGTTTCAAACGCCGGTTCCATATCCGTTCGGGCAAGAGCGCACCGGATACTTGGTCACGAACATGGATCAGGCCATCAGCGCCGCGCGTTCGGCCGGCGCGGACATCATTGTCGAACCGTTCAAGGATCCAATCGGGATGGACGCCATCATCCAGTGGCCCGGCGGCTTGAAGATGCAACTCTATTGGCATTTCACGCCGCCCAATTACCCTCCGCTCGAAACGATTCCTGGTAACCGCGTCTATGTCTCACCCGGCCGGGCCGACAGTTTCGTCAATAGCTTTGTTCGTTTCTCCCACGGCAAAGTGATCTCGGACAAGAAGGACGCCGACGCCGGCGAGATCGGGCGGCCGGGAGAATCTTACCGCCGCATTCGCATATCGTCGCTCTTCGGCAACATGCAGATCCTCGTGACGAATGGCCATTTGCCATTTCCATTCGGCCGCGAGGTAACCGGATACGAGGTTCACGACCTCAGCGCGACTCTTGAAAAGGCCAAAGCCGCCGGCGCAAAAATCCTGTCGGAGCCTTACAAATTGAACGACCGGACCACCGCAATCGTGGAATTCCCCGGCGGCTTCATTGCCGAAATCCATAGCGTCTTGCGCGGGGAAGGCCAAAATCCGCAACCCTGACTGGGATCCTTGAACGGGTGTACCATGCGGGACAGTTGGGGTTTAGAACCCAAATTCCTATCAGTTGGTTCGGGAGGACTCCATGCCGCCGCGCACGATCTTTCTTGGCAAGCTATTCGGTTTTTACTTCGTTCTCCTCTCGGCTTCCATGGTTGTTCGCAAGCAAGTCACTATCGATGTTGTGTCAGCGGCCCTTCAAAATACTCCACTGATGTTCTGTCTCGGTATCATAGGGCTGGTCGCTGGGCTCGCGATGGTTCTCTGCCACAATGTCTGGTCCGGCGGTCCGCTCCCGATCATCGTCACACTCATAGGCTGGGCGACGCTGATCAAATGCCTCCTTATTTTATTCCTATCGCCTGTAACGGAATCCAACCTCATCCTCGCGGGGCTTAACCACGAAAAGTGGTTTTATATTTATGCCCCCTTTTCATTTCTTCTTGGCGCTTATTTGCTCTACGCGGCGAACACGTCAAAAGTGCGCTAGGCGTCAAGGGCCTGGAATCTTGCGCCAAGCGCGACAGACGCTTACGATGCGGGCGCTTTCGGCCCCAATCGAAATCCACAGGGCAAGTGCGCCCAAATACCAGCCGGTTGCATCCAATTTAGCGACATTGCTTTTTCCCCCAGCGCGGACAAATCACAAAATTCAAAAGGAGCGATTCAATGGCCAAGGACAAAGGGAACGGCGGCACACGCGTAAATGCGCAGCCGAAATTCCATCAGCAAGCCGCGGAAATCCAGAAATATGGCACGGTCACGGGCATGCAGCCGCTGCAACTCGAGCAGCCCGTTCGTCTCGAAATGACGGAGCGCCTCAATCAATTGCTCGCAGATTCGATCACTCTTCGCGATCTCTACAAAAAATCCCACTGGCAGGTGGCGGGCCCGACCTTCTATCAGCTTCATCTTCTCTTCGACAAGCACTTCGATGAACAGGTCGATCTCGTGGACGCCATTGCCGAGCGCATCCAGCTTCTCGGCGGAATCAGCATTGCCATGGCGCATGACGTCGCGGAAATGACGCGCATCGAACGTCCGCCGCGAGGCCGCGAGGAAGCGCCTGTGCAGCTTTCGCGCCTACTCGATGCGCACCAGTTGATCATCGAATACGCGCGCGAATTCGCGGAGCGCGCCAACGCGCTCGGTGACGCCGGAACGAACGATCTCGTCGTCAGCCAGGTGTTGCGCACAAACGAGCTCGAGGCCTGGTTCCTCAGCGAGCATCTCGTTGAGGTCCCGCTCGCCAACACAAAATCTGCCGCCGCCGGTCGAAGCTAACCCAACTTCCGCAGTTTGGTGCGATTTGAAGATTTTTTGAGCACATTTTCAAAGTAATTCGAGCCTCGAGATTTCCCAACATGCTTGTTTGCCGTGTGGTTTTCGATGCGTGCTGCTGGGTGTGCCTGCGTGCCGTTGTAGTGAAGACCAACCCCCTTGAAAGCGAAGTAGCGATGCGTAGGATCGACGCATGTACTTGCGTCGTTGCTATCGCCAGAAGGATGGCAAGCGTCACGGCTACTGGGCTCTGGTCGAGAGTTATCGCTCATCGCGGGGCCCACGGCAGCGCGTGGTGGCCTACCTCGGGGAGATGGATGCAGCCGGGCGTTTGGGCATTCACCAACAAGCCGCAGGTGCGGCAGCGGTTGCGCAGCGGGGATTGTTCCGGGACGTCGGACCGCAGTGGGTAGAAGTTGATCTGAAGCGGATCGCGGTCGAACGGAAGCGGGCCTTTGGCGGTCCCTGGATCGGGCTCGAGTTGTGCCGGCAAGTGGGACTGATTGATTTTCTGGAACGGACTCTACCTGCAGGACGAGCACAGATTCCCTGGCCGGTGATGGCGCAGATCCTGATCTTGGCACGGCTGTGCCATCCCTCGAGCGAGCTACATATCGCGGAGCATTTCTATGAAGCGAGTGCGTTAAGCGATCTGCTGGGTGTGCCGGCCAGCAAGGTGAATGAAGACCGGCTCTACCGTGCTCTCGATCAACTGCTGCCGCACAAGGAAGAGCTGGAAAAACATCTGAAGAATCGGCTGGGAGAACTGTTCGATCTGGACTACGACCTGTTGTTGTACGACGTTACCAGCACGTACTTCGAAGGAGAGGCGAAGAGAAACGAGTTGGCGCAGCGGGGTTATTCGCGCGATCACCGCCCGGACTGCAAGCAGGTGAGCATCGCTCTGGTGGTGAGCCGCGAGGGGATGCCGCTGGGCTACCAGTTGTTCGCTGGGAACCGCCACGACGGGACCACGCTGGAAGAGATCGTGGAGCGGATCGAACGACTGTACGGGAAAGCGAACCGCATCTGGGTGCTGGATCGCGGCATGGTGAGCGAAGAGAACTTGAGATTTTTGCAGGAAGCGAAGCGGCGTTACATCGTGGGAACACCGAAGGGCATGCTGAAACGCTTCGAACCGGAGTTGCGAAGCAAAGATTGGAAGCAAGTGCGCGAAGGGCTGGAGGTGCGGTTCTATCCGGCCCCTGGTGGCGAGGAAGTATTTCTTCTTTGCCGGAGTGCACAGAGGAAAGAAAAAGAGCAGGCGATGCATGAGCGGTTCGAGAAACGGATCGAGGAGGGGCTCGAGAAGATCGTGGCCAGTTGCCGAAAGCGAAAGCAGCTGCCGGCCGCTGTGGGGCAGCGCGTCGGGCGACTCCTGGGCAAGAACTCCCGAGCGGCGGGAGCATTTGAAGTCCAGATCAATCCAGAGGCAGACGGTTTTGCGAAGTGCCACTGGAAAAGAATCGATCGCTGGCGGGAGTGGGCGCGGCTCAGTGAGGGTTGTTATGTGTTGCGCAGCAACGTGACGGACTGGAGTCCGGAAGAACTCTGGCGTGCCTACATGCAGCTCACCGAGGCCGAAGCCGCCTTCCGCATCCAGAAGACGGATCTGCAACTCCGACCCATCTGGCACCAGAAAAAGGAACGGGTCGAGGCGCACATCCTGGTGTGCTTTCTGGCCTTTGTGTTGTGGAAGACGCTGGCGCAACTCTGCCAACGCGCCGGGTTGGGCCGCGAACCGCGGAAAGTATTCGACGAGTTGGCGGACATCACCCTGCTCGACGTGGTGTTACCGACGCGAAACGGAGTGACGATCCGGAAGCGTTGCATCAGTCGACCAACCGAGCATCAGGCGATTCTGCTGCAAAACCTGAATCTGTACCTGCCCAACTCGCTAAGAATGACCAGAATGTAGTGAAGACTCGGGCATGTCCGCGTTGAAAACACAGGTACTTATTCTCCAAACTGCGGAACCTGGGCTAAGAAGTAGCATCGGCGTTTTCATTCCTGCCATCGTCGAGCCCCCAGGCTCCCGCCTGGGGGCGTCCCGTTCCCGCTCGCTTATTCCCGAAAATTTCCCTTGACATCCTACTATAGTGTAGTAGATTCAAACACGCGGTAGTAGGAGCAACATGCCCCCGTTCAAACGAAGGCCCAAACTCACCAAGCTCGAACTTCAAATCCTGGAAGTCCTGTGGACGCACGGCAAGGCCTCCATCCGCGAAATTCAGGAATCCTTTCCCGAGCCGCGCCCGGCCTACACCACCATTCAGACCACGGTCTACCGCCTCGAAGGAAAGAAAGCCGTGCGCCGCGTCCGCAAAATCAGCAATGCGCATATTTTTGAGCCGGTCGTCCGCCGCGATGTCGCGCGCCACCGCCTCCTCGACGAGATTTTGAGTTTCTTCGGCGGCCGCGCCCAACCCATGATGGCGCAGCTCGCCGAGGCAGGAAAGCTCACGCGCGATGACGTTCGTGATTTGGAACGCGTCATACAGAAACACGAGCAACAGAAAGCAGCGAAGAAGGAGAAATCCAAATGATCGGCGAAATCACCAACCATATCTGGCAATCCACGGTGTTCGCGGTCGCCGCAGCTCTTCTTGCGTACGCCTTCCGCAAGAACCGCGCCGAAGTCCGTTACTGGCTGTGGCTCGGCGCCTCGCTCAAATTCCTGATCCCCTTCGCTCTTTTGGTTAGCCTCGGTGTCCGCATGTGGACTGCGTTGCCGGCTGTGAAAATTTCCGCGCCAATCGCGGCTCCGTCCGTCTCCACCGCGGTTGTCCAATTCACCCAGCCATTTTCGGAAACATTCGCATCCACGTCTTCGGCGCCCTCTGCGCACGTGCCGAATTGGATTCTCTTCGCGCTTCTCGTGGTTTGGGTATTTGGTTTTTTTGCCATCGCGTTAATCCGAATCAACGGCTGGCTCAGAATCCGCGCCGCCGTCCGCGCGAGCACGCCCGTCCATCTTCACGCTGCCTCTCCAGCCGCGGTGTCCGTTCGCTGTTCCCCGGGATTGCTTGAGCCCGGCGTCGTCGGATTCTTTCGCCCTGTCCTGCTTTTGCCCGAAGGCATCGTAAAGACACTTACGCCGCCCCAACTCGAAGCCGTCCTCGCCCACGAACTTTCCCACATTCGCCGCCGCGACAATCTCACCTCCGCACTCCACATGGTCGTCGAAGCTGTTTTCTGGTTTCACCCGCTCGTCTGGTGGATTGGCGCAAGGCTCGTCGAAGAACGCGAACGCGCCTGCGATGAAGCGGTCCTCGCCCGCGGCAGCGAACCGCACGTTTACGTCGAAGGCATCCTGAATGTCTGCAAGAGTTATCTTGAATCGCCGTTGCGTTGTGTCTCCGGCGTCACCGGCTCGGATTTGAAGAAGCGCATCCGCGCAATCTTGACCGACCACGTTGCGGGCAACTTGAACTTCGGCAGAAAAATAACACTCGCATTCGCCGCGCTGGCGGCCTTCGCCATGCCCATCTTCGTGGGAGTAATTGGCGCCCCCTCCATCCGCGCTCAGTCTCAAGCGCAGGACGCGCCCGCAATCGGGGCGGAATTCAAATATGAGGCTGCCTCGATTAAACCCACCAAGCTCGGCCCCGGAAACCATCATGGGCGCACTACGGAGGACGAATACATTCAGTCGAATATCACGCTAGTTGGCCTGATTCGAGATGCATATGAAATTGATTTGGGGCCCAATGTTGACGATGGCCGCAGCATATCGGGAGCTCCAAACTGGGCTCAATCCGATAGTTACGATTTCGAGGCCAAGATGGAAAGCTCTGTCGCGGACGCCCTCAAGAAGTTACCGCGCGAACAGCGCCGGCTTACACGGCAGCAAATGCTCCAGGCCCTTCTCGCGGATCGTTTCGGCCTGAAGATTCACTTTGAGACTAAAGATCTTCCAGTATATTTTCTGGTCAGCGCAAAGCCCGGTCCCAATCTCCACGAAGCGAAACCCGGTGACACCTACGAAAACGCATACAAGCTCCCGAATGGCCAGCCTGCCGGGGCGGGCTTTCATTCAGACGAGGCGGGAAAAATTACGGGGCAGGGCGTCGCCATTCCAAACCTCGCTGTGTGGCTGACTCGCCAGGTGGGGCGAACCGTCGTGGATAAAACTGGTCTCGACGGAAGATATGATCTCACGATCGAATGGTCGCCCGAAGCCGATAGGCTCTTGCGATCGGATCCGTCAGACGCCGGCATTCCCGTTGCCCCCGATTCTTCCGGTCTATCGATATTCACCGCAATTCAGCAGCAGCTTGGATTGAAACTCGAATCCGGAAAAAGCCCTCTCAAAATAATCGTGGTCGACCACGTCGAGCGGCCCTCGGGAAATTAGTGGCGGGCTCAACGCTCGATGGCATCGCGTCAATTGATGCCTGTCTCCGTTTTTTCTGCATCATTGCCGGAATGAATCTGAACCTGTAGATTGGGGACGGCGTTTACGGAGGAAGGGTTCCGGCATGGGAAAATTTCGCGATTTATTTCGAGATCAAAGAACCCCGCTGCACCGTACGATTTGTTTAGCTGTCTTCTCCTCGCTCCTCGTTTTTTGCCTCGTAAGTCTAACGCCAAGCCGAGCCCAATCCGCGGACGCGACCAGGCCGAAATTTGAAGTAGCGTCCATAAAGCCAAATACCACAAATGGTCATACAGACATCCTTCCGGTCCGTTCCAGCGACCTCGTGAGGATGCACAACAATCAGGTGGGAAGTATGATTCTGTATGCCTACCACGTCGCGCAGTATCAAGTAATCGGAAATTCCCGGCTTCCCGATCCTTGGAATTGGTATGACATCGAAGCGACGATAGAAGGCTCGCCGAGCGACGATGAAATCCGCCTCATGTTTCAGTCCCTCCTCGAGGACCGGTTTAACCTAAAGGTCCATCGCGAAACCCGGGAGATGGAGGCGTACAAACTCGTCGTGGCCAAGAATGGGTCAAAGCTTAAGCCGGCCACCAACGAAGACTATAAGACCACGATTGAAGGCAAGCCTGTGCAAGTGAGGAAAGGAACTAGTCGTATCCTGTCGGAGACCGAAGGGGCACATTTGATTGGCAATGGAGTGACCATAGCGCAATTGGCCGCCTCGCTCGAAGGCGTAATGGGCGGGCCGGTGGTGGACGGCACAGGACTCCAAGGGACATTTGATTACGACATGCTCTTTCTTCCAGATGGCCAATTGCCGGCCACCGATTTCAGTGCCCCCACTCTCCTCGCCGCGTTGAAGACTGAGCTAGGCCTCACACTTGAGAAGGTCAAAGCGCCAGTCGAGGTGCTCGTGATCGACCACATCGAGCGGCCCTCTGGAAATTAAGCACGATCAGCGAACAGTATGTCCAATCAGCGTCACCCAATACTGGATGGATTGCAGCGCAAATCCGATCAGGATCATCCCGATTCCCGCGATGCCCATGCGCCTCTCCGGCATATGGTCCACACGCCACTCGACAAACGGCATGCAAAAATTCGCAACTGCCGTTACAACGCCAATCATCACTCCGGTCTCCAACCCGAACACCAGCGCCCTCGCGTGCTGATGTCCCACGAGAGCGCTGATGTATCCCGCAATCGCATATCCCACAGTCCGGTTCACCACAGCAAGGATTTGATTTCTGGATATGCCGGGCTTCGTTGCCGGTGCGTAGTCCAGCGATGGCCGAACCCCAAACCGGTAAGCAATCACCTGTCCCGCCGTACCCAAAACTCCAAAAGTAATCCCAAATCTCGCTCCGAAAAGATAACTCGCCCCGACTGCAAAGCCGAATCCGCGGATAGCGCTCATTGTTGACTCATACCAGAATCCTGGTTTTGGCCCTTGCCGCGCCGCTCGGGAAAGCTCCCAGCCAAGCGTAATCCCGGTGGTTGCGCCGCTTGCCAGCCCGAATACAGGCCCGAGGACAACGCCGTACCCGATTCCGAAAAGCACGCCATATGTCACGCCTTTCGTCAGCGTCCGAAGCGGTCCGTGTTCTCCACCCAAAAGGTCGTATGCAAGATAAAGTGTTCCGATCACATCCAGCGAGCTTCCGGCGATGTTAATAATTGCGAGCGTGCGCATGTCCATCATCTCTCAATATCCGCGGACTCGCCGTTTTCCAGGATTAGAAACGAATCCGGCTTGGAGGATTTCAAAAGTTTTTGCTTTGCCGTATCAATGCCGTCGTCGGCAAGCTGGAACGTTCCGTGGTGAATGGCGATGGTCGTTCTCGACCCTAATATCTCGTGCGCTCTTACCGCCTCCTCGGGACCCATATGTATTGGCTGCATGAACCACCGCGGCTCGTAGGCTCCAATTGGCAGCAGGGACAGGCGCGGCGGTCCAAACCGCCCGTGAATCTGGGCGAAATGATCCCCGAACCCGGTGTCACCGGCGAAATAAATCAACCCGTTCTCACTGCTGATCATGTATCCGCACCAGAGAGTCTTATTGCGGTCGAAAATTCCCCGGCTCGAGAAATGCAAGGCCGGAACGCAGTGGATCGACATTTCACCGGCTTTCTTCGTCTCTCCCCAATCGAGTTCATAAGCGGGCCCAATCTTTTCTGAGTGCAGCAACCGGGATACGCCAATCGGAACAATGAATGAGATGTCTCCGCGCCTCGCAAGCCACCGCAGAGTTTGTAAATCCATGTGATCGTAGTGATTGTGGCTGAGGAGCACGATGTCGATTCGCGGGAGATCCTCCAGCTGGACTCCGGGGCTTCTTCGCCGCCGCGGCCCTATCCAGGAAAACGGGCTCGCACGCTCGGACCAAATTGGATCCGTCAAAATATGGGAAGTGTGTTGTTGCAGGAGCACCGTCGAGTGGTTTACCAGCGTCACCCGCAGCTCGCCGCCTTCCACTGATTGCGGCGGTATGGATTGCTTGACGTCGGAAATAAACCTGGGCGATGGCTCCCCTCGAGTGGTCAGCTTCCATCGCAAGGCATCGAACAATCCGGGCGCCTGCGGAGAATTCGGATTGTAGAAGCGCCCTCCACCAAAGTGGTTCGCGAAGGATGGCCCGCTGAAAGTTTCCGGCATCAATCACCATTTCCTCTAAGTCCCGGTGTTCATATCATGGAACCCATGAACACCAAAACGCCCTCCGGACTCCTGACCACTTTTCGCACTGCAATCGATACTAGACCCCAGCGAGATATGCGCCCGGGTGCTGCAGATGACCTTTAGTTTCGATTCGCCCGGGCCCATCCATTCGAACACTCATTCGAATGCCAATTCGAATTGGCATTCGAATCCAATCGTAATAATATTTAAATAATTCTCTTGACGAGTGTTAACTGTTGTGGTAATATGCCCTATGAACTCGCCGCCAGACATCTTTGGGCCTCTCCTCCCACCGCAGAACTCTCTTCGACAGCAAATCCGCGAGGCCTGCCGCCCGCAACCCCAGCAAAATCAACCACTTACGCCAAATTCGCGGCCAAAAACCCGTAAGTCCCTTGTTGCACTACTCTTACCGCACCTTTTTCCCATAAGTCCTTTATCGCACCACTCTTACAAAAAGATAGGGGGTGGGGGGTCTCCCCTCCCAGGTACAGACCGGGTTCCCCTGAACCCCGAGCCCCTTGTCGGCCACCGCGCCCCTCTGCGCCCCTACGTAAGTCCTTTAGAATCAATACTGTCAGCAAAACCTTACACAAAAGCGCCCCTGTCTAAACCCTTTAGAATCAACACATTCCAGACGTCGTGCAAAGCGCCCCTGTCTAAGTCCTTTAGAATGATACTCTTCCAGAATCAGGGGTTATTTTTCGCTCCGTCCTCCAAATCTCGTAGGCCTTTCCTCACTGAGACGGTCCTACCTGCCTCTCCCAATTCTCCGTTTCCTCTGTGTCACCGCGTTGAATCCGTATCCCTCTCTCGCCGAAACTCCAACCATCAACACCCTCAGCCTCGCATCCATCCTCGTGCTACGATTTCCACGATGCGTACGCATGCCCCAGCCCCGGCATATCACCAGTCAATTGCCATGGCGCTGTTGCTCGCTCTCACGCTGGCTTTGCTTTCTTCCGGCTGCTCGACTTCGGCGAAAGAAAATTCCCCCGGCGCAAAGCCGGCGCCACTGCACGTCGAGTTTCTCGGCGCGTGGGGCGCGAAGGGCTCCGGCCCCGGATTGCTTTCCGATCCGCGCACCATCGCGACCGACGCTTACGGCGACGTTTACATCGTGGACGCAGCTTTCCCCGAGCATTTCATTCAAAAGTTCACTCGCGACGGTCATCCGCTTTTCAGCTTTCAGCCCGTCGCGCCGATCCATAATCCCTGCGCTTCTGACGTGGACCTCCACGGCGCCATCTACTCTTTGGAATGCGGCCCCGGCGCGCTCTACATTTTCAAACCCGAGGGCGACCTCATCCATTCCATTCGCGGTGGACTTGGCAAGCCTTCGCAGCCGTCCAGCGTTACCGTGGATGATGACGGCCGCATCTACGTCGCCGAATCGCACGACAGGCGCATTTTCCGGTACACGCCGCGCGGCGCCATGATCGGCTCATGGGGCGGGAAGGGAACTGGTCCGGGGACAACACTGCACGGCGACCAAATCATCGCGAGCTTCAATGGTTCACTGTTTGTATTCGATTCGGATCGCGGCTGGTTCGCCCGCATCTCCCCCTCGGGAATGGTTCAAAAAGAATGGACTTTGCCTGTTATGGGCGCCAATTCAAATGCTAGTGCGGGAAATAACCTCGCGAAGAATTGCCGTCTTGCCCTCACGAAGTCGAGCGTCGTCGCTCTCTGCGGTCCATCCTTCGGCCTTGTCCTTCATGTTTTCAGTTTCGATGGCGAGGAAAAATTGGCCGAGCCGTTGCAGGATATAGACCCATCCCTCGTGAATGTAACTTCCGCGGGAATTGCCGCGATGCAGGACGGCGAGCTTTTCATTCTTGACGCCGCCGTGCCGCGCGTCCTGCGTTTTCGTGTGAATCAGTAATGGCATGAAATCCGTACAGGGGTAACGATCGATGGCCCTGCTGTTGAAAGAAAAAGATGTCCGCGAATTGCTCACGATGTCCGACGCCATCGCCGCCGTCGAAGAGGTGATGCGCCGCCAGGCCACGGGCCAAGCCATCGTCCAGCCGCGGCATCGACTTGAATTGCCGGACAAAGGCTTTCTTCATTACATGGCCGGCGCCGACGTTAGCGCGGGACTTGTCGGCATGAAGCTTTACACCAGCGTCCACGGCGCGCTGCAGTTTCTGGTGCCGCTCTATCGTTCGTCCACCGGCGAATTGATCGCGCTCGTCGAAGCCGATCACCTTGGGTTGATGCGCACCGGCGCAGCGAGCGGCGTCGCCTCGCGCTACATGGCGCGGCAGGACGCCCGCACCCTCGGGGTCATCGGCACCGGGTATCAAGCCGGCAGCCAGATCGAAGCCGTCGCAGCAGTAAGAAAACTCATGCGCGTCCGAGTTTTTGGACGCGACGCCGCTCGCCGCGCGCGCTTTGCCGCGGAAATGAGCGCGCGCCTTTACATAAATGTTGAGCCAGCCGCATCGGCCGAAGAAGCCGTCCGCGGCGCGGACATCATCGTTACGGCCACCACGGCGCTGAAATCGGTGCTCGAAGGCGCGTGGATCGCGCCCGGCGCTCACATCAATGCCATCGGCGCGAATTTTCCGCAGAAGCGCGAATTGGACGACGCTGCCGTCGCTCGCGCGTCACGCATCGTCGTGGATTTCATCGAGCAGGCAAAAATGGAGGCCGGAGATTTGATCCAAGCTTTCGCACAAGATCCCGCGCGCTGGAACGCAGTTCACGAACTCTCGGAAGTGATCACCGGAAAATTCCCGGGCCGCGCAAACGCGGAGGAAGTCACTCTCTTCAAGTCGAGCGGGATTGCGATTTGGGATGTTGCGGTGGCAGCGAAAGTGGTGGAGCTTGCGGTGGCGAAAGGACGCGGCCTGCAAGTCCCGCTGTGGGAGGCGGGCGGCGCCTCTTAGATTTGCTGGCCGTGCCGCCCGAGCCGCTTCAAAAGCGCCTCATGCAAACGCGTACGGACGTCTTGCGGCAACGGCGCGGGCTCGGCGTTGCAGAATATCTCGATGGTTTTCCGCGTCGTGTCCACGATGATGCGGCAGTTCTTGCATTTTCCGAGGTGCTGTTCGAGTTCCGCGCGTCCCGCGGCATCCAGCGCGTCGTCGAGATAATCTTCCAGCTCCTGGATCAGTCCCTGGCAGTTCAATTTCCATCTCTCCCGTGAAAATAAGGATTCAACAATTCGCGCAGCCTGAGCCGGGCGCGCAAAAGCCGTGACTTCACCGCGGGCACGGAAATACCGACAATCTTCGCCGTCTCTTCCGTCGAGATGTCCTCAACGTCGCGCAGCAGGAACACCACGCGATAGATCGGCTCGAGTTGTTCGATCACCTTCGAGAGGATCGAGCCCATCTCCGTCTGCGCGTAGCGCTGTTCCGGCGAAGGTCCCCAATCGCGGATCTGCATGGCCATCGGCTGCTCTTCTGTCCCAACCGGTTCGTCGAGCGACACTTGATTGGGGCGCCGCTTCCGCAGCCGCATCAGCGCCTCATTCACCGCGATGCGCACGAGCCAGGTATAGAAGCGGGAGCCGCCCTCGAAATCCTTGAGGTGCTGGAACGCCTTAAGAAAAGCGTCCTGCATGGCGTCTTCGGCGTCGGATTGGTTCTGGGTGATGTTCTGCGTGAGGCGGAAGATCTTGCCCTCATACCTGTTGACGAGTTCCTCGAATGCGCCGGCGTCGCCGGCCTTTGCGGCGGCCACGAGAGCCGATTCGTCGTCGCGGACGATGGAGGATGGAAGCGGTTTGCGGCCAGTGGTGCTCAAGTGGAATGTCCTCGAAGCGCCGGGAAATTGCGGCGCCATGCAGAAATGTAAGCCTAGCATATCCGGCGGCGAGATGGATGATTGCGACATTGCGGCGCGTCGATTGCAGGGGCGGCGTCTGGCGGCCCCGCTCTCTTTCCACGTATTGGACGCTCTATGGAACCCCAAGGATGCAAGAGGGTATGGCGCATGGTATCTTTGACGAACTAAGCAGGAGCGGAAAAGTGGCAGCAAGCGCGACCAGCGAAAAAGAACTCATCCACTACCGTACAGACGCGGGGCTGGCGATCATCGAGCTGGACGATCCGCCGGCGAATACGTATTCGTACGAGATGATGCGGCAGCTTGACGAGGCCATCCTGAAGGCGCGGATGGATGACGGCGTTCACGTAATCCTGTTGCGCGGGGCGGGCGAAAAGTTTTTCTGCGCGGGCGCGGGGATTTCGATGCTCACGGAAGCCACGCCGCAATTCAAATATTATTTTTGCCTGCACGCCAACGAAACACTTTGCCGGCTGGAGCAGACGCCGAAGCTTGTGATTGCCGCGTTGAACGGGCACGCGGTAGGCGGGGGACTCGAGGTTGCGCTCGCGTGCGACATCCGCATCGCGAAGAGAGACGGGGGAAAAATCGGATTGCCGGAAGTGAATCTGGGCGTGCTTCCGGGGACGGGCGGAACGCAACGGCTGGCGCGGCTTCTGGGGCGCGCGCGCGCGGTCGAACTGATGGTCACGGGCCGGACTTTTGCGTTTAGCGAAGCGCTTGAGATGGGGCTGGTGAGCCACGTTTATGGCTCGGAAACTTTTTGGGACGATGTGTTGGCGTACGCGCGGCAATTCTGCCCACCAAATAAAGCGGCGGGGGCGGTGGGCCGGATTAAGCGGGCGGTGGTGACGGGATCTGAAGTTGGATTTGCGGAGGCGCTGGGGCTCGAACGCGAACTGCAGCAATTGCTCTTTTCGAGCGAGGACGCGAAGGAAGGCCTGGCGGCTTATATCGAGAAGCGGCCGCCGAAGTTTACAGGGAAATAATGGAGTGCGTTCGGTGACAAAAAGAAGCTCAAGAAGGCTGGGATTCGACGAATGAAAACTTTGCCCGACTATTTGCGCAAGGGAATGCGGGTGGTGATCGTAGGCTGCAATCCCGGCGAACAATCCGCGCGCGTGGGCCACTACTACGCGGGACGCAACAACGTTTTCTGGACGTTGATGTATGAATCCGGCGTGGTGCCCGAGGAGATGACGCACAAGGACGACCGGCGGGTGATCGAATTCGGCGTCGGACTGACGGACATCGTCAAACGCCCCACGCGCGGCGAGGAAGAAATTACGCGCGAAGAATTCGCGGAGGGCCGGTTTGTGCTGGCGCAGAAGCTCGAGCAGTTCGAGCCGCGCGTGGTGGCGTTCAACGGCAAGAATGTGTACGAGAAATTCGCGCAGCGCCAGTGCTCGCTGGGCCTGCAAAAAGATCTGATCTATGGCGCGCGAGTTTTTGTGCTGCCGTCTACGAGCGGGCAGAACACGGCAGGGCGCGGCGTGAAGATGCGTTATTTCCGGCAGCTCGCGAAATTCCTTGTGGAAATGGAAAAGAGCCCGAGGAGCAAGACCGCGGGGATTTCCGCTCACAAGGAAAATACATGAGTCAAGGCATGCAAGGCGCGCAAATGGCGCAACCCTCTTCAACCCCGGCAGTGCTGGAATCGCGCGAGGACGCCGTGCTCACGCTGACCATGAACCGCCCGGACCGGCTAAACGCACTCGGTACGGAGCTGGCCACGGCGCTCGTGGACGCATTGAAACGCGCGGGGGAGGATACGTCTGTGTGCGCGATTGTGGTGACGGGCGCGGGACGCGGATTTTGTTCGGGTGGAGATTTGGCGGTTCTGCGCGATGCCCGGAACCGCACCGCAGCGGAGGATTTAAAGTCGATACTTCACGCGGGCTCGGAAATCGTGCTGACCATGGGATTGATGCCGAAGCCCGTGATTGCCGCTGTGAACGGTGCGGCAGCAGGCGCGGGGATGAACCTGGCGCTGGCCTGCGACATCCGCATTGCGTCGGATCGCGCTTCATTCGCGCAGAGTTTCGCGCGCGTGGGACTGGTGCCCGATTTTGGCGGGACGTGGCTGCTGCCGCGCCTTGTTGGGCCCGGCCGGGCCGCCGAGCTATTTATGACCGCGGATACATTGGATGCCGAAGAAGCACACAGCATGGGCATTGTGGATCACGTCGTCGCGCATGATTCGCTCGCGCAGGAAGCCGGCGCGATGGCGGCGCGGCTTGCGGCGGCGCCACCGCTCGTCGTCCGGGCGATCAAACAAATGTTGAACGGTTCGCACATCGAACAGATGCGCAGCGCACTGCGCGAGGAAGAGAAATTCCAGGAAGAATGTTTCCGCTCGGAAGATTGCGCCGAAGGCCTGAATGCATTCTTTGAAAAAAGGCCACCAAAGTTTCAAGGCAAGTAGGACGTGGCATGTAGTGCGCGAAAATTGAGGCGCCAACAACAAGACGAGCACCTTGCAACCGTGTTTCCCTGACACGAATGAATATTTCAGATTCCAAAACGAATTCCGCGCCGGGCTATACCCCGAGCGAATTAATGGTGGCCCATGCGGCGCGTGGAATTCGTAGCGGAGACATAGTTTTTGTTGGGATGCGTTTGCCAATGCTCGGTTTTGCCGTGGCGAAGCGAACGCATGCGCCGGGCGCGATTGGGTTATTTGAAAATGGAGTAATCCGCGAGACGCCAGCGCGCGAATTGTTGTACACGATGGCGGACCCGCCGAATCTTCGTGGGGCGACGTTTACGGGGACGATGCTGGATGTCATGGGTTTTCTCGAGCAAGGAAGAGTGAGTGTGGGATTTCTGGGAGCGGCGGAAGTGGACCGCTTCGGCAACTTGAACACGACACTTGTCCGAGACGGAGGGCGATTTACCAGACTTCCGGGGTCCGGCGGCGGATGCGATATTGCGTGCATGGCTCAATCCACTGTTGTGATTCTGGAGCACAGCAAGCGGCGGCTGGTGGAGAAAGTCAGTTACATTACTTCACCGGGATTTGGAACCGGGGGAGGAGGCCGCGAGGCCTATTTCAATTGGCGGACCTCCCAAGGACTTGCGAGACACACAGGTCCCGGCGCTTTGATTACGACAATGGGTGTGATCGTATTTGACGGGGATACAGGCGAGGCATTTCTTTCATCGGTTCATCCCGGGGTGACCGTAGAGGATGTTTTGAAAAACACGGGATGGCCGCTGAAGGTTTCTCCGGCATTGAGTGTGACGGAGCCGCCGACAGAAGAGGAATTGGCGGCAATCCGCGAACTAGATCCGGACGGATTCTGGACTGGAAAATGAAAGCGCGATCGCACTGAGCACATAAGGGTGGAAATGGCAGAAAACATTTACGATACCGGCGGGCTGGAAGCGCATACCCCCGAAACGGTACAAGTGCGCACGGAAGGCCGCAACGTGTGGATCACGCTGGACCGTCCGCCGCACAACGTGATGGACATCACGATGATGAAGTCGCTCGGGCGCGCGCTCGGCCGGCTGCTGGATTCGCCGGGCGGCGCGTGCGATTTCCTGGTTTTTCAAGGCGCGGGGCCGAAGGGATTTTCAGCGGGAGCGGAAATTGCGGATCATGCGCCGGACCGGGTGGGATCGATGCTTGCGGCGTTTCACCACATATTCCGGCAGATTGCGCGCGCGGAATGCCTGACGATTGCGGCGGTACACGGGAATTGCCTGGGCGGCGGGATGGAACTGGCGACATTTTGTGATTTTGTGTTTGCGACGGAATCGGCGCAATTCGCACAGCCGGAGATCAAGCTCGGATGCTTTCCTCCCGTGGCGATGATTACCCTGCCGGACCTGATCGGGCCGCGCGCGGCCATGGAGTTGCTGCTTACGGGCCGGTCGATCTCTTCGGCGGAGGCGATGTCGCTCGGAATGCTCACGCGCGTTGTGCCGGACGCGGCGCTTGATAAATCGGTGAGAGAATTTATCGCGCAACTGCGGACGACGAGTCCCGCGGTGGTAAAGCTCACAGGACGCGCGCTGCGAAGGGGACAGTATGCCGATTTTGAAAGCGACCTCAGCAAAGTGGAGCAGCTCTACCTCGGGCAGTTGATGAAGACCGAAGACGCCAAAGAAGGCATCCGAGCATTTCTGGAAAAGCGTCCGCCGAGCTGGCGGGGGCGATAGCGCGCGACGGATGGCGCACGGCACCAAACTCGTCACCATGCGCGAGGCCATCGCGCAACATGTAAAGCCTGGCTCGAGCGTGCTGATGGGCGCACAACTCGAGCAGACGATCCCGTTTGCGGCAGGTCACGAACTGATCCGGCAGGGCTGCCGCGATTTAACCCTCATCGGTCCTATCTCAGATGCGCTGTTCGATCAAATGATAGGCGCGGGGTGCGTTGGGCGAGTGCTAGCCGCGTGGGTGGGGAACGTGTCGGCGGGGCTGGGACATTGCTTTCGCCGCGCGATAGAAAATTCGCAGCCTCGGGCGGTGGAAATGGTGGACTACTCGAACTTGACGCTTGCGCTTGCGTTGCACGCCGCGGCACTGGGTGTGCCGTTTTTGCCGACGCATTCGACGCTCGGAAGCGATTTGCTGAAGAACAATGCGAATTTGCGAGAATTCACGTCGCCAGTGGGTGGAGAGAAACTCGTGGCGGTCACAGCGTTGAGGCCGGATGTGGCAGTGATTCACGCGCAGCGAGCGGATCGCGAAGGTAACGCGCACGTGTGGGGAAATTTGGGGGTTGCGATTGATGGAGTGCGCGCGGCGCGGAAAGTAATAGTTGTGGCGGAAGAGATTGTCGAGCTGGAAGTGATCGCGTCTGATCCGAATCGAACGCTGATTCCGGGATTCCTGGTAAGCGCGGTGGTACACGAGCCGTGGGGAGCGCACCCTTCACCGGTGCAGGGATATTGCGGGCGCGATCACGCTTTTTTCGCGGACTATCATGCACAGAGCCGGACTGTGGAGGGCGCAGGTGACTGGCTTGCGCGATGGGTCACCGGCGTGCCGGATCGGCGCGCGTACATGAAACAAATAGGGGATGATCGGATGGAGGCGCTGGGCGTGCGCGAGCACGCTTATTCGGCGCCGGCGGATTTTGGATATTGAAGCTGAAGTGCGACGGGAGACAGCGTGGACGACATTCAGATTGAGCCGAAAGAGTTGAAGGTGAAAATGGATACGGGGACGAAGGTGCTCGTGGTGGATGTGCGCGAGCCGTGGGAGCACCAGATTGCGTCGATTGCGGGCGCGACGCTTGTGCCGCTGAATACGCTGCCGGCGAATATGAAAATGTTTGAGGGGGCCGAGGAGGTCGTCATTTTCTGCCACCACGGGATGCGGAGCTTGAATGCGGCGGCGTGGCTGCGGTCGCAGGGAGTGGATGGCGCGCGGTCGTTGACTGGCGGGATCGAGCGGTGGTCGACAGAAATCGATGCGCGCGTGCCGAAATATTAAAGCGCTTATTTTGATTGAATGGCCAGAGGGTGAAGCAGGGATGGCAAAGCCGAAAGAGAAAATACAGTTTATACAGAAGCCGACTTGAACATCATGCCGCAAAGCAAGAGGTCTCTTGCTGGAAGAGGGCGCGGAAATGGAGTTGCGGGATTTGGGGAAGGATCGGCTGAGCGCGGCGGAGCTGGACGCGTTGATCGGCGACCGCGATTACAAATTATTCTTGAATCCGCGGAATGAGATTTACCGGGAGCGGAAGATGGGTCTGGTGCCGCCATCGCGCGCGGAAGCAATCAAGCTAATGGCCGCGGAGCCGAACCTGATTCGACGGCCCGTTGTGATTCGGGGCAAGGAAATCGTGCTGGGCTTTGACGAAGAGAAGCTGAAGAAACTGGTGAAGTGAATTGTCGAAGGAACTGCAACGGCTGAATGTGAACGGCGAGGTGCGAGAGTTTGCGGCGCCGGCGCATAAATTGTTGCTGGATGTGCTGCGCGAAGACCTGGGGCTGACGGGGACGAAGCGGGGTTGCGACGATTCGAGTTGCGGGGCGTGCGCGGTGCTGGTGGACGGCGTGCCGATGCTTTCCTGCGTGGCGATTGCATCATGTTGCCAGGATTCCGAAATCACAACGGTTGAAGGGATTGCGCCGCCGGGAACGCTCGATCCTTTGCAGCAGGGATGGGCGCAAGAAGGCGGCTCGCAGTGCGGATTTTGCACATCCGGTTTCCTGATTTCCGCAAAGGCTTTGCTTGACCGCAATCCCGATCCGACGCTCGATGAAATCCAGGAAGCGCTTTCGTCGAATTTTTGCCGCTGCACGGGATATATGCAAATTTATGAGTCGGTGCGATTTGCGATTGAACGCGGCAGGGAGCGGCGGGCGGCGGAGCGGGCAGGTCTAGAGACATTTCAGCGAACCGCAGCAGGGAAGCGGGCATGAGCGGAAATCCAACTCGCGCGGACACGATCATCGGGAGATCGATGGCGATGACCGACGCTCCGCTGAAGGTTACGGGGCTCGGCAAATACGCGGACGATCTTTCCGTGCCGGGAATGCTTTACGGGCTGGTGCTGCATTCGCCGCACGCACATGCGCGTATTCGAGCGATTCACACGGAGCGCGCGGAGGCGCTGCCGGGAGTGAAAGCCGTCATCACGGGAGCTGACGCGCCAACGCCCTATGGCGTGCTGCCGATTGGCCATGACGAGTGCTGCCTGACGGTGGACAAGGCGCGGTATGTCGGCGACAACGTCGCGGCCGTGGCGGCAATTTCGCGCGAAATTGCGGAAGAGGCGCTGCGGCTGATCGAAGTGGATTACGAAGTGCTGCCCGCGTGGTTCGATCCGCTGGAGTCCATGAAAGCAGAGAGCGGGTGGATCCACGAAACGAAACCCAACAATATCGAGAAAGAGTATCACCACGAATTCGGCAACCCGGAGGCCGCGATCGCGGCAGCGGCGTTTGTGCGCGAGGACCGTTATTTCGCGGGAGAAGTCAACCACGCGGCGATGGAGCCGCACTCGACGCTTGCGATTTGGGAGCCGGACAACCGGCTGACGGTGTATTCGTCGACGCAAGTGCCTTACTACCTACACCGCACGCTCGCGGAAGTGTGCGAGATGCCGATGAGCCAAATTCGCGTGATCAAGCCGCTGGTTGGCGGCGGATTCGGCGGAAAGAGCGAAGTGATCCCGCTCGAAATTACCGCGGGAGTGCTGGCGAAGAAGGCTCGCCAGCCGGTGAAAATTACATACACGCGCGAAGAAGTTTTTTACGCACACCGCGGGCGGCCCATCACGTATGTGGATTTGAAGATGGGGCTTTCGCGAGCGGGAAAGATTGAGGGCGTGATCGCGCGCGTGGTGCAGGACGGCGGCGCGTATTGCGGTTACGGGCCGGTGACCGTGCTTTATTCGGGCGCGCTGCTCGGCGCGATTTATGACATCGCAAATGTGCGTTACGACGGGTTTCGCGTGCTGACGAACAAGCCGGCGTGCGGGGCGATGCGCGGGCACGGGACGGTGAACGTGCGATTCGCGTTTGAATCGCTGTTGGATGATCTGGCGCACGCCGCGGGGATCGATCCGGCGGAGGTGAGGCGAAGGAATTTGCTGAAGGCGCCGTGCATAACGGTGAATGGGCTGCGCGTGACGAGTTATGGCCTGCCGGAATGCATCGAGAAAGTTGTTGAGAAGAGCGGATGGAAAGAGAAGAGCGGCAAGCTGCCGTATGGACGCGGCGTGGGATTTGCGTGCAGCCACTATGTGAGCGGCGCGGCGAATCCGGTGGTGCGGTCGAATATGCCGCACACGACGATCCATTTGAAAATTGACCGCGACGCCGGGATTACGATTTACAGCGGCGCGTCGGAAATCGGGCAGGGCTCGGACACAATGCAGGTGCAGATTGTGGCGGAGACGCTGGGCGTGCGGATGGAGCGAGTGAAGATTATCGCCGCCGATACGGAATTGACGCCTGTGGACCTGGGCAGCTATTCGAGCCGCGTAACTTTCATGGCGGGGAATGCGTCCATTACCGCGGCGAAGAATATGCGCGAGCAGATTTACGCGGCGGTGGCGAAACGGCTTGGATGCGATGCGGCGGATCTGGAGTCGCGCGGCGAGGAGATTGTGTGCGCGAAGAATCCGGCGCTGAAGATGACGTTTGACGCGGCCGTGATCGCGGCGATTGATTTTCATGGCGCGCTGGTGGCGAGCGGGGCGTACACGCCGCCGGAAAACTCGCGGGGCGGAAAATTCAAGGGCGCGGGTGTGGGGCCTTCACCTTCTTATAGTTATAGCGCGCAGGTGATTGAAGTTTCCGTGGACACGGAAACGGGCCACGTGCAGGTGCACCGGATTGTTGCGGCGCATGATTGCGGGCGCGCGCTGAATCCACTAACCGTGGAAGGGCAAGTGATCGGCTCGGTGTACATGGGGCTGGGACAGGCACTGCAGGAAGAGATGGTGTGGCGCGGCGGGCGGCTGATGAATCCGACATTTCTCGATTACCGGATTCCGGCGACGCTGGACACGCCGCAAATTGATTGCATCATCGTGGAGAGCAACGACCCCGAGGGGCCGTTTGGCGCGAAGGAGGCGGGCGAGGGGTCGCTTGCGGCGACGATTCCGGCGGTGGCGAACGCGATTTACGACGCCGTGGGCGTGCGGATTACTTCGCTGCCGATCACGCCGGAGAAAGTCTTGGCCGCGCTGCAGGCGAAGAAGAAATTGGCAAGCAACGGCAATGGGGGCGCGCGATGAGCGTGCCGAATTTGGCAGCGGCGCGGGTGGAGCGCCCGCGAACGGTGGAAGATGCGGTGCGCATCCTGCAAGAATTTGGGGCGGAGGCGATGATCCTTGCGGGCGGCACGGACGTGGTACCCAATTTGCAAATGAAGCTTTTTGCGCCGCGCGTGCTTGTGGATATCAAGAGGATTGCGGCGCTTCGCGGAATTACGCAGGCGGAGGGCGGCGCGCTGCGCATAGGCGCGCTTACGACGCTGACGGAAATCGAGCGGTCGGCGGTGGTCAAACAAAAATATCCAGTGGTGGCCTCCGCGGTGCATGTGATTGCGGGGCCGCTGCAACGCAACATGGGGACTCTGGGTGGGAACCTGTGCCTTGAGACGCGCTGCGTTTGGTATAACCAGTCGGAATTCTGGCGCGAATCGCTGGGCGGCTGCCTTAAGAAAGACGGGCACGTGTGTCACGTTGCACCGGGCGGGAAACGCTGCTGGGCGGTGTGGTCGGGCGATAGCGCGCCTGCGTTATTGACTCTCGACGCGGAAATCGAAATTGCGGGGCCGCGGGGGACGCGTCGGATTCCGCTTGGCGAATTTTACCGGAATGACGGCATGGACCGCATCGCGCTTGGGCGCGACGAAATTCTGACCGCGGCAATTTTGCCTGCGCGTATGGCGGGGCGGCGCGGCGTTTACAATAAATTGCGGATCCGGAACTCGATTGACTATCCGCTTGCGGGCGTGGCGGTGTCACTTGATGTGGATGCCGGGGGCGTGTGCCGCGACGCGCGGATTGCAATCAATGCGGTGAATCCGGCGCCGCTGCTGTTGCGCGAGGCGGGCGCGCAATTGATTGGAAAGAGATATTCGGCGGAACTTGCGGAGAGCGCCGCGCACTTCGCGATCCGCACGGGCAAGCCGCTGACGACTTCGTCTTCCACGCCCGTTTATCGCCGGGAGATGCTGAGCGTGTTCACGCGGCGCGCGCTCGAAGAAAGCTGGAAGGACCGCCGCGCGCCGAACTCGCCGGGCGGACTGCATGTCGCCGCAGACTGACCCTTGCAACCGACTTATCGTTCTAGCCGACTTACAAACCGGGGAACCCATTGACGCCGATCATTGATATTCACATCCACATCCAACCTCTGCACATGTTCAGGCCAGAGGCGCTCGCGCTCGTCAAGCGCGGGCGGAAGGATTTCGCGGAGGTCGAGCGCTACTCGGCGGACCCGAAAGCGTTTCTCGGATTCCTCGATACACTCGGGATCGAGCGCGCCGGGCTGATTAATTACGTGAGCCCGGATGTGATCGGTTTTCCGCCGGAAGTGAATGACTGGATCGCGAAGTATTGTTCGTTCGCGCCGGAGAGGCTGATCGCGTTTGGGTCCGTCCATCCGAAATTCGTTGCGGACGCGGGCGCGGAAGTGGACCGCATCGCGCAGCTCGGCATTCGCGGGTTGAAAGTGCATCCCGCGCATCAGGTCTTTTCGCCGAACGCGTATCGCCACGGGCTGGGGCCGCTTGCCGCGGTGTACGAGCGCGCGCAGGCGAACCACTTGCCCGTGATGATTCACACGGGCACTTCGATTTTTCCCGGGGCGCGCAACGTTCATGCACAGCCCATGCTTGCCGATGACGTCGGCGTGGACTATCCGGATCTGGTGGTGATTCTTGCCCACGGCGGCAGACCGCTGTGGATGAAGGAAGCGTTTTTTCTGGTGCGGCGCCACAAGAATATGCACATGGATATTTCCGGGATTCCACCGCAAAAGCTGCTCGAATACTTTCCGCGGATCGAGGAGATTGCGGACAAGGTCCTGTGGGGAACGGACTGGCCGGGCCCCGGCGTGCCGGAAATCAAGGGCAACATTGAAAAATTTATGGCGCTGCCGATTTCCGAAGCTGCGCGCCGCAAGATTTTGTATGACAATGCCGCGCGGATGTTTCCGGCGCGGGGGTAGGGGCGAATTGCATGGAAATCAAAACAATATCCGTGATTGGCGCGGGCACCATGGGGCGCGGCATTGCATATGCCGCGGCTTTCGGCGGATACCGAACAATTCTTGAGGATGTTTCGCAGCCCGTGCTTGAGGCCGGGCTGGCTTACGTCCGAACGGCGCTCGACGAAGGAGTTGAGCGCGGGAAGGTGACCGCGGAGCAGCGTGAGCGCGCACTTGCAGGGCTTACCGCAGCGCATTCAGTGGAGGAAGCCTGTCGCGAAGCCGATATGGTGATCGAAGCGGTGCCGGAAGAGATGGAAGTGAAGCTCGAAATATTTACACTCCTCGACAAATTCGCGAAGCCCGGCTCGATCTTCGCGTCGAACACGTCTTCGCTTTCCATCACGGAGATGGCGGCGATCACATTCCGCCCGGAAAGATGCGTCGGACTGCACTTCTTCAACCCCGTGCCGAAAATGAAATTGCTTGAAGTTGTGCGCGGCCTGGAGACTTCGGAGGAGACGATTGCCGACTGCCGCGAGGTGGGCGGACGGATGGGGAAGGAGGTTGTCGTGGTGCGCGAAGCGCCGGGATTTATCACCAGCCGGATCAACGCGATGATCGGCAACGAAGCTTTCTTTATGCTGGAAGAGGGGATTGCCACCGCAGCGGATATTGATAAGGCGTTGAAGCTTGGCCTGAATCACCCGATGGGGCCGTTCGAGCTGGTGGACCTCGTTGGGCTGGACGTGCGGCTCTCGATCCTCGAATACTTGCACAAAACTCTCGGTGAGAAATACCGCCCTGCGCCTCTGCTGCGGCAATACGTGAGCGCGGGCCGGCTGGGGCGGAAGTCCGGGCGCGGTGTGTTCGATTACCCGGCCAAGCCCTGATCTTCAAAATGAAAAGTGATCCGGTTTCTGCCCTGTGACACCCACGGCCCACAGCCGCGGTTTTCCTGGTTTGATATGATGGATATCCAATGTCCGCAGAGAAAAACAGTTCCGCGGGGCCTTTTGCGAGGATTCGGCTTAGCGTTGGCGATTTGACCGAATCGGGCGCGGACGCAATCGTCAACGCGGCAAATAATGATTTGAAGCTTGGCGGAGGCGTCGCGGGAGCTATCCGGCGGAAGGGCGGCCCGGCAATTCAGCAGGAATGCGACGAGATTGGGTCGATTCCAGTTGGCGGCGCGGCGATCACAAGCGGTGGGAATCTCAGCGCGCGGCATGTAATCCATGCAGCGTCCATGCAGCTTGGGGGACTGACGACTTCGGGTGCACTGCGCAGCTCAACGGCTCATGCACT
This sequence comes from uncultured Acidobacteriota bacterium, assembly GCA_963748845.1. Taxonomy (GTDB): domain Bacteria; phylum Acidobacteriota; class Terriglobia; order Acidiferrales; family UBA7541; genus DASTCZ01. The sequence continues at coordinate 3,897,600 of CAVVKE010000001.1, forward strand.
GCGGATTGGGGCGGAGCACGGACTGAAGAGCATCGCGTTTCCCGCCGTAGGGACCGGCATCGCCGGTTTCCCAATTCGCGAATGCGCGGAAATCATGCTTCGCGAGACGGCGAAGCACTTGAGCGGCGCGACTTCGCTCGAGCGCGTGGATTTTGTGCTCTTTGATGATGCCGCACTCGCCGTATTCGAGGACGTTTTCCGTGCATTACAGGTGGAATCGACTGGCAAGACCGATGCCGCAGGCCGAGCGTGACCGAACCGTGGAAACACTCACAGAAAAAGTTCGGGCCGAGCTGAAGCGATACGAGCATCCGCTGTTTGCATTTGATGCGCGGTCCGCGACGGATGGCGTCGAGGTGCTGATCCGGTTCCAGCCGCAAGGCGTGCCGGAAGCGAATGGAAAGGTTCACGAGTACGTTTTTCTGATGCGCGCACGCGAGATCGAACACGCGCAATTTCCGTGGAGCTTCCAGCGGCAGCTTTACGACTGCCTGCATGACTACGTCATCGAGATGTTCACGCGCAACCCGCAGTGCCAAGACGCATGAGTTCCCCTGCAAAATCTTCTGCCGGCTCAATCGAGACGCCGCTTGCCCGCGAACTTGCCGCGCGCATCGCGGCGCGCGGGCCGATCCCATTCGCCGAGTTCATGGAAGCGTGCCTTTACGATCCGGCGCACGGCTATTACAGCCAGCCCGCGCACACGCGCTTTGCCGATTACTACACCAGCGTGGATGTGCATCCGATTTTTGGTCGTCTGGTTGCGCGGCAGTTGGAGGAGATGTGGCGCTTGATGGATCGCCCCGCGCCGTTCTGGATTATTGAGCCGGGCGCCGGAGTGGGGTGGCTTGCCGCGCAGATTCTCGATTTCGCTGAATCAACATTGCCGGACTTTTATGCGGCGCTGCGGTATGTTGCGGTCGAGAGGGCGGGCGCGCGCCGCGCAATTCACGCGAGGACAATTGGTAAGCACATCGCAGCGGGGCGAGCGGAATCGAGTGCGGAGCTGCCGGCGCGAATTCCCGACGGCTGCGTCGTGTCGAACGAATTATTTGATGCAATGCCCGTGCACCGTGTGATTTGCCAAGGCGGGGCGCTTCAGGAAATCCTTGTCGGATTGGAAAACGGATCACTTGCCGACGTGGCGGGGCCGCTTTCGACGCCGCGAATTGCGGAGTATTTCACGCGGCAGGAAATTGCGCTGGTGGATGACCAGCAAGCCGAAGTAAGCCTCGCCGCATGCGATTGGATTGCGGATGCCGCGCGGCGGCTCGAGCGTGGATTCATCCTCACGGTGGACTACGGCTATGAGGCGCGAGTGCTTTACAGCGAGCGCTTCCCGCGCGGTACTTTGCTCGCCTACCGGAATCACAAAGTCAGTGAGGAATATTACGCAGCTCCCGGCGAGCAGGATCTAACGGCGCATGCAAATTTCACGGCGCTGGAGGTGTTCGGAGGAGAGGCAGGTCTCGAACGCATTGGAATTGCTCCGCAGAGCAGGTTTTTGCTCGCACTCGGGCGGGGCAATGAGTTTGCGGATCTCTATGACGCCGGGCAGAACGAGGCGGACCGCATACGGGCGCAGATGCAGCTTTCGAGCTTGCTCCATCCCGAAGGAATGGGTGAAACGTTTCAGGTTTCCATCCAGCGGAAGGGCACCGGCGCGACGCAACTGACTGGGCTTACGCCGCTCTGAAGCATCGCTATATCGCGTTACTGTCCTTCTTTGTAGGCCTGGGAAATGTACTTGTCAGCTTCCTGCTGGACGCCGCTGGTATTGTCTTTGCAAGTTTTCGCCTGGCGGTATTCGTTTACGGCGCGCTCGCGCTGGCCGGTGACGTCATAGATTTTCCCCATGTAAACATGGGACCAGCAGACGACCCACTTGGTGGTCAGGTCGGTCTCCCCGCCGAGAGCGCTGCGGAATGAATTCGCGGCGGCGGTATAATTTTTCTGGAAAAAGAATGATTCGCCCATGCGAAAGAGCGCCAAGGCATTATTTTTCTGGATGTCGAGCGCGCGCTGATATTCATTGATGGCTTCGAGAAATTTGCCGATTTCGGAAAGCGACTCGCCGCGCGCAATGATGGCTCGGATGCGCAGGTTCGGGCTGGCCTTCAGCATGTTATCGTGCGGGTCGATGAGCACGCCGCCCGGCTTGGGCCGGCCGAAAGTGTCAATCTCAAAAGGAGTCTCCGCACCGACAACCTGGATCGTCTTGAATTCAGGATTGCCTTCCGTTTCTACTTCAATTTCGACGGGCATACTAAAGGTGTCAATGTTCTGCTGCACCTTGCCCACAACTTGAAAGCCTTTGGGCGTGCGATAGACGGTGTAGGGAACAACAAATTCCGGAACGCCGGTGGAAGAGAGCCACTGTGAGAAGAATGGAGTGAGGCTCTGCGTCTGTGGCGGAGGCGCGGGCGGAACGGCGTTCGCAGTAAGCTTCACCGTCGCCGAGGCCGGCGTTCTGCCCGCGGTTTTATAGTCGGCATATTCCTGCGCCAGGTTCTCGAAGTCCACAATCCGGGCGTTGCGGCCCGCGTAGCGCGTATAGAAATCGCGCAGCAACGGTTTGAAGAGGTCGTCACCGAGGAAGGCGTTGATCATATGGAAAACGAGAGCGCCTTTATCCTCAACGACTGACAGATATTGGCTGGAGTACGGCTTTAATTGTTCCGCCTGGGTGATCGGCGAGGCGTTCTCATACATCAGCGCGCCCACGGCGAATTCCTCGATGGCGTGGTTTTCGGCTTCCTTGTTGCTGTCCTGGCCAGCGTAGAGGGCCTCGCAATAGGTTGCGAGACCGTCCGTAACCCAGGTGTCCGCGGCCGAGGCGGGCATAACCGCCACTCCAAACCACTGCGAGGCGATGAGCCGGGAAAGCAGCAACTTATTGCCGTGGGGATCCCACTGGTGCTGGCTGATGAGGGCGAGGCCCGGCGCCGCAAAACCCGCGACACTCAGGTCGGGGAATTCGGCGATCGTCAGACCAGGATCGGGCAGCGGGCCGATGGAATCGGAAAACTCAGTGATCATCTTCAAGGCGTCCTGACCGTAAAGCTGGGCGGATTGCGTTGAAGAGGCGAACGTGAGTACGGAAAGCTTCATGCCACCGGCGTCGATGGGGGTCATTTGATAAGGGCCGGCGGCAAATGTCCCGCTGGCATCTTCGCGGTCGTCGCGGAACGTAAACACTTTTTGTGCGACGGGCGCGGGAGGCGGCGCACCGGGGCGAATCACCGGAGGCGCAGCGGTTTTTTCGTACACCAATTCCGGCGCGGCGGTCTTCCCGCTGCCTGCGACGATAAAATCATCCGGCACCTGAATCTTGAATACGGCAGAGTAGCGATTCGAGGGATAAAACGTCAGCGGAAACCAACGCGAAGGAAGCAAAAGATACGCGCCATCGGGGCGGATCGAAGCAAGCCGCACGCCCTGGACGGGGCTGTTTTCCTCGTTGGATAGCGGCCCGTTGTAATCGAAATTCAGGGTGACGCTCTGTCCCGGCGACACGACATCGGCGAGGGTGACCAGCACCACCAGCGGGTTGCGGGTGTCGCGCTCAAAGGCGACGGGTTTTCCAGCGGCGTCGGTGACGGCGGTAATTTTCAGATTCTGGTGAAGCTCGGCCTGGACGATGCGGGAGGTGTCGCTCACGGTGAAGTCCACCCGCGCATGCGCGACGAGCAACTGGTTCGCGGGAGTGAGCGTGGCAGTGACTTCGTAGTGGGTGGCGCGGAAGGCAGGCTTCGCAGACTGCGGCGCTGCCATCGGCCCCTGGCCCTGCGCGTTTGCTGCGGGGGCAAATATAATGGTCAGAACGAATAATGCAAGAGGAGCAAACTTCCAGATTTCACTTTTTCGGAGATTCCGCCGCAAAGAACCCTCTTTCCACACACACCCAGTACATAGGATACCAGAGAGAGGCATTTGAGTTGCCAGCGCCATTTTAGAGCATCTGGGCAATGATGTCGGCGGCGCGACCGATGGCGCCGCCCGCGCCAAGCGCGGAGCGGACTTCAGCAAGCCCGCGCTGCATTTCCTCGCGCGCCTCGCGCGAGTTCATCAGATGAAGAACTTCGGCCGAGATTCGCGCGGGATTGCAATCCTTTTGCAAGAGTTCGGGGACAATGGCGCGGCCTGCAATCAAATTGGGCATGGCGACGTGGATTGTCCGCGCGAACAGTCGGATCATCAATTCCGTCAGGGGGTCGACATGGTAAATGACGACCATCGGCGTGCCGAGCAGAGCGGTTTCAACGGTCGCCGTCCCGCTGGTGACTACGGCAGCAGTGGCGGCGGCTAGGGCGTCATAGGCCGCGCCGGGGGCGACGCGGAGATCCAAGTTTTGGGGCAATTCAAAAGTGTGGTGCGTGGCGCCGGATTGGATTCGCAAATACGTTGTCGTGGGAGCTGAAGCTTGGGGAGAGTCGGCGGAATAGCTCGCTGCGAGTGCAAGTATGAACTGGCTGCGGGGCTGTTCCTGCGCAATGCGAGCGCAGGCTTCAAGGACGGGCGGCAAGTTATGGTGGAGTTCATTCCAGCGGCTGCCGGGGAGCAATGCGACAATCGGCTTCGCGGCGTCAAGTCCAACGCTCGAGAGGAAATCCGCGCGCGGCATGGATGGGCGGACGATGTCCACTAGCGGATGGCCGATGAAAGTTGTATCGATGCCCGCCTTGCGGAAGAACTCTTCTTCGAATGGAAAAATGCAGAGCGCGGAAACAAATCGGCGACGGATTAAGTTCACGCGCCACGGCCGCCAGGCCCAGAATTGCGGCGCGACGAAATAGACGCACGGGATGCCCCGCGCTTTCAAGCGCCGCGCAAGACGCAGGTGGAAGCTGGGGAAATCCGTGAGGATGGCGAGGCGCGGTTTGCGCTTTTCCGTTTCCTCGACGAGGCGTTTAAGCGTGCGGCGAAGAAGCGGCAGCTTGCGCCAGACTTCGCTGAAACCCATAACGGCGACATCCGAGGACCGCGCAACCAGTTCAACGCCCGCCTGCTGCATCCGTTCGCCGCCCATGCCGAACAGGTGCGCACCGGTGCGGCGCGAAAGTTCCGCCGCAAGGTTGCCTGCGTAAAGATCGCCGGAGGCCTCGCCCGCGCTAATTAGAATTTGGTCTGAATTCATTTCGAATGTCTGCGGCGTGCGAGCAATGTTCGCCTTCAATCGCTCGCAGGGAGAGATGCGCCGGCCGCTTCGCCCGCGGACGGCAAGGGTATTCGCAGTTCCTGGTCTTTGTACTGGAGCTGATAGAGCCGGTAATAAATCCCGCGCGCGGCCAGCAGTTCTTGGTGCGACCCTTGCTCGCGCAAGCGGCCCTTATGGAACACGAGGATTGTGCCCGCATGCTGGATGGTGCTGAGGCGGTGCGCGATGACAAGCGCCGTGCGGCCTTCGAGCAGCCGGTCGAGGGCTTCGCGGATCACCTGTTCGGTTTTGGTGTCCACGCTGGACGTGGCCTCATCCAGAATCATGAAGCGAGGATTGTGCGCCAGCGCGCGGGCAAAGCTGACGAGCTGGCGCTGACCTACGGAAAGCGTCGCGCCGCGTTCGGTGATTCCCGTTTCGATGCCTTGCGGAAGCGAATTAATAAGCGTGCCGAGGCCGACCTCGCGCAATGAGCTTTCCACCTGCTCGCGGCTGATGCCCTCGGTGCCGAGACGAACGTTGGATTCGAGCGTGCCAGTGAACAGGAAAGGGTCCTGCAGGACGATGCCGAATTGGCGGCGCAAATCCTGCACGTCAAATTCGCGGATGTCGACGCCGTCGAGGAGGATTTGCCCGCGCTGGATTTCGTAAAAACGCAGCAGGAGCTGGACGATGGTGGTCTTTCCGGCGCCGGTGTGGCCGACGATGGCGGCGGTCTGCCTGGGCGCGACGCGGAAGGAAATATCGCGCAAGATCCAATCCTCTTCGGCGGGATTGGCGCCGCCGTGGTAGGCAAACCAGACGTTGCGGAATTCAATTTCGCCGAGCGGGCGTTCGATCTTGCGGGTTCCAGAAGCCGTGTCGGCGGGAATCGGCTCGTCGACCAGCTTGAAGATGCGCTCGCTCGCGGCCATGGCGCTTTGCAGGATATTGAATTTGTCGCTCAAGTCCTGGATCGGCCGGAAAAAGCGCTGCGAATACTGCATGAAAGCAATCAAAGTGCCGATTTTGAGAGTGCTGTCAATATTGCGAATTCCACCGCGCCAGAATACGAGTGCGATCGCGAGTGTGCTTAGGAACTCAACGCCAGGAAGGAATAGGGCATATGCGAAGATTACGTCCTTATATGCTTCAACGTAATTCTGGTTGTGGACTGCAAACTCATTCTTGGTTTTCTGCTCTCGGTTAAAAAGCTGAACCACAGACATCCCCATGATGTGCTCATTGAGAAAGGAGTTGATACGCGCGATCGCGGTGCGAATGCGGCGGTTGCCGTCGCGCGTCTTATTCCGGAAGAGCCAGGTCGCAACCAATATCAAGGGGAGCACGCTTAAAGATTCAAAAGCCAAGCGCCAATCCATCCAGAATAGGAGAAAGACAAACAATACGAGAATGACAGCATCGTTCAACATAGCGACGATGCCGGTTGCAAAAAGATCGTTGAGCGCATCCACGTCGGTGGTGACCCGCGTGACCAGTCGCCCGACAGGGCTGCGGTCGTAAAAACTCATCGGAAGCGCTTGCAAGTGTCCGAAGATCTGGTTCCGCATGTCGTACATCGTCTTTTGCCCGACGTTTTGCATAACGCGCATCTGAATGTATTGGAAGACAAAGCTGAAAATCAGAGCTGACAAATAGATCAAGGTGAGAATCCCAAGTCCTCGTATGCCCTGCTCGATTGCGAGTTGGTGGCGGATGACGGGCATGATCTGTTTGTCCGTCGCGATCTCGAATAGGTAGGGTCCCGCGGCTTCCAGCGGGGCGACGAGAAGCGTCGGAACTAAAGCGGAAAGCACCAGCCACTTGTATGGACGCAGATATTGCATCAGGCGCCGCGCCAGCCGGGCGTCGTAAGCTTTTCCTAGAGCTTCTTCTTCGCGGAAATCGCTCATTCGCGTTCCAGCTCTTCCTCGAGCAATTGCTTGTGGTAAAGGTCGTTGTAGTAGCCGCCCTGCGCCAGCAGTTCATCGTGCGAGCCGCGCTCGACGACGCGGCCTTCGCGAAGGACGATGATCTTGTCGGCGTGACGCGCGGTCGAGCAGCGGTGTGAGACAAGGATCGTCGTGCGATGCCGCATAACTTCTTTCAACCCGCGCAGGATACGCTCCTCGGTGTCGGTGTCCACGCTCGAAAGCGAGTCATCGAGAACAAGTATCTTCGGGTCGCGGATGACGGCGCGAGCGAGCGTTGTCCGCTGCTTCTGGCCGCCCGAAAGCGTGACCCCGCGCTCGCCGACCATGGTTTCGTACTTCGCGGGGAAATCGCGTATTTCGGAGTCAATGCTTGCCATGGTGGCGGCCTCGGAAATCTGATCCGGGGATGCGCCCTCGACGCCGAATGCGATGTTGTTTGCAAGCGTCTCGCTGAATAGGAACGGGTCCTGTGGCACAAAGCCGATTGAGCGGCGAAGTTGCTCGAGCGGCCACTCGCGGATGGAACGGCCGTCAATGAACAGCGTCCCCGGCGGAGCTTCCCACAGGCGCGCGACGAGCGCGGCCAGGGTCGTCTTGCCGCTTCCCGTCGGGCCGACAATTGCAAGCGTTGAACCGGCGGGGATTTTGAGATTGATGTCCTGGAGCACAGCGGGATTCGCGCCCGACTCCGCAGCTTGCCCAATACTTTTTCCGTTTGTGGCGGATTGTGTGATTGCCGCGCTGTCCCCGCTTCGCGTGGTGGGGTAAGTGAATGTGAGATGGCGCATCTCGACTTCACCGCGGATTTCAGTCGCGTCCGAAGGGACCGCCTCGGCATCGCTGATCTTGGGCTGCGCGTCTAGAATATGATTGATGCGCCCCATGGATGCCGCGCCGCGCTGGAAAATATTGGTGACAAAGCCCAGCGCGATCATCGGGAAAATCGAGCTGGACGACGAATGAGTAAAACGCGACAAATTCGCCGTAGGAGATTGTGCCAAACATCGCCTCGCGCCCGCCCTGCCAAAGCACGAGAAGAAACGCCATTCCGAAAAGGCAGGTAAGCAATGGAAAAAACATGCTCCAGGCGCCGATTAACTTCAGGTTGCGTGTGACGTAGTCGCGGTTTGGCGCGTCAAAGCCCGCGATTTCGGCGCGTTCCTGCGCGTAAGCGCGCACGACGCGGACACCTGAAAGGTTCTCCTGCGCCTTCGCACTTAACGAGGCGAGCGCAGCTTGAATGACGCCGTAAAGCTTGTGAATGATTTGACCAAAATACCATGTGACGAAGGCCACGACGGGAACCGGAAGCATCACCCAGAAGCTAAGGTGCGGCGAGAGAATGATCATGAACACAACGGCCAACACCATCGTGAGAATAGTGGTCGAGCTGTACATGATGCCGGGGCCGAGAACCATACGGACTGCGTTCAGGTCATTCGTGCAGCGCGACATCAGTTCACCGGTGCGGTTACGCACGTAGAATTCCGGCTCCTGCCGCACAAGCGAGGCGAGCATGTCATTGCGCAAGTCATATTCGATGTCGCGCGACACGCCGATGAGGATCCAACGCGTAAAGTACGAAAAGATTCCTTTCAGAGCAATCACAATGACGAGTCCGAGACAGAAAATTCCAAGTGCGTGGGAGTCCGACGGTTTGTAATAACTGCCAAGCGGGCCGAGCACTAATTGCCCTACGCGCCCCATCTGCGCGAGCGGCGCGGACTTGCCCTGAAGAAGATCAAATATGGCACCAATAATTAGCGGCGCGAGTGTTGTGGCGACGCCCATTCCTGTATTCATCAACATCCCGAGCAAGACCGTGCCTTTGTAGCGCCTAACATAAGGCAGCAGCGCGCGAAGATTCCGCGCGGCCGGTGGACGCTTTGGTTTCGCACCAGCGAGGGGTGAGACGGCTTGTGCGGTTGCGCTCATCTCAGCGGCCTCTGAATGATTTCGTGTGGAAAAACCTCATTGGCAAAGTGTTCCGGGCTGCCCTCGAATGACTGATATCGCTTCAAAAGCGGATTCCATCGCACGTGGATGGTCTTGGAAAGCGCTCCCGAGTCTGGGTCCATTGGTGTCAGAGACAGGATTAAACCTTTCTCGGGGTCCTTCTTGAACGACAGTTTCCATCGAGAGACGGCATCATTAGGACTTCCGGCGAGAACGCCACTCGAGTTTTTCAAGTGGTCGTCGCAAAGGAGCACTTGCGTCCAATTCCCGTCAATGTTTTCTGCGATGGTCATCCGAATAAAAATAATCTCATCCGTCCCTGCGCCCGCAGCACTGCCCAGCCGATTGACTACGAGCACTTCCTGGTTTCCGTTGAGCGCCAGATTGCCCCAGGCGAGCGCCTCGCCTTCTCTGCCAAGCGCGCCTCGCGCAACCGCCGCGATGTCATCGGGGACCGCGAGCGCTGCCCCTTGGTTTTGCGAACCGCCTGCTGAGCCGGAATTATTCACCGGGCTGCCGCACTTGATCGAAAGCGCACAGACGCAAAGCAATCCTGTCAATACAATTAGACGCAAGAACTCCCCCTCAAATTACAAGCTCGGGAAGGCAAGCATAATTTCAACGACGCGACCTGTCGCCTTGTCACAAGTAACTTCCATCACCTGCGGCACATCCGACCCCGCCCAATCAAACGCGTAGTATAGCAATTCCCGGTGCTCGTCTCCCTCCTGGCTCGGTCCATTCGACACGGGAGTCCCATAAATCGCGAGTACGCGCTTCCGCGAATCACCGAGGGAAAGCCCGCGGCCCGTCTTCCAGTACCAGGTCTGTTGCGATGCTGCAAGGGCTTCCGGGCTGCAGCGGTGCAATGGTTCCATCGAGGTGAGATCCAAGGATTGGATTACGCCGTGGCTGTCCGCCTCAATTCTTAATTCTTTTCCATAACAGAATTCATACCAGGTGACGACACGATCGGGCTCATCTTCCGTAGCGGAAAGTTTTTTCCCAATTTTGATTCGGGCCGCAGCCAGCGTGTCGCGGCCCGGACGGAAACCTGCGACCGACAGTTCGTTTGCACGCGCTTCTTTAGTGGTTGGCGCCGCGGGGAGTGTTACGACACCAACTACATTCAGGCCTAGCGTCAATGCCGCAAATGCGCTAACGCACAGCCAAAATTTCATCCAGCCGGGCTTCAAAGTCTTCCTCTCCTTCGGACCACGCACGATAGCGTTCGAGGGGGACGGCGGCCTCCGCCTCCTGGAGCCAGCGGAAAAGGTATTGGATGTTTTCGCGCGTGCGTTCGTGATATTCGCGAAGGCGTTCGGGCGCGGCCATTGCGCCGAGAAAACGGGCTTCCTCCTCTTGCAGTGCTTTTTGCAATGCAGTCTGACCTGGCGCATTCGAATATGATTCAGCGGCGTCTGCGCCCGGTCTGTTGCCTAGAAGCCCCGCGTGTCCCGTAAACAGGTGCTCGAACCCGATGTCAATGAGGAAGTGGCCCTGCTCGGCAGCGATTCCGCCATCGTAATCGGGGCCGTGGCATGTAATCTCGAGCACCTGAGGCGTGCGCTTCCAGCGGCCGGCCTCCACGTCAAAAATCCAGAGCTCCCAGGGGGCGCGGACTTCATAGGCCATGTCGCCTCCGGAATGCTCGCGCAAAAGTTCCATGATTTCGGCGGCACTGACCGGCAGGCCCCGCAGATCCCATTCACGCACGGGGGATTCGGCGGCGTCCACGGCGCGGACGATTAGACTTGTGAATCCTCGCCAGGATTCGGGCAGCGGAACTGTTTCGAGCAGGCGCCCAAACGTGGCCAATTGGGTTTCCTCAGAATAATCACGCGCCCAGGCGCTGACGTATGCGCGATTCGCCATCCGGACATTATACAAACTTCGGCTGCGGAGCTTGAAATCAAGGCGGGCCAGCGATCAGGTGCTTCCTTCGCGTTACTTTTCTTCGGGCTTTTTGCCGGAGGGTAAAGGCAGAGATGCGGAGAAATCCATCATGCGCTGGCGGAGTGAGTCCCCGACGGTTGCGAAAACTTGCGAGAAGGTCTCGCGCAATTTTTCTTCGGCATTCCGCGAAAGAGTCTCGATTTGCAGGTCGGCTTGCTGGCTGAGTTTTGCCGCGGTGGTGAGCAGCCAGGCATTCGATGCGCTTTCCAGCCGGCCTGCATACGCTTCCATCGCCGCGTCGCCCATGCGCGCCAGCGCTGCGGAGTGTTCCCGCTCCTGCCCCTCGCGTTCCTTACGAACCGATTCGCGCAGGGCAGTCGCTTGCGCAGCGAGTTCTTTTTGCGCCGCCTCGAAATTCTCCTGTGCCCTTAGAGTCAAGTTCTTCTGGAAGTCTGAAAGGAACTGGCGGGACTCAGTGCCCATTCGTGACCGAACTTGCACCGAGTGGGCCTCGAGGTGCGCAGCGGATTCGTCGAATGCGATATGCAGGCCCGCGTTGAAGCGTTCCAATTCCAGTTGCGCCGCCCGGCGCGCTTTGCTGCCGACCTCGGTGCTGCCCGCCTCGATTGCTTCGCGGATTTTTTCCTGCGTCTGCTGCATGGCCTCCTTCGAGGTTTCTTCCAGCTGGCCCTGGGCATGCTCGACGTAACTGCGGCTGTAATGGTCGAGTTCGCTGGCAAAGAGGCCGGACATCTCTCCCGCGCGGGCGCGGAGCGCTTCGCCGGCCTGCTCCAGGCCGTGGTCGAGGCTTGACTGCATCTGTGTCTGAACTTTTTTCTCGTACCAGTTGGCGGATTTAAATAGTGATTCGACCGTCGTGTGGCTGATGTCTGTTGCGCGCGCGTCCAGCTCTTCGAGCCATTTCGCCATCACCGCTTTTGAGGATTCCTGCCAATCGCTTCCCATGCGCGCGGCGGTTTCCGCCATTCGCGCAGTTGCTTCACTCTCAAGCTGGGCCCCGGATTCGCGCATCCTCTCTTCGTGCGAACGCAGCGCGTCCTCCGCCGAAAGGTGGCCCGCCAGTAATCTTTGGACCATCTCACGCGCTCGTTCGATCTGCGGCGCAAGTTCCTTTTCGAGTTGCTCGCCAAGCTTCACCACGGATTGCGCGCCCGCGTTATCGAGCAAGGGCTGCAGACGCTCTGCGATACCCGAAACGGCGGACTCTGTTCGTGCTGTAAGCTCGCGGGTCGAGCCATCGAGAAGTTCATCCATTCTGCGTTCGAGGCTCGCGGCTGCGGCCTGCTGCATTCCGTCGAGCTGCCGCGCGAATTCCGTGAGCCGCCCAGCCGCCTGCTCAATTTCCCCGAGCGCTGCACGGCCGTTCGCTGCTTCCGCTTGCCACTGGGCGTGGAAATCTTTGATGGCCTCGCGCGCCTGCGCGTGTAGGTCTTCTGTGTGCTGGCGCAAGGTGGCGATCTGTTTTCCGGATTGCGTGTGGAGGTGTTCGGTTTCCTTTTGCGATTGAGCGGTGATTTGCGCGGTTCCTGCCTGCACGGCCTGGTCCACGGCTCCCGCGGCAAGTTCCGCGGCGCGTTCCTGCGCGGCGGCCATATCGGATTCGAGCCGCACGCGCCATGACTGCTCACTCTGTTCGATGGCTGTGTGGATCTGGCTTGATAGTTTGGTGGCAGCGGCTTGCAACCTATCCATTTCCGCCGCGGCGCCCGTCGTCCTTCCGGAAAGCGCCTGTTCCCATTGGCGCGTGGCTTCTCTTACCGCCAACTGCAATTCCTGTCGCGAATTCTCGAACTGTTCCCGCGCTTGTTCCGCGCGCACAGTCGCCGCTTCCGCCGAGACCCGCAACCGGTCAATCGCCGAATCCACGCTCGCCTCGAGCGCGGACTGGAAACTTTCCTTTTCGGCTTGTTCAATTCCCGCAACGCGTGCGGCGAGCAATGTGCGCGCCTCATCCAGGCGCGCGTCCATCTCCTTGTTCCATTCCTCGCGCAGACTCTCCGCGCTTGCGCGCGATTGCAGCTCGATGCGCTCTGAGGCGCGCGCGAGCCAGTGGCTGGCGTAATCATCTGCGGCGGAATGCACCGCTTTGGTGGCCGCATCCTGAAGTTGGGATTCGACGGACGAAAGCAAGTGGTGGATTTCCTGCGTGACGGTCCGGGAAGTCGCTTCTCGCACGGCTGCTTGGATTTGCTGCTTGGCTTCGTTGACCAGCCGCGAAACCTGGCGGGCCAGATGCATTGGAGCATCCGCGCCGTTCTGCGCCTCCGCCGTTCCCATTACAAGGACATTGCTCGTATCGGGAGCGGCGGCGTCAGACTCGACTTCGGGAGTCTGCCCCTCCGCGCCGGGAAGCGGGATCCCTGCAGGCCCCGGCTCGGTAGCAGGAAACCAATCCGGCGGAGGAAATGCGATGCCCCAGATGTTTCCCGGAAATTCCAACTCGACGCCAACTTGAAAAAGTTCACGCACCGTCCGCGGGCGTTGAATCCATGTGACGCGACCGCGCGCGGCACGCGGCTCATGGCCTGTTTCCGGGTGGGGCAATTCAAGCGTCACCCACATGTTCTTGAGGACGTAGTGCTTGGATTGGTAGCGGCAGCCGTGGCAATTAATGATCAGCGTCGAGGTGCGTTCCTGGAATGAGCGGCCGAGCGCGTCTACGCCCGTAACGGTGAGCGGGACGGCCTGCACAATGCGGGTGCTGCGGCGCTTCCGGAGCTCCGGGTCTTGATGAGGAACACTTTCGGGCAAGGCTGGTCTCCCACGTCAAACACAAGACTAGCATTTAGAGCTGGGGGGCAACGTGAGACTACGACCTTCCGTGCGAAACAGTCAATGTAATTTTCGCAATTCGTCAGTTACCCCGACCGGAATCAATGCCGTGGCGCCGGCCGCGAAGGGAGTCAACAACCTCTTTGGCGACCCAGATTGGCCCCACGAGGAAGTAAATCGGCCCTTGGAAGAATGCGGGCTTATTGCCCTCTATCCGGTGGCCCAGAAGCAACATAACCCAGCCTCCACCGAATAGCGCGAGCCCCAGCTTCCATCGAAGCAATATAAGCAAAACGATTCCGGCGAAAATCACAGGAATGCCGATTCCATGTAAGAGTTTATTCCACGGGCTGCTGTGCTCGTGGTCGTATTGCGCCATGTAACGGTCGAGCGAGGGCATCGGAGTACTCCTTCAACGCGGTCAGCTCACCCCACACTGAGATGGGGGGCCGGGCGCCTCAGCACTTGTAGTCGTTAAACGTCGAGTGCCTGTCAGATCCGTGCTCGAGCGCCAGGTCCTTCCGGTCGTAATCGAAATGAACGGCGGAACAGACCAGCATTGCGTTCTCGTCCAACATTCGGACGGTTACGGGCTTATCCGGGTCCGTCTGCACCCCGGGAAAAAGTTCGGAAAGCAGGAAATGCCGGCAGGCGAGCGGCGGAAACTCTCCTATGGATTTCTCCGCGATCAAACCGGAAGGTCCGTGCAACTGGATTTTCGGCGAGCCGGTATGCTCTTCCTGGAATTCGATGTTCATAACGGCGAGCACCGCATCGCGCTTCATGTTTGCGCCCGAGCCGCGAATCTGGCAATCGGTCACGATATAGTCCGTCGCGACGCCGCCTCGCTCGTCCGCGAGCCGATACTTCTTCTGGAAATTCCCGCCCGGCCGGAAATGCGTGAAGGCGGACCGGTTCCATTCCTTCACGTGAACCTCGGCTTTGAGAAGCGAGTGAGAAGTCACGGGAATGCAGCCCAAGCCCAGTCCTCCGGAGAACCCTGGGGGCAACGGCAGTGCGCGTGCGTCCATTTCAACGCTCTGGAACTCCAAGAGCCTCAGCAGGCCCTGATTGGTGAGTGACGATGGTTGCACGCGCGTGGGAAACGCATCATCTCGATTCGACACCCACTGGATGTTCCCCTCCCCGTTTGTGACGAAAGGCATCAACCACAACGCCTCTTCGGTCCAACGGCTGGAGCTGATGTAGAACCGCGATTCGAGTTCGAGTCCGCCAATCCGCTTTCCGGAAAACAGCAACGGCGTGTAAACAAGCCCCTGGACCGGGAAGTTGTGTTTTTCATCATAAGGCGTCACGCGTGCGGGTTTCACTGGCACGTCGGCGGCGTAGTGCAGAGGGTGTTCGACCGTAAACGTTCCGCCAGACCTGCTCTTCATAAACGTATACGCGAATGCCACTGTTTCACTCGTGTTATGGACAATGATGACGCCGCCGTTGGCCAGTTTCTTCTCTTCGAGGGGTGTTATTGCGAGGCCCTCTCCCGGAGAGTCGTAATTCTTCAGAGTCTCAATGGAATATAGCAGCGTCTGATGCGGCACGAGCTTCATTGGCCGCTCAACCACGGTTTGCCCCATTCGGTCCACCACGCGTATCGAACCGGTGGATTCCACTTCGCCCGGATTGAAGAGCGAGAACATGCAGTGGTATTCGCTGAGCGCAGGAAAGGGCATCGAATAGTTGAAGTGCCCCATTGCCTGCTGCGGTGCGGCGGGATGCGCATGGACGTTATCGAAATTTGAGTCCGTCTGCCATCGCACATACCCGGCGCTGAATAGGTCGCCTGCATGGCTTACCTGTCCCGGTGAAGGAGCAAGCCGGATGCGCCCGGCGCCCCAAAACGATTTGCCGTGTGCGATCTCCCTTAAGTCCACCATCGTCGTGTGCAGCGCGGCGATGTCAAATTTCCCGTCGCGATCCAGTGGGATATCCCGTCCGGTCGAATCGTAAAGTTGGATCTGGTAATCGGTTTGATTATGCGGGTCGCGGAAGCCGTCAACCCCAGGAAAGCAAGATGCCGTGAG
Source organism: uncultured Acidobacteriota bacterium (assembly GCA_963748845.1). Classification (GTDB taxonomy): domain Bacteria; phylum Acidobacteriota; class Terriglobia; order Acidiferrales; family UBA7541; genus DASTCZ01. The sequence goes on from CAVVKE010000001.1 coordinate 3,913,358, forward strand.
AAGAAAGTTTGTCGAGATGCCCAGCGCCGGATCGGTCGTCACGAACGGCGCGGCCACGTCCAGCCAGCAAGCGTCAGGAGCAAGAGTTGACACCGGATGCTGGCCCTTTATGGTCGGTGCAAAAGGTAGATTTCCAGCCAATGATTGCGCGGATGATGCTATGAGAGAACCAGCCAAACAACCTAGAAACGTCCTGCGATCCAACGGCGCCATGGTCCCACCTCCAGTCCTAACTGCATAGCCCGGGCGACACCCCAACACACCCCGCAATTATAATACTCGCAGCAGAAATTGGTACATTTTCTCCAAATTTCCGCGTTGGGGCGGATTTCAGGGCGAATCTGCGGGCGGGATACTTTAGTGAATCTACAGGTCGCGGCGCCCTTCCATCGCTTTGAGCATCGTGACCTCATCGGCGTACTCGAGGTCCGACCCGACGGGAATCCCCACTCCGATGCGCGTCACGCGCACGCCGAGAGGCTTGATCAGCTTGGAAAGATACACGGCGGTCGCCTCGCCTTCGGCGGTGGGATTCGTCGCGATAATGATCTCTTCGATCCCGGCGCCCTTAAGCCGCTCGATCAACCCCTTAATCTTGAGCTGCTCGGGTCCGATTCCCTGGAGTGGCGCGAGCGAGCCGCCTAAAACGTGGTAGAGGCCGTTGAACTGCCGCGTTCTCTCGACTGCCATGATGTTGACGGGCTCTTCAACCACGCAGATGAGTTTCCGGTTTCGTGTTGCGGAGCTGCAGTAAAAGCACGGGTCCGCATCCGTAATGTTGTTGCACACCGAGCAGAAGCGCACGTTCTGTTTCGCGTCGCGAATTGCATCGGCGAGCGCCAGCGCCTGCTCCGGTGTTGCTCGCAACAGGTGGAACGCGAGGCGCTGCGCCGTCTTTTGCCCGATGCCGGGCAAGTGCTTTAGCTCATCAATCAGGCGTGTGATGGGTGGTGCGTAGTCAGGCATGAATGTCCGGGGGAATAGGATACTCTGCGCTTCTTAATGCGTGTCCGGTCAAAATAGTCCGGGGATTTTAATTCCCGCGATGCCGGGAATGCTTCCGCTGAGGCTTTTCATTTGGCGGGCCAGCTCTTCGTCCACGCGGCGGCCGGCTTCATTTACCGCGGCCTGCACCAAATCTTGCAGCATTTCCTGATCTTTGCCTGCGAACACATCCGGCTCAATCTTCACGGAGGTGACCTGCTTCTGGCCGTTCATTTGCACCACGACCATGCCACCGCCGGCCGAGGCCTCCACCTGGACGGCGTCCACTTGCTTCTGCAGGTTTTCCTGCATCTGCCGGAATTGCGAGAGCATCTGCTGCAAGGCTTTCACTTCCATGGGTTTACCCCTCGCTTCGGCGTTTGATCTCCGTGACCTGGCCGCCAAACCGATCCAGCATCGCGCGCACGATTGGGTCTTGCTCATATTGCGCCCGCGGCAAGCCACCGCTCTGCGCCGCCCGGGTGGAAGGCGTGCCCGCCGCGGAATCCAGTTTAACACACACGCGCAGCGTCGAGCGCAGGATGTCGCTCGCGATTGTGCGCAGCTTCTCCAGCGGACTTCGCTGCTGCAGCATTTCAGCAATCGTGCGGCTTTCGGAAGGGAAGTAAAGGCGCAGCTCGCTGCCTTCAAGTTCCCATCGCTGCGCGTGTTCCACAAGCTCCGCCAGAAATTTTTGCTGGTGTAGCACTGCAGCCTTGATCGCACTCACTTGGGATGCGTCAATTCCGCTTGCCTCCACAGTCGTGCGGGGAATCGAAGAAGGAGCATCCTCCGCAGAGAATTGCATGCCGCCATTCTCGTGAGGGGTGACGCTTTCAGGGCGCGCGTGTGAAGGCGATAAAGTCTGCGTGGAAGCTGTAGACGATTCATAGGCTCCCGCAGCCGCAGCGCGAGCAGCGATCGCGGGTGCTGCTGCCATTGCCGGAGCTCTCGCAACCGATGAATGTGGCCCGGCCGGGGAAGCAACTCCGCTTTGCGCCGCCGCTGTGCGCTGCGGCGCTTCGCCATTCAATTCCGCGAGCACTTCTTCGAGCGGCGCGAGTCGTGAGGCATTCACAAGGCGCAGCAGACCCAACTCAAGATGCAGACGCGGGTCGGGCTTCCTCCGCAAATCCTCATCCGTCTCCATCAGGATCTGAAAATAGCGCGTCAAATCTTCCTCGCTGAACACCGCCGCTGCGCGCGCGATTTCCGGCCGCTGCTCCGGCGTCGCCGCAATCAGGTCCGATTCCGCACCGCACACGCGCGCAACCAGCAAATTCCGAAAGTGGCGGATCGCCTCCCGGCAGAAGTGCTCCAGGTTGCGCCCCTCCGCCTGAAACCGGTGCACCAGCGCGAGCGCCTTCTCCGCGGAATGCTCTTCAATCGAGGAGACCAGTTCCGCCAGCGCCTCCTCGGGCACGACGCCCAACAATTCGTGGACTGCGCTGTCCGTGATTTGCGTCCCGCAATAAGCGCGCGCCTGCTCGAGCAGTGAGAGCGCGTCGCGCAGGCCGCCCTCCGCCGCTCGCGCCATCACGGCCAGCGCGCCGGGTTCCGCATTGAGTTCCTCTTTTTTCGCGATTGCCGTGAGCGCGCCATTGATTTCCGCGAATGACAGCGCGCGAAAATGAAAGTGTTGCGACCGCGAGCGGATGGTGTCCGCGAGATTCTCCGGTTCGGTCGTCGCCATCACGAAGATCACACGCTCGGGCGGCTCTTCCAATGTTTTCAAAAGCGCGTTCGACGCTTCCTCGGTCAGCATGTGCGCTTCATCGAGAATGATGACTTTGAAGCGGCCCGCCGCGGGCGCGTAGCGCACCATGTCGCGCAGCTCGCGGATCTGGTCGATGCCGCGGTTGGAGGCGGCGTCAATTTCAATCACGTCCAGGGAATTTCCAGCGGTGATCTCGCGGCAGGCGTCGCATTCGTTGCAGGGAGTGGGCGTCGGGCCTTTTGCGCAATTGAGCGCCTTCGCCAGGATGCGCGCCGTAGTCGTTTTTCCCACGCCCCGAGCGCCTGAAAAAATATATGCGTGCGCAACCCGGTTCGCTCGGATCGCGTTTTCAAGTGTTGCGGTGACGTGCCGCTGCCCCACGACGTCTTCAAACGTCTGTGGGCGCCATTTTCTTGCGATGACTTGATATCCCATCCAGTCCCGGTAGCGCGGGCTTTCTTGCTTGCGCGCCTTTCTTTTGATTCATTTCAGCCCCGAAAATCAATGGGAGGAACTTCGGGTACTCCGCGGCACACGACGTGATCCCGGTACCGTTGCTCCCTTCCGGGCCTGGCGGGGTTCGCGGGGCGGCGTTGCACAGAGCCCGAAGTTCCACGCATCGGCAGTCCCGATGCTGCACAAATGTGTCGCGCAAAAGTGTTGCGCAGGGGGACCGCTTGCGAAGTCTAGCACAGCGTTGCAGTTGCGTCAGCCGCGCGCCGCTGTGTAAGAAACTCGTTCGCACAAAGTGGGCAACCGCCTGCCGCTCGCGCGAATCTCAACTTCCGCAGGGGGCGTAGCTCTTAGGAACGCCGCCGCGGACTTTTCTTACCGCCGCGCCGCTCCTTCCGGCTATGCTTTCCGCGGGTGTTCACCTCCGCACCCAGTCCGGCGGCGCGCCCGCAGCGCGCACCGGATCCGCGCGCCAGCGCCGCGCTCCACGTTACGGGGCAAGGCTTCACCACAGGTGAAGCAAGGGGGAATTCATGAAAAAAGTTGTCTCTGTTCTTGCGGTGTTGTGCCTCGGGCTACTCGCGGCGCTTCCCGTGCATTCGCAGAATCTCAATCAGCTCCTGCAGGGCAGTCAGATGCATCTCACTTTGCAGAATGACATCACAACGAAGGTCGCGCACGCCGGCGACCCGTTCACAGCCATAATCAATGAGCCGGTCTTCGTCAACAGCCAGCTTGTTCTTCCCGCAGGCACGAAAATTTCCGGCGTCGTAGGCGCGGTCATTCGACCCAAGTGGATCGGCATGATCCGCGGGCAGGCCGCGATGAACCTCACGTTCAAATCCATTGAGATCGACCACCGCGAAGTTCCCATTCAGATGAGCATCCTCGCGCTACAAAGCCCGTCGATGCAGGGGACGGCGAAAAATCGCAAGGACGTCAACGTGGACGAAGGGGAAGTCATCCAGGCCAAGAACGACATCAAGGAAGACGTTCTCATCGTAGCCGTCGGCACCAGCGGCGGGTCGGTTGTCGGCGCGATCTTCAGCCACGTCGTGCGCGGCTTCGCATTCGGCCTGGCCGGAAGCGCGGCTTACGTCGTCGCGCGCAAGGGCAAAGAAGTTGAATTGCCCCCGCAGACCGGCATTCTCGTGCGCCTGGACAACACCTTGACGCTGCCAACTGTGACGGCGACGGCCGCGGTTTTCACGCCCGGCGCAAATTAAGAAAGCATCCCGCAGACGGGCAATGCTCGCTGGTACATCGCGCGTTGCGCAATACGCTGCTTCCGCGCACATTTGAGTCATTCGATGGGTGGGTATGACCATGTGCGCGGCGGGGAAGGCGCTTGACGGCCGCTTTCCCAAGGTATTTCTTGGCCTTTGGCGCCCGGAACATTCTGGTCGAGCGTTCGCCATAGCTTTTCACCGGCACACTGGCTCAATCACTGAATCCAATGTGTCACAGAACCAAACGTATGGAACCCATTCAATGAGGGGTCCAATCGTCCTTTTTACGATGGAGAAAGGGACAAGCAGTGACTTGCATTTTGCGGGGGCGAGGCGGTTGTTCGGCGCAAATGCTCGGCAGGATTCTTATGGGGATTTCAATGGCGGGCCCTTCGGAGGAAACGATATGCCCCAGGGCTTTTCCTGCTCGGCCATTTCGGCGCCGGCGACGCACAAATTCTCCTCGCTTGCGACCCAGCAGATGTGGAAGATTAGCGCTTTCGTGCTTTGCTTCTCGCCTTTCGTGTTGCGCCGAATCACTTGCAATGAGACCACTTCGCCCTTTCTGATTTTTCTTTCGGTCTCAAAACAGCAGCCATGTTCGCTGACGTTTCGTGTTCGCGCTTTACATACGTAAAAAGCGCCGCGCTCGTCCGCCCCCCGCAGTTCGAGGCCATAGTTCAAAGGTACACGCTCCCCCCCCCCGGCGGTCCGCCCGCGCCTCTTCCGAGATTTGATTCCAATTTATGGTGGTCGCCATTGCACCCATCCTCTTGCACATGTGAACCTCGCACACCGTTTGCCAAAGCTTGCAGGCGCAAAACGAGGTAATCAAAGGAGTTCCGGCGATCGCAGGATTCCCTCAGTGCTTCGGAATGAGATTCTGTTCCAGCGCGGAACACTTTTCTTGAGTTGTAGGGGTGAAATTCGCAGGCCCAGGATTGCTTCCGCGGGGCTTTCGAATAGGTCCGCGAGGGCGTTTCATCCAACCTTGGCTTGCTGCGCCTTCGCCGGCTTGTTTGCGCGTTTCAAATAACGGTACAAACTTGTGCGCCCGATGCCAAGCAACTGTGCCGTTCGGACGCGATTGCCGTGGCACATATCCAGCACACGGTGAATGTGTACGCGCCGCACTTCGGTTAGCGGCAGTGGACGCCAGCTTTCCTCCCCCGCCCCCGGTCGCGCCGTCGGCTTCCGCAAGTGTTCCGGCAGATCGTCCACGTCAATGAATTCGTTGACCGCGTTGATGGCTGCTCCCGAAATCACGTTTTCAAGTTCAAGCACATTTCCCGGCCAGTTGTGCTGCAGGAGCACGGTTTGCGCGCGCCGCGATAGCCCAAGAATATGTTTGCTGTAGGCCTGGTTATATTTCTTCAGAAAAAATTGAATCATCAGGGGAACGTCGTCAATTCTTTCCGCCAGGCTCGGCACGCGCATTTGGATCGTGCTCAACCGGTAGAACAGATCCTCGCGGAATCGCCCCGCCAGCACTTCCGCGCGCAAGTTGCGATTCGTCGCCGCGATCATTCTTACGTCCACGTGTTTCACCTCGGGCGATCCGACGCGCTGGATTTCCCGGTTTTGAATCACGCGCAGCAACTTTGACTGCATCGGGAGCGACATTTCTCCGACTTCATCCAGGAATACCGTGCCGCCGTTCGCGTATTCGAAGAGCCCGGGCCGCGTGTCCGTGGCCCCGGTAAATGAGCCGCGGATATGGCCGAAGAGCTGGCTCTCCAGCAGCGTATCCACCAGTGCCGAACAGTTGCACACCACGAAGCGTTGTTGTGAAACCGGACTCATCTGATGGATCGCATTCGCCACCAATTCTTTTCCGCAGCCGGTCGGGCCCATGATCAGCACGTTTGTATAATGCTTCGCGACTTTTCGAGAGAGATCAATCACCTCCAGCATCGCGGGGCTTTTGCCGATAATCCCGTGAAAATTCAGATCGCTGAGCAACTGCGTTTCGAGTTCGCGGATGCGCGCCCGCTGGCTGTAGATTTCGCTGATCTCGTCGAGCGTGCGCTTCAGCCGTTCGCGGTCCACTGGTTTTGAGAAATAGTCGTACGCACCTCGCCGGATCGCGTCCACCGCGGAATCCATCGAGTAGTATCCCGTAGCCAGGATCACGTGCATGCCGGGGTCGTGCTCCAGCACCTTTTCCAGCAATGCGCGCCCGTCCATGCCCGGCATCTTGATGTCGGATATCACCACGCGGCAGCGGCCGGAGCGGACATGCTCGAGCGCCTCCTGCGCATCGGTGGTGCCGATTGCGTCGTACCCTAAGGTGCGCAGCGTTTCCAGCATGGATTCCAACATGGCCGGGTCGTCATCCACCACGCAGGTGAGGAAACTTGAATGTGTGCTAGATCCCATGATGTTCTTCGTCTGTGTTTGGTTCATGCAGGAATGTAGGGCACGGATCATGCCAAATAGGAGCAGGCCGCTCTGCAAAGTGAAACGGCGGTTGCGCGCATTTGCGGATCGCATCAATCCGCGCTGTAAACCTAATCGCGGAGGCCATTTACAGTAGCCCTGTTTCAAAGTGAACTTTGCAAGGAATGTGATTCAGAGTCGCGATGATTGGAAACTTGAGCCAATCTTGATTCCATTTCGGGCTTGCGATTCGCCATCGTTGTGCCAAACGGGGACGAAGCAATCGGAATTCTTGAAAAAATAGGCAAGATCAGTTCTGCGACTCGAGCACGCAGGATTCACGCGCGCGCTCCACATCTGCTGATTGTTGCTTAAATATTGCCATCACTTCCTCGTACGACTTGGTTGCAGGCGCTGCTTCGGGGCAGGGGGCGGAATACAATTCTCGAACTTGATCGTCGCTACACCCGAATTCGCGGCATATTTCGTCCCATTCACGGATTGATTCTATCGGACTGGTCTTGGTTGTTTGCATAGGCCCGGCTTCTTTCATCAGTTCGCGCTTGCCGCTTCGACATGAGTGCGCGGATGCATCTGCGCCAGCAGTGTCTCGTAAGCCCGAGTCTGCTGTTGATACGCTACGTCCACGATTTCGTAAGCCACCGGGTACGCGCTCCCCTGCTTCGCTTCCCCCAGAAGCCGCACGAAAACGAGAGCGCCTTTACGCGGCGCGTGTTGCAGCCGTACCTTCTTTTCCGATTTGCTCCATTCCAAATCGGTCTTTCCCACGAAGAAGTTCTCGTCCATGTCCCAGCCTGAAATTTCAATCCGGTAGGGCGCTTCCTGGCAAGTCTCCGCGGGCATGTTCCTGGTCTCCCCGCATACAAGTGTGCAGCCAGGATGCCAAACCTCGTGCGCCGTGAGTGCTTGAATCAGAAGACTTTAGCCATGGCTGCCCCTGCAAGGTCGCGCCGTAAGCCGGACATTTCTAAACATGTGTGCTGGATTGACTCAATCAGAAAAGGAAACGAACGCGCACAGCTTTCACCTTCACGATTCAGCGCCGAATGGGCCCACATCAGTTATTGAGTCGCTCCTGCGGTGGGCACCGCGGTACTGGGGCCCCGTTCCCGATGCTTTGGTTCATCGTATTTTGATATAGTCACGCCCGGATGGATGGGATTCACCAATCGTCTGCATTCAAAGATAGCAATTGGCAATCACAACAGGAGGAAGGCGAATGCGCGCATCAGTGATTTGTCTCGCGGCTTGTCTTGTATTTTGTGCGGTGCTGGCGGTATTCGGAAAGCCATCCGGCTTGGCACGGCAGCCTGCAGCTACACCAATCTTCAATTTTCAGGAAGTGATGATCCCCATGCGCGATGGCGTGCATCTCCAGACCGTGATCCTTGCGCCCGCCGCCCAGTCGGGTCCCTTGCCCATCCTTTTTCGCCGCACGCCTTACGGCGTCCCCGATGCCGCCCCCGTGCAAATGCCCGCCACGCTAAAGGAGTTGGCAGAGGATGGCTACATCTTCGTAATCCAGAATCTGCGAGGGCGGTTCAAATCGGAGGGCGTCTTCAAACTTTCTTCACAGGTTGACTTGAATGACCCAAAGGACACCAACGAAACAACGGACGCTTTCGACAGCATCGAATGGCTGGTGAAAAATGTCCCGAACAACAATGGAAAGGTTGGGATGTACGGCGTTTCCTATGATGGCCTGACAACCGCGATGACTCTTCTTCACCCGCACCCGGCGCTTGCGGCCATCAGCGAGCAGGCCTCTCCTGTGGATCAATGGATGAACGATGACGACCACCGCTTCGGCGCGCTTCGCGAAAGCTACGATTTTGAGTATGCCGTGCTCGAACAAGCCGACAAGAACAAGAACACTCACTTTGAATTTGAGACCTACGACTCCTACGAGTGGTATCTCAACCTCGGCCCGCTTTCCAATATCAATGCAAAGTATCTACACGGTTCGATTCCTTATTGGAATGACACGATCAAGCACCCGGATTATGACGATTTCTGGAAACGCGAAGCCTGGGTCCGTCAGCTCCACTCGTCCACGGTTCCAAATTTGAATGTTGCTGGATTTTGGGATCAGGAGGACCCCTGGGGCCCGTGGCAGATTTTCTACCACGCGGAAGAAAGCGATCCCGGGCACACGAATTTTATTGTCGCCGGCCCGTGGTTTCACGGCGAATGGCAAACCCCGCGCGGCGAAAGCATCGGGATTATTCCGTTTGGCGGGCATGACACCGCGCTCGAATTCCGCCGGAACATCGAGGCGCCGTTTTTCCGTCATTATTTACACGGGGCAGGCGAGAAGCCCGCTTGGCAGGCAACTATCTTTCAGAGCGGGTCCAACACTTGGCATACCTACGCAACCTGGCCGCCAAAGGAAGTGAAGCCTGCGAACTTGTATTTGCATCAAGATGGATCGCTCTCGTTCAAACCGCCTTCCGCCACCGAAGGCTCCGCGCCCTACCGCGAGTACGTTTCTGATCCCGCGAATCCTGTTCCGTACCGGCAACGGCCGATCTCTCCCACATACCCAGCCGGTGATTGGAGGACATGGGAAGTGGCCGACCAGCGATTTGTTGAGGGCCGTCCCGACGTGCTGGCATTCGTAAGCGAACCGCTCGACCATGACATCACCATCTCGGGCCAGGTTGCGGCCGACCTGTATGCCGCTACCTCCGGAACGGACAGCGATTTTGTGGTGAAGCTCATCGACGTATTTCCCCAGAACGCGCAGAAAAATGCATGGGATCCCGATGCTGGCCCGCAGCCTCGCCAGTATGCCCAGAGCCTCAATGGTTACGAGTTGCCGGTTGCCATGGAGATTCGCCGCGGCCGCTATTTGCAAAGCTATGAGCACGCTCGCGCGCTCGCGCCGAATCAGCCGGTGGAATGGAACTTCCCGTTGCGCGACCGCGACCACGTTTTCTTGAAGGGCCATCGCATCATGGTCCAAATTCAGTCCACTTGGTTCCCGCTGATTGACCGCAACCCGCAGAAATTCGTCCCCAGCATCTATGATGCTGCCGCAACTGATTTTGTGAAGGCGACGCAGCGCGTTTATTGCTCGCCGGGTCTGCCTTCACATATCGTCTTGCCCATCATGCCGTAAGGTTCGTGGCACGGCGAAGGTATCAGGGGTGTGCCGCAGGTTGGGGCGCGGAAACTAAATGGTAATGGCTGCTGGGGTAAAGGAGATTGATCGCAAAAAGAAAGACGGGTTGAAAAATGTAGCCGAAGGCATACCACGCCAGGATGATCCCCAGGAAACCGAATTGATTCGTGCGAAACCAATCCGTGAAACGCACGGCCGTCGATTCATTCATAAACACAGTGACCCCCACGTTCCCGTCGAGCGGAGGAATGGGCAGGAGGTTGAATGTCCCGAGCAGGAGATTCAGCATGAACAGCACGCTCAGAAACGCCGTGGCGAGGCTCGTCCCGCCTCCCGCCAACTCAGTGATATGTGTGATCGTGGGTGAAGCCGGTGCTTGCAAGCGGCCCATATTCATCCCCACGTGAATCGCAATCGCGGCGAGCAGCATGAGGATGAAATTCGCCGCCGGCCCCGCGAGAGCCATCCACGCGGCTCGCCGCGGATAGCGGCGGCTCCATGCCGGGTCGTAGGGCGCGCTGGCCCAGCCGATCATCCAACCGTTCAGCGCGTAGGAAAGTATGGGAACGACCACCAACCCGAACGGCGCCCGGCGGATATGCGGAATCGGATTGAGGGTGACCTGGCCGCCCTGAAACGCCGTAAGGTCGCCGCCCCATTTCGCGACGAGCGCGTGCGCGCCTTCGTGGCACACAGTCGAGAACAGAAAAGCGACGTACCAGACGATGCCGAGAACCAGCATGTCGGTCGTCATGGGAGTCGGCATAAGCAAGGTGAGCGTAGCGCGTCACGCCTCTGCGGGCAATGGGGTCAGGAAAGTCGCGTTGACATATCCGAAACAAAAAAATTGGCTCCGGGGCTTGGACTCGAACCAAGATTCTAGGCTCCAAAGGCCCATGTGCTACCAATTGCACCACCCCGGAGCGGGGTAAAGTTTTTCGGCTCAAGAAGTGTAGCAAAGACGCATGACACGCGCAGCTTTGTGTGCGTTTATTTTGCGCGCGGCGATTTCCTGGGGCGCGACCCCGGAACGCGCCGTCTCGTCCGCCTGTATCGCTGTGGCCAATTCTGCTAAATTGGATGGACGTTTACGACGGAGAGGTGTCCGAGCGGTTTAAGGAGCACGCTTGGAAAGCGTGTGTAGGGGAAACTCTACCGTGGGTTCGAATCCCACCCTCTCCGCCATATGGTCTGGCGTTTTCTCTCAGTTTCATTCTTCCCGAAAACCGGAAATTGCCGCGAGCTGCTGCCGAAGCGCTATGTTTTCGAGCCAGACGCTCCGACGCGTGCGGAAAAGGCGCACGAACGAAGCCGGATAAAGTCCAATAATGGGGAAGATGGCTGCGTGCTTTCGCAAGTCACCTGTGAATGGCAAATGGCTATGGTATTGAAAATAGAGGCGGACACAGGTCTGGCAAAAGAAAGTTTTTACTCAAGTGCTTTGCAGCATGTGGAGAAACAGCGTCAGGTAGCGCTTCACGTTGCTGGTCACCAGGAAATGTTCGCGAACGTGATCGTGGCCACGTTCACCGAATTTCTGCGCCAGCGCGGGATTCGAGAGCAGAAACCGAATGTGATAGGCCGTGCCTTCTACGGAATGCGCCAGCAGGCCGGTATGTTTGTGGATCACTTGCAATGGGATTCCGCCCACCGCGGATGCCACCACCGGTTTTTTCTTCCACAACGCTTCTGTCACTGTCAGGCCAAACCCTTCGCGCAAACTCTTTTGAATCACGATTGTCGAGGCGCGCTGCAACGCATTGATTTCAAGCATGCTCGTCGGTGGCAGGTCCAGGATATGGATGTCCGGGTCGCCGCTCGCCAGTTGCCGGATTTCGTTCAGCACGGCGCCGCCCTCCGGATCGTCGGCGGCCCCGCCGCCGGCGAGCACAAGCTGGCAATCTTCAAAGCGCCGGACAATTTGGTACGCGCGGATAACTCCCGCCGGGTCCTTCAAGCGGTCGAACCGCGATATCTGCGTGAGGATCGGTCGCGAAGCATCAATCTGAAAGCGCTCCAGGATGCCGGCGATGTAGCCGGCTTCCAGCTCGATATTCTTGTCCGCGAGCGGGTCAATGGAAGGGAAGAAAAGGTATTGCGGGATCGGAAGTTGCCGCGCGAAGGAAGGCGAAGAAAATAGTGATGCATCGTATCTGAACACAAAGGGGCGCAAAAAAGCCCAGACCTCCTGGTTCGGCTGTGAGAGGTCAATGTGGCACCGCCAAATCCAGTGCCCAGAATGCTCCTTCCTTGCTTCCACCAGCGCGGCGGGCTGCGGATCGTGCATCACCATGAATTCGCAGTCGAATTCCATATTCTTACGATTCTCTGCGCTCGTGGCGAGGAACACCTCGAAGTCGTCTTTTGCGTTGTGGTAGGGCGCGCCGTGCAGAGCGTTGTGAAACGCTTTGGTCACTTCGAAAAATCGCGCATCGCCCCGCAAAACGTCCCACCGCGGTTTCAAACCCAACTCCCGCATCAATGGGACCAGACGGTTCAGAATCTCCGCTACGCCCCCGCCCTGTGCGGTCGAGTTGACCATCTGCACCGTCCGTCCGGTCAATTTTCCGGCAAGGACGCGAAGCTCATCAACCTGCGGCTGGCCGAGCAGCGGAACGTATTCGTCCAGCAAGATCACTCGATTTTCATTTTCGGTTTTGTCTGCGATGTTTGTTGTGCTCATGCTGCCAGCTCCCGGTCCACATTTTGGAGTAGTTTAGCCCGCGCGGTCTCGAGTGAGTTCGTATAGATGTCAATGCGATCGGTGCTCCGGGCGAGCGACTCGAGTCCCAGTTCATTTTCAAACCAATGGGAAAAATCGTTCGTGCGCAACTGCAGCCGCAAGCGGGAAATCAGAAAGTGATAGTAAAACGCCCCGTTGCTCAAATTCTCCAGCGCGGTGCGGAATTCCTCGAGCGTCGCTGCTTCCCGCGTCGGCGGCAGCATCACTTCGAAGCTTTCACAAAAATAGAAAGGCTCGATCGCCGCGCGATCCAGGCCTTGCGGGTGCGCGGCGCAGAATTCATCCGTCATCCGGAGCATGTCATTTCGAAGTTCGCGCAGATCGGTGTAGCCGCGAATGTCCAGCGCCGCCAGTTGCTCGGCAAGACGCGTGCGGTTCAGCCCAGCCTGCACCCATTGCGCGATGTCGTTGGAAAAGCCGTCCGCCAGGAAGTGATGTCTTACCAGGCTCTGGAACGTGTGATAGAAAATGGATGCGTCACTGCACGTTTCCAGCCCGGAGCGCAGTTCACCGAGGTTCTTCGCGTTCTGGTTGCAGATTCGCGTCAAATAGGAAACCGTCGCGAATTGAAATGGGCGGTCGGCCTTTCTCACGGCAACTCCTTCTCCATTCGATTTAGAAATTCACAGACCTCATCGGAATCCCGGAGACGGTATCGCGCCTCCGTTCGCCGCGCCGGGCCCACCCGCACGGTAATTCCGCGCCGCAACTCTTCCAATGCAGGTTCATCAGAGATGTCGTCGCCGACGTAGATCGGCAAGTAGGCATGCCGGACGTCCTCCAGCACGTTTCGGATTGCGGTTCCTTTTCCTTGAACGCGGCTTGGGACGACGTCCCATGCGCTTTCCGTTTCGACAATGTGCAAATCACCTTTTGAATTGGATACGGCATTCCGGATCAATTGATCGGCCCTGCGCCGCGCCGCCGCTGGTGCGTCGCGAAAATGGACCGCGACGCTCGCCCCTTTGTCCTCTACTTCAATGCCTCGCATTTCCACCGAATGCTCCTCAATTTCGCCGGCCATTTCGCGCAAGTGCAGTGTGGTCGGGATCGAAACGTCGAAATCGTTTCCGTTTTCCCACCCGTAAAGCCCGTAAAATTCGATGCGCGGTATTTGAATGAGCCGCTGGAGCGTGGCCCTTCGGCGCCCGCTTACAATCCCCACATGGACTTGCCGGTGGCTCGCAATCTTGCCCAACGCTTTTTTCATTTGATTGTCGAGCTTTACCGAATCCGGGTGTGGACAGTGATGGGCCAGCGTGCCGTCGAAATCCAGGAACAGACGGATCTCCTTTGCCGCTTGCACGCGCCCGGAAATCTCATCCCAGCGATCGAACAGGTGAGGCACGCTCCGCGTGGGGAGGCCCGGCTTTTTCTTGTGATGAGCTGGCGTCGCGCTTGCGCCCATGCTCAGCGCACCTCCTCGAGTTCCGGCGTTTGGAGACGAATCTCGGAAAGATCCGCGATCAATTCGGCGGCCCAGCGATACACGTTGTGTTCTTTCACCGTGTGACGCATGCGAGTCATACGCGCGCGGCGCTCTTCCGGCGGCATCTCCAGCGCGCGCTGTATCGCTTCCGCCAGTTGCTCGGTGTCATAGGGGTTGACAAGCAGCGCGTCGTGCAACTCGCGGGACGCTCCCGTGAACTGGCTCAGTACCAGCACGCCGTTCCCGTCGTCGCGCGACGCCACAAATTCTTTGGCCACCAGGTTCATGCCGTCGTGTAACGACGTTACGAGGCATAAGTCCGCGGCCTTGTAGTATGGCGCGATCTCCTGATGGCTGTGGTGCCGGTTGAGCAGTACGATTGGCTTCCAATCGCTTGTCTGGAACAGCGCATTCACACGTTCAACCTCCGCGTCGACCTCCGCGTTGAAGTCGTGATAGCGCTTGATGTTCGTGCGGCTCGGCGCGCCAAGCTGCACGAACGTGAACCGCTTGCGGTATTGCGGATAGCGGTCCAGGAACCGTTCGATCCCGCGGAATCGTTCGACAATCCCCTTGGTGTAATCCACGCGGTCGACCCCGACTCCGAGGAATATGGTTTCCGGCCCCAGCTCCTTCAAAATGTCCGCGCGGCTCTTGCCCGCCGGCAGCAAACTTCCCGGCCCGTCCGCCGCGTCAGGAAACGCCACGCTGATCGGGTGCGGCCGCACCGCCGTGAAATGATTGTTCCGGTTGACGACGAAACGGTCCCATTCAATCCGCGTTTCGATTGCATGGTCCACCGTCTCCAGGAAGTTGTTGCAGTGCGCTTGGATGTGAAAACTCACCAGGTCCGCTCCGAGCAATCCGTCCAGAAGTTCTTCTTCCCACGGGCAAATCCCAAATGCCTCGGGATTTGGCCACGGAATGTGCCAGAAGATCGCCACTCGCGCGCCCGGACACGCGTTCTTAATCAGCCGCGGCAACAACGCAAAGTGATAATCCTGAATCAGGACGAACGGCTCTTCAGCATCGCCGATTTCTTGCAGCACTGCACGCGCAAACTTCTCATTCACATCCTTGTAGTACTCCCAGTCCGCGGCGCGGAATAGCGGACGCGTGTGCGCGATGTGGCAGAGCGGCCACAGGCCTTCGTTAGCGAAGCCGTAGTAGTAGCCATTTTCCTCTTCGCTTGTAAGCCACACGCGCCGCAGCGTATAGAGCGGTTGGTCCGGCGGCACGCCCAGGCGGTCGCGCGAGTCCACTGTTTCGCGGTCGCCATCCGCGGAGCCGTGCGCGATCCACGTGCCGTTGCACGCGCACAAGATTGGCTCGAGCGCCGTCACCAATCCGCTCGCGGGAACCTGCACCTCGATCGCCTTGCCCCGGTGAACGTGCTGATACGGTTCGCGGTTGGACACCACGAACAGCGGATTGCTCCGCAATCGCCGCCGGACGCCGGCGCGGAGACGCTCCGGCGTCCACAACGAATCGGCGGCATCGCGCAGCCGCGCCTCTTCCTTCGCGGCCCCGCGCGCCTGCGCCAAACTCTGTGCCATCGACACAGCCTCGGTGGCCAGCGGCCCGAGGAAATCCCCGGGTATTTCCTTTGGCACGGCGCTGATCTCGCCCGTGCGTAGACTCTTCATCCATTCGGAGATACGCAACAGCGGACGCAGAATTGTCCAGCGCACGATCAGCAGCGTAAGCAGTACGACAAGCGTCACCTGCACGACCACATGCCAGATCGCGTCGCGCCAGATCTGCCAGCTTTCCCGCTCAATATAACTTGCGTCATGGAATGTCGCCAGTACGCCGGAGATTCCCGCGCCGCCGTGCAGCGGTTCGAGATAGATGAAGGTGGCTACCCCGCCGGGAGAAGTCCACTTGCCAACGCCGCGATTGGTCGTCTCACACTGCGTGAAAATGTCCGAAGGTATCTTGCCGTCCGCGCCGAGTTTGGAGCTGACCGCGAGAGGATTGTCATCCCGGTCGTACACGGCGATCCCGGTGAGGTGTTCGCGGCTGCCGAAGCGGTCCACGATCTGCTGCAAACGCTCTCGTGTGCCGCGTTCCAGAACAGGCTCGATGGTCTCCTGCAGGCTGTCGGTCAGCGTTTCGGCGCGGCGCGCGAGGTCCGCGCGCAGGCCCCGCTTCTCCGCGCGAACTTGCCCCCGGGCGACCACAAAAGTCACGATGCTAATGCTGATGACAAGTGACAGAATCAACCGCAGGCTCAGTTTCATCTGCCCTCCGCTGAGATCCATATTGAGGCGGAAGATAAGAAGGAAATTCTCCCGTCACGCGTACTCGGGCCTTGGCCTTGAAGGAAGAATATACAGGCTGAATCAGATTTGGGATACAGCAATCAATGTACCAGACTCGCGGGCCTTAACTTGCTCGCAGGAAAGAACTTAGTGGGCCTGTCGAAATCGAGCTGCGAATTCTTTACGCGCTTGGAGCAAATACTCATCAGCCCGCCGCACCCCGCCGAAAAGCGTCAGCCGGACGGGTCGCCCGGAAGTTAGACAACAAGAAGTTTTTGCGTGCCCCACGACACCGGTTTCGCGGCTGGGGTTCTTGACTCTCCCCGCAGATCTGTTCGGCGTACTCACTCGATATGTTTTGCAATTAAAAACTCCCACACGTCACCACGACGAGTCGGGTATCCCCACCCACTCCTCCACACCCTAACGCTCCGGTGAGTTTCAACAGTGGTATTCTTTGGTTGTGGGAATCATTGAAAAAAGGAGAGAGCCCTCCGGGCCACTCCTCCTGGATAAGTAACGGGAACATCATGGCACTCGTCCGTTATGAAAAGGAAATCACCTATGACGGCACCAATGAAACATATCCTACAGGGTGGATCACTTGCAATCTCCATGATCATCTGCATGGCTGCACAAGTCCAAACGGGGCACGTGGATAGAGGGGGACATTGGTTGACGTGGACCGCAGACCAAAGAAATATCTTCGTCGTTGGACTGATTTCTGGCTATCAAATGGGATCGCTCAAGGCCTGCAACTCGGCGGACGAGCTATTTGAGATCGGCCAGCCCCATAGTCCCGGCGATAAGCAGCATCCCACTAATACGCCGTCTGGGCGCTGCCTTGCAGTCGTAGACAAATACTCAAGGTGCGTCCTCAAAGAGTCTAACTCGTCCTTAGATTGCAGCACATATTCGGACACCATAACTGAGTTCTATACAAAACATCCTGAATATCAGTCTTGTCCAAATTAGCTTTTGAGCGGCGGCGGTAGAACTCTGCTACGGTTTGCGTTGACAGACGTGAACCATAGGGAGGAGGACCACCGCCGTGACACGAGTATCCAGCATTTTCAGCCAGATGTTGCATTTGTTTTCTCGCACCGAATTTGAGCGGGCCGTCGTGGAGCACCGGGCCGAGCGCCACGCCCGCGGGTTCAGTTGTTGGGGCCAGTTCGTGGCCATGTTGTTCTGTCATCTGGGGCGGGCGCAGTCGCTGCGCGAGATTTGCGGCGGCCTAGCCGCCAGCGAGGGCAAGCTGCGGCACCTGGGACTGCCCGACGCGCCCAAGCGCTCCACCCTGGCCTATGCCAATGAACACCGGCCCTGGCCGCTTTACCGCAGCGTGTTTTATCAACTGCTGGGCCGTTGCCGCGAAGTGGCCGGCGCGCATGGTTTCCGTTTCAAAAACAAACTGCTCACTCTGGACGCCACGCTCATCGAACTCTGTGTTTCGGTTTTCGACTGGGCACAGTACCGGCGCACGAAAGGAGCCGTGAAGCTGCATCTGCTGCTCGATCATCAGGGATTGCTCCCTAGTTTTGCGCTCATCACCGAAGGCCGCGTGCACGAAAGCCGCGTGGCGCGCAGCTTGCGTTTCGAGCCTGGAACCATCGTGGTTTTCGATCGTGGCTATGCCGATTACGATTGGTTCGCCTCACTCGACGCTGAAGGCGTATTTTTCGTCACGCGCATGAAGGACAACGCCGATTACGGCGTCGTCGAGCGCCGTCCGGTTCCCGAACACGGTGCGGTTCGGCGCGACGAGATCATCTTCCTTTATAAAGCGGCCCGCAGTGGGAACTACGATCTGTTTCTGCGTCGCATCGAAGTCTGGGACGAGGAACAAAAACGCGGCGTAGTGTTTCTCACCAATCATCGCGGCTTTGCTGCCTCCACCATCGCCGCCGTCTACCGCCAGCGCTGGCAGATCGAGCTGTTCTTCAAAGCGCTCAAGCAGAACCTGCGCATCAAGACCTTTGTGGGCACCAGCGCCAACGCCCTGCAGATTCAGATCTGGACCGCCCTGATCGCGCTGCTCGTGCTCAAGTACCTGCAACTGCGCGCTCGCTTTGGCTGGAGCTTGTCCAATCTCGCCGCTTTGTTGCGCCAGCAGTTGTTCGTCTATCGCGACCTGTTTGCCTGGATCGATGAGCCGTTCCAGCCTCCTCCGCTGCTCGACCCCGACGCCGAGCAACTGGTGCTTTCCTGGTGAGCCCAACTTGGACAGCAGAAATGCCAACCTCAACCTACAAATCGCCACTGAGGCCCTGCAGTGCCCCGGTTTTCTTCGCTCTCATGCCTCAATTCCGGCTAATTTGGACAGCAGTGCCTGAATATAATGACATCCCTTTTACATACCTTATGTATTTTCTGTCTGACAGTAAACACAAGACCGCGGACGAGCTGTACCAAATGGCCCTAAGAAAAGAAATACAAATTAGCTTCTAGGGGCCTGGGCGGGCTGATTAGATGACGTTGGTCGGCTCCTTCTTCCGAGTAAACTTGGTTGCGCCAAACGACCAAGGCCTGCCTGCCGCAGGCAGCCTCTGACCAAAGCGTCGACCCACTCTTTTTCACCTCCTGAAAACCCTTCCGCACACGCCCCTCGCACCTGCCCTCTCCCCATCGCCATTCGCGCGCCGCCCGTCGAAAGCGCCGCTCGTGCATCATTCGAACGCTCCTAATTCACCACGCCTTTTTGTCGCATTTTTCACCCATTTATTTTTCTTCATTTTTCCCATTGCAAATTGAGTGGGGTGACTCACTCAATTTATTCTTCGACTCATAAAAAGCCGATCCCGTCCCAGGGTTGTTTCCATAAGTCCTTTTAATTCAGCAGGTTACGGGTAATCGCCCAATAACATCGGCCCTCCCGCGTAGGAAAACCAGACCCTTCGCTGCGCTCCAGAATGACAAATGGAAAATAGGGGATGACGGCAAGAAAAAGGGAAGCTCAGCCAACGAGCATCCATGTCCTAAACGGGACAGTATCCCCGGTCGCGGCGTGGCATAGTTCCGGTGTGGCGTCAGGGTCATTCCCTTCAGATGGACAACCGGCACACGCGCTGGGTCTTTTGAAATGGTTTCGTGTGATGGCAACGTGCACGCGAGCCGGATCAGTGCGATGGCCCCCAGCCACGCTCGGCAATAATCTCCGAGAATAAATTCGGTGAGTTGAGATCCGTAGTCCAACGCATCGGGGCAGGCCAGACGCGGCTGCTCCGAGAAAAAATGGGGGTCAAAAGGTTATGCCTTTAGTTCAAGTGCTGATGGTTCTGGTTGTCGTGGGTGTGGTGCTTTGGCTGATCAATCGTTACATCCCAATGCAGCACACGATCAAGTCGATCTTGAATGGAGTCGTGGTGATTGCCACGGTTTTGTGGTTGCTGAATGTTTTTGGACTGCTTCATTCGCTTACGAACATCCACGTCGGAGGGTAGCTGGGACTGGATTAAGGATGCCGGCGTGGAAGGCGCACAGCGCAATCACACAATCAAAAAGCAGGTCCTTCGCGCATCCTGGTAGGACGCCTCCGCAAATTGAACGGAGTGCGAATGACGCGCCTTGAGGCTGACGAATTTTTGGGCTGAGGCGGAGGCTTATGCGGACATCGCGAGGTTTCCGGCCGTGTGATCCTCTTTTTTCGCATACGCCATGCGGGCAGAATTCAGCAGATGCTCGATTGTCGGCCCGTCCTGCGGAAAAACAGCCGTGCCGGCCGTGAGGTTCATCGGAAAATCCAATGACTCGCTCATGATCTTTTCCTCGATGCGCGCAGCGACGCGCCGCACGCCCGCAAGCGATGTCTCCGGCAAGACCAGGGCAAATTCATCGTCGCCGAATCGGGCCGCGACATCGGCAGTCCGGCAGATCGCGCCAATCGATCTGGAGACCTTGCACAGCGCGCGGCTGCCCGCCATCGCTCCACCCTGTTTGGCAATTTCAGCCAACCCCTCGATCTTCAGCAGCAGAAACCCGAATGAGCGCCCCGACCGCTGCGATCGCTTCGTCTCCGCGGTAAACGCAATTCGCAACTGCGCATTGCTCAGCAGGCCCGTAAGCGGATCTCGCAAACCGCCTGCTTGTTCAGTGGCATCCGCGAGCTTGCGCTCCGTGATGTCAACAGCGGTGATGAGTCCCGCGGGCTGGCCTTCCATTGAGATTCTTCCCATGGTCACGTCGAGCCAGCGCACCTGTCCCTTTTTTGTGAGAATCCGGATTTCATTCCGCAATTCCGAATGGCTGCCTTGCAATCGCGCGAAACCCTGTTCGATCACCAACGGGTGCGAATCGGGGTGGATCAAATCCCACGAGTTGAGAGCAAGCAACTCATTTTCGGAATAGCCGGTAAGTGTTTGCGCCGTCAGGTTGGCATAGCGGCATTCAGTTCCCTGATAGATGAGCACAGCCGAGGCGATCGAATCGGCAAGCACACGAAAAGTCCGCTCCCTTTCGCGCAACGAATTTTCGGCTTTCTTAAACTGTTCGCGGATGTGACGGTCCTCGACGGCCCTGCGCACCGCCCAGGGCAGCGCGACTAAATTCGTCTTCAGAACGCAGTCCGCGGCGCCCTTCTTAATGCATGCAACGGCCTTTTCTTCGCCGATGAATCCAACGATGACGATGAACGGGACGTCGATGCCTTTCGCTTGAAGCGCGTCGAATGCGTCCATGCCGGACCATCCGGTAAGTGAATAATCAGCCACCACGGCGTCGTATGAAGATTCGGAGATGAGCCTGTCAAATTCCGCGCGGGTGAGCGCGCGATCGGCGCTGAAATCCATGCGCGCCTTTTCGAGCGCGTGGGCCCACTGGTCAAATCCATTCTCGGAATTCGGAATCAATAGGATGCGGAGGGGCGCTTGGATTTTCTCTGGTGAATCGGGTAATTGGATGAGCATGGTGGCCTCCGAAGTCAATTGTCTCTCGTCCGCGGCCTAGCCGCGTCGCTCTTGTGGAAGGGGACAAGATGTTGGGCCGGGCATCCGCGTTCCGGGAGCGGGTGAACGCTGCAAAGCGGGGCTGCCTTTCCCAATGACAATTATCCTGCCCGATGAGCCGCGCGACGCCAAGCGCGCGCTTTATGTGTGTCTTAATGATTAAGCGCCCCGCCACGCGTTGACACTCTCGCGGGCGCATCGTAATATCCCACCTCACTCCCCACAGTCACTAATGATCGGCCAAACCATTTCGCACTATCGCATCCTGGAAAAACTCGGTGTCGGCGGAATGGGCGTGGTGTATAAGGCTGAAGACACGCGCCTGGGACGCAACGTCGCCCTGAAATTCCTCACGCCCGGCGTGGCCAGCGACGGCCAATCGCTTGAGCGCTTCCAGCGCGAAGCCCGCGCAGCTTCCGCTCTCAATCATCCCAACATTTGCACGATCTACGATCTTGACCAGGCCGGCGATCAGTTTTTCATCGTGATGGAACTGTTGGAAGGCGACACCATTAACAGCCGTATTCACGGCCAGCCCATGGACGCCGAAGAGATTGTGAAACTCGGCTCGCAAATTGCCGACGCGCTTGACGCCGCGCACTCGAAAGGCATCATCCACCGGGACATCAAGCCCGCCAACATTTTCATCACAAACCGCGGCCAGGCAAAAATTCTCGATTTCGGCCTCGCCAAGCTTGCGCGGCAGCCGCACCGCGTCGGTGAGACTGTCGCCGCGGGGCACTCCGCCGCGGCCACGATGATGGAGGCCGCGGGAGAAGCGAATCTCACCAGTCCCGGGACCGCCCTCGGGACCGTGGCCTACATGTCACCTGAACAGGCGCGCGGCGAAGAAACCGATGCGCGCTCAGATATTTTCTCTTTCGGCGTTGTCCTCTACGAAATGGCCACAGGTCAGCAGGCCTTCTCCGGGACAACGTCTGCCGTGGTGTTTGATTCGATCCTCAACCGCACCCCTCCCTCTGTCCTGCGAATCAATTCCAAGTTGCCGGAGGAGCTGGGGCAAATTATCACCAAAGCCATCGAGAAGGACCGCCGCTCCCGCTACCAATCCGCCGCCAGTCTGCTTACCGACCTGCGGCGCATGAAGCGCGATTCGGATTCCGGCCGTTCGGCGGCCAGACCCGCCGCGGCGACGGGGAAATCCGTTGCCGTTCTCTATTTTGAGAATCTTTCCGGCGCGAAAGAAGACGAATACTTTCGCGACGGCATGTCCGAAGACATCATCACTGAACTTTCCAAGATCAAAGAGATGGCGGTTTTCCCGCGCGCCGCTGTTGTGACCTTCCGCGACAAAACGATCACCGCGCCCGAGATCGGCCGGCAGCTCGACGCGGTCTATGTGCTCACCGGCAGCATCCGGCGCTCCGGGAGCCGCTTGCGCGTGACTGCCCAGCTGATCGAAACCGCCACCGGCCACTCCGTATGGGCCGAACGGTATGACCGCGAGATGAAAGACGTTTTCGAAGTGCAGGACGACATTTCCCGCAGCATTACCCAGGCCCTGCGCATCACTCTGACGGCCCGGGAACAGCGCGCCATCGAGCAGAAGCCCACCGAGAACCTCGAGGCCTATGACTTCTATTTGCGCGGCCGCGATTACACCCACCGGGAAAACCTCCAATTTGCCCTGCAAATGTTTGAGCACGCCATCAAATTGGATACAGGCTTCGCGCTGGCCCATGTGGGAATCGCGCATGTTTGCGGGAGGATTTACGAGCTGCACGATCGCAAGCCTCGCTGGATTGAACGCGGATGGGCGGCGTGTGAGCGGGCGCTCCTTCTGGACCCCAATCTGCCCGATGGACTCGCCGCGCGCGCCCGCATTTATTACGCGCAGGGGAAATACGATGAAGCGGTCCTTTACGCGCGGAAAGCGCTCGAACAAAAGCCCAATTGTGAAGACGCCTATAACATTCTCGGCCGCGCCCTTTTGAATTCGGACCGGCTGGATGAAGCTGCTGCCATCGCGGATCGCGCTCTGGAAGTCAGCGGCGATGATTACAACGTTTACATTCCCTACCGCCAGGTGTACGAGCGTCTGGGACGCAAAAATTCCGCCGCGGCCCTGCGCCTAAAGCTCGCCAAGACACTGGAGCGGCAGATCGAGATTGTTCCCGAGGACGCACGGGCGCGGATCCTGCTGGCAGGCACTTATGTCGAAGACGGCAGGACCGAGGAGGCCGCCGAGCAGCTTCGTCGCGCGATCGAATTGCGCGCGGATGACGCGAACATCCAATACAACGCGGCCTGCGTCTACGGATTACTGGCCGACAAACCAAAGGCTCTCGCCACTCTAAGGAAAGCCACCGAACTCGGCTACTCCAATTGGGATTGGATTTCGCGCGACACCGACCTCACCTGCCTCCATGGCGAGCCCGAATTCGAAACCATGATCCAGGAAGGCCGCGCAAAGAAGTAATATTTCTCCCGCATCGAGGGGCGAGATCACCATGCCCGCAAAAGTAGACCTCTACAACACCACGTACGGGAATGCCACGGCCGATGTGTACCGCGAGGTCCGCCTCGAAACTTACGGAGAGGATTTCGGCCAGACCAGTTGGATGACCACCGACGAGCTCGATGAAATTCCCGTGCGGCTCGGCTTGGATCCGTCATTGAGCGTGCTGGAAATCGGAAGCGGGGCCGGCGGTTGCGCGATCAATCTGGCCGCGACGGCGGGTTGCCACGTCACGGGGCTGGATGTGAACGCGGGCGGCGTGCGATATGCGAATGAAATCGCGCGGGCGCGCGGACTTGAATCCCGCGCGCGTTTTCAGGAATGCGACGTGAGCCGCGGCATCCCCTTCGACGTGAATGACTTTGACGCGATCTATTCAAATGACGCGGTGTGCCACATTCCCAACCGTCTCGGTCTCCTGCTCGATGCCAGGCGCGTGATGAAGCCCGGCGGGCGGCTGCTTTACAGCGACGCAGTCGTAATCACCGGTCAGGTGACGAAAGAAGAGCTCGCAACGCGCAGCTCCATCGGCCACTACGTGTTTTCGGAGGCCGGAGAAAATGAAAGAGTCATTGCGGCATCAGGCTTCAAGCTCCTGCGCGTGGATGACACCACCGAAAATGCTGCTACGATATCCAAACTCTGGCATGACGCGCGCGCGAAGCATGAAGCTGCGTTGACGGCCATCGAAGGCGAAGAAAATTTCGCCGGGCTGCAGAAATTCCTTCTCTGTGTCCACACTCTATCTACGGAACAGCGCCTCTCGCGCTTCCTGTATCTGGCGCAAAAGTAGAGCCGCCCGGCCCGGTGCTACAATACCTTCTCTGCCAGGTTCATCTGTCCGGCGGTAAATCAAATTCTGGAATGAGGAATCATGGACACATGGCGCGGGAAATGGGCGGTCGTAACCGGCGCAAGCGCGGGCATTGGCCGCGCGCTGGCCGTTGAACTGGCGGCGGGAGGCGCGCATCTTGTGCTGTCCGCGCGGCGGCGCGACCGTCTGGAAGAATTGGCGGGCGAATTGGCGACGAAGTACGGCGTGCGTTCGGAGATTTGCACCGCGGACCTTACGCAGAGCTCCGCACCGGAAGAGATTTTCGCTTTCACGCAGGGGAAGGGAATCGAGGTCGATCTGCTCGTCAATAACGCCGGGTTCGGGGTGTACGGCGAATTCGCTCGCGCGGACAAAGCGCGATTGCTGGAGATGGTTCAAGTGAATGTCGCGGCCGTCGTGCATCTGACGCATTTGTATTTGCAGCCGATGATCCTGCGCAAGCGCGGCGACATTTTGATCCTGGCTTCCACCGCGGCATTTCAGGCGGTGCCCTACCTGGGCGTTTACGGCGCGACGAAGGGGTTCGATTTGCTTTTTGCGGAAGCGCTCGCCGAAGAGACGCGCGCGTACGGCGTTCGCGTCTGCGCGCTTTGCCCCGGCACAACGACGAGCGAATTCCATGAGGTTGCGGGCAACCCGAATCGCGTCCTGCGCAGTATGGAGACAGCGGAGAAAGTTGCGCGCACCGGGCTGCGCGCGCTCGCGAACGGAAGGAGTTCCATCATTTCCGGCGGAGGAAACTATATCGGCGCCAACATTCAGCGGCTCTTGCCGCGAAGATTAGTGACTCGCACCGTCGCGAAGATATTTGGCCCAAAGAAGGGCCAATCTGCCTGAACCCATGAATGAGAAAGCACTCGAGGCGAAGCTCCGCGGCGAAGGCTTTGCGCATACATACGTCTGGCAGGACGGTCCCGGCGCGAATTATCCCGACCACACGCATTCCGGCGAGACAGCTCACATTATTTTGGAAGGTGAAATGACGTTGACGTCCGGCGGCGCATCACGCACCTACCGCGCCGGCGAACGCTGCGATGTCCCCGCGGGCGCCGTTCACTCCGCGCGGATGGGATCGCAAAGATGCCGCTACCTAATCGGCGAACGCTAAGAACCCGCGGCCCGATCCAGCAGCTCCACCACGTGCATCACTTCCTGCCCCATCCCATGAATCTCCACGCCCGCGCGTAGCTGCAACATGCACCCCGGATTCGCGGTGACGATTGCCTGCGCTCCAGTCCCGCGGATATTTATCATTTTCGCGGAGAGCAAATCGAGCGAAGCCCGCGTCTGTGTCACGTTGTAAACGCCCGCCGAGCCGCAGCATTGGTCTGCAAGCGGCATTTCCACCAATTCCACGCCGGGCACCGCGCGGATCAGTTTGCGCGGCGCTTCGGCAATTTTCTGACCATGCAACAGGTGACACGAATCCTGATACGTCACGCGCAGCGGGACGCGCCGAAGCGGGGCAACAATTCCCAAGTCCGCGAGAAACTCAGTCACATCACGCGCGATTTCACGGAACGCTGTTGCCTGATCGTGTTCGGGTATTCCCGCGGGAAAGAGCTGCTCGTATTCTTTTAATGTGGACCCGCACCCGGCAGCGTTCGTCACCACCGCATCGAACGGCTCTTTTAGAAATGCGCCAAAATTCGCGCGCGCCAAATCGCGCGCGACGTCCTGCACGCCGGCATGCACGCACAGTGCGCCGCAACAGAGTTGCCCCGCGGGCACGGCCACCTCGCACCCATTTGCCTGCAACACGCGAATCGTTGCATCGTTTAATTCCGTGAATGTCACCTGCGCGAGGCATCCGGCGAAGAATGCAACTCGCGCGCGCTGCGGGCCAATCGCGGGAAATGTTCTCCCAAGCCGCGAAAAGAAAAATTCTTTGCTCGCGCGCGGCATCAGCCGCTCGCGATCAGCCATGCCAAACAGCCGCAGCACGCCCGAGCCGCGCGCCACGCGCTGCAATCCGCTGCGCTGATAAAATCGCGCGAGGCGTCCCGCCATCGCGATGCGCGAAGGATGCGGCAGCAGCCGGCGGTATGCGAATTCCCGCGCGACCCTCGAGAAAAACGGGCGCCGGTATTTCTGCTCGATTTCCGCGCGCGAGAATTCGATGAGTCTGCCGTACTCTACGCCCGAAGGACACGCTGTCTCGCACGCGCGGCAATCCAGGCAACGGTCCATATGCTGTACAAACGAATCACCGAGCGCGAGCTTGCCTTCGTCCACCAGCATCATTTGGCGAATGCGCCCGCGCGGTGAATCGGCTTCCATGCCCCACAGGCGGTAGGTCGGGCAGTGATTCAGGCACAGACCGCAGTGGACGCATCGCGCGTAATCTTCGTAGGATGGCCGGGTCGCGTTCAAAGCGGCGATTGCGTCCGTTTTCTCTGGCGCGCTCGCAGGCATCGGTCAGATGCCTCCCGCGAATCGCCCGGGGCTCAGGACATTTTCCGGATCAAAAATCTGTTTCACGCGGCGCATCAATTCGAAATCCGGCCGCGCTTCGCCCCACACGTTGACCGCGCGTTTTAACTCCACGGGCGCCCATTCGATTCGCGCCTTCGCGCCAAGCGCCGCGGCCGCGCGAAATATTTCCTGCGCCGCCCGCGCGAGCCGCGCAGTATCCAAATCAGCGCCGTGCGCACGCATCAAGTGCATCAAGGCGAAATAGACCAGCCCGTGCGGCCGCAACACCGTAGCGTGTTCAAACTGCGCGGCGCCCGCCACTGCTGCAAGCTTCTCCGCGAGAGCGGCCATAACCGCCGGCAAAGCGGCGATTCGGAAAATCGCCGCGCCCGGATCCTCGGCAAGCACAAGGGCAGGGAATTCGGGCAAACGCCCGTGCATCGCGATTTTCTGCGCGTCATCGAGAGCCGCAAATTCGAGCGCTTTCGCTTGCGCCGCGAATGCGCCCAATTCACGAGCGTGACGCTCGACCACGCGCTCTTGCCCCGCAGCGACAATCACAACACTCCATCCCGTCTGAGTTGCCGCGGCCGCCGCAGTTGATCCCACACCCGGCAGTCTTGCCGCCTCCGGTGAGATCAGCTCGATGACACGCGGCTCGAGCGCAGACTGCCCCACTGCTCTGCAAAATCCCATCGCCGCGGCTGG
Organism: uncultured Acidobacteriota bacterium; assembly: GCA_963748845.1. Lineage (GTDB taxonomy): Bacteria > Acidobacteriota > Terriglobia > Acidiferrales > UBA7541 > DASTCZ01. The sequence goes on from CAVVKE010000001.1 coordinate 3,941,081, forward strand.
GCCATCGAAGCTCGCAACAAAGATTTTCTGCGCGGGCGGAAGCGGAAACGTCTTAAAATTCACGCGCGTGATGATTGCCAGCGTGCCCAGCGAACCGATGAGCAGCTTGTGCGTGTCGTAGCCGGTCACGTTTTTCACCACGCGCCCGCCGCTCTTCGCCGGCGCGCCGTACCCGGTAACGAATTCCATGCCGAGCGTGAAATCGCGCGGCGCGCCGTAGGCATGGCGCAGCGGACTCGCCGAATCCGCCGCGAGAATGCCTCCAATTGTCGCGCGGTCGGCGAACGGCGGCGCCAGCGGCAGGAATTGTTTTTCGCCAGCGAGCGTTTCTGAAAGCGCCGCAAAGCGAATCCCCGGCTCGACGCCAAGCGTCAAGTCGCGCGGCTCATAAGCCAGCACGTGATTCATGCGCGAAACATCGAGCGCAACGTCATACCGCGCGGGCGGCGCACCGATGCCCGGCTTCGTCCGCGCGCCGCAGGGGATCACGGCCAGTTTTTCCGCCGCCGCAAAGTGGAGGATTTCAGCTATTTCTTCGACAGAGCCAGTTTTCATCGCCGCCACAGGCCTCAGCCCATCCACTTCGTATGAGACCAGCGAAGCCGCATCAGAAATCACATGACCTGCGCCGAATTTCTCGACCATCCGCGCGGCAACTGAAGACCGTGCATCGCTCGTTTGTTGCGCGGATGAGGCTGATGACGCGGAGGAAGAAGGACTCGTCATAGCGTGGGGTAAGCCGCCGCGCCTTGCGGCGGGATGCGCACTTCCTTGCAGCCTTTTCCGAGAGGCAGGATCTTGGCGGGGTTCAAAATCCCATCCGGATTAAACGCCGCGCGCACGCGCCGCATCAATTCCAAGTCGTCATCGGAAAACATCAGCGGCATCAATTCATTTTTTTCCATGCCGACCCCGTGCTCGCCCGTCAGCGCGCCGCCCGATTCGATGCAGTGCCACATAATTTCACCCGATGCCTCCACCGCGCGCTTGAATTGTTCCGGGTCGCGTTGATCGAACAGGATAATCGGGTGCAGGTTGCCGTCGCCTGCATGAAAAATATTGCCAATCTGAAATTCATATTTGCGGCCGATCTCCTCGATGCGCCGCAGAGTCTCCGGCAGCTTCGTTCGCGGGATCACCGCGTCCTGTACGTAATAGCTCGGCGAAAGCCGCCCCACCGCGCCGAACGCGTTTTTGCGGCCTTTCCACAATAAATCGCGCTCGGCCGCGTCGCGAGCCACGCGCACCTCGCGCGCATTGTGCGCCTTGCAAATTTCCGCGATCAGCGCCGCCTGCTCCTCCACTGCTTCTGCAAGGCCTTCGACTTCGATCAGCAGCACCGCGGCGCTATCGAGCGGAAACCCCGCGTGGACAAACGCTTCCACCGCGCGCAGCGTCCAGCCATCCAACATTTCGCACGCTGCGGGCGTAATCGCGCGGCCCGTCATGTCCGCAACCGTCTCCGGCGCGTCTTCCACGGCGTTGTACACCGCCAGCAGCGTCTTCACGGCCTCCGGTTTTCGCGAGAGCCTCAACGTGATTTCTGTGACGATGGCGAGCGTTCCCTCCGACCCGACCATCAGCCCGGTCAGGTCGTAGCCCGGCGTTTCGCACGTCTTGCCGCCGATGCGCACCACTTCGCCGTTCATCATTACAATTTCGAGCCCGGTGACATGATTCGTCGTTACGCCATACGCCAGCGTGTGCGGACCGCCCGCGTTTTCCGAGACGTTTCCGCCAATCGTGCATGACTTTTGGCTCGACGGGTCCGGCGCGTAATAGAGCCCCAGGTTTTCGACCGCGCGCGTTACATCGAGATTCACGACTCCCGGCTGCACCACCGCGCGCATATTCTCCGCGTCAATTTCCAAAATGCGATTCATCCGGGAAAATACGACAATCACGCCGCCCTGCACCGCCAGCGCCCCGCCGGAAAGCCCCGTCCCGGCGCCGCGCCCCACAATCGGAACTCCGTATCGAGTGGCCAGCTTCACGATGCCTACGACTTCGGCGGTTGTCCTCGGGAACACGGCGCAGTCCGGTTTGGCCTCTTCGACCGACCCGTCGTAGGCATACATCAGGAGGTCTACGGCCGATGAGAGCACGGCGTCGTGCCCCAGAAGTTTTTCCAATTCGCGGATGATTTTTCTTTCCATCAGTGGCCCGGCACGACGCGCGTGGTACCAAGCATCGCATGCGCCCGCGCTTCACGCGTCTAATTTGGACTATAGTCGCCGCCGTCGCGCGCCGTCAACGCAGCAAACTGCGCGCCACGCCCGATTGTGTTACATTCCCGTATTCTTGATTGCATAGAGGAATCATCCATGAGTAAGCCCAAGGTCTACGCCACGCATCCGATGTTCGAGCCCGCCCAAAAACTCATCGAATCGCGCTGCGAAGTGGAATATTGGCGCGGCCCGAACCGTCCGGCGCGCGCGACGTTGCTCGACAGAATTGCTGACAAAGACGGGTTGATCTGTCTTCTCACGGAAAAAATCAACGATGAGCTACTCGCCACTGGGCCAAAACTTCGCATCGTTGCAAATGTCGCCGTCGGCTTTGACAACATTGATGTCGCCGCCTGCACGCGCCGCAAAGTTTTCGCCAGCAATACGCCCGGCGTGCTCGATGAAACCACCGCCGATTTTGCGTGGACTCTTCTTATGGCCGTCGCACGCCGCGTTCTCGAAGGCGACCGCCTCACTCGCTCCGGCCAGTGGACCGGCTGGGACCTCGACCAATTGTGCGGCGCGGACATCTGGGGCAAGACGCTCGGCGTCGTCGGCTTTGGCCGCATCGGCCGCGCCGTCGCGCGGCGCGCCGCGGGATTCAACATGCGCGTGATTTACACGGACGCAATCCGCGCTCCGCTTGATACCGAGCGCGAGCTGCGCGCCGAATACGTTGCGATGGATCGCGTGTTTGCAGAGGCGGACTTCATCTCACTGCATGTTCCGCTGTTGCCGGAGACGCGCGGCCTAATTTCCACGGCACGCCTCGCGCAAATGAAGCCCACCGCGTTCATTATTAATACTTCGCGCGGGCCCGTGGTTGATGAGGCCGCGCTGGTCGCCGCGCTTGAGGCGAAGAAAATCGCCGGCGCCGCACTGGATGTTTACGAAAAGGAGCCGCAGGTTCATCCGGGTCTGGTCACGCGGCAGGACGTCATCCTTACGCCGCACATCGCCTCGGCATCCGTCGAAACTCGCACGAAAATGGCCGTGATGGCTTGTGAAAATGTGATCGCCGCGCTCGATGGCCGCAAGCCGCCGAATGCGCTCAATCCGGAAATATTCGGCGTGTAGTTTTTTCCGTGTGTTCTTATTTATGTGGCGGGCCTTTCGAACCGCCCGAATTTCTCAAACGGTGTGAATCGTATATGCCTCTCGTCACACGCAATCATTCGAAGCTCACCCTCGATGGAGCTCGCGCTGTCCTCGCCGCCGCCGAACGCCGCGCCACCGAAATCAAGATTCCCATGGACGTAGCGGTTGTCGATGACGGCGGCCACCTTCTCGCATTCGTGCGCATGGACGGCGCAAAACCCTCCTCCGTGCAAATCGCCATCCTGAAAGCGCATTCTGCCGCCATCCGCCGCAAGCCAAGCGGCCCAGCGCTCTCCGGCGATCAGCCAAATGTTCTCCTTTCGCTGAGCCTTGCCATCGGCAGCCTCGCGAATCAAACGCCTCTCCGCGGCGGCCTGCCTCTTGAAGTGGATGGCGAGTGCATCGGCGCGATCGGCGTAAGCAACGGCAGCGAAGAAGAAGACCTTGATGTCGCTCGCGCTGGCGCCGCCGCGCTCGCGAAGGCTTAATCCAAACGCATCATGCCTCCCGCACTCGACCTCATGTCCGCCGCCCGCCACATTTTCACTCAAACTCTTTCCGCGATTGATATCGGCGAAACGCTCCGCCACAAGCTCACGCGCTCCGGCTCGCGAATTCGATGCGGCGATTGGACCGTCGACCTCGCTGACTACGCGCGCATTCGTGTCGTCGCTTACGGTAAGGCCTCGCACGCTATGGCCGAAGGCCTTGCCTCCGTCTGCGCGCCTGATTTTCCCTTTGCGGGCATTCTCGTCGGGCCAACCCCGCCGCCTCGCTCCCTTGCGGGCTTCAAAGATTTCGTTGCCGGGCACCCGATCCCCGACGCGCAAAGCTTCGCCGCGGCTCGCGCAATTCTGAAAATGCTCGGCGAGTGTGGCGCGGACACGCTCGTCTTTTTTCTGCTTTCCGGTGGGGGCTCCGCGCTCGTCGAGCTGCCCCTCGACCCATCCATTTCTCTCGAAGATGTCCAGACTTTGCATCGAGTGCTTGTCGGTTGCGGCGCGCCGATTGGCGACATCAACGTTGTTCGCAAGCATCTCTCCGCGGTGAAGGGAGGCCGCCTCGCCGTGGCGGCGCCCGCTGCGATGAAAATCACATTCGGCGTGACCGACGTTCCCGCAGGCCGCGAGTCCGCGCTCGCATCCGGCCCCACGCTGCCCGATCCCACGACTATCGCCGACGTCCGGCACATCGTCGAGCAGTACAATATTTTGGCGAAATTGCCGGATTCCATTCGCGCGAAGTTCACCTCGCCCGGCGGGCTCGTCGAATCACCCAAGCCGGATCATCCGGCGTTCGAGCGCGCGCGTTTTGAAATCGTGCTCGGCATGCACGACCTTTTTCATCACGCCCATATCGCCGCGGAATCCGCCGGCTTTCAGACAATTTGCGACAACACCACGGACGATTGGCCGCTCGAACGCGCCGCCGAGTTTCTTCTTGGCGAACTCGATCGCCTGGCGCGGGAATGTCCCGGCCGCCCGGTAGCCGTCATTGCCGATGGTGAAGTCAGTTCGCCGATGCACGGCAATGGTGTGGGCGGACGCAACTCCGCCTTTGTCCTCGAATGTATGTGGAAAATTACGGGGAAGCACATAGCAGTACTCAGCGCAGGAACGGATGGAATTGACGGGTCAAGCCCGGCCGCAGGAGCCGTCGCCAGCGGGGGCTCGCTCGCCCGCGCGCTTAGCTCGGGTCTGGATCCGGCCGATTTCGCGCGCCGCAGCGATTCCTACAATTTCTTTCACGCCCTGGGCGATGCCATCATCACCGGCCCCACGGGAAACAATCTCCGCGACCTCCGCATCTTAGTCGCATCACCTTAACGCTTGCCGTTTAACGTAATACGGTATAAACTGGGATTTGTGATTCAATCGTTTCGATGCGAGGAAACGGAACGCCTGTACCACCGCCATCGCGTCAAGCGATTCCAGGCAATCGAACAAGCGGCCCGGAGAAAGCTCAGACAACTGGATAGCGCCACAGACCTTAGGGATTTAGCCTCGCCCCCGGGGAACCACCTGGAGGCTCTGAGCAGGGATCGGAAGGGCCAACATAGTATCCGGATAAATGACCAATGGCGAATTTGCTTTGTCTGGACGGAAGGCAACGCCTTCAACGTTGAGATCGTGGACTACCACTAGGAGATTCCATGCCAAAGAAAGAAAAACTCCTTCCCCCCATTCACCCCGGTGAAATCCTTCGCGAGGATTTCATGCTGCCGCTTAAGTTGAGCATGAACAGACTCGCGATAGATCTTCGTGTTCCCGTCACCCGGATTGCCGAGATACTTCACGGACGCCGCGGCGTCTCGCCGGACACGGCACTTCGTCTCGCGCGTTATTTCAACACCAGCGCACGCTTTTGGTTAAATCTGCAGGCTGCCTATGACTTGGAAGTTGCGGAGGATGAATTGGCGCATGCCATCAAGCGCGAGGTCCGTCCCGCAATCATGAGCCACGCCGATTTCCGCGCGTGAAGTCGTTCAATTGAAACAATCACAATTGTCCCGGCCAATTTTCGCCGCCTCTTACTTTTTCGCCCCGCCGCGCAGGTATGCGTCATCCTTATCAATCCAATCCTGCCGCAGCGGGGTGAACACATCGAGGTCGTCGGTATCCTCGATCGCTTCGGCCGCGTGAGGCACTCCCGGGGGAATGAGCAGCACCTCGCCCGCGCGCACCACAACAACTCCGTCATCCAGAGTGAATTTCAGAGCGCCGGCCAGAATAAACGTAACCTGTTCATTCACGTGCGAATGCCGCGGCACGATTGCGCCGCGCTTCAGATACACGCGGGCAATGGTCATTTTCTCGCAATTCAACATCCGCCGCGAAATTTGCGGATTCAGCACTTCGTTCTCCACCTTTTCCCATGAATGTTTTTCCAGCATCGTCGTTTCGCTCCTTCGTCAAGCGGGCGCCCGCGCCCGCCCACGCATCGTCCGATGAAACCGCCCGCGCGGTCAATCTCAATTCCATTGATTCGTCCCTCTTGCACCGGGCCACACGCGCACCTATCATGCGCCGTGCGGTTCTTTCGATATCTCGCGCTCGCCGTTTTCTTTTTGGATCTGCCCGTCCCGCTCTATTGGTTCATTCTCCATCCATTCGCAAAGTTCTGGCGCACCCGCGTCCGCGCGGCTTTTTACATCGCGGGTCTCGGCGCGTGGACTGCCGGCGGAATTTTTGTATTTTACTTTCGCGGTAAATTGCTCGCTCCGGATTCCCCCTCGCTGCCGCTCGCGCTGCTTGGCGCCGCGCTTATCCTCGCGAACGGGGTGCTCCTCTATCGCGCTACAAAAGACCTCGGCCATATGAAGCTGGTCGGGCATGCCGAGCTCACCGGCAAAACCGACCTCGTCACCAAAGGCCTTTACCGTCATATCCGCAATCCGCGCTATGCAGGAATGATTGCCGCCGTTGCGGGTGCGTGCATTCTTGCGGGTTCTCGTTGGGCGTTAGCAGTGTCAGGGATCTGGCTACTTCTCGTCTTCGCCGTAATACTTTTCGAAGAGCGCGAAATGCGCGTGCGCTTCGGCTCCGTGTATCGCGACTACTGCCGCGCCGTCCCTCGTTTCCTCCCCCACTTCTGAAATTTCTCTGCTTCAATTCCGCGGCCTCTGCGTCTCTCCGGCGAGCCCCCGCCATCAAGCCTCCCCGTGATTCTTCGATTCCCTCGCCCCTCAATTTTGGTATGCTTGCGCCACGAAGGTCGTCATTCCTTCCAGGAGGGCACGATGCGGAAGGTTCTTCTGTCGGTTGTGATTGTTTGCGCACTGGCCGCCGCTGGCGCCGTGCGCGCCCAGCTCGTTCGGAGTTCACCCATTCATGCCGGCTCGCCGGAAGAAAAGGCGCTCGACGACATCAGCAACGCAAACGACCCTGCGCAAAAACTCGCGCTGATTGACAAATTCATGGCCGACTTCGGCCAGGGCGATATGGCGATAATGGCCAATGAGCTTTACGTCTCCTATTACGCCGACGCGAAGAATTACGCCAAGATGGCCGAGTACGCCCAGAAAATCATCGCGGTCGACCCCGACAATTTCAACGCCACCTTGCATCTCGCCCGCGCCGAGGCCGAGCTTGGCAACATCGGGCCGCTTTTCGACGCCGGCGAAAAAATGAGCGCCATCATTGTTCGCTATAAAGCGCAGACATCACCGGCCGATGCGGTCCCCGAACTCTGGAGGCCGAGGCACGATCAGGCGCTCGCCGACCAGCACGATCAGATCGAATATGTCCGCACGCTCCTTGCCAACGCCGTTCTTCGCGCGCAGTCGCCCGCGGATCAAGCCGCGTTCGGCGACCGCTTCGCCACGGACTTTCCCGATTCCCCTTACGCCGCCTCATGTGAAGTGGCCGCGGCAGGCGCCTATCAACAATTGCAGAACACCCCCAAGGCAATTGCCGCCGGCGAAAAAGCCCTCACTCTCGATCCCAACAATATTGCCGCTCTGATTCTGCTCGCAGATACCTACAGCTCTGGCGGCAAGGAACTTGACAAAGCGGATGTAGACGCCAACAAGGCAATCTCGCTGCTTTCTAGCGCGAAGAAGCCCGGCACCTTCACCGATGACCAATGGCAAAAGCAAGTCGCCCTGCAAACCGGAAGCGCCTGGTCTTCCGAAGGACAGGTGCTGATCAATCGCAATAATCTGGATGGCGCCGTATCAGCCTTTCAAAAGGCCAAACCTCTTCTCAAGGGCAACTCGATTCTTTACGCGCAGAATCTTTACCGCCTTGGATTCACTTATGCGCGCATGAAGAAAGTACCGGAGGCCACCGCCGCGCTCAACGAAGTGATTTCATTGAACACGCCGCCGTTTAAGGCCCTCGCCCAGCAAACGCTCCAGCAGCTCGGTGGTCCGGCTCCGGCGCCTCGCCGCACCCCGCATCAATAAACTTGGCTTTCCGGTGTAGCTCAGGTCCTCCTGCTTACTTTGCGGGGGACCTGAGGCTTTTCCACGCGTCATCATTCTGCTCACTCGCTTCCGGTTTTTTCTCTGCTTTCACCGCGTCTCCTCGGTGATATAACTTTTCACTGTATGCGCCCTAACTCTCCCGCCAAACTGACTCTTCTCCCGCTCGTTGCCGCCACTTTCTTCATGGTCTCAGGAGGCCCTTATGGCCTTGAAGATGTCATCGGCTCCGCCGGCTATTCCGGCGCGCTGCTGATTCTCCTCATCACACCCATTCTCTGGGGTCTTCCGACAGCATTGATGGTCAGCGAACTCGCCAGCGCCGTTCCCGAAGAAGGCGGCTTCTACGTCTGGGTCAACCGCGGCCTCGGAAAATTCTGGGGATTTCAGGAGTCCTGGCTCTCGCTCGTGGGTTCCGTCTTTGAGATGGCGCTTTACCCCACGCTTTTCGTGGACTACCTCGGCCATTTCTCGCCGGCGATTGTCGCGGGTTATCGCGGCCCGGTCATCGGCCTCGCGATGATCGCCGTCTGCACATGGTGGAACATCCGCGGCGCGCACAGCGTCGGCCTCGGCTCGACGGTGATGACCATGTTGCTCCTCAGTCCCTTCGTCGTGCTCACGATTTGCGGATTGCTTTACCGCTCGCATGGCGCGGCCGCTTCCGCCAGCTCTGCTTCACATGCAACGGGAGACATTCTCGGTGGCATTCTCGTGGCGATGTGGAATTACATGGGCTGGGACAACACCTCAACCATCGCAGGTGAAGTGGATCGCCCGCAGCGTACCTACCCGCGCGCCATGTGGATCAGTGTCATGCTCATAACGATCAGTTATCTCATTCCAGTTGCGGCCATCGCACACTCCCATATGGACTTGGCCGCCTGGTCCACGGGCGGCTGGGTGGACGCTGGCCGTCTGGTTGGCGGCCCTTTGCTCGCCGCCGCCATCGCCTTCGCCGGCATCATCGGCGCCATTGGCTGCTTCAATGCGCTGATGCTTTCCTTCACGCGCCTCCCCATGGTCATGGCCGAAGACGGTTTTCTTCCAAAGCTCTTTGCGCGCCGCCATTCGCGTTCCGGGGCGCCGTGGGTTGCGATTATTGCCTGCGCAGTCGCATGGGCCGGCTGCATGTTTCTCGGCTTTGAGCGCCTGGTCATTCTCGATGTGCTTCTTACCGGCCTGAGCATCCTGCTCGAATTTTGGGCGCTCACAGGCCTGCGTCTCCGCGAGCCAAATCTCCTTCGGCCCTACCGCGTCCCCGGCGGCGTCCTCGGCACCATACTCATCGGTCTGCCTCCGCTCGCCCTGATGGTTGCGGCTGCAATCCGCAATCACAGCGAGCGTGTCGGTCCGCTCAACGGACTACTCTTCGGTGCAATCCTCGTCGCTCTCGGCCCCCTGCTCTATTTCATCTCGCGTCCTCGTACGATCGTTTCCTAGCATTTCATTCGTTCCGCTTCACATCGCGAGGCCGGTCCATACGTTGCCTCGAACCTGACGCCTGTTGACGCATCGGTTCGGGTGTTTCCGCCATTTCTCAAAACCGCGATACCCTAGTGTTGAGGATGAATAAGAAGCGCGTCGTGAGAAGAATAGGAATCATTATCGGTTTAAGTGTCGTCGCGATTCTGGTTTCGGGAACCTGCAAGCTGGCTTCTGCTGGCGCAGTCAGTCCGGTAATTGCCATGCAGAAGGCATCGAATGTCGCCTCGCCTCTACTCGAAGACGTTGAGGATCGCGGGAATCCGGTTCAAATCGGGAGCCAGACGTATACCGTGCTGACCCATTCGAAGCGGATCAAGGGTAAGACAAAGGGTGACAACCAAGCGGTCACCTCGCTTGAAATTCTCGATTCAACTGGAGCCTCTGCTTTCAATGAGAAATTTTCCTATGAGTTTGAAAATGGAGAGTTCACAGAATTCTGCTTTGCGTCAGTCAAAATTTTTTCCGGCAGCATGACCAAGTGGATTTTCATCTCCTCCGAGTGTTTGCCGGATGCCCCCATGAGCGGCGGCCCGTGGGAGTTGCTCGGCGTTTCCAATGGAAAACTGGTTCGCTGGGGCAAGCCTATTTTGGCGCAGGGTGAATTCGTCCGTTTCGTCCCCGGCCAGGTTTCCAAGGTCGGGGCCGCCACTTCGTTTGGCTTTGACTCTCTCGAATTTAAAGTTTGGACCGGAAATTTCTTCGTGACCTTTCCCGTCGGCATTGGTTTCACTGGAACCAAACTCGAGCCCGCCATGCGCTGTCTTAGTCAGGTGGGCTATGGCTTGGCGGAATCGGGCTGCGAAGTCCCTGTCGAAGCGACCCGATCCCCCGAATCCGAAGACGATACTTTTGTCCGCTTGTTCCCGGAGGCAAACGAATCCACCGGAATCGCGAGCCACGTGGTCATCCGGAAGGATTCAAAGGTCGAATTCGTTAGCGCCAGCGTGCGTTTTGTTTTCGATGATTCCGATGGAAACATCGGACTTAGTATCGCGCCCGACTTCTGGGTGAAAGTCCGAATTGATGGGAAGGTCGGCTGGATTCATACCCAGGAAGACTTCGACGCCATCGGCTTGCCTTTCTCCGGATAGCATTGCACCATCCAATTTCCGCGGCTGAGGTATATTGGAGCGCGCGGGAATCAGACGTCATTTCTTCCATCGTGACGTTTGCTCGAATCTCCCGTCTAACTCTGCGTGAGTGAATCCGGCGACATGCGCGGCTCTCCATTTTTTGAATCTGTTTTCCAGGATGTTCGCTACGCGTTGCGCAACCTTCGTCGCGATGTCGGCTTTTTTGCCGCAGCCTTTCTCATCGTCGGTCTTGGAATCGGCGCCAACACCCTGATTTTTAGTTTGGTGGATACTCTTCTTCTGCGGCCGCTGCCGTTCCGAGATTCCGGGCAACTGACTTGGATTTCGAATACGCTCCCCGCAAGCTCGGGTCTTTCTGGGGCTACGATTCAGGTGGGGACTTTTCTCGACTGGCGAACCTACAACCATTCCTTTGACGACCTTACTGGATACAACGCCTTTTTCGATTACGGATCCTATACCCTCACCGGTGTTGGCGAACCGGAGCGGGTCAGCGGCGTCCAGGTCGCGCAGAATTTTCTTCCTTTCTTGGGGATTCAGCCGGAACTCGGTCGGAATTTCAGCAATGAAGAATGTAGGTGGAACGGCCGATGGAATTCGTCCGGAGCTGTCTTGCTTACCCACGGTTTCTGGGTTCGCCGGTTTGCTGCCGATCCCGCGGTTGTTGGACGCACAATCACTCTGAATGACAGCCGTTCGACAATTATCGGCGTTCTGCCCGCATCTTTTGATTTCTCGTCCACTTTCACTCCCGCATCCCGGGTGGACATCGTCGCGCCTTTTCCGCTGACGGAAGAAACGAACAGCTGGGGCAACACGCTTTCCATCATCGGCCGTCTCAAGCCGGGCATCTCAATTCCCAGCGCGCAGGCCGAATTCGATCAAATCAACCAACAGCTCAAGGTAGCTCATCCGGAAAGAAATACTCCCGGCGCGCGGTTAACCCCGCTCCAGCAACAAATCAGCGGCCCGTTTCGCAGCGCTCTCTGGACACTTCTCGCGGCAGTCGGCGCGGTCCTTCTGATCGTCTGCGCCAACCTCTCGAACTTATTGCTGGCACGCGGCGCATCCCGTCACAAGGAGATGGCAGTTCGCATGGCGTTGGGAGCTGGCCGCGGGCGCCTGATTCGCCAGATGCTCACGGAAAGTTTGCTTCTCTCCTTTTGTGGCGCGATCTTGGGGATCAGCATGGCCTTCGGTGCGACTCGGTTTGTAGCGCGCCTCCAGGCGGTGCGCATGCCGATGCTGCACAATGTCGGCGTTGACATCCGCGGTCTGCTCTTCACTACTTTTCTCGCCATACTTACGGGATTCGTCTTCGGAGTTGTTCCCGCACTTCAAATCTCTCGCGCGGACTTGAATGAGACGCTCAAGGATTTCGCGCGTTCGGCGAGCGGCGGCTCGCGCAAGGCATTCTTCCGCGCCGCGCTGGTCGTCTTCGAAATCGCGCTCGCACGCGTACTCGTAGTGGGTGCTGGACTCCTGATACGGAGCTTCCTGAAGCTTCTCGATGTGGACCCCGGATTCCGCGCCGACCACGCGGCAGCGTGGCGTGTAGATCCGGCAGCACGATATCCGAAAACTCAAGATCAAGTGCTCTTCTACAATCGTCTCACTCAGGCTGTAGCCCAAATCCCAGGAGTGAATTCCGTCGGCCTAACCGACACCTTGCCGCTTGGCCGCAATCGCAGCTGGGGAGCAGGGGCGAAGGGCGTTGTTTACCCTCGCGGCCAATATCCGAATGCATTGCCCCGCATCATCGATCCGGGTTATTTCGACGCAATGAAAATCCCGCTCATCGAAGGCCGCGTTTTCACTCCTCATGATGACGAAAAGAGTGAACTCGATGTCATCGTCAATCAGACCATGGCGCAAAAACTATGGCCCGGCCAGGATTCTCTGGGCCAAATTCTCCGAGTGATTGGAAAAGATGCCCGAGTTATCGGGGTCGTCGGTGACGTACGCCACAGCGCCCTTGAAGAAAAAGCGAGTATGGAGATGTATTTTTCTTGCTTGCAAATCGGTATTGATGAGTCCATGGAACTCGTCGTCCGCAGTTTCATCCCACCGGAATCGCTCGCGCCTTCGATCCGCTCAGCATTCCATTCGGTTGACCCGCTTCTGTCTGGAAGCGATTTTGAGACTCTCGACCAGATCGTCGACCGCGCCGTCTCTCCGCGCCGGTTCGTCGTCTCATTGTTGACGGGCTTTGCCGCCTTGGCGCTGATCCTCGCCAGCATCGGCGTTTACGCCGTCATCTCCTATTCGGTCAGTCAGCGAGTCCCTGAAATTGGGATTCGCATGGCACTGGGTGCTTCACCCGCGGACGTGCGGCAATTAATCCTCGCCCAAATATTGCGGCTTGCAGCGGCCGGAATTGTGCTCGGACTTCTCGGATCGCTCGTCCTGATGCGCATGGTAGCCACGCTTCTATACGGAGTCTCGACCGCCGATGCGCCCACTTTCATCGTCACAGGGATCGTGCTCGCCGCCGTGGCGCTCCTTGGGGGTTTCTTGCCCGCGCTGCGCGCCTCTCGCATCGAGCCGATGTCCGCCCTTCGCTCCAACTGAACGATTCAGCCGCCAGTGACCGTCTTGCTTGTGCCTTTCTCCACGCGCCGCTAGAATTAAGCAGACTCGCAGCGCAGCCACTCGTTGCGGGCCTTTTTGCCGCGGAGAGGTGTCCGAGTGGTTGAAGGAGCTCGCCTCGAAAGCGAGTGTAGGGGGAACTCTACCGTGGGTTCGAATCCCACCCTCTCCGCCAGATTTTCCTTCGGGATTTCAATCGGTGAACGCCCCCCGGATTTCCGTAATGAAGGGTTTTCTTGTTTGGAGGTCTTGTTTCGGACTAGTGTGCAGGAACCCGCGAAGGGACTCTATCCGGTATGGTGCAGGCGTTCGACTCGCTTGGCAATCTCGCCGCCAGGCGCGCGCCCGGCGAATATGAAAGCTCCGCGACTCTTCCCCAAGCTAAAGCGCCGATTGCCAATAGCGCGGGAAAGCAAACGATCACGTAACGCGGCTCGACGGTTTGCAACTGCGTCAAAAGTGCCGTCCGGATGAGAACAAACGCAACCAGCAATGCCACTGCCGGATGGCTGCGGAAACGCCACGATCCCAAAAGGGCGAGACCCACATAAACGCAGTTTAAGAGTGCAAACCCGAGCGTCACGCCGAATTCCGTTGGATTGGCGCGCCATTTCTCATCCAGAGGCATTAATTTCCCGGAGTAGGGCAGCAATTCAATTCGGGGCGTAAACCAGATCAGTATCGCTCGAACCACTGGAATGGAAATATATGTGCGCATCGGGTGCCGTGCTGTCCGCTCTTGCGCGATCACACCAAATTCTCGATCCAGCACGGGTGACATATTCATGTCGCTGTTGTAAAGGACCAACAGCTCCTCGATTCGATCGCGTTCTTCCGCAGAATCAAAAGCGGAACCGGGAAGCGTTTCGATTTGGATTGGCGCTTTCCCCAATTTCCACGGCACAAGATATGCATCTTCAGGCTGCACCATCCAAGTTCCAGTCCATTTGTAAAAGCCCCGAGGCACGAAATCTCCTTGTGTTTCTGCGTACCGCGGCGCGAGAAATTCGATTTTGCCCATGATTCGGGCGTTTCGCACGGCCCAGGGCATCAAAGGAAGAAATAAACCAACAGCCATGCAAGAAGTTGCCAGCGCAAGCTTCGACCAGTCTACGTGGTGGCGCCAGCGGATGCAGAGAACGAGAATCATCGCGATAAGCAGCAGCGGGGTCTCCGGACGCACCAGCGTTCCCACGCCTACTACGCCTCCGGCCAGCAGAAACCATCCGGCTGCGGAAAGCAGAACCTTTCTGTCAAGTGAATGGAGAGTGCGATCCATCCAAGAATGGCCGAGGACGCACACAAAAATGAAAATCGCCAGGGTCGTCAGGAATGTGGCGAGAACCTCTGTGAGCACGACGGCCGTATAGTTGGCAGTGAATGGACAAACCGCGGCCATCCATAGCGCCGCCGTCGCCGCAAGTGTTTTCTTGTATGCGGGAGCAAGCCGCGCCGCGATCAGCGCCACAAGCACGCAGGTCATCAAGTCAACCGCCGCCTGAACCAGCATAATTATCTTGTCTGCCCGTCCGAAGACAGCGTAAATGGCGGCAAGGAATGCGGGATATCCCGGCATGCGCATGTCCACTGGGATCAATTGCCCATGAAAGAAGCGGCCATAAACACCATGGTCCAGCCAGTTGCGTGCGATCTCCTCGTAGAACTGTGAATCACCTGAATACGCCGAGAAATGCGCGATAAAAAAAAGGCGCAGCACGAGCCCAACCAACAAGGCAGCGGCCAAATGTTTATACGATACGAGCCGAATGTTCGGTGTAGTCCTTACGGGGATGGCTTCCATCTTTTCCGCCTACTGGACTGAACAGGCGAAGTCGTCCTACTAGGGAAACATACCGGAATCCGGAAGTTGCGGCTGTTCAATACGGCACATCCGCTCGAAAGCAGAAATTCGGCAAACTTCACTCGATTCTTACGCAAGCCCGTGTAAAATGTCGGTTGCCTGAGAATTAAAACGATCATCCGGAATAACTGAACTGGGACATTTCGCAGAGAGCGCTTCCGCGGTTCTGATTCGATTCACGCGAAAAATGGAATGACGCGATTCCTCTCCCGCGCATTAGCCGGTCTTGAAGGTGGCGGCGTCAACGCAGAAACGGAACGCCTCTTCGCTTACCATCACGCCACCAAGCACACCTACCGCTCCGTCCGCACGAACGCGCATTATCTCGATTGGAATAATCAGCCCGATCCCTTCCGCACCTATGAAGGTGCGCCGCTCGTCGCGCTTCCGACCGGCGCTGATTTCCCAAACGTCGGCGCGTTCGCAACAATCGCGGCTCTCGGCGGGGAAGGGAGGCCGGCAATTGAAACCGGTTCAGAATCGAGCGCGCAATCCTCGCGTGACGCCCCCACGTATGACATCAATTTAATCAGCCGTCTGCTCTGGCACTCCATGGCTGTTAGCGCGTGGAAGAAAGCTCCGGGCATCGGAAACCGCTACAGCCTGCGTGTAAATCCTTCGTCCGGGAATCTCCATCCCACGGAAACCCACTTGGCGCTCGCCGGATTCGCGGGCCTCGAAGATGGCTTGTACCACTACCGCGCGGATCGCCACGCGCTCGAATTTCGCAGTCCGAGCGCCTGGACACATCAACTCGCGGCAGCCCTCGAGATTCCCCGGGCCGCCGAGCATTCCTTGATCATTGCGCTGACTTCTATCTTCTGGCGCGAAGCTTGGAAATATCGCAACCGCGCCTATCGTTACTGCTGCCACGATTTGGGCCACGCCATGATGAGCCTGTTCCTATCTGCGCGCGCCCTGGGACTTTCCGGCGGCGCCATCGCTCATTTCTGCGATGGGCGCCTCACTCGAGATCTCGGCTTGACCGCCGGCGACGAAGCTCCCATGGCTTTCTTGGTTTTTCCCGCGCAGAGCAATCGCAGTGAACTCTCAATTCCCCCGCTGCAATCACCCGCGGGAATCCCCAACGAGTTATCCGCTGAGGAATTGCCCTACGACCTTCTCCTCGGCATGCATCGCTCAACGATCCTCCTCGATCCCATCGGGCCCACCCCTGTAAACTTGGCCTCGCACATTTCGCCTGCGAATCCTGTCGCCGCAAACAAGCCATCTCCGCCCGCTCCGCATCGTGACGCTTCTCTCGGCCCGACTGTCCGCCATCGCCGCTCCGCGCTTGATTTCGATCCTCGCACCCCATCCATGCGCCGCGAAGATATCGAACAACTCTTGGATTTTGCCACCCGCGATTGGCCCGCGGACTGGCGCGGAAATTTCAGCTTAATTTCGACGCCTCACAAATCAGGCGCCGATTTCGTCGCACTCTATCTTTACATTCACCGCGTGCATGCGTGCGAACCCGGCGTCTACCGTTGGGACAACCCGGCGCGATCGCTCGAACAACTCCATCGCGGCAATGTCGACCGCGTGGCTGCTTTCCTCAGTCTCGAACAGCCTCTTGCAGGAAATTCTTGCTTCACGGTCTCGATGATTGCGGATCTTGCCGCCGCCGCGCGCATCTTCGGCAATCGCGGCTACCGTTATGTCCATTTTGAAGCCGGCGCGATCGGCCAAAGGCTCTACGTCGGCGCCGAATCACTGGGCTGGAACGCGACCGGAATTGGCGCGTTCTACGATGATGATGTCCACCGTTATCTCGGCTTCCTTGAAGAAAGAGAGGGCGAGCTGCCTCTCGACGAAACTCTGCGCGCTGCGGAACAATCAACAATCGTCATGTTGGGCTCGCCAACCAGCCGTCTTGCGGCGGCGCGGGACCAGCAGCGGGGCGAACTCGCCCCAATAATTTCCGAATCTCGCGAGGAGCATCTCCCGAATTCAGCAGCAGGCTCCGGAGCAAGCGCACCAACTCCGCGCGATAGTGAAGGAGAATCAACTCCGCATAGAGATCCGCGCACGCTCCCGCGTCAGGTCATCTATCACTTTGCAATCGGCCGCGCCGTCCCCGACCCGCGGATTGAGGCATAGCGCTCGGATGGTCGGCATTCTCGTCGTCGGAAACAATCACTTCATCGTTCGCGGTCCGATGCCGGATCCGGAGATCGCACTCGCCCTCGCCCAGCATTGGTCCCTCATTCAAATTGGCCGGACCACGCCCGTCGCACTGCGGCAATGGAGCATCAGCACAAAAGAGTTCCGCGAAGATCTCGAATGGGCGGTGCTCGTCCCCGGCGACGGGGAAATTTCATCCGCGGTAGCAAAGTTGCTGGAGGAGTTAGCCGGGAGGGGAATTACGATTCACAACTCCACAGGCTGACTCCTGGTAATTCGCTCATCCAAATCATCCCTGTAAGTTGTGAATGAGCCCAAAAAAAGTACCGCTCTCCCCTGAAATCGGCTGACTGCCAAATTCGGGGAAGAGCGGCAATTCCTTCTTGTTCGAAACTAGTTGCGTGCGGAACTTTTTGAATCATTCACCGGTGAATGCTTCTCTAACACGGCAACGAGGTGGCGTCCGTAGACGGTATTCGTGACTCCTACGCCCATCACGATTTCCCGCGCCGAAAGCTTGCGGCCATAGACGTCCTGGGTCGCGTCATTATCCGGCCGGAGTGAAGCGCCTTCGAGCGAAATGCCCGCAAACAGACCGCGCGACCTCGAATAGCTGAGGACTTCGGCCCGCATGGACGCATCCGTGTCTGCGGAAGCGTCGCGGCCCACTGGCCCTGCCGCCACGGAAGCATCGCCGCCCAATTTAACTTGGGTGTCGAGAATCGCATTCGCGCCATGATCGTTCATTACCAGAAGAACGAGATCCGTGGCTTCTCCGCCGATTTGAAATCCGACGCTGCCGCCTTCGAGCGCATACATTGCTGGAGCGCCCCACGGTCCTCTGAAATGCTCTCCTGATCGGCATACCATCGCCCCGCGGCCATAACTTCCGCCGACCACGAATGCCGCCTTCAAAACCGACGGGAACACGATTACGCATTCCGCCTTATCCAAAATTGACTGGGGAATGTTTTCCGGCATGCCCATAATCTCTTGCATTACGGTCCCGGCATTCTCCAACCGATTCTGTTCCTTGTTGCCGGCCGCAAAAAGTGCGGTTGCGGCTACCAGTCCCAGCCCGGCACAAATAATTGATTTACGTATCATCGCTGACCTCCATGATCAGTGCTGCGGTTGCGGAAGTTGGCTCTACCCGAAACCCTGTTTCAAATCCCTTTCAAACTTTTGTCGGGCGCTTCGACCCGCGCTGTTTATGGTTGGGAAGATCCGGAAGAAGTCGCACGCTCAAGTCCGTAAGCGGACTTCCCTCAGCCGAATACCTCAACTATTTTTTTGCTTCGCTCCAATGACTAGCAGAACAATTCCTGCCCCGACCCCCAGCCCTCCGAGAACAGGTGAAAGATAAACGTGATGGTGTACGTCCTCTGTTGCGTGAATGCGTCCGATATCAAGAACGGGCTTTTCCCGCGTGTACCCGAATCCTTGATACACAAGCGCCACCGCCCCAAGAATGATCAGGGCGATTCCTCCAAGTGTGATCGGCTTCATATTTCTCGTTTCCTGTTCTTTGGCTGACCATCCGGCCACGAACGAACCTGATTAGAATGATTACGCATGTCAGAACCAGTAGGCCGTAGATGAACCCGCTCAGAGTGTAGGCAGTGGCAGCTCCCAGCAGCCATAACACAAGCACCACCGCATTAATTGTCCCTAGCGTCTTCGTCCCCCCATCAAAAAAGTCGCTCTTTCTCGATAAAGGTTCCGAGCCGGACCGGTCACGCCTGTCCGGGTCTACAGATCCGTGAAAGAATTCTCCGGCTCTTTCACAATCGAATGTTAAGTGTTCCACTGGCGTTTATCTGTTCACTTCTGAACACGTGTGCGCCTGCCCGCGAAAATAAACGGCGCCATCTCGGCGTCCAATCCTTTGTGCTATCCCAAGGACTAACCCTGAACGGGACCCACCACGAAGGGTGGCCAATGACGTGGGCTCTAAGCTGGCTTCCTGAGGGCGTTGACTAACATTCGGGCCTCGCGCATTCTGTCTTTGTAATACTTTGGCCCGATCACCACTTCGTTGTCGCCCACTTGCAGATGTTCCTTGATCCCTTCTTTGGAAAGGAACAGCGCCAGCGCAATGTACGTCTTGATCTCTTTTTCCAAAAATTGAATCGTTCGGCGTTTAGATTCGTCCATGTTCGCGTCTCCAATATGACTACCATTCCTTAACCAGCAAAATTCTCCGGCTTCCGTCGGACACCCTTTGAATTCAGATCCGGCCCAGCAACAAGAGAATCAGTACAATTGCAAGAGCGAGCCCAATTCCACCGCTCGGCCTGTATCCCCAATCCCTGCTATGTGGCCACCGGGGCACTGCGCCAATCAGCATGAAAAGCAGCACGACGACTAAGATGATTCCCAACATGGTGTTCTCCTTTTTGGCTATTCTGCCGATTTGCAATTACGGCTTTGCTTTTCTTCCACCACTGCCTCGGAGCGACTCGGCCTGCGTTCATCCCGGTCGCTCCTGAGGCTGCGTTGGGAGGAAGCTTAGATCACCACGCTGATCGATACGCGTGCGCCGGGATAGTACGGGTTGCACAGGTAATATCCGCCATCATAGAAATCGACGAAAACGTCATCGGTGTAATACCAGCCCGTCGGCCATGGCTGGACAAATCCGAACCAAAACCCGCCGTATTGGAAGCGAGAGAACCCGCCGACAATCGTTGGTTGGTTGATTACAAACTCGTGCCCCGCGCCAAAATGGGCGCTGAACTGAGCGACAGGTATGCTCCCTGAACCCCTGGCGCTAAGTCGCAGTGCCGGTATTGCGCGCTGCCTGCTGATTTCTGCCGAAGTTCGCGTCGCATGTTGCTGGGGTTGCCCCTGCGTGCGCTGCGTCTGTTCCGTCTGATTCTTAGCCACCTGTTGTTTTTGCTGTGTCTGTTGTTTTTGCGTTGCTTGTTGTTTCTGTTCGTTATTCTTTGTCGTTTGTGCTTCCTGTTGTTTTTGCTCTGTCTGTTGCTTTTGCGTTGCCTGTTGCTGCTTTTCGTTGTTCTTTGCGGTCTGCGCCTGCTGTTGTTTTTGCTGCGTCTGCTGTGTCTTCTGCTGTTCCTGTTGACTCTTGGCTTGCTGTTGTTGTTATGGTTGTGCCTGTTGCTTTTGCTGTGCTTGCTGTTTCGGTTGTGCCTTTGGCTCAGCCTGTTGCTTCGGCTGCGCCTTTTCCTTTGGTTGAGCCTCTTGTTTCGGCGCTGCCTGCTGCTTTGGCTGCGCTTGCTGTTTCGGTTGTTCCTGCTTGGGTGGAGGCGTCTTATCCTTATCTTCCTGTGCGTATACGGAAGCAACATTGCCCAAACAGAGGAGCAAGATTGCTGTGCTGATAATTCCAAATCGTTTCATGGATCAATCCTCTTTTTTCTGTGTCAGTTCTGAATCTGTGCGGCCAATTGACGGGGCTTGGAACTCGATGTTTTTTGGCGTCGTTGCGGTATAAACCTTTGCAATCCGTTTCTGACCTATGTTTTGCTCACCCCACAATTCCACATGCTAAATGACCCGCTTGCAGATATCTGTCCTGTTCCGCACACTTCTTCATTTGGTTTCCGCGCACCTGCCAGAGTGCTATAATTCCTTTGTCAGAATGGTTATGGCAATGGCGACCGCACATCCCGTGAAACTCAGTCCAAAGAAGACTTTTAGCGCTCAGGCGTTTCTGGATTCCGCTGGCGTCGCGAGAAAGGTCGCGAAGTTCGCGAAGAATGAAATTGTCTTCTCGCAGGGTGACCCTGCTGAAAATGTCTTCTACATTCAAGCAGGCTCGGTGAAGCTTTCGGTTGTCAATAAGGTTGGTAAAGAGGCCGTCGTCGCGATCCTGGGCCCGGACGACTTTTTTGGCGAAGGATGCCTTGCGGCTCAGCCGCTTCGCATCGGCACGGCAACCGCCATGAAGCCGGTCGTCTTGTTCGTCATCGAAAAAAAAGAGATGTCTCGCGTCCTCCACGCCGAACATGAACTATCCGATCGTTTCATTTCTTTTATGCTCGCCAGAAATCTCCGAATCGAGGAAGACCTGATCGATCAGCTCTTCAACTCCAGCGAGAAGCGTTTGGCTCGCACATTGCTGCTGCTTTCGCGTTATGGCAAGGATGACGTGCCCCAGGCAGTCCTCCCCAAGGTTTCCCAGGAGATGCTTGCTGAAATGGTTGGCACAACCCGCTCCCGCGTCAATTTCTTCATGAACAAATTCAAGAAAATGGGATTCATCAAGTACAACGGCGGGCTCCAAATCAACAGTTCGCTAATGAACGTTGTTCTTCACGACTAAATACCACCCCCTCTTTAAAATTCGCCTGTTTACTTCTGGCAATTACATCCGAATTTCAATTCAATGGCCCAGGAACCGCCGGCTTTCGGCTGTCTCCACGCCAGTTTTGCCGTTATTTCCATCGTATTAGTTCACTTCTGGAACTGTTCAATTTTGAACAGCCTCGCTTTTGCCGCTCCAATAAATTGGTATTGATGAGGGTCACCTCGGCGGATCCCACCAGAGCCCGGGGGGAAACTGGGGCTTGTTTTGGGGGATCCGCCGAAGGATTTCGATGCAAACTCTAACTCAAACCAAGCCCGCCCGGCCGCAGCCAAGCCTTCATGTAAAAAGCAAGAAGGCTGGCAGACGCCCGCTCCTGCGCGTCCTTTTTGTTCATTGTGACTCTGCCGATGTGAAGCGCTGCCTGCGGGAAATGCAATTTGCGCATTTTGAAGTCAATGCGGACCTTGTTGTGACATCCGAGGAGTTCATCCGCCAACTGAGCTCCAAGACTTATGACATCGTTCTGGCGGAGTACTCCCAGCCTGATTGGAAGATCGCTCAAGCGATAGGCCTGCTCGATCATATGCAATCCCACGAACACGTCCCTCTCATTTTCTTAACTCGCAAATTGCGCCGCGAAACCGTAGCCGACCTCATCACAAAAGGCGCCGCCGATTGCATCGAAATGGAACACATCGCCCATCTTCCGGTAGCCATTCGCCAGGCCTTGAGTGAGAACAATCTGCGCGGGGAGCGTGACAAAACCGAAAAATTGCTCCGCCATTCGGAAGCGCATTATCGCGCCCTTGTCGGAAATCTCACTTACGGCATCTGCCGCTGCAGCAAAGATGGTGTGTTCATCGACGTCAATCAGGCCTTGGCGACGATGCTCGGTTATGCCTCCAGAGAAGAACTTCTCGCCTTGAATCATTCCGCGCCATTGATTTGCGACCCGCACAAGCTTTCACAATTGCTTTCCCAACAGTGTGAATCGACCCGCGTCGATCCCGTGGATGTGGATTGGACAAAAAAAGACGGTGGCATCTTGAAGATCCGCGTCACCGGACGCAGAGTCAGCACCGAAGAAGATTCTTTGGACGGATATGAAGTCATTGCGGAAAACGTCACCAAACAACGCGAGCTCGAGGATCACCTGCGACAGCAGGCTGCGAAGGATCCCTTGACTGGTCTCGCCAATTACCGGCACCTGGTCGATGTTCTCGATATCGAAATCAAACGCACGAAGCGGACGGATCGGGAGTTCGCGCTCTTGTTATTTGACCTCGATCGATTGAAGCAGATCAATGACTTTCACGGCCACGTCATCGGCAGTAAGGCCCTGTGCCGCGTTGCTGACGCCCTTTGCATCGGATGCCGCGAAATTGACACCCCCGCCCGGTTCGGTGGCGACGAGTTTGCGCTTGTCCTCCCCGAAACCAATGAAGCTGCGGCCGTTTTTGTAGCCCGGCGCATTTCGGAGAGTATTGCCAGTGATGGCGGCAAACCAAAGATTTCCGTCAGTGTAGGCGTTGCCATCTATCCCGCGGATGGCGAGCGGATTGGCACCTTGTTGTCCGCCGCGGATGCCGCCATGTATTTAATGAAGAACTCGCACCACGCCTCAGCCGCCTCCGGCGGATCGTAGGAATGCTTTATCCTCCGCGCCACTTTCTGCTCTACCCGATCTTTTTGATATAATGCATTCAGGATTAGGACGGGCGGAAGCGGCGGCCCTACCCTCCCCACGTGCCTCCCGGCACGGTGAAGTGAGATTCCATGAACAGCAGTTTTCGTAGTGCTCTCGCAATTGCTATTTCAATTGTTCTCGCCTCTACCATCGGCTCTTGGGCCTTTCTAAGCGGCAAGAAACTGAATCAAACGATTGAAGTAACTGGCTCAGCGAAAAAACGGATCAAATCCGATCTCATCATCTGGCAGGTTTCTGTCGAAACGGAATCCGCCAGTCTTCCCGAGGCGTATTCAAAACTCACTCGCGATGTGGATAAGACAAAAGTTTTCCTCATCGCTCACGGCGTCCCGGAAAAAATCATCGCCATCTCCGCCGTTGACACAACCCCGGTTCGCCCCCCGTCACGCCCAATTTACCTGGGTGGCGCCGAGCAACAAACCTTCGCCGGCCAGGTTTCCGGCTATCATCTCAAGCAATCGCTTTCGGTCCGGTCTTCCGACGTGGACAAAATCACCGCCGTCTCGAGCCAGGTAACCGAGCTCGTCAATCAGGGCCTTCTGCTCACCTCTGACGCGCCGGAATATCTCTACACACGTCTCGCCGAAACGAAAGTGGAAATCCTCGCCGTCGCCGCGCGAGACGCCAAGGAACGCGCCCAGCAAATCGCATCGAGCACCGGGAGCTGCATCGGTGAAATTCGCCAGGCCAGCATGGGCGTCCTGCAAATCACCGCCGCCGATTCCGTTGAGGTTTCCCAGATGGGCGAGAATGACACAAAGTCTCTCGACAAGGACATCACCGCCGTCGTCCACGTCACCTTCGCCATCGAGTAAGGGAGAGAACTCCCACGCTACGATTCCCTATGCGCCTCGCCTTTTCCCAAAGAAGGAAGGCGAGGCGCATCCAAGTCGAATGATCCATTTTTGTTTTGTTATTTATTGTGATATGCTTTGCCCGGACTGTAATATGGTTTACCCATATAGGATACCTCCCCGAATCTACACTGATATTTGCATTCGCCAACGATTCCTATCGCCGGCCGCATTTCTGAGAAAGAAGGATCACTCATGCGTCGCATAACCATCGCTGGTATTCTTTTCCTCTCGTTTTGCTGCGCCTCCGTTCGGAGCCAGTGCGAACCCACGCTTCAGGTGCGCGCATTTACTGATCGCGCGGTCACCTCGTTGCAAGGTCTCCGCATCCCCTCGGAGCAATATTATGATGTCCGCCGCGCCGCCATCGCCGATGAGGGGCTTGCGCAGTTTCCCACTGACTTTTTTCTTCTCCGCTTGCGGATGAATTCCGAGCCGGATCAGGACGCGAGGATCCGCTGGACGGAAGCCCTCCTGAAAAAAGACCCCGCTCTGCCTGTTAATGTCTTGCTTCACGCCCAAGCCGTCGAAGGCAGGGACACCCCGCAGGCCATCAAAATTCTCGAAGCGCTTGAGGCCGCTCATCCCGGCGAAGCCCAGGTTTATCTCGAGCTCGTTAATGTATTCAATTCCGGAAAATTCAAGGACAAATCTCGCATGCAGCGCGAACTCGCTTCATTCTTGAAAATTTGCCCCGCGCCCCTAAGCGCCAATGCTTTGAGCTTGATATCGCGAAATGGCACTCAGGAGCAGATGGCAAATGTAGCCACCGCCGTCCGCGCGCGTTTGGAGAAGGACACAGATCCTCTGCTTCACGTAACTTGGCCTTTTCTTTGGAATATGGAATTCAAGGCCAATCCTCCCGCCGAACACGATGCCGTGCGCAAACAAATCGCTCTCGACCTCGCTCGCTTCGAACAGTCTCCCGATCGCCATAAATTGGAATGGATGCTTTTTCTCCGCGGCGGATACGAGAGTCTGGGCGACACCGCCGCTGTGAATCACCTGAACGATGAAATCATCAGGGATTTTCCATCATCCACGGATGCCGAGGGCTTTGTCCAAGACCGTTGGGAAAAGGGCCATCCGTATCCCATGGCTGAGGAAAAAGAAAAGATGGAGGCCTACTCCCGCGAAGCCCTCCCTGTTTACACCGATTGGATTAAGCGCTGGCCCGATGACTCCCTCATCGTTTACGAAAGGCTGAACGCACTTTCCGAATTATCTGAAACAACTGGCCCCCAGATCGCTCAAGCAACGGACGAACTGCTTTCCCTTTATAAAAAGAACCCATATTGGACCACGATGCCGCCCATGCAGTTCACAATTGCGAAAGCCTATCTCAAACACAAGGTTCGCCTCGATCAAGTCCCAGCTCTCGTTGCGGAAGCGCAGAAGAAATTGGACGAAGACGAGCGCCGCCCTCCGGATGACCGCGAAGTAGAATCAAGCCGCAAAATGCAGACCGATTCCGTTCTCGGCATGAAACTCATGGCCGCCCGTATCCTCATGGATGATTACGAGCAAACGAAACAGCCTGAAAAGGCTCGCGAATTGGACGCATCCCTCACATCCGTGAATTCTGACTCTTCTTACGTCAAATCCGATCTCCTCGCACTCCACGCCCAGGCCGCGGAAATTGAAGGCCGCAAGCTTGACGCGCTCGCTCTCTATCGTTCCGCCATCAACGCCCGGCCCCAGGCTCCCGCCCCCGGCGCCGAAGACAAGCTTACGGAAGGCGCGCTTCGCTTGTGGAAAGAGCTTGGCGGCTCCGCCGAGGAATTCGCCACGCTGATGGATAAGCCGAAAATTTCGGAAGTTTCCGACTCCCGCTGGGAAAAACCGGCCAACCCCCTTCTCATGTTTTCTTTGCAGGATCTCGGTGGAAAAACCTGGAAGCTCACCAGCTTTCAGGGCAAGGCCCTCTTGATCAACATTTGGGCCACTTGGTGCGGCCCCTGCAAAATGGAGCACCCGGAATTGCAGAAGCTTTACGACAAATTGAAGGACCGCACCGACGTCGCTGTCCTCAGCATCAATGTAGACGACGACCTCGGCAAAGTTGCGCCATACATGAAGGAAAACAACTACACTTTCCCAGTCCTGCTCGGCCGCGATGTCGTAGATGAGGTTGTGCCTTCTCTCGGGATCCCTCGCAATTGGTTTATCACCCCGGCAGGGAAGCTCGAATGGGAACAAATTGGGTTCGGCTCCGACCCGAAGTGGCCGGATACGATGGTCGCTAAATTGGAAGAGCTTCTGAAGACTCCACACTAGATTTACTCTCTTGAGCCGCTTCGCCGCGCCGGTCGCGGGGATTAGAGTGCGGACAATGCAACCCATAGGCATAATCCCCGGTGCTTTCATCCAAAACCCGAAACCGAATTCGCGCTTACGATTTCGCAATCAACATCAACTTCACAATCCCAAAGCAACGCCCCAAACATCGCGCCACATCAATCCCGCATCAAATATCTTTCTTCAGCAGATTGGTCGGCTGGTTCGTGTAAATTAGGCTTGACAGGCCCATGAGAGACATCCGTTACGCCATTCGCGTTCTCTTGAAGAATCCCGCTTTCACCGCGCTGGCGATCGCCACGCTTGCGCTGGGAATCGGCGCAAACACGGCTATCTTCACCGTAGCCAATTCCGTATTGCTTCGGCCTCTTCCTTACAAGGATCCCGCCCAACTCGTGCGCATCAGCACCGAGCGTGATGAGTCAGGCGTTCTTTCGCTCCCTTACTTCACTCTCCTTTCCAGTACGAATCGTTCGTTCACCGGCCTCACCGCGTATCAATTTGATTTGGTCAACTTGATTGGGCGCGATGGCGCGGAGCAGGTCGAAGCCGAGCGCGTGACCTGGAACTTTTTCGACGTCCTCGGCGCGAAGCCTTCGGCCGGGCGCACCTTCACGCCTGACGAAGATCAGCCTGGCGGTAAACAGGTGGCGCTGATCGGATATGAATTGGCTGCGCGGCTTTTCGACGGAGAACGAAACGCCATCGGCCGGAATTTGTCGCTCGATTCCAAGGACTACACAATTATCGGTGTCCTGCCTCCGAAGTTCGGAGTGCAGTTGCTCGGTCGCAAACCGGAGGTCTGGCTCACACGCATCATCGATTTCAGCTTTACCACGCCCGCTCGTGTCAACATCGGCGGCATGTACTACGAAGCGGTTGGCCGCTTGTGGCCCCGCGTCACGCCGGCGCAGGCGCGCGCCGAAACCGAGGTAATCTTCCAGCAGTACAAACACGATAAGCCCGGTAATTATGACGCGACATCGGACGTCGCAATGTCCGTCGGCGATCTTCACGCGAGCCTCGTGACGGATGTCCGTCCAACATTGCTGATTCTTTCGGCGGCCGTTGGATTTGTCTTGTTGATCGCCTGCGCCAATGTCGCGAGCCTGCTGCTTTCCCGCGCGCTTGGACGAAAGAAGGAATTCGCCGTTCGCAGCGCGCTGGGCGCGCCGCGCCGCGTGCTGATTCGCCAACTGCTTACCGAAAGCGTCCTGCTGGCGATCGTGAGCGGCGGTCTCGGAATTCTGCTCGGGCATTTCGGGACTCAATTTCTCGGTGCATTCACCCAGGCCAATCTGCCCCAGATGGCCGATGTGCCCATGGATTTGCGTGTGCTCGCGTTCACGCTCGCGATCTCTGTGTTGAGTGGGATCTTATTCGGACTTACCCCATCATTGCAGTTATCGCGCCTCGATCTCAATGCGATGCTGCGCGACGAATCCCGCGGCGCCGCTGGCGGCCGGCGCGGCAATCGCGCGCGCAGCATGATTGTCGTGGCGCAAATTGCTCTTTCGTTGGTTCTGCTGATCGGCTCCGGCCTTTTGATCCGAAGCTTCATGCGGCTCCGCATTGTCGCTCCCGGATTTGATCCCAGAAACACGCTGACCGCGCGGACATTTCTTCCACCGGCCAGTTTCGCTAACCCCGCCCAGCGCATCGCGTTTTATCAGGACGCGCTTCAGCATCTGCAATCGATTCCAGGAGTGGAATCTGCCGCCATCTCCACCGCGCTACCTTTGCTTCCCACGCACGGCACTCCCGTTCGCTTTGAAGGGGAGCCGGAGGTTGACCTTGGCCGCCGGACGGCGGTCTTAATCGAGTCCATCAGCCCGGATTACCCCAAAGCCATGCGCGTGCCGCTCGTTGAGGGCCGCCCATTTAATGCCCTCGATGATGCCAAGTCGGCTCCGGTTGTAATTGTCAATCAGACTGACTGCACGGCGCTTTTGGCCCGGCGAAGACCCGCTTGGCAAGCGAGTCTGGGTCGGCATGAGCCCTCCCGCCAAAGTCGTCGGCGTATTCGGTGACGACAAGAACCAAAGCCTTGCCGATCCCGCGCAGCCCGAAGTGTTTTTGCCTTTTCCGCAGATTACTTCTGCGACTCTTTACCTCACCATCCGCTCCTCGATGGACCCGCACAGTCTGGCTTCGTCGCTGCGCGCGCAAATCGCCGCTGTGAATCCCAGTCAGCCCATCACGGACGTGCAAACCATGCAGGATCGGCTTGAATCTTCTAGCGCGCAGACGCGTTCGATGATGCTGTTGATCGGCGTATTTTCCGCGACCGCGCTGCTCCTTGCCGTGGTCGGAATCTATGGCGTCATCGCGTATTCCGTCGCGCAGCGCACCCAGGAATTGGGTATTCGCATCGCGCTCGGCGCCTCGAGAGCCGACATTCTCAAGCTCGTCCTCGGAAACGGACTCCGGCTCGCCGGCGCCGGAATTCTGATTGGACTTGCGGCATCCGTCGCGCTCACGCGGCTGATGGCAAGTTTTTTGTACCACACCAGCGCAACCGATTCTTTCACCTTCGCCGGAAGCGCCGCCGTGTTTGCCGCCGTGGCTGCGATGGCAAGTTATTTGCCCGCGCGGCGCGCAATGCGCATCAACCCCATCGATGCTCTCCGTTCGGCATGATCCCAAGTCCAAACAAAAAAAGCCCCGAGGCATCCTCCTCGGGGCTTTCACAGGACTCTCAATTGAATATTCGAAAACTGAATCGCGCCCGCTACTTCTTCGGGTTAAACATCACTTTCACGACCACCTGTGCCGACACCGGCTTTCCATTCAGCGTTGCCGGCTGATATCTCCACTGGCTCACCGCTGAGATCGCCGCCTCTCGTAGCGTCGCCGGCCCTGCAATCGCCTTGATCGCCACCACCTTGCCCAGTTCGTTCACCGTGGCGTTCACTGTCACCTCACCGGAATCGCCGCGCACCATCGCCGCTTTCGGATAGATCGGCACCACGGAGGAAAGCAGCTTCGGTTCCCGCAGCGCACTCGGAGTCGCGCTGTTCACACTGGAGCTTTCCACCGCTGCTGGAGGCGGCGCGGCTGGCATGGAGCTGGCAATAACCGAACTCATCCCCGGCGCATTCTCACCCGCTGGCGGCGCCGCGTTGTCCAGGTCCGGCGCGGAAACATTCGACGCCGAATTTCGCGATCGCGCCGCCGGCGCGGAGATATTCATCGGCAGCACGTTCGCTTGCCGCGCGTTCACCTGGGCCTGCTGCGAATTGTTTTGTTTGCTGCTTGCCGCGCGGGTGGTCAAGTCTTGCGTTGCGCCCGGAGCGCCCGGATTTCTTAGCGCCGGATTCTTTGGCGCGGAATTATTCTGCGTGGAATTGTTTTGTGCGGATTTATTCGTTGCCGTGTTATTCGCCTGCTGCGTGGTTAGCACCTGCGGCCCGGACGTAATCGCTGGCGCCGGTTGCGGGCTTGAGGGCGTCACGCTCGGCGCTGCTGGGTTCCCGGCTGTATTCGGTGTCACACTTGCCGCGCTCGCTCCGGAAACGCTCTCGGCCGTCTTTCCCGGCACATTTGCGGACGCATTTCCTGAAATCCCCGTCCTCGCGCTTCCCCCATGTGTCTTCGCATACCAGAAATACGATCCCCCGCCCGCCGCGATAATGACCGCGGCTGCCGCCGCCAGGATCATCGTTTTCTTTCCAGATCGGCTGCGCTCCGCCGCTCTTGCCGAAAGCAATTGATTGCCGGGGTCCGCCGCGGCACCCAAATCCGATAGCACCGTCAGTCCCTCGTAGGCTACTCCGCTCCCTCGCCGCGAATCTGTTGTCGGCGCCGGAGGAATTGCCTCCGTGGTTTTCGCCGGGCGGCTCCCTTCTGTTTGCGCCCCTGTTTGAATTCGTTGCTGCGCAGGCGCCATCAAATCCAATTTGCTCGGTGCAATCGAATCCGCCAGCGCAACCGGCGCGGGTTCGCTCGTGTCCTTCTTCGTGCGCAATTCGCTCCGCACATTGGATTGCGGAACTGTCTGTGGCATTGCCGGCGCCGGATTGCCCGGCATGTTCACGGGTGCGCTCGATTGCGCATTCATTGGCGCACTCCCCGATTTATTCACCGGCGCGCTTGCCGAAGCATTGCTCGCCGAATTCAATGGCGCGCTCACAGGCGCCGCCACATTCCGGCTCACCGGTGGCAAGAACGGTTTTGGCGCAGCCGGCACAAATGCATTTGCCGTCGTCTGTTTTTCGAGACTGGTTGTCATCCGCTTTTCGCTGGCGGCTGGCGGCCGCGTACCCGCCGGCGGATTCGCCGCGGACTCTTTTTTCTCAACTGCGGGCTCCGCGTTCTCGCTCGCCTCTGTCTTCTTCACCAATTCCTTCAAATTCGCGAATGACGCCGCAATCGCGCGGTTCAATTCCAGCGTCGTCTCCGGAGTCAATTTCGCTGGCGCATTCATGGGTGATGCCGTCGCCGGTGTTGAATTAGCAAACGAAGCGTTGGTAGTGTTTGTCGGTGCCACGAGCGTCCCGTGCGCTGCATCATGCGCGTGCGTTTCCCCCGTTACCGGTCGTGGAGGAATCCCCTCGCCCGGAAAACTGATGCCCCAGAAACCCGGCGCGGGCTGCGTAAATTCCAGTTCAACGTATCCCTTTGACGTGGCTCCCGGCTTCGAGGTGATCACCCGGCACGCCACTTCCTGTTTCACGCGCATGTTCTGCACGACCACGATCTGCCCCTGCACCACGATCTCCGATAACCGCAGCACCACGCCATGCGGGAACACGATCACCGTGCGCGTCTCTTCCAGAAATGGCGTCGGCGGGTGTGTGTTCCTCGACCCTTGCACTTTCACCGGGATCTCAATGCACAACGTCTGCAGCCGTTGCGTTTCGCCTGGCTTTCTCGCGGGGGTCAATTGAGAGAGAGTTGGATCAGCCGTGTTCGTGCTCATCAGTGATCTCTTTCTGCGGACATTCCAGGCGAATTCTCGCAGCGGGGACGCGGCGCGTAGGACGCGCGCGCACGCCCCGGCCCTAAAACTGCCTTTCCTGGCTATCGATTTTCAGCCGTAAAGTGCAGAGGGGCTATAGTACCGACGTACTGCCCAGTCCACTTTTGTGCAAAAGGCGGCCTTTCGCCATGTATTCTCGCCCAATTGAGTTGATGGCCGGTTTTTCCCTGGAGTGTTTTCGCCGTTTGTTTCATCTAGTTCTCGGTTTTCTTGGGCTGGCGGCTGCACCAGTCAGTTGCAGGGCTTCGCTGCGGAATCATCTCCCAAGTCACGGAACATTCGGCCGTCCTTTGCGTATAATTTAGCAAGTGGGGTCTCCATGAAAAAAGCGCTTCCGCTTCTGCCTTTTATTTTCCTGTTTGCGCCGGCGGCATTCTGCCAGGCCGCGCAGGAAACCTCGAATCTCCATCAACAGAATTTTGAAACCAATTTGGCCAGCGGCACGAACCTTCGTTTGCACTTGCACGATGGAGACTTCCGCATCGTAGGGGGCATATCGGAGAAAATTCTGGTTCACGTCGAGGGCAAGAACATTGAGCAGGCGAAGAATATCAAAATTCAGTTGAAGCGTTCGGACTCAGCCGTGGATCTCACCCTGTCGCATGTGCCGAAGGACGATTTGCAGGTCACCATCGAAATTCCCAGGTCTACAAACCTCTACGCGCGCATGCACGGGGGCGATCTCTCTGTCGAGGGCGTTGTGGGTGATAAGGATTTGAAGCTTCTCGGCGGCGATTTGACCATTCAGGTGGGGAATCCCGAAGATTACTCCCGTGTCGATGTCTCTGTACGATTCGGAGATGTGAGTGGCGATCAGTTCGGCGATCCCAAGGGGTGGCTCGGAAATTCTGTCCGGAAAGACGGCAACGGGAAGTACAGACTTCACGCCCACGTCATGGCTGGCGATCTGACCCTCAAGCCCTGAGTTGAGCTCGAGTTGAAGATATAGACTCCCGCCTCAGTATTCTGCCTCTGGCAGCCATTGTCACCTTCGCCGATTTGACCTTGGCCCTTAATACAGCCATGATATTGCACCTGGCAACCAAACGAGCTTGCGGCCTGCGGGCCGGAAGCGTATTTCTGCCGGTTGTTTTCAGCCGGAAAGGAAGTCCGTCTTTGCGGAAGACACTTTTTCTCAACCCCCCCAGTTATGAGGGTTTCGACGGCGGCGCAGGCGCGCGTTATCAGGCGCGGCGGGAGATCCGTTCTTTCTGGTATCCAACGTGGCTGGCGCAGCCCGCTGCTATGGTCCCAGGCAGCCGCTTGGTGGATGCTCCACCCGATGGCCTCACTGTCGAGCAAGTGGTCCCGCTGGCTCGCGACTATGATTTGGCCGTCTTGCATACAAGCACCCCTTCGTTTCCCAACGATGCTCGTTTTGCCGCCCGCCTCAAGGACGAGAACCCCCGCCTGGAGATCGGCATGGTGGGTGCGCACGTTGCCGTGCTGCCGATACAATCGCTCGGCGCCGCATCTGCAGTGGACTGGGTGGCCGTCGGCGAATTTGACTATGCCTGCGCGGAGATCGCTGCGGGCAAGCCGTTGCCGCAAGTTCAGGGCATCGCCTATCGCGAAAATGGCCAGATTCGTTTTACTCCTCCCAGGCCGATTATCGAGGATATGGACGCGCTGCCTTCCGTCGTGGACGTTTACCATCGCGACTTGACCATCGAGAATTATTTCATCGGCTACTTGCTGCACCCTTACGTGTCGCTCTATACCGGCCGCGGCTGCCGCTCGAAATGCACTTTCTGCCTTTGGCCCCAGACTCTGGGCGGCCACCACTACCGCGTCCGCAGCGCCGATAACGTTGAGGCTGAGATGGCCGATGCCAAGAAATATTTCCCGCACGTGAAGGAATTTTTCTTCGACGACGACACCTTTACTGATGACCTGCCCCGAGCCGAGGAGATCGGCCGGCGTCTGGGCCGTCTGGGGTTGACTTGGTCCTGCAACGCCAAGGCCAACGTCCCACGCAAGACCTTGCAAATCCTGCGCGAAAACGGCTTGCGTCTGTTGCTGGTCGGCTACGAATCCGGTAACCAGCAAATTTTGAACAACATCAAGAAGGGCACCCGCCTGGACATTGCACGCGAATTCACAAAGAATGCCAAGGAACTGGGCATCACCATCCACGGCACTTTCATTTTGGGATTGCCGGGCGAGACGCCCGAGACCATTCGTGAAACCATCCGCTTCGCCTGCGATATCGAGCCCGAAACCATCCAGGTCTCTCTCGCCGCGCCTTATCCGGGCACCGAACTCTATCGCCAGGCTCAGGAGCAGGGCTGGCTGCAAATTCAGAGCGGCGACCTGGTGGATACCCACGGCGTGCAGACCGCGGCGCTCAACTATCCGTCCTTGTCTTCAACCATCATTTTCAACTCGGTCGAGCAGTTTTACCGCAAGTTTTATTTCCGTCCCCGCAAGATCTTCTCCATGGTTGGTGGAATGCTTCGCAGCCCCGAGGTCATGCGCCGCCGTGCGCGCGAAGGGGTGGAGTTCTTCCGATTCTTACACCAACGCAAGGATATCCCCGGCCCTTCGCAGACTCCCGCGGTTGACGCAACAGGGAATTAGCCGGTACGCCGGTGCATTGGGTGGACGCCGGCCCGGCACTCTCAAAGCGGATATTTTGTTTCCAGTTAGCGAATCATTCCCAGACTTACGCGGGCCTATTGTGACTCAAGCCCCACCGCGCGCCCCGAAACCGGGGCCCGCATCTTGCTACGTCTCATGAAGTTTTTCGGATTATCTGGAAACGTCATCCTCGATCAAGCCATTTAGAGGTGCTCTCGCTCTTCACCATCCCCAATCACCACCGCTTCCTTTTCCGCGGAAATCCGCGCCCACGCGCTCGTCCGCCAATTGTCCGCGGGCTTCGCGTCCAATTTCCACGGCGCAACGTACATCAGCAGCCGGTCTGAGAGCGCGGTAATGTACGGCTCGTACATCGCGCGCAATTCCGTCAGCGTCTGCGCGTTTTCCATCGAGCACTTCGGCGCGCCCGCGGCCTCCGCAATCTTCAATAGTTTCGGCAAATCCTCGTCGCGCAACCGCGGCTCCTTCGGAGCTTTCGGCGCGCACTTCAGCACCTGCGCCAGATCCACAACGGCGTGCCGCGAAATCGCGAACGTCATGCGCGCCTGCCACTTCAGCGGGCCTTGCGCGAATGCGATCAGCACCGCCGACACATCCAGCATCGTCGTCAGTGCTGCCAGCCACGACTGGTTGTTGTGCTGCGACCGGAAATAGCAAAGTACGGGATAGGACATGTGGCTCTCCATCAACTCCGCCGCCCACTTTTCCCAGTCCCGCAGATATTCCTCCAACGCTTGCACGCTATGCGGTTGCGTATGCCGCTTCAACATTTCCGCCGCTGTCGGCGGCGATCCCGCCCGCGCGTCCAACAATGAAATATTCACCTCGCGCCGTGAGAACGCTCCATACATCACCGGCAAATAACTGATCGCCAGCGCGAGAAATCCGAATCCCAGCCCCGCCTCCAACACCGTCACGAATCGCGCCAGCGCAGTCCTCGGCGTCACATCTCCGAGCCCCAGCGTGAAAAATGTCGTCCCGCTCATGTACAGGTCAGACCAAAATCCCGGGTGGTCCCCCGGCATCCCCTCGACATTAATCGCCGATCCCGCGGCCAGGTGCAGAATCGCGAAACTCACAATCATCCCCGCCGCCCACACTCCAAAAAGAACCAACAGTGAGAGCGGCCCGTAATAACTCAGAAACGATTCCCTGCGGTTGCCCGGCTTCATGCATTTCGCCACCGCGCGCCAGGGAGCCCACGACCACCGGTAAAACAATCGCGCAATCCGCAATCGCCGCGTCACGCGCCGCGGCAATATCACCGTCTCGAACACATCCCAAAGGATGATCGCCAGCAAACAAATCGCAATCCCGCCAAGCAAAGCCTGCACTCTCATCTCTCCCTAAACTTAAACTATTTATCTTGCGCGCGAATCAGGATCCGCCCTCAAACCGCAATTTAGCTCGCGTTCGCGAAACCCATCAAAAAACTTGTCATCCTGAGCGGAGTCCCGATGGTTTTCATCGGGCGCAGCGAAGGATCACGATCGCCCACCACAAAATCCAAATCAATAACCGCGAATGTTGACCTTCCACTTTTTGTCTTTTCTTTGAAATTTCAAATCTCAAATCTGAAATTCTCTTTCTGTCTTTCTCTGCGTCTCTGCGGTGAGTCTACTTTCTTTGTCGTCGCCGCAGGCCACTATCTCCGCGCCTCAAAAAATTCCCGCAACGCCCCCGCGCACTCTTCCGCCATCACCCCGGAAACAATTTCCACTCGATGGTTCGCCGACGGATTCTCCAGCACTCCCAGCGACGACCGCACCGCCCCGCCCCTTGGCTCCGCGCATCCATACACCAGCCGCGCAACGCGCGCCTGTATCAACGCCCCCGCGCACATCGCGCAGGGCTCCGCGGTCACATAGACCGTCGCCCCGGTCAGCCGGTAATTCCCAACCACTCGCGCCGCCTCGCGCAGCACCACCATCTCTGCGTGCGCCGTCGGATCGCAATCCGCCAGAGTGCGGTTGTGCCCCCGCGCCACAACTCTCCCCCCATGCACCGCCACTGCGCCCACCGGCACCTCGCCGCGCTCCGCCGCCGCGCGCGCCTCCGCCAGCGCCTCGCGCATCATCGCTGCGTCCCCCTCTTTCATTCCACCATCAATAATTTCCGCGCCCAACCCTTTCTCCCTTTTTTCTTTTCTCTGAAATATGAAATCTCAGATCTGAGATTAATCTGATTCCGCCCTCAGATTTCTCCGTGCCCGCTGTGATCTCTGTGTTTATGAGTTTTGCTTTTCCCGAAATGCTTCTCGCAAGAATTCAATGTGTCGCCTGCCCCGCACTCTCAATCACAATTTCCACAATCGCGATATCCCGCCGCTCCCCATATGACGCATCATGCCCTACCAGTTTTCCCACCTCTCTCCATCCGCACGCCCCGCAAAGCCGCAGGCTGTCCGTATTCGCCGCCAGCACCCGCCCCACAAGTTTTCGATACCCCTGCCGCGCCGCCGTCTCCTGCATCGCCTGCATCAATTGCCGCCCCACCCCATAATTCCGGAATGACCGCCGCACGCACACCGATATCTCGCCCACATCCGCGAGCTGCGGCCGCGCATCCGACGCCGTTAGCGCGATCCATCCCAGCACCCATCCGCGCAGCTCCGCCACGAGCATCGGATGCCGCGCGTCCGCCGCCGCCGCGTTAATTTGCTCCTGCTGCTCTTCCACGCTTCTTGGATTATCCTCGAAAGGAATCAGGTGGTCCTGCACGCCCTCGTTGAAGATTTCGCGCATCACCAGCGCGTCGCCTTCCGCCGCGGGCCGTATCAACAGTTGCGGACGCGCTTCCGGAGTCGCCATCCGCGAATTCTACCACCGCCCGGCGATTGTGCGGAGTGAACCGTCGCGGCCAATGCGCTTCACGCCGCCCGCCGCCTTACCGCCCTCTCCAGCAATTCGTGGATGAACGTTTGATAGGGTTTGTCCCGCCGCGCCGCAAGCCGTCGCAGCCGCGCAAGCAGTCGTGGGGCGATCCGGATGGCAATCAATTGCTTTGCCGCTCCCGTTGAAGGTCTGCCAACTCGTCGTGCGCGTTTCAGCTCGGCATCCGCGGACTCCGGAGCGTCGGAGAAATCAATCTTCCGGTCGGGCATATGCTTTGCGCTCGCGCCGGCTCGCCTGCCGCGCGCTGATGATGCGAATCGTTTCCTTGCCATTCTTCCGCCTCCGTAATGTATAGACCACCAACAGAATCTTGCCCGCTAACGACCGCCCCAATCGTTTAGATCTTTGCTCCTCGTGAGAATGCTCTGCATCCTCCCAGTCAAGCGCGTCGGCGTCGGCAAACGCAGTCGCTGCTTCCTCAAAAGTGACACCATGCTTCGCAAGGTTGCGAGCAGCTTTCCGCGCATCCCACGAGAACACATTTATGTATATACACTAATTGAGGATGCTTTTCCACGTAAATTAGCGCGACTGTTTCCGGCGAGTGTTCGTTGCCATGCGCATGCTCTGAGTATAGACACTGAATTTCACTTCAGCGTTTCCTTAAAAAACTCCACCGCCAGCCCCGCGGTCTTCGCGTGGATCGCGTCACGGTCTACTCCCTCGCCGTCCGTGCACAAAAGCGACAGCGTTTTGCGCCCGGCATTCGTGCACGAGTCCAAAAACTGGTAGTGCCCCACGTTCCCGGGGAAAATGGTCAACTTCGCGCCGGGAATGTTCGCGGCAAAATATCTTGCGCTCGATTCAATCGGCACATTCGTGTCCCCCTGCCCCGCGACGATCCTCACTGGAATCGTAATTTGCGTCAGGCTCGCGGCCCGGAATGCGGGCCCGATCGCCGGAGCCATCGCAAACACCGCCCGCACTCGTGTGTCGCGGAACGAATCGCTCGCGTGGCCAAGCGCGGCTTGAAATTCCGCGTCTGTATTTGAAAGTCGCACAAAATCCTCGATCAGCGTCGGAAATTCCGGAGGACTTTTGCAGATAAGGTCCGCGCTGGGCGACGCGCAGAATGCCATGAACGCCTTCGGATCGGTGATCCCGCCGGCGATCTCGATCATCGTGTACCCGCCCAACGAAAATCCCGCGGCCCCAATTCGCTTCGGGTCGATGCGCGCGCCGAATCTGGGATCGGCCAGCATGGAATCGATCGCCACGCTCAAATCGCGAGCGCGCTCCCACCACGTCGAAAATCCCAGCGCGGTGTAAGCCTCGGTCGCGTTGTTCCCGGGATGATTCACCGCCACCGCCACATATCCCTGTGCCGCAAGCGCCGTTCCCAGCCACGCCATTTGCAATGCCGAGCCGCCCGTCCCATGCGAAAGCAAGATCATCGGAAATTTCGCGGGCGCGGAGGCAAGCTTCGCATCTTGCGCCGCGTTTCCCAGAACGAAAAGCTGGCTCAGTCCGGGGATCTCGATCGCGCGCTCCGCTGCATCTGCCGCGGCGGGATACCACACCGTGGCCAGCAACGCATGCGTCTTCGCGCCGCGCCAGTTATACGGCTCTTTCGGCGTAAATGTCAGGAACGCCATCCCGACCTTAAACTCCGAAGGATGTCTTGCCTCAATTTGCGGGGATTGCCCCGCGAAAATTGGATGGACAGGCTGCAGCAGACATGCAACGAGCGCGACGATACTCCATATCTTCATCACCATTTTTTCCCCTTCACCGTACGGCGCTGGCGCGGGCGCAAACCTGTTGCGTGAATCACGATTCCCACCCCTCCCCGCCTGCCATCTAAGAAACACCGTCCGCATCCTCCGCAACTTTTCACTCCCGGATGGTTTTAATATACATTGGCATGGTACAAATGGCGCTCAGGTACCCAGCCGGGCCGCCATCGGCTCAGATTTTATGCTGTTTGAATTTTTGCAAGCATCGCGAAAGCGATTGCATCTCCGCGAGGTGACGAAAATGCGTACTCTACGCTTCCTTTCCGTTTTGCTTATCGCAGTCGCTCTTCTGGCGATTCCCGCCGCGTCTTCTGCGCAGATCGGCGTGGGTCTTTCCATTCGCATCGGCCCGCCCGTGATTCCGGTTTACGCGCAGCCAGTGTGCCCCGGCGCTGGTTTCATGTGGACGCCCGGCTACTGGGCTTACGCGGAAGATGGCGGCTATTATTGGGTTCCCGGCACTTGGGTGCAACCGCCGATGGTTGGAGTTCTTTGGACGCCCGGTTATTGGGGCTGGGGCGGCGGCCTTTATGCCTGGCATGGCGGTTACTGGGGACCTCACGTCGGATTCTACGGCGGAATTAATTATGGCTTCGGCTACGGCGGTGTCGGTTTCGGCGGCGGCATGTGGGTCGGCGGCGCTTTCCGCTACAACACCGCGGTGAGCAACGTCGGCGTCAATATCCACAACACGTATGTCGACAAGACCGTCATCAACAACAATTCGAGCCACGTTAGTT
Organism: uncultured Acidobacteriota bacterium; assembly: GCA_963748845.1. GTDB lineage: Bacteria > Acidobacteriota > Terriglobia > Acidiferrales > UBA7541 > DASTCZ01. The sequence goes on from CAVVKE010000001.1 coordinate 3,980,575, forward strand.
TTAACGGTGGCACCGGCGGCACCACCGCTCGGCCCACCCCCGCGGAAAATGCGGCCGCAAACGAGCGCCATATTGCCCCAACCTCCGCGCAGACTCAGCAAGAGCACGCTGCCAGCACAAATAAGTCGCAGTTCTATTCTGCGAACCACGGGCAGCCCTCTGTCGCGGGAACCTCCAAAGCCGGCGATTTTGGCGGTGCTCACTTGGGCGCGTCCGAACATCCCGCGACGGCCAGTCACAATGGCCCAGCCAACACTCCGAATGGCGCTCACCCTGCCAATACTCCGAATGGCACTCACCCTGCCAACGGCGCTAACCCCAACAACGGCGGCAAGACCAACACAAACGCCAATGCCAACAAGGGAACCACCCCTGGCAACGACAAGGGAAACACCGCTGGCAACAACAAGGGAAACACCAATGGCGCCAACAAGGGTGGCACTCCGCCGAAGAACAACGCGAAGACTCCGCCAAAGAACCCGCCTAAGAACCCTCCCAAGGGCGGCGAAAAAGGCGGCACCGACGACAAGAAGGGCGGCCGCGGATAACGATTCAGCAGCACGGATAATTCACGCATTCCGCGAAAGGGGCTTGGTTGTTCTCCAACAACCAGGCCCTTTCAATTCGGAGAACAAATGAAGCGGGCCAATCTCTTGATTATTTTTTTCGTGCTGGCGGTTTCCGCAATCTCGGCGCAATCCCTCAAATTCAGTGGCGAACCTTACGATGCCCCGGCTTTTTCAGCCACTTACCCGGTGCCTGATGGTCAGCCCGTCAAGCAAACGACCCAGCACGTTGAAAGGGTGGTGGGCGGGGGCAGCACGGACCTGATGATTTATGCACTGCGATTGCAAACCAGTGGCGACGCTTTCATGGTCGCCTATTCCGATGTGTCTTTCACTCCGAAGACCGACACCGCCGGGCTCGACGCGGCAATTGATGGCCAGCTTAACATTTTGGGGAAAGGCGCGAAGGCCGGCCCTAAAACCGACTCGACCTACAGCGGCCTGACCGCGCGCGCAGTCTCGGCCACAGGCACCGCAAACGGGATTGGCTTCGCGGCGTACATAAGACTCGCCGTTCAGGGCCGCCGGGTATGGCAAGGAATTGTCGTCTGTACGATTGGCACCAACTGTTCTGAGGCCGACGCCAACAAATTCTTCAACAGCATCAAAATTAAATAGGGTTCCGCGGGCTCGCCTAAGTTCGGAATTGCAGTGGACGCCGCATCTCTTGCCCGCCGCTGCGGCAGACGCATGCGGAAGTTGTTTTTCTTCACCGGTCTTTTCTGAAATTTCAAATTTGAAATCTGCGATTCGTTTTGCCTTATAGGAGGGGGACGCCAAGTTGCTGACTGAGAGCTTGTAACACATTCAGCAAACCGCCACTCGCATTCTAAATGCAATCGGCGCGGACGAATCCTCCACGCCGCTCGACTAGGGCGCGTTTCTCGCCAAGGGAGCGAGGTAACGCGCAGCTCATGGAGCACCGGATTTGAGATATCCGCGATAGCCTCTCTCGATCGTGCCCAGTGGTGCATGCCCTATTCGTACCGAAGAGCCACGATCGGATCGACACGCATGGCGCGGCGTGCGGGAATGTAGGTGGCGAGAAAGGCGACAATCAAAAGTAGCAGAGGCACAGCGACGAAGACTGCGACGTCGATCGGATGAACGCCGTAGAGCAGAGTTGCAATCATCGGCGCCGCGGCCGCGGCAAGCCCCACTCCAATTACAATCCCAGCACCGGCTAGCAATAACCCTTTCCCGAGAATGAGCGTGAGGATATCTGACCGCTGGGCTCCCAAGGCGACTCGGATTCCAATTTCATGAGACCTCTGCCCAACCATGTAAGCCAGCAAACCATAGATTCCGATGGAAGATAAAAGTACGGCGACCGCGGCGAACAGTCCCACCAATTCCGCCGAAAATCTGCGCGGCGCGATCGAAGCATCCATCAAATCGTTCATAGAACGGACGTTGAATATGGGCAATGTGGGATCCAATGTCTGTATCTCCTTCCGAATTTGCGATTCGAGGAGTGATGCGGGCAGAGGCGTCCTTGCCACCACGCTCATGTCATCACTCCTGTACCCTGATTGCTGATAGATAGGTCTGAATATGTGGGGGACACCACCTGTGTCAAGTCCGTCTTGCTTCATATCCTTGACGATTCCGACCACGGTTACCCAAGACTGCGGAAAGTTGCGACTTCCCCCCAACCGCAAGCGCCTGCCGACAGGATCAATGCCCGACCAATAGCGTCGCGCCGTAGTCTCATCAATGATGGCTACCTCCTGCTTTCCCGTTTCATCGCTTTCAAGGAAAAAACGCCCACGAATCAATGGGGATTGCATAAGCATAAAATAGTCAGGGCTCACCAGAATTACTTCCGCTGTTAACCCTTGCGATGAATCGGCCGCGCGGTCCTCAATCACCAGTGCGGCGGTTGTTGTTGGACGCGCGCCTGGCAAATCCGAGGTCATGGCGGCCCGTTCGATTCCTGGAATCGTGGCCACACGCCGGATGACGTCTCTGAAAAAAGATGTCCTTTTTGAGAAGTCTCCATACAACACATCCGTCTTAGGATCGTTCGGGTTCGGTAGGTAGAAGCTTGCAGTGACTACCCTCGAAGGATTGAAGCCCGGATTTTCCTGAATCAATCCCCAGAAAGTCCGCAGGAGCAAGCCGGCTCCAACCATCAGCACAACTGCAAGCGCCAATTCAGACACAATCAGCAGACTCCGCAAATGGAACGTTTTTGCGCTGGTGCCGGAGCCTTGAGCACCTTCCCGAATTGCGGCAGTCATATCTGCTTTCATTGCCTGAAAAGCTGGAGCGAGCCCAAATATGATTCCGGTGAAGATGGAAATCAGAAGAGCAAAAAGCAGCACTGTCCGGTCCACACCCACCTCAGCAAGCCGGGGAACTGAAGCGGGAACAAAGCGAAGGATGAAACTCAAGGTCAATTTCGCTGCGAGCACGCCTGCTACACCCGAGATCAAGGAGAGCACGAGCGCCTCCGTCAGCATCTGGCGCACCATGCGAAAACGGCCAGCCCCAAGCGCCATCCGAAGTGCCATTTCTCTCTGTCTTCCTGAAGCGCGAGCCAGTAGAAGGTTTGCGATATTCACGGATGCGATTACCACGACCAGGACTACCGCGGCCATTAATACCAGCAGTTGGGGACGCACATTGCCTACGAGTGAGTCCTGCAAAGGTTGGATCTCGATGGACCATTTAGCCTCAGGAGGATAATCATTAGGGAAGTCAGTTCGGAGTTCGCTGGCCATTGCCGTCAGTCTCGCCTGAGCCTGCGTTACATCGATGCCAGGTTTCAGCCGTCCGATTGCCCCTGGCAGCACCGCCACGTTGCGCGCGGGTTTCGGATAAGGATCCCCGCTGAACCCGCACGTGACCCACACTTCCACATCGCTCGCGATCGTATTTCCGGGGTGGCGAAATCCGGCAGGAACCACTCCCACAATCGTGTACGGATCGTTGTCCAGCCGTAGATGTTTTCCCAGAATATTCGGGTCGCCGCCGTAGGATCGGCGCCACAAGCCATCGCTAATCACAGCTGCATCTGCAAAACCCAGCGCAAAGTCCTGCGGACCAAATAACCGCCCGATTTGCGGCGTTGCGCCAAGCATCGAGAAATAGTTGGGGCTCACCTCGAGCACTTCAAGATGTTCCGGGTGTTCGCCGCCGGTCAGGTCGGTGCTGCCACTGACGACACCGCTTACTCCCTCGAAGACGCCGGCTCTTGACTTCAGATCCTCCAACTCGGGGACAGAGAAGGGGATGTCACGCAACCCTACTCCAGGTTTGTTGAAAGTGATCTTCACTAAACGACCGGGGTCGTAGTACGGCAGGGAACGCAATAGCACCGCGTTTACGATGCTGAAAATCGATGTGTTCGCTCCAATTCCCAATGCCAGCGTGAGAATGATTATGAGAGTGAAGCCGGGACTCTTCCGCATGATGCGTAAGGCGTACCGCACGTCTTGAAGCAGGTCCGATACCCAGCGCCAGCCCCACATGTCGCGGGTGGTTTCGCTGATCAGCGCCTCGTTGCCAAATTGGCGGCGGGCCGCTAGTTGCGCTTCTCTGCGTGATTGGCCCGCTTCCATTTCCTCCCGCGTCCCAAGCGTCAGATGGCCCTGCAGCTCTTCATCGAGTTCTTCATTGCGCCGTTTGCGCCGCCAGAATGCCCAGCTCATATTTCGCTCTCCCTTTTTGCTGGATTCAGGACCCCTGCAATGGCTTCCAGCAGTTTTGACCATCGAGACCGTTCCGCAAGTAGCCGCTTTCTCCCTGACTTCGTAAGCCGGTAAACGCGCAAGCGAGGGCCGGAGTCGGATGCCTTCCATTCCGCCGCGATCCACCGCTTGCGTTCCAGGCGGTGAAGCGCGGGGTAGAGTGAGCCCGCATCCACTTTGAGAATCTCGCCGGAGTTCGTGCGGATGGCTTTGCTGAGGGCGTAGCCGTGGCGCGGTCCCCACTGAAGCGTCTGAAGGATCAGCATGTCCAGCGTGCCCTGCAGGACTTCGATTCGGTTCTGATAGCGCTCGTTTGACGCAGTCATCGGTATATAGAGCCCCTTTCTACCTGTACATAGGACGTCTATATACCAGAAAAAGTTACTAGAAATCTTTACATTTTTCGCCTATTCCATGTGCCCGGAGGAATTCTTCGGCTCGGCAAACGGTACCCATCGGTTTCCGCTTCGCCCCCCTTCCCATATTTCGCCGCAATCGCTCGTTCCGGTCCGTAGTCTCCGTTCCCACCCTTTCCATTGGGCACGGCTTCAGGCTAATTCCTGCGTCCGGCAGCTTCGCGTCTTCTGCTTTTCCGGTTCCCCCCAACAAATCTCTTGAAACATCGATGAAGATTTCTTCTGTCCTCCCCTCGCCGCGGCAGGATGCGTATGGGGCGGCCGACAAAAACGACTACAGATTTGAAATTGGAGATTTCAGAGGAGGAGGAAATACAAGAGTCAACGCACAGATCTCAGCCCTGCCGCAGCACCTCGGCTGGGTTTGCTCGCGCCGCCGCACGCGCCGGGGCGTAGCAGCCCGCCGCTCCCGCTAGCGCCAGCAGCACGAAGGCTACAGCGATCGGCTCCAATTGCCAGACGGCCGTCGGGCCCAACCAATGCTTCAGCAGCGGCCGCAACTCCAGCGCCGCCGCCACGCCGAGCCCCGATCCCACTATGACCGCGAGGACCAGTTCGCGCGTAACATTCCAGGCCAGCCGCCCGGCGGGCGCGCCGAGCGCCGAGCGCACTGCAAGCTCATGCCGCCGTGCCGCCACTGCCGCCGCAGCCACTGCGTACACGCCCTGGACGCTCAGTCCCAGCCCAAGCAATGCCAAGAGAATCATGCCTGCCATCCGCGCCAGCGGCCGCGTCAGTGTCGCCTGCCAGCGCTCTTGCATAGTTGAGACATCCGAAATCGTCGCCGGGATCGACATTCCAGCCAACGCCTGCGGGGCGAGCGCTGCAACCGAGCGCGGAGAGTCCGCGGTGCGCAAAATTATATCGCCGCACAATTGTGATGAATCAACCTCTGGCAAGTAAACCGTCGGAAATGGCTTCTGAGACCAGTAGCCGGTGAAGTTCGCGGCCACGCCGACAATTTTGCGGGGCTTCTCAAACTTTTCCCCGAAAGCGAACTGCGAACCCACCGCCTGGTCCGGCGAGGGCCAGTTCTGCTCGGCCATGTCCAAGCTGATGATTGCCACTAACTCGCCGCCTTTGTTGTCCGTGTCGTCAAAGCCGCGGCCGAACAAAATCGGAATCCCGAGCGTGCGGAAATATCCGGTCGAAACAACCAAGGGATAGGTGGTTTCGCGCTCGACGTCGGGCGCGTCACCCTGTTTCACAAAAGATTCGCGTGAACCAGGCGGCGGAAATAGATCCGCATGCGAGATCGCCAGCGTGCCCGGCAGCCGCTCCAGCCGGGACAGCACTTGGTGGTGGAACTCTCCTGCCTGGGCATCGGTGATGCTGACTTGGTATGGATCGGGAGGACAGAAATGCATCAATACCGTGCGGCTCGGCGCTGGCCCTAGATTGGCGGCCGAGAGTGTGGCGTAAGTCTTGGCCGTCAGCGCCGCTGCCGCGAGCAAACAAATTCCAGTTCCCGCCTGCGCCGCGAGCAGAATCAGCCGCCAGCGGCCGGCCCCGCGACTGGAATCGCTGAGCCCCGTGTAGCCCATTCCGCCGCTCGCTGCCGCGAGCGCTCGCGACGATCCGGGTCCGTCCGCCGCAGCCACCAAGAGCGCGGACCAAACCAACGTCGCAGCCAGTGCGAATGCCGCAAAGAAAAACAGCACGGCGAGATTCAATGGTGGCGGATGCACCAGCGCCGGGCCAAGTCCGGCTGCCGGCACCAACTGCGCCAGAACGCGCAGTAGCGCGGAGGCAAACGCCACGCCCAATCCCAGCGATAGCAGCGTAAGCAGACATTTTTCCGCCGCCACTTCGTACCACAATCGCCAACGGCCCGCGCCCAGCACGGCGCGGATTGCAATTTCCCGCCGCCGACGTCTGCCCTCCGCTCCCATCAGGATGGCGAGATTGACGCAGCCCACCAGAAAGACGAACCCCACACCGAGCGCCAGCAGACCCATCGTTTGCAGCGCTGGGCCATGCGCGATCTCCTCCAGGGTCCGCACCAGTGGGCGCTTGCGCCGATCAAAGCTATAGCGCTGCCCCAGACTTTCCGTTACAACCGCGAGTGCCGTCTGCGCCTGCGCCACACTTACGCCGGGACGGAGCCGTCCCAGCCCAAAATAAACTGAAGAATTCCGCGGGTGGACCGAAATGTCGCGTGGCAAGAGGAACCACACGTCCGTCGTGTTTTGCATGAACGAGAGCGGGATGCTGACGCGCGGCGGGAGCACGCCAACAATTTGCATTGGCGATTTGCCATTCCCTGACACGCTCGATCCGATCCCGATCGTCGCGCCAATCACCGAAGGGCTGCCGCCGTACCGAGTCTGCCAAACCTCATAGCTGATCCAAGCCGGAGCCGTCGCGCCGCCGCCGAAAGGCTCATCGTCCGGCAGGACTCCGCGCCCCAAAACGGGTTGTATGCTCAGGTCGCCGAAAACGCTCGCCTGAATGAGGCAAGAGTTGATCTCTGTCGAGCCCCTGCTGTCGAACAACCAAAGTCGGAAAGGTGGTGAGAAGCCGCCGAGCGCTGTGAAGATGCTGTGGGTTGCGTCTGCGAAATCCTTCAGGTCCGGCCCCGAAATCGCCGCGAGACTCGCGCTAGGTTCGACAGTCTCCCAAACCTCCACGAGCCGCCCCGGATCGCGAAATGGCAGCGGCTCATAGCCGAGCGCAAGCATCAGACTCGCCAGCGCCGCAACCGCGGCCATGCCGATACCGATCGTGAAGACAAACTGCGCCGTCAGCAGCGGGCTCCGCCGCCATCCTCGCATCCAAACGCCTATCATGATGTCGAGTCCATCTGCGCACCAACTCGGCAGCGACCTCTACAAATTTTTCACGTTGGTAGCCCGTCGCCGCACTTGCGGCCGCATTGTATTACGGCGCGATTCTTTTGTCTTATAGATACGTGAGGCAAACAACATCCTTTTCGCCCGCAACCAAGCGCGCCACATCGCGGAGCTGCGTGCAGCTTCGCCTTGACTTTCGCGCGCAGGCGAAAGAAACTAACTCTCTATGCGAAAGCTGCTGCGGCGATTCTTTCTGGTGGACCTGTTTAAGGGGATGGCGCTTACTTTCAGCTATCAAAATCCCAAGAAAATTTACACCGAACAGTATCCGCTGGAGCGGCCGATGGTGGCGGAGCGATTTCGCGGCGCGCCGCGCTTGAACAACAATCCGGAAACCGGCGAAACACTTTGCATCGCGTGCAATCTTTGCGCGCTGGCGTGTCCGGAAAATTTAATTGTTGTCGGATGGCACCGCGACGAAGCGACGCGCCGAAAAGTTTTGACAAATTTTACGTACGACACTTCGCGGTGCATGTTCTGCGGACTTTGCGAAGATGCATGTCCGACGGATTGTTTGGAACTCACTCAGGATTTTGAAATGGCCTACTACTCGAGGGAAGGGGCGATCTGGGATCGTCACCGACTTGAAGTGGGGCCGACTCCCACGCGGTATGTCCGATAACCTACTGAATTAAAACAACTTATAGAGACCAAACAAGAAGAGGCTTGACATTTATTGAGGACGAAAATAAATTGTGTGAGTCATTCCACTCAATTTATAAATTGAGAAACGGAGAAAAAATAAAGGGGCAAAAATCGGGAAAGTGGCGGAATAGATCCTGGGACATTCGAATGATGCACGAGCGGCACTTGTGGCGGGGCGGGGCGGGAGATTAGCGTTGCTTTTCCGAGGCCAATCGAATTGTGAAGATGAATGGATGTTGTGACGAGCGCGCGAGAGGGAAGTGAAACGGTTCTGTTGACATGCTTAACCGAAGGCCACAAGCCAGGACCGAGGTGTCCGCCGTTCCGGCGCCGAGATTCCTCTTCGCTCGCCCCTGCGCCCGATTTCCGCGCAATGTGTAGAGCAAAGCGCGGGAATCGGGCTGCTCGTTCCTCGGAATAACGCGAGGTGCGTGGGCGGTTTCGAAGGATCTCGACAAAGGAAAGCGAAACTAGAAACAACCAAAGCAAAATTATAAGCGACCGAAGTGGTGGAAAGGAGCTGGCGTCATGCGAATGAGTGGCCAAGGAAGGGAAAACGCGAAGTGAAACGTGTAAGAAATTTCGATGGGGATTTGATTGTCAACCGGGCGAAAGGACGAGGCCCAACCGGAAGAAACCTGGCGAAGCAAGGGCGGTCGAAGACGACTCAGGAAAAGCTTATTGAAACCGCGCGCGTGATGTTCTGGGAGCGGGGATACAACGCGACGAGCGTGGCGGACGTGCTTGAGAAATCAAAGGTCTCGACATCGAGCATGTACTACCACTTTAAGACGAAAGATGAGCTGCTGCTGGCGGTGCTGGAGAAATACAAGGAGATGCTGCGGCCGGCGCTGCTGGGGCCGGTGTGGGAGAAGGTGAGCGATCCGATCGAAAGAATTTTTGGATTGCTGGCGGTTTACCGGCAGGGAATTTTGGCGACGGATTTTGGGTACGGATGTCCGCTGGGTCGTCTGGCGATGGAGATTGATCCGGGGATGCGGGATGTCCACGCGGGAATCGCGGCGAATTTCGAGGGGTGGTCACAAGCGGTGGCGGAGTGTCTGGAGGCGGCGCGGGGGAAATTGCCGAAGGCGCTCGATGTGAAGACGCTATCGCGATTTGTGCTGACGGTGATGGAGGGCGGGGTGATGCAGTCGCGGTCGTACCGGAGCATTGAGCCGTTCGATCAGTGCGTGAATGTGTTGCGGGATTATTTCAAGAGGTTGCTGGAGGATGGGGCGGCGCAGGGGATGGTGTATCGGGGGACGTTGAGGCAATAGAGATAAAAATTGAAAGGAGAAGGAAAAAATCTGACGTAGAGGGCGCTGAGAAGAGAAAGATAGAGAAAAAGAAAAAGAGGAGTAGAGAAGAATAGCTGGGAAAAATGGACGGAGGAAGAAAAGAGAGGAGCAAGAAAATGAAATGGATGGCGATATTTCTCGGCGGGCTCGTTTTGATTGCGGTCGCAGTGGCGGCGGGACGTGCGCAAGCGGAGTTGCGACTAAAGTCAACTGAAGTGAATGGGGCGGGGACGGGTTCGAGCCGGGCTGCTCAACAGGGCGGACAGGGGATGAAAGCGGCGCCCGGAAAGTTGACGGATTTAGCTTTCCTGGCGGGACGGTGGACGGGAACCGCGGGGACGGCGACGACGGAAGAGATTTGCATGCAGCCGTCGCACCACGTGATGACGTGCATGTTCCGGTCGATGGACGCGGAGAATACGACGGGGCTGGAGTTCATCACCCTGCGGGAATTGCCGATCGACACGAGCGGCGGGGCAAGCGTGGGGACGATGATCGAAGAGCGGGTGAGGTTCTATTCGCCGGACTTGGCGGAGGGCCAGGGTGACAATGGGATTACGCTGAGGCTGGCGAGTGTGTCGGGAACGGAGATCGTGTTCAACAATGCGAAGACGGACGGTGTGGTCAAACAGGTGAAGATACTTCGGAATGGGGAAGATGAGTTTACATCTCATATTGATTTGGTGGGAGCAGATGGGAAGCCGGGAGTGATTGAGGCCAAATGGAAGAGGGGGAATTGAACTGGGTTCGAGATTTGTGCTGACGGTGATGGAGGGCGGGGTGATGCAGTCGCGGTCGTACCGGAGCGTGGAGCCATTTGATCAGTGTGTGAATGTGCTGCGGGATTATTTCAAGAGGTTGCTGGAGGATGGGGCGGCGCAGGGGATGGTGTTCAGAGGGAAGCTGAAGAGTTGAGGGAGGGGAACGGGGAAAAGGAAATTTCAGAATTGAGATTTGGGAAGAGAAATTCAAAAGACAAGCGAAATCCGCACCGGTAAGACCGAAGAGTGCGGCACCGTGCGAGCCTTGATTGGATACTGGTGTTAGGCGCGGAATAGGCTTCTCCAAGGTAAGCATTAGAGGAAGTACGCGGTTGACTTCTGGATGTCTCAAAATCGGGTCTACGCCAGGGTGCAATGGAGCCGTTGTCGAGGTCAAAAGGAGATTCGTGTTGAGAAGACTGTTCATAGTCTTTTGGGGGCTGTTGCTATTCTTTTGTGCTCTCCGGAAAGCCGCGGAGACTCAGCCAACCACAGCTTCGCCTAGCCCAGAGATTATTCTGCTTGGGACGGCGCACGAACTGCATTTCAAAGCTGAAAATCACTACTCGCTTGCCGATCTGCGAAACGAAGTTGAGGCGTTGCATCCGGATTTGATTTGCGGCGAGATCACGCCAGAGGCCTATCAGGGGCCGATGGAAGGCTATTTTCCGCCCGAAGCCGCATATCTGGCCGAACTGGCGCCCACGCTGCATGCACGCTTTGCCGCAACCGACTGGCGCATCGCGAAAGCTTGGCAGAGCCGTGCGGAGGAGATGGAACCCCAAGAAGTTAAGGATAAGTTAAACGAGCTGACGAAGGAGACCGCCAAGCAAATGCAGTCGCTCACCGAGCCATCGCTCTTTGATTTTCTGCATACAAAGAACTTGGCCATCGCCGATTATCAGTTTGAGCAGATAGCCGGCGAAAATACGGTCTCCGACATAGCCTTGGGAGCCTGGCATGAGCGTAATCGCCGGATCGTGCAGAATTGCCTGGACGCCGCTGCTGGCGCGGGCCGCATCGTCATCGCCTACGGAGCCGGCCACATTCCACAGTTGCGACGCCAACTGGCGGCGAAAGGAATTATGGCCCAGATCGCCAGCCGCCTCTTTGTTCCCGAAGGCATGGGAAGCGTACCGCCGTCCGTGATTGCGCGCTGGCAACGCAATCTGGACAACTTGAAACGAATACTGGATGGAAGTCTGGGTGTATCGCGCGATTCTCTCGACAAGGTGAAAGACAGCCATCGCGTCCAAGATCTGGAGTTGGCGCTAAAAACATACAGTGGCGGCGCGAAGGATGTTTCCCAGAGCGCTCGATGTGAAGACACTTTCGCGATTTGTGCTGACGGTGATGGAGGGCGGGCGCCGAAGATATTAGACAGGGAAGTGGGGTGGCAGAGATCCGGGGAAGCGAGAGTCAATTGAAAGGATGGTGGGAGAGAACGGCGTTGAGGTGGGCGAGGGTGTGGCTTTGGATCTGGCGGTGGGCTTCTTCTCCGGTGCAGAGGTCGGCGATGGGGCGCATTTCGCGGGAAATCCAGGAGGCCTCGGGCGGGAAGCTGGCGGCGCGGAGCTGCTCGTGGGCCCGCTCAACGTTGTCCACGAAATGCAGGTGGTCGGCGCGGGGGAGGACCACCATTTGCTTGGGCCCGGGAGTGCGGCTGTAGAGCTCGTGCATGCCGGCGATGGGAGTGAGGACATCGTCCTCCGCGACGATGTAGAGGGTGGCCGGCGGGCACGGCCAGTTGAAACTGAGGGTGGCGGGGATAATTCCCGGCTTGGGATTGGACGCTCCGCCGGGGGCGAGCGCGACCACAGCCTGGATGCGCGTGTCGGTTTCGGGCAAGGCCAAGGCGGTCCAGCCGCCGGCGCCGTGGCCGACGATGGCGATGCGATGGGGATCGGGCCGGGCGGTACACGGAAACGCGCCGGCGAGAATGTAGTCGAGAAGAAAGCGGGCGTCGGGAACGCGATTGGCGATGAAGCCGTGGACATTGCCGGCGATCTCCGGGGCGACAACTTCGGAATGATCGAGGGCCGCGACAAGGTAGCCGTGACTCGCGAGGTGCGTGGTGAGGTAGGTGGCGGAGCGACGGTTGCCGCGGCTGTGGTGAGAGTAAAGGACGAGCGGCCACGCGCCGGGCTCCACAGGGCACCAGATATCGCAGGGGAAGAGACGATCGCGGGCAGGGTCGCGGGCTTCGAAGGTGTGGGTGCATACGGTGAACGGTCCGGGGGCGGGCGGTGCGGAGGCGGGGCTATTCATAAGCGCCTGACGCGAGTATACAACTGATGCCAGTCTAATTGATGGCAGCGAGTCCCGGCTTCGGGGACGCTTTGCGGGCGCGGCGCTGGGCAAGGGGTGGTGTTCAGAGGAAAGCTGAGGTGTTGAGAGAGGAGGCGGACAGTGAGAGAAAGACTCAGAGGGGCGAGCAACTCCGAAAGATTTGAAAACCAAAAGGTAAGGCATGTGGCATGGACGGCCTTGGGGCGAAGCTCGAGGGCAGATGGGCACAGGGGAATTATCGTGCTGAAAATCCTGGCTGTGCTTGCAATTTGCTCCCCGGCCTCAGTCAGCGCATCGGGGCAGTCTGGTACGGGCTCAGTCAGCGCGTCGGCGCAGGCGGCTCGGGCAAGCGTGACCACAATCGTCGCGCAGATTCAAAGGGCCGACTATGAAGACAACCGACCGGAGCTGAAACGCCTTTTCGATAAATTGGCGCCATTCGCCGACGACAAGGAGCTTGCATCGCGCGTGCGCTATTGGCGCGGATTTGCATTATGGCGCAAGGCATTGAACGGCTTTAACGACGCCGTCGATCCGAAGGAGATTGAAGCGGATCTGAATGGCGGGGTGGACGAATTCAGCATATCGGCGGCGAAAGATCCCGAATTTGTGGATGCGATGACCGGCGCAATTTCGTGTCTGAGCAATCTTCTGTACCTGAATCAGAAGGATCCCGCTCGTGTGCAGGAACTCTTGGCAAAGGCGCAGCCGTTCGTGAAGAACGCGAAGGCCACGGACCCGGAGAATCCGCGACTCTTATGGGTGCTCGGCGCTAACATTTGGAATGCTCCGCCAGAGCGCGGAGGAGGACAAGAGAAGGCGATTGAAAACGACCTAAAGGCGTTGGAAGAAGCGCGCAAGCGCAAGGGCGCTGTTGCGGACGCTTTGGACCCATCGTGGGGAGAGCCGGAGTTGCTTATGTCTCTTGCATGGATGAACCAGCATCGAGCGACGCCGGATTTGAATACTGCAGACAAGCATGCGCGCTCCGCGCTGGCTCTTGTCCCATACTGGCATTACGTCAGAGACATTCTTATTCCACAAATTCAGAATGCTATCGCAGCGAAGGCAAAAAACCCGTGAGCGAGCAGAAACTGCTTGTTCGTTGTTTTCAGTGAAGCTTGACAAACGGGGCCAGACTTTTTACCTCGCAACGCGAGGAAGGCCATGAAAGGAGTGAAGAAAAATGAATGCGAAGGGGCCGAATCTGATTGCGGTGGTGGTGGCGGCGGTGCTGCACTTTTTTCTGGGAGGCGGATGGTTCATGTTGCTTCAGAAACAGTGGCTGGCGGGGATCGGGAAAACGAGCGAGCAGTTGATGGCGTCGGGGATGCCGAACTGGTTTCCTTATGTGGTGACGGTGGTGGCGAATTTGGTGATGGCGTACGTGCTGGGGTGGTTGATTGTGGCGACGGGGCCGCAGACCGTGATGCGCGGATTGAAAGTGGCGGCGATGGTGTGGGCCGGATTTGTGGCGTCGGCGTTTGCCACGGAGTATGCGTTTGAGGCGCGGTCGCTGCAGATATTTGGGATTAATGCGGGATATCCGCTGGTGGGGATGCTGATTATGGGAGTGGTGCTGGGGGCGTGGAAGAAATGATGGAGGCAGTCGCTCTAGTGATCTTTGCTGGTTAGGTGAAAGCCGTCGCAATACAAGCATTTGTAGACTCTGAGTTTTTGCGGCACAGAGGATTGTTTGTCGGACATTCTGTGGGAGGCGGTGGAGCTTGCCTCGCGTTCATTGGCGTAAATGCGCTTGCCCGATACCGCGCAGGTGCGGGGTTGAGGCTTCTCTGTGCCGCCGGTTTCCCAGGACGATTTGGGGATGCGGATTCTTGCAGCCATTCTGAAACCTCGTTTGGAGTGCGTGGGGATTTGGCCGGGAGGTTCTTACGCTCCGGCGCTTCGCTTTTCCGCGCTTACTTCTTCGGCGGCAACTGTGCCGACGTGAACGGCTTTGATCTCGAGGCCGTTCTTGTTCATGTCGAATCTTTGCTTGCGATCCAAGGCCTTGACGAATTCGCGCGTGGCCTTGGCGATGGCGCCGGGAAGGCTGGAGGCGTCGAGCTTGACCGTGGACGTCTCGGAACTGTTCGTGCGATCCTGAAAGCTGAAGGACACTTCAAAAGTTTTCATGTTGTCTCCGGTTGGTGGTTTGCGGCTGGGGGCTGCGAACAGTTTAGCCCGTTTTTGGCATGCGCGCTAGACAGGCGGGGCAGGCGGCGATTTAAGCAATATAAGGGGGGAAAATGAAAAGGACGGCGATGGCTCTTGCGGGACTGGTGATGGTTGTAGCTGCGGGGATGGCGGTGCGTGCGGTGGGGGAGGTGAAGGTGGCGGTGGCATCTTCGGGGCAGCAAAATGGCTGGACGGCTTACCCTCAAGTCTCGAGAGTGGCAGATTTTGCGTGGCTGGCGGGAAGATGGACGGGAGTTGCGGGATCGGATATGGCTGAGGAGATTTGCACCGAGGCGTCGCATCATACGATGAGTTGCATGATCCAGTATATGGACGCGGAGAAAGTGACGCAGCTGGAGTTCGTCACGCTGCGGGAGGTGGGGAATTCATCAGGCATGCCGCCGGCGCTGAGGAAGGCGGATGAGGCCAGATATGATGAGCTTGATCGCGCTTTGACGATAGTTGAGGAGCGGGCGCGATTTTATCCGCCGGACCTGGCGGAAAAAGCGGGGGATGACGGGATCACGCTGCGGCTGGCGAGCCATGCGGCGACGGAGTTTGTGTTTGATAATGCGAAGGTGAACGAAGCGGTCAAGCATTTGAGATACATCCGGAATGGTGCGGACGAGTTCACATCGCATCTTGATTTGATGGGGGCGGATGGAAAGCCGAGAGTGATGGAGGCGAAGTGGAAGAGGGCGCTTGACAGGTAAGCGCAAGCTTACGTATAAAGAGTGCGGTTCAGCGTGGACCTCTTATGCGTCCCATTTCTAAGCGACAAATTCGTCGCGCGAAGAAGCGCAGTTCCCGGCCCGCGGCGGATGTGTTTTACGCCGTCGCGGACCCCACGCGGCGCGGGCTGCTCGATCTCCTATCCAGGAACGAGGAATCCGTAAATTCGCTGGCGGGGCGGTTCGCCATGAGCCGTCCGGCAATTTCACAACATCTGTGCATTCTGCTGCAGACGCGTTTGGTGCGCGCGCGGCGCATCGGCAGAGAGCGGCACTACCGGCTGAATCCCAAGCCCCTGGAAAGAATTCAGGACTGGGTAAATCACTACGAGCGATTCTGGACGCGCAAGCTGGCCGCGCTCGGCGAGCATTTAAGAAAGCTGAAATGAGACGCGAACTGAATTTCGAGGCGGTCTATCCGAATCCCCCGGGCGAGGTGTGGCGCGCCCTGACGGATCCAAAGCGGCTGGCCGACTGGTTGATGGAGAACGATTTTACGCCGCGAGTGGGGCACAAATTCCAGTTTCGAATGAAAACGGGGCTCGGCATCGAGCGAACGATTGAGTGCGAAGTGCTGGAGGTGGATGAGCCCAGAACGCTTTCCTACCGGTGGGGCGCGGGTGGAAGCGTGGTGACATTCCGATTGGAACCCGCAGGAGAAGGAACGCGGCTGCGGCTAGAACACAAAGGGTTCCGGGGAATACGCGAAAGGGCGATGGCGTGGGTATTGAGCAGGGGATGGAAGCACAAAATTCAGGAACGTCTCCCGGCAAGTTTGGGAGGAACATATTCGCAAGCATGAATCGAAAAAAGGAGAGGGGAAATGATCACTAAATTAAGTCTGGTGACGATTCTCGTGCGGGATCAAGAGGAAGCACTTCGATGGTTTACGGAGCGCCTGGGTCTGAAGAAACTGCAGGATGCCAGTTATGGAAATGGGGCGCGCTGGCTGGTTGTGGCGCCGCAGGAACAACCGGATTTCGGGATTGTGCTGCATAAACCCGAGCCGGGAGAGCAAGGCGCCGAGCGCGCGGGTATGAAAACAGAACAGATCGGCAAAGGAACGACGTGGGTGTTCCATGCGGACAATTTGGATGAGACGTACGAGACCTTAAGCGCGAACGGCGTGAAATTTGAAGGGCCGCCGAAGGCGCTGCCGTGGGGAAGGCAGGCGATTTTTGAGGATTTGTATGGGAACCGGTATTCGCTGATGGGGAAGTGAGGAGGGGAAACCAGAAGAAAGCTGATTTCAGATTTTAAAATTCAGGGAAGTGTAAAGACGAAGAAAGAAAGCCGGCCTGTCGCATCGTCGAATCGGGTTTTGCGGCATGCGGCCAGGATCCTTCTCTTCGAGCCGATGAAATTCATCGGCTCTCCGCTCAGGATGACAAACCGACTTTTCTCGATTGACGCGGGGAAAGAGGTCAGGGCATGCGGGTGTTGTAACGGCCGCAGGACTCGAAGACGGAGAGCAAATGCGTGATGCCGAGGAGATCGCGGACAGGCGCGCTGATGTTGGCGAGCTGGAATTCGACATTCGCTTTGCGGGAGGAGACGTAGAGGCTGACAAGGGCGCCGAGGCCGGCGCTGTCCATGCGAGTGAGTTGGGCGAGGTCGAGAACGATGCGCTTTTCGCGGGGGAGAAATTCCTTCACTTGAGATTTGAGAAGCGGGGCGCTTTCGGCGATGAGTGCGCCGCTGCAATGGAGGGTGAGCGCGCCTTTGTGACGTTCGGTGCGGAGGGTTAATTGCATTCTTTTAGCCGGGAGGGTCGCCCAGCGTTTCAAATGGAAACATAGGCTTATGGAGTGGGAGAGTCAAGGAATTGCGGGGGGGGCGAGGTGGTCACTTACACGGAATGTATGTAACCGGGGGCAGGGGCGAGTCGTCCAATGAAGTTACGAGAATGCGGTAGCAGGTGCGAAGGCAATTCGAAGTGGCAGGGTGATGTTTCTGGAGCGGTGGTAAGAGAACGCAATAGCCGCAGTCGCATATCTGCTGGTTAGTTCCCAACGCTTTACAGTTCTCCCTCGCGAGTTGGCAGGATCCATTTTTAGGCGGTTGGCAATCCGGTTGAGCGATTGGCCGGATAAATTTATGGACTTCATGAAATGAGAGGGAAGCGAGATGCCTGGTTGTTACAAGATTGATAAGGAACGAAGAATCGTGATGAGCACGGGGTACGGAGTCGTCACGCGGGAAGATTTTCTGGAGCATCAGAACAAGATTTTGGCGGACCCCGACTTTGATCCCAGCTACGCCCAGTTACTGGACTTCGGTCACATGACGAAACTGGAGGTGAACGCGGAGGACGTGCGGTTGCTCGCGGAAAGAAACGTTTTTGCAGCGGAAGCGCGGCGCGCGATCGTGGTGCCGGACGATGTGGGGTTTGGGCTGGCGCGGATGTTTGAGCTGCTGCGCGATGCGAAGGGGGAACGAGGAATCCGGGTGTTCCGCAGACTGGAAGAAGGACTGGAATGGGTTTTTGCGGAGAAGGACGCCACAGAGTAAATTCTTCGATTCAATTCCCTGAAGTGAATCCCAAGCGAGAAAAAAAAGTCTTGCGAATCGAGCGAAGTGTATTACGATGCGCCGCCCGGATGCGGAGTGGGTGACCTCCGCTCCATCCGGGAAAATTCGATCGGAGGAGAAAAAGCGATGATAGGCGAATTGATATCGGAGACGACTGGAAAGAGGATTGTGAGGCGAGTGCTGTCAGACGATCCGCCCCAAGTGGAAGTTTCATTCGAAGACAGCGGGAAGACGCTGGGGATCGCCACGAATGGATTCGGGACGTATACGTCAACCATCCGGCCGGATGGAACTATTTATGGGGAGGGCCACGGGCTGATTACAACCATGGACGGTGAAGGAGTGACGTGGAGGGGCAGCGGCATCGGGAAGTTCACGGCGAATGGCGGCGTGAGTTATCGCGGGATGCTTTTTTTCAGGACGCCATCGCAAAAGCTTGCGCGGCTGAATACGATCGGCGGCGCATTCGAGTATGAAGTGGATGCAAAGGGTGTAACGGTATCAAAGATTTGGGAATGGAAGTAGCGGAGCGCGATTGACGAACAGACGGGCGCGCGCAGTTCGCCGGCGCGCCCGCAGCGTTGCGGCAATCATGGAGAAGTTAACTCAGGCGGAGGCGCCAGCCGGCGAGCGAACGATGGCAATGTCCGCGGGGGCGGCCTCGTAGCCTTCGTCCATTGCAAGCTTGATGACCGTGGAACGAATGATCTGGTCCTCGGCGTTGGCGGGCAGATTGCAATAGCGCCGAATGACCTCTTCGCCACTTTGAATACGAGCAAGCCACTGCGATTTGGATGAGTCCCAGGAAACTTCCACGTGATCGGCGTGCATGGCGTCCTCCTTCGTCGAACTGTGGGCGGATTATAGACCCAGAACGAGCGCAAGGGAATATGTGGTAGTGCCGGGAATGGGTTATAATCCTGCTCATCGGCTCGACATCATTGAAGGGCGAGGTGAATCAATGAAACGGATTCAAATGATTGCGCCCGTGGCTCTAGCAATCGCGGCAATGATTGGCGGACTGGCGGCGCCAGCCCAGCAGCGCGGAAATGTGCCGCACACGAATTTGAAGGTGGGGGACGTGGCGCCGGACTTCACAATGCCGGACAACACGAACAAGCAAGTGAAGCTGAGCGATTTTCGCGGGAAGAAGAACGTGATTCTCGCGTTTTATGTGCTGGCGTTTACCGGTGGTTGAACAAAGGAATTACAGGGATACCAGGCTGGTATCGACAGCGGCAAGATCGACCTGAATGACACGGCAGTTTTCGGGGTGAGCATCGACCGGCAGCCCTCGAATAACGCATTTGCGAAGCAGCTCAACCTAACCTTCCCGTTGCTGAGCGACATCGGCGGAAAAGTTTCGAGAGAATACGGGATTCTGAACGACCAATTTGAGTTCGCGAACCGGACGACGTTTGTGATTGACAAGGAAGGAAAGATTCAGCACATCGTCGAGGGCGGGGGCGCGGTCGATCCCACGAGCGCGGTGGAAGCGTGCGTGAAACTGAAGGGGAGCGAAGCACCGAAGTAAGATCGCAAGGAAAACCGAACGGGATCGCCCCACTCTTTGTGGCAAAGGGTGGGGTGTTTTTTTGCCATTGCGGGGGCGAGAAAGGCGGGGAGGGAGGGTTTGCGGAAGAGGACGGGTCCGGAGTCGATTACCACTTGTAAAAATAATCAGGGGAGAACCGGGCAACAATACTGGTAACGAAATGGGATGCGCGTGAAAATAAAACCCAAACTGCCGCCCGGACCTGATATGATTGTCGTGCGGCTCTCTACTATTTATACGCCTTCATAAATCTTCATCCGCAGATACAGAGAGCCCGACGACGTGGGACCCTCGTTCATAGTTTGAAGCAGAGATTCATAGAAACGCGTTGGAATAGGGATGCGCCGGACTCCGTCCGATCAAAAGCAGGCATGGCCGCCCGGAATGGAACGGGCCCGGCCAAGGGTCAAATGAAAATGAGAGAAACCAAAAGATCGATGACGATTGAAGATTTGGGGAAGATGCACCCCGGGGACGACCAGATCAATTGGGTTACTGCGGGATTCATGCTGATGTTTCATCTGGGCGCAATCGCCGCAATTTTCTTTTTCACGTGGAAGGCGCTGTTTGTTTCGATCGGGCTATGGTGGTTGACGGCGAGCGTGGGAATCGGGATGTGTTATCACCGGCTGCTGACGCACCGCGGGTACAAGACTCCGCGATGGGTGGAATACTTCATGACGGTGTGCGCGACGCTGGCGCTCGAAGGCGGGCCGATTTTCTGGGTGGCGACGCACCGGATTCATCACAAACATTCGGACAAGGAAGGCGATCCGCACTCGCCGCGGGACGGCAAGTGGTGGGCGCATATGGGATGGATCCTGGTTGGGAAGTCCATGCACCACGACACAAAGACGCTGGCGAAGTTTGTGCCGGACCTTGCGAAAGACAAATTTCATTGCTGGATTACAAAATATCATTACGTGCCGATCATCGTTCTGGGGGCGATTCTGTTCGCTGTCGGCGGCTGGCCGTTCTTGCTGTGGGGGATATTCGTGCGGACGGTGGTTGGGCTGCACTTCACCTGGCTGGTGAATTCCGTGACGCATGTGTGGGGCTCGCGGCGATTTCAGACGCAAGACATGTCCACGAATAACTTTTTGGTGGCGCTGGTTACGTTTGGAGAGGGGTGGCATAACAACCACCACGCGCATCCGGTGTCGGCCAAGCACGGATTGAGGTGGTACGAGGTGGATTTGAACTGGTACGGGATTTGGACGCTGAAAAAGCTGGGCCTGGCGCGAAACATCAACCTCGCGAAGCTGACCGAGCCGATGAAGGAAGACAAGATCCTGCCGGAAGGGATGGGAGTGGCGGAAGCGCTTACGGTGGGGGCGCGGACGAGGGCGTCGAATGAGGGGATGCTGGGTTAAGACGCGAGGATACTGAAATTCGGGGAAAGGTTTTTGGCCGGGAAGTCCGCGAGGGATGCGGGACGCCCGGCCTGATTTTTTGGTGTGGGCGAAGCGAGGAGGAAGCTGGGCGGAAATTGAAGGCTGGATGCGATGCAGAAGCGCAGAGGGCGCGGAGAAACACCAGATGCTTCGGCATGGCTTGCGCGTCGCGGGGGCGTGGGATAAAGTGCCAGAGGTTGATGAGAAAAGGAAAACACAGGACAGAGAAAAGAAGAATCGCGTTGAGGATCGCAAAACCCTCCCAGATTGAAATCCATGGGAATGACGGGACTACCTGATGGAACTACGCAAGGATCCGATTACACGCAGTTGGGTGGTGGTGGGCCACCCGGAAAATGGCGAGTTGCCGAGCGACAAGTGCCCGCTTTGTCCGGGGCACGAAGAGGCGCAGACGACTCTACTGAGGGCGCCCGAGACAGGCGACTGGCAGGTGCGGGTGATGCCGCATTTGGACCCGCTTTACAAGATCGAAGGCGAATTGGGGCGCGAGGCGGAGGGTATCTACGACCGGATGAGGCTGGTGGGCGCGCATGAAATTGTAGTGGAAACGCCGGTGCACGAGCGGCGGCTATCGCAGCTGAGCGATGAGGAAATCGAGCGCGTGCTGGCGGTTTACGCGCACCGAATCGCGGACCTGAAGAAAGACCCGCGATTCAAGTATGTGACCGTGTTCAAGAACCAGGGGACAGTGGGGGGCGCGGAATGGACTCATGCGCATGCGCAATTGACGGCGACGACGTTTGTGCCGCGGCGGATACTGTATGAGTTGCGCGCGGCGATGATGTGGTACCAGCAGAAGGAGCGGTGCGTATTCTGCGACATTGTGAGGCAGGAAGAAAAGCGCGGGAAGCGGCTGGTGGATACGCAGGGGGAGTATCTGGCTTTCTGTCCTTATGCGTCGAGGGTGCCCTACGAAGTCTGGCTGATGCACCGGAAACACAATCATCTATTTGAGACGCCCAAGCCGGGGGCGAATCGGCGGCATCTTGCAGGACTGCTGGGGCGGACGCTGCGGAGGCTGGAAAAATTGACGCAGGATTATCACCTGGTGGTGCACACGGCTCCCAACACGACTTCGTTCAAGGGTGAGCTGACGGAATACTGGACGACGATTGCGGAGGACTACCACTGGCACATCGAGATCCTTCCGATTGTGGAATCGAAGAGCAAGTCGTACAGCATTAAGGAAGTGTATTTTAATCCGCTGGAGCCGGAGGCGGCGGCGGAGACGTTGCGGGGATTGGCGCCGAATCGGTGAGATGGGTACGCGGGGGGACGACCGGTTCCGATTCGCGCGGTGGTCAGGGCTTCGCGGCGGCCATCGAATCTCGACTTTGTGAATGGCATTTGGCATGATTGATCTTGGTGAAGTGCTCCGGCGAGGACGGGCGAAGCTTCGCTTGGAGGAATGCGACTCATGTTCATCCATGCACGATTCGGTTGTTTTCTTCTGGTGGCATTCTTAGGCACCGCTGCAGCGTCAGTCCAAGAGAACAGTCCGCGAACCCAAGCAGGCAGCGACAGGATCTACCTTGACGTCGTAGTCACCGCGAAGTCCGGGGCGCCTGTTGCCGGTCTTCAGCAGCAAGACTTCACTGTCCTAGATAACAAGGCTCCGCAGGCCATCACGTCGTTCCAGGCCGTCACCCGCCGCGAGATACCCACAGAGGAGGGAATCCTTGTGATTGATGCAGTCAACGCGCCTCCCGTGGTCATCGACAACGAACGCGCGCAAATTGAAAAGTTCCTCCGTGCCGAAGGAGGCCACCTTGCATTCCCGATCGTCGTTGCGGTGGTCACAAATAAGGGCGCGGAGATTGTGGGAACGATGTCGAGCGACGGAAATGAGGTGAGTGCCGCACTGCAGCAGGAGAGTATCGGCCTGCCAGTCATCCGCAACTCGACCGAACGCATGCAGATTTGCCTGAAGGCCATGCACGAGCTGATGGGAGGTGCGGCCGCGAGCCCGGTGCGCCGGATCATCGTGTGGATTTCCCCCGGTTGGCCTGTGAGGACCCCTCCAAACCTCGGGCTCGACACAAAGCAGCAAAAGGAGGTTTTCTCGAATGTCGTCGCTTTCTCGACCGAACTTCTGCAGGCCCGAGCGACGGTCTACAGCATCGACCCTCACGGGGCGGGCGAGGCAATGATGAGCGATTCGTACTATCAGGAGTTCTTAAAAGGCGTCAGCAAACTCAACCAAGTGGAGTTGGGAGATATAGGGCTTCCAGTGCTTGCCACCCAGAGCGGCGGCATTGTTTTCAGCTCGAGCAACGATATCGCGGGGGATCTGCAAAAATGCGTGACCGATTCGGCGTCCTATTATGAAATCTCCTTTGAAAGAGGCCGGGCTGAAAAGCAAGACGAATACCACCATCTCGAAATTAAACTGGCAAAACCAGGCTTAACGGCGCGGAGTCGCCAGGGGTATTACGCGCAACCTTTGCTCGGCAATTAACGGCGCACCGGCCGGCGCCCCGCGAATCGAAGACAATCGTTCCTCCCCAAATGCAAGAAGAGAATTATCGGCAATTGAAAAACCACAAGCGAGATCGGGCGTTGTGGTTAAGTTGAGGAGTACACGAAGTTTATAGGCCGCGCCGAAATTAATTTGGAAGTGGGAGAATTGTTGGGATTTGGCGCGATTTACCGGAAGGCCGTGGCGCGGCAATTGGGGTGGGACCTGTCCCTAGGGACAAGTTACTGACTGGGTCAACTGTGGATCGAAACCGAACTCCCTGCCCATTTACAATTGACTTGCCGATGTACTATATTCCGCCCCTCAAGTGGTGTCGTGGGGCCCGCCCGGGAAACCCCCCTTAAAGACCCACCCCGAGGAGGAAAGAATGTGGCGCAGAACTGAAGAACCGAAGGTATCTCCCCAGCCCCAAAACGTTGTAGCGACGCCCGCAGCTCCAGCAGCACCCGTGCAACCGTATCAACCCATTGCGAAGCCGGAACCGCCGAAGGCGGCGGTCAGTGTGATTAACAAAGGGCTCTCGATTCATGGGCAGGTGACTGGCACGGAGGACTTGCAGATCAACGGCCAGTTGCGCGGGCAAGTGAAACTTCCCGGTGGACGCGT
Organism: uncultured Acidobacteriota bacterium; assembly: GCA_963748845.1. Taxonomy (GTDB): domain Bacteria; phylum Acidobacteriota; class Terriglobia; order Acidiferrales; family UBA7541; genus DASTCZ01. The sequence goes on from CAVVKE010000001.1 coordinate 4,004,596, forward strand.
GACGATCGGGACGGACGGAAATGTGGCCGGCGACATCGAAGCGCGCGAGATTATCGTGCGAGGCGAATTGAAGGGAAATCTTCGCGCGGCGGACAGGATTCTGATCGGGCCGACGGGCCGATGGCATGGCGATTCGGTTTCGCCGCGGCTGGCGATCGAAGAAGGCGCGGTGGTGAGCGGGAAACTGGAAGTGACGGCGGCGGGTGAAAAGAAGTCAGACCGCGCCGGCGCGAACGGAAGCAAGGTGCAAACGCACGCACCGGAAGTGGAAGTCCCGCTAGCGATCGGCGCGGGCAATATGGAATCGTAGGAGCAGGAAAGCAACACGAATGGGATTGTTAAACCGCTTTCGACTCAGCCCCGAACGCGCTCCCACGGGAGCAATCGCAGCGCGTCCACACGTGCATATGGCAACAATATCCCCAGCGCCGCCGGTTTTTGCGCCCCGCGAAACCCGCAATTCAAGCAGCCTGAAGGATTTCCTGTGGCATCTTGGAGGACTTGGCCGCGGGAGCCTGCTGGATCTCGGGCCGGCGTGGCAATCCACGATTACATTCTTCATTGACCGAGGATTCAAGGTTTACTCCGAGGACTTGCTGGCCGGTTGGAAACAATACTCACAGATGGAGATGGAGCGCCAGCGAACTTTGCCCTCGGATGTGGAACACACCGCACCCGCGGAGATCGCAAATCAGTTCCTCGAAGCGAGCCTGAAATTCGAGCCGGGAAGTTTTGACGCCGTGCTCGCGTGGGACTTGCTCGACTATTTAGACGGGGACATGATGCGACGGGTGGCGGAGCGGATCAGCAAAATGTTGCGCGAAGGCGGAGTGGTGCTGGCGGTGTTCCATAGCAAGAGGCCGGACCAATTCCAGCGGTATCGTGTGCTGGATGAACACACGCTCGAGATGGTGCCCGCGCCAGCGGTGTTTCCGTTTGCAAGAACATTTCAGAACCGCGAGATACTGGAACTTTTTGGAAGGTTCCATACGTCGAAGACCTACCTTGGAAGAGATCAACTCCGCGAAGCGCTGTTTGTGAAGTAGCACCTCCTCAAAAATCCGCTCAGAAAATACGAAAGCCGCCCGGTAGAGCGGCCTTCGTTACATCTGCTTGAGAGGGACAGAAAAATGGGTTAGCTAATGTGTCCGCCGTGAAGAGACCAGAGCCAGCGAATCACATCGCGCTGCTTTTGGATGATGTCGGACTGCCAGACGATGCCCCAGAGCAGGAGGCTCATAACCAGGACGCTGAGGGCTAGCGCGACACTTAATTGCGATTCTGATGCTGGAATGGAAAGCCGTCGAACCAGCGCTCGCATCGTGAAACCTCCGATAGAGAGGCGGGAAGGAGCCCGCGATTGGCAGAAACTCAGAGGCGAATCTGAATCGCTGCACTGTACCAAAGGGCAATCGAGGTTCCACAGCTGGCCGGAGGTACAGGTGAATTGTGGCCTTTATTTTCAATAGCTTAGGGGGAGGGATGAACAAAGGAGGTAACAATTTGGGGAAAAATTTTCCTATTCTCTCTGATATGGAGCAGTTGTGCGAGGGAGGGGGCGGCAAGCCAGATAGTTCGCAGTGTGTTAGCGAATGCAAACAGGAATGTCGGGGTTGCTGAGGAAAATAGCTGCAATGTTGATCGGCAGCGAAAAAGCACAGGGCGTCCTCGCCGCAACCTAAGGCGGGGCTTTACAAGCTCCCATAAGATATGGACGGGCAAGATATGGAAGGCACTGGACGGCCTCAGGGAACAGCACTGGAGGTGGGAGACATCGGCTATAGGAAAGTTTTATGAAGGTCAGAGAAGTGAGCGGAGGCGGAGGGCGGCGTTGAGTTGCCGGGATGAGATGAATTGGATGGCGTCAAGGCCCATGCTGCGGCCAGCTTGGACAAATGAGAGGACATCATCTGTATAGAGGATGCGCGCTGGCGGGACGCCGGCGGCGTGGATGGCGGCCCGGTAGATTTTCGGCTCAGGCTTGCTGGCTCCGACTTGGCAGGAAAAGACGCGCGCGGGGAAGTAGCGCATGAACTTGAAATGGGACAACTGATATTCGACGTGAAGAGGGTCCGTGTTGGAGAGGAGAACGAGGCGGCATCGGCGCGAGAGGCGCGCGAAAAGATGGTCCGGGAGAAGCTGATTGGGGAGTAGGACGCTGCACCATGCGCGGCAGAATTCGTGGAATGAGAGGCGCAGGCCGAATTGCTGAGTAAGGTGAGCGCACCAGTCGCGAGGCGCGAGACGGCCCTCCTGCCAATCGAGCCAGAGGGGGTCGAGTTGAATGGCGGTCCAGGCTTTCGCCGGGGACCCCATTTTTTTCGAGTGGAGAATGGGGAGAACGCGGCGGGGGTCGACCCGGACAATGACGCCGCCGATGTCAAAGATGATGGCGGCAGGCGGGATGGGGCGGGGCCGCGGCCCGCGGCTATGAGACGGAGGCATCGTCTTCGACGGCGGGGCTGCCACCGGATTTGGCGCCGGGTTTGCGGTTGCGAGCGCGGAGAATGCCGATGATTGCGGGCAAGAGCGAGAGAAAGATTACGGCCGCGATGACGTAGTGGATGCGGCCACCAATGTTTGGAATGAATTTGCCGAGGAAGAATCCGCCGAGGATCATGGAGCCGACCCAAAGCGTGCCCCCGGCGATATCGTAGAGGAGATAATGCGAGTAGGTCATTTCAGCGGCGCCGGCAACCGGCGGGCAGAAGGTGCGGATAATGGGGACGTAGCGCGCGAGGATTACGGTTTTGCCGCCGTAGGTTTCGTAGAAGAGATGGGCGCGTTCGAGATGCCTGCGCTTGAAGATGAAGGAATCGCGGCGGTGATAAATCGCCTGGCCTGCCTGGCGGCCGATCCAGTATCCGACCTGATCGCCGGCGATGGCGCAAAGAATGGCAAGGGGAAGCAGCGTCCAAATGTTGAGGAGTCCGGCGGCGGCGAAAACTCCGGCGGTGACAAGGAGGGAATCGCCGGGAAGAAAAAAACCAACGAAGAAGCCGGTCTCAATGAAAACAATTACGCAGACGAGAAGTGTGCCGCCCCAGTGGATCAGTCCCTGGACGTCATAGAGTGTGTGGAAAAGGTTCCGGATGGATTCGAGCATTCGGTCTGTGCTGTGAACGAGGGCGCGAGCGGGGCCGCGATCGGGGAAACGCCGCTACGCCGCAATGAAATCTCCCGCGAAAGAAGGTAGCAGAAAAGAACAGGATTTCCGCAGCTTTCTTCCCAGGCAAGACCCAAGGAAGCAACGACGACCCAGAGGAAAATCAACAAGTTTGGCAGGCGCTGCATATGATCCGTTGCCTTCCTTATCTTGCTGCGCGGAAGTCGAGCACACGCTGCTTATTGCGTCCGGAAGCGATGATGAAGTTTCAGTTTGTTTGGGACAATGAAACGAAGGACTCAAAGAAAAGGTACGAGGGTACTGGGCCGAGCCGGGGAAGATTTGGCGAAGAAAATGGAAGCATTGCTCATAGTCTGCGAAAAGCCCTGTTCTGCCAACCCGCCCGCCCGGCAGACAGGCGGCATGCAGGCCTGCGAAGCGGGCTGGGCTATAGAAAGAAAAGCAAAAACGAACTGGCGAAATGTCCACGCCGGAATGAGGCGAAATAAACAAATAACGTTGGGGAAGCGCTTTGAGAGAATTGTGCCGCAAGCGCTAACAGTACCTCTTACCTATCATTGTGGTGCCTGAGTACCATTGTGAGACAAGAGTCCCTCGCGCAAGATGACCCCTGCAAGCACGACTTCTACTGAGGGAGCCGAAAAAATGCCCAGCGTATACGAAGCATGGATAGGACAGCCGGTTGTTTTGCAGGTAGCCGCAGGAGAGATTCGAGTTCCTTTGCACGGAATCATCGTCGGTGAGAATCACGATGCAGTGAGGTTCCGAGTCGGCGAAGGCTGGGACATTGATATTTTCAAGCACATGATCCTGGCGGTGGAAGAAGACAGTTGGGCGAGCATCGTCACCCACTAAACAAAACGAGATTATTCCGGCCCTGCCTCTGTTTCAACCCCCCGGCCCCGGGTTGTCATCCCCCTGACCAACCCGGGGTCTTCCTTTTACAAAACAATTGAAACACGAGCGCTCGCGAAGGGCTCAATCGCAGGCCGTGCGTGCTATGATGTCTATTCCCACGAGGGAAAAAAAGCAGGTGGAAGAAACAACGATTCGGGATCGATTTGGCAGCCTACATTTAATTCAGACAATTCGGGAAACGGCGTGACGAGCAATCCGGCAAGCAATTTTCGATGCAACTCTCCGCGGCGGAAAGACATCTGTTGATTGAGCGCGGAATGCGAAGGGGCGTAAGGCAACCGGGGGATGGAGTGAGAATCGGCAAAAGACGGAATTTCCAGAGAATGGGCGGCGGTACGGCGTGCCTTCTGCTGATGATGGTGTTCCTCGCGGGCTGCCAGAATTACAACATTCCGATCACCCAAGTGCCGGGCGGGGTATCCACCGGAGGATCCACCGGATTATTCGTTACGCTGGTTCCCGGGGGGACGGTGTTCATTGATTCGGGGAAATCGCGTACAGTCACCGCAATTCTAACCGGCGATACCAGCAATCAGGGAGTCAATTGGCTGCTGAGCGGGCCTGGAAGCCTGAGTAATGTAACGAATAAGAGCCTGACATATACGGCGCCGACGCCACTCGGGTCCAACGCGCTTATCCAGGCGACATCCGTGAGCGATCCGACACAAATTGCGACAGCAACAATGTATGTGATTCCCCCTCCTTCTATTACGACGACCTCTGTACCCAGTGCCACCGTGGGAACGATTTACAACGCCGTGATTGCTGCGGCGAACGGAGCAAGTCCATTCGCGTGGAGCGTGTCGGCCGGTTCGTTGCCACCCGGACTTTCCTTGACAGTGGCGAGTGTGGCGACAGTGACGATTGTGGGTACTCCGACGACGGCGGGGACTTATAACTTCACATTGCAAGCGTTGGATGTGTGCAGCGTGGGAACGTCGCAGGCGTACACGATAACGGTAGGTGCGAGTACCTCGTCAAATGCGCTGATGGGCGGCGGCGTGAATAACGGGATGCTGCAAGGAAAATACGCGTTTCGGTTCAGCGGATTTGGGCCGAAGGGCTTCACGGCGGAGGCCGGTAATTTTACCGCGGATGGGAAGGGAAACATTTCGGGAGGGGTGCTGGACCGAAACGGCGCGGCGGGTCCGCAGAGGAAAGTAACATTCACGGGAACCTATGGAGTCGGCGCGAACCAGCTTGGCGCGATGACCGTGGAATCATCGGATGGGATGAGCAATACATTTGCGCTGGCGGTGAATTCAACGGGAGACGCGCGGTTTATCGAATTTGACGACACGACGGGCACGGGGACGCGCGGGTCGGGCGAAATGCGGAAGACGAATCCGGATTCGGGCGGTGGAGCGGCGGGTGTGCTGAATTCCGCGGGGAATTACGTGCTTGAGTTGACAGGAATTGATGCGAACGGCGCGCGACTTGCGATGGCAGGACAATTCACAGCGAATGAGTCGGGCGCGGTGGTGCAAAGCTACCTGGATGCAAATGACGCCGGAGCGATGGAGACGCAGATTCCATTTTCAGGCGGGACGAGTTTTTCGGAGGATGGAACGGGAAGCGCGGCGTGGAATGTGCCGGGATATGGAACGCTGCACTTGAGTTTGTACGCGGCATCCGCGGATGAGGTGTTTGCGGTAGGGATGGATGCGGCCGCGCCGGGAACGCCGCTGGTTGCAGGTTCCATGATGCGGCAAAGTGGAGGGCCGTTTACGAGCACGACGCTTAGCGGAAGCGCTGTAATTCAGATGACGGGATGGTCACATTCCGCGGCAGGCAGCCAGCCGGGTGGATTCGTGACCACGGGAACAGTAGGTGTTCTGCGATTTGATGGGACAGGCGGGGCGCAAGAATTCGCGCTGCAGAGCGGACACGGGGCCGCGGCGGACGTGAATACATCGTTTGTGATGAGCGCGGACGAGCAAGGAAGGGTCGTGTTGGGTTCGGCAGGCCAAGGGATTATTTACCTTGTTTCACCGACGCGAGGGGTTGTGCTCGGGACTGGCGGGGACGCGGAGGCGGGAACGGTGGAAAGCCAGACAGGAACTCTGGCGCCCGGATTCACCGGAATTCTTGCGGGAGCGAGCGCGGAGACATTTTCCACGGGACTTGCGGAAAGCGTTTACTCGATTTCTTTTGATGGCGATGGAAACGGGACAATGAGCAATGCGGTGAGCAACTCGACAGGGCTGGCTGCAAATATTGCGCCTGCCGGTGCGATTGCGTACGAGAATTCAAACGGGGTCATAGAAATATTCAGTCCTGGGGCGCAAAGCGATAATTTGATGGGGTTGATGTTCGTTGTGTCGCCGGGTAAGGCGATCTATGTGCAGATGGGGCCACTAGCGTCGGCGCCGGTTGTAATTCAGAATTAACTTCAATTCATTCCTCCGGGGACTTCCCAGACAGATCGGATGGTTTGGAATCGGGAGAAGGCCGGTGCGCCTGCGCCGGCTTTCTTTCATGCAGCTAGGGCTTTAAATAGGCCACGCCATACTCCAACTTTTGCAACCGAGGCAATTCCCTGCGCCAGATGATCTTGGCGGGAACGAAAATATTGGAAGCATCCCGGGTAAAAGGCATGGCCACAGAGATGTTCGATCCCTCGATATAGTGGTTGGGGCTCACGAATCGAAAGCCACCACGCGAAGCGTCCTTCACCCGCACTACCTCCTCCGTGACACCACTGTACCGCACGCAGGCCATCGCCATCGAATGAATCCGCGAGTGTTTTCGCCGATTCTTCGTCCGCAGCGCCGGCGCAGGAGCGGGTCCCGCGGCACCCTCGCGAGTTGGACCCGGCGAGATATCATGAGACGCCAGCGCCCAAACTGTCCAGGAGTGACACCGCTTGCAAGAAAGGACAACAAGGCCGCGCGCCGCAAAAACCTCCGCCTGGATCTCATTCAGGGTAACGAGCGCCCGGCTGAGACACGAAGCGCACTCAAGAAATAATCTTGGTTGCGAGGTAGCTGAATCGGAAGCGGGGGGAAATAGGCGTTCCGAAACAGTTGGCGCGGGGTCGATGAACACGACGCCATATATGCGCCAATCGAGCTCTTCGCTGATTAGCCCAACAACGCGGGCAGCGGTTTCGTCGCCGCCCACAACTTTGCGAATTGTAATTTCTTGTGCATCGTTCAATTTGGAAGGAAGCACGATCGTCGCTCCGGAAGGGCTGATCCTGACAATCCTCGCCTCAACCGCCTCACGGCCACCACTTTGTGTAGTCCATGCCACATGAATGGGAATCGATGCGGAATCACGAACATTCCGACCAGGGTTCTTGGCGTCCACTTGCTACGCTCCCCGACGAAAAACGAATTGAGACTACGATACCACGCAACGAGATGCATGAATGGTTCTTTCTGGGACAATCAAGCAGCAGGCGTGTACCACATCAGCACAGTTGAACTGTTCCGATTTGACTCACCCTTCGCCGTAGCCTAATCCTTTGAGTAGTCATGGCCAAGAAGAAACTCGGGGAAGTTCTCCGAGAGCGCGGACTTATTTCTACCGAGGACCTTTCGATAGCCCTCGAAGAACAGCAGCGAAAGCTCATGCTGCTGGGCGAAGTCCTGCTGGAACGCAAACTGGTTGCGAGGGACGACCTTGTTGCGTCTCTTGAGGAAGTGACAAAAGTCCCATTCATTAACAGCTTGTCGACGAGCGTTGAACCGGAAGCGCTAAACCTTGTCTCCCGTGATGCTGCCTGTCGTCATTGCGTCCTGCCGATCGCTCTCGACGGTAAGAAGCTCATTGTGGCGATGGCGGAACCTCAGAACATCCAGATCATCGACGAACTTCGATTTAGTTCCGGGAAAATCATTTCTCCACGCCTCGGTTTCCGAAGTGAAATCATGGAAGCCATCGAAAAGTATTACGACAATCCGAAAGGGGACCAAAGCCAACCAGCCACCAGGAACGATCTCGAAAAAGAATCCATGCCGCTGGCCCACGTCGAGATTGGGCACATCGAATTCAACGGAGAATGTTCCCGTCAGACGAATCAAGACGCGCTCCAAGAAATCAAGGCAGAGCTTCGAAGCAAGCCGACGCCCGCCGTGCGATTGGTCTCCGCCGCCATCGCCACCGCTGTCGAGAAAGATGCCAGCGACATCCACATCGAACCACAGGGAACAGGAATGGTATTTCGCATGCGCGTGGACGGGGTTTTGCGCGAACTTGCGGTTGTCCCGGCGGATTTGCAGGCGACGGTCATTTCTCGCATCAAGGTCCTGGCCGACATGGACATTGCCGAGAGACGCAAGCCGCAGGACGGACGGATCGGGGTGCGGGTTGGGAAAAAGAATCTGGATTTGCGGATTTCTACACTCCCCACACACCATGGCGAAAAGGTCGTCATCCGATTGCTCGACCCGGGTGCGCCCCGTTTGCTCTTCCGCGATCTAGGTATGTCGGCGGGAACCTGCGAAACACTGGATCGCATCTTGCGACGTCCGCAAGGAATGCTGTTGGTCACCGGGCCTACGGGCTCCGGGAAGAGCACGACTTTATATGCCGGACTGAACCTACTCCGGTCGCCCTCGGTGAACATTGTAACGGTTGAGGATCCCATCGAGTATCAACTGGAAGGAGTGAACCAAGTACAGGTACACACGAAGGCCGGATTGACGTTTGCGGGCTCCCTTCGCTCCATCCTTCGGCAAGATCCAAATATCATCATGGTTGGCGAGATCCGCGACAGCGAAACCGCCGAAATTGCGCTGAAGGCCGCGCAGACCGGGCATCTCGTCTTAACGTCTGTGCACACGAATGACAGCATCGCGGCCATCGCGCGTCTGATTGATTTGAAGGTTTCCCCGTCCTTGATCGCTTCTTCGGTGACCGCAATCATGTCCCAGCGTCTGGTGCGCAAGCTGTGCAGGTGCTCCGGACAGGCGGAGGCCACGCCCGAATATGCGGCGCAAATGATTCGGGGAGGCATGGAGGACGCAGGAAAGGTAATGAGCGTGCCGGGGAAATGTTCCGCGTGTGATAAGACAGGTTACAAAGGCCGAATCGCGGTGTCAGAGATCCTGATGTTTGATGAAGATGTGCGAAGGATGATCCGGTCCGACGCGCGTCCCGACCAGATTCGGGCCCTATCCCATGGCAAAGGAATGCGAACCTTGCGGGAAGATGCACTTGATAAAGTAAGGGCCGGCCTTACTACGCTTGAGGAAGTCTTGCGCGTCGTCCCCATGGAGGAATCCGGAGTGGAGCGGTGCTTTGATTGCACGAGAGAGTTAGCGCAGACATTTTTGTTCTGTCCCTACTGCGGCACAAAGAGGCGGGCGACCCAAGTGTCCGATCCAGTTCTCGCAGGCGGAGGAGGCGATCCAGTATGAGCGGTCCCACGGTGAAATCCAGCGGCATCGAGCGCCAAGCCAAGCGCTACCCCTCGCATTATCGCGAACTCTTTATCGCCTACGAGGGTTACACCGAAGAGATTTCCCATCGCCCACCCGACCTCAGCGATCAGGGAATGTTTATCCAGACCGCCCACAGCTTTCCCGAAGGGGCCGTATTGAGAGTTCGATTCCGCCTCGCGCGTTCTCTGTACGAGGTCACTGCTCGCGGCGAAGTTCGTTACTGTTTGGCGGGAGTGGGAATTGGCATCGAATTTATCGAGATTTCCGCCGAGGCTCGCCGCGCCATCCAGGAAGAGCTTCAGAACGCCGGCCTTCCTCTTTCACAAAAGCCCTAGCAACAAACCATCCTGAACGGCAGACCTCCCAAAAACTGTTTGACAGGGTAGCGGTGCGCGATAAGACTAGGCGCGCACGTCCGCACCTTTGCGAGGGCAAGCGCGCATGAAACTTACCACGCTCGATTTCCTGGCGATCTTCGGATATTTGGCGGCGACGCTGCTACTGGGATTGTATTTCCGGCGGCGGTCGGGGCGCAGCACCGCGGATTATTTTGTGTCGGGGCGGCAAGTGTCCTGGTGGCTGGCGGGGACGTCGATGGTGGCGACGACGTTTGCCGCGGACACGCCGCTGGCGGTGACGGGGCTGGTTTATTCGCAGGGGATCGCGGGGAATTGGCTGTGGTGGAGTTTTCTGCCGTCGGGAATGATGACGGTGTTTTTGTTCGCGCGATTGTGGCGAAGGTCGGGTCTGCTGACGGACGTGGAGTTCGCGGAGATGCGGTATGCAGGGAAACCTGCGGCGTTCTTGCGCGGATTCCGCGCCGTGTACCTTGGGCTGCTGATGAACTGCCTCATCCTCGGATGGGTGACGAAGGCGATGACGAGCATCGTGAGCGTCACACTGGGGATGAGCGAAGCGCGGAGTCTCGCGCTGTGTGTGCTATTTCTGATGCCGTTCACCGGGCTATACGTTTCGCTCGGCGGTCTTTGGGGCGTGCTGTGGACGGACCTATTTCAATTTGTGCTGAAGATGGCGATTGTGATTGCGGTGGCGTGGTATGGAGTGCAGGCGGCGGGCGGGATGCACGCGCTCGTGGCGCGGCTTGCCGTGCAGCGCGCGGCGGCGGGACCGAATGCAGCGGACATAACAAAGATGCTGCCGGATTTCTCGCGGGGAATGCTGGGGACGGCGGTGTGGACGCTGCCGGTGCTGACATTTGTGCTCGTGCTGTTTGTGCAGTGGTGGGCGTCATGGTATCCGGGGGCGGAGCCGGGCGGCGGCGGTTACATCGCGCAGAGAATTTTTAGCGCGAAAGACGAAAAAAACGGTTTGCTGAGCGTGCTGTGGTTCAACGTGGCGCACTACGCGATCCGGCCGTGGCCGTGGATACTGGCGGCGCTCGTAGCGGTGGCGCTCTATCCGAATCTTGCGCATCCGGAGAGCGGGTACATGCTGGTGGCGACGAATTTTATGCCCGCAGCGCTGCGCGGGATTTTGATCGCGGGATTTATGGCGGCGTTTATGTCAACGCTGGCGACGCAGCTGAATTGGGGGAGTTCGTACTTGGTAGCGGATTTCTACCGGAGATTTATGCGGCGGGACGCTGCGGAGGGGCACTACGTTGTGGTGTCGCGACTGGTGACGCTGATGCTGGTGCTGGCGGCGGGATTTGTGTCGTGGGAGCTGGCGTCGATTCGCGAGGGATGGAAATTCGTGCTGGAAGTGGGCGCGGGGACGGGCGGCGTGTACCTGCTGCGGTGGTACTGGTGGAGGATAAACGCGTGGAGCGAGATTTCGGCGATGGTGGTTGCGCTCGGGTGCTCGGTGTTTTTCCACTTCGCAAACATTTTCAAGGGGGCGGAGTTCATTGTATTTGCCAAGACGACTCTGTGGACCGTCGCGATTACGTCCGTCGCTTGGGTGGCGGTGACGTTTCTGACGCGGGCGGAACCGGATGAGGCCCTGGTGAAGTTTTACCGCAAAGTACGGCCGCACGCGGCGGGATGGACGCGCGTGGCGCTGATGGCGCCGGATGTGCCGGAGACTCGGGACTTGGGGGGAAATTTATTTTCGTGGCTGCTTGGATGCGCGATGGTGTATGCGGCGCTGTTCGCGACGGGAGAATTATTGTTCGGGCGAATGATGGAGGCGGCGGGGCTGTATGCGGTGGCGGGAATAACCGCGGGGTTGTTGTACTTGAGGATTGCGAGGATGGTGGAGGAACCTAAAAATCACCCGTGCGGTGGGGTAATCGAGTAGTGGAGACAAACTCGACCAACCCCGCCGCAGCGGGAAAGCATTTTCATGCGGTAACGGCGAGCTTCTTGGGATGGACGCTCGACGCGTTTGATTTCTTCGTGGTGGTTTTCCTCGTTGGGACGCTTGCGGATCATTTTCAAGTTTCCAAGGCGACGATTGTTTGGACTACAACGGCGACGCTGGCGACGCGGCCGCTGGGAGCGTTGCTCTTTGGTTTGCTTGCGGACCGGTATGGGCGGCGCGTGCCGCTGATGCTAAATGTGGTTTATTTCAGCGTGATCGAATTGCTGTGCGGATTCGCGCCCAACTTTACAGTTTTCTTGGTGCTGCGGGCGCTTTTTGGAATCGGGATGGGCGGGGAATGGGGAGTGGGCGCGTCACTGGCGATGGAAAGCGCGCCGAAAAAATGGCGCGGGATATTGAGCGGGATCGTACAGGGCGGATATTCGGTGGGGTATTTACTGGCGGCAGTAGCGGCGCGGTTTGTGCTGCCGACGCTTGGATGGCGATGGATGTTCTGGCTGGGGGCGCTACCCGCGCTGCTGGCGCTATACATTCGCAGGAGCGTGCCGGAATCGGAGGCGTGGAAGGAGCACCGCGCGCCGAGTACGCGGGCCGTGCTGGGCACGTTGGCGGGCGAGTGGAAATTATTCGGATACTTGATCGTGCTGATGACATTCATGATGTTCCTCTCACACGGGACGCAGGACTTGTATCCGGATTTTCTGGGGACGGTGCATCACGTCACGCCTGCAAATGTTTCGTACATTGCGATGCTTTACAACGTGGGCGCGATTGTGGGCGCGATCGTCTTCGGGCAGCTTTCTCAGAATATCGGGCGGCGGTACAGCATGATTGCGTCGTTGTGCGTTTCGCTGGCGGTGATACCGCTATGGGCGTTCAGCCATACGGCGGCGCTGCTGGCAGCGGGCGCGTTTCTGATGCAGGTGGGTGTGCAGGGTACTTGGGGAATTATTCCCGTGCACCTGAATGAGCTGGCGCCGGACGCGGCGCGCGGGCTTGTGCCGGGGCTCGCGTACCAATTGGGAATATTGATTGCCTCGCCTACCAACAACATCGAATACGCGCTTCGCGATAAGTTTGGATACCAGTGGGCGCTTGCTGGATTTGAAATGGTTGTAATTGGAGTGCTTTCGGTGTTGCTGCTCCTGGGGCGCGAAAGGCATGGGAGGGATTTTCGGGCGGGGAATATCTCAACACCGCGGAATGAGTGAAAACAAAAATCGCGATCATCGGCGGGATGTCCTCGGATTGGAATTTCTTGCGACGTAATGGTTGTCCAGCGCCTGACGGATCAGGGCCTTTATGACGGCTTGCCTGCTGACGTTTAGTTCCTTCGCTGCTCGCTCCAACTCTTCGAGCATCGTCAATGTGAAGTCAACATTCACACGCTGGATTGGCTCCATCATTCGCCCAGAATTTGTGAAGAATCGTGAGACATTCTTGCCCTTATCAGCGTGGCGGGCGATGGTTTCTGCGGCGACTGGTCTCGATTTCCTATGAGTTCTCTTCATAGAGCTTTTGTTCCTCCCGGGTTGCTTTCCATAGCGTCACCAGATGGCAGTATTCGCCGTGCTTGTCTCTTCTGACCTCAAAGATGACGGAATACAATCGCTCGCCTACCCATCCGATCGCCCTGAATTGACTTGGGGAATCGGCACGGCTATCCAAGTAATAAGGATGATCAAAAACCTCTTTCACTTCCTCAAAACCAATCCCACGCTTAGGATTCGCCCGCAACCGGTCACTCTTGCGGACATCAAAGTGGAATCGCATTCTAGTATAACAGTTATACCACTCCAGAAAGCGCATCTTAAAGCAAAGTTTCCGCCAATGGAGATGGGATGGCGGCAACCGAATGCAGGAGAAGGGCATCAATGGTCGGAAACCCGAAGAGACTGAGGTAACACCGGAGCGATACGAATAATCATCAGAGGCCCAATCGAGTCATTGAGCCTGGGACACCTTCGCAATCAAACGCATTGAATCACGGTGCCGCCGGCGGGACAATTTCAAATAGTCCAGTCAATTAAGTTTGGCAACCGATTCTTTCGGAGGTGCGGAAATGAGATGGCAATTTGCTGTTTGTGCCGTGCTTGCGGTTGCGCTGGCGACGGCGGGGCAGTTGCGTGCGCAAAGCGGGAAGGGGAGCCAGCAGCAGATTGATCCCGAAAAAGCGAGCGCAACAAAAACGGAGAATGACAAGGCGACCGCGGCCAATGTATTGATTGCCCAGGCGAACACAGCCATACAAAACAAACAGTGGCAGCAGGCGGCGGACATCCTGAAACAGCTTATAGAGATGAACCCTGATCGGTGGACGTACCGGCAATACTTGGGACTCGCGCAATTGAATCTGGGACAGTACGATGAGGCTCAGAAATCATTTGATGCGGGAATCAAGCTCGCGAAAGCCGAGATGGACGGCAAAGCGCCTGACAGCGATCCTGCCAAGCTACGGACGGGGATCGGATGGATGCTCACAAATGAAGGGAATGCTTATCTCAAACTAAAAAAGAACGATCTTGCGATCGCGGCGTACACGAAAGCCGCGGAGATGGATCCGAATCCCGGCCTAGCCTACTTTAATATTTGCGCGGTTCAATACAACACGGGAAATGTGGACGGCGCGATGGGGGCATGCGACAAGGCGATCGCGGCCGATCCCAAAAGGGCAGATGCATACTTCATCAAAGGTTCCCTGCTAATCGCCGGAAGCACGACGGACGCCAAGGGGAAAGTGATTGCGCCGCCGGGAACGGTGGAGGCGCTGAAGAAATATCTGGAGCTTGCTCCGAACGGCGCACATGCGGCTGACGTGAAAGAAATGCTGGAGTACGTGGGAGAGAAGCAATAAGGCCGGAAATCGAGGGCACTTGGAATTTATTTTGAATCGACCGGACCAACTTCCTGGCAAGAATGTTCAAATGGCTCGCTGACTGGCGCAACCGTTCCAAGCGGCAGCGCTTCCAACTTGAGAACCAGTTTCGCATGCTGCCGACCGATGATGGAGGAGAGAGTTATCGAATGGAATGCATTTTCCGCAAGTGAGGGAGGGACATTAAGTCCAAGTTCATTCATGATGACAACTCCTCCGCGAAGAAGGAGATTTTAACTGGCAATGACCACATTTTGGCGAAATAAGCTGCGTTTGTCAGTGGTGATGGCCGGGGCCGCCTTTTTCCCGGCAATCCTTGTTCACGCCCAGGCCCAGGACCAGGACCAGGGCGTGATTCACGTGGGAGTGAACCTTGTAATGGTCGACGCGACGGTGAAGACGAAGTCCGGCAAGATCATGGACGGTCTGAAAAAAAGTGATTTCGAGCTTCGGGAAGATGGGGTCCCCCAAAAAATAGATATCTTTAGCCGCGACGAACTACCCCTGAATGTGGCACTTGTGCTGGATTTGAGTGATTCAATTGGTCCATTTCTGGGCCCGTTGCGTGACGCCGCCAACACCGCTCTTTCAGTGCTGAAACCCGAAGATGAGGTTGCGCTCTTTACGTTTTCCACAGATGCTGAATTGCGCGTGCCGTTCACCAGGAACAAGACTGAGATTTCTGAGCAGATCAATACATTCCAGGCGCGCGGCGCAACAAATATCAATGACGGCATCTTTATCGCCGCCAAGTATCTCCTGACTGCGCCTCCGAAGGGCCGCCGCGTGATCATTCTAATCAGCGATGATGTCGGCACCTCCGCGGGTGGCCAGGGCACGCACGACATCGTCACCGAAGCCATCGCCGCGGACGCAGTCTTATACAATCTCAAAATTCCTGGAGATAATCCGGTATCAACACTCCTGCACCAAGCCATGACTCCCGGCCTCGTGGACATCCACAAAGTCATGGATGAGACGGGCGGGGAATTGTTCGACGTCAAGAATGTGGCAAATCTGAACGCCACATTTCGTGCTCTGATCGAGCGAATCAAGACGCGGTACACGCTGGGATACTACACGAACGCCAACGGCGCCGAAGCGAAACCGCATAAGCTGGAAGTAAATCTCGCGTCATCGTTTGGGAAGAAGGGGCACGACTACGTAATCATGGCCAAAAACGGATTTTATGTTCATTGAAGAAGGCAGAGCAAGGCTCGAGGAGACGAAAAAACTAAGAGTGGTGCGCCCTAGGGGACGATTTCAGAACTCTTGTCTTAACGCAAGTACTGGAACCGCCGCAAATCTGCTTATCCAGTGCCCCCAAGGCTGGTATCATAGGGCAAGGAGTCTAAGACGGTGAACATCAATTTGACACCTGAGCAGGAAAAAATCGTCAAGGACGAGTTGAAGTCCGGCCACTTCCACAATGTTGAGGAAGTGATCGGCGAAGCTTTGCACGTTTTGCGCGAGAAGGAGCAATCGTCAGCGAGTGTTACATCGAACGGTGCGCAGCGCGAGGCCGTGAATGAAATGCTCGCATTTGTCGAGAAGAACCGCGTGCGCCTTGAAGGTGTTTCCGTGAAGGAGTTGATTCACGAGGGCCACCGACTGTGAGTGATTTTGTGCTGGACGCTTCTCTTACGCTCCAGTGGTTTCTTGAAGACGAAACGAATCGGGAATACAGCCTAGCCGTTCTTGCAAGCTTATCCGAAAAGCGTGCTCTGGTTCCGATGCTATGGTTCTATGAAGTTGGGAACGGGCTTGTGATGGCCAACCGCCGTAAACGAATAGCATTCGGTCAGATTGACGGCTTTTTGACTCGACTAAAAACTTTGCCGATTGATGCCGCGCAACAAACTCCTTCCGAAGTTCTCGAATTACCAATCGTCGCAAACGCTCGCGGCCTTACCAATTACGACGCCGCGTATTTAGCGCTCGCCATCCGTTTCAATTTGCCGTTGGCGACAAACGATTCTAATCTTCGCAAAGCGGCGGCCGCAGCAAGTGTGAATCTCGTATCGGTGTAGAGGTGAGTTATGCACTGCCAGCATTGCGGCAATTCTATTCCAAACGACTCCACATTTTGCATTCAGTGTGGAAAGCAGCTACCAATCGGTGTGCCGAGCCGGAGTTTTGGGATCAAAAGGCAAGTAGGAAGCTAACTGGATAATTCCCCAAATTTGTTGTATTCACTTTTCGTTTTCATGTGATTCCTTATCTTTAAGCTCTAAGGTAATGCGGCAGTTCATCGCTTTGGAGGCAATGAGGTTTTTTACGCTGTGTTGAAAATCAAGCAGCGCCTCCTGCTCATGGGAGTTAGTTGCAATCCACGTGGTCGGCGGATCACTCAAGCAATGCGAACATTGCCTCTGAATCTTATCGCCCCACTTTTCCCGAGGAACTGTTATCGAAGTCCCGCAGTTCTTGCACTCGTAGCGCAGGGATAGAATCTCGTCTAGGCTTATAAATCGTCGCGTTTCATTGGTCATGGTTATCACATCTTTGGGCGGGCTTGATCCTTTTGCTTGGCTTTCTCCGCTAGATACTTCGCGCCCTTAACAGTCATAATGTCGATAGAACCTTCGTAAGCGTCCGGCGGTTGCATCTTGACGAGGTGTTCGAATTCCTACGAGCGTTTCGAGTTTGCGGGCGGCGGGTTGATTTCGTCAGTGAAGATATCCTCATCGTACGCTTTGGCGATGGCCAGATCGAGCCGGGTCAGCAGTTGGACTAAGGTCTCGCCCTCCCGGCGGACGAGCATGGCCAAGGTGCTATCTCCGTCGTTGGCCACAGCGACACAGCCGACCGGGCGGAGCACGCCCACCGTGATTTCACCGTCATTGATCAGGTCCGCGATGTGAGGCAGGTGCAAGGGATGCCCTGTGGAGTCCTTCCCGGCAGCGACTTTGTTTACGCCACGTGCTGCATTTCGAGCTGTCTGCTTGCGGCGACGTTCCACGGCAGCAACTCCTCGATGTGATTGATCGGATGATCGGAGATGCGGGACAACACGTTGCGGAGATAGGCTTCGGGATCGAGACCGCTGAGTTTGGCGGTGCCGATCAGGCTGTAGATCGCGGCGGCGCGTTCGCCACCGGCATCCGAGCCGGCGAACAAGTAGTTCTTTCGGCCCAGAGCGACGGTGCGCAAGGCGCGTTCGGCGGCGTTGTTGTCGATCTCGATGCGGCCGTCGTCCACGTAGCGCAGCAGCGCGTTCCATCGTCCCAAGGCATAGCGAACTGCCCTTGCCGTGTCCGATTTCCTCGACAGTTTCGCTAACGTCTCTTCGAGCCATTGCTTCAGCGATTCCAGTAAGGGCCTGGTGCGTGCGTGGCGGACCTCGCGCCGCTGTTTCGCCGGGTGGCCGCGAATCTCTTTTTCGATGGCATAGAGCGCGGCGATGCGTTCCAGGGCTTCGGCCGCGACCGGTGAACGATGCGCGACGTGCAGGTCGTAAAACTTTCTTCGCACGTGCGCCCAGCAGGCTGCTTCCTGAATGCGCCCTGCTTCATAGATCTGATCGAACCCCGCGTAACCATCCGCCTGCAGCGTCCCGATGAACTTGCTCAAGTGTTGTTTCGGATGCTCACCCTTGCGATCCGGCGTGTAGGCGAACCACGCCGCTGGTGGTGTTGCGTCTCCCGCGGGACGATCATCGCGCACGTACGTCCACAGCCGCCCGGTTTTCGTTTTGCCGTTGCCCGGTGCGAGCACCGGAACTGGCGTGTCGTCGGCATGCAGCTTGCCTGCCGCCATCACATGGCGCCGCAGCGCTTCCACCAACGGCGCAAGCAACTGGCTGGTGCCGCCCACCCAGTCCGCCAGCGTCGAGCGTTCCAACTCCACCCCTTCGCGCGCGTAAATTTTTGACTGCCGATACAGCGGCAAGTGATCGCAATATTTTGAGACCAGCACATGTGCCAGCAGTCCCGGTCCCGCAACGCCGCGCTCGATCGGACGGCTCGGCGCTTGGGCTTGCACGATCCGCTCGCAACCCGCGCAGGCCAGCTTCGGTCGAACCTGACGGATCACTTTGAACCGCTCCGGCACGTACTCCAGAATTTCTGAAACGTCTTCGCCGAGAAGTTTTAGCTCTCCACCGCAGTCCGGGCAAGCTTCCTGCTTCGGCAGATACTTTCGCACTTCCCGCGGTAGGTGTTCCGGCAGTGGCCGACGCTCCGGTTTCACCGCGACGTTTGCAACGGGCGCAACCACTGCTGGTGTGTGCGAGGCAGCGGTGTTCTCCGCTTGCGTCGCCTGTAACTCGTCCAGACGCAACTCCAGTTGTTCGATCTGTCGATCCAGCTTCTCCGAGGAACGCCCGAACTGCATCCGCCGGAGCTTGGCGATCAGCAGCTTCAAGTGCTCGATCTCGTTGTCACGCGACAACAACTGTTCGTGCTGGGAGAGGATCAATGCTTTCAGTGCAGTGGGATCAAGCTGATTGAGATCGGGAAGAGTGCGGTACGCGGCAACCATCACCGCGAATCTAGCAGACTTTTGTTACAGCAAAATAAAAATGTGCAGGAAAATAAAATATTCTACTCACACGGCCATCTGCGGCGCGTAGCTGCGCACCGGACGCCGCCAATCGATGCCTTCCAGCAACATCGACAACTGTGCTTGTGTGAGCGACACGGCGCCACTGGTGGCCTGCGGCCAGAGGAATCGCCCACGCTCCAGCCGCTTCGCAAACAGGCACAGTCCGTCACCGTCCCACCAGAGAACTTTGATCAGATCGCCGCGCTTCCCGCGAAACACAAACACGTGCCCGGAAAAAGGATTCTGTTCCAGCGCCGTCTGCACCATCCCGGCGAGCCCCACAAACCCGCGCCGCATGTCCGTCACTCCCGCGACGATCCAGATCCGCGTCCCGGTCGCCACCCCGATCATCGCAGCAAACACTCCAACACCACGCGCAACGATTCCGCATCGATGCTGCCGGTGATTCGAACTTCTCCCTTGGGAAGTTCGACCTGGATCGTCCCCAACGCTGTTCGGCGTCTCTGTTCGCCGCTCGACCGCGCTGCTTTCCTTGCCGGTGCTTCGGTTACACGAACCGGAAGTAAACTCACCGTCTCTGTGTTCCCCGGACCCAGCAACCTTTGCCGATACTGTCTGCGCCACTGGAACACCTGGTTGGCGTTCACCCCATGCGCCCGCGCCACCCGCGCCACCGATCCCCCTGCCGCCAACGTCTGTTCGACGATCCGCCGTTTCTCCTCTACCGCCCACCGCCGTCTCTGCGGCCCTCTCGTAACCACCGCTCGCTCTGAAGTGTCCACGTATCCCCCACGTGGACACCATCGCATGTGCCCACTTCGGGAATCATCCCCACTTACCCACACTTCGTCCAGACGTCACTGACCGTACGCTTACGAACCTTCGTCAGTCCGGTCTGGCGCACCTTCAAACGTAACACTCAAATTCGTGAACTGCGACCACTGAGCTAAGTGTGAAGAAAAGACCGCACCGTAGGCGTTATGTTTGCGCTCTTCTTCAAAACTCGAAGGCTCGCCATATTTCCCCTTAAGCATTGCAAGCACCGCGTCCTGGAACTGAATGCCCATAGTATAAATTGTAACGGCCTCGATGTTGCCGCCGACAATCTGAGCCACGATTGCGGCTCTTCGGTCGTGGTCAACCGCGACTACGTGGAACATCACACCTAGTGGCGTGTCTTTGTCTGGCACCAATATCCCGACTTGGTTTGTGTCAACTGGAGCGTTTGGCTTCGTAGTGTCGGTGTCGCTGCGCCGAAAACAGATAAACGAAGGGGGGACAATATCGCCCTCCATACCATACGCAAACGCAAACAAACCTTTCTCGTGCCCTCGCGGGCATTCCGGGACAGAAAATTTCTCTCCCAGATGGAGGCCGAACACAGTCATGTCGGCATCCTTGGTCTTGGCGGGCGGTATTTTCTCCGTCTGCACCGACTGTAAAAACAGCGTAGATGGACAAAGGCAGAGGACTGCAAGCGCAATTATGTTTTTCATTGGAGATACCTCGGGCATCATTCTGTTCCTTGTCCCCTCGGTTGTCCACGTTGTTTCGCTTGTCACTCGCATCGCTCCTCAGGCCCCGCGTTTATCATTGTGACGATACCATCCGTAAGAAACACCGTATAGTTGCAGCCCCAATTTCTCGTATAATCCTAAAATTCAATCTCTTGTCCATCTTGGGACCGCCTGGTGTTTACGCTGCCGAGTCGGCCCCATGATTCGTGCACCATCTCAGTTGTCATTCCCAGGAGAACTCTGTGCTGGACAACCTGCGTACATCGTTCCTCAGTCCAGTTCTTGTGCTCGGTGCAAATCTTTGCCGCGTTCTTATCAACTTTTGATTGTGGGCTACCCACGTGTGCTACCGGAAATGCCACTGAGAACATGCACAGCGCCAGAGAGATTAGTTTGTGTGATTTCATTGAGCCACCTGAACTCCCAGTTCCATGAAACTCGCTCTGAATTGAGTCCACTCCGGTTCTATCTTTGAACATATAACACGGTCTGAAAAAATGTCATAAAATGAATGTTCACCGCCGTTCATTTTCAACTTGCGAGCGACAAAGTAATTGCATAAGTCGGCGATCTGGATGCCGACAGAATCCTTCGAGGCACCAAAGTACATATCATCGTGAACGCTCCATAATCGCCCACTGTTCCACGTTGGAGGGCCGAATCTTTTCCTTAGGGAACTGAAGCTACATTTCAATTGATTCTTCAGGCGTGCATCCTTCGTATCATCCATAATAAAAAGACAAAGTTCTTCGCCGCCCGGCCGAGCAACTTGTTTTTCGATACCTAGCGCACACATTCGGAAAGCAACATCTAATGGGCTTGCACCACCAAACGCGCTAAGACTCAGCGCTCGCGTATCCACCACAGAATACACAAATGACATTTCAAAACTTCTGACAACTTTAAGCAGTATTTCAATGGCATGGAATCGTTTAACCTCATCAATTCCCTCGAATATCTTGTGCCCGCCATACAATTCTGCGGCATGGAACTCCTCAAACTGGTTGAGTTTCTCTGAGGGGAGTAGGTCTTCGACCACCATACCCGCTAAACCCTCGACTTTGTGAAAATGCTTATCTTCAATCAGGATTGCTCCAATCATCGCAAGGCCGCAATCCTTGTCAGACGTGTCGTCTATATATGCCAGATGCACAAATACCCTCCTATTTTCCAATGCATGTTACCTCTTTTCTTTCCCTCAACGAGTATCGTAAGAAACTTGGCTCTAATTCGTCAGGTATATTATTGCCGAGCGGACAGTGAAATAAGTTTTGAGGAAGAGATCAATCTTCCTGAGCACTGGCTGTGAATTTAGAGTGGGTGGCATGGGAGCGCGTGCGGTATCCTGACACTTGAGTTGACCGACCGATTTTGAGTACATTCGTCGGAGTGTTATCTCGTTTCCCGTCAAAATGGGGAGGCCGCTTTGGGTTGGTATCTGCGGAAATCTGTCAAGGTCGGCCTTTTCCGGGTGAATTTCTCGAAGTCTGGGATTGGCTATTCCTTCGGAGTAAGAGGCGCGAGAATTGGCACAGGGCCTCATGGTCCCTACATCGCAGGTGGACGCGGGGGCATTTATTATCGACAATCGCTGAAGACTAGTCCGCCGCCATCGCAGCCATCATCTATCTCGCAACCGATACTTGCCGCATCCACCTACTTTTACTGTTCGCACTGCGGAGTCGCTGTGTTGCCAGGGAATGAATTTTGCAACCAGTGCGGTACCCGCGCGGTGCCAGATGGCATCGCAGCGCATGTCTCTCCGATCCCCGAGGAAACTCATGATCATCATTTGAGTTGGCTACTAATCGGTGGGGTACTCCTCCTCTTGGTGCTTTTGCGTTTCCTGGGAACGGTGAACGGCACCAATCCTGTGCCTCCGCCTGTCTCCTCAAGTTCACCTGCTACGACGATAAAGCCACCATCGGTACCTTTTCGAGTCGAGCAAAGGGCTCAAGGAAAACCAATCATTGTTTGGTTAGCGTCGGACATGGGCGATCAGCAGGTGAGGGAAGTAGTGCGGTATTTCAAGGCACAAATCCAGGGCAGGAAGTTCGGCGATCTTGGGATCAATGCTCCAACCTTCATTCGGCAAACAGGACAAGAGGGCGATTATTCTGTTGGCACTGTGCTCTTCTATCGTGAAAGCGCAACGAAACAAGCAACCGGCAGAACGACTGGTTCAAGAATAGCCGAGTACAAATGGGGCATCGATGGAAACTTCCAGAAGGATGCTGGCCGCGTATGGGTTGATGCGAGCCACGCCACTAAATTGTTCTGAGGGAGAATCGATGCTTTGCCCAGCCTGCGGACGCGACAACCCATTACACGCTAGATTCTGTGGCCACTGTGGAAACGCATTAGCGCCCAATGACGTTGTCGAACTACAGCCAACATCGAATGCCCAAGGCGGCATGGAGCAAGACATCGCGAGCAGGCTTAGGGACAGCATGAATCGACTTGTTGGCCCGTTCGCTGAGGAACTGCGTCGGGTGAACCGTTCAGCCAGCTCACAGGAGAGAAATGCGAAGAATTACTTAAAATCGGAGCTCGCGGAGGTCTTCGTTCACTTTGCAACCGTCGACGGGACGATAACGCCAGGAAGAGCGAAATTCTTCTTACAAATTTTCGGAGTATTGGACCCTGTTTCTTACAAGGGTTTTGGCGTCGAGAACGCGCTAGCACTCATAACCAACATGAGTAAGTCCGTGACCTTTATCATGAATTGGCAGAAGCCTCTGTCGGTAACGCTTTTGCACGGTTACGACGCGCTGCATGGCACGCGATATGCGGGAGATGCGATAGCTCTTCTCACTGATCTCGCTAGTGCCACGATATCCGCGAATGGTAAACCGTCGAGCATCGAACAGGTCGAGGTCGAACGGTTCAAGGACACGCTTAACGCAGCGCACGCTCAGCCCGATTTGCCGACGATTGAAAAAAAACCGGACAAAGCAGTCGACGCTGCAAGTCTAGCCGTACCGAGTTCTCAGGTCGCGCAACAAACCAAACTCAACGGCCTGCCAGCAGAATTTCAAACATTCTCAAAGTCCATCGCCTCCAAAGTGAACGAAATGCTGAAATCCGCCACAGTACTCGGGCCTGACGGGAAGCCACAGGACCTTAGGGACTTCAATGAAAACCTATCAATAGACCTGCATGTGTTGGCAGCAGAGTTCTCAAAGACGGCTGGAGTTGTGTCTGATGTAACTGCGGAATTCATCGTCTCTGCCACGGACGAGAGGGGGGCCTTCCTTCTCGCTTCGCCATCGGGCCCTGAATTGGTGAATGCGGTTAAGAATTTAATCGAAGGAGAATGGAAACAAACGCCTACCAGTCCCGGAGAGCCAATCACTGTGACCATTTTGGCCATGTATGACGAAAATTGTGGCACGCACTACGCCGAAGAGGCTCGTAATCTATTCACTCGGCTGGTTTCCAAATTGGCTGAGGAAGCTGCGATTTCAGGAAAGGCAGCCCCCGACTTACTTAAGCGATATAACGCAATTTTGACTCCATACCAGCAGAAACCCGCCGAGGTTACTCCATCTGATACTCAGCAAGAAGCGGGAGCTGATACGTTCGATGGTCTAATGGCCGAACTTCAGGGGCTAATCGGGTTGGCTAAGGTCAAGAACGACGTCGTTGAGCTTTCGAACTTCATCAAGATCCAGCAGATGCGAAAATCGCGCGGGCTGAAGACGCCCGAGCTAAGCCTTCACATGGTTTTCTATGGTAGTCCCGGAACGGGGAAAACGACGGTTGCGAGGTTGCTGGCAAAAATCTACAAGTCTTTAGGTGTACTCACTCGGGGACAGCTTGTCGAGACTGATCGTTCTGGCCTGGTTGCCGGTTATGTTGGGCAAACAGCTCTGAAGGTCAAGGAAGTAGTTGAGAAGGCGCTCGGCGGTGTACTGTTCATAGATGAAGCGTATGCGCTGAAACCGAAGAACGACTCGGGCGATTTTGGAGCTGAAGCAGTAGAAACGCTCCTGAAACTCATGGAAGACAATCGCGGCAACCTGATCGTAATAGCGGCTGGATATACGAGCGAGATGACGCTTCTGCTGGCCTCGAATCCTGGCCTTCACTCTCGTTTCAATAAGTACCTGGACTTTGAGGATTACGGTCCGGACGAACTTATGCGGATCTTCCGGAGATTTTGCAGTGAATCACAGTACAGCTTGGATGACGCTGCGGCGTCAAAACTAGAGACGCTCTTTGATTCCGCCTTCCAACGACGCGATGCACATTTTGGAAACGCGAGGCTTGCGAGGAACGCCTTCGAGCAGGCGATAACAAACATGGCCACTCGCATTGTGAATCTCGCGAAGATTGAAGACTCAGCGTTGGAGACTATTCACGCGACAGATATTCCAGATGAGATTGTGACGGGCCTGCCGACCGATTCTCAAGGGCCCTCATAGTGCCGGTAGTGGTGCTCTCCCCTGGAGATACCATAGGCATCACGTTGCGGTTACATTTTTCGCAGCGATAGTATGCGCCTTCAGATGGCGCGTCTAAGACAAAAGGCTCGTTCACGGTTCGTCCTGTGAGCGGCTGGTTACAATTTTTGCAGTAGTACTTACTGCCCGTTCCGAATCTCGTACCATGCTTCGGCTTCATTAGCTTTCATTGCCTTGCTCCTTCATTGCGACTTCAACGACTGAGCGCGTATCTGGACGCTTGATGAATTGGTGTCCACGCTGTGACACCATTACCATAGTATCCGTCTAGGCATGTAGTCCGGAAGTTCTGTTCGCGACGATGGGGATACTTCAAAAAATCCGATTTTTCATGTCAGATTTTTAGGAGCTTTGCCGGTTTCTTCTTCGTGTCTTCTGGCCAACGCGATGCACTCAGAGATGCTGCGGCGCACTGGCTCCGCAGCGTGCAGGACGGCCACTGGGCTCTCGCCATTTTCGATAATGACTTCAGCGCCCGCGCGTACGCGTGTCATGAGCGAAGTGAAGTCGCTCGCCGCGTCCGCCTCTGAGATATGTATTACATTATTGGCCATACAGAAATTATACACCGCCGACTCAACGTGTGGCTGGGTTCTGTGAGCCGCGGTAGACCGCGTTACGCTTGCGGAAAGCCACGCAGTTCTAGTACCCACCACAGGGAAGACCACTCGCCCCAGAATTCTTAATTTTTCTTGTGAGATTTTCCCGAAATTTCCCCTCTATATAAGTGAGGGAGGTTCTCGCCCGACTCCGTCGCAGCCCCACCAGCCACCGCCTTTCCAGCGTGGGGAGTACACGGAGCTTGGCACGCCTGTCTTCGTTCGAGCCACCGGAAAACGGAGGCGTGATTAAGAGTTTGGCAAGAAAAAATCGATTGGCCGACTAACACTTCTCGCTTTTTTGGCATCTATGTAACAGGAGGATCTTTTCAGTTGGCCTCTGCTTTCATCCGCAGTTGACGTTCTTCGAGGTTGCTGTCCCCGCAGTGTTTTGGAGTTGACCCGATATGTCCCGAGGATTTGATGTCGATGATTTTCGTGACTCTGATTCAAGCCGCGACGTGGGCCGAGGTTCATCCTCCGGCTGGAACTCTGGCGACAGGCTCGCCGAGATTCACCGCGAGGACGAGCTGACCGACCAACGCAATCAGGACCAGCGAGAACGCTCTGATAAAGACCGTCCGCCAATGCCGCGCGAAGATCGCGTTCAAGCCATTCTCTCTCAGCGTGTCCGCACGAAGTATGTAGACCGGGACAAGACCTACTCGCTCCGCGATTCTGAGATTCACACGCTTTCCGAAGTCGGCAAATTTCGCGTTGTTGCCACGAAAGACTTAGCGCAATTCGCTTACAACGGCGAGGGCTCGCGCATGGAGAACGACATTGAGAACCTAACCCGTCAGGGCATTGTCCGGCAGTCCAGTATTCCCGATGCCGAATACAATTCTGTCCCCGTCGTGACGCTCACGAAGGAAGGTCACAAACTTCTTTCGCGCGGGAAAATCGTGGCTTCCGGCCAAGCCACCTACCACGACTTGAAGAAACCGAAAGAGGCCATCCACGATGCCGACCTCTACCGCCTCTATCACAAGGCCGCTGACGAAATCGAAGCCGATGGTGGCACGGTTCTCCGGGTCAAACTCGATTACGAAATGAAACACGAACTCTATTCGCGCCACGCGCGAGCTTCAAAGGAAAGCAGCCGGAGTCCCGAAGACGTCCAAGACGAAGTCGCCCGGAATTATCACTTGCAGGTTGTGGACGGGAAAATTCCCATCCCCGATCTCCGCGTTGAGTACATAAACGAAAACGACAACGAAATTCAGAGGAGCGACCTTGAACTTGCCACCGAGCATTACCACTCGCGAGCGTTTTCAGAGAAGGCGCGCGCGGGATTCCAAATCTATGCCCGTCCCGAAGATGCGGCACATTTCCGCCGCGTTCGGGACGACCATCACCTGATCGCTGCGATCTTCAAGCTGTGAACTATGAACATATCGGAAACCCAGCTCGCCAATCTCCGCGCCTTCGGCTATACCGAATCGGAAGCTCGATTCCTCTACATCGCGGCCACCCATTCCGGCTATTTCACGGTGCGGCAGTTCCTAGAATTCGCAAAAGCCAAGAGTGGCAAGCGAAGCGCATGCTTCGTGGAGAAGTTGATCGCATTGGGTCACGCCTCTGCGCAGAGATACACGCGGAAGAGCCTTATCTATCACATTCACTCGCGCCGACTGTTCGCCGGCATCGGCAAGGACTATCTCCGTCATCGCCGCGAACACGAACTCGACCATATCAAGACGCAGCTTTTGGCTTTGGATTTCATCCTCTCCCATCCCGAAAACGATTATTTCGAGACGGCGCAGAAGAAGCGCCAGTATTTCATCGAGACTCTGAAGCTTGATTTTGCGCGGCTTACATCGGAGGAGGCGAGCAGAAAGCCCATCACCTTCTCGAATGGCTTTCCGGTGTTTCTCGCTTGGCCGTCTCCTGAGTTACCCCCTGTGGTGACCTTTACCTATGTGGACTCCGGGCACTGGAATCTCGATCCGTACGTCGCGCACTTGCGGCGCTACCGGCCCCTTTTCCAGCACCTTCCTTCGTTCCAGTTCATCTACATTTCAACCTCAGCAAGACTTCAAGGCGAGGCCAGAGAACTGTTTTCACTCCTGATCAAAGGCGAGGGACTCCCGGATTTGCTCCGCTATTTCGATGTGCAAACCAAATGGAATCGCAAACAATACGGGCAAGTCACCGACGCCGACCTGATCTTCAGAAATGAAGCGAAGAAGCGTTTTACCGGGCCGAGGTTCGAAACTCTTTACCGACTGTGGAGTCGAAATCAATTGCCCAGCGACATCGCAAGACAAGAAACAACACTTCTCCCAGCTTCCGAAAGAATCAGTTTTCAAGCTATCACCGTGCCAGGACACGAAAGCGTTTTCGGGAACTCCGCGAAGCGTTGGGGTGACGACTGGCAACCACAGCAGCTTTCCGCCCAAACGTCACCGAAGCCCGAATCCAAGCTCTTTACACAACGGCAGATGCGGAAAGGAGAAGCGTGAGACATGCACTTCTGAAAGCACCATCGAAACAACCAAAAACTACAAACTTTCAAGTTCGGTTAGAGGAAGAAGTCAGACGCAATCTGGACAGGTATGCCGAGTTCCTCAACTCAACTCCATCCTACGTTGTGTCCGAAGCACTCAAACTTCTCTGTCGCAAAGATAAGGAATTTCAGAACTGGTTAAGCAAACATCAGCAAGACATCACCGATGTAAACAACGAAGTAACCTCCGTCTAGGAGTTCCAGTAATTCCCATGCAACGCAGCTACTCCCAATTCGGTAGGCGCAAGAATGCAGCGTCACCACGACGACTGGCTTTGCGTCTTGTTATGTACGACCTTTCCAAAGATTTCTTTCAGCGGTTAGCGGATTCTCGGAACGATTCGACGGAGTTGTCCGAAGTAGCTTGTACGTCGGAAACGCTGGAGCGAACTCCGATTGAGCTACCGAAATCAACACCACAGGAAGCTGTTTTGGATGTGGCAGACCTGCGCTCACTTCGTCAGATGTTTCTGTTGCTCGACGAATGGGATCGCGTAATGGCAATCAATCCATCTTCCACACAAAAATCTTCTCAAAAATGCGAAATCTCCGTTGACAGAAAAACCTGCTGAGTGCATGTTGAACCAATCACGCATGAAGAGGTAAACAAAAATGAAACACGCTGTCATCTACGCCAGAGTTTCCAGCAAAGACCAGGAACGCGAAGGATACTCGATTCCCGCGCAGTTGAAGCTTTTGCGGGAATACGCACGGACGCACGAGTTTGAGGTCGTGCGCGAATTCTTGGACGTGGAGACGGCCAAGATCGCCGGCCGCAAACAGTTCGGAGAAATGGTGCGATTCTTCCGCGAGAACTCCGCCTGCCGTACGGCCATTGTCGAAAAGACTGACCGGCTGTACCGCAACTTCCGCGACTGCGTAACGCTGGAAGATTTGGACATTGAAATTCATTTGCCAAAAGAAGGCCAAGTCATCAGCAAGGACTCGAAATCGCAAGCGAAGCTGGTGCACGGCATTCAGGTAGTCATCGCGCGAAACTACATCGAGAATTTACGCGAAGAAGTTCGCAAGGGAATGCGCGAGAAAGCCGAGCAAGGCATCTATCCGAGCCGTCCACCTTTGGGCTACCGAAACAACAAACTGGAACGCACCATCGAAGCAGACCAGGACAAGACTGCCGTCGCTCAGCGCATGTTTGAACTTTATGGTTCCGGCCAACATTCACTCGCCAGCTTACGTCATGTTCTCAAAACCGAACTTGGAGTGAGTCTCGCCAAAGGTTATCTCGAACGCTTGCTCAAGAATCCGTTTTACAAAGGCCAGTTCATTTGGGAAGACAAACTCTACAGCGGGACGCACACGCCGCTGATTAGCGCGGCGCTGTTCGAGCAGGTGCAGGACGTTTTCCGGGGCCACAACAAACCCAAATACCGAAAACACAACTTCGCATTTTCGGGCTTACTTCATTGCGCTTACGACAACTGTACCGTGACGGCGGAAATCAAAAAGAACCGATACACCTACTATCGCTGCACGGGATTCCGGGGCAAATGCGATCTGCCTTGGTTCCGTGAGGAAGAACTCGGAGATCGGTTGGGGAAAGTGCTCAAGGACATTCACATTCCAGATAGCGTTCTTTCGCGCCTAGAAAAGTCCTTGCTCACCGATAAAAGCCATGACGATGCGATTAGGAAGCAGCAGGGCGAACGATTGCAGCAGAGGTTGAGTGCAGTACGTCACAGGTTCGAGCAGGCTTACATGGACAAGCTGGACGGCAAAATCAGTGAAGAGTTCTGGACGCGCAAATCGGCGGAATGGCTTTCCGAAGAACAACAGGTTTTGTTTGCAATGCAGGGACTGGACAACGCGAAACCAGAGAGAATCGTAGATGCTGTCAGGACTTTAGAACTCGCAAATAAGGCCCATTTTCTCTACATAAATCAATCTCCGGTCGAAAAAGCGAAATTATTGAAAATGGTACTTTCGAACTGCACTGTGGATGCTGTAAGTGTCTTTCCTTCCTACAAGAAACCGTTCGATCTGATCTTCGCAAGAGCGAAAAAAGAGGAATGGTGCGCCCGGAGAGATTCGAACTCCCGACCCCCTGGTTCGTAGCCAGGTGCTCTATCCAGCTGAGCTACGGGCGCGCCGCGAGCGCCGCGAAAAAAAATACAGGGCGCTTGAAGTGAAGGCATTTTAGCACGCAGGCTATCTTCGACAAAACTGCTGCGCAGTGCGGCAAAACGGCGGCGCCTGGGACAAAACTGCGGCACCGAATTCCTTCCATGTTCCGGGAAGACAAATTGAGGCGGCGTGGTATTCTTGCGCGGCATTTTGACTGGATAAATAAAATCCTCGAGGGGTGTAAATATGCGGATTTCACTTGAAAACAGGCGCCGAAATGCGGGACTGAAGGGCCAGATTTTGTGCGTCGTGCTGGTGATTGTGCTGGCGTGTATGGCGAGCGGTTTGCCTTCGTCAGGCAAAGCGGCTGTGCAAGGGGCAGCGCAGGCCGAATCGAAATTGGGCAAGGACACGACTGACCGGATTGACAGAATCGTCGAGCGGGGGCTGGAGCAGATGGGGGCGCCGAGCGCGTCGGTTGCGATCGTGAAGGACGGAGAGATTGCCTACGTGCACGCGTACGGCGACGCAAAGATTGAGCCGAAGACGGCGGCGCGTCCGGAGATGCGCTACAGCATCGGATCCATCAGCAAGCAATTCACGGCGACGGCGGTGCTGATGCTTGCGGAGCAGGGAAAGCTATCACTCGATGACAAAGTGGCGAAATATGTTCCGGATCTGACGCGCGCGAATGAGGTGACGATCCGCCAATTGCTGTCTCACACGTCCGGATATCAGGATTACTGGCCGCAGGATTACGTGATGCCGTCAATGATGCAACCGGTGACGGCGCAAAAGATTTTGGATTTGTGGGCGAAGAAACCCCTGGATTTCGATCCGGGAACGAAATGGCAATACAGCAACACGAATTATGTGATCGCGGGGGTGATCATAGAAAAAGTAAGCGGCATGCCGGTGGTGCAATTTTTGCAGCACAACGTGTTCGAGCCGCTGGGAATGCAACACATCGAGGACGTGAATCTGCACAGGCTCGGTGAGACGGACGCGACCGGCTACATGCGTTATGCGCTGGGGCCGCCGCGCGTGGCTCCGAAAGAAGGAGCAGGCTGGCTTTTTGCGGCCGGCGAGCTCGCGATGCCTGCCTCGGAACTGGCGAAATGGGACATCGGAATGCTGCACCAGAGATTGCTGAAGCCGGCGACCTACAGCGAGATGGAAACGGAGGTGAAGTTGAAGGACGGGCATGGAACCGGCTACGGGCTGGGGTTGCAAACTGGAAACGTAGCGGGGCATCGCGCGATGAGGCACGGCGGGGAGGTCTCCGGCTTCACTTCGCAGAATACGGTTTTTTTGGATGACAACGCCGCAGTGGCCGTGCTGACGAATCAGGACGCGAACGGCGCGGCGGGGCTGATTGCGCGGCAAATTGCCGGCGTTCTGCTGGCACCGGCGAATCCCGTGGCGGCGCGCAAGTTGGATCAGGCGCGACAAATCTTTACAGGCCTACAGCAAGGGAAGATTGACCGGGGGCTCTTCACCGACAACGCAAATTCGTATTTTGATGCGCAAGCGATCCGGGATTTCGCGTCGAGCTTGGGGCCGCTGGGGGAGCCGCAGGATTTCGTTTCGGGTGGCGAACAATTGCGCGGGGGAATGATTTTTCGCGGATACTCGGTGGTGTTCGCGAACAAGACGCTTGGAATCACAATTTACGAGATGCCGGATGGGAAGATTGAACAGTATTTGGTGAGCGCGGCGAATTAAGCCCGACGATTATTTCGCAGCGGGCATGGCGGAAGGTCGGCGGCGGGCGCGAAGTGTGACGGCGATGTCGCCATTGCGCGTGTTGGTGAAGCGCAGAAGCACTCGACCCTGCGAGTCAAGAGAGATTACGGCAGGGACATCCACGGAAGTGAGCATCCAGTCGGGCGGAAGCGCGACGGAGTTGAGCGGGCGGCCGAGCGTGCGCTTCCAGACGAGTTCTCCCTTTTCAAGCGTGTAACCGACGGGATCCGAGTAGGTTTCCTCAACGCGAATGCGGATGGACTGGCCTTCGGCGATGGGGCGGTCCAGATCGCCTTGCACGACAACGGAATCGGGTTCGGTTGGCTCCGGATAATAGCCGAGCGCGTTTACGTCTTTCCCTTTCACCGTGTAGGTCTTCAGAACTGCGCCAGTATCGAGATCGGTCATTTTTGAATCGGGCGCGACTTCGCTGCCCGCGCGGACGAAGCTGTGCGCGTATTTCTGGCCGGCGCGCGTGATGGTGAAGTCATGCGAGATGCGGAATTGGTGAGTCGTTGGATCGAGGAGCCAGTAAGTGATTTCGCGGTCTTGTTCGGCGCGATGGAATTGTGCGCGGGCGAGGAGCGGCAGGATGATTAACGCCGCGAGGATTGCGAGCCTGCGTGTGCGTGGAGTCATGGCAGCCTCCGCGCGGTAATTTTCACGGGGAGCTGGTCGTCGCGGTCATTGAGAAAGCTTAGGTGGATGCGGCCGTCGGATTCGGTGGAGACGATTGCCGGCGACGCGCTGCCGACCAATTCCCAGCCTTGCGGAAGGATTACGGTGTTTCGCTTGATGCCGAGCGGGCGATCGAAAACGAGCAGGCCATCTTTGATGGAATAGGATGGCGCGTCAGTGTAAGTCTTGAAGATGCGGATGCGCGTCTCGCCGCCTTTGGGGACGGGCGCGGCGAGCGTGACCTTAAGGTAGAGATCATCATCCGCAACGCGGGGCCCGACTTCGCCGGTGGCTTTGGCGTCCTTGCCGGTCACAGTCTCAAACTTGAGATCCAACCCGGTAGCGCGATCGATGACGCGCTCCTTCGATGCGGTTGAGCCGGGGCGAATGGGATTGAAGAAATAGCGCGCGCTTTCGCGCGTCACGGTGACATCGTAAGTGATGGCGAACTGGTGCGTTTCTGGAGGCAACAAATCGTAAAGAGTGAATTCGTCGGCCGCGAGCGCGGGGACGGCGAACAACAAGAGCAAGATGAGAACTGCGCGGCGCATGTTTGCGAGCGGGGAGTCTAACATGAAGGCTCCGATTTATGGCGCTTTTGCGGCGACGACGCCGATGTTTGCGACCGTGCCACCCTTGTTCATTGTAGGCAACGCGCAAACGTAAAGCACGACACCGGCGATTGGCGAGCGCACTTCTTGAACGGTCTTGCCGAAATAATCCGTGACGTAGCCGATCTCGGTGCCGGCGGCGACATAGTTCCCTCGATTCACCATCGGATAAAAGATGCCTTCCTGATCGCTCGTCACCGTTTCAACTGTCTCAATCCAAACCGGATTTTGAACAAATGGCGCGTTGCCGGGCAACATTTTGAGATAGCGCATGATGTTCTGGCTGCCCCAGGCGAGCGCGTTGACGTCGCCGGGCTCGACCGTGCCAGCGTACCCCGCCTCGGCAATCGCGGCGGGCTTGCCGCGGGTGAGGGCCGTGTTGGAAAGATAGCGCGACGCGGCGGGATCGCGGGGAAAGTCAGTCTGAATAATAATGTGATCGAGACCGAAGGCCAGCGCCATTTCGCGCGAGATGCGGTCAACCTTTTCATTTCCACTGATGGTCCAGTAACTGTAAGGGCGGAGATTTTCGTCGAGATCGCCGCCATGAAGGTCAATTAGGTAATCGCAACGCTCGACGATTTGCTTCGTGATGATGTACGAGGCGCGCTCGGTCTGTGTGCCGTCCATTTTGCCGGGATAGAAGCGGTTCATGGACTTGTTGTCCACGGGATTGACGTGCGGAACTTTTTGGAGAAACGATGCGCTGTTGACGAGCGGGACGAGGATGACGGTGCCGGAAATGTCGGCGGGATCGAGCGTCGTGATGAGTTTCTCGACGGCGAGGATGGAGGCGTACTCGGTGCCGTGCGCGCCGCTCACAATCGCGAGCACCGGGCCGGGGTGCGTGCCGCGAATCACGACGACGGGGATGCGCGTGCCGGCGTCGCTGCCGGCGGGAATTTCAAGATAGCCGGTGGCTTTCTGGCCGGGCGCGGCGGTGGCGCTGCCAACAGAAAAATTGCCTTGCTGCGCGTACACGGGGAGCGCGATAGCGGATATTGCCAGAATCAGGAACATTCGCGGGATAACTCGCAGAATTCGGGACATAGGCCCTCCTTAAAGTTCGGGCGCACGCTAACACTCCGGCTTTGCAGGTGTCAACGCGAGGCGCCAGTTGGAGCGGATCGCGTGGATTTGCATTAAGGTGCAATTAAGCATTCATCTGTTCATTTGATTATGCTTAGTTTGTCTGCGCGATTCGCACTTCGCAAAGAATCTGGACGGGGGTTTTAAAATGGAAGGCAACGGATTCATGAAGCGGCTGTCGTCCCTATGGTTTGTGTGGATACCGGTTCTTGCGATCACAATTTTTCTGAGCCTGCCTTGGGGCCGCGAGAAGGCCCAACACTTTCTGGACTCACTGCGAATGCAGAAGGTTCAGGCCGTGAATGTGGACCTATCAAATTTTGTCGGGCCGGGGGCCAATCGATCCTTGCAGCAGATGGTCAGCCAGATGATCTCGGACAAAGTGACGGTGACCTTAAACGAAAGCGACCAGGCGGCGTCAGACCCCGCCACAGCAACGCAGATTGCTGGTTTTCGCGTGCAGCTATTGAGCAACCGAAAGGACGCGCCAAAGCTCAGCGTGGCGGGGGCGCACGCATTGCAATTGACCGTGGACCGCGGGCGGTTGCAGGCAATTTTCAATGAGGCAGGGAGGGCGGATCTCGTGTTGCCCCCCGATCTCGAAGGCGCGCAGGTGTTTGTCAAAATATCTCGGTCGGTGCACGCGCAATATGGCAACTGCCCTGCGCGGAGAAACGCAGCCGAGGCTGTAACGGGGCCTCCACCATCCACGACGGAATTCAGCAATTGCGTATATCTGACGGAGGGACCAAGCCCGATAGTGGATTTTCCGGCGAGCCTGCACATCGAGCAACTCGCGGAGATTGGTCTAGAATTGGCTGGAATGAGTCCGGCGCAGGCGCAGGATTTTTTGAAGACGGTGGATTGGAAGACGACGCTCGGCATGTCCGTCCCAAGATTCATGCGGTCATACGAGGGAGTGGAGATCAATGGCGTGCGCGGAACGTTACTCAATACCTTGGGAAGGCGCGGCCCGACTTACACACTGGTATGGGCTAAAGATGGAATTGTGTATTCACTTGTGGGATATGGCAGCTCGGGGGATGCGCTAACGCTGGCTGAATCGGTGAAATAACTTTTTTCGATTTATGCCGTTGCGCGAATTTAACTGAGGGGATGAAACTGAATTCCACCGACAACTCCGCTGTCCGCACAGAAAATCTGCGAAAAGTGTACGGAAAGAAGGTGGCCGTGCGCGGGCTGTCACTCGAGGTGGCGCGCGGTACAATTTTTGGTTTTCTCGGCCCAAACGGCGCGGGGAAAAGTACGTCCATCAAAATGTTGCTTGGTCTGGTAAAGCCAACGGACGGGCAAGCGTACGTGTTGGGCGCGCCATCATCAGATGTGCAGGTGCGGCAAAAGATTGGTTTCCTGCCTGAGGATTTCCGCTTCTATGAATGGCTTACGCCGGGCGAGCTGCTCCACTTCCACGGAAGATTGTGCAAAGTTCCCGCGAGCCAATTGCGCGAGCGGGTTCCCAAATTGTTGGAGCTCGTCGGGCTCACGCCTCATCGCGACAAAAGGCTTTCGGAATTTTCAAAGGGGATGCTGCAGAGGGCCGGTCTGGCGCAGGCGATTGTTCACGAACCGGATTTGATTTTCCTGGATGAGCCGACGTCAGGGCTGGACCCAATGGGCCGTCGCCTCGTGCGGGATGTGATCCGCGCACAGCGCGAACGCGGGGCGACCGTGTTCCTCAACTCGCATTTGCTTAGCGAAGTTGAGATTACTTGCGATGAGGTCGCATTCATCAAGGACGGGGAGGTGATCGCGAAACGCGACCTGCGCAAGTCACCCCAAGGCGAAATTCGAGTGGTGGTTCGCGGCACGAAGCTTTCGGCGGAGATGATCGCGGGGCTCGAGAAGTGGACGGCATCCGCGATCCTCGAAGGCGAAGAGCTCACACTCACGACGAATTCGAAAGATGTGCTGCCCGATGTTCTGAGGCACATCGTCGCGGCGGGGGCGGATGTGTATGAGTTCAGGCCGGAGCGGCTCTCGCTCGAGGATTTGTTTGTGCGCATCATGGGCGAGGATCGGGGACTGTGACGGGTCTGTGGCTGATGGCGGGGATCACGTTTCGTGAGGCGGCGCGCCGGAAAATTCTTTGGACCGCGCTGATTGCGGGCGCCGCATTTCTAGCGATTTTCGGCATTGGTCTGCATTTGCAAATGTCGGAGTTTCAAACTCGCCAGACGGCGCCGTTTCTGCGGTATCAAGTGATGAGCAGTATTTTGCTGATTGGCTTATACACCGTTGATTTGCTGGCTGTCGTGATGACCATTTTGACCGCGATCGACACCATCTCAGGAGAGATTGCCTCGGGGACAATTCACGCAATTGCCATGAAGCCGATTGCGCGGTGGCAAATTCTGGTTGGGAAATGGACGGGGTTTGCTGGAATGGTGGCGATCTATGTTGCGATGATGTTTGGCGGAACGATCGCCATGGGGAGTTGGTTGGGCGGAGTGACGCCGCAGAATGCAATTCGCGGCGCGATGCTGGTCTACCTGGAGTGTCTGGTCGCTTTGACTGTGACGGTCATGTTCGGGACATGGTTTTCGACGCTGACAAACGGTGTGCTCGTCCTTGGACTGCACGGACTTGCATTCATGGGCGGGTGGCTTGAACAGATGAGCGGATTTACGCAGAGTTCGAAGCTGGTGATGGTAGGAGTCTATACAAGCCTGATGATGCCCAGCGAGGCCATCTGGAGGCGCGCGGCGTTTGAAATGCAGCCCCCGCTGGCGGGGTCGCTGCAATTCACGGTATTTCCCGATGTATCCGTGCCGAGCGCGACGATGATCGTATACGCAGGCTTGTATTTGATGGTCGCGCTGGCGATTGCCATTTATCACTTCCAAAGTCGCGACCTGTAGGGCTTCACATTCTTCCCCGGAATTTTCTCGCGCCGATTCTGGTAGAATCTGCGGATTCAGCCTGTCAGCCGGATTGCGCACGGCCGTGAAAGTGAAGTCTTCGAAATGCCCATAGAAGCGACGGCAGCTGCCGCCGTAAAAACGAGACACGATTGGACGCTGCCGGAGATTGGCGAGATTTATTCGCTGCCGATACCGGAGCTGCTCTTCCGCGCGCAACAGGTGCATCGCATGCATCACGCGCCAGACCAGGTGCAGACCTGCAGATTACTTTCCATCAAGACCGGCGGCTGCCCGGAGGATTGTGCGTACTGTCCACAGAGCGCGCATTACTCGACAGGCCTCGAACGCGAATCCCTGATGAATCCGGGCGTGGTGATTGAAGCGGCGCGGCGGGCGCGCGCGGAAGGCGTTACGCGGTTTTGTTTGGGCGCGGCGTGGCGCGAGGCGCCGGAAGGAAAAGAATTCGAGCAGGTGCTCGAGATGGTTGCAGGGATTGCCGCGCAAGGACTGGAGGTTTGCTGCACGCTCGGGATGTTGAGCGACGAGCAAGCGCGGCGGCTGGGCGGAGCGGGATTGACGGCGTATAACCACAATTTAGATACGTCACCGGAATTCTACGGAGAGATCATCAAGACGCGCGTTTATGAAGACCGTCTGCGGACGCTCACGGCGGTGCGCAAAGCCGGCATAACCGTTTGCTGCGGTGGAATCGTTGGAATGGGCGAATCGGAACGCGACCGGTTGGGACTGTTGCAGCAGCTCGCAAATCTCGCGCCGCACCCGGAGAGCGTGCCGATCAATACTCTTGTGCGCGTCGAGGGGACGCCGCTTGCGGAGCAGCCGCCGCTTGATCAGCTCGTGCTGGTGCGGATGATCGCGACGGCGCGGATTCTGATGCCGCGCTCGATGGTGCGGCTGGCCGCGGGGCGGCAGCAGATGACGCGCGAGGCTGTGGTGCTGTGCTTTGTCGCAGGCGCGAATTCGATTTTCACCGGCGAGAAACTTTTGACGACGCCAAATCCTGGTAAGGATGAGGACGCGGAATTGCTGGAAGAGCTCGGGCTGCGGCCGATGGAGTCCCATGCCGGATGAAGAGGATGCGCGTGTTGGGAAAAGCCGACAAACGTATGGCTGTGCGAATTTCCACTCTGAATTGACGCGCGAGCTCGAAGAGGAATTGGGTGAGCTGACTTCGCGCGGCGAGTTGCGCGACCTCGAAATACCCACGGGAATCAACCTCTGCTCGAACGATTACCTCGGACTCTCCACGCATCCCTTACTTTGCGAAGCTGTTGTGGAGGCAATCGCCCGCGCGGAACGCTTCAGCGGGACTGGTTCGCGGCTGCTCGCGGGCCACGCGCGTGAGTGGGACGAGATCGAGAACGAATTTGCGGCGTTCGTTGGAGCGGAGGCCGCGTTGTTTTTTACATCAGGATATCTGGCGAACATTGGATTATTGGGAAGCGTGGTGGGGCGCGGCGACGTCATTTTTTCGGATGAGTTCAACCACGCGAGCTTGATTGATGGCGTCCGCCTTTCGGGCGCGGAGAAGGTGGTTTACTCGCACTGCGATTTAGGTGCGCTGGAGACGGCGCTTGCGGCACACGGCGCGCGGCGTTGCAAAAAGCTGGTCGTCACGGAGAGCGTATTCAGCATGGAGGGCGACATTGCACCACTTGCCGGGATGGCCGCGCTGGCGCGGCGCTATGGCGCGGCGCTGATTGTGGACGAGGCGCACGCGATTGGAGTCTTTGGACCTGAAGGGCGCGGGTGTGTCGCGCAAGCGGGCCTGGAGAATGAAGTTTTCGCGGCGGTTCATACCTGCGGGAAGGCTCTGGCAAGCGCTGGCGCATTTATTTGCGGAAGCGAGACGCTGAAGAACTTTCTCGTCAACCGCGCGCGGACATTTCTTTTCAACACGGCACTGCCGCCATATTTTGCGGCGCAGATTCATTCGGCGTTGCGGCTGGCACGCGGGGCGGATGCGGAACGCGCGAGGCTTGTTCAAATGTCGCGGGCCTTGCGGTCACAATTGCGCGAGGCTGGATGGGATTCGGGCGCGAGCGAAACGCAGATCGTACCGGTGATCATCGGCGGGAATGCCGCGGCGAGCCGGATGGCGGCGGAATTGGAAAACAAGGGCTTTGCGATTCGGGCAATCCGTCCGCCAACCGTGCCAGCGGGCACGGCGCGGCTGAGGATTTCGTTGACGTGCCGCTTGCGAGAAGGAGAGTTGGCGCAGCTGTGTGACGCGATGAAGGAAACGCGCGGGCGCGCGGCAGCAGCTGCGGCGAGTGCGCCATGAGCCAGCGATATTTCATCACCGGCACAGACACGGGAGTTGGAAAGACCGTGCTTTCGGCGCTGCTGTGCTCAGCGCTCGACGCGTGTTACTGGAAGCCAATTCAAACAGGGACTGACGAAGGGACGGACAGTCGCACGGTTGCCGAGCTTGCGGGTTTGCCCGAGGCGCGGATTATTCCTGAAGTGTATCGCTTTCGCCAGCCGGTTTCGCCGCACCTGGCCGCGCGATGGGCGGGCGAGCGGATCAGTCTGAAAAACATTGTGATGCCGGAGGTTGCGCCGGGCGCGGCGCTGATCGTCGAGGGCGCGGGGGGCGTGCTCGTGCCGGTAAACGAGCAGGAATTTATGGTGGACGTAATGCGGGAATTAAAGCTTCCAGTGTTGCTCGCCGCGCGGAGCAGTCTTGGGACTATCAATCACACGCTGCTTTCGTTTGCGGCGCTGGGGCGCGCGGGAGTCGAGGTTGCGGGAGTCGTGCTGATTGGCGACATGAACGCGCACAACCGCGAGGCGATTGAGGAATACGGACGCGTGTTGGTTGTCGGCGAAATTCCGCGGCTTGAGAAACTTTGCCGTGCGGCGTTGCTCGATACATTTGACAAGCACTTTGAAAAGAAGGCTTTTACTCCCACGGCTCGTTCATCAGCGGCCTCGGCTTCATCAGCGACATGAGCGGGACTTCCTCAAAGACGGCGCTTGGCGCCCTACAAATCTGGCATCCCTATACGCGCGCGGGCGTGGATCCCGCACCTCTGCGGATCGCGCGCGGCGAGGGCGCCTGGCTTTTCACCGAAGATGGCCGCAAGATTCTGGACGGCATTTCGTCGTGGTGGGTAAATCTGCACGGCCATGCGCATCCGCGGATTGCGGAGGCAATCGCTGCGCAGGCAAAGAAGCTCGAACACGTTTTGCTTGCGGGATTTGTCCACGAGCCGGCGGAGCAGTTGGTGGAGGAGCTGCGCCGCGTTGCGCCCGCGCCGCTCAAACACATTTTTTTCTCGGACAATGGATCGACGGCAGTGGAAGTCGCGCTGAAGATGGCGTTGCAATTTTGGCGCAACGAAGGCTACACGGGGAAGCACGAAATCGTCGCGCTCGAGCACGGCTATCACGGCGACACGGCAGGCGCGATGTCCGTGAGTGACGATTCACCCTTCACGGACGCGTTCGCACCGATGCGGTTCCCAGTGCATCGGGCGCACTCGGCCTATTGCTACCGCTGCCCGGTAGGACTGAAGCGCGAATCGTGCGACATCGAATGCGCGGATTCGGTCGAAGAAATTCTGCGCGAGCGCGGGGAGAAGATTGCCGCGGTCATCGTCGAGCCGCTGCTGCAAGGCGCGGGCGGGATGATCGTGCATCCTGTGGAGTTCTTGCAGCGCATCCGCGCGCTGGCGGCAAAGTTCAACGTTTTGCTGATCGCGGATGAAGTGCTTACGGGATTTGGGCGCTGCGGTGCGATGTTCGCATGCGAGCTCGCAGGCATTACGCCGGATTTGATGTGTCTCTCAAAAGGGCTGACCGGCGGGTTCCTGCCAATGGGCGCGACGCTCGCGACTTCACGCATTCATGAAGCATTCATCGGCGCCGACCCGGCGCGCACGTTTTGGCACGGCCATTCCTACACGGGGAATCCGCTTGCGTGCGCCGCTGGTGTGGCGAGCCTTGAAATCTTTCGCACAGAGCCGGTGTTCGAGCGAATAGCCGCCATTGCCGCGATTCATGGGGAGCGTCTGCCACGACTGGCCAAGCTTGGCGGCGTCGGCGACACGCGGCAGATCGGAAGCGTCGCGGTGATCGAGTTGCGCGCCGATGATGCGGGCTACCTTTCCGCGCTGCGCCCTAAGCTTTACCAATACTTTCTCGAACGCGGCGTGCTGCTGCGTCCGCTCGGAAATGTAATTTATGTCCTGCCTCCTTACTCCATCGAGCGCGGCGATTTGCATCATATTTACGATACGGTGGATGACGCGATAAGGTCCCTCGCATAGGCCCACGGCAACGTAAAAAGCTGCAAAGCTCCGGCGGAGCACTTCCTGTTAGAATGCCGCGAATCAATTTCAACGCGTAATTTTACAAATGGATCGATTGCACATTCCTCATTGGCTGCAGATGGTCCTCGCCACGTCGGGCGGGCTCGCGCTCTTCATCGTGGGATTCGTAGACTCTTCGTTCATACCACTTCCGATCATCTCTGACGCGTTGACGATAAAGCTCTGCGCCGACAGTCCCTTGCGGACGCCGTATTACGCGCTGATGTCCACGGTGGGCTCGGTGGCGGGTTGCATGGTCCTTTATTACATCGCGCGGAAAGGCGAAGAGGCGTTGTTCCACAAACACGCGGGCGCACGCGCGGCGCGCATCCGGCATTGGTTGGAACGAAATGGCTTTATCGCGACGCTCATCGCCGGGCTGCTGCCGCCTCCGACTCCGTTCAAGATCGTCGTGATTGGCGCGGGCGCCCTGGAAATGCCTGCGCGGAGTTTCTTCTTCGCGGTTCTGATTGCAAGGACCATCCGGTTTTTTGGCGAGGGGTATCTCGCGGCGCGCTACGGGAATGAGGCGTTTGACTTTCTCATGGAGCACAAACTCTCGATGGCGCTCATCACCGTGGGCGTTTCGGCCGCGTTCTACGTCCTCGTGCGGATGCTCATGCGTCCCCCAAAATCTTCCACCTGATTCTAATTCGCACAAATTCCCCCCAGAATTAGCGCAATCAGCCGGAGCCTCGAATCAATGCCACCAAGTGGTGTCCATCTTTAATTCTTCTTTGACGGGTTGCGCCTGCGGATTCAGGTCGATCACCGCGGTTATGTTCCGGCCGGGCGGCGAGTGCACATCAAACCGGAGGTCGATGATTTCAACATGAAAACCCGGGTCGGTTTGTTCGATGAGCGCGCGCGGAAACCGTGCGAAGCTCAAAAAGAGGGAAGCGGTGGGCGTGGCGCGCGCAGCCTCAAGAGCAGCGGATTCTTCCGGTTTGAAAAATGCGCGGCCTGATTCGGGATCGAAGCGCGGGCCAATGATCGGCACGTCCACGCGTATCACTGCATTTTCCGTGACCACGACTCCATACCATTTGAAGGGAGTGGTGGAATCTGGAAACGCGCCCACGGCGATCGGCGCCTCACCGCGATAGAGACGAGAATTGAGCATTCGCAGCGCGCGCATTTGAAGGATTTCTCGTCCGCATGCATAGATAGCCAACAACACGAGCGCGGCGAGGGCGCCTCGCGCGATGCTCCGCGATTTGGGCTTCGCGCCGATCTCCTCCGTGATCAGTCGAAAGAGCGCCGGAAGAAGAATGCCCCCAAGCAACAAGATGAGAATCCAGGGGTCGAGTGGGGCGATCAGGTCCAGCGCAAACCATCGCCCGCTCATGGGCCACAGCAGCTTCACACCGTGACTCCCTGCAAAATCGAATGCAATGTGGATTAGCGCGCCCGCGAAGCACACGATGAAAGCGCGGGAAAAGCGAATTGGTGACGCGGCCTGTTTGCGTCCGGCAATCGTGAATGCACACGCGATTGCGGCAGCAATGATTACAGCGCCGACAAACGAATGCGTGGCCGTGCATCGGCCCTCGAGATATGCGCGAGGCCCTCCGACGGCGCTGAGCAAATCGAGATCGGGCGCGAGGCCGGCGATGACAATCATTGGCAGCGCGAGCCGTGTCAGGCGGTCCAAACCCGCGCGGCTTGCGGCGATGGAAAGTAGGACTTGGGAGAACGGGTCCATTTGCGCGGCATCATACTACGGCGCGTTAGTGCGATGTGCCCCTGCCATTGCGAGCATGGGCAGTGTAGGCCTGACAATTCTCAGGCACAACGAGGGTAAGCGCATCCGGCACAATTGTGAATTCCGCCGGCAACGCGTGCCAACCCTCGCCGTCAACCTGCGCGTAAACCGTTTCGCCGGCGCTTGGTTCGCAGAGCACGGATTTTGTTTTGAGAAATTGGACATCGCGCAGGCGGCGAAGGATTCCGGTCCAAGTGGCGGGCAGGTAGGTCAAATATCGAAGCGCGCTTTGCGTTTGGAACATCGCCAGTTCGAATTCGTTGCTGAAAAGATCCGCGCCGGTGGTGATGGAAAAAGGTCCGCCATAGCGCTTGGTGCGGCCGACGATAATCAGCGTCGCTTCGGTCGTCCTGCCGCCGTCCGTCACGTGGAATTTCGGAAATGAGTAGCGCACGAGCTGCTTAAATCCTTCCATCCAGTAAGCGACAATTCCGGTCTTCAATTTCATTGCGGGGTCAAGCGCATGGACGACCGCGCCGTCAGCGCCCGCTCCCGCGACGGAGAGAAAGTAGCGGCTCGCGTTGCGATCTGCGAGCGGAGTCATCATGCCGAGTGCGATCCTCACCGGCGTGCCGCGCGTGACCTGCGCCGCGGCGTGGGGAATATTCCAGGAGATGCCGAGTTCCTTGGCCAGAATATTGGCGGTTCCCGCAGGCAGCAGTGCCACCGGAATCTGACTCCCCGCGAGGCCGTTAATGGCTTCGTTGAGCGTGCCATCCCCGCCGCAGACGACAACCATGTGCGCGCCATCGTCGGCGGCGCGGCGCGCGAGGGCGCCCGCTACGCCTGGGCCGTCCGTGGGAAGTAAATTGGCGTCAATTCCAGCTTTTCCAAGTATTTGGCGCGCTTCTTCAAGTTGTTTTGGGCGGCGCGGATGTCCGCCCCCCGCCAGTGGGTTATAGAGAATCGTGGCCGTGCGAATTCCTGAAAGCATTTTTCCTCGCTGGCCGCAGCGTCCGCGATGCGCAGGCCACCGCGCATTGTATAATGCCTCGCCGAAGCCCCCGGCCCTTTTGCCGGGGCCTGCACCTCAATGAGCACGTCCACCGCCAAACAGCAATTTAAGCAGCAAGCGGAAAAGCTGCGCGAGCAGATCCGCAAGCACGAGCACCTCTATTACGTCCTCGACGAACCTGAAATTTCCGACGCCGAGTTCGACCGCTTGATGGAGCGGCTGAAGAAACTCGAGGCCGAGCATCCCGACCTGGCTACACCG
Source organism: uncultured Acidobacteriota bacterium (assembly GCA_963748845.1). Taxonomy (GTDB): domain Bacteria; phylum Acidobacteriota; class Terriglobia; order Acidiferrales; family UBA7541; genus DASTCZ01. The sequence continues at coordinate 4,049,195 of CAVVKE010000001.1, forward strand.
GATTCGCCGACGCAACGCGTGGGCGGCGCACCGCGCGATGGCTTCCAATCCGTGCGGCACACGCGGCCGATGATGAGCCTCGACAACGCGTTTTCATTTGAGGCGCTCGGCGAATTCGACCGCCGCGTGAAGGAGCTGGCCGGGCGGGACCGCGTCGACTATGTCGTCGAGCACAAATTTGATGGCCTGAGCATCGCGCTGATTTATGAAGACGGCGTGCTCGTTCGCGGAGTGACGCGCGGCGACGGCACGACCGGCGAAGACGTGACCCCGAACGTGCGGACAATCCGCTCGATTCCCTTGAAGGTGGACGCAGCCATCCTGAAAAAACTTGGCATGAGCGTGAATTTCGAGGTGCGCGGCGAAATCATCATGCCGCGCAAGGCGTTTGAAGAGTTGAACCGCCAGCAGGAGGAGCAAGGCGGCAAGCGCTACGTCAACGCACGGAACACCGCCGCGGGAGCGGTGCGCGTACTCGACCCCGCGATTACCGCTTCGCGAAAGCTCGATTTCTACGGCTACTATTTGTTCGCAGCGCCCGCGAAAGGAACACAGCCGCCGTTCCGGCGTCAATCGGAAACTCTCGCGGCACTTGCGAAGCTTGGGTTCAGAATCTGCGCCGAATACAAAGTGTGCCCGAAGCTCGATGACGTGCTGAAGTTCTGCGACGCCTGGGACGCGAAGCGCGAAAAGCTGCCCTATGAAATCGACGGCATCGTGATCAAGGTGGATGAATTCGCGATGCAGCAGGAGCTGGGTTTCACCTCCAAAGCGCCGCGCTGGGCGATCGCGTTCAAATGGCCCGCGCGGCAGGAGACCACGGTCGTAAACGACATTCGCGTCCAAGTCGGCCGCACGGGCGCGCTCACACCCGTCGCAGTGCTCGAGCCCGTGGTTGTCGGCGGCGTGACGGTGAGCAGCTCGACGCTTCACAACATGGACGAAATCGAGCGCCTAGGCCTGCGCATCGGTGACACCGTGCTCATCGAGCGCGCGGGAGAAGTGATCCCGCACATCGTGCGCGTGGTTAAGCCGGGAAAAAACCGGCGCGAATTTAAGATGCCGGAGAAATGCCCGGAATGCGGCAGCCGGATCCACAAGGCGCCGGATGAAGTCGCATACCGCTGTGTAAACGCGTCGTGCCCGGCAAGACGCAAGGAATCGATTCTCCATTTCGCCGGCCGCCACGCGATGAACATCGATGGGCTCGGTGACAAGATCGTGGATCAGCTTGTGGATAAGGGCATGGTGAAGGATGTTGCGGACCTTTATGGCCTGAAGCTCGAGCCGCTCGCGGCGCTCGAGCGCATGGGTGAAAAATCCGCGCAGAATCTTTTGAATGAAATGGCGGCCAGCAAAAACAACGGCCTCGCGCGGCTGATTTACGCGCTGGGCATGCGTTTCGTCGGCGAGCGCACAGGCCAGTTGCTCGCTGCTCATTTTGGCGACATAGACGCTCTCGCGCATGCGTCGGAGGAGCAACTGACGGAAGTCACCGAAGTCGGACCAAAGGTTGCGGCCAGCATAGCGGAATTCTTTTCGGAGAAGGCGAACCAGGAACTCATCAAGAAGTTGCGCAAGGCCGGCCTGAAGCTCACCGAAGAGCGAAAAAAACTTGCCGAAAACCGTTTGCACGGGCGAACCTTCGTTTTTACCGGCGCGCTGGCAAATCGTTCGCGCGAAGCCGCGGGCGAACTTGCAACTCAATACGGCGGCAAAGTAATTGGCTCGGTCAGCAAGAACACGGACTACGTCGTGGTAGGCGCGGATCCCGGATCGAAGTATGACAAGGCAAAATCACTCGGCGTCACAATTTTGGATGAAAAGGCATTCGAGAAACTGATTGAACAAGGCGTGCCAAAGGAATCCGGAGAGAAAAGAGAAAAGCCGAAAAGGACGGCGAAGAAAACCGCAAAGCCCAGCGCGCTCAAATCCCCCGCGAAAGCAAAAAAACGGCCAAATTCGCCCGCAACAGGAAGCCTATTCTCGGATTGATCTTCAGGCCAGTTCCAACATTCGGTCAATCGCGCGCCGCGCCTTCCGTGCAATTTCGGTGGGGACAGTCACTTGCGGCGCGAGATTTTCGAGCGAGGCAATCATATTGTCGAGCGTGATCGTCTTCATGAACGCGCAAATCGCATCCGGGTTTACCGGGAGAAATTCACGGTCGGGGTTGAGAATGCGCAGGCGGTGCAAAATTCCGACTTCTGTTCCCACGGCAAATTCCTTCGCGGGCGATTCCTTCACGTGCCGCAGCATCCCTTCGGTGGAGAGGAAAAGCGCGCGGTCCTTCGGCAGTGACCCATCGAGCACCTTCACCATGCACGAACTGACGCATCCGCATTCCGGATGGATCAGCAGCTCAATATCAGGGTGAGTCTCCATCATTTGCTCGATCTGCTTCGGGTCAATGGACTTGTGCACGTGGCAATAGCCGGGGTAGGCGATAATATTGCTACGGCCGGTTTGGCGTGAGACGACCGCGGCGAGGAATTTGTCGGGCAGAAAAAGAATCTGTTTGTCCCGCGGAATCGAATTCACGACTTTCGCCGCGTTCGCCGAAGTGCAGCAGTAATCGCTTTCCGCTTTCACTGCGGCCGTTGTGTTGATGTAGGAGACGACGACCGCATCCGGGAATTGCGCCTTCCACGCGCGAAGCTCGTCGGCGGTAATCGTTGCCGCGAGCGAACACTGCGCGCGAAGATCCGGCAGCAGAACCGTTTTTTCGGGGCAGAGAATCGCCGCGGTTTCCGCCATGAAATGCACGCCGCAAAAAATAATTATGTCCGCGTCCGTGCGCGCGGCGGCCTGCGAAAGCCCCAGCGAATCGCCCACAAAATCCGCGGCGTCCTGCACTTCGTCGCGCTGGTAGTTGTGCGCCAGCACGACGGCATTGCGCTCTTCCTTCAGCCGAGCAATGCGCCACTGTTTTTGGCGCACTTCTTCGGCCGTGTCGGGAATAATCTCGACCGGAGGGAGCGTGTAGCGCTCTTCAAACGGCAATCTTGGGCTTGGCCGCATCATGCTTGTTTTCCGACCTGCGCCTCCAGTTTACTTCGTAGATCCAGGGCCTTACAGGAATGCGTCAGTGCGCCAATGGAAATGGCGTCCGCGCCGCAATCCGCGTAAGCGTCCAGCGTCGTGTCGGAAATTCCGCCGCTCACTTCCACGAGCACGTCATCCCAAACTCCATCGGTTTTCAGCGCTGCGATCATTCGCGCTGCTTCCTCCGGAGTCCTATTATCCAGCATCACCAGGCAAGGATACGATTCCTCGCCGCCGCGCCGCAATTCGCGAAACGTGCGCCCCGCAGCCAAAGCGCCCGCCTGGTCCGTCACCTCAATTTCAATAAACGCCGCGCGCTCGCGCGATTTCCAGGCTTTGCGCAATGCCGGAGGCGCGGCCTCTTCTTCATTTGCCGCGAAAAGCTGCAGATGGTTGCCCTTGATAAGGATAGCATCCCCGAGGCCCAGTCGGTGCGTCCCCGCGCCGCCGATGTGCGCAGCACGTTTGTCCATCAGCCCCCAGGGCGTTTTTCGCGTCGCGACAACTTGCGTCTGCGGCGCGCGGTGATGAACTCGATCCTGTAGCCGCCGCGCGGCCGTCGCAATCCCGCTCATGCGTTGCAGCAAATTCAGTCCGACGCGTTCGATCGAAAGTACCAATCCGGAATCGCCTTCAAGGGTGAGGATTGGCTTGCCGGGTTCGAGCGTCTCACCATCACGCACATGCGGCGTCGCGCGCGCTCCAAAATTTGTGAAGAACCAGATTGCCTCTTCCAATCCGGCGAGAACGCCCGGTTCATTCGCCAGAATTTGCGCCTCGGTTTCGCCCATACTTTGCCCGAGCGCCTCAACCGTCAAGTCGCACGGCCAGCCCACGGGTGACCGGGGCTCCTTATCACCGCGAAGCAGCTCCTCGGTAAGAATGCGGACCAGTCGGGAATACGCCAGATTTTGCAGAGTGATGCTCCCGCCCCGGAAAAGGGCCGATTTTAAGCGTTCCTGGCGGGTCTGGTTCATGCGGGTGCAGCCTACCACATTAGAGTAAGCCCTGGCCCTGTCCGTTGCACGAAAAACTACTACCCCCGTGGTTGATTTGTCGCCTCGTCACTCCTGTCCGAGGGCGAAACTTTGAATCCCACAAGCGGACAAGCAACACGCGGCCACTTATAATGGCGCCCCGCAACTCCTTGTAAGCACAAGGGTTAGGCACATTGAGCGAAGGGCATCTGCCGTGCATCATGCTCTTTAGGCGATAATACATGGCCACCATGGCAGCCATTTCCGCACCAGTAAGAATCCTGATTGCAGATGACCAGCCACACGTCGGCGAGGCCCTGCGGCTCGCCCTGCGCGATGAGGGCTATGTAATAGAGCTTGCCGGCTCGCCCGCCGCCGTGGTGAAGGCCGTGCGGGAAAAACCGTTTGATCTTGCGCTGCTGGACCTCAACTACGCGCGCGACACCACTTCCGGCCGCGAAGGGCTCGAGCTTATCCACGAATTGCGCGGCATTGATGGCGATCTCCCCATCGTTGTGATGACGGCCTGGGGCAGCGTGGAAATCGCAGTCGAGGCCATGCAGCGCGGCGCGGGCGATTTCATCCAGAAGCCCTGGGACAACGCCGCGTTGCGCCGCATCCTGCAAACTCAAATTGAGCGCGGCCGCGCCCAGCGCGTCGCTCGGAAGCAGCAGCGCCGCGACGAGCGCGACCTCGCCGAGGCGCACGATATCCAGCAGGGAATGCTACCGCGCGCGATGCCGGAATTGCCCGGATTCGAGCTGGCCGCCGCCTATCGTCCCGCGAGCGCGCTTGCGGGCGATTACTATGACGTGCTGCCTCTGGGCGAGGGCCGTGCGCTCGTTTGCATCGGCGACGTCGCGGGGAAGGGAATGCCCGCGGCGCTGGTGATGTCCAATTTGCAGGCCGCGGTGAAGGCCTATGCGCGCGAACAGGTCATGCCCGCCGAGCTTTGCCGCAACGTCAATCGCATCCTGTGCGCGAATTGCGAGCCGGGGCGATACGTCACGTTTTTCTGCGGAGTGCTGGATGCCCGGCTCGGCACATTCACATACGTCAACGCCGGGCACAATCCGCCTCTCGTCGCGCGCCCGAATGGCAGCGTGCTTCGGCTGGCCGATGGCGGGCCGGTGCTCGGCGAATTCCAGGATTGGTCGGCGGCGCAGGGGCAGATCAATCTCGCGCCCGGCGACCGACTCGCGTTTTACACCGACGGCATCACTGAAGCCACCGACGCCGCCGGCGACGAATACGGCGAGACGCGCCTCTCGGACCAGCTCACGCGCCACCGCGAGATGTCAGCTGGAGACCTGCACGCGCGCCTACTCGCCGAGGCCGTCCGGTTCGCCGAAGGCACCTTCACGGATGATGCAACGCTGCTTGTAATCGCCGCTCTTTAGTGGCAGTTTGAGCAGCTTTGTTTTGGCGCGACTCCGCTTTGCAACCGCCCCGTGATCTCAGTCACTTCCTTAAGTGACATCCCTCACAGTCAGGTTTACTCCCGAATCGTAAAGTAGCCCGAAGTAAAATGCGCGCGATTTGGATATCCAATTGACACCAAATCGATTCCTACCGATGCGATCAAAAATGGCAACTCGATGACGAAGTGGCCCAAGGACGCGGATCACCTTGTCAGACTGGGAGCAGTTTTCATCTCTGTCGCAATTGTGTCCTTTGTTGGCCGCTCCCTTCTTGTGCCGCGAAGTTTTGGAGAATATGGCCACTTCCGCGGGGCCGCCATCGCGGAAATTGCCGCGCGGCCGATATCGTATGCAGGACATGAACTCTGCGAAGCGTGCCATCCAGAAGTTCTCGCGTTGAAGAGTGCTGGAAGGCACAAAGGCGTTTCATGCGAGGCTTGTCACGGCCCGCAACAGCGCCACACGGAAGACCCGGCCACGATGATCCCGCCGAAGTTGGATACGGCAATTCTCTGCGTCAAGTGCCACGAGGCGAATCCAGCGAAGCCTGTGACTTTCCCACAGGTCGCTTCCACGGATCATTCCGCGGGACTCGCGTGCAACGTGTGCCATCAACCCCACAGTCCGCACATCGATGCGGGAGGCAAGAAATGATCATCAGCCGGCGCCACGTGATTCTCTTGCTCCCCGCCGCCGCGGTCGCGTGGAAATCCATCCTCGCGGGAACGCCGGAGGAATCACCGAATTACAGCTTGACCGAGCACTGGTGGGGAATGCTCATTGACATCCCCAAGTGCATCGGTTGCGGCAATTGCGTTCGGGCCTGCGCGGAAGAGAATGACGTCCCCGAGGGTTTCTTCCGGACCTGGGTCGAGCGCTACCACGTGACGGATTACGAGCTGGAGAATCCGCAGGTAGATTCTCCCGACGGCGGCAAACAAGGCTTTCCGTCAAACGGCGTGACCAGGGGAAAGAACTTCTTCGTTCCGAAAATGTGTAACCACTGTGCGGATTCACCTTGCACGCAAGTGTGTCCCGTCGGCGCGACCTTCATTTCGCCGGATGGAGTCGTCTTGGTGGACGAAAAGTACTGTCTTGGCTGCCGCTATTGTATTCAGGCATGTCCTTACGGTTGCCGTTTTCTTCACCCGGTACGGAGGACCGCGCAAAAGTGCACGCTCTGCTATCACCGGATCACAAAGGGTCTCACGACTGCCTGTTGTGAAGCCTGCCCCACCGGGGCGCGCCAGCTCGCTGATTTGAAAAATCCGAATGACCCGATCCACGAATTTCTGCGGACGCACAGCGTGCAGGTCTTGAAGCCATATATGGCCACGGGCGCAAAAGCCTTTTACAACGGCCTGGATGGATCGGTGCGATAAAAAGGGAAGGGAAGAGTATGGGCGTTCAGGGTTACATGTATCCGGACGAAATTGAACTTCAGTGGAGCATCCTGATTGTTCTTTATCCGTTTCTGACGGGTCTGGTGGCGGGCGCATTTATTCTTGCATCCCTCGAACGCGTTTTCCGCGTCGAGGCGGTCAAGCCAACCTATCGGCTCGCGCTGCTGACCGCGCTTTCCTTTCTCCTCGTCGCCCCGCTTCCATTGCAATTGCATCTCGGGCGCCCAGAGCGGTCCTACGAGATGTACGTTACACCGCACAAATCCTCCGCGATGGCCATGTTTGGCTTTGTCTATCTTTGGTATTTGATGGTGGTGCTGCTGCTGGAAATCTGGCTCGATTATCGTCGGGATATTGTCCTGATGTCGAAATCCGAACGCGGCTGGAAGAAGTGGTTCTATCGTATCCTCACTCTCGGCTCGGACAATATCAGCGAGCGATCTCTTCACATTGATGAGCGGTTGGGCTGGCTCGTCACTCTGATCGGAATACCCTCCGCAGTTTTGCTCCACGGATACGTCGGATTTATTTTTGGCTCCGTGAAAGCAAACCCCTGGTGGTCTTCACCCTTGATGCCGGTCGTCTTCATTTTTTCCGCGATGGTTTCCGGTATTGCCGCTGTGCTGCTGGTCTACATGTTTGTCATGTGGATTCGGAAGCAGAAAACGGACATGCTCTGCGTGGACACCATCGCAAAGTATCTCCTGTACACGTTTATCATCGATTTCACTCTCGAAATGCTGGACCTGGTCCACCGAATCTATGAGGCGGACGAATCCTTCCGCAGCCTGGACTTCATGGTTCACACGCGGCTCTACCTGTCGCAGGTGGTAATTCAGATTCTCCTCGGCACGGTTGCGCCGATCGCATTGATGGCATCAACACAAGTACTGCATCTGTCGGAATCATTGAGAAAAAGAATTTACGTCGCGGCGGGAGTCTTGACCATCATTGGGATTTTCGCCATGCGCTGGAACGTGGTCATCGGCGGCCAGCTTTTCTCCAAGAGTTTTCTTGGTTACACCACCTACAAAATGGGGATCATCTCCCGCGAAGGCTTTTTGATTTCTGCTGCACTCCTGATTTTCCCCCTCGGAATCCTCTGGGTTTTGATGAGGCTTCTTCCTCCATTCCCGAAGCAAGTTCCGCCAACTTCTCCGGATGTCTCTCCCGTTGCCGGGGATTAGTAGCCCCGCAAAAAACAGGCCAGTCCATTCTCGATGAGATGAAGGATTGCTCAGCCCAAAGCTAAAGTGATAGCGTGCGCACATCTGGATTTGTCGGAGGCATTACCTTCTTATGCGCCCTGTTGGTTTATCGAGAGACCGAAACGACAATGTCCTCGCCGTGCTGCGCATCGCCGTCGGCGTTTTCTTCTTGGTGTTTGGTGAATACAAAGTTTTTGGGACGGAATTCACGCAGGGCGGCAATTTCCAAAAATGGATCAGCGGTTTCATTGCGAATGGCGCGTATCCATTCATGGTGCCGGTGCTGCAAAACTTCGTCCTCGCGCACGGAAAGTTTTTCGCCTATTTCGTTGCCTACGGTGAATTCGCGATCGGCCTCGGCCTCATCCTTGGCATCTTGACACGCAATGCCAGCATCTGGGGGCTCCTCCTGATGCTCGCGATGCTTTTTTCGGCGGACTCCCCCGGGGCGGGTGCCGCCTTCTGGCAATATTTCGGCGCCTCGCTCAATCATTCCATCTTGGCGCTCTGCTTCGCCGCATTTATTTTCGGCGACGCCGACCGCGCCCTCGCACTCTGGCCCCGTGCTGCACGCACCCATAATTGATGTACAGCGCCATACAACCAACGCGCCCCGTTCAGACGTCCATATTGTGAGCGAATTCAGAAGCGATTATCATTTCATATATGGATTGCCAAATCATTCGCGGCCTATTCCTATTCGTGGGAGTTTTCGCGGTGCTTGACCCCCAGCCTGCGCGAGCTCAATTGCCTCCCTGCGTCGAGAAGAAGTTGCAGTATCCAACCTTCGCCCAAGAAATTCACGAAGAGGCCGAAGGACAACCAATTTCCAGCATTGTTATTGCCGATCTGCGAATCGAGGGTGACGTTCACAACCGTGATACCGTGCGAATGCGAATCCTTACCGGGCTAAAGCAACGCGAATTTGTACGAGACCCGGGAGGACTCGACGAAATTGCAGATTCTTCGATCCGTGGCGACTTCGAACGTCGTGGATACTTTGAGGCTGTCGTTTCGGACATCCAGGCACAGCAGCTCGACATTCAGGACCAGCACCAGCGCATGATCGTCATTGCCCACGTAAGAGAAGGCGAGCGGTATTCGGCGGGGGAAATATCTGTCGTCAGCGCGGACCCCGACAAGAAATTGGTGATTTCACCGCTGGTATTGCGCCAGCTTATCCATCTACGCAAGGGACAAATTTACAACGCGGATGAACTCAGAAGCGGGATCAAACGAATATCTGCATTTTACGCCGCCCTCGGGTACATCGATTCGACGATCGAACCTGATCCTGAATTTGATCACTCCCAACACAGCATTACAACAACACTGAAAGTCATTGAGGGCCCGAAGTACCGCGTGCGGAGTTTTGCTGTGAATGGCTTGGATATCAGATCGAAATCGGTGATCGAAGCTAGTGTGCAGCCAGGAAGCGTTTTCGACAACTCTCTGATCCAAAAGCTTTTCAATCAAGGCCGGACGGCCTTGGGCAGAAACGTCTCGTCCGATGACGTCATCCGCGTTAATCGAAACATCGAGAAGGGTACCGTAGATATTGTGTTTGATTACCCGAATTGTCTTCCTCTCTCGAATTGACGCTCCCTGATTCGATTCGCGCCAACGGCGTGAAACTAACTGGCAAGCCCCCGCTTCCAATCGCGCAAAATCTCGCGCGCGGCGTTGTGCCCCGGCGCGCCCATCACTCCGCCGCCCGGATGCGTTCCCGAGCCGCACATATAAAGCCCGCGCACAGGAGTGCGATACCGCGCCCACCCCGGCACCGGCCGGAGGAAGTAAAGTTGCCCGAGGCTCATCTCGCCATGAAAAATGTTGCCCCCCGTAAGACCGTAAATTTCCTCGAGATCGAGCGGCGAGAGCACTTGACGGTGCCGGACAAGACCCTTGAATCCCGGCGCATATTCTTCGATCTGGTCCATCACGCGGTCCGCATAGGCTTCCTTTACGTCGTGCCAATTCGCGTCGCGCAACTTGTAAGGCGTGTACTGCAGAAAAATCCCCATGATGTGCTTGCCCGGCGGCGCAATCGAATCGTCGTATGTGGTTGGAATCGTCATCTCGATCAGCGGGCGCTTTGACGGTTCCCCATACTTCGAGTCGTCCCACGCGTGCTCGACATAATCCATGCTTGGGCAGATGTGCATCGTCGTCTTGTGATGCGGCTGCAAATTGCCGCCGGGAATCGCGCGGAAATTCGGCAGCCCATCGAGCGCAAGATTTATTTTCATCGAGCAGCCTTGCATGGCAATGCCGCGCACCGCGCTTGCGAATTCCGGCGGCAGATGCGCTTCGCCTACCAATCCCAGAAATGTCCGCTTCGGATCGGCGCACGAGACAATCGCGCGGCCGTGGACTTCTTCTCCACTCGCAAGCACTGCGCCGATTGCGCGCGGCCCCGCCGGGCTTTCATTCATCAGCACGTGGCTCACGCTCGCGCCGGTTGTGATTTCCGCGCCCGCCGCACGCGCCGCGCCGGCAATTGCTTCCGAAATCACGCCCATTCCGCCGCGCACAAATCCCCACAGTCCGCGGTGCCCGTCCACGCCGCCCATCACGTGATGCAGCAGCACGTACGCCGTGCCCGGCGAGCGCGGCCCGCCATTCGTCCCGATCACTCCGTCGGTCGCCAGCGTGACCTTGATCTCTTCGGATTCAAACCACGGCTCGAGAAATTCCGCGACGCTCTGCGTAAAAATGCGCGTGTTGCCGACGCGCTCATCATCGGGCATGTGCATCAAATCCAATCCGAGCTTGCCCATCTCAACGAGATCGCTCCATCCGGTGCCTGTAACATTCGGCGGCGTGCGGAACAGCATCTTTTCCGCAAATTGCGCGAGCCGTTCGACAAATTCTTCGTAGCGGGGATACGCCTCCGCATCCCTGCCCGAAAACTTTGCGATCTCTTCGCACGTGCGCTTTTGGTCCTGCCACATCGTCAGATGGCGCCCATCGGGAAAAGGAGTGAAGAACGCAGGGTCTTTCGCGTACACGCGATAGCCGTATCGCGGCAGGTCCAACTCCTTGATGATGCGGTCTTGCATCAACGAACAGAGATACGACGCGGTAGAAATTTTGTAGCCCGGCCAAAGTTCTTCCGTCACACATGCGCCGCCGATCATTTCGCGCCGCTCGAGCACGCGCACGCTCAGCCCGCCGCGCGCGAGATACGCTGCCGCAACGAGCCCGTTATGCCCGCCGCCGATGATCACCACATCCCAAACACGCTGCTGGCCCATGCTTATTCGTCTCCTGCGAGAGTCGTCCGCGCGAGACTAACGAATTCACGACCCCGCTGCAACCCCACTAAGACCCTTGAGTTATGTGCCCAAATATGGGCAATCAAGTGCCAATTCGAATTGGCATCTCCTAACTGATTGCAAGTGTGTGATTTAAAAATTGTTTCACGTGAAACATTTTCTCCAATTCAAGAAAAGTGCCGAAATACGGGCATTTACCTTGATTTTCGATCAAATTGTTTCACGTGAAACAATTTGATCTTTTCCGCGAACCCATCTAGAAAAATTGGTTTCGGTGCGTATATTGTTTCACGTGAAACATTTTCGTTCACAGAACCGCCTCTGCCGCCCCGGAGTCTACAATCTAGATTAACGAGTGCGGACAACACGGCTGTGGGGAGGCGATCATGGGTGAACTTGGGCGTGACATCCGATTCGCGATTCGCATGTTGGCGAAGAGTCCGGGCTTCACCGCCGTCGCCGTGCTGACGCTCGCGCTCGGCATCGGCGCCAATGCCGCAATCTTCTCTATCGTCGATCCGCTCCTGCTGCGCAAATTGCCCGTAAAAAATCCAGATGAACTTGTACTGGTTCATGCTGCGGGCACAATCAATTCTGATGACTATTCTGAGCCTTCCGCCTATTTCATCTATCGCGATAACAATTCCGTTTTTTCCGGCGTCGCCGCCACGGCCAATAACAACGAATTTCCTGCAACGCGGGCTGGCCAAACAACATTTGCTGTGACGCGGAACGGACAAACCACAACCGCGGATGGACGAATGGTCTCGGGAAATTATTTTACGGTGCTTGGAGTGCGTCCTTTCCGGGGCCGCTTGTTGAATGAATCCGACGGGAAATCTCCAAGCGGCGATCCTGTAGCGGTATTGAGTTTCGACTACTGGCGAAGTGCGTTCAATTCCGACAATATGGCCATCGGCAAAACAATTCTGATCCACAATTTGCCTTTTACGATTGTAGGCGTTGCGCCGCCTGACTTTTTCGGCGTCCAAGTTGGGAGCATCCCCGCCATCTACTTACCATTCGGCACGGATCCCGAAAATTACACCTGGGTGCATGTCATCGGGCGATTGAAGCCCGGAGTTTCGCTCGCGCAAGCGCAGGCGAGGCTCGAGCCTGTCTTCAAGCAAGCGATGGCCGCTTCCACATTGCCGGAAATTGAAAAACAACAAGACATGTCCCGCTTGAACCTGGTTTCGGCCGCGCGCGGCATTTCTGAATTGAGCGATCAATATTCCCTGCCGGGGAAAATTCTGACGATCATTGTCGGCCTTGTGCTTTTGATCGCATGCTCAAATGTTGCAAGCCTTTTATTCGCGCGCGGCGCTGCGCGGCGCAAGGAGATCACGGTGCGTCTCGCGCTTGGCGCGGGGCGATGGCGATTGGTGCGGCAACTCCTCACGGAAAGCGCGCTGCTTGCATTGATGGGCGCCGCTCTCGGGCTACTTGCGGCAAGCTGGGTGAGCCGGATGCTGATTGCCTCAATCGCGACAGAACACTCGACCGTTCTTCTTGTCGCGGGCCTTAGCGGACGGGTCCTCGCGTTCACGGGAGGCGTTCTTGTAATTACAGTTTTGCTTTTTGGCCTCGCGCCCGCGCTGGCGGCCACGCGCGGCGGTCTCGCGGAAGGGCTCAAGGTTCAGTCGTCAGGATCCACCGGCGCGGCATCGCATTCATGGCTCGCGAAATCGCCTGTTGTAATTCAAGTCGCGCTGTCGGTCACAGTCCTTGCCGGAGCCGGACTTCTTCTGCATAGCCTCTACAATCTCGAAACCGGTGACATAGGATTTGACCGCAACCATGTGATTGCAATTTCATTTGGCTGCTGCGCGGCAGGCCGCACGCCGGACCAATCGTCGGCTCTTTACGATCAGATTATCGCGAAGGCAAACAGCCTTCCCGGCGTTCGATCGGCGGGATTCACCTCCTATTCGCAGACAAGCGCCGAAGTCGGTATCAATGTTGCTGTTGAAGGATTCAGTCCAGGTTCAGTGGACGAACAGCACGCATTCTTAAATTCGGTTACCACCGGATATATTGAAACATTGGGAATCCCAATTCTCGCGGGCCGAGATTTTACGGACCAGGATAATGCGAATGCGCCACTCGCGGCGATCATCAACCGCACCATGGCGCGGCATTACTTCGGCGATGCCAATCCCGTTGGAAGGCGCTTCAGGTTTGTGGAAGGGAGGTGGCCGCCACTCGAAGTGGTCGGCGTAGCGGCCGATTCCGTTTACAACGACTTGCGTGAACAGACGCCGGATTTCGTGTACGTCGACCGGCAACAGTTGAAGGCGCTGCGCCCAACGCCGGGAGTTAGCGGCGTGCTGAACGTGCGGGCGAGCGGTGACGCAAAGATGCTTTCCGCGCCATTGCGCGATTTGATTCGATCTTTCGACAGCGGCGCGGAGATCACGTACATCAGGACGCTCCGCGAAGTGATTGACGAATCGTTGCACCAGGATCGCCTGATTGCTGCATTGTGCGGCACCTTCAGTTTGCTCGCGCTGGTGCTGACCTGCGTCGGTCTTTACGGTACGCTTTCATTCAATGTGGCGCGGCGCACGAATGAAATTGGCGTGCGCATGGCGCTCGGCGCCGGGCCGCGCGACATTTTCCGGTTGGTGGTTAGCGCGGGAATGCGTCTCACGATTGCGGGGCTGCTCGTCGGCGCGGCGGGCGCGATTGCCTCAGGATATTTTCTGGCGAGCTTGCTCTTTGGAGTGAAGCGCGCGGATCCAATCACATTCGCCGGCGTGGCGTTGCTGCTTCTTGTGGCAGCGGTTCTCGCGTGCTACGTCCCCGCGCGCCGTGCGATGCGCGTGGATCCGCTCGTCGCGCTGCGTGATGAATAGAACAATGCAATTGGCGGAAAACCCATGATGCAGCAGGGGCAGAGTAAGCCCTGCCCCTACATTTAAGAGACTCACGAAATAATTCCTACTGCTTTGTTGCATTCGCGATGAACGCCGCGATGTTGGCTTTCAGCTTTGCCAGATCTTCATCGTGGACGTACATCATGTGTCCGGCTTCGTAATATTGCTGGTGGATATTCTTGACCAAATTTTGCGGCAGGCCGAGATGCGCCATCGTGTATTCGGACTCGAAGAACGGCGTCGCCAAATCGTAGTATCCATTTTCCACTTCGACCTGCAAATGTGGATTCTGGACCAGCACTTGCTCGAGGTCCTGCTCCGTATTTGCCGGACCCGGAAATCCGAATCCACCGGTACCCTCATGCGTCCAAGTCCACGCACGGTTCGCGCCGCCATTGAGCGGCTCATAACGCTTTCCCTCTCCAAATTTCAATTCATCGTGAACGTAGGAATTAAATGTCGCGACAAAGGCGGGGCTGATCGCGTCGGATTGCGGATCGCTGAATCCGAATTCACTGAGCGGGTCCGGATTCGTCCCCGAAAATCGCGAGTCAAGCCGGCCGGTGGTAAGTCCGCGGCTGCGCTGCAATTCCGCCGTGAACTGCGGCTCGACGACCCGCAAATCCGCCTTCAGCAAATAATCCTCGCTCAGTCCCGTGAAGTGCGAGAGTTTCTTCGCGATATCCGCCCGTTCCGCCGGCGTGAGCCGCGAGCCTTTCATCAGCGCCGTGGCGTACTCGCCTCCAGCGAATGTGCGCGCCTCCGCAAGAAATGCATTCAGGTCCGCGGGGCGGTCCGTCAGCGTTTTGTGATACCACGCGGTCGCGGCATAGGTCGGAAGGTAAAGGATGTAGGAAATGTCGTCGCCGGGCAAAAAGGAGATGGTACCAACATCGAGGACGCTTGAAATCAAGACGATTCCGTTGAGCGACATCGTTTCGCTGTTCTGAAGATAATTTGCCAGCGCGGCGGAGCGGAAGGTCCCGTAGCTTTCGCCGATGAGAAACTTCGGTGAATTCCAGCGATTGTTGCGCGTCACGTACGTGGCCACAAACTGGCCGAGGGAATGAATGTCGGGATCCACGCCCCAGAAATCCTTGTTCTGTGATTTGCCCACTGCGTGGCTGAAGCCTGTTCCAACGGGATCGATGAAAACCATGTCGGTGACGTCAAGCAACGTGCTTACGTTGTCGGACATTTGATAGGGCGGTGGTGGAGTGAATTCGCCGTTTCTTGTCACCACGCGCTTCGGGCCAAATGCGCCCATGTGCAGCCAGATCGAAGCGGAGCCGGGCCCGCCGTTATAAAGGAACGCGATGGGGCGCTGGGTAACGTCTTTAATGTCGCTCTTCGTATACGCGGTGTAAAAAATCAGCGCAGTGGGATCGCCCTCGCCGTTCTTGATTTGAATGCTGCCAATGGTGGCCTTGTAAGCAATCGTCTGGCCGCCAACTTTAATGGTGTGATCGGTGACGGACGATTCCTCCTTTGCTGCCTCTGCATTGGCCGCCGCTGCGGGTGGCGCGGCTGCCGCAGGCGCGGCCGCCGGCGGCGCCTGCGCTTTTACGCGAAATGCAGTGGAGAGGGCCAGAAAAAAAA
Source organism: uncultured Acidobacteriota bacterium (assembly GCA_963748845.1). GTDB lineage: Bacteria > Acidobacteriota > Terriglobia > Acidiferrales > UBA7541 > DASTCZ01. Next base: position 4,065,005 of record CAVVKE010000001.1, read on the forward strand.
TTACGACCGAAATCTTCCAGAACTTTTTCATTCTTCCACCCCTGTATTGAGAGTTCAATCTGATTCAATGCCTGAGGGACCTGAAATGCGCGGACAAAGTGGCTACGTGAATGCCTGCTGCAGTGCGCCCCCCGACACTATATGTACGCACGAAAATCGAAAATGTTTCGCAGGAGAACATCGAATCAGTGCTGTTAAATGAAAGCGCTCGCTCACATAAAAATCGGTTTTTCATTCAACCGCTTGACGTACCAGCACGGGCTGAGTCCGGTGTGTGGAAATATGGAATGCACGCACGGCCGGTCCTCCGGAGGAGCCGGGGTCAGGTCGTAAAGCCCACTCTTTTTCTGGATTGCAATCACGCGTTCGAGGTGCACGGTATCGAAAGGGTCGCCAGGCTTCGGCTTGATCATCCGGATGTGCACCCAGGCAAAATCCACGACAAACGTAACCGCGAGGAGGATGAGCCCTAAAACCGTCAGCCTCAAGATTTTGGCAAAGAACTGTCGAGGGGATAGCAAAGATTCGCTCGCAGGAAAACTGGGGTGGGCGATGGGATTTGAACCCACGACCCTCGGAGCCACAGTCCGATGTTCTACCGCTGAACTACGCCCACCACCGTTGTAGAATCATTGAGTTACAGATGTATCATACCCTGATATGGCCTCAATTGTCCCCGAATTGTCCCTTAACTTTTCGGACCGGTAAGCCTCGATTTTGCCCAAGGCCGCCCGGCGCTGCTCGCGGTTCTCGATGGCATATCGCTTGTAAACGCTTTCCGTTTTGTGGCCCGAAATCTTCATAACCTCGTGCCGCGGCGCTCCTGAGTTCTCTGCATCCGTGATGAACGTCCTTCGCAAGTCATGGAAAATCAAACCGACGTACTTGAGCTTCGGCTTGGACTTTGAACGCAGATAGCGGGGCTTCTCTGCTGCCGGCTTTCCTGCATCATCGAGAACGGGCTCCATGCGCCCTACGCCTATTCTGACACAGGCGCGGCGCCACGGCTTGCGAAAATTTCCAATAGGTCCTGCATTTCCGAGCCGATTGACGCGGAAGCAGACGCGATCGCATCCTTCCTGGCGTTTGCCGTATTGCTCATGCAGCACAGATTCGAGATCGGCAGTGAAGGGAACCTCGCGGGCCTCGTTGTTCTTCGAATCTTCGATGCGAATGATGCGCTCCATCCACAGCACATTAGACCACTGCAAGCCCAAAATCTCTCCGAGTCTCATTCCTGTGCGAAATCCGATGGTGACCACGGGACGCACATATTCCGGCAGCACCGCGAGCAGTTCGGCGTATTTTTTCTGCGGCAGCGTCCCCTTGCGCGCCTTTGACTCAGGAAGCATGGGGAAGTACGGGATATTGCGGAGGTCCCCGCTCTGCATCTTCAAGGTGAACATGCGGCGCAGCGCAGCGACCGCCCGGTTAATGCTGCCATTCGAGAGGCCTTTCTTCTGCTGGTCGAGCTGGAACTTCTGAACCAACTCGGTGTCAATGTCGATGGCGCGGTATCCCTCGAAGAATCCATCGAGCCTGCGCACACTCTCCATGTACACCTTGCCGTTCTTATCGCGGTGCAATGATTTTTTCTCGTGCAGCTCACATCGCTTGAGGTATGAGTCTCGCAAATCCTCGTAGCGGAGCCCACGGTCATCCTGGGAAATGCCGGCTGCAGTTAAGCCTGTCTTGATGCGAAGTTGACGTTCGGCCTTCTTCTCCCAATTCGGCGTGTCAACGGAAAGCGTTGTGGGTTCTCGCCTCTGCTTGCCGCGCTCGCTCCATTGAATCCACACGATGCGTCCGCGTAGAAAGTAGCGTCCACTCCCCCGTGCCCTTCGCGCTTTTGGCTGTTCGCTCATGTGCGATCCTTTCGCGGACGCCCGCCCCTCTTCGCCCACTTGCTGAGGGTTTTCTTGTCGTACTTCGCGGCCCTTGCTTTACCGCCGACACTTGCCAGCTCCCGGTACAGCTCCTGCCGGACCTGCTCTTTCAGCTTCTTGGTGATCCTCATGCGCCCAATCATAATACTTGCGCCGCAGGTTTGCAAGCACTATTATAGACGGAATGGGGGAAGCTGATTCGCTTAGTGCTCGCGCTGCGACAGAAAGGAAGCCCCGGCTCCAAACCGGGGCTCAGAGGTATTTCAAATTGGTTGAAAAACATCCTATCGCAACACTGCAGCTGGCACGCAGGAGGGCCCCTCGTCCGTCTGTGAATGGACCGCGCTGGATGGCTGTGGCACACGAGTTCTGGTGGATATCGGAATTCTTCAAGATTTCTCAAAGTGAAGATGTGAGGCAAATTGAATCTCGCCCTGCCCTCCAGAGGTCAGCGCGGAAGGAACTCCGTACCCGCTTCCGCACGGTCGAAGCGTTGGAAGAATTCAACAAGAAAAACTACGACCTCTACCAGAGCTGGCCGCTCGAGCTCCAACAAATAGTCGCTGCCCGCCCCGCTCACCTATCGTTCGACGCTTATCTTGAGATAGCGCGAATTTTGAAACCTGCCCCGACCGACGCGGCCAAGCTCTTGCTGCCGGATGACGGGGATCCTTCGGTGCTCAAGTTTCGCGAGCGGCGTTTGTGGACCATCATTGAGCAAGGATCAAAGGGGTTAGCCTATTGTCGTGAAGTCGAGCATGCGGGCGTGAGAATAAGGGGAAGCTGGCAACACAAGGGCTGTCCTGCGACCTATACTGCAGCTTTCCAGGAAAAGAAGTGGCGTCACGCGATTGCAGATGAGAAATCCAAAATCCGAGCCAAGGGGGGCCCCGGAAAACACCTCAGGTAGCACTTTAAGTAGCAGAATGGTAGAAGGTAATTTAATTTTCCTCTTCACAAACCCGCATAAAATGGGCCTCAAATCGCTGTTTTTGGTAGAACCTAATTTAAATTCGGTTGACTGATTCCACGGCCTAACCCCAAAGTGCGGGCTATGAAAACAGGCAATCCTCTTCTCGTATCGTTTTCCGAGGGCTCATTCCAATTGAGCGTACCAGTCGAGGAAATTACTGAGCTCGTTCGAGAAGGCGAACTCGTCGCCGTTTTCTTCCACGGCCGCGAACTGCTCACCTATGAGTCGGTCGTGGCATTCACGCGGAGGCTGAGGCGGCAGAAGGCCAGTCGTGAGGACTTGCCCTCCTCGGCCAGCGTTACGGCCGCTGCAGGGAATCGCTAGCCATGCCAGCACCAGAATTGGCCGGCCCGGCGCCTACGGACCAAGACTAGACACCCCTTCCGCGTTCGAAGCGCGGGGCGGGTGGAAATCGAAAGGTGGATCGGAACATGAGCACCATAGCGGCACGACCGAGCGAAATCAAATTTTTCCTTCCTGGTGCCTCCCGAGGATTTCCCCACAAAGGGGACAGCCGACACTTTGGAATCCTGCGTCTCGGTCTCCGGCACGCGTTATAAAGTTTATAGCGCTCGGCAGGATCGAGCGGACCGCGACCTTCGTCGCTGAATAGGAGCGAAGCCGATGATAAACAAATTTGTGAAGGCCTTCCACAACCCGGATCACACTCTCACGGTTCGCGTCATTGGCCGCACTCGGGCGATCCGAGCGCGCACTGTGCGCGTGCTCAACGAAACTGAGCGGCTAGAGAAATTGTCCGACTTTCGCGCGATCTACCCGAGCGAGGTTGCAAAACGGCTAAAGCTTCCGCAACGATTCGTGGACCAAGTGCTTGAGGAGCTGTATGACGACCCGGCCAATGCGTGGGACAAACTTCAAGCTCTGGAAGAAGGCCTCAAAGAGCGAATGGCGCAGGAGAAAGATTCACGATGAGTAGCTCCGCAAAAATTGTCGAGCACTCGCCGCCGATGACCGGCGGGCAAGAGCAGCCGCGCCTCTTCGACATCGTGGCGGCCGTCGAATATCTGCGCGCCATCGGTGCCGGAAGCGCGACCAAGCATTTTGTGCGCGGGCTGATTGCCTCTGGACGCGTTCCCCACCTTCGGATCGGCAAGAAATTTTTTGTCTCCCGCGGATCACTGGACCGCTGGCTCGAGCTTCACGAACGGCGAGCGCGCTGATGGAAACGAACGTGGGAATTGTACAAACAAGCGCAGGATCATCCAAGAGCGAGCGCGGCCGTCATCCTTCGCGGGAAATCGCGCCTCGGCTGCCGCATGACTTCGATACCGAGCGGAACGTGCTCGGTGCCTTCCTTCTCGACAATGACGCGCTCGATGCCGCATTCGATAAGCTCCGGCCAGACGATTTTTTTCAGGGCGATTCGCTGGAATGTCCTGCTCCGCACCGAGTCATCTATCAGCAAATGCTTGCGATGCGGAAGCAGCGTCAACCAGTCGATCTGCTCACGATCAAACTGGAATTAGAACGCGCTGGCAAACTCGAAAGCGTCGGCGGGCCGGCCTACCTCGCCTCGCTTGAGGACGGCATTCCGCGCGTCTCCAATGTGAATTTCTACGTCCAAAAAATTGCGAAAGCGGCGGACCTGAGACGATGGGCGCACCGTGGGCAGGCGATTACGAATCGCGCCCTGGAAGGTGACGCGACGCCCGAGGATCTGCGCGCGATGGTGGGCGAGTTTATTTCGATGCCGGATTCTTCCCGCGGGCGAACCTTGCGTGCAGTTTCAGCGACCGAATTGATTGGTATGGATTTCAAACCGCGAGAAATGCTCCTTGATCCTATCTTGCCGACACAAGGTCTGGCGATGTTGTATTCGTTCCGCGGGCTTGGGAAAACTTATTTCGGGATCGGCATTGGGGCTGCAATTGCGAGCGGTAGTCGTTTCCTTCGATGGCACGCGCCCAAACCGAGAAACGTCTTAATCGTAGACGGCGAATTGCCCGGCGCCACTCTCCGCGACCGCGCGCGAATGATTCTCGGGAGCATGGAGCGATTACCCGAGCCGGGCGCGTTGAGATTCATCACGCCGGACATGCAAGAATTTCCAATCCCCGATTTGTCAACCGTTGAAGGCCAGCGCATTTTAGAGCCTCACTTGGAAACCGTTGACCTAATGATTCTCGATAATCTTTCCGCGCTCTGTCGCTCCGGAGTTGAAAACGAAAGCGAGAGCTGGCTTCCAATTCAAGAGTGGGCTCTTGCGTTGCGAAGCCGGGGAAAATCGAGTCTATTTATTCATCATGCCGGGAAGAATCTTACTCAACGTGGCACCTCGCGCCGCGAGGATTTGCTCGACACAGTAGTGACCCTCCGACATCCCAAGGACTACAACCCCGTTGAGGGGTTGCGTTGCGAAGTCCATTTCGAGAAAACGCGCGGGATGCTTGGCGAGTCCGCGCGGCCGTTCGAGGTTCGGATGGAAACTGGGCAGGATGGATCTGCCGTCTGGACGCTTAAGGAAATTGGAGATTCGAGCGATGTGTGTGACGCGGCTGCCGGCCTGTTCGCAACCGGAATGAGTACTCGCGCAGTCGCAAAGGAACTTGGTATTTCCAAAACCAAGGCCGCGCGCCTTTTGGCGGAATTCAGGGGTGCCCCAGGTGAAAAAAATGAGGCCGGTTAAGTCATTGAAAACATTCACTGCCCCGTGCCCCATTACTAAGAAAATGGGGCAGCGGGGCACCCCGTTGTGCCCCAGGTGCCCCGAGGGTGCGGGGCAGACGTGGGGCAGCGGGGCAGATGAGGTGCCGGAATCACTTCGGGGCGCGGCAGAATAAACTTTATTCCGGGATCGCACACCATACCAGCAGAGCCGTGCCTTGGGTCGAGAAGTCGGCAGTTTCGAGCGGTAGAACATCGGATTCCTTCTGCGAGGGACGTTCATGCTGCGGCATAAGTTACTGATTCTAAGTATGTTAGACGGGTATAAATGGCCTGTCCCCGAATTGTCCCCGAAGGTTGAGACACGATGAAACCGTTCAAAACGCCCGCAGGACACCGCAAGACAGCCAAAAGGCATGGCCTGCGCGGCCTGATGTCCAGGGTATCGCATCGCGGGCTGACCGCGATTGATCGGCGATCGGCTGGCTACCGCGCTCTTGTTGGATGGCGTCGTGAACTCGAGAAGGATCTCGGCGGCGCCGACCATCTTTCAGCCCAGCAGCGCGCGCTTGTTGAGAACGCATGCCGCATGAGGCTTTTCCTCGATCACATTGATGACTGGTTGATGTCCCAGGCCACGCTCATCAAGAAGAGAACGCTCTTGCCAATTTTCCGCGAGCGGATGGCTCTGGCGGGTTCGTTCGAACGCTCGCTCACTCAACTTGGGCTACAGCGTCAGCAACCGCCGTCGCCGTCGCTTGCGGACCTCGGCTTCGTCGAACGCATCAAGCGGCCTGCTGATTCGGATGAAACGGAGACTGCGTGAACATTCTTGAAAGCATGGACAAAGCTTTCGCTCCCACGTTCAAACGGCGTGTGTTGCGTGGCGATACCTGGCGCGCGTGGAAAGTGTTCCTCAGCGCGTTGTTTGCCCTGCCGTTGTCTGGCGAAGCGCGCGAAATCTATCAGCGTCACACCGGGCGCGCGGATGCGCCTACAAAGCCGTTCAGTGAAGCTTTCGTGATCGCCGGCCGCCGCTCTGGCAAGAGCTTGATTGCTGCGCTCGTGGCCGTCTACCTCGCATGCTTTCGCGACTACACCGACATTCTGGTCGGCGGCGAAGTCGGCGTCGTGATGATCTTGTCGAGTGATCGGCGTCAAGCCCGCGTCATCTTCGGCTATGTGGTTGCCCTTCTTAAATCGCCGATGCTCAAGTCGATGGTCGTGTCGCAGCTGAAAGAATCGATCACCTTGTCGAACGGGATCACGATTGAAATCCGGACAAGCGATTACCGCGCGGTCCGCGGCGCCACCATCGCGGCCGTGGTGGCGGACGAGCTGGCGTTCTGGCCGGCTGAAAACAGTGCCAATCCAGACACAGAAGTTTTGAACGCGGTGCGACCGGCGATGGCCACGGTTCCCAACGCGATCTTGCTGTGCATCTCATCGCCCTACGCAAAACGTGGCGAACTGTGGCGCGCGTTTCGTGAGCACCATGGAAAATCCGATTCTCCCGTGCTGGTTTGGAAATCGAGCAGCAAGGAAATGAACCCAACGCTTTCGACCGCCATCGTTACAGCGGCGTATCTCAGGGATCGAAGTGCAGCGGCTGCAGAATTCGGCGGCGAGTTTCGCGACGATGTCGAGTCTTTCATTTCCATCGAAGTCGTCGAGTCGCGCGTCGTCTCAGGCACATTCGAGCTTGCGCCTATTGCAGGTCGAGACTACTTCGGCTTTGTCGATCCATCTGGTGGCAGAAGCGATTCGATGACGCTTGCGATTGCGCATTCCCACAACGGTATGGGCGTGCTCGACTGCCTTCGGGAAATCCAAGCGCCTTTTTCACCGGAGGATGCCAGCGCCGAATTTGCCGAGGTGTTGAAGCGTTACGGTCTTTCCGACGTTCAAGGCGATCATTACGGCGGCGAATGGCCGCGCGAGGCGTTCGGGAAAAAAGGTGTTGGCTATCGCCTTGCCGACAAGACACGCAGCGAATTATATCTAGCGCTCTTGCCGGCGCTGATGAGCGGCCAGGTCGAACTCCTCGACAATCAACGGCTCGTGAATCAGCTTGTCGGGCTTGAGCGGCGCACGGCACGCAGCGGGAAGGATTCGGTCGATCACGGGCCAGGCGCGCACGATGACGTGGCGAACGCAGCGGCCGGCGCGCTGGTCCGGGCTCTTGGTGGCGCCGGCCTGATGGATTGGTTTCGTGAGCAGGCAAGCTGGGCGAGCAAGCCGGAGCCCGTCGAGCTCCCCACGCCACAAGAGGTCCAGCGCGAGCTGCTACAGCAAGCCGGCATCGTTAGGAGGTCGCGTTCCGCTGCGGAACTGGCGAAGCTGACGGCCGAGAAAGCAGCACCAGGCCCAGCAGCGTGTGTGGAATGCGGCAGTGGAAATCTATTCCGCGGGCCACATGGGAGTGCGAGGTGCAGCAAGTGCGGTCACGTGATGCCCGGGCCGGACCGGTCGGTAAACATGGGTGTCTGACTGGGCGGATTGGAGGTCACGTTCATGCGCCTGACCGAAGCGCGATCGCGCGAGCTGCTGCGCGTTCATGGCATATACGCGAGGGAAGTCTGCGATGGATGCAGGAAGATCCTCGGGCACCTACGATTCACGCGCTACGGCGAGCCGGGAGAATGGTGTTCCCGGCAATGCAGAGATGGAGTGGAAGCTGCCGCGCAATATGTGGCAACCCGGAAGGGCGGGCGGCCACCGAAGTACCGCACGCAGGGGGAGAGGTGCAAGGCAAATGCGGGCTATCAGCGCGCGTTTCGCCAGAAAGGCCAGGATGTAAGAAAAACCCTACCGGAAGTTGCTGATTCTGCGGGAGTTAAAGGCGCGAATTTAGGGCTCCGTGTGGGGTAGTAGCTTGGGATTCGCAAGACCGCGCGGCAGTAGCCCACTTCAGCCTTCCTTCAGGTGTTTCCGCTAGTATCCGCTCCGCGGAGGCGCAAAGTGTGGACCTTCAATTGGGGTATTTTCTGGGCGCTCATTGCTGCATTCTTTGTTCGCGGGCTCTACAAATACTTTAGACGGATAATCTTGCTTAGGGTCGCAACAGATGGCCGGGAAGCAACACTTCAGGATATTTTTGAACGACTATTGTGAGTCACTCAGTGTCCGTCTTCAGCACTAATGAGAGGGACTGGGGGTCGAACTTAGCTAATGGGATGGTCCGCCGCTTCTACCCAATAAGTGACCTGTGTATGAGAGGCTTGCGGCGGAGGGATCCCATGAAACTACACACCATCGGTATTGATCTTGGTAAGACCATTTTTCATCTGGTCGGGCTTAACGTGCATGGCGAGGTCGTGGTGCGCAAGAAGTTCTCGCGGACTCAACTGCTGCGCTTCACTGCCAACGTACAGGTCACATTGATTGGCATGGAATCTTGCGGGGGTGCGCACTTTCTTGGCCGGGCACTGCGAGAACAGGGACACCATGTGCGGCTGATTCCGGCGCAGTATGTGAAGCCGTACGTGAAGACCAACAAGAGCGACTACATCGATGCCGAGGCGATCGCCGAGGCGGTGGCCCGGCCAACGATGCGCTTCGTGCCCATCAAAACCGATGAACAACTGGATCTGCAGTCCCTGCACAGGGTGCGTGAACGCTGGGTGATGCGTCGCACGGCAGTCATCAACCAGATCCGTGGATTACTGCTGGAACGTGGCATTACTCTGCGGAAGGGACGGAGATATGTGGATGCCGCTTTACCATTGATCCTGGAAGACGCCGACGCGAACCTATCGGGCGCATTGCGTATGCTGCTGGCGCAACTGAAGCTGGATCTGGATCAGTTGGCTGAGCGGATCGATGAGGCCGATTCCGTCATCCAGAAAACCGCTGAGGAGAACGAAGCCTGCCAACGACTGGTGGAGATCCCTGGGATTGGACCCGTTACGGCAACTGCAGTCATCGCAGCGATTGGCAACGGAGGGGCGTTTCACAAGGGGCGGGAGTTCTCGGCCTGGTTGGGGATTGTTCCGCGTGAACATTCCACTGGCGGTCAGCAGAAGTTGCTCGGCATCAGCAAACGGGGTAACTCCTACCTGCGAAGACTGTTCATTCAAGGCGCACGCGCGGTCCTGCAACAACATGCCAAGCAGTCCTCCGGTCTGAGTACGTGGCTGGCCCAGCTCTCGTCACGCACGCACGCCAATGTCGTCGCCGTGGCCTTAGCGAACAAACTCGCCCGCATCGCCTGGGCCGTGCTCGCGAAGAATGAACGATATCGGCCTCCCGTGTTGGCCGATGCTGCTGCAGCCTAACGACGACTGCGGAGATCAAGATTTCTTGCCAGGTCTGCTAGCGAATAAGGAGATGGCACAACGGTCGAACCCGGCGCTCTCGAAACCCGTAAACCGTAAAAGTCTCTCAAGACTGATTAGCTAGTGGGGACGAGAGCGCAGCGCATTCCATCCTGGCCCGGAGTGATCTACTCCAACAAAGGCCGTATACATTAGCGCAGACCAACTTGTGACATCTTTATTTTTCGCTTGCGGCGGGGCGGCGGACCATACATTCGGTTTGAGGCATCCTGGTCACCGATTGTTGTGGTTCCGGCCGCGCGGGGCGAGCCGTTTGGGTTGTTGATTTTGGCCGCAGTGAGCAACCGTGTTGCTTGGTTGCGCTGCGCGCGATTGTACTCGAATCGCTCATGGAGTATCAGCCGTTTTTGTTCCTCCGTGCATTTCAGGATTTCTTCCCCCCTGTTCTCCGCAAGAATTTGTTCCATGTTGCAGGAACTGCTCATCCTTGAAGGATCACTTCTCTGCAACATCTGCACCAGGGCGTCGGGGGATTTCACTCGTGCCCTGACTCTACTACTCGTTGAATTCGCGGTGTGAAGTTGCCTCCGCTTCAACCGAGCGACCGTCTTCCGGGAGAGGTTGGAAACATAACGCAGGAGGGCTGAAGGGTCGGCATCCCGCCGCAGGATGTCGCGCCGTGCCTGTTAAGGGCAAAGGTTTAATTCTCAACAGAGTGGCACCACTCGCCGGACAGATTTCTTGGGGAAGACAGCAATGATTGCGCTGGGCGAAATCGCTCTTCTCTAGCCGAATCGTCGTTATTTTGATGCGAGTCACGCCCTCTTCAAACTTCCGATAACAGCCATCCCGGTAGGTTGCTTGCGAGTATGGGCTGGGGGCCGGATCTCGTATTTTTTCGCTCTCCGTTTGCACTTGTCGTTTCTGCCCCGATTGATATAGCTCCAATTGCCTGCCCAGCGTCATTCAAGATTGGCGAGCCCGACATTCCGGCTTCGGTTGGATCAATCGCTAGGATGACGCCGGACAAACCCGAAAATATATCCAGCCTTGATCGAATCCAGTGACCATCGAGTGAGAGCACCCAACCGAGACCTCTCTTTGGTTTCCCAATCCGGAGGAACGACACGCCTTCGGTCAATGAATCGTAGGCGCTAGCTTCTTCGTATAGCTGTTGTTGATCAGGGCATCCGAGGACTGCGATGTCCGCAACGGGATCAGCGAACAGACACTCTGCCCAGACGTTCGTTTTGCTATCGTCGAGGCTCGCCAACAAGCCTCCATACGTTCGGTCGCTATAAAACGAACTCGCGTGAGCCGGAGGCAAGTGCGGCAGACAATGTGCCGCCGTCACTACTAAGCGATGCTCCAAAACAGAAACAAACTTCAGTCTTGTTGGTTTCAAGCGTACCTTCAAAGGAGGAACCTTAACGCGATGGACGACGATGAAACCGCGCCCACCGCCAACCTTTACGACGCAATCAGTATTTATAGGCCGCTTCACGTCCGACCCCCATCTTGAAAGTTTATTCGCGACTTGGAGAAGCGTGTGCCTACCGCGACGGCAACGAATAGCAGCCCGAACAGAATCGCGGCCACAGTCCCGGCCATAAAGAAGAAGTCGATCCAGCTGTGGAGCATTGGCAAGCAGTGTAGCCCTTAACAGCCATTACGTAATCAGAAAAGGAAAAGCCCGGATGCCAGTCCGGACCTTTGGATTCTCGGATTCGACAATCTCGAGGTCGTGCGCAGTGGCGTCGAACGTCAAGTCCAACAATCAATCGGTAGTATCTTAATTTGAAATTTGTGGCGCTAGATTGCGGCATTGAGTGTTCCCCGAAACCACTCTGAGACTGACTGTTTCTTGACCTTTGCTTCCGCTTCATTCGCACGCAATTCATCCGGCATAACCCGGACGCGCAAGGTTCCAGCTTTGGCGTTTCCCGGTGGGAGCGGTGGTCTGCCCGCCTTCTTAGATTTCTTCTTTCGGCCCAAGGTGTCTGTACTCCTGCAAGATTGCGGCCCGGACTGCCAACAACGGCGAAGTAACGGGCGGAATATGTAGCACTGTGATATGGCGGCGGGGATTCGCGGGATCATCCGTACCGTGTGCCCATGCATAAACCTTCGACGCCACTGGATGTTCAAGGATCTCAAAAACTTCCACGACACCCTCCCAAACTGTCTGGTTGTTAAGAGTCTCTTTGACCGGGATACTCTCAATATGGCGCGCCTCTACACCATGTAGGCGTCGAATCACGTCGCGCAGTTCTTCCATATAAGTCATGCTGCCTCTAGCAAGTCCTTCACCACCCAGAATTCCCGTTCAATTCCCGCCCCCATCGCTGGCGTGCATCGTAGCGTATTATGGCGATTTACGAAATTATAGTATGCGAGGTGAAGCGCAATCGCCTGTGCTCCGCAAAAATTCGATTCGTGGTGCGGGAAGGCCGATTGCTGAAGCATAACTTCTCCGCAACATCTGCACCAGGGCGTCCGGGGATTTCAATCGTGCCCTAACTCTACTACTCGTTGAGTCCGTGGCTTGATGTTGCCTCCTCTTCAACCGAGCGACCGTCTTCGGGGAGAAGATGGAAACATAACGCAGGAGGGCTGGAAGGTTCTGCATCCTACCCCAGGTTGCGACGTCGGGGCTTTTCAGGGCAAAGCTATGATCCACAACTGGATCCCAGTGATCGCCGGATAGATTTCTTGCGGAGGACAGGAGAAGGAAGGGTGTTTGAAGAATGAGTGGAAGAAGCGTCAGTTTTTGGCTTTGAGATTTTGCCGCAGCTGTCGGAAAGGCTCTGCACTCAAAAACTTCACTGGAGAATTGCATGCTGACGGGGTTAGCTGTACGCTATGGGTCGGCCAGGAAGTCAAGATGGAATTCCCGGCTCAAGATAGAAATCTCAGGGATTCTGCTGACTCACGTCCGCGAGGGGGTTCCCAATTTCATGCAGGGATGTCGCAAAGGAAGGGGCAGGACTGTCCTCGGAGCGGTTCTTACCGCGATTGCCCTGCTTGCGATCCCTGCCGCGGCGCGTTCTCAACAGGCGGGAGCCGCCACCGGGAGGCCATCAAGTGAACCGCTACAAGAGTCACCGAAGATGGATACGGCACCTACCCGGGATGAGAATTCAGACGACGCAAGAAACACCTTCGGGAATGCCGAGCAGCAGCCCCCTGCGCAGCAGCAGGGTGGGAAGCAATCGAGTGCTCCGCCGCCGGCCACCACGGATAGCCAGAAGTCGCGACTCGCTGTGAATCCCATCACCGGCCTGACGGTCTCGCCAGCGACGAATTTCATTCCGCTGACTGGGGATGAGCGCTGGAAACTTTATTGGAAGCAGAACTTTTTTTCTATGGGAGCCTATTTCCGGCCCATTTTTTTTGCTCTCGTCCTCGATCAAACGACAAACTCGCCTTCGCAGTGGGGCGGCGGGTTTGGAGGATTCGGACCTCGAGTTGGCTCACGAATTTTGAGCAACATTACCCAAGGGACCATTCGCGCGCCGCTTGCGGCGGTGCTGCATGAAGACGTTCGCTATATTACCGACCATCGGGGAGGCAAGCGGCGGCTGTGGCACGCCGTCGAATACAGTTTTCTTACCTACAATAATCAGGGGCAGCCGACTCTGAACATCGCAAAGCTTGTGGGTTATTACGCTTCGACCGCGATCTCGACAGCGTGGCGTCCCGGCCATCATTCCTTGCCGGAGTACACGTTTGGCAATGGCAGCGAGCAGCTCGGGCTCAGTGTGCCGATCAACATTCTGCAGGAGTTCTGGCCTGAAGTCTCTCACAAGATCGTGCGCTTGTGGCACAAGGTCGAAGGCTAATCTGTCCGTCTTCAGCGCTAATGAGAGCGACTGGGAGTCGGACTTAGCTTCGGTTTGAGGCATCCGGTTCACCGGTTATAGTGTTTTCGGCCGCTGTGCTCCGCAAGAATTTGTTCTATGGTGCAGGAACGTTCATTCTTGAAGGATCACTTCTCCGCAACATCTGCACCGGGGCGTCGGGGGATTTCAATCGTGCCCTGACTCTACTACTCCTCGAATCCGCGGTGTGATGTTGCCTTCTCTTCAACTGAGCGACCGTCTTCTGGGAGAAGAAGGGTACATAACGCAGGTGGGCTGGAAGGTTCGGCATCCTACCGCAGGATGCTACGCCGTGGCTTTTCAGAGCAAACCTCTGATCCACAATCGGATCCCAGTGATCGCCGGATAGATTTTTTGCGTAGGACAGCACCCTCTCTATGGAGTGGAGTTCACGGCGCGCCAGAGCCAGATGCCGAAAATCAGAAGAAACAACACACCAGACAACATCCCAGAAACCCAGAGCGGCTTGCTCAGGCTTTTGAGCTTGTCCATGAGGACGTGTTGAGCTTCTGCTTTCTTGGCCTCGCCTTTGGCTAGGAAAATCGTGTCTTCTTCGCGACTGGCGAGCACCGCGCGGTAAGTGGCCAACGCCAGCCAGATAACAGTCAAGATTATCCAGAGGAGCGACAAATAACCGAGCAATCCTGAAGTTAATACATCCATGGCACCCTCCAACTGCGGTCCAGACATTGCTTCCGCAGATTAGAAAAGAGGCTGAACGCCACTTCTGCCGGGAGTATAGCACCGCAACTTCGGGACGGCATGACTTCGGACAACTTAGAAGGGAGGACTTACTTCACCATCGCGTTTTGGGATCGAACTGCCTGCCATTTGCCGCCGCGATTGGCGAACACATCCGTCCACACATATTTCCCACTGCTGTCCTTGCCCTTATCCATGCTCTTTTCAGCGTCGCTGCCTTGCACGATCGCAACGTTCCCAATCACTTTGACGGTCATAGGTCCAAAATCGAACGAGGTGACTTTTGACGAACCACTCTTAAGGGCCGCAAGAAAAGCCGTTTTTGTCAATGTGGTGCCGTCAGCCTCGATGGCAACCCAATCGTCCGCGAGAATCGCGCCGACCTTGTCTGTATCACCTGCAATCATCCCGTCTGTCCAATCGTGTTCCAGTTGCTTAACGGTATCCGATACGCTCGGACCAGCGGTCTTGGGGGGCGGCGTTTTTGCCGCTTGGGCGTACGCCAGCCCTACACATGCACAAACCAACAGAATCGCTCCTATGAGCTTCTTCATTTTGTCTTCTCTCCTAATTTGAATTCATGGAACCTAAATGCGGGCCTGCGAACCTGTCCGCGAGTCTATACCTCGTGGATGGATTGTCAATTTGTATTGACCCAGATTTCCGATTTGAACTTTCCTATCGACCCTTCGGATGTTCGGAGGCATCTGTATTCGTGCAAGTGGGCAGGCAGTCAGGACGCCTTGGCGGTGCCGACTGGGGGGTGTACATTGTGCGTCCCACAAAGCGAACGGCGGAGTGGGTACTGTCCTAATTTGAAGAATCAATGAGTCTCTCAAACTCATTTTTGGTGTAGAACTTGCCCCCGAATCTAAATTTCTCTGCCTTCTCCACTAGGTCAATAATATCCGGCTCCCCATTTTCCAGCTTACGTTCCTTGCCCGACCTGAATACCCACACCTCGCCATTCTCACGAACAAATTTCCGCAGCTTCACATAATTCAAAGCGGCCCCCCTTGACAAGTCTCTCCTCATCGTAAAAAGCGAAAGCCCCGACTGCCATCGGGGCTTAGGCGAAACTTGTGAGTAACAGACATTCTATACACCCGGAGTGCGCCGAATGCAACTCGCTGTTCTCCTCAAGAATTCGTTCCCTGGTGCTGGAACCGCTCAATCTTGACGGATCACTTCTCCGCAACATCTGCACCAAGGCGTCTGGGGATTTCAATCGTGCCCTGACTCTGTTACTCGCCCAGTCCGCGAAGTCAAGCTGACTCCTGGTCGACCAAGTCCTCCTCCGTACAACACATCCCATGATGGCCGCGATCCTTGTGATCCAGATCATTCGTTGACGAGCCCAATTGCGCGCGTTTTGCGATATGCGAAAAAGGCCAAATTATTGAATTTAAAGGGGTTCAGGGAGTTCGTTTTGCAGAATTGCCCTTATCACAGTTTCAGATTGCACGTCTGAGCGGGAAGTCATGGCCACACCTCACAGTTTTATGTTGCGTTGGGCCGAAAACCGACTGCTGAAGCTGGTGCGTGAATGACCATTAGCCCTAGAATCTGCTCGAAATGATCAAAGTCTCGGTCTCGGTGTAAGAGCGAATGCCCATCCCGAAGGCAGAATGTGGCAATCAAACAGTCGATCGTTTTGCGAACTGTGCGCCCTCGCTGGCGAAGATTTCTGAAATTTCTGGCGGCTGCGACAGCCAGTTCCTCGCCACCAGTTTCAAAGAGCTCGAATTTGCGAAGTTCGCGGAAGACGCGTTTACACGCCTGCTCATCTCTCACGCCCTGAAGAACTTCGCAAAGAATCAGATCCGTCAGTCCAAAGCGTTGCCGACCAAGCTCACGATCAAAGTAGTTGGTCTCGTTGTTTTGCAGACCACGCAAATAGTCGACCCAGACCGTGGTATCAACGATTACCATTGGCAGCTACTCTTGAAGCCGCCCTTGACGTGATCTTTTCAGGTTTCCGTCCCACCGAATCTTACCCCGCAGCCGACGAATCGATGTCTGCGAGCGAGTCTGAATGAGTAGCCGCAATCCCGCGTCGACAGTGGCTCGCTTCGTCCGCGATCTGCTACTCCGCATTGCGTGGCGCATCAGACGATCGTCAATATCGATGTTCGTCCGCATCTGTTTTCTCTCTCCTATGTGTAAGATTATCACTTTTGTGTGTACGGTTCAACCTTCGTCCCGCGCTGGTGGTCCTTCCTTCCGTATCTCTCATTTGAGAGCAGAAGCTAATTTCTCAATGCGTATGATCGTTGACTTAGGCGGCGGGAGACTGGTCTGAGTCAAACTGACGGCGATGCAATGCTCTGCCGGACCAACACCTAGATCAGGAACCCGATGCAGAGGCCGCGCGCGTAGCCGGTGAAACAGTGGACATCGTCTCACACTCAACAGATGGTGGCGCGACCGGCTCTAGCCAGCTTCCCACCGGTTCGAGCGCTTCAATCTCTTTCTTGCCGGTCACACCCAGTTCCCGAAACTTGTTCGCGCCGGGCATCAGCCGTGAATTGAATGACCGCACAGACTTCGTGTAAGCCTCGTTCGCACGTTCGAGCGACCGTCCGACGTCGCCAAGGTATTCGGCGAACACAGAAAGCCGGTCGTAGAGGTCCTTCCCGAGTGCGCTGATCTTTTCCGCGTTTTCCGCCAGCATGCCTTGCCGCCATCCGTAGGCCACGGTGTAAAGCAGAGCAATCAACGTCGTGGGACTTGCCAGCATGACGTGATTCGAGGACGCTTCCTCGATCAAGGTCGGTCTCTTTTCCAGCGCCGCGCTGAAAAACGATTCTCCCGGTACAAATAGAATCACGTATTCCGGAGTGGGCTGGAATTGCTTCCAGTATTCCTTCCGGGAAAGTGATTGGATGTGTTCGCGCATCAGCCGCGCGTGGCTGATGAGCGCCTCCTCACGTTCTTCCGGATCCCGCGCCGCCGCCGCGGCCAGGAACGCGTGCAGCGGGACCTTGGCATCAACAACTATCTGCCGCCCGCCGGTCAAGTGAACAATCACGTCCGGCCGCTGCGAGTTGCCATTCTCGGCATGCACGGATTGTTGCCTGTCAAAATCGCAATGTGCGGTCATGCCCGCGAGCTCGACGGCACGGCGCAGCGTCAACTCGCCCCAGCGGCCCTTCACCTGTGGCTGCTTCAGAGTATTCGCAAGTGAGCCGGCCTCCTGCCGAAGTTCCTTGCTCGTCTCCGCGAGCTGCTGCACCTGCGAGCGCAATTCGCCGTAAGCATCCTGCCGTGAGGTTTCTACCTGCGAGAGCCGGTCGTTCAAGTTCACCAGCGTTTCACCGAGCGGCCGCATCATCCCCTCGACGGCCACCTTGCGCTGGTCGAGGTCGCCGAGCACCTCCCCATGCAGCAATTCAAATTTGGAATTCACCAGATCAAGAAACTGCTGCGAGCTTTTTCTCAGCGCCTCGGACGCGACGGTGGTAACCGCGTCGGAAAGCTGCACGCGCGCCTGGTCGAGCAGTTTCATCTCCTCTTCGAGATTTTCGCGCACCTTTTGCGCCCAAATTTCCGCGCTCATGCGCCGCTGCGATTCCTGGTCGAATTTTTCGCGCCACCCGTCGCGCTCGACCTTAAGTTCGAGCGTCTGGCGGCGCAGCTCCGCTTCTACCAACTGCCGTCCGCTGGCTTCCGCTTCAAGTACGCGGATGCGCGACGACAGCTCCCGCGCCTTCAGACGGCCCCTAGACCATGCGAGCAACGCGACGGTGACAAGCAATAGGATTGCAATGACATCCATGGTGGGGGAAATCGTAAACGCTTGGTTCATGGCCGCCGCTCCTTCTTAAATCTCCTGCGAAGAAAATTTACCGGGCACCCATGGTTCGACAGGGGCGGAAGGGGCGAGCCACGCACGACCGCTTCTTCCCTTATGATTACAACCGGGACTTCCACCTGGACTTCCCGGCGGATAGACAACGTACACCCGCCCCCGTCATCATGCAATGCTGCGGCCAAGTTTTTGAGTGCAGAACATTTCCGACGGCTGTGGCAAGATCTTAAAGCCAAACAACGGACGCTAATTCCCGCACGAGAATCAGGCCGCTATCGAAAATCACCCGCGATCCGCAGAATTCGACTTTGTGCTCCGAAAGAATTCATTCCCTTAGTGCAGGAACGCTCATCCTTAAAGGATCACTTCTCCGCAACATCTGCACCAGGGCGTCGGGGGGTTCAATCGTGCCTTAACTCCTCTACTCGTCGCGTCCGGGAGGTGACTCATTCTGGCTCGTGTCCCTGCGACAAGGAGTTACACACACCGATGGGTTGGTCTCGCTCGCTTGCCTCGCAATTCTCCTTTCAGTTCAAGGAGTGAATCCTACAGAGTTTAAGGCTCCTTATAGACGACGTCGTGCGCGTGCTTCGCTAGGATCGATGCGTCCTCGGCCTTTGTCAGCGGAACAATCCTCCCTCCTTCGCGTACGGATTCCGCCCGCATGCGGAACTCCAACCGATCTTCAAGTCCACCACATCCGCCCGCGAAGTCAGTTGGGCGACGACGCACAAGACAATCTCATCACCCTGTGCGCAGCGTGTCACGGAGCCAGGCATCTTCACTGGAGCAGCATGGATTTGCCCGCCGCGCGCAGGTGCTAGTCCATGGGGCTTTCTTTGGATGATCTTCCGCAGCGCTGCAACAAAGTCCGGTCGCCAAACTTTGCTGCCAGAGCCTGAGACAGACAGAGCCAAAAGCGTGTATCTACAATGTTGACACACCTTTCACGCCCTGCCATCATGTGGGTACAACGTAGCGAGGAGGTCATCGCGATATGAGGACCATTGTCAGGAAATGGGGAAACAGCGCTTCGGTGCGAATTCCGGCTGCCATCTTGAAGGCGGTGCATTTGGATTTGAATGAGGCCGTGGACGTACGGGAGGAATCGGGCCGCATTGTCATCGAATCGGTGGGGCGCAAGGAATATGATCTGGCCGAGCTTGTGAAGGGGATCACCCGTGAGAATCTGCATGCGGAAGTTGATTTCGGCGGCCCTGTCGGCAAAGAGGCATGGTAATGGCGCGGTCCTATGTGCCCAATGTTGGCGACATTGTTTGGATCAGCTTCAATCCGCAGGCAGGGCATGAACAGTCAGGACATCGGCCGGCGGTTGTGCTGAGCCCGGCCGCCTATAATGCGAGGACGAGTCTGATGGTTTGCTGCCCGATGACGACGCAGATCAAGAATTATCCATTCGAAGTGGTGGTTGTCGGTGACAGCCCGCGCGCGGTTCTGGCGGATCAGGTCAAGAGCCTCGATTGGCGGAAGAGACGGGCGAAACGGAAAGGGATGATATCAGAGGCCGAGCTGGCGGATGTGCGCGCCAAAATTCGGGCGCTGATCGGTTGAAGGTCCTTATAAATAGCCGCGTCCATTCGAGAATTCCCCGCGAAGTAGTGAAGCATTTGACGGGGCAGGAGAGCGAACCCTGGGATATCCTGCACTTCAAAGCCTACAAGAGCCAATTGCCTGTCATCGAGCAAGCGCTCGAGACATCTATGCTCCGCAGAAATTCGATTCAAGGTGCAGGAACGCTCATTCTTGAAGGATCACTTCTCGGCAACATCTGCACCAGGGCGTCGAGGGATTTCAACCGCGCCCTGACTCTACTACTCGTTGAGTCCGGCGCCGTGAAGCTGACTCCTGGTCGACCAAGTCCTCCTCCGTAAAACTCATCCCATGAGGGCCGCGATCCTTGTGATCCAGATTATTCGTTGACGAGCCCAATTGCACGTGTTTCGCAATGCGCGAGGAAGGACAAATTATTGAATTGAAAGGGGTTCAGGCAGTTCCTTTTGCAGAATTGCACTTACCACAGTTTCAGTTCGCAGGTCTGGGTGGGTATGGGGGGATCTCAGCAGGCAGTTCCCTTCCCTTGTATTTCCCTGTGGGCAAATCGGCGTCTCCCACAGGAACAAGGGTACCTTTTTGGCAAGCCGCTGCGGTACTCACGGGAGGGCCCAGCCCGGTCCTGCTTTAGTTTGTCAAGCGGTTCTAGCTGCCTGAACGAGAGGCGAACTCGCGCGCAACAGTTCGCGAGCCTTATCGATCATCTCAGAGGTAATCTCCTGCGCTTTTGCACCGTTCGGCGTTACGCTCCATTCGTCCACAAGCTCCGCCAATTCGCGGCCTAGCCGGGCCGCCTGGTTCAGGCGCTCAATGTCTTGTTGAACGATTTCTCCAAGTATAATCATCATTCCCCCGTTGAGCCCTATTGTCAGACACACAAGTTGCGCTGCATAGTCAAAAATGGATGTATGCCGGATGCGCCAACTTTTCGCTGTCATCACCAATCTGTCGCGGGAAACTGTCGAATCGACAGACAGGCCTTCAACCGCAGAGATCGGGCTTGTCAAAAAGGCTGTCACAGTTGGATCCGAATGTGATTGATTCCACTTGGCCGCGTTCCCCCGTCTACCGCGATTCAAAACAACAAGGTTTCGGTACTCACGGGACCTGCATCGGTCTACGGTTTGCGAAAATGGATAGGGTCCCTCAGGTTCTGCCACTCCCGGTAATAATAGAGGGGCGTGGGCTGTTTTCCGTTGAATCTCAGCATCTTCAAAAATTCGATCTCTTCCTCGGTAGCCTCGCCGCTCAAGGAACGGTCCCGAAGGAATCGTTTGAAACCCGCCAATTCCTCCGACGACGGATTGCTTTCCTTTTCAACGAACTCAAATTTCCTTGGATGCCCCGTTGCCAGTCTGCGATTTAGCACAATCTCCATAGCAAAGGTCACGAGGTTGATATCCCAGATTTCGATCAGCGGATCCAGGAAGGAAACGCAGTTTTCAACGGATATGTTGAAGACATCCGTGTCCAGGAACTCGAGGAGCGTGACTCGCATCTGCTCGTAGCTTCGACCGCTGAGCCGAGCCACCAGGCAGAGCCAGGTTTTACTTTCCAACTCGCCTTTGGCGACTCTTTTGGTCACGTCCAAGAGTTTTTGTGTGACAAGGCGTTCGAGCTCGCCGAATGGTTGCTTCTCAAAAATCGCGCGTATTTGCTTTTCTTTGTCGGGTTGGCACTTGCGAAGGATCAACTCACGAACTTCTTTGTGCAGGGGCTTGGGTGGGTCCCCCAGGTTTCTCTTCAATTCTTCCATGCGTTGGTGGTTGGCCAGCTTCGAAAGTTTGCCGCTCGGGAGTTTTAAGAATTTACCCATCTTTTCATAAATATCTGTGCGGTCCGGCGCGGGAGGCAGTTTCTTCCGATTCAGCAGCTGTGAAATGTAAGACTGTGTAACTTCAGCGGCAGCTGCCAGATCTCTCTGTTCAACCCCCATTTGTTTCAGCCGCTGCCGAATCACCAAAGAAACATCCACAGGGCGCCTCCGCACCGATTCACCAGATGACTTAACCAGCAGAAATAATCTCAGATTGTACTTGACAGGTCAAGTTACTTGACCTAACGTGGTTAACTGACTGAGGGAGACTTCAGGCAATCTGAACCGAAATGGTTATCTGAATTGACCCCCTTGGCGTCGAGAACTAAGGAGAGTCTCATGTTTGCACGCAAAGTCTCCATGAATTTGAAGCACAATAGTCTTGCGGAGTTCAACCAGAGGCTGGAGAAGCAAATCATTCCCCTGCTTCGAAAACAGACCGGGTTCCGTGACGAAATCGCCTTTGTCGGCCCGGGCGAAACGAAGGTGTTCGGAATCAGTTTGTGGGAAAACAAAGAGAACGCGGAAACCTACAACCGCGGAACGTATCCAGAAGTAACAAAGATCCTGGCGGGATTGGTTGAGGGAACCCCTCAGGTTGAAACTTACGAGGTTTGCAACTCAACCTTCCACAAGATCACCGCTCCCGTAGCAGTCTAGGGCCGGCGGTCTTTTCGTTCGGTGAGGGGGCGGGCTGAGTCCGCCCCTCACCTGCCCCGCGAAGGGAAAGCTACAAGACAGTCAAAACTTCCAATACTTACTTGAGCAAGACAACCAAGGAGGTTGCCATGAATTCCGTTACACGTTGGGACCAATCCCGAGGTTTGACACCTTTGCAGGAACAAGTCATTCGTTTGTTCGAGGACAACTCTAGTCGCGACCGCTCGGGTCATGCCGATCTGGCAACCTGGGCGCCACCAGTGGACATATACGAAACCGAGAACGAATTGGTGATAAAGGCCGATCTGCCGGATCTCGAAAACAAGGACATTGACATACGCATCGAGAGCAATTTGTTGACTATCCGCGGAGAGCGGAAGTTCGAGAAGAACGTCAAAGAGGAAAATTATCTCCGAGTTGAACGCGTCTATGGTTCGTTCATGCGGAGCTTCTCCCTACCGAACACGGTCAGCTCCGAGAGCATGCGGGCCGAGTATCGCAATGGCGTGTTGACCCTGCATATGACGAAGAATGAGGAATCTAAACCGAAGCAGATCAAGATCAGTGTCTCGGCGAACGGCAAGTAATCCACATCTCACATACGGAGGTCAGCGCTCTGGCCTCCGTAGTGACAAATAAGGAGGATGCCATGTTTGGACACAGAGAACCATCGAGCGACGAAATCGCTCTCCGGGCTCATGAGTTGTATCTTCAACGAGGCGGCGAACACGGGAAAGATGTCGAGGACTGGGTAAGAGCTGAGAAAGAGCTGAGCGACGCACCTGTCACGGAAACATCGAAAACGGGGGCCACCAAAGCAGTTCATAA
Organism: uncultured Acidobacteriota bacterium; assembly: GCA_963748845.1. Lineage (GTDB taxonomy): Bacteria > Acidobacteriota > Terriglobia > Acidiferrales > UBA7541 > DASTCZ01. The sequence continues at coordinate 4,088,036 of CAVVKE010000001.1, forward strand.
CATGTCTAATTGACGGCCCGGCTTTCCCTCGCAACAGCGAACGGACAGGTCTTTCATTTGGAGGGGCGGCCAAGTTCGCCCCCGCACTTGTTTAACAAAAGGGAAACTGGGCTGAGAAGCGAGGCTGCCAATGTTCAGGAAAATCATACAGTGGGTTCCTATAGAGGGGACTCGATGGAGAACCGAGGTTGCCAATGGTCACGAATATCATGGAGTGGGTGTCCATTATGGCGTTGCTTATAGTGGTGTCGTGGCGCCCCTTCGCGAGTTACCAAATACCGCTGGACTTTGTGGTTTGTGCGGGCTTCGTCATGGGAGTCCTGGCTCTGTTCTTCATCAAACACGAAATAGAGGCTCACAATGACGTCGATAACGGATCCAACCCCGCGAGGCGAGTCACTATAAAACCGCGAGCATGGCGGTCCCGGGCGTTACTGAAAACGCGAGCGAGACGTTAATGCCAGACACAATCAGACCGGGCACTTTACTGATCAAGGAGGGCACACTCTTGCCGGAAACCCTGCGATTCGAAAGTGAGTCCTGTCTGCCGGGTTGGAGATTAGTCAAAAATCTCAATGGGGACGGATTGGATCGAAAAATCCGCGAAGCGGGATGGACCCTTTTGTGCCCGGCTGGTCAGCGTGGCGCGACTGTCTTTGGTATGGACGAGCAAAAGACGCTTAACAGGGCAGTCAAACAAATTCTGGGGAACCTGGATTCGACGGAATTTAACTCCCTTGAAATCATGCGAGTGGCCTCGGAGCCCTCGAAACGGTTCTTGGGGATGCGTTATGTGACTGTCTCTGCCCAGTCACGACAAATCCAAGAAAGCGCGATTCCTTTCCGGGCCAAGAACCCTCCGGTGAGGGAGCGCACACGTTCGGCTGCCGCTTGAGCCAAACCATATCTAGAATCATTGCGCTCGACATCCTCTGCTCAAGAGATTTGACGTACAGCAGCAAGTCACTTTAAGGTTCTGAGTGTGGTGGCCCCGAGCGCCACAGGAAGCTTAAGCGAGACGCCCATGTCAGACACAATCAAAACGGGGACCATCCTGATCAAGGACGGAACATCCCTGCCGGACGCGCTGCGATTCGAAAGTGAGCCCTGTGCGACTGGATGGAGATTAATCAAAAATATCGACGGGTCCGGATTGAGTCGAAAAATCCACGACGCAGGATGGACCTTTTTCTGCCTTGCTGGTGAAATCAAAGCAACGATCATCGGTTTAGACGGGCAGAGGGATGTGCGCAGAGGAGTCAAGCGAATCTTGGCAAACCTGAAGGCGGAGGAATTTAATTCCATGGAAATCACGCGCGTGGTCTTGAAACGATTTCTGGGATTGCCGTACGTGACTGTCTACGCCCAGCCGCGACATATCCAGAAGAGCTCGGGACGCTTGCAGGTGAAGGATCTTCAGGAGCAGGACCGACCAAAATTGGCGGCCGTCTGAACCAGAAGGGTGGCTGGCTTGGAAAATCTGCAGAGGGAAATCTAACTCCAGATAAAATGGCCGACGACGTAGACCGTTGTTCGACAGAAGAACCGGACGATTTTTCACCCGTAATGTCGGTCTAGGATCATAATGAGCTTACTTTTCGAATCTTCAGAATGGATCAAACGGAGGTTAAAGAAATGACTATGAATGTGACTCCCCTGCACGACCGCGTCCTAGTGCGGAGGTTGGAAGAGAAAGAAACCGCGAAGGGCGGGATCATCATCCCCGACACGGCGAAAGAGAAACCTCAAGAGGGCGAAGTGATGGCTGTTGGAGCTGGCAAGATCGAAAAGGGCAAACGGGTTCCGCTCGACGTGAAGGTGGGCGACCGGATTTTATTCGGCAAATATACCGGCAATGACATCAAGATCGATGATCAGGAGTACCTGATCCTCCGCGAAGATGAAATCCTGGCGAAGCTCAGCGGGATCGCCAAAGCGGCATCCAGCAAGAAGTAATTTTCTCCGATCAAAAGTTTGAACGTGGCGAAAGTGTTGATCACCCAGGAGGGTGAGGTCCAATGGCAAAACAAATTGTAACTGGTGAGAATTCACGTCAGGCGATTCTGCGGGGTGTGAACATTCTCGCTGACGCAGTCAAGATCACGCTCGGTCCGAAGGGGCGCAATGCGGTGATCGAGAAGAAGTTCGGCGCGCCGATCATCACCAAAGACGGCGTGACCGTGGCGAAGGAAATCGAGCTGCCAGATGGGCTCGAGAACATGGGAGCGCAGATGGTGCGCGAGGTCGCGTCGAAAACCTCCGATGTGGCCGGTGACGGCACCACCACGGCGACCGTGCTGGCCCAAGCCATCTTTCGTGAAGGTGTGCGGACGGTTGCCGCAGGTGCAAGTCCGATGGCGCTCAAGCGTGGCATCGAGAAGGCCGTGGAAGCCGCCGTGGGAGAGATCAAGAGGCTTTCTCGCGACGTGAAGGGCGACATGATCGCGCAGGTCGGGACTATAAGCGCCAACACCGACAAACAGGTCGGCAGCATCATTGCCGAGGCGATGAAGAAAGTAGGCAAGGACGGCGTCATCACGGTTGAGGAATCAAGGACGATGGAGACGACGCTCGAAGTTGTGGAAGGAATGCAATTCGACCGCGGCTACCTCTCGCCCTACTTCGTCACCGATCCAGAGCGGATGGAGTGTTTGCTGGAAGACGTTTACATCCTCATCCACGAGAAGAAAATCAGCTCGATGAAAGACCTGCTGCCCTTGCTCGAACAGACCGCCAAGATGGGCAAGCCGCTGCTGATCATTGCTGAGGACGTCGAGGGCGAAGCGCTCGCGACGCTCGTTGTGAACAAGCTTCGGGGAACTCTGCAGTGCGCTGGAGTGAAGGCACCGGGCTTTGGCGACCGCCGCAAGGCCATGCTGGAGGATATCGCTACGCTGACCGGCGGCAAGGCGATCACCGAGGATCTCGGCATCAAACTGGAAAACGTGAAGGTCGATGACCTCGGCCGCGCCAAGAAAGTGACCATCGACAAGGACAACACCACGATCGTCGCGGGCGCCGGGAAGGCCAGCGAGATCGAAGGCCGAATCAAGCAACTGCGCGCGCAGGTCGAGGAAACCACATCGGACTACGACAAGGAAAAGCTCCAAGAGCGCCTGGCGAAACTTGTTGGCGGCGTGGCGGTGATCAAGGTGGGTGCGGCAACGGAGACAGAGCTGAAGGAGAAGAAGGCTCGCGTCGAGGACGCCATGCATGCCACTCGCGCTGCGGTCGAGGAAGGCATTGTTCCCGGCGGCGGCACCGCTCTTCTGCGTTGCCTGCCAGCCCTGGAAAAGCTCAAGGTCCACGACGATGAGGCGATCGGCGTGAACATCGTGAAGCGCGCGCTCGAAGAGCCCACGCGCCAGATTGCCCAGAACGCGGGGCTCGAGGGCGCTGTGGTCGTCAGCCACATCCGCGAATCAAAGGATGAGAACTTTGGCTTCAACGCTGAGACCGGCGAATTCACCGACCTGGTCAAAGCCGGTGTGATCGACCCGGCCAAGGTCACTCGCCTCGCTCTGCAGAACGCCGCATCTATCGCCGCCCTGATGCTAACCACTGAAGCTCTGGTGGCCGATATCAAGGAAGAGGGGATGAAGGCCACAGCAGGCGGCGGTGGCATGGGCGGGATGTACTAGAAATCTCACGTTCTTTGGGACGACGGTCTTGTGTTTACTCGCGGCTTCGCTCAAGGTGAAGCGGCTGTGGGCCGCAAGATTTCGTTCCATGGTATAGGAACGTATATTCTTGAAGGACCACTTCTCCTCAAAATCTGCTGCAGGGCGACTGGGGATTTCAATCGTGCGTTGACTTTGCTCCTCGTCGAGTCCGCTGTGTGATATTGCCTCCTCTTCAACCGAGCGATCCCTTCCGGGAGAAGACGGAAACATAACTCAGGTGGGCTGGAAGGTTCGGCATCCTACCCCAGGATGCTAAGCCGGGGCATTTCAGAGCAAACCTCGGATCAACAATCGGATCCGAGTGATCGCCGGACAGATTTCTTGCGGAGGGCAGGCGAGAGAGCAGCGGAAGAATCGCCGCCAGCAAATCGTGGAAAATGATTTGACTCCCCCTCTCGCGTGGTGTAGCGTTCGCGGCAGACTGGGACTGTGGTGCCAGCCCGCAAGCAGTCCCCACTGCGGATACCTCTAGCCTTCCAGTCCTATCCAGGTTGCGTTTCGTCGGATTTCGCACGATTACTCGTGTCCAGGTGGGCCGGTGTCGAAAATCGTCGTGGGGCAACCTACACCTACAGAACGGAGAATAATCATGAACAAATTCGGCAAGATTCCCGCGATAGGTTTCGGTTTCGGGGTACTCGTTATTGCCTTGAGCCTTATCCCTAATCACCAAGCCCGAGGGGCGACTAATCCCTCATCCCGTCCCGCGCAGGAATGGTCAGGCAAGGAATGCTCAAACGCTACCTTACAGGGCAGCTTCGGATACACCAGTACGGGAACTCTTCTGCTTTCCTTTGTCCCGGCCCCTTATGCGGGCCCTTTCGCTGAGGTCGGTAGGCAGACCTTCGACGGGAAAGGTAACACTGACGCAACCGCATTCACGAGCTCAAACGGCAACCCCCAAGCCGTGACGATTACAGGAACGTATACGGTAAATCCAGACTGTACAGGCACCATGACACTCTACGTCCTTCCCTTCATGTCTACGGTACAAGCAGACTTTGTGATCGACGACGACGGCGCGGAGATCCGGTACATCGACACAGACTCAGGAGTCGTTGAGAGCCGTGTTTACCATAAGCAGTTCCGACATGGCGGCAACGAATAGAAGAGGATCTTGCTGATTTACCGAACTCTGGGTTTCGAGAGCAGGCGCGCCGGGGCCCCGCGCGTTCCTCAGCACAAAGCGTGGTGGCGCAGGAGCAGGAGGCACAGCCGCGTCGGGTCCCCGTCAAAGTGCTCGGTTTTTGACAGTTGGGCCCGCTGTGCTCGGTAATAATTCGTTCCATGCGGCAGGAACGCTCATTCTTGAAGGATCACTTCTCCGCAACATCTGCGCCAGGGCGTCGGGGGATTTCAATCGTGTCCTAACTCTGCTTCTCGTTGAATCCGCGGTGTGAAGTTGCCTCCTCCTCGACACAGCCATCCTCCGTATAACTCATCCCATGTCCGCCCGCCTTTGCTTGGTCTTTGCACGGTGCTGCCGAAACGAATTATGTTTCAGGGATAACCCGTTGTAGGGACTTCTTGCGGAGCACACCGGCCCGGCCTTCGTCAGCCGCGAAACAACCAAGTGCCTGAGATCTTGCCAAGGAAGTCCGCAATCCCGGCTGAAATGGACCCGAGAAAACGCGCGCACCCATGAAACACATTTGTTCGCGGGCTCGTGACTGGGGTTCACATTAATTGCGATTTTGAAGGACTCGGGGCATTTTCCTGTGGCGCAAGTTCCGACAGATGGTTAATTCACCGGAATGTTCCAATTCATAGTCGAAATCTTTCAGTGCGGCAAAAAACACTTCCTCGCAGTCCTTCCCATGGAGCTCGATACAAATATTCCGGACTCTGTGCAGCCAGGAACCAGCAGATTCCCCGAAAACCGATAGTTCAGCTCGTTCGATGTCAACCTTTAGGAGATCCACCGTACTGCCCCCACTCATGGTGATAAGGCTTCCGACATCCCATGCTTGAACACCCGCGGATGTTCGCTCTTCTTCGGCCAGTTCGCCGACCTGAGTAGCCCATTCACGACCGTCACCGAAAGTGCCCTTCAACAATCGAAGCATTGCAGGCCTCGACCACACGGCACCATGCAGGAGCATCACCCTATTTCCGTAGGGCGAGAGGTTTGTCTTGCAGACGGCCAGATTCCGCTCATCCGGCTCTACTGCCACGACGCGCGCTTTCGGGAAAACGCTCAAAAAGTATGCCGCACTGAACCCGACATTCGCCCCCAGATCCAGCACGAGAGATGGCTCCTTCAACTCCCGCAAGGATTCGTACTCTTCACAGATGAATATTTGATCAAAGACCTGCAAGTCGCTGCTTCCACGAAGTCGTGCCTGAAGAGGATGGAACACTTGACGCGGACGGACACGCCAGATGGCTGGCTGGGGAAGACCTAACATGGCGGCAAAACGCAGGAAATCCCAACGCATTACTGCGGAGAAGCCGGCTGACGATTTCGAATGGACGAGTCTATTGATGTGATAACGAACTTTTTTCAACATACGCAATCACATCTATCTCGACCCTTCATCAGTTTTCAATTCAGCACGTAGCAAATAGCAGGAGCAAATCCAAACGCATCGAAAACCCGGGACTAGTATGGAACGCCCACACAAAATGAATCTGACTATGACGCACGCTTGACTATACTCCATTCGTTCCATTCGAGGTCCCGAATTGGAATTCCAGTGCTACTCTTTTGCCAGCAAGCAGATTTTTACTTTGCCCTCCGCCAGCCCGTCCCATGCGGAAAGCAGCATCAAATTACTTTACTCGGGATGGTTTGGTCGAAATCGAAGGTTACAAGCACCAACCGAGCGTGTCATTAGCAGCAACCAGGCGCCTCACGAGCACCAAGCTAGTGTTGTGTCCCATAAATAACTAGCGTAAGTCTTGCTTTCGGCATTTCGATATGTGCACCTTCAATGGAACAATGGAGGTGCCTATGCCGATAGGACGACCCAAACCGCCCCTGCTGTTGCGCCCAGAGGAAAGCGAGCAACTCCGCTCCGTGGCAGCCTCGCGCACCCTCCCGCATGGTCTAGTCAGGAGGGCGCGGATCATTTTGCTGAGTGCTTCGGGAATGAGCAACCAAGCTATTGCTGCCCGGCTTCATCTCAACCCCGTGACTGTGAGCTATTGGAGAAGGCGTTTCCTCCAACAAGGCCTGCAGGGGTTGCACGGTGAGCTGCGTCCTGGTCGCCCTCGCTCGATCAGCGACGAACGAGTCGCGGCGCTGATTCGCAAGACGCTGCGGGCGGGACCCGCCGACGCCACGCACTGGAGTTGCCGTTCGCTGGCCGCCCAAACGCGCCTGTCGAAAACCACGGTCCACCGCATCTGGCGCGCGTTTGGCCTTCAGCCGCATCGGCAGCGTCACTTTCAACTCTCCACCGATCCCTTCTTCGTTGAAAAAGTGCGGGATATCGTGGGATTGTATTTGCATCCGCCGGACAAAGCCGTGGTCTTGTGCGTGGATGAAAAGAGCCAGATCCAGGCCTTGGAACGCAGCCAACCTCTGCTTCCCATGGGCCTGGGCTATGTCGAAGGCGTGACCCATAACTATGTTCGCCATGGCACCACGACGCTGTTTGCCGCCCTGAATTTGGCCACTGGCACGGTGATCGGCAGGTGTCGGCGCCGCCACCGCCATCAAGAGTATCTGCACTTTCTCAAAGAGATCGACGCCAACGTCCCCAACAGACTCGCCATCCACCTGATCGTGGACAACTACGCCACGCACAAGCATCCGCGCGTCGAACGCTGGCTGGCTGCGCACCCCCGCATTCAGGTGCATTTCACTCCCACTTATGCTTCCTGGCTGAATCAAGTTGAAATCTGGTTCCACATCATCACTCAGAAGGCCATTCGCCGTGGCACCTTCGGCAGCGTCAAAGAACTGGTAGTTCAGATCGAGCACTTCGTGCGAACCTACAATGCCCAAGCCAGTCCATTTATCTGGACCGCGACGGCCGACTCAATTCTCCAAAAGATCGCACGACTTTGTGAGCATATTTCCGGGACACAACACTAGCAGGACTAGACGAAAAGCTGTCGAAAATCACTGTTGGGAGGATGCAGCGAAATACCCCTTATGTTGGGTTGTGCCTGCTGTCTCAGTTTCCAAGGACTTGGGGCCGTCTTTCCAAGACCTTCACTGGAAGCGTAGTCCGCCTTGGTAGAATTGTGTATCAAATTCCAGTATGTCCGGGTACCGGCCTCCCTGGATCGCGGGGAGTTCGAATAAATCATCATGGTCCACAGTGACCGGGGAGATGTTTGGTGGGCAACTCCGAGACGGTGAACTGACACGGGCCGAGCGTGTAGGTTGGACATGGATGAAAAAACCGAAGACTCCGCCGAATCATGTGCCGAGGGAAAATGCGCGACTGCGCAAATTTATGCGGTGTATGAAGGAACCGAAAACTAAAACAAAACACTCTTGACATGGCCGACGTCGTTGGAGATCTTGGAAAACAGAGACGATCTTCAGGCAGTTTGATGATCTAGTGGAATTGTCCCTGGTTTAGTTGAAACAGACGATTCATCCAGTTATGCAATATCGAATACGTTAGCCGGGAGCGAGAGAGTTACAACCGCGCCGCCCGCTGGACTATCGGAGATCTTGGCAATGCCGCCGTGTGCCCGGGTAACAGCCTCCACGAAAGCAAGTCCCAGCCCATGACCACGCGACTCTTTCCCCCTGACAAATCGTTCAAAGACTCGGGTCCTAATGTCAGGTGGAAATCCTGGTCCATTGTCTTCGATCGTTAGCTCAGCTGATTGCCCCCGCAACCGCAGCCTAATTGTTATCCGGCATCCTACAGGCAAGTGAGCGATTTCGTTCTCAATCAAATTACTCAGAACGCGAATCAACAAACTTGAGTCAGCTTCCACGACAACGTGGTCTTCGAGGTCAATATTCATCTGGTGGTGGCGTTCGTCCATGGCTGGTTGGTAGAGATCCACCATTTGTCTGACGGATGCAGTCAGGTCAACCGCACTGCGTTCCAGCCGAAGTGCACCGGCTTGTGCTTCCGAAACATCCAGATTGGTGTCCAATGCGCTCAAGAGTCTATCGAGGCCCTCGATCGAGTCGCCAACCGAGTCTCGCCACTTTTCATTAGGCTCTGTTGAAAGCACAGACTCCAATGCGCCACGAATCGAAGTTACGGGGCTTTTCAGGTCGTGCGCGACCGCGTCTGTTACGGAGCGAAGCTCATTGATCGAGAACTGAATTCGATCCAACATTTGATTGAAAGTCATAGCCAATCTTGAGATCTCATCGGAATTCACGGGCTGGGGCAATCGTTCCCCTAATTCTTCACTGCCGATTCGCGCGACAGTGTCTGTAATGCGCTGAACACGGAGAAGGGTGCGACGGGCGCTCATGTAGGCGATCAGGAACCCCATGAGAACAGTGCTGCCCCACAACACCAAGAAACGACGGGTTAGCGTGCCAAGCAGAAACTGAGCGCCGCGATTCGAGAGCCCTAAGTAGATCGTTCTCTCGTTTTCACGCTGCGTAACCACTCGAAACGTTGTGGACCATCCTTCAACCTTTATCGACTGTGGAACGCCGGGAACAGATTTCGTGCGCTGAATTGCCTTGAGGAAAGGCTCATGTGAGCCCGACCCGACCCACAACGGCGCTTCGTTGCTATTGGGATCGCTTTCCAGGAAGAAAACAGAGTTAAGCCTTTGCCCACTCGCACTGCGTTCGCCCGGCAACTCCTGGGCCGCAAGTTCGGCTACTTCTCCAACGATTCTGTTGTAAAGATGATCGCGCGGTGTATCGGCCGAGACTTGAGCAAGGACCTCTGCTTCACCGTTCAGCCACGCATCACTGCGCTCTTGAATGGCATTCGCAACAAGGAAGTAAACAATCGAGAACGCCAGGGCGGTTCCGAGAGCAAACGCCAGAGTTGTCCAGATCGATATGCGCCAAGCCGCAGATGGCTGAAAGAATTTACGCATGCTTTAGAACGTATCCAACGCCGCGGATGGTATGGATGAGTGGAACCGAAGCATTGTGGTCGACTTTGCTGCGAAGGCGATAGATGTGCACATCGACTACATTCGTTGCGGGATCAATCCGCATGCGCCACACGTGATCCAGAATCATAGTGCGAGTAACTACACGCCCGGTATTGCGGCAAAGATATTCCAGGAGAGAAAATTCTTGTGGTGTCAATTGGAGCAGGAGATCTCCCCGCCGAGCTTCATGACGCACAAGGTCAAGTTGCAAGTCCCCAGCCTGTAATCGCGTGGATTCATTCTGTGGTGCAGAAGATCTGCGCAAAAGATTTCTCAGCCTCGCAAGCAATTCCGCGAGCGCGAATGGTTTCGTGAGATAGTCATCTCCTCCCCGCTCCAATCCCCTGACTCGCTCGTCCACGGAACGGCGCGCAGACAGGATCAACACCGGAGCGGAAATACCTTGGGCGCGGCACCTTACAATCAAATCCAGCCCATCCATGTCGGGAAGTCCGAGATCAATGATGAATGCATCGTGGATGGCTTCCAGGGCTTTTAGTTCACCCGTCTTAGCGTTGCTGGCTGTATCCACCTGATATCCGGATTCCTCTAATGCGCGTTTTAGGAAACTCTGGATGGCCACATCATCTTCGACCACAAGCAGCCGCATAAGACCCTCCCGCCTCTTCGAGACTTTACACCCAAACGTTGGATGCTTGGAACTGCTTAAGCGTTTGAACGCATCGCACAAGCGCATTGCTCCTACGCGTGGCGTTCCCGCAGGTCGCGTAGGGGCTGAGGCCGAATTGGTCTTGGGGATTTCGGATCACCTCAAAATGAACAAGTTGTCATCTCCGAGAGGTCGAAAGGTCATTCCCAACTGATAACGTTTCCGCATCGAGCCTTGGGAGAGTTTTAGGTGCCATTCCATAAAAATCGGCGGGCGTTTTAAGGTTTGGCCAAACAGGAGGGGTTTAAGGAAGCGTCCAAAGCACCAATCACTTTTGAATCCCATACCTGCGCCCAGTAGAGGCACCTCTGACGCTAGTGGAGTGCAGCGATTAGATCCTGATGGCGAACTGGCTTCTTTAACTTGCGAATAGTTCAGGTTTTATCGCAGGAATCAATCGGCAGCGGAAAATAGGATGAAAGTTCGCTTCAGTATTTTGATGCCTGTATACAACCGGGAGAAATATGTCCGGCAGGCGGTCGAATCCGTCCTGGCCCAGACTTTCACTGATTTTGAGTTGATCGCAACTGACGACGGCTCCACAGATGGGTCGGCGGAAGTGTTGAAGTCTTTTGGGACGCGCATTAAGTTCATGCAACAACGAAATCAAGGGCCAGAGGTCGCGCGGAATAAATCGGCGGCCGTTGCAAGGGGAGAATACCTTTGGCTGTTGGACTCTGACGACTTCCTTTTTCCCCATGCATTAGCGACATACGACCGGGTCATACAAGCATTTGATTCACCACCTTTGGTGATCGGTGCTGAGTTTCATTATCAAGACGGACAAGCGATTCCGCCGGAGGTATTCGCGCCTTCTCCGGCGGTGGTGATGAAATTGGAGGACTATCTATCAAAGAGAGGGCCGCTGACTGGTACTTGCAGCACACTGGCAATTCGGAAATCGGCTTTCGACGAAGTAGGAGGGATGCGGAACAGCACGCCACAAACTTGGCATGATGACGACATGAATCTTCTGCTAAGACTTGGAACTCACTCACCGTGCATTGCCATCCTAAAACCCGCCCTTCTCGCCTACCGCCTGCACGGGGACAACAGCATCAAGGGTTTGCAAGCAATCGCCGACGGAATTCTCAGAGTGGCTAGCGCGGAGCGCCAGGGAGAATACCCTGGAGGCCGCCAGCGCCGCTGTGATCGATACGCCATCATCGGCGGAAGAGCCTCGACATGGGCCGTCAGGTACTGTTGGCCGAAAGGACAGCGAAAAGTGGCGCTCCGACTGCTTCTCGGGACGGCTCCGATGGTATTTGCCGCAGTCATAAAGAGATCGTTGAGAGTTTTCCGAAAGGCTGCTCGCCTCCTAGTCATACCCGAACAATAGCTCGGGCAGTACGCTCAGAACGAACCGCCGATCAATTCCTTCTTGATTTCATTCGTGCCCCCTAGATTCGACGCACGCGGCTGTCTGCCCACGCGCGTGACAGCGAACCGATCTTGGAGAGCGCGGATCACAATCAAAGTGAACAACTTGTCATTTCCAAGAAGTCGAAAAATCATTCTCAACCGATAGGGTTCCGCATCGTACTTCGTGAGCGTTCCAGGCCGGGAAGTCAAAATGGAAATCCCGGTTACGTTCACACCATGCAGAATAGCGACCCTAAGCTAGGGAGTGCGGGCACCATTTCTTTGTCAGCGCGCGTCGGCGGGACGCTTGCCGTTCTCGCGACGCTCTACGTCTGTTACTTCAGCCATCTTGGTGCCGTCGGATTCGTGGGCAACGAGGCGCACTACACGTCGGTCGCCAGCGCCATGGCCGAGACCGGAGACTGGATCACTCCCCATCTTTACGGCAAGCCTTGGTTCGAGAAGCCTCCTCTCTACTACTGGAGTGCGGCCCTGAGTTTCAAACTCTTCGGTGTGAGCGCGGTCACAGCGCGTTTTCCTTGCGCGCTGTATGCGTTGCTCGCCACTCTCGCATTGGCATGGCTCGCTTTGCGCTTCTATGGTGCTGGAACGGTGCGATGGTTGTTCCTTTTCTTCCCGGTCACGGTCGCCATGATCGCCTTCTCCCATGACGCCGTCACGGACATGCCATTTTCCGCAATGCTCACGATTGCCATGGTCAGTGCTGCCGATCTTCTGCATCTCGGGCCGCCCGCCAATTTCGTTGCAGTGTTGTCAAAAAAACTGCAATTTCGCATGCCCCATTCAACTTTGCTCCGTGCGACCCTCTTCGGTTGCTTCCTCGGACTCGCCGTGCTCGCGAAAGGACCCGCAGCACTCGTCCTGTGCGGCGGTACAGTATTTCTTTGCGCGATCATCACTACGCGCTGGCGTGACGCCATCCGCCTGCTGCATCCCGCGGCCATCATCGCATTCTGCCTTACGGCTCTCCCCTGGTACATCCTTTGCGCGCGCCGCAACCCTGCCTTTTTCGACGTATTTATCGTCGAGCACAATTTCAAGCGCTATTTCACGCCGGAGTTTGGGCACATCGAACCCGTATGGTATTACATCCCGATTCTATTTCTCGCTTGTCTTCCGTGGTCCCCTGTGGCGATTTGGGCCGCCGTGCAGGGGAGCTTGCAGTTGCGCAAGTCAAAGACATTGCCTGCGAGTACTTTATTTCTGGTGGTTTGGTCTTTGGTCGTGGTTTGCTTTTTCTCTTTCTCGCGCACAAAAATGCCCGGCTACGTCCTGCCGGCCGTGCCCCCTCTGATTCTTCTCTTGGGGCGGACTTGTGAGCGTCTCGCTTTCGCGCGGCGAAAATCATTTGCGGCAACGCTTGCGGTCGCAGCGCTAGCAGGCAGCGCCACACCACAGTGGATCGGACACCTTCACTTGAGATTTGGGGGTCGGGCAGTCTCTCCTTTCCTCATCACTGTTTTCCTGCTGGCGGTGGGGACCTCGAATGTAATCCTCGCGGCAGGAGTGCTTTGGGCGAGCAAGCAGGGGGCGCGCAATTTGGTCATCCCGTTGAGCGCTTTCCCGATCCTTTTTCTCCTCATCCTTGCGCCCGCAATTGTGCCGGGCTCGCAAACCCCCCAGTTCTCACCAGAAAATCCGGCAAACCGACTTCAGATACGTGAAATGTCCGATCAAAAGATGCACTTGACGCTGGGCAGGGCGATTTCGCTTGCGGATCTCGGCTTCCCTCCGGGGCAGACCCAGGGGAGCGACGTGGATCAGGTGAGACTCGACAAACGGTTGCATGAGGTCAAGATCCATCATAAGAATCCCCCGCCTCTTCGAAACTGGACGCCCGAACGCGGGATGCTTGGAACTCCTCAAGCTGTTGAACACGTCGCGCAATCGGATTCCCCCATCACGTGGCGCTTCGACTGATGTCATAGGCCCTGATGGCGAACCACCGTCACTAATACTGGTAGAAAGGCTCACCGGAAGAATTTCACTTTTTCGTTGGGGAGTAACCGGAAACGACGTCGAGGAATTGAAATCACAAATAAAATGAACAACTTGTCATCTCCAAGAGGTCGAAAGGTCATTCTCGAGTGATAGGGTGCCGAATATGACTTTGGAGATGTTTTAGGAGCCATTCCATAAAAATCGGCAGACGCTTGAGGATTCGGCCAAACGGGGGAGGTCTAAGTACGTGCTCAAAGCACCGGTAACTCTTGAAGATCATTCTCTGGGACCCATCGACGCGCCGATTATTCTCGTGGAATATGGTGACTACGAAAGCCCTGATTGTGGACGCGCGCACCCGATCGTTATGCGAGTTCACAGGAATTTTGGAAATCATCTCCGCTTTGTGTTCCGCAATTTTCCAATGGACCAAAGATACCCGCGAGCAGAAAGTGCGGCACAGGCAGCCGAGTTCGCGGGCAGTCAAGGGAAATTCTGGCAAATGCACAATCTTTTGTTTGAGAACCAAGATCGCCTGGGTTGGACGCTCTACGAGGGGCTTGCCCAAGGGCTTGGGCTTTCTCCTGTGGCGTTGCGTGATGCAATTGCGGATGGAACACACAAGAATCGAGTACGCAATGACTTCAATGGCGGCCTCCAAAGCGGAGTAAATGGAACCCCGACATTCTTCATCAACGGGCATCAGCACTTTCGGCCCATTGACTTTGAGAATCTCGTATTGGGTATAGTCGAGGTACTTAGCACAGGAAATAAATCCGCGGGTCCGTAAACGAGTGCCCACTCTGTTCCACGTCGACGGAAATAGGAGTAGCCTGAATGCAAACGATAAGCATCGCGCCACTGAATTGCTCCGGTGCCCGGCACTGTCACATTTGACGTACACCCAAGTGGCTAAGTGCCATCGCAAATACCGTTTGAAAACTTACTGAGGAATTCCCCCTTTGTCGCAGAGCGAAAACCGGAACTGTTGCCGAGTGATTTTTGTCACGATGAAGTATGAACAGCTTGTCATTTCCGAGAGGGTCAGATGTCATTCTCGGCTGCTAAAGTTCCGCATCGAACTTCAGGAACTCTTTAGGAGGTATTCCGAAAGATCTCCAGTCGCGAATACCAAGCGGTCGACCCATCTTTTACACACCGCGACGTCTGGATTGGTTTTCCGACAAACCTACCAACGAGAGGAGAAGCCCAAATGAAACGGAGAGCGTGGAAATTAATCCTTGGCATGAGCCTTTTGGCCTTTTTTCTTTTGAGTTCGAACCAACTGCTGGCTCAGGTCACAGGCGCCACCCTCTCCGGCACCATCACTGATCCATCGGGAGCAGTCGTTCCCAACGCCAAGATCTCCGTCAAGAATCTCGCCACAGGGCAATCGGCGGAAACCCAGACCGATTCAGTCGGCAACTACGACGTACCAAACCTCATGCCTGGGGATTACCAGGTTTCCGTCTCAGCGGAAGGATTCGTCACCAATGAAACGAAAGTAACCATCACTACGGATGCAAAGCAAAAGATGAACTTGAAGTTAGCTCGGGTGCTTTCGCTCGGGGACCTCGGCATCCCTCCTTCTCAGGCCCAGGGCAGTGACGTTGACCAGGCGACGCTCGACAAGCGGACGCATATGCTCAAGGTCCATCAGGAGCTTGGTTTGATAACGACCGCGCCTTTGGTCGCCACATGCATCACGGGAGCTTTCGCTGGCGGCAAAACCACCACCTCGACCGGCCGAGATGTGCATGTCGCTCTTGGTTCTTTTACAGTCGCAATGTATTTCCCGACCGCTTACTACGCCATATTCGCTCCTAGAATCCACGGAACCCCAACCCGAGGACCGATCCGCGTGCACAAAGTCCTGGCGTGGGTACATGGCCCCGGGATGATCTTGACGCCGATTTTGGGGGCGATGGCCTACGACCAAAAATTGCACGGAGAAAAGGTTCATGGAATCGCCAGCGCTCATGGAGCGGTGGCCATAGTCACAGCTGCGGCATACGGGGCCGCTATTTTGTCCGTAACCTTTAAATTCTGAGGGTTGCTCATGATTAAGAGAATACTGATAGGCTTTTTGCTTCTCGCATTCGCCACGCCTGCCCAAACGGAAAGCCAATGGGTTCTTGAACAATCGACTCTCACGTATCACATTTCCCATCCACTGCATCAAGTTGATGGAGTCAGCCATGCCGCGCGAGGCAAGGGCATCTGCCACGCTGGACAATGCGATTTCTTGATCGCGGCGCCAGTGAAATCGTTTGATTCGGGTGACAGCAACCGTGATCTTCACATGCTTCAAGTGACGCGCGGTGGACAATTTCCGATGATCAGCGTGCGCACCCAATTGCCCGAAGAGGCGTCCGCGTCAGCAACGATTCACGCCGATTTGGAGATTCAGTTTGCCGGCCAGACCGCAATGTATAAACAGGTTCCATTCCAGCAGGTGGCCCAGGGAAACGAAACACGGATATCAGGGACCATTCCGGCCACGCTAAGCGATTTCAGGATCGATCCACCGTCGCTCTTGGCGATGACAGTGAAAAATGAAATTCCGGTGCGCGTGGAAATGACCTGGCAAAGGCAGAAATGACATAGCACTTGGTCGTATCGTTGCAAAGCCACAGTTTGTTTCTCGTCTATCACGCATGGGAGATACGCCGATGGATGCCAAGGAAGGACAACATCTGTTCCTGTGGATTATCGAAGATTATCTTCGCCTTAGTCGTCATCTGACGAGCACTCAGCAGAGTCTAAAACTAATGCTTTCTTCTGCAGGTGCAGTGCTCCCGCCAGCATTATTGCAGCAGCTAGACTCTTTGTTAACCGCTCATCACAACGACGACCTACTTCTCGCACTTTCCCGAGCAGCAAGCTTAATTCGTCAAAAATCGGAAAAAGGGAAATCGGAGTCGGCATAATGAACCTCGACGATATAGGAAGAACGAGCTGCTTCCATTTGATTATCATTCTCGCACTCAGCATTTCTGTTGGGGAGTGCGCGCACGCAAACACTCAAGACGCTGCTCAAGGCACTCAACAAGGACAACAGTCGGGAACTGCGGGGACGGCTGCATCCCAATCGGACACCAAAGATAAATCCAAGACAAGTCCATCAGAAACCAAGAAACCGCCGGAATCCAATCAGCAGCCTGCGAACGCCCCGGGCCAGCAAACGAATCGTATCCTGAACGTCATGCCAAATTACCGGGCCGTGAGCGCGAACACGCAGCCTCCTCCGTTGTCGGTGAAGGGAAAATTCGTCTTGGCCACGAAAGACAGCTGCGATTACTCGTCGGTTGTCTTCGCAGGCTTGCTGGCTGGCGCTCGCCAGGGCCTGAAGTCAGATCCCGAATTTGGCAATGGGGCCGTTGGCTACGGCCATTATTTCTGGCGCTCGTTTGCCGACCAAGCTGTCGGAAATTATTTTTCAGAAGCGATTCTCCCTTCTCTGACGCATGAGGACCCACGTTATTATACTCTGGCCCGTGGCAGCTTTTTGCACCGGACGGCCTATGCGTTCTCGCGCATCCTCATTACAAAGAATGATTCCGGCAGCACGGGATTCAACTTTTCCGAAGTTGTCGGCAACGGCTTCGCCGCAGGCGTAGCGAACCTTTATTACCCCGCGCAGGATCGTAATCTGCGAAGCACGGGAGTGAATTGGGGCGAGCAGGTGCTTGCCGACGGACTCGCGAATATCGTCAAAGAGTTCTGGCCGGACATCCATGACGCCATGCATCGCAAGAAATAGGGTCGGCCATGTGGCTCTCGGTAAGAGCAAAGGCACCAACATACAAGGGGGAACGTACGATTCACGAAGAAAGGTCGCGACTGCGAAGCCTAATCGCCTTGCGCGGGGCACATTCGATTTTCTTTTGTTGTCTCGTCCCACTACTCGCAAGCCTCAATGCAAATCTTGGCGCGCAGACATTTTCTTCCGTGAAAGGAATTGTCACCGACGAAAATAAAGTACCGGTCCCGGACGTTGAAGTTTCACTTAAAGATTCAGCGGGAATCTCGCATTCCACTTTCACGGACACTCTCGGCCGGTTTGAGTTTTCATCCATTCCATCCGGCTTGACGCAAATCACATTGTCAAAGCCTGGTTTTTTTCTTATCGAAAATAAACCGTTCGATTTGAAACAGGGTGATAACGAACTTCTGTTCGACTTCCCGCACGAACAGGAAGTTCATGAAAAGGTTGATGTTTCTTCCAGCACCCAGCGCATCGATCCGACCTCCGCTCAGCAATCGACGAGTCTCTTCGCACACGATATCCTCAACGTCCCCACCACCGCCTCGCATGTACTTTCGAGCTATCTGCAAACTATGCCGGGCGTTGTGATGGATAATTCCGGTCTGCTCCACTACGCTGGCGCTCGCGTCGACCAGACCGAATACCTCCTCGATGGATTTGAGATCGGCGACCCTGCCACCGGCCAACTCGATTTTCGTGAGAGCGTGGATTCCGTCCGCCTCGCGGACCTTGAGACCAGCCGTTATGGCGCGGAATACGCGCACGCCGGCGCCGGCGTCCTTTCCCTGGAAACCCTTTCCGGAGACGACAAATTTCGCTTCAACGCCACCAATTTTATTCCCGCACCCCTGATCAGCAGCGGCATCCATTTCGGCAACTGGTACCCCCGCTTTGGCGTTTCCGGTCCAATCGTGAAGGGCCGCGCACGGTTTTCCGAATCCGTCAGCATTCAGCACACGCTTTCGGTTATTCCAGGCCTGCCCGCGGGTCAGAATCTTGTCGAAAGTTGGGACGGAGACAACCTGCTCCGCGTTGGCGTTCGTCTTTCCTCCAACCAAACTCTGTTCGGCAACTTTCTTTACAACATGAGTGCCGACTCAAATGTTGGCCTGACTCAGTTCAATCCTGATTCCGATACGGTGAATATTTCCGGGCACGGTTTTTTTCTTTCCGCCAAGGACCAGTTCCAGTTTGCCAATTCGCTTCTCGAATTCGGCATCGCCGGTGACACCGGCACAACCCACACAGCCCCGCTCGGCACGAATCCATTCGTTATCATGCCCACAGGAAACTCGGGAAACTATTTCGCGGATACTGAATCCCGGCCGAGACGTTTGCAGGGTCTCTCCAATTATTATCTCCCCGCGCGCCACTGGCACGGCACGCACGACATCACTTTCGGTGTCAACGCCGACGATGTTTACTGGCAACAAAGCGCCATCCGCACCGAAATCCAGGCGGTTCGCGCCGACGGAACGCTCGACAGGCTCAGCACGTTCACCGGGCCTTCTGCATATCACTTGAGCGATACGCGCGCCGGCGTTTACGCGCAGGACGGCTGGCAGGTCGCGCATTTCTTGCGGATTCAGGCCGGGTTTCGCACCGATTGGGATCGCCTCGCGCAGGAGATGATTTTCGAGCCGCGACTTGCTGTAAACGTCGTCCCGTTCCGCGACGCCCGAACGAAAATCTCAATCGGGTGGGGCGAATATTTCCAGCCGCTCGATTTCACGATCATTGGTCAGGCGCTTGATCAAACGCAGGTGGACGTTCCGTACGATTCCACCGGCGCTATCCCCCTCATCGCGCAAACGGTCACCAGCCAATTCGTTCTCCCCGCTGGTCATCTGCGTCTGCCTTATTTTTACAATTCGAGCGCCGAGCTTCAGCAGCGCGTGGCCAAAAACACATTTCTGAACTTCAGCTTCCTCGATCGCAAAGGCCGCGATGGTCTTGCATTTCAGAACCTCGATCCCGGCGCATCCTTGCAGACTTTTTTGCTGGGCAACCAGCGCCGTGACACCTACCGCGCCGGAGAGGCCGGCGTGCGCCACCAGTTCAGCGACCAGGCCGAAATCGGCGTGGATTACATCCGCTCATCCAGCGCATCCAACCAGGCCCTTGATTTCGCGCTCGGCTCGATTTTTTACGCTCCTCAGGCCGCCGGCCCGCTGCCCTGGGACTCGCCAAACCGCATCGTCACTCACGGCTGGACGCCGCTCCCGCTCTGGCACCTTTTCGGGAGTTACTTCCTTGAGTATCGCAGCGGTTTCCCGTTCAACGTTGTCAATGAGGATCAGCAATTGGCTGGCCCGCTCGGCTCAAATCGTTTTCCCGCTTTCATAACTCTTAACTTGGGCATCGAAAAGCGCTTCCACTTTTATCACCACAATGAATGGGCGCTTCGCCTTGCCGTGATCAATGCAACCGGGAATCTGAATGCCAACGCCGTGGTCAATAACGTGAGCGCTCCGGATTTTCTAACCTACGGCGGTGGCGAAAAGCGCGCCTTCACCTTCCGCCTGCGGCTCGTAGGCAAAAATTAATGTGAACGGAAACGAAAGCTGAAGTTCCGAAATGGCCTCTTCCCAACGAGCCCTTGGCCCTCTTTCTTAAGCGGTATTTATACGGGTCTAAATCCATTGAAATTGCCTCGAGGGTGCAAGACCCGCTGGGTGAGAAACGAGATGGGTGAGAGTCGATTGTTCAAGAACCCATCGGCAGTCCGTTTGGGCACCCTTTCGCTGCTTGGGTGGTTGGGGCAGCAAGGGCGCGATTTTCTTCCATTGCGTTTCGGGCAGCGACGGACCTGACCGCGCCATCGGCCCTCCTTCAGCGCTGCTGCCCTCGCATATCCCTCATTTCACAGAACTCAGGCATCGTTATTTCAGAGGCTTATCCCAGGTTGTGCGACTGCTTCTAGGATCAATAATTGACTGAGGCCCTGACCCACAGAACCCTCAACTGGGTTTTAAAGCTCTGGCCAGATTCAATGTGGATTATTTTTTATTGAAGATGAAGTTTCACTGGCTTGTGGATGAAGAATTGTTCATTTTTCCTTGAATACTTGACATTAGTTCACCCTCTGGAGCAGAAACAGAAATTGTAGATGGATAGATTCAAGTTCTTGGGTCGTTACTCCAGTGGTGCTTTCATTGATGACAATTGGTAGATACCGCGGAATATCGTCAGGAGACGCGGGACAGGAGACGAGATTGCGCGGCGCGCATCAACGGTCAAGTCTGTTCTTACTCTTTCGTGCTGCAGGACCAGGCGTTTTTCTTCAGGAGGTGCGGGACCTGATCTGGCGAACCGTGACGTATCTTGAACTTCGTTGCGATCTTGCGTCCCTACCACCGATTCGCCGCGCAAGATTTGAAGTGAAAATGATGCCCTCCGACAACGCTAGCTTCGCTGGCTTCTCCGAAGAGTTCGTGCGAGTGAATAAGATTGACGCTCTGAATGTATTCAAGCGCGCATCAATGTGCGATGCAGGAATACAGACATTGTACTTCGCGGCGGGTCCGGACGGATCGCCAGCGTATGTGCAATGGCTTATTACCCCGAACAATCAGCTTCTTTTGCATTTGCATCAGCCGGGGCGCTACCTCACGCTAACACCCGGTGAGGCGCTGTTGGAAGGCGCCTATACGTTTTGCCAATTCAGGGGTTCCGGCGCGATGGGTGATGGTATGGCCCAATTGTTAAGATTCGCTAAGGAAGAAGGGGCCCATGCTGTCTACACATACGTGGCCGAAGACAATATTCCCTCCCTGCGCGGCTGTGCTAACGTCGGATTCAAACTGTTCCGCGTGCGCGAGAACAAGCGACGGCTCGGGCACTTTTCGAGCCTTTTGCGTGTGCCGAACGTACGCGACCTGGAGACTTGGCTGGCGGCAATTTCTCCCCGCTCGTCGACCTAAAGTCGGCAGTCGTATATCCTCGAAGGACCTTCGATCTCTTCAAGGGCGTGCCCAAGCTCAGTCCGCTGCTAAAATACCCACGCTCAGCGTTCAGGTGTGAAGCTGATCCGGGCGCACACGCGACATCCAATGCGGGGCTTGCGCTCCGCAAGAATTCGTTCCCTGGTGCAGGAACCGCTCATGCTTGAAGGATCACTTCTCCGCAACATCTGCATCGGGGGGTCGGGGGATTTCAATCGTGCCATAACTCTTCTACTCTCCGAGTCCGGCGGTGTGAAGCTGACTCCTGGTCGACTCAGTCCTCCTCCTGTGTTGGTTCAGCCTAAAATGGAGAGCGCGCGCTCTCCATTAGTGAGTTATCTGCCCTTCTGGGCGGGGATTTCTAAGGCATCGGGATCTACCGATCCGATGGAGGTTTGGGGCAGCACAAGAGGGCAGTTCTCGGGCCGTCGTACCCCGTCTCGATAAGACCACCAGGCTATCCCTCGGCGTGGTTGCATCCCTGCATTGCCCGCCTCAATTGCACCAAGCGAGATCATCGTAGCTCGGGTTAGCGATTACGAAGCAAGGTGTGGCCGGCATCGCCCCTTCGGCTTGGGAAGGATTTCTGGAACGCGTAGCCCGGCTTTATGAGCAGAATGCGCCGCGGGATTTCCTCCAACGGCGCATTGGGCGATACGTTCGGCGTTGGGCAGCGTGGGTTGCGGCGGGTCTTGCCCGGGCTCCTTCGCCGGTGCCGATTGACCACTCAAGAAGCACGGATAAGGCTGATCCGCAATCACGCGTGCGCCCCCACACATCCATGTGGCGCGGGGAAGAGCGGGGGACGCGCGCGGGGAGGGTGGGACTAAGGCTCAACGTACCCAGTGACAGAAACATTATAAGACACGAGGTTCGTGTGCGTGGTGTCGTTTACCACGACCGTGTTTGTGCCGAAGAACGACGGCGCAACGGCGTACCCCGTAAAGTAATCGTCGGAAAAGTCGGCGTAACCATTGGCATCCGCCACCAGGTCTCGCCCGAAATAGAAAGAGCCAAACTGCACGAAGATATGGTCACCGGCCGTTGTGGGGCCAGTCAGGAACCGAATATCCGTTATCACAAAGTAGCGCCCGGTGGGCACCGTGTAACACGGAGTACCGCCCGGGACCCCAATGGTGGTTACCGGGTACCAGCAGGCATTGAAGGATCCACTGTTGATATACAGTTGAACCTGTAAGGGGGGCGGGGGCGTAGGTGAAGCAGATGTATGGCGCGGAAGAGACAGCAGGGCAACCGCGACGACCCCTATTCCTAACGTCAAAAGCATGAGCCTGGCAAACTTTTTCGTGGTATTTCTCCTCACTGAATTAGATTGGGGTAATGTGTTGAGGACGTGCGCATCATATGCTTCTCCTACCCTGAACACAACAAGTTATCCACAGGGGCAGAGATCAGGTAGAGGGCATTGGCATCAATGTTGATGCCGGAATCAAATACCGCCCCAGACGGCATTTCAAGAGCTTTGGCAACGCTCATATATTTTTGGGCCGTCTGCACCGACCATCCGAAGTTGTCCTTCAGCCACGGCAGCCAGTCGCCGTCCAGTTTCCCCTCGGCGAGCTTGCGGGAGTAGCGCAGAACTGTGCGGGCCTGGGAAAGTCGTGCGAGCGAAAACCCTTTACTAAGTAAAGAGTTTTCCCCCCGTCCGCCCTTTTCCGGATCCGGATAAACCATTGCGAGGGCCATCGCCTGCTGTCCCTTGGTCAAGTTACGCCGCGCTAGGTTTGCGGAAATGATGTACGCCAACGGGTCTTGCCCCTTGAGCTTTTCAAACGTGGGCTTGACGCCGGCAATTTTAGCGGACTTTTTTATGTGCAACAAAATAGTGCAAATTGTGTCTGAAATGTGTCTGAATGAGTTGAAAGCAGCCGAAAAAAGCGAAACGGAAGCGAACGCAGCCAAACGCTAACACACTTTGAAATCAACGAGTTACTGAATCTAAAGGGTTTAGGGATTCCTGGGATTCCGAGCCACAGTCCGATGTTCTACCGCTGAACTACGCCCACCGCAGAGGAAAATTCTAACATGCGGATGGGACATTCACCACAGAGGACGGAGAGGTAGAAGTTCCATTTTCGAGTTGGGGGCGACACTCTCGCGATGCAGGGGGCGCGAGCGGGACAGGCGCTTGACGGAGACGGTACAACCACAAGCTACGGCAGATCTGGAGCGGCTTGACGGCGATCCATATTTCTGCAAATATAGAAATATGAAATCGATTTCCAGCAAGACCAATCTGGAGCAGGTAACAAAATACGCCGACATGTTCTCCGCCGTGGGAACAGAGCCGCGGCTCCGGATTATGCAATTGCTGCTCGCGGCGCATCCCGACGGGCTTGTCGTCGGCGACATCCAGGCGGAATTGGACATCCCGAACTCGACGCTGTCACACCACCTCGACAAATTGAAGAATGAAGACCTCGTGCTTGTGCGCCGCGAGAGCACTTTTCTAAGGTACTTGGCAAATACGGAGGCGCTGCAGGAGATTCTGCAATTCCTTTATGCGGAATGCTGCACTCGGAACAAGGCAGTAAAGCCGAGAGATATCATTCAAATATGCAGGTAGGAGCCACGCAATGAATAACGAAAATGTGAAAGATATTG
Organism: uncultured Acidobacteriota bacterium; assembly: GCA_963748845.1. GTDB lineage: Bacteria > Acidobacteriota > Terriglobia > Acidiferrales > UBA7541 > DASTCZ01. Next base: position 4,112,096 of record CAVVKE010000001.1, read on the forward strand.
TGAAAGAAAAGTATGGGCAGGCGGCGCTGCGGGTGGATAGCAGTGGCAGCGCCTGCTGCGGGTCCGCTCCGGGGACAAGTTGCGGCTGCGATCCCATCACGTCCAATCTCTATGATGCTGCACAAGCGGATCAGATTCCCGCGGAAGCCATGCGGGCCTCGCTGGGATGCGGGAATCCGACGGCGCTTGCGAAGCTGGCGGCCGGCGACGTTGTGCTCGATCTGGGCTCCGGCGGCGGGATTGACGTCCTGCTGTCGGCCAAACGGGTCGGGCCGAGTGGCAAGGCATACGGGCTCGACATGACGGACGAAATGCTGGGACTGGCGAATGAAAACAAGAAAAAGGCAGGAGCCGAAAACGTCGAGTTTCTGAGGGGGGAGATCGAGCAGATCCCGCTGCCCGACAATTCGGTGGACGTGATCATCTCCAACTGCGTCATCAATCTTTCGGCGGACAAAGATCGCGTGCTGCGGGAAGCATTCCGCGTGCTAAGGCCCGGGGGACGCCTGGCAGTATCCGATGTTGTGACCCGCGGCGAAATCCCGCACGAGATTCACGAGAGCTTGCTGCTTTGGATTGGTTGTATCGCGGGAGCGCTGGAAGAAAACGAATACCGCACGAAGTTGGCAAGAGCCGGATTTGACCAGGTGGAAGTGGAACCGACGCGCGTTTACAGCTTGGAAGACGCGCGAGAATTTCTTGCTGGCGAAGGCGTAGACGTAGATGCACTGGCCATTCAGGTGGAAGGGAAGTTCATGAGCGCGTTCATCCGGGCCGTCAAACCGGCTCGCGTGAGAAAAGATGAAGATTGCTGCGCACCGATTTGCTGCAATTAGGGCGAATCGAGGGCTTGCCTATGCAAGGTCGCTACAACGTCTTGTTTTTGTGCACGGGGAATTCCGCCCGTTCGATCATGGCCGAAGCCATCATGAATCAAAAAGGCCGGCCAAACTTCACCGCTTATAGCGCGGGAAGCCATGCGACGGGGCGGGTGCATCCCCAGGCGCTGCGGCAATTAGAAGCCGCAGGATTGCCCACAGCCGGCGCACGCAGCAAGAATTGGGATGAATTCGCCAAGCCCGGCGCGCCGGAACTCCAATTTGTTTTCACCGTTTGCGATAACGCGGCCAAAGAAGTTTGCCCCATTTGGCCCGGCCAGCCGATGACCGCTCACTGGGGAGTGGCGGATCCCGCCGCAGTGGAGGGCACACCGGAGCAAATTGAAAAGGCGTTTCGGGAAGCTTTCATGGTTCTCGATCGGAGAATCAGCCTGTTCTTGAGCCTGCCCCTCTCCAGTCTCGACAAACTCGCCATCAAAAAAGAAATAGATCGCATCGGCCACGAATGAAAGCCTCGCTCGCCCGCCGCGCCGTCGCCGAATTTATCGGGACCGCATTTCTTGTAGCGGCCGTAATCGGGTCAGGGGTTATGGGAGAGCGCCTGGCGAATGGGAATGTCGCGCTGGCGCTGCTCGCCAATACAATTGCAACGGGCGCGGCGCTGGTGGCTCTTATTTTTGCGTTCGGAGGAATTTCGGGCGCGCATTTGAATCCGGTCGTTACCGTCATGGACGCCTTCGAGCGCGGCTTGCCTTGGAGGGAAACTCCTTACTACGTGGCTGGCCAAATACTTGGAGGAATCAGCGGGGCCATTGTCGCTCACACAATGTTTGGGCTGGCGCAGGTTTCCTTTTCGCGCCACGCCCGGAGCGGGCCTGCTCAGATGTTCAGCGAGTTTGTCGCGACCTTCGGGCTAATTTGCGTGATTTGGGGTTGTTCCCGGCTGCGTTCGAGCGCCGTTCCCTTCGCTGTCGGAGCGTACATCACGGCGGCCTACTGGTTCACCGCATCCACGTCGTTTGCGAATCCCGCCGTGACGATTTCGCGATCTCTGAGCGACACCTTTGCGGGCATTCGACCCACCGATGTTTCTTGGTTCGTGGCGGCTCAATTCCTAGGTGGGTTTGCGGCGACATTGCTTTTTCGGTGGCTCGCTCCTAGCCTGCCTGTCCGGGCCAATGAAGTCCATCGCCTTCATGATTCGTAGCGGAGTACCGATCGTTTTTATCGGGACGAATTGAAGGATTCTGAGGGGGGAACGCGAGACTCTGCCATTGGCTCGATTTGTGGTGTTTGATACTGATCCTTCGCTTCGCTCGGGATGACAAGATTCTCTTTTTCGTCATTCTAAAGGTATGCGACTGGAGACGAGGAACTACCCGCGCTTGCGGAAGGGCGTGACTTTCGTTCTCGCATGCGGGCGCGCGGAAGCCGGCGTACCCGCCGGCTCCGGCATGCGCGACTGCGCGTAATTCGCCCAGCGGCCATTGGGTTCGTAGTGCAGATACTCGCCAAGGTGGTCGCGCATTTTTGTTTTTTCGCCATCGGCCTCGTAGAGCATGGCAAGATTTAAGTGCGCGTCCGCGAGCGACGGCGCAAGCTTCACAGCGCGCTCGAGTTGCTCGACGGCCGCACGGTGATTTCCCATTTTTTCAAAGGCGCAGCCGAGATTAAAGTGCGCGAGCGCGTTCTGCGGTTCGAGTTCAAGCGCGGCTTCAAAGCAGCGGCGTGATTCAGTGGCTTCGCCAAGATGAAATAGGGAGGTGCCGAGATTCAGGTGCGCCTCCGCCCAATCAGGCGCAATTTCGACCGCGTGCCGGTAGGCGTCCGCGGCGCGCTGCATGGTGGAGGAGTGCCGGTCGCACGAAAGGCCCATCTCAAACCACTCTTCGGCCGTGTGCGAAGGCAGAGCGCGGACCTTTGTGGCCAACGGCTCAACGTCAAATTCCAGAAGGAGCTGGCCGGTCAGCGGTTCGATGGCGGGCGCGCCAGGCCACGGCTGGCTGACGACGACCTTCCTGCCGTTTGTGCTGATGCGGAGTCGCGAAATGGGTGCACTGGACTCGCCAAGCTGTTCGCGAAGAGCCTCGAGGGCCCTGCGAAGCCGCCGTGCGGGCAGGCCGCGGGAAGTAAGGTGCTTCATCGTTTCGAGCGCGACGAGATCCGCGAAATTGTAGAAGCGTTCGCCCCAGCGTGTCTCCGGCGAAATCAGGCGCAGCCGGGCCCAATAGTCGAGCTGGCGGCGCGTGACGCCGAGAATACGCACAACTTCGTCGCGTGTAAAACGCCTCTGCACTCTGGAACTCTCCGGCGGGCGCCGGGTAGATGACCGCACCCAAATGGCGACCGCGGCGGACTTTCCCCGTAAACCGCCGCGACCTTCCGTACCCAGGGCGACATTATTCACATTGTGGGCCGAATGGGAAGCGAAATATCCACAGGCAAGGGCTTGCGGGGGTGGAACGTCGGCTTGCGCTCGTATGCCGAGTTGTAGCACTGGGTTGTAATGTAGAGTTCGGTCATCCGGATGCCACTCCAAGAAATTGAACGCCGATCGCTCGAGCGCCAGGTCACACTGGCGCGTCCGCCGCTGATTGTTTTGGCGCTCGCGAGCTTGCTGCTGGCATCGCGCGACACGGGAGCAGCCCTGTTCTTGGGCGGATATCTCGCGCTCAGCCTGATTTACGCGTTCGTGCACGCACCAAGATGGGAGAGCAAGTGGCATTTCGCGCTCGTTGTGGATATTGCCGCTATCGCGATCTTTCTTTTTCTTACGCCGTCGGTCGTTCCCGTATGGTTTCTGCTGCTGATCGTTGCATACGAGGCTGGAGCGGGTTGGGGTGGCGGCCTCGCTTACTGGATTGCGCTTGCAGTGGCGGCCGGAATCCTTGTTTGGAGCTTGCTGCGCGATCTTCCGATGTGGGATGACCCCCTTCGCGCGACGGAAATTGTCAGCGGGACGATGATCGCCGGTTTCGGAATGGCATATCTTGGCGACCGCAACCGCCGGTATGCAGCCGAGCACAAATTCATTGCGGAGCTGACCGCAATGTTCTCCGTTGAGCGAGGCCTGGCGGAATCGTTGCGATCCGTGATGGCGGAACTTAGCGCTTTGTTCGGTTGCAAGCGCGCATTTCTCGTTCACCGTGACACCGAACTCGAACGAATCTTCCTTTGGAAATTTAATGAAGAGAAACCAAAGCATCTAATACCGGAAAATTTGCCACTCCTGGCGAGCGACGGGTTCTTCTTTGACATGCCGGACGTAAATCTCGCGGTAAATAATCTGGAAGGCGACTCCGACGGGTTTGCCTGGAACCGCGTCACAGGCATTCCGGTCAGGGAAGTCCCGAGGATCCCCGCGTCCACGCGCGAAGTTCTCGGATTGCAATCCATGATCGCGGTCACGATGGATATCGAGGGCCAGCCAAGCACCCGCATAATACTTGCGAGCCGCCGCCGGTTCACGCCCGGCGACCTCCGCCGTCTCGAACGCATTGCGCGCCATCTCGCGCCGCCGCTCGAAAATCTCTTTCTGTTGCGCCACCTGCGCGCGCGCGCCATCGAAGCCGAGCGCAGCCGCATCTCCCGCGATCTCCACGACGGCATTCTTCAAACGTTGCTGAGCGTGGAGATACAGCTCGACGTTTTGCGTCGCAAGCTTCCCCAATCGCCGGATCTGGCCGCCGCGGGCCTCGCGGACCTGCAGCAAACCGTCCGCAACGAATCTTCAGAACTTCGCCGCATGGTCACCGACTTGCGCCCGCTGCGGGTGCAGAGCGCAGACATGCTCGACCTGATGACCGGATTCGCCGAGCGCTTCCGCAACGAATCCACGATACAGGTTGAATTAATCGTGAATTCACCCGAAATACAGGCTCCCGACCGGGTCTGCCGCGAAGTCTTCCAGATATACAGGGAGGCACTCAACAACATAAAAAAACATGCCCGTGCAAGCCACGTCGTGGTAAAACTTACTCAGTCCGACAGCCGTGTTACATTGGTTGTGGACGACGACGGGGAAGGATTCAGTTTTGCGGGCCGGTTTTCCGGCGAAGAGCTTGACCGCTTGAGATTGGGCCCGATTTCCATCAAAGAGCATGCTCGGAGCGTTGGGGGCGTTTTGACCGTGGAATCGAGCCCTGGGCATGGAGCGCGCCTGATTGTGGAAGTGCCGCTCGGATAAAATGGCAAAAGGGAAACAGCCAATACGAGTTCTCGTGGCGGACGATCACGCGATCTTCCGAGATGGTCTGCGCAAACTTCTTGATGCCGACGACGACATCACAATTGTCGGCGAGGCGCAAAACGGCACAGAGTGCATCCGCCTGATCACCAAGCTGAAGCCGGATATTCTTCTGCTGGATTTGCGCATGCCTGATAAGGACGGACTCGCCGTCCTTGAAGAGGTCAATTTCGATTCATTGCCAACGCGCGTGATCTGTGTGACCGCCGCCGAAGACGACCGCGATGTCGTCCGCGCCATGCGGCTGGGAGCGCGCGGCGTGGTGCTGAAGCAATCCGCCACGGATCTGCTCGTGAAGAGCATTCACCGCGTGTTCGCGGGCGAAATCTGGCTCGATAATCACATGACCGCGGAGGTCATGAAAGCGTTCTCGAAATCATCCGAATCCGGCCCGCGCCGCGAAAAGCCGCTTTTGAGCGAACGCGAAAAAGAGATCGTGGGACTGGTGGCGCAGGGTTTCCGCAACAAGGAGATCGGCGAAAAACTTTTCATCAGCGAACAGACGGTGAAGAACCACCTTCACAATATTTTCGATAAGCTCGGCGTTTCCGACCGCCTCGAACTCGCGCTCTACGCAATTCACCACCGTTTGATTGACAAGGCCTGACGTGCCATTCCATCCGGATCAATTCCCGCGTGGGCGCGGGAGCCACAGAAAGAAAGTGTTTTCCGGGCCGCTTGCTCTTGCGCTTGCGGTGGTTCTTATTGCCGCCGTGGTCTGCTTTGCTCAGGCGCCCCCCACCGGTCCGTCGCCGGCTGCTTCTCAGGCGCCGAATGCCGCAAGCAGCGTCACCAGCAATTCGCTTCTCAAATCCAAGGTGCTTTCCAACGGTCTGGAAGTGATCGTTTACGAAGACCACACCGTTCCGCTCGTGACCGTGAATTTTGTCGTGAAAGCCGGCGCATTCGTGGAATCGCCGGGCGAAAGCGGGCTTTCGCATCTTGACGAGCACATGTTTTTCAAATCCAACAAGGCATCCCAAAATCACGAATCCTATTTGGACAACATCGGCGAGATGGGTATCAACTACAACGGGTCCACTTTTGAGGAGCATTGCGAGGAGTACGTAACGACGCTGACCGCGAATTTTTCCCGCGCGATTCACTATCTCCGCGATGCAGCGCGCTATCCGCTCTTTGACCCGGATGAAGTGATCAAGGAACGCGCCGTGATTGAAGGCGAACTGGACCGGAATGACGCGAACCCTTATGGCAAGATCGAAACGGAGACGACCACGCGGCTCTTTTATGAGTATCCGAATCGAAAGCTACCTGGGGGAACCCGCGGAGTCTTTGACCACGTGACGCCCGAAGCCCTCCGGACTTTTTACAACCGCTACTATGTGCCGAACAATTCCGCTCTGGTGATCGCCGGAGACATCACGCCGGCGGAAGCATTCAAACAGGCGGAATCATTCTTCGACGATTGGCCGCGCGCGGCGGATCCCTTTGAGAAGAATCCAGTTCCTGAGAATCCGCCGCTTCCGAAGAATTTCGCGGAAATCATGCAGGGGCCGGTGCAAAACGTCATTATCGAAATGGGCTGGCAGGGGCCTTCCATCGGGAAAGATAACGCGGCGACCTACGCCGCCGATGTTTTTTCCTACATCGTGCGGCAGCCCAATTCGCGTTTCCAGAAGGCCCTGGTGGATTCCGGCCTTGCCTCGGCTGTCGGCTTGGGCTATTACACCCAGCGCTATGTGGGCCCCATCAAGATTATTGTGGAGACCACGCCGGAGAAAGCGCGCGCCACATTGCTGGCTGTGCAGAAGGAGATCTCCCACTTCGGCGACGCGGATTACTTTTCCGACGCGGAGTTGCGCGACGCGAAAGTCCTGCTCGGGGTCAACGATTTATTCGATCGTGAAAAAACCTCTGAATTCGCGATCACGCTCGGGTTTTGGTGGGCTTCCACCGGCATTGATTACTTCCGGGGATATCAACAGACGCTCGCCGCCGTGACGCGCGCGGATATCTCGCGCTATCTGCATACCTATTTGCTCGGAAAGCCGCACGTGGCGATTGTGCTTCTTTCTCCGGAGGCGCAGCAGCGACTTCAGTTGAAACCCGAAGAGGTGCTCGGGCAATGAGGCGCAACCGGCGAATCCTGCTCGAGATGTGGCTTGTTCTTTCGCTGATGGTCGTCTGGCCGGCGGGCGCGCAGGCGCCCGCGGACACCGGCCGGGTCACCGAATTCGACGTAAACGGATTCAAAGTTATCGTGAAACGGCGGCCGGCGAGCGACACCGTTGCAGTGGGACTTTTCCTGCGAGGCGGTTCTTCAAACATCACGGAGGCGAACGCTGGCATCGAGGCATTGCTCCTCTCCGTCGCGTCCGAGGGCAGCACGCGCTTTCCTCGCAGCGAGATGAACGCCGCGCTGACCGGAATGGGCTCCACAATTTCGTCAAATGAAAGCAATGATTATTCCACGCTTGCGCTGGCCTGTACGCGCGCCGCGTTCGACCGCTCCTGGGAAATCTTCGCCGACGCCGCTTTGCACCCTCTTCTGCTTTCCGTCGATGTCGAACGCGACCGCGCGGCGCTCATTGCAGCGGCGCGCGCCCGGCTCGAGACGCCGGAAGCTTTTCTCAATGAAATTCGGCGGCGCACTGTTTTCGCTGGCCATCCCTATCGAAATGATCCGGAAGGGACGCCGGAATCGCTTCCGAAAATCACTGTGGAGGACTTGCGCGCCTACCACAAACAAATCATGCAGCGGTCGCGGCTTTTGCTCGTCATTGTGGGCGACCTCGATCCGGCCCTCCTCCGTCCGCGAATTGAAGCTACCTTCGGCGCGCTTCCCGCGGGCGAGACCCGCGCCACAGCAACTCCGTTGCTCGCTTTTGACAAGCCGAGCGTCCAGGTCACCGAGCACGCTCTCCCGTCCACTTACTTTCAGGGGGTCTTTGCGGGCCCGGAGTTCAAATCTCCGGATACGGATGCGCTGGCCATTGCAATGGCCATCCTGCAAGACAGGGTCTTCTACTCCGTGCGCGTGAAAAACGCTTTGGCCTACGATCCGGAAGCCTCAAATTCGGATTTCAGCGCCTCTTACGGCTTTGTCTCCGCTTCCTCCACGGACGTGAATCGAGCGGCCGAGCTGATGCTGGGGGAAATAAGCCGTTTGAAGCAGGAACCTGTGGCCAACGACGATCTTTCATCCGTTGTCGCGCAATTCTCCACTGATTACTACGTCCAGATCCAGACGAGCGCCTCGCAGGCGGGCCGCATCGCTCTCTACGAAATCAATGGCGGCGGCTGGCGCAACGGTGAATTCCGTTTGGACCGCCTCCGCGCCGTCACTTCCGGCGACGTGCAGCGCGTGGCCAGGCAATACATGCACGATCTCCAGTTTATTGTCCTTGGCGATCCCACGCGTGTGAATAGGCAAGCGTTTACGGCCCAGCCCTGATTGCCCGCCCCGAATCTCATTCTTCCGGCCATTCCAGCACGTTCTTACCCCTGTGGATACCACTTGGGAAAAAGTGTCAAAAATGTGGATGGTACTCCCGTACCGCCGCGAGACCCCCAAATTAGGCCAGTCGAGCTATTGGTCATTCCTCGGCCTCCGCTTAATCTCGTCTCTGCAAAGAAGCGCTGCGTAAGCAGATTGAGGAGAACCCATTGCCTGGCACAGAACGCCGTCTGAATCAAAGATTTCATATTCGCCTGCCCATGACTGTTCGTTGGACGAGCGGCTCGGCCGTTGGCGAAGCAAGAACTGAATCGTTCAATGTCAGCTCCCGCGGGGTGTATTTTGTACTCCCGAAGGGAGTGAAGCGGGGTTCGCCAGTCGAGATTCTTCTAACCCTGCCCCACGAAATCACGCTGGCTGGTCCGGTTCGCGTCCGCTGCCTCGGCCGCGTGGCCCGCAATGAAGACAAGGATCCCGGTAAGTTCGGCATCGTGGCGGAAATTGAACGATACGAATTCCTCCGCGACGACGAATTCGCCGCGTAGCACAAGCTTGCTCACACCCTGCGGAGGTGAGTGAGAACCATCAGGGCGTCAGGGACCCTCAGCCCGGCGCCCTGGTCGATTTTATGGGGACTAATTCTCGTCGGATGTTCCCACAAGAATAAGAATCAGACGAATTGAAGTAAATCGCGCGGCCGAGTCTTTTTCTCCGCTGCTTGGCAGTCGGACCTTAGCCGCATCTGCCTGATCGAAAGGAGGCGCAACGCTCTTTGCGCCTCCCTCCGCGTTCAAAATTCCTTCGCGCGCGATCCAGCCCTAGAGCGAGCGCAGGAAATTGAGGAGATCTTGTTTCTGTTGTTCCGTAAGGGCGTTAAACCGCGCAATCACGCCGTTCGCTTCGGAGCCCGAACTTGCGTGCTGCTGGATGGCTTGCATAAGGTCGCGTGTCCTTCCATCGTGCAGGAAGAAAACGCGCTGCCCCAGTCCCCACAACGGCGCGGTGCGGAATTGATCCGGCCCGGCATTGCCCTGTGAGATGCCGTCCGCCAGCCCGGATCCCATATGGTGGATCAGCAAATCGGAGAACAGGTTCGCCTGCACGTTGCTCAATCCCGGGGCGTTGACCGTGAAGGTCGATAGTCCTGTTGTCATTGACGGGGTATGGCACAACGCGCACTTCACGACCTGCGTGAAAAGAGCAGCGCCGTTTTGGATGGATACCGAACAATTTGGGCCCATGCACGATGGCGTCGGCTGGTCGAGCAATCGCATGAATGTCGAAAACGCATCCGTATCGCTAGGCACCTGGGTCGTGTCGCTTCCCAGCGGCAAGTAGTTCGTGTAATCCTCCGGCAAGGCATTGAACACACAGCTGGCGGGAGGCGGATTTCCGCCGAACCCGCGCTTCTGCGGAAACATCTGATTCGTCACGCCGATTTCGACGTTGTACGCCTCATGCGCAAAAATAAGGAGTGACTTGTTTTGCGCTTTCCATCCGAATCGCGTAATCGTGCCGTCATTTCCACTGCGATTGGTCGCGCCCTGGATGCCGAGCGCCGACTTATCCGCGCTGTTCGCCGCCATGTTCGCCAGAATTGTGGCATCGCTAATCGACTCAATCAGCCCTCCACCGTACACCGGCGTGGGTATCCGGAAGATAATGTTGTTCTCTTCTTTGGCCCGTTCAAAATTATCCTGCGCGAGCTGGCAACCGGGAGCGTCCGTCCGCCCTCGAATGGTGTACAAGTCGTGCACTCCTCCGTCCGGTTGATTCGGATTTGCCGTTCCGTTGGAATTCAGCGCGTACTTGAAGCGGACCTCCCGCACCGGCCCATCCGCCGTCACAAAGTAGGGAATTTCGTTCTGCGCGCCGCTCGCCGTCGCCAGTGCAACTTGCGGGTTTGATCCAATGTTGGGATACGCATCGGCGCTGGGACTCGACCCTCCGATCGAGGGCTGCGCATGGCATGAGCCGCATGAATTAGAGTTGTACGTCGGACCCAATCCAGTCGGCACCGTGTCGGTGTTCACAAAACGAGTTTGACCATCCTTGAAAAATCGCGTTTGATCGCCGGTCAAGTTCGCAATCGGCAAACCTGCACCAACGGAGCCGCCCCGCGGCCCGGGGTCTCTTGCTTCAATCTGGCCCATCACTGCCGCAGCGAACGACAGAGTCAACAGGAATGCGATCAAGAGGTTTATCTTGGTCCTACGTGGCAGGTTCAAATGCCCATCTTTGCGCAGCATAGTGTGTCCTCCTCGGGACGTTTGGAGGGGGCAGCTTCCAGAAGCGACTGCTATCCCACTTCCACCGTTCGGGTACAGACAGACTGGGTTGCTGAGGCTGCGACACTAATCCCGCGCAGAAGCGAAGTCATTTGGCCATATGTACAGTTTTAGGTCAGGACCCTTTGCGTCCGCATGGGCTGGTACCCCTGGCATCCACGCCACAATCCCGAGTGCGTTATCTTTCATCGGCACGACACATTCTGTTTTTGGAGTCGTCCTCGCAACGCCCGCCCGCGGCGCAGCGGATTACTCCCATTGAATAACCCTAGTGGTATCATTCGCTGGGCGAGCTTCCTTCATCATGCCCACTCACAGAAAACGCATCAACGTTCTCTCTATTGATGGCGGCGGAATCCCCGGAATTATTCCAGCAGTTATTCTGAAAAGCATACAAAAGGCGCTCGGCCGCCCCCTGCATGATTTTTTTGACTTGATTGCCGGCACTTCAACGGGCGGGATCATCGCCCTGGCCATCGGCACAAGAGCCAAAGCAGGCGAGCCTTATGCGCCGGGCGAACTTATCAACTTCTACGTTGAAAAAGACCCAAAGATTTTTCACAAGCATTGGTCCGCATGGCTGACGGGTCTTTTCTGGCCGAGGTATTCCGCTGCTCCGCTCGAGAAAGTCTTAGAAAGCACATTCAAGGACGTGATTTTCAGCACTGCGCTGGTGCGACTTTTGATCTCCAGTTACGAGCTTCAGTCCCAAAGGCCTTTCTTTTTCAAGAGCAGTGAAATTCCTACAAATCCGGCATATGATTGGCCAATCGCAAAAATCGCGCGCGCAACTTCCGCGGTGCCTACTTTATTCCCTCCGGCACTCCTGATAGACAAGAATTGGAAGCAATTCACGCTGGTGGACGGCGGCATCTACGTCAATAATCCTGCAATGGCCGCTTTCGCGGAAGCGCGCTGTCTGTTCCCCAACGCTTCGGAATTTATCGTCGTTTCTGCGGGAACCAATGATCCGTAGGGAAATATCACAAACGAAAAAGCGCGCAGGTCGGGTCTCTTAGGCTGGACGAAAGAAATTGTTCCCATGTTGATGGATAGCGTCTCGGAAGCGGTCGACTATGAATTGAATAATCTGCCCGGTTGCGCGTATTACCGCTTGCAGGTTCCGCACCTGCCTCCGGCCTCAAGCAAGATGAACGACGTCGGCGAGGCAAACCTCGAATACCTTCAGCGCGTCGCCCGCGAATTCGTGGATAAAGAGAAGGACACAATAACCACGGTCACGCGCGAGTTGTTGACCGCATTAAATACTTGAGGCGCGCGTCTACGCTTCCAACAAAGTAGAGGGTCCCCAAGCGCCCACTGGCCCAATTAGTGTGACGAAAGTTCCCGGATCCTGAATCCGGCCTCGCCTACTTATGCGTTGACGGTTCTCCCTCGCAGGAAATGCAAAACAAGGCAAACGATCCCCACGACCAGTAAAATGTGGAACAACCCGGCGGAAACATGGAATGCGAAAATCCCAAGCAACCAGCAAATAATCAAGACTAATGCGATGAATCCCAACATGTTTCATCCCCTTCAAACCTGGCGCGGACTTGAGCCCTCTCTACAGTCGCGCACAGTGCCCCTGCCCAATTGCGGCAGAACTGTTGCAAACCCAGCTTGCGCGTTTCAAAACTGGATTTCTGTTCACTTGAGCACACAAGAGATCCCTGACTGCGTGGCCCTTGACCTCACTCGTACCTCAGCGCTTTCACCGGATCCAACTTCGCCGCCCGTGCCGCAGGATAAAGTCCTGCGCCAAGGCTCACGACAATCGAGAACCCGATAGCCGCTCCGACGAGCCACAGCGGCACCGACCAAAGTTTCTGGGACGGGATGTTTTGCTGCGACAAATATACATTCGCCGCGAAGTTGATGGTCCGGCCGATGGCCCAGCCAAGAAACACGCCAAATATGCCGCCGAGCAATCCCATCACACCGGCCTCGGCGAAGAAGAGTTGCCGGACATCGCGGTCCGCCGCGCCCAGCGCTTTCAGCACGCCGATTTCGCGACGCCGCTCGAGGATCGCCATCACCAGCGTATTGATAATTCCGAGCGAAGCAACCGCCAGCGCGAGGCTGCCGAAAAGTCCGAGAAACGTGTCCAACACCGCGAAAAATTGTTGCAGTCTGTGCGCCGCATCGAACAGCGAGAACGCGCCAAGCTCCATCAGCTTCACTTGGTCTTCCACGCCGGTCACGTACTTCGGATCCTCTATCAACATCGTCAGCGACGAATAGGTTTGTTGCCCGGGGCTTGTAACCACGCCGCGTATATCCGTCCCTTGCACAATGTTCATCTTCTCGACAAATCCAAGCGGCAGCATCACGCGCACTCCGCCAAGTCCGCCGGGTCCGGCCTGCTCACCGGAAACAATGCCCACCACTTTTACGGTGCGCTCGGAGGGGACAATTGTGAATCCATACCCGAACTCACCGTTCGCCACCAAATCTCCCGGCGACTGCTCGCCTTGCGAGGGCACATCTTTTCGTTGCGGATACCGCAGCGTGATTTCCTGCCCGATCAAGCTTTTCACGTCCGACTTATTTTCATCTGCGATTTGTTGCGCGAGGTCGGCGTGCAGAATTGCTTCCGCCGCATCGTTGCTGGAGAAAAACGAGCCTTGCACCGAATCAAAGATTCCGGTCGCGCGCGCCGACGGCGGAAAACTCGCCGCCGCGGTCACATGGCCGATTTTTCCGTTGCGCACGTCCACCTGGAATCGCAACTCGGGGAACACCTCTTTCACGTGCGGCATTGCCGCAAGTTTCGCGCGGATTTCCGGCGTCAATGGTTTCATGTCTTCGGGGCCGGGAATTCCCGCGGGTGCGGGAGTTTGATCGCGCCCTCCGCGTCCACCGCCAATTCGTCCACCGCGTCCGCCACGCCCGCCGAATTCATTTCGCGGCGGCCGTGGCGTCACATAGACTCGATTGAAAAGCCCCGTCCCCTGCAATTGTGTCATAGCCAGCTTCTGCAGGCCGATGCCGAGCGAAAGCATCGCGACGAGCGATGCCACGCCCACGGCGATGCCCAGAGTGGTCAGTGAATTTCGCAGCAGCGCTTCGCGCAAGTTGCGCGAGGCAAGCTCCATCAGGTCGCGCGATTTCATTGTGCGTCTCCATTCAACGAGAGCTTGCCGTCTTTTAGATATATTCGCCGGCTCGCATATTTCTGCGCCAGCCGCGCCTCGTGCGTCACCATGACCACCGTCATGCCCATATCGCGATTAAACGCCTGGATGAAATTCATGATTTCGTCGCCGGTCTTGCTGTCGAGATTTCCAGTCGGCTCGTCCGCGAGAAGAATTGTCGGACGGTTCACAAGCGCGCGCGCAAGGGCCGCGCGCTGCTGCTCGCCTCCGCTCATCTCCGCGGGGTGATGCAGGTTGCGCTTCGCGAGGCCCACGTGCTCGAGCGCATCATGCACACGCGCCGGGCGCTCCGCGCGCTCCACTTCCGCGAGCCGCAGCGGAAGCTCGACGTTTTCCTCGAGCGTCATGCGCGGCATCAAATTGAACGACTGAAACACCATGCCGACGGTCTTGCTACGATATTTTGCCAGTTCGTCGCCGGACATCTCCGCGAGGTTGCGGCCATGCGCGTAGATGGCGCCGGCGGTCGGGCGGTCAAGCCCCGCCAGCAGATTCAGCAAAGTGGATTTGCCCGAGCCGGAGCTTCCGAGCAGCGCGACAAATTCGCCGCGCGCGATTTCGATGGACACGCCATCCACGGCGCGGATGGTCGCGAGCCCCATCGTGTAATGCCGTCCGACTTCTGCGGTGCGCAGCGCGGCCGTATTCGAAGCGGGCTGAGAACTTTCTGTCATTTTTTCCCCTGAACCGATTCACCTGTCGTGATTTACCTGAGTTGGTTCACCTGTGTTGGATGCCTGAGATGATTCGCCTGCCTCACTTAGTTTATACGCACGAGGGGCGTTATGGGTTGCGCTCACTTCAATAATTCACGCGCGGATGAGGCGCCAAATTTCAGACTCCTTTAAGGTGAGTATCTTCAGATCACGAGGGCATCAGGTGCCGCTTCGTAAGAATACTGAACAGGATGCCCGAGATGGAGTCCTGCCACGCGTGCGCCATCATTCCCGGCTTTGTGCTACGCCGCACCACCGCCAGTACGCCGAAGAGCACGCCAAACACGCCGATGAGGATAGCTTGTCTTCCGCCCTGATAAATATGCCCGACGCCGAAAAAAGCCGCGGAGATCGCAACCCCCACGGGAATGCTGCGAGTCCAACCAGCAAACTGGCGCTGCAAATACGCGCGAAAAATTGTTTCTTCGCAAATGCCCGCGGTGATACAGAGCAACACCCAGAAAACCATTTCGATTGTTGTTTCCGGCATCATGAACTTCACGCCATCCGTGTTGGATTTTATCTGAAGCAAATGGGCCACGCCTGCGAGGATGATGGACGAAGCAATCCAGAATCTCGCTGCAATGCCAATGTCAATCGAAGTCCCTTTGCCGCGGGACCATCGCGGGCCCAGAAGTTCCTTCAGGCCGATTCCTTTGGTTCGCGCGCCGAACCAGATGTATCCGAACATCAGCCACTCGAAAATCATCGTGGGCAGATACATCTGAAAGTGGTTCGGCGCCGCCATCGCGCGCATGTGCGTCGCCTGCGTGTATCCGAAGTACGTCGACGCGGCCCCGAAAACAATAAGGCCCAGCGTGTGCCAAGTGGGCGCTACCGGACCCAAAGGCTGCGCTGGTTGTGTTTCGCGCGGCGCGGCTGCTTGCGGGCTGCTGGATTTATATTTTGAGTACCGTTCGGCAGGGGAGTTTGCTTATCGCTCATATAAGCAAGGGATTCTAGCAGTTTCTGCGGGGGATCATTGGCAGATGCACACGGAGCTGGACGTGGCGCCTAGTGGGTCAAGAATGAAATCATAGAGAATGGGATGGACGGATTGACTGATAGAGCGGAAAGGGTTTCGGAACGCGGCGCAGCCTCTAAGACAATTTAGGTGGAATTTCCGGCCAATGAATCAAATTGAATCTAATACGCAGGGTGAGAGCTATTGCTGTTAAGATGAATCTCCCCCGATTTGTGAAAACAAATGCAGGAAAGCATGAATACAGCCCAGACTTCCACAGGCACATTTCGCGAACTTGAAGAGCCTATCCGTGCGGAACTCTTCAGCACAGAACGGTTGGAGCAACACGCTGAAAGTCTCGCGGCGGCACAGGCCGTCACGACCGTTTCAGGTCCTGGCCGGCCTCTGATTCCACGGGTGCAGGAGAACGGCCGAGTTCTCCTGGAGTACTACCGCGCGATTGCCCGGGCAATTCAGAAAGAGCAGCTCATCACGCCCGCGGCGGAGTGGTTGGTCGACAACTTCTATATCGTGGAAGAACAGCTCCGCGAGATCCGTGACGATCTCCCAGCCGGCTACTATCGAGAATTACCGAAGCTCAGGAGCGGCCATCTGGAAGGTTTCCCGCGCGTCTTCGGCGTGGCGTGGGCATTTGTGGCGCACACGGATAGCCGGTTCGATCCGGAAGTCCTGCGGCGATTCGTCATCGCGTATCAGCGCGTGCAGCCGCTCACGATTGGTGAGATGTGGGCCGTTGCAATCACGCTGCGCGCGACCCTGCTTGAAAACCTGCGAAGAATTGCGGAACAAATTGTCAGCAGCCGGAACGCGCGCGAGCAAGCCGACCGCGTCGCGGACAGTTTGCTTGGAATGGAGGGCCAATCGATTGTCGCTCCGGCGAAAATTTTAGATCGTTTCGAGAAGAAGCCGCTGGAGAGAGCGTTTGCGGTGCAATTGATCCAGCGATTGCGCGACCTGGATCCAAAGGTGGGGCCCATCCTGCATTGGCTTGACGAGCGTTTGGCCGCGCAAGGAACCACGGCGGATGAAATCGTCCGCACCGAGCACCAGGAACAAGCTGCCATGAGCGTGACCGTGCGCAACATCATCACGAGCATGCGGCTGACGTCCGCTTTTGACTGGCAAACATTTATTGAGAGCGTCAGCCTTGTTGATGAAGTCCTGCGCACGGATTCCGGTTATGCCGAAATGGATTTTGCGACGAGGGATCATTACCGGCACGCAATCGAGGATCTTTCCCGCGGGTCGCGCTATTCGGAAATCGAAGTGGCGCAGCGCGCGGTCCAACGCGCCAGCCGCGCACGCAAGGAAGGACAAAGCGCCTCGTCGAACGGAAACAAGCGGGGTGATGACCGGAAGACGAATCCAGGATACTACCTCATCTCGCAAGGGCGGTCGGCCTTTGAGCGTGAACTTGGCTTTCGCGTCTCCTGGAAATTCTGGCTGCTGCGCCTGTACTTTCGCGGTGCGGTGCCCGGCTACTTGGGCACCATTGCCTTCCTGACGGCTATCATTTTGGGTTTGCCGCTGATTCTTTCCAGGGGCTGGGGAGCAACGCCATGGCAATTGGCGCTGCTGGGATTAGTTGCCGCAATCCCCGCTTCCGACCTTGCAATTACATTGATCAATCGCGCGGTGACTGAATTGTTCGGCCCGCGAACCCTGCCGCGCCTGGAGTTAGCCGGCGGCGTGCCTGAAAAACTCCGGACGATCGTTGTGATCCCCACATTGCTTATTTCCGAGGGAGCGATCAAGGAACAGATTGAGCGCCTTGAAGTCCACTACTTAGCCAATTCCGATGGGGATCTCCGGTTTGCGCTGCTCTCAGATTGGAAGGATTCCGCGACGGAGCACGCGGACGGCGACGACGACCTATTGGCCGCCGCAAGCGGAAACATTGAGGACCTGAATCAACGGTACGGCAGTGCACCCGGTGGCGGCCCTCGCTTCTTTTTATTTCATCGAAAGAGGGCTTGGAACGAGTCCGAAAAGAAATGGATGGGGTGGGAACGCAAGCGCGGAAAGCTACATGAGCTAAATCAATTCCTGCGAGGTTCGGAGACGACATCGTTCATGCCGGTTGGCGGGCACGCTGTCACGGCAATTCCCGGCGTTCGCTATGTGATCACGCTCGACGGGGACACTCGACTTCCCCGGGGCGTCGCGGCGCGGTTGGTGGGCACCATGGCGCATCCCCTCAATCTGCCATTGTTTGACGCACGCGAGGGACGCGTCGTGGACGGATATGGCGTGGTGCAGCCGCGCATTACGCCCTCACTTCCATCCGATGGAGAAGGCTCCATTTTCCAAAGGGTGTTCTCGGGGCCGAGTGGCATGGATCCCTATGCGTCCGCAATTTCGGATGTGTATCAGGATCTTTTCCGGGAAGGCTCCTATACCGGCAAAGGGATATACGACATCGATGCGTTTGAATCAGCGATGGCAGGAAAGGTAAAAGATAACAGTGTTCTAAGCCACGACCTTCTGGAAGGAATCTTCGCGCGGGCGGCGCTCGCTACGGATATTGAGCTGTTTGAAGAGTTTCCTTCGCAATTTGAGGCCGCGGCCGCAAGGCAGCACCGGTGGGCGCGCGGGGACTGGCAACTCCTTCCCTGGATATTCGGACAGGGTGGGGCTGCTCGAACGGGAGGCCACTCGTTCCATATCCCGCTCATCAGCCGATGGAAAATGATCGATAACCTGCGCCGCAGCCTGCTGGGGCCGGCGATGTTTCTTACCATGGTAGTGGGCTGGATGGTTCCGTCTCTTTCACCTTGGATATGGACGAGATTTGTCCTCATTGCCATCTCGATCCCCGCTTTGCTCCCATTCTTGGCAGGGCTACACACGCACTTGAGTGGAATTTCCAAGCGAAGTCATATTCGAGGCATGGTTCGCGATCTTTCCATCGGCGCATCCCAAATCGCCCTGACTGTGACGTTTCTTGCGAACCAGACCTGGCTCATGTCTGATGCCGTTTTCCGGACGATTGGCCGTGTGCTGATCACGCGAAAGAACCTGCTGAATTGGGTAACCACAGCTCAATCAACGGATGGGGTCGACCCGAAGCTAGTTTCGATTTTCAAGCGGATGGCCGGCGGCGTCATGCTGGCCCTCATTGCATTGCTCGTCGTAACGTTTGGGCGTCCTCAAGCTTTGCCCGCCGCCATTCCGTTCATTGTGCTCTGGTGTGCCGCGCCTGTCGTAGCGCGTTGGATCAGTCTGCCGCCCAGACCGAATGAGGCGGAACCGTTTTCGGCAAGCGAAACACAAACCATGCGAACGGCTTCGCGCCGCACCTGGCGCTTTTTTGAAACTTTTGTTACCGCCGCGGAAAACTCGCTGCCGCCTGACAACTTTCAGGAGACTCCCAAACCTGTCGTCGCGCACCGGACGTCTCCAACAAACATTGGGCTCTATTTTCTCTCTACGGTCGCCGCGCGCGATCTGGGATGGCTGGGAACACTTGACACGGTAGCGCGGCTCGAAGCTACGTTTGAGACAGCCGGGAAGCTGGAAAAGTTTCGCGGTCATTTCTACAACTGGTATGACACGCGCGATCTTCATCCGCTCGATCCCAAATATATTTCCTCCGTTGACAGCGGAAATATCGCCGGACACTTGCTGGCTGTGGGGAATGCCTGCCGTGACTTGATGAAGAAATCATCCCTCGATGCGACGGCACTCGATGGAATCAAAGATGCAATTCTGGTTTTGCGCGAAGCATTGACCGGCGCCAACGACACCCAGCGCACTCATCTGGTGACACGAAAGCAGCTAACAAACGCTGTGGACGCACTTGCGGCATTGCTGGAACCAGCGCCTGAAAACGCGGCGGAATGGGCCACGCTTTTTGCTGAGTTGAGGGAACGTGCGAAGACGGTCGCTGACATTGTGCAAACACTCTCGGATGAGCGCGGAGATGCTCCCGATTCCGATCTGCGATTCTGGGCCGATGCTGTCGGTGCCTGTGTGGAAAGTCACGCTCGCGATGCGGAGATTTTGGTTCCGTGGATGCACTTGGACTCAAAGCCCATTGCCGCCCTGGCACACCGTTCTCCGGAGCATGGGGCCGATTGGGCGGCGATTGAAGCATTCCTACATTCGCCACCAGCGCTAGCGGATGCGCCGGAACTATTTGCGGCCGCCCTGTATGGAATTGCCAGTCTGCGAGCGCGCCTGGCGAGCGACCTTCCCGGATTCCGGGAAACGATGTTGTGTCTCGATACGCTGGCCCAAGCCCTGACCCGGGCGGCCATGGATGGTGCCGCACTCCTTCGAAGGCTCCTCGAGCTGGCCCGGACTACAGAAAAGATGTTTGCCGAGATGGAGTTTGGCTTCCTTTTTGACAACACTCGGAAATTGCTTTCCATCGGGTATCGGTGCATTGACGGGGCTCTGGACCCCAACTGTTACGATTTGCTGGCTTCTGAAGCTCGGCTGGCTAGTTTCATTGCTATCGCCAAGGGTGATGTTCCGTCCTCTCACTGGTTTCACCTGGGCCGTGCACTGACTCCCGTCGGCCGGGGTTCCGCACTCATTTCCTGGTCAGGTTCGATGTTCGAATACTTGATGCCCGCCCTGGTGATGAGTGCGCCCGCAGGCAGCCTTCTGAGCCAGACATACGATCAGGTAGTGTTGCGTCAGGTCGAATATGGAGACGAGCGCGGCGTGCCATGGGGAAACTCGGAGTCCGCTTACAATGCCCGCGATCTCGATTTTACCTACCAATATTCAAGTTTCGGTGTGCCCGGCTTGGGTCTTAAGCGCGGGCTCAGCGAAGATCTCGTCGTCGCGCCGTACGCCACCGCGCTTGCAGCTATCATTAACCCAACTGCGGCAGTGCAGAATCTGGCGCGTCTCGGGGATGCAGGCGCGAATGGGAAATATGGTTTTTACGAGGCCCTCGATTACACGAGCTCACGATTGCCCGAAGGCCAAGACGTCGCTGTGATCCAGGCCTACATGGCGCACCATCAAGCCATGTCACTGGTGGCCTTCGCCGACGTACTGACGGATGGCCTCATGCGGGCTCGCTTCAATGCCGAGCCATTGGTGCAGGCCGCGGCGCTGCTTCTGCAGGAGCGCATGCCGCGGGATGTACTGGTGGCGCGGCCTCGAGCGGATGAAGTTTCCGCCGCGGCTCACGTGCGGGAATTGATTCCCCCGGTTATTCGCCGCTTCACAACTCCGAGTGATGTGACTCCCCGAACGCAGCTACTTTCCAATGGCCGATACTCCGTCATGCTGACAGCGGCTGGCTCAGGTTACAGCCGGTGGAATGACCTCGCCATCACTCGATGGCGCGAAGACCCTACCCGGGATTGCTGGGGAACGTACATTTTTCTCCGGGACGAGCAGACCGGAAACGTATGGTCTGCCGGCTATCAACCAAGCGGAGCGGAACCCGATGAGTACGAGGCCACCTTTTACGAAGACCACGCCGAAATCAAGCGGCGCGATCGAACTCTAATCACAATTCTGGAGGTCACCGTTTCGCCCGACGATGCGGAAGTTCGGCGTCTTTCCATTACAAATCTGGGAGCCCGCGCCCGCACAATTCAGGTCACGTCTTATGCGGAGCTTTCGCTGGCAACGCAGGCCGTTGACATCGCGCACCCGGCCTTTTCCAATCTTTTTGTGGAAACGGAATTTGTTCCACACGCCGGTGCGCTGGTTGCTACGCGGCGCAAGAGATCCGCGAATGAAGAGGCTATCTGGGCCGCGCACGTCCTCGTCGTGGAAGGTGAATGTATCGGCGAACTTGAATACGAGACGGATCGCTCGAAATTTCTGGGCCGGGCCCGCGACATCCGCAATCCGGTCTCGATATTTGACGGTCGCGCTCTCTCCAATACGGTTGGCTCCGTGCTCGACCCGGTGATGAGTCTGCGGCGCACCGTGCGCGTTCCGCCAGCGAGCACAGTGCACATGAGTTTTTCCACCATTGTCGCCCCCACACGCGATGAGGTGTTGGATTTGGCGGACAAGTATCGCGACGCCTCAACCTTTGAACGCGTTTCAACGCTTGCCTGGACGCAGGCGCAAGTTCAACTTCACCATCTCGGCATCCATCCCGAAGAAGCCCAGCTATTTCAAAGGCTAGCCAATGCGGTTCTTTATAGCGACATCTCGATGCGACCGAGTTCTGATTTGCTCAGCAAAAGCTCGCTTGATCTTCCTATTCTTTGGGCCCAGGGAATTTCCGGGGATTTGCCCATCATCCTGGCGCGCATTGATGATTCCAGCGATGTAGAGATCATC
Source organism: uncultured Acidobacteriota bacterium (assembly GCA_963748845.1). Lineage (GTDB taxonomy): Bacteria > Acidobacteriota > Terriglobia > Acidiferrales > UBA7541 > DASTCZ01. The sequence continues at coordinate 4,134,010 of CAVVKE010000001.1, forward strand.
CGGCAATTGTTGAGGGCCCATGAATATTGGCGCATGAAGCAACTATCTGCCGATCTGATCATTATTAACGAGCAACCCACTTCCTACGCGCAGGAGTTCCAGAATTCCCTGGAAGTGCTCGTGCGTGGAAGCCAACTCCGTCTATCTCCTGACACCTCCGGCGCCAGCGGCAAGATTGTTCTCCTCCGCGGCGATTTGATTTCCGCCCAGACGCGCGCCCAACTCCAAACCGTGGCACGGGCCGTAATCTTGAGCCACCGCGGCACGCTTTCCGAACAGATTACGCGGTCTCAGCCCCGGCAACATATGGTTGCCGCGCCTCAAAAAGCCTTCCGTGCAGCCAAAGGCGCGGATCTGCCGTTGCCGAAGGAAGTCCTCCAAAGTTCCAACGGCTTTGGCGGCTTTGCTGAAAAAGGCCGCGAGTATGTGATCGTCCTAAAAGAAGGGCTGCGGACACCCGAGCCATGGATCAATGTGATCGCAAATCCATCATTTGGTTTTCTCGTTTCGGAATCAGGCGCGGGCTTTACTTGGGCGCTCAACAGTCACGAGAATCAAATTACGCCCTGGTCCAACGACCACGTGACAGATACTCCGGGCGAAGCGATCTATATTCGAGATGAAGCCACCGGCGAAGTCTGGAGTCCCACGGCACTTCCTATTCGTGACGAAACTTCGACGTACGTTGCGCGCCACGGTCAGGGCTACAGCCGATTTCAAAATGAGTCCAATGGAATCGGACTGGATCTTGTTCAATTTGTCCCATTGGAAGACCCCATTAAGATTTCACGTCTCACTCTCCGGAATGTTTCCGGCCGAAAGCGCCGTCTTTCTGTGACCGCTTATGCCGAATGGGTGTTGGGCAGTTCCCGGAGCGCTTCAGCGCCATTCATCATCACGGAAATTGATCCTGATTCCGGCGCGCTTTTTGCCCGGAGCGCATGGAATGGCGAGTTCGGTGGACGAATCGCCTTTGCAGACCTAGCCGGGAGGCAGACCTCCTTCACCGGTGACCGCTCGGAATTCCTGGGCCGCAACGGCTCACCGGAACTTCCCGCGGCGCTCGCGCGCGACGGCCCACTCACTGGGAATGCCGGCGCGGGCCTCGACCCATGCGCTGCGCTTCAATCCACGATTGAATTGGGCCCTGGCGCACGGGTGGAAGTTACGTTTTTCATTGGCCAGGCGGAGAACAAGAAACGCGTGCGCGAGTTGCTGAAACAATATCGCGCAGCCAACTTGGACGAAATCCTCCGCGCCGTCACGTCATATTGGGACGATATCCTCGGCTGTGTGCAAGTCACCACTCCGGACCCGGGCATGGATTTAATGCTGAATCGCTGGCTGCTTTACCAGACGCTGGCATGCCGTGTATGGGCTCGCGCGGCGTTTTATCAATTGAGCGGCGCGTATGGATTCCGCGACCAACTGCAGGATGTCCTGGCCCTCACCGTCGTGAAACGGGAAATCGCGCGTGAACATCTGCTCCGTGCGGCTTCTCGCCAATTCGTCGAAGGCGACGTCCAGCATTGGTGGCATCCGCCATCGGGCCGCGGCGTGCGGACGCGCATCTCGGATGATCTCCTCTGGCTGCCCTATGTAGTATTTCAGTTCATCGAAGCCACCGGCGACATTTCCGTGTTGGAGGAATCCGTTCCATTCCTGGAAGGCGATCTTTTGGCCGAAGGGCAGGACGAATCCTATTTCGAACCGCGCGTTTCGAACACCAAAGCAACGCTCTTCGAACATTGCGCCCGTGCGCTGGATCGCAGCCTCGCCGTTGGCAGCCATGGACTTCCGCTGATGGGTACCGGCGATTGGAATGACGGCATGAACCACGTCGGGCAGCACGGCAAGGGAGAAAGCGTGTGGCTCGGATGGTTCCTGCACACGATTCTATGGGAATTTGCGAAGATCGCCGAACTTCGCGGTGAATCGAAGCGCGCGGAGACCTGGCGGCTCCAGGTCAGCGCGTTGAAGGCCGCGCTCGAGCGGGACGGTTGGGACGGCGAATGGTATCGCCGCGCTTTCTTTGATGACGGAACGCCGCTCGGGTCCGCGGTGGATTCTGAGTGCCGCATCGACTCGATTGCACAATCGTGGGGCGTAATAAGCGGCGCCGCCGAGCGGGGCAGGACCGTCCGCGCAATGGCGGCTGTGGACACACAACTTGTGAGAAGGCCGGACGGTTTGATTTTGCTCCTGACCCCGCCCTTTGACCACGCGCCGCTCGATCCCGGTTACATCAAAGGCTATTTGCCCGGCATTCGGGAAAATGGCGGGCAATATACACATGCTGCCGCATGGGTGGTGATCGCACTCGCCGCGCTCGGCGACGGGGATAAGGCCGCCGAATTCTTCCAAATGCTAAATCCGATCAATCGCTCGAACTCTCGTGCGGGCGTGCAGCGTTACAAGGTCGAGCCCTATGTCGTTGCCGGCGATATTTATTCGGAGCCCCCACACGCAGGGCGCGGTGGCTGGACCTGGTATACCGGTTCGGCAAGTTGGCTCTACCGCGCCGGGATTGAATGGATTCTCGGATTCCGTGTGCGCGGCACGATCCTATCCATTGACCCATGCATTCCGCGGACGTGGCCAGGATACGCGATGAGTTTCCGATATCACTCCTCAATCTACGAAATCAAGGTTGAGAATCCTTCCAGTGTCTCGCGTGGCATAGCTCTCGGGGAATTGGACGGGAAGCCACTTCCAAGGCCCCCCGATATTCCGCTCGTTGATGACGGCGCTGTGCATCAGGTCCGGGTTGTCCTGGGGCGTTGATCGCAAGACATGTGATTCCGGGTCACGCGAACATTCGAATGACAATGCGATATGTACATCCTGCCGAAGAACAGAAACACATAGCGGCAGGGAAGCTGGAGACATTTCGGCTGGCGGGATCATGGATGCAATCGAGAAAGGTCGTGGAGTAACGAAATTTGTCAAAACAGCGTAGTGAGATCGATGACGCTGCCCTTCTGAATCTCATTGACAGGATTGGTCGGGGCGCGCGGATTTGAACCGCGGACCTCCTGCGCCCAAGGCAGTTGCAAAAAATCTATCTTGTTGGTCCGTCTGGCTTTGTTCTGCGTCATAGTACACGGTTTTGGACCTAATTTGGCAGTTGTTGGACCTAAGTTGGACCTAACTTTTTTTTCGCAACTAGGCAGACGGTAGGCAGGCGCGGACTTATGTTCGTTTGGCTTTGTCGAAGGTTGAACCACTGTGGTCCACCCTTCTCGGCTCGCTCATTTTAGTTCCGTAGATGACGCGATGCGTTTGCTACACTACGCTGTCGCGTTGCCCGCGATTGCAGGCGTAGCAAAGTGTTTCCAGGTTAGTCAGGCTATCGCTTCCGCCCTTCGCGAAGGGAAATCTGTGATGGACTTCGAGGCGAACACCGACCCCACTAGCACCGCACCGGACGCAGGCAAAATGATCGCGTTTCAGAACGAAGAATCTCTTCCGCAGGGACAACGCTTCTCGCTTGCGGGGTGGAGTATCCGGCGCTGACTCATCGAGCTTGGACACCGACTCCTCGGTGACGGACGCGGCGGCTTTGACCAGGGCTCTGCGCCAGGACCCGAACCGCCGGTTTATCGTGTCATTTGAAAGAGGAAATCCATATTTCCTGAGGTCGTCCTGCTGAGGCGAGCGGCCTTCTTTCTCCAGTACCTTCTCCCACAGTTCGATCAGTATGCTGATTAGCTCCTCATCGGTCGCTTTCATGAAACGAGTGCTTTTCAGGCCTGCAAGCTGCAGCGCCCGACGCAACGAGCCGAAATGTCTCACGATCGCAGAATGGCTCACGCGTCCAACCCGCTTGAGATCTTTCTTTGTGACGGTTTCCGATCCAGTGGCCTTCGCAATCCGCTGTAATTCAGCCAACAGGGAGGCATCGTCGTAATCGGTCAAGAAATCTATTTCGAAGTGCCGCATGCTGAGGTCCTAGGAATTCTGCTGCTATCGCTGCCACTATACCAGTGCTACTTCGCGGTCGAAATTGGGCTTCTTCTCGGCGTGGAGCTTTAAGGTAACGCCACAAACTGCTGCAATGCGCTCCAGCATCGTGAGTGAGTGTCCGGTATATTAGGCGAGCCCGAGCTTCGCCGCGTCGAAAAACCTTCTGCTAGATAACGAAACGAATACGCGCTATCCTTTCGTTGCGAGATTCCTAACGAAACGATCCTTTCGCGATGGCGACGCCAACGAAACCCAATAGCCGTCTCGGGACTTACGTTGTTAAGTCCTTCAAGGACGAGTCCTTCCGAGCTTACGTGCCTCCACCACTGCCGCCGGACCCACCGTTAGGACTCCAACGGCTTTTGCCGCTGCTGGAGCAGGCCAACCAAGCACTCGGACGTCTGGACGGGCTAGCATCCATTCTGCCTGATCCCTCGCTTTTCATTTACCTCTACGTCCGAAAGGAAGCTGTACTCTCCTCGCAGATTGAGGGCACGCAATCGTCGTTTTCAGACCTGATGCTGTTTGAGAGTGCCGAAGCCCCCGGTGTCCCGCTGGAGGACGTTCAGGAAGTTTCAAATTACGTGGCGGCGATGAATCACGGGCTCCGCCGACTACGCGAGGATTTTCCGCTGTCTTTGCGGCTAATGCGGGAGATTCACAAGATTCTTTTGTCTAAAGGGCGCGGCAGCCAGAAACGTCCGGGCGAATTCCGAGAGAGTCAAAACTGGATTGGGGGCACGCGACCAGGGAACGCGGCGTTTGTTCCGCCGCCACCCGAAAAAATTATGGAATGCTTGGATGCGCTCGAAAAGTTCCTACATCGCGAAGACGAAGACTTGCCGATTTTGGTAAAGACAGCCCTCGTTCACGTACAGTTCGAAACGATTCACCCGTTCCTGGACGGAAACGGAAGACTTGGCCGCTTGCTGATTACATTCTTGCTATGCGTTGCTGGGGCGATTCGTGAGCCGATTCTGTACCTCAGCCTGTATTTCAAGATGAACCGGCAAAAATATTACGAACTGCTTGACCGCGTCCGCACGCATGGAGATTGGGAAACTTGGCTCGAATTCTTTCTCACAGGTGTTAAGGAAACCGCACAACAAGGGGCGGATACCTCGCGGGAGATACTGGCGCTCATTGAAAAGGATCGCCACAAGATCGAAGAGCTTGGCCGCCCCGCTGCATCTATTTTGCGCGTTCACCAGCACCTTCAACGCAAACCCATCATCACGATTCCTGCGACAGCCGAACAACTCTCCCTCTCCGCTCCCACTGTGGCGAAGGCTTTGCAGCACATGGTCAGGCTCGGCATGGTCCGCGAGACCACCGGAAAACAGCGCCATCGCCTCTTCACATATCACCGCTATCTGGAAATTCTCAATCGGGGCACCGAATTGCCCAAGGCAAGCCGTTGACAAACCCCGGTCCGCAAGAACAGAACTGAAAGCGGTCTATCGTTTACTGTGACAAGCTATGACATCTTGCTATGACAAAGCGAAGTGCATCAGCCTACTTTCCGCTGACCATCCCGCTTCGCGCGTCCGCTGATGTACCCGCCGATCCAAGCGAGTGCCGCTCCTACGCCAAAAACCTCAAGCAGCCGAGTGAATCGAATTCTCCATCCCAGTCCTAGCCACATGGTGTGACCTCCATGTCAGCTCAAATTTGTGCCCCAGTTGAGCTTGCACTGATGCTTACTTCCGCAAAATTCCCACAAGTCTTCTACTCGTTGATTGATAGACGCTTTTCCTCGCCCTTTTGTTGTAGCGGTTCGCCACTTCGCTTCATCTGCCTCCCGGGTTTTCATAAGAGGCTTGTTTGATACCCGGACCGGGAAACCACAATGCCCATACCAACTATAGATACCGTGGCATGAGTAAACTCTCAGGAACTGGTTCCGCTGCACGTTCAACACTACGCTCGCGTTCACCGCATCCTGCAAGTCATCGATGGCACCGGATATTCAGAGAAGCCTCGTCCCTCAAAGGCCGAAGGGAGTCATCACCATCTTGGCTATGTTTTCGTCGAGAGCCTCCGCAATTAGGAGGTAGCCGATGAGACCGAAATCACGAACCGTTAGGTCCTGTGGAAAGTCGAGATGTCCTCCCATAAGGCCAGTAGCCTCATAAGCCAAAGAACGGCAGACCATGATGGCAGCCCTAGTCAAGCAAGGACCCCACTGTGGGTTGGTACGTGGGACCTTTGCAAAACCCAGCGCAACCTCTTGCTCAGGCTGAAAATCGTGCACGCTTTTTTGAATTTCAGAAACTATAAGAGGATTGTGACTCAAAAGATTTATGAATTCTATTGCCGCAGTTCGGGCCGTCTCGTTGGCCATTTCAGCATAAAGCGAGTCTTTGAATTCTATTCCTTTTAGGGTCCACAAAAAGAACGCCACGTATCCGATAGCTATTTCCAATGAAGTTGGAGGCGCGTCCCTGAATCCTTCGAACGTGGACACCCGATAAATTTCTTTCCTCGCCAGTCGATACCGCGTTTCATCTAGGGTGAACATGGTACGGCGGAGTCGAAGCCTTGCGGCCTGATCCTTCGCCGCTTGGCGGACATTGCCACCGCGTCTCGGCTCTGCCTCCTCGTCATCCCGCCCCTCATTCAATAGCTGTCCGGTCGTGGTTGTTGCAAGGATCGCCATCCCGACTTCCTTGAGAAGTCCACCAAGCCCCCGGAATGATTTGCTGATCCCTTCATTGAGCCGTTCGAGGTTTGCGTAGTATTCTGGCGTGGCGGCTCGTTCGCCTCTCTTAAGCAACGCATCAATCTTTTCCAAGAGGCTCATGGTCGAACGTGGCTCCTAACCTACTGCATCTTCTCGATACCCGAGACTCGAACTCTGCTTCCGAGGCTCTCCAACAGAGCGTCGCATTCGAGGGCAACTTTCTTGTCGCCCAAGGCGTTACAACCGACTGACAAACCAAGCTGAGCTTCCTCGGACCTTGGATTCATTTGCAGCGCAGTTCTAAAAAGGTTGACTGCCTCCCGGTAGTCACCCCGTTGCATGCAGCAGGCACCAAGATTGTAAATCGGTGCCCACTCTTTGGGTGAAAGATCAATCGATCTGCGGAAGTGCCTTGCCGCCTCGGCCGTTCGACCAGTAGCCACGTACAACACACCCAGGTCGTAATGCACTTTTCCATTCCGGTCGTCCACGCCCAAAAAAGAGCAATATGTTGCTATCGCGTCATCCTTACGTCCCATCTGCCAGTACAATTCCGAAAGCTGGTCGTATGCCTGAACAAAATCGGGTGCGGCCTTTACTACCCTGAGCAGCAGGTCTTCTGCACCATGGTAATAGGCAGGGCCTTGTCTGATCATCTGCACAGCCGTCATGAATGTAATCTCAACCGAAACACCTCCCGACGACTGACTTCTGCTTTTGAAGTGATCGAGTAAACCCACAAACAAATCTCCTTTCCACTTGGAGTCACTGACAACCCGTTGAGGTCTTATTCTTACCGTACTGAAGCAAAGGGTTGCTGCCGTATTCGGCAGGTGGGCACTTCATTTCAAAATCAACCAGACGCAAGTGATCCCCAAACCAGACACAAGGCCCACTAGTATCAGGGCCACACGCATCCAGCGTACAGTTATCTTCAACTCGCCAACCTCACTTTGCATTATCGCCAGATTGTTTTCGGAGGTCCGCTGAGCGGTTTGTGACTTCCCTTGAAATTCAAGCAGCCGACTCTTTGTCTCTTTCAGATTCTCCTCTATTGCTTCGCATCTCGAGTCCAGACTTTCGGTGCGCCGAAGATTTACGTTTTGAGTTCCATCGAGTTTCTCTCGAAGGGCGTCGATTTTCGCTCTGATGGAATCAAACTCCTGTCTCACATCCGCAAAACACTCGCCGAGAACCCGAATCATGATCACAAGATCTGCGAGGGTCGGTTCGGTACTCCCGAGTGAGATATCGGAGGGCAATCTGAGTTCATCGGGCACTTCAGGTTCTAGCGACGAGGGGATAGGCTCAACCGCTCCCTTGTTCCGATACTGATCCAGTTCGTTTCCCGCAAGAAAACCCAATGGAACTAGGATAGCCACTAAGGGTATACCGATTGCTCCCCACGCCCCCGCGAGACCGACACCACCCAGGACTAATCCCAAAATTCCCAGCGCGGCTCCAAATCCGATTTTGCCGCCGTCAGCGTTTGCCGCCCGCCCGAAGATGGAGTTCCATTCGCTCCGAAACGCGCTGTTGTTGCGGTAGGCCCTCACCAGTTGGACCGGAGCTAGCCAACCTCTAATTCCTTGCCGGCGGCACAGCTCGATCAGCTGATCCACATGTCTCTTGAATCTCTGAAGCGACTGCTTCGTTTCAACGATAATTGGCATTCGAGGCCCCGCTCTGCAGGACTATTTAGACTCGCTTGACTCACCGATGTTAACAGCAGATATTTCTCACCGCGCCAAAGCATCCAACCGGGATTGCTGTTGTTCGCGGCGGGCGGTCATGAATTCCACGAACTGCTTTTGTGCGTCGTGGCGGCTGAAGCCAAGCCGCAACAGCACGCTCGAAATTGTCCCAACGAATGGCTCGAAACCGAGCAAGGACGTGAAATATGCCATGCCGCGCGAGGCGGTTGAGTACGAGCCACGGCGGAAGGCCGAATGGACCACCCCGGCCAGCGGCGCTCCAGCCCGGTAATGCCGCCAACTCTGAAACACAATCACGCCGAAAGCGAACCACGGAACAAGCTCAAAGCCGGGAGCTACATCATGGACGGCATCGGTGGCAACGTCATCCAGTTGCACGTTCGAAATGCCCGAGTCGATCAAATGCGAGATGACTTCCGGATCGTCCATGTGCTGGAACACTTCATGAGTCACAACGACGTCAATTTCGGGGTGCCGCGCGAGCGCCTCTTCGATATACGAGAGGCTGTCCGTGGCCTTCAGTTGCAGGTGGTCAATGATTTTTCCATGAGCGTCTCGGATGGCAATGTCCCAGCCCTCCTGTGTGGGCGAATTGGCGATCTCCGCGAATGCCCCCGCAGGCAAATGCCCGTGGTTCAAGTAGTCGAGATAATCCAACTCGAACGCCTTGCCCTTGATCCCGTTGATGATTCCGAGGAGCGCGGCGTCTCCCTTGTGGTCGCGGACGAAATCCACGAAGCTGCCAGCGTGCGGGTATTGCAGATGGAAGGCTTGTATGACCACCGGGGCTATTTGATCATCGCGCACTTTGCCCCCGAGGATGTCGTGCAGGCCATATCCTCCGATGACAGCAGCATCCAGAACTTCGTCAGCCGATCGCTCCTCGTCGAATAGCTCTCTGGCCGAATGGAGACGGCCTCTGAACCGCGCGTTAGTTTCTGCCACGAATTGTTGCAAGCGTTCGTTCATCGCAGAAGCCAGTGCGCGGCTTCCGCCGCAGCCAGAATTGCGACGGCTGCCACCAGCCATCGAATCCAGATTGTCAGCGACTGAATCCGCCTTTCAGCTTCCAAAAGGCGGCTGTACAGCGCGTCGCTTACTGCCTCGGTCTCCAGAATGTGTTTCTTGATTTCGTCGTGGGCAGCCTGTCCGGTATAAATCTTGATGGCCTTCTCAACTGGCTCAAGCACGCGCTTCTTGGTCCAATCCTGTGCTGAGTCCAGAATACCTGTTTTGCGTTCCGAAGCGTTGTTGCCCATTTTCAGCCTCCGCTGGGAAAGAGCTGTTAGGCCGATTTTCTTGCGGGTTGACCTCGTGGGAGACTTAATCCTATCACCTTTCAATTCCTAATATTCGGCCTACGCCAATTGGCCCGCGCGCCGTGGCTGTATACTCATCCAGGAAGCGAATCGGGAGGAATGACTTTCGCGCTGATGCGATCTTCCGGGATGTCCTTCGGGTTTAGGGGCATGATGAAATCGCCCTTGTGTTGCTCAGCACAGAGACAAATGGGTTGTCTTTCGGGTCGGACGAGATTTCAATCGAGGAGCGCACTTTGATTTCCTCAGCCCGTTCTCGAATCAGGTTGACCACTCTTCCGATCAGGTTGACCGAACGCGAAGCGCTTCGATACTTTCCTTACACTCGTCCACGATGCCTTCGGTGATAAGCCAAACGAAGTGGTTTCTCTCTGCCCACCCGTGGAGGCGTCGGCACTCGGATTCCTACCGAGAACAAAAGGCTTTCTGAAGCCCGACATGCCAGCCACAAGCACGCTCGTGTCAACGACAGCCCGTGGCTTGCGTCTTCTAGCTTTCTGCGGAAACGGTGATCTCTGGCGCACGTCTCTCTTTACGATAGCTGCGAACCGTGCGCAAGATTTCTTCTTCAGATACTTCTCCGATGTCTTTTGCCGCCTCGGTTAGCGATTCCAGAAATTCCTTTTTCCAGCCCGGCCGCTTTTTCCCTCGCGGCAGGTCCTTATAAAGATCAGCCCGGCTCATTCGTTCCTCAATCTGTTCCCCCAAGGCTCGAAACGGCACTCCTAGCTCGATTGGTTCCTCTTCCGCTGCGAGTCGGCAGTTGAAGATGATGTACTTGGGATTCTCTGATTTGAATTCTTCCTCAGACGCCGAAAATGCTTCCATGAGTTTGGAGAGCACACTCGTCCGCGTGCCCAGGGACTCTTTTAGATAGGAGGCGACCTTGGCTACCATGAGGGCGTTCGCGTCGAAGAAGTACGTTCCCTCTAATCGTTGGGGCTTTACGACGCCGAATTGGACAAGGTTCTGCAATTCCTTCGGCTCTATCTGTAGGACCGCGCTGGCCTGCTTTAACTTTAGTCCCCGCCGTGGCATGTCTCCTCCAATTAACATCTAAACATTAGACTGTAATTGGATACTTGTCAAGAGACCCGACTATGTGAGCAGGCGACCGACAGCTTCGCATAGACTTTGTAAGCGGCCTATAAGTAATCTATAGTTGACATGTAGACCGTAATAGAATACTATGACACTTAGGAAGGAGTCACGCCATGACAGACCAATCGGAGGTTCGGGCCCTCGGCAAAGGACGCAGAACTGCGCTGCGCGTGTTTTACGGCTTTGTGGTCGCTGCAATTGCCGCATTCACCCTGGGAGCCCGCGCAAGCAATTCTCAAGGCGTAATGACGGCAATGGGGATTCTACTCGCGGGCGGCGCGCTGTGGAGCTTTGTTCGCTTCCTCCGAGCCGCCGACGCACATCAGAAGCTCATCAACCATGAAGCGACGAGTTTTGCCTTTGTTGCCTCTCTGCTTCTCACGCTGGTTGTCGGTCTTCTCCAGCGGTTCGGATTCCTGTCCGGTGCCTCTCTCCTGGTTCCGGCTTTGATGATCGCATTGTGGAGCATCGGCCTCATTCTCGCTTCCTGGCGGTACCAATGAAGACCCGGCTGCGTGTGTTGAGAGCGGAGAAGGAGTGGTCGCAGGCCGAACTCGCCGAATCGGTCGGCGTGACCCGGCAGTGCATCAACGCCATTGAAACCGGCAAGTACGAACCGGGCCTCGATCTGGCGTTCAAGATTGCCCGCGTATTCGGCAAGAACATCGAGGAAGTTTTCATCTACTCAGGAGAGCAAGGCTCGCCCTCTTCTTGAGGTCTCTTTGAGGTAAGAAGCACCAATGTCCAGCAGTTCGCATTTCCGGCTTCCCCGATTTTCTCCGCAGTCGAATTTTGTTCCCCCCGCATTGAGCGCAACGGAGCATTGCCATGTCCCGAGGGTTTGACGGATTCGAAATCGACGATTTTCGCGATTCCGGCTTCGACTCCGGGAGGGATGTAGGCCGAGGTTCATCTTCCAACTGGAATGCTCAAACGCGTCTTTACTACATCCACCGAGAGGAAGACAGGGCCGACCGGCTCGAACGCGAGGGACGGCAGCGTTCGAGGGAAGAACGCCTCCCGGTGGCCCGTGAGGAACGCGTCCAGGCGATTCTCACTCAACGTGGGCGAGCTAGGTATACGGACCGGGACAAGGACTATTCCCTTCGCGATTCGGAGATTTATACGGTTTCGGAAGTTGGCAAGTTCCGCGTTGCAGCCGCGAAGGACCTGGCCGAATTGACTTACAACGGCGACCGCACCCGGATGGAGAATGATGTCGAGAGCCTCACCCGTCAGGGCCTCGTCAGAGTCACGAGCATTTCAGATACCGAGCACAATCCTATGCAGGTCGTGACCCTGACGAAGGAAGGCCACCAGTTCTTGTCTCGCGGGAAGATTCTTTACCCGGACCAGGTCACCTACCACGGACTCAAAAAGCCCAAAGAAGCCATCCACGACGCAGAACTCTACCGGCTCTATCACAAGGTTGCCGATGAGATCGAAGGACGCGGCGGCAGGGTGCTTCGCGTCAAGCTCGACTACGAAATCAAGCGGGAACTCTACGCCCGCGTTGCCCGTTTTTCCGACGACAGGGGGCAAGTAGAGGAAGACCTGAAGGAGAAAATCGCCAATGAGTATCACCTCAAAGTCGTGTCCGGTCAGATTCCAATTCCTGATTTGCGAATTGAATATGTACAGGAGAACGAGAGTGAAATCCAGCGGCGCGATTTGGAACTCGCCACGGACCACTACCGCCCGCGTGGGCTGGCACAGAAGGCGCGCGCCGGTTTCCAAATCTACGCGCGCCGCGGTGATACGGATCGATTGCGCCGTATTCGAGACGACCGGGAGCTGAGCGCGGCAATCTTCACTCTATAACCCATGAGCATCCACGAATCCCAACTCGCCGGTCTCCGCGCTTTCGGCTATACCGAAGCCGAGGCTCGGTTTCTCTACCTTGTGGCAGTGCATTCCGGGTATTTCACGGTGCGGCAGTTCCTCGACTTTGCCCATGCCAAGAGCGGCAAGCGGAACGCACGTTTCGTCGAAAAACTGTTTCGTTTCGGCCATGCCACGGCCCAGAGATATACGCGCAGAAGCCTCGTGTATCACCTCTGTTCCCGTCGAATTTACGAAGCGATTGGCAAGGCCCATCTCCGCAATCGAAGGGAGCACGAACTCGATTACATCAAGACGCGGCTCCTGGCTCTTGACTTCATCCTAGCCAACCCGGAGGACCGCTACTTCGAGACGGCAGAAGAGAAGCGGCGCTACCTGATCGAACGGTTCAAACTCAGCGAGAGTTTGTTCTCACCATCTAGCGAGGATGGCAAGGCCATCACGTTCTCCGAAGGATTTCCGCTGTGCGTAGCCTATCCCGCTCCCGATTACATGCCTGTGGTGACGTTCACCTACGTTGACCCCGAGCATCGCAACCTCGACCGATACGTCCGACACTTGCGCACTTACCAGCCTCTCTTTCGGCAGCTACCGGGCTTTCAATTTATTTACATCTCCACCGCAGCGGGCCTCCAACAGGAAGCAGGCGAGCTCTTTTCGTTCCTTGTGGAAGGCAGGGGCCTCTCGGATTTAGCTCGCTACTTCGACATTCAAACCAAATGGGACAACAAAAAATACAGCCTCGTTACGGAAGGCGACCTGATCTTCCGAAACCAGGCTGCCAAGCGTTTCAGCGGCGAGATATTCGACACTCTCTTCGGTCTGTGGAAGCGAAAGCAGTTGCCGAATGACCTGCGGGCGGAAGCGGAAACAAACAGAACCGCCACACAAAAGGTCCTGTTCCAAGCTGTCACCGTGCCGGGCCAGGAAGCGGTATTCGGGGACAGCAGCAAGAGATGGGGTGACGGCTGGCAAGTGCGCGGTCCTTCAGGTGCGGCTTCGGCTCTCAAATCACGACCGGCCCCACCACAGCCTCTTGAAAGAAGGGCGGATGTCTAAATTTAGACAGGTGACATCTGCACGCGGACAAAACACAAGGAAGGGCGGGAGCGACCCCGTTGTGTGCGGCTTGCAGCCGCCCACACTTTCGTGGGGTCGCTCCCGCCCGCCCCGAACTGCTCGGGGCCGTGTTTTGTCCGCGTGCAGAGATCGGAGCAAGGAGTTTGTAATGCAGGGCGCAGTACAACACCAAACAGCATAAGGAGGAGACCGTTGTCACTACTGAAGGCACCATCCAAACAACCAAAGACTACAACCCTTCAGGTTCGTCTGGAGGAAGAAGTCAGACGCAACCTGGACCGATACGCCGAATTCATTGGCGCAAATGCGTCCTACGTCGTCAGCGAAGCACTCAAGCTGCTCTTCAAACGGGACGACGAGTTCAAACATTGGCTGAGCGACCATCCGACCAAGACTGAGGAGCAACCATTCGAAGGAGACGTTCTTACAAAGACCGCGTGACAGACATGAAGCCTCGTTCAACACAATCCGGTACGCGCGAGAATACAGCGTCCTCAAGACAGCATGCCCCGCGCTCTGCAATGCCCTCAGTCCCGAATCAATCCGTGAAGCCGTCAGACATCGAACGAGAACCGCGACGGCCTAGTGCCGCCTCATTCTCGCAAGTACCCTCCGTTAGCACTCCGAACAATGCCGCGCATATCGCGGCCACAGAGGGAGAGGAAAGCCACGGAAAGCACCTTCTGACTGTTCACGAAGTAGCTGACTTATTGCAGGTTCCTGTGTCTTGGGTCTACGGACGGACACGCAAACGATCCTTGGAGCGAATACCGAGTTACCGGCTTGGAAAGTATTGGCGTTTTCGTCAGGACGAAGTGTTGGCTTGGGTCGAATTCCAACGGCGAGGCTCGCATGCTGCTTGACATGCGGACTACACTCAAAGACGACACAGAACAAGCTGGACGGGCCATCCATGGAGGAACGATGGCTCGAAGAGGTTTCCAGCAAGGATCGCTTTTCCGACGTGGCACTCGCAGGAAAGTTTGGGTGGCGCGTTGGTGGGAGGATGTAATTCAAGCAGACGGCACGCTCGGCAGACTGAGACGGTCGGAAGTGATCGGGACCGTCGCCGAATTCCCGACGCGCCGCCTTGCGATGCAAGTGTTGTCTCAGAGGCTAGGAACAATCAACGCCGGCAAGGCACGACCACAGTCTGTCCGCACATTTGGTAGTTTTGTCAAAGACGATTGGACACCTGTGGTTTTGCCAACACTCAAGTACGCAACCCAGAAGCACTATCGGTACATGCTCGACGTGCATCTCATTCCGTCCTTCGGCCAGAGGCAGCTTCGCGAACTCACGCGGGAAGTGTTGCAAAGCTTTCTCAGCCGAAAGCTCAAGGGTGGTTTGTCGTGGGAAACCGTTCATCACTTCAAGTGCGGCCTGAGCAAGATTCTCGGTGCAGCCGAGGAATGGGGTTACATCGCCGAGAACGCAGCTCAGAAAACGAAACTTCCACGACGGCAGCATGGAGCGGAGAGAACTGTCCTCACTCCGGTCCAAGTGCGAGACATAGCTGCGGCGCTGAATGAACCCGCACGCTCGGTCACGTTGCTACTGGTGCTGACGGGATTGCGTGTTGGAGAGTTGCTTGCGCTTCGTTGGGGAAGTGTCGATTTGAATGCTCGTATGCTCCGTGTTTGCGAAACGGTCTACGATGGGCATTTCGATCAACCCAAGACGAAACGCAGTGCGCGAACTATTCCGATTGGAACGGAGACGGCAGAAATTTTCGCTGGCATCCGTCCCGCCGTTGTCGATGCAAGAGCCTTGGTATTTGCCACACGCGAGGGATTACCGCTGGAACGATGGAATCTCTTGCGCAAGCACCTGAAACCCGCAGTGAAGAAACTAAAGACATCTGTATAAATAGCTTGACAGGGTCAAAAAGAGAGAGGGCAGGCATGGAAGAAGGAACGGATGATGTCGGGATGGCGGCGCAATCGGCGGATGGCCAGGCGAATGCTTTTTTGCAACACGTTGAGGTCGGGCGGGCACAAGCCGCGCAGCGCATGTTGTTTCAGCCACGCCCAAAGCCATTCATCGGGGTTGAGTTCCGGGGCGTAGGCCGGGAGTCGAAACACGCGTAGGCGGGAATGATAAACCGCCAAGGCCTCGCGCGTGCGGCGGGAGCGGTGGGGATTGCCGCCATCCCACAACACAAACAGAGGCGTGGAAATCCGTCGCAGCAAGTGACGGACAAAGCGAATCACTTCGTCGCTGGCGATGGTGCCGGGGACCAGATGCAGGTAGGCATGCGGATTCACCGTGACGGCGGAAATCGCCGACAGCTTGGGCCAGTTGAAACAGTGGCGCAGGATCGGTGTCTGTCCGCGCGGCGACCAGGTGCGGCAGGCCGTGGGGAGCAATGAGAAACCGCTTTCATCCACAAAAACCAGCGTGGCGTTTAGCCGTCGGGCGTTTTTTTTATGCGTGGCCAAGTGTGCTCGACCCAGCGGCGGATGGCTTTCTCGTCTCGCTCACGGGCGCGACCGGTGGGTTTCTGCCAACTCCAGCCAAACCGATGCAGCAAGCGACAAACGTGATCGCGGTCATAGCGAACGCCAAAGCGCCGCCGCAGCAGATCGGCAACGCGCTGTGTGGTCCAGACGGCGGTCGGAAATCCGTGCGCTTCGGCGCCGTGTGCCAGCAGACCTGGAAGTTGAGCCAGTTGTGCGCGAGCCAGTTTGGGCGGGCGACCCGGGCGCGGGATACGACGCAGCCCCGCCACTCCTCGTCGGCGGGACAGTCGCGCCCACTGGTGCACGGCCTGCCGGCTCACACCCAGTTGGCGGGCAATGGAGGACAACGATTCACCCCGCCGGATGCGGGGCAAGGCGGCCAAGCGGCGCGCCTCCAAGACAGCAGCGTCTCGTCGCATAAGTGGAACATACGCTGCCCCAGTCCGATGTCAAGCTATTTATACAGAGGTCTTTAGGGCTTCCTGGTGTCACGTGGCATCTTCTGAGACATAGCCATGCGACGATGCTCGATTCCGTGGGCACACCCATTGGCACGATGCAGTCGCTTCTGGGTCACTCAACGCCGGAAATCACGCGCGAGATTTATTTGCACGCGATCCCGGAAGAGCAGCGTCGCGCAGTAGAGAGCGTTGAGAGACTTGTATTTGGACCCAAATGGACCCAAGTTCAGGCCCCGGCGCAACCGGCATCAACAAGATTGAATTGAAAAATCAGGAGTTAGTGGTCGGGGCGTGGAGATTTGAACTCCAGACCTCCTGCGCCCAAGGCAGGCGCGCTACCAGGCTGCGCTACGCCCCGACATTTGTAACGTCTTATTCTACTTTAACTCACTGCTGTCCAAATTAGCCGGGATGGGAGTGTGGGACTGAAGAAAAATGGGGCATTTCTGGTACTTCGCAGTTCGGTTCCAGGTTGAGGTTGCCATTCTGCTGTCCAAGTTGGGTTACCAAGAAAGCGGGATCTGCTGGGCGATGGGGTCGAGTTGAGGCGGGGGCTGAAAGGGCTGATCGATCCAGGAGAACAGGTCGCGGTAGACGAACAACTGCTGGCGCAGCAGGGCGGCGAGATTGGACAAGCTCCAGCCGAAGCGGGCGCGCAGTTGCAGGTACTTGAGCAGAAGCAGGGCAATCAGCGCGGTCCAGACCTGAATCTGCAGAGCGTTGGCGCTGGTGCCGACGAAGGTCTTGATGCGGAGGTTCTGCTTGAGCGCTTTGAAGAACAGTTCGATCTGCCAGCGCTGACGGTAGATGGCGGCGATGGTGGAGGCGGCAAAGCGGCGATGATTCGTGAGGAAGACCAGAGTGCGGCCTTGCGCTTCATCCCAGACCTCGATGCGGCGCAGGAACAGATCGGGCTCGCCGCGGCGGGCCAGTTTGTACAGAAAGATGATTTCATCGCGCTGGACGGGACCGCGCTCGGGCACGGGCCGGCGCTCCAGCACGCCATAATCGGCGTTGTCCTTGATGCGGGTGACGAAGTAGACGCCGTCGGCGTCGAGCGCAGAGAACCAGGCGTAGTCGGTGTAGCCGCGATCAAACACCACGATAGTGCCGGGATCGAAGCGCAGGGTGCGGGCGACGCGGCTCTCATGCACGCGGCCTTCCGTGACCAGGGCGAAACTGGGCAGCAGCCCTTGATGATCGAGCAGCAGATGCAGCTTCACGGCGCCCTTGGTGCGCCGGTACTGCGCCCAGTCGAAGACGCTGGCGCAGAGTTCGATCAGGGTGGCATCCAGGCTTAGTAACTTGTTCTTGAAGCGGAATCCATGCGGGCCGGCGGCTTCGCGGCAGCGGCCCAGCAGTTGATAAAACACGGCGCGGTACAACTGCCAGGGCCGATGTTGGTTGGCATAGGCCAAGGTGGAGCGCTTGGGCGCATCGGGCAACCCCAAGTGCCGCAACTTGCCTTCGCTGGCGGCCAGTCCGCCGCAGATCTCGCGCAACGACTGCGCCCGCCCCAGGTGACAGAACAACATGGCCACGAACTGCCCCCAGCAACTGAAGCCGCGGGCATGGCGCTCGGCCCGGTGCTCGGAGACCGCCTGTTCAAACTCGTGGCGGGAAAACAACTGCAACATCTGGCTGAAAATGCTGGATACTCGTATCACGGCGGTGGTGGCCCTCCCTACGATTCACGTCTCGCAACGCAAACCGTAGCAGAGTTCTACCCCCGCCGCTCAAAACCTAATTTGGACAAGAGTGGCTCGGACTATGTGTTGGAGCCCGTTGCGTATGGGCTCAAGTTTGCGGGCTCGTTCAGCGGCGGAATACTGTTGAAGACCGACTTCTCGACGAAGCTGCAAGATGCGGGAATCAATGCGACGGCCTATGCCGCGAAACTGCCTGGCGGGCACACATCCGTGAAGTTGCTCAAGCAGCCTCGCGATTATCTACAATGCGTGCCGCCCTCCAGTTCGGGGAATGAAAAGCCGTGTTAAGCTCTAGGATCGCCACCGATCACAGCTATTCGGACCATCGGATTGCACTCGAAAGCGAAGTGCTGCAATGGCTGGCCGGACTGAATTAGGACTTCGCAATTGTGCTGGGAGAGAGCGCGCTCATCATTGCGGCGATCCATCACGAGTGATCCCTTGGAAACATGTTGAGGTACGCTCCGGCAGAAGGGTCCTTAGCGATCAAATCGGGCCTGCCGCTTGAATAATGGCCTGCTCCACGCCAGAAGAGAAATCCGGATGTGATATGTTTGGCGTCTATGAAAAAAGTCCTCATTTTGCTCCTCTCATGCGTTTCCTTGCTCTCCGCAGAGCCGCGACAAGACAATGTTGCGAGAAGTTGGTAGGAGCCTGGCGATTGGTTTCGGTGGAGGGCACCGATGCCACTTTTCACTTTGCTTATGATCACCCTACGGGCATTATCATCTACGATCGGTCCGGCTGGATGGCTGTCCAAATCGACGTTAAGGGTATTCGCAAGCCCTTCGTTAACGGGGCCGCCGGCGGTACGAGCGAAGAGAAGGTGGCCGCCTTCGACAATTACATCGCGTATTACGGCACCTACACGCTGGATTTGAAAGCGCAAACTGTCACTCACCACCTGGAAGACGCAAGCGAACCAAATTGGCGCGGCGTCAACAATGTCCGATGGTTCGAATTTCAAGGCAATGATCGCCTGCTCCTTATTCCCCGCGAGGACGGGAAAGGTGGAGTGATTGACCGAAAGAATGCGACTTTCAAGCTGCTGTGGGAGCGCATCAAATAGTGACTTGCCCGCAAGTCCGGTTTCCGGACAAGTGGTCGGCAACCCTTCCCTAATCGGTAAGGTAACGTTTGCCCGTGACTCGGGAGGAAGGCGCCTGGAAGTGAACCGATGCATTTGCAACCACTGCTCAACGGGCGCGGGCGAGAACGATGGTCACGTCATCCGGTTGTTCGGCATCGCCGATCCAGTCCGCCACGGAGCCGGTGATCACATCACCGATGCGGGAAAGTGGCTGGTAGCGATGCTCCTGGATCAGTTCAATCAGGCGATCCTCGCCGAATTCGCCGGATTCGTTCTCCGGTTCGGTGACGCCGTCGCTGAATGCGACGAAGATATCGCCCGGTTGCATCGCGATCGTGGATTCGTCATAGGTCGCCCCATCAAAAAGACCGACGACGGTGCCGGAGGTTTCGAGGCGGGAGACCTCGCCATTTCCCCTCAGCATGATTGGCGGCAAGTGGCCGGCATTGCAATACTTCAACTCGCGGACGGTCGCGTCATAGCAGCCCAGGAACATGGTCGCGTACTTCTCGTGCGGGGTGCTGCGAAAAAGCTGATAGTTCAAGGTCGTCATCAACATGCCCGGAGCAAGTTGCGATTGGGTGATGCCGTCTCCCCGGTAGTACATGCGAGAATCACCGCTGGAGAATGCTCCAACTCCCGACGCCACCGGCGTCAATACCATATTCGGCTCCAGCGAATACGCGCGAACGAACGCATGCACAGTGGCCATCAACAGAGCCGCCGAAATTCCTTTTCCACTAATATCGCCCACCGCCAGCACCAGCCTGTGGGTACCGAGGGGAATGAAGTCATAGTAGTCGCCGCTTACCGAGCGCGCAGGGCGGCAGACACCGTAGACCTCCAATGAGGCAAGGCCGGTGAACTCGTGGGGGAAGAGCAAGTCCTGCACTTCGTGGGCGATGGCAAGTTCGCTCTCTAGTCGCTGCTTCTCCTTCTGCTCAGCAACGAGCTTGGCCAGCGATTCAGTCATGGAGTTGAACGACTCTTCCAGCGCCGCCATCTGGTCGTGGCTGCGGACCTGGATGCGATGCGTGAGATCGCCACGATTTACATGCTCCGTGGCGCTATAGAGTTCCGCCACAGACAGTGTCATGCTGCGGGACAGCTGTATCCCAATGTAGAGCGCCACCAACTCAATCAGTCCGAAGAAAATCGCGATGCCGAACAGTCCATACCGCAAGATTTTCGTCGCCTCGTCATCCAGCGTGGCGAACAATATGGTGTAAAGCATCGACGGCCGGGTGACGACACCTATCGCAGCGGTTTGTGATCTCCCCGTTTCCCAGTCAACTGCATTGAAGAGCGTGTAAAAGCGAATTGTCCGGTCGAACCTGTTGGAAGGCGGCGGAACGCGCCCGGCATCCACGCTCTTGCGTGCGGTTGGACTGGCTGTTGCCGGAGGCGGGAGTTCAAGCTTGCCCTCCCGGTCGGGCGGAATCAAAGTTACCGAGCCCAAGCGTGAAGTCGACATCTGAAGCAGTTCCGGCGTGATCGGAACATTGGAGATCACGGTGAGCGGTAGTCTGCCCCCATCGTAGCGCTTCACCACGCGCAGATGCAGAGTGTCCCGATCAATAACGAAACCGGCGAAATTTCCTTTGATAACATCAGGCACCTTAGCGGGGCGAGCCTCGAAGAGACCGCCTCCAGTGGAGAGTACGAAACCCTTTTCGCCTCGCCACACGGTGACGGTCCGCTGCGGGAAATTCTCTCCCGAAACGGTGGCGAGTTTCCCTGCGATCTGTTCATCTAGATTGCCCGAGCGCTCCAGAGTGCTCAATTGCGCTGCCAGGGCATCATTCGCCGCTTCCAGATGCTGCAACTCCGACTGCAAATTCGAGATCGCGCTATAGGCTGCAAATTGCCCAGCAAACAGATAGCTGCCGACACCAGCCATGACCAACAACAGCAAGATGGGGATGACGCCGATGAAGATATAGGTGACGCTCAGTCGATTGCGTAGCCGCCACATGAGATGCGGCCGGGCCCAACGGAAGGCAAGCAAGAATGCACAGAATGTGAAAACAACAGTAATGAATGTCGCCCAGCCACTCAGCTTCGATCCTGAGGCAGAACCGGTGATCCAGCGTAGAACGAGGAGAAGGACGCTCAAGCCGCCAAGCCATAGCGTGGTACGGCCCAACTTGGTACCTGGGCGGAGGACCCGCATCACGCGAAACCTCACAGCGCTAAACTCTGGAAGCTTGATCATAAAATTGACTGGAGCGGAGCCAGTCGCGCGGTGGACTCTTGAAGAACTAGCAGAATCAACCGGATGACGATCTCAACATTGCCGATTGTACCTTTGAGTGCGTCAATCACCGAAAGCATAACGCGATCTGTGATTGGGTATAGACTTCTCATCTACTCAGAGAAGTGGTCGCCCGCGGTTGATTGGAGCCACGACGCGACAGCTCCCGAGTGGTCGGCTAACCCTTCCTTACCGGATTGGGGAAGAGTAGCCCGTAATCCGGGTTGCATGGCGGACCGCTCAGGGGTTCTAACCGTTAATTTACGGCGACAACTACCAAGGTAGCGTCGTCCTGGAATTGCGCGCCGCAAAAATCCGACGCCTGCGCGAGCAGTTGCTCGGTCAATTCAGCAGCGGACCTGGTCGCGTGTGCCTTGCCGAATGCGGCGACCCTGTCCACTCCAAACTCTTCGCCTTGCGCGTCCTCGGCTTCGGTGATGCCGTCGGTGAATAGAAGCAACTTGTCTCCGGATTTCAGATTGACGCTGGAGTCCTCGTAATTCCACGAGGGGAAGACGCCGAGCACCGCGCCGCCCTGATCCAGGGTGTGGGCAACGCCGGCCGAAACGAGAATAGGATAGGGATGACCGGCATTGCAGTAGCGAAACGTGCGCGTATTAGCGTCGAGAACGCCGCAGAAAAACGTAACGAACTTGTTCGCAGCGATGCTTTCGCACAACATGCCGTTCACGATCCCGCACACGCGCGCCGGACTATCCAGGTCGCGCACGGATGCGCGCAGGCTGGCCTGAACATTAGCCATAAGCAAAGCGGCGGAAACTCCCTTGCCGGAGACATCGGCAATGCAGATGGCCAGCCGGTTGCCGTCGAGCCGCAGCACATCGAAGTAATCTCCGCCGACCGCGTGCGCCGGGCGCCAGGCGGTGGCTACGGCGATTCCCGGAAGCTGCGGAATTTCCTTGGGCAAAAGCGACTGCTGGATTTCGCGGGCGCGTTGCAATTCCTGCTCGTGGATCTCCAGGCGGGCCGCGCCCGACTGAACCATGCCCTGCAGCTCGACATTGCGGCGCTCGAGGCGCGCCTTCGTCTTGCCGTAGAGAAAATTCGCCACGCCATAGACCAAGGTGATCAGGAAGGGCAGCTTCCAGCCGGTGACGATCAACTGCCAAAGCGATTGCGGACCAGACGGAGCGAACCACCAGACAATTACGCTCGTCAGCGCGTAAACGGGCAGCATCACCACGCATAGCACGGCCAGGAAGATCAGCCAGTCATAAGGAGCCGGCCTTTCGTACAGCGCGTGCAGCCATTGCATGGGAGGCGAAAGCAAATTGCCGATGCACAGCGAGTACAAGATGACGGTGAAAGGATGTATGGGCTCGCTCATGGCCCAGAAAATTGCGCCAATCACGAGAGCAATGAACAGGTAAATGCCCTGATTGCGGAAGAAAACGGTCAACGATTTGGAGTCAATGGTCATGTTGACTTGCCTTGGCCTCGACACAACGGATTGGCTACCAAGGCGGCCCCAGTGAGATCAGCGCGGTTCCGACGGCTCGCTTTGCCCGTCTGATCGCATCCCAACCCATTTTATGCTCCTTAACTTAGGGATTGATCCCGAGTGGTCGGCAAACAGAAGTAATCGGGGATGGATTTTCGCAACCTTGGAAAGACCTCGACATCCCCATCCTGAAAGAAGCCAAAGCCCAGTACGCGAAGCTACAATAGCCTCTTCATCCAGTTGCGGCGGCTGCGGATAGACCCTTTTTGACCCGCACAGATATGAGGGCGCAGGAACGCTTGAAGGGATGGGGCTTGGGTTCCGAACCACATTCTGACCAGTGCCTATGTTCCAGTTTTTTCTAAATGCGTGTAACTTGGGGCGTTTTCACTGTGGACTTTGGTGAAGGGCATTTCGACCTGCGTGGGCTTTGTAACATCTAGCAACTCTTGCAGCCGTCTCGAAATCACGGCACCCTTTTCCTCGTTGTGTTGCTGAGCCGAGCGACGGTTCGCTCTTATCGATGCAAACAATTTTCGCAGGAACATTGGGGAGGCACTCCAGTTGTCTGATTTCCGAGCAGCACGCTGCGATCAGGATTAGGATAACCGCCGAGTGGAACAGCCGAGTAAACGTTCAGTTAAAATTTGGCCTCGCCCCTGTGGTCGGGGGCTAAGCGGCTTTACTGGCTCGGCCTTTTCTTACACTCTGAAGAACCGTTGCGGGAAGCCGCAGCACGGAAATCCTTGAGTCTTTCGTCGATTTCACGTGAACGGCGACCCCGCCATCCTCAGGAAATGGGTCTGACAGTACTTCAAACTCTTCGCCATAAAGCCGAACTCGCGAGGAAGCAGCGTAGCCCATACGTTTGACGTGTGCGCAGATTTCCAAGACGGAATGAGATTCGATATTACGGCTGGTCATAATAGATTCATTTACTCCCCAGCATTGCGGGAAAGGCGAAGCACTCCTCTGCGCTCACAACCCCGTCGTTGGTGAAATGTTGCCCCTACTTGCCAAACGGCGAATCACCGAAGAAAGTCTCTGTAGGGATTTTTCAAAATATGAATCCTTCCTGAGATGAGGTTGGGTCGAACTGCCTGACACTATAAATTGGTGAATGTCAATAGGGTAGGTTACTGAGGTGCATAAATATGTTCCTGTAGAGGTTCCAAGCCCAAATCGGGAAAACGCTTTGCCCCTGTTCAGGAGCCCAAACTGCCCCACACGCGTGGGTTCCTTGCAGGAAAATCAGAGGCGACCAGAGAGGAACGAATAAATCGGAAGCGACGAGAAGAACAGAATCAGGAAGAACAGAATCAGTGAAGAGAATGCCTAGCTACTTTCCGTCGCAAAAATGCTCCTTCTGACATAGGCCGGGCAAGATTGCGCGCCACGGATGTTGTCTTCTGTGGTGAGTTGGCGCGTGTCCATTCCCGTGCGCGAGGCGAGTGGACTGTGCCGGCTTAGCTGCTTTGTCGCGCAAGATAGCACCCCATCTGAATGAAGTTGTCTGCAATCACGCCCAGCCCCACCCAACGACGCATGCCGTCCAGACCGGGATAGAGGCAACGTCGCAACCCGTGTCTTCGTTTGAGCACGCTAATTCGGCCCTCCGAGCCGGTTCTCCACTTTTGACCGTAACGAAACCAACGCTGGTGCTGAAGAAGTTTCCGCTCGCTGCTTGTGGTTTTCTTGTTGGGTACCGACATCCACCGCACCCCCAGCGCTTGTCCCGCTTTCTCGTTCTCACGCGAATAAAATCCCGCATCGGCGGCCACCCTGCATGGGATTCGTCCCAACCTCCGTTGGTGCACCTCGATCGAAGACAGCAACAGAGTCGAGTCCGCAGGACGCTCGGCAAACACCTCGAAGTGGGTCACGATTTGGTTTTCCGCTTCCTGAATCTTGACCAGCTTGCCAAACTCGTTGGGCTTGTTCGCTTTCCCTTTGCGAATGATTTCCGTGTGCGGTTCGAACACGCTTACAATCTTTCCCGGCGACTTCGTGTCGCCTGCGAAAATCCGAATCTTGGTTTGTTTCACCACTTGCCGCACCCGCCCCACCATGGTCTCCAGCCATTGCGCCAGACCTGCCACTGGACTGCGCCGACGTCGTGGTGCCTGCTTCACTTCGGCCAGCACTCTCTGCGCCTGATTCATCACTTTTCGGGTCAAGCTGAGGAGCTCCCGATACTGCCGCTTTCTCCGCTCTTCTCCCGGCGGTCCCAGCAGCCGGGTCGATAAGGCAATCGCCAGGACTCGCTTGCGGATGCTGCGCATGCGATCCCGCACCTTGCCTTTCAGACCGCCCGTCTTGGACTCGATCTTCTTCATGGTCCGCGTCAGTACCCGCGTGCCGTCCCCCAACAAGCTGCTGTCGGTCGGATAATGAATGTTGGTTTCCACCACCGTCGTATCCACCCGCAACTTCCTTCCCCGCGTCACCCCTTGCTCCTGCGCCAGTTCCACCACCCGCTGGTGCAATTGCTCAATGACCTTCGGCCCAATCAACTGCCCCAGCCGTGCTAGGGTCTTGGCGTCGGGCACTTTTTCATCCCCGATCCGGGTAAATGCGCGATACACCAAATTGGCCCGCACCTCTCGCTCCAGCACGTCATAGCTCCAGTTCCGGATGTGCTTCAACAACAGCAGGCGCAACAATACTTCCGCCGGCGTTTGCATCCGGCCGCGGATGCGGCTCTGTGGATGGCGTTCCCCTTGCGCTTCATACACCGTGTCCAGAAGCTGCTCGTCTTCCAGTAGTTCGTCCACCAGCCGCATCCAAGGTTCCCACAACCCCTCGATATCTTTGGCCAGACCTCGATGCCACAGCGACGGTTGTTGATGACGTAGTTTGATCATGGCCGTCATCCTAATCAGCGCTCCTGTCTAAAACAATATGTCTTCAAAATGTTTTATTACTTTCTTGAATCCCACTGCTCAAACTGAACCTTCTGGCTCCAACCCTCGGCTCCAGCCTCGCTGATTACGCTCCTCTCATGCCTCATTTTTGCGACGGAAAGT
>CAVVKE010000002.1:0-942856 GCA_963748845.1 uncultured Acidobacteriota bacterium
ATACCGCTGACAGGTTAGGCCGTCCGTGGTGCACAGGGTGGGCCAAATCAAAAGCGCAAAGTGGGCCAATTCAGAGTAGCGAAATCAAGGTCAGCCGCAATCCAGCGGCGTCCCATTTTCTCAGCGACTACGGCTGTCGTTCCACTGCCGACAAAACAGTCCAACACCACATCGCCCTCCTTCGAGGACGCAGCGACAATTCTTTGCAGAAGTGCCTCCGGCTTCTGGGTAGGATAGTCCACCGCTGACTGCCGATATACATCCGTCCAGATGTCTTGCAACACGACTCCTTTCATCTCCTCCTTGAAGTATCGCAGCCGAGGCCAATTGTCTTCGCCTTTGCCCCACTCGATGTAGGCACAGCGGTCTAGCTCGTCAAGCATGTGCTGGGTAGTCCCGCTAATGGCTAGCCTTTCTTGCAACACCTTTGGTACCGCCCAGTGCCGACCCCGTTTCGAGGGATCATGACCGCGCCAAGGCTTGCCAGAATCTCCACTCCTCAGTCCACTGCCCGTCACTTCGTTAATCCTGTACAGACGTCCATCTGGAGCGCGATTCGTAAAATGACCCTCGATGTATTCTTTGTCGTATTCGGTGTACTGGGCATTCCAGACTGCCGATTCGGACTTGGTATAGTAGAAGATGAGATCGTGAATCGGACCGTATCGTGTTGGGTTGTTGTGGGCGGTATTTCTTTGCCAAACGATTTCGCTACTGAATTTCTCACTGCCGAATACTTCGTCGAGAATGCATTTAACGTAGTGCCCCATCTTCCAGTCCATATGCACATAGATCGACCCGTTCTCGGCAAGAAGCTCGTTCAGAACGACAGCCGTCTCGTAGAACCAAAGGAGGTACGAATCCAGACCACGCCCCCAAGTATCTCGGTACGCTTTCTGCTCGATAATCGACGGTTGCTTCCTGAAGGACGTCCCTTCACTTGAATTCTCTGCGGGAATCTCCGCATTAAATGAAAAATCAGCACCAGTGTCGAACGGCGGATCAATGTAGATTAGGTCAACTTTCCCCGCGAACTCCGGCAAGAGCGAGGGAAGCACGTACTTCTTGTCGCCCCAGATGAGCCGATTACGCCACTCAGTTATTCTGCCGGACGAGAAAAGTTCCAGATTCCGTTTCCTGTCGGCGGCGCTTTCGTTCACCGTCTCGATGGTCTGGAACGGCAACGCGACCCGAACCGGGCTTTGCCGCTTGCCATCTACGTACTTCCCTTGCCAAATCAGTTCGGTCATCGCGTTTCGCTAGGCTCCCGCACGAGTGAGATATTCCTTCAATGCCTGATCAAGAATGTCTTGGTTTGTCCGCCTTTGGGTAGCTCGCAGCGTGCTAAGGCGAACGTAAGTCTCGCCGTCAACTTTAAGAGTCAGGGCGACGGGCTTCTCTCCCGCGCTGCGGCCAGCGCGACGAGCACCAGTATGCTTCCCCGAATTTCGACGCGTCTTTTTGGTTGGCATTAGGTCTCTTCCTCTGTGGAATCCGCAGTATACCCGCATCTCCGCACGTACGTAAGTGACCGGAATGCTCCAGACTGAGGATTGAGGCTCAGAGGATTGCAATCTGCTGAAGGATAGCTTGCACCTCAGCGGGGGTGAGTCCGTTTTGACGCCACACAAATGCTCCATTCAAACTCGCCGTGAAGCGTGACGGATGCTGATTCGTGAACTGCCCGTTGACGATCCGCCGTTCGGCGCGAGTCAGGATGCAGGCTGCTCTTGCCCGCGTAATCGAGACGTACAATAGCCGTGCTGCTTCCAGAACCAAGCCGGGATACGGCTGCCTTCGCGGTCCGGGGATGATCTCCTCTTCGAGACCCGGAATGAACACGATCCTTGCCGAGAGTCCCTTGGCTCCGTGCATCGTCATAATGCGAACCCTTGGCGGCAGCACACCCGCTGCCGGAATTGGCTGATTCAGGCGAGTTAGCACGCCCGTCAGAATTGCGGTCTGCTGCTCGTCAGAATCCGCCCAGATGAGATCGCGTAGTTCTTCGATATCGATGTCTGGCGGGAGTGTGGCAGTAAAGGCTTGCCATTCCGCGACCCCAGCAGCACCGAATGTGTTGGTCACGATCTGCTGAATGTCGTTGCCCCCTTGAGCAAGGGTATCTCCTCGCACCCAACCCCCGATGACTGCGATTACAGCGCGGGCGTGGTTTAACGCAGTTGCAGCCCTCCCGCCGATTGCAGCGGGGATCGCGGGTTGGTAGAAGAGGTCACGGTAGTTCAACTGGTTTGCGATCACAGCTTGGCGGATCGTGCTGCAAGTGCCAACTCCGACTCCCGGTCGCATGCCCAGAATTAAGCGGTGTGCGACGTAGTCGTTCGTGTCGCAGACAATCCTGAGAACCGCGAGCACGAACCGCCCAACATCGGAATCAATGAAGGAGTTCTGTTGGGGAGATTCGAAGGGCACGCCCGCTGCCGTGAGTGCATCGGTGATTGTGCGGGACTGCGCACGCTGATTGCTGAGCAGTATCAGGATTTCTCTCGGTCCGACTCCGGCTTGGATCAAGTCCCGGCACGATGCCGCAATCGCTTCAGCTTCCGCGACGGCTGTCGGGTGCCGCCAGCGGTGAACTATGCCTGCTGCGGGTGGAACTGCCGCTGCATACAGCGAAGTGAGGGTCTTGGCGATCCGATTTGGTGCTGGGTGCGCTTGGACGAGAGCCTGCGCAGCAGCGGCTACAGCACAAGTACACCGGAAGCAATCGGTGAGCGTGTGTTGCCCCGCGTTTGCGTACTTATGCGTGAAGTCTTGGATGCCTGCCGGATGTGCATACCGAAATGAGTAGATGCTCTGATCGTCGTCGCCACAGACGAAAGTGGGCACTCCCCCTGTGATCAGTTCGTCTACGAACTGAAGGTCGATTGGATTCAGGTCTTGGAACTCGTCCACGATCAGATGTTCGAGGTGGATCAGATTGACCGGGTCTAGGTTGCCCGCCACGATCTGCGTCAAACATTGGCGCACAATCTCGCCGGGGAGCACGCACGAGTATGTTTGGGTTGTAGGACTGTGAAAGGCGAGGAAGTCATTCCTCTCCGCGACCGTGATCGGAGGGTTTGGTGGAGCATAGCCGGGCGGATTCGGTTGCCCCGTGCTCCACAATGCTTCGTGCTCACGCCGGATCGCCTGTGTTCGCCTTTTGCCTAGATGCTGGACGTGACCGAATTCGGCATCAAAGACATTTTCCACTTCCCAGCTATCGAGCACCAGAGGGTTGGACGGGTACTGGAGCAAGCCAGCCCTGCGCAACAGCCGCAACGCCAGCGAATGGAGCGTGCTGACTGCGACTTGGTTGACGGTGGGTTGACCGTTCGCAGAGCAGTAGTTTTGAATGCGGTCTCGCAGTTCCCGTGCAGAGGCACGCGTAAAGGAGACGACGCAAATGCGATTTGCAGCCGTGCCATTCTGGAGGAGCCACAGGACGCGCTCCTCCACCGAAAACGACTTCCCGCTGCCCGGACCTGCGACGAGTCGTACTTGTGCTGAAGCGTCGTGCGCCGTGCCGTGCTGCAACGCCCGCGCCACCTGCATCTGCTGTTGAGTAATAGGCATGAGATCAGGGTGCTGATCCATTGTAAGTCGGGCGTTCCAAAAACGGTCAAGCGAGCGCCTCTCCAAATCTCCAGTAAGTCAACGACTTGGAGAGGCTGGTTTGCCCGTCCCAAAAACGACCGTTTGGGTACGACCGTACTCTACGCATGTACGTAAATACGTATTAGAATGACGTCATGAAAGTCGCCCTCTACTCGCGAGTCTCCACGAAGGACAGAGGACAGGACGTCGAAAATCAGCAACGCCAGTTAAGGGACTTCGCTGCGAAGCAGCACGGTTGGACAATCGTTCATGAATTCAGCGACAACTTCAGCGGCAAGACGAGCGACCGAGAGCAGTTCAAAAGGATGTTTATCGCGGCTTCAAAGCGGGAGTTCGATCTTCTACTCTTCTGGTCACTATCGCGACTCTCCCGCGAGGGTGCGCTTGAAACTCTCCAACACTTGCAACGGCTCACGTCCTATGGGGTCGCGTACCGCTCCCTTACCGAGCCGTATCTCGATAGCCTCGGGCCTTTTCGTGACGGAGTTATCTCGATCCTCGCATGTCTGGCGCGACAGGAGCGTGAAAGGCTGAGCCTGACGACGATTGCCGGACTTGAACGCGCTCGCGCACAGGGGCGCATAGGCGGACGTCCGCGACTGTCATGCGACAAAAACAAAGTTCTCAGGCTTCACGCTGCCGGACAAAGCCTCGCCGCAATCGCCAAAGAACTGGGCGTCAGTAAGACGTCAATACATCGGATCGTCCAGCGATCCGCAACAAAGGAGACTCGATGAAGTGGCTTTTGAGGGCGCTGCTGCAACGCGTGCTGATCCTGATCGCGCTGGTCGTCGTTTCGTTCATTTTGCCCGTAGCGAGCTTCCGGCTGGTTCGCGATCCCATAGGGGCGCAGGTCGTCTTCTGGGCTTCGCCGTGGGTTGTCGCCTTTTGGAGCGTAGTCGCCTACGTCCTCGTCGGTTCACGGTTCTGGAGGGGCAAGGGCAGCGTGGAAGAGTGGAAGTTACGCCACGGCTCCTTCCTCTGGAGGCACGCCAAGACGACGGCATGGATGTTCGCCTCGCTCGCGTTTTCCTACGCCGCCGAGCTTGCCGTCGTCCTCCTTGTGCCGCAGTCCGCGACCGCAATGCGTCTCTTCCCACTCGCGACGTACTCGCCATTGGCGTTCACGCTCCTGTGGAGCGCAGCCCGTGGGTAAGCTGATCAAGTTCCGCAAGCCCCGCAGGCTCACGCCTGAGATCGTGGGCGAACTTATTCGCATCCACTCAAGCTGCGTCCACGATCAAGAGGGTCGCTGTGGTTTGCGGCTATCGGTCAGCAGCCTTTGCTGGGAATTGAATCAGGCGGCGGGCATCGGCAACGAGGAAGACAACGCTTTCAAGCGCCACGATCCAATGTGCGCTGCCCGCCCGCTGTCGGATCACGACATAGAACGAGAAGGACGGCGTCTCGCCGATTCGATGAACGAGGAGCCTGAAAACGGAGGATGAATTGGACGCGAAGATCGCCAAACTGTTCGACGAAGATACGACCCCGAAGGTCGAGATGGTCAACGGCAAGCCGCGCATCTCCGACGAGCAGACGCTCCGCGAGATGCAATTCGCCGAGGCATGCGAAGAACTGGTCGCCGCCGAGCGGGAGTTTGCTGAGTGGGACGCCAAGCCGGGGAAACAGCGATGGGCGCACCCGGACGCCGACCCGGCGAATCTGTGCCAGTGGTTCGACGCCCTTGAGCGGCGGTATCAAGCCGACAAGAAATTGTGGCTAATGTTTGTGGGCGCAGACCGCAGCGTCAGGTCGAACTGCCTGTACAACTCGTACCGTCGCCACCTGCTGCGCTGCGACGGCACCAAGCTCCGCGCAAACGCCTGAACTCTGTGGCGGCAGTTCCGCGTACTCTCAACGAAGCCAAACGGCTGGCACGACTTGGCGGTTGGCGTGGTGGGAGGCGGCATTCAACCCGGCTATGAAGCGAGGCTAAGATTCGACGGCAGCGCGTATCCAAGCAATCCGCCGTGCCGCCAGCACAAGAGCTACGAACGAAAGTTGAAGGCAAGATTGTTATTCCTGCCGACGCAACCGGAATACCCCTTTACGGAAGCGAGTGAGCACTCTTCAGTAGCGCGGTTATCTGGCGCACGTCGTCCTCGTCAAGGTGATCGCACTTACCGCCGCTCACAAACGTGCTCCACTCTGGAACCGGACTTTTGCCGCAGTTTGCGAGCCGCAAGTAATCGAGGGCAGTTCGCCCTTTCGCATCCTTAAGAAAACCGTTGGCTCCCGTTTTTAGTGCCGAAGCGACCTCCTCTGCATCTCCCTTAGCAGCGAGGATCATGAGGGAGGACATCCCTGCACTATTCTGCGCATTGACATCCGCGCCCGCCCGCACCAAATCATCATCGAAGGAACCCGAAATCGCGGAAGCCATAAGTGCGGTATCACCCGCGAACGATTTATGGTTCGGATTGGCACCCGCTGCAAGTAGCAGTTTTGCTGGCTCTGAGTGGGAGCTTGCAGCCGCGTACATCAGAGCCGTCCAACCGCTGGAGTCAGCCGCGTCCACATCCTTGGTCGTGGCAAGCAGTCTTTTCACCGATTCCATATCGGCGTTTACGGCTGCCTTCATCAAAGGTGTGACGCCCGGTTTGGGCATGTACGCATCTTGAAAGATGTTGCTCAACGGCTCGCTTTGCGGGTCGCCATGACGCCAAACGTGACTGTTTGCCGCTGCGTCAACGGTATCTTCGAGCGATCTCTCGAATTCGGGTGCCGAATCCGCATAGTTCCAAACTTTCTTCGACTGACCTCCGATTCGCGCCTCAATTTGCGTTGTGGGGTTGTCCGTAACGCTGGCATCGTAGCCGCCGCAAAGTGCCCAGAAGTTCGGCGATAAGAACTCACGCATAACCGCATGAGCCGCTTCTGGGGCAATGGTAGAGTGCATTTCCCCACGAACAGCGACGAACGCCCCACCGCTCCAGCTTACGTTCCCATCTTCTGACACTCGCACCTTGTATGAAGGGCAGGTTCCGTAGCAGCCGGATCGCGAAAGCTCGACGAAATCTCCCGGCGCTATGGATGTTGGGGTCTTAGCCTCCTCCGGGGTGGGGCAGTCGTGCGCGAACTTGGTGGACGGGGGATTCGTCACAACTTCGACGTATCGGTACGAGTCGAGAGTGACCGTGAGCTTCGGATTTTCGTATGGCTGCTCATCGCTTGAAATTTTGAAATGGAAAACGGTGCTGTACTTCCAGTCGGTGCGGTATAGATTCTTTGGAAGCTCAAACTTCCACGTTTTGACGTTTTCTTCCGCCGCTCCCTTGAGCATCGGGTGACCGGAAACAGCCGTAGCACTGGCAACTTCGCCGTTCGAATTCAGAGTGAAATCAACTTTGACCTCGCCCTGAATTTTCGCTAAACGTGCTATCGGTGGGTATCTCGGCAGTCCGGCAGACACAAGAGTTGGTTCGGGGAGCGCCTGTGCGAGGGCAAACGCAACCGAACCAAGAACCACGACGACAGCAAAGAGCAATTTTCTCACGCCAGAAATCTACTCCGTAAAGGGTCGCTGTGTCAGCGAGAATTCTCAACCACAATCTTACCCACAGAAAACGGTTCCTACCGTCCGAGAATGTAAGTCGCTGATAATAGGTTTATGCCGAGACTCTCACGGCAGAGCACTTTAACAGATTCGCTAAGGGTGCCATGATCGGACGAGGAGGATTCGTAATGGTTGCGCAAGAAGCGCAAGACGCCAAGTCAGCCTCAGGCTCGACAACAACTCCAGCCTGCCCGGTGTCGCGCTGCAAGGCGAAGACACCACACATGAACGATTCAACCGTGAAAGCGTTTATGCGCCAAAGCCCAGCCGAGGTCATTGACTGGACAAAGCGGTGCATCGTCGAACTAATCCAGTCGGTGATCGACGACGTGAACAAGGGTCGTATCTTTGCGTACCTGACCCGTTGGCGCGATCCGGAAGAGCTTTACACGCGGGTCTTGTACGCGATGTTCGTCGCTCCGGCTGACCATCTTCCACATATCTTTTCAGGGGATATGCCCAACGGCTTCGCGGCGATGTGGAAGAACGTGAACGACGTAATTTTCGAAGGCAACGGGATGCTCTTCAAGGAGCAGGTTGGCTTAAACGGCGAGGTCTTCACACCGATGGACACCTTGAACCAAGGTGCCCATAACTCGTTTTCGACGATGTTGACGACGATCAGCGTTGTTCGGTCTAAACCGGAGGAGTGGCAGCCGCGCATCAAGAGGCACGTGGAGCATTGGCAGAAGTACGTCGAGTACTTGAACCATATCGAACAGCTTTTCCGAGCAGGGCGGAAGAAGGAAGACGTCCTTCAGGCGATCATCAATATGCACCGCTCCATCAAGAGATGGGAAGAAGTCGCCCGCGAACAAGCGAAGAACCCAGTTCCTCCGGTAAAGCTGCTGAAGGCGGTGTTTCTAGCGAAGGGCAGGAGATGGCGTTATCTCGTGGTTGATCAGCCACCGGGGGAGGAAGTTCGGTTCCGCGTCCACGTTGACGAACAGCGGTACGCGAGCACGGAGAACATGATTGTGATGAGGACGGGGGCAGAATCCGACATGCTCGCGGCTTTGGATTCTGATCTTCAGGCAGCGTTGAAGGAAGGCTGGCAACTTGAGGGAAGCCATTAGTAGCCGCTGCCTTCTAGCATCGTTTCTCCTTGCCGCAATTAACCCTCTCCCGTTGCCGTAATACCCCCAAACTGACGAACGTAACCTTCCGTCGATCCTTTGTCAGGATGGTTTCGCCCGTGAACGGAATTCGCCTCAGAATCCCCTGCTTGTGCCGGATCGAGAACTTTCCGAAGCTGCCTAGCTTCAGCGTGAACCCGTCTGTAGCCAGATTGTTGAGCAGAGTGGCTTCAAGTGCTGCGACCACGGTATCCACCACCATCTCCGCTTCTTTCTTGGTCGGCAGCGCCAACACCTGCTGAACTCGTGCAGCCAACTCGTTCCGACCTTCTACGCTTGCTCGCATGTGGTTCAAATCCTTTCGAAAGGAAGTGTCTCCATGCAGAGCAATACCGTCCCAGTTGAGAATCAACCTGTTAATTTCGCCAATTTTTCTGTAGAAAACCGAAAAGCCGACCCGTTCACGATTGTTGGCGGGAGGTACGTCGGGCATGACGGGTTCGTCGTTCCGAAGAACTTCGACGAGTTCCACGAGCGGTTTCCCCAGTACGTCCGCAACTGGGTCAGCAGGCACGTGGACAGGTCTGCGCCGAGGGAGGACATGGAGGACTGGGCGCAAGACCTACTGATCCACCTGCGGTACCTTCCCGCGAACTCCAAGCACCGTGAGGCTGGCAAAGAGGACGTCGTGCAGACGTTCGACCCTCACAAGCACCACGGTGCGAACAGCGCCCGGTTCTTCAACTACATCAACCTTTGCCTCGGAAACAAGTTCAGGACGATGCACCTGAAGCGGATGAAGAATCCCCTATGCCGCCCCGGCAACCTGTCATTGACTACCCATTGGGAAGAGACGGATCGCGATCAGGTCGGCGACGAGTTCTGCCACGGGCACTCGGTGCATCTGAGGCAAAGATGTCAGCGGGAAGAGAGGCAGCGAGATGCGAGGCAATTGCTCACCGAGTTCGCGGGTTTCGTGAAACGGGAAGATTCAAGCGTGTTGTCAGCGATGGAAGCGATTGCCGCGACTGCGAAACTCGATGCTGCCGCCGAGGTGCTGGGGACGACGACGGTGGGCTTTTGCCGCATGCGATCACGTCTGCGCCAGTTGGGCAGGTGCTTCCAGATGGGTGCCCCGGTACCCAGACGGCGAAGACCGTACAAGAGACGCCTGACAACGCGGATCAGTCTCCGTATCCGCTAGTGCGTACCGAAATGGGCACCGGATCAACAGCGGTTCGGTGCTCAATTCCCAAGCTCAAAATCGTTGCCACGCGAGAATTCTTACCCACAAATTTACCCACAGAGAACGGTTCCTACAGTCCCTTTCAGCGACTTGGCAGCCCCCGCGAGAATGTAAGTCGCTGATAAGACGTGTAAGCCTAGACTGTCACGGCAGAGGTCGCGGGTTCGAGTCCCGTCGTCCCCGCCATTTTTCCAACGGAGTAATCTACGCAACGCCGAAGACTCCCCTTCGTAGTTCAATTCGAAGGTCTTACTTCGCGCGAAGATTTGCCGATTGGCAATCGCTCCAATTGAGATATATTGAGCAAAGGACGGGAAGAAAATTCCATGGCTGAACCCGGGGTCGACAATTTAATTTTCGATTTGCTGGAGTGGCTTGACGGACGCGACCGAAGCTACCAAGAGGTGATGAATGCGTGGCGGACGTCGTGCCCTCGATTGCCGATCTGGGAGGAGGCCAACGATCGCGGGCTTGTGGGGACCGCGGAATCGAACGGCCGGCAAATAGTGGAGATCACTTCGGCGGGGCGCGCATTTCTCGAACGGCGCAGGGCTGCGCATGGGAAGAGCGTTGACGTGACAGGGCGCGCGAAATGAATGGGTCGATTCCAGCAAGCGGCGAAAGTTGCGACATTCATTTACCTTAGCGCCGCAGGCAGGGATGGGGGGACTTAAATTGAAAAAGATTATCGTCATTTTAATTGCGAGCGGCGTGTTGGCATTCACGTCGCACGCGCAGACGGCCGATCCGGCAATTTCGGCCGAGATCCAAAGAGTTCGTGCGATTGATAATCACTCGCACCCGCCGCGCCTTGTTTCTCCGGGGGAGCGCGATGACGAATTCGACGCACTTCCTTGCGATCCATTGGAGCCAACGATACTCCCCACTTCGGCGCGCGAGGAAAATCCACAGATTCTTGCGGCATGGAAAGCTCTGTGGGGTTACGCGTATAACGACCGCAGCGAGGCGCACATCCAAGAAATGCTGAAGACGAAGCTACGCATTCAGAGGGAGCAGGGCGACAACTATTTGGCGTGGGTGCTCGGCAAATTGGGGATTGAAACGGAACTGGCGAATCGAATTGCGCTTGGGCGGGGACTCACGGCGCCGCATTTCCGCTGGGTGCCATTTGACGATCCATTGCTCGTGCCGTTTCCCAGCCCTTCGCTCGCAAACGAAACCCCCGACCGCAAGTTCTTCTATACGCGCGAGGCGATGCTGCTTGAGCGCTACCGCAAAGACCTGGGAGTTGCCACGATTCCCGCGACGCTTGGCGAATACGCATCGCGAGTGGTGACGCCGGAATTAGAGCGGCAGAAACAGACCGGCGCGGTGGCGATTAAGTTTGAGGCGGCCTACCTCCGCTCGCTCGACTTCGAGCCGGAAAGCGAACAAGACGCCGCGGCCATTTACGCCAAATATGCGGGCGGCGGCGCGCCGTCAAAGGCGGAGTATCTTCATTTGCAGGACTACTTGTTCCGATACATTGCGGCGGAAGCCGGGCGGCTGGGTCTGCCCGTCCACATCCACACCGGCGCTGGTTGCGGCGGATATTTTGAATTGCATGGGGCGAATCCCATCCTTCTCGAATCCGTGTTCGACGATCCCAGCTTGCGCAAGACAAACTTCGTCATGCTGCATGGCGGCGCAGGTGCATTTTCGGATGCCGTCGCCGTCTTGCTGATGAAGCCGAACGTGTACACGGACCTCTCCGAGCAAACCTGGGCGACTTCGCCGCGCCATCTCGCAGGTGTGCTCCGGTATTGGCTGGAATGGTACCCGGAGAAAGTTTTGTTTGGGACCGACCTCTACCCCGGCGCGAAGGAATTTGACTGGGAGGAAATCGGCTGGCAGACGAGCCAGACAGGCCGCGAGGCGCTGGCGATCGCGCTTACGGGAATGATGCAAGACGGCGAAATCTCGCGCCAGCGGGCCATCGAAATTGCGCGCATGGTGCTGCGCGGAAATGCGCTGAAGCTCTACGGCTGGCCGGATACAAAGCGTTAAGAACCGCAGTAAGTCCATTCTACCGATTGACAAGAAAACCCTCCGGACGAAGTGACTTTTCACTCGTCCATTCGTCTTACTCAATGGAAGAAGCAGTCCATCCGCGAGGGGTGTGCCATGGCTAATTCTAATTTCAGCGAGGCTTTGTGGAAAGACATTAGGTATGGCGCGAGACTTCTTCGAATGAACCCGGGCTTTGCCACGGTGGCGATACTCTCCCTAGCGCTGGGAATCGGGGCGAACACAGCCATCTTTCAACTTGTTGACGCCATCCGCTTGCGAACGCTGCCAGTAAAGGAGCCGAGGGAGCTGGCAGTGGTGCGGATTGAAAACCGGGACTCGGCTTCGGGAAATTTCGCAAGCAGATATTCATCCCTGACCAACCTTCAGTGGGAGCAAATTCGCGACCATCAACAAGCATTCTCCGGCATCTTTGCCTGGAGCCCCGACAGGTTGAACCTTTCCGTGGGCGGTGAAGCGCGGTACGCCGAGACCATCTGGGTGAGCGGCGATTTCTTCGATACGCTCGGCGTTAGGCCGTTCCTGGGCCGCCTCCTGACAAACGCAGATGATCGCCGCGGCTGCGGCGCTCAGGCCGCCGTGATTAGCTATTCATTCTGGCAGCGCGAGTATGGCGGAGAACGTTCTGCAGTGGGGCGCGTACTCACATTGGAAGGCCACCCATTCGAGATTATAGGAATCACGCCACCGGAGTTCTATGGCGTTGAAGTAGGGCGGAAATACGATGTCGCAATTCCCATCTGCTCGGATCCCGTTGTTCGTGGGGAAGGAACGAGACTTGACGTCCGGCAGGACTGGTGGCTGGCGTCGATGGGGCGCCTGAAGCCCGGCTGGACAATCGCCAAGGCTTCAGTTCAGCTGGAAACAATCTCCCCAAGTTTGTTTCAGCAAACACTGCCGCCTTCGTACAACGCTGACACCGCGAAACATTATCTCGGGTTCAAGCTGGGAGCCTTTCCTGCCGATTCCGGATTCTCCGAGCTTCGGCGGAATTACTCGACGCCATTGTGGATGCTGCTGTCAATCGCAGGACTTGTTCTGGTGATCGCGTGCGCCAACCTCGCAAACCTGATGCTCGCGAGGGCCAACGCCCGCGAAAAAGAGATTGCTGTGCGCTTAGCTGTGGGAGCGACCCGCGGACGGCTGATCCGCCAGTTGCTGGTTGAGAGCTTGTTGCTCGCCGGCCTCGGCGCCGCGTTTGGCGCCCTGCTTGCGAGGGGCTTAAGCCAGTTCCTCGTTGCATTTCTTAGCACAGAGGGAGACCCGCTCTTCGTTGACCTCGGCACAGACTGGCGGGTTCTGGGCTTCACCGCCGGGCTTGCCGTAATGACGACTGTCCTCTTCGGGCTGGCCCCGGCAATGCGCGCCACGAGAGTCGCGCCCGGAGCGGTGCTCAAGGCAGCGGGAAGGGGGATGACGGCCGCCCGCGAGCGATTCGGGCTGCGGCGCATCCTGGTCGTATCGCAAGTGGCATTGTCACTTGTGCTGGTCGTGGGCGCGCTGCTCTTCGTTCGCAGCTTGCGCAACTTGACCACATTGAACGCGGGATTTCAGAAAGACGGCATCCTGATCGTAGATGTGGATTTCACGAAGTTGCACATCGCGCCAGAGCGCCGGCAAATCTTCAAGAAGGAATTGCGCGAGCACATAGCCGCGATTGCAGGGGTTGACGCCGTGACAGATGCAAGCCAGGTTCCAATAAGCAATTTTTGGGACCAA
This sequence comes from uncultured Acidobacteriota bacterium, assembly GCA_963748845.1. GTDB lineage: Bacteria > Acidobacteriota > Terriglobia > Acidiferrales > UBA7541 > DASTCZ01. Next base: position 13,247 of record CAVVKE010000002.1, read on the forward strand.
ACTATTCTCAGCGGCGGCCCCGAGAGAAAGGAATTGGGCGATGTGTGGATGAATCAAGTAAGCCCCGGCTACTTCAAGACTCTACGCACACCGATGTTGGCGGGACGGGACTTTGACGAACACGACACGCTAAGCTCGCCGTCGGTTGCAATCGTAAATGAATCGTTTGTTCATAAGTATCTCGCCGCGGGCAACCCAATCGGCCAAAGATTTCGTGTAGAAGAAGCTCCCGGCGAGCCAGAACCGTTTTATGAAGTCGTCGGCGTCGTGAAAGATACGAAGTACGGTGATTTGCACGATGAGTTCTCGCCAATCGCCTATTTCCCCGAAATGCAAGAAGCCAAGCCGGATCAGGAAGACCAAATTCTTGTCCGGTCGAATTCCCCGCTTATGAGCTTGATCTCAGATGTGAAACAGACAATCGGCCAGGTGAACCCGCAAATCGACGTCGACTTCCACACGTTACGTTCCACGATTGAAGGCTCCCTCCTGCGCGACCGGCTGATGGCCACTCTTTCCGCGTTCTTCGGCATCCTGGCCGGATTGCTCGCGGCGATTGGCCTGTATGGAGTGATCTCTTATTCGGTCGCACGGCGGCGAAATGAGATCGGCATTCGCATGGCGCTTGGCGCGGGTAGGCAGGACATCTTGAGGATGGTCATGGGCGAAGCGGGGATTCTGCTCGCAGTCGGAGCCATTGTTGGAACTGGACTCGCGCTGGCATTGGGGCAAACGGCAAGCTCGTTGCTATTTGGATTGCATGCGTATGACCCGGTGACAATTACGCTGGCGATTCTGGCGCTTGCAGTCGTTGCGGCCGCGGCCAGCTATTTGCCGGCGTTCCGCGCTTCACGGGTGGACCCTATGACGGCGCTGCGGGACGAATAGGCTCCCGCTGACTCATCCGGTGAATCAAACCGCTATTGGGGAATGACATAGAAATCGCCTGCGGTGTCATTGCCGCCGACGCCGCGAATGCTTGCCCGAACCGTGTATTTATTCCCAGAGTGAAAAGCGGGCAATCCAAACATGTAATCGTTTGAGCGCTGGCCCCAATCGGACGATCCCGGGCGCACGATGCGCTGGATGACCGTTCCATTTTCGCGAAGCTCGGCCCACTCAAATTCCACGTGTCCGTTGCCTCCGGTTTGCATGAAGGCCACGTCATACTGGCCGGGCGCCGTGATGCTGGCGGTCACATCCCACTCGTGCTCCGCAAATTGAGCGGTTGCATCTCCGGATTGCCAATGCGCGGCTGGCGGGGGAACCGGAGTCACCGGACGGTAGTGGACATCGAGCACCTTGAGTCGCTCGGTTTCCGGTTTCAGGCGCTCAACAAATTCAGTAAAATTGCGCGGCCCTCGCGGAGACCACACTGCTTCCGCCAGCGCGCATAGGCGCGGCCATGCCATGTATTCCACTTCCTTCTGCTGCGGCATGAACTCCGTCCAGAGCTGCGCTTGGCCGCCAAGAATGTGCTGCGCTTCCGCAGGAGTCAGACCGGGCGCGAGTGGCTCAAAACTGTAAATTTGCTCGAGCGGCAGATATCCGCCAATGGCGAGCGGTTCGAGCCGCGGCGCGACCCACTGGTAATAATCGATATATGTGAAATCGGTGGGAGTCATGACCACGTCATGACCGGCCTTCGCCGCCGCAATACCGCCCGCAAATCCGCGCCAGGACATCACGGTCGCGCCCTGCGCGAGCCCGCCTTCGAGGATTTCGTCCCATCCAACCAGGCGACGGCCGTGGGTGGCGAGGAACTGGTCCATCTGGCGCACGAACCAGCTCTGCAATTCACTCTCATCCTTCAAACCGAGCTCATGCATGCGCGCCTGGGCTTTCGGGTTGGCGTGCCATGGGCGCTTGTCCACTTCGTCGCCGCCGATATGAATGAATTTGCTTGGGAAGAGGGCCATCACTTCCGTGAGTACATCCTGCAAGAAATGAATCGTCGAATCGTCAACGTTGTAGTTGGAGTCAAACCCTGCAGAGCCCCCGCCGGAAAACGACATAAAGGAAGTGTTGCCGCCACCCTCTTCGATTTCGAGCTTGTTGCCCAATTCGGGATAAGCGGAAACTGCCGAGGCGGAATGGCCGGGCATCTCGATTTCCGGGACGACGGTGATGAAACGATCGGCGGCGTATCGAACAACTTCACGAATGTCGTCCTGCGTATAGAAACCACCCTGCGGCAGGCTGACGGCCTGCATCGGCTGCACGGGATTAAATGTCGTGAAATCCGTTTTGCCGCCTATGATCGCGAGCCGCGGATATTTTTTGATTTCGATGCGCCAGCCATGGTCATCCACAAGATGCCAGTGAAAAACATTCAACTTGTGCAGCGCCATCAAGTCGAGCAATTTCAGGACGAATTCCTTGGGCATGAAATGGCGGGCGACATCCAGGTGCACGCCGCGCCAGGAGAATCGCGGCGTATCTTCGATGATCACCGCCGGGACGGTCCATCGAATATCGTCGACACGGCTGCGCCGGAATGTATCGGCGGGCAAGAGCTGGCGCAGGGTTTGTATTCCATAGAAAAGTCCGGCGAGAGAATAGGCTCGAATGCGAATCCCGCTCCGCGTGACCTCCAGCCGATAGCCTTCCGGACCGAGTTGCCTAAGGCGTCGGTCAACCGACAAGGCGATTCCACTCGATATTGGAGTGGCAGAAGCCCGCACAATTGAGAGCGGAAATCCCATCGCGGGCTGCAACGCACCTCGGAGCTGTTCGGCAAGCGCTTGGGTGCTGGCAGCGGCGATAATTTGTGTGCGAGCGGTGATTACAAATTCGCCCACTCCGGACTTCACCGATGCCGGTTGGGGGATCAACTGAATGGGGCGCGGAGGAGCTGACGGAGCAGCTTCACGTATCGGCTTCTTTGGAGTGGCCTGGCTTGCGTTACCCGGAGGAGTTTTCGAGGGCGAGGACGCACTGCCGCCGACAGGCGGACGCGTCTGCCCAGCGGGGTACAGCCCACAGAATATCGCCAGCACGAGGAAGTATAGTCCGCCTGCATAGCCAGATTTCATTGGGGCACTCTTTCGATTCGCAGAATCGGGCGCGATGATACCCAACCCAGTCATCAAGGGCAACAAAACCTTCCACATTTGAAGATCATGTAAACGCGCAAAGTCTTTCAGCTTGTTGTAAGCTAACTTAAATATGGCCGACAAAATCCAGAAAACCGATGCCGAATGGCGGAAGCAACTTACTCCCGATCAATATTACGTCACGCGCCAAAAAGGAACCGAGCCGCCGTTTATGGGTGAATATTGCGGGACCAAAGACTCCGGCACTTATCTCTGCGTCTGCTGCGGACAACAGCTTTTCGATTCCAAGACGAAATTTGAATCCGGCACGGGGTGGCCGAGCTTCACTTCTCCGGCCGCGCCAGGGAGCGTCGAGGAAGAATCTGACATGAGTCACGGCATGCGCCGAGTGGAAGTAATGTGTGCCCGCTGCGAGGCGCATCTCGGCCATGTGTTCGATGACGGCCCCGGCCCTGATGGATTGCGATACTGCATTAATTCAACGTCGCTGCGCCTGGAAAAGGGGAAGCCCCGATAATCTGCGCAGTACACAAGTGCGCGAGAAAACTTCGTAGTTAATTCATTCGCACGGCGGCGAGTATTCGGCGCCCCTTGCGCCTCTCTGCTGCGCTAACGTATTGCCAGGCAACCCAGCCACCGGACGCAGAGGACACCACGCGTGAGCAAGATTTACGATGCGCTGAAGCGCGCTCAGTCCGAGCGTGCAGGAACCAAGGATTTGCAGGGTGACTCCGGATTTGACCGGCGGCGGGCGCGACGCGTTGAGTTGCAGGTGCCCGTGTTTGTCTACGGCCACGGCCGTCACCTGGAGCCATTCCACGAGGAGACTACCTCGATCGTCGTGAATTCCCACGGAGCGCTGCTTCCACTCTCGACCCGCGTCCACATCGGACAGGAACTTCTTCTGACAAATCCAGCCACTCAAAGCGAGCAGCCTTGTCGAGTGGTGTTCCTTGCATCGAAGCGGTCGCGCAAGAAAAAAGTTGGTGTTGCGTTTACGGACGCGGTGCCTACGTTCTGGTCGCTCCCCGGAGGTCCGTCCACGAATCCAGATGCGTGACGCCGGGGGTGGACTTCAAATCTGGAATCAACCCGTTGGCGAATTCATCAGATTTTCATCTGCCAATTTCGCGGGAAGTGGTATCCTCTCGACGCAAGGCGGTATGCGCGCAAGTTTCTTTGGAGGCTCGAGGAACCGTCTTTGGCCCGACCCATCGCAATCGTTGCGATAGACGCTGGTTCCAACGCCATCCGGGCCGCGGTTGCCCGCGCAGCTTCCGCATCCGAAATCCACGAAATTGCAACGGAACGCTGGCCCGTGCGGCTGGGCCACAATGTATTCACGAGGCGCCGCCTCACCCCGCGGACGATTGCCCGCGCGGTACAAACCTTCCGGCATTTTCGCGCCATGCTGCAGCGCTACGATGCCAAATTGTATCGCGCCGTCGCCACTAGCGCCGTCCGCGAAGCCATAAACAGCGATGTCCTGCGCGACAGGATTATGCGGGAGACCGGAATTCGTCTTGAGGTGATTGATGCATCCGAAGAGGCGCGGCTTGTTCTGCAAGCCGTCCGTGGCGCGCTCGGGCCTGCCGCCCCGCGTCTGGTGGTGGATCTGGGCGGGGGCAGCCTGGAAATTACATTGCTGCGCGACTGGAAAGTTAATCATTCCATCGCGCTGCCCATCGGGACCGTCCGGCTGATGGAGAGCATGAAACTGACGGGGGTTGTGGACGAAGACCAATTTGAGCGGATTCACCATCGTGTTCTCTCGCTGATTCGCAGCGCCTGGCCGGACCCTCCGAATCTGTCAAGGTATCCCGCGGTTTTTTGTGGTGGAAATGCGGAAGCACTTGCGCGAATTGCTCCCGGCCCGAGGCTGCGCGGCATCCCCTCAATTCACGTGCGACTGCTGAGAGACCGCGCATGGGAAATTCTTCGCCGCGATATCTCTTCTCGCATGAGGACATTTCGTGTGCGGCGCGACCGCGCGGAAGTGATGGGCATCGCCGCAGTTGTCTTCCTATGTCTCGCCGAGCACGTGAAGCTGGAGACGCTACTGGTTCCAGGCGTCGGAGTACGCGAAGGGATCTTATGCGAGCTGGCCGCGGAGCATTTTGGTGCGCCGGGGCTCAACAGGAATCGCGTACATGCCCTCCTGAACCACGCACGGCTTCTCGCGGAAAGATTCCATTGCCCCATGCGACATGCGGAGCATGTACGTTCGCTTGCGGCCTCGTTATTTGACCAGCTCGCGCCCGCGCTCGGGCTTCCGGAGGAAATGAGGCTCCTTCTCGAGATTGCGGGATTGCTTCATGATTCCGGGAAGGCCGTTCACATCAAGGGACACCACAAGCACGGAGAATATCTTGTTCGGAATGCTGAATTCCCCGGCGTGTCCGATGAACTGCAGGCTATCCTTGCCTGTCTGGTCCGCTACCATGCCAAATCCGAGCCCGAATCGCACCACAGGCTTTACGCGTCTCTAACCGTGCGTGACAGGCGCGTGGTCCGGGCCCTCAGCACCCTGTTGCGGATTGCCGTTGCTCTGGACGCCGGTGACACACATGACATTCGCGGCATTCTCGCAAGGACAACGCGGAAGCGGGTGCGCGTGCGGCTTTATCTCGCTCAAGGAGCCGCGCCGAGTCTAGCTGAACTTTCACGTAAGGCCCGGCCATTTGAGAAGGAATTCGGCCTCCGTGTCCGATTCTCCAGGACGCGCGCAAGGCTCGGCACTCAACAGCCACGTCCCGACTTGGGCCGGAGTCCACGCCACCACCAACGAACGGAATCCCGCGGCCTGTACAGCCTGACTGCCTGACGCAATCGATTAACATAGTAGAATAAGGGGCCATGCTCCTCTGCCTAATGCGCCACGGAATTGCGATTGACCGGGAAGATCCCGCCTGCCCGCCGGACCCGGAACGACACCTGACGGAAAAAGGCATGGAAAGAACGCGTGCCGCCGCGCGTGGCCTGCGAGCGCTGGGGGTGCAGCCAAGCCTCGTCTTGAGCAGCCCATATCTTCGTGCAATGCAGACGGCGGAAATCACGTGCGTGATTCTGGAGATACCGGTGAATGGCATCCGCGAGACAGAGGCGTTGCTGCCCGGCGCGTCGCCCAGAATGCTGATTGAGGAGCTTGCAAAATCCAAGGCGGATGAGACGATCTGTTTCGGGCATGCACCGAATTTTGACGAGGTGATTGCAGCGGCAATCCACGCCGCGAAACCTTGCACGCAACTAAAGAAAGCCGGAGCTGCGTATCTGGAAATGGATTCATTCCAACCTGTAGACGGCCGTCTGATCTGGCTGATGACCCCGCGCGCCCTGCGCGACCTACGCGATTAGCCCGCAGGCTCGATTACGATCGGTCGGTGTAGCGCAGATTCCAACAAGTGCCGAGCTTCCGCCAGCCGCGACGCGAGCGGTTCATCGGCTCGATAGCCTTTCGCCTGAATCACGAGGGAACCACCTCTCTCCCCCGCTTCAATTGAATCGATCCGGGGATCTGTACGCGAAGCGAGCGTAGCGGCCAGACGCAGGATTCCCCCGAGCAGTTTCAATCCTGGACGCTCTGCTTGGGGGATTCCGCGCCATCCTTCCCAGTTCGCATGATCCGTCAGCCCTCCGCGGTGGAATCTCGCTACGGTTGCAATTCGAGACATTTGCACGGCTGACCATCCCGGAGGTGGATCTTGCCTGCGGATCAGTCGAAAGGAAGTCTTTTGATGGTGACGGGCCCCCTCCACGCGGCCAACATCCCGAGTCATGGCCGCGGCTTCGACGAGACCACGCGCGTTTCGGGGCAAGTGAGGCGTTCCCCGGCCAAGATCTGCGCCATCGAAAAGATGGGTAGCAAGTCGTGCTACATGCATCGAATGCTGCGGATCGGGGTCCAAAAACGATGCCCAGACAGCGAGCCAAACGATTCGGGATCGTTCCAGCAATGCGCCTGAGGGCAGTTCGGCTCGCCATTTCACCCAGCGTGATTTTTCGCCGCCCATTCTCTCGCGATAAGTGGCGAGATGTGGTTTACGCACTTTCTCGATCGCAGTGCGCCACTTTACGCGCTCGGATTTTTCCACGATTGGCCGAAGCGATTGCACTTCGCCCCAAAGGACATCGACGTCGTGAACTTCCCCCAGCATGTCCTGTAGACGCTTCAGTTCCCTTCCCCAAGATGCGTGGTGAACCGGCAGGAAACATTCCACGGAATAACGGAATCGTTTGAGGCCGACACGTAACCGGTGAAATGAAACCTTGCTGCGCAGTCTCATGGCTTCGCGATGGAGGTCAAAGGCCTGAGTCCATTGCTGAAGCACCAGCAGCTCCAACGCCAGGCTGTTGGCCGGAATGTGATGCACTCGATTCGCCAAACCGCGGGCCCACTTTCGCCATTGTTTGTTATCGAATCCTTTCAGCTTTTTCCGCGCCCGGCGGATCGCATGGGCTTCGCGATTCTCAAGAATCTTGAGCAACCTTCCACCTGATTCCGTTTCCGCCATTCCCAGCCTGGAAATCCATCTGCGCATAACTTGAACATCGCGCAATTCTCCCAGGCCGCGAAGAAGCCGCCGGGCCACCTTTCGCAGGCGCCGCCAGTCCGGGCTGAGATCAAGTTGCCCGAAGCCTTTCGCTGCCGAGCGGCATCTCCTCAGCGTGACGCGAAGGTCATGCACTGGCTCCGGGAGGAGGCCCTTCTCGGCATCCTCAACCAGGTCTGTGACCTGGTCGAGCCAGCCCGTCAACAAAGACCACGACGTGGAATGGCCTGTATCAACGGTGGATCCGTCTGGGGCCGGCTGAGAGATTGACTTGATTGCTGACATCGGAGACAAAGTGAAGAATACAATGCCGGATATGAGGCGCGCTTAAATTTTTAGGATCTCGCCCTGCGGCGCGGAAGCTCCAACCACGGCGGGCGCTTTCTGCTGCCCGGGCTCCTCGGGAGTCGTTAATGGAACTACGGACGGGGATACGCCGCTGGACGTGACTTCCAAGGCCGGTCGAGCCGGCTCCCCCTCGAGCACTTTTGTAATTCCCGCGCGCAATTTCTCAAAAATCTTTTTCGGTTCCGGAGTGGCATCAACCACCTTGAAACTGTATTCATCCGCCAAACGGTCAAATTGTTCGAGGAGCGAGGTCTGATACTTCCGGAAACCTTCGTACATGTCTTCCGTCGAGTAGACATCCATGCCCGATTCCCAATAATCGAATCCCCGCGAGAAGACAACGCGGGGAATCAAGTCGTCCACCCCAATCCGGAGATAGAAGACTGCATCCGGCTTTAATGCAAATCCGTAAACCTTGCGAACCCATTCCGGGTCCAGGCCACGCACGATTGCGCGGGCAATCAACGAGTAGATGTAACGGTCGGTGAGAACAACGAATCCCGCGCGAAGCGCGGGAACAATCTCATGCTCCAACCGGTCGGCAAAATCCGTGCCGTAAAATAAAGTCAGTGTAATGCGGCCGAGAGTGTGCCCTTCCTTTGCGCGCTTGATTCCCTTGCCGACAAGTCCGGACCGCGAAAGTCCGGTGTCGAGCACGGCATGCCCCTTTTGCTCGAGCCATTCTTTCAACAGAGAAATCTGCGTCGAGCGTCCGACGCCATCGGTGCCCTCGATTACGATGAGCTTACCGACCAAACCGGACAACTCCATGCCTGGGAGGACGACACCGTAGGTTTCCTTTTTCCGTTCTTTCATGGAGCCACCCGCAATTGCTTGGCGCGCTCGAGCTTGGAGATCACGAGCTCGCGCATCTGCTCCTGCTGCGCTTCGATCGGCTGAGTCGCGTCAATCACAGTCAGTGCAAACTCCGGCACCATCTTTTCGTATTCGTCGATGATCCGCCCCTGAAATACCTTGAAGCTCTCATTTGGGTCTTCGCTGATGCCCAGATCCAGTCCCGCTTCGTAATACTTAAATCCATTGCGCGCCGCATGCAAGCGGGTCATGGAAACTTCGAGCGGCACGCGGAAATAAAATGCGCCGGTGGGCTTGACCGCAAACGCATATAACTCCCGCACCCAAGCCGGATCCAAACCGCGCGCTGTGTCGCGCGCAAACGCAGTGTAGATATAACGGTCACACAGTACAATCGCACCGGCCTTGAGCAGCGGAATGATGTTCCGCTCCATGCGGTCGGCGAAGTCCGTGGCGTGAATCAGGCAAAATGTTTGCGGCGTAAGCAGCTTCTTTTTCTTGCCGCGCTTGGTGGTGTCCTTTACGACGAGTGAAGAGTTCCATTCGCTGAAGACCACACCATAGCCTTCCGACTTGAGCCACTGGTGCAGCAGCATCAATTGGGTGGACTTCCCCGAACCGTCTATGCCCTCAACGACAAAGAGCCGGCCAGGAAACCGATGTTCGCCATACCGCTTCATCCGTGGAAACCCTCAAGAAAGGCGGGGTGCAGAAGCGACGTAAAAGGCGCGCTTCCAAAAAAGGGATTATAGCAGACTGTATGTTACGAGGCGATGAAAACTAGAGTGGGTGTAAATGATTGATGGATAAGGACTTAGAGACATTTCACCTCTCTGAAGGCACGGAGTTTCTCTCGAGCATTGATCATACTAATGGACCATTTCCGAGGTATTTTTACGTTCAAGATGCCGCGTGACGACTGAGGACTCCGTCTCAACTGAGTATGGCCTTTGCTAAGCTATTTTCCGCCATCCTACCTGTGTTTTGACCTGCTCATGTGCGTCTTGCGTCCAGCCATCGGTCCAGATCAGGGACGCTATGTAAGATCGTCCGTGCGCCTGCAAGGCGCAGCTCCGGGCCCTGCACTCGTCTTGCAATGCTGTTGCGCGGCAGAACACCGAGAAAGTTCACATCGGCCCTGCGCGCGGCGATTGCGTCATCCACGTTATCGCCCAGATAAACGGCCAGCGACGGGTCGCGCCCATTCAAGATACGCAGCAAACCGTCAGGATAGGGCTTCAATCTATCTACGTCATCCATCGTAACGATATGGCGGAACAATTTGCCAGCTTGCGATCGCTTCAATGTGTGGCTCAACTCTTGCCGGGTGCGTCCCGTGAACAACGAAAGCTCATATCGCCGGGCCCACTGGCACAGCTTATTCGGCCCGACCAGCCACCGTTCTCGAGTTACGTTCCCCGGGCGGCCGTCGCCCCAATAAAACTTCATGAATTGCTTTTTGACGTCGTCATAGCTAACCCGGACTCCGAGTTCGCGAATCCATGCAGTCGTGAGTTTCCAATCATCGTTATAACCGCCTTTGGATTTCCATTTCTGGATTCCAGCAATCAGTACTCTTTTACCGGTAAAGTGATGGACGGTTTGAATCGTGCTGCGATGAAAAGATCCGCGGACGTCGACGAGGACCCCATCCACGTCAAAAATAATCATCTCGATCGCAGCCCTCACAATGCGGCTTCCAGGGCGCGGATTAATCGAATCATTTGCGACCTTGTCCCAATCGTGATTCGGACGAAACCAGGACATCCGATGGCCATCGGCCGGACGAGAATCCCATTCCCCGCCAGCTGTTTCACGATGCCCGGCGCTCTGGATCCAAAATCGGCCAGCAAAAAACTGCCTGCGCTGGGGAAATTGCGCACGCCGAGACGCGAGAGCACCTTGGCAACAAACCCCCGGCTACGAACTATTTCTCGAGCATAGCTTCTTATGGCTCCGTGGTGGAACGTCAATGCCTTTGCGGCAGCCAGGGCGGCGGCATTCACCGCAAACGCCTCGAAGGTCTTGGCCAAGAGACCTGTCACTTCCGGACATGCCAGCACGCAACCAAGCCGAAGCCCAGCGAGGCCTGCCGCTTTAGAAAATGTCCGTACGACGGCCAGGTTTGGATACCGCCGAATCCAAGGGAGCACCGTGACGCCGGAAAACTCGTGATAGGCCTCATCGATTACAAAGAGCGTGCGCGGCGCGCGTTGAATCATCCTGCGAATTGCAGCTGGCTTGACCAATGTGCCGGTGGGGTTATTGGGATTCGCCAAAAACATCAATCGCGGCGCGCGGCGCAAAGCGAGCAGAGCGGCGTCCACCGGGAAGGCCATATTCTGGTCGTATCGAAGTACGCGAATCCTTGCGCCTGCTATCTCCAGATAAAATCGGTACATCGGAAAAGTCGGCTCCGCCAGAAGCGCCTCGCTTCCGTGCCCGACGAAGGTGTCCACGATGTGCCGGAGCCCGCCGTCTGCGCCATTCGAGATCGTTACTTCGTTTGTGCGCACTCCCCACCAGCGAGCCATCCAGCGCGCGGTCGTTTCGTACTCCGGATACATCGCAATTTGTTCAGCGGTGAGGCTCCGCACGGCCTTCAAAACCGCGGGGGAGCATCCAATCGTGTTCTCGTTAAAATCAAGACGAAGTTTTCCGCGACGATCGCCTGCGGGCAAATTCAGAGGAGCCATTTTGCGAATGTTGGAAGGAATTGGAACTTTGAGTTTCACAACTCTCTCCTCGGTGCTGGCAAGAATTGCCGAATCCTTGACCTGTGGAAGAATGGCACACAATACCCTTCTTCCAGAAACATCAATATTGTCTATGAGAATGTGAGTCTGAGGAAAATGATTCTTGCGATGAACTTGATCTATTCGGGCTGCTCCCCGAGTACTTTACGCACGGTGTGAACAAGCGCGGCGCGAGAAAACGGCTTTTGCAGCATGATTCGGTCCGGCTCTGCATCACCATGCCGCAAGGCGGCGTATTCTGTGTACCCCGACATGTAAATCACACGTATTCCAGCCCGCATTGCCGTAAGCCGCGCGGAAAGCTCCCGCCCACTCATCCCCGGCATTACCATGTCGGTCACCAAAAGATCGATCACGCCGGAATGTTTGGCGGCCAACTCGACAGCTTCCGCACCGTCCTTTGCCTCGAGCACCGTATATCCGGAAAGCTCGAGGAATTCGCGTGCCACTGCGCGCACTTCCTTCTCATCTTCCGCGAGGAGAATCGTCCCATTCCCACGCGGAGGCTCAACCCGCGGCCGTTTCTCGCGCTCGACAATTGCCGTTTCGCTGACTCTGGGCAAATAAATCTTAAAACTCGTACCTCTCCCCGGCTCACTATAAGCCCAAATATATCCGCCGCTTTGTTTCACCACGCCATACACAGTAGCGAGGCCGAGCCCGGTCCCTTTTCCCTTCTCTTTTGTCGTAAAGAATGGCTCGAAGATGTGGGCTTGAGTGGCCGCGTCCATACCGACTCCGGTGTCCGATACGGCGAGCATCACAAAGCTTCCGGGCACAAGTGGCGGATGCAACCGTGAATAACCCTCGTCCAGCTCAGCATTCGCAGTTTCGATGACCAGCTTACCCCCGTTGGGCATGGCATCTCGCGCATTGACCGAGAGATTCAAGATGACTTGTTCGATCTGTCCAGGATCCGCCTTTACGAAGCCGAGATCCGGATTCATCAAGATCTTAAGTTCGATGTCCTCGCCAATCAGACGCGGGAGCATTTTCCCCATCTCTGCTACGGTGCCGTTCAGGTCTATCACGCGCGGTTGCATGACCTGCATCCGGCTGAATGCAAGCAACTGGCGCGTCAGACTGGCCGCGCGATCGGATGCTTTCTTGATTTGATCGATTTTGCGAAAGTCCGGATGCTCGGGAGCCGTCCGGTCCAAAAGGAGTTCAGAATGCCCTTTGATGACCATCAGGAGGTTGTTGAAATCATGCGCCACGCCGCCTGCCAGTCGTCCAACGGCTTCCATCTTTTGCGCTTGGCGGAGCTGTGTTTCCAGCGCGCGCCGTTCCGTGACATTCTCGGCGATGCCCTCAAAATAATACCCGCTGGTATCAGGCACCATGCGAGCGCTCAGTAAAACAGTCAGAACGGTGCCGTCCTTCCTTTTCCACTCAACTTCCCGGCCTTCAACTCTGCCGTGCATGATTGTTTCTTGCACCAATGGATCCCGCTGGTCCGGATTCACGTAGATCGAGTCCCTTATATTCAGCGAAAGAAGCTCATCCTTTGAGGAATAACCAAGCATGATTGCAAGCGCGTGATTGGCGTCGAGAAACCGTCCATCCGACGATGTCCTAAAAATTGCGTACGACGCATTCTCAACGAGCAACCGATAGTGCGACTCCGAATCCTGAAGGACGCGGCGCGCGTGATGCTCCCGCGTAACGTCCCGAAAAGTAACAACCGTCCCCACAATTTCATCACCCTCTTGGATTGGCGTGGCGACATATTCGACCGGAAAAGACGATCCGTCCTTGCGCCAGAAGACTTCTTCGGAAACGCGTTTGGGTGTCCCATCACGGAATACCGCGGAGACCGGACAATCATCAACGAAGTAAGGCGTTCCATCCGCATGGGAGTGGTGCCATACCTTGTGCATTTCCTGTCCCAACAATTCGTTGCGATCCCAGCCGGTCAACTCCGCGGCTGCGGGATTCACCATCGTGCAGCGGCCCTTGCGGTCCACGCCGCAGATTCCCTCTCCCGCGCACTGCAGAATCAATTCATTCTGGTACCGCGCTTTTTCCAGGAGTTCGCGCGATTTTCTCTGTTCGGTAATATCCGTTCCCAGAACAATGACGCCCGCGATCTGACCGTCGTGATCGCGGCATGGGATGCGATGCGTCCGGATTATTTTTTCCTCGCCCGACGCGGCCCGCCATCGGAAGATCACTCCCATCTTGGGCAGCCCGGTGTCCATCACTTCGCGCTCTTCGCGTTCTCCATCGCCGGCCAAATCCGGCCAGAGATCCGAAGATTGTATGCCTTGTATCTCATCGGCGGGCAGGCCAAAAAATTCCGCCGTTGCGCGGTTCGCGCGAATCAGACGGCATTCGCGGTCTTTGAAAATAATCATCCCGGGCACGGAATTGAAAATGATTGTATTTTCTTCCTCGCGCTTGCGCAGCTCCTGTTCGGCCCGCTTCCGTTCAATCGCTATCGCGATCTGAGTGCCTACGGAAACAAGCAAGTCCAAATCTCGTTGTGAATAGGTGTTCTCATCATCGTAATTCTGAACGACGATGACTCCCAAAGTGGCCGAAGCCGTGCGAAGCGGTACGCCAAGCCACGCCGCGGGAGGCGTGCCGACGATGTCAATCTCTCCACGCTCCGCGAGCTCCAGATAAGCCTGCTTGGTCGCCAGCAATGGCCTGCCGGTCCTCAGCACGTAGGCGGAACACGTCCTCCCTACCTTATGCGGCGGCGGAGCTTTGTCGTACCTGTCCACAACAAATGGGAAACTCACCATTCCGGATTCCTTGTCATAAAGTGCTACAAAACAGTTTTCGGCGCTCACGACTGTCTTCAGCGCCTGGTGCATTTGCGCAAGCAGCTCGTCCAGGTTCGACGTGAAATTGAGCGCGTGGATGATCTCCGCCATCACCTGGCGCTCTGCTTCAATCCTTTTCCGGTCGGTGACATCCCGGAAATTGACGACAATCGCCCCGATTTCCGGATCGTCAAGAAGGTTCGTGAAGGTCACTTCGACCTGCTTCCAACTGTTATCTTTCGCGCGAACGGGAAATTCCTCCGTTCGGGATTTCCCCGGCTCCGAAAGAATGTCGAGTATCAGCTCGCGCGCGCGCGCCTCATGATCCGGATGGACGAAACTGAAGCCCACGCGCCCGACAAATTCTTCCGGGGTATACCCCAGGACTCGCTCGATGGCCTGGCTTGCAAACAGTGCTTTCGCGCTGGCGTCAGCGAGGACAAGGACATCCGGGCTCTTGTCCATGAGGGCGCGAAACCTCGCGCTCTCCTCAATTTCTCTTTCGATTGCGGGCAGCGCCTCGAGGACGATCCGTGCCACACCGATGGTCCCGGTGACCTCTCCATCCTCAATTCGCTGTGGCGCGAGGATGATTTCTACGGGACGGCTTGCAAGGCTCGCGCGAAAGCAAAGCGACTCTCCCGCCAGGACTCTGTTGTGGGCTACGAGGATGGGATCCGCGGCGTGTTCACCATCAAGATGATCATTTAGGAGCGAACCAACGAGAGATTGGGATGTCAATCCGAGCGCATTCAGACCACTGCCGTGCGCAGATGTAATCCTTAACCGCCGGTCCGTGGTCCAAAACACCGCAGGCGCGGCAAGCCCTGGTTGCACGGAATCGAACCGGAGCGGAGTGACGGAGCTAATCTGAGTATTCTTGGACACGGTCATATGGCGGTTGGACGCACGCCCACACCTGCAATTTTGGGTGGCGGAAAAGTAATCGCGCGACCATCCAGAAGTACTATGTGGCGAAAAGGTTATCCATTGAGGCTAATTTGCAACGGCGTCCGCGTGTTCCGTCGAAACAAGCATTGCGATTTCTACCGGCTCCGCACACCAATCCGTTCGCGCGCGACAGCTTCGAGGAAAGTCTCATCTGCCCACAACCCTGCTTCCTTTCTCCTGTCTTCCGTGATACCAATCGCTTGGGCCACGCGAACCGCAATCTGCGTTGCCATTCTCCGGCGCACTTCGAAGTCGAGCGCGTCTCGCCGATCGAGAAATGCTTCAATCAGGCGCACCTCTTCCGCACCAAGCCGGGCGGCGCCAAGCATAGTTGCAGGCCCCGTGGTGGCAGGTGCGTTGGCCCATCCAACGGAAATCTTCTCCAGCGGTCTTTCATGCACAACCACCGTACCCGCGACGAAGTCGCCCAGTCGCCGGTTCTGCTTGCTCAAGAGCGCTGATGCCAGCCCAACTCCATAGAAGCCCGGCAGCCAGTCCACGACTCGCATCAAATTCCGCACGACCGCCTGCCAAATCAATACCGGCCGGCCCGATTCTTGAATCACGCGAAGGTGTGCCACGCGCTTGCCCGGTGTCTGTCCGTTCCACACAGATTCAAATATGGCGTAATACCCGAAATACACCACGAAAAAAACCAAACCGAAAATGGCTTCTGCCCAAATCCCAAGCACACTTACCCTCGAGATAGAATTGGGAATTGCGTATTCAATAATGAGGAAAACACAGTCTGAGCGCGAGGCTGACTCCTATTTGAATAAGAGAGTCCAACAGGAAGGCCATAGCCCGGCTTCCTACTCCGGCGAGAGGAAATTCCAGCGCGGTCTGCTCCGGCGTTTCAATGGTAAGCTTGTCATTCCAAGAGCCGATTCCGGGGTCTGGAGCTGACATCTATGCCCTCCGCGCGCTGGCTGAACAAACGGCGCCCATTTTGGGAGCGTCTCACCGAACTCATCGCGCGCTCCGGACGGAGCGGCGTCCGCGCGCTATCTCACAAGGAGTTGCAGGAAGTCGGACTATTATACCGCCAGACGGCTTCCGACCTTGCAGCCGTTCGCGAGGATCCTCTTGAGCAAGGCCTCGCCCGAAACCTCAACCAGCTCCTGGCGCGCGCGCATAATCTCCTGTACGCCGGACGCAAGCACTCCGCCTCCGGCATAGTCGGGTTTTACCGGCATGAATTCCCCCGGATGTTTCGCCGGACTTTTCTTTATACTTTTGCGGCTTTTTGTCTATTTCTCTTCTCAGGTCTGGCGGGCGCCTTTCTCTGTCTCCACGACGCGTCGTTCGAGAAGTATGTGCTGCCGCCGAGCATGATCGATACGATTGATCGGCACAAAATGTGGACAGACTCCATCGTCACAGTAAAGCCGCGCGCATCAAGCGAAATCATGACCAATAATATTTCTGTTTGCGCATTCGCGTTCGCGAGCGGAATCTTCGCTGGAATCGGGACAATCTATTCGCTAATTACCAATGGCCTGCTGATTGGCGTAATCGGGGTTGCCTGCTTTGAGGAGAATATGTCCAATATGCTCTGGAGCTTCGTCGCACCGCATGGCGTGCTTGAGCTCCCAGCCATATTCATTTCCGGGGGAGCGGGTCTCCTGCTCGCGAAGGGTTTTCTTTTCCCCGGCCTGCTGACACGCCGGGAATCCATTTCCCGCGCCGGTGGACAAAGCGCACGACTGATGCTTGGAGTAATTCCAATTCTGGTTGTCGCGGGAATTATCGAAGGGTTTCTTTCGCCGACGAAGCTGCCGCCCGTTTTGAAATACGGTTTCGCCGCAGCGCTGTTCACACTTTTTGCCCTCTATCTGACGCGCGCGGGTAAAGAAACAGGAAAAGGAGTCCCGACTCTTGTTTCAGCCGCTAATTTCCAATGATTTTTCCGCCTTGCCCTGTTGCCAGGTACGCCTCGTTCAATTGTTTTCTGAAATCCTTATCAGCGGGGTCGATTTGTACTGCTCTTTCGAGTTCGCGTACCGCGTCTTCCGCGTGGTTGGTGCGTAAGTAAGCCGCACCAAGAGCGAAGTGAGCTATTCCCGAATCCGGTTGCCGTTTCACAATTTGCTCGAGCATTGGAAGGACATCTGCCGAGTGGCCGGCGGCAATCTGATTGAGGGAGTTCCACACGTAAGCCGCGTCACTCTCGAAATGCTTTACGGCAACTATTCCCGCAAAAAGCGCGATGAGACACGCAACTGCCACACCGGCAACGCGCTTCGAACTCGAGCCCCGCTCATGCATTGGCACGGGGATCGGGGTTGCTGTGGCCCCCAGAAGGAATGGCGGCAGCGCGGCTCCGATCGCGAGACCAGCCAAAAGACCGCCCCCGTGCGCCATCAAATCGACACCCTGACGAAGGCTGAACAAAATATTATAGCCGACAAAAATACCGAGGCTGCGAAGCTGCAGCTTCACCCTTGCAAAATCGATTGGGGCTTTTTTGAGCCACAGATACGTTACCAGCCCTCCAGCTACTCCAAAAACCGCGCCGCTCGCGCCTGCGGAGACATTCTCTGGATGGACACCTACACTCAAGAGACTGCCCGCGAGCCCCGTGGCAAAGTAGAGCACCAGAAATGCCGTGCGCCCCATGAGCCGCTCGGCAAGTGACCCCAACATAAGCAAACACCACATATTCATGGCGATGTGAATCACACCGAAATGAAGAAACATTGACGTCAGCAATCGCCACCACTGCCCCGAAATCGTGAGTGGACCATAATCTGCGCCGAGCCTGATCGCCAGGCCCGTTGTCATCGAATCGAATCCGGCGCCTTTTGCAAGTTCAAGAATAAAAACCGCGACGCACGCTGCGATGAGTCCCCAGGTCACCACGGGCCGCACCGGAGCGATGCGTCTCATCTCATACGCGAATTCCGCCGCAGCTTGTTTTGAATCAATCTTTGGTTTGGGCGTGGGATCGAGAGTTTTTGCGATGCAATCCGGACATTTATACGCATTTCCGCCATCAGGCGGATTGCTGCTGGGATTCTGTTCAAATGTTTTGCCGCAACTTTCGCATACCGTCACGAGTGGGATCCCTTTCCGCGGAATTCAGACGACTCACAACACATGGCAAGTTTTTCTCGCGCGGCTTTCTGAAAAGTGTGCCACATCGGGTTCAATTACAGCAGGCTTCGTTCCTTAATGTCGAGATAACGATTCACAATTTCCGTCGCAAGCCCTCCGGGCGAAACCTCCAGCGCCATCACTCCTTGCTGGCGCAAGCGCCGCAACAGCAACTCACGCCTGTGGATCATTTCGATGGCCGCGGCGTGCTCGTACATCTCATCAACATTGTCCGGCGACTTGCGGGCAAGCGCATTCAATTCCGGCTGGCTGATCACGCCGAATAATACGAGGTGCCGCGAGGAAATCTGTGTCGCTCCCTCAATTACTTCAGGCGTCGCGGGTGTTTCCGCCAAGTCCGTCAGCCATACCACAAGACTCCGCCGCTTCTGCGAAGTTAGAAAAGTGTCCGTCGCTCGCAAGTGATCGGCCTCGCTCCACTCCGAATGCACGAGCGAGACACTTTCCACCAGCTTCCGCAGGTGCGCGGCGCCGCGTCCGGGCGGCAATCTCTGCTGGATGCGCCTGCCGTAGGCCAGCAGGCCAACCGTGTCACCAGAAAGCAGCGCGACGTGTGCGAGGCTGAGGCCCGCGTTCACAGCATAGTCGAGCTTGCTCGGTCCATTCACCCGCGCACGAAGCAGCCTGCCCGCGTCAAGCACGATCCACACCGTCTGGCTGCGTTCCACTTGAAAGATCTTCGTGACCGGATGCCCGCGCCGCGCGGTTGCGGTCCAGCAAATGTCTCGGTATTCGTCCCCCGCGCGAAACTCGCGCAGACTTTCGAATTCGCGCCCGCGGCCGCGCTGCCTTTTCAGGCGCCGTTCCATTTGGACTTGGCGGCTTCGAATCAAATAAAGCGCTGCCTGTTTCGCCTGCTCCAAATTTGGATACACACGAACCTTTTGACTGAGATCCGTGGTGGACCATCGCTCCGCGATCCGCAAAGCGCTCTGGCATCGCACATACACCCTGCCAAATCGGGCGTCGCCGCGTTCCTTCGGCAGGATCGGATATTCTCCAAGCCCCTCTTTTCCAGCCGCGGAAAAAACCTCAATGTCCGGCGGCGTAGGGCGGAATTGCTGCGGCGCGTCATCCACCAGCCGCGCGTGCACCGATCTCCGTCCGCCGTTGCGAACCACCAAGCCGATGCGGCTTTCCGTTTCAAATGCGGCCGGCGTGTGCCAGACGCGTGAGATCGTTAGAAATTGGGCGCGGGGCAGCGAAATTAAATCTGATAACCACACAAAAACGACGAACGCATCCCACGCCAGCATCACATAAGCAAAGCGATGCTCCCACCAGGCGGGAGCGAGCCAGACGAGTCCAAGCAGCAACAAAAGGAAGAACCGTGGGCCAAACCCGAATGGCAATCCTCGCCAGGCCACCGCAGTGGCGGAGATGTCCGGCGGAATGAGTCGCGCCGGACCCGAAAACCGCGCCGGATCGGAGAAGCGAGATGGAGCCGTGGCGTTCATTCGGCTGGCCTACTTCGGCACTTCCACGGAGGCGAGTAATTCGGTAATCACCATGTCTGAGTTCATTCCTTCCAGATCCGCTTCGGGCTTTAAGAGAATGCGGTGCCGCAGCACAGCGGGCGCCGCGGCCTTCACGTCGTCAGGGATAAGAAAGTCGCGTCCTTCGAGCGCCGCCGAAGCTTTGGCCGCGAGCAAGAGATTCACAGCTCCACGCGGACTCGCGCCGAGGCTTAGCGCCGGCCAATCGCGCGAGCGGCGCACAATCGTGGTCACGTATTGAAAGAGCGCTGGTTCCACACGCACCGCCGCCACCTCGGAGCGCGCGGCCGAAAGCCACCCCGCCGGAAGCGCCTCGATCCCCACGCGCTCCAGGGTTCGCGGATCGAATCCGTCTTGAAAGTGCCTCAAGATTTCTGATTCCTCCGAGGCATCCGGATAACCAATCCGGATCTTCAGCAAGAACCGGTCGAGCTGTGCCTCGGGCAGTGGATAAGTTCCCTCGAATTCGATCGGATTCTGCGTCGCAAACACCGTGAAGAATTGCGATAACGGCTGTGTATTCCCATCGAGCGTCACTTGCCTCTCTTCCATCGCCTCCAACAATGCCGACTGGGTGCGCGGAGGCGTCCGGTTGATTTCATCCACCAGCAGCAAATCCGTGAAGATGGGTCCTTTGTGCAGCGAAAACGTTCCTGCCTGCGGATTGAAGATCGTCGTGCCGAGAATATCCGCCGGCATCAAGTCCGGTGTGCATTGTATGCGGCGGAATTCCAGCCGCCCGATGAGAGCGAGCGCTTTCACGGCCAGCGTCTTGGCCAGCCCCGGCACGCCTTCCACAAGTGCATGGCCGCCGCAAAGCAGCACCAGCAGTAATTGGTCGAGCGCCATGCGCTGCCCCACAATGGCCTTGCCGAGCTGCGTTCGGACGTGATCTGCGACGCGCGCTACCTGGTCTGCCATGTTCTTTTCTCCTCGGTTCGTCCTCGATTCAAATGCAAAAGCCCGGCATAGTGCTCGAGCGAATCCACAATTTGCAGCGCTTCGTGATTGCTGATGCTCGGGTCGCGAGCGCCTCGCTCGGCGTGCTGTAAAGCTTCGAAAAGCCCCGGCTCGTGCCAGCCCAGCCTTTCGCGCGCGGATTCGAAAAGCTGGCGGATAGGCGCTGTGGGTGGCAATCCAAGCCGCGTGCAAACCAAATATCGGAATCTCAGCCACACGGTTTCCACCGCGCCGGAAGCAGCGCCAGCCGACTTATAAAGCGCCCCAAGCGTCTCGACAAATTCCAGAGGAGATAACCGCGATTCCACCGTGGGCATTCGAAGCGGCCCGGCGCGCCGTCCAAACGCGATCAAAAGAAACAAATAGATCACCCCGGCTTGCAGAAGCATCCACGGCGCCGGAGTCCCGGCCAGGTACCCCGTAAGACCTTTCCGCTCGCCGTGATAATACTCGTCCCAGAGAACCGGGCCGCTCCCCGGCGCTCCCAGCGAATTCAGCAGAAGCTCCAAATTGCCTTGCTTGGTGATGCCCTCGTTTGTGAGCGGCATTGAGCTCGCCCACCAAATTACTCGTCCCTCTCCCACGAGGAAGGTCACGACAACTGCATCAGTCCCACTCGCGTAAAGGGGAATTTCGTCCTTAATCGAGCCATTCCAGTAAACGCTGGACGCCATCGTAATCTGCGGAGCGCCGCGCGTAATCGGGCTAACCGCGACCGAAGGATATGCCCGCTCAACCGCTTGCCAAGGTTTCACCAGATCCGAATACGCTTTGGGCAGATATGGATCCACCGACGGGCCCGCGAACACCAGTCGGCCGCCGCGCCGCACGAATCGCAACAAACTGCCTCGCGCTTCGATGCCGGGGTCCAGGGCGAACGGGTCGGCGAGAATCAGGACCGCTCTCTCTGGCGGCTCCGGCAACTCAGTAAGGGGTTGGCTCCAGCGCTGAATCGGGTAGCCCAATTCGCCAAGCAGGAGGTAAGTCGCCTTAGCTCCCCCGGATCCGGGCGAAAAGCTTGACGCTGATGGAGCCGGAGATGCTGCAGGCGGCGCAAGCATCGCGGTGGCCCCTACCAAGAGCACCATGAGTGCGAACGCGACAATCAGGAGTTTGCGGTCTGCGCGGTCGAGCCCAATTTGCATCCAAGTTTCTCCAGATTTCCAACTGCGGATTCAAAATCCTGCTGCGTCGCTGGAATATATCCGTACCACGCCGATTCCATGCTTCGCGTAAGCGCCGCGAGCGCCGTCAGGCGAGCCTCTTCTGCAATTGGTTCTGCTACCGGCAAACTTGCTTCGCGTCCGGGTGGGTTCTTTAGGAGGCGCAAATACTCGCGGGGCGTTCGGGCTTGGTCGAGCTGCCACGCACCGGAATCCGCCAGCCGGTAGATCCCAGCCCAATATGCGGAATGCAAAGCCGTGCGGTAATCCCCACCGCGCGCCGCGGAAAGGGCTTCCTGCGCCCAGTCGCGCCACTTCCTCCCCGGCGCAAATGCCCCCTCCACGCGCAGCGTCTCGCTCCGTGCCATCCGGGTCAAAATGCGCACCACCCAAACTGCAATCACCAAGAACACTGCGCCGATGAGCGCCCATAAAATGAAAGTTCTCGCCGGCCCACTTTCCAACAACCGCCCAATCGTGTGATCGAGTATCCACTCAATCCATCGCTCAACCTGCTCCCAGATCCGGCCGAACCAGCTTTGCCCCTGCACTCTCTGAAATTCGCGCCCGCTGAGAATCTGTAACAACTTCTCACGCGCACTCGCTCCATCAGCGCTTTGAGCGTTTCCTGCCAATCCCTCCGCCTCGCTCCGCATCTTCTGAAGCTGCCCGGCCAATTCCTTAAAACGCCTCCTCCGTGCGGATTCAGGGGTTTCCGTCAGCTTCCCGCCCTCGCTTCGGAGCTCTTGATGGTCCTGCGGCAATTGGTCTCCGGGCGTCTTTTGTTCGAGAGGTTTTTCCTCTATGTCCTTCAATGAGCCGGCAAGCCACTCCGAAGAAATCTCGAATTGTGCGCCTTCGACCGTCACCACCCAGCCTGACGGAAGTGACTCCCGCAAACCCCTAATTTCATTCGGGTGATCAGCCAACGTCAATATGGCGGTAGAAAGCCGGTCAAGTTCGGCTTCGTACTGCGCGATCGTCAGCGTTGGTTTGGTTGAATTTGAGTCATTGGAAGCGCCCAGTGCCGGGGAAAAGCAACAAAAAAGCATCGCGGCCAAACCAGGAACACAAACTCGCCGCACGAACACGCGCATTTGTCCAAGGTAGTAGGAGGCCATGTCCGTAGTGCCCGCTTCGGAGAGACATTGTTACAGGCAGCGAGTAAATCGCCAAGCCGATTCCAACATGATTTCGCGCATTCGTTAGAGCGCCTGCTGCGGAGGAGGTGGCGCGCTTGGCGGCGCAGTGACCACGGCGGGTTGCCCAAGAGCCGATAGCATTGCCTCCAGATCAAACGCTTCCTTGCGGATGCGCACATCGTAATAGATTAGAACGATCGCGATTGTGAGGAGGGAGCCCACAAGTGTTCCCGAAATTGCGCCAGCTATGCTCTGCCCACTATATTGCCAGAGCGGAACGAGCCCTGGGGTGGTCCGAATCCCCCCGGCAATCGTGAACGGCAATGCGAATAGAACGCTAATCACAAAAACTATTAACGTCATCACGAGGGTTGCAACGAAGATTCGCCACCGGTGTCCTTTTGTCAGGTCGCCGCTGCGCGATAAGGAGTCAAATACACCCCGTTTCTCAAGCAAGAACACGGGAATCGACACCGCGAACCGCATCAGCAGCCAGAAGCCCAAAACGATACCTGCAAGCACCGCTATGAATACGAACACGATTGCCAGGATTGGATTGATGAGAGACAGCGCCGCAGCCAGCACGCCCCCAACGACAGATCCGGCAAGTGTTCCAGCCAAAAGAACCAAGAACAGGATGAACAGAAGAATCAGAATCAATCCCAGCAAACCAAAAACCCTGGTGCGGAGCATTGAGTAGGATTTGCGAATGGATGCCGGTTGCCCCATGTAAATGGAGGAAACACCAAACGTCACGGCGCTTACCGCCACCGCAAATACCAGGTATCTCAAAACGAACAAAACGGAAGCTGCCAGATATATTGGTCCGAGCGCGGCCAACGCCGCAAATGGGTCCTGGGGATTTGATTGGAAAGAAGGCACTGTCCGTGCCGCCGGATTGTAATAAATTACAATCGTAAACACTGCCACGACCACTTGTGGAATCGCCATGATTCCGCAAAAGAGCCAGAAGTTGCTCCGGTAAAGCGTAAACGTGCGGTCGAGCAACTCCGATAGGCTCATCGGTTTTAGCTCGATAGGTATGGGTGGCCTGTCGCTCATCGCAATCCTAAGTTATCCCTCAACTCATTGTTTGAGTTTGCGGCGCGTTGAGCGGAGGCGGCGCTAACGTGTCAATCATCCTCTGCAAATCCATTCCTTCTTTGCGTACTCGGGCGTCATGATAAACCAGGCACAAGGCTGTCGTTTGCAGCGGCGCAGGCAGGATCGACCCCACCACGGAACAGAGACCGGAAATCACCGCGAACCAAATAGGATTAGATCCACCTTTAAATAGCAAACCAGCGGCGACGAGCATTGGAATCTGCAATCCGTACGTCATGGCCATCGAAATTCCCAGGCAGATCAGCCAAATGACAAATATCTTCCCTTTGTATCCCTTTGTGAGGTCCCAACTCCGGCTCAGCGCTTCAATCGGGCCTGCGCCTTCCGCCAGGATAATTGGCCCAATCAGGCTTAAAGCAAGCGCCAGTAAAACTCCCGGCACGATGAAAAAAACCATTCCAATGCCTACTATCAATCCGAAACATACTCCCGCAAGGACAGCTTGCCATAGGTTCCGCCACGCAGCTTGGTAGGACCCGCGAATGGTGGGCGTTCGCCCTAATTGAGTCTCCCAGACCGCGGCGGTAACCGCAATCCAAGATACACAGTAGGCAATCAAGAACACGAAATAGACTGCAAGAATAGCCCCAAAGCCAATCCCGAAAATATCGGCTGGGGCAGTTCTTGAACGAAACATGGCAAACATCCCCGCACCGACAAACGCCCCAACCGGGATGAGCAGCAGGAACGGAAGGATTGTTGTCCCGATCAAGGTAAGGAAATACCTGCGATAGATCGCAAACATTCGATCTAATATTTCGCTGAGCGAAAGGGGACCTGATTCGGAAATGGCCAACAAACACCTCCGCCCTTGAAGTAGAGCGGGGATGTAACCACAGCGTCAAGTCAAAAGCAAGAAGCTGGGCGACTCGTTGACTGGCCTGGAATGGATGGGCGCTTAACTCGCGTGGGCCGCGGAGGCAATTGCGCGCAGGCTCTCTCGCGCTGCCTTCACAGTCGCGTCCACGTCTGCCTCCGTGTGAGCTGCCGAAACAAAGAGCGCTTCGAATTGTGATGGCGCGAGCAGCACGCCGCGATCGAGCATCGCGCGAAAGAACGAGTCGAACCTCGCTGTGTCCGATTTCTTCGCTCCCGTGTAATCCTGAATCCGTTGGGACGTGAAAAATAGCGTCATCAGCGACCCAACTGCCTGCACCTGCCCTTCGACGCCGCTCGTCGCCAGCTCCGTTCTCAACGCCGCCGCCAGTCGTCCCGCGCGGAGATCCAGTTGTTCGTAGAATTTCGGAGCCTGCAATATCTTGAGCGTCTCGATCCCCGCGCGCATCGCCAAAGGATTTCCGGAAAGCGTTCCCGCTTGATAGACGTCGCCAACCGGCGCGAGACGGTCCATAATTTCGCGCCGCCCTCCATACGCCGCCACAGGCAACCCGCCCCCAATAATCTTTCCGAGCGTCGTCAAATCCGGCGTAATCCTGTAAAGCGCCTGCGCTCCGCCGGGCCCGAGCCGGAAACCCGTAATCACTTCATCGAAAATCAGCAGCGCGCCTTCGCGGAGCGTAATTTCGCGCAGCGAATCCAGGAAATCCCGCGCGGGCGGCACCACACCCATATTTGCCGCAACGGGCTCAACAATCACCGCCGCAATTTTCCCCCGGTGCGTTTGAAACGCCTTCTCGACCGCCGCAATATCGTTGTAAGGCACATTGACGGTCAGCGCCGCGACGGCCGGTGGCACTCCCGGACTCGCGGAAATCCCAAGCGTTGCCAGTCCCGAACCCGCCTGCGAAAGAAACCCGTCCGCGTGGCCGTGGTAACAACCTTCGAATTTCAATAGGAGGTCGCGCCCCGTGAACCCGCGCGCCAGCCGCACCGCACTCATCGTCGCTTCCGTGCCAGAGCTGACGAAGCGAATTTTTTCTATGCTCGGGATCGCCGAGGCGATTCGTTCCGCAAGTTCGATTTCCAATTCCGTCGTGATGCCGAAGCTTGTGCCCCGCTTCGCCTGATCCCCGATCGCGGCGGCTATCGCCGCATTCGCATGACCCAAAATCAGCGCGCCCCAGGAGCAAACGTAGTCGAGGTACGCATTCCCGTCCGCATCCCACACTCGTGCACCTTCCCCGCGCGCCGCAACGAACGGCTCGCCTCCCACCGCGCGAAACGCGCGCACGGGACTATTCACCCCGCCCACAAGGCGCTTCTCGCCTCGCTTAAATATTTCCTTGGACCGCGGTCGCTCGCGGGTCATTGAGGTGATTTCAACTCTACTACGATATTTCGCAGTGTCGTCGACCCAGCATTCTTCGTTGCTTCGCGCCCAGCCTTGCCGAATGAGACTTCTCCGGCTTTAATGGTGCGCTGTTCAGCTTTTCCATCAGGAGAGGTTAGTATTTCCTTGGAGTCGGTCATCCCTACGATCACGCGAGCTCTTTGATCGACCACGGGCTCAGTCTCACCGGGCCCAAGGTGGAAATACAACACTCTAGTGAGGCCGTTATCCAAAAGGACTTGGTTGTGCGCAGAATCAAGATCTATCGCATCATCCTTGAACTTAACTTTGGGAGGCACTGATTTTAATTGTACGAACACTTCGGACCAGTACTGTGAACCTGAACAACGAAACATTTCATCAATTGGGAGATAAAAAGCACGAATCCTGCTGACATTTGTAGTCTCCGAGTCGTTTGAATGGGAAGAACTTATTTCCGCCGGTATGAAAACTCGAACAACCGGAAAACCTAAATTAAAACAATCTGAAATTGATCCCGGAGGAGTTTTTAAGGGCGGAGCTACGGTCACCTTGACATATTCGTTTTCAAACGAAGCCGCAACTGGTGGTTCCGGACTTTGAATTGCAGCCATCGACAGGATGCATGCCGCTGTAGAGACCAGAATAGTTCGGGCGACGCTCAGCATGTTTGCCAACAATTTAGGGTTTCTGCCTGCAAAATCAGCAGTGCTTCAACCACCGCGCCAGATCCTTCGCGTGATACGTCAGCACAATGCTCGCGCCCGCGCGCTGAATCGCGGTGAAAATTTCCAGCGTCACGCGCTGCTCGTCAATCCAGCCGTTGCGCGCCGCGGCCTTCACCATCGCATACTCGCCGCTCACGTTGTAGGCCGCCACCGGCACGTCAAACCTGTCGCGCACCATGCGAATCACATCGAGGTACGCGAGCGCGGGCTTCACCATCACCATGTCCGCGCCCTCATCCAAATCGAGCGCAACCTCGCGCAGCGCTTCGCGCGCATTCGCGGGATCCATTTGATAGCTGCGCCGGTCGCCGAACTGCGGAGCCGACTGCGCCGCCTCGCGAAACGGCCCGTAAAAGCCCGAACAGTATTTCGCGGCGTAAGCAAGAATTGCGACATTATCACAATTGTTTTGGTCGAGCGTCTTGCGGATCGCGCCGACACGCCCATCCATCATGTCCGAAGGCGCAACAATATCCGCGCCCGCGCGCGCGTGCGAAAGGGCTTCGGCCGCAAGAATCTCCACCGTCGCATCGTTCTGCACGTCGTTATCTTTGATAACGCCGCAATGCCCGTGGTCCGTGTATTCGCACAGGCACACGTCCGTGACGACCAACAATTTCAATCCCGCTTTGCGTACCGCTTCGATGGCCCGTTGCACCGCACCGTCGGCCGCCACGGCTTCCGACCCGCGCGCGTCTTTTTTCACGGGCAATCCAAACAAAATAATCGCCGGCACGCCGAGCTGTTCCACCTCACGGCATTCCTCAAGAAACTTGTCCACCGATTGCTGGAAAACTCCCGGCATTGAGCTAACTTCGTTGCGCACGTTCGTCCCCGGGCAAACAAACATCGGATAGATGAGTCCGTGTGTGGAAAGCTGTGTTTCGCGCACGAGGCCGCGTATCAATTCATTGCGGCGCAAGCGGCGCGGGCGATTTTGTGGAAAGCTCATGGCGTGCGTGTTCCCGGCACACATCGTACCGAAAAATAGTCCACTAGGGCAGCTACAAATGACTCGCTGGTGGCTTGCGGCGCTTCGATCGCAATAGGCAACCCCGCTTCACGGATCGCCGCCGCCGTCACGGGACCAATGGCCGCAATCCGCACGCGCCGAAGCGCGTCAATGCCTATCCGTTCCGCCAGCGAGCGGAACGCGGACGCGCTAAAGAAGGAAACCACATCAGCGATCCCGTTTCGAATCGCCGAAACCCCTTCGGGTGAGGCGCTGTCGCAAGCAACTGTGCGGTAGGTAATCACATCCGTCACATACGCACCAGCCTGGCGAAGCGCAGCGGGCAACTCATCACTCGCTTGGTCGCTCCGGGGCAGCAAAACTTTCTTCCCGAATACCTCCCCGCTCAATTCATGCGCCAGTTCCACTCCTTGGAACTCCTCCGCCATGTGGCCGACCATGAATCCTTCGGCAGCCGCCGCTTCGGAGGTCGCCGGGCCCACCGCGGCTACAAAGACCGGCATCGTTCCGGATTGCGCCTCCTTCGGTTCCACCCCCCGCGCCCGGCACCGGCGCGCAAAAAAATGCGCTGCATTCGCACTCGTAAATAGGAGCCAGTGAAACGAGGAAAACTCCGCGATAGCGGCGTCGAGCGGCCCAGAATCGAGAGGATCCGCAAACGCAATCGTCGGGACTGCGATAACTGTTGCGCCCAATTCTGTTAGCTGTGCCGCCAGCGCGCGCGACTGTTCCACGGCGCGCGTGACCACGATGCGGCGCCCTTCAAGAGGTTTCGATGCGTCAATTGCCGGCTTGCTCTGCAACATTTCTCCCCGCAAGCTGCAAGATTCTCGCGGCGCCCGCGTCAAGCATCGTGCGCGCCAGAGCTTTGCCCAAGGCCTCGGCCCAACCCGCGCTGCCCGCCGCGCGCTTTCGGATGTAGTCCGCGCCGCCCACGGAAGCGATGCACGCGTCCATCACAAATTCGCCTGCTTCTTCTCGCGCCCACGCGCCTAGCGGCACCTGGCACCCGCCTTCCAATTCGCGCAGCAGCGCGCGTTCCGCCGACACAGCTGCCCGCGTCGCCGCATGATCCAGTTTTTTGAAAGCCGCGCCAAGTTCGCTTCCCTCCGCCACATCGTGCTCTCGCGCCTCAATCCCCAGCACTCCTTGGCCCACTGCGGGCAAACAGATGTCGGTTGGTAAAATTTGAGTAATTCGTCCGCTCCATCCGAGCCGGTCCAGTCCGGCCTTCGCGAGCACGATTGCGTCACACTCCCCGCGTTGCAGTTTTTGCAACCGCGTGTCAACGTTTCCGCGCAGATCCACGAATGCAAGGTCCGTTCGTGTGTGGCGAAGCTGCGCTTGCCGCCGCAGACTGCTTGTGCCCACCAGTGCGGCCTTCGGCAATTTGTCAAATGTTTCTCCGTTGCGCGATACGAGGCAATCCCGCGGGTCCTCCCTTTCGCAAATTGCCGGGAACGCCAGCCCCGCGGGCGTTTCCGTCGGCACATCCTTCATACTGTGCACGGCAATGTCCACGCGCCCATCGAGCAGCGCATCTTCAATTTCCTTGATGAAAACGCCCTTCACGCCAATTTGATTTATTCCCGCTTGCCGAAAACGGTCTCCGGATGTCTTGATGTAGATAATCTCTGTTTCAACGTTGAGATCTGCCAGCCGCTGGGCGATATGCTTCGCCTGCCACGCGGCCAGCATGCTTCCACGCGAACCGATCCGCACCGGTTTCACTGCTTCTCCTGGTCCAGCCCGAACATTCGCCGCACCGCATCGAGATCCGCGATTCTCTTGCGAAGGTCGCGCTCGTTTCTTACGTGCTCGAACGGCGCGATCACCAGCCGCTCGAGCATCTCCTTCGCAAGCTCCGCCATCCGCTCCTTCTCTCCTTGCGTTAAACCCTCTGTACCGCCAAACCGCTCGCGCAGAAACGTTTCTCTTCCCTGTGCGAGCTTCGCCCGCAAATCGCGCAGCACCGCCGTGACTTCGACGCCGGTCTGCCAGGCCTGAAACTTCAAGACGTGCTCCTCGATAATCGCCTCGACTCGCGGAATTTCTCCCGCGCGCGTGCGCTTGTTGCCCTCCACGATTTCCGTCAAATTGTCCACGTTATAGAGGTAGACGTTGTAAAGTTTGCCCACCTCGGCCGCGACGTTTCGCGGCACACCCAAATCAATCAGGAAAAGTGCGCGATTTCCGCGGGCTTCCATTGCGCGCTCAACCATCTCGCGCGACATCACCGGCTGCTCCGCTCCAACGGAGCTGACCACCATGTCCGGCGCCGCCAGCGCGCTCTCAATCTCCTCCCACTCGACCAATTCGGCTTTCCAACGGTCCGAAAGTTCGCGCGCACGGTCCTGTGACCGGTTAGCAACCAGCAGCCGGGCGATTCCCCGGTCACGCAAATGTTCCACGACCTGTTCGCTCACCGTGCCAGCCCCGAGAATGAGCGCGCAATGCTTTGATAGCTTCCCGAAAATTTGCTCCGCCAGCTTCACTCCCGCAAATGCCACTGAAACTGGCCGCGTGCCAATTTCCGTTTCCGTGCGCACGCGCTTTCCAACTTCCAGCGCCGCCTGAAACATCCGGTTCAGCACCGGCCCCGTAGCGCCCAGCGCGTACGCCGCCTGGTAGGCGTCGCGCACCTGGCCCAAAATTTCCGCCTCACCGAGCAGCATCGAGTCGAGTCCCGCCGCTACTCGAAACACATGCCGCACAACGCCATGATCCCGGTGGTAGTAAAGACTCGCGCCGAGAACAGCAAGATCCAATTCATGAAGCGAAGCGAAATACCGCTCAAGCTGTGGAATCGTTTCCGCCGCGCTTTCCTGTGGCACGCCATAAACCTCGCTGCGGTTGCAGGTGCTCAGTACTAGCGTCTCGGCCAGCACTCCGCGTTCGCGCAGCTCCGCCGCTGCGCGCCCGGCTTTTTCCGGGCTAAACGCTGCGCGTTCGCGCAGTTCCACGGGAGCGGTGCGATGATTCAATCCGAGGAGAACGATTTCCATCAGTAGAACCGGTGGTACCGCGAAAGATACACATTAACGATGCTGTAGCTGAACATTACAAAGGCAAAATTGAACAGGCAAAGTACCGCCGCGCGCGATCCTCGCCATGCCGTGCTTTGGGAGAGCCACAGGTAAGCGGCGTAGAACGCCAGGATCAGCAACGAAACTATCTCTTTAGGGTCCCCGCTCCAGTAATGGCCGTGCAGCCTGTCCGCCCACACAAATCCGAACGAGATGCCGGCCGCGAGCGCCACCACTCCTACAAGCGCGCTGCTTCGGCACATTCGTTCGAGCACCTCCATCGGGGGGAATCGCCACAGCATGCCGCCGGGTTTGCGACCACGCAGAAGACGATTCTGCATCAAAAACACGAGGCTCAGGACAAATGCGAGTGAAAACGCCGAGTACGCCAGAATATTCAGAGTCACGTGCAGCGCGAATAGCGTTCCTCGCGCTGCCGCAGGATGCGGGGCGACATTCCGAAAATGTGAGAGCGAAAACAGCAGTATGACAAGGGGCAGAACAAACGGCCCAACCGCGCGGCCGCGGTGTACCAGCTCAAGTCCCAGGAATGTCGCGCCGAGCAGCCACGCAAAAAGCGATAGCGACCCCCACAAATCCTCGTACGGAATTGCGTGCAGGACGTGCGCACGCTCCATGAGCGCAAAATAGTGCAACACCAGCCCTGCCGCGAGCGAAGCCGCCGCCGAAATTCCGACGACCCTGTTCTCCACATAGAGGTTTCGCAAGTAAGCTGCGAAACTCACAACGTAGAGCACCAACGTCGCCAGGACCAACCCCGTCATCGCGGTCGCGCCTCTCCGCCGCACGATTCTTCGTCACTCGCTGGAATACAGATGTTCTTTCTAGGCTTCATAATCGCTGTGGGTATTGTACTCCAGTAAAAATCAGGCGGGACACTTTGCGGCTCTAAGGCTACTTCAATTATTGCGCGGCTTCCTTCGCCGCCCGAATCTCCTGCCACCTGCGCGGACGCTTCCCCGCGGCAAGCACTTTCTTCCGCAGACGGATGGATTTCGGCGTTACTTCCACATATTCATCGTCGGCAATGAATTCAATTGCCTGTTCAAGACTCAATACGCGGTGCGGAATCAGCCGGATGGCTTCATCTGCGCTCGACGCGCGCATATTCGTCTGCTTTTTTTCCTTCGTGATGTTCACGTCCATGTCCGAATCGCGCGAATTCTCACCGACGATCATCCCCTCATACACTTCCACGGCCGGCCCGATGAACATCTCTCCGCGCTCCTGCAAATTCCAAATCGCAAACGCGGTGGATACGCCCGCACGGTCCGCCACCAACGCGCCCGTCGGCCGGGTCGCCATCTCGCCGCCATATTCCGTCCAGCGCTCGAAAAGCGCGTGAATCTGCGCTGTGCCGCGCGTGTCCGTCATCATCTGGCCGCGCATTCCGATTAGCCCGCGCGACGGCACCATGAACTCCAGCCGCACCCAGCCCGACCCGTGATTCACCATCTGCGCCAGTTCGCCGCGCCGCTGCCCAACCGCTTCCATCACCACGCCGGTGAACGAATCCGGGCAATCCACCACCAGCCTTTCCAGCGGCTCCATCTTGCGCCCGTTTTCCTCGCGCACAACAATCTCCGGTTTTCCCACCATCAATTCGTATCCCTCGCGCCTCATCGTCTCGATCAAAATGGCAAGTTGCAATTCCCCGCGCGCCAGCACGCGGAACACGTCCGTCGTATCCGCGTCGCTAATCCGCAGAGACACATTCGTCAGCAATTCTTTTTGCAGTCGCGCCCGGATGTCGCGCGACGTCACCCACTGCCCCTCGCGCCCCGAGAGCGGACCATTGTTCACCGTAAAAATCATCGCCAGCGTCGGCTCGTCAATCGTAAGCGGTGACATCGGCGCGGGAGTCTCCAGACTCGTAATCGTTTCTCCGATTTGAATCCCCTCAACCCCGGCGACCGCCGCGATATCTCCGCAAGTGACCTCTTCCGTCTCGTCGCGTTCCAAACCGTGGAACGTATAGAGTTTCGTGATGCGCATCGGAACAATATCGCCGGAGAGCTTCGCGATGCCCACGTCCGCGCCTCGCCGCAGCGTCCCGCTGAAAACTCTTCCGATCGCGATGCGCCCCAGAAAATCGCTGTACCCCAGATTCATCACCTGCGCTTGCAGCACGCCATTCGGATCGCCCGCAGGCACGGGAATCGAATTCACGATTGCCTCAAACAGCGGCAAGAGGTTTTTTGAGTCATCGCCCGGCTTCACGTGCGCCACGCCGGTCTTTGCGTTTGTGTACAGCACCGGAAAGTCGAGTTGATCTTCGGTCGCTTCCAAATCGATAAAAAGGTCGTAGATTTCGTCGAGTACTTCCGCGGCTCGCGCGTCCGCCCGGTCAATTTTGTTCAACACCACGATCGGAGGCAGCTTTGCCTGCAGCGCCTTCTGCAAAACGTATCGAGTCTGCGGCAGCGGCCCTTCGCTCGCATCCACCAGCAGCAGCACGCCGTCCACCATCTTCAGCGCGCGTTCCACTTCCCCGCCGAAATCACTATGCCCCGGCGTGTCCACAATGTTTATCTTCGTGTCGTGGTAAAAGAGCGCGGTGTTTTTCGCCAGGATCGTAATCCCGCGCTCGCGCTCCAAGTCATTCGAGTCCATCACGCGATCCACCAGCACGGCGTTCGCGCGGAAAATCCCGCTTTGCCGCAGCATAGCGTCCACGAGCGTCGTCTTCCCGTGGTCCACGTGAGCGATAATGGCGATATTGCGGATGGCTGGCATCGTCGTTTTTAACTTTATTTGCCGGAGCTTGCTTCAGGACCCCGCGCAGGGCGCTACACAAAAACAGCTGCAAGCGCAAACTTGCAGCCCCCGCATTTCGTTCCGAGAGGATTTACAAGTGCATTCGGCTCAACCAGATTAGCACACCGCGGAGCGCGCCGTCACCCCTTGCTCTCCGCCGCGTGCCCAACAATGCCCGTGCAGGGCCATTCTGCTATCATAAAAACGCATGCCTTGGACGATGGCAACCCATCAAAATTCGCCTGATTCAGTACAAAGTCCCTCGCCCGCTGCATCGCTCAGCCGCAAGGAACTCTTCCTCCGCGCCGCGCGATGCGAACCCGTCCCGCGCGTCCCCGTCTGGATGATGCGCCAGGCCGGACGCTACTTGCTCGAATACCGCGAACTCCGCCGCAAACACGCCTTTCTCGAGGTCGCGAAAACGCCGGAGCTTGCCGCCGAGGTTTCTCTCCAGCCCTTCCGCCGCCTCGGCGTTGACGCCGTCATCGTTTTCTCCGACATCCTGATTCCCGCCGAAGCCATGGGCCTCGGCCTTGAGCTCACCGACTCCGGCCCGCTCCTTCCCGATCCTGTTTGCGACGCCGCGCACGTAGAAGCGCTCCGCGCCTTCGATCCCGAGACCGAAACGCGTTTCCTCAACGACGCCATCCGTCTCCTCTGCCGCGAACTCGGCCCCGACGTCCCGGTTCTCGGCTTCGCCGCCGCTCCCTGGACGCTTGCCTGTTACATGGTTGACGGCCGCGGTCGCGAAAGTTTTCCAGCCACGAAGTCCATGATGTTCATCGACCCGCCGCTCTTCCGCCGCCTGCTCGAAAAAATCGCGCGCGTCACCGCCGCATATTTGAAAGCTCAAATTGCCGCAGGCGCCTCCGCCGTCCAACTCTTTGACACCTGGGTCGGCGAGCTCAGCGTCAGCGACTATCGTGAATTCGCTCTTCCCGCGACGCAACTCCTTGTCCGCGAACTCGCCGCGGGCCAGACGCCTGTCATTCTCTACACCAAAGCCTCGAATCATCTGCTCTCGCTCGCCGCCGAATCCGGCGCCACCGTCCTCAGCGTTGACTGGCGCGCCGATCTCGAAGATCTCCGCCGCACCCTCGGCCCGCGCGTCGCCTTGCAGGGCAACATCGACCCCTGCCTCCTCCTCGGCCCGCAAGACAACATCCCGCGCGCCGTCTTGAAAGCAATCCTTCAGACTCGCGGCCTCGGCCACATCCTCAATCTTGGCCACGGCATCTTGCCCACGACCCCCGTCGAAAACGCGCAAGCCTTTATCCGCGCAGGCCAGGAATGTTCTCTGTCTTCCCACGGCCCCATTGCCGGGTCCTTCGCTGACGCAGCCACAAAAAGCGCCACCTAGCGCATACGCAAATGTCCTCCACGCCCAACGCCGAATTCCAAATCGCCCACGAGCGCTTCCGCATCTCCGAGGATTTTCTGGCGAAATACAATCGCCCCGGCCCGCGTTACACCAGCTATCCCACCGCGCCCGTTTGGCAGGACACTTTCGGCCCCCGCGACCAAGAGCAGTCCTTCGCCATCGCTGATGCCGCGCGCACCCCCGTTTCGCTTTACATGCATCTCCCCTATTGCGAAAGCCTCTGCCTTTTCTGCGCCTGCACCGTCGTCATCTCCAAGGACACCGGCGTCGTCCCGCCCTACCTCGCCACGCTCAAGCGCGAAATCGATCGTGTCGCGCCGCACGTTTCGCGCCAGCGCGAAGTCGTTCAATTTCATTGGGGCGGCGGCACGCCCACTTATCTCACTCCCGCGCAAATGGACGAGCTCTTCAACTTCACGCGCGACCGCTTCACCTTCGCGCCCAACGCCGAAATCGGCATCGAAGTCGACCCGCGCGTCACCTCGCGCGAGCATCTCGAAACGCTGCGCCGCCTCGGCTTCAATCGCCTGAGCCTCGGCATCCAGGATTTCCATCCCGAAGTCCAGCAAGCCATCCATCGCATCCAGCCCTATGAAATGACGCGCGACCTCATCGCTCACGCGCGCTCGCTCAGCTTCGATAGCATCAACGTCGATCTCATCTACGGCCTACCTTATCAGACCGCCGACCGCTTCCGGGCCTCCGTCGAGCAGGTCCTCACTCTCGCCCCCGACCGTGTCGCCATGTTCAGTTACGCGCACGTCCCCTGGCTAAAAAAACAGCAGGGCTCTTTCCAGACGCATCTCCCCGAAGGCATGGAAAAATTTCGCATCTTCTGCGCCGGCCTGCAAACGTTTCTCGACGCCGGATACCTCTACATCGGCATGGACCATTTCGCAAGGCCCGGCGACGAACTCGCCGTCGCGCAGCAGAACCGCACTCTGCATCGCAATTTTCAGGGTTACACCACAAAAGCAGGCGCCGATCTTTACGGCATGGGCGTTAGCGCCATCAGCGGCATCGGTCTCGCCTACGGCCAGAATTTCCGCGATGTCCCCGGCTACACGGCCGCGATTGAACGCGGCGGCCTCGCCACCATGCGCGGCTATCATCTCAGCGAAGATGACGCTCTGCGCCGCGCCGTCATCAGCCGCCTGCTCTGCCACACCGTCATTCGGAAGAGTGAAATCGAATCCGAGTTTCACATCAAGTTTGATGAAACATTTGAACCCGAACTCGCGCGCCTGCAAGATTTCGCCGATGACGGCCTCGTCACCCTCACGGCGGACGAAATCCGCGCCACCTGGCTCGGACGCATCTTTATCCGCAACATCGCCATGGTCTTCGATCCCTATCTCGAAAAGCAGCAACTCGAAAGCCGCCCGCTCTTCTCGAAAACTCTCTAACTCCCACACCGCAAAGTCCACATGCCCGACACCGCCCCCAACTCCGCGCCGATCGTCATAATCGGCGGCGGAATTTCGGGCCTCGCTTGCGCCGCGCGCCTCAAACAACGAGACATTCCGCTCCTTCTTCTCGAAAAATCAGACACCTTCGGCGGCGTCATCCAAACCATTCAGCAGGAAGGTTTTCTCATCGAATTTGGCCCACAGGGGGTCCTCCTCACGCCCGAGCTTCGCGAATTAACCGGGCTCGCTGGCCTCACAAGCGATCTCCTTCAGGCAAATCCGCGCGCGCCCCGCTTCATTTACATGAGAGGCCGCCTCGTCCGCGCGCCGCTCTCTCCGCCAGCCTTGATCGCCACGAAGTTGTTTGACGCCGCCGCCAAATGGCGCCTCCTCACCGAACCCTTGCGCCACACGCGTCCACCCGATGACGACGAATCCATCGCCGCATTCACCCGCCGCAAATTCGGCGATTCGGTCCTCGACAATCTCGTCGGCCCATTTGTCTCCGGAATTTATGCGGGCGACCCGGAACTCCTCAGCCTTCGAGCGGCATTCCCGCAAATGCACAAATGGGAGAGCGAACGAGGCAGCATCATCCGAGGCGCCATCAAGCAATCCCGCTCGCGTTCGAAAGGCGCCCCATCGCGCCCGACCCTTCATTCCTTCAAGCGCGGTACTGGCTCGCTTCTCCAAACACTTGGAACTTATCTCGGCGCCAACGCGCGCTCAGGAGTGGCAGTCGAAACCATTGAGCGCGTCGCCTCTGTGTCCGAGCAATCCTTCCGCATTCACGTGTCATCACAAGGCCGCGTCGAATCTCTCGACGCCTCCGCCGTCATCGTCGCCACCGATCCCGCCGCGGCCGCGCGCCTCCTCACTCCTATCTCGCGCAAATTCCCTTCTCTCCTCGAACCAATTCCCTTTGCGCCCGTCGCCGTCGTCGCCACCGGTTATCGCGCCTCCTCCATCTCCACCAAAATTGATGGATTCGGCTTCCTCATTCCGCGAAAAGAGGGCCCGCGCATTCTTGGCACCGTTTTCAACTCATCACTCTTCCCCGGCCGCGCGCCCGAAGGCCACGTCCTCCTCACCAGTTTTGCGGGCGGCGCGACCAATCCGGATTTTTGCGCTCAGCCCGAAGACCGCATTGCCGTCGCCATCCACGAAGACCTTGCGCGCATCCTCGGAATCAGCGAACCCCCAGTCATTCAGCGCGTCCTTGTCTACCCGCACGCCCTGCCGCAATACAACATCGGCCACACGCGCACCATCGCCGCGCTTGAAGAAACCTGCCGCGAATTCCCCGGGATTTTTCTTGCTGGAAACTATCTCGAAGGACCATCCACTGGCGCCTGCGTCACGCGTTCTTTCCGCCTCGCCGACAGCATTTTGTAATCGTTGTCGGTCCGTCGAAGCGCGCCCGGTCTGAGGCGCACACAAAAAAACGTTGTCATTCTGAGCGGAGGGCCGATGTTTTCTATCGGCCCGCAGCGAAGAATCCGCAAAATATCATCTCCAAACAATCGCCATACGCCCCTACCCCTTCTTCCTCGCCCTCTGCGCCATCCGAATCTCCCGCCTCTCCCCCGCCTCGCGCCACCGCCGCCGGTCATCCTCGGTCTCCAAAATCAACGGCGCCACCGCCTTCGGCTGCCGGTTCTCATCAATCGCCACAAACGTAACGTAGGCGCTTGTCGTATGCTTGTGCTCGCCGGTCAAAACATTCTCCGAAAAAATCTTTACTCCCACTTCCATCGACGTGTTAAACACCCGGTTCACGCTGCTCTTCAAAATGATCAACTCCCCCACGCGAATCGGATTCCGGAAATCCACATGGTCCACCGACGCCGTCACCGCATAGCTGTGGCTGTGCCGGTGCGCCGCAATCGCCGCCGCAATGTCCATCAAATGCATCACGCGCCCGCCCAGAATGTTCCCCAACGCGTTCGCATCCTGCGGCAGCACCACCTCCACCATCTCTGTCCGCGACGCGTTCACCGGTATCCCGTCAACCGTAGAATCGCCGGTGTCCGCATCCCTACGTTTTCCCTTGCCGCTATTCTTCGCCGCTAATTTCGCCATTCGCCAGCTCCTCGTTAATTTGCGTCCGCCCTCAACCAGCCTATAATACTTCCCCTGACGCCATGACCCAACCACAACCAACAAAAACGCGCCGCCAAAAACTCGAAGAGTTCGCCGCCGCGAAGCCGAACGATCCATTCACCCTCTACGCCCTCGCACTCGAATGCGCCAATACCGGCGATTCCGACTCCGCGATCGAGCATTTCGACGTCCTGCTCCGCACGCATCCCGATTACGTCACCGGCTATTTCCAGCTCGGCCAGCTTTACATGCGCCTCTCGCGCCACACTGAGGCGCGCCAGACGCTCACCGCCGGAATCTCCGCCGCGGGACGCACCGGCGACTCCCACGCCGCTGAGGAAATGTCCGCCGCCCTCGCCAGTCTCCCCGCCGGCCACTTACTCTGACATTCTCGTGAAAGTCATTCTATTTGGCGCGACGGGCATGGTCGGCCAGGGTGTCCTCCGCGAATGCCTCCTCGATCCCGAAGTAACAAGCGTCCTCTCAATCGGTCGCAGCCCAATCAATCAGCAACACGAAAAGCTCCGCGAAATCGTCACCAAAGATCTTTACAATCTCGCGCCCATCGAAAATCAATTATCCGGCTACGATGCCTGCTTTTTCTGCCTCGGCGTTTCCTCCGCGGGCATGGCGGAATCGGACTATCGCCATGTTACCTACGACCTCACCCTCTCCGTCGCGCAAACTCTGGTGCGCCTCAATCCGAACATG
This sequence comes from uncultured Acidobacteriota bacterium, assembly GCA_963748845.1. GTDB lineage: Bacteria > Acidobacteriota > Terriglobia > Acidiferrales > UBA7541 > DASTCZ01. Next base: position 52,816 of record CAVVKE010000002.1, read on the forward strand.
ACATTCATCTACGTCTCCGGAATGGGCACCGACAGCACCGAAAAAGGCCGCAGCATGTGGGCGCGCGTAAAAGGCAAAACCGAAAACGATCTGCTCGCGTTGCCCTTCAAAGCCGCCTACATGTTCCGCCCCGGCTTCATCCGCGCGATGCACGGCATCAAGCCAAAAACAAAGGTCTACCGCATCCTCTACACGATCTTTTCGCCCATCGTCCCCTTATTAACCGCCTTTCCAAGTTTCGCAACCACCTCCGAAAAATTCGGCCGCGCAATGATCAAAGCAGCCAAGCAGGGCGCCCCAAAACCAATCTTAGAATCCAGGGACATCAACGCCCTCGCCAAATAGTCCCGCAGCCGAATTCTTTATTTTCTCTGTCTACTTTTTCTTTCTCTTTCTCCCTCTACCTCTCCGCCCTGCGCGCCTGCCCGCCGGTAGGCAGGTCTCTGCGTTGAATAAGCATTTCACCAACAACTGCTCTCAATAAAAGCGCCCACTTTCCATCTCCCCTCAACTCATGTACCCGCGCCCCACCGCGAATCATCTATAATGATTACAGCCTGCGTCCAATCAGAAATGACGCACGCCCCAAGGCCAATGACCTCCAATACTCCGAAACCAGAAACACTAGGCCAGCTTCGCCGCAGTCCGCTCTTCGACCCGCGTAAGGCCGCGCGCAATGTGAAAGACGAAATGCGCGAGAATCTACTCTGCGCGCTTGAACGCAAGCAGCCGCTCTTCACCGGCATCCACGGCTACGAAGACACCGTCATCCCGCAAATCGTCAACGCCATTCTTGCGCGCCATAATTTCATCCTGCTTGGCTTGCGCGGACAGGCCAAGAGCCGCATCCTTCGCGCCCTCATCGATCTGCTCGACGCGGAAATGCCTTACATCGCGGGCTGCGAAATCCATGACCACCCTCTGCGCCCGATATGCCGCTCTTGCCGCGAGCTTGTCGCGGAAAAAGGTGACGACACGCCCATCAACTGGCTCCCGCGCGATCGCCGCTTCGTTGAAAAACTCGCCACGCCCGACGTCACCATCGCCGACATTATCGGCGACGTTGACCCCATCAAAGCAGCCCGCGGCGGCCGCGATCTCGGCGATGAACTCACGATTCACTACGGCCTTCTTCCGCGCGCCAATCGCGGCATCTTCGCCATCAACGAGCTTCCGGATCTTGCCGGGAAAATCCAGGTCGGCCTTTTCAACATCATGCAGGAAGGCGATATCCAGATTAAGGGCTACCCCGTGCGCCTCCCACTCGATGTATTGCTCGTTTTCACCGCCAATCCCGAAGACTACACCGCGCGCGGTAAAATCGTCACCCCGCTAAAAGACCGCATCGGCGCGGAAATCCGCACGCACTATCCCGCCTCCGTCGCGGAAGGAATGTCCATCACATCGCAGGAAGCGTGGGTCGCGCGCAACGGCCGCAAGACAGTCGTGCCCGATTATCTCCGCGAGGTCGTCGAGCAAATCGCATTCCTCGCGCGGGACGACAAGCGCGTGGACCGCCGCTCCGGCGTCAGCCAGCGCCTCCCCGTCGCCACGCTCGAAACAATCGTAAGTAGCGCCGAGCAGCGCGCCACGCGCAATGGCGAAGACTCCGTCGTCGCGCGCGTCGCCGATATCTATGCCGCGCTGCCCGCCATCACCGGCAAGCTCGAACTCGAATACGAAGGCGAACTCAAGGGCGCGGAACACATCGCGCGCGAACTCGTGCGCGGCGCGGCGGGCCGCGTCTTCGTGCGCTACCTCGGTGAGGCAAATCTGCAAAACGTAATTCAATGGTTTGAAATGGGCGGCGAATTGAAAGTCACCGACGCGAGTTCCTCCGAAGAACTCGTGCGCCAGCTCCGCAAAATCCAGGGCTTGCTCGAACACGTGGACAAGCTCGGCGTCGGCGGAAAAGATGGTGCAGCGCTTGTCGCCGCCGCCGGTGAATTTATTCTCGAAGGATTGTGGGCGCAAAAGCGCATCAGTCGCAGCGAAGAGCGCGGCTTTTTCGCCGAGCGTCCCAAGGCGCCCGACCCGCGCGAACCAAACGCGCGCCCTCCGCGCCGCCAATTTAACTGACGAACCGGCAGGTTCGTCATCCTGAGGCCTCTGCGCCTTTCGCAGTGGCCGAAGGATCTCTTTGATTTCGTAGGGGCGCTGCTTGCCGCGCCCGGTTTCGCCTTATGCCTAAATTCATCCGCTACTCGAAATACACCGGCGAGCCCGCCGACGGCGTCGACCTCGACGATCTCATCAATCGCCTCTCCGATTTTCTTCTCCAGAGCGGCTTCGAGAGCGATTACTACGGCATCTCCGAAATGGATTCCGCCCGCACCATGGAGCAATTGCGCCGCGCCATTCTGCGCGCGCTTGAGGAAGGCGATCTCCTACCCGAAGACCTCCTCGACAAACTCCTCGAGCAGGGCGAGGACAGCCAGGAAGTCCAGCAAATGCTCGACCGCCTGATCGAGCGCCTCACCGAAGAAGGCTACATCAATCCGCTGCAACCGCCGCAAATCACCGCGCCACCGCAGAAATCTCCGCGCGGCCAGGCGGGCGAGCAAAATCAGGAATCGCAAACGCGCTTTGAAATCACAGACAAAACCATCGACTTCCTCGGCTTCAAAACGCTGCAGGAACTTCTCGGTTCGCTCGGCAAGTCCAGCTTTGGCCGCCACGACACGCGCGACCTCGCCACCGGCATCGAATCCGGCGGCGTCTCACGTCCTTATGAATTTGGCGACACGCTGAATCTCGACGTCGGCGCCACGCTATTCAACGCCGTGCGCCGCGACGGCGCCAAAATCCCCATCGAGCTCGACTATCCCGACCTCATGGTCCATCAGTGCGAATACCAGAGTTCTTGCGCCACGGTCGTCATGCTCGATTGCTCGCACAGCATGATTCTCTATGGTGAAGACCGCTTCACTCCCGCGAAACGCGTCGCACTCGCACTCTCGCATCTCATTCGCACGCAATACCCCGGCGACACGCTTCATCTCGTTTTATTCCATGACAGCGCCGAAGAAGTTCCCATCGGTGAATTGGCGCGCGTGCAAGTCGGGCCTTATTATACGAACACGCGCGAAGGTTTGCGGTTGGCACAGCGGATTCTTTCGCAGCAGAAAAAAGATATGAAGCAGATTGTAATGATCACCGACGGCAAGCCATCCGCGCTAACTCTCGAAGACGGCCGCATCTACAAAAACGCCTTCGGCCTCGACCCGCTCGTCGTCACGCAAACGCTCGAGGAAGTCGCCAAGTGCCGCAAGTCCGGCATCCTCATCAACACTTTCATGCTCGCAAGCGACTACTCCCTCGTCCACTTCGTACAAAAGGTCGCGGAAATTTGCCGCGGCAAGGCCTACTTCACCACTCCTTACACCCTTGGCCAATATCTCCTAATGGATTTCATGTCCCGCAAGACCAAGCACATCCACTAATTCAGCCTCATCGTTGTTAATTCCCCGAAGGTTTCTCGACGTGATCAATCACGATGACTTCCACCGGGCCCCTTCCCGGTTCCAATTTCAGTCCCAGTTGCCCCTGGATGGCGATGAAGATCGTCGGGCCAGAAGGATCAGGAGCGCTGCCCGTTCCGTCTACCACGAGCGGTTGACCCGAATTAGAGGTCGCCCACTGCAACGTGACATCGTAAACGTCTCTGAGACCTGTCTTATCCACTACTGTCCGACCCAATATCTGAGTCAGTGATTCAGCTAGCCCCGTGATGGAGTTCGCTTGGCCCGTAATCTTTCCTCCGCCCGTCGCGAACTGCGACCAGCCGGGCGCCCCCCCGCTTACACCCCCCTTTACTTTGTCCGGGCGCGCCGGCTGAAGCTTGAATCCGCTCTTCGCAATGACGAGCGAATAAATCGGAAGCTCCCTGCTTTCGCGATGCACCTTTAGCCCAAAGCGATCCGCCAGGAGCGCCTGAAGCATCTGTTGTCGCGCGCGAATCCAGTCCGTTTCATTGAGCTTCTTTAGTGCATCGGCCACACTCGCATCCATCTTTGCGTCTATGTCGTAACCTTGGGAGCGTGCCCAGTCCGGCGCCCCGGAAATCTGATTGTCCTGCACGACGAATGCATCACGAAGTAACGCTTCCAGCGTGAAATTCGTATAGACGAGACCGTCCGCAGGTCGCGTCATGCCGGTCACGACCGCGCTGGAAGGATCAGGCTTGTGTGGTTTGATCGAAGCGACTTCATATTCGTACTTCGGCGCCGCGGAAGTCGTAGCCTGCGACTGAGCGCGGCTCTCCGTCGCAGTTACCAGTGCCAACACCATCAGTGTGCCTACGATCGCCAACTCCGCCGCCGTAGACAACCAACTTCTACACCGGCTTCCAACGTCTCCACGAAATAGTTTCATCGGCCTACAATGCCCCCATCTGCCTGAGGTCCTTCTCAATATCTGTTCCCGAACCGTACATCATGAACGAGTCATCCTTCAACTCGTGCCCGTGTTGGGAGGGAAGGTAATCCGGCAAATGCAAAACCCAAACGGGTCTCGGTTGAGTGCCGCCCGTTACCGGCGTTGCCGACAGTAGCATGTACTTGACACCATTCTCCGTAAATCGAATATGCCCAAAATCCGCACTGGCCTGGAACGCGCCCTCAAATTGTTTCAGCCCGATTGCAAAGAGGCCTTCTTTCGGAAGATACACGTAAAAGCCCATGTTTCTTGCGGTGAATCTCCCCGTAGCCAAAACAGAGCTACCCACATTGCCAATCACCTTCTTATCGCGAATCAGTATGCCATCGCGGACCACAAGGAGATCCTCATCCGACTGACTCGGTATCCCGTTCCACCCGGGAACCGCCTCCTTCGAGGTTGTAATTACGCCCTCCAACGTCACTTCGCCACCGCCGAATAAGGGAACCTGAAGCGACTGGCCCAGCGAATAGACGTATGATCTTGCGGGCACATCATTCATCTCCCGCTCGAAGTGGTGCATGTCGGGCGCGGACGCAAAGCGCTTCACTTGTATTGTCAAATGTACCTTGCCGTCTTGGATTCCCATCACGTGAACGATGGCGCCCAAACCATCTCCCCCAAAAACGTGAAACGTTTGTTCACAACCAGACTCGCAGATTGGCGCCTCTCCGCTCGCGAATTCCGCACTCTGCCCTCCCACCTGCTGCGTCAGCCGAAACTGAAAATATTGTTCACCCACCTGCGCTTGTGCCCGCGTCCGCGCCAACCCGCCCGCGAGCAGCACAATTACCAGCGCGCAGATCGCCGCCGCAAATCGCGGCACACGGAAGGGCTTAAGAAGCGCCATGCGAATCGAATTTCTGTGCGGCAACGCTTCTCGATGGATGGATTGCATTCTTGATTCCCCGCTTTCTTGTGCGGCCAGCAGCCGCATGTTGACTGTCATTTCCGCATATTCACTCAAAGTCTCACGGCACGCTTCGCAACCGCTCAAGTGTCGCGCCGCCTCCGAGCCCACAACTTCTCCGTCGTACAATGCCGAAATCATTGGCCGTGCTGTCTCGCAATCCATTGTCTGTCCCTCACTTCTCAGTTCTTCTTGCCGCTCACCCAAATCAGCCGCAGATTCTCGCGCGCCTTAAATAATCTCGACTTCACAGTCCCAATTGGCACGCCAAGAATCTCCACGAGTTCGCCGTATGAATACCCTTCCACTTCCCGCAGCCACAGCAACCCTCTCTCCTCAACATCAAGACGCATCAAGCCGTCGCGCATCGCCGCCGTTAAATCTCCACCCGCGCGATTCGCGCACGCTTCATCACGATGAGCGGCGTGCATCGCTGGAGTTTCCCGTGACGTTTGCGCCGGAGGAGACTCGCGCCACTTCTGCGCAACGCGCTTCCGCGCGATCCCGTAAAGGTATTGTTTCAGTGTGCCACGCGCCGGATCGAACCCATTCGGACGTTTCCACATCTGGAGGAATGTTTCCTGCACGATGTCCTCAGCCTCAACCTGCGCGCCGGAATAGATGCGCAGGAAACTACGCAGACGCGGACCTACTTCGCGGAACAGCGTCTCGAACGCAGACACATCTCCTGAGCAAATCCTCTCCCACAGATCCGCGTCATTTGCCACTTATGCGCCTCATTGCTCTGCGTTCACTAATGTATTCGCGGAAACGCCATAGAAAGTTCAAAGAAATATGCCGCCAAATGTCGCGAAGGACTCTTACTTGTCACCTCAAAATCTCTGAACAAATCCGGCGGGGGAAAAAGCTTAACGCGCTGAGGCCGCAGCCGCGCGGACTTCCGGGGCGAGCGGGCGGCCGCACAATTTTTCGAGCACGCCGATGGGAGAAATTTCCGGCGCAACCAGACCAACGCGCGAAATGATGAACGTCTGTTCGAGGGCGTGCTGGCCGCTGAGAACGGCGTGGGGTACGCCATCGGTGTAGACAAGCCACGCGGACATGGGCGGGAACTCGATGCGCGTCTTGGGGGAATCGGTCTGATAGGTGGCGTTCTCCTTCAGGTAGTCGTGGAAGCGAAGCATGAAGCGGTCGTAGGCCGAGCGATCCGGGATGGGCGCGCCGAATGCGCGCGGGATCGCGGCCCAGCGAGAAGTGCCGCCGGATGCAGCGAAGCGATCGAGTCCTGCGTCGCGCGCGAGGTGATTCGCGAGCAGGGGAAAATCCTCGCCAACATTCCACACGCGCGGCTTCGTCGGATGAATGTTGAGGAACACGCGCAAGATGCGTCCGCCGTGAGTCGGGCGGCTCGGAAACGCGTCCACGTGAAGCAAGTCGTTGCGCTTGTGCAGAGGAAGCGCGCGGCCTTCCTCCTCGATGGGGCGAAAGCTGGTGTAGTCGAGAGTGTATTTGCCGTCGTAAGGCGCGAGAAACCGGCGTACAAACTCGACGACCTGGCGCGAATAGTTGCTGAGGACTCCGCGCAGCCGCTCCTTCACTTCGGGCGATCCCTCAAAGCCGTTGAGCTTGTCTTGCGTCGGACGATAGGAGACGTTCTTGTGGACGGCGGAATCCGCGCGCTTTTGCGAGACGAGAAATTCGCGGTCATCATCCGAAAAATCAAAAGGGGGGCGCGTGAAATACAGGACGCGGTTCGCCTCCAGTTGTTCGCAATACCAGCGCGAACGATTTGCAGAGTCAGGGCCGCTCCAGCCCCCCGGGTATTTGTAGTCCGCGACGTCAATCCAGTTCGGCATGCTGCGCCTCGACGCGAAAATGAATCATGGTGCAAGCATACTCGACGCGATTCGCCGATTCCAGCGTTACAGCTAAACGTGAAACCGCTATGCGCTTTGTCCCGCCGCCTGCACTGACATCGCTTTCATTCGCAGCTGAATCTCTTCCGGCGAGACGTCTTCCGTATGCGTCGCGATGCCCCACTGCTGGCCGAAAGGATCGGTGAGCTTGCCGTAACGATCGCCCCAGAACATATCCTGGACGGGAACGTCAGAACGCGCACCTGCTGCGAGGGCGGCGTTGAAAACCGCGTCCACATCTTCCACATAGAGGTGGAGATACATTGGATTGCTGCTCCCGGGCTCGGCGCCGCGAACTCCCGCGGAATTCATCGTGTCATTGATGAAAAATTGTGAATCGCCGATCTTCAACTCGGCGTGAATCACTTTGCCGCCCGGGCCGGGCATATTCACCAGCACTGTGGCGCCAAAGACCTTCTTGTAGTACTCGATGGCGGCCGCGGCGCTGTTTGAAACGAGATTGGGAGTGAGGCTGTGGTATTGCTCCGGCTTGAAGCTCGTTGCCTTTGACATGGTTTGCTCCTTTTGCTCCTGCGAATGTTCCGGAACGGTTGGACGCCCGCCAGACGCAGAGGTCGATGCGGCCAATTCTCGCGCCGGAATTTGTCGCGTGTCAACACACCCCGCCTATTTTCTCCCTTGAATGGACGATGAAGTTTGCGTGACGTCTGACTTCCGTTGAAAGGGCTGTCGTCTTGCCGAGTACCGCGGTGCGATTGGCCACGGCCATCGCGTTGCGCTAACATAAATGCGTGGGCACGGAACATGTGGAAATTTTGGCGCAAGATGACCAAGCGGCGTGATGGAGTGAGAACCATCCAGGAAAAAGACGAAGCGCCGCAGTTCATTCTGCGCGACACCACGGGCCACGAGTATTCGCTTGCGGAGGCGCTGCGCAAGGGCCTGGTGGTGGCGGCGTTTTTTAAGGTCTCCTGCCCGGTGTGCCAATTCACATTTCCCTTTCTCGAGCGGCTGCATAAGTCTTTTGTTGGGTCGGCGGCGACGTTCTTCGCGATCTCCCAAGACGACGCGCGGGACACGCGCGAATTCTGCGCCGAGTACGGCGTTACTTTTCCGGCGCTGATTGACGACTCTTCGTACACCGCGTCGAACGCGTACGGACTTACAAACGTGCCTTCCATTTTCCTGATCGCACCTTCCGGGGCCGTGAAGGTAACGAGCATCGGATTCGACAAGGCCAAGCTCGAAGCGATGGCGGCGGAGTTGGCTGCGGCCACGCAGCGGCCGGCTGCGGCGCTGTTCCGCGCCGCTGAGGTTGTGCCCAGCTTCAAGCCCGGGTGAGGGTCGAAGAATTAGGTCCCGGCGGGATCTGAGGCAAAGTTCAAAGTTGAGAGTCGACGGTTCAAAGGTAGAGCAACGGGTAGGATTTCTGCTGATTTGATTCCCTGCACCCGACTCCCCCATCCCCTGTTTCTGGAACGCTGTCAATCTAAAGGACTTAGCAGGGGCGCTTTTTCGCGAAGTCTGCAAGTGATGGGAATTAAAGGAGTTACGAGGGGCGGATTTTTTGGAGGGTTTTGCTGACAGTTTTGAATACAAAGGAGTTAACAGGGGCGGAATGGGGCGCAATAGGAATTTTCCGCCCAAGTGCATGGGAACAATCAAGTTACGCGGGGCGACGCAAGAGCGCCGGGAGGCAAAGAGGCGGGGGTACCCCCTACCCCCTATGTTTTTGTAAGAGTAACGCAACAAAGGACTTACAGGAAAAAGATGCGGTAAGAGTAACGCAGCATTGGACTTACGTGTTTTTGTTTGCGATAGGCGACTAAGCGATTGATTTTGTTGAGCTTGCGGGTCTGGGATCCCCTGAGTGCGTTGCTCTTGCGAGAACGGGAGCGGGGTCGGGAGCGGCGCGGGGGAGGCTGACGAGGAGTTCATAGGGAATGTTACCAGATGCGTTAACTACTGTCAAGAGAATTATATAGAAATCACGGAAAGATTTTACCCAAAACCTATTCGAATGAGTGTTCGAATGGATGGGGCTAGGGAATCAAATTCTAGAGTCAGCTACCTAAAACCAAATCAAAATCGAAGTCAAAGGCCCCACCCTTTGCACACCCCAACCCCGCAAAGGATGTGCCAACCCCGGCTGCCCCGCCCCGCGCAGCCCGCGAACTGCAGGAGCGCCATGTTACTCCTCGTAGACGACCCTCGGTGGTACCATCTTTGCGCCTGGACCAATCGGGAGAAAGAAATGGGGAAAGGTTGCGGCACCCGTCATGATTCCCAAGTCAAAAACCCCACACGTAACCACGACGTGTGGGGTGCTCCCGCGCCCCCTTAACACGAAGCTGTGAAAAATCGAAAACGTGAGCATTTTCCCCGACCGAAGTCATTGATTCTATTCAGCCATGAAATGCACGCAGTAGATTTTTTCACAGCTTCCACCGAAGGGTGCGCTACCCACCGGCGCGAAGCGATGCCGCATTACTTGGCAGGCCGCGCTTAAATCTCGGGCGGAATTGTTGGGCTGGCCGGAAGGGTTTATGATATTGGGTAATGGAACGAATTATTTTTGTATTTGCATTCTTGCTTTCAGCGCTTGCGGCGTTTGGGAGCTCGCTAGGGAGCACTGTCCGGTCCGCGATTCCGGCCAACGTGCAGCAAATCATCCACTTAGACTACCGGCGCCTGAGGCAGCCGGATATTACAATCGGCAAAAAGGGCGAGCTTCTGCCGCGGGTTATGAAGGAATGTGAAGATGTTCTCAGGGGAATCGGGATTGTCCCGGAGCAGGACATCGAGCAGTTCACGGCGGCTACTTTTTACACCGCAAGTCACGGGCTGGATATTTTGGTGATTGCTCAGGGGCATTTTTCGGGCACAAGGGTGACCGCGCGCCTTGCGCAAGAGAACATCAAGGGTGAAGTGTGGGGTGGAGAAGTTGTCTATCCGTTGTCCGGCGGCAGGAACATGACTTTTCTCGACGACGGGACCATGCTTTTCGGAGACAAGGCCGCCATCCAGGCCGCGCGGGAGGCGCGAAACAACACCAGTGAAAGCTTGAAAGCTAACTCTGAAATTTCGGACATGATGGCCCTCGTCGAGCGAGGCACGATCTGGAGCGTTCTCGACGCCAATGGCACGCAAAACATGATGAAAGCGATTTTGGAAACGGCATCCGAGTTAGAGGAATACGATGCGGTGAAGACAAAACTGCTGGGGTCGCGGTACACGCTAAATTTTGACCGAGGAGTTGATTTCAATTTGGAAGTGATGACAGCCGACCCTGTTACCGCATCAACGCTTTCCACCATTCTGAAAGCGGGAATACTCTTCAGGAAAATGAGCGCTCCGCCCAGGGAAAAAGCGGCCCTTGACGAGACAGCCGTGGATTCGGACAACCTGCGGGTGGTCATACACTTCAAGGCGGATGAGGCGCAGGAGCTCCTCGAATTGCCCATGTTTTCCGCGGTGATGCGCTGACCGAGGTGTCGTCGGGAGTGCGCCCGAAGGAAGGCACGACAACGCGCCCATACTTGGATGCGTATCAGGACAGCCAAGGGGCGCACGATTGCCGGACTGCCCCGCTGCGCGCAGCCCGCGAATTCCACGCCGCCATGTGTTACTGCTCGTAGACGACCCTCGGTGGTATCATCTGTGTGTGTGAAAAGGAAAAAGTCGCGAAAGGCTGGCCCGCCCGTCCCGATTCAGGCGATCAACATTAATGGTCAATAGAGGGACGGCGTAGAGAGGAATCTGACAATGGGAAAAAATGTGCAGTGTTTCGTCGCCGCTGTTTCCATGTTTCTTGCGTTCCTTTCAGCGCAGTCGTTTGGACTGAATTCCGAATGTGCACTGCCCCCAGGACTGTTTCAAAAAAGGATTAATCTGGAGAGTAAATCCTCTAGCGGCGCAAGTGTCTCGCAGTCAGACAGCACGGGCGAAGATTCGAGCGCGCTGTCGGCCATCGACGAACGATATTTTCAGTTCATGGAAGCGGTGTCTAAAGCCACGAGCGAAAAAGACCCAGCCAGGTTGAACGATTGTTGCCGTTCAGCCGCGAACGATGCGGTTGCCCGAATCGTGTGTTCGCTTGCGCACCATGTGGCCGCTGGTAAATCCGAAGCAGGTAGTCTACTTGGCGAGAAGCAGTTATCCGGTCAAGAAATACGGGCCCTGTGGGCATTGGACGAGATCGCTTTTCGCCACGCAACGACTTCTGATAACCATTTGCCTAATCTCTTTAAGTCTTCAGGTCCGACCGCATTATATCTAGACGAAATTTACCGCTGGGCGGTTGTGGGTAATCGGGCTGCGCTCGCACGGTACGTACAAATCTACACGCATGCCGACGGCGAATATGCCGAGTCCATGGACGACAAATTGGAGCAGCTCTTTGGCAAGAACACTGACGTTGTTCTCAAGAATTGGGACCTGTTCAAGCTCGATCCCAAAGTACTTCAAAAGTTACAAGAAGTGGTGTCTGCTGAAACGAGAGCCAAAATTGAGCTTTGGTCCAAGAAAGACTGCACCTCCTATCCGGTCGCATGTAAGGAGTTGCTCGCCTTCGCTAAAAAGTAGCGATTCTGACGGCAATGGGCCAGTTAGCTTCAAGTACGATCCGATGGGGGGTGGGGCCGCGCCTTTGTTCGTGGGTGGTCATCGATAAGAGCGCGCTTTTTGCGTCCCGAATGTCGCTGCGAGACGAAGTCGTTGTCAAGGTACACGAGTGATGTGCAGTGCCTGCCTGCCGGTAGGCATGTTTTTCCCCCCGCGTCATTGCCTGCCTACCGGCAGGCAGGCCGGAGAGGTTGAGGACCCGCACTTCAATCCAAAGGCTCTGGAAGTCTTACACTGAATCACTTTTCGGTGAAGTTGTTCCACCAACCGTTGATTCGGCCATTCCCATCGAATATTCTTTCTTTGTCCAAATCCCGATTTGCATCGCGACGAGCATGGCTCACGACTGGCGAGCACCTCAGGACGACAGCAACAGGGAGTTGAGGAGCTACAAGAAGTGTACAGTGCACGTGGTCGGGTCTTGTTAGAGGGTTTGTACGGATCCTTCGGCCGCCGCGGCCTCTGGATGACAAACTTAAATCCGGGGGCGAGGGATGACAGCAAGGGAGAGGCAACGCTATTTTGGAGGGGCGGCAGCGGTTGCGGGAGCACCGTTCACTTTATCCATGGGAAAGGTGGCCTTGAAGTCCAGATTTTGATTCAGGCGCGCCTCAAAAACCAGTTCCTGGGCGCCACCTCCCATGAGGGGTCCGCGAATGCTGTTTTGATCGAAATCGACGCGCCACACTCCGGCATAGCCGCCGACAAATTGCAGGTGCTTGGCGGGCACGATGTCTTTGCTTTTGTTATTTGAAAGCGACGCGTCGAAGGGCCTCATAAGGCGTTCGCCCTCATTGGCTCCAATCAGATGTCCCGAGCCAACTTTCGCGCCAATCGAGACGATCACGTAGAACTCGCCTGGCTGCTGTTCGTTCAAGAGCAACGCGGCCAGCTTCATGGCTTCGTCATTGGTCAGTTGTTTATCGAGCATCTCGAGGCGGGCAAACGCGCGGGCAAACTGGGGATCGTCCCAATAGACGGAAAGGGTCGCATACTGGCGTTTGAACCAGCCCTCCATGCCACCGGTGATTCCGGTCTTCGCCTCTTTGCTGTCCACGATCTTCTGGCAATCTTCCTTTGTCCAAGAGAGAAACGACGGATCGCGAAGGCCCGGCGCCGACAACGTATCGAGGTAATCCTTCAGGCCGAACTTCTCCTCCTTGCGGTCGACGCCAAAATCATAGACATCGAGAATTTCGATATTTGACTGGGACTTGCTTCCGGTATTCCCCTCGACGAAGGCAAACTCTCCGGACGGCAAATCTTCCCGCGGCGAGAGGCGATAAAGATCGCGAATGTCGGTCGGGCCGATGTCCAACAGGACCTCGTCCTGGTTTTGCTCCGTGCTGAACATGATGGAAGCGTTTGCGACAGTGCGCTGATCAAAATTCTGCCCGGTGATCTTGCACTGGAGAAGCTTGAACTTACTGACGTCGCGGCTTGGCGGGAAGTAAGCAAAGAACGTGGGGCGCACGGCCTCGAAGCGGCTGGTCGAGTGAGCGCCCGGAACATTGATATCAATTTTCTGCCGCACGAACGGCACGACGCTTTTCAGGAGCGAACGGAACTTGCTCACCTGTACTTTGGTTTCGGTGCGTCCCAGCGGCTTCAGCCCGCCCGCGTCGTATATATAGACACCGTAATTTGGCGGCGCCGCGGTGACGCGCGGGGGCGGAGGAGGGGCAGGGGCATTCGCGTTGCGAGTCTCATTGGGCGCCACATTTTTCGTTTTATTCGAAGCCGGCCCCGTCGGAGCAGGTTTTGGGGCGCTCGCGGACGGCTGCGGAGCGGGAGCCGCAGATGGCGCGCTCGAGGACGGTGCTGGATTGTTTGCTGCGTCCATCATCGCGGAAATCACCGTGTCGCTGACCCCAGCCTGCTTGAGCGCCACCAAGCCTTCCGTAGACATATCGAATTTCGTCCTCGAACGCTTGATCTTGGAGACGATCACTTCGTCGGAGAGTTTTGCCTTGGCAAGTTGAATGACGTCACGGTTCGTCATCGGCGCAGGCGCCGAGGGGCGGGGCTTCGCGGGCTGGGCTTGCGTACCGGAATTCGGCGGCGGCACGGAGCTTTGCCCGGCTCCGGCGCCGGAAGTTTGTTGCGCGCGGGCGCCCGCCGGGAACGGGGCCGCGATAAGAGCAAATGCAAGCGTCGTCACGACGACAGCCTGTCTATGAAAAAACATGGCGTTCAACTCCCAGGGCTGACCTGCGCGGGCTGGCAGGCGGCGAAAAACCTGATTCGTGATTACCACATTTCCCCGGCCGACCGATAACGTACACCCACCCCCGGTAGTATGCAATGCTGTAGCCAGGTTATGGGGCGAAGAATTTTTTAAATCGCTGAGGCATGATATTAAAGCATGGAGCGAAAGTTTTGCCGCGACATTCGGGACTTGCAGGCCGGAGCGATATGCTGATTATAAGCAAGGCTGGACGCTAACACATGGGTGGCTTCCGCGGCAGTATTGAGGCGAGCGGGCTTTACTACATCACACATGAAAACGGCGCGGCGCCTTTGACCGATGACGACATCTGAAGCGAAAACGTTTAAGGCGACGCTGGAAAAACTGAGGATAAACCTCGGATGGGTCATCGCGTTTGTGCCGTTTGATGTGAAGAAAGCCTGGGGGAAGGGTGGGCGGCCAAAGGTGCGAGGAACAATAAACGGGTTCGCGTTTCGGACGTCGCTCTTCCCTACCCGCGATGGCCGGCACTTTATTCTAGTGAACAAGCAGATGCAGGAAGGGGCGGGCTTACTTGCGGCTCCGAGGAAACGAATGGGCCTGTTCGGAAGACGGGCAAACCCAAAGCAGATGCGTGACGCAATGATTGGCGCGGTTGCGCAATTCACACTCGAGCCGGATCTGGAAGAGCGCGTGGCGGCGATTCCCGCGGAATTGAAGCGGTTGCTGGATGAAGACCGGAGGCTGCGGCGGTGGTACGACGCGCTGGCGTACTCGGTGCGAAAGTTTCTTGCCGACTTGATTACGAATGTGAAGAGCGGCGAGGCGCGGGAGCGGCGCGCGGAGCAGATTGCGGAGTGCCTGCTCTCGGCGATGGAAGCGGAGCGGGAATTGCCGCCGATGTTGACGGCGGCGTTTGCGGAAGATGCGCGAGCGATGAAGGGTTGGAAGATGATGTCGCCATTGCAGAGGCGCGGGCACTTGATGGGGATTTTTTATTATCGAAATCCGGCGACGCGCGCGAAAAGAATTGGGAAGGCGATGGGGGATGCGGCGCGGATTGCGGAGAAACGGATGAAGAGATGAGACGGAAGACCCCACACGTGACAACGTGGTGAGGTGCATCCAAAAACAGAAACGACGCCTTGCCACCCGCCGGGATCCCAAAAACAAAAATAATCTCAAATTCGAAATTTCCCATTTCAGGAGGAAGAAAGAACACAGCATAACGCTGAGAGCACAGTGGACTTTGGGGACACGGGGAACACCCCGCACGGTGGGAGAGCGAATACGAGATTGCTCACCCGCTTCGAAGGTTCGGAATGACGGTGGGCCGGATGCAAAATTCCGGCGCGCGGGTTCGGGATGACGGCATGCGGGCGCGGGGTGGAAAACTCATTGGGGAAATCATTGTTCCGAGGAGTGAAAGGGCGTACGATGGTTACTCCAGATAATTAAAATTAAAACTCCGGACGACTATGAAGATTTTATTATATAACCCCGATAATGGCGTCACACGAAATTTCATGCCCCACCTATGGATGTTCCTGCTGCAATCGCTGACCCCGCCCGGCCATGAAGTGATCCTGATTGACGGGAACGCGCAACCGATGGATGAAGAAGGCATCGCGCGGTATGTGCGCGAACAAAAGATTGGGCTGGTTGGCATCGGCGCGATGACGAGGATGGTCGCAAAGGCGTATCGCATGGCCGACGCCGTCCGCGCCGCGGGAGTGCCGGTGGTGATGGGCGGGCCACACGTGACCGAGGAGTTCAACGAGGCGCTCGGACGTGATGGAGGGCCGCGTCACGCGGATTCGGTGGCGCTCGGCGAGGCTGATGAGACGTGGCCAAAGATTGTTGCGGATGCCGCGCGCGGCGAGCTGAAAGATATCTACGCACCCGTGGATGAGTTTGGCCAGGAGCGGAAGCCCACTTTGCAGGATTATCCCGAGATTCCCTGGGGGTCGCTCAATCTCGGCCAGTTCAATCTGGTGCCGAAGTTCCTTGCTCCACTGCTCCGGCGCGTGCCGGAGAAGTGGGGGACATTTCGCATTATTCCGGTCGAATCGGGGCGCGGGTGTCCCTACGGATGCGAATTCTGCACGGTGACCGGATTTTTCGGCGATTCGATCCGGTTTCGCACGAACGAAAGCGTGGTGAATGAACTTTTGCGGCTGAAAGCGCGCGCGAGAAGCGAGGGCGGGCAGATTGCCGTCTTCTTTATCGATGATAATTTTGCGATCAACGTGAAACGCACTAAGTCATTGCTGCGCGCCATCATTGCCGCGAATGCGCAGGTCTACTGGATCGCGCAGGTCAGCGCGAATCTGCTGCGAGACGAGGAACTGGTTGATCTGATTGCCGCCTCCGGATGCATTTGGATTTTTATCGGCATGGAGTCTATTGACCCGGCGAACCTTGCCTCGGTAAACAAAGGATTCAACAAGCCCGGCGAATATGCGGCCGTGCTCGACAGACTCGCGCAACGCAATGTGTTCGCGATCACGTCATTCATTTTCGGGATGGACAACGACACTCCCGGCGTGGCGGAGCGCACACTCAAAGAGATTCGCACGTGGGCGCCGGGATTGCCCGTCTTCGGATTGCTGACTCCCCTGCCCGGCACGCCGCTCTACACAAAACTTGCGGATGCGGGCCGGCTGACGAGGCCGAAGCACTGGCTGGAATTCATACCCTTCGCGATGGCCCACACGCCGACGAGAATGACCATCGAGGAAGCGCATGTGGAAGTAAAGTACGCGTGGGACCATGCTTACTCGCCAGAGGCGATCGCACATGCTGTCCACTCATTCGCCCACAAACCCGTCAGCTACAGGATCAACATTCTGATCGCGCGCCTGTGTTTCCGGGGGATTTATTTTCCGCAGATGGGCGTGATGTCGTGGGTGAAGTTGCTGGTGCAAAATCGGCGGACAATCTTTGAACTCGTGAAGGAAGGATTTGAGACAGATTGGGGCGCAAATCCAAGAGTTCCCGTGATTGCGCCGATCGCAGAACCGGTGAGGAGTGGAGGCTGATTTTAAAAGTGCAGCGGCGCGGCAGCCGGTTGCATTTTGCGGGTCAATCTGATTTACGCCAGCTTGCGTCGCGATCATATCGCGTCAAAGACTTCGCGATTTCGGCAGTCTTGGGGCCGAGATCCTTTTCGTAAACAACTCCGTCTTGATTCACAATGAAAGTCATTACACCCGAGGAGCGGTACTCCGCCGGATAAACCAAGAACGCAAACCCGCGCGTCATCTTTCCGTCCACAATATAGCTGTGGGCGCCGCCTGAGGCGTTCGGGCCCTGGGCAGTAAGCACACGGTAGTAATAGCCCTCGAACGGCTTTGGTCCCTGACTCGCATCATGAACGTATCCCTCAGCGGTTGCCGAGGCCACGAGAGGACCCATCGGACTTTCAGGTTCGCCGGAAGCGGCATCCCAATAAAGGCCGTTGTGCTTGCCGGGATCGCTGCGGAATTTCTGGGCGTAGGATTTCACCGAGTCGCCGTCGCGTGGTTGCGCGGAGTATTCATTTTCCGCGTCAACCAGCTCATGACACACTGCGATTGCCGCCAGCTCATTCTTTCCAATTCTTCGATACAGAATCTCCTGCTTCCCGGCTGCAGTGTTGAAATACCATCCGCTGGCGTTGTGCACGAGCGGAATCGGGGATGGCCAATTTTCGGCGCCGATGTAAAGAGTCGTGGTGCCATCGGGCTCGGTCACCAGACGGTGCATCTGCTGATATTTTTGGACGAACTGCTCTCTGTCATTTTTGTCCTCGGTTGCGTCACCGGAGGAGATAACGTCTTTCGCATCCGGTCCAAACAGTTTCAACAGCGCCTGCTGATCATCGTTCTGTAGCGCCGTGATTAAGGCCTTGGTTGCATCGGCAGCAGAGGGAAAAGTTTGCAACGCAACCGGCCGACTTGTCGTTTTCCGAGCCATCGAATTCTGGGGCGCCGGCGTTGACTGTTGTCCGGCCGATTGTCCTCCGGCCACACCAGGAAAAAGCACGAAAAAAACCGCAAGGGCGGTGCTGGCAGCCAAACTGCCAACGCCGCCGAGATAACTCTTCGAAGTCCGCATTCCCGATCCCATAGTTCTCATCTCCATTCCGGCACGCGCCAAAGTGTCCAAAACTATTAGGGATTAAATTAGTAAGTTAGTGTCCATGGCCATGGCCACCACCGCCGGCATGACCTCCGCCGCCACGGTGCGAACCGCCGCCACCGACGCTGGCCCTACCGCGCGCAGAGTAACCGCGAGTGTCTCCACCGCGCGCAACTCCGCCAAAAGCTCCGGAACGCTTGCCCGTCGTGTTTCCCCTGTTAGCCGGCGCGGCGAAACCACGTGCGGCTGTGCTGCCGCGCGCCAAAGGAGCGGTGTAACCACGGACATTGCCTCGGGCAAAGGCGTTGCGGTCGTAAAACGCGTGGCTTCGGAAAGCATATGGCCTGCCACCAAACAGCAAGCCCCTGTGGAACCAGTCAAAGCCCCACCCACCCCAGCCCCAGCCAAATCCAAAGAACGGGCCGATGCCAAATCCAACTCCAAAGGAAAGGTATGGGCCGCCGACTCCCCACCAAGGGTAGAAACCGGGCCAAATACCAACAGGATATCCAAAGGCAAGTTCGGGATCATAATCGGGGACGTAAACGACCTGAGGATCCGCGGGTTGAATGACGACGTTGGATCCTTGATTCGTAACGGTCTGTTGAGGGGTAGTCGTCAAATTTCCAGCTTGTTGCGCCTTCTGGCGCATGAACTGAACCGCGTCCATGACCGCCGCTTGCTGGTTCATGTTCGCGTCGCCGAGCGTGGACGTCCACGAAAGGTTCTTGTCCATATCGGCAAGCACGGAAGGAAATTGCGTCAAAGCCTTCACGCTTGGGTCCCAATCCTGCTTGTCAACTTCTGCCCCCAACGCCGCGCCTTGCAGACCCTGATTCTGCTGAAGGAAGCGCTCGGCCTCGACAATCTGAGTCGGATATGCGGAGGCAGCAAGAATCTGTGCGACGAGCGCGTCCGGATACAACGCGATAGGGGCGACCAACTCTTGCAACTGTTGCGGTGACAACTGCGCTGCTTGCGGCTGACCCTGTGGGGGCGCCTGACCCTGCATTGGTGGCGGAGCATCTTGCGCCGGGCCAGCTTGCAATCCGCCAGCACCCATTGCCAGTACGACTGCGGATACAACAAAGGCGGTAAAAAGTCTCTTGGATATTTTCACACTCATAGTAGTCCTCCTTCTCATCACGCCCACAGGAGCCTCACTCAGTTGGATGCAAATTCAAGGGATTTCGTCGCATTTTTTGTGAGTTTGCCGGCGGCAAATCTTGTTGCCAGCAATTCCCGATTTGGGTTTCTGGCTGAGACGCATATTAAATTAGGACTCTCGCTTCCAGATACGGAGCATCTGCAAGGATACATCTGAGTGCGAATAATGAGTGTGCAAAATTGCACATTCTCACCAGATTGGGCTTGAGTCCGAAAACTCATGAGCAAACCCGATCAGCGAGACCCTGATCCGCCTGAGAAATGGCTGATGATCAGGGAGATGGGCAGGCCGACGCAGACCATGTGCGTGAGAATGGCGACGACGTGCGCGGAAAGCGAGAGCGGGGCGCGGTGAGCGGCGGAGTGGGGCACGACGAACCAATACATGACGATGTAAACCGCGACGGCGTAGATGATGCCCGCTAAAAATGGCTGCTCGGCCAGGAATGCGATTTGGCGACTGGCGAAATAAAAAACGGTGGCCGCGGAGAAAGCGATGAAGAAATGGATGGCCAGGCCCAGCGCGGCGGTATGAAGGCCGCCCTGAAAAGACCTCGGACCGAGAAGCCCCGCGGCAATTCCCCGGAGAACTCGCGCGGGGTGCACGCCCTTGATTCGCCAGGTGATGAAGGCAGCGGTGATGTCCATGACGCCACAAGCGAGACCAGCCCAGAAGATGGCTGGAAGCGCTTGTGAGGTTTCTTCGCGAAGCGATACTGCCGCGGAGGGCGTCATGGGACACTCCGCGGAAGAAGATAGAATGGGAGGGATTGCGGGTCAAGAGTGAAGCAGAAAGCCCACACATGAAGACGATGCGCGTGGAGTGCTTGACAGGAGAGAGAAGTCAAAGTAGCGTGTGCCTCATACATTCCCATCGGCAGGCATTTATACCGGCTTCAAAGACTGTTCAAATCTAGAAGTGGGTTAGGGAGGCTGCATGATTCGTCGTGCAATGTGTAGCGTGGTGTTCGCATTGTTGATGGGGATTGGTCTGATCGCCGGAGCACAAGCGCAAGGAATGGCGACGGACGGATATGTCGACGACTATATTGTTCACGTGAAACAGAACTGTCCACAATACGAGGAACTTGCAAAAAAGCTCGTGGCCGCAAACCACGCAAACGGCGGCGATAACTGGCTCGCTTTGCAGTCCGTGTATGGCGAGGGGAATGTATACCGATTCGTGTCCACTCGAGCGACATATGGGGACATCGAAACAGGGCAGGGAAAATTCATGGCGGCCGCCGCAAAGGGCTTGGGCGGCGAGGCAGGGATGATGAAGTTTTTTGCAGAGGTGGGCGCTTGCGCCGAAAGCACGCAGGCCGTGTTGCGGCTGAGGCGCTGGGATTTGAGCACCGGCGCACCGGCCGACGCGGCTGAGCAAGCTAGAGTGATCGGCAACGCCCGGTGGGAAAGACTCATTGAAGCGCACGTGAGACCGGGAATGACCGCGCGGTACGAGGCGATGCGCAAGCAGGTGAAGGCTGCACAGGAGAGGTCAGACCCAAATGCGATGAGCACCTGGGTGTCGCAATCGGTGGCAGGGGACCAGGGCACCGTTTTCTATTATGCCCAACTGCGGCCGACACTGGCTTCATTTGACACTGCCGGGAAATCGATGCGCGAAATGATGGGAGATTCCGCTTATGAGGCTTACCAGAAGGAATACTCCGAAGTTATCGCGCGGACGGATGTAGCCATTTATCAGTTCAATGGCTCAATGAGCAATGCACCGGACGAAGTTGCGGCGGTGGCGCCGAGTTTCTGGCGCCCGAAACCGCCGGCTCCTCCGAAGGCGCCCGCGGCGAAAGCGCCCCCGAAAAATAATTAGAAATCTGTAAAAAAGCGTGCATCAGAAATGAGGGCGCGGCAAGAAGGAAAACGCCGCGCCTTTATTTTTGCGGTGCGAAGATTAGGACTCGTCTTCAAGCGAACGCTTCTTGTGTTTGGGAGGCTTGAGACGCTTATCGGGGATGACGCGCTCCGCCGGCGGCGGGTCCGCGGCTAGACGGGCGCGGCGGCGAGCCTCGGTGGCGGCGGAAAATCGTTTGCGGCGCTTGGGCATTGCGAGTAAATCCGGGGCGGGTCTGAAGACCCGCCCCTCGATAAGACGTGCTTGGCTAAATCGCGCTATTGTTTCGTGGCGCGATCCACGAAGGCCGCTATGTTGCTATGGAGCTGGACGCGGCTTTCGTTATTCAAATACATCATGTGGCCTGCCTCGTAGTATTTCATCCAGATGTGGCTTTGCAATTCGGCAGGCAAACCGAGGTGCTGGGCCATGAACTCGCTCTGGAAAAACGGCGTGGCCATGTCGTAGTAGCCGTTTTCCACTTCCACGAGCAGCTTGGGATTGGTGATCATCGCCGCAGCGAGGTCGGGCCCTACATTCGGGGCGCTGGGGAAACCGCCGCCGCCGCGGCCACCGCGGCCGGCACTGTGCGTCCAAGTCCAGCCACCATTGGCGCCCTGCGCGGAGTTGTTGTACTCCTTGTCCATCCCGAACTTCAACTCTTCATGCGTATATTGGTTGAGCATGGCGGTAAACGCGCCTCCGACGGCGGGCCCTTCCGGATCGCCCTGCGCGGCTTCGGCGAGAATGTCGGGCGTGTAGCCGTTGAAGCGCGCGTCGATGCGGCCGGAGGTAAGGCCCTTGCCGCGCTGGAGTTCGATGCTGAATTGACCGAGTGCGACGCGGAGGTCAGCCTTCACTAGATATTCCTCGCTCAGGCCGGTGAAGTAAGAGAGTTTTTTCGCGACCGCTTCTTTTTCGCCCTGCGAAAGCTTCGCTCCCTTGAAAAGGGCCGCAGCGTATTCGCCCTGCGCATATTGGCGGGCTTCTTCGACGAATGGAGCAAGATTCGCGGGCCGGTTCTTCAGGGCCTTGTGATACCACGCGACAGCGGCGTAGCTCGGGAGATAATAAATATAGGGCCGGTCATCATCCGGCGCGAAAGTGATGGTAGAAAGATCGAGGACGGAAGAAATCAAGACAATGCCGTTCAGGTGCATGGTGTAGCGCGATTGAAGATAATTGCCGACGGCGGCCGAGCGGAACGTGCCGTAACTTTCACCCATAAGGAACTTGGGAGAGTTCCAGCGGTTATTGCGATTGACGTAAGTGTTTATGAACTGGCCGAAGGCAGTCATATCCGGATCAATGCCGTAGAAATCGCGCTCTTGTCCGCGTCCGGCGGCGTGGCTGAAACCAGTGCCCATGGCGTCAATGAAAACCATGTCGGTCTTGTCGAGAAGAGTTTCCGTGTTGTCCACCAGCTTATAAGGGGCCGGCGGCGTGAACTGGGCATCGGGAGTCCAGACGCGTCGCGGGCCGAAAGCTCCCATGTGCAGCCACATGGTCGCGGAGCCGGGGCCGCCGTTGTAAAAGAAAGAGATGGGGCGCGTGCTGAGGTCTTTGACGTCGCTACGCGTGTAGGCGACGCTATACAACAATCCGGTCGGCTCGCCTGAGTCATTGTGTAGAAGCGTGGTACTGGCCGTGGCTTTGTACGGAATGTCCTGATTGCCGATGTGGATGGTGTGCTCAGTGACCGAAACTTCCTCGTGCGGCGGGATCCATTGCGGCTCGGCAGGCGCTCCGGCCCCCCGCTCGCCGCCTTGCGCCTGCTCTGCGCCACCTCCACCTCTTCCGCCGCGGCCCTGGGTTTGCGCGCGGACGATTGCGGCGATTGCAAACATCAATACCAGTGTCGCTGCCAATAAGGTCAAGCTCTTTCGCATTTCCATGCTCCTCGTAATGTGAAATTGCGATTCTTGCGCGCGAATATTACGCACGCGGTTGATGAAGACCTTTACGAAGCGTGGATTCTATGCGCGGACGGGCAGAGAGTCAAAGAATGCGCGGCTACGTCCGGGTGAGGAGGCAGACCGCGGACCAAGGGCGCTTGCCCTGCGCGCCATTCGATTCCGGAAGCAGGGCGATGATCCTTAGAAAAAGCGGCAGGCGTTTTAATTTCGCGGCTATTTTAATTAGGGAGCGCACATCCTGGGGTTTCCAGCCGTAACGCGTGAAAAAGGGCGGGCCTTCGGGCGGGCCGAACTTGAATGGAGCTGCCGCGGCATCGAGCTTCGCGCCCATCTGTTTCGTCATCATTTTCAACAGGCCGGGCGAGGCAATGTCCACCAGCCAACCCTGAAAGCTTGGCTGTGCGGCAAGGTCCAAGGCGAGCGCACCGACTTCTTCCGGGGCAAGATACCCGATGAGTCCCTCCGTGATGATGAGGGCCTTGCGCGAATTCGCGCCGAGTTCGGAGAAGAGTTCTTGACGCGCGGCGACATTTGAGAGATCCAAACGAACACGTTCGAGCGCGCAGCGGGGCTTTTCGCCAGCGAGGATTCCCTCTTTGTAGTCGAGTATGCCGGGCAAATCTACTTCGATCCATTTCAGCGATGAAGGCAAATCCATGCGATAAGGACGCGAGTCGAGGCCCGCGGCGAGGTTGACGACCATATCCACGCCCTGCTGGACTTGAGATTTTACAAAGTAGTCGAAGAGATAGGTCCGGGCGACGAAGGGCCATTCGTTTCCGGCCTTAAAAGGCATTTGCTTGACGATTTCCTCGCCGCGGTCACCGGCAAGACGGCGGGCGTAGGGATCGCTGAAGACCGCGTCCGGACGCTCGGTCTCATGGGCACGATAGGCGGCTACCCAGCGAGCAGTGTCGGAAATGTTGCGAATCAATGGTTCTTTAGCGTCCATGGTTGACAACCAATATAACTGCTTTGGAGGCGCAACGTTACGGGGATATTTCGCCGAGTCTCATCTTATTTCAATTTTTTCCTCCCCACGAGATGAATGTATACTTGGCGCCCTCGTGAGGTGAAACATGCTCCGCCGAAAAATTGGTCTATTTGCATCCTTGCTTGTAACCGCAATGGGATGCGTCTTCATTGCGCAAGGCTCGGGGTCGGCAGCCGGAAATCCGGCGCCGCAAGTGCAATCTACCAAGGCTTATTTCCCCGATCGATTTAGTTGGGAGCACAAAAAACCGGAAGAGATGGGGATGGATTCCGCGAAGCTTGATGAGGCCGTAAAGCTGGCTATCGCGCGCGAAAACCCCGCGACGAAAGATATGAAGCTGTTCATCGCGACGACATTTGGAGCAAGGGAACCGTTCGACACGACGATTGGTCCGCTAAAGGATCGCGGAGCAGCGAATGGAATTATTATCCGGCATGGATACATCGTCGCCGAGTGGGGCGATCCGCACCGCGTAGACATGACCTTCAGCGTGACTAAGACCTTTCTCACGACGGTTGTAGGGCTGGCGTGGCAGCGCGGATTGATTCACGACGTGAACGACTTTGTGCGCGATTATATGCCGGCAGAAGTTGATCTATTCGAAGCGCCGCACAATCAGGAGATCAAGTGGGATCACCTTTTGCGTCAGACGAGCGACTGGCAGGGGATGCTGTGGGGAAAACCTGACTGGGCCGACAGGCCAGAAGGCGATAAACCCGCCGACTGGCCCAACCGGAAAATGTGGGATCCGGGCACGCACTACAAATATAACGACGTGCGCATAAATGTGCTGGCCCTCGCGACGCTGAATGTGTGGCGCCGACCGCTGCAGGAGGTTTTGCGCGAAGAGATCATGGAACCGATTGGGGCTTCTTCCACGTGGCGATGGTATGGCTACGACAATTCGTGGGTGGAAATTGACGGCCAGCGGATGCAATCGGTCACCGGGGGCGGTCATTGGGGCGGCGGGATGTTTATCAACGCTTATGATATGGCGCGGTTCGGGTATTTGTTTCTGCACAATGGAAATTGGAATGGCCGCCAGCTCGTCTCCGAAAAATGGATTGCCATGGCGCGGACGCCAGGCCCGGCGAATCCAGACTACGGGTTTGCGAATTGGTTTCTGAATACGGAGAGGAAGCCGCTGCCGGGTGCGCCGGCAACGGCGGTCTATTTTGAGGGCAATGGGGCCAATGTGATTTACATCGACCAGCAGAACGACATTGTCGCGGTTGTGCGTTGGATTAGCTCGGGGCCGTCGCTGAACGAATTTGTGACAGCAATGTTGGCGTCAATCACGGCGCCTTCAAAATAGGGCGCCGTTATTCCCAGCGGAGAGCGGTCATTGGGTAGACTGTCCCGCCAGATTGAGTTCTCCGTCACCCTTCGCTTAAAGTGACCCGGATACCGGCGACTCTTATTCCAGTGAACCTTCCTCGCAAGTATAAGTAATAAGTGGAGTTAGGAGACGACCGTTTGGCGATTTTTGGCATTGGTGTCCGCAAATGGGGCGGACCGCCCACAATTCGGCAGAGGTCCATCAAGCGATAAGAATAATTCGAGACCCCCAGTCGGCTGATGGATCGGGCAGCCGAAATCCCAGATTAGCGGCCAGATGCGAGCGAGAGTCCGAACGCTACTTGAGAAAGTCCGCGGAGATTCGGAAGCTGGATTATGAATACTCTGTGAATAGTGAACCAATTGTATTGACACAAGAGATTTCCGCCCGGATAATGCCCGCCAACGCAGCAAGAGTGCCGAAGAAATTACGCGGGAGGTTTCAGGGATGGAGACCAGCCGGCGGGAGTTCTTCAAGGTAGCGGCGTTGGCGCCCGTGGCGGCAACGGTTTTCGGATTTGATTTAGCCCCCGCTTACGCGCAACTTCGCGAATTAAAAATTGCGAGAGCCACAGAGACGCGGTCTACGTGTCCCTACTGCGCGGTGAGCTGCGGCGTGATCATCTATACGCTGGGTGATAAAGCAAAGAATGTGACGCCGCAGGTGATCCACGTCGAGGGCGATCCGGACCATCCGATCAATCGCGGGACACTGTGCCCAAAGGGAGCGTCGCTCGAACAGGACATCCTGAACGAACGACGCCTGATGAAGCCGCAGGTCCGCCGCCCCGGTGCAACAGATTGGGAAGACATTCCCTGGGAGAAGGCTCTCGACGAAATCGCTGCGTGGACAAAAAAGACGCGCGACGATACGTTCGTC
The DNA here is from genome assembly GCA_963748845.1 of uncultured Acidobacteriota bacterium. Taxonomy (GTDB): domain Bacteria; phylum Acidobacteriota; class Terriglobia; order Acidiferrales; family UBA7541; genus DASTCZ01. The sequence goes on from CAVVKE010000002.1 coordinate 79,081, forward strand.
GAGAAGGATGCGAATGGAAAGACGGTGAACCGCTGTGAGGGCATCGCCTTCACCGGCGGCTGCACCGATACTAACGAATTCAACTTTTTGGTCGTGAAGGCCATGCGCAGCCTGGGGGTCTGCTACCTGGAAAACCAGGCCCGTGTTTGACATGGCCCCACGGTCTCAAGTTTGGGACCAACGTTTGGACGCGGGGCAATGACGAATGGCTGGATCGACATCCGAAACACCGACATGATGTTGATTATGGGTGGCAATCCAGCGGAGAACCATCCATGCGGCTTCAAGTGGGCCATCGAAGCAAAACGCAACCGCAATGCCAAAATGATCGTGGTGGATCCGCGCTTCACGCGAACGGCATCCACCGCTGATCTCTTCTGCCAGATTCGCGCCGGGGCGGACATCGCGTTCCTCGGCGGCTTGATCCGGTACGCTATCGAAAACAATCGCTTCGCCAAAGAATACCTGATTAACTACACGAATGCCGCGCTGATCGTGATGGAGGGTTTCAAGCTTCCGGAAGATGGGCTCTTTTCCGGATTTGATCCAGAAAAGAAGGTTTACGACAAGTCCACATGGAACTATCAGGAGGGTGGCGCGATGGCGGGCAACTCCGCGGCAGCCGCTGCTCCTCCCGCTGCGAAGATTGCTGCGCAACACATTGGTACGCCTGCCGCGCCTCCGCCGCCCATCCTGCTTCCGGCGAATACAGCCTACGACCTGACGCTTCAGCATCCAAGGTGCGTGTTCCAGTTGATGAAACAGCAATACTCGCGGTACACGCCGGATGTGGTTGCGGGAATCACCGGGATTCCTGCGGAGCAGTTGGTGAAAGCGTTCGATCTTTTCACATCCATCCGCAAAGACGGCGACACGAAAAAGGTCGCCACGATCATCTATGCAGTCGGCTGGACGCAGCACACTTTCGGCACGCAGATTATTCGAACCGCCGCGATGATTCAAATGCTCCTCGGAAACGTGGGACGCGCAGGCGGGGGCGTGAACGCGCTGCGCGGTCATTCCAACATTCAGGGAGCAACGGATATGGCCGGGATTTTTGACAATCTGCCAGGCTATCTGAAAATGCCCAACCCGAATGACACGGATCTGGCGGCCTACCTGAAGCGCATCACTCCAACCCAATCCAAACCCGAAGTGTGGGAGTCGTTCAACTATTGGGGGAATACTCCGAAGTTTGTCGTATCACTCCTCAAATCGTTTTACGGCGACGCGGCAACCAAGCAGAACGATTTTGCCTACGACTACCTGCCGAAGATCGACCGCAATTATTCCTGGACGCAGATCTGGGATCAGATGTATCGCGGCAACGTCAAGGGGATGTTTGCATTCGGGATGAACGGAGTGATGATCGGGCCGGACACGCAAAAAAATATTGATGCGCTGAAGAAAGCGGACTGGCTCGTGGTCGGAGAGATCTATCCGGATGAGACGAGCGAATTCTGGCGCGCGCCGGGCATTTCGACCGACGAGATGAAGCAGATCAAGACGACGGTGTACAGGCTGCCGTGCGCGGGATTCGCTGAAAAAGACGGCAGCATGACGAATTCTGCGCGCTGGCTACAGTGGAAAAACGCTGCCCTGCCTCCGCCTGGGGATTGCCGCCTCGACCAGGACATTCTGGCACAAATTTATCTGAGGGTCCGTGCCCTGTATCAGAAGGATGGAGGAAGATTCCCGGACCCCGTCCTGCACGCGACATGGGCGTACAGCGATTCGCAGCATCCGCCTCTCAGCGAGGTTGCCAAAGAAGTCAACGGCAAGGCGCTCGCCGACCTGCAAGATCCTGTGACCAAGCAGGAGATCAAGACTGGCCAGCAATTGCCGGGTTTTGCATGGCTGAAAGACGACGGAACTACGGCGTGCGGGAACTGGATCTACTCCGGTAGCTGGACGGAAGCGGGGCCTCAGCTCGCCCGCCGCGGAACGGAAGATCCTTCCGGGCTCGGGATTTATCCGAACTGGGCTTGGTCATGGCCGGCGAATCGCCGGGTCCTTTACAACCGCGCTTCCTGTGATCTCGATGGAAAACCATGGGATCCTTCGCGCAAGCAGGTCTGGTGGAACGAAAGCGCACAGAAGTGGGTAGGCAATGATGTTCCCGACTTCAAGCCTGACTCTCACCCCAAGGATCATATGGGGCCGTTCATCATGAACCCGGAGGGCGTGGGCCGGTTGTTCGTCCCCATCGGCGCAGTGACGGATGGGCCCTTCCCGGAGCACTACGAACCAATCGAGAGCCCTATCAAGAATCCTCTGCATCCCGAGCACTCGAATAATCCCGTGGTGAAGAAGCTCACGACCGCAGCCGACAAGTACGCCACGCCCGAGCAGGGGTTCACTGTGGTGTGTACAACGTATCGCCTGACGGAGCAATACCACTACTGGACAAAAAACAATCCGGTGAATGTGCAGTTGATACCCGAGCCATTCATTGAGATTCCCGTTGAGCTGGCCGACGAAATGGGCATTCGAGGGTCGGAAAAAATCAAGGTGACGAGCATCCGCGGCAGCTATATCGCGAAAGCCTTTGTCACGCGGCGGATCAAGCCCATGATGATCGAAGGCAAGAAGGTCTATCAGGTCGGCATTCCGATCCACCAAGGCTTCCGGGGCATTATCGAAGACGAAGAGAAAGATGCCCGCACGCCAGTCAATTTGCTCACGCCAACCGTGGTCGATCCGAACGCCTTCACGCCTGAATCGAAGGGCTTCCTCGTCAAGGTCGAGAAAGCCTAGAGGGACGCGATGAGTCAAGCGATATTGGAAATTCGAAGGATCTCCGGACATAGCGGGCCCCCGCCAGGGGCTGGGATCCGGCGCGAATTCGAAGTTTGCAAACTGATTGACACGACGACCTGCATCGGCTGCAAGGCGTGCGAGGTCGCCTGCCTGGAGTGGAATGGCCTGTCATTCCACGAAACAACTTTTGATAACTCCTACCAGACCATGCCGGAGACGGCATGGAATTATTGGAACCTGATCAGGTTCAATGAGCATGAACGCGAAGACGGCGGCGGATTGCAGCTCCTGATGCGGAAGGACCAGTGCATGCACTGCGAGGAGCCGGGCTGCCTGGTGGCATGTCCCGCGGAAGGCGCAATCGTGCAGTACGTGAACGGTATCGTGGATTTCCAGCAGGACAACTGCATCGGCTGCGGGTACTGCATGAGCGGCTGTCCATTCAACATTCCGAAATTCAGCCCAAAGGCAAGGAAAGTATTCAAGTGCACGCTATGCGTGGACCGCGTCACGCAGGGGCTCGAACCGGCGTGCATCAAGTCATGCCCGACTGGCTGCCTGCACTTTGGAACAAAGCCGGAGATGAAAGAACTGGCGGAAAAGCGCGCGACACAGCTCCGCGAGCATTCGGGATTTGCGAATGCGGGTGTGTACGATCCATCGGGCGTCAGCGGAACGCACGTGATTTACGTTCTACACGACGCAACCAATCCAGAGGCTTACGGAGGATTGCCGAAGAATCCGAGCATTCCCTGGACCGTTCAAATCTGGAAGTCTCCGCTGAAATGGCTGGGGAATCTTGCGATTGTTGGGGGGTTGCTTGGGGTGTTCGCGCACTACTTGCGGTTTGGACCGAAAGTGGTACCCGAAGACGATGAGGCTCCAAAGCAAGGGGCGAAGCAATGAGCGCACCAGTTTCTCCAATCCTTCCGAACGGGCGCATCCTGCGCTACTCGTATCATGAACGCATGATCCACTGGCTTGCCGCGCTCTCCTACATCTATCTGATGTTGACAGGTTTGGCGTTCTGGACTCCGTGGCTTTTCTGGATCGCGATTGCGTTGGGCGGCGGAACAGTATCGCGACAACTGCATCCCTGGGCGGGGCTGATTTTTGTAGCGTCAACTCTCCTGATGTACCGGATGTGGGGCGCGCAGATGAAAAAGTCGGATTCGGACAAAGCATTTTGGGACGCGGTGCCGCACTATGTCCGGAATGAAGACGACAAGGTTCCCTCTGCCGGGCGTTTCAACGCCGGACAAAAACTTCTATTCTGGGGATTTCTCTGGTGCGGCGTAGCTCTGCTGGTTTCGGGGCTGATTCTGTGGTTCACAAATCTGGTGCCGTGGAACCTGCGCTACTTACGGTATTTCGCGGTGATTGTGCATCCGGTCGCGGCGCTGTTGACGATCGGGCTCTTTATCATTCACGTTTACATGGGAACGGCGATGGAGCGGGGCGCGTTCGGGTCGGTGATTCGGGGCGATGTCTCGGTAGGGTGGGCGAAGCGATATCACCGCGTTTGGTATGATCAATTGCTGCGAAGTTCCGCGGCAAAGAAATGAATCATGGGAAGTGGGACGCGCGCATTGGTCGCGCGAATCAGCTGGCCGCGGAGCATACATTCGCCGCGGAAGCTTTGAAGTTCTACGAACGGCTAACCCGGTACCAGAAATCCTTTTACTCCGAGATTACAGCGGCATGCGGCGCGGCGCCCAACACGGCGAATGTGCGGCGCGTGGGCGGCACGCTGCGAGACGAGTTTGACGCGTTCCTTCTGCTGCCGCGATTCGGCACATTTCTGTCGCTGGTTATTGATATTGCCCCAAAGCCTCTCGCGCAAGCAGGAAGTCAATTACGCGAAGAAGGCAGCGGTCACTGGCAGGAAGTCCTGCAAAAGTTCTGGGGATCGGACTTGGGTGCGAAAGTGGAAATTCCAGCAGGTGAAGCGTTGATATCGCGGCTCTTCCTCCAGCCATACGCGGAATATCTCGCGGACCATTCGGACTGGGCTCTGCCGCATGGAACGCCGAACATCTGTCCCTTATGTGGTGGCAAGCCGCTCGTGGGCGTATTGCGGCCGGAGGGTGACGGAGCGAAAAGATTTCTGATGTGCTTCCTTTGCGCGATGGAGTGGGAGTACCGCCGACTCGTGTGCCCGGCGTGCGGCGAAGAAGACGTTCACAAACTTGCGGTTTATACGGCGAAAGAATTCGCCCACGTGCGCGTGGAGACTTGCGACACCTGCTACAGCTACATCAAGTCCGTGGACCTGACAAAGGACGGCCTCGCTGTTCCGGCGGTGGACGAATTGGCGACGATCCCGCTGAATCTTTGGGCAACGGAGCACGGCTACAAGAAACTGCAAACCAATCTGCTGGGAATCTAGCGGCGCCAACACGATTTTCTTTTCGGAGTGGTGCAATCGAGTCGAGAAATGTGGGCCGTGTGGAGAGAGTCCTGGGGATTGCCGTAGGTGATTTCGAGACCGACATTGACCTAATCAAGTTCAATCAAACCGATATACGCTCCATGTAAGTCGGCGCGCCCGACAAAATCCTGCAGCAATAATCTTTACCTCTCGCGCTCCTGGGGAACGTCGCGGCCAAAGCTGTGAGCGGAGAATCCAGCTGCACCCCGGGTGCGCCATAGATCCAGTGGGATGCAGACTGTTGCTCAACAGACGATTCTCTGAAATTGAGATGGCGGGACTCGATTCGCGAAACCGTCCAAGTGTTAACAAGCGTGTACAGTCCTCCATTTTGACCTGTTCTTGGGTGTGTACACCTGCCCCCCTTTTTCATTGGGATTAGGTCACTTTCAAGGTGAAAGGATAGAGCTTTTGGAGGCGCGAGAGCAGTGGTACTAGACGTGCAGCAAGCCAAGGGGGCAGGCATGCCCTAAGTCTAATCCAGGCAGGAGAATGTCCCATGTCAAAGACTGCTATCTTGTGCTTCACAATAGTTGCCACCGCTCTCTCAGTCGTTTCGTGTAATACGGCGGCGAAGCTCACGTCGATTCAATTAATCCCAAGTGGCGCTTCATTGACGGCTGTCGGAGAAACGGTCCAGTTCAAGGCAATTGGGACATACGAGCACGGCAGTCACCCAGTCACTACAAGCGACATAACTAGTCAGGTAACGTGGGCATCGAGCGAAGTGGCGGTCGCGACGATTAGCACTTCGGGCTTAGCCACCGCGGTGGGAACTGGAAGCACCACGGTCACTGCAAGCATGGGCGGCGTGCTAGCGGACACCACCTTGGGTGTTTCTAGTCAGGCAGTCAGCGCACTAATCTCCATTTCAATTATTCCCAACCCGCAAGTGGTTACCAACGTAGGGGAGCCGACACAGTTTATCGCGATTGGCACATTCACTACAGCTCCGTTGACTCAGGACCTGACGGATCAGGTGACTTGGCAATCGAGTGATGTAAGCGTTGCCACGATCAATTCAGCGGGATTAGCTATAGGGAACCAGCTGGGAACGACAACGATTACTGCCTTGGAGACTTCAAACGGGGCTGTGATCACAGGGACCTCAACTCTAACCGTGACTGTCGGGGGCGGGACCGTAACCCTGCCTCAGCTGTCAATCTACGAGGTTGGTGCGGGGACAGGAACTATAACCAGCAGTCCGGTTGGGATCGATTGCACCCCTGTATCCGCGGCAGGTTGCACCGGCAATTTTGTGCTCGGAACAGTGGTTACGCTCACAGTGACACCATCCGCCGGATCCACTTTCGGAGGCTGGTCTTCGAATTGCACGACCGTTACTGCCACTACTTGTACCGTTACAATGAGCAACAACGAGCCTGTCGGCGCCATTCTCAATTGACGGCTCATATCGCACAGCGAGTCTTTATCGCAAAAAATTGGCTAACGCGCGAGGATCGCCTGACGAGTCGGGTAACCACAAACAACGGCGAGGATGGCGAAATTCCAACTCGCAACGCGCAAGTTGCAAAACCAACGCGCCTTTAAGGGATTATTTTTCTAAACGATCGTCAGAAATTTCACTTCCGTCATATCGCGGTCCCACACAAGAATTTGCATAAGCTTTACTTCGTTCAAATTTTCAACGGGACTGCCGTTAAACTCGAAATGGGCAAATGCTAGGTTCCGCACTTCACTAGCGAGGCGCACCCGAAGTTCCAGGCGCCGCTACACCCACCCCCTAACCCCTCGTAGCCCGTCCTGATAGCCTTTGTTTCTCAACTTTCTCCTGAGGGGCACAGCTTCGGGGGTGGGTGGTTCAAGTATCCCAACAGCCTCTCAACTTCGCAATTGTGACAAGTTGCGCGAGTTTGAACCAAGGATACTTTCGGAAGGTATCTGTTCAATCACGAACCTAATCCGCGGGTCCACAGTTTGCGGGCTCAAGCTATCATAAGAGGTTGTACCAACCGAGGCGAATGAACGTCAATCTCGCATACGGCTTCTACGAAAGCTCGCAGCGGTTTTCGAGTAACATCGCGCTCTCGGTCGGCGCGCGGGAACTTACGTATTCTCAGCTCCGAGAATTGGTTCAGCCCGTGGCGGAGTGGTTACGCCGCAACACACAGGTGGCCGCTCCCAGAGTCGGTATTTTCTCCTCGAGAAGCCTCTCGACGTATGCCGGCATTCTAGGTACATGCTGGGCGGGCGGAACTTACATACCGATCAGCACAAAACTCCCCGAGGATCGGCTCATTCAGCTCCTGGGCCGCATCCGTGCGGAAGCATTGATCGTTGATTCCGAGAGCCTGCCGCAGTTGTCGCAACGGGTGCTCTCTCATTGTCCGAGGTTCATCCTGGCTCCGGAGCTTTCGGCATCAGTGGAAATGAAATCGGAGGCGAATACGAAGGCAGTCGTGGCAGGGAGAGGCGCGCTTTCGAGATTCGATGCGGAAGACCGGCCAGTTCCGGTGGAGCCGGAAAATCTCGGCTACATCATTTTTACGTCAGGAACGACCGGGATTCCGAAAGGAGTGATGATTTCTGCCGCCTCCGTCTCACACTTCATTGGCGCGATGAAGGCGCGTTATGCTCTTGAGACCACAGATCGCGTTGCTGGGTTGACGGAGATTACCTTCGATGTTTCGGTATTCGAGATGTTCCTCTCCTGGGATATTGGGGCAGCCCTGTGCGTCGCCCCCGCCACACAATTGATCGCACCGGCTGGATTTATCCAGCGGCAAAAAGCTACTGTGTGTACCACCGTCCCTTCCATTGCCAGCAACATGAAGAGAATGAAGATGCTCGTTCCCGGCTCAATGCCCAGCCTTCGATACTCCATATTTGCCGGCGAACCGCTGCCTGTGATTACCGCGACGCTCTGGATGCAAGCCGCTCCCAACAGCATCGTCGATGATCTCTTCGGTCCCACCGAGGCCACCGTGGTATGCATTGGTCAACGATTCACGGGCCCGGAGAACGCCACTCCGAATCGTGGAGTTGTCGCTATCGGGAAGCCGCTCCTCGGAACGGAAGCGGCGATTGTGGGTCCCGATCTGCAGGTTCTTCCCGATGGTGAACAAGGTGAGCTTTTGCTGGCCGGGCCGCAACTTAGCCTGGGGTATTTCGGCGCGGAGGATTTAACTCGGACCAGTTTTCCGGTGCTGCGAGGGAAGCGTTGGTACCGCACCGGCGATCTGGCCTACCGCGACTCGTCGGCGATATTCCACCATCTCGGCAGAATTGATAATCAGGTGAAGATACTCGGGATGCGGGTCGAACTGGAGGAAGTCGAATCCTATTTGCGGGAAATATATCATACCGATTCAGTGGCCGCGGTGGCGTGGCCCATTGATCACGGTTCAGCCAAGGGGATTGTGGCCTTCGTGTGCGGACAATTTGGAATGAATGACCCGGAAATCAGAACGCGGATCAAGGGCAGGCTGCCGGCCCACATGGTTCCCTCGATGGTTCATCGCGTCGATTCGTTGCCGCTGAACGCCAGCGGCAAAGTTGACCGCAAGCAACTCATTACTCTCTTGGACGAAGGAAAATATTGAGCGTCACTTCGCCAGCAACGCCGGGGCAATTCGCGTCGCTAGGCGGCGGGCGGCTTGCCAACTTTCGGCTCATTCCCCGCATCGATACTTACCCTCGCGTCATAGCATTTGCACAAACAGACGTAGGAAAAATTGTACTGCTTGCTCTATTCGGGCTGGGTTTAGCTTATAGCGGGGCATCGTGGTGGCCGCTCACCATATGGCTGACGCTGACGACATTTCTTCCGGATCGGCGCAGAATACTTCTAACGGCCGCTACGCTCGCGTTTGCTTTTGTGGTCCCGCTAAACACTTTCTCCCGTCCGCTCTATACAGTTGAGCTACTCGCATCCGTGGTCGGGTTGGGCGCCCTGCTGTTCTGGTCGGCAGGTCGTTGGCCTCGCTCTTGGTTTGGGAGAAGACCGGTTCTCTTCTTTCTCTCTGGTTTTTCAGCCCTCATTTTGTTCGCTTCCAGCATTCCCCGATCAGGAAGGTATTACTACGTGGTCTGGGACTTCACTTTCATCTTGTCAACATACATTTGGTTCATTGGCTACTCCCTGCTGGATCGGAAGGCGCGGGATTGTGACCCGTTTGGACTTCAACTCGGCACCTATCGGCCGTTTTGGGGTTCGACCAATACACCATTACCAAAGGGAGCTGCCTACCTCCGGCGCATCGAAGCCCGCGATGCCGGGCAGCTCGCAGTCACTCAATTGAAGGGCCTTAAACTTTTGCTGTGGTCGATTCTGATCTCCTTGTTCGCGCGTTTGTTCGCTCATTACACTCATGGCTACCTTGGGATACCCACATTCGCTCAGGCCCTTTCCCTCAGTGTGAACCGCACTCCTTTGCCCTGGTATATCTGCTGGGGCAGCCTCATCGTGGATTTTTTCGAGAACATAATTGCCATTTCCATCTGGGGGCATAGAGTTATCGCATGCTGCCGGATGGCGGGTTTCAACGCTCTTCGAAATACCTACCGGCCGCTGTCTTCCCGAACTCTCGCGGAGTTTTTCAATCGCTATTATTTTTACTTCAAGGAATTGCTCGTGGATATTTTCTTCTACCCGACGTTTCTGAGGTATTTCAAAAAAACCGGAAGGTTTCGTATTGTCGCGGCAACGCTTGTAGCGGCTTGCTTCGGGAACGCGTTTTTCCATTTCGTCCGGGATCTGGACTTCATTCGAAACCTTGGAGTGATGCGCGCGCTCGCGAGTTTTCAGGTTTTTGCCTTTTATTGCGTCGCCCTCGGGCTGGCCGTGAGCATTTCGCAGTTGCGCCACCGGAATCCAGTGCCGGCGGGTTTTCTTCGTGGCCAGCTTTGGCCATCTTTCTCCGTGGGACTCTTTTACTGTGTTCTGGGTATTTTTGCTTCCACTGAACGGAACTATCCACTGACAGAACACTTCCGATTTCTTGCACACCTCTTAAATTTGAATTTGTGAGGACCAAACATGGATCAAATGGCGGAAATTCGAGAATTCTTGAAGAAACAGTTGAACTCGAAGGGCGATAGGCAGCCGTTCACCGATGCGAGTTCGTTATTTCTCAGCGGCCGCTTGGGGTCACTTGAGGCGGTGGAACTTGTCGTCCTTCTGGAAGAAAAATTCGGAATAGATTTCGCCGAGATTGGATTCGACCAATCTCAAATCGACAGCATTGATGCGATTAAGTTGCTGGTGCAAACCGCGAACAATCAAAAATAGCGTGAATGTGACAGTCTTGGAATCGGCCTCGACGAGCGGCCGGCGACAGGTCTAGTCTGTCACGTGGGCGAAGGGCGAGAGGACCATGAAATTGGAATCCATAGATCATTCTCAACGCTCCAAACTACAGGAAATTGAGGCCATGTTGCTCGCCCATCCAGGAATTCGGGAAGCCGCGGTTGTCGTCTGGGAGGACGGGCAATCCGGAGAAGGAAGGCTCACGGGATACATAGTTCCGGACGATGATCACGTCAATCGGGTTTTTGTGGAACTCGAGGACGAACGTAATCGCCTCCAAAAATGGCGAAAAGCGTTGGATTTGGCGCTGTTCGGAAAGGCAGCAAAATCCGCGCAGCCGCGATTCGATACCGCCGGCTGGAACAGCATATATGCAAGGAAGCCGATTCCAGCCGAGGAGATGCAGGAGTGGGTTGATAACACGGTTAGCGAGATTGAGTCGCTCCATCCAAAGCAGATTTTAGAGATCGGCTGTGGCACAGGATTGCTTTTGCTCCGCATAGCCCCACGGAGCGAGCGTTACGTCGCAATGGATTTTTCCGCGGCGGTTCTGAAGAAGCTTAAGCAGCATATGGAAGCACTGGGTGGGGCATGGGATGCGGTAACTCTGCTGGAACGTTCTGCGGAAAACTTCGACGGATTTGTCGAGAATTCATTCGATACGGTAATCATAAATTCTGTCGTACAGTATTTTCCGAACTTCACGTACTTGACTAGAGTCTTGGAAGAGGCCGTGCGAGTCGTAAGGCCAGGTGGCAAAATCTTCGTTGGCGATGTTCGGAATTTTACACTCCTAGAGGCTTATGCCGTCTCAATTGAGCTCTATCACGCCCCCCCGTTGATGAGGCTTGGAGAGTTGCGGGAGCGTGTGCGGCACAGAATCCGGTTCGAGGAACAGCTGCTAGTAGCACCAGCGTTTTTTCGGGCACTGCGGCAGCGATTCCCGAAGATATCAGGCGTCGAGATTCATCCAAAGCGCGGCCGCTTTGACAATGAAATGACTCACTTTCGATACAATGCGATTCTGAACCTGGGCACCCAACCGGAAAAGGTTCTCGAACCCGCCTGGCAGGATTGGGCGGACCAGAAGTTGACACTGGAATCGATAGCCGGAAGGTTGAAGGAGCACCGTCCTGAGATATTGGCAATTAAACGAATCCCGAATGGACGAGTCGAAAGAGACTTGGATGCACTCGAAATACTGGCAAGTTCAGAAGCATCAGGAATGGTTGGCACCTTCAAAGAGTCACTTGAAAAATTAGAGCATCGGGGCATCAATCCACAGGAATTTTGGGCCCTGGGTGAAGAACTGGGTTATCACGTCGACTTAAGCTGGGCTGCTTCCCGACCGGATGGAAGTTACGACGTCGTCTTTCGCCGCGATACCGATGGCAAACTAGCCCAGCTGGCGATTGAATGGCCGCAGGCCCCAGCGAGATTCGAGAATCTTGCCCAGTACGCAAGTAGCCCCGGGCGAGCAGTCTTGCACGAAAAGCTGATAGAACAACTTCTCGACTACAGCAAGGAGCACCTGCCAGAAGGTATGGTACCGTCAGCTTTCATTGCGCTAGATTCGCTCCCTCTGACTGCCGACGGTGCTGTCAACCTCGATGCGCTCCCGCCGCCTCAAGTGTTGCTTGAATCGTAGGGCTCCGCAGGTAGCCGCTCTCCCGAGACAATGAAATCTTCCATCCGGCCCACAAATTGTGCGAGAAGCCCGTTGAGGGTGCGGCGAAGAAGCGGTCTTGGTTCAAGAGCGTTTATTGTTTTGTATTTGGCGCCGTCGAACCCGCGCTCGCGGGAATATTCTTATAAACTTTCCCGCCCTTCATCACGAACACCACTCGCCGCACGGCTGTAATGTCCTCCAAAGGGTTGCCGTCGGTCGCGACCAAATCCGCCTCGAATCCCGGCGCGATGGTCCCAATCTTATCTCCCAAACCCAACGATTCCGCGGAAAGCGATGTCGCACTGACGAGCGCATCCATCGGCTTTTCGCGCGCTTCTTCTACGCGGTAAATAAACTCCTCGGCGTTACGTCCGTGCGACCCGGCGACCGCGTCCGTGCCGAACACGATCTTTACGCCATGCGCCCGCGCGCGTTGAAGCGCGTCAATTGTGGGAGCAATTCCCTTCTCAAGCGTCGCGAGCGTTTCGGGAGTAAAAGTAAAACTATCGCGGTTATCGAGGTAGTTGTGCAGCACCAGCAGGTTCGGGTCGAAATACGTTCCGCGTTGCGCCATCAATTCCAGTGTCTCGTTCTGCAGGAATGTTCCGTGCTCGATGGACGTGCAGCCCGCTAGAACTGCAGCGCGCGCGCCGGCATCGCCAATCGCGTGAACCACCGAGCGCAATCCCACGGCCTTCGCCTCGCTACAGACTGCCTGAATCTGCTCGTCGGTCATGCTCTGGTTCCCGCCGGCGCCGAGTCCCGTCGTAGCGAAGAGTTTGATCAAGTCCGCGCCCTCGGCTTTGGTCTGCCGGACCAGCGCGCGCAAAGCCTCCGGTTCGCCGCTTCGATTGGTAATCTGCCTCAGCGAAGTTAGAATTCTTGGCCCGGGCAGAAACCCACTGTTGATGCGGTCGCGCACAGGCCCGTCTATCGCCGCTCCCACGCTCTGCACTGTTGTGAAACCACCCTGCAAAGTAACCCACGCATCCTGCGCGGTGAAGAGAGCCGCATCCTCCGGCTTGGGGTCGCTGCCCACCGATTTGCGGATCGCGTCGTAATGCCAGTAAATGTGGACGTGGGTGTCAATCCACCCCGGCATTAGCGTCATGCCGCGCAGGTCGTAATCCACCGGCCCGGCCTTCGGATCAATTGCGGTGATCTTCGATCCCTCGACGACCACGCGCGTATTGCGAATCACTCGACCGTGCCCATCGAAGAGCGTGCCCACGGCGATGACGACCCGCGTTCCGGGCGCCGTCGCCAAAACTGAGGATGCGAACAATGAAGCCGCCAGCGCAAATCGCCAGGATCGCATCGCTTTATCCTCCAATGGCAAATCGGAAATGCAAACGGCCGCGGAATCCAAGCCCCGCGGCGCAGCTCAGCCTATGCAAGTTATTCGGTTTATACAATGTTTTTGACGGCGGAACCGTCTAATAGATATGGAGTGGGGGCGCTGTGCGTTGTATAGGAACAGAAGAGCATTTTGAGAAATCTATATCGCTCCTGAATCGTCGCCCAAATGTAGGAAAGGATAGGGAAAATGTGGCACTCTGTGGGGTCACGACCTTGGAGGCGGAATGGCGAAGGCGAGGAGTGAGAAGCCGGCGTTTGGACACCCCGGCATGCGTCCCCGATGGACTCATGGCGGCAAAGACGGCGTGGGAACCGCGTATGCGGCTTCCAGCCTGATCTGGTTTACATTTTGGAATGGCATCGTGACGGAAGTCTATTATCCGACGGTGGATCGGCCGCAGCTGCGCGATCTTCAATTCCTGGTGACTGATGGAAAGACATTCTTCCATGAGGAAAAGCGCAACCTGATTTCGAAGGTCGAGCGCCTGGCCGATCACACGCTTGGTTACCGCTGCACGAATTCCGATCCGGATGGCCGCTACTCCATCGTAAAGGAAGTAATTGCCGATCCTCATCTCGCCTGCGTTCTTCAGCGAACGAGGTTAATCGGGGACGAATCATTCATCTCAAAATTGAAAATGTTCGCGCTTTGCGCACCGCATCTTGAAGTCGGCGGATGGGGGAACAACGGATATGTTGCCGAAATGTATGGCCGCAAAATTCTGATGGCCCAGAAACAAGGGACATGGCTGGCGTTGGCCCCCATAGTTCCCTTCTCCCGTGTTTCTTGCGGATACGTAGGAACAAGCGATGGCTGGACGGATTTGGCTGACAACTTTCAGATGGACTGGGAGTTCGACAATGCTTATGACGGAAATATAGCTCTCACTGGAGAACTGGACCTGAGCAAGGGTCGCGAGTTTACACTCGGGCTGGCCTTCGGGAACACACAGCACCAAGCAATCACAACACTTTTTCAGTCGCTGGGCACGCCCTTCGACGAGCATTACAATAAATACATTGACCAGTGGAACCGAACATTCGCTCACATGCGTCCGCTGGAATCGGTTTCCTGCGACAATGGAAACCTCTACCACAGCAGTTTCAGCATGCTTCTGGCTCATGAGGACAAATCCTATCCCGGCGCGCTGATCGCCTCACTTTCCATTCCGTGGGGAGAGACCGCCGGTGACAAAAATCAAGGCGGCTACCATTTGGTTTGGACGCGAGACATGGTCAGCAGCGCTTCGGCCCTGCTTGCAACCGGAGAGACTGCCACTCCCTTGCGGGCGCTCATCTATCTTGCAGTTTCGCAGCGGGACGATGGCGGCTTTTCGCAAAACTTCTGGGTGAACGGGAATCCGTACTGGCAAGGTATTCAATTGGACGAGGTTGCCTTCCCCGTATTGTTGGCGCTGCGCCTTAGCCAATCGAAGGCCCTCCAGGATATTGACCCGTACCCCTTGATCTTGAAGGCCGCAGGCTATTTGGTCCAGCAAGGTCCGGTCACTCCGCAAGATCGCTGGGAGGAAATCAGCGGTTATTCTCCGTCCACTTTGGCTTCCAATATCGCCGCCTTAATTGGCGCCGCTTATTTTTGCAGGCTTCACGGCGACAAAGCCTCCGCTGAGTATCTCGAGCAATATGCCGACTTTCTGGAATCGCATGTCGATTCGTGGACAGTGACAACGGAAGGGACACTCGTCGCCGGTATTCGCCGCCACTACATTCGAATCCTGCCGGAAGACGTGAATAACCCCAACCCCGATGAGGACCCGAACTCGGGAGCCCTTTACATTCCGAATCTTCCGCCGGGCGTTTCCAATTTGTTTCTTGCAAAGGAGATCGTCGACGGCGGATTTCTGGAACTGGTTCGCTATGGAATTCGAAAACCAAATGATCCCGTGGTTGTGGATTCCCTAAAAGTTGTCGACTCGATTCTGAAAGTGGATACGCCTGTGGGCCCAGTGTGGCGCCGCTACAACAACGATGGCTACGGCCAACAAGATGACGGCGGCCCTTACATCAAATGGGGCAGAGGCCGCGCGTGGCCGCTTCTTACGGGGGAACGGGCTCATTTTGAACTCGCCGCCGGCCGGGATGTGAAACCATTCATACGAGCGCTTGAAGGCTTTGCCACTTCGACGGGTCTATTGCCGGAGCAAGTCTGGGATGCCAAGGATATTCCGGATGGTCACATGTTCCTCGGCCGGCCGACGGGCTCGGCGATGCCTTTGATGTGGGCTCACGCGGAATATATAAAACTTCTCAGATCGGTATCGGATGGACGCGTTTTCGATCTTATTCCTGAGGTCGCAAACCGCTACCTGGGAGATCGCAAGGGCTGCCAATTATTCGAGATCTGGAAGCCAAACCGGCAGGTGCGCGCCGTCAAGAGAGGGTACAAACTGCGCGTCCAAGTTCCTTCTCCCTTCCGTCTCCATTGGACAAACGACGAGTGGCGCACGGTCAACGATACTTCGTCCGCGCGTACGGTGTTCGGCGTTGAATTCGTTGACATTCCGATCGCCGCGGCGCAGCGGGCGCCCATTCGATTCACATTTTTCTGGCCCAGAACATGCTCATGGGAAGGACGGGATTACACGGTCGACATCGAACAATAATAATAAGGAAACAAGGGAAGGCGGAAGCGTGTGGGAATCGAACTCACACTCAAATATTCGAAGCCTCGCAGATGCAAGGCGCTACAATACGCCGCCTCGTTGAAATGATTCGTTTATCCGAATCCCGATTTGCACCGGGATGAGAGCGCCCAATCAACGCTTCGGCCTAGCTTGCGCTGGCAAGGGGACGGGCTCAATATAAGTCTAGGTCTTCGTCGCCAACACCTCATCCACCAAGTCGGCAAGCGAACGGCGTGGCTTCGTTCCACCGCTTTCATTTAGTTGGGGGGAACCGGAACCCGGTTCGTCGAGTTGCGGGTCACCGTCGGAGGCGTTTGGAGTCGGGCTGCTGGTTTGTCTACTTGCGCTTGCCGCTGGTGTGTTCGCTTCGCAACTTTCAGTCGATGCAGCAGCACCAGTGCCGGGTACCTCAGGCTCTTTACTGAGGACTGCGGTAGCTGTGACGGTCGGGCCCGATTCAGCGATGGGCTTATCGGGTGATGCCCCGTCGTCCTGTCCTTCCGGGCATTGGGTTGGGTCTTTAACCTCCCCTCCAGCGTCGTTTGCCTCCGGCTCGGCCTCGGCCGGGCCGGGCAGAATCGCCTCATCCTTTCGCTTGGCTTGAAGTCGCTCAAGCTCCTTGATTGCTTCAGCCATTCCACGGTTGGCTTTGGTTTGGTAGCGCAGTATTCGGTCGGATGTGCTGTCAAAGAAGGGGAATGTCCATAACATCATCTTTCCATGCTCGTACCCGATGAGTCGGGCGAATCGCAACGCTTCCGTAGCGATTTTCTCGGCCCAGAGGTTCTCCATAAAGCCCACCGGCTGGTAGTGATTGTAAACACCGTTGGCCATAGCCAAATAGTCCTCTTTGTCCGCGGCCGCCTGTTCGGCGGGGAAGAGTCTTCTGGCAAAGAATCCATGGCGGTAACTATTCGCTGCGGCTTTCGTTTTGCCTGCCTCGGTTCGTGGCCCAGGGGACTTCTGAGAGTTCTTCCTGTTGGCCGCAAGCTTCTGGGGTGAAACAGGGGCCTTTCGAGCCTCAGGGCTCGGGCCGCTAGATGAGGGCGAAGCAACTTCATCGCCCGGTCCATCATTATCACCCGCCTGGGGCTGGGTTGAAGTGTGGCCCGTCTCGATTGGTGGTACCCCGCTGAGGAAGCCCTGCGCAGCCTCAATGGGACGGTCTTTCACATGTTCGTCCATAGAAATTTCTCCTTTTACATATTTGGGGCGCCTTGACCTGGACCCACATAGGGGTCGGGAGACGCCTGTTATTTGCCGGCCGTCATCCGGGACGCCTATCCAACGGACATCGCTGGCCGGGTCGGGACTAAAAACGGCTGACACCAATGGGGTGCATAGTTCAAAAATGTCTAACTAATTCTCTAACTTGTGATCCAAATTGGCTGCAGTCGCCCGCGCGCGCGGTCGCGGGGGGCGGCCCGTCCGTACTGCTTTCGGTTCAGAATCCCTGATACTGGCTTCTTTAAAGTGTCAGATTCGCGAGACTCGGATCAGCTTCCAGAAGCTTGAGTCGCTCATTTTCCTGCCGTAGATCCCGCACATAGCTGCTCGCCGCTTCTCGTTTGGCGTCTCCTCGCAGCCGTCCTTTCCAGCTTCCATGAAGTCCTTCAGCCACTTGTAGTAGATCGTCGGATGGATCGCCTCGCGACGACACAGATCGCCACGGATTCTTCGGCGCAGATTCCTCCCAACACGACGCGGATTTTCTCTTGGCCGGGAAACTTCCTGCGGCTCATATACTTGGCATGATCAATCAACTGCCGCGCCGTTTCCGCTAACTGTTCAACTTCCTCCCTTATTCGGGCTAGGCAGTGGGCTACGACGTCAATCTTCGGATTAGAAAAGCTTTCACTAGGAACGCGCTCGCTTTGATTAACAGCTGAAAGGATCAAAAATCTAAGTGCCCTGTCTGGTGTCGCTTTGCATCCCCCAAGAGGCAAACCTTCAAAATCCTAAGAGCCGAAGCGGACAAAATTTATTCCCGTTTCTTTCCGCGACCACTAAATGTTGCTTGGACCCCGGTGGTATAATAGGAGTGTAGCGATACGTCCAGACATCGGCAGATCACACTGTGCGAGCAGTCCATGTCCCAAAGGTCGGAGAGTGAATGAGCAAGCTGGAGTGTTTCGTCTGGTTCGCCGACGTTAATTATTGGTTGTCCCGGACTCGTGACTTGATAGCCACTGCCGAAACCTGTTCCTACCCGGCATTTCAAGAAGAGTTCCGGCAGCTGCGACGCAGGACTCGGAAAGCAGAGTTCGGATTAGTGATTGCGCTGTTCAAATTCCAGAGAGAAATGAAAGGAGCCGCAAATGATCATCAGCAAGGATAACGACGGCAACATCATCGGTTGGCGGGAAACCTACATCTCGAAGGACGAAATCGTCGATGTCTCCGTCATCGGAAATATCAACACGATTTCGACAAGGGACAGGAAGACCGGCAAGGTCGACTCCAAAACGTTCTTCGGCAAACCACTCCTGCCGTCTGCGTTCTCAGCGGACAACAAATGAACAACGGACGGGCGCATGGATGGCGAGATCTCGAAACGTGACGCCGTGGCTGGCTGCGATGACATGGGGGCGGCTCTCAGCCGCCTCCGTGACCTTCTCAAGGATGCTGAGACCTACCGAAAACACGCCTTCTATGAATCGGTATCGTTCCTGTACGAGGAAATAGCTCTCGCTTTGGAACGCTCGTGGAAAGGGTTCGAGGACATCTTGGAGGGCTTGCCAGAATGAATGAAATCCTACGCCAGCGGAGGGAAACTCTCGAAGAATTCGGAAATATCACAACCACTTTGGCACGGCTCCAAAAATTGCTGCGAGAGCAAGACACAAACGAACCTGCGGCGTTTGAGGAGAGTGCCAGATGTATTAAGAGTTTCGATTTTGGGACGCCTGCCCGACTACAGGCGAGCCGCGAATGTGGTTGTCACCCGATTGCAACTCGTGGCACGAATCAAGTGCGGTGAGTTGCTGTTTCACGAGCACAAACCGCAGGAATCGAGCGTCTGAACTCCCTTTGGCCTCAAGTCAAGAACCAGGATCGGAAGTCAGGAGTGATTACGAAAGCAGATGCGAATGAAAGAATTGTTTTGTACTTGCGCGTTTCAACGAGTGATCAAAGCATTGATATGCAGCGGCTCGATTTGGAACAATTCTCCTTAGAACGCGGATTCACTATCGTCCGTGAATACTCGGACATAGCGAGTGGAACCAAGGCAAAACGGCAAGGGCTAGAAAAACTTCTTTCGGACGTTCGAAAACCTAACAGCGATTTCGATTCTGTAGCCGTTTGGGCCGGAGACCGTATAGCGAGAAGTGTTCGCGATTTTCTCTCAATTCTTGACGTCCTCGGGCAAGAACAGCGTGGAGTACATCAGCCTTCGCGAAGGATTCACAAGTGAGGGGCCAATGGGACGAGCGTTCACGATTCTTGTGGGGATGATGGCGGAGGTGGAAGCTGGGATCTTGCGCTCTGGCATCAAGAGTGGGATGGCTGGGTACAAGGCCTCGGGAGGCCGGCTCGGGCGCACTTCCTTAAACATTGACCGCGATGCCCTTGTCCGCGACCGCCTTGCAGAAAAGTCGCTGACCGGCGTTGCAAAGAAATGCGGCATTAGCCGCGCCTGTGTTGTAGGTTTTACAAGGGAGGCGCAGCAGCGGGAGACCGATTTGACCCAAACTGACGGCGATGCAATGCTCTGCCGGACCAGCGCCAAGATCAGGAACCGGATGCAGAAGCCGCGCGCGCTGCCGGTGCGGGAGTGAACATCGCCTCACAATCAGCAGCTGGTGGCGCGACCGGCTCTAGCAAGCTTCCCACCGGTTCGAGCGCTTCAATCTCTTTACTGCCCGTCACACCCAGTTCCCGAAACTTGTTCGCGCCGGGCATCAGCCGTGAATTGAAAGACCGCACAGACTTCGTGTAAGCCTCGTTCGCACGTTCGAGCGACCGTCCGACGTCGCCAAGGTATTCGGCGAACACCGAGAGGCGATCGTATAGATCCTTTCCAATCGCGCTGATCTTTTCCGCGTTTTCAACCAGCATCCCTTGCCGCCATCCGTAGGCCACGGCGTAAAGCAGAGCAATCAACGTCGTGGGACTTGCCAGCATGACGTGATTCGAGGACGCTTCCTCGATCAAAGTCGGTCTCTTTTCCAGGGCCGCGCTGAAAAACGATTCTCCCGGTACAAATAGAATTACGTATTCCGGAGTCGGCTGGAATTGCTTCCAGTATTCCTTCCGGGAAAGTGACTGGATATGTTCGCGCATGAGACGCGCATGGTTTATGAGCGCCTCCTCGCGTTCTTCCGGATCCCGCGCCGCCGCTGCGGCCAGGAATGCGTGCAGCGGGACCTTGGCATCAACGACTATCTGCCGCCCGCCGGTCAGGTGAACGATCACGTCCGGCCGCTGCGAGTTGCCATTCTCGATATGCACGGATTGTTGCCTGTCAAAGTCGCAATGTGAGGTCATGCCCGCAAGCTCGACGGCACGCCGCAGAGTCAACTCGCCCCAGCGGCCCTTCACCTGCGGTTGCTTCAGCGAGTTTGCGAGCGCGCCCGTTTCCACGCGCAATTCCTTGCTCGACTCCGCCAGTTGCTGCACCTGCGAACGCAATTCGCCGTAAGCCTCCTGCCGCGAGGATTCCACCTGCGAGAGCCGGTCGTTCAGGTTGCCAAGCGATTCGCCGAGCGGCCGCACCATCCCCTCGATGGCCACCTTGCGCTGGTCGAGGTCGCCAAGCGATTCGCCGCGGAGGGATTCAAACTTGGCATTCGCCAGG
This sequence comes from uncultured Acidobacteriota bacterium, assembly GCA_963748845.1. Taxonomy (GTDB): domain Bacteria; phylum Acidobacteriota; class Terriglobia; order Acidiferrales; family UBA7541; genus DASTCZ01. The sequence continues at coordinate 100,012 of CAVVKE010000002.1, forward strand.
TCCAAAAACTGCGCCGAACTTTTTCCCAGCGCTTCGGATGCAATCGCGGAAAACGCATCGGAGAGTTGCACGCGCGCCTGGTCGAGCAGATTCTTCTGTTCTTCGACGTTTTCACGCGCCTTTTGATCCGCGGTTTCCACGCTTACCCGCCTCTGTGTCTCTTGGTCGAATTTTTCGCGCCACCCGTCGCGCTCGACCTTAAGTTCGAGTGTCTGGCGGCGCAGCTCCGCTTCAACCAACCTCCTCCCACCGCCTTCCGCCTCAAGTTCCCGGATGCGTGACGTCAATTGACGCACCAGCATGGCGCTCCAAAACCATCCGAGCGCCGCGCCAACGATAAACAATAGGATTGCAATGCCAATCGCGGTGGGGGAAATCGTAAACGCTTCGTTCATGGCCGCCTCTTTTTCCTAAACCGCCAGGGTGAACAAATTGCATCACACCTGCGATTCAGCGGTAACTGAAGGGGACGAGCCACGCAGGACCGCTTCTCCTCTTACGGATACGATCGGGAGTTCCATATTGAATTCCCGACCGGCTGAAATATACACCCACCCCACTTCCGAGTGCAAGGCTCCAGCCAAGCTCTTCAATGCAGTACATTTTCGACGGCTTACCAAAATCTTAAAGCCAAACAAGAGATGCTATTTCTCGCGCGAGAATCCTGTCGCCAGCGGCTGGAAAGGGGAAGGCTTTAATTCACAACAGAGTGGCACTTCTCGCCGAACAGATTTTTTGCGGAGAACAACAGGAAGAGGACGCGCCAATGGCGGTCTCCAATTCAAGAACTTTCGGTTGGATCGGTGAGTCGTCGTGGTGCCACCGTGCGACTGAAATTCTCAGACATCCCCATGGTTCAGACTTTGCGCAGGTTTGCACTTTTCATGCCGGCACGATTCTGGAGACCGGCTTGAATTTCTCTTTGAAGCTAGAGAGCAAGTAAACGAACCACAATTGCAAATCTCCGGCAGTGACAAGTTCCGGACGAATCGGCAAACTGAGCTCCACTTTGCAGCTTGCAGCTACTGGATCGCCTCCAAAAAAGACCTGGAAGCCCACACGGGCCTTTCGGGATGTGTAGAACACCACCTTAGGTCCGGCCAGGCGGACGACAATCTCAAGTATGTAGTCGACTCTGTTTTTGGAAAAGCTCACTCTTGCAATGGAACGAGCCGGGGGGAGGAATTCATGCACGTCAAGGATGCGATTGTTGGCTTCACTATTGATCTGGCTCGTGATCTCCGTCACATTTTTCACGAGTCCGGACTTTTCAATTTCCATTCTTAAATTAAGAAAGTGCTCTGCGGCGTCCGTGGAGCCCACCAGGCCCATCGATTTCAAAAGTGGTTTGACCCAATTGGTGCTCACAGAATTTGCGCTCATTACGCTCAAGTTTTTGTTCTCCTGGGGGGCACGTGTACTTTTCTATCTGCCTATTTGCCTATCTGTTTGTGCGAACCCGGCGATTTCACGCGACAAGAATCTATAACCTGAGTGTATGTATGTTGCATCGCACCCGGCTACTGACCACTAGTCCAGTCGTGTCGGTTTGGAGCTTATCGGTTATCACCATAGTGATGACGTATGCGAAAGGGCAGGAGGAAGCTAGTCGAACACGTGGCCGAAGGAGGGGATGGCTTCCTTGCTGGTGCATCTGTGGATCCCATACCCCTGATCGACATTTGGAGTGATTATCAGGAATCAAAAAGGTCAGTCGGATTCAAGAACCCGGAGAACAAGACGTGGAAAACTCCTAGATGCGATCGCGTCTTGCACGGCTTGTCCTTCCCTTTGACTGACATGCGTCTTCGGATTCCAATTTTTGTGCTTTGCGCAAGTTCTCCCTATGGCGAAGGACCGCTCATTCTTGAAAGATCACTTCGCCAAAAAATCTGCGCTAGGGCACCTTGCTCCCTTCCTCATTCTTCCGTTGATGCGCGCTTGCGATGTAGCACCATGACTTACGAGGAGTTTACGACGTAGCCACGCAGCGCGGTCACCAGAGACAAGAAATTGGCGACGGCGTCGAACGCAGACTTGCAAACGCTCCCTGGTTTTTCCCGCAATCCGCCTGGCCGGAGCGCAAGTGGCAGAGCGATGCGGCCGATCGGATTCCTCAAAAGACCCAGCGTCAGGGTTTCTTGAGATAAATATTGCCGATGTTATGCTCACGGAGCATGGCGTTGAACGCGGCCAAGTCTGTCCCCAGCAACTGCTGAAATTCCGCCGCCGCTTTGTCGCCCCGCTCCTTCAGCTCTGCCTGCACGGCCATCTGCTGGGTGGTGGGCGGAAAATCGGCGTTGCCGTCGAGCTGGTTGAACAGATAGTAGACCTTCTGCAGAAGCATCGGCGCCCAGCGGCAGTCGTCCTGCCCGCGGCCGGTGAGCTTGAGCTGCAGCAAGTTTCCCTCGATACCAGCGAGCTTGTGCTCGAGGTCGTCCGCGGCTTTGTGGAATGGTTTCGAGGTGTCCTCGGTGCCAAGTTCCTTCCCCAAGGCAACGAGCTGCGCGCGGAGCGACTCGATCTGGTTTACGGTGGCGGCCATTGCGTTCATCTCATCGTACAGCGCGGTCTGCACGCGCGTCTGCTCCTGGACGTCGCTTTCTGACCCGGCCGTATTCGGATCCTTCAGAACAGTCAGCTTCTGAGTGAATTTTTCTTCGCCCAAACTGAGCGTGACAGTGTAGGTTCCCGGCAGGGCCAACAAGGACAGGCGCCCTACAGCGGGAGGCTTGCGCCAGCCGTCCGGTCCAAACGGTACATCCGGCGCGTACTGCGGAGTAGTTCGTAGGCGAATTTCGGCACTACGCTCTGAGCGCAGGTCCCACCACACGCGATTAATGCCCTGCTTGGTTTCGCAAGGCGGCGGTTCGACATCGGGAAAAGCCTCATCCTCGATTGGCTTCTTGGCCTCAGCGGCACCGAGTTTGGTGGCGTGGCACTCGATCTCGCGCACTTTTCTGCCGCCCGCGTCCGTGATAGTGAGCTTGGCCACGTCCTTCTCTCCAAGATTGGACTTAAGAAAGAAATTAATGGACGCACCGTACGGGGGATTTTTCCCCGTCGTGGGGTCGTACTCGACGGCAGCAGGCTGCGCCACCTCCTTAAAGCGATACACAGCGCGCGGCGCAAACAGATGAGCATTGGCCGCGGCGACCTCGGGCGTGAACTGTTCGAGCGCGGTAATGTCGTCCAGGATCCAGAAGCCGCGACCATAAGTAGCCACCGCCAGATCGTGAAATCTCTCCTGAACGGTCAGCCAATAGACGGGCGCGCGCGGCAGGCCGGACTGCAGCGGCTGCCAATTCTTCCCGTCGTCAAAGGAAACGTACAGCCCACCCTCCGTGCCAAGATAGAGGAGTCCCTTGCGCACGGGATCTTCGCGCACGCAGTGGGCATAGCTCAGCATGTTGTGCGGAATCCCGCCGGTGATCAATGTCCAGGTTTTTCCGTAGTCTGCAGTCTTGTAAACAAACGGGTCGCGAAAGTTTACCTGATGCCCGTCGACGGTCAGGTAGGCCGTGCCCGCGTCGTAGCGCGAGGCTTCGATGTTGTCCACCGTGCCCCACTCGGGGAAGTTGGGGAGATTTTTCGTGACGTTGGTCCAGTTTTTTCCACCGTCGCGCGTCACCTGCACCTGCCCGTCGTTCGTCCCCGCCCAAATCAAACCCGCCTCTTTCGGCGACTCTGTAAGCGCGAAAATCACGCCGGCATATTCCACGCCAATGTTGTCGGGAGTAAGCCCTCCGGAAATCTGCTGGCGGCTTTTGTCGTTGCGGGTCAGGTCGGGGCTGATGATCTGCCAGCTGTTGCCGCCATCGGTGGTGACATGCACAAATTGGCTTCCCACGTACACCTTGTTGTGGTCGTGGGGAGAAATGGCGATGGGAAATTCCCAGTTGAAGCGGTACTTCACTTCCGCCGCCGGCGCTCCGGCCACATAATCGGGCCACACCTCGACCTCGCGGTCCTGGTGCGTGCGCTCGTCAAAGCGTGTCACCGTGCCGCCGATGCTGCCCGATCCGGTGCCCGTGGACCAGATGATGTTGCTGTCCACGGGATCCGGCATGGCGAAGCCGCTTTCGCCTCCGGCCACGGGGTGCCACGCTCCGCGCGGGATGTCGTTGCCGAGGAAGCCAGCGAACGACAAGCTGTTGCTCGGACCGCGCCACGAGGGACCGTCCTGCCGGTTGCCGTAAACGTAGTAGGGTATCTGGTCATCCACTGTGACGTGATAGATTTGCGCGATGGGCAGGCTGACGTGGTTCCAAGTGTGTCCTCGATTCACGGAAATATTCACGCCGCCATCGTTGACCACAGCCATGCGATCCCCGTCGGTGGGATCGATCCACATCTCGTGATTGTCGCCGCCGGGATCGGTAGGCATCTTGGTGAGGGTGTGGCCGCCATCGAGGGTTCGCGAGAATGACGCGGAGAAGAAAAACACTTCGTTCTCGTTGTCCGGCGCAATCTCCGTGCGCGTGTAGTAGTGCGTGCGCCCTCGGAGCTGCCGGTCGGAATTGACCATCTCCCAGTTCTCGCCGCCGTCGTCGGAACGCCAGAGTTCACCGATTTGCCCAGGGCTGTCCGGCTGCGGTACGCCGTCGCCGGTTTCAATCTCGGCGTACACGCGATTGGAATCTTTCTTGGCCACGCGCACAGCAATTCTGCCCACCGGAGAATGCGGCAAGCCATGACCCTCAAGCCGCTTCCAGGTGACGCCGCCGTCCGTCGACTTATACAAGCCGCTGCCCGGCCCGCCGCTGCTGCGTCCCCAAGTGTGAATCTCGATCTGCCACATCCCTGCGAAAAGGATTCGCGGGTTGTTGGGATCTACACCCATGTCGGAGCAGCCCGTGTTTTCATCGACAAAGAGCACCTTGTCCCACGTCTTTCCGCCATCGGTGGTGCGGAAGATGCCGCGCTCCGGTTGCGGGCCATAGGCGTGGCCTAGCGCGCAAGCCAGGACGACGTCTGGATTGCGCGGGTCAATCTCCACGCGGCCGATGCGGCCTGCCTTCTCCAATCCCATCAACGACCAGGTCTTGCCCGCGTCCATGGACTTATAAATCCCTTGTCCCACGGAGATGTGGCTGCGGATGAACGATTCGCCGGTCCCCGCCCACACGATATTCGGATCGCTCGCTGCCACTGCCAGCGAACCGATGGACGCGACAGGTTCGGAGTCGAAAATGGGTTCCCAGTGGATCCCGCCATCCGTGCTCTTGAAGATGCCGCCGGAAGCTGCGCCCACGTACCAGATGTTTGGCTTTCCCGGCACTCCGGTGACAGACGTGGCGCGGTTGCCTTCCGGGCCGATGTACCGGTATTTGATCTGCGCGTAAACCTCAGGATTGGTTGGCGGCTGCTGCGCCTGCGACGAGCAAGGAGCGCCAAATAGCACCGCCAATGCGATTGTTACGACGTATTTTGCGACAACGAATCTCGCACGCGTCAACATGGTGAACCTCTCCTATAAAAATGGATTTGGAATGCGCGGATAATACAGGTGGGGTGGTAGTAGGTCAATGGCGGCGCGACGAAAATCTGCAAACACTCATCTGATCCAGACTTTGTGGAGCTTTGTTCAATTAAAAAATAAGTGGTCATTCGCCGTGTTCCTAACTCTTGCTGAGCACAGGGGAGCGGGGCGGGGGCTATTGCGGGGTGTCAGGCAAAATCGGTTCCAGCTTCACACCGTCGATCCAGGCAGTCCCCCGGTTTTATTATTGAACTTTATGGCTTACTGGCGGATCACTTCGATCCAGAGAAGCCTTGTCTTCGGCGCAACCGCGTTCGCGCTCGAAGGTTATTGTTGCGGAGTCGCCCACACCCGCCAAGCCCGCTCACTTTGAGCCAACCCTACTGCTTCACCACCGGCAGCTCCAAGGAACTGGGGTGATCGCGATCGTGGTAAAGCGTGATATGCGCCGTGCGCGCATCCTTCCCCGTTTCCTCGGCTACCACCCCGCCGCTGTTGTAGTTTTTCTCCGCGTAGACGGAGTTGGGTGAGGTCAGCACAAGGCGCAAACGGCTGCCTTTGGCAATTCGTCGCGAGAAAAAAGTGAACCCGCTAAATTCGTAACGGTTGATCTCTCCGGGCTTCACTAGCTTCTCGCTCGTTGCAGAATCCCGGTAGCGCGCGCGCAGTTGGTCGCCGGTGAGTGCGATGCTCGTGCCATCCGGCATGATCTCGTACAGAGTGACGTTGAAATCAGTGTCGGGTACGTCCATGGACATCCAAACCACCAGTTTCACGAAGCCGCTGATTTCGGTATCTGCCGGAAATGCCTGGCTGTGGTATACCACTCCATCCCCGAATAAATTCAGGGCGAATCGTTCATCGGTGATGGAGTTCTTGATATCTCCTCTTTCCAACTCCGCCGGCCGCACATCCAGCGGGTCATATATGTATTGATCTGGTTTTGCGGCGCCGGGCATTTCCTCCGTGAGGTTGCCGGAGTGGAATGCGTCATTCGCCTCTCCGTTGGTGGAATGCAGGTACAGAGTCTCTTTCGAATTCGCTATTGTCTCCAGGCTGTCGGCATATTTCCATTGCTCAGCGCCGACGACGTAATATGCGACCCGCTTCTTCAAGAACTCCGGCGCCTTGCCTGCCTTCATCGTCCAGTTATACCAATCCGTGTGGAGCTTGTTCATATCCAACATGCTTGCATCACCGAATGTAAGGCCACCCAATTGCTTTCTGGGCGTCCGAGTCCCCGCATGATCCCAAGGGCCGATGATCAGATAATGCTTCGCCTTGGCCTCCTCCGTTCCGTATTTCATGTGATCGCGGTAGTAAGTCATGGCGCCGGGTTGATCGCCGTCGTAGTCGCCGGTAATCGTCAAGATCGGGATATCGATCTTTTTGTACTGTTCAGGCGTGATGTCCACCTGTCGCCAGTACGAGTCAAACGCGGGATGAGCCACCCATTTCTGGAACACAGTGCTTTCGTTTCCCACGATCTTGTCTAGATCCTTGTATGCCCGGTGCTTCAAGTACATTTCGCGGAATTTCTCACTCCAGAACGACGACTCCCCGAACAAATTGTCCTGCGGTGTCACTCCACTGGTAAAGGTCAGCCACTGTATGTCATAAGATCCCCAGATGTTCTTTTGCATCGGAAAATCTACGCCCGCATGTGCTGCCGCAACTGGCACAACTGTAGCCAAGTGAGGAGGAAACTCTCGCAAAGTCAACCACTGGTCATAACCGGCGTAGGAGCCGCCCCACATTGCGACCTTGCCATTCGACCACGGTTGCTGCGCCAGCCACTCGACCACATCATGACCATCCTGGGGTTCCTGCATGAATGGATCAAAGCGTCCTTCGGAGTTTCCGCGGCCTCGCACGTCAACAATCGCAAACACGAAACCGTGTTGTGCAAAGTAGTAGGCGCGATCGTGATAAGTGTCGCTAATGTATGGGGTCAACTCGAAAACTACGGGGAGTCGTTCTTTCAGGTCTTTGGGAAGGTAGATTGTGGCATTCAGCTTCACCCCGTCGCGCAACGGAATCTTTACTCCCCAAATAAAATCCACCGCCTTCGGCGGCTCCGGGTTTTTCTGCGCCTCCTGCGCGCATAATGGTAGGGACAACAAAATTAGAGACACAACCAACCAATGATTTGAATTCCTCATCTCTATTCTCCTGCAACTCTTAACTACACGAGATCGAAGCGCATTCGCGAAGCCGGAGTATACCGATGAGCGGCTCGATACTTCAACAATCAAAATGAGGACGCCAAGGCGGTGTAAGCGAGGCTGCCGTAATTGCCTGTGGCAAGAAATAATTGCAATTTTACTTGCAACGGAATCTTCGGCGGACAGAGGTGCACCTGCCGCCCGGGCCGCGAGCCGCGGCACTTCATTGAAGTGCCGACCCACTTGAGCTATTTCACGCGATCTACACGCAAGTAGATGCTTCCGTAGGCCGCAATTGGAATCGGGCCGCGAAAAGACTCCATGACTTTGCCAAACGCATCGCTTCTCCGCGCCGTGGCTCGAACGACGGGATCGAACTGGAGCGTGATCCGCTGATCAGAGGCTGCTGGATTGTAAAGATAAACGAGCCACGCATCGCCCTCGGCAATCGGCTTGACCGACGACACCATCACATCGTCAGGAGAAATATGAAACAAGGATTTCGCCGGCGGGCGCGATTCATCCGCCGGCGTCACGACAAGTGGTTCACGGCGCTCCCGCCCGAAGCGGGCTGCTGCGGCTGGCGAAAATGCTGCGTGCGGCTGGATCGCGTATCTGAACTCCACCGGGCCTTCCTGATCAGCTTTGTAATTTGTGTGCCAATAATTATTCATGGCATAGGAATAAAGGAGTGACGAAGGCTGAATCGTGCGCAACCAGGGCTGCTCCGCCGTGATGGCGCCCATTTCGATGAGCGGCGTATCAGGCACGGCAAGCGTCACGCCGTAATCGACGTTGGAAACATCCGTCCAGCTCACAACGGAAAAGAAATTCTTGCATGCGCCTGCGAGCTGGTCCTCGGGCGCGCGTACGATTGCGTCGGCTACGTCGTATCGCATCTGTCCGCCGGACACGCGGAATGGGAATGCGAAATGAACGCTTTCCTTTTCGCGTACCGCAAGTTTGTCAATCTTCGTGAGAATGTCTACGCGGTTGGTGCCCGCGATGAGCCTGACATCACTGGAATATTTTCTTGCGCCAGGCGCATCACCTTCAACCAGCAGCGAAACCACCAGCGGTCCATTTTCCTTCACGCGAACCCGCACACCGGAAAGTCGCTGTGCCTTTGCTGGATCCGTTCCCGGAAGATAGAGGTATTCGCCCAAACCCGCGGCCGCCTGGTCGTCCACGAGAGAAATGTTCTTGCCCTTCCAATGGAGCGAATCAATCGCGCCGCTCTGTCCGCTTACATGAAGCGCGATATCGTCGTTCTCCAGTGAATCGCCCGCAACAATGGCGCTGCTGCGTTGGAACCCTGTTCCCTTCCCCACAAACAGGCGCTTTGCTCCCAACGGCGGCACAGATTCAACAAGCACGCCAAGCTCGCCAGTCGTCAGGCGCTGGGACGGAACTGGCCGCCCCAACTCATCTGTCACACGATCCCCTAGCGCAGATTGGTCCGCACGCAGCAGGACAACATCGGTGCGCGGCCATGACGAGAGGTTGTACACGTCAAACGCTGTTCGTTCCGCACCGGGCATTGTGGCTGCCTTTGTTGAGACTGGAGTTGACGCGCGTGCCAGTAGATCCTCTGCGGACTTTGCGGCATCCACAGCGAACTTGCGCTTGAATTCCCACTCCTGCTTCACGATCGGCAGGTCCGGATCCGACACGCTCTTGTCGGCGCCCCAGGTGTGCTCATCCCAAAAGTTAATGTCGCGCCACGCGGCATCGTATTCCGCACGGGGATAATCACCGGGAGCGCGCAGAGACCATAACGCTTCACCTTCGATGAGTTGGTCCACGGCGCGCCGCGCCAACGCAAGTTCGGACGCAGTGGAAGCGGCGCCATCTTCCCAGTAGGGAGTAAAATCACCGCGAAATTCCGGCAGCGACGCGCCGTAGCGCTTTTCAAATTCCTGAAACATCTGATCGTGCGTTGCAATCACCAATCGCGGGGTGACGTATCGGTCGTTCCAGTCTTTCACGGTTGCGGCGAGCGACGGATCCGGCGGTCCGTTGTCTCCCGTCGTGTACGGCAGATACACCATTTCGTACGGATAATTCTTTTCCTGCAATTGGCGCGCGAATGTCATGATTTTTTCATCGCCCAGATTTCTCAAGCTGCCTTCGTGAAAACTGGAATAGCCCGCCCCGGCCACCCACATCAGAATCTTTTCCTTTCCGGACTGGGAGACCCAGTAAAACGGTTTGTCGCCCCACGCTTCGAGCGTGTAGCCGATGCGGTCGCCGGTGTTCGGGCCAACGGCGAAATACTTCACTCCGCTTTGCGCCAATGTCGGGACAATCCCCCAGGTGAATCCGGGTACATCGGAAGTCACAGCGGTCGTGACAGTGACCCCGTATTCGGTCTGAAGTGTGCGTGAGAAATCGAGGAAGTGACCCATCTCCGTGGCGTTTGCTAGGCCGGTCAGCATATTTGCGTAGAGAGCGGAAACGCCGAGTTCGCCATTGCGAATTGCGTCCATCACCACTTTGCGTTGTGTTTCAGTCGCCTGGCGCAGATAACTTTCGAGCGCCCAGACGGTCTCGAAATTCCACTTGAAGCGATCTTCCGGAGGATAACCTCGCGTCTCGCGCGCCAGACGCAAGCCTTCCTCAAGATTGCTCCATTGCTTGCGCTCCACGTTGGGCTGGTAATCGGTGTAGCCGATGTCGTTGTGTGAATACGGAACCAGATAAATTGTGCGTGGAGTGACGGGTGTTACGTCAAAGGGAAAAGATTGTGGGGCGGCGCCATTCACCGAGAAACGCATATCCATTTTCTGCGGCGTCTTCACCGCGGGAATGGGGATGCGATAAATGTTGCCGCCCACGCCGAGCGGGCCGCGGACGAGTTCGCGGTCGCCCACTCGAATCGTAATCCTGCGGCCCTCCGTAAGATTGTCCAGGCTCACTCGCAGGACTTGCGCCGTCGTGTTGCCGTCACGCATTTCAGCAGGTTCCACTCGCACGCGCGGAGTAAACTGAAATGCGTACTCGAAGGTCATGTACCAATCGGCGCTGTCGGCGTCCTGCCCGACGACGGAGAGAGTCAGGGGCGCGTCCGCGAGAAAATCCTTTTTTGGCAGATCGAGGTGCATGTAGCCGAACAGATCGCCGAACTTGTCCGCCGTAGTGGCGTTGAAGGAAAGTTCGGCGCCATCCTCGCCATGGACCGTCCATTTCCGCGCCGTTGCATCCTTTGCATTCTTAAAAGTGAACCAGTGCTTTCCGTTGATGAAAAACTCGAAGGTGTGCTCGTTCTTGTCTTCGGCCCACCCGGAAAACTCCAGTCCTGCCAACCAGAGGAGGTGGTACGAATCGCCCGACGCGGAATTTGGAAGCGGATCACTTTTCCAGGTGATGGAATGGGCGATCCTTTGCGCTCGGACAATTAGCGCATTTGTCGCGCCGGGAACCGCGGAGTGATAGCTAATGGTTTGCCCATCCACCGATTCCGTCCAGCCATTCAGGAATCCAATTTCATTAGCCCTTGCCGCGCCATCCACGGGGCCGGTGACATCAATGAAGATTTCCTTGCTGGATTGAGGCCATGCTTGCGGGAAAAATACAAAGAAGATGGCTGCGCAAATCAATGCCATCAAATATCGCGTCAGTTGATTACCGTTCCTCATTGGACTTGCTCCGCGCATCGGCACGCCAATAAATGATTCGCGGCACCCCGCGCCCGCAAGAGTAGAACGCCGCGCGCCAATCCGTTTAACTAAGCAAGAGCCTGTCGGAGATATCCCGCCACTTCGTTGATAAATTGATGAACCGACACCTCCGCGATGCGGTGGCCGGCGACCGCGTCCATGGCCTTCCCCACGACCCCGAATGGTGGTTCATAAATGCCCGAGAAATCCAACTGCGTTTCGGTTGCCGTCAGCGGGTAGATAGAAAGCTCGGCTTTCATCAGCGGGAACAATCGTGGCATGGTCGCGGCCTCCCATTCGAGCTGCAACCGGGTCGCGGGAGTCGGCATGGCGCCGGGGACGTTCTCCTCGACGCTCTTGACGGAAATTCTGATATCCGTCTTCACCCCGATGCCACCAACGTCGACGTGCAGTTCAGAAGCGACCGATTGCGCACGGGAAGCGGCAGCCTTCGTAGCCGACTGGAACACGGTGAGTGCGTCCCGGCTCAACGCATCGCGGACGTCCTTGTAGGGATGGTTCACGTAGTCGTAGCAGCGAATCTCACGCCCTTTACTCATCAACGTCGCTCCGTTCAGATTGGCAGACTGTCTTCAAACTGGTGGACACAGAACAGTACCATACTGCGATAGTTGCCGATGTTGCTGCTTGTGCGCGCCCCAGTCACGCGCCGGAGATTTCAAATTAACGAACAATTGTCCCGCATCGCTTGCTGCCGGACTGAGTTGCCAAATCGAAGTCAGGTTCAGCCCCGCCGCAAGAGGGGCCCGCACTGCGATCTTGCAACTCAGCAGTAATGACGGCACTGCTGGCGTCCCGCTGTCAGGCAGCGGCCAGTACGAGGTGAAGATTGGCCTGCGACGAATTTCATTGGCCGTCAAATTCGTCCGCGGTTGCGGGATATCCCTGCATCCTTGCCTCATCCCTTCTATGCCTCGCATTCCGCGATACAATCGGCGCCCGGCAAGAATTGCGCTCCGATGAAGCTCACCAACCTCTTTGATCGCTTGGAGAAATTTTACGGCAAGTCTGCCTCCGCGGGCTATCCGCACTCCGACGTGAACCGGGCTGAAATCCTCCGGGTTCTCTCCTGCGCGCAACGAAGCGAATCTGGTCAGCTTGACGCGCCCATGCTGTCGACCTAACATGCGGTGAAATGTCAGATCTCACCGCAATCCGTTCACCTTTGAGCTTTCTAGAAAGCAGGCTTCCGGAAATCCCGCACCGCGATGTGCTCGACGCCGAGGAAGGGTGGTGGGAGAGCGAAGGCGTCATTATTTCCGACGCAATCGACCGTGCCGGAACACCATGGTTGCAGATGTTCGATCGTCTTGGAAAACGCGTCGATGAAATTCTCTACGCACGCGAATATCAAGCGATTTTGAGGAGGGGTTACCGATCCGGAGTCGTTTGGCGCGCTCTGGAAGAAAAATCGCTGATCCCTTCGTATCTACTGATCTACACCATTTCGTTTCACGATCCTGGAGTTTGCTGCCCTTACACCGTGTCACTCGGCACCGCGGTGCCTCTCGCGAAATACGGCACCGCCGAATTGCAGGCTCGCTTTCTGCCTCAACTCTCGCGGAAAGACGATTCCGCTTGGCAAGGAGCCACGTGGATGACGGAGATCAAAGGCGGCTCGGATTTGGGATCTGCCGTCCGGACGATTGCCCGGCTCGCGGGCGATTGTTGGCTGCTCGGAGGCGACAAATACTTTGCGAGCAATGTCGGCGCAGAATTTGCTGTTGTAGCTGCGCGCCCGGAAGGGGCTGCAGCAGGTGTGCACGGACTGGCCTTGTTCCTGGTGCCGCGATGCCGCAAGGATGGTGAACTCAACTATTTTGTCCGGCGGCTCAAGGACAAGATTGGAACCCGCTCTGTTCCCACCGGAGAAGTGGAGCTGAGAGACAGCGAAGGCTACCTCCTCGGCTCGGCTGACTCGGGAATTTATCTGATCCTCGAAGTGTTGAACCTCTCGCGGGTGGCGAACAGTATAGTGAGTGTCGCGCTGGCGCAACGCGCGATGGCGGAAGCGCTTTCCTATGCCGAGCAACGCACCGCCTTCGGCAAGCAGATTCTCGATCATCCGCTGCTTCGTCACCAATTTGAAAATCGAATGAATGCGCTTCGGTCGGCGTTTGCTCTCGCGTGGGATTCGGTTCAACTCCTGAACGACGTGTGGATGGAGCGGCCGCCTTACTCCGATCGCTATGATCTGTTTCGGCTGGTGGCACATCTTGCCAAATACTGGACGGCCGAATTTGCGGTCGATACGGCAAAGTGGGCCATGGAAGTGCACGGCGGCTTGGGTGTGCTGGCCGAGTATCGCGCTGAGCGTTGGCTTCGGGAAGCGATGATTCTCGCGATTTGGGAGGGAACATCTCATCGCCAGATACTGGATGGCTTGGAAGTAATGGAACGGAAGCGCGCACACAAGGCGCTTTTCCGGCAACTTGCGAGAATTGCACCCTCCAAAGAACTTCAGGACCTGGAATCGGAAGTCGAGCAACACTTGAAACTTCCATCTGAAGAGAAGGAAGCGCTCGCCGAACCGCTCTTCAGAAAGCTCGCGGCTTTCACGGCCGAAACGCTTGCCCTATCATCGAGCTAGTGTAATGCCACAGCTGGAAATGGAGAAAGCGTTCATCCTTCATATCAACGGAGCTAACAAATGAAGAAGCAACAGAATTACTACACACCTGAAAAGAGGGTGGAAGCGGCATCTCTTGAGCGTCGCGTTCAGAGGAAAGAACACCTGCGCCCCAGCCCAGCAATCGCGGCTCCCGCTACTGGTGCAGCTCTGCGGACGCTGTGACAGATCTAGTGCTCGTCGTGGGACAGTCGCCACTGGGCGGAATGACGTAAGACCAATATTCTCCCCCTACCAGGAGGACTGCGCCATTCGGAAATAACGTCGCCGTGTGAAAGGTCCGCTGGGTGGCCATATTGCTGGTGTATGCAAAGGTCCCGCTCGTAGGGTCGTAAAGTTCGGCGTACACTGACGAGTGCGCCTCAGTGCAACGCATGGGTGGGTAGTTGCCATTGGGGGCTACGTAGGTGAAATATTCACCTCCCGTCAAAAGAACTGTCCCATCATTCAGCAGGGTCGCGGTATGAAATCTCTGGACTGCGAGCAAACTGCCAGTCGACGTAAAGATATCAGTGGATGGATCGAACAGTTCCGCCGTCACGAGATCCCCGTCCGCACCCACTCCTCCTACGATGAGGACTGTCCCATTGTTGAGCAAAGTAGCCGATTGTGCTTCCCGAACGGTCGTCATGCTGCCGGTCAGTGTAAAGATACCAGTGGATGGATCGAAAATCTCTGCCGTCGCGAGAGCTACTGTCATATCAGAACCCCCTGCGATGAGGACTTTTCCATTGTTGAGCAATGTCGCCGATTGTGCTTCCCGCGCGGTCGTCATGCTGCCGGTCGCTGTAAAGATACCAGTAGATGGATCAAACAGTTCTGCCGTCGCGACATCTTCTGTCCCATCGTATCCTCCTGTGATGAGAACTGTTCCATTGTTGAGCAACGTCGCTGTGTAGTCCTGCCGCGCGGCGGTCATGCTGCCAGTTGGCGTAAAGATACCAGTGGATGGATCGAACAGCTCTGCAGTAGAAAGGGTTGCCGCCCCATTCGTTCCTCCGGCGATGAGGACTTTTCCATCACCCAGCATCATCGCCGTGTGCGAAATGCGTGGGCTCTCCATGCTGCCGGTCGGCGTAAAGTTACCTGTAGATGGATCGAACAGTTCTGCCGTCGCGAGATCTTCTACCCCATCAGATCCTCCTGCGATCAGGACTGTTCCATTGCTGAGCAACGTCGCGGTGTGCGAATAGCGAGGAGTCTCCAGGCTGCCGGGTGAATTGACTTGTGAAAATATGATTACTTGGATCGAGGTCGAAGTGCCGGTGATCGAAGCTGTAACCGTGTCGGTCGCCTTCATTGTTTGGCCGCCGATGGTCTTGAGCGTGGCCGAGAAACCTCCTACCCCGTTGGTCAGCGTCGAATTGCCGGGGAGCACAGCCTGGCCATCGGAGCTCGTGAAGTGCACGCTCCCCGAGTAGTTGGCCGCTGTGTTATTGAAGTTGTCGAGCGCGGTCGCGGTGATGCTGAATGCCTTTCCGGCCGCGGCCACGGTTGGAACGGTGACGGAGAATTGAGACGCGGAGCCTCCGCTCACGCTGGTCGAGTTCGAAGTGCCAGAGACCGAGGCCGTGACCGTGTCGGTCGCCTTGATTGTTTGGGTGCCGGCGGTCTTCAGCGTGGCCGAGAAACCTCCCACCCCGTTGGTCAGCGTCGAGTTGGCGGGAAGCACGGCTTGGCCATCTGAGCTCGTGAAGTGCACTGTTCCAGTGTAGCCGACCGCCGTGTTGCTGAAGGCGTCTTGGGCGGTCACGGTGATGCTGAATGCCGTTCCGGCCGTGGCTGCGGCTGGAACGGCGACATAAAAGTGAGACGCGGGGCCGCCGCTCACGCTGATCGTGTTTGAAGTGCCTGAGATCGAAGCGTTCACCGAGTCGGCCGCAGTGATAGTTTGGCCGCCGGCCGTCTCTAAAGTTGCCGAGAAAGTGCCCATCCCATTCGCGAGCACCGAATTGGGTGGCAGCGCGGCTTGGGGATCTGTGCTTGAGAAGTGCACGGTGCCCGAATAGCTCGAAACCACGTTGTTCGAGGCGTCGAGCGCAGTCACCGTAATCTGGAAGGCAGTTCCAGCAGTTGCTGTAGAAGTCGCTGCAATCAAGGAAAAGTGAGTGACCGTGGGGAGTGGAGCCGGGGACACAGAGTTCGTGCCACAGCCACCGAGGAAGCAAAAAATGCAAACGAAGAACAAACACAGCAGAGATGATCTCATAACGCCTCCCCAAGACCACACTCGCTCCGCGCGGGCAGGATTCAGACGCTTTCCGTCACACTACTGTGGCAAAGTCTGCGGCTTTCCGTAGTGACGATTGCGGCCCACGCTTAGGGATCGGATTCGCGTCGACATTTCAGCCCGCGACAGCCTGGCGGGATTCGCTGCCGGCGCTTGGGCGACTCTCGCCGACCGAACTTGAGCCTCTTCGCAGCCATCTTCGTTCCCTTGGCATGGCGCGAGCACGAAAACGTGCTGGTCTCCGTTGGGAAGAGTTCCAAAGCCGGTTATTTCTCCACCATCGTTTATGAAAACTGCTTCGTTCAGGGTCAGGTCGGAGCTATCGGGCACGAAATCATTCAAGTCGATCATTTGGCCGTTCTCCGAAAGAAAAGCATGCTCGACCAAATCCGTGCACGCGGGCCAAGTCGGTAGCGATAGTCCCGATCCGCCGACCACCTGCCCGCTGGAATTAATGGCATCGGAGATGCTGCAGGCGTTGCCCGGCAACGTGCCGAGATCAGTCATCTCGTCATCCTTCCACAGGAAAGCGAGGAGAGCCTGATTTCCTTTGTTCGTGGCGGCACCGACAACGATCCCCGAGTTGTTGAGCCAAGTCGCGAATCCGTGCGTCCCGCCCAGCGTGCCGAGATCCTTCATCATCTTTCCTTGCTTCCAGATGAATGGATGGTCGTCCTGGTCTTCGTCGATCGTAGATTCGCCGACGACTTGACCGGAATTGTTGAGCGCGTAGGCGAAAGCGCAACTGCCTCCGAGTGTGTCGAGGTCGACCATTCTCCCGTTCTGCCAGAAAAACGCATGCAGGGTCAGCGGAGTGTCAGAGCAATAGGGGTTCGGAGGCGGAAGGGAATTGACGGTGTACGACTGTCCGACGATTTGTCCCATGTCGTTAATAAACAGCGCCTCCGCGTCGGTGCCGCCCAGGGTGCCAAGATCCATTGCCACTCCGTTCTGCCAAAGGACGGCCCGTGTTTGATTTATCACGCCCTGTAGGGAATTGGGGTCATCGATTGCGTTGGTCGCGTACCCGACCACCTGGCCCGGGTCATTGACGGCATTGGCCCAACTTTCATATCCGCCTTTCAGTGGCTTCAGGTCGAAGATCTTGCCGTTCAGCCAAAAGACGCCGTGAAACGCCGGATAGTCCAAAAGGGGATCAATTTCGCCGTTCTCCGAAAACCCGCTTATGAGCCCGTTAGGACTAATCCAGGTGACGCCGGAGCTCAACCATGAGGGCCCCGGGAGGGGAGGGAGATCACTGACGACTCCGTCTTTCCATTGAAAAGCCTGATCGACGAAACAATCAGGGAAACAATTGGGGGCGTACGGATTGGCGGCGGAAGTATCGGCCCACCCGGCAAAAGTCCCATCAGTGCTGATGGATGCTTCTGTGAAGAAATCGCTGAAATATCCAAACGGCTGGTAACTATTGGGACCACCCCGGGTACCCAGGTCGACGAATCTGTACCTCACCCCCGATTTCGCCTGTTCTTGCCCTTGCTGTCCGGAGGACTGCGATGGAAACGAGAATAAGCCACCCAAACCGATCCCAACTATGCAGACTCTGAGAATCCGTTTCATAACGTCCTCCATGGTTGCGGACGCGTTCAAACCTTGATGGCCGGTGCGTCCCGCACGTGCAAAGTCTCCGAAGTCTTCCTGCTAGCTATTCATGCGCAAAGCAACGCCCAGATCGATCATGCCGGACGTTTTTTTGTGTTGGCGGAGGCCGACGGGAAGCAAGGCCCAATGGCGACTATCGTCGTGTATAATTCGAGTACAAGTGAAGTCCTGTACGCCTCAACATGCGGACTATGTCGGCAACTCACGAGGTCACGCGGCTGCTCGCCGATTGGGCGAAGGGCGACCAAAAGGCTCTCGATGCGCTCACACCACTTGTCTACAACGAACTCCGCCAATTGGCCGCAAGCTACCTTCGGAGAGAACGCCAGGGCCACACGTTGCAGCCTACCGCGCTTGTTCATGAGGCTTACCTGCGCCTCGTGGATCAAACAATTCCCCCCTTGCAAGACCGGTCGCATTTCTTCGGCGTTGCTGCGCGGTTGATGCGCCAAATTTTGGTGGACCACGCGCGCCGAAGGCAAGCCGGCAAACGAGCTGGGAGCAAAGTCAAAGTGTCGCTTCAAGAAGCGGTGAGTTTTCACCACGAGCGGAGCCGAGACGTCGTAGCCCTGGACAGTGGCCTCAACGCACTAAAGACATCTGTATAAATAGCTTGACAGGGTCAAAAAGAGAGAGGGCAGGCATGGAAGAAGGAACGGATGATGTCGGGATGGCGGCGCAATCGGCGGATGGCCAGGCGAATGCTTTTTTGCAACACGTTGAGGTCGGGCGGGCACAAGCCGCGCAGCGCATGTTGTTTCAGCCACGCCCAAAGCCATTCATCGGGGTTGAGTTCCGGGGCGTAGGCCGGGAGTCGAAACACGCGTAGGCGGGAATGATAAACCGCCAAGGCCTCGCGCGTGCGGCGGGAGCGGTGGGGATTGCCGCCATCCCACAACACAAACAGAGGCGTGGAAATCCGTCGCAGCAAGTGACGGACAAAGCGAATCACTTCGTCGCTGGCGATGGTGCCGGGGACCAGATGCAGGTAGGCATGCGGATTCACCGTGACGGCGGAAATCGCCGACAGCTTGGGCCAGTTGAAACAGTGGCGCAGGATCGGTGTCTGTCCGCGCGGCGACCAGGTGCGGCAGGCCGTGGGGAGCAATGAGAAACCGCTTTCATCCACAAAAACCAGCGTGGCGTTTAGCCGTCGGGCGTTTTTTTTATGCGTGGCCAAGTGTGCTCGACCCAGCGGCGGATGGCTTTCTCGTCTCGCTCACGGGCGCGACCGGTGGGTTTCTGCCAACTCCAGCCAAACCGATGCAGCAAGCGACAAACGTGATCGCGGTCATAGCGAACGCCAAAGCGCCGCCGCAGCAGATCGGCAACGCGCTGTGTGGTCCAGACGGCGGTCGGAAATCCGTGCGCTTCGGCGCCGTGTGCCAGCAGACCTGGAAGTTGAGCCAGTTGTGCGCGAGCCAGTTTGGGCGGGCGACCCGGGCGCGGGATACGACGCAGCCCCGCCACTCCTCGTCGGCGGGACAGTCGCGCCCACTGGTGCACGGCCTGCCGGCTCACACCCAGTTGGCGGGCAATGGAGGACAACGATTCACCCCGCCGGATGCGGGGCAAGGCGGCCAAGCGGCGCGCCTCCAAGACAGCAGCGTCTCGTCGCATAAGTGGAACATACGCTGCCCCAGTCCGATGTCAAGCTATTTATACAGAGGTCTTTAGAGAAGTTCAATGCGCGGAAATGCAAGGCCATCGAACTTCGTTATTTCGGCGGGCTTTCGATGGATGAGATAGCCCGAGAGTTGGATGTGTCCGCCATTACTGTCCGGCGTGATTTGAGAATCGCGGAAGCATGGCTTCACCACAAAATGCAGCACGCGTAGGTGTCACTTGACCCCGGAACGCTGGGCGCAGATCGAGGAGTTGTTCCACCGTGCCTGGGAGTGTGAGCCGGAGCGCCGTACTGGACTGCTGCATGAGGTTTGCAGCGATGATCCGGAATTGCGGCGAGAAGTAGAGTCGCTACTGTCCTGCCAGGAAAGCGCTGCCGATCACCTGAAAGCCGCCGTGAACTTTGGGCTCGATGCCGTCGGGTTTCCGCTGGTAGGCCAGATCATCTCTCACTATCGCGTCCTCCACGGACTTGGCGAGGGCGGCATGGGATTCGTGTATCGGGCGGAAGACATCAAGCTGGGCCGCAAGGTGGCGCTGAAGTTCCTGCCCGAAGATTCCGAAAGCGATCCTGCGGCCCTCGGGCGATTCGACCGCGAAGCGCGGGCTGCCTCAGCCCTCGAACATCCCAACATTTGTCCAATCTATGAGTTCGGCGAACACGAGGGCAAGCCATTCATTGTGATGCAGTTGATGGAAGGACAGACGCTGCGCGAATTGATCGCGGCAACAAATCCCGGCAAGCCGCCATTCGAGATAGAGAAGTTACTCGATCTTGCCATTCAGATTGTGGATGGATTGATCGCGGCCCACGAAAAAGGAATTATCCATCGCGACATCAAACCGGCAAATATCTTTGTAACTAGCCAGAGTCAGGCCAAGATTCTGGATTTCGGGTTGGCGAAACTCGCTCCGTCTGTACTGAGAGCCGGAGATGACTCGGTGCACGATCACCAGGAGGCCGACCCGCGCGAAACGCTTGGCGACAGCCCTCCGTTGGCAACGCCCGATCTGTTCCTCAGTCAGACCGGAGTCGCGATGGGAACGGCGGGTTACATGTCACCGGAGCAAGTGCGGGGCGAGACGGTAGATTGCAGGACAGATCTGTTTTCGTTCGGCTTGGTGCTATACGAAATGGCAACAGGGCAGCGGGCATTTTCCGGCGAAACTTCTCCCGCTGTCCGCGACGCTATCCTAGAGCAGGTGCAGCCTTCGGTACGAGAACTGAATCCGGAGATCCCGCCAACTTTGGAAGGGATCATCGACCGGGCCCTGGAGAAAAATCGTGAGCTTCGCTACCAATCTGCCTCCGAAATGCGCACGGCCCTGCAATCGGAATCCGACGCCCTGCATCACGTCACCAACAGAGGGTCTTCGTCCGAAAAAATACTACGCAGCAGTTTGCGCAATTGGGTTCTCTTGATCACCACGGTAACTCTCTTGATCTTTGGATCGTGGCTTTTAATTCGCACGCGTCAGCAACCAGCGTTAGGCGAGACCGACAAGATTCTCATCTCTGACTTTGTGAACACAACTGGAGATCCAATTTTCGACGGCTCATTGAAGCAAGCCTTGACGGTCAAGCTTGCTGAATCGCCTTATTTCAATATCATGCCAGAATGGAAGATCAAAGAGACGCTGACCCTGATAGGGCGTTCTTCTGATGAACGAGTTCTGCCACAGGTTGCTCGGGATCTTTGCGAAAGGGGAGGTGGCAAAGTCCTTGTTTCTGGTTCCATTAAGGCCATCCGCGACAAGTACTTCATTGACGTGGACGCGACGAATTGTCTTAGTGGAACCAATATTGTGCACGAGGAGAGCGAAGCCCAAAATCGGGATGAAGTCTTGAGCAATTTGGGAAAAATGATTCCACACTTGCGGCTGAAGCTTGGAGAGTTGGTCGGTACAATTCAAAAATTTAATACTCCAATCGAGCAGGCCACCACTAAGTCCCTAGCAGCACTGAAGGCGTTCACTTCCGGCGATGAGCAGCGAGCGACTGGGGGGGGGTGACGGTCTGACCTTCTACAAGATGGCGATTGACCTCGATCCGGATTTTGCGGTTGCATATGCTCGGCTTGGGGCCATTTACAGTAATCTGGCGAACTCCGCCCTTGCTGACGATTACTTGAGGCAGGCATTTCAACGCCGGGGGCACGTAAGCGAGCGAGAGAAGTTTTACATCGCCTCTCATTATTACGCGGACTCAACCCGGGAAACAAATAAGGCAATGGAGACCTTGAGGCTCTGGACCCAGACCTACCCATACGATTGGGTTGCTTTCAACAATCTGAGCGCAGAGGCTGTTAAGGTTGGCCAACTAAATGAAGCTACCAAGGCAGGACAAGAAGCGTTACGTCTCAATCCAGACAACATGTTTGCTTTCTCGACGCTTTCCACTGCCTATCTCAGAGCAAGTCACTTCGTCGAGGCGAAGGACGTGTGCGACCAAGCTATAAAGTCAAAGCGAGATCGCGGCGACATTCATGGGATTCTGTTCAATTTAGCTTTTGTCGATGGTGACGAGGCCGAACTCAGGCGACAAATTGAGTGGTTTAAGACGAATGAGAATCCCAGTCCCGGGTTTCTGAATGGGGAAGCATGGACGGCCTTTGCGTTAGGGCAGGCTCGCAAAGGACGGGATCTATTCCAACGTTCCGTGGCCGCTACTTTGCAACCAACAAATGAGATCCCCCTGACCAGCAAAGCTTTTGCTGCATTCAGCCTTGCCAATGAGGCACAACTAGAGATGGAACTTGGAAATGCCCAAGAAGCGCGAGCCAAGGCGGAATTGGCCCTCAAGCTCATGCCCGGCTCGGTGGAGGTGCAATCCTACACGGGGCTCGTGTTCGCTCGTCTGGGCGATTTCCGCCGCGCCGAGCAGTTGACAGGCGAACTCACGAGCCGCTTTCCTTCGGGCACTCTCCTGAATAATGTTACCGTGCCAACCGTCCGAGCGATGATCGAGATCAGGAAATAAGGATTATAAAGGAGCCATCAACGCGCTTAGCCCCACGCTTCCATACGACCTGGGTTCTCACCAGGATCTGCCCGAAGGCATCACCCTATACCAGCGAGGCTTGACTTACCTGGCGCTAGGTTCTGGGAAGGACGCTGCTGTTCAATTCCAAAAACTCGTGGACAACCACGGGATTGTCGCCAATTCTCCGTTCTGGGCGCTGGCCCATCTTGGTCTGGCTCGTGCCGCTGCGATCGAAGCGGGAACGGTACAAGGAGTCGCCGCTGATGCCGCTCGCACCCGTGCCCTGAATTATTATCGGGACTTCCTGAAGCTGTGGAAAGACGCTGATCCTGATATCCCCATCCTCAAACAAGCTAAAGCAGAGTACGCAAGACTGCAGTGAGCGAACTTGAAGGCTGTTGGCGTGGAAGTCTTGTTACAAGTTCTAACGAGAACCAGCCGGCGATGACGCCCAGGTTGTGCTCCGCAAGAATTCGTTCCGTAGTGCAGGACCGCTCATTCCTGAAAGATCACTTCTCGGCAAAATCCGCACCGGGGGATTGGGGATCTCAATCGTCCCCTGACTCTTCTACTCTTCGAAGCTGTGAAAAAACGTGCGTCGGACAGGTATTTGGACAGCTCGATACCCACTTATCACCCTTCATTGAACGCATGCCGATTCGCGATGTTCCCGTGTGTGCTCGATCATCTCGCGGGAGCCGGGGCACGCGCCCGTCCGAGTCGGATCCATTGCTGCACGTTGTAAGTGAAGCATGCCCAGAACATTTCGATTCGCACCTTGTTCAACCCGCGCACGTGAAACTGCCGCAGGCCCAGCTTGCTTTTGATCCAGGCATGCACGAACTCGGCGACCGGCCCGCGGCGGCGGTAGATCGCGTGCGCTTCCACGGTGGCCATCTTCTCCCGAAACGCACCCATCGCCGCGCTCTCCTGTTTCCGCACGACCGACCGGCCGTGTCTTTGATTCCTGCCGCAGCAAGCCGCTCGCAACGAGCAGCTGGCGCACTGCTCGGTGGCCGCTTTGTATTTGTGAAGAATCACACCGCCGCGCTTCCAGCGGCCTTCATAGTTCAACGTCTTGCCCGCCGGGCAGATGTACCGGTCCTCTTCCGCCTCGTAAACAAACTGCACCGCCGCAAACCGCTCTGGGTTCGTCCGCGCTTTGGACACCTCACCCGCCAAACTCCCCACGAAATCAATGCCTTTCTCCACCAGGTCCTCGATATTTTTTCCGCTCGTGTAGCCTGCGTCGGCCACCATTCGTTCCGGTTTTCGCCCCCAGCGCTGCTCGATTCTCTCCGCCGCCGGTAGTAACTGGTGAAAGTCGTTTCCCGCCTGGGTGACTTCCGCCTCCACGATGAATCCGTGCTTGGCGTCGGTCGAGATCTGGGCGTTATAGCTCGGCGCAAAACCGCCGCCGGCTTGCTTCATCACCCGCGCCTCCGGATCGCTGACGCTCGCGCGCGTCTCGCGTTTTTCTTCCGCCGTCTTCTTCGGCTCGCGCAACTTCTCCAGTTCCGCCAAGGCTTGTTCCAGCCGTTCTCGCTTCTCCCGCGCGGCTCGTTCCCGCGCCGCTTGCTGCTTCCGGTTCGCTGCAGGTTCTGCCAGCGGATCGCGCGAGACCTGCACCTGCCGCCGCGCCCGATCGAGATGCTCTCGCAGCGTCTTCTCCCGGTGAAAGCTGTCCCGGCTGGCCTGGGCCTGGATTTTGGTCCCGTCCTGCATCACTTCATCCAGTGTGATCAGACCTTCCGCGCTCAGCACTCCCAGCAAATGGGTGAACAACTGGTCCAACTCCTCCCCCTTCTCCACCCGGAAATCCGCCAGCGTGTGATGGTTCACCCCTGCCATACCCGTCAGCCACTGAAACGCCGGATCGTATTCACACCGCCGTTCGATCTCTCGCGCCGCCCCGATTCCCCGGCTGTAGGCGTACACCCACAGGCTGATCAACAGTTGCGGGTCGATCGCCGGACGGCCGCCCTCCTCGGCGCTGCTGCCGATGCTTTCGTAAAAACGGCTCAGATCCAGCCTCCCGACCACCGTCCAAATGGCCCGCGCCGGATGGTCTTCGTCGATCAGCCGCTCGACGTCGACGGCCCGCCAACTCATCTGCTGCCGGTTCACGTAACGAATCAACTGCTTCCTGCTCGCATTTTCTTGGCTCATGCCGCGAGCTTACCGCTCTTCGCCTTCTTTTCAATCGAAAATTACGATGGGTTTCTTCACGGCTTCTTCGAGTGCGCGGTGTGATGTTGCCTGCTCACCGACCCAGCGCACGGCTGCCGGGCAATGGTGGAAACAATACGCAAGGAGCCCGGACGAGCGCGGCATCCTACCCCAGGATGCTGCGCCGTGGCTGTAAAGGGAAAAGCCTCGATTCCCAGCAGGGCGGCACTACTCGGCGGACGGACTCATGCCTAGGACGGGAGGGTCGGAGCAGTATATGTGAAACCGATTCCGGGGCAGCAACCGGGAACTAGTCAGACGGCAAGAACGCCCTGTCGGAACCCCGCGGTCTCGATGAAGCTTGCTCCGCTATTAAATTCGTTGCTTAGGAGACCCAAAGAAGCATAGTATGCGCGAACCGGAAGTCGATATCGGCGATTCCGGAAGTTTCGTCCCCGCGATCGGTACAGCCCCTATGGTAGTGAGATGGTGAAGTGGACTCTCCCGAGTCCATTGATTCCAATGCCACCAGAACGGCTGTGCCACTGAAAAAGGAGAATATCCATGCACCCAGCTCGATTTCGCCCATGGTTAGTCGTTTGTTGCTTCGTTGTGTTCGCAGCGTTCTCTCAGACTGCCGCGGCCAATACACTTTGCGTCAACCCCACTGGTTCCCACGGTTGCTTCTCAACAATCCAAATGGCCGTCAATAATGCCTCTCCGAACGACGTGATCAACGTTGGGCGAGGCACCTACAAGGAGTATGTGACGATTGGCAAGCCGCTTTCACTCATCGGCGCCGGGGCCGATCCGTCCGTCATTGACGCCACCGGCCTTGCGCATGGCATTTTTGTGGATGGTGTCGACAACGCCGGCCTCAATAATGTGACCATTGCCGGATTCACTGTAAAGAACGCCCTGTACGAAGGAATTCTCGTCGTCAGCGCTTCGGACGTCACTATTCGGGACAATCAAATCCTGGACAATGACAAAGTCCCGGACATTGTTTTCGGCTCCAGCATCGCCTGCCCCGGTCCCCAGCCTGGGACTGGAACCTATGAGAACGATGAAAGCGGTGACTGCGGCGGCGCGCTTCACCTAGTAGGAACGGTGAACTCGATCGTGTCTGGCAACCTTGTGACAGGAAATGCCGATGGGATCCTGATCAGCGACGAAACCGCGGAAAGCCACGGCAACCTGGTGATCCACAACACCTTTAAAGATAATCCGCTGGAGTGCGGCATCGTTCTTGCATCCCATCCGCCGGCGGGCTCCGTTGGTCCTTATTACGCTCCCCATTTTGGCGTTGACCACAACACCGTGGCCGACAACATTTCGACGGGGAACGGCGTGCAAGTAGGCGGCGCGGGAGTCGGCCTTTTTTCCGACGGCAATGGCCCCGGTCGCACCTCAGAGAATGTGATTATCGGGAACAAGTTGACGGACAACGGATTGGGGGGTGTCACTCTTCACACGCATGTGGGCCCGAACTATGGCGCCCCCGCGGATGACATGGATGGGAACATGATCATCGGCAACTTCATCTCCGGGAACCTCGCCGACACGGCCGACACGGCCACGCCCGGCACTGTGGGAATTAACATCAATAGCGGTGAGGGCGGCACTCCTGTTCACGGTACCGTCATTTCGCAGAACGTGATCCGCGACGAAGATTTCGACATTGCCATCAACACCCCCGCAGAGGTGGACGTGCATCTCAACGACCTGCTCGGTGGAAAAGTTGGCGTCGCTAACATTTGCGCCTACGACTACACCCTCAACGGCTTCCCCACCACAGCCTGCGCCGCGAGCAGCGTCGACGCGACCCAGAACTTCTGGGGATGTCCTAATGGGCCCGGGGGCAAGGGGGGATGCACGTCGACCTACGGACTCAACATTAGTTTTACTCCTTGGCTTGAAAACTCCATGGCTAAGGATGATGATCGCTGCCACGATGATGACCACGCGGCAAACTTCGACCCCGCCGATGGCCGGCGTTTCGCCGTGTTGCTTGTAACGAAACGAACTTTCCTCTGCTGACTCTCACCGTTCTGGATTGCAGCCCCCGGCCTTCTGGCCGGGGGCTGCACTTCGTTTGAATCATCGAGAGCCCGCCCTCAGAGCCGGACGCCCGCGAGTTATTCTTGCGTCGGCCATCGGATTAGAACGGATCGGGGCGAGCAGACTGCGGCTCCGCAAGAATTCGTTCCGGGGCGCGGGAACGCTCCTTATGGAAGGAGCGCTTCACCGCAAAATCCGCACCGGGGGTTTGGGGATTTCAATCGTGCGCTAACTCTACCGCTCGTCGAAGCCGTGAAGAAACCCATCGTAATTTTCGATTGAAAAGAAGGCGAAGAGCGGTAAGCTCGCGGCATGAGCCAAGAAAATGCGAGCAGGAAGCAGTTGATTCGTTACGTGAACCGGCAGCAGATGAGTTGGCGGGCCGTCGACGTCGAGCGGCTGATCGACGAAGACCATCCGGCGCGGGCCATTTGGACGGTGGTCGGGAGGCTGGATCTGAGCCGTTTTTACGAAAGCATCGGCAGCAGCGCCGAGGAGGGCGGCCGTCCGGCGATCGACCCGCAACTGTTGATCAGCCTGTGGGTGTACGCCTACAGCCGGGGAATCGGGGCGGCGCGAGAGATCGAACGGCGGTGTGAATACGATCCGGCGTTTCAGTGGCTGACGGGTATGGCAGGGGTGAACCATCACACGCTGGCGGATTTCCGGGTGGAGAAGGGGGAGGAGTTGGACCAGTTGTTCACCCATTTGCTGGGAGTGCTGAGCGCGGAAGGTCTGATCACACTGGATGAAGTGATGCAGGACGGGACCAAAATCCAGGCCCAGGCCAGCCGGGACAGCTTTCACCGGGAGAAGACGCTGCGAGAGCATCTCGATCGGGCGCGGCGGCAGGTGCAGGTCTTGCGCGATCCGCTGGCAGAGCCTGCAGCGAACCGGAAGCAGCAAGCGGCGCGGGAACGAGCCGCGCGGGAGAAGCGAGAACGGCTGGAACAAGCCTTGGCGGAACTGGAGAAGTTGCGCGAGCCGAAGAAGACGGCGGAAGAAAAACGCGAGACGCGCGCGAGCGTCAGCGATCCGGAGGCGCGGGTGATGAAGCAAGCCGGCGGCGGTTTTGCGCCGAGCTATAACGCCCAGATCTCGACCGACGCCAAGCACGGATTCATCGTGGAGGCGGAAGTCACCCAGGCGGGAAACGACTTTCACCAGTTACTACCGGCGGCGGAGAGAATCGAGCAGCGCTGGGGGCGAAAACCGGAACGAATGGTGGCCGACGCAGGCTACACGAGCGGAAAAAATATCGAGGACCTGGTGGAGAAAGGCATTGATTTCGTGGGGAGTTTGGCGGGTGAGGTGTCCAAAGCGCGGACGAACCCAGAGCGGTTTGCGGCGGTGCAGTTTGTTTACGAGGCGGAAGAGGACCGGTACATCTGCCCGGCGGGCAAGACGTTGAACTATGAAGGCCGCTGGAAGCGCGGCGGTGTGATTCTTCACAAATACAAAGCGGCCACCGAGCAGTGCGCCAGCTGCTCGTTGCGAGCGGCTTGCTGCGGCAGGAATCAAAGACACGGCCGGTCGGTCGTGCGGAAACAGGAGAGCGCGGCGATGGGTGCGTTTCGGGAGAAGATGGCCACCGTGGAAGCGCACGCGATCTACCGCCGCCGCGGGCCGGTCGCCGAGTTCGTGCATGCCTGGATCAAAAGCAAGCTGGGCCTGCGGCAGTTTCACGTGCGCGGGTTGAACAAGGTGCGAATCGAAATGTTCTGGGCATGCTTCACTTACAACGTGCAGCAATGGATCCGACTCGGACGGGCGCGTGCCCCGGCTCCCGCGAGATGATCGAGCACACACGGGAACATCGCGAATCGGCATGCGTTCAATGAAGGGTGATAAGTGGGTATCGAGCTGTCCAAATACCTGTCCGACGCACGTTTTTTCACAGCTTCGTCGAGTGCGCGGTGTGATGTTGCCTGCTCACCGACCCAGCGCACGGCTGCCGGGCAATGATGGAAACAATACGCAAGGAGCCCGGACGAGTGCGGCATCCTACCGCAGGATGCTAAGCCGGGCTTTTCAGTGCAAACCTCTGATTCACAATCAAATCCCACTAATCGCCGGACAGATTTGTTTTGCGGAGGAAAGGCGCGCAAGCGAAACGTGATGCGCCGAAATTCGCCCGAGCGGTTTCATCGCGGGGCACCGGAGGAAGAAAGGACGCGTGGCAGGCGAGCATCCACGGTGGGCAGCGCGGGAAATGGCGCGTGAGGCTCGGTCTGATACCAGTACGCAACGCTGTAGAAATTGTCGCCGCGATCATTGGCGGTGCCGTGCTCGATGGTAGCGCGCAATGATTTCGTGAATGTAATCGGCGAATCGAGATGGAAACGATAGACGGACCAGTGCGAGCCTTCTCTTTCAGGGCCGACGACGGGAGCGCCGTAGAGCGGATAATTGAACTGCTTTCCGCCAAAATCCCAGGCGCCGAGGAAATAATCCTCGGTGCCGGTACCGTTGATGGATGGAAGGTGTTCGCCATCCACGAAAAACATATCGTCGCCCTCTCCCCACCAGCCATCGGCATTTTCGATCACGGACATCGTGACGCCGACGAAATGGCCGCGTCCGGAAGCTTCCATCCAGACGTAGTTATTGGCGCCATCGAGATTCGTCTTTGCGTTGGGAAATGCATGATTGGGAGCGGCTTGGCGATATTGCGCGTGAAAATAAAGAGTATCGTTCGGAAGAGGTTTGCTGTAGGTGCG
Source organism: uncultured Acidobacteriota bacterium (assembly GCA_963748845.1). GTDB lineage: Bacteria > Acidobacteriota > Terriglobia > Acidiferrales > UBA7541 > DASTCZ01. The sequence goes on from CAVVKE010000002.1 coordinate 129,380, forward strand.
GTAATCGATATTCCAGTAGACGGCCTCGGCTGCCTCGCGTCCCTGATTTTCCACGACGATGCGCGCATGTCTGCGAAACGGCATCGGGAAAAAGGAATTCAAGGCTTTATCTCCGCCCACCTGAATGGGCGCGGATTGCCAGAGAAAATAATCGCCGAGTCCCAAGCCGAAGAAATCGCCGACCGGAGCTTCCACGCTGGGAGTTGCTTCCCCGTCCCAAAACATGCGCAACACAATTTTCTTCAAGTGGAAGCGCTCGGGGCTGGCGATGGTGATCCAGACATGCGTGACTTCACCCGGACCGTCCGCATCAAGCAAAGTCATGGTCTGCCCGGCAGGAAGAGCACGGTAGTCTTCATTGCCGCCGGTGCGGTCGTAGCTCGAGGAACGATTTTGGACGTAGTCCTGCGGCGAGGTGAGCGCCTGCAAATTGTCGCGCCATGACTGAGCAAAGGTTGCGGCAGAAATCGTAAGGAATGCCGCAGCGAAGATCGCGGCGCGGGCGATTCGAGGATCCATTTCGGCCTCCCAGTGTTCGCCGGGGATTGTACTCGTTTTGGGGAGGAGCGCGGAAAGAGGTTGCGGGCAATTTCAAAGTATATTTCCGAGCAATCCACACGTCACTGATGGACGCGCTGCGGGTAGCGGATCACTTCGATCCGCAGAAGGCCGGTCTCCGGTGCGCCAGTTACAACTCGAGAAAAAGAACAGGATATTGAATTCAAAGGGGTTAAGGGAGTTCGTTTTGCAGAATTGCCCTCGTCACAGTTTCAGATTGCAGGTCTGGCTGCGTATCCGCAATGAGAGCCGCGCCCATGGGCCCATCGCAAGGCGTTGCGATGTCAACCTCGCCGCGGCTCGTGATCATGGGTGGTGATATTGAGCGCAACAGCCGTCGACAGTCGAAACCCGATAAGTGACTGCAAACTCAGGATTTAGGCGATCTTGATCGCAACACTTTTGGCGTCCGCATAGACGCCGCCGCACGTAGTTCACCGTCCAGCAAAATTCATAGCAAGTGATATAAATAAATGATTATCACTCAACTGTCGCTCCGGCTGACGCGGTCGTCGATCCCGATCGGGCCCTATCCTTCAGAGCTTGAGTGCGTGAACGGTGGCCACATAGAGACTGTGAGTCGGTTCACCCCAATGAATTTGGTATGGACCAACACTGAACAACTGCCACCAAATCTTCAGGGAAACGCCATCTTCGAGTCCAGTCCAAACTAGGTTGCGGTGACCGAGGAGCTCAAGGTTGAGCCTATCTTGCTGAACGTGGTATTGATCGCGGTTGCGAGAGAGTTCATCCCCGCCGTCGCGGCCAAAGCCACTAGGGCCACGGTCAGCCCGTATTCCACTAGGTCCTGCCCTTCTTCCTCTTTCCAAAGACGCTTCATTAGATTCTTCATTATATTTTTCCTCTCAAGTTCGGTTGGGGGACACCATCGCATGCACTTCCCGCCTTCAACAGGCACGTAGGCTGCCAGTACGCTTAGGCCGCGTTACGTAGCTAAGTCTTTTGATTGGTTATATTTGAGATGGCTTTGTTTCCGGGCATCCGCCGCATGAACTGCTTAGCGCAGTTAGCCGATACCGCCTGTGGACACCCCTTTCCACCCAAAACTCCTGTTTGTAGACACATAGGAAATTCAATGAAATCAAGCACTTACGAAGGACAGCGCACTTGTGGACACGGACCGCCAACAATCGTCGCGGGCGCACAAGGACTACCCTTTGGTCCGTTTCGAACTCAGTCTCTGTCCTAAATGTTCCGGACAGGTGCTACTTACGCTTATCGATTTCCGGGTTTAGTGGTAAGTAGAACGTAAGAGGTCCGGACGAAACAGGCTTGTGGACAAGGTCGCCAAAACGTTCCCATTGTGTGCGGATTTCTTCCGGATTGGTGGAATGCATCCATGTGGCGATGGAGATTTAAAAAACTTGATTTCCGAGTTGAAGAAGGTCTATGACTTTGACTGAGACACGTAGCGGACCCACGGCGGCAGCCCAAAATTCGCTTTCGGCCTGAAGCGACTCGTCAGGCGCCAATGTAACAAAGGCAGTCCCGGGGGGATTTGAAATTACATTTCCGGTATCGGCCGAAATGAATTTGATGCCGAAGCGGGGGTGAGCAACTTCCGGGCGATCCATGTTTTCTTGATGGACTGCTCGAGAGTGTCGCTGGATTGCGGAAACAGCAGGCTGACGCAGCAAGTACATGCTATTGCGAGGCAACACAGGACGAAGATTCAAAGAGCGTTCTTAGCGGTCATGTTTTTCCCCTAAAGAAATCATTTTGCATGTGCGTATGCTTCTTGCGTTTCCCAGAAGCTTTTTGTGCCGATCAAATCCGGGACTCGCGCATATTCCGTGGAACTTTTAATCGCCGTCGAGGAGAGTCGATCGAAGGTGATATTCAAGATGGGATATTTTTGCCAGTCGCGGTAGTCGAAATGCCACCATTCGAACGGGTAGACGAGGAACCCTTCGTCCTCCATGACGCGACGCAGCAATTCGCGGTGCCAACGCTGAATTGAAGTGCCGCCGGGATATCCCGGATAAGACCGTTCGGACATCTCGTCGTAGACGCCGACCATCTCGATTGGTTTTCCTGTGGCGAGATCGTAGAGGCTCAGATCCACGGCGCATCCGCGATTGTGCCGTGAACCCTGGCTCGGATCGGCCACGAAGATTTTCTTATCGTCCGGAGTGGCCTCCCAGAATATTTTCGTGACATACCATGGGCGATAGGCGTCGTGGATCAGGAAGCCGTAGCCCAATTCCTTCAGGCGTTTGTGCGCGCGCAATAGCGCTTCCGCCGCGGGCCGCTGCAAAAACGCGCGGGGTTGCGAGTAGATGGGAGCGCCGAGGAAATTGTTCGCGGTTGCGTAACGAATATCGAGCTTGATCGTTGGATCGAGTGTCGCGAGTTCGACGAGATCCGGCTTGCGAAAGTCGCCGGTTTCAGCAGGTGGATGGTCGGCGAGGGCTTGCTTGCGGAGTTCATCGAGATTCTGGACAAGCGGGATGCGAAAAATGCCGCCGGAGATACCGCCGATCGGGCGGCGTGTGAAGACCGCTCCGCTGACCTGCACTTGCGTGGCGTTACCGGCTGAATCGCGTGTGAACACTGCGTTTTCGCCATCGTAGAGGCTTTGCGGAGGGAATTTGAAAATATCGTCGGAGACTCCGGTGAGCGCGTCAAACTCCACCCATTCGATCAGCACGTTCAGGCGTTCGTTTTTCTCGAAAACGTAAAGGACGTCATGGTCCCAGCCGTATTCTCCGATTAGTCCTTGCCACTTTGCAGGAATATCGGGAGGCTTCGATGTGGGCACTCTCGGCAGGGTTTTTGATTCGATTTGTATGCCATTCACGACCGGCTTGACTGACGTTCCGTAACCTGTAATGCCATCGACGATCAAATTATCGCCGAGTTTTCGGAGCTCCAATTGCTCGCCGCCGGCGAGCTTCAGCATCGTGAGATGTCCATCCAGATACTTGATGTCCAGAGCGTCGTCGCCCGTTCCGTAGCGCCCAACGAGGCTGCGGCCAAGTTCCGAGGGAACTGGGCTGGTGGCCGGAGGGAGATTGAGCGGTTTTCCCGCGCGATGCGCGAGAACCGCGCGCAAGGTTTCCTTTCCGATACGATCCGTTACGGAATTGGCACAATCTTTCGTTGCAATCACTACGACGCCGACTTTGTCTTCCGGCAGAAGATCCACGACGGTTGCAAAGCCATAGATTGCGCCGCCATGTCCAACCAGGCGGTGACCGTCGAGCGAATTCACCATGAAACCGAGGCCAAAAACGGGGCCACCAGGGTTAGGAAATTGAGGTGACCACATTTCTTCGAGCGTGGATGGTTTCAGAATGGTGCCGGTGTCTGTCTTTCCCTGTGCCAGAAGCACACTAAGAAAATGGCCGAGATCGGTCACAGTGGAGTACATGCTGCCAGCGGGAGCAATGCCGAGTTGGAAAGCCGGCGCTTCGAATTTGGTGCCGTCGTAGGTCCACATTTCGGCTTTGGCGAGATTCTGAACGATTTGCGGGTCAGGTTCGAACGAGCTTTGGCGCATACCCATGGGATCCAGAACCGAGGCCTTCAGATACTTTGCAAACGGCTGGTGGTTGCGGGATTCCAGGACGTATCCGACGGCGGCGATCCCCGCATTGGAATATTTGGTGTGCGTGCCCGGCGGAAAAACAAGCTCCGTGTCGTTCAAGCTGCGTACGGTGGCCGCGAGCGAGGGCTGCGTGGTTTCGAAATAGTTTCCGACAGGCGGCTCGCGCAGCAAGCCGGAGCGGTGCGACATCAATTGCCGCAGAGTGATCGGCGTGCCAAATGGATTGCGCGGCTGAAACTCGGGAAGATAATCGGCGATGGGAGCGTCCAGATTCAACTCGCCGCGTTCGACGAGCTGCATGATGCCGATATCCGTGAAAAGTTTGGAAACCGACCCGATTCGATAGACCGTTTCCGCGGTTGCGGGTTTCTTGCTCTTGGGATCCGCTGTGCCGAACCCCTGAGCCCAAACGATTTGCTGATCGTCGACGATGGCAATCGATAGCGCGGGCAATCCCTTTTCAGACATTTCCCGTTGAATGAAAGGCCGGAGGGATTCGACGATCTCGGCGTAATCCTTGCGCGCGGAGATATCGGGACCGTTCCGAGTCGCAGTAGGAAGAGAACAAATGAGCGACAATCCGAGAATGAACAGCGCGCCTTTGGTTGAGGCGCGTGTGAAAACGGCGGTTTTTCTCAGGCTCTTAGACATTGTTCACTCTCAGCGTTGAAATCGTCTTAGCCGGAATTTCCAATTTGGACTTCAGACTCGCTCATCATACGCTTCTCCTGCCCTGGACCCAACGAACTTGCCACCACGGCGAGCCCTAGCGAGATCAACGTTGTTCCGACAGCCCGTTTCTGCCCGTCTGACGAGTCCCGCTTGCTGCCGCGCTAACCGATTCGCAGACACTTCTCCTTTCCTCACTCGCCCGGCCCCAGATTTTGCGCCCTCAGTCAGAGCACTACCCGGTCGGCACCGGCAACGCCCAGATCCGCTGCAGAATCGCCCCAAACCGGCGTCGGGTCAGGTGACTATCTGCCAGCAACAACCAGTAGTATCGCGCGTGTTTCACTAGACGCCCGCCAGTCTTGACGAGGCGTTGCTGCACGCTGGTCAACGACTTTCGCGTGGATCGGCGGCAACGCTACGGACAGCGTCTTCTACTACCGGATCCACAGCCCTGTAATTCTGATCGAGTTTGACCACCAGCGCCCCCGCAAGCCTCTCGCGTTTTGCCGCCGACCCCAGTAATCCCACTCAGCAGCACATACACTGCGCAGTCCGCACGCCCAACGGCAACGACCACGGCAAAGACCTCCTGCGCCAGCATTATGAAGCCCACCCGCACTCGGGCTGAGACTTGGCGCGAAAGAGTGCGGCGGTCAATTGCACGGCATCCACGTTGAATATAACGTCCGCTAGGATTATCGTCCGCTCTGTAAACGTGAACTATTCGGCGTGCCGCCCTTGTGCTCCGCAAATGTTCGATTCATGGTGCAGGAAGACCAATTGTTGATGCATAACTCCTCCAACATCTGCACCAGGGCGTCGGGCGATTTCAATCGTGCCCTGACTCTTCTACTCGTCGAATCCGCGGTGTGGAAGCGCTGAGGGCGGGGTAGAGGCGCTATTCGCGGCGCATGGAGGCCTACTCGTTTCGCAATGCGATGATTGGGTCTACGCGAGTGGCGCGCCGCGCAGGAGTCCAACACGCGACGAACGCTACTGCCAGCAGCCATCCCCCCATCAAAACCTCGCCCGGGGTTCCGTCAGTAATAGTTTCCTATCTGATTAATAAATCAAACGACCAGCTATTCCTGGTCTCGGGAGACTTGGCCGCGCCGCCTGTTAGACTGGGAAATGTAGGGTTGCATGAGCTTGGATAGCCTCAGTTCGCTGCATTCGGTCACATCTCCACCGTCCGCGTCGGTAAACGACAGTCAGACGCTTGAAATCAAGCAGAATCTGCGGCGCTTAGATCGCAAGGACAAGTGGCACTGGTGGAACGCTGTCCTTGTGATCACGCTGCTGATGGGAGCGATCGTTGTCCTTTCGCTCCCCAAGTTTTTACCGGGAGACGATTCCTCCTCCCAGTTCCAGCTTACGCTTGCTGTTCGGGGATTGCTCGGTCTGGTGTTAATCTTCAACGTCTACACCCTTTACCAGCAGCACCTCCTCAGGCAGCTTCGAAACCATCTCGCTGGACAAATAGAGATCGCTACCGAGCAAAGAGTGCGCGCCCAATCATTATATGAAATGGCGATTCTCGACCCTCTCTCAGGCCTGTACAATCGACGCTTCAGTGACGAGCGTTTGAAAGCCGAGATCTCGCGCGCCGAAAGACGTCAACTTCCTCTCATCGTGATCCTCTTTGATTTGGATAACTTCAAACAGATAAATGACCGCTTCGGACACGCGGCCGGGGATCTTGTGCTAAAGGATTTTGCCCTGCGTCTGAACAGAGCAATTCGTGGTTCTGATTTTGCCGTGCGAACGGGCGGCGATGAGTTTATGCTCGTACTTCCGGAATGTCCGCCAGAGAAGGTGCAACTGGTCTTGTCTCGACTAACTCCGTTTGAAATTGAGTTCGACGGGGAGAAGATTCACGTTTCAAGCTCTCGAGGTTGGGCCCGATACCACGTCAGTGAAACACCCGAACAGCTTATTGTGAGAGCCGACGCGGCACTCTATGAACAGAAGGAGTCTCGCCGTGTTCGCGCTCTTGAGAACCTGACCGCCTAACAGGTTGCGGGAGAAATGTGTCCATGTGCAATTTTTTCGAACCAAGTCCGTCTGACGAGTGAATCACTAGCGGATGGGAACGGCGATGGAGAGGAGTGGAGGAAAAGGCTGAGATCGAGGGCGGGGCTATTGCGGGAAGTGAGGGACAATCGGCTCCAGCTTCACATCGTCGATCCAGGCCGTCCCGCCGACTTTATTATCAAACTTCATGGACGGCTGTCCGCCCGTCTTTGCTTGGTCTCTGCACGGTGCTGTCCAAACGAATTCTTTTTCAGGGATGACTCGCCGTGCGGACTTTTTGCGGAGCACAGGAGATGGATTGCAGCGGAGAGCGGTGGTGTGGCAGCAATTTAACAAGCGGCGCTGGTTCACATGCGGGAGGAGTCAGCGAACGACTCTTGGAAGTTCGAGAACGGAGAATCCAGCCGCACCGGCGGCTTCGGCCAATCGCTGATCCCCACAGATGAAGCTCCTCCTGGACGGACCCAGCTCGCACCAGATCAAGGACGCGGCAAGTTGCAGGCCATCCGCCGCCCGCAAGGGATGCTTATCCAACAACTGCGTTGCCAGGTCTCGAACTTGGTCGTCGGGAAGAATTTCCCTCCACCCACGGCTTAGCAGACGTAGGCGCGCCGCCGCCCCTTGTTTTTCGAGATCGGTTATCTCCATATCGCGGTAGAGGCGGCAAATCGCGCTATGAATTTCTACGAGGCTTCCCCACCAGACCACGGGGGCGAATCTCCTCAAGTAGGACTGAGCATGACGACTCGCGGCTTCGTGAACACACAAGGGGACTAGCGCGCTCGCATCCCAAAACGCGGTTGTCTTCTTCACAGATTTTTTTCTCTGTCGTCGAGAACGGCTTGAATCGCTTTGTTTCCCGAAACGTTTCCCGTTGGGATCTTCAAGAGCTCTCTCACATTCAGTCGCACCTTGGGGAGACGCAATTTCCCAGCGGCAACCAGCACTAACTCCTGGTCATCGGCGCCCTCCGCCAAAAACGGAACCAGTTTCGCCACCGGGAGATTACGGTCTCGGATCACTACTTCCTCGCCACCCTTGGCGAATGTAATGTACTTGCTTAGCCGGTTCTTTAGTTCCGCCACATTCACACTGCGCATTTGGGCCCTCCTCCTTCATGGCTATTATAGCCATGAAGGGGGTCCAATGTGAAGAGTTACTCCTTGCTGCCTGACGCCAGCCGTCAGCGCACAAGTTGAAAGTCCCGAATGCTGGTTGCTACACCCCTGTCCGGCTGTCTTTGCTTGGTCATTGCACGGTGCTGTCCAAACGAATTCTTTTTCAGTAATGACTCGCCGTGCGGACTTTTTGCGGAGCACAGGGTCGCCATCGGGCTGAGTAGCAAGAGGGAGTCGGTCTGCGTCAAGAAAGGATATCGAATTGAGCGCATCTGCCGAGAATTTTCCGACCTCTGTTTCGGACCTGTTGCCTTGGAGAGTAGCTCTTTCACAACGTCAGCAAAACGGAGCGAATTGACGACCGGACCGTCTAGAAATACGGCACGGGGAAGCTGGTCGTCCCATCGCGCGTCTTGGCGATAGATGACCAGCTCATCCCAATCAACGCCGCTATCGTTACAGCAGCGTGGCCGGGGATGGTTCGAGTCGGAGTTCAGGCGACGTGCCAATTGTTTCGCGAAGAGGTGGTTCTTGTCCCAGTACTGTGCGACGCGTGGGTCAGAGAGTCGGGCCATTGTTCCCGTACGCGGACTGGAAAAGTCGGTCGCTAGAATAGGTTCCCACACTGCAAACACGCGAATGTGAGGGTTGGGATTCTGCTTTAGAAAGTCCTGAATTGCGGAGGCCCCCCGCAGACAAATGGGTCACGTAGGTGAGAGCAAAAGGAATACCCGCACGTCTTCTGACGCCGCATTGAATGCTGTACGCAATTGGTCGAAGTTATTCGACGTGAGCGCCGTTAAGGGTGGCTGTCCCGCCGGAGTCATTTTCGGAGCGAAGAAATACCAGCCAAGAGCTAGTACCCCGACGAATGCAATACCGGCTAGTAATACGAGACGGGGTTTCATCTCCGCCCTTTGCTAGAAATATCGGCAAGCAAACCCGCCACCACTTGAGGGAATAGGAGCACAAGGACAATCACCAGTGCCGCCACGCCCAAAAGGACGAGTGCAGTCCTGCTCTGCCGCACTCTGCACTTCATCCCTCGATAGACTTGAAAGAAGCCCACCCCGAGCAAGATAACGGAAAGCCCGAGAAGCCAAGGACGAGCGGCACTCAGATAAACAGATGCCCCCGCAATGCCCGCCGCGCCCAAGAACGGCAAAGGAAGGCAACATCCGAGTGTGAGCAGCGAAGCGATCATCGCGCCCAACGAAGCGACAATTGTCTTGCCAGCAGCCACTAAAACTCCAAGCCTCGCGCCCTTTGGATGGCATCGCGCAATCTCTGATGAGAGGGAGAGCCGCTGCCATCTACGTAAAGGCGGCACATCAACCCGAAGGAAGGCGTCCTTCCATTTTGTGGTTCAACGTCGCAGTCATTGATGCGAACGGTTGGGGAGCCGGGAAATCTCAGCGTTTGTGCCGTGAATTCATCGGTCACCAAGACTTCGCTTATCTGTGTTTGAAGACTCTCGCTAGCGAGAATCTCACGGAGGCGTCCAAGCACGATGAAGTGATTTGGGCAGTCCGAAACGTGAAGCACTTCAATTTTCATGCAGTACCCTCCTGTTTGGAGCCTATATAGGCAGTCAGAACTGGACAACGACCGTTTTGATTTCCACGCGGGCGCTTAAGTTGGGAGTTGCATTTTGCCAGCGCATCCTTCAGCTCGCCTTCCAATTTAGCGAGTGCGATTCTCTTTCCGTGAATATCGCGCAGTTTGTGGTCAAGCATCTTCCGCACGGCGGTGCACGCTCGAAGGTCATTACCTCGGAGTGTCAGGAATTCACGAATTTCATTAAGGGAGAAACCGAGCGTCTGTAAATTGCGGACGAATTGCAGTGCGGAAACGTAACTTGAGGAATACAGCCTAAACCCGCCCTCGCTGCGTGGCGGCGGTGCGAGAATCCCGTTCCGCTCGTAGAACCGAATTGCGTCTATGCTTACGCCAACGCGTTTTGAGATTTGACCGATTTTCATGGACTCACTCCGCTTGCCACCCATCCGCACCTCCAACGCTACACCCTAGAGTCTAGTCCAGAGTCAAGGCAAATCGCCAAGCTATCACGCTCCACTGCCCGCACTACTCTTTCTGCCGAATTCAGGGGACTTTGCGAGTGCCCCCGACTTTGACTTCTGGCATAACCAGAGAGGGGCATTCTCGCGTGAACGGAGTAGCAGGGCGCGCCCAAATTGCAAACGCGCTTAGTTCGCGGCCTTAAGCTGCTTCAGTTCCCTCTGCCGATCAAGATAACTTTCGCCGCTGGTGATCCATGCCTCGGCGGGCTCATCTTTCAAGTAGTGGCCGAACCAGGCGAAGATGCGCCGCTCATAATCGATCTGATCTGCCTTCTTACGGAGTCCGTGGTCCTCGCCGGCATACTCCAACAGCACCACATTTTTCTTCGCACGGCGCGCGATGTTATACAGCTCGACTCCCTGATGAAAAAATACGGTTCCGTCGCTATCGCCAACCTCGATAAGAAGCGGCGTCGTCATGTTCTGTACGCCGAAGACAGCGGAGTTGCGGATGTAGGCCGGAAGATCCTCGTACAATGGCACTTCCATCCGCTGCTGCCCTGTTTCGATGTGATCTGTTTCGGCGATACCGATGCTCCAGTGATGATTGCCGTAATTGCTGACAAGATCCGTGATGGGCGCGCCGGCGACGGCCGCGGCGAAAATTCCGTTCGTGTGAGTTGCCAGATAGACAGAATCGAATCCTCCCCACGAATGGCCGACCACGCCAACTTTCTTCGGATCAACCAGCCCCATTTCAATCACGCGCTTCGTAGCAGCGGTGACACAATCCACAACGGAAACGCCCGGATCGCGTGGCTGGAAGACAATATCGGGCTCGAGAAGGAAGTAACCGTGACTCGTAATCGCGGCCGGATTGTAATAATCGCGTTCTGAAGGCGCGCTGTAACGATGCAATCCATCGGAAAGTCGTTCGTACATGTATACGACCATTGGATATTTCTTGCCCGGTTCGTATCCGGCAGGATAGTAAAGGGCGCCCTGCAGCCTTTGCCCGTGAGAATTCTTGTAATCGATGAGTTCCCCGCGAGTCCACGCGTAATTGGATTGAATCGGATTTGTATTGGTGACCTGCTTCGCATTTTTCAGGTCGGGGCCGGCAATGTAGGCGTTCGGTGATTGATCGAACGATTCGATCACGTACTCGTACACGTCGGCATCCTTGGCTTTCGCGAGCCGCTCGACGGCCTTATCGAGCCAGATGGCATGCTCATCAGTCGTGATGGTAGCGCTCAAATTGAGCCGCGCGTAGCCAGACTTCTTTGTCCATTCTCCAAACAGGCTGATGTAGGTTGGTTTTTCGCCGTCAATCCATTCTTCATCCGGATTCAAGCGGACGTATCGGTGGCGGACCTGATCCTTCGCGCCGTCGGTGAGCTGATTGGCGTGCGAGCCATCAGGCGCAACTTTCCACAAGTCGTACTTGTCATACAAAATTACGGCGGCGTCATCTTTTGTCCAACCGGCGATGCCGAACGGCGGCTTCTGCCTGATCGTCTCATCGGATTCGCGATTCACGAACGCAGTCTTGACCGATTTCGTGACGTTCGTGACGGCGTGAGTGGAAACGTCGACGGTCCAATAATTGTCGTCCTGAAAATAAATAAGGTAGCGCCCCCCGGGGCTGGGCTGGATGGAGCGGTCTTCGATGATATGATCCTTAATCTTCGTGCGCGAGCCAGTGGTTAGATCCACGATGGATAAATCCGCTGTTGGGCGGCCAATTGTGCGATCCATCGCGTAGGCGTCCCAGTTTGTAACAAAGCCAAGCTTCTGGTGCTTCAGCGGCGTCACTTGTTCGTTGAAATCGTGCCCCAATTGAACGAAGTTCCCCGAATCCAGGTGCCATACTGCGAGCATACTTTTCTGGCGGTCGGTTCTGGCCTGCAACTTCTGCTTCGGCATCACATCCACGTCATTCCAATGCCAGATGTCCACGGATGCAGGCTCGTCCTCACCATCCGTTGACGCGGCCGTTCTGCCCACTTCTCCGCCGGCAGACGCTTTCTTCGGCGGCGCGATTTGTTCATCCCATTTGGCTATGCCGAAGAAAACCATGCCGCCTTCTTCGGACCAAGATGGCTTGCGATACGAAACGATTCGCATTCCGGCTGGGAAATTCGGGCCGGTCATGGGATCGAAAACGTGCGCAGCTTCGGAAGAATCCGGCAGATGCAACCACGCGAGCGCAACATACGTTGGACCTTCGCGTTGCGGATCGGATTTTGACCGAAGGACCGCGAGATCGGAACTATTCTTTCGCCACACGAGGCCGCTGTAAGTAGATGATGAAGAATCCAGGATTCGAACGGTGGCTGTTTCGGTATTAAAAAGCTGGACGCCGTTTCCGGTTTTGTCGTCCGCGTTGATGGCCATCGCAAGAAGCGTTCCCGTCTTCGAAAGGTTTTGCCACGTATATTCGGAAACATTTCCGAATGAAGCATCGTGTCCCGTGGCCAATTGTCGAACGACGAGCGTTGCGCCTTGCGAATTGCTGTCTGCGTCGGCTTCCGCGGGTGCGTCCGGCGCGTCCTTTTTTTCGGGAGCGTATTTGCGCATGGCGAGATACGTTCCGTTGGGACTGAATGAAAATGTTTCGATGGACTCAACAACGGTTTGCTCACCGGTTGCCAGATCCATCAGTCCCATTTTTCTTTGAATGGGCTTCTTCTGTTGACGGAGTTTTTCGTTCTGTGCTTCGGAATTGACGATACCGTATGCCACCCAGCGCGAGTCCGAAGAAAAAACAGGCTGCACGCCGAACGCGGTAACTTTGGTCGTGCCGTCGGCGATATTTGTGATGCGCAATTCGTTGTTGCCGTTCGAGCGGTTGATGCCGTAGGCAAGCCATTTACCGTCCGGCGATAAACCGCCAGTTGGGCCGCCCGACGCCGGCGTTTCAAACTGGCCGTAATCGGCTGGCGTCACCGGAACCTTCGTCTGCGCTCCGATTAGGACCGCGGAACCAAGAATAACAAGAACTAAAACCGCTGTTCGTCGCATAGTCTGCCTTCCTTCGTATTCTTTGACTCCAACTTTATACAGTCGGATTGTCCATCGCATTGCGGCAACAGGCAAGCGCGGGCCGCTTGAAGGTGGTTCCTCCGGAATCTCAGCCTCAACTTCTCGGTAAAAGCGGCCGGGGCGCCCGTCCCGAAGCTTTTCTTGTCAATGATTAGCGCAGGCCTCAGCAACGGCTCGGCCTCCGCCAACCCATTTTTGGCAACAAGCAACTGCGCCAAATTGTCGAGGTTGATGGCAACATCGGGACCGGATCTTGACCGAGAGCCCATTTAACATGCTTGAGCTTTGCCGATTTATCGTGAACTTGTGTATTCAAAACCTTCGGCGTCAACCTGAGAGTGATTCTCACCTTGCGTTCCGCGGAGCAAGCCTCGCTTCAATATCATCCAAAGTGCTACACCGCATTAGCGCTTGTCATAGAAATACAATTCGATTTTCAAGTCACTGCCGGGTTATGTCTTGAAGCCTTGGTCCGTCGGTGCACCGGTTTGTGCTTGACCCGATGACAAATAATTGCGATATTGCAGCACATGATTGTCGGTGAGCGCCTTCGAATCTTGCGTGAGGAAAAGAAGCTTTCCCAAGGGGACATCGAGAAGCGGACGGGCCTGCTTCGATGCTATGTCTCACGAGTAGAGAACGGCCACACAGTTCCAGCGGTGGAGACGCTTGAGAAGTTCGCTCGGGCTCTCGACATCCCGGTATACCAGCTTTTCTATGAAGGCGGCGAGCCACCCAAGCTTCCCGCTTCGCTAAAACGCAAGCGGCCCAATGAGATCTTGTGGGGAGACACGGGCAAGAGTGCTCGATTTCTGGCTAACCTTCGCCGACATCTCGGCAAGCTCAATGAAGCCGACCGCCGCATATTGATGCTTTTGGCCCAGAAGATGGCGCAGCGCTAGATACCCGAGCGCATGTGCAAGAATGTTTTGCCGAATCTTGGACCAATGCCACAGGGATACGTACCACAATTGGCTTTGCTCAAACCGAAATGTTTAGGAAACGCTTCCTCTGACATCTTCTCTATCCTGCGTTATAATCGGATCACTCGACATTCTTGTCGACATCGGCGTTCCTGCCGAGAAGGAGGTGATCCAGTGAGGTATAGTTTACGTTGACGCAGTAGAGGAGGCGCTTGTGAGGTTACCGAGCGCCTCTCTCCTTTTGTTCCGCCTATCCGAATTCCCTGTTGATTTGAAGAGTTTATTCCACGTTTTATGCTTGGCCAGTTCCCGATAAACGGTATTTTCGGAATGTGGCCCGAACCCTTTCCTAGAACCTATTCAAGATAGATCTTTATTCCAGATGCGATTCAGTTTGGCGAGATAATCTCACGTACACGCTACGTATACGATTTCGCCCAATTTAGCGATCTTAGCCTTTGTCCATTTTCAATAAGTGGTTTGTTTTCAACAAAGCGCGATATCCCGACTCGCCCCGCCTCCACCATCTTTTCGCTTTTATTTTGAGGTAGTTGACGGCCACCCTATGTACGCGTAGACGGCCGACCGAAAAACCTTCGAGGTCCGATTAGAGTCCGGTGGCGGTCTAAAATGAGCGAAGCCAATCACTCACCGGTGAAGAGTACCGACCACCGCAACCGTAGGCGAATGTAGGGATTGCCTTGAGAATCCGCCTGAGCTGAGAAACGTCCTAACCGCTTTATCAGGCGTGCGCTCTAACCAACTGAGCTCCATGCCCTACGGCATACCAGGTAAAACTTCAACGCCTTCACCAACGATAGGCGCAATTGGCTCTGGAGTCCGATTGCCGCGGCAGGTCCGGTAGTTGATTCTCGCGCTCCGGAGAAGAGTGCCATAGACAGAGGACGAAACCGCCTGGCAGACTTCTTGCCGGTATCGTACTGCAACAGATGTTGCAGTTCGCATTATAATCCCGCGAAATGTCGCATTTGGCACCGGTCGGTGCAAATCCGCAGACGTCTCCTGCCGCTCCTGCTAGGTCTTAGCCGCCGCCAAACCGATTTTCACAACCAGTCGCTGCTCTTATTCACTGTGGTACAAAAACTCGGGCTAGTCAATGTCCTGAGCCGCTACACATCCGAGATTGAGGCGGTCAGTCGGTGCACACTTGCCCAAGGTTTCAGTAAGAGGCTGACCCAATGGCAGATTCCACTCGCTTCCCCTTTTGAGAAACCCTAAGCCCACTCGAGAGAATTGCTCCTTTTATCTTATGTGATCCTGCACGAAGAGTTGCGTCGCCGTGCGTTTTCCCAGTATCTTCATGAAACAAATGGTGCAAATTCACAAATGGCCGTACCAAAACGTTGTGATTTTCCTTGACATTGTCAACCGACAGGTCTTATATCTCCAACACGCAAAGACGAATAGAAGCCCGACATGCTCCGGGGCAAGGGGCAAGACGCTGCCATTAAATACATTTCCGGTACTCGGCAAAGCGCCTCCTGTTGGCCGAGAGCACTGTCCGAACTGGAGAAGATTGGATGAACTGGAGATTGATTTTGCGTGTGGCTGCGCTGCTTGCTCTCTTGAGCGGATCAGTGACTTTGTGTTTCGGACAGAAAGCGCCCGACTGGTCGGCATTGGAGCAATACGTTAACGCCTCGATGAAGGAGTGGAAGGTTCCCGGAGCGTCTGTTGCGATCGTAAAAGATGGATCCGTTGTTTACATGAAGGGTTTCGGGGTCCGCGACATCCGCACAAACCAGCCGGTCACACCTGACACACTTTTCGATATTGGGTCTTGTACGAAAGCCTTTACTTCCGCGGCGGTTGCCATGCTCGTGGATGAAGGGAAGATGCAATGGGATGGCAAGGTCAATGAATACATCCCGTTTTTTCATCTTTACGATCCTGAGGCCGATGAGAACGTGACGATGCGCGATTTGCTGACGCATCGCACCGGAGTGCCTGGGAACGATTTGCTCTGGTCCATCCATCCGGAAGCGTCCCGCGAAGAATTGATTCGCCTTCTCGCATTGGCCAAACCAGACACAGGCTTTCGCGAGACGTTTCAATATCAAAATGTCATGTACGTCGCCGCCGGGTATGCAGTCGGGCAGGTTGCCCACACGACATGGGACGAATTTGTGAAAGCGCGGATCTTTCAACCCCTGGGAATGACCGAGTCGGACACCAGTTCCATCGACGCGCAAAAATCGCCGGATTTCGCCACGCCTCACAGGCAGAATCCAGACGGCACGGTCAGACCCATACCGTGGCGCAACATTGAGAGCGTCGGTCCAGCTGGCTCCATCAATTCCAGCGCGCGCGATATGTCCAAATGGCTCATAGTTCAGCTTAACGGCGGCGTATACGAAGGAAAACGGCTGATCTCCGAAAAGAGCGTGCGCGAGATGCACATCCCGCAGATGGTGATCCCCCCAGACGGCGAAATTCCGACCGTATTTTTTCCGGATTCGATGCAGCTCAGCTACGGCCTGGGCTGGTTTGTGCAGATTTATCACGGCCACCAGCTCATCCTTCACGCGGGCGACATCGATGGGTTCGCCACAATGGTCGTTCTGATTCCTGAGATTCACACTGGATATTTCGTGGTCATCAACAAGACCAGCTTGTACCGCCAGGTCTTGAGCAATCAGATCGCCGACCAACTGCTGCAATTGCCGGATGCTGGATGGAGCGAGCGATTCAAGAAATTGGAGGCGGATCTGACGGCGCAGGGAGGAGCGGCTCAAGAGTGGGAGTCAAAGCGCACGCCCGGTACACATCCGTCCCGCGATCTTTCAGCCTATGCGGGGAAATACCATAACGCAACTTATGGCGATTCAGAAGTTGTGATGCAAGACGGAACACTTAAGCTCCATTTCTATTCCATCGATACGGACCTCGAACATTTTCAGTACGACACGTTTGTTGCGATGTTTGGAGGGAAAACGCGGTTGACGTTCTTTTTGGATCAAGACGGCAATGTGGCGGAGTTCACCGTCCGTGGCATCCAGTTCAAACGGATGGACACCGCGAAGGCTCTAAGTCCATGAGATTCGGCATAATGAAAAATTCGAGGAGAGTAAGAAATTAATCGCCAATCTTCTTTTCTTGCCCGTCTCTTTGTAGACTGCGACGATGCTGGCGGCCATCGGAAGCCCGGCAAAGTTGGTTCGCGATGTTACGATTTTTCTTCATTTCAATTTTGTGGTTGGTTCGGCATAGGCGAGTGATTTGTCTTCGCAGTGTGCGAGGAAAAGCGTTTCAATGAATGGAGATTTCAAATGAAAAAGTGGATCGTTATCTTGGCTTTTGTTCTCTCTTCTTGCGGCGCACTTTCGGCCCAAAGTGAAAGACCATTGCTGATGCAAAATCCCACGCTGAACGCCACGCACATCGTTTTCGCTTACGGCGGCGAGCTCTGGAGCGTCAGCCGGGAGGGTGGTGTCGCTCAGCAACTCACTTCGGGGCAGGGACAGAAGTCCAACCCTCATTTCTCGCCGGATGGCAAATGGATCGCATTTACCGCACAGTACGGCGGCAATCTTAACGTCTACCTTATGCCCGCAGAGGGCGGAGAAGCACGCCAATTGACCTACGGTCCGGGCCCAGATACGGCGGAGGGCTGGACTCCGGACGGCAAGAATATTCTTTTTCGTGCCTCGCTTCTAAGCACCGCACCGCGGTATGAACAACTCTTCACGGTTTCCGTCGATGGCGGCGCGGAGCGCGCACTTCCCCTGCCGATGGGTTACCAGGCATCTTACTCTTCAGATGGATCGCATCTGGCTTATACGCCGCTGCCTCGCGAGATATTTTTTCTGGGTGCGGGGCTGGTCCATGCATTCTGGGCGCATTATCGCGGCGGCCTAGCGCCTCAGGTTTGGATTGCAAACCTGCAAAATTCGGAAGTCGTAAAAGTACCGCACGAAAACGCCAGCGACTTCAACCCGATGTGGGTCGGAAACAAGATTTATTTTCTCTCGGCCCGTACGGAGCCGATTACGCTCTACGCCTATGATTCGGCGGACAATAAAGTCTCAAGAGTTGTCGAAAATCATGGCATGGATATCATGTCTGCCGGGGCGGGACCAGGCGCCATCGTTTACGAACAATTCGGCTCTCTCCATCTCCTGGACGTCGCGACCAATCACGAACATGAAGTCCACGTGACCATTCGAGGCGATTTCCCCGAGATTCGCACACACTTCGAAAAAGTGGCTGACCACGTCCTCAACGCTGGCATTTCTCCGACCGGCGCACGCGCCGTTTTTGAAGCGCATGGAGAAATTCTCACCGTGCCTGCAGAGAAGGGCACAATTCGCAACATCACGAATTCTCCCGCTGTCGCGGATCGCTCACCTGCCTGGTCGCCGACGGGAAAAGAGATCGCCTTTTTTTCGGACGCCACAGGTGAATATGCGCTGCACATCAAAGACCAGGACGGCATGGGAGATGATCGCGTCATCGGACTCGGCAATCCGCCATCATATTTCTTTACTCCCACATGGTCGCCCGACGGCCGGAAGATCGCCTATACCGACAAGCGGCTAAACCTCTGGTACGTCGACCTGGACAATCCAACTCCAGTGAAGATCGATACGCAAACGTATTTCGCGTTCGGGCTAGCGACGATCCCGGTCTGGTCGCCTGATAGCCGATGGATTGCTTATACAAAACTGCTCGACAGCCACATGCGCGCGCTCTTCGTGTACTCGCTCGATTCGCGAAAATCGACCCAAATCACCGACGGGCTTAGCGACGTGGAATATCCGGCATTCGACAAAAGCGGCAACTATTTGTATTTCACGGCAAGTACCAACGCGGGCCCCGCAGGCGTTATTCTGGATATGTCGAGTGACGGCCGCATTGTGACCCGCGGCGTCTATCTGATCGTGCTACGCAAGGGAGCCCCATCTCCTTTTAAGCCGGAAAGCGACGATGAAAAAGAAAAACCTGTTGCCACGGCAAGCGCGGGCGCGGAAAGAACACGCGAAAGCCGTGCGGTAACGGCGTCTGGTCCTGTTCAGATTGATTTTGAGGGCGTCAGCCAACGCATTCTCGCTTTGCCGCTCCCGGAAGCTCGCTACAGCGGGCTTGTGGCCGGCAAAGAAGGAGAAGTCTTTCTTGAGCAGGAATCTTCAGAAGCTGGCGGACGAGGCGGTGCTGGTGGCGTGACCGTGCTGAAATTCACGCTCGCTGACCGCAAGGCGGAGCCGATCGCTACGGGAATTGGAGCCTTCCTTCTGTCATTCAACGGCGAGAAATATTTATACCGGCAACGGGATAAGTGGGGAATCGCCGCCACGGCTCGACCCCAGAAGCCTGGCGAAGGCCTTCTCGACATGGATTCGATGGATGTCTCCGTTCATCCGATCGAGGAATGGAAGCAGATGTTCCACGAAGCCTGGCGCATCGAGCGGGATTACTTTTACGCGAAAAATTACGTTGGTTTGGATCTGGCGGCCGCGGAGAAGGAGTATTCCGCATATCTTCCGGGAATCGTCTCTCGCGCGGATTTGAACTATCTCTTCCAGGAAATGCTGGGAAAGCTTTCGACGGGCCACACATTCGTCGAGGGTGGCGACATACCCAACGTCACGCCGGTTTCGGTGGGAATGCTTGGTGCCAATTACGCCACGGAAAATGGTCGTTATCGTTTCACAAAGGTCTATAGCGGCGAAAACTGGAACCCTGGGCTACGCGCCCCTCTGACTGAGCCCGGAAGCGAAGTGAAAGCAGGCGAGTACTTGCTCGCGGTCAACGGGCGCGAGCTTCGCTCAAGCGACAACGTTTACAGCTTCTTCCTGAATATGGTCCAGAAGCAGGTTACCCTGAAAGTGGGACCCAATGCGGATGGCTCAGATTCGCGCGATGTCATCGTCGTTCCGATCGCGAGCGAAATTCAACTCCGCCATCGCGATTGGGTTGCGGAAAACGTGCGCAAGACCACGGAATTGAGCGGCGGCCGGATTGCCTATGTCTATTTGCCTGACACCGGGACGGGCGGATTCACATCGTTCAATCGCTACTATTTTTCCCAGTCAGGCCGGGAAGGCGTGATTATAGACGATCGTTACAATAGTGGCGGCCAGGCAGCTGATTACATCATCACCTATCTCCAGCGCACGCTCTGGAATTACTGGTACACCCCCGACGGTAAGGTGATGACCGAACCTGGCGTGGGAATCTTCGGACCTAAGGCCATGCTCATCAATCAGTATGCGGGGTCAGGCGGCGACTTGATTCCTTGGTATTTTCGTCATCTCGGACTTGGACAGTTGATCGGTGAGCGAACCTGGGGCGGAGAAGTCGGTCACACAGGATATCCACCCCTCATAGATGGCGGCGGCGTAGACGCACCCAACCTGGCCTTTTTCGATACCGAAGGTCATTGGGGGATCGAGAATGAAGGCGTTGCTCCGGACCTCGAAGTGGAGATTGACCCGAAGGCTTGGCGTGATGGCCGTGACCCTCAACTCGAAAAAGCGGTCGCGGTGCTTCTCGATGAGTTGAAGCAACATCCTCTGCCGAAACCAACCGTGCCTGCGTTCCCCAACTACTACAAACCAAAGTAGACCTGGAGAGGTACGCGAGAGATTTATTTGCGCGCGGTATCGGAGGGACGCCTTCCTATGCCCACCCAGCAGGATTCTCGCCGGCATCGTATTGCAACAGATGTTGCGTTCCGTGTTATGCTTCCTGAAAACGCCCAAGACTTACCCCAGGTAGGATCTTCGGTGGTGTCATCAACACGCGCGGGCAAGTCGAGGGGACAAGGGTTGATGGTTGTGCCACCATCCGGAGCCCCCAATCAAACTGACACTCTAATGAACAGGAGATCCACTGTGATCCGAATGAATCGTATCCTCGTGCTCACGACTCTCACATTGCTTTCGAGCGCTGCCATGCTGTGCGCCAATCCGCGAAGCGCCACGTTTGGATCCGGCGGCGCAAGTCCGCAGACCTCTCCCGCCATTTCTCGCATGGAACAAATCGTCCAGGACTCTGTTTCGCGCAAAGTATTCATGGGTGCTGTGCTCGTCGCGCGCGGTGACGAAATACTCCTCGAAAAGGGCTATGGCTTCGCGAATTTGGAGTTGAATGTTCCCGACACTCCATCGACAAAATTCCGATTGGGATCGGTCACCAAGCAATTCACTGCCGCCGCGATCATGCTTCTGCAGGAGCGCGGCAAGTTAAACGTGGTTGATCTGGTGAAAAAATATATGCCAGATGCGCCCGCCGCCTGGGACAATATCACCATCTTCAACGTACTGACTCACACCTCTGGGATTCCAAATTACACTGGCTTCCCGGACTATCCACCGCTGCAAGGCATCCCCACGACTCCTGAGAAGTTGGTCGCGCGTTTTCTCGATAAACCCCTCGATTTCCAACCGGGCGAGAGGTATAGCTACAGCAATTCGGGCTACGTCCTGCTGGGTTATCTGATCGAGAAGATCAGCGGCGAGAGTTACGAGAAGTTTCTCCGGGAAGACATTTTTACTCCTATGGGCATGAATGATTCGGGCTACGATTCAAACACCGCCATCATTCCGCACCGCGCGGAAGGATACGCACCGGGTCCAACCGGGATCATCAATGCAGACTATGCTGACATGACGGTCCCCTTCGCCGCCGGAGCGCTTTATTCCACTACCGAAGACTTGCTGCGCTGGGAGAAAGGACTTTATGGAGGAAAACTCTTAAAGCCTGACTCGCTTGTGAGGATGACCATGCCTTTTAGGAACAATTATGCCTTTGGCTTAGAGGTTCGCACTGTACACGGACACAAGGTGATCAACCATGGCGGATCAATTCAAGGGTTCAATACCATGGTCGCCTATTATCCCGGCGACAAACTCGAAGTGATCGTTCTCAGCAACATCAATGGCGCGGCACCGCAAGATTTAGCCGCGCAACTCGCAGCCGTCGCTCACGGAGAGAAAGTGATATTGCCCTCGGAACGAAAGCAGATCCAGGTGGACCCGAAAGTATTTGACGGTTATGCCGGCCGTTACCAATTGACGCCGAACGTCGCGGTGACGGTCACACATGAAGGCGATCACCTCTTCTCGCAATCGAACGCACAGCCCAAATCCGAGATATTTCCTGAAGCCGAAAACGATTATTTTATGAAAACCGCTGACGTTCAAATCACATTCGTAACCGACAGTCACGGCCGCGCCACGGAACTCATCCTCCATCAAAACGGACAAGATCGTCACGCAAAGCGGATCGAGGGCGACGCGCCAGACCCAAAGTAGCGTAAAGGGATCGCCGCGGTCCCCAAAGTTGTTCACCGGCTAGGTTGGACCGTACAAGATTGCGCCGAACGTCACTGGCCGAGCGCCGTATTCGTATAACGAGGGTGCCCCCCGCCGCGAGGAATGTAAGTTGACACGTGGCGTGCTTTCAGGAATGCTGCCCACCATGGCGAAAACCGCGAAGAGCGAATATCGGATGCCGGCGGGCGGCCTTGCGAGTTGGATGAAACAGCTGAGCCTCCGCCGCCAGGAACTTATCCGTCCCGTCTTCGAGAACCCAGGCGATTTTGTGTTGCTCAGTGTTCGGGCGGCGGCGGAGAGACTCAATACCGATCCGGCCACTGTAGTTCGCATTGCGCAACGAATGGGTTTTGAAAATTATCGGTCATTTCAACACTTTCTGCGCGATCTGTTAATTGCCAACACCACATCGTTTGAAGGCATGCAGAAGGGCGGGAACGGTCATGCGGGTATTCCGCACCACCTGAATGCCACCATGGAGCAGGATGTCAGAAACCTCAGGTCAGTGCGAACACACCTAGATCCCAAGCGCCTCGCGTCTCTCGCAAAGCGCATCCGCGGTGCACGTCGCAGGCTAATACTGGGCGGAGATCTTGCAGGAAGCCTTGTGCATTACTTTGATTACACTCTCACGGCCATCGGTCTGCCGGTCATGATAGCTACGAGCGTGGGCCAAACCATGCACATTACTCGCTCGATGGGCCGCGGCGATGTAGTTATAGCGATCAGCTTTCGCAAGGGTTTGCGACAGACCGTCGAAGGTATGCAGCGAGCGCGCAAGAACGGCGCGTATTGTATCGGGATCACAGGAACGTCTGTGTCGCCGATCGCTCGATTTGCGCACGAGTTTTTCGTCGCACCAGTTGAGAGCAATTCTTACGTCGACTCTTACGTTGCTCCCATGGCACTCGTAAACCTCATCCTCGTTGCTTGCGCAAATTATGATCGGAAAGCAAGCCTTGCGCGGCTGCGCGAGGCCGCTTACGAACAACGCTTTGGCTTCCGCTGGTTTGAGGCGGAATAACTCAACAAGTCTGCTGACGTAGCAGTAGTGCGGCTTGTTGGCACCCTTGAATACTTATCCACGGTGACGCCGCGTTCTGTGTCGTTCTTCTTGATCTTTCATTGCGCAGGCTCGGCAGATAAGGTTTCTAGCTTCTTATTTCTGAAGAAGCAAATAGTGCGAATCCAGGAGCATGTGCCATCACGCTCTTATCGACAATTCTTGTGCTCACGGCCTGCGACAATCGCAGCGTGCTTGAACAAGATGCTCTTCGTCAACAAATGGTGTGAGTACCCAGGTTAAAAGGACCATCTTTTGGATCAGGGTGAAGACATCTTTTGATTTGCCTAAAGCCTGCCCGCAAATGCATCGCAGCCGAAATCGGTGAGGGCCACACCACTTTGAGTCGTATCGGGAGTAATCCTGAGTCTCCTGCTTTGCGGCCGCGGTCTGTTCATCGGTAAAAATTTACTGGAGGTTGCCGCCGAGGAGTTACTTGAGTTGCTCCCTGCATTCATAACTTTCCTCATGTATTATGAGCTCAACGTGGCCGCACGCAGCGCAATGCGCGGAGCAAGATGTTTTCGCAGCAGATGTTCGTGCGCCACATGTACGCCAGAGCCGACCGCAAGCGCCCGCATACCATTCACGATCCGTGCGGCAAGCTTGTGCCAGCAGTTGCGACATTTAAGAAGAGAGGGATGGTAGAGTGGTGAAAACCTTTTTCATGAGCATTCTGCTTTTCCGGCGCTACTGAGCACCGTGCGCGATCTTATTGACCTTCTTGCGATGCATCGGCTCTTTCTCTTTCTTGCAGGGCTCATCGCTGCTTCAAAGGGATCATGGGGACTTACCACTCGATAGTGATAGTTAGAAACATTTGTTGCGAGACAAGAGCAATCAAGCGCGGGTCAGTGTGACAGGCGTTTGAGAATGAAGGCAATGCAATCACAGTAGAGTAGAATCCTCAAGAATGCCAATCCTTACTGTTCAATTCGCTCTTGCCGGAGGACTACTCTATGTTTTCCAATCCCTTCACGTGTTATTTGACACCCCATCATAGTTTCTTCTAGAATGCTCGCGCTGTATCAAGCATTTTTAGTATGCAACATATGTTCCATTATTATTGGTCGCCATGCCCCCCTACTCCATCATTGTTCCAATTTGCACCTGGCTGTCTGTGTCCAGAGCGGCTTAGATATTTGAATGTTGACGACTGCAAAGCTATCTTATCCTGGAGATGAGATGAAAATTGAACAATCTGACGCAAGAGCAATTCTTGCTGGCGCCTTTTTGCTTGGCTTATTTGTATCAACTGTAATAGTTTGCACGCAAGCCTCTGCGCAGAATCGAGCGTTTACCATCGGACAGATATTCAGCGCTCCGTTCCCCTCGGACTTGGTTGCTGCGCCCGCTCATGGAAGATTCGCGTGGGTATTCAATTTACGCGGGAGCCGAAACATTTGGATTGCGGAACCAGCGGGCGGTGAGTCATACAAGACTCGGCCTGTGACGTCGTATAAAGGCGATGATGGACAGGACTTGGGCGAATTGTCCTGGGACTCGAACGGAGAAACGGTAGTGTATGTTCGCGGCGGAGACTTGGAAGGAGGGGGAGCGAGTCCGAACCCCCTTAGTTTGCCGCAGGGACCGTTCGAGCAACAATTGTTAGCGGTTTCTGTAAGTGGCGGCGAACCGCGCGTGCTCGCTGAAGGCCATTCTCCCGCAGTCTCTCCGAGGGGAAATGTCGTAACATACATAAATAGAGATCAAGTGTGGTTGGCGCATTTGGACGGGGCGAGTAGACCAGAACTCTTAATCCGAGAAAAGGGAAACAGCAGCTCTCTGCGTTGGTCCCCGGACGGATCGCATTTGGCATTTGTGAGCCAGCGTGGCGATCACACTCTCGTAGGGGTATATGGAATTTCGGAGAAATCGGTTCTTTGGTTAGCCCCCAGTGTGGATCAAGATGCAGATCCGACATGGTCCCCGGACGGGCGGCATGTCGCGTTTATTCGCGTCCAAGCCGGTGCAAGGTCCTCCAGGGCGCGTTCTGGCCAACCATGGGCGATCTGGATTGCTGATTCTATTACAGGGAAAGGACACCAATGCTGGAGAGCAGATGAGGGACTTGGCAGCGTGTTTCATGGTGTGGAATCTGAAAGTCAATTACTATGGGGTGCAGGGGACCAGATTGTCTTCCCATGGGAGCGTACCGGCTGGCTTCAGTTATATAGTATCCCAGTTCAAGGAGGAGCGCCGAAACTACTCACGCCCGGAGATTTTGAGGTTTTCAATACGGCACTCA
The DNA here is from genome assembly GCA_963748845.1 of uncultured Acidobacteriota bacterium. Taxonomy (GTDB): domain Bacteria; phylum Acidobacteriota; class Terriglobia; order Acidiferrales; family UBA7541; genus DASTCZ01. Next base: position 154,930 of record CAVVKE010000002.1, read on the forward strand.
GTGCTGATCGCAAGGAAATCACATATTCATCCAATAAGAACGATATTGACCGGATGCATGTGTGGAGGGTTTCGGTCACGGACGGCGAGCCGGTGGAATTAACTCCAGGCCAAGGGATAGAAGTCTTCCCTGCTGTGTCTAGCGACGGACGAACCGCTGCAATCTTATGTTCGGATGCGCGAAATCCGCTGCACCCCGCCATCGTTGCCGCGAGTGGCCACGTCCGGGATCTCGCCCCGGAAACGATTCCATTCGATTTTCCAAGATCAAGTTTGGTAATGCCGCAGCAAGTGGTTTTTCCTGCGGCAGACGGGCTAATAATTCATGGTCAATTATTTCTGCCGCCGAATTCAGCAAACGGTGTACGTCATCCGACCGTTATTTTTTTTCACGGAGGACCAAGCCGTCAAATGTTCCTCGGCTGGCACCCCATGGACGCCTATCATTATATGTACGGAATGAATGAATATCTCGCCAGCGAAGGTTATGTGGTGCTGTCCATCAACTACCGGGGCGGGACTGGTTACGGACTCAATTTCCGTGTACCGGACAACTTTGGTGCGGCCGGAGCGAGTGAATTTAAGGACATGCAAGGAGCAGCGGTCTATCTCAGCAGTCGGCCAGATGTAGATACGAAGCGGATCGGACTTTGGGGAGGGAGCTACGGAGGATACATGACGGCATTGGGACTCGCTCGCGCCTCGGATTTGTTTGCGGCGGGTGTGGATTATGCTGGTGTCCATGATTGGAGAACCATCCAGTCGTCCCCGACTGCTTCCGGTGCTTCGCCGGAGCGGGCACAGATAGCGTGGGATTCTTCTCCGCTTTCTTCCATCAAGGATTGGCGCTCACCGGTTCTAGTCATACAAGGGGACGATGACCGCAACGTGCCGTTCTCGCAAACGGTGGAGCTCATCCAAGCGTTACGAAAACAAGGAGTGGAATTTGAACAGATCATCGTCCCGGACGAGGTCCACGATTCTTTGCTTCATCATACCTGGGCGGCATTTTTTGAGGCTACGGACGATTTCTTCCATCGTCATTTGGGCGAATCGCAACATAAGACTCCTACTCAATAAAATGTGCGTCCAAGCTGTGGTGCCCTTTGCCACTGTACTGAACTGGCTTATAGAATTAAAAAAGGAATAAATCGGAATTGAGGCTTAGTCCAACCATAATCCGAAAAGTGTGAGTTAGGACATCAATTTGATTTGGCATACATGAAGCGTCGGCACACCGACCATGTGCGTGTGAAGATAAACCGTTCCCCGGTGTGCGCCAACGAAAGCCAATCCGATTGCTTTGCCTTGGTGGAACGTATCCAGAACCTGCCCAGACTCATCAGCAACAACGAACATTTGACCGGCACGGTGTCGACCTCGCCGTGGCCTCAAACGCGCTATCGCAAGTCCACGACGATGCTCATCTCTTCTGCATCCTGAGGCGGACGAACCTGGATGCCCTCTTCTTTCACAGATGTGATTCCCTGAGGCACCATCGGCTTCTTCCTTACCGGCAAGGTTTGTGTTGCGCTGCCAAAATACAAAAGTGGGTGCAATGAGAACGGAGATCCTTGAGGGTCTGCGCGTCGGTCATTCCAAGGGAGCATCGGCTTTCGCTGGCGACCGAGAAAATGCGGCCGGTAGCAGCGGTATGCAGAGCAGACACACCAGCGAGCGAAAACCTGCGATCAGGTACCCGCGGTAAAAGGATCTCGCCGGCATTCAAGCTCCTTCGAGGGTCAATTCCCTGAGAATCGGGCCTCCAAATTCCGTGCTAGGAGAACGCAGGGAAAATCCCCCGCAATCGCACCCGTACCCGGTATTCTTTTTGTTTCATATGTATGGGAATCCCAGGAATTGCTGGGATTCCCACAATCGGCACCATGTTTCCTCAGAAGTTGAACCGCAAGGCGAGCTGGATAATCCTCGGGTTCACCGAAGTACTCGTTATTTCACCGAACGTAGGAGACCCGAAGGTAGTGCCCGGGTTCGAAAACTGAGTGTGGTTGAACACGTTGAAAAAGTCCGCGCGGAACACCAGGTTCGCGGCTTCATTGGGCCATCGGATGTCGAATCGTTTGCCAAGCGACATATCCCAGTTGGCCTGGTCCGGCCCGCGCACTATGCCGGCGCCAAGATTCCCGAAGCCGGTGCCGGCGCCAAAGGGACTGGCCGCCGGGGTAGTCACGCAGGCTGTGTCGAAGTAGTTTGTGCTGGTGCCAATTCCCAACTTTGATTGCACCGTACCGGAATTGACCAACTGGCCCATAGTGCATCCAGCCGCCAGTGACGCTGTGACCTCGCCTGGCGCAGTATCCCCATAGAGATTGGCGGCATTCGCGTTGTTCGTAATGGTCAGGAACGGCCCTGCCTGATACGTTGTCACACCTGTCACCTGCCACCCACCGAGGAACTCTCCCTCAACGGAGCGGAGATTTTTCGGGCCGGGTAGCGAATAGACATAGCTGGCCACAAAGCGCTGCGGACGGATGCTGCCATCCGGGCCATAGAGCGGATTGTTCTGATCACCAATGACCTCGGCACCATTCGGACCAGATGAGACAGAGGAGCCGTTGGAACCTGCAAACGTTTCCATTTCCTTGTTCCACGTATAGGACAACTGGAATTGCAACCCGTGGCCCATGCGTTTTGTCAGGCTGGCCACTAAAGCGTTGTACCAGAACGCGGCATCAGACTGAAAAAGGAGGAGGTCGGGTGAAGCAAAACCCTCGTAAGGCACGCGCAACTGGACATTAGCGGGAGTGTTCGTTGTGGCGCCCGAAGGGAGAGAAGCGGGGCAGGCGTCGTTCCCCGGCGCGCCAATCACACACGCCTGATTTACCGTGCGATCATCGAAGAGGTGCTCGCCACGTGAGCCGGAATAGCCAATTTCCAGCACCAAGTCTTTGGCAAGCTCCGTCTGCACGTTCAGACTATACTCTTGGATCATCGGCACTTGTAGGTTCGGATTGAAGGCTAAAACTGATTGCTGCGAGGCTGAGGTATAAGGAGTATACGACGGGAAAACTGTTGTACTGGGCGGAAACGGCTGTCCCAAGGATGCTGCGCTGTCGTCCGTAGCTGCCAGCACTCGGATTGAGAAGAAGGGCTGTCCCTCAGTGGTGTTAAGTTGCGGCTGGCCTGTGAGTATGGAATGGTAAATACCATACCCCCCACGGAGCACAAAGCGTTCGGTGTGCGGCAGCCGCCAGGCGAATCCCACGCGGGGATTCCAGGTGTTGTTCCCGCCGGGGTTGAAGCCGGATTCACTGTTGAGTTTGACGACCTGGCACGGGGGTGTCCCTGGATAATTCGATGAAACCGTATACCCTAACAAGGTTCCCGTCCCATTTGGTGTCGTGCAACTCGTTCCAGGAAGCGAATACGGAGTAATGAGAGAGGGGTCGAAGCCTACGTTTTTCCCGAGCGCATCGCCCTGATACCCATTACGATCGTAGCGGAGACCAAGATTTAATGTCAGGCGGGAAGTCACCTTGAAGTCGTCCTGCGCATAAACATTGAAATCCCAGCTAATGAGCTCCTGTGTATCGAAACCGGGAGGGAAATCCTCGGATTCGAAAATATTACTGATACCGCTTCCATTCCCGAATATCGCGGGTACGGTTGGCGTGCCTGTCCCTGGGCACATCGTCGTGGTGGGAAGGCCGCAGGCGCCCAGCAATAAATCAGGGAGGCCAAAAACTACAGATAAGTCTCCGGTGATTAGGCTGCGGTTTTCGTGGAGGTGGTCCACTCCCCCGCCGAACCGGAGCACGTGCTTGCCGATCGTGTAGGACAACGAGTCCTCAAAGTCGTAGGTGTCTTGAGCGATTAGGTCCTGTCCCGCCGCTCCGGGGGCTGTGAAGATGGAAAACCCCGACAACGAATCTATGATGGGATAATTGTTATCAAACGACGGCACGCTGGCTCCAATGCTCGAAAACGTAAAAGGACTGGTGCCTTGTGCGTTGGTATATGTCCTATGGAAGCCAAACTGCGCTTGGTTCAGCAGACGCGAAGAAAAAGCGTAGTCGTGCATGAGCGAGAAATTGCGGTAGTTAGCAGTTATGTTGTAGGGAGTACCTGAGACCGCGCCCCCGGCCGGCTGCGTCTCAGTTGTAATATCGTCGGCGAAGAAGAACCGGGCAGAGAACCTGCTCTTATTCGACTGGATATAGTCAGCATCGGCTATAAACTGATCTTCGTTGAACGGACAGGGATTGGTCACGACAAGACTCGACTGCCCCGCGGGGGGAGACGGAATTAGGAACTGTCCGTTGGCGATTTTTACATTCAGAAGGGCAAGGGCCTGCTGCGAGATATTTGAACCATTTGCTAGGATAGCTTCCCCCCCGAATAGGCCAGTATCACCCGCAAACACAGCCCCCAAACCCGCCGCAGTTCGGTCAGTGTCGGTCAGTCCTCCAATTCCATTGATAGTGGTCAAACAGCTCCCACTAAACCCATTTTTTGAGCGCGTCCCCTGATACGAGGTGAAGAACAACAGCTTATCTTTCTTGATGGGTCCGCCCAGAGCGCCACCGAACTGATTCTGGTTCAATACCGGCGGGGTGTTCGGCTCGCCGCTCAGTAATTCCGAACGCTTCAAGAAGTAATCATTGGCGTTCATGTTGGTGTCGCGGAGATATTCCCAGAGGTTTCCGTGGAGATCGTTCGAGCCGCCCTTAGTCACCACGTTTACGTTCGCCCCGGCGTCACGCCCAAAGGAAGCGTCGTACTGGCTGGTCTGCACCCTGAATTCTGAAATACTGTCCGGGTTGGGAATCGCCACGCCGCTGCTGAATTGACCGCTTTGCTGGCGGTCATTGATTTGCACTCCGTCCATCAGGGTGTTGTTGTCGTTCGTGGGAAGTCCGTTTGCGCTAACTCCAGCGCCATAAATGTCATTCCCGCGTCCTAGGGTGGTGGCATTGGTGACATCAGTGGAAATGTTCGGATTCAAGCCTATAATCTGAGTGTAGTTCCGCGTCGCCAGAGGAAGATCCTGGATCAATTCTCCGGCGGTCGTGTGGCCCTCCGTGCTTGATTCCGTCTGCATAACGCTGGCCGCGGCCTGAACCACGATCGTTTGACTTATCGTGCCCAGTTCCAACTTGATATTCAGCCCTTCCGTCTCCGTGACGTTAACTCGAATGTCCTTGGCAACCGAACTCTTGAAACCGTCTTTGGAGACTTCCACCGTGTACAACCCGGGCAAGAGCAAAGGGACCGTGTACGTTCCGCCGCTCTGCGACTTTACTGTGACTTTGGCTCCCGTGGCTTGATTCGTCACGGTAATCTGAGCATCCAGAACCGCTTTTTCTGTCGGATCAGTAATCGTGCCTGCGATCGCGCCCGTGCCCGCGTTCTGCGCCAGAGCAGCTGGGCTTGCGACGCATAAACAGAATGCAACCAGCGCGATCATCGCACCTGAAACAAAAAGCAGCCGCGCCCAATTCAAACCCCTTGTGCTTTTCATTTTCTCCACCCCTTTTCAATCGAATTCAAATGTCTTTCCAGTTCTCGAGGCTCAACCATGAATTCACAGGCTGCTTGCAATGGCTGAAATATGTTTCTCGGACATACGAGTGGGATTCGACCGATAGGAGGAACGTGAATCGTCCACGCACTGAGCAGCGTTGGCCCACTAACCTTCACCCCCGCAAATCCCGAAGGTTTATCAGCGAATCAGAGCACAAGAGACTTCAGAAAGCAACAGGTTTCTTCGCGACCCACTCATTCACCTGCGCGGAAAATAGAGCGTAATGCAACAACTGTTGCAATACACATGGATGGACGAATAGGGGAGAAACTGGCCGGAGAGTACGGTTTGCCGCGTTCCAGAGTGAGTTCTCCAGTAGATTGTGCAATTACGCAGATACTCAACGTCCTGCAAAGCGCCAAAATCCTACTTGCCATTCACGTGGAACACTATAATTCAGTACGAGTGCATCATATATTGCATCCTGCTTGTGCCTACCAAAAACTCCGTCTTCATCGAAACAATTGAAGTTGTAACGCTCTCACAGGCAACCTTGGCTCTCATCGTTGAGCTAAGCGATCTCAAGATTCATGAAATGGATGCGATTCGTTTGGCGGTTTTGCCTGGCCCGCTACCAAGTTTTTTGCCAGACACGGAGGATTGGGTAGCGTCCGGCGTTGGATGGGGCGTAGTCGGATCGCTGGAACCACCACATGAGGCGCGCTTGGGGATCGGCGGCGAAGGTTGGGTCTGAAGCGAGTTTGTCTTCAAATTGTTTGCGCAGGTCCGGATGGTCGAGCATCATGCGGCGGGCTATGGGCTCGATGAGATAAGCGCCTTCGCCGCCACCGCGGCCTCCACTAAATAGCACCGCGTTGCAGAATCCCCAGCGGGCGAGCGAGTCTGGGGCTTGCGGTTCGAGCATTGCGAGGATGAGGCGCGCACGTCGCTGGTGCATGGGAACCCAGTACGAACCCATGGGAACGGCGATTTTTTCTTTTACCAGCTTCGCATCGAAATCGACCATGACGCGGCCTTCGTTTTGCGCGACGCCGAACTTTATATTTGAAAAGCGATAGGTTTCAAACTCCTGATCGAGGGACGTTGTAATGTTTTCCATTTCAACGCCATGGAGCGCAAGCTCGTCGGCAAAAACCTTCCATGCGGCGGGGATAATGTAGCCAAGCGGCATTTGCGCTTCGACGGTGGTGTCAATCTTGTCGTGGATTACGGTGTCAATGTTATCCAGATCGGGGAGAAAGGGCGTGAACGAAGGCGCGAGTAGAGCAAACGCTTTATCGTCGGGCGTGAATTCGGGCTTGAGATATTGATGTGAACCGCCGGTTGGGGTGACCGCCTCGAAAGAAGTGGTGGCTCATCATGGTTGAGACAAGCAAATAGAGGAGGAGTACGAGGACGACTATAAAGAGGAAAGTTCCAATCCCGACCGCGGGAGAGTTTCGTTCCTCAGGTTCGGTCGAAGGCGAATCGGGTTTCATCGGAGATGTCTCCCCGCAAGATCAGGCGCTCGACACGGGGCCGGAATTTAGTATGCTCCGCGAATTCCCGTGCGAACGTTCAAATTGTACCGCTGCTCCCTCGCGGCGTCTATGAAACGCCGTGGAATGCGCGCCGCTCAATTGAGCCGGAATTTCCGATTTGGACTCCTACCTTGCTTATCCTTATATTCCTTCGACCCGCGACGCCAGAAATGTGAGATTAGAGCAACCGCCAGCGAGGTTGCGGCGCGTCGACGGCACGTTTTTGTCCCGTCTGACGCGTCTCGCTGGTTGCTGCGTCATCGATTTTTCAGACACTATGCCGACCTTCCTCCCACGGCTCCAGATTTTGTAAGCGCAATTGGAGTGTTAACCCGATGGCATTGGCAGCGGCGCGAGGGATTTCAATCGTGCCATAGCTCTACTACTCTTCGAAGCCGTGAAGAAACCCATCGTAATTTTCGATTGAAAAGAAGGCGAAGAGCGGTAAGCTCGCGGCATGAGCCAAGAAAATGCGAGCAGGAAGCAGTTGATTCGTTACGTGAACCGGCAGCAGATGAGTTGGCGGGCCGTCGACGTCGAGCGGCTGATCGACGAAGACCATCCGGCGCGGGCCATTTGGACGGTGGTCGGGAGGCTGGATCTGAGCCGTTTTTACGAAAGCATCGGCAGCAGCGCCGAGGAGGGCGGCCGTCCGGCGATCGACCCGCAACTGTTGATCAGCCTGTGGGTGTACGCCTACAGCCGGGGAATCGGGGCGGCGCGAGAGATCGAACGGCGGTGTGAATACGATCCGGCGTTTCAGTGGCTGACGGGTATGGCAGGGGTGAACCATCACACGCTGGCGGATTTCCGGGTGGAGAAGGGGGAGGAGTTGGACCAGTTGTTCACCCATTTGCTGGGAGTGCTGAGCGCGGAAGGTCTGATCACACTGGATGAAGTGATGCAGGACGGGACCAAAATCCAGGCCCAGGCCAGCCGGGACAGCTTTCACCGGGAGAAGACGCTGCGAGAGCATCTCGATCGGGCGCGGCGGCAGGTGCAGGTCTCGCGCGATCCGCTGGCAGAGCCTGCAGCGAACCGGAAGCAGCAAGCGGCGCGGGAACGAGCCGCGCGGGAGAAGCGAGAACGGCTGGAACAAGCCTTGGCGGAACTGGAGAAGTTGCGCGAGCCGAAGAAGACGGCGGAAGAAAAACGCGAGACGCGCGCGAGCGTCAGCGATCCGGAGGCGCGGGTGATGAAGCAAGCCGGCGGCGGTTTTGCGCCGAGCTATAACGCCCAGATCTCGACCGACGCCAAGCACGGATTCATCGTGGAGGCGGAAGTCACCCAGGCGGGAAACGACTTTCACCAGTTACTACCGGCGGCGGAGAGAATCGAGCAGCGCTGGGGGCGAAAACCGGAACGAATGGTGGCCGACGCAGGCTACACGAGCGGAAAAAATATCGAGGACCTGGTGGAGAAAGGCATTGATTTCGTGGGGAGTTTGGCGGGTGAGGTGTCCAAAGCGCGGACGAACCCAGAGCGGTTTGCGGCGGTGCAGTTTGTTTACGAGGCGGAAGAGGACCGGTACATCTGCCCGGCGGGCAAGACGTTGAACTATGAAGGCCGCTGGAAGCGCGGCGGTGTGATTCTTCACAAATACAAAGCGGCCACCGAGCAGTGCGCCAGCTGCTCGTTGCGAGCGGCTTGCTGCGGCAGGAATCAAAGACACGGCCGGTCGGTCGTGCGGAAACAGGAGAGCGCGGCGATGGGTGCGTTTCGGGAGAAGATGGCCACCGTGGAAGCGCACGCGATCTACCGCCGCCGCGGGCCGGTCGCCGAGTTCGTGCATGCCTGGATCAAAAGCAAGCTGGGCCTGCGGCAGTTTCACGTGCGCGGGTTGAACAAGGTGCGAATCGAAATGTTCTGGGCATGCTTCACTTACAACGTGCAGCAATGGATCCGACTCGGACGGGCGCGTGCCCCGGCTCCCGCGAGATGATCGAGCACACACGGGAACATCGCGAATCGGCATGCGTTCAATGAAGGGTGATAAGTGGGTATCGAGCTGTCCAAATACCTGTCCGACGCACGTTTTTTCACAGCTTCTTCGGGTCCGCGGTGTGAGATTGCCTCTTCTTCAACCGAGCGACCGTGTTTCGGGAGAAAATGGAGCACTGTCCAAGTTTGGAAAAAGGAGCAACCCGACCTGTAGATTGCTCCCTTTTGCGCGAAGCCGAGCGCAATCCCGCAGCCCCAGGAAGGTATAAAGAGGCGACAGGTCAGGTTCACGCTAGGCCAGATTCATAGTAGCAACGGAGACTTAAGGAGAGATTAAGACCATGATTCGCCTGTGCTCGGCAAGAATTCGTTCCCCGGTGCAGGAACGCTCGTTGTTGTAGGATCACTTCTCCGCAACATCTGCACCGGGGTGTCTGGTGGTTTCAATCGTGCCCTAACTCTACTACTCGTCGAGTCGGCGGTGCGATGTTGCCTCCACGCCGACCCGGCGCCTTGCTGCCGGGCAAAGATGGAAACAATACACAGAGGGCCTGGAGGAGTCGGTATCCTACCGCAGGATGCTTCGCCAGGGCTTTTCAGGACAATCCTCTAATCCACAATCGGATTCCAGTGATCGCCGGATAGATTTTTTCTTGCGGAGGAAAGGAGTCGGACTGTTAATGCGTGTTGAAAACACACAACTTACAGAAACAATTAGACGCACAAAACGCAGGAAACTGCCAAACAGCGGTTCGGCCACACGCATAGCACACACCGATATTTCTTATTGAATCCCGCATAATATAGAGATACTTTTTCCAGTATGCTGCGTCTAATCGGATATGGGAAACCCTGCTGGAGTGCCTCGCGATTTTGAAGCCTTGGAGAAACGACGCTTTCGAGCCATTCAGATGTTAGAGCGTGGACTGAGCCAATCGGAGATCGCTCGCCATGTCCGCGTGGGCCGGCAATCGGTGGCCCGCTGGGTGCATCAATACCGTGCCCAGGGGAAGTCGGCACTGCGGAAAGCGGGACGCGCCGGCCGCAAGCCGCGCTTGAGTGAGACGCAGCGGCAGCAGCTAGAGAAGCTACTGGTCGCAGGTCCCGAGCGGCTCGGCTATGAGACTCCGTTGTGGACCTGTCTCCGTGTGGCCCACTTGATCGAGCAGGAGTTTGACGTTCGCTATCACGAAGGCCATGTCTGGAAGATTCTGGTTGGTCTGGGCTGGAGTCCACAGCGACCGGAGGGGCGCGCACGAGAACGCAACGAAAAGCAGATCCAGCAGTGGAAGAAGAGGGTGTGGCCGGCACTAAAAAAAAAGCGCTTCGAGAGGGGCGTATCCTCGTTTTCATCGACGAAAGCGGACTGAGCCAGCGACCGCAGCGATGTCGCACCTGGGCGCCCCGCGGGCAGACACCCATCCTTCAATACAACTTTAATTGGAAGAGTCTATCGGTGGCCGCCGGGCTCACGCTGTGGAACTTTTACTTCCGCATCTATGCGGGAGCCATCAAGAAGGAGCAGGTGGTGGACTTTCTGGAGGCCCTGGTACGTCACCTGCGCCAGCCGTTGTTGATCGTGTGGGATCGTCTGCCAGGGCATCGCAGCCGGCTGGTGCAAGACTACATTGCCGGTTTGCAGGGCTGGATTTCGACTGCCTATCTGCCGCCCTACGCGCCGGAACTGAATCCAGTCGAGTATATCTGGGGTTACTGGAAGCAACACGAGTTGTCGAATGTCTGCCCCAAGGACTACTGGCAACTGAGCGAGGTAGCGCGACGAACGCTGGGTCGCATGCGTCGCCGTCCGCGATTAATCACTGCCTTCTGGAAGCAATCTTCTTTGTGGCCAGAATGACCCTATATTATGCGAGAGTCAGTAGGTGTTCTCTACCGCCGCTCTCTCAGTACTCGACGTGAGCTGATATTCTTTCTTGTATTCCCTTTGAAACACTTGAAGTAGACTTAGCCGGATTCGATCGCAGTTTTTCTCTTTTCAGGTTTCTGCAAGATGGACGACGACCGCAACGTACTCTTCGCGGTGCTTGCTTTTCAGGCGGACTTGCTCGACCAGCGCAAGTTCGCCGAGGCCTGCACCATTTGGTCCACCCAAAAACAAAAGCCCATGGCTGATCTTCTGGTTGAACGCGGATGGCTAACCGCCGACGACCCCGACGAACTGCAGAAACTTCTCGAGCGCAAGTTAGCCAAACACAATGGTGATGCGAAAGCTGCGTTCGCCGGAATCACGACGGACGAGATCCGCCAGATGCTCGATCAAATTGGGGATCCGGACATTCGGCGGACATTTTCCGGGACGACGTTGATGCCTCAAGGCCACGTCCTGATTTCCAATATCGACTATGCCCCTGATGCCAAGGACAAATACACATTGAGCCGTTTGCACGCCACTGGCGGCATCGGCAGGGTGTGGCTGGCGCGCGACGCAAGTCTTGGCCGCGAAGTGGCGCTAAAAGAGTTGCGGCCTGAAAGGGCAGGCCAACCGGCTGTGTGGGCGCGCTTCCTCAAAGAGGCGAAGATCACCGGGCAATTGGAGCATCCCGGCATTGTTCCTGTTTACGAAGTCGGCCGGCGAGAAGATGACAAGTCTCCTTTTTACACGATGCGTTTTGTCCGGGGGCGAACTCTGGACGATGCCTCACGTGCTTACCACGAACGGAGAGCGCGCGGTGAAGCTGGGCCGCTGGAGTTGCGCGAACTGCTCACGGCATTTGTGGGTGTGTGCAACGCCGTCGCGTACGCGCACAGTCGCGGAGTCATCCACCGCGACTTGAAGCCACAAAACATCGTGCTCGGCGATTACGGCGAAGTGATTGTGTTGGATTGGGGTCTGGCCAAAGTAATGGACGAGGCAGAAGGTGACTCTCCAGCCGCGGCAGTCGAGGTGGATGAAAGTAGCAGCCCAGACAGCCGCACAGTTGCAGGTCAGGTGATGGGAACGCCGGCGTTCATGGCGCCGGAACAGGCGGAAGGAAGATTGGATCTGTTCGACGCGCGGACGGACGTTTACGGATTGGGGGCTGTTTTATACGCGGTGCTCTCCGGGCGTCCGCCTTTCGAAGGGCCGGACATGCTGACCGTTTTGCGGCGAGTAATCGAAGACCCGCCGAAACCGCTTCATGACATTGTCCCCGGAATACCGTTGGCACTGGAGGCGGTGTGCCTGAAGGCGCTCGCAAAGCGGCCGGGGGATCGGTACGTATCTGCGAAAGATGTCGTCGCAGAGATCAATCATTTTCTGGCAGATGAGCCGGTGACGGCTTATCGCGAGCCCCTGGCAGCCCGCGCGGGCCGGTGGGCGCGGCAGCATCGAACTCTCGTTGCAGCAGCGGCTGTGGCACTTCTCGCCATTCTTGGAGGGCTTGCCGCCGTGTTGGGCGTTCAGTCCCGTGCCAACAAAAATTTGGCGGCGAAGAATGTGGAGCTTGCCGCGTCGAACGAGCGCGAACGACAGCGATTCGATTTGGCAATGGATGCCGTTGGAGCTTTCCACACCGGCGCGAGCGAAGACGTCCTCTTGAAGCAGCAGGAGTTCGAGCCGCTGCGGAAAAAATTGCTCGCCAATGCTGCGGATTTCTACCGCAAGTTGCAAGCGCAGCTCGGAAAAACAGCGGACCCCCACTCACGAGAGGCTCTGGCTCGATCCTATTCCGCACTGGGCGACATGGATAAGGATGTCGGAGCGACGGATCAGGCACTGCGTGATTATGACCAAGGCCAGGCGTTGTACGAGAAACTTGCGGCCGACGCACCAGCCGATCCAGCGACCCGAGAGGAATTGGTCAAGTTGTTGATCAATGTGGCCAGCGTGTATCAATCCCGGGGGGAAATGGATTTGATGAAAAAGGCAGCAGGCCAGGCGGTGACTGCGGGCGAGCCGTTGGTGGCGACCGCCCCAGCGGATCCGGAACGGTCTTACCTGCTGGCAAGAGCCCTGGCAACGCTTGGAGATGCGAATCCTGAGATTTCGGATGACAGGGAAAATCTGTACCGTCGGGCGGCCGTCCTGATGGAGACTGTTGTGGCGCATCATCCCGACGTCCCTGAGTACCAGCGTTACCACGCCTCGACTTTTAATTTGCTCGCGAACGCGGCCTATGCGAAGGCCCGATACCAGGAGGCCGTCACGCAGTACGCGAAAGCGGTGGAAATTGAGGAGGCACTCCGACGAGCCACACCCGACGATCTAAATGTCCGGTTGACATTGGCTATTGCGTACGGCAACAAAGGCATAGCCGAGGGCACGTTAGGAAATATTCAGGACGCTTTGGCGGACGACCGTCGTTCCTTTCAAATGCTCGAAGCATTGACAAACGAGCAGCCCGCGGTCATCCGATATCAGATATTGCTGAGCGGCCAGTATCAAGATATAGCGTGGGCGCTGTGGCGGCTTAACCGGCGCGACGAGTCCATAAATATGGCTCGCAAGCGGAACGCTCTCCTTGCGACGCTGGCTTCACGCCACCCGGACCGGCCGGACCTGATATCAATGCAGGCACTAGCGCTTATGAATAGTGGCGGCACTTTATTGCCCGGGGGCCGGGCAGACGAGGCGCTGCGCGATTACCAGCAATGTGAGCGGCTGCTGGAAGCCCTCGTAAGGGCCCACCCGACTGAGACTACTTATCGAGGGTATCTGGCCGATGTGCACGGAAGGATTGGACACCTTTACCAAGACACCGGGCGACCCGGCGCCGCGACAGTGGAATTCGAACATGCGCGGGATGCGGACGACGTTCTTGTGAAGGATCAGCCAGCCAACGTAAGTTTCCGCATTTCCCAGGCATATGACTGGAACATCCTGGGGGCCAATCTTGGCGAAATCGGAAAATATGCCGAATCGCTTGCGGCCCTGAAGCGTGCTCAGATATTGGGCGAGAAAATTGCTGCGGACCATCCCAACGACCCTTCTCCACGCGAATTGGTTGCAGCGGTCCATCAAGAGATCAGCATTGTGCTCCGAGATTCAGGAGATGAGACAGGATCGATGGCGGAGGCGGAGCGGGTGTTGGCGATTCGCGAAAAGATCGATTCCGACTTTCCCAAAGTGGTCGGATATCGTGCGAATGTGGCTTTCACTCTTAATATCATCGGACTTGCCTACCAACGGGTTGGGCGATTTACGGAGGCTCGGGCGGCGCTGGAGCGTTGCCGGGAAATATGGGAACAGTTGGCAGCGGACGTTCCCAAGCAACTTAGTTACCGGGACAACCTTGGGCGGGCCTTGGCGAACCTTGGCTACCTGGAGGGACTAGCTGGCAATCAGTCTGCTGCGCTCAAGCTCCATCAAAGAGCGGTTGCAATGCGTGAGAAGGTTGTCGCCGAAGCGCCTGGAAACACGGAATTTCAACGGGGACTTAGTTACAGTCTGACCTACCTCGGGCAGACGTATCGGCGGATGGGCCAGCGCGAAGCAGCAGGGGCAGCGTTAGAGCGTTCGCTGACCCTCGTCGACCCTCTTCTCAAAATTGGGACAGAGGTCTCGCTCGTGCAAGAATTGCAACTCGAGACGCGGCTGGAACTAGGAATGCTTCGTCTTGCAGAGGGGCGGCAGGAAGTCGCTTCAAACCATTTCGCTCAGGCAATCAAAGCCTCGGCCAAACACGCAGATCCAAGCGTGGATGAATTGGTTTTCTTGACAGGGATTCACGCGCAGTTGAGCCGGCTACCCGACAATGTAGTGAAGTCTGCATTGGCAGGTGGTCCGGGCGCTGGCGTGGGCGCCATGGAGCAAGCTGACCGGGCGATGGCTCTGCTGAATCGCGCAGTCGAGAAAAGCTTCGGGGATGTTGCGCTGCTTACGCGATCCGATGCCTACGATCCGCTGAGAAACCGCGAGGATTTCCGCGAGCTCTTGAAGAGGTTGCAAGAGAAAACGAATGCCGCACCAAAGTAATCGTCCTATTTAATCTAACAATATACGTACGAACAATCATAATTTGGAAGCGGGGGCGTCGAATCCCCTCATGCACTGAATCTAAACAATTTATGGAATTTTGCGTACAGCCAGACCCACCCAAAACGCTAAAAACGCCCAAACCGCTCAACGGATGTGCGCAGCGGGTACGAAGGAACGCCAATTTCACCCTAGAGTAATTTTCCTGATATTCCGTCAAACATTCGCCGGATTTTCACGAGGGACGAACTCACCAAGTTTTAGCTCGTTTTTGAGACTCATCAGGCGCCAATCGGCCCCCAGGATCATGCGTATGGGCCGACCAGTTTTCTGCAAATGATGGGGACCCCGCCTGCGGCCTTAGCTTGTGATTTTATGTCTAGAATTCTCTCAAAAATCCTTGCGGTTCGGGCGAAGATGGAGGCAGCCGTCTCATGGAATTGGTCGTCATCCGCCAGCTTCCCTGAATGTCGTGCTAACATCGCGGCTCTCACGATTTCCGGAGATTTCCATGAAATGCTTGCTAATTCTCGTAGCAGTCCTCGTTACAACCGTCGCCGCCTCTCCCGAGTTGACCGCGCGCCACAAACAAGCCTCCTCGCCTGACGAAATCGCCGTCCGCAACATCATTCAAGAAGAGGTTACTGCATGGAATTCTGGCGATGCCGCCGCCTACGCGCGTCATTTTGATGTTGATGGCACGTTCACCAACGTCCGAGGCCAATTCTTCACTGGACGTCAAGATTTCATTGATGTTCATGACGACGCGTTCAAGGGGCGTTTTCATGGGAGTATTCTCAAACAAGACGTCGTCTCCCTGAAGTTCGTCCGCCTTGATGTTGCCATTGTGGAAGTGCTCACATCCCTTTCCGGAATTCTACAGTTGTCTCCTGGAACAAATACCGATGCGAAGGGGCGCCTTCGCACGCGCCTGTTGCAGGTCATCGTCAAGGATGGAGGCAAGTGGAAGATCGTCGCCTACCACAACACAGATGTGAAGCCCGATGTGCAAGTTCCCGACCCTCAATAGCGTCACCACGAAATGTAATTTCGCCGCGCCCAGCGTCCAGAGGGGCCAATTGGGTCCGACCCCCGGAATGAATTGAAGCCGAATCTACGGGGCACGAATCAAATCAAGGAGGAATTGATCGGCGGTTCGGTCCGAGCGTACGGCCCGAGCTATTGTTCGGGTATGACCACGAGGCGATCAGCCTTTCGGAAAACTCTAAACGATCTCTTTATGACTGCGGCAAATACCATCGGAGCCGTCCCGAGAAGCAGTCGGAGCGCCACTTTTCGCTGCCCTCCACGCCAACAGTAATTGAGGGCCCATGTCGGGGCTCTTCCGCCGATGATGGCATATCGGTCCCAGCGGCGTCGGCGCCCCCCAGGGTATTCTCCCTGGCGCTCCGCGCTAGCCACTCTAAGAATTCCGTCGGCGATTGCTTGCAATCCCTTGATGCTGTTCTCCCCATGCAGGCGATAGGCGAGACTCGCGGGTTTTCGGATGGCAATGCACGGCGAGTGAGTTCCAAGTTTTAGCAGAAGGTTCAGATCATCATCATGCCATGTTTGTGGCGTGCTGTTCCGCATCCCTCCTACTTCGTCGAAAACCGATTTCCGAATCACAAGTGTGCTGCAAGTACCAGTCAGCGGCCCTCTCTTTGAGAGATAGTCCTCCAATTTCACCACCACCGCCGGAGACGGCTCGGATACCTCCGGCGGAATCGCTTGTCCGTCTTGATAATGAAACTCAGCACCGATCACAAGAGGTGGTGTGTCAAAGGCTCGTATGACCCGGTCGTATGTCGCCAATGCATGGGGAAAAAGGAAGTCGTCGCAGTCCAACAGCCAAAGGTATTCTTCCTTTGCAACGGCCGCCGATTTATTCCGTGCGACCTCTGGCCCTTGATTTCGTTGTTGCATGAACTTAATGCGCGCCCCATAAGACTTCAACACATCCGCCGACACGTCTGTGGAGCCATCGTCAATCGCGATCAACTCAAAATCGGTGAAGGTCTGGGCCAGGACGGAATCGATCGCCTGCCGGACATACTTTTCCCGGTTGTATACAGGCATCAAAATACTGAAGCGAACTTTCATTCTATTCTCCACTGCCGATTGATTCCTGCGATAAATACTGAGCTATTCCCCGGGATTTCCATTTTGACTTCCCGGCCGGCCGATAACGTACATCCATCCCCGTCAGTGTGCAATGTTCCAGCCAGGTTTTTGAGTGCAGAGCCTTTCCGGCGGCTGGGGCAAAATCTCAAAGCCACAAACTGACCTTCTCCCACCCATTCCGCAAACAATTTCCCCTCTCCAGTCTCGCTCAGCACCGTAATCTGATTCGGTCCACGGCTCGCCTTTCCTGCGGGTGATCAAAGCGCCGCAATCCTTCGCTGCATGCGCTTAAACCCCGGCCGAGGTTGGATGTAAAATACAAAGTCGGTAGGAACAGTAATGCACGCAAGAGAGCTCGATCACTTTAAGCGATTGCTGTTGGAGAAGCAGCAGGAGTTGTTGGCTCCGACCGAGGAGGTCGGGTTTCGCGTCCCGCCAGCGGGATCGTCGCAGGGAGATTTCATAGACGAAGCCAATGCCGACGCCGAGGCCGAGCTTCAAATCCGGTTACATCAGACTGACGGTCGGCTCTTACAAGCGATCGAAGAGGCGTTGGCTCGAATCAAGTGGGAGACATTCGGCGTGTGTGGGGCTTGCGGGCAACAAATCTCCAAGACCAGGTTGGAAGCTGTCCCCTGGACGCATCTTTGTCGAGACTGCAAGGAACAGCGAAGTGCCTGAGGCGAGCGAAGGCACACGATCAATTCCATCAAACACCGGATTTTCACTTGGTTCACCGACCGGAAGTCCTTCGGGGTCCGATTAGAGTCCGGTGGGAGACAAACACCAGTAACATTCAGACACCTAATGGCAGCTGTTTAACATCAGCAAGCGAATGCGCATAGCTCGCGTTCATTGTGATTTTCGCGGAAGAACCAATGAATGCCTCAGGATTCAAGGCTCCTTGTAGATCACCGCGTGTGCGTGCTTCGCTAGGATCGCCGCATCCTCGATCTTGGTCAGCGCAACAACCTTCTCCCCTTCGCGAACGGATTCCGCCCGCATGAATTCCTCGAAACCCGTCGCGGAGAAAACATATACCATATGGACCGGCTCTTCTCCGATGTTCACGGCAGAGATCCACGTGCCGGCTGGAATGAACACCGTGGCGCCGCCATGCACCTCTCTCGCTGTGTCGCCCAAATTTACCTTGGCCAGTCCATTCTGCAGGAAGAGGATTTCGTCCGATCCAGGGTGGCGATGAGCGTCGATCTTTCCACCGGGCGGAAGATCCTCCGTTCCGAAAACCAAACGCGATGAGCCGCCATTGCGTGGGTCAACTTTCAGGATGAAAAGTGAAAGTTTGCTTTCGAGACCTTCGACAGGCCTCCACACCCGGCGTTCACCCTCATCCTTTTCGAGGATGAGCGGGGTCGCTTTGGTTGATTGGGCTTGGAGATAGTACGGCGCAACAGCAGAGGCGCAAACCAAGAATGCACAGATGCCAATAAAGAGACGTGCGGGTCGCACAAGGACCTCCTCGCAATTTCGAGCAACACAGTTCCGTTCAGTGTGGCGAAAATCTATCCCGCCTCTCATATGGCGGTCAAGCGACTAGGCAAAACTGGGTAACCCATTTGGGTTTGCCAACCAAGAGCTCAAAATGAGTCGCTATCTTCGCCAGTACGTCAAAAATCATTCGGACAAATTCTAGATATAACCGGGGATTGCTTTGTTTCCTGCTCATGTTTTTGAGCGGGGGTATCGTGTGCGTGGAACGGGTTGACCTACGCTCCGAAAAAATCGATTCGTGGCACAGGAAGACCAATTGTTGAAAGATACCTTCCCCGCAACACCTACACGAGGGCGTCGGGGGATTTCATTCGTGCCCTGACTCTACTACTCGTCGAAGCCGTGGTGTGATGTTGCCTCCTCTTCAACCGAGCGACCGTCCTCCGGCAGAAGATGGAAACATAACGCAGGAGGGCCGGGAGGTTCGGCATCCTACCTCAGGATGCTACGCCAGGGGTTTTCAGGACAAAGCTCTTATCCACAATCGGATCTCAGTGATAGGCGGACAGATTTTTGCGGGGGGACGACAAGTAAATCCAACAGCGTCCGTCTTGGGTTGAACCGTGGACCACGCAAACAAGAAATTAACACAATAGAATAAATAACTAGTGGCATGGTCCGCCGCTCCGGTTGGCCGATCACTCGTCCAGAATCCCCTGATCCGCTGCACCCGATCAAAGAGAACCTGCGCTTGCCACAAGTAAGATTGCACTTCTTCATCCAGTCATAGTTAATCTCAAGGATCTCTGAAAACCATCAGAAGTGTGGTTAACGTTTTCGGGATTCGAGCGCGTAGTGATCCTGGAGGTACAAGATGATTTTCGGCGCAACACCTTCGGGATTCGTCATTCCAAATGTCTTGATCATTTTGTTGACCTCAGCATCCCATGTTTCCGGCGGAAGCGGAGGTTGCATGATAATGTACCGCGTGCTGTGGCAAGTACCACAATAGGACTCTGTAAGATTGCTGTTTTCGCCCGGCTCGAGCGTGGGCCGATAGAGGGGATAGTCGGCCACGTTATAAGTGGCGCCGTTTGTCTGTTTGCGTGAGACCGTCTGTGTCACGCTGCCCGGATTTTTCAGCGTGTATTCGCTGTCAACGACCTTTGACTGCGCGCAAAGAAAACCCGCGGAAAACAAAAGCGGTGCAATGAGAATCAGCCTGCGATGTTTCATGGAGCGCCTTCCCTTCAGGCATTGGCGCCGACGACGATTTCCTGGCGCTCGATTCTATTCCACAAATAGCCGCCAGGATTCCACACGCCATCACCTGGCTGGACGTTGCCCTTTTCGTCCGTGGCGCGCACGGCGAGACGGTATTGCCCGGCGCGTTGTGGCGTCCACGGATATTCCCAGGTAGCGAAGGAGTACAGACCGAGTGTTTCTCCCAAGCGGGCCTCTCTCCAAGTCTTGGCGTCATCCGCCGAGACTTCGACTTTCACAACCCGCCCGAAGCCGCCGAACGCGATTCCCCGCAGCGTAACCGGCAACTTCGCCGGGACTTTGCTGCTGCCGTCGGGTGTGACGATGAAGGATCGCACCGGCATTCGGTTAATAGGAATCGTCTTCACTTTTCCAGCTTTGACGTCCTCGGGAGTCGTCGTCCCGCGCGGCGTGTCTGGAATTCGGTAGCCGATTTTCATCCAGAAATTGTCATCGGTCTTTTGCATCACCCGAATCCAGCTCAGCGCCTTCACCCAGTACGTGGCAAAGTAGCCAGGCACGACAAGTCGCATCGGGAAACCATTCAACATCGGCAGCGATTCCCCATTCATGGCATAGGCCAGCACACATTCCTCAAGCACCGAATTACTGAGCTCAAGCGATTTCATGAACGCGTTCGAGCCCATTCCTTCAGGGCCTTTGCCCCTGTCGAGACCCTGGAACTGGACCAGCGTTGAGTCTTTCCTCATGCCCGCAGCTTTGAGCACATCGCTCAACCGCACGCCGGTCCACGCGGCGTTGCCCATCGCGCCGTTGCCCCATTGCCCGCCCGGCACGCGCGGCTGGAAGTAACTGCGGCTGTTGCCAGAACATTGGTTGACGGCGGTCACGGAAACCGGTTTGAATTGGCCCAACAGGTCCGCCATGGAGAGTGTCAGCGGCTTCTCCACATTTCCTTCCACGTGCAGGCGCCATTGAGAGAGGTCGACGGAGCTCGGAATCTCATCGAGGTGCCAGCGCACGTAGAACGCGCTGTTGGGAGTGATAGCCGAAACAAAAAATTGGCGTGGAGTCTCGAGTTGTACGGGCCGGTCTGTCAACACGATCAAGGGAAGTTTTTGCGGATATGCATCAATTGGCCCCACTGAATTCCAGTATGGATTTGCGCCGGGTCCGGTAAAACTAAAGACATCTGTATAAATAGCTTGACAGGGTCAAAAAGAGAGAGGGCAGGCATGGAAGAAGGAACGGATGATGTCGGGATGGCGGCGCAATCGGCGGATGGCCAGGCGAATGCTTTTTTGCAACACGTTGAGGTCGGGCGGGCACAAGCCGCGCAGCGCATGTTGTTTCAGCCACGCCCAAAGCCATTCATCGGGGTTGAGTTCCGGGGCGTAGGCCGGGAGTCGAAACACGCGTAGGCGGGAATGATAAACCGCCAAGGCCTCGCGCGTGCGGCGGGAGCGGTGGGGATTGCCGCCATCCCACAACACAAACAGAGGCGTGGAAATCCGTCGCAGCAAGTGACGGACAAAGCGAATCACTTCGTCGCTGGCGATGGTGCCGGGGACCAGATGCAGGTAGGCATGCGGATTCACCGTGACGGCGGAAATCGCCGACAGCTTGGGCCAGTTGAAACAGTGGCGCAGGATCGGTGTCTGTCCGCGCGGCGACCAGGTGCGGCAGGCCGTGGGGAGCAATGAGAAACCGCTTTCATCCACAAAAACCAGCGTGGCGTTTAGCCGTCGGGCGTTTTTTTTATGCGTGGCCAAGTGTGCTCGACCCAGCGGCGGATGGCTTTCTCGTCTCGCTCACGGGCGCGACCGGTGGGTTTCTGCCAACTCCAGCCAAACCGATGCAGCAAGCGACAAACGTGATCGCGGTCATAGCGAACGCCAAAGCGCCGCCGCAGCAGATCGGCAACGCGCTGTGTGGTCCAGACGGCGGTCGGAAATCCGTGCGCTTCGGCGCCGTGTGCCAGCAGACCTGGAAGTTGAGCCAGTTGTGCGCGAGCCAGTTTGGGCGGGCGACCCGGGCGCGGGATACGACGCAGCCCCGCCACTCCTCGTCGGCGGGACAGTCGCGCCCACTGGTGCACGGCCTGCCGGCTCACACCCAGTTGGCGGGCAATGGAGGACAACGATTCACCCCGCCGGATGCGGGGCAGGGCGGCCAAGCGGCGCGCCTCCAAGACAGCAGCGTCTCGTCGCATAAGTGGAACATACGCTGCCCCAGTCCGATGTCAAGCTATTTATACAGAGGTCTTTAGGCATCTGCCGCGCGGCTTCGCCCTGGATCGCTGCGCGCAACCGGCCCCAGGAACCGAGTGCCAACGCTGCGCTACCTGCGCTCAATAGTCTCAGTGAGGCTCGCCGGGATAATCCCTCTTTGTTTTCATCCATAAGGGGGAACCCCTTCAGCGAGCAGAGCCTGTTCGGGTTTGAAGGCTCACGTCGCAGATCCGATTAAGATGAAAGCGACCATCGACGAACGACACTTTAGGCCACCTGCGCCCAGGAGCGCAACCCCAGATGCCCCGCCTGTGGGATTGTGCCCGCATCACTGCGTATCCGGAAGTTGAGAGCCTAGCCCCTCACCGCGCCTTCAACTTCCTGTGCTCCGCAAGTATTCGAGTCATGGTGTAGGAAGGCCAATTGTTGAAGCATAACTTCCCCACAACATCTGCGCCAGGGCGTCGGGGGATTTCACTCGTGCCCTGACTCTACTCCTCGTCGAGTCTGTCGTGTGATATTGTCTCCTCTTCAACCGAGCAACCGTCTTTCCATGGAAGCAGGGCTAATTGCACTTTGCGTACAGACTTTTGGCGGGGTACAACAGGTACAGTCACTATTGCGGGAAACCGATCTTGCGCACTAGTTCGGTGTAACGAGGATCGGAGTGCAAGGAATCGAATTCCGGGTTCACTTTCAAGTATACGATCAGGCCAGTACGCATTTGATACGCCTTTTGAAGCCACTCAAACGCTCGGTCCATCTGGCCGAGCCCGATGTAAATTAATGCGATGTCGTATGGAGAGACATACTTCTGCAGGGAGAGGTCTTTAAGTTCAGCTAGTAGCTTTTCTGCTTCATCTCTGCTTCCGGAGACAGCATAGGCGTGTCCCAGGCTTCCTTGGATCTCGCTACTGGTAGAGAGTGTGGCCGCTTTGCGGAATTCGGCGATCGCTTCAGAGTACATTGCTTTTTGCTCATCTGCCTTACCTATTGAATCCCGCATAATATAGAGATACTTTTTCCAGTATGCTGCGTCTAATCGGATATGGGAAACCCTGCTGGAGTGCCTCGCGATTTTGAAGCCTTGGAGAAACGACGCTTTCGAGCCATTCAGATGTTAGAGCGTGGACTGAGCCAATCGGAGATCGCTCGCCATGTCCGCGTGGGCCGGCAATCGGTGGCCCGCTGGGTGCATCAATACCGTGCCCAGGGGAAGTCGGCACTGCGGAAAGCGGGACGCGCCGGCCGCAAGCCGCGCTTGAGTGAGACGCAGCGGCAGCAGCTAGAGAAGCTACTGGTCGCAGGTCCCGAGCGGCTCGGCTATGAGACTCCGTTGTGGACCTGTCTCCGTGTGGCCCACTTGATCGAGCAGGAGTTTGACGTTCGCTATCACGAAGGCCATGTCTGGAAGATTCTGGTTGGTCTGGGCTGGAGTCCACAGCGACCGGAGGGGCGCGCACGAGAACGCAACGAAAAGCAGATCCAGCAGTGGAAGAAGAGGGTGTGGCCGGCACTAAAAAAAAAGCGCTTCGAGAGGGGCGTATCCTCGTTTTCATCGACGAAAGCGGACTGAGCCAGCGACCGCAGCGATGTCGCACCTGGGCGCCCCGCGGGCAGACACCCATCCTTCAATACAACTTTAATTGGAAGAGTCTATCGGTGGCCGCCGGGCTCACGCTGTGGAACTTTTACTTCCGCATCTATGCGGGAGCCATCAAGAAGGAGCAGGTGGTGGACTTTCTGGAGGCCCTGGTACGTCACCTGCGCCAGCCGTTGTTGATCGTGTGGGATCGTCTGCCAGGGCATCGCAGCCGGCTGGTGCAAGACTACATTGCCGGTTTGCAGGGCTGGATTTCGACTGCCTATCTGCCGCCCTACGCGCCGGAACTGAATCCAGTCGAGTATATCTGGGGTTACTGGAAGCAACACGAGTTGTCGAATGTCTGCCCCAAGGACTACTGGCAACTGAGCGAGGTAGCGCGACGAACGCTGGGTCGCATGCGTCGCCGTCCGCGATTAATCACTGCCTTCTGGAAGCAATCTTCTTTGTGGCCAGAATGACCCTATATTATGCGAGAGTCAGTAGTCTAATGTGCGTATCAGCGAAGTTCGGATCCAACTCAATCGTCTTCCGAAACTGCTCGATGGCCTGGTCATACTTGCGAGCAAAATAGAGAATTCGGCCGAGATTCGAGTTGATGATGAGTGAGAGTGGATCCAGTTCCTGAGCTCGTTTGATCTCTGATGTCGCTTCATCCAACCGTCCGCTTGCGGCCAAATAGAGCGCGTACCAATGATGCGCGGTGGCATAACCCGGGTTCAGCTCGATGGCTCGCTTGAATTCTTTTTCTCCACCGGCCCAGTCCCAATCATAATTAACTTCGGCATAGCCAAGGGAGGCGTGAGCCTCA
The DNA here is from genome assembly GCA_963748845.1 of uncultured Acidobacteriota bacterium. GTDB lineage: Bacteria > Acidobacteriota > Terriglobia > Acidiferrales > UBA7541 > DASTCZ01. Next base: position 179,258 of record CAVVKE010000002.1, read on the forward strand.
GCGAGCGTGTCATCGAGCTCCAGCGCCTTGATGGCTGCTTCTTTTGCCTCGGGGTAGCCTTCATTCGGCGCCAAAAACCCATAGCGTGGGAGGAGATCGTAAGAATCGGCTAAACCGGCAAAGGCCAGGGCATAGTTCGGGTCATTTTCAATCGCCTCCTGGAAGTATTTGACGCCCTTTTGGAATCCTTCTTCTGTCCTTCTGTTCCAGTAATAGCGGCCCTTGAGATAGGCCTGATAGGCTTGGCTGTTCTCGGTGTATTGTTTGACGAGTTGTCTTCGCTCTTCCCCCGTGAGCTTCAGGCGGAGGTTTTCGGATATCTGCTTAGCGATCTCTCCTTGCACGGTCAGAATGTCGGAGAGCTTTCGGTCATACTGCTGCCCCCACAATTCCGAGCCGTCTGCCACTTTCACTAAGTCGGTCTGAATCATCAACGTGTCGCCCCGCTGTGTCAGTCGCCCGAGCAAGACGGTATCCACGTTGAGTTCTCGTCCCACCTTGCGCGCATCGTTTTCTCGACCCTTGTAAGCGAACACCGTGCTTCGCGCCAGCACGCGGAGCTTCGGAAGTTGCGAGAGGCTGCTGATCAGAGTATCGGTGATACCGTCACTCAAATATTCAGTATTCGGGTCCGCGCTTACATTGGCGAAAGGCAGCACGGCTATGGACTCAATCGCTCCGCCACGCCCTCGGAAAAAACTGAACCAGGCCACAAGTCCAACAAGCATAGCCAATGCCAGCCAGCCGGCGGCATGCGCTTTCTTGCCACGCCACCACAGCCGCGTTTCGATTGGACGAGGCATGTCGCTTCGTATTGCCGCTCGTCCCGAGTCGGTGTCGCGCCTCAGCCGTTCCAAATCCGTTCGGAGGTCAGATGCATGCTGGTAGCGCAGATTCCTCTCCTTCTCCAGGGCCTTGTTGATTACCCGTTCCAGTTCCGCTGGGACGTCCGGATTCAGTCGCACCGCTGATGCAGGCGCTGCGTCCAGGATGGCTTTGAAGATGACTCCTGAGCTCTCTCCGCGGAATGGCAGCGTGCCTGTCGCCATCTCATAGAGCACCGCGCCAAATGAAAACAAGTCCGTCCTTGCGTCCAGTTCTTGAGCCCGGACCTGCTCAGGCGACATATAGGCAACGGTGCCCAGCGTAGATCCAGGGCTGGTCAGATGTTGTTCGTCAATGGTCTCCGCAGACGCGTTTGCCGACAAAGATTGGCTCGGTGAATTGGCCGCTGGAGTGACTTTCGCCAGTCCGAAATCGAGAATCTTTGCGTGCCCATGTTCAGTGACGAATATGTTGGCCGGCTTGATGTCGCGGTGAACGACTCCCTTCGAGTGAGCCGCATTCAAAGCATTGGCAATCTCAATACCGAGGGAAAACACTGTCTCGATTTGCATGGGCCGTTCGCCGATGCGATGCTTCAGCGTCACGCCGTCCAGAAACTCCATGGCGATGAAGGAAAGCTCACCTTGCTTACCGATTTCGTAGATGGTGCAAATATTGGGATGATTGAGAGCAGATGCCGCACGTGCCTCGCGGCGAAACCGTTCTAGTGCTTGGGGATCTTGCGACAGTTCGTCGGGAAGGAATTTGAGGGCAACGAAGCGGCCAAGCTCAGTGTCCTCAGCCTTGTAGACGACGCCCATGCCGCCGCCACCAAGCTTCTCGACGATCCGGTAGTGTGAGATGGTCTGGCCGATCAAAGGGGATGGTTCCGACATTCGACGAACATCGTATGGTTATCGTATGCGCCCAGTCAACCAGAATGGACTGCAGGTACTGTCCTAACTTGGAAAAAGGAGCAACCCGACCTGTAGATTGCTCCCTTTTGCGCGAAGCCGAGCGCAATCCCGCAGCCCCAGGAAGGTATAAAGAGGCGACAGGTCAGGTTCACGCTAGGCCAGATTCATGGTAGCAACGGAGACTTAAGGAGGGATTAAGACCGTGATTCGCCTGTGCTCCGCGATAATCCGTTCCAGGGTGTAGAACCGCTCATTCTTGAAGGATCACTTCTCCGGAACATCTGCACCAGGGCGGCTGGGGATTTCAATCGTGCCCTAACTCTTCCACTCGTTGAGTCTGCGGTGTGATGTTGCCTCCTCTTCAACCGAGCGATCGTCTTCCGGGAGAAGACGGGAACATAACGCAGGTGGGCTGGAAGGTTCGGCATCCTAACGCAGCATGCTACGCCGGAGCTTTTCGGGGCAAACCTCTGATCCACAGTCGGATCCCAGTGATCGCCGGACAGATTTTTTGCGGAGGACAACGCGGTCCTGCGTGTACTCACCTTCAGCACTAGTGAGAGCGACTGGTGTCGGGCTTGTCGGGGCTTCACCAGATGGACCTGAACGAACCGGCGAAGCCCCGCGATCTTGCTAGAGCCTGCTCTGGTGGGAAATTCGTTGTGTCCAGGGCAGGAGGAGCGTACGATGCGCGAGAAAGGGGTCTAAATCGGAGATTCCGGGTTAGTTGCCAAACCCTGGCTTATACTCGACGACGTTCTGAAGGCAAACGATGGAGGAAAAAGTATGTTTCACTTAATCTGGTATATTCTCATTGGGCTATTCTCGGGGGTTATCGCGAAATCGGTGATGCACGTGCACCTGACGATGTTCTGGACGATCGTGCTCGGCATCATCGGATCGATCATCGGCGGCGGCGTTACGCACATGATTTCGCGCCCGAAAAACGAACGATATCATCCCGCCGGCCTCATTTTTTCCACACTGGGCGCGATCCTGGTTCTCTTCATTTGCTATAAGCTGAAGATTCATTTTCCCGAGGTCAACCCTTTCTAGCTCATCGACGACTAACCTCGTATTCCGATAGGACGGTCACGTCACTGGCTGATTGGAACGCTGCCTGTCCTCCGCAAAAAGTTGGATACGGCAAGGAATCCCGACTTTAGATCTTGTTGAGAACTAGGGATTCGCCTGCACAGTTGCTGCCTGGCATCGTGCGGCACTATGCGAATTCCTCCAGGCCTTCTGCGGTTTGTTTCTATGTTTTTCCACCTTGTCGGGGATGCGGTCCGCTTCCTCCTATTCGGGACCCGCTCGAGTGCTGCCCCGGAGGCCGAGAATCTCTTCCTTCGGAAGCAGCTCGCTCTCTCCCTGGAACGCCTGGCCAAACTTAGGCGAGCCAATGGTGCGATTCGGTTCGCTTTGCGCGTTCCACGCCGGAGAGATCACGCGCAGGCCAATAAGCACAGGCTGTGACCCACGCGGGATAACCACCCAGAGTGCCTAACCGGTGATTTCCATTTTGACTTCGTTGCCGAACGTTAGCCCTAAGCTTGTCGGCTGAGTACGGCCATCCCGTCTGGTTCGTCGAGACAAGCCGATCTTGGTTTTCCCTGGAATGGTCCGCAGCCTAGTTGGACTTCCCCCACTGGTTCACAGCATGAAGAATCAATTCTTCGCTCATGGTTCACCCTGCTTTCTGCGCATCCTAGCGCTGGTTGGGGCGAACCGGAAAGCTCAGAATCCATGGCTTACGAAAAGTCTCAACTCGCTCCCACTTCCGCTGAAACCAACCAGTCTGCTAGATTAGAGCGACCGCAAGAAGTTGATGATGTCTTGCTGCTCCCGAGCGTGCAGCTTATTGAAACGGTCGATGACCTTATTTGCCTCGCTATCGTGGCTCTTGTGAGCTTCGATAGCCTCCACCAGATTGCTTGTCCGCCCGTCATGAAGGAAAAAAACGCGTTGCCCGACACCCCAGAGCGGAGCTGTTCGGAACTCATCGGGGCCTGCGGCACCTTGTGTGATGCCGTCCGCAAGATCTTTACCCATGTGGTGGACGAGGAGGTCGGAGAAGAGATTCACAGTCTGGTTGGAAAGCGCAGCACTCGGGGTCGTCGAGGAGCCGGAGGCAATCATCTTGCCAGTGGTAAACGAAGGCGTGTGGCAGTGGACACAACCGATCTTTGCGAAAAGGGCCCGTCCATTCACGGTGGACGGCGTGTCGGGCGCCGGAGTGGGCGGGGCCAGCATCCGCATGAAGTCGGCAAACGCCTCGATGTCTGAGAGGACGGCTGTATTGGCGTTGGAAGTGGGCGTGGAGGTTGTCGTGAAGTTGAGTGTATCCTCGGGCGTGGCGTTGAAGAGACAGCCAGGAGTCTCGTCACGCTCCTGGGGGAAGAGTTGATTCGTGATCCCCATCTCGACGTTGTATGCCTCGCCCGCGAACATGAGAAGGGACTTGTTTTGCGCTTTCCATCCGAAGCGGGTAATTGTCCCGTCGTTTGCACTGAGGTTCGCATTGCCGCTCAGGTGCGCGTTCGGGTGACCGGAGATGCCCAACCCCGCCTTCAGGGACGCGTCGGCCTTCATGTTCGCGAGGATCGCCGAGTCGGGGATTGCTTCGATGAGCCCAGCGCCAAAGACAGGCGTCGGGATGCGGAAAATGATGTTCGGATTCCCGCCCTGGCCGGAGAGCGGGTTTCCGGCAGGCAGGAAGTTGGGTTGGGCGATGTTGCAACCCGCGGCGTCACTGCGGCCGGTGATGACGAAGAGGTCGTGCACGCCGCCATCGTTGGTTCCGTTCGGATTCCGCTTAAAGCGTGCTTCACGGACGGGACCATTTGGCGTGATGAACCATGGCACCACGTTTTTTGCCCCATTGAGAGTGGCAATTCCGATCGAGGGGTTCTGCGCAGGGCTCGATCCCCCGGCCGCCGGCTGCGAGTGGCAAGACAAGCACTGGTTTGAGTTGAAGCGAGGCCCAAGCCCATTGTTGTTGCCTCCCGTCACGACCTCGATCTCAGCGAACCTGGCGAGCCCATCTCTAAAGAACGCGCTTTCGTCCGCAGTAAGGCCTCTCAGGGGAGTGCCAGCACCCGGCGCGCCGCCGCGCACACCAGGATCTACGGGCATTTTCACCGTTTGAGCCGACGTGCGAACGCACGACGTTGCCAAAACTGCGGCAACGAATGCGCCAAAAACTTTTAAAGCAACTTTCTGTCGCGTTGTCATGAGCCTTCCTCAGCCTTCCAAAGGACAAATACACCGTGTACGGACAACGTGAGCCTAGCATTCAGAAGCGATATCAAACCGGCTTTCGGGGTAGAGTTGTGACTCCTTAGACAACATGGACGGTTGGCGGCAGTATTCTCACTCCGTTGGCTTGGAAGAAATCTCGTTCGCGATAAGCCACCTGCCTGTTTGCAGGATCTGGAGTGCCCGAAAAGATGTCCGCGCAAATGGTGGCGGAAAGAACAACTGTAATGTGTCCGTTTTCAGCGCTAATGAAAGCGACTGGGAGTCGAACTTAGCTACAGTTTGACGCATCCGGTTCGCCGGTTATTGCGGTTCCGGCCGCGCTGGGCGCGGCGTTGGGTTGTTGATGGCGGTCGCAGCGAGCAACCGCCTTGTTTAGTTGCGCTGTGTGCAATTATTCTCGAACCGCTCGTAGAGTGTCAGCCGTTTTTGTTCCTCCCTGCGTTTCAGGATTTCTTCCCACCTGTGCTCCGCAAGAATTTGTTCTGTAGTTCAGGAACGTTCATTATTGAAGGATCACTTCTCCGTAAGATCTGGGCTAGGGCGTCGGGGGATTTCAATCGTGTCCTAACTCTACTACTCGTCGAAGCCGTGAAAAAACGTGCGTCGGACAGGTATTTGGACAGCTCGATACCCACTTATCACCCTTCATTGAACGCATGCCGATTCGCGATGTTCCCGTGTGTGCTCGATCATCTCGCGGGAGCCGGGGCACGCGCCCGTCCGAGTCGGATCCATTGCTGCACGTTGTAAGTGAAGCATGCCCAGAACATTTCGATTCGCACCTTGTTCAACCCGCGCACGTGAAACTGCCGCAGGCCCAGCTTGCTTTTGATCCAGGCATGCACGAACTCGGCGACCGGCCCGCGGCGGCGGTAGATCGCGTGCGCTTCCACGGTGGCCATCTTCTCCCGAAACGCACCCATCGCCGCGCTCTCCTGTTTCCGCACGACCGACCGGCCGTGTCTTTGATTCCTGCCGCAGCAAGCCGCTCGCAACGAGCAGCTGGCGCACTGCTCGGTGGCCGCTTTGTATTTGTGAAGAATCACACCGCCGCGCTTCCAGCGGCCTTCATAGTTCAACGTCTTGCCCGCCGGGCAGATGTACCGGTCCTCTTCCGCCTCGTAAACAAACTGCACCGCCGCAAACCGCTCTGGGTTCGTCCGCGCTTTGGACACCTCACCCGCCAAACTCCCCACGAAATCAATGCCTTTCTCCACCAGGTCCTCGATATTTTTTCCGCTCGTGTAGCCTGCGTCGGCCACCATTCGTTCCGGTTTTCGCCCCCAGCGCTGCTCGATTCTCTCCGCCGCCGGTAGTAACTGGTGAAAGTCGTTTCCCGCCTGGGTGACTTCCGCCTCCACGATGAATCCGTGCTTGGCGTCGGTCGAGATCTGGGCGTTATAGCTCGGCGCAAAACCGCCGCCGGCTTGCTTCATCACCCGCGCCTCCGGATCGCTGACGCTCGCGCGCGTCTCGCGCTTTTCTTCCGCCGTCTTCTTCGGCTCGCGCAACTTCTCCAGTTCCGCCAAGGCTTGTTCCAGCCGTTCTCGCTTCTCCCGCGCGGCTCGTTCCCGCGCCGCTTGCTGCTTCCGGTTCGCTGCAGGTTCTGCCAGCGGATCGCGCGAGACCTGCACCTGCCGCCGCGCCCGATCGAGATGCTCTCGCAGCGTCTTCTCCCGGTGAAAGCTGTCCCGGCTGGCCTGGGCCTGGATTTTGGTCCCGTCCTGCATCACTTCATCCAGTGTGATCAGACCTTCCGCGCTCAGCACTCCCAGCAAATGGGTGAACAACTGGTCCAACTCCTCCCCCTTCTCCACCCGGAAATCCGCCAGCGTGTGATGGTTCACCCCTGCCATACCCGTCAGCCACTGAAACGCCGGATCGTATTCACACCGCCGTTCGATCTCTCGCGCCGCCCCGATTCCCCGGCTGTAGGCGTACACCCACAGGCTGATCAACAGTTGCGGGTCGATCGCCGGACGGCCGCCCTCCTCGGCGCTGCTGCCGATGCTTTCGTAAAAACGGCTCAGATCCAGCCTCCCGACCACCGTCCAAATGGCCCGCGCCGGATGGTCTTCGTCGATCAGCCGCTCGACGTCGACGGCCCGCCAACTCATCTGCTGCCGGTTCACGTAACGAATCAACTGCTTCCTGCTCGCATTTTCTTGGCTCATGCCGCGAGCTTACCGCTCTTCGCCTTCTTTTCAATCGAAAATTACGATGGGTTTCTTCACGGCTTCGTCGAGTCCGTGGTGTCACGTTCCCTTCCCCGTCGACCAAATCCTCCTCCGTAATACTCATTTAATGACGGCGGGGATCTTGTGATTCAAATTGTTCGTTGACGAGCCCAATTGCACGTGATTCGCAATGCGCGAAAAAGGACAAATTATTGAAGGCAAAGGGGTTAAGGGGGGTTCGTCTTGCAGAATTGCCCTTATCACAGTTTCAGATTGCAGGTCTGGGCGGGTATCCGCAATGAGAGCCGCGCCCATGAGTCCATCGCAAGGCGTTGTGACGTCAACCTCGCGACAACGTTTTTCGGCGGGCTATGGGTGGCGGTTATATAACAGGCTTTGAGACTCCGTGCTCTTATTTCCTTGAGGTTCTCGATCTTCGCCGACGCCATATGCTTGCGCTACGCATCCGGACGAACGTAGAGCATCGTCAATTGTTCGCTCGTGCGTCCAAGGAAGGCAGAATGCGCCGGCGGATCCGCTCCGGACATAATCATCCGCGATTCGGAGGTGGACGACACGAATCAAGGGAACAAACGGAACCCAATTGTCTAGCTTATTTGGCCATCCAATAGAGATTCTCGACATTCCAAAGATCCACTGGATCAAGGACCGCGGGATGAAAATTGCCCAGCCCGGTTTTTATTGCGACGAGAATATGCGGGCTGACAAGAAATATGAGCGGTTGGAATTCGGCGAGGATTTCCTGGACACGATCGAAAGCTTTCTTGCGCTCTTCAAATGTGCGTGACGTGAGTTGCTTGCGCATGAGGGAATCAATTTCGGCTTCCCAGGGAGTCGCGGGAGATTCGCGATGGAGATCCCACAAATGAGTGCTTCCGTCGGAAAGCCAGACGTTGCTATCGGCGTTTGGATCCGCGTCACCGCTAGCGAGACCGAGTACGCAGGCTTCGTAATCATTGCTATCCAACACGCGGCTCAAGAGCGCTCTTGATTCCAGTGGAACAATGGTGACGCGCATACCCAATTGACGGAGATCGTCCTGAATAATCGTTGAAATTTTGCCACGTTCCACATTCGTTGAGCTGACTATGAGAGAGAATTCCACGGGCTTATTTTCCGCATCAATCAGGGCGCCCTCCGAATTCCAGTTGAATCCCGCGCCGCGCAAGACTTGGCGGGCCTGATCCAGCGAGCGGGCGAAATGCGGAAGTTGCTGGTCATACCACTGCTTGTTTCCGGGCGTGACCGGACTCCAAATCGGGGTCGCACGGGTCTGATAAATGAGCCGGACCATTCCTTCGCGATCCACAACAAGAGAAACAGCCTGGCGAAATGCAGTATTTGCGAACCATTTCTGCTTTGCGGCGATTTGCGGCAAGTTTTTCTTGGAGAGATCATTCAAATTGAAGAAGAGAAAAGACCATTCCAGGCTTGGGCCTGCCTCATCGAGCCGATAGCCATTCGCGGAAGCCCTGCTTTGTAACATTGAAAAGTTGAGCGCAGAGATACGGCTGAGAACGTCAATGTCGCCGGACTGGAACCGGAGCACTTGCGCGTCTTCGCTGGGCACAAATAAGAAAATCAATTCATTCAAGTAGGGCAATTGCGTGCCCTTTGAATCCTGCTTCCAATAAAAAGGATTTTTTTCAAGGACGAGCCGCTGGCCCGGAACATATTCTTTCAATCGGAACGGGCCAGCGCCCGCAATTTCCGTTGACGGGCTCGTGGGGGACCAGGCTTCCGCAAGTCTTCCGGCGCGGTACGGCCCTTCCAGCAGGTGACGCGGGAGAATCGCGAAGCCATCGAAGAGGCGCAAACCCGGGCCATAGGGCGAGGCCAATTCGAACAGGACGGTTTCGGCGTCCACCTTCGTGACCGAGATGGGTTTTCCGGAAACCATGAGGAGGTCACGCTGAGGCGCGTGGACGGCCTCATCGAGATAGACCTGGAAACTGAAGACCACGTCATCCGCGGTTAACGGCAGACCATCGGAAAAGCGCAGGCCGTGGCGGAGCTTCAACGCGTATTTGCGGCCGTCGGGCGAAACGGTCCAGGATTTTGCGAGCGCAGGTTCCGGCTGCTGCGTATAGCTATTGATGTGAATTAGATCGGCCATCATTCGCCAAATTACGAGTTTGGACGAAGTGTCCGAAAAAGTGATTGGATTGAAGGTCTTGGGTTCCGTGCGGAGTGAAGTGACTAGCCTTCCGCCGGGACGGCCCGGTTCGGCAGTCGAGACCATGAACTCGGTGGATGAATTTCGGATCGCTGTTTGCGGCGAGACATTGGCAGAGAACGGCAGGAGACAAAGTGCCGCTGCAATCAGCAGGATTGCGATTTTGAGCGCGACCTTCACGTGGCCACCAATCTCGCCCGCTTTTCCAGGGCGTTGCCCAACGCCATGTAGCAAAGGAAGAATAGGACGGCCTCAATTCCGGGAGCGACCATCCACCAGTAAGATTCCAAAACGTGAATTTGCATCAGGGAGGCGAGCATGTTTCCCCAGGTGGGAACGGGCTCACCAATGCCCAGGCCGAGAAACGAAAGAGTGATTTCAGCGAGAACATATTGAGGTACCAAAAGAGCAGCCTGGGTTAGGATCACGCTGCCGGCCTGAGGGAGCACATGCTTGCGAAGGATGTGCAAATCGGTTGCGCCAAATCCACGCGCGGCACGCACGAAGTCGCGTTCGCGGGCGCTCAATACAATGCCGCGGATGAGCCGCGCGGGCCGCGCCCACCCGACGAGGCCGATGATGGCGACAAGCAGTAGAAATGCCTGCTTCGGCTCGACTTGCAATGGCAGAAATGCACGAACCGCGAATAACAAGTAAAGCCAGGGGAGCGCGAGAAACAGCTCGGAACCTCTCATGAGAATGGCGTCCCACCAACCTCCATAGAATCCGGCAAGGACTCCAAAAATGGCGCCCAGCCCAAGCGCAAGCGCTGTGGCTAACAATCCTGCCAGGAGCGAAATTTGGCCCCCGCTTAAGGTTCGAGAGAATACGTCTCGGCCGAACTGGTCCGTGCCAAACAAGTAGACACCGGCCGGTGGTTCAACGCCGAAGAGGTGGGTGCTCACGCGGAAGAGATCCGCCAATTTGTAAGGAGCTCCGGAAACAAAAAACCGCAGCGGATAAATTTGGGTGTGATCTTCAACATAAGCGGCGAAGTTATTTTGATCTTGAGTCCAGGCATAAACAAAAGGCCGCAAATGAAAGTGACCGCTCGAGTCCACGAAATGAACTCGCGTGGGCGGAGCGAAAGACATCTCCCGGTTCTGCGAGGCCTCATCGTAAGGTGCGACGAATCCCGCGAGCAGGACCGCGGCATGAAGCACTCCCAACACGAAGATAAGCACGACGAGTTTGCGGTTTGAAGTCATCCCAGTCTCAATGAGCTCGAATTCTTGGGTCCTGCCAATACAACAAGAGATCCGCGGCGAAACTTCCGCCAGCAAGGAATACAGCGGAGAGCATGATGCCGCCGATCACGACGAATAAGTCCCGCGCAAGAATCGATTCCAAAAGCAATGGACCCAAACCGGGCCATCCCAATACGACCTCGACGAGCATGGATGCGCTCAACAAGGAACCGACGGAAAATCCGAAAAGCGTGATCAGCGGATTAGCCGCGCCTCGAAGAGCGTAGCGAAAGAGTAGAGTGCGGCGGGGAATGCCGTGACCCGCGGCGGCCAAGTAGAATGGCGAACGCAGGACTTCCACAGCCGCGGCGCGCACATGCCGGACAAGAATCGGGATCATTCCCAAAGCCAGCGCGGCAACAGGAAGAAAGAGGTGAGCCGCGGCGTCCCTTAGTTTTCCTGCAAAACTAAAAGAGTCAAAATCCAAAGAGACCATTCCGCCCGTTGGGAAGAGGTGAGTCCTTGCGGCAAACCAGAGCAGCGGCAACGCAATCAGAAGCTCCGGAACGGCGAGCAGAGTTCCTGTTGCGGTGGAGATGAACCGGTCATCGACATGGCCGCGCCTTTCTGCCGACCAGACGCCAATGGGAATCGCAAGGACCCACGCGAGGATCGTCGCGGTTGCGGTCAAGAGAAGTGTGTTTCGGGCGCGCGGCAAGATTAAGGAAGCAGCGGATTGATTGTAAGAAAAGGAAAAACCCATATCGCCGCGCGCAAGTGACTTCAACCACTCCCAATAGCGGACGGGGACGGACCGGTCCAACCCAAACTGCGCTTTGAGCGCTGTCACAGTGTCTGGGGAAATCTGCGGGTTCATGCGCATCTCGTCGAGATAGTTTCCGGGGGCAACCGAAATAAAAAAGAACGAAATCACAGAAACGCCGATGAGGAGAAAGGCCACGTGCAGGAGGCGGCGAGCAAGATATGTCATGGCCGGGGCACCAATTCCTGAATACCGGAATCCCGCAAGCCGTGCAACGAGGAGACGAGAGATTGAGTATAGGGATGCCGCGGCTGGAAAAAGATTTTGTCCGTCGGAGCGCGCTCAACGATAACGCCGCTTTTCATGATGGCGACTTCATCCGCCAAGGCACTGACGAGTCTGAGGTCGTGGGAGATAAATAGAAAAGCCAGGTTGTGTTCCGTTTGCAGGCCGCTCAGCAGATTGATCATTTGCGCCTGTACGGAAAGGTCCAGTCCGGAAAGCGCTTCATCGAGAAGCAGAATCTTGGGATTTAACGAGATGGCACGCGCAAGCGCGAGGCGTTGCTTTTGGCCGCCGCTGAACTCGTGCGCCCCGCGCCCGGCCCATGATTTCGGCAGGCCTACGGAATCCATCAGGGCCAACGCTCTTACGCGCGCGTCCCGAGAGCCAAGTTTGCCAGCGACAACCAACGGCTCGGCAATAATTTCGGCGGCCGTGAATCTCGGGTTCAGGGCCGACATCGCCTCCTGAAAAATCAGCTGGGCTTTTCTCCGGGCGTGGCGCAACACATTTCCTGAGAGCGCGAGAAAATCCTGCCCTTCGATTTCCAATTCGCCCGAGGTCGGTTCCTCGAGGCGCACGAGACATCGCGCCAGTACAGATTTCCCCGACCCGGATTCACCCACTAGTGCGAGGGTACGCCCGGAGAAAATTGCCAAATTGACTTGCTCGAAGGCCGTAAAGGGGGTCTTCGCGGCAGAGAACGGGCCGCGATGGTTGAAGACTTTTGACAGGCCGCGTGCTTCGAGGGCAGCGCGGGATGGGGAGGAGTGAATGCGCCGATCACTGGCCATAAAGAAAACAGCGCACACGGCGCGACCCCTCAACGTATTTCTCTTGCGGCATTACGGACGCACAATTTGATAATCGTTGATTGCAACGCGGGTCGTAGTGGCAACCGACACGCGCGGCATCCAGGCTATCCCGCGAGTCATCAATGACCGGCAGCTTCAACTTCGCGCCGGAGAATTTCATTTGAAAGTGGCCGGGCCGCAATCGCACCAGATCCTGCGTGTAGGGGTGGAGAGGAGAAGCAAAGATATCATTCGCCGGCCCTTCTTCCACGATTTGCCCGCCGTACATCACGAGGACGCGATCCACGAGGCCGGTCAGGATCGATGGATTGTGAGTGATCAAGAGCAAGGCCATGCCGAACTTTTGCTTGAGGGCTTTTAATAACTCGATGATCTCCGCCTGAGTGGTCAGGTCGAGGGATGCCGTGGGTTCGTCCGCGATGATAAGAGAAGGCCGGCAACAGATCGCCTGCGCGATCAGCACGCGCTGCCGCTGGCCGCCGCTCAATTCGTGTGGATAAGAATTGAAGATACGCGCGGAATCCTCGCGAAAGACTTCAGCGAGAGTGGCGCGCGCCGCTTCCGCGCACTTTTTCCGGCCCGAGCGATGATGTGCTTTCAGGATTTCCGCCACCTGATCGCCGATTTGCATAGTGGGGTGCAGAGCACCGGCAGGCTCCTGATGGATCAGGGAGATTGCGGCGCCGCGAATTTGACGAAGCTCCTTGGAACTCATGCGCAGGATGTCGGCTCCGCGGCAAATGAGAGACCCTTTGGAGACGTGAAAGCCGGTTGGCAAGAGACGAATTAGCGTTCGCGCGAGAGTGGTCTTCCCGCAGCCGGACTCGCCCAGAATTCCAATCGCCTGGCCCTTCTGGATATCCAGGGAAACGTCATCGAGAATGCGGACCGGATCGGAATCTCTTCCATCGAATTCCACGCTGAGATTTTGAATTTGGAGCAGTGGAACAGAGTCCCGTGGATCAATGGGTTGCAAGGAATGGAGTGACGGGTCTTCCGCGCGGGCAGCGGCAGTGGCTGGGTGAAAACTTTGCACAGTTCGCATGAGAGGGTGATCCCGCGCACGGGATCAAAGGGCCGATTCTGCGTGGAGCAATGCGGAAATGGCCAAATGACCCCGCGTAGCGGCTCACTATCTATGTTAGGGGGTAAGGCATAACAATAAAACCGCGTGTGCCGAATCATCTATGTACTCAATCGGACGGACGCGCTGGGATGCGCTGTTTCCAGGAAAATCGCCTGAATCATGCAATCTTCCGGCCTTCAAAGTTGTGCGCAGACTGACGATGGTTTAGAGAATCATGCGTTACAGCGCTGCAGTTACATCGGTTCCGGCGGCGTCGAACACGGTGCTCATTTCAGCCTTGGCTAACGGAAGAAATGATTGCACGACGCTGGAGTCGAACTGGGTTCCGCTGGACTCAACCAATCGCCGGATGGCCTCGTCGAACGGCAAACCCTGGCGATAGGGGCGTGACGAAACCATCGCGTCAAAAGCATCGGTGACTGCAACGATCCGGGAGGCCAGCGGAATCTCCGGGCCCTTGAGGCCGGCGGGATAGCCCTTCCCGTCCACGGATTCGTGATGATGGAGAATGTAGAGTGCCGCGCGTGCGAAGCCGGGAATCATTCGGATGACGGCCCAGCCATACTCCGGATGCTTCTTCATCAGTTCGTATTCTTCGCGATCCAGCTTCGCGGGCTTCCGGAGAATCGAATCCGGAATCCCAATTTTTCCGATGTCGTGAAGCAGCGCAGCGACCTCGAGATCTTGCAAGGCAGCTTCATCCAGGCCCAACTCCTGGCCGACGCGCATTCCCCATTCCGCCAAGCGGGTGCTGTGCACGCCGGTGTTCATGTCCTTCAAGTCGAGGAGCTGATTGAACGCACAGATAACCGAGTTTCTCTGCGAGTGCAGGTTCTCCTCGAGTGCCTTAACCTGCAGCGAATTCCGCTGCAGGTTTGGCATCGTGTCGTGCGCTGTCATCGTCGTCATCGGAGTATTCCTTCCGACTAGCGTCCGATTGTGACTTGCATGTAGCCGAGCGCCAGATAAACATTCAACACGCCGTGACCCATGGCTGACGTGGTTGTCGTCGCGTGGCCAATGGCCGTCGCAGCAGTGGTTGGAGTGAGTGAATGGTTCATGTCGAGCAGCAGAGCGACCGTTCCGGCGACGAACGGTGAACTAAAAGAGGTGCCGGAGCTTGATGCGTAGGAGTCGTACGGGTAGGTGGAGATGATGTTCTCACCCGGCGCCGCGACGAACACAACCTGCGTGCCGAAGTTCGAGAAGGTGGACTGCTGATTCAGGTCATTCGTCGATGCCACGCCCATCACGCCCGCAAGCGATGCGGGATATACGACCTCCGCTTTACCGTCGTTCCCCGCGGAGGCGACGCAGGTAACGTTGTTGGACTGCGCGTAGCTGATCGCCGTCGCCAATTCGGTGTCGGCAACCGTGAAGTCAAAGCTCATGTTGATGACGTTGGCTTTGTTTTGTACGGCATAGTAGATGGCGCGAAGGATGTCCGAAGTATAGCCCGTGCCGTTTGAACTGAACGACTTCAGGGGCATGAGCATCGCGTCAGGGGCGACGAGGTGAACGATGCCGAGGACCATCGTCCCGTGTCCGAAATCCGCGTACTGAGAGTTATCGAGCGCGGCGGCGGTGGACTGGTCAAGCACTGCAGCCGTGGACTGATCGAGAACGGCCGCTGAGGACTGGTCGAGCACAGCCTGCGGATGATTGGTCGAGTCCGGCGGATCCGGGCGCATCAGCCATCTCGTTGCCACCGGCCTGGTTGCGCGTGAAGTCGTAACCCTGAAGGAGAACGCCCTGCAAGGCCGGGTGCGTGAAGTCCACTCCCGTATCAATATCCGCGACGATTCCGCGGCCGGAAACGTTAAACGTCGTCCTGCCTGCGTTTAGTTGGATGATCGCAGAAGCAGGCTGCTGAGCATAGCCCATCCATACGGACGTACCGTAATAGTTGACGAGTGTTCGCTCGTTCATGCCGTTCGGGATATTCCCGCTGAACGGCGGGCCGACAGGAATCTGCCTCAGTAGGTCGACTTCCACATCCTGAACGCCCGGGACCAGGCGAAGCACGCTCGTCAGCACGTTCAGCGGCAAACCGTTGGGAAAGGTGACCAGAAAAAGCTGGTCGACAGTGCCGTCAATATTTCCAACAATCTGACAGAGATCCAAGAGACACGCATGCTGCAAGAGCGGGAGTGAGGTGGTTCGCACGATCAAGCGTTGTTGCGCTGCCGCAGGCTTGGCCTGCACGAACATAAGAACAAATAAGGCTACGATGAGGCATATTTTGCGGTTCATGGGGGCCTTTATGACTCCATTTCTATGAATTGCTCGCACACTTTAAATTCCGTCGATAACGCATTATTTCGTGCGAACCAACGGAATCCAATGGTACAAGTGGTTCTTCTCGCCTATTCGAAAGTCCTATTTCAAAGCGGTACCGCGGTACTACGGGCATGGGGGTCGATTTGCCAATTGGCCGAAAGCTGTTCATTTTGAGCTCCCGGTCCAAATTCCCAAGACTTCGCGCATCGAGACGACGTAATGCTTGCCGTAAGGGCGATGCAATTTCAATTCGATTGCGCCTGTGTTCGCGATCTCCGTCCGGAACTCCCCAAATTCGTTTGTTTCTGCGCCCAGAGTCAGTCCTTGGCAATCCGAAACCAGAATGGGGAATTGGCGCATGGCCAGTGCCGGATTTTTCGCGTTCATGAGCTGCCCGGTAATAACAATCCTCTTTCCATCCGATGTCGCTTCAACGCAGAGATCGAGTTGAAAAGCCCCAATGCGGTAAAGCAATTGCCGGACGTGATTTTCCGCGGAGCGCGTTCCGGCAAGAGCGGGCTGGAAGAAACTATCGAATACCAATGAGATTCCCGCCTTGGCCCTCGCCTTTTTCCGCGAAGTAAATATAGCCTTTGCGATTCGCACGTCCGTTGCGGGGGGTTGGTAGGCTTGCTCGGCTGCTCCAGTTTCATGCACTTTTCGCCACATCGAGACTACCTCCAGGCAGGACTTACAATTCGAGTCCAAGTGCTTCTGCATTTCCGCGACTTTCGTCGATTGCGTTGCGCCATTCACAAAGTCAATCCATTCGATATTCGAAAAATGCTTCATCGCCTCGCCCTCGTTTTGTTGAAGTCACCTAGCTTCGATAAGCCTGTTCCCCGGATTCGGCTAGGTTTCTGCATTCATGGATAAAGGGGGACTAGATTGCTGGAAAATATAGGGGAATTCAAAAAAGCTAAACCCTGTGATATCAATTAGTTGCGCCCGCCAGGAAGAATGGCGCCCAAAAATAGGGGTGAGGATACTCTGCCCGTAGCTCCTTCATTGCGCCCTGGAGTGAGGAGGTCATTTCCCCGGTCTGGATATACCTCGTGTAGAAACTCTTCATTAGTTCGGCTGTGCTCTGATCATGCACGTCCCAAAGGGAAAGGAGCAGTGAGGCCGCGCCAGCGGAGAAAAGCCCCCGCTGCAGGCCAAGCAGCTCATCTCCTTCGGCTATCGCGCTCATTCCCGTGGCACACCCGCTGAGCACAACCAGCGAGGCGCCAAGCTTCATTTGGTACAGGTCGTAAAGGTTCAGATAGCCATCCGCCATCTTGATTCCAGAGAACATGGGGTTATCCCTGCGATATACGCCATGCGTCGCGATGTGCACCAACTTGCTTGCCGGACCCTTTTCCCGGAATGCCGCGGTGGTTGCTTGGTCTCCAATGAGGAGTTCTGCTTGCGGGAGAACACCGGCGATGTTTCTTATTTCAGAAAGAATTTGAGGTGCGCGATCGTCCGGTACGCCCAAAATCAAGATTTTTGAGTTCGCGCTAACAGACTTGTTCTGGCAGGCAGCAAACATCGTTGCGCTCGGCGCATATGAGATTTCGAATAGGTCGCCCAAGTATTTTGCGGAATCGAGCAGAGCGTGAAAAGGTAAATAGTGCAGGGTTCCGTGTGGGACGATAACTAGTTTTGTTCCCCTGAGCAGGGGCCTGATCGGCGCGACAAGCTCAGCGTAGAGCGATTTCAGATGGCTTTGTGTGGCGCGGAGAAGCGCTTCGGAGAATCGTTGGGCGTAGTCCGCGCCAAGGCGGAATTTCGAAAGTTGAAATCGCAACAAGTCCAGATAACTCGCAATTCGCGAGGTGATCGTTACGGGAATAACTTCCATTTCATTCTTCGTGGCCACAACGGCCAGGATCCGTTCACCTGTGAAGAAATATTCCAGAAGAGTGGCATTGTTGTCGAGCTTCGACCGAACGTGCGCGAGTGAAAATTGAGATGCCTCCCAGGGCGCGGTCTCCTGGCGTTCGCTTGCAGGCATCTCACGCGCAACACGCAGCAACTCCCCTTCGCGCGTCTGCGCCTGCTCTTGCAAATGCGTGATTCTTTCCCTCGATCGCTCTTCGGGACGGAGTTGTTCGAGTTCGATGCGGTGGTAATACCAATTCAACTCTTCGCGCAGGTCGCGTATGCGGCGAACGAGCCCGCTCTGAGTTGACTCACCAGCCGACGCAATTTGGCTGCTTGGCATAATTGCCTCGATCAGGCTCCGCGATTTGGCGGATTCCATGTACACGAATGCTTCTTGGACGGCGTCCCCCCTGGGGGTGCGCTCAAGGCACAGGTCGACGAGGGCTTCGTACACTTTCAACCTGTTCTTTCCGAAAGAAATCTTTAAGTCTTCACCGTGCAACTGGCTGCGGATCGCTTCGAGTGCCTTTCGAGCCTCTTGGTAGGCGGCATATGCAGCGGCGGGGTCGCCGGAAATGTTTGCAATTTGGCCCACGAGACAAAATGTTTCATGAGAGAGGACAGGCGATTGGAAACCAGTGAGCTTGTTCAGGCATTGATCCGTTTCTTCTCTCGCTAAGTCGAGTTCCTCCAATTTCAATGCGATCCTGGCAAGAAGTAAGTGTCCGAGAATGGCTCTCCCTGCTAGGACGGAATTGTCAAAGAAACGAGTTGCGGCCATGCACGAACGCCTAGCTTCAAGATATCGTCCTTCATGAAGTAGGAGCAGCCCCTGATAAAGATCGACCAGCCAAGGCCAGACGAGGTTGTTCTCTTGCTCAAAAATCTTTCGCGCTCGCCGGAATCGCTCGATTGCCTGCACGGTTTTCCCTTGTTGACCGAGCGCTATCGCTTCGTTACTGAGGGTCTTAGCCATCTCGTACGGCATCTGGAGCTTTTCAAATCGCTGGAATCCTTCGATCGCCATTACGCGCGCCTCTTCGCCCAGATTCAGCTCCAGGTAAATTTCGGAGAGGTCGAGGTGACACAGGGCATGATGGTAGGCGTCTCCGTTGGCTTCGCACGCTCGCCGCGTGGCGTAGAGCATCTCAATTGAAGTGCTGTACTCCCCCCGAAGGTAGTAGAGATACGCGATGTTGTAGTCCGCCTGGGCAACCAGCAGGGACATCCCATTTTCCTCGCTGACCTTGCGGGCGCGCTCGTAAGTCGCAAGGGCTCGCGGGAAATCGTTCATGGTGATGAGGCAAGTCGCGAGGTTGCTCAGGACGACGGCCATCCCTTCTGCATCTTGGTGAGCGAGGAGCCCGACATAGGCGCGATCGTAATGAGTCAACGCTTCCTCAAATCGATCCTGACGATGAAAAATGTTGCCAACATTGATTTCTAATCGTGCCAGCCGCCAGGGCAAGTTCAAGCGCGTGAAGATTTCGCGAGCCCTTTCGGATGCGGCGAAGGCGCGGGCGTATTCGCCCAGAAGAAGAATCGGCTGCAGGGAGGCGCTGAGAGTCCGGCCTGCCTCGTTCAATTCATCCAAGGATTCGAAAATCTGCAATGCGCTTTCATGATGTTCAATTGCTGCCTTGAAATCACCGTTGGCGTAAAGGGCGTTCGCTTTGGCTCGCAAACCGAACGCGAGGCTCTTTTTGTCCACCAATCGTCCAGCGAGTTCAATTGCCGCATCCGAAAGTCGAAGCGCTTCTTTGGTATCAACGCGGATCCTGCGGACTACGATTTCGGCAAGCAGCTTCACCGTCTCCATCTGAACAAGGGCCTGATGACGATCAAAGAAGTGTCTCCGGCTGGCCTCATTTTCGAGAGTTGCAAGCTCAGAGAGATGCTCGTCCTGGAAAAGCACTTCATCCTTCGCGTTTTTCAACGGAAGCCTGCTTTCTCCAGCGTTTGGCGTAGCCTTTCAATACATTTCTGCCGCGTAAAGCCAATCGACCCAACCGCAAGTCCCAGGTCGGCTGCGATTTCAGCATACGGCCTGGCAGGCAGTTCGAGAAATAACGCCGAAACCAATCTTTGGCATTGGGAAGTGAGCCCAGCAATCGCGTCCCTCAACATTTGTTCTTCCTCGGTCTGGCGAATCAAGGATTCTGCGATGGGAGGAATGTCGGGTTCGGGCAAGTCGCGCTCAGTGTCACGGCTGAGAACACGCTGCTGCGCGCGTCTCCAACGGTAACACTCGTGATGCGCGACCTGCATGAGCCACTTCGGCAGGGCGCCAGGCTCACGCAATTCGGGCATCCGCGTGAAAAGTTCCGCGCAGACATTTTGAAATACGTCCGCCGCTTCCTGGGGGGGCAGACCGTACTTGACAGGTATCGAGAAGATAAGGGCTTTGTATTTTTCAATGAGATCAGCCCAGGCCTCTTCTTTGCCTGCAAGACATTCTTTTATGAGACGCGCGTTTTCTCGTGCCGGACGGCATGCGACCGAGGTGTCAACAAGCACGGAAGACATAGAGATGCCCTTTTCCAATCAATGCCAAGCAAGAATCCGTTCACACCACCGGCAAGACCGATCCCGATAGAGGCGGGCTGCCCAGGCCAGCCGTGCATCAGCAAAAGATTGGACACACTTAACGGCTGGGGGTGGACCGCACAAAATTGAAGAAGCCCTTCTTCATCTTGGGCTAGTAAAGCTGTGCCAACAAGGCTCGGTCAAAGGGGTACACACGAACGGTAAACCTACTAGGAGAAGTCAGATGGTCGGGACTCCTGGACGCAAATCAGTTTTCTCTTGGTGCTGAAGTTGATGAGCGGCGTAGTGACCTAGCAAGTTTTTAAGCCAGGTCGAACCGGAAGCGCCCCAAATCGTTCTATGGTGCAGGAACGCTCATTCTTAAAGGATCGCATCCCCGCAACATCTGCACCTGGGCGTGTGGGGATTTCAATCGTGCCCTAACTCCACCACTCTTCGAGTCCGGCGGTGTGAAGCTTACTCCTGCTCGACCCCATCCTCCTCCGTAAAACTCATTCCATGGCCGTGCGCTAAATCGCCCCGTCGAATTGGTCGAGCAATAGAAAACAGACCGTTGCTCGCCACGCTTCGCTGCATCACGAATAAAAAGACGCCGAAAAGAGCCGAGAATTCCTCAGAGTGAATGGTTTACGAAACCTGGCGATCGCACTTACAACCCGGACAAGCTACCTTTTACAAGTCAGTAGTCCGGTTCGAGGAAATGCGATGTTATTCAGTTCTGCTCGCGTGGTCTGATCTCCTCGAACGCCGTTTCTGGCCAACTTCCGGCTTGCCGACAATCCCTCCGGAACGACTCCCGCAAATGGCGCCTGAGGATACAACAGGTGGACGAGCCTTAGCCTCGCACTTAGCCGCTTTCCAGAGCCGATAACAAACGCGTGCCGTCTGGCGTACCAAGTCCCGTGCAAGGATCCCATCCTGGACCCGCAGAATAGCCGCCGTTGTTGCCCGAAGTTATATCGTGAAATGTGGCGGCCACATTGGCCGAGTACAGAAGTGGATTCAGATATCCGGCCGGCTTGCCGACCAACTGATTGATGCGCGCAAGAAGCCCGGCCCAGAGAGGCGCCACGGCGCTGGTTCCGCCAATCACCGTGGATTCACCATCCACCAACACGTTGTACCCGCTTGTCGGGTCCGCGTCGCCCGCTACATCTGGAACTCCGCGGCCTCGAAATCCATTCGGAGCAGCAGGGACATTGACGTCGCTCTGAAAATCCGGGGTCGCGAATACTTCGCTCACGCCACCGCCGGTGGCACCTTCGTTTTGCGCGAGTTCGTTCCAGGCTTGCTCGCTGCCGATGGAACTTCCGGTGAGCCCGAGCTTCGTGCCGCCGCAGCCAATCACGTAGGGACTCGACGACGGAAAATCAACAGTGAGCGCCCCGTTGGCCGAACCGTCCGTGGCGCCGCTGTCACCCGAAGCGACGAGCACAGTAACACCCATAGTTGCAGCGTCCTGGCACGCGGAATTGAGTGTGTTGCGCGCCTGCGCAGTCCATGAGTCTTCCGGGCCGCCCCAGCTGATCGAGACGATCGAGGGTCGCAAGTTCGTGTCATGTACAGCAGTCGTGAGCGCGTCGATGAATCCTTGATCCGTGTTCGGCGCGAAATAAACACCGATCTTCGCGCCGGGAGCAATCGCACCGGCGATTTCGATATCGAGCTCGACTTCTCCGTCTGGGCCGTCAGCATTGCCTGTGGGAGAATTAGATCCGTCGTCGACAGGAATCGCGCTGACGGCGGGGATGGCGAGGCCGAGATTGCCGAAGTACGCACTCAAATCCTGGGCGCGGTAGCCGCCGCCCAATTCGAGAATAGCGATCGCCTGCCCGCTGCCGTCCGCACCAACTGGAAAATCGTACGCCTGCGCCACTTGAAGCGCAGTAAATGAGACGTCGCCGGCCGTGGCGTGAGTTCGCCGACGGAAATGAGTCTGTGCCTGCGGGCGATTGTCCAGTCCCAAGATGCCCTCTATCACGCTTTCGAGCTCGGCAGGAATTTCCAGCGCGCTGGTGCGGCAGCGGTACGTGCGGCCTTGATACGAGTAATGGTGCAACTCCGTGCCGAAAGCCTTACTGAAGTCTTCGACCGTGCCGCCAAGCATAATTGTGCGGCGCGCGGTAGCCACGCTCACGATTTGCAGTCCATTTTCAGCAGCGAACGCGCGGATCGCAGCAATGTCATCTGCGCGAGCACCGTGCTTCGCGGCAAATTCCTCACGGGTCAGATAAATCCGTTGTGACGGAGGACCGCTGCCGAGTTCTGCGTCCGAAGGAAATTCGCTCGGACTCGAACCGCGCCGGACGCGAATAGTCACCTGGATTTGCTCGGCAGCATCGGCCGGCCCGATTCGTTTGGCCCCGGGAAGCAGAGTGCGGGTGCTGCTTTTCAGTGAGACCCATCGCGCTTTTGCACTCATCGTTTTCTCCTTCGTCGAGTGGATAAGAGCCTTGACAACACTGTCCGATTCGCGGAGGCTCGAAATTGTGCGATGCAAGTTTCCTGCTGGGAAGTGTTCAAATGCTAGAGCCGCGATGCGCCTGCGTCAATGGACCGGAGGCGCCTCAGTCCAGACGACCCCATTATGGTCGACTCACGGGCCATCCCATTATGTAGCACCAGAAGAATCGTAATTTCCGGCTTGCCGACGAACCATCCACCTGAGGCATAAGCGGCAACGATCTGACTTGCCAGGACATCCTACTAGGAATGACTAACCTACTACTCTCGGTGGCCAAATTGCGAGATATTGGCCTAACCTACGACCCGGCTACGGATGGTTATGCAGACACGATTTTGCGTTTGGCAAAAGGAAGCAGTGACTTACCTATTCGCGGCGGTGTGGGCGATTTGCTCTACTCCGTCCCTAGCGCAGACCGCCCCATCTGTACCCCGCATGCCGGCTTCGCTGGCCGAGCCGGTTCAGCCGATCGATGCGTACATCCACACGGCATGGGATAAGCTTTCGCGATCGATGAACGATTGCAGGTCGGTGGCTGATCCAAAGCTCGGCAGGGTCTCAACCCTCTATCTGCCGGAGGACGTGCCTGAGCCACGCGAAATTGCCGCGCTTGAATCTTCATGCAAAGTGAAGGTCGAACGACTGCCACGGCGCATCGAGAGGCTGGGCGAAGTGAAACCGGGAGATCTTACCCGCGCCGGACTCTTGTATCTGCCGAACAAATACGTGGTTCCAGGTGGCCGCTTCAATGAAATGTATGACTGGGACAGCTACTTCATCATCCTTGGATTGATCCAGGATTCCCGCGTCGATCTTGCAAAGGGGATGATTGAGAACTTCTTTTATGAGATCGAACATTACGGCGGAATTTTGAATGCGAATCGAACGTACTATCTCACCCGCTCGCAGCCTCCCTTTCTTTCGTCGATGATCCGCGCTGTTTATGACGCAGAATCCTCCGCAGGACGCAAGGATCAAGCTGTAGCCTGGCTGCTGCGCGCGTACGGTTTTGCCTCGCAGGATCATGCGCTGTGGATGTCTGACTTTCACAAGGCGGGCAACACTGGCCTGGCGCGTTACCACGATTTGGGTGAAGGACCCGTGGAGGAGATGGCTGACGACAGCGACTACTATCCGGGCGTGATTCGCTGGCTGCTTGCACATCCGGATGTGCATACGGATTTTCTGGTAAGCGCTCCGGATGACCCGGATGCCGCCGAACAGGCACAGTTGGCTAAAACCAGTTGCGATCCTCGCGACTCCAGTGTTTGCGCTCATGCGCACGTGAACGGGCAATGGCTAAGCCGCGACTTCTACGAAGGCGATCGTGCGATGCGCGAATCAGGTTTTGACACAGCATTTCGTTTCGGTCCGTTCAGCGGGTGGACACACCATAATGCACCCTCCGATCTGAATTCGCTGCTCTACAAATATGAGCGCGACCTGGCATGGATGGCTGAACAACTCGGTAAGCCTGATGAGACCAAACGCTGGAACTCGCTTGCGGACCAGCGTCGCGCCGCGATCAATAAATATCTGTGGAACCCCCGAAAAGGGATGTATTTCGACTCACTGCTGTCCAAATTAGCCGGAATTGAGGCATGAGAGCGAAGAAAACCGGGGCACTGCAGGGCCTCAGTGGCGATTTGTAGGTTGAGGTTGGCATTTCTGCTGTCCAAGTTGGGCTCACCAGGAAAGCACCAGTTGCTCGGCGTCGGGGTCGAGCAGCGGAGGAGGCTGGAACGGCTCATCGATCCAGGCAAACAGGTCGCGATAGACGAACAACTGCTGGCGCAACAAAGCGGCGAGATTGGACAAGCTCCAGCCAAAGCGAGCGCGCAGTTGCAGGTACTTGAGCACGAGCAGCGCGATCAGGGCGGTCCAGATCTGAATCTGCAGGGCGTTGGCGCTGGTGCCCACAAAGGTCTTGATGCGCAGGTTCTGCTTGAGCGCTTTGAAGAACAGCTCGATCTGCCAGCGCTGGCGGTAGACGGCGGCGATGGTGGAGGCAGCAAAGCCGCGATGATTGGTGAGAAACACTACGCCGCGTTTTTGTTCCTCGTCCCAGACTTCGATGCGACGCAGAAACAGATCGTAGTTCCCACTGCGGGCCGCTTTATAAAGGAAGATGATCTCGTCGCGCCGAACCGCACCGTGTTCGGGAACCGGACGGCGCTCGACGACGCCGTAATCGGCGTTGTCCTTCATGCGCGTGACGAAAAATACGCCTTCAGCGTCGAGTGAGGCGAACCAATCGTAATCGGCATAGCCACGATCGAAAACCACGATGGTTCCAGGCTCGAAACGCAAGCTGCGCGCCACGCGGCTTTCGTGCACGCGGCCTTCGGTGATGAGCGCAAAACTAGGGAGCAATCCCTGATGATCGAGCAGCAGATGCAGCTTCACGGCTCCTTTCGTGCGCCGGTACTGTGCCCAGTCGAAAACCGAAACACAGAGTTCGATGAGCGTGGCGTCCAGAGTGAGCAGTTTGTTTTTGAAACGGAAACCATGCGCGCCGGCCACTTCGCGGCAACGGCCCAGCAGTTGATAAAACACGCTGCGGTAAAGCGGCCAGGGCCGGTGTTCATTGGCATAGGCCAGGGTGGAGCGCTTGGGCGCGTCGGGCAGTCCCAGGTGCCGCAGCTTGCCCTCGCTGGCGGCTAGGCCGCCGCAAATCTCGCGCAGCGACTGCGCCCGCCCCAGATGACAGAACAACATGGCCACGAACTGGCCCCAACAACTGAACCCGCGGGCGTGGCGCTCGGCCCGGTGCTCCACGACGGCCCGCTCAAATTCGGTGCGAGAAAACAAATGCAACATCTGGCTGAAAATGCTGGATACTCGTGTCACGGCGGTGGTCCTCCTCCCTATGGTTCACGTCTGTCAACGCAAACCGTAGCAGAGTTCTACCGCCGCCGCTCAAAAGCTAATTTGGACAAGACTGATTTCGACTATGACTACATGACAGGCAAACAATCGACTTACGATTACCTCACAACCTTCTATCCGCTGTGGGCAGGCGCTGCCGACACGCAACAGGCGAAGGCCCTCGAAGTGAACCTAAAACTGTTCGAGAAGTCGGGCGGGACCGCAATGAGCACTTATGAGTCGGGAGTGCAGTGGGACCTGCCGTACACTTGGGCGCCAGTGACCTGGCTCACGGTTGATGGGCTAGCGAAGAGCGGTGACATAAAGGACGCGGTCCGCATCTCGCAAGAATTCACAGCGATGGTCAGGGAGAACTACAAATGCGATCGCACAATCCGGGAGAAATACGACAGCGTGACGGCATCGGCCGAAGTAAACGTTGCAAGCGGATATAAAGAAAATGTTGTCGGTTTTGGATGGACGAATGCCGCATATTTGAAGATGCAAGCCCTGGTGAAGAGTGCTGGGAAGCAACCGGAGCGGGTCGCACTTCCGCGACGCCGGTGCGCTGCGCAAGCAACTGCTCGCTGAATAGTCTCTTGAAATCCCTCATGTGAGTCGTTTGGCAAAGCCCCATACGACCTTGCAGGGTTACACTGACTCCGAACTGATTCGGCACCCAGATCACAAATCGTTCTAATTCACCCAAGCACTCACAGCCGCACTAACCGGGGAGGACCCGACATCGTGACCGCTTAGGATCCATACCTCTGCGTCTTCCGAAAAGTTCCGGGATGCGCCGGGATAGAATCCGCCACATCACAGTTCCACGGAGTGCTTCACGTGCACGATTCTTTGACAAGCGCCGGGGGGACGCCAAGCCGTGTGATGTGCAGGCAGTCGCGCACGACTGAATCAAGGTCAGAATAGGCTCCCGCTGCGCCGCCCTGTGGTTTCCTCGACCTGGACTTCTTCACACGCTCGTGTTTCTCCGACATGACTACGCTTTCGCCGTGTGAATGCCAGTTTTTGCGGGGCGCAATTCGACCTGAATATTTGTTGCCATGATCTGTGATTTTAATAGACGAGAGAACGATTCATTGAACGAGTGCGTTTTTCTAGGTACCTAGGTATCATTACGCGGATTGGAGCGCGTCATTGAGACTCGTAAGCTACACATGGACAAGCATTTAGGATTTAACCACGACTGCCTCCGAAGCACAAAGTCGGGAGTTCGAACCTCACCGGACGCGCCACTCTTCTTCCTCAATCGAAACACTTTATCTAATCCCCGCGGTTCCGTAACATAATCGGCACTAATCTTCAAAGACTGAGCCCTGACTGGCAAGCAGTATGAAACGGTCTATGGCGTCAAGCTCTTCCGAGTTGAAGCGCGCTTGGACACGATTCTTCAATTTTACGGAAAGCTTTGCCCATTCTTCCTTTGATGGACCAAGTCGATTCCCGGAGCTATCTGGTTGCGTATCACCATGCTGGAGAGTTATTTGTTCCGAGACAGACCTGCGATGAGCCGCCTGAATATGGTCGTGCAATTCACGTTCCGAAGCGTACAGTCCGTTGCATTGACTACAAGTGATTGGAGCCACTTGTGGTTGTGCCATGTTTGCTCACCTCCTAAACCACCCTCTCGCCCTCTTTAACGGTGCGATTTTATCTTAGGGTTTCGCGAGCGGGTGGCAATGGGAATCGACCATTCAGGCTGTGGAAAAATGTAATCTCTGTGGAAAACATGCAGAGTGGCGCCAAGGTCTCGTGCGCCAACGACCATCGAAAAACATCGGCAGGAGTATCCCTGGTTTTCAAACAAAGTTGGGTGTGACTCCAAGAAGGAGAAGCAGCAGTAGCCAATCCATGCCGCTACGTTCAAACATAACTTCCCCGCACCACCTGCACCAGGGCGTCCGGTGATCTCAATCGTGCCCTAACTCCCCTACTCGTTGAGTCCCGCGCTCTGAAGCTGACTCCTCGTCGACTCAGTCCTCCTCCGCAAAACTCATCCCATGATGGCCGCAGTCCTTGTGATCCAGATTATTCGTTGACGTGTCCAATTGCACGCGGTCCGCAATGTGCGAAAAAGGACGAGTTATTGAAGTCAAAGGGGTTCAGGGAGTTCGTTTTGCAAAATCGCCTTTATTCCAGTTTCAGATCGCAGGTCTGGGTGGGTATGGGCGGGTCTCACCAGGCAGTTCCCTTCCCTTGTATTCCCCTTTGGGCAAATCGGCGTCTCCTACAGGAACGAGGACGCGCTCGGAGTGTAAATAGCATATCTGACATGGGAGCCACACGCTTGTCCGTCCGCCTTTGCTTGGTCTTTGGACGGTGCTGTCGAAACGAATCCTTTTTCAGGAATGATTCGCCGTGCGGACTTTTTGCGGAGCACAGCGGTTAAAGCATTTCATTGCTTCAGTTTTCACCTTCGACTAGGAATTACCCTACACTTGCAAGACGTCTCTCTCTCTCGCGACCATTTGGTAGAGCACCGGGCTGACAATTCGCCCAAGGAAAAGCCGCGATAGCAGGCCCGCAACGATAACGATTGCAAACGGTTTCTGTGAATCCGAACCAACGCCGGTGGAGAGTGCCGCGGGCAGCAATCCGAGGCAAGCGACAAGCGCCGTCATCATAATGGGCCGCAGCCGGATCAGCGACCCCTCAAGCGTGGCCGTGCGTATATCCATGCCTTCTAGCCGGAGCTTGTTGATATAGGAGGTGTCAATGATGGCGGTCTCGGCCGAGACACCCATGAGAACCAGCAGTCCGAGCACGCTCGACACGCTGAATGGCGTATGCGTCAGCTTCAGAGCGATCAGCGCGCCGACCGGCTCTGTCATGACCACACTCACCACGACGATCAAGGGAAATTTGAAGTTGCCATAAAGCGCAAATAGGATCATGAAAATAAGCAACACCGTGAGCGGGCCGATGATCGAGAGCTGCGCTTTTGCTTCGAGCAATTCACTGTATTCGCCGCCCCAGTCCAGCCGGTAGCCATCGGGGATTTGAACGGCCTTCGCGACCGCCGCTTGCCCCGCATTGACGACTCCCTCCAGATTGCGGCCCACGACCGAGAACTGGACGCCGATGTAGCGCGAGTTGTTCTCGCGATAAATAAATGACGCGCCGGAAGATTCCCGGATATTGGCAAGCTCGGAAAGCGGAACTTGCGTCCCGGAAGGTGTTGGCACGAGAAGCTCTTTGATTTCATGTTCATTCGACCGGAACTGCGGCTCCATGCGCACCACGAGATCGAAAAGTTTTTCTCCCTGGATGACTTGCGTAGCCGCCTGCCCGCCCACGGCGGTTCCCACCACGGCTTCCACATCCGCAACGTTTACACCCAACCGCGCGATGCGCGCCCGGTCCACTTCCACGATCAGGCTCGGCTGGCCCAGCTCACGGACCACGGTCAATTCCGTGAAGCCGGGAACCTCGTCCAGCACGCGCTTAATCTCAACGGCCTTGTTCTCGAGAACGTTGAGGTCATCCCCGAACACCTTTACGGCCAGCGAGGATTTCAGCCCGGTGAGCGCTTCGTCCACGGCATCCTCCGCCGGTTGCGTGAAGTTGAAAATCACGCCGGGGTAGGAGTCAAGCTTGTGTTCAATGTCCACGGAGAGTTCCGCCTTCGTGTGGATCGAGCCCGTTTTCCAGGTCGGGTCGTCGTATGGCCGCAGGCCAACATAGAATTCACAATTGAAAAAGCCCGTGGGGTCGGTGCCGTCGTCCGGGCGGGCGAGTTCGGAGCCGACAACCGTTACCTGCGGATAGGACTGCAAGATATTGCGCACTTTCGGGGCGAACGCGGCTGACTCCTCAAAGGAAATCGTGTACGGCATCGTGGCACGAACCCAGATCGCGCCCTCATCCAGATGCGGCATGAATTCGCCGCCGATTAGGGGCACCAATAAAAGGGAGAGCCCGAAGATGATTGTGGCAAGGACCATAGTGAAACCCGGATGATCCAAACACCACGTTAGTTCCGCCTTGTATTCACGCTTAAACCATTCATACGCGCGGTTGGTCCGTTCTTTCACGCCGCTCTTGAAAAAGTAAGAAACCAACACGGGTACAAGCGTGAGTGTGAGCAACAACGACCCCGCGAGGGCGAACGCCATCGTATTGGCCATGGGGTGGAACAGCAGCCCGGCGGGGCCGCGGAGCACGTAAATGGGAATGTAGCCGGCGATGATGACCGCGACCGAATAGAAGATGGGTCGGTCGACGTCACGCGCGGCGGAGAGGATTACGTCGTGGAGTGAGTAAGGCTGGCCGCGGCGGAGAGCGAGTTCACGATAAATGTTCTCGACCATCACAATTGTGCCGTCAATGATGATTCCGAAATCAATCGCGCCGATCGAAAGCAGATTCGCCGCCTCGCCCGTGGCATGCAAAAACACAAACGCGAATAGGAGCGCCAGTGGAATCGTCAACGCCGTGATCACCGCCGCGCGGACGCTTACAAGGAAAAACATCAGCACGATGAGCACAAGGATCATCCCGCGCAGGAGATTGCCTTCGACCGTGTCCGTCGTCACGCGGACCAAATCGCTGCGGTCATAATAGGGGCGGATCTTCACGTCCGGCGGCAGGATGGTGCGGTTCAGCTCGTCGGTCTTTTTCTCGACGCCCTTCAGGACGTTCTGCGTCTGCTCCCCGCGGAGCATGAGGATCACGCCTTCGACCGCGTCGTCATTGTTTTTATGAATGTCCTGGAAGCCAAATATACCCAGGCGCGGCGCGTGGCCGATATCCACGCGCCCGACATCCTTGATCCGCACCGGCACGCCGTTCGAGCTGCCCACGACCACATCGCCGATATCTTCCACGGATTTCAGCAGACCAAGACCGCGAACGTAATAGAACTGGCCGCCCTGCGAATAGAACCCGCCGCCGGTATTGGCGTTGTTCACGGTCAACTGGTTGAGCACCTGCACGACGGGGATGTGGTAGTTGTACAGCCGCGCTGGATCGAGATTTACGTGGTACTCCATCGTCGGGCCGCCGAAGCCGGAATCATCGGCCACCCCGTGCACGGAGCGGTACGCACGCTCGACAATCCATGCCTCGATCGTGTGCAACTCCATCGGCGAGCGATCAGGGCTTTCGATCACGTAGCGGTAGACGAGGCCGCTCGGACTGTACAGCGGCGACATGCTCGGAGTAACACCCGTGGGCAGCGTCGCGTCAGAGATTCGCTGGAAGACCGCGTTCCGAGCGAAGTACGGATCCGTCCCGTCGTCAAAAGTCATGATGACGTCGGAGAGCCCATACAGCGAGATCGAACGCATCACCGAAAGCTGCGGCGTGCCGTTCATGGCCAACTCGAGCGGAAGCGTGGTGAGCCGCTCCACTTCCTCCGCGGCGTGGCCGGGCCACTGCGTGATGAGCTCGACCATGGGCGGCGAAAGGTCGGGGTAAGCGTCCACGGGCATGCGCTGGAATGAGATTGTGCCCGCGACAATCGTCAGTAGGATCACCATCAGCACCAGGAAGCGCTGGCGCAGAGCGAATTGAACGATCCGATGGATCATGGTTTCGGCTCGATTCTTAGTGCTGCAATGAATTCTTGAACTGCAGGAAGAGGGCGCCATCAGCCACGACGTGCTCGCCTTCCTTCAGGCCGCTTGTAATTTGCGTATGCCCTGCGTTGCTTTCGCCAAGAACGACCAATCGCCGCGCGAACTGGTTCGATCCCGATTGAACGTAAACAAACGGCTGGTTTTCCGTGTCGTGCAAGACCGCGGAATCCGGCAC
Source organism: uncultured Acidobacteriota bacterium (assembly GCA_963748845.1). Classification (GTDB taxonomy): domain Bacteria; phylum Acidobacteriota; class Terriglobia; order Acidiferrales; family UBA7541; genus DASTCZ01. The sequence continues at coordinate 210,572 of CAVVKE010000002.1, forward strand.
GAGCACGGCATCCTGGATGGAGCCCGCTTGCACCTGCGCCGTCACATACATGTTGTTCTTCAGTTTTCTGCCGGGGTTGGCTGTCTCGATGCGCGCTTGCAGCGTCCGCGTATTCGGATCCATCGTCGGTGAGATGTAGGAGATGCGCCCGCGGAACACCTCCGGATAAGAATCTGTCGTTACATCGACGGCATCGCCGGTGTGCACTGCTGCCAGATCGCTCTGGTACACATTCACGAGCACCCAAACGCTGCTCGTGTCGGAAATCGTAAAGCACTGCGTTGCGCCGGGCTGCAGCAACTGCCCCGGCCCCACGAGCCGGTCGGTCACTTCACCCGCCACAGGAGAGCGCAGCGGAATTTGTGGAGACGGAGGATTTTTGATGAGCGCCTCCGGATCGGGGAATCCGAGTACCTTCAGCGCGTCCGCGCTTGATTCAAGGTCCGCTTGCGCTTGATTGCGATCGGACTCCGCTTGTTGGAGATCGCGCTCCGCAATGGCCTGGTGCGCGAATAGGTCCTCCGCCCGCTTATAATTTTTGTCGGCGAGCTGAAAAGTATCCCGCGCTTTGATGTAAGTGGAACGAAGCTGCGAGTAGTCAGGACTGTTGATGGTGAGCAGCGGCTGGCCCGTGGTCACCATCTCGCCCGGCGTTACCAGGATTTGATTCACCGGGCCGCTTACGGCCGTAAAAACCGGCGTGGTCTTGAACGCGTTGTACGTAACCGTGCCGGTCAGCCGGAGCACGCGCGCAAGGCGCGTCTTTTCCACGGCCACCACTTGCACGTGTGACATCTGTTCCTGAGGGACGGTAAATAGCGAGGCGCTTTCGCCTTGCGCTTGCCCGGCCGTGTAGGAAGTCATTTTTGACTCTTCCTGCCCAGAGCCGCACCCGGCGGCACAGATTAAATAGACCCCTGCGGGGATGATCAAAAAGGCAGCAAAAATCCGGCTCATTTTCATGACAAGCTCCTGGATCCTACGGCTTCGCGCAACTGCTCGAGCGCGAGAAGCGGCGCAAATACTTTACGGATGAGATGAGATGATTTGATTTCGCAAATGCATATCAGCACCATTAACTGCCACGCGATAGCCTCCGTATAATCAGCGGGTGAATGATTGTGCGGGATTCACACGCCTGATTCACTGATATCGAGAATTACAGCCATGAACGCATCCAGGTCTGGCCTGGGATAAAGTCGCTCAAAATCGGGAGCGTTTTCTGAACCTATGCGGAGGGAGGGGCGCGGGGCACAGCGAGGACAAAGGACGGTCCGGCCACGCCTGAGGCGTCAGTTAGAAGAGCAATAGTACGGATAAAGATCGGAGTGGAAGCGCGGCTAATGGCCAAATCTTGAGCCACCGGCTGATTGCAGAGATGGCAAATCTGGCAGTTGTCACTTGAAGTGCCACTGTGCGAATGCCAGACGCCACGCAAGACAACCGTCATCAAAAGTAGTAGCGCGGCCAGCAGGGCCGGGGCAGCTATGAGACGAAATGTATGCCGCTGGTGCATGAAGCGTTCCTACATGGGAACCCAACCCCGGAACGGCGGGACTTAGTGTACTCCAGACGTGCGTGGGGCCAAAGGCGTTCCACTTGTCCTTCGCCATGATTCAAAACTCGTGGAAAATGGGCTTATCCGCGAGTGTAGATAAAATTGTAGACGCGAGATCTGGACCGCGCCCTTTCTTGAGACAGGGACGGAATTCAAAGGATCACTTCTCCGCAAAATCTGCACCAGGGTGTCTGGGGATTTCCATCGTGCCCAAAATCTACTACTCGTCGAAGCCGTGAAGAAACCCATCGTAATTTTCGATTGAAAAGAAGGCGAAGAGCGGTAAGCTCGCGGCATGAGCCAAGAAAATGCGAGCAGGAAGCAGTTGATTCGTTACGTGAACCGGCAGCAGATGAGTTGGCGGGCCGTCGACGTCGAGCGGCTGATCGACGAAGACCATCCGGCGCGGGCCATTTGGACGGTGGTCGGGAGGCTGGATCTGAGCCGTTTTTACGAAAGCATCGGCAGCAGCGCCGAGGAGGGCGGCCGTCCGGCGATCGACCCGCAACTGTTGATCAGCCTGTGGGTGTACGCCTACAGCCGGGGAATCGGGGCGGCGCGAGAGATCGAACGGCGGTGTGAATACGATCCGGCGTTTCAGTGGCTGACGGGTATGGCAGGGGTGAACCATCACACGCTGGCGGATTTCCGGGTGGAGAAGGGGGAGGAGTTGGACCAGTTGTTCACCCATTTGCTGGGAGTGCTGAGCGCGGAAGGTCTGATCACACTGGATGAAGTGATGCAGGACGGGACCAAAATCCAGGCCCAGGCCAGCCGGGACAGCTTTCACCGGGAGAAGACGCTGCGAGAGCATCTCGATCGGGCGCGGCGGCAGGTGCAGGTCTCGCGCGATCCGCTGGCAGAACCTGCAGCGAACCGGAAGCAGCAAGCGGCGCGGGAACGAGCCGCGCGGGAGAAGCGAGAACGGCTGGAACAAGCCTTGGCGGAACTGGAGAAGTTGCGCGAGCCGAAGAAGACGGCGGAAGAAAAGCGCGAGACGCGCGCGAGCGTCAGCGATCCGGAGGCGCGGGTGATGAAGCAAGCCGGCGGCGGTTTTGCGCCGAGCTATAACGCCCAGATCTCGACCGACGCCAAGCACGGATTCATCGTGGAGGCGGAAGTCACCCAGGCGGGAAACGACTTTCACCAGTTACTACCGGCGGCGGAGAGAATCGAGCAGCGCTGGGGGCGAAAACCGGAACGAATGGTGGCCGACGCAGGCTACACGAGCGGAAAAAATATCGAGGACCTGGTGGAGAAAGGCATTGATTTCGTGGGGAGTTTGGCGGGTGAGGTGTCCAAAGCGCGGACGAACCCAGAGCGGTTTGCGGCGGTGCAGTTTGTTTACGAGGCGGAAGAGGACCGGTACATCTGCCCGGCGGGCAAGACGTTGAACTATGAAGGCCGCTGGAAGCGCGGCGGTGTGATTCTTCACAAATACAAAGCGGCCACCGAGCAGTGCGCCAGCTGCTCGTTGCGAGCGGCTTGCTGCGGCAGGAATCAAAGACACGGCCGGTCGGTCGTGCGGAAACAGGAGAGCGCGGCGATGGGTGCGTTTCGGGAGAAGATGGCCACCGTGGAAGCGCACGCGATCTACCGCCGCCGCGGGCCGGTCGCCGAGTTCGTGCATGCCTGGATCAAAAGCAAGCTGGGCCTGCGGCAGTTTCACGTGCGCGGGTTGAACAAGGTGCGAATCGAAATGTTCTGGGCATGCTTCACTTACAACGTGCAGCAATGGATCCGACTCGGACGGGCGCGTGCCCCGGCTCCCGCGAGATGATCGAGCACACACGGGAACATCGCGAATCGGCATGCGTTCAATGAAGGGTGATAAGTGGGTATCGAGCTGTCCAAATACCTGTCCGACGCACGTTTTTTCACAGCTTCGTCGAGTGCGCGGTGTGATGTTGCCTCCTCTTCGACCGAGCGACCGTCTTCCGGGAGAAGATGGAAACATAACGCAGCAGGGCTGGAAGGATCGGCATCCTACCCCAGGATTCTACGTCGGGGCTTTTCAGGGCAAACCTCTGATCCACAATCGGATCCCAGTGATCGCCGGATGGATTTTTTGCGGAGGAGAGGTTGCCGTCACTCGCTGCCGGGAGCGGTAATACCAAGGAATACGAGAATCGCACGGTTCAGCCGTATCATGTCTGCGTCAGCCAAGCGGCCAATGTATGTCCCCATCTTTGTTTTCGGGACTGTTGCGAGCTTGTCGACCATCAAGCGACAAACAGCACGCAGTCCATTGCCATCGCTCGGCTTGATTGGGAGCCGAAAAAGAGGAGCATCAGTCGGATCGGTCGTAAACGCGCACACGGTAATAGAGTCCGTCATATCGAAACGGTCGTCTTGAACGATCACAGCAGGACGTGGCTTTCCACTGTAGTCCTTGCCGCCAGCAACAGTCCAGATCTCGCCGCGCTTCACCTTCCGCCCCAGTCGGAGATGGAATCGATGAACTCTTGGTCTTCCTTCGCATGAGAACTCCTAGCAACGGCGAGGGACTGCCTGTGGGCTTCTGCCACGAGAGTGGGCGAGCGCATGTCCGGCACCCAAATCTGGATTGGCCGTAGGCCTTGTTCTCGCAATCGGCTGCGGTGAGCTCTAACCTTGTCGCGAGATGACTTAGATCGATTGCGGGCACCCATCTCTTTGCCTCCGTTCCTCTCTGGAAGGGTTACATGTAACCTACCACAACTTCGGCGAATAATTCAATCTGACGGGCCCGAGGTTGAGGAGCAATAGAGGTTCCGCCATTCGAGCCGCAGTAGCTGTGTACTGCGCGATAATCGACCGGCTCTGTTGAGAACGGCGGAGAGGAGTGGAGGGAAAAGGCGGGGAGTGAGGAATAATCGGTTCCAGCTTCAAGTCGTCGATCCAGGCCGTCCCGCCGATTTTATTATCAAACTTCATCGACGGCTGTCCGCCCGCCTTTGCTTTGTCTTTGCACGGTGCTGTCCAAACGAATTCTTTTTCAGGAATGACCGGCCCTACGGACTTTTTGCGGAGCACAGGTCGGTTATCTGGATCCGCTGTGCCGCGGCCACCTGCGTGAAACGCCCTTGCTGTACGTCGAGCAACACGTGCAATCGGTCCCGTTCTGGTTGGCCCAAGGCGATCCGCTCCGTTTCCATAGGCCCCTCGGCCACCCATGAGACCGGACCTTCTCATTTTGCTCCGACACAGACGAGTCCAAGGAATTGACGTGAGTGCGTCCAAAGCGTAGGATGCAGCGTCCCCAGGAGAATCCCGGAATAACGATGGCTGGCCAGAAAGTCTCTCACTATCAGGTCCTGGAAAAGTTGGGTGGCGGTGGGATGGGTGTCGTTTACCGTGCGGAAGACACGCGGCTGCACCGCAATGTCGCCCTGAAATTCCTCTCCGAGGACGCACCCACCGACCGGCAGGCACTCGAAAGATTTCAGCGAGAGGCACACGCTGCTTCCGCGCTCAACCATCCCAATATCTGCACAATCTATGACATTGACGAGCAAGAGGGACGCCCGTTTATCGTGATGGAGCTGCTAGAGGGTGAGACGCTGAAGGATCTGATCAGTGGCAAACCTCTGAGCACGGAAAAGGTGCTCGACATAGGCGTTCAGATCATCGATGCACTCGAAGCGGCACATGCGAGAGGAATCATCCACCGGGATATCAAGCCCGCGAACATCTTCATTACGCCGAGGGGCCAAGCGAAAATTCTAGATTTTGGCCTCGCGAAACTCGCCCCACGCAGGCAAGCGGTGGGCGAGACCGTGGGAATCAGTATGCAAGCGACAGCAGTCGCGGTTGCGGTCACTGACAACCTAACCTCACCGGGAACATCGATGGGCACAATCGCCTATATGTCTCCGGAACAGGCGCGCGGCGAGGAAGTAGATGCACGGACAGACCTGTTTTCGTTTGGAGTAGTGCTTTACGAAATGGCAACGGGCCAGCAAGCGTTTCCCGGAAATACGTCGGCTGTCGTTTTCGATGCCATATTGAACCGCACCCCTCCTTCCCCATTGCGGCTGAACCCGAAAGTGCCTGTAGAGCTTGCACAAATCATCAGTAAAATGTTGGAGAAAGATCCACGAGCGCGCTACCAAACGGCGTCTAGCGTCCGAGCCGACCTGCTTAAGCTGAAGCGCGATTCCGACTCGGGGCGGAGCGCGGCGGCACCGGGGCCGGCGGAAAAATCTGTGGCCATGCTCTATTTCGAAAACCTGAGCGGGGCCAAAGAAGATGAGTACTTTCGCGACGGCATGACCGAGGATGTGATCACCGAACTCTCGAAGATCAAGGAGTTGCGAGTATTTCCGCGCGCGGCAGTGCTGGCATATCGGGACAAACCGGTGACCGGGCCGCAGGTGGGGCAGGAGCTAAACGCGACGTACGTGCTGACAGGAACGTTGCGCCGCGCGGGCAACCGCCTGCGCATCACAGCGCAACTTGTGGAAACACGCACGGGGCATTCCGCGTGGGCCGAGCGGTACGACCGTGAGTTGAAAGACGTATTCGAAGTTCAGGATGAGATCGCCCGGAGCATCACACAGGCGCTGCGCATTACCTTGACGCCGCAGGAAGAAAAAGCAATTGCCGGAAAGCCAACGGAAAACGCACAGGCCTACGATTACTATTTGCGTGCGCGCAGCCATGCGCGGCGAGAGACGCGCACTGATCTGGAATTCGCGCTACAACTCTACGATCACGCCATCCTGGCGGACCCGAGCTTTGCGCTTGCCTACGCCGGCGCGGCCAATGCATGCGCCACGGTATACGAGTGGCACGAGAATAAAGACCTTTGGGTGGAACGCGGAATGGCGGCGTGCGAGAAAGCTCTGAAACTTCAGCCGCAACTTCCCGAGGCGCTTGTCGCGCGCGCGCGCATCCTGTACGCGCAGAAAAAATACGATGAGGCTATCCAATTGGCGCGGCAGGCCATTGAACGCAAGGGAGATTGTCCCGGTGCGTATAACGTTCTTGCCCGATCGTTATTCGTTACCGACCGCTGGCAGGAAGTGGTAGACCTGGCCCACCAAGCTATCGAGGCCAACGGCGAGGATTACAACATGTACATCCCCCTCACCAACGCGTTTGACCGGCTGGGGCAGATAGAACTTTCCAAGAAGATCATGCGACAGATGATTCGAATGCTCCAGCAACAAATCGAATTGGTACCCGAGGACGTCCGCGCGAGAATCCTGCTTGCGAACGCTTTTGCCGGCTTCGGAGAAGAGGAGCCCGCCGTCCGCGAACTTCAGATCGCCGTGGCCCTGCGGCCCAACGATTCCAACATCCTCTACAACGCCGCTTGCACATACGGACTCCTCCAGAAGAAGGCGGAGACGCTCGAGATGCTCCACAGGGCCATCGCCGCCGGATACCACAATTTCGATTGGATTATCCGTGACTCCGACCTCGCTTGCCTTCGGGACGATGCGGAATTCAAACGGATCATCGAAGAGGCCCAACAGAAGAGCTAACCGTGCGCTCCTACAATGTAGTATCTGTGCTCCGCAAAAATTCGTTCCATGGTGCAGCAACGCTCATACTTGAAGGATCACTTCTCTGCAACATCTGCACCAGGGCGTCGGGGGATTTCAATCGTGCCCTGACTCTTCTACTCGTTGAGTCCAGCGGTGTGAAGCTGACCCTCGTCGACTCAGTCCTCCTCCTGTAAGACTCATACCATGATGGCCGCGATCCTTGTGATCCAGATTATTCATTGACAAGCCCAATCGGGCGCGTTTTGCGACGTGCGAGAAAGCCCACATTATTGAATTCAAAGGGGTTCAGCGAGTTCGATTTGCAGAATTGCCCTTTTCACAGTTTCAGATTGCAAGTCTGCGTGGGTATGGGCGGATCTCAGCAGGCAGTTCCCTTCCCTTGTATTTCCCCGCGCCCTAATCGGCGCCTGCTACAGGAACCAGGACGCGCTCGGAGTGTATATAGCATATCTGATATGAGAGCCACACCCTCGTCCGCTCGCCTTTGCTTGATCTTTGCACAGTGCTGTCGAAACGAATTCTGTTTCAGCAATGACTCGCCGTGCGGACTTTTTGCGGAGCACAGGACACGCGCATGGAGAGAGTGACCAAGAGGTCTGCGTTCCACATCTGGAGTTGTGCGCGTATAATACAATCATGAGTACAACTGTTCGTCTCACGCCTCATGGAGAGGCGCTATTGCAGAAGCAGCTCGCAAATGGCCAATATCGCTCGCCCGAAGAAGTCGTAGAGCGGGCGCTGGAAACCCTTGCGGAGAACTCCGAGCAGTCACGTCTTGCCCCTTCGACAATGACTCCTGCCGAAGCCGTCGCGGATATTCAGGAGAATCGAAAGGGTGTGACGCTGGGTGGATTGAGAATTAAGGATTTGATTCACGAAGGGCACAAATACTGATGGGTGTCTTCGTGCCAGACGCCTCGGCGACACTGGCATGGTGTTTCGAGGATGAAACGTCCGATTGGACCGAGGCCCTGCTTGCAAGATTGAAGGCAGGTGATACCGCAGTTGTCCCGCAGCACTGGCCCATGGAAGTGGCGAACGCATTCCTGATGGCCATGCGTGGTGGGCGGATAAGCAAAGACAAAACTGTACGATTCTTCGGAGATTTGCTCGCGCTTCCCATCCGTATTGATTCTGCAAGTACTGAAACCACATTCGGCCAGGTCTTCGCTTATGCCGAGCAGTATGGGTTGACGGTCTATGATGCAGCTTATCTGGAACTTGCCGTCCGCGAAGGCTTCGCTCTCGCAACTTTAGATAACGATTTGCGAAACGCGGCACGCGCTGCCGGGGTTTCGCTCGCGTAGCTGAAAACGAAACACTCCGAGCACCGCCTGTCCTCCGCAATAATTCGTTCCATGGTGCAGGAACGCTCATTCTTGAAGGATCACTCCTCCGGAACATCTGCACCAGGGCATCGGGGGATTTCAATCGTGCCCTGACTCTTCCACTCGTTGAGTCCGGCGGTGTGAAGCTGACTCCTAGTCGACTCAGTCCTCCTCCTGTGTTGGTTCAGCCTGAAATGGAGAGAGGGCGCCCTCCGTTAGTGAGTATTTCGCCCTGCGGGGTGGGGACCGTCAAGGCGTCAAGGCATACCGCGAGCAACTTGCCTGTGTTCGCAACGCTTCCGATTGACAATGTTGCGCGATACTTCTCTACCACAAACTTACCGACTCAGCGATGCTCAAGAGTTTCTGGCTCGCGAGATTGAGCTCCGTCTGCGTGAGCGCCACATCCGACGTGATTGACGCCACGCATGTGGGCGGGATGTGCTCAACGGGGTTTCCCGCGATCTGGAGCATGTCGCAATTGCTCAGACCCAAGGAGTAGATGATATCGGCGTTATAGATCTCCAAAAAATTGATCGGCGCGTCGCTATAGACGAAGTTGCCTTCCGTGCCGCCGGTGTCGTCGACACTGGTCGGTGCGCATACATAAGTGCCGCCATCCGTGGTGTACGGGCAAAAGAACGGTCCGACGGAAGTGCCAGGGAAGAAGCTTATACTGAGCACGTTTTCGAGTCCTTCGCCCGCAGTGAGCAGGTTGCAGGATGCAGGCGTCTGATGGTTTGGTCCATAATCCGGGCATCCTTCCGAGAGAATGTTGGCGGGTGCTGAAAAAACGTGGGAAAACTGCACACCACCAAGCATCTGGGACATCTGGAATGGAGTGCCGGGCAGCGGATTCCGGCCTGAGGCCGTGATCGCCGCCAGCCACTTGAAGCCGTTGGTTCCCAAATCAATGCCATCCCGAGCCGCTGTCATCCCGGCCTCAAAACTCGACTTTGCATTGAAGCCACCGACAAACGGATTCACAAAATGTGTAAGGACCTGGGTGACGGCAGCGCACGCCATCGCGCTACTCGGGTCATAGCCCGCCGGATTCGTCAGGGGATCGTTGCCGCAATCCGCCACAAAACCTGGCGCCGGAATTAAAAGTGATGGATCGGCAAGCGGAAAAGTAGGGAGCGCATCCGTGGTGGCGGTGAGAACCAGAGTTATGCCATTGAAAATCCAGCTATATTCATCAATCGCCGCGTCCCACTCCTGAATGAATGGGAGATCGGTATTCTGGTAATTCGGATCAGGGCCATAGAAATTTGCGAACAACAAGTTCCACGCAGTGGGAACGCTAAATTCCGGTAATGCCGCAGGACAGAAGGGGTTTCCATTATTCCTGAATGTCTCGTCCAGATACAGGCCATCATTGCAAACGAATGGATTCTGGTTGTTCGTGTTAGGCAAGATCATTTCGGTCGAAGACGCCGTGGGGCCCGACATGGCGATGGAAACAAAAGCGTAGCTCGCCGGTTCCCGCTGGACGCGTTGATTGAGCGAAATCAGGAAAGTCCGCCAGTCATTCTTATAAACAGAATTCCAAGGTAGAGGAAGAGGAATCTGAGCCGGCGAGCCACTTTCCACCTGGAAGAAAAGAGTGGTATATCCGCACTCGTGGGAAGCCGGAGTCGCCGGAGAACTCATAAATAGCGCGTCGCAGGAGCCCGCGCCAGTGCAATCAATGGCTCCTCCGCAAACGCTTGTGTCGATATTGCTGAAGACCCAGCCGGGTGAGTTATATCCAGACGAAAGGATCAGCTGAATGGTCTTTGGTCGAAGCGCAGAGTGATCGAGATTCCATTGATCTACCGCGATGAAAACATCATCCAAAGGGTTCCAGATGTAGGCGCCCGCCGCCGGGTGAAAGGGGTCAGGACCGGGGTCGTTTGGGTTGAGAAGTGTCCAGGGGATCATGGGAGCAAGCCCGGAAATCGCGGGATTATCCAAGAGTGTGTAAAAGTATTTTACGAGAATTGCATCCGCTGCGGCATTGGGATACGCAGGTAGACCGCCGGGATACGCAGCTGCTTCCGCCTGATTGACCTGATCATCGAGAAGAAAATTGGTGTAAATGCCTTTCGGCACGCGCGGGGCTAGCGGCGCCTGGGCCGAGATGGAAGCGCCCAACAAGCCAGTCAGCGCGAAAAGGCAAACTGCTACGAATGAACGGCGTCTCATATCAAAACTCCGATCTGGTGAAGATATGAATGCAAGGCTCAATCTCTCGTAAAGCGATGTTCAAAATGCGGGGAGATTCTTTTACGGCCAGGGGATTGTGTTATTTGGCGACGCAAAGTGTCAAGTAACATTTTGGGGAATTATATAGTTAACTCCCTTGGAGGACGGCATGATTCCAGATAGACCGTTTAGAAGAGACCTCTGCGATTCCGCGAAGCAAGGGCGGCTGTGCTGTGACGATTTGTGTTATACCGTGGGCGAAACTCTCTGTGGATTTTGTCTTATCGACTATCAAGACATACTCGATGAGGACGAAGAATGCACCTGTGACATGGACGGTGATGAGGATACTTGTCCAGCCCATTATCCGATAGACGATGGGAGCGACGAAGATGAGTACGGGAGTTAAGTATATAAGTCCCACATTTTGAGGTATGAGAGTACCGGAACTGGCGGCACGTTAAGTGCGCTCGCTCACGGCGATTCCTCCGCTGTTCCCTCGTCGCCTCCAACTTCCGATCCCGCTCGGTCTGAATCTCCTGCTGATGCCCGGCGAGCATGTCCTTTGGCGTGATGTAGCCGATGGCGCTGTTCAGACGGACGTTGTTGTAGTGCTCTACGTATCTTAACGGCAGAACACTTTCTCCATTTCCAGCTGAGGCAGGACACTCCGTAAAACTCATCTCATGATGGCCGTGATCCTTGTGATCCAGATTATTCGTTGACGAGCCCTATTGCACGTGTTTCGCAATGCGCGAAAAAGGACAAGTTATTGAAGGCAAATGGCTTCAGGGACTTCGTTTTGCAGAATTGCTCTTATCACAGTTTCAGATTGCAAGTGTGGGTGGGTATCCGCAATGAGAGCGGTGCCCTTGGGTCCATCACAAGGCGTTGCGGTGTCAACCTCGCTGCGGCTCGTCAATGTGGGCAGTGGTATTGATCGCAACAACCGCGACAGTCGAAACCCGCTAAGTGACTGTAAACTCAGGCTTTAGACGATCTTGATCGCAACACTTTCGCCCTCCACATAGACCACTTCGCGCGTAGACCACTCCGCAATATATTACCTATTATGTATTATAATCACCAATACATTAGTTAACTGCAGCTCCGTTTGGTGCGGTCGTCGCTCCCGATTGGGTCCCACCGCGACGCTCGCCTCTAAGGCGGTCCTCGGCCATTTTCCGAAGTGTTTTCTTGTCCAGAAACGACGTGTCCCCGAGTGCTTTCCGTTCCTGCTCCACCTTGGCAATCTCTTTTTCGACTTGCCGCCAGTGACGCACTTCTTCAGGCGTGGGCAGTGGCAAGCCAAACTGTTCCTCCATTTTAATCATTTTGTTGAGTAACATGTGGAGCGCGGGTGACGGCTTCACGGGATCACTGACGCCTTCGAGGAACGCTCGCTCGAGCGGGGTCAGATTCTCGAGTAGCGCGGCCTGTTGCTCTTGGATTTCTAGATCACGGGCCAGTTGTACGGCGCGCGCTGCGGCGCGAGATTCCAACGATCCAAGCGGGAAATCCCCCGGCCGAGGCCCCAGCCGGGAGCGAAGATTTCGCGTGTTGTTATACATCATCTTCCCCCTTGGGGACTCGGCCTCCGGCAGCGGCAATTTCATCCTGGAACCAGGTTGGCAGAGTCCCGTCCTTAGCATAGGCGTCATACTCCTCTGGTTTCATGCGGTCAAAAAGGTCGTGCAGCTCGAGATGCTCGTCGGGCTCGATCATTTCCCAGTGCGCGTTTATCCTTGCGTAGATTTGGACCGCGGCGACAATAGCGCTGGCGTTGGCCTTGATATCGCCCGCCTGCTCGATAATCCGCTCCAGCGGAGTCCGTAGATTACGTCTGCACTTGGGATAAAGATTAAGTGCCACCGCGTGCCTGTACACCGACGACCTGTCGGCCAGTCCGTAATCCTGCGCAATTTGGGTGGGACTTTTCCAGGCAAAATAGTCCTCCTCGATTTCCTGCCTCCGGGCATGCGTGCAGATCCGGCATTTGGCCGCATGGCGCCCCAAATTGAGGCGTTCGGCTGCCTCGACTTGAATTTTTTCGTCGGCTTTGCGGTCCAGTCTAAAGACCTCTGTATAAATAGCTTGACATCGGACTGGGGCAGCGTATGTTCCACTTATGCGACGAGACGCTGCTGTCTTGGAGGCGCGCCGCTTGGCCGCCTTGCCCCGCATCCGGCGGGGTGAATCGTTGTCCTCCATTGCCCGCCAACTGGGTGTGAGCCGGCAGGCCGTGCACCAGTGGGCGCGACTGTCCCGCCGACGAGGAGTGGCGGGGCTGCGTCGTATCCCGCGCCCGGGTCGCCCGCCCAAACTGGCTCGCGCACAACTGGCTCAACTTCCAGGTCTGCTGGCACACGGCGCCGAAGCGCACGGATTTCCGACCGCCGTCTGGACCACACAGCGCGTTGCCGATCTGCTGCGGCGGCGCTTTGGCGTTCGCTATGACCGCGATCACGTTTGTCGCTTGCTGCATCGGTTTGGCTGGAGTTGGCAGAAACCCACCGGTCGCGCCCGTGAGCGAGACGAGAAAGCCATCCGCCGCTGGGTCGAGCACACTTGGCCACGCATAAAAAAAACGCCCGACGGCTAAACGCCACGCTGGTTTTTGTGGATGAAAGCGGTTTCTCATTGCTCCCCACGGCCTGCCGCACCTGGTCGCCGCGCGGACAGACACCGATCCTGCGCCACTGTTTCAACTGGCCCAAGCTGTCGGCGATTTCCGCCGTCACGGTGAATCCGCATGCCTACCTGCATCTGGTCCCCGGCACCATCGCCAGCGACGAAGTGATTCGCTTTGTCCGTCACTTGCTGCGACGGATTTCCACGCCTCTGTTTGTGTTGTGGGATGGCGGCAATCCCCACCGCTCCCGCCGCACGCGCGAGGCCTTGGCGGTTTATCATTCCCGCCTACGCGTGTTTCGACTCCCGGCCTACGCCCCGGAACTCAACCCCGATGAATGGCTTTGGGCGTGGCTGAAACAACATGCGCTGCGCGGCTTGTGCCCGCCCGACCTCAACGTGTTGCAAAAAAGCATTCGCCTGGCCATCCGCCGATTGCGCCGCCATCCCGACATCATCCGTTCCTTCTTCCATGCCTGCCCTCTCTCTTTTTGACCCTGTCAAGCTATTTATACAGATGTCTTTAGGTGGACGATTGGCTGGCGTGATGGACTTAGGCTTAATGCTGATTTTCCTTGAGCGCATGCGGAATCTCCTTCATTCTGCCGCTCGGCGGCAGTCGATTTGAATTTGTACCGATATTCTTCTCCTCTCGTCCTGAATCATCGACTTTGCAACATCTACACGGTGATCACAGTGCTCCACCAAAAAAATCTAATCCATCATGCTCTCTGGCCGACAGCTACCGCGCCCATACCGCTGGCGCGACGTGCGCCGTACGGACAATCCTGCGCTGCCTGATTGCGGCTTTTGCTGCGCCGCCATTCTGATTTTCCAAAAAAAAAGAACGGGGCCCCGGCAACATTGCCGTGAAGCGCACCGTTCCGAACTCCTCACAAAAACTAGCTGCTCAGCAAGACTTACTGCAACACGCACTCACCCTATCCGATCCATTTCGCCGTGTCAAGCCTGTACTCGTCGGAACCAATCCAGAAGACCATGCCAACAGGGCTGCGAATATGCTCGTGAAGTACATCCAGCAGCGAGCACAACGGCCAGAAACTCTAACTCCAGCTCAAACTGCTGTGGACACTGACTCCAAGACTTGCCCTTTCTGTGCGGAGACAATCAAAGCAGCCGCAGTTGCATGCCGGTACTGCAATCGTGAGTTACCGTGAAAATGAGTCCTGAAGATTTCAACTTATTGAAGAGGGCGGCAGTAAAAAAGTGGCCTGATTCGGTGATGACAAATTCAGGAATCGTTTTGGCCTTGCCAAGGATTTCTGCCCGTCAGATTCTCGGAAAACGGCGGCAGTGACATAGATTGTGTTACTCTGTCCTTGAGCATCAGGAGCGAGCCGACACAATCGGCTCCGGCAACCGGGCTGGGAGATGCCACGGTGCCAAGAGCGTGCAAGCGCTCGATGTGCGGAACGAAAGTTCCGAAACAAGAACTCTCTCGAATCTAGAGCCGCCTGATGCTTTGGGCGGCTTTTGTGTTTTAGCTCCTGGTGCGTTTCATGCGAGAAAAGGAGCCGCAACCATGAGCAAAATAGATGAACGATGTGCAGATTTCATTGCGTGTATTCCGCACCAGATTCAGGCGGATTGGGACGCGAAATACGCTCCACTGCTCGCGGGTTTCCCCTTGAACTTGATGTTCATTAGAATTCGCAAGCCTAAGAACGGTGAAGGGGCACTTCAGACTGTTTCGAGCCTCTATGAGTTCGACTTCTCCACGTTTCGGGAAAGCCCGGACAAACGACAGATGACTTATCGCAGCCCCGCGAATAGCGAATATCGCGTGGAAGTTGTCATCTACAAGCACCGCTCGCAGATTGAAACGTCAAAGTTTCGGGGACAGAATCTGCTCTGGCAGGCGGACGGTACCACGTTTGACGGAGCGATGGTCCAGGCGACAATGATGGGAATGGAGGCGGATGAACGGGAGGACTTTTCGCTGATTCCGTAGACTCGCGCCCCGCGCGGCCGGAACCAGAACAATCGGTGACCCGGATGCCTCAAATCGTGGCTAAGTTTAACTCTAAGTCGCTCTAATTAGCGCCGAAGACGGACAGGCAACCTACTGACTCTCGCATAATATAGGGTCATTCTGGCCACAAAGAAGATTGCTTCCAGAAGGCAGTGATTAATCGCGGACGGCGACGCATGCGACCCAGCGTTCGTCGCGCTACCTCGCTCAGTTGCCAGTAGTCCTTGGGGCAGACATTCGACAACTCGTGTTGCTTCCAGTAACCCCAGATATACTCGACTGGATTCAGTTCCGGCGCGTAGGGCGGCAGATAGGCAGTCGAAATCCAGCCCTGCAAACCGGCAATGTAGTCTTGCACCAGCCGGCTGCGATGCCCTGGCAGACGATCCCACACGATCAACAACGGCTGGCGCAGGTGACGTACCAGGGCCTCCAGAAAGTCCACCACCTGCTCCTTCTTGATGGCTCCCGCATAGATGCGGAAGTAAAAGTTCCACAGCGTGAGCCCGGCGGCCACCGATAGACTCTTCCAATTAAAGTTGTATTGAAGGATGGGTGTCTGCCCGCGGGGCGCCCAGGTGCGACATCGCTGCGGTCGCTGGCTCAGTCCGCTTTCGTCGATGAAAACGAGGATACGCCCCTCCCGAAGCGCTTTTTTTTTAGTGCCGGCCACACCCTCTTCTTCCACTGCTGGATCTGCTTTTCGTTGCGTTCTCGTGCGCGCCCCTCCGGTCGCTGTGGACTCCAGCCCAGACCAACCAGAATCTTCCAGACATGGCCTTCGTGATAGCGAACGTCAAACTCCTGCTCGATCAAGTGGGCCACACGGAGACAGGTCCACAACGGAGTCTCATAGCCGAGCCGCTCGGGACCTGCGACCAGTAGCTTCTCTAGCTGCTGCCGCTGCGTCTCACTCAAGCGCGGCTTGCGGCCGGCGCGTCCCGCTTTCCGCAGTGCCGACTTCCCCTGGGCACGGTATTGATGCACCCAGCGGGCCACCGATTGCCGGCCCACGCGGACATGGCGAGCGATCTCCGATTGGCTCAGTCCACGCTCTAACATCTGAATGGCTCGAAAGCGTCGTTTCTCCAAGGCTTCAAAATCGCGAGGCACTCCAGCAGGGTTTCCCATATCCGATTAGACGCAGCATACTGGAAAAAGTATCTCTATATTATGCGGGATTCAATAGGACGTAATGTTGGATTTCGGATGCCAAGGCTCGTTACTCGCATGGCCAAACTTCGTTAAGTTGCTGCCATGTCTTCTGGGAAGTTCCGGATGCTATCGCTCGAGTTTCTCGCAAGAGTCGGGGTAGTTTGCTCTGCGTCGTTCGGATTGAAACGTCGCAAGGTTGGGTGCCGTCGTTGCCTTCCTCATGCTCCGGTCCAATATGCTTGTTACCGAATGCAACCGAACCGACATTGAACTAAACCGCTACGCGGTATGTGGTGGCGTGACAGCCGTGTTGGCTTAACCTCCCACGCTCAGTGCTGTTTCAGTTAAACCTTCCCCTCGCTCTGCTGGTTCCCTTTGCGAAAGCAAGGAGCGGCTCCTTGCAGCCCATTCCATCTTGCAAAGGAGCTCTCCATGACATCCCTTCGGCAACACATGATCGAGGACATGCTGTAAACAACATCAAAGTACTATGAGGCCGTCTGTCTCTAAAAGTGAACTATCTTCTAATCATCCAATTTGAGCATTTATAACTATAATGACGGCAAGTACTTACACCTGCCAGGCAAAGGCCCGAAACGTGCTAAACCTCAGTGGAGCTCACCCTGGAAGGGACAAGTATGCGCAAATTCGCGCTCATCATAGCAATTGTCCTGGGTCTATTCGGTTCGGCTTCCCTCGAAGCGCAAGAGTATCCGACTCGGGTTCAGATAATGAAAATCCTAGTCAACCGTGACATTATCCAAATGGTGCGCGCGAAGGTCAGCGAATCAACCATCCTGGAGGCGATCAACGCAAGCCCAACAAATTTCGACATCTCGGGCACGGGAATCGCAGCTCTGAAAAGTTCCGGGGTGGCTGAGACAATCATCAAGGCGATGATTACTGCTTCATCGGCTCCAAAGCCCACAATTCAAGTAACGCCCGCACAGGTTTCTGCTCGTCCCAACAATCCGGCGCCGCGAACCGATCCACCGCCCGCTCAAACAACTTACGTACCGGAAGAAATTGGCCTATACGTGTTCGAGCATGGGCGATGGAATCCGATCGAGCCAGAAATCGTAAACTGGAAAACTGGCGGCGTACTTAAGGCCTTAGCAACCTTTGGTATCGATCGAGAACACATCGACGGAACGGTCTGGAAACCTCATAGCCCCTCCGATCTGACGTTCGCTGAGGTTTTTGGCACGCTCGATTTCGAGATTCGTTGCGCCGACGGCGACTCTGCGTCTGAATACCAACTTCTGCGCTTCTGGGAGAAGAGCGACCGCAGAGAATTTCGCACTGTGACTGGTGGTGTCTTTCACGCATCAGGCGGTGCCCAAGATAACGTCATGGATTTCAGAGTCGAGAAGATTGGGCCGCATACTTACAAAGTTCAGTTGAAAAACCTCAGAGTGGGCGAGTACGGATTTCTCGCGCCTGGCACGACGGGGAGCTTGAACGCTGCCTCACAAGGGAAGGTCTACACTTTCCGAATTCTTGAATGAGTATCGGCTCGGTGCATATGAGGCAGAAAATGCGGGTGCGCTATCCACGCCGCGGCGCGGGCGCGGCCTCGCCGTGGGCGGGTGCTGGATTTGCGAACACTGGGACGCGGAAATGACCTCACATGAGAGGTGAGTAATGCGAATTGCCCTTAGAAGTAGCTTAATGATTTTGACTTTGAGTTTCGTCCTGGCTTTTGGATGTAACGGCGGGAACTCGTCCTCTTCAGGCCAAATCGATATCGCTGGGAACTGGCAATTCACGTTTGTTTCAACTCTTGTAGGGACCGGAAGCGGTTCGGGCACCATCACTCAATCGGGCTCAAGTTTTTCCGGTACGCTGACATTGACGAATGCCTGCGCCGGCTCGGGACCAATCAGCGGCACTGTCTCCGGGACCACCCTATCGGCCACACTGACCGAAAACGGTCAAGCAGTGAACTTGACTGGGACGGTGGCAAGTAACGGGGAGTCTGCCAATGGCACATATACTTCCGCTGCCGGCGGCTGTACGGATGGAGATAGTGGTACATGGAGCGGAAGCGATCCTTCGATTTCCGGATTATACGTGGGCACATTGCATCCAGCGGATCGATTGCCGGTTGGCGTCTCCCTGAGATTGAAAGAGGAGGACGGAAACGTTTCCGGATTGGCCTTCTTCAGGAGTTCTGCCTGCTTCGGTTCTGTGACACTTACAGGAAAAGCCGTGGGGTCAAACCTTGATGTCGAGGGCAACGGCGCGGGCGGAGCGGTCACAATGAAAGGGACCTTGGATGCCTCTGGGAAAACGATCAATCTCGAATCTGAAGTGAGCGGCAACTGCCAAGCTGAGTCTGCCCCTGGAACTTTAACAAAGGTCCAGCAGTGATGCACGGCAAGGCTGAACGCCCTAGCTGGTGTCTGGCATTTCGCACAATCCAGCTTCGATAGCTCGCATTGAAGCGACAAAGATAGACGAGTACGACGGCTCGGGACACTCGTGCGGGATCTTGTTGACTAAGTGCAAGGCCGACCTTTCGTGTGGATTTCTTCCAGCGCTCGATGAACTCGAGTGGCGTGGCCTAACCGAGCGCCTGATGCGGCTACCCGCTGGTGCGCATGCACTTTTCGTCTGCGTGGAGTCTGAGCAGCTCGGCTCACGCTGATGGCCCGCTGCGGCGGGAGGGCCAGATTTCAGTGCGTGCCCGTTCAATTCGCCTGAATAAGAACTCCCTTTTACTTCGGCTTTACTCGATCACTCTTCGGGCGGCTTGAGTCCCCGGTTTCGTCCACCTTCTCTTCCTCCCGGACACATCGACCAACCAGGAACTCGATGTGATTGTTCGGTGATCAATGTTCGCTTCCTCATCGCAGTCTGGGGCTTGGGTAAAACTAGGCCGAGTCGGAATTACTCGGAGGCTTCATTCTTCTGGGGGGAGAGTAAACGCTGGAAGTTCTTCGAACCTTCCATCTCTTAGCCCTCTAATCCAAGCTCCAAGACGATTACTCAGTTGAGAGACCAACCCGCAAATTCAACGACGGAACAATTCTATTTTGATGAACGCTCAACAATTGATTGGCAAGGTTTCAGGCAGGAGGAAATCAGAAACAATTGGCGGGATCTAGGTTGGTTTTTGCTTTTTCGCTTTAGCCCACCGGGCCGTTACTGCCTTCCGAGCAAGATCACTGCGCTGTTCGGGCGTGAGCTTTAGGAGCCTCGCCTTTCCACCTTTTCGCCCCAACGCAACAGCGTTCGGATCCTTTTCCTTCTTCTTCATCTGTGACCCAGACCTTATATCGACGCAAGCTGAAAATCAACAAACTACTTGACTATACCTAGCGCTGCGTATATACTAAGCGCTGCGAATGGAGGCGGCTATGAAGACGCGAACAGATCCGGTTCGAACACAGGTAAGTCTTGCAAGACGCAAATGGGGAGGCATCCGCTTCGAAAGCATGGCTGAACTTCGAGAACTGCTCCGCCGATATCGCCTATCGGTGTCTCTTGGAGACGTGACGTATATCGGAGCCGGATGGTATGTCACGCACGCAGGGCTGCTACGGCTAGCTCATCGCAAGCACTGTTCTGGCATTAAGACCACTTTGGAAAGGCGATATTCTGAACCCTCCACTAGCCGGTGGGTGTTCAAAGCAGTTGTCTACAACTCAGGTGCCTCCAGGGGCTTCGTCGGCTACGGGGACGCCGATCCGTCTAACGTCTCGTCCTTGGTCCACGGCGCGGAGATGCGCGTCGCTGAAACCCGCGCCGTCAACCGCGCCCTCCGCAAAGCCTACGGCATTGGCCTCTGCTCGGTCGAGGAACTCGGGTGGACCCCCACATCTGGCTCTCCGGCCAGCTCACCCCAGGGGACCCCCTCCGGGAATGGACATAGTAATAAGGATAGCCACCGGAACGGCCAGCCGCGCCTCCGTGACCGCCTCTGCTTGTTGGTCCGCAAGCACCAACTCGATTCCACGCTTGTGAAGCGCTATGCCGCGGATTTCTGCGGGACCGAAGCCCTGCGGGACGCCGGTCGAGACCTTGTCGAGAGCTTCATCAACAATCTCGCCGATTGGGCCTCCAAGGATCGAGAAGGGCTCCTTTGCAAACTGAACAGCTATTCCCAGCTTGAGGAGGTGAAGTCATGAAGCGTCATATCCCGGGACTGCACGAGTGTTCTCCGAATCCCGATTCCACACTCGAAGGTCTGTTCCTGGTTCGTGTCGAGCGGGCCTTCTACCGCTGGCATGCGCACAAGCCCTTCTTCACCCTCCGCTTTGCCGTTATCGAGCCTGCTGAATTCATAGGACAAACCATCACGGGACGAATCTACTGTTCATCGAAAGCCCTTTGGAAGTTGAACTGGTTCCTCAGGGACTTCGGCTATGACCCGGATCTCTTGGGTCGAGAAGAGGTGGAAGAGCGAGCTCTCCTGGGCCTGCGTGGGGTCCTGCGCATCTCCCATACCCCCTTCAACGGTCGCTCCTACCTCAATCTCGAAGCATTCGCCCCTGCAAGCGAATGGGAGGAACTCTCGCCGGCACCCAGGGGTGTTGCAGAGGTCCAAGGGGCTGGCCATGACGTATAGCTACACACAGATTAGCCAGTACCTTCGCTGTCCGCGGGCCTACCGCTACCGGTATCTGGATGGCTGGCGCGAGAAAGATACACGGGCGGCATCCATCTTCGGCCGGTGCTTTGAAAAGGCATTGGCAGCCCTTCTCTCCCGGGAAGACAGCGCCGCAGTCCTCTTCCAGGAGTGGGGAACCTATCGCGAATCGAATCTCGAATTCGGCAACGGGGACGATTGGGAGCGCATGCTGCGACAGGGAGTTATGCTGCTCGAACGGTTTGCACAGGAAGATCGGGTTCACATCCGCCATCCAAAGCAGGATCTCCAGGTGAAACTCGTTCGTGCGCTTCCGAACGGCGATGATTTCGTGGCCTACCTCGACGGCATCGGAGAACTGGACGGTCGGCGCTGCCTCCTCGAATGGAAAACCACCCGGGCGCGCTACCCTGAAGAACCCGCAGGACTCGTTACCCTCGACCCACAGATGATCTGCTACTCCTGGATGAGCGGGATCTCGGATGTGGCGATGGTGGTGTTCGTGCGCAAACGCGTACCTGAAATCCAGTATCTCCGGGCCTCGATCACCGACACTCAGCGGCAAGAGTTCGCCCAAATCGTGGAATCGACTGCGAGTCAGATCGAGGCCGGCCGGTTCCTGCCGCACAGCGGGATTCGTTTCCCCCAGAACGGTTGTGTGAGCTGTGCCCATCTGGGGCTCTGTCTCAATGACCAGCAGTTGATTGATACCCATCTGATTCGTAGCCCGGGAGCAAGCGACCTTGATTGGCTTGATGAGCTTTCGGATTAACGGTGGGGCCATGGCACCCCCGGAACTCAACCGCCAGAGGGCGCTCGCTGTTCTCAGCAGGATCGAGGAGATCCTGACCTGGGAGAAGTTGAGCGAGCACCAGCGGGACGAACGATTCATTGAGTTGGGGCAGTACCTTTGCGAGGTTCGCGCGGGGCAGTACTGGAGACTGGATGAGTTGAAGTCCTTTGATGAATTCCTCGAGAAGCGCTTTCCGGAGTCGCGCCGGAAGGCTTATTACCTGATGGCCATCCAGGAATCCCTGACCCGGGTCCCGAAACGGCAGCTGCGGGAGGTGGGCTGGACGAAGGCCATTGAACTCGCCAAGGTGGCGCGGCGAGACGGAGACGAATTCGACTGTGCAACCTGGTTGCACAAGGCCAGGGAGATGCCCAAAGAAGAGTTTAAATGTGAAGTGGAGAAGCACCTGACCGGCCGAGCGACCGAGCCCTGGGAAATCCTGTACTTCAAGGTGTTCAAGACCCAGCTGCCGGTCGTCGAACAAGCCCTTGAAACAGCGGCCCTGATGCTCGGAACCGAGAAATCGCGGGGCTACTGTCTAGAGATGATCTGCGCGGATTTCCTGGCGGGAGCGAGTTTAGAGACCGGCAATCAGGATGCTCTTCTCTCGGCACTCACTCGGCTCGTAGGCGGACTTCCCATCCCGCAGCGGGAGCGACTCTTCGAGAGCGTTCAGGCGGTCCCTTGACCAGAATTCGATCCAAACGGCCACGCTTGAGGCTTGAACCTGAAGCCTACCGCGAGCTCTGCCGCAACGTCCTGGGGCGGGACGGCTGGCGCTGCCAGAGGTGCGGTTCATTCATAAATCTCCACGTGCACCACAAAAATCCACGGAGTCGTCTGGGTGATGACACCGAAGGCAATCTGATCACCCTCTGCGCGAACTGTCACCGGGATTGTCACCGCTTCTGAAACTTAATAATAAGGATAGCGCCCGAGGATGACGAGCGACAGGTCTCCTCAACAAAGGAAGGCCTTCGATCATTCCAGACCGTATTTCGCCGCCGTCAATTCGAACCCTCCTCGGTGTTACAGATCCCATCGCACAAAGTCGAAGTCCATTCACTCGCAATCCGAAGGCAATGGCGAGGCCCGCATCGCGGAATTCACTCTTGCAAACTACTCATCATCGGACTCTCCCGGTCCTTTGTTTTCCTTCTTGGAATCTTTGATTGAGTGCGTTAATTTCTTCGAAATGGCGCGCAAGGAAAATCCATTACCGACAGCCGAAAAGCCGCTTTGGTTCTTGCCCGCAATATCATGTTCCACACGCAAGACCTTCATCTCTGCTTTGATCCGCGGGACGGGCGCACTGTCGAGTGCAGGAAGGACGACCTCCATCTGGACGGTCGAATTCACCGGAGGCGATGTGGCCGAGAAGACATACACTCCAGCCACGCTAACGTCCCGTATAGTTCCCTTGCCTCGGAAATGATCGTTGCCCGACTTCCTCCATCGGAAAATTGCCGGGGCCTGCATTCGATAGCGCAGAGCAGACCTCCGTTCAACCACATGATTGGTTGGTCTCTTAATACACACCTCCCTGCAGTTCCTCGGCCACCTGGAAACTCAAAATCTTGCGAAGGCTACGAGAATCAAAGATTGGCCGCAAGTGGCTTTAAGTCTTGCTCCAAGAAAGACGTGTTGCTGCGGTCCAAGCCTTCATTTTCAGTGTCCGTCACTTCCCTTCGTTGGGATGATCGAACCCACTTTCGTGGGGACAAGGTTGTCACCAAGATTGATGTCAATCCCTGAGACAGACTCTGGACAAGAGCTGTAGACGAACGTCCACTGTGGAAAACTCAGTGGCCTTCCTGGCATCTGCTCTTTCTGGTGGTTGAGGTCGAGGGGAATGACCAGCCCGAGTTTTTTTACCACGGCGAAGAGTCTACCGGCGGTGGAACTCGAACCCACTACTCACCTTTACAGATGTAACTTACTGATTCTACGTGCCTCCAGAAACGCTAGAAACGACAAAAACGCTCAATATGGATACGCGGTGCTTCCCACCGAGGATTGGCGAGGCTCATTCTTCGGATGAGATCGCGAACTTCTTTGGACACTACTGGGCGACCTTTGCGATGACGACTCTTCCATCTTTAGAAGAGCCGGAATTCCGTGCGATGCCCAGCGATGACGGTCTCAGGCTTTTCAATAAGGAGCGCGGATCCCCAGCCGGTCCACAGCCGCGAGAGCCAAACCCACTAGAGTCGGTCAAGAAGCCTTTATGGAGGGCGACGGCCTCGATTGAGGCGTTGCAAGACCAAGAGTTGGTGCCGCAGCGCAATTATCTCAGTTTTTAGGCCAGCGCGAGTTCGCAAACTATCTCGGAGAAAAATGAGTAGGGTAAACATGGCTCGGGCAGCCTACATTCCTCGCCTTAATAAGTTCAACAGTTTCAAGCAGAACGGATTTTTTTGGTAGGGACACCGCGCGAGACTTTAGGAATATGGCGAAGAAAAAGCGATGTGTGCTATGTGTGTGGCCGAACCGCTGAACGTGATGTTTCTGCGTTTCGTGCGTCGAGTGTTTTCTGTAAGTTACATCTCTAACGACGTCGGCCACGTCAAGAGTGTTTTGTTTTACTTTTCACTTCCTTCATACACACCCATGCATTTGCGCAGTCGCGCATTTTCTCTCGGCAGATGACTCGCCGGAGTCGTCGATTTTTTCATCCATGTCCAACCTACACGCTCGGCCCGTGTCAGTTCACCGTCTCGGTGTTGCCCACCAAACATCTCTTCGGTCACTGTCGACCATGATGATTTATTCGAACTCCCTGCGATCCAGGGAGGCGGGTAGCCTATTCAGATTCTCGGTCACGATACCGCTGGACCACTGTAACTTCCAGGCATCCCCGCACGGGCACCACCGCTTTTCTGCCGCATCTGTCCGCGGCGACAGAATTCTTGGTAATCAATCTGGTCGCGCAACATGATCCAGAGCCGAATCCCGAGTTTGCGAGCGACCGCAATCCTCGCTTTCCCCAGTCCTTTCTGCACCAGCTTGCGTCGGTAGAAGCGTTGCAACTCCGGATCTTGCCTTACCGCGTGCATCGCCGCTTCCACCCAGAGAAAGCGCAGCAGGGTGTTGCCTTGCTTGCTCAGGGCACCCAACTTCTGCCGACCTCCGCTGGAATGTTCGCTGGGGATCATCCCGATGTAGCTGGCCACTGCTTTGCCATCGGCGAATCGCGCCGGATCACCCAAGAACACTTCGGAGGCCAACGCGGTGACGGGCCCGACCCCCGGGTGCGTCACCAACCGTCGCGCCTGGGGACGTTGCCGCGCCTGCTCGCTGACCTGCTGGTCGAGATCGTCGATCCCTTCCCGCAACCGAAGGTACAAGGCCAGGAGCGCGATTCGCCGTTGGTTCGCGTGGGGAGCTAACGGCAACGCCTTGAGCGCGTGTTGTCCTGCTTGGCTCCACAAGGCGGTGCCGCGCCGCAGACCGTTACTGAGTGCCATGGCTTGCAACGTGTTCTGCACCCGAGTCCGCATCTGCACCCACTGATGGCGGTGCCGCAAGAGCGTGCGCAGATCTCGTTGCTCAGTCGAAGGCATCCAGATCGATGGAAAGCGATTTTCTGCCAGTAGCTTCAACAGCAAGCACGCGTCCCGCCTATCGTGCTTCTGTTTGCGTGTCTCTGCTTTGCGGATCTTCGCCGGATGTCCCACTTGGCAATCAATCCTAAGCTCTTCCATGAGCTTCAGAAACCATTGCATCGATCCGGTGGCTTCGATCCCCACCCGGATCCGGCCAGGGAGTGCGGCGTAGAACTCCCTCACTCTTTCGCTTTCATGCTCGAGGGTCTTCTCCACCATCTCTCCGGTGTCGGTATCCAACATCGCAATCGTTTGTTGTCGAGCGTGCAAATCTACGCCTATAATTTTCATCTCGGCCTCCTTCGATCCGAGCGCTGTAGGGTTGACACCGCACAGTTTACTCGGACCGTTGTGAGGCCGACCTCGTTATGTCATCAGATTCTAAAGGAGGCCTGCACAGTTCGACTCCCCTGCCTCCATGTACTTATTAAGATTATATATAAAGTGATTATTATACTCCAAAGTGCTTACATTTTGAGTTGCTCTGAATCGCGCCCAGACCCACCGCGCCGGTGATTTTGCAGGGGCCGAGTTTTGTGCCGGCGGCGAGGCTCATTTCACTCCCTCGATCAATGCAAGCAGGGAAATATTCTTTACGTATGAATAGGCGTAGGCTTTTTCGCCGGCGGAAAATGAAACAGCGGCAATCTCGAGCGCGCCGGCGCGGCCAGCAGGCCCCAGAATGCGGACCAGTGTTCGGTGTCCTGTCGACATATCAATTTTTTCCACTCGCGAAGGTATTTCCTTTTGATGGAACACGAGGATCGCCCGGCCATCCGAGGTCCATTGGGCAACGGTTTCGTCGGGTCCAATCCAGGAGACAGGCACCGGAGCGCCGCCCGCCACTGGATACATGAAATATTTTCCGTCGGAGTCTCGCGCCAGAACAGATTTTCCGTCCGGTGAGACCAACCCGCCGCCCGTTCCTTCTGGCGTGATGGGGCGCGGCGGCCCGCCGGCAATTTCTTGAACGTAGCAACGCGATCGATGCCCCGCTTCGTTGCCGCAAACAAGCACGCGCTTTCCATCAGGGAAATATTCCCCCAACGCATAAGTCTCGATGCCGCCACTTGGCAATACGCGCTTCTCGCCCGACCCAATGGCGTTCATCACGATTTGCGAGGGGGGGCCGGGAACAAGCGAGAGCGCCCACTGGCCATCGGGAGAAATACCCAACGCGGCCCCCTCGCCAAGCCGCGCGACGGGCGACCCATCCGTGCCGCCCAAAAGGAGCGAGTAATTCGAGTTCGCTGAGGATGAATTCTCAGTGAAAAGTATCTGCTTCCCGTCTGGGGAGAGATTGGGACTCCCTGAACTAGCGAGCCAGGAAACATCACGCTCGAAAGCGGCGCCGGGGGCCAAAGCATTCACAATTTCCTGATTTGAATTTCCCGTAGCAAGAAGGTTTCCCTTTTTGTCGCGGTCATACGGCCAAAGACAGTCGGTGCTGGCGAGCACGGTTCGTGTTTTGCCCGAAAGCGTCACTGCAAAAATCAGATAGTTGGTGTCACCGTTGGCAGCGCCACCAAAATAAACCGAGTCACCGTCAAACGACCACGTTAAACCCTGAATACCCGAGTAGCCACCCGTAAGGACCTTCTTGCCGCCCTTTAAATCCACTACGTCAACAGATCCGCGGTCGTCATAGCGGAATGGATGCTCAAAGAACGCGATCTGATCGCCTCGTGGCGAGAAGCGCATGTCACTCACGTAGCCCGCCGTCTCAAACAGCACATTTCCAATTGGATATTCCAAACGGCTTAGCCCATTCACTTCGCGAATGATGGCGAGGCTTTCGCCGTCAGGACTCCAATCAGCGTCTTGAATACTTTGAGCGACGTTTCGGGGCGCGCCCCCGCTCATATCCATCCGCGCAAGCGTCCCGCTAAAAAGAAAGTGCGCAACGAACCGTGCTCCCGTTAGGACAGCAAGTTCTCCCTTCGACGAAATCGCAAGCAATTGCGTATCTTGACGGCCCATTGGCTGTGGCGCGGGATAATCCGGTCGGTGAACGAAAAGTTCGGGGACGTTGCCTTCGCGAGCCGCGCTGAAGACGACCGTTGCCCCATCTGCCGCGAACCGTGCATTGAAAATGCACTCGGCGCGGAAGGTCATCGGCGTGACTGAAATCCTCGCTGCCGTTGCGGGCGCTCGAAATGCCGCGTAGGCAACGATGAATCCGGCCGCCAATCCCACCAGAAGAATCGCCGCAGCCGGCAATATCCATTTGCGCTGTTTTTCCGGCGGAGAAATTCCGGCCGGCGCTTTGCCCGACGAGCTGGATGCGCCCGAGATCGCTTCCAATGCAAATCCCAAATCGCGCGCGGATTGAAATCGTTCGCCCGGGTTCTTTTCGAGGCAGCGGCGGATAATTCTTTCCAGTACCGGAGGCACCGCGCGGCTCGTGGTCGTAAGCTCCGGCGGATCCTCTTTCAGAATTGCGTTCATCGTCTCGATGGCGGAATCGCCTTGAAACGGTTTCTGTCCGGACACCATCTCGTACAGGATTGTCCCGAGCGAAAAACAATCCGAGCGCGCGTCGGCGGGCATCCCGCGAACCTGCTCCGGCGACATGTAACCAACTGTGCCCAGGACCGCGCCGGGTTGCGTTTGGACAGGATGAGTTTGGACTTCCGTCCGCGCATCGCGCGTCGCGAGTGTTTGCTCCCCGCCCGCTGCCCGTGACGGCGAAAGTTTCGCCAATCCGAAATCAAGGATTTTCACCCGGCCGTCATTCGTGACGTAAATATTCTCCGGCTTCAGGTCGCGGTGAACGACTCCCTTCTCGTGCGCCGCGGCAAGCCCTGCTGCAACCTGCACTCCGTAATCGAGCGCCTTGCGCATCGGCGGCGCACCGCCTTGTAGGCGCTCGCGCAGCGTTTCGCCCTCAAGCAATTCCGTTACGAGGTACGGCGAGCCTGCGTCTTCGCCGATGTCGTGAACCGCCATGATGTTCGGATGATTCAGGGCGCCGACCGCGCGCGCTTCCTGCTCAAAGCGGTGCAGACGGTCGGCGTCACTTGCAAATAGCGCGGGCAAAACCTTGATGGCAACATCGCGATTGAGGCGCGTATCGCGCGCGCGATATACCTCGCCCATTCCGCCCGCACCGATAGGCGCGACGATTTCGTAGGGACCAAGTTTGGTGCCATTTGTTAGGGGCATGGGTAAGGCGGATTATAGGCTTGATGGAAGAGCCGCCGCAAAATAAATTCCGGGTCCCACGCCTAGAGTCCGGGTAGGTTTCAAGTAAGCACAACAATCCCACGTGTCAGCCACGTGTCAGTAATCGCCCACTTTGAAGGTTTGTGCGTTTTGAGCGTCTTGGTTTTTCTGTAAGTTCTAAAGGAGGCCACGATATTCCGACTCCCCCCGCCTCCATGATTACTCTATATTTATTTAATCAGTAAGCATTTATTGCGCTCGGAGGGCGTTTCCCCAGCTATCCCGCCAGTGTCAATTCTTTCCGGCAGGCACTTTGCGGCGCAGCTCGTCGAAAAAATTGAAGATGAAGCTGACATT
This sequence comes from uncultured Acidobacteriota bacterium, assembly GCA_963748845.1. Classification (GTDB taxonomy): domain Bacteria; phylum Acidobacteriota; class Terriglobia; order Acidiferrales; family UBA7541; genus DASTCZ01. The sequence goes on from CAVVKE010000002.1 coordinate 239,433, forward strand.
CTTAATGGGGGGAGGGCCTGTTTCACCGTTGCCGGCTTTCAGCACGGCGAATCGTTTGCCGTCGGGATGCAGAGCATAGTTGAGGCTGCTCCCGCGAGCTGTGAATTGGCCGGGCGACCACAGCCGCGGCTTATCCGCATGGAAGGAGTCGCCCGAAGTGGTGTAGCTGACCACCATGATTTTCGAGTCATTCGTGCGATAGAAAAGCTCCTTCCCGTTCCGGGACCACTCGGGCAACGCACCTCCGCCCGTCGAAATCTGCCACTTCCCGCCAAGACCGGGGAACGGGCGGACGTAGACTTCGAACGTACCGGACTCGTTGGACTGATAGGCGATCCACCGGCCATCAGGGGAGAAGGCGGGATACACCTCTACGGCGGAAGTACTCACGAATGGCTTTGGCTGTCCCGGCTTCCAGCCGGTCTTTTCACTTCCTTCGACAGGCATCGTCAAGATATCCTGTTGTGTTACGGGATCGATTTGAATGAGTGCAAGTACCTTGCCGTCAGGGGTCCAGGAATGTGGAATCTGTGTGTACTTGCTCTCGGCCAATCGCTGGGCATCGCCGCCCCCATCCGCGCGAATCCACCAGAGGTTGCCCACGTCCCCTTTCTCCGAAGAACTGTAAACAATTCGCTGGCCGTCGGGCGTCCAGACAGGACGATCGTTTGAATCGCCCGCAAACGTGAGCCGGGTGAGCGTGTCTCGCTCCCACTCGTACACCCAGATGTCGGTTTTGTTCCCGTTGGTAATGTCCATGGCCAACCGTTTTCCGTCGGGCGAAATCGCGAGATCGTTGTAGTCGCCCGGCGTCTCACGGAGAGGAGTGAATTTGCCCGTGGCATCCATCCAATAGATGGAGACGTCCAGGTTTACAGCGGAGCCTGCGACATAGACAGAGGTTCCTAAGTCGGAAAAGGAAAATTGTGCTCCACCAGTGCCTGGACTCGATGCCACACCTTCCACCACGGGAGCAGATTGGCCTGTCACTTCCAACCTCTTGATGTCGAAGGGAACGGCAAACAGGGTGCTGTTGTGCACATAGACGAGATGGCCGCTCGGCAGATAGCGGGCATACGAGCCACCGTGAAAAAGAGTTTTCACCTTCCCTGAGACTGCGGAGTACACTGCAATATCGGCATCGTCGAACTGGCTTCCGCTAGTGTGGTCCGTGAAAATCACATCCTTGCTCCCCGGTAGCACCTGTGGCCAGCGGTGCGTAACTTCCCCCGCACGCTGATTGAGAGTGGTCAGTGGCTCGGGCTTTCCTCCCGCCGAAGAGACTTTGGACAAGCCCTCTCGGTTTCCGGCGGCAAACACAATCGAGCCGTCATCGCCCCAGCTTCCACCGCGATCGTTCGGAGCGTCGCAAAGCGTGACCACAGCACCACCCTGGACGGAAACCTTTTTCAGCTTGCCTCCAGCGAAGAAGGCAATCCACTGGTCATCAGGAGAGAAAAAAGGATCGCCGGCGCCCTCCGTGCCGGAAAGCACGTTGGCCTGCATCTGATCCAGCGAACGGATGTAGAGGCGCCGCGTTTTATCGGCGCCAACGGCAACAAAAGCGAGCCGCGTGCCATCGGGTGAAAGGATTGCGTAGGCACCAAAGTTGGTGCTAGAGAGAGTTGCGTCCGCGCCCAAATCCACGCTCAAGCGCATCGGCTGCGCTGGCTTTGGGGCGCGCTGCACAAAACCTATGGCCAGCGCAGTGGCGGTGAGCGCGAGCACCCCTGCGATCGCCCATCCAATTCGCTCGCGATTCTTGCGAGGCGATGTCACTGTGGAGAGCGCGGGCGCTTCGCTGACTTCCACGAGGCGGAGCTTTACGTCGTGGATGGTCTGGAATCGCTCCTCCGGATCCTTTTCCAAACACGTGCTCACCAACCGGCTGAGCGCCGGCGGCGTCATCGGTTGCAGCGAACTGATCGGCGCGGGATCCATCGCCAGAATCTGGCCGACAACGCTTGATTGTGTCTTGCCCTGAAACGCGCGCTTCCCCGTCGCCATCTCGTACAGCAGCAACCCGAACGCGAAAATGTCAGAGCGGGCATCGGCCTCAAGTCCCTGAATCTGCTCCGGCGCCATGTACTGCACCGTGCCGAGGATGGCTCCCGCACTGGATAAAGGCGAGGCCGGGCTCGACAGAGTTACCGCCGCAGCGAAAACCGATGCTGAAGAGTTGCCTGCGGACGAGACCGCGGCGGTCATCGTCTTAGCCAGTCCAAAGTCCAGCAACTTCGCTCCCGACTTCGTCAGCATCACGTTCCCCGGCTTCAGGTCGCGATGAATGATTCCCGCGCGATGCGCCTTTTCCAGGGCGTCGGCGACCTCAATGGCGGTCTTCAGGAGTTCGTCGGTGGGCAGCGGCCCGCGCTTGAGCTTCTCGGAAAGCGATTCCCCCTCGAGGAACTCCATGACCAGAAAGTCTGTGCCGTTTTCGGAGCCGATGTCGTGCAGCACGCAGATGTTCGGGTGCTGGAGCTGGGAGATGACTTTGGCCTCGCGTTCAAAGCGGGCCTTCAGCTCTGTGCTGACGATCAGTTGCGAGTTCAGAACCTTGATAGCAACCGTACGGTCCAGACGCGTGTCGCGGGCGCGATAGACTTCGCCCATACCGCCCGCACCGATAGGGGCGACGATTTCGTAGGGGCCTAGTTTGGAGCCACTCGATAAGGGCATGGGTGAGGCGGATTATAGACTTGGAAGACGAACTACGGGAAAATAAATTCCGGGTCGCGCGTTCAGAATCCGTATAAGTTCCAAGTGAGCCCATTAATCCTATGTGTCAGCCACGTGTCACGAATCGCCCACTCTAGAGGTTTGTGCGTTATGAGCGTGTCGATTTTTCTGTAAGTTACGTGTTTTCAACAACGCGTAATGTTCCGACTCCTCGCCTCCAACCTATCCTAGAGATAATATAATTTCTATATAACAACTTATCTCCCAGTTCTTCGTGGATCGCGCTAATTTCGGATATTAAAGGCCAAGTATCCGGTTACATGATCGCGTCACTTTCACTCCCGCCATCGTGCCGGACATTGGCTCCTGCCGCGGGCTCGACAGAAATTCAGCGTGGACGCGCTCGCGCGTGTCCACGCCGCAGGATTAAAGCTGCATAACCCGGGGCCATTACGGGCGTGTAGTGGCAGGGAAGGAAAGCCTTTGGGTAAAACAGCTTGCCACGGATAGTGACGTCCAGATTGTCGCCCAGTGTGATGATTATTGCGACGATCCGTCATTCTCCGCCGATGCCAATTACATCTATTATGTAAGTGGCCCTGACAATAATCCTACCGCCGATCTGTACCGGGTACCCGTCCTAGGCGGATTTCCCAGAAAGATGTTTGGGGGCATCGGGGTTGGGGTGGCTTTTTCACCCAGCGGGCAGCGGGTCGCTTTCTTCCGCTACGACCGTAACGACCACTCCACCACCTTGTTAACCACGGCGATGGACGGTTCTGACTCGCGCGACCTGCTCACCTTCAAGCGGCCCGAATACGCTTCCCACATCGCGTGGTCGCCGGACGGCAAGACTCTCGCTTTCATTCACTACACTCCCAAACAAGAGCTAACCACAATTGCTGCCGATGGGGGATCTACCTATCCTGTGCCGGGCCAAAATTGGGACTCCATGCGCTCTCTCGCCTGGCTCCCCAGTAGCCGTGATCTCGTTGTTGCTGCATTTGGCGGAGGCGTCATTCAGCTTTACGAAATCTCGCTCGATGGAGGCGGGCCGCGGCAGATCACTCACGACCTTGCTGCAAGGTACGAATTCGTTCGGGCGACCGCGGACGGTAAGACTCTGCTGGTCATGCAGCAGGAGATTCTCTCGTCCATTCAGATCGTCACACCGGGCAAGGAGTCTGAAGTCCACCCCGTGATCTCCGGAAACCAGAACCGAGACGGCGATAACGGTTTAGCATTGGCGCCGGACGGAAGAATCATCTATACCTCGGTTCACAACGGACGCCATGACCTTTGGGTAATGGGATCGGACGGTTCGTCTCCCCACCGGCTCACCAACAATGATGAGAGTTATCTTTCCATGCTGCCAGCCATCCCTCCCCATGGTGGATTCGTAGTCTTTGACCACTTATACAAAGACAGGGAGAACTTTATCTGGCGAATAGACTTGGACGGTGGCAACTTAAAACAGCTCATCGAGGGTAAGAGTGACGTATCTCCTGCCATATCCATGGATGGCCGGTCGGTGGTTTTCGAGCGTTTCAAGGACGGCAAGAATTTTTTGATGAAGGTTCCAAGTGACGGCGGCCCAGTGTCCCAGTTGACCGATTACTCCGCAATGTATCCGTCTGTCTCCCGGGACGGTAAGTGGATTGCCTGCGTCTACACGCCCGTCCAGGGTCAGCCACCCAAACTGGCTTTGGTTCCCTTTGAGGGCGGCCAGCCCGCCAAAGTTTTTCCTGTTCCCGAGAACACGTATCCGAAATCCCTCCGTTGGACCCCCGATGATCGCGCCATCTCTTTTCTCCATATCGTGGGTGACGTAACTAATATCTGGGAACAACCTTTGGCCGGTGGTCCGCCTCACCTCGTCACACATTTCAATTCGGAAAAGATTTACTCTTACCACTGGCTCCACGACGGGCGCCTGGTGATCTCGCGTGGTCAGGACCTCACCGACGCACTCTTGATCAAGAATTTCCGTTGATTGGCGACGATCGCCGCGATGATTCCACACACACACCGCACGTACACCATTTCGTCCAATTTAGCGATTCTAGCGTTTCTAGCGATTGTTTCTTTTCAATAGGTTGTTTGTTTTCAACAAGGCGTGCAATTCCGACCTCCCCCCAGAATATTTTCCTGAAGATTGGCGAGGCAATACTCGCATCATATATTCTCGCTTTCAAGGAAGAGCGCCCGGCTATCTGTGTCGAATCGCATCGGGCGATCGCTGGCGGTCGAGGGGCAAGATCTCCAGTTGCCAGTTAACAGGTACGGACGTCGGTACAAAGCATTTAGTCTTGTCACAAGCTTGATATCTCAACTGGCCGGTGACTGTGATGGTCCTGCCGTTTTCGCCCAGCGACTTCATTACGTCGGGAGTCGCAGCGATTTTCAGGTCGAGGGCGATCTGGAATTTTCCCTCGAATATCGGAACCTTTTCCTTAATCGCTTTCAGATAGAGAACCCTCGACGCGGGATAGACCGGTGGGGTCAGTCGAATTCCAGGCGAAGGACTGATTTCGAGTTGAATCGGCTTATAACTTGTTACGCCCGGGGCATACACATGAACGCCCGCTGGAAGATCAATCTTCGCAGCGAGGTTCAGGCGGCTCCCCGGAACAACGGTGTGGTCAGATTGGCGAAGCTCCAGAGAGATGTGTGGAGCTTCCACTTTTTGACCAACGCCATCAGCAAGTTCGGGAAACATTTTGGTTAAAACGTTGTTTGCGGTGAAGCGGTCCGTGTACTTCACCTCAAAGTATTTCTCTCGAATCGTGCCGCTGGTATCGACAAAGAAATATCCGGGCAGCGCCATTCCCTTTGTCATTCCCGTCGCCTCGGTATTGAGCACGCCGAAGCGGGTGATAATCCTGGAATCGGGGTCAGACAGCAGAAGGTATTCAATCTTGTGACGCTCGGCAAAGTCCTTCAAAATCGCAGGACTGTCATAGCTGATTGCAACCAGCTTGATCCCTTGAGTATCGAAGCGCTTTTTTGCATTTTGCAGCTGGACCAGCTGCGCTTTGCAGAACGGTCACCAATCGGCGGAACGGAAGAATACAAGCACTGTGCCGTTCGGCCCTTTTAGCGTATCGCTGGAAACTTCATGCCCGTATTGATCGGACGCGGCGAACGACGGCATTTTTTCGCCGACGTTGATGCCAATGGAGGGAGCGGAGTCAAGCGGCGGGTTCTGCGGCGCAAAACCAAGCGCCGAGAAAAAGACGGAAAGAATTATAAACTCCCAACGCCTAGGATTCACTTTAGGTTGTCTCCACCGCGCGAATTGTCAAAACTCGAAAGAGCCCTTACATAATAGACCAAATCCCAAATTTGATCATGTGAATCGACTTTTCCAAGTCCCGGCATCCCGCTCAAGCGAATTTCGTTTTTCACAATCGAGAACAAATCGCGATCAGAATAGCTTCGCGCACCGGGTGACGTAATTTCCATCTAGTGTTGTGTCCCGTAAGTAACTAATATAAGCCTTGCGCGCTAGCCTTCCCCTTAGGCATCTTCTGTGGAGAATGGAGGTGCCTATGAGTTTGGGACGACCCCTGGCCCCGTTGCAACTGGAGCGGGAACAACGCGAACAACTCGAAGCGATGGCTAGCTCTCGGTCGCTGCCCCATGGCCTGGTGACGCGTGTGCGTATTGTTTTGCTCAGTGCCGACGGCTTGTCCAATAAGGACATCGCCGCCCGGTTGCGATTGAACCAAGTGACAGTCGGTCTGTGGAGACGACGGTTCGTGAAACAGGGGCTGACGGGATTGCACGAAGAGCTGCGCTCCGGCCGGCCGCGTTCGATTCCCGATGAGAAGGTGGCCACGTTGATCCGCAGAACCCTGCGAACCAAACCGAAAGACGGCACGCATTGGAGTTGCCGCGCGCTGGCGGCCGAAACGCGTCTGTCGAAATCGACTGTTCACCGGATCTGGCGCGCCTTCGGCTTGCAGCCGCACCGAGCACGTCACTTTCAGCTTTCCAACGACCCCTTCTTCGTCGAGAAGGTACGGGACATTGTCGGGTTGTATCTGAACCCACCGGATAAAGCCCTGGTCCTGTGTGTGGATGAGAAGAGCCAGATTCAAGCGCTGGAGCGTAGCCAGCCGATGCTGCCCTTGGGCCTCGGCTACGTCGAAGGGATCACGCACAACTATGTCCGACACGGCACCACCACACTGTTCGCAGCCTTCGACACCGTCACCGGAACGGTCCTGAGTCAGTGCAAACGCCGTCATCGTCACCAGGAGTTCCTGGACTTTCTGCGCCATGTGGACGCCAGTGTCCCGAAGGCTTTCGACGTGCATCTGATCGTGGATAACTACGCTACCCACAAGCATCCTCGCGTCCAACGCTGGTTGGCAGCACGCCCCCGCTACCACGTGCACTTCACACCGACCTACTCCTCCTGGCTCAACCAAGTGGAAATCTGGTTCCACATCATCACGCAGAAGGCCATTCGTCGCGGCACCTTCGGCAGCGTCAAAGAACTGGTCGCCAAAATCGAACGTTTCGTTCATCGCTATAATGCCGAGGCTCGACCCTTCTCCTGGACGGCGACACCCGATTCGATCCTGGAAAAAATCCAGCGACTATGTGAGCATATTTCCGGGACACAACACTAGTTCCTTAAGTTAGTTAGGACCAATGTGGATTTCTGGAGGGTGACCATTATATGTTTGCAGCAGGAGGCATCTTAAATGGGTGCACCTGTGTTCCTTCCTTTGACCTCATATCGCGAATTCTCCATAGAAGAGATGAAGGGTCGTGCCTGTTCATTTCGTGACGAGATGCTTTGCCGTCGAACTGTGCGACAGTTTTCCAGTCGCCCTGTTCCTCGCGAAGTGATCGATGACTGTTTACGAACGGCCGGAAGCGCACCGAGTGGTGCCAATCTTCAACCCTGGCACTTTGTTGTCGTCACGGATCCGGATATCAAACGCCGGATCCGTGAAGCCGCGGAGAAGGAAGAGCACATTTTTTACCACGAACGTGCGCCAAAGGAATGGTTGGAGGCGCTTGCCCCACTCGGAACCGACGAGCACAAACCGTATGTGGAGACAGCTCCTTATCTGATCGCAGTTTTCGCGCAGACTTATGGTCTTTCGCCCAGTGGCCAGAAAGTCAAAAACTACTACGTAATGGAGTCGGTGGGCATCGCGACTGGAATGTTGATTGCTGCCGTTCACATGGCTGGGCTAGTTTCGCTAACGCATACCCCTAGCCCAATGGGGTTCCTCAATTCGATCTTGGGTAGGCCCACTCACGAGAAGGCCTTCTTATTACTCGTTGTCGGATTTCCCGCAGAAGGTGCTGTTGTTCCGAAGATTTCAAAGAAGGCTCTCGACGATATCGCGACCTTTCTTTGAGGAAAGTGATGATGAAGGCGGAAGGCTCTTTGGCACCAAATGAATCCGTCGGCAACAAACCTCACGTCGCCCGCGGTCCAAAGCTGCTCTGATTCCGAATTGTTTTTGGATCGTGAAGAACGGAATCTGACTTTCTCCTTTCGGACAAATCTTCTTGAGTTGCAGGCACCATCTGGGATGTGGACGATGGCGTAATGGCCTGCCGGAATCAGTACAGCTCCTGACGGAGACTTTCGAGGTTTTCAATCAATTTTCGATTCGCGATGATCATGGTCGTGACAAGTTGTCGATGATCCAGCGCTGTACTTCATCTGACTGTGAATAAGGAACCAACGTACAGTTCGGGTGTGTGATACCTGTGATGAGGAGTGAAATTTTGACTGACATATCTCGGCGATAGAATAAGATTATTTTCTTTGAAGTCGCTCCGAGAAGATAGCCAGTTTCGAATCCTAAGCCAAACGACGAACCAGAAACTTCCGCCATGAACAAGTCGCACTGATCTAGCCATTTCATATCCCGCAGATAGACTTCGTTGGGCGTGATGAGCCGATCTTTCTCCCAGGCGTTGTCATCTACAAGATGACGCGTGAGCACATCATGACCCAAATGAGTCAGCAATTCCACGATCGCCCTTGCCGTGACAATTGAGGAGCGGTCTCCTGCCACAGTAAAGCCAAAATATATTTTCATAACCGTACAAGACTCCCTTGGCGACTTGCCTTGATGTCCCCAAAATCCTAGAGTTTCTCTTGCCAAAACCCTAAACATCCGTCTATTGGCTGTCATTTGTAGTGAATATGATCCGCTGGCTGCGAAAGCACTTCAACTTCAACAAAATTTAGCAGACCTCAACAAGCAGATCGCGAACGATTCAACAGCAATCATAGCTTGATCCATCACGCGAAGATGATTGAAGTTATATTTAAATTGACTGTTGTATTCGGACAGCGTACATCAGGTATAACTCCATATTTTGCAGTTGGTTTTGAACCGCCGACCTGCCGATTACGAATTGCCTGCTTCGGCTCCATCTCCTTCATTCTAAATGGGGGACACCTTTTACAATTTGGCGTGATTCGGGCAAAGTTTGCAACCTAACTTGCAACGGATCTTGCAACGGAATCCTGGAACGCAGAAAGCTACTTTCCCACCAGGACGAAAGCACCCCAGTAGTAGGGCAGATCGCTCCCGTATCGTTGGTGGACGACCTTCCGTTCGTCGTCTTGCGCTGCCAGCAGCGCCTGATGTTTATCCATACCTTCGACCAGCCAGTGGTAGTAAAAACCATTGAGCAATTCCTGCGTCTCGGCGGCAGGCACTTCCCAGAGGCTCATCAGAACCGATTGGGCACCGGCTTCCTGAAACGCGCGACGAAGACCAAACACGCCTTCACCATTTTGCACGTCTCCGCGTCCCGTCTCGCACGCGCTCAATACCACCAGTTCTGTGCCATGCAGGTTCAGCGTGCTGGCCTGATAGGCCGTCAGAATGCCGTCGGAAAGGTCTGATGGTAGTGCGTGACCATCCAGCGTGTGCTGGGCTCCGGCAAAGTAAAGTCTGGAGCGCAGCATGGGATCGGAAATCAGCAGAATCGGATTATTGTTTGCCTCACCCCGCGTAGTAGTCCTCGCTGCGGGGTCCGCCAAAAAGTCACCATGGGTGCCAATGTGCAACAACCGCGGGCCTTGGACCTTCTCGACGGCCTCCACCAGCGCGTTCTCTCCGAAATAATACGGGTCAACCGTCCAGCCTTGCTGTTTCAGCAGCGGCATGACGTTGCTTTCCAACCCAGCCTCTAGGATTGAGGTACTTGGCTGGTCCAAAGACACGCTAGTGCCAAGTGTTCCACCGATTTCGCTGATCGACGGAACCAGCGCAGGTAAAGATCCTTGCGGCGGTGTGCCCAGCGTCGCCAGCGCTTTACGATAGTCGACCTCGGAGATTCTGAAATAAGGATTGGCGAATAGGACGGCCCTTTGGTTCGTTTGCGTCGTACCAGGCTCCAGGAGATCGGCCGTCCGATTCAAAAATCTGAGGTCATATTTGTCCATTAGCAGCCGGCCATCGGGCGTAGGAATCATACCCAGGTTTACTTGGTTGAGCGCTCCATCTGTCGAGATGTAGATGCGTGTGCCATCTCCCAAAGCCGACAACAGTGGCTTCCAAAAGGTGTTGTAGAAAGCAAGCGGATGGCTGGTCGGTGCGAATGTGTTGCTCTTCAGAGTCGACGATGAGTCGCTCGGAGGCGGAGCGATTCGCTGATAATAGGCCGTCGGCAGTCTGCCTTCCAGCGTTGCCGCATCGCCCAAATCGATCCACACGGGCCCGTTCTCGCCTGCCGTCAGCACGAGCGCGGCATATCGAGACCTTCCAGTCCAATCCTTTCCGTCGTGAAGAGGAAAGCGGGCGATTTCGACCGCGGCCTCGCCCTTTCTTAGTTTCTGCCGTACCTCTTGCCAGGTGTGCCGTGCAAATGGCTTGGTTCCGCCCAAAGCTGTTACTTGCTCATCGATGTCGTTCGCTTCCTGCTCCACCTGAGCCAAGTTCTTGCGCCATTGGTCTAGGTCGGAGGGGTGCATCTTCGCGAGGGCAGCATATTGGCTCCTCTTTGCAACGAGTTGGTCATAAAGTTTCGTCGCCTCGGGATCGCCCAGGGCGGCCACACGTGCGCGCTGTGCGCCGACACTCTCCGCCACCATTCCCTTTTCCCACAGCAACAGGTCATACATCTTGCCTGCAAGAGAATGGTCTTGTTTCGCATAGCTGAAACCGAAGCTGAAATACATGGAAAAATCGTTCCCTACCGTGGCGAGGAATTGGAGCCGGTCCTTTTCGCTCATGTAGGTGAAGCTATACTGGAATTGCTTAGAAAGATTTTGAAGTGCCCGATCAAAGAAGGATCCCGCCTCGGCAAACTTGCCCTGTCCGTAGTACATCGTAGCCAAATTAGTCAGAGGCGTTGCCACGTCCGGATGGTCGGAGCCCTGTGCCTTCTGCTGGATGGCGAGGGCACGCTTGAGGAGTGGCTCTGCATCGGCGTAGCGCCCTTTTTGGTCGTACAGCACGCCGAGGTTGTTCAAGTCTGTGGCTACGCTCGCGTGTTCAGGCCCCAACGCCTTCTCGTCTATGTCGAGGGCGCGCTTGAAGAGCTGCTCCGCATCGGCATCGCGCCCCTGGTCTTGGTACAACAAGGCGAGGTTGTTCAAGTCTGTGGCTACGCTCACGTGCTCAGGCCCCAACGCCTTCTCGTCTATGTCGAGGGCGCGCTTGAAGAGCGGCTCCGCATCGGCGTATTTCCCTTGTTCGCGATAAAGTTCCGCGAGGTTGTTCAATGACAGGGCCACGTCCGGATGGTCGGGGCCCAGCGCCTTCTCCCGGATGGCGAGGGCACGCTTGAGGAGTGGCTCTGCATCGGCGTAGCGCCCTTCTCGGTCGTACAGCGCGGCGAGGTTGTTCAATGGCTGGGCCACGTCCCGATGGCCGGGGCCCAGTGCCTTCTCCCGGACAGCGAGGGCACGCTTGTACAGCGGCTCTGCATCGGCGTAGCGCCCTACTTGGTCGTACAGCGCGGCGAGGTTGTTCAATGACTGGGCCACGTCCGGATGGCCGGGGCCCAGCGCCTTCTCCCGGATGGCGAGGGCACGCTTGAGGAGTGGCTCTGCATCGGCGTAGTGCCCTTCTTGGTCGTACAGCGCGGCGAGGTTGTTCAATGACAGGGCCACGTCCGGATGGTCGGGGCCCAGCGCCTTCTCCCGGATGGCCAAGGCGCCCTTGTAGAGCGGCTCTGCATCGGGGTATTTCCCTTGTTCGCAATATAGTTCCGCAAGGTTGTTCAATGATAGGGCCACGTCCGGATGGTCGGGGCCCAGCGCCTTCTCCCGGATGGCCAAGGCGCGCTTGTAGAGCGGCTCTGCATCGGCGTATTTCCCTTGTTCGCGATAAAGTTCCGCGAGGTTGTTCAGTGACAGGGCCACGTCCGGATGGTCGGGGCCCAACACCTTCTCGTCGATGGCCAGGGCGCGCTTGTAGAGCGGCTCCGCATCGGGGTAGCGCCCTTTTTGCTCGTACAGCACGCCGAGGTTGTTCAAGTCTGTGGCTACGCTCGCGTGCTCAGGCCCCAACGCCTTCTCGTCTATGTCGAGGGCGCGCTTGAAGAGTGGCTCCGCATCGGCGTATTTCCCTTGTTCACGATAAAGTTCCGCGAGGTTGTTCAATGACAGTGCCACGTCCGGATGGTCGGGGCCCAACACCTTCTCGTCGATGGCCAAGGCGCGCTTGTAGAGCGGCTCCGCATCGGCGTAGCGGCCCTGGTCTTTATACAGCAAGGCGAGATTGTTCAACGACGTGGCGAAGTGGCGGCTCTCAGGGCCAAAGGTAACCTCGGCGACGCGGACGGATTCCTCGGCGAGCGGGATGGCCTCCGTGAATTTGCCCTCTTGGTAGAGCTGTATGACCTGCGCATTCAACTCTTTCCAGCGATCCTCTTGCGGGGGGAGAGGCTCGGCCTCGGCGTATCTATCTTGCTTCTCATACAGAATTGCCAGAATGGTCTGACTTAACGCCAGATGAAGATACTCCGCTCCAAAAGTTATCTCAGCCACATCCACGCCTTCTCGAGCTGTGCTGATGGCCTCCGAGTATTTGCCCGTAGCGTCAAGAGCCCGTGCTCGCGCCCGTAACTCTTTCCAGCGGTCTTCCTGCGCACAAAATACCGGCGCCAGACCCAGCGGGGCCAACAAGACGCAAATCAACAGGCGCGCGCAGGTGAGGTAAGAACGGCTTGTCACTGTATTTATCCTGCTTTGGAGGGCGTCTTGTTGTCGCATGGCGTTGTTGGCGCCTCCGTAATTGCCTCGCAAAGCACTGTTAGGTAGCTCACATCTTTCAACTCGGGAGTGCTGTATGCGGCGTCAAAAACGTCCTGCGGCTTCGTTTGCTTAGGCACAACATAACCTCCCACCGGCTCCACAATCATCTTGTCCATTGCGTCCCCAAACATCTTGTAGTGCTCCTGGGGTACAACGACGTAATAGGCAGTTTTAATCAGCGGCAAACCGTTGGCGAATGAGGGGTCTTGAAAAGCACTCTGAGAGGCAGCCACCGGAACCAGTCCCGGTGTTAAGAGCCAAAATGTGGCTTTGGCGGCGTTCTGAGTCTGATTCGGGACAGGCATCACTCCGCCCATCATCGAATTCAGTCCCCCCCAGGCGGCCTTTGATACAGTTCCGAGGTTCAGTGCTGGCGCGAAGCTGGTAGCCGCAAGCCCGGAGGCCTTTATCATAATGGCAAGCACCATGTGCCAGACCGCCGTCTTTTGTTGTAGGAAAAACGCCCAGTTCAAGTGGCCCCCACCCCCGGGGAGCGTGATAGCTTGCTCCCCTCCAATCGTAATCCCTGATACGCTGCTTGGATTGAGTTTTGCGTTTCCGCTCACGGTCTGGCCGGACACCGTGGTTGAGGCCTTTGCGTCAGGCTGGCTGGCCTCTAGCATTCCCTGCTGTAGCGCGTCCACTCTCAGTGTTCCACTTTGACTGGCGTCGAACTTCTTGCTGTCTTCGGTGGAAGGTTTGAACGCAACCACACGCAGCTTGACATTAGGACGGTCTACTTTTTCGAGCTCCTCGGGCTTCACCGGGGGTGAGGTGGGGAACCGGAATCCATCCTTCTGGGTGTGGATGTAGAACCGCGGCGTGCGCGCATCGCCGGCTTCCCCCGGTCCAAGCGTGGGGGATGGACCCCGTTGGAACAGCTGGGTCCAGTACGCAGCAGCGTCAGGATCGAAGCCTCCAACAGGTGCCTGTGGGCTGTCCCCCTGAATGACGTCACCGTGCGCTAGGGAACCCAAAGCGGCAGAACTTGCGGCGGCGGCGAGAACCCGAAAAAAATCACGACGGTGCGATCGCATGAAAACCTCCCGATCTCTGCACTTAAGACTGCAGCAAGATTAACTTGGCTTCTGGCACCGAAATCTATCTCTCTAGAGACCTCATTACAAGTAGAACAAGCGACTTAGAGCCATATCTTGAAGAAGTGAGTGCTGAGCGAGGAAAAAGCGGTGTTCCAATTACGATCCAGTTGAACGCCCAAGCAGATGATCGCGCGTTTTGAGCCTGCCGACATTGAGCAGCGATTCGCGTCACGGAAAGTCGATGTTTTTGCCCCTATGAATTAAGGGCTTACGTGGCGCGTTGCAAGATGATTGCAAACTCAGGACACATTTGCTTGTTGAAGATCGAATAAATGCGAATGAACACGTGGAATCCAGGCCGTTTTAAATTATGGCGAACGACAGCTTACCTGGCGTCTGCTTTTTTTATGGCCGATTCGTTGTGGCTCGCTGTTGCGGGAACACTTGCCAATAGAAAAACTAGGCCTTCCGAAGTGGTGGGATGAGTGAAAATCGCGTCGCGGAGCACTGTGTAGGGCAATCCACCCACCATTGCCGTCTGAACCGCCGCCATCATCTCGCTCCCCTCGACGCCCAGCACGGTGAATCCCAGAATGCGGTCGCTTTGAGCGTCAATGAGCATTTTCACAAAGCCACTGGTTTCGCCAAGAGCGATGGCTCGCAGTACTGCGGCCATTGGCATCTTCGCTAGGCGATATGCGATCCCCAGTCGCTTCGCTTCAGATTCGTTCAAGCCGACCCGAGCGAGTTCGGGATCGGTGAACATACAGAACGGTATGAGGCGGTCTCGCGTAGTGCGGCTGCCCCCATTCAGGTTGTCGCGGACCACCCGGAAATCGTCGAAGGCGACATGCGTGAACTGCGGGCTGCCCGCACAATCGCCCATCGCCCAAACGCCCGCCGCGCTGGTCTCCAAGCGATCGTTCACTTTGATATACCCTCGCGCATCAAGTTCGACCCCTGCCGCTTCCAGCCCGATTCCCCGGGTGTTCGGTGTGCGTCCGGTAGCGATCAGCAGGTCGGTTCCCTCGATGTTTTGTTGCCCGCGGCCGTCCTCGGCAACGACTCGCACCTTCTGACCCGAGAATCCGCCCACTTCATGCACTCGCGTGTCGAGCAGCACTTCGATTCCTTCGCTCGTGAAATTCTCCAGAAGTCCTTGCGCAACGTCTTGATCTTCGGCGGTGGCGATTTGGTGGCCACGCTCAATCAGAGTTACCGTAGATCCGAAGCGGCGCAGGGCCTGCGCGAGTTCGAGGCCAACGTATCCTCCACCGAGCACGATGACGTGCTCCGGCAAACGGTCGAGATCGAGAGCTTCCACGTGGGTCATGGGTTTTGCAGCCGCTAGGCCCGGAATGTCCGGGATAACAGAGCGCGATCCAAGGTCAAGAAAGACACGATCACCCGTGATCGTCCGGCGGCCCCCCTCGTTCAGGTGCACCTCAACCGTCTTGGGAGCCACGAACCGCGCTTCTCCTCTGATCAGTTCCGCTCCGGTCGCCTTGAAGCGAGCGAGATGAAACTGAACTCCGTCCTCGACCATCTTGCGCTTGCGATTCAGGACGCCCTTCATGTCCGTAGACACTGGACCAGTTTGAATGCCGTATTCCCTGCCGTGACGAGCGAACCAATTCGCTTTGGCGCTGCGAATCACGTTCTTGCTGGGCAAGCACGCAATGTTCGGACACGATCCGCCAATATATTTCCGCTCCACAACGGCAGTTCGGTGGCCCGCTTCCGCCATTGTCCACGTCAGGTGCTTTCCGGCCTCTCCACTTCCGATCACAAGGATATCGAAGCGTTCAATCTCAGGCATCATCCACCTCCATGCTTCTCAAATGGCTGTGCGACCGCCATCGACGGCGAGCTTTGCCCCCTGAACGAAACTGGAACGATCCGTCGCCAAGAATACAATAGCCTCGGCGATCTCCTCTGCTGTAGCCGGACGGCCTGCCGGAGCCTGGGCGGCCAGTTGCTCAAGGCCTTCGCCCATTGCGTCCGTGCCTTCAGTCCGTGTAGGTCCAGGACTCACCGCATTGACACGGACGCCGCTCGGGCCATATTCAGCTGCCCACGCCTTGGTAAGCAGATTCATCGCGGCCTTGCTCGAGCCATAGAGGCTCATTCCCGAGGCCCCATAATCAGCAACCATCGTTGATACATTGACGATGGCCCCTTTACCTCTCTTCGCCATCAGCGGAGCAAGTTCCACAACCAAGAAATATGGCGCCTTAACGTTGAGCGAATACACTCTGTCGAACTCTTCTTCCGCGGTTTTGTCCGTCGGACCGAACGGGAAGATTCCCGCATTGTTGATCAGAATATCGACGTGGCCGAGTCCGAGTTCGACCGCTCTTCTCGCCACTTGGCGTGCGCTCGACGCGTCTCGAAGGTCAGATCCGATAAAATCCGCTTTGCCTCCGGCTGAACGGATTTCGGCAACCGTCCTCTCGCCACGTTCCCGATTTCGGCCTACCACTAAGACGTAAATGCCAAGTTTCGCTAGCATATTGGCTGCGGCACGCCCAATACCGCTCGTTCCACCTGTAACGAGCGCCGTCAATGAATCGGTAGAATTGGTAACCATGTTGGATTCTTTCTATTCCTTTCGAAGCCCCTTTTGCGTAACCCTAGGGCGTGCAAGATGAACTGCTAGCTTTGGATGTGAGAGTCCCGGTCAGAGATTCACGAAGAGCAGCAACTGCCCGATTACAGGTGAAGAATTACAGGTGAAGTTGCTGCCGGATTCGGCAGAAAAACTCGCTAAAGTCCTTTCGGTCAAAACCAGGTTTTTCCCGCGTAATCGAGGTAGGCCTGTCCGAACTTCTCCCGCAGGAGCACGGCTTCCCGCCGCGCCTGTCGAATCTGGAAGACAACCAGGACAGCGAGGATCACAAACAGCCAATATAGCCGCAGAACGAGGATCAGACCGGACACCATGACATCGAGAAAAACATACATCGGGTTGCGGATTCTGGAGTACAGTCCGTGCGTAATCAGCCCCCTGGCCTCCGGCCGGAAGGAAAACGACTTGCCCAGTTGTATGCGTGCAGTGATGACGAAAGCATAGCTAGTGACCGCGAGGACTGCGCCGACAATGCGTGAAGCCGTCCACGGCTCCTCCTTGAGACCGGGCAGCAGGAGATAAGCGAGAAAAACTACCAGCAGAAGCACGATCGCGGGAAGTATCGCTCGTATTAGGGCGGAGTGTAGCACGACGCGTGCCCCCCTAATTTGGATTCGAGGACCTCAGGAGGAAAGTCATGAACAGCGAAAATCAAAAAGCGATTTTTATCACGGGAAGTTCTTCCGGCCTCGGTCGGGCTGCCGCCACATTGTTTGCATCAAAGGGATGGAAAGTCATCGCCACAATGCGGAATCCGAATAGTGAAAAGGAGTTGACCAAAATTCCTGATGTGACGCTGATGGCACTGGATACCACCGATATACAACAGATCCAGAGCGTAGCTGAACAAATTGTGAATTCGGGTGGACTCGATGTGGTGTTCAACAATGCTGGCTATGGTCTCGCTGGGCCGCTGGAAGGTCTCACGGATGAACAAATCCTGCGTATGGTCAACACCAACATGCTGGGGGCGATCCGTACAACGAAGGCTTTCATTCCACATTTCCGGGAGAAACGAGCTGGACTGTTTATCAACACAACCTCCATCGGCGGCTTGATTGCGGTCCCTTTTAACTCTATCTACCATGCTACGAAATGGGCTCTTGAAGGCTGGAGTGAGAGCATGGCGTTTGAGCTGAATCAGTTTGGAATCGGCATGAAAGTCATAGAACCCGGTGGGATGAAGACGGATTTCTTTACCCGTTCATTTGATACAGGTCGGCATCCCGCCTATGACGCGCTGGTAGACAAGGTCATGAGCGTCATCACCGATCCGAAGCAGGTGGCGACATACTCAACTCCCGAGCAGATCGCCGAGGTGGTGTACGAGGCCGCTACCGACGGAAAAGATCAACTCCGCTATGTCGCCGGCGCAGATGCGAAAGCAACCTATGCCGTGCGCTTGCAGATGGGAGACGAGGCTTTCCGCAAGGCGATCAATCAGCAGTTTTTCGGACAACAGGGGGTCGCTGCCTAGAGCCGCGTTGTGGCGTCAAAGTTGGCCCGATCTCAACAGAGATTTAGGAGCCGCTGTTCGACGCCGTCCAGGCAGCCAGAGAGTCCATATAGTCTTTCCAATGGATGATCTTCCTATCCTCAATCCTACCACACAGATACTTTCCTTCAGGGTTAAACAGTGGGCCACTCTCGACGTAGTAGCTTAAGCGTTCTGCCAGGTCACGGATGGCTTTTTCTTTGAGTTCGTCGTAGGACCCAGTATCCGCAATTGGCTTTCTGGGATTTGAACTGAGCAGATTAAGTCCTGAACCGCAGCATCAAGGTTAAAATTAGGTAGGTGTGCCGCTAACTCTTGTCGCGTGCCGCTGTGTGGATAGTTGAGAAACCCGGACGCGTTACGTTTATCACCTGAGGCTCGAATGCCGTGCTTTTTCTCGTATGCATCGACGATGCGCTGATAGACAGTCTTCGACTCCTTGCGTGTTTTTGCACCAATGAACTGGCCTCTGCCACTTTTGTGTTCGATGTTTGTTTCATAACGTTGGGCAACCCTCCTTATCTGCCCTGCAAGCTGTGAACTCTTGTCGAGTACCTCTACTCTTGTACCTTCAGGTGTTTCAACAAGAGTCCTGTGCCCAATATTTTGCCCATTCAGACTATCACGAATTTGCTGCAATATGACCGAGATGAACCTGTTGTCATACGGTGCGCCACTGGAAAGAATCTTGCCGTGTACGTCGTATTCGAGGATCACGACACGACTATCCGCGCTGCGATGCACAACAAGGCCGTCGCCAGAGTGAAGCTTGATTTGTCAGAACAAGACAGTATTGTTGCTTGCCGGACGATTACTCTCAATGGGGGAAGATGCCGAGCTAAGACCTGCCCAAAAACATCACCGCTGATTTAACTGTAACTCATGGATTCCAATGGCCATCAGATCCCAATTTTCATCTGTCCAGAAAGAACTGCTCCTGGGCAATGTCGCCGTCGCGCACAATCGATGGGCGCTGATCTCAAAGAATGTCTGAAAACAATCAGAAATGTGCTTAATGTTTGCGAGTTTCGATCGCGTAATGATTCTGGAGGTACTTTATGATTTTTGGCGCAACGCCTTCGGGGTTGGTCATGCCGAACGTCTTGATCATTTTGTTGACTTCGGCTTCCCAAGTTTCCGGTGGAAGCGGAGGCTGCATGACGATATATCGCGTGCTGTGGCAGGTGCCGCAGTAAGACTCTGTAAGATTGCTGTCCTCGCCAGGGGCGAGAGTCGGTCGATAGAGGGGGTAATCGGCCACGCTATAGGTGGCGCCGTTCGATTGTCTTTGTGGAACCGTCTGCGAAACACTGCCGGGATTCTTCAATGTGTAGTTGCTATCGGTGATTTTCGACTGTGCACAGAGAAGACCCGCTGTCAGAACAAGCGCAGAAATTAGAAAACCAGTGCGATGTTTCATAGACTGCCCTCCCATCAAGCATTTGCGCCAACGACGATTTCCTGGCGCTCAATCCTGTTCCACAAGTATCCACCAGGATTCCAAACATCCTCGTCGGGCTGTACGTTGCCTTTTTCGTCTGTGGCGCGAACGGCGAGGCGGTATTGCCCAGCGTGCTGTGGCGTCCACTGATGATCCCAGGTGCAGAAGGAGTAGGGACCAAGGGCTCCTCCCAGGTGGGCTTCCCGCCAATTTTTTGCATCGTCATCCGAGATTTCGACTTTCACCACCCGCCCGTAACCGCTGAACGCGATTCCACGTAGTGCAACCGGCAACTTCGCTGGGACCTTGCTGCTGCCGTCAGGTGTGACAATGAATGACCGAACCGGCATCCGGTTGATAGGGATCGTTTTCACTTTTCCGGCTTTCACATCCTCCGGAGTCGTCGTACCTCGCGGCGTGTCTGGAATACGATAGCCGGTCTTCATCCAGAAATTGTCATCGGGCTTTTGTAGCACTCGAATCCAGCTCAGCGCCTTTACCCAGTACGTGGCGAAGTAACCGGGCACGACGAGCCTCAGCGGGAAGCCATTCAGCATGGGTAGCGATTCTTCATTCATCGCGTAAGCCAGCAAACATTCCTCCAGCACCGGATCGGTCAGCTCCAGTGATTTCAGGAACGCGTTTGAGCCCATTCCCTCAGGCCCTTTGCCATGGTCGAGGCCCTGGAATTGGACCATCTTCGAACCTTTCTTTAGACCTGTGGCTTTGAGCAAGTCACTCAACCGCACTCCAGTCCAAACGGCGTTGCCCATTGCACCGTTGCCCCACTGCCCGCCCGGCACACGAGGCTGGAAGTAGCTGCGGCTGTTTCCCGAGCACTGGTTGACGGCTGTAACGGAAACTGTTTTGTACTGGCTCAACAAGTCAGCCATTGAGAGCGCCAGCGGCTTCTCCACATTTCCTTCCACTTTCAGGCGCCATTGAGAGAGGTCCACCGAGGTGGGGATTTCATCGAGGTGCCAGCGCACGTAGAACGCGCTATTGGGAGTGATGGCCGAATGAAACAGTTGTCGCAGGGTTTCGAGTTGCACTGGCCGATCTGTCAAGACAATCAATGGAAGTTTTTGCGGGTACGCTCCAATTGGTCCCACCGAATTCCAGTACGGGTTTGCGCCAGGACCCGTAAAGCTGGGCATCCGCCTAGCGACCTCTTCCTGCATTGTGGCGCGCAAGCCATTCCAGTATCCGAGAGCGAGCGCCGCGCTACCTGCGCCCAAAAGTTTTAGTGATGCGCGGCGGGAGAATCCATCTTGTTTTTCAGCCATCGCTAGTAATCCCTTCGGCGAGGATAGTCCATTCGCTTTCGAATGCACACCTCCCGAGACCCATTTGAAAGGAGAGCGGCCCTCACCGAGCGACACTTTAGGCCACGCGCACCAAAGAGTGCAAATGTAACCTCCAACTCTTGGCACGTTCGTGCGCACTGCAAAAACTTGTGTTTGCGGACAGAATGAAATAAAGAATTCAACTGAATAGAATCAATCACTTGTGGCCCCCGACGGCCGCAGGGTTTTTGAGCAAGTTGCGAAGCTGTATCAAAGGGAATTGTTTGGAACGGCGGAAAATCGCCTTGCCACGCATTTAAAATCAACGAGCTGCGGAGGGGCTAGCCGCGCGTTCGGAGAAGCCTCTCCCTGCCCTTCGCCATCTATGAGGAACTCCCTCGAGTCAAGAAGGTTTTTCATTCTTTTCTCCAAGAAATATGTTTTTCTTCTTCATCTGAGCCCGCGTCGGTCAGTAATCTGATATGGAACGACCTGTCAATTGCGAGGCTGTAGTTCGTCTTTTCGTCGTTCTATCGAAGATGGACAATTGATGTCAAACCTCGGAGACAGACTCTGGACAAGAGCGGCAGACGAACGTCCACTGTGGAAAACTCAGGGGCCTACCTGGCGTCTGGTCTTTTGGGTTCTGCAGGACTTTATCTTGGCAGGTTTCTTGTTCACCCCGCGTAGAGAGTTGTCTTCAAAGGATGCTCCACCTGAGACCATGAAAAATCCATTTCGAGGAATGGAAACTTGCTTGGCAAAATTGAAAGCCAGCGCGTCGCTCAGAACGGTGAGTCCCTCCCCCGGCCATACTTGAGCTTGAACCTACGATATCCACAAGATTCCAACAGCTCTCCACTTGACAACCGGCCACTTTCGCTCCAAGCTCCGCGAGAAAAAAAGGCTAGGCCGTCCCCCTGAGCCCAGGTCCAATGCGGACCTACAGTTACTTTCATTAGAAGGCTAAGCCGCAGCTTGCGGGCATTGCGAGAAGCCCAGAAAGAGGAGTACATCTATGCGAATCAGAATCAACGCAAGGTTGACTGCTGTGTTCATAGGAGTTCTGGTTCTGACCGGCCTCAGTTGGCAGAGTTTGCCGGCGGCGCCAAAACCCGTCGTGGTCGTCGTGGGCACTTGCCTGAATGCGTCGAATACGATCACGACGATCCAGGCCGGGGTAACTGCCGCGCCCGCCGGCGCCACGGTCGAGGTCTGCCCGGGGGTCTATCCGGAGCAGGTCACGATTAGCGAGCCGCTCACGCTCACGGGAATACAAGTGGGAACGAGTGATGCCGTCATAATTATTCCACCAGCCGGTGGGCTGACATTGACCACAACGAGGCTATCTACTTTGGTGACGGACGGAGCTTTCCCTGAGTATTACCAGATACTGATTACGGCCACGACGGGCAACGTCAACCTCAACAACCTCACCGTGGATGGCAGTGGCAACAACCTGCTGTCGGATTGCTCAACCTCGCCGCCTACGCTTATGGCGGGATTCACTGCTGTCCAAATTAGCCGGAATTGAGGCATGAGAGCGAAGAAAACCGGGGCACTGCAGGGCCTCAGTGGCGATTTGTAGGTTGAGGTTGGCATTTCTGCTGTCCAAGTTGGGCTCACCAGGAAAGCACCAGTTGCTCGGCGTCGGGGTCGAGCAGCGGAGGAGGCTGGAACGGCTCATCGATCCAGGCAAACAGGTCGCGATAGACGAACAACTGCTGGCGCAACAAAGCGGCGAGATTGGACAAGCTCCAGCCAAAGCGAGCGCGCAGTTGCAGGTACTTGAGCACGAGCAGCGCGATCAGGGCGGTCCAGATCTGAATCTGCAGGGCGTTGGCGCTGGTGCCCACAAAGGTCTTGATGCGCAGGTTCTGCTTGAGCGCTTTGAAGAACAGCTCGATCTGCCAGCGCTGGCGGTAGACGGCGGCGATGGTGGAGGCAGCAAAGCCGCGATGATTGGTGAGAAACACTACGCCGCGTTTTTGTTCCTCGTCCCAGACTTCGATGCGACGCAGAAACAGATCGTAGTTCCCACTGCGGGCCGCTTTATAAAGGAAGATGATCTCGTCGCGCCGAACCGCACCGTGTTCGGGAACCGGACGGCGCTCGACGACGCCGTAATCGGCGTTGTCCTTCATGCGCGTGACGAAAAATACGCCTTCAGCGTCGAGTGAGGCGAACCAATCGTAATCGGCATAGCCACGATCGAAAACCACGATGGTTCCAGGCTCGAAACGCAAGCTGCGCGCCACGCGGCTTTCGTGCACGCGGCCTTCGGTGATGAGCGCAAAACTAGGGAGCAATCCCTGATGATCGAGCAGCAGATGCAGCTTCACGGCTCCTTTCGTGCGCCGGTACTGTGCCCAGTCGAAAACCGAAACACAGAGTTCGATGAGCGTGGCGTCCAGAGTGAGCAGTTTGTTTTTGAAACGGAAACCATGCGCGCCGGCCACTTCGCGGCAACGGCCCAGCAGTTGATAAAACACGCTGCGGTAAAGCGGCCAGGGCCGGTGTTCATTGGCATAGGCCAGGGTGGAGCGCTTGGGCGCGTCGGGCAGTCCCAGGTGCCGCAGCTTGCCCTCGCTGGCGGCTAGGCCGCCGCAAATCTCGCGCAGCGACTGCGCCCGCCCCAGATGACAGAACAACATGGCCACGAACTGGCCCCAACAACTGAACCCGCGGGCGTGGCGCTCGGCCCGGTGCTCCACGACGGCCCGCTCAAATTCGGTGCGAGAAAACAAATGCAACATCTGGCTGAAAATGCTGGATACTCGTGTCACGGCGGTGGTCCTCCTCCCTATGGTTCACGTCTGTCAACGCAAACCGTAGCAGAGTTCTACCGCCGCCGCTCAAAAGCTAATTTGGACAAGACTGGGTGCACATATAACCTTCGCGGACTCAATTCAGGTCGCTTAAAGTGCTGCCACCAGCGGTAATCCGCGTCACCCCGTTTGCCCAAAACGGCGAGAGTATGACGCAGTGAATAGAGCAGAAACGAGGCTGCCGTTGACTTGCAAATTGCGCGAGGCTAGGATTCGACGCAGAGGGCATGCGGCAAGGAGATCTTTCCGATGCCAGCCCACACGATTGGCGAGGACCCTTTCCCAGGGCTTGGGTTAGGTCACTACCGAATCCTTAGGAAAATCGGCGGCGGCGGGGCGGGTGTGGTCTATGAGGCGGAAGACCTGAGTCTAGGCCGCCACGTCGCACTGAAATTCCTGCGCGATGACGCGCTCCAGGACCACCAGGCAATGAAGCGGTTCCAGCGCGAAGCCCGTGCCGCTTCTGCCCTGAATCATCCCAACATCTGCACTATCTACGAAATCAATAAGCGGGACCGGCGGTCG
Source organism: uncultured Acidobacteriota bacterium (assembly GCA_963748845.1). Lineage (GTDB taxonomy): Bacteria > Acidobacteriota > Terriglobia > Acidiferrales > UBA7541 > DASTCZ01. The sequence continues at coordinate 263,611 of CAVVKE010000002.1, forward strand.
TTTATCGCCATGGAGCTGCTGAAGGGCCAAACGCTAAAGCAGTGCATCAAAGGAAAACCGCTGCCCGCCGACAAAGTTGTGGAGCTGGCGATCCAGGTTGCAGACGGACTGGATGCCGCGCACGCTGAGGGCATCGTCCACCGGGATATCAAGCCCACGAACATTTTTGTAACGTTCCATGGGGAGGCAAAGATTCTCGATTTCGGCCTCGTGAAGCTCACCACCGCTCTTGGCCCCGATCTTTCTTCCATGCCCACGACGTCGGAGCTAACTTCCACTCCCGGCTCGGCGATTGGCACACTCACGTATATGTCACCTGAGCAGGTGCGCGGAGAAGAGCTGGATTCCCGGACAGATCTGTTTTCATTCGGCGCTGTCCTCTACGAAATGACCACGGGCGTGATGCCGTTTCGTGCCGAGACTACAGGCCTGATCATCGAAGCGATACTGGCGCACGCCCCCGTTGCGCCGGTGCGCCTGAATCCTGATATTCCCGCCGAACTGGAACGCATCATCGCGAAGGCACTTGAAAAGGACCGGACGCTTCGTTACCAGAGCGCCGCCGAAATTCTCGCCGACCTGCAACGGCTAAAGCGCGATGTCGAGTCCGCCAAGATAGTTGCCACACAAGCATCGCCCGTGAGAACGTTCAAACGCCGCACAGTCTGGATTGGCCTCGCCGCCTGCATCATCCTCGGTCTTGCAGCAGGTGGGGCTTGGTACCTGCAATCCCGCGGAACAGCCCCAATTGATTCTCTTGCCGTGCTACCATTCACCAACGTGAATGCAGATGCTAATACCGACTATCTGAGCGACGGCATCACGGAGTCGTTGATTGCCAGTCTCGCTCATGTACCCGAGTTGAAGGTGAAGTCGCGTAACTCAGTCTTCCGCTACAAAGGGAGAGATGTGGACGCGCAGAAAGCCGGCAGTGATTTAGGTGTATCGGCGCTGGTGAGCGGGCGAGTGACGCCGCAGGATGATAGCATCGAAGTGAGCGCCGAGCTGACCGATGCTCGCGACAACACGGAAATCTGGGGGCAGCACTACAGGCGGAAGAGCACAGACATCATCTCGTTGCCACAACAGATTGCGGGCGACATCGCGGAAAGGTTGCGTTCCAAGCTCAGCAGCTCAGAAAAGCAGCAAGTCACCAAACAGGGCACGCAAAACCCAGAGGCCTATGAGCTGTATTTGAAGGGGCGTTACTCGTGGAACAGACGAACGCCCTCTGACAATGCCGCGGCAATCTCCTATTTCAATCAAGCCATTGCCAAAGACCCCGGCTTCGCGTTGGCGTATTCGGGTCTGGCCGATGCCTACGTCTTAGTGCCTGCTTATGGTGGCTCTCCCAGCGAAAACTTTCCGAAGTCGAATGCCGCTGCTTACAAGGCTTTGGAGCTGGACGCGACGTTGGCCCATCCGCATGCCATTCTGGGTGCCAACGCGATGGAGTACGACTGGGATTTTGCCGGAGGAGAAGCTGAGTTCGAGAAGGCTTTCGAACTTGATCCAAACGATGCCACAGCACGTCAGTGGCACGCGTTGGATATTGGCACAATCGGTGGCAGGGAGCAGGAGGCCCTTGCTGAAATTGAACGTGCTCGCCAGCTCGATCCTCTGTCAACGACCATCAGCAGCGAGGTCGGATACATCCACTTCTTGGCACGACAGTATGACGAGGCCATCGCCAGCTGCCAGAAGGTAGCAAATGAAGACCCGACATTCGCGCAAGGATATAGTTGTTTAGCTTATGCGTACTGGGGAAAACATATGTACCCGCAGGTAATTGAAGCATGGAAGGCCGCTGGCCGACTCCTCGGCGACCGAAATGAATCTGATTTCGCTTCTGCCATGGAGCATGGATTTCGTTCGGGGGGCTGGAAGGGCGCCCTCACCAAAGGCATCGAAATCCGGCTGAAGCAACGCAGGACTGGATACTATTTCGCGTACGAGATTGCTCTGCTCTATGCCGACTTGGGAGAAAAAGAACAGGCCTTCCGGTGGCTCAACACTGCTTACCAAGAGCGTGACAGGATAATTGGCTTGAAGACTGACTTCCAATTCGACTCCATGCGTTCCGACCCACGGTTTGCTGAGCTGGTCAGAAAGGTTGGGCTGCCGCAGTAGCAAAGGCTCGATTCGACCTTTGGCTGGCCTCTGGGAGGTAGAACGCCCCTGCACACGAACAAAGTTGGCAGAAAATGGACTTTCCAAATTCTCAGGGTCTCACCACACATCGGAGGCTTTTATGACAGAAAAAACTCGGGCCCCACGCGGGACGCGAAAAAGCAATGACCCTTGGCGATTGGTGAAATTCTTAGTATCCCTTTCGCTCAACCCCCGGCTGAGAGAGAGGTTTCTCAAAGATCCGGACGGAACCATGGCCAAGGCTGGCTTGAACACGAAGCAGAGAGCCCTCGTTCAGAGCGGCGATCCAAAGAAAATCCGGAAATACGTGGGTAGCGTCTGGCCGCCGAGCCCTTTCATCGTCAAGATCATCAAAATAATAAATATCATCAAGCTTCGCGACTAGCTGCACACCCAGGAAACGACACAACTTACTGATAAGAGAGACTCGGGGGTAACCCGTGCCAATTATGCGCATGGGCTCAGTCACAGTCGTCGGGACCGGACACTTGGTCGCTGGGCAAGTCACACCAGAGGCACTGGTGTCTATGAAGACGGCCAAGAAATTGTTCTACCTAGTCGGTGATCCAGTCACCGCCTGCTGGGTCGAGACCCTGAATCCGACCGCCGAGACCTTGGCGGACAGCTTCCGTATTGGCCGAAACCGGATGGAGTCCTATAAGGAGATAGTCGAGCGCGTGATTAAAACAGTACGTAAGGGGCTGCGTGTGACTCTAGCATTCTATGGTCACCCCGGTGTCTTTGTTGACCCCTCCCACGAAGTCGTGCGCCGCGCACGTGCGGAAGGTTTCCATGCCACGATGCTTCCTGGAATTTCCGCCGAAGACTGCTTGTTTGCAGATTTGGGAGTAGACCCGGGACAGGATGGATGCCAAACCTATGAGGCCACCGATTTCCTCTTGCGAAGGCGCAAGTTCGATCCCACAAGTCCGCTGATTCTCTGGCAAGTTGGGTGCATCGGCGTAGCCACGTACCGCACCCAAGACATTTGGAGTCGTGCCGGTCTCCGTCTGCTGACCGAAGTTCTCTGCGAAACCTATCCCGCTAAACATCAGGTGGTCATTTACGAGGCCCGTCAATATCCTGTGTGCCGACCAGTTACGGAAACCGTGTCGCTATCGGAACTTCCCGAAGCCAGAGTGTCGATCATTTCTACACTGTTCGTGCCCCCACGCAAACTTGCCCGCACAGATCGCAAGATGTTAGCGCGGCTGGTTCACCGCACGGGCTAAGGGAACTCGGCCATGCAACGCAGTCTGTTCTGGGAAGGCTCGATTGGAACCTGGGCTGCTGCAGTAGTTCCGCCGAATGGGCCACATTCTGTTCGGAGCAAGGCGATAGGTCGATTGCGAGCGAAAAACGTTAGTGCTTGATCGAACGCGCGTTTTGGCGAGACAGTGGAGTTGAGCGTGAAGCTCTGCGCGCCTTCGATTAAGCCGTTAGAAGGAAGCCGCGCGTGTTTGTGGCGGACGCCGGCCCTATGGAGATTGAATGGGAAGAGACAACGGTGTTGAAGGCCGCCGAGGCTGTGCGGTAGAGCACGGCGGAAGACTTCGGGAGCTGACTAGCGCGAGAGGGTATCGCGGAGACAGGGCTGAGGAGATTGGAAGAAGAGATTTGTTCCGAGGCAAGGCGCAAGGGCACGGAGCACGCCAAAGCGTGCGAAGGATTCGAGCTTGAGAGTTGGAAATGAAGCGGTGGTCTTTCTCGACTTCCAGGGCAAGGTCAATGATTGTGGCAATGAACTGACGTAAAATCCGCCTTGGATCCAATAGGAGAACAAATGGCCGAGCCCTCCTACGAAGAACTCAAAGCGCGTGTGGCTGAGCTGGAAATGCAGGAAGCCGGTGGTCGTTCAGGCGATCTCGAATTTAAGGTCGGGGAAAAAGGCGGTGTGAGCGTCTACAGACTTGGCCGTTTTCCTGTCACTCTTTATTACGAGCAATGGATTCGTCTCCTCGATGCTGGCGAGAAATTGCGGGCGTTCCTCGAAGAGAACAAAGCCGAGGGCCGGTTGAAGCTGAAGGAAAAGTAGGCTGGTCGTATTTCGGTGAGCGTATGCAATTCGTTGCAGCTTTGAGGAAACAGCAATCTCAAAGTGAACCCGGCTGCGGGGCTGTTCATTTTGCCAAAGTTCCTGCTTCCGTCTTCTGATTTAGAGGGTGCAGCCTTGGAGAAAACCTTCCCAAAGGCAGAAAGTTCCTCTTTGTTCTCTATGGCTTAGCCGTTGTAGACCCAATCAAGAAGTTTGAATAAGGGTGTACCAAAAGCTAGAGTGTGGTTACTCTCACCCAATTGGAGATGTGATTGCTCCTAGACTGCGGGGATGCTCAAAGGACAAGGGTCCGGGAAGGGTAGAGGTCCCGGAAATGACGGAACGTCGCACCGTGCGTCGGTACGAACTCTCTCTGCCTGTCAAGATACGAATCCCCGCTCAGTCCGATGCAGTGACCTACGATGGGAAAACCCGTGATATGTCCACTCGGGGAGTTCACTTCATCATCGAGAATGATTTGAAGGTCGGTGTCGAACTCGACCTCACGGTCACGCTTCCTGTAGAAATCACAGGTGGAGCGGAAGTATTCTTACGGACTAAGAGCACCGTCATCCGTGTGGAGAATAGTTCGGCGGACGGTGAACGCCGCGTGGACGTTGCGGCGCTCTTCAAGAAATACGATTTCGTTCGCAACGAATCTACGAGCACTTAGAAGGAAACCCTCAACTAGCTGACTTCCCAGAGTCTCTGCGGCGGACCATCCCATGAACTGACGCACGACCCGGCGCTGGCCGGAAATGCCTAACGTACACCCGACCCGTCGATACGCAATACTCCAGCCAGGTTTTTGAATGCAGAGGCTTTTTGGCGGTTATTGGAAAATCCCAAAACAAAGACGAGTGCTTTTCTCACCCATGCGAAGAGGTTTTTATTTCTCCTGCCGATTTCTCAAACACCTTTCCTTCCGCAGTCTTGATAGCGCCGAAATCTATTTCGGTTTACGTCTCGCCTTTCCTGCGGGCGATCAAAGCGCCGCAATCCTTCGCAGCATGCGCTTACACACCGGTCGAGGTTGGATGTAAAATACAAAGTCAGTGGGTACGGTCGTGCACGCGAGGGAGCTCAATCACTACAAGCGATTGCTGCTGGAGAAGCAGCAGGAGTTGTTGGCTCCGTCCGAGCAAGCCGGGTTTCACGTCCCGGCAGCGGGATCGTCGCAGGGAGATTTCATAGACGAAGCCAATGCCGATGCCGAAGCGGAGCTTCAAATCCGGTTGCATCAGACTGACGGTCGGCTCCTACGAGCGATCGATGATGCGTTGGCTCGAATCAAGTGGGAGAAATTCGGCGTGTGTGGGGCTTGCGGGCAACAAATCTCAAAGGCCAGGTTGGAAGCGGTACCCTGGACACATTTCTGTCGAGACTGCAAGGAACGGCGTAGTGCCTGAGGCGAGCGAAGGCACGCGCCGGAACTCCCTACAGTCAAGTGGGTTTTTGTTTTCCTTTCACAGAAAGTCTCCCGTTTCTTTCTCTTATCCTGCGTCGGTCAGTCAACTGATATAGAACGACCTGTCAATCGCGAGACTGTTGTTCGTCTTTTCATCGTTCGATCGAAGATTCACGATTGATGTCAAGCCTCGGAGACAGACTCTGGACAAGAGCAGTAGACGGACGTCCACTATGGAAAACTCAGGGCTTTCCTGGCGCGTGCTCTTTCTGGTGGTCGATTCGTTGTGTAGCGCCTGCTTAACTCATAATGTGGCGGAAACATGCTGATGAGTGCAGCGTGATTGGTTGCCCGGTGTCGGTGCCCGCAAGAACACAGGGACTCGCGTGGGACTAACGCCACATACTTGAGGGGTCCTTTCTCGCAAGCTTCAGGACTCGATCGGGATGAGCTTCAGTAGTTTGCGGACAGCATTGAAGTCTGGTCGAATGCCCGGTTGATACACCCCTTCGTCAGCCCGCCGTTCCCAATCCAGCAGCAGTGCCTCAACTATCTCCCTTCCATCGGAATCACTTACTGCTTGCATCGGCGTGCGGCCACCCAAAGCGGGAATCTCTTGGTAGGCCCACGCCTCGACCTGTTTCTGCACTTTTTCCTGGATTTGTTTTCTCACCCCTGGGTCAAGCAGAATGTCATCAACAGTATCCTCGTCAATTTTCGCGCGTATTCTGTCTCGCTTTGGCGACTTCGCAAGCATCTCGTCGACTGTCTGTACGACCGTGCCCTTGTAAGTCGCACCGGCACCGAGCCGTTTTTCGATTTCGGCGCGGAGTCGCTTGGCGCGATTTTTGGAATTCACTTCAGCAACCAGCGAGTGTCCAGAAATCTGGATATTGCCGAGAATCGTGTTATCCCAGCTTGAGATTTTCGAGTTGCCCTTTTTTAACCAGTCGAACGCCACACCTTGGAGTTCTCCAGTGTCTTCCAATTCCGCATCGTTCAGAAGCTCCTCCCGGGATCGCCCCTCGGCCAGGGGAGCCAAGGCCTCAAAGGCATTGTTCGGTGATTGGACTTGAAAAGTGAGAGTGTGAAACACGAGCGGATCACCATCGGTGTTGCTGAGTCTCGGCGGCTTGTCAAACGAATCTCGAACGAGCAGGTAGGTTGCCCGAATTTCGTCGGCATACCGAAGCAGATCTTCAGCGTTCAGAGGTCGCTTTTGCTTCGCAATTCTTCTCCGCAGCATCTTCCGGAGACCGATGATTTCTGCCTTCCAAGAAAGTGGGATCTTAATCGGCGCGGAACAGCCGAGGACAGTGATTCCGGGCAACGTCCAAACGGAGCCATAGAGAAGATCTCCAGGCTTTGCCTGTTGTGACGCCATTCGTTCCTGTACGTCAAACTGCAAGCCAGTCAGAACGTCGACAAGATGGAAGCTCTCACCGGGCTTGCTGGCTAAAACCTGGTAGAAGCTAACCGGCTGTCGCATGGCCTGTTCAAGAATCCTTCGTTGCAGTTCGGAGAGTCGGCGGCCGTTGGTGTGGAGGAAAGTCTGGGCAACCACTCCACCCTCGGGGAGTTTCCGCTTTCTCTTACCACAAGTCTCCGGATCCCAGTGAAACAAAAAATATGGCATGAAGATCATCTGTTCGTCAGCGGTCCATGAGAAAGGTCTGCTGACCTCGCCCAGATGAAAGTCCTTCCAAGCGTCGCCGGCGGAGCCCTCAAAGGCATCACGCACATAGCGGATCATTGCCCTTGTCAGTTCGTCGGATTCATCACGGTGCTGCGACCAAATAGAGTGCTCTACCGCTTGTTGCTCCAGGCAGCACCGCTTATATTTCTTGCCGCTTCCGCATGGACAAGGATCATTCCTGCCGGTCTTCTCGTTGCCGCTAAGAGTCATGATCTTGTGACCTTACCGCGCGGAATCTAGGAAGACAAGCAACGCTAAAGTTCGGTGGCAACTCAATTTGGTTTTCGATGCCTTGCAACCAGAAATGATGCGGTGGTGAAGAGAATTACGTTTGCAAGTACGGCGACCGCGCCCAGCGTCCAGAGGGGCCAATTGGGTCCGGCGCCCGGAATGAACTGAAAGCCCGCATCGCTATTCAAGGCGAGCAAAGCCAGACTTCCCGGCAGCCACAGCAGGAACGACGCACCCAACAGCAGCTGTTCTCGTAAGAGCACAGCTTCAGCGGCAGCCACTGCGCCGACCACTTGTATCACGCCAAATATCAGCCAGTACTTACGCTTCATGTCGCCTTGCCTGCGCCATGCGGCATTCCCAACGAGACGCATCCCCCCGGAAAATCAAAATGCATCACGACCGTTTGCTGCTGTTATCGTACTTTCTTACTTCTCCTTCAGCTTCAACTTGCCCTCGGCTTTGTTCTCTTCGAGGAAGGCCCGTAATTTCTCTCTGGCGTCGAGCAGGCGAATCCACTGCTCGTAATATAAAGTGACAGGAAAGCGACCCAACCGGTACACGCTCACTCCCCCTTTTTCCCCGACCTTGAATTCAAGCTCGCCGGAGCGGCCACCGGCTTCCTGCTTTTCCAGTTCGGCCACGCGCGCTTTGAGTTCTTCGTAAGTTGGCTCGGCCATTTCTTCCTCCGTCTGATTCCAAGGCGGATTATAAGCCTGCGTGTTCGGTATCTATGCGCTCTCCGTAAAACCTCTATTGGCTGGCTGGTGCGTCGACGCCATCGCTGGCTTATTTGGGGTTGCCGGAATTCCCGGCCTGCTCTTTTCCTTCCCGTGCTTCTTCGGCTTTTTCTTCTCTCGACCGCGCTTGTCTCGATTACCCATGATTTGCTCCTCCTTGTGCTCGGATATGGACTTAAGGGCCAGCTGCAACTCTACCGCTTCTGCATTTTCTGAGCCAAGAGAAGCAGCAGTCGGCGGTCAGCATCGTCCATGTGCTCGAAGAGCCGGCAAAACTTGGCAAGCGCCCGAGCAGTTTTTCCGGTGCTGCCCCACAGCTTCGGGTCGGCTGCGTGTTTCCCCTTTAGAGGAAGCGCCGGATGCTCACTTACGCCGACGAAGAGTTGATAAATTGGAATTTCAAGAGCACGAGCGAATTTCTCCAGCGTCTCAACTGATGGGCTGGTGTGCCCATTCTCAACCCGGGAGACGTAGCTCCGAAGGAGCCCGGTCCTTTTTTCGATATCGCCCTGTGAGAACTTTTTCTTTTCGCGCAGGGTCAGCAGTCGGTCACCGATGAGCATGTGAGACTCCTAGTCGGGCATTGTATTGTGTCTGGGGCTGAGGATGAAAAGGAAAATGTTCGATAGGGGAGCCGCTTAGTTGCAGGTTGATGGTGATTTCTTAAGCTGACCTTCAGGTTCTTTGCGCTCATATCTGCCTCGCGGAGGCGCAAAGTGTGGACCTTCAATTGGGGTATTTTCTGGGCTCTAGTAGCTGCGTTCTTTGTTCGCGGGGTCTATAAATACTTTAGGCGGATAATCTTGCTTAGGGTCGCAACAGATGGCCGAGAAGCTACACTTCAGGATATATTTGAGCGACTACTATAATCTTTACCCTCATTGCAAAGGCATGCCAGTGGTGCCAGCTGACGTAGATTACGTCATCTCTGGATTATCGCCGCGATTGCTATCCCGGCTGGCTTGCTCTTGATTTATCTCGCTGGTCACTGGGAAATTCTGAAGTAAGCCACTTCCGCCGTAATTCTCTTGACGGACGAATAACCGAGACCGATATTATTGGTCTGTTGTTCGCAGGCCATCACATGACTCGTTTCGGGGAGCGCAGATTCGCCGGGGCGAGTCGTGCGATCAATCCTCACCAAGAGAGGTTGTGATGGACGACAAAGAGACACAACTGCTCTTGGCCGAAGTTGTCGAGACGCTTTTCATGGTCATCCAAGCATTACAAGCATTGGAGCGTGAGGGTCTTCGGGATGCGAAAGTATTGAAAAAGTTCGTCGTCCTGCGCCCTAGGATTTTGTTGGACACCGAATTGTGATGAAAATGAGTAAGACATCACGAGGAGGTGTCTATGAGCAAAGAGAGAGAACCAGCTTCGGGAGCCACGGAGGGAGCCCACAGGGCGACCGGAGTGGCTCCCGAAGAGCGGCGCGACGGGCGCGGACGCTGGTCGGCCAAACGCAAGTTTGCAGCGGTGCTCCGGCTGCTGCGCGGGGAGGATCTTGAAACACTCTCGCGCGAACTGGGCGTGACCGCCGCAACGCTGTCCGGTTGGCGCGATCAGTTTCTGGAAGGCGGCGCGGCAAACCTGAAAGCGCGGGAAGCCGATGTCGAGAACGAAGAGATGCAGCGGCTGAAATCGCTGGTCGCCGATCTGAGCATGAGCAACGAACTGCTGCGCGAAAAGATCCACCGCATGGAAGCCGGACGCCCTTTGGTCTGGCGGAGGCCGAAGCCATGAGCCGCGCCGCTTCGCCCTTCACGGGACGACGTTACGGCGTGGCGCGTGTCACCCGCGAATGGGAGATGGCGCGTTCCAGTTTCTATCATCAGCGCGCCGTCGCCGCACAACCCGACCAGGTTCTGCAACGGCGCGGACCCAAGACCGCTTGGAGTGACGCAGCGTTGCTCGAGAAGATCCGCGAAGTGCTGGCGGCCTCTCCGTTTTACGGCGAGGGCCATCGCAAAGCGTGGGCCCGGCTGCGCTTCGAGGAAGTGCGCACGTCGAAGGCACGGGTGCTACGGCTGATGCGCGAAGCGCAGTTGCTCGCACCGTCACGCACGCTCCCGAAGCCCGCGAATCCCCACACCGGCACGATCCTCACCGCACAGCCGAACGAAGTCTGGGCCAGCGACCACACCATGACAGCTACTGTCGAGGAAGGCCAAGTGACCGTGTTCGTCGCGGTGGATCACTGCACCACGGAATGCGTGGGCCTTCATGCGGCTAAGAAAGCCACGCGGTTCGAGGCGCTGGAACCGCTGCGGCAAGGAGTGCGCGATTACTGCGGCGGCTTCCGCGCTGGCGCAGCGGCGGGCATCCGCAACCGGCACGACCACGGCAGCCAGTATATGAGCGACGACTATCAGGCCGAAATCGCTTTCCTAGGCATGGAGTCTTCGCCGTCGTTCGTGCGCCAGCCGCAATGCAACGGCTGCGTCGAGCGGTTCATTCGCACGCTGAAGGAGCAGTTGCTGTGGGTCAGGGTGTTCCAGAACGTCGAGGAACTGCGCTGCGCGCTGGCGGAATTTCGTGAACGCTACAACCAGCGCTGGATCGTCCAGCGCCTGGGCTACCTCACACCAGCCCAGGCTCGCCAGCAGCTCCTTGCACTCGGAGCTGCTGCATGAATACACTCAATTCAGTGTCCAAACAATCCGGGGCTAAACAGAAAAAGTTCGTCGAGAGGCAAGAGAGTTTGTCTGCAAAGGCAAATTTGATGCTCCTAAAGGCAAGTGAACTTCGGCGATAGACGGGTGGACTCGCAATCTCCCATCAAATTGATGATTCACTATCTAAAGTTCAGCACCGAGGGTGACCCTTCATACTCGCTGAACTTCCCAACCAAAGGAGATTTCATCGTATTCGGCCAATTCGTCAAGCGTCCGCTTCATCTGGCTCTGTATCGTAACGATCCATGCGCCGAAGAAAGAAGCCAATAGCTCGAGCATTTAGTTCACGAAGGAAGATGCCTAGGCCGCCTGAAAACCCTCAACTGGTTGTTGCTGGAGGCTGCCAAGCGCGTCGACAAGAGCGGGGGCAGAACCTAAGCGGCCGATCCATTGACACCCAAGGCGGAACACTGGCAGAAAACGCGTGGCTCAAGGTCGAACAGCAAGCGTCAAGCCAGAATCGCAATCTTGGACTTCGTGTACGTTGCGTCAAGTTGGATGCGTTTCTTGGGAGTCTTTGAAGAGAAAAGAGGAACTTCGTTCCCCACCACAGGTTACCGTTGCCGCATGAAACGACTCTCTCAAGCTCGAATCCTTTGCACGCTTCGGCGTGGTCCGTTGTGCTCCGCAATAATTCCATACGGCAGACAATCCTGACCTGGGATCTCGTCGAGAACTAAAGATTTGCCCTTCCCCGCAGACGCGTGACGTGCTCCGGCACTATGCGAATCTTTCCGCCCCTTCTCCGTACCTTTTCTATGACCTTCCGCCTGGTCAGAGATACCTTTCTCTCCCTTCATTTGGGGACACGGTCGAGCACCGCCCTAATTGCTTGAGAACCTATTTCTTCGAAAACAGCTCGTCCTCAATTTCTTGATCCCTCTTCGCGAACGACAGGATGCTAAACGGGTTCCAGAATGCAGATGCATCGAATTCGCCACGCAAGAGAGACAAAAAGCTCTGCATACCGCCGTTTGTGGGGCAAGAGGAGACCAAGAAAGGCTCGCGACGCACTCAGCGGAACTTCTCCTGCGGCTAACCATCTAACATTTCCCGTCAAAGAGGCCGCGAAAAAGTTCCGCAAGATGCCGCAGGGTGACCGGGAAGAGCAAACCCCCTTGTTCTCAGTTGGATCCGGGGCCGGGATCATGTGCCGCACGGAATTATTGCGGAGCACAACCGATAGAACTTTTTTGAGCGAGATCCTGGCCAGCTAGACACGGGTTGAACTCCAGGTTGAACGGGCTTAACCCGTTTGGATGAGGCGCGTGATAATAGTCTTCACGCTGGCAGGATGCGTGATCCGATTCCGCGCCCCCGTATGGCGAAAAAGCAACGAACGCGAAGCCTGAAAGCTCAGATGAAGAGCAGGGCCGTTTCGGCTTCGAGTTCGGCGGTGCGAACTTCCCCGGCGTCCTGCTTTGGGGGACCCGCGAGAATCTTCGGACACATTTCCGCGATTTCCGAGGCCTCCACCGAATCGGCGTAGTGCTTACCGTAGTGCGCGTAGACGATGCGCCCATCGCGGTTAATGAGGAAGTCGGCGGGATTGCCGGTGATCCCGCCATCGCTCGTCAACATGCCCGGCGGGAAGCCTGCGCGGATGGCGCGGATGTAATCGCGCATCACAGCGAAGGAGAACATTCCGGCCAAGCCACGCTCGACTCCGTAGGTCTTAAAGATGCGCTTTTCGGGGTCGGGAACCAGCAGGAAGGGCGGCCGGTCAAAACTTGCGGCCTCAAGCTTTTCCGCAGGCGAATGGTACAGCACCACGGTGGTGATCCCCAATGCCTGCACTTTGTCATATTCCTGGATGAAACGATGCATGTGTAGATTGCAGACTGGGCAGGTGGCGAAGCGATAGAACTTGAGCAGAACTGGGCGGCCGCGGAGGGCCGCGAGATCGATTTGTTTTCCGTCCAGGGCCTGAGCGGTGAAATTCGGTGCTTGTGATCCGATTGCGAGTCTCATGGAAACCTCCTCTGAGTTTTCAAAGATTTTGCATCCATTGCTAACTGCTGGGCCGGCTCGCTTTCGCGAGAGAATGGCCGCCGCCGTGCCCACCGCGCAATCCTCAATCTCAATTCGCGGAAAAAGCCGGGCACGGCGGATCAAGATGCTTCGATCAGTCCGCGCCGCCGGCAGCAGCGGCTTCTTTAGGCTGAGGCACGAAGCGGATGTATGGACGCGAGGCGCGCCAGCCGTTCGGATAGGTTTTCTTTGCCTCTTCGTCTGAAACGGAGCCGGAAATAATCACATCTTCGCCGGGCTCCCAGTTCACGGGCGTCGAAACCTTGTACTTTGCGGTGAGCTGGAGCGAATCGACGACGCGAAGGACTTCGTCGAAATTGCGCCCAGTGCTCATCGGGTAGACGATCATCAGCTTGATTCTCTTGTCGGGGCCGATGACGAATACGTTTCGAACGGTTTGATTGTCGGCGGCGGTGCGGCCATCGCAGGAGCCTTCGACCGTGGCGGGGAACATGCCCCAGGTTTTCGAGATGGACAGATCGCTGTCGCCGATCATCGGATAATTGGGAGCGAAACCCTGGGTCTGTTCGATGTCTTCGGACCACTGCGAATGCTTGGCAACCGGGTCGACGCTGAGGCCGATGATTTTGGTGTTGCGTTTATCGAATTCAGGCTTGAGGCGCGCCATGTAGCCGAGCTCGGTGGTGCAGACCGGGGTGAAATCCTTGGGGTGAGAGAAGAGCACGCCCCAGGAATTACCAAGCCACTCGTGGAACTTGATGGGGCCATGGGTGGTTTCAGCCGTGAAATCCGGTGCCAGATCGCCAATTCGTAGACTCATGATTTCCTCCGTTTGAGATTTGGGCTACTGTCGTAGCCTTGACGGAGTGAGTTATAGTGATGTCCGTCACAGCTTTCCATAGATAGGGCCTGAGTTCTCTGTGAGTTTTGTATGAGTGAAGCGCCCATACTTCGCTTCGGGCCGTTTGAGCTTCATACAGGGGTAGGAGAACTGCGCCATCATGGCGACCTGGTGAAGCTCGCTCCTCAGCCGCTGAAAGTGCTGGAAATACTGGCGCGGAGGGGCGGGGAAATCGTGACCCGGACAGAAATCCGGGAACAGGTGTGGTGCGGGGATACTTTTGTTGACTTCGAGCAGGGCCTGAACTTCTGCATCCGGCAAATCCGTGAATCGCTTGGAGATTCCGCCGATGCGCCCCGGTACATCGAGACACTGCCGCGTAAAGGGTACCGGTTCCTCGTTCCTGTATCGTCGAGTGCATTGGGAGATGTCCCGAAGCTCACTCGCCTGATTGTGTTGCCGTTTCGAATTCTGCGGCCAGACCCGGAGACGGAGTTTCTGGCGTTTAGTCTGCCGGACGCGCTGACAACATCGCTTTCGGGTTTGAAAACCTTGGTAGCGCGTTCCAGTATGGCTGCGGCGAGGTTTGGCGCGGATGGCGACCCGAAGGCAGTGGCGGCTGGCGCCGATGTGGATGTGATTGTGACGGGAACCGTGCTGCGTGCCGGGGACGAGGTTCGCGTCACAACGCAACTCGCGGATGCCTCGACCGGGACTCTGTTAGCCTCGCACACTGCACAGACGCCGGTGGGGAACCTGTTTCGCGTGCAGGACGAGTTCACCGAGAGAATCGTCGCGTCGCTTGCCTTGCCGCTGACCACGGGCGAAAAGCATGCACTACATCGCGATGTGCCCTCTAACGCCAAGGCCTACGAATTCTATTTGCGCGGCAACCAACTCAGTTACGACTCGAAGCAATGGGCGATAGCACGCGAGCTTTACCAGCGATCGGTGGAAGAGGATCCTGGGTACGCGCCTGCGTGGGCGCGGCTCGGCCGAATTCGCCACGTGATGTCGAAATATCTTCCTGGGGGCACTTCGGACGGTTTGCAACAGGCGGAAGCGGCGCTGAAACGCGCCCTGGAACTCAATCCTGAATTGCCACTGGCGCACAAGCTCTACGCACAGCTGGAGGTGGATCTTGGCCGTGCGCGTAACGCGATGGAGCGGTTGATTGAGTGCGCGCATACGCCGGATCCCGAGCTTTTTGTCGGGCTGGTGAGCACCTGCCGGTACTGTGGCTTGCTGGATGCTTCAGTAGCCGCTCATAAACGCGCGGTGGAGCTCGATCCCAAGATTCGCACCAGCGTGCCGCACACGTGGTTTCTCCAAGGGGATCATGCTCGACTCGGCGCCGTCAAGCTTGAGGAATTTCCATACATTGTGCCTATTGCGTTGATGGCTGTACATCGGGGCAAGGAAACGCTGCCCGCTTTGCACGAGCTCGAACAGAAAACAAAGACTCGAATCCGCGATTTCATTATCTCGGCTCGAGCGCTGCTTGAAAACGACGCGAACGAAAGCATCGCGGCCATAAATCGAATCATCGCGTCGGATTTTCAGGACCCCGAGGGACTTTTCTATCTCTCGCGCCATCTTTCTCATCTGAGCCAGATCGAACCTGCGCTGCAGCTTCTCGAGCGTGTCGTCGAGGGTGGCTACTTCTGTTATCCCGCGATGGCTCAGGACCCTTGGCTCGATCCACTTCGCAAAAAGCTGGAATTCAAAAAGCTGCTGGCGCGGGCCGAAGCCCAGCATCGGGATGCCATCGGTGCGTTTAAGCGGCTCAACGGTGAAAAACTGCTGGGTGTGGCGCTACTGTGAATGATACGGCGCGGGATGGTGAACTCAAGGGAATCTTCTTGGGCGAGTTTGTGTCAAGTTTGCAACAGTTTGATTGTCCTCAGAAATTGAGACACTAGATCTCGGTTCGCCCATTGGCTAGACCCTTATACGCGATGATCAGACCTTAGCACTCGTGGCAACATCCGGCCAGTCCGGCCCATATACGTCCGGTATCGCTCACCGAACTTTTCCACCAACGCGCGCTCTTCAGCAGGAATTACAGTCAGTCGGATAAACAACGCAGCGATAGTCGTCGTTAGTAGAACAAACCAGCTTGCCTCCAAAAGGCCAAGAGCAATCAGCAGAGTGATGCCCGTCGTGCAAAGCGGATGCCGGACCCACTGATAGGGCCCGACCATTACGAGCTGATGCTTCTGTTTCGTGAGTACGGTCTCGCTGACATTGTGGCCTAGTGAACGGAGTACCCACGCCGCCGGCGGAATCATCAACAGGCCCACGAGAAAACCGAGCCACCGAAACCCCACAGGGAGCGCAAATGAAGCCCACGTCATCCTCTGCGGGATCGCCACGTACGCGATAAAAGGAAGGTAAAGCAGAAGCGCAGCGAGTATGCGGATTGCCAGAATGTGGTTGCCTTCTCGCACTCGAGCAATCGTCTCGCTCCCTTGGCGTGCTCGCCACCGGTAGTAGCCTGACGTTCCGACGGCGCACAGCAAAATCGTGAACGAAAACCATCTGAACATGTTGGCCTCTTCGATACGGCGGCCGAAGCAGTTGGCGCTGGCCTTCTATCATGCAGTCGTAGAGCCTCGGTGTCGACTATGCTACTTCTAAGCTGCGGATTCTGTGCAGTCTGTAAGCGGCAAGTTTCGACTCCTGATAAACGCGTGTCCGTCTTCAGCGTTAGGCCGCTACATGCGCTAACAATGACTTGACCCTTAGTGTTCCGCGGACTATCCTCCAGTGTCCCCCCGGTGAACGATAAATGTACCCCGTCAAAGGAGAAAGTCATGTCTACAGCTCCGAAACCCCAGATGGATGTTCAAGACCCAGTCAAAGTGGACCCGAAACATTACAAGGTTGAGGTCGAAAATGAAAAGGTGCGCGTGCTCCGAGCTAACTATAGGGGACACGAGAAGTCGGTGATGCACTCACATCCCGACAGTGTCGCGATTTTTCTGAACGATGTGCACTGCCGGTTCGCGTTCCCGGATGGGAAAAAGGAAGAGCACCGTTTCCACGCAGGCGAGACGCTCTATTCGCCGGCCGGAAGCCATTTGCCGGAGAACCTGAGCGGTCAGCCCATCGACGTAATAATCGTCGAACTGAAACGGTAGTTCGGAAAACCTCTAAACGCATACGAAGAGGATTGTGCACTGGGGGCAGGGTCATTTGTGTGCCCATGTGGCGGGGCGTCGTTGTGGGACCTTGGAGGCTCCTGAGCGTTGTGCCTCCCCGGCCGTTTAGGTTCACATTCTCATCAACCACATTTGCCACGTAGGCGCCTTCGCTTAGGAACTGCATCACCTTCGCATCAATCCGTGCCATTTGTGCCCACCGGGACTTCGTTTCGGGGTTCTGCTGAAGACCGCGAATTTTGTTCCCGTCGAATACGAAGCGATGTGGCTCGCCAAAACGCAGTCAGCCCTTGATTTCACGCAGTGTCTAATACAGCGGTGCGCTATCGCAGGTCACCTGTGAATGGCAACGGCCCATGTTATTGAAAACAAAGGCGGACAGGGATGTGGCGAGGCACAGCATGTTTATCTTTCTGTTTCTTCGGCGTTTTCCCCGCCAATCGCTCTGCGCACACGCAGTCCAGTACCAGGGTACTGCCTAAAATGAGAGATTCGCTCTGTTCTCGCCCGCGAAGGAATCTCCTAGAGTTGTATCCATGGACCGAGCCAAGTCAACTCAAGGGGATCAACCGGAAGCGCCCAAGGCAGCACGGGTCACCAGAGTCACGCTGCAGCACGAAGCCTGCGGCGGGCGAGCGGACCTGGTCATCGCGCATCACATCGATGGCGTGACCTACAAAATCCTCTGCCACGAGTGCGGGTATTCGGAATCGTGGTCGGCCAATCCCTCAGAGAAGCAAAGAATCCAGTAACATCCAACCGTCACAAGTTCCGACCCCGGCGCATCGCCAAAGGAAGACGACGAGGATTTCAACGTCTAACCAGTTAGGTGGGCCGGATGTCCCTTGCGAGGAAGAGCACTCCGGCCCGATTCTTCGTCAGCTTTTGGACTGTTGACTAGCCTGCAATTGGCCCACCTTGCGGATCTGCCACTGCTGCGAAGGATTGTTTTTGGTCTCGAGGTGTATGCTGGTAATGGAGCTTCCCTCGCGACAAATCACACTGAATTTCTCGCCGGATGGTGAAATCACCTCGAACTTTCCCGTTTCATCCCTCAGCGCTTCGGCAGGGTCATAGGCAAGCACGATTTCATTGATGTTGAGCATAGGAGAACCTCCTTTGAAAGATACAACTACAGGAAACTTCTACTCCGAAATCTGGTACCTGTCAAGTGCCCACCAATATATAGCGGGTGTCCACAGCGGAACGCAATATATTGCGATTGTGACCGGCTTTGGGCCGCGCGGAAGTTGCGTGAGTCGCACAAATCGAATACCACGCAGATTCGAGAAAACAACAGACAGACAAAAAGGGCAGCTCAACTTGGGTGAGCAGCCTTTGGTAATGTTGCGGTTTGCCAAGCGTTTTTAAGTATCCCAAATAGGTGATGCTCAGGGCTATCGTGCCGCCTGAAAACAACGCAAGGCTGTTGTAGAACTTTTCAAATGCACGCCTGTCTTACTGCCCTTCCTTAAAGAGATTTTCTTCTCTGGCAGACAGGTGTTTCTCTGCTGCCTCAATGTGTTCTTGAGCAAAGTATTGTCTGGCGTTTGGCGGCAGCCCCATCGCGGTTTAGCTCTTGACCACAACTGTGGCTTTTGCCCAAAGGTCCCTGTAGATATTGCGAATTACCGGAACCAGAACCGCACTCAGTTCTACCATGTCGGTTGGTTTCCTTTTCACGGCACCTTTGATGGACTGGCCCACCGTCCAACAACGATGGTCAATGAAGATGTGACGGTCGTGCACGTCAGGTCCGCTCCGCAGTTCTATGCTGTGACTGTTCGCGTACTTTTTCGCTTCACGCTCAAGGTTCCCTTTCACTTTGTTAGTCAAGATGCGAAAACTGATTCCGGGGCGGACAGTGGCTACATAAAGCTCAAAAAATTCTGTGTTCAGGTAGTTGTCCACGATGAAGATGTCCACGTTTGCCCTCGCCATAATTTCTTTTAGGTCTTTGTAAAACGCACACTCATCATCCGCGCCATATGCACCCTGCGTGGCGGCTTCTGGGATGGACGCCTCAAGTTCAGCAATCGAACTCAGAAGTGTTGCTTCAAACTGGGCAATTCTTTGTTTGTAGTTCTCTTGCACTTGATATTCTGACACGCTGCCTACGTTCCATCTCCCTGCTGACCGTGCGCTGTAGTAGTGGCTCACGTTGTGGGTGCCTTCACCAAACCCATGAATTAGCGCACCTTCCGTAAGTTGCTTCCAGACAGTTTCTTCATTTTCTACTTCTCTGTGATTCTTGCCTTTGAATACTTGTAACTTCTCAAGCTGCTGCCTGAGCACACTCAAAGTTTGCTCTGGCGGCCAATCTGGCCCTTTAGGCGGGATTTTCGCGCTGCGTGTGATGGGCAGCAATCCTCCTGTGCCAGTCAGTCTATCGTCAATAACCATTAATGGTAAAGAAGCCCGGCCACCCGAAGATAGCTGGCCAGTTTCTTTCATTTTCACCTAGGGGAAAGTGCCGCCATTTGAACTAGTGACAAATGCTTTGTATCGGTCAAGAGAGATTCCTTACCCCACCTGTCCGGGATGTCTGTTAGCTGCTACATGTATAATGCCCCCGTTATGACTGGCAAGAATTCACGGAAAGAATTCGAGGCGTTATTGCGGTCAGCCGCAGAACGCCAGCGGCAGTTATCAATGGGCACGGCCAATCCAGACCTTAAAAAGACTTCAGATAAGCGTCGGATGCATTCAATGGCGCAAGCTGTTAAGAATCTATTTGCCTATCTTCTCGCGCGGAAAAGATAGGGGTTCTTGCGGTTATTGAAGCGACCCCACGATTGCGATAGTTTTCATGGCTTGACTGTCCCTGCCAAGAACTCCGTCCTCACTTGAAACAGTTGAAGTTGAAACGCTACCTCTGCTCCGCAAAAACTCGTTCCCTGGTGCAGAAACGCTCATTCTTGAAGGATCACTTCTCCGCAAAATCTTCACCAAGGCGTTTGGGGATTTCAATCGGGCCGTGACACTACATCTCGTCGAGTCCTTGGTGTAATTCGGCCATAGTCGCGGCGCTATTTGCAACGGATCTTGCAACCAAGATTTGGATGAATAACTTCTGGATTGCCCACAATCTTGGAGATGACACACTTTGGCGCGAACTAAATTGCCGGGTGCGGCCACTTCCATAGGGACCCAGTGGTTAGAGCAAGCTCTCTGGGCTAGGGACACGTGCGACAGAGCCGCCGTTGGTTGACGGACGGACGATGTGCCCTTAAGATGGGGCGGCTGAAAATCGCACATCTTCGGAATGATGGGCCAAGTCATCTCGCATTACCGAATCGTCGAAAAGTTGGGCGGCGGCGGGATGGGTGTGGTCTATAAGGCCGAGGATACGCGTCTCCGCCGGACTGTTGCGCTTAAATTTCTGCCCGAGGATACGGCGAACGACCCTGCGACGCTGGAGCGCTTTCAGCGTGAGGCGCTAGCCGCAGCAGCGCTAAATCATCCAAACATTTGCACCATCCATGAGATTGGCGAACAGGATGGCCGGCCTTTTATCGTCATGGAGTTCATGGAAGGACAGACCCTGAAGCATTTAATCGAAGGCAAGTCGCTCAAGATTGATCGTATTCTGGAGCTGGCCATACAAATTGCCGACGCACTCGAGACCGCGCACTCGAAAGGGGTCACCCATCGGGATATCAAGCCGGCCAACATCTTCGTTACGAAGTCAGGCCAGGCGAAGATCCTAGACTTTGGTCTCGCCAAGCTGGCGCCGGGGCGACGCCGAAGCGCCGAGACTGTAGCAGTTTCGGTCCAGGTGACCGCTGTTTCCGAGGTGGATTTAACCAGTCCCGGAACGGCGCTGGGTACCATAGCCTATATGTCACCCGAACAAGCGCGGGGCGAGGAGTTGGACGCGCGCGCTGACCTGTTTTCGTTCGGCGTCGTGCTCTACGAGATGGCCACGGGCAAGCTCGCGTTTGAAGGCAACACCTCCGCCGTGATCTTTGACGGCATCCTGCACGCAACACCCAAGCCGCCCTCGCGTCTGAATCCCGAAATCCCCCCTGAGTTGGAGCGAGTCATCAACAAAGCTCTCGAAAAAGAGCGTGACATGCGCTACCAAACTGCCGCAGAGATGAGAGCGGACCTGAAGCGCGGGAAGCGTGACCGTGATTCGGGCGGTCGTGAGACGGCATCGAGGGGCGCGGCCTCAGCCGGCCAAGCGATGCCGCCGCAGGCGGAGAAATCCGTCGCCGTGCTCTACTTCGAGAACCTGAGCAGCGCCAAAGAAGATGAATACTTGCGCGATGGGATGACCGAAGACATCATCACCGAACTTGCGAACATCAAGGACCTAAAAGTGTTCCCGCGGCCCGCTATGCTGGCCTACCGTGACAAGCCCGTGACTGCTCCGCAGGTTGGTCTGGAATTAAACGCAGTGTATGTGCTCGGCGGCAGCGTGCGCCGTTCCGGGAACCGCCTGCGGATCACCGTCCAACTGGTAGAGACCAAGACGGGACTTACGCTCTGGGCGCAACGCTACGACCGAGAACTGGCTGACGTATTTGAGGTGCAGGACGAAATTGCCCGGAGCATTGCGCAGGCATTCCGCATCAGATTGACACCACAGGAAGAGAGAACCATTGCCCGCAAGCCAACGGAGAATTCCGAAGCTTACGACTATTTTCTACGGGGCCGCAGTTACACGCGACGCCAAAGTCTGGACTTTGCCCTGCAGATGTTTGAACACGCGGTCAAGCTCGATCCCTCCTTTGCCTCAGCGCATGCTGGCATGGCTAACGTATGCGGAATGTATTACGAATACCACGGACGCAGTCCGGAATGGATTCAAAGGGGCGAGGCGGCATGCAACCGGGTGCTGGAACTAGATCCCGAACTTGCGGACGGTCTGGTGGCCCGCGCACGGCTTTGCTATGCGCAGGAGCAATATGACAAGGCAATTCAATATGCCCGGCAGGCCATCGAACGAAAACCGGATTGCGAAGGTGCTTACAATCTTCTCGGGCGCGCCTACTTTGCCTCGGGTCGTTTCCAGGAAGCCGCGGATTTAATTGAGCGTGCAATTGAAGCCAACGGGGATGATTACAACGTGTATATCCCGTGCACGAATGCTTTGGAGCGGTTGGGGAAGACGGAGATTGCCCGGCGTTTTCGCGAAATGGAAATGCTCGTCCTCGAGCGACAACTCGAAATCGTACCCGAAGACGTGCGCGCACGCGTCTTGCTAGCTGCTGACTACGCCCAAATCGGCAGGAGCGACGACGCTATTCGGCAGTCGGAGATGGCTGTCGCGCTTCGGCCGAACGATTCAAGCGTCTTGTATAACGCGGCATGCACATACGGTAGGCTCGGCAAGAAAGCGGAGGCTTTAGTCATGCTGCACCGCGCAAAGGACGCAGGATACTCCAAGGGAGGCTGGATCCACCAAGACCCTGACTTGTTCTGCCTGCATGATGATCCGGAATTCAACCACCTTTTTCCGCCCGCTAGCCAACCGGGAATAGTTGTTTAGGCCTGTTGACTCGAAACTTCTTGATCGTGAGCACGACGGTCTCCGATATTAGGGCGTTCCCATTTAAGCGCATGCGAACTATTGGGGGACGGGGTTTTGGGCAGGCTGCCGAACCTGTCCCTGCCAAAAACTCGGGCCTCAACTGAGACAGTTGAAGTAGAAACGCTACCAAAGGTAGGCTTCCCGAACCATGTATAGCCTCCCCCTCTCGGAGATAGCCCGATGCACCACAGATCGTGGGTAAGTGCAGGGACTTTCCGCCTTCAATCTTGAGTATACCGCGAGTCAAAAACCCGCGCCGCGGCGGGAGAAGCCGGTGCCTGAGGAACCCTGAAACTCACAGTGCGTTTTCGCGGGACCACCCGCCGAGAGGAATCAATTAGCCAGAGCGAATTGGATTTCTACGTCCATTTCTGATTCGACAGGTTTGCCGTTTATTAGGGGCGGCTTGAATTGCCATTTGCGAACGCAGTCCTCCGCGGCTTTGATA
Organism: uncultured Acidobacteriota bacterium; assembly: GCA_963748845.1. Lineage (GTDB taxonomy): Bacteria > Acidobacteriota > Terriglobia > Acidiferrales > UBA7541 > DASTCZ01. The sequence goes on from CAVVKE010000002.1 coordinate 286,531, forward strand.
AGCAGTTTGTCGCCATCTTTCACTGCTACAGCCTTGACCTTGCCATTCTCGTCTACAGTCACATGCAGGTGAACTACTCCTTGTACCCCAGCTTTTTTTGCTTCAGGCGGATACACAGGAGGGACTGGGTGAAGAATCTTGGGCTGGGGGGAGGCTCATGACCGGGCTCGGGGCGCCCATCGGGCAATGACACAAACGCAAAGGTAGGCATGAACCGGAATTGGCCCTCGATATAGAAAAAATAGCCGTCCGGGTCGCCCGCAGTTTGGAAGCCGTGTTCATTTTTGGGGACCCAAAGATAAAAAATTGGAGACTCGCGGTCCGTTAGAATGATCTGGTAAAGGGCCTGAGGAGGATCCATATCGTTCAAAATGTTATCAATGGGGGGTCGCTCAGGGCCCGGGTCTGTAATTTTCCTTGCTTTGATATTCGTCCAACCCTTTTGAAGGTCAGCCTCCAGGATCCGGTGCAAATCGTCTTCGAGGCGTGCGACCCTGTCTTTGTACTCCGCTGATGGCGTTTCGCCCAGAGCTGCTCCAAAAACGTCCTTGAACCACGAGGTGTCCTTCGGAAGTATGAGGCTGTGGATGAGCTGCAACTCCGTGTTCGTGTCATGCGCCTTTACTGAATCGAGAATGTCTTGGAAGAGTTTCTTCAATCCGCTTTCGGAATCCGGGTATTGGACTTGATTCGCTGAAGCTGGATTGTCTTGCGCGGCAATAGGGGCTGGGCCGCTCGAAACGATGAGGACGAGTACAGCGATGAATGAGCTGCGAAGGAGGGACATAAAAGCGCTCCAGCAGTCTAGACTTATGAAACGAGGTTCCTATTATTAAGGGCAATCAGAATGAAAGGCAAGATGCCGTCTGTTTTTTACTTCGTCCGCCGCGCAGGGTCGGTGACCTAGGTTGTTCGCAGCGGGCTGCCCTGCCCTTTGTACTCGTTGAGGGCCACCTGCGATTACCGGATCTCGAGAGAATTGGGGAGGGCGTCTTCGACGCGCTTCCAGGAATCCGTGGCGTCGGGGGAGCCTGAGACGGAGAGCAAGTAGAGGGCCGGCCATTTGCGGACCAAAATCATTTTGAATTTGATTCTTGAGTTGTAGAGAAAACTCAACTCTTTGGCCGGCAGACCGTGAATGGTTAGGTCGCGCTGGCTTTCAAACGCGAACGTGCCCGAGGCAGAAAACCGGGCAACCATTCTTTCCGCGTCGGAGGCGAGCGACAAGCGCGGATCCGGGAAGAGGGGCCAAAACATTACGTCAAAACCGAAGTCCGAAGACAATATACAAAAACGGTGTGAGAGAGCCGGGTTTGTAACTTCGCCGAAGTTTGCTTTCCGCCACATGCCAGGGAGAATCAGCGTGACGCCACTTGGTGCATTCGAGTAGGTCGTCTCGTGTTCCAAGTCGCTCATTTTCTGCAAGTTCGGGTCCTGACTGACTACCGGAAGACCCCTGAACTGCATTCTGTCCGCCGAATGATCCACGTGGTTGAATTTGCTTGAGTATTCAGAAAATTTGTAGACCCCGAACCCGATTGCGATTACGAGCATCACGGCGGAGGCGATGATTATGCGGACGATTGTTTTGGATCCAGCGTCGGAAGGCGAGGCAGGAGGGGTTACTTCCGTGAGGTCTTGAGCGGGGTCGGAGGGAGATAGCGGGCCAAAAATGCTCAAGACAATTGCCTCGGCTCCTGCAACTCTTGCTTTGCAAGAAGCGCGCACAGGTGAATTCGGCGGGAGGATATCACGCTAGCCCACCAAAGGCCACGAAGGCAGACGAGAAGGCTACGCCACTGTGATCGCCGCGATTGCAGAGCATTAAAGAGCGGCAGCGGGAGCATGGCGGGACGGCGCCGGGCAGGAAAAAATCACTGAGAGGAAGAGTTCCTGTAAGTGTTAAGCGTCACGCCAGAGAAGATTTGTGCCACTATATGAAAAGGATGGCGCTATGGGAACATTAAGAGAATGGGCTTTGGTAGCATTTGCCGGCATTTTCTGGACAGCGTTTGAGGCTCTGCGGGTTATCGTCTCGGGTCGTAAACTCCTTGACAAGAATGCTAGGTCATTGACGAATCTCATAGCAAATGCAGTCTTGGGCTGCTTCATCGGTATTCTTATTGCGTTTCGCCGGCAGGCGTTTCGCTGGCCTATCGTCCTGATTACCATACCCGTTTTTATTGGTGTGGTCATTGCAGGTCGGGCAAAAGCGAAAGCTCAGACCACTAGATAACTTCTGACGGAAATTTCCGACGAAATATGACCAAGGGGCAACAGGCGATGGCGCTCGCGATGGTCTACCCTACGCTGCACGCGCTGTACTACGGGAAGAGTAAGCTCTACAGCGCGGGCGTTTTGAATCGGCTTTGTCCACTCTTCACTGTAAGCCAGAAAACTTGCTTTGGTGGCAACCGGACAGATTTCATAGGCCGAAGCGCAAGTCGAAACGCTAGGAAGTTTGGTGGTGCCTCAAATTCTAAGTGGGCGAGCAAAATGAAGCCGCTGGCACGGCAGAGCAAATAGGTTAGAGACGCGTCAGTTTTTGCCTTTGAGGTTTTACCGCAGCCGTCGAAAAAGCTCCGCATTCAAAAATCTGGCTGAAGCATTGTGTACTGACGGGGTCGGGTGTACGTTATCGGTCGGCCGGGAAGTCAAAATGGAAATCCCGGTTTAGAGGTGAGGAGGGTCCATATGCGGTTCACTCGACTGTTGGTACTGGTGTATTGCCTCATTTTCGCTGGAGCGGCGGCGGCGCAGGCGCAGGATACGGACATTCCGTACACCAAATTCGTCCTCGATAACGGTTTGACTGTGATCGTTCACGAGGATCACAAGGCGCCGATCGTGGCGGTCAACCTGTGGTACCACGTCGGCTCGAAAAACGAAAAGGCAGGCAGGACTGGCTTTGCTCACCTGTTCGAGCACCTGATGTTCGGCGGGAGCGAGCACGCCAAGGGAAGTTACATCAAGGCCCTCGAGGCGGTCGGTGCGACGGACATGAATGGCACGACTTCGTTCGACCGCACGAACTACTTCGAGAACGTCCCGACTTCGGCGCTTGATTTCACTTTATGGATGGAAGCCGACCGCATGGCGCGCCTGGACCTGACTCAGAAAACCCTGGATTTGCAGCGCGGCGTGGTGCAGAACGAAAAGAGGGAAGACGAAAACCAACCATACGATCTAACGGAGGAGCATTTTCCGGAAAACACTTACCCGGCGGGGCACCCATACTCGTGGGACGTAATCGGCGACATGACAGACCTGGACGCGGCGTCGTTCAAGGACGTGCAGGAGTGGTTCCACACCTATTACGGGCCTTCCAACGTTGTACTCGTGCTAGCGGGAGACATCGACGCAAAGACCGCCAAAGAGAAAGTGGAGAAGTATTTCGGCGACATTCCACCAGGCCCTCCGGTAACGCACCAGCAAGTGTGGATCGCGAAGAGGACCGGAACGCACCGGGAAATCACCCAGGAGCGCGTGCCGCTACCGCGAATCTACGAGATTTGGAACGTGCCGCAGTTCGGCAGCGCGGACGCGAATTACCTCAATCTGGTCGCCAGGTGCCTGGGCGACGGCAAGACTTCTCGCCTCTACAAGCGGCTCGTGTATGACGATCAAATCGCGAGCGACGTGAGCGTGTATGTCGATGCGCGCGAGATCGGCGGGCAATTCGTGATTCAGGTGACCGCTGCGCCGGGTCACAATCTCGGTGAGATCGAGAAAGCTATGGATGAGGAGATGGCGCGGTTCCTGAAAGACGGGCCTGCGTCGGTTGAACTCCAGCGGGTGCAGACGGAATACCTGGCGAACTTCCTTCGCGGCATCGAGCGCATTGGCGGCTTTGGCGGAAAATCGGACAGGCTGGCGCAGTACGCGGTGTTCACAGGCGACCCTGGAGGCTACAAGATGACGCTCGCCCGTGTGCGCGCAGCGACTGCCGAAGATTTGAGGTCGGCGGCAAATCGCTGGCTGGCTGACGGCGCCTATATTGCGGAAGCGATGCCGTTCCCGGATTACAAGGCAGCGTCCGCGATGGATCATACGATGACGCCGCCGCTCGGCACGCCGCCCGAGCTGAAGCTGCCGAAGTTGCAGCGCGCCAAGCTTACGAACGGACTCAATGTGATTCTGGCGGAACGGCCGGGCGCTGGACTGGTGGACATGTGGATGATGGCGGACGCCGGGTCGGCGGCGGATCAGTTTGGCGCCCCGGGGACAGCGAAGCTGGCCTCAGCAGTGCTCACGGACGGCACGCGCACACGTAATGCGCTGGAAATCAACGACCAGACGGCGTTGCTGGGCGCGGAGTTGCAGAGCTACGCCGATCTGGACTTTTCGTATGTCAGCCTTTCGGCGCTGAAGGCCAAGCTCGATCCGTCGATCGAGCTTTTCAGCGATGTGATTCTGAATCCGACGTTTCCGCAAGCGGATTTCGAACGGGAGCAGAAACTGCAATTGGACGCCATTCAGCAGGAACAGAGCCAGCCAATCTTGATGGCGCTCCGGGTGTTCCCGCGCTTCTTATATGGCGCCGGCCACGCGTACGGGAATCCGCTCACAGGGTCGGGAACAGCGGCGAGCGTCCTGAAAATCACGCGGGACGACGTGGTGAAATTTCACGAGATTTGGTTCCGGTCGAACAACGCCACGCTGGTGGTGGTGGGCGATACGACGCTGGCGGAAATCATGCCGAAGTTTGAGCGGGCATTTGCCGGGTGGAAAGGCGGCCAGATTCCCGTAAAAAACGTAGCAGCCGTCCAACTGCCTCCGAAGGAAGTGGTCTACATCGTGGACAAACCGAATGCCGAGCAATCGGTGATTATGGCGGGCAACGTGGCGACGCTGCCGAACACGCCGCAGGAAATTGCCACCCAGGCCATGAACGATGATATCGGCGGTGCGTTCAGCTCGCGTCTAAATATGAATCTCCGTGAAGATAAGCACTGGGCCTACGGCGCGGGCAGCTTTTTGTGGGGCGCGCGGTGGCAACGGCCATTTCTGGTGTTTGCCCCCGTCCAGACGGACAAGACGAAGGAGTCGATGGTGGAAGTAAATAAGGAGCTGCGGGAATTTCTTGCGGACCGTCCGGTGACAGCGGAGGAAATCGCGCGCATCCAGGCGAACGAAACACTCAGCTTGCCGGGATCGCGAGAAACGCTGGATGCTGTCGGGAACTCGATCACCAGCATGGTGGAAAATCGGTGGCCCGACGACTACTACGACACCATGGCGGCTCGCATTCGCGCGCTCAAGACGAGTGATCTCGACGCCGCCGCGAAGCGGGTGATCTTTCCAGATCATCTCGTGTGGGTGATCGTCGGTGACCGTGCCAAAATCGAGGCGGGTATTCGCGAGCTCGGTTTCGGCGAAATCCGGTTCATCGACGCGGACGGCAATCCAAAATAAGCGTCACGCGCGCCGAAACAGACAAACGCCAGAACTTCTGATTGTGTTTACGTGGTGGATACGCGGACTCGCAGAAAAATCCGCAAGTCCTTTAAAATGAGTGGTGCCGGCGGTGGGACTCGAACTCACTCCTCATCTTTGAAATGTGCAACTTACTGATTCTACGTGACGCCAGATACGATAGAAACGGTAAAAACGCTATGTGTGGATACGCGGTGGATACGCAGAGACGGCACAAGAGTCGTCCGGTACCGGATGCCTGTAATCAGCTAGGCAAGCACAGCTCCCTGGAAGACTTGAAGCACTTGTCTGACTTCTGCTTGATCGGTAAAAAACTTCAGAAGCAGTTCAGCCCACAGACGCCGCTGCACCTCATGAGACGCTTTCGTTCGCTTGGAGCCGTTCCAAGCGCGTCTCGAAAGATCCATCAGGAGCAAGACGCCCTTTGATTCGGAAGCAGTCCCGGTTCCAAGAGCGTTTTTGCAAGGAACAGCAGGAGTGGCTGGGCTACTCGAAACAAAGACAGGCGACAGTCACACGCGGTCCAGATATCCGAGAAAATGGAAAGACTTTGCACGCCGGGGTGCGGATCGCGAGTTGCAAAGGAAAGCAAACGGTTGTAGGTTTCTTGTGCGGCAGGAAGTTGAATCGGTAACTCGCAATACTACCCAGCCGCTCTTACCACGCTGACTGCTTCCACGCACAAGTCGAACTGGAGGGTCGAGCGGGAAATGCCCGGTCACTTGGAAATGCAATGGAGGGCGAAGCGAAAATGCGTCTAATTGCCCGGCTGGTAGGGCGTCACACGTCTCAATTGGGCGCATTTATTCTTTCCATTGGCATTCTGGTTGTGCTCGCGGGGTGCTCGTCCGGCGGTTCCAGTGTATTGCCGCCGGCACCGTCGATCACCGGCCTAAGCCTGACCTCGGGCGTAGTTGGGACCTCAATCACCATTTCCGGGGCGAACTTTGGCGCGACGGAGGGCAGCAGCACGGTCACGTTCAATGGAATAGCCGCAGCAGTGACCTCATGGAGCGCGACGAGCATTGTGGTGACGGTGCCTTCGGGAGCCACGAGCGGCGATGTGGTGGTGACGGTCGCCGGTGTGGCCAGCAACGGGATCCTGTTCACAGTCAGCGGGATTACCGTAACCATTTCTCCGGTGCGCGCAGCCACAAACGTTGGGCAAGGAGTAGCTTTCAGCGCAGTTGTTATGGGAAATGCAAACACAAGTGTCACCTGGGAGGTGGATGGCGTAACCGGAGGGACCACGGCGACCGGGACGATCGACTCGAATGGCAATTACACGCCGCCATCCACCGCAGGAACGCACACCATCTCTGCAGTCAGCGTCGCAGATACTGCGGACATGGCGACAGCATCCATTGCGGTGACCGATCTCACCACGGTTGCGACCTACCACAACAACCAATCGCGCGACGGGACTAACACGCAAGAATACGCTCTGACTCCAGCGACGGTGAACACTTCGAGTTTCGGGAAAAGATTCTCGTGCGCTTTGGATGCGCCGGCATACGCCCAGCCGTTATGGGTCGCCAATGTGATGATTCAGGGGGCCGCGCACAACATCATCATTGCCGCCACGATGCACGACACGGTTTACGCCTTCGACGCGGATGCTTCCCCTTGCCAGACCTATTGGTCCACGAGTGCAATCACCTCGGGAGAAACGTGGGTCACTCAAGCTGACTTGCCATGCGGCAATTACGTGACGGTTGGCATCGTCGGCACGCCGGTAATCGATCTGACGACAGACACTGTCTACGTGGTTGCTGAAACGAAGACCACCAGCGGAACCACGACAATCCACTCACGGATCCACGCTCTAAGTCTGATCGACGGCTCTGAAAAATTTGGCGGCCCTGTAGATATTACGGCCACGTCCGGGACCATTACCTTTAGCCCGATCGTACAAAACCAGCGGCCGGGGCTGGCGCTTGTGAATGGAGTCATTTATGTGGGGTACGCCGCTCTTCAAGGGAACTGCGGAACCATTTTTGGATGGGTGATGGGGTACAGCGCTTCAAACCTCGCGCAGGTAACTGTATTTAACGACGATCCAAGCGCCACAAGCAACGGGGAAGGCGGCGGCATCTGGATGTCTGGCGGCGCACCGGCGGTCGACGCGAGCAACAACCTGTATCTGGCAACTGGAGATGGTCCTTTCGATGGTGTCCAGAATTTTGGGGACAGCATTTTACAGCTTTCCACTTCAGGCGGCTTGACTGTGACCAGCTACTTCACTCCGGACAATCAGGCGGCTCTGGAAAACGATATTGACCTTGGATCGGGCGGGGTGACTCTGATCGATCCGGCGTCAGGTCCACTTCCGCATCTTTTGATTCAGGGAGGCAAGGAAGGAATTCTGTATTTATTGAATCGCGACAACCTCGGAGGATACAACCCGAATAATAACAATGCTGCGGTCCAGGTGTTCACGGCCGCGAATAATGAAATCCTGTCCACTCCGGCCTTCTGGAACAACACATTGTATATAGCACCGGCGAATACGCCGCTTCAGGCATACGCCTTCAGTCTTTCGACCGGCTTATTTAGCACTCCCGCCGGATCGATCACCCCCATCATATTCGGAAGCCGCGGCGCCACTGTGTCTATTTCTTCGCAGGGACCAACCACCAACGGCATTGTGTGGCTGATTGATCCGACACCGGCTCTGCGCGCCTATAACGCGACCAACCTCGCAACGGAACTTTGGGACAGCACCATGGTGGCAGGAGACCAGGCAGGCGCTTTCGTTGAGTTCACGGTTCCCACCGTCGCCAACGGTAAGGTTTATGTCGGCACAGCAACTGAAATCGACGTATATGGCTTGCTCCCCGACTAGGTCTTGGTGTCCGTCTTCAGCGCTAATGAGAGCGAATGGGGGTCGCCCCGGGTACCGAAACTGTTTTTCAACAAAATTTCGCAGGTGAATACGCGCCCTAGGTAAGAAGCGGAGCCCTCATTTTCCAACAAGAATACGGCCACCAATCATTGTTCCGATCGAACTTGGGATTCCCGTCACGACCAATTGCCAAGTAAGATTGGTCAAATCAGAGGGGGCAGAAGTTCGAATCCCCCTGGGCGCGCCACTTGATTGAACAGTTCGCTTTCAACGACTCCCGTCAATACCCTCTAGTTCGTTTCGAACCCTACTCGGATGCCCGATTTGAAAAGGCGCAATAGAGCTTTCACTTATCCGGTAAATGCTGCGTTAATTGGGTGTTGGCGATAACGGCCCGAGGTCTGTAGACTCGTTATGCAAGATCTTGGAGCTTCCTCGAAGGTTGCAAAGAGACCAGAGACGAAAACCAACGCTCTCCCGCGGAGGACTAAGAAACAAATGATGAAGTTCCTTGCGGGCGTTTTCGAAATCTGTGTCGCTGCTAACCTGCTCACCGCACAAACTCTCACGAACAACCACAATGTGTTGCTCCGGCGTTACCGTGAGGGAGAGACGTTGACCTACCATATGATGGGCATCAACGAGGGGTGGCATTATGAAATTCAAGCTAACGGAATCGTAAAGAAAGACCCCGCCGGAACTTACTTTGAGGAGTACCGCTGGTCAAACTTGATTTCTGACGGTCAGAAAGTCGCTCTTCCCGCTGCAAGTCTGGAATTTCGGCAGCAGCTTACGCTGGACCCTAACCACAATTCTTCATTCCCCGACCTCAGCCAAGTTGACCGCAGGCTCGTCGGGCCCATTACTGACTTCATGAACTTCTACGTTGATTTGTGGCTGGCCGAGAAGACAGACAAACTCGTCCGTGCCGGAGATCATTTCTATTTCAAACACGGCAAGCCCAACTCATGGGCGGATGGCAACTACGTCCTAATCGGGGAAGACTCGATAGATTTTGATCTCAATCTCAAAGACGTCAATCGATCGGAGAACACTGTTCTTATCCTCATCCACCACGTACCGCCCGAAAAGCCCGAAGTCCAGCTCCCGGCAGACTGGATGCGCAAACCTGTGGCGGATACGGCGAATAACTGGGTCCAGGTGCAGAAAATGGAAAACGGAAAGTATCTTGCCGCAGTCGGCAAGGAAACCTTTGATGTTCAAATAAAAATAAGCCTGACTGATGGGAAGATCCTGTCAGGCAATATAGACAATCCGGTGGAAACGATCGAGCGAGAATGCACAGATGCTGCCTTGAAAAGATGTGGTGATCCCCAGCCCCATTCCATCAGAAGGCAAATCGTGATTCACTTGGAACCTTAAGCAACGCCAGAAACTCTGAATCTGGATACGGGGTGGATACGCAGACGCGCTGAAAATAGCGTAACCCCTTTAGAATGAATAGTGCCGGCGGTGGGACTCGAACCCACCAGTCACCTTTAGAATCTGATGTAACTTACCGGTTCTACATGTCGCCCGATACGCTAGAAACGCTCAATGTGGATAAGCGGTGGATACGCGGGAACGCCTGAAGAAGCGCCCCGGTACGAAAACGATTTTTCAGAAAAATTCCCCAGGTAAATACGCGGCCTAAGTAAAAAAGGGAGCCCTCATTGCTGAAGAAAAAACGGCTAAAGCTGACAGTCTGCCTAACGCTATCTGCACTCATCATTAAAGACTGAGCCTTGACTGGCAAGCAGTATGAATCGGTCAATGGCGTCTAGCTCTTCCGCGGTGAAGCGAGCTTTGATTCGATTCCTCAACTTTACAGAAAGCCTGGCCCATTCGTCCTTTGACGGACCAAGTCGATTCTTAGAGCTATCTGGTTGCGTAACATCTTGCTGGAGATTGATTGGTTCCGAGACAGACCTGCGATGAGCCGCCTGAATGTGGTCGTGCAATTCACGCTCCGAAGCGTACAGACCGTTGCATTGACGACAAGTGATTTGAGCCACTTGTGGTTGTGCCATTTATGATCACCTCCTAAACCATCCTCTTGTCCCCTATAACAGTGCGATTTTATCTTAGGACTTCTCGACAAGGGGGCAAAGGAAATCGACCATTCAGGCTGTGGAAAAAAGCGGCGGTTGTGGAAAACATGCAGGGTGATGCCAAGGTCTCGTGCGCCGTCGAACACCGAAAAACATCGGCAGAAGTTAGCTTAGCAAGAAGTAGAACACGTCCGTTGCAAAACCTACGAACAAAGCAAGGATTGCCCGAAAAGTGCCTTAGTCAAGAGGGATCCTTTACAGATTCGGATTGCTGAGCGAGTTCTCGAACTCGCTCAGCAGGAGTCTTTCCCTTGAGTGCGAGATGCGGTCCATCCTCATTGTACCCTGCTTCCCTTCTCTTTGGTTTTCGAGTCAGGTCTTTCTTATGCCGGGTTACATTCCGCGATAGAATTCTTCTGGGTCTGTCTTGTGGAATTTGCGCAGACTAATGACTTTATGGTTTGTGAACAATCGAGGTGTTATTCGAAATATACGTCAAAAGCATTGGAACATTCAAAGGGAAAACACGATGAGTCTTGATGAGGTCCAAAACCTGACGCTTCGAATACCCGTTGGGATCATGGGGCTCTTTCGATCCTCGGGGATCCCCGCCGCAAGCGTCATTTGTTCAACGCCGCCCGCCAGTTCAGCGCGTCGATCCCGGTAATGCGAGAGGGCTTGGCCAATCATGGTTGAGATCATTTTCCAGTCGGCACGAGAAGGGAGCGGACCCTGTTCACCAGCTCCGATCCTGCTTGATCCGCATCGGATGTGGAGAAATCAGGCGGGAGATGGAGGACCTTCGCATTCGGGAGACTCTCGCGGAATTTCTCGACGGCTGTCTCTTTGCTTCGCACCCCCGGGCCTAGAATTACCAGAGAAGTTGGACTCACCTTTGACTTTGCGATGGTCAGGGCATCGGAAAGATGCTGCGTAGTGAACACATCGAAGCCGGAGCGCTGCAACAAAACTCGCACGAAGGCGAGCAGCTCGAGGGAGCTGTCGAGGCAGACTATTCTGTTGCTGGTCGCGCCAAAGGTCTCGTGCAGCGTTTGCGGGCGATGGGAAAAGGCTTCGATCGCATCTCTCTCGGACGAATGCGGATGAAATACATTCAACAAATTGGTGAGCTCGAAAACTTTCAGGACGGGTGGAGACGCTTGGCAGATCTTGAGATCGCCTCGCGTGAAGCGCAACCGGCCCAACAGGCGAATAAGCGTTCCCAAGCCGCCGCTATCAAGATATGTAACTTCGCCGAGATTTAGCACGACGTTTTTGGTCAGTTGCGTCTGTGTCAGTTTATCTAGCTCGCTCTGGAGAAACTGCGCCTCTTCGCCCGTGACAATGCGCCCGTGACACTGCACGACAACTACTTCTCCGACAGTCTGGCTTTGCACGATCAGCTGCATTGAATAGCGCTCACTCTCCCACAATCAGTCCGGGATGCCGATGCGCTTCACGAGCGCATCGAATCTCGAGTCTCCGCGCAAATTGTCGAACAGCGGATGGATCTCGAGTTCCACTAGGCCGGATTTTGCGAATTGATTTTCCGTTCGCGCATCGTAATACTCCTTCAACCCTCGACGCAAGAAATTTGAGACAGGATCGGCCCGCCAGCGAGGCTGAGACGTTCCGACGCCTCGTTTGTGCCATCTGACGAGTCCTGCTTGCTGTCGCGTAATCGATTTCTCGGACACTATGCCGACCTTTCTCGTTCGGCTCCGGATTTTGTAACCGCAATCCGAATGCAAATGGTCTTGCAACTCCCCGTTTAGTACAGTGTCCAAAAACAGTTGAGATGTTGAAAAACTCTTTTGGGTCATCAAAAACGCCGATCGATGAACGTAGAATCGGAGACTTAGGAACCGAATCAGCACCAAGAAGAGAGGCTCGGGAGAGTTTTTCAACATCTCAGTTCTTTTTGAGGCGAGCCAACCGCACGCTTATGCAAGCACGTTTCTCAACGTTTTTGCACTTTCAGGGAATGGGGATTTTGGGCAAGGAAAGGTTTTTGGGCAGCCTAGGAGACGGCCAGCGCATGGCCGATCCCGTGTGGAATCGAAAATCCTGGGGATGACTTCCGAATGGAAAACAAAACGCCCGGAATATTCATACAAGCGATATCGCCATTTGAAAAAGTCGTATAAGCTTCATTCCCGCCATGATGGGCTCCACACCCGCTCAAGCTGTCTCCACGAATCGCCAAAACAGGGTGACGCTCACCGCCACAGGATTAATTCTAAGCATCTCTGTCTGCAAGCTCCTGATTCAACTGTACGCGGGTCGGCATTACGGCTATTTCGTCGACGAGCTGTACTATCTCGCGTGTAGCCGGCATCTGAATTGGGGTTATGTTGACCAGCCTCCGTTGATCGCATTGATCACTTGGATCACACGGTCACTCTTGGGCGATTCACTCCCCGCAATTCGCTTCTTGCCGGCTCTGGCTGGAGCGGGCGAGGTAGCCCTCACTGCCGTCATCGCACGTGAACTCGGCGGCAATCGCTTTGCCCAGGGCCTCGCTGCCCTTGCGGTCCTGGTAGCACCGGGCATCCTCGGCAGCGACAGCCTTCTGACCATGAATGCATTTGAACCGCTTTTTTGGATGGGTTGCTCTTTGCTATTGATACGCATAGTGAAAACCGGCAACCAAGAGCTATGGATTTGGTTTGGCATCGTCGCCGGGATAGGTGTCGAGAACAAGTACTCCATGCTGATCTTCGGGGCCGGCATTGTCCTCGGCCTGCTCTTGACTCCGTGCCGCCGCGTGCTTGCCAGCCCATGGTTTTGGATCGGCGGCGCGACTGCATTCCTCATTTTTCTGCCGAATCTGCTGTGGAATATCCAGCATCACTTTCCGTTTCTGGAGCTGCAGGAAAATATCCGTCGCAGTGGACGCGATGTCCGCTTGGGGCCATTGGCATTCTTCTGGCAGGAGATTCTGGCCATGCATCCCCTAACACTGCCCATTTGGCTGGGCGGACTGTGGTTTTACTTTTTCTCGAAATCGGGAAAAGCTTTTCGAATGATGGGGTGGGCTTGGGTGTTCACTGCGGCTGTGATCGTCGGGCTGAGCCCTCGGGTTTACTACCTCTTTCCTGCCATGCCCCCGTTGTTCGCCGCCGGTGCCATTGTTTGGGAGGATTGGCTCAACCGGCCGCAATTCCTGCTTTGGAAAGTTGCCTGGATAGCCTTAGTGGTTGCCACGGCCACCATCCTCGCGCCGCTTGCGATTCCGATCCTGCCGCCAGAAACGTACATTCGTTATACGAAAGCGCTGCATCTTGCCCCGCCCGCGATTGAAACTCACAAACTCGGTCCTCTGCCACAGATATTTGCAGACCAGTTCGGCTGGGAAGAAATGGTGGCCACAGTCGCGCGCGTCTACAACGGCCTGCCGACGGAAGTTCGCGCTAAGACCGCGATCTTCTCTCAAAACTATGGACAGGCGGGCGCGATTGACCTCTTCGGCCCGAAATACGGCTTGCCGCCCGCTATCAGCGGGCATCAGAGCTATTTCCTCTGGGGACCGCGTGGCTACACTGGCGAAAGCGTCATCGTCATGGACGGGCGGGAGGCGGACCTTGAATGGCGCTTCGCCAGCGTCCAGAGAGTCGCCACCGTTTACCACCCTTACTCCATGCCTTACGAGCATTTCGACGTATTCTATTGCCGCGGCCTCAGGCAGCCCCTGAACGAGATCTGGCCTCAGGTGAAGAATTGGGATTGAGGCTCGCGGCGTTTGAGAAACAGACAAGGCATCCAAGGAGAAACGAGCCGAGCGATCAGCGTATCGTTGAAATGGATTTATCTTGCCAACTTTTCTGGATCACGGCGCATCCGGAAACAATCAATGTTGTAATCGTGGCGTGATATCGGAATTGCGAAACCTGAAAGAAGGCAACAGAGCGCTGTTGCATTCATCGCGGAGCTTTCATCAGTTTGCAAAGAATAAGACAGATCGCAACAAGGGCAGGCCAAGACGTAGTGTTGCATTTTGTGTGTGAGGACTCCTTAGTCGGGTGCACACCAGAACCGCGAGCTGCTGCCGAAGAGCCAGGTTTTCGAGCAAGAGGTCCCGACGCGGGCGCGTAAGATGAACAATCGAGGCTAGAAAGAGTCCAATCGCCTGTAAAATGCCTGAGTAGTAGCTCGATTTCCTTGCGGGCGGCAAAGCTCTAAACTGTTGAAATCAAATGCGGACAGAGTCTTGGCGACGGACAGGCCCACCGTTTCTTGGCCCAGATGGCACTCGCACGCGCGGAGATCACCCTTCCTTGACTTGGAATCGGATTATGTCGCGGTTTCTCCCGCTGATGAAAATCAGGCAGTGGCAGCCTTGGCGAGGACGGGAACCTTCTTGCCCAATCCCACCTTTAGCAATTTGATTTCAAGCACGCCACCGCTCACCGTTGCATTCACAGTATCTTGATCAATCTCAAGCGGCAGATCCAACACTCGGAAGATGTGTGTAGAGTGCCGCTCGCGATAGACGGTCTCCCCTTCCTTCTGGTCTGACGCCTCTTGCCGCTTGCCCGTAATGCAGAGCGAACGAGGGGCAACTCGCACTTCCAGATCCTTTTCGCTGAAACCCGGCACGTCAACACGAATGGTAAATCCGGTTTCCGTCTCGGTGATGACCACTGGCGCCTGCAGAAGAATTTCCGACTCCGCACGGAACCAGTTCTCGTCAGCCTGGCCGTGTGTGAAGCCGCTGGATTCAAATAACTCGTAAGCCCGCCGCGCGATCAGGTCGTTCATCTCCTGCGCAGGCTCAATAAACGGCCCACCTGCAAAGAAACTATGAATTTCCGGTGATCGAACAAGTTGCCTCGGGATTTCTTTTTTCATGCCTGTTTTATCCTTTCTTGAGAATTTTCAAAAACGTGAAAGACGATTGCCTGCAAAATGTAGGGGGTCTCTGGCTCAAGACCACTGTGATGCAAACTAACGCCGAACGGCTGTGGATATCAAGCTCAATTGTCCTTGTGTGCTGGGCTACTTTGAAAGAATTTCCCAGTGACCGGCCAAATAGATCAATAGAAGGTCGACCGGGATAGCAAACACGGCGACAATCCGGAGATGACGCAATCTACGCGGGTCAACACCACTTGTGCTCCGCAAGAATTCATTCCCTGGTGCAGAAACGCTCATTCTTGAAGGATTGCTTCTCCGCAAAATCTGCACCAACGCGTTTGGGGATCTCAATCGGGCCGTGACTCTACTTCTCATCGAGTCCTTGGTGTAATTTGGTCATAGTCGCAGCACTATTTGCAACGGATCTTGCAACCAAGATCTGGGTGAATAACTTCCGGATTTCCGACAAACCAGGAGCCAACTACCCTTAATTAGCACCGCTCTAGCCGAATACGCCTTTCCGTTATTGCGCACACTGGGCAGAAGAAATTAAGCCCCCTCTGGCATTCGTCATCATCAGTTGCTAAGGCATTCAATAATAAAGCGGTCGGAGGCATGAACGCAGACCATGTCGAGCCGCCCGTCACCGATGGCGGTAAAGCGGTGCGGCGTTGCTGGCCCGATTACAACGATGTCGCCTGCACCGGCAACGATCTCCTCCCCATCGATGACTATTGCCGCCTGGCCGGAGAGCAAGATACAAGTTTCGGCGTAGGGATGCTTATGCAGCCCCGGGCCTTTCCCTGGCGGAAGATTCTCCTGAAAGAAGGAAATGCCGGCACCATATGGCTCGCCTTCGAACTCGACTGCGGCGATTGCGCCTTTCCGCTGATCGCGACGATTCAGGATGCGGAACATTCGTCCTCCTCTCGATGCTTGATCTTTGGTGGCACGCCGCTCGGCGCTACGACTGAGGCGCAGGTGGAGCCGGAGTGAGACCGTGGCGACGCATGATCTCCACCATCTTTGCGCGATCCGGCGGACCACCCGCCGCCGCTTTGATTACCTCGGCAGACTCGCGGAAATACTGCGGACCCAGCGCGGCTGGTGTGATCACGCAGAGCGCTTTCACGTCTCGACTGCCGTTGTTGTCGAACCGGTGAACGGCGCCGCGCGGAATGCAGAGCGCCTGCCCCGGCCCGACGTCAATTTGTTTTCCGTCCACCGTCCAGGTCAACACACCGTCGATGCCGTAGATCGTCTCTTCATAATGGTCGTGGCTATGCGCGGGAGCCGTCAAGCGCTGCGCGCCAGGGACCATGAGCTCAAAGGCAGCGATGCTGCCCGCCGAGTTGTCTCCAGTGAGCAAGAAGCGCACCGCGAGCGGCCCGAGACGGATGGTCTCGTCGGAAGGATTGATGTGAAGATCGATAGTTTGCTGCGTCATGAGAGTCCTCTTTTCTATAGTACACTGCGTTTACTATGCTATACTGTAAAGGCCATTTACTGAGGATGTCAAGCCAAAAATGACAAGCTCAATCAAAACTCGGAATATGCTCATCGGGGCCTTGCTGCGCGTTCCGGCTCAGGCGATCCAGCGCCGCATCATCAAGGAACTCAACGCGGCTGGTTTCGAGGAGCTCACCATGCCGCATATGGCGGTGCTGCAATTTCCGGGTCCGGATGGGGTTCGCCCCGGAGTGCTCGCAGAGCGCGCCGGCATGAGCAAGCAGGCCATGAACCAGCTCCTCCGGAGCCTCGAAGCTTCGGACTATATCGTCCGGTCCGACGCGCCGGACGAAGGCCGGGCGCGGATTATCCACTTTACGAAACGCGGACTCGCCGCATACTCAAAAATCTACGACATACTCCGTGAAATCGAGCGCGAATGGAGGGCTGAGCTAGGCCCCAAGCGTTTCGCTCTGTTCAAAGAGCTGCTCTGGCGCGTCTGGGAGAGTCCGTTGGCCCGCTAGCTGGCAGCTTTCGCAGCCGAGCAAGAATAGCTAAGTCCTGGATGACGGCGTACTCCGAAGCAATCGACTGAACGGGATTACGAAGACTGGGAAAAGGCAAAGGACTGCGCCTGATTTCTTGAATTCCATGCTCCAGATACGTACCAGTTGGCCGCAATTTTTCCGCGTGTGCTATGCGCGTGGCCGATCCGGTCTTTGGCCGTTTTCTGCGTTTTGAGCGTCTACTGTTTTCAATAAGTTGTTTGTTTTCAACAAACCGTGTTATTCCGACTCCCCCCGACTCCACCAAAATATTGGGAATTAGGATCAACCCAGATCCGGAGCGAAATCGAACGCCTCGTGTATCCAGCCGGTGAGGGGCTCCTCTACCTGGTCGGCGTGAATGAGCTTGAACAGGTTGCAATACCTTACTTTCTTGGTGGGGCCATGCATGGATGTGAGGCCTTCGATCTCACGCGGAAGGAAGATCCATACTTCTAGAAACGTCTTCCTCGGCCTTACATAGAAATAACAGACCTTCCTTGCAAACATGATCGAGAGCGCGGAAGCATAGATGCGCTGAGGTCCGAGACGTGCGGCAAAGACGCGAAGCTTTTGCCAGGCATCGCGAAGATTCTCATCAAGTCCGTCAATCAGCTCTGCTTCGGTGAAGGCCCTTCCATGCTGAGCTTCTAAATGGAGGGTGACCGAGCCTTTTGCACTCCACGGGGCGTACAACTTCGGGGTAGGATAATTCTTAGCAGGGGATTTGGAGTTTTTTGAAGTCTTAGATTTGTTGAGACGTTTTTTTCTTGCGCTCGATGTCATTGTCCGCATAAACGCGTCTCGATCCAATAGGTTATTCGCGCAGTCTTAATCCATTACATGACTATAAATGGCGATGTCAAATCAAAAAAGCCTAGATGCCAAAAAATGAATCAGCGATTCTGGACTAAGAGAGAGGAGAGAAATTCGGAAGAGGGTCACGAACCCTACGTCCGCCCGTGTGAAGGACGGTTGCAGCCGTCAGCGAAACCTGATGCCAAGGCGAGAGAACATTTGTGACGAAATCCCAGACGCGGTCGACATCGGCGTCGGAAAGTATGCTTATGGTCCCCGGAGAGCAATTCCTCTTATAATTCGCACCGTGATCTCCGCCTCTCCTGTCCATTGCTACAATGCGTAATATGAGTTTTGGCGTCCTGCTACGTCGCTGGCGCGCTGTTCGCCACCTCAGCCAACTGGACCTTGCGCTCGACGCAGATATCTCAACGCGTCATCTCAGTTGCGTCGAGACGGGCCGGGCACAGCCGAGCCGGGAGATGGTCCTACGGCTCGCCGAGACTCTTCAGGTTCCGCTGCGAGAGCGCAATGCCCTGCTGCTGGCGGCGGGCTACGCACCACTTTACCGTCAGACCAATCTCGACACACCTGAGGCAGAGGCGGCGCGCCGCGCCGTGGAGTTTTTCATGGCGCAACTTGAGCCTTATCCCGTACTCGTCGTGGACCGATATTGGAACACTCTGAGGATGAACACTGGCGCAAAGCGCTTTCTTGCTTTCTTCCCCGGCTGCGATTCTGTAACGCCTCACAATGGAGTCCGCCTTGTTTTCCATCCTCAGGGGTTGCGTCCTTTTATCGAAGACTGGGAGGGTGTGGCTGCACGCATCATTCAGCGGGTGCATCGCGAAGCCGCCGCCAACCCGTCGGACGAAACGATGAAGAGTTTCCTCGAGGAGTTGCTCAGCTATCCGGGCGTCCCAAGTCGCTGGCGCATGCTCGATTTGGATGGCGCTCCTCCACCGTTCTTAACCATCAACTACAGGTGGAAAAAATCCACGCTTCGCTTGTTTTCTGCGCTAACTACGTTCGGCACTGCGCTGGACATTGCACTGCAGGAACTGCGCATTGAGAGTTTCTTCCCAGCAGATGAAGCCACGCGTGTTGTGCTGACCTCCTGATTAAGACGCGTTTTTAGTATCGGAACGGACTACTCAGCCATGTGTCTTCATGACCTCGGAGGTCATGGACGGAGTTCTTCCTCCATTGGGATACTGATCCCGGAGCGGACTTGAAAACAGGCAACCACAGTACTGGCTGCCTAGCACAGGGGGCTATTGCGATGCTGCCAGTCGAAGGAAAGGTTGCGGTTATAACCGGCGGGACGAGCGGGATCGGCGCCTGCACCGCCGAGGTTTTTGTCGCCAATGGAGCCAAGGTTGTAATTGCTGGCCGTCGCCAAGACAGAGGAGAGAAGCTCGCGCAGAAACTCGGCGATGCTGCGAGCTTCATACGAACAGATGTCTCCATCGAAGCCGACGTCAAGGCGATGATTGACCATGCCGTGAACTGCTTTGGTCACCTCGATTGCCTGATCAACAACGCCGGGAGAGGTTCGCAATATGCCGCCATTGCTGACGTTGATCTGGAGCAGTTCGATGCGGTGATAGCCGTGCATCTGCGTGCCGTCCTTGCGGGGATGAAATATGCGGCACGCGTGATGGCCGTACATGGAACGGGCAGCATCATCAACGTTGCGAGTGTCAATGGATTCCGCGCCGGATTGGGATCACACTATTACTCAGCCGCGAAGGCAGCCTCGATTCACCTAACGCGTTGCGCAGCAATGGAGTTGGGTGAAAAAGGAATTCGCGTGAACAGCCTCTCGCCAGGGATGATTGCTACTGGAGCTTTCGCCAAGTACATGGGCATGCAATCCGACGAGGCGGATGACCACCCGGAATATGCCGAGGCCGCCATTGGTTCTGTTGTGACAAGATGGCAACCGCTGCAGTATGTCGGCCGCGTGGATGATGTCGCGCAAGCGGCACTGTTCCTGGCCAGTGATGCGTCACGTTACGTGACCGGACACAACCTAGTCGTAGATGGAGGCATCAGCGCAGGCTGGCCGATCGCGGCTGCCCGCCCCGACCGCGAGTTGTTTTTCCGCACAATTCAGGCGAGCTTGTCGGCCCATTCCGCGTAGCTCGAGTTCCGCGCTGACAGCCATGATATTTGTAGTAGCGAACCATAACGTCGGGAGTCAATTGTTGCATCGCAACAGCACTTCTGGTGGCTCTCGGAAATTGTCGCCTCTGCACCAAACTCATTGGATGGGTGACGGGCAACTCTTCCCTAATGCGGGTAAAGTAAGGTTTGCCGACTTCGGGACTTGGCGTGAAGATGATCGTCGGGGCGCTGCGAATTGCGCCCCGCTACGTTATGCAGTAGGCTAGGTGGCCGTGAAACGACTCACTTGGTGGGGCACGCTGCTTTTCTTGTTGGGCCTGCTTACTGGACTGATGCTCGCGATGATGCCGGGCGTCGCGGACAACCCGCGTGGCGTTCTGTCTGGGCATGTCGAGGGCATTCTGAACGGCATGTTCCTGATCATCGTCGGACTAATGGCGGACCGAGTGCGGTTGTCAACACGCGCATCGGCCGTCTGCGTGGGTTTGCTGTTGTATGGCACCTTTGTCAATTGGATTACGACTACGACAGCTGGAATCCTGGGAGCCAGCCAGGCGATGCCTATCGCTGGCGCTGGGCATCATGCCGCCCCAACCGTCGAACAGGTTGTAATGGTTGTATCGGTCACCGTGGGGATCGCGATGATTTTAGCCGTCGGGATGTTGCTGTTCGGACTTCGTCACGGAGAATGACTGGAATGTCCAAGATTTCAGCAGTGTGTCGCGGAACGAAGTAGGCCTCTCCCACAGGATCCACCCAAGTTCTGAAAAACAGGCAACTCTTACATAATTCGGGTAAGGTCATGTTTGCCGACGATCCGTCCACTATCCAGGTGCGTTACTTGAACGAGGAGCGCGTTACGCGTCCTAGTGACCAAGGAAGGTCTACGCTGACATCAGACAACCGCGACCTTGACGTTGTTGATCGGGGGCAGCGAATCGAACAGGCAGTCCCACTGCTCACCACCTTCCCTTCCGATCCATAGCTGACCGGTCGTCGTGCCGAAGTAGAGTGCAGGTGACTTCAGCCGATCGACGTCCATCGCGTCGCGCAGGATGGTGAAGTAGCTCTGCTTCTTCGGCAACCCGCGTGCGAGCCGGCTCCACGACTCGCCGCCATTTTCGCTGCGCCACACCGCCGGCGCGGCGCCGGGACAGGTGCGCGTCGGCCCCTCAAGAGGCATGACGTAAACCGTATCGGCGTCGTGCGGATGGACCACGATAGGAAATCCGAAGTCCGACGGCAATCCCTTAGCGATCGACCGCCACGAGTGGCCATAGTCGTCGCTGCGTAGTACGCCAATGTCCGGCCGGGGCCCGCCAGGTCCCGTCCAATCTGCCCATCCGCCGTGGTTCTGCATGTAGAGCCGACCGGGCGCGTTGTCGTGCCGTGCGATCTTGTGAACGCACTGACCGAACTCGGGATAAGGGTCTGGCGCGAAGCCGGCACCGACGCCTTGATTGGACGCCCTGAATGTTTCGCCACCGTCATCACTCAAATAGTGGCCGCCCGTAGAGATGCCCAGGTGCATGCGATTCCCGTCGCGAATGATCGTGTGCATGCAGAGCCCGCCATTGCCCGGTTGCCACTTTCGCGCGTGATCGTGGTTGCTAATGCCAGGCACCATGTCCCACGAATCGCCACCGTCACGGCTCCTGAACAAGGATGCCGGCTCCACGCCGCACCATAGGTCCTTCTTGTCAGCACCGGCCTCAAGACTCCAGATGTTGACGAGCGCGCGGCCGTCGTCTTTGGGGAACGCTGGCGCCGATTTCGTCTCACTGAAGCTCTTCCCCATGTCCGTCGAACGCAGCACTTTCATTCCGAAAAACGGATTGCAGCTTGAAGCATAGAGGCGCGGTGTTCCGCGCATGTCAATCAGCGTCGAGTATACGGGGATGCCCGGGCCGAAGGGCCCGCGCAGAGCGAAGCTGCGCCTCGGCTTCGCGGCATCCGCGACGAACACGCCCTTCTTGGTGCCGATGGTGAGAATGATTCGATCCGCCATCTTTAGCCTCCTGAAACCGCCGGCAGGATAGTGACCACGTCCCCCGGCGCCAGCGTCGTGTCGACCCCGTTGAGATCGCGCACATTGTCCGAGTTCACGAACACGTTCAGGTGCCGGCGTACCGTACCCGTTTCGTCACAGACATTGCGATACAAAGCGGACTGGCTTCGCTGGAGGTCCTCGAGTGCAGCGCGCACGGTGTGTGCCGAGATCGAGAGTTGCGTTGCGCCCGCACAGTAGGTGCGCAGCGGACCCGGGACATGAATCGTGATGGTCGGCGCCGAGCCCATAGTCTGAAACTTATCACTGAAGGTCGGGACGATGCAACTAACGCGATTGCAGACTGGGATCTGGCTCTGCTGCCGGTGTCCCGTAGAGGTGAATCAAGTCGCCATCCGCTGGCGGTTAAGTCCTGAGTTGCGGGCTATGCGGAAGTAATGCCAAGAGGCCCGATCGCGCCATTAGTTC
Organism: uncultured Acidobacteriota bacterium; assembly: GCA_963748845.1. Classification (GTDB taxonomy): domain Bacteria; phylum Acidobacteriota; class Terriglobia; order Acidiferrales; family UBA7541; genus DASTCZ01. The sequence continues at coordinate 309,118 of CAVVKE010000002.1, forward strand.
CGGTTTGGTGACCAACCGGCAGTTGCCTGTGAACACGGCGTTTTGACGCTGCAGGGGCAGCATGCGACAGCAGATTCTATTTCTTGGATCCCTGCGGCCAGTTCACGATTAGGGTCAGACTCGACGAATCCTTCACCGGCGCCTGCAGCATAAGGATACGCTGGCCATCGGCAGTGGCTTCGAACTGGCCGGGACCAACCGCCTGCGTGGTAAACAAAACCTTGGGAGTGCTCAACTCCAAGCCGTCGCCGTGAACCGTGACCTCGACTGACGAGATGCGCGAGTGGTTGTCGATGAAGAGGAGTTCCTTGCCATTGCGAACCCAAGCGGCGGCGAAACCGTCCCCGACAAGAAACTTGCCTCCAGGCTTGGGGAACGCTTCTATATAGATTTGAGTATGCCCGGACTCGTTTGAAGTAAAAGCGATCCATTTCGCGTCAGGGGAGAAAAGAGGAGTGCGCGCGCTGTACTTTTCTTTCACGAAGGGAAAGGGTTTGTGGTCGCCAAACATCGGCACGACCCAGATGTCGAAGTGGCCGTTGTTGACGCCCTCGTAGGCGATGTATCTTCCGTCGGAGGACCAGCTCATAGCGTATTTTTCGATGTCATCGTGATAGAGCAGTTGTTCCTGGTGAGAGCCGTCTGCGGGCTTGGTATAGAGGTCTATCGTGCCGGTCCGCGTGGAATCGAAAACGATCGTATTGCCGTCCGGGGACCAGATCGGATCGTCGTCTCTCGTGTGCGAGAAGCTAAATTGCGACTTGGTGCCGCGAGCTACATCGTAAAGGTAAAGTTCCATGTGATCTGTTGCACCGGTCAGTGCGGCGGAGATCTTTGTCTGATCAGGCGAGATGTGCACATCGCGAAATCTTCCGCTGTCAATGGCTGTGATCTTTTTGCCCGTGCGGTCGTACCATCCCAGTTCGAGAGTAGGCGCCTGGCCGCCAGCGAAGACCAGCTTACCGTCATTGGAGGCGGAGAACGCTCCCGACCCCCGGTCATCGCCGCGCACCTGTTCGGCGATCGGCACTGCATTCCCCATCAACTTCAGATTCTTCTCGTCGAAGGCCTGGATCATCAGGTTGCCGCCGCGAACGAAGAGTAGATGACCGCTGGCATATTGGCCCCGATAATCGGATGGGACCAAGACGGTGTCCTCCCGGGAATCGAGCGAACCGAGACGAATATCGCCAAGGGTGCTTCCGGCCTGAGTGTCGGGCGCCCATTCATAAAAAATAAAGTGACGTCCGTCAGGCAAGAACGAAGGCCAGCGTGAGCTACCGCTCGTGGTTCCGCTATTCTCCTTACCGAGAGCGGGCGAAGCTGTGCCACCGGCCGCTGGAATGCGGAAAATGGATGAAAGGGCGTCAGGAGTGAACAGAATCGTGCCATCCGCTCCCCATGCACCGCCGCGAGGATCGGGTGCGGAGGTGAGCGATTCGACCGCGCCTCCGCCGGCATCAACGGTCTTCAAATTCCCTTGGGCAAAAAAACCGAGGCTGCGGCTATCGGGAGACCAGAAAGGAAAAGCCGCGTCGTCGGTTCCGGCCAGGGGTTGAGCCACCATCGAGTCGAGTGAACGCACCCAGAGCTGTGGACTTCCTCCCTCGGCGACTGCCACGAATGCCAGCTTGGCTCCATCGGGCGACAGGGCAATGCTCAGCGGATCGAAAAAGTGTTTGTCGGGCGGCAGGAGGGTTGCTCGCACAGGACGCACGAACATGGGAACGCGCATTTCAAAACCGATGGCGAGTGCGATGGCAACCGCTGTGGCTACGGCCGCGACCGTCCATGCAAGCTTTAGTGAACTACGGCGCTTAGCCGCGACAGGCGCGGAGATGCCCGCTTGCGATCCTGCTTCAGCGATCCAGCGCAGTTGCAGCTTCACGTCGTGCACCGTTTGCCAACGCTCGTCGGGATCCTTCGCCAAGCAGATCCGAACCACGCTGTCGAGCGCGGCAGGAGACATGGGTTGCACGGCCGAAATCGGTTGCGGGTCAGAAGCCAGAATCGCGGCCACAATGTTCGCCTGGCTCTTGCCGGCGAAAGCCCGTCGCCCCGAGGCCATTTCATACAACACCGTTCCCAGCGCGAAAATGTCGGAGCGCGTGTCGGCCTCGCTGCCTTCGAGTTGCTCTGGTGACATGTATTGAAACGTCCCGATCACCGTGCCCCGCGCGGTCAAGGGCTGACCCGCAGAGGGACTTGAGACCGTCACGGTGAGGCTCGAGGCGGGCAGCGTGGCTTTAGCCAGTCCAAAGTCCATGAGCTTCGCGCCGGACTTCGTCAGCATAATGTTGCTCGGCTTCAGGTCGCGATGGATCACTCCAGTCTTGTGCGCCTTTTCGAGACCTTCGCAGATCTCGATGCCATATTTCAGTACTTGGCCGGTAGGCAGCGGCCCTTTCAGGAGGCGATCGGCCAGCGTCTCACCTTCCAGGAATTCCATGACCAGAAAATCTGTACCATCCTGGTGGCCGACGTCGTACAGGGTGCAGATGTTGGGGTGGTTCAGCGAAGAGATGGCACGGGCTTCGCGATCGAAGCGTTGCCTCGCTTCGGGATTTGAGAGATGTGCTGGCAGGATTTTGATCGCGACCGTACGATCCAGCCGCGTGTCGCGAGCGCGATAGACTTCGCCCATGCCGCCTGCGCCAATTGGCGATTGAATTTCATAAGGTCCTAACTTCGTGCCAGGTGTAAGAGCCATTCGTGCGCACAATTATAGTCGAGGGGAGGAACACGGGCTACCCGGAAGTAATCGCAAGGTAAGGATTGCCGACCATTCGCTCAGAATTCTGATGTGCGCTGTTCGGTGAGTGGAAAACCTCGCGTCAGGCTATTATTGTGCTGTCGCTCAAAGATCGAAGTCCTGAGGTCGGATCATGAATACAGCATACGCTCTCCTGCGGACTGGCTATGCCGATTGGGAAGCTGCTTCGGCTCTAGCCGAGTTGCGACGGACGTTTGGATTCGCCGTTAAGACATTAGGTCTGGAGGCGGAAACGGTCGTGAGCATGGGTGGCCTCAAAGTGATGCCGGACCTCCCTCTGTCGGCCTTTGTGCCCGAATCGGCAGATATTCTCATTCTCCCCGGTGGTGAGTCCTGGACGGAAGGAGAAGTACCTCAGGTTTCTGAAGCGGTGCGGGCCATGGTCACTCTGAGCCGGCCTGTTGCCGCGATTTGTGCCGCGACTCTGGCACTGGCTCACGGTGGGTTGCTCGACGATCGTCTGCATACGAGCAACGGCAAGAACTTCATCGGGAAGTATGTCCACGAGTATCGTGGGGAAGAATTTTATCGGGCGTCGCCAGCGGTGCATGATCGATGTGTTATCACAGCAAATGGTCTGGCTCCTTTTGCATTCGCAGCTGAGATATTCCGGGCATTGGCACCTGAACGAGAACGCGATATCGAGACCTACGAGAAGCTCTACTCGCGTGGGTTGCTTGATTGACCGAGCATTACGTTAGAGGCCTCTACGTGCGTGAGAGCTGGACGCGAAATGAGCGGTTTCGAATATTTCTGGCGGATGACGGGCTACTCTTCCACGATCCCGGACTACGGAAGGTTTGCCGACAAACCATTACTTGAACGGCACACCCACCTCAAGACACCAGTTTTTATCGAAAATTTGCAGGTATTAGCGCGATCGCAGTTATTTGCCTACCGGAGCCTTGCGTAGCACTTCTCGCAGGCGAGTCCGTACGTGCCGAGTTTGGTGCCAGTGTGTTGGTTTAGCCTGATATGGAAAGAAAGCGTTTTCCATTAGTGAGTATTCCGCCCTTCGGCCGGGGACTTCAAGGGATCAAGATATACTGCGAAAAAGTTTCTATTCGTGTAGGGCTTTCGATTGACGGTCTCGCGCGATGTTGTGGGCTACGTGCAGAATGTAGCCCACAAACCGCGTGATTCTTGGCTGCTACGGCAGTGCCGACTCGGCGATGAACAAGATGCTTTGATTCGCGAGAGCGAGCACTACCTCCGAGAGCAGCACGCTGCCGAATCCGCCGAGGGGCGGTGTCGCCAGGCATGCCGGCAAATCCGGCGGCATGTTGTTCAGGGGGCTGCCGGTGATTTCGAGCATGGAGCAATTGCTGAGGCCGGAGGAGTAGAGAATATCGGTGTCGTAGATCTCCAGGAAATTCAGCGGCGCGTCTTTATAGGTCCAGTTGCCGTAGTCGACGACGCTGGTGGGTGCGCCAAAGATGGGGCCGACAATAGTGCCGGGGAAATAACTGAGTTGGAGCACGTTTTCGAGCCCTTGTGCGGGAGTGAACGGGTTCGCCGCAGTGCCGCAAGCGGTCGGGTATGTGGGGCAACCTTCGGACTGGAGCGTATCGGCCGAGGAAAAATTGTGTGAAAACTGCACTCCTCCGAGCATGCGGGACATGCGATAGGGCGTGCCCTGGAGCGGCGTCGAACCCGCGGCGGTGTCTGCCGCAAGCCACCTGATGCCATTGGTTCCCAAGTCAAAGCCATCGCGGGCGGCGGTCATCCCGGCTTCGAAAACCGACTTGGTGTTGTTTCCGCCGACGGTCGGGTTCGTGAAATGGTACAGGACCCAGGTGACAGCCGAGCATTGCTGCTGGAAGTTCTGGACTAACGGAATTGCGTTCACTATGCCGCAGTCCGACTCAAAGCCGGGCGCAGGGGACGAAATCGGTAGTGTGGAGTCCCAATCGATGAAATCGGGAAGTGCGTCGGTCGTGGTGGTGAGAACCAGCGTCACGCCGCCGAAAATCTGGCTGTATTCGTCGATGGTGTTGTCCCACTCCTGGATGAAGGGCTGGTCGGTGTTGGCAAAGCCCGCGCTTGCACCGTAGTAGTTGTCGATCAGCGCGTTCCAGGCATCGGCCGCATTGAGGTCCATGATTGTCGGGACACCATTGGGCAGCGTCAGGATTCCGTGGTTGCCACCGAAGCTCTGGTTTTCCAGATTCGGCAGGATCATTTCGGTGGAGGATGCGGTGGGACCGGACATGGCGATGGAGACGAAGGCGTCGCTCGATGGTTCCTGGAGGATGTGCTGGTCGAGCGCGGTCACGTAAGCCTGATAGTTTGCCTTGTAGACTAAATTCCACGGCATGGGGAGCGGCATCTGCTGGGGCGTTCCGCCGCCTTCTGTCTCAAAAAAAATGGTGGAGTAACCGCACTGCTTCGAAGGGGTCACCTCGGGCGACATGAACAGCCCATCGCAGGAGCCGGTGCAGGAGGGGTTATGGGGTCCGCATACGCTGTTATCGATATCGTTGAAGACCCACTGGGGCGCGTTAAAGCCGGACGAAGCGATGATCTGGACGGTCTTTCGCGGTAAGAGCGGGTGACTCTTATTCCAGTTGTCAACGGCGGTGAAAACGTCGTCGAGCGGGTTCCAGATATAGGAGGCGCCCGTCTCGGGGTGAGCAGGGTTATTGGGGTTGAGCAACTGCCAAGGAATCATGGGCGCGAGCCCGGAGACCGCGGGATTATCCAGCAGGACGGTGAGGTAATTGACGAGAATGGCGTCGGCGGCTGGATTGGGATAACCGGGCAAAGCGGGATTCACCGAGCTGGCCGCCTTCTGCGCTTGATTGACGGCCCCGTCTAGCAGGAAATTGGAGTAAAGACCCTTGGGCGCGCGCGGGCCGGGTCCGGTCTGCGCAGAGAGTGAAGTGGCCCACAAACCACTCAGTACGAGAAGGCAGACTGCAATCAGCCAATTGCTTTTCATATCGCGACTCCTATCTGGCCGATTTTGCGCACGGCTCAATCCCTCGTGAATTTCTGCATGCGCGGATCGGATCAAGAATTGTTGTAGGATTCTACAGCAACCCTGAACATCTAAGCAGAGAAAACTAAGTATATCTTCAAGGAATCGCTATCAGTACTACCATAACCAGAACAATTTTTCGCAGGTCGCCGAATCGGCCAGTGCTTGAGAAACGCATTATAGAAGGGCGCTCCTATAAAGTAGGTTTTCATCGGTCGTATCAACGCCGACGGAAAAGAGCACCCTCATGAATGACGCCAAGTTCTAGCTAATCCACTTCCCAACTCCCGGAATACGGACAACTCTTCCCTAATCCGGGTAAGGTAAGGTTTGCCTGCAATCCGGGATTGGGCCCGTAAATTACCACAAGCGCGTTAATCAGGACCTGACCGCCGGAGCGGAAGGCGGCAAGCCATTCGTCGATTGAGCCAGTATTGTAAGGGTAAGAACTCATTGCCGGTGGCTGACACTTTCCCCACTGCTAACTGCGCAGCTCAAATACAGGAATTCCATTGGTCCACAACCCTTTCGCGTCTGGAATGCGAATCCCCCCGGCTGCAGCCGTGAATGCCACAGGCTTCCCGGTCGCTACCATTCGCACCTTCCTCACGGTCTTCTGCAGCCCTTCCACCCGAATGTCTTCGGCCGACGAGTCCATCGCAAACACGTAAATACTGTTTCCCCGCTCCGTCGTGCGAAACGACGCCTCTCCTTGGATTGGCCCATACGTGCTGCCGTAGATCGCCGCCGCATTTCTATGCGTCCAGTCGCCAACCGCCTCAAGGCGCTCGACAAATTCAGACTGAATCTGCCCGTCCGGTTGCGGCCCCACATCCAGCAAAAAATTTCCTCCCCTGCTGATGATCTCGATCAGACTACGAATCAGTGTGTCGACATTCTTAAAATTTCGATCCTTGGGACGATAGGCCCATGTCTCATTGATCGTCATACAGGTTTCCCACGGTTGGAAATCTTCTGGACGCGGTACTTTGATCGTCTGTTTGTCCGCTCCAATGTGATCAGCGCTGTCCATCCGAATCCCTTTCACCGGAATCGCCTTGGGAATGAACTGCTCGGGGGTCGCGAAGTCTCCCGGCACGCCCATCCGGTCATTCAACAGAGCTGTTGGCTGCAGTCGGCGCACTTCATCCACGAAGCGCTGTCCATCGTAGCGGGCCTGCGCTTCCGGATCGACCGCGTCGAACCAGACTTCCGCCACAGTTCCGTACTTCGTCATCAGTTCATGCAATTGCAGGTTCATGTACTCCAAATAGAGTGGCCATTCTACACGCTCAGGCTCGCCGCGGTAATTGGTCTTTGAAAGCTTGCTTGTATCGCGATAGTCAGGATGATTCATGTCGGGCGGAGAGTAGTAGAAGCCGAGAGGCATTTGCTCCGCCCGGCAGGCATCCGCCAATTGTCGCACGATGTCTTTCCCATACGGCGTGCGCGTGATTTTGTAATTCGTATACTCCGAATCGAACATGCAAAAACCATCGTGGTGTTTTGCAGTGAATACCATGTATCTCTGACCGCACTTGCGCGCCAAATCAATCCACTCCTTAGGGTCAAACCTCACAGGATTGAAGCGATCGGGCAACGCGCGATACTCCGCCTCGGAGATCTCGCCCGTGGGCACCATGATTGGCCAGGATGCTTCCACACCCGCCACCGAGTACGGTCCCCAGTGAATGAACATCCCAAACTTTGCCTCGCGTTGCCAAGCCAGTGGGTCCGCTATCCTGCTCAGTGCGCGGATCGAACCCAGCTGGATGGCCAGCGCAGCAGCTCCCATCCTCGCCAGAAATATTCTTCTGCTCTGCAGCATCTTCGGCTCCCTGAAAAGACAACATCTACCAATGCTTTCTATCACAGTTGAAAGTGTGGCCTAGTATGAACTTTTCCAGTAAGCGGGGTTTAGCAAAACTAATCTTTCAAGACAGCTCAAGAATGGTGCCGCGTCGGTTCCTGCCAAATGCTTTTTTGTGGAGATAGCAATTTCCGAATCGGCGACTACTCGCTCGGAAGCCGTCGAACGTGAAGCCCAACGCCGGGAGTTCGGGTCACATTATGCCACTGCTTCCAATGGTTGGTCCTTTGCTCCCCTAATCAAAAGCCACAAGATAATCGCAGGTTCACCCAGCGTTAACGGGATGTTCGCAAATCGGCCCACGAGGTTCGCGTAACTTGGCAGAAGCAACGGTGTAAGACTATCCGCCAAGTAGCCGAAACACGCCGCGATCAGCAGTACGCCTAAGGATACGGGGAAGGAAACCCGACTTAAATACAAGCAGCCCGAAGAAGAAAAACCAAGGGCCAAAGATCCAGCCGAAAACGTACCCGTACCGATGCAAATCGAGGAACAGCGTGGCCATGGCTTCGCGTTGCGGCTGGCCCAATACCGACAGGAATTCCGCACCGCGCAAAAGTGCCAGGGAGCGATCTCGTTTAGCACATTCACGCACAAGGATTTTTTGTCAGCAATGGCTCTTCGTACTATTGACATAGACATATTCGCAGATTACAGTATTCAGAGAAATAGGACTCCAATGCCCCAGCAGCTTGCCAAATTCAAAGCGGAATTCTTCAAGGCCCTCGCGCACCCTGTCCGAATCCGGATCCTCGACTGCCTTCGTGATGGCGAGAAGGGTGTGAATGAGTTGAGTGAAGCTTTGCAAATTGAACCTGCGAACGTCTCCCAGCAGCTAGCAATTCTGCGAGTGCGCAATATCGTGATCGGACGGAAAGAGGGCAGCAACGTGTATTACTCCGTTTCCGATCGGGCTCTCTTCAAGCTTCTCGATGTCGCAAAAACCATTTTCAACAATCATCTGGTGGGTGTGCGGGAGATGCTGCAGGAAATGGAGGAGGCCTCCTAAGACTTGGGAGGATATTTTTTTGTAACGCATCTGCAAATATTCGCATATGACTGCAAGGTTCTTTTCTAATCGGAGATCGATTCGAGACTCGCTCGAAGAAAGGTTGACCGGAAACCATGGCAGATTACTATCCACCTGAGCAACTTGCCCAAAAGCTGGACCTCGAAGAATCAATCATCGCAAGGCTTGAGGCAGCCGGCGCGCTCCAACCGACGATCAAGAATGGAAGGAAATTCTTTTCTTCCCGCCAAGCATATCTGTTGGAGGCGGCTGTTCGATTAGCCCACAAGAGCAAGATTGGTTTGGAGGAAGCGGTCACGAGGCTGGAATGTCGTTGGCTTGCGCAGACCAGCTCGCGATGCGAATGAGGCAGGGCGACGGCGGACCACAATTGGGTACAGGCAGAGAAGTTCGATAGCAGATTGCTCTATCTTCTGTATTCCATATTCACGGACAGCCCAAATTGAATTGTAGTGAAAAATTAAAGAGGCAGAGAGTATGCGCGGTTCCGTAACGGACATGATAAAGGAAAAGGGCTAGGCCTATTGGCGTCAAAGGGCAAGCTTATTGTTCAGAACGTGCCTAATTTGTCGAGTCACAGCACGCCGGCGCAACTCGCGCTCGCGTGGCTCCTCGCGCGCGGCAATGACATCGTCCCCATCGCCGGCACCAAGCACCACAAATATCTCGATGAGAACGCCGCAGCGGTCAGCGTCACGCTCTCACCCGAAGACATGGCACGCATTGACGCCGCAACTCTTCGCGGAGCCGCTTCCGGCGAACGCTATCAAGCGCAGGCGATGGCCCGCGTCAACCTCTAGCGGTCACACTTTCTTAATCAACCGTACGATGAACAGCAACAAGAGCGCGCCTACCAGCGCCACCGCCAATTGCCACACCAACCCCGCGCCCATCGAGACGTGAAGTTGGGTGAAGATCCATCCGCCGACGAAGGACCCCGCAATTCCCAGCAACAAATCCACAATCAGGCCATAACCCTTGCCGCGCATGATCTTGCCGGCAAGAAATCCGGCCGCAAACCCGATGATAATTATCCAGAGCCACGAATTGTTCATTAGATTGTTCATGAGCGTCTTCCTCCATTCAGTTTGTACGGCGGAACTCCGGAATCCAAATGTGAATCCTGTTTCCCAAATCAACTTAGCCCACTGCAATCGCGCCGAACGCTTCTCCGGAACTCACCGAAACCCTATGCCGCCCCTCCGCGGGGCCGATTCCGGCGAACGGTATCACGCAACCCATGCCCCGCGTCAATCTCATGCAATCCACGGATTCCCGATGCCTGGGTTTCCAGCGATAATGCAGTAGTGGTGTTGATCTAGTATCTTCTTAGCTCGATTCAGGCTGGGATTCGGAACGTAACGGCACGCCCTAGGGCTCCCCTCACCTTGTGCGACACGTGCTTGTGTCAAAGCCTCCCGCCTCTCAGTTACGGCTCCTCAGTCGTTCTGCAAGGATTACAGTCACTGCTGTCCAAATTAGCCGGAATTGAGGCATGAGAGCGAAGAAAACCGGGGCACTGCAGGGCCTCAGTGGCGATTTGTAGGTTGAGGTTGGCATTTCTGCTGTCCAAGTTGGGCTCACCAGGAAAGCACCAGTTGCTCGGCGTCGGGGTCGAGCAGCGGAGGAGGCTGGAACGGCTCATCGATCCAGGCAAACAGGTCGCGATAGACGAACAACTGCTGGCGCAACAAAGCGGCGAGATTGGACAAGCTCCAGCCAAAGCGAGCGCGCAGTTGCAGGTACTTGAGCACGAGCAGCGCGATCAGGGCGGTCCAGATCTGAATCTGCAGGGCGTTGGCGCTGGTGCCCACAAAGGTCTTGATGCGCAGGTTCTGCTTGAGCGCTTTGAAGAACAGCTCGATCTGCCAGCGCTGGCGGTAGACGGCGGCGATGGTGGAGGCAGCAAAGCCGCGATGATTGGTGAGAAACACTACGCCGCGTTTTTGTTCCTCGTCCCAGACTTCGATGCGACGCAGAAACAGATCGTAGTTCCCACTGCGGGCCGCTTTATAAAGGAAGATGATCTCGTCGCGCCGAACCGCACCGTGTTCGGGAACCGGACGGCGCTCGACGACGCCGTAATCGGCGTTGTCCTTCATGCGCGTGACGAAAAATACGCCTTCAGCGTCGAGTGAGGCGAACCAATCGTAATCGGCATAGCCACGATCGAAAACCACGATGGTTCCAGGCTCGAAACGCAAGCTGCGCGCCACGCGGCTTTCGTGCACGCGGCCTTCGGTGATGAGCGCAAAACTAGGGAGCAATCCCTGATGATCGAGCAGCAGATGCAGCTTCACGGCTCCTTTCGTGCGCCGGTACTGTGCCCAGTCGAAAACCGAAACACAGAGTTCGATGAGCGTGGCGTCCAGAGTGAGCAGTTTGTTTTTGAAACGGAAACCATGCGCGCCGGCCACTTCGCGGCAACGGCCCAGCAGTTGATAAAACACGCTGCGGTAAAGCGGCCAGGGCCGGTGTTCATTGGCATAGGCCAGGGTGGAGCGCTTGGGCGCGTCGGGCAGTCCCAGGTGCCGCAGCTTGCCCTCGCTGGCGGCTAGGCCGCCGCAAATCTCGCGCAGCGACTGCGCCCGCCCCAGATGACAGAACAACATGGCCACGAACTGGCCCCAACAACTGAACCCGCGGGCGTGGCGCTCGGCCCGGTGCTCCACGACGGCCCGCTCAAATTCGGTGCGAGAAAACAAATGCAACATCTGGCTGAAAATGCTGGATACTCGTGTCACGGCGGTGGTCCTCCTCCCTATGGTTCACGTCTGTCAACGCAAACCGTAGCAGAGTTCTACCGCCGCCGCTCAAAAGCTAATTTGGACAAGACTGGATTACAGTAATGTCGGTATTCCCACATTAGCTCCGTCCTGCTACGGTCTCACTATGAATGACCACCTTCAAGCGCTACAAGACCGCATCGAGGGCATTCTCGTTCTCCTGAAAATAACGAATAGTTTTGAGGCTCGCGCAAGGCTGATGGGTGATTTGAGACTGCTGCTTGATGAAATTGACCGAACGCTCCTTCAGAAACCGGATGCACAGACATCCTTGCCGAATGCTCCTGGACCTACGGGCGCGGATTGGTATGGAGATAATTAAGGCGGTTATTGTGGCGGGGGATCGCCTCCGGGTTCTTGAGCAGTTTGACTGTCACTATCACAGGGGCCAACATGTTTCACACTCTCAAGGCCGTTTGGAAAGACTTTGGCGAAGTAACGAGATTTTGCTCAGGGTGGGACCGTTCAAATCGTATCATTCAGAAATGATGCCGCTCAATCCTCGCTGCCCGCGGGAGCAAAACAACACCGGGTAAGCGAAGGATGATCTGGCAGGAGGATGCACAATGCGTTTTGCTTTCTTTGCTCGTTTGGCGCTGTTTGCAGTCTTATTGTTGGCGATGTCGGGAGCATCGTACGCACAAGTCCGAGTGGCGATTACCATCGGGCCGCCCGTCATCCCGGTGTACGAACAGCCCATTTGCCCCGGCGACGGCTACATATGGACTCCTGGCTACTGGGACTACGACTATGATGTCAGCGATTACTATTGGGTCCCCGGAACATGGGTATTGGCTCCCGAAGTCGGTTTCTTCTGGACCCCGGGGTATTGGGGTTGGGGCGGTGCCGCATTTGTTTGGTACGCAGGCTACTGGGGCCCGACGGTAGGTTTTTATGGCGGGATCAACTACGGGTTCGGTTACTTCGGTCACGGGTACGAAGGCGGACGCTGGGACAACGGGCACTTTTTTTATAACACGACGGTGAATCGCGTGGACGTAAATGTGATCCACAACGTCTACAACACAAGGATCACCGAAACCAACAACAGCCGCGTCAGCTTCAACGGTGGCCGCGGTGGGATTGATGCGCGCCCGACGTCTGCAGAAGAGGCTGCTGCACATGAGCGGCACGTCGGACCGGTAGCGGCACAAACGGAACATGCGCAGGCTGCCCGCTCGGATCCACAGCAACGCGCTTCCATGAATCATGGCGCGCCGCCAGTCGCTGCGACCCCTAAGCCCGGAGCTTTTAAGGACAAAGGCGTAGTTGGGGCAGGAGGAGCCGGAGCGCCTGAGAACGCGGCTGCGCGTCCTGAGGGCAACGCTTCTCGACCAGCGGTCCATCCGAACGACCTCCCGGCGATAGAACGCCCGGCTACTCCAAACACAGGAAACGCAAAGCAGGATCAGAAATACCAGCAGCAACAGCAAAAGCTGCAAGCGCAGCAGCAGCAAGAAAGGCAGAAACTTCAACAGCAGCAGGACAAGGAACATCAGCAGGCGGCGCACCAGAAGGCGAATGCCGCGAAACAGCAGCAACTGGAACAGAAACATCAGCAACAGACGCAGCAATTGCAGCAAAAGCACCAGCAGCAGACGCAGCAGTTGAAGCAGAAGCAGGCGGCGCCGCCAAAAGGCGGCAAGCCTCCCAAGAAATAGCGTTCGTCATCCCTTGGGATACGCGCCCGGGCGGGGCATCTGCAAATCGGCCGATGCCTCGCCCGCGAGGGGCACTGAAGGTGCTGCGAACCCGCATCCCGCCGAACTACAACAGCAAGCATCGGGTATTTCTCAGTCCGTTCCTGATATTCAAGCGCTGAAAATCAGCAGCTGCGCCTTGCCATGTGCCGATGACGCCGACACGTCTCCGAGACGTTCCCGCTCTTGATGCCTTCCTGCACGATCTGCCACTTCTCTTCAGTGGATCGATCTACGCGCAGTTCCCTGCCCATGTTGCATCCTGTTTTGGAGGCCCTGATTCTACCTAACTGAGGTGTCCAGTTTTGGAGAGGAGCACTACAGTTTCGTCCTAACGCATCAATCTGAGAATGGAGTTCTAAGGTTTTTCTGCAGGCCAAGGGCAATGGATCAAATCTCTTCATGAGCGGTTCACGAGTGGTACAATTCGACGAAATTAGTCGTGAAAAAGGAGCTTGCAAATGAAATTAGTGTGTCGGCGTCTATTTGTTATTGGCCTGTTGCTGTTTTCCGTCGTGGGATGTGCAACCGCGCAGGATGTCAATGTTTCCGAAAGACTCGCGGGATTCGATGAGTACATGGCGAAGACTCTCAAGGACTGGAATGCGCCCGGCGTGGGTGTGGGCATCGTAGTGAACGGCAAGCTAATCTTCGCAAAAGGCTACGGCTACCGGGACTATGAGAAAAAGCTGCCGTTTACGTCCGCCACAATGGTCCCCATCGCTTCGAATACCAAGCTCTTCACTGCTGTCGCAGCCGGGATGTTGGTAGATGAAGGAAAGCTAACCTGGGATAAACCGGTGCGGGAATCCGTACCCATCATCCACTTTTACAACGAGCAGCTCAATAGCGAAGTAACGCTCCACGACATGCTCTCGCATCGCACCGGAATCACCCGGCACGACACGATTTGGTACAAGTCTGACTTCACGCGTAAGGAGCTCTTCGAGAAGCTCGTGTATATGGAACCAGAGCAGCCAATGCGACAAACTTTCCTGTACAACAACCTCATGTTCGCTGCGGTCGGATACCTGATTCAATTGCAGTCGGGAAAGACTTGGGAGCAGTTTGTCAGAGAGAGAATTTTCGATCCCTTGCAGATGAAGTCGACGAGCTATTCGATTGCGGACATGTTGAAACAGCCGGAATTCGGCGTGGGATACACTGAACGTCGGGATTCCTTTGAGATCTACAGAATTCCCTACTATGAAGACATCGCTGGGGTTGCTCCTTGCGGCGCCATCGTTTCCAACATCGACGATATGTCACATTGGCTGATCGCGCTGATGAGCGATGGCAAATACGACGGTAAACAGGTGTTGCCTCCCGATGTTTTGAAGGCCACTCTGGAGCCTTCGATCGCGCTGCCAAACACCGGTCTTGAAACCAGAGGTTGGGGAGAGACGTTGAATATGGCCTATGGCATGGGGCGTGAAACCGCTGTCTATCGTGGCCACTTGATCACGATGCACGGAGGGGATCTACCGGGATTCCACACCCAGATCTCATTCATGCCGCAGGATCACATCGGCGTGATCGTTTTTGAGATTGGAAACCATAGTCAGCCGCTCTATAACATCGTCAGCTTTAACGTATATGAACGCTTGCTTGGGATGAGCCTCACTCCTTGGAGTGAACGCCAGCTTGAAATTCGTCTCAAAGACAAGAAAGTGAACACAGAGGCGCGGGCGAAGGCGGGCGAGGGCCGTGTTCCGAACACAAAACCCTCCCATGCATTGGCTGACTATGTGGGCGTGTACGACAACCCGGCCTATGGCGCGATGACGATTGGATTAAAGGATAACCAGCTTCAGTTCGATTTTCACAAGATTCGCATGCCCATGACCCAGTTCCACTATGACCGCTTCGATACCCCCGATGACGAACAGGACGGGAAATGGTCGGTAAACTTTCGGACCAATCCGCAGGGAGACGTGGATCAGGCAGTGATGTCCCTAGATGAGGCAGAGGCTGTCTTCGTGCGCAAGCCCGATGTCATTGATCCGAAGATTTTGGCGCAATTGGCGGGTGTATATAAAACTCCGGATGGATCAACCTTTGAAATCAAGTTGAAGGCAAATGGTGGATTGACGCTCAAATTTCCCGGGCAGCCAGAGAATGAGTTGAAGCAGGCGAAAGGGCTGGTCTTTAAGCTGCCGCAGTTCTCCGATCTGACCTTCGAATTCCTTGTGGAAGATGGTCAGGTCAAGGCAATCAAGCAGAAAGACCCCTCAGGCGAGCACACGTTCCCCAAAAAATAGCATCCGTGGTACCAGGGCCAGGAGATTTCAAACCTCGGAGACAGACTCTGGACGAGAGCAGTAGACGAACGTCCACTGTGGAAAACTCAGTGGCCCACCTGGCGTCTGCTCTTTCAGGTGGCCGAAGGGAACAAGTTGAGTCTGCTGTGGGCGGTTGCTAAACGGGTTCCAGGGTACAGAGGCATCGAATTCGCCATGCAAAAGAGACAAAAGCTCCGCATACCGCCGGTTGTGGTGCAAGGGGAGACCAAGAAAGGCACGCAACGCTCACAGCGGATCTTTTCCTGCGGCTAACCATCGATCGTTTCCCGTCAAGTAGGCCGCGAAAAAGTTCCGCAAAATGCCACAGCGTAGCCGGGAAGAGCTAATCCCCTTGTTCTCAGTAGGATCCAGGGCCGGGATCATGTGCCGGACGGAGTTATTGCGGAGCACGGGTACCCATTGTGGGCCTGGGTGGTTTGTGGTCTAATCCATTCCCAGCTTGAAATAGGGGTAACTTTCCCTGCGGCTTCCCCGACCGACAGGGCATCCAAGTTGGCTGAAAACAGACATATGGTCCCATCTCCCCAACGTGTAGGTGGTCGTGTTCGCGTTCTCATCGTCACTGGCGACAACCTGACCGCCGAGATGTTGAAGCATGCCTTAGCGCGCGGAAAAAAAGAATTCGCGCTGGAAACCATAACCGGAAGTTCTCAGAAGGTGATTGGCAAACTGAAGGAACTCAAACCGGACGTCATAGTGATTTGCGATGAATTGGAGGACGGCGCTCATTCCGGATTCAAAGTTCTAAAGAGCCTGCAGGATTCTCACCAGCTTTGCGCTCCCATCATGCTTCTGCAAAGCTGCAATCGCGACTCCGTGATCGAGGGATTTCGTCATGGCGCGCGCGGTATCTTCCATCGCGCGGATCCCTTGAAAGCGCTTTCGAAATGCATCCGCGTCGTCCACCAAGGGCAAATCTGGGCCAACAATGACGATATCCACGATCTTCTGAACGCTCTGAGCCACGTCAATCAGTTCCAGCTGAAAAATGCGGATGGAATGCCGTTGTTGACGCGTCGCGAGGAAGAAGTCGTTCGCTTTGTCGCCGACGGCCTGAAAAACCGCGAGATCGGTCAAAAACTCAATCTGAAGGAACATTCCGTCCGGAACTACCTCTACCATATCTTCGAAAAGCTGGGAGTATCTACGCGCGTCGAACTGATTCTTTATGCTGTGAACCAGTGGGGGAAATCGAAATAGTCAACGGAGTGTTTCAGACAGAATCCAGATCCGCCCTTCTTCACGAACCAACTCGGACGGCCATATCGAGCCAACAAGCTCCCAGGGCAGGGCTCCTGGCCCATTCAAACCGTCGGGCCATCCCGTCACTTGTCGGGGCCCGCGATGCCTCGAAGGCACTGGCTTTGCAGATTAGCTTCAGATTCCACGCGAGCGATGGTCGAAGGCGTCGGGCGACCTTGCAGGCAATCCATCCGTCACACCGACGTCACAACTTGGATGGTGCATCTGTGGGGTGAGCTGTCCGCCCTGTGATCGGCAAAAATTCGTTCCATGGTGCAGGAACGCTCATTCTTGAAGGATCACTTCTGCGCAAAATCTACATCGGGGAGTCTGGGGAATTCAATCGTGCCCTAACTCTACTACTCGTCGAAGCCGTGAAGAAACCCATCGTAATTTTCGATTGAAAAGAAGGCGAAGAGCGGTAAGCTCGCGGCATGAGCCAAGAAAATGCGAGCAGGAAGCAGTTGATTCGTTACGTGAACCGGCAGCAGATGAGTTGGCGGGCCGTCGACGTCGAGCGGCTGATCGACGAAGACCATCCGGCGCGGGCCATTTGGACGGTGGTCGGGAGGCTGGATCTGAGCCGTTTTTACGAAAGCATCGGCAGCAGTGCCGAGGAGGGCGGCCGTCCGGCGATCGACCCGCAACTGTTGATCAGCCTGTGGGTGTACGCCTACAGCCGGGGAATCGGGGCGGCGCGAGAGATCGAACGGCGGTGTGAATACGATCCGGCGTTTCAGTGGCTGACGGGTATGGCAGGGGTGAACCATCACACGCTGGCGGATTTCCGGGTGGAGAAGGGGGAGGAGTTGGACCAGTTGTTCACCCATTTGCTGGGAGTGCTGAGCGCGGAAGGTCTGATCACACTGGATGAAGTGATGCAGGACGGGACCAAAATCCAGGCCCAGGCCAGCCGGGACAGCTTTCACCGGGAGAAGACGCTGCGAGAGCATCTCGATCGGGCGCGGCGGCAGGTGCAGGTCTCGCGCGATCCGCTGGCAGAGCCTGCAGCGAACCGGAAGCAGCAAGCGGCGCGGGAACGAGCCGCGCGGGAGAAGCGAGAACGGCTGGAACAAGCCTTGGCGGAACTGGAGAAGTTGCGCGAGCCGAAGAAGACGGCGGAAGAAAAGCGCGAGACGCGCGCGAGCGTCAGCGATCCGGAGGCGCGGGTGATGAAGCAAGCCGGCGGCGGTTTTGCGCCGAGCTATAACGCCCAGATCTCGACCGACGCCAAGCACGGATTCATCGTGGAGGCGGAAGTCACCCAGGCGGGAAACGACTTTCACCAGTTACTACCGGCGGCGGAGAGAATCGAGCAGCGCTGGGGGCGAAAACCGGAACGAATGGTGGCCGACGCAGGCTACACGAGCGGAAAAAATATCGAGGACCTGGTGGAGAAAGGCATTGATTTCGTGGGGAGTTTGGCGGGTGAGGTGTCCAAAGCGCGGACGAACCCAGAGCGGTTTGCGGCGGTGCAGTTTGTTTACGAGGTGGAAGAGGACCGGTACATCTGCCCGGCGGGCAAGACGTTGAACTATGAAGGCCGCTGGAAGCGCGGCGGTGTGATTCTTCACAAATACAAAGCGGCCACCGAGCAGTGCGCCAGCTGCTCGTTGCGAGCGGCTTGCTGCGGCAGGAATCAAAGACACGGCCGGTCGGTCGTGCGGAAACAGGAGAGCGCGGCGATGGGTGCGTTTCGGGAGAAGATGGCCACCGTGGAAGCGCACGCGATCTACCGCCGCCGCGGGCCGGTCGCCGAGTTCGTGCATGCCTGGATCAAAAGCAAGCTGGGCCTGCGGCAGTTTCACGTGCGCGGGTTGAACAAGGTGCGAATCGAAATGTTCTGGGCATGCTTCACTTACAACGTGCAGCAATGGATCCGACTCGGACGGGCGCGTGCCCCGGCTCCCGCGAGATGATCGAGCACACACGGGAACATCGCGAATCGGCATGCGTTCAATGAAGGGTGATAAGTGGGTATCGAGCTGTCCAAATACCTGTCCGACGCACGTTTTTTCACAGCTTCGTCGAGCCCGCGGTGTGACGCTGACTCCTGGTCGACCAAGTCCTCCCCCGTAAAACTCATTCCATGACGGCCGGGAACCTGGTGATCCAAATTATTCGCCGACGAGCCCAATTGCATGCGGTTTGCAATGCGCGAAAAAGGACAAATTATTGAATTCAAAGGGGTTAAGGGAGTTCGTTTTGCAGAATTGCCCTTATCACAGGTTCAGATCGCGGGTCTGGGTGGGTATCGGCGGAGCTCACCAGGCAGTTCCCTTCCCTAGCATTTCCGAGTGGCCCAATCGGCGTCTCTCGCAGAAACAATCGTGTCCAGTGACGCGGTGGGAGCGTACATATATAATTGTACTGTTTATGGACACTCCGAAGCGCGCCGACTCGAAGCTGACCAAACAGATCCGAATCGTGAGAGTCAATTATTGATATTGAAATCAAATCGAGGTGCCAACGGTTGCCCCTTCCTCATCCGCTGCACACGTTCGAGTTGGTTCAAAGCCCTGTCAAACTCACGACTCAAGTGCGCCTCGCATCGCAACAGGTGATCTGAAACCTCTTGGCTTGGAATAATTGCGGCGGCCGATTTGCGTTCTATTCGATGGCATTTCTCCAATATCAATATTTGTTCTAGTTTACTTAGGCGACCAATTTCCTCATCGACCATCTGGCGCATCTTTTTTCTGTGCATTTCCTCCCCAGTCTTGTCACCGCGTTCTCCGCTTTCCTTGGCAGATGTTTTCACAATCTCATAATAAAGACGAAGACCGTACGGCGTTCCTCGATCTTGATCCTCTCCATACAGTTTTTTGAAAACCAGGGAATCCTCCTCAAATCCTGGCTTTCCAATCCCCTGTTGAATCAACACGAGCATGTCTTTTGCCGTGCGAACGACGACCAGATTATGGGAATACCTGAGCATTCCACCTGAAGCGACAGCAGCTCGCGAGCAGTCCCAAGCCTCCACGAATTGATTCGCTAAGGAATCGCTCAGCATGAATTCCCTTTTCTCCGAGATCACAGCGGATTCCGCCTTTAACAAGCGTCGCTTGCGCCACAATAAAACGGCCAGGTTCTCGACGAGAGCGGCTTCCAACGTTCCCTGAGGCTGAAAATGCTCCTGCAGTCCTTTCAACAATGAGTCGAATTCCGCGCGTGATTCCCATTCCAGCAGGACTGACTTAGAAAACAATCCGTATTTAACCGCATTGAGCTTGCTCCGCTGTTTACCCTGAACTGTTCGCGGGCCTGTGCTCTTCCGATTGGTGGGTTCCCCGCGTGGTTTGGTGTTGTTTGCTGTTGCTGCGGCGCCCTGGTCTGCCTTGTGCGATTGCGAATGTGTCCCATTGCCTGTTGTGTATTTCGAGGATGCGTTAGGGTCCTGCTTTTGATTTATTTCACCCATGATTAGTCCTCCTAAAATGAAATTGCAAGATACGGGCGCAGAATAACTGAAAGAAGGATCGGACCCCAACAGCTTGCCTATTCGTTTGTTTACTCTCCGGATTAGGGAAAGGTACTCGTCGAAAAGGTCTTATACACTTAATTAGTTAAGGCTTGGGCACGCCCGGACAGGGTGGCAAGAGCCGACAGACATTCAAGACAGGAGCTTTCAAAATAGGCCCAACGCGGGGGACGGTCAGCAAAGAGTGGCAGTTTACGCGGACTACGAGGCGAGCCGCGATTCATGCTAAGGAGGATTTCACAGTGGATCTCCTAGTTGGGTTCGTTTGGCAGAAATGCGTTTTGGTCAGTTGCCAAGAAAACGCGTGCAACGCGCTTAAGTGTTCGAGTCATTTTCCTTCATTTTTCTGGCCACCCTCGTAAGAGGTGCCTTTTGCTTCCATAGACTCGCGAGTGTCGCTTCCAAGTAGTTTGTCACAGAGCGTTTCTCCTTCGTTGCCTCCTGCGTCAGTCTCCGCTTGAATTTAGTTGATACGCGAAGGTTCAGAGTCTCGGTTTTACGCATGCGTTCCTCTGCAGAATCCTGGCCGGATGCTATCCGAGCTCGTTACGACCGTCAATACGACATGAAAGGAAAAAATCGTAATTGACATGTACCGCTCTATGCGTTACAGTAGCGGTACAAGGAGTTCCAATGCGAAAACGAACAAATGACTACCTCCGACAAAATATTGCACTCGCTAGGAAGTGGATCGGCAAATCAGAAAAACAGAAATATCAGGCACTAATCAGTCTGTCCCGGGAATACGGGTTTTCGATCGCCCTCGGTGACTTAATCCTCATCGATGGAAAGTGGTACGTCTCCCACACGGGGCTCATTCGACTCGCACAGCGATGTAGATGTTTCGGTATCAGCGTTCAGCGTGTTCGAGATTGTTGTGATCCAACCATTAGCCGCTGGGTCTTCAAGGCGACGGTTTATAAGTCTCCTGGCTCGAAAGGCTTCGTCGGCTATGGCGACGCTGACCCTTCGAATGTCTCGTCCATGGTTCACGGCGCCGAGATGCGCGTCGCAGAGACCCGTGCGGTCAACCGCGCCCTTCGCAAAGCCTACGGCATCGGCCTCTGTTCGGTCGAGGAACTCGGGTGCGCCCCCACATCCGGCACCCCCGGCAGCTCCCTTCAGCGGGGCATCTCCGGGAATGGACACATAGATTATAAGGATAGCCACCAGAACGGCCCGCCGCGCCTCCGCGACCGCCTCTGCCTGTTGGTCCGCAAACACCAACTCGATTCCACGCTCGTAAAGCGCTATGCGGCGGACTTCTGCGGGACCGAAGTACTGCGCGACGCCGGTCGTGACCTCGTCGAGTCCTTCATCAACAATCTCGCCGATTGGGCCTCCAAGGATCGCGAAGGGCTCCTTTGCAAACTGAACAGCTACTCCCAACTTGAGGAGGTGAAACCATGAAGCGTCATATCCCGGGACTGCATGAGTGTTCTCCGAATCCCGATTCCACACTCGAAGGTCTGTTCCTGGTTCGTGTCGAGCGGGCCTTCTACCGCTGGCATGCGCACAAGCCCTTCTTCACCCTCCGCTTTGCCGTTATCGAACCTACTGAATTCATAGGACAGTCCATCGCCGGACGAATCTACTGTTCACCGAAGGCCCTTTGGAAACTGAACTGGTTCCTCAGGGACTTTGGCTATGACCCGGATCTCTTGGGTCGAGAAGAGGTGGAAGAGAGAGCTCTTCTGGGCTTGCGGGGGGTCCTGCGCATCTCCCATACCCCCTTCAACGGTCGCTCCTACCTCAATCTCGAAGCATTCGCCCCTGCAAGCGAATGGGAGGAACTCTCGCCGGCACCCAGAAGTGCTGTAGAGGTCCAAGAGGCTGGCCATGACGTATAGCTACACACAGATTATCCAGTACCTTCGCTGTCCGCGGGCCTATCGATACCGGTATCTGGATGGCTGGCGCGAGAAAGATACACGGGCCGCATCCATCTTCGGCCGGTGCTTTGAAAAGGCATTGGCTGCCCTGCTCTCCCAGGAAGACGGCGCCGCAGTCCTCTTCCAGGAGTGGGGAAGCTATCGCGAATCGAATCTTGAGTTCGGCACCGGGGACGATTGGGAACGCATGCTGCGGCAGGGGGTCATGCTGCTCGAACGGTTTGCACAGGAAGACCGCGTTCGCATCCGCCAACCAAAGCAGGATCTCCAGGTGAAACTCGTTCGTGCGCTTCCGAATGGCGATGATTTCGTGGCCTACCTCGACGGCATAGGAGAACTGGACGGCCGGCGGTGCCTGCTCGAGTGGAAAACCACCCGGGCGCGCTATCCTGAAGAACCCGCAGGGCTCGTAACCCTCGACCCACAGATGATCTGCTACTCCTGGATGAGCGGGATTTCGGATGTGGCGATGGTCGTGTTCGTGCGCAAACGCGTTCCTGAAATCCAGTACCTCCGCGCCTCGATCACCGAAGCCCAACGGCAAGAGTTTGCCCAGATCGTCGAAGCGACTGCGAGTCAGATCGAGGCCGGCCAGTTCCTGCCGCACAGCGGGATTCGTTTCCCCCAGAACGGTTGTGTGAGCTGTGCCCAACTGGGGCTGTGCCTCAATGACCAGCAGTTGATTGACACCCATCTGATTCGTAAGCCGGGAGCAAGCGACCTTGATTGGCTTGATGAGCTTTCGGATTAACGGTGGGGCCATGACACCCCCGGAACTCAACCGCCAGAGGGCGCTCGCTGTTCTCACCCGGATCGAGGAGATCCTGACCTGGGAGAAGTTGAGCGAGCACCAGCGGGACGAACGATTCCTTGAGTTAGGGCAATACCTCTGTGAAGTTCGGGCCGGGCAGTACTGGAGGCTCGATGAGTTGAAGTCCTTTGATGAGTTCCTCGAGAAGCGCTTTCCGGAATCGCGCCGGAAGGCCTATTACCTCATGGCTATCCAGGAATCCCTGACCCGGGTTCCGAAACGGCAGCTGCGGGAGGTGGGCTGGACGAAGGCCATTGAACTCGCGAAGGTGGCGCGGCGAGATGGAGACGAATTCGACTGTGCAACCTGGTTGCACAAGGCCAGGGAGATGCCCAAAGAGGAGTTCAAATGCGAAGTGGAGAAGCACCTGACCGGCCGAGCGACCGAGCCCTGGGAAATCCTGTACTTCAAGGTGTTCAAGACCCAGCTGCCGGTCGTCGAGCAAGCCCTTGAAACAGCGGCCCTGATGCTCGGAACGGAGAAATCGCGAGGCTATTGTCTCGAGATGATCTGTGCCGATTTCCTGGCGGGCGCCAATCTGGATAACCAAGACCCAAGTGCCATTGCTTCTTCCCTCCGCCGTCTCCTCGCTTTCCTCCCGCAGCCCCACAGAGACGAATCCCTTGCGAAAGCAAACGGAAGAGAATGACAGCAACGCGTCAGAAGCAGCCACGGGTTCGCTTGGCACCGGAGGCCTATCGCGAGTTGTGGATCCAAGTTCTAAAACGCGACGGCTGGCGCTGTCAGAAATGCGGGTCATTCGTAAATCTCCAGGTGCACCACAAAAACCCACGGAGTCGTTTGGGTGATGACACCGAAGCCAATCTGATCACCCTCTGCGCGGACTGTCACCGGGATTGTCACCGCTTCTGAAACTCAATAAGAATGGCGCTCGAGGTTCGCGAGCGACAGAGATTCCGTCGTGCGAGCCGGGGTAGCTGCGCACTGCGCGATAACCGATGGACTCTGATGGGAACGGCGACGGAAAGAAGCGGAGGAAAAGGCGGGGATGGGGGACGGCGCCTATTCCGGGGAGTGAGGGGTAATCGGTTCCAGCTTTAAATCGTCGATCCAGGCCGTCCCGCAGACTTTATTATCAAACTTCATGGACGGCTGTCCGCCCGCCTTTGCTTGGTCTTCGCACAGCATTGTCGAAACGAATTCTGTTTCAGGAATGACTCGCCGTGCAAACTTTTGCGGAGCACAGGGAAGCATTGCAGCCCAGCTCAAGCCTAACTTGATCTGACTGGCTCCCTTCAAATGCGGCTCGATGTGCTCTGGTTCGCGCGAAACCATTCCCAGGTGTGTCTCAAGCCCTCTTCAAATCCCACACGTGGATCGTAGCCAATCACATCTCGCGCGAGGGCAATGTCCGCCTGAGAATCGCGAATATCCCCCGCGCGGGGCGGGACGTATTTCGCCTTTGCGGTCCGGCCTGTAATTTTTTCGAGCAACGCCAGCGTTTGATTCAGCGTGTATCGCCCTCCCGTGCCGATATTTAGGGCGAGTCCAGCAGCTCGTTCTGCTTCGCATGCCAGCAGATTTGCTTCGACCACATTTCGCACATACGTAAAGTCGCGTGATTGCTCTCCATCTCCATACACGGTCGGTTCCGTTCCGTCCAGGATGGCCGCATTGAATAGAGACAATACTCCGGAATATGGCGACCCAGGATCCTGCCGTGGGCCAAATACGTTAAAGTACCTTAGCGACACAAATTCCAGTCCATACACTCGCTGAAATACCTGACCGTAGACCTCACCCATCATTTTCGAGACGCCATATGGAGAAATTGGGGCCGATGGCATTCTTTCGCTCTTTGGCAAAGTCGGTGTATCGCCATACACGGATGAAGAACACGCGAACACCACGCGTTTCACCTTCGCGTCACGAGCAGCTACTAAAACATTCAGTGTCCCATCGACATTGATGCGGTTCGTTTCGATAGGGTCTTTTACCGACCGTGGCACGGACGTCCGCGCTGCCAAGTGAATTACATAATCCACTCCACGGCAGGCCTCACGTAACCTTTCCAAATCCGTGATGCTGTGCTGAATGAGTTCTACGTTGCCCATTACCCCGTTCAGGTTCTGAGCCCTCCCGCTCGACAGATCGTCGAATACCACGACGTTCTGGCCGCGGCGGACCAATTCGTCCACTGTGTTCGAACCGATGAATCCCGCGCCTCCGGTTATCAGGTAGCGCATCGATTGGTAGCTCCCCTCTGTAAACAGCGTCGGCAACCCAAACGATTTTTCGACTGGAGCGAAGTGCCTTCGCGGAGCGGCGCACGAATACCTCGATGCGACAGATCAAACCGATGGGAAAAACTTTGCTTGACGCGGGAGCTTTCCCGAAGCTGCGCGACGATGTTCTTCCGCTGTGCGGTCATGGGGGATCAGCAGAGGACAATCTTGTTGCGGTGGTTTGTGACACGCCGCGTAGCGTTACGCGTGTCAACGACGAGTCCGGCCGCTTCGACGATCGCCTGATAATCGTAGCTGCTATGGTCGGTGGCGATCAAGACGCAGTCGTAGCTCCCGAGCGTCTTCGCATCCAGATTCACCGATTGCTTGTTCGAAAAGTCGTAGTGGCGCATCTTCTGCAACTTGGGAAAGAAGGGATCGTTGTAATCTGGCAGGGCGCCCCTTTGTTCAAGCAATCCCATTATTTTCAGCGAGGGCGATTCCCTCGGGTCGTCCACGTCCTTCTTGTAGGCCACGCCGAGGACAAGCACTCGCGAACCCCTCACGGATTTCTTCCTCTCGTTTAGAGCGCCAGACACCGCCTTCACGACGTGATACGGCATCTCCAGATTGATTTCACCCGCCAGCTCAATGAACCGCGTCTCGAAATCGTATTCCTTCGCCTTCCACGAGAGATAAAACGGATCGACGGGGATGCAGGGGCCACCCGGACCGGGGCCGGGATAGAAGGGCATGAAACCGAACGGCTTGGTTGCCGCTGCGTCGATCACTTCCCAAATGTCCATGCCCATGCGGTGGCAGACCAATTTCAATTCGTTCACGAGTGCGATGTTCACGCAACGAAAAATGTTTTCGAGCAGCTTTGTCATTTCCGCCACGCGCGTGGTGCTGACCGGGACGACTTGCGCAACGATCTGCGCATAGAGGCCAACGGCGGCGCGACCTGAGGGCGGATTCACGCCGCCTACGATCTTCGGGATTTCCGCCATGCCAAATTGCTTGTTGCCCGGGTCCTCACGCCCGGGAGAGAATGCCAGAAAGAAATCCGTGGCGATTTGTTCTGCGTCGGGGCCCTGTGCTATCGGACACCGCAGGCCTGCCGCCTCCAAGATTGGCAACACCAGCTCCTCGGTCGTTCCAGGATACGTGGTGGATTCCAAGACAACCAACTGCCCCTTCATGAGGTTGGGTGCGATCGCGCGCGCCGTCTGCTCGACATACTTCAGTTCGGGCTTACGCCGCTCATCGAGAGGCGTCGGCACGCAGATCACAATCGCGTCCATCTGGCCGAGCCGGGTCAAATCCGCTGTGGCGCTGAAGTGGCGCGAGCGGACGTATTGCTGGATTTTCGTCGTCGGTACGTGGCCGATGTAACTTTGGCCCTCGTTGAGCATGTCCACTTTCTTCGAGTCCGTGTCGAAGCCAGTGACGCGATGTCCTGCTTCCGCGAAGCGCAGCCCCAACGGCAACCCAACGTGCCCGCAGCCAATCACACCGACGCGCAACTGTGCACCCTTGAAAAACTCCGGTTTCCGATCCACCGGCATCAGTCGTCCACACCTTTCCCAAGTGTCGAGCCTACAAAACGGATCACGAATTCGTCAAATGAACCGGAATTTCCGATTTAGCCATCCGGCTTGCGAATCGTACGCTTGTCCTGCTCTCGACACAACCAATATGCCACCAGAGCAGGCCACAATGGGATCGCTGGTTCCAACGGCTCGTTTTTGCGCGTCTTTTTGTGAGCCGAGGAACATCTGCACCGGCGGCTGCTTGGCCAGATGCTTAGGCGAATCTATGCGCTTACGATACCGAGTGGTAGCGCTCCGATTGCGGTTGCAAAATCTGGGGCCGAGAAGGAGGTTCGGAGTGGTGTGTAAGAAATCGTTTGCGTGGCGGCAAGCCGGGTTCGTCAGACGACGCCAACGAACCCTCGGAACCAGCGATCCCATTATGGCCTGCTCTGGTGGCATATCTGCGAGCGTGTTGCTTCTTGTGATTTACGGCCTCTGGGTCTGGCGCGCGATGAAAACCACACCATAGCAAGGGTGGACCAGTCCGGTCGTCGGCTCTCTCTAAATTTTCTAACTCGCGGCTTTCCTCGCTCCCGCTTTCACCTTCGCCCATCGTTTTTTCGCGGCTGCTGAAATCTTTGCCCTCGTTGCTCCTGAGAGGACTCTCTTTCCTGCTTTGCCGAGTTCGTTACCCGCAGAGTTGCCGAGAACCTTGGCTGCGGACTTCAGTCCCTTCAATTGTCGCTGAAGCCTGCCAACATGCTTTTCGAGCTTCCGCTCCTCACGTCTGATTGCGGCTAGGATGTTCATTCCAGATTAGCCTCCGAAATGGAATCTATCCCAAAGCGGAGGCCCGGCACCAGATGTTATCTGCGAGGGACGTGACTCAGGTATTCAGACCTTGAATCAGTCTTAAGCGATTGCCTGCGGGCACCACGGCTTGGCCAGCCCCGGCGCTTGTCAAAGATTTGTGTATGTGAAGCACGTCTTAGAACTGTTACGTGGCGGATTCTATCACGGCGCATCCCGGAACTTTTCGGAAGACGCAAGGGTATAATCTGCCTTGGAATGGACAGGAGGACAAATGGCCGAGCCAACTTACGAAGAACTCAAAGCACGCGTGGCTGAATTGGAAAAGCAGGAAGCCGGTGGTCGTTCGGGCGATCTGGAATTTAAGGTCGGGCAAAAAGGTGGAGTGAGCGTCTACAGACTTGGCCGCTTTCCTGTCACTCTTTATTACGAGCAATGGATTCGTCTCCTCGATGCTGGCGAGAAATTGCGGGCGTTCCTCGAAGAGAATAAAGCCGAGGGCAAGTTGAAGCTGAAGGAAAAGTAGGCTGGTCGTATTTCGGTGAGCGTATGCAATTCGTTGCAGCTTTGAGGAAACTGCAGTCTCAAAGTGAACCCGGCTGCGGCGTGTTCATTTTGCCAAAGTTCTTGCTTCCATCTTCTGATTTAGAGGGTGCAGCCTTGGAGAAAGCACTCCCAAAAGCAGAAAGTTCCTCTTTGTTCTCTACGGCTTAGCCGCTGCAGACCCACTCAAGAAGTTTGAATGAGGGCGTGCCAAAAGCTAGGGTGTGGTTGCTCCCACCCAATTGGAGATGTGATTGCTCCTAGACTGCGGGGATGCTCAAAGGACAAGGGTCCGGGAAGGGTAGAGGTCCCGGAAATGACTGAACGACGCAACGTGCGCCGGTACGAACTCTCTCTGCCTGTAAAGATCCGAATCCCCGCTCAGTCCGATGCAGTGACCTACGATGGGAAGACCCGTGATATGTCCACTCGGGGAGTTCACTTCATCATCGAGGATGAATTGAACGTCGGTGTCGAACTCGACCTCACGGTCACGCTTCCTGTAGAAATCACAGGTGGAGCGGAAGTATTCTTACGGACTAAGAGCACCGTCATCCGTGTGGAGAATAGTTCGGCGGACGGTGAACGCCGCGTGGACGTTGCGGCGCTCTTCAAGCAATACGAATTCATTCGCAACGAACCTACGAGTACATAGAAGAAAGTCTTTAATTGGCCAACTT
The DNA here is from genome assembly GCA_963748845.1 of uncultured Acidobacteriota bacterium. Classification (GTDB taxonomy): domain Bacteria; phylum Acidobacteriota; class Terriglobia; order Acidiferrales; family UBA7541; genus DASTCZ01. The sequence continues at coordinate 337,740 of CAVVKE010000002.1, forward strand.
CCCAGAGTCTCTGCGGCAGACAATCCGATTAACTGACCTACGATCCGGCGTTGTTCGGAAATGCCGAAGCACGGCGCAGTGGCGCGCCTATGGGTTGTGTCGCGGACAGGAGAAGCGTATGATGTGTTGTCCCCACCCAGCCCAACTTGCAAATTCCGGTTGAAGCCAAACATTCGGTCTGCTTAAAAGAGTCGAAGATCGGGGTATGGCTTTGCGAGGGGAGTGTTCATGGAGGGTCTGCCCATTCGTGTTTGTATGCTAGGTAAGGAATCGGGACTCGCCGACGCAGTTGCCCGCGCGCTAGGCCCCGGCTTTGAAACCCGCCATCGAAACGATTTTGACCTGAATCGGTGGGCCGATTGGCAGGATTGGTGCGACGTAGTGCTGTTGGATGCCAGGTCCGGCGGGGTCCAGTCGGGCTCCTCGGCCGCGATTCGCTTGATCGATGAGGTTCAGCAGAGCGCGTCCCGCCCCCCAATCATCGTATTTTGTGAGGAACATGACAGCCTTTTTGCGACGGCCGCCATGGAACATGGTGCGTACGAAGCCGTCACTTATGGAATGAGCATCGCGGATCTCCGCCAGGTTCTCGAGCGAGCGCGCAAAACCCACGTCGCGGGAAGAGAGCTCGATCAGTTGAGAGCGGAGATGCAAGTCTCAGGACGCATGCACCAGCTTCTGGGTACGACCAAGGTCATGCAGGATCTTTTTGCACTCGCGCAAAGGATTGCATCCTGCGACGTGAACGTCTTGATTACAGGTGAAACCGGTACGGGAAAGGAGCTGCTGGCGCGGGCGATTCACAAAATGAGCCCACGCGCAAGCCGCCCGATGATTGCATTTTCTTGCACCAACTTGCCGGAAACACTGATCGAAGACGAGTTGTTCGGCCATGAGAAAGGTGCTTTCACCGGAGCGCTTGCATGCAGACGGGGGCGTTTCGAAGCGGCCGATCAAGGGACACTGTTTCTCGATGAGATTGGCGACCTCGGTTTAGGTTTGCAACCCAAACTGCTGCGCGTGCTTCAGGAGCGCAGTTTCGAGCGTCTTGGCAGCAATACCACGGTGAACGTGAACGTTCGACTGGTCGCGGCGACCAATCGGAATCTGTCCGAGATGGTGCGGCGGCGAGAGTTTCGCGAAGACCTTTATTACCGATTGAATGTCGTGCAGTTGGATCTGCCTCCTTTGCGAGAGCGGCGCGACGATATCCACCTGCTTGCGCAACATTTCTTGCAAGTGACCGCGAAGCAATTTAACAAGAAAGTCGTAAGGTTTTCTCAATCCGCCCTGCAATCGATTATTGAATATTCTTGGCCTGGAAACGTCAGAGAGCTCGAAAATGCAGTGCAGCGAGGGGTTGTACTCTGCGACCGCCATTCGATCGAAATTAGTCACCTTCCGTCCGCAATCCGGAGTACGGGTGAGACCTTGCAGCTCGAACAATCGTATGAGCAGGAGGTTCGTCAATTCAAACGCAGGCTGGTACTGCGGACTCTGCGGCAATGTGAGTGGAACAAAGCAGAGAGCGCCCGCATTCTTGGAGTCGCTCGGGGCTATTTGCACCGGCTTATCAATCAGCTAGAGATCCGCGAGTCAGACGAGTCAACCCCTGTGGTGTTGCGGGAGCCATTTATTCCTCCCGAGCAGATAATGTGATTTGATGAGCTTGTAAATGCGAATAGCGTCCAAAAACGGCCGCGACAGTCTGAAGTACCCTCCGGCGCGGGTTTTGAAAATTCGCTGGGAGGCCTGGATTCGGCAACAGCAAATTCAAAAAGGCATCAAAACCGAGTAAGTCCCTGCTTTTTCTTCCACTTAAGTGCTGGAGACTTTGATAGGCGTTCGCCTACTTTCGTATCTAGCCGCACAAAAGCATGCCAAAAACGGCAAAAAATAATCTAACAAAATCATGGCTGAGAGCAGGGACTCTAGAGCCGAATACTGATAGCCGTCAGCCTCCCCCTCTTCACACTGCGCAGGCGAAGGTTTGTAATTCACCTACCTCTCGCCGAATCATGACTTCCGTCTTCGCGTCTCGAGTATTTAAGACCTGATCCCGCAGCTTCTCCTTGCTTACGGCACGACGATTGTGTCGCCCGGCTTCAGGACAATGTTTTGGTCCGGGTTCTTGCCGCTGATGACGTCCTTATAGTTGAACGGAAGGCGAAGTTGTTTGCCGTTCTCGGTGCGTAGAATGATGATGTTGCCCTGGTTCGCGAAAGGAGTAAATCCGCCCGCGCTGGAGATCGCTTGCAAAACAGTCATGCCGGGAAGCATCGCGTATGCCCCGGCGCGCGCCACATACCCGGTGACGTATACCCGCTGGCTGTTCATGGCAGTAACGATGACGGTCACTTGAGGATCTTTGTCGAACTGGGCCAGTTTCTCGGTGATGGTCGCACGGAGTTGCAAGGGTGTCTTACCAGCGGCCTGCACGTCATTTAGCAATGGCAGTGAGATCATCCCATCGGGCCGCACCGGGACGGTGAGTGTCAGTTCGGGTTGATGCCACACACTGATATTCAACACGTCGCTCGGGCCGATAACATACGAAACATCTGCGGTTGCAGCAGCAGGCTGTGCCTGTCCTGCATTGGTGGAAGGCGCGGAGCCTCGATTGTCTTGTTTATTCGATTTTGAAGTATCTTTTTGCGCGTACGCAGGAACTGCCAGCACCGCGGCCAGCGCAACCATCGCGTACTTTGATATTCGGTTCATGATCATCTCCTGCAAAACTCTTCTTAGGACCCTTCAAGTCCCAATTGCTTCACCTTGCAGAGAAGCGACTTGTAGCCAATCTGCAATTCCAGTGCTTCTTTTTTTCGATTCCAGTGAGTCCTCGTGAGAGCCCGGGAAGTGAGTTCCGGCTCCGCGTGGCGGCCTGCCACTCGCGAAGTCGCTTTCAATAAAGGGGTATAGCCATCGCTTGTCTTCACGAGGTCGGCCGCCTTTGTACTCGTTCAGTTAACAATAATATACAGGACAAGTGAGCCGGCGGGACGAGCTGTTCCTTGTTTACCCTGTCGACCAGTGGCGGCTCGCCGTTCAAGTTCCTAGACTGGTTGTAGTGAGGTCACTCGCACCAAAGCGAGCTCAGCATTGCAATCCGTATGCCCTATTGGACAGGTGCGGGGGCTGGATCAGGCGCGAGCCCTTTGCCTTCTTGTTTTTCTTAACACTTCTGTTCGCATCGCTCATGCAGTCAGGGTGTGTAGGTTTAACGACTGCGAGCAGTGGCTCTCCACCTTCGACAGGCGCAGATCTGACACCCTTAATCAGTACTCAGCCGACCAGTCAGACGGTAATCGTCGGTCAGAAGGCAACCTTCTCGGTGATTGCGACGGGATCGGCGCCCCTCAGCTATCGGTGGCAGAAGAACGGTGCGGCCGTCAGCGGTGGTGCGACATCATCAAGCAATAGCTATACGACTCCGGCTGAAACGATATTGGACAGCAGAGCCCAATTCACCGTCGTGGTCAGCAACTCCGCAGGCAGCACGACCAGCAGCGCCGCTACACTCACCGTCATCGCTGCTACGGCCAGTGCGCCCTTGCAGATCGCGACCAGCTCGTTGCCAAGCGCCGAAGTGGGCATTCAATTCCAAACTGGCCTCTCTGCGACGGGTGGAGTCCAGCCGTACCATTGGAGTATCGTCTCCGGGACATTGCCTCAAGCGCTTTCGCTTAATCCAAACACCGGCGCACTGGCGGGCACGGCTTCAGAAGGGGGGAAATTTGACTTCTCGATTCAAGTGAGCGATTCTTCCTCACCTAGGCCTCAGACAGCTATGAAGGCGCTGATCTTGTCCGTTGTGCTAGCCCTGCAAATCGCACCTGGCAATTTCCCGAATGGCCGAGTTGGCGTGCCATTCCAGTCTTCAGTCAACGGGATTGGCGGCGTACCGCCCTACAGCTGGTCAATCGTAGGTGCCCTGCCTTCCGGCCTGACCCTGAAGGCTTCCTCGGGTTCCGTCGTAGGGACACCGACCCAAGCCGGTACATCGACGTTCATGATTCTTTTGGCGGATTCCGCGGGGCAATCAGCACAAAAGTCGTCCAACATTACGATCGCGGCGGCTGCTCAGGCACCTGCCATCACTACGACGACTCTGCCGCAAGCCGTCGCAGGACAGGCCTACTCAGCGGCACTACAAGCGACGGGAGGTACTCCGCCTTACACATGGAGCCTTGCCTCCGGCCAACTTCCTGAAGGGCTGACGCTGAACGCGACCGGTGGACAGATCACCGGAGCTCCGACCAAAGCCGGTACATCGACGTTCGCAATTCTCATAACGGATTCCGCGGGGCAAACAGCGCAGATTTCCTACAGCATTACGGTCGCGGCCGCCGCTCAGCCACCTGTTATCTCCACGACGACTCTGCCGCAAGCCGTCGCAGGGCAGGCCTACTCGGCGGCGCTTCAAGCGACGGGAGGCACTCCACCTTACACATGGAGTCTCGCCTCCGGCCAACTGCCTGCGGGGCTGACGCTTAACGCGACGAGCGGACAGATCGGCGGAATACCGGGTGCAACTGGACAGTTCAGTTTCGTCGTCCAAGTAACCGACGCGTCTTCCTCGAAGCAAACTGCCACACAGCCGCTCGTGCTAACAGTCACGAGCGCCCAGCCATCCGGCTCCTGCGGCCCTCCAAACTACTGCGCCCGTACCGATGTAAACCCCCAGCCATATCCGAGCGCGATCCCGTGCCCCTCTGCGACTGGCTGCTCTGGCGGGGGGACACTTTCTGGACAGGGCTATTGTTTCACGCCTTCGGACTTCGCAACCCAAATCTGCCGCGTTACAGACCAGACGAATACCCCCGGCAGTCAGCATAATTATCTTGTGGACTGTGGTGGGTCGGCGGAATCGAACGTGATGAATCTAACCGATACGCGGGTTGCGCTTTGCGACACCGACGTGCCGGTGATTTTTTCTTTCAACGGCGGGACGACTCCGCCCACGATTACACCGCTTTATGCGGGACAAGGGCCGGCGTCGGATGGGCTGCTCGGGGGCTGCAGTTCCAACGCTCAATTTATTACCACCTCCCCGTTCTTCAGCTTCGCGCAGACTTATATCGCTTACGCCGAGAGCTTCCTCTCGAACGGCAACCCGGCAATCTGCGCGTGGAACTTCGCAAGCACGACGACGATGCCGACTTACTCGAATGGAGGAGTCACCTCCGTCGTAGACCTCTCGAGTTGTGTTTCGGCGATGGCGGGACTGGGCTACGGCCACGTCTACGTGGACGACATCACCGTGAGCGCAGATGACCAGACGTTTGCCGCTTTGGGGAGCACAACAACGGGACAAGGGTCTTCCGGCAATGTGTACGTCATCGTCTGGAATCGAACGAATGGTTGCCGTGTGTGGAATACGAGCACAGCGACGATTTCGGGAGCATGGGGCGCAACAGGATCAACGTCTCTGACGGACGAATTTGTTTTGCACAATGTCCGGTTGAGCAAGAACGGGAATTATCTAAAGGTGACGCAGAGCGACTGTCTCGGAGGCGGCTGCACAAGCACGCGGAATACTTACGTTTGGAACATCGCAACGCTGACGGTGAATGCTATCGTCAACGATGCGACCAATGGGTGCGGCCACAACGCCATCGGTTGGCTGAACACGATTAATCTGTGCGGCGGTTTCTGGACTCGTCCTTTCAGCAGCAATGACCAAAGCGGCTCAAATGTAATATCGACTTATCCGACCGGGCAGCCGAGTTACTACCCGAATGACGGCCATGCAGGATTTACCAACGGAAACGCGACGGATACGAACCCCGTGATGTGGAGCGTCTATGCGGGCTCATTCACGCCGGTATATGCGTGGGACAACGAAATCATAGGCGTGCGGCTCGATGGCAGTGGGGTAGCCTACCGGTTCGCACACACCTACATAACCGGCCTCGATACCGAAAACTTCGGCGCTGAATACGGTATCGGAGGAGTCAGCCAAGATGGAAAATACTACATCTGGCCAAGCGATTGGGACGGGATGCTAGGGCGGATCGGTGGCGGCTCGTCAACCTGTACGATTGGAACGAACTGCCGGGCGGATGTATTCCTCGTCAAACTCCAATGATGTCGAGATAAAGGTCGTTCTTTTTCGTAGGTCGGTCCGACCATAGCGGCTCTTGTCCTTGTGACTTGAAGTGTGACATCTTGGAAAGGGTGCACGGGCTCGATCCCGACCATCGTATGAGCGTGTGACCCACGCAGTTTGCCTCGTGGGTCGTGCCTGGCGGTTTCCGCAAGGGCTCTGAGAGCCCCCACGGAGGAAGACAATCATAGACTCGGCTGCTCGCGAGTCCCCTCAGTCGAAGATACGCCGAATAAGTCCAAAACTTGCCGGACTGCAAACAAACACCTCGTTGACTGGCCATGTCCTTTTGTCGTGCAAGGAACTTATGACTTAAGGACCAATTTCACGCACTCTCGCATTCGCAAAGTCGGGGAGAGGGACGTCCCATCTGAAAGCGACCGAATACAGAACGGTTCTGCTCAGCGCATAGTTGCAACATCCTCACGTGAGCCCGATGCTGAACGAGCGAGCGACTCAGGAAATAGTGCGATCGGACGATCAAAAATTCGGCCAGCAGTGCCGGAATGAGTTCGGTCCGAACTTCCAAGCGCTCGCAGGCGTGAAGGATAAGTTTTGTGACATTCTGCACGAATCTAGAATCATCGAAGAAAATCGCTTTGAACGAAGCGATCCATCGGTCCTCTTCACTGGCAGACATCATCGCCTCATCCCTCGGAGAGAGATACCCTGTCGAATACAAGAGACTGAACAAGTCATACAATGGCGGGAACCCACCCGCCAGATCGGCCCAGTCAAGCACTTCGATCCGGCCCGTCTTTGGATCGAAGAAAATATTCTCAACCGATAGATCCCCGTGCTGGATCCAACCAACGCGGGGGTCATCAGAAGAGTCACTGAGATACCGCACTTCCTCAATACGTGCACGCATTCCAGGCAATGAGTTTAGCTCCTCGGGGATCTCGCGCCAGCCTGAATCGATGTCGCTTACGCCGGACATGTTTCTTAGCGCTTTCGTCAGGTCAACGACGCCGTCGACGACACGAGTAAAGTCCTTTTCGCCTTGGCGCGAATTCCGGAAATAGCCGGGCCGGCGAACCAACCGGGAGAGGCTCGTTCCCTGCGCTCTCGATTCCATCGAATATAAGACATTCCCGACACGAAGCTCGCCGAGCTCGCGGGGCACGCCGACAGGAAGGCTGCTCCCCACCTGGAGAATATCTCTGACTTTAGCTGAATTCGCCAGCTCGGATTCAAGCTTCTCTGTGCCGTCGCGATCCCCAACCTCGACCCTAACGAAAATGCTTTCGCGGCCGTTCTTCGGATCCCCGAGCCGCACTACCGACTTCTGGGCGAAAGGGTAAGTGGAAAGTGCCCACACAATCCGTTGTTGATCTGTCACACCGGCGTCAAGCTTTGCGGCGGATTCCCAAAGGTGTTGAAGCCAGGATTGGACCTTCGTCCTTCGGCCCATTCCACTCGAAGCGATAAACAAGAAATCTGGAAGGACCATGGGCAAAATGCCTGAAAACGCAAGACTCCTCTTGAGCCAGCGGCGCCAGCCGCTCCGGGGCGAAGGAGCGGGATGATCCAGCTGATCAAGAAACTCCTCACGGATCCATTGAGGCGCTGCCATGGGAGTTAGGTGATAAGGCTGGTTGTAACCAGGCGCTGCCCAGTGGCAAGACACGTTAGCAAATCCGGCTTCCCCGAGAAGCTTCCGATAGCCTCCCTCGGAGTAGGTGAAAGTACGGTATTCGTTTCGAGGATTCAGTTGCGTGCGGTGGTGGGGCACCAAACTATGCCGCAGCATGAAACTCGCCACGCGGCGCGGAACAAGACTTGTGTAAGCAATTCCCGAATGATCGCGTACTCCCCGGAACAGGCCAGACCCGAAACGGTTTTCAATGCCAATGACCAGCACACCGTCATCCTTGAGCAATTGCCTGATTGTGCTCAGAAACCTCGAGCTGGGCGCTGCGCGGGTCGTCTCGTCGATCCCATTCTCCGACCCACTCAAGAACACCATTCAACACAACGAGGTCAAAACTCTTTTCGACAAGCGGAAGAGCAGTGGCCGAGGCTTGAATCAGTCGCACATTGTCGATGCCTTCCTGGCGCAACCGCTCTTGGGTAAACTCGATCCGTTCCGGAATGGCTTCAACGGAATAAAGTTCTCCGACCAAGCGTGAAATCGAATGGGTAATTGCCCCGTAGCCGCATCCGACATCAAGAGCCACGGATCGCTCATCGAGTCCCAGCATCGGAGCCCACGAGGCCCGCTGAAGATCGAGCAGCCCGAACTGCATATCCTGGTCATTTGAGAAACTTGCCCGTACGGCGTCCGCCCATGATTCCTTCCGCGCTGCGTCAAGCAGTTCGCGGGCTTTTTCCCGGCCGACTTCACCCCAGTAGTAGTCTGGCATCTCGAAGAATCTTGGAATGCCGCCAACGATCGGCCATTCTGCTCGACACTCTGCGCAAGAACACTTCTCCGCACTCACGGAAAGTCTGGTTCCACACTTCAAGCACTTGAGTAACATCACAGTGTCGACCAGCTTTCCGCTATCCATTCTTTCCCAACAACCCGCGGATTGCTCTCTGAACCGGCCGAGGGAATTGGCGTACCGTCTCTCTCCCGAGATCGAGCGTTGCTTCTTGCAAATCATGGCGCCGGAGCATCGTTCGATCGAGCCGGTAGCGTCTGATTGGTTCAACCTCTCCTCCAAACTTCCTCAGGAATCGGTGTGCTCCCCCGAGCGACATACGACGAAAGCCCGCGCTGCAGGCCCACTCAACAGCCTTCCACATGAGCAAATCGTTCGGCCTCAGATATAGGAAGTCGTCCAGTGAACTGTTATTTGAATATTCGACCAACCCCTCAAGGGCAAATCGAAGCGTCATGCCCGCAATCACTTGGCCCGAATAGCGTGCCAGAAAAACACGGAAACTGTCGCGTTGCCGCACCCGTTGCTCAAACACCGCCAAGGGAATCTGTTCGCCTTCTATTGTCTTCCTCTCCGTTTGGCGCCACGTAAGATAAATACGGTAGAACACTTGGGCGTGCTCTGCCGTGGTGGCTTGGAAGATCTCGACACCATTCCGAATTGCAGACCGAAGCGAAGTTCGCCGCTTTTTATCCATTTGTTTGAACAGAGCATCTGGGCCCTTTGTCAGATCCAGCACAATATCGCCCTCAAAGGTCCGGGGGCGGAAGCCGTACGACTCAAAGGCGTCCAGGGGCATCCGACTCCAACTGTAGACTGTCACTAGCTTGGCTTTGTCCGCCTCAGCAAGTAGCCCACGCGCAAGATTGCCCAAAGCCGTTTCTGTATCGACGGTTTTGTCGACGCAGATTTGCGGACGCGATTGCAGTCCGGAGACAACTTGAGCTCCCTCATGGAGCCCTGTCAGAACACCCACGACAGAGCCACGGTCCAGAGCCAACATTGCAAACGGACGCTTCCCGGTCCAAAGGGGCTCCAAGAAGTATTCGGGAGAATCATAATGAGCAGGACATTCCGCCCTGAATAAACAATCGCGCCATAACTTCTCCATGTCAGGGGGAGGAAAGTCGTGCAATATCACGTAGCCATTTTCACCATTCATTGGAAGACTACGACCTTTGACGAGCTGTACGGCTTCCATTTTTCCTCTATCGGCTAAGAACTTCCAATACGTACTCTCTAAACTTCGTTCGTAATGCAAGACCCATCGGTTGCCGAAGAATGACCCACAGTGCTCCGGTTCCATACACCAGCCCGCCCGCTACCACTTGTACCGCCAATTGCGGATAGCTCCAAGCACGGAAAACATGCTGCATGAACAGAAGCGTGGCCACCAGAGGGGCACAGAGTGCGAGTCGCAACAGATAGGTCTCTCTCAATAACTCCCCCCAGTGGGACTAAAACGGCAGACACTCCATCGGCGGTTCACGTACAATTGCGCCCAGAGCGGCCGGAACCACAATAAGCACTGAACCAGATACCTCAAACTGTAGCTGACTTTGACTCCCAGTCGCTCTCATTAGCATTGAAAACGGGCAATCACAGTTTCGACCAGCTTTCCGCTATCCATTCTTTCCCAACAACCCGCGGATTGCTCTCTGAACCGGCCGAGGGAATTGGCGCACCGTCTCTCTCCCGAGATCGAGCGTTGCTTCTTGCAAATCATGGCGCCGGAGCATCGTTCGATCGAGCCGGTAGCGTCTGATTGGTTCAACCTCTCCTCCAAACTCCCTCAGGAATCGATGTGCTCCCCCGAGCGACATACGACGAAAGCCCGCGCTGCAGGCCCACTCAACAGCCTTCCACATGAGCAAATCGTTCGGCCTCAGATATAGGAAGTCGTCCAGTGAACTGTTATTTGAACATTCGACCAACCCCTCAGGGGCAAATCGAAGCGTCATGCCCGCAATCACTTGGCCCGAATAGCGTGCCAGAAAAACACGGAAACTGTCGCGTTGCCGCACCCGTTGCTCAAACACCGCCAAGGGAATCTGTTCGCCTTCTATTGTCTTCCTCTCCGTTTGGCGCCACGTAAGATAAATACGGTAGAACATTTGGGCGTGCTCTGCCGTGGTGGCTTGGAAGATCTCGACACCATTGCGCATTGCATTGCGAAGTTTTTGCCGCTTTTTATTCATTTGTTTGAACAGAGTATCTGGGCCCTTTGTCAGATCCAGCACAATATCGCCCTCAAAGGTCCGGGGGCGGAAGCCGTACGACTCAAAGGCGTCCAGGGGCATCCGACTCCAACTGTAGACTGTCACCAGCTTGGCTTTGTCCGCCTCAGCAAGTAGCCCACGCGCAAGATTGCCCAAAGCCGTTTCTGTATTGGCGGTCTTGTCGACGCAGATTTGCGGACGCGATTGCAGTCCGGAGATAACTTGAGTTCCCTCATGGAGCCCCGTCAGAACGCCCACGACAGAGCCACGGTCCAGAGCCAACATTGCAAACGGACGCTTCCCGGTCCAAAGGGGCTCCAAGAAGAATTCCGGACAGTTATAGTGGGCAGGAGCCTCGACTCGAGACAAACAATCCCGCCATAACTTCTCCATGTCAGGGGGAGGAAAGTCGTGCAATATCACGCAGCCATTTTCACCATTCATTGGAAGACTACGACCTTTGACGAGCTGTACGGCTTCCATTTTTTCCTCTATCGGCTAAGAACTTCCAATACGTACTCTCTAAACTTCGTTCGTAATGCAAGACCCATCGGTTGCCGAAGAATGACCCACAGTGCACCGATTCCATACACCAGCCCGCCCGCTACCACTTGTACCGCCAATTGCGGATAGCTCCAAGCACGGAAAACATGCTGCATGAACAGAAGCGTGGCCACCAGAGGGGCACAGAGTGCGAGTGGCAACAGATAGGCCTCTCTCAAAAACTCCCCCAGCGGAACTCCGAGCAATCGACAAACGTACGGTGGCAGAAACAGTACGCTCGTAAGTGCTAAAGGTATGGCCGTGCCGAGAGCGTCGCCGACGATGCCCCAGTAGTGAATCAGCGCGATACTCAGTAAGACATTCACCACCCCCTCAGCCGCATTGACGACTGCCAGGGCCTTGTGCCGGCCCATGCCATAAAGCATCTGGCGCGAACCGCCCTGAACATCGCAGAGAATGCTCGGGATCAGCAGAATCACCAGGATGACATAACTCGATTCATATCGCGGACCAACCCAAACATCAATGACCGATTTCCCCAGGACAAGCAGCGTGACGCTAATCGGGAGCACGATTAGGGCACAGGCACGGTTTCCGAGCACGAAGAGCTTGCGAAGCCGCCGCAGGTCGTTGGTCGCGTGAAGCTGGCTGAACATCGGGGTCAAGACTTGCCCCAAGCCGGAGACGAATAAAAGTGAGTAACTAACCAGCTTTGACCCGATCGAGAAGTAAGTGATCGCAGAGGAGGAGAGCATTACTCCAATGATGATTGCGTCGGTCTGGAAACGGAGTCGGAATGCCATCATGGAAATGAAACTGAAGAGACTGTAATGAAAAATTAGCCTGGCGGTGGATCTGTCAAGGAATCTCGTCCCGAACTGCAGGGGGATTCTGCGTATGACGTGCCAGGCGTAAACGACATAGCTGAGCAACGGAATCAGGACCGTGATGAAGGCGACGGTCAGCAGTCCCAAGCCATGCTGGAGTGCGAGCAGTATCAGTAGAACGCGCAGGAGGGTCGCAAGTACCTGCATGACATTTATGAAGTAAAACTTCTGCAATCCCTCCAAGATTCCCGTAAAGACGCTCATGGGAAACCCAAGGGCGACGGCCGACCCCACCATCAGGAACAGGAGTTTGGCAGTGTGGAGGAAGCTCGGAGAAATGCGGAAGAACACATTGACATACACCGCACCGATGCTCACAAAAAAGAGTAATGCCAATGCGATGCAACCATAAACGACGAGGCTCACATTGACGACTCGTGTCAACCGATCTCGGTCGCCGGCGGCCTCAAACTCAGCAACATATTTGATGATTGAAGACCGAATCCCAAAATCAAAGATGCCGTAGTAGCCAGTAATCGAAAATATCAGGATCCACAGTCCGAAGGCATCATCCCCAAGTTTATGTAAGATAAAGGGGGATAGAAAAAGCCCAACGAGGGCAGTTAGGATAGCTCCAAACCAATTAGAGCCGATATTTTTGAAAGCCTGAACGGTGAAATTCATTTGATTGATCGTTCTTTGCGTTTCCCTGCTTACACTTCTACTGCGAGTTGGTAAAGATCGAATATTGATCTGTTAAGGAGACAATCTTTCGTAGGCGCAATGGGTTTCCGGATTCAAAAACGTCATACATCGGTGTCACATATATGATGAAGATCGGCCGTTCGTGTTCCATTAGGCATCGAGCGATGTTGGTTGCCATCGTTGCCATGACTTCGCTGGAGGCAGGGTTGTAGAAAAATAAAACGAGCGGTCCCATTGGTAACTGGAATTCGGTGAAATCCATACAGACCGAAGTGATATCTCGGCATTTCTGGGTTCCTTTACGATACCGACGGATATTGTCTTGTGCAATGTCGTGCAGGTGGGAAGAGAATTCGACTCCGATTATCTTGCGAAATGGATAATCCGACGCCAACAGAAGGACTCTACCTTTCCCTGATCCCAAATCGATGAATATGAAATCTTCGTATCTGATACTGAATGCAGAGAGAACCTCGTGAAAGATTTCGGGACGCGTAGGACCGTACCCTGTAGAAGAAATCCAGTTTGGGTTATCAATTTGGAGATCCGTGAGATGAACGCGAGTGCTTGTTTCTATGCCATGTGTGACATCGAATTCGTGGGGGACGGCGAGGCTCGGGTACTGGTTCCGAATCTCCCGATACTCATTAAGCCATTGCCAGGGGCCAAGCAAACAACGCCAAGCCGTCTTGAGCACGCCTTTCCTCTCAAGATGTTTCCGAATCCGCGGATAAATGGTTTTGTGAATCGCTGGCACGGAGGAGTTCTCTAGGAGGGATTGAGGATCTGACTCAAGTTCCCTTGCTGAGGCAGCTTGCGTCTCGGCCAGGGCGTCCTACAAATCTATCGATGGACATTCCGTGGTAACGATGTGTGCCGGCTTTGGTTCGCAATCTTGGTGCCGTTGCACCGGTGCGCCATTCCAAGCGTTGCGAACCTCGACCGGGGATGAAGGCGCAGAGCCATAGTTCCAGGTTCAAGATCCGCCCCATTCGTTCAAAGCGATCGATTTTTCCTGCCCGGTGCTCGGCGAAACAACCCCCGCACAGCTTCTGGCCGGAATCGGCTTTGAACTGCGCGGCTACAGGAATCGAGTCGCATGCCGTCGATTCCTTGTAGTTGCTCTTAAGGGCGCGCAAGAATGTGAAATTCCCCGGCCGCGACCTCTTCCGGTGTCTTCGCCGGTGATCCGTCGAGCAGGGTTAGCTTATAACCGAATCGCTCGAGGGTACCGATGACCGAGCGCGCCGCATCGCGATTGTGCACTTCGCAGCAAATCGACGTTTTTCTCAGCGCTAGCATTTCATGGGCCCCCGCGAGTACAGCGCCTTCCTCACCTTCAACATCCATTTTCAGGAAGTCCGGGACCGGGTGATCCCTGGCAAACAAATCCAGGGTCGTGGTCTCCAATTGGAGTACCGGCCAGCGCGTTTCCGTTTCGTTGATTCTCGATCCGTATGCGGCGTCGGTTAGACAGAAACGCACGGCGCGCACGGCGTCACTAACCGGGGACGGCACGACGGTCACGTTCTGCATTCCGTTTGCGGCGATGTGACGCTGCAACTCGGCGATAGCGTGCGGCGCAGGCTCGAAAGAATACACATGCTTTGCCTTGCGCGCCATCAGTAGTGTCATGTACCCGATGCTTGCTCCCAAGTCATAGCAAATATCGCCCACGCGTACCATGCTGTCGATTGCGTCCTGAACTTCCCGTTCGTAGGCACCCTTAATGTGCGCATGCGAGGTATTCCGGCTTGCAGCGAGCTTGATGCCGCGCAGCGGGCCTTCCTGGATGGGTAGGACCTTATCCTTGATCAGCATGCCGTAAAGGGACATGAGGGCTTTATCCAAAAAACGACTACGGTGAACCGCCAGCTTGAATCTCCGAGGTGTGCGCTCAGCCATCCAAACAGGGAGCCGGGAAAAAGTCATGGTCCTAAAATTCCACACAGATCTTGCTTTCATACATGCAGGGCTACACGGTCGCTACGACCAGTCAAACCGCGCTCATCGCGGATTGGAACCAATCTGTAGTCTCTGTAGTCGCCCGGGTCGCCCTCTCGCCCATCACAGGCGGCGAATATGAGGTTGACCATTTCTCGGGCCGAAACGAAGTGCGTTCGATAAAGGCCCCCATTTCCCGCCAGTTCCGTTAATTGCCTCAGGAATTGGCGAATGGGGGCCCCGAGCATGACCTCGTCATCGCGTGAATCCATCCCATGGCAATGCAGTTTTATGAATAGCCAATCACTTCGACCCTGAACCGTAATCGCAGCCTGAGCCCAGAGCTTGAGGCGTTCAAGCGTAGGAGGTTGCGACCTCGCGAGTTCTCCAGTTTCGATCCCCGGGAGGGGCCAGGACTTGCGAAGCCTGGAAAAATTAAGCATCAAAGGCCCTTGAACAATTAATGGCAAGATTTCCGGGCGTCTACGAACGGTCAGATCTTCGCCGTAGCGATGTGCAGCGCGCTGATCGAGCGGCCCCTTGCATTCGTAGAGGGCGTTGATCTTTGCGATCTGGCTCGCGGTGGGCGCGGAAGGCATCGTAAAATCGGCGTAACAGCCAGTATCGGACAACACTTGCATCTCGTCATCGACGCCGCAATAACGGCCACGCGCTGAGTTCGCCAAGGCCCAATTGCCGTGAACAAATGCGTAACGGAGTTGGCCCACTCCATCCATCTGAGAAAGGCAGCCGTGCGAAGCCAATTGATCCCGAAATTCCGTTAGCTGACGTCGAGTATTCTCGGACGTATCCGGTGCTCCCATTCCGTGGTGCAGGTGGATCTCGATTTCACCCCAGCCTTGCTTGCAGAAACGGGCAAGCCGGTCGATCTGCGACTCTTGGTATTGCTCGGCTGGGAAGAAGTAGGTGTGGCAGAACGGCTTCCCATCAGAATCGGGCCAATCTTGCACCGCTTTCGGATATTCCCTACACCACCGTTCCAGGCGTTTTTCCTGCTCGTCGCGGTGGGCGCGGGCCAGCCCGTCGTTTGGAACAATCGCAGGTTCGAAATGATCAGCAAGGCAAATGATTAGGTGAATTGGATTACAGCGCGAGCGCCGCCGCGACAACCGTTGCCAAAAGTAGGCTGGCAACCAAGCGAGGCTGTTCCGAATTTTCTCAGAAGACGTCATCGGCGGTATC
Organism: uncultured Acidobacteriota bacterium; assembly: GCA_963748845.1. Classification (GTDB taxonomy): domain Bacteria; phylum Acidobacteriota; class Terriglobia; order Acidiferrales; family UBA7541; genus DASTCZ01. The sequence continues at coordinate 353,638 of CAVVKE010000002.1, forward strand.
CGCTCCAAATGTCGACGGCTCTCAGACTCTGTGCCAACTCAAAAAACTGATATCGCACCCACTCCCTTGCGACAAGCCAGAGGCTTTCTTGGCCAGCCTACTCCCATGCACCTTGCTTGAATCATGCTCGGGGATCGTTGCGACCGAGCATGGGACTCACTTCAGGGCCGCGCACTCCAACTAGGCACTTTCGGCGTGAGCGCATCGCTCTTCCGAAATATCGACTCTCCCAAGAGTCAGCGGCTTGCTTCCTCTAACCGATATGGGCTGATCGAGGACCCGCAATGAATCCAAACCATAAACCTCAAACCAACGATAAACTTCCTCGTACGTATGCTTGGACTGGTATCTCGGTGAATACCAGTCAAACGTGTCAAGCACTCGGGCGTCCCAATTCGAGTGCAGGGAAACTGGCAGAACCAGTTGGAGTAGTCCACTGGCGGGACGTCCGACCAGAGGGAGTAACCGGAGCCCCCGGTGAATGTAGAACAGGGGGCCCGCGATTAGACATAGTTTATGCAGCAAGCGAGGCGGCAAGCGATAAGTTAGGCGACGATAGAAGTCGCTGAAGCGATACCATTTATTGTATCCGCTGTAAACCCAGATAGCGATGGTCCCTCCACGCTTCAGCAAAGGGGGCAGCGCATCAAAGGCATCGCAACAGTTGGGAGTGTGGTGTAGTACACCAACACTATAGATGAAATCGAAACTTTCGATCGCAAAAGGAAGAGCGAAAGCATCGGCCTGGAAAAATACGGTATAGTCGCGCTCCGCCAGATTCCGAGCCGCGACCTCCGCGGCGCTACTGAGGTCGACCCCCACCACCCGGGCCCCCCATCTGCTGGCCACCTCGGCAAACCTTCCCATTCCACATCCAACGTCCAGAACGAGTTTTCCTCGAAGTTCCTCAGGGGTAAAACCAGTGCGCTCCCGAAACGCGATCTCAGAGTCGTGATTGTCTGCAGTATCGAGTTGCGTGCGCGCGTACTTGTGCCACTGAAAGCCAAAACTGCCTGCATAGTGCTGCTTGTCCACAAAGCGAACCACTCCGTTTATCTCGGGAAATTGTAGGCCACAACGTAAGCATAAAAGCCCGGGCCCGTCATCGGCCAATCTGCCTTGGCAAGACGTGCAGCGCAGGACGTTCAACAATTCAGCTCGAAACGCACGCCGGCCAGAATCCCGCTTCTTGTCCGTAACCATCGATGTCTCCTCTGATCTTCGGTATGACTCTTCCAAATGTCATCGGAATGCTAAATGCGGGCCACTCATAAAAGAACAGTCGTATAGGCAGCTGAGAAATGCGGAAATCGCTTGGATGCCGAACTAGAAGTTTTTGCACAAGCCAGTTGTGACCCAATGGGATCAATGACTTAGCTAGGTCGTAAAGAACGCTCGAGCGGAAAAAGACCCGACGAAGTAGGCGAGCAAGCTTGCAAGCACCAACGAAGCAACTATCTTAGGATTCATCCGACCTCGAGTCAAATCGAAGGCTCAAAGTATTCGGCGACCGAGATAATCACGTGAACATGCCGCGCATCGGACCTGCGTTGCACAAAGCGCTGCCCAACATATGCAGGCAACCAACTACGTAAAGATTGCAAATTATCCCAAGCTAGCAAACTTTTCATCCCTTGCTCATGCCGAATTCAAATCTTTCCTGCACTCAGCGATCGGAACGAATTCACTGTTGGTGGACGTTCCTTCCAGGCGCTAGATCCAGTAGTTGCCCATAGAATTCGGCCACAGCTTGCAGATGTGTGACATCCGCCTCCGGCGATTTCCGCCGAACTGCGGGTGCCTCAAAGGTCCTTCGAACCGCCCGGCAAAGGGCCCCTCGGTCCGATATCGGAACCAGCGTCACGCCATCGGGCCGCATCCCATTCTCAGTCGCTATAACGGGCACTCCCACGCTTAAAGCTTCGCGGACGGCAATCGAATCACCATCATAATGAGTCGTTCGCAACATCACGTCTGCCTCGGCGATCGCCCGCAGCGTGACGTCGTGGGGGACATCTCCACACACCAAGATGTCTTCACGATACGGGAGCAGCCCAATCTCCTCGCGTAACTTTTCTTCTAGACTTCCGCTACCGATAATGACCAAGCCTGCCCCTGGCGTATTCTGCCTCAGGTCACCGAGCGCGCGAATCTGCAGCGAGAGATCGTACTCAGGCTCGAGAAGGCCCACCGTTACAATGACCGGCCGGTGTGCATCATAAAACTCCTGGAGTGGCGTGGGTAGACTCGCCGCACACTCACCGCACAGACCATGGGGCGCGATCAGTCTTGTTTTTTCCGCCGGGACACGCAATCGAATGAATACCTCTACGAGTTCCCGATTTACACCAATCAGACCGTGGAGCCTGCGGAGCACGATTCCTCTAAAGCCCGTAAGCACCACCCCCCGTCCCTCAGCCGATGAAGGATAGCCACCGGAGTGAAAGGTCAGCACAATTTTTTTCCCAGGTATCAAGGAACACACGAAACACAAAAGGAGCAAGCGAAGGCTGAGTTGCCCGCCAACGTGAAGATGGGCGACATCGTAGCGGCGCCGCAAAAGTAGCCACAGAACTGCGAGTGCGGAGTTCGGGTAGAAGATCCCGTTGCCGTTCTTCTGCCTATGTCTGGTTAGATTGATGACTTCACAGGGTATTCCTTCTCGGGTGAAAAACTCACGGAGGGCGACGATGTGAGTCTGGACTCCACCGTAGGGTGGAGGGTACGCGCCAAGGAGCAGAACTCTCATCGCGCCGCGTCTCCCAGGAAAGAGTCTAGATCGATCTCGCGAGGCGAATGCGACCGAGCCGATTCGAGCATTTGCAAACAAACTAAAGTCGCTCTTACGCCGTCGCGCACAGTAACTGCGGCTTGGTCTCCGTTTCGGATAGCGCGAAAAAAGGCCTCTAGTTGACCCGCATAGCCCTTCTTGGCGAACCAGTAGGATCGGTTTCTGCGCGTGCGCATCCGGCTATTGAAGTGTTTGAAGTCTTCAGAGATCAATCCCATTCCTGCAGCAAATGCTTCCACCCGTTCTCCTGCCGACGTCCGGCTGCCCACGGTACAGTAAGTCAGATTGGCGATCGAGCCGTCCGCGAACTCCAGACATGCGGTCAGATTATTCTCTCCAATCGGATCTTTGCTTCCAGCGGGGAGCGAATACGCGGACACTCTCACAGGTTCAGAATCGAGCAACCAATAGAGCAGATCCGCGAAATGGCAGGCTTCGCCCAGTATTGCTCCGCCTGCACCAAGATCCGCCATCCAATACGATCCCGAAATACCCGGGGAGTTGATGCGACAGTTCAAGACCGCAGGCCCCGTTCGCTTCTTCAGTTGGTCCTTGACCGCCGCATAGACAGGCGCAAAACGGCGATTAAATCCCACGGTGAGCTGCTTACCGCTTGCGAGCGTCATGAGATAGAGATCGCGACACTCCTCTTCCGTCAGAGCCATGGGTTTTTCGACAAAGACGTGCTTTCCCGCGCGCAGGGCGTCCAGCGCCTGTGGGGCGTGTTCCTTGTTGCGCGACACTATAATCACCACGCTAATGTCTGGATCGCTCAGTATCTCTCGATAGTCGGAGCAGCAGTAGTCCGCGCCGAATCGCAGGGCGTAATTCTTGCCGCGGGCGCCGCTTCGTGAGTACACGGCTCGCAGATGCACCTCAGGTATCCTCGTCACGTTCGGCAGGTGTACCCACCGGGCCAGATTGCCTGCTCCGACGAGTGCCGTTCCAATCTTGCCTCCCAAGGGGCCATCGCGGTGGGTATCTACCTTTCTGTCCGGCCGGTACTCACGTACCGGGTCCTGCTCCGCGGCTGCGGGATAGCGCAACACGATTGCCAGGCTGCTAGCCTCGGGATTCAGGATCGTTTCGTACGCGTTGGCAGCTTCTTCGAGCGAGAACTGGTGGGTGATAAGCGGGGCCACGTGAACCCTGCCGGTGGCTAACAGCTGAAGGAATTCGGACATGTTGCGTTGCGCCGTCCAACGGATCTGAGACAGTGGGTAGTCCTGCCCTTCCTTTTCGTAGGCAGGGTCATAGCAACCGGGGCCGTAGGCCCGTGCCATAAAAAGTTGAATTTCTTTCAAGTACATCTCGTTCCACGGGAAAGTGAGGTCCACCGCGCCGACAATAACGATTCGACCTCGTTCTCGACAAATCTCCAAGGCTTGAGCGGCGACGGCAGGCGATTTGGAGGCAGCCGCCACGATAACGCAGTCGGCACCGACGCCGCCGGTTATGGATTTCACTGCTTCGACCGCCAGCGCTTCTCCCTGAACGATATAATCGGCGCCTAGCTGACTTGCTAGTTCCAGACGATCGGTCTTCAAATCAATTCCAATCACCGTCCCACCCTGCTGACGTACCAGTTGGGCGATGATTTGACCCACCAGGCCAAGGCCCAAAACAGCGACCCTGTCTCCTATTCCAATCTTTGCAATGCGGACCGCATTCAAACCGATGCTCCCTAGCGTGGCGAAGCAAGCTTCTCTGAATTGCAGCCCGTCCGGTACGCGTGCTACCAGGTTTCGCCCAGCCTGGATACATTCTCCGTGCCCGGTACCTTCGCCGCCGTAGGCGACACGATCGCCGATTTCGAATTCGAAGATGTTTCTATCCTTATCAATCACAACCCCGGCGCCCGCATAGCCCAGCACCGAATATTCGTTGAATTTTGCCATCACTTCCGAAAAAGTACGGAGCGGTCCTGCAGCCTTCGTGGTCTCCCAAATCTTGCGCAGGTGATGAGTATTCTCAGCGACTTCGCGTAGCGCACTCTGTCGATGAATACTGGCGGTTTCCGTCCCGCTACTGATCAGCGAGAATGCAGTTCGCACCAGGACGTGATGAGGCCCCACGATGGGATCGGGAACCCTGTCCAGGATAATTTCGCGAAGACCGCGCCGAATCACTTGTTTCATGCCCGAGAGAACCTCATTTAGGAATCCACATGGATATCTGCGAATCTAGGAGAATGGTTCCGTCGCTCCAAACCCCCGCCAAATGTCTGCCTGGGCCGCTTCATGTGGTATTGCCGGAGCCAGATGATTCCGGACGTCGGTTTCCAATTCATCAAGAACTGACAAGAGTTCTAAGTCCAACGGCTTCGGTGTGGTTCGCGCAGAATGTCGCATCACCTAATGGGTCCGGGTCTCGGTCAAAGAACACGCGGTTCCAGAGTTCGAAATTCAGCAGGCGCCAGACAGCATCTGTGGCATCGACGTGACCGGTCCGGTGCGCTTCTAATAGGTCGCGCACGTAGTTTGCATTCAGGATTCCTCGCTCGGCCAACCGGCCATCCGTCAGAATCTTTGCGACGCGATCGAAAAGGTGGTACCGCAGCCATGGCTTTACTGGCGTCGGGAATCCCATCTTGGAGCGGTGCAGAACTTCGGATGGCAGGCGGTCTTCCATGGCCCGCCGAAGGAGGTATTTCCCAGACAAGTAGCGCACCTTCAACCGAGAGGGGATGCGTATCGCGAACTCTACCAGCTTGTGATCGAGAAAAGGAACTCGGCTCTCGATCGAGGCCGCCATGCTCATCTGGTCTTGCTTCATAAGCAGTTCGACCAGATATGTCTTGATATCGAGATACTGCAGACGCGTGAGCAAATTGTCCGACTGGCCGTCTGCTTTGAAGTAATGCATGGAAGCAGCACAAGCGCGAATCTCCTGCAATTGGTTCGCCAGCTCCGGCGTGAAGAGCCGGGACTGCATCTCTTGCGGAAAAACAGAGTAGAAGTTGTCAAAATAGATCCCCTCAAACTGGTTCTTGTGATAGAGGAACGAGTGCCGGAGTTTTCGCCGAATGGTAGCCGGCAGCACACGACGGTCCAGCGCCCCACGCACCATGCCGCGCAGCTGTGCGGGCATCGCTTTTTCGTAGGTGGGGCCATACCGCAAGTTGAACAACGTGGCGCGGTACTTCATATATCCGGCAAAGAGTTCATCGCCTCCCTCGCCGGTCAGGACCACCTTTACCTTCTGACCCGCTAACTGAGAGACGAAATGGAGTGCCACGCTCGAGGGCCACACCATTGGTTCGTCCTCGTGCCAGATCAACCGCGGCAAACTTCTCAGGAAGTCGTCCGGGCCTAGCACAACCTCGTTGTGTTCCGAGCCAATGTGCTCAGCCACGCGCCGCGCATATGGTAATTCGCTGAAGCGATCCTCCGCGTAACCGACTGAAAATGTCTTAATTTGCTCTTTCAAAAGCCCAGCCATCACTGCTGCAATTGCGCTGGAATCGAGCCCTCCGCTCAGGAAGACACCCAAAGGAACATCGCTCATAAGGCGCATCCGGACCGATTCGGTAAAAAGTTCCCTGAACCGTTCGATATACTCCGCTTCCGTGGCTCCCATCTCCTCGCAAGTGATGTCCAAATCCCAGTACTGCTCGGTATGTGCCTGCGGATCTGGATGATTCAGGTCGATACTCAGCCGATGGCCCGGGAGAAGCTTGGAAATTCCCTGGAAGAGTGAATCGCTGGCGGAGAAATAGCCGAGTGCGAAGAACTCGGGCAATGCGTTGTGGTTCATTTGCGGCTGCATGCCCGGAACCTCAAACAGCGCCTTCATTTCGGAAGCAAACGCAAATCTTCCCTGTGCGATAGCGTAATAGAAGGGCTTGATGCCCAGCCGATCCCGAGCGCAAAACAAGCGTCTCTTCACTGAGTCCCAAATGGCAAAAGCAAACATCCCGCGGAGATGCTGGACGCAATCGTCGCCATACTCTTCGTACAGATGGATGATCGTTTCGCTATCGCTGCGCGTGGCGTAGCGGTGACCGCGACGTTCGAGATCAAGACGAATCGATGCGTGATTGTAGATTTCGCCGTTGAAGACGATCCAAACGGTTCCGTCCTCATTCGACATCGGCTGGTGGCCACCGCTCAAATCCACGATGCTCAGGCGTCGGAACCCAAAAGCGACGGGAGGATTCAAGTAATACCCGGCGTCATCGGGTCCGCGGTGAATGAGCATCTGAGCCATGGCCTCGACGTGCTCCCGAGAGACCTGACGCCCCCCTTCGAGCTCCACAACTCCGCAGATTCCGCACATCTACTTAATGCCCTTCCTCGACGGCAATCTCGTTTTCAGTGCGCATGAACTCGACCTGCTTGCCGTTCAATCGAACAGATTCGACCCCTCGAAGCGCCAGCGTGAACGGCCGCACCGGCTGCATGCAGACTTCAAGCGAGTCGCCCTGGCAGACCAAGTCGAATGCCTCGACCTTTCCTCGGCTGCGAAATTCGGGCGCTCCGGGTTGATTCAGCCACGAACCTTTGAGCAACGTCAGCCGCTCCACCTTCCTATCCTGACCCTGCCGGAGAAAGGCAAATTCGGCATCGGTCGCGGCCTGGTAACTCGGTTGCCTCCTTTCCAATTCGGAGAAAATGAAGTAGTCGATTTGCGCATCCGTCTCCAAGGTCCACGCAGAGCCCTCATCCGAGATTTGACGAAGCCGGGCTTCTTCCGGCGCGCCCGGCCACAGGACCCAGGGGAATCGAGCGGGCACGGCGCAGCATGTCCTGCCCGCCAGCACCGGAGCAGGTTCACGGTGGCCGTAATCCCGCGAATACCACCCTTGCGGGCGGCCCTCTTCGCCGCAAGTCGTATCGAGAGACACGCGTGGATCCGTCAGTATCAGAAAACGATCGCCGCCCTTCGTGGCCCAACATTGGTGTTCTTCGACGCGCAACTGGACATCCGGGGGAAAGTGAAAAAAGAACTCCAGCGAATGAGTCCCCGCGCCGCTCAAATCGTCGAGCAGAAACCACCGATCTGGTTTCACAAATACGACACGGCGCCGGTGTACCACTGGTTTTGAAAGCCGCGTATATCCTTCATGCGTTCCGCTTGCGTAATCCAAATTGGGTAATGTGGCCAAGCCCTCAAGCCGTGCCGGACACAGGCTAAGCCATTTGAAAGTTTCACCTGGCTGTGCTTGCTCTTCCCCGTCGACGACAAGGGTGTTGTGAGCGCGGGTGGAACGAAAATAGTCGCGCCATTCACGCGAAGCGGTGTACACGAATGTTCCGGGATCCACCAGCCAGACAGTGCCCTGAGCAGAACAAACCACACTCAACGCGTCGGCATGGCCATGGCCGCAGCCGTCCATACCCTGCGGGCCCGCATCGAAGAGCATCATATTCGAGTTACTCTGCCAGTCATTTCGCATCACAACGAAACCAGATTGGGGAAACGCCTTTGACGTTTCCGCAGGGGGTTTCGGAGTCAGTCCCTGAAATCGAGCAGCCGCCTGGAGTCCCAACAACCATAGGGTCTCCTCGCTAAGCTGTCCGGCTCGCTCTCGAAAATCTTCACGCTCGAAGTAGACTGCTGCAGTCGAGAGGGTGCCCCGATGATCGCTCGGATTGCGAGCGGCTAGCGGCAATAATCTGCCACCATCGGCATCCCCGATCATCGGATGACATCCGTTCGGCCACGCGGTGTACATCATGAACTCAATCATTTTCTCGAGGGCCGAGCGATAGGAACTGGGGAACGCGCACTCATTCCGGTCTGCAAGGATGGCAGCACAAAGGAAGAAATCTGTAGCGTATCGATGATAGGAGGTGGACTGCTCAGCGTGGGAGCCGTCCTCGCGAACCTGTCTGGTGATTTCCTCCAGTAAGATTTCTCTGCCTCTCTGTCGATGAGCCTCAGAGTGTCGCAATTCCGGGAAAAGCAAACCGATCACGAAGAGCGCAAACCCCTCGCCGAGTAGGTGAGTGTTCGGCGAATAATATGTAGAGAGATTCGCAGCTACGAAATCCGCATGGGAACCGAGAGACCCTGTTATTTCGCCAAGGCGTTTGCCGGTCATCGCACGGCTGCCCGCAAGCAGATAAATCATCCAGATCCACGACCATGCGCGAAAAGCAACCTCGAGGCTGCTCGCCCAGTTGATGCCGCAGAGATAGGGATTTTCGCGCTGCCACTGCTCCCACTGAGCAAAACATTCCTCTGCATAGCGCGGGTCACCGGTCAGTCTGTAGGCAAGTGCCAGCGTAACCAGATGCTGGTGGCGATTCGGTTCCCACACGATCTTGCTGTCGCCTACCTTTGAGAAGTCGAGATGGGGGATCCGGCTCCAGTGTTCGAGGCCCGATTCGATTCCGTGGATAAAATCCGTTCGCCAGGGTATGACCGCTGCGCAGCTCACTTCTGGGTACCCGAAGATCTTCATTCGGTGCGCACAAAGCCTCTCCGCTTCTTCAATGATTTGCAAGAAGCGCTGTGGAAAAGATTGCAGATACGCCAGAACAATCCCCGTCGCTTCATCGTGTGAGAAATAGAATTCGGGTTTTTTGCGACGAAGCAGATATTCTGCCAGCACCGTTTCCGCATCCCCCGTTGCGAGATGAGTGCGCAGCATGGGGTCAGCAATATCGGAGGCGTTCCAGGAATGCTTCCAGGAAGAAGGATTACCGTGCAAGCCGCTCCGGGTCCACGTCCAGGTCATCCGTTCGAGGCCAATTCGCAGCTTCTGCGCGACCCTGAAGCGCAGCTCGACGAGACTCATTCCGCGGAGGCGTCCGATCTGTTTTCTATTGGCCATTGCATTGCCCCGAATCGCTGAGCGACCCGTTTCGCGTTCACGCAAAGCTAGAACGCTCGCGGAGCGACCAGGCATAGATATTTTCGAGTCTCGCAGTTATCCCTTGAACAGCGAAATCGCTCTCGACTCGCATGCGTGCTGCACGTCCCATCTGCAGGCGTCGAACGGAATTCCGGCATAGGTAGGAGACGCGATCGGCGATTGCTTTTGGATCTTTCGGCGGAACCAGGAAGCCGGTCTTTCCTTCCTCAACTAATTCAGGTATGCCCCCCACATTGGTTGCAACGACCGGCTTGCCCAAGGCCATCGCCTCAAGAATCGCATTCGGAAAGCTCTCGGTGTAGGAAGTCATCACCAGGATGTCTAATGCGGCGATAAGATCCGCGACGTCGGATCGATCGGACAGAAAGTGAAGCGATTCCGAAAGGCACAAATCGCTGGCTAACCGTTTGAGGCGATCTCCTGAAGGACCGTCGCCGATCACCAACAATTCAGCCGAGGGGATTGCAATGAGAATGTCACGCGCTGCCAGCAGAAATGTTTCCAGATTCTTTTCCGGACGCAAATTTCCCAACGCTCCGATGACAATCGATGTTGGGGATAAGCCCAGCTCTCGCCGGACTTCCCCGGGCAACCGTTTTGGCAGGAACTCCTTCAGGTTAATACAATTGGGCAACACCTCGATTTTCCCACGGCACCCAGACTCCAGACCGACCAAGTCACGAGAAGCCGCGTTTGAATTCACCACCACGCCGGTTGCGAATCGACACGCGACGCGGATAGCTCGTTGCTGCCAAGGAGTGCGTAGGTTTAGCAATTCGCGCCGGCTAGCCAGCGCGACGGGCACACCCGCGATGCGCGCGGCAGGAACCACGAACACCGAGGTATAGAAGTCGAATGCATGCACAATCTGAATCTGTTCTCGACGCAAGAAGCGAACGAGCCGCACAAACAGTTTCGCGGCTCGAAAGTTATAAAGAGAATTGATTGGAAATTCGACGATCGGAACTCCGAATGATTCTGCTTCAGAAAGCAGAGGGCCTCGTCGGCGCAGGCATCCGATAATGAGATCGAATCGAGTTCGGTCGAGACTTCTCACAAGGCGGACGAATTGACGCTCGGTACCGCCCCTGAAAAAGCTGTCAGTAAACAGCATCACGCGAGGACGATGGCCGTTTGGCTGGATCTCTACGACAGGCATTTGAGATCGGGGCATCGAAAGAGTGGCGGTTATCTAAGAAAACAGCCTTTCATAAGTGGATCCATTGTTCCTTCGGCTGAAAAGATAGAGGGAATCCTCGGGGCTTGTGGGGATTTAGGCTGCCGCCACTGCGGCCACCGAATGGTCAAGCCACTTCTGGCACCAGGATTCAAAGAAGACCGCAGCCCAAAGTTGAGAAGAAAGGTCTCGGCCCCTGTGGTGCCCGTCAACGAGTCGCTTGAGTTCCTGCGGGCTGAAAATCCCGCGCTCTCGGGACGACTTGGAGAGTAGGACGTCGCGGACCAGTTCAGCCGCCTGTCCGAGGAACCATTGCTTCAGTGGAACCGCGAACCCCATCTTTGGGCGGTCGATGATCTCCGCTGGCAACTTGGCTCGCACGGCCTGCCTTAGCAGGTATTTCTTCATGCCGTTGTGGTAGCGGAGGTATTCCGGCACGGTGCTCATGAACTCAGCAAGCCGATAATCGAGCAGCGGAGCGCGCGTTTCCAAGGCCACAGCCATGGAGGCGCGATCCACTTTCACGAGGATATCGTCAGGGAGGTAAAGCATTTGGTCCATGCCTTGCATCCTGGAGAGATATTCTTTACCGCCCACCGCATCGGCCAGATTACGACACAACTTAAGAGCTTGCCCATTTGATAGAGCTCTCCATTGGGGGGAGAGCAAGGCCTGTTTGTGAGGAGGTTGGTAGATGCACAAGTCCGCAATGTAGGAATCAAGCGCCGTTAGAGAGCGCTTATAAAGGATGCCCCAGCCCCGGGCCTTGGCAGGGTAGAAATCGGCCAAGAATTGGTAAATACCGCGCGCCAAAATGCTAGACAGCGAATTCTGTTGCCCCCCAAGGCGCATTCCTTCATCGTATCGTGTGTATCCAGCAAAAATCTCGTCTCCCCCGTCGCCCGAGAGGATGACAGTGGTTTGTTGCCGAGCAACCTCGGAGATGCAGAAGGTCGGTATGGCCGAAGAATCAGCAAACGGCTCGTCATAGTGGTACACAAGCTTGGGAAGAATCTCCAGAACGTTCGGTGCACAACGAATCACATGGTGGTTCGTATGGAAGCGTTTGGCTACAATCTCCGCAAACCGCAGTTCGTCGAAAGAAGTCTCGTCGAACCCGACGGAGAACGTCTCAACCGATTCTTTGCTTACTTCGGCCATCGTTGCGACAACGGTGGACGAGTCTAGGCCGCCGCTCAGGAACGCCCCCAATGGAACGTCGGAAAAAAGCCGAACGCGGACAGCATCGCGGATGAGGTCCTGAATGCGGCCGACGCAGTCCATTTCAGTGAGCTGCGGGTCCGGCTTGTAACGCAGGGTCCAGTAGCGGTGTGGGCCATCGATTTTTAGTCCGCGCCCAGTGCGATCGAGCTCCACCGTCATCGAGGAAGCAGGCGGCAGCTTCTGAATTCCCTTGAAAATACTGGCTGGGCACGGCACGTAACCCAAGCTGAGGTACGCAGATAGCGCCTCGGGATCAATTTGACGGGGAATCGATGGGTCGGCAAGGATGGCTTTGAGTTCCGATGCGAAAAGTAAACGGCGGCCGTCGGAAAAATAGTAGAGAGGCTTCTTGCCGAAACGGTCTCTCGCTAGCAGTAGCTTTCCGCGCCGATCATCCCACAGTGAAAGTGCAAACATGCCGTTGAGTTCGGTCAGGAAGCTCTCACCCTTTTCCTCGTAAAGGTGGACCAGAACCTCGGTATCAGTCCGACTGCGAAACTGATGACCGCGGCGGATGAGATCAGCGCGAAGGTCTCGGTAGTTGTAGATTTCGCCGTTGAAGGAAACCCAGACCGTCCCGTCCTCGTTTGTCATGGGCTGGCGCCCGAGCGGCGACAAATCGATGATATTCAGACGCCGATGACCTAGCACGCAGTAAGGTGAGACATAGAAACCCTCGTCATCCGGACCTCGGTGTGCAATCGTGGATGCCATCAGGCGGATCAGTGACTCATGGGATACGCCCTGGGCTTCCGCATCGAAAATCCCGCAGATTCCGCACATTGTTCTTAGGTCCTTAAGCGAGGAGACCCCAAAGTTCACCTACGACGATGCTGATCATTGGAATTGAGCGGCTTTAACATTTTGTAGGGTTGGGCACGACAGACTCCGTCTTCCTGAGTCGGCCGCTGACGGCAGGCATCCTGCCCTGGCGGACAAGCGTTTCTAAGGCTGATTCGAAGTATTGCGCGACGGAATCCCAGCCATATTTCTGCGCGACAAATTGGCGTGCCGCTCGACCGAGTTCGTCGCGACGGACGCGATCTTGCAAAAGTCCAACCACGGCACCAGCAAATGCTTCAGGTTCATCGGCGATTAGGACGTCTCGGCCCGATAGGACAGGCAAGCCCTCGGCACCAATAGAAGTGGACACTACAGCTTTTCCCATGGCCATCGCTTCAAAAATTTTCAAGCGTGTGCCGCTGCCAACTCGCAAGGGGACAATATAAACAGCTCCACGCTGCACGTAGGGACGAATATCCTCGACTTTCCCTGTAACCTGTACGCCCTCGGTCGTCCTGGCCAACTCGAGCAGGCGTGGTGATGGGCGCCGCCCGACCACTTGGAGGGAAACATTTGGAACTTGTCTTCGAATCCGGGGCAACGTCTCTTCAACAAAGTAGAAGATTGCGTCTTCGTTTGGCATCCAATCCATCGACCCGGTGAAAACGAGAGTACTGGTCTGCTCTTCTCCAGCGGCGGACTGGAAGAAATCCAAATCCACACCGGTAGGAATCACGGTGATCTTGGCCGGTTCAATTGTCCGCGCGAAGAAATCTCGGTCCGCTTCGGAAACCGTCAGGACTTGGTCGGCGAGATTCAAATAACGACGCTCTGCGCGGGCTGTTGTCCACCACTCGCGCAAGCAGAATGCCTTCCAGAAGGGGTTCCGTGCTACCTCGTAGTGACGCTTCCAGATGAGCGCTTCGACATTGTGCGTGAAGAGCAACTTGGGGCATGGAAAGTTCCACGGAATGATTCCGGCGGCGGCGAGGAAATCGCAGACGATGACGTCGAACTCCTCTGTTCGGAGCAAGTCGCCAAGCGCCGAAGCCAGGCGAGGTTGGCAATAGCGATTAATCTGGTAGGGCTGCGAAGACAGTAGGTATGGCGCGAAGTTAACAAGATCACGGAGTCCTCTCGAATTGGGGAGACGCAGTGGATGCCGAATCACGCGGGCAAAAACTGCACTCAGTTCTTCGTGACAGTCATCGGGGTGCTCTGCATAAAAAGTAAAAAAGGTGACGATATGCCGACGAGACAATTGTCGCAAGATGTGGTAGCTACGGATTTTGCCACCCGTATCGAGTGGCACGAGACCTCCGGCTTTAACCCACAGAATCTTCATCACGCTCTCCCCTTACCAGCAGATCCCTTCATACCCGAACGGGCCGCTTGGGCGCTGCGCTGGATCAAGATTAACCAAGTCAATCACCGTTTGCCCTGGCCGGAGTAAGCCGCGGAGCATTTGCGGACTTGCGACCTTGGTCCCGATCAGAACCGCGTCGGCCGTCTGAACGACTTCTTCTAGGGTCGAACACAGAAGCGAGCCAATGTGCGGAATAGCTTCTTCGATATATCTCCGGTTGGATCCGACCAACCGGCCGAGTGACACATCGCGATCCCATATCCGAATCTCGAGCCCCTCACCGATGAGGTGCTTGATGAGCTGCACGAGCGGGCTCTCCCGCAAATCATCGGTACCGGCCTTAAAGCTCAGCCCCAGAACGCCTACTTTCCTGACGTTTGTGCGGAGCACCGCCTCGATCGCGCGTTGGATGTGTTGACCATTGCTGCGCAGAATTCCCTCAAGCAAAGGCAGGTCGAGATCGAGTTCTTTCGCCCGATAGGTAAGCGCCCGAAGATCCTTCGGCAAGCAAGACCCACCGAATGCAAAGCCTGGCGAAAGGTAAACGGGTGAGATATTGAGCCGCGTGTCTGACGTGAAAATCTCTGTCACCGCCTGCGTGCTAACACCAAGGCTCTTACAGAGCGTTCCCAGTTCATTGGCAAAGCTCACTTTCACGGCGTGAAACGCGTTGCAGGCGTACTTAACCATCTCGGCCGCTGCTAATTGTGTCTCAAACACACGGCCCGGGAAGCCTTCGTGCAGATCACGCAACGGTTGCAGGTGATCACTACTAGCAGCACCGAATACCGTGAATGGCGGGTCGAAGAAGTCAGCCACCGCCGTTCCTTCACGGATGAACTCGGGGTAAAAGCATACGGCAAAGCCGGTGCCGGCACGCTTCCTACTCGCTTCCTCTAGAATCGGGATGACCACAGATTCGGTCGTCCCGGGAAGAACGGTACTTCGCACTATTACCCAATGAAATTCGGATTTTCTGCGAAGTGCCTCGCCGATTTCGCGGCATACACGCTCAATATGGCTTAGATCTAACTTGCCATTCCGCAGGCTCGGCGTGCCCACGCAAATCAGAGTAATCTCCGACTGAAGAACAGCTGAAACTGCATCTGTGGTGGCGTGTAGCCGGCAAGCTTTGCGTCCAGAAGATGCAAGGTCTTCCATGCCCGCTTCAACGATCGGGCTATGACCCGACTCGAGAATCGCGACCTTGTCCGGATTGACGTCCACCCCAAGGACTTCATGGCCTTTATGGGCCAAACAGGCGGCCGTCACGGCGCCCACATATCCCAACCCAAATATACTTGCTTTTCTTTTCATCGAGCTGCAGTGAGGAGCATTCAGAGGCTTCCAAATCTATTGGAGGCGCGCATCCCTATGTTCACTGATTTGGGCACTGGAACAGATTAAGTTGCCCTGGCATCAGGAGGAACGCCAAGATATTTCGGGTTGTATGGTGCTTCCGAATTGAATCTCTGGGTCTTCTTGGCGAACAGATTCGCTTTTTGTTGTATGAACGGCAGATTCTTTAGCGATCAAGAGGAGGGCAGTGGTATACGTTACCAGAAAATAAGGGAAAAACTGATAAGCGACACTCGCGAAACAAGATCCGACTACGAACCCCGCCAAACTAGCGCGAAAAGCCCGAGCCAACAGCCTGGATTCTATCTGTCCCCGAGCCAATCGTTTGGCTGCTCTCAAGTTTGTGAAACCACTCCACAGAATTAGCGCGTAAAGAATCAACGCGGGCACTCCCCCTTCAGAGCTCATTTCGGTGAAGGAATTGTGTGTCACATGCCAACTGCCGGATACCACCTGAAAGTTCCCGGGGCCGACACCAAAAAGCGGATGTTCTGTTGTCACCTCAACGCTGCGCCAGAACAACTCTTGGCGAGCCTGGGCTGAACCGTAAGCTGACGCAACATCCTCGTCGGAGTTAAATGTCCCATTGAGACGCCCCGCCAACATTCCGCCAGCGGACTCCCAGAGGATTACACCTGCTAACGCGGCAAGCACCAAGAGATAGTACCGGCGTCCTCGAATGGCGAACTCCCAGAGGCAAACGGCTGCAACAACAATGAGAGAAAGGAATCCTCCTCTGGAGCCAGTCAGGAATACGGCATAGACCATCATCAGCAATGCCAGTGCCCAAGCAACTTTCAAAACTCTATTCCTGGTCAGGAACAGTAACGCAAGGCACAAAGGAAGAGAGATAACGATTGCGAGCGCCAAGTCATTGGGGTTGGAATAGTTCCCACCCAACATCCCTTCCAACCGACCAAGGAGAAGACGACCCTTCACAATCGCGACAACGGCGATCATCGCAACTGACGCGGCCTGGACGACAATCAACAGTCGCAGTCGTTTATACGTGTTTACCGCCACAGTTATTGCGATCACAATGATTAGGACCTTTGAGAAATCGAATGTTGTCTTGACCGCCCCACCCCGCCACACCGAAGACAGCACCGCCGCAAGAAGCAATTGTCCAACGAGCAGAATCAGATATACGACTTCTCGAGGCAAAGAGTGACGGAATTGCCTGAAAGAGAACATCAGGGCCAGCAAAGTCAGGGCGCCCGAGATGATTGCCAACGGCACATCAGATAACCAAGGAATCCAGTCCCCTGGCCGGGCGCAGTAGACCACAATGAATAGCAGCAGCGACGCGTAGGTTACAAGGTGTGGTTTCCGACGCGAAACAATTGGCCTTACGGCTCTCGCCTCGATAGCCCCCACATCTGTCACGACCGATTCGCTCCAACCAATCTGTTGATGGTTTACCTTGCCCAAATGGCTTTCCTACCTGTAATGAAATAAATGAACGCGACGGCGGCTGCCGTGTTCAAAACAATGAATGCGAGAGAGATATCCGCTAACCGTGAAACAATGCCGACCTTGCCACGGAATATGCTCAGTGCGGCCAGCGCATAGAAAACGAGCTGAAGCACGAGAGCCAGTTCATAGATGTTTCTTCGAAGCCAAAACGTCGAGACGAGGAGCCCTACCAAAGCAAAGGGGACGAGAAGGCGCAACAGCTTGTGACATACAAATTGAAGACGGAGAGGGTTGGAACTTGTCAGGACCCAAGGGGCTAGTTGCAACAATTGGTAGTTTCCGATCAATGTCCTCACCTTCCGGCGAAATTCCTGTTGTGGGCCAGACTTGAGGTCATCCCAAACTAGCGCCTTGGGATCGAAGACAACGCGCTGACCTTGTCGTACAACGTCGAAAGGAATGTACACATCGTCCAGAATGGTTTCTCGAGGAATGGGTGACATCAAATTTCTTCTCACCGCGTAGAAAGCTCCCGATGCCCCTATCGTGGATCCGGCGAGTCCCTCCCAGTTCCGGATGGCCTTCTCGAGTCGCCAATACAAGCCAACGCCTTGAGAGGAAGCGGTGCTGGGATCCTGGTCGATGATGAGTTCGCCGCTCACGCACCCGACAGAAGGATCGGCAAAATTCGCGACCAGATGTTTCAATGCTTCCGGAGCAATGGTCTGTCTGGCATCGGTAAAAACGATGATTTCCCCGTGTGCCGCCGCGACTCCGTGGTTCAAAGCAGTGGCCTTGCCGGAATGCGTTGGCAAAATAACTGCTCGTTGCCTAGGATTTTCCCATGCCGTAAGAAAGGCGTTCGTTTCGTCTGTCGAACCATCGGAGACGACGATGACTTCAATTGGCTGTGTCGGATAGTCCAATGCGGCCAAATTGGCTAGTTTTCGGACCAGTGCTCTCCCTTCGTTACGGGCCGCTAACACAACTGTGACGCTGGGGGAAATCGGCGCTCGCAGAATCCGTCGCGGCCACAACCGCGCCCGAAAATACAGGCAGATCGGGTAGCCAGCATAAGCAAAGGAAACCAAGAACAAGGACGACCAGAACAATAACCTCATTTTGCGCCCCGTCCTAGAAGGATGATTTTGAAGGTGATGAGAAAGATTAGTAGATCAAGCCCGGGTGACATGTTCCTGATATAAAAGAGGTCGTAACGGAGCTTTTCTTTGGCATCCTCGATCGAGCTGCCATACTTGTAGCGGACCTGAGCCCATCCAGTAATTCCGGGGCGAAGGGTGTGCCGCAATTGATAGAAGGGGATCTCATTAGCAAGTCTTTCCACAAATTCAGGCCGCTCCGGCCGAGGACCAATTAGGCTCATATCGCCCTTCAATACGTTCCATAACTGCGGAATTTCGTCCAAACGTGACAGGCGGAGGATCTTTCCTACCCGAGTGATTCTTGGATCGTCGTCCGCAGCCCAGGTTGGACCGACGTCAGCCTCAGCGTCGGCACGCATCGTGCGAAACTTGTAGCACTCAAACACATGACCGTCACGTCCCACCCGTTTCTGGTGATAAAGTGCGGGCCCCCGAGAGGTCAATTTGATGGCCAGGACGATGAGAGGGAGCAGGGGCAAACTGAGTAGAAGTCCTAGCGCCGAAAGGAACACGGAAGCGGTCCGCTTGAATAAAAGGAAAAGCCGTGAAGCATAACAGCCCGGTGAGAACAGGAGCGATCCCAAGCGCACGCATTCTATGGGGACTTTGCCAGTAATCGCCTCATAGACCTCAGTTCCATCTTCGATACGCACTCCATGGCTTTTCAAGGAAAGTAATAATTCGACCGGTAGCTTGCCACGACGATCGCCCATGCCGACGACAATGTGGTTCACGCGAAGGTGTTCGAGAACATGGAGAAGACAATTTCCTGTCATCGCCCCAAAGCCATTGCCGGACGAATCGCAATCACAATGCATCCAATTGTTTTCATTCCCAGCCAAGAGGTCTCGACCGATGACGCGAACCCCCAACTCCGGGCGCGATTCATATTCGCGTATAAGGGGTTCCACGAGTGGCCCCTCACCTAAGACTAGCGTCCGATCGGCAAATTGGGGCGAGCTGTTTACGATCGAGAATAGCTTTCGCCAAAGCCACAGCAGCATCGCGACGAACAGGGAGCCAATGGGGAGAATGCCGCGACCCAACTTTATGGGCGGATACAAGTAGTACAGGACGGCCAGAACGACAGACACGGTGCCTATCACCTGGATCATTCGCACAAGCACTTCGCGCCGATTGCTTAGGATCAAGGAATCGTAAAGATCGAAATAGTACATACACGCGGCAAAAGCCGCCGACACGACTAAAATCTTCAAACACCCCAATGGAAACCCGAGCATGAGGCTGGCGTCGCTTCTACCCATGCGCGCAACCACCGCCGCTACGAAGGCCAGGGCGACAAGGCACACCTCCGAAATTCCCAGGAAGAGCGTGCGATTAGGAAAATAAGTGTGTAAGAGTCGGATCAATCAACGACCTCTGAGTTAGCCCTTTGTCCTCATGCTTTATACAGGTCTGGAGAACACGGTAGGCGAAACATTCGTAAATCTACGTAAGCCTCATCGGACCGGATATGTTGCTGGTGCGGACTTGTGGGGTGACAACGATCTATTTCTCCCCCTTACGCTGTCGTCGTCGAAGAATGCCTCCCCCGACCAACACTGCAGCGCCAAATAGCAGAGCCGTGAGCGGCTCAGGAACAGGGTCTGGCCCGCGGTCGCGATCGCGGTGGCGATCGCGGGCGTCGTCATCATTGCCGCCAGGTTGGAGTAGCTCGAACGTCAGGATGGAGAGCGGAGATCCCGGCCCATTGGAAAATGAATCCGCCGAGTGAACCTTGCCAACAACCCTCAATATGCATCCGAACATCTGTACGGGACCATGAGCGGTCACCTCAGCCGCTGCGAATTCGGCAGAACCGGCCCTTCCAGCGCTGGTGGGACCGGTAACCTTAATGCTTCCCGCTGACACGGACGCCGTACTTATGAGCAGTGCCAATCCAAGCAAATAAATACTGATGAATGTTAATTTCATATTGATTCTCCTTTTTAACTAGCATTTCCCCGGGTCGAGCAATGTATTCGTTTCCTGCTTACCGTACGGAAAGAACGATCGCGCGGAATTGAGAAGTCCTGCCCTTGAGGGAGGGTAAAGAAACCTCCGCACTGGATCATCACCGCTCGAATCACGTTCGGTGTGCGTCCCGTCTCCGGGACCCGGCAAGAACGTCGCCAGTTGCGGATAGACGTGGCGCGCGAAGTCAACCGCACGAGTGCGGGCGTTTGCTTCGCCATCAGCTGCAGTGGTCCAGATGCGGATCATTGCGCCATCGGCACTCATGCGCCTCAGGCCGTCGGCAACTAGCCAGAATTTGGCCGTGTATTCACTTGCCACAATGCGTCCGTGCATCTGATACCAATAGAGGACCAGATCCCGCTTTGTTCCCTGCTCCACCACGTATTCGTTTACAACTACAGGAAGGCCGTCTAGGGAACCAATTTCGAGCTGGGCGGAGCTGACAGGTTCCCATCCGGAACCCGGAAGACAATTCTTGGGAGAATGAATTCTGTCGGCGGAACGCTGATTCTTGTAGTAGCCAATGTAGAGTTCGACAGGGCGCACGCCGCCCAAGTATTCTCGGTTGATGTAGTCGTCTGCTCCAGTCGCCCGCACGACCGCATCTTCGAACGGAAGATCCTCGCCGCGCCAGATTTCGATGGCCGTGGGAAATTCACGTAAGGGCCGCTGCAGTCCGGTTGCATCTTTCGGTCTCAGCGTGTGCATAGCGAAAATTCCCCCCAAAAGGACAACTACAGCGACAAAGAGTCGCATCATGTATGCTCCGGTGCTGGGGCCCGCTGGCTTGGAAGGCGGCGGAGCAATTCATGGATCAGCAGAATTGAGAGGAAAGCCAGCACGAAGAAGGCCAAGCCAGCTACCAAATGGAGCGCACCTCTATCCACGGCTGGGCCGAAGTAAAAGCTTAGGACGCCCGTCGTGATCAGTCGGAGGCCGTTGCTCAAGATTACAATGGGAATGGCCGACAGAGCCAGAACGCAGCGTCTAAAGATGCTCGATTCGGCGAAGTACCCATATGCGACAACTGCGGCCAACAAGGAAAGCAGCGAGCGGACCCCGCTGCATTGTTCGACCACTTCAAGCGTGCAGTTCGGGAGAATCAATAAGTTGCCCTCCCGCACAGTTCGAACACCGAGTGCGACCAGACCGTTTGCGCCCAGCCGTGACGCCCACAATTGCAATGGGAAGGTCAACTGGTAGTACACAATTGCAGGCAGCGGAATCATCAAGAGCAGAAAGCCAATCGGAAAGGCGACCGAACGGAGGGTTTGCCAGCCAGCGAAGAACACGACGATTCCGATAATCAGAAACAATAGGGAGATTCGTGTCGTGAACAGCTCTCCGCCGAGCGTCCCAAGAGTTAGCAACCCAACCGCGAACAACATGATCGACAAACCGAAATTGTTTGACCGGCGGGGCATCCCACGCCACCGGTTGCGCTCGCGCCAAAGAATATAGCCTGCAATCAAAGGCACGAAAAAACCGTGGCTGTAATTCGGGTCATTCCACCACTGCCGCACCAGCGACCCAAGCACCGGCCCGTACAGAATCGCCACCAGCGCGGATAGCAGCAACACGCTGATCCACGTGCCTGTTCTAAGGATTTTGCTCCCCAGCCTGATCACTCTCGCTCGGCGGATCCCAATCCTCGGGAAGGATCGATTTCGGACTTGCTAGGTTACGGTAGGGTCTTCGAGGATCGATTTGAAAAAGTCAACGACGTCGTAGCCATTGGCTTTGTGCGACGGTTTTGTTTCGTAGTTTGGGGGTACCGTAAGTATTGCCCCTTATAATCGCCTTGATCAAACTCACAAGCCTCGTTAATCACCACACCGACCAACTTCGGCTGATCGAGAGCCTGCAATCCTCGCTTGAGGGCCTTGATCGGCGTCAGCCCCTCCCGGACGACCAGGAGTGTGCCGTTCACTAATCGCGACCACAGATTAACATCGACGATCGGCAACATGGGGGTAGAATCGACCACGATCCACTCAAATCGCCTGGCCAAATGAGCGAAGGCTTCCGAGAATCGCGCCGATTGCAGAATGTGCGAAGGTTGATCGTGCGCCGTGCCAGCAGGGAGGAACCACAACGGCAGGTCTTTAAACCGGTGAATGAAATCGTCGACGTCGCTCGTCGGGCTGGACCACCAGTGATTTAGCCCTTGCAAATCGCCCAAGCCGAACAGTGGTGCCAGTGTCGGTCTATGCAAATCTCCTTCAATCAGCAACGTCTTCGCACCGGTGTACTTCGCTAGAGTCACCGCCAAATTCGCCGCCACCACGGTCTTGCCTTCGTTGACCATGCTACTTGTGACTTGCAAGGATTGAAGCTCTCGTTGTTTGCGCAAATGGCCCAATCGAGTGGCGAGCACTCGAAACTTTTCGGCGCCGAGACCGTTGCCATCAGTGAGTGCGACCAGGCGTGACTTTAACGAAGCGCGCGCCGTAATCGCGCGCGCGTCCTCGCTCGCAGTCACTGCTTTTACGGCAGCAGGTTTCGGCGCGACTTCGTTGACTACTTCCTCTATCCCCTTGTGCTCGGGTGAAACCACGTCAGCAGCAATGCGGACCGGTAGAACCAAGTCCGGCGGGGCTACGACTGGCTGGACCGTGCGGTGCCGGTTTCCCTCGGCTGCCGCTTTGACTAATGCTTCGTACAGACGGCTCATTTTGTCTCCACTCTTACTTCCGGCATAGTTTTTTGGGGACGATCACCATAACTCATGCTGAGCAATGCCCTGACAGGGTTCCCTTGTGAGTCTTTGCGGCACCCCTTGTCAACCTTTGTAGAATACGTAGAGATTGCCAGCCAAAACCAATACAGCCATCCCCACCGCTGCGCTAACTTCCATCCACCGATTTAGTATTCGAAGATGGTCCTCTGCAGGGGTGGTCAAGCGGGGGATACCCACAAGCACGCGAGCGGGAATGATTCCATCGAGATCTTTCTCCTGCCGGACCCGCGCGTCCGTCACTTCCAGGAAGGCCGCTAGACCCAAGCCGAGACAGAGTCCCAGAACCAGGCCGGCGAGACTAATCCGTAAGCGATTGGGAGCCGAAGGCTTGCCCGGCATGCTCGGCGGATCGATGATCCGAAACTGCTCACCCTGCTGCCGCTGGTCGAGGCTCGTGGCAAGCTGCGACTGCATCTGTTTCTGCAGAAGCGAGTTGTAATTGGTCTTGGACTCCTCATACCCACGGGAGATTTCTGCCAATTCTTGCTCAGTTTCCGGAGTCATATTCAGGCGAGCCTGGTACGCAGCAATTTGTAATTCGAGATCCTTTTCACGCTGTTGATCGTTCTGGATCTCCAATTGATTGGCCTTGAGCTGGCTTTGGACCTGCATCATCGCAGTGGGTGAACCGTGTTGTACTCCTTCCACTGCCGCGGGGTCCGGAGGGTTCGGCAACTTGCTGGTCCTTGGATTCGAAACCCTTCCCTCTTCGGTCTGCTGTTTCAGTTTCTCCGTATTCGCAATTTTGTCCTTGAGCGCCATGACATCCGGGTGGCTGTCGGTATAAATTGCACGGAGGTCCTCGAGGCGGAGGCGCAGATCCTGCAGCTCTTTGTCCAATGCCTGGTCCGATGCCTGGTCCGATGCCTGTGTTGATGTCAGCGGCGAGTCTCTGCCACTTAGACTTGCCTGCGCTGACTGATATTGCTGTAGCAATGATTCCAGATAAATTTTCTGTTGCTTTGAGGCGTCCAAGGCATGCTGCGTGTTCTCCAATTGTGCTTGCATGCCAGCCAAAATCTGGACGTTGCTTTCCAATTGGCCTGGCAAATTTCCCATGTGCCTCGCCTTGAAGGACGCGACCTTGGCTTCCTGCTCTCCCATTTTGGCGCGCGCATCTGCTAGTTGGTTTTCAAGGAAAGCCGTCGTGTTCTCGGAAAGCAGTCTCTGGGTCAGTGTGTTTTCGTCAACGAACAATGACGTGAGCTCGGTGTTTACCCGGTGCGCAAGGTCGGGCGATCCAGCGGAGTAGCGTATCTTAAAGGCAGAAAAGTCTCCGGGGTGGCCCGGCGACTCCACAAGAACAATGTTTATGTCGTTGCGCATTTGCTCGATTGGATCCCCGGATTTCAAAAGGGCACTCAGACCCTGACCGGGCGAGTAGAGGTGAAAACGGTCGATCGTTTCCTGTAGACGGGTACGGCTTAAGACTTGTTGCGTGATGCTCTGCAAACGGTCTTGAAGATTCACAGTCACGTTGGGCACAACATATTGGTCGGGTACCTTCTGTTGATCCACCAAGATCAACGCCTCTGACTGATAGGCGGTAGGAAACAACCAACTCGCTCCCCACACGGCCGCCCAGCAGAGAAACAAAGGAAGCAAGATCCACCAGCGGCGTCGGAACCCAATGGCCCAATACTCTTCCCAGTTGCGCGGCGTTGGATCACTTAATTCGTCAGGCATGGTAAACCTCGATAGTCTGAATATAAGGCATAAGAACGTCCATTCGAATCACCCCGCATGTCCAGCTCTTCTGTCGGAGGCCAGGCAATTGTCAAAATAAGTCTTCATGTAATTCTCAGTCAATCAGAGTAGTCACCGGATGAGCTTTCGGAACTCTGCGCTAACATGATTGTTGTACAGACGGCGACGGATGGGCGAACCAGGCACGTCACTCGCGCTGTTCGATGGGGCTGGCGCAGCTGCCCTCGGATCCGCGGCGAACGGCGCTGCAGTCAGAGTTTGCGAGTCCGTTTCGGACGTTCGCGCCTCTACGATATTGGGGTGAGCGACGGACCAACCGAGCAAGATCAAAATCGCACCGCCGGCGGCCAGTTTTGCCAACAAATCTTGCATTGGCGAGTCCTTCTCAGGGGGACAATCGGGTTGCGAGGCTGCGTGCTTCGGCTCTGTCTCAAGTCTTGCTGGCGATACTACGGCTGCCGTTTCATTCCGGTGCCCGGGATCGAGGTCCGCCAAGACGTCGCAAATCATTTCCTGATCGATGATTTCTCGCTTCAGAGCCCACCCCAGTGACATGGCGCCGAAGCAAATGTTGTTGATCATGCGAGGCACGCCCTCGCTGTGTTCGGCGATCAGCCGCCGCGCTCCGACGGTGAACAGCTGCGGTTTTTTGTATCCGGCGACCCACAGGCGATGATCGATGTAGGCATCGGTTTCTTCAACGGTGAAGGGCTCAATCTTAATGAAGAATGAAATCCGTTGCCGGAGTTGTGCCATCGAGGGGCTGGCTAGGCATTCGGCCAGCTGCGGCTGTCCCGCCATGACAATTTGCATAAGCTTCGCCCACGGCGTCTCAAAATTGGACAGCAATCGAATTGATTCGAGCGCCTTTTCATCCAGGTTCTGAGCTTCGTCAATGACCAGAACGAAGCGCCGACCCGCGCGCATCTCTTCGAGAAGGACCTCGTTCAACATAGAGCGCATCTCTGGGAGGCCTTTCCCCTTGCAATCGAGACCTAGATCAGCGAGGAGATAATGCATGAGGTCATGTGAATCGCCATCGGTTTGAAACAACAATGCGGTGCGGGCTTCATTACGAAGGCCCTCGAGATACTGGAACAGCAGGGAGGTTTTCCCCATGCCCGGCTTGGCAATCAGCGCCAGAAATCCTCGATCAGCTTTCGTGCCATAGTCGAGTGCGGTCAATGCTTCCCGATGCTTGGACCCGAGGTAAAGAAAACGCGGGTCCGGAGTCACGCCAAAGGGCTGCTCGTTGAGTCCGTAATATTCAAGGAACATCTTTGCTACCCCTCTGTGCCTTCAGAAGCCACTCGCGATCCCTGGAAATCGCCCTTCAAGAACGCATTGAATAAGAGCTGAAAGGGCTGGTTTTGTTTCTCAAGCACTGGCGGTGCACCTCCCGGGCAACTTCAATTCGTTTAGAGCCTACATACACGGTTGAAAATTAACACCGGAATGGTCGCTGGAACGAGTCCATTTCGAGAATATGGGCTTAGAACTCAGTTGCCTTTCCGTTTTGCCCCTATGGACGAGCCTTTCGCGACAAGATCGATCAGCTCCCGAAGAACAATCGCTAAACTGACTCAATCTGGTATCCCTCGATCCGAATCGAGATCGATTGCCGAAGCAATTCCACCGAGACGACCGCGCTGTGCTCGCCGCCCTGTCGCACGAGGATTCCCTCCATGCCGTCGAGTGATCCCCCGCGGATGCGGACTCGTTGCCCCGTGTTGATAAACGGATGCGCGGCGCATGGAATCTTTTCCCGGATCGCCGACTGGAGATTCTCGATCTCGTGATCGGGGATCGGAGTCCCCCGCCTCTCACTGCCGACGAATCCAAGTACACCCGGGGTCCGCAATACCTTGCGCCTTTCCTCGGCCTCCTGCGCGATACGAACGAACGCATAGCAACTGAACATGGGGACTTCCACCTTCCTCCGCCGGTCGCTCCACTGGTGGATTTGTTGGAGGAGCGGAAGAAAGGTAACGATTCGGCTCTCCTGGAGCTCTTGGGCGACCCGCTTCTCGTGCCGGGCCCGGGTCCAAACGGCATACCAATTCGATTCCGCAGGCGCGAGATGCGCGGGAGGAAGGAACGACGCGGATGCGAGAAATATCTGGGAACTAGACACAGCTTCGCCCTCTCAGTCCCATTTCGGCTTCAAAAAATTATTCATTCACTTTTTTCGACGTGCACGAATCACCCAAACCTTTACAAAAACTATGCAACTTAATTCCGGTGGCCTCCTCCACAAAGGAAGGCCTTCGATCATTCCAGACCGTATTTCGCAGCCGCCAGCTCGACGCTTGATTGTTTTCCTCGCTCCATTCCGAAAACTCGCAATTCCCACTCTCTCAATCCGAAGTCGACGCTGAAATCTGTGTGTCGATATCCGCTGTTTGAGAAAACTCATCAATGAATTTTCTGGATCCCTTAGGCTCCATCGCGGAATCCTTGCTTGTCTTGTGCGATTTCTTCGCGCTGCTGCGCAAGGAAAATTCCTTCCCGACAGCCGCAAAGCCGCCTCGGCCTTCCTCCGCAATATCGTGATCGACTCGCAAGACCTTCATCTCTGCTTTGATCCGTGGGACGGGCGCGCTGTGCAGTGGCGGAAGGACGACCTCCATCTGGATGGTCGAATTCACTGGCGGCAATGTTGCGGAGAAGACATACACTCCAGCCGCGCTAACGTCTCGTGTTCTTCCTTCGCCTTGAAAGCGATCGCTGTGCGACCTCCTCCATCGGAATATTGCCGGGGCCTGCATTCGATAGCGCAGAGCAGACCTCCGTTCAACCACATGCTTTGTTGGTCTCTTGATAAGCGCCTCCCCCGGTGTTCCTCGTCCACCTGGAAATTCGAAAGCTTGTGAAGGCTACGAGAATCGACGATTGGCCACAAGTGGCTTTAAGTCCCGTTCCAAGAAAGACTTGTTGCTGCGGTCCACACCTTCATTTTCAGTGTCCATCACTTCTCATTGTTGGGACGATCGAATCCACTCTTCTGAGGGCAAGGTCGTCACCGAGATTGATGTCAAACCCTGAGACTGACTCTGGACAAGAGCTATAGACGAACGTCCACTGCGGAAAACTAAAGTACCCACCTGGCGTCTGGTCTTTCTGGTGGCCGATTCGTTGCGTGTAGCCTGCTTAAATCATCCTGTGGCAGAAACCTGCGGGTGAAGAACGATATTGATCAAGAGAGTCACTTTTTGTGGCGGATGGAGATATGGCGAGGGACGCCTACACGCAATGCGAGAATTGCGAGGGCTAATCCCCTGCGTGGAATCTCACAGAGCAAACACTATTTGCGGCATGCGAGTAAATTATGAGACCCCCGTCCAGTACATGAATTCCTGTATTTTATTTTCGCCGTGGCGAGCAGACTCTTCCCTCAAGGCCTGATTGAGAGTGATGGAAGAACTGCCTTTACATCTTCCAACTCAATTCGGACGCTCGCGGAGGGCAGATGAGACTGAGCCTGCGGTTGATATTGTCGCTTGTCATCAGCATCAGCGTAGTGACTTTTGTCGTCGCCCGTGGGCAGGTCCGCGCCGAGAAGAGTGGCCTGCGGGCGGATCTCGCGCGCCGCGCCGAAACACTGACTGATAGTTTGCAAGAGACAGTGGAGCCCGCGCTCGAGCGTGGTTCACATGCGCGTCTGCAGCAGATCGTGGATCGTTTCGGAAACCGGGAACACCTTATTGGAATTGCAATCTTTGATCATAACCAGCATCCGCTCGCGATCAGTTCCAGGCTCGGCGCGGACGGCAAGATTCCTTCCGATTTGTTCGCGCAGTGCGAGGCCACCGACCGCGGCGTTGGCCGGTTGACTTCCACTGACTCGAAGGCCGCCTATATCTATCTCGTTCCGCTGCACAGCGGTGCACAAATCACTGGCGTCCTGGCGACGATCAACGATGCAGCATACATCGAGGCGCAGAGCTGGCAAATTTGGCGCGACGCGATCTGGCACGTCATCGTTCAAGTCATGCTCGTCGTTTTGCTTACTCTTCTAATCGTTCGCTGGACGATTCTCCGCCCCATCACCGCCATTTCCGAGTGGATGAAAAGTCTTCGCACCGGCGAGTTCAAAGCCGCGCCGCCCGAAGTCCCGCAGGAACTCATCCAACCGCTTGCATCCGAGGCCGTATCGCTTGCGCAGAGTCTTGCGGAAGCGCGCGGGACCGCGAAGGAAGAGGCGCGGCTGCGCGATGCCGCCGATTCGCTGTGGACGCCGGAGCGTCTCCGCGCCGGCGTCCGGCGGCGATTGCGGAGCAATCCGCTGTTCGTGGTGTCCAACCGGGAACCGTATCAGCACGTTCATCGAGGCAAGGCGATCGAGGTGCGGGTTCCCGCGAGCGGATTGGTGACGGCGCTGGAGCCAATCTTGTGCGCATGCAACGGCACGTGGATCGCGCACGGCTCCGCGGATGCGGACCGTGAAACAGTGGACTCGCGCGACCGCTTGGGCGTGCCGCCGGACCAACCGCTCTACACGCTGCGGCGCGTGTGGCTCACAAGCGAAGAGGAAAATGGTTATTACTACGGCTTCGCAAATGAAGGCCTATGGCCGCTCTGCCACATCGCGCACACGCGTCCGCTGTTCCGCGCCGCTGACTGGGAATACTACAGGGGCGTGAATGAAAAGTTTGCGCGTGCAGTGCTGCAAGAGATCGGCGATGCTGAAGAGCCGTTCGTCCTGATTCAGGATTATCACTTTGCGTTGTTGCCGCGGCTGATTAAGAACGCGTGTCCGGGCGCGCGAGTGGCGATCTTCTGGCACATTCCGTGGCCGAATCCGGAGGCATTTGGGATTTGCCCATGGGAAGAAGAACTTCTGGACGGATTGCTCGGAGCGGACCTGGTGAGTTTCCACATCCAAGCGCACTGCAACAACTTCCTGGAGACGGTGGACCATGCAATCGAAACGCGGATTGAATGGGACCGTTTTGTCGTCAACCGGAACAATCATTTCACGGCGGTGCGGCCGCACCCGATCAGCGTGGCGTTTCCTGACGCGGCGGACGGGCCGGGAAGTTTGCTGCCGGCGGGCAAAAGCCGCGCGGACATTTTGAAGGAGCTCGGGCCGGAAACCATATTCCTCGGAGTCGGCGTCGACCGCGTGGATTACACCAAGGGGATTGTCGAACGATTCCGCGGGATCGAACGGTTCCTGGACCGCTATCCGCAATA
The DNA here is from genome assembly GCA_963748845.1 of uncultured Acidobacteriota bacterium. Classification (GTDB taxonomy): domain Bacteria; phylum Acidobacteriota; class Terriglobia; order Acidiferrales; family UBA7541; genus DASTCZ01. The sequence continues at coordinate 383,360 of CAVVKE010000002.1, forward strand.
CCGCGAGCGGTTCACGTTCGTGCAGCTTGGCGCGCCGAGCCGCACGAACATCAAGCGCTATCACGACTTCAACGTCGAGGTCGAAGTCGAAGCGCAACGGGTGAACGCGCTGTTCCAGACAAGCGAATGGAAGCCAATCGTTCTGCGTAACCGGCACCACAGCCATCAGGAGATCGCGCCTTACTACAAAGCCGCGGACCTATGCCTGGTTACGTCGCTACATGACGGCATGAACCTGGTGGCCAAGGAATTTGTGGCGTCGCGTGATGACGAGGATGGCGTGTTGGTGCTGAGTCAGTTCACGGGAGCGTCCCGCGAGTTGCACGACGCGCTGCTTGTCAACCCCTATGACACCGAGCAACTGGCGGAAGCGATACAGCGCGCGCTCGAGATGCCGCCGGAAGAGCGCCGCGCGCGTATGACTCGCATGCGTCACACGGTGAAAGAACACAACGTGTATCGCTGGGCCGCCGAATTGATCGCGGATCTTTCCGAGATTCGTCTCCAAACGCCGGAACTCGAGGAGGTGCGCTGAGCATGGGCGCAAGCGCGACGCCAGCTCATCACAAGAAAAAGCCGGCCCCCCCCCCACGCGGAGCGTGCCTCACCTGTTCGATCGCTGGGATGAGATTTCCGGGCGCGTGCAAGCGGTAAAGGAGATCCGTCTGTTCCTGGATTTCGACGGCACGCTGGCCCATCACTGTCCACACCCGGATTCGGTAAAGCTCGACAATCAAATGAAAAAAGCGTTGGGCAAGATTGCGAGCCACCGGCAAGTCCATGTGGGGATTGTAAGCGGGCGCCGAAGGGCCACGCTCCAGCGGCTCATTCAAATACCGCGCATCGAATTTTACGGACTCTACGGCTGGGAAAACGGAAACGGTTTCGACATTTCGGGTCTGACCACATTGCACTTGCGCGATATCCTTGACGCAACGGCAACCGTGTGGAACATCGTTCCGGGCCAGGTGCAGGGAAAAGGTCTCGCGATTCGGCGCGTACTCGAAAACGCCGACCGAACTTTTCTTCCAATTTATGTCGGCGACGACATCTCCGATGAACCTGGATTGGAAGAGTTGCGGCGTGGAATTACCTTGCGGGTGGGCCCGGCGCGGCGAACGGAGGCGCATTACCGCCTCCAAAACCCCGAAGAGGTCCTCGAATTTCTGAACCGGCTCGAAAAGGAGCTGCCGTGAAAAAAGCGGAGAGCCCGTTTCAATTCGCCACCGTTTCCTATCTCACTCGGATTTGCAATCAAACCGCCCGGAATCTCGGCGAATTGCGCACCGGCCTCGAAACCTGCAGCGACGCCTCCATTTTCTATCACACGTTCCAGAGCCTCGGCCGCCACCACTTCCTCACCGAAAGCTTCTCCAATGACATCGCGCAGTGGGTGCTCGCCGCGCTGAACCGCACGAATTTCGCCGAGCAGCTCGCTGCACTCGAAATCGGCGGCTACACGGATCTGCACGATCTGCGCAACGATATTCTGCGCATCACCGACAAATTCTGCGCCGCGCATCCCGCCGAACTCGAGCGCCCCGCGTTCGAGCCTTTCTACTTTTGCGAATCCATCGAGGTGATTCTCCCTTCGACGGTGGAAGCCTCGACCCTCGAAGAATTCCGCCTCAGACTCGAACACCTGAGCACCGGCGCGTTCTTCTTCCATTTCGTAATTTCCCGCCTGCGGCTGCAGTTGCACACCAATGATTTTTCGGTGTGGTTCGCAAGAGACCTGGGCCTCGAAACCCTCGCCCGTCGCACCGACCAGATTGGCATCTACACCAACACTCTTGAAAGCACACGCGAAAAACTTCTCCGATACGTTGACTGGGAGCTGGCCGCATGAGCGCGACAAACGTGGAAGTAAAAAGCGGCGCCACGAATGAATCCCGCACAATCCTGCTCGATGAATACGTCCCGCTTATCGGCCAGTCGCAAATTGACGAGCTTCGCGCCATCGCCGCGAAATTGACGGGCCGCACGGTGCAGATGGTCAATTCGACTGCGCTCGGCGGCGGCGTGGCCGAAATCCTGAACCGTCTGCTCCCGCTGATGCGCGAACTGGGCCTGAACGCGCGCTGGGACATCCTGCGTGGCAACCCGCGTTTTTTCGAGGTCACCAAATCTTTTCACAACGCTCTCCACGGCGCGCCCTACGAGAGCCGCCCGGAGGATTTCGATGAATTCCTGTCCGTCAGCGAAAAGAACCGCAAGGACATGGAATTCGACTGCGAATTCACCGTCATCCACGACCCGCAACCCATCGCGTTGGTCGAGGCGCGCAAGGAACATTCCGGCCGCTGGATCTGGCGCTGCCACATTGACCTCTAACAGCCGAACCAGGACGTCTGGGCGTTCCTGCGGGCCTTCGTGTTCAAGTACGACGCGTCCCTTTTTTCGTCGCCATCCTTCGCGCGGCAGCTTCCGATCCCGCAATACCTTTTTTACCCGTCCATCGATCCGCTGGCGGACAAAAACATTGAGCTCGACCCCGGATTCGTCGCCGGTGTCCTCGAGCGCTTCCATATTGATTCCACGCGTCCCATCCTCACGCAGGTTTCGCGCTTTGACCGCCTGAAAGATCCCGCGGGCGTGATCCGCGCCTATCAGATCGTGCGCCGTCATGAAGATTGCCAGCTCGTGCTCGCGGGCGGCAGCGCCGCCGACGACCCCGAAGGCGGCGCCGTGCTCAGCGAAATCCGCCAGCTTGCCACGGGCGATCCGGACATTCACATCCTTGATCTGCCTCCCACGGCCGATAAGGAAATCAACGCGCTGCAAGCCGCCTCCACCATCGTGATTCAGAAAAGTTTGCGCGAGGGTTTTGGCCTCACCGTCACGGAAGCGCTTTGGAAGAAGAAACCGGTCGTGGCATCGGCGGTCGGCGGAATCCCATTGCAGGTGATCCACAAGCACACTGGCCTGCTGGCGCAATCGGTGGAAGGCACGGCGTACCAGGTGCGGATCCTCCTCTCGAATCCCGCGCTGGCGCAGCAGTTCGGCGAGCACGGCCACGACCACGTCCGCGAACATTTCCTCGTGACCAGCCACGTGAAGCGCTACCTGACGATGTTCCTGCATATGTTAGAGACCGCGTAAATAGAAACCCTTAATTTGCGCCAGTGTCCGCTTTGTCTTCGACGATTCTGGTGAATCCATCAATCTCGGGGTTCGTGAGGATGTCTGGCTGAAAGTCCGAATCGACGGCAAGGTCGGTTGGATTCAAACGCAGGATGATCTTGCCGCCATTGGTTTGCCGCAGTCAGGGTAAACTCCAACATACATTTCTTAGCGAGCCGATTGCGCAAGCCATTTGAACGAAAGCGTTCCCTGGTACCGAAACTGTTTTTCGGAAAAACTCGGCAAGTAAGCACCCGGCCTAAGTAAGAAGGGGAGCCTCATTGGTGGACATCAAACGGCCCCCGCCCGCTAATCCTAAAATGGGACCTTTTGCGCAGATTACCCCAGCCAGTGAATCGCTAGAACTACAGGTGGGACTGGCCTTTTATTGGATGGACTGCTGACTCAGCTGGACCCGCGCATGCACTTTACGGCCTCGGTTAAGGCAATCTTGCCTTCTCGCAGTTTCCCGCCATATCTAGCCACCCCCCGCTATCTCCCGTCAAAATGAGTCACTACCAAAACCTGGGGCGCTATAAACATTTCTTAGCGAAGCCAGTAGATTGTCTGGGTTTCCGGCGGTTTTTGAGAGAACGGCTCTGATACCTACGGCCTGAGCTTCCCTTCGAAGCTGCTCGGAATTGTACATCGTCATCATGATCATCGCCGTGCGCGGCGCGATAATCCTGATTTTCCGGGCTGCCTCGAGACCGTTCATACCCGGCATCTGCAAATCCATGATCACGATGTCCGGATGGAGTTCTTTAACTTTTTCAACCGCTGTCTCGCCGTTATTCGCTTCTCCGCATACATGCCAAACAGATTCTTGCTCGACGGAAGCCCGCAGCGAATGCCGGACAAGGGCATTGTCATCGACGATCAGGATTGAGTAGGGCAAGCGGCTACCCACGTGTCCTTTGCCCGTTGCTGGCTGGGCCACGTCCTACAAGTCGAGGCGCGGCAATGAGGAAAGGTAGATTTGAATCTACTCTCATGGCTGGGGCGTACAATACCATGAATAATGTACGCTACCGCACATTTCTGTGTACGCTGCCCTGAGTCCCTTCCCTGGGCAGAGCGGACTAATTCCCCCTTAGATAGCGAAAAAGGAGTAGACTGGGTATGTCTCTTCTAGCACCTTTCCGTCGACCCCCTTCTCGCGACGGTTCCCTGCGAAATCAGATAACACGTTCGTGATGTCCGGGAGTCATCATGGCCAGGAAGAGTATTCGTGTATCTTCTGCAAGAGCGCCTACGGATGAAGACGGGAATTCGATTCACAATGAAATACTCCTCAGTCTCCCGCGCGATCAATGCAACCAGATGCTCCCAAAATTGGAAATGGTGCGTTTGAAACTCCATCAAGTTCTCTTTGAGCCCGGCGAAATCATTAAATCCGGGTACTTCATCAATTCAGGATTGATTTCCGTTCTGGCAGTTCAGCCTGATGGAAAATCCGTTGAGGTCGGCCTTATTGGCAGGGAGGGGTTCGTTGGTGTGCCCTTGCTTGTTGGGTTTCGCACCAGTTCGACTCGCACGGTCACTCAAGGGGATGCCACGGCGTATAGATGCGATGCTGGGACGCTCCGCGGGTTTGTGCGGCTCTGGCCTGAGTTAGGACAGCAGATCCATCGTTTCGGCCAAAAACTCGCGATGCAGAGTACTCAGATTGCGGCATGCAACCGGCTTCATGATGTCGAAGAAAGATTAGCAAGGTGGATCGTGATGAGCCAGGACCGGATCCGTTCGGACAGCCTTCCTCTAACTCAGGAGTTCTTGGGGCAAATGTTGGGGACGCGTCGATCAAGCGTGACTGTCGCGGCAGGCATTTTGCAAAAAGCCGGGTTGATCTCCTACACCCGTGGCAGCGTGACGATCTTGAACCGGCAAAAACTTGAAGACGCAGCGTGCGATTGTTATGGAATTGTCCAGCGACAGCTTAAGGAGTGGAAAACGCATACGAAATGAGTTTTTGTGCGGAACCGTTCAGTGCAACGTTTTGTGGCGCACTGCCACGACCGCTGCTTTTTATAATATTCCCACGCCGTGCGGACCGGCGAATCCCGAGTGGTCACTGGCAATGAGGTTCTTGGCCAAGGAAGTGCAGTTGTAGGGAGAAACTGGAACTTATGATTCCTCCGTTCGATATTTTCCAAAGGGATCCCGGTGGTGGTTTGCTTTGGCGCGGAACAGCGGCAACCGTTGAAGAAGCAAAAGCGCGGGTCCGCGAATTCGCCCTGAGTTCACCCGGGGAGTTTCTCATCCGGAGCGTCCAGTCAGGAAATAACATCATCGTTCAATCCGACGGCATGGCGGAAACTTCATCTGGAGAGCATTTGTCTTCCTAATTGCCGCACACCAGTTCCCCATTACTGCCTTCCCGAGTTTGTTTCCGATGGCCAAGATGGCTAGACAAGTTTTTGCCGGCTGGCGCAATCAACGGCCGATGGAATTTGCCCTGGGCCACTCGTCTGAGAAGTCACCGCCGCAGAAGGGTATCCCGCCTCGATACGAACACCTGCAATCCCGCGCGAAAACTAATGCATAGTCTCGCTCGAGGGGAACAAGCGGTTCAGCGGGCTCACCCTTTTCGATCCATCCGCCAGGTCCTCCGTGGCCCCCGAAATACAGGATTGCCCTCTCCAATTCTAAGGGATGCCTCCGATAGCTGCAACGGCCTGCAGAGGCTAGTCTGAATGTCTATGATCAGCGAGAGGCGACACAGAGCAAAACTCGAATCTCTCTCTCGCAAGGCAAATTGACGGAGGATGTCTCATGAACAAATTGAAGTGTCTTGCGTTAATCACCGTTGCTGCAATCTGTTTCGTGGTGTCCGCACCCAAGTCGAAGGCGCAGGTCGCGGTCAGCGTTGGAGTCGCCCCTGACTGTCCCTATGGTTACTATGACACTGCTCCTTATGGCTGTGCTCCCTACGGCTACTACGGCCCCGAATGGTTTACGGGGGGTGTCTTCATTGGCGCTGGCCCGTGGTTTCATGGCCCCGCCGATTTCCACGGCCACGTAAATAACCGTCTTCATCCTGACCATGGCTACAAAGGCCCAGCACCGAAAGTTGGCGATAAACCCGAGCCGTCAAAGCGTCTCGATAAGGTTGCCAACTTCAAGGGAAATGAAGTTCGAGATGGCCGCGGTCACACGGTCGGCAAGCACTAGGAACAGCCGGTCGGAATTGCCCAATAACTCTAGGAATCATGTGCCGGGCGTGCGGCCGTTGGGCGCGCCCCAACTCTGAAAGGAAAAAAAATGTTGATACGAAAAATAGCCATTAGCTTGCTCATTGCCGGATTGACTCTCCCCATCGTTACCTCTGGCGCGTCACGCGACGATGACGCCCGCCGGATCGACCATGCTGCAAGAGTGCTCCGTGAAATCATGGGTACACCGGACAAAGCGATACCGCGGCGACTGCTGGCCTCCTCCAGATGCATCGGCATCATTCCCGGCGAAGAAAAAATAGCGTTCTTCGTCGGCGAGAAAGGCGGCAAGGGAGTGGTGGTTTGCCGCACCGCGCACGGTTGGGGTGACCCGGTGTTCATCATGGTCGCGGGAGGAAGCTTTGGACCGCAAATCGGAATTTCGTCGACGGACATCGTGATGCTTTTCATGAATGAGCGCGCCGCAGGCCGCTTGTTGGCGGACAAATTCAGTCTGGGCGGCGACGCGAGCATCGCCGCGGGGCCGGTGGGACGCGACGCCGCCGCGGGCACGGACGTCAGCATGCAAGCTGAAATTCTGACGTACGCTCGAACGCACGGCGTGTTTGCGGGAGTGAGCGTGGAGGGCGCGATAGTTCACGCGGAACACGACGATGACAAGGACATGTACGGAACCGCGAGCCGCGAGCAGATTCTTCACGGCGAAGTGCCGCAGCCGGCGGAAGCTCTGCCGCTGATCAGCGACTTGGACCGGTACTCGAAGTCATAGCGCCGAGGCCGCTTACCGTTCGATTCGACTGTCGCGCCTGATCCAAAGGCCTCGCGGGCCCATCCGGCGCGGCAGTGTATTCGGGTTATGCATCCACATGAGGTCCGGTAAGCTTTCGCAGATGCGCGATCTGATAATCGGTTTCAGCGACAATTCCATGTAAAGTGCTGTGTCGGAGGTCCCTCGTGCCCTGCCTCTTGGTGATCGTTATCCTGGCGTTCCCTCGCATCGCACTTGTGGTGATGTTCCTCTTCACGAATTATTTGGAGCGAGCGTACCACGGTCTATTGTTTCCTCTGATCGGATTCCTGTTTGTACCTCTAACAACCCTGGCTTATGCGTGGATGGTGAATACTCGGCAGCCTATTGCAGGGATTAATCTGGTGATTCTGATTATCGCGGTTGTGATTGACCTCGGAGGCCTAAGCGGCGGCGAATACCATCGACGGACACGCTGGAACGACTAGCTTGTTCGCCCCCGTTATACCTTTTCGTTGCGTGATTCGCTGGCGCTTTATGAAGAGATACAAAGATTGCAGGAATGCTTGAGGGGCGAGATGACCAAGTTTGAAGAGATGGGTCGCAAGCTCGATCGAGAACTGGAGCGCCTTCACGACATTGCCGAGAAGAAAATCAGCCACACCACGCGCCTCAATGCAGCAAAGGCTTTGCGGAAGATTTCGGGAGGCTTGGAGCGATTGGCTGAAGAACTCGATTCGAAACCCGTCTCAAAAGAGTAAAAGCGACTTAGAATAAAATCTTTAATTGACTGACATCCCAGAGTCTCTGCGGCGGACAATCCGATTAACTGACACGCGATCCGCCGTTGGTCGGATATGCCTATTTCCGCTGAACCGGCTAACGTCCTGCGTGAATCCGTCAAGAGCACAAATCCGCCGGCGCCCAAGGGCAATCCGGCCTGGTGTGATTCCAAATCCCGATCTGCACGGGGAGCTAGGGGGCAATCCAATGAAAATAGTGGGAATGGTTTTGATTTTCTTCGGGACGCTTTTGGCCGGGGCGGCGCACGCCGATCAAATCACGCTGAAAAACGGAGACCGGCTGACCGGCACAATCGTAAAATCCGATGCAAAGGCGCTGATCCTCAAGACCGAATTTGCGGGCGTTGTCACGATTCAGTGGCCCGCAATCGACACAATCTCTTCCACGGCGCCTCTGCACGTCGGTCTGAATGGCGGGCAGATGATCGTGGGGCCCGTGACGACAAGCGGCGGGCAAGTCCAGATCGCCACGCAGACTGCGGGCGTCGTGACCGCTTCCAAAGATTCGATTCAGGTGATTCGCTCGGATGCGGAGGAGGCTGCCTATGACGCCACCATGGAACGATTGCAACATCCGCACCTGCTGGACTTCTGGAGCGGACTCCTCGATACCGGCCTAAGCTTGACTGAGGGTAATTCCTCTACACTGACCTACACACTCTCCGGGAAGGCGGTTCGCCAGACCGACCGCGATAAAATCACGATCTACACAACCGCGGTCTACGGCAGAGACGACAACACTTCGCCGAGCCAGACCACCGCCGACCAAATTCAGGGAGGCTTTCGTGTGGATGTCAACGTCAGCCCGAGATGGTTTGCCTTTGGCTTGACCGACTTCAACTACAATGCGCTGCAGCATCTGGACCTGCAGAACGTGATTGCCGGCGGCGCCGGATACCACGTGGTCAAAACGAAAAATACGACATTCGATCTTTCCGGTGGAGCGGGCTTCAACCAGCAGTATTTTTCGACATACTCACTTCCAAATCCCGCGCCTCCCCCAGCCACGCTTGCTTTTCCCGCAGTCACTCAGAGGGGGGCCGAAATGGTGGCCGGAGAGGAGCTCGATACAAAGCTCGGCAGCCGCACTACTTTTAGCGAGAATTTTACTTTCTACCCGGGCGTCGGCGGCGCGGGCGGCTACCGCTTCACATTCAATTCCACCGCTGCGACAAAGCTGAAGAACTGGCTTGGCTGGCAGGTCACTTTCGCCGACATCTATATCAGCAATCCACCCACTGGGATTAAAGACAACGACTTGCTGCTCTCGACCGGGTTGCGCCTGACGTTTGGCAAACCTGCGCAGTAGCCCGATCGTAAAGTAATTGAGGGATTCGATTGGCGGGCGCGTGGATAGCATAGACTCCAGAGGAAATCCAGGCCTCTGGGACTATAATCCAGACAATCTATGTTCAGGTGTAGCGGCAAGACGAAAACTTCTGCGTAGGACAGTTTGCCTTAGCGCGGTTTCATCGCCATGCATTCACGGCAATGTTCGCAAATAGACGCATTGCAAAATGCGTTCGAGAAAGAAATGCGAAGTGACGATAACATGCGCTTGTGTGGTGTCAATCGAATGGGAATTTGGGTAGTGGTCGGTTTGAAATTTATGGGCCTCGCATCCGGCGTGCATCCGTGGCATCATCGGGGAACAAAACTGAGGCGTGGAATGCATGATAGCCTCAACGAACAGCACTCTAGCGGCGACTCTGATTGCAACTGCCGCCGGCGTCGGCGCATGGTTTTTGGCTTCGCAAGAGCAATCTGGCCGGGCCATCCGCAAATTGGCCCTCGCAATTGACTTCTTTCAGTGATCGAGGAGCAGCTTACGCCTTCAGACTAAACGCCATTCCACTGCGACAATGCCACCTTCGCTGAGTGATATCCGCACATTCCGTGGACTCCTCCACCAGGCGGAGTGGACGCAGAGCAAATGTAGATATCGCGCGCCGACGTGGCGTAATGTCGCCATGTCGGTCGAAACAGCAACTGACGAATGTCTATGGCCCCGCCCCCAATATCGCCTCCTACGAGGTTGGCGTCCATGCTTTCAAGATCCGCGGGAGAAAAAACACGCCGCGCCAAAATGCAGTCGCGGAAGCCGGGAGCGAACCGATCAATCTGATCTTCTAGCTTCGCAAGCATGTTTATAGTGGATCCATTCGGGACATGACAATAGGCCCACGCCGTGTGCTTGCCTGCTGGAGCCCTTGAGCTATCAAAAAGACTGGGCTGGGCCAGCAGAACGAAGGGACGGTCGGCGTTCAGTCCCATCCGCACCGCCTTTTCCGCCGCGGCAATCTCGTCAAAGCCTCCGCCTAAATGCACGGTCGCCGCCCGTAAACAATCGGGAGCTTTCCATGGGATGGCTGCGTTCAGCGCGTAATCCACTTTGAAGACGCCAGCTCCGTAGCGGTATTTTCTGAGCCGCCGCTTGTAGCTGTCGGATAATCTCTGGTCGCCGACCTTGACTAGCTGCCGTGGAGTGAGATCGCAGAGAAGCAGGTCATAGTTCGCCAATGCCGCCAAGCTTTGGACCGGCGATGAGATGCTCACCTTGCTTCCGAACGTGGACAGAAACCCGCATAGTGCGTTCGTGAGTGACTGAGCGCCGCCGCGAGGAATAGGCCAACCAACCGCATGCGCTGCCACTGCCATCAGGATTGCAAATGCCGCACTGAGCGGCTCGTCCAGGCTGAGGAAAGAGTGGGCGGCCAAGCCTGCAAATAATGCCCTGGTTCGTTCGTTACGAAACCGGCGAGCAACAGCTCGGGCTGACTGTAGCGCGGCCATTCCGAACCGCCCCATCAGCCATGGATGCCGGGGGATGAGCTGAACAGGGCGCAATACTTCGGGAGCAAATTCACTCCAGCGCTCGACGAACGGACACATGAGCTTGCCCCACGCCGGTCCGTCGACAGCGAGCGAGTCCTTCGTTTTATTCACGTCACGTTCCAACATCACGGCCGTGCCATCATCGAGAGGATGTGCCAAAGCAGCTGGCGAGTGAATCCACTCCAAACCTTGGTTGATCAGGGGCAGAGACGCGAAGAATGGCGACCCCGCTCCAAGCGGATAGACGGCTGACCCAAAATCATGTCGAAAGCCCGGTAAAGTTAGCTCCAGCGTCCGCGCAGCTCCGCCCGGCGTCGACTCTGCTTCCAGCACGTCCACCTGAAGCCCAGCCTGGGCCAGAACGATAGCGGCAGCTAGTCCATTCGGGCCAGCACCGATTACGCACGCTTTACTGGTCATCGGAGATCACCCTGAACGCCACCCTTGACAAAACATCCGCTACCCCTTTGCAGGGATTTCCATTTTGACTTCCCGACCGGCCGATAACGTACACTCAGCCCCGTCAGTGTGCAATGTTCCAGCCAGGTTTTTGAGTGCAGAGCCTTTCCGACGGCTGCGGCTGAATTTCAAAGCCCAAACTGACCTTCTCCCACCCATTCCTCAAACACTTTTCTCTCTCCAGTCTCGCTCAGCACCGAAATCTGTTTCGGTTTACGGCTCACCTTTCCTGCGGATGATCAAAGCGCCGCAATCCTTCGCAGCATGCGCTTAAACACCGGCCGAGGTTGGATGTAAAATACAAAGTCAGTGGGTACGGTCGTGCACGCGAGGGAGCTCAATCACTACAAGCGATTGCTGCTGGAGAAGCAGCAGGAGTTGTTGGCTCCGTCCGAGCAAGCCGGGTTTCACGTCCCGGCAGCGGGATCGTCGCAGGGAGATTTCATAGACGAAGCCAATGCCGATGCCGAAGCGGAGCTTCAAATCCGGTTGCATCAGACTGACGGTCGGCTCCTACGAGCGATCGATGATGCGTTGGCTCGAATCAAGTGGGAGAAATTCGGCGTGTGTGGGGCTTGCGGGCAACAAATCTCAAAGGCCAGGTTGGAAGCGGTACCCTGGACACATTTCTGTCGAGACTGCAAGGAACATCGCAGTTCCTAAGGCGAACGAGTGTACACAATCAATTCGATCAAAGACTGGATTTTCGCGTAGGCCGCCGACCGTGTCCGCCGTCAGCGGAAATGGGAATTAGTTGAGAGTTTTCGTAAGCTATTGAATCTGAGCTTTCCGGTTCACCCCAACCAAAGCCCTGACAAGCCCGACTCCCAGTCGCTCTCATTAGCGCTGAAGACGGACAATTGATGTCAAACCTCGGAGACAGCCTCAGGACAAGAGCAGTAGACGAACGTCCACTGTGGAAAACTCAGGGGCCTACCTGGCGTCTGCTCTTTCAGGTGTTCGAAGGGAATGACCAGCCCGACTTTTTGTACCACGGCGAACGAGAGAGTCCACCGGCGGTGATCGGAAATGCCCATTTCGTAGTCTTTGAAGCAACGCAAGCCACGCGGCAGGTCGCGGCAGTCCTAGATGAAGGCAAAGCGGCCAGTTTGAAGGAAAAGCAAGCGAATCACAGTCTCAAAGCCCAAGAACGACTACTCAAAATTCCAAGTACATACATCCGCTGCCGGCCTATGGGTCCATATTGTTTTCAGTTTTTGACCCGCCAATCGCTGAGCCAACCCGAGCAGAAGCGTTCGTTTTCGCCCCTCCGTGCTCCGACGCGGGCCGTGCGATAATAGTTCGCATGAAACCCCAACATATCAAACACATCTTGAAACAGCTTGGTTCGCGTATCCGCGACCTGCGGAAAGCGAGGGGAATGAATCAGGCGCGTGTTGCCGAGGCAGCTGGTCTCTACCGGACGCATATGAGTTTGATTGAGCGAGGCCGGACAAACGTCTCGGTGAAAACACTTTATCGGATTGCGAGGGTGTTGAAAGTTCGATTGTCGGAGTTTTTCTCCTAGCTGACACGGAGTATGCTCACTAAATGCAAATAGGCAGAAAGATTCGGCAGATTCGTGAGGCAAGGAAGCTCACGCAAGCCGACATTGAGCGCCGAACGGGCCTTCAACGTGCCTATACCTCCAGAATTGAGCATGGGCGTACCGTCCCCGGAGTCGAAACCTTAGAGAAATATGCCCGTGGATTGGATGTGCCGATTTATAAGCTTTTCTGCGCCGATACTGAATCGCAATTCGACAAAAAGGAGTTCCTTTGGGGAACAAGCAATAGAGAACGGCCTGATCTGTGCAGGCTTGCAAAATCACTCAGTCGAATGAATTGGCATACCCGAAAAGCTCTCCTTGCTGTGGCCAAACGAATGGCAAGATCGAATAACACTTAATCCGGCCAGCCCTCGCGTCAGAAATGCAATGATTTGTCGCGGCGCGACTCGCGTTGTCGCATTCGAGCAGGAGAAAAGATTGATTGTGCGCTCTCGCCCCGGTGCAAATCGGGATTCGGATCAAAGTCCGCAGGCAACTAGTGAAAGGGTCTTGAATTCCAGCGTGAAGGATTCGCCGGGCTTGAGCGAAGACGATTCGCGAAGCGGCCAACGCTCAGCGATCCCTTAATGAAGTGTTCAATCTTCAGCGGCCCCGCCACTTTCGCGGTCCGTACCCAGTGTAAGCCGGTGCTGATCGCGCACCCGCACTGCGAACAATCGGGCGTGCCACCGAAAACGCAAGGTTCGACAACGCTTCGCAAATCAGCGGAATAATTGGCGGACATTTTGGCGAAAATGCAATCGCCGGGATTTTCCGGCGGATGAAGGAAGGCTTTTGCGAGATCCGCGTTGTACAGGAGTTTGGGATATTGTTTCGCGAGGAGGGGCAGTTCGCGAGCCAGTACCGTGCGGTCGCCAGGTGTCATCATCTCCGGGCTCTGTTCGCCGATCTGAGGAGTGTAACCGCTCACCCAAATGCGATCCACTTCGGGGCGTTCACTCCAGAAAGCAACGTATTCCTTCAGGTAACCATCCCGTGCCAGCATGGGGCGCGTGATCGTCCAGTGGATGTTGACAACGCGGCCCGTCAAGTTCTTCAGGATGTGCTCGTACGTCGCGGGCTTTCTGCGGACATCGTGATGCTCTGGCAGACCATCAATCGAAACGGCCACTATCAGGCGCGGAATATTCATCCAAGCCAGTGGAATGGGGATTACAGCACTGGTGACAACCATTGGGAACACGCCCATCTCGCTCAGCGCGGGAAGAATCCGGCTGAGCTCACGATGTCGGACCAGGGGCTCGCCACCGACCAAGGAAACGTGGAGAGGTCTGTGTTTGCGGACAAGACCCAGCACGCCTTCGACGAGCGCGTCGCCGCGCAAATCGGAAAGCTCCCTCAGGGTGACTCCGCCGCCAAGGTGGGAATCGCCGTAGGCATAGCATCCGGGACAACTGAGCGGGCACTCGCGTGTGATTTCTATCGAAAGCAGAGGCACGCTTCCGGTCAAGATCTTGCCCCAGGCTGAAAGCACAAGACGCGGGGTCATGCTCGGAGTTGGGGGAGCAGCCATAACTCTTTGATGCGCTTTCCGGGGCTGAGTTACATTGTTTCATAAGAGAGATTGGGAATCGAAGATCTGAGATCAATTCATTGACCCCAAATGGAAAGAGCCTGTGCCTTATGCGTCGAACCTCTCCTCTGACTTTCAACCATTTGTTTGCGGGGAAGGCGAATTCACGGTTTCCGGATGAGCGGAATCAGACGCTTTCATACCACTCAAGTCTGTGGTTTTTGGGCAGACTGCGGTGATCCCATTGAATCGCAACGGAACGTCGGTCCTGTTGCATCCAGCGAGTGTTGGTCGACGATTCTCTAGGGATTACACAGGTTGGAACCAGGAGCGCGCGGTCCAACCCGGAGACATGGGTTACAGAATGTACCGGCTACATAGGTATGCTGCTCTTCAAAGGTGTCAGCAATGGGCTTAACGCAAGTGAGGCCGGCCGTGCCGCAGGATATAGAACTTCGCAATCTGCCCTTAGACCGTTGAATAGAATGGCCATACACCTCCCTGCCATCCTCGACAAGCTAGGCCCACATGCTGAAAAGGTGCTGATAACATTCAAGCAGATGTTAGAGGCGAAAGAAACGAAGTTTTTCTCCTATCGGGTGATCGTAACGGACTTCAGAGTTGTGCAAGCACATGACATTCAACTACGTGCTGCCATCGAGCTGGCGAAAATCTGGCGCATGTACCGTCGAAACGGACAACAAGAGGAGGACGCAATAAGAGAACCTCGCGGACCTTACTTCACTCTCGAAATTTCTGACCCAGTAGTTGCAAAGCGATTTGCAGATGGGCTGGCCGCTCGCCGCGGCGATCATGAATAGCCTCGACTGGATGCTTCGGCGGACGAAGAGCCAGATGAATGAATCTGGGCCGACTCTGCCTTTTTCAATTAAAAAGCAATTTACTTCCGCATTTAAACGCCAAAGAGGCGAGAATCTTCGCGGACACCTTGCCAGCATGCCCGCTCAATGCGCCATCTTGAGCGGAATCCTGGCAATGACTTCTCGGGACGCAGAGAAGGATCTCTTTCGCGAAGCCAATCTGATCTAGGTTATCGTAGTCCACAGGCAATCATGGAACCAGAAAAGAAGAATAGCCTCACCCGCCGCTACGCGGTGTTTCTCAGCTACCGCCATGCGGACAACAAGGAGCCCGGCCGCCAGTGGGCGACCTGGCTGCATCATTTGCTGGAAGGCTATGAGATTCCGGAAGATTTAGTGGGGACGAAAAACAGCAAGGGAGATGTAATTCCAAAGAGCCTGTATCCGGTGTTTCGGGACGAAGAGGAGCTGCCGGCGGACGCGGACCTGACCAGAAATATCCAACAGGCATTGGAGAATAGCGACCTACTGGTGGTGATCTGCTCGCCTCGTGCGGTCGAGTCGCAATTCGTGGCCGACGAGATTCGATATTTTAAGGAGTTGGGAAAATCGAATCGCATCCTGGCGCTGATGATCGACGGGGAGCCGAATGCAGCGGATGACCCCGGCAAAGCAAAGTTGGGTATCAAGCCGCAAGCAGAGTGCCTGCCCGAGCCCTTGCGATATGGCGCGGCCGCCGCTGACGGAAAAATCGATTGGAGCAAGCGCACCGAACCGATTGCCGCCGACGTGAGGCCGGAGGGCAACGCGGAACATGGCTGGACGACGGGCGCGGCCTACCGCGAAGCTTTACAAAAAGAAGGTAAACTTCGCGAAAAGGAAATCACGCAAAAAGTTCAGGAATACGAGCAACGGCTGGATCTCGCGACGTTGAAAGTGGTCGCGGGATCGTTGGGTGTGCCGCTGGGAGTTCTGACTCAGCGCGACAAGGCAATGCAGTTGCAGAAAGCGAGACAGCGCGCGCGAGTCATGCGGCGCTGGCTCTTCGCGGTGGGGATCCTGGCAGCCTGCGCAATCTCGGCGGGAATCCTCGCAATATTGAAGGCACAGTCGGAGCGCCACCAGCGGCAATTGGTGCAGCAGGCCGAAATTGCCGCGCACGAGTCCGCAAGCACGTCCGATTTTTCGGTCGCCGACTTCAAGATGAAGCAGCGAGACGCGGCCGGCGCGTTGCCCTATCTCGCTGACGCACTGCGGCAGAATCCACGAAATCAGGCGGCCATAGCCCTGACCGTCGCGATTTTGCGCGCTAATCCGTTCCTCACAACTACTTTGCAGCACAGTGCTTCCGTTAGCTCGGCGACCTTCAGCGCCGACAGCAGGTACGTGCTGACGTCTTCGGTAAACGTTGCCCAGGTCTGGGACACGCAGACCGGCGAACGATTCGGTTCCCCCATGCAAACAGAATCGCCCATTGGCGTGGCCGAATTCGCTTCGCATGCCAAAGGGACGATTGCTCTTGAGGCGCGCAACGGCCTGATCTGGTCGGCTCAACTCTGGGATCCGCGCACCGGTAAGACGGCCGGACCCCCAGCCGGCGCCAACGACAATACGGCTACAGAAAGCCTCACTCTGGATGGCAAGCGGGCTCTAACCGTTTCGAAGAATGGCGCTCAGGTCTGGGATTTGAGTACGGGGAAATCCATCGGAACGCCCTTTTGGAATAGCCCTCCCGGTGAGAGCTATAGTCGTTCCTTTGGCCGGCTGAGTCCGGACGGAAAGCGCGCAGTCATTGCATGGGGTAGTAAAGTGCAAGTGTACGAAGTGGAATCCGGCCAATCTATCGGAAAACCAATACAGCTGGGCGACGAAGTCAGTCGTGTGGATTTGAGCGCTGATGGGAAGCGCCTATTAATCGTCGGCGGCGGCGACAGCGAAGC
Organism: uncultured Acidobacteriota bacterium; assembly: GCA_963748845.1. Classification (GTDB taxonomy): domain Bacteria; phylum Acidobacteriota; class Terriglobia; order Acidiferrales; family UBA7541; genus DASTCZ01. The sequence goes on from CAVVKE010000002.1 coordinate 400,348, forward strand.
AGTTCAACTTTGGGAAGTTGATGCAGCGCGCCAAATCGGGAAAGACATTCCATATATCGATCTAATCCAATACGCCGTACTTAGCCCAAGTGGCAAACAGTTTGTCACTGTGTACGGTGGGCAAAACGAGAGAGGTTCGGTATCGGAGAAAGTCGAGGCGCAGGTTTGGGATGTGGAGACGGGCAATCCTGTCGGCAATCCTGTGTCGCATGCGGGCAGCATCAATTGGGTGGAGTTCAGCCCAGACGAACGCTGGCTCTTGACCGCGTCTGATGATCGGACCGCCCGGGTTTGGGATGCGCGAACTGGCGACCCCGTGGGAATCACGATGCAGCATGCCGACAAGGTCAATTCCGCAAAATTCAGCCCAGACGGAAAGTGGATCGTGACGGCTTCAGCCGACAATACTGCGCGCATCTGGCCCGCCCAAACTGGGTGGTCCTATGACGAGGCAATCCGATACGGCACAAAGCTTCGATTTGCAAATTTCAGCCGCGACGCAAAATGGATGGTTACCGGCTGGTCCGACAACACCGCCAGAATTTGGGAAACTCAGACAGGAAAGCTCGTTGTGCATTCCCCCGCATTTGCAAAACCGGTTGACTCCGCATCTTTCAGTCCCGATGGCACTCGCGTGCTGAGCGTTTCAGCCAGCAATGACCAGCCAACAATTTTTGGGCAGGGTGCGGAGGCGCGCATTTGGGACGCTCAAACAGGCCGGTTGATCGGCGAACCGATGCGCCATACCAATGCAATTACTTCGGCCGACTTCAGCCCCGACGGAACCCGAGTGCTGACTTCTTCGCGCGACGGCACGGCACAAATCTGGAATGCTGCAAATGGCAAGCCCGCGGGCCCGCCCCTGAAATGTAGTCTCTCTGTCTACTTCGCCGAATTTAGTCCGGATGGCAAAAGGGTTTTGACCGGGAGCGGAGATGGATTCATCCGCATCTGGGATGTCCAATCGCCCCGACATGCCTTGAAAGAAATCAATTTTGTCCATTTCCCCGACTGGCCTATTGCAGGGACGTTTAGCCGGGACGGGCAACAAATTTTGGCAGTGTCCGACTTCCAAACCGCCCGGATTTGGGACGCCACCTCGGGGCAACCGTTTGCTGGTCCGATCCGCGACGGAGACCTTATCAAATCGGCGGTTTTCACTCCCGACGGGAAGGGGCTAATGACTACTGTCGGCTCGGACGTTCAGATTTGGGATGTCCATACCGGCAAACCTCTGACCGAACCAATGCACCATGAGACTTTAGTCAAGCAGGCCACATTTACCAGGGACGGCCGATGGATCATGACTGTGCCGAGCGAGGGCATCCCACGAATTTGGGACGCCCAGACAGGAAAGGCCGTGAGTCAACCGCTGGATTCCAAAGGATACGGCCTGTTCACTTGGAAATTAAGTCGTGATGCAAAATGGGCTTATGCCGACTCCCTCGCCGATCGGTCGGGCTGGCTTTGGGATGGGATGACAGTTGCCGCGGAGGCACCGCCATGGTTGGCGGATTTGGCCGAGGCGGTTTCCAATCAAGAGGTCTCGCCTCAAGGAACGCTGGAGCCGTCCCAGCGTGACTCGAATGCCTTGCGTCGAACGCTGCAGAAGCTGACCGGCACAGATGATCTCTCTCGCTTCGGTCGCTGGTTTGTTGCCGATCCCGGGGTGCGCACAATTTCTCCTCGTTCCCCCGTCACCGTGTCAGAATTTGTTGCCCAGTGCCTCCAGGAAAATATGGCTGCCTCCGTGGATGAAGCTCATCTCCTTGATCCCAGCAATCCGCTCGTTGTGGCGTCGCTTGCGATATTTGAAAAAGACAAAGACAGGGCATTGTTCCTCTGCCGCCTTGCGCTCAAGCGCGCCCGAATTCAAGGTCCGCCAGAGAGAATCGAACAGGTGCGTTCCATTGCCAGGTCCGTCTTTCCCGATTTGCCGGAGTTTAGCAAGGGAAATAACATTCCATCGAAAAGCGCTCACTAGCACTTACGCTTTATTTTCCACGCCAGAAAACGCAATAATTCAGTTTCCCTCCGCAGTCGTAGGTCTCACAAAGACGAACGCGTGGACCTTTTGCCCGAGACAAGACGACGTGGGTAGGGGAAGCTATCCCTGCATGCCCAAATTGCGGCACACCGTTCAAGAAAACACACCAGTATCCAAATCTGGTCGGATTCGAGGTGAACTCCATGGATAAACATTTCCCCAAACTGTCATGGCGTGCGCCACGTTTAAACGCTAACAGTCAGTCCGCCTCTTCAGTTTTGGATTAGGCGACAATGCACTTGTGACCGTTCGGAGTTAACGGTGCTATAGTTCGGGCCGGAAACCCCGTCGAAGCATCGAAGCTGGCGAACAAGCGAATCCTTTGAGGAGTGGCCCGTGAAAATGCACAGGTGCTTTCCCGTATTTGCATGTATTGGTGCAACGTTCGCTTTGCTGGCCGCAAGCGCGTGGACTGGCTCGGCGCCGCAGCATGCGGACGGAAAGTTTGAAGTCTCGTTCCCGGTTTCCGCCCATTCCGCCGCCATCACTGGCCGCGTTTTCGTAGTCATTTCGCAAGGAGAAACCCCGGAGCCGCGTATGCAGGCCGGCGGCTGGGGCGACACGTCGCCGATCTTCGGAGTGGATGTCAACGCGCTCGCTCCAGGCCGCGCCGCTGTGATTGACGCAGGCACCCCCGGTTATCCAACGCGCAGCCTGCGCGACATTCCCGCCGGAGATTTCTACGTCCAGGCGCTCTTCAATGTCTATACGGAATTCCATCGCAGTGATGGGCACACTATTTGGGCGCATATGGACCAGTGGGAAGGCCAAAAGTTTAACCGCTCGCCAGGAAATCTTTACAGCGAAGTCCAGCGCGTGCATCTCGATCCAGCCGCCGGTTACGATATTCATCTGGAGCTGACGAAAGCGATTCCGCCGGTCACACCGCCCGGTGACACTCAATGGGTGAAGCACATAAAAATTCAAAGTGACTTGCTCACTAATTTTTGGGGCCGTCCGATGTACATCGGCGCAATCGTGCTCTTGCCCAAAGGGTACGACGAACATCCGAACGCGCATTATCCGGTGATTTATGAGGAAGGGCATTTCGGGCTCGGAGCGCCCTTTGGTTTTTCGACCACGGATCAACAAGTGAACGCGGCAGCGCGCGCCAGGCTTTCGGATCTGAATCGCGAAAGTGGCTACGAATTTTACCAGGCGTGGAATTCGGATAATTTCCCTCGCGTGATTGCCGTCACGTTTCAGCACCCTACGCCCTATTTTGACGATTCTTATGCAGTGAATTCCTCGAATAACGGGCCCTACGGCGATGCACTCGTGAGAGAGATGATTCCTTATTTGGAAGCCCATTTCCGGATGATTCCGCGGCCCTATGCGCGTGTGCTCACCGGAGGTTCGACCGGCGGGTGGGAGTCGCTGGCCGTTCAAGTGTTTTACCCTGATTTCTTCGGCGGCACGTGGACGCTTTACCCGGACCCGGTGGATTTTCGGCGGTATCAACTTTCAAACGTCTACGAGGACGACAACGCATTTTTCGAGCCGGGCCACACGTGGTTGCAGGCGCCGCGCTTCATGCAACGCAAAGCCGACGGACAACCGGAAGTCACCATGCAAGCAATGAGCCAGCTCGAGGATGTTCTGGGCAGTCATGGACGTTCCGGGCAGCAAATGGAAATCTGGGAAGCGACTTATGGCCCCGTGGGAGACGACGGATACCCGAAGCCGCTATGGGATAAGCAGACCGGAAAGATTGATCACAGCGTGGCGCTTTATATGCGCGACCACGGATACGATCTGAGTTACAACCTTAGCACCAACTGGGCGACGCTTGGTCCAAAGCTCGCCGGGAAGATTCACGTCTATGTCGGAGATATGGACAATTACTACCTCAATCTGGCGGTGTATCTACTCGAGGATGCGCTGAAGTCAGAGAAGAATCCGCCGTGCGATTGCGATTTTCAGTATGGCCGCCCGATGAAGGGTCATGGCTGGCAGCCCACTTCCAGCGCGAATCTTGTGCGCTGGATGGCGGATCACATCACTAAAAGTACTCCCGCAGGTGAAAACACAAGCTCGTGGCACTATTGATTTGGATATTGAGCCACGCCAAGAACTGGGATTGTGTCCAGCACCAGTTCCTAGAGCTCGAGAAAAAGACCCTGCGCACAAATCTGAATTCAGATTGGGCAAAGCGGGGTCATTGTTTGCTCGAAAACTCAGCCTTGCCCAAAATCCCCAAACTCTGAAAGTGCGGAAACGTTGAGAAATGCGCTGGCCCAAAAGTGCGACTCGCTCGACTCAAAAAGAAATGATTTGGGGCAGATCGTTTCGCGTAGTCTTTTGCGCTGGGCCGAAAGACTGATTTGGCCTTCTCGTCGCAGTGGAAATCGGGATCGCGACAAAAGAATCATGGCCGATGCAAATGGCCGAATCGATGGTTGGTGGAACCAGAATCCGCCGCCGGATTCATAAAGCGAGCCTTGGTCGCATGAGAAAAGAGCTCCTTTTAGAAAAGAAGAACGAGAGCCGCGTGCGGCTCACGAACGCTATGTGTCCCTTCAAAGTTCCGACAACGTCATCTATTCAGCCCGGACAATTTCGCCGACTATTTGTTAAGCGTCCGCTGCGTTATGCATCCGCAACCTTGAGTATCAGCTTGCCGAAATTCTCGCCTTTGAAAAGCTTTAGCAGCGTTTCGGGAAACGTTTCAAAGCCCTCGGCAATGTCTTCACGCGTTTTGAGTTTGCCGGCGGCCATCCATCCCGCCATTTCCTTCGCGGCCTCGCCGTAGCGCGTGGCGTAGTCGGAAACGAGGAAGCCCTTCATGCTTGCTCGATTCACGAGAAGCGAAAGATAGTTGGAAGGGCCTTTGATGGGCGTGGTGTTGTTGTATTGAGAGATCGCGCCGCAGATGGCGACGCGCGCGCCCCGGGCGAGCTGCGCAAGCACAATGTCGAGTATCTCACCGCCCACGTTGTCGAAATACACGTCCACACCTTTTGGGCAGTGCCTCGCTAGCGTTTTCCGGACATCCTCCGTCTTGTAGTCAATCGCGGCGTCAAACCCGAGGTCCTTGACAATGTACTGGCACTTTTCGGCGCTTCCCGCAATCCCAACCGCACGGCAGCCCTTAATCTTCGCGATCTGCCCCACGATGCTTCCCACGGCGCCGGCTGCCCCGGAAACCACGACCGTCTCTCCCGGCTTGGGGTGACAGACTTCCAGCAGGCCGAAATAGGCGGTCATCCCTGGCATTCCCAGCGCTCCAAGATACACGGGCAATGGAGCGATGGACGGGTCAACCTTCACGAGACCCTTTCCGTCCGTCGTCGCGAACTCCTGTACGCCCAGCGGGCCGTACACATAATCTCCCGCCGCAAACCCCGGATTTTTCGACGCGGCGACGCGGCCCAAGCCAAGTGCGCGCATCACTTCACCGATCCCGACGGGCGGCACATAGGATCTGCTGTCGTTCATCCAGCCGCGCATGGCAGGATCAAGAGAGATATAGAGAATTTTAACCAGCAGCTCGCCATCCCGCGGATCGCGAACCGGCTCTTCGGCATATTTCCAATCGGTCCGCTTGGGAAACCCGGAGGGGCGGGCAGCAAGCTCGAACTTATGATTGACAGTAGTCACCACAATCCCCCGGGCGCAACGATTTGATCTGGAATTTCCATTTTGACTTCCCTGGCGACCAAGAACGTACACCCGTGCACGTCGGTATGCAATGCGGGTGGTATGAGGCTATCTCTTTCCAGGAATCAAGGCGCTCCGTTTCAGGACGGGCCGACGTTGAATTCGGAGGTGGCTGGGCTGCCATTTTTTTTCCGCCGTCAGCGGAAATGGGAGTGAGTTGGGAGTTTTCGCAGGCTATCGATTCTGAACTTTCCGGGTCACCCCAAGCTAAGCCCCGACAAGCCCGACCCTAGTCGCTCTTATTGGCGCTGAAGACGGACTGAATTGGTTTGTGCAGCTTTATCGGTCTGACGCTCAGTCCGCGAGCCAGTTTCACGATATTGACCAAGCTGACGTTTCGCTCTCTTCGCTCCACTCCACCGGCACGGTGGCGGTGTTGGCCGGCCAGCGCGACGCCGGCCGGTCGCGAGATTTTCTACCTTCTCTCTGCTGCGCGCCCCCCCCCCCAACTGGGGATTCTACGCACGTGGTGGTATGATCAGCACCGTCTGGCAATCCTATTCGGAGAGATTTGCATCCATACGAGGACTTTTTTCATGAAGCGATCCCTTAGAATGCTCGCGGCACCTCTGGGTCTGGCCTCTTTCGTTGTTGCGGCAATTGCTCAGACGCCTGCCACTCCCGCGCCCCAGCAGGCGGCGAGTCCTGCCATGCCAACTGCGCGTCCTGCCGACGTGACTTCCCCGGACGCCATTATTGGCGCGCTCTACGAAGTCATATCAGGCCCAGCCGGCCAGAAGCGAGACTGGGACCGTTTCCGGTCGCTATTCATAGCCGGTGCGCGGCTGATTCCGGCCGGTACGCCGCGTGGCGGTGGCACCGGTCCGCGTGTGCTTTCTCCTGACGACTACGCGGCGGCGGCGGGCCCAAATCTTGAAAAAAACGGTTTCTTCGAAAAAGAGGTGGCCCGGCGAAGCGAGCGCTTCGGCGCGGTGCTCCACGCATTCAGCACTTACGAATCACGGCACACAGCACAGGACCCTGCTCCGTTTGCCCGCGGGATCAACAGCATTCAGTTGTACTGGGACGGCGCGCGTTGGTGGGTCGTGACCGTGTACTGGCAGGCGGAAAGACCCGATACGCCGCTCCCGCAAGAGTTTCTCCCTGCGGCAAAGTGAACGGCTCGCTCTCCTTTCATTCGCCGCGCTCTTCACGCACTTCTATCGAATCAATGTGTTTCCACTGCGCATCCACTGATGTCCACCGTCACTTGTTCTCTGCAAGCCACCGCGCCCCTTTCGGATCACACGGGCACCATCTACTCATCCAATTGACAGTTGCTTTTAAAAGAGCAATCCCAAGGCGCTGGCATAGTTTGCGAGTTGCCGACGAACCGTCCAGAGGTTCGTATTTCGACTCCATCAACTACTTTTCTGGTCAGCGACGTAGGCTTATCCGACAGCCCGAATTATCAGATACTGCGAAAGCCCATTCGCATTTGTCTTCCAGGTCTGCCGCGGGGTTCGCGGTGAGCGCAATCGGCCCCTTATTGAGCCTCGTGCTTCACGACTGTGAGCGTAATCGCCGAAGGGTATTGATTTGAGTGGTGCACCACGTTGTGTGCCACGACGCCTTGCACCTCGTCATAGTTCTTGCCGCCCGTGTTCATGTTCCGGTCAAAGCGCGGGAAGTTGCTGCTCGACACCTCGATTCGGATTTGGTGACCGGCGGGAAAGTAGTTGCTCGTATTCATGGGCTGTAACTCCACTTTGTACACTTTCCCTGACTCCATCCACACTTCGGGCTTGTCGTATCCATCGCGATAGCGTACCCGCTGGATCGTTTCGTCCAGGTTGTACGCCGGGCCATCAGGCGCCACATCGATCAGTTTCACCGTGAAATCTGTATCTTTCGCATCTGACGAAACGTAGAGCGTCACGCTGATCGGCCCGCTCACTTCGATTCCTTCTTTCAGGGGAGCCGATGTGTAGACCAAAATATCCGGCCGCGCCTCCATCTTGCGTTGGTCCATCGCGCCGCCCGTCACCGCATTACCCGTGCAACACACATTGCCACCGTAGGATGGCACCGGATTCATCGGATCGTAGGTGAAGCCGTCCGGTTTGTCCGGCGTCGGAGCGGTTGTTACCAGCGCGCCATCGCCTCTTAGGGTGTTCGCATGACCGTCGCTTGAAAGAAAGAGCTTCATTGGCCCCGCACCCTTCGGAGGCCATGTGTCCGATGTCTGCCACTTATTGATCCCCATCGTGTAGTAGCGGACTTTCGGAGTGTTCTGGAGAATGTGGTTGTCCTCTCCCTTCAGGAAATAATCAAACCAGCCGTAGGTCAGCGAGTCATAATCGAACCGGGCGTCGCCCATGCTGCGCTCCCCGACCACAGTATTTTCGGTTGCCCGCTTATAGCCGCAATGGAGAGTCGGCGCGATGATTGCGTATTGTTCGTTTCCGACCTCCGGGCTCGCCATCTTCCGCACGAAATTATAGGCGGCCAGATTCGGACCCACCGATACGTCGTACCAGGTCATGAACCATAGTCCGGGGACGTTGATCTTCATATTGTCATGCCACAATCCGCCGCGATACCACGCAGGGTCATTCGGCGTTCGCTCGATCATGGCGCCGCCGGTAGCTACCGGCATCTTGTCGGCAAAAATTCCGTGTGGCGCGTCCACTGCCTTCAATATGTCCATCTCGGGCAGGTGGCTGAGCGCTTTCCCCCAATCCACGGGCGGCAGATGCTCCGCAAGATCGAACGCCTTCGATTCGCGGATCAAATCCTCCTGTGAAGTGTTCGGAGGGAACATCGGTCTCACCTGGTTTTGCTCCCCGTATATCCATGTGATGAAGAGCATCTGGACGGCTCCGCCGCGATACCAATTTCCCTGCTCATAATAGGGGCCCACGCGCCCCACGCCGGCACCGAAGCTCTCCGGGACCATGGCCGCGTAGGCCTTATTCCCGAGCGAAGCGACTCCCAATTGCCATTCCGCTGTCGAAGAACATCCAATCGTGCCCACCTTTGCATTGGACCAGACCTGGTCGGCGATCCACGAGATTGCGTCATCGCCATCCGAGAGTGGGGGCCCAAGGATGTCGTAGTTCCCCTCCGAAAAGAAATGTCCGCGCTCGTTCATTTCCACATAAGCATAGCCGTGCTTCACAGCATCCAACTCGGCACTCATGTCGCGTGGCACGCCGTTCGCGACATCCCAATAATTGAAGTTGTAAGGCGTGCGGACAAAGATTACGGGATACTTTTTCGATGTGTCCTTCGGCCGATAGATGTCTGTCGCCATGCGCTTCCCATCCCGCATCGGCACCATCACTTTGCGGTCGATAATCGCGACTGATTCCAGCTCCTGCTCTGTCGCATTGCGTTTGGCGACAGTAGCCTCATCTAGGCGAGCTCCTCGTCCCTGCGCCTGCGCCATGCCTGCGGCCCCCGAAATTCCAGCCAGCAATAGAAAGGTGGGACGGAGAAATTTAAATTGCATGCGTGTCCTCCTCGGTGGGAAGCAACAAGTGAACGGGAATCCGCGCTCTTGACGTCGAGCGCGCACATCATATGCTTTGTCCTACCCAGACACAACGAATTTGCCGCCAGTTCGGACCCACAAGGGCGCGAACTACAAAATCACATTCCTCCAAGAGCAATTGCGTCCGTGCAATCCTATCAAGTAGCCTGTGGACCATGACCGAGCGGAAAATTCTGATCAATCGTGCTCCCGTCCTGACGCTATGGGCGACTACCGTTGCCGAGCGACTGGGATTTGACCAGGACGAGGCACTTTCACTCGGCAAGGCGGTGGCTGGTCTGACTGCTCAATCCAAAGGTCAGCGACTGGGCATATACAAACTTGCCCCGCATCAGGTCAAGAAGGCGCGCGCACGAAAACGAGGAGAGGAATTCTTCGTTGAGATCTGCCCCAAAACCCTTATTTGCCGCCCGTAATGCGTGAATGTTGCGCAGTCGAGAAATGTCGGTGCGGTTTTTTCGAGGTTTCTGCGGAAAGAATTGGCCTGCCAATCTTTTACGGCTGATTCGGCTGGCCGCTCGGATAAACGGCAGAAAGGCCCAAACTCTTGAAGATGAGTGGCCAATACTCTTTCAGGAGAGAAGTGCCAACGCCGATACCGAACCGGAGTCCGGAGCGTTCAAATGTTTTGCCCACGGTACGTTCCTCCGGCGGCAGGTAAGTGTTCGCGATGCTTTCCGCGCCAATCACACCAATGACGCGCGACCAATTAAAGGTTCCCCGGCCGTCATCGGTCCGCGTAATGACCTGACGTGTGAGTGCGTAAGTAAATTTTCTCCTGAAGCCCTCGCGCAGGGTAACGAAATACCGCGGGTCTTGATGAAGGAGCGAAGGAATCAGATACGTTCCCAGAAAATTGGTGGAAGCGGAATTGGCCATCGCAGCGCCGAACCGTTTTCCGAGGCCGCCCCATTCCTGTCCATATCCCGGATACGTATTCACTGACAGGCGGAACGTGGAGACGGCAGCCGCGCTTACGAAGGTGGAAGGAGCAATGGTCTGGTCCACGAACAGCTTGAATTTCTGTCCGGTACTGAGCGGCATCCGATTGGTGGCGAGGTCGGGGAAGAATATTGATTTGCGAGTGAGCACAGCCAGCGTTTCGTCAGCAGCCGTTCTGTGTTGAGGAGAGGATTCCTGAGGCGTTGCCTGGGTACCCGCTTGCGTTGTTCCAGTTTCAGATGGCGGCACTGACCCGCTCCCGGATTGTTGCGGAATAGGCTTTTCGGGCGGCGAATTCAAACCCAAAGTCCGCTGGGCCAAAGCAGCATGATTAAAAACGATGGAAAGAAATGCCACACATAAAATCGGTGTCGTATTTGGAATCGGTATCCGCCAACCAGGGACATGCCAGCCCTTCATTTCCACTTTGCCCCCGGTCTGCCTCATATCCAGAAAGGGCTGGGGGGCAACTCCTATGGCCCCAGTAGGATTGCAGCTCCCGGAAATGCATATCGACGCGGCTGCCGTCGCTAGTGGTGCCCTTCCGGCCATTGCGCCGGTCTGGCTGAACCGATTTGCGTTCCGATAATTTCGCCAGAGATTAGGATTTCGACCCGGCGATTCTGTTGCCGGCCGGCGGCTGTGTCATTGGTTGCGACCGGATTGGATTTCCCATAGCCAATCGATGTGATCGCGGACGGATCGAGATTCTGCGCCATCAGATAGGAGCGAACGTTGTTCGCTCGATTCTCCGAAAGCGTCTGGTTGAATGAATCGCTTCCCACGATATCCGTAAATCCTTCTACTTGTATCTTGAGACCTGGATGGGCGATGACAATACCCGAAAACTTGGCCAGTGCTTCCCGAGCGGCTGGCTGAAGATCCGCCTTTCCAAATGCGAAGAGCACGTCTGCCATATTCACTTTAAGGCCGCGGGGCGTGTCCGTAGTGGGCAGAATGCGATTAAATTGTTCCAAAAGCGATGCCCGAAGCTGCTGTTTCTCTAACTCGGCTTGTGCAGCGGCTGCCTGCGCTCGTTCGGCAGCCTGTGCATCTTGCTGGGATTGCGCTTCTGCCGCGGCGCGAGCCTGCGCCTCCTGCTGGGCTTTTGCATCCGCGGCCGCGCGAGCTTGCGCTTCCAGTTGTGCTTGCGATTCCGCCTGTGCGCGGGCCTGAGCGTCTTGCTGTGCTTGCGCCTCGGCTTGCTGTTTCTGTTGTTCGGCTTGCCGGCGAGCAGCGACCTCCTGCTCACGTTGTGCGGCGGCGGCCTCTGCCTGAGCCTTAGCCTCGGCAGTTTGCTGAGCGGCTGCGGCACGTTCCTGAGCTTGCGTCTCTTCCACGATGCGCTGGATCGTCATCTGGATCGCCTCGGCAGCCTTCTGCACGGCGTCGCGGGAGTCCTGCACACTTACCCTTCTATCGCCGCTCTTGAGCATACCTTCGGCGTTGCGCAATGACTGTTCGGCATCGCGCATTGTGTCAGGTGCATATTGCTCGGCGCCCAAGTTGCCGGCGATTTGTAGAGCGTTCCTGGCCTCTTCGACCTCTAGCGGTGCCTCTGATTTCGGGTAGGATCGCGCAGCCGCTGCAACGTCGTAACTGTACAAACCACGTCCGAACAGCGTGTAGTTGACGCTCGCCTGCTGGAGCGTGCCGAAGGTACCCGGAAGGACCACGTTCTCTAGAACAACTGCGTCGCTGGGATTGGATACGGCGTAATAGGGCTCAGCTGTGACGATGAGTCCGAACGTCTGAAGTGTCGTCGTCGCCTGAAGTCTGCTCTTGTCGCCGGAGAGAAGAAGCTCCCCGAGATTGTTCGTTTTTCCTTCAGGCGTGATTGCCCAGAGAACATAAGTAATGTATTCGGGCCCGAAGTTCACGGCAGGCGTTAGATTCCTGAAGTCTGCGTTGATGGCGATGCGGCCATTCTTGGCTTCGACGGTGGCATCACCCTTTGCGAGAGGCATGATCGGAGACCCGCGGAATCCAATCTCCGTCTTCGCGCGATTCCGATAGTTAATCGCGAGGATTGTTCTTGGAACCATCGTGACGTGATAGGAGGACTGATTATTTTGTGCAGAAGCAACAGGTTGATTCACAGCAGCAGCAGCCATGAACAGCAGCCCAGCGACCCAAAACATCAACGCCACGACCCAGGACATCCGCATTTTTCTCATATTCATTCTCCTATGTCTCACGCGGGCGGGGCGCGGCAACAATCCAATCATGGCCCCCAACACAGGGATTTTGAATCAGGTCAACACTGTAAATAGGGAGGGAAGAAAGCCGGACTACGAAACGAGCTTATGAAGCCACGAAGCTCCGATAAATGCGTTAGTGGAAACAAGCTGGCAACTTCCAATTATCGAAATAGTTGTGAGCATCCCTGGGCCAGAATCGAATTTGCCACTGAAATAGAAACCCTGAATGGAAAGTCAGGTCAAGAGGGCAGGATTGAAAAATACTGTATTCGCCGTATGGCCGCAAATTCATCACTTGCTCAAAAATAGTTCGGTAATTGGTTGTCTACATCAACCAGAGGCCGCCATGATCGAAACGCTTAGTGCTAACTCTCGGGACAGCGAACTGGAAGTAGACAATCCTGCCGAGGTCTTGCGGAACGAGGACGGCGTGTTTGAGGTTACTTCACCGTGTGGACACATTTTCGAGGTGACCTGCAAGCGCGGATTCAAGATGGGCATTCGAGAGATCGATCACCCGGAACAGGCCGTTTGGGGCCGCGGCGTAATTTGGCGGATCCGAAAGGTACGTAGTCACTAGTCCAAGTATTGGCGCCACTTGTTTCACGCCACCTGGCCGATTTAAATCCCCTGATCGATGAGACGCTTGCTGCCCTCTACTCACTTGTTCCTCGTGCCGCAAGAAGAGGCGACCGGAGCAGAAAATGGAAGCCGTTCTGAGGAATTGGGATCCGCGTGTATGGCCTGCAATTTTTCTTGCGGCCGCCATTGTCATCGGGCTGGCGATTCACGCGAGCTTGTTTTTTATTTTGAACCGCATGGCCCGGCGGAAAGAAGATGTTTTCATCAGTTCTCTGGTTCGCCACGGGCGAAGCCCATTACGCTGGATTCTGCCTTTGGTCGTTCTCCTGTTGGCCCTTCCGTCGGCGCTCCTTCCGGAGAGAATCAACACCCCGATTGAGCGCGTGGCAGGCCTCGGATTGATTGCGGCGATTGCCTGGCTAATCATTCTGTTCACCGAGATTGTCTCCGACATTGTTTCAGTTCGATACCGCATCGACTTGGCGGACAATCTTTCTGCGCGCCGCGTGCAAACTCAAATTGGGGTGCTGCGCCGGATTGTGGTTTCAATCATCTTGGTCATCACTCTTTCCATCATGTTGATGACCTTTCCCGAGATCAAACACATTGGTATGAGTCTGCTCGCCTCGGCCGGATTGGCCGGACTGATCATCGGGATGGCGATGAGGAGCACGCTCTCGAACCTGCTCGCCGGGATCCAGATAGCGTTCACGCAACCCATCCGAATCGAGGATGTCGTGGTTGTGGACGGCCAGTGGGGGTGGATTGAGGAAATCTGGACGACTTACGTGGTTGTGCGTCTTTGGGATTTGCGAAGGCTGGTCCTGCCTCTTTCCTATTTCATCGAACAACCCTTCGAGAATTGGACGCGCCGCACGGCGAACTTACTCGGCACAATCCTGTTCTACGCCGATTACACCGTGCCTGTGGAAGAGGTTCGAGAGGAGCTGCGCCGAATTGTGGAATCCACAAATCTTTGGAAGGGCGAGGTCTGCGCCCTCCAGGTGACCGACGCGTGCCAGCAAACGCTTCAGCTCCGCGCGTTGGTGGATGCCCGCGATTCCGGCGCACTCTGGGACCTGCGTTGCTTCGTGCGTGAGAAGTTGATTCAGTTCCTGCAAGAGAAGTATCCAAGTACGCTGCCCAAGGTCCGCGGGGAATTGCACAACCTTCCCGCCGAAGAAAACTCTCGTCAACTGGCCGCTGCCCATGGACTCGGTGGCGGGACATCCAGATAGCGAAAATTGTCGTTTCGCCATCTTGCCGATCGGTCAGGGAGCATTACGTTGATTGACAGCGTCGCGATGGCGTCTACGCCGTACCCCGGCTGCTTCAACTCGAACCTTGATTAGTCGCAGAGTTTGACTTCGCTTCTCCGGAGGGGACGGTGACACGGACGGTGGTTCCTTGATGATTGGAGGTTACTTCTATTCTTCCTCCGCATTGCCGTATTCGTTCATTCATCCCACGCAGACCAACGCCAAGCTTTCCGGGCAAACCCTTGTGGAATTCATCCAATTTTTCAGACGGTATCCCTTTGCCAGAATCCTTCACTTCGAGACTGACGTAACCGTCCTGCCTGAATAGCAGAACATGCGCAGTTGCGCTGCCAGAGTGGCGGTGGACGTTGGTCAAACTTTCCTGAAGGGCGCGGAAGAGTGCAAGCTCAACGTCGCGGGGAAGGCGACCGATCGTCGCGGGAACTTCAATGAAGGTTTTTATGCCGCTGCGCTTTGAGAATCCCTCGAGATACATGGGGATGGCCGACTGGAGTCCTAATTCATCAAGCATCGGCGGGTACAACAAAAAGGACGCGGTCCGAACCTCCCCCAGAGACTGTTCCGCGAGTTGGATGCAATCATCGAGTCTCTGGCGTTCGCCATCGCCTGCGCTTTTCGCAACGGCGTGCAGATTGTCTAACCCCATTTTTAACAATGACAAGTATTGGCCCAAATTATCGTGAAGCTCCCTGCCGATGTGGCGCCTCTCGTCCTCCTGAATTTGAAGCAGTCTCCCGGAAAGCGCGCGCACGTCTTCTTCCGCTCGCCTGCGCTCGGTGATGTCTCTGTTGATTTCGAGCCACCCAACAAACTTTTGTTGTGCATTCTTAAGTGTGGTCCAATTGCTCGCAACCACAACTTTTGTGCCGTCCCGCTTCCGATGAACAAGTTCACCTTCCCAGTTGCCCTCTTTCCGCTGCCTGGCGATCTTCTCAAATGGAACGGGAAACTCCGTTTGCAGCAATTCGTGGGAGGATTTTCCGATGGCCTCTTTTTTTGTCCAGCCATAAAGCCGCTCAGCGCCTCCGTTCCAATAAATAATTCTTTCATCCGAATCGGTGAAAAAGATTGCATCATTGGCGGCATCCAGGAACTTCGCCTGCGCTTCCATCGTCTCCTGGGCCGCCTTACGATCTGTGATGTCGCGTATAGTGCTCAAGATGAGCGCCTCTCCTTGAGTCTCCATCGGGCTCAGGCTGATCTCGGCGGGAAATTCCGTTCCATCTTTCCGAAGGCCGCGTAGTTCCAGTTTGAGTCCACTAGACCAGGTGCGTGGTTCCTGTAAATACATGGCGCGCTGACTGAGATGTCTTGCCCGATATCGCCTGGGAATCAGCATATCCACCGGTTGCCCCAACATTTCGTTCCGGTCATAACCGAAGAGCGTTTCAGTTTGCAAGTTTATGAGAACAATATGGCCTTCTCGATTGACGATCACCATGGCATCCGGAGCGGATTCGAGGAGCTGCCGAAACTTGTCTTCCGATTGAGTGCGCTTCGCAATATCAAGGTGAAGCGCGACGGCGAAAGCGGTGAGAAGAGCCCCGGCAAGCAGACTTCCGAAAAAAATGAATAAGTTCGCCCGATGATTTGCCTGTTGAGCTGCCTGATTTCGCTGCTGTAAAAGGTCCAGCTCGGCGGTCTCCATGATCGTAAGGGTGGCGCGGACCGCATCATTCGATTTTCGGACTGCGTCTTCCAACACACGGGTTTGTTTTTGTGCGAGTTGACCCGCTTTTGGCGCATCGATCTCTTGTTGAAGGGCACGCTCGCTGCCGGCCACCAAAGATTCGAGGACATCGAGGTTGTGTTGTTGCGCCGGGTTATCGACAGTGAGATTGCGCAAGCTCTGAATATGTCTGTTGAGTGCGGTGACCGTTCGGGTGAAGGACGCGCTATCAGTCCCTTCACCAGTTATAAAGAAGCTCTGAGCAGTTGCATCGGCACGATTAAGACTATTTCGAGTCCTCTCCAATTCCCGCAGCACATCCTGGGAATGGGACACCAATTGGCTGTCCCCGCTCAATCTATAGGCCGTGCGATATTGCAAGACACCCAGACCGGCGATGCAGAGAAATGCCGCGGCAAAGGCAACTGCGAGGTTACGTTCTAGCAATGACTTCTTGCTAACCGACATATAAGTTCTCCGGGTGCCCCGTGACTATCGGGATCACCCAGTGCTTTCGCTCGATGCTCATCGTGTGCCGGAATAACTCACTCTTCCTTACCGGGGGGACACCAGCAAGAATCCTGCAAACGCTGTATGGCAAATTCGATGAGAATGGTATATAAGAAAACCAGGGAACTAGTCAAGAATGTTTAAACAAATGTGCTAAGGCGAATGATTACCGAATTACGTGTCGTTTCACCGTTTCAGATATTTCGGTGCGAACATTTGAGGGCTCGGCAAATCTTCTAAAGAAGTTTTCAGATGGCGATGAAGGACAATTCCCGAACGGAACGGCGGAAGAAAAACACTTCCGAATGGTCGCGGCAGATTATCGAGCTGCGCAAGCGTCTTGGTTTGAGCCAGGCCGAACTCGGGGCGCGGCTCGAATACTCGGCGATGGCCGTCTCAAGGTGGGAACGTGGAGTGCAGGAGCCGCCACCCCGCGGTTATATTGACCTGGGAAGACTGGCAGGAAATCCCGACTGCATTTATTTTTGGGAACGCGCGGGCTTGCGCAGCGAAGACTTGATGAGTGTTATGCCCGTCCTGCGACAGCGCTTCCAGAGAAGCAGATTCGCCGATTTTGAAATCGTCGCTGCGGGCAGCGGCGGCAAAAAGAAAGTGCAGAAAAGAGTCGAGCTTGTCGCCGTTCCTTTGCTCAGGGTTGTGGCCGCCGCGCCCGGCGAAAAGGGCGATGGGAAGCCGCAGCTCGATGGCGCAGTGGTTGACAGCATGATTGCAGCTCCGAAGGATTGGTGTCCCAATCCCACAACGACGAGTTGCTTGCGAGTCCGCGGGAACTCTATGTCCCCCTTAATCCTGGATGGATATATTGTCGCGGCTGATTCTTCCCAGACCGATCGCTCTGTCCTGGACGGAAAAGTAATCATCTCGTGGCATAGGGATATGGGATTGACGGTTTCGCGTTTCCGGCGTTACGACCACACAGAAATCCTCCAACCCGAAAATCAACATTACGAGTCAATTTCCTTAAGCGGCAAGCATCAGTGGAAGATCGTCGCAAAAGTCCTGTGGTGGATCGGCAAGGCCCCATAGAAACGAAGAAGGCTCGCGGGAGACTGGCGGGCCCTCTCCTCTGCTGCCTCTCTCGTTTTGCCCTGCTCGCTTTTCGGAAGGTTTTCAGAGCATGCATGGTGGAAAGAACTTTTAGGTCTTCCTGGTGATCTTTACCGGTTGCAACACCGGGTACGTCAAACGCGTCTCAGGAGGAAGCTGGACGTTTCCTTTTGCCGTAATGAACGCGATTGCTTCTCCAGCGCCCGCGCTGACCGGTCCGCCTTTGAGGGTGGCCTTGCCGTCCGCGATTGCGGTGATGAGCGAGGCGGCTCCCTGTTTTGAGATTATCAACGCGCCCTGCCTCAACGAATGCCATCACAACGGCACGGAACAAATGATCTTTTGTCTTTTGCTCGATCGGCAATTCGGAATATGCCAGGAAACACGGGTGCTCTTTCTTTTCCACGTCCTTGACTGGACCGAATTTCCAACCATCTCGCTTCTTTTCGCGTAGCCATGCCTCGTGCTGCGCCGAGGCCGCAACCTCAGGGTTTGCCAATGCGAAGGTGACGCCCTTCACGGCCGATTCGCGTTGCCACTGTTCGGCATGATCCCAGGATTCTTGGGAATTGTCCCCGATGGATTCACAAAACGCTTTATTCGTCTCGTGGCAGACTCGCGCAATTTGTTGAATATTCATGGTCGACTCCCTTCCGATCCAACTACGGCTCAACTATGTAAGTCTCAAGTATGGAGGCCGGGAAAAGTGACTGGGCCTCGTAGGGTGCATCGGGGGAGCCAGAACAAAGGGCTCCCCCGAAGTTCCCTCTTTCTAATTCCCTTCTTCTACCGGCCCGATCCGGTTGAAACCGAGGCGGACTGCTGTGATGACTTCGGAATGCTGAAGTATCCAGTGATTTTGTCCTTTTCCACTTGATTTACAACGAACTCCACTGGCTGCTTTTCGCCATGAATGGTGAGAAAGATTGGCTGATTGATATTGCGGCTCTTGTTCTCGGTGCGCTTGTCGTCAACAACGAGCGCGACGGAGAACTGATTCTTGCTGGGGTTCGTGCTGCGCAGGGTGACCAGGAAGTTGCCGACCTTCTGCTCTTTGTTCTTGCCGTCAACGAGGAACTCAACGTAATCGCGCTCACCGAGTCGGCGGAGCTCTTCGACCTCGTCGTGGTTCTTGGCGATAAGCGTGCCGAGTTCGGACTTGGTCATGTTCAGATTTTCTTTGGTGGTGTCGAGATCCGTGCGGGTGGCATCGAGATCGGTGCGCACACCGGTGACGGTACCCGAAACGGCCTGAACGTCTGTCGTATCGGCCTTGGCGGATAGCTTCTGCTGAACGTCCTCATTCATGGCCGAAAGCTTCTGAGCATTGTCATCTCGGACTTGCTGCGCTTCATCGCGGGCCTTCTTCAGGTCCCCCTGAGTGATACTCAACCGCTTGGTAACTGTGGTTAGGTCGTCCTGCAAATCTGTATTGGTTTTCTCCGCAACGGCAAGGCGCTGCTCAACCGAATCCATGTCCTTTGCGTAACCCTGTTTCAAGGCATGCAAGTCATCGGTAAAAGTTGCGCGGGTATCCTGCGCGTAACTTGACGACCACACACCCACCCCCAGCGCGCCGATCGCAACAAGTCCCGCAACCACCACGGCGGCTATGACCCAATTCGCAGTACTGTGCTTCCGATCGGATCTGTCTTCGTTATCATTTTCGTTTGCCATTTTCCCCCCTTAAGAAATTGGAATTGACATCTCCACCACACGTCAGGCAAGCCCAGGGCCAAAGTGTTCGAGTACTAGTCCATTTCAAGTGCTTGTGAATAGGGGGGTTCCTGATTGCGAATTGAAAGCAAGTTTCTCGATGCAATCAGGCTTGGAAATTCTTACATGGCGCGCGTGTTTTTTGGGGAGTTATCGAGTGACCTGAATATTAGAGCGAAGCGCAATCATAGTGGGCATGCCGGGAACCATTTTTTGCCTATTCGTGCAGCCGGACTCCGCAGTCTGGAGAACCCTAATTTCTCTTCGAACAATGATTCGAATTGGTTCTGGCAAACAATCTTCCCACACTTCCAACATGATTCTCTTAAAAGTAGTTTGCTCTTGGTGTAACATGCCCCATGAATTTCTCGCTGACTACCCCGTGGCGGTCCCCTGTTCTAGCAGCGAGTCCAAGCGTTCCACGATCCACAATTTCAACGAATTCAATCGTTCACGCCGCATTCACGATTCAAAACCCTTAACTTTTTTCTTGCACTACTCTTACCGCTCTTCGTTCCCGTATCCGCTCGCGAAGACCGACAGCGGGGGATTCGCGGCCTTTGAATATCGCTGTCCATACATATCGATCGCCTTCCACGGGCGCCCGCTCAGCAGGCTCCCATGTGGAAAATTTGCCGGACCAGTACCCCACCATCCCGCGCGCCGGGATCCCGCTAACTTTCTCATTTCAAGCCATTTACGAGTTTCTTTGCGCACTGGTAGGAATCTTGCTCCGTCAAGATCAGGGGAAAATCCCCTTGGGGGAAAAACGCCATGAAGATGAAGCGTGCTCTTCTCGCTGCTCTTGCATTTCTTGTCATGGGTTCGCATTCATCGGCAAGCGATCCTGATCGGGCGAAGGATGATCGCGCCCGGTTACGAATCGCCGGCATGGTGATGCGAGAAGTCTTGAACGTTTCCGATGACCTCCCACGCGACCTGATGGATCAGGCGCGTTGCGTGATTGTCATGCCCTCTGTCTATAAGGCAGCCTTTACCGTGGGCGGAAACCTCGGCCGCGGCGCCATGGTCTGCCGATCCGGAAGGAATTTCACAGGCCCGTGGGGCGCGCCTGTGATGATGGCGCTTGAAGGCGGAAGCTTTGGTGACCAGGCCGGCGGTGACGTCAGTGACTTCGTTTTGCTCCTGATGAATGATCGCGGAGTCAGAAACCTGATGCTTTCCAAAGTGAAGCTCGGCGGCCGTGTATCCATCGCTGCGGGGCCGCTCGGCCGTGATGCCGCGGCGGACAACAACGGCTACGAGCGGTCGGAAATTCTCAGCTATTCCCGCACGCGCGGCGTGCTTGCCGGAGTCTCGCTCGAAGGTTCGACGCTCCGGCCCGATGACCGCGCGAACCGCAACCTCTATGAATGGCCTGTCAGCGCGCAGGCGATTCTGGATGGTGCGGGAGTAAAGGCTCCGCCGGAGGCGCGCGTTCTCATCGCCATGTTACAAAATGCATCACCCAGAAGACAGGTGGAACGATCATGACCGCGGCGGACTCCCAGCCTCTGACTGGTTCCGGCTGGCTCGGACATACAATCTTCCACGCGATAGGCTACAGCCCTCTATGTATAGACCGAGTTGACAAGAAGAGGTAGGAACTGACACAGGGAGAGAGGAGGCCCTCATGAAGAAAGCTCTAAGTGTTGCGACAACTCTAATCCTTGCTCTCACGATGACCGTTTTCGCGGCGCAACGCGGAGGCGAGCAGCACCACACTGCCAATGGTGGCCACCCGCCACCGCCGCCAGACCGCCATGAAGCCAATGCGCAGCCCGAGGTCGAACGGAAGGCGGATGGGAGCGTCGACAACCGGCAGCACGTCAACAACGACCACTGGTATGGTCACCCGGCCGCAAACGATGCGCGTTTCAAACTCTCCCACCCGTACGAGCGCGGACGTTTTGCGAACGTTGGCCCGTCCTTCTCGTTCAGCGTGTTGCGCGTCGACACCGGCCACCATCGCTTCTGGTTCCCCGGCGGCTTTGGATTTGAAGTGGCCGCCTGGGATTGGGGTCTATGCTCCGACTGGTGCTGGAACTGTGGCGACGACTTCGTCATCTATGATGACCCCGATCACCCCGGCTGGTATCTGCTCTACAACTTGGATACCGGCACTTACGTCCACGTCCAATATATCGGCACATAATTCACCGCGTTGCCGATCCGGTTGGACCACCGAAAACAAATCGGGTACCCAGCCCCCGATTTTTTCTCGCGGAGTATGAAATTCCCGCTTCAAGATCTGAGATAGGAGGCTCGATGTTCTACTTGGTCTGGGTTGTGCTGATTGGGATTCTGGCCGGATGGCTTGCAGGCTTGATTACGAAAGGACGCGGGTTTGGAGTACTTGGAGATTTGATTGTGGGAATTTTGGGCTCACTGCTTGGCAGTTTCTTGTTTGGGATAATCGGAATCGTCGCCTATGGCCTACTGGGTCGTTTGTTATTGTCCGTTGTCGGCGCCATTGTCCTGCTTTGGCTGATCCGGTTGATTAGGAGAGCCTAGGTGAAATAGTCTCGAAGATCAGCCCCGTTCGGTGCAGACTTTTCGTTGTCAAATGGCGGCCCGAGGTTTCTGCACAGATGTGAACGCCAGAAGAAAGTTCGTTGCGATTTCTTATGCGGATCGCGAAGGAGAAAAGAATGCCGAAATTCGGAAAAGCCGCAAGCAAGAGCGTTAAGAGGGCACTTCACCGCGCGAAGCTCGGCAAACTACGCTCCGGTAAAGGAGGTAAGGGAGGAGTTGTGATGAGCCGGGAGCAGGCAATCGCAATCGGGCTTTCCGAGGCTCGTAAGAGGGGCGTAAAGGTTCCGAAGAAAAATAGCACGTAGCTTTCGAGAGTTTTTGAGAGACGGACCCGGTTTTTGCGCGCCTATTTGTTTCTCCAATCATTGCTTATGAGAATCCGATTCACTTTTCGAGGTCAGTCATCCGTTTGCGTGCTGAAGATACTGGGATTTCAAGAAGGGATAACGTCAATTCACGGTCCTGGCATTTTTTCGATTGAGTTGCAATCCGAACGATGGGTGCGCTCTCGGCCCCTCAACTTTTATTGACAGCAGAGAGCCACCGGCCGCACCGGTCTTAGATCGACAAGGGTACAGCTTAATATTAAATCACGATCTCCAAGAGAGGGCAGGATGAAGACTTCCTGCCCTCTCTTTACTTGATCAATTTAATTACTCGCCTTTAGGTTTGGGGTAGCTTTGTCCAGTTGCGATATGAGCCGTTCAGCTGCCTGAGGCGCCCTCGGTTCTGGTCCGCGGACGATTTCTCTCGCACTAAGTTTTTGTCCGTAGAGAGCTTCATTCGCCTCATCATCCGGACGCAAGCTTGCCCCCTCTAATGACACGCCGGCGAACAGTCCCCGGGCGCGCGAGTACGTCAGGATCTCAGCCCGCATGTACGCGTCCGTGTCAGCTTCTGCAGTACGGCCCACAGGGCCAATCGCGGTCGATAGATCGCCGCCGATTTTCACCTTGCTATGCAGTAAGCTGGAGGCGCCGCGCTCATTTATGATCAAGAGAACATAATCCGTCGCCTCGCCGCCAAGCTGTAAACCGAAGCTGCCGCCTTCGATTGCGACCATGGAAGGAGCTCCCCAAGGACCCGTAAATGCGTCGCCGCTACGGCATACCATCGCACCGCGGCCATAGGTCCCTCCAACGACGAACACGGCTTTGAGGACAGAAGGTATGACAACCACACACTTTGTTCTATCCAACAGTTCATGCGGAATGTTGTCAGGAATATTCAAGATCTCGCTGATTACAGTTCCGGAATTCTGCAAGCGCTCTTCTTGCTTCTTCCGGTCGCCGACTTCAGACGCAAATACCGCTGTCCAAAGCAACAGCATGGACAAGACAACCCCGCTCATGGTCACAGCCACTTTTCCGAGCCCTTCTGAGTGTTTCCCCATAACTCTCGCTCTCCTGTCCTAGTGCGCGGTTTGTAAAAACGCGCAAATTCATGTGAACGCTCCGCGCCCGTATTGCTCCATACAAGCCCTCGCGTATTTCACGGGAGAAGAAGACCTGACCAGCCCGTGGGGCAAGAACAAGCGCACGAAAGCAATCGGTTGATAGCAGTGAGCGTCTTCTAGCGCCCGCAGGCACACAGCGCGTGCACGACAGCCCCCTCACTACCGAACACTTGGTGATTGATTTCGGCCTACCTGCAAAGTCGAATCCAGAGGATAAATGAGGATTTGAATTCTGCTCGTGGCCCCGCCCCCCTTGGTTTTTCCGAGTCCGATCGTTTTGATCCTAGTATCGTCCAATCTGAAGTTTTCAACGAGGTAGTCACGAACTACCATGGCGCGCGCCTGCGTCAGAACTCGATCCTTGTCAGAATCACCCAGCTTTTCCTCAGATACGACCACCGCCAAACCGAACCGGTTTGCCTCAAGGAATTTTCCGGCTTCGCTGAGGACTTTTTGGTTCTTGAGTTTCGCGTCGTCCGGCTTGTCAAAAAGCTCGTCCGCATCGTAAACGAACTCCTTGCCAGAAGGCTTGGCAGGCAGCCGAGAAATCGAGTGCTTGGTCAGATCACTCGAATCTTCATACCCCCGATTGTTGAAGTATCCGCGCAAAAGAAAATTGTGCTTGAGCGCCTCCATGTCTTCCTGGAAAGTAGTAAGACCGGCCTGGGTTTTTTCGGCGAGAGAGTTGGCGACGTCGGACATCTCGACGGGATCTTCACTTCGAATGGAATCTCCATTTTGAACCTTGGCGGCACCATTCGACCCAAATGAGATCTCGACATACTTGGTGCCCAACAAACCTTCTGTCTTGATCGATGCAATGGAGTCTTTCCGAAGGATCCCGCGCGTTGAATCGTGCATTTTCATGACGACGGAAACCTTTCCATCCGGCCGGCCGGGAAGGTTGATCTGATTCACAGTTCCTTCGTGAATCCCCCCCACGCGCACTTCAGCGCCATTATCCAGTCCGCCGACGTTCTGGAAATCAGCCTGGAGACGATAGCTGGAGCTGAAAAGAAATTGCTTGTTGCCAATTAGAAAGATTCCCGCAGTGAGAATCAGGAGCGATATAACTATGAACACGCCTAACCAAAAAGCTCTGGACATAATCCCCACCTAAGAGCCAGCGTGTAGAAATTCGACCACAAACCTGTCCTGGCTCGTTTGTAAGTCCCTTAATGTTCCTTGGATCAAGATATTTCCATCCCGCATCAGGGCCACTTGATTTGAGATCGCCTCCGCGGTCTGGACGTCATGCGTGACCACAACGGATGCCATTTGACGCTCTTTCTGCAACCTCAGGATTAATCCTGCGATTTCAGCCGAGGTGATGGGATCCAGCCCCGCCGTAGGTTCATCGAGAAGCAAGATGTTGGGGGACAAAGCTAAGGCACGCGCCAAGCCGACCCGTTTTTGCATCCCCCCGGAAATTTGGCCGGGCATTTTCCCGGAATCCTGGTCCATCCCGACACTTGACAACAACTCCCTCACGCGTTTCTTCCGCTCGGCCTCGGAGATCCCGGAATGCCTTTTCAAGGGAAAAGCCACGTTCTCTTCAACGGTCAATGAGTCATACAACGCCGCGGACTGAAACAAGAAACCGATTTTCTTCCTGATCTCATTTAGCTTATCCATTCGAAGACCTGCGACCTCCTGTCCATCAATGTGGATGGAGCCGGAGTCTGGTTGTTGCAGGCCAATCAGTAATTTCAAAAGCACGCTCTTGCCAGTGCCGCTTCGCCCAAGGACGGCCAAGGTTTCGCCCCGCATGACCTCTAGATCAATCCCATTCAGTACGGTCTGCTCACCGAACGACTTGTGCAGCGACCTTACCTGGATTGGCGGCGCAACTTTTTCTTCTTTTTCCATTTTCGCGCCTCATGGGAAGAAAACGGAGTTAAATCGAACCAAGAACACGTCCGCCAAGATAATTAAAAGTGCGGACAGAACAACTGAACTGGTGGCGGATCGTTCCACGCCTTGTGTGCCTCCTTGCGCCCGCATTCCCTGGAAACATCCGATCATTCCAATAATCAAGCCGAATACCGCAGTCTTGAATGTTGAGGGCAGAAAGTCGTTAAACGTCAAATTCTTGCAACCCGTCTGAATGAAAAGGCGCAGAGAGGTCGGTTCAAGCAAGGTATTGGTAACCCACCCCATCATTATTCCGCAGAAATCAGTCACAAGCGTGAGCAGTGGAAGCATCAAGATGCAGGCCAAGACCCGGGTCGCAACCAGGTATTTGTAGGGATTCACTGCAGAGGCCTCTATCGCGTCAATCTGCTCGGTTACTTTCATCGCGCCCAGTTCGGCGCCAATCCCGGCTCCCACGCGTCCGCTGACTATCAAAGCCGTTATGATCGGACCACTTTCCTTGATAATCGAAATAACGATGGTAGCAGGAAGCAAGGACCCCGCGCCAAATCGGATGAGACTGTCGCGTGTCTCGATGGAAAGAACCACCCCTGTGGCCGCGCCGGCAAGCGCCACTAGCAGAACTGATCTCGATCCTACCTCATCAAGTTGATGGACGAATTCCTGCCATTCGAATGGAGGAACAAAAGCTGCCCGGGCCAGCCGACCGCAAAAGATGCCCAGGTCACCAACCCATTCGAAGAATCCGATGATGCGAGAATTAGCGGCGGACAAGCCTGCTTTAAGATGCCCGCTAAGGCCATCCCGCGCGACTGGAAAGAACGTCGCCAAAGTAATGGCTCCATTTCCAAGCCGCTCACCTGATCAGCTGGCAGCTTGGAGTCTAGGATCACCCGCGAATCAGAAGTAGGCCATCGGGCGGACGCTGTAGGTTCGACACATGAAAAGATGTATCGAGGGGTTCCGATAAAAATCGAAGTCCCTCGTTACCGGGGCCGAGGAATCAAGCCAGACTCGCGAATACTCTGCCCTGCCCTGCGTGTGGCAACGACTAACAGAGTCAACCAAGACCGAAACGCCGCGCTCGTTGCGGAAACCAATCTAGAACTACGAGCTAAGCAAGTTTGGCCGGCCGAATATAGACAAGAAAGAATGACAATTGGGATACAAAGCGCAGCGGAGGCAAGCGCAGCGAATATCAAAGCGACCAGCAGCTCGCGAATCGCGTACATCTTCGAAATCCTTTCCTGTCCCGACCTCTTCCCCGGGCCGATCTTAAAGCGCGATAAACCACAACATTGAATGTTTCTTCCACCGGCCCGCGGATGCGCCCGTTACGGTTGATTAGTTTCTTTTCTCATCCGGATACCGTGAGCCATCGAGCTGGTCATATCCACCGGAATCACCTGACATGCCTTCCCCTGCGGCCTGATCCAATTCTTGTTGGTCGGTGTTATCATGATGATCGGCAGATTCCTGGTGTTTGCGAAGTTCATCTTGCGTATCAAGAAACGATCCGCACTGCGCGCAACGAAAGAGTCCTGTATCTGTTGCTGCGGGGTCTTTACTAGCCGATTTTGGTGCTGATGCCATGAGTTCACCTCGATTTGGATTATTCTGGCCTTCATTCGCATGAAGCCTGGCGTTTCGTCCGGCCGATAACAACAAGTGTGATATGGCTCAGAAATCCGCCGACGACATGGAAACACAGGCACAAAACCGGTGTAATCAGGTTTTCCCTCTATAACAGAAGCAAAAATGCACTAGGGCGATCGGAGCAGGCGAAACTTCCCGGGCGGGAAATCCCTCGATACGGTGACGTCACTGCGTCGCTCTCCGTACGGAATCGCCCGAATTCTTCCCCGCAAGCCTTGCCGCGTCTCACTTCCCAAAACAGTTTTGAAGAAGGTGTTCCTTAATTCGCAGAAGACGGAGCTACACACATTCCGTGGAATTACCTACAGCAATCAACCTATAGACCGCGTGAAGAGCACGTGGTTGACTCAGCTGTCCCCGCACCCGCCCTCGATTCCTGATTCGGGTGCCTTAGACCTGAAAAGTCCGGCCTGGGATGCGTCTTGAAATCCCGCGCCAGCGTCGCATCCCATGGGCCACGCGATTGATTCTTGAGGATTCAACGGCATGAGAAAGCTCGAAGCAAGAAATCCGACTGTTAAGCATGACTCGCATATCAAGGGCGATTCGAGAGGGGATATTCATTTGAGATGTCAGCTCCAAATCAATTCGGGCGACCACATAACAGGCGTGACCGCTTCAGGTCAATTCCACTTATTCCGAATGGCCGCGGCTTCTTCCGCTTTGGACTGACCACAGGGATTTGATAGGAACCTAACGTTCCAAGCAGGCCCTGAAATAAATGTGCCAGAGTGATGAGAGGTTTGGATGAGCAAGACTATTTTGATTGTGGACGATCATGAAATCGTGCGGCACTTTATTCGTTCCGTCATACAGTTTTCGCACCACGAATGGGAAGTCTGCGGCGAAGCCAGCAACGGCATGGAAGCGTTTGAAGCGATCAAAACACTGAGACCAGACGTGGTGATCCTGGACCTGATAATGCCTGTGATGGGAGGCCTCGAAGTGGCATCGCGTATCCACAGTCTTGCTCTGAAACCGCGCATTGTTGTCTTTACACTGCATGAATCGATGGAACTTCAGGAGGAGGCCCGCAAAGCAGGGGCTCACGGCTTTGTGACCAAATCGCGGGCCGGCCGCGATCTTATCCGAGCCATCGATGCGGTAGAGTCGGGTGGGACATTCTTCGCTTCTCAGGCGACGCATTGAAGCGGGGAAAGCAGTACTTCCTTTATTTGCAAGCGCGTCGGCGATGCCGGCGGGCGTTCAATTGACAATGTATGACCGACACCGGCGACTCGCGCAGAATGCCATGGCGATGCATTACTGGCGATTCCTGCGGTTTATACAGCTTTCGCCCGATTGAATCTTGCAGCCATGCGAATATATTCGTCCCGCGCCGCAAGTTAGTTTTTCTTCAGAGAAGACAGATCTGCTAACCACTAAGATGGGGACCTGTCGCCAGAACCGGTCCCCATCCCTCCCATCAGCTTTGATAGTTATTCCCACGCGATGCGCGATGAAGAGGCGAAGGCATCCTGCGAGATGATCGGTTGAATTCGGCACGCGGGCAAGAATCACACTTCGTTAAATTCAGGACCGCGTGATCTTCCACAATGATCAGGTTAGGAGGATTAGGGTTACAAATCCGCGACGCGGCGAAGCCCTCGCTTTTCAGGGACGGCGGGCGTTTTCAGTGCTTGTCCGCCTCAGGATGGGCATGCCGCCAATTCCAATAGTCCTGCTTTTCGCCGTCGTTGAGCGTCTTGAAATCCCGATAATCTTGGTGTTTTTCGTTCAGGTAGGACTTGTAGACGATTTCCTCATGATCGTCCCAGCGATGCCAATCGCGGTGGTCTCCATCGTAATAACGTACGCGTGCCTCGCATCCAGTGGCGCTTAATCCCGCAGGAATGAGAAACGCGACGAGCACGTAAGGAGCAAGATTCTTGAGCATTTTGCGCATGTGGAAATCCTCCTCAATGAACTTGAAAGTTCAAATGTACAAAAATATTCCAAATTGATTCATGCATGCCGGAGACCAAATCCCGCCGACTTCTAAAACGCCGCCAAATTATTGGATCTAGAGAACTTGAAGCAAATCCTCACGCCGCGGGCTTTCGGAATTGGCGAGCGCTGGCATGACATTTCTACACAGACTCTTCTGCTGGATTTCGAGCGCAAGTATCCTTGCGAGAACTGGATCGTTGTGGGTCTCGCAACAACACTCCGCACGACCCTAAAAACTCGATTGAATCCATGTACCAATTGGCGCGTGTCGTCCGGGTCTTCGCGGACTCGCAATAATATTGAATCGCGGACCAGAGGATTAGTTGAATTTCGTTCGCTCGATAGGGGTGACAAATAAAATCGAAAGCCCCGACCCTCAAGGAGTCAAGAAATTCTCCATACTCGCTTATGGGAGCCGGCGCGGATACGATGATCATTGGAATCTCAACGGGCTGGTTCTTCAGGTATCCCGCGATCTCGCGAATCGTTCCGTCCGCCACAAAGGACCCGCACAAACATGCGACCACCTTGTCTTCTAAATGCGTCGACTTGAGTTCTGCGAGGCCGTCAGCCAGAACGGCCTTTAGGCAGCACGCTTGCAAAGCTTCAGCCATGGCTCGTCGAATCGCGGGGTCAGCGCTCAAAACAATAACGGTGAGAGGCCACGCGGGATCGCTAAACGGTTCGGCGGGGAACGCGCTTATATTTTGGTTGTCTTCAACGATGAGCCCCCAAGAGTAGGCCATGGTTCGCACCTTGATGGTCTAGAAATTGGACAGGAAGAAGAAGGGAATTACCCCCCAGCCCGAGTAGGTTGATCTCTCAACGTTTTTTCAATTGCCCTTCTTCTCCCAATCAAGCGGAGTATGATTCCGCACGTGGATGATGGAAGAAGGGGATGTCCCAAACAATACATTCAATTCTTTAGTTCCCGTCAGGAGTTCCTGTAGCCGTGCAGTACCATTTCCAGAAGGGCGGTGTTGATGCGCAACCCTCCGATACCCTTGTCATACTTGATGAATCCCAGCCTCCTGAACTTGTTCATGAAATGCGTTATCCGGGGCCGGGTGGTGCCAACCATTTCCGCGAGTGTTTCCTGCGAAATTCTGGGAATAATTCTGCGATGCTCGACTTGTTTGCCGTTGCGCGCCAGCAAGAGGAGAGCTCGCGCGAGCCTCTCCTCGCTGGTATTCAGAATTTGATCAGCAAGATCCTCCTCGACTCGGATAGTTCTCGAAAGTATATGGGCAAAGAACCTATCAAAAAGAATATTCCCCGGCTGTAGGAAGCGAATCATCTCAAACTTTTCAATCGATAGAATTTTGCTGGGCATGATTGCCACCGCGGTCCGATCCCTCACCGCCCGGCCCGCCAAACATCCTTCGCCCAGAAAGTCTCCCTGACCGAGTATCCCAACGACTGCCCCATTGCCATTCTCATTGACGACGGAAAGCTTCACTCCACCCTCTTGTATGAATAGAACCGTTGTTGCGGGATCACCCTGCGCGAAGACGGTTTCTTTACTTTCGTATTCGACACAATTCTTCATAAGGTCATCTAAATCGAGAGAAGCCCCGCCACCGAATGACGCCGCTTCGCTGCGTTCTGCGACGGATTTGGCATTTCTAATCCAATGTCGCGAAGGTACTCCTTGAGCCCTCTTAATGACTGCTGGTATTTCGTGTACGGCATTCAAGCTGCCCATCACTCCCCCTCAAGGAATCCGCTCTAGCTCCGGAGCCGCGTCAAAAGAACACTCAAAAATCAGTCTTCCGAAATTCCCTTTCTATCGCAATTGAAACACGACCGGCTGGGTGGATCAGTTTCGCGAATTAAATTAGACCCTGGCCAATCAACCTTCAATACATGCTCTTGCGTATTTCACCTTGCTCGGTTACCTGACTCCGTTTACTCTTCTGGCGCTAAGGGAAACTGCGGATCGTAAGGGCATTAACCTCGTATGCATACGTGTGGGGCGGCAGGAAAATAATCACCTGTGAAGTACAGGGTTCTCCAAACAAACCTACAGGGAATCCCCTATGGACTCCCCCTAAGGACGACTTTAGCGTGGGAGTGCAGGCAGGAACCGTCATGTCTTGGAATGTGTTTTGCCCATTTTCATAATGATTCATACGCCGGCGGCTTCGTCACGCGAATGCGTATTCAGCGGCAAATCAGTATTGGCGGCGGAGGACTCTTTCATAAACGGGGCGGGGCACCGGCAGTCTTTCTAAGTTCCGTGCTATCTGTAAAATTTAAAGGGTCTTCCTTGAGTGAAACGAGGTGAGCGTTTGGAAAAAGGACAAAGCGATTCAAAGGCGACCGTGTTGCGTTTTTATGTTCCCTTCTAGGTTGATTCAGTTTCCGCGCCCTTTCCGTCCCAAGGTAGGATTCCATTGCATTTATCTGGTTGCGCGTCATAATATCCGCGCCCTCATCTCGGAAAGGCCGCGCATCTTTTTGAATGCTGGGAGAATGAGAGGATCAGGAGAGAATCATGAAATCCCTTCGAATCATGATCGCTGATGACCATGACCTGATGCGGCGTGGAATTAGAGGCCTGCTTTTGTCTCACGCAAATTGGGAGGTCTGTGGAGAAGCCCAAACGGGTCGCGAGGCCGTTGCCAAGGCCGAGCAATTGAAACCCGATGTCGTAATCCTTGACATCAGCATGCCGGATTTGAACGGCGTGGAAGCCACGAGGAGGATTCGGAAGGCCTCGACAAACACAGAGGTGTTGATTCTCTCCGCGCACTATTCCGATCAATTGATCCGTGAAATTGTCGAAGCGGGAGCACGTGGATACATCGTCAAATCGGACTCGGACCGTGACCTTGTCATAGCCGTGGAAACCCTGGCAAATCACAAGCCATTCTTTACGCCACGGGCGACGGAAGTAATACTCGGAAATTACAGTGCAGGCGGGCAGCGCGGCAAGGTCCCCGAAGAAATCCGCGATCGCCTGACTTCGCGCGAACGTGAAATCGTGCAACTACTCGCCGAGGGCAAGAGCAGCAAGGAAGTCGCCTCTTCACTTTGCATCAGCGTCAAGACTGCCGAAACCCATCGCGCCAACATAATGCGAAAGCTGCAACTGCATACAGTGACGGAGTTGGTGCGGTACGCAGTCCGAAACCAGATTATCGAAGCCTAATAAATCCGGGTGCCCCTTTGGTGAACGGTCTCGCTTCTGCAGGAAAAGGCCCGGGTATTCTATCCTTTTAGCGCCTTCCCTCGTGGCTAAGGCAGTGTCCCGTCTCTGATCTCCCTCGATTTATCAAAATTGCTGGGGTGCGGCGCTACAGGAAAATCCTTGTCCTTCTAACGCATAAACCCTATGGTTTAGAGTATTTTTTCCTGAAATCATGCCAACATGGACAGTTTGCATCGAAAAGTGGGAGGTGCGGACAATGAATCCAGCCGTGGCTCTGAAGGGGATGGTGGAAGGCAGATTCGGCAAAAGGCTCGAGATTGATCGCGGGCAGGCTCCTGCGCGGCCAACCATCTTGATCGCCACTCTCGACCCTGAGATCCGCAATGGATTATCGGAAATCCTCCCGCAATTTCCTGTAAACACGGTGTGGGTGAAGAGCGTGGAAGACGCTCGAAGCGTGCTCGCGACCACACAAATCGTCGCGGTATTCTGCGAAATCTGGCTGCACGGCGGAACGTGCCGGGAGCTCATCTGGTCTGTGAGACGCAAGGCGGTCGATCTCCCGATCATCATCGTATCCCCTCCGAACTGTCCTGTCGGGTATCGCGACCGCCTTAAAGCTATGAATATGAAAGCTCTTTATTTTCTCTCACATCCATACAGGTCATCCGACTTGGAACGATTCATTGAGCTGGCGTTTGCAAAAGACTCTGGATCGGAAAACCATTATTTGACCACCAAGACTCCGGTCCTGCGACAACGTCAGGCAACTTAGAATCCAGCGCGGTCCCGCCAAGTGAGATAAGAGGATTCACAACAAAATTGACCAGTCACAATTCTTCGGGCTGGCTCTGATCGGTGGTTCCCGAAACGGCGGCACTTGTTTTGGGATTTTCGGGCGCGAGCAGCGACCGAATGACACCTACCATCGTGAATGCGTCCGTTTTCGATACAACTGCCCGTATACCAACGTCCTTTGCGAGCTTTTCTAAAACTGGGCTCGCGTGTTGCGTGAACATCACGATTGGCACCGATGAAGAAATCATGGACATTCGTCGCGCAACCTCCAATCCATCAATGTCCGGTAATTTAAAGTCTAGAATCACCAAGGTGGGTGGCAGTTTTCTGAACAATTCCACAGCGGTCTGGCCGTCGGAGGCTTCGCCGCATACTTCCCATTGAGGGTTTGCTTGCAGGACTTTGCGAAGGCCTTGCCTAACGACTTCGCTGTCGTCCACGATTAAAAACCGGCTGCCCATTCCGCCTCCCTTCCCTCTCCCAGCCCCCTCCGCGATTTATGTCTAAATTCCAGTGAGCTCCCCAGCAAAAGTGCGTGACGCATTGGTAGTCGCCATCGAAACCACAGATGACTTGGGGAAGTGAAGTACCTCGACCCACACAATTTCAGAAACAGGATGAATAATTGCAAACGCCAGAGTCATGCACCAAATGCCATTGCATTAGCAAATGGAAGCGCTGCGATGACGGTTGTCCCCTTTCCATTTGATCGAATCTCCACTGTGCCACCCAGCTCCCTGACGCGCTCGCGCATTCCGCTTAGGCCCACGCCATGACTCTTTCCGTTGCTCGATGCCTTAGCCCCATCCAATGGCATTCCCTTCCCGCTGTCGCGGACTTCAACGTTTAGAAGGCCTTCCGGAGAAGGCCATATCTTGATACAAGCTGTTTTACTTTCTGAATGGCGATAGATGTTGGTAAGACACTCCTGCACGATCCGAAATACTGAAATCTCCAGGTTGGGGCTGAGCCGTCCGATCTCAGGCGAGAGATCCAAGGCAACATTCACGTCACCCCGCTCAGCGAAACCTTCCGCAAACGATCTAATTGCCGGCATGAGCCCCACCTCATCCAGAAGGGGAGGATGAAGCAAATGGGAAATGGTCCGGATCTCTTTTGACAATTGCTCGACGAGCAAACCGTTCTGACGCAAAGCCTCCACGGCCCCCTCGCTAAGATTTTCAGCTTGCCTTAGAATCAAGCCGTTATTCATGGAAAGTAATGCGACTACTTGCCCCACGCTGTCGTGCAGGTCGCGGGCAATGCGCCGGCGCTCCTCATCCTGCGTTGCAATTAGCCGAGCGGAGAGTGCGCGCAGCTCACGATTCAACTGGTCCATTTGTTGCTTCTTGCGGTGCAGGTCTGCGAATACGCTTACTTTCGCGCGCAACAATTCCGGAATGATAGGAACTGAAATGTAATCCACTCCGCCGCGCTGGTACCCCTTCAGCCGGTCCAGGTCGGTGAGGTGCACAGCGGAAATGAAGATGATCGCAGTCTCCTGAAAGCGCGGATGCTGCCGGATCATGTCCGCCAATTCGAATCCATCCAGTTCCGGCATACTCACGTCCATCAGGACCACGGCGACATCATTCTTCAGCAGATGGTCCAGTGCCTCTCTTCCCGAATGGACCTTGATTAGGTTTTCCCCCAGCTCATTGAGAATGGCTTCATAACTGAGCAGCTTGCCAGGCTGGTCATCGACCATCAGGATGTTGACCTTGTGTTGTTCGTTCATAAGCCTCGCTTTTCCTCAGTTGCCTTGACTTCCATTGAATTGGCTCGTCGATTGAAATCCGGCTAGGCCCGTGCAATGCGCACCTTACCGATGGAGCCACATCCGTAAGGCCGAAAGTAGCTGCTCGGTATTGACTGGCTTTGCCAGGTACTCCGAAGCGCCAGCTTCCAGACACTTCTCCCGGTCCCCTTTCATGGCTTTGGCCGTTAAAGCAATAATCGGTAAGCGCCGCAACGATTGGTTTTGCCGGATAACTTGCATCGTTTCGTAACCATCCATTTCCGGCATCATGATGTCCATCAGGACGATCGCCATGTCAGGGGTTGACTCAAGCATCGCAATGGCTTCGCGACCTGTTCCGGCCGTTAGCACTGTCATCCCACGGCGCTCCAGCACACTGCTGAGCGCGAAGATGTTTCGTACGTCGTCGTCCACAATCAGGACCTTCTTGCCCATCAGCGCCTCATCCGAATGGTGCAACAGGTCTAGAAGTTTCTGCTTTTCTTCGGGAAGATTAGAAACAACCCGATGGAGAAACAACGCCGTCTCATCCAGCAATCGTTCCGGCGACTCTACGCCCTTGACCACCACGCTGCGCGCCAGCATATGCAAACGGGCATCTTCTTCCGGCGAAAGGTCCTTCCCGGTAAACACTACAACCGGCAAATCGCTAAGCGACGGATTTTCGCGGAATCGCTCAAGTACGTCGAAGCCCGACATATCTGGGAGGCGCAGGTCGAGCACCACGCAGTCAAACGGCTCCTCAGCAATTGCCGAAAGCGCGTCCATCCCGGTTGCGGCAATTTCGACGTCAATATCCTCATGACCGAGTAATTCCCGAATACTGAGCTGCTCAGCAGGGTTGTCTTCTACAACCAAGAGCCGCTTCCGGCGTGGGGTTGCAAACTCCTTAATGCGGGCAAACGCAGATCCCAGAGCTTCAGACGAAGTCGGCTTGGTTACAAATGCGAACGCCCCGCGTGACAATCCATGTTGGCGATCTTCATCCAGCGTCAACATCTGAACCGGAATGTGCCGCGTGTCCGGATCCTGTTTCAATTGATTGAGTACCGTCCAACCAAGCATATCCGGCAAAAAAACATCCAGTGACACGGCTGTGGGGTGGAATTCGCGGACCAATGACAGAGCTTCCGACCCGCGCGTGGCCACCAGAACCTTAAATCCATTAATGTGGGCCATATCACGAAGCACGCTTGCATAATGTGTATCATCTTCGACGATTAACAGGATGGGATCGTCTCCCTGCAAGTCATCCCGATCGTCCGTGATTCGCTCAGCCACGCGCTCAGTTATGACCATCGTGGAAAGCTGGATCGGAGCTAATGAGGCCTTGGTGTCGGCCACCGTGACACCTGAAGATGGGCCGACGTATGTCTGGGGCAGATAGAGCGTAAACGTGCTCCCCTCGCCGGGAGAGCTGCGCAATTGGATCTCCCCACCGAGGAGGTTGGCAAGTTCGCGGCTAATCGCAAGCCCGAGGCCTGTGCCCCCATACTTTCTGCTTGTGCTCGCGTCGGCCTGCTGAAAGGCCTCAAAGATAAGTCTCTGTTTCTCTATTGGAATGCCGATACCCGAATCGGAAACTTCGAAGGCGACCACGGAACCCGATTTGCCGAGCACCTGATGGTCTTCGCTCCATCCGCTCTCGGGTGTGAAAACTGACAGCTGCACACTCCCCTTTTCAGTGAACTTGAATGCGTTTGAGAGCAGATTCTTGAGGACTTGCTGCAGACGCTTCGAATCCGTGAAGAGGCTGCGACCGAGCAGTGGGTCGGTCTGTATTTCGAAGCTAAGCCGCCTGTTTTCTGCTTCGTGGCGGAACGGGCGAGCGATCGCCTCAAGCAGGCTGATGAAGAAGACATCTTCAGCCTGCACCGAGACGGTACCGGATTCGATCTTTGAAAGGTCCAAAATATCGCTGATCAGGTTGAGCAGGTCCGTTCCTGCGCCATGAATCGTGCGAGCAAATTCGACCTGCTTCGCCGTCAAATTGCCGTCGTGGTTGTCAGTAAGTTGTTGGCCCAGAACCAATATGCTGTTGAGCGGCGTCCGCAGTTCATGGGACATGTTGGCCAGAAACTCTGACTTATATTTTGATGTAAGCGCCAATTCCTTGGCCTTCTCCTCGACGGCCCGGCGTGCCTGTTCAATTTCCTGGTTTTTGCGTTCCACCTCGGCATTTTGCTCCGCGAGCTGCTGAGCCTTTTGCGCTAGCTGCTCGTTGGTCTGCTGCAGTTCTCTCTGTTGTGTTTGAAGTTCGGTTGCCAATTGCTGAGATTGCTTCAGAAGCCCTTCCGTCTGCATTGTGGCCTCAATGCTGTTGAGAACGATTCCGATACTGGAGGTCAGTTGTTCGAGAAATGCCAGATGTGAGGCAGTAAAATCACTCAAGGAAGCAAGTTCAATCACCGCCTTAACGCGATCCTCGAAAAGAACAGGCAGCACGATCACATTTCGCGGCACGGCCTTGAATAATCCCGACCGTATTGGAACCGCATTAGCAGGAACTTCTGCGATCAACAAACTCCTCTTCTCTGCCGCACACTGACCTATGAGACCTTCCCCGACGCCCAGCCGGTCGGGGTGTCCTTCCTGCACTTCGTCTGCAAAGGCCGAAAGCTGAATCAAATTCCCGGATTCAGCTGTTTCCATCTGATAGATCACACCTTGCTGAGCATTCACAAGCGGGGTCAACTCGGAGAGTAGCATTCGCCCGACCGTACTTAGGTCGCGCTGACCCTGAAGCATTGCCGTAAACCGCGCCAAGTTTGTCTTGAGCCAGTCCTGCTCTTTGTTGCGGTCCGTGGTGAGCCGCAAATTGTCGATCATTGTATTGATGTAGTCTTTTAGCTCCGCAACTTCTCCGCTCGCCTCAACCTGAATAGACCTTGTAAGGTCACCTTTGGTCACGGCGGTAGTCACTTCCGCGATGGCGCGAACTTGGTTGGTTAGGTTGTCAGCGAGGAGGTTAACGTTCCCGGTCAGGTCTTTCCACGTACCGGCTGCCCCGGGCACGTTTGCTTGACCGCCGAGGCGCCCGTCAACGCCCACCTCACGCGCAACTGTCGTTACCTGGTCCGCAAAGGTGGCAAGTGTATCCGTCATGTTGTTAATGGTTTCCGCGAGCGCGGCGACTTCGCCTTTGGCATTAACCGTAAGTTTCTTGGTCAACTCCCCGTTTGCGACTGCCGTGACCACTTTCACGATACCGCGCACCTGCTCGGTAAGGTTGGCGGCCATTACGTTGACGTTTTCCGTGAGGTCTTTCCAAGTCCCTGCGACGCCAGGGACCTCGGCCTGACCTCCCAGCTTTCCTTCCGTGCCCACCTCGCGAGCCACGCGCGTTACCTCGGCGGCAAAGGCATTCAGCTGGTCCACCATCGTGTTGATGGTGTTCTTCAGCTCAAGAATTTCGCCCTTCACGTCCACTGTGATCTTGCGCGACAAATCACCTCTCGCCACTGCCGTCGTTACCTCGGCGATATTTCTCACCTGTCCCGTGAGGTTTCCCGCCATCGAGTTCACAGAGTCGGTTAGGTCCTTCCAAGTGCCGGCAACCCCAGGCACGTTGGCTTGCCCTCCCAACCGGCCTTCGCTGCCCACCTCGCGCGCGACACGCGTCACTTCTCCTGCGAAGGCGTTGAGTTGGTCCACCATCGTATTAATGGTTTCCTTCAGCAGCAGAATCTCGCCGCTCACGTTCACCGTAATTTTCTTGGAGAGGTCGCCGCTGGCAATGGCCGTGGCCACCTCGGCAATGTTACGGACTTGGCCTGTCAGGTTACTGGCCATTGAGTTGACGGAGTCGGTGAGGTCCTTCCAGGTTCCGCCCACCCCCGGCACTTGGGCCTGCCCGCCCAATTTGCCGTCCGTGCCGACCTCGCGCGCAACGCGTGTTACTTCGCCGGCAAAGGCGTTTAGCTGGTCAACCATGGTGTTGAGGGTGTCCTTCAGCTCAAGGATTTCACCTCTCACGTCCACGGTGATCTTGCGGGACAAGTCGCCTCTCGCAACGGCAGTCGCGACCTCTGCAATGTTGCGAACTTGGCCAGTCAAGTTACTGGCCATAAAATTCACGTTGTCAGTGAGATCCTTCCACGTACCGGCAACCCCTGAGACTTTCGCTTGGCCGCCAAGTTTACCTTCCGTGCCCACCTCGCGGGCCACGCGTGTTACTTCGCCCGCAAACGCGTTGAGCTGGTCCACCATCGTGTTGATGGTGTTCTTCAGCTCAAGAATTTCGCCCTTCACGTCCACTGTGATCTTGCGCGACAAATCACCTCTCGCCACTGCCGTCGTTACCTCGGCGATATTTCTCACCTGTCCCGTGAGGTTTCCCGCCATTGAGTTCACAGAGTCGGTTAGGTCCTTCCAAGTTCCGGCAACCCCAGGCACGTTGGCTTGCCCTCCCAACCGGCCTTCGCTGCCCACCTCGCGTGCGACACGCGTCACCTCTCCTGCGAAGGCGTTGAGTTGGTCCACCATCGTATTAATGGTTTCTTTCAGCAGCAGAATCTCGCCACTCACGTTCACCGTAATTTTCTTGGAGAGGTCGCCGCTGGCAATGGCCGTAGAAACTTCAGCAATGTTACGTACCTGCCCCGTCAGGTTGCTGGCCATGAAGTTTACGTTGTCGGTGAGGTCCTTCCAGGTTCCGCCCACCCCCGGCACTTGCGCCTGGCCGCCCAGTTTGCCGTCCGTGCCGACCTCGCGTGCGACGCGCGTCACTTCAGAAGCGAATGCATTTAGCTGGTCCACCATCGTGTTGATGGTGTTCTTCAGCTCAAGGATTTCACCTTTCACGTCCACGGTGATCTTGCGGGACAAGTCGCCTCTCGCCACGGCAGTCGTTACCTCGGCGATGTTTCGCACCTGCGAAGTGAGGTTCCCAGCCATGGCATTGACCGAGTCCGTAAGGTCCTTCCACGTCCCAGCAACACCGAGCACAACAGCTTGTCCTCCAAGCTTGCCGTCTGTGCCGACTTCGCGCGCCACGCGTGTCACTTCGGACGCAAATGACCGCAGTTGATCCACCATCGTGTTAATAGCTTCTTTTAATTGAAGAATTTCACCACGGACGTCCACTGTAATTTTGCGCGACAGGTCGCCGCTCGCGACCGCGGTTGCCACCTCGGCGATGTTGCGTACTTGCCCCGTCAAGTTGCTGGCCATCGAGTTCACAGAGTCGGTGAGATCCTTCCAGGTGCCCGCGACGCCCGGAACCTGCGCCTGTCCACCAAGCTTGCCGTCAGTTCCGACCTCACGCGCCACGCGCGTAACCTCAGCCGTAAAGACCCCGAGCTGCTGAATCATTGTGTTCACGATTGTGGCTGATTGCAGAAACTCACCTTCCAAAGGCCGCCCATCGACATCCAATTGAACAGTTTGTGTTAGATTGCCTTTCGCAACTGCCGCAATGGCGCGCGTGACTTCTGTTGTTGGCCGCAGAAGGTCATCCACAAGCGTATTGACGGAAACCTCCATCTCTCCCCAGGCCGCTTTCGGCAAGTGAAAGCGCATGCGCTCCCTTGTCCTGCCCTCCTTGCCCACAACTTGTCCGACGCGCTTTAACTCTCGCGCAATTTGCTCGTTGGCGCTCACGATGTCGTTAAAAGTGTCCGCGATTTTGCCGGCGAGCCCTGTCCACGTACCCGGGAGCCGCACGGAAAAATCACCGTCACGCATGGTCTGGAGACTCGCAAGTATTATGCTGAGATCAGGTGACCCCACGTCAGAATGTGTTTTGGCGTGGCCGTTGTCTTTCACACTCGCATCAATCTCTCCGCTGGTCGTGGTGGTTGTGCCGTAATCAGTTTTTTTCATTATTTATCTCCGGAAGGAGAGCTCGGGTAAGCCCTTTCTTGCATCGGCATTCGCAGAATGGCAATTCAAATTCGTTTCCATAAATGATCACGGAAACAAGCTCCTCGCGCGCATGAATCCAATCGAAAAAAACAACATTGTTTTCCAAAATGATCCTACTGGGAATCGCGCCAGCGGAAGTTGATAGCACGAATCATTCCACAAGACCCTACAGTGATTAATGTATATGCGGCGGGGAAAAAACCTGGTGTAAGTTTCTGCAAATTCGGACCGGTTTAACGGGATCCTGAAACAATTGGTACTGAAACTGATGGAAAGCCGGAGGGCACTGGAATTGTCTGAGAATGCTGCCCGGCCTAATAATGCAGCGTGACTAATTCGTTTTTGTTTGAAGGGACGTGAAATTACCTCTGCTGTGCCTAACCGAATGTGCGTAGGAATCTGAAAAAAATCAATTACCGAGTAATTAATTCCAGTCCAGCGAAGCCGGCG
This sequence comes from uncultured Acidobacteriota bacterium, assembly GCA_963748845.1. Classification (GTDB taxonomy): domain Bacteria; phylum Acidobacteriota; class Terriglobia; order Acidiferrales; family UBA7541; genus DASTCZ01. The sequence goes on from CAVVKE010000002.1 coordinate 441,017, forward strand.
GACAAATCTAAAATGTTTGGGATCATCCCTAACATGCTGATTCCATATGGACTTATGCAACCCAAAAACAATTCTCTCGGTGGTATCCCATTTGCCCTCTCAATCGTTACCTCAGCCCAAAAACTACAGACGGGGGGACCCATGAAAGCTACAGCATTTGTTTCGGCGACGGCCCTGGCCCTGTCGCTTCTCGCGACTGGACCCTCGGCGGCTCCGTTTCCGCCCGCCGGCGTTCCGGTGGCACAGGAACTGCAGGCTCCCAAACCTCCCGACACCAAAGTGACTGATGGCAAAGTCACCGGAATTGGGAAGGAATCCTTCTCAATCGAGGTGAAGAATGCCGACATCCCTCAAACCGTTGAGTTCACCTTGAACTCCGACACCAAGATTGAGGGCAGACTGGCGGTAGGTTTGATCGCACAGGTCGAATACAAAACCGATGGTGACAAGAACATCGCGGTACACGTGATCGTTTCGGCTGCTGAGTGATGGGTGAGCATTCGATAACGCATATTGGGTAATCAAGATTCATCCGGGGTTTTGGGCGCGAGATGAGAGGATTCCATAGGTCCGCGCCAGGACTCCCCGCCCCCGGACGAATGTGATTTCGGAGAAAGGGGACTTTTGCATTGTCGTTTCCATTTCCTGAGAGCTCGCCCTTGATGGAAAGCACGCGAATCCGCCACCTTAATCGAGTCCGAACAATTCTTAGTTGTGCTCCGCCTCGATTCAAAAAAGGGCGATTTATCGGCATACGGTGAATAATGTATTTACCTTTTGGATGTGCATTGTATCCAAGTGAACGGGCCATGAAATCCCCTGGGGTCAGAATGTCATTAGGAATATCGCAATGAGAAAAAGTCCTGCTCTTGGGATCGCGGGGACTTCAAAGAACCGCGACGTTGGAAACCAAAATCGCGCCGAATCACAATCGCGCGCCTGCACGGCTCCTGGTCCGCTGATCGTCGAACAAATTCCCGCCATTATTTGGACTACGGACCCAGACCTGCGAATCACATCCAGTTGGGGCGCGCCCCTCCGTTCACTAAGACTTTCTCCCGATGAGCTGATAGGAAAGACACCGAACGAATTCCTTGAGACCAACCATTCGTCAGCTCCGAATACAGCGAATGATCTTGAGGCAGTTGAAGGGGAGACTGTGACATTCGATGCGGGTTACAAGGGCCGGATTTTTCGGGTTCGTATCGAATCCCTTAGGGATTCCTATTCCAGAATCATCGGTACTGTTGGAGTGGCGCTGGATATCACCGATCGGCAGCGGTCTGAGGAGTCTATCAAATACCAAGCTTTGCACGATCCGCTGACCGGGTTGGCAAACTATCGCGCCCTTCTGGAGGCGTTTGACACAGAATTACACCGCTCTGACCGCACGGGCCGCCCATTTGCCGTTGTGCTCTTGGACCTGGATCGCTTGAAAGCGATCAACGACGAATATGGCCACCTTGTCGGAAGCCGAGCGTTGCGCAGGGTGTCCGCGATTCTGAAGCGTACCTGCCGGTCCATCGACACTTCAGCAAGGTACGGTGGAGATGAGTTTGCGGTCCTCCTGGTGGAAACGGATCAGGCGGCTGCCGAACAGGTGGCGCGTAGGATTGCGGATTGCCTGGCGAACGATAGTGAGAACCCTCGGTTGTCTGTAAGCACGGGGATTGCTGTATATCCCCGAGACGGACAAAGAGTCGAAAATCTCCTCGCAGTGGCGGACCGTGGCCTCTATCGGAACAAGTTGCGCAGGGCTCTGGTTGAGAAGGCAAGCGCGTCTCAAACGATCAGGCAGGAAATTGTGAATTCAGAGTGGCAGACGGAGCGCCGCCGCAGCGAGCGATTGCTTCTGGACGTGTCCCTTCTTGTTCGCGGAGAAACCCCCGAGAGACATCCTTTTCTCGAAGAGACATTCACAATCTCCATAAACGCTCACGGTGGTTTGTTGGTTTTGGGAACGAACGTTACGCTCGGTCAAACGCTTACCCTGATCAACATAAAGACCCGTGACGAAATTCGGGGAAAGGTCGCGAGGTTCGGGTCTCAATATGGCGGACTGGTTCAAGTAGCCATCGAGTTCTTGCAGCCGGCTCCGTTGTTTTGGTCAGTCGATCCCGTGCCCAATGGGTGGAAGAAGGTCATTGAGCTTTATGCAGCCGGCCTCAGCAAACTCAAAGCCCAGTAACTCTATAGAACTGGTCCCATTCTGTGCGCGTATATTTTTGAAAGCTTGGATATATCCTGGGCGTCACAGATCGAGGTTTTCAATATCGGAGATCAAGAATGTCGGTCCGTATTTTGATTGCGGATGATAATAAGATTGCGCGAGAAACGATCCGTTCCATTTTAAGAGCCCGCCCAGAGTGGGAAATCTGCGGTGAAGCTGCCGACGGACGAGAGGCTGTCCGCCTGGTCAAGGAACTAAGACCCGATGCCATCGTTCTCGATGTTACGATGCCGATCATGGGTGGATTAGGCGCTGCGTCCCAAATTTCACAATGCAATTCGAATTGCAAAGTATTGATCTTCACGATGCACGACTCGCTGACGCTCGCCAAGTTCGCGCGACGGTCAGGCGCACAAGGGTTGGTCGAGAAAGCCCGGGCTGATCAGGATCTTGTTGAGGCATTGCAGCAAGTGCTTGCAGGTGGGACCTTCTTCTGCTCGAAGGAAGTAGAAGTGTCAGAATCTGAAGAATCAAACTAGTCGCGCATTCCGAAAAGCCTCTTCCTGTCCTTCGCCAAGATTCAAAACGGCCTCCAGAAAAAAGATCTCATTTCGATCATGTCGGGAATTCTCGGGATGAAGACCGAGGTTGAAAGTTTGAAATGATATTTCCACGTTACAAACAGGTTCACACCAAGCGACTGTTGTCTCTCGCCATCTATGAGGAACTGAACTCCCTCAAGTCAAGAAGGACAGCCAGGAAGTGATTCGGTTAGTTTCGCATCGCCTGTCATTCGGACTTAATCAGTGGTCACAAGCTGCGCAAGTGGTTTTCGAGTTCACGACCTCCGCCCAAGTAATGCCCAACCAGTTCCGCTTGAGGAGCGAATCTGCTGAGGCCCTGAGATCCTATGAATGACTTGGCAGCGGTCTCTGAAATCCGGGCTAGTATTGCCGTATACATCGTGAACTTATTTGATATACACTGTATACTTGATTGCCCGCACTACCGCATCGCGAATTGCCGCTACCGCCCGCCGCCTGCTGGATAAGGAGGGGGCGGAGGCGGTGACCATGCGCCGGGTGGCCGCGGCCGTAGGTGTCACACCAATGGCAATCTATCGTTATTACCCGGACCGGGCGAGTCTTCTGAATGCCTTGGCGGACGAAGGTTTCGAGGAGTTGGCCGCTCGCCTTGAAGTCAAAAAATTCTCGGGCGGTGTTGAAGAGCAGCTTACTAAAATGATGGACATATATCTAGAGCACGGCCTTGAGAGACCTCGACTTTTCGAGCTCATGTTTCTCAAACCGCGCGAAGGGGCCCGTAGGTACCCACGGGACTTCAGGGCTGGCTGTTCCCCAACCGCCAACTTGTTAGTGGAAGTGATGCAGAGTGGCATGGACAGCGGACATTTCCGCAAGGGTGATGCATGGGAGACCGTCTTCGAGATGGGCGCCCTGTCCCACGGCCTTATCCTGCTTTATCTGGGCGGGCGCATGGCAGTACCTCCCGCCCAATTTCGCGCATTCTACCGGCGATCTTTCAGGAGATTCATGCACGGCATACGCAGATGACGATCGGCGCAACACTGGCGCAATTCTTGTAGTGTTCGGCATGAATCCAAACACTTCACGAACGAGAAGAGGACCACTGGAGATGGAAATGCGAAACAGATCAAGGTTTGAAACATATGGTTATCGCCTTATTGCTGCGGTGTATCCATTCTTGTGTCAACAAATGTTCTGCCAACAAATTTGGGTATCGAAAGTAAGACGCATTGCGCGTTTTGCCGTGGCTTGTTCACTCTTAGTCTTCTTTCTGATACCCGGGGCGCTCGGGCAAGCTCACCAGGATGCACAGCAGCCCCAGACAACCGAGTCCGAGTGCCGCAAGTTCAATGACCGACTCCTGTCGATGCAAGCGCGGAACGCGCAACTGTATGCGATTTCGTCGCCCAAGGGCATCGATGAGGGGCAGTTCGTCACGATCGGCGGTATCGAACAGTGGATCACGATTCGCGGCTGGGACCGTGATAACCCCGTGCTGCTGTTCCTGCACGGCGGGCCCGGCGACGTCACCAACCCGTGGACATTCGGGTTGTTCGCGCCCTGGGAAAAGCAGTTCACCGTGGTGCAATGGGATCAGCGGGGCGCGGGCAGGACGTTGAAAAAAAGCGGCCCGGGAGTTGCGCCGACCATCACTGTAGATCGCATGGTCCAAGACGGTATCGAACTGACGGAATACCTGCTCAAACACCTCAGCAAGAAAAAGATCATCGTCGTGGGCCATTCGTTCGGCACCATTCTTGAGCTGGGAATGGTTCGAGCAAGGCCGGAACTCTTCTACGCATACGTGGGCACTGGCCAGGTCGCCGACGAAACCAAGAACTACTTCGTGGCCTACGAGGAGTTACTCAAGAAGGCGAAAGCCTTAGGTGATCAGCGCGCCATCGAGGAATTGAGCCATGTCGGCCCACCGCCTTACGAATCGGGTGATGGATACAGAATACAGTGGAAATGGGCGAACGCCTTTGAGGGCGCGGACCTGTTCTTAATGGGGACAATGGGCCTCACGCTCGCCGCGCCAGGCGGTTCTGTGCAAGTCATAAATGATATTGGCGATGGCGAGATCCTGAGCGCCGAACAACTCGTCGGCGCGACGAAGTCCCGCGGACCGAAGGAATTCGGGCTTGAATTTTCTATTCCGATGTTCTTTATTCAAGGAGCGGAAGACTTTACAACCCCGACTTCGCTTGCTCGAATTTATCTCGATGCCATTAAAGCACCGCGCAAAGAGTTTGTGACGATCAACGGTGGCGGGCACTTTGCGGTGTTCATGCACTCCGATCAGTTTCTCCAGGAGCTCGTCGCGAGTGTGCGCCCACTGGCTCTAGGGCAATGATCTTGAGGGTTACCCGCCGTGTACCCCCGATCAGCGATTTGAGCTGTTTTAGCGTTTTGGGCGTTTCTTTGACTGGCGGAATTTGCGGAATTTATGCGGAATCTTTGCCTTGAGCCCGTGCGACTCCCACTCCGGGCACCACAAAATTCCCAGAGACGAGCACCATCCGAGGTTTGAATTTATTTCTGTGAGGTTCTCAATTTCGGCGACACCATTCCTAGTTCAGCACCCAGCGGCAGTTGAAACTGGAAGCCGTCGTCGAAAAGGCGTGGAAGATTTAGTGGTCGGTCGAGAGTCCGACGATTTTTCTGATTCGCCTTGGCTTCGAGAGTTCTCGCGGCAGGCCGTCGCGCCGAGACTCTACTCGTGCCGCAATGCCACGACCGGATTGACACGCGTGGCTCTATGAGCGGGGAGATAGCTCGCCGCCAACGCCACGCCTGCAAGCAACACGGCTGGAAGCGCAAATGATGCCAGGTCGAATCCTTCTGCTCCGAAAACATACCCTTTGAGCATGCGCATCAGGGCAATTCCCAATGCGAGCCCAATGCCCGCCCCGAGCAGAGTGATCCGCACACCCTGTCCCAGCACCATTCGCACAATATCCCAGCGTTGCGCACCAATCGCGATGCGGACGCCGATTTCGTGCGTGCGCGCGCTCACAGCATAGGAGACCAGGCCGTAAAGGCCCACAGCGGCCAGCAACAATCCGAGGAGGCCAAGTGTGGAAACGAGCTGCATAGCCGTCCGGCCCTCGAAGGATGCGTAGCGCATGTGCTCGGACAAAGTCATCGCGCCCAAAATCATGATGTTTTTGTCTACTGCCTGCACCCGCTGGCGGATGGAATCCGCCAAGATTCGGGGATCGCCTGCCGTTTGCACCAGCAAGGACATTTCCCCCGCCCGTTCCTGAGAAAAAGGCAAATAGAGATAGGCGTCCTGCGGCTCCGTGAGGCTGTGGTACTTTCCGTCCTGGGCCACGCCAATGACTTGGCACTTGCGACTCTTTGGTCCGCCGATCAAAATTTGGCGGCCGACCGCTTCATCGCCGGGCCACAAACGGTGCGCCAACGTTTCATTGAGGATTACCATGCCGGGGCTCGCCTCCGTATCCTCGCGACCGAATGCGCGGCCACGCAAGATGTGAATCCCCATCGTGCTGAAATAGCCCGGGCCGACCACCGCGTAACGAATTGGTTGGCCATCCTCCTCACCCGGCGGCGGTTCTTTTCCTGGGACAATTATGTTCTTCGTCATTCCGCCACCATCCAGGCTGAGCGGCACGAATTGAGTAAAACTTGCCTGTCGAACACCAGGTAGGGCTTCCAGCTGGTCCAAGATACGGTCATAGTTCAGGCGGGATTGCGTCGCCGTTAAATTTTCAAATGGCACCACGCTAACGAGGAGCATATTTTGCTTCTGGTTGAATCCGGGATCGATTCCTTCTGCGCTCTGAAGGCCTCGGACAAGCAATCCGGAGCCCAGCAGGAGCATGAGCGACACACTGAGTTGCGCCACTACCAGCCACTGGCGCACCCAGCCTTTACGCGCACCGGGCTTCCCTGAACCACGCGATTCGTTCAGCTCCGCTAAGAGGTCTCCCTTCGCGGCGCGCACGGTGGGAGCCAGGCCAAACACAAGTACGGCGAACAATGCGAGAAAAAGCGTGAATCCCAGAACTCGGCCGTCCAGCCGGAAATCAAAACCTAGCGGAAGGCCCAATGGCGGGACCAAAGACGGCAGGAGCCGGATGATCCAAAAAGAGATCAACAACGAGAATGCTCCTCCCGCTAGAGACAGGAGCGCACTTTCAGTCAACAACTGGCGGACTAGACGCGCAGGCCGGGCACCCAAAGCGCGCCGAATGCCAAATTCCCTGCGGCGGCATTCGCCGCGGTACAACAACAGGTTGGCGACGTTCACGCACGCAATCAGCAAGACCAGTCCTGAAATTCCGAGAAGCATGTCCGTGAATATCGAGAGGCCATGCGACCTGCTTTCCTTTTCTCCTTCCACGGTGAATTTGCTTCCTGCGTTCGTTTTTGGATACGCCTGCGCCAACTGAGCGGCAACGACGCTCGCTTCGGCCTGCGCCCGGCTGATCGGCTCACCGCGCTTCAGGCGCCCTATGAGCTCCAATGGCCGGCTGTTACCGTCATTGAGTTCAGACGCCTGGCTGCGGAGGCTCCCGAGCAAGAGCCAAACGTCAGGAGCGAACATTGAGTCAGTGCCACGAAATTCCTTCGGCGCGACACCCACAACCGAGCACAATTGATCGTTGAGCTGAATCTTTTGACCGATTATAGCCGGGTCGCCGCCCAGCCGGCCTTTCCACATTCCATAACTCAGCATTACGGCTGGGGCCGCGCTCTTCAGCGACGCTTCGTCGCCGCCGAATGTCCTGCCAACAGCCGCGTTCAACCCCAACAGATCAAAGTAGTTCGCAGAGACATTCTCCGTGACGAGCACTGTTCGTCCTTGCGGGCTCGTCCAAATCACGCCGTGATGCTCGTAGGCGAGGAGCTGCGTCAGCGCGGCGCTCTGTTTACGCAGGTCGAGGTAATCGGGATAAGACGAGCGTCCGTAAATCTCCTCTCCGAGCTTTGTCTTTTGGCTGGTGAAAACTCTGACGAGTTCGTTTGGATTTCTAACAGGAAGCGGGCGTAAGAGAATCGCGTCAACGAAACTGAAGATGACACCGTTGGCGGCAAACCCAAATGCCAATACCAGGATTGCCGTCAAACTGAAGTGCAGATTGCCGGCCAGCGTCCGCAGCCCGTACCGCACGTCCTTCAAAAACGTATCCATGGCCTCACCTCCGGACAAATCTCCGAGCCATGAACTATCCTGGACTCGAACAGGTCAACAGGGCGCACCGGCGCTTTCATTCAAGGTTGACAAGTGGACCAGCTTGTCAACTGTTAAACTTTAAGAAAGCAGCGATCAGCGCGGCGCCTACCCTTCTCAGTGTTACGTTGGAACGATACAAAATGTTCACCGCGACGTGGTACCTCCTTCCGCCACTCGCTGAATTCGTACCTATTTGTGACGTCGGTAGATTATGACGGTGACTTTGCTCATGGTTTGCTATCCTGAAGTGGCTATATTCTGGCTTTGGAACTGTGATTGCCCTCGATGAATCGCCGCGCCGATCGTCAGCCCTGCCCGATGGCAGGTCTGCCACTCTCTCTTCACTCCCGGACTCATCCAGCTATTCCTTTGCATCTTGGTTTCTGGTCAGCTATTCACTCATGGTTCAGCCTGCTTTCTGGGCTTCCTAGAGCTGGTTGAGGTGAACCGGAAAGCTCAGAAACTGTAGCATACGAAAACTCTCAAATCACTCCCATTTCCGTTGAAATCAAACAATCTATGCCGTCAGCGGAAATGGGAGTGAACTGAGACGTGCAAGTCGATGTGAATTCAGCAAACTAATGCCTAGTACTCTACACCCCCCTCTAGTGGCCATACCAGAACAAAACTGTTCATCGAGTAGCTTCGAATGATGGCTATTTTGCAACTTCGCGTCGAAGCTTTGCTGCTTCGCTATCGAGGCCGGCTTTCTGAAGTGTGTAAATGGCATCCCAAACGAGTCGTTCCAGTTTCTTGATTTTTTCCTCTCTTTGGGCGACACCGAATACTATTCTGTTTCACTTTCGGTTCAATAAGCCAGAATTCAAGCCCTGTTTCTGGACAGCGTTTTGTATTTTGGCGAACAACAACATGCTAGAATCAGCCCGCTTACTTCCCAGCCGTATGGTCGGTCAAACCATCTCGCATTACAAGATCATCGACAAGCTCGGTGCCGGTGGAATGGGCGTGGTGTACAAGGCTCTCGACCTGAAGCTGGAGCGGACGGTCGCCTTGAAATTCCTGCTGACGGATGTCGCCGTCAGCGACCGGGACAAAGAAAGACTACTGCGCGAAGCGCGCGCGGCTTCGGCGCTTGACCATCCCAATATCGGAGTGATCTACGGACTCGAAGAGAGCGATGACCATCAGCTCTTTATCGTGATGGGATACTACGAGGGAGAAACTCTCGCGCGGAAGCTATCCCACGGGCGGATTCCGATCCGCGAATCGCTGGACCTGGCGATTCAGATTGCCAGCGGACTCTCCGCCGCGCACGCGCGCAATATCATCCATCGAGACATCAAGCCATCCAACATAATAATCACTAATGACGAGGTGGCGAAGATTGTGGACTTCGGGCTCGCCCGCGTCATTGCAACGCCGAGTATGACCCAAACTGGGGAAGTCACCGGAACCGTGACTTATATGTCTCCGGAACAGACTCTCGGCAAGCCGGTAGACCAGCGAACCGACGTTTGGTCGCTGGGGGTGGTCATGGCAGAGATGTTCTCTGGCCAGAATCCATTCGCGCGAGATACCGCATCATCCGTAATTTTCGCAATATTGAATCAACCTCCGGCTCTGGCGGGCGCGATTCCTCCTGACGTGCAATCCATTGTCTATCGGGCCCTCTCGAAGGATCCTGCCACCCGGTATCCGAGCTGCAAGGAATTGCTCGCGGACCTGCAGGCCTTGCCGAAATTCGCGGAGCGTGAGGTGGATGGCTCCGCGCCCACCGTATCCATCAGTTCTGAGGAATTTGAAAAGTATGTCGAGCGCGCTTCGACCCCCAGTTGGGCGCCCGGCGTGCCCCCGAAGCCGGCGCGGCGCGTGTGGTTGGCTGCCGGCGCAGTTTTCCTCATTCTTGTTGGCGCGCTATTTTTGGTTCCCTCCAGCCGCGAGCGGATCAAGGCAGCCTTCCTTCCAACCAATGAGAATCACATTGCGGTTCTCCCATTCGACAACTTCGGAAACAATCCAGATAACGAGATCCTCGCCCAGGGTCTGATGGACAGTTTGACGAGCCGGTTATCGAATCTCGAGGTTGGCCAGCAATCCTTATGGGTTGTCCCAGCCAGCGTCGTCCGGAGCAGGAAAGTGACGGATCCCTCGGCGGCTTTGCGCGTGTTGGATGCCACGCTGGTTGTAAAAGGCAGCATCGAGCGGGAAGACAAGTACGTCCGACTGACCGTGAATCTCATCAACACGAAAACGCTTCGACAGATCGGTTCCGCGGAGGTCGAAGATCGCGCCGGCGATTTCGGCACCTTGCAAAATGAAGCGGTCTCAAGGCTGGCCCGACTGATGGGCATCACCATCACGCCAGAAATGCTCAGTGCCACCGGGGGCAATGTGAATCCCGCGGCGTACGAGTCATACCTGAAAGCGCTCGGCTACCTGCAGCGCTACGATAAGCCGGGCAATCTGGATTTGGCGATCGCCGCACTCAACGACGCCGTGAAGGCCGATCCGCAGTTCGCGGTGGCGTATGCGGAGCTCGCCAACGCTTACCGGATGAGATATGGCCGGGACCCAAATCCGAAGTGGGTGGAGGAAGCCGTCGCGAATGCCAGCCGGGCAGCGCAAATGAATAGTCATGTTCCAGCGGTTTACGTGACGCTTGCGCGCACCCACTCGATGCAGGCGAAGTATGACCTTGCCCTTCAAGAGTTCCAGCAGGCCCTTCAGCTCGACCCTCACAGCGCCGATGCTCTTGAGGGATTGGCCGGGACGTACGAACAAATGGGGCGGATCGCCGACGCGGAATCCACATTCAAAAAATCGGTGGCGCTCCGGCCCGACTTTTGGGGTGGATACAACTCACTGGGACTTTTCTATACCCGCCGCGGAAAATATGCGGATGCCATAGTACAAATTCAGCGAGTCATCGAGCTCACCCCTGACAATGCCCCGGCTTATCTGAATCTGGCCGCCGTGTACCTCAATATGGGCGACCCGAACCAGAATTCCGCGGCGGAACAAGCCCTGAAGAAATCGATCGAGTTGAGTCCCAGTTATCCAGCGTATGCGAACCTCGGGCTTCTTTACTACAATGAAAAACGCTATGCGGATTCGGCGACGATGACGGAAAAGGCCTTAACGTTTAACGACAAGGACTATCGCGTTTGGTCAAACTTGGTGGCCACTTACGAGTGGCTGAAGAATGATGACAAATCCGCTTTGGCCCGCGACCATGAGTTGAAGCTCGTGGAAGACGTCGTCAAAGACCAGCCACAGGACGCCACGGCCCAATCGGAACTGGCCGGCCTGTATGCGAAAGAAAAAATGCGCGAGAAGGCGTTGGTCCGGATTCAATCGGCGCTGGCTCTTTCGCCCGACGATCCGAGAGTCCTTGTGAACGTCGCAGACGCATACGAAATACTAGGCGACCGCCAGAATGCGCTACGCTATGTCGAGAAGGCGCTTCAGAAGGGATATCCCCTCGAAGACTTGAAATCGGACCCCGAGGACCAGACGTTGTTGCAGGACCCGAAATTTCGGCCTAACGGAAAGTAGTTATATCAGACAAAAGGAGAAACACGAATGGCAGAACCAGGAAAAGCACGCGTCGCTGACTCACCTAAACTAAACATCAATATCAATGCAAATTACGACTCCAACACGAACAACGGTAACGTTGATAACGGCGGTGAGGTTCATTTCAATTGCGCTCCCACCGGGGGCGCACTGGTCTACACGGATCCGGCGGGCGCTTTCGACGGCGAGACCAACGGATACCTCACACTCGCGCACGGTGACAATGGTCCCTTTACTCCCAACGGCGATGATTTCGTAATCACTTATTGCTGCTGCGCTCCGGGATCCTCTTGCACTCCAGAAGGCCCGAGGGCCGGCGGCGGGTACACAATCCAGGTTGGCAATCCGCCAGAGACGGAAGGCGAAAAGAAGTAGCAGGTTTTCAAGTGTCGAGCAGGCATTCCGTAGTGGGAATCAACGCCCGCTCGGAATGCCTGTCCGCGCTTTCGGTTCACAAGCTTTTCGGCTTACGACTAAATGCGAATCGACCGAAACTCACGCCAGCGAAAATTTAAAGTCGTTGGGGAAGAACGAGTTGGCTCCCCTTCGCTCAAGCGTATCGCACATTCTGCATCGCTCTGACCTGGCAAACGCAGAAATAACATGGTTACTGGACATGGAATTCCCGCGGGGCCGATGGTCATGTGTACAATGCTTGTTGCTCTGGACGCTCTTAGTAATAATTTTCGTTAAAGGGATTTTCTCGGACAAATGGAGGAGATGATGCCTAAGAAGGCCATTGGTGCCGATGCTCAATTGATACTAAAGCTTTACGATTTGAGACGGGAGCCGGAGATGCGAAAGGCACGCCATTGGTGGGCCTTCGAATTTTCGCCGCGTAGTTCGGATGATTTCATGAAGGTCGCGTGGGCCGCGGGTTCGCAGGAGAACAATTGGCTGCGGCAGGTCGCCGGTTACTGGGGCATGGCTGCATCGTTCGTGCTACAGGGCGCATTGAACGAAGAACTTTTCCTGCAGCCAACGGTGAGTGGCGAGATGTTCGTGGTATTTGCCAAGGTACATCCCTTTCTGCAAGATCTGCGGAAAGAGTTGGGCGACCCGGAAGTGTTTCTGAACATCGAGAAGGTAATCATGCACACGAAATGGGGCCGCGAGCGGCTGAAATTTGTGCTGAAGCGAGTGGAGATGATGCGAGAAAAAGCAGCAGAGAAAAACCCGAACTAATGTAAACGCTCGTGCGCCGTCGTCCGTTGGCGGGATAAAGTGGTGGTTCTCAAGATAGAAACTTGGATTCCGCATGATGTGGGTTCCGAAACCGCGGGATCGGCAAGGGCACGCGCATGTCGTCTACGGAGGGATATTTTTCGTCTGCGACCGCGTCGCAAGCCTGCAAATAACGCTCAGTAACCCTCGGCGTGACTGCACCTGCGCGGATCGCCACAGGCCGACCGCAACCCGGTGGCTGGATCAATGTAAATCCCCTCGAAGCTCCCGTTCATCCAGTTCCACGGGTTGACAGCGTCGAATTGGACGCCCCCTCGCGCCACAACTTCCTTCCGTAGTTTCTCATCAAAATCCACCTCGATAATGTTTACTTGGGGTGAGGGATAGGCAGCGCCAAATCGAGGCCGGTGGACGGATTCCTCGATGGGAATACCGAAGTCCAGGATGTTTGTCGTGTTTTGGAGGATGTTGGCGACCAAGCCCACGCTCGGCGATCCCGAGGCTAAAATGGGCTTTCCATTCTTAAAGATCATGGTTGGGGCAACATAGGCAGAGGCGCGGTCGCCAGGCTTGGGCATGACCCGGAGGAAGTGCCCACCGGCGCCGCAGATGTTGATGCCGTCAACAAATAAGCCGTTGCAATACGGAAGGGCCATGCAAGAGTGAAGCATCGTCGCAACATTACCAGCTGCGTCCACGGTGGTGACATGCGTGCTTCCCGGATTCGGAACGTGAGCGGCCATCGCCGGACCAGCCATCTTCAGCAGTTCAAACCGCATACGCGCGTATTCCTTCGATACGATGATTTCGAGTGGTACGGGATGGCTATGCGGGTCGGTTTGTTTGGCACCGGCGGACATCACCTCATTGTTGATGACGACCATCGCCCAGAGCGTATCGGGTGATTCAGTGGGCGGACCTTGCCGCTTCAGATCCATCAACTCGAGCATGTTGAGAGCTTCAATGATGTGCGTGCCGCCATTATCGGGCGGCGGTGAGCCGAGCACATCAAAGCTGCGATAAGTGCTGCGTGCAGGTTCATCCCAGCGAACCTGATAGGACGACAGATCCTCCGGCGTGATGACTCCGCCGGCGTCCTTCACGACTTCGCAAAACCTCCTGGCGAATTCGCCGCGATAGAAATAATCGCTTCCTTCGGCCACGAGCCTTTCCAGCGTTCTTGCGGCCTTCGCCTGGCGAAGCGTGTCTCCGGGAGAGAGCAGCGCGCCTTCCGGCATATACATCTCGCGTCCTTCGGCCGTGCGGCCGATCATCATGACCTGCTCGTACATTTCGCCGTAGAGAAATGGATGAATCTCGAAACCATCGCGCGCGTATTCGATCGCAGCTGCCATGATTTCGCTCTTGGGCTTGCTGCCGTGACGTTGGAGCGATGCTTCGAATCCGGCCCACCATCCCGGAACCGCAACACCGCGGCCCGTTCTGAGGTCGGCCGCGGAAAATCCTGGTAGGGGAGCCTTAGGAGTGTTCATTCCCCCATTGGCGTAGGTTGTCTTGCCCGTCTTGGCGTCGAAGTAGAGCATGCTCAAAACGCCTGTAATCGTCGTCATGTGTGGTTCAACAACTGTCTGCGTAATAGCAGTGGTCAGAGCCGCGTCACAGGCGTTGCCGCCGCGCTTCAGCATGTCCACTCCGGCTCGGGTCGCGAGCGGGTGGGCGCAGATGACCATGCCCTGATTTCCGGTCGCGCCCTTTTTCCGCCCAAAGTGAGCTTCGGCAACTAGCTTACGACGTTCAGATTCAGTGATGTGTCCGCCGGCAAAGGCTACGCCAGCGGCTGCCAAACCAACAGAGGTTTGCTTCAAGAACGTGCGGCGATTCGGCATCTTTTTCTCCTCGACTCTGGATTTTCGGATCCGGTCAGCCCTCTTTTATCGTGTTTTCCTGTAAACCGCTACTGCGGAAACGAATACGCGTGGTCGATGCCTGCCAGCGTCGGCGTTTCTTCGGAGAGCCTCTCAACCAGACACTCAGCGACACCCCCTAAAAAACCGGAGAGTCCTAATTGCGGAAGAAAAAATGGCTAGCCGCTAAATCCACTCGGGAAAAGGAGCCGACGCCTTCCCCTGATCAGTTCGGAATTCTCCAACTCCAAAAAACATGACCGTATATTGATCAAGAGGGAGGCCTTACAGGTTCGGTTTGCTGAGCCAGTTCTGGAACTCGCTCAACGGGGATCTTTCCATTGAGCGCGAGGTGCGGCAGGTTTCGCTCGATGCGTCGAGGTCGCGTCGTCGCGCAAGCGAGACTCGGCGGTCTGCACCATCGGTACGGCTGGGCGGCCCAAAAAATCACGCAATTAGATTTCCTTGCCGGGAGTCCCTTGTCTTGGTTCGTACACTGTGATCTGGTTCCAGCCTATGCTCCACATTGTTACTTATCGAGGATGGAATAAAGGCAAATGAACGCGTGGAATTCAAGGCGGTTTGTATTATGGCGAGGGACAGCAGGGCGCAACCGGCTGAAACAAGTCCGTCAGATGCCGGCGTACCAGGCATAGCCATATTCTGCAGACGCCCCGCCTACACCTTTGCCGAAACTCTTCAGATTGTCGGTGACGGTCAGGTGGGTAAGGAATTTCACGCTCTTGTAACCCATCTGGCGAGGGAGCCGCAGGCGAAGCGGCCCGCCGTGGCCCACGGGAAGCTCCGCGCCATTCATCCCATAGGTCAAAAAAGTTTGCGGGTGCAATGCGTCGGCCATATCAATGCTTTCCCATGTGTCGGGTTCAAACGAGAAATAGACGACATATCTGGCCTGTGGGAGGGCTCCCGCAACATCCAGAACGTGGGACAAAGGCACGCCCACCCATTCAGCGATGTATGACCACCCCTCTTCACACTGCAGCATGGTGATCTGGCTGTGAGACGGGAAGCTCTTCAACTGATCGAGCGAATACGTGGCGGGCCGAGCGACCATGCCGTCGATCGTGAGCCGCCAGTCGGCGAACCTTTCGGCCTGAAGGCGCTTGAACCGGTCAGTCGGAGGCTCGATTTCGTTTGCGAATGGAGGCTTAGAAATCTGGCTTCTGGAGAATTCGCGCGCCAAGGAGTGCCGGGTCAGCAGCCGCTGCGAAGCGTAGGTTAGCGTTTCGCCGAGGCCGTAAATGCCGCCGTGATCGGGCGGCACGAGTCCGTACTTTTGCGCAAGGCGTGCAGCAACGCCCAGGCCCAATGCGCCCGCCGCGGTTGCGAGTCCGGTTTTGATCAGTTTGCGCCGTGTGAAATCGCTCATGTGCGCTCCTTATTTGCAGCAGCGCGGCCTGTGATCATCGCGCGCATGCGGCTTTTGAATCCTGCACGAAAAACCATCACGACATGGACGAACACGAAGAGCAAGAGAGCGAGGGAGACGAAGAAGTGAAGCGTGCGCGCGGATTGCTGGCCGCCCAACACGTTGACGGTCGCCGGAAACGCGGAAACGAATGCGGGAGACATTGCCAGGCCCGTCCAAATTATCAAGGGAAACAGAATGAAGATTACGAACAAATACGTAATCCGCTGGAGCACGTTGTACGACCAAGCCTCTGGCTCACTCGGCCGCTTAAAGCGCAAATTCTTAGCGATTGCGCCCCACAATGCCCGCCCTGAAAGATCAGCCCCTCGTGGAAACAGGTTTTTCCGGAAATGCCCGCTAAACAGGCCCCAGATTAAATACAGTAATCCGGTAAATACCAATATCCAAGCGGCCTGAAAGTGGACATAGCGGCTCCAGCCGTTCGCGTCCGGCAGCACGTATGAATAGCCTGTTGGCACCAACCTCCTCGATGCGGGCACGTGAAGTTTGAACAACGGCTTTGTCAAATCGTTGCCGGTTTCGCCCCAATAAAAGCGCGGGTGAGAAAGAACAATTTCCGCTCCGGTGACGAGCAGGGCAAGAAAACAAAGGGCGGTGATCCAGTGGGTGGCTCGGACGAGGGCAGAGTGCCGGGGAGCAACCGTCGCGTTTGGGACGGCCGAGGCAGCAATAGGGATGCGCGCGGAGTCAGCCACGCGGGAATGTTACCATGTGGCACAAACATTGCGCACGCTGGACGGAACGCGGGGAGGATGGTTGCGGGATCCGTCACATCCCCCGTGGCGGTGGCACCCTAACTAATTGTAGGCTGACTAGCTTATCCCGGTCTGCCCGCAGCCTTTCAATTATTCGTTTCGCAGAGCAACCATTGGATCCACTTGCGACGCACGCCGTGCTGGAAGGCTGCAAGCTACGAGAGCCACGAGCATGAACAGGACGCTCGCACTCGCAAATGCAAAGGGATCGGTGGCGCTGATTCCGAATAGGAGGCCGGACATGAGTCGCGTTAGAGCAAGGGCCCCGGCAAGACCAATGGCAACTCCGACGAAGCTCGTTGCGAGCCCTTGTGAAAGCACCAGCTTGATCACATCCCAACGTTCAGCACCCAGCGCCATGCGAACTCCGATTTCCTGCGTACGCTGTTGCACCGAATGTGCCAACACACCATAGATCCCGACTGATGAGAGCAGCACCGCAAATCCAGCAAAAACGCCCAATAATCCGAGGTCGAATCGGCGAGTCTCAAGTTGATCTGAGAGGATTTTATCCATGGTCTGAATGCTTGCAATCGTCTGGTCATGATCCACGAACCATACAGCAGCTTGAATGGCCGGAACAATTGCCCGCGCCGGTGTGTCCGTTTGCACCACGACGCAGTTGAAAAGGCTGACGAATTGCGTATACGGCCAATATAGCGCCATCCGCGTCGAGGCTTCAGGCCCATCAAGTTTCACATCTCCCACCACTCCGACGATAGTCCCCGTCAGCGGGGGCCCCCAATCTTTCATCGTTACCTTTTGACCGATTGGGTTTTCTCCCGGCCACAATTGCCGCGCCATCATTTGGCTGATGACCATCACGCGCGGCGAGTCCGGGGTGTCGCGCTGTGTGAAATACCTGCCTGCAACGAGCGGTATACCCATCGTCTCGAAATAACCAGGACTCGCCATGTGAATGTCCGCCGAGGGTTCCTGACCCGGACTCGGCGCTGGGCGGCCGAAGATTTCCAAGTCCGTGGAAGCGCCTCCTTCCAACGGCAATGAGTCCACAATCCCCACGGATTTCACTCCTGGGATAACCTCCAAGCGCTGCCGAACTTGTTCGAGGTACAGCGATGCGCGAGGATCGCCCTCATTGTATCGAGCGGGAGAGAGAAACAATTCCATCGTGAGGCGCCCGTTCGTTTCGACGCCGAGAGGAACGCGCAAGAGGGCCCCGAAACTTTCAAGGAGAAGCCCGGCAGCAATCATTAGAACAAGCGCGATCGCCACTTCCGAGACCACAAACACATCGCGCAAGCGGCGGTGCCGCAATCCGGTCGCTCCCCGATTGCTCTCATTGAGAGTTGGTTGGGCATCGTGTCGCACAATTTCCAACACTGGAGCAAGGCTACAAACCATACCTGTCAGCAAAGCGACGCCAGCTGTGAAGGCGATTACCCGCCAATCCAGCTTTACATCCTGGAAGCCGGAGACGGACTTGAGTGTCCAATGCTGCAGTGCCGGCAGACACCACCGCGCGATCAACAAACCTACACCCGCGCCGAACGTTGCCAGCAGTATGCTTTCCGTGATCGCCTGTTGGGCGAGTCGCGCCCTGCCGGCCCCCAGCGCTGCGCGAATTGCAAATTCTCTACTGCGCCGAATCCCACGGGCGAGCACCAAACTGGCAAGATTTGTACAAGCAATTAACAAGAGGCAACCCACCGCTCCCAAAAGGATCGTGAGCAACGGCCGGACAGGCGCCGCCGCGCGGTCGTGGAGGCTTGCAACGCCGATGTGCAACCCTGGATCCACATTTGAGTTATCCCGGCTGATCCGCTGAGCCAACAATTCCATCTCAGCAGAGGCCCCGGCAACGTCCACGCCGGGACGGAGCCGAGCAATTACGGTCAGGAGATGCGACCGCCGATTGGGCGCCAATTCACCTGTCACTACGAGCGGCGCCCAGATTTCCGCCTGGAAGGGCTCGCGGAAACCCGCGGGCATCACCCCGATGACCGTGGATGAGGTTCCATTAACCGTAACAATTTTGCCAGTTACGTTCGGATCAGAACCATAACGCCGCTGCCAGAGAGAGTGGCCGAGGACAACGACGCCTGCGCTCTCCGGCCGGTCTTCCTCCGGCGCGAAGAATCGTCCGACTATTGGCTGGACCCGAAGCGCAGAAAAATATTCGGCCGAAACGAGTGCGCCCTTTATGCTTTCTGGGTAGCCATCGCCAGTAAGGCTGAACGTCCACGACCGATATGCGCCAATATCGGTGAGTGATTGCGCGCCGTTCTTGATATCGAGGAAGGTTGCGTAGGTAATCGTGGGCGAAGGCCAATCTGCGTGGCGCTCCTCGACGCGGACCAAGCGGCGCGAATCGGCGTATGGCAATGGGCGCAGCAATACCGCATTGACCACACTGAACATCGCAGCATTAGCGCCTATGCCGAGCGCCAGCGTCAGGACCGCGACGGCGGTGAAGCCGGGATTCTTGCGGAGCATGCGAGCGCCGAAGCGAATGTCCTGCCAAAAAGTTTCCAGCCATCTGCCGGTCCGCGCAGCGCGGACCTCTTCCTTCAGTTGTTCGGGGCCACCCACTTCGATGCGGGCGGAGCGCTTTGCTTCGTGTGGATTCATGCCTTGGCGCATTTTTCCTCCTCAATCGGCGCTGCGTAGCCGCGGACTTCTGCGTCGAGATCGCGCTCGACGTAGCGCCGGCGGAAGAGGTTGCGCGACAAGCTCCGGATGTGTTGCAACACCCTCATTCAGACAACCTCCCGCCCTTCACTTAGCTTTCGGCTTCCAGGACGCGGCCAATGGCAACCGATATCCGTCCCCAGCGCTCGGATTCCTTTTCAAGGTGGCGGCGGCCTGTGCGCGTGAGCAGGTAATACTTGGCGCGGTGATTCTTCCCTGACTCGCTCCATTAAAATGAAAGCCGGCCTTCCTCTTCCATGCGATGCAGCGCGGGAAATAGCGAGCCGGGCTTTACTAAAAAGGTTCCGAAGGTCACCTGCCCGATGCGGCGTGCTACGCCGAGGCCGTGCAGAGGTCTCAACGCCGGGGCTTTCAAGATAAGCATGTCGAGAGTCCCTTGGAGGAGTTCGGTCTGTTGTTTGGTCATGGTCGCCCTGATGATAGAGACGTTCGATATGAAGGAGCGTCACGAACAAATTCCACTAGGAAGACATTTCCAAGGAGCCGATTGGAGGTCGCGAACACCGTATCTATCCGATCGCGTAGAGATATCCGTCCGCGCTTCCGAAGTACACAGTATCATTCACGATGACGGGTGAAGAGAGTATGGCGCCAACACTGAACATTCTCTGCACTCCGGCCACAATGTCGTCATAAAAATCCGACGCCATTGCCGCTTCATAATTAGGCCCACCATCTTTGGTCGTCAATGCTGCGCCGTTCTGAACTGATGCGTCCGTTCGAAAAATGCCGGAAACTTGCCGGGCGGCGAGATCAATCGCAAAGAGTTTTCCTTCGTGCGACCCAATGTATGCATGATTCCCTGCAATCGACGGTGACGAGAACATCGGCCACTTGAAACTCATTGACGACACATCCGCGCCGGTTTTCGCGTCCACAATGTGAAACAGACCCGAATCCGATGTCGCAAAATACAATCGGCCGCCCTCCACTGCTGGCGAGCCGATCACCCATGACCCTTTATTGTTGTAAGCCCACCGCTTTGCTCCCGTTGCGGCATCAAGAGCATAAAGGTTCGAATCCCGGCAGCCGAAATAAACGATGCCTTCCGACACGGCGGCCGAGCTTTGAATTCCAATTTGATTGTGGATCTTCGGATCTTCGCCCGTCTTGAAGCGCCATCGCTCTTTGCCGCTCCTGGCATCCAGCGCGTAAAAATAAGTGTCCCAACTCCCGATGAATAGCAGGCCTTTCGCGATTGCTGGTGAGGCGTGGACAACGTCGCCGGTCTTGAATTTCCACACTAGGCTCCCGGTCGCGGCTTCAAGACCGTAAACATTGCCGTCGCCGCTCCCGAAATATACTCTTCCGTCCCACACCACGGGAGAAGACAAATAGAAATCAAACGGGTCCGGCATCATTTCATCGGGAGGGTCGATCCCGTGAATGTGCTTTGCACTGAACCGCCGCTCGCCGCCCGTCGCGAATTTCCATTTCAAGGTTCCGCTGGCCGCATCCACCGCGTAAAAGTTCCCGTCATAACTTTCGAAATAGACGAGCCCATCAGCGACCGCGGGAGACGACGTGATTCGCCCCTCGGTTTTGAACCGCCACGAAAGTTTACCGCTCTCGGCATCTACGGCGTAGAGACACCCGTCCGTGCTGCCGATGAATACCTTTCCCTGCGCTACTCCTGGTGATGAGTAAATCTTCCCATCCGTGTGAAACTTCCATTTGATATTGCTCAACTTTGGGGCGCCCGCTCCATCGTAGACACCTGTATGCTGCAGATTTCCGCGGAACATCGCGGAATCAGGAGCAACGGCATGTGCGCCTCCCGCGATCAACAGCACTGCCGATAGAATGCAGAGCCGCGAACTCAGCGAATTTCCCGCTACCACTTTCCCGCATTTCATTTTGTTTGACCCTCTGATTCGTCCGCCTGGTTGCATTCGTCCATAAGTCATCCCACTGGTTGTAATCCACCTATCGGATCGATGGACAGGGCCGACGGGTTCGCCATCCACTCATGACGTTTGACCGGCAGATTTGTTGCACCGATCGTTCTTCCGAATACCCTTCACGCGTTTGTTCGTTCCGAGTGTGCGCAACATCTGCGTCACTATTCCTTGTAAGCCAGAATCGCTTCGAGCGCCGTATCGCGGTTATGGATGTAGGCCGCATACGTTGGCGGTGTATAAAGCAACGGTGCGATCCAGGTGCGGTGATCCATGGGCCACGAACTTTCCCAATACAAATCAGAAATACTGGCCGAGAGCTTGCTGTACGACAACGTAACGGCAGCAGTTTCCCCGATAAAATTAGGACTTGAGCCGCTCGGTTCACCCACGAAAAGCGCATTCGTTTCCCGCTCCAAAAAGTCGGAGGTATTCATCGCAGCGGAATAAGTTGCGCGACCGATAATCACAAATAACTTCCCCCGCTGATTTATTTGGCGGTTTTCGATAATCGCGTCAATCAGTGGCTGCACGAGAAACGTATTGCCACCGCCATTCCCGCGGAGATCGATTATCATTTTGTTGACTTCATGCGCTTTCGCATCCGCAAACAAGCGGTCCACAAACTGCGTGAATGGTTCCGCGGGGTCGTTCCTTACCTGATTGAATTGAAAGTAGAGAATGTTAGTGTCCGGCAGATATTCAAACCAATAAGGAGCTGAGGGATGCTCCAAACTAATTGGGAGGGATTTACCTGTTGACTCGGCGAGAGAAACCCAATCCTTCGTAACTTCTGGTGTAAGGCGTGGCGCGTCCATATCCGCTGGCAGGACCACGCTGCGCTCGCCGCTAGTCGAGCGAACCGTAAGTGGAAGCTCGTTCCCTAAGGGAATAAGTCCCAGGCCGTTCAGAATTGGGGGACGGCGCATGTAAGCCGGGCCCGCAACTTTTAGCCGCATCGGGTTTTCGCGCCCGACCAGCGGGTCGATCGCGGACATTACTTCCGCAACCGAATGATCACCGATTCGAACCACCTGCGCACCCACCAGATCGCGGTGCGCGGCATCGGCAGTGATAATGAACAGGCCTTCCTTGAATTCGTAGAATTGGAGCGGCACCGACTTGCGGAAACTAGCTGGCCCCGAATTAGCCGATATGACCGAGTGGCCATCATTGACCAGCGCTAGAATCTTCATCAATCCAACCGCAATCTGATTGTCTTGCAAGCCGGCAATTTGAGTGTCAAGAGCGCGGACTTGAGCCTCAAATTGGGCGCGGGAAACTTTGCGAAATGGATCGTAATGGCGGCGCTCAATTTCGCGAGCCAGAAGATGCAAGTCGAATCGCCATCCTTCAACTCGAGTCATCCGGCTGGTGTCCACCATGCCCACGAGTTCCCTGAAATGTGGATCGTTTGCCAGTGATTTTAGGTCATCATCCTTCTGAGGGCTGTCTAGGTCTCTCCACCCGAGTTTCCATGATTTGTCCAGCCATTCCAGCGCATGCTGTTTGTCGCCCAAGAGTGCATAGTTGCAAGCGATGTCGTATGAAATCGTCCAGGGGAAATCAGATAGCGGACTTCCCATTTCGAGTGCTTTCTTGTTCGCAGTAATTGCTTCGCGATAATTCTTAACCTCGTAAAGCGCCGTAGCGTATTGACGCCAATATGCGGGGTCCACAGGATTGATTTTCACCACTTGTCCCCAGAGTGTGGCGGCTTCATTCCATTCTTTGGCCTGGGATTTCGCCTGGGCTTTGCGAAGCGTTTGCAGAAACGATGCAGTATCGAGTTCCTGGGAGACTGCGCAATCTGTTATGCCCAGCGAACAGGAAGCAATTAACAAAAGCACAAAGACACGAACAATTAAGTTTGCCGAATTAAATTTGAAATCCAATATTCTCCTGATTTGTCGGCGTAGAAGATCGGAGACGCGAGAATCAAAATATTGAAGCGAGGGATTACGTTTTGTTCCATTTCTCGGGGCGGGGGTTGCTTTGTGCCCAGACATCGCGAAAGAAGAACCGCGACAAAAAGGCCATTTGGGATAAACCTCAATCCGCAAATCAAGGATTCTGACAAATTTCACTTTGATGCCCCTTTGTCGTTTCCCTTCAATGAGTTCAATTTTCACTCATGGCGCAACGTCGCGATGGGATCCACGCGCGTGGCGCGAACCGCCGGTATCCAGCTGGCGGCCAGCGCCACGGCCTCCAGAAGAAGCGGGACGATCGCGAAAGTGATCGGGTCGCGAGTTCCGACGCCGTACAGGAGCGGCGCCATGTAACGCCCCAAGTACAAAGCCGCTGCAAGACCAATAGCGACACCCACAATCGCGAGCCGCGTCCCTTGGCCGATCACCATTCGCAAAATATCTCGTGGCTGCGCTCCCAGCGCCATGCGGATGCCGAGTTCGTGGCTTCGCTGGCTCACCGCAAACGCCATGACGCCATAGATGCCGATGGCTGCCAGCGCGGCTGCGACCGCGGCAAAGAGCCCAAGCAGGTCGAGACTTAACCTCGGCTGTTCCACCGATGTGGCGACCACCTCATCCATCGTGCGCACGTCGTACACCGGCTCTCGATGGTCTAT
Source organism: uncultured Acidobacteriota bacterium (assembly GCA_963748845.1). GTDB lineage: Bacteria > Acidobacteriota > Terriglobia > Acidiferrales > UBA7541 > DASTCZ01. The sequence goes on from CAVVKE010000002.1 coordinate 464,894, forward strand.
GGCGAGAACTTGATCACGGGCGGAATTTATAATGGACTTGGGATCATGAGCCGTGCGGATAACGAGATACATTACTCGGGAACCACCGAAGGGATCCTGGGTCTGCGGAAAATATGCTTGCACGCGGCCTCCGACGTCGAGGCTGTAGTTGTGCACGTGCGTTACGACACCGACGACCGTGCACCACACCGGTTGCAGTGGGTTTGTATTGGGAATGGTGTTGATGGAAAGTTTCTTTTGTAATGGGTTCTCGCCGGGCCACACATTCTCTGCGAATTCTCTATCAATGATCACGACGGCGGGAGAGGTCGCCGTGTCCGCGTCAGAAAACAGACGGCCAGAGACGAGAGGCGTTTTCATCGTCTCGAAATAACCGGGCGTTACGAAGCTTTGATCCGTCTCGAGAAATCCGTATGGCAAAAAGGTCGAGTGCTGGAGGACTTGCGCTGTGGAGTTTTCGACAAACACGGAACCGGACGAAAACCCGTCGCCCATCGGTAATTGTGAGACTGCGCCCGCACTTTCGACTCCCGGTATAATGCGAATCCTGTCCAGGACCTGCTGGAAAAATCGGGGCACAGCCGGCCCGGTCGGATACGTGATGGAGGGAAGATTCATATGCATTGTCAGAATGTGGTCCGTGCGGAATCCGGGGTCCACGCGAAGAAGTCGATAAAAACTACGGATCGTCAGTCCGGCCGCGGTGACCAGCAGCAACGAGAACGCGATCTCAGATACCACCAGTGCGTTGCGCAGCCGTTGCCCACTGCGTCCGCCGCTGGCTCCTCGGCCCCCTTCTTTCAACGTGTCATGAAGGCGCGGATTTGAATCGTGGATTGCCGGCGCGAGCCCAAACAGAATTCCCGTAAACAGGGCCACCACAAGGGTGAACAATAGTACTGTGGGTTCCAATTCGATCTTCCCGACTTGGGGAAGGACCCCGCCATGCAAGCCACGTATTGCGAGGATTCCCCAGGAGCCAAAGGCCAACCCCACAGCGCTGCCAATCAGCGAAAGCAACAAGCTTTCCGCCAGAAGCTGGCGGATCGTCCTCCATCGGCCCGCCCCGAGCGATGCACGGATGGCCATCTCCTTTTCGCGCGCGGAACTTCGTGCCAGCAGCAAGTTCGCGATATTTGCGCACGCAATCAAGAGAACAATTCCCACGGCAGCCATGAGAATCAGAAGTGCTGGGCGAATCCGACCAACCAATTCCTCCCGCAGCGGAACCACAAATACGCCCCAGCCCGATCTCGGTCCATAGAAGCCTGGATTTTCACGCGCGAGCTGCTGGGCGAAAATATTCATATCCGCGGAAGCCTGCGCCAAATTGACGCCATTTTTGAGCCGTCCGATAACCTCCCAAGCGTGAAAGCCACGGTTATTCGGATGGGTGCGGTCAAGTGCCAGTGGAGTCCAAACTTGATCGTTGCCCGCAAAATCAAATCCATCAGGTAGAACGCCAATTATTGTATAAGGACGATTGCTCAAGCGGATCGGTTTGCCGACGACGTTTGGGTCGCCCGAATAGAGCGATTGCCAAAGCCCGTAACTGATGACGGCAACCTGGTCATGGCCGGGCTGGTCTTCCTCTGCAGAATAGGTGTGGCCCAGAATCGGCTGGACGCCAAGTAAAGGGAATAGACTCGATGTAGAGCCGCCCAGTGTGATCCGTTGAGGCGATCCTTCATCGTTTCCGACATTCGCACCACCATTCGAGTAAAAAGCGGCGACCTGTTCAAAGGCATGGTTCCTGTCCACAAGCTCGAACCACTCCGGGTCGGAGAACCAATTTCTCGGGATTCCTTCCCCATCCAACTTACCCCACACCTTCACAAGGCGTTCGGGCTGGCGGTAAGGCAGGGAGCTCAGTAGAACCGCATGGACTACACTGAAAATGGCGGTATTTGCGCCGATACCCAGCGCGAGCGTCAGTATGGCCACTGCTGTGAATCCGGGGTTCTTGCGCAGTTGCCGTAGCCCATACCGTACATCCTGCCAGGCATCTTCAAACCAGCGCGTATGCCAAATGGCGCGGACGTCCTCAGCCACGATTGTCGAATTGCCGAATGCACGACGGGCTTGATCCTTTGCTTCGCGTTCTGAGATTCCGGGACCAGATTGCTCCTCTGTTTCAAGTTCCAGGTGCGTGCGAAGCTCCTTGTCGAAATCGTCCTTCGGTTCGCGCGAATTCATTCTGGTCTCCTATGCGTTACTCAGAACGCGATGAATGGCACCCACCATTTGTGCCCACTTGGAACGCTCACGAATCAGCTGTTTACGCCCCAACGGAGTAAGCCGGTAATACTTGAACTCCCGATTTCGCTCTTTCGAGAACTCCCACTTCGCGGAGATCCAGCCTTTCTTCACGAGGCGATGGAGCGCCGGGTAAAGCGAGCCATGCTCGATCTGAAGCGCCTCGTCACTCGTGCGTTGAATATGCTTGGCGATAGCGTGGCCATGGGCCGGACCCGTGAGTAGAGTACGCAAAATGAGCATATCGAGAGTCCCCTGAAGGATTTCGGTGCGGTCTGAACGCATTTCTCTCCTGATGGTAGATTAACTACTATATGGACGTCATCATGGTAGACGCTTGACCATGGAAAATGTTTCACAGGAATTGGCGTTGTTGCGACAGGGGGGAACCTTTAATCCAGGCGCCCCAAGGGCGGATAGCCAGTTGGAGATTGACACGTGTCCCAGTCGGCTAAGCTAAATGGGGCGGGCTACCAATGATCCTTGGCGAAGGGCGCCCGTGGTTGGCATCCCCAGACAGGGGAGAGCATGGAATCTCTATGGCAGGATGTACGGTTCGGTTTGCGGGTGCTCGGAAAGAGTCCTGGCCTCGAAGCCATCGCCGTCCTCACGTTTTCCTTCGGAACTAGCGCCAATACTGCAATTGTCAGCGTAGTGAACGCTTCTTTGTTTCGCCCGATCCCCGTTCAAAACGCGGATCGTCTGACGGTTATCGCCGTACAACCCAATCCCGATTCCGATTTACCAGTAGTTTCCGATCCAGAGTACCAGGATTACCGTGAGCAATCTGACGCCTTCATCGATATGAGCGCCTACTCCTTGAATCTCGTCGAGCTGGGCACCGCTGGACACTCCGACCGCTTGATCGCCAGCTTCGTCACCTCGATTGGATGACCTTAAAAAGCTGTTCATTCTGTCCATTTGCAAAAGTTCTGAAGAATTCTCGCATCCTGACATTCTTTTCAGACTGCCCACAGAGAGCTTTTTCATCTGATCGAGTTATTGGAAGGGACGGGGCATAAATGTCTTGATGATTGGTATTTCCCTTTGCAATGCAGCCCCCGCATGCTCCCGATAGCGCTCTATCCGTGTTCGTTTTCTACGAGAAAGACTTGACGTATTGTTTTTGAGGACTGTTTTGAATTATGGCGTAGGACAGTTGAAAACGGCCGCAATCTATCGCGATTCGCGCGTCTGCATACACTTCTATCTGTTTTGCTGGAACCAGTCCGTCCAATGGTCGGCCCACAGATCTAGAAATCGCTCGGCTCGCACACCAAATGCAGGATCGCCACGATCAACAGAGAAAATGTAAAAGAGTACAGGACCAAATATGAGAAGACCCCGCTCCTCCAAGTTGCGCATGGGCATGCCTGACCGACGAAGCGCATGTCTGACCCATGGCAATAAATCATGACTAGCTAGCCTGGCGTTTGCACGACGGGCTGCATTGCGAAGAGCGGGCAACTCGTTGCCATCGCGTTGAAAGATTACTCGTAGTGGTCGATATTGTTCTGCGTGGTGCATCATCGCGCGAGCCATTACGAGCAATTCGGCCCGCGCTGATTTTAGAGAAATAACCTCTTTGAGGCGAATTTCAGCAATCATCTCGCCGGCCATGCGACTCAATGCCTCCACTAGTACCTCCTCCTTCGATGAAAAATGGCGATAGAATCCGCCCGCGCGTCGAGTAAGCCCGGCCGCCATCTCGATGTCGCCCACGGTCGTGTTGTGATATCCCCGCTTAAATATCAATTGAATGGCCGCTTCCAGAAGACGTTCCCGACTTGGCTTCAAAATAATGTCCTCCCGAATCGATGTAATCTTATGATGACAATGTGCAACCGTAGGAGTACCATAACCTACGAAACTATTCAGCTGGAGAATACATTATGCGACGCGTACGCAAGATATTGAAGTGGTTTTTATATGTCGTAGTGGCGCTTCTCATCGCTGGAGCCATCTACCAACAAATTGGAGTGGCACTGGATGTACGACTAGCACCGCCGCCGAGTGAAATGGTCCAAATCGACGGCCGCGCTGTCCACTTATTGTGCACGGGCGAAGGGCCGAGAACGTTTGTCTTAGATGGAGGCGCGGGAGCCGGAACATGGGAATGGTGGCGCATGCAGCCGCTACTTTCAAAGGCCGGTCGCACTTGTGCTTTCGACCGTGCTGGCCTCGGGTGGAGCGATCCTTCAGGTGGAGCGCACGACGGCCTCACGGCAGCCGGTGAGCTCGCTGCCCTCGTCCGGGCAGCCAAGATTCCCACGCCTTTCACTTACGTCGGTCACTCGCTCGGTGCAAACTTCGCGATGATTTATTACGCAAAGTACCCTCAAGATGTTTCTGCGCTGGTTTTACTCGAACCAGGCGACCCCAAAGACTTGCTCGAGGATTTTCACGGAACACGATCCGAGGCTTTCAAAGCATCCGACTGCGGCGTGTCTTGTTATGTCGTCGGGATCGCCACTTACCTCGGCGTAACCCGTCTCGCCGGAAGGATCGCAACGCGGGGACATCATGTTCTCACCGGTCGAGCGATGGAAGAATATCGCGCAGGATTGGGCAGGCCATCCTCGACGATAGCGATGATTGCTTCGATGAACGCGGTGCCCAAGTCCGCTTACGAAGACTTGGATGTGCGTTCCTTTGGCGACACGCCCGTATTGGTGTTCGCCTCTTCAAAGCCGCGGGAGCCCGAAGGTAAGGAGACCGCCGCCGATGTCGAGAAATGGAGAACCGGACAGTTAGCCTATCTGAGTTCGCTCGCGCGCATGTCTTCACATGGCGAAGGTCCAGTGATAATTCCAGATTCAACACATTCGTCGATGGTTTTTGGCGAGGAACAATCGAAGAAAGTAGCGAAGGAGATTATCCAATTCTTTACGGGAACTGCTTCGGGGCAATAGCAGTTCAAAAGCGTATCTGGTTTGATCGCTGCAGCCACTTCCTTTAAGACCTTGTGAGCCAACTGGTGAGCGATCTCAACCAGGGTGGCTTTTTCGCCTTACTAAATGTGAAGTCTGCTCCTGACTTGGCCATTAGAATGCGGTTCTCGGCAGCCAAACACTCGTTCCACAAGAGAGGCTCTTGATTAACCGTTCCGGGAATGTAGGTCAGTATGCGCGCCCTATTCGTACGAATCGTCTCGATATTTGACAATTTTTGGAAGCGAGACTGTAAGTGCGATCCCAGGGTTGGAAAAGGATAATTTGAAAAAACACTTGAACCTGTGAGTTATACTATTTCAAACCGTCTGAGTTTCTTGACTATACGGGTTTTGTCTCGTCGAGCGGCCTGATTAGAACGCAGCACGCTGCTTTCGCGCGCAAAAGATCATCCATCAGCGGCAACCCAGCCCAGGGTATTATTCTGAAACGTGACCGCAATGGTGAACACAGACACCAAGACCCCGCCTCGGACGGGGTTCCTCCGATCCTTTATTCGATGGCTTGTCATCGGCCTGGTGCTTCTTTGGTCGCTTGCCGCGCTGATCCTTCTGGCCGCCCGGTGGATCGACCCACCGACGACCGCGGTGCACATCCAGCGCCGCTTGCAGGCTTGGATTCATCACACGCCATATACCGAACGCTACAAATTCATTCCTCTCAACCAAATTTCGGTCGATCTCCAGCACGCTGTAATCGCCGCGGAGGACGCGCGCTTCTACCAGCACCATGGATTCGATTGGCACGAGATCCAAATCGCTGCCGAAGACGATTTGGAAGGCGACCGCACTCGCGGAGCTTCCACCATTACGCAGCAACTCGTAAAAAACTTATTCTTCGGAACGGGCCGCTCTATCCTCCGCAAAGGCGCAGAGACCACACTGGTCCCGGTTGCCGAATTCGTCCTCGGCAAACAGCGAATTCTGGAGATATACCTCAACGTGATTGAATGGGGCCCTGCTATTTATGGTGCAGAGTCGGCGTGCCATTATTACGACGAAACCCCAGCCCGGAATATTGGCCGGGAACAGTCGGCACGGCTCGCTGCAATTCTACCGGCTCCCTTAAAGCGACGACCAGAGCGCATGAATAACTACAGCGCGATTATCCTTGAGCGCATGAGCCAAATGGGTTGGTAATAGAGGCAAACATCGTACCAATGGTTGGATCGTATTTCTGCCGCGCTGGGTTCTGGTCGGATGATTGGCAATCCGTACCTTACCGCCGAGAAACATTTGAGACATTTGAAAAAGTGCCGGGATGTACGGTTATTGCTGCTGACTGGGTTCCTAAGTCTCTGATTCTACGTTCCCCGATTGGCGTTTTCGCCGGTCCAAAAGCATTTTTCAACAGTCTCTACGGTTCTTGGGCATTCCGAGTATTGCTCCCCCTCGCTGTTGTAGCCCCGGAAGGCAAGATATCGACTCAGAACTACTGCAGCGTGGGTCGCACGGGATTTCTGCTTGGAACTTTCGATCTTCAGCCAATTCCTCGAATGAAAACGCTTTCAGTATTGGATATCGTGCAAGTAGAATGCGCCTTTCCCTAAGGAGAATACGTGACGAAATGTAACCGTCTTTCTTTACAGATTTTGCGAATCCTCTGTGTCGTTCAATTGGCGGCAACACTTGTACATGCCCAGGGACGAGAGGAACCGGGCAAATCTATCGGCAAGGTCTCTGTCATCGGAAACCTAATTCTGATTGAGCTGAATAAAGGCGCGCTCGGCCAGCAGAACCTCTTCGATCTCGCGCGGCACACGCTTCGCTTCATGCCTGAAGGCACGGGATATCGCGTTGAAAATCTGCCGATGCAGTGGGATGCGGACTTCGGCCAGCAGCTCAGCGGTTCTCAGGTAACTCTACACAACTTTCAATTTCCCTTTTCCGCCAAGACTTGGGATTCGCTTTCCGTCGGCGTTACCGGATCGATTCGGTTCGGCGCAGAAATTGGCGCGCCCGGCGTCGGCGCGGGACGAGAAGGCGGACGTGGCGACCCAGGCGGGGTTTCCATCGGCCGTTTTGATGAATTGTCCGAAGGAGCTCAGAACCTGGTGAATACGGTCCCGGCGATTTGCGTTTTTTTCAAACCACGCATGTCCGGCAATCGGTATGCGAAGGAGCTGGAAGATCACCTGGTTGTAACGTGGGACGTAACCGAACCGTATGGAAATATCCAGGACTTTACGTGGACCAAAACCATCAACCGATTCCAGGTCGTACTTTACAAAGACGGTGGGATCGAGATGTCCTACCAAGAGCTTGCAGCAAAGGATGCAATCGTCGGTGTCTACCCCGTCGTCACTGGTGGAGATGAAAAACCGCTCGCCACCCTCCCCGGCACAACAAACTCCTCCGTCCCCGCGAATATTGACATCGAGAACCTGAAACTTTCTGTTGTCGACGGTTTGTTCCTGAAGGTCGCAATCGAAACTTCGGGGCCGGTTTTGGCTGAAGGTGATCCGGGCTTATCGGGCATTGCCTATCACGTTTATTTTAGCGTCCACAAGTCCGCGCACATGTCAGAAAGCGCCGCCGCTGCCGATGCTGTGTGGACGATTCGCGGCTTTGCGCTCCGGAACAACGCCAACGGCGAAGGGTCGAGATACGTTGCAATAGGTCCGGGCAGTTCACGAAGCGTGAAAACAAGTGGCAACACTATTTCGATCCAAGGAATCCTGCCGGCGGCGCTTCGCGGCTTCGCGCAGGTTTTCATTCACGCCGATGCATCCGCCGCAGGTTCAAATGCGCCGGTTTCGCAGGTCCCGGTTCAGGCTGTCACACTGAATGGAATTGGCAGCCCTGAAGTAGACCTTTCTGCCATCAAACCGCAGGACGGTCCATTCCCGATCGTCTATGAGGCTTTCCACTATTACGCTCTGCCGAATCCGCGGGACTTAACTTGCACGGTGATCAAGGCCCTTGGCGACAAGTTCGACATGCTCGCTTATTATTCGGACTTCCGTGTTGATAACCAGGAGGCTGGCACGCCGAGCACGGGTCCGCTGGGAACAGGGGAGGGAGGGCCTGTGACCGGAATCGGCGCGAACCAGCGCGGGCTGGAGTCCTACTGTTCAAAGGGCAGGTTCCAATGGCAATACATCCAACCAGTTTTTGTGGAAGCGATCCAAATGCAGGAGCGACCGCCCAAGGATGCGCCAATCATGGGGGATCGTGACATCACGGGTTATCTGGATCAACTCGGCGAGATTTCGCAGAACGGAAAGATTCCTCCATACATGTATGCGATGTCGCAAATTGGGCACGAAATGGGGCATCGCTGGTCGGCGTTCGTTTCAGCGAAGGTCGGCAACGAGACAATTCCATTGGGTCCCACCCACTGGGCAAGAGGATTGCAAGCTCCCGTTCCGTTTCCCTATGTGCGCCCAACGGAAGCTTCCATTATGGGTGGCGGCGTGTGGCAGGACAATTTTGACGGCACGTACACGCAACTAGATGACGACTATTACGTACCCGCAACCGGATACTCGTACCTCGACCTTTATTTGATGGGGCTAATATCGCCGTCTGAAGTTCCCGACTTTTTCATTCTCCGCAACCTGGTTCCGGCGGGTAGAGATTCGAATGGTCACCCGATCTTCAAGGCGGACAGGACCAAGGTGACCATTCATGACGTGATCGCCGCCGAAGGGCCACGCTTGCCGGGAGTGGACAAATCTCAGCGGCAGTTCAACACAGGAATGGTGATTATTGTTCAGCAGGGTGCCAAACCGAGTTTCCATCTAATCGAAAGAACGAATGGAATTCGTAAACAGTGGATGGAGTATTTTTCAATCGCAACGGGACGCCGGGCGACCATGACAGCCAACCCGAATTGAGCGGAGGCTCGCGGAGAAAACTTCCGCGTGTGAAATCAACAATCTTGCCCGTTGCAATTCATGGAGCCCTGCGTTCAGCGGTTTTTTCAATGTTCACCTTTGCAGCCGGGTAACCGGAATGATCCGATCCTAGAACTGTAGCCGGTTCCACCCGCTTTGAGATAATCCCCGACGTACCAGAAGGAGCAACCGTCGCTCGGATCGATCGCCGTTGTCGCATAGTCTTCCCACCTTAGCGTGGTTGTCTGCGAGGCCTCTCCATTGACCAGCACAGTCTCGTGAAGATTTAGCGTGCCCTTCGGATCGCTTGCAAGCCTTGCGGCAAAACGCTGGCCGGCGAAATTCGGCGTTCCTCCGAATGAGTAGCCCACACCAATGTTGCCCTTCTTATCCATCGCGATGCTTGGCATCCAGCGATAGAAACCATCCGGCGCATAGGTACCTTGCTCGTATAGGTAGAGATCCCGCTTATTATCGAGCCGAAACTCGTACCAACGAACGCCTCCGCCGCCCGCCTTCGTAGAAATCGAGTGGGTGGCGACGATGGACTCGTGATTTCCTACCCTGCGATAGACCAGCCGCTGCATTATTTTGTCGCCCTGCGCGTCCAGCCGCCGGTCGGTGCCCGGTTGCGGCACACAGTTCGTCAACTGGCCACCGCACAGAAAGTGATATGGAGCGACCTCAATTTTAATTGGGCCAGTGGCTTTTGTATTCGCAGGCTTTTCCCAATCTACGTGAATGCTCCAGGAATAAATCACATCGTCGTCGAGAATGTTTTTGAGCTGTGTGCCACCTGCTGCCAACATTATATTTGGCGCGCCAGCCGGCGGCAGGCGCTGGCCATCAATGTCAGCGTTATTCAGAAAGCTTGCACCATCAATAATGATGCATTGTTCGGTGGCGGGCTGACCGATGAGCATTTTTGCGCGGTCGGCGATGCAAACATGTTTTTGAATCACGTCGTCACCGGTGCTCGTGGCAACGTAATAGCCATCCGGCCAAATCGCGGGGCGCGGATAATCGGGGAACAGCGTGCGTTCAAAAGAGTATCGGTAATAAGCGCCAAGCGGGTCGTTGCTGACGCTCACTGCGTAACACATCGCGTATGTTCCCACAGGCGGCGGCTGATTCGCGGCCGGGCCGGGAGCCTGTCCTCGGCCACGGCCCGCGGGAGGCAGCAACCGAGGGGGATTTGCTGGTGGCGCGGAGGGCGGACCCGGCGCAGCTGCCTGTCCCGCCGCGGCGCGCTGGCCGGGGATAGCGGGATGTCCGGGAAGCGTGGCTTCGTTGTCTTCCTTGAACTGGCCGGGAGCGATCCGAGAAAAAATTGGCATGACGATGAGCCAGCGCCCTGCAAGCTGGTCGTATCGGACGACGGCGTCACCATTGTTGCGAGCTTCGCATGGTCCGCCGAAGCCGGCAAAAACTGTATTCGTCGGGACATCGCCGTAAATCAAGGTCCCGCTTTTAGGATAGCGCGTCCCTTTTTTCGAGTAAACCGCGAGACGTGAGTTGACGATTTGGACGATGTGATTTGGTCCCACGGCAAGACTGTTGTCCGAAGGATTGCGGAAGGTGGCAGCCGGGCTGGGCCCTTCAAAGCTGGCGCCGAGTCCCTCAAAATCTTCGACGAGTGCTGCAGGCGGGCGCTGCCCTTGAGATGTCTGCTCTACTTTTGCGCTTGCATCGGTGATCACCGGGGGAGGCGGAAGCTCCTCGGGCTTTTGTTCGATGTCCGGACCATCAGGATCAACAAGGCCATCGGGATCGCCGGGTGATAAGCCGCAGGCTTCCCTTACACAGTCGAAAGCGTCCTTCGGGCGGCGGATTTCGCGCAAGGAGGCGAGTGGAGGTGAAGTATCAAATTTCGTTGCACGGGTTACCGTGACAGGCCTTAGCTTCAGCTGATTCTGTTGGGGTCGCAAACTGGGGAGGTTTTGGGCCCCGAACAAAACTCCCCCGGCGAGAAAGACAATCGTCCCGGATCTAAAAAGTTCTCGGGCGCGACTCATATGCTGTAGTTCGCCATAATTCTGATCGCGTCTGTTTTCAACAATATTGCCAGATTCCATTCACAGGCAACCACCGATGGCACGCCGACATGTTACACGCTATCGCACTATCTCTAGCCGCGATTGTCTGCCGTCACCTCCTAATCTAGAGTCCTTTTTGGTTGGGCTACACTATAGAAGCTGCAGCTTCATTACTTTTTGCTTTTATGTACTTTCGCTCGAGTACCCGCAGGCGCTTTCCTCTTCGATTTGATCTGATTGTAAACAACAGCGACACGGACGAGATTTTTTAGAGCGTGCTCATTAATCTTATCGCCCTCGAAAAAATCAATCGCTCGCCATTTGTTGCCCTTGAGGCCCGCGTTGAATAGCTTTTCAGGATCCGGCAGGTTTGCTCCGTTGGAAAAGGTAACCTTCACCTTATCTTTGTGGGCGTTGGCGACCGCGATCATTCCGTCGTGAGACCACACTGGGCTTCCCATCCACTTCCATTCCTCGATTATCTCCGGGTCGGCCTCAAGGATGCTCTTGCGGATGCTGGCGAACGTTTTGCCGCGCCAGTCTGTGAGTTTTGCGATCAGCTGGTCAATACGTTCCGATGGATTCATTGGGTTTCTCCCCTCGAATTCTTCCCCTGTTTTCATGAGAGTAGTTTCGCTGCAGCACCTTGTTGAGCCGATCTTTTCGAAATAAATCTTCGAAGGACACGGCCTTTCCACATCCATAATCCCGAAAGGAGCATTACAGGAACGACGACAAACCGGACCTGGAGGGCGTACCTTGGAACTTCTTCAAACGGACTATAAATATAGCCGAGTATTGGAACGCTAAAAACAACGTGAATCCAGCGAACAATGGAACGATTGGTGGCTTCTTTCACGACTATTCTTCCTCCTCTGATCGCGATCCCGCGCCTTTTGCTGGGGCCTAGCTTTGAATCGCGCGCACCATGCACTTCGATGTTGCCGAACAGAGAGCCCAGGCGCGCTTCATCCAGTTCGATTCACGACCCTTGAGCCGCCTTAGGCGGCCAGTTGGGCGCTTCGATGCCGAACTGCTTTGCGTACTCCGCGTTTAGCCGCTGCCAGCCGCCGAACCTCATCGCATCGGGGCCGACGATGCGACCAATGGGCTGACCGGCGAGAAGCCGCTCAAGGACGTCAAAGCAGATGTGCCAGCCCGCAGCGCCCATGGAGATGAAGCGGTGACCGATGTTGGTCCATAGCGTCAGGCGCGTGCCGTCACCCAAGGCTTCGAGTTCCCAACGCATATCGAAGCCACCCCACTTGTACTCAAGCACGTTGGGAGCGTCGGCTCGCGTCACTTTTGTTTCGGTGACATGCGCCGCGGGCGCTCCCACCGTGGTGAGCTTCACCGTGGCTCCAACCGTGCCCAGGCTCCCATCGGCGTCGAAGGGCGCCCACTCGCGCAAATGCGCCGGGTCCGTCAGCGCCAGCCAGACTTTTTCCGGCGAGTGGCGCAGTTGTCGATTGAGAATGAGCGTCCACTTCTCTCCGTCCTTTCGTACCTGTGCCCCGTAGGCAGGACCCGGTGCGTACTGCTCGCGCTCGATCATCTTCTTCTCCTTAGCGTGAATAGCGGGCCAACTGCGTAAGCTGAATTCGGTTCCCGCAAGTGTCGTTGAGCATGGAGATAGTTGAGCCGGGCACGTCGGTGGGCGGCATCGTGAAGTCGGCGCCGCGGGCCTTGATCCGCTCGTAGTCGCCTTTGACGTCATCGGTAAAAAACATGGCCGCGGGCTGGCCCTGTTGAAACATCGCCTGCTGAAACGCTTTGGCCGCGGGGTTGCTGTTCAGAGCCAGTTGGAGCTCGGTGCCGTTCGCCTCCTCGGCCGAGGCAACGGTCAGCCAGCGATATGGGCCCTGACTGAAATCGCTCTTCTTGGTAAATCCCAGCACGTCCGTATAAAAGCGCAGGGCTTTGTTCTGGTCGTCCACGTATATACTCATCACTTTGATTTTCATTTCGTTTCTCCTTTGTCATGTTCGCGGTTTGGGCCGCGTCGTCGCCTCTTAGTCTTTCTTTTTGTCAGTGTTGATTGATCCATGCGGTCGAGGTGGCGTTCGAGAGCATCAACGTGCGCGGACCAAAAGCGCCGGAACGGAGTCAGCCAGTCATCCAACTCCTGAAGTGATTCGGGTTTCAGCCGGTAGAGACGCCGCTGCGCATCCACCGTTGACTCCACGAAACCGGTCTCTCGCAGCACGCGCAGGTGCTTTGACACGGTCGGCTGCGACATACGAAGCTGACGCTCGATCTCTCCAACCGACTGTTGGGAAGAGGCCAGGAGGCTCAATATCGCGCGGCGGTTCGGCTCTGCAATGACCTCGAACACGGTTTCCATGCAATGAATATACGCTACAGAGCATATACGTGTCAAGGCATATTTAAGCAAGGGGGCCCACGTAACGGTTTCCGCCCACGTGCAGGGATGCACCGTCCGATACGTTTTTGGCGAGTGCGATTCAGAGTGCTTCGCGCTCCGGACACCCTTGGGAAGTTCCGGATGCTATCGCTCGAGTATCACACGAGAGTTGAGGTAGGTCGCTTTGTGCCGTTCGGATTGAATCGTCGTAAGATGGAGCGCCGTCGGTGCTTCGTTATGGTCCGGACCACTATGCCTTTTAGCGAATTCAACCGAACCGACACTTTGCTGCGTGTCCGTCTTCAGCGCTAACGAGAGCAACAGGGGTCGGGTTTGTCAGGGCTTCGTTTGGGTTGAACCATGGGCCAAAGACTAACGAGAAACTAAGATGGAGAAAAACTACAAGAACAATCAATGGGTGGAGGAAGAAGTCAGCTCAGCCCGGGTGCAGGGCTGGCGGCGCACGCCTCTTGTTCGGATCGTGATCCTATGAAATTGGCCAGATCGGTGTCAACAGACTGGGTGCGAAATTCTCTGACTGCAATTGCCCTTTTGTATGCTTTCTTTGCAGGCCTAAGAACTGTAGCTGATTTTGATCTTGGATGGCAGTTGGCGACCGGGCGCTATATTCTGCAGCATCACCTCATCCCGTCCACGGAAGTTTTCTCCTACACCGCGCATGGCAACCCATGGATATATCCCCCGTTTTCGGGGGTTATCTTCTATCTGCTCTTTCTGGTGGGAGGTTTTTCTGCCCTTTCGTGGCTCGGAGCCACAGCCTCGGTAGCCACGATCGGATTGGTTTTGCGCCAAGGAAGTCGACCCGCCGCAGCCCTTGCAATTATCGCTGTTCCTATCATCGCATTTCGCACGAATCCTCGTTCCGAGCTTTTCACTACGGTTCTTTTCGCTGCCTTCGCCGTCGTCCTTTGGCGACACTACGAGGGGCGAAGCTCTTGGCTTTGGTCCCTGCCGCCACTCATGGTTGCCTGGGTCAATCTGCATACGGGATTTGTGGCTGGCCTCGCTCTAATCATTGCCTATGTTTTGGTCGAATCCTGCGATTTGGTCTTTCCCGACCGCCGGGTCGGGGCTGTTGCCAGATTGCGGCGCTCCTACCCATGGCTCGTGGGCTCGGTCCTTGCCACACTCGTAAATCCCTGGGGCTGGCGAATTTACGAAGCGATCGCGAAGCAGAATGCTGTTTCGCAACTCCACTCCAATTTTATTGGGGAGTGGTCGGGGGTGCGCTTTTCCTCCGCCATTTGGAGCCAGGCGCTCTCCTGGCGAGACCCTGCCGGCTCAGATTGGTGGATTCTGGTTGCCGCCTTTGTTGCATTCCTTTTAGCCCTGGCGCGGAAGGAATTGGGTCCGGCAATCGTCTTGGCACTCGGAGCCTACGGTGCCATGGCTCATCTTCGGTTTCAGGCCATTTTCGCGATTCTAGTCTGCGTTGTTGGCGGCTCAATCTTTTCGCGCGCCGCACGGATGCGCGCCAGCAGCCCTCCCTCGGGAGATCCGGCGCTTCTGTTTGGCTCACCGCAGCCGGTTTTCAGACGTA
Organism: uncultured Acidobacteriota bacterium; assembly: GCA_963748845.1. Taxonomy (GTDB): domain Bacteria; phylum Acidobacteriota; class Terriglobia; order Acidiferrales; family UBA7541; genus DASTCZ01. Next base: position 479,901 of record CAVVKE010000002.1, read on the forward strand.
GGGTCGTGGCATGGGTCTTAGTCAGCCTCCTCGCGCTGCTTGCGGCCGGCCGCACATTCGACCTGATCACCGATCACTACTATCTCTGGTCGGGTCAGATCTCGTTCTTCGGCACCGGATCATCCTGGTGGTTTCCCGAGCGTGCCACGTCATTTCTTTTGCGCGAGCATCTGCCCGGAAATGTTTTTGGCGACTATAACCTTGGCGGCTACTTGACTTGGCGCATTGGCCCAGAATATTCGGACTACTTCGACGGCCGATTCATTCCCTTCGGCAGCGATCTCTTCGCCCGTCAACGTACGCTAATGACTCTCCCGCTTGATTCTCCCGAATGGGCCAAAGAAGCCGGCGATCGAAATATTCATACAGTGATCTATTCCGTGGCCCGTTTTGGCGGCCTCGGGAATTTTCCGCTTCAAGCCGATTGCCAGAGTCATAGCTGGACCCCGGTATATCTCGACGATGTTGCAGCCATTTTCGTCCGCAATCGGCCGGAGAGCGTCGCCCTGATTCAGCGCTTCGGAATTCAATGCGGAAACACGGCCTTCGCTCAGCCCATCAGCGGTTCAAGCGGTTCCTCGCGGCGTGCATTGGCCGAACGCTTCCAATTCCTGATGAACACGGCATCGATCGAGTACTTGCTTTCCCGCGACCAGGAAGCGGCAGCCGGCATCAGCCAAGCGCAGGACATTTTTCCGGATGATCCGGATCTCCATCTTCTGAAAGCCCAGTTGGCCCAGGCTCACAACCAGCTCGATGAAGCGGAACGTGAGTACAAGATTGCCCTGCAATTGCGGCCCACCGATGCCGCCTGGTTCGCTCTTGCTCAACTCTACGCCATCCAGCGCCGCTACCTGGAAGCTCTGCCTTGCGTTCTCGAATCCGCCGCACTTTCTCAAGAGGACTTTGACCGCTACCGGTCCCTGGGCAAGCTGTATCTTTTGATGAATCAGCCACGGAACGCTCTTCTTGCCTTCGAGAAGGCCCTGCGCAAAAGTCCTTATCATGAGGGTGCGCAAGAATTGGGTATTGAATTCGACGCTCGTGTTGCAGAAGGGCAATCATCTGCTTATCAACAGCTCGGGGATTCGGATCGTGCGATTGCCGCGCAACTGCGGGCGGTTCACCTTACCCCGACCAATGCTGGCCGCTGGCAAGCGCTAGCTAAGACTTACGAGTCTGCCGGACGTCTGGCCGAGGCCGAAGAATCGCGCCGACGGGCCGCTGCGCTTCAGTCGCCGTCTTCTGTTGGATCCCCAGTGGCCCACCAATGACACTTGTCACGACATGGCTCGCTCCTTTGCACCTGAGACCGATTCCAGAATTGTCCGTCTTCAACGCTAATGAGAGCAACCGTGGACGGGCTTGTCAGGGCTTCGAGTGGGGTGAACCTGAAAGCTCAGAATGCATAGCTTAAGAAAACTCTCAACTCACTCCCATTTCCACTGAAGTTGGACAGTGTGGCCGCGTGACTTCTGCATACCATCGTCTGCCGCGTCAGCGTTCCTCTCTGCTATGCGGCAAAGGAAATAGAAAACTCCATCCTATGCTTCGTGGTGTTCGGGCCCCGGATTGGACTTACCGGACCAGTGCGAGAATTGTGTATCGGCATCATGTCTGGCATCAAGTAGCAAAGCGGACTCCGAATTCGTTGCCTGCGCGCCACGGGACCATCGTGTAAATTCTTGGGAAGCATGTTAGGGCGAAGCTTGTCCCGTATGGCTGGAACCAGAACAGCCGGCATTATGAAGGCCTCGATTTGGAATTATTGAATCCCGCATAATATAGAGATACTTTTTCCAGTATGCTGCGTCTAATCGGATATGGGAAACCCTGCTGGAGTGCCTCGCGATTTTGAAGCCTTGGAGAAACGACGCTTTCGAGCCATTCAGATGTTAGAGCGTGGACTGAGCCAATCGGAGATCGCTCGCCATGTCCGCGTGGGCCGGCAATCGGTGGCCCGCTGGGTGCATCAATACCGTGCCCAGGGGAAGTCGGCACTGCGGAAAGCGGGACGCGCCGGCCGCAAGCCGCGCTTGAGTGAGACGCAGCGGCAGCAGCTAGAGAAGCTACTGGTCGCAGGTCCCGAGCGGCTCGGCTATGAGACTCCGTTGTGGACCTGTCTCCGTGTGGCCCACTTGATCGAGCAGGAGTTTGACGTTCGCTATCACGAAGGCCATGTCTGGAAGATTCTGGTTGGTCTGGGCTGGAGTCCACAGCGACCGGAGGGGCGCGCACGAGAACGCAACGAAAAGCAGATCCAGCAGTGGAAGAAGAGGGTGTGGCCGGCACTAAAAAAAAAGCGCTTCGAGAGGGGCGTATCCTCGTTTTCATCGACGAAAGCGGACTGAGCCAGCGACCGCAGCGATGTCGCACCTGGGCGCCCCGCGGGCAGACACCCATCCTTCAATACAACTTTAATTGGAAGAGTCTATCGGTGGCCGCCGGGCTCACGCTGTGGAACTTTTACTTCCGCATCTATGCGGGAGCCATCAAGAAGGAGCAGGTGGTGGACTTTCTGGAGGCCCTGGTACGTCACCTGCGCCAGCCGTTGTTGATCGTGTGGGATCGTCTGCCAGGGCATCGCAGCCGGCTGGTGCAAGACTACATTGCCGGTTTGCAGGGCTGGATTTCGACTGCCTATCTGCCGCCCTACGCGCCGGAACTGAATCCAGTCGAGTATATCTGGGGTTACTGGAAGCAACACGAGTTGTCGAATGTCTGCCCCAAGGACTACTGGCAACTGAGCGAGGTAGCGCGACGAACGCTGGGTCGCATGCGTCGCCGTCCGCGATTAATCACTGCCTTCTGGAAGCAATCTTCTTTGTGGCCAGAATGACCCTATATTATGCGAGAGTCAGTAAGTTTGACTCAAGTCAGCTCCTATGGACGCAGAAGAAGGTACCCATTGTGGGCCGGGGTTGTTTGTGGTCTAATCCATCGCGCACATTGATAAAAGGTCACTTTCTCTGCGGTTTCCCCGCCGGCAGGGCATCCGAATTGGCTGGAAGCAGACACATGGTCCCATCTCTCCAACGTGCAAGTGGTCGTGTTCGCGTCCTCATCGTAACTGGCGACAACCTCACCGCCGAGATGTTGAAGCATGTCTTAGCACGCGGAAAAAAAGAATTCGCGCTAGAGACCATAGCCGGAAGTTCCCAGAAGGTGATTGGCAAACTGAAAGAACCCAAACCGGACGTCATAGTGATTTGCGATGACTTGGAAGACGGCGCTCATTCCGGCTTCAAAGTTCTAAAGAGCCTGCAGGATTCTCACCAGCTTTGCGCTCCCATCATGCTCCTGCAAAGCGCCAATGGCGACTCCGTGATCGAGGGATTTCGTCATGGCGCACGCGGTATCTTCCATCGCGCGGATCCCCTGAAAGCGCTTTCGAAATGCATCCGCGTCGTCCACCAAGGACAAATCTGGGCCAACAATGAAGATATCCAGGATCTTCTGAACGCACTGAGCCATGTCAATAAGTTCCAGCTGAAGAATGCCGATGGAATGCCGTTGTTGACGCGTCGCGAGGAAGAAGTAGTTCGCTTCGTCGCTGACGGGCTGAAAAACCGCGAAATCGGTCAAAAACTCAATCTGAAAGAACATTCCGTCCGGAACTACCTCTACCGCATCTTCGAAAAGCTGGGAGTATCTACGCGCGTCGAGCTGATTCTTTATGCTGTGAACCAATGGGGGAAATCCAATTAGTCTGCGGAGTATTTCAGCGACAACTCAGATCGGTTTCCCAAACGAAGATGGTCGCGCCTCGAACGTGCACATCGCGCTTGAAAACTACTTCGGCGGGATGAGACCCGTATTAAACTTTTATGCGGAGCTCGAAGCGCTCAGGGTGAATGGCTCGGCTCCATTGAGATGTTGCTCGCGCACCAGAGGACACGCCATATGAGCAAACCAGGACAATGAAGCTCCCGAACTTTCAACCGAAAGCCCCAGCCACGATCGAAGAAACAGGCTTGCCCTGGAGTCTTGTGTTCGAACTGGTCCTGAAGCATGTCTTTCTCGAGGGAACGACATCGCTTCAGCGTCTGGCGGAGAAGACGATGCTCGGATTCGAAGTTGTTAGTTCCGTCTTCCGAAGTCTTCAAAAGGACCAACTCTGCGAAGTGAAAGGTCTGGTTGGGCGCAACTATGAATTGATGCTGACAACACAGGGGATGCGTATGGCGGAGGACGCCTACCGTAAGAACCAGTACTGCGGCCCGGCTCCCATACCACTGACGGAGTACCAACGCGCAGTTCGCGAGCAGGCCTTGAATCCGAGCGTAACCCAGGAGTCTTTAGCCAAACACCTGTCCGACTTGGTTGTGAGCGAGGAGGTGGTCCGAGCGCTTGGCACCGCCATTATGTCGGGTGGCGCGATTTTCCTCTATGGCTCGACGGGCAATGGAAAAACGAGCATCAGCGAGCGTCTCTCTCGAATATTTGACGACGGTGTGTACATTCCCTTCGCGGTTGAAGTATCAGGTCACATACTGAATGTGTACGACGCGGTGGTTCACCAGGCAATCCCGGAACAGCCGCAAGAGGTAGACCGCCGATGGGTCCTTTGCCAGCGCCCGGTCGTAATTGTCGGCGGTGAATTGCGCGCCGACATGCTTGAGCCGCGACTCGATGAAGTGACGCGCATTTGTTTGGCACCCTTATCTATGTTGTCCAACAACGGTATTCTTGTAATCGACGACTTCGGCCGTCAGCGAATCGAGCCCCGCGAGTTACTAAATAGGTGGATTGTCCCGCTCGACCGAAAGATCGACTCCTTCTCTCTCTGGTCTGGAGTGAGATTCACGGTTCCGTTCGAGATTATGGTCGTATTCGCTACCAACCTGGAACTCAACCAGCTAGCTGAGGAAGCCTTTATGCGAAGGATCAAGAACAAAATCAAGATTGACACCGTCGCGCCTGAAGTGTTCGTTCGGATCTTCCGCCAGCAATGCAAGCAGCACGGCGTCGACTGCAGTAAGGAAATGGAAGAGTATGCATGCCGCCGATGCGCGGAATCCTCGCCAAAGGGGCTCCGGGCATGCTTTCCTCGCGATCTCCTCGACATCGTCTGCGGTGCGGCCGCTTTTGACCAGCGGGCGGCGAGACTTGAACGAACCGACCTTGATGATGCTATGAAGCTTTACTTCGCCCGATAGGCTGGATCGTTCGTTGCCCGCTTTTCTCCGCAATAATTCGGTCCATGACGCAAGCCCACTCATTTGTAAAGGATCAAACTTCCGCTACAGGATGCTGACTTTAAGCCTGACTCCGAGCAAAAGGGCGTGGGCATGGGGATTGGTGTTGACATTGCCGTCTTTTCAGAGAATAAAGCAATTGACCGCGTCGTTCTCGTTTCCAAGGACTCTGAGTGTGCAGCAACTTTGAAACACGGGGGAAGGGCAGGCTTCCAATTAGTCATAGTCGAATTGCCAGCATATAAAACGGCGCCAGAAGTATTGTCCCCTTCCGACTTCAAAAGAGTCGTTCGCTGGACTTAAATCAAACTGGATTTCTGCGGGGAATCCTTTTCGCTTGACACTCGATTCGATAAGGAGTAAACGTGCAGGGACAAATTTGGGCTTTGCTGCCCCGCGAATGTCCAGTCCCCGAGGTCGAAACAGAACGGATCTTGCAACGACCAGTACCATTTGGCTTTCTTCAATGAAAGTAGTGAGAGGATTCGTGCGTTTCCGATACCTGTTCGTGAGGTGTGTTGAGATTCCCGGTTTTGTTGAATGCTCTTCGATGAAGTTGATCGAAGACTAAGTTAAGGAAAATTTCGGGAGACATTGACCCTAGGTGGACACACCGTGGTTGCCGCGATCCGGTTCGCGATGGCATTCACGCTGAGTCCGAGAGCATGGCAACCCATCGCCCGGCGCACAGGAGCATTTATGAAACTAGGAATCACGAAATTTATTATGACGGCCGCAATCGCGGCGCTGGTAGTTGTTGCGGGGAGCCCAGCCGCTAGGGCGCAGAGCTGTCCCACTTCTCCTTACTATTCGCCGGATTTTACATCGAACCAAGGTTGCCTGAAGCTGAACGGTAATGCCTCTTTCCCGGTGCCTACCGCCAGCGCCGCGACGATCACGTCATGGTCCGGCGCCAGCGGTGTCGTTACCTTTCAAGGGTCGAACTCCTTCGCCGCAGGCCAGCCGATTATCCTCTCCGGCTTCACCTCGAAATACTTCAACGGTCTTACGTTCGCTGTTCTCAGTGCCGGCCTCACCACTTCCGAGTTCTCGGTCGCTTACTCCGGCTTCAGTGGTTCCGGCATGATGGAAGCGGGGAACGCAACGCCCCTAAATGTACTGCAGCTCACCCCGAATTCGACCGGTCAGGCGGGGTCTGCCTGGTACACCACTCAGCAACCAGTTGCCTCTGCTTTTTCCACCACGTTCACGTTTCAACTGAGTGGATCCAGTACAGGCATCCCGGCAGACGGCATTGCGTTTGTGATTCAAAATTCCCCCGTGAGCCCCACGCCCACAACCCCCCCGGGGGGAGGGACGAGCGCGTTGGGTCCTGACGGCTGCGGGGTTGGATTCGGTGACGATCTAACTCAGACTAATCCTTGCACAAGTTCTTCTGGCGGGATTCCAAATAGTCTGGCGGTAGAATTCAAAACTTACGATGACGGTTACCCGACTTATCCGAACACCAGCAACAGCGTTTCGATTTTAAGCAATGGGACGAGTGCGAATTGCATCAGCGAAAGCTGCGCAATTGCGGTTAACAACAGTCTGCCGGCGGGCATCACCCTGTCGGACGGAAACATCCACACGGTTACGATTAGTTATACGTTGCAACCCTCGGCATCGAGTATACCGAATTGCATTTCTTCCGAGCCGTGCCTCGATGTGATCCTGGATGGCAATGACTTGTTTTCCGGCGGCGTCCCAGTCAACCTGGGCACCTTGCTGAGCCTGAATGATAACGATGCCTGGGTTGGGTTTACGGGGGCAACGGGCGGTGACGACGACAACCAAGATATCCTGAGCTGGACATTCACGCCACAGGAGCAATCTCAGTCGGGAACAGTTACAACGGGGGTGGAAACCGTATTCAGTTTCAATGGAGGGTTCTCACCTACAACACCAACGGGCTACGATTACAATGGAGAACAGGTGAACACCGATGCCCCCGTGGCGGCGGTGGTCACGGCGATACCCCAAGCAAGTCAATCAGCCTGCAACTTGATCGTGCAGGCTAACTCGCAATTCAAAACCGCTCAGTGCATCGTGTACGAGAACGGTGGTGGGCCAGAAGTGGATTTGCCGGTGTTCTTCGAGCTCACATGCCCTCCCGGCGAGGCGTGCGGCTCGACAGGCAACCCATTCAATGCAATTCTAGGCAGCGATTTTTGGTTCACGTACAGCGACAACTCCGGCCTGCCAATGCCCATGGCGCCGCCTTTGCCCTACCAGCCATCATTTGGTGTTCTAAAGGGCGCTGGCCCCGATCCGGCACACCCCTGCACGCCCTATCCGGAAAATTCCCCGCCGCTGTTCTCGAGCAACCAGATCTCCTCCTTCGCATTAGCTCCTGGGGAACCTCCCGCCAACGCTAAGGCAGGCAGCGGAGGCACTGGCTCGTGCTGGGCGTTGACCTACCTCACGCCAAATGAGGCGCCGAGCGTTAACATTGTTGCCCCCGTGAATGGCGGCACGTATCAACAGAACCAACAGAATGCATCTACTTTAGCGAACTATATGTGTACGGCGGTAAACGAGGGCGGTACGAGTCCCAGTGGACCGTATTTGACGACGGCTTCCTGCAGCGCTACCGACACTCCGGGCGGATCCGTCGCCCCCGGGGCACAGTTCGACACGACCACCCTAGGTCCACATACCTTTACTGCAACTGTAGTGGATTCCGCTTTGAACAGCGTATCGCAGACCGTAATTTACAACGTGGTTGGGGCAACCGATGTAGCGATTCTGAACGTTGCAGCACCCACGGCAACCACCGGCAGTAGACTAACGTACGTCATCGGTGTGGGAGATCCGGGACCCTTCAACGCCGTCAACGTAATTGTGACCGATACACTTGCGGCCGGCACCAGCTTTTTAAGCGCGTCGGGCAGCAATGTAGCCTATCCTTGTACGACCGTTAAAGGTAAAACGACTTGCTCGAAGACCTCGACCCCGGTTTCCTGTACGTCCTCAGGCGGTAGCGTGAGTTGCAACGTAGGAACAATTATGCCGCTATCGCTCTCGGATCTAAACGGGGCGGTCATAGAGATTACCGTGCAGGTGAATGCGACGGGCACGAAGAAGAACCCCACGACACTCGTCAACACGGCCAAGGTTTCGTATTCAAATGCCGATACGAACCCAAGCAATGGCTCCTCGACGGCAAAAACCACTGTGAACTGAGAAGCGGAGGAGAAAACTAAGACGGATGAGTGCCGCTAAATGGCGCCACTCTATTTTTGCTGCCCGTTTTCTTAGCTTTTCCCGGGTTGCGACCGGCGGACGGATTCTTCGTACATGAGTTTCAGGTCGGAGCGCTGCAGTAACTTATCCGCACCCGCGTCTTTTTTCATCGCATCGAGCGTGCGGATAACCTCCCGGTAATGATCCTGGCCTTCCGTGTTGTTGCCAGAATTTCGCGCGATCGTCGCCAACAGATAATGGGCGCGTGCGCTCAGTGGTTGCTGTCCGAGCTTATCCGAGAGCAGCAAGGCACGCTCCAACTCCTCACGAGCATGGGTGTTGTCATGGCTTTGCATCATAGCTTCCGCCATGAAAATCGAGCACTCCACCGAAGAGTATTTCAGGCTCGCATCATCCGCCTGCTTGATCAGCACCCGAAGACCGGAAATGGCCTCCTGTGTGCGTTTTTCCTCAACTTCGACCTTGGCCAGATTGGCTTTCGCAATCAGAATGGTGTCAGGTTCTTTGGTTCGTGTAGCGGATTGCAACGCCTGCGCATAGGAAGCTTGCGCAGATTTGAAGTCACCGCCGTAGAAGAACGCATCGCCCTGGTATCCCACTATTTCAGCAATCAAGCCATCGTTCTTCAGTTCGCGAGATAGCGCGAGCGCTTCGTCCAAAGATCCCTTTGCTTCGTCTCCACGGCCGGCGAGAATGAGTGACTCTCCGTAGCCCCCGAGTATCTCGGCCATCCAGAAGGTCTTATCCTTGAGATCGCGGAAGGTCTTGAGAGCGTCCTGCTTAGAAATGACGGCCGCGCCGAACCGTCCCTGATAATCAAATAAAGTGCCCAAGCCGTAGGACTCGATCGCCGCACCACGGGGGTCGTTCGTGCTACGCCGCAGATCCAGTGCCCGCATGTAGTAGGAAATAGCCTTATCGTACTGACCCATACCACCCAGGAGTTGGCCAAGGTTGTGAACCGCCTCGACGATATCCTGTGGCACTTTCGATTTTTCGCGCAATTGAAGCACCTGCTGGAAGTAGGTTAGAGCGTCATCATATTGACCTTTTTCCGAGTACACACTCCCAATGTTGTTCAAACACGCGGCCTGCAAACCTTCATTGCCGATGTCGCGCTCTAACTCCAGCGCTTCTTTGTACATCTTAAGCGCCTGGTCATGGTCGCCGCGGTCATCAGAAAAATTACCCATATCGATCAAAGTATCTCCCAGGCCGCGCTTGTCGCCGATTTCGCGCCTAATCTGCAGAGCCTCCTGGAAATTGGGCACAGCATCTTTGACATTGCCAAGCGAAGCTTGGGCCTTGGCCATCTCGTTCAGACTGAAGGCCAGACCACGCTTTTGACCGATACGGCGCCAGATAGTGAGCGCCTCCTGTTCGTTGCGCAGAACTTCCTGAGGCTTGCTCAACATCCTGAAAGCTACAGCCATCAGGTGCAGACTGGTGGCCTGTTGTTCCGGGTTGTCCATTTGCGCAGCCAGGATATAGGCGCGGTTCAGAGGATCAAGACTACCTTGGGGATCGCCGCTCTTTATCTGGATCCGGCCAAGATCAAGTGTTGCGGCTACGTCTTTGGGGTTGGAAGACAAAAGCTTCTGGTAATAGGCGCGGGCTTTCACAAGATCTCCAGAATCTTGGTATAGGCTGGCGAGCGCCGATTGCACGTCAGAGTTATCAGGCGAAGCCTTCGCCAGATTCTCGTAAGCCTTTATGGCTTCGGGATAGTTCTTGATCACCTGCAAACGAATGGCAGAGATCAAGTACTTCTCCGCCTCAGGGAGGTCCTGGCTGAGAGTCACAGCTTTTTGGGCGGACTGCTCCGCTTCGCCGTCATAGCCCAAACTGCTATAGGTCTGCGCCAGCTTGGAAAAGGCCAGCGCGAAGTTGGGGTCCGCCTTTGTCGCCGCATCGAATTGTTTCTGCGCTTCGAGGCTCTTGCCGTCGCGCAGCAATGCAATTCCTTGATTGTAATCGCGGAGCGCCGGCACGGACTTTGTATTCGGCTGGAAGGAATTGGCCTTCAACTCTTTGAGCACGTCCGAGGAGACATACAGGTTCTTGCGAATAAGCTCGGCGAGACCATCAACGGTGCTCGGAATCTCTTTTTCGCTGGCGGCTTCGATTTTCAGAGGCGCGCGCCGGTCGCGCTTTAGATCCAAAAGGGTAGCGTCAATGCGAATTTGGTCGCCGAACTTGGCGTATTGGCCCCAGACGACGGTGTCGGCGCTGCTGAACTCCGCGATCCGACTGATGGCGGTGGGATCGATGGCGACGTCAGGAGTAATCTTCAAATCGGAAAGCACCTGATGCAAACGGTCAGGAGAAATCGTGCGCAGACCTGCGGACTGACCGACGTCGGTGCTGAGCATGTCCGCGAGACTGGGACCAATCCAATCGAGCGATGCGTCCCCGGATGCGTTGCGGAAGGGGAGAATTGCGAGAGAAGCTTGCTCGACGGCAGCGCCACGCTTGGCAGGAAAAATCTTGGAGCGCAAAGCAATGCCGACCGTGGCCAAGAGAAAAACGGACGCGCCGCCGATAATCCACGTTCGATATTGAAGAAAGGGCGAAACTTCCTTGGGCGGAGTCGCGGGGAGCGGGAGTGGAAGAGCCGGGGCGGTGGTGCGTACGCTGGTGGGCATTTCCAGGCCCAGGTCTTCAAGAATCTCGCGGGAATTGGAGTAGCGTTGATCGCGATCGATTTCCAGGCACTTCATGATGACATCGCTGATGGGCTTGGGGATCGTTGGATCGACTTCTGACGGAGGCAGGGGCCGCTCCTGCGTCCGTTTGAGGAGAGTTGCTAGCGCAGTTTCGGCCTTGTAAGGAGAGATGCCTGTGAGGAGTTCGTAGAAAATGATGCCGACCGCGAAAAGGTCGGAGCGCGCATCAACCTTGATGCCCTTGGCTTGCTCGGGCGACATATACTCAGGCGTCCCCAACAATGCGCCGGTCTGCGTCATTCCGGGAGTTTCCAGAGAATGGGCGATGCCGAAATCCATGACGTAAACGCGGTCATTGGGATCCAGCATGATGTTCTGGGGCTTGAGGTCGCGGTGAACAACACCGGCGGCGTGGGCGGACTCAAGCGCACGGCAAACCTGCGAGATGATTTGCACGCCCTCCGCAGGCGGGAGTTTTCCTCTTTCGCGAAGAACGGCGCGGAGGTCGCGGCCCTCCACGAACTGCATAGTGATGAATTTGAGGCCACTAGCCTGGCCAAGATCAAAAATGCGGATAACGTTGCGGTGAGTGACTTCGCGGGCGAGGATAAGCTCCTGCTTGAAGCGGCCAAGGATTTCCGGATTGCTGGCGAGTTCCGGGCGAATCAGCTTGATGGCAACCAAGCGGTCGAGCTCGTTGTCGCGGGCCTTGTAAACAGCGCCCATGCCGCCTTCGCCGAGCAAGGCGATGATTTCATAACGCTCGGCAAGCATGGTACCAACGAGCTGCTCGCCTTGAGGACTGGATGCGCTGGCTGTCGGCGTGACCGCGACTGACCAAGCGGCGGTGCCACCGGGAGCCTTGTCTTTCTTGAAACTAGCGCCGGGAGAGGTTCCGCCAGCAGAAGTCGGCCCCAGGGTTTGATCTGCAAAGGGAAGAGGTGTATTGCATTTCAAACAGTTGACGATTGTGGGCGGGTTGTCCGCCTGACAAAGAGGGCAAACCATTGGCTGACGATCTTAGTGCACCAGAATACCTTCAATTATGGTTTTTCGGCGGTTAAATGCAAGCCAAAGTTCAGCGAACAAGCTGACCGGGTCACGTGCACACGCCCGGTGTCTCACCAAAACTCTGTCCGCCTTCGAAACCAAGAAGATAGGTAGTTGGCATCCACAGGCGACCTGCAGCTATCTTGGATTAGTCGAAGGAAAAGCCACCCTCACACTCCCTCTCGCGGCTTTTCCTTGCGGACGAAGAGAGTGTCTTGCGTAGGTTCGGAATCGCACTCGATCGCCAACGTTGTCACCGGATTGTCGGGGGCTTCGACAGGCAGATCCGTGAACCGAACACGGAAGCGATCCTGCAGAAAATCAACCTTTTGGCCGCTTGCGAACAAATGGGCGGATCTCACTTGGTTCATTAATCCGGAGATAACGACCGTATCGCCGGGCCAAAAGTGTATGTGCATGTACAGTGTGTTTCCCCGGCGCGTGAAGCTGGCGTAATCGGAATCGCGCGGCTGGCATAAATCTGACTGATAGATTGTTTCGCCATTTCGTTTCATCCATTGGCCGACTTCCGTCAACACGCGAACGGAATCTTCCGGCACGGAGCCGTCGCTCCGTGGGCCGATGTTCAAAAGATAGTTGCCACCGTCGCGCGCGCAAGAAATCAAGTTCTGTACAATTTGCCGTGGACTCTTCCAGTCGTCGTCGGCACGCTGGTAGCCCCAACTGTCGTTCAGGGTCATGCATGACTCCCATGCGCGGCCCTTTTTTTCTGCGGTAATCTCCTGTTCGGGAGTGGAGAAGTCACCCGGCAGCTGGTTGCGGTTGTTCACGATGATGTTTGGTTGCAAGTCGAAAACCATCTTGTTCATTTGCTCCGATTCCCATCCGGCAGCATTGAGCGGCCACGCCACGTCATACCAAAGAACATCAATCGTGCCGTAGTTCGTCATCAGCTCCCGGACGTGCGTATGAATGTACTCCACGAAGCGCTTGCGGGCGTCCGGATCTGTTTGGGACCGGGCGCCATCCGGGTGATGCCAGTCCATCAGCGAGTAATAGAAGCCCACGCGCATTCCTTCCCCGCGCGCCGCCTCGACGAATTCGCGCACCAGATCGCGACCGGGCCCCTGCTTGGGCGAGCAGTAGTCGGTGGTCTTCGTATTAAAGTGACAAAAACCTTCATGGTGCTTGGTCGTCATCACCATGTAGCGCATACCGGTTTCACGGGCGATTTTCGCCCATTCACGCGCGGGGTATGGCCTGGGCCTGAACTGTTGGGCGAGCGGCGCATATTCCGCCACGGGAATGCCTTCATCTTCCATCACCCACTCGTGCCTGCCCAGAACGCTGTACAACCCCCAGTGAATGAACATTCCGAATCTTGCTTCATGCCACCACTTCATTCGCCGGATGCGATCGGTTTCATCGGCAGTAGGTTGCATGGGCTGCTGTACGACCGCCTCCGCGAGCGCCCGCAGATCTAGGGGGATGCCCGAAAGGGGCAATGCTGCGGTTGCGGCCACAGAGGCGGCACTGATCATCCACACACGCCGATTCATTTCGTTCCGATTGCGATGGTTGCTGCTCATTTGGTCCTCCTTGCAAAGGTCGTTTCGAAATCTGCGTGGCCTTAGGCCTTCAGATTGAAGATTCCCTACCGTCGCTCGCCAAACTTCTGTCCTTCTGTGAAATCAACAGGACGGACGTCTGCCATCCCTAAATAACGCGCGACAAGTGATGGCCCGTAAAGACGCATTTATTATCATTTCAGACTTTGAGTTTGAATATCCTTTCCATCAAAAGCCATTTTTCGCCCGGTCGCGCGTCAGGCAACGGCTTCTGAAACTTCCACATCAGCTTTTCCCATTCCCGGATCTTCGGATTCTTTGCGTCGGCCCGTGCCTTATTCTCAAACGAAAACCTCTCATCGACTTCCAGAATCATGAACATCCGCGTGCCCCGTAAATAGATTTCCAGGTCATGAATGCCCGAATCCTTGAGGCTCTTGGTGACCTCCGGCCAAATCCTTTCGTGGTGATGTTTGTACCCCGCGATCAGTTTCGGGTCATCCTTCAAATCCAGTGTAAGACAATAGCGTCTGCTCATGCCTGTGCGCCCTCATTGTCTGCGGAGTCCCCTTCCATGCTCAGTGCACCATTGGGCTTGTACCCTGACAATCCGAAATAAAGGATAAAAATGTAGCACAATAGCGGAACGACGAAGGCCTTTTGAATACTGGACGCATCCGAAATTCGCCCCATGATTGCCGGAAAAAACGCACCGCCAATAATGGCCATGACCAAAAGTGATGAGCCACGCTTAGTTAGCGGACCAAGATCCTTGATGCTCAGTGCGAAGATCGTGGGGAACATGATGGAATGAAAGAACCCGATGAGCACCACGGCCCAAATCGGTATCCGGCCGGACGCCAGCAACGCCACCGTGGCGCATACCAGCGCGGCCGCTGCGAACAGCGACAACAATCGAGGTGCGGCAATCTTCTTCATTATTGCCGATCCGATGAATCGGCCGGCCATGAATCCGGTTTGGTGCAGCAACAAATATAGCGCGGCCTTTTTTGCCGGCGTTCCGGGGAGGGCGAACTGTACATAACGTATGACGAAGCTCGCCACGCCTACCTGGGCGCCCACGTAGAAAAACTGGGCAACGACACCTTTCACAAGATGCGCATGAGACAGCACGCTCCCCGAATTCCGCTCTAAGGTCGTAGTCCCTCTTTCCGCAACCGCCTCTTGCGTGTCTGGCAGATGTGCGAATTGAATAAACACAGCGACAACTACAAAAATTCCCGCGATCAGCAAATACGGGCCTCTTACCGTGCTGGCTTCTGCTGCTCGATATGCCTCCAGCTGCGTCGCGCTCATCGCTGCAATTTGTGCCGGCACATACTCAACGCCTGTGAGAATAAAGGTCCGGCCAAGAATTGGAGAGAGCGCGGCGCCAACGGAGTTGAACGACTGCGCAAAATTCAATCGCCGTTCCGCGCTGGCGGCCGGCCCAAGAATCGTCACGTAGGGATTCGCTGCGACTTCCAGGAAGCTCTGGCCGCAGGCCATCACAAACAGCGCAAACAGAAAGAACCCATAAATGCGCGCTGTGGACGCTGGTAGAAAAAGGACGGCTCCCAAAGCGCACAGAAACAGGCCTGTGAGAATCCCTTTCTTGTACCCAACTTTTTCCATCACTCGGCCGGCGGGAAGAGCAGCTAGGAAATAGCCCCCGAAAAACGCCACCTGAATAAACGAGGATTGAAAATCGGTCAGCCCAAAGGCTTTCTTCAGGTGCGGGATCAGGATGTCATTGAGATTGACGCCGAAGGCCCACAGAAAAAACAGGCTTGTCATGAGAGCGAAGGGGATAAGAAATCGTCGCTCCGTCATTGGAACGGACGGATTCTGGCTCCCTGCCGTGGCTGCAGAAGTTGCCATCCACCCTCTGCGTTACGTCAACGCTCGATCCAGATGCGTGTAGCCGCCGTCCACGAAAACGTGCTGCCCGGTAATGTGGCTGGCTCGGTCCGAAAGGAGGAACACGACCATGTCCGCGATCTCTTCCGGCTTCGTCATGCGATTTCCCAGCGGGATCTTCGTAACAATTCTAGCCAGTTTTTCCTCCGGATTTGGGAACTCGGATATCCATTGTTGATAGAGAGGCGTCATCACTTCCGCAGGCACCACGGCGTTAACGCGGATTCCCAACGGAAGCAGCTCAGCAGCCCATTCTCGTGTGAGGCCCAAAATCGCGGCTTTGGCCGCCACGTAGCCAGATGTTCCTCCCTGCCCCGTCACTGCCGTCTTCGAGCTGATGTTCACGATCGATCCTCGCGTCATCTTGAGCGCGGGCAACGCATAGTGCGCCATCGAGTAGTAGTGCACGAGATTCAGTTCCAGAGACGCGATAAACTGTTCGGGCGTGCCACGCTCGAGTCCCACGTTATCGTTGGCGCCCACGTTGTTGACGAGCGCGTCCAGACGGCTGAATTTCTGCAGCAACTGCTCCACTGTCTTGCGGCAAATATCAGGCGCTGTGATCTCCCCCGCGATGAATTCGGTTTCCATGCCGGAACTTCGCAAAAAGGACTCCAATTGTCTCCCCGCTTGCACATCGCGATCCAAAAAAATGGGGATTGCGCCTTCTGCCGCGCTGGCACGTACTATCGCCGACCCGATTCCCTTTGCGCCTCCTGTCACGAGAACAACTTTGTCTTTTAATCGCAGGTCCATCAGTTAGCCATTCAGGTCGAGCAAAGCGCTATCCAGCGGATAGTCGACTCCAAAAATGGACGACGCTCTGGCAGAAGAAAGGAACGATACCGACGAAACCGGCTCTACCCGCCTGTCCTGTGTTTCAATCGGTTGTGATTTGGCCTCTTTTCCGTATATCTCGTTCACGGGGCCAGGATAATTCCTGCACAGGTAATCGTTTACAAAAGGTGTGTGTACCTTCGCCTGTGAAACACAATTGTGGCGAAAGTTGAATAGCACATAGCCCTTTGCCGCCGAATACGTCATCGCGAAGACAGCTTCCTTGCTCATCGGGCCGCTGCTTGCGCTTTTCAAAGAGAAATACCTCGTTTCCAAGGAATAAAGTCCTCCTGCCCCTTTCTTTCGGCCTTCGTACGAATCTCACCATTTGCGACCTGAATCGCAAACTCGAGAACCTCTTCGCCCATCTGCTCAATGTTTTTCTCTCCGGTAATAATTCCACCCGAATCGATGTCAATAATGTCCTGCATCTTTTTGGCCAGCGCCGAATTAGTGGAAAGTTTCACTACCGGCGCAATGGGATTCCCCGTCGGGGTTCCCAAGCCTGTTGTGAATAGGATCAAATTCGCTCCGGCGCCCACTTGTGCTGTTACGCACTCCACATCATTTCCCGGCGTGCACTGCAGATTCAGTCCCGTTTCCGTCGCATATTCCGGATAGTCAAGCACCGCGGCCACAGGGGAATTCCCCCCTTTCTTCGCTGCGCCTGCGGATTTCATCGCGTCGGTCAATAATCCATCGCGTATGTTCCCCGGACTGGGATTCATTTCGAGACCGGACCCCACAGCCTCCGCGCGTGCGGTGTAGTTCTTCATCAATTGAATAAATCGGTCCGCCACTTCCTTGCGTTTGCTCCGGTTGATAAATTGCTGTTCCACGCCACACAATTCCGGGAATTCCGAAAGGATGGTCCTCCCGCCAAGCGCTGCTAGGAGATCGGAGGTGTGGCCGATCGCCGGATTCGCGGAAAGGCCAGAAAAACCGTCCGAGCCGCCACACTTCAATCCCACACACAGATTAGACAGAGGGGCGCTTGTCCGCCGACACTTGTTGGCTTCCATCAGGCCGAGAAAAGTGCCCCGAATCGCTTCCGTCAGCATAGCGGCTTCTGTGCCGCTTTGTTGTTGCTCCACGATGACCAGGGGTTTATCAAAAATTGGATTTCGCTTGTGCAACTCCTCGCGCAGCATCCTTATCTGCGCGTGTTGGCAGCCCAGGCTGAGCACCGTCGCCCCTGCCACGTTCGGATGATGGATATAACCGGCGATGAGCCCACAGAGATTGGCCGAATCCTCCCGCGTTCCTCCACAACCTCCTTCATGCAGCAGAAACCGCACGCCATCTACGTTCTCGAAAATTCGAGAACGCTCCGGACTCGAAGTGCCACCCGTCAAAGTGCGCGTCTTGATCTCTTGCATTCGCCCGTCTTGATAGAGCCGCGCCAGTTCCGCGACCTGCCGCCGGTAAATTTGTGGCCCTGCAAAGCCTAACTCTTCCTCAAAAGCCTGCTTCAACACACTGATGTTGCGGTTCTCGCAGAACACCAGCGGCACAACCACCCAGTAATTCCTAGTACCCACTTGTCCGTCCGGTCGCTTGTATCCGAGAAACTCCCGCGCCCGCCATCGTGAAACGTCCGGCGGCGTCCAGGTGAATGGGCCTATCTTCTCGTCAAATGGCGCTGCCTGATGATGGACATTCCTTGTAGTAAGAAGCCCGCCTCGCCGAATAGGTTCAACCGCCTGCCCCACGACCACGCCGTACATCCTTACGCTCGCGCCAATCCCAAGATTCTCGGTAGCAAACTTGTGTTTTGCGGGGACGTCGGATTCCATCTTGTAGGTCTGAAAATCAAACTGAATCTGCTCGTCTCGATTCAGGTTGATCAGCGCAATCAGCACGTTGTCGCTCGAATCGAGTCTGAGAACTTTATTCGGCATGGAAAGCCAACCCAAGTTTCTCTTTTCCAAAGGCGCTCGCGGGACCCGCTCGAATTTCCCTGGCATTGTAAGACATCGTGGACGATTTCGTCGCGGGATCGCTATATCAGGTCCTTAGTCGCCAGAACCTCGCGGCATTCTCCCCAAGAACCGCGTCGTGCTCCTTCCGCGTGAACCTGCTCAGGTAGTCCTGAAGAAGGTTTACGACCTGCTCGTAAGAAGCCGCCACGGTGCAGACCGGCCAGTCCGATCCGTTCATTAACCGGCTAGATCCAAAGCACTCGAACGCCACGTCGAGATACGGCCGGATGTCTTCCGGTTTCCATGCCTTCCAGTCCGCTTCTGTGACCAAGCCTGAAACCTTGGCATAAACATTCGGGAAGGACGCCAGTTCGCGGATCCCACGCGCCCAGTCGTCAATTGCTCCGCTCTTGATCGGCGGTTTCGCCAGATGGTCTAGGACAAAGCGCTGCCGTGGAAATCGTCTCACGACCTCCACCGCTGCCGGGAGATGTTTCGCGTATATCAAGATGTCATAAGCAAGATCGAATTCTTCCAGTATGGAAATGCCGCGCAAAAAGTCCGGCCTAAGTAAGAAACCATCCGGCTCACCCTGCACAATGTGGCGAATCCCGACGAGCTTGGGATTTCCTGCAAGGGATTGTAGCTGCGCGCGCAAACGTGGCGAACACAGGTCGACCCACCCTACGACTCCGAGAATCAAAGGATTGCCTTCGGCCAATTCCAATAGCCACCGGGTTTCTTTTAGTGTTTGCCGTACTTGGACGAGAACGCTTCCCTTGAATCCGTTATTCTCCAATCGCGGCTTCAGTTCTTCCGGCAGAAAGTCGCGGCGAATCGAGGCCATCGTGTCGTCGATCCAGCCGTATTCCAGGTGGTTATAAATCCAAAAGTGCTGATGAGCATCAATTTGCATCGCGATCGGTGAGTATTAGCGTCCTATTGCTTGCCAAAACCCTATCCGCCTTTGGACTTAACAGCGTACAGCATGGTCATCTACAGGTGGCTCGCAATTACACCCTGCCATGTTACATGCAATCGAATACTTTCCAGCCTCGCTTGCCCGCCTTTTCGATTCACGTCGGAGCCGTACTCCGAGAACTTGGCTCTTCGGCAACCAATCGGCGTCATAAGACACAATCAAGACAAGGCGGTCTGCATCATCGGCAAGGCCAGGCCGCGCACGTGGAGGACCCAATGAAAGACTTTCTTACGGGAGATCCCTGTCCATATTCAATAGGATGCATTAAGACAAGCTCAAAGCGCGCTTCCAAGTGCGTCTCTTCTTACTGATTCCCGACGAAAAGGAGATGAAATCTTGTTTTCGGTGGCCGTTTAGAATTTTGGTGAAGAAGAGGCATTCCAGTGTCTTGCCTTCAAGAAGATCGATTCGGGAGAGAGGCAGGCTTTCTCCTGATTCCTTCTTAATGCGGGTAACACACGCATCTCCCGGACGCCCTCAGTTCGCGTCCCAGCTTTGTGGAACATTCACATAGGAACGATCAAGCTCGCCAACGGAAGCGCAACCGAGCAGCCTCAACGTGCGGTCTAGGTCGGCGCGCAGAATTTCGATGGCGCGATTGACGCCGGCTTCTCCGGCAGCGGCGAGGGCATAGGCGTAGGCGCGTCCGCAGAGCACGGCCCGGGCGCCGAGGCAAAGGGCCTTGACGATGTCGGTGCCCCGGCGAATGCCTCCGTCTATGAGGATTTCCGTACGCCCGTTGATGGCCTTCACGACCTCGGGCAACACGCGCAAGGAAGACGGAACGCAATCGAGCTGGCGGCCGCCATGATTGGAGACGGAAATCGCCGCGGCGCCTTCATCGACGGCACGCCGCGCATCGTCTCCGGTGAGAACGCCTTTGATGACGATCGGGCCGCGCCACAACTCGCGAATCCAGTGGATGTCGGTCCAGGTCACGGCAGACTCCGCGAGGGCGGCGGCAACATCGATGAGCGGCATGGGACCTTTGCCCGGTACCACGACGTTAGGGAGCGCGGGGAGGCCGCCATCGAACAGAAAACTCGCGAGCCAACCCGGGCGCGAGAGGATCTGCGGAAGAAACGGAAGTTTTTCGAAGGGACCGCCGCTGACAAGTTCCTTCATTCCGTTGCGGTAATCGCGCTCGCGGAAACCAGAAACGGCGGTATCGATGGTGACAACGAGCGCAGAAATCCCAGCGACGCGGGCGCGTTCGATCACTGCCTCGGCGGCGCCGCGACCACCCATCAGATACAGCTGATAGAGGACGGGACCTGTCGAGGCGGCCTTAACATCTTCAAGTCTGTGTCCTGATATGGTGGAGAGAATGTAGGCAATGCCTGCCTTGCCAGCAGCTCGGGCTGCACCCACTTCGCCCATGGGGTGCATGAGGCGGCTGTAGCCGACGGGAGCAAGGAGGAATGGGAGAGCGAGATCGGAGCCAAGAACGCGGGTGCGCAAGTTGCAATTGGTGAACGCGACCGCGTGGCGGGGACGGAGGGTGATGTCCTCATAGACGCGGCAATTTTCGCGAAGGGTAACCTCGCCCTCGGCGCCGCCATCAAGGTAATCGAAGACGCATTTGGGCACGCGGCGCCGGGCGATCGCTCGGAAATCTGCGATGCTGACTACGCGGGGAGAGGCGACGGAACGAGAGGATCGAGACATTTCTGTTGCACCAAGTTTGATCGTTCGTTGATTAACATATCATGGTCCCTGGCCGCTTTCGCTCCAAACTGAAGGTATGGTCAAAAAACTCATCGGAGTGTCCAGTCCTTCTTACAATAGAGGTAATTCCTGCGGGTGCCTAGGAACCCCGAAAAGATCGCTTGGGGGAAACCAATTCTCAGGAACCGCCACGAGATCATCGCAGCGATGGATTTCTTCCCTATGTACACAGCCACCTACGGCATCCTCTACTGCTTATTCCTTATTGGCCATGATCGTCGACGAATCCTGCATTGCGATGTGACTCGCAACTCTTCAAGCGCGTGGGTGGTGCGACGGTTGCGAGAGGGATTTCCGTTCGGGATCCCTCACAACTACTTGATTGTTGACCACGACAAGAAGTTCAGTTTCGAAGTGATTGTCGCAATAGGATCTATGGGAAGCAAACCCAAGAGGACTTTCATCCGAAGCCCCTCCAACAGCCTCCTGCCGATGATGGTTTCCGTCAAGCAGGAACTCATTTATTGTTTTTGTGGCCCGTTTTGAATTATGGCGAAGGAAAACTTGACAAAACCGTCCGCGAGACAATACTCGAGTTCCGCTACCCGCGCGCCGTGGTCCGACAATACGTCGGCTACGCCGCGATGATTGATGCCAGCCTTGCGGAGAAACTTTCCTCCGTCACCCCCCAGCATCAATGACAGATTCGCGCGGTGGGAACCGCCTAGTTCGGATGCTAATACGCAACATAAGGACCAGTCCCGGCGGGCGTGCTTTTCTCTTCGATTGCAATGAACACGTTGCGCCCCAAGAAGAACGGCATTCCCCAATCAAAGCTGCCGGGGTTAGGGCCCGCCAGATTGTTGAAAACAAAATTCGGATTGGTGTCTGCCAACAGGACGTCGGCGTTGGCGACACCGAAACTGATAGGCGTACTGGCGCCATTCTGCCCCTCGTTGGACGCGGAAAAGCTCGTCGTCGAGGTAGGGCAATAGAAGAATGATGAGTCTGAACACGCTGGTAATCCAGTTGCGGCGCTATCCAGGAAGAAAATGCCATTGGAGCCGCTATCAACATAACTGTCAGCAAAAGATTGCCCGAGATAGGAGGTAGTGAATTCGCCGCTGCTATTCAGCGTAAGAACGGTTGCGCCGCCTAGGCCGTTATTGGATTGGGTGCCGATGCCAAACACCAGTGACCCGTTCACGCTGACGGCGCCCGAAGAATTTATGGCCGGCAGCTCGATAATCGAACCATTATTGTCCGCGGCGAAAAGCGACAACGGATTTTGTAGTTGCGACGCCAGGGATTGAACGATTTGCACGCACCCTGAGTTTGGGCAACTGTAGTAGAGACCGGGATTGTCATTTGCGCTTGCGCAGGCAGGGCCGCAATCCTGCAGGAAATTTCCGATTCCCAGAATTCCATTTGCACCCAGAGCAGAGAGATTCTGCTCCGTTGGGCCGTTGTTCGAGCAGGATGCCGGTATGGAAGAAAAACCAGGATCACCGATGATCTGGATGGGAAAAGAGCTCGCCTGCTCACCAGCTATCCCCATATCCGCTGTCTCAACCGGACCCCAGGTTTCTCCGCTTACAAACTCAAAACATTCCACAATAGGGTTGCCATTGGAATCGGTCTGCTTGGGCAAGGTGAACCCGCTTGGAAGCGCAGTGGATAAAATCCGGAGCCCAGTGGACCCGGTATCCACCAAAACCCCATCAATCGTTGCACAGGTGGAGGTGCCTGGACTGCACACCGTTACGCTGGTGAGCGCTATATTTGGAACATCGGCAGGTCCGCTACTAATAGTGATAGACGCCACATTGTTTGCGTTTGTGCCGACAGGCGACGGGGGAGTAGTACTCTCGTTGGATGTGCCATTGCTGCCGCAGCCAGAGATCCAGATCAATGAAAACAAAAGGACGAGAAATGGACCTCGTGTCACAAATCCTCGTTTCTTATTTGATCGCATCAGCGGTAGCCCCCTGCGGAATCGACTGTGGAATGTAGGCTCTGCCAAAGAACGATCGAGGATGTCCGCCGCTCTGAACCACCAGCCCCGGCAATTGAATTGAGACTGGGCCGCGCGCGTTTTTCTTGCCCCCCTGAACGGCTTTTACGTACTGATCGAAGTAAGGGCCAAGAATCTGGTGCAGATCGGGCCTCCACGGCCCCTCCCATGCGACGCCAAAAACCGCTCCACTGGGTGATAGATACTCCCGAACCTTGACGCCCCGCGACGACTGGATTTCATGGATTTCATAGCTGGAAGTAGAGGTCACCTGCAAGGTGCCTTTCATTGCTTCTTGGTCGGCCTTGATGGAATCAACGCTTCCGCCCAATTCGGCCCAGGCTGGCAAAGCAAGGAATACGAACGCGATGACGATTGGCGACAGCTTCTTGTTCCAAAAAAGAGCACGCTTCACGAAGGTTCGGAATTTCATCAGAGCTGCTCCTGCTTAGGTCCACTGCGGCGGGTTAAGTGGGTATCCCTAAATCGATAGGATGAAAAAAGCACAAGAATGGTTGGATTTTGAGTTCAAGAACTATGTAGTGGCGATATTGAATCTCACATTTCTTGGCCATCGACTTTCCGTTTGGAAATCTCGACAATGTATCCAATCTGGAACAGTCATCACTTCGACGTGTGAGGGATGTCGCACTTAGATTCCGTCATATGGAAACGGTTTTCCAATCGGCGTCCCTAGGCACTGCAAATTACTCCGCCTTTTACCGTGATCCCCAATTCCGGCGGTCTCTTCATCAACTACGAGGCGGAAAACGATCTGACCAGAACGGCGGGCAACCTCTATACCTACTCTGGTGGCGGCAACTTCGTGCAGAGGGGAACCGGTGGCACGCCTCAAACGCCTTACAAGCTTTATTGGTAAGACGACGGACGACGATGGGCCGGCTCACAAACACATGAGAGTGATAACAAAACGACGTCGTCCTCATAACGATCCGAGTAAACAGTGCGGTGTCAATCTTGTAGCGCACGGATCGAGGGAGGCCAACGTCGTAATGTCATCACTCTCAGTCTTCTTTAGTCAGCTGAAATCTAGGGTCTGCCAGCCATTCGAATCAAGTCGTCACAATCGATGCAGCGGTCACGATTTTGGGCGGGGTCTCGCTCGCGGGTGTCTTGCTTTGCAACTTGGGTAACATAGACGCGTTGTCGCAAATTACCCGTGGATGGCGACCGTCTGGGTTGAAACCAGGATCCGACAGACGCATGGCGAGGGACGCCTGGATTTGCGAAGCAAGGTGTTCCACGCTCCAGGATTGTTTCCAAACGGCGCAAAAAAACGCGGGGTGGAACGCATCCACCCCGCGTGCCGTGTACAGCTCTGCGATTTACTCAGACGAGCCCCTGGTCCAGCATTGCATCGGCAACCTTGAGGAAGCCACCGATGTTGGCGCCATTGACTAGATTGCCCGGAGTGCCGTACTTCTCGGCGGTTTCGTAACAGGTCTTGTGGACGGCGATCATGATTTTGTGCAGCCGGTCGTCCACCTCTTCACGCGTCCAGTTCAGCCGCGCGCTGTTCTGGGCCATCTCCAGACCGGAAGTGGCCACGCCACCGGCGTTCGCCGCCTTCGCTGGGCCGTAGAGAATCCCCGCTTCCAGGAAGAGCTTCGTCGCTGGGAGCGTGCAGGGCATGTTGGCGCCCTCGGCCACCAGTTTCACTCCGTTCTTGATGAGAGTTGCGGCATCCTTGGCGTTGATTTCGTTTTGCGTCGCGCTGGGGAACGCGCAATCTGCCTTGACGTTCCACAACTGGTTATGGTCCTGCTTGTGGTCGGCCGGCATGAAGATCGCCTTCGGGAATTTCTTCGCGTATTCCTGAATGCGCCCGCGCTGGACATTCTTGAGGTGCATCACCCAGGCCAACTTCTCGTGGTTGATGCCTTCGGGATCAACAATCACACCGTCCGAGTCGGACCACGTGATGGGCTTGGCCCCGAACTCGAGCAGCTTCTCCACGGTGTACTGGGAGACGTTGCCGGCCCCTGAAACCAGGCACAGCTTGCCTTCCAGAGAATCCTTCCGTGTCTTGAGCATCTCTTTTGCGAAATAGACGCAGCCGTAGCCGGTCGCTTCCGGACGGATAAGTGAGCCGCCCCAGTTCAGTCCTTTGCCCGTCAGCACCCCGCTGAATTCGTTGGCCAGCCGCTTGTATTGGCCGAATAGGAATCCGATCTCGCGCCCGCCGACTCCGATATCTCCGGCCGGCACATCCGTGTTGGGCCCGATATGACGCCAGAGTTCTGTCATGAAGCTCTGGCAGAAGCGCATTACCTCGTTATCGCTCTTCCCTTTGGGATCAAAATCCGAGCCGCCCTTCGCACCGCCCATGGACAGCGTGGTGAGCGAGTTCTTGAAGACCTGCTCAAATGCCAGAAACTTCAGGATTCCAAGATTGACCGAGGGATGGAGGCGCAAGCCTCCCTTGTACGGGCCGATTGCGCTGTTCATTTGGATTCGAAAGCCGCGGTTCACTTGTATTTCGCCCTGATCGTCGAACCACGGTACGCGGAACATTATGACCCGCTCCGGCTCAACGACCCGTTCCAGAATTTTTGCTTTGCGGTACTCTGGATGCTTGGGCAGAACAAATCGCAGAGATTCGAACACTTCCTGCACTGCCTGATGGAACTCGGGCTCGGCAGGGTTTTTTTCCTTGACTGATCCCAGCACTTTTTCAATGTAATCGCTGGGCCCCTTGACTTCCGGCGGTATCAAAACTCCTGAACTCATTGGTTTGTCCTCCATTGTTGAGTAATTTGGATAAACGAAGGCATGGGAACTCGCCAGCAAGAAAGCTCCTGACTCCGCGCCATTGGACGGCTCCCAGCGCGGTGGGAGCAGTGATTACAGTCACGGAGCAACGTGCTGGCGAACACATGCCTGCTGCCATTCCAAACTCCGGCAGTCTGCCATATTGTCTAGTCCATCACAAGGCTTGGTGATGGACGTCACTGCGCCGGATCCGCTACCGTGCTACTTCACGCGGATGAGAAAGGAGCGGTCATGGAACGTCGCGAATCCACTGAACACCTTCGAAAAGAGCACTTGGAGATTCTGCGCCTCACGGAGAGTATTGAAAACGCTCTGTCCCTGGCGTCGAGGGAAGATTTCACTGCGCGCCAGAAAGGTCTCGCAGAGTTGCGCGCCCTTCGGCACGGTCTGATCGGCATCTCTCAGCATTGTGGCTCCGAGGAAGGTATCCTGGAGTCAATGTACCACCAACATCTGGACGGCCAGAAGCACGAGCGGATCAGCGCTCAGCACGTGGGCATTTCCCAACTCATCGCCAGCCTCCTGAAGGAGCTGCCGCTTGTCACCGCGGATTCCGTCGTAGAAGCGGTCCCGCGGGGCGAAGATCTCGTCGCTCGAATTCGTGAGCACGTAGCCTACGAGGAAGAGATGCTCGCTTACATCGAGAACTTGGGACTCCAGATCAAGTGAATTCCTCCTGGCCTGCGGCGAGAAGAGTGTTCGGGCGCCGTCGGATTCGGCAGAGGGGGGTGTCTCAGCTCAGCGATCCGTGCCGGCCAAGGCGCGTCAGCAAGACTCGCCTGCAAACAGCGAGGCCAACCGAAACGTCCTGACCATCCACTACATAAATGTAGTTGTCTTGAGTAAGACTGCCGTGCGTCCGATTTCTCCACCGGAGAACTACGAATCTCATGTTAGCCATATCCGCAAGCGACATCGGCACACGGGTCAGACCCACTTGATACCTACAACCTATCCGAGGGTGTCTGCACGCGTGCGCGAAGCGCTTTATGTAGGTTCGAGACCTCGAGAACAACACTTACCCTCTTGGAATCTTTTTCGACGGTCTGATAGCCGGAGATAATGTTGATCTTTTTCGCGGCCAGCATTTTCGCCAAGCGCCCGAGTGCGCCTGGTACGTTGGCGAGCTTGGCGTGAAGGACGGCCTGTTCAAAATATGGTAGTCCTGCCTCATACAGAGCCTCCTTGGCTTTCTCCTCGTCGTCGACGATGAGTTTGACGAGGCTCTTATCTCCAGAAGTGGTGAGCAAGAAGCCCTGAATATTCACCTTCGCCTCACCGAGCACCTTCGCCAGCCTGAGCCAGTGTTCCGAGCTCATTCTCTACGGGGACAGTAAGCTGATTCACTTTCGGCATGTTCCTTACCCCCTTAGTCGTACATTCTAACCCCGTTGAAACACAAATGCCCTGTCCTGTCCGTCGTCAAGACTCTGCTCTGCTTTGTTGTGAACATTCTGAGCATGCTCCTCCGGTCCGCGGTAACTCGGCCAAACTCTAGCTTCGCGTGTGAGGCTCGGCTTGTAAACGCCAGACTTTTTTGTGCGAACGCGGATTGAAAATTAATTCCCTCTTGAGATGAAAGGCCGTGTCGGGCGCTCAAAAACTAGCTCAAGTGGGGCGCCCTTTTGTAATGCGTTCATTCCAAAGACCAACAGAGGTCTGGCGAGGGACAGTGTGGCTCATGATTGTCCTCTCTGAAAATCAAAATTAGGAGAGTACCGACCCTTCGCAAAACTTGCAACTTGGCGTTAGCCGCTATAATGTTAGTGAGACTATCAGAATGTATGCCGCACCCCGGGCGGCGCACTACTTAAGAGGAAAAATACCATGCGCCGCGCAATAATTGCCGTGAAACGAATGCCGTTGCCGATGTCGACGAGCGTCCGCGACTCCGGCACCGCAAGAACAAGGCGCGACCATACTGCCTCTGGACCGGGGAAAAAGGCTGGCCTTCGCGAACGGAAGAAAGCACGCCTTCGCCAACAAATCGTCGAAACGGCGCTGCACCTTTTCCGCCAGCGCGGCTATGAAAACACACGCATCGACGACATCGTGCAGACTCTGGAAATCAGCCAGCCCACGTTTTTCCGCTATTTTCGCACCAAAGATGCAGTACTGCGCGAGGTTGGACGCCGTGCCTTTGCTCGCCAGGCCGAAAGCCTCAAGTCTGAGCTATCCATCAAAGCCACGACCGAACAACGCTTACGCCGATTTTACGAAACATTGGGAAATGTGACGGAAGTAGGGCGACCGCTGTGGCAGGCAGTGATTCTTGCCGGCGCAATGGATCCTGTGCGCTCGCCGGAACTTCGAGGGGCGGAGGCGGTGACGGTCAGCCTTCTGCGGGAAATTATTGCGGAAGGTCAAAAAAATGGCGAGATAACTTTTGATTTTCCGGTCGTCCACTTGGCCGAATTTATGGAAGGACTCTTCAATACCGTCGTCCGGCAGTGGGCAGTCGATCTTACTGGGCCTCACAAACTCGCCGAGCGAGTGCATAATGCAGTCGAATTTTTCTTGCGCGGGGCCAAGCCGCATGGCGAAATCCGCTCTTAATCGTATTAATGTCGCAGAAGTTCACATCAGTTCCGCGAGGCCTGAGTCACGGATCCCGGGCAGTTCAAGGTAGACGTAATGAAAGCAGCGATCCTCCGCGAATTCAAAGCACCATTGACCATCGAAGAGGTCGTTCAGCCGCAGCCCGGCGCGGACGAAGTCCTGATCGAGGTGGAAGCATGTGGCGTGTGCCACTCGGATCTGCACGTGGCGGATGGCGATTGGCCGCAGATTGTCCCAATCACCAAGAGACCCTTGATCCTCGGGCACGAAATCGCTGGTCGCGTTGTAGAAAAAGGCCCCTCCGTCAATCATCTGGAAGTCGGCGACCGCGTTGGAGTTCCCTGGGTGCACTGGACCTGCGGCGAATGTGATTTCTGTCGCGAAGGGAACGAGAACCTCTGCGTCAAACAGAAAATTACAGGCGTAACAGTAGACGGGGGATACGCAGAATTCGTGAAGGCTCCTGCCAGCCATGCGCTGAGAATTCCCGGTGGGCTTTCCTGCATCGATGCCGCGCCACTTTTCTGCGCGGGGGTCACCGTCTATCGTGCATTAAGGCGCGCCAAAATCCAGCCGGGACAGCGTTTGGCGGTCTTCGGTGTCGGCGGTTTGGGTCATCTCGCCGTGCAAATTGGGCAGGGGCTGGGAGCCGTGGTCACCGCCATTGATGTTTCCGACGAAAAACTCGCGCAAGCCAGTAGCCTTGGCGCATCGGCCACACTGAACGCCGCGACTGTAAATGTCGTCAAGGAGCTTCGGCGCGCGGGTGGCGTGCATGCTGCCTTGGTGACCTCTGCGGCAAAATCGGCGTATGACACGGCCTTCCCCTGCGTCAGGCCCGGCGGGAAACTTCTCGTCGTCGGCCTTCCCGCTGAATCCCTCTGCTTCCCTCCCATACTGATGGCCGCCTTAGAGGTGTGCATCCAGGCTTCCTCGGTCGGCACGCGACAGGATATCCGCGAACTGCTCGCAATGGCGGCTGCAGGAAAAGTTCACTGTCAGGTAGCCACGCGGCCTCTCAAACAAATCAATGAGGTGCTGACTGAATTGCGAGGGGGGATTGTCTCTGGTCGCATCGTGCTTACACCCCGCTAATTTGCTTTCCATTCACCACCCACTTCATCAAGAGTTTGTGAAAATCTTTCCTCGCCGCAGCGCAGTTCGGTAGAACCAATCCGGGCGGTCCGCTCGGCAGAGCCAACCAACAATCTGATGTGATGCCTCGAATTTCGCATTGACGTTAGTCACTATGATGTGATAGGAACACTCACAATTATTCGGGGCGTGTCGGGGCTGCGGTCACATTTCCTCCGATGACCGCGGAACACGTTTCGCGATGCAGTTGTGGCGAGGCTTACGGAGACGCTGAATGCGCAACGGGCCTTTTCCTGGTGCGACTGAATGGCTCCTGAAATCGCCGTTCCTTTCCGGCGGCGTGAGCAAATCCAACAAGTTGAAGGATGGGGGTTCAAAGCTATGAAAATCCGATTATTTTCAGCGATTTTCTTTTGCTGCACATGGGGGGTTTTTGGGGCGCATGCGCAGGGGGTGGGCACGTCGGGGCAGATCCAGGGCCGGGTGTCGGATCAAAGTGGCGCGGCAGTGGCCAACGCGAGCGTGACCGCGACGGATGTTGAGAAGGGGCTGAAGCATTCCGTGAAATCGGACACCTCGGGTGATTACGTGATCAGCGGGGTTTCTCCCACGATCTACGAGGTCAGAGTTGAAATCTCCGGCTTCCAGACACAGATTGAAAAAGGTGTCGTGGTGCATGTTGGGGAGAGCGTGGTGCTCGATTTCCACCTCAAGGTCTCTCAGGTCGCGGAAAGCGTGGAAGTAACTTCGGAAGCCCCGGTCGTGGAAACCACTCGCGGCTCTCAGGCGAACACCATCAACCAGATGCAAATTCAGGATTTGCCCATCAACCGCCGCGACTATCTCACCTTCACCCTGCTTGCGCCGGGTGTGTCGAACTCCGTAAAACTTGTGGATTCCCAGGATTTTCGCGTCGTGCAGACGCCGCAGAGCGGGCTCTCACTGTACGGCAGCAACGGCAGAGGCAATAGCGTGACGGTGGACGGCGGCGAAGCCAACGATGATTCGGGCGGGGTGCGCGTGAACCTGGGTCAGGATGCCGTCCAGGAATTCGAGATTAACCGCAGCAACTATGGCGCGGATCTGGGTTCGGCGAGCGGAGCTTCGGTCAACATCGTGAGCAAGTCCGGCACGAATCAAGTCCACGGCGCCCTCTTCGGCCTTTTCCGGAATCAATCTTTGGACGCGCAAGACCCCTTTTCTTACGCACCTGCGCTTGCCGCCGGCGCAAATTTCAACCCCGCAAATCCGGACAGTCTGGCGACGCCCGTGCAAGATGCCCTGAACCGCCAGCAGTTTGGCGGCTCGATCGGCGCGCCGCTGCAGAAAGAAAAGACCTTTCTCTTCGTATCTTTTGAAGGATTGCTGCAGACATCTCAAAACAGCGTTCCGATGTTAAACAGCACGGCCCTGTTTCGCCCGGATGATGGCACGATCACGCCGAATAATCAGGTGGCCATCATCGATGGTCTGGCTACTCTTACAGGAAACCCATCTGTACCGTGCCTCTCAACTCCCTTTACCATGTTGCCCGCAGCCACGTGCGCAGGCGTCCTTGAGAGCCTTTTGACCATCAATCCGACGGCCAATCTGGTGCCCATCCTCGGCCCGACGGCCGGGCCGCTGCAAACCGCGCGCAATGCATTCCTTGTGGGCCAGATGGAGGCCAACAGCGGATTGGCTCCGTTCAATGAACACGAGTACCTCGCGTCCGCCCGGCTGGACCATACCTTCAGTGACCACGACACGGCCTATCTCACCTACCGGTATGGGATTGACAATGAAGCGAATTTGGACGCCCTGGGCCTGACCGGTCTCTCGCGGGGAAATTCGATCAATACTTACGACAACACTCTTCAGGCGGCGTGGTACCACACCTTCAGCCCGGCCATGCAGAATGAATTGCGCGGGCAATATAGCTATTCCGACTTCAACGTCATTCCCAACGAACCCGGAGAGGTGGGACTGGATATCTCGGGATACGCCTCGCTCGGCACCAACATTTTCCAGCCGAGTTTTACCATCCAACGCCGCACGGAAGCCGCGGATAACATCACCTGGACCAAGGGCCGCCATACCATCAAGGCAGGAGTTTATTTCCTTGAGCGCGGAGATCACAGCGAATCCCACACTTTTTTTCCGGGCCGTTTTGTATTCGGCAGTTTGCCCGGCATAGCCTTGAGCCCGTGCTTGGCGGCGCCGGCCGCCGATTGCGGCCTTTCTGCGAGCATCAATCCCGCGGAAATCAACTCTCTGCAGTCCGTAGCCCTGGGGGCGCCGGAGTTCTACCAGCAGGGATTTGGAAATCCTGTTTACAACTACCCGCGGCCGTTTGGGGCCTTTTATGTCCAGGATACCTGGCAGATGGCTTCGAACTTTTCGTTTACGTATGGCTTTCGGTATGAAATGGATGCGCAGTACGGCCCACTTGCTTCGCAACTGCACAACGTCGCCCCGCGCGTTTCCTTTTCGTGGGACCCGTTTAAGGACCACAAGACCGTTGTTCGCGGCGGGTACGGCATCTTTTACTCGCCCATCTACGGCCAGATCGCAGACGTGGTGCAGACGCTCGGCGTCGTGAACGGCTTCCAGCAGATTGCTCAAGTCTTTGTTCCGTTGACAGGCGTGCCTGGTGAACCTGCAGCCCTGAACTCGGGGACCATCTTTCAAACACTTTTCGCGGAGGGTTTGATCCAGTGCACGACTCCGACAGCCGGAAATGCAGCCTGCATAACGCCCGCAAGTCTGAGCCAGTTCCCCGGCATCACCATTTCACATAACGCACCGCTTCCTCCGCTTAGCGTAATTTTCTCCGGCCAATCTGGTTACCGGAGTCCCTATTCGCAGCAGGCCTCTTTTGGAATTGAGCGCGAGATCGCCACGAATTGGACGGTTTCCGTGAGCGGTGTCTGGGTCCACACCGTCGCGCTGCCTGTCGCGATTGACGCGAACGATCTGATCACGGCGCCTTTGACGACGGCTACGAATCCTTTCACCGGCCAACAGGTAACATTTCGGAACTGGAATGCCAGCCTTCCGAACCCGACCGGCGTGGCTCCCTGTGCGGGGGCAGCCATTGTGACCTGCTTCGCCAACCCGTTGACCCTTCAGAACAACGTTTATTCCTCGGAAGGATCGGCGATTTACACGGGCGGGATCCTCGAAGTCAAGCGGCGGTTCAGCGACCATTTCTCCATCATGGCCAGCTACACCTACAGCAAGGCCATCGACACGACCACCGATTTCAACAGCGACTATGGCCCTGAGGATAATACGAACCTCGCCGGGGAAAGGGGTCTATCCGATTTTGACCAGCGGCACGCGGTCGTTTTCTCGAGCGTGATGCAAAGCCCCTGGCGCCATTGGTTCTTGTCCGGCTTTGGACTCACACCGATCATCAGCTACAACAGCGGCCATCCATTCAATATTCTGGCCGACGATACGGACATCAACGGCGACCGCCATTACACCAATGACCGCCCGCTCGGAATCGGCCGGAACACCGGAATCGGGCCGGATTTCTTCGATTGGGATATGCGGCTGAGCAAGGAGATCCATCTCAATGAAAAGATGGGTCTCACGTTAACCGCGGAATGCTTTAACCTTCTGAACCGCACGAACTACTCCGGCGTGAATAATGAAGTGCCCACGGTCGATGGGTTTGCGGACCTCCCGGCAAACCCACACGGGATCGTGTCGTTTCTACCCAACACGCCGCTGGCGTTCACGTCGGACTTCAACCGGCGCCAGTTCCAGCTCGGCGGGCGGTTCACGTTCTAAACCCTTTCTTCCCACCGCCCCACTCTCCCCTGGGAGCGTGGGGCGGTCTCTAATATGATTTGCAGAGCCCACAATTAAGAGCGTTAGTAGCTAACATATGATATGACCACACACTCCGCTGAGTAAGGGAAATCCCGGTTAAATGGCAAGCGAAGCGAAAACAAGACAAATGTTTGATCTGACAGGCCGCGTTGCGATCGTCACCGGCGGGTCCGTCGGGCTCGGCCGGCAGATGGCCGAAGGCCTCGCGGAAATGGGTGCGAATCTGGTCCTTTGCGCGCGAAAGAAGGAACGCTGCCAGCAGGCGGCTGAGGAACTGCAAAAGCTGGGCGGGCAAGTTCTGGCGCTCGGCTGCGATGTCAGAGATCCCGCCAGCATTCTGGAAGTCGCCGATGCGACCGTCAAACAATTTGGACGAATCGATATCCTGATTAACAATGCCGGCACTTCTTGGGGAGCGCCTGTCGAGGCGATGACACTCGAACAGTGGAATAGAGTCATCGATACCAATTTAACCGGAACTTTTCTTTTTTCCCAGGCCGTGGGCAAGGTCATGATTGCGCAGCGCCGCGGAAAGATTATCAACATCGCCTCGGTTGCCGGGCTGCGAGGTTCGTCTCCGAAATTCTCCGCAATCGGCTATAGCGCCAGCAAAGGCGGTCTGATCATATTCACGAAGGACCTAGCCTGCAAATGGGGCATGCACAACATTCAGGTAAATGCGATTGCGCCCGGCTGGTTCCCAACGGGCATGTCGGAAAAAGTCATGGAACGAAATAAAGAATCGCTGCTCGCAGGCATACCGTTGGGCCGCTTCGGAGGGTCTCACGATCTAAAGGGCGCCGCTATTTTTCTCGCCTCCGACGCGTCGGATTTCGTCACCGGACACACTCTAGTCGTTGACGGAGGGCAATCCGCCTGATCCAGGAATGATGCGCGAGGAATCATTTTGTTGATGACAAATAAGCGCGAAATGTAATTAGCGCCCGGCAACGCCAAGGAGTCTTTTTCATGGATCTAAACTTAACCACCGAAGAGTTAGCGTTTCGCAACGAACTCCGGGCGTGGCTCACATCCAATATTCCGAAAGACTGGAACGAGTGGCGAGAAAAGCCCATCGAAGAATCCTTCCCGTATCTGCGCACCTGGCAACAAAAGCTACACGGCGGCCGTTGGGCAGCGGTTTCATGGCCGAAAGAGTATGGAGGCCGCAGCGCCACACTGATGCAGCAAGCGCTGTTTTGGGAAGAGATGGCGCGCGTTGACGCACCGCCGATGGCTAACTCGCTCGGTTTGGGTCTGATTGGACCCACCATCATCGCCTGTGGAACCGAAGCGCAGAAGAAACGGTATATTCCCAAGATTCTGAGCGCAGAAGAAATCTGGTGCCAGGGCTTTTCCGAACCGAACGCCGGTTCCGATCTCGCCGGATTGCAAATGGAAGCGCGTCTCGACGGTAATCACTACATCGTGAACGGCCAAAAAGTTTGGACCAGCTACGGCTGGGTTGGCGACTGGTGTGAACTCGTCGTCCGCACTGACGTGACAGCCGCAAAACACAAAGGACTTACGGTCCTAATCGTTGACATGAAATCGCCCGGCATCGAAGTTCGTCCTCTGCGTCAGATGACGGGCGAATCCGAGTTTAGTGAACTCTTCTTTCGGGACGTCCGTGTCCCAGTTGAGAATGTCCTGGGCAGCGTGAATGACGGATGGAATGTAGCGATGAGCACCCTGATGTATGAGCGCGGTTCTTACGGCGCTCGGCTGCACCTTATTTTCAAACGCTACATTACGCGCCTGATTGAACTCGCTCGCAGCATCCAGCGCAACGGCCGGCCCGCTGCCGAAGACCCACTGATCCGCCAGAAGCTCGCGCAGTGCAGCGCAGAAATCGAGATCATGCGCTTCAACCAGATGCGAGCCTTTAGCCGAATCACCGCGACAGGTGTGCCGGGCCCGGAAGGTTCGATCCAGAAAATTTTCTGGAGCGAGCTCAACCAGCGCCTGCAGCAAATCGCACAGGAGTTGCTCGGCCCCTTCGGCCAATTGCTGGGCGGCGATCCACACGCTGTCGACAACGGGATTTGGTCCTACGCCTACCTGCGCACCCGCGGGAACACGATAGAAGCAGGAACCTCCGAGGTGCAGCGAAATATCATTGGGCATTTCGTCCTCGGCCTGCCCAGAAGCTATTGACCCACACGCTACGAAGGGGAGGCGCCATGCAATTCGGGTTGAACGACAGCCAGGAATTCCTTAAGGATAGCGCGCGCAGATTCTTTGCCGGAGAATGTCCGAGCGCCGAGATGCGGAGCTTGATGGATACGGATACCGCATACGACGCCGCGCTTTGGGCGAAGCTCACTGACCAGGGGTACACCGGCATCATTTTCCCCGAGGAATATGGTGGAGTCGGTCTCGGCAAAGTCGAACTCATTCTGTTGATGGAAGAAGCGGGTCGCACCCTCTTGCCCGGCCCATTTTTCTCGACCGTCGTCCTGGCTGGCTCCGTTTTGGATGCCGTGGCCGCTCCCGCGCACAAGAAACAATACCTGGCGCCCATTTGCCGGGGTGATGCTCGCTCCACCGTGGCAATTCTGGAAGCCAGCGCGAGTTGGAACCCGACCGATGTTCAACTGAGCGTTGCCAATGGAAAGCTCACCGGCGAAAAACTCTTTGTCCCGGACGCCGCCATCGCCAACTTCATCGTCGTCGTCGCGCGCAACGGTGTATTCGTTGTGGACTCCAAGGCTCGCGGCCTGAAAATATCTCCCATGTCCGGGATGGATCTTACGCGCAAACTCTACACGGTTGAATTTAGCAACACGCCAGCGGAAAGAATCGGCGCCGCTGCCGACCTCCCGCGGCCTTTCGACATCGCCACAGCCGCGCTGGCTGCTGAACTCGTGGGCGGTATGCAGCGGACCCTCGAAATTACGGTCGAATACGCAAAGACGCGGAAACAGTTCGGTAAACCCATCGGGATGTTCCAAGCCGTCCAGCACCAATGCGCGGACATGTATTTGGAAACGGAGAGCTCTCGTTCCGCTGTGTACTACGCAGGGTGGGCTCTTCAAGAGAACTCGCCAGACGCACCCAATGCTGTTTCCATCGCCAAAATGTATGCCAGTGATGCCGCACGCACGGTCGGCAACCGCGGCATCCAGATTCATGGCGGCATGGGTTTCACGTGGGAAAACGATCTTCATCTTTACTACCGTCGAGCGAAGGCATCGGAAACAGCATTTGGTGACGCCACATATCATCGCGAGCGCATCGCCTCGATTGTGCTCGATTCCAGAAACGTCTCCGCGAAAATCGCATAACTCAGGAAACGAGAGACCCGCTCCATGACCGATCAAGTACAACTCACAAGAGATGGAAGTATCGCCGTAATCACCATCAACAATCCTCCGGTCAATGCTTTGAGCCCCGGCGTGCCCGAAGGTATTTCAGAAGCGCTGGATCAGATCTCCAAGGACGACGCTGTTAAAGCAGCGGTCCTGATCGGCGGCGGCCGCACTTTTGTCGCCGGCGCCGATATCAAGGAGTTCGGCAAAATGACATCCGGCAAGCCGCGCGGCGCGGGCCTGCTTCCATTGCTTTTGAAAATCGAAGACAGCAGCAAGCCAGTCGTCGTAGCCATCCACGGAACCGCTTTCGGCGGCGGGTTGGAACTGGCGATGGCCGGACACTATCGCGTTGCTCTTGCTAGCGCACAGGTCGGCCAGCCGGAAGTAAAGCTCGGGCTAATTCCCGGTGCTGGGGGCACGCAGCGCCTTCCGAGGCTTGCCGGCATCGCGAAAGCCGTCGAAATGTGTATGGCCGGCAATCCGGTGAAAGCCGACGAAGCGCTGAAATTCGGCATCATCGACCACATCATCGAAGGCGACCTTCTCGCCGGGGCGATTCAGTTTGCCCGCGAGGTGGCCGACAAGTCTGCCCCCAAGACGCGTGCGCGCGACAGCAAGCTCGGAAATGCGGCCGACAACGCACCGATCTTTACTTCCGCGCGCGAAACCGCTTCGAGGAAACTCCGCGGTCTCCTCGCCCCCGTAGCCGCCATTGATGCGGTGGAAGCGGCCACCAAAATGTCATTCGAAGAAGGCTGCAAGGCCGAGCAGAAACTTTTTATCGAATGCCTCTTCTCCGAACAATCCAAAGCGCTCATCCATGTTTTTTTCAGTGAACGCGAAGTCGCCAAGATTCCCGATATACCTAAGGAAACTCCCATCATTCCTATTCGATCCGCCGCGGTAGTGGGGGCAGGAACCATGGGCGGTGGCATCGCCATGGTGCTCGCCAACTCCGGAATTTCTGTGGTTCTCAAGGAAGCGGATCAGGCCGCGCTCGATCGCGGACTCGCCACCATCCAATTGAATTACGCGAATTCCGTTAAGCGCGGTCGCTTCTCGCAGCAGATTGCAGAAGAGCGCTTCAAGCGGATCACACCCACTCTCACCTTTGACGATTTCGCAACCGTGGACCTGGTTATCGAAGCTGTTTTCGAGGGCATGGCTCTCAAGAAGGAAGTCTTCAAGGAACTCGACCGCGTCTGTAAACAGGGCACCATCCTTGCCAGCAATACTTCTACCTTGAGCATCGATGAGATCGCTTCCTCCACCTCGCACCCGGAATTCGTCATCGGCACGCATTTCTTCAGCCCTGCCAACGTCATGCGACTGCTGGAGATCGTCCGCGGAAAGGAAACTTCTAAGGAAGTGATCGCCACATGCATGCAGCTTTCAAAAACACTCGGCAAGATCGGAGTGCTCGTTGGCAACTGCAGGGGTTTTGTCGGCAATCGCATGTTTGGTCCGTACCGGCGCGAAGCCCAGTTTCTCGTCGAAGAAGGCGCGAGCATCGAAGCCGTGGACC
The DNA here is from genome assembly GCA_963748845.1 of uncultured Acidobacteriota bacterium. Taxonomy (GTDB): domain Bacteria; phylum Acidobacteriota; class Terriglobia; order Acidiferrales; family UBA7541; genus DASTCZ01. Next base: position 518,002 of record CAVVKE010000002.1, read on the forward strand.
GGGCTCTTTCGGACTTCGGCATGGCCATGGGTCCACTTGCCACCGGCGACCTCGCAGGCCTGGATGTCGGGTGGCGCATCCGCAAAGAATATCGTCACTCGGAAGTGCCTGGCATTCGGCAACCGTTTGTCGAAGATCGTCTGTGTGAGCTCCGCCGATACGGCCAGAAAACCGGCGCGGGCTGGTACAAATATGACGATCAGCGCCGTGCGACGCTCGATCCCGCCGTCGATGAACTGATTCGCAAATGGGTGGCCGACGCGGGCGTTGTGCAACGTCAAATTTCCTCCGGGGAAATCACCGACCGTTGTCTCTATGCATTGGTCAACGAAGGTGCGCGCATTTTGGAGGAAGGTTATGCGCTGCGAGCATCGGATATCGATATTATTTATCTGAACGGCTATGGGTTTCCCGCCCATCGCGGCGGCCCCATGTGGTATGCCGACACGGTTGGTCTGAAACAAGTTTACGAGCGAATCTGCGAATTCCACCGTCACCACGGTGAAACCTGGCGGCCCGCCCCGCTGCTCAAACGGTTTACGGATGAAGGTAAAAAGTTCACCGAATTCGGCAAGGAAGAGGGCGCGACAGTATAGTTACCACCCCGCGCGACTGTGATCACGCCGCATTCCGCGAAAACTTCCGGCTGCCTTGATCGAGCGCGCAAATAATAGTCTCAGTTGCCGGCTTCCGAGGTCGCACCTCCGCAAATCTCAGTCTTCACAAGTGGTGTTGCGGTATAACATTTGACGGAATAGGTGAATCAATATGGGGATTCTCGTTCTCTTCCGTCATGCGCAAGCTTCGTTCCTCGAGCAGAACTATGACAAGTTGTCCAAGCTCGGAGAGGCGCAGGCGCGTCTTCTCGGCGAGCACTGGGCGCGGCGCAACATTCTTTTCGATCGCGCCTGCGTCGGCCCCTGTGTCCGTCAGAAAGACACCGTCAAGCTCGTGAGCGAAGAATACACCAGGTTGGGCTTCAAGTTTCCTGACCCGCTGGTGATGGCGGAGTTCGACGAGTATCAAGCAGAAGCTGTTCTCACGGGTGGTTTGCCCGGACTGCTCGAAAACAACCAGCGCTTCCGCGACCTCTACGCCCCGTTTCAATCCGCGTCCAACGCAGTCGAGCAACGCGCCACTTTCCAGAAATTGTTCGAAGCCGTGATCGGCGAATGGGTGCGCGGTGCGATTTGTCCCGATGGCGTCGAGACGTGGCCTGAGTTTTGTTCCCGAGTGCATTCCGGTCTCTCCAATTTTCTCTCCAGCGGCGGCCACGGGGAGCGCATAGCGATATTTACTTCCGGTGGGCCAATCGCGGTTGCGATGCAACGCGCACTGCAGCTCTCTCCGGAAGAAACTTTGAAAGTCAGCTGGATGTCGCGCAACACTTCCTGGAGTGAATTCCTCTACGACGCGCAGCGGTTTACACTGAGCAGTTTCAATTCCTACGGGCACATCGGTGATCCCGCAATGTTGAGTTATCGCTAGGGAGATATTCCAATGAGCGACTTGCTCGACCATCCGGCGGCGATTCGACATGGCGAAGAGCTTGACCTGGCCAAACTTGAACCTTTTTTGCGCCTTCACTTTCCCAACGAGTTAGGCCCCCTTGAGGTCCGCCAATTTCCATGCGGCCATTCCAACTTAACTTACTCGGTTCATCTCGGCGACAGGGAGTTGGTTCTTCGCCGGCCGCCTTTCGGCAGCAAGGTCAAGTCAGCCCACGACATGGGCCGCGAATTTCGCGTGCTTTCAAAACTCCACTCCGTCTTCTCTCCAGCGCCCGAGGTTCTTTTCTATTGCGGCGACGATTCTGTCCTCGGCGCCCCGTTCTATCTGATGGAACCGATTCACGGCATTATCCTTCGCAGGCAGGTGCCGCCCGGCTTCGAATTCACTCCGGAAACGGCCCATCGGCTCAGCGAATCCTTTGTTGACAATCTCATTCGCCTGCACCATGTGGATTACGCAGGCGTTGGTCTCTCCGATCTAGGCAGACCCGAAGGATATCTGGCGAGGCAGGTCCGCGGGTGGACCGAACGCTACTACGGTTCCAAGACAAAAGATTATCCCGAAGTGGAGAAAATCTCTGAGTGGATGCAGCAGCACATGCCATCCACTGGCGCCGTTTCGCTGATTCACAATGACTACAAATATGACAACGTCGTGCTCGATTCGAGCGACATTACGAAAATTGTGGGCGTCCTCGATTGGGAGATGTGCACTATTGGGGATACGCTCTCCGATCTTGGCACTGCACTGGCCTATTGGGTGGACGCCACGGATCCTGAGGAGCTGCAAGAAAATCGTTGGGGCCCCACAACCCATCCCGGCAGTTTTACGCGGGAGGAAATCGTGCATGACTACTCGCGAAAAACGGGGTGCGATGCTTCCCAGATTGCGTTCTACCTTACTTTCGCTCGTTTCAAATTGGCCGTTATTGTCCAGCAAATTTACTTTCGCTATCGCCAGGGCCTGACCAATGATGAACGCTTTGCATCCATGCCCGCGAGGATTCAAATGCTCCTTCGCGCTTCCTTGCACTGCGCGCAAATTGGACGAATCTGAGGCTTATCTCTTCTTTCGGATTTGGTCTTTCTGAAGCTGCAATCCACTCCCTCGGATCACATGTAGTAGCGAACCACCCACTCGGCAACGCAACATGGTTTGTCGGACTCTTCGCTTTCGATCGTCAAAGCATAAGTGGCTTCAAGTGAGTCAGGAAGTTCTTTCAACGCAGGCAGTGCAACGCGGGCACGAATCCTGGAGCCGGCCCTTACCGCAGCCGGGAAGCGCACGCGGTTCAAACCATAATTTACCGCCAGGCGCACGCCGGTTTGGAATTCGACCAATTCCTTCACAAAATGGCTGATCAATGAGAGCGTGAGAAACCCGTGTGCGATTGTCGCGCGATAAGGCGACTCATCGCTCGCACGCGCGGTGTCTAAATGAATCCATTGCTGGTCATCCGTAGCCTCCGCGAACTGCTTGATGCGCTCTTGCGTTACGCGGAACCATTCCGTCACGCCAATTTCCCGGCCAATAAATTCTCTGAGCGATTGCGCGTTCTTAACCACGAGCGGCGGCATCAACTTCCCCTAGGGGCGGGTCTCATGTTCAGTGCGGTACCCGCGGCCCGGCCGATTTCTTGTCTTTGGCAAGTTCCCATTTCGCAATCGATTCGATGTGCACTTCATCCGGCCCATCGGCCAACCGCAGCGTCCTGGCCATTGCCCACGCGCTGGCCAGAATTGTGTCCTGCGAAACCCCGGCGCCTCCGTGGGCTTGGATCGCCCGGTCCAAAACCCGCAGCGCCACGTTCGGCGCCACAACTTTGATCATCGCAATTTCAGCGCGCGCCGCTTTGTTCCCCACCGTGTCCATCATGTACGCAGCCTTCAGGGTAAGCAGGCGCGCCTGTTCGATCTCCATTCGAGACGCGGCAATGTCCGCGCGAATCGTTCCCTGTTCGGCCAGCGTTTTCCCGAACGCTACCCGCGATTGCACCCGCTTACACATTGTTTCGAGCGCCCGCTCAGCGACGCCGATACATCGCATGCAATGATGAATCCGTCCCGGCCCCAATCTTCCCTGCGCAATCTCAAATCCGCGCCCTTCGCCGAGCAACATGTTCGCCGCCGGAAGGCGCACATTTTCAAAGTGAATTTCAGCATGCCCGTGTGGCGCATGGTCGTAGCCGAATACCGCCAGCATCCGTACGACCTTGACTCCCGGAGTATCCAGCGGCACCAGGATCATCGACTGCTGTCTGTGTGCCGGCGCGGAAGGATCCGTCTTACCCATGAAAATCGCGATCTTGCACCGGGGATCTCCCCCTCCCGATGCCCACCACTTCCGTCCATGAATCACATATTCATCGCCGTCTCTTAGGATGCTTGCGCTTATGTTGGTGGCGTCCGAAGACGCAACATTGGGCTCGGTCATCGCGAAGCACGACCGAATTTCCCCTGCCAGCAGCGGCTTCAGCCATTTCTCTTTCTGTTCCGCCGTGCCATAGCGCGCCAGCACCTCCATATTCCCCGTATCCGGCGCTGAGCAATTGAAGATCTCAGGCGCCATTTCACTTCGGCCCATGATTTCGCAAAGCGGCGCGTACTCCAGGTTGGTGAGTCCTGCGCCATTTTCATCTTGCGGCAAAAACAAATTCCACAAACCCTCGCGGCGAGCCTTCACCTTCAGGTCTTCGACGATCCGCGTAGGTTTCCAGCGCTCGCGCTCAATCTCTTCATGGACTCGCTGTTCATTCGGATACACATGGGTATCCATGAAGGTCTGCAATCGCTGTTGAAGTTCCTTTGTCTTTGTGCTCGGTTCAAAATCCATAACTCTCTCTTTTCCGGTGAAGACCGGGGCGCACTTCTTTGGCAAACTGGTACGGATTATATACAATTGCGAATTCGTTAGTTACATTCATCTGTGTTTGGCTATCACATTCTAATCACCGCAACCCTGTCCCTTGACCGGAGGTTTCATGTCATTCATCGATAACCGGGGCGCCAAAATATATTGGGATGAGCAGGGCTCCGGCGAGCCTCTGTTGCTTGTCTTGGGCCTCAGTTATGCCTCGGACATGTGGCATCGCAGCCGTCCGGTTCTTGCCCAGCGTTTCCGCACCATCGCTCTCGATAATCGCGGGGTCGGACAGAGCGATGTGCCTCCGGGCGTCTATTCAATCTCCTTGATGGCCTCCGATGCGGCTGCCGTTCTGGATGCCGCGGGCGTCGAGGATGCGCATATTCTTGGTTTCTCCATGGGAGGCATGATTGCGCAGGAATTCGCGCTTCAATATCCGAAGCGTGTGCGCTCGTTGATTCTGGGTTGCACCACCGCGCGCGGCCCCGGTGGCGTACTGCCCGAACCCGCAGCGATGGAAATTCTTACGCGCCAGGGTATGACTCCCGAACAATCCAACGAAGCCACCATCCCATTCATTTATGACCGCGCCACTCCGCGCGAGCGCATCGATGAAGACATGGCCGTCCACATGAAATGGTTTCCCACTCCACAGGGCTACGCAGGCCAGCTTCAAGGGATTGTCGGTTGGGAAGGCTACAGCCGCATCGCGCAGATCACTGCTCGGACGCTTATCATTCACGGCGAAACTGACAGACTCATTCCGCCCGTGAACGCCCAGCTAATCGCCGATCGGATTCCAGGGGCCAAACTCGTCTTGATCCCTCATGCCAGCCATATCTTCGTGACCGACCAGACAGATGCAGCGCATCATGCAATATTCGAATTTCTTGCCTGTGGCTCGCCAAAAGTCTGCCCGCCATCTAAATCAACGACTTGAGACCATAGCGCATTACCCAGATACGTAAGGCTATGCTGAAGGCCGACGCTCCTACTAGCGAACATCCATCGCGAGATTTCTCGATCTTAGGTTGGAAGAGAAAACCGTCAAGTTTTTCTGATCGGCACCGCACAGTATCAATTGACATTTAGGTGTTTGGCCGAGTGGGAATCAAGATCTGTGCGGAGGTTCAAACGATCCCTTTAACGTACCCAAAAGCGAAAGAAACATCGATTCGCGGCGCCTTTCGCGCCACCCTAGTGTTTGATGGGTGCAGATCCGCCCGTAGCTCCTCCGCCCGCTGCGGGCGCACCAGCGCTCGGACCGCCTGTCGGCGCAGTCGGCGCATGAGAACCAACAGCAGATGCACCGGAATTCGTTCCTGCGCCCCCGGGGATCGTGCCGCCTGAATTTGAGCTTGCGAATGTGCTTGGCGCGCGTTCAACCGGCACAGCAGCCGAATGCGGAGCCAGCGATGTGGGCGGGCCGCTCGGTGCTCCCAAATTTGTCCGAGCTCCATTGTTCGCGCTCGCCGTCCCTCGCGTCGTGTATGTGAGGGTAGTACTCATCGGACGCGCCGGCGCGCGCCCTGTCAATGTAACTCCGGACGTTGACAGAATCGCTTGATTCGGCGCCCCCGGCTGCGCAAAGGATGCCGCAGGGCCTGAAGCGGTTTTCAATGTTGCCGCCGAATTGAGTTGTCCACGCGGCCCGGCCATAATCACTCCGTTTGCCGCCTTGCCCGCGAACACAACCTGGATCGGCGCACTTCCTCGCGTCTTAATTTTTCCGGGATTCACTGGCGTCGCGAGCTTCGGTGTCCATCCGACTTGATTTCCAACATTTACGAAACTCGCCGTCGCAGGCTGGAACACTCCGAGATTCTGCGGAAGCCAGAACCAACCTTGGCCAGGAACGTTTGCCCAAGCGCCGTAGTGATATGGCAGCCAGCCCCACGGCTCGAAGCTCGCCCACGTCCAACCGCCCAGGGTGGGATCGTCAAACAACTCATCAAACATCCACATCCCGTCGCCAAAAGGCATCCAGCCGGGGCCAAGCCCGTATGGCTGCCATCCCATTCCGTATCCGGGAATGTTGGACCAAATGCCGTAGTCGTAAAGATCTCCGACGCTTAACATGCCCTGCTGCCGTGAGATAAAACTGCCCGCGTTCGATTGCGAACTCTCCTCTGCCTGGTCGCGCTGTGCCACCCACTTGTCAAAGGCATCCCGTTGCGGGCTGCGATCCACGATCGAGGAGTTATTGACGCTGTCAAAATGCAGGGTCTTTCCGCTCTCGACCCCTGTAGTAACTGTTCCGTTCGCCACATCAACTTTGCCGTGGAACACTGTCACCCAATTTTGCGATTCCGTCGCGTCCACACGAAAGCGCCCGCTGCGTGGCACCGTCACATCCATGTTGCCCACCGCGATCGAAAGCTGATCGCCGTGCGAGAGATTTGCCGTCGTGATGATCGTTCCCTGATCGAGCTTGACGGACGTCACCTTCCCCCCGTCCAACATGCTCAACCCGGTAAATTCTACCTGAGTGTTCTGCGCGAGATAGATCGCCAATCCCGATTCGCATTCCACTTCCGCGTATCCCGCGTCGGTCCGCAGTGAAAAATCCTGTTGCAAAGGAAGATTCATCATCGCCCGCTGCCAGGTGGATCCAGGGCGCTGGTATGCCGCGTCTCCTTCCACAAAACTCAGCCGCACAATGCGCGCGTGGCTTACTTCATCGGTATGCGCTGGCGCCACGATGACCGTCAAAATCGCCAAACTTGCGAAGAAAAATGCGAATATGATGAAAACTTTGCGAGGTTTCATAATGCATCCTCTCTCTGAGGCACTTCGTATCGCCGCACCTCAGTCATAAAATCGTCTGGCATAGGCCCAAGCTCCGCGAATGTGCGCTCCAACTTCAACTTTGGCTTTTTTGGGGCAATCTCGCCTGCGCAGCGGAAGGTTTCCACTCCATCGACTCGGAACCGAAATCGATTCCGTACCCATACGGTCTGGCAATTACCAGACTCAAAATTTAGAGCTCTGCTCACGAACATGCTCCAATCCGGAGTATGAACGCTACCTTTAAATATTGCAACACAGCCCTTTGCAGGCAGTGTCAGAAAGCTGATCTGTGTTTCCGGAAAAAGAGCGCGTCGCTGATGAACCGCGATCCAAGTCTTGACTCTTGGGTTGGCTGAGACTATAAATGTAATGCAACAGGGATCGAGGCGGACTTCCGCAAGTCCAAGGGGATTCGTCTATGAAGACGCGCCTAGTCGCATTGTCGGTTGTCATAATCGGAGCGTCGATTTTTGTTGCGCCCGTGCATGCGCAGAGACACGGTGCGGCAGCCTCGCGTGGCAGTGGCGCGAGAATCCGTTTCGTCCGCATGCGCAACACGGGCCGGTTTTTCGCCAGCTCGGCATTTGCGCCATACTACTATTCTGATTACGATTCCGAGCCGGATATAAACGATGCCTCCCAGCCACCGATCATCGTTGTGCAGTCTGCTCAAGCAGCTTCCGCAACGACAGCGGCGGACGCGCCCGCGTCGCTGATGCTTGAATTGCAGGGAGATCGTTGGGTTCGAGTAATCAACAACGGTCAGTCACAGACTGGCGGTGAATCCGAGCAGCCGGAGTCAGAGCGAGCATCCAATGTTCGATCCGCGATGCCTCCAGCCACCCCTCGCCGAAATCAGGCGGAGGAGCCTCCTAGCGAGCTTCCACGCGCGGTACTCGTATTTCGCGACGGGCATAAAGAAGAAATTGGAAATTATATGATCAAGGGTGCAACCATATATACCAGGGCGGACTATTGGAGCAGTGGTTCGTGGACACGGCAAGTTCAGATTGTTGAATTGGACGTTCCCGCAACTCTGAAATTGAATCAGGAGCGGGGCGCGAAGTTTCATCTGCCGTCCGGGCCGAACGAAGTGATGATCCGCCCGTGAATTTCAATTCCCCCTTTTTAAGGTGTCCTTAGAAAAAAACGAAGCCTTTGTCAAATTGGAGTTTTCTCTTGCATTGTTTCCCGCCTGTTTCCCCTGTAATTCACATTTAGACCAAGATGTGTGAGGTCACTGTTCTGTTCTAGATTTCAAAGGTCTTCGTGAACAACCTCTCGGCGTCACCCCGGATCACGCGCACCTTAATTCTAAGAGGTGTGCACCGCGAAAGCGCTGGCACCTAGGGAGACCTGCGCGGCGCGAGCAAGCGGAAAGAGCTCAAGCCTAGCTGCCCGGTTTTGAAGCCAGCACGCTTTCCGATTGGTCTGGCATCTCCAATAGGTCGTCGATAAAACACTCGGGCATAAATCCCCTGCCGCGCCTGTGCTGGTAACATTGCGGCGCCGACACTGAGACTTTGCCAATCGGTTGAGTCCACGCCTTCTCAACACGCAGCGTCACAGCGTAAGGCAGGTACTCCTCGAAAAGTTCAGGTCTCTCTTCAAGCCGCGTGTTGTGAACTTTCTCCACGCGGTCGAGGAACAACTTGAAGGCCAGAATCTTTGAGACCGTGTGGGCTCCGGCAATCGTCCCTGCAGAGAACAGCCTTCCAGTTAGAACAGTAATCACGCGGTTGGCATGACCTCCCCACAAAAAAGCAATGACTGGAGTCCGGGATGGGAGTCGCACGCTCGCGTCCCGTTGAGGACAAAGGATGTCAAGTTCTCGGGATGCGATGCATTCGATTGCAGGCTGAGACTAATTAACACAAAGGAGTTCATTCGACTAAGTCAGTATGGGCACACGAGTAGACTCGTGTAATCAAAGGGTGACACTTGGGGGATTTGACCCGTCCTGAGCGCCCGCAACTTGTTGTTTCGACCGTATTTGTGTTGGAACCGCACGTGCTCTTGAATCTTGGTGCCGGTCTGGGCGCTTGTAGTAATCGGTCTGGCTGATCACGGTTAGAAGCGCGCAATGCCGTGCCCAGATAATCTGAACAGTTTCATGGCTTTGCGTTATTTTGCAGATTTCATGAGAGCCAAGTGAGAGTGCACTGACGCGATGATTATTCGCTATAAGTATTCGCCAAACGTGACTGCCACAGTGACAAACAATGATTTACGCTTTTTGGTTCCGGCTGAATCCCGTCTGCTGAATCTGTGGAGATCTTTTGTTGTAGTCTTTTTTCAGTTCAAACAGCCGATTCCAAAGTATCCCGCACGTATGTTTCGAATTTTGGATTTGCGATTTCTTCAAGCCCCGTCAAGATCACTTCTGGGGTCCTGTCTCATCAACGCTGGATTTGTGTTTTTCTTGCTGTGGATGATTCAGAATCCTATGGCCACGCCAAGCAATTCAACTGCGTTGCCAAGCAATGCATACGAGATCTACTACATTCCCCCGCCGGCATCACACGTCAAGAAAACGATGCCTAGAATCGCTCCTGCCGGACCGGGGGGCGTGCCTGGACTTGGAGATCTAGAAGCCAAGCTCGCAAGGCTCGGCAGCACAGCTTTTCATGCCAAAATTATCGTTGTCTCGCAACCTCTTCACCCCAACAATACGCACCAAACCATCATTCAGCCAATAACAGCGCCGGATATCCGCAAAGCGGAGGATCTACACTTACCGAATCTTATGCTGAGTGATTTGATGTCACAACCTAGAGCCGTGGTTAGAGTTCCGTGGCGTTCACCCACGCTGAAAGCTCCTACGCCAAATCCGACAAAGACGGCCGCGACAGATATGGCCCCTCCCACAGTTGCTAGAACAAGTCCGGACGCGGTACTCGTTATATTAGGATCGAACACTCCTGCACCAGCGCTTCCTGTTCTTCAACCGCCCGCGACCGCGGCTACTCCTTCCAATCAGAAATCAGGCCCCGCGGTTGACAACGCCAGCGTCAGCGGCATGGGAACAAGTGAAGGAGGGACCTTAGTGGTAATGAGCACGGACGGAAGCGGTGCAAGTGGCCTATTGAACCTCCCGGGCGGAAACGGGGCTGGGGCATTTTCCATTTCACCATATGGCACCATGACAGGATCGCCCGGTGGAGTGGCAGGGGGGACGGTAGGCGGAGGAGGCCACGACGGCAAAGGAAGTGGAGGAGACGGGAGCGTGGGAGTCGGAACTGGCAAGTCAGGTGGGGGAGGCGGAGGCACAACCTCTGATTCCGGAACATTCAGCGTGAATGGAACCGACGCGGGTCCGAGGAACGGTACCCTAGGCGCTGCGCCGGTGGCGGAAGATATGGTGATTGAGTTGACGCCCCGCCCGTCATTTCGCAAGAACGTTCTGATTGTTTCCGCGGGGCCAATGGGAGGCGGGGGTTTGGGTGTTTATCAGGCTCTTCCGTGCAGGAAGATATATACCGTTTTTCTTCCTATGCCCGATACAAACTGGACGTTGCAATACTGCCGACGGGATGATCCAAACGCGGAACAGGCCGCCAGCGCCGCAGGGAGCGCCACAACCGTCCATCTGCAGGATGGTCTGATTCCGCCAGCGCCTACATTGCAATTCGACTTTAAGAGACTGCCCGTTCCACCTGAGAAGGCGCGCAAGATGATCGTTTTGAAAGGCACCATTCGAGAAGACGGAACTGTGGAAAACGTTCAGATTTACGCAGGAGTTTTGCCCCTGATGGATGAAGCGGCGCGCCTGGCGTTTAGCCGCTGGAAATTCACACCCGCATTGCGGTTGGGAAAGCCCGTAACTGTACAAATCCTCGTCGGTATCGCGATGACGCAATCGAAGCCTTAGCCTCTAATTCCGTATTTTGAGGTGATTTGAGGTATTGACTTGTGGCCGGCCGTAGATCTCTTCGCCCAATCTCTGACAAGGCCCTTCCAGATGGAATAGGATAATTAGGGTCACTTAATGTGAAAAATTTTGGTACTAAAGTACTGTCTCTCGAATCGCACATCGATTCGAGCGCCATAAAAGGCCCAGAATCAGCGACTTACGGAAATAAGTATTCGATTGATGACGCTCTGTTTGGAGCTCCACTTGCCTCTGCCCATAAGTCCCCTATCTGTTTTCGCAAATTGAAGCCTAACTTTCGGTCTGCTCAAATGAGTCGAAGATCGGGGTTTGGCTTTGCGAGGGGAGTGGTCATGGAGGATCTGCCCATTCGTGTTTGTATGCTAGGTAAGGAATCTGGACTCGCGGACGCAGTTGCCCGCGCGCTGGGCCCCGGCTTTGAAACCCGCCATCGAAACGATTTTGACCTGAATCGGTGGGCCGATTGGCAGGACTGGTGCGACGTAGTGTTATTGGATGCCAGGTCCGGCGGGGCCCACTCGGGCTCCTCGGCCGCGATTCGCTTAATCGATGAGATTCAGCAGAGCGCGTCCCGCCCCCCAATCATCGTATTTTGTGAGGAACATGACAGCCTTTTTGCGACGGCCGCCATGAAACATGGTGCGTACGAAGCCGTCACTTATGGAATGAGCATCGCGGATCTCCGCCAGGTTCTCGAGCGAGCGCGCAAAACCCACGTCGCGGGAAGAGAGCTCGATCAGTTGAGAGCGGAGATGCAAGTCTCAGGACGCATGCACCAGCTTCTGGGTACGACCAAGGTCATGCAGGATCTTTTTGCGCTCGCGCAAAGGATTGCATCCTGTGACGTGAACGTCTTGATTACGGGTGAAACCGGTACGGGAAAGGAGCTGCTGGCGCGGGCGATTCACGAAATGAGTCCACGCGCAAACCGCCCGATGATTGCATTTTCCTGCACCAACCTGCCGGAAACACTGATCGAAGACGAGTTGTTCGGCCATGAGAAAGGTGCTTTCACCGGAGCGCTTGCATGCAGACGTGGGCGTTTCGAAGCGGCCGATCAAGGGACACTGTTTCTCGATGAGATTGGCGATCTCGGTTTAGGTTTGCAACCCAAACTGCTGCGCGTGCTTCAGGAGCGCAGTTTCGAGCGTCTTGGCAGCAATACCACGGTCAGCGTGAATGTTCGCCTGGTCTCCGCGACCAATCGGAATCTGTCCGAGATGGTGCAGCGGCGGGAGTTCCGCGAAGACCTTTATTACCGATTGAATGTCGTGCAGTTGGATCTGCCTCCTTTGCGAGAACGGCGCGACGACATCCACCTGCTTGCGCAACATTTCCTGCAAGTGACCGCGAAGCAATTCAACAAGAAGGTCGTAAAATTCTCTCAATCCGCCCTGCAATCGATTATTGAATATTCTTGGCCTGGAAACGTCAGGGAGCTCGAAAATGCAGTGCAGCGAGCGGTTGTACTCTGCGATCGCCATTCGATCGAAATCAGTCACCTTCCATCGGCAATCCGGAGCACGGGCGAGACTTTGCAACTCGAGAAATCCTATGAGGCAGAAGTCCGTCAATTCAAACGCAGGCTGGTACTGCGAACTCTGCGGCAATGTGAGTGGAACAAAGCAGAAAGCGCGCGCATCCTTGGAGTCGCTCGGGGCTATTTGCACCGGCTTATCAATCAGCTTGAGATCCGCGAGTCAGACGAGTCAACCCCTGTGGTGTTGCCGGAGCCACTTATTCCACCCAAGCAGATAATGTGATACACGGCAGGGACCTGCAAAATCAGTTGGCTTGAGAAGAAAACGACGCATAGGATGAAAGAGCAGGTTTCGGTGCAGTCACGCTTGGAACAAACGCATCTGGCTCACTTGCGGAAGTTGCAGAATGCGGATGGAGGCTGGGGTTTCAACGCCGCCACCGAAAGCCGTGTTGAGCCAACCGCCTGGGCTTTGCTCGCCCTCCAAGAGTTCGCTTCGTCACTGCCAGCGGACGAGACAATCCATCGAGGACTTCTGTTTGTTGCGGGAGCACAGCTTGAGGATGGTTCCTGGGCTGCTGCTGCGGGCCAGCGAGAGGGATGCTGGGTCACATCACTGGCGTGTTGGGCACTGTTGCCCCACCAGGGATATGCAACAAATTTGCTTCGCGGCTTGCGGTGGCTCAACGATGACAGGCCGGTCGATTCCGGCTTTTTGTGGCGGACGGTGCGGAAGCTCACTATGCGCCAAAAAATTGATGGTCAGAGCTCTTCGTTTAGTGGCTGGAGCTGGACTCCTCACACCGCCAGTTGGGTAGAGCCAACCTGTTACGCGCTGATCGTTCATCGGAGTAATCCGGCAGTGGCTTCCATCGCAGACCTGGATGGTAGGCGCAAACTGGCCGAAGCGATGCTCTTTGACCGCATGTGCCCGGGTGGAGGCTGGAATTGCGGCAATCCAAGGGTGTATGGCGTCGCGGGTCAACCGCAGGTAGGTCCAACTGTATGGGCTCTGATTGCCTTGCGCGAAAATTCAGAGCGCCCTGAAACCCGCCAAGGTCTCGACTGGCTTGAAAAAGAACAAGGCACGATTCAAAGCCCGGAATCGTTGGCCCTGGCGCATATCGGATTGGGTCTCTATGGCAGGTCGAACGCAGGATTAGCGGAGCGCCTGCGCACCATCCAAGAATCGGAGGCACTTCCCTGGACCGTCCCGGCCTCCGCATGGGCGGCATTGGCATTCAGTGAAACCCGGCAGTGGCTGAATGTGACTTCTAGCGCGAGTTCGTGACCTATGCCAAGAGAAACTACATTGCTCTTGCCTCCGTTCTCGCGACCGCATTCGCAGGTTGCCATTCGGAGCGTCCTGTCTTATCAATCGGATCTCGCCGCGGTTCTTTATGAGACCTTGCGGGAATTTGACCTTCCGGTGCGCGATAAAGTTGTCCTGCTGAAACCGAATTTAATCGCAATCGATCCGGAAGGAATTACAAACACGAATCCCGCGGTGATTGCCGCTGCGCGAGAAACTTTCCTGCGGCTGGGGGCTTCGGAAGTTTTGATAGGTGACGGCTCGGGCATCGACCGCGATTCACAAGGCATTCTCGAATCCATGCGCATGCGGGAGTATACCGGGCCACTGGCGAAGATTTTTGTGGACTTAAACGTGGACGACGTCGAACTCGTTGCGTTGAAAACCCGCGCATCCCGATTAAAGGAACTGTATTTTCCCAAGACGGTTCGCCACGCCGATTTTCTGGTTTCCATGCCGAAACTGAAAACGCACCATTGGGCCGGCGTCACGCTTTCGCTCAAGAATATGTTTGGGGCGGTGCCGGGAGGATGCTATGGATGGCCGAAGAATGTCCTGCACTGGGCCGGCATTGACCGGGCAATCTTGGACATCAACGCAGCCGTGCGGCCGGATTTTGCAATCGTAGATGGCATCGTGGGGATGGAGGGAAACGGTCCGATTCAAGGCGCAAAGAAATCCGCCGGTGTGCTGATTCTTGGAGACGATCCGGTCGCAGTGGATTCCACGTGTGCTCGCATAATGGGCTTACTGCCTGAAAAAATTAAACACATCGCGCAAGCCGCAACGCTGCTTGGGCATATCGATCGTGAAAAAATCATGCAGCGTGGAGAGAGCATCTCGAGCGTGCGCAAACCATTTTCAGTCCTGCATCAGTTCCGACATTTGCGGGAAGACGCGAGCGGCCCTCTTTGGACTCAAAACTGCCTATGAGGTAAAGGAATCTTGGCCGGCCAATGAATTTGTATCTTCTAATGTTGGAAATCGCGCTTTGCAAAAAGCCGAAGTATCGGTTGGAAATTGACATTTATTTTCCCATGGGCAACCGCAAAGCCGTTAGTGGATTGGCGAGTGTCACCGATTGGAGACATCTGGCAAATGAGTGAATCCGAAATCACGGCCCCGTTGCCCGAGGGCATTTCCCTTGTTCCGTCTGAACAGGACCTCACTGGAGGGTCGCGCACGAGCGGTGTTGACAGTGTAACTTCACAAATGGTTGCACAGCAGAAGCTGTGGCAGCGTATTTTTTCGTTTCCGGCGATGTTGGGAGCCATCGTGGTTGGAGCGGTGGCGACCATCGCGCGGACGTTTTTTGTGGACCCCGATGTCTGGTGGCACGTTAAATTCGGCCAGGTAATATTAGCAACGCATCACATGCCTACGATTGACGTCTATTCATTCACGGTCGCGGGGCAACACTGGATTGATGCTGAATGGTTCGGCGATGTGATGCTGGCGGGAATGTATCGCCTCGGCGGATTGCGTGGACTTGAATTGGTGACCCTGATTCTTGGTAGCGCGATCCTGATTTCGCTTTATACGCTGGCTACTATGCGCTCCGGGAACTCGAAGGCTGCATTCTTGGCCACAGCGGCAGTGTTTGTTCTGGCCACCGTGTCTTTCAATCTCCGCCCGCAGATGTTGGGCTATCTGTTTCTGATTCTCACGCTGATCGTTTTGGAACGCTTCCGTAGGGGCAAACGCCGAGCGATATGGGCGCTGCCGATCCTAATGGTCATCTGGATAAACGCACATGCGTCGTGGATCATCGGCCTGGGTGTGATTGGCGTTTATCTGGCAAGCGGGCTTGTGGAATTCCATCTCGGTGACATCGAAGCCCGGCGCTGGAGTCCCTCCGATCGCCTGCGGTTGGCAATCGTCTTCGTTCTCTGCTCCTGCGCGACGCTGATCACGCCTTACGGGGCGGCTCTCGCCCTGTTTCCGTTCAAGTTTGCGTTCTCTTTGCCCCTCAACGTCGCGAACATCTTGGAATGGTTGCCCATGCCATTCGGCATACTATTGGGAAAATTATTCCTAATCGGGGTGCTGGGCATTATCGTTTTCCAAGTGATTTATCACATCGCCTGGCGATTGGAAGACCTGGCCCTTTTCTTGTTTACCACCGCTATGGCTTTCCTGCACGTCCGCTTTCTTTTGATTTTCGTGCCGATTTTTGCGCCCATCCTCGCGACTATCCTGGCCCGTTGGGTTCCACGATACAAGCGAGAGATAGACCGCTATGTACTCAATGCGGCGATGATGGCCGCCGTACTGACAGCCATCATCTGGTATTTTCCGTCGCAGGCGCAACTGCTGCAAAGCGCCGGAAAAACGTATCCCGTCGCCGCCGTCGAATATCTGAACCATCATTCTGTCCCCGGTCCCATGTACAACAACTACGGCTTCGGTGGATATCTGATCTGGACTCGAGGACCGGAACACAAGGTTTTCATGGACGGCCGGGGCGAGCTTTATGAGCCGGGAGGTGTCCTGACGGATTACCTTGAAATCTCCGATATCAGGCCCGGCGCGTTTGCCCTGCTCGAAAGATATGGTATCCAATCGTGCCTGATCGAACACGACGAAGCACTTGCGACGGTCCTGGCCGCGTTGCCGAACTGGCAAAAAGTCTACGAGGATGGAACAAGCGTTCTGTATGTGAGGCGAAGCGCATCGCCGGTCCAAGGTGCCAGGATTCACGGCACGGCGACGGAGAACGGCCATGGGCTTTGAATCGTCCTCGACCCCTGAAATAAATGGGAATCTGTTAGCGGTGCCATCACTTGGTGGCGAAAGCAGTGCTTCTCATCCACCCGCTCCTCCGCGCGTCTTCGCTGGTGCCTCAATCCTTCAGTTTCTTTTCTCGTTTGCATTCATGCTAGGAGCGTGTCTTGTTGCGAGGGTGTATTACGTGTTGCGCTCTTTCAATGTGGACCCAGATTTGTGGTGGCACATCAAAATCGGCCAGAGCATTCTAGCCACGCACCATTTTCCGACAACCGATCCCTATTCATTTACCGCCGCAGGCCAGCATTGGCGGGCTTACGAGTGGTTGGGCGACGTCATTTTTGCGGCAGTATATCGAGTCGGTGGATTGCGTGGCCTGGGCGCATTGCTGATCATCCTCGGTAGCCTTTTTGCGCTGGCGCTTTATTATTACACATCTATCCGGTGCGGCAATCCCAAGGCGGGCTTCCTGGCCACGGCTGTACTAATCAACCTGGTCAACATGTTTAATCTGCGCCCGCAAATGTTTGCTTATCTTTATCTGATTCTCACGCTGATTGTTTTGGAACGATTTCGTCAGGGCAAGCGCGGCACGATCTGGTTGTTGCCTTTTTTGATGGTTTTGTGGATCAACACACATGGCTTGTGGATCATCGGTTTAGGAACCATCGGTGTGTATCTGGCGAGCGGTCTAATAACCATTCGCATGGGAAATGTAGAAACACAACCCTGGAGCGCCCCAGAGCGCCGGCAACTGACAATGGTTTTTCTGCTGTCCCTGATTGCCGTTTTAATTACTCCGTACGGCGCAGGCCTCGCGACATTTCCCTTCCAGATGAGTTCGTCGCACGTAAACCTTGCTAATGTTCAGGAGTGGCAACCAATGGTGTTCAATCTCCCTGGCGATAAACTATTCCTTGGCTTGGTGGTAGGACTCTTGCTACTGCAGGTAGTGATCCGTTTAAAGTGGAAGCTGGAAGAGCTGGGGCTTTTCCTTTTCGGCACCATGATGGCCTTTCTGCATTTGAGGTTCCTCTCGCTATTCGTGGTTTTTTTCGCGCCGGTATTGGCCGTGATCCTGGCTCGGTGGTTGCCCCGGTATAACCGAGCAAAAGAAATTTACGCTTTAAACGCTGCAATAATCCTGGGAGTTCTGGGAGCCATGGTCTGGTATTTTCCCTCGCGCAGCGATTACACGCGCATTGTGGACAGTAATCTGCCTGTCGCGGCCGTCCAGTTTCTGAATACGCATTCCGTTCCCATCCCCATGTTCAACAGCTATGAATTTGGCGGCTACCTGCTCTGGGCGCGCGGGCCGGAACATAAGGTGTTTATTGACGGGCGGGGCGAGCTCTATGAGCCGGCAGGCGTCTTGTCGGATTACGTCCAGCTCGCAAATTTCAAGCCTGGGTCACTTGCGATACTGCAGAAGTACAACATCCAATCCTGCTTGCTTTCACCCGGCGAACCCCTCTCGACGGTTCTCGCCGCGTTGCCGGAATGGCAAAAAGTATATGGCGATGACGAGGCTGTGTTGTTCGTACGACGATGACAGACGCGCTCTGGCGACGCGTCAGTTTGTGGGCCGGAGTCAGTCTGTGTGCTCCTCGTCTACGTAGTGCTAGTTGCACGGCTGCATCCGTTGAATTACTTCGGCCTCTTTCACGATGACTCGATCTACTTCAGCGCCGCGCAAGCGCTTGGCAACGGACAAGGCTACATCCTTCCGAGTTTGCCTGGTTCGCCTCCGAGCACGAAATACCCCATCCTGTACCCGTACATCCTTTCCTGGGTTTGGCGCTTGAACCCGCGTTTTCCGGCCAATCTAGGAGCCGCGATCGCAATCACAGTGGCATTCGCCCTCGCATTTGTGGTCCTCTCGCTCATACTCACAAGGCAGATGCAGGGCTTCAGCAGCCTGAGTGCGTTCCTTCTGACCGCGTTCATCGCGTTTCATCCGACGGTCTTAATGTTCGGCTGTTTTGTGCTCTCAGACATTCCATTTGCAGCCGTCGCTCTCGCCGCAATGATTTCGGCAGAAAAGACCATGCGCCCAGGAGGCAGCTCAACTGCCGTAATGGGTTGCGGAACCCTGGCGGGATTCTCGATTTTGCTGCGCTTTGCCGGACTTCCGATCGTCGCGGGGATAGTTGCAGCGGGCCTGTTTCGCCGGGGTTGGCGCCAATTGACTGTTTTTTGTGCGTGCGTGACCCCGTTCTTCGTAACGCTCGCTTGGCGTTGGATTTTCCCTACCTCGTCGGTTCCGCCCGTAAGTCCTGCGGCAGCATCGACCCTCGGTTGGGTCCACACCTGGACGTTCTACACTAGTTATCTCACTGCGTGGAGAATTGGAGTCCCGGACATACACGCGTTCAGGGTGATGCTTGGTAATAATCTGGCCACCCTGATCAGCGCTCCGGCATCGTTTTTTCTTGACCCTCTCTTGGTGAACAACACTCCCGGTGGGGTGGCCCGCTCCGCTGTCGTAAGCGCCCTAATTCTTGCAGGGATCGTTCGGCAGGGACGCCGGTATGGCATTAAAGTCATCCATTTCGTATTACCGTTCTATATTGGAATGACGCTCCTTTGGAATTATCCGTTCGGCGAGCGCTTCTTCATACCCTTCCTTCCGCTATTTGCCGCCGGATTCTGGTTTGAAAGTAAGTATATCCTCGGGATGGTACATTCGACCTTTTCTCGGGGCCGCTCAGACGCTCAAAGGTTAATTGGCGCCGCTCTTGGTTTGCTGCTTTTCGCGTTGGTTGGCGGGGTCGCATTGAATTACGCTGGCCCCATGCGGGCGAGAGTGATCCAATTGAGCAGGAATCGCGCCGGGCTGTTGGATGATTTGCGTGGGGCTTACGCCTGGATCAGCCGCAACTCTCCGCCGGACGCGCGGCTGATTGCCTATGAGGATGCAAACCTGTATCTCTACACTGGCAGACAAGCAATGATCCCGATGCAATTTACGACGGATGAGTTTTATGAGCCGGAGCGCCTGGCTGATGCAGCGCGCCACTTGACGGATGTTCCCCGCGCCATTGGCGCTGAATACTGGCTCTTTACTGACGATGATTACAGGTACGAATGGATGGATGCCGATCGAGCGGCACACACGGAATTGGCAAAAATCGAGAACGTGCTTCCACTGGTCTACCACAGCGCGGACGGACGTGTTCGGATTCGCGCTCTGGGCTGCCTTCAACACGAAGGAGAACCGGAATGTCCACTGGGGGGACTTTCACGGCTTCCTGAGACCCTAAACGATCGGAACCCTCGGGCGCACATCTATACTTTGCCGGTAAGCGTGCACAACTAGCCAGATGTCTTCACCATCGAACATTGCCCACAAGGCCTCTCGGACCATAAACGCACATTACTGGGCGACTCTGCTGCTGGTGGTTGCTTTGGTGCCAATCATGCGCGCAGTCGGCCTTCCGCTGAAATTCGCCTGGGCTGAATATTTTGTAACCTACTGGGTGGCACTCACAATTCAGTCCGTATTTGCAGCATGCATTCTATATGTGGTGGGATATCCTTATGCGGAAACGGTAGGTCCGATTTTTCGCCGCATTAGAAATCAAAAAGCCCGGCTCCTGTTCCTAATTCCGCTGCTAGCAATCCTTATCGGCATTGATGGCCCGTTATTCGGGTTTATTCTCTTCATAGATACGATTGCGCTACTGGAGTTCAATGAAAGGGCAACGGAGCGCCGAGCGTCTTCCGCGAAAATCTCACTCGACATTTTCATTCCTGCGGTCTACCTGTTCGTTGCGCTCATCATGATCTTTGCTTACAACGATGTCATTGCGGTTCGGCGTTACGACGGTTCATGGGAATACATAATGAATCGGGCCGACGCCTTTATCTTAAGAGGCCATACCGTTTCACCCTGGGCTCATGCGGTGCTGTCGCGATGGCCTCAATCGATTCCGTGGCTTCAATTCATATACTTTGCCATGTTTGCTCAGATTGGCGCAGCGATTTCGATACTCTCATTGCAGGATGGCAGGTCAATGGCGTTGAAGTTCGTCGGAACAATTGCCTTTGCATATTATATATCCCTGTTCGTTTTCTATTGGATGCCGACAACCGGGCCCTACGCCATCTGCCGTGACCACTTCTCAGTCTTCCCACCGGGGACATCCATGTATGAAACTCAGAAGGTCATTCTTGGATCCCTCAATCAGCTGAGAGTCTTGCGGACCAAAGATTTGATTGGCGAGGACTACTACATCGGATTTCCGTCTATGCACCTCGTTCTGCCTTTGATCATCTTGTGGTTTTTACGAAGGTGGAAAGGAATGGTGATCCTCCTGATTGCATTTGATGTTCTACTCGTCCCGGCAATCCTCCTCCTCGAGCAGCACTATCTGGTGGACCTGATCGCCGCAGTCCCAGTCGCCGCATTGGCAATCGCCATCTGTGGAAGAGATATTGTGATTGGCGGGGTGCAACAGGGCAATACCGGCCGAATGGCTGGGAGGCTGGCCAATTGAGCCAGGGGCAGCTATGCGGATTTCCGGGGCTTGATTTTGCGACAAGCATACACGCGCTTATCCTCACTGTCGCTGCGTGTCTCGCCGTTCGGCTCAAGCTCAGTCATGTGCCGGCAGCAATACCGTTCGAGCTCGATTAGGAAGAAAGACTCGTCTTGAATCCGGCGTCGCGGCTCTTGCACGCAGCCGCGCCCTACTCTGGTCTTCGCAGTTTTCCCTGTTAATCGGAATATCCGTTGGATTCGAAGCCGGTTCACATGCAGCTTTATCTAGAATCCATCTATCGAATTATAGCCTTCCACCGCCTCGGGATCCCAAGTACGCCGATTCGCTGAGGGACCGGTGCCTGCGCGCCACTCTGCAACATCACGGTGGAGAAAGCATTTGGGGAAGTCGGGTGAGCAGCCACGCCACATACTCGGAGCCAAAAGCGCTGATATTTAAAACAATCATAACCAACGCGAAAGACCAAATGTTCATGAGCAAACCGATGCCCAGGTGCATGAGGATCACGAGGACGAACCAGACGCGGCGTGTCGCCTTGGGCAGCATAAAAACTGGATAGCAGGTCTCGATCACAAGAACGGAAATCCCCGCCACCAATGCCACACCCGGATAGGCCACCAGGCGCGCCGAGTCCACCACTCCCCGAGCAAGCGGAGCCGCCAACGCAAGCCATACTGCCTCGCCGCTCCACCATTGCGAGCCCAAGGACTTGGCAATTCCAGAGATACAATAAGCCACCAACAGATGGAACTGGAACAACCGATGAACCAGTGAAGACCGCCACAGGATGTCGCTCCCTTCCGGCAACGGAGTTCGAGCGGGGGCGATGACGCAGTAAAAAAGGCCGATACTGGCAAAATTATCTACGCCGTACATGGAAAAGTGAATGCTGCCCGCGATGACGAGGTGCAACACAAAAACCAAGATGCTTGTTACTTTAGGATGGAAATTTAGTATCAGGGCGATTAAGAGAATCGTGTAAAGGGCAAAGAAGAAGATGAAAGCCTTTTGGCCATCGAGTCCCGCGCGCGCCAGCAGGGGCGCAAACCATCCGATGCGCGGCAACCACCAAGGGTCGACTAATTCAGCGATAGAGGACGGAACAATCGCATTGGAAGCCACAATATTTTTCAGATCGGGCCACAGGCGGAGCGATTGGAACAAAAGCGCGGAACCCAGACCGGACCGCAGGAAGAGCGCCCACAAGTGGGGGGGAGCAACGATAGCGCTGCTCGTACCTGCGGCGGGCAACAGAGCATTCTTATAGGCCGACATCTTCAATCGGAACGTTGGAATGTCATTTCCAGAGATTTCCGCATACTGACGTGCTCGCGACTCCTCCAGGCACTACGCGAAGGCACCCCATAGTACCCGAAAGTTACCACCACCGTTTTGTACTCCGGATGGCGCTCGAAAAACTGGCGGCTCACGAGCTCCAGGAGTAAGGGAATATTCTTATAGTAAGCGAAAGCATCCTCAGTCGATAAAGTCTTGAGTGCCGCTTCCTCGGACAGATTGCTGCCGACAATGTAATCGAGAGCCGGAGGTCCTGCCGCGTGAACCTGCACGAAAACTTCCGCGTTAACGTTAGGAGCAAAGAAATTGTACTTATAGATCGCGCCGGTCATTGTGCCGTAAGCTTCAATGGCATCGCCTAGTCGTCCTAACACCGACCACGGCCGCAAGCTAATAGGTCCGTATAGAATCAGCAGCCCCTGAATGAGAATGAACACCAGGAACGGCCATCTCCGAAGTGGTTGGCTTAATATTTTCACAGGACGCCAGGTCAGAAAATCAGTCAGAGCCAATTGTTTACTATGGTTCAGGCGCAGCCCTCAAATATTCGAGACGATAGAGACGAGGATCCACGTCGCGCAGAAGACTACAAATGCGTCGCTCCTTTTGCACCAGATAATTGCCGCCTTCCACGTTGGGACCGCAGCCAGAAGCCAAACTCCGGGGGATCCCGCCGCTTCCGTCGCTACCCGCATCAATATCAGCCGGGTCACCCGGAGTCAGATCTCCGCGGGAAAGATAGATTCTTCCACTAACAGGATGGATTTGAGATAGTTCCATCGTTTCAGCGTTCAGATTATGCACACGAGAAACCTGTGCAAATCCATACGACAGGGCAACCATCAAACTGAATATTGCTATTGCGCTGGACATTTTTCTGACTGCCATCGAAGTGCTTCCTCCAAGTGCCTGGAACTTCGGACCAATATCCATGATCAAAGAAGCAGAATCAAGCTTCGGATTGCGTTTCTATCGTCCTATCGGTGGTCTCTCGATTCTCGATCCGGGATTAAAGTTTGCAATCGGCAAAATCTACATCGGGATGATCAAGACCTTCCAGCCGGGACTTCCGTTACAGACTTCGAAGCGAACGGCATTGTACACTGGCGTGCCTTCTTCGCGCCGTTCTAGCGCAGTTTCCCATCGGGCTTGCCCCCAGCGGTCACCGAACGGTTCTCACTGCAATTCACGCCAACCGCACCTTCGCGTCCGGCCTCGGTGTCAAAAGATTTCCCAGACAATATTTCCTGCATTTTCTCTCCTGGATCGATCTGTCTTCCGTCATAATTCCGGCGATTCCGTGGGCGTCACCCAGTTCTCGATGCGCCGGAATTTTCCGTAAGCGCTTGCTTTCATTGAATCTCCTTTGTGTCTACAAACGGAATTCCTAGGCGCGAGGCGGTGTCCACAGACAGTAACGCTTAACACCCTGTAGCAGTAGATGCGGCGGATGCCAGGAAATAACACCATCTCAAATATAACAAAACAAAGGACTTAGCTATGTAATTTCGTCTCAGCGAATTGGCGGCTTACGTGCCTACGGGAAGAGGGGACTGCATGGGGCTGTGTCTCCCAATCAAACTCGAGAGGAAGGACATATGAAGAATCTGTTGATGCGTCTTTGGAAGGAAGAGGAAGGGCAGGACCTGGTGGAATACGGGCTGACCGTGGCCCTTGTTGCTCTGGCCGCGACGGCGGGTATGAACTCCCTCGCAACGGCAATTAACACTACTTTCAGCAAGATAGGATCAACCCTGTCGTCCGCTGTCAGCGGCGGCGGCGGCGGTTACGGAGGCTGAACGCCGGTGCCGGCCCCGGTGGCCGGAGCGGTCCAGGGAGTGTCCCCGATCCTTGGATGGTGCGCAGGTGTTCCGCCAGTATTGCGTTCGACCTGCCATAAAGGCCCAGACCGATATGCGCCAGAGCTAGCGACTCAGGCTTTGAATCGTGTCTTGTTCTTTTTCAGGCCAATCGAGGCTCTGGCGGTCTTCAGGACGCTCTGAATTTCATGCAGAATTCCCGATCTGCCGAAGGCAGGTGCGGGATTCTGCATGAACTACGATTGGTTTTCGTGCGGCAGTAATCTCTTACAAGAACCCCTCACCCTAGGCTCAGGACTCATTGATTGACCACAGAGGCCACTCATATGGCACAGCATCCATCAGAAGATCGGGGCATCAAAAATGAACGCCAGCATTCTGCTCTCGGTAATATAGACGATCTTCTGATCCGCGTCGCGGCGGGGCTCGCTTTCGCCATTTATGCCGGCTATTGCCTTAGAATCGGCGTCGTCAGATTGCAAACAGTGGATTTCGATCATCTACAACCCCATCAAATCGGTCGAGTCCTCGCGGTTTTCTCTCTCGGCCTTTGTATGTTGATCACCGCGTTCCTTTACGTTTTGCGTCTGCGCCCCGTCGGTAAATTATCGGGTGCTATCCCCTGCGCTACCGCACTTCTGGGCTCATTCTTGCTGTCGTCACTCCTTCTCCTCAAACCGCGCGAGGATTTGCCTTTGGGAGTGCAGGTGTTTGCCGATTTGCTGATCGTCATCGGTAATATTTTTATCACTATCGTCCTTCTGCAACTGGGGCGTTCTTTTTCGATCTTGCCGGAAGGCAGGCGGCCGGTCACGCACGGAGTTTATTCCGTTGTGCGGCATCCCTTGTATCTAGCCGAAGCGGTACCAGCATTGGGCATAGCAATCACTTATTTCTCGCCCTTGGCGTTGCTTCTGGTTGCGGCGTGGTTTGCGGTGCAAATCGCGCGCACCAATTATGAGGAAAAAGTCTTGAAAGAACATTTTCCCGAGTATGTGGATTACGCGAAGAAAACGCGGCGGTTGATTCCGGGGGTTTATTAGAAGTCGAAGAAACGCCTTAGAATCAGGACTCATTGGTTGAGATAAAAGATGAAGGTAGGGGCGATCCGGATGCCGGACAAGAACTCCGCATATTGCAACCGCCTCTGTAGCATTCCACGCAGCGGGGAAACTCGGTCACGGTTAGAAAACCCATCACCTTGGCAAAGATCGTTCGCCCACCCTTCATGCGCCGCCCGCCAACAACTTCGGAACGGCTGTTGTGGAGCCGAGATTTCAAATCTATTTCGCTCCTTTTCATGTTTAAATTCTGCATTCGCAGCGCCTTTTGGCGTATCTCCCTCACATCATTGGGACTCCGGCGAATTTACATAAGAAATGTGCTATTCACATATCTACTATATGTGTCTACAAACGGAATTCCTAGGTGTGAGGCGGTGTCCACAGACAGTAACGCTTAACACCCTGTAGCAGTAGATGCGGCGGATGCCAGGAAATAACACCATCTCAAATATAACAAAACAAAGGACTTAGCTATGTAATTTCGTCTCAGCGAATTGGCAGCTTACGTGCCTACGGGAAGAGGGGACTGCATGGGGCTGTGTCTCCCAATCAAACTCGAGAGGAAGGACATATGAAGAATCTGTTGATGCGTCTTTGGAAGGAAGAGGAAGGGCAGGACCTGGTGGAATACGGGCTGACCGTGGCCCTTGTTGCTCTGGCCGCGACGGCGGGTATGAACTCCCTCGCAACGGCAATTAACACCACTTTCAGCAAGATAGGATCAACCCTGTCGTCCGCTGTCAGCGGCGGCGGCGGCGGTTACGGAGGCTGAACGCCGGTGCCGGCCCCGGTGGCCGGAGCGGTCCAGGGAGTGTCCCCGATCCTTGGATGGTGCGCAGGTGTTCCGCCAGTATTGCGTTCGACCTGCCATAAAGGCCCAGACCGATATGCGCCAGAGCTAGCGACTCAGGCTTTGAATCGTGTCTTGTTCTTTTTCAGGCCAATCGAGGCTCTGGCGGTCTTCAGGACGCTCTGAATTTCATGCAGAATTCCCGATCTGCCGAAGGCAGGTGCGGGATTCTACATGAACTACGATTGGTTTTCGTGCGGCAGTAATCTCTTACAAGAACCCCTCACCCTAGGCTCAGGACTCATTGATTGACCACAGAGGCCACTCATATGGCACAGCATCCATCAGAAGATCGGGGCATCAAAAATGAACGCCAGCATTCTGCTCTCGGTAATATAGACGATCTTCTGATCCGCGTCGCGGCGGGGCTCGCTTTCGCCATTTTTGCGGGCTATTGCCTTAGTAGCGGCGTCATCAGATTGCGAGCAGTGGATTTCGATCATCTACAACCCCTTCAAATCAGTCGAATCGTGTCGATTTTATCTGTCGGGTTTTGTCAGATGATAATCACGTTCCTTTATGTTTTGCGTCTGCGCCCCGTCGGTAAATTATCGGGTGCTATCCCCTGCGCTACGGCCCTTCTCGGCGGATTCTTGCTGTCGTCATTCCTTCTCCTCAAACCGCGCGAGGATTTGCCTTTGGGAGTGCAGGTGTTTGGCGTCTCGCTGATCGTCATCGGTAATATTATTGTGGCTGTCGTCCTCCTGCAACTGGGGCGTTCTTTTTCGATCTTGCCGGAAGGCAGGCGGCCGGTCACGCACGGAGTTTATTCCGTTGTGCGGCATCCCTTGTATCTGGCCGAGACGGTGGGAGCATCGGGCCTAATCATTTCTTATTTCTCGCCCTTGGCGTTGCTTCTGGTTGCGGCGTGGTTTGCGTTGCAAATCGCGCGCACCTATTATGAGGAAAAAGTCTTGAAAGAACATTTTCCCGAGTATGTGGATTACGCGAAGAAAACGCGGCGGTTGATTCCGGGGGTTTATTAGAAGTCGAAGAAACGCCTTAGAATCAGGACTCATTGGTTGAGATAAAATGTGAAAGCAGAAGCTATGCGGATTGCGGAGAAGAAAGGTGATTCCGGCCCTGCGTCCGTCTTCGCTGAAGCTTCTACCGACTCTCGTGCCCTCCAAATCCTTGGCGAGGGACCGCCTTGCGCAGGATTGACGATGAAAGAGGTAGTAGAAAATTTCTCAGCCAAACGGGGAACCGATCCGGATTATACGTCCTTTCGTCTTTCGTCACTCCATGGTCGTCCGCAGAATTCATTGCGCTCATTAGATCCGCGCTGCTTACGTTCCTAGTTCCAGGCAACTCAAGGGCACCGAATATTTACTTAAAGCTATCCGCACATGAATCCGCGGACCATCGTATAGTGTGAATTCGCTGCCCTGAGAAGTAGGCTAAATGAAAATCCTTGTGCGACTGCGACGTTTGCTGGCGGTCATTGTCCGGATGTGCGCTACCCTTCGTAACTGCTTGATTTCATTGGATTTCCCATGTGTCTACGAACGGGAGTTCTATGTGGAAAGGTGTGTCCACTTGCAGTAACGTCTATCTCTCTGAGGCGGTTCATACGGCGGATGAGGGGAAAGCAGGCACCCTCAAGTATAACCAAACAAAAGGCTTAGCCATTGAAATTCGGCCGAGCGTAATGGCAGGTTGCGTGCACGTAATTTGAGTGGACTGTATGCGCTCGTTTCTTCCCAAGCGAGTTTGAAAGGAATGATAGATGAAGAAACTATTGAGACGTCTTTGGATGGAAGAGGAAGGACAGGACTTGGTTGAATACGGGCTGACGGTTGCCCTAGTTGCTCTGGCCGCGACGGCGGGTATGAACTCTCTCGCAACGGCAATTAATACTACTTTTAGCAAAATAGGATCGACCCTGTCGTCCGCCGCCCACTGAACATGAATCCCGGCGCTGCCCATGCGGAGGCCGGGACGGTCCAGGGAAGCGCCTCCGATTCTTGGAGGGTGCGCAGGTGTTCCGCCAGAATTGCGTTCGACCTGCCATAAAGACCCAGACCGGTATGCGCCAGGGCCAACGACTCGGTGCTTTGAATCGTGCCTTGTTCTTTTTCAAGCCAGTCGAGACTCTGGCGGTTTTCAGGGCGCTCTGGATTTTCGCGCAAGGCAATCAGAGCCCAAACGGTTGGGCCGACCTGTGGTTGACCTGCGGTTGACCTGCGACGCAATACACCCTTGGATTCCCGCAATTCCAGCCTCCACCCGGGCACATGCGGTCAAAGAGCATCGCTTCGGCCAATTTGCGCCTTCCAGCCAGATCAATGATGGAAGCCACTGCCGGGTTACTCCGATGAACTATCAACGCGTAACAGGTCGGCTCTACCCAACTCGCAGCGTGAAGAGTCCATCTCGAGCCGCTGAAGCTATACGCGCATGGAGACGCAGACGATCTAATGGAGTGACGTCACTGCTTTTAAAGTCAACTCAAGAGGAAGCCCTTGTATGACCGCGGTGTTTGCTGGTGGTCCTTAGTTCGCGGGCACACGATCTTTGGTAAGTGCTTGATTTCATTGAATTTCCTATGTGTCTACAAACGGGAATTTTGGGTGGAAAGGTGTGTCCACAGACAGTAACGTCTATTTCCATATGGGAGCGCATGCGGGGAATGCCAGGAAACAAAGGCGTTTCAAATATAACCAAGCAAAAGACTTAGCTACGGAACTTGGCCTCTGCATAATGGCAGTCTACGTGCCTACTGAAGGCGGGAAGTGCATGCGAAGGTGTCCCCCATCCGGTACTGAGAGGAAGGCAAATGAAGAATGTAATGAAGCGTCTTTGGAAGGAAGAAGAAGGGCAGGACCTAGTGGAATACGGGCTGACCGTGGCCCTAGTGGCTTTGGCCGCGACGGCAGGGATGAACTCTCTGGCAACCGCGATCAATACCACGTTTAGCAAAATAGGCTCAACCCTAAGCTCCTCGGTCGCCGCAACCTAGCTTGGGCTTGACTCGAAAGTCGCGTCTTAGCGAAGATTTGCTGGCAGCTGGACAGGCCCAGACTGTCCAGCTGCCAAAGTGCACCTAAATTCACGAATTTGGATCCGATCCAGGCAATTGTTATGATACTGAAAGAGATAGGCAAGCGTTACAAGATTTCTCGGGCGCTGACGTAGTCAACGATGCGTTTCCGACTGAGGGAAGGAGTGGGACAATTGCCACCTAAACTTTGTGCCTATTCGCCGGGTGCGATATTCACGGGCTTCCGGGGCGTACGATTGAATAGTCTTTTTCATATGGTCCGAAATTCGCGTACCGGGGAATAGCGCAGACGGGGCAAATTGGCAGCCGCAGATGGGAATGATACTTGCAAGACTATGGAACGAAGAAACCGGGCAGGATCTCGTGGAATATGCCTTGGTTGCGGCGTTGATTGGTCTGTCATCGATTGCAGCGCTCAACAGCGTTGCAAATCTGCTTACGACTGCCTTTACAAACGCAGTTGCGAATATGAGTTCCACGACCACATAGTGGAAATGAATACTTAAACTGGAATATCGCGCTGATGACATTCAAACACTTCGATCTGGCGGTAAACACGGCCTTACTGATCTGGGTACTTACACTGACGCTCACGATATGGGCTGGATGGTTGGACTGGCGCACTCGAAAAATCCCCAATTGGCTGACACTTTCCGGTTTTATCGCTGGTCTTGGGGTGCGTACCGTTATTTGGGGATGGCATGGGGCCTTGACTAGCCTGGAAGGTGCAGGGCTGGGGCTGCTTGTGCTGCTGCCTCTGGTCCTCGTACGAGGATTGGGAGCGGGCGATTGGAAGCTGATGGGTGCGGTGGGCGCCCTGTTGGGCCCATGGGGACTGTTGGCGTTTCTGTATGTGAGCGCTCTACTGGTAGGAGTGATGGCCGCCGTCACTGTGATTTGGACGAGGCGGGTGATCGCCACCCTTAAAAACATTGCCATGCTCATCCAGGGATTCTTCATATTTGGTTGGCGCGGCAATCCGAAATTGACCTTGGATAATCCCGGTTTGCTGAAAGTGCCGTTTGGCGTGGCTGCAGCATTTACTGCGCTGATTGGTTTCGTAATCAGCCGATGGGTGCGGTGAAAAGGAAGCACTTAGGAGAGCGGTTTCATGACCACTAACCGTAGCATCATCGCTGTAATTTTCGCCCTCATTGTGGCGCTGTTGATGAGCTTTTTCGTGTATCACTCATTCCAGCAGGCCTCCGCCGTGAAGCAGCAGGGTTCACAACAACAAATCGTGGTGGCGAGGGAGGCGCTGGAGATTGGAACGCGCCTGACCGCCGCGGATGTGCAGACGATTCCATGGCCGGGCAATGCTCCCGTTCCCGGCATGCTGACGCGCGTCGAAGACGCCGTGGGCCGCGCCGTGATTACGCCGGTGGTGCCCAACGAAATGATTCTTGAAAGCAAGCTGGCGCCGCGAGAAGGCGGAGCCGGCCTTCAGGCAACAATTCCGGAAGGCATGAGGGCTGTTTCCGTGGCGGTGAATGAGGTGGTGGGTGACGCGGGATTTGTGATTCCCGGAACAAGCGTCGACGTCCTGGTCACCGGACAAATTCCCGGCGCAACCCAGAGCGGAGCACAAACGTCAACGCGAACAATTCTTGAGAATGTGAGGGTCCTCGCCGCAGGACAGAAGATCGGGCGCGATCAAGACGGCAAGCCGGAGAGCACGCCTGTTGTGACGCTGCTGGTTTCACCGAAGGATGCGGCCACGCTTACCATGGCCGCCACCGAAGGGAGAATCCAGCTTTCGCTTAGGAACATGATTGACAGCAAGACTCTGTCGCCGGAGCCGGTTCTGCAGGGTGTAGTGTTCGGTTCAGTCGCGCCACCGCCGCCGACGGTCAAGTCCGCGGTCCACCGCATCGTTCAATCTCCGGTTATTGCGGCGCCGCCTCCCTATTCCGTCGAAATCATCATTGGGAGCAAACGCGATATCAAGACCTTTCCAAATCAATGAGAACGCCAGCGGAGAATTCAATGAGAGAACCAGGCACGGCAGCTAAGATAAGAAACGCGAGTGGAATCGTTTTCCTCGCGGCGATGATATTTCTGTGTGGGTTGCCCGTGCAAGGTCAGGAATCGCCGGCGCCCGCGGCTACGCAAGCCCAGAAGCCTACACAGGCCGTTTCTCCGGCTCCTGGGCCGGAAATGGCCCAGGCGCTTCACCTGTTGGTAGGCCGCTCGCTGGTGATCACCTCTCCCGCGCGGATCAAGCGGATATCGCTGGCCGATCCGGAGATTGCCGAAGCGAATGTTGTGACCCCCTATCAGGTGGTGCTAAACGGGAAAAAGCCCGGGGGAGTTTCGTTATTGCTGTGGGATGAGAGCGATCAGAACGAGACGTTTGAAGTTTCCGTGGACATTGATATTTTGAGTTTAAGTCAAAAAATTCATGAAGCGTTTCCTACGGAGCCGGTGGAGCTCGAAGCCTCGAGAGACGTGGTGATGATCTCGGGAAAAATCTCTTCGGCGGAAACCGCCGCGAAAATTCTTGAGATCGTCAAGAATGCCACGCCCAAAGTGACCAGTTTAATGGAAGTTCCCCTGCCGCCGAAAGGCGATGTCCTTCTCGAAGTGAAATTCATCGAAGTTGAGACGACTGCGCTCACGCAGCTCGGAGTGAATATCATCTCCACGGGGGCGGGGAATACGCTCGGGGCAGTCTCGACACAGCAGTTCTCCGCGCCTTCCCTTATCCAGAGTTCAGGAACCTCGACTTCATCGACTGGCGGGACCACCAGCTCGGTAGGAAGCGGGTTTAACATATCCAATTTGCTTAACATCTTTCTTTATAGAAGAGACCTCAATCTTGGCGCCACGATTCAGGCGCTTCAGCAAAAAAATGTGCTTCAGATCCTGGCCGAGCCGAATTTGCTCACGGAATCGGGGAAAGAGGCCAGCTTCCTGGCGGGAGGCGAGTTTCCATTCCCAGTTCTGCAGGGAGCTGGCGCCGGTGGCACCGCCGGAATTACAATTCAGTTCAAGGAATTTGGCGTCCGCTTGAACTTTACACCTACTCTGGAGGCCGATGGGTACATACACTTGAAAGTGAAGCCTGAAGTCAGCGCGCTCGATTTTACAAATGCCCTTGTGATTTCAGGTTTTACGATCCCCGCGCTCTCCACGGAAAGATTCGAATCGGAAATGGATCTAAAAGATGGGCAAAGCTTCGCCATGGCCGGCCTCCTGGATAATCGAGTGACGGATGTGCTTGGGAAAATTCCTGGGTTAGGAGACATACCTCTCTTCGGCAAATTGTTTACTAGCCGGTCGCGCACGAAGACTCGTAACGAATTGTTAGTGCTCGTTACGCCGCATATCGTGCAGCCGCTGGCGCCGG
Organism: uncultured Acidobacteriota bacterium; assembly: GCA_963748845.1. Classification (GTDB taxonomy): domain Bacteria; phylum Acidobacteriota; class Terriglobia; order Acidiferrales; family UBA7541; genus DASTCZ01. The sequence continues at coordinate 550,465 of CAVVKE010000002.1, forward strand.
ACCAAGTCCCGGCGGGGCCGGTGTTCCCGCAACCGTTCCTTCCGAAACCGCCCGCGCCGCCGGCGCCACCTAAGACGCCGGGAAAGAACTGAAGGAATGCAACTCACCTATCCTATGATTCACAATTTTTGTCGGAGGACAGTTAAGGTGGGCCAATGCTGACAGCGGCGATTGCAAGTAACGACTCAAATACAGTCTGCTCAATTGCTGACCAGCCTGCAGCAAACGGGCCTGATCGGGTCAGTCAAGCAGTGGACAATTCCCGTTGAGAGGATTGACGCGGCTGAGAGTATTCCGGATGTTGTTCTCTTGGACCTGGGACTCGATCCGGAACCATTCTTTGTCTTCGGTGCACACGTGCGGCGACTGCGGCCCGCGGTGAAATTGATTGCCTGTTCGGCAGTAAACCCGCCCGACCAGCAGTTATTGCTGGATGCAATGCGCAGCGGTGTCCAAGATTTTATCGCCAAGCCCGCCGCGCCTGAATTACTGCGAAGTATTTTCGAGAGATTCCATCAAGAGGGTCGTGCGACGGAGCAAAAATCAGCGGAAAAGCTGATCGTGCTGATGGGATCAAAGGGCGGCTTGGGAACCACGACCGTGGCGGTAAATCTGGGCGTGCAGTTGTGCACGTTTGCGCACAAACGGACGGTCTTGCTCGACCTCGCGCGGCCGTTGGGGAATGCCCACTTGCTGCTTGATTTGAATCCACGTTTCGGAATCCGGGACGCCATCGAAAATATAAACCGGCTTGACAGCCATTTTCTCGAAGGGCTTCTTACGACACACAAGACAAAACTCCAGATCCTGGGTGGAGCTTCGCACGCAGATGAGTGGCAGTCCATACCGGCCACGCTGCTAGACCGTGTCGCGAATGTCGCGCAAACGAACAGTGATGTCGTTCTGGCCGACGTGGGCTCGCAGATCGGATCTGATTGGGCGCCCATGCTCAAAGCTTCTCGAATGATTCTGGTGATAGTGGAAACGAATGTGCCGGCTCTGTGGACCCTCGAGCGCCGGTTATCATCGTTGGAAGAAATGGGAATCGGGTCGGACAAGATTCGAGTTGTGGTCAACCGCTGGCACAAGGGGGATCAAGAAACGCTGAAAAGTATTGAGAAAAACATCAAACGTCCTATATTCGCTTTCCTCCCTAACGATTTCAGAAAGGCCAGCTTATCCGTCAATTCCGGAACTCCCCTTATCGAGAATCACAACAATAACCTGACCGACCATTTTCGGAAATTAGCCTCTCTGTTGTCCGGAATGGACGTGATCCAAGTGGCAAAGCGAACTGGGATCGGCAACTTTTTTTCACTTCCGACAAAAAGGTAAATCAAAATGTCAATGATAAAGCCTGTACCCACAACCCGAATTGATTATGGCGCGGTGAAAATCACAATTCATCGCAAGCTGCTTCAAAAGCTGAATCTCAGCAGACTGAGCGAAGTCAAACGGGAAGACGTTCGCCGCGAAGTGTCGCAGATTCTCGAAACGCTGGTGGTGGACGAGTCCTCCCCCATGAGCCTGCAGGAGCGTGAAAGGCTATCTCAGGAGGTACAGGATGAGGTCTTCGGACTGGGCCCCCTCGAACCCCTGCTCGCCGACCCGGCAGTATCGGACGTCCTGGTAAACACATACAAGCACGTTTATATAGAGCGGCGCGGTATCTTAGAAGCAACAGCAGTACAGTTTCGCGATGATGCGCACTTGATGAGCATCATTGACCGTATCGTGGCGGCTATCGGCCGCCGCGTGGATGAATCATCGCCGATGGTTGACGCCCGGCTTGCCGATGGCTCCCGCGTGAACGCGATCATTCCGCCAGTGGCCGTGGATGGCCCCTGCTTGTCTATCCGGCGATTTGGCCACGATCGATTGACGGCCGAGGACCTCATCCGGAACAACACTTTGACGCAACCTATGCTGGAATTATTGCAAGGATGTGTTAAAGCCCGGCTCAATGTTTTGATTTCCGGCGGCACGGGCGCCGGAAAGACGACGTTTCTCAACGTGCTGTCCTCGTACATTTCCAACAAGGAACGGATTGTAACCATCGAGGATGCGGCTGAGTTACAGCTCCACCAGCAGCACGTCGTTCGACTGGAAACCCGGCCGCCCAATATTGAAGGAAAAGGAGCTATCTATCAGCGCCAGCTAATGATTAACTCTCTCCGCATGCGGCCCGACCGCATCATCATCGGTGAGGTGCGAGGCGAGGAAGCACTTGATATGTTGCAAGCGATGAACACCGGCCACGATGGCTCGCTCACGACGGTTCACGCAAATAGCACGCGGGATGCTCTGACCCGCCTGGAAACCATGGTCGCCATGGCTGGCTTGGAAATTCCCGACACGGCGATACGCCGCCAGATTGCTTCTGCTCTCGACATCGTTGTGCAGGTGACCCGTCTCAGCGACGGGACGCGCAAAGTGACCAGCCTGGCTGAAATTACAGGCATGGAAAGCGAAGTCATAACGATGCAGGATATTTTCACGTTCAGGAAGCGCGGGGTCAAAGAATCCGGCGAGGTGCTCGGCGCCTTCGAACCCTCTGGGATTCGGCCAAAATGCTCGGAAAGGCTTGCCGTCACGGGAATTCATCTCCCGACGTCAATGTTTGAAGGAAGCTAAGCGCTATAAGGAGGACAGTGTGGCGTTATTGCTCGCCATTGGAACGTTTCTAATCGTGGCTTGCGTTGTCTTTGTCGTCTGGCTGATGGCGGGAGGTGGCGCCCAACGAGACATCGTTCGCGAACGCTTGGAGGTTGTGCGGGATGTCGCAAACCGCGGGAACGTTCCCCCCCCAGTACAAATCGTGCATGACGAATCGCTCAGCACGGTGCCGATCCTAAACCGAATCTTGATGCAATGGACTTGGCCGGGAAAGCTGAAGAAATACTTGGCGCAGGCGGGACTGACTATAAAACCGACGCAGGTCGTCCTGATGAGCGCAGGGCTGGGGCTCATCGCATATTTAATTATTGGATATTCTTTCACACAGACGATCGTACGCCTGATTGCAGGAGCGCTAGCGGCTCTGCTGCCGCTGGGAATAATTGCCTGGAAGCGCTCCAAACGATTGGCGAAATTCGAGGAACACCTTCCCGAAGCGCTCGATTTGATGGGCCGGGCAGTGCGTTCGGGCCTTTCTTTCACCGCGGGCTTGGAATTAATCGGCAAGGAATGTCCCGAGCCGATTGCGGGAGAATTTCGAACCACGTATGCGGAGCAGAATCTGGGGCTTCCGTTGCGCGATACTTTCATCAACCTGACCGAACGCGTGCCCCTTGTGGACGTTCGCTTGCTTGTCACCGCCTTGCTCATTCAGAGGGACACGGGCGGAAACCTTGTGGAGATCCTGAACGAACTCTCCCGTGTGATTCGTGAACGATTCAAAATCTATCGTGAAGTAAAGGTGAAAACGGCACAAGGAAAACTGACAGCGGCAATCCTGATTTGCATGCCGTTGTTAATGATTGTCTTGCTCCACGGCGTGAATCCGGCCTATATGGGAATACTATTTCACGATCCGCTGGGGCAGACTTTGCTTCTGATCGCCGGATCGATGCAGATTGTCGGATCCTTTCTCTTATGGAAAATCGTTAACATCGAGGTTTGAGCGGAGAATTGCTAAATGGTTTGGGTCGTCACATTCGGAACTTTTCTTGGGGTGGTGATTGTTTGTGTCTCCCTGTACTATGCGATCGCTTACGGCAAACCCGAAATCGTCCGGCGTCTTTCTCAATTAGCAGATGTCCCGGACGACAAACCCGGGGTGGCCTTTACGGAAAAACAGAAAGAACGCGCGAACCGCGCGCTCGTCTCAATTGGGAAACTGGTGCCAGGCGGAACCTCCACGCGCGCCCAGTTGATGACGACGCGGGCTGGGTTTCGCAGTCAGACTGCAGTTCTGGCGGTGCGCGGTGTGAAGGTATTTTTGCCGATCGCACTCGTGATCACCGTTTATCTGACTGGCCTTTACAACTACAACCCGCTATTGATTATTGGCGGCGCGCTCATTGTCGGCTTCTTGCTCCCTGAAGTTTGGATCTTGTGGAAGATTAATGCGCGGCAAGATCGCCTTCGCCGTGCCCTGCCAGATGCCTTGGATCTGCTGGTCATCTGCGTGGAGGCTGGTCTGGGCCTCGATCAAGCCTTGATGCTGGTATCCCAGGAATTGAAAGTAGTTCATCGCGAATTGAGCGAAGAATTGCAGTTGGTCAATCTGGAAATGCGCGTTGGCAAGTCACGGCTCGAAGCGCTTCGGGAGTTGGCGCGACGCACCGGAATCGATGATGTGAAAGCCTTGGTTGCAATGTTGGTTCAGACCGAGCGGTTTGGAACGAGCATCGCATCATCATTACGCGTTCATTCAGATGACTTGCGTACGCGGCGCCGCCAGCGCGCGGAGGAAGCAAGCGCTAAAACGACCATCAAGATGGTGCCCGTCCTGGTGGTGTTCATTTTTCCTGCCCTTATGGTTGTGATCATAGGACCGGCAGTGATCATGTTAATGCGCCAATTCATAAACCTCTCAAGATGATGATATCAATGGGAGGGATTGCTCGAATACTTTAGGTCATCCGCAGTTCAGTTTTGGAGTCGAAAGGAGAAATGAAATGGACAGAGTAACAATGATTAGGGTCGTGGCAGGAGTTTTGGCAGTCTTCGTGCTGTTTCTGATCATTTGGCGTCGGCGCCGCAAGGTAGTTGACTAGAATAACAGACCTTAACCGGTCATCATTCGGGGGACGAAAGTGGCAAACACAAACGGTCATTCGGGCCGGGCTGTCTACGTATACAACAAAACACGGGAAACCTTCGTCGCCACGGAGGCCATCGTTGCGGATAGCTATCTGCGCCGCTTGGTGGGTCTGCTAGGTAAAACAAAGCGTTGGGCTCGCCTCGGGGCGGGCCTGTGGATTATACCGTCCAGCGGAGTGCACACCCTGGGAATGTTGTTCCCGATTGACGTGATTTTCCTGAGCAAAGAAAAGGAAGTGGTTCACGTTGAGGAGTACCTGCGGCCGTTTCGCATATCCAAGCTTTCCTTGCGAGCGCTCAGCGTGCTGGAACTTCCAGCTCACACGATCTACCGCACTGGAACCAAGGTTGGAGATCGACTCGAGATCTCTTCGGCGGAGACTGTTCCGTTCCCTAAGGCAAAGGACTCCGGCGTCCACTCCCCGGCGCCGTAAAACCGCCGGTACGGAGATGTTTGAAAACGCACGCAATGGCCGCGCCACAGTTCTCAGTGGCGGTTTGGTATGTTGTTCCCCTTTGACAAAGCTTCCCGGCGCGGGGACCATATTATTGTGAGATCTCACTGCCCGCGGATTCAGGAACCCGTCTGCCGCAGTAGCTGAACTCCGCGTGATACCCTCGTGGTTCTGATGGGAACGGCGACGGAGTGGATGGAAAAGGCGGTATCGGCGGCGGACGACTAGCGTGGGAGTGAGCGGTAATCGGTTCCAGCTTCACATCGTGGATCCATGCCGTTCTTCCGACTTTATTATCAAACTTCATGGACGGCTGGCAGTTCACTTCGATTCGGAGAAGCTCGGTGTTCGATGCGCGAATTGCGATGCGCGAAAAAAGACATGTTGTTGAATTTAAAGGGGTTAAGGGAGTTCGTTTTGCAGAATAGCCCTCATCACAGTTTCAGATTGCAGGTCTTGACGACTATGGGCGGATCTCACCAGGCAGTTCCCTTCCCTTGTATTTCCCCCTGGCCCAATCGGCGTCTCTTGCAGGAACAAGCACGTGCCCTGCCGTTGAATGACTTCTTTGGGTTTAGCTATTCTTTTTGAGTCTATTCGGTCATCGCTCCGAGAGCTTGGAAATCGATTTTCACTTTCGCACAGCCACGGCGACGACGGCGCATCTCCGGTTAAATTTCAAATGGCTCGACAAACACCTTCACAGTTACATTCTCGAATCGCTTGATACGCCGTCACCGCATCTGTCGCTCACTTTTTTGGCGGCCTGAGTCACCCGATTCGTGCACCTTCTCGTCCTCCCGGACAGATCGATCAACCAGGAACTCGATCTGTTTGTTCAGGGACCAATGTCCGCATTCCCTATCGCAGCCTGGGAATTGGGCGAAACCAGGCCGAGTCGGAACTACTGGGAGGGCTCTTTCTTCTGGCGGGAGAGTAAACGTTGTAGATACCTAGGTCCTTCTCTTCCATAAGCCTCTAAACCTCCAGAAACAAAAATCTCACAAATTTGAGACAGGGTTCGCCCTTCACGTTTTGCAAGACTATGCAATTCCCTCTTCAGATTTGCGGGAAGCCTAAAACCAATCTGTTCGTCTTTCGTACGCATAGTCGAGCGGATTCTAAGGCTTGGACGGTAAAGGATCAAATAGAAACGCTTGACAAAACCCGAATTTGTATGCTAAACAAGGCTAAACATGGCATAACACAGGAGGCCATAATGGTTACACCGAACACAAACAAGAGAGCTAGGGGCTTATCATTAATCCGGCAAAACATTGGCCTCGCGAGGGTTCAATGGCAGGACAAGCTCAACCCCCTTTGTCTCTCGGAGCTGAAAAAGCTTTCTGACGACTCGGGGCTCTCAATAGCTTCAGGGGAAGTTCTTCTGCTCGATAGGAAGTGGTACGTGACCCACGCTGGGCTTCTCCGAATAGCTCTGCGGCGGCGATGCCTTGGCATCCGTACTACTCTTCAGAAGCAGCTTTGTGACCCAATTGCTTGTCGTTGGGTTTTCAAAGCGACGGTCTACAAATCTCCGCGATCGAAGGGATTTGTTGGATTCGGTGATGCCGATCCGTCCAACGTCTCGTCGTTGGTCCGTGGCGCCGAGATGCGTGTCGCCGAAACCCGCGCCGTCAATCGCGCCCTCCGCAAAGCCTATGGCATCGGCCTCTGCTCGGTCGAGGAACTCGGCTGGTCGCCTCGGACTTCGGGCTCTAGCCCATCAAATCAGAATGCGCCTGCCTCGAACGGGAACAGCGGCCACTCGAACGGCCAGCCGCGCCTCCGTGACCGCCTCTGTTTGTTGGTCCGCAAACATCAACTCGATTCCACGCTCGTAAAACGCTATGCGGCAGATTTCTGCGGGACCGAAGTACTTCGGGACGCCGGTCGTGATCTCGTCGAGTCCTTCATCAACAATCTCGCCGATTGGGCCTCGAAGGATCGCGAAGGGCTCCTTTGCAAACTGAACAGCTACTCCCAACTTGAGGAGGTGAAGTCATGAAGCGTCATATCCCGGGACTGCACGACTGTTCTCCGAATCCCGATTCCACTCTTGAAGGTCTGTTCCTCGTTCGTGTCGAGCGAGCCTTCTACCGCTGGCATGCGCACAAGCCCTTCTTCACCCTCCGCTTTGCCGTCATCGAGCCTGCTGAACATAGTGGACAGACCATCACCGGACGAATCTACTGTTCACCAAAAGCCCTTTGGAAGTTGAACTGGTTCCTGCGGGACTTCGGCTATGACCCGGATCTCTTGGGTCGAGAAGAGGTGGAGGAGAGAGCACTCCTGGGCCTGCGCGGGGTCCTGCGCATCTCCCATACCCCCTTCAACGGCCGCTCCTACCTCAATCTCGAAGCATTCGCCCCTGCAAGCGAATGGGAGGAACTCTCACCGGCACCCAGGGGTGTTGCAGAGGTCCAAGGGGCTGGCCATGACGTATAGCTACACACAAATCAGCCAATACCTCCGCTGTCCGCGGGCCTACCGATACCGGTATCTGGATGGCTGGCGGGAGAAGGATACACGAGCCGCATCCCTCTTCGGCCGGTGCTTTGAAAAGGCATTGGCTGCCCTGCTCTCCCGGGAAGACGGCGCCGCAGTCCTCTTCCAGGAGTGGGGAACCTATCGCGAATCGAATCTCGAATTCGGCACCGGGGATGATTGGGAACGAATGCTGCGGCAGGGAGTCATGCTGCTCGAACGGTTTGCCCAGGAAGACCGGGTTCACATCCACCATCCAAAGCAGGACCTCCAGGTGAAACTCATTCGTGCGCTTCCGAATGGCGATGATTTCGTGGCCTACATCGATGGCATCGGAGAACTGGACGGTCGGCGCTGCCTCCTCGAATGGAAAACCACCCGGGCGCGCTACCCCGAAGAACCCGCAGGGCTCGTAACTCTCGACCCACAGATGATTTGCTACTCCTGGATGAGCGGGATCTCGGATGTGGCGATGGTCGTGTTCGTGCGCAAACGCGTTCCTGAAATCCAGTATCTCCGCGCCTCGATCACCGAAGCCCAGCGGCAGGAGTTTGCCCAAATCGTGGAATCGACTGCGAGTCAGATCGAAGCAGGCCGGTTCCTGCCGCACAGCGGGATTCGTTTCCCCCAGAACGGTTGTGTGAGTTGTGCCCAACTGGGGCTCTGCTTGGGTGACCAGCAGTTGATTGATACCCATTTGATTCGTAGCCCGGGAGCAAGCGACCTTGATTGGCTTGATGAGCTTTCGGATTAACGGTGGGGCCATGACACCCCCGGAACTCAACCGCCAGAGGGCGCTCGTTGTCCTCACCCGGATCGAGGAGATCCTGACCTGGGAGAAGTTGAGCGAGCACCAGCGGGACGAACGATTCCTTGAATTAGGGCAATACCTTTGCGAGGTTCGCGCGGGGCAGTACTGGAGACTCGATGAGTTGAAGTCCTTTGACGAATTCCTCGAGAAGCGCTTTCCGGAGTCACGCCGGAAGGCCTATTACCTCATGGCCATCCAGGAATCCCTGACCCGGGTCCCGAAACGGCAGCTGCGGGAGGTGGGCTGGACGAAGGCCATCGAACTCGCGAAGGTGGCGCGGCGAGACGGAGACGAATTCGACTGTGCAACCTGGTTGCACAAGGCCAGGGAGATGCCCAAAGAGGAGTTCAAATGTGAAGTGGAGAAGCACCTGACCGGCCGCCCGACCGAGCCCTGGGAAATCCTGTACTTCAAGGTGTTCAAGACCCAGCTGCCGGTCGTCGAGCAAGCCCTTGAAACAGCGGCTCTGATGCTCGGAACGGAGAAGTCGCGAGGTTATTGCTTGGAGATGATCTGTGCCGATTTCCTGGCGGGAGCGAGCTTAGAGACCGGCAACCAATATGCTCTTCTCTCGGCACTCACTCGGCTCGTAGGCGGCCTTCCGATCCCGCAGCGGGAGCGACTCCTCGAGAGCGTTCAGGCGGTCCCTTGACCGGAATTCGATCCAAACGGCCACGCTTGAGGCTTGAACCTGAAGCCTACCGCAAGCTCTGCCGTAACGTCCTGGAACGCGACGGCTGGCATTGCCAATTCTGCGGGCGAACCGAAAATCTTCAAGTCCATCACATCGAGCCCCGGAGCCGCCTCGGCGATGACACGGCCGAGAATCTCATAGCTCTTTGCGTCCTGTGCCACCAGAAAACTCACCGACAAAGTGAAGACACAGAGCAGGACTCTTAAACGCACTGCTGAAGCGATACCAACATTCTTCAACAATGTCAGTCGCCCACTCGAAGCAGGGACGGGCTTCGAGCCAGGTGCAATGATCTCGCAGGAACCTGGCTGTTAAAACGTCGTCCCCATGCTCAGCCACGTAATTCCTTCATGTCTTCTGCTTGCGGGGAAACAGTTTTTCAATAGTCTTTATGGGATAGAAGAGACGATTTGGCTGCATCGGAAGCGGGATGAAATCGTGACGCAAGTGGAATCCACGCGCCCTTTCATCCTTCGCCTCGACAACGACTACTGCCAAAGCGACTTCGCGCGAATTCCCAAGAGCGCGATTGAGCGCATCCAGGAGCAACAACTCACCGATTCCCTGCCCACGGAAGTTTTCGCTGACACTGAGAAGCGAGCCATGCGTTCTCTTCAAAGTCTTGCGCATGAGGAGGAACTGCGGCAATCGCGGCAATAATGCTGAATCCGGCGAATTGCGGATCTTCTTCTTTTCTGGGGAGGAACACTAGAACGCAATGGAACACCTGTGGATTACCTAATACCCACATCAAACCTCAAATGAGATTCTTGCTGCCTTAAGTTAATGCGAAATGGTCATCTGTGATGTGCTGCTCATCGTCAACGGGGAGCTGGACACAAATGGAAAAATGAAATTGAAGACGTAGGTCACCTGAACCTGAACCGTGCAGCCGGGAGCATTCGCTGTGGTGTTACAAATGGTGGGACTATTCGCAAGTACCGGCCACGCCGCCGCAGACGTTACCTGCGTGGGGTCGATTCCCAGCGGCACATTCTGGACGAATGCTTGGATGTCAGCCGGGGTAGTCGGTCCAGGAGTGCCGGAAGCAGAATTTACTGCGGAGCAACTGCCGTCATTCGAGCAAGTACTTCCCCGAACAGAAGCATACCTGGCCGCTTCGCGGGCAGCGTTGCTGGCGAAATGATAGGCGTAAAGCGCGCGGCTGAATTCGGCGATCCCCAACAACATTGTCATTAAAAGCAGGAATACGAGCGCGTACTCGACGAGGCTGCTTCCGCGTTCTCCATGGAGAGTTGCCCACCGACGCGCCAAGCGTCCCACAAAGCTGGAATTCGGACTACGCAGGACCGGATTTTGTCGATGCATCATTGTTGTTTCACAAGCATCCCTACCGTGCGCGTGACGGTAAGAGTCTGCGGTATTCCCGGATATTGAAACAAAGAATTAAATGCGCCGGTTGCGGTAACCTGCAGGCCCACAACCCAATGACCGGCTGGGCATGACCCCGCGGTGGCTCCCGCGCAGGAATTCGTAACGGTTGTTCCCCCGTTGTCACACCCGCATACGGTCGCCGAAGTGACGGTTAAGCCAGGGATGTTTTGACCATTCTGGAAGTCGGTTTGGGCTGCATTTTGGATCCCGGACGTGTCCACTGAATCGGCCAAGCTTTGCGCTCCATACAAAGCGCCGGCCTCCGCGGCATTCCCCAGACAAATGCAGAGATAACAGTAGCGTCCCATCTCCACGACTCCGATCACCAACAGCAACAATAATGGGGTCAGCAAAGCCAACTCGAGAAGGCTTTGCCCGGACTCCGAAACGAATCTCCGGCGCGACCTTTCACCGTGCTTCAGATTTCCGCCTGTATTGGAATTTGTTTTCATTTTATTCCACCAGGCCTGCATTCTGAATGATAGAGACCCCGTTCGGAAGTCCAGAATAGTTCGAATTGAGAGCAACCACGGGGGCGCCGACCAGTGCAAGTGAATTCGCAATCAAAATCGTATATGGAGGAAGGGTCACAGTATTGATGCTGCCGTTAATCGTAAGCAGAGCCGATGGAAAATACAGCGCGCCTTGATAAAAAGAAGCACTATTACCTCCCAGCGTGGGGCCAACAATGTCACTCGGATCTTGATAGAACAAAATTCCCGTGTATGGGGCACTATTCGGCGCCGATAATTGAATGGTGGGTGTGCCGGAAACGTCTCCGGCAACGCTAATTGTGGCGCCATTTGTGAAATAGAACGTCACGCCAGTTCCCGTAACGATGGCATTCCCCGTGATGGACAAGCCTCCACCTGGACCGGTCAGGACATATACACCTGGGTTGAAGTTTGTTGTGGATCCATCGGTGAGCGCAATCAAATTATAGGTGCCGGGAATGGGATTTGCCGGGTTGAAAGCACCCGGGGGCCCCACGATGGGTGGCGTCAGCAAGCCGGATAAGGGATCTCCTGAAGTCGGCATGTTCAGTGCCGGACATGTCAAAGTGCTTGTGCAGGTAATCGTACCTCCACCATTAGTTCCGGCGATACCGAAAGTGCCTGCGTTGACGACGAGGGCGTTTCCCTGGAGGTTGAAGTTACCGTCGTCTATAATGCCGCAAGTCGGAGCACTCAAGGTCCCGCCTCCTTCAATACTGCTGGGAGGAGGTCCCAATATATATAAGCAGCCACTCCCCGCTCCGCCACCCAGACTGGTGGCAACTGCGCGCGCCGTTACTGCCTCACTGAAGACCCCCAAAACCGACATGAAAAATGTCGGCTGAACGGCTGAGACGAAGGCTTCTACGTAATTGGGGTCGCCCGTGTGGGGTCCTGAAGCAGGTGGATTGTTGACCTGGACGCAGACCGTACCGACGAGCGCACTTGACTGTACGTTATCGCTCGTGCACGTACTCAATACTCCGCCACTGTTGTCGATAAAGCCATTCACTGCCGCGGCGTTTTGCGCGGCAGAAATGGAAGAAACACCGGTAGGGTCATATCGAAGCTCGGCGGCACCCGAGATGGCTGCACTGTCTGCTGCACTTTGCTGCAGGCGCTTTTCGTAGCGAAGATATCCTATGTCAATACCCAAACCGACAAAACCCAACAGGAGAAGGCCCAGCGCTACCACGGCGAATACAAGGGCTTGACCCGCTTCATTCTTGCGCGTCATCGTGACCCTCCTAAGTCGATCTGTTATCTGCGGAACCTCGTGATGACAAGCGGGGGAGCCGTCCGAGGCCGACATCGTACACAAACGATTACACTCTTTTACGCCGATCTTCTCCGATTCGCAACACATATTTGCGATACTCCGCTCACGTCAATCTTCGCCTGGCCGGCCTATCTCCCGCGGCAACTCGCTGGACCCAAAGGAGTTATAGGCATTTGCACTGGGTCGGCCTTCAGCTGAGCCAAAAAGAACCCAGTTTCCGACCCTTACTTCGACACAATCCACCCCCATGTGTTGCTGCAATTGATCTACCAAAGCGTCCCCACTACGTTCCCCCTCGTCAATTGGTAGCAGCAGTCGAAAACTGCGGAGCCCCTCCGCGGACAGCCTGTCAAAGGCGATTGATAGTGCTGGCGACGTAGCCAGCGCCGAAGCCGTTATCAATATTTACTACGCAAACGTTTGATGCACAACTGTTTAGCATCGCCAGAAGAGCGGTCAGCCCCCCAAAGCTGGCTCCGTAGCCCATACTCGTGGGCACTGCTATTACCGGAACCTCCACCAATCCCCCAACGACGCTCGGCAGCGCACCTTCCATCCCTGCAACGCAGATGATGACATGGGCTTTTGTGAGCTTTTCCCGGTGTCGCAATAGACGGTGAAGACCGGCAACGCCAACGTCGTAAACGCTCGTAACGTAATTCCCCATGATTTCGGCCGTGACAACCGCTTCCTCCGCCACGGGAATGTCACTGGTGCCCGCGGTGACGACCAGGACCGGGCCTCTGCCAGCGATTGTCTTGTTCCTCTGGATGGTGATCGCTCCAGAACGGGCGTGAAACCTTGCATCCGCAGTCACCCTCCGCACTGCTCGATAGATTTCTCTATTGGCGCGCGTGATCAGGATGTTGTGCTTTGTTTTCGGCCGCATCAACCGGCGCATGATTTCGACGACTTGCTGCGTTGTCTTTCCGCGAGCGAAGACCACCTCGGCAAATCCTTGACGCAAGGCACGGTGATGATCCACCTTCGCGAAGCCGAGGTCCTCGAACGGCAAATGCTGAAGTTGCTGGACGGCCCGCGCGACGGACACGCGGCCGGCTTGCACTCCCTTTAGAAGCGACTGGATGTCCCGTTTATCCATCTTTCCGGGGGCTCGAGGAAAGCCCATATCCGATATAAGATATCGCGCTATTACCGAACCATGAGAGCCGCGTTTAATGATCCTTGCCGGTAGCCTTGGGCGTCGAATGTGACCGTGGCGAAACCGATTTTCCGGATGCGCGCGACGAGCACACCCGCTAACTCTGGCTGGAGAGCACGCGACAATTCTTCCACCGCGATTTCGATTTGCGCCACTTCGCCGTAGAAACGAACGCGGAATTGACGAAAACCGAACTCGCGCAGAATACTTTCCGCACGTTCGACCCGCGACAGGCTCTCGATCGCAACCGGAGTCCCGTACGGAATGCGCGAGGAAAGACACGGTGACGACTGCCGGTCCCACGTCGAAAGCCCCGCACGCCGTGAGAGGCCGCGAATTTCAGCCTTCGTCAAATCCGCATCGAGTAGCGGAGCGAGCACGCCGTTTTCGGCTGCGGCTCGATGTCCCGGGCGAAAGTCGTGCAAGTCGTCGGCATTCGCTCCGTATACAACCGCGGCATACCCTCGATCCGCGCCGAGCTTTATTAAATTATCGAAGAGCTCGGTCTTGCAGTGGTAGCAGCGGTCGGCGTTGTTCGCGATGTAGAGGGGATTCTCAAACTCACGGGTCTCTATGAATTCATGCCGCACGTTCATCTCCCGCACGAATTTTGACGCCTGTTCCTTGTCATGGGCCGAAAAACTCGGAGAGAGTGCAGTGATCGCCAGCGCGCGCTCCCCCAGAACCCCATGCGCAGCCCAGGCAAGGTAGGCAGAATCCGCTCCTCCAGAAAAAGCCACCAGCACCGATTCCAGGGCGCGCAGCCGGGCAAACAATAGCTCCTGCTTTTCAATCGAATCACGCCCGGCGCCGCCGAGTCCTGTTTTTTCATTGCTTTCGATTGCTTTCGGCATTTACTTGGCGATTCCCTGTTGCTTACGAAATTGGAATGCAGCTTCGGCAAGAACTTGCTTGAGTGGGAGGCCATGCTTGGCAGCAATCTGTTGGCAATCCTCGTATTCCGGTGACGCGTTCAGCGTCTGGCCATTGAGGCGTGCCACTTTCACTCGTACGCGCCCCTGCGGTGTATCTACAAAGACAATTTCCCGATGCAAGGTGCGCCGCTGCAAACTGGACCGTCGCACACCAAGGGTTGTCGTCTCTCTAAAGATCAACTCCGTCAGTAGCTCGCACTTTTCGGGCCCGCACAATACGGTGACCAGTAGTCCCGGGCGATTCTTCTTCATTTGCGCCGGCGTCGAAAAAACATCAAGCGCACCAGCCTCAAGTGCCCGTTCCACGAAATAGCCGAATAGCTGGGGATTCAAATCGTCCAGGTTCGCCTCGAGAGCCACGATCATTTCATCATGGGGGTCGCCGACTTGCTGCAGATAACTTTCACCGACGAGCAACCGCAGCACATTCGGCTGCTCATCCAGGTCCGTCGCCCCTGCTCCGTACCCGATTGCCCCAACTCTCATGGCGGGTTGCGCACCGAAGTGTGATGCCAGCGTGGAAGCAACTGCCGCTCCGGTGGGTGTCACCAATTCGCGCAGAATCCCCGTGGAATACGTCGGCGCGCCACACAACAGTTCCGCGGTCGCCGGAGCCGGGACGGGCAAGATTCCATGCTGCGAATCGACGCGCCCGCCACCCACATTCAGGGGTGAACAAGCAAAATCCTCCACGCCAAGCAATTCGAATCCAATTGCGGCGCCGACAATATCGACGATCGCATCGACGGCGCCAACCTCATGGAAGTGGATCTGTTCGATTGGCACGCCGTGCACATGAGCCTCTACCTCTCCGAGACGCACGAAGATTTCCGATGCCCGCCCGGCGACGCGTGCAGATAGCCCTGATTCTGTGATCAGCTTACGAATGGTGGCAAGAGACCGATGGTGATGATGCTCCGACGATTCTACCAGCACCCGCGTCGCGGACAGTCCCTTGCGCTTAACTTTCTCAGCCGAAATCTTCCAGTTGGAAATCGGAATCCGTCGCAGCTCTGTTTCCAATTGCGTAAGGCTGCAGCCCGCGTCCGCGAGCGCACCCAGCACCATATCGCCGCTGATTCCTGAGAAACAATCGAAATACGCGATTTTCATGCGGCCCGATTTGTCATCCGCGAAAAATTCTGACTTTCTTCTTACTGCGCTAGACCATACGGCAGGCGCACTTCGCTGTCAATCTCAAAGCTCCACGCCGCCATTTCTTCCTTTGATGGGTCAGCGCGGCGTCCAGTGCGGATGGCTCGTGAGCAGTCCATTCACGAAGCCAATTTCGTAAACAATGAAAAGACCGAACCCCACGCTGATGAGACCGGAGGCAATCCGCAACCCTCGATTGATCCGCGAGAATCGTTTTTGCGCGTAGGCAAACGGCACCACCATCGTTCCGGTAATGAGCATCATTCCTGCAATCGTGCCGATCCCAAATACGAGGAGATAGGCGACCGCCCATTTCGGATTCTGGATTGTGGTTAAGACCAACAGCGCGACCGCGGCGGAACCTGCGAGGCCGTGGACAAGCCCCACGACAAGAGGCCTCACAACTTGATAAAAGCCGAGCTGGCCGAAATGGCGATCGAACCAGCGAAGTGGTGTCTGCTCTGGTGCATGCGAATGACCTCCGGGGTCATGTTGGTGCGGATAATCGGAAACGTGGCTGCCTTGGCCGTGGGAGTCAGGATAATCTCTCACCGACATCCCGTCGACTGATGAAAACGTCTTGGTAATCCACTGGAGTATGCCGGTCAGATTAAAGATTCCCAACAGAATCAACATCAATCCGACGGAAAACTCCATCGAGAGACCGACGCGCGTTGGAATCACCCAGTCAAACAAAATAATCCCGCCCCCCACAATGAGGATCGTGAGCGTGTGACCCACACCCCAAATTGCGCCAATGAGCGCGGCGTGGCTGATCTTTCGGTATCGTGCGACGATGGTTGTAACAGCGATGACGTGGTCCGGATCCGTGGCGTGCCGCATTCCAAGGAAGAAGCCGAGCGCGATGACGGAGAGTAGGCCGATCATTTGTGGGGTGCGCTCGTCGCAGTTTTCCCTAAGAACAGAACCGCGACGGTTATACCGCCTCTTGTCGCCTCGTCTTTTCGCAACATCTGTCACTTCAAATAGATATGGCGGAAGCGTGTGGGAGTCGAACCCACCACTCGCCCCGCGAAGGAACGAGTCGCCGGCTTTGAAGGCCGGGAAGGTCACCGGACCCTTTTCGCCTCCGGGCGGGATTATAAGTTGCGTGCGGAATTGATACAAACTGCGGCGGAAGAGGCCCTAGCGCTTGCGACCATCCGAATTGCCGAGGCTTACGGTGCCCGGAAGATCAAAATTTGTGCAGACCTCGTAATAGGCGCGCGTCCCGGCGGCGCCAACCTTCCCGTCGGGCAAGAGTTGGCGCACGTGTCCTTTTCGGATGAGCAGAGGCTCGAGGGTCTCGCCGATGGGGACTAACCCGGAATAAAAGGTCGCGCGCTCGCTCCCCCAGGGCATCCTGCAGTCGGCTTCCATGGGCCTGAGTGAAATTTCTTCGGCAAGTTTTTGAAATCCTTCTTCATTGAGTTCAATTCCATTCAAATTGTAACGAAGCAAAAACTCATCCAGCTCCTCTTCCGTCGCGCCTTCCATTGTCGTCTGAAAAACAAAAAGCCGGAATGGCGAGCCGTGATTGCCGAGCAGGCGCCGCGCCGCTTTCGAGCAGCTCGAAAGCCGGTCGGAAAGATTTAGAGCGCGCGAAATCATGATGCGTGAATCGTTGTCCATCCAAAAGGTGGGCGGCGAGCCCTGAAACGCCACGCCGACGCCCAATTCAAGGCGAGGCAGGTCACCGGCCTCGCTGCGCTCGTTATAAGCGGCGGCGATGCCAACGATTTGCCGGGCGAGCAGGCACGCCTTTGCGACGGCCCGCTGCCGCGAGCGATTGGCTTCAGTCTCGTAGATCGCCATCACAATGGCATCGCCTTCAATGAACACTTTTGACGCGCCATAGCGATCCAGGACGCGCTGCACCGGCTCGTAGAGATTCAGGCTCAGGTGCGACGCGGGATTCAAACCGCGTGAGAGCAACTCCTGCGTCATTTTGGTTGAGCCGCGGACATCAGCTTTGATCACCGCGTGCGAGACGACGTGGTCTTCCGCGGGGCGATCCTCTTCGGGCAGCAGGAATTCGTAGAGTGTACGGTTCAAGCGTGAAAGGTCGCGTGTGCGGTCCTCGTGAATGAGATTGATGCGCTCCATGGCAGCAGTCAGACGCTGATAGTCACGGAGGTCGCGGCGCAGGCGCATAAAATCTTCGGCGAAACGCAGGACGAGCCCGCGCTGCTCTTCGCGCGAAAGCCGGTGCAGCCTGCGCGAAGCCTCTTCCAACCGCTTGAGCGAAAACTGCTTCGCCGGGAATTGCTTCAAGACGTCTTCGGCGCGTTTGAGGTCGTCCCGGGATACAAGCGCCTTCCGCAATTGCTGCAAGTGCAATGGCGGGCAGTATTCGTGATGGAGATTGCGCAACTCGTAGCTCGCAAGAACGGAGTCAAGGATTCCCTGCCGCTCGAGCCGTGCGAGGAGTTCATCGAGAAGCTGTCCGCGGAATTCAGCACCAGCGCCAACGGATGAATTGTCGAACAGGCGGCGCGCATTGGCGGGCTCGTCGAGATAATCGCCAAGCTTCGACTGGTGTTGCTCATCGAGAAAATCTTTCTTCTGGCGGGCGGTGTCAATTTGCGGCGCCAACAGGTCGAGCTTTCCCTGCAAGAACGACCGCCGGCGATCCACATCCGTTAACGCGGCGCGAAGCTCCGCTGGCTCTTCCCGGCGCAACATCCGACCGAGCAATTCTTCACTGCGCTCCAGACGGCGAAAGAGATCTTCGCGCTCCGCGTCCAGACGCTCAAGATCCGTCCTCATCTGCACCGCCGACTCCACAAGACCGGAATGCGATTGCGCGGCGCTCGCCGAATGGGCCGCAGGCTCTCCGGGAAGAACATGTTCGCGCAGGAGGTCAAGCATCAAACTGTCAATAATCTCAAACCTGTCGAAGTCCTTTTGATAGTTGCCAAGCAGGACGTAGTGTTCCAGGAAGAGGCGGTCATCGCGGCCGCCTTCAACGAAGATGAGCCGGTTTTTGAGAATTTCATAGGCGCCGGCGGCTTCGTCCCCGAAGAGGGCCTTTCGCGAACGTGCCAATGAGGTCTCTTCAATTTCATTCCAGATTTGATAGAGGTGCTGGCCAATCTGGCGATAGACATCGCGGCGCCCCGCTTGAATTTCCGCGAGACGCGATTTCAGGACGTGCGCCTGCTCGCTGCGCTCAAAATAGGAGCCGCGGCTGCGGATGCCTTCCTTGGCTTCGAGGAGCAAATCGGAAAAGCGTGAGACCGTCTCTTCTGCAAAACACCGGAGCAGCGCGATGCGCAGAAGGATGTCGCGCTCGACGCTCTTCTCGAATTTCGCGCGGGTAAGCGAGGCCTGGAGCAACTCTCCCAGCATCCTGCGAAATGACGCAGCTTCCGGCGCGCGCATGGGCTTGCGCTCGAATCCGGGGAAATGGGAGAGATTGACCGTCTGGCGGATCAGATCGAAGAGGAAAACACGCGTGGCGTTGTAAAACGCCGGGCTAAGATACACGTCATGATGGATGTTATCGACGCCGACGACGAGCATCGCCATCGGCAATTCGGGTGAGTAGCGCGTGAGCTCGATAGGCACCGAGCGCGGTAGAGAAACCGTGGTGGTGTAGTCCGCCATGGAAAGGAAAAGAGCCTTCATTCACTCTAGCAAGGGGGCTGGACGGCAACAAGGCGAGGGAGCCAACCTGTCAATAGCAGACAGCAAAGGGGCCAGCCTACTTCGCGTTTTTAGCGGCGATTCGCGAGGGCGGCCCGGCGGCGGTGCTCGAAGTGTCGAGCCCGGATACCCGGATGCTCCTGCGCTCGCCTCCGAGGTGATCGAGCTCGATTCGCACAATGGGCCAGTCGCTGCGGAGGGTGAGCCGCTCCGACCATTCGACGATAAGGATACACGGGTCGGAAAGAACGTCTTCCAGGCCAAGCGAATCGAGGCCTTGCGCGCCTTCGATTCGGTAGAGGTCCGCGTGATACACCTTGATTGGCTGCGAGCCAGATCGCTGGAAAACGTGGATGAGAGCGAATGTCGGGCTGGTGACATCCTTTTCCTGAGCGGCGCCGAGGCCGGCGATGATTCCCTTCGTGAGTGTAGTTTTCCCCGCGCCGAGGTCCCCCTTTAATAGAACCAGCGCGGGAACTGAAAGGCGCGCCGCCAGGAGTCGGCCAAACTCGGTTGTCTCTTCCGCGGAGTTTGTGAGGATTTCTTCAACCTGCATTTTCCAGCTCCGCGCGAAGTTGTGCGAACGCCGCGGGGATCGCGTCCACGAGATCGGATGCAATCAAAGGCGCCTCGCCTACGCGCGCGGAGGCAAGGTCGCCCGCAACCCCATGTAAGTAAACCCCAAGGCCGAGCACGCGCGCCCAATCCTTTACCCCAAATTGCGCTGTAAGCCCGGCAAGAATTCCGGTGAGGACATCGCCTGTGCCGGCAGTGGCCATCCCGGGATTTCCAGTGGAGTTCATGAAAACCGGCCCTTCCGGTGATGCGACGATGGTATGAAATCCTTTCAGGACAACATGCGCGCTGAATTTCTGCGCAGCGCGTCGCGCGGCAGCTAGACGGTCCGTTTGAACTTCAGCGGTGGTGCAGCCAAGCAAACGCGCCATTTCGCCGGGGTGCGGTGTTAACGCCAGTGCAGTGGATCGGCGTTCCACGGGCGGAGCTGGCGCGGCTGCAAGCGCATTCAATCCATCGGCGTCAAGCACGATGGGTACCGGGCATTCCGCCAGCGCGCGCAAGACGAATTGTTGCGTCTCGACCTGCATCGATAGGCCCGGGCCGAGCGCGAGCACGCTTTTGTCGCGGACAATTTCCGCAAAACGGTTGTACTCGAAATTGCGAAGACTGACTGTGCCCGCGTCGGTCTGCGCGAGAGCTGTGGTCATCAACTCGGGGCGATAGGAAGCGACGACGGGCAGTGAGTCGTCGGGCGTTGCCACGGTCACGAGTCCCGCGCCTGCGCGAAGCGCTCCCCACCCCGCCAGCGCTGCGGCGCCTGATTTCCCTCGCGAACCAGCCACAATCACGGCGTGGCCGTATGTTCCCTTGTTCGAATCCGCGCGGCGCCGCAGCGGGATATCGCGGAATTCGCCGGGCTCAAGCCACCGAAGTTCAGGCGAGTTGCCCGCCATGCTTTCTACGACCGCGCGCGGCGTACCTATTCCATGCACAAAAAGCTTGCCGACCGACTCGCAATCGGGCGACAACAACTGGCCAATCTTCGGCGCTGTAAACGTGACCGTCCAGTCGGCGCGGATTACCGGTCCCCCTGCAGCGGTGCCATCCGACGGCAAACCTGAAGGCATATCCACTGCCAGGATTCGCGGACGGCGGCCAGACCCCTTCGACATTCCATTTACGTCTTGAATGGCAGACTGCAATCACTCCTTCCACTGGCCCCTTCAATCCGGTACCGAGGAGCGCATCCACAATAACTGTGAACTTCTCCATTCCGCCTTTGAAGGTATCCCATTGCTCCAGGTCCTTGATGCCGACGATACCCCCGCCTGCCATCTTCCACCGCTCCAGATTCATTCTGGCGTCACCGGTTACAGACTCCGGGGAACCAAAAAGCAACAGATAAGGATTCGCACCAAGTTGCTTTAGCAACCTCGCCACCACGAATCCATCACCGCCGTTGTTTCCCTTCCCGCAGAAAATAGCGATTCGCTGCTTCGCCAAATCCTGAATCTCTTTTTGCAGGAAGCAAACAACACCCGCGCCCGCATTGGCCATCAGTTGCAGGCTCGGAACCGAATGCCGTTCGGTGGTCAGCCGGTCGGCCTCGCGCATTTGAGCTGCAGTGAGGATTCTCATAAAAGTAGTGATTTCATCGTGAAACGGATTACCAGGCGGAATCAGTATAGCGAATGGAGGCCGTCGGCCATAGAGGGACAAGCGCCGCCGCGGCAACACGGGCAGGACAAGGGCGCCTTATCTTCATTAAATTAGTGCATCCGGGCGACAATTACAGTCATATCGTCAGCCTGCTCCGCACTCCCCGCCCATTCCTCGGGCGCATCGAGCAGAGCCGAGACCAGCGCGCTCGCGCTCGCATTCCGATTGCGCAACGCGACGTCTCTCAGCCGCGCGGTGCCAAACTCTTCGCCGTAAACATTTTCCGGCTCGACCAAACCGTCGCTGAACGCCACGAAAACCGTGCCCGGAATTAACTCGGCAACACCCTCATCGTATGATGCGTCCTCAAACACGCCGATGACGGTCCCCCCAGCCTCGAGCCGCGTCACCTGATTTTCGTGGATGCAGAGAGGCGGGAGATGGCCTGCATTTGTATACCGCAGGATCCGCGTTGCGGAATCGTAGACTGCGAAGAAAAACGTCGCAAACCGGTCTTCCGTGGTGTTCAAAAAAAGATGGCGATTGATTCCGCTGACGATGACGGAAGTGGCCGCTTCCGCCCTGCCACCGATCAAAATCTGGCTGCGCAGCGCGGCCTGTACGCTCGCCATCAAGAGCGCGGCGGAGATTCCCTTCCCGCTGATGTCGGCGAGCGCAATCGCAAGTTTCGTCGGCCCCAACTGAAGGAAGTCGTAATAATCGCCGCTCACGCCGCGCGCCGGCTTGCAAAACGCGCCCAACTCGACGCCGGGGATCACGGGCAGCTTGCGCGGAAAAAGTTGCGATTGCACTTCGTGCGCAATGGAGATCTCATTTTCCAGGCGCTGGCGTTTGCGTTGCTCCTCCACGAGCGTATGGATCGAAGCGGACATCGCGTTGAATG
Organism: uncultured Acidobacteriota bacterium; assembly: GCA_963748845.1. Lineage (GTDB taxonomy): Bacteria > Acidobacteriota > Terriglobia > Acidiferrales > UBA7541 > DASTCZ01. The sequence continues at coordinate 572,829 of CAVVKE010000002.1, forward strand.
ATTCGCCGAGCGAGCCCAACTGGTCGGCCCGTTCAATGCGGATGCGATGGCTCAAATCGCCTGCCCGGACGTATTGAGTTGCCTCGTAAAGGTCCGCGACGGATCCCGTGATCGTGCGGGTCAGCACAATGCCGGTGACCAATGCCCCGGCTTCAAGAATTACGAAGATGAGAAGAACCAGCAGGAAGAGTTCGATATACGGCCCGCTTAATTCGCCTAGTGATGTAAAGATCCGCTGCGTCAGAGGAACGAGACGCGCGGAATATTTCACAAGGAGTGGACTTGGGACAAGTTTGTGGGACGCCGTGTCCTCAACAAAAGAATTCATATTTGAGACGCCATCCACCTCGAAGTCATACCAAGATGCAGCGAGGGCGAGCTTCCGGTCGTGCGTCTCAATCTTGTCGGAGACAAAATATTTTCCCGCGCCGATGGGAAGCAACCCGCCTGAAGAGTCAGATGGCAGGGCCGGCCGCGTTACGAAAACCTCGATCGGCCCGAGAAATGGCGCGACGCCCTCGAGCATCGTGCCCGTCAAAGGCGCCCATGCACGGACAATCGCACGGCCGCGCACCACCTCGCCGACGACCCAAAGGCCGTCATTGACCTGGACAAGGCCCTCAAATCGTCCCGCGCGTTGGGCTCCCGCTTCCTGGATGAGATGGCCGTCAGACTGGAGGTCAAATTCCAGGCCGGGCAGATCCGATTCGAGCGTGACCATATGCGCTTCGAGCGCTTCCGGCAATTGATTGGCATTTGCCGGCAAGTGAGTGGCATCCGGCGGGAACATTGCCGAGGCGGACGCGACGGTGTCCGCAGCATCCGCAATCTCGTCCACGCGACGGTGCATGTCCTCATTAAAAAGATAGGCGCCGAGTTGCGAGTAAAGGATTCGCGCAGAGAGCGCGCCGAGGACGAGCAACATCACCACCGGAACGACGGCGATGAAAAGGTAGGCGATGATGAGCCGGTTGCGAAGGCTCCAGAGCAGTCGCGAGCGTGTCCACCCGCCAATCCGAAATATCAGGTAGCCAAGGGAAAGAAAAAAGAGTAGCGCAATGAAGCGCGCGAACGGAGGCTCGTGCCCCGTGAGGCGCGTGGCCCACACTGCCGCGTAAAGAAGCGCGATGCCCAGCGCGATGCGGTCCACCGGCGTGAGCCGCCGAAGAGAGCTGCCGAATGACCGCTTGTTAATAGCAGACGACACGGATAGAGATTATCGCATTCGGCCGGTTTGCAGGAGAGGCGAACTCCAATTATCCGATGCTTCGCCGCCATTCTGCCGCGTTACTTCCCTGGGTTGCCGACGCGGCTATGGAAGCGGCCGTATGTAAAGTAAATGGACAAGCCGATGGCGAGCCAGATAAGTAGCCGGACCCATGTAGCAAGGGGCAAACTCGCCATCAATAGGAACGATACAAGTATGCCCATAATCGGGACGAAGGGCACCCAAGGGGTTCGGAATGGACGAGTCAGCTCTGGCCGTTTCTTTCGCAATACCCAGACCCCCGCGCAAACGATGATGAACGCCAAAAGCGTGCCGATGCTGACCAATTCTCCCAGCACGCTTATGGGAATCAGACCGGCGAACAAAGCGACGAAAATACCCACCGTGATGGAAGAGATGTAGGGCGTGCGAAAGCGCGGGTGAATTTTCCCAGCCCACTCCGGCAAGAGCCGGTCATTTGACATCGAATAGAAAACACGCGATTGCCCGAGTAGCATGACCAACATCACACTGCCCAGCCCCGCGATAGCACCCAACTTCACAAGCAGGCTGCTGAGCCGGATGAAATGAGAGCCAAAATGAAAACCCAGTCCCACACCCGTGGCGTCTATACCGACGGCAACCGGATCCGGAACATTCAGCGCCGTGTAGCTCACCACGCCGGTCAGCAATCCGGAAACGGCAATATAAAGAACCGTGCATATAGCCAGTGATCCGAGGATGCCAATCGGCATGTCCTTCTGCGGATTCCTGGTCTCTTGCGCCGCGGTCGAAACTGCGTCGAATCCGATATACGCAAAGAAAATTACTCCAGCGCCCCGCGCGATGCCCGACCAGCCGTACTGCCCAAACTCCCCCAGATTCTTGGGGATGAAGGGATGCCAATTCGCCGTTGCGATTGCCGGGTGTTTCAGGACAAATGCGCTTGCCACTCCGATGAACACCAGCACGATCGAAACCTTGATCATCACAACAGCGTTGTTCAGGTTTGCGGATTCCTTGATGCCAATCACAAGCACGGTCGTTACCAAGCAAATCGCTACGAACGCCACCAGATTGAATACTCCTGTTGCATGTTGAAGCGTGTCCGGATTTATTGCCGCGGCTTTCAGAGTGTCGGTCACATTGCTCAATACCTGCCAGCGATCGCTGTAGTAGACAAGTTGCGTGCCTGGACTGGCTGCGTAGGCGGGAGGAATGTGAATCCCGAAATCCTGCAGGAGGCTGATGAAATAACCGCTCCAACCGGAGGCTACTGTTGCCGCGCCGAATGCATATTCCAAAATCAAATCCCAGCCGATGATCCACGCGAATAACTCGCCGAGCGTGGCGTAACCGTAGGTGTAAGCCGATCCTGCGATGGGAATCAGCGATGCAAACTCGGCATAGCAGAGGCCCGCGAATACGCACCCAATTCCCGCCAGGATGAATGAGAGAACAATCGCGGGGCCCGCGTATTTTGCCGCCGCGGCGCCCGTAAGCACGAATATTCCCGCGCCAATAATTGCCCCGACGCCGAGAGAAACCAGTGAAACCGGCCCAAGCACTCGTTTCAGCGAGCTTTCGCCCGTCTGTTGAGCTTCGCGCATCAGAAGATCAAGAGGCTTCTTGATGAAAATCGAACCCGCCATGCGGTTCCTCCGTTCCCCTGCGGTCTAAGATCCGGCCTACCTTTTATCAGAAACCAGCGCCAATACCCACGATTGCGTTAACTTGTCTGCGCCGCGCGCGATTCCTTAAGCGCGGACCTCAGCATCATCGCCGCCGTGTACAGGACGACTACAATCACCAGCCAAATTACGTACTTGAGAGGCAACGACTTCACAAGGTACGCAGCGATCAGGACCCCCGGAACTCCTCCGATGGTCAGCCCCAATGCCGCATTCCAATCGTACCGGCCGCTTTTGATAAATCGCATGCTTCCCGCGGGCATGAGGAATGCGCAGGATCCCATCATGATGGGAAACGCCGCCTTTGGATCCATTCCCAACAAGCTCACTAGAATCATGCACGGTGCGTAAAGGCCGATCCCCAATGTCATCAGTGCGCCTAGCGCGAAGTTGCCTATCAATCCAATTCCAAACCGAGTCCCTTCGAGGCTAAAGCTTGCTCCGCCCTCCGGGAAGAGGTTGAGTTGCTTCATCAGAAACAATCCTGCCGCACATATGAGCGCAAATCCCATTCCAATTTGCACGGTGCGCCGCGGCCAACGGGCCACAACCCCCGCGCCCAGCCAGGCCCCCAGCACTGCCGCAGCGATCATGGCGATCAGTGTGCGCATGTCCACAGTCACAATGGCAATAAATATGAGAGCCTCAGCGGCCGTGGGGATCGCATGACCAACATTGAGCGTGCCCGGAATTGCTTCATCTTTGACGCCGCGGAGGAACTTGAAGGTTGATGTCGTGGTGGCGAACGAACCAATCCCCAGCGTATCCAGAAAATTCGTCACAAAGCCGACGGCCGTGCGAATCCAAAAATGAAAACCCTTGCTCTCGGAATAGTCTGGACGCGACTTTAGCGACGCACCGATCCAATAGGCGATGTAACCCGCAGCTACGATGCACAGAGCTATCAGCAGTCCCGTTTTCATCATGCTCCGAGTGCCTCCGCGTCACGCGCAGATCAGTGTTCCGCCGCCACGGCAAGATACTCCCGCGCTCTCGCGCCCGGATCCGCGGCGCAAATCAGATCCCGCGCAATTGCCACACTATCCGCTCCAGCTCGGAAAACCTCCGGCGCGCGCTCGACCGTGATTCCACCGATCGCAACCAATGGCTTCCGCGTGAGTTCGCGTGCCCGCCGAATAAAGTCCACCCCGACGACGGCATCCGGCTTCTCTTTGGTTGCCGTATCGTAAATCGGCCCGACTGCAATATAGTCCGCCGAAGTGGCCTCCGCTGCACGCACTTGCTCGAGCGTATGCGTGGAAACGCCAACCCAGAAGGGCCCCATTCTTCCCACCGCCTCGGAGCCATTGGCGCACACCGCACGCGCCCTTTCGACGGGCAAATCCTCCTGCCCAACATGTACGCCGCCCGCGCCCACAAGCCGCGCGACATCGGCGCGGTCATTCACAATAAATCGCACGGACGTGCCCCTCAGTTCATGAGCGATGCGGGAAGAAGCCTCAAAAAAAGCGCGGGAGGATGAATTCTTGCTTCGATATTGGACCAGCTCAATTCCGGATTGTGCCAACATTTTTGCGAACGCTGGTTCCGAATCGGCAAGCAAAACGGCGTCCATTATTGCATAGAGACGCGGAAAGACAACTTTCATTTCCCGTGCGCCGCTGCCGCAAGGCCCGACCCTTCCAGAAAATGCGTGTCGATCCGGCCGGCCTGAAAATCAGGATTTGCGAGGATCTTGCGATGAAGCGGGATCGTGGTCTTCACGCCTTCGACGATGAACATATCCAGCGCGCGGCGCATTCGCGCAATAGCTTCGGCGCGATCGCGGCCGCGTGTAATGAGTTTTGCGATTAGCGAATCGTAATAAGGAGGAATCACGCTATCGGTGTAGGCCGCGGTGTCCACGCGCACTCCGGTGCCGGATGGAACTTGAAAAGTGGTGATGCGGCCCGGCGAAGGCGTAAACGTTTCCGGATCCTCCGCGTTGATCCGGCATTCAATCGAGTGGCCGCGGAATTCGATCCGGCCCACCGCTTCTTCGAGGCGATCTCCCGCCGCCAGCCGGATTTGCGACTTGATGAGGTCCACGTTGCTGGTCATTTCCGTGACGGCGTGCTCGACCTGGATGCGCGTATTCATCTCGATAAAGTAGAAGCTGCCGTCTTCATCGCGAAGAAACTCGACTGTGCCCGCGTTCGTATAGCCGATCTTTTGTAGCGCTGAGGCAACTTTATCGCCGAGGTCATTGCGAGTCGCTTCGTCCACAATAGGCGAAGGCGATTCCTCGATGAGTTTCTGATGGCGCCTCTGAATGCTGCACTCGCGCTCGCCGAGGTGGATGACTTTCCCGTATTTGTCGCCGAGCACTTGGAATTCAATGTGCCGCGGCCGCTCGATGAACTTCTCAAGATAAACGTCGGGAGTCCCGAACGCTTGCTGCGCCTCTGCGCGCGCCGTCTCAAACGCCTGCGCAAGCTCCGATTGTTTTCGCACCTCGCGCATGCCCCGCCCGCCTCCGCCCGCGACGGCCTTGATGATGAGCGGGTAACCAATTTTCTTTGCGGCCTTCAGCGCTGCGGCCTCGTCAGGCACCGCGCCGTCGCTCCCGGGAACGATCGCCAACCCCGCCGCGGCAACCTCGCGCCGTGCGCGGTCCTTCTCTCCCATCAGGCGTATCAGTTCGGGGCGCGGACCGATGAGCGTAATGTGCGAAGCTTCGCAGACCTCGGCAAAATTCGCATTCTCGGAAAGAAATCCATATCCGGGGTGGATGGCATCCACATTCGTGATTTCTGCGGCGCTGATAACGTTGGGAATGTTCAGATAACTCTCGCCGCTTCGTGGAGGGCCAATGCATACCGCCTCATCCGCGAACCGCACGTGCAAGGAGTTGCGATCTGCCTCCGAATAAACCGCAACATTGGGGATGCCCAGTTCTTTACAGGCGCAAATCACGCGTAACGCAATTTCGCCTCGGTTGGCAATCAGGATTTTTCGGAACATGGTTGGCGGTATGTGTGACTTTTCGCGATAAGGGCATCCCGGCCCTCCCCGCGTTGCACGGTTACTTCTTGCCTTCAGTGCGGATCGCAAACAGCGGCTGGCCGTATTCCACCGGCTGCGCGTTTTCCACCAGTGCGCGCAACACCACGCCGCTCACATCCGATTCAATCTCGTTCATCAGCTTCATCGCTTCGACGATGCAAATAACTTGTCCTGCTTTCACGCGGTCTCCCGGCTTTACAAATGCTTTCGCCTCCGGGCTTGGAGAGGCAAAAAACGTTCCGACAATGGGCGACTTCACGAAATGCTCGTTTTCTTTTGCCCCAGTTTGCGCCGCCGCCGCCGATGATTCAGATTCCACCGCGCTCCCGGCCTCGGCGTGTTCCACCGTCCTGCCCGCGACTTTCCGCGTTACAGGCGCCAATGTGCCGCTCGCCCCAGCCCGCTTCAAGGCGATTCGGAAATTGCCGCGCGCGAATTCAAATTCTTCCAAACCGTGCTTGCTCATAAAAGCAAGCAATCGTTCGATTTCAGGCAAATCGAGTCCCGGCAGACCTGAATTGTTGTCTTGGAGTTTCTTCTTGAGCGCCATGAATTCTCAGAGTTCCAGGAGTTCTCTGGGGGCAGTCGTCAGGATTTCTGTCCGCCCATTGTAAATAGCGACGTCATCTTCGATTCGGATTCCGCCCTTCCCTTCGATGTACACCCCGGGTTCGACCGTTACAACCATGCCGGCCTCCAGCGCCCTTTTCTGGCCCGGCGCCAGTCGCGGATCCTCATGAACTTCAATCCCCAAGCCGTGGCCGGTGCTGTGGACAAAAAATCTTCCCAACCCGTAGGAGTCCAATACCCGCCTTGCTGCCAAGTCCGGCGCCCCAGCTTCCACTCCAGCGCCTAGAGCCTGAATGGCCGCTGCCTGGGCCTCCAGAACCGCCTTGTACCACGTTTTAACGCGATTCGGAGCTTTCCCGAGGTAAACCGTCCGCGTCATATCGGAACAGTAGTGGCGGAGTATAGCACCCAGGTCGAGCACGACCAACTCATTTCTCCTTAGCCGCCTACTTGTAGGCCTGGCGTGTGGGAGCGCCGCACGTGGCCCCGACGCAATGATGGTCTCAAAGGAGGGGCCTTCCGCGCCTAGTCTTCGCATTCGAAAATCCACCTCCGCAGCGAGGTCGAGCTCCGTGATCCCCGGCTTGATCTCATTGACAATCTGTTCGAATACTTCGGAAATGAGGCGCGCTGCCTGGCGCATCGGGATGAGCTCCGAATGGGACTTTACGGCTCTCAGACCTTCGACCCAACCTTGCTCGGCTTGCCACCGGATTCGTGGCCCCGCCGCGCGAAGCAAGTCTCTATGGGCCGCGACGTTGATGTGACTGGGGTCATAGGCGATGCGCAAAGCCGCGCGGCCTTTTCGTGCAGCCATATGACTCGCCAACGCCGAAAGCGCGGATCCTCGGCTGATGTCTATCCTTACTCTGGAAATCTTCAGCTCTTCGCGGGCTTGCATGGAATAGCGCCCATCCGTGAAGAGCGTTGCGCGGTTCAGCTCTACGTAGAGCACGCCCGCCGAACCCTTAAAACCAGTCAGGTAGAAAATATTGGGGAGATGCGTAACGACGAAGGCGGTCGCGCCCGAAAGCTCGATTCGCTCGCGCAGGCGCCGCAACCGGACGTGAAATTCAATGGGCATAAATGGAAGGGAGGAGACTTCCGTCTCCTCCCTTTCAAGATTCTGCACTTCTTTTCGCGGTTTGGCTACTCCGGCGAAATCCTTGGAGTTAGGAAGAATAGGAGCGTCTGCGCCTTCACGCTGACGGCTCGCTCCTTGAAGAGGTTGCCAATCAATGGAATGCTGCCGACGAGCGGCATTTCATTGGACGTATTGCTTTGCGAATTGATTATGACGCCGCCCAACATCACGGTCTCGCCGTCATGAGCAATGATTTGGTCGTCCACGGATTGCGTATCCAATCCAGGTTGGCCGAGGACGGCAATCGAGTTATCGATGGATGTGTTTTCCACGTGGACAGTCATGAATACTGTCCCGTCCGCGGTGATTTGCGGAGTAACGCGCAATATGAGCTCGGCCGCGACATATTGCGTCGAGACTGTGTTGTTGACCGTGGTCTGAATCGGGATCTGCTGCCCTTGCGCGACCGTTCCCTCCACGTTGCTCTGCGTCGTAATCTTAGGAGCTGATAGAAGTTTGGCAACTCCCTTCGATTCCGCGGCCGTGAGCGTAAAGTCCAGAGTGAAGTTCGGTGATATGGAAGTGAATGAAAGCCCCGAGGTCGGAGCCGTCGCGGGGAAATTCGTAATCAACGGCATGGACCCGGTGCTCCCGACAACGATTGGCGGCAAGTACGGTGAATTGGTATGGACGATTGGGCTCGTCCCGGCGGCCGCCGCTCCGCCCCCAACGTTGCGGCCGTTTGCGGATTGCGCTGCAATCCCCAATTGTGTCCCGATATCCTGCGCGAAAGTTCGCGATGCCAGCACGACGCGAGCTTCAATTTCCACCTGTTGGGATTTGCGGTCAAGCTGGCGAATCATGTCGTCAAGCTTTGGAATATTCGCAGGAATATCCCGGATGATCAATGTATTGGTCCGCGAATCGCCATAGATATTGCCTCGGTGTGAAAGGAATGGCCGGAGCAATTCATCGAGCGCCTTGCCCTTTTGCTGGTTCCCGCCTCCTCCTCCGCCTGCCCCACCCTGCTGAGTAGCCCTGGCATAGCTCAATTGCCTGGTCACCAGCACCGGCTCGACGGAATCCTCACGCGCTTTTATGAGTTCGGCGCGCTGTTCTTCTTCGGCCTTGATGGTCGCCTTCGTTGCGATTCGGAGGACGTTGCCCTCTAATTGTTTATCGAGTCCGTTGTTCTGCAACACAATGTCCAGAACCTGATCCCACGGCACATCGTCCATCACCAGCGTCAAATTGCCCTTCACTGCAGGGTCCAGCACGATATTCAATCCACTGACATCGTGAATCACGCGGAAAAAGTCCTGCAAGTCCACATCCTTGAAGTTCACTCGGATCGGCTCACCTGTGTATTTGGTCGTTGCTGGCGCTGAAGTCGGTCCCTGCGCTATCGGCGCTGCGAGCGCGGGCTGCGGCGCGGCCATCGGCTGTTGCGTCGGCGTTTGTTCCGGCGCCTGAACTGGCGCCTGAACCGGCGATTGCCCAGAAGTCTGCGTTGCCGGCTGGTTCTGCTTGGCCTGCACCGGAGGTGGCGCGGGCTGCACAACTGTCGCGAACGCCAAAGAAGGCTCGGTCAACCAGCTCGGCAATGTAATTTGAGGAGGAGCGATAACCTGTATTTGCCGTGCGACCTGAGGGTTCGGCGCCTGGATGGCGCGATTCGTTGTCAGTGATGTCCTGTCTGGCGGTGGGGGCGGAGTTCCCTTCGTACCCGACTGATCCCCAAAAACAATCAAAATGCCGTTGTTGGATGGAAGGACTTGATAAGGAGCCCAGCGGTCCAACTCCACAACCACACGCGCAACGCTTGGCTGGAATTGCCCAATTCGTACGAGCTTGATCGGCGCCGCAGTCCCGGCGATTGCATTCGATGTTGCGACCGTGGCATTTGCGAAATCCAACACTAGCCGGTCGGGGTTCGTCAAACGCAATTCGCGATAGTGAAATTCTCCTTGCCCTTCAATGCGCAACCTGGGAGCCTGCCCCTGTTCCGTCACCTCAACGTGCGAAATGCGCGCGGGAATCGAGGGCATGACAGCAGCGGAGTGCGCTGCCGGCGGTTGAGCTGCCGGTTGGGCAGCCGGATTTTTGTAATCAAATATAAGGTCAAGTTGTTCTGGATTCGAGTGATCGAAATGGGGCTGGACCGGCCCATCGAGCAAAACCTCCAAACGCAAACCCGTGTCGGATCCTTCTGTGTAGGAGACCAAGCGGTAGCTTGAGACATGCCCCGCGGCGACCATTTGTGTGTGCGAGGCTTCCGCCGCTACCACTCCGGGCAGCGTCACCACGAGCAGACGGTCATTCGGCCGCGCCGTTGTGTAAGTGAATGGCGCCGTCGCCTGCGCTACGATGCGCACTCCATCCGTTGTGACCCGCGCGGTCACATGCACCGCGGGGGATGTCGGGCCGGGTCCTGCAGCAGCCCCGCCGGCGAGTATTAAAACTCCCGCCACCAGGATGCTGGCAAGCCCAATGGCCGGCCATTTGCTCTTCATGGCTGTTCTCCTAAGCTGGGGTTCAATTTCCTTGTCACCTGGCGCTCGAGCGGCTTGCCGAACGCGTCTTTTCCGACTTCATGAAACGTCACGCCATCAATATCGATTTTCTCCACTCGGCCGTCGAAAAGTTCATCACCGGCGTGGAGGAAATAAACACTTCGCTGCGGATTTGCTACGATTGCGATCATCCCGGTCGGGCTGCTCAAAATTCCTTCGATCACCAGTGTGTTCACTTGCAAACCGGCTTTCCCTGGTGGCAAATGCACGGGCGCGCTGCTCGCCCCGCCCTTTTGTTTGCCAATCAGAGTTACAAATGGATCGCGGCGAACCACTGGCGGTGCGGGCACGCTCTCGGCCGTCCCGGTTTCAGGTTTCTTCTCCGGCGTTTTCGCCGCTGTCTTTGGAGGCGTCTGGCCGGTCTTGGGCGGGGGCGTCTTCACCGGCGCTTTCTTTTGGTTCTGCGTCCCGGCGTTTTTCGTCCCCGGAGTCTTGGGCGGCTGTTGCCCTTGCGTTGCACCCGGCTTCGCTGTGCCCTGCTGCCCCTTCGCGCTCTGTGCCGGTTTCTTTGGCGGCGTCGGCGTCTGGCCCGCGGCCTGCCCTTGCGTTGTTGATTGCGTCTGCTGGGCCTGATTCACGCCTTTCTGCGCCTGATTCTTCACCGTCGCGGGATTCACTTGAGCGCGCAGGGTCCCGCCCGCCGCAAGCAGCAGCGGCGTCAGTCCAATCGCCAGGTTAGAGAGTGTGCGTCGCATCGTCTGGGCCATTTTCGATTCCACGTTTAACGCTTTGCGCCTTTTGCGTTAGCAGCCGGAGACGACTGCTCTCCGGGTTTGGTGAAAAAAGTCACGAGCGTAAGTTTCCCATCTACGCTTGTCGCCGGCCGCATCGGGATTTTTCCCTTTTCGCCGGCCTTAAGCCCCGATAAGGTCAAGTCGCCTACGTTGATGATTCGGGAAAGCCGGCTGAGCCGCGCGAAAAAGTCCAACATTGAAAAATAGGGCCCGTCCAATTCCAATTCAAATGGCATCTCGTAGTGGTATTCCTTGGGCGCTACCGCTCCGGCCGTCATGTGGCGAATCTCCACACCCGACGCCTGCGCTGCGCCCTGCACCATGCGGATAAATTCGTCCAGGCTCTTTTCTTCGGGCACGATCGCCTGCAACGTTTCGAGTTGCTTCTGCATGGCCTCGGTTTCTGCTTTGAAATCGGAATACCGGCGGCGGTACACCTCAAGCGAATTGACTTGTTCGGAAAGGTTCTGCCGATCTGTGTTCAATGTCGCAAGCTGGTTGCGCTCGCTCTGGACCGGGGAAAATGGCACCCACTCTCCCAGCCCGATAATCACCGCCGCCATCGTGGCGTACACCAGTGCCTGCAGATACCAGGGCATTTCACGGAAGGAGATTGCCATCGCCTTTACCCCTTCCTCGCTGCCGCGTTTGGCGGCGCAGGCGCCGTCGCGGGCTTGGTGCCCGGAGGAGCGAAGTCTGCGTTCAACGTAAATTCGAAGAGTTGCACATCCGGATTATCGGTTTGCTTTGCTTCCTTGATTTCCACATCCGCGAAGTATCCGGATCGTTTGAGCTGCGTAATGTATTCGGCCACGGCGTTAATCGAGCCCGCCGTCCCGACGATCGTGAGCGCATTGCCTTTCCGTGTAAGCGACGTCAGCCACAGCGTTTCCGTGCGGCTCACGGTGTTGGCCACCGCGTCGAGAAGCTCCTGGCCGCCCGAGCGGTTGCGCTGCAGCTCTTCGATCACGGTGATCCGCTGTTGCAGCAAGGTCTTCTGTTTTTCAAAGGCGTCCACTTGCTGCTTGATCTGTTCGAGCTGCGCTTTCTGCTGCTTCATCTGGTCAATGTTCTTCTGCACATCTGCGGTTTTCTTGCTCAATTGCCAGTAGTCGATTCCCAGAAATCCCACGCCGAGAGCGAGGGCCAGCACCAGGAAAAGCAATTGCAGCGTCGATTCCAGCGGCACGGCGCGCCGCTGTGCTTTCGGTCGAGTTTGGCCAAGCAGGTTTATTCGGATCATGGCTGGTCAAAACTCCTCAAAGCTAGGCCGACCGCGATTGCCAGCCTCGGCGCAATCTCGCGGATCTGCTCCTCATTGTGTTTGGCAGGATTGATCACTATTTTCCGGAACGGATACAGCTCCTCCACCGGAACAGCAAACTCTTCGCGCAACAAATCAATCAGACCGGGCACGCGCGCCGTGCCACCCGCCAGGTAAATCCTCTGGATGGACTCGCCGCTTGCCGTCGCGCGGAAAAAGTCGAACGTCTTCTGAATTTCCAGGATCAAAATGTCCGAGACCGACCGAAGGATCGTCGCCCGGTGTTCATCGCTCACGCCCGCGATCGCTTCGCCGGTCTTGAGCCGCTCCGCGTCTTCGTAGCTCAGGTCCAGTTCTTTTTGCAGCGCGTCCGTGTACTGGTTCCCTCCCACGGAAACGTCGCGCGTAAACAACGGGATTCCGCCGCGCACAATGTTGATGCTCATCACGCTCGCGCCTACGTTCAATAGCGCAACCGTCTGCGACGGCTCCGGGTCATAATTCATCTCAAAGCAATTCTGCAGTGCGAATGCGTCGATATCCACCACCACCGGCGTCTTTCCTGCCTGCGCCAGCACGTTTGTGTGGTTCAGAATCTTGTCTTTCTTCACCGCCACCAGCAGCACATCCATCTGTGAATCGAGCGAATCCAGGTGCTGGTAACTCAGGTTGACGTCGGCGATATCGAACGGAATGTGCTGCGCGGCCTCCGCCTGAATCCGGTCGTACAACTCTTCCTCGCTCATCAGCGGCAGCGGCACGCGCTTGGTAATCACGGAATGTCCGGAAACTGCCGTCGCCACGTTCTTCGTCTTCACACCCTGCCTGTCGAAAATGTTGGAGATTGCCGCGGCCACTTGCGGCGCGTCCATGATGGCGCCATCCACCACGGTGTCTTGCGCCATCGGTTCCAGCCCGTAGCTCACCAGCTCGTATCCTTGGCGCGAAGCCTTCAGCTCCACGGCCTTAATGGAACTCGAGCCGATATCTAGCCCTACGAGTTGCTTTTGTTTGCTGCCGCCAAACATCACGTGAGCCCCTTTCCTGCTTTCGCCGCATGCTTCCCTACCGGCGCCTCTTCGGCCGGATCTGGCTCATCTTTCTTTCCATCCAACGGTCCAGCACGGACTTGCGCAGCTTCCAACGATTCCCCAGCTTGAATGCCGGTACAACTCCCTCGCTTACGTATCGATACATCGTGTCCGCGGATACTCCCAAGTACAGCGAAGCCTGACGTAGACTCATAACTTCCCTTGCTTCGCTGAAGCTGTGCGCGCGCGCTGCCATTTTCAATTTCCAATTTCTTTCCGGCCGCCCCAAACGTAAATCGAACTCGACAATGTTCCCTGCCGCAATTAGGGCATCCGCGCTAAATCACGTCAAGCTGTACGAATGGGCAGTTGTCGTATGAATAGGGGGAGTTCTTGGGTAATTTTAGGCAGTTCTGGCCCATCTTGCGCACGAATGGCGGCAAAAGTCACACTTTTCGGGTCTGAATTTTTGTGAATGGAGGGGAGTAACTTTTTGCATCGCGGAGATTCCCTCGGTTTCAAACTGACCCAAGGGGCACCCCCCATCCCCAAATTGCACTCCCAATCACGACCTCTTCCAACCATTTCCCAACTTTCAGTTAGGTCGCAATCTGGAAAACTGAACACAAACTGGCGGGATTATTTCTTGCGATTTGAATACTGCGGAAGCCCCAGCGAATTCCACATCGAGTCCACCCGGCCTCGCGTCGCGGAGTCCATTACAATTTCATCGGGCCACGGCCGCGCGAATCCTTCCGTCGCCCACTTCCGCGTCGCGTCGATCCCCATCTTCGAGCCGAAATCCTGCACCCGTGCGGCGTGGTCCAGCGAGTCCACCGGGCCAATCATAAACTGCACGTCGCGCTCCGGGTCAATCGCGCATAGAGCCTTCCAGAGCACCTCACGAGGATTCTGTATATCTACGTCGTGGTCCACCACCACGATCACTTTCGTGAACATGGCTTGTCCCAGCGACCAGATCGCGTTCATGATCTTGCGCGCGTGCCCCGGATACGATTTTCGGATGGCAACGATCATCAAATTGTGGAAGATGCCCTCGGCGGGCATCGCCACATCCACAATTTCCGGATACTGCATCTTCATCACCGGCAGAAAAATCCGCTCCACCGCGTGCCCCATCCAGAAATCTTCCTGCGGCGGCGGCCCGACAATCGTGGTCATATAGATAGGGTCGCGCCGGTGCGTCACGCACGTCACGTGGAAAACGGGATACTTGCCCTCCAGCGAATAAAATCCCGTGTGGTCGCCAAACGGCCCCTCCGTCCTCATCTCATTTAAATTGACGTGGCCCTCGAGTACGATCTCCGCGTTCGCCGGAACTTCGAGATCCACCGTCTCGCACGCCACCATCTCGACAGGCTCGCGCCGCAGAAATCCCGCGAACATAAATTCGTCCAGGTCCGGCGGAATCGGAAGAATTCCCGATAGACACGTCGCCGGATCCGCGCCGATCGCCACCGCGACGTCGATGCGTCCTTCGGGATTCGCCGCGCGCGCGCGGCGAAAATGTTCCGCGCCATGCTTTTGCGTCTGCCAGTGCATCCCCGTCGTCCGCTCGTCGAACACCTGCATCCGGTAAACGCCTACGTTGCGCTTCCCCGTCTCAGGATTTTTCGTAATCACCAGCGGCCAGGTGATGAACCGCCCCGCATCCTGCGGCCAACATTTCAGTATGGGAAAATAAAAAAGTGAAAAGTCTTCCTTCCTAATTACCTCTTTGCACGGCCCGCTGCGCACGCTCTTAGGAAAAAACGAGCCCAGCTCCGCGAGCTTCGGCAACATCTTGATTTTTTCCAGCAGGCCTTGAGGCGATTGGAAGTCCAGCATCCCGCGGATGCGCTCGGCGATTTCATTCACATTATTTACTTCGAGCGCCAGATTCATGCGCCGCTCGCTGCCCAGTGCGTTAATCAGCAGCGGCACGCGCGACCCTTTCGGCTTCTCAAACAGCAGAGCCGGCCCGCCCCCTTTTATCGAGCGGTCCGCAATCTCAGTGATTTCGAGCACCGGGTCCACTTCCACGCCGATGCGCTTCAGCTCGCCCTCGCGCTCCAGCCGCTCAATGAACGCCCGCAAATCCCGGTACGCCACGCACCCTCCGTGAAAAAACGAAACGCCAATCTAGCACGAATCCCCCTCCACTCGCGCCCCACAGATGTGCCTTACCAATCTTTTGTAATCTCCGTTTCCTCTGCGTCTCTGCGTTGAATATCCCTACCAATCCCGCCATTGTCCCCTTTTATGGGCTGTGCTATCGTTGCCTCAGAGCGGGCGTAGTTCAATGGCAGAATAGGAGCTTCCCAAGCTCTAGACGTGGGTTCGATTCCCATCGCCCGCTCCAGAATTTTCCCTTCCCTCTAAATTCACATCCTGAATCCCCACACCACGTACTAGCCACTGGGTCTCGCCTCGATTAGTACTCTCGGCCTATTCTTCAAACATCTCACTTATGCGATTTTCATTCTGCGGGTGTAGTTCAGTGGCAGAATCAGGGCCTACCCGGCTCTAGACATGGGTTCGATCCCCGTCGCCCGCTCCAATTTCTCCCATCCGAACTGTTCCGGTCTCTTCTCACAGCGCCGTCCCCGCCACCCGAAACCCGTAATCCGCGTACTTAAACTCCGGCGGAATGCTCGACCGCGCCGCCGTCCGCGTCACCTTAATATGATGCCGCCACGATCCGCCCCTCGACGCCCGCCTCCCCGTCGCCGAATCATTCCGCGGATTCCGCTCCGGCGAACGCGCGTAGAACCCCGCGTCATACCAATCCGCGCACCACTCGTGCACATTGTCTCCCATGTTGAATAACCCGAACGCATTCGCCGCATAGAGTCCCACGCGCTCCGGCGCATTCTTCCACCGCGCCGCGTAATCGGGCACGCACTTTTCCGGCGGATCGCCTTGCGGCACATTTCCCCACGGATAGTCCGCGCCTTCCACCCCGCCGCGCGCCGCCCGCTCCCACTCCGCTTCCGTTGGCAATCGAAATTCGCGCCCCGAAACGCCGCTCAGCCATTCGCAATACGCCTTCGCGTCAAACCATGACACCGCCCCCACCGGCTGCCGCGCATCATTGAAATTCGCATCCTCCCAGTGCAGCGGCTTCGCGCGCCCGCTCGCCGCAAGAAAACACGCGTACTCCGCATTTGTCACTTGGCAAGCCGCTATTGCAAACGCGTCCACCCACACGCGATGCGCGGGCCTTTCATCATCGCGGCCCGTGTCGCATCCCGACACAAACCAGCCTTCCGGGACGCGCACCATCGCGGGCTCGATGAATTGCCTCGACCCCGATTCTTCCCGCACTGTTCCGATTGTCGCCATGAATGCCGCCAGGATTGTATAGCTCAACTCGAGAAACGCGGGTTTATCCTCATTTCATTCGCATTTTACTCCGCTGGCGTGGAATTAGAAATACGAGGGATGAAAATGCTAGAAGCTCAAAGATTGAGACCGAAAAGGGACGCTCTGTGACCGGAACCATAAGAGGGTGTGATGGAATTCACATTGGTGCTTCGAGGGATACGGGCGGTGCCGCTTTCGCTATGGCGCGCATTTATGGCGAAGACGCCCAATCGGAAAGGGGGATGATTGAACCAGAAAGCAAGGCCAGGGTCACATTCGTACGGCGTCTTCTTCTTTTCGTGGATGCGATGCCTGGAGGGTGCAAATAAAGGAAGGTGGCTATGATCCGCCGCGCGACATTTGTGACCTTGATTCTCACTTTGGCAGTTGGGGTCTGCGTTTCCCAGACAGCCGACTGGGCCAAATTTGTGCCACCGGATGGAAGTTGCTCAATCCTGATGCCGGGAAAGCCAGAGCTACATGACATCAGTAAAGATAACCCGGCAGGAAGAATTGTCATAAATGCGTGGGTTGCCGATACGGACCAGGGATTCTTTGTTCTCGGGATTACGGACTACCCCGTTGATATTGACGTGCAGGAGGAACTGGATCGCAGCCGTGATAATTTTCTGAAGGAGGTGAGCGCGAAGCTGATGTCGGAATCCGATTTCACGCTGAAGGGATATCACGGCAAGGAGTTTACCGGCGTTTCCGATTCGCACACTTTCAAAAGCCGCCTGCTCGTGGTGGGCCGCCGCGATTACATGAACGTCGTGAGGATGCCGACTGCGAGCCTGAGTATGGAGCGGGCGAACAGATTTCTTTTGTCGTTCGACCTGACGCAAAACGCGAAGTAGGGGGAAGGGCGAACGGGTTGGCCAGCGTTGCTTGATTCTCTTCTGCTTTTCAGTCTCCATTTGAAAAAGACATCATCGCGAGTCGTCCACGAGGAGTAATCCGTCCGGCAAGCGAATCACGCGATGCGCGGAGCCACCCCGAAAGACTGACACACCCGCCACGTTCGCCCGAACTGCGGGGCGATCGTGGGGCACGCGGCTAGCGCTCCCGGCGACGCCCCCGCCCGCTAGATGGATCCGTAGAATTGGCGAATTCAACATCAATTTCGATGTGATCCGCTTGTTGAAACAATGGCGCATAGCAATTTCCATCAGGGTCGTAATGTGACGGGCACCTTGACGTGACTTCACGCCTTCGAGGCGACTGCGCGAATTGCCAGACCGCTGCAAACGGGATGCCGCTCTGCTGCGGCGAGGGCGCGTTTCCTGAAGTTTCGCAGCCGGGCGAAGGAGGACACGAGTCGTTGTAAATAAAGAAAGCGATTTTCCGTTCACCCGCATTATCGTGTAAATCGTTTGCGGTGGTAATCGTCACTCCCGGCTTTTCGGCGACAGACATCCCGGAACAATAAATTCCTGCTCGATACCCCACGGCATTGACTCCATCAACCCACGCGTACAAATACGCCCGCTGTTCGGGGAGCAGTCGTCCGCCTTCTTCCTGGTCGAGAAAAATAATCGTCCCTGCTGGAAACCCTTCCTTAACCGTGGCTTCCGCGGCGTCTGCAGCGTCACGCGCGCCGAGCGATTTCGAAACTGATGGTGACTTGAGTTCACGGTCCAGCCTCCCGTTGAACAAGACCAGAAATCCAAAGCCATTTGAAACCAAATTCTCGCGCTTACCCTGCCAGCTGTTAGACGACTCTCCCGGTGGATTATTGAGCCAATATCCCGAGAAGAAAAAAGTTTTCCGCAGCAATCCGAGCGCGGCATCGCCAGGATACTTGTTTCGATCAAACCCAAGGTAAAATCTTGGGAAATGTTGGAGCGGTCCTACCCTTTGAAATCCAATTGGCGCCGTGGCATTTCGCAAAGATGAGGCGCAGACGAGGAATGTCGCCACCAATGACATTAATAGAGGCCTTCGCATGATTGCGCGTATGGTACGCCAAAACTCCAACCAGGAACCGGGTAAGCGCGCAAAACCGCTTATTCTTGCGCGCAAGTGAGTTACACCAGTGGTATCCTTCAACCGTGAAAGGCATCAACAAGAGACAACGGCTTCCGGGCCGCCATCTATGACGTTGTCGGCCCTATCAAGAGACACGTAGAATGTGCTTCCGTAATCTCCACAATTCGCATTGATACCCGACCCATCCTAGGGCTGCCCGAACTGAATTCCGCGCGATCGCATCCTTTGTCCGGAGATAGATGCATGCGATCAAGGCAATCTCAAAAATGTCTCTTTTTGCACAGCCCATCCCCAAATGACCTTGTTACTCTCGTTCAGAAATCGAGGTGTTCCTTGATTTCTCTATTGATATACGTCACATCGGTCTGTGATAACCGTTGTAGATGGCAGGTCTGCGAGGGGGTTATAAGAGTGACCGGCGGAGCAAGGATTTTGCGACCGATTAACTGGTCCTAGGGAATTTTCACCTGATTTATCCGAATGAAGGAGCTAGGAGGTCCCAAGGTCATGCCTTTACTTCAAGTGTTGATAGTCCCGGTGGTGGGTGTTCTGCTTTGGCTTGTCAACGCCTACATACCTTGGTTCTACACCGATGGTGTTAACGTGGATTACATGGACGGCGGGTATATTACCTGTACGACCCGTGTTATCCCGGCGCTCACATTGCCATCACGGTCTTTTTGAACTAATGCTCCATCGATGTCGTCGAAACTTCGCAGCGGCGGCTCGGGCAATTTGACTGGCTCAAAGAATCAAGTAGGAGGCAGGGGTCGAAAGTCACATGAGGAAAGGAGAATCACGATGTTAATTCTACTTATCGTTTTGCTGTTGTTGTTCGGCGGAGGCGGTGGCTATTACGGGTATTCCCGATGGGGGTCACGCGGGGGCATGGGAATCGTCGGGACCGTCCTGGTCATCGCGCTGGTCCTGTACTTCGTCGGCGCCTTGCGTTGACCGTGTTCGGACCGAGTTGGGATCTATGAAAAGTCGTTTGCAAGCTCATTTTAGTAAATTCGAAACCGAATGGAGATAAACAAATGTTGAAACGTTTTCTGATTGGGACAATGCTGGTTCTGTCTGTAGCTCTAATCGTCGCCGCCTCGGACCGCGAGGACGACGTAAATCGCTCCAACAAAGCCGCGCAGGTCTTCCACGAGATCATGAACACTCCGGATCAGGGCATCCCTCACGATCTTCTGAAATCGGCGAAATGTATCGCCATCATTCCAGGGGACGTGAAGTTCGCCTTTGTATTCGGCGGAAGCTATGGTCGGGGACTGGCTACCTGTCGCACTGAACATGGCTGGAGCGCACCCATGTTCTTGGCCGTTGACGGCGGAAGCGTGGGTTATCAGATTGGCGGCTCTTCCACGGACATCATTTTGCTGTTTATGAATGATCACGCCTTGGGAAGCCTGCTCGGCGACAAATTCAAGCTGGGAGCAGACGCCTCTGTGGCAGCCGGACCGGTGGGCCGGACCGCGGCCGCTGGTACCGACGTCAGACTGAATGCGGAGGTTCTGTCTTATTCGCGGGCCAAAGGTCTTTTCGCTGGCGTGGCTCTCGACGGCACCGTGGTGCAAGCCGACAAGAGCGGAGACGAAGCCATGTACGGCCACGATGTAAACCGCCATGACATCCTTAGCGGCAAGATCGCTGCTCCCGCATCGGCGCGACGGCTGCTCCACGAAATCAATACGTTTGCGCAATAAGTGCAATTAAAATCGCGCACACGACGCGACGGAGCGATACATTGCTCCGTCGCCTCCGCTGTGGCACGCCCGTTTGACCCACGTATCCCAAAATGATTACGTCAGGAGTGAACCGGCATATGAAACCCATGAACGGGGCCGGATGGCTCAGCCTTTAGGCACTTCGGGGTGGCCACTGATAAGAGCGAAGGGTGGAGTCGTTGACTCTAGAATTAGATTCATAAGGCCCTACCCATTCGAACACTCATTCGAATAGACTTTGTAACAAATCCTCCCATAATTCCTACATAATTCTCTTGACATTAGTTAACTCTTGTCGTAATATGCCGCATGAATTTCTCGCCAGTGACCCCCGGTTCTTCATTTTCGGTTAGACTTTCAACTTTGAACTGTCAACTTTTCGCTCACCCCCTCAGCCTTATTTCCCGTAACTCCTTTGTTGCACTACTCTTAAAGCCGATGTTGCACAACTTCGGTGCACTCGTCCCCGTAACTCATTTAGATGGAATGAGTTATCGGCACAATCGTCAAAGAACCCGTAAGTCCAATGCTGCGTTACTCTTACCGCATCTTTTTCCCGTAAGTCCTTTGTTGCGACACTCTTACAAAAAGATGGGGGGTGGGGGGTATGGCCAATCGAACATTCTGCTAAGTCCTTTGGAATCATAGCGTTCCAGAAATAGGGAGGGGGGTAGGCGCGCCTTTTGCGTCTCGATACCTTGTATCAGGAGGGCTCGACACTTTCTCTGCAAAGGGTACCTTCATAGACAACTAAACCTTTTCAATATGGCATCCGTCTATTCCGTTGGGTGAAACATGGATTACTCCGAGCGCGTCTAACCGTCTAGTGGACTGATATCATTGTCTTTCGAGGAGTTGGGGTGAAACGCATACAGTTGTTATTCATCGGATTCGCCGCGCTGCTCGCTTCGGTGATTGTCCACGGCCAGGGCAACCAGACCAGCCAGTCCAACCAGGGCAGCCAGGCGAGCCAGAACAATTGGGGAGAAGAGATCCACGTCGCCAGTGAACCGTACACTCCCATGGCGGCCGGCGCGATCCGCGTGCAAAGCACCGAGGTGCAGGTCCCCGTAACCGTTCGCGATTCCCAGGGCAAAGCCATCGGTCACCTGACGGTAAACGACTTCATGGTCTTCGATTCCGGCAAGCAGCAGAAGATCTCCGGTTTTCGGATTGAACAGTTGGCGCCCCCTCCCGCCGCGCCGGCGCAACTCACACTGGAGCAGGCGCCTGCTCCCGTGGCGCCGCCGCCTCCGCGCTACATCGGCTTTTATTTTGACGATAACAACATGGAAACGAATGACCTGACCTCCGCCCGCAAGGCCGCGGAAAAATTCGTCGACACCAGCATGGAGGAAGGCGACAAAATCGCGGTGTTCACATCGTCCGCGACGGTTACGGTGCCATTCACCACTGACAAGCCGAAAATCATCGCCGCCATGCAGCAGGTCGTGTCGCACATCCGCAAGGCAGGCTATGGCGCGGGCTCTTGCCCCCACATCGATCCTTATCAGGCTTGGCAGATTGTGCTGAATGGCGACGTCCATTCCCCCGCCTTTGACCTCGCGCTGGCGGAAGCGATTCAATGCAATTGCATGGTGGGGGGCGATGCGTCCTGCCCGGCTCAAATGGCGAACATGGTGCGCGTGCAGGCCGGGGTCACGCTGAGCCTCGCGGATGACTTCGCGCTGAATACACTCGGCGTACTCGGTGATGTGATCCGCTACGTCGGCAAGATGCCCGGCCGCCGCATGCTGGTGATGACTTCATCCGGTTTCTTCGCCCTCTCGAATCAAGTGCAGAAGCAGCAGGACAAAATGGTTGACCAGGCGCTGCACGCGGGAATCCGCATCAACACGCTTGACGCAAAAGGTCTTTCAGCCGACTGGCTTGGCGGCACTCCCGGCGAAGGCCCCCCGATTGTTCTCGGCGGCGCGATGCAGGGCTATATTGACGAATTGGCCAGCGACACGCGAAGCGTTTCCAATGACCCGCTCGCTTTTTTGGCGCAGGGTACGGGGGGTACATTTTTTCACAACAGCAATGACCTCGCGGGCGGCGTCCACCAGATGGTTGCATTGCCCGATGTTTCTTACACAATTGCGTTTTCGCCGGATGATATGAAACCCGATGGCGCCTATCACAACTTGAAGGTGCGTCTCGCAAATAATAAGGGCTACAGGATCGATGCGCGGCCCGGTTATTACGCTCCGAACAAAGCGAGCCTTGCTCCAGCGGATAAACTTGAAAAATTGAACAAGGAAGTTATGTCCAGCGACGAGATTCACTTCGTTGCGGCCGGGGTCGTGACGAAATCCATCACACTGGCCATCGGCGAATCCGCGCTCCATGTCGAAGTTCACGTGGACATCCGCGACCTCCCATTCAAGAAAGAGAATGGCGCCCACGTGGAGCGCCTCATCTTCATCACCGCTCTCTTTGACGACAAAAACAAATTCCTCAGCGGCGTCGAAGGCGTGATGGATATGAACTTAAAGGATGAGACGCTAAAGTCACTCGACTCCACGGGCGCGAGCGCCAGTGTCACTCTGCAAGCGCCCCCGGGCAATTACACGCTGCGTCAGGTGATCCAGGAATCGGTCAACGGAAAAATCTCCGCATTCAATACGCCGGTGGAAATCAAGTGAACTTATTTGGAGGAATGGGCGGGAAATAAAAAACCGATTTAAGCACGCGCCTTGGAAATCAGCGAGTTCCACTTTCCCTGCGCCTTGAGAATCAGCTCCACTGCTTCGCGCACCGCGCCGCGACCGCCGCTTGCACGCGTTACGTAGTGGGCTGCGCGCTTCACTTCCGCCGTCGCATTCGCCACCGCGACCGCGAGCCCGACGCGGCGCATGACGGGCAGGTCCGGCAGGTCGTCCCCTACATACGCGACCTCTTCTTCCCGCGCGCCGGTGTGCTGAAGAATTTCTTCATAAACGGGAATTTTCGCCGCCTCGCCTTCATATACAAATTCCATTTTGTTTTCCCGCGCACGCTGCCTCATCGCCGGCGATTGCCTTCCCGTAATGACTCCGGTGCGAAGCCCCGCCTGCGCCGCGATTGTTAGTCCTTGACCATCGTGCGCGTCGAACACCTTCAGCTCCGTCACCGTTCCGTCCGGCTGCGATACGAGGCACACACTTCCATCGGTCAGCGTTCCATCCGCATCCATCAGCAGCACGCGGATCTTCGCCGCGCGCCGCCGCACTGCAGGTGTGACCTTCGTGTTCGTGCGTGCCAGATTCTCCTCCTCGTGCGGGCTAGCGCAAGCGCCGGCGCGGTCGTCAGTATTCTTTGACCGTCAATACAAGTCGAGCGTCCACAAGTCGTGCAGGTGCAGAACGCCGCGAACGCGCTGCGATTCATCAACCACAACAACCGACGTAATCTTGCGCTGCTCCATCAAGTTGAGCGCGGTGCTTGCGAGTTCGTGCGCGCCAATCGTCACAGGATTCCGCGTCATCGCTTGTTCCGCGGTCAGCTCGAGCGTCGCGCCCTTCTTGCTTTGCATCAATCGCCGCAAGTCGCCATCGGTCACGATGCCCGCGAGCTTCCCCGCTTCGTCGATCACGGTCGTCATGCCGAGGCCCTTCTTGCTCATCTCATAGATGATGTCCGGCATCTTCGTCGCGAGCGCGACGCGCGGCAACGCGTCGCCGGAATGCATCAGGGCTTCGACGCGCATCAGTTTCCTGCCGAGACGCCCGCTCGGATGCAGCGCGGCGAAATCCGTCTCGCTGAATCCGCGGCGCTCGAGCAGCGCGATGGCAAGCGCATCGCCGATCGCGAGCGCGGCGGTTGTGGATGCGGTCGGAGCGAGATTGAGTGAGCACGCTTCTTCCTTCACGCTTACATCCAGCACGACGGCGCTTGCCGCGCCGAGTGAAGAGCGCGGCTGGCCGGTCAGCGCGATAATGGGAATCTCCATGCGCTGCAAGGTTGGAATCAGCGCGACGATTTCTTCCGTTTCGCCGCCGTAAGAAAGCGCGACGGCGGCGTCGCCGCGCGCCAACATTCCGAGATCGCCGTGCAGCGCTTCCGCAGGATGCAGATAAAAAGACGGCGTGCCTGTGCTTGCGAATGTAGCGGAAATCTTGCGTCCGATGAGACCGGATTTGCCCATGCCCGTAACCGCGACGCGGCCTTTGCACGCGAAGAGAAGATCAACGGCGCGCTCGAAAGTGGCGTCGAGGCGCTTCGCGAGATCCTTGATGGCGGCGGCTTCGATGCGCAGCACGCGGCGCGCGGATTCGAGGCTCATGCGTCGCCCCACTTGCGGGTGAGCGCGGCGATTTCGGAGAGACGAGAAAGCAGCGCGCGAAGCTTGTCGAGCGGCAACGCGTTTGTGCCGTCGCTCAATGCTTTCGCGGGATTGTCGTGGACTTCGAGGAAAACTCCATCCACTCCGGCGGCGACGCCGGCGCGCGCGAGCGGCTCGATGAATTCCGGCTGGCCGCCGCTGGACTTCCCTTCTCCGCCAGGAAGCTGGACGGAGTGCGTGACGTCGAAAATCACCGGGTAGCCGAACTTGCGCATCATTGGAAACGAACGCATGTCCACGACGAGATTTTGGTAGCCGAAGGAAGCGCCGCGTTCGGTAAGAAGAATACTTTTATTGCCGGCGCTCACAACTTTTTCAATTGCGTTTCCCATTTCCCACGGCGCAAGGAACTGGCCTTTCTTGAGGTTGACGACGCGGCCGGATTTCGCCGCGGTGAGAATCAAATCGGTCTGGCGAGAAAGGAACGCGGGGATTTGCAGAATGTCGGCGACTTCCGCTACGGGCGCGACCTGCGCGGGGTCATGGACGTCGGTGAGGATGGGCAATTTGAAAGTGTCTTTTATTTTGCGCAAGACGCCCAGGCCTTCGGCGATTCCGGGGCCGCGATAGGAAGAGATGGAGGTGCGGTTGGCCTTGTCGTAGGACGCCTTATAGATGTATGGCACGCGCAGCTCGGCGGCGATGGCCGCGATGCTTTCGGCCATTTTCATGGCGTGCGCTTCGCTTTCGATCACGCATGGTCCGGCAATCAGCGCGAGCGGCGCGTTGCCGCCGATGCGGATGGAGCCGATTGCGATTTCGCGGGTCTGTGTCATGATTTGGTGAATTCCAAGTTAGCAAGAGTATGCGGGAATGGCGGGATTTTCAATGCGATCCGTCGCCACCCGAGGGGATGTTTAAGCAGCAAAACCCGTCAGAAAACCTGGAGTGTGGCGTGTGATCCTTGCGCGAAGATTGGGGGCAGATCACACTTGAAGTAATTCAAGCACGACACACGTGTCATTATCTCATCCGAAAAAGCCGAATGCGACAACCGCGGACAAGATGAGAATAGGCACCAGTATAGTAACAATCTTAAGAGCCAAGACTAACCTGCCTTCGGGGTATAACTCCTTGTATCGTTTCTTAAGTCTGGACAAATTGCGCGCGAAATATTTGAATTGTTCTAGGTCCGGCAATTTTCGATTTACCTCTCCGACCATCATCGTCACCAATACGGTTGAGAGGATCGCCCCCGTTGCTGCACAAGAGAAGAGGGAAAACCCGATCATGATTCTTGCGGTTGTCATTGGTTCCACGCTTGGCGAGCCGGACGGGTGGCCCGGGTGCCGTTTCTCTCACCAGCCGATTGACGCATGGTTGAAGGATACCACTGTTGCAGCTCACCGGAGCGTTAGAGTTCGGGGCGCGGAAGTGAGACCTTGAGAAGTTTTCCGGTGACCCATAATCATGCTTCGCGTTCTAACGGGCCGGTGAGTTGCGGCAGTGAAATCCTTCGATTGTTAGAATCATCGAAAAGGATAAGCGGTTCCGCCCCACGCGTCCCTCCAGGGGTCTAAATCCGAAATTCCGGCTCGGGGACCGCCCACGCAAAAACCATGCGCCAAACCCGGAGATGTGCGCATCGAATCATGCATGGAGGAACAATTATGCAAGCCGCAGTCGTACCCGCCGCAAGCAGTTCGTGGCAAATCAAAGACGTGCCCCAGCCCCAACCCGGGCCTAATCAAGTGCTGGTGAAGATGCACGCGAGCGGCATCTGTTATACCGACGTGCATGAAACCCTCGGACACATTCCGGGACAATTTCCACGAATACTTGGCCACGAGCCGGTCGGCGAGATCGTCGCCGTGGCTCCGGGCGTCTCAACGCGAAAGGTAGGCGACCGCGTGGGCACCGCCTGGATTCAATCCACCTGCGGGCGCTGCGAATGGTGCCAGCGTGGCCGCAGAATGTTCTGTCCCTTCCTGAAGGGCACGGGGATCGATGCACAGGGCGGGCATGCCGAGTACATGCTGATGAATACCGACGCCACCTACCTGATTCCGGACAAGGTTTCCTATGAGCAAGCGGCACCGATTTTTTGCGCCGGTTACACCGTTTATGGCGGGCTCCGGTGGGCCGATCCCAAGCCGCATGAGCGCGTAGCCGTGCTCGGGATTGGCGGGCTTGGGCACCTCGCGGTGCAATACGCGAAGGCTGCGGGCTTCGAGACCATCGCGATTTCGCACTCCCCGGACAAAGACAAGATGATCCGCGATCTCGGCGCGGATGAAATTGTCCGCGACGGAAAGAGCCTGGCCGCGGCGGGCGGCGCTGACATCATCCTCAGCACTTCCAATTCGACGAAGTCCATGGTGGACAGCATTCAGGGATTGCGCCCAGACGGCCGGCTGATCGCTATGGGGGCGGACGCGGAGCCACTTTCCGTCTCGCTGACGGATCTCATCTCGAAGCGCATTCGGATCATCGGCAGCCAGCAAAACGGCCCCGAATATCTCTACGAAGCCCTTGATTTCGTAGCGCAGGGAAAAGTTAAAACGATCGTCGAGACGTACCCGTTGGCCGAGGCCGCCAAGGCCTATGACCGCGTTGCGGAAGGCAAGGCCCGGTTCCGCGCCGTACTGACGATGTGACATTGAATAATGGAGTGAACCACCAAATGCGGTAGAAAGCAGTCGGATCCTGGGCTTCGCGGCCTTCGCTGCCGAGGAAGGCGAGACGCCGATGGGAACTGCTAGCGCGGGGTGAAAAAATAAATCCAGCCCTGCAGCGGAATGTAGTGATCATCTCCGCCGGTACTTGAAGGAATACTGAGGAAATGGTGATGCCAATGAATACGAATGCGGTGACAGCACTGATTACAGGAGGAACGAGCGGTATTGGCCGAGCGGCAGCTAATAAACTGGCCCAGCTGGGCATCCATGTCATGGTCGTGGGCCGCAATGTGGAGCGCGGAGAGAGGACGGTTGCTGAAATCCGCACTGCAGGAGGCAAAGCGGATTTTATTTCGTCCGACCTTCGAGACGCGCGGAGCGCGCGCGAAGTGGCGAAAAGAGCAATCGAGCTCGGAAACGGCCACGTCGATATTCTGATCAACAATGCGGGAATCTTCCCGTTCGGGCCGACGGAAAAGACCACGGAGGAAGATTTTGACAGGGTGTATTCGCTCAACGTTAAGGTGCCGTACTTCCTTGTCGCGGAACTAGCTCCCCTGATGGCGAGGAGAGGCAAAGGTGCAATCGTCAATGTATCTACGATGGTTGCCGATTACGGAGTGTCCGGCATGAGTCTCTATGGCTCGAGCAAGGCGGCGATCAACTTACTGACGAAATCGTGGGCGGCTGAATATGGCGGGAGCGGTGTGCGCGTCAATGCAGTAAGCCCTGGGCCGACGCGCACGGAGGGCACGGACGCAATGGGGGAGGGCCTGGAGCAACTAGCCGCCCAGGCGCCAGCGGGGCGTCCGGCTTCAGCGGACGAAATTGCCGAGGCGATTGTCTTCCTAGCGACGGATCGATCCAGTTTTATTTATGGCGCGAAACTCGCCGTTGACGGCGGGCGCACCGCGATTTGATGTGCGCGAGGTGATTGGACTGAATATGGCTGGAGTTCTGCGGGGCGACATGGGAGATACGCGATGAAGGCAGTAGTTCTGCATGAGTACGGCGGTCCCGAAAAGCTGAAATTTGAAGACCACGTTCCCGAACCGAAGATTAGCGGAAGCACGGTACTGATCGCGGAAGCCGCAGCGAGCGTCAATCCGATCGACTGGAAACTTCGCTCAGGGATGAGGCGGAAGGATGCTCCGTTGTCGTTTCCGGCAATTCTGGGCCGCGACGTGAGCGGCGTCGTACGGGCGGGGGGCGCAAATGTGATGGACTTCAAGGCCGGCGACCGTGTTCTTGCACTATCCAACGCGACCTACGCCGAATTGGTGGCAGTGAACGATTCAGACGTGACTCATCTGCCGGATGGCATGGACCTGGCGGACGCGGCCGCGATCCCGCTGATTTCCCTCACGGGAGACCAGCTCGTGCGCCTTGCGACAAACGTGAAAAAGGGACAGGTTGTTTTGATAACGGGAGCGCTGGGAAGTGTTGGGCGCGCGGCAGTGCATACAGCGAAGAAGATTGGCGCTCAGGTGATTGCAGGGGTTCGCGGGAAAGAGCTGAATGATGCACGATTGCTCGACGTCTCTGACGTGCTCGCGATTGATGACGATAAAGCGATTGAGAAATTCCGCCTCGTGGATGCAATTGCGGACACCGTTGGCGGGGACGTCGCAGCGAAGCTGATCGCGAAGGTAAAGCAGGGCGGCTCTTTTGGCTATACCTCTGTGTTTCCGCAAAGCGCGGCGGACCAAAATCCGACAGTAAAGATCACGCGAGTGGGCGCGAAGCCTGATTCATCCAGGGTGCGAGAGTTTGCCGAAGACGTGCGCGATGGCAAGTTCGTCCTGCCGATTGGCCGCCGGGTGCCGTTGCGTGATGCGGCTGAAGCACATGTGCTGGGGGAGAAAGGCGGCGTTGGGAAGATCATCCTGCTGGCGTAGGATCTTACTCGCAACGAATCGAGCTGAGCGGATCAATTCGCGCGGCGCGGCGGGCGGGAACGTAACTGGCTAATAATGCGGCGAAAATGAGAGCTGCGGGGATTGTCGTGAAGCTAAAAATATCCGTCGCGGAAACTCCGAAAAGCAAACTTTGCATCAGGCGAGTGAGCGCGAACGCCGCGGCCAATCCAAACGCACACCCGACAATTGCAAGCACCATCCCCTGCCGGAGAATGTGCGAAAGGATGTGACGCTTCGTGGCGCCGAGCGCGATGCGAATGCCGATCTCGCGCCGGCCCTGGCCCACGAGAAAAGCGATGACGCCGTATACACCAATGACCGCCAGCACCAGAGCCACCGCGGCAAAAACCCCGAGCAGCGTCATCGAGAACCGGCGACGCGCCAGCGATTCGCCAACCCGCGCCGACATTGTCCGCACGTCGTACATCGGCAAATCCGAGTCCACGGCGGCGAGTTCCGTCTTGATTGAGGAAGTGAGAGCGCCGGGCGACGCCTTGCTTCGCAGGACGACGGTCAGCGCGCGCGTTGGAAACTGAGTCTGGGGGATATAGAAAGCGATTCGCGGATTCGAATCGAGCGAATCCTGTTTCACGCGGCCGACGACACCGATCACCGTTTGCCAAGGGTCACCGGAGGTTAGCTGGACGATATGAATGCGTTTTCCGACTGCGTCCTGGCCCGGCCAGAGCTGCTCGGCCATGAATTCATCCACGATTACAACTTTGGGCTGCTTGTCCGTGTCATTTTCATCGAAGAGGCGGCCGCGCCGCAGCGGAATCTCCATCGCCTGAAAATACCTGCCACTCACGATGCGAATATCGGCATTGAGAAAGTTCTCGCCCGGAAGAGGAGTGCGGCCTTCCACAGTGATTGGAGTCCAGGCAAACGCGTCACTGAGTGGAATGGAGGAGATGCCGCCGGAGGCGGTTACGCCCGGCAAACGATCCAGACGATCCCAAATTTGACGATACGTGCTCGTGATGACGTGCGGGTCGGAATACTTGGGGCCCGTCATGGTGAGATCGAAGGTGAGGACATTTTCCGCAGTGAAACCGGGCGAAACACTTGTCAGACTCGAGAAACTGCGTATCAGCAGACTCGCGCCGATTAGGAGCACCACGCAGAGGGCAAGCTCGGAAACGACGAGCAATCTGCGCATGTTGTTGCGACAGCCCCAAATGGCGCTCGCACCCGCGAGCCCGGCGCCGGTTTCCTTTAAGGTCGAGTTGAGATCGAGCCGGGAAACGCGCAGCGCGGGAACAATTCCAAACAGACAGCCAGCGAGCACCGAGACGGCAAACGCAAAGAGCAAAACAATTCCATTCACGTGAATGTCATTCAAGCGCGGCAAGGATTTCGATCCGAGCAGGTGAATCCAATTCACGCTCCAATAGGAGAGCAAAACACCGAGCGCGCCTCCAACGAGAGCCAGCAACACAGACTCCGTAAGCAATTGGCGGACGATGCGGGAGCTTTTCGCACCGATGGCTTTGCGAACCGCTATTTCCTTTCCACGGCCGATCGTGCTGGAAAGAAAAAGATTCGCGACATTCGCGCAGGCAATCAGGAGCACAAATCCGACCGACGCGAGCAAGATATAGAGAGGGCGGCGCACATCGCCCACCACTTGTTCAAGAAGCGGCACCACGCCAAAAGTAAGCCCGCCATTTGGTGGATAGGACTCAGGAAAATCGTGACGAAGCTGCGCCGTGAGCGTGTCCATATCCGCTTGCGCTTGCGCGATGGAAACACCGCGCTTCAGCCTTCCAATGATGTTGTAGTCCTCGTGAGTCCTGATGTGCGCGGCAGAAACATCGAGCGGCAGCGGAAGAAAAATCTCGGCTTGATCCGTGCCGTAAAGAGTCGGCAAGACTTCACGCGGCAACGTGAAGCCGCGGGGCAAGATTCCCGCGACGGTGTACAGCACGCCATTGATTGTGAGCGAGCGGCCGAGCGCGTGCGGATCGAGTCCGAAACGCCGCTCCCACATGCCGTAAGTGAGCAACGCGGAAGGCTGGCGGCCGGGAGTGTCGTCGTCCGCGGAAAACAAATGTCCTTCCACGGCATTCGCGCCAAGCATCGGCAAGAGATTCGATGAGACGCGCACCGCGCCGACGCGCTCGGGGTTTCCGTCACCTGTTAAATTGAAATTCCCGCTGATTGCAATGGCCACTTCGTCGAAACAGCGGTTGCGCGTCTTAATATCTATATACTGCGCGGGCGAAAACCAATCCTGCGTAATATTCAGACCAGGCGAACGGTTCCAGAGAATTACGAGGCTCTCGGGATTTGTGTAGGGCAACGGACGCAGAAGAAGCGCGCTCGCGACGCTGAATAGAGCCGTGTTCACGCCGATCCCTATCGCGAGAGAAAGTACCGCCGTGGCGGTGAAGCCGGGGTTTCTCAAGAACAAACGAATCGCGTATCGCAGATCTTGAATAAAAGAGGCCATGGGAATCGGAAAGAATCCTAGCACAGGAATACGCGGATGCTGCCCCGAGATCCCTGGAGCTTTGACTCCCACTCACATTTGAAGGTACAAGACCCGCACGTTGCGACGACGCGCGGGACAAACGCATCGAATGTCCGCGGCGCGTAACATTTGGCTCGGGCGAGCGTCGAAAGTTAAGTGGACCCCGGTGGATGAATTGGCAGGAGGGGCCATGAGTGAGAAGGAAGTCTGGCGCGAGGCGAAAGGCGAACTCGGCGGCGAGATGGGCGTGAGGAAAATAACGGGAAGGGCGCGCGCTGTCGCGTGGGGTGAGCGGATGTGGCGCGATGTCAAGTATGGGGCGAGGTCGCTGCGGAAAAGCCCCGGCTTCACGGCGGTGGCGCTGATTACTCTGGCGCTGGGCATTGGCGCGCCGACTGCGATTTTCAGCGTGATTGACTCGGTGATGCTGCGGCCCTTGCCCTTCTCTGAACCGGACCAACTTGTAAGGATTTCCGCAATCAAGAACGGCCGGGTCGTTGGAGCTCCGTCACCACTCGACATGCGCGACCTTTTCGAGAATAGCCACACGTTTCAACAGATAGCGACTTACGACGTCTGGCGCAAAAACGTGAGCCTCGGACAGCCCGGCAGCGAGCCCGAGCAGATGGCGGTCGGACTCATGCCCGCCGAATATTTTGAGGCGCTGAAAGTATCTCCGTTGATGGGCCGGCTCTTTGCGGCAAGCGAGAGCCTGCCGGGCGAGAATTATGTTGCAGCCATCAGCGCGGGCCTGTGGAAGACGAGGTTCGCCGCAGATGCGAAAATCCTAGGACGAAAGATCCTGATCAATGATGAGCCGTACAGAATTATCGGCGTCATGCCAGATGCGATCCCCGATTGGGTGGAGTCCAGGCGAGTTGACGTGTGGACACCTTTCGCCGTTCCAACAAACAGCTGGATCGATACAGCGCGCGGGCCGGTAAACAATTCGTCGCCGCTGGGACGGCTGAAAGCCGGCGTCACACTCGAACAAGCGCAGGCGGACCTTTCGACAGTCATGGTGCGACTGGCGCAGGCATATCCGGTGGATGGGGGCATGACTATTGCGGTGCGGCCATTGGCCGACACGCGTGTGGGAACATTGCGGCCGGCGCTGATTCTGCTAATGGGAGCGGTCAGCCTGATCCTTCTGATTGCGTGCTCGAATCTTGGCAACCTATTGTTGGCCCGAAATTCGGTGCGCGAGCGCGAGCTGGCCGTGCGGGCGGCACTGGGAGCGAGTAGCGGCGATCTCGTGAGGCGTCTCCTCACAGAAACATTGTTGTTGACGGCAGGCGGGGCGGCCTTGGGTTTATTGTTCGCGCAAGCGGCCGTCCGAGCGCTCGCGCGAATGCAAGGGGTGAATCTGGTGCAGCTAGCTGAGGCCAAAATCCATTCGGGAGTTCTGATTTTCACGCTGGCAATTTCCCTGGCAGCGAGCGTTATTTTCGGGCTAGCGCCGACATTCGCGGCGGCGCGGGTGAATCTGACGGACGCAATGAAAGAAGGAGGCCGGTCGGGTTCCACCGGCCGACGCGGGCAGGCGTTCCGCAACGCGCTGGTGGTTTCGGAAGTGGCGCTTTCGCTGATGCTGCTCGTGGGGGCAGGACTATTGATGCAAAGCCTGTTTCGGTTGCAGAGCCAAGCGATTGGGATTCGGGCGGACCATTTGATGAAGGGACATTTCTATATGCCGCCCGCGAGGTACGCGGACAGCACTGCACTTACAAACTTTTGCGATGAATTCGGGCGAAGGGTAAGAGCGCTGCCGGGTGTCACAGAGGCAAGTGTGACGACGCTGATCCCGCCGGATGGGACGTGGACGCAGTTTATCGAGCTACAGGGAAACACGTTTTCCAGGCTTCCAGATGTTCCGACGGCGCGGTTCGGCTTGAGCGACTCTCATTTTCTCAGAACGCTCGGCATACCGCTTGTCCGCGGGAGAGATTTTTCCGACGCAGACACTGCCAACGGGTCGAAAGTAGCGCTCATATCACAGGAATTCGTCCGCCGCTTTTTCCCGTCGGAGGATCCGGTTGGGAAACGAGTCCATATTGGAGCGCCGGCAAACTTGGTCGGTGGACCAATGGGCCATGACACCTGGGACGATGCGGACGTGGAGGTCGTTGGAGTGATAGGAGATATCAAAACGAACGGGCTGGCCGAGGCGACGATGCCGTTGATCGTAGTTCCCTACTCGCAGCACGCGCGCGTGAATTTTGGATTTAAGGACATCATGATACGAACCGCGGCGGCACCGCATTCGGTGGAACCGGAGATTCGCGAGCGTCTGCACGCGATGGACGCGGACATGCCATTTTCGGAAGTGCAGACAGTGGACGAGGTGATCATGCAGTTGACGGGCGGACAGCGGTTTACGACAGTCTTGCTCACGATGTTCACCGGAGCGGGATTGCTTCTGACGATTGTGGGGGTCTACGGCGTGGTGGCCTTCCTCGTGACGCAGCGGACGCATGAGATGGCGGTGCGCGTCGCTCTGGGCGCGAGCCGGGCTAATGTGCTGGGACTGGTTGTGCGGCAAGGGCTGAAGCTGGCCGCGATTGGCGCGGCGATTGGATTGGGCAGCGCGTGGGCTGTGCGACAGGTGACGGGCGGATTGCTCTTCGGCATTTCGGCCGTGGATCCGGCCACGTTTGCGGGAGCGGCGGCGACGCTGATCGCGGTCGCGGCGATTGCGTGCGCGGTGCCCGGTATGCGGGCGATGCGAGTGGATCCGGCGCGGGCACTGAGAGAGCAGTAGCGTGGGTAGTGTGCCGCATTGCGGATGGGGATGGCACGACGCCGATTTCGCGTGTGCGCGTTATGTGATGGGACAAAGCGGAGTGTGCCGGTTCACCGCGCCGCAGATCGCGCTCATTCTTATTGGTGGATCGCTTGTCCCACGCCGACCAAGGTGGTGTCCACATCGATGAAAAGAACTTGAGTGCTGCTCACAACGTAAAAGATCAAAGTCTGTGCGCCCGCGCTACTTGAAAGACTGGCCGTTCCGCGGCCACTTGAGGTGATGGCGTATGCGTCTGTCAAAGCCAGATTAGAACTCAATGTTCCGTCAACATTGTAATCCACTGTGCCGGGCGCGCTTCCGTCTGCATTGGCGTCGAACTGGGCCACGGAATCGATTTCACCCGAGCCAACAACGACTCCGCTGAAGTTCATGCCGTAATTCCCGGAAACTGACGTGTTCGAGAAAGTGCCGCTCTGCTGGAGAGCTGTGCCACTGGAGACGATATTGCTGTCAATCTCAAGCAAAAGAACGCCGTTGGTTGAAGGATAGATTGCGAAATTGATTGCACCGCTATTCAAGGACATAGTGCCGCGTCCGTTGGCGGCCACGGAGTAGGCGCCGCTCAAGGCACCATTCTCGGTGACAACGCCTTCATTGTTCACGTCCAACACGCTCGTATTCAACACGTGGCCAGCGCCATCCGTATTGATGATTCCGCCGGATACGAAAGCGCCGCCGGTATTCTCGCCCTCCACCGTGAAAGCGAACGAACCGGATATGGGTGTTGCCGACTGGCGAAAAGCATTGCCCGCGAGGGCCGGGGCCAAATCCGTTTCAACCAGCATGAGCTGATTGGCGTTCACCACGTAATAGGCAAAGTTGCGCGTACCGATGGCCAAAGTGCCGCGGCCGGTGGTTGGAGTGGTCATGGCAAGACTCGCGGGAGCCAGCGTTACATCGGCGCTGACAACCCCATCGTCATCCGTGTCTTCTACTCCGTTGCTGAGATTGCCGGAAGTATTGACCGTAAACACGCCAGCCGATGCCTCGGCAGCTCCGGTTCCAGGGGCGTCCGCGCCGGAAAGATCGAACGCAAAAGTTCCCGCAAGCGCACTGAGCGAAAACGCGGACGAACTCTGAAGGGCAATGGCGCCGCTGCCGGTTGCAGAAGTGTCGAAGCGGGTCATGAGCGCGTTCTGTGTGGAAACAATTACGAAGGCAATGTCGAAAGTGCCGGCGCTGGCGGTCAGGGTCGCAGTGCCCAGCCCGCTGCTGGAAACGGCGTAAGTGCCGGTTATGGCCTGGTCCGTAAAAATGCCGGCGCCGCTGTTGATGTCAATCGTGCCGCCAGTGATCTTGCCCGAACCATTGGCCTCGAAGCTTCCGGCCACCGCGAGAAATCCAGATTGATTCGCGCCGGAAAATGAAAATGCATATGAGCCGGTCAGGCTGGTGTCACTAAAAGTCCCTGTTGCGCCCCCACCGCCACCGCCGAAGAGGTTACCGAGGTTGAAAAGGCCGCAACCGGTAAGCGAAAACATACAAAACACGATAAGAGCTAACGCAACGCGGCCTCTCAAAGACATGAAGACACTCCAATTTGCATGACGCTGCATCCTGAATTTCCCGCCGGTTGGGACACTTCAGAAGCTTACACCGCTATCGACGGTTACGAATTTCCCAATCAAGTTGAATTTCCATGTTAGACATCCGGCCGGCTTAACACATGAGCGGAATTGCGGGAGGGAAACGAACTTACGAGAATACGGGAATTATAAATCCGGGCGCGGGACTTGCGAGAGTGCAGCTCAGCGCGAATCCGTACGGCGCAGAAATGAAAAGGCAGCCCTGGCGGGCTGCCCTCTGCGTCTTATTTCTTAAGCTCCCCGCAACTTCGCCTTAGCGGCTTAAGGGAGTTTGTACGAACCGCTGCATGTGGAGGTTGAGCCGCCACCAGGGAGGTAAGCGATGTTACATGTACCTGAGCCCAAAATGCCTTTCACGCTTCCGGTGCCGCCCGTAATCTGATACGTCCTCACCCCCGTCACCATCACGCCATTTCTGACAGCCGCAGTCGATTGGAAGGCGTACGTAACCAGATCGCCGCTGGCTAGGGTTTCCGTCATCAGCCCCCAGGCTTTGAACAGGGTTGCCGAAGATTCTTGATAAACGGAAACTGCGAACGCTTGGGCCGCCGCTCCACCGATATTTCCAGTCCCAGAGCATGATTCTTGCAGAATTGAAGACGCAATGCTTCCCGTCTGGATCGATTGAGCGATGGCTCCGCTTGGCAAGCAATTCAAGGTCCAGGTGTTACTCGTCTGCGCGGGAGTGCTCGCCACTGCAAAAGCACATACCACGCAGCAGAAAAGAATCCTGTATTTCATGTTTTTCTCCTTAGGCTGGAGTTCCCGTGTCGCCCGGAATCTACTCTGGGCCGCACCGATTGTCACGCGCATGCTTTACTTGTGCGGCGCGACTTCGCTCGCATCACTTTGGGACCGGGGGCTTGGCGAGCGTCAGCGCTTCCACGCCTTGCCCGGCAGCGAATTTGTTGAAGGCTGCGCCTTCGGTGGCGAGGAAGTGATCGAATTCCGCGGCGCGGCGCTTGATCCCAGTGGCGAGCTCGGCCAGTTCATCGAGCGCCATCTGGGTGGGCGCTTCGCCATAATTGCCGGTGACTTGCCCTGCCACGCGCGATAACCTGTCAGAAATGCTCGAGAGATAGTGGAGGTAAACTTTGCTGTCGTAGA
The DNA here is from genome assembly GCA_963748845.1 of uncultured Acidobacteriota bacterium. GTDB lineage: Bacteria > Acidobacteriota > Terriglobia > Acidiferrales > UBA7541 > DASTCZ01. The sequence goes on from CAVVKE010000002.1 coordinate 609,913, forward strand.
GCGAGGCCGGGTTGAAAAGCGGCTCTTCCATCGCGACAACTTTTTGCTGCAAATCCGCGGCGCGAGTTCCCAGTTTATCCTTCGTCTTACCCAATGGCCGGAGCTGGGCTTGGATCTTCTCCATGTGATTCACCAGCGAGTCCAATTCCGAAAGCGCATTGCGCGCTTCGAGCGCGGCCTTGGTCTGAGCCGCAAATATTGCGGGGTCGGTCTTCACGCGAGGATCCGGTTCAACCTTCACCATTTGGGTTTGCGTTTGTTTGGTCGCTGTGTCCGTGGCGTCGACTCGATAGACGCCTGGCGGCACCGGCGGGGCTGCGCCGCCGCGCCCGCCGCCTTCTTCCCCACCTCCGGCTTCAGCGCCGGAAGTGAAATCAAGAGGCGTGGGGCCCTCGTAATTCAGCGGCCATACGACTCGATTAATTCCCGCGTGTGGGTGCGTTTCAATCTTGCGGATCACATGCCCTTGCGAATCGAGAATGGAGATATTTACGGCTTCGCGGCGCTCGATTTGTTCCGGACTTCTTGAAACCGCGAAGGTGATCACTAGACCGGTTGGGGGATTCGGAGCGGCAAACCCGCCGAGAGAAAATCCTCCGCCGCGTCCGCCGCGCCAATGAACTGCATCCGCAATCGGGAAAAGGTGGAATGCAGTGCCGGCGGCGGGAATTTGTTCGAGCGGGGAAATGTCGTCCAGGACAAAAATGCCGCGGCCGTGCGTGGCGACAATCAGGTCATGCGATTTCGCGGCGAACTGCAAATCGAATATGGAAGTGGTGGGAAGTCCGGCGCGGATTGGTTTCCAATCGGAGTCGCCATCGGTATAGTAAAGTCCGGTGTCGGTTCCCACGAAAAGCAGACCGCGCTTGTTGGGGTCTTCGCGCACCACGTGAGCCGGGACGCCATCGGGCAGACTCCGCGTAATTGCAGTCCACGTTTTGCCGAAATCTTCCGTCTTGAACACGTAGGGTTTGTTGTTGTCCAGCTGGTGGAAATCGACGGCGGCGAAAGCCGTGCCTGCGGCGAATGGCGAGGCGTCAATTTGGGAAATGCGTCCCCATTCGGGCAAATTCGGCATGGCGCCGGCCACGTTTGTCCAGTGCGCGCCGGCATCGCGCGTTACCTGCACGCATCCATCGTCGGTGCCGATCCAGATTACGTTCGGATCGAGCGGCGAAATGGAAATGGAAAGAATCGTGTCGTAATTTTCCGCGCTGCTCTGGTCCAAAATAATCGGGCCGCCGGTAAACACCTGCTTGGATTTGTCGTCGCGCGTCAAATCACCGGAAATCGCCATCCAGTGCGCGCCCGCGTCCTTCGAGCGAAAGAGGACGTTGCCGCCGAGATAGACTTCGTACGAGTCCTTCGGCGAAATGGCGATGGGCGCAGTCCAATTGAAACGATATTTGAGTTTTGAAACCTCGAGGTCAAATTGGCCGAGGTTATAGGGACGCACAAACGCGCTCACTTCGGTTTCGCGATTTGTGCGCATGATGGCGCCGCCTTGCGAATCCGCATAGATGTAGGGCGAGCCGCCGCGGCCCGGCACGACGTATTGACCATCGCCGCCGACGAACACTTGCCAATCGTTCGGGCTTATGCCGCCCGATTTCAAACTATTCGATGGACCGCACCAGCCATTGTTATCCTGCAAACCACCGCAGATTGTGTAGGGATTGCGGTCGTCAAGCGCGACGCTGTAAAACTGCTCGATGGGAAGATTGTCGAGATAGCGCCAGTGGTCGCCCGCGTCAGTGGAAACGTAGACGCCGCCATCATTCCCTTCGATCAAATGCGCGGGGTCGCGCGGATCAATCCAGAGCGAGTGGTGATCCGGATGCACGCCCCGCGCGACGATGTGAGCGTCCTTGCCGCCGTCAGTGGAAAGCAAAATGTCAAAGGACAAAAAATAGATGCGGTCTTCATTATCCTGCGGCACATACAGGTGCGAAAAATAAAACGGGCGCGCTTGAAGCGAGCGGTCATCGGAAATTTTTGCCCAGCGATTGCCACCGTCACGCGATTCCCACAGCACGCCGCTTTTGGATTCGATGAGCGCGTAAAGATGCGCAGGGTTGCTGGGGGCGATCGCGATGCCGATGCGGCCCATCAGGCCCGTCGGCAATCCGGAAGATAATTTCTGCCAAGTATCGCCGCCATCGGTGCTGCGGAAAATTCCACTTGCTGCGCCGCCGCTTTCCAAAATCCACGGATGCCGTGAGACTTGCCACATTCCCGCATAAAGTATTTTCGGATTTTGCGGATCCATCACGAGATCGCTCGCGCCGGTGGTGTCATTCATGTAGAGGACTTTTTGCCAACTCTTGCCGCCATCGGTGGTGCGAAACACGCCGCGATCCGCGTTGGGGCCCCAGGCGTGGCCGATGGAAGCGAAGTAAACAGTGTTCGCGTCCGCGGGCGAGACCAGCACAACCGGAATCTGGCCGGTTGTGTCCAGACCCATTGGTTTCCAGCTCGCTCCGGCATCCGATGAAAAAAACACGCCGTGGCCGCTGAGGACATCGTTGCGCGGATTGCCTTCTCCGGTGCCAACCCAAACCCAGTTCGGATTCTGCGGCGCGAGAGCAATCGCACCGATTGACGACGTGGGCAAATTTTCCGAAATTGCCCGCCACGAGATTCCACCGTCGATGGTTTTCCAGACGCCGCCGCCTGCCGCACCGACATAGATAATGTTCGGATTCCCGGGCACGCCCGCCACGGCTGCGACGCGGCCACCCGCAACCGCGGGGCCCAGATTGCGGAATCGCAAATCGCCGAGCGATGGCGCTTCGCTGCGCGCCGCACTTTGAGTTTGCATCTGCTGAACGCCGCCGTCTTGCGATTTCGCGGAGAGCGTCAGGCAGACCACGAATAAGCTAAGGATTGCGCCGGCTTGCGCGAAAGATTTTATCGAGCTGCGTGCATTTTTCATTCTTCGCTCCGTCAAGGCTTCAGGAACCAAGCGTCAACTCCAATTCCCTTCACAATCCGCTGCAGGGCAGCGTTGAGGGGACAAGACTATGCGGGAAGCAAATCTTTTTCAACGCAAAGAGAGTATCTCGACCGCGGATTCAGGGGGACGGCGTCTACGACTTGGAGGAGCCGGCGGATTGGCCAACCGCTTGAACGGGGGCGTGGGATTCTGCCACTTGTGAAGTATTTTTTTGAGCGGGTGGGCCGCCACTCAAGGCGCGTCCGCGATTGTGCTGCGAAGTGGAGCGCTCCGCGCGGCGCTGGTGATCGTGGGCGGCGCCGATAAATGCGGCGAAGAGCGGGTGCGGCGCGAGCGGCTTGGATTTGAATTCGGGATGGAACTGGCAGCCGAGGAACCAGGGATGGTCCGGCGCCTCAATGATTTCGACATAGGTGCCGTCGGGAGTTTTTCCAGTGATGCGGAAGCCTGCGTCCACGAGGATTTTTTCGTACTCGCGATTGAATTCATAGCGATGGCGATGGCGCTCGCTGATTTCGAGTTTGCCGTAAGCGCGATGCGCGAACGAGCCGGGCTCAATGACGCAGGGCCACGCGCCGAGGCGCATGGTGCCGCCCATTTCGTCCACGCCGAGGAGTTCGCGAAGTTTATAAATGACGCGGTGCGGCGTCTGCGGATTGGATTCAGTCGTATCGGCGTCCGCAAGGCCCGCAACGTCGCGGGCGTATTCAACTGTTGCGCATTGCATCCCGAGGCAGATACCGAAGTACGGGACTTTGCGTTCGCGCGCGTATTGAATTGCGTAAACCATTCCCTGAAGACCGCGCTTGCCGAAACCACCGGGAACAAGGATGCCGTCCACATGCGTGAGGCGCGACGCGGCAGTGTCCACTGAATCCAATTCTTCCGCTTCCACCCACTCGATCACGGTGCGCTGATTGTGCGCGAGGCCGCCGTGCATCAGCGCTTCGGTCAAACTCTTGTATGCATCGCCGAGCTGGACATACTTGCCGACGACTCCGATGCGGACTTCGCCCTGCGGATGGCGGATGCGCTCAACCAAATCAATCCACGGCTGCATTTTTCGCGGCGGCGCTTCCATGTGAAGGATGCTCAGGATCTGATCGTCAAGACCTTCACGCGAAAGTTCGACGGGCACATCGTAAATTGTGTCCACATCGCGCGCGGAGATGACGCGCGATTCGGCGACGTTGCAGAAAAGCGCGATCTTGCGCTTAAGGTCCGCGGAAAGAAAATGGTCGCTGCGGCACAACAGAATATCGGGCTGAATTCCGATGTTCAGCATTTCCTTCACGCTGTGCTGCGTGGGCTTGGTCTTCAGCTCGCCCGCGGTGGGAATGAACGGAACGAGCGTGACGTGAACGAAGACGGTGTTTTCGTGGCCGAGCTCAAGGCGCATCTGGCGGATGGCTTCGAGAAATGGAAGCGATTCGATATCGCCGACCGTGCCGCCGATTTCCACGATGACGACGTCCACGTCGTCGGCAACTTTGCGGAAGGCGGCTTTGATTTCGTCGGTGACGTGCGGAATTACCTGCACAGTCTTGCCGAGGTAATCGCCGCGGCGCTCCTTGGAGATGATGGACTCGTAGATTCGGCCAGTGGTCCAGTTGTGATCGCGCGTGAGCTTGGTGGACGTGAAGCGTTCGTAGTGGCCCAAATCGAGATCGGTCTCGGCGCCGTCATCGGTGACGTAAACTTCGCCGTGCTGATAGGGCGACATCGTGCCGGGGTCAACGTTTAGATAGGGATCGCATTTTTGAAGAGTGACCTTGAGGCCGCGGCTTTCGAGAATTGCTCCAATGGAAGAAGCGGAAACGCCTTTGCCGAGAGAGGAGACTACGCCGCCGGTTACAAACACATATTTCGGGCGCTGCGCGGGCGTCTTTGAATTCATTCTTATATTTTCAGAGTGTACGTCCGAGTGGCGCGGAGGTACGAAACATTATGCGCGCGAAAATTGTTCGTGTCAAATAGGGCGTGCCGAGATTGGAAAATCAATTTTTTCTTGCATTCATCTCCCGCAGCACTTTTTCCGCCGCATCCAGCGCCGGGTCGCGTTTTTGCTGCAAATCCTCGATCGTGGGGGCGACGGCGAGATCCGGGATGACGCCATCGCCTTCGAGTTTGCGGCCCTTGGGCGTGAGGAAAAGAATTTGGCTCACCTCAAGCACGCCGCCGCCTTTCATTTTGCGATCGGCGGCGATGCCGATCACGCAGCCGCAGGTCTGCGCGCCAACTATTTTCACGCGGCCAATCTCCTGCAAGCCGCCGGAAAAAACCTCGCTCGAGCTGGCGGTGCGCGTGTCCGCGAGAATGACGACGGGACCTGAATACTGCTGGTCGCCATTTTTGCCGACCTTGAATTCCCGCTGATGGGAATCGTCGGGGCCGCCGGCTGGGAAGGATGACTCGGTCTCGGCGATCTCTTTCCGGTTCATGGTTTTCGACAAAACTGTCTTCCCTTGCAGCAAGGATCCGGCAATCGCGCTGAGAATGTCCGATCGCCCGCCGCCATTCCAACGAAGGTCGAGGATCAGGCCGGGCGCGTTGCGAAATCCGGCGAGGGCTTCGCGAAATTCCTTGTCGACTTTGAGCTGAAAACCGTCAAAGCGGATATACGCATTGCCGGACGGAAGCAAGTGCGAGCGCACGTCGGGTGGTATCGCGAGAATGCTGCGGAGAACGTTGACATCGAAGGCCGAGCCGTCAGCCCGCTGAAATGAAAGCTTGGCTTCCGTGTTTGCAGCGCCGGACAATGCAGCCGATAGCACTCGTAGCCGAGTGATGCGCTCCGTGGAAGAAGGCAACACCTTCGCGGAACTTTCCGCGATCGCGTCCGCGACAGGCCGGCCGTTGACGGAGACCAGGATCATGCCGGACTCGACACCCGCATGCGCTGCGCCGGAATCCGGGTAAACGTATGTGACGACGATCTTCCCATCCATTTCACCCAGAAGAATTCCGGTGGAAACGCCCTGAAATTTCTGGCGGTTCTCCCAAGCCTCCGGAGAAGTGAAGCGTGTGTGCGCGTCGTGAAGCTCGCCTGCCATGCGATTCAAGAGAAGGTAAAACTCAGCGTCGGTCTTCACCTGATCCAGCTGCGGCTGATAGCGGTCGTGGACTTGCTGCCAATGCACGCCATGAAATTCGGGATCGTAATAGGTATCACGGATGTCCTTCCAGACTTCCTCGAAAACTTCTCCGCGGTCCTTTATCGAAAGCTCCTTGGCGGATTCGGAGTCATCTGGGCCATGCGCAAAGGAGATGCTCGCGCGCCGGGCGAAGCCTGTAGTGGAGAGAAGTATTCCGGCGCTTGCGAGCAATACTGCAATTAGCGCCTGGCGAAGATGTCGAGCGGAAGAAGGGGGCTGCATGATCGGAACGGGTCCTTTGTATGGGTCCTTATTCAGGGGAGTTCTCTCGAATCAGTTTTTCGACGCGCGGGACATCCTCGGGAACATCCACGCTGACGGAATCGTGCGACGTTTCCGCGACGCGGATCTTGTAGCCGTTTTCGAGCCAGCGCAATTGCTCGAGCTGCTCGAGGCGCTCGAGTTCGCCCGGCGGAAGCGTGTCGTATTCAAGAAGGGCGTCGCGGCGATACGCGTAAAGTCCCAGGTGCTTCCAGTGGCGCGCGTAGACCTTGCCGGCCGAGTCGCGCACCCAGGGAATCGGCGCGCGGGAAAAATAAAGCGCGTTGCCGTCGAAATCGACCACCACCTTGCAAATGTTGGGGTCCATGATGTCTGTGGGATTCTTCAACGAGACAGCGAGAGTGGCAAGAGTGATGGAATCGTCACCGGCGATGCAATCGGCGAGCGCGTCCACGGCTTCGGGGGCGATGAGCGGCTCGTCACCCTGCACATTGATATAGATGTCCGCGGCGCCGGAGATGGCGACTTCGGCGATGCGAGAGGTCCCGGTGACATGGTTGGAGCGCGTCATGATGGCTTCACCGCCAAAAGATTGGACGGCGGAGCGGATGCGTTCGTCATCCGTGGCGACAACAACCTTTGATATTTTTTTGGCCATGCGAACGCGTTCCCAGACGCGCTGAATTATGGGCTTGCCCACGAGGCTGACGAGCGGCTTGCCGGGAAGCCGAGTGGCGGCGTAGCGGGCGGGAATAACGGCCCAAATGGCTGGGGATTCGGCGGCCACGGATGAGCTCCTTCGAGTCTCCTTTGAAAGTAGAGATGCTACCACAAGGCTATCACTGTCTCATTTTGAACCGGAGCAGAGGCGAAATAAGAATTGTTGTAAAAGGGTCTTGCAAAGGAATATGGCGGTGGTAGAATTGAGTCAAGCAATTGATCCTAGGAAAGCCGCAGCCACTGCCTATGAGGCAGAGGAGGGGCGGTGAGAATTAAGGGACTTCAGTTTAAGATTTCTATTTCTCTGGTAGCTGCTTTTGCGCTTTGCCTGCTGATACCTGCCTTCGGCCAATCACCCACTCTGACAACGAACAAGCCGCCCGAGCCTCCTGGTCCGAACCCAAAGCAGAAGCCGGTAGTCGTCAAGACGGATTTAGTGCAGGTCTACACGACGGTGACGGACCCTTACCGGCGCCTCGTGACCGGACTTGATCGGGAAAATTTCCAGCTCTTCGAGGACGGCGTCGAGCAAGAGGTCACGAAGTTCTCGAGCGAAGATGTGCCGGTTTCCATTGGCATCGTTTTCGACATGAGCGGAAGCATGTCGGACAAAGTGAACAAGGCGAGGCAATCGGCGATTCAATTCCTGAGGACTTCAAACCCCCAGGATGAGTTCACGCTGGTGAGCTTCAATGAGCACGCGGAACTCACGAGCCGGTTCACCTCGAGCGTGGAAGATTTGCAGACGCGGATGATGTACACCGTGGCGCGCGGCCGCACGGCGCTGCTGGACGCGGTGTACCTGGGGCTGTCGCAGATGCGCAGCGCGCACAATTCCAAGAAGGCGCTGCTGATTATCTCCGATGGAGGAGACAATCACAGCCGCTACAGCGAACACGACGTCCGCAATTTTGTGAAAGAGTCGGACGCGCAGATTTACGCGATGGGGATTTTCGATCAGCCGGGGCGCACGAAGACGGAAGAAGAAAAAGAGGGTCCTTCCCTGCTCGGCGAACTTTGCGATTTGACGGGCGGGCGCGTGTTCCCCGTGGATGATCTGGACCAATTGCCGGACATCGCAACCAAGATTGGGATGGAGCTCCGGAACCAATATGTTTTGTATTACTCGCCGAGCAACAAGAATCCCGACGGCCGGTGGCGAAAGATCAAGATCAAAGTGCATCCTCCGCGGGGACTTCCGCCGCTCACGGTCTATTCACGGAGCGGGTACTTCGGGCCGGATCATTAGGTTCGGCCGCATCTTCCTTTTCAGCGCCCCCTTCAGCGCACTGGTAATTGGAATGGCGGTGGTGTGTGCGTGGAGGCCGGCCCCTCCTGTACCGAAGGCCAGTGAAAGGTGAGCGTCACACAACGCAAACGAGGCGTTGCTCATCGTATAGGCTGAGGGCGATAATGGGATTAGCCGATATGACGAATCTGAGAACAAAGCTTTTCCGGTTTGCTGCGCTGAGCGCGGCGCTGATTATCGTTGCGTCTGCGTGCGTGTGGACGGGCGGGGTTCGAGCCCAGCAGCTCGGACAACTTCCTCCGGCGCCTCCTCCGAAAAAAAAAGCGGATCTGGTCACGACCGTGGACATGGTCGTGTTGCATGCAGTGGTGATCGACAAGCACGGCGTGTTCATCAACGATCTGCCGCCGGACTCCTTCAAGGCGTATGAGGACAAGGTCGAGCAGAAACTGCGCGTTGCCAAACAGGAAGACATGCCGGTGAGCGTTGGGCTGGTGATTGACAACAGCGGAAGCATGCACGAGAAGCGCGCCAAGGTAAATGCGGCGGCGCTGACATTTGTGGAGTCGAGCAACCCGAACGATGAAGCGTTCGTCGTCAATTTCAACGACGACTTTTACATCGACACGCAGGGGGATTTCACCAGCGATATCAAGGACATGAAAGACGCGCTAGAAAAGATTGATGCGCGAGGGAGCACCGCGCTCTACGACGCGATTATCGGGTCGCTGGATCACCTGAAAAAAGCGCACAAGGACAAGAGGGTCCTCCTGATCATCACCGACGGGGAGGACACCGCGAGCCGGAGTTCGCTGGCGAACGCGATCCGCGAAGTGCAGCACTCTGACGTTTTGCTATACGCCGTCGGCGTATTCGCGAAGGATGAAAGCAAAAGAGAAATGCGCAGGGCGCGCAAGGCGCTCGAAGACCTGACGGAAGCATCGGGCGGGCTGGCCTACTTCCCCGAGGAAGTGAGCGACACGACGGAAATCTGCAAACAGATTGCGCACGACATCCGCAACCAGTACACGCTGGCGTATTACCCGACCAACGTGAAATTGGATGGGACTTTCCGCACAGTGCAGGTGGATGCCAACGCGCCGCACAACGGCGGCAAACTGGTTGTGCGGACCCGGCCGGGATATTTCGCGAAGGTTTCGGCGACGCCGGCAGGAACGAAGAGCGGCAATTGAAGCAGCGAATCCGGGTCGCGTGACACTGATTGTTTTGCAATCCCAATCAATTTCCTGATCGAACCAAATTGAATTGACGCTTCAGCATTCCCGCGAGTAGGATGCGTTCGCAATCGCCCGGTTTCGCGGATCGCGTCGAGGGCGCCACGGAGTCACTCCAATGTTTTGCAGCGTGTGCGGTGCGCAGGCTAGTGACACGGACAGGTTCTGCCCGAAGTGCGGGCGTGCAATGTCGGCGGCATCACCTGCTGCCTACGCGGCGCAGCCGGGAACGGGCGGCGCGCCGGCGCGAGGAATTCACTATGGTGGATTCTGGATCCGTTTCGTCGCTTACCTTGTAGACGGCCTGATTGTTTCGATTCCCACAACGCTGATTGCGCTTATGGTCTTCGGGACACTTGGCGGAGCAGCCGCAATTCATTTCCATGAAATTTTCAATGGGGATGCGGATCAGATTGGCCCGAGACTCATGGCGTTTATTCCCGCCTTTATCGGACTTGTCGCTTTCATCGCCTTGCTTTGCACCGCAATGCAATGGCTGTATTTTGCGATGATGGAAAGCTCCACGAGGCAGGCCACGCTGGGGAAAATGATATTGCACCTGAAGGTGACGGATATGGACGGCAGCCGGATTACATTCGGCAGGGCGACCGGGAGATATTTCGGGAAAGTGTTAAACGGCTTTATTCCACTGGCAATTGGATTCATCATTGCGGGATTCACGGAAAAGAAGCAGGCGCTGCATGATTTCATCGCATCCACATTGGTGGTTTACAGCGACTAAGAAAGACCCACCGAGGCGCCAGGAAAAAACGCCGCGATTCCTCACAACAAGAATATTTCTCCCCTTCGTTCAATTGAATACAGGACTACCCTGCCTTCTGTAATTCAGGGATTGGCGAGAGCGGTTAGGAAGCTTGTGCCGTGGGGGATGGCGCCCCCGAAATTTTCGGCGATGGTTTGGCCCATATCCGCGAGAGTCTGGCGCGTGCCGAGCGCGACGCCCTTGCGGCCGCCGGGACTGTACGTGACGATGGGAACGTACTCGCGCGAATGATCCGTGGTCGCCCAGCGCGGGTCGGGATCGCATCCATGGTCGGCGGTGATCATCAAGAGATCCGCGGGCGCCAGTTTGGGTAGCAGCGCGCCGAGAAACCCGTCAAATTCTTCGAGCGATTTGGCGAAACCTTCCACGTCTTTCCGATGGCCATAGAGCATGTCGAAATCAACGAGATTGGCGAAGATGAGTCCGCGGGATTGCGCGGCGAGCGCGGCGGCCAATTTCTCCATTCCATCGGCGTTATTTTTTGTGGTGAGGTAATTCTCGACACCGCGGCCGTTGTAGATGTCATGAATTTTCCCGATGCCGAAAACCGGCACGCCGCGATCCTTCAACACATCGAGCAGCATGGGCCTCGGCGGCTCGACGGCGTAATCGTGGCGGCGTTCGGTGCGGCGGAAATTGCCGGGCGTCCCGGTAAACGGGCGCGCGATCACACGGCCAACTTCGTTCGGGCCAACGAGCAACTTTCGCGCGATTTCGCACATGCGATAAAGTTCCGCGATGGGAATAATTTCTTCGTGCGCGGCGATTTGAAAAACGCTGTCACCCGACGTATACACGATTGGGTAGCCCGTGCGCATGTGCTCTGCGCCAAGCTCTTTGATGATTTCCGTGCCGGATGCGGGCTCGTTGCCAAGCGTCTTGCGGCCAATCGCTTTTTCAAAGGGCTGCATAATTTCCGGCGGAAAGCCGTGCTTGTAAACAGGAAAGGCCTGAGCGAGCCAGATGCCGGCCATCTCCCAATGGCCCGTGGTGGTGTCTTTGCCGGGCGAATGCGTCGCGCCTTTTCCGAAGCAGCCGGCGGGCGCGGCCGCCGGATCGAGATGGGCGAGCGGCGCGATATTCGCGAGGCCAAGTCGCACGAGATTCGGCAGCAGCAGCGGGCGCGATTCGGCTATGTGGCCGAGCGTGGTGCGGCCAACGTCGCCGTAATCGGCGGCGTCGGGAAGCTCACCGATGCCGACACTATCGAGAACGATCCAGATTACGCGGGAAAAAGCACCCAACGATTTTCTCCAAGATTGTGGCGCCGCAAACGATTCGCACCGGCTGGTGCCAAAACCAACTCTACCATATCGTCAAAAACTGTTGCGGGATGGGGGCGCAGCCGGAAAAAGCCAGCCCCGTGTCTTAAGGTGAGAATGTTTCACGCGAAACAATTCGCACCGCGACGTGACGAAAATGTTTCACGTGAAACATTTTGGGTAAATTCCGCACAGGATTGAGCGGAGTGGAATTCGAATGGACATTGCGAGGAATTCCGGTCAATTGTAATCATCGGAATAACTTACGGCTGATTGCGGATCATTACGGAACTTTCCATTCGAAATGTCCGTATCATAGGGACAGAGGGAGAAACCATGGAGACGGAACCAAGGCCGCGACGCGGGCATCTGGGGTTTGGACTTGTATTGATCGCATTGGGTGTCGTGCTGCTGGTGATGATCCGGCGGCCTGACTTTGATCCATGGAGGGCCCTGGACCGCTATTGGCCGCTGATCCTGATTTTCATCGGGCTGGGGAAACTTCTGGACCACCTGATGAATCGAAACAACCCGCAGGGCAGACGGGAAAGCTGGATTTCGGGGACAGCTATCGCGCTGATTGTGCTGGTGGGGCTATTTGCGATATTCGCGCGCGGGGCGCACCCGTTCCGATTCACCGATCACATTTCAGGTTCGGGGAATGTGTTGCATGAATCACACAATGTGGACAAGCAGGACGCGAATTCCGTCATAACGAAGATCGAAATGCCTGCGGGTGAGTTGAGAATTGACGGAGGGGCAAGCCAACTGATGAATGCGGACTTTACTTACTCGGACGATATGGAAAATCCGGAGGTGAAGTACAGCGTGTCTGGGGGGAGCGGACAACTCAACATCAAGCAACGTGAAAACGGCGGAATACACATCGGGAATACGCATGACGAATGGAATCTTAAATTTGGCGATGTGCCGATGGAACTGGAAATCCAAATGGGCGCGGGAGAGGGAGTGTTGAATCTGCAGCAATTGGATTTGTCGCGATTGCGGATTGAAGTGGGCGCAGGCGAAATCAACGTGAATTTGACAGGCGAGCGAAAAAGAAACCTGACGGCGGATATTCAAGGCGGAGTCGGACAGGCGACGATCCGGTTGCCGAAGGATGTGGGAGTACAAATTCACGCGGAAGGCGGCATCGGGTCGATTGAGGCGGAAGGGCTGCGGCATGAGGGCGGGATGTATGTGAATGATGCGTACGGAAAGTCTCCGATCACAATTCGTATGAATATTGAAGGCGGAGTGGGAGAGATACGGCTGATAGAGGAGGAGTAACTGAATGCCGCGCGCGGGGCAATCATGATTAGGGCTAATCTTTATTTCCAATCTTTAGTAAGTCGAATTCCCTTCGCTGGGTGAAATTCGTCCATCCTCGTTTTCTGATGCAAATTCTTGATTTTGCAGGGGCTTGCGCCAGGACGTATAATTTAGGGTTTAGCTGTGCGGCGGAGACCGCACAGGAGGACCTTGCACTTGCCGGCTACCACATCGACTTCAAAGAAGGCGGTAACGACGACCGAAGAACGCGAAGTGATTCGCGTGCGCGGAGCGCGCGTCCATAACCTGAAAAACATCAGTTTTGAAATTCCACACAACGCGATCACGGTGGTGACGGGTGTATCCGGATCGGGAAAATCGAGCCTGGCATTCGACACGATTTACGCCGAGGGGCAAAGACGGTACATCGAGTCACTCTCGGCGTATGCGCGGCAATTCCTGGAGCGGATCGAGAAGCCCGATGTGGATGAAATCACGGGGATCGCGCCGGCGATCGCGATCCGGCAGAAGAATTCGACGCGAAATCCCCGGTCCACGGTGGCGACGGCGACGGAGATTTACGATTACCTGCGGCTGCTCTATGCGCGCGCGGGCGTGACGATTTGCACGCGATGCGGCGCGGTAGTGCGGCGCGACACGATGGACGAGATTGCGGCGCGCGTGCTGGCGATTCCCCCGGGGCGGCGGTTTTCGGTGCTGTACAAGCTGCGGATCGCTGATGCGGCGCGAAAGCCGGGCGCACGCAAGCCCGCCAAGCCTTCGAGCGACGCGGTGAAGCTGGCTCTTTCGGATTTGCAGAAGCGGGGGTTCAATCGGCTGTATCAGGATGGACGTGTGTTTGAATTTTCGGCGCCGGAAACATTACTGGAAATTGATTTTGCGAAGCCGGTGTTTGTGCTGGTAGACCGACTGGCGATTTCACAGGAGTCGCGGGCGCGACTGGTGGATTCGATTGAAATTTGTTACCGCGAGGGGGGCGGCGAGGCGATCCTTGAATTCGCGCCCGATGAGACGAGCGCGAAAAAAGAAAAGCGGGAGCAGCTCACGTTTAATGAGCGATTTGAGTGCAAGAATTGCGGCGCGGTGTATCAGGAACCGGAGCCGCGGCTTTTTTCGTTCAACAACCCGGCGGGCGCGTGTCCGCGGTGCCAGGGATTCGGGAACACGATTGACTTCGATTTGAACCTGGTGATACCGGACACGAGCAAGACGCTCGATGGCTGCCCGATCGAGCCGTGGACAAAACCGAAATATCGCGGGCTGCAGCAGGAGATGAAAAAATATGCGCGGGCCGCGGGGATTCCGACGGACGTGCCATTCCGCAATCTTTCCGCCGAGCATCGCGCGCTCATTCTCGGCGGCGATCCCAAAGCAGGGTATCCCGGGGTCAAGGGATTTTTCAACTGGCTCGAACGCAAGAAATATAAATTGCACATCCGCGTGTTCCTGAGCCGGTACCGCGGATACGCGACCTGTCCGGACTGCAACGGGACGCGACTGCGACCCGAGGCGCGCGCGGTAAAAATACAGGGCAAAGCGATTACGGAAGTGTGCGCGCAGAGCGTGTCGCAGGCGCGGGAGTTCTTCGGTTCGCTCACGCTCGGAGAGATGCAGGCAAAAATCGCGGACAAAGTCTTGGAAGAGATTCGCCGGAGGCTGAAGTACCTTGACGAAGTTGGGCTGGATTACCTGACGCTCGACCGGTTGACTTCGACTCTTTCGGGCGGCGAAGCGCAGCGGATTCAGCTTGCGACTTCGCTCGGGTCACAACTTGTAGGGGCGCTATACGTGTTGGATGAGCCTTCGATTGGGTTGCACCCGCGAGATACAAATCGTCTGATTCGCATACTGGATTCGCTGCGCGATATTGGAAATACGATTCTGGTGGTGGAGCACGATCCGGACACGATTCAGGCGGCGGACTACGTACTCGACCTAGGGCCGGGCGCGGGGGAATTTGGCGGGCGGATACTTTTCGCGGGGGCGCGAGAAGATTTGTACAGCGACACGAATTCGATCACGGCGCGATACCTGACGGGCGAGGCGCGGATTCCGGTGCCGGCCGTGCGGCGGCGGCCCGATGGACGCTTCCTCCGGATCTTCGGCGCTCATGCTCACAATTTGCAGAACATTGATTTGATGATTCCGCTGGGGACGATGACGGCAATCACGGGAGTATCCGGGTCGGGAAAATCCACGGTGGTGTATGACGTGCTGTTCAAAGCGCTGCAGGCGAAGAAGTCGGGCCAGCGAATCAAAGATGTGTGCGACCGGATTGAGGGAGACGAGAGGATTACCGAGGCGGTGGTCGTGGACCAGTCGCCGATTGGGAGAACGCCGCGATCGAATCCGGCGACGTATATGAAGGCGTTCGATGGAATTCGAGAAGTGTTCGCGGACACGCCGGACGCGAAGCGGCGCGGATTTTCGCCCGGGCATTTTTCGTTCAACATTCCCGGTGGGCGCTGCGATTTGTGCGAAGGCGATGGGACTGTGACGGTGGAGATGCAATTCCTCGCCGACATTGAATTGATTTGCGACGAGTGCAAAGGGACGCGATTCAAGTCCTCCGTGTTGGAGGTGAAATATCAGGAGCGCAACATCCACGAAGTGCTGCAGATGACGGTGCGCGAGGCAATTGCATTTTTCGCCGGCGTGCCGAAGGTCATTTCGCGGCTGAAAATTCTCGAAGAGGTCGGGCTCGGATACTTGCGGTTGGGCCAGTCGGCAACGACTCTATCGGGCGGCGAGGCACAACGCCTGAAGCTGGCAGCGCATCTTACACAGCAGGACGTCACCGGATTCCTTTACATTTTCGATGAGCCGACAACCGGGCTGCATTTCGATGACATTCAAAAGCTGCTCGCGGCGTTTCGCAAGCTGCTGGAGGGCGGCGCTTCGGTGCTGGTGATCGAGCACAACCTGGACATGATTAAGTCGGCGGATTGGGTGATCGACTTGGGGCCGGAGGGAGGAGACAAGGGCGGGCGCGTGGTCGCGACGGGAACGCCGGAACAGGTGGCGCGGAACACGCAGTCGCATACGGGAGAATATCTGGCGCGCGTGCTGGCGAACGGACACAAAAACCAAAACAATTCCAAGAACGGCGGGAAGGGCGCCAACGGCAAGAATGGCGCGGGGCGGGCGCCCGCGCAACGAGGCGGAAACGGAGCATGAGACGAGGGGTTGCCGTCGCGATTGTATTTGCGGCTATGGCGCTTGCCGCGGGAAATTGCGCGGCGCAGACGATCCTGAAACCGTCCACGACGCCGCCACCGATACCTTCGACGAGTGACACGCGCCTAGCGGATGCGCAGAAGGCCGCTGACCAAAATAACTACCCCCGCGTAGTGATATTGCTTTTGGATTTCCTGAAGGACCACCCGAATAACGCGGCTGTTCACTTCCAGCTTGCATATGCGTTTGGCGAACTGAAGCGGCCGGTTGAATCCGCCGCGGAATACCGGCACGCGATTGAGATTGATCCGAATCTTGCGGAAGCGCACCTGAACCTCGGGCTGACACTGCTGGATCACGGGGACAGCGCGGAAGCCGTGCCCGCTTTTCTGCGCGCAGCGGAATTGATGCCAGGACAGGCGAAGCCTCTGTATCTCGCCGGGCTGGCGTTGGAGCAAGGCGGCAAATATTCAGAAGCGATTGAGAGATATGAGTTGGCGGGCGAGGCGGATCCAAAAAGCTTCGACATATTCTACCGTTGGGGATTGGCCCTGATGCGAATGGATCGTGCCGCAGACGCTGAGGTTCGCCTGCGGCAGGCGGTCGCGCTTCGGCCCGATTCCGCGAAGGCGCACACATTACTAGCGCGGGCATTGCTCGGAGAAAATAGGACTGATGCCGCTGCGACCGAGCTAACGGAGTACCTATCACATAATCCGACAGATATGATGGCGCAAATTCTACTCGTCTCAGCCCTGATTGATTTGGGAAAGCCGGCGGAGGCGCTCGCCGAGCTGAATCGAGCGGATGCGATATCGCCGCCTGATACGGAGCGCTTGAAATTGCGCGCCTCAATCCTGATCTCTCAAAAAGATTGGGAGGGAGCGACGAAAGCACTCCTGGATGCGGTTGCCAAGTCTCCCGACAACTCCGCAATGCACGCGGAGCTCGGCCGCATTCTCATGGAAAAGCATGATTTTCCGAATGCGGAGCGGGAATTACGGCGGGCATTGTCGATCAATCCGGAGGAAGAGGGCGCGCTCGGAAACCTGATCACCACGGTTTATCTGGCGGGAAATTATCCGGCGGCGCTGGACCTGCTCGACGTACAGGAGAAACGCATGGCGGCGACACCGATTATGTTATTTGTGCGCGCAACCTGCTACGATAATCTGCATAGAAATGCGGAAGCGGCCTCAACGTACAAGAAATTTCTGGATGCCAGCCAGCGCCGCAACGAAAAGGAAGAAATTCAGGCCCGCGAGCGGCTGAAAGTGCTGCAGCGGGAACTTTCCAAGAAGTAGGCCCACGATGTCACAGCGATTCGCAAAGATTCACTCCAGGTTGCGCCGCAGCCTCACTTTGCCATTACTTCCCTGCCTACTATTTTCCTGGATCGCCAGCGCGCCTCAGGCTCGAGGGCAAAGTCCGCAAGAGCGCCTTTCCGAATACAAAGACAAATTCGATAAAGAGACCGATCCTGTCCGCAAAGCGAAGGATCTGACGAATCTGGGCGAAGCGCAGGTCTTGGATTTTACGCGCCGCGCCACCGCGAATGATGTCGAGGGGGCATTCCTTACACTGACGACGTACCGCGACGAGGTGGAAGCTGCTTTTGATGGGCTGAAGGCCACGGGCAATGACGCCGAGAAAAAGCCCAACGGGTTTAAGGAGATGCAGATCCACTTGCGCAAAACGCTTTGGCAGCTGGACCGGGCCGCGTCGCTTGTGCCGCCAGAACGCCGCACGGAATTCCATGACATCCATGAGGGGCTAGCCCGCATCCATAATGATTTGATTCACATGCTGTTTCCCCGCGAGCCGGGCGGCAAGAAAAGCGGGGACGAGTAGGAGGATGTTCCATGCGCGGAAAAGTGATTTTTGGCGCGGTGCTGCTGATTGGATCGGTTTGCGCCGCCTCCGGATTTGGCGGAGCACAGGAGAAGAAGGATTACCTTACCGAGGGAGAGGCGGACAAAATCCGCGATGCGGAGACAAATCTCGCACTGAAAATAAAGCTGTACGTCAGCTTCGCGGATGACAGGATCGCCAAACTTAAGTACACCCTGGCGCACCCGAATAACGACAAGAACCGCGCGGATATACTGAACGGGCTGATCAATGGATACGGCGCGTGCATGGACGACGCCGCGGATTTGATTGACGTCGCCAAGGACAGGCAGCAAGACATCCGCTCAGGACTAAAGGCGCTTTCAACGAAAGGCAAGGAATACCTGACCTATCTGCAGGAGCTTTCCAAGACTGGGCCTGAATTGGACACGTATAAGATGACACTGGACGACGCGATCGAAGCGACGCAAGACGCAATCACCGACGCGGATAAGGCGGCGAAAGAGATAGCCGCGCCCGTCCGGAGAAAGCAGTGAAGCAGGCCGCCGCGAACGGGAAGCGCATTGCAATACACGGCGCGACTGTTCCGGGCGGGGCGCGGCTGTATCACCGCATGTACACCCGGCTGGGATGTCAGGGGCGACCGCCGCATTTCCTGGTTGAATTTTTTCCGTACGCGAATCTGGTCAACACAATCCGGCTGCGCGAGGACGCCGCATACGTGCGCGTGTCGGACGTCCTGCGCGACGCGCCACTCGATGTGATGGAGGCGGCAGCGGCGGTCCTGCTCAGCAGGTTGTACCGGCGGCGCGCGCCCCGGGAATTGCTCGATATTTACCGGCATTTTTCGACTGCGCGCGGGACTCACCGCAAGGTGCTGGCCATACGAAGCAAGCGCGGAACACGCGTGCAGGGCGGGCCAAAGGGCGCGACCCATAGCCTGGCGCCGATGTTTTCACGGCTGAACCAGGACTACTTCAACGGGCGGCTGCACCGGCCGCGGCTCGGGTGGAGCACCCGGAAATGGCGCGCGCAGCTCGGGTGCTTCGATCCGGGGCTGGACCAGATTGTGATCAACACGCGCCTGGATGGCGCGGGCGTGCCGAAGTACGTGGTTGAGTACGTGCTGTATCACGAGATGCTGCACGTGCGGCATCCGATCCGCGTGGCGAGTTGCGGCTTGCAGGCGCACAGCGCGGATTTCCGGCGCGCGGAGCGGCGATTCGAGCACTACGAACGCGCGAGAAAGTTTTTGGAGAGGATTTAGCCGCGATCCGGCCCGGGCGCGGAGGGGCTTTTACTTCCCGCTCTGTTTCTGCGTTTGCTGATCAACTTTCTTTTGCATCTCAGCAATGTGGTCTTCAATCTTCTTGCGTTCCGCCGAGTGGGGATAGAGCTTCAAGTATTTCTGATAGGCCCTGATGGAATTTGCCAGGTCACCTTTTTTCTCGTAGGCCAGCCCCATCAACTGCCACGGGGCGGCGAAAGTGGGCACGGCGACGGTTGCATCCATGAAACGGGAAATCGCGGCGTCATAATTCCCGCGCTTCAAGTAAAACTGGCCGACCTCGACGTCCTTCTGAGCTTCGAGCGGGTTAAATGCGGGAACCGCCTCGGGTTCGCCGGGCAGGGGAGCGTTTTTCGGGGGCGGAAGGGTTGGGCTCAATCCATCCGGCGTACTCTTGGACGAAGATTCCCCAGATGCAGGGGGCGTGGCCTGGGCGGGCGGGAGCGACGGCGGCTGTGAGGGTGGCGGAGGCGGCGGTGGCGGCGGAAATTGCGCGTGCGCCGCGCCAGCGGCCAATGCGAGAATTGCCGCGAAGGCAAGCGGCGCGATGCGCCTCCACGAAAATTTTGCACGGGAGAAGAGGGTCATTTTCTTGAAGTGTCTCCTAGATACCTTTAGATTCGCTTTGCTATCATCAAGGTTGGCTTCCACCCTGCGCTGATTTTACTCCAGATTCCGGCGCGTGAACCCATGGACTTACAACAGAAAGTCGCGAGCCTCCCCGCCGAGCCCGGCGTGTATCTCTTTAAGGATGTGATGGGGAAAATTGTGTACGTGGGGATGTCCACGTCGTTGCGGAACCGCGTGAAGAGCTACTTCGTGGACTCGAGGCAACTGGACGCGAAGACCGGATCGCTGGTGCGCGAAATCGCCGACTTTGACTACATCGTGGTGGACAACGTGCGCGAAGCGCTGGCGCTTGAAAACAACCTGATCAAGCAGAGCAAACCGAAATTCAACATTATGCTGCGGGACGACAAGACGTATCCGTACATCCGGTACACGGCATTCGAGAAATTTCCGCGCGTGTATGTGACGCGGCGGCTGAAGAAGGATGGATCGCTCTACTTCGGGCCGTATTTTCCGCACAGCCTGGCGCACCGGATCGTTCACTTCATTCACAGAACATTCAAAGTGCCTTCGTGCACCGTGGATTTGACGCGCGCGCATCCGCGGCCGTGCCTGCAATTTTACATTCACCGTTGCCTGGGGCCGTGCGTGCCGGGCCTCGTGACGGATGAGCGCTACGCGGAAGCAGCGCGGGACGTGCGAATATTTCTGGAGGGCAAACGCGCGGAGCTCGCGGCGAGCCTCACGGAGCGGATGGAGCGTGCATCCGAGGCGGAGAAATACGAGCAAGCCGGGGCGTACCGCGACTTGTTGCGCACAGTGGAGGAGATTGAGGAGAAGCAAAAGGTGACGGCGGCGCAGGGCGACGATACGGACGTGCTGGCGTGGTATGCGGAGCCGCCGCAAGTGGCCGCGAACCTTTTTCATTTGCGCGGCGGGCGCGTGGTGGACCGCCGTGATTTTTATTGGGAGGAGCTCGATGGGTTTGACGCGGCGGAATTCCTCCCTTCCCTGCTCAAGCAGCTCTATCTCGATGCGAGCTATCTGCCCCGCGTGATTCACGTGCCAATGGATTTCGAGGAGCGGGAAATTCTGCAGGAGTTGCTGACCGAGCGGGCCGGCCACCGTGTGGAAATTCTTACGCCGCAGCGGGGGCCGAAGTTCGCGTTCCTAGAGCTTGTGGAGAAAAACGCGAAGCACTCGTTTGACGCGCGGTTTCGCGTGCTGAAGCCGACGTCAAAGGCCATCACAGAGGCGCTGCAGAATGCGCTGAATCTTCCAGAGCCGCCAAAGCGAATCGAGAGCTTCGATATTTCACATATTCAGGGCTCGGACACGGTGGCTTCGATGGTCGTGTGGCAGGACGGGCGGATGCAGAAAGCGGGCTACCGCAAATTCATCATCAAGGGCGTGCAGGGCGTGGACGATTTCGCTTCAATGCGCGAGGCGGTGGAGCGGCGCTACAAACGTCTGCAGGAAGAGAAAAAGGCGCTGCCAAGCTTGGTCCTGATTGACGGAGGCATCGGGCAATTGCACGCGGCGGCGCAGGCGCTCGATAAACTGGAGATCATCAACCAGCCGGTGGCGAGCATTGCCAAGCGCGAGGAAATTATTTACGTGCTCGGGCAGGAGGACGAGCCGGTCATGCTGGAAAAGCATTCGCCGATCCTGCATCTGGTGCAGCAGATCCGCGACGAGACGCATCGGTTTGCAGTGGGTTTCCACCGGCAGCGGCGCAGCGCGCGAACAATTCAAACAGAGCTGACGGAAATTCCGGGGATTGGCGAGCGGACAGCGCAGAAGTTATTGCGGCGATTCGGAAGCGTCGCGCGGGTGCGAGCAGCCAGCGAAGCGGAGCTTGCGCGGGTTGTTACGAAGCCCCAGGCCGCGCGGATTGCGGCGCATTTTAATGGCGGAGGCGTGATCACTCCTGCATTGGGGTGACACAGGCGTTCGCGCCTCATTTCAGGCCGGGCCCGTAGTACCGGTAGTGCCCGGTGATCTTCCAATTGAAGAGGACATCTTCCATTTTTGGACCTTCGCCGATGTTGTGGACAATCATGAAGCGTCCGCTTTGGACATTGCGTCGATCAATGATGATTCCTATATGCGGGACGCCCCCGCCCAAATCCCAGGTAACCAGGTCTCCCGGAGCATAATCAATTGCACGATTTGTGATCGGCAATGATTCGCCTTTGCGATTAAAGAAAACCATCAAATTGGGGACGCGCCGGTGGTCAATGTTTGAATCGGGGCGAGTCATATGCCATCGGGGTAGGTTGGAGTAGGCGCCGAAGTTCTGGACGATATCCTCGTGGACTTCCTTTTGAAGATCGACGCCTACCGCCCGGTAGACGCGAATAATTTCGTCGGTGCAAACGCCGGTCCCGGTGGGGACATCGCCGCCGGGATAGGAAATTCGGACGTACGAAGGATCGTAACACACGGTGTGGTGCGTCCGCTCGATTGCGGCAGCAATGATTCCCGCCAAAATCTTGTCGTGAGAGGTCTGGGCGGGAGCGTTGCCCGGCGAAGGCGATTGAAAGCCGTAGGCAGCAAGGACTAGAAGAAGAGCAATCTTACGGATGTTCATTCTTGTACAGCCCGAATGAAGCGATTCTCGCATTATTGGAGCCGTGGTGTCTCGCACTCGGTTGCAAGCGATGGGTATGAGTGCTACAGTCGAAAAGGAGGGGTTTTTTATGGCGGATAACATAGGCGGCAAAATTAGTTATTTCATGGTTGGATTGGGCGTGGGAGCGCTGCTCGGCATTTTGTTTGCGCCGAAATCCGGCGAAGAGACGCGTGAGTACCTGTCCAAGAAGGCTGAGGAAGGCAAAGAATACGCGCAACGAAAGGCGCGCGAGCTGAAAGAGCGCGCGGACGACCTGATTGAACGCAGCAAGGGAGTTGCAGTGCGCCAGAAGGATTCCATTGCGGCGGCGGTTGAGGCAGGACGCGATGCCTATCAGCGGGAAAAGGCGAAAGCGCAATAGTTCGGTGAATCGAGCAAGAAAGCAATACTGATGCCAACTTGGCCGGGATATTTTGTCGTCATCATCGCGATTGCGTTCGTGCTGCAGACCGTAATTCTGGCGGCAGTTTTCTTCCAGATTAAACGGTCCAACGAACAGACAATGAAGACGCTCCGGGACTTGCACGCCCGCATCGTGCCAATTCTTACGCGCGTGGAATCGCTCGTGACTGAAACGCAGCCGCGCATCGTCTCGATGGTGGCGGATGCGTCAGAAGTGGTGCATTTGGCGCGGAACCAGGCGCAAAAGGTGGACCGCATTCTGACCGAGACGCTGGACCGGACGCGCGTTCAGCTCGTCCATGTGGACCAAATCCTGACCGGCGCACTGGAGACAATTGAGGAAACCGGGTCGGCGGTTCGGCGGACGATGCTCGGCCCGATCCAGCAAGCCACAGCGTTTATCCGCGGGATTCGAAGCGGTTTGGAAGTCCTGCGGTCCTTCCGGCGCCCGCAGGCTGAGGCTTCGGCGACTACGCCGGAATCTTCCGACGAGGGAATGTTTATTTAAGTCTTCTGGTTTGCCATTCTGAGCACAGCGAAGAACCCTTACAATCCTTCCACAAGCTCAGCCCTAGGCGATTTTCTTGCGAATCGCATGAGGATTCTTGGTCCCGATTAAGAATATCGGGACGCAAAAAGCGCGCTGCTTGAAAATGAAAAACCTCGGGGCTCCGCTCAGAACGACAACCAAACCCAGTTGAATGACGATTCAGATGGAGTGATTGACAACTTGGGCTGCCAAAGCTTCAGGCTATCCAGCCGCCGCCGAGCACAACTTCATCCGCGTAAAACACGGCGGCCTGACCTGGCGTGACGGCGCGCTGCGGCTCATCAAAAGTGATGCGCGCGCAATTTGGATCGCCAACCGGTTCAATCGTGGCGCGCGCAGCGTCATGGCGGTGACGAATTTTTACCTCTGCGCGAATCGGGCAATCGAGATGCGCGACACTAATCCAGTTGACGTCCCGCACTCCAAAAGTGGCACAGCGCAATTCCGCGTCATCGCCGACGACAACGCGCGCATTCAGCAGGTCGAGGGCAACGACATACATTGGGCGTCCGGCGGCGAAGCCGAGTCCCTTGCGTTGGCCGACAGTGAATTTGTGCACTCCCGCGTGCGTGCCGATCACTTCCCCGCTGGTGGTGACGATTTCGCCGGCTTCCCCGGGCATTTCACTTCCCTGCTCATGAAGATATTCCTCGATGAACTTTACATAGTTGCCCGAAGGCACGAAGCAGATTTCCTGGCTTTCAGGCTTCTGAGCGACGGGAAGCTGCGCAGCGTTCGCCAGCGCACGGACTTCATCTTTCGTGAGTTCGCCGAGCGGAAAGCTTGTGCGCGCCATCTGCTTTTGCATCAGGCCGAAGAGAAAGTAGGACTGATCCTTGGCGTTGTCGGCAGCGCGAAGCAATTCGTAGCGGAGCGACGATTCATTGAACCGGATGCGCGCGTAATGGCCGGTAGCGAGCCGCTCCGCGCCGATCTCGCGCGCGGTCTCGATCAACTGATCGAATTTGACGTGATTGTTGCAGAGCGTGCAGGGAATCGGGGTGCGCCCGCTCAGGTAGTCATTGACGAACGGCTGGATGACGGTTTGCTCGAAGCGCTCCTCGAAATTTACGACGTAGTGTGGGAAGCCGAGATGCTCGGCGACGCGCTTCGCGTCGTAGACATCGTCAATGCCGCAGCAGCGATGGCCGCCATGACCTTCGGCAGCGAGCGCGGGCAGGCGGCGCTGATTCCAGAGCTGCATGGTCAGGCCGACGATGGGCTCGCCACGACCGCGCAGCATCGCCGCGACGGTGGAGCTATCCACTCCGCCGCTCATAGCGACGGCGGTCAAATCCGGATTGTGACCTGTCTCATTCATTGCAATCTTGCTTTGAAGGGCTCACGCAACGGACTAGCGTGCAACGGGCACCCGCTTATTCTCGGGCGAAATTGAACGCAGCCGCGCGACTTCGCCGGGTAGAATGCTGAGCGCAAAATCCACATCCGCGTCCGATGTGTGCCGTCCTAGACTGAAGCGAAGGCTCGAGCGCGCCTCCGCTGCAGAAAGACCCACCGCGGTAAGAACGTGCGATGGCGTCACAGCGCCCGATGAGCACGCGGACCCGCTGGAACATGCCAGCCCCTTCAAGTCGAGCGCGATCAAGAGCGATTCGCTGGCCACGCCGGGAAACATAATGTTCGACGTATTCGGTACACGCGGCGCGCCGGCGCCGTTGACGCGGGCGTCAGCGACGACGGCGAGGACTCCGTTCTCGAAGCGGTCGCGCAGGTGCGAAACGCGCTCGACATCAGTGGCGAGCTTTTCGCGTGCGAGCTCCGCAGCGCGGCCGAGGCCCACAATGCCGGGAACATTTTCCGTGCCGGGGCGGCGATCGCGTTCGTGATGGCCACCGTAAAGCACAGGATGGAGAGGCGTTCCTTTCCGGATGTAGAGCGCGCCGACCCCCTTGGGTCCGTAAATTTTGTGCGCGGAGATAGAAAGCAAATCCACACCGAGCTTGTTTACGTCGACCGGGATTTTGCCGGCGGATTGCACGGCGTCCGCGTGAAACCAAACGTCGGCTTCAGCAGCAATGCGACCGATTTCTTCGACCGGCTGGACCGTGCCGATTTCATTATTCGCGTGCATCACGGTGATGAGCACGGTTTCCGGGCGAAGGACGCGGCGCACGTCGCCCGGGTCCAGAACTCCGGAGCGGCCAACCGCCAAGAATGTGACTTCAACGCCGCGTTTCACAAGTGCCTGGCATGAATTGAGGGCGGCGCTGTGCTCGATTTGAGTGGTGATGACGTGCTTCTTTTCGCCGGCACGCGCTTCGGCAATCACGCCCAGTATCGCCAGATTGTCCGATTCCGTTCCGCCGCTCGTGAATGTGATTTCGTTGGCTTGGGCTCCGAGAAGCGCGGCCACGCTTTGACGGGCTCGCTCGACCGCGCCGCGCGTTTCCTGACCGAAAAAATGGATCGAACTGGCGTTTCCAAATTCGTTGGAAAAATAAGGCAGCATGGCCTCGAGGACTTCGGCGTCGACGGGCGTGGTAGCATTATGATCGAAATAGACTCGGCGCATGAATTCGGGGCGAACGATTCGCCTGATGACAGAATAGCCTGCCGGTAAAACGATGGTCAAGGAAACACGAATGTAATTGCGCGAACTTTAGCGCTTACGGCCTTTTTTGGATTTCTTTCGAGGGCGATGGGGCTTCGATTTGCGCTTTGGCGGCATAGACCTCGCAGATGACGCGCCAGCCCCTGCAAGGCCGAGCGCGGTGGGATGCCTAGGCTCGTAAACGCCGAGTTCGCCGCCGCCAGGCATCTTTATTGCGGCGACGCGACCCCAGCGGGCTTCCGTGATTGGTCCGGTGAATTCGACACCCTTGGACGTGAAATCTTTGATTGTGGCGTCGATGTCGCTGGTCATCAAATAAAAATCGTATCGGGTCGCGCCTTCGTCGGGATGCACAGCCAATTCCGCGGGCGGAAGCGCAAAAATGAGCCAACCGCCGCCCGCGTCCACGGATGGAAGTTTGAGATTGTCGCGAAGGAATGCACGGACCTGGTCTGCGTGCTTCGAATAAATAATTGCGTGGAATCCGATAATCATATCTTCATCTCCTCAAATGGATAAAGGTTCATACATTGAAGGCTAATGCTTTCATGAAAGCAGACTTCCGTCCATCGAAAGATTGGCCGGGCAATTTACGTATGATATCTTAGAGGGGAACATTGGGGCTTCTTGGACCCCCTTTGCAGCCCGCGAGAAGCCGCAACCCGTTTCCCTACCGTTGGGTGAATTGAATATGACAGAGGTTCGCCGTATGCGCGGATGCGCTTGAAGTGTATCCGGACATTTTTAGCAAGCGGTGGGAAATAAACCGTAACGAAACGGGTGGTAATCAGTTTTAAAGTAGAAGGCTTCCGAATAAAGAACTGTTATGCCGATCGAAAGCAATAACGCGTCGATGCCGGATCTTGCCTCCCTGAAGATTGCCGATCACAAGCGCAAGGGCAGCTCGGTGGGCAAGTGGCTTGCGATGCTGGTGGTAATCGGCGCGGTGGTGGCCGCGGCGGCTTACTGGGGCAAAGACATTATCAATGCACGAGCGCCGGAGGTCGAAGTGGCCGCGGCAACGGCGCAGGGCAGCACACCCATGCCTGCACTGCTGAATGCCACCGGCTATGTGACGCCACGACGCCGCGCAACTGTGGCCGCGAAAATTACCGGCAAAATCAAGGAAGTGTTTGTTGACGAGGGCGTGCACGTAAAAGAGGGACAGATTCTTGCGACGCTCGATGACTCCGATTATCAGGTGTCATTGCAGTCGACGAAGGCGGATCGCGACGCGACAGCCGCTACCATTGCGGACCTTGAAGTACAACTTGGAAATTCGGAGCGTGAGCTGGTGCGGACAAAGGGTCTCGTCGAAGCAGGCGTGGATACGGTGCAAGCGCTTGACTCCGCACAAACACTGGTGAACCGGTTCAAGGCGCAGATCGCTCAGGCGAAATCCCAGATTCTAGCTGCCGATGCAAAGATGGCCATCGACCGGCAGAACATCGATAACTGCGTGGTGCGGTCGCCTTACACGGGGATCGTGGTGACGAAGGACGCCCAGCCGGGCGAGATGATTTCGCCGATGTCGGCAGGCGGCGGTTTTACGCGCACCGGTATATGCACCGTCGTGGACATGACCTCGAACGAGATCGAAGTCGACGTAAACGAAAATTACATTGCGCGAGTGACACCGGGCATGCGCGTTTCCGCGACGCTCGATGCATACCCGGATTGGCAGATCCCGTCGCACGTGCGGACGGTGATTCCCACGGCAGACAGGCAGAAAGGGACCGTGAAGGTGCGCATCTCCTTTGATCACCTTGATGATCGAATTCTGCCGGACATGGGCGTGAAAGTGGCTTTCCTGAGCGACGAGCCGACGGCGAAGCAGAAATCCGCGGTGGTGGCCGTGATTCCGCAGGCCGCGGTGAAAACCGCGGACGGCCAAGGCACGGTGTTTCTGTTTCATGACGGCGCGGTCGAGCGGCGCGCAATTCGCACGGGCAGCGCGCGCGGGACCGACGTCGATGTTCTTGCCGGAATTGCGCCGGGCGATCTCGTGGTGACGAAGGGACCCGACAATTTGAAGGACGGCGAAAAGGTCAATCGTAAGCAGTGAGAACGAAAACAGGGGTGGCGGCGAGATGGTAAGAGTAGACGGCAGGGGAAATGGAAACAGCCTGATCACAGTGCGCGATCTTGCGAAGAATTACCGGCGCGGCAGCGAGGACATCCACGTCCTCTCAGCGCTGAATCTGGACGTGGATCAGGGCGATTTCGTCGCATTCATGGGGCCGAGCGGCTCGGGGAAGACGACGCTGCTTAATCTGCTGGGCGGGCTGGATGTGCCGTCGAACGGCAGCATCCGCGTGGCTGGCGACGAAATTTCGAACATGTCCTCGGGAAAACTGACGGCGTGGCGCGCGAGGCATGTGGGATTCGTTTTCCAGACGTTCAATCTGATTCCCGTGCTGAATGCGTTTCAAAACGTTGAGCTGCCATTGTTGTTAACGCGGCTGAGCAGTTCGGAGCGGCGGAAGCACGTCGAGGCCGCGCTGACCCTTGTTGGTCTTGCCGACAGGATAAAACATTATCCGCGGCAGCTTTCAGGCGGACAGGAACAGCGTGTCTCGATTGCGCGAGCGATCGTGACGGACCCGACCTTTCTGCTGTGCGACGAGCCGACAGGCGACCTTGACCGCAAGAGCGCGGACGAAGTGCTCGATCTGCTGGATCGCCTTGTGAAGGAGCACAAAAAAACGTTGCTCCTCGTGACGCACGATCCGGTGGCGGCAGAGCATGCGCCTTACGTTCTCCATTTGAACAAGGGAGTGCTGGAGGAGGCGCAGGTGGCGGGAGGGCGCGCATGAAATATTTCCGGCTGTTGCGCGTGAGTTTGTTCCGGAAAAAGATCCGGACGATCTTGACAATTGGTTCGTTCGCGATTGCGATGCTGCTCTTTGGATTGCTGGTGATTATTCGCCTGGCATTCAATCAAGGAGTGGAGGTTGCGGGCGCGGACCGGCTTATTGTGATGAACCGCGTGACATTCGTGCAACCGCTCCCACTGGCATACCGAAATCGGATGGAAGCGATTCAGGGAATAAAAGCAATTACTTATGCGACGTGGTTCGGAGGCATCTACCAGGACGAGAAGAATTTTTTCCCCCAGTTCGCGGTGGATGTAGATACATGGCGGCAGATGTATCCGGAATTCATTGTGTCCGATGCCGGTTGGAATGCCTTCGCGGAAGACCGAGAGGGCGCGATCGTTGGGGAAGGAACCGCAAAGCGGTTTGGGTGGAAAGTTGGGGACCGGATCCCATTCAAGGGCGCGATCTTTGTGGGGGACTGGCAATTCAACATCCGTGGGATTTACAAAGGCGCCGGCCCGAAAGATGACACAACCCAATTCTGGTTTCATTGGGACCGGCTGAATGAAACTCAGCGAGTCGGGGGCTATTGGAGAGATTCGCCCGGCTGGTATGTAGTTAAACTAACCAATCCGGATGAAGCCGTGAGTGTGGTGAAAAAGATTGACGATACGTTTGCAAACTCTTCTTCTGAAACCAAAACCGATACGGAGTCGGCGTTCGCCGCGGGATTCGTGAAACAAACGGGCAACATCGAATTGATCCTCATGGTGATTGGCGGCGTGGTGTTTTTCACGCTGCTGCTCGTCACCGGAAACACGATGGCGATTGCGGTGCGCGAGCGGACCCCCGAGCTGGCAATTCTGAAGGCGCTCGGTTACTCGAACCAGTTTCTGCTTTTTTACGTACTGGCGGAATCCGTTGCGATCGCCTTGATTGGCGGTGCCCTCGGAATAGGGCTCGCCAAGGTTTCAACTTTGTGGGGCAGCCCTGTGCCTTCCGTGCTGCCACTCTTTTACCTTCCACTGGACCAGATTGTGTACGGTATTCTGATCGCGATCGCGATTGGCGGAGTGGCCGGGCTGATTCCGGCGCTTTCGGCGAGCCGGCTGCGCGTTGTGGATGCGCTCCGGAAAATTTAACGGGGGAAACTGTTCGTGGCGATACCTGTCATCTATAATCTGCGAAGCGTTCGGGTGCGATGGACATCTTCCGTGGTCGCAGTGCTAGGCATTGCAGGCACAGTCGGAGTATTCGTGGCCATCCTGGCGATGGCAATCGGATTTCGCGCGACGCTTGTGTCCTCCGGATCTCCTTCAAATGCGTTGATACTGCGCGCGGGATCCAACACAGAGATGGTCGGCACGGTCATGTTGGATCAAGTGCATATTATCGAGGGCGAACCGGGGATTGCGCGCGATTCGAACGGCCCACTGGTAAGTCCCGAAGTCGTTGTGATCGCGCCGTTCCCATTAATTTCCACCGGGACAGATGCCAACGTCCAGGTGCGCGGCGTATCGGCCAAAGCGCTGCAAGTGCGGAACACCATTCATATATTGCCGGGAGGGCGTTTTTTCACTCCGGGCCTGGATGAATTAGTCGTCGGCAAAAATGCATTGAAAACTTACGCAGGCTTGAATCTTGGCAATACGGTGAAGCTCTCCGGAATTCACTGGAAGGTTGTGGGGATTTTCGACGCGGGCGGCAGCTCATTCGATTCCGAGGTTTGGTGCGATGCGACATTGCTGGATCAGGCCTACAACCGTGCGCCGAACGTCTACCAATCCGTGACGGTGCGATTGCCATCGGCCGCAGACTTTCCCCAGTTCAAAGACCGGCTTACTTCAGACCCGCAATTGACGGTTTCGGTGGACCGCGAAATTGACTACTTCTCGAAACAATCCGAAACATTAACGCGCGTGATCGAATTCATGGGGATAGGCATTGGTGTCGTGATGGGGATCGGCGCCATTTTCGGCGCGCTCAACACGATGTACTCGGCGGTAGCGGAACGCTCGCGTGAAATTGCCACCATGCGCGCGCTTGGATTTGGCGCGGGCAGCGTCGTGTTTTCATTCATGATCGAGGCGCTGCTGATTGCCGCCATTGGAGGAGCCGTCGGATGCCTTGTGGTTTTGCCGCTGAACGGGTTCACCACCAGCACGCTTAATTTTCAAACATTTTCTTCTCTTGCATTCGCGTTTCAAATCACGCCGATGCTTCTTATTTCCGGCATGATTTTCGCCTTGATAATGGGGCTCATCGGCGGAACTCCTCCGGCCATTCGTGCCGCTCTTAGGCCCATCACCACTGCGTTACGCGGCCTCTGACGCGCCTTGACTTCACCATCCGGCTTGGATAGCGTGCCAAGCAGCAAACAATTTAGTCAATTCTGATCCGCGACGGAGAAGGATTCACGTGCCCGGCCCTCTGCTGACCCTGACTACAGATTACGGAACAAGCGATCAACTCGTCGGCACGATTAAAGGCGTGATCCTCACGATCCAGCCCGAAGCTCAAATAATTGACATCAATCACAGCGTCACACCCTACGACTTACTTGATGGGGCGTTGTGCATCGGCGCGACGTACCGCTACTTCCCTTCCAGGACGGTGCATCTCGTAATTGTAGATCCGGGAGTAGGCACCAACCGCCGGCCGATTCTTGTATCGGCAAACAACCAATATTTTATCGCGCCCGATAACGGCGTGCTTTCGTTGATTTATGATCGGGAAGACCCGGTCGTGGTGCGTCATATCACCGCTGAACATTATTTTCAGCGTCCAGTGAGCCCGACGTTTCATGGGCGCGACGTTTTTGCCCCGGTGGCGGCGTGGCTTGCCAAGAATTGGCAAACGGAGGCGTTTGGCGAGCCGATTACAGACTTCACGCGATTCGCATTGCCCCGTCCTAAGGCGCAAGAGGGAGCTATACGCGGCGCGGTGCTTCGCGTGGACCACTTCGGAAATCTCATGACGAATTTCACACTCGAAGATTTGCCCGAGGCGATGCGCCAGCCGGGCCCGGCAAGATTCGTCGTAGCGGGGAAACCGGTGAAGCAATTTGTGGAAACATTCGCGCAGGGGCCGGCGGGGGAGCCGGTGGCGCTTGTGGGTTCAATGGGGTTTATCGAAATTGCCGTAAACAAAGGAAATGCCGCGCGCGTTTTGGGAGTGGGACGCGGCGCGGAGATCGTCCTGCAAACTTCTTGAAGTTGCGCCGAGAACCCCAGCATCGCGTTAAACAAGAAATAAGCAAATCAAAATAATTATTCCAAATGAGAAGAGCCAGAGGATTATCGCGTCAGACTCAACGTGACCATCTGGGATTGAATCTTCGGATCGAGCCAATCCCGCAGAGCGTCTCCCAAAAGATTGAAACCCAACACCGCGGCCATGATCGCGAGCGCGGGGAAAATGACCAGATGAGGCGCGCTGAAAAGATAGTAGCTCGCGTCACTGAGCATTGCTCCCCAGCTTGGCGCGGGGGCGAGCACACCCAAGCCAAGAAAACTCAGAGTGGATTCCGCGAGTATGGCGCCCGCCATTCCGATGGACATTTGAATCATAACCGGCTGAATGGCGTTCGGCATGATGTGGCGCAGCAGGACGCGCGAATGTGATGCGCCAAGCGATCTTGCCGCCAGCACAAAATCCAGCTCTTTGGTTTTCAGCACTTGCGCGCGGGCGAGGCGCGCGTATCCCGCCCAGCCGGTAATGATCAATGCGAGGATCACCTTGCCGATCCCCGCGCCCAAAAAAGCGGCGAATGCGATTGCGAGAAGGATGCCGGGAAATGAGAGAAATGCATTCGTCAGGAGCGAATTAATGAACCGGTCGAGCCATCCGCCGAGGTAGCCTGCAAGCGCGCCGAGCGTCACGCCCACGAGCGCGGCGCCTGCGACAACGGAAACGCCGACAAGCATCGAGATGCGCGCGCCATAGAGCACGCGCGACAATACGTCCCGTCCCAATTCGTCCGTTCCCATCCAATGGCCCGGTGTCGGGCCGAGCAACCGCGCAGGCAAGTCCTGCGCGACGGGATCGCGCGGAGCGATCCACGGAGCGAGAATGGCGATTAGAAATAGCAGCAAAGTCAGCGCCAGCCCGATTCGGCCCGCGAAGCTGTGCCGTAGAAACCCTTTCCAAGTGCGCGATTCATCTGCGGATGGGGTCAAACCAATTGCGGTCATGACAGACGAATCCTGGGGTCCACGAGCGCGTAAGTAAAATCCGTCAGAAGATTGACGATGACGTAGGAGAGCGCGATTGCAAGGATGCATCCCTGCAGCAACGGGTAATCGCGGGCCTGAATGGCTTGGACCGTCAGGCGTCCGATTCCCGGCCAAGCAAAAATAGATTCCGTGACAATCGTGCCGGCAAGTAGCGCGCCAAATTGCAATCCGAGAATGGTAAGAATCGGAACCAGCGCATTCGGAAATGCGTGACGATAGAGGACTGCGCGCTCGGACAATCCCTTTGCACGCGCGGTGCGGACGTAATCGCCGGAGATTTCCTCGATCATCGCGCCGCGGACCATGCGCGTCATAATTGCAGCTAGCGCTGCTCCGAGCGTCGCCGCGGGCAGAATGAGGTGCGAGATCCCGCCGCGGCCCGAGACCGGCAACCATCCGAAGCCGATCGAAAAAACAAGTATAAGGACGGGGCCCAATGCGAAATTTGGGACAGAGAGTCCGAGGAGCGTCAGCGCTCCAATGGCATGGTCGGCGGAGCGCCCTCGCCTGCGTGCTGCAGCGATTCCCGCCGGAATTGCGATTGCCGCACAGACGAGCATCGCCGCCAAAGCGAGTTCGAGTGTCGCTGGATAGCGCTGCACAACCATAGGAAGCACGGGCGCCTGGAAACGGAAAGACCTGCCCCAGTCTCCGCGGATGAGTCCGGAAAGATAGCGCGCGTACTGGGTGCGCAGCGGCAGGTCAAGACCGAGCGAATGGCGAAGCTGCGCGAGATCCTCCGTGCGTGCGTCCTCGCCAAGCATTTGTTGCACGGGATCACCGGGCACGATGTGCGCCAGCAGGAAAACCATGGTGAGAACAAGCCAAACGGCGGGAAGAGTGATCGCGATACGCCGTGCTGCGCGTTTTATAACTTTGAAAACACTTTTGTAATTCATGCGCGGTCACCGCCGGACGACTTATGCGCGGATTGCGCGGGTCCTGACTGCCCGTCTTGTTCGCGCAAGGGATTGCGAGAAGCACCGCCCGAGGATTCAACTTCCGCCCCATCAGTTTTGCCCGGAGCACCGGGCAGCGCTTGGACCTTCAGCCGGGCGATTCGCCGCCGGTCCATCTCAAAGACGGTAAACCGATGATCCTCAAAATCAAATGTCTCCCCGCCCTGCGGGATCAATCCGAGCTGCGCCAAGGCGAACCCGCCAAGCGTTGAGTAGGCGGGATCATCCGGCAAAGCAATTTTGTATTGAAGCTCAAAATCGCGGACATTCAGCGAGGCGTCAAAGACCATTGCGCCATCCGCCAGTTTGAGTGGGCGCTCGACGAGATCGAACTCGTCGTGAATCTCACCGACGACTTGCTCGACCACATCTTCGAGTGTGACGAGGCCGAGGATGCTCCCGAATTCATCCACCACCAGCGCCATCCCGATGCCGCGCGCGCGAAATTCCGTGAGGAGCTCACTGGCAGGTTTGCTTTCCGGCACGATGAGAAGCTCTCGCACAAACCGGCGCAGGTCAAACGGAAGCTGAATCCTGCCTTGCTCCGCGCGCCGCTCGCGTTCCAGCAGGACGCCGAATAGATCCTTGATGTGCACAAAACCCAAAGCGTGGTCGAGCGTCCCTTGATAAACAGGGATGCGCGACCGTTGCGTGCGCGCGAAGAGCTGCAGTGTTTCATCGAGTGTGCCCTCCACGGGCAGCGCGTGGACGTCGGGACGCGGCACCATGATTTCGCGCACCTGGAGCTGGCCGAGTTCGAGCGCGCTCTGGACATACCGCTCTTCGGTAGCCGCCAACAACCCGCGCTCGCGCGCCTGCTGAATCAAGATGAACAACTCTTCGGTGGAGTGCACCATCGTGTGGCTCAGGCGCGGAGAGACGCCGAGCGCGCGGAGCACGCCGCGCGACATCCCATCGAGAAGGCTGATCGCAGGGCGAAATGCGCCGAGATACCACTGAAATGGACGCGCGATGAGCAGCGCGACTCGCTCGGCGTGGCTCAGGCTGAGGCCCTTCGGCACTAATTCGCCGAGGACAACGTGAAACATTGTCAGAAGAAGGTACGCGAGTCCGAGCGCGACGCCGTGCGCGATCAGGACGGCGGCCTTCCCTGGAATCCACCAAAGGAGCGGCTCGATGGCGTGTGAAATTGTGAGCTCGCCGAGAAAACCTAGGCCGAGCGTCGTCAGCGTCATGCCCACTTGCACGCCGGAAACGACAGTTTCCAGATGCGAGACGAGATCCTGAACGATGCGAGCGCTGGCGCTCCCGCGCTTCACGAGCTGGCGCAAACGGGAAAGACGGACTGCGACGAGAGAGAACTCCGCCGCCGCAAAAAAAGCGTTGACGCAGATCAGCGCAAGGACGGCGAGAAGGCGGACCAGAATCACGTTGCGATTCTAACAGCCCGGCGGGGCTCACCCCAATAGGGGGCTGGCGAGATCACAGCTTGCCGCGATGCGCAGTGCGCAATAGACTCACGGTTCAATTGACTGTTGCTGGAGGGCGCGGCGGGCCGGGCTTGCGATATTGGTGCGCCGAGAGGTGCAAAGTTGCGTCGAGCGATTTTTTACATTCTGATTGTGATTGGGCTGGTCCTGTTGGGCGCCGCGGGAATCGGCTGGTGGCTTGTGCACCGTTCCCTGCCGCAGGTGGATGGCAGCGTGCAGCTCGCAGGTCTAAAGAGCGAGGTGGTCATCCGGCGCGATGTCTACGGCGTGCCGCACATCTCTGCCTTATCGCAAGAGGATCTCTTTATAGCACAGGGCTATGTGATGGCACAGGACCGGCTCTGGCAAATGGATGTCGTTCGCCGTGCCGCTTCAGGAAGACTCTCTGAGATTGTCGGCCCCCTGGCACTCGGTTCCGACCGCAATTTCAGGACGCTGGGGCTCAAAGAAGCTGCCGACCGGGACGCTACTTTGCTTGATGCCGATGAGCGAACGCTTCTTGAGGCTTACGCGCGCGGCGTAAATCTCTACATCGAGGGGCATCGAGATCGGCTCCCCATCGAATTCACGATGCTGCGCTACGAACCTGAACCGTGGCGGCCTGCGGACACACTGCTGATTGTCGGCTACATGTATCAAACGCTGACCAGCACATGGCGTGCGGACCTTGCGCGATTGGATGCGAGCAAACGGCTGGGGAAAGAACGCGCTGCATTTCTTTTTAATGACGATTCCCCCTACCAGCACCCGATTGTCGGTATGGCCGTGATTCCGGTGGACAAAACTCGGAGACCGGCCTCGAATGCAACGCAAAATGAAGCCCCGACTTCCGCGGCGCAATCTCACGCAATGCCTCCGGCGGATCTAACGCCCGGCGAAAATGGCTGGAGTCTCGCAAAGGGAATTCTCGACGAATTTGATGATGAGGTGCGTGCTGCGTTTGGCAGCAACAATTGGGTCGTGGATGGGACGCACACCGCGTCGGGTAAACCGCTCCTCGCGAATGACACCCACCTCGCGTTCGGCGTTCCGGACATCTGGTACATGATTCACCTGACCGTCGACAATTGGAACGCCGAAGGATTCACGCTCCCGGGCGCGCCGGGAATCGTCATCGGGCATAACAAATCCATCGCGTGGGGATTCACGAATGATGGCGCGGACGTGCAGGATCTCTACGAGGAAACCTTTAATCCCGCAAACATGGCCGAGTATCGTGTGAATGGCCAGTGGGTGGCGGCGCAAGTGCGGCACGAAACCATTCTGGTAAAAGGAGAAGCAGCGCTACACCTCGAAGTCAAAGTGACGAGACACGGCCCGATCGTTTCGCCTCAGGGCCGCTCAGGATATGCATTGCGGTGGACGGCGACCGAGCCGGGTGGTCTTGCGCGCAGCTATTTTAAGATTCAATTCGCAAACAACTGGCAGGAGTTCCGGGAAAATCTCCGCGATGCCTTTGGGCCTGCACAAAACGCAGTTTATGCGGATAAGACGGGGCATATCGGATTCATAGTCGCGGCGCGAATCCCGATTCGCAAATGTGCAGAATGGCCGCCGGCGGGCTCGCCGCTTCCTGCTAATGTTCCATGCGGGGCCGCACCAATGCCGGGGGAGAACGGCGATTACGAATGGCAGGGCTATATTCCGTTTGATGAGCTGCCGCAAGTGCTCGATCCAGCAGGCGGAATCTTTGCCACGGCGAATTCACAGGTCGTCGGCCCCGGGTACGGGCATTACCTCTCCGGATTTCTCGCGCCGCCCTGGCGGACGGACCGTATATTTAAACTCCTTTCGCAGCCGAAGAAATTCGCCCCCGAGGATTTCGCCGCGATTCAAGCGGACGTCACACAAGAATTCAATTTACTTTTTGCGAAGGCTCTGGTGAAAGCCTCCCTAACTGCAAAGCCCCTCGATGATCGTGCTTCCAAATTGATCGCCATGCTGGCAAATTGGGACGGCCGCATGACGCCCGATTCTGTAGAGGCAACTTTCGCAGATCAAGTTGCGGTGACATTCGGTCACAAATTAATGCAGCCGTACTTCGGCCCGGGCGCGCCCACGGGTGGCGAAATATTTCTTGAGCGAATCTTGCGCGAGCGCCCGGCAATTTGGCTTCCGCCGGATTTTAGTAATTACGATGAATTGTTGATGGCCAGCGCGGATGGAGCGGTTGGTGAACTTACCACCTCGATGAGGCAACCTGATATTTCCGGCTGGCGATGGGGAGATCGCAATCGAGTATTCATGGCGCATCCGCTTGGCCAATCGGGCATCCTTGCCAAATTGTTCAGCATCGGCCCGGATGAACATTCCGGCGGTCCCGGCTGTATTGACGCCATCGGGCGCATCGAAGGCCCATCCATGCGGCTTGTCGCAGACCTCTCCGATTGGGATCGCTCGTTCATGGAAATCACCACGGGTGAGTCCGGTCAATTGGGAAGTGAACACTATTCCGACCAATATCATGCGTGGCTTGCGGGAAGGCCGCTGCCCGCGCCATTCAGCGACGACGCGGTTCTGCGCGCAACCATTCACACATTGCGCCTCGAACCCGCTGGCCATTAGAGAAAATGCCTGAGGCGCCAGAGGTTGAAGCTGTCGCACGCTCGCTTCGTCCGCTGGTGGCCGGGCGGACGATTCATGCTTGCCGAGTAATTCACCGAATCGCCGTTCGGCCGCAGACCCCTTCCCTTCTTGAAAAGGCGTTGCGCGGCGCGCGGATCATCGGGGTTGAACGGCGCGGAAAATATCTCCTACTGCAGCTCGATCGCGGCTCGCTTGTGCTTCATTTCCGCTTGGACGGCAAGTTGATTTGGTTCGATGGCGTGCCAACGCGCGGCGTGCACGTCGATGTGGTTCTGAATTTTGATCGCGGAGCTCTCGGATATGTTGATCGCCGCCATTTTGGACGCGTGAATTGGTATGAAGACGCCGAGGGCGCCCCTGGCTTGAGCGTGCTCGGCGTTGATGTTTTCTCGCCACGATTTAATGCTCTGTCGCTCTCGGAAATCCTCCGTAGTTCAAAACGCCCGGTGAAAATTCTATTGATGGACCAGACGAAGATCGCAGGACTTGGGAACATCTATTCCAGTGAGTCCTCGTGGCACGCGCGTCTCGACCCGCGCCGCCGCGCGGACCGCGTCAAAATTGCAGAATCGCAGCGGCTGCATAAGGCCATTGTTTCCACATTGAAGCGTGCTTTAGAATGCTGTTGCAACCCGGCGCCCGGCTTTCGCGATCCTGAGTGGTGGTTCCAAGGGTTGGAGCGAATCATTCGAGTCTATGGGCTCGAAGGCAAGCCGTGCCGGAGATGTGGGAAGCGTATCCGTTGCATCGAGCAGGCGGGCCGTTCGAGTTACTTCTGCCCGCACTGCCAAAGGTGAACTTCGCTTGAACCCCAACGCCGCCAAGAAGCCGGAACCACCGAAGAAACCGGAATTTGAGCGTTCGCTCGCGCGCCTGGAAGAGATCGTCCGCAAACTGGAGAACACGAATCTTTCGCTCGACGATGCGATGAAACTGTTTGAAGAAGGCGTGGCGCTCTCACGCGATTGCCAAAAGCAACTTGAACAGGCCGAGGGGCGCGTTGAAGTCCTGATGAAGAAGGCCGGCGGCGAGATGGCCGCCGAGCCATTCGAGCCAGGCGCGGATGACAAGAGTTGATGCGCACGGAAGCCAGCGAAATATGCCTGCATCTCCCAGTCCAATGAAGTACCCGGCATTCTTTGAAGAGAATCACGGAATCATTGAATCCGCGCTGGACCGGCTTTTGCCCGCGGCGGGTGCGCAACCTCCAACGATCCATCAGGCCATGCGTTACAGCGTGTTTGCCGGAGGCAAGCGGCTTCGCCCGATGCTATGCTTGGAGGCTTCGCGCGTTTTTTCCAGCGAGATTCTCGCCGCACTGGATGCAGGCTGCGCGCTCGAATTCATTCACAGCTATTCGCTGATTCACGACGACCTCCCTGCCCTCGATAACGACGACCTGAGGCGCGGCAAGCCCACCTGCCATAAGAAATTCAATGAAGCGACGGCGATTCTTGCGGGTGACGGGCTTCTCACGCTCGCCTTTGAGACGTTGTCAAGTATTCCAATTGAACCGGCGCGGCGCGTCGAAGTTATCCGGGAAGTGGCGACTGCTGCGGGAACGCGCGACGGAATGGTTGGCGGGCAGGTCGCGGACCTCGAGGCCGAGCGCAAGCCGGTGTCAGAGGATGTTCTGGCCTACATCCACCGCTCGAAGACAGCGGCATTGATACGCGCGTCGGTTGTGGCGGGAGCGATCTGCGGCGGAGCGAACGCTGAGGATGTCGTGCGGTTGCGCTCCTTCGGCGAAAATATTGGCTGGGCATTTCAGGTGGTGGACGATATTCTCGACGTGGAAGAATCATCCGCCGCGCTGGGAAAGACCGCCGGCAAGGATCAGGCGCAACAGAAGGCGACTTATCCGGCGCTCTATGGTCTGGAGAAATCACACGCTTTTGCGCGCCAGCTGGCGGAGCGCGCACTCAGCGATATTTCGTCCTATGGTGAACACACTGCGCGCTTGCGCGAACTTGCCGAGTTTCTTGTTTTGCGCCGCGCTTGAAATCGTGTGACCCGTCTCTTCCGCAAACTCCACCATGCCGCTAAAACCTGCCAAACGCAAAACGGACAAAATTCGGCTGGATGTCCTTCTCGTTGAACGCGGCCTTGCAGAAACGCGACAGAAAGCGCAGGCGATGCTGATCGCGGGCGAGGTACGCGTCAACGGCCAGCGCGCCGACAAAGCAGGCGCAAACGTAAAGAATGACGCATTCATTGAAGTGAGTGGCAGAAGCCAGCGCTATGCGAGCCGTGGAGGATTCAAACTCGAAGGAGCCCTGGAAGATTTTGGCGTCAGCGTGTCGGGCAAAGCTTGCCTTGATATCGGCTCATCGACCGGAGGATTTACGGATTGCCTGCTTCAGGGTGGCGCAACAAAGGTTTATGCCGTGGACGTCTCGCCGGAGCAGTTAGCGTGGAAGCTTTATCAAGATCCTCGAGTAATTCAGATTCATCGGAACGCCCGGTTGCTATCTCGCAATGATTTGACTGAGTGCCCGCAACTTATCACCCTCGATGTATCCTTCATCTCGGCGGCGAAGGTACTTCCCACCATTGCAAGCGTTGCGGGCCCGGGCACGGAATTCCTGATTCTGGTGAAGCCGCAATTTGAGTTGGATCGCGGCGATGTTGGAAAGGGCGGCATCATACGGGACGCCAAGCTGCATGATCGCGCAATCGAGCGTGTTCGCGCCGCTGCGCTTGCAGGGGGTCTCGTGATTGAAGGTGTCAAACCGAGCCGCCTCACGGGTGCTGAGGGCAATCAGGAGTTTTTTCTTTACGCGCGGCGCGTGTAAGCAATTTGTCCCGGTGCGCTACCCGCAGGGCTGTCCGCCGAGCAAGCCCCTAGAGTACAATTCGCCGTGACCATGCACCGAACTGTAGGCATCGTTTCCCGGCCACGACAGGCGGAGATCGCTTCCGTCGCGCCAAAGCTCATCGAGTGGCTCGAAGCGAAGGGCCTCGCGGTGCTCTACGACCACGAGACGAGTTCCTGCCTGACCAACGGCGGCCGCGAACGGTCGCGTGAAGAACTCGCGAGCGCCGTGGATCTCCTCATCGTCCTCGGCGGTGATGGAACTTTGCTTTCCGCTGCGCGATCGCTCGGCGATCATCCTGTTCCGATTCTTCCGGTTAATCTCGGCGGCCTTGGATTTCTTACAAGCGTTACGCTCGCTGACCTTTACGAAATCCTGGAGGACGTCCTCGCGGGACGCAGCCGCGTGAGCTTGCGGACCCTGCTGGACACGCATGTCGTGCGCGAGGGCAAAGTCGCCGCGGGTCACCGGGCTCTCAACGACGTTGTGCTGAACAAGGGCGCTCTCGCCCGCATCATTGATCTCAAATTGCACGTAGACGGTGACTACGTGTGCAGTTACAAGGCCGATGGCTTGATTCTTTCCACGCCGACCGGTTCGACGGCGTACTCGCTTGCGGCGGGCGGACCGATTGTCTATCCAAAGGTTGCCGCATTTGTGATAACGCCGATTTGTCCGCATGCTTTGACCAACCGACCACTGGTGATACCGGACACCTCTCGCGTCGATATCCGCTTCCGGGCCGGTGACGAGCCGGTCTTTCTGACAATTGACGGCCAGGTAGGCGTAGAGCTCCAGCCGACAGACAAGATCTCCGTCGCCAAAGCGACCCACCCGCTCCGGCTCGTACGTCCCGCGCGTAAAACCTACTATGAGATCCTGCGCAATAAGCTGAAATGGGGAGAGCGGTAGCCCCCTTCCCGGCCCCCCTCCAACTTTCTTGGTAACCTTTTTGGTATGTAGGCGTCTTACTTAGATGTAGGTAGAATCCCTACCTACCGGACCTATGGGACCAAACCTATGACGACATCAAAAGAACGTTATCGGGACCAACTCGAAATTCTGCAGGGCACTCTGGATATGTTGATTCTACAAACCCTGCAGTGGGGGCCGCGGCACGGCTATGCACTCAGCAAAGCCATCCGCACGCATTCCGGCGAAATCCTGAAAGTGGACACCGGCTCCCTCTACCCGGCGCTGCACCGGCTGGAACGCAAAGGGTGGGTCGCCGCGGAATGGAAGAATTCGGAGGTTGGCCCGCGCCTGCGCGTTTATCACCTGACGCGTGCGGGCAAGAAACAATTGATTTCGGAGCGTTCGCGCTGGGCGCGGCTTACGGAAGCTGTCGCGGGGATTTTGAATCCCGCGAAAGGGGTGAGCGAAACATGAGAAATCCTTTCGCGAGGCGGGATCGCGACAAAGAGTTGAAAGAAGAAATTCAGGGACACCTCTCGCTTGCCGCGCGCGAGGAGATGGAATCAGGCAAGAAGTCCATTGACGCAGAAATCGCCGCGCACCGCGAGTTGGGGAATGAAATTAGGGTCCGAGAACTTACCCGCGAGTCATGGGGCTGGCGCTGGCTGGAAAACCTCGCGCAAGACGTCCGCTACGGCGTTCGCAACATGATACGGACGCCCGGATTCATGGCGATCACCGGGCTGACTCTGGCAGTTGGCATTGGCGCAACGACGGCAATCTTCAGCGCTGTGAACCCGATCTTGTTTGAGTCGCTGCCCTATCCTCATGCCAACAGGATCATGATGATTTGGGAAACCAGTAGCGATCGCTCGCGTGTTCACGGAAGTTTCGGAATGTTTCTGGGCCTCGCGGAAAGGTCTCGCGCATTCGAGTCGATAGCCGCACTGAATCCGTGGCAACCGACGGTAAC
The DNA here is from genome assembly GCA_963748845.1 of uncultured Acidobacteriota bacterium. GTDB lineage: Bacteria > Acidobacteriota > Terriglobia > Acidiferrales > UBA7541 > DASTCZ01. The sequence goes on from CAVVKE010000002.1 coordinate 652,588, forward strand.
TGGAACGGACCAACCGCAACGACTTGAAGGGCAGCGTGTCAGTGCGAGTTTCTTTCAAGTGCTTGGTGTCTCGCCGATTGTGGGAAGAGATTTCGTGGCGTCGGACGACCGGCTGAACGCACCGAACGTTGTGATTCTCAGCTATGCGCTCTGGAAACGGCATTTCGGAGGTGACGGGTCAATTGTCGGACGCCAAATCACTCTCGAGGAAGCGGACAGCTCTTCCACCACCGATAGCTATACCGTGATCGGTATAATGCCGGGCAATTTTGAAAATGTGTTGGCGCCCTCCGCCGAATTGTGGGCGCCGTTGCAGTACGACATTTCGCAGGGGCGGGCCTGGGGCCATTTTTTGCGAACCGTGGGGCGGCTCAAAGAAGGGGTAAGTGAAAAACAAGCAATAGAGGAGCTCAACGAATCGGGTACTGCGGTTGTAAAGGAACAACACCCACCCACGTATCGCGGTGTAGTCAAATTCACGGTCAATTCTCTTGAAGACGAAGTCACCCGGGGCGTGAAGCCAGCGCTGCTTGCAATCCTCGGCGCAGTACTCCTCGTCCTCGGAATCGCCTGGGCAAATGTCACGAACTTGTTGGTGGCTCGTGGCGTACGCCGCCGTGGTGAATTTGCATTGCGGGCCGCACTCGGCGCCGGGCGCAGCCGGTTGATCCGCCAAGTCCTCACAGAAAGCCTGCTCGTCGCCGTCGTGGGCGGCGCTTTGGGAATGGCACTCGCGATCCTCGGAGTGCACGCGCTGGTGACACTCAGTCCTGCCGACTTACCGCGCGGCGGGGCAATCGGCGTGGATGGCGCTGTGTTCGCATTCGGATTTGGGATGACCGCGCTAATCGGTCTGGCATTTGGGTTAATGCCGGCGTTTCACGCGGCGCGATTCGACCCACAGCGCGACCTTCAGCAGGGTTCGCGGCGCGCCAATGGCGGCCACCGGCGGACGCGCAGCGCTCTAGTCATCGCGGAAGTTGCAGTCGCCCTTGTATTGCTTATTGGTTCAGGGCTGCTCTTCCGAAGCATGGAGCGTCTGTTCGCGATTCCTGCGGGATTTAACGCCACAAACGTGCTCGCGATGCAGGTCGAAGAAGTTGGCCATCGATACGATGAAGACAGCGCGAAAAATCGGTTCTTCGCACGGGCGCTCGAAGCGGTGCGGCGTGTTCCAGGAGTCGCTATCGCAGGATTTACCAGCCAGTTGCCCTTGAGCGGCGACTTTGACGTTTATGGCGTGACACTTGAGGGCGACCACAACCTCACGCAAGGGGAAGAAGCGTTTCGATATGCCGTTACGCCGGGCTATCTGGAAGCGATGGCGATTCCGCTAAAGCGAGGCAGATTGCTCGAGGATCACGATGGAGCCGGCGTCCCGCCGGTTGCGCTGATCAACGAATCGTTCGCCAAGCGCAAATTCCCCGGTCAAGATCCCATTGGCCAACGCATTCACGTCGGCCGCACAGACCTGCCCTGGTACACCATCGTCGGCGTGGTGGGCGACGTAAAGCAAATGTCGTTAGCCATGAGCGAATCGGACGCCGTCTACGTCACCCCCGCACAGTGGTATTCCCCGGACTCCGCAATGTCGCTGGTGGTGCGTGCGCACGGTGATGCAACCGCGCTTGTTCCGGCAATCCGCCAAGCGATTTGGTCCGTGGACAAAGATCAACCGGTTGCACGAGCGGCGACCATGGACGAACTACTTGTAAAGTCGGCGGCGGAGCGGCGCTTCTCGCTGATATTGTTTGAGGCCTTCGCACTCGCCGCGCTGGTGTTGGCGGCAGCGGGCATTTACGGCGTGCTTTCGGGCAGCGTGGCCGAGCGCACGCGCGAGATCGGTTTGCGCGCAGCCCTGGGCGCATCGCGCGGGAATATCCTTGCGCTGATTCTACGTCAAGGGATGACGCTAACTGGTCTTGGCATCGCCATCGGCCTGGCCGGTGCGGTCTGGGCAACACAGGCCCTCACAACGCTGCTGTTCGGTATTTCACCGCTCGACCCGATCACGTATATCGGTGTAATCGCGCTGCTGACAGGCGTGTCGCTGGTCGCATGTGCTGTGCCGGCCTGGCGTGCGGTACGAATCGATCCGGCGAGCACATTGAGGGCGGAGTGAACGGAGCACAATGCTGAAAGCGCTTTTGTTTGCGATTGGGCGCTGAGTGTACGTGGGACAATCCTCGGACGAATGAAAAACGGAGAGCGAAACATGAGAAATCCTTTTCGGAAGCGGGATCGCGACAACGAGCTCAATGAAGAGATCCGCGGACACTTGACGCTGGCCGCGCGCGAAGCAATGGAGTCAGGGAAAAAGCGTCTTGAGGCGGAAGGCGCTGCCCGCCGCGAACTCGGCAATGAAGGCAGGGTCCGGGAACTCACGCGAGAAATGTGGGGCTGGCGCTGGCTGGAAAACCTCGCGCAAGACGTCCGCTACGGTTTGCGCATATTGAGGCGCAGCCCGGGAATGACAGCCGTTGCCATTCTTTCGCTGGCGCTTGGCATCGGGGCAAACACGGCAATCTTCAGCCTGCTTGACGCGGTTGTTCTCCGGATGCTCCCTGTACAAGAGCCGGAACGTTTGGTGCGAGTGATGCGAAATGCTCCCAATTACGACGAGCCTGTCGGCTCATTCACGAATCCCATCTGGGAGCAGGTCCGTGACCGGCAGGATGTATTTACCGGTGCGTTCGCCTGGTGGGGTACACAATTCGATCTCGCGCAGGGCGGCGAATCCATTTATGTCGATGGACTCTACGTAAGCGGGGATTATTTCAGCTCTCTGGGGGTGCGCCCGGCAACCGGACGGCTCCTCCAGCGGGATGATGACAAGCGCGGTTGCCCGGGATTGGCCGTGATCAGTTACGGCTTCTGGCAACAGAACTATGGCGGAGACGAAAATGCAATCGGGAAATCCGTTCAACTCAATCGCAATTCATTTCAAATCATAGGTGTTGCGGAGCGCAATTTCTTTGGTACCGAGGTGGGAAAGAGATTTGACGTCGCGATCCCCATCTGCGCCGAAGAAATTGTGGACGGTCCGAACCAAAAGAGTGTGATGCTTGACCACCGTTCCGCCTGGTGGCTCACCATCATGGGCCGGCTGAAGCCCGGATGCACTTCAGAGCAGGCCGAGGCACGGCTAAAGGTTCTTGCACCACAGATCTATGGAGCCGTCGTACCTCCCGACTATCCTGACGAAGAACAGAAGCGATTTCTGAAGTTATCGTTCGCAATCTCTCCCGCGGCGAATGGCATCTCCTATCTTCGCCGGCAATATTCACGTCCTCTGGCGATTCTGATGGTCGTCGCGGGTTTCGTGCTCTTGATTGCCTGCGCGAATATAGCCAGCCTCATGCTTGCCCGGGCAGCAGCACGCCGGAAAGAACTTGCCGTCCGGCTTGCCATTGGCGCATCCCGGTCGCGCCTGATCCGCCAATTGCTGACGGAGTGCCTGATCCTCTCCACCGCGGGCGCGCTTCTTGGCGTGTTGTTTGCGCGGTGGGGCGCCTCCCTTCTGGTCCGGTTCATTTCGACATCGCAAGACTCAGTCTTTCTCGATCTATCCATTGATACCAAAATGCTGGTCTTTACGATTGCGATCGCTTGTGCGTGCGCGCTTCTGTTTGGCGTACTGCCCGCTTTACGGTCCACAAGAGTCTCACTGGCCGATTCAATGAAGGGCGGTGACGCGGAACACCGAGAGCGGCGATCCGGATTTTCCGCCATTCGGTGGGTCGTCACATCTCAAGTGGCGCTTTCCCTGGCGTTGCTGGTCTCCGCCGGATTATTCATTTCAACATTTCGGAATTTGGTTACGCGGGACGTCGGGTTTGACCGGACAAACGTCCTCATACTCCAAACCAACATGGGGAAGTCAGGCATCCCTGAAGACCGGCAGGCCGCCGCCATTGACCTCATGATGGAAAAAATCCGGGCTCTGCCCGGAGTCGTCTCCGCAAGCCAATCTGTGATGACGCCCGTCAGCGGATTCGAGTGGAATAACTTTATTTATGCGGTGGGAGAAAAAGACCAGACCGGAGACGACGCCCTCTCTTTTTTCAATTACGTTTCGCCAGGTTATTTCCAGACGTTCCGGTCGCCGATCCTCGCGGGGCGTGATTTTGATGCGCATGATACAGCCTCGTCGGTGAAGGTCGCGATTGTAAACCGGGCCTTGGCGCGCAAGTTTTTCAGAACTGATTATCCGATTGGAAGATCCATCACCATTGATGAAGGCAGGAAAGGAAGATCGGCCCCTTACCAAATTGTAGGTATCTCGAAGGATGCTGCCTACGATGATTTGCGCCAGGATTTCCCTCCAACAATATTCTTCCCAATCTCGCAACTGGAGGAGCATGCCGGTTCTCCGGATATTGAGATTCACATGAGCTCAAGTTCTCCAGGTCTGGTGGAATCCCTTCGCGGAATCGTGGCCGGGGTGAACCCCTCAATTTCGCTAAAGTTTAGGTCCTTTGAGCAACAGGTGAATGATTCGGTTGCACAAGAACGGCTTCTTGCAACTCTGTCAGGCTTTTTTGGCGGGTTGGCGTTGCTCTTGGCTGTAATAGGACTCTACGGCGTGCTGGCATATTTGGTCACTCAGCGCCAAAAGGAAATCGGCATCCGCATGGCGCTCGGGGCCGCACCGGGGTCAATTCTCCGGCTGGTGCTGCGCGACGTTGCAATCCTCCTGGCAATTGGAATCGCAGCAGGCACAGGACTCGCTCTTGCGACAACCCGGTATGCACAGAAGCTCCTCTTTGGACTCGCCCCTCGCGACCTGACCACATTAATCTTGGCGGCCGGGGTTTTGGCGGCGGTCGCCCTGGTAGCAGGCTATTTGCCGGCGCGTCGCGCATCGAGGGTGGATCCAATGGCCGTGCTTAGGAATGAGTAGAGGAATGAATAGGGGCTATTCGCCGCGCATTAAATCCGCGCGGGTTTCGCGTTTGCGGATTACGCGGAAGCTCTTGCCGTTCACAAGGACTTCCGCGGGACGAGGGCGCGAGTTGTAATTTGAAGTCATCGATGCGCCGTATGCACCCGCACCCCAAAGCCCCAGAAAGTCTCCGGCTTTCACATCGCCAAGCGGCCAGGCATCGTGGAATTCATCACCCGTCTCGCAGACCGGGCCGACGATGGCGACTTTTCTTTGAGCGCCACGATGCCGCGATTCTGTTGGCGTGATTGGATGCACGGCGCCATAAAGCGCCGGCCGCATGAAATCATTCATAGCCGCATCGGTTACAACGAATAGCTTTCCGCGCGTCTCCTTCGTATGTAGAATCCGCATCAGAAGTACTCCCGCCGCGGACACAATCGAACGGCCCGGTTCAATGAGCAAATGGCACCCAAGTCTGCTTGTTTTACTTGCAAGTGCGCGAGAGTACGACGCAAAGGTGGGTGGGCGCTCATTCGTATAGCGGACACCCAGACCTCCGCCGATATCCAGGTAACGCAGGGGCACGCCCATTCGCGCCAAATCGCGAATGTAATCCACCAGCCGGCCGAGAGCCTGCCGGTAGGGTCTGAGACTTAGAACCTGCGAACCGACATGAGCGCTGATTCCCTGCCATTCGATCCACTTTGAATTGCGGTGCGCTAAATACATGCGCCGGGCCTGCGGCCAATCCACTCCAAACTTGTGATGCCTGCGGCCGGTTGCGATATGCGGGTGCGCGCCGGCTTCCACATCCGGGTTCACGCGGATGGATGTTGGCGCGCGTTTGCGAAGCCGGGCGGCTTCACGCTCGAGGAGTTCCAATTCGGCGGGCGATTCAACATTAAAAATCAGGACTCCCGCGCGCAGCGCCTCAGAGATCTCTTCGCGCGTCTTGCCAACCCCCGAAAATACCGCGCGTTTTGCAGCGATGCCCGCCCGGCGCAACCGCTCGAGTTCACCGCCGCTCACAATGTCAAAATTACTTCCGAGCTTTGCCAGCAAGCGCAACAATTTCAAATTTGAATTCGCTTTTACGGCGTAACAAATCGAGTGCGGCGCCTTCCCCAGAGCGCGTGAAAGCGCGCGATCGAGGCCTCCATAGGCTCCTTCAATGGCGCTTTGGCTGTAAACGTATGTGGGTGTGCCAACGCGCTGAGCGATCGCGCTGAGCGGAATGCCTTCACAGAATGCGCGCCCGGCGCGCCGCGTGAATCCAGGATTGTAGGCAGCGGGATCGGGAGCGTGCGTCATGCCGGCTTTACTTTGAGCACGACGAGCGTCCGGTCATCGGAAAGCGGCGCGTTCGCGGTGAACCGCTCCACTTCCGCGAGCAACCGATCCGCGATCTCATTGGCCGGTTGATCGTGGTTCACGGCAATCGCATCTTTCAATCGGTCCGTTCCGAAGAATTGACCGTCGGGGCTCGAGCTTTCCGCAAGTCCGTCGGAATGAAACACCAGGATGTCGCCGGGAACAAGCGTAAACCCCGTTTCGTCATAGTTCACATCATCATAGAGCCCCAGCGGAAAGCCGGAAAGATCGATTCTGTCGCAGCGGCCGTCTTTCCACAGCAGCGGCTGCGACTGCCCCGCATTCGCCACGCGTAATTTCTGGCGGCCTTTTTGCCACGTGGCGAAGCACATCGTCATAAAGCGCGCTTCAATGCGACGCTCGCAAATAAGCTGGTTCAATTGTCGCAATAATTCCGCGGGCTGTAGTTTTTGTGCCGCAACGCTGCGCAACATCCCCGTCGCCACCGCCCCATAAAGCGCCGCTGCCGAGCCTTTCCCGCTCACATCTCCCAGCGCAATGCCAAGCTGTTGCGGGCCGTAGCGCAGAAAATCATACATGTCGCCGCACACCTCTCGCGCCGAGCGGATTCGCGCCGCAATGTCCAAGCCGTAGTCTTCGTGCGGCACGGGCCTCAAAAGCGCGCCCTGCATTCGTTGGGCTGCATGGAGCTCGCGTTCCATGCGGGCTTCGTCGCGGGCCACTTGCTCGTAGAGCCTTGCGTTTTCCAATGAGACAGCCAGTTGCGACGCAAGAATCGAGAGTACCTGGACGTGTTCGTGCGTGAAGTAATCGAGCACGGGGCTTTCGAGGTCCAGCACGCCAACCACGCGGTTCTTGTGGATCAGCGGAATGGCCAGCTCCGAACGGGTCTCAGGATTCACCATCAAATAGCGCGGATCGGCGGTCGTGTCCGGCACGCGCACGGGCTGCCGAGAGGCCGCCGCCGCGCCAACGATTCCCTCCGTCGCTGCGACGCGGAGCTTGCCCTGCAGCGTCTGGCCGTACTTCACATCCAGGCGGTGGCGAAACATATTCGTCGCTTCGTCATAGAGCATGATGCTCAAAATCTGATAGTTGATTACGCGCTTGATCAGCTCCGCGGCCCGCACGAGCAGTTTTTCCGAGTCGAGGATGGAGCTCGTTTCGCGCGCAATCTCGTTCAAAACAAGCAGCGTTTCCGCCTGCCCCTTTGCGCGCTCGAACAGCCGGGCATTTTCAATCGCGATTGCCAGCCGGGTCGCGAGAAGCGCGAGGATGCTTTGCTGGTCTCGCGTAAAGTAATCAAGCTGCGAGCTCTGAATATCGAGCACGCCGATGGCTTTGCCTTTGTACATCAGTGGCACCGCCAGCTCGGACCGCACCGTATCAATCGCATTGATGTAGCGCGGGTCCTTGCTGACATCGCTCACGCGGACGGATTCGCCCGTCGCCGCCGCCGTCCCAGTAATCCCCTGCCCGATGGGAATGCGCCAGCTATCCACCACGTCTGGCGAGTACCCGATTGCAAAGCGATGGTAGAGCCGGCCCGATTCTTCGTCCACGAGCATGACGCTGAAAATCTCGTAGTCGATCAGCCGTTTGACGAGCTCCCCCGTCTTATCGAGGACGCGGTCCAAATCGAGCGAGGAGTTCAGCTCCTGCCCGATTTCGGCGAGCGTCGCCAGCACTTCAGCGGGGACTTCCGATTGCGATTTTGTTCCTATGGAATCCATAATCCGATTCGTTTCCAAATGACAACTCATCAGTCGTGATCAAAGAGTGCTGACTCATTATAGCAGGCGCAAGCAGAGTGCCCACTCGAATCGCCTCGTCCTAAATTCATGGTGAAAATTGTAGCGGGTAAATTGAGAGTGCCGGTGCCAACTGCATGACCAGGCTTGGATACGGGTCACGCGCACAGAGCGAGTTAGACGCCAGCGCTGCGAAAAATGCATCCGAGGCAAATGTGATTCTGGAGGAAGAGGTGCATCCAGCGAAATGACCGCGGCCGGTGGAATAAGTGAATCCGCCGCTCATTCGAAAACTCCCGCTGAATCGCGAGCGTAGGGGTCTCGAAAACCGGTTTTTCTTTTGCACTTTTTAGCTTTATTTATTTAGTCAGTCGTCTGCCTAAATAAATTCTTGCGTCAACGCAGCAGCGGCCGGGATTGATTAAGTCCTTTTTTATCATAGAGATACAGACAGTCCTGATACCCTCTCACTGCTTCATCATAGCCACCTATGTCTGTTTAGCATTTTCTATGCCGCAGGCTTGCTCGACGATTTTCACGCTCGCGCTCGCTCCAATCCGGGTCGCGCCCGCGCTGACCATTATTTGTACATCCTCCAAACTGCGAATTCCACCTGAAGCTTTGATCCCCATGCTGGCGCCAACGGCGGCGCGCATCAACGCGACATCCTCCGCGGTTGCTCCACCGGTGGAAAATCCAGTGGAAGTCTTCACAAAATCAGCGCCGGCCTTTTTTGCAGCGACGCTCGCGCGGACTTTTTCCTCGTTTGTAAGCAGCGAAGTTTCTAGAATAACTTTGCAGATCGCGCCGCTGCGATGGCAGGCTTCCGCAACGCCACGAATGTCCTGTTCAACGACCTCGTCCAATCCCGACTTCAGCGCGCCTACATTCTCCACCATGTCAATTTCCTGCGCCCCGAGCTTGATGGCCTGTTCAGCTTCATAAATCTTCACCTGCGGCAGCGTCGCGCCGAGCGGAAATCCAACCACGGTGCAAACCTTAACGGTGGATCCGCGAAGCAGCTCGGCGGCCTGCGCGACATTCCACGGATTTATGCACACGGATGCAAATCTAAATCGCGCCGCCTCCCGGCAAAGCTTGCGGATATCCTCTCGCGATGCTTCCGGTTTGAGCAGCGTGTGGTCTATCAGGCAGGCGATGCCTTCCTCGCAGGATTTAACAGAGGCTCCGGCAGAGATGCGGTCCGCTCCGGCGTCAATTACCTTGCGCGTTTTTCGCGCGCACTTCTCCACGCATTGCTGGTCGCAATCCGGACAGACAACATCGTCCACCTCCAGCCGGGCTAGGGGTTCACCCCCCGCAGCGCCGAGATAACTCAGCACCTCTTCCGTGATTGTGCGGATAAGTTGGTCAAGCTGGATGGGATCTTGCGTCATGCTCTTCACTTTGAGGCCGGGCCCGGTGACTTTGTGCCAGAATACCGGGCTTCGATTGCTGTGATCTTTTCAACGCGCTTTGCGTGACGTCCTCCGCCGAACTTCGTTTCCAACCACGCGGCCAGGATTTCCCGCGCCAGTTCAGGCGGAATCAGTATTGCACCAAGCGTCAAAACATTTGCGTCGTTATGTTCGCGGCTATTTCGTGCCGTTGCTCGATCATAGCACAGCGCCGCGCGCGCTCCGGGGACCTTGTTCGCGGCTATGGCGCTGCCGATTCCGGCACTATCGATCGCGACCCCACGCCAGGCACGTCCGGCGACGACTGCTTCCGCGGCGGCGACAGCAAAATCTGGATAGTCCACGGCTTCAGTGCTGTTCGTTCCCAGGTCGAGGACTTCGTAGCCCCAATCAACAATGTATAACTTAAGTTTTTCTTTTAGCTCGAAGCCGCCGTGGTCCGCAGCGATAGCCACGACATTGCGGTCCGCGGCCACCGCTGCATTTCGCCTGGGCGCCCCGCTGGGCTGGATCGTCGACTGCGGGTCAATCAGCCGGAACGAAATTCCCCGGCGCGCTGCTTCATCTCGCGCCAGCGGAGTAATCAATGCGTCCACTGCAATCGAGAGCTCCCCCCCGTCGGGGATTCGGTCCAGGTCCGAATTTGTGACAACTGGCCTCATAGTTTCAGAGCGAGATCGATTGATCAGGGCGCTTCATATCTAGTGCTCCTGCGGAGGCAGGGAAAGTACGCAGACATCTTTCAGGTTGCGGTAGCGTTCGGCGTAATCCAAACCATACCCCACGACAAATTCGTTGGGGATTTCAAATCCCACATAATCTGCATGGACTTCTTTCAGGATTCGCCGGTCGGGTTTATCGAGAAACGCAGCGATGCGAAGCTCTTTGGGTTTGCGCTGCCGCAAGATGCGGCAAAGATATCCGAGAGTAAGCCCCGTATCCAAGATGTCCTCAACCAGCACGACATCTAAGCCCTCAATGCTCGTGTCGAGGTCCTTTGTTAGGCGGACCTCCCCCGAGGTCTTTGTCCCTTTCCCGTAGCTCGACACAGCCATGAAATCGAGCGAAACCTCGAGATTTATAGCGCGAACCAAATCCGACAAAAATATGGATGCGCCTTTAAGAACCCCAATCAGGTGAATTCGCTGACCTTGGAAATCGCGCGAGATTTGGAGTCCCATTTCCCGGACGCGTTTCTGAATCGCGCCTCGCCGCAATAGCACTTTGAGATGTTCTTTCCCGCCGGGGGGCAATTGTCTTTCTCCGTGATAAGGGAGGCTACTCTAGCGCACCGAAACTGGGAGTACAAGTTGCGCGCGAACCTGCGCATAGCCGAAGGACGGGACTTTTCATCAAGTTGCGTGCAACCTTTCATCGATTTTTAATGAAGCCTCCGTAACATTATCTGGTTTTCGACGTCATATTGTTTGGCCCGAGTGGCCAGCCGAGATTTCCACTGGAGGCAGTTCGGAGGTTCTTGACTTTGCTAGTGAGCGGCAATAGAGTGCCGGGCTTAGGGGGGGGTGTGGTACCGAGCGAGAAAGAGGCATGCGCTGCGCCTCCACCATGGATGTGGTCACTCGATCGGGGTGGTCGAGTTTCCGGCGTGTTGCGATTTGTTAGGCGTAGATTCTCCTTTTCCGCGACATAGAAACCAGATGTGACGCGAATCACATTGCCGTGCGACGTACGTCATATCGGAGATGACGCGCTGAAACCAAACTCGCAAACCAATTATGCGGGATCGTCCTTAAATGGGAATTGACGAATCATCTAATCGTTTAGTTGATTCCATCCGGCGCCCGGCTCGGGGTAAGTCCTACGGCGCCTACCAGGAGGTAGTCCAATGTCATCCAGTTTCCGCAGCATCTCATTGAAATTCTTTGTGGTGATTGCATTGGTAGTGCTAGTGGGCGCTGCCGTTCACGCCCAGTCAACGGTTTTTGGCGCGATCGGCGGGGCGGTTGTCGATCCCCAGCAGAAAGCGATTGAGGGCGCGTCTGTGACCGTGCGGAATATCGCCACGAACGCGACGTCCGTACCGGTGAAGACCGACTCAAATGGCAGGTATCTTGTCACCAACTTGTATCCGGGGGTGTACGAGATCACGGTCTCCTCCGCAAATTTCGCGGATTACAAAGAGCAGAACATTATCGTGGAAGTTGGGCTGTCCACATCGGTGGACATTAAAATGGTTCTCGCGGGGCAGCAGCAGACGATTGCTGTGACTGCCGAAGCGCCCGTTGTAAATTCTGAAGACAATGATTTTTCGACGAACGTAAATAAGGCTGCGATTGACAATTTGCCCCTGAACATTCGCCGGTGGTCCGAGCTAGCCCTTTTGACGCCGGGCGCAATTCCCGATGGCACGTTTGGAGATGTGAGTTTCCGGGGCATCAGCGGGCTGCTGAACAACAATACAGTGGACGGCGGCGACAATAACCAAGCTTATTTCGCAGAAGAGAAGGGTCGCACCCGCATCGACTATTCGACCAGCTCGAACGCCATTCAGGAATTCCAGGTCAATACGTCGAATTATTCCGCTGAGTATGGCCGAGCAGCCGGTGCCGTTGTGAATGCCGTCACAAAGAGCGGGTCCAACACAATCCACGGCGATGGGTACTACTATAACCGCGACAATTCGTGGGGCGCCTATAATCCCTTTGCGACTGCGGCAACAGAAACGTCGCCCGGCGTCTTCGAAGTGCTTCCGATCAAGCCGGAGGACGAGCGGCAACAATTCGGCGGCGATATTGGCGGTTACCTGATCAAAGACAAGTTGTTTTGGTATTTTAATTTCGACGACAATATTCGCAATTTCCCCGGAGTTGCCATTCCGACGAATCCGACGTTCTTTTTCACTGGCATAACAGTGGCTGCTCCGTCGAGTTGCGTGAATGGAAGCGGGGTTCCAATTTATCAGGCGGCCGGTTCAAGTCTTAATGAGGGGAATCAGCTCTATTGCCGCCTCATTGCGGCTGAGCCCTCGGCTTCACTCACAACGATGCAATCACAGGCGAACTCAGCGCTAACCTTTCTAGATAGCTTGACGGGAACGGTCCCGCGTACCGGCAACCAAACAATCTATTTCCCAAAGATCGATTGGAAACCGACGCAGAATAACACAGTGACTCTTTCATACAACCGGCTCAGGTGGGATTCTCCATACGGTATTCAAACTGCTTCCGTAGTGGCTCGCGGAACTGACAGTTTTGGAGATGATTTCGTAAAGGGCGAGTCCGCGCAAGCGCGCTGGATTACGACAATCGGCGCCAACAAGACGAATGAGTTCCGCTTCCAATTCAGCCGCGACTTCGAATTTGAGTTTACCGACCCGCCGGCCGCCGGCGAGCCGGTTAGCTCGCTCACTGGACTTTCTCCTCAAATTGACCTTTTTGGGACTACATCCTTTGATTTCGGCGCGCCCGACTTCCTGCAGCGCGCTGCACTGCCCGACGAGCATCGCTATCAGTTTGCGGACACTTTCGGCTGGAATAAGGGCAAGCATTATTTGAAATTTGGAGCCGACATAAATTTTGTCAATGACCGGATCAGCAACCTCTTCCAGTCCCTTGGTGAATACGAATACAACGATCGACTCGATTTCATTACGGATTACCTCGCGACGGTGGACCATCTCGGCGCCGGGACCCTTTGTTCTACACAGTTTGCCAGTGGAAATTCACCTGTCTCCTGTTATAGCGAATTCGTCCAGGGCTTCGGCCCCCTTGGATTGACTTTCGATACTACGGACATTGCATTCTTTGGTCAGGACGACTGGCATGTGAATCGGCGTTTGACGATCGACCTCGGACTTCGATGGGAGAAGGAGATATTCCCGTCTGCGGTTCTTCCCAACCCAGCGGCGCCTCAAACCAATGTCATGCCGAATGACAACAAGGACTTTGGCCCGCGGGTTGGTTTTGCCTGGGACGTCACCGGAAACAGCAAGACGGTAGTGCGAGGCGGAGCGGGGATCTACTACGGCCGCATCATCAACGGAAACATTTTCAACGCGCTTGTGGATACTGGAATCGCCGCTGACCAAATTTCCGCTGATTTCTTCCCCACGAGTTCATCGGGGCATGCGAATGCAGGTGTACCGATATATCCCAACATCCTTCCCACATTCTCGCCAACCGTTGCCAGACCAAACATCGTCTACTTTGCGCCGGATTCACGGCTCCCGCAAATCGACCAATTTGACCTGGCAATCGAACGCGAGATCGCCACGAACACCGTCGTCACTATTTCCTACATTGGAAGCATCGGTCGATTCTTGCCGCTGGCTCAAGATACAAACTTCAACGCTCCGGTGGACGCCACATTCACTGTTGCTGGTAATGCTCCCTTAGTTTTCACAGGCGGCCCGGCTCTTCCGGCCGCTGGCTCAACATTTACCGTTCCGGTTTACATAGCCTCGGCGACGGGGTCTCGACCAAACACCAACTTCAACCAGATGACGCAGATCTCGACCGTCGTCCGGTCTTATTACAATGGCCTTGCAATACAATTCGCCCGCCGCATGACTCATGGTTTGCAGATTCAGAGCAGCTACACATATTCAAAGGCATTGGATGACGACCAGGTGTCCTCGGCGACTCTTTCCGGTAATACGCCTCTGAGTCCTGCGAACATTCGCGGAGATTACGCGCCGTCGAGCTTTGATCTTCGCCACAAATTCGTCGGGGACCTAATTTGGTCTCCCCTCCCATACTCGAAAGCAGACAACAAGGGAGCACGGTGGCTGACATCGGGATGGACATTTTCGCCGATTCTTGTCGCAACCTCGGGCTTGCCCTATACCGCGACGGTCAGCGGGAATCTTCCTTCTGCGAATCATGGGAGCTTCTCGTTCGGGCCGGAGACCACTGGCGTTATCGGGATTGCGGGTTCCACTCGTGTTCCGTTTCTCGAGAGGGATGCCTTCCGAATGCCGGGATTTCTGAATCAGGACTTCCGCATAGCCCGTGACTTCCACTTTACGGAGCGCTGGGCGTTGCAACTCTCCGTCGATTTCTTCAACCTCTTCAATACCGACAACATCACCGCGGTCGGCACAACTTTGTTCTCGTCGATCAGCGGGACAACGTCGAACCCAATCCTCAACTACCCATCGAGCTCGACATTCTCGCTTAATTCTAACGGCAACAATGGAACGTTCGCCCCGGTGCCGAGACAGGTTCAGTTCGGCGGGAGGGTTTCGTTCTAGTCGTTGCCTAGAGATTAAGACAACTTGGCTTTCAAGCGCCCCTCCAAATACGGGAGGGGCGCTTGCTTTTTGTGGAAAAGGGCCTAGGCAACCAGCGAAGCAGCGTATTTTGTCGCACCAATTCCCTTTTTTCGAGCGTCTCTATCCGTGTATGGTGCTCAATTTCCTGGATATATTGGGAATCTGGTAGCACGAAGGGCTGGTGGAGACATTCCTGCACGATATGTGTGATGCGTCTGGAGCCCAAATTGGGCGGATTGTTCCTCATCGAAGCCACAAACGCTCCCCCAGCGAAAATCGGAGGACTCGCTCCAATTCCAGCTTAGATTCTTAACGCGAACACTAACATTGATGTCTTAAATCCCCGGCGGCGGGCCAGCGGGCGCCGCAGGCGGGTGCATCTCGTATTCCATGGGCGGAGTTGCACCAAGCAGATAGCGAACGAAATAGTCCCATCGGCGGCGCGTCATGTAGTTGCTCTCGGCGCCATACCCGTGGCCTTGATTTGGCAGCAACAAAAGATCGAAATCTTTGTTCGCTTTGATCAGCGCGTCAACAACGAGAAGAGTGTTGTACGGCGGCACATTGTTGTCCATCGTTCCATGCGCCAGGAGGAGATGACCTTTTAAGTTTTTGGCGAGCAATTGATTTGCCTGGTCATCGTAATTGGTTGTGCCGTCCGATTTTTTCTCCTTCAATCCCTGGTATTTCTCACCCCAATCGTCCTCATACTCACGGTTGTCGTGGTTGCCGGACTCCGAAATTCCGACTTTGAAAAAATCAGGGTAACGGAACATTGCATCGGCTGCGGCAAAGCCGCCGCCCGAATGTCCATAAACTCCGGCGCGATCAATATCGATCCACGGGTACTTCTGCGCGAGCTGCTTCATTCCAGTCACTTGATCAGGCAGCGTGTTGTCGCCCATGTCGGCGAAGTATGCGTCCTGGAATTTCTTGGAGCGCCAGGGCGTGCCCATCCCATCAATTTCAACGACGACGAAACCAAGCTCCGCGAGGGCTTGGTCGTCACCGCGAGCGGCGGAGAAACTCCATCCGCCAACGCTGCCCGTTTGTGGGCCGGGATAGATGTGGTTGACGATCGGATATTTCCGGCCAGGGACGAGATTCGTCGGCTTGAACATTAATCCGTAAATATCAGTTACCCCGTCCCGGGCTTTCAAGGTAATGGGCACTGGCGGCTTCCATACGCTGGCAATCAACTTTGAAATGTCCGCTGTTTCCAGCTTTAGGATTAACTTGCCGCTGGCATCTCGAAGAACGGCCACCGGCGGGACATCAGGCTTCGAGTAACTATCAACAAAAAAGCGCCCAGAGGTGGAAAGTGTGACGCTGTGGTTTCCATCTTCCGGAGTCAGCAGGGTAAGATTTTTTCCATCAAACCCGACACTATACAGGTGAGCAAAATATGGATTGCTTCCCTTCTCTCTGCCCACCCCGTAGAAGTAAATCACGCGGTTCTTTTCATCCACCTTCTCGACTTGCGTGACATTCCAATTTCCACTCGTGATTGCGTTCTTCAACTTTCCCGTCGACAAATCATATAGATAAAGATGTCCCCAATCGCTTTTCTGCGAATACCAGATGAATTCATTGGATTCGGGCAGGTATCGCCAATTGGTGGCGCCGATTCCAGATTCAAAGTAGGTGGGTGATTTTTCTTCATAGACCTCTGTGATCGCCCCCGTGGCAGCGTCCGCGATGCGCAGATTCTCCTGTTTGTGATCGCGCGATGTGGAGACAAACGCGAAATGCGCCCCATCCGCACTCCATTGCATGTCCGTCCCTTCGCCTCCGCACGAGATGTCATCGCAAAGAGAGGATCTATGCTGATCGGGAGGCATTTGAAACCGGATTACCTTTGGCCCATCCAAATCGATGATTACGCGCTCAATCATGGTAACGACGGGATCCCCCGGCAACGGGTATTTCCATGCGCGCAACTCGGGGTGTCCTACCTGCGTGTTCACCAAATACATGTCGCCGACATTGCGTTGATCCTGTTGGTAGGTCGCAATTTTTTTCGAATCGGGAGACCAATCCAGAATGGCCCGGTCGCTGTTGGTCCACCCCGCATTGTCCGTTGCATAGCCGAAATCCTTGACGCCATTGGTGGTGAGCTGGGTCTCCTTCGTCGTGCCAACTTCACGCACCCAAAGGTTGTAGTCGCGAATGAACGCCGCGCGCTTGCCATCAGGTGAAAGAATCTCATTCCTGCCTCCGCGTCCTCCTCCACCGCGCCCGCCGCGGCCCCCACGACCGCCTTGTGCCGCGCCCCCAGCCCCGCCTCGCCCCCCGGCCTGAGCCGTGCATTGGTAGCTCTGCAGGTCGCAGCTCCATCGGTGATCGGTCGCAAAAAATGAGATGGATTTCATGTCCGCAGCGTATTCAAAAGTCACGAAGGGAAGATTGGCCGCGTCAACCGCCGTTCCTGCCGCAGTGGAAAGCCCCGCCGCAAGCTTGGCGTGGTCAAAGGCCGGGCCGCGCGTGCCCTTTGCAGGGTCAACGAGAACGAATTCGCTTTGATCGGGCTTAACGGATGTGACCACGCGGTACCAGAATCTTTCGTCGGGGAGCCAATTCGGCCGCACGCCGGACCGGAGCACCAGAGAATTCGCGTTGTAGGCCATGAATTTTTCCGCGCGAGCATAGTCATCCGCAGTCAACGCCTGTGGCGCATTCGCGCCGCTTTGCTGTTGCGCGAAAGCCTGTGCGGCCAGAATAAATAGAGCCGCGAAAAACAGAATTTTCAGAGTCGCACGCCGATTTCCAGTCAAGAGCATTCGTTGTCTCCCCATTCCGATGCTTTGATTTCGCAACATAAGCGCTCCAGTTTCAAGCGCCCATGGCGATGCCGCGCTGATTGGAGCGCGTGAGTATCGTACGGACATCAGCCCGGATGTCAAGCACGTACAATTTAGAACTGTCAAAGGGGTTGGTTTGCGAAGCTGCGCGCAAGACCTGGAGCCGAACTACTACTCTGCACGTTCTTATGACCGCACACCTTGAAGTTTGGTAGACTCTGCCCGCTTCCTTTGTGCGCGCGAAACGAAGGGACAAAATCGCGTGAAGCGCGGGGCTTGCGGAGTCAATTTGTCCTTCTTGAAAGGAGTTCGCATGAATCGCCGGTTCGCAGTGATCAGCTCGTTGGTGGTAATGGTTGGCCTGTGGATGGGATATGGACCCTCGGCAACGCACTTGTTCGCGCAAAGTAAGCAGAACAAGTCATCCTCGAAATCCTCCGCGCCAGCGCCCCAAAAACTTGATGAGGAATACACCGCGCTGATCAAGAAATACATCAGTGATCCGAAGTTGGGCGATCCCCGGATTACAACCGAACTTGTGGATCACATGCCCGCCTCGGACACCGTGCCCTCTCCACTGAAATTCTTCGGACGCATCCCCGGCACCCCAGGAGAACTGACCTATTCGAAGGACATCAATCGCTATTACGAAGCGCTGGCAAAGGCCTCTCCGCGCGCGAAATTCTGGAAGATTGGCACGAGCGAAGAAGGCCGCGACATCGTTTGCCTGGCGATCGCCGACGAAGCCACGATTCAATCGCTTGATAAATACAAGGACATGCTCGGCTCACTCACGGACCCGCGGAAGACGACGCCGGAACAAGCGCAGGCTCTTTTGAAAACAGCGAAGCCCATCTATTACATCACCAGCGGAATGCATTCGCCGGAAACCGGAGGGCCGGAGATGTTGATCGAATTGGCCTACCGGCTGATTATTGAGGAGTCGCCGTTCATCCAGACCATCCGAAACAACGTCATCACGTTTATCACGCCGGTGATCGAAGCGGACGGCCGCGAAGCCGTTGTGGACACTTATTATTTCAATAAGAAGAAGGCGGCGGGCGAGCCAAACCTGCCGCTGATGTATTGGGGCAAGTACGTCCAACACGATAACAATCGCGACGGAATGGGACAGCTCCTTCAACTGACCCAAGCAATCACTAGGATGCAAGTCGAGTGGAAGCCGACAATTCTTCACGACCTTCACGAGGCGCAGACCTACCTTTATGCCTCAACCGGCACCGGCCCATACAACGACTCGCTCGATCCCATCACGATTGATGAATGGTGGATGCTTGCTGAAAACGATGTGATGGAGATGACCAAGCGCGGCGTCCCGGGCGTGTGGACGTACGGCTTCTACGACGGCTGGGTGCCGAACTACATGTTTTTCATTGCGCACAGCCACAACGCACTTGGCCGCTTCTACGAGGTGCAGAGTTACGGACCCGAACCTACCGTTGTTCGTCCGGGGGCGACAGTGACCAGCAAGGAATGGTTCCGTCCGAATCCGCCGCTTGCCTCCATCCAGTGGGGCCCGCGCAATAACACGAACATTCAGGAGTCGGCGATGCTTTTTGCGCTTCACCGCGTCGCGAAAGACAAAGAACTCTTCCTCGAAAACTACTGGCTGAAGAATCAGCGAGCTGTAGAAAAAGGCAAGAACGGTCCGACCTTTGCATGGCTGATCCCAGCCACGCAACGTCGAAAATCCGATGCCGCCGTAGCCGTGAACGATCTGCGCCGCCAGGGTCTGGAAATTCATAAAGCGACTTCGACATTCAAGGCCGGAAATTTGGAGGTGCAGACCGGGGATTACATTGTCCGCGGCGATCAGCCATACCGGACACTGGCCGACATGTATTTTTCCATCCAAAATTACCCGCCGACGAACCCTCGGCCTTATGACGACACCGGGTGGACATTCCAAATGATGCGCGACCTTCGCATCGTTCCGGTGACAGATAAAAGCATTCTCAACCAGCAAATGACGATGATTACGTCCGACGTGAAAGCGCCGGGCGGAATCGAAGGGGATGGATCGATCCTCGTGGTGGATCACACCGGGGACAGCAATATCGTGACATTTCGTTTCAAAAACGCTGACGTGAAAATGGCGACAGCGGAAGATGATTTCGAGATGGGCGGACACAAATTTCGCGCCGGCTCAATTATCATTCAAAACGCGGACCGCACGAAGCTAGAACCGATGCTGAAAGATCTTGGCCTTTCGGCGTGGGCCGTTTCCACGGCGCCTTCCGTAAAAACGCACGACCTCACGGTGCCGCGCATCGGCTATGTGCACAGCTGGTCGCGCACGCAGGACGAGGGATGGTGGCGCGCGGCGTTCGACGCTTACGGAATCCCGTACACTTATTTTGCGGATTTAAAATTGAAGGATGGCAATCTGCGGGCGAGGTACGACGTCATTGTCTTCCCGCACGTCGGCGGAAGCTCTATTTCGGAAGTAAACGGCACGCCGGTGACGGGGCCGAATCCGTTGCCTTACAAGAAAACAGATGCGACGCCGAACCTCGGCTATGTGGATTCGAGTGATGACATCCGCGGCGGCATGGGCCTTGCAGGGCTGCTGGAGCTGGCAAAGTTTGTCGAGCAGGGCGGCACGCTCATTTCCGATGGGTCAACCGCGACATTATTTCCGGATTTTGGAATTACAAACGGAGTTACGGTCGAACACCCGACGGAGCTCTTTGTGCGCGGCTCGATCCTTCGCGGGAAAATCGCGGACAAGAAAAGCCCCATTGCATACGGCTACGATGGCTCCGACCTGCCCGTTTACTTCAACCAGGATCCTGTTCTGAACGCGGGTGGCGGGCGGGGCGGGCGCGGAGGGAGCGGCGGCGGACGCGGTGGCGCGGGCGAAATCAACGGCGGCGAAGGGCAAAACGTCACGCCGAATGCGACGCCGGTTCACATCTCGCCGTGGGAAGAGGATGGCAGCGCGCCACCGGCGGCGAATGCAAATCAACCGCCGGCTGCAGGCGATGTCGCGGCATTCCAACAATTCGCCGGCGGCCGTGGCGGCATCGCGCCCGGCGGAGCACCTCCCCGCGTCGTGGTAAGGTTCCCCGCTGATGAAAGTGACATGTTGCTCTCGGGAACGCTTGCAAATGGCCAGCCGCTTGAAAACCGCGCGGCGGTAGTGGACGCGACGGTCGGCAAAGGCCACGTGGTCATGTTTGCGATCAGGCCGTTCTGGCGCTGGCAGACGCAGGGGACTTACACACTAGGCTTCAATGCCATCCTGAACTGGAACGCGCTCGATGCGGGCGCGCCGCCTCCAGGTGGCGGAAGAGGCGGCCGCGCCCGCGGTGGTGCGCAGGAACAAAACCCACAGTAAGGGAATCGATTGGGACAAAAATTCGGGCACCGCAAGCGGCGGGGGATTGGCCGCCCTTGCGGCAGGCCCTCAATAGAAGTGTTTATGCAGGCCTCCCTCTCTGCCGACGCCTAGAATTCGGCTTTTACCAATCCTTCCCTCCTGTCCGCAGTATTCCGGCGGCATTGGATCCCCGCGATTCATCGAGACTTGTTTTAGGGCCATGCTTCCATGAAGACACGCACAACATGCACGATGTGCACAACGTGCAGGAATACGTCATCCACCGATTTTTCGATCGGCCAAGAACTGATATGAATCTTCTTGGCCTGGAATGATCGCAGCGGAAAAGACCTGCGCGATGTCCCCAGCGTGCGCACGCCTCTCCGTTCCAGGAGCAACAGGTTTAGCCCTCCACCTTCCTGACCACTGATGGTAAATGACATACACTTTATACACACGCGCCACCGTTGCTCATGCACATACACTCCTGCTCCGCCCGAAGCGAGGAAGTCCCTCAAGATTCTTGTTCATCCCCGACGATCATCACGTCTCGCACACTCTCGCTTGGGCTTACACGGAGAAACAAATTAACGAAGAAGGGAGAAAACTGGGCGCATACTTGATTCCCGCTCGTGAGTGAACTCATGGCCTGGAATCCGCTCAGTGCGGAGCGCCGGGTTCGTGGCGAGCCTCTCGTGCTCGGTTTTAATCTCTCCGCGAGGACGATCCCCCGCTCGACGACTGATGGCCATCCGACCGATGTGAACCTGATTCGAAAGTCCTTGGCAAAACGGATTCGCGGAGCGATGGATCGAAAGTACGCATCATACTGCGGCCTTCAAATCTGTTTTTATGAAGTCCTTTCCCTTGAACAACAAGGGCTCCCCGGTCACTTTGGCGAGCGCATATGCAAAGCAGTCCCCGAAATTCAGCGCCGCCGCGTGACGGCCCTTCCCGAAGTCCGTATAGGCTTGCCGGGCGGCATGCGCCTGCTCTTCCGTGACCGGCTCGATGACGATTCCGGCGCGGCGGAAAAAGGCGTCGAACTGCCGGCTCCCGCCCTCTATGGTCTGAGCTTCGACCACGACCGCTGCTTCTACGAAACTGGCAACCGACATCCGACGCGAGTCCGCCTCGCTGATGGCGCGCGCGTAGGTTTCGGCGTCACTTTCGTTGAACAGGATCGCGAGCACCGCTGAAGTGTCCACAATCATCGCGGCAGCCCGCGCTCATCATAGAGCAGCGTCCCATGATCCACGGCGGGGCCTTTCAGGCTGCTCGCGCAACGGCGACCAATCGTGAGCAGCTCCTCTGCCGTCGCCTCCGGCTTGTGCCGACGCCGGACCCGTTCCAGGCGTTCGCGCAACGCTTCCGTGACGGCATGAGTCATCGTTTCGCCCGTTTCCCGCTGAAGGGCTTTGGCAAGTTTGTGAGCTTCCGGGTCTTTGATGTTCAGGGGCATCTTCGCCACTCCTCCCAGGTAGAAATATATCCACCATTCCTTCTTTATTGTATCACTGCCCTCGATTTGCGAAAAGATCCTTCTTTCTAAAGCCTACCATGTGCGTTTAATCGTTGTAATTGGGAAAGCGAGAGAAAGACGACCGCCTGCCAAAGAGCGTAAGGCGATCTTTAGCTGGCAAGATGCCTTTCCTCTCACAGAGACATCAGAACCAGTGATGGTTGCGGCCACAGATCTCGCCACTGATCAACGGCTGCGTATCTGGGACTCGGTGATTCTATCTGCCGCCGCTGAATCCGGCTGCCGGTTCCTTCTGTCGGAACACCTGCAGGAGGGCTTCACTTGGAAGGGAGTCATTGTTACAAGCCCATTCGCACGCTCAAAGCACGAACTCCTCACAGCCCTGCTTGATGCCAGCCCCGAATCTTGAGGCAAACCGCCGCATCTTTGTAAGCTCACCGCTCAAATGCGTCTGGTGGCGCAACAGAAAATCTGAAACGTTTTGGCCAGGAATGATCGCCGGTCGACGCCTCGATGGTGCGCTCTTCTGACGGGCTGTGTCCAAGAAACATACCTGTTTCGAAGCCCACCATCTATCACCGCGCTTCGTCTTAGCTATCCGCAGCCTTGGAATCGGCCGAAATCCGGTCGAACTGGAACTACTCGGGGAGCTCTTTCCTCTGGCGGCAAAGTAAGCGCTTGAGGTACTTCGAGCCTTCCCTTTTATAGTCCTCTGTTCCAAGCCTCAAGAAAATTTCGCGGATTGGCGCTGCTAGGTCAAGACTGTTATCAAGCCCTGCGACTGGCTTTCCCAATGGTTATGCGACTTTTGTTTCTACCCTTCACCTGTAAGAAGCCACTCGAGCGATTTCCCAAACTTCCTACTGACCGCCAGCAACACCTCCGCGCCCGCTTCTACATGCCCGCGTTCAACAGTCGAAAGGTAGCTCTGACTGATACCGATCCGCCGTGCAAATTCATCCTGCGTCATATCAAATCCACGCAGTTCCCGAATTCGTCGTCCTACAGCCCTCCAGTCAATCGAGCCACTTTTCCCAGGAGATATTTTCCTTGACATGGTCATGTGTATCCAGATAAAATATGTGTATGTAGATTTCGGTCCAACAATGACACGACAACAACAACATTCCAATCAGGCTTTTTACATCCTTACGAGGTCGAGCGCAATGACAGAGATGAAAAAGGGAGGCCATATGGATAGCAGAAGTATTGAGACTGCATTTCGCTTGAACGCCAGGTTAGCCCGGGTTCTTTGGGGTAAACCGTCCAGGCTTGCAATGCAAAGTCTTAAGGCCCTTATCGTTGCGTACTCCGTTTCCGTAGCGGCCGGCGACATCCAACTTGTGGACGGTCGATGGTATGTGACGCACGCCGGCTTGCTTAGAATAGCCAAGCGAAACCACTGTTGTGGTATGAGAACTGCTGTTGACAAGGGACTGTCAGATCCAGTCTCTAATCGCTGGGTCTTCAAGGCGACAGTTTACAAGTCGCCGCGCTCTCGCGGCTTCGTCGGTTATGGTGATGCTGACCCCTCGAATGTCTCTCCACTTGTGCGTGGCGCCGAGATGCGCGTGGCTGAAACCCGCGCCGTCAATCGAGCCCTTCGCAAAGCCTACGGCATCGGCCTCTGTTCGGTCGAGGAACTCGGGTGGTCGCCTCGGCCTTCCGGCGCTGCCCCATCGAATCAGAACCCGCCTCCCGCGAACGGGAACAACGGCCACCAGAACAGCCAGCCACGCCTCCGCGACCGCCTCTGCTTGTTGGTCCGCAAACACCAACTCGATTCCACGCTCGTGATGCGCTATGCCGCAGATTTCTGCGGGACCGAAGTACTTCGGGATGCTGGTCGAGACCTGGTCGAGAGCTTCATCAACAATCTTGCCGATTGGGCCTCGAAGGACCGCGAAGGGCTCCTTTGCAAACTGAACAGCTATTCTCAACTTGAGGAGGGAACCATGAAGCGTCATATCCCGGGATTGCACGAGTGTTCCCCGAATCCCGATTCCACACTCGAAGGTTTGTTCCTGGTTCGTGTCGAGCGAGCCTTCTACCGCTGGCATGCGCACAAGCCCTTCTTCACCCTCCGCTTTGCCGTTATCGAACCTGCTCAATTCATAGGACAGCACCATCACCGGACGAATCTACTGTTCGCCGAAAGCCCTTTGGAAGTTGAACTGGTTCCTGCGGGACTTTGGCTATGACCCGGATCTCTTGGGTCGAGAAGAGGTGGAGGAGAGAGCACTCCTCGGCTTGCGTGGGGTCCTGCGCATCTCCCATACCCCCTTCAACGGTCGCTCCTACCTCAATCTCGAAGCATTCGCCCCTGCAAGCGAATGGGAGGAACTCTCGCCGGCACCCAGGGGTATTGCAGAGGTCCAAGGGGCTGGCCATGACGTATAGCTACACCCAGATTAGCCAGTACCTTCGCTGTCCGCGGGCCTACCGCTACCGGTATCTGGATGGCTGGCGCGAGAAAGATTCACGGGCCGCATCCATTTTCGGCCGATGCTTTGAAAAGGCATTGGCAGCCCTGCTCTCCCGGGAAGACGGCGCCGCAGTCCTCTTCCAGGAGTGGGGAAGCTATCGCGAATCCCAACTCGAATTCGGCAACGGGGACGATTGGGAGCGCATGCTGCGGCAGGGGGTCATGCTGCTCGAACGGTTTGCACAGGAAGATCGCGTTCGCATCCGCCATCCAAAGCAGGACCTCCAGGTGAAACTCGTTCGTGCGCTTCCGAATGGCGATGATTTCGTGGCCTACATAGATGGCATCGGGGAGTTGGACGGTCGGCGCTGCCTGCTCGAATGGAAAACCACCCGGGCGCGCTATCCCGAAGAACCCGCAGGACTCGTAACTCTCGACCCACAGATGATCTGCTACTCCTGGATGAGCGGGATCTCGGATGTGGCGATGGTGGTGTTCGTGCGCAAACGGGTGCCTGAAATCCAGTATCTTCGCGCCTCGATCACCGAAGCCCAGCGGCAAGAGTTTGCCCAGATCGTCGAAGCGACTGCGAGTCAGATCGAGGCCGGCCAGTTCCTGCCGCACAGCGGGATTCGTTTCCCCCAGAACGGTTGTGTGAGTTGCGCCCATCTGGGGCTCTGCTTGGGTGACCAGCAGTTGATTAACACCCATCTGATTCGTAGCCCGGGAGCAAGCGACCTTGATTGGCTTGATGAGCTTTCGGATTAATGGTGGGGCCATGGCACCCCCGGAACTCAACCGCCAGAGGGCGCTCGCTGTTCTCACCCGGATCGAGGAGATCCTGACCTGGGAGAAGTTGAGCGAGCACCAGCGGGACGAACGATTCATTGAGTTGGGGCAATACCTTTGCGAGGTTCGCGCGGGGCAGTACTGGAGGCTCGATGATCTGAAGTCCTTTGATGAGTTCCTCGAGAAGCGCTTTCCCGAGTCGCGCCGGAAGGCCTATTACCTGATGGCCATCCAGGAATCCCTGACCCGGGTCCCGAAACGGCAGCTGCGGGAGGTGGGCTGGACGAAGGCCATTGAACTCGCGAAGGTGGCACGGCGGGACGGAGACGAATTCGACTGTGCAACCTGGTTGCACAAGGCGAGAGAGATGCCCAAAGAAGAGTTTAAATGTGAAGTGGAGAAACACCTGACCGGCCGAGCGACCGAGCCATGGGAAATCCTGTACTTCAAGGTGTTCAAGACCCAGTTGCCGGTGGTCGAACAAGCCCTTGAAACCGCGGCCCTCATGCTCGGCGGAACGGAGAAATCGCGGGGCTACTGTCTGGAGATGATCTGTGCCGATTTCCTGGCAGGCGCCAATCTGGAGAACCAAGACCCAAGTGCCATAGCTTCTTCCCTCCGTCGTCTCCTTTCTTTCCTCCCGCAACCTCACCGAGACGAATTCCTCGAGCAGATGAAGGGAACGGAATGACCCGAACGCGAGAGAAGCAGCCACGGGTTCGCTTGGCGCCAGAGGCCTATCGCGAGTTGTGGTTGCAGGTTCTCAAACGCGACGGCTGGCGTTGCCAGAGGTGCGGTTCATTCATAAATCTCCACGTGCACCACAAAAACCCACGGAGTCGTCTGGGGGATGACACCGAACGCAATCTGATCACCCTCTGCACGAACTGTCACCGGGATTGTCACCGCTTCTGAGACAGTGCAAACACACCACAAAATGCAGACTTTGTTGTGGGCGTCCGCAAGTATTTCGACGACGCGACCGTCCTCGCGTTGGCAGACCCAGGGGACTTACACACTAGGCTTTAATGACATGATGAACTGGAACGCGCTCAATGCAGGCGCGCCACCTCCAGGCGGCGGAAGAGGCGGGCGCGGCGGTGGCCCTGGGCAATAATCAAAGGAAGCAGTGGCGCCTTATAATTGGATGACCGATGTAAGCATTAATAACAGATTTGGGTAGCCGTTCTTGGCTCTTCGCCCCAACGCCTACTGAAAATTTAGTTTGGCGCACGCATCCAGCACCCGCGGGGATTGCAGAAGCCTTCGACCTTGGCAGGAGTCACGCCGGGAACACTTAATCCTCCAAACGCTCCCTGACCCCTGTGGCCGCCATATAGGGCTACTGGACGACCAAACGAGGCAGCGGATCTGGCAATGGCGGGATGGTCTTGCGGTTGACTGCATGTCTTCGCTGAGCGGCTTTCAGACGGCTGGAAATCTCCTTCGCCAGCTGCGCGACATTTGGTTCCAGCAACAGATTTTGCTGATGTCCAGGGACTTCACAGATGTCGAAGGCGCCTTCGAAAATGCGTCGCCAGCCGAGGTACTCATCGGCCTCTAGGCCCCTCAACTGTTTTGAGGCGCGGAGGACCAGAGTATCTCCGTCGTACTGCTGCGGCATATATTTTTCCATGGCGCTCTTGTGTTCCATACCCAGAGCCTCGAAAATGTACAAGCGGGAAAAGGCCGGGCGATCCTTAGGACGTTTGCCCCTGATGTTATCGATAGCAATCGCCGTCCGGGCAATAGATCGGTCCCACGTATTGCGGCACCTATCAAAAAAGTAGGTCTTTCCACCGTGAGACAAGTTCTCGGCTTCCAAGCTGATCCGTTTGGTGGCTCGGTACCACAAGCGCTGGAGGGAGGAGATAGACGGCCGGAAGCGCATTGCATCGCGGGCCATCGATTGGATCAAGACGACCAGAGCTACTTCCTGTCCCGCAGCCTTTAATTGTTGTGCAACTTCCAAGGCAAGCAGTCCACCCAAGCAAAATCCTCCGAGAAAGTACGGCCCTTGCGGTTGGAATTGTCTCAATTCTTCGAGGAAAGCCGCGGCCATTCCCTCGACGGATGGATTCTCCGGCATTTGGCCGTCTAAGCCCTTAGCCTGAAAAGCGTAAACCGGCTGATCCTTCTCCAGATGCTGCACCAGGGCGTGGTATTCGAGAACGTTGCCACCGTGGGCATGGAAGAGAAAAAGGGGGGGCTTGGTCCCCTCTTGACGCATCGGAACAAGAAGGGACCAGGAGGGAACCCATTGCTTGTCGCCAAGTATTTTCGCCAGGGCGGCTATCGTAGGAGCTTCCAACAAAGTTGCCAAGGGAAGTTCGACTCCAAATGCCTCCCGAATTTGTCCGACCGCACGAACAGCCATCAGGGAATGCGCGCCCAAGTCAAAAAAATCTTCGTGGATGCCAATGTGGTCAATCTTCAGCAGGCGGGTCCAGATCGCCGCCAGAGTCTGCTCGGTCTCCGTGCGAGGGGCAACAGATTCCCCGCTGGCAGCGCTCGCGTGGGAAGGAACCGGCAAAGCCTTCCGGTCGACCTTGCCATTAGGCGTGAGCGGCAAAGTCTCGAGAAAAACAAAATGTGTGGGGACCATGTATTCCGGCAACGCCTGTTTGAGGAAGCTCTGCAGTTCTTCGGGGGCTGGCGATTGATTTTTCGCGGAACTCACATAAGCCGCCAAATGTCGGTTCCCCGGCTCGTCTTCGCGTGCCAACACCGCGCAGGATTGAACCTTCGGATGGCTGGCTAGCTTGGCTTCGATTTCACCCAATTCTATGCGATATCCGCGAACCTTCACCTGGTTGTCGGCGCGGCCCAGACATTCCAGTATCCCGTCTTCGCGATAGCGGGCCAGGTCGCCGCTTTTGTACAAACGGCCACCCGCTCGGCCAGAAAATGGATCGGGCAAGAAACGCTCTGCGGTCAGTTCGGGACGATTCCAATATCCCCGCGCCACGCCCGCGCCACCGATATACAGCTCGCCCATCTCGCCCACAGGCACCGGTTGCAGGTCGGGATCCAAGACGTAAAGCTGGGTGTTGGCAATGGGCCGCCCAATGGGAACCGAACCGCCGCGTGGATCGTCTGCCTGGACCTCATAGATGCAGCAGCCGACCACCGTTTCCGTAGGACCATATTCATTGATTAAGCGGGTAGCGGGAGCACACTCCCTCCACAGTCGCAACTGATCTGCAAGCAGATTTTCGCCGCCGATGACAAACGTTTTTGTCATGCCAGCAACCTCTTCCGGACCAAGCAGTTGGCTGAGCAATTCCAAGTGAGCGGGAGTAATCTTGACCAAACAGCGTCCTTTGGTTCGCCGAAGTGCGGCCAACAGATTTTGAGCCGCAGAATCCTCTGGAAGAAGCTCGACCTGCCCCCCCGCAAACAAAGGCGTGTACAAACTCGTAACCGTCAAGTCAAATGAAATCGAACTGTGAACCGGAACCGAGCCTCCCGGCCCCACCCCATAGGTCTTGATGGCCCAAGTGAGATAGTTGACCAACCCGCTGTGCAGAATCATGGCTCCCTTCGGAGTGCCGGTTGAGCCCGAGGTGTACATCACGTAGGCTAAATTCGAAGGTGTTGTTCCCGAATCAAGATTGCTCTTCTCTTCTCCAGCGATGAGCGGCCAGTCAGAATCCAGGCAGACTGTCTTCGTGCGAGCCTCGGAAAACAAGTGATGGCAGCGCTTCTCGGTAAGCAGAACTTCCACGCCCGCGTCCTGCACCATGAAGGAAAGCCGGTCCTGCGGATATGAGGGATCAAGCGGCACATATGCTGCGCCAGCTTTCCAGATGCCCAGCAGGCCGGCGATCATCTGGGGGGAACGCTCCAAGGAAATGCCGACCAGGCGCTCTGACCCGACGCCGAGTTTACGGAGATAATGCGCGATCTGACTAGCCCGCTGGTTCAGTTCTCTGTAAGTTAGTTGATCCTTGCGGAAGACGACGGCAATTGCGTCGGGGGTCTTATCCACCTGATGCTCGAATAGCTGGTGTGCGCACAACGCCGGAAATGACGCGGCAGTGTCGTTCCAGTCGTACAGGATTCGCTGGCGCTCAGAATCGGTCAGAGGGCCATCTGCACGGCCCTTGCTTCCCATGCCGTTTGCATTGGCCTCGTCCTGTGTATTCTTATATTCGAAATTCCAGGCCATCACAGCTCCCAGCCAATTACTTCTTTCATGATCTCGTTCGCACCTGCGTAAATACGCTGCACCCGGCTGTCCGCCCACATGCGGGCAATCGGATACTCCGTCATATAACCGTAACCGCCGTGCAACTGGAGGCACTCATCGACGATGCGGCCTTCACAATCGGTGAGCCAATACTTCGCCATTGCGGCTGTTACGGCATCAAGCTGGCCCGCGATAAAGCGATTGATGCAGTTGTCCAGGAAGACGCGGCCGATGCGCGCCTCGGTCTTGCACTCCGCCAATTTGAACCGCACATTCTGCAAATCGATCAATGGATTGCCGAAGGCCTTGCGATCTTTCGCATATTTCGTCGTGATCGCTACGGCCAGTTCTGAAGTTGACACGGCACCCACGCCAATGGAGAGGCGCTCAAACGGCAACTGATCCATCATCTGGGTAAACCCTTTGCCCTCGGCAGCTCCAAGAAGATTTGAGATCGGTATCCTCACATCGTCGAAAAAAAGTTCGCAGGTATCCTGAGCTTGCCTGCCAATTTTTTCGAGGGAGCGGCCGACCCGGTATCCGTTAAGGTTCTTGGTCTCCACTATGACCAACGACATGCCTTTCATGCCACCGACCTTGGGGTCCGTCTTCACGGCGAGACAGATGATTCCGGCATGCCACCCATTGGTGATAAACGTTTTCGAGCCGTTGATTACGTAGTGGTTTCCATCGCGACGGGCGGTGGTCTTGATACCCGCCAAATCGGAACCTGCTGCCGGCTCGGTCATGGCAATTGCTCCCACCAGTTCACCTGCGGCCATGCGGGGGAGACATTTGCTTTTCTGTTCAGGGTCCCCGTAAGCGAGAATGTAGTGAGCCACAATGCTGTGAACGTTGGAACCGAAGTTCACACCGGCATGCGCAAGTTCCTCAATCACCACGGCTTCGTGGGCAAAGGTCCCGCCTCCGCCGCCGTACTCTTCGGGGATATCAGGCAGTAAAATGCCGGTGCTGCCAGCGGCAGTCCAGGCCTCGGCGTCAGGCCGATGCTGCTCACGCCAACGGTCTTGGTGCGGAGCGAATTCTTTTTGGACAAATTCACGCACCGACTTGCGGAACATCCGCAAATCGTCATTCATCCAAGGGGATTCATAATCGCTCTGCGGCATGGACAGATTCTGAGAGTGTTCCTATCCGGTTCTTCCTGAGGTAACTTGAGCAATTAAGTTACCACTCATGGCTCCAATCTAACTGTATTCATTGCCTTTACTTAGGAAGGTGAGATGTCAATGCGAGGGAAAATAGTAGCCAAAAAGTGGTAATGCTGGGGCTACATTCGGGATGAACAAATTCCACTCAATGGAAGGGAAGGAATCCGGGGTCTGAGAGTCGTGATTGGGGCGCGAATGCCGCTTTCTTATTGGCGACACGGCTGGTACGCTCAAACACTAGAAGGAATATTGGCTGGATGCTGTTCCTGGCAAGATTTGTATCATGAGCCTACAAGATTCCAAGTCAAAGGGTCGAGTATCCCGACCGGCGATGGAAGATACTTGGCCGGTTATAGAATGGCCTCCCGCACCTGAAGCCATTCGGCTCGAGCCCAAACACGTCCACGTTTGGGCTGCAGCTCTGGACGAATTCAAGGACCAAATCGCGGAGCTAGGGGACCTCCTCTCGCCGACCGAACATGACAGGGCAGAAAGATTTAAATTCGTTAAGGATCGCAACCGATTCCTGATTCGGCGCGGCCTGGTCCGCGTGATTCTCAGCCTCTATCTGGAGAAGCTTCCCTCAGCTATCGAGTTTCAGTACGGACCGTACGGCAAACCCGAGGTCCAATCGGGGGAAGGAGGAATGCCCCTGTTCTTCGACACTTCTCACTCCGCCGAAATTGCCACATTCGCGATCACATCCGCCTGTCCGATTGGGGTGGACGTCGAGCGTATGATGAAAATTCCAGAAATCGAGAGACTCGCCAGACAGTTTTTCCTGCCGGGTGAGACACGAACATTAATGGCATTGGCGCCCGATTCCCAACTGCATGCGTTTTATACCTGCTGGACCAGCAAAGAAGCCTATCTGAAGGCCACAGGCGAACGTATTGCAGAAAACCTGGCCAAAGTGGAAGTCAAGTTGGCGCCCGAAGAAAAACCTGGAGTTGTATCTGTATCCGGGGATCGCGCCGCGGACAAAGAATGGCAACTGCAACCGTTTACTCCTGCTGCCGGATACCTTGGCTGCGTCGCATATAGAAATGCGCCATTGTCGTTGAATCTGCGTCGTTTGGCGAAATCAACGATCTAAATGTGGTGCAGTGGATCAACGCCCCAGCAATTCCAATCCAACAGAATTCAGGCGATGTGAGCATTGAAGGACATTGATGGCGGAGGAGAGGGAAATCGCGATCCATCACGCCTTGTCGTCCCGGTCTCCTTTAGTCTCCTCGGATGCGCCATCACCCGCTGTCAAAGTAATGGGCTTGGGGGAAGGCAAAATGATAGGCGTGGGGGCAGGCACAATGATAGGCGTGGGGGAATGGAAAGTGGTCTTGGTTGCCGCCCCGCCATCTGCGGCGTGGGGACCCGTGCCGGTGGTCAGCAATTTATTCAGAACCGGGATATTGACGCGTTGCGATTCCACGAAGTCCACGCCCTCCGCCGTTAGTGTGAAATCTGAGTTGTCCGCTCGCGTGATGTACCCTTTGTTTCGAAGGTACCACGTTGTGAATTCGAGATAATCACGGGGAAACCCCATGCGCCTTTCAACCGACAAAAGTGAAACTTCCGGTGTGGAAGGGTTTGTGCGGCGCTGAATGTATAACACCGCCAACAACGCCAAGCGTCGATTCAACTCCCCCTCGATGTTATCCATAAAATCAATCGAAGTGGATAGGGGGACCGACTGAGGCGCCTCCTTCTTGCAAGCCGCATCGTATTCGGCGCGGCGCTCCGGATTTGACAATACGTCATAGGCTTGCTTCAACAAGAAGAACTTTTCAGCATCGCCGGTCTCCGGGTTATCCGGGTGAAGGCGGACCGCGAGAAATCTATAAACGCGGTGGATTGTCTCGGGATCAGCATTGGGGCTGATTTGGAGGAATTCGTAGTAATCCGGTATTGCCATAATGTTCTCCCGGGAGAGACGCTTCTCTCTTAATAGATAAAATAGCGCGGAGTCCCTCAGACGTAAACGCAATCATGGCGTCAGGGGTCTTAACGTTAACTGACCGGTGCGAGTCGTTACCCTTCTGAGGAACCCTGTTCTCAACCGATTTTCTTCTGAGTCTGCTCGCTAATATGACTTTGGTAGGGGCGGTGGGGATCGAATCTAACGAAAAACCGTATTTAAAAGACTTACGTGGAATGCGTTGGTAGCGTAAGTCATTGGGTGTCAGTCCTTGGAACTCTTGTTGCCCCCGGATTGCCCCCGTGTTTTCATGCCGTTTTTTCGGTGGGCAAAACCATCCGAACGACTTTGCTATTCGCTTCACGCAAAGCGGGTGAAACCGTGTGCGTGTAGATGTTCATTGTCGTTCGAATATCCGAGTGCCGCAACAATTCCTGTTGAACCTTCATGTCCGTACCGTAGGCGTGCAAGAGAGTCGAATACGTATGGCGAAAAGTGTGCCACCCGATCCGACCGATGCCAGCCTTTTCAGCGGCAGGAATAAGGTGGAACCGCAACAACTTGTGCGGCCACCAAGGTTTTCCTGTGGATGGGTTCACAAAAATCCATCCTGTCGCTAGTAACTCCGCCTCCATTTTGCTTCGATGGCGACGAAGGACTTCGACGAGATTCGAATCCAACGGCAACCACTTTTCTGAGCCTTCGGTCTTAACTTCTTCTATCTTTCCGTAGACCCAAGACCGCTGGATTTTCACTCGCAGATCCTTCCAGTTAATGTCTTCCCAGCGAAGACCAAACAGCTCACTGGCTCGAAGGCCGAGGCATACATCTACGACGGACATCGTACGCACATGATCGTCGAGATGCTTCCAGAGTCGCTGGAGTTCTTCAACCGAAAGAGCCCTTGGTTCTTTTGCACGCTTTGTGAGTCCCTTGATCTTCAAAAGACTCATGGGATTTCGGTTACACTCCATCAACTCCCACCGCATTGCCCATTCAAAAAGAATGTGCATCATACTGCGGATGTGCCCCTTGCTTTTTGGTGCTAGCTGCAGGTCTTTAATCCAAGTCTCGACGAGCAGCGGCTTTACCTTTGGGAGCGTCACGTCTTGCCATCGCGGCTTGATATGGTTCACGAGCCACGAACGGTAACGGAGCGCAGTGCCCATTCGTTCTGGTAATGCCTCGCGGATATAACGGTCCACGAGCGCACCAAATTTAACAAGGTCGGCTGTCACCGGGTCACTAACCGCCATTCGAATGCACTCAGCAGCTTTCCAAGCATCTGCTTTTGTCGGGTACTGCTTTACATCGCCGACCAGAACAGCGGGCTTCGAACCCTTCTTGCTGGGAGCATCCTCGTGGTAACGCCAAACCCACACTTCAGGACCACGCCTTCTTTTCTTGCGTTCCAACCAACCGAATTGATGCCGTGCTCGCTTGAACATGACGACTTCTCCTTTGTCAGTTCTAGCGACACGGATGACGAGAGCAGTCTAATTCCATTCGCATCCAGGAGTCCAGTTCAGATGGATAGAAAAACCAGCGACCGAAACGAAAGTGGCCTGGGAGCACTCCTCGGCCTGCCATGCGCTTGATCGTCCTTGGGTGGACCCGGAGTAGATCGGCGGCCTCTTCACAGGTCATGGGGCGCTCGATTTCAGTAACTTCGAGTCTCGCAGTGGTATCACTCACGGGAACCTCACGTACGTCTTATCGGATGGCGTTCCAATCCAATTCACGGACTTTGGGTCTGTTCCGGTATGGAATCGGGGGCTTCTCCGCTTCGTTGTCCGACGGCGACGCTCTTGCGTTGAAGGTCGTCCTGGGCCTTTGAAACGGTGTGTCGCGCGTAATATCCCGGATCACTCTTGTCGTCGCCACGGTAATCTGCAATTCGTCGAATCACCTCTTCAGGATCGTCACCACGAGCCAGCGCACGTTTGGCGTAAGCCCAGTCATGCTCCGATTGGCTTAACGTGGTACCAGGAGCGCGATGGCTGCGAGCCGTTTCTTCATTGTGGTGTCGGGGGGCATCCTGTGAATCAATCGGAACCTTGAAATCCCGAAGATGGTATATCTGCGTCGATTCCGCTTGGGCCTTCACAAAGAAATCTTGGTGGTATTTTTTATTGGCGAAGCCGGGAAGTCGTAACACTCGCGTTGAGTCAGTCGCTGCCGGATCGCCGCCGAACTCCCTGACCATTGCGTGCTGCAAAGCCTCCGCTTCTTCGAGCGTGACCCCTTCAGCTTTCCAGACCACCTGGAACTTTTCTGGTGATGTGTTCAGTATGTAATTCGGTTGCGGGACTAGATCGGAATTCTTGATTCCTTCAAGAGCTGCGGACCCATCGTGGTCTAGGTCAACGTAAAGATGGCGGATGGTCTCGATGTCGTCTTTGGTTCGAGTCGAAGCATCTTGTTTCAGCGGATTCATGCCGACATAGATGTCGGCCCCGTTTGCATTCTTGTAGCGAAGCCATGCTTGGAATTCGGGGCTAGCCGCCTTCTGTGCTGTCGTGATGCGTTGGGTGGTTTCGCCTAGATTCCTATTCAGGACGAGGACTGCGATTCGGTCGGAGGGCTTAAAGTTGTCGTTGATGTACTCCGACGCTGTCGCAGAAGCCCAAGTTGGCTTTTCAGATTCGTTCATCGGGATTCCTCGTTCTTCTGATAGATTGCGCTGAATTCGTATTCATCCGCGTCGGGGTCATAGCAATGGATTGCGAGGACCTCGGAAACAAAGCGTCTGCCAGGGCGGCGGTCGAGGTGCACTACAACGTTGAGCGAATCGCCGATATTGCTCTTGATGGCGCGATACGGAAGCTCAACTCCGCTCTGGAGGACGCAGCTCGTAAACCTGGCAAGTCCTTGCTTGGCAGACGTTGCATGGACGGTCGACAGACTGCCAGAGTGACCTGTATTAAGAAGCTGCAAGAGATCAAAAGCCTCCCCACCGCGTATTTCCCCAAGAATGATCCGGTCGGGACGGTGTCTTAATGCTGCCTTCAGCAAGTCACGGATGCTCACTGCCGGTAGGCCGTTTTGTGGCTGACGGGCCTCGAAACGAACGAGATTGTCCTGACCCATCTGAATTTCGGACGTGTCTTCGATTAGAAGAATTCTCTCGTCGGGGGGAATGAATTTTCCAAGGATATTTACGAGTGTCGTCTTACCCGTGCCGGTCCCGCCCGTAATGAGAATGTTCTTTCGTGCCAGGACAAAGTTCTCAAGCTGGTTTGCGAGTGATCTTTCAATCGTGCCCACTTTAATTAGGTCCTCGATCCCAAAGTGGCGGGAATTGAATTTGCGAATCGTGAGTGTGACCCCGTTCAAACTGCACGGGGGAATTACAGCCGCGACGCGGCTGCCGTCAGGCAGACGTGAGTCGAGAATCGGCTTAGATTCCGAAATATCATCGCCCAGGCGGCGAGCGATATTCTTTACCGCGACCATCAGAGACTTCTCTCCAATCGAGAGTCCGTGGACTTCTTCGACGAAACCGGATTTCTCGACGAACACACGGTCTGCCCCGTTCACCATGACCTCGCTGATAGAGTCGTCGAGAATCAGGTGCTCGATAGGCTTCAAAAATGGAAGAATCGTTTCGAATCCGTTCATCAGAGTTCTCCGTCTGCGAGCTGCCGGAAGTAGGATTTGTTCGCGTCGTTGAAGTACGGCTTCAAATAACAGAACATCGGCGGCATAGGATTGGTGCCGTCATACGCGATAGTCACGGATTGTGCGTTGCGGAGTTCCGTGAAGGTCTTCATGTCGAACCGAAAATCAACCTGAGTGTTGTAGCTTTTCGAGGCCGTAATGTTCGACTTGTGCGACAGCGCCTTTCCTGTGAGCAGGCTTACACGCGCGTCGTGCCCACTCTCGGAGAGGTTGTAACTGACCTTGAGCTTGTCTTCGCGTCCACACAGCTCGCTGGCGGTTCTGGCAGAGAAATCATCCGAGAGTGCGAGGAATATCTTCGTGCGGAAAGTTTGCAAGAGTGTGCGCCAGGTTTCACCAGGCAGAGCCGACTTGAGAGAGCTGATGCTTTGAGTGGCGACAATTGGAATGCATTTCGGCTGTCGGGAGAGGCTGAAGAACTTCTCATCGCCAGTCGGCTCGCTCTCACCAACGGTTGCAAAATGCTGATACTCGTCGCACATGAATAGAACCTCCCGGAAATGACGGTCGCGGTTCGCTTCCATTTCCGGGACTCGATTGAGAACAGCCCGCTCGAAATCCAGTTTCATCATTACGCCGATAGCCTTTGCCAGACCTGCGTTCATCCCAATCGGAAAGTTCAGGGCACAGACTTTGCCGTTCTCGATGAGCCATCTGAATGAAGGCAGTGGCTTGCCGTATTTGAAGTCGGCATTTGCCTGTGGGTCGTAGCACTGTGCCGGTGGGCAGAACGTCCGCTTCACGGAGGGGTTATCGTCGAACAGCGAAAGAAATACCGAAATGCCCTCGACGATTGATGTGCGCAACTTTGGCTCAATCCGTCGCCAATCGTGGTTGAACCAACGCTTGACCGCTTCGAGTTGCTCTTTCTTTTCTGGTGAAACCGGCTTGCGTCCGCCTACATTCTCCGCTTCCCATTGAATCGCCTTGTCCTTCAACACAGCGGCAAGACCGGGCGTCAGAGTCGCGACATAACTCTTCGACTCTTCGTCCAGCCGGAATTTGAACGGTTCAAGCTCGCGGGGATGCTTGAGATATTCCTCCTCTGAGACCAGCACTGAATCCGTCTCGGTGAGTCTGCGCTCTGCTTCGTTGATTTTCTTTTCGAGCGTCGCGGGGTCAATCGCGCATTCGTAGACATCGAACAAGGTTACGTAGTCGAACGCAACCTTATGGAGGAGGATGATGAACTTGACCAGATTCGTGTATGCCTGCTGCCAGAAGGGTTCTTTGCCACGCCCGAAGAGGTTGTTTAGCAGCGATGCGATGTTGTATGCCAAAGCGTATGCGTCCAGGTCGTTGTGAAGAGGGTTATACCGATAGTCAGAATCGAGGCTGATTTCGATGTAGTCTTCGCCTCTTCCGTGGCGCTCAAGGATTTCTCCAACCCTGTGGCAGAAGTCGCCCTTCACTTCGAGAACGAGTCCGCCGATCCTCTTATCCTTGTCTCCTGCGAGATACCCAAGAATCTGATCTGCATATGGGTACATGCAGCAGCTTGTTTTTCCGGTGCCGATTGCGCCGAGGATTGCGATGCCCGTGAAAAGACCCCTTTCCGGGATCACGAGCCACTGTGGATTTTCTGCCGGCACCTGCTTACGGGCATTGTGAATCTCCCCGAGGACAAGGAAGAGTTCATCCCTCTTCCGGGGGTCGGGAAAGAGAGGCAATCGGCCTGCGCGAATCCTGCGGCGTGCTTTGAGACTAAAAATGTAAACGCCCGAGAGCACGATGGAATAACCAATGTACGGAGTTGAGAAGAGGAAGAGGGTGTAAGTGTATTTGACGAAGTAGAAGATTGACGGCGACCGCAGAGCCATGACCTGCAGGAAGACATTTTCTTCAGGAAACGGTACCCGAAAATAGAGGGTCATGCCCGTGGCCGCCGCCAGCAAGCAGGCGACGAAGTTCTTCGAGTTAAGGATTTTCTGGATCATTTTGCTGCCGCTCTTGCAACCGCGTTCCCATCCCTCTTGCCAGCTGTTTGTTGCTGCTTTCGCCAGTTCAGGAACTGCTTGTCCTTGAACAGGAGGATCTTCAAAGCCGAATTCACGACATGATCCGGCGTGCTTTCGATGAACGTGGCGTACTTTTCGACGGTCGAGACGACAATGTCCTCCAGCTCGTACTCCCTCTTAACGAGTTCCGGTCGTTTGTTGATGATCGACATATCCTTCCTCCTTGTGAGTTATCTGCTTCCCTGGACGCGGGCAAAACACGTTGTAAAGGGAACGCGCATTCCGTTCCCGAGGGCTGGAGCGACCCCACGCTTCTTTTGGGCAGCCGAAGGCTCCCAAAAGTGGGGTCGCTCCAGCCCAACTCGGTGTTTTGCCCGCGTCCAAATTGATTGCCGCGCCATGCGCAACCTCTACGCTCGCACTAACTTCCGTTCACCATCTGGGTGAACGGAACGGTGAACAGGGGGGTGAACTTCGTCTTTCAAGCACTGTTCACCGGCTCTATTGTCCACAGCAACCGGACACATATGCCCTTTCACGAGAAAGGTGTCGAAGAACACGGTTCTATCGGGAGTAAGTTGGGAGAATTCCCTCCGCAGATCGTGCTCTTTTAGCTCTCCCTTGCGCCACGCTTCGTACAGGCTCTCAACGCGTTCACCGTGAAACCGCCCCCGTGCATCGTTCAAGAATTCAAAATCATCGGTCACTGGCACTACATATTCGCGCTTGTCCCACTTATGTCGAATTTGGAAGTAGCGGAGGACTTCGCTAGGAACGTCGGATTCAAGGGGCCTCTTGACCATGGCACGGAAGCGATTTTCCGCAGTTCGAAAATGGGTCTCCTTTCGTGCGATGTACAAGAAACGAAAAGTGCTCAGTTGCCGCAATAGCCCCCGATAGGCGTTGAGGTGCCCCGTGAAACTAGAAGGCGTTTCGAATCCCGAATCCACAAAGCTCAGTGTGACCACAGGGGGAGTTCCTGGGAGAGGAGGGGCAAGAAAGAGCGGAAATTTGTCTACAAAATATCGAATCGTAGGACGGCTACCGGAAGCGCCTTCGTAAACCTTGGCCGGAAGGAGGTCCTTGGAAACCTCTAACTTCTCACAGAAAAAGCTCACCTTGTCTTGCTCAGTTTCAAAATAAGCGAGGTCCTGATTAGCCAAAACGAAATCCAAAAGCACGAGGCGCGTTCGAATGAATTCAAACGAATGCTGGCGGCGGTTGCGGAGGTTGTCTTTTTCGATCTGCCCGTAAATGGTCCTGGAAAATAGGTGAAAGATAGGCCCTGCACCCATGTAGTCGCGCATCGTGGCGTGCCCGTGCTTCAGGAGTTTTTGGGCAAAGGCATTTGATCGCTTCCCTCGCGTGGCCTGCGTGAAATTTAGGAACTGCCGCTGCGTGAAATAGCCTGAATGGATCGCCACGATATAAATGAAGCAAGCCTCCGCATCGGTGTAGCCGAGCCCTTTGATTCGCTCGATTTGTTCGCCGTTTAGATTCATAGCGACAGAATCTCCGCAATCAGTTCCTTTTGGTCCAGGACACGCCGGAGGCCAGGGGCGTCTTGTGCGCGCGCGTAAAGAGAGAATCCGGCGCGCACCTTTTCTGCTAGATTGCTCCCCCGGTAGTGCTCGGTAGCAAGCTCAAGGTCCACGCGAGCCATATCGCCATCACGGCCTTCGTACTCGATCCGAAGGTCGGGGAGCGGAATCTTTCCGCGAACGACTTGTAGACCGTATTTTTCCGCAATCGCTCTCTTGCTCTCGGTGGAATGTTTTTCCGGGCCGAGCCTCGCCAAGTCGTGAAAAACGCGCTTCTTTAGTTCGAAGTCGAGCACAACGCGCGGATTCTTGCCGCCCTGCCGCTCAATGTCTTCGGCGGCCCTCTGATAGAGGCGATAAAGGTCGGCGTCGTGATGGGCTTCGCGCGGTTTCGTGAAGCCGTAATGGATCGCTTGATTTCTAGGGACCGTTCCGGTTGATCGAAGGAACTGATGGCCCCTCTTGGTTAAAGTCAGCAGTCGGCGAGGGGAGGTGTCGGAATGCGGAATGCGCTTCTCTGCGACGAGGCCCTGCCGGATGAGGTTTGCTGCATCCGCTCTCATGCGGTCCTTTTCTCCGTGGTAAAGGAACTCTTGAAGATCCTCGGTTGCAACGGCGCGGAACTTACCCAGCTCAGCGAGAGTCCCAATTTCAGAAGACCCGACGGTATACGTTCTGCCGCGAAATTCGTATGCCTTGCGCGGTTCGACACTGCGGTCCGATTCCATTCTCGGTACACGTTCGGGTGCGAGCCGAGCATCATCCTGCGCGTCAGTGCCAGGTCCCTGTCCCCGCGAGCCGCCAGAGCGGTCCGTTTGACGGTTACTGGAAGTCCCCTCGGGTGCAGCGTCTCTGGGACGGATGGATTCGCTGGGCACGTAATCGCGCGACATGCTAGTCCACCTCCTCTTCGAGAGATGGAGCGGTTACTTCCGTCTGTCCGACATGAAGCTGCTTGTCGAGATGTGAGAGTTTTCTGCCGGTGTCTTTGAGGAAGAATTTGCGGTTCAAGGCGAAGGCCAGCGCGAAGACGTTGATAAAGAGAATTGCACAGTAAATCAAGATTGGCGTGCCGTAGAACCGGAACAAGACGCTCTTATAGGAAATGAAATAGGTCAGCCTCTGCATAAACCAGAAGCCAAGTCCCAAGACGATGGCGATGGTCAGCATGAGTGCGTTCGCAACCATAGGCGCTCACTTGAAGGCTTGGTCCTCGCGGAAATACGTGATCGCGAGGCCGAGCGGGTTGATCGGAATAAGCTCGTTCGGGACGTTGCTCTTAAAAACGAACACGAAATTGGCCGTATACAGATCGCGCTTGATCTCGCTGTGGTCTGAGGGCGAGTAATAGACCATGTAAAAATCCACGCGTGCCTTGTACGGTGGAGACTGCATGTCTTCGAGAGCGACTTTTTTTACGTCAACGTCAATTTCAGGGACGGAGCTGTTCGTGATGAATTTCTTAATGACGTCGTCTTTGCGATAGGCGTCGAGGATGCCGTCCGCAAGCTTGCCGTCCAAGAAGTAGAGAGACTTCGAAAAGTCGTCCTGAATCGTGTACCGATTCCGACGGTAGTAAAGCGTACAGAACTGGGAAAGGAAGTATTTGGCCTCGGCATCCTGCGGCTTGTACTCGAAGTTGTGGTAATTGATGGCCTCCGCCCGGCCCAAGTCGTCGATTCTAATAACGAGGGGACGGACATTCTGAAAGGTGCGAATCGTTCTGAGGTCCACAAGCGCAAGTCCGATGGCTACAAAAGAGACGAGGACTAGCGCGATTTTAAGATACGTATTGGTCACCATGGGATCGCCATACTGTTCGAGATAGAGCCGCTTGGCATTTTGGAAAGTCGCATCGTTGCTCATCCGAAAACCCTCTCCAGAATTCCGACAGAAGATCCTCCTGCCGTTCCGCTAAAGATGTGGTTGGTAAGCGCCGGGATTTTCAAAAGCGCATAGATTGACGCTAGAAAAGTGATGAAAAGGACCGGGAATGCCTCAATGAGCTGGACGGTCGAGATAGTGCCTTTGGGCTGAAGATCAAAGATGCCGAGGATGAGGTTGGCGATGACGTAGACAACCGCTGCCGCAATAACCTGGTAGAAAGCATACTGGATAAAGCATTTGAACCAGCCCCAAAAGAGCCATTCCAACTTCGGGACGATGAAGAACGGTATGAATATAGGCCCGACGAGCACACACACCGCAGTAGCGATGAATCCGAAAGCGATCACGACAATCGCGATGGCCTGGGCTGCCGCGAGCAAAATAATGATGACCACATAAATTATTGTTCCAAGGATGTCCGTGATCCCTGGAGAGTCCATACGGGTCTCGTAATCGGCGATTCGCTCTTCGACAGTTTGCAGTTCGGTCTGGTTGATTTTATTTGCGAGAAACTGTGACTCGTCGGTGATGAGGTTATGGAAACTAGCGCCCATGCCCGGAATCGGGGTGCTGTAGTAATTCACCATTGCAAAACCGAAGCTGATGGTCAGAAGCAGGCTTGCAAAATTGTCGAAATTAAGCATGTGCTTACCACCAGCGGCGGAGAGGGCCGATTTCACCCCGTACCAAACCACCAGGATCGTTGCAAAGGACCGGAACAGGTTCTGGCCCATAGCGTCGAAGAAGCCAAGATTCTGCGTGAGCAGGTTGTTGATGGCCTGAAAGATGAATTGGAGGTAGTCCATCTTAGTGGCTCCTTCGACGCGCCGGGTATAAGCGAATCCTTCTAAGGCATCCGAAAGTTCTGCAGAGAACTCGTCAATGTGCCGTTGACCTGAGCCATATTTCCGGCCAGGTTGGCACGTCGCGAGATGTCGGCATTGATGGCATTAGTTGTGGCCTCGCGTTGCTGCTTCGCGATTATTGTTTGCTGTTCAAGAAGCGACGCGAGGAGCTTGTTGGAATCCTGAAGCGTTCGGAGGGTCAACACTCCAGCCGCATTGATCTTGTTCAGGACGGAGACTTCAGTGTTCAGATTCGCGTCTGCGGACAACGAATCCTGTTCGAGGTTTGAAATCTGGCTTTGAATATTCTGAGCATTTCCACGAATTGATCCGATAGTTGCCATCGCCGTGGTGTTTGCGCCATCCGCGAGTTCTACGGACGCATATTGGGATTTCACTCGTGCCTGTTCGTCGTCTGTCATGCCGGAGATGTAGTCGGGGTTGTATTGCAGCAGTTGAGTTGTGGCTTGCTG
The DNA here is from genome assembly GCA_963748845.1 of uncultured Acidobacteriota bacterium. Taxonomy (GTDB): domain Bacteria; phylum Acidobacteriota; class Terriglobia; order Acidiferrales; family UBA7541; genus DASTCZ01. The sequence continues at coordinate 695,718 of CAVVKE010000002.1, forward strand.
GTAGCCAGTGGTTACGGTGGGAAACTGCCCGGAATTGATGCCGGTCACCCATGTTCCGGTGTTTTGATAGGTGTTCCCGGCGAGAGTGTTTCTCCATTGTGAAAACTGCGCCTGATAACGCGCAGGCATGTTCTGCAAATTGCGGGACATTTGCAGTGCAAGGTTGTATTGAGTAATAAGCTGGGTGTAGCTGTTCTTCAATTGAACGAGTTGTTGCTGAAGCTCGGCGTAGCGCAATAGAGCGTTCGCATAATTCGTGGGGTCGTAAACGATCCCGAATCCGAATTGCGCCGAGGCAGTTCCAACGCACAATCCCATAATGAGCAAGAGTGTTAGAGCCCTTCTTTTCATTTCGAATTCTCCTTTCTGAGTTTTGAAAAATGTTCTCCCGACCTTCACAGGTCGGGCGGCATTTTGTGATTGTTGTAGTCGGGCATCGCGAGATCACCCGAGAGGTAGACCTTTACGCGGTGCCCTTCCCTGATGGTTACGGTTGGTAGAATGTTGAGAAATTTGTCGAGAATCTGCTCAGAAGATTGCGCCATACTCTGAGCAAAGCTCTGACGCATGAGGTCGCCCACCGGAAGCAGTAAGAGGGCCTCCGGTTCCGGCTACCGCTACGGCCCCGAGCGCACCAATGGCGAGTGACGCGCCGAAGATACGTAGGTAGTGGTTGTTTACCTGATCTCGTAGACCGGCGTCGCCGATCTGATTCAGACCCTTGAACTGGTCAAGATTGATCGAATATCCGTCCGGCATGATGAGACGGTGGAAGGCGACGGCAAGTCGGGTCTGACCGAACGCCTCAACCCGTCTTGTCTCACCAAGAATCTTGGTTCCTGCTGGAATCAGGAGATGTTGGCGGTCGTGGGAGTACACATCGTTTGTCAGCAGGCATTCGACTGGTCCGACGAACTGCCCGTCGAGACGGTTGATGAGAACGGATTCGAGAATCGTTCCTTCAAATAGAATGTAAGTTTTCCCCGCCGCCACGTTCGACGACTTTGGGACGTTGGCGGCGGGGCCTGTCGCCTCCTTACTTTCGTTTTTGACTCCGGCTGGACCTGTTGGAATGGAAGAGATTCCTGACTGCGCAGAAGGGGTAGAACTCGGCTGCGCGGTCACCGGGCCTTGCACTGCGGCGTTGGGTTGAGCGTCCTTTAGGATTTGAGCCACCTGGGCCAATTGAGCCAGATCAGGCCCAGCGGTAGGAGGCGTTGAAGGGGGTGGGTCCTGGTTTTGCGGCGGTGGGTCGGAGGGAACGGAATTTGAGCTCGGCAGGCCCTTCCGATAGCTCAGCGCGATATTGGAGGAGAAAAGGGAAACGTATTGCCGTCTTTTGCGTTCCGTCTGAATTGGGTCTTCTGTACTGCCAGGCGTCGAATTGCCGGATACGTTGCTCGATTGCGACTGCTGAGGGTCGGGCGAGGCACCAAGCAGACGATTTTGTTGTACAAGGGCGCTCTGCGCGGCCAGTTGCTCCCTCTGGAGTTCCTGAATTCGGTTCTGTAGTTCGGCAATCTTCGTTTCGTTCACTTCAAGAGGAAGCGGCGTTTGGACCGTCGCTGCATTTGTTTTTGGAACTGTCGGCTGCTTTTTCCCGCCAGTGAGCCACATGATGACAACCATGAGAACTGCGAGGCCCAGGATCAGCCACGATTGAACGTGCTTCGGTAGAAGACCGGGTGGGTTTGCTGTCTTTTCTTGAATTGGTTCGTTCATGGTTCTCTCCGCGCTTCGTTGGTTAACGTTAGCCTCGTCGTGTGAACGTGATTTTTCTTTTGCCGATGGCGAGGTAGCCGTTGTCGATCACCTTGGGGATGATGTAGACACCGTTCTCAAGCTGAAAGTTGATGAGGTTCGGCTTGCCGTCTTTGATTTCGTAAAGAGCAGGTTTTTCGCGCGCGGCACACTTGATATATGTGAAGGAGTCGTCGTGGTAGATCGCGGACACAAGAAAGGGTTCGTCAGAACCCTTCTTGTCCAATGAATAGTCGAACTGGAGCTTCGTCGAGTAGTCTGTTTTGAATTTATTGACCTGCTCGGTTACCTGCGCTTGGGCTGCCTGAATCTGTTCGTCAGTCTGTGCGTGAAGCGCGTCTAACTCCTTCTTGTATGCTTCGGCCTCTCCAGCGCGAACGTAACCTTGCAGAGGACTGTTGCTCCCAACGCTCGATTCCTCTTTAGGCTCGACGAAGAGTTTGAGGTCCGGCTCGACAGTCGGCTCACTGCTGATTTCGGTCAGCAGGAATGAATAGACGTGCCCAGATGCAGTAATTAGGTGGAGATCGCTCCGTATTCCCGCTTGCGCGGGATGGACGTAGCAGAGGTTGTGCGCCCCGTTGATGATCCAGAAGTCTTTATCGCCGGTCGCAAAATCCAGAATCTCTTCGTTCTGCGGCAAAACAATGAGGGTTGAGTACCGGAGCTTTGCGCGGACTGAAATAACGTCCTGCTGCGAGTACTTCACCGTGCGAGCAACGCCAGTTTGCGCAAATACGGGCAATGCCCAAGCGACAGCAAACGAGAGAATTGCGAGCGAGAGACTTCCTTTACGAAACATCACAGGGGTTTTCATGCGTGTTCTCCTTTGGAAAGCCTTCTTTGAGGTGGGTGGTTTCATTGCGCTAGTCCCGCTAAAACTTCGAGGCCCTTTTCGAATCCATGGGTCTCAAACGCTTCTTTTCGTTTGCGGTTGTCAAAAGGGTCGTTTGTATAGAGCCAGTAGCTCGTCCGGTCAACCGTCAGGTTCGCAACCTTCGCGAGTTCTGGTGTCTTAATGAGGAACTGCTGTTTGGGAATAAGGGTCGAAATGAGATCGACTTCGTTCTCGTTCAAATGGAACTGTCGGCGGTAAAGGTCCCGATCCATGTCGGGATTAGCCAGGAAGATTTTCGTCGGGCAGCTTTCAATAATTACGTCCAACACCTCCGACCGGCGTAGCTCGTCGAGGGATTGGGTAGAAAGTATCATCGCGGCGTTGGCCTTCCTCCACGTCTTGAGCGCCTCGACGATGTACCTCTGAATGCTCGGATTCTTCAAAAATACCCATGCCTCGTCTATAAAAAACGCTTTGAATACGGTACTGATTTCCCGGTCACTAATGACCGAGTTCGCGCGATGCAGGATGTAAAACAGAAGAGGTTCGAGAAGTTCCGGGTATTGGCTCATTTTCTGAAAGTCAAAACACTGGAAACGGGAAAAGGAAATCGTGTCTTCCGAATTATCGAAGAGGAATCCGAACTGGCCGCCGCGTGTCCATTTCGCAAGCCTGTCCGCAATACGATGGCCCAGAGTGTTTGACAAAACTCCAAGCGTTCGGAGCGGTGGGTCAACCGAATACAGATTCTCGATCTGTTGGTAAAGATCCCGTTCTTCGGCGGGGTCTAACTCGACTGCTGAGGAGCCTTGGAGCAAAACCTTTACAAACAGGGTGAGGAAGTCGAGATTCTCTTTTGTCGGCGGTAGTGAGAACGGATTGATCCTAAAGTCAGGGGAATTGATTCCTATCTTCACGTAAGAACCGCCGAAGAGCTGGGTGAGGCTTTCAAAACTGCCGCCAAGGTCAAAAACGAATGTCCAGGGGTCGTATTTCTGAAGATTGGTGATGAGGAAATTCAAAAGGAACGATTTCCCGGCACCAGTTCGCCCGAGAATCATCGTATGGGCCACGTCCCGGTGGTGCAGGTTGAGGAAGTAGGGCGTGTGATGGTTCGTTTCAAGGACCGCAAGGTATTCCTGGTGGAGATGGCGATTCTGCTGCTCTCCACAATGCAGGGTGAACAGAAACGAATAATCCGCATAATTCGAGTTCAGAAGGTACACAGAACGGAGATTGAAGACGTAATTGCCGGGAACTGTTGCGAGGAACGAGTTGAGAAGGTTGTATTTCTCTTCGTAGAGTTGCGCGTCATGAACGCTGAATACCTTGTAGAACTCTGCGCATGCCCGTTCCAGCTTTGCCAAATCGCGGTCATAGATAACGACGGTGAGTGAAAAGTTGCCGAAGTAATTTCCCTTGAGTTCGATCTCCTTGATGCTCTCTCCAAGTTCTCGCACTTGGGATTCTTTCGAGTCGTCCGCCAGAACATCTTGTGCAGGAGCGTCGTTCAGATTCACCTGGCTAAAGAATGAGTGCTTGGTGTTGTGGAAATGGCGGCGCTTTGCCTGAATGGTTCTCCGCATCGTTCCCGAGTCTTCCTTTTTCCACTCGGTTACGACGTGGTAGTTCGCCTGGACTTCAAGGAGCCGTTCAAAGATCAATGGGAAGCTTTGTGCGGAGGGTTCCTTAAGGGTCAGGACCTTCACGTAAAAGTCGTCGAGTCGAAGGAATCCGCGATGGCACTCAAGATGGGATTCGCAGAGGTAGTAGTCCAGAAAAGTGTCGTATTTCAGGCGGGCGAGCGCAATTTTCTGCGGGTCAAAATTCAGAGTTTGTTTGAGGACGCGAAATGCTTCCTGTTTGTCGAGCAACCGCATGGGCAGAAAATCGTTTACCTGCAAAATGAAGCTATCGACTTTTTGTCGTAGACCGGCTTGACCCTTGCTGATTTCCCGGTCGAGCAATACCACCTGCTGTCGCCCTGAGAAGTGCGCTCGCAGTTCAGCGAGTGCTTTAGATGGGTGTTTCGGAAACTCCCAAAGCGTGCTGCGAAGCGTTCGTGTGTACCGAAAACCCTCGAACAGAATCACGTAGTAAATCGAGAGCGAGAAGAGTGTTTCTGACTTTCCGGCAAAATACGCGACGCGGTTTTTGATGGCCGTATCTACGATTGGCTTGCCGTAGAGTTTATAGGGAATCGTTTCGTTGTTCCGTTTGAAGAGATACTGATAAATCCGGTATTTGTCGTCGAACACTTTCAGTGCCGATTCCAGGCGCTTAGTGAAGCCATCGCGCGCATTGCTATCCAGGCATTCGTAATCCACTCCACGAACTTCGAGGATTACCCCCAAATCTCCCGTCTTGGTCAGGAAAACATGCGAGTCGATAAACCCGTAGAGGTTCACTTGCTCATTGAATGAGCCTGTTTCGCCGTAATTCTTGAATATGCGCTTGAGCCTAAGCATCGGTGAGCCTACGAATCGAGACCGGGCTGAGTTTTGACGGATCGTATTGGTTGCGAAGTTTTGGTGATGTGAGCAAAAATCGGAGAATCTGCGGATCGGTTTGCGTGGCCCATCGGGCCACGAAATAGAGAAGCAAGAACATCAATAGCCCGCCAAGAAGGCTGCCAAGCAGATTGAACGTTCCCGCACCGATACACATCGCGAAGAAGAAAAGCTTCCTCTCGGCTCCCAAGATCGTGAGAGGTCGGGACAGCGACCGATGAACCATGTTGATTCGTCTGGTTTCAGGCATGGCGTTCCCTCAGTCGAGGACTCCTATCCGGGGAAGAGCCAGGCGAGGAAGTTCACCGCTGCGATTGCCATGCCTACGCCGAAAAGCACACCCGCAAGCACTCTCTTCGAGCCGCCTTCCCCAAAAGCGAATGTCAGGCCGGAGACAACAATCGCGACGAGGGAGAGCCCGCGTGCGATGGTGCTGGTGAATGCCGTTTGCAGTACGTTTACGGCGTTCTCCCATGGGGAGTTTCCCTGCGCATAGGCAGGCGCGGCGAGGAGTAAGCCCACTGTGACTGCCGCAATCTGTCTGGAAATGATCTTGAACCGAACCGCTTTTCGCCAAAGTGTGCTCATGTCTGCGAGTCTCCTTTGTTCATGCGCTTGTATACCGCCTGTCAGTAGATTTCTCGCGTAACCCGTGGCTCCAGAAACTGACGCAACAAAGTAAGAACTGGCCTAGTGGCTACGCGACCTGTTCGTGGTCAAGGCACACGTAGAACACAAGCTACGTCCAGGTGGTTGTTACTTTCGCGTCTAGCCAGTCGTCGGGTGGCCGTCCACGAGACCTGGCGCACTACGGGCGGGTGGGGTTCGCCAAGCTCGCGGGGAGAATCCTGCGAGAACTCCCCTCAATTATATAGAGGGGGAAAAAAGCCAAAACCTCACCAAGTAAATGAAAGATTTTTTTTGTACGGTATGGAGGGATCAATTGCGGGAATGGGGCATCTAAGGCTGGGCCTTCCGTTTCTGTTCCTGAAGGAAGTGGCTGTAGGTCCTGTAGCAAGGTGAACACGAACTAATGTGAGTGAGAACCGATTCCTCGACCTCGGTCGGCTCATTGGCAAGCAGTTCTAGGGTCGAGTCGGGAGGACATCCTTTGCGCGTCGGATTCGGGAAGTCCTCTGCGAAATGGTCTTTGCCAAGACGCAGGAACTCCTTATCGGCGGGAGGACTCGATTTGGCTTTTTTCGGTTTGATCCTGACACCTGGCAGGGGTGAATTCCTACTCATCCCTCCCGGTTTTGTATTTTCAGCCTTTTTCGCGCGCGGTCAAGAGCTTTGCTAAATCGCGCCTCAGCCGCGTGACCGGAGAGTCCATACCGCTCACCGATCTCTTTCCAGGAGAGGCCCTCAAGCCGACGAAAAGCCACTTCGCGAGTTAGCCGGTCGCAAGTGCGCATTATTTCGTCGAGCAGCAGAGCGGCTTCGGCCCGCACAAGATCGCTATGCGAAACCTGGCTTTCGGCCTGCGCGTCGAGAGATTCTTGCAAAGTGGCATCTTTGCGCCTCGACTCGCTGACGAGCCGGATGTAAGCGCGGAATAGATAAGCGGCGAGATCCCGCACAGCAGAGCCGTTAGCCTGTTTGGTCTTGATCGCTTCTGAAACGGAGGCTGCTGCTTGCTCGAAGAGATTCACAGCAACGGCTGGGTCTCCGAGAAGTCTTTCGGCGTAAGGGATAGCCTTCGGCGCAATTCTGTTGGCAACAGACAAAACGGTGGGATCGATTTCTCGGCCCGAGAGGTCAACCGAGTTAAGCAAGAATCGGGGACTGGTAGTCGCTTCTCGCCTGGGGTCCAATGGACGTACCCCTTGTGCCGCCGAGAACCCTTATTAGTGTATAGATGCACCTGGAGGGTATGGAGTTTCATGCAAGTTATTGATTTGATAGTACTTTAGTACTACTGAGGCACTCTAGCGGCCAGCGTTGCGCGGGGCGAGGTATCGAGTCACTTCGCTACCCATCCTTGGGCCGTCAGCACTAGGGCTTGATTGATGGTTGTTTTTCCCGCTCCATTGAGCGTCCCTATGATTCCGGGGAAGACCTTCTGAATATCCGGGTTGTTTGCCCAATCTGCAAGATTGTCGATTCTGTATGTGTAGTAGATCGTCGCCCCTGTCGTGTCGCCAATCTTGTTCGGCCCTTCTGTTTTGCTGACTTTATCCAGGGTCTGTTGTCCAAAGCAAATGTCGCCGAGCGCTTCCTTGTTGGGACCTAACCCGACAACATCTTTCTCACGGTAGAATTTCTTCCCCTCATCAGTTAATTCGTAACGAAGCACCTTGGCCTTCGCAGTGCGACCGCTCAACGTCGTGTAATCGGCTTCGGCGTTCTGGGAATGCACTAAACCAACCTTCTCCAGGGCCGCCATTTCAGATGCTTTTACGTTACCCGGACGTTGATCGCTATCTTGGAGGTCTACCGGCCACTTCGTGGAGATGCCAAGGCATAGCTGGCCTTTCTTCGCAAGATAAGCATTCGTCGCGTCGGACAAATCCTTGACGTTTGCGTCGCTCTTGCTTCCACAACCGGCCAGAAGGAGAGTTCCTAGGACCATGATGCACGGCATATTGTTTTTCATGGTTTCCTCCCGAGAACCTGCCCGGCTTTCGCGTTCGATCTATCCCCCCAAATTGAAGTTCAAGATACTCCAACCGGGAGCCGATTTTCCAAACAAAAAACATGGACAAACCGAGGAGCCCAAAACTAGAGATGTATCGCGTCGGAAACGGCAAACTCAGTGGTAGTGTTCCCGTCGTGGCGCAATCGGACTACCGAAATTCTCACGAGAATCTCAGTGCAATCGTAGTGCTAGAATCGTGTGATCCTAGGGGAATTATGTCTGTCGGAATCTGCAAGCTGTGCCTGGAAGAAAAAGAGCTGCACGACAGCCATCTGATCCCCAAAGGCGTGTACAAGAGCTTGCGTTCCGAGGGCGAGGACGCTACTTCGGTTACCGCCACGAAAATCCTGCAAATTTCGCGGCAATTCCACGCCCACCTTCTCTGCCGCTCGTGCGAAGACCGACTGAACAAAGGGGGCGAGACCTGGGTACTGAAGCATATGGCCCGGCAGATTCCCCAACCGCAATTTCTTCTTTTCGATCTGCTGAACGAATCGGCGTTGTGTGAAGAGGACGACGACGGCCGGGTCTATGCGTCTACAAAGCTACCGCAGATAGACACGGCAAAGCTCGCCTACTTTGCGTTGAGCATGTTCTGGCGGACGACCATTCACGAATGGAAAGGGATAGACGGATTTACGCGGCGTCTGTCGCTCGGCTCCTACGCTGAGCCGGTCCGGCAATTTCTTCTCGGCGGCCAGTTTCCCAAACACTGCTTTACAAGGGTCGTGGTGTGGCCTGACAAGGAATCGGTTTTTTATTGCACTCATCTGCCGCGCCGGAACATCGAACCGCAGTTCCATCTGTATTCGTATTACCTGCCGGGAATCACATTCTTCGGATATGTGGGAAAGGGTGTCCCGGCGGAACTGAAAAAGACGTGCTGCTATTCGAGTGAGCAGAAGCCCATCCGAACGAGCATCGCCGCCGCCCGGATAAACGCCGTACGTCTGCGCAATTTGTACAACTATCCAGAGAAGCAAATTACGTCGTGGTGAGTCAGGCTCGTTCCTCCTTCGGTCGCCCAAGGTCGTACAGAGAGAGGTATTACCGCGTCGGATTCATTCTATTCCGGGACAATCAGGTTAAGGATAGTTCTTCAGGACAGATTGATCGTCCGCAAAGCGGAGTCCGAAGTTTTCATCTACCAAGCACGTTTTCACTGTGACTCTGAGCAGCGATTCCAGCTTATCGTAAAGCGGTCGGTGTTCGCTTTGCGGCAATACCCCGCTCAGATCGTAGAGGAAACTTCGACCGTGAGTGACTTCGGATCGCAGTTGATATCCCTGTCGTATTTCTTTTTCAGATAGCTGTATTCCGAAGTCTGAAGCCAGTTTCCCGACACGGCGTACAAATCGGTCTGTGAGGCCACGACCCTTTTCTACCGTGGTTAGCGACTCTAATCCCGCGACAACGACAGGGAGTCGAAAGTCCAGGAAGTACGTTCGCATTGCGTCTTCGTGATTCCAGAATGCTCGATGTACGCGCGGGTGCATTCGCTTACTGGCGGAAACCCAGGGCATCAACTGACGGAGTTCGGGACCGTCGTCCGGTGTCAGCCAATCTCGCGAAACGTCCGCGATGGTTACATCGGGATTCGCACCGCTTATCGTTAGGGCTTGAATCATTGGATCTGTTGCGGGCGTCGGATAGATCTTGGCGCAGTATCGATTTCCCACTGTCGTAGGCCGAACCAAGCGCGATAGCGCGATGACGGTAAAGAGGGGGATGATTCCTTCATCTCTTACGACTGTTCCGGGCAGTCGGCGCTGTTGTCGCTCGGCTTCAGGCTCGCGCCGAACGAATGCGTATAGATGCCTATCCCATACATCGTTGTACTGACCATGATTTGCAGGCTCACACGCTCGTTGGACATTGATCGCAAGTTCTTTGTCCAGTCTTTCGATCCATATGTCACTCGACAATTCAAATGCGGCATCAGCGGCAATGTGAGGCGTCTTGCCCGGCTCCGGCCACGGAGGTCCAGGCCGAATGTGTAGAATGGCGTAGGTGTCGAGTGGCAACGGACCCTGAGTAGTCTTTGCAGCGCTCGCGTCATTTGTAGGGTTCACGCTAAATCTCCGATGGGCCGAACTTTACACGATCCCGCAAGAAGAGCAGTCTACTTATGGGTTGTACCGTTCCAGTCGATCCACACGAGACCGACCCATACGATTAAGAAAAAGATCGGGACAAGCCAATTGGTGAAGAAGCTGTACTGGAGTCTGCCTAATACCCGACGCTTGATTCTACGTGTCCCGTACTTCGAAACGTATTCAGGTTGTTTCTTCCAGTCCTCGCGCCCCTCGATTTCTTCAAGAGCCTTCCACCAATACGAGACGTAATCATGCGATTTAACATTGCTGAAAATCCAACTCGCCGTTAGGAGAAAAGCGAGCAAGAGTGACCAATGTCCTGCTGTGAGATCGTTGGCGTTTAAAACCACCCATGTTCCTGCAGCTGCAGCGATTTCGAAGGCCGCGAAATAATTGGTGCGCGTCCAGTATGAATCTACCTGGGCACTCCATGTCTCCAAAATTGCCCAATAAAGCTGAATTACCGTATCTTCGTTTTTCTCGGCAATGTGCTCAGTAGCTGAATCTTCGTTCATGTTTGCCTCGTACTGCGTGTCCTCGAATCGGACCCGGATTTGTTGAGGCCCACAACCGCCAAGATGCTAGATGCTCGCAATGATAGCATCGCCAAGGATGCTGATATCGGCGACGTATGGCATCCCGACTATTTAGCTAGTCCTCGTGCAAGCCTGTCCCGGAAAAAACTTGCGGTCGGCGAATCTGGCAGCTGTACAAATTCATCCGTGGCCAAACGAGAACTATCGAAATGGAGGACCTTCCATTCAGCGGCCCTGCGTGGTCGAATGTGAGACCTCAGGCCACATTCAAAGAAAGGGGCTTATGAGGGAAGGCGCTTGGATCAACATCAAGACGGGCAAATTCGAGTGGATAACCGAGCACTGCGATTGGATTAAGGTCCATGGCAACGCCCAAAAAATCGGCTTGCCGGAGGAAATCTTCGAGCGAATCAAAGACATGCCAAATGACCACTCTGGTCCGAAGCGCGAGAGAATCCTTCGCACGGTAATGAGCGCTGGCTTCATTCGCGTGCGGGGACATGGATCGTGGATCGCCATCGAGTTCACTGCTCTTACCGAAGATGCCTCGCGCGCCTGCCGAGACTTTCTGGGGCAAGTTTGTGGGCCCTACAGCGTGCTGAGATTTAACAACGTTGACACGAACGAGTCTCTGGAACTGACATACCAAGAATTCGAGAACCGGATGGGTCAGAACAGCATCTGTTAACCGATACGGTATGGCCACCGCGACTACTACGTTCGTGCCTACCTTCGTCGGCCTAATCTCGATGTGAGTGGAGGCGGTCTTGGCCCCGCAGAACCTTCTGGATCGGATTCGAGAATCGGCAGAAACGACTGGCGCTAGCCTGGAACAAGAGGTCAAGCGCCAATACGTCCACGAATCTGGACATATGGGAATGGGCGCAATCAACGGCCTGGTAGCAAGTGATGGCGTTGCCTTGGCAGATCAAATCTTGAGAGAGGCGATAGCAATGAGTGGCTGGGGCAGCATGGATGTGACTGAAAAGGCCGAGGCGGTCAAGCGGGGCTTTTATCTGGCCTGGCGCAAAGCTCTTGGTTTGAAAGGTGAATCTGATAACAAACCGTTTGGTGAACGATGCTGCGGGTTCTCCCGCGCAATGGGCGAGTTGATTCCTGGATTCCCATCGGAGGATTCGGTCATCAATCAACGCTAGGACGCTTGTCAGTCGGCGAGCGGATAAACCCTGTCGATGGTTTCGGAATGGTATCCGTAATGGAACTGAAAACTTGCCCCAACTGCGGCCAAAAAGTGCTAACCCTGATTACAGATCATGGGAATAGGAACCAGTACTGCTACCATTGCATCCCGAACCCCGAGGCTTGCCCTGGAGCGGTCTTCGTCTCAAGGAAGATGGACCGGCTTCATGCCGTAGACAAGCTCGAAACCTATCCCTTAGAGCAACGATTAAAAGACACGAACGACCCGCCGCGATGCGAGTGCGGCACTGTGCTAGACGTTCCAGAGGGAGAACTCTGCAGCAAATGCGAAGGCGAAGCGTACCGGCTCGCGCATAGAATCCACCAGCGACGCGCGCCTGATCGGCGAGCCGTGGCGACAGCCGAAGGAGTAGCAGCCAGCCAAGAAGCGCCTCTGCAGGACCGTACTCATCTGCGGCTATTCGATGAACCGTCACCCATTGCCTTGAGAACGATAACCTCGAAAGCGGCCACAGCTCTATTAGTCGGAGGGATCGTTAACCCTGCGGGTCCGACGCTCAATGTGGTAATGGCGCACGGGTTGTGGGAACCCGGAGCAACCCTGCCAGTTATCCAACTCATGCTCAACCCCGTCTCACAAGAAGTTCAGACCGTCGGGGAGATTTTTGTAACGGAAACATGGCTTCCCTCAAGCATAATTGCAAAACTGTTCCGGCTGCCCTTTGGTAGCTGTCCTTCGCTTTTACTGCCGAGCATTTTTCTTGAGCACGACGGGGCGGTAATACTTCATGCAGGATTCCTCAAAGGATTTGCTGACGCTCGGCGCGTTTTGGAGGACGTAAGAGCCTATTACGGAAACCCGTGGGATCGAGTTTCAATGGAGATGGATCGTGGGTATGCCAACCTAAATAAACCGAGGGTCGGAAAGGAACCGCTGAACGAATCTGAGGCGACGGAGTTGTCTGCTCTTCTGCTATCGGAACGGCACCTGGTCCCGGAGATTCAAGCGTTGACGTTTGCCTGGAAAGGGTCCATCGAACACTTTGCTCGCGGCCTCGCAACTTTGGGATTTGATGACTTTATAGAGATCTTCAGCCATTTGACAGTTCATTGTCGCGTACCGCAACAAAGAGAGAATGCCGCTGCCCCATCAAAGGCCGTTCGCAAGGATCAGCTCGATTTCGACCAAATGACACCTGTTGTCGCAGATACAGAGATACCGGACGGCTTCGTCAGGGTCATTATGCCCAATGGGAAGTGCTTCGATATCCTCGAAGAACTCTGGACCGAGGCGCGGCGTATCGAACCCGGATGCGTGATCATGTCACGTAAGGCGACCGGGACGGAGCAGAACTAACGCGAGTTGCGTGATAGCGGTCATTGCTCTCGCGCTCGTCAAAGCTAACAACCCGCGCTCACTGATATCCCGCTCTTAAGCGGGTGGCACGGATGAATCATCCGCGCCGATTGCATTGAGAATTTGAGTTGCTGCGCGTTGGACGTATTCGAGGCTCTCGCCGAGGAGTTTGGCGTCCCCGCCATACAAGCCGATGTAGTCTTGGGCGGCTGATCCCGCATCTAGGCCAATTGCGCTGCAAACGACAAACGCGACCGCCTCGGCTTCGGTTTCCCGGATGCGCTTCGAAGTGGTGGCGCGGCGTTCGTCACGGTGCATCAATTCGTGCGCGACTTCATGAGCTAGTGTGGCGAATTCCTCAGCAGGCACCTGTTCCGGGAACAACGTGATTTTGCCGCCTGCGGAAGTGCCGCGAGCAGGGGCGATATCCCGCGAGTATTCGAGAAGAATGCCTTGGTCAGTAACGAATTTACCAAGCCGCTCGCGATATTCGCGGGGATCACCATTTACGTTGCCGATGTCAGGAAGTTCTTGACCGTCCGTCTGGCTAATGTCGAACACATGCGCGGCGCGAAACCCGACCGGGCTTGATGATTCATCAGTTTCATTTTGTTCCACGCTTTGGCTCTTCGGTCGAACAATTGGAGCGAGAATCAAAATGCCTTTCTCACCTTTCTTCACGAAGCGTCCAAGTTTGTGCCACGTGTGAAAACCAGCGACGTGCGTAGCCGTTGGGTTCTGCGATGCGATGAGCATCACGTTCCGCAGACTGTACCGATGGAATCGCCCAATCGCCGCGAGGTAGTTTCTCAGCGTTTCACTGTGGCCCCTTTCGAGAGATTGACTAAGTTCTTCGATTGCCTTGCTGACGATCTGTTTGGCTTGCTCGACTTTCATGATTGTTCTCCTGTTTTGGGAGCTTTTTGCCCCCTTCACCAAACAGCGAGGGGGCAAGGTCCCGAAACAGAGAAAGGCAGCGAAGAGATTGATACGTCCAGGCCGGAACGGGTCGCACGATTGAGTGACACAGCCTTTCGGTGGCGCGAAACGTGCTAGTGGAGACCGGCGGCGTGTGGGTTTACGCGCCGGGACGTAGCAATCTCGTAGTGGCGAAAAGAGGAGAGCGAGACAAATCGTCTGCGAGGCTCTAAATCGAGGAATCAGGAAGTGAACGTGGGGGTAGCCGTGAATTGCCCGAACGGTTCAAAGGCCTGGCGGAGCAGTGCGGCATATTTCTGTCGGTCGTAGGCTCGCCATCCTTCCCTGAGCGCATAGACACGCCCCTTAGCCGATCTTCTTGGACCGCAGCCATTCGAACACAGCCCAAGTCGCTTCAAGATCTTCCCTGTTGTAGGCAATGATTTTGTCCATCAGCTGCTTCCGCTGTACTTCATCGCCGGTTTCAGTTGCCTCAATGAAGGTTGCCATCGCCCATTGACCGCCGTATTCGGCTTCCTTGCGTTCGAACCCAACATAATCCTCAACGACCTTAAGACTGAAACTTGGTAACGGCAGGACGATAGAATCTTTTGCTACGGTAAGAAGGTCCAGCAGGTTTGCTCTTACTCGGGCAGCGGCGCCTGCGGGATCGCCATAACGGTCGATGTACCGGGCTAGATAGGTTTGCTCGTAGGGTGCCCAGTGAACGAATGGGATGTCACCGTACGTTTCGAAAATCTGCTCTGCATTTGCTAGAAATCCCAGCCAACCTTCTTTGTCCCCGTCCGGCCCGAAGCCCGATAGAGCAACTCTGAAATCGCTGGGTTGTTCGCCGTACACTTGTGTTCCCCAAAGATAAATCTTATCGAGTTCGTCCAAGTGCGGAGGCATTCCTTCCAAGTCAAACATCACGTAGTTGTTGTGCTGCGGGATGACCGGAACACTAATGACGATTTCTTGGTGTCGCTCCATGGACTCGGCGAATTGCAAGATGCTTTCGGCGATCTTTCCAACGCGTTGCTCCCGCCTCCCATATGGACGCCTGAAGTCACTCAGACTCGCAACATCGAACTTACCCAACAAATCCTTTCGAGATCGAATCCCCTGAGTATTCAGTGCGCGAGCGAGATTTTGGTCCACACCATAAACGAGTGCGACATCGGAATTTCTCTCGGCGGTCGCCCAACAACGGTCAGTGAACCCACACCCTAGGCATTTAGACCACCCAACCGGCTCATAGGGTTGGGTAGTCAATTGCTCGATGGCCAAAAGCCGCTCCAACTCCTGAAGCGCCGATTTGCCGCCGTCGTAAGGGATGGTCACGAGTTCGCCCCTGCCGCTGTAAACCTGCAATGCTTCGGGAGCGACACCACAACTCTTCTCGAAGAGCCATCCATAAAGTCGAAGTTGCAATACAATTTCCGGGTGGTGTTCGTCGTCGATACGCCGCGCCATCTTGGAGTCGCGGATCAGATATTTGTTCCCGTCAAGAATCAGAAAATCAGGCACTCCGACAATCTCGACCTCAGTTTCGCCAAATCTTTCCGTTATAAGAAAAGCCGCTTGATACAAGATCGGAAGTTTCTTTGCGATGGCGTCCGACGTTTTCCTCACCTGCTCCTGCAAGGAAGTGTCGCTCATGTCGCCAAATATTCCGAGTGTTGCCAAATGTTCCTTCTCGTGCCTCAGCCCGAGGCGACGCAGTACTTCATCGTACGGACCGGGAGCCATCTCCTCTTCATTTCGGTGTCTCAAGAAGACGCGCAAATCGCAAGGTGTTGGGCGCTGATACGAAACGAAGTTGGAAGCAGTCAGGCGCATGCCGAAACAGAAGTCCTCAAACTACTTATCACGGATCAAGATATTCCCAAAGCTCGACGTCCGGGCAAGATTATCATTGATCGGCAAAATGACCTCCTGGAATGGGGTGACGGCCCTAGCTGAAGATCCAGAAAGACCAACTCCAAATCCTGGCTGTCGCAAAAACCACGATACGGTTCTTGTACAGTTGGACTGTGGAAGAGGCGCGACCCGATACCACCGCGCTATGACGCAGGCAGGTCGGTCATGCATAATGTCGTCCGGGAGTTGAATGTAGCTCTTCTGAATTGTGGCAAAAACAAAAGATCCCGCCGCCGTCAAGCTTGGACGGAAGGGTGGGAAGCAGATCGCCAAGCGCGGCCCTGAATACTTCAGGCAGTTACAAGCCAAGCGCAAGAAGTACAAAGGCGGTCGGCCTCCCAAGTCCAAGAAACCTCGGTAAAAAGCTCATTGATAAACAACGAGCGCTCGTTGTATAATTGAACACAGCACGGAGTTCAATATGATAATTGGCGACCGCCTACGTGCCGTACGCGAAGAGAAAAAGCTTTCCCAAGGGGACATCGAAAAGCGTACAGGGTTGCTGCGATGCTACATTTCTCGCGTTGAGAACGGGCATACCGTTCCAGCCATCGAGACCCTGGAAAAGATGGCTCGCGCACTCGAAGTTCCTCTCTACCAACTGTTCTATGACGGCGAGAAGCCGCCTCCGCTCCCGAATTCTTCCAATCCACGGACTGCTGCCGACCTTGCCTGGGGTAATTCCGGCAAGGATGGCCGTTACCTGATGAAGTTTCGTCAGCAGCTCGGCAGGATGGATGAAAGTGATAGGCGGCTACTTCTCTTCATGGCCCAGAAAATGTCCCGGCACGTTGCACGTCGGGAAGGAGGCAAAGCCTAATGTGGAACACAATCACTGACCGGAGTTTTGTGCCTTCGACACGCGGCGTCAGAGGATTGGATACGAGTGCGGGCAACCGCTTTCACCGTGAAGCAATCAGAAAAGGCATACACCCGTACGGGGCAGGAAGGGGTGTCCCGATGGACCTACAGTGCCCGAATTGCAATAGCGATGACCTCAAGAAAGTAACTCTGGCTTACCGAGAGGGACTCCAGCACGTGAGCACGCGCACGCGAGTACGCGGCGTCGTGGTCGGGAGTGATGGGCCGGATTTGGTTGTGGGCAGGGCGACGACGGAAGGGAGACTGCAGACAGAAATCTCGAAAGTGCTGACTCCTCCGAAGAAATGGTCGTATGGAAAGTTTCTAGGCGGGTCGCTCCTCCTGTTTCTCTCTGTCGGCTGGATAGTCTTTTATGTGAATACCATTACGAAGAATGCTTCATCTGTTTCTTCGGTTCCCTTGATGATCTACGCGGTGCTCTCCACTGGCGTCTTTGTTGCGGTTTTTCTCGTCTATTGGAAGCACAACCACTCTACCTACCCACGACAATACGCGCAGTGGGACCGATCCTTCATTTGTGAACGCTGTGGTGCAGTCAGTCAACAATGATGGGCGAGGCTCACAGCTTACAAAAAGGACGAAGCTTCCGGCCACAAGAATTGGTCCTTAAAGAACCGAAGCGGGGAGGATTGGAGTCCGGTGTCTCCATGTTGCGCGGAGCGTCAAGGAGCGTTGCCACAGCAGGTCTCCTCAATTGTTGTTTCGTGGAATTCGTCAACTCAATCAGAGTCATTGTGCAGCCGCAGGCTCTTCCAAAGCGCTTGAACGTCGTGCGGCTCGGTTACCAGCACTCGCTTCCACGGTAGCGATTTCTTCTTGAGTCAGGGAGTACAGGTCGTAGACGAGGTGGTCAATCTGGCGTTCTAGTGCGGTCGTGTCCGTCTCCGAATCCCGTCGCTTCGCAGCGAGGATTTGATCCATCATTTCGATGAAGACCTTTTGCTGATCGCAAGAGATCCGCTTGATGGGGATTTCCGTTAGAGGCTTCTGGTACAACTCCAGCATCTCGCCCTTTCGCTTCCCCTTGTGGTAGAGCCAAACAAAATAGAGCCTGGAATTCAAGAGGGCTAAGACATATTTGAGATTAAACTCTGGATCTTTTTTCGTGATGAAATAAACGTCGGCACTCGCGTACCATGGAATATCGTTGTATCCGAAGACGTTACTACGACTCCGCTGTGGCGCGACGATCTTCTCCTGCGAGAAGTCAAGTCTTCTCCTTACCGACATCGGCCACCAGATGCCCTTGGCAATAGCTTTGTCGAGGCCGTTTGCATTTTCCTTTCGATTTTCGAGTATCGCGCGGTACTTTGACAGGTGGCGGATTAGATTTGGAACTAAGCTCAAGTCTAAATCTCTATCTGCTGGCCACGATAAATCGATAAAGCTGTACGGGGTGCTCGGTTCGCAAACGTACTTGTGAACATCTGAGTTCTTGAAGAGCGGTAAGATCCGCTTCCGCTCATAGGGCGTGAGGCTAAGTTGGCTCACTTCCGCTCTGCGGAGAATAAAGATCCCCTCGCCTCTCGAATATCGTTTGACATCGAGTTTGCAAGATTTGAAATGCTTTTTTGTTACCTTATCTGCACCAGTCCTGAGCCCTTGATTGACGTTGCAAACAGCCCCAAGTAGCTCACCCTGCGCCTTGATGTTTGCCAAGAGTCTCTGCGTGGGATCACCGTCAGTGGCGGAAAAACCCCTTAGCCGTATCTGGAGCTCCGGTCCTTCATATAGGTCCGCTTGCCGAATAGTGAAGTAATCCGTCAGCTCATCACGCCATCCAAGAATGCTTTCTAGTTGCTTAAAGTTTGCGAACCCTGTCCTTCTCGTCACACACGTTCTGGCCTTGAGACTCTCGTCCCGCCCCTTGGCGAGCAGGGTAATCATGTTGTGTTGACCCTGGGCTGATTCAAAGATTTTTAACTCATTGAAGTTTATCAACCCGAGGATGGATGTTCTTTGGCTCAAATCTGTCCTTAACGTCTTGGCACCTGTGGCGGTCGGATAGTAGTTGGTACTGATAAAAGTAACGTGCGAACCGTGATTGGCGATGTTGATAGCCTGGTGGAAGAAAAAGTAAAAGATATCCATTTTCTTTTGATAAAACTTCCCCAGAATGCCAGCTCGTAGCTCCCGAAAGATTTCTTTGTGTCCCTTTTCTCCTACATACGGCGGGTTAGCGATCACAACGTGAAAGCCACCCTTCTCTCTAAACACCTCCGAAAAGAAAGTCTCAAAATCAAAGATGACCTCATAGCCGAGGCTCTGCTTAGAAGCAGCGACGGATTCCATAAGTTTCTGGTCAATTTGAGTCTTAAGTTTGGCCTTCGTGTCATGGTCAGATTCATCGAAGAACTCCTGCTTCAGTTTCTCAATCTCCAAAAGACGGTGAGACTTGAAGGGAAAGCCCTGTACGGAATTCCCGGTCACGATCTTGTAATCGAGGTTTGGTAGAGGCTTAATTTGCTTAACATCTTGTTCATCCACGACTAGGGAGAGCCACAAGCGGAGTTTGGCAATTTCGACTGCGCCCGGATCAATGTCCACTCCATAGAGACAGTTCTGAATGGCTTCATGCTTGAAGCTGTAGGGAGTTCGCTCATGTACATCATTAAAGTAGGGCGTAAGCGCGGAGCGAGCCCGGACAATCTCCATCATCATCCCGACGGGGAATGCGCCAGAACCAACGGCGGGGTCGCAGACCGTGATCTCGGCGAGTTTCTCATCGAGTAGGCGTGCGTGCTGCTGAATACTCCTGGGCATCTTGATGACGTACTTCGTTTCAACGGCTTCGTAGTGTGAGATCTGTTCGCCTAAATGGATGAAGGTCTCGATTTCGGTCCGTGGGACAAGTTCCTTGTCCTTGTTCAATGCAGTGTCAAGATAGTTGATCAAACTCTCTAAACACATGTAGTGAACGATTTCACGCGGGGTGTAATATGAGCCGAGACCTTTGCGAAGGTTCTCCTCAATGAGGTTCTCGAACACTTTGCCAAGCATTTCCGGGTCGATGGCGACTTCCTTTTCCAACGGCTCCGCTTCGTTGACGGTGAAATTGTAGCGGTCGAAAACGTCGAGCACGCCGGTGCCGGTGAGGCCTTCGTCGAAATGCTCGGTATTAGTGAAAAGTTTGTTTGCGTTTGACAACCTGATTTGGCCCACCTTTGATACTTTCATTTGGCCCACCCTAAGGCCGTTGTTCTCCTTTGCTTCCGGGGTTTTCTTTCCGTGGCCCCGGAGGGAGCGGAGTACTGCGGTCCGGTTTGCCGGACCGCGTTTAGGACGGAGCGGACGCTGGGGCCACGGAGTCGCGTGGCGCAACGTTCGGTCCGTCCCGATTACGAAGCTCGTTTCTTCTGCCGTCCTTCCACCGTGCGCCGGAAGCGATACGACTCCGTCCCGGTCTCGATGATGTGTGCGCGGTCCGTGATGCGATCCAGCAATGCCTTGCACAGCCGTGGATTCGGGAATACTTGCGTCCACTCCGAAAAGGGCAGGTTCGTGGTCACGATCAGCGCTGCTCGCTCGGCCCGCTCGGCGATCACCTGGAACAGGAACTCCGCCCCGATCTCCGCCAGCGGCACATAGCCCACTTCGTCCAGCGCGATCACGTCGTAGCGCATCCAGCGCGCCAGCACCCGCCGCACTCCGTGTTGCTGGCTGGCTTCCACCAACTCGTTCACCAGATTCGCCGCCGTGGTAAATCGCACCCTCCGCTTCTGACGGCAGGCGGCCACGCACAGTCCCGTCGCCAGATGCGTCTTGCCCGTGCCGCACTCTCCGATCAGTACCACTGGCTCGGCCCGCGTGATGTAGCCGCCTTCGGCCAGTTCCCGCACTTTCGCCGCCGGTATCTGCGGCGCCCGCGCGAACTCGAATTCCTCCAGCGTTTTCATCCGCGGTAGTTTGGCATCGTGCAACCGATGCGCGATTGCGTGCCGGTCGCGTTCCTCGCTCTCCATCGCCAACAGCGCTTCCAGATAGCCGATGTGGCTGTGGTTCTCCTTCACGGCCTGTTCGGCCAGGCGCACGAAGTTCGCAGCAATCACCGGAACCTTCACCGCCTTGCAATACTGCTGCACCGAAGCGTGCTCCAGAGCTTGTGCCTGTTGGTTCATGGCTGCACCGCCCCGAGTAACTCATCATATGCAGCCAGCACCGGCATCGGCCGTTCATAGCGTTCCAGCGAACCGATCTCCGGGATCGGCTTTTCCCGATGGGCTAGTTCGCTTGCCACCAGCAGATGCCGTACCGCCGCCGCGTCTGTGCATCCCAATGCCAGCGCCTGCTCGACTGCTTTCTTCAGAGCTTCCCATCCGTGTCGGGGGCCCAGGCGCAGCAACTCGATCATCTCCCGCGTGCCCTCCTGCTTCCCGTGCCGCTCGCGCAAGCTCTGCCACAAACGGTCGAAACTCTCTGGCCAGCGACCGCGTTCCCGCCACTGTTTCAGCGGTGTCGAGCCAGCCAGCGCCCCCGGCTTTTTCTCCAGCACGTCCAGGTAATGCTCCAAATCCAGCACCGCCTGATGGCGCGCGAAGCTGCGTTCGTGAAATGCCACGCAGCGCCGTTCGTGCCACACTTCGACGTACGCAGGTAGCAGCCGCACCTGCGTCTTCGTTCCCGCAGGCAACGGAACCGAATACCGGTTGGTCCGCACTTTCACGCAGCCTTGGCCATCCACCACAGGGAAACTCGTTTCCGCCAGCTCGAAGCCTTCACTCGCCAGCGGCAGCAGATGCTCGCGCTCGATGCGCATCGCTTCGCCGGTCGAGAGCGGCTTTCCGTGAATCCGCCGCTGTTCATCTTGCTGACAGCAAGCGCGCAAATATTCATTCAACGCCGCCAGGTCTTTTACTTTCGGTACCGGCACCTCGTGGTTCCGCCGGAAGTAACCGGCCTCTCCTTCCACGCCGCCCTTCTCGTTGCCGCGCGCCGGGTTGCAGAACTCCGCCTGGAATCCCCAGTGCGAACGAAAGGCAATGAGCCGGTCGGTCTCCTCCCGCTGATGTCCCCGCAAAATCTTTTTCACCGCGCTCCTCAGGTTGTCGTAGCGCAACAGCCGGAACACTCCACCGAAGTAATGAAAGGCCTGCTCGTGCGCTTCCAGAAACGCCTGCTGCGTGGCGTGAAAATATCCGGTATGAAATGCCCCGCCGCTCGCCATGCTGCGCATGCTGAAAAAATGCGTGGTCTGGCGGCCATCCTCGAAGTCCACGGCGGCCTCGTACCAATCCACCTGTGCCTCGACGCCCCAGTCATAACTCTGCGGCACAAAGGTCTCTCGCGCCACCACTCCCATCTCCTGCTTTCGCCGCCGCACGTAGCGCCGCACCGTCGCTTCCGCCACGCACACCTCGGGACGCTCCTGGCCAATCCGCACCCAGATCCGGTGCGCCGTGTGCCGTTGCTTGCGCGGCGCTTCCCGATCGCTCTGCAAAATCCCGTCAATGAACTCGCGCACCGGCCCCACCTTCGGACTGCTCCGCGCCGGCGCCTTTCGCTCCGGCGGAATCGCGCTGGCCAGCGCCTGCCGCACCATCCTCCGATGCGTATTCAACTTCTTCGCCACTCCCTGGATCGTGCCCACCCCAAACCGATACTCCCGACGAATCTCCTCGAACAGTTCCACTTTGCGTCTCCTGTCCATCGGCCCCCCGTCGATACCGCTGACAGGTTAGGCCGTCCGTGGTGCACAGGGTGGGCCAAATCAAAAGCGCAAAGTGGGCCAATTCAGAGTAGCGAAATCATTGTTCGCAAGGATGATGTCGTTCTTGCGCCAGTCGTAGTCACCCAGCGGTTCGAATAGGCCGCCGTTGAGGAACGGGATGCGGCACTTGAAACGGTTGCACCAGGCCTCGTGGCCGCGATCTGTGGCCAGAGTGTCATAGAAAAGTGGTTCGAGTACGTCGTTGAAGAAGTTCACGTACTTCCCGTGCTCGCCATTGGCCAAGCGGCGCAGGAAATCGTGGGGTCCTGTCCCCCAGTCGTGGCCCTTGGCGACTCCGAGCCAGCCTTTCTTCTGGAGGAAGTAGAGGAAGACGATCTGGCCCATGAGCTTTTTGGCGAAGTCTACGGGGTTGACGCTCTTCGCACTGAACTCGTCGCGGATGGACTTGTCCTTCTCGGCGACTTTCTCCAGGGCCGCGTGAATGTTGCCGAACAACTCAGCGTACTTCTCGAAGAATTCCTGGGTGACAGCCTCGACGCTAAAGGCTTCTTCGATCTGCTCCAACAAGGGATCAGCCTCGGTGTCTTGCAACAGGGCAAGGAAGCGGGTTTGCGCGGTATGGCAGCTTTCGCCTTCGCCAACAATGTAGGAAAAGCGCCGGGCGGGCGTGAGGCGTGTTTCTACACCAACTTTGCCGGAGTCCTTTTCGACGGCGGTGTATTCCATTTTGACATAGGAAAAACGCCACTGCTTTTCCGTAGGCGACACAAACGCCACAAGCGCCGCATCTTTTTGTCCGCGTTTGTCGAGGTAATCGGCAACAAAGTTGCGAATGGCGGTGCGTGTGCGTTCCAGCTTTGATTCCGAGGTCAGATGAACGACCAGTACGTCCAGCTTCTCATTTTCGGGCGAGGTGTATGTCCCCAGCCGCTCGTACTGATGGACGTGTTTCTTGAAGGCGTCTTTGATGTAGGTGGCATTCCATCGCTGCGCCTTCGATTCGTCGATGTGATTCACCAGATTCTGCGCAAAGTTTCGAAAGCGTGTGCCGTCGAAGGCTTGAGTGAATGTCTGTTCGATAAGAGCACGGGCTTGGTCGTTCGATTCACTTGGCCTCCAAAAGATACGAGGAGAGGATCACTTCACGCGGACTGAGAGCATGGGGGTTCTGTTGTGCACGCGTGGCCTGGAAGAACAAACTCGGGATGTCCCTTCGGAGAACGGCTAGCACTCTTAGCGGCTCGATCTCCTTCCTAAGAGCTTCAGCCACCTTCTTAGTGGTTGGTCGAGGCAGCGCGCCGTCAGCCAAGAGGTGGATCACGTTTTGGATGTAGAGTTCGTCATCCTCGGTGAATCCGTGGTACTGGCGAATCTCTTTTGCCTTCAGACGCTTCAAGACGTAAGCGTCGTTTGCCCCTCCCCTGTGCTTTGGAGTGGTATCGTCCAGATCGGCACTGGTCGCCTCGGCGAACGTGGCCTTGCTTTTGTCGAGAAGTGTGTAGAAGTCATGCGGGATGGGTTGGAGCTTCTCAGACGCGTCGAGCGGTTTCAGAACCTTGGCAGCAGCGAAAAAGTCCAATTCAAGAGGCTTGGCACTCGTCGGTTCCGCCAGAAAGAACTTATCTAATTTCCCTTGCCGGAAATAACTCAAGAGCGACGGGAGTTCCTTTGCGCCGCCCGCCGCTTTAACTGAGATTTGCCTGGTCGAACGCGCCTTCTTGGGTAGTCGCTTGATACGACCAAAGAGATCTGGTTGTTTGTCGCGTACTTCACGAATCTCGGTGAGGTACTCCAGTTCGCTTTCCTCCGCTTCGTCCTCCCCGGTAATCGTCTTCTTTGAGGTTAACTTGGCGAAGAGGTCATGAGACTTGATTTCTTCGCCCTCTGTGAGGAGTCGTGCATCGGCACCCAGCATCTCGATAAATGCATGAATCTTGGCCTCGGCGGCTTCTTTCAGCTTGATCAGGTCGTTGCTTTCTTCCGTTGGGAAAAAGTTGTAGGTGTGAATCGTATCGAAGGTCGTATCGACACGATTGACGCGACCTACCCGCTGAATTAGCCGGGTTGGATTCCATGGGATGTCATAATTGATGACGATATTGGATCGATGAAGGTTAACCCCTTCGGAAAGCACCTCGGTGGCGACGAGTATCCGATACTGATCTTTGCGTTGAAAAGCGCGTGCATCGAAGTTGGCGATAACATCCTTGCGGACAGCCTCCTCAGAACTACCCGTGAATAGCAATACATCAGCCTCAACTTCGTCTTTAATCTGCTCGGCGAGATATTCAGCTGTCTCCCTCGATTCCGTAAAGATAATGAGTTTGCCTTTCTTTAGCTTCGGTTCGCCTTGCAGGATTTGACGGAAAGCTTCCCACTTGGGATCGCGTTTAATTCGCTTCCAGAGGTCCGCAACCTCCCGGAGGATCTTGCGGTCAGCCTTCAAATCACGAATGAAATCAGCACTGAAGTCCTTAGCTTCCAAAGACTGGGCCTTTTCAGCTTCGAGCAACCTATCGATGCCTTCCTGGTCGTCGGTTTCTAATAAGTCGAAGATCTTGTTGATGTGTTTTTTGCTTATGTAAACGTGGCCCTTCTGGAACTCCTCGATGACTCGGTCATAGGAACGGATGAACCGCTCAAGAGTCAGACGAAACGCGTGAAAGCTGCTCTCAAGGCGTTTGATCAACAAAATCTTCATGAACTTCGCCAAGTTGCGCTGACTCTGTTTTTGCTGCTCCTCGATATCACCTTCGTAGTAGGTGAGCGGCTTGTAGCGCGCATAGGTGAAGTCTTTGGTCAGCAGCCGGATGGTTTCAACAAACACTTCATTTTCGGTTTTACTGAACTTGTAAAATAGCGGCTGCGGATCAACGACATCTGGAAACTTTAGGCCTTGGAGGTGAAGGTCGGTTCCGTAGTACTTCATGATTTCAGTTCGCGTCCGCCGAATCATCAAATGCTTCAGCACCTGCTCGCGGGTAGCTTTTGCATTCGTCTGCACAGTCTTGAAGTACTGATCGCGGTCGGCTTGGCGGTCAAGCCCGTTGAGGTTTTTTTCTAGGTTAGAGAAAAAGCCTTCCAGGTTGCGGACATTGGGGATCGTACTGTTCTTGCCATTCTGAAACAATTTGACCTGGCTGAGGATGTCTCTCGGCGTGTTGTTCATCGGAGTGGCCGAAACGAGAATGACGCGCTTGCCACGACAGATCTGCGCAAGCATTTCGTATGTCTGGGTTGTTTCGGTACGAAAACGGTGCGACTCGTCGATGAAGACATTCGCGTACTTCGAAGTGTCCCGGCCAAGTAAGTCTTCCAACTTGCCAAGCGATTCAAAATCTGTTTGCGGCACGCGGAAGTCACCAAAAACGTTGGGCCAAGAGCCCCGATTGTCCTTGTCTAGCAAGTGCGGCGGTGCAATAACGAGTGAGCGTCCATTGAGTTGCTGGGCGAGTAGAGCCGCCATGTAGGTTTTACCGAGACCGACGACATCCGACAAGAAAAGGCCCCCATACTCCTCCAGGACTTTCTTCGCGCTCAGGACAGCTTCTTCCTGATATTTCAACCGCTTGAAGTCTGTCGGGACATAGATGTCTTCCAATTCACTTGGCCGGTTTAGCTCGTCTCGGAAGTACTCATAGAGGAACTTTAGATAAAGCTCCCGGGGTGTGAATTGGGCAAAAGGTGACCGATTGATGATCGTGTCCTCATACGGTTTGGACACGTCCACTGCTACGGCCCAGAGTTCGTTGAATTTCGCGAGGGCGAATTCGTAGTCTGCACGGTTCTTCAACTCGACGTTGAACTCCAGATTGTCCTGGAGGCCGGACTGACTTAGGTTGCTCGAACCAGTGATGACACGGCCTTTGTCTCGATCATCTTCTGCAAAAGTCATGATGTAGACCTTGGCGTGGAGGTTCTCGCTCGCGTGGGCCTTAATTTCGAGTTTACGCGACCTCACCCAATCAACAAATTTACGAACGCCAGTTTCAATGTCGGCGCTGTCGGAGGACTTTTCAAGTTCATCGAGCACGTCATTAGCGACTTGCTCTTTCGTTGACGCGTGGGATTTGAGGGTCAGCTCTCCCTGCTCTTTCGCCCGCTGCAGCAGTTCGTAGGCGGTGCTGTCCGTTTTCAGACCGACTAAAATGCGAATCTTCTCGACATTTTCCAGCGCGGGGAACAATTTGTAGAAGCCGCTGATAAAGAAATATCCGACCAAGCAATCGAAGAACCGCGTGTCTTCGCCAAGCAGATCACCGAAGCGGTCGCGCAAACTCATGCCCGCCTCGTTCGTCAAAAAGGTTAGGTCAGACGACATAGCGAAAGAATGCATCTCCTGTTTTATTTGTCGCTGTGACCTCAGATACGCGCACGACAGAAAACTCCTACCTGATCAATTGACATTTCTCTTGAGTTCTTGGGAAACAACTGATTTTATACCTACTTGCGCGACGTAAAGCTAGCGCTATGGCTTGACGTGACGACGAAAACGACAAACGCATATCTGCACCCCAGCGATAAACGGGGCGCTAGATTTGTACGAGGGACGCGAGCATGATTAACGAATCTGCTAGGACACGCCCACTATTCGAGGCGCCGTCAGACGAAATTGAGCGCATAGACCCGTTTTCCGGGCCGAAAGGGTTCATGTTCGGCGGAATGTGCTCTACGACAAAGTAGGATCTGGGTCAGCAGTAGAGTTGCGAACGGGGGATCGAACGGCCCTAGAACGAAGCCACAGGGTTATTGATGTGGAGCGGGGTGCCACGCCTGAACGGGCGTCCACGCGCTGTCCAGGGCTCGCTCCTGTTGTACTGATTTGATGACCGGGACAAGGAACGCTGCAATGCGAGCGACAACGTCTCCGAATCTCGTTTGCTGAAAGTACGATTTGTTCTTGTTGCAGAAAGCGTTCCACTGTTTGATCTTGTTTTCATCTTCATAGAATTCCGGTGTAAATGCGAGAGGGACACCTCCCGCTGGCAAGTCCGTGCCCCGTCGCTTGAAGGTGGCTCGCACAGCTTCAGTCAGTGTTTTCCCATCAAATTCAAAAGTGGTGGCAAGGCTGTGCAGGTCGTGGAAGTCCTTCATGCGGCTATTCGCGATGCCGAGTTTCACTATGGCTTCCAGCTTTTCCGAGATCACGGTTTCGCGAGGATAAACGAGCAGACGAGGACTGGGAGGCTCCAGCAGTGTCGGATATTCCATTTCGACCGGACCGGGCGTTACCGCGTCTCCAAACCCAATGTCGATCTGTATCGGTATTTGCGCGTTCTCCAGGAACGCGGTGAATGTTACCCGGACGCCTTCGTATTCAGCGTCTTCCTTAATGCGTTCCGCTTTTACCGTTCTGGGATCAAAACGCAAACCGTCATTTTCTACCTCGACGGTTGAGATGTCCTGAAAGATGCGAACGAGTCGCTCCGGGGAATTGTTTCCTTTTGCCAGAAAATCGGCGTCTCGGGTGGGGCGATACCGCTGTTCTGTCCATAGCTCGAAAAGCAAAGCCCCCTTGAGAATAAAGACTTCCCGATATTCGGACTTGCTGAGCCGAAGGAGAATTCGCTCCAGGCCATACTTGGTGAGTATGAGCCCGAAGTCGTCATTCCGGTCTCGCGCAAGGTTTAGCAGCTTCTGTCGAATGGAGGCGGGGATGTTCTTGAGCTTTGGATCGCGCAATTAGAGTGACTCCAGATAGGGCCGCATGATGTTCGCCACGCGGCAGACCTTGGCGGCGTCCCAGAGATCGTCCATGGAAGCTTTCTTGAGACGCCGACACTCCTTTAGGGCTTCGATGGCGACATCCGTGCCGATCTTGTTACGGAACTTGAAGCAGTCTGCCACAGTCTTTGCTGGCGTGTAGACTTTGAGCGTTCCGCCACGAACGGGATATTCCTTCACGCCAAAACGCAGGGCAGGTCCGGACATGCGCACAAAGCGAATCGGCGGAGAGGTCATGCGGGGAGTCCACGCTTTGACATCAATGGCCATCCAGACTTGGTGTGGGGATTGTGTTGTGAATTTATGAAATTGAAGGGCGGACAGGAGACAAACTATTGCTTTGGGAACTCTGCATGCCGCTTCGATCAGCGACAGATGCTCAGTGACGGGGGATGTGTTCGAAGCGTAAAGGCCGCGTCCGACCTTTCTGAGAACACCCTTCAGAACAAACCTGGGCAGATAGTTTCGTGGGATGCCGAGGGCGTACACGTCCTTTGAGCGAATGATCTGTTTCTTGGTAGCCAGGCTGAGTAGGCGATTTGACTTGGATTCCATGGAATGCGCCCCAAGCGAGTGTATCAAATACTCGGGAGATGTCAATAAGTACCTAGGTTACAGAACACCTAGGATACGAGCCTCGGAAGTTGTTATCCTCTTTATTGCCCGCTCAACGGCAATACCCCCATTGAGTTGTCCCTGTGTGCCCTAGCTAGTCCTCACGCGGCTGCGCCCTTGAGGGTACGGGATCGACGGATGACCTTCGTTTGAATGATGCGCGGATGCAAGGTCGCTCAGATGAACGCAATGTTCAGGATACCAGGCGAAGCCTGACGGGATCGCATTTGATGTCGCGCATCACTAGCGTAGGGCCTAGGCGACTCCACGCGTCCAGCTCTATGACAAGTGTCCTGCCTGCCTGATCGGCTGGTCTAAGCTTCCGGGAAAGCAGTCCGCCGAAACGTGCATCATGCGTGGATACGAAAAATTGTCGGCGGTCCTTTGTTCGCCTGAAGAGATCTACCAATCCGAGCAGGTTGATATCGTCAAGACTCTGTAGAGGATCATCCAAAATGGTGACTGGCAACGGGGGTTTCGGGATACCGATATTGAGGGCAAGAAAGACGGATACGGCAAGTGCATTTATCTGTGAGCTGGAAAGCACGGTCGCAGGCACTTCGCACTTCTTGTCCTCAATTGGATCGCTCACGAGGGTGGATAGCTGGCCTTTGCCCCTGAATACCTGAGAGAAAAATGAGACGACCCGAAAAGCCGGATGAGGGTCAATTCTCGCCCAGATGTTTTGTAGGAGAGGATTAATTTCTCGGAGCCGTTCCTCGACAACCGCTGACGCTGCTTCCCGCAACGCCTCGATCACGCTTTGCGCCAAATCTCCCGTCCGCGTTCGTGCCGTGATGCTTTTTTCACGTCCGGCAATATCGTGCCGGAGTGTGTTTGCCTCTCGGCGAAGTTCCTCTATGGTTGCCGCTGCGGAAGATTGGGCTAATCGCAAAGCAAGGGATTCGCCAATTTGCTGCAATTCGCTCAAGCGCTTGACTAATGTTTGAGACTCTCCAACAACATGACCTATGGCAACCTCGCGGTTATCGTCAGCCGGGATTCCCAGTTCAGTGAAGCGCTTGGTAAGCCCTTGCTCGGCCATCTGGCGTCCATTTAATGATTGTTCAGCCGTTCTCAAGGCAAGCTCAGCGGTGGCAACCTCTTTCTCCTTGGCTGCTAGGGCGCGGAGCAGTTCGTTAAGTTTGTCAGACAAAGAGATGTTTTGTGCTTCGCCGGTTCCGCTCCTGGCAAAGCTCTCCAATCGTCTACGTGTTGTGTCCCGGTCGTATGTCTGGGCACAAACTGGACAGTGGTCCCCGAGATGCTTGAGCGCGAGGGCAGCCAATGCCTTCAATTGCTCATCTCTTTCCTTCAATTCAGCTTGGTGACGGCGTTGATCTGCCAAGCGTGCTTGTTCCTCCGTTGTGACGCGTTTCAAATCTTCGATCTCTTTCCGCAGTTTCGAGACGTTCTCGCGGAGTGGTTGAACGTCGGGCAGAACCTGGCCAGCGAGTCCACGAATATCGGCCTGTATCGCGGCGAGTGCCTGGAGTTTTCTCTCCGTGAGGCGGCGCTGAGCATCCAATTCTTTGATGGCGTTGCTAATGGCTGAAGGTGCCTCGCGGGAGGCGGATTCCACTTGGACGGTTCTGAGGCCGATCTGGGTGAGATTGTTCCACCACTGATTCCAATCCTGAGAGGTTATTAACTGTGATGTCTGGGAGGAGCGTGCCGTTAATTCGGTGAGGCGCGCATCAACGATTGCGAGCCGCTCTCGAGACGGTCGGAGTTCGTCTTGGCGCTGATTCGTGGCCGTTGTCCATGCCTTCTTGGAACGTTCCAGGTTGTCTTGAAGCTCCGTAACCGGCCAGCGCCCACCAGCTCACTCACTGCAGCAAAGCGTTCCTGGGGCGATGCTGCATCGATGAATTGACGGACCAAATCTTGTTGCAGATAAACGCTCCGAGTAAGAACTGCGGCAAGTGCATCGCTGGAGTCGGATGCTGCGGCTGCGTCCGGCCAAATAAGGTCAATTAACGTCCCCTCGGCGGATGGACCCTGCAATGACCCGCTGGGTGTCTCCAGAGTGACTCGTTTCTCCTTGCCGTCGAAGCTACGCGTCACGGCGTATCTATTCCCAGTAGTTTGATCTTTGAATCGAAGTACTACTCTTGCCTGCCCTGTTTCTGAGTACATGGACACTACGGTCGAATCATCGCCTTGGAGTCTCGGAATCCGACCGCTCAGCGCCCAAAGAATCCCGTCAAACAGGGAAGTCTTTCCGTGGCCGTTGGCTCCGATCACCACGACAGCGTCAGCGTCGAGGTCGAATTCGCGTTTCTGCGCAAAGCCTCGAAAGCCGCTCAATTCGATAGAAAGCAGTCTCATTCCTCACCCCGTTGTTGATGGAGCTGTTCGAGCAAAGGCGATTGCTGTCGGAATGCGTCCACGACAACGCGGGTGACCTCCTCAGGGATCTGCTGGACAGCAAGCAGCCTTGGAAGTAGGTCAAGCGCCGATTGCTGGACCAGACTAGCTCGTTCAGGACGCAGTGGTAAGAGGGGTCGGAGAACGCGCTCAACGTCAGTTGGAAGCTTTAGATCATCACCAGTCGCAACGAGCTTGCGCAAGCGCGTGGTGTCGTACCGCACCGCTTCGATGGCCGCACTCTCAGATGGCGCGAGCCCTGGCGTCAAAAGTACCAAATAACCGTCCCATGACTTCGACTCTTGACTGCCAACATGGCGGGATATTACATCAACAAGGAGAGCTTGGGCGTCTGGCCAGGTTTGCAGAAGTTCCTTGCATGTCTCGAAGATAGCGATGCCAACAACGCTGTATTCGTCCTCGAAAAGCCGCGACGTGGGGGTCCCCCATTCGGGGAACTGTCCGTTGATCTGCCTGTAACCGCCTTCCAGAAGCACCTGAGATGCAGCCGCAATGAGATCAGTCGTGGTATACCCGAGGGAAGAGTCGGTCATGGCACCATCCGCTGTATTAGGGCGTGATTCTCGCGAAGCTCGCTGATGTGAAACAACGGAAGCGCAGTCGGGCCACGAAGAATGTCATCCTTAGATTCCTCGCCCTCGACAATGTTCTTCGGGGGTGTGGGAGGGGTCGTCCACGATGCCGAAGTGCCAGCAACTAGGGCGGCTGTAGGACTTTGAGAATACTTGGCTCGGCGTTTTTGTACCTCGGCCTCGACAGCGATTTTTCCGCGATGCCCGTTCCCAGAAGCAATAATAAATGAGGTCACGGTACGACCTGCGCGCTTGAACTCGACGCGACCGTCTTCAATAATGAGCGCCTCCGCCCCCGAAACGCGGGCTATCGTTGCAAGCGCCAGAAGCAGATCGGCAAGCAAACCGAGTATATTTTCGTCGAAGACACGGTATGGCTTTTCGTAAAGCAGCCAGTACGCGCGGAGCTTTCCGACACTTACGATCCCCATGTTTTGAAGCGCGCTGAGTAATTGTGCGATGTCTTCATTTGGAAGATGATCTTCCTGAGTTTTACGCACGGCAGCCTGTGCGAGTTTGGCAATTTGTTCCTCTAAAAGGCGCTTGGACAACGCCTCCATTAGTGCACCCCACCCGGAGGGAATGTAGTGGGCAGCATCCAGGCCGAGAGCCTGAAAAAACTTGGAGCTTGCCATATCTCCGGGGTCGGCCAAATACAATTTCGTGACGGGAGGCAGCGCCGCCCGTAAAAGCTTCGTACTCTCGATCAACACGGCGACCGGCGTGCCGAGCCCGGCGAAGAGAACGACAGGTGCTGCCAGCACCTTGTTGGCAATAATCGGTTGCCAGTGTCCTTTCCATTCTACATTGAGTGCGGCTGTGCGTAGGACCCATGACTCCGGGTCTTCTGCATTAGCGTTCCGGTGAAGGTAGTACAGATTGATGATTTTCTGATGTGCTAAATCCTCGGGGCGCTCTACTACGCCGACAAGCTTGCCTGCTCCGAGCTCGCTTAGAGCGGTAGATAGTGCAAGATCGTAGTTCAGGGTTACCACGGAGGAGATGACGCCTTCGCAAAGCAGTGCGGCGGCGATCCAATAACCATCGTTCGGCGTTGCAAGCTTTAACCCATACTGGTCGCGAAGGCGCTCGACAACGTCCCGTTGCGAATTTCGTTTAGTGAAAACGGCATCAGCAAGAGCCGAGAGGTCGGCTGGATTCGCGCAGTCACCATCCTGAAGTATGCCGTCTGCGACAAGGCAGCGATGAATTTCCGTTGAGCACACGCTTGACACGGGAATATTCGTGGGCGGCTCGACAGAACACCCGGCACCCAGAACCAAGGCAATCTTGCCTCCTCCCGGAGACGACACTGCTTGTAGCAATTCTGGGGGTAGAGCCATCACACACCCTTAAACCTTGATCTCTGGACTGGAATCTGCCGAATGGCACCGTACAGTTTATACCGCCTTTTCGTTTTGCATGACACCGTGAATTGGCGATGGTCATCCTGATAAACTTGTCGAACGATGCACAGGCGACCAATCCAAGCTCAAGCAAGCCATGCTGGCTATGAGCTCCATACGCTCGGGTGGAAGGCTTTTCAGGACCTTTGCGCAAGCATCACTGGAGAGGTGCTTGGACAGACTGTGCAAGTCTTCGTTCCGTCCAAGGACGGCGGACGAGACGGTGCGTTCCACGGGCAGTGGGATCGGTCAAGGAATGAACAATGGTCGGGGTCATTCACGGTTCAATGTAAGTTCACACATAAGAAAGATACGACACTTTTAGCACGAAACCTGGACGACGAATTGGACAAAGCCAAGCGTCTCGCCGCTCAAGGCTTTGCAGACAACTATATCTTGATGACGAATTGTGCGCTCTCCGGAAGCAGCGACGAACTGCTTCGTAAGCACTTTCTTTCGGTTCCAGGAATTAGAAATTTCGTGGCATTCGGAAAGGACTGGATCGACCGAAAGATTCACGAATCCGCGCGACTACGAATGTTAGTGCCCCGCGTTTATGGTCTTGGAGACCTAAGTCAAATTTTGGACGAGCGCGCGTATGCTCAAGCCACTGAGATTTTGAGTTCTCTTGGCGACGACCTGGCAACTTTTGTCATCACCGAGGCTCACAGAAAGAGCGTCCGGGCATTAGTCGAAAAGGGATTCGTGCTTCTCTTGGGTGAACCGGCGGCTGGTAAATCGACCATTGCGGCGAGCCTTGCTATCGGTGCGATCGATGTATGGGGTTGCTCTACGATCAAGGTTCGGCACCCGGAGGAGTTTGTCCTCCACTGGAACCCTAATGAGCCTAAGCAATTCTTCTGGGTTGACGATGCGTTTGGCCCGAATCAGTACCTGCGAGATCTTGCGATGGCGTGGAACACCGCGCTCCCGCATCTAAAGGCAGCGGTTCGCAAGGGTGCCAGAATCGTCTTCACGTCCCGCGATTACATTTACCGCTCCGCAAAGCGCGACCTTAAAGAGAGCGCTTTTCCACTTCTAGTCGATTCGCAAGTAGTGATCAATGTCCAGAAGCTCTCTCAGGCTGAGCGCGAACAGATCCTCTACAACCATATTAAGATGGGCAATCAACCGAAGACTTTCAAGGCGGAAATCAAGCCACGTTTATATACAGTCGCAGGCCATCACGACTTTCGCCCTGAAATCGCGAGACGCCTTGGAAGCCGTTTCTTCACTCGTAGTCTTGGCAAACATCGAGAAGCCCTGATGCGCTTCGTAAGCGAGCCGGTTGCTTTCTTGAAGGAAATCATCTGCTCGCTCGACGCCGATAGTAAGGGTGCGCTTGCCGTGATTTTCTTGAATGGCGGCACGGCTGACAGTCCATTGAGTTTGACCCCGGCTGTGCTCCGCGCTGTCGAGATGCTGGGCGCTTCTGCAGTCGGCGTGCGGCAAGCGATCTCAGCATTGGAAGGCAGTGTGACGAAACTCAGCCGTTCGCAAGGACAGGCGAAATGGACATTCAAACACCCGACCGTCGGGGATGCCTTTGCCGAAGTTGTAGCCGAAGATCCGGAACTATTGGATATCTATCTTCGGGGTGCAAAGATCGACAAACTTGTGCGAGAGGTAGTTTGTGGTGATCTGCGCTTGTCCGGCGCAAAGGTCGTTGTGCCTGAACGTAGATTCGTTGATTTGGCGAACCGCGTCAATGGCGAGCTTCAGATCGACCGCATCTGTGACTTCCTTGGTTCCAGGTGCAGTCTTTCGTTTCTAAAATTCTACTTTAAGAATTGCCCAAACGTCTTGGAGTACGTGTGCTCACCCGGTTCCTACCTGCATGCTACTTTGCACACAGAGCTAATCCCCAAACTTCAGAAGCACAGGTTGCTCCCCAGCACGCATCGTCGAAAATTGATCGACACAGTCATGGACCTGGTCGTGGCAACTCCTGACGCTGATTTTCTTACTGTCGAGCGAGTGGGACGGGTCTTCACAGTAGCGGAGAAAGAACAGTTTCTATCTGCAATTCGGATGAAGGTAATCCCGAACCTAGGCGATATCATCTCGGACTGGAAATTCAATTACAACCGCGAACGAGAGGAACCGGAGGAGTATTTCGAAATGCTCCAAGGGGCGTTGCGTGCCTACCAGGAAACGTTTAGCAAAGAGAATCAAACTGTCGCGCTGATTGCAACAGGCTTGGAGCGTATTCATGAATTAATCGTTGAGCTCAATGAAGATTACGATCGTCCAAAATCCAATTTGTGGGAGCCCGATAACTCCGGGACACCCCCACCGCCATCAGACCGAGATCTATTCGATGACGTAGACCTCTAGGTGGCGGTACCGAGAGGAATTGAGATCCTCTTTTCGAATGCACTGTGCACAACTAGCCGAGCGCAACGCCATCGGAAATCCGGTGACGAAATGCATTCAGGGACCTGTGATTTTCAGGTGCCCGTTAAGTGGAGGGCCGCCACGATATTTCATCGCCGGTGATGAAGCCTTCCAAATCCGGTTGTCATCCGTGCCGCTGAAAATTAGTGCGCCAGAACCGGATCAATAGGCTTATCTGCCCCCTTTTGCCCCCGCGTGAAATTGTTAAGTCCCGACCAATCAGGAAGATGGTTGGTAGGGGCGGTGGGGATCGAACCCACGACCTTCGGCTTAAAAGGCCGCTGCTCTACCACTGAGCTACGCCCCTTAACTCGTTCTAAATAAGTTAATTGGAGAAATCGGCTGCTCCGAATCAGGCTTCGGTATCCCCGTAGTATGCCTGTCGCGCAAAGTCTTGTGGTATTCGCTCAGTCTGTGGCCGGCGTCGCGCACGTCCTGCGCCGACGTGATGTTGTACCGAGAGAAAATGCTGTCGGTCGCATGGCCGCTGACCTTTCGGGCCACGTCGCGCGACACACCGGCGCGAATCAGGTTCCGGACTCCGCTTCTCCGCAGGTCATGGTAGATTTTCCCGACGTACTCCATTTTCTCCTTGGCCCTTGACCGTGGACCGCGAGGCGGTGCCAGGGCTGGCTTGCCCGTCGCCGGGTCCATCTTCGGCTCGAAGTGTCCAAGGCCGGCTTTCACACACGAGCTGTACCATGCCTTGCGGAAAGACTTGACCCGTCCCGCGTGCCCCTTCCTGTCCAGCTTGTAGCAGACAAATTCGCATTCCGGTTGACGCTTCGCGCGCTGCTCGAGGAGTAGGGCCCGAAGCTCCGGGATGATCGGAATCGTGCGTGCGTCGTCGTTCTTGGTCTCGCCGGGCATAAGCTCAATGACGTTCCCGAGAAGATCAATCTGCTCCCATCGAAGCCCAAGGATCTCGCCTTCCCTCATGCCTGTGAAGTAACCGAGTGCGAAGGGCACTCGCAAATAGCCGGGCAAGACCTGCAGGAGCCCCTCATAGTCTGCTCTTTCGAAGAAACCCTTCCGCGGCGCAGGTTCCTTCAACATCGGAAAATGGGGAACATCGTGCAGCTTCCCATCCTCCACGGCGAGGTTGAACATCCGGCGCAAGGCTGAGAGTGATCGGTTGGTCGTGCCATTGCCGAGCCCGCGTTCCCGCTGGTCCTTGATGAATCGGCGAATCGTATCCGTTGAAATCTCTCGGGCGTAGTAGCCGGAGAAGAAATCATCCAAGCGCACAACCTTGTCGAGATAGAGCTTCCCTTCCCGATCGCGACGCAGCGACTTGCGGTTGTTGTTCTCGTAATCCAGGAAGAAAGCGGCCCGCATATCCTCGTAGCTGAGTTTGCCGACATCCGGGTGAACGTCCGCTTCGACCTGGCCGATCAGGCGCCGGAGCTTTTTCGCGGCCTTCTCCCAGTCATCGGTACCGCTGGATACGCGCACCTGTTCGCCATGCATGTAATACTGCAACCACCAAAAGGGACTCTTATTCTGCCGGAAGATCCGGCCAGTTCCCCGCGCTCGCTTTTTCTGTTCGCTCATGGTCTGCCCTTCCGCGGCCGCCCGCCCTTTTTGGCCCACTTCGAGAGCGTCGCCTTGTCGTACTTGGCGGCGCGGGCTTTGCCGCCGGCACTTGTCAGTTCCCGGTACAGCTCCTGCCGTACCTGCTCTTTCAGCTTCTTGCTGATCCTCATGCGCCCAATCATATAGCTTGCAGTGCAGGTTTGCAAGCACTATTATGGATGGAAGGAAATGGCACGGGGGAGCTGATTCCGCTTAGTGCTCGAAGCCAGGGAAGAAGCATGATAACCACGTGGACGAACGAGCGATTGCAGAGTCTCTTCGATCGCTACAACCGAATTTACTGGCGTGGGAAGTTACCGCGTTTCCGTCTGGAGATCGCAACCCTGGACCGTCACATTATGGGACAGTGTTTCCATTCAAGCCGTACCATCAAGATTGATCTGGCGGAGCACAAAAGCGACCGTGAGCTTCGCGGCACACTCCTGCATGAGATGGCCCACGCCGGCGATTTCCCTCGCCAATACCGCGGTCACGGACTCCGTTTCTTTGCTCAGATAGAGCGGCTACTCCGAAAGGGAGCGCCCATCACCGTAAAAAACGCGGAGGCCGGGCAAGTGCAAATGTTCCTGGGGCTTGTACCTGCCCGCTTCCCGCTGCTGAAACGAAAAATGGAGATGCTCGAGGCAAGGCGAGTAAAAAGAATCGACGGTCACGCAAAGGCGGATCGCCTGGGACCGGGCATCGAGCTTACCGACATCGACATCATCCACTCCTTCGAGGACTGTGCGCATCTGCGCTGGAAATCGGCACTCTTCCGCGTCGGTACTCTGCACGCTATGGTGGATGAAACCTACCGCCCGTTGGACGCCCGGGCGCGTCGGCTGATAGCTAAAGGGCGCATAGCTCACCGTCGCGTGCGACGTGACCACCTGGAACATGAGAGGCGCGCGCGAGCACTCGGGATTCAGACTGTGCCTGATGATGTGGGCATGATCCAGCAAGAAAAACGCCTCGGACTGTGAGCGGGGCTAGAAGGGTGCGCGGCATGGACACACCATTGGCTATCGAACTACGCCGACTGCATACCTGGGAGATCGCGGATCCGCAGGAACAGCAGCAGGCCGGAAGAAAGGTCTTCCAAGAACTCGACGAGATGCATGCGCCGCCGGCCAGCGCAACAGAGAGAGCTTTCTACGGAGACGAACTCTTCCGGACGATCCGGTACCACTTTTCCCATGCATTATCGCCTGCCGACCTGGAGCTTTGGAATTCCCTCCCCCCCAAGATTCCCAAACAGGATCGAGAACGCCTTCGGATCCTGCGTGCGTTTGACCTCTACCTAGTCGAACAATTCCTAAAATATGGCTGGAAAATCTTTTTAAGCGACTGCGCATTGCAGCGATACGCTCACTGGCAACAGCACGATTTACAGCTGGTGCGGCTCGCCCATAAGAACCAAGAGCGCCACGCCCGGATCCTGCAGCGGGAAGTCGGAGGCTTCTATCCGGTCAGTGCCGAGGATCTGCGCCGGGCCGAGGAGTTGCTGCCTGAGCTGCGAGTCCTGCTTCGCAAGGTCCGCGACGACTGGCACGGCCGCACCAATTCCGATTTAGTCAGATTCCTGCAGCAGGAGATTGAAGGCAACCCCGTGAGTTACCCCAAAACGCTAAATGATCTGTCTGCTGTGCGGGGCTTCATTGCCTACAACCGCGACGAGGAATTTGCTTACAAGGTGGTGCGTGGCGGCCGGATCCGCGCCGAACGCTTCCTTTCTATGATGATGGAAAAAGGCACTGGCTATAGCCGTGGACAGCTCAGAAACCTGAAAATCACCCCCAAAATCACCTCCAAATCGTAACTGCCTGAAAACACTGCCACTTAAGCTGTCACAAAAAACAGGAATTTCTGACAGCCACCCCAGGATGGCTGATTTAGGATTCCGCCATGTTCGACTTTCGTAAGGCTCGAATGTTTTTGGAGCTGCGGCAGATCGATGTTGCTCGCGCCACTGGACTGACCATTCCCACCATTGCTCGCGCCGAACGCGGCGAGACGATCGACGGCTACCAGCACGGAATCTTGCGGCGGTTTCTGATGGCGCGGCTTCGTGAGGAATTGTCTGACGCGGGATCTGGGTCGAGCACGGCGGTCCGGCCTCTGCTCAGCCAGAGCTAAGGCCCCAAAAAGACGAAGGCCGCTGATCTCAAGCAGCGGCCTCGAAAGGTAAGCAACGAAATGAGCGCAGAAAACCTACCACGCGCGGAAGGCTCGAGTCAATCCGCTGATCAAAACCGCTGGCACACGGTGAAATCCGCGCCGGGCTTCCTCCAAAGTTTGGGTCTGGTCGGCGTCACAAAATCCACGATCAGAGCGGCGATTACCAGCGGCTCGCTTCGCGCCGCCAGGCTCGGGAAGAGCTATTACGTCTCGACGTCATCGCTCTTGGAATGGATCTCGAAGCGCGAGGGAAGGAAAAGACCGTGACCAAAATTTTGGATTGGAAGCCGTTCCAGAAAAACACGCTGCGCGCTTTCTTTGGCGTGGCCCTGCCCTCCGGCATGATGATCCACGGTTTGCAGTTGCACGAAAAAGCCGGCTCGCGCTGGATCGGGATGCCCGCCAGAGAATACGAAAAGGATGGCCAGAAGGCCTGGGCCAAGATCATTGAATTCCAAAGCCGCGACGCTGCCGATCGATTCCGCGACGCGGTACTCGAAGCCATCGACCAGATGCAGAGTACGCCGCAGGCCTCAACGTCGAGGACGACGCCAGCAGCCTCCTCCCAGCGGACGCCGAGGGAGGCGCCATTTTGAAATCCAAGACTCTGCCGGGCAAGCTCACTGCCGAGGATCTCGAATCCTTCGGCCGCCTGGGCATTTCTCCGGAGCTGCTGGAGCTCGCTGGCGTCGAGCGGGTCAGTGACGCCGAAGCGCGCGAGAAATTCGGCATTCGCTTCGATGGCGATCTGAGCGGCCTGGTTTTCCCCTACTTCATCAGCGGCAGGAGGGTGACGGCAAGAGTGCGGCGCGATCATCCCGAGAGGAACGCCGAGGGCAAACTCGAAAATAAATATATCAGCGCCTACGGCGATCGGCGTCATCTCTATCTTCCGCCCGACCATGAGCTGCTGCTCGAGGACGTGCATATTCCCCTGCTGTTCGTGGAGTCAGAAAAAGCCGTCCTGGCTGTAACGGAATGGTCGCGCCGAGTGGACAGCAAGGTTTTGCCCATCGGCTGCGGTGGCTGCTGGGGCTGGCGCGGCGTGGTCGGGATCAAGATCAATCCCAACGGCGCGCGCGAGGAAGAAAAAGATGCTCTGCCCGAAGTAGCCTTCGCCAAGCCAGGCCGCAAGTGCGGGATCCTGTTCGACGCAGACGCCGCAACCAATCCGAAGGTCGCGCGCGCCCGTGATGCATTCAGGCGGCAACTCCAAAAGCAAGGCGGGGAAGTTGGACTGATTGCCCTTCCCGTACTCGAAAACGTGAACGGCCCGGATGATTTCCTGGCCATCTGCGGCGATGAAGCATTCCGGGATTTGCTCGAAGGAAAATACACGCCTGCGGCGAACTCCACCGGATCCGTGCTGCTGGGGTGCGAGGACACCAGCAATGGCGAAAGATTTTCGAGCCAACATCACGAGACTGTCCGCTTCTGGCATGGCCGCGACATATACCTGCTGTGGTCTGGATCACATTGGGCCGAGGACGTGAACGAACAGGTCGCCGAGCTGGCGAAGCAGACGGCGCGAAACATTTACCTGGAGTGCTCCGTACTGCCCGACAAGGAAGCGGCACGCAGGGCCCGATGGGCCGAGCATTCGCTCAATTACGACAAGATCCTCGCCATGCTCAAATCGGCTCGATCCGACCCGCGCATCGCCATGACCACCGATAAGCTCGACCAGGATCCCTTCGCTCTCAATTTCTTGAACGGCACCGTTGATCTGCGCACAGGCGTGGTCCGCTCGCATCGGCGCGAAGATTACATTACAAAGCTCGTGCGCTTCAATTTCGCACCCGACTTAGTCGCGCCAGGTTGGGAACTGTTTTTGAACGAGACCTTTGGCGATGGATTGTCGGATTGGGTGCAGAAGGCAATGGGCTACAGTCTGACCGGCAGCACGCGCGAAAAAGTAATGTTCCTGCTGCTTGGTCCGACGGACGCCGGCAAAACAACTTTTCTCGAAGTCCCGCGCGAGATCTTTCCCGATTACTCCAAACGGATCTCCATCGAGTCGCTGATGTGGTCGAAGCAGCAAGACAACAACACCAGCGCCGACCTGGCCGACCTGCGCGGGGCTCGCTTTGCGGTTACGTCGGAAGTCGAGGAAGGCCAGCGTTTGCGCGAGTCCATGCTTAAAAGTATCACGCAAGGAATGGGGACGATCAAGAAGGCGCGAAAATA
The DNA here is from genome assembly GCA_963748845.1 of uncultured Acidobacteriota bacterium. Taxonomy (GTDB): domain Bacteria; phylum Acidobacteriota; class Terriglobia; order Acidiferrales; family UBA7541; genus DASTCZ01. Next base: position 737,051 of record CAVVKE010000002.1, read on the forward strand.
TGAGAACCCCATCGAATTTCCAGAAACACACAAGCTCTGGCTCGACGCCAACTTCGCGCCCGTAATCCGCGGCATCGATGCCGCCATCTGGAATCGCATGTTGCCGATTCCTTGCGACCACGTCATCCCAAAAGGAAAGCAAGACCGTGAACTGAAAGCAAAGCTGCTTCGTGAAGCCGAGGGCATCGTGAGCTGGGTAGTCCGCGGCGCCGTCCGTTGGTATGCCGAAGGCCTGGAGCCCATTCCAAACGAAGTCGAACGACGCCGAGGCAAGTGGCGAGCGGAAATGGACATCATCAGCGAGCACCTCGCTGAATTCTACGTCGAAGATCCGCAAGGCTGGTGCTTCGCCAGCGAAATGTATAAACGCTACTGCGAGAAGGTTCCTCACCCCATGAGCCAGACTGTTTTCGGGGAACGACTCGCAGCTAAGGGTTTCGGAAAAGACAAGGATCCTGAAAAACGCCGCACCATCTATAAAGGCCTTAGATTGAGAGACTTGCCGTGATTGCCAGCCAATTCCGAAACAGTCGAAACACTTCTCCGGTAACTTTCCTATGACCCACCTCACGTGGAAAAGTTATGGAGAACCCTTTCAACCCTTTCGGAAACCCCCATTTCTGCCCGTCCAGCCATCCGCACTCGCTGCTGTCGGGAAGGGGCAGTTTCGAGCGGTAGAGCATCGGGCATACTGCGGGCATACTATGCTTGCGGGGGTGTAAGTCACGATGAGTCAGCAACTTAAAGGCAGTCAGCGCCGAGCGTCAGTCTCGCAATCCGAAGCTCTACGACTGCCACGCCTATGAAAACGCCAACCAAAACATCCCCCAAACCGCCCTCGCGACATGGCCTGCGTGGTCTGATGGCCCGGGTATCGCACCGCGGGCTGGCCGCGATTGATCGGCGATCGGCTGGCTACCGTGCCCTCGTTGGATGGCGTCGTGAACTCGAGACGGACCTCGGCGGTGCTGACCATCTTTCAGCGCAGCAGCGGGCCCTTATTGAGAGCGTATGCCGGATGCGGTTGTATCTCGACCACCTTGACGCCTGGCTGATGTCGCAGGCCACGCTCATCAGGAAGAGGACGCTCTTGCCGATATTCCGTGAGCGGATGGACTTGGCGGGCAGGCTGGAACGTACGCTCGGTGTACTTGGGTTACAGCGTCAGGAACCGCCCGCGCCGTCGATCGCTGAATTCGTCGAGCGGGTAAAGCCGCACCCTGTGGACGAATTAGAGAGGGAGCCTGAATGAACATCCTCGAGAGCATGTCTGATCCCAAAGCGTTCGCGCCGACTTTCAAGCGGCGCCTGCTACGCGGCGACACTTGGGCGGCGTGGAAAGTGTTCCTCGCTGTACTGTTCGCTTTGCCGCTGACTGACGAACAGCGCGAGCTGTGCGCGAAGCATACAGGCCGGACAGATTTGCCCGGGGAAGCCTTCCACGAAGCCTTCGTGATCGCCGGTCGTCGCTCGGGCAAGTCGCTCATCGCTGCGCTCGTGGCTGTTTTCCTTGCATGCTTCAAGAACTATGACGACGTGCTCGCACCCGGCGAAACCGGCTCGGTCGTGATTCTCAGTTCTGATCGTCGTCAGGCGCGAGTAATTTTCAACTACGTGGCTGCGTTCCTCGAGGCGCCACTGCTCAAGTCGATGGTGATCTCGCTGTTGAAAGAGTCGGTCATCTTGTCGAACCGCGTCGCGATCGAGATTCACACTTCGGACTTCAGGGCCGTGCGCGGATACACCGCCGTCGCGGCGATCTGCGACGAAGTGGCATTCTGGCCGGCCGAGGATACGGCGAATCCCGACACCGAGACGTTGAATGCGATCCGGCCGGCGATGGCGACGATTCCCGATGCGTTGCTGCTCTGCATCAGCTCACCCTACGCGAAAAAGGGCGAACTGTGGCGCGCGTTTCGTGAGCACCATGGAAAATCCGATTCTCCCGTGCTGGTTTGGAAATCGAGCAGCAAGGAAATGAACCCAACGCTTTCGACCGCCATCGTTACAGCGGCGTATCTCAGGGATCGAAGTGCAGCGGCTGCAGAATTCGGCGGCGAGTTTCGCGACGATGTCGAGTCTTTCATTTCCATCGAAGTCGTCGAGTCGCGCGTCGTCTCAGGCACATTCGAGCTTGCGCCTATTGCAGGTCGAGACTACTTCGGCTTTGTCGATCCATCTGGTGGCAGAAGCGATTCGATGACGCTTGCGATTGCGCATTCCCACAACGGTATGGGCGTGCTCGACTGCCTTCGGGAAATCCAAGCGCCTTTTTCACCGGAGGATGCCAGCGCCGAATTTGCCGAGGTGTTGAAGCGTTACGGTCTTTCCGACGTTCAAGGCGATCATTACGGCGGCGAATGGCCGCGCGAGGCGTTCGGGAAAAAAGGTGTTGGCTATCGCCTTGCCGACAAGACACGCAGCGAATTATATCTAGCGCTCTTGCCGGCGCTGATGAGCGGCCAGGTCGAACTCCTCGACAATCAACGGCTCGTGAATCAGCTTGTCGGGCTTGAGCGGCGCACGGCACGCAGCGGGAAGGATTCGGTCGATCACGGGCCAGGCGCGCACGATGACGTGGCGAACGCAGCGGCCGGCGCGCTGGTCCGGGCTCTTGGTGGCGCCGGCCTGATGGATTGGTTTCGTGAGCAGGCAAGCTGGGCGAGCAAGCCGGAGCCCGTCGAGCTCCCCACGCCACAAGAGGTCCAGCGCGAGCTGCTACAGCAAGCCGGCATCGTTAGGAGGTCGCGTTCCGCTGCGGAACTGGCGAAGCTGACGGCCGAGAAAGCAGCACCAGGCCCAGCAGCGTGTGTGGAATGCGGCAGTGGAAATCTATTCCGCGGGCCACATGGGAGTGCGAGGTGCAGCAAGTGCGGTCACGTGATGCCCGGGCCGGACCGGTCGGTAAACATGGGTGTCTGACTGGGCGGATTGGAGGTCACGTTCATGCGCCTGACCGAAGCGCGATCGCGCGAGCTGCTGCGCGTTCATGGCATATACGCGAGGGAAGTCTGCGATGGATGCAGGAAGATCCTCGGGCACCTACGATTCACGCGCTACGGCGAGCCGGGAGAATGGTGTTCCCGGCAATGCAGAGATGGAGTGGAAGCTGCCGCGCAATATGTGGCAACCCGGAAGGGCGGGCGGCCACCGAAGTACCGCACGCAGGGGGAGAGGTGCAAGGCAAATGCGGGCTATCAGCGCGCGTTTCGCCAGAAAGGCCAGGATGTAAGAAAAACCCTACCGGAAGTTGCTGATTCTGCGGGAGTTAAAGGCGCGAATTTAGGGCTCCGTGTGGGGTAGTAGCTTGGGATTCGCAAGACCGCGCGGCAGTAGCCCACTTCAGCCTTCCTTCAGGTGTTTCCGCTAGTATCCGCTCCGCGGAGGCGCAAAGTGTGGACCTTCAATTGGGGTATTTTCTGGGCGCTCATAGCCGCATACTTTGTTCGCGGCGTCTATAAATACTTTAGGCGGATAATCTTGCTTAGGGTCGCAACAGATGGCCGAGAAGCTACACTTCAGGATATTTTTGAACGACTACTGTGAGTCTGACCGCGACTCTCTGCCAGTCGGAGGCTTGACGCGGCGTTACGCCAAGTTCCTTCAAGTCAGCGATCAAAATACTATCATTGGATTTTGATTTTCTGTCGCCGCCGGCACGCTGGCGTTGCCCCTGTTCCTTGATCTCCTTTAGTAGTTCGCCCGCGTGACGCTCTTTAATGCTCGGCGATCGCGGCGATCACAGTGGCGTATGGGCCACCGCCGGTGAGAGTCCAGTCGGTCACGCTGTAAGTTCCCGCCGCCGCCGAGTTGCTGGTGACGTGCGCGGCGCCAGTATCGCCAGTGTCATCGCTTGTCCATCCCGCTGAAGTCAAACACCGTTGCCGATATGGTTGCATCAAATTGTGCTGGCGACGCCAATGAAGGTGGCTTCGATCGACGTGCCCGTAGTTGTGATCGCGGCGATAATTGTGACGGCTATGAGGGCCGCAAGGGTGCCGTACTCGAGCGTGGTCACTTCCGGGGAGGCGCCCTTGTTCGGAACAGGGAGGACAGAGATAGGCAGCGTGAGAGGGAGTGGGATGTTGACGGGGGCCGATGTGGGATTGGGGGGGTAAGTTAGCTGGAACGCGCTAATCCCATTGACCTGGTATGGATAGCCAGAAGTCGCGCCGATTGCGGTGACGTTGAAAGGGTTGCCGACGAGTAGCGTGGTGGTGAGGGCCTTCGCAGTGGAGATGGCCGTAAACGAAAGGGGGATGGTGGCGGTGATGTTCACCTGTTCGTCTGTGACGCTGTCGAAGATGGAGCAGGTGAAGGTGAGGTTGGTGGTTGCGGTCGAGAAGCTGGTGCTTGACTGGGTTGGAACTGTGAACACGGTGAAGAGGAACAACGCGACAGTCAGCGACAACGCAAGCGATTTGCGATACATAGGTTTTTCCTTTTCAGAGAGATTTAGACTCAGATGGTTTAAGTCTGAATTTCCGATTTAGACCTTGGGGGCGCGCACATCGTATGCTTCTCCTACCCTGAACACAACAAGTTTTCCACAGGAGCAGGCCGCAGCAGAGGGCGCACAGAGGGGATAATAGAGAAAGATGATTTTCGTTTTCATGCGTTTGCATCTCCTCGAGTGATGGCAGGTGGATTCGCTCACGGTTGATCTCAGAGACTGATCAACTCCGGCACGCGCTCGTGTCACGACCCGATTCCGGGGCGTTCGTTTTTAGATCAACTATTGCGTGTGGTCATCAAGCCTGATTGCGGCGTGGCCACGGCCGGGGCGACTGGATTGCCAAGTGTTCCAGCGTTCGGCGCCTTCTCCGCGACGCTGCCAACGATGACTTCCCTCCGTTGAGCGAAACACGCGCCACAGTGGAAACATTTTTTCCCGTGCGGTCCCGAGAAGATTCCAGTTACGGCTCCGCATTCCGGGCAGGCGTCCGGCGTTGCCGACGTCGCGCCTTCCACTTCTGCCGCGGTCGGTTTCTGTTGGTTCGTTTTCATCACTCCCCCTAGCAGATCCGTTCCGCTCCACTCCCGAATTTCACGACGGCGTGGGACGGGCCTGTGGGCATCTGTTTTTTCTGCGGCGTCGAATTGTCCACGGGCAGGCGGTGTTTATTCTGCCAGATCTCGCCGCACTTGAGACACTTCTTTCCGACCGCTGAGGAAAAGATGGAGCCCTGGCACGGTCCATCGTGTAATTCGGGTATGTGCTTCTCTTTCAATGCGAATCCTCAAAAGCCATGCCGCGACGCGAAACTAGTCCGGGGACCGGCCGCTCGCCGCCCGAGTCCGCCCGGGAGCTGTTGAGTTTTTCGGGTGAACGAAAGGTCCAGCGAGTCAAGCGCGATCGCAATCCGCTCCGCCTTGCGCTTCAGGTCAGGATCGGAAGTGCGCGCGGCCGTCTTATAGAGGAGTGAAACGTCTTGGTCCCGCTTTAATTCCGTCGCTGACTTTTGGAGCTTCGCGGACTTCGCCGAAACGTCAGACGCGCTGGCCGCGCTTGGTGCGGCGCCGGATTCGATGGGGTTGACGCGGGTGCGTTCGCCTGGCGAGCTTAAATCCAGGTTGCCGTCATTCGGATCGCTCGCATCCGACACAACTCCGCCCAGGAGATTAATTGCCTTATTGATATGCCCATGCCCGGGGTGGGCCATCGTGGGCAAGCTGGCCTTTGCATCGAGCAGCCGATCAAAAACCTTGCCCCTCGTTGTCGAATCAACGTACAAACCGCTGCCGCCGTTGCTGTCTTTCAGCTTCATAAACGCTCCTTAGGCCCTTCCGGGTCGGAAACTTTTCAGTGTTTCTTTCCAGTGGTGGCACTGAAAAGTTTTTAATCGTCTCCCTGAACGTCTCGCTGCTGGCAGGGAGACGTTTCGGAACCAAATATCGGTTCAACGTCTGGCACTTCGCGGATCGCGCGCTCCCACCAGGACGCCGGATCTTCCTCGTACATACTCACAAGTTGAGCGTCATTTTCCACAAGTGCCGCAAATTGCCCGAGCAAACGAAACCGGTTGCCGTCGAGCTCGACGAATTCCGGCGACTCTGTGCCTGGCTCCGCGTCTACTAGACTCAAGCCTTGCTCACTAATGAAAAAACCGATCACGATTTCCCTCTTTCAATCTCGCCGGCAACGTCACTCGGCTGAGCAGGTCCCTCTGTCTCGAAGTGCTGGAGAGGTCCAAGTGACGTCGCCGGCGTTCACGCCGGACGATGGATCAGATCGCGGCGCAAAACTGTGTTTCAAGTCTCGCTCCTAAGCCTTTTCCGCGGCTTCGCAGCGCGGCCAGATGCGACCGCGATTGCCCCAATGCCACGATGCAACCCGGCCAGTCGCGCGAGTGCCTTACGTTGGGCTGGTGTCTGCCGGCGAGCTCGAGCGATTCCGCCCCGCTTCCCTGCCGTGCTGCACGTAATCCGCATCAACTAAGCCTCCAGCTCTGATGAGCGGCTACTATCCTCGCCGATTCAAGGTTGGTCGTCAAGGAAAAACTTTTACTCTCTTGGCACTTGCGATACTTGCGCATTGTCAAGTATCGTTTAGTCCCCCTTGCCCCCGCGCTCGAAGAGATCGAGCAGCGCTTCCTGGCGTGTTGCAGGACCTCAAGAGCTTGGCGCATACTGCGCGGGCCAAGCACATCGGGCCCGGGAAAGCTGGGCGTTAAAGAGGCGGATAGCACGATGCTTCACCCTTGGATTCTTGGTGGAGCCTAGGGTGAATGCGGTGAGAAGGACTTGTAGCTAGCGGCAGGAGGAGTGTGCCATGTCTGCCGCCGTCAGTCAAGAATATGTCAACCTCGAAGAAGATGCGCGTGATCAAGAGAGAAAACGAATGACGTACCAATTGGCACTTGCAGGACGCGACGGGATTGTTCTCGCCAGTGATAGATGCGAGCGCCACGTTTCCAATACCGACCATGCGGCGAAAAACATGGTCGGCAAGATATTCATTGATCACACGTCTAAGTACGCATGGGCTTGTTCTGGAAGTGAGGCGGCTCCCTTCTTTGCCGACTACGTTCTAAAGGGAATTAAGGCCCTAGGAGAAACATTCTCTGAGGATGATGCGTTAAGAGCGTTTGAAGAGTCCTCACTAGCATTCGTTGAGGAGTACGCACAGAAACACGCTAGGGGACCCTGGGGATGCTCGCTCCTATTCATTTGCGGCCCAACAAAGAGAATTTTCAAACGGAAACACATTCCACCACGTCAAGAGGTCTACGAAGGACGATGCGTCGCCGGAGCGGAATCTAATTTAGCTGCGTTCCTTCCGTCTCGATTCTACTCATCAACTATGTCGGTAGATGAATTGGCTTGGCTTGCAGCCTATTCAGTGCGGGCAGCACATGATCTAGACAACGGGATGATAGATGGTCTCGACATCGCGGTTTACCGTGATTCGACGCGCAAATTTCAATTTGCAAACAGCGCATCATACTGGGACGGAGTCCAAACTTTTGACCCGGAAATAGTCAAGCTCTTGAAGAAGAATCCTATATCCGGCTAAGCGAAGACTCATTACGTTTGGCGCTGGCAGCGGCTTGCGACGTTTCGGATCGTCGAGTGAGAGAACGCGTTTTCGGATTTCGCCGACTCGCAGCGCGCCGGCGTGTGGGCCGCGGCTTCAATCGCTTCTCCGGAGGCCTCCGGACAGCGGGCTGTGAATCGAGCTCGAGATCATCTTCCAAGTCAGGCATCGTGGAAAAACAGATCCCGCAACCGGGCGCCGGCGCACCTTGCCGACTCGCGTTATACACTCCATGAGGGCATTTCGGGATTGTGGGGGCTGTGTCCATCATGGCCCGGCATCCTACCACCAAAGGCCGCGTTATAAACTTTATACTGAATTCCAATCCCAAAACTCGGCGATGATGTCGCGGTCCCGAATGCCGCCGCGGTTCTTAAGAACCGCGGATAATTTATCCGCTGGCCGGTGACGTACCAGGCCACGCGAACGCCATCCTGGACGTGACGACAGTTGCACGACAGCTTGCCCAGTATCCCCGTCAGTATGCCCGAACGTCTCAAAAGTAGTCGGATTCAGCCGCACGCAGATGAACGCAGCCAGACGCTAACACACTTTAGAATCAACGGCTTACTGATTTCAAAGGGTTTACGGTTTTCCAGGTTTCAGATTAAAAGGCCGCTGCTCTACCACTGAGCTACGCCCCTGTTTTTCGCCGTAACATCTTACACGAAAGAGATTTGCTGGACATGCGCCGCTTGCGCGGCTTCTCCGGAATCGCTCCGGTGTCCGAATCGGTGTCGGTTGGTAGCGAAGCTTGGTCCCCTAGTCGCGCTGGCACCATCTTCTTCACCACATCAAGCGGGAAGTCAGGTGCGAAGCGGAGATAATGCAGAGTCATTGTGAAGTTCATGTGGCCGAGCGCGTACTATGCGGCGCGGAAACCCAGTCCGGCCATCGTCAGCCGCGAAGTGAACAGGTTCCTGAGGTCGTGCCAATGGAAGTCCGCAATACCGGTTCATAAACGCAGGACCCCGAGCATTCACTGACACGTTCGCGAGATCTCGACGGATCACAAAAGGAAGGTGGCTGGCAATCAACCGATTTCAAGGCCAAAGATGCGATGGACCGCAACCGTCCAAGTTCGGCAGTCGAAGGATCCTTGCTACTAGGGAGTCGGAACCGTGGCGCTCGCTTCATTCGAGTAAACGCTCTCGACGTTGCTCGAATTAACTGACGTCACGACGTAATAGTATGTCTGGCCAGCCTGAACAGTCGAGTCGGTATAAGTCGTTCCAGCGACCGGCGAACTGGTCAACAAAGTGTAAGGCCCTCCCGATGTCGATGAACGATAAACGTTGTATCCGACAACGGTTGAGGTACTGGCTGTCCAGGTCAGCGCCACGGAGTGCTGGACTGCTTGTACGCCCGTTCCCGACAAAGTGACAACAACTGGTGAATTCGTAGCATTGCTGGCAACTGTGACGCTTCCTGAGACGAGTGTGGCAGTCGTCGGCGTGAATTGTACGCTTAGCGTCGCGGTCGCACCCGCAGCTATGACTTGCGTAGTTGTAATTCCTGATGAGGTGTATCCCGTCCCGGCCACCGTGACGCTCGATACGGTGACACTTGAGTTGCCGGTATTCGTGAGCGTCACGCTAAGCGTGCTGCTGCTACCGACATTAACGCTCCCAAAGCTCAGACTGGATGCACTCGAGTTCAAAATCGCACTTGATGCAACGCCGGTGCCTGAAAGGGCGATTGCCAAAGGAGACGTGGCACTATTATTTGTCAGTGATATGGAGCCATTGACTGTCCCCGCTGCATTCGGCGCAAAGGCCACATTGAAAGTTGTGTTCCCGCCCGCAGCGATAGTTGCTGGAACTGTCAGTCCGGTCATGCTGAATCCTGTTCCTGTCACGGTGGCTTGAGAAATTGTTAATGTACCTGAACCCGTGTTATTGATACGAATGGTCTGAGAATTTGGCGACCCCACCGTGACGCTTCCAAAGGCAACTGAGGTCGGCGTCGCGGAGATCCCAGCCTGTACCCCAGTCCCGCTCAACGAAATCGTCAGGCTGGGATTCGAACCATTGCTGGTCACCGTGATCGTGCCTGATGCGCTGGCCGCCGAAGTTGGCGCAAATGTTGCGGTAAACGATGTGCTTTGTCCTGTTGTCAACGTAATTGGAGTTGCTGCAAGTCCTGTGATTGTGTAACCAGTTCCGGTTGGCGCAACGCTTGAGATCGTCACACTGGCCGTTCCATTATTCGTAAGGGATACCGTTTGCGAACTGCTGGCGCCTACCAGTACGTTGCCAAAGCTAACGCTCGCGGGGCTGGAGGTAACTTGTCCTTGCACACCTGTTCCAGTCATCGCAATCGTCAGGGGAGATCCAGGGGCGTTGCTTGTAATTGAGATGTTCCCCGCAGGGCTGCCCGTGGCTGTGGGCGCGAATTTTGCGGTGATTGTGGAACTTGCGCCGGCAGCAATCGAGATGGGCAGTGTAAATCCGCTGACTGAATACCCCGTGCCCGAAGCGGTAAGCGCTGAGATGGTCAGGGTCGAGGAGCCCGTGTTTTTCAATGTGACCGTCTGCGAGCCACTGCTACCTACGGCTACATTGCCAAAGGCAACTGTGGTTGGGCTTGCCGTAATTCCAGATTGAATACCGGTGCCTGTCATTGCGATATTCGTGGGTGATGATGACGCGTTGCTTGTAACCGATATACTCCCTGCCGGACTTCCCGCCGCAGCAGGCGCAAAGGTAGCCGTAATTGGTGAACTGGAGCCGGCTGCTATGGAAACCGGCAGGGTGAACCCACTGACCGAATATCCTGTCCCGGATGCTGTGATCTGTGTGATGGTCAGCGTGCTACCCCCGGCGTTTGACAATGTAATTGACTGTGATGAACTTCCTCCAACAGCTACGTTTCCAAACGCAAGGCTAGATGGATTCGGTGTGATTTGAGCTGCCGCCTGGACTGCCGTACCCGCAAGCGCAACGTCCAGAGCTGGATTTGAAGCATTACTTGTTATCACGAGGGTTCCAGATCCGCTTCCTGCAGCTTTGGGGGAATACTTAATTGAAAACGTAACAGTTTGATTTAGCGCCAAGGTCAGTGGAAGATTAATTCCGGACGCAGAAAAGCCGGAACTCGTTGCAATTTGAGTGATCGTAAGGCTCTCTGTACCTGTGTTGCTCAGAGTGAGGCTCTGTGTTGCACTGTTGCCAACGGTTACGCTCCCGAATGAAACGCTGGACAAATTTGCGCTCAATACAGAACCGATGACACCGGTAGCCGTCATACCGATGGTTTGCGGAGCGTTCGGAGCATTGCTCATAACGGAGATCCCGCCTACCACTTTTCCTGTCACATTCGGCGCAAATTTAACGGTGAACGGAGCCGATTGCCCGGCATTGATAGTAACCGGAGCAGTCATTCCGCTCATCGAGTATCCGGTCCCGACAGCCGATATTGAACTGATGTTCAACGGCGACGACCCACCATTGGAAATCGTAATTGTCTTAGAACTGCTGCCGCCTACGGACACATTTCCAAACGTGACAGAATCCGGTGTGAAGGAGAGTAGAGCCTGTCCGCTGCCCGTTCCAGAGAGGGGAACGGTTGCTAGCGAGGCTGGATCATTGCTGGTAATGGTAAGAGCTCCATAGGATGCACCCGCCGCCTTGGGAGCAAACTGCACCTGAAGTTTTTGGCTAATTCCTGGTGCTAGTGATATAGGCAATGTCGCGCCCGGAAGGGCAAACCCAGTTCCTGTCGCAGTGGCCTTTGTAATTGTCAGTGCCGCCTTGCCTGAATTGGTCAGAGTTACATTGAGGTTAGCGCTGCCATTCACAGCGACACTTCCGAAACTCAAAGAAGTGGGGTTGACTGTCAACGCTGGAGTGTATGCAAGCGGATTGGACCCATTCGACCCTGTTAATCCGACGCATCCAACCTGGCAAAGTGCGATGAACAGGCATCCCGCTATAACACTGAAAGTATTGAGCTTATTGTGTTTTACTAGTGTCTTCCCGGGTTCAAATTTCGCCAACCCAAAGTGTCTCATGCGCTCCTCATCTGTTTGGGAGCGTAACAACCGCGCGGGAAAGTCGGCTACTGACCCATAGAACAGATTTGGTGCAGTGCTCTGCCTGTCCTTTCGGAGCAGCCAACCGTCTTGTGTTCTTAGGCGGGTTTCACCCCCCTCAGGGGTAAGCGTTGATTGGATCGCCGGGCAAGCCAATGATTCTGCTCAATTGAATTACCTCTCCATCGCATTGCGGTTTACTTTTCGAAATCACAAAGGCAGTCGAGCGGATTACTTGCGGAATTAGGGGAATGAATCTGATGCATGAGAAGCCAAATCGTTCGGTCTAAGATAATTTGACAGTTTGCAGGGGCGTACCTCAAAGGTAGAGCAGCCGCCTCTTGAGCTATTTCAAGCATCGGCGCGCCAATCTGTATCGGCGAGCCACTTACGCAAGAACATCCACACTCGTGATCGGCAAGACCCGAAACCTGGGATGAAGCAACGAAACATCGTAAGCCGGATATATGGAAGTTCCGGTTGACTAAGTTGGGAGACCTGGCCTCTTCGCTGGTCTTCGGTACAGAACCCCTCACTGCCCCTTTCTTAGCCCTTCAGTCACTATTCCGTGCTCCGCTGCACATATACTCTGCCTTTAGAGAGAGCAGAGTTTGGAGGTACAAGAACCATGAGCCTTAGATCGGTTGGGCCGCGACCGAGGAAACCTATCCGATCTTGGATTCCGGGATTTTGGTTCCGGCGAGTGCCACTACTATCGTTAATGCTTGCGTTGCTTGCCTTATTCAGCGCCGTCAATCAGGCGCAAAGCGTTACCAGTCCGATTCCTTCCACTCGCACAATTGATTGGACTCAAGCAGGGATTCCGGGGGGAATTCCGGACGCAAACTGGCCAATCTGCCAGACCATCCCGCCAAGCGGCGGAGCAGATGACAGCACGACGATTCAGACCGCTATAAATTCTTGCCCAGCAGGTTCTGTTGTCGTGTTGACCGCAGGAACTTACACCTTGCATCGACCCGCCTCGACAGTTTGCGTAGGAAAGACGGATGACTATGCGACCGGCGTCTATGAGGCCGGGCTCTGTCTGACTGATAAATCAATCGTGTTGCGAGGCGCGGGCCCCAACAACACGGTTCTCAATTATGGAGACGGCGCAAGTATCATCAGTATGGGCGAGACGTATCTGTCATCGTCCAATGTGGTTATGATTCCTGTCACGTCTACTGCCTTAAAAGGCGCTACGCAGTTGACCGTGCAGACCGTAACTGGGATTACCGTCAACAGCTACATCGTGGTCACTCAAACCAATCCGCTAGATACGGATGGCAACCCGCTCGTGAATACCAGCGGCTATACCGGATCGTGCAGCGGGTGTGGACACGACCTTACTAACACGGTTATGACTCAGATTGACCAAGTTACAGCGATATCCGGCAATTTGATTACGCTCGCGCGGCCATTGTATTTTAACTACTCGACCTCTCCCCAAATCTATCACCTGCCGATGATTCAGAGCGTGGGGCTGGAAAATCTGCGTGTGGTAGGCACAGCCGAGTCAGGGACTGCGCTTGAATTCAAGAACATCAATCTGGAAGCGTGCGCCAGATGCTGGGTCCATAATGTGGAAAGCGACTGGGCGGTGGATAAATCCAACATCTATCTTTCGGATGTGTATGAAAGCGAAATCAGCAATAACTATCTCTATGAAGGATTCGACCACGACAGTGGCGCCAACTATTCACTCTTGCTTGAGTTCAGAAATTCAGAAAACCTTATACAGAATAACATCATCCGCAAGGCTCGGCACTCGACGCCTCAGAGTGGTAGCAGCGGCAATGTGTACGCTTACAACTACGAACTGGACGCCTATATGGGTGAATACCACAATTCGCTGCCCGAGACCCAAACGCATGCACCTCACCCTTTTATGAATCTTTGGGAAGGAAACGTGACACCGAATTGGGAGTTCGACTTTGCCCACGGGAGCAGCAGTCATAACACAATGTTCCGGAATTATATCGATATGACATCGACCGATCCGGATACTGGAGTGCCGATGACAGGCGCCTTGATCGCCATCAATGTCGCTTACTACAGTAACTACGAGAATGTGATCGGCAACGCCTTTGGCCCATATGGATCTACTTGTAACGCGTCTGTTTATGAGACAGATGCGGACACTTCCAAGGTGAACGGTGTGATTTATCAAATTGGGTATTACGACGATGGAAGCGGGACTTCACCAAATCTCACGCTCTCGGCCAAGGTTGGCCAGACCATTCTGCGAGGCGGCAACTGGGACTGCGTGACTAAATCGGTTGTGTGGAACTCCAATGTTCCGAGTGGAAGCCTCGCCTCCTCCTACCTCGCGTCGCAGACGTTACCAAATTCATTGTTTCTTTCCGCTGCCCCAAGCTATTTTGCCGCGACTGGAGCCGCTTGGCCGCCGATCAACACAGCCGCGAGTACAATCGTGAATCAAATTCCTGCTCAAATTTGCTATAACAGCGGGCCAGTGAACAGTCTCGGAGGAGGATTTAATCCCACAGCTTGCTACAACGGCAATCCTCCTCAACCGCCAACAAACCTGACCGCCGTTGCTCACTGATTTAATGAGAATGATCTCCTCAGCCAAGAATATCCTTTTTTCGTATGCGTCAGGTCATCCCGGCGCCCAATTATCTGGAGGTTTCGCCAAAACCATAGGGCCACACGCAGTAGGAGGGCTGTTGCCACTAGGAGGCATTTCATGCGAAACGCAGTCAATGGAAACAGGCCGAAAGCCGCTGGAGGGTCAAAAACTCAAAATTTCCATGACTCAATTGCAAGACTGCTGGTTGTCATGAGGACCCTAGGGCTGCTATCAATCTGAAAACAAAAGAGTTGCTCAATTGAATACAATCAGAGGACTAGTACCAAATGGAGAGGTCGGGAAACGTACTAGCACATTCTGGAAAATGTTTTCTTTGAAATAGGGGAAAGAATCCTCAACTAACGATTGGACGGCGCGAGCTTGGCGAAGGTTCAGAAGCAAGTTCTTTGTATTCAATGAGATAGATGTTGTTGCCAACGCTACCCTAAAATGCCCCACAATCCCATTTGGAATGTGGAGTGCGAATCTATCTAGCGGACCTTGGTGTGTTAATGGCGGTAGCCTGTACGGGGACTACTGCGATTCAATTCACGGGAAGTCAAACAGATTGAGAGAGCCAAGTATGCCCTCGGATGCCGAGAGTTGCACCAAGTTTTGGTATGCCCTGCAGGTCAGAACTCGCTGGGAGAGGTCCACAGTCGGCATTCTGCGCGAAAAGGGCTATGAAACGCTGTTGCCGACCTATGAGATGCAAAAGCATTGGGGCGACCGTGTAAAGGCGGTTCAGGCGCCACTTTTCCCAGGATATGTTTTCTGCCGATTTGATGTGACGAACCGCCTGCCGATATTGATTACTCCCGGCGTGATCTCCGTAGTCAGCCGAGGGCGAACTCCGTCCCCCGTTGACCCTGCTGAGATGTCCGCGATTCAGACGATGGTGATTGCGGGTGTAGCCGCAGAGCCCTGGCCTTACTTGGAAGTGGGACAACGGGTACGAATTGAGGACCACTCCCTCAAGGGGATCGAAGGAATTCTGATCGCGTTCAAGGGTGCGCGGCGGATCGTGGTCTCGGTGTCGTTGTTACGCCGTTCGGTAGCATTGGAAATTGACCGCGCCCGCGTAACGCCGATAGGAACTTTTCAAGAGGCCACCAAGATTGCCGCTTTGGGCTACGGACGCATGGGCAGCGCCATCGCCTGATCGTGTGAGAAACAAAATTCGGAGATGTCCCGGGTATTGCTCCCGATCTTTTTTTTATTTCTGGGTAGGCTCAAGAAAAATTGCTTCAAACCGTAGGCAACAACACTCTGATCGCGATGTCTCCGAGGGCGTCAGAGTAGTTCCGAGGTGCGGGGTTCCTTATGATTCATCGCGCAACAGTCATTTCGTCACTTACTGAATCCTCAGAAGAGGATAAGCGCTCGATTTCCGCAAAGCATTCGCGCAGGAGACACATGATTAACATCGGCGTGATCGGTTATGGTTACTGGGGCCCAAATATCGTCCGTAACCTGCATACTCTTGATGACATTAAGGTAGTAGCAGTTTGTGACAAGAGCGAGCCCGCTCTTGCACGTGTTCGCAAGGCTTACCCTGACGTCAAAACGTGCAGGGACGCATCGGAAATCTTGAATTCTCCCGACATCGACGCAGTCGCCGTGATTACGCCTGTCTGGACACACTACGACCTTGCCAAGAGAGCCCTGGAAAACGGAAAGCACGTTTTCGTTGAGAAGCCGCTTACATCGAATGCTCAGCAAGCTCAGGAGCTGATTGAGCTTGCCGCACGCAAGAAACTGACCTTGATGGTGGATCACACGTTTTTGTTCACTGGAGCGGTGCGTAAAATCCGGGAGCTGACGGAAAGCGGCGTCCTCGGGGAACTCTACTACTACGATTCCTTGCGCGTGAACCTTGGATTGTTCCAGCACGACGTGAGCGTGCTTTGGGATCTTGCGCCGCACGACCTCTCCATCATGGACAACCTTATCAAGACTGAGCCCGAAGCGGTTGTAGCCACAGGTGAAAAGCATGTAAATGGCGTCGAAGACATCGCATTCCTAACGATTTATTTTCCGAACAGCGTGATCGCGCACATCAACGTAAATTGGCTGTCTCCAGTGAAGATCCGCATGACACTGATTGGCGGCCAGAAAAAGATGCTCGTATGGAACGATCTCGTGGCCGACGAGAAGATCCGCATCTACGACAAGGGCGTCCTGCTCAATCCTGACGTCGGAATTCGATATCCCTATGTGACTTACCGGGCCGGGGACATGTGGGCCCCGCAATTGGAACAATTGGAAGCGCTGAGCGTTGAGTTGAAATACTTTGCCGATTGCATCACGAGCGGCAAGACGCCGTTTAACGACGGGCACGCGGGTTTGCGAGTGGTGCGAATGCTGGAAGCGGCCGAAAAATCCATTCAGAAGCGAGGAGAACTTATCCGCCTGTGAACGAATTCTGCTCGATAGCGCAGGACGTAAAGCTCGGAAAGGGAGTGAAGCTTTCCAAGTTCATCAATCTGTATGGGTGTGAGATTGGCGATGACACGAAGATAGGCGCCTTCGTTGAGATCCAGAAGAACGCGAGCGTAGGACGCCGCTGCAAGATCTCCAGCCATACATTCATCTGCGAAGGCGTCTCGATTGAAGACAATGTCTTCATCGGGCACAGCGTGACTTTCATTAACGACTCGTATCCGCGAGCGACCACGGAGGGCGGCGAGCTTCAGACGGAACAGGATTGGCATGTTGAGCCGACGCGGGTCAAACGCGGGGCGTCGATTGGGTCCGGGTCGACGATTCTTTGCAAAGTAACCATCGGGGAAAATTCGATCGTCGGTGCTGGCAGCGTTGTCACCCGTGATGTTCCTCCCGGCGTCATCGTGGCCGGGAATCCTGCAAAAGTGTTGCGTTCGATCAAAACCAAAGCGAGGACTTAAGAATGACTCAGAACGGAAAGATTTCCTTTCTTGATCTAGTGACGCCTCATCGTGAGCTTGAGGCCGAGCTCGTTGCTGTCTTCAAGGACGTTTTGGCAACCGCGGGCTTCATCGGTGGCCCGATGGTCGAAGGATTCGAACGGGAATTTGCCAAGTTCTGCGATTCGAAGCATTGCGTCGGAGTAAACAGCGGAACCGACGCGCTCCGATTCGCACTGACCGCTTCCGGCGTGCAGTCCGGCGACATCGTATTGACGGTCCCCCACACCTTTATCGCTACCACGGAGGCAATCTCCCAGGCGGGGGCGCAACCGGATTTCGTTGACATTGACAAACGCACTTATAGCATGGACCCCGCCAAGCTGCGCGAATACATCGAGAAGAAATGCACGATCGATCCCAAGACGGGGCGTCCAGTCCATAAGCAATTCAAGAAACCGGTAAGCGCCATCGTGCCAGTCCACCTCTACGGGCAGATGGCCGATATGGATTCCATTCTGGAGATTGCGCAACGCTATCACATGATTGTCATCGAGGATGCCTGCCAGGCGCACGGCGCTGAGTATTTTTCGAAGAAGGAGAATCGCTGGCGCAAAGCCGGTTCGATGGGTGTCGCGGCAGCATTCAGCTTTTATCCCGGCAAGAATCTGGGCGCATGCGGCGAAGGCGGATCCGCCACCACAAACAACGAAGAGATCGCACGCAAAATGCGCATGATTCGCGATCACGGGCAAGCGAAGAAGTACTACCACGACATCGAAGGTTACAACGGCCGGCTGGACTCTCTTCAGGCAGGGATTCTAAGCGTCAAGCTGAAACACCTGGCCAGTTGGAATGAAAGTCGGCGTGAGCACGCCCGCAAGTATAACGAATTATTCGCCGCAGCAGGCGAACCAAGCATCATTACTCCCTTTGAACCTTCTTCGTCGAAGGCCATCTACCACCTATACGTTGTGCAGGTCGAGAATCGGGAAGCGCTGCAAGCCGCGCTGTTGAAGGAAAATATCCAGACCGGGATTCATTATCCGATTCCATTGCATCTGCAAAAGGCGTACGCCTCAATGGGTTACCGGAACGGCGATTATCCTGTGTGCGAGAAGGCTGCGGAACGGATCGTGTCTCTTCCGATGTTTCCAACCCTTTCGGCGGAAGACCTCTCGCGGGTCGTGGAAGCGACCGTTCGAAGCGTACGGAACATTTCGGCACAACGGCCAACGGCCGTCTTGGCCTAGTCCATCCAGCGAATCGTTTTGAGGACGGCAGTCGCGATTATCCGTGACTGCCGTCAAGATTTCACGGGGGAGTGATGGACGATTGCTCAAATCCAGATTGCCTCCCTCCTCATAATCAATACACTCAGTCTCTGCGCCGATATCCAGGCCAAGGCGTATGTTTCCCCGCAAGCAGTCATTAACATTTCCAATCAGGGGAAGGTCGAGCGAGAGTACCGCTGGTAAGAACCATGAACCGAATTCAAGCCCCCGATAAGGTACTGACCACCGTGCAAAACTGCAGTGACATTGTGAAAGATCCGCGAAGTGAAGCGGCGTCTACCGAACCAACAGATTCTCCTCGTGCCACCCATCAGTCTCCGAGCCCGGATTATCGTCATCTTCGAGGAAAGCGAGTGGGCATGGTGGTGTATTCCTGTTACCCGGTAGATCCGCGGCCCCGGCGGATGGTAGACGCGCTTGTCAATCAAGGGATGAAGGTTGATCTGATCTGCCTGGGAGAAAAGAGTGACCCTAAACGGGATACCATAAACGGCTTTGACATTCGCCGTATCAAGGTCTCCCGGCGGCGTGGGGGCAAACTCGCATATGCGTACGAGTACACCGCGTTCATTCTTATTTCCGCGGCCATCCTGGCCTATCGCGCCTTCAAACGCCGGTATGACCTAGTGTATGTCCACAATATGCCAGATATTCTTGTCGTGAGTGCGCTGATTCCCAAGGCATTAGGAGCGAAAGTGATTCTGGATATTCACGATCCAATGCCCGAACTTATGATGACGATCTTCAACCGCAATCAAGACAGCCGCGCCGTCCGGATCCTAAAGAGAATGGAGAAGTGGAGCATGGCGCGGGCAGATTTTGTTCTCACCGTCAACGAGGCCTGCAAACGGGTTTTTTCTTTGCGTAGCTGCCCCGCCGACAAAATTGGCGTTGTGATGAATTCTCCGAACGAAGAGTTTTTTCCGTATAAGCTGCAACTCTTACGCGCGCCTTCAAACCACACTCCGGACAAGCCGTTCACAATGATGTATCACGGGTTTATCGCCGAAAGGAATGGATTGGATCTCGCTATCGAAGCGCTCGCACGAGTACGTGAGACAGTTCCCAACGCAGAACTCAGGATTTACGGCACATCAAACCCATTTCTGGAACGCGTGATGGAGGAGGTTCATAACAAGGGCCTGGAGAAGAACGTGCGTTTTCTCGGGCCGAGGCGCATGGAAGATGTGGTCTCGGAAATCAACGCTTGCGATGTGGGGATCATTCCGAACCAGCGAAACGCGTTTACTGAGATTAATACGCCGTGCCGGATCTTTGAGTACCTGGCCCGATGCAAACCTGTGATAGCTCCGCGAACTCCCGGCATCCAAGATTACTTCGACCAGAAATCTCTCTTTTTCTTCGAGCCTGGGAACGCGGAGGACCTTGCTCACACGATTGAATATGTGTTCTCACACGCCCATGAGGCCATGGAGATGGCTGAGCGGGGGCAGAAAGTGTACATGGAACATTCATGGTCGCAGGAAAAACAGGTTCTTGTGAAACTAGTGAGTCAAGTCTTGAATGGGGGAAGGCCACTTTAATTTGCGATACGAGTTCGCAAGCTTCAGCTCAGTATCCCTTTATTGAACTCCTCACTCGATCAAAGTCCACGAGCCATGGAATAGCTTAAAGGGGGCTGGCGCGTTCATGCATACAGATGGTTGGGGGCCGTCAGGTTGCTTGAACTGCGGCTGCTTCTCCTGGACCCTTTACTTTGGCCATCTTCAGTGACTCCCCCCTACAAGCCAAAAAGCTGTGAAGTGTCTACAGACACCGCTATCAGCGCTATTGAGCCGCAATGCACTCGCCTTCCCTGAATTGGTAATGAATCAGAGTCTTCTGTCGAAGACACTTTCGGAAATTTATTAAATGCCGCCTGCCATTGCCACTCTCATTTGTCTCACCGGTATCGCGGGACTTTTTTGGCTCGGAAGAGACCGGAAGGCACCCACATCGGCAGCACTTTGGATTCCGGTGCTCTGGGTTTCGCTTGCATGTTCGCGGTCAGCGGGCCAGTGGCTGAGCCCATCCCGGGGGGCAAATCAAAGCGCGACGCCCGAACAAGTGCTTGATGGAAGCCCTGCGGACCGTTTGGTTTTCACGGTTTTGCTCTTGGTGGGACTAATCGTGCTTTTGAGCAGAGGCAAGCAAGTATGGAGTTTCCTGCGGGCCAATGGACCTGTACTTATTTTCTTTTTGTACTGTGTAGTGAGTATCGCCTGGTCCGACTACCCCGGCGTGTCATTCAAGCGTTGGATCAAGGCCTTCGGCGATCTCGTCATGATCCTTCTTGTCCTCAGTGATCGTAACCTTTACGGCGCAATCAAGAGATTTCTGTCCCGGCCGACTTTCGTCTTGATACCCCTTTCAATCCTATTCATCAAGTATTACCCCGAGATCGGAACGGCATATGGTCCGTGGGGGGGGGCAAGTACAAACACAGGTGTCACAACCAACAAGAACACGCTCGGTGTGATTTGCCTGCTCTTCGGGCTGGGAAGCCTGTGGCAAATTCTCAATACTTACCAGGACCGGGAAAGCGACGGACGAACCCGACGCCTAATCGCTCATGGTGTGATTCTAGCGATGGTTGCTTGGCTGTTTTGGAAGGCCAATTCAATGACCTCGTTGTCCTGCTTCTTGATGGCGGGGACGTTGCTTATAGTAACGAGCCTTCGCGTGGTTTCCCGAAGGCCGATGATCGTGCACTTCATTATTGCAGCGATGCTGGCTGTTTCAGCCTCAATCGTCTTCCTCGACGTCAGTCCAGGGGTATTGGAAACAATGGGGAGGAACCCGACGCTCACCGACAGAACTGAGGTTTGGGGGTGGCTGTTTAGCCTTGTCCGAAACCCGATACTCGGGACTGGTTTCGACAGCTTCTGGCTTGGGCCGCGCTTGGAGAAAATGTGGAGCATCTATTGGTGGCACCCAAACGAGGCTCATAACGGATACATTGAAATCTACTTGAACTTGGGATGGATTGGACTGATGTTGCTTGCGTTGGTCCTGGTGGCAGGCTACCGAAAAATCATCAATTCGTATCGCCAACACCTGCCGCTAGCTAATCTCTGTCTGGCGTACTTCCTGGTTGGGATCACATACAACTTCACAGAGGCTGCGTTCTTCAAGATGCTGGCTCCAGCATGGATATTCTGTCTTTTCGCGATAGTCAGTGCTCCGGCGGTTTCGCAGTTCAAGTTCAAAGAACCAACCAAATATCCTGCCGTGACCACCTGGAAACCGGCAGGATCGACATTTAGTAAGGGGATCTCTTGAAGCCCTTCGATGCCAACGGCGCATTCCTGCAGCCAACGGACGGAGGAGGACTTCGTCGCCGCGCCGTTCGAAGCGCTGGCGTCACGTTGGTCGCTCAAATTGTGTCGTTCATTGTCCAGATGGTTGCCACCATCGTCCTGGCTCGGCTGCTGACACCCGGCGACTTTGGGATCGTTGCGATGGTTACCACTTTTAGCTTGCTACTCACAAACGTCGGACAAATGGGGTTTCCGGAGGCCGTGCTCCAACGTGAGGATATGGATCATTTCTTGGCCAGCAACTTATTTTGGATCAATCTAGGCATTGGAATAATCCTGACCATCTCGTTTGCTCTGGCAGGGTCGCTACTGGCAAGGTTTTATGGCGACCCACAAGTGGCGCATGTCGCCGTTGGCACCTCGCTGACGATTTTCTTAAGCAGCCTCACAGTAATGCATCTGGCCCTCCTGCAACGAGCTATGCGGTTTTCTGCGGTATCCGCAATTACGATCGTCAACCGCGTTGTCATGGTCGCCTTGTCAATCGTCCTCGCCTGGAAAGGATGGGGATATTGGGCTCTAGTCGCAGGACTGGTAGCGGGTTCGTTGGCCGCAGCCATCGGGGCATGGATTGCGTGCAGGTGGATCCCGGACCTTCCCCGGCGCAAAGATGGAACAGGGTCGTTGGTTAAATTCGCGACGCACGTTTTCGGGCGCTTTACCATCGATTACTTTTCCCACAATGTGGACAACATTTTGGTGGGATGGCGGTTCGGACCGGGCGCTTTGGGATTCTATAAGAAGGCGTATGAGCTATTTATCCTTCCGGCAAACCAATTTTTGTCCGCCTATCCCGTAGGCGTTTCGACCTTGAGCCGTCTTGTCCGAGATCGCGCCCAGTTTAGGCGCTATCTTCTCGGCGGTCTAACCGTCCTGGCTTTTGCAGGCATGGCCGTGGGTGCGGAACTTACACTCGTAGGCCAGGACGTTGTTCGATTGCTTCTAGGGCCACAGTGGTTGGAGGCGGGCCGGATCTTCATGTACTTCGGGCCCGGGATTGGCGTAACACTTATCTATCGCACCCACGGCATGGTCCATCTCGCCATCGGAACGACGGGCCGCTTTTTCCGTTGGGGGCTCATCGAGTGCGCGGTGACCGTGCTGTTTTTTATCTTGGCGCTTCCGTGGGGGCCCGTGGGAATTGCCGCAGCCTGGACTGCATCCGCCTGGTTCTTGTTGATCCCCGCGTTCTGGTATGCGGGGAAGCCGATTGAGTTTGGAGTGACATCGGTGCTCGCTGTCATTTGGAAATATGTTCTTGCCTCCCTTCTTGCGGGTTGCGCATGTGCTGCAATCATCCGGGGAATCCCGTATTTGGCCGCGGCCACTGCTCCGGTCGAAATCCTAGCCCGAATCGTAGCGAACACTCTGGTGTTTGGAGTCCTATATATTGGTGCAGTTATTCTCATGCATGGCGGTTCCAAACCCATCTATCAGTTCATGGGGATATTTCGGGAAATGGTCCCGTGGGGAAAGTTCTCGAGGCCTGAGCGAGCCGGCGAGGGAACCTATGGGAGTGACGTGACCGTGGCCCTTTCTCCAACAAGCTCAAGCGAGACAACGTAGGTTTGACGTTTAACCTGCAGACAACCCAGGCTAATTATGGCAACGTGCGTTTCGGATCCGAAGACCACCTCTAATCGCGACGGCGCTCCCGCGAACAGTGCGCCGACACTGCCGCGTGCGATTGAGGGAGCTCTACTTACAGGCGGCATTGATAAGCACTACACGACCAGCCTCGCGATGGCGCTTGCCTCGAAGGGAGTGAGTTTGGATGTCATCGGCAGCGATGGGTTGGACAGTCCGGAAATGCATACGACGCCCAGATTGAACTTTCTCAATCTGCGAGGAGGCAAGAAGGAAACCAATCTGGCCGGGAGGGTGTTGGGGGTCCTGATCTATTACGCGCGGCTGATCAAATACGCCGTGGTTGCCAAGCCGGAGATTTTTCACATTTTATGGAACAACAAATTCGAGTACTTCGATCGATCTTTTCTGATGCTTTACTACAAGCTGCTCGGCAAGAGAATCGCGTTCACCGCTCATAATGTGAACGCAGGGAAGAGGGACTTGAACGATTCGTTGTTGAATCGCCTCACGCTAAGAGTTCAATACAAGCTCTCCGATCATATCTTTGTTCACACGGAAAAAATGAAGCGCGAGCTCTTCCGGGATTTCAGTATTCGTGAAGCGAAAGTCACTGTCATCCCGCACGGAATCAATAATTCTGTTCCGGACACGGATTTGACCACTGCCCAGGCCAAGCAGCGGCTGGGCATCAAAGAAGGCGACAAGACGATCCTATTCTTCGGCGCCATCCGGCCTTACAAGGGTCTGGAATACTTGGTTGACGCCTTTCTACGCCTCGCGGAAACCCATCCGGAGTACCGGCTGATTATCGCTGGCGGGCGAAGGAAAGAGGCGGGGAAATATTTGGAGGATATTCAACGCACGATAAGTGCCCATGCCAGTGGAGGGCAGGTCATTCAAAAAGTTCAACACGTGCCGGACGAGGAAACGGAGATTTATTTCAAGGCAGCCGACGTCCTGGTTTTGCCGTACACGCACATTTTTCAGAGTGGTGTGCTTTTCGTGGGATATAGCTTCGGCTTGCCCGTGGTCGCAACCGACGTGGGCTCCCTTCGGGATGATATCGTCGAGGGCAGGACAGGTTTTATGTGTAAGCCGTGCGATCCTGTCGACTTGAGGAGAGCGATCGAAGAGTATTTTGGGAGTGATATATTCAAGACACTGGACTCCCGGCGACAGGAGATACGAGATTGGGCCAGCGCGATGCATTCGTGGGATGAAGTCGGTGGGATAACTCGGGACGTCTACGCGGAAATGTTAGGAGCCCGTAAGTGAGGAATTGTTCGGCGGGACGTGGCTTATAGCGTGCTCGACCGTTCCTGCCAAGCATGAACTGGCCGTTTGTCAGGCGCTTGACCAAGCAATTTACTCCGTTGAATGCCGCGGAGGTCGCGCCAACCAATTTGCGATAACGAGCTTGTTTGTTTGAGCGGGCGCATGAACAGAACTGCATTTGTAACCGGCGCTGAGGGATTTATCGGATCTAATCTGACTAGGTTCCTTCAGGCAAAAGGGTGGAAGGTAATCGGAGGATACCTTCTGGCCAGCGCGGTTACGCAAGTGAGTTTGCCGAATCTTCGTTTCACGAAATGTGATTTGCGCAATGGAAAGCGCGTCTTACAGCTTTTCCAGAAGTACAACCCGACGCACGTGTTCCACCTCGGGGCCAAGAGCATGCCCACGCTTTCTTGGACAGATCCCGCTGGAACCTTTGAGTCGAACATTATGGGTTCGCTGAATTTGTTGGAGGCGGTGCGCCACTTGAAACGTCGCCCCGTTGTTATTTCGGCTTGTTCAAGCGCCGAATATGGCCACATGCCGGCGTCGGCCACGCCGGTTACCGAGGAGCATCCGCTTCGGCCGCTGCACCCGTACGGTATCAGCAAAGTGTGTTTGGATCTGTTGGCACGAGAGTATTTCCTGGATTACAAAATCCCAACAGTCAATCTTCGGCTATTCAATACCATAGGCCCGGGAAAGACAAATGACGCGCCTTCGGATTTCGTGCGGCAGTTGATCCGGATCAAAAAGGGCTTGCAAGCCCCCGTAATTGAAGTTGGAAACCTAAAGCCGCGCCGCGCGTTCCTCGACGTAAATGACGCGGTGCACGGCTTCTACCGCGCCGCATTGAATGGGAGGCGAGGCGAGGTTTATAACCTCTGCGGAAATAAGACGTATGAAATCGGCGAAATGTTGCGCACCGTGATTCGCCTTTCCGGAGTAAAAGCGAAAATCCGGCCGATTCCTCGCTTGATGCGCTCATCGGACGAAAAAATCATCTTCGGCAGCACGGCCAAATTCAGGAAGGACACCGGTTGGAACCCGAAAGTGCCGATCGAACAGACGCTATCGTCCATGCTGGAATATTGGGACCGAATAATTCAGCTCCCTGCGAAATCTTCAGGCCATTGAAATCAACTTCAAAAACTCATATGGAAAGTATCAAAGCCGTGCTGCTCGTCGGCGGTATGGGGACGCGCCTGCGCTCGGTCGCTCCATCCAAACCTAAGCCGCTGGTCTCCGTCGGAGAAAAGCCGTTCCTTGAATTGCTGGTCCGGCAACTTAGCTCCCAGGGAATTCGTCGTTTGGTGATGTGCTCGGGGTATCTCGCCGACCAGATCGAAAGCGAATTCGGTGATGGCCATTCCCGGGATGTTGCGATTGAATACTCGAAAGAGTTGCAACCGGTCGGCACTGCCGGCGCTGTAAAACTTGCCCAACATTTACTTGGAGATGCTTCCGATTTCCTGGTGATGAACGGCGACTCATTTTTGGAGATCGATTTCGACCGTCTAATTCGATTCCATCGCGAACGTGGTGGATTAGCAAGTATGGCTGTCCGGCGTGTAAAGAATGCATCTCGATTTGGATCAGTAACGATGGACACCCGTGGCCGAGTGATGGGCTTTTCGGAAAAAACCAGCAGCGATGCCCCAGGAATTGTGAACGCGGGCGTCTATGTCCTCGGTCGCGCTGTTCTCGAGCACATCCCGGAAGGACCAGCCAGCTTGGAAAGGGACGTTTTTCCGGAACTCCTCAAACACGGTGTGTATGCGATGGAAGAGCATGGAATGTTCATCGACATAGGCACTCCGGAAGACTATGCGCGGGCTCAACAGATTTGCAACCAACTCTATGATGCTGCTTTGCAAGGCCAACAGTCCGGGTCCTCCCAAAACAAAGAGTTCTAATTCGATCCCGCCACGCCCGCGTGCGTTTTGAAGGGAAGGTTTAACGGCGTGGCTTATCTTTCCAATCAGACACTCACACATGGAGTGGGAATGAAACAGACAGGTGATTTCAAGAATCGCGTGAACAGGTTGATCGAAGCTTCGATTGCCACGAAGCAGGCACTGCTCAGCAGCACTGAAACCGTTTCAACAATCGCAAAGGTCAGTGAGATTGTGCTTGCCGCTTTCGAAAAAGGGCACAAGGTATTTCTGTTCGGCAATGGCGGCAGCGCAGCAGATGCTCAACATATTGCGGCCGAGTTTGTGGGACGATTCGCCTTTGACCGGCCCGCATTGCCTGCGTTGGCCTTGTCCGTAAACAGTTCGTGCGTCACCGCCATCGGAAATGATTACGGGTTTGACCGGGTCTTCGCGCGCCAGATTGAAGCTCTGGGAAATGCGGGGGATGTCGCCATCGGCATCTCAACCAGCGGAAATTCGCCGAATGTGCAGGGCGGATTGACCGAGGCAAAGAAAAAGGGGATACACACAGTCGCTTTGACAGGGGCCAGCGGCGGAAAGCTTAAGAATGCGGTGGACCACTGCATTTGCGCGCCCTCCAACGAAACCCCTCGCATTCAGGAATGCCACATTCTGATCGGGCACATCATTTCAGAACTTGTGGAGGAGCGTCTTTTTCATGGATAAGGCCGCATTTCTGGATCGCGACGGAGTCATCAACCGAAAGGCCCCTTCGGAAGGCCAGTATGTAACGCGCTGGGAGGATATCCAGATTCTGCCGGGAACGGTTGAGGCCATCGCCATGTTCAACCGGGCAAAGTTTCGCGTCATTATCGTTACAAACCAGCGATGTGTCGCGAACGGGCTGATTACGGCCGCCGAGTTGGAGTCCCTACATCAGCGATTGTGCGAATGCTTGGCAAGCGCCGGCGCAACCATCGATGCAGTTTATTACTGCCCGCATGGACTGCAACCCCCTTGCGCTTGCCGTAAACCTCAGCCGGGAATGCTCTTGCAGGCTGCGCGCGCACATGAGATCGATCTGACCGAGTCGTGGATGATCGGTGATTCCATTAAAGATGTCGAAGCCGGCAGAAACGCTGGATGCAAAACCGCCCAACTACTAAGTGACGGCGCGCCCGAAAGCGACATTGCGGATGTGATTGCGCCGTCCCTGCTCGAAGCAACCCAAAGGATCCTCCGGAAGGAGAAAATCACCGCTGATCGGCGAGACATTACTGCAAGTCAAGGTGATTATCGGGACCCCGACTCCGCGCGAGGAAATTTTGGCCGATAACATCTGTCCGCATTGAAGATTAAATTAGCTTTGATGTCATTTCGGATTTTGATCGAGATGGATTACCTACGCGGAGTGAAGACGCTCCCGTCGTACCTTTGGATTCGAAAGGTGAACACGTGATAATCACTAGCACTCCGCTTCGCATATCGTTCTTCGGTGGCGGCACGGATTATCCTGTCTGGTACCGTGAGCACGGGGGCGCTGTATTGGCCACCACGATTGACAAGTGCTGTTACATAACTTGTCGGCTCCTGCCGCCCTTTTTCGAATACCACAGTCGCATCTCCTATTCGAAGGTCGAAAACGTCGTCAGGAACGGTGCCATCGAGCACCCTTCGGTCCGGGCATGCCTGCAATTCCACGGGATTGAGGAGGGCGTCGAAGTTCACCATGTGGCCGACCTGCCTGCTCGAACCGGATTGGGCACGAGTTCAGCGTTTACTGTGGGCCTTCTCCTGGGTCTGTACGCACTCAAGGACCGAATGCGGGATAAGCACGCACTCGCCGCCGATGCGATATTTGTCGAGCAGGAATTGCTGAAAGAGGCGGTTGGCTCGCAAGATCAAGTGTGCGCCGCACATGGGGGCTTCAATCGCATCAACTTCCAACCGGATGGCACCATTGAGGTAAAACGCCTCCTCACCGCGCAAAGCAGAATCCATGAACTCGAACAAAACCTGGCGCTCTACTTTACCGGTTTTTCAAGAATTGCCTCGGAAATCGCCCAAGAACAGCTCCGAGTGACGCCTCAAAAAGAGAAGGAGTTGAACATGATGCATCAGCTCGTCAACGAAGCTGAGAGCATCATTTCGAATCCCACCCGCTCCCTTGATGAATTTGGCCGTTTGCTGCACGAGGGTTGGAAATTAAAGAGATCGCTGACGCAAAGGATCACAAATGCCGCTATTGATGAGATCTATGAGGCTGGTCTCAGCGCCGGCGCTCTTGGCGGCAAACTCCTGGGCGCAGGCGGAGGCGGCTTTATGCTCTTCTTCGTACCGCCCGAGCGGCGCGATGCGTTGCGGATGCGGTTGAAGAAGCACTTGTGCGTTCCATTCAAGTTCTCGAGTGCCGGCAGTCATGTAGTCGTATATGAACCAGAAGAGGCGTACGACGTTTCACTTGCAAGAGAGCGGCGCGAAATATATTCATTGCATGGCGCCACTGTCGAGAACAGTTAGGGCAAACAGTCTTATCGCAAATCAGCATTCGAGCCTCCATCCCGGAAGGGTCGAGGAAACCTGCGCGGTGCGATCAACATAGGTAGGCGTACCCTAAATGGCAACAATCAAGCCTTGAGTTGGATATCCATTCTCCAGCTTATCTGACAGGATTATCTTGTGAACGAAAACAATCAGATTATCGGTCATGACGACCAGATATTGATCACCGGGTCGAACGGTTTCATCGGGTCCAGAGTGGTCGAGACATTGATCCGGCTTGGTTTCACGAACCTTCGCTGCTTTGTGCGGCCTTCGAGTAATTTAGCCCGTCTTCGCAAAATTCTCGCATCTGCCAGGGAAGTCCGGGCCGAGGTGGTTCCGGGAAACCTACTCTCCCGCGAGGACTGCGCTGAGGCCGCAAAAGACGCGAAAGTGATTTTCCATTTGGCTGCGGGAATCGAAAAGACCTTTCCAGGCTCCTTCATGAATTCTGTCGTGACCACGAGAAACCTATTGGATGCCGTCCTGAGATTCGGCGCCCTGAAGCGTTTCGTTAACATTAGTTCCTTCGCGACATACTCGACCTGGAACATGAGATCCGGATCATTACTCGATGAAACGTGCGAACTGGAAAGCAAGCCTGTTGAAAGGGGCGAAGCCTACGCCTTCGCAAAATTGAAGCAAGACGAATTGGTCATCGAATATGCGTCCAAATACCATATCCCGTACGTCATCGTGCGCCCGGGGGCGGTTTACGGCCCCGGCGGCCATCTGACATCTCGAGTCGGTATTGACACATTCGGATTGTTTCTCCATCTCGGAGGGTCGAATCAGATCCCCCTAACCTATGTTGATAATTGCGCCGAGGCCATCGTTCTGGCCGGTATAAAGCGTGGGGTCGACGGTGAGGTCTTCAATGTGGTGGATGATGACCTGCCCAGCAGCAGAAAATTCCTACGAATGTACAAGAAGCGCGCCAAAAACTTCAAATCCATCTTTGTTCCCTATTCAATCTTCTATGGTTTCTGCTGGGCTTGGGAAAAATACTCTGCGTGGTCGGAAGGCCAGTTGCCCGCGGCTTTCAACCGCCGACGCTGCGCCACTTATTGGAAGGGGAATCGATACAGTAATCAAAAGCTGAAAGATCGTCTGGGCTGGAAGCCTGCGGTCCCTTTTGCGGAAGCTTCAAGCCGTTACTTCGAATATGTAAGGAAGGCGAGTTAGCCGATGCTCAGAGTAGCCATCGTTGGATGTGGCAAGATCGCGGATCAGCATGTGGAGCAGATCCTGCGAATACCGGATTGTGAGATCGTCGCGGTTTGCGACCGCGAGGAGCTGATGGCCAAGCAGCTTCAGGAGCGGCTGGTGACCCCCAAGTATTTCGTAGAGGTGAAAGATCTCCTCCACGAGTCCAAACCGGATGTGGTTCACATCACAACAACACCTCAGACCCACTACTCGATCGGAAAATTGTGCCTCGAGGCTGGCAGCCACGTTTATGTGGAGAAGCCTTTTACAATCACGTATGAGGAAGCGAAAGAGTTGATACAGATTGCGGAACGCAACAACCTGAAATTGACCGTCGGACACAATGCACAATTCTCTCATGCGGCCAATCGAATGCGCGCGCTTGTCAAGGAAGGCTATTTGGGAGGCCCTCCCGTGCATTTGGAGAGCTACTACTGTTATGACCTCAGCGACCCCGGTTATGCCAAGGCGCTCTTGGGAGATAGCTCTCACTGGGTCCGGAAATTGCCGGGCGGTTTACTGCAGAACACCATCAGTCACGGCGTCTGCAGAATCGCAGAGTTTCTAACAGGGGACTCCCTCGAAGTAATCGCTTATGGATTCACGAGCGGGCTCCTGAGAAGTATTGGAGAGACGGAAATCATCGATGAGTTGCGGGTCATCCTTCACGACGGCACAACGACGGCTTACTTCACCTTCTCGTCGCAGATGCGGCCCTCATTGCACATGTTGCGGTTGTATGGATCGAAGAACGGTTTGACCCTGGACGAAATGCAGCAGACGGTAATTAAGATGAAGGGCAAACCTTATAAGAGCTATCTGGAGCAATTTCTACCGCCGTGGAATTACGCAAAGCAATACCTCGGCAACTCCCTGGGAAATATGAAGAAATTCGCCAAGGCGGATTTCCAGGCGGGCTATGGCATGAAATACCTGATACGCCAGTTCTATCGCTCGATCACGGAAGCCTCGGAATTACCGATATCCTATCGGGAAATCTTGCAAACCTCGCGAATCATGGATGAGATCTTCTCTCAGTTAAGCTCGAAGAAGAACACCATGAGGGTCGGGCATATTGAGGAAGTACTTGTTGAGGGCCAACGGTGATGTCACAAACGAACCAACGCATCAATCACGCTTCATATGTCCTGATTACCCCTGCTCATAATGAGGAGGGGTTCATCGAGAATCTAATCCAATCGGTGATAAATCAAACTGCTTTACCAACCAAATGGGTGATCGTGAACGATGGATCGACAGATGCGACAGCGAGCATCGTGGGGAGATACGTCTCAATGTACCCCTGGATGGAAATGGTCGATTTACCAAAACGCAGGGATCGAAGCTTCGCAGCCAAAGTGAGCGCCTTCAACGCAGGCTATGAAAGAGTAAAGGACCTTGCGTATGAGGTCATAGGTTGTCTGGATGCAGATGTTTCGTTCGATGAGGATTATTTTGAATTTCTGATGGACAAATTCAGAGAGGACTCCAATCTTGGAGTCGGTGGAACAATTTTCAAACAAGACGGCTACAGTTCAGATACGGATAGTTTCGAGGGTGAGAACCACGTGGCCGGCGGTTGCCAGATGTTCCGGCGGCAATGCTTTGAGGAAATTGGCGGATATATCCCAAATAGGGCCGGAGGGATTGACTGGATCGCGGTCACAACTGCCCGAATGATGGGTTGGAGGACTCGATCCTTTCGAGAGAAATCGTTCTTCCATCACCGCAGCTTGGGAACGGCTGAACGTTCGCTGATGGCCTCAGCTTTTTCATATGGAGAGAAGGACTACTACCTGGGCGGGCACCCAGTCTGGGAGTTCTTCAGGTTCGCCTACAAATCAACGCAGAAGCCTTATCTGGTGGGCGGCGTCGTTTTGTATTCGGGATACTTGTCGGCCTTTCTTCGCCAGATGAAGCGGCCTATTTCAAAGGAACTCATGGCATTTCATCGCAAAGAACAGATGCAAAAACTGAAGGCGATATTGAAATCCTTGGTGAAGTATAGACGGCTGGATAGTTTCCGGGTCACGCCGAGTTAATTCACCTTTCGGTCCGAACGAATCCATTTCAATGACAGAAACACAACAAGTGGAAAAAGTTCAAGCGGCCGTACTGCGCTTCGTCGGATGGCTTGATCGCTATGGCGAAACGTCTTACGACCATCAAAGTTTTTTCGCAAGTAAGTTTGGGAGAAGCGCCAAGGCTCTCTATTACAAGAGGCCGCTGCTGGGGAAACTGGCGGTTTCTCCAATGATTTTTTGTGAGGCATTTGTTCCCTCGGCTCGAACACTCTTTTGGAAGCCGCAGCGATTTCCGATTGCAGACGCCCACTATGCCATGGGATTCGCGTTCCTCTCCGAAACTCTCGGTGAGGAGCAGTACTATCAACGAGCTGTCCATTTCCTTGAGGTGCTCAAGCAAACCCGGTGCCCAGGCTTTGAACGGTACGCTTGGGGATACCCTTTCAGTTGGGAAGGGAGAAGTGGCACCGTCAAAGAAGGAACTCCCCTCATAACGACCCTCCCTTATGCCTATGAAGCTTTTTGGCAAGTTCATCATATTGACGGAAAGCAGGAGTGGCAGGAGATCATGCACTCGATTGCGGAGCATGCCTTCCTGGATTATCGCGATTACGAGACATCTCCGGTTGCTTCCAAGTGTGCATATTCTCCTGATCCCCGTGACGGGGGCGGAGTCATCAACGCGAGCGCCTACCGGGCATTTCTCCTAACCCGGGCGGCGGTGGATTTCTCCGAGGAAAAGTATCGAATCGCCTCTGAAAGAAACATGAACTTTGTCATCGAGTCCCAAAACGCGGATGGCTCCTGGTATTACTCAAACGATGGTCAGAGAGACTTCGTGGATCACTTTCACACCTGCTTTGTCATGAAAGCATTGGCAAAAATCGAGGCAATCACAGGATCGCCCGCATGCACCAAATCGATTGAAAGGGGAGTTGATTACTATACGAAGAATCTGTTTGATGCGAACCATTCGCCCAAGCCCTTCTCCCGCTCCCCTCGCCTGACGGTCTATCGTCAAGAACTGTACGATCTGGCTGAGTGTATCAACGTGGCAGTTTTGTTGAGAGGCCGCTTTCCGGCGCTAGACGAAATCCTGGCGAATGCCCTCGAGTTGAAGGGATGGCTGAAATCCGACGGGTCGTTCCGGAGCCGCCGACTTCTCCTTGGTTGGGACAATGTTCCCATGCACCGCTGGGCTCAATCACAGATGTTTAGAAGTCTGTGTTTGCTGCTCTACAAGAGCAAACAGATCTCTGCGCCCTAGACCCGGGAAGGAATCAATCTCATGTGTGGAATTTGCGGACAATACAACTTTGGGAGCCGGGCGCCAGTGCTCCGGCGGGATATTGAAAGAATGACGCAGACCCTCGAGCACCGGGGGCCTGATGACAAAGGTTATTATGTTGCGGGACCCGTTGGGCTTGGTTTTCGGCGGCTTTCGATTATCGATCTCGATGGTGGTCACCAGCCCATGTCGGATCAGGAAGAATCCGTTTGGATTGTTTTCAACGGAGAGATCTACAATTTCCCGGAATTGAAGCGTGAGCTGGAGGCGCTTGGCCATCAATTTCGAACGCGATGTGACACGGAAGTCATCATCCACGGTTACAAGCAGTGGGGCATTGACGTACTCAATCACCTGAACGGGATGTTTGGTTTGGCGATCTGGGATGCGCAAAAAGAACGCCTGGTTATCGCTCGGGACGCATTTGGCATCAAGTTGGTGTACTACAAGATTGATTCGGATCGTGTTTCCTTTGGATCGGAGGTCCGACCCGTTGTGGCGGCCACAAACGAGAATCCTGAAGTTGATCCCATTTCTTTGAATCTTTTTCTCCGCTATCGCTATACCCCCTCGCCCCACACTGTGTTTAAAGGCGTTCAAAAGCTTGCCGCGGGAACGGTGCTCACGTTTGAGAAGGGCACATACAGCTTGAAGCGCTGGTATCAGTGCAGTCCCAAGCCATTCTCTTCATCAAAATCTACGGATGACGCTCGAGAGGAGTTGCTCGACCTCTACAAGAGGTCCGTGAAAAGACAATTGTTGAGCGACGTGCCGCTCGGACTGCTCTTGAGCGGCGGCGTCGATTCCGGCCTGTTGCTTGCTCTCATGAACCTGTACGGAAAGTCGTGGCATACCTATACCGTTGGGTATGGGTCAAGCTTTGCTGATGATGAACTGATTGATGCAGCCGATACTGCCGCTATGTTTTCTTCCCAACATGCGGGCGTAACTCTTGATAGAGGGACCTTCGAGCGGGAACTCCCCCACATTATTTCATGCTTGGAAGAGCCGATCGCGTCGTCCTCAATTGTCCCCATGTATTTTGTCTGTCAAAGAGCCCGGGAAGATGTGAAGGTTGCGTTGGTCGGCCAAGGCCCGGATGAGTTGTTCGGCGGCTATCAGCGGCATATTGGCGTGCGGTATGGGGCATTGTGGGGTAATTCGCCGAAGTGGGTGCGGACGCCCATAGCTTCGCTTATAAGTGCGCTGCCGCGAAATGAGAGATTAAAAAGGGGTATTTACGCGTTGGATGTCTCCGACAGAATGAAGAGATATCAGCATGTTTTGTCCCTTCTTCCCGGCGAAAAGGTCAACGGACTATTTCAAGAAGGAATGCTTGGCCCGGATGCAGGCGACGAAATCCTTACGTGCTGGCAGGACTTTTCCGGCCTCATGAGCCAGACGGACGAGCTTGGCGGTTTTCAATTCATGGAATTGCGATCCACTCTTCCCGATGAACTTCTTATGTACGCGGATAAGCTCTCGATGGCGCACAGTCTCGAAGTTAGAGTGCCCTATCTCGACAAAGAGATCGTGGAATATGCTGAAAGGTTGCCGGCAAAATTCAAGGTGCGGAATGGGTCCGGTAAATGGCTTCACCGCCAAGTGTGCCAAGCCTTTCTTCCCGCTGCAATCCTGAAAAGGAAAAAACGCGGATTTGGCGTGAATGTTGTCGATGATTGGTTCCGCGACACGAAGCGCAGCAAAATGGAAGATATTCTCCTGGATAGAGAATCTCTCATCTATCAGTACCTGCGCCCGTCGGCGGTTCAGGAAATCTTCAATGAACATCGCACGGGTCAAAACGATAATCACAAGATTTTGTTTAGTCTTGTCGTATTCGAAGAGTGGCTCAGAATCCACTGTCGCATAGAAGATTTCAGCGTTTCCCGCTAGACATTGAATGGGCGCAGTTGTATTTGTACGGCTTGCAGGAAGGAACTGGCCGGAAGGTGCGTCGTCCCAGCAGAAGGGACAGTGCAGGTTGGATCTTGCCCGCCATGCCAGTCTTCGCGAAATGGTACAGCTCCAATGACTGTACAAGAACTGGACTTTAGGCCAGTGGGCTTGGGTTTAGTCGGGCGGCTATTCTGATTGATATCGGGATCTGGAGGAGTTCACAGATGAGGACTGAAGGTATTAAGTCGATCTCGGGACAGACGTCACTTAAGGCGCAGGCTCGCCCTGGAAGGACCCGCGGCCCGCTTCTACTGGCGATGCTCTTGCCCCTTAGACTGCTCGAGGACTTGATACAACGCCTTCGGGGATCGCGCAGGTCATGCTTGATGAGGATATGCGCGGGCGTAGTGCCTCTCTTGCTCTGTTGTTTGCCTGCCCACGCGCAAACAATCGCCGCAGCGTCCTGTTCACAAACCGACGTGCAGAACGCCATCAATTCAGCCATCACAGGAGACATGGTATCTGTTCCGGGTGGCACGTGCTCCTGGACGAGCGTCACTATTCCCAGCACCGTGGGGGTAACACTCAACGGCGGCGGCAATACCACGATTACTTCCGGAAGCTTATTCATTCAACAGAATAGCAACGCGGAAACGCGGGTTACGGGATTTACGTTTGAAGGAAACGGAAATTGTGGAAGCACGGCTGTGGAAGTTACAGGTACAACGACGTCATTTACTGCCCGGGTGGACCACAACACGTTCAGCCCAAGTGGAGGGGGCACCACGATCTGTACCTACGGGAACTCTCCCGTTTTGTTTGACCATAACACTTTCAACATTTTGGCTTCGATGTCCGGCGATGAAGTCATTCATAACTTCGGTCTCGGCGCGAGCAATAGTCCGAGCGGCAGTAGTCCGGGGTGGACAGACAGTGTGACACCCGGTGGCCCCGCGATGGTGTTCTTGGAAGATAACACTTTCAATTTTCCAACGAACATCGCGTATGGCGGAACTTCGGCCATCCAGTCCTATTACGGGGCGAGGACCGTCGTGCGCTACAACACGATTTATAACATGCAGATTGATCAGCACGGAACCTGTGGAGAAGTTTGGGCGCGTTGGTGGGAGATTTACAACAACTCATTTATTACGGGCACCGGAGACAATCAGTACGCCTACATGGATTTGCGCGGCGGCAGCGGGGTCATTTTCAATAACACACAAACGGGGCCAAACGATGGCGCTGGGATCATCCAGTTGCAGGACGACTGCAATACCAACTATCCAGACCAAGGGGAGCAGGTGGGACGCGGCATCAACGGCTGGCTCAGCCCGACCTACATCTGGGGGAATGGCGCGTCCATGACGCCGACCAGCACAAGCTCAAACATCGAGCTGAACCGCGACTACTACGTTTCAAGCACGCAGCCTTCAAGTTTGACTCGCTGCGAACTGACGACTGATTCCGGGTCGGCATCAAGTTGTTCGACGACATATAACTACGTGCCTTATACTTATCCGCATCCCCTTCAGGGGAGTACGACTGCCCCGAATCCCCCGACGGGACTTACTGCCGTGGCTCATTGATTTCATTTCAAATAATTGGACGGACCCAAGAGTCTGAAGAGCTTGCGTGACGGCAACAACTTTCTTTCCGTGAAGCCTTGAATTAAACTAATCGCCAATTTAATTGACCAATTCTTCCCGATACCACAGGCCCCCGTTGGGTGCCGGCTGGGCGGACTGTAGGGTGATGTGCCCCGTGCAACTGCCGCTGGGTAGAAGCGTTTCTACTTTGCTCTCCTAATTCGCGCAACGCGACAATTTCTTATGGGACGCGGGGCCTTTTGCCCCCGCAATTAAAAAAACATCATTCAGCGATTTTCCTACGGGCCATTCTTTGCGGAACTATCGGCCACACTGGGTTAATTAAACTTCGCGAATCCTCGTTGCCAATTGAGGTAAGGACTTTATGATCGGTGTGATTTCAAAAGATAGTGAAATTGAGGCAGTCAATGAGTTCTTCGAGCTATTCAAGACGCCTTGGGAGTTTTATGCTCCGAGCCATGCATACGACGTTGTGATTATCACATCCGGTGAAGATTCAGCAAATGTGAATTCCAATCTGCTGCTGATTTACGATTCGAAATCCACGGCATTTGATGGGCTGGGCGGCGCCACCAGGCCTATGAAGCAAGGCTGTACGTGGATTGAGTGGGATGGCGTCGAGTTTCCCGTTTATGGGGACCTAATGACCCTCCCGAAAGCTGAGCGGCCCTTCATTTGGTCCAAGGGAAAGTCCGAAATCGTGGGGATTGAAGTCAACCGCTCGGGGCGCCGCACTCTGCGCATTGGATACGATTTGTTTCAGGAAGTTTCTTTCTTGCTTTCCCAGGGACAGCCTTCCGAGAATGCACTTTCGCCTACTTTGGAAATTCACATTTCTATGCTAAGGAGCATGCTGCTGAATGCGGGAGTTTCCTTCGTAGAAGTTCCGGCCGTGCCGGCCGGTTACGACTTCATGGCTTGCTTGACGCACGATGTGGATTTCACTGGGATACGTGAGCACAAGTTTGATCACACACTTCTGGGATTCATTTATCGGGCCTTTTTTGGTTCTTTTGCCGCCGCAATGAGGGGCAAACTCCCGTTGCCTCGAATGATTGAGAATTGGAAGGCGGTCTTCTCTCTCCCACTCGTATATCTCGGCCTTAAAGAGGACTTCTGGCTGGAATTTGATCGCTATAATCAAATTGAGAAGGATCTTGGCTCGACATTCTATTTCATTCCTTTCAAGGATGTCCCCGGTGTAACCAATTCCGGCGCAGCCCCGAAGAGGCGAGCCGCCAAGTATGACGTCGCTGAAATCCAGGATCAGTTGCGCCAACTCATCGCGCAAGGTTGCGAGGTCGGCCTCCATGGAATTGACTCATGGCAGGACAGGCAGAAGGCTCGGATCGAATCCAAGCGAATCTGTGATCTCAGCGGACAAACGGAAGTCGGTGTTCGAATGCACTGGCTATATTTCGATGAGGACTCCCCCAAGATTCTGGAAGATGCGGGCCTCACGTACGATTCAACTTTTGGCTACAATAACGCGATCGGCTTTCGTGGAGGGACGGCACAAGCATTTTGTCCCACCACCGCCAAAGTTCTTCTCGAGCTTCCGCTGGGCATTCAGGACACAGCGATGTTTTACCCTGGCCGGATGAATCTTTCGGAAACCGACGCTTTCGAATCCTGCAAACATCTGATCGAATTTATGTCCATGTTCGGTGGTGTATTGACTGTGAATTGGCACACGAGAAGCCTGTCACCTGAGAGGCTGTGGGGAGATTTCTACGCGCGGCTGTTGGAAGAGTTGCAGAAGCACAGAGTGTGGTTCGGCACCGCACAGCAGATCACAACGTGGTTCCGAAAGAGGCGTGAGCTTCGATTTGACCAAGTGCAATTTGCGGAAGACGGCGTGCATGTGAAAATTTCAGGCCCTTCTTCGGATTGCTGCCCGCCGTTCTTGGTAAGAGTTCACCACAATCCGACGCGTTCGGCCACAGACTCCGAACTTCACACGAGCGAACCGATTTACTCGGACACTGCTCGAAAAGACGAAACTATGCTCACAATTGGGTTGTAGGACCGCATTGATTGTTTCGGCGGTTTTGGACAATTCGATTGCACAGGGCTCCATTTGGGCTGATTCGATGAACGCTTACTGTTGTCTGAAGAGAAAAGTTTAAGCAATGAGATTTGTTGAACAAACTTGCGGCAAATCCAGTAAAGGAAGGTAAAGGACCGTGGCCGAAAGCAATGTCGTTATTGTGGGTATGGGAGAAGTTGGTCGTCCCCTATTTGAAATTTTAAGCCGCGCTTACACATGCATCGGCGTCGATGTGGAGCCCGTGCAAATAGACCGCCCCTGTTCCGTGCTGCATATCTGTTTCCCTTTCCAGATGAAGGACTTTGTCGGTACGACGGTTGCGTATATCGAAAAGTACAAACCACAGCTGACCATCATCAACAGTACCCTTGGTGTCGGGACCACGAGGAAGGTACAAGAGCGAGTCAAATTGCCCGTGGCCTATAGTCCCGTCAGAGGGAAGCACGCAAAAATGGTGCAGGATATGCTGCATTACCGTAAATTTGTGGCTGGATTCGATTCCACATCTACGCATACCGCCACGGAGCATTTTTCCAAAGCCGGGTTTCAAGTAGAGAAATTCCGCACGCCGGAGGTCGGTGAGCTCAGTAAGCTGCTTGAAACGACGTGGCTTGGCGTCCTGATTGGTTGGGCCCAAGATGTAGAGCGGATGGCTGGTGAATGTGGCGCCTCGTATGAGGAAGTAAACGCTTTCATCAAAGAGATCAGTTTTCTTCCGTCAAACGTATTTCCCGGACGCATCGGGGGCCATTGTGTAATGCCGAACATCGCGATCTTGCGCACTAAGTTTTCCTCCTCCTTTCTTAATGCCATCGCCGAGTCAAACGAACGCAAAGAACAGGAACTGCAGAATTTAGTTGGGAAGTATGACGGAAAATAGAAATGGGAAAGACGAATTTGGATTGTGCTGGACCAATTGTCGACTGGAATTTTGAGAAAGTATACAACCGAAACTGTTTCACCAAGGTGAAGAGGGCCCGCCAATCATTCTCCAACTAAATGAATGAATCTGATTTCACTTTTACTGTGGGACATCGGGACACGAATTGACAAACTTTCATCAAATTGACCCCCTCAAGGATCCACGCTGGGGCGAGTTCGTGGAGAGACATCCGCGGGCGTCAGTTTTCCATTCGGTTGGCTGGCTCGAAGCATTGCACCGCACTTACGGGTATGTCCCGGTCGGCTTCACAACGTCCGCACCCGGAGGAAACCTGCAAAATGGCTTGGTCTTCTGTGAAGTCGAAAGCTGGCTGACCGGCCGCAGGCTTGTATCTTTGCCTTTCTCGGACCACTGCGAGCCGTTAGTCGAGACGGCGGAAGATTTTCAAGTGCTCCTCGCAGGATTACAGGAACGGCTTCGGAACGATGGTTGGCGCTATATTGAAATTCGTCCGTTGGGCGCCATCCAAGCGGACCTGGGCAATTTCCGCGAGAGCAAGACGTATTTCTTTCACCAAGTGGACTTGAATCGGGACCTCGAAACCTTGTTTCGCAATTTTCAGAAGGATTCGACACAGAGAAAAATCCGGCGAGCGGAACGCGAAGGTCTGCAGATCGAAGAGGGCCGCTCCGATTCACTTCTTGACGCCTTCTACCAGCTCCAACTCCTCACTCGCCGGCGCCATGGTTTGCCGCCCCAGCCAAGAAGCTGGTACCGCAATCTGGTCGATTGCTTGGGTAGCGCGCTTACGATTCGCGTAGCCTTGAAGGACAAACAGCCTATCGCTGCAATCATCACACTTTGTTTCAACGATTCCCTCGTTTACAAGTACGGTTGTTCCGACACTCAATTTAACAACCTGGGTGGCACGCAGCTGTTGTTTTGGAGAGCGATCCAACAGGCAAAAGAATCGAATTTGCGGTGGTTTGATTTGGGCCGCTCCGACGAAGACAATCAAGGCCTCGTCACTTTCAAGGATCGCTGGGGGGCTCAGCGTTCAACGTTAACTTATTTGAGAAACCCGGCGAGTCTAACTCTTCACCGCGATGAAGGCTGGAAAATGCATGTCGCAAAGGGCGTTTTCGCGCACACGCCAAATGCCTTTCTATCTGCGGTTGGCGGACTCCTTTATAAGCATATGGGTTAGGCAAGATTTCACATCGGGAGCGAGAAATATCAAGAGGTCAACGAGAGAAGAATAAAAGCCATGAACGTTGCGCTCCCGCATGCGTCGTTCCGTCTTTTCGGACTCCAACCACACAGCTCAAACCGAATGCAATTGGTGCTCAGCTGGCATTCGATTCTCCACCCAAAGATTACTATTTATCGTATCTCTCTTTCTGTATTCTCCGCTCCGCTTCCCCTCCTGCCATAATCATCATACGAATTCCGTGCGCAGACATCACTCGAATCGGAGTTTTCAGCAATTTGCTTAGTCTTCGGGCAAAGGAAAACTTGAA
Source organism: uncultured Acidobacteriota bacterium (assembly GCA_963748845.1). Classification (GTDB taxonomy): domain Bacteria; phylum Acidobacteriota; class Terriglobia; order Acidiferrales; family UBA7541; genus DASTCZ01. The sequence goes on from CAVVKE010000002.1 coordinate 778,480, forward strand.
TGCAGGCAAGGGAAAATCCGCTTATTGAACATTTTCGGTGTCCTGCAGACCTTGTTCCCGTAGCGTTCGCGGGGACGCCTTCTCCTAACCCAGGATATTTCCTGTTCGGACCGGATACTGTTTGTTTTGGGCAGCCGTCTTTTGTCTCTGCTACCGCACGCCCGGACACTACCTCACCTGACCTTTATGCTTCCGTAAGAGCTAACGGCAAAGGCCTTCTCCTGCCGTTTGACTTGGGCGCAACTATAAAGAACTTGCGCGCTGAGCTGTATCTCCAGGCGGCGGACCTTCACAAGAGAAGGCTCACATCGAATCCGGTCGTGCGAACCCTCTACTACCGCTACTTGCGGCCGGTGATGGGAGTGACTGTCCGCAAACATCTGCAGCGCGTTCACTTGAGCGACTGGGAAAAGATCCCTTTCCCTCATTGGCCTGTCGATTTCACTGTTGAGACTATTTTAGAGCGAATCATGGCGCTTTCGCTGAAACACTCCGGTCAGAAACGCATTCCCTTCATTTGGTTCTGGCCCGATGGAGCCCCAGGTTGCGCAATGATGACCCATGACGTCGAGGCGCCTCCGGGTCGTGACTTCTGTTCCAGCTTGATGGACCTTGACGATTCAATCGGGATCAAGTCCTCCTTTCAAATTGTGCCCGAAGAAAGATACGAAGTTTCAGAGTCCTTTTTGGAAAGTATCCGGAAACGCGGATTTGAAATCAACGTGCATGATTTGAACCATGACGGGCTTCTCTTCCGCGAGCGTGCGGAATTCGAGCGGAGAGCGGACAAAATCAATCAATATGCGAAACGCTTCGGTACGAGGGGATTCCGGGCCGGCGCGATGTATCGCAATCAGGATTGGTTCTCCTCCTTCGACCTTTCTTATGACATGTCAGTTCCGAATGTCGCCCACCTCGAGCCCCAGAGAGGCGGCTGCTGCACAGTCATGCCGTATTTCATCGGGAATGTACTGGAGCTGCCGCTGACGACAATCCAGGACTACTCCTTGTTTCACATTATGGGCGACTATTCTATCGACATCTGGCGGCAACAGATGGACCTCATTCTGCGGCGAAATGGTCTCATCAGCGTCATTACCCATCCGGATTACTTAATAGAGTTGAATGCCCGGCGTGTCTACACGGAACTACTGGCGCATCTTTCTGGTCTGCGTTCGATGGATAAAGTGTGGGTCGCACTCCCTGCCGAAGTAGACAAGTGGTGGCGGGCTCGCAGTCAAATGTCGCTGGTACAACGCGGCGGCACCTGGCAGATCCAGGGGCCGGGGAATGACCGGGCACGCCTTGCATTTGCTGCTCTGGATGCGGGTCGCCTTGTTTTCGAACTTGATGGCAGGAGATTTGAGCGGCCAATTGAGGCTTGATTCCCCTAAAAGCACCTCCGATTCAATTCGCCACCGGAAATTTGCAGATTGGAGCAAATTTCGATGCAGCCTGACACTATCGCGCACGGCGCATGGCAATCCAGCGCTCACGCCAAGGCGGGCTTAGATCGACGCTTGCCCAGAATCCAAGATTCATAATAAGTCCACGAAACAGCCGAGATCGCCGTTATGATCGCCGCACTCACAATGAAAACAAGGACTTTCGAATGGAAATGCTGCCCAACTAGGACTAACACGCCCTCGTGGAACAAATAAAACGTATAGCTGATCACGCCGAGGTATCGCAGGGGTTTAAAGTTTAATACCGCAGAGGTGAAGCCCTTCCCGGATCCCAGTACCCAAACTAGCGTTCCGCCAAAGATGAGAACCACTAATGAGTATCCGACGGTATTGAAGAACACCGTGTTGTTGTTATGTCGAAAATTATGCATCATTGACAGCGCCGCAAGAATGAATGCGGCCGTGACGGCGCAAATCCCCCCTGCACGTCGGTGCAATTTGATCCACTCGGGGTCTTGAATTTCAGATATGGCGATGAATGCCCCACACGCGAGGGTGTCAGCCCGAAACGGTGTGAGTGTGTAAACGGGAGCGTTCGAAGACAGAAACGGAGTACAGATCGCTCTGATAACGGGCGCCACGAGGATGATGCCTAGAGCGATATGTTTCAGCGTCTTCGGGCTCGTGCGAAGCACAACCCACGGCCACACAAAGTAAAACTGCTCCTCCACAGCCAAGGACCAAAGCGGGGCCATGGCTATCACATCATTCTTGTGCAGTGCATTCGCGACATTCGCTGCGAAGAAGGCGTACCAATACCAGATATGCGCCCAGGGCACCGTAAAAAATAAGCTCACCATAAGCAGGAAGAGACAGTAAGGTGGAAGGATTCTGCGTGCGCGGCGCAAATAGAAAGGCCCGAAGAATCCTGTATTGGCGTCCCCCTTTGCATTCTGATCCTTCGATCGAAGCAAAATACCCGTAATGAGATATCCACTCAGGACGAAAAATAAGTCAACGCCAGCCCACATCAAAGGGGCGTCGAAGGCGTGGTACACGAAGACCGCAAGGATGGCTATCCCTCGAAGTCCATCCAGTTGGGTAATCCGTTTCACGAAGCATAAGTATGCAGCCTGCTTTTCGTTCAGCGAGCGCTGCTATTTCCTTGTTTGCCCAGAAAGGCATGAGGTCTGGTTGAAACGAGAATTTCCAATTTAGATCTCTCGCTCGTGCGCCGTGCTCTTTTTTTTCCTGAACACACCGATTTTGTCGCCAGTGCAGCCGAACACTGATAAGTGGTATGTTCTTTACGCGTTGCTAAAAGTGGATGTCGAGACATGTCAAGAATAAGATTCAGCATCGTTATTACGGCCTATAAACAGAATCAGTTCATCTGTGATGCTGTTGACTCTGCATTGAGTCAGACAGTTTCCGACAAGGAAGTTATTGTCGTGGATGACGCATCAGAGGACGGATCCGCTCAAATTCTGGCGAAGTATGGTGATGCCATCCATTTGGCTTGTTTGAAGGAAAACATTGGAGCAATCGGGGCCCGTAATCACGGAGCGTCGCTGGCTAAAGGAGATTACATTGTTTTTCTTGACGGGGACGATGCGTTCATGCCTTGGGCCTTGGAGGTTTACGACCGGATCATAAGGGATCGGAATCCAATTTTGATTTATGGCAGGACGCGATGGATTAACGGTTCTATCCCACAGGTGACGAGTCAAGACATTCCACGCAAGATTGAATTCGCGGAATACGAAGCTGCGGTTTCCAAAGACAGGACATTAGGCTTGAGCGCCAGCTCATTTATTGTGAGCAGACGAGCTTTTCAGGATGTAGGCGGCTGGACCACGGGCATTTTCCACTTGGATCTTCACGACATTTCCCTCAAGTTGGGATGTTCAGGTCGGACGGTTCTGATACTTTCTCCTCGAACGGTTTTCTACCGAATTCATACAACGAATAGTATCCACTCTGTCCCCCCATTCATCCAAAAGGTATATCTTCTGAAGTCCAGGGAAGAGGCCGGGATCTATCCAGGAGGCCGGGAATACAGGTTTCGGAGGCGTGCGTGGCTCGGTGGGATGACCACTTTTTGGGTTCAAAGATCACTAAAAGCCGGCCTCTACAAGGACGCATTGAAGCTCACGATTTCCGGATGGACTTTCATTTTAGCCGCCGTTGTGCGGAGGACCGTTGCGAAGATCAGAGGGCAACGTCCTCTTGATACCATCGAGTTCATCCCTATGGAAAATGAATCCCAAATGAATGTGGTTGAGAATTTCTCCCCGGGAGTATCATCAACATCAAAATGAACAGGGACATTGGGTCAGGGTCTGGTGTCGGCCTCGATGATAGCCGGCAGCCGGCGTCGCCGACAAATTGCATTCGCCTCGTCGAGGTGGGTCTTGATGACCCTCGACTTCTTTCTTTTGTCGCATCACATCCAGGCGCGACTGTCTATCATCATCCCGCATGGATTAAGGCTCTGGTCGCCGAATACGATCGAAAAACCGTGGTTCTCGCTTCCGAGGGCGAGGATGGCAGCCTCCTCGGAATCCTTCCGCTCATGTACACGCGCGGCCTTCCAATCCCGATTGGAGGCAATCTTTCTAGTGCGCGTCTGTCCTCCCTGCCGCGGACGCCCATCGCAGGTCCATTGGCAATATCACGAGATGTCTCGCGCATGCTCCTGGTGGCGGCACTCGATCGTGTGTCAGGAGTATCTAAGCTGAGACTTCAGATTAAGACCGAAGGTCCAATTATGGACGGACTCATTAACGGGATTAGCGGATCGCCATGGCGAAAATCCTACGTCATGTCACTGCCTCGGGATGCGGCTAATCTCGTCATGAAGGATCGTTCCCTCCGTAAGAACATTAAGAGGGCAGCGGCATCTGGCCTGACAGTTCGTGTCGCGACTACGGAAGAGGATCTGCGCAAATGGCATTCCTTATACCTCCGAACGATGAGAAGGGTGGTTATTCCTCCGCGATCGCTAAGGTATTTTCTCGCCGCGTGGAAGTTCCTCGGCCCGCTCAACCTGATGAAGGTTTTCCTCGCGGAAAGGAAAGTTGACGGAAAGACTGATTTGATCGCTGGGCTCATTTTTTTCATGTACAAGGAAAGGTTTTGTGCAGGCTTTCTCGCCTGCCCTGCTGAACACTTTCATTTTCGTCCGAATGACTTGATTCACTGGGAGGCAATCCAGTGGGCAACATCGAATGGTTATCATGAATACGATTTTGGGGAGGTTCCCGAGGGGGAAACTGAGCTTGCGAGATTCAAAATGAAATTCGGCGCGGTGCCGCGGTGGCTTTATCGTTACTATTATCCGCAGGAATCCGCCGCGAGCATGGATTCCTCGAAACTTTCCACACATCAGGAAATATTAGGACGGTGTTGGAAACGCGTGCCCTTGCCAGCAACGGCCTTTCTCGGTGACTTGATTTATAGCTACATGTGAATCGAGTCCTTCCTCATTCCCCCTTTCCTGATTGTCGTTCCCCCCTCACTTGCGATCCTGTACTGCGCAACTTTCTTCCGACGCACTATAACCCGGCATCCTTCCACCCTAGATTTCGGGAATCCGTTGGGTTTGCAAACATTGGCTTCCGGCGAGGCTTGATTCTATCTTTTTTCGCGGTGCCCTTTTGTGCCCAGTCTTGCGAGTTTCGAGTTTCCAAGGAAAATAATTGCGGCTCCGAGCAGGCAAATCATTATGCGAAGAATGTGAATCGTCCGTGGGGATGAAACTTTACCGTCTCGAAGTACGGGCCAGCATGAATGTTGAGCAGAGAGAATGGTAATTCTCAGTCTCTTAGTATGCCCCGTCCCCGGAGATTACTGCGCGGGGTGTCTGAAGAAGAATTTTCGCGTCCAAAAGTGGCGTCCACGTCTTCGAATAGCGCAGATCCAGCCTCACCATGTCATCGAATGTCGTTCGGCTGCGGCCTTGGACTTGCCATAAGCCCGTAATTCCCGGTTTGATCTCGACCAACCGGCGCCGGTGCCAGGTGTCGTACGCTTCCATCTCGTATCGAATCGGCGGACGCGGACCCACCAATGACATATCGCCATTCAGAACATTCCAGAACTGAGGCAATTCGTCTATGCTCGTCCGCCGCATGAACTTTCCTATCCAAGTCACGCGCGGATCGTTGGTTATCTTGAAATTGGTGCCCGCCTTGCCGCCGGGATCATCGGGCCCGACCTTTCCAGCGATAAACTTCTGCATGTACTCCCGGTGAATGCCTGCATCGTTTGAAACGCGCATGGTTCGGAACTTCAGAAATATGAATGGAATGCCATACTGGCCAATCCTTTCCTGGCGGAAAAGCACTGGCCCCTTCGATGAAAATTTGATCAGAATTGCGAGGAGCCCAAAGGGAACAAAAAGCAAAAAAAGCGCAACAGCGCTCCCCGCGATGTCCATCGCCCTTTTTGTTACGAGTGATAATCTCTTTTTCTTCGCGACCTCGATCAATTCGGGGTAGAGCTCTTTGTTCAGCTCCGTCTTGCTCCCGTTTCCATTTCCATTCGAGTCGCTGTTGCTTGTCCAACCATCCGGGAATGCATAGAAAGAGACGAGGATGTCGTTCAGTTGCGACTCATCGAATTCCTTTTCGAGGCCTTCGGTGACTTTTGCCTGAAGAACGAGCGTCGCGGACTTGGTGTCCGTTTGCCCGAGTTCCGTGAAAATCACGCCGAATACGACGTCCTTTTCAAACCATCCGGCCAGGTCGGTTTCTCGAACCTTTTCGCTAAGGCGTCCAGCAACTTTCTGAAACAGAATTGCGTCCGCCTTTGTCCGTTTCTTTGGTTTGCCTGTGACCAGCATCAGCAGGAGGGGCTTTTTTGAGCGTTCTGATCTCTTCCTTTCCCGGCTGAGCATCTCTCGGAATTGCTCTTCGGAAAGGAACGACCCGAACTTCCCAACTGTGGGGTCCCCGTTGTTCCCAATACCTCTTGCCGGGACGAAATCTAGCGGCGTAGGGATCCTTGCGTGAATAGCCAACAGTTCCTCCCTTTTGGGTTGCGGGCGGCCGGGTACAAATAGGGCCAGACCGCGTTCTTCCTATTGAGGAGCACTCCATGTGCCAGACGAGGTCAAAAACTCTAGTTTGGTGGCTAGCCTAAGTTATTGATATAGAACGACTTACGGAAACACATCCAAGGGTCTACCACTATTGTCCACAGATTTGTTACATGTGAAAGAATATTCCTGTCCCGAAGCTGAAATAGTTTTCAGGACACCTTTTAGGGCATTTTCGAGGACAAACGCCAATTTGGACCAACCGGCGAGGGTTGCAGGAACCCCAAACAGAGGACGTCTGTATTTCTACGATGATTCCTCACTCCGAGGGCGCTTCCGTTTCCATTCGTAATCGTGGCGGACGAGTGCTTTGTGCTTCTTCAATTGACTCTCAATCTCTGCAAACGCGGTCTTCACGCTTGCGATCACATCATCGCCCTCGCCCACACAGTGAAGCGTCCCTGTAGGAAGCCCAAGATTAATTGTGAACCTGTACACTTCCTTCCTTGCTTGTTTGGCGATCGCGCCGTGAAGCTGCACCAGATCCGGCGAATAACTCTTCAAAAGTCTTTGCAGCTTGGTGATGTGGGGCGCAACCATGCTCTCCACTGTGCTGTGGGCATCTACGTTCTTGAAGGTTATTGAGAATTTCATCCGAGTCCCTCTTCGCGAAACAATGGCATTGGGGCTGGCCACCGCACGTTACAACTGCACTTGTCGCGTTCGGTCATGGGATGAAGCCAGCATAACAACTCCACTGTGCATCCGCAATTCCCGGCTCTTGCTTTCGATTCCTTCGGATGATTCCTCATGATTGACAATGCCCCGGCGCGCGTCATACGCTCGCGCGGCTGGAGTTGCGCCGCGTTCCTTCCTTTTGCGGATCCTCCAAAAAGGCCCCGTGCCGAAATCTTCCACCCCGCGAAATCCCCCTCAAATCCGCGTCGGCCCCGCCGGTTGGTCCTACGATGATTGGGCTGGCATCGTCTATCCCTCGAAGCGGCCAAAGGTTTTTCATGAGGCGGCGTACCTCTCCGAATTTTTCGACACCATCGAAATCAATACATCCTTTTACCAACCATTGCGGCCAAGCTTTGCGGCGCAATGGCTTGAACGTGTGGCGGCGAATCCCGGGTTTGTCTTCACGGCCAAGCTCTGGCAGAAATTCACGCATGAAACCGGAGCGACAGCCGAAGATGTGCGCGCGGTGCATGAGGGCTTCGATCCGCTTGCGCGCGCCGGAAAGCTTGGCGCGGTGCTCCTGCAATTCCCTTTCTCATTTCACCGCACGCCTGAAAATATCGCGTATTTGAAAACGCTGCTCAAAACCTTTGGCGATTACCCGCTCGCTGTGGAGGTACGCCACGCAACCTGGAATGACAAAGAATTCTTTGCCATGCTTCACGAAAGTGGCGTTGGTTTCTGCAACATCGACCAACCCGTGATTGGCCGCTCCATGAAACCCACGGAGCGATCAACCGCGCGCGTTGGCTATATCCGTTTGCACGGACGGCGCTATGACACCTGGTTCACAGATGACCCCACCTCGCCTCCCGAGGAACGCTACAACTACCTCTACAAAGAAGATGAGTTGGAGCCTTGGGCGGAACGCATCCAACACGTCGCAAAACATTCAACCTCAACTTTCGTCATCACCAACAATCACTATCAAGGCAAAGCCATCGTAAATGCCCTCCAGCTCATTCACCTCCTCACCGGCAACAAAGTGAAGGTGCCCGAACCCTTGCGCCATCACTATCCCCAGCTGGAGGCCATCGCCAATGAGCCGCAGCGCGAACCAATGCTATTTCCACAGCCACCCTCCGAAAATCAGCATAAGTAAAGGCACTGTTTTTGCCTTCAATTGAATGCGGAAATAGCGCTCGCTATACGACGAGATGGACGGGGAAGTGGTGAAAGTTTTGTGCTGGACCACATAAAAATGGCGGGCGCACCGTTGCGCCCGCCGCCATTCTCTTTATTCGATTACTTGCCCACTACGAGGATTGTGAAGGAATCCGGCAGCATGGGAGCGCGCCCACCGCGTCCCGCAGGTTGCCCCGCCGGGGGCGGCGTCGTGGGAGTCGGAGGTGGACCGAACTCTGCCGTGATGAGCAGGATATGGCCAGTCTTGCTATCGAGTGTCAGCGTTTTCGCGCCCACCATCGTCTGCGCATTCTGTTCGACCACGAATTCGGTCGGACTATTTTCTTTGATCACCGTCAGTGTGCCGTCGCGATTTGAGCTGAACGCCTCCATCGTCGCGGGGTTAAATGTGGCGCCGTCCGTACCCATCCCAATGGGTAAGGAAGCGAGTATCTTGCCATCGTTTGCGCTGAGGATCACCATTACGGCTGGATCGTGGCATGACGCAAAAAGTACGTTGTTCTTCATATCAAACGCGAGCCCGCCGGGCCCTTTGCCCTTACTGGAAATATCCCAGTGCGCCGTTACCGTCATCGTCTTGGCATCCACCGCGGCAATCTGGTCCTTGTCTTCGATGTCCACATAGAGATGGCCTTTGCCGTCCGTGACGGCCTGCTCCGGCGCGCCGCCAAGGTCCACTGTGCCCACAACTGTGCCATCCTTTGCGTCAATCACGGTCGCATTCGGCGCGCCGTGGCTGAATATCCAAACGCGTGCGTTGAACGGGTCGAATAGAATGCCATCCGGCCCCCCCTGCACGTCAATCGTCTTGATCAACGCCAGCGTCTTGGTATCCCACATCGCCACTGGCTTGCTGCTGGCAAATCCATGACCCGATTTCGGATCTACGGCGGCGCCGCGTGCATTCGTATTGGGGATTTCACCCAGCGGTTCCAGAGTGTCCAAATTGAACACGGAGACTCGAGCGCCCTGCTGCCCAGGACGGGGGATATACAATTTCCGTCCATCCGAGTCCGCGTATACGTAATCGAATCCGCCTGCTCCACCCACCTTGGCGGTCTTGATAATCTTATATGGCCCCTCGGTTGGAGCCTGCGCGGCCAATCCAATCGCCGCCACCATCGCAATTGCCATCACAAGCGCGATACAGTTTTTTCGCATGAATCCTCTCCTCCGAAACTCCCTGAATTAAACCCCGCAGCTTGCCGCAACCATCCACTCGCGAGCCAGTATACACCCGCCGATAAGACCGCCGGCCCCGACAACTTTGAACTTACAGGGTGCCGTCTTAACCTTACCTTAAGAGAATTTAACTCTTTCTCTTCATTAATGGTCCTGCGCCCTAGGATTTTGTTGGACACCGAATTGTGATGAAAATGAGTAAGACATCACGAGGAGGTGTCTATGAGCAAAGAGAGAGAACCAGCTTCGGGAGCCACGGAGGGAGCCCACAGGGCGACCGGAGTGGCTCCCGAAGAGCGGCGCGACGGGCGCGGACGCTGGTCGGCCAAACGCAAGTTTGCAGCGGTGCTCCGGCTGCTGCGCGGGGAGGATCTTGAAACACTCTCGCGCGAACTGGGCGTGACCGCCGCAACGCTGTCCGGTTGGCGCGATCAGTTTCTGGAAGGCGGCGCGGCAAACCTGAAAGCGCGGGAAGCCGATGTCGAGAACGAAGAGATGCAGCGGCTGAAATCGCTGGTCGCCGATCTGAGCATGAGCAACGAACTGCTGCGCGAAAAGATCCACCGCATGGAAGCCGGACGCCCTTTGGTCTGGCGGAGGCCGAAGCCATGAGCCGCGCCGCTTCGCCCTTCACGGGACGACGTTACGGCGTGGCGCGTGTCACCCGCGAATGGGAGATGGCGCGTTCCAGTTTCTATCATCAGCGCGCCGTCGCCGCACAACCCGACCAGGTTCTGCAACGGCGCGGACCCAAGACCGCTTGGAGTGACGCAGCGTTGCTCGAGAAGATCCGCGAAGTGCTGGCGGCCTCTCCGTTTTACGGCGAGGGCCATCGCAAAGCGTGGGCCCGGCTGCGCTTCGAGGAAGTGCGCACGTCGAAGGCACGGGTGCTACGGCTGATGCGCGAAGCGCAGTTGCTCGCACCGTCACGCACGCTCCCGAAGCCCGCGAATCCCCACACCGGCACGATCCTCACCGCACAGCCGAACGAAGTCTGGGCCAGCGACCACACCATGACAGCTACTGTCGAGGAAGGCCAAGTGACCGTGTTCGTCGCGGTGGATCACTGCACCACGGAATGCGTGGGCCTTCATGCGGCTAAGAAAGCCACGCGGTTCGAGGCGCTGGAACCGCTGCGGCAAGGAGTGCGCGATTACTGCGGCGGCTTCCGCGCTGGCGCAGCGGCGGGCATCCGCAACCGGCACGACCACGGCAGCCAGTATATGAGCGACGACTATCAGGCCGAAATCGCTTTCCTAGGCATGGAGTCTTCGCCGTCGTTCGTGCGCCAGCCGCAATGCAACGGCTGCGTCGAGCGGTTCATTCGCACGCTGAAGGAGCAGTTGCTGTGGGTCAGGGTGTTCCAGAACGTCGAGGAACTGCGCTGCGCGCTGGCGGAATTTCGTGAACGCTACAACCAGCGCTGGATCGTCCAGCGCCTGGGCTACCTCACACCAGCCCAGGCTCGCCAGCAGCTCCTTGCACTCGGAGCTGCTGCATGAATACACTCAATTCAGTGTCCAAACAATCCGGGGCTAAACACTCTTCATTAATGGGACGGTTTTCTCAAGCTGAGCACGAATGCCACGAGCGGCTGGTGATCCGGACTAGTAACCGGAACGACGGGCATGCCTTTCGCATCCGCGTCCGCGCTGGGCCGTTGAAGAAATTTTGAAATCTCCTCTGCTGTCAGTTTCGACCCTGTCAGATCTGGCGCGTCGTCTGTTCCTTCGCCATTGTGGCCATGGCAATCGAAGCACCGGTAATCGTCATAGGCCTTCTTCCCTTTCGCTACCTGCTCCTTGTCGTCCTGGCGGGCGCGCGGCGCGGCATCGCGGGACCACGCCTGCATCGCACAAGCAAATCCCAGCACGCACAGGCCAAGTCCAATCACCATTGGAGATGACAAATCTGAACGCAATTTCTGCCACGCACCCTTCATATTTGTCGAGATTATCGCATAGGTCTCCTGCGCGGCAGAGAGGGGTGGGAGGATTGCAAGAATTGCCGCTCAGTGTTCTCAAATCCTGCTGAACACACAGCCGATATGATGCTTGAACGCGATTCGCCTACTTCTTGAAAAGATCCTCGAACGCCCTGCGCGCATCATTCGGCCGTGATGCGGAGTAGGAGTGCTCCTTCTGTGCCGCGGTGGGGGCTGCGGGGGCAATCGGTGCAGTGTCTTTTTCCACGGTCATGCGGATTTCGAAAAGCTTGCACGTGTTTTTCGAACTCTTTTTCAAAATTGGCTCGGGGATCGCCTGCGTGCACTCCCACTGGGCGCCCGTGTCAAAGTGGACGCATTGTTTGCAGCAGTGCAGCTCGAAACCGCACTTGGGGCACGCGCCATTCACATCAAATCCCGGGGGCAGGATGCTTCCGCAGCTCGAGCAGCGCGCTCGAAGTATCGTCCCGACCATGCGTGGAGTGCGCGGCCCGATCTGTTCCTGGCGCGCGGGCCGCGGATGGTCCTTCTGGACCTTTTCCCGCTTCTCCGGCTTCCCGGAATCCTGGTAGCCGTGTTGCTTGTATTTTCTGTCCAAACGGACCTCCATGGCGCTCGCACACTGGGGTGCTCGCCGGAGTATGATTTTCCGCGGCAATTTAACGCACTAAACCGAATGCGCGCTGTACCGCCGTGGAAGGTATTATTGCTTTACCAGTAGAGTTACAATCCTTCGCCCGAGCTTGTTACCGTTCCGCAGAATATCGTTCCAGGGAGAACAAAACGGTGGAGACACGTAAGTAATGTTTGTAGTCCTTTGGCAGTTCCAAGTCAAGTGCGGTCTCGAAAAAGAGTTTGAGAAGGTATATGGGTCAGAAGGCGCCTGGGCTACCCTCTTTCGCTCCTCGCCTGCCTATCGCGGTACGCGCCTCCTGGGCGACACTGCCCTTCCCGGCCTCTACTACACGATGGATTTCTGGGACTCGCTCGCTGCCTATGATGAATTCCGCCACGAAAACGCCGTCGCCTATGCCGAGCTCGACCGCCATCACGAGGCGCTAACCGAAAGTGAAGCCTGCCTGGGCAGTTTCGAGACCCCGCCCCCCGCCGCGCTCTTCGACCTAGCAAGATACTCAAAGCTGCCCTCAGAAAACTCCCGCCTCCACGCTCATAACTCCCGGCAAGTGGTCGGCGAGTATCTGCCACTTCTTCCCCTCATCGCGCGTGAACCACACCTGCCCATTTTCCGTGCCGAAATAAACTCCCGCGGCGTCGCACGTGTCCGTGGACATCGCTTCGCGCAGAATCGTCTCGTACGCGTTCTTCACGGGCAGGCCATTCGTTTGCGTCTGCCACGATTTACCGCTATTCGTCGAGCGGAACACTGCAAGCCGCCCCTTCGGCACCACGCGAAACTCCGCGCCAATCAGCGGCAACACCCACACCGTCTTCGGATCGTGTGGATGCACGGCGATGGGGAACCCGAAGCGCGATGGCAGCCCCTCGGAAATATCCGTCCACGAATCGCCCGCGGAATCGCTGCGGTACATTCCACAATGGTTTTGTTGATAAAGCATCCCCGGCACTCCCGGCGCGAGCGCAAGCTTGTGCACGCACTGCCCGAGCTCCGGCGTCGTATCCGGCAGAAAATCCGCGCGCGTCCCCTGATTGCGCGGAATCCATGTAGAGCCGCCGTCGTCGCTGCGGAACACTCCCGCCGCGGAAATTGCCACGTACATCCGCTTCGGCGCGCTCGGATCGAGCAATATCGTGTGAACGATCATGCCGCCCGCGCCCGGTGTCCACCGCGCGCGTGTGGCGTGCCGATTGAGGCCTTTTACCTCGCTCCACGTCTCTCCGCCGTCCTCGCTGCGGAAAAGCCCCGCGGGGTCCACGCCGCAATAGACCACTCCCGGCTCGCTTTCGCGTCCCGGTCGAATGTGCCACAGGCGCTTCACATCCAGCCCGGAATCCTTCTCGTAGCGCACGCCTTCTTTTGTGCGCAGCCAGGTCTTGCCGCCGTCGTGCGACCGGTGGATGTCCGAGCCGAACCAGTCATTGTTTGCCGCGGCATACAAAGTCTTCCCAGAATCACGAGGATCGGCGATGAAATGATGCACATTCATGCCCGTAAAAAGCGGTCCTGAGATCTTCCATGTTTTGCGGCCAAGGTCGCTCTGAAAAATGAATCCACCCTTCCGCGTTCCCACCAGCACCATCACCTTGCGTGGCTTCACTCCCACTTTCCCTTTTGACATGGATTTGTTCACCCAGCCCTTCCCGCGCGCTTCGCGAAAAATTTGGAAATACATTCCACTGGCAGATCCGGCAGCAGAAACTTTTTGTGCACCCCATCGGCGGCAATAATTGCTTCGGCGGCCAGGTACCCGCTGCGCACTGCTCCCTCCATCGTTGCAGGCCAGCCCGTGGCTGTCCAGTCCCCAGCGAGGGACAGGTGACGAATCGGGCTTACCGCACGCGGCCGCCATCGGTCGCACCCTGGCTCCGGCGAAAAAGTCGCCAGCGGCTCCTTGATGACCGTGAATTTCACGAGCTGTGCCTCGCGCGCGGCCGGTAGCACTCGCCGGACCTCAACGAGGCATTCATCCACGATCTCCTGGCGCGATTTCTGCACCAGCGAATAACTCGCGCTCACCACAAGTTGTAAATACTGGCCGCCGCCCGCTCGTGCCGCTCCATCCCCACCGTATAGCAGCGTCTTATTGAAAATCCATTGCGTAGTCATTCCCAGCAGCGCCAGATACGCCTCCTTCATAACTACCCTGTCGAACCAAAGGTGAATCCCGGTAATCGGCGACGTGCGAAGTTTCGCCAGATTCGCGAACGTCGCCTCGCCCGTAGCGACTTCTGCCGGCAGTAATCCCGGCAATTCGCCATGCGGCACCGCCGCGATGTAATGATCCGCCTCCAGGGTTTCTCCTCCCTCAAGGCCAACCCCTCGCATCTCCCCCCCGCTGATTTCCAGTCGCCGCACCGCCGCTCGAAACTTCACTTCTCCGCCGCACTTCTCGAGCGCGGCCCGGCAACCCTCATACAGTTCTCCGAGCGCGACCGTGGGCACGCCAAATTTGTATCCCGCGCGGTTTGCGATAAACGCCTTCCAGAAAACATCCACGCCATATTGTGCGTCCGTACGATCGAGCTCCTCGTCCAATGCGCTGACGAGCACGGCCCCCCAAAAGTTCCAGATAGCCTTCTCTGTCTGTCCATGACTCCGCAGCCAGTAGAGCATATCCATGCGCTCGCCGCTCTGTGACGCAAGGTCTGGCGGATGCCCGCCGCTGCGCGCGATATTCATCAACAGTTTTGCGATGGCACGCTTATCCGCCCAATCGAGCAGCGGGAATTTCATGAATGAGAAAGCAAGGTGAAGCGGAGCGGGCAGCGAGTTGCCTCGAAGCGTTCCGCGCCGGCCATCCACGGAACAAAATTCCAGCCGGTCATAGAACCTGATCTTAGATTCCGCCCCGGCGCGCCGATAGAAATCCGCCAGATTCGTGCAGCATCCAAGTGTAATGTGCTGGCAATTGTCCACGTGCTCGCCGTTCGGCAGCACATAGGATGTGGCGCGTCCCCCTAGAAACGGCCGCTTTTCGAGGAGTGTGACCCGGTAACCCGTTTCAGCCAGCGCGACGCCCGCGGACAGCCCCGCCAGTCCGCCGCCGATCACGATCACTCTTTTCGAGGACATTTGTCTCCGACCAGGCGCCCAACTGCGCGCGGACCAGGATGCCGAATTTCTCCGGCGCGCTCAATCGCACTCGCGCGCTGAACACATCGTATCCGCGCGTCTCGATTCGCGCCAGCAGGCTGCTGTAAGTCCGCGCCAACATCCACAGTGTGGCGCGGCTGTCGCGCTCGACCATCCCCACGATTTCCGCGCCTTCCGCGTAATAGCGCCATGCGCGGTCCGCCTCAAACGCGATCAGCTCCGCTAGCTTCGGCACAATTGGCCCCGCCAGTTCCATTTCGCGCACGCCGAATTGCTCCAGATCCTCTTGCGGCAGATAGACGCGTCCCATTTTCAAATCCGCGGGCAGATCGCGAAGAATATTCGTCAACTGAAACGCAATCCCTAGCCGCTCGGCAACATCCGGCGCGCGCGGATCGCGAAATCCAAAAACGTGAATGCACGTAAGCCCCACCGTTCCCGCAACCCGATAACAGTATTCCCGCAGCCGGTCGAATGTCGCGTAAGAAGGCTCCGTCAAATCCATCTCCGCGCCGGCGATCAGGTCGTGAAAATAGCGCGC
Source organism: uncultured Acidobacteriota bacterium (assembly GCA_963748845.1). Lineage (GTDB taxonomy): Bacteria > Acidobacteriota > Terriglobia > Acidiferrales > UBA7541 > DASTCZ01. The sequence continues at coordinate 794,215 of CAVVKE010000002.1, forward strand.
TGGAATCGAGTAGCGCGAGCAGGTATCGGCAAACGCGGGTAGTATTGCGTGCCCGGCAACATCTCCAGCGTAGGCCGAGTCCACCATCCCGCGCCAGCGCGCCAGACCCCGTTGCTTTGCCGCAAGGCTACCCTCCCCAGACGCGTCTGCGCCCGAATCATCGCTCACGTCATCCACAAGCCGCATGAACGCGTAGAGCGCGCACAGCGCGCGGCGCTTCGGTTCCGGCAGCATGTGAAACGCATAATAAAAGTTGCTCGCGGCATTCCGCGCCACTCGCTTGCACTCATCATACGAAGCAGCGACGGCGGCTTCGCGATCCACGCTGGGCCGCACCCGTGAGGATGCCGCACCCGCTTGCCCCACACCCATCGAAGCCTCAAGCCCTCGCTCCTCCTTCCCCGCCGCCACTCGCCCTGAAAACACTCGCCCTACAAGCGCCCGCCCTAACAGCTTCGCCTGAGTCACTTTGCTGATCGCGGGGCGCCGTTCGAGCGTGTTGTAACCCACCCGCTCAATCGCGTCGAGCACCGCAAGCCCGCCCCGGGTGAACATTTCAATATCCACGCGCAACATCCCGGACATTTTTTCCGCGAGCGGCAGCCCTTCGGTGAATAACCTCCTCGTCCGCGCGATGAGATCCCGCATCAGTGCGGCGTAATTCTCGCTAAACCGCCGCGCCTCGATATCTTCAAAACTTAGCCCATGCGCGCGCAACGCATCGAACGGAATGTAAATCCGCCCCTTCTCCAAATCTCGCGAAACGTCTTGCCAGAAATTCGCAAGTTGCAGCGCCGTACATGTCGCATCCGAAAGCCGCTGTCGCTCCTCATCCCGGTAACCGCAGAGATATAGAACCAGCCGCCCAACCGGATTCGCCGAATAGCGGCAATATCCGATCATGTCTTCCCATGTCGCGTAGCGATGCACCACCTGGTCCTGCCGGAAAGCCACCAGCAAATCCGCAAACGGCTGCATCGGAATATCGCATGCTCGAATTGTCCCCGCGAGCGCCACGAATACAGGATGCGACGGATTCCCGGCGCTGCACCGCGTCAATTCATCTTCCCACCAATCCAGCAGCTCCAGCGCCCGCTTCGGGTCGCCAACCTCATCGCCCAAATCGTCCGCCCACCGGCAGTAGGCATAAAGGTTGTAGAAATGTTGGTGCAGCCGCCGCGGCAGCAGCCACGAAACTACATTGAAATTTTCGTAGTGGGATGTTGCCAGCCGCCGCGTGTACTGCTCGGCTTCCGCCGGCGCGCAACCATCCTTGGGGAGTCCGCGCGCTACTTCAAGATCGGAAAAATTCGGCGCAGGCATAGCGCTTTTTAGGGAAGGATTACCGTTTTCATGCCGTCGCGGCGCGTCTTCATCTTTTCGAACACGCGCGGGAGATCACGCAATTGCGCCTCGCCCGTCACAAATTCACTTGCGCGGACGTCTCCGCGCGCCAAAGCAGCAAGCGCCTCGCGAATAAACTGCGGAGTATGATGAAAGCTCGATTTAAGGCTGATATTCGAATAGTGCAGCGCCGCCGGCTCGATTTCCATTTTCGTGCCGCTCGCGCATCCGGCAAACAAATTCACCGTGCCACCGGGCCGGACCATCTTCAAAGCCCATTCGCAAGCCTGCACCGCGCCCGCCGCCTCGATTACGGCGTCCGCCCCGCGCCTTCCCGGCGTCAGCGCGCGTACCTTCGCAATCGGATCCGCAAGCCCGGTCACGTCCAACGCAGCTCGCGCTCCCAGCCGCTCCGCCAAATGCACCTGGCTTTGGCGCTTCCCCACGGCGATGACGTTCGCGCCCTGCACCGAAAGCATCCGCACAAATTGCAATCCAATCGGCCCGCATCCGATTACCGCAACCGTGTCCCCCGCGCGAATCCCTGTCTCGTGGATTCCGCGCAGCACGCACGCCAGCGGCTCGACCATCGCCGCGTCCGTATAGGACACATGCGCGGGAATTTCGTGCAGGTTCTTGCGTACGATTCGCCCGGGAATCCGCACGTACTCTGCATACGCTCCATTGTTAAAGAGAATGTCCTCGCAAATGTTTTCCTGGCCCCTCTTGCAGTAAAAACACTCGCCGCAAGGCGCTGAATTGGCGGGCACAACCCGCATCCCCACGTGCAGCCCCCCGTTGACCTCGCTCCCCATCGCCGCAATCTCGCCGGCCAATTCGTGCCCGAACACCGCCGGCGGTGTAATCATTTTTGCGTGATACCCGCGCTTCCACACCTTCAAGTCCGTCCCGCACGTAAGCGCGACCTTCACTTTGAGCAACACTTCATCCGCTGCGATGCGCGGCACTTCAATCTGCTCCACGCGCAAATCCTCGCTGCCGTAGAGCACGGCCGCGGTCATCAGTCCGGTCGCTTGTTCTATCGCTATCGTCATGACGGCAGAATCATCACCTTTAAGGATTCTCGCGTGGGATGCGCCGCTAGCGCAAGCCCATCGGCAAACTGTTCCAAGGCGAAACGGTGCGTGATCAGCTTCGCCACCGGCAATTCCCGTGTAAACACCAGCTGCGCCGACTCTTCCTGGATCTCCACGTCCGCGCTATAACTCCCCAGAATCTCTTTTTCTTCCACGCCGATTGCCGCGGCGCCAAACTCAATCCTCATCTCCGGATCGTTCTGTGCAAAGAGTAGCACACGCCCGCCCGGCCGTGCCGCCGCAAGCGCCTCATCCACCAACTTCGGGAATGGCACGGCCAGCAAGACGGCGTCCGCCCCCCTGCCCGCGGTGCGCCCGCGCATCCATTCCGCGGCGTTCCCGCTCAAAGGGTCGTACGCCTCCCGCGCGCCCAACTCTACCGCTTTGGCGCGCCGCTCCGCCATTGGATCGCTCACATACACCGTAGCACCTTCATTCCTCGCAAGCATCATCAATAGCAATCCAATCGGCCCCGCGCCTATAACCAGCACGTGTTCGCCGGGCGCGATGCGCGCTTTCCGCACCGCCTTCAGGCAGGTGTTCACTGGCTCGACGAACGTCGCTTCCTCAAAACTCACGCCATCCGGTATCGCCACCATCCCGCGTTCGGCAATCCACGGCATCGCCCGCACAAACTCCGCGAATCCGCCACCGTTGGGATCGAATCCCGCGGTCAGGCCCGTCTTCTTGTATCCCGCGCATTGCGAAAAAAGCTTTTGCTCGCAGTAAAAGCATGCGCCGCAAGGAACATGGTGAAAACTCACCACCCGGTCGCCTGCCTTCCAACGCGTAACTCCCGGCCCCACAGCAACAACGGTCCCCGCAACCTCGTGCCCCAAAATTTGCGGCGGCTTCACAAAACCATGATGAATCTTTTTAATGTCCGTGCCGCAAATCCCGCACGCCGCCACACGAATCAGCACTTCGCCAGCGCCAATCTCCGGCACCGGCACATCTTCCACAACCACATTATCTTTGCCACGGTACACCGCCGCCCGCATGATCTTCTTCCCCACAAGTGCTGCCGTGCCAGCCTCAACTTGTGCTCTGCTGCTCATCGCGCTGCCCCCGCCGCTTCCATCGCCGGAGGCAGCGATGAACCGGAGAAAGAATCCACATACTTATCAAGGAAATCTGCAAGCCGTGTAGCCGCCGACTTGCTCCGCCCTCCAAATCGAATCAGCGCGCCAACGCGCCCCGGATGCCGCCCCACTTCGCGAATCATCCTTGGCCACCGCACATGACCCGAGCGATCCACAACTTCGTCAAAATCCAGGGGCAAGTCCTCTTCGGACGTATCGCTCACCGCGCGGATCGCCACGCATGAAACGCCCGCCTTCCCCGCCGCTCGGAGGACGTGATAACTCTCCATCTCCACGGCTTCTCCGCTTGCGGCCAATCTATTTTTCTCTTCCGCCGTGCGAACGATCTTGTCAGTTGTCACAAACGCTTCCACAATCTTCGCGCCGTTTCCCGCCGCCGATGAAACCAGCGACGCGGTCGCCGTCACGGCCTGCTCCTCGCCCGGCCTGCAAATTTTACGCGCAACCAGAACTTTCCCATGCCGATATGCTGGTTTAAGCGCGCCAGCCAGCCCGGACGAAATGCAAATATCCGGCTTTTCCTTCAGCGCTTCGGTAATCGCAAAGCTGCTGTTCGCCCCGTCCCACCCCATTCCTGTCAGCAAAACGTAAACCTCGAGATCATTCACTTCAGCCGCATACAATCCGCGCAAACTTTCCTTTCGTCGAAACTCATTCCGCTTCCGCCACGGCGCAAACTCCGCATCCACCGCAAATGTAACCAGTATCTTCACCGCAATCGAGTCTCTGCTTTCATGCTCAAGCCGCCCGCACCGCTGCAACTTGCGAGCCACGCCCCGCCTCAACATACCCATTCGCTTCGTACCACCGCACCGCCTGCTCCAGCGCCTCCGCGACCGGTCCAGGCGCAAATCCCAGCTCGCGCTTCGCCTTCCCGCAATCCACAAACATAATGTGCCGCGCAATCCTTACGCTTTCGATCGGAATCTGCGGCGCACGCCCGCGGAGCCGCGAATACGCCGTATCCGCGATAGCCGCGATCAGCGCTAATGCATGCGGTATCTTTAGATGCGGCGCGGGCCGCCCGGTAATGCGCGCCAACTCGTCCAGCACCTGCTTTAGCGTCAAATTCTCTGCCCCCAGTAGATAACGCTCGCCAACCTTCCCGCGTTCCGCCACCAGCAAGTGCCCCGCCGCTGCATCTTGTACGCTCGCAAAGTTCAATCCGGTTTGCACGTACCCCGGCATCCGCCCATTCAGAAAATCCACAATGATTTTCCCCGTTGGCGTCGGCTTCCAATCGCCCGGTCCCACGGGAGTTGTCGGCATCGCAATGACCACCGGGACGCCTTCATGCGCCGCGCGCCGCGCCTCCTGCTCCGCCATCCACTTTGACCGCTTGTAATGCCCCACCATCTCGTCAATCGTGGATTCCGTCGCCTCGCTTGGCAGTCCGTCTCGGTCCACCGCTACCGTTGCCACCGTACTCGTGTAAATAAACCGCTCGACGCGCGCGTTCCGCGCCGCCGCCAGTAAATTCCGTGTGCCGGTCACGTTTGACTCATAGATCTCCCGCGTGTGCTTCGCCCAAAGCCGGTAATCCGCCGCCACGTGAAACACGCGGCTCACACCGGCCATCGCGCGCCCCAGCGATGCCGCATCCCGCAAATCGCCTTCCGCAATCTCCACGGCCATGTCCGCCAGCGCACGCCGGTCGCTCGATGCGCGCGCCAGCACACGCACGCGCTCCCCACGCGCGGCCAGTTGCCGCGCAACGTGGCTCCCAAGGAACCCTGTCGCGCCCGTCACCAGCGATGTCATGTTTGGATTATCCTGCGATACGCTTGCAAACCGCTTTCAACTCGCCCGCTTAATCCGCACCCAGCGAACGATCCACTGGTTTCGTTCCCAGCGAATCCGCCGGTACAAATCCCCCCGGCGGCCGCTGCAACGGGGGCATCGCGGGCATGCCCGAATCGCCGCTCCCGCGTCCGCTGCCGGCGTTCTGCCCCACAAACCGCTTTCCACCCATCCGCCCGCTCATCTGCCACTTAAACATCGTCCAGGTGTCGCTCAACCGCGGGTTTGCGCCCAATATCGGAGTCGTCTCAAATCCCACGTGCACCATGCAATCCGCGCATCGCGGGTCGTTTCCCGGCCCATACTTGCTCCAATCCGTATTCGCCACCAGCTCGGCGTACGTCTTGTGGTGCGCGTCGGTAATCAGGTAGCAGGGCCCTTTCCATCCGCGCGGGTTATACGTCGGAGTGCCCCACGCCGTGCAATCCAGGTCGCGCTCGCCGCGCAGGAAATCCATGTAGATCGGCGAAACCATCAGGTTGTACTTCCCCAACAGCTCGTACGCTGCGCGAAATTTATCGCGCACGTCGCTCTTCGACATGAAAATCTCTTTCGTCATCACCGCCGCATAGCTGTATGCCGGCGAAAGCATGTATCCATCCACACCCAGTTCGTCGCAGTACGCGTACAACTCCGCAATCTCGTTCAGGTCCGTCTCTTTGTAAATTGTCGTGTTCGAACAAACCAGGAATCCCGCCGCCTTCGCCGCCTTGATGCCCTCAATCGCGTCGCGGAACACGCCGTCTTTCTCTACGCACAAGTCGTGTGTCCGCTCCATCCCGTCCAGGTGTACGTTCCAGAAAAAGCTCGAACTCGGCTTGAACTCGTGCAGCCTCTTCTTGATGAACATCCCGTTCGTGCACAAAATGATGTGCCGCCCGCGCGCCAGAATCTCCCGCGTCAGCTTCCCAATCTCCGGATAAATCAGCGGCTCTCCCCCGCAGATCGACACAATCGGCGACCCGCAATCGTCCACCGCCGCCAGGCATTCCTCCACGCTCAGCATTTCGTTGATGGTGGACTTGTATTCGCGGATTCGCCCGCACCCCGTGCACGTCAGGTTGCACGCGTGCAGCGGCTCCAGCATCAACACCATGGGGAATTTCTTCGTGCCGCGCATCTTCTTTGACGCGACGTAGCGCGATAAGTTCACGGTCATCTTCAACGGATAGCGCATTCTTCCCCCAAACTTCAGTTCCCGCGGTGGCGAAACTCCGCGGAGTTCAATTCAAAATCATGATATTCCTGTTTGCCTTCCAACATATTCTTGTGCCGTCCGAGCGCGTAAACCGGAAACGAATTCCGGTATAGGTGATACTTCAAATAAAACACGCGCGGAAAGCCCGTTCCCGTAAATTCCGGCTCTTCCCACGACCCGTCCGAATTCTGGTGCCTCAGCAAATATTCCACCGCGCGGCTTGTGCTTTCACTTTCCTGCTCGCCCGCGGCCAGCAACCCAATCAATCCCCACGCCGTTTGCGAAGCCGTGCTCGCTCCATTCGCCTTCTGCGATTCATCATCATACGACGCAATCGTCTCGCCGTAGCCGCCATCTGCGTTCTGTACGCGCTTCAGCCACTCCACTCCGCGCTTCACATATTCCCGCGCCGCCAATCCCGCCGCTTCGAGTGCGCGCAGCACCCCGCTCGTCCCGTAAACATAATTTACGCCCCAGCGCCCAAACCACGAGCCATCCGCCCTCTGGTCGCGCTTCAAGAACTCCTCCGCGCGCCGCATCACCGGATGCTCGCTCGTCCAGCCAAATCTTCCCAGGCACTCCATCACGCGCGCCGTTACATCCGCCGTCGCCGGATCAATCATCGCATTGTGGTCCGCGAACGGAACTTTCGTCAGGAACCATTTGTCGTTGTCCCGGTCAAACGCACCCCACCCGCCGCCGCGATTCTGCATCGCCAGTAGCCAGGTGATTCCCTTCTTGCACGCCGTCTCCATTCGTGCCTTGTCGGGGAAGTCCACGCGTTGTAGCGCCATCAACACAAACGCTGTGTCGTCCACGTCCGGGTTCCAGTCATTGCTGAATTCAAATGCCCAGCCGGCGGGCTCCACGTCGCGCACCTTCGCCTGCCAGTCTCCCGGCTTGAATATCTGCATGTCCAGCAGCCACTCTGCCGCCTTGACCATCGCCGGATGATTCGCGGGTACTCCCGCTTCCGCCAGCGCCACAATCACAATCGCCGTATCCCACACCGGTGAAACGCACGGCTGCACGCGGATCGCGTCACGCCCTTCAATCTCAAATTTCCCCAGTTCCGCAATCTCCCGCGCTGTAATCGGATCGTCCGGCCCATGGCCCATCGCCACCAGCGCAAAGATCGCGTTCATCATCGCCGGGTAAATTGCGCCCAACCCCTCCGAATTCTTCAGGTGATCCAGCAGCCACTCTTGTGCCTGACGCATGGCGCGCCCGCGCAGCGGCTTCAATTTCGCGGGCATCACGCGGTCGTACACTTTGTACGTCCGGTCCGCCAGCAGAAAAACATTTTTCCACGTGAAGAATTCGTGGTCCCAATCAAACGCCGTCGCGGCTCGACCGGGCGTCTGGAAAAGTTCATCCACATCCAGTTCCACGCCCAGCTTCAATCGTGGCTTCATCGCGTACAAAATTGTCAGTGGGATCACGATCCCGCGCGTCCATGACGACATCTCATGCACGTTTAGCGCGAACCAGTTCGGCAGCAGCATCAACTCCGGCGGCACCGCCGTGGTCATCTTCCAATCCACCGCCCCCACCAGCGCCAGATAAAATCTCACATAGGAATTCGACGCTTCGAGCCCGCCCAATTCCCTCGCGCGCTCCCGCGCTTGCCGCATGTGCGGCGCCTCAACCGCATCTCCCGCCAGCTTCAGCGCGACATACGCTTTTATTGTCGCGTTTAACTCGCTGGGGCCTCCGTAATAAATATTCCAGCCGCCGTCAAGCAATTGCCTCGTGCGGACGTAATTCGCCAGCTTCGCGATCCGTTGCGGCTCCGCTTTTCCCAAAATGTGCAGGTAGAAAATGTAGTCCGATTCAAGCGTCGTATCCGCTTCCAGCTCGCCGAGCCAGTAGCCTTCTTGCTTCTGCAAGGAGAGCAGATTTTCCGCGCCGCGCTCGATCGCCAGTGCCAGCCGCTCTTCAACCGACAGCGCCGGCTCAGGCGCCCTTTGTGCCGCAGTCCCGCCGAAGCTTTCCATCCCCACATTTGTTCCAGTTGCCATTTAGCTCTTTCCGCCCAGCCTCTATCCTTCAACCTACAAATCTTATCTCACAATAATTCAGACGCACCAACACCGTTCCAAGTTGGCCCGCCGCTAATAACTTACTCATTCAGCGGGACTTACGCTTTTTTACCCGCCCAAACTGTTTAGCCTACACCAATCTTCCACTAATCAATGCAATTGGACTTACCCCTGTGCATGGGCTGCCTGCCCGTAATTCATCCATTATCTTTGGCTTTCGCGGCCCGGTCAACAGCCAATTGCTGGCTTATTTAGCACCTGCCTGCTCCAGTTTCCTCACCCGGTCCACCAGCTCCGGCAAGCGCCCATACACCGCCAGAATCCTCTTCGCCTTGTCCAGCGGCCTCGCAGGACTCCCAAACAGCACCGCCCCCGCGTGCCAGGTCTTGCCCTCCGGCACGCCCGACTGAGGCGCCAGTATCACGCCATCCTCGAGCGTGCAGTGCCCGGAAAGCCCGGTCTGCCCTGTCAGGATCACTTTCTTCCCCACCTTGCACGACCCTGCGATCCCAGCCTGCGCCGCTACCACCGTATGCTCTCCCACCTCGACGTTGTGCCCAATCTGCACCAAATTATCTATCTTCACTCCGCTCGCAATCCGAGTCGCATCCAGCGCCCCGCGATCAATCGTCGTGTTCGCGCCAATTTCGACGTCGTCTCCAATTTCCACTGTTCCAATCTGCGGAAATTTCACATATCCATCGTCGGTCGGCACAAATCCAAATCCGTCCGCGCCCACCACCACCCCTGAATGAACCACCACGCGCGCTCCCAGCGTCACTCCCGCATACAAAGTCGCGCGCGGATAAATCCTGCATTCCGCGCCCAGCTTCGCGCCGCGCCCCACGAACGAATGCGCACCAATCTGGCTCCCCGCTGCAATTTCCGCCTCCTCTTCAATCACCGCATACGGCCCAACGCCCACTCCCTCGCCAATCCGCGCCGACCGTGCCACAATCGCCGTTGCGTGTACGCCCTGCGCAATCCGCGCCGCCGGGTGCAGCCACGCCAGCGCCTTCGCAAACGCAAGCCGCGGATTCGCCGCGCGCAGCAGCGTCTTCCCCGCAAACGTATCTCCCGCCAGCGCAAGTCCGGCTGGCAATATCACGCAGCGCGCCGCCGACTTCGCCGCCGCCTCCGCGTGTTTCGCCGAAGCGTCCGCGGACCGCCCCGCCTCGACAAAAATCACTTCACCCGCCTTCGCGCTCCCGGGCGACGCGCAACCGCTTATGCGCAAACTCCCATCGCCCTCGATCTGCGCTCCAACAAACTCCGCCAATTCCTTCGCCGTGCATTCCATATCGCCCTCTTCCTATTCTCTAATTCTGAACGATTATATGTAACTGGGTGCCGCACCCTTCGCAGTCAAGGGTGCGGGTTTTGACTCTGCCTTCTCTGCGATTTTCTTCTCTGGGCACTCTGCGCCTCTGCGCTAGATTTTGCGATTCTTTGAAATCTCAAGTTTCAAATTTGAAATCTCCTTCCATCTTTCTCCCACTCAATAAATCCCCTTCTCCCCCTCCGGCCTCGTCTTCCACCTCTTATGCACCCAAACCCACTGCTCCGGATTTTCTCTCACTACCTTCTCAATCACCTTCGTAAACCGCGCGGTATTTTCCCTCACATCCCTCTCCAAATCTCCCGACCGCGCCAACTCCACCGCCGCCTCCAGTTTCAGCCGGTATTTCCCCACTCCCGCATCCCACAAAATATACCCCGGAACCACCGCCGCATCCGTATGCAACGCCATCCGCGAGATCCCTGTCGTCGTGCACGCCTGCACGCCAAAAAAATCCACAAATGTGCCTTCTTCCGGCAGAGTGTTCTGGTCCGCCAGAATTCCGACCGTCTCTCCCGCGCCGAGCGCCCGCAACACCGCGCGCGCCGACTGGTTTTTTTCAATCGGCCGGTTCCCGCACATCATTCGATAGGAATTCACCAGCCCGTCCACGCGCGGATTTTCCACGGCGCGCGCCAGAAAATGCAGTGGATGTCCATACCTCGCCTGCGCAAACGGAGCCAATTCCCACGCACCAAAATGCCCCGTCAAAAAGAGCACGCCCTTCCCGCGACGCTCCGCCGCCAGAAAATTCTCCTGCCCGTCAATCTGCACAATCTCTTTGATTTTTTCCGCCGAATATTTTGGAAATTGCGAAAATTCCCCCGCCATCCACCCAATCTGGCGCACCATACCGCGAATCACTTGCCTGCGTTTCGACTCATCCCACTCCGGAAACGCAATCTTCAAGTTGATTTCCGCCACGCGCCGCAGCCCCGGCCTCAGCGCAAACAGCACCACCGCAATTCCCCCCCCCAACGCGCGCGCCGCCCCGCGCGGCAGCATCCCGCTCGCCTTCAGCAGCACCCACAGCGCCGCATATTCCACCCACTGTCTCGCAGCTTTCATCCCGCGACATTATGCAGAACAGCCGTTCTTATCGCCAACAAAACCGCAGCCGTGTGGATTGTTTCCGGGTGCGCCATGATCCGCCCGCGATCAGAGGCAACCTGGCAACCTCTAAGATGCGCCTTTGAACCATCACGGGAATGAGAATAGGGCGGTTCGATACAAGGAGTTGGACAGGCCCAGCGCGGACCAAATCGCGCTTCAAAGTTCAGACAATTTCATTATTGGGGGGGACGTCAGAAAAACGGGGCTATTGCCCTTTCCTTGCTGCTGAAGTGGCGACAGATGCGGTTCCGGTAAGTTTCGTGTATTCCGCTTTGGCTTGACGGAGGATGGGGATGTTGGGGTCGGCGTCTTTCCAAGTGGTGAAGAAGGCGTCGTAGGCTTTGCGGCTTTTTTCGGAGTCGCCTCGTTTCGCGTAGGCCTGCGCCAGGCCGAGTTGCGAGAGCGGCTCATATTGTTCTTGGTCCGGCCAACCACGGTTGTCAATGACGGTCTGGAAGTCGGCGATAGCCTTGGCCTGATCTCCCGCGGCCATATAGGCGCGACCTCGATTGTAGAGGACCACGACATTATAACCCGGCGTGACGGGCGTGAGTAAGTCCACTGCGGCCCTCGGATTTCCCCGCGCTCGCTGGATGGTGGAGTGAGTGACGGGAAGGAGGACCTTCTGCTCGAAAGTGCCCTCAGGGACCAGTTCATTCAGTTTCGCGGCGAGTGCTTCTGCGGCGGGTGTGTCCGCGGCCTGCCCGAGAGCGTGCGAGCACTCAAAAAGTCCGGAAGCGCTATGATTCCTGGCTTTGTCGGCCTGAGCGCACAGTTTGCGGGCTAACTGATAGTTCCCAAGGTACGCCTCCTCGTCGGCATGGTTGGCGAGCTCCGCGGCAACGTTTTCCATTTGGTTGGCCTTCCTCTGACGACTAACCAGGGCGTCGCTGAGGGAACGAAGTGTTGCGACGTCGCCACGAAGGAATGCCAGGTTCTTCTGGAGACGGACCCAGGGCACATCCTCGCGGGAAGTTTCGCGAGCAAGCCGGTCCATGGTAGCGGTATCGTGCTCGATGAAGGCGATGCGATAACGGAAGATCAACTGAAACGGAGTGAGGGAACCCTGCTGCCGCCATTGGTCGAGCAGTTTTTTGGCGTCGTCAATGCGGCCGAGGATAACCAGAGCCTGGGCCGCATTGGAGTAGTGCTGAGCGGAAGGCACAGGGGAATGAGCGATAGCCCATCGGAACTCCTCCAAGGCCTCCTCCGTTTTGCCCATCATGGCGTAGTTGATGCCCAGGAGATTGGCGGCATCCACGCTGCGCGGGTAGATTTGGCGGTACGAAAGGAGGACAGTGGCTGCTTTTTCGGGATTGCCGGTGATGGCCGAATAGTACAGCGCGGTAGTTTGAAAATTCTCCTCCTGGGTAAGGCGGCGATCCTTGAGCTCGAAGGCTCGCGCGAAGCTGGCCCGCTCCTCCTGGCCTTGGCCTATGCTGTGTTGCGCTCTGCCGAGCAGGTCGTAGGCGGAGCAAAACTGGGGGTCAAGTTCGACAGCTCGTTCAAAAAACGGGATCGCTTCCTGGCGCTTTCCGGCGCGGTACAAAGTGAGACCGGATCTGTAAGCTTGCAAAGCCTCGAGCGAACTGGTGGTGGCAAGGTCGAGGGGCGCGTCAAATTTTTGGAGAGAGCTTAGACTCTCGCCAAGCCGTTTTCGCAACTGCGAGCCGGCTTTGCCCAGGGCAGCGACCACTTGATCCTTGTTGTTTGCCTCGACTTGCTGCCGCGCAATGAGTTGTTGGCTGTGCGCATCAATCGCATCCAAGGTGATGACATAGGTCCTGCCGATCGCGGCAATTTCCGGCACGACGAGGGCCTTCAGCCCACGGCGTTTGCAGATTTCGACGCCCAGATCTTGAGTCACGCGCTCGTCGGGATTGCGGCGCATCATCCGCATGGTAGAGGCGACGTCAGCTTCTGAAAGAAGGCTGAGGAACGGGGATTCGGTGAGTTTGACTTCGAGAGGTTTATCGAGGGAGTTGTCAAAGATCGGATCGCCAGTCTTGTTGACAAAACTCCCCAGGAGAATGACATCGCTCCCGGTCAGCGCCGGCCGAGCGAAGAAGACGCGCCACGTCACAAGGGCGGCAACAATGAGCAAGGTTGCGACGCCAGCCGCCACGATGATGCGGCGTTTGTTCCAAAGTTCAGACTTAGGCGCGATGGGGGGAACGGTCGCGAGGCGTTTTTCGATAGGAACCGGAGCAGGCAGGTCGCCGTTTTCGACGTGAGCGATGAACCGGTAGCCGCGACGATGCAGCGTTTCGATGTAGCGGGGTTCCTCGGCGGAATCCCCCAGCGCGTCGCGCAACTTCTTGACAGCACTATTCAGACCGGTATCGAAGTCGACGAAGGTGTCGGCCGGCCAGAGTTTCTGACGCAGCTCTTCGCGCGTAACCACTTCGCCTGGGTGCTCCAGCAAATACGCCAGGACCTGGAATGGCTGATCCTGAATCTTGAGGCGAATGCCATGCTTGCGCACCTCGCCGGAGCGCAGGTCCACCTCGAAGGCGCCAAAGCGCGTCCTGCGTGTTCGGGCGGTGATTGCCATAGCAAGGTTTCGAGCGTGGCGGCAGTATACCAGCAAAGTGTCGGGGGAAGGAATATCAGTCGGAACACGTACGAGATTGCTGCAACTCCCCGGAATTCAGAGAGTTGCGCGATCAGAAATAAATCACTTATAGACCATATCCCCACCATTGCGCCTCAAGCCAATTCGGGCGAATTTCGGTGGGGGCAGGTCCACGAGCGAAGTAATAGCCGAGGAATTCTGCTGAACTTTACAAGTGGCGCTGTCCAGGAAAAGGTGAAACATGCAAAATTCACGCACCCTCGGGCGATCTGGATCAATCAGGCACGTGGAGTTTCATTCGCCGACCATTGCACTGCTTATCGTCGCGCTCATCGGCGTTTGGGGATGCGGAGGCGGCACGACTCAGCCACTCACCAGCGGCCCTATCCTCGTCCCGACGATCAATTCCCTCGGTCCTAGCTGCGCTCCCGCGGGAGAACAATTCGTCGATTCAGTAGACAATCAGTTGGTGGTAGCCGGGGCAAATTTTGTGGACAGTTCAGTCGTGCGCTGGAACGGCGCCGACCGGCCGACCACTCTTGATAGTAATAGCCTGGGTAGTATACTCACTGCTCAGATTTCGGCGAGTGACATTGCCGCAGCCGGGACAGCCGCGGTCACTGTCTTCAATCCCGCACCCGGCGGAGGTAGTTCGAACTCCTCGACCTTCACCATAACGCCAGGAGGAGTTGATCCGAAGTCAATCGTAGTGGATCCCACCGGAAAGTTCGCCTATGTGGCGAATGCGGGCTGCCCTGGCGGCGTTGCTGGCTACGTGTCCATGTACACGATCAACACCACCACTGGGGCCCTGGCATCCATAGGGCCACCGGTGTCCTCACTAGATGCAAGCGCCGAATCCGTGACCGTAGATCCGTTTGGCAAGTTCGCCTACGTGGCAAATGCGGGGGATGACTTTAGCAGTGATGGCAGCGTCGAGACGTACACCATCAACTCCACCACCGGGGCGTTAACGTCCACAGGTGGGATAAGCGGAGATTGTCCGGGATTGTGCGTTCCTTTGTCGGTGGTCGTGGATCCATCCGGCAAGTTCGCTTACGTGGCGAATGGCGACGGTATTGTTCCAAACACCGTCGCGATCTACACCATCAACGCCACGACCGGGGCCTTAACGGGCATCGGAGCGATCGCCGTAGAAGGCTTTGCCAGCTCGGTGGCCGTGGACCCTATGGGTAAGTTCGTTTATGTCACGACTGAGGTCAACTCTCCTGGATCGATCGGCAATGTGTCCATGTACACGATCAACGCCACAACCGGAGCCCTAACGTCCATAGGGACAATAGCTGCAGGAGCAAACCCTAACTCCGTGGTCGTGGATCCTACAGGTACGTTCGTCTATGTGACGAATTCCAGCTCGAACGACGTCTCGATGTACACGATCAACGCCACGACCGGAGCCTTAACGTCCATAGGAACGATTGCCGCGGGAACAGACCCTGTCTCCGTGGTAGTGGATCCATCTGGCAAGTTCGCTTATGTGACGAATTTCAACTCGAGCGACGTCTCGATGTACACCATCAACGCGACCACAGGGGCCTTAACGTCCATTGGAACAATAGCCGCAGGGTCGACTCCTACCTTCATCGCCATCCATCCGTCCGGCAAGTTCGCCTATGTGACGAATTCGGGCTCGAACAGCGTTTCCATGTACAGCATCGATGCTGTCACCGGTGCCTTGACGCTCATAGGCACGATAGGCACATGAAAAGGTCCCAGCTCATGCAGCTTTGGATCACGAATATTTGCGGGACCAGCTCTCGCAATTCTACCAATCGCGACTGCTCAGCAGGCCGCAGTCGGGCGGTCACCTATTTTGGTTTTGACGTGCTGAGCTCCGATTCCTTGACGCGATATCTACCCTCATCCTCGTTCAATTGCGAACAGGTGTCACCTATCGGCGGGCTCTGCATCATCCGGGCTTCGCCGCGGGTGTTGATTCCCGTTGAACTCCCGTATTGTCCGCGAGTTGTCGGCAAACCGGACGTTATCCATAAACGGGATTCTGGGAAGCGTCAGCCGCTGTACAACGCGCGACCCGTTCACGTGACCTAACATTGAAACCGGAGTACATTTCGGGTGGTTTGTCGGCCACTCAGAAACTCCCGTTGGATGATGAAGTTCTGCAGCCTTGTTTTCGCGATAAGTCCCAAATTCACAAAGAGTCAGGCTTGATTTGCAGATAGATCGTTTTGGGTATCGCGATGAAGTAACCCGCAGCCGTGTGGATTGTTTCCGGGTGCGCCGCGATTCGGGCGGAATTATGATTGGCGCAAATAAATCGCAAGGATGACTGAGCGGATCCCATATCCTACAAAACCAGGCCCTTCACATGTTGCTGGTATGGGACACACTGGCTTTTTGCTGCCGCTGTGAGCAAACGCTAAGTCGGACTTCGGATGAAGGTGCCACTGATGAACCAAGTGTCTATGGATTCGGGGCTCGTACAACCGTGATCGACTTGACCATTCTGACCCATCGTCCGGGTCGCTTGTCGAGAGGCGCGACCGGTTTGGATGGCCCCACATCCCCAGCTAGCGAATACGCTCCTGCCATAAATTAGTCGAGCCTATACTAGTGTTGTGTCCCGGAAATATGCTCACATAGTCGCTGGATTTTTTCCAGGATCGAATCGGGTGTCGCCGTCCAGGAGAAGGGTCGAGCCTCGGCATTATAGCGATGAACGAAACGTTCGATTTTGGCGACCAGTTCTTTGACGCTGCCGAAGGTGCCGCGACGAATGGCCTTCTGCGTGATGATGTGGAACCAGATTTCCACTTGGTTGAGCCAGGAGGAGTAGGTCGGTGTGAAGTGCACGTGGTAGCGGGGGCGTGCTGCCAACCAGCGTTGGACGCGAGGATGCTTGTGGGTAGCGTAGTTATCCACGATCAGATGCACGTCGAAAGCCTTCGGGACACTGGCGTCCACATGGCGCAGAAAGTCCAGGAACTCCTGGTGACGATGACGGCGTTTGCACTGACTCAGGACCGTTCCGGTGACGGTGTCGAAGGCTGCGAACAGTGTGGTGGTGCCGTGTCGGACATAGTTGTGCGTGATCCCTTCGACGTAGCCGAGGCCCAAGGGCAGCATCGGCTGGCTACGCTCCAGCGCTTGAATCTGGCTCTTCTCATCCACACACAGGACCAGGGCTTTATCCGGTGGGTTCAGATACAACCCGACAATGTCCCGTACCTTCTCGACGAAGAAGGGGTCGTTGGAAAGCTGAAAGTGACGTGCTCGGTGCGGCTGCAAGCCGAAGGCGCGCCAGATCCGGTGAACAGTCGATTTCGACAGACGCGTTTCGGCCGCCAGCGCGCGGCAACTCCAATGCGTGCCGTCTTTCGGTTTGGTTCGCAGGGTTCTGCGGATCAACGTGGCCACCTTCTCATCGGGAATCGAACGCGGCCGGCCGGAGCGCAGCTCTTCGTGCAATCCCGTCAGCCCCTGTTTCACGAACCGTCGTCTCCACAGACCGACTGTCACTTGGTTCAATCGCAACCGGGCGGCGATGTCCTTATTGGACAAGCCGTCGGCACTGAGCAAAACAATACGCACACGCGTCACCAGGCCATGGGGCAGCGACCGAGAGCTAGCCATCGCTTCGAGTTGTTCGCGTTGTTCCCGCTCCAGTTGCAACGGGGCCAGGGGTCGTCCCAAACTCATAGGCACCTCCATTCTCCACAGAAGATGCCTAAGGGGAAGGCTAGCGCGCAAGGCTTATATTAGTTACTTACGGGACACAACACTAGTAAACGATCGCATTGAGCTATCTGCATTTCGCGCGCTAGGTGTTATCATCCATCTCTCCGTGATCACATGAAACGCGATAAATTGTTTTCGGCGAGCGATGCGGCCCAGGTGCTGGGCATCAGTTACCCCACGATGAAGCAGTGGATCTACAAGGGCAAGATCAAAACGGTGAAGACCGCGGGCGGGCACCACCGTATCCCCGAAAGCGAACTGGACCAATTTCTTTATCACGCTTCCGAGACCGCAGAGGTTGGTAGCCGCCGCATCAATTTCCGCCGCATCAGCGGACGAAACCAACTTGTCGGCCGCGTGACCGACATAAAGATCGACGGCCTGATGGCGCAGGTCACCGTATCGATTGGCGGTCAGCGGGTGACTTCTGTCATAACCGCCGACGCAATTCGGGAAATGCGTCTGAAGAATGGGCAGACGGTGGCTGCTCTCGTAAAATCAACGGAAGTCATGATCATCCGGCTGTAACTTCAATATTTCGTCGCGATTGTTCCGCAAGACTTGCTAATTTGTGATTTCGTCCGGAAGTCGTGTGCCTTGAAACCTATAAATACGGTTTGACTTATCGTAATAAATCGCCTAAAGTCGTCGGCGCTTCGACGGCCCTCCAATAGGCCGCTCGACCCATCCGCCGAGCAAAAAAAGGAGAGACCCGTGAAATACCGTCCCTTTGCCTTTGCCCTCGCTCCGATCGTTGCTCTTCTCTTCATGGTGGGCGTCGCGTGGACCCAAACGACGGCGAGCCTTTCCGGCGTTGTGACGGACCAAACCGGCGCAGCCCTTTACGATGTCGCGGTGACAATCAAGAACGTCGACACAGGTGAATCGCGCACGATCCCAACCGACGCCGGGGGGCACTTTCAGGCCTCCGGCCTGCCTCCGGGGCGCATCGAGATTCGAGCGGCAAAAAAAGGGTTCGCCGATGAAACGCGCACGCGAATCAGCCTGGCGGTCGGCCAGGACGCCACGGTCGAGATTAAGATGCAGCTGAAGACCTCCGATGCCTGCGCGAGCTTCCGCGAGTTCGCCACCACCGATTGCGCGCTGACCTGGCACGGCATCACGCTGTATGGTGCGTATGACGTCGGCATCGGCTGGGTCAGCCACGGCTTACCGGTGAACGGCTATAACTATGAGGGCGAATCTCTGGTGAACCGAAACGGTTCCCACTCTCGATTCCTCGTCGCACCGAACAACCTGCAGCAGACGGGTTTGGGCGTCAGGGGCAAGGAAGAGTTTCTGCCCGGCTGGTCCGTTGTGTTCAACGCTTCAACTGGCATCAATCCGCAGTCCGGCCTGCTGGCCGACGCATCAGCCACCAACACCGTCAACAACGGTCTTCCCAGGGCCAGCTATTCGGAAGCCATCGACGGCGCGCGCGCGGGCCAACCTTTCAATGACGAATTCTATGCCGGTATTTCGTCCACGAAGTTCGGCACGCTGACTTTCGGTCGTCAGCGCTCTCTCGGCACCGATGAAATGCTCCTTTACGATCCGGCCGGCGGCGGTTATGCCTTTTCGTTCATCGGGTATAACGGCACGATGGCTGGCGGCGGCGACACCGAGGACTCCCGTTGGGACGAGGCCCTGAAGTATCGCCTCACCTATGGCCCCGTTCATGTCGGCGCGATGTATAAATTCCCAGATGGTTCTGGGGGCTGCTACTCGGCCTCCATGGATTGGACTGCCACCTCCTGTACACCGGAAACGGCGCATAACAACGCCTATGGATTCGACGTCGGCGGAAATTACCGGAAGTTCTCCGCCGACGTCGTCTTCCAACATTACAACCAGGCCATCAGCGTATTGAACCCCTTGTTGGGGCCTCAAAGTCCGACGCAGTCATTTCAGTCGACGATGGACAGCATCAATACAATCCCCATCACCGGGGTCAATTTGATCGACACGAACAACACCGTATATGGGATCGTGACCGACAACAGCGCGCTTTTGGCCGCTGTCAAATATGCGTGGAACCGGTTCAAGTTTTTTGCCGGCTACGAATACATCTGGCAAAATAACCCGTCGAACCCGTTGGGCGTTGGCGCCTCGGATCAGGGTGGGTACATCATGAGCGGGGTCGAAGACAACAATCTTGATTCTGAAAAGTTGGTGCAGATTTGGTGGACGGGCGCGAAATACGCCATCAACAGCAAAACCGAAATAACTTATTCATGGTATCAACAGCGGCAGAACGACTTCCGTGTTCCGTCGACCTGTTCGCCCGTAGCCGGCTTCCGCAGTTCCTGCGCGGGCACTCTTAACGAGACGTCGCTCTATGCGGATCATCACTTCACCAAGCGTTTCGACGCTTTCGCCGGAATCGCGTATTCCTACGTGACCGGCGGTCTGGCCATCGCCATTCCTCATGGCCCCGGTGTCCCCTACAACTATCCAAACAACGTCGCTCCGACGATCGGAGGTCGTTTCGCGTTCTGACCGATTCCCCCGGCTGGATTGAGATTTGCGAGTTCGTCACAGAACCCGGCGCGGTTCTAGAAAAGGACATACGGGAAAATGCGGTCCGCCAAAACACGATTGAGGAGTTCCAGTAGCCGATCGAACGGAAAGCTATCGGTGTGTATTGGCGTTTGTGTCGCGCTGGCCTTTGCGGTCCTCACGAAAAATGATTTGTCATCTGCCGACTCCTTGCCAGTACTTCAAGTGGCTTTCGCTGGATCGATGGGTTCGATGATGGACGGCGGAGTGAAACCAGCCATTGCGAAGTCCCTTGGCGCCGACTTGCAAGGACGGGCGCAGGGCTCAACTGCCTTGGCAAACCTCATTGTGGCTGGGAGCATTCGCCCTGATGTATTTATCTCAGTGACGCCGGAACCGATGCGCATAGTCTTGAAAGCCGGGAAGGCGCGGAAAGCCATTCCGATCGCGCGCACGGAGATGGTGATCGCATACAGCCCAAAGAGCCAATTCGCGTCTGATCTTGCGAAGGCTAATCAGGCGGGCGCAAAACCGTGGTGGAAGATTCTGGAGACGCCGGGCTTTCGCTTCGGCCGCACAGATCCCACTACCGATCCGCAGGGCCAGAATATACTTTTCACGCTTGAACTCGCGGCCGCCTTCTACCACCAGGCTGATCTGGTTGAGAAGATAGCAGGGCCGCAGATTAATGCGCAGCAGATTTTTCAAGAACCCGAAGTCATGGGGCGGCTGCAAGCGGGACAACTCGACGCCAGCTCCGCTTATAAGACGCAACCTGGAAGCCTCGATCTACCGTACGTGTCGCTTCCGAAGGAGATCAACCTGGGGGATGCCTCCCTCGAAGATGAATATTCACGCGCGACGATAACCTTAAACGGCAAGACAATCCATCCCGCGCCGCTCGTTTTCTATGTCGCAGTCCTAAATGATGCGCCCCAGCCCGCGCTAGCCAATCGCTTCATCGCCTGGCTGCAAACTCCGGAGGCTCGCAAAATATTCTCCCATTATCACTACGACGAGCCAGGTGGCGCGTCGCCTCTGTTACCATAGGCGGCCATGCGATCAGTTTGGCTGGGCCGCCTCGGTATACTTGCATTTACTGTAGCGCTGCTCTACCCGCTCATTGGCTTACTTGCTCCGGTCGGTGCTTGGCGGTGGGACGGGTCCATCCCCGGCTCCACATTTTTGGCGGTGAAAACCTCACTATTCCTCACCGGAATAGCTGTTGTCATCGATGTCGCAATCGGTACGCCGGTCGCGTGGTATCTCGCGCGCCGTTCCGGCCGCGAGCGTATCTTATGGGAAGCGGCGGTGCTGATCTCGGTGCTGATGCCGCCCCTTGCTCTCGGCATTTTACTCTCGCTGGCATTCGGTCCACAGACGGCATTGGGTGGTTGGCTTCTCCGGATCGGCGTGCCAACCAGCAACAGCCCCACTGCCTTCACTGCGACCCAGGTTTATGTCAGCATCGGTTATTACATTCTCGCCGCCCGAGCAGCGCTGGCGGCTGTGCCCATTGATCTGGAGCGCACCGCCGGCTTGTTAGGATCGACACCCTTGCAGGTGTTTCGCCGTGTCACTTTTCCACTCGCGAAACTCGGTCTCGCCGCCGCCCTCAGCATCGCGTGGTTACGGGCGCTCGGAGAGTTCGGCGCCGTTATAGTTACCGCCTACTATCCAAGCGGCATGCCGGTACAAATCTGGATCAACCTTCAAGACGCCGGCATGCCGGCCGTGATGCCGTTGTTGGTTGTGTTCCTGTTAACCGCCCTCCCGCTGCCGTGGCTCGTACATTTGCTGGTGCAAGAGCATGCCGCCGATGCTTGATGCGCACATAGTGAAAAAGCGGCGGCCTTTCACCGTGGATGTTCGCATCCATTTGCGGTCGGGCGAAAAACTCGGGCTGTTCGGAGCATCTGGCGCCGGCAAGAGCACGGTGCTTTCGTGCCTCGCGGGAATCGAGACTCCCGATGATGGGGAAATTAGTTTTGGGGATCTCCGCCTTTTTCCGCCTTCAATGCCGCTCTACCGCCGGCCACTCGGCTACCTGACTCAAAGCGACTGGCTTTTCCCGCACCTCAGCGTTGGGGAAAACGTTTGCTTCGGGCTCCGGAAGCACGAAGTTGAAGCTGGTAAGAAGTGGATCGAGGAATTGGCGGAGCGGCTGGACCTCAGCCCGTTGTGGAACGAATCCGTGAAACGTATCTCTGGAGGACAGGCACGCCGCGTAGCTCTGGCTCGGATGCTTGCTCGGCGCCCCACGCTGGTGTTACTCGACGAGCCGTTCACAGCGCTTGACCGTCCCGCCATGAATGAACTTATCGCTGCACTTCTGGAATGGCACGCAGTTCTCGGCTTCACGCTGGTTGCCGTCGACCACCGGGCTGAGATCCTCGAAAAACTCTGTCCCTCTGCGGCGGTTATCGAGTGTGGCCGTATAGTTCAAGAAGGATCTTGGTCGGCGCTTGAGGCAACACCAGCCACGCCGTTGCTTGCGAAATTATTGGATCGAAAATAGAGACCAACTTCAAAAACAACGAAATGTTCTTCCAGTGTCTCTCGCGGCTTTCATCCCGCGGCATTATGCAGAACCAGCACTCCTTTCGCCAACAAAACCGCAGCCGTGTGGATTATTGCCACCGGCGCGGATCTGAATGCGACGCCTCGCTTCAGTTTATTTCTTGGCGCGAAAAGGGATTCGGTCTACTATGCTGTACGCATCGTCACCGTCAGTATGAAGCGCCTGCTAATTCTCGCTATTTCCTCCCTCGCTTTTTTGTTTCCGAGTTCGGCTCATGCGCAAGATGGCGTCCACATTGCGAGTGTCGGCCTGACGGGTTACTACACCACTGGTCTTTCCACGCCCGTTCGCGTCCACATCCCTGCCCTCAGCTCATCGCAAATCGTCAGCTTGGAATTCGATATCGAGACTCGAACGGGCCCGGATGACTCGGTGGTCACTGATACGGGCCACTATTCCGCTCAAGTTAATCCTCTCCCAAATGAGCCGTTCGACACGGGCATTCCAATATTGCTGACGGGCTATGGCCAGTTTACGATTCGCCTTTCTGCAAAGGATGCTTTCGGAAACTCCATCGGTGAGAGTGTGTGGAAGTTGAACCCCAGGATGGCAACCGGCATTTACTCGGCACTTGTCGCCATCTATTGTGTGAGCGACGCAACATGCCAGCAAGCCCACGCACAGCTTCCTATCCGTGGCAGCCAGCAGCAGAGAACAGAAGACGGAGATGTAGACCGAGTCTCACCGCCAGCCTATGCAATTTTGGGGGAAGCCGCGGAGGAAGATTGGGCTTATGGCGCTGCCGACG
The DNA here is from genome assembly GCA_963748845.1 of uncultured Acidobacteriota bacterium. Taxonomy (GTDB): domain Bacteria; phylum Acidobacteriota; class Terriglobia; order Acidiferrales; family UBA7541; genus DASTCZ01. Next base: position 817,374 of record CAVVKE010000002.1, read on the forward strand.
CTATCATAATTTCCGCGCCGCTCGCGGGACTTGCCCCTTTACAGCGGACGGCCTTCGAGGGTTACCTTCGGGGCGGAGGTACGCTCGTCCTGCTCGAAGAAGAGGCTGCGGATCCAAATTTCCTTGCTCCTTACCGCAGCGGTTCTTCCTTAGGAACCCGTATTCCGGTCGGCAGAGGCGAATTAATCCGTCTTCAAAGTCTGCGCGGTCAATCTCTCGCGAACTATGTAAAGCAGCACAGTTTGAAGCGATCGGAAAGTAACTACGCGGGGCAATTCAATTCCTCACGAGTGGGATCCGGACTCCTTGAGCGTCTGGGAGTCAATTTTACGTTCCCGCGTCTGCGCTGGATGCTTCTCTGGTTCGGCGCTTACATTCTCATCGCAGGCCTTGTTAACTTCACCGTGCTTCGCCGTCTTGGCAAATTGGAGTGGGGATGGGTCACCACAGGACTTGCTTCGTTTGCTTTTGCCGCCGCCCTTTTTGCCTACAGCTCTTCCCACCGGCCCGCAAATTTCATGCTGGATGATGTTGCGGTCTACTGGATGGACTCGCGCAGTCCGGTCGCTGCCGCGGATTATGGCCTGCGCATCTCCGCTCCCGAACGCGCCGAACTCGCAGTCAGTGCCCCCGGTGACGCGTTGCTTCAATTACCCGATGGAGACGCGCGGCTATTTGGTGACTCGAGCGCGATCGCAGAAATCGGCGCCGATTTCACGGGGAATGTGCCCAACCGCGAGGGCTGGCGAATTGAGTTGGGACAGCATCTGGTCTTTCACCCTTCGCTTCTAAGGTGGTCCTTCCAGGATTTCTCGCTGCGAGGCGTGCGCCAATTTCCCGGCACTGTGCATTGGACCTCTCCCGGCCACTTGAAAAATGACACCGGGCTTACATTTCGCGAAGCCGTAGTCCTTGACCGAAAGCAAAACAAGAGGTACCGCATCGCTTCTCTAGGCCAAGGTGAAGAAGTGGATCTCTCCTCAATTCAGTCCGCGCATGTGAATGGCCCGGCTCGTCGGCTGGAACATCTGTCCCCCGCAGAGCAATTTCAACTTATGAAGAATTCCAACACCGGACTGTTTTCGCTCGATGAGTTGCCTGCCTCCTACCTCAACCGCTGGCCCGCGAACCTGACATTCATTGGTATCGCAGACGCTCCTGTCCTTCAAGTCGCTGTCGAAGGGCGTACCGTCGTGCGTCACAATTTTGCTTTCGCCGTAGTTGGTCTTGATGAACCATGATTGAAGTCGAGCAAATCCGCAAAAAGTACAAGCGCGCGAACGCGCTGGATGGTTTTTCTCTTCGCGTTGCCGAGGGCGATCTTTTTGGACTTGTCGGCCCCAATGGGGCCGGTAAGACAACTCTAATCAAAATCATTTCAACTCTGGTCCGGCCCACGGATGGAGTGGTCCGCGTCGCGGGCATCGATGTGACGCGCGATCCCCAATCCGTCAAAAGAATCGTCGGGTATATGCCGGATCAGCCCGGCCTTTATCAAGATATGCGAGTGCGCGAGTTCCTCGAGTTTTTCGCCGACGCCTTCCGCGTGCCGAGCCAAAAGCGCCTCTCGGCTGTTGAATCGGCGCTTAACCTCAGCGGCCTTGCTTCTCGCAGCAATGCTTTCGTCGAGGAGCTTTCCTTCGGGATGCGTCAGAGGCTCCTGATGGCGAAGACACTCTTGCACGAGCCTCGAGTCCTTTTGCTCGACGAGCCAGCCACGGGACTCGATCCGCTCGCCAGGATCGACCTGAGGAATGAGTTAAAGCAGCTCAATTCAAAGGGGGTCACGATTCTCGTCTCTTCCCACATCCTCAGCGATCTCGAGGATATATGCTCCAGTGTTGCACTCATAAGAGATGGCAGGAACGCCGCCGACGCCAATGGTCAGAGCGTCTTCGTGTTGCAGAAATTGGGGCCGAGCCCGCAACTTTACGAAGTCAAGATCGTCGGCGAATCAGATGTTGCCGCCCGCGTCGCTGCGGAGATTCCGGGGGTCCGCGTGCTGCAAGCGCAACATTCTAAGTTGCTCCTGGAAATCAAGGGTGAAGCAGCCCAGGTCTCCAAAGTGCTAAGCGTTTTGGTTGCGTCTTCAATTCAAATCGTGAAGTTCGGCCATCCCACAGGAAGCCTGGAAGAGCGCTATCGTGAGGCGTTCGGGAATAAATCGGGGGGCGCAAATTCATGAGTTCTGGCGTGTATCACTCCAACGGCCCGGCTTGGAATCCGATGATTCGTAAGGAGCTTCGGCAGCGCATGCGTGAGCGCAAGGGCTGGATTCTGCCCTCTCTCTATCTTTCCGTGCTCGCTGCTGTCATCGCGCTGACCTATTATTTCTCTACCTCTTCACCGGGCTCCCGCCCCCAGGGCTCTTCGATTGGTGTTGCCGTGTTCCTCGCCGCCTCGTTTACGCAGCTGTCGCTTTTGCTCCTTCTTGCTCCGGTCTTCAGCGCGGGAACTCTCACGATTGAGAAGGAGCAGCGTACATTGGGCGGACTCCTTACTTCGCTCCTCACCCCGGCGCAAATCTGGTGGGGCAAATTTGTGTCCTCGTTAATGTATGTTCTCTTGCTACTTGTGGCTGGACTCCCCATCCTTAGTGTGGCAATGGCATTTGGCGGGATTGGATTGTGGGATGTTGCGATTGTCACCCTCACGACGATGGTGATCCTGGGCGTCATCAGTGCTGTAAGCCTCTATTGGTCATCGGCGTTTCGACGGAGCGTACATGCGACAGCGGTGAGCTACGTCACAGTGATCGCCCTCACCCTCGTTACCTTCGTCATTTTTGTGGTCGCCGAGTCCATCTCAAAACCAAACTCCTTTAAGGAAGCGTCGTTCGCCGTCAAAGCGCCTTTGTATCTCAATCCCGTCTATTTCCTGATAGTGTCTCTTGCCCCTGCGCGAGGCCTCTATCCCCAGTGGGTCATTTGCCTTGCGGCCTTTCTTGCTATCGCTGCTTTGAGTGTTTTCCTTACACTGCGCAATCTCCGCAGGAGCGGCGATATCGTGTAGTTCCAGGATGTCTGCGATCACACCAAGGCGAAGGTCAATCCTCGACGAACAATTTCAGTCTGGAAAGTGCCTTATCCCAGTGCGCCGAAACCAGATCGAGATACTTCTTCAGTTCCTCGATCGGCTCCGGCTCAATCTCAAATCGAGTCACGCGCCCTGCGCGCATGCTGCGCACGATTTCCGCCCGCTCCATCACGCGCAGGTGTTTGGTGATCGCCTGCCGCGTAAGCCGGGAGCCCGCCTTCAATTCCATGATCGAATGTGCCCGCCCGTCGCGGAGCTTCGCAACCAGCGATAGGCGAGTCTCGTCACCCAGCGCGGCAAACACAGATGCGTGCGTCCGCTGACCGGCTGCCGCCCTCCTACGCCTTCTGCGCGACATGACTCTCGATATTCTTCATTTGCTGTGCCCAACCACCCTCATTCATTCGGAATGCTTCCGCGCGCCGGTCGCTTGGGATCTTCTCGAACCCGGACTCTGTCACCACTAGCAATGTGCCGGTGCTTGTTTTTTCCAATCTGAATTCCACGAGCGTGGGCGTCTCCTTCGAGTAATCTTTTTTCGGATCGACGGAATAAGGATGCCATGTGAATGAAAAAAGCCGCTCCGGCTCCATCTTCTGCACCACGGCCTCCCATTTGACGTGCTCGTACCCGGGATGAGTAATGTGCCCGCGCGAGATCTGCCCCGCCACAAACGGGTCGTCCAGCTTCACGCGAAACCACTCCCCGAATTCGCGGTGATCCGTCAGCGCGCGCCACACTCGCGAAACCGGCGCCTTCAGTTCAATTCGCTTCTCAACTCGCTTCTCGATTTGATCATCCATCGTTGTGCGACCTCCGGGTTGCATCTTAGCGCGGACCCGCGGAATAGGCAACCCTTTAGTTGCCTATTGGTTACAGCCGCCTGGTCGCGAACCGCGCAAATGCGCCGAACCGGTTGCGAATGAATGCCAACGGTTTTGTCTCAGTCTGTGGGACAATACTTCGTGATTGAATGGGAATTTTGTGATAAATGCAGCGGTCTGGTGCATGTGTTCAGGGAGATACCGTGGCAAGGAAATTGAAAGTGCCGGTCGAGAAGAAAATTGCGGATACCAAACCCGCCCCGAAGGCCGCTGCGCCCCTGGCCGCCGCTAAATCAATGAGCGCTGGCAACAAAGCCACCGGCACCGCCGCCGCGAAACTCATTGACGCCTGCATCCACCGCGGCAATCCCAACCTCAAGCCCGTCGCCGACGAAATCCGCCGCCTCGTGAAAGAAACCGTCCCCGAATCCACAGAAGCCATCAACCCCTGGGGCATCCCCGCATTCGACTTTCACGGGCCGATCTGCTTCATGATGGTCGGCAAGAATCACATCACTCTGGGCTTTTCACGCGGCACCTCGCTCAGCGACTCCGCAAATCTGCTTGAAGGCACCGGCAAAAATCTCCGCCACGTGAAATTGACGGACGGCGCCCACTTCAACACCGCCGCCCTCACAAAATTAATCCGCCAGGCCGCCACTCTAAACCGCGCCGCCCCTTTAACTCCATCCATGCGCCCGGCAAAAAGAGCCGGCTAATTCAATTTAGAATTCTGCACCGCCGCCATCGTGCGCGTTTGAGTGGCACGGCCAGTGGCCGCGGCGGGGCTGTGCGCTTTTCGCCGGTCGCTCGACCGCGTCACCCTCTACCTCCCATACCTTCCTGCAATCCACCCAATAATCACTCCGCCCACCGCCCCGCTCGCAAGAATCGGCGCCATCGCCTTCGTAATAATCGCGTCCGGCAAGCTCATCAGCAAGCCGAGAAATAGCCCGGCCGCCCAACCCGGCCACGGCAACTTGATGTTGCAAATCACAAACCCCAGCGCGAACCGTGCGATAAACGCCCCGAGCATCGCCGCCCGCTTGTCCGGAAATGTCATCGGAATCATCATCGCGGTATCCACTCCACCGAAGATCAGCCCGCACAGCACTCCCAACATGATTTTTGAGATGGAACACCTCCTCGTGAATATGGTTGCAGAATAGTAGCATAATTGCTCATCATTGCAACCATGAAGGAAGAGGCCACGCGCACGCTGCTCTTCGGAATTTTTGTCGTCGCCGCCCGCCCGCTCACTGCCGCGCAGACCGTCGCCCTCGCGAAACCCCTTAAAATCTCCGCGACAAACGTGAAAAGCCATCTCACTCGAATGGTTGCCGGAGGAGTTCTTCTCCGCTCTGGCCCGGTGCGTCTCGCGAAATATACACCGTCGCACCGCCAGACCAACGTAATCGAAGGGATCCTTTCACGATTGGAAGACGCTTCCGCCGAGCCCTGGGATCGCACTTGGCTGATGCTCACTTTGCAAATGCCCCGTCGCCGGTCGGATCGCGACCACCTGCGCATGCTCCTCTTACTCGACGGGTTCCGCCCGCTCTCGCCAAATACATTTGTCCGCCCCGCGTGGCCGGAACGTTCGGCGCTCGATCGCGCACGCAGCTTTCTTCAACTCGCGCGCGGCGTATGCGTCCGAGGCGCGGTCATCCCTTCCCCCACTCCCCCCAATCTCGCCACAATGTACGATCTCAATAGACTCGACCGCGCAGCTCACAATCTCGCGCGCAAACTTCGTAATTGGCGCTTCCCTCCAAATTCCCCGGCCAACGCTTTTGCTGTGCGACTCCGTGCGGGCGGATTGTTTGCGCACCTCATTCGCTACGATCCGCGCCTGCCTGCCCCAATCTGGCGCGGCCGAAATGGTATCCGCGATCTCGTTCGCGCATACAAAAACTTCGAGGCCCGCATCTCTCCCGTCGCCGATGCCTTCCTTCGTTCCGTCCTAGCAAAGGGTCTTCGCACATAAGATAATCGACCCCCGCTGCTGACGCCGCCTGCCTCCAATGCTAGACTCTCTCGCTTGAAACCAAACGCTCCATCCAGCCCACAGCCCCCCGCTTCTCCCACTCTCCGAATCTCCATCCTCCTGGCCGCCGTCATCGTTCTCGTCAGCTACTTCGGCTACTTCAGCGGACTCGGCAAGCTCGGCCTTCTTGGCCCCGACGAGCCGCGCTACGTCTCCATCGCCCGCTCGATGGCGCAAAGCCACGACTGGGTTACCCCGCGCCTCAACGGCCAGCCGTGGTTTGAGAAGCCCATCCTCTATTACTGGGCCGCGGCTTCCGCATTCCGCATCGCGGGAGTGAGCGACACCGCCGCGCGCCTCCCCGCCGCGCTTGCCGCGTTATTCGCAGCGCTCGTGATGGCCTGGGCTGCGTGGCGATGTTACGGCCCTGCCACCGCCGCGATCGTCCTTCTGCTTATGCCGACATCGGTCGCGATCATCGGCCTCGCGCGCGCTGCCACACCGGACATGCTTTTCACCGCAATGCTCGCCGCCGCGATGGCGCTCGGCGCCGAACTCGCGGTAGCGCAAAAGCCTGATCTCTTGCATCGCATCGGCTTCGGAGTCTTCCTCGGCGCGGCCACTCTCGCAAAGGGTCCCGCCGCCGTCATTCTCGCCGGGGGAGGCGTCGCGCTGTGGGCGCTGCTCACGCGCCAGTGGCGCCGCGCGTTCCGTCTCATGCATCCGCTGAGCATTGCCGCATTCCTGGTCGTCGCGCTGCCGTGGTATCTCCTCTGTGCCGCGCGCAATCCCGACTTCCTCAACATCTTCCTGTTCCAGCACAACATCGAGCGTTTCCTCACTCCCATCTTCCATCACATTCAGCCGTGGTGGTTCTTCATCCCCATCATGATCCTCACGGTCCTTCCGTGGAGCGCGCTGCTCTTCGCGCTCGGCAGTGACGCAGCAGCCGCATGGCGCGCGCGCGACTGGGCCGCGCGGCCCGGCCTCTACTTCGGCTGCTGGTCGGTCTTCACCGTGCTGTTCTTCTCGCTCTCCAAGTCCAAGCTGCCGGATTACGTTCTGCCCGCCGTTCCGCCGCTGGTGCTGCTGCTCGCGCACGCTGCCGCGCGCCTCATCCAGCGCGGCGACGAGACCGCGCGCGGCGTCGCCATGGGACTCGGCGCAACCTGGATCGCGCTCGTCGCGGGCGCGGAGATCTGGCTGCGGAAACCGATGGGCGCACCATTCGCCGGGATTACCGCGCTGCAATACAGCCTGATCGCCGCGGGCGCGATTGGCGCGGTGATCGCAGTGCTCGGCTCGCGCGGACGCATCGCGGCGGCGCTGCTGGCAAACGCCGTCCTCGTCTCGTTCCTGCTCGGCGTCGCGAACTGGACGGTCCTTCCCGCGCTGGACGCGAACTACTCCTCGCGCGCGACAGCGAGCGCCGCCGCGCCGTTTATCAGCGGCGGAGCTGTCGATGTGTACAAACTGGACCGGCCGTGGCAGTTCGGCCTCGAATATTATTTGGGTCACGCGATTCCGGAATGGACTCCCGCGGAAAGCTTGCCGATTCTGGTGTTCACGAATGACGGCGGGTGCAAGGATATTCAGCGGAGGGGAATGGGTTGCGAGGCGCTGCAAAAAATCTCGCCGGCGGCGTGGCTGGTGCGGGTTTCGCCTTCGGTAAAAAATGCGGCGCGCGCGCCCTCGAGCACTCCATGATCGGCGCGTTGAAACTCAGCGCGAAGATGTGGCCGGAAGAACCACCAGAAAAAAGCTGAGGATGCGGTTTTCGTAAAGTTTTTTTGCATCGTCGTTCATGCCCGCGTAATTTCCCTGTGAAAGCACGGCATCCTGCTTGGGATCCGGCGCGCGAAGAAACAGATCGCGCGTTGCCTGCGCGAGCTTGGGCTCTTCGGGCGATTCCAGAAATAATTTGAACTCGCCCGCCGTGCGCGAAAGCTGCGCGGAAAGCGGCGGCACGTTCTTGTCCGCTCTCAACTTCCATTCAAAGGCGCGCACGGTCATGTCTTTCAGAAACGGAATCCCCGCGAGGCCGGAGCGGTCAACCTGAGTTTTCATCAAATCCGACGGCTGGTCATACACGGACTCGACGGCCACGGCCCGGACCACGTGATCCTGCTCGGCGACGGCGAGCGCCGCGTATGCGCCGATGTTTGTTCCCCACACGCCAAACTCCGCGGGGTTGATGTCATCGCGTTTCCTGAGCGCGTCGATTGCCGCTTTCAATTCGCCCGTCTCCTCGTATCCCATCGTCGAATAACCTTTGTTGTCGCCGTGCCCGATAAAATCGAACATGAAGACGTTGTACTGGCGGTCCTGCAGCGAAGTGGCCAGTGTGAGCAGCTCGCCGCGGCTCGATCCGTAACCGTGGCACAGGATGATCGTCGGCGCGCCGCGGAGTCCCGGGAAAAACCAGCCGGCGCGCTGATCGCCGCTCGGAATGGTGAATTTGAATTCCTCGGGGCGCCCGGGAAAATCGGTGGCGTTGAGTTCCATCTGCGAACGCGTGGGCGCAAGGATGCGGTAAAGCAGGAAAACCGAAATTGCCGTGGTGGAAAGAAAAGTGAAGAAAACAATGGCGATGAAGGCCACCACCAGCTTGGAGTACCACTTCGTCGGGTAACGCAGTTCCGCGGAGATGTCCATGCGGCGCCGACCGGGCGAGCGGGCTCCTTTGCATGCGCCAATGACCCTTGGCGCGGCCTTCTCAAAGACAATCTATAAAATGTTAGCACGGAGCCTCACAACCCCGCCGATTGGCCGCGCAACCTGTGTCGCAGTAGCACAGTCACTCCTGTCGTACCGCTGTGACAGTTTTTGGCAGTTTTTTCGACTCCGTTCTATATTCATCGCATGGCCTTTATCCCTTCGCCCTCTCGCCCACGCGGACTTTCCGCCATGGGTGTTTTCCTCATTCTCGGTTCCGCGGCTGCTTTCTTCGCCTTCTTCACTCTCACGTGGCGAGGAACTCCACTTGACCATGCATGGGCGCTCAACCCTGATGCCTACAAGCAGCTCACTGTGCTCGGCCGGGGCATCGGACTTCTATTCCTCGCCCTCTCTGCCGGGCTTGCAATGGCTGCAGTGGGCTGGTTCAAGCGCCGCCGGTGGGGGTGGACGCTCGCGGTCGTAATCATCGCCGCCCAGGTCGCGGGTGACTTGGTCAATGCAATCACGGGCCATTTCGCGAAAGGCGCCTTAGGGGTCGTGATTGCCGGCGGCCTGCTTGTCTATCTCCTGCGCCGACCCGTCCGCAGCGCATTTGCCTCAGCCTCCGAATAAGCCGGACTACGGCTTGTTATTCCCTCCTATCAGTTCTCCACTCATGACCTCAACTAGCCTTCAACGGCGTAGGATCAGCAGCACAATTTCGCCCTTGGCTTGCGTCTATAATTGTGTCCGACCGCATTTCCTACAAAGGAGCCATCCACATGAATATCCTGAAATCTTCCTGGAAGACCGTTCTTGTCGCCGCGATCAGCTTTTGGCTGGGAGCAACGCTATTCCATTCGCCTTCGGTGAGCGCCCAAGGCAAATCCATCGTGAGCATCCATCGGGTCAATGAAGGAAACGGCTTCGTTTCCATTGACGCCGGCGCTCAGGTCGTCGGATTCACTTGCGTCCAGACCAGGCAGGGCGAACCCGTCTGCTACGTCGCCAGCAGGTAACCAATCCTCCCATTCCGAAGGGGACCTGGGTGCCGCATCCTTCGTGTCTAAGGGTGCGGTCGTTGATTCGCTGTTTTGCCTCTCTCTGAAATCTCAAATTTCAAATTTGCGATGCTCTGCCTCTGGTAGAGCCGACACTCTTGTCGGCTGGGTGTTGCCTGCCGGTAGGCACGGCTGCAACCCCGACGCATTCAATGTAAGTCCTGGAGCCCCGCAGCGCTTCCAAGAAGTCCGACGCGGGAGTTCTCCCTCCACCCTCCACGCCGAAGCACTCCTAATGCGCGTGCACCCCCCATCACTGTTGAGCCCGCCTCACTCTTCTGCGATAGTATTCGCCATGATGATGGGAGATCGCCTTCGCACCTTGCGTGAGGAGAGGAAACTCTCCCAGGCGGAAATCGAGAGAAGAACGGGCCTGATTCGTTTCTACATCTCACGAGTAGAAAACGGGCACACCGTGCCTTCTCTTTCAACTCTTGAAAAATTTGCCCGCGCTCTTCACGTTCCGATATATGAATTATTTTACGAAGAAGGGGGAACCCCAAATCCGCCCGTACCACTCAGACTCAAGCGGTCAACTGAACTGCTTTGGGGTGACACCGGCAAGTCCGCCCGCCAGCTTGCGCGGCTGCGCCGCAACTTGAGCCGGCTCCACAGCTCCGATCTTCGTTTCCTGATGCAACTCGCGCAGAAAATGGCCCCTCGCTAGCGCCCCGCTTTCGTTTTTGCTTTCGTTTCTGCTCTCGTCTTTGGCTTCCTCCTGCCGTCATCCCGAGCGCAGAGAGGGATCTGCTTCTGTCTTTCTTGCCGTCATCCGTGCTTATTAATTGGTCGTCCAGACAGGACAGAAGTGCGCCGTTTGCATTCCGATGCCTTTTACCGGGGGATCTGCTTCTGCTTTCACTTTCTGGAGCCCCCCGGCGGCTCGACTTTGGTAGAGCCGACACTCCTGTCGGCTGGGCCCCGCTTGCCTCGTGTCCTCACCCTTTGTCGGCAGCGGACAAGCGAGCGGGCTGCCCGGTCGTTACTTGGCATTGATACTCTGTACTTTTCCTACCGACTCCTCGGCCGACTTTAAATCGTCTTGGCTCAACTTAGACTCTGGCTCAATCCACCACCCTGCAATCTCACTTTTATGGAATACAGCGATAGCCTTTCCTTCGTCGTTCTCCACGCGAAGGCCGCCTTTGGTCCCCTCTTTATACGATTTGCCGCTCACTTGAATGATCTTGGACATACCTTTCAGTTTTATGTTAAGTGTCATAGTCGCTCCCTGGCGCTTGATTGTATTCGGCAGATTAACTCTGCTGCCGATCGGTGTGCAATGCCGGGTGCAACATGTTCGTCCCGCGGTTTCGTCTTTGCTGACGGGGTGCAGTTGTCTTTGGCGACAGGGTCCGATTCGCTGGAGCCCTGCGCCACTTCAAAAGAGGTCGTCTTTGGCGACAGGGTCCGATTCGCTGGAGCCCTGCGCCACTTCAAAAGAGGTCGTCTTTGGCGACAGGGCCCGATTCGCTGGAGCCCTGCGCCACTTCAAAAGAGGTCGTCTTTGGCGACAGGGCCCGAGCATTTGTCTTTGCGGCCGGGGTGCGGTTCGCTGCAGCCCCGACGCACTCAACATAAGCCCCGGAGCCCTGCGCCACTTCAAAAGAGGTCGTCTTTGGCGACAGGGTCCGAGCATTTGTCTTTGCGGCCGGGGTGCGGTTCGCTGCAGCCCCGACGCACTCAACATAAGCCCCGGAGCCCTGCGCCACTTAACGAATGTGTGCTGGAGCCCCGCGGCGCTCAGCATGACTACCGCCACCCCCAACCGCGGTATCTGCGTCCTGAGCGAAGCGAAGGATCTGGGTCACATGCTTTCTCGTAACCCCCTGTGTTCCCTATCACTTACAGACTTTCTTCAAATTGCCCCAAAAATCCCCCAATGTTCCCTATCACTTACAAAAAAGGGGGGGGGGTGGGGGGCCCCCTGCCCTCCAAAAGGAAATAAGCCATGTCCCACAAACCAGCGTTAAATAAACAAACCCGCTGCACTCACCGCACCGCCAACGGCCGTCGCTGCCAGATGCCGTTCGCTCCCAATCACACAAGCCTCTGCGCGCAGCACGCGCTTCAGGAGCTTCAGCTCCACGACTCGAAGCTCATCACCGAAGAAATCCTCGGCCCGCTCGATGATTTCCGTTCCGCCTATGCCGTCAACCGCGCCCTCGGCAAACTTTTCACCCTCACCTCGGAGAATCGCATCCCGGTTCGCAGCGCTGTCGCCCTGGCCTACATCGGCCAGTTGCTGTTGCAATCGCTGCCTCCCCTTCGCGATGAATTCGGCAATGGCGGCATGGAGGCCATCGCCACTGACGCTGTACTCCGCCTTGGAGATGAACTCCCCCAGGTGCCCCCTTTCTGCCGGGAAGAAGATTCCAGACCTCCCATCAAGGCCCTGATCCGGGAGAGTCTCACCATCCTTCGAGATGCGGGCTACGACCTCCCCGCGCAACTCATCCCCAACAGGAAACAGCTCGACGAAGACGGAGTCGACGAGGAAGGAGGAGATGAATCCGACGATGAGAACAATGAATAAGACGCCGACGAATTACGGAATAACGAACGCGCCGGGGATGCCGCGATCCAGGGTTGCGAAGGCCGACTTGTGGGACTTTGCCAACTCGACGAGGTGGCCGTCGGTGGTTTGCCTGGGCGTTTTGACCCACCTGGGAAGGCGCGAAATATCGTGATCGTCGTGGATGAACGTCCATTCAACTGCTTTGCTATTTTTGAGCTGAAGCAAAAGTTCGCGGGCTTGCGGGATCGAAAGCGAATATTGCTGCGCCTGGCCCAGGACGCGAACGAATCCCAATTCGGTGATGGAACACGTGGCGAGCTCCGGCTTTCCGTCGGAGGAATGGCGCGCGAGCCAGGCGGCGACGCGTGGGTGAAATTCGTGGTCGAAAACGCCCAGCGCCAGCAGCGAATTCACGTCGAGAAGAAACCTCATGGAAAATCGGCTAGGATTTCGCGGACCTGCCGGCTGGTGAGCTTGAGGGCTTTGGCGCCGGCTTTCAAGACGGGCAGGCCGGTGACGGGGTCCTTGACGATTCGCGCGCTTGGGCGGCGCCCGCGGCGCGGCGTGAGGACGATGCGCCCGCCTTCGAGGCTGGCGTCGAGAGGGTCGCCGGGTTGCAGGCCGAGCCTGCGGCGGATGGGTTTCGGGAGGACAACCTGGCCTTTGGTGGAAAGTCGAGTCTGCATGGTAAGACAATCTTACCAAGATTGGGAGTAGAGGGCAAGGCAAAGCGACGGGGGAAGGGGCGGGCGCTGCGAGGAATCGAGAATCGCGGTGCGCCGGCCGGCGGGCGCCGCGCAGAGGCGCTTTACGTTGACGCGCAGCAGGGCGGAGAGTACATTGAGGGCCGTAGATTCTTCCGGGTGGGCCGAATCCAGAAATCAGCGTCAGTCCAGAATGAAACGGTAATCGGAAATTCGATGTCAGGAGGTTGGTATGGAAAAGCTTTTCGTCCGTGGCAGCTACTGGCTGGGAACTGTTTGCCTGGTTATCGCGGTGATCTGGAGGGCAGCGAACGCCTTCGGGATATGGATGCCGCAGGAAATCATGCCGGGGAAATCGATCGGATATCTGCCGTTCTTCCACGGCAGCATGCTATTTTTTGGCATGACGATTGCTACAGCTTGCTATGCGTGGATGAATTCGCAGAAACCTTAAAGGAAACTCTTCGGGCCCTATTGGCGTCTAATAGGTTAGGTAGAAGGGCGGTGGATATCATGAGGTACCTCCCAGCAGCGGCAGTCTTGGTTTGTGCGGCGATGCTTTCGCCCGGGGCAACTCTGGCGCAACACGGTGGAGGGGGTCATGGCGGAGGTGGAGGCGGCGGACATGCCTCATCCGGCGGACATAGCTCCGTGGGAGGCTCCTCGCGGAGCTACGGATCTTCCGGCGGGCAAGTACATTACGCAGCGCCCCGGCCGACGACTTCGCGTCCCACGACATCGCGATCGTATTACGCGGGCCCGGCGGCGCCCCGCGCTGCGTACGGCGCGCAACGATATCCAACGACCGCAAACCCCGGAAACGGCGCAAGGCCCGGATTCTACAGTGCGCCGAACTCTCCGAGCAGAAATTTAGTGCGTACAACGCAGCCGGGAACGCGGCCGACGTACACTTATGCCGCGCCGAGAACCGCGGGGGCGAACTCCGCGATTAATCGTGGCGCCTTCAGAGGCTCAAACAATTTCCGGGACCGGGGTTTCCGCGACTTAAGATTCCGCGGGTACTACAATTCGTTTTTTCCATTCTATGGATTTGGTTTGCCCTACTGTTACAACTATTTCGATCCCTACGACTATTACAATCCCTACGGATGCTACGGTTCGGGCTATTCCTATGGCCCCGGCTATTACGGCGACGATTCACAATATGGGCCGCCGCCGGATCAATACATGAACCAACCGGATCAGCCGGGAGATCAGGACGCCTATGCAACGCCGCCGAACGGCGCGCCAGGCCCGGATCAGTACGCGCCACCCAGCCAGCCCGCGCGTGAGACTCCAGATTTCGTGCTTGTCCGCAAAGATGGCGGGCTGCTTTTCGCAAACGGATACATCGTTCATGGCGGGCAGATGTCCTACACCACCAAAGATGGCGGTGTGTACAAAGTGATGCTCTCCGACCTCGACCTTGACGCGACGCGCAAGTGGAATGATGAGCGCGGCAATTCGATCACGCTTCCAAACTAAAACTCCATCGAGCAGGACAAGTTAAATGAACGGGCGGCCTGATGGTCGCCCGTTTTTTTTCGCGTGATGGCATGGGCGAAGCGCGCGATAGCCGTTTGCGTTTCAGTGCAGGAATTGGCGGGAGAGGATGGTCGCGCAGAAAGTGGCGAAGCGGAGGAGGATGAGACCGAGAATGGCGTTGACGAGGCGGAAGAAGAGCGGGCCGATGCGCTGGGGGAGGAAGCGAACGAGGACAATGAGCGCAGTGAACCAGGTCATGAGGCCGGCGGCGGCGAGGAGGATTCCCAGGAATGGCGCGCTGCGGCCGAGGACGAAATGCGCGAAGGGGAGCCAGTTGGCGGTGACGCCCACCCAATAAACTATGGTTAAGGGATTGAAGAGGGTCATGGCGGCACAGTCGGCGACTTCACCGATGAGATGCGAGGGGACGTTTTCTTTGTCCCAGCGCTTGCGAGCCGTGGTGTAGGCCTGGAGGGGCTCTTTGACGGCGTGGATGATGAAGTAGGTTCCCAGCGGGAGCAGGACGATTACGCCGAGGGCCGCAAGCACGATGCGAAGAGTGGGATTGGAAAGATCGGAAAAAAAGAAGTGACCGCCGAGGAGGACGAGTGAAAAAAGGATTACGTCGCCGGTGACGCTGCCGATTCCGCAGGCGAGTGTGTGGCGCCAGCCGCCGATCAATCCGCGCCGGATGGCCAGCATGTTGACCGGGCCCATCGGCGCGGCCGCGGCGAGTCCCATTAAGAATGCAGCGGAGAGGACGTGGATGTAAGAGACGAGAATCATTCAGCGGCAGATTCTTTGGGGCAGCCCGAGGGTTGGGTCGGGCAATCTGGCAGAGAGGAATATACACCCGGGAGGAAAATGGATTCCAGAGCGAAGGGCCGATGGACACGACTGGGAGCAGCGGCCCGAGGGGCTGCGCCATTCAGACATTGCAATCCGCGCCTTGAGCGCCGGCGTTTGCGCGAACGATAAATGCGGACCTCGATCAGTTCCCGGTGGATGCGGCGGGAGCGGGTTGCTCCAGCAGCTTCCAATCTGGCGGTTCGACGCCGAGCAAATTGTGGACGAAGAAATCCTGCAGCAGATGCTGGCCGTAGGCCCCGCCCGCGCCGTGTCCGCCGCCCGGAACAAAGAGCAGGTCGAACTTCTTGTCATGCTTGATGAGCTGATTCACGACTTGAAGCGTGGAAGAAGGATCCACATTGTTGTCGAGTTCTCCCAAAACGAGCAGCAGCTTGCCCTGCAAGCGATAGGCGTTATCCACGTTTGACGAGGCCACGTACTGCGGGCCTATCGGCCAGCCCATCCATTGTTCATTCCACCAGATTTTGTCCATGCGGTTATCGTGGCAGCCACTATTTGAGACGGCGACTATGTAAAATTCCGGATGGAACAGCATGCCGCCGAGAGAACTCTGTCCGCCGGCGGAGGTGCCATAGATGCCGACGCGCGTAATGTCATACCACGGATATTTCGCGGCCGCGGCTTTGTGCCAGAGGATGCGGTCGGGAAAGCCCGCGTCGCCAAGATTTTGGAAGGCGACGTCATGGAATGCGCGCGAGCGATTATTCGTGCCCATGCCGTCCATTTGCACAACGATGAAGCCAAGCTCGGCGAGGGGCTGCGCGGTGGCGGAAAAAGCCTTGGGAACAAAGGAGCCTTGCGGTCCGGCGTAGATATTTTCGATGACCGGATATTTTATGGAAGGATCGAAATTGGTGGGCTTGAAGATGACGCCCCAGATGTCGGTCGTGCCGTCGCGTCCCTTGGCGACAAAAACTTCGGGCGGCTTCCATCCGGCGGCGAGGAGAGCGGAGATGTCGCCGTGCTCGAGTTCCATCACGACTTTGCGGTCCGTGGTGCGGCGCAACTGGGAGACGGGCGCGAGATCCACGCGCGACCAGGTGTCCACGTAAAAATCGCGATCGGCGGAATAGCGGACGGTGTGGTCGCCATCGGCGTCCGTGAGCGCGACAAGACCGGTGCCATCGAAATTGATGCGGTAATAATGCGTGAAATAGGGATCCTGGCCGGGGACCATGCCGCTCGCGCGGAACCAGACTTGGCGGTTATCCTCGTCTACGTAATCCACATAGCGGACAACCCAATTCCCTTTCGTAATTTGATTTTTCACTTTGCCGGTCGCGCCGTCATAGAGATAGAGGTGCTCCCGGCCGTCGCGTTCGGAGGCCCAGATGATTTCCTTGCCATCGCCAAGATTGGCGCGGAATTTCTTGCCAGTGTCGGTGCGATTTTCAGCGAGAGACCGGTAGTCAACGAAAGTTTTGCTTTCTTCGGAGATCAGAGCGCGCGCTTTGCCGGTTTGGGCGTCCACCTCGATGACGCGATAGACCTGGTGGCCGCGCTGGTTGCATTCAAATGTGAAGGCGCGGCCGTCCTTCCACCAAACGGGGGAAGTGATGTCGAAGGCGTTCGGGAAAAGTGCGTCGTCAATCTGGATTTCTTTTTTCGTGTCCACTTCAAAGAGAGTGGGCTGTGCGACGTCGAGCGTATCGCCCGGCTTTGCGTAAACGACGGTGAAATGCTTGGGCTGGACCTGGTCGCTCGGGGAGGATTCGACATAGTGAATTTCGCGCTGATAGCCGGGGCGCGTGCGGTAGGCGACGAGATGCTTTGAATCCGGCGACCAGACGACGGAGCGCAAAGTGTAGTAATTCCCTTCAGAACCATCGAAGCTCAGCGGACTCGCTTCGGTCTGGCCTTTGCGGCGAAGGAAGAGGTTGAAATTTTCGATGAGCGCTTCCATGTTTCCGTCCGGAGAAGATCTCTCGGTCTCGAAGGGCTGCGCATTGAGGCCGAAGCCCCCGCGCCCGCCCTGCCCCTGCTGCGGCGAGAATTGTGGCGCGAGGCTTTCGAAGCCGTCGACCGGGTCGACATCGAGCATGGCGGGGCCGGCGAGGAGATCGTCTTCGGGCGAGGGCGAGTTATCGAGTGGTTCATCAAATGAATTGCCGGGCGAATTGTCAACCGGCCCGCGGCCGCCGCGGCCGCCAAATCCAATTTGCGGAACCGCGGCGCCTTTTTTGCATTCGTACGAAGTGAGATTGCACTCATAAGAGAATCCAGCGAGAGTGAAATTGATGGCGTGTTCTTGATCGCTAAAAGTGAACGCGCTCGCGCCACCGCCCGGGCCGCCGCGTCCGCCGCCGCGCCCAGCCGGAGCTTCGGCAAACGGAAGTGTGATGGCGGTGTACTTTCCACCGGACGCGGAAGAAAGGGCAGCCGCAAGCTTTTCATGATCGAAAGCGGGCTGCTTGGTCAGCGCTTCCGCATCCACAAGAACAAATTCGTACCCACCGCGGACGGACTTGCGGTACCAAAAACGGCTGCTGCCGCCAATCCAATTCGTCTGGCCGGGAACATTGACCGCCAGGCCCTGCAATTTTTCCCGAAGGCCCTGGGCCCGCTGATAATCGCTGAGCGTTCCCTGCGCGTGCGCCGCGGGAATGAGAAGAACCAGTAATACCAACAATTGAGCGGCAAGGACGCGTCCATGGACGATGAAAAGATTCGCGCGTTTCATGTTTCACTCCTGCAAAAGAACGGATGTTCGTTAATTGCGTGAGACTGCCAGACTCACGGCTGAAATCGCATTGCCGGCGAGGAATTGCCATCTCGCATCAGCAACCGCGCGGAAGTTTAACTTCGGGGCCACCGGGAGACAAGCGTGTGTTTGGAAGGGTGAGTCGTTTGGGGGCCAGCGTTTGCGGGTGCGGATGACAATTCCGGAGCTGAAGTGGATCTTGGCTTGGCCGTAGATGACGCCAGATCGGAAGAAGGCACAGCACGGCCGGAGGAGTTATTCCGTCTCAGAAGATCTACCGCTTGTCAGCTTTTGGAGTTTACGGTGACGGCGCCAAAACTAATCACCACGCGCCCGCCGTTGATGGGCCGGCCAAAGCTAGTTGCCGGATGGAAGTGCGAGAACAGCAAAACCTGGTCGAGCTTGCGGCGCATTCCCGCATCATCGGGGCCGGCAACGATGCGATAGTCCACAACGTCGCCTGCCACGCCGACCGTGGCCTCAACCATCACAACGCCGGGGCCTGCATCGTCAATACCAGATACGGAAAAACCCGCGAGCGAATCCACTCGCGCCGGATCGAGCAGCGCGACCGGAAGCGTGTCGGAAACACCGTCCATGCTATCCAGGTGAGCGACGCGCGCATACACCGGGGCCACCACGGCGAAAACCAGAAGCGCGGCAACCAATCCGCCGACAGCAGGAATGGTCAAAGGCCCAAGGAAATTCGCCCGCCAGAGTTCGGCGCGGTCGCGGAACCGGCGCAGCCACTGGCGAGGGTCGGATACTTCCCGAGCGCGCGCGAGCGCCATGCGGATTTCCAGCCCAAGGTTTTGCGGAGGCGCGGCGGGCTGCGTTCGTCCCAGCAAATGCTGCAGACGCTGATAGGCGGCAAGCTCTTCGCGGCATGCCGTGCAGCCAGAGACATGTTCATGAATGGCGGCGCGTGAAAAACGGCCGCGGTTTTCGGGCAGAGCTCCATCGAGATAGCCCGGCAAAAATTCACGTACTCTTGCGCACTTCATTTCCCACCTCCCGCAGAAAAACCGGCGATTCCTCGGCCCTGCGGCGTCCAGCCTGATAAACCATGAACTTCTGAAGCGTATTTCCTGTCCGTCTGCCCGAATAGTCCGCCTGAATCTTTTGAATCCCGTGCCTCAATGGACGGCTGCGCCTTTCGGTCCGCGCGACCGTGAAGCACCGGCTCGAGGATCTCGCGCAGCAAACGCCGCCCGCGGATCATCCGCGACTTCACCGTGCCGACGGAAACATCAAGCACCTCGCCGACTTCCTCGTAGGAGAGGCCGTCAAGGTCGCGCAGGATTACGGCTGCGCGGTAAACATTCGGCACCTTTTGCAATGCGTTCTGCACAACTTCCCGAAGCTCCCGCGTTGCCAGCCAGTCAAACGGCGATTCGCCCTGGTCGCGCGGCTCGATAAATCCGTTGTCCTCTTCGCGCTCGCCTTCAAAAGATACCTGCCGCCGCGAATGCCGCCAGTGCCACCGTTTGTGATTCAGCGCTTCACGGATGGCGATGCGGTAAAGCCAGGTTTTCAGCGAGCTTCCGCGGTGGAATCCACGAATCCCGCGAAAGGCCTTGAGAAAAACTTCTTGTGTGCAATCCGCGGCGTCGGCCGACGCTCCCAGCATTCCGTAAAGAAGGCTGTAGACGGGCCCGTTGTAGTGAGTGACCAGCCAATCGAATGCCGCGTCAGAGCCGCTTTGCAGCCCCGCGACAAGTTCGGCTTCATCCCGGCCCCAGGGGAGCACGCGTGCTAGATCCGCCACGCTCGCCGCCTTTCCGCCCCTCGATCGAAGGGGACTTCAGGCCGATGTCCTCGCGCCAGCCGCCCGTCGAATTCGCGCCGCGGCGGGGATGTCACGCCATCTAATTACTTAGACACCTGCTCGGGGAAAAAGGTTCCCTCACCCGTTCCCTCTTCCATTGTCCGCCAGCAAGGCCTGACGTGCAATGGTACCGCCTAGAAGGCGACATGGTACCGCCGGGGGAGTACTGGGCTGGCCGGCGTGGCGGCGATGTGTGAATCCGAATCCGACCGATGTTATTGTATCGTCGCTCAAACGAACCTTCGGTCATGCGCGCATGAACATACTTGACGTCATTGTCGGTAAGCCCATTAAGACCAGCGACGAGCGCGCCGAGCAGATCGGCGCCGCTCAGGGCATCCCGATCTTTGGGCTTGACGCTCTTAGCTCGGCTGCATATGGCCCGGAAGCGGCGCTCAGCCTTTTGATTCCCCTTGGCCTTCTCGGAGTTCGGTATCTCGTTCCGATCAGCGCGGCCATCATCACATTGCTCATCATTGTTTACTTCTCCTATCGCCAGACCATCGCCGCCTATCCGGCCGGCGGCGGCTCATATACCGTGGCGCGATTTAATCTCGGCGCATCTGCAAGCCTGCTCGCCGCAGCGGCGCTTCTCGCCGATTACATCCTTACGGCCGCGGTGGGAATATCCGCGGGAGTCGGCGCATTGGTCTCGGCCGTTCCGTCCTTACTGCCGCATACGGTTTCACTGTGCGTCGGCATTTTGATTGTCATCACCATCATCAATCTTCGCGGGGTGCGCGACGCGGGGCTGGCCTTCGCACTCCCCACTTATTTATTTGTCGGCACACTCTTGACTACTTTGGTCGCAGGCGTCGTCCGTGTTCTCCTCAGCGGAGGGCATCCAACACCCGTAGCTCCCCTTCCACCTCCGCCGCCCATGCTCGAGGCGGTCGGTTACTGGCTGCTGCTCAAGGCATTCGCAAGCGGTTGCACGGCTTTGACCGGCGTGGAAGCTGTCAGCAATGGCGTGAAAGCCTTCCGCGAACCTGCCGTAAAAAATGCCCGGCGCACGCTCACCGCGATTATTGTCCTCTTGGCGGTAATGCTTGCGGGAATTTCCTTTCTTGTGAAAGCTTACGGCATCGCTGCAACGGATCCTGGCCTGCCCGGCTACCAGAGCCTTCTCTCGATGCTCATTGCCGCCGTCTTCGGCAGAGGATTCTTCTACTACGTGACGATCGCTTCGATCCTGGCCGTTCTTTCTCTTTCGGCCAATACCGCCTTCGCGGATTTCCCGCGGTTGTGCCGCGCCATCGCGCAAAACAACTACCTCCCGCACGTCTTCGGGTACCGCGGACGGCGGCTCGTCTATACATACGGCATCGTTGTGCTGGCGGTGCTGAGCAGTATCCTTCTCATCCTTTTTGGCGGAGTCACCGATCGATTGATCCCACTCTTTGCCATTGGCGCCTTTTTGGCCTTCACACTTTCGCAAGCCGGAATGGTGATGCACTGGTGGCGAAATCGCGGTTCGCATTGGCGGAAGAGCGCGTTCGTCAATGGGCTTGGCGCACTCGTCACCGGGACCACCGTCGTTGTTGTCCTGGTCGCGAAATTCAGAGAAGGCGCCTGGATCACACTGCTTTTCATTCCGTTGACGATTGTTTTCTTCATTGTTGTCCGCCGCCACTACCACTCCGTATTGATCCGGACGACGTGCAGGATTCCCGTCGACACGGCAAGCCTCAGCCATCCACCCATTGCCGTGATTCCAATCGACCGCTGGAGCAATATCACGCGCCAGGGAATTGAATTTGCCTGCCGGATTGCACCCGAAGTAATCGTCCTGCACGTCGAGCCCAACGAGCATTCCGAACTGCTTGAAGAGGACTGGGCGCGATACGTTGAGCAACCGTTCCGGGCGGCAGGTAAGGAGCCGCCCAAACTCCAGATCATTCCTTCACCCTACCGGTTCATCATTATTCCCATCGTTCAATTCATACTCGACTTATCGAAGAAGGATCCCGGCCGCAGCATCATCGTGGTCATACCCGAGCTTGTTGAAGACACATGGTATGAATATTTCCTTCACAATCAGCGCGCCCGCCTGCTGGAGTGGGTGCTTCTCGCCCGCGGCAATGAGCGCATCTTCACCGTGACAGCGCCCTGGTATGTCGGCGAGCGGACTTGATTGCCCCTAGAGGTGACGGTCAGCAGCCTTGTAAAAGTAGCTGCCTTTCCGTGTGACAAAACTCACCTGCCTGCGTGACGTCAATCACGGAACGCAAATGTGGCTTGCCTCATGCTTTCTTCAAGAGGTGAGCCATGAAAACCGCCGCAGCAAAGTCCACCGCCGCCCTTTTCACGCGAATCAATCTGAAGAAGATCCTGTATTTGACGGACTTCTCCGAACCTTCCGAAGCCGCGCTTCCCTTTGCCGTGGCCGTCGCGCGCGAATATGGCGCCAAGGTCTTTGCCTTCCACGTCATGACTCCAAGTCCGCTTCTATACACAACGCCGGAAACGACTGCGGCGACGATGGAAGCTGTGGAGGAGGCCGCGCGCGAGGAGATGCAGCGGGCTGACGCGCAATTGGCGGGCCTTACCCACGAAACAATCGTCGAACGCGACGTGGCGGTTTGGCCGGCGATCGAACGCGCGATCCGTCAACTCGAAATCGACATGGTCGTCGTTGGCACTCATGGCCGCAGCGGCGTGGAAAGGCTTTTGCTCGGCTCCGTGGCCGAAGAGATTTTCCGGCGATCAAACGTGCCGGTGCTCACGATTGGCCCGTGGGCTGCGGGCGCTGTGCACAACGCCGCGAAATTCCACCGTATTCTTTTCGCCACGGACTTCACAAAGGAATCGCTCGCCGCCGCGCCTTACGCAATTTCCATGGCTCAGGAGAACCAGGCCCGGCTGATCCTTGTCCACGTCATTCGCGGAGGCCACGGCAGGGATGGAGGTCCCAGGGATGACGAGAAGCGCGCCGAGCAGACCATCGCGGACGCGATGCACCGCTTGCTCGAGATCGTTCCAGCCGACGCCGAACTCTGGTGCCGTCCGGAAGCTTCCGTGCAATACGGATATCCCGCCGATACAATTCTGGCGATGGCGAAGGATCGCGGCGCGGATCTAATTGTGATGGGAGTGCGTGACGCCGCAGGACACCTCGGCGCCGCCACCCACGTGCAGCGCGCAACCGCCCATCAGGTCGTCGCGCACGCGACGTGCCCCGTCCTCACTGTTTGCGGCTGAGTCGCATTGAAGATATGCTCCGGAAAAATTGCAGAGCATCCGATAGCGCATCAAGACGCTTTCGTTCCGTCGATAGTGTAGGAATCAACGCGTCGTGCTGTCCCACGGCATATTCACCCCATTGATCTCTCCGCAAGAAACTGAGTACAAAAAATTAACCTGATTGCGGGGGGCTGGATTGTTCTAGAGGCTCCCCGGCCGAAATGGCCGGCACGCGGAAATCGCGGATGAGATCCGCCCCACGTGCCTCCGTGAAATTGTGCCCCGGATGGGCGATAATCGGTTCTTCGCGAAATGGCGATCCATGAGCGCGATCGCGGAGACCGATTGAGCCGCAACCCACGAATGTGACCCCTCCCCGTCCGATCGAATCCCACTCCTCGCAACCCTCGCTGGCCGCATCCAGCAAGCGTCTGGTGCCGTGGCTGATCGCGGTGGCATTTTTCATGGAGTCGCTGGACACCACGATTCTGAATACCGCGGTGCCGACGATCGCGGCCGCGCTTCACGTTGCACCGCTCAGCATGAAGTCGGTGCTTGCAAGCTACACGCTGAGTCTTGCGGTTTTCATTCCAATCAGCGGCTGGATGGCGGACCGGTTCGGAACGCGCCGCGTGTTTGCTTCCGCCATCGGCATCTTCACGCTGGGATCTTTTCTCTGCGGCATTTCGAGCAGCATTCATGTGCTCGTCGCATGCCGCATCCTACAAGGCTGTGGCGGATCGATGATGGTGCCCGTCGGGCGGCTCACGCTCGTGCGGACGTTCGCCAAATCCGAATTGGTTCGCGCGATGAGCTTCGTCGCCATCCCCGCTTTAATCGGTCCGATGCTCGGGCCAATCGCCGGCGGGCTGATTGTCGGATACTTTCATTGGAGGGTTATTTTCTTCCTGAATATTCCGATTGGCCTCGCAGGCTTGTTGATGGCGTATCTGCATGTGCCGGACTACCGTGAACACACCAACCCCCTCGATGTGGCCGGGCTGATTCTTTTCGGGTCCGGTGTCGCGCTACTTTCCTATGTGCTGGAGGTGTTCGGCGAACATGCACTGAGCACGCGCGAAATTCTGGGCTGTCTGCCCGTTTCCATCGTTCTGCTGACGGGCTACGGATTTCACGCGAGCAGGACGGCATATCCGATGCTGGACCTCATCCTGTTTCGTATCCGCACTTTTCGCGCAGCAGTGGGCGGCAGTTTCTTGACTCGCCTTGGCATTGGCGGCATTCCATTTCTCTTTCCACTTTTGTATCAGGTTGGTTTGGGATTCACTCCGATTCAATCCGGGCTGCTCATGATGCCGCAGGCGATTGCGGCCATAAGCCTGAAGTTTACGATGCCGGGGATTTTGGCGCGCCTGGGGTATCGCTTCGTGCTGATTTCCAACACTCTGATCATCGGCCTGCAGATACTGCTTTTCGCGACCATCGGAAAGGGCACGCCGGTGTGGCTGGTGGTGATTGAAGTGTTCTTCTACGGGTTCTTCACGTCGCTGCAATATACTTGCATGAACACGCTGGTCTACGCCGATCTCAGCAAGGAGGAAGAGAGCGGCGCAAGCTCCATCGCAAGCACCGCGCAGCAGATGGCTATCAGTTTCGGCGTCGCTGCGGCCTCGTTGGTTACCGTCTTCTTCCTGCCTTCCCACACTTTTTCCAATCCCGCGCAATTCATTCACGGAATCCACCGGGCGTTCTTTGTGCTTGGCGGGATGACCCTCCTCTCCACGTTCGTTTTCTATCAATTGAAAAAAGGAGACGGCGATGCGGTGAGCCAAGGAAACCCGGTGCATGCCGGGTAAGCGAGCGGTTCAGTCGCGTATCTCTAAATGCTCATGGCCGCCGCGGAATTCTGGAAGGACGCGGCAATGGACGGACATCGCCCGACGGCATAACCGGGCAAGTGGCTCAGAGACAACGCTTTCGCTCTCATCGATGGGCACGCAGTCCCCCGCGTCGTAACGCCCCGGTGAGCTGCAACAGTGGTACTCTTCGTTTGTAATGGACTGTTCAAGAATGACAACGGCCTTCGGCCCACTCGTCCCATGAAAATGAGAAATATTGCCGCTCTTGTTTTTCTTGTCTTGCCTTTCCAGACAGTTCATGACGTGCAAATTAACTGTTGGGGGCCCAGCGAAGCAGATACGCAATCGCGAGAGCTTAGGGACCAATTCCCTCCGTTGGATCCAAGCCGCGGCCTTTATTCCGTAAATGAGGATGAAAGATATGCGCTACAGGCGTTTTATTACCCTCAGGACCTACTGGGCAAAATACGCGTGGTGCCGAAGTACTTTTTCGATGAGCTCCATCCTGAATGGAAACATCCGGAGCACATCACTGCGATGTCGCCGGAGAATTATAAGGCCGTCCTGACTCGAATTGACGGAGTGAAAGCACTGGGTCAATTGATCAAACGAGGCGAACTCGGTGTCACTGACAACGGAAGAACATATTTCACGGACGAATATGAGAAAGCGTTTGTTGAAAGAGCAATGTTCCGCAACTCTCCGGACGAGCCTTATGGCATCTCCTGGTTCACAGTCATGTATTTGCGTCCAGTATCGGGAAACGTCGAATCCAAGAACTCAGGACTAGAAAATGTTGACGCGAAGTATATGGTCAAGATCGGCGGAAAATGGTTCAGAACAAAACAAAAAGTATTTGCAAACTTAAAAGTAGGCAAGCGAGCGTCGATTGAGGCAGCCGGTCCAGTTGAGGACTGATTCCTGTGGACTGATTATATGACGCTGTCGGCTCCTTCTTCCGAGTAGATGTAAACAAAGGGCGATGTGGCTTGCTGGTATCATCCTTGCGTTAGCAACTGCCACGTAAAGGTACGGGGAGCGTGCACAGCGGTTCGTGGTATGCGATGAAGCGAATTTTTGTGATCCGCACGGATTCCGGGCGGACCGATTTTAATTTTTCGGAATTTGGCGGCAATGCCGCCGCGGCGAGCATTTCATCAACGTGCCATACCGTGCAAGAGCGAAATTTTTCAAGTTGGGCCAGCGACTACGGAACTCAAATCGCAAATGATATGATCGCCAATCAATGCAAGGAATTCTGGCCGGACATTCGCAAGAAAGTCCTTAAGAAGTGACGCGCGCCGCAACGGACGCGCGATTCCTGCGTAGCTTCTCGGGCGCGGAAGGCATCTGCGTAGCGGCGATGCTGATACCGGACCAAACCAGATGATGGAAAACGGCGTCCATTTGTTCGGGCGACGCCGAAGCGCCG
Source organism: uncultured Acidobacteriota bacterium (assembly GCA_963748845.1). Classification (GTDB taxonomy): domain Bacteria; phylum Acidobacteriota; class Terriglobia; order Acidiferrales; family UBA7541; genus DASTCZ01. The sequence continues at coordinate 843,481 of CAVVKE010000002.1, forward strand.
CGGTCAAGCCACCACACCAATAGGGAAAGCATGGCGCCCGCGAGGGCTTGTGAGATCGCTGCGCGCGCGGCGCTGCCGATTGTTTTCGCTTGTGGCAGGACGGCCAGGCGCTGCTCGATCCCCTTCGCGTAATGACCTTGGGCAAGTTGCATGACGTCGTGGATGCGGCCCGATGCGACGAGCGCTGCCAGGAACTCGCGCATTTCCGCGGCGTGCGCAAATAACTCGCGTACGGCGGCAACGCGGTTTGACGTTTTCCCTTTGCGCGAAAGCTGACCGGCCATCATCTGAAAAAAATCGTCGACATCCGTGACAAACAAATCCTCCTTGCCGACGAAGTGCGTATAAAAAGTTGAGCGGCCAACTTTGGCGCGGTCGAGGACGTGCTGCACGGTGATTTCATCGAAGGGTTTTTCGTGCATCAGCGCCATAAGCGCATCTCCCAGAGCATCGCGCGTGCGACGGACGCGCCGGTCGGTCTTACGCGGAGATACGGCAACTGATTTTCGGGACATTGGAAGCCTCTTTGTTCGGCTTCGCAGCACGTCGAGCGAATTCGCGTTGACGGCCGCGGATTTCAACTTTACAGTCCGGCGCATGACAGACAATCGAATGAGCGGACTCGCCCTGATTCTTGGATCGGCGGGATCCATTATAACCATGGCGCTGCACCCGACGGGACACGACCTTTTCGCGCCGGGGCAACTGGAACCGATGGCGCGAATGACTTTCTTCGTGCACGTGCTGGCGCTTGGGTGTATGCCGGCGCTATTTTGGGGCGCGTGGGGACTGTCGCGGCAACTGACGTCCCGGCGCCGGCTTTCGATTGTGGCTCTGGTGATGTACGGATTCGGAACGGTGGCCGCGATGATCGCCGCGGCGGTAAGCGCTTTCATTTTTCCCAACGTGGCGCGGCAGATCGCTACCGGCACGCCGGCGGTAAGCGATGCGGCGCGAATCATGTTCAACTATACGGTTGAAATTGTGCAGGCATTCGCTCGTGTACTGGTATTGATGTCGTCGGCGGCTATCGTGTTGTGGTCAATTTCCATTGTGAAGAGCAAACAATTTGGAACTGGCTTGGGGATATACGGGTGCATTCTAGGGCCGGTGACCGTGATTGCAGTATTTTCCGGGCACCTGAGTTTGGGCGTACATGGATTTGGGATGGTGATGCTGACGCAGGCGATCTGGTGTGTTGCTGCCGGCGTAACGCTGTGGCGGATGAAAGAACAGCATTAGCAATCCACGGGCGGGTGGCCGCGCCTTTGTTCGTGGGTGGCGCATCCTTTCAGTCTGTGAAGGAGTGCGGCAGCTGATTTCTCGTTTAGATCCTTGGCTTTCAATTCTCAGGTCTCAATTCTAAGCTTTTGATCTTGCCCTTCTTATTTTCTCTGCCCGCCACAATCAACACCCTCAAGCCGCACGAGTCCTATCTCCACTGCGGTCATGATTCTTTTATCCGAATACCGTTTTGCATTGTGACGAGTGCGCCCAATCAATCCCTCGCCCTGTCGCACAAGACAATGCGAATCGCCCTGCCCGAATTCATTTCTTTTTGAGGCGAGCATAAGGCGCAATTGGGCAAGCACATTTCTCAACGTTTCTGCGTCTTCAGGAAATGGGGATTTTGGGCGAGGAGGGTATTTGAGCTGCCTCCAAGATCATCACGTCGCGGCCGTATTAAGAGTGGGTTGAAAGGCCCACGGATCACTTCGCCGCCGGCTTCAGTGCTAGCAACCGCTCCTTGTTGATCTTGACCACGATGCCTGCATTGCGGTCGGCAACCTCGCTCACTTTGTACTCCGCCGACGTGCCCAGCACCTCCGCAACCTCGGAGGGAGTCAATTTGTATTCCTGTGTCAGCCACTGCGCCATGTTGGCGGTGGCGGCGCGGAAAGCGTCATCGAGCGATCCATCAAGACCCATCGCCATGATGTGGGTAGCCGACTCCACTCGCGGGCCCCGGATGCGTTTCCCGGGAATCACGTCCACCGTGATCTCCACATCCATGGAAGTTTCCAGCGCATTGCCATTTAGCTCACCATCGCCCTGCGCCGCGTGCGCATCACCCACATACAGGAGAGCGCCGGGGACGCTCACCGGCAGGTATACCGTTGCACCCTCAATGATTTCGTTGAAGTCCATATTTCCGCCCCAGCGGCCGGAATCGCCCGTGCCCGGAGCCGCCTGCGCAGAGTTCGGCGCAACTCCAATGCATCCCAGCATGGGCCTTAGCGGCACTGTGTATTGCGCCAGATGCTCGGATAATTTTTCCTGCGTGGCCACGCCGCGGGCAACGTCGAGATGCCAGCGCACCGACTTGCCGCCGTCCTTCATCTGCACAGCAAGATCGCTGTCGAGGCCGCGGTCAACTACGGCGTCATCGCTGATGGCCCAATCGCGATTCAGGCGCAATCGCACGAGATGCACCGCGAGTGTGTCTCCCGGCATTGCGGTCTCGATGTAGAAAGGCCCCGTCTCCGGATTTCCACCCAGAACTCGCGTCACGCCTTTTTCATCTGTGCCGCCTGCATCAACAGTGGTGGTGTGGATGGTGTCACCGGGCGAAACGGTCAGGACGGGCTTGTTCGCGGCCGAGAATTGGCGGTAAAAAATGGTCGGCGTGAATTCATGCCGTTGCGCGGCTCCGGCGCCGCGCTGCGGAACAAGCTTGGCGGTGAACTGGAGCGTCGTGGGATGCCCCGGGTCGTCGGCGTCGGTGAAAACAAAGGTCCCGGAAATTGCGCCGCTTTGCGCGGTTGCCGTGCACTCCTCTGTGCCGCCCTGATCATTCTTAGCGACAAAGTGGATGGAATTGCCGGTGATCGCTCCTTCCAACTTGTCTCCATCAAAATCTCCGGTGAGCTTGTCTCCTTGCTGATCCAATTTCAGGGATAAGTAGAGCGTAGTCCCGTGAAAGTCGGTCGTCACGATCCAACGTCCGGAGAGCGCGGTATCAGCGGGACGTGTCTGTTCTCGCGCATAAAGTGAGCCGGAGTTCTTTGCCAGCAGGAGTCCCAGAATAAGAAATGAGAGAAGCAAAGGTCTGCGCATGTGTCCCTCCAAAGTGACTCTTCTGAGTCGAAATTCTGTTTTTGTTTTGAAAGCGGGAAAATTGTACACCCGTATCGCCTGCTCCGAAATTGATGAGGTGATTTTCTCGCGAAGCTTCCCGACTTTCAGGCCAGGACCTATTGTGCTTAAACGTCAAAAAGTATCATGCACTCGAAATTCCCGAAGGCGCTTGCATGGAGAATCAGTTCCGTTGATAGTGTTAGCGTGAATCCGGCAGGCCGCCCGACCCAAGACAAAACAATTTTGCGCCCCGGCGCCTGGCGCACGGGGCAACCGTTAGACGCCGCGTTCCACCCGCGCAGCGTGGCCGTGATTGGCGCGACCGAACGCGAAGGTAGCGTGGGCCGCACCGTTGTCGCCAACCTTTCCGCCGCGCCTTTTGGCGGAAACATTTATCCCGTGAACCCAAGGCATTCCGCGATTCTGGGAATCCCCGCCTATCCGTCCGTAGGAAAAATCAAGGAACAAGTGGACCTGGCCATCGTGGTGACTCCGGCGGCCACAGTGCCGGGCGTGATCGGAGAATGCGTGGACGCAGGCGTGCGCAGTGCGGTCGTGATCTCCGCCGGATTTCGCGAACTGGGCGTCGAAGGCGCGGCGCTCGAAAAGCAAATCGCGGAACATTTGCACCGCGGGAACATGCGTCTCATCGGCCCGAACTGCCTCGGGATCATGAACCCGATCCTGGGATTCAACGCCACGTTTGCGCAAACGATTGCGCGCCCGGGAAATGTCGCGTTCCTCAGCCAGAGCGGCGCGCTGCTGACAGCGATTCTCGATTGGAGCCTCCATGAGCGCGTGGGCTTCAGCGCGTTTGTCTCGACAGGATCGATGCTCGACGTCGGATGGGGCGATCTTATCGATTATTTCGGATATGACGCGGACACGCAGAGCATTTTGATTTACATGGAATCGGTGGGCGATGCGCGGTCATTTCTTTCCGCGGCGCGCGAAGTCGCCATGAAAAAGCCGATCATTATTATCAAGGCGGGCCGCACGGAACAGGCGTCCAAAGCCGCGTCCTCTCACACCGGCGCGTTGACCGGAAGCGACGAAGTTTTTGACGCAGCGTTGCGCAGATGCGGCGTCCTGCGCGTGCAAACGATTTCCGACGTTTTCTATATGGCTGAAGTTTTGAGCCGCCAGCCGCGTCCTCGAGGGCCGAAGCTGACCATCCTTACAAACGCGGGCGGTCCCGCCGTGCTTGCGACGGATGCGCTGATTGGAAACGGCGGCGAGCTAGCTCCACTTTCCGATGAGTCGCACCGCGCACTGGATGCGCTGCTGCCTCCGCACTGGAGCCACGGGAATCCCATTGACATTCTTGGCGACGCCGATCCGGAGCGCTACGCGAAGGCGCTTGAAATCGCGATCAACGATTCCACGAGCGACGGGCTCCTTGTGATTCTTGCGCCGCAGGGCATGACCGATCCCGCCGCGGTTGCGGCACGCCTGCGTCCCTTCGCGAAGGGTTCCGGCAAACCTCTGCTCGCCAGTTGGATGGGCGCGCAAATGGTTGGGCCCGGCGAATCCATTCTGAATGACGCGGGAATTCCAACTTTTAATTACCCGGATACTGCCGCGCGCGCGTTCGATTACATGTGGCGCTACAGCCGGAACATTCAGTCGCTGTACGAAACCCCGATGGTCGCCGATGACCCCGGCGCGGCGGAGCAACGCCAGAAGAAAGCGCAGGATTTGCTCCGATCGATCCTCGCGAAAGGCCGCACTCTGCTAACCGAGGCGGAATCAAAACAGATTCTGGCGCTCTATGAAATTCCCACCGTGCCGACAGTCGTCGCTCATTCGGCCGATGAAGCAGTTGCGCGCGCCAAGGAGCTCGGCTTCCCCGTTGTGTTGAAGCTGCACTCTGAAACAGTCACGCACAAAACGGATGTCGGCGGCGTGAAGCTGGATATTACAAACGAAGCGGATGTCCACCGCGCGTTCGAGGAAATCAGAGTGAGCGTGACGGCGAAGGCGGGCGCGTCGAGCTTCCAGGGCGCGACCGTGCAACCGATGATTGAGCGCAACGGCTACGAGTTGATCCTCGGCAGCACCGTGGACCCGCAATTCGGGCCGGTGATTCTGTTTGGTTCCGGCGGACAACTCGTCGAAGTGTATGGCGATCGCGCGCTCGGATTGCCGCCGCTCAATACCACGCTCGCGCAGCGGCTCATGGAACAAACGCGAATCTACAAAGCGCTCGCTGGCGTGCGCGGCCGTCCGCCCGTTGATATCGCCGCGTTGAAAAGTCTTCTCGTCCGGTTCAGCTATCTTACCGTCGAGCTCCCGCGCATCAAGGAAATTGACATCAATCCGCTGCTCGCCGCGCCGGATAAATTGCTAGCGCTTGACGCCAGAATTGTGTTGCACGAGGCATCCGTTGCGGACGCCGCGCTTCCCCGCCCCGCGATTCGGCCATATCCATCGAAATATGTATGGCGGTGCAAAGCGAAGGATGGCGAGGAAATCCGGATCCGTCCGATTCGGCCGGAAGACGAACCGCTGATGGTGAAATTCCACGAATCACTTTCGGAGCAAACGGTTTATCTCCGCTACTTTCATATGGAGAACTTGAGTTCGCGGGTCGCGCACGAACGCCTGCTGCGAAAATGCTTTATCGATTATGACCGCGAAATGGCGCTTGTCGCGGAGTGGGCAGACGCGCCTGCGGCACAAAACGAAATCCTCGCCGTCGGCAGGCTGACGCGGGAACGCGACGCCGCCGAGGGGGAGCTGGCCGTACTGGTGACGGACAAAAGCCAGCACGGCGGGCTGGGCACGGAACTGGTGCGATGCCTGATTGAGATGGCGCGGCAAGAGCGATACACGCGGATCGTGGCGAATATAATGCCGGAAAACACCGCCATGCGCGCGCTGGCAAAGCGCTTCGGATTTGAGGTCGAGCCAAGTAGTGATCCTTCGGTTGTGACCGCGGTCTTGAGGCTCTAATTCTTGCTGGGCACTGATGGAAAAATTCGCTGCGGGAAAAATCGCCGCGGGAAAAATCCAAAAAAATTTGTGGGAAGAAGAGGAGAGGCCCGCCGTCCGTCGCTCGGAGTGGGAACTGGCCGGCGGGCCTTTGCAGGGGTCAAGCAGCCGACATCTTTTTGAGAACTTCCGCTGTGGGTAACTCAGCCCAGAGCGGCCGAACGACAACGCCCTGTGGCTCTTCGTAACTCAAGGAATAGATTCCCGCGCACCGGTCGCAAAGCCAATAATGCTTCACGTGATGCGAATGTTCGTTTGCTTCGGGAGTCGCCTCATCCACGCCGGACATGCGAAAACGGAAAAACTTTCCGCCCGCCAGCCAATGAAACGCCGCCGGACATGCCGGGTTCGCGCACTTCGGATAATGAAGCTCGAACAAAGCCGTTCCCTTTTGCGCAGCCGCGGAGTCGTGCACTGGTCTCGATACGCCAGCGCTTTGGGAAGGCATAGCTGACTCGTCCGGCGCGGGTTCCACTTGGAAGGGCATCGCGTTCTGGATCTGCGTGTCTTCCAATTTTTCGATGGTGACGCGCAGCCATTTGCGCATCACGTCTTCGATTTCGCGCTGCGAAGCCCAACTGTAAAGAGACTCAAGAGTATCGCCGTTCGGGCTCAACGGAATGTGGCGGCAGGGAATCTTTCTTTCGCGACCAGCGGTTGGAACGAGTTGCATAAGAACGCATTCCTCGCACGGCGCGGGATTCTCTTTGCTGTCGTAATTCATGCAGCTCGGTGAATCTTCAAAGATCAGCGGGCAGCGCCACGGCTCACGGGGAGAACTCCCGTATCCTCCCTTTTCCAGGAAATTCAGTTCAAACTTGAGAACATCTAAAAGGTTCCGATCCTCGGTGGCCATAACCCCTCCTTGTTGCGGTTCCATCATGGATTCAATGCGGAACCGGCACAGTGAGGGGTATCACCAGAGCGTGTGACCAACATCACAGGGTCCTTTCCGGGGCGCGCGGAGGCAAAGAGGCGGGGATACCCCCACCCCCCCGCTTTTTTGTATGTGGTAGATAACACAGGTACTTACGGGAATCCGTGCTTGTAAGTGATAGAAAACAAAGGGGGCTTGAAGAACCATTTCGAGGAAACTTCGCAAGTGATAGGAAACACAAGGAGTTATGAGGAATAGCCGAGAGCTGACGGTCCAGAGGTGAAAGATCAGCGGAGGGGAGCAGGGCGGTTTCGTCTTTGCGGACGGGTTGCGTTTTGCAGCAGCCCCGCGGCGCCTCCAAAAAGCTTGTGACTGCGGTCTCCAGCGGCGAATTCATGCGGTATGTTACGACAAGATAACTCTAATGTCAAGAGAATTATATGGGAACTGTGGGAAGATTTGTTACGAAATCTATTCGAATGAGTGTTCGAATGGGGTCACAGGGGCAGCGTAATCCATAACGCGAACGGCCCCCGCGTGACTGGAAACGCCCTAAGTCACTCAAGCCCCTGACAACCCGCCCAGTCGCGGCCAGATACGGCGCCCGGAAGCAGATGCATGATGTCTCGAAGGAATGGCGTCATGGAAAATCTCACCATCCCCGCACCATGACGGGCTAAACTGAGCTTTACAGCGTCAACTCCGGGCATCTGCCGCGCACGTGACAGCACGAGCGTTCTCTTGGTTCTAGTAATTGAGACGTAGAACAGCCTTTTTTGTTCTTCAACGTATTCAGCGTCGGTGCCTGGATATTCTTCCCGCCTCTGTCCTGGCAGTGCCTCGTTGCAAACGCCGAGAATGTAAACGTGATCAGCGGTCACGCCCTTCGCCCCCCAAAGGGTTGCGACCTTAATGTCGTGTGGAGTTTCGGCTGCGAAATCTTCCCTAGTTCCAACTCCATACCGCAGTTTTCTAACAACCCTTCTTAGGTGCTCCGCCGGCGTGGCATGGATGTTTCTCTCAACGCTTTCGGCAAGCATAGCAAGCGCGGTATTCCGTAAGAGGCTCATGTCGAGTCGCGCGGTATCGGGCTCCTGATAGCGTTCCCCAATCCAGTTGGCTGCGTCAAACAAGTCTTCGATCGCTGCCTCTGGCGACGAGTAGGCACGGCTAAATTGGTCACTAAGGTCCGAGTATCGGCGAGCCCTGTCCCAGAGACCTGCGCCCCCTGTTCCGCGCCTTGAGCCGCGGAGCTCCACGCCCAGGTCTCGAATATGACCTTCTGTAATGGAGTCGCCGGTAGTTGTGAGGAACTGTAAATATGCATCTGAATTCCGGCGCGGAGCTTTATACACAGTTCCAGTCGAATTGGTTACATATCCAAGCCAAGCTCTCCATGAGGGCGCATCCGGATCAGCGACGAGGCAGAAAAACAGGAACGCTTCCCGGACTGCCCACGTTTCAAGGATGCTTTCCGAAAAGCTGAGCTCTATCCTCACTTCCGGATCTATCTCAGCGGCATGGTCCCTAAACCGGTAACCGAACTTGCGTCGTGTAGTCATGACTAAAGACCTCTGTATAAATAGCTTGACATCGGACTGGGGCAGCGTATGTTCCACTTATGCGACGAGACGCTGCTGTCTTGGAGGCGCGCCGCTTGGCCGCCTTGCCCCGCATCCGGCGGGGTGAATCGTTGTCCTCCATTGCCCGCCAACTGGGTGTGAGCCGGCAGGCCGTGCACCAGTGGGCGCGACTGTCCCGCCGACGAGGAGTGGCGGGGCTGCGTCGTATCCCGCGCCCGGGTCGCCCGCCCAAACTGGCTCGCGCACAACTGGCTCAACTTCCAGGTCTGCTGGCACACGGCGCCGAAGCGCACGGATTTCCGACCGCCGTCTGGACCACACAGCGCGTTGCCGATCTGCTGCGGCGGCGCTTTGGCGTTCGCTATGACCGCGATCACGTTTGTCGCTTGCTGCATCGGTTTGGCTGGAGTTGGCAGAAACCCACCGGTCGCGCCCGTGAGCGAGACGAGAAAGCCATCCGCCGCTGGGTCGAGCACACTTGGCCACGCATAAAAAAAACGCCCGACGGCTAAACGCCACGCTGGTTTTTGTGGATGAAAGCGGTTTCTCATTGCTCCCCACGGCCTGCCGCACCTGGTCGCCGCGCGGACAGACACCGATCCTGCGCCACTGTTTCAACTGGCCCAAGCTGTCGGCGATTTCCGCCGTCACGGTGAATCCGCATGCCTACCTGCATCTGGTCCCCGGCACCATCGCCAGCGACGAAGTGATTCGCTTTGTCCGTCACTTGCTGCGACGGATTTCCACGCCTCTGTTTGTGTTGTGGGATGGCGGCAATCCCCACCGCTCCCGCCGCACGCGCGAGGCCTTGGCGGTTTATCATTCCCGCCTACGCGTGTTTCGACTCCCGGCCTACGCCCCGGAACTCAACCCCGATGAATGGCTTTGGGCGTGGCTGAAACAACATGCGCTGCGCGGCTTGTGCCCGCCCGACCTCAACGTGTTGCAAAAAAGCATTCGCCTGGCCATCCGCCGATTGCGCCGCCATCCCGACATCATCCGTTCCTTCTTCCATGCCTGCCCTCTCTCTTTTTGACCCTGTCAAGCTATTTATACAGATGTCTTTAGGTGTTGATCGTCGGGGTGTCTTCTAAAATTCTCCAGAATTGCGCGGGCCATACCTGCCCGTAATCAGAGCTGTTCAACAGTTCGCTCAAAAGATGCGAACCTACGAATCCGGTTGATCCAAAAACAATGGCTCTCTTCATTCGGCGAGACTCTGAACCTGCTTCGCTATTGCCACTACACAACCTCTGTTCTCGAGGAGCGCTCGAGCGCCCAATCCATTCTTCGGGCTATCCGCCGCGGCGGACGGCCGGGGGCGCGGGCCCATTCAGAAGGATTGCGCGCGGCGCAGCCGTTTCCATTTGCTTCCCAGTGTGGAGGGAGAGTAGACGAAGTATGGAGGAAGTGTCGAGCCTCGCTCACCGGATGAACGGAGAGCGAGGCTCAATCACCTGGTTCGATCTGCTAGGACTGGTCCGCGCGGAGTTCGGTTTCCGCTCGCAGCCAGTCTTGCACCTCGTCGCCGGGCGCCCCGTTGCGGGAAAGATAGATCTCGTAGGCGCGCATGCGAATTTGTTCCGGCGTCGGCTGGGTCTGTGAAGCCTGTCTCGGGGATTCCACTGCGAATGCGGTTTTGGTGCCTGTTGCCTGGCTCACTTTCGTTCTCCTTTTCATCTTGTTATTCGAATTTGTTCAGTTTGTGAGAATTCGTTTTGATGGCCGGGTGCGGTGTGGAGAAGACGCCCCGGGAAAATCTCAATTCACTTTGCAGTGAAAGATTTCCGGGTCACCAATGGGTTCGTTGAATATTTGTCCTGTGGACCGGACGGTTCGGACGCCAAAGGGGATGGCTCACACTTTGCTGTCCGCTGAAAACGATTTCGTTGATTCCGCGAACACGCTCTTGAATCGGACAACCAAAAACTCTTGAGAGGAGGGAACCAACTGCGCGTGGCATTCATCGCAGACCTGCCCGATACAATCGCCATTCTAATGCCCCTGGCAGACCGACGTCAACCTTCATGCGGGAGTGGGAGAGCCCAGTCACATCGTATCCCCCTTGACAGCGTATTCCCATTGTGCGTTCATTGAAGCGTGACGGGAGAGGACAAAGAGAAACGCATACTCCGTGCGATGATGGCGGACGGAGAAAACGAGAGAAAACTCGCCGCTCTAAATTCATATTTTTTCCAGGTGGGCGAAAGTTTTGAAGCGATGTCCGATGCGGTGAGTATCGAGAGGCTAAGCATCGAATTTCAACCTACCGAGATCTCGGTAACCACTTCCGATGAAGAGCGAAAGACCATTCCAATTGAGCGCCTCAATCTAGAGAATCTCCGCGTGCGCATCGAGGAATACCGCGCTTGTTTGGCAACCAAAAGGAAACTAAACGACGAGCTCGTGTACCTTGGAGTGCGGGAAAAGACCGCCGGCATTTCGCCTGAGAACGTAAAGTATCTTAAGCAACACGCGTGACGCGGAAACGCAAACCAGCATAGCCGTTGAAGGAAACGAAAAAGAAAATGCGCCCCAAAACGCGGGGCGCATTTTTTGGATTGCTGAATACAAGTCCTGCAGCGCTCACCAAGAGCAAAACAAAACTTCGATTAATTACCTCTGCCGCCGCCATGTGATTCGCCGCCGTGTGATCCGCCGCTCGGAGGCGCCTGTCTCTGCTCCATCTGGTGCGTCTGTTGAGTGTGAGTTTGCTGCAATTGCTGCGTCTGCTGCTGGTGTTTCTGCTCCAATTGCTGCGTTTTCGCATCGTTGGGCTTCTGTTTCGCCAACTGCTGATGTTCGTTGTCCTGCTTCTGCTGGAGCTGCTGCCGCTCTTTCGACTGGGTCTGAGCCAGCTGATCCTGCTGCTTCTGATACTTCTGGTCCAACTTTGGGTTCCCTGTGTTGGGAGCAGCGGCGCGTTGAACGGGAGGCAGATCCTTGGGATGAACCGCGGTGGTGACGTGAGGCGCGGAAGCACCTGACGGCGTGCCGTGGTTCGCGGAAAACCGCGCCTGAGGATCACTGCTTGCAGCTTGCGAATGTTGAGTCTGGGAAGCAACAGGGGCAATGTGATTGCCGCGAGCAGCAGCTTCCTCTTCAGACGTGGCGTGCGCGCTGACCCCGCCATTACCGCCATTAAAGCTGACGTGGTTTGCCGTGCCCTCATTCACCCTTGTGTTGTAAACATTGTGCATGGAGGTACGGTTCACGTTGTTCACCGAAGTGTTGTAGAAGAAGTGGCCGTTCTCCCAGCGACCGCCTTCATAGCCATGGCCGAAGTAACCAAAGCCGTAGTCGATGCCGCCATAGAAACCGACCTGCAAGCCCCAGTAACCATCATTGAAAAAATAACCGTCGTCGCCCCAACCCCAATAGCCCGGGGTCCAAAGATAGCCGGCTTCCGGAGCCATGACCCATTCGCCCGGAACCCAGTAATAGTCATCTCCGTAGGCCCAATAGCCAGGCGTCCACATATAACCATCACCGGGACAAATCGGCTGGTCGTAAATGGGGAGCATAGGTGGCGCAATTCGGACGGATGCGCGGATTTGAGCGAATGACGCCGTCGACAGGACTACCATTGCTGCTGCCATTGTTACTGCCAATAACAACGAACGGATGATGCGGATACGCATTAGATCTCCTCTTGCCGGGTATTCGCCGGCTGCCAGCGCTTCAACATTTATTTATGTTCTTCCAAATTTGAATCCACGAATGGAAACACACTCCTAATTGATGGGGGGGCCGGTCAATTCACCGATATGCGATTCAGCATATGGGGCCATCCAAGACGCCATCCTAAACGATGGAGAAAACCAGTTCTGCCCAATAGTGAACACTCTTCAATTGGGGCCAGCGGGCGGTACGCAGCGAGAGGCGAAAACCCCGGACGCGAAAACGGCGTCTGGGGGGGCGCGATTCACTGGGCTTTGGCGTTGGCTTTGTGAACCCGATCGAAACGGCAAGGGCCAAGCTCTCCGGGTTATTTCCCGAGGACTTTCTCGACCTGGCCGATCTTCTTAAGGACCTTTCCGCCAACTTTTTCACCCAGGCCTTCGGCTTCGAGGTTGGGGTTGTTCGTGGCCCGTCCAACTTTTTGCTTGACGCTGCCTTTCACTTCGTGAAACCTGCCTTTTGCATTGTCACTAGTGCTTTGTTTCATGAATTATCTCCCTTGGCGCGAGTTGGAATGGGTGTCGCGCCGTTTGCGTTCCAATGATCCCGCAACTGCAAACAACATGAATTCGGTGTGAGTTCAATGTGAAATGGGAAAGTGTATCCAGCCGACGAAATAGAGAACCACCAAAATGACCAGGACCGTTCCGACGACTCCAAGGCCCCCGCCCCTACCCCACCGGTTATATCCGTAATAGCCACCGCCACCGCCGAACAACAACAGCAGAACAATAATGAGCAGTAACATTTAATGTCTCCTTTGAATTTGCGAAAACCTCAAATCTTCGTGCGAGAAATTTGTTGGCCCTCGGGCGGGCAAATTAATTTACCCGGCTCTCCATGGCGACGGCGCATTCTTCGACGGCAAGGATCAATTCCTTCCGGACATCCATTTCCCATCCGGGCCCAATGCGGATGCGCACGTTGGAAACGGATTCGCCAACGATATTGCAAGGCATGGGGACGTGACACCGGCGGATGGCAACCAACAAAACAACCGGTTTGCCGAACCAAGCGGAATAGTCGCGCGAAAGATTCTTGGTTTCTCCAGCCAACATGTTCGATTGACCCCCTCGATTCCGGACAAGCGTGAGAATCGGCTTCGCCGCAAGTGCAGCCCTTCTTGTACCGCAGATGAAATAGAGAAGCTGTCCAAAACTGCACAGATAGCAAATGGAGCTGGTGCTCAGGGCTTGCGACACAAGTTGCGCATTCTCTCCCCCTGTTTTTTGGGAGTGCCTAGGTCATTCCTCTGCATGAATTCAGCGCCGGAGCGATAGGCAACGACAAAAAGAAGCGCTTTAAGAATTATGGCAGCGAGAAATCCGAATGTGATGAATCGCTGCTGCGGAGTTCTTGGCATGCTCCACTTCCGAGCCGTGGCGGGAGAGGCCTTGCCAGTAACCCGGCTTGCAATCGTGTTCGGTTCAGAGGACACAGTCAAACTCACATTCGGTGGGGCTGGAGAACTTGCTGATTGCATTTGCGCACGTCTCCAAAAGGAAGCAGGCTTTTTATTGAAGCAGTAGCCCGGAAGCAGCCGCTTCCGGAAGGGAACTCCATTCTCTCACCCGTACATCGGATGTCAATTGATGAGTCTGACGTAGTTTCCACAACCCATGTGGGCGGGAAATCGGCCTGCAGACAGATTGTGACGTAAATCACACAGAGATGTGACCTGTGTCACGACATGGAAGGTGTGATTGGAATCACCATGGACGCGACAACTGGAGCAATGAAAGCTCGTAACTCAGATAAAAAGAGAGGCAAAGATGATGATGACCGCACCGGCCATTGCACCCACCAGGAAGTGGCATATAATGCGTGGACCGCGAGCTATGAAGACCCCATACGGACTTCAAGTTATCGAAAGCTGTCTGACGTGCCCGATGCAGAAGGACGAGCTGTTCTGCGACCTCTCGCGGAATGCGTTGGAGGGACTCGACGCAATCTCCTCGTCGGCAACCTATCCAAAGGGCGCATTGCTTTTTGTGGAGGGGCAGGATCCGCGGGGAATTTTTGTGATATGCAACGGACGCGTGAAGCTTTCGGCAAGTTCCGCCGACGGCAAGTCGGTGATTCTGCGCATCGCCGAATCGGGAGAGGTAGTCGGGCTGCCGGGGAGCATCTCAGGAAAACCGTATGAGGTGAGCGCGGAGGCATTGGAACCAATCCAGGCAAATTTTATTCCGCGCGAACCCTTCCTTCAATTTCTGCGAAAGCATGGAGAGGCGGCGGTGCGAGTGGCGGAAATCCTCAGCGAAATCTACCATGCAACATACCAGGAAGTGCGTTACTTGGGACTCTCCGGATCGGCGACGGAAAAGCTCGCGCGATTCATTTTGGACCAGGCCTCCGCGGACGGTGAGACCAAAAATACACTTCGGTTAACATTGACATTGACCCATGAAGAAATCGCTGAGATGATTGGCCTTTCTCGCGAGACAGTCAGCCGGCTTTTTGCGAATTTCAAACGCAAAAAGTTAATTGAGGTTCATGGATCGGCGCTCGTAATTATGGATAAGGCCGGGCTCGAAAAAGTTTTTGAAGCTTGATTCCCCCCTTCATGTTCTTGGAAAGCGTTCGACGCAAGTCACAGCAGATTGTGATTCAGGACACTGAGAAAGAGAAGTGGTCCGCGCAAGCATGGCATCGGCGAAAGCTCCACGCGCCGGATGCATGGCGGAGAATCGAGGGAAAGATGGGCAAACATCATAGGATCAGGTGGTTTGGATTTCTCCTTCCTTTTGCAGCAGTTCTCATTTTCTCCCTTGCAGTTCAAGCGCAGAACAAGTCCAGCGCATTTTCCTCTCCGCAATCCAAACAGAACCAGAAGGGTGCAACCAATAATAATTCTACGCCTCCGGCGCAAGACGCGGATTATGTAGGGGCGGAGGCATGCAAGGTCTGCCACGAGGATATTTACAACAGTTGGGAGAAGACCCCGCACTTTCAGACGACTTTGGACACGCGTGGCGGGCCGTCCAAACAAGGGTGTGAGGCGTGCCATGGGCCGGGCAAGGCGCACGCCGAATCGGGCGATAAGACAAAGATTTTCATTTTCAAGAATGTGTCCGCGCAGGAGATCAACAAGCGGTGCCTGACGTGTCATGCCTCGGGTCCCCAGCAAATGGATTTTGGGCGGTCGATCCACAACAAGAACAACGTGAGCTGCCTGGATTGCCATTCCCCTCACCACGCCAAGGTTTCTCAGTTTATGCTCGTGAACAAGCAGCCGGAACTGTGCTACTCATGCCACGCGCAGCAAAAGCCACAATTTGCGATGCCGTTCCACCATCGGGTGAACGAGGGCCTCGTGAGTTGCAACGATTGCCACAATCCACACGGCTCGGCCCAGGGAAACCAGTTGCGGACTTCGGCGACGCAGGACGCGGTCTGCTACAAGTGTCATGCTGAAAAGCAAGGTCCCTTTGTATTTGAACATGAGGCGGTGAAGATTGAAGGATGCCAGTCCTGCCACACACCGCATGGTTCGCCCAATGTGCACTTGCTGAAGGTCAGCAACGTGAATTTGTTGTGCTTGTCGTGCCATACAACATCTTTCGCGAATGCGCCGGGCGCACCGTCATTCCATAACCAAGCCGCGCAATACCAGGCTTGCACGCTATGCCATTCACAGATCCATGGTTCAAATTTCGACCACACTTTCTTTAAGTAGAGGAGCCTGCCATGACTATCGGTGATGCGCAGAACGGCAAGGCAATCAGAGCGGCAGGCCTGGGATTTGCATTCAAATCGAGAATGAAAAGCGGGGGGCGGCGGGCTGTAGGGTGTCGCTTTGTGATTGGCGGGCTGGTTGCCATCACCATGACGTTTACAGCGGCTCAGGCGCAGCAGCAGAATCCTCCACCGGCACAGCCTGTTCAACCCGGGCAGACTCAGGCTCCCGCGCAACCGCCGACTCCAGCCCCGACGCCGGCTCCAGCTGCGACGGCGGATGAGTCAGCCGGAAAAACTTCAGGAAACTATCTGATTCAACAGTCGGTCGAGTTTGGCGGCCGGGACAGCTTCATCAACGGAAACCTGAACAATTACGATACGTTTGAGAATCTCCAGTCTGGGATGCGGCTATTTGATTACTCGCTGAACATGCACTCGCTCAACAACCGGGGTATTTTCTTCGACGACTTATCCTTCACGAACTTTGGATACGGGGGAGATCCAAACGAAGTGTCGAGGCTTCGCGTTACCAAGAACAAATGGTATGACTTTCGGGTGATGTTCCGGCAGGACAAGAACTTCTGGGATTACAACCTGTTGGCGAATCCATTGAACCCTTCGAGCTTCAGCGTCCCTACCCCCATCGTGAACTCGCCTCAGGCATTGGATTTGTCCCGGCACATGCAAGATTACGATCTGATCCTGTTTCCCCAATCGCGACTCCGCTTCCGGTTGGGATATTCGCGCAACAGCAATCAGGGACCAGCGTCGGGCACCGTGGAAGGCGGGACCGAACCATTGCTGTCTCAAATTCTCCTCTACAGGACGAGTTCTTACAGAATGGGCGTTGATTACAAAGGCCTCTCAAAAACGACACTGTCCTTCGATGAACTCCTGACATATTCGAAAATAGATGAGCAGGAGACAGACAACAATCTGACCTATCAGCTTTCGAACGGGACTCCCGTAGATCTCGGGCTGGTGTTCGACGGCACCTCACCCTGCGCGTCGCCTATCACGAACGCGACCACCACACCTCCAACTGTAACTGCCAATTGCAATGGGTACCTATCGTATGGCGAGGTGCAGAATCCAAGGTCGTTTTTCCCAACGGAACGTTTCCGATTCCAGTCAACCTATATCAAGAATTTTTCCATGACGGGATCGGTGGGCTACAACAGCGGAACCAACACCATCGGGGATTATAACGAGATCATTGATGATTGGACGAGCAGGACAGCCACGCGTGAAAGCACGACGGCAGGGCCCGCCCAGGCCAAGCGGGTTTCCCTGAACGCCGACTGGATGGGCGATTACCGGATTACGGACAAACTGCACCTTCAAGACGATTTTGCGTATTTGGATTGGCGGAGTCCTTCGATGTGGGATACCGAGGAGACGAATCTGTTCGCCACGCTACCCACGGTCTCCGGCCAAGTTGGTTTGTTGCTGCCGATTTCGACGGTGACGCCCGGGACCTTCGCAACAATCTGCCCGACTTCGCCATACAACGGGCCACTTTGCCCGCAACACACGTCGAGTTCGGGCGCGGATTTGACCGACGAATTCGTGCAGCAATACCTCGGCCAACGAATGTTCACGAACACTATCGAGTTGAAGTATGAATTCAGACGGAGAGTAAGCGCGCATATTGGGTACATGTACATGGACCGCACGATCGCCGATTTCAGCGCAACCTTCGATACCGGAGAAATTTATTTGCCGGGAGGCGCTGCGGGCAATACGGGGAATGACTTCCTTGCGGCGCGCGGCGACTGTGCATTCCCCACGACAGGCCCACATGTGCTGCCAACGGGTTGCTTGTATTCTAATCCGGCGGACGGCGGCAACGGTTCGATTACAGAAGGCTCGCCGACAGATCTGGTTCCCGAAGCAGGCAACGACACCAGTCGGAACCTATACCAAATCAATGAGAGCGCGGCGATAGTTGGCGTTTATGCGCTACCGGTTGATTCTTTGCGGGTCAATGCGGACGTGGAGTTTGGCTACAACGACAATTCCTTCACCCGAATCAGTCCACGGCAGCTCCAGAGTTACAAGGTTCACGCAGTTTACTCACCGAAGCCTTGGGCGAAAATAGACGGTGCTGTGGACATTCACGAAAACCGGGACAACGTGACCATGGTGAACAACCTGGAACACGGCCGCACATACAGCTTTGTGACGACACTTTCTCCGAATTCCGGCCTGTGGATTGATTTCGGTTTCCACTACATGGACATTTACACGCAAACGGACATCTGCTTTGATGACACGGGCGCGGGCGTCGTTTTCACGCTTGCGAACAATCCATGTCCGGTGCCAGGCGCAACCGGCAATTTGGGAACGCTTTCCTATTACGCGAGCAAAGATTACTACGCATATGGCGACATCATGTGGAAGCCGCAAAAGCGCGTAACAGCCATACTGGGATACGCGGGCAGCATCGTTCGGGGAAACACTACGTTTCTCAACCCGCTTTCTCCAACTGGCACGCTGGATTTCAACTACCTGAAGCCATTCGTGAGTTTGACGATTGATCTCTACAAAGGCGTGAGCTACAAGACGGCGTGGAACTATTACGGATATAACGATCACGGCATCGCAAATCCGGTGGGGCTTGCCGCGCTTCCCTCGCAGGATTTTGACGGAAGCAACCTCACATTCTCTCTGAAGTATGTGTTCTAAAATAGAAGGAAGGACGAACCGGCGACCGCCGGATTTGCCATTCGCGTTTCGATGTAACACGGCCACCTTTTCCATGCGATACTCCGCGAGGGCAGCCGATCTCCAATTGTCGACTGGATGAAATAGAGGACATCGGATTCAACGGCCCGGGAACCGATGAACACACGGGAGCGCCGGATTCGCCACACCATTCTTGTGGTGATCATGGCGACCAGTGGGGTCTTATGTTTCGGAGCGCGAGCTCAAAGCCCCGGGGAGAAGAACTACAAGAAAAATTGCACGCCCTGCCATGGAGCGAACGGCGACGCAAATACTCCAGCTGGAAAAGTCCTGAAAGCCAGGGATTTCCATTCACCGGACGTGCAAAAGGAATCGGACGAGATTCTGGCGATGGTAATCGCCAAGGGCAAGAATAATATGCCTTCCTTTGAAAAGCAGCTAAAACCAGACGAGATACTGGATTTGGTAAAATACATCCGGACTTTTGCCAAGAAGTAAAACGCACCAAAGCGCGCGGGCGACTGCCGCAGGAACCAGACAGTGCTCCGCGCATGGATGACAATTTAGACTACGGAGATGAACACAATGAAAAGCATTCGCACTTTAATCGTTGGTGGCGCGATCGTCGCACTTGCCATCGCTCTATTTGTTTTTGCGCTTCCGACCGCACATGCGGACACCGCCGCCACGTACAAGGCGAAATGCGCGCCGTGCCATGCCCCCGATGGATCACCTACGGCTGCGGGGAAGGTGATGGGCGCTCACGATTTTCGGACTGCGGACGTGCAAAACATGTCCGACGCGGATCTCACCGCGGTAATCGCAAATGGCAAGAATAAGATGAAGGGGTTCTCAAAGGATCTTAAGCCAGAGGATATCAAGGGGTTGGTGGCATTTATCAGGACAATGAAGAAGTAGCGCAGTCTGAGTGGGAGACTGAGGAAACCAGCTTCGGCATTCAAGGTGGATTGGCGGCAATCAATCCGAATTGACGCCGCGCAAGGTCTTTCCGCCGGCACGATTGCCCGGCCACCAGACAAAGTTTAGAATCGCCATTGAATGAGCCTAACTGAGCGCATACGCGGCTGGTCTCGCGTTGTCTACTTCTTCGGGCAAAATGTCCTGACCCTCGCCGGCACGGTCCTCGCCACGACGGCCGCGCTCACGATGCTTGCGTTCTGGGTTTACGACGTTCTCCTCCCTGGCCCGCCTCATCCTTATGTGGGCGTCCTAGTTTTCCTCATCCTGCCGGGCATTTTCGTCCTTGGCCTGTTGATCATCCCGGTTGGCATTTGGATTCGTCGCCGGAGTCTTCACAAGAAGGGAGAGCTGCCGAATCAGTTTCCGAAGGTTGATTTGAGCGTTCCGTTGGTTCGGCGGGCATTCTGGCAAGTTTTTTTCGCTACAGTAATAAATGTGATCATTCTGGGGACGGCGTCCTACCGCGGAGTGGCCTATATGGACTCCACTCAGTTCTGCGGTACAACATGCCACACGGTGATGGAACCCGAGTATACGGCTTATCAGAACTCGCCCCATTCGCGTGTCGGATGTGTGGAATGCCATATCGGTCCGGGGGCCTCATGGTTCGTACGATCCAAGCTTTCCGGCGTACGCCAGGTTTTTGCAGTTACATTTCATACTTATTCCACACCGATCCCCGCTCCGGTCAAGTATCTGCGGCCCGCCCGGGAAACCTGCGAACACTGCCACTGGCCGCAGAGATTTACCGGCGATAAGTTCCTCATCAATACAAGCTATAAAGACGACGAGAAGAATACTCCGCAGACCGACGTGCTCCTGCTAAAGATCGGCGGCACCAATTGGGATGGATCCATTGGAATCCACGGGCATCATTTGGCGGAACATTCCAGCATTCACTACATTTCCATTGACGTTCAACGCCAAGTGATTCCGGTCGTGGATTACACTGGGCCAGATGGTAAAACGATTCACTTTGTCTCAACCGATGCAAAAGCTACTCAGCTGCAACTGGATCAGGGCGAGCACCGCGAAATGGATTGTATCGATTGCCATAATAGGCCCACCCACGCGTTTGATCTTCCTGAAACGGCTGTGGATAAGCAGATGTCTCTCGGGCAGGTTAGCCCCGATCTTCCGTTCATCAAGAAGAAAGCCGTGGAACTACTGAAGGTGGACTACCCTGACCGTGACACGGCGCGGCTCCGCATCATCTCCGGGATTAACGATTTCTATCGGGTGAATTACCCTGCCATTTATGACGCTCACAGGACGCTCGTCCAGCAATCCGGTGAGGAGATTGCGGCGATTTACCTGCGAAATGTCTTCCCGGCGATGAAACTTACCTGGGGGGTACATCCGAATAATCTCGGCCATAACGATTTTCCCGGATGTTTTCGATGCCATGACGGAAGCCACACCAGTTCCGATGGCCAGACCATCACAAACGACTGCTCTGCCTGCCATCAGCTTTTGGCAATCGGTGAGGAGAAACCCAAGATTCTCACCGATCTGGGAATGAAGTAATTCTCGACGAGGTCTCATTTTGTTTGCCAAGTCACCTAACCGCAAAATTTCCCGCGGGCTGTGTGGTTTCCTGTTTTTGGCGCCTTTGGCGTTAGCGATCTCTCTGTCTGTTAGGGCCCAGACCAAATCTGCCACACTTCCAAAAGGTGATGAGACCTGCCTTGCTTGCCACGGCCAGCCGGGAATGAAATCCGCCAGCGGCAAAATCGTCACCATTGACCCAGCCAAACACGCAGCCGGAGCGCACGGCATCCTCGCCTGCCAGGATTGCCACACGACCATCAAGGAGTTCCCGCACCCAGCCAAAATTGAAAAAGTCCAATGCGCGACTTGCCATCCGGACGAAGCATCGAGCGTCCCGAACAGTATTCACGGCGTAGTATTGGGCGCAGGCGCCTGCCAAATCTGCCACGGCGATCCACACGACGCAAAAATGGCTGCGGGCCTCGCCCCTTCAAAATGCTCGGAATGCCATTCGCAGGAAGTGAAGGCCTTTGCCACAAGCATTCACGGCCGCGCCGCGGCGTCGGGCGATCCGGACGCCCCCAAGTGTGTTTCCTGCCACGGTCCCGTGCACAAGATTCAGATGGCAAGTGATCCGTCATCCACGGTGGCAAAGAAAAACCTTCCTGACACTTGTGCCACGTGTCACAGCAATGCGGAATTCCTTTCAAGACATAACATTCCGTTTGCGCATCCAGTAGAGCTTTACAAGCAGAGCGTCCATGGGCGAGCCGTGGCTGGCGGCAACAACGCGGCAGCAACCTGCTCGGATTGTCACGGAAGCCATGAAATCGTTCCGGCGCGCGATCCTTCGTCCTTGATCAATCATTGGAATGTGGCTACCACGTGCGGGAAGTGCCACGCGGAAATAACGAAGACGTATCTGGAAAGCATCCACGGCCAGGCCATGAGGGCGGGGGCCGCGGATGCGCCTGTCTGCACCGATTGTCACGGGGAGCACCTGATTCTCGGTCCCAAAGAAGCTGCGTCTACCGTGAATGCTTCGCGCGTATCCTCAGCCACTTGCGGCCGCTGCCACGGAGATGAGCGTCTGGCGCGCCGGTTTAATTTGCCTTCTGACCGCGTCCCTAGTTATGCCGACAGTTATCATGGACTGGCGCTTCGAGAAGGCTCGCAGACAGTCGCTAACTGCGCATCCTGCCACGGCGTGCACAATATTTTTCCATCGAGCGATCCACGGTCGACCGTCAATCCGGCAAACATTCGCAACACTTGTGGGACGTGCCATGCGGGGGCCGGCGAGAATTTCGCGATCGGACCGGTTCACGTCCAAACGTCAAACGGGACGGCCCATCCGGTTGTTCAGTGGATTCGCCGCATTTACTGGATTCTGATTCCACTCACATTGGGGTTCATGGTCCTGCACAACTTGATCGATCTTCTTTCCAAGCTGATCCGGCGGCGCCCACGAAACGAGTCTGGCCAGCAGATGATGCGAATGAACCTTTATTTCCGCATCGCCCATTGGGGGGTGATGCTGAGCTTTCCTGCGCTGGTCTTCACGGGCTTCGCTTTAAAGTTTCCGGAGTCCTGGTGGTCGCGGCCGCTCTCGCACTGGGGTGGGCGGTATGATTTGCGCGGGGACTTGCACCGCATCGCCGCAATCCTGCTTCTGGCTTCCGTGGTTTATCACGCGATTCACCTCAGCGTGAACCGCCGCGACCGCGCGTTCCTGAAGGCCATGTTCCCCAAATGGGAAGACGTCACAGACATGCTCCATGTCTTCGCATTTAATTTGGGGCTTACAAAGAAGAGCCCGCAATTCGGGAAATTTAACTACGCGGAAAAGCTGGAATACCTTGCATTTATCTGGGGGACGGTCGTCATGGCGGTTTCGGGATTCCTGCTCTGGTTTAATAATTTCACTCTGCGACATTTTCCTAAATGGGTTGCCGACGCCGCCACGGCCGTTCATTACTACGAGGCTTTGCTCGCGACATTTTCAATTTTGCTGTGGCACTTTTATATTGTCATCTTTGACCCTGTTGTGTACCCGATGGATCCCGCCTGGCTGACTGGAAAAACACCCGCAGATCACTATCGCCATTCTCGTCCGGAATATTTCCGGTCTCTCGAGAAAAGCGGCCATGTTGATTCACCCGAATCTGGCGAAGAACCAACCACCAATGAAGAAAGTGGTGGTGGCTAGACTCGCAGCCAATCGAATTGACCCTCTCATAGCTGTACAGTAGAATTTGGATCAGGTCGTAATTCCTGCACGGTGGGGCCGTGGCGCAGGCTGGGAGCGCGCCTCGATGGCATCGAGGAGGCCGTGGGTTCGAATCCCATCGGCTCCACCAATTTAATCATTCCATCTGATTTCCATTCTCCGAACACTTTCTTGATTCCTACCCTAGACAGTAAGTACATGATTCTTTGACCCTCGAAAATGACAATCCGATTGTCGGCAGCGGCAGAAAGGACTATAAGTCTGGGCACACGGTTGGGGGCCAAGGATAGTTGGGTTTGCCAAGCTATGGATTGATTCGCGCCCAGCGAAGGGGCCATCGCACAAATTCAGCAATCCGGACCTTAGATCAAACTATTGAGGAGGAATCCAAAATGAAGAAAATGTTGAGCTGGGTTGGCGTGAGCGTACTTGTCCTGGGATTGGCATTGGTCGTTGTTACTCCGGCTTCCACACGGGCTCCGGCGAATACGCCGGCCCCCACGGCAGCGGCAGCAGCAGTTCCCGTCCCTCCGCCGCATCCAGAAATTAGAAGGGCACTGGATGCGCTTCAAGTAGCGCGCACCCATCTCAAAGAAGCAGCGCATGATTTCGGTGGACACCGCGAGGAAGCACTGCAAAAAGTGGATGCCGCCATCGAACAACTTAAAATCTGCATGCAATACGACAGGTAAGATGTTTAATGTTCGGGGAGCGGGGCATTCCATGTGAATGCCCCCGCTCATTTATTCCCAGTCTTCAAAACAGCAGACAACCTTTCACCCGAAACATCGTATCTACTCCCTGCGTATACCAAAGCATGGCTCCAACAAGACAATTGCGCCGAAAGACCCGCGCCGCGGTATTCACGGTGCTGGCGCTTGCATGCGCGTGTGGCGCTCATGCGCAATCCGCCGACAAAATATTGAAGAACTACGTCAAAGCAATCGGCGGCGAGAAAAACCTGAAGAAAATTAAGAACGTGGCCGCGACCGGTGACGCGCGTGACGATGCGGCCGGCCAATCCGGTTCGTTCACGCTGGAGACGCGCGCACCAGATAGTTTTTACCTCGAGATGACCGGGGATGGGCTGACACGCAGCGAGGGATTTAACGGCAGCTCCGGTTGGGAGCAGAATGCAGGCGGGGCTCCATCCACACTGACGGGCGGGCGAAGCGCGCAACTGCGTGCCACAGCATTCTATTGGAACGATCACTTTCAGACATATTCCAAAGTAGGCGTTCAGGCGGCGCTGGCCGCCCAGGAAACGATTGATGGAAACGCTGCAAACGTCGTGGAGATGACAACGCGGGCGGGAGTCCACCGAAAGTTCTTCTTTGATGCGAAGAGCGGAATGCTCATCAAGGAAACGGAGGAGGGCGAAGGAGCCGAAGAAGAAACAATATTCTCCGACTTTCGCCCGGTGGACGGCGTACTGGAGCCATTTCACCTGGTGATTCATTCGGAGGGGCGAACGATTGTGGTGACGATGCGAGAGGTACGCCACAATACGAAGTTGAGCGAAGGAGTTTTCGCTTTCCCCGAAAAAGCCACCGCGCCTCTGCCGGATCCTGGCGAATTGGTGCGCGAGGTCGAAAAGAATCAGAAGCAGCTCGATCTGCTCCGCAAGAATTACACCTACACGATGGATGAAACCGAACTTGCAACGGACAACAAGGGCAAGACACAAAACAAGGACGCGAAGACGTACGAAGTATTCTATTTGGGAGACGAGGAAGTGAACCGGGTCGTCGCCAAGGACGGCAAGCCGCTCAGCGACCCGGAGAAAAAGAAGGAAGACGAGCGCATCGATAAGATCTACAAGAAATATGAGGAGAAAAAGAAGAAAGATGCGGCCGCGGCGGATACTCTCAAGAAAGATAAAGAGGAAGACGACGGCGATGTGGGGATTAAGGATTTCCTGCGCGCCTCACAATTCGTGAATCCGAGGCGCGAAAGATTCCGCGGGCAAGAGATGATCGTCTTCGATTTTCAGCCCAGAACCGATTACAAGCCAAAGAATTTAAATGAAAGGCTGATCCAAACCCTTTCCGGCGTGATTTGGATTGACGAAAACGCGAAGGAAGTCGTGCGTCTTGAAGCGCGAACGAATGACAATTTCAAAATTGGCGGAGGCCTCGTCATTTCGTTGCAGCAAGGGATGTATTTTGCGTTTGAACAAGAGTTCATACGCGGTGAGGTGTGGCTCCCGTCCTACGCAGAGATTCACCTCTCCGCGCGCGCATTTTTGTTTGTGCATTTCAAAGGCGACGTGGTCGACCGTTTCAGCAATTACAAGAAGTTCGGCTCGGACATTCAAATCCAGCGCGCGCCTCAGGAAAAGCATTAGCGCTTTCTTTCTCTCTGAACATTTCTGCCTGAAATGCTCTCCTTGGCCCGAAAAAGCGTCTGAAAAGGCCTGCAAACTTGGTCCCGGATGCAATACAATGCAGCGCCTATGGCTAAACTGACTTTTCTGGGCGCGGCAGGATGCGTCACGGGTTCGAAATACCTTGTCGAGGCGAATGGGAAGCGGCTCCTGGTGGACTGCGGTCTATTCCAGGGTACGCAGGATCTTAGGGGACGGAATTGGGAGGCGCTTCCTGAAAGCGCCGCGTCAATTGACTGGGTCGTGCTGACTCACGCGCATCTGGATCACACCGGCTGGTTGCCGCGGTTGGTTCAGCAAGGTTTTAAGGGGCCGATCTATTCCAACGCGGCCACGCGCGAATTGTGCCAAATTCTCCTTCCGGACTCCGGACATATACAGGAAGAGGATGCCGATTACGCTCAGCGCAAAGGATACAGCAGGCACAAGCCCGCGCTCCCTCTTTACACGGAGCAGGATGCCCGCGAGGTCTTGTCCCGTTTCAAGGACATACCTCGGACCGGCGCCTTTGCGATCAGCGCTGAATCCTCGGTCCGCCAGCACGATGCGGGTCACATCCTTGGCTCTGCAAGCCTGGAGCTTACAATTACAGACGGCGGACGCAAGACGGTCGTGCTTTTTTCCGGTGACGTCGGAAGGTACGGCCAGCCAATCCTTAAAGATCCGGAACCTCCACCACCCGCAGACATTTTGCTCTGTGAAACGACCTATGGCGATCGCGACCATCCAAGCGATCCATCAAATGATGAATTGGTTGACGTGGTGAACCGCGTGGTGAAGCGCGGCGGCGTGATGGTGCTTCCGGCATTCGCAGTGGGAAGGACGCAGCAGCTCATGTACGTCTTGCGGGAACTCGAGGACGCCGGCCGCGTACCGCACCTGCCTGTGTACGTGGATAGCCCGATGGCAATCAACGTCACATCGCTCTACTTGAATCACCACGAAGATCACAATATTCAATTCGACAAAGAAGAAACAAGCGGCGATCCACTCAACATGCGGACGGTGCATTTGACGCGCACTCCGGACGAATCGAAGAAAATCAATGATGTGCACACACCTTGCATCATTATTTCGGCGAGCGGGATGGCCACAGGCGGGCGCGTGCTTCATCACCTGGTGCAAAGGCTTCCAGACCCCAAGAATGCCGTCCTTTTGGCCGGATTCCAGGCAGAGGGGACGCTCGGCCGCGCGCTGCTCGAAGGTGCGAAGAGCGTGCGCATTTATGGCCAGCCCGTGATGGTGAGTGCGGAGATTGTCGATTTGAAACAGTACTCCGCGCATGCGGGGCAAAGTGAATTGCTGCGCTGGACCTCGGGCTTCGCGACTCCACCTCGGCAGACGTTTCTCGTGCACGGAGAACCGCCGCCAGCGGCGGCATTCCAAAAAGTGCTGACTGCGCGGCCCGGCTGGCGAGCGACCGTCGCGCAGTATCTGCAAACAGTTGACCTTAACCAAATCTGATAATTGAACAGAACCCCTCTGTGTTAGAATTTGGGCAATCAAAGGGGAAGAATAAATGCCCCGCCTCCGCTGGTCGCTACTCATCGCCTTTGCAAGTCTGCTGGTTACGACTGCTCCCTTCGCACAAATGGGTGGTTCAAATACGGGCAAGCTGTCCGAAATTCGCGGCGCCATTACAAACGACGAAGACAATCGGCCAATCCTTAACGCTAAAATCCAACTCACGACTGAGGCCGGGCAGTTTGTGTCAACCACCTATTCGGATCAAGACGGACGATACTCGTTTATGAGCTTGGCAAAGGGCAACTATATGGTCACGGCGACGTTGGAGGGATTTGAATCCAGCAGTCAAAAGGTGATCATTCTGGGATTTAACGTGCCCGAAGTGCGGTTCACCTTACGAAAGATTGCCAATTCCGGAGACAAGTCCTCTAACAGTGGCGATACCATTTCGAGCCGGGAGCTCATGTTGCCGCAGGATGCTCAAGAAGCTCTACACAAAGGGAGAGAGAGGCTTTACCAGAAAAATGACCCTCCTGGTAGCATGCCTTACTTCCAGAAAGTAATGAAACTCGCCCCCGCCTTCTACGAAGCATATTACGAGGAGGGGATGGCCTTCACATATGAGGGTAAACCCGCCGACGCGGAAACAGCATTTCAAAAAGCAATTGCGGAAAGCCAGAATAAGTATCCCGACGCCTATTTTGGGTTGGCCGCTATTCTTTCGGATCAGAAACGATTTAAGGAATCGGAACAGCTCTCGCGACAAGGCCTCGAGCTGCAACCCGACGCGGCGCGTGGGCATTTCGAGCTTTCCCGCGCGTTACTTGGTCTGGACCGCACGCCTGAGGCGGAGAAGAGCGCATTGGAATCGCGCCGGTTAAATCCGAATTTTTCGGGTCTCTATATCATTTTGGCGAATATCCATTTACAACTTCACAATGACGCCGCGGTGGTCGAGGACTTGAGCACTTATCTGAAGCTCGATCCGAATGGATCCTTTGCGCCGCAAGCGCGGGATTTGAAGACAAAAACGGAAAGACTGCTGAGCCGGAAGAGCGCTCCTCCCAATCCGAACTTGAATTAGGAATGGAGGATTCGAGTGTTTCCCACGGGCAGGTCCAAATTCAAAGTGGGTGACCTTGAGAAACGATATTTGCGCCAATTCTTAAAGTGCGCCGTCCTTCTTTCGTCAACCATCTTTCTGTCCCCTCCCGCGGTCAGCCAGACGAACGGAAACGCAGGTGGAGGATTGGGTTCGCCCAACAATGCGGCCAACCAGAAAGCGCCGGTCACGGGCACTGTCGAACTCGCCACAAACAGCGCGGAGCTTCATAACATAAAGGTCACTCTGACAGCTTCCAGCGGCGAGCCGGTTGCTGAGGTCTTTACGGATTCGCGCGGGAATTTTGCATTCGCGGCAGTACCCGCGGGCAACTACGTAGTCAGCATAGAGGCGGAAGGGTACGAACCTTTTCGCGAAACTGTGATCGTATTGGGGAGACCGGGCCCGCGCGTATACGCGATGCTTAAGGTTTCCAAGGATGGACGGGCAGTTCTCCCGGGGAATGCGGTCTCCACGCGAGAACTCGCACTGCCCCAAAGAGCGCAGGAGGCCCTGCGAAAGGGGCTCGATGCGCTTTACGCAAAGCGAGACCCCAAGGGCAGCCTCGTTTTCTTCGGGCAGGTGGTCCTGCTAGCGCCGGATTTCTACGAGGCCTATTATGACCAAGGCGTCGCATACATGAAGTTGGATCAAAAGACCGAAGCCGAGGCCGCCCTGCGCAAATCAATTGAGGTAAGCAAAGAGAGTTTCGCGGAAGCCTATCTTACGCTTGCTTCCATGGACTTGGACGCGAATCACTTCTCGGAGGCTGAGCCGCTTGTCCGAAAAGGCCTTGCGATTCAACCGGATTCCTGGCGGGGGCATTACGAGCTTGCCCGCGCGCTCTTTGGCGAGGGATTGCCCGTTGATGCGGAACAGAGCGCCAACGAGTGCCGGCGACTCCAGCCAAATTTCCCGAGGCTTTATATCCTTCTGGCGAATATCCAACTCCGGCTGGGTAGGAATGAGTCCGTCATCCGCAACCTCGACATTTATCTCAAGCTTGAGCCCGACGGTCCCTATAGCGCGCAGGCAAAGGCGCTTAAGGAAAAGACGGAAAAGTCGCTAGGCCGCGCCGCTGCCCCATTAGGCCCGGGAAGCTAGCCCGCTGCGCCTGTTTGAAAGCAGCCACTTACATACATCCAGGGAACAAAATATTCTTAATTTAGGCAGAAACTTTTGGAGGGGTAGTTACGTCTAAATGAGTAAGACCACTCGCGGGGTAGGAAGCTACCTCCATAGGGCAACCGACCGTCAGCTTCCTACCCCCCTCTTCATTGGGGGACTTTACCACAAAAAATCCGTATTGGAGTGCGTCCTGTCAAGACCTTAGGGCAGGGCAGCGACCGCTTTTGCCGCCTCGGAATGAGGCATCGCGGGGATTTCGACCGCATGAAGACTAAAAACGAACATCGGGAGGGGCGCCACGCGGCCCCAACGATTCAACTCCCATTGCGGCCGGATGAATTTAAACTCAGGCCGCAAGGCAAGGTCAAGAATCATGCGAGCCTCGCCCCGGTAGAAACTTTGCGGGAGCTTGATGATGGGCTTTGTGCCCCAATTCTGGCCGTCGGCAGACGCCCAGATGGATACGTCCAGTGACTCCTGTTCGATCTGATCGGTGATTTCCAAGAGACAAAGAAAAGTTTTGGTGGCCGAGCCCGATATGTCCACGGCAGCGCCTTCACCGTTCGCTTCCACGCGGGTGCCCGCCGGAACCAGAGTGATTTCATTTGTCATTCAACGGGCCTCCGCTGAAACGTCGAGATTCTAGCATATCCCATAGTGCGAAACAGACGGCTTCAGCGCCAGTCTTGAAATCGCGAGCCAATCCGTTTGGGCCAAACGGCCCGCTGTAATAAGATGGGCTCACTATGAACCCATATGCATCGTTTTTAGGCGATCGCGTTCCATTGGAAGTAATTTCAACGACGGCGAAACAATTGCGGCACTATGCGGACGTCTTTGGTTCGCGGCGGCTCGACCAGTCACCGGCGCCCGGCAAGTGGAGCGCGCGGGAGATCTTGTGTCACCTGGCGGATTGCGAAATTGTTTTTGCATACCGGCTCCGACAAGCGGCTGCGGAGGAGCATCACGTGATCCAACCGTTTGACCAGGACAAATGGGCGGCGGCTTATGCGGCGTTCGATGGGACGGCGGCGCTCGCGGTGTTTTCGTCCGTCCGGCAATGGAATATCCTGTTCATCAAGAAAGCATCGCCACAAATGCTCGCGAAGATACTAACGCATCCCGAGCGCGGGGAAATGACCCTTCAGACAGTGGTTGAGACGATGGCGGGGCACGACATCAATCATCTGGGGCAATTGGAGCGGCTTGCTGCAAAGCTCGCTTGAAGTCAGCCTGGACCAAGCCTTCGCGAAGATTCACTTCATCAGTCCACATTTCCCGGAATTCAAACTTTCAATGCAACAAGGAAGGAAGGTCAGCGGGGGCGAAGCTTGGCCAGGCGCTCCGCGGCGGCTTGAAGCGTTGATTCTTTCTTGCAAAATGTGAAGCGGACGAGCGACTTGCCATCAGAGGGGTCGTTGAAAAAGCTGGAGCCGGGGACAACGGCAACGCCTATCTCTTCAACGAGATATTTTGAAAATGTCACATCGTCCGGCGGGCCGAATGCGGCGATATCCGTCATCACGTAGTATGCGCCGAGCGGAATAAAGCAGCGGAAGCCGGCGCGGGTGAGCATATTCACGGTGAAATCACGCTTTGCACGGTACGTCTCGGCGAGTTTTTCGTAATAAAAATCAGGCAGTGAAAGCGCGATGGCACCGGCTTCTTGCAGCGGCGCGGCGGCGCCGACGGTGAGGAAATCGTGCACCTTGCGAATTGCGTTGGTGACTTCCGGCGGGGCAATTGCCCAGCCCACGCGCCAGCCCGTCACGCTGTAAGTCTTTGACATCCCGTTAATCGTAATGGTGCGGTTGCGCATGCCTTCAAGCGTCGCCATTGAGATGTGCGTTGCCCCGTCATAAAGAATGTGCTCATAGATTTCGTCGGTAATCACATAGGCGTTCGAACGCAAACAAAGATCGCGGATGTACCCCAGCTCTTGGCGAGTGAAAACCTTCCCCGTCGGGTTGTTTGGAGTGTTCAAGATAAGCGCTTTGGTGCGCGGCGTGAACGCGCGGGCCAGGGCTTCGCGATCGAATGTCCAATCCGGAGGCTGAAGTTTCACGAAGCGCGGTGAAGCGCCGGAAAGAATCGCGTCGGGCCCATAATTTTCGTAGAACGGTTCAAATACAATCACTTCATCGCCTGGATTGATGATGGCCATCATCGCTGACATCATCGCTTCGGTCGATCCGCAGCAGACGGTAATCTCGCGTTCGGGGTCAATCTCGATTCGCTGCGTGCCCGCAAATTTGAACGCGATGGCATCGCGCAGGCTCTTCGCGCCCCAGGTGATCGCGTACTGATTGACGTCCCGTGAGATCGCTTCCTGCGCGGCCTGCTTGATCTCGGCAGGCGCGGGGAAATCAGGAAATCCCTGTGCCAGATTCACGGCACCGTGCTTCATGGCCAGACGCGTCATTTCGCGGATGACGGATTCGGTGAAGCGCGAGGCTTTTTCGCTCAGCAGGCTGCGCGACCCCGCCTGCACTTGCGGCGCGGCTCCCGCTGCGCCGTGCACGGCGGGATTCATCGCTCGCCCCGGGTGGATTTTTGCTTTGCGGGACTTTGCTGCGCAGGGGCGGATTTCGTCGAGACCGATTTGCGCGCTGGCGGATTTGCCGAGGGCGGCGCGGGTGGATTCAGGATGCGGTAAATTTCCGCGTTGCGCATCACGATTTGGACGTAGTCGCGCGTTTCCGCGAATGGAATGGACTCGGCAAATTCCAGCGGGTCCGCGTAGTTTCGCTCGCCCTGCCACAGTTTCACGCGATCTTCGCCCGCGTTGTACGCCGCAAGAGCCGCTTCCGGCGAGCCGAATTGCGCGAGCAAATCGGAAAGATAAAGAGTGCCGAGCTGCAGATTATATTCGGGATCGAACAGCCGCGCGCGCGTGTAACTGATGCGCAGGCGCCGGGCGAGTTGCGGGGCGGTTTTCGGGAGCACCTGCATCAATCCGATTGCGCCCGCCCGCGAAACCGCGTCAGATTGAAACGCGGATTCCTGGCGCATGATGCCCGTAACCAACATCGGATCGACCTTGTTTTTGTCTGAAGAGCGCGTCACGGACGGAAAATACGGCAACGGGTAGAGAACGTGAGCCACGGCAGAAGGCAAATCCGCCACGCGATGCGACTCAGGCTGCGGATACGCTTGCCGCGCGAGTGCGATTGCCTCGCCGTAATGATCGGCGGCGATGGCGGCCTCCGCGGCCTCTAGCAGAAACCGGGGCGATTGCGTGGCTGCGTAAGCGGCGCGCAATTCCAGCTCCGCGCTCGCGTCAAAGCCAATGATTCGGAGCGCCTTGGCGAGCTGCCAGCGCTCCTGCGCTTCCGGCGGCACAGGCGCGTCGATCTCTCCGGGCGCGGGTGCATCGGGAATCGCCGAGACGACCTCGGCGGGGTTCAGCGGTTCGGCCCCAATTTCTGTGAGACGTTCGGACGAGCGCATTCCAAAGAATGTCTGCGGAAAGCGCTGCGCGTCCTTTACATAGTAGCTGCGCGCGCGTGGAGCGTTCCCTTCCCGTTCGGCAGCCTGGCCAAGCCAGTAGAGCGCATCCGGCACCATGTTTGTGGTCGGGAATTTTTGAATGAAGGCCTCAAGCGTCACAACCGCTTCTGGCTTGCGATCCATGTATGTCGCCCATGCCGCACGCCAGGCGGAAAGCGGCGCATTTTTATTTGCTGGAAATGCATCAACGGCCCGGCGGTAGAAATCCGCGGCCTTCGCGCGATCGAGCGCAACCCAGTAGTAATTCCCGGTGGAAATAAGAGTTTCGCCGGCCCACGCACTCTCCGGGAATCGCGTCAACACCTGGTTGACCGCGTCCATCATTTCCGGCTCGCGCTTTTCATTTCGATAAGCCTGCGATAGCGAGTACAGCCGCTCGGCCTCGGCGTCCGCATCCGTAAAACTGGCGGCCGCGAGCGGCGCTGCACCCCCGCCCTCTGATGAGCGGCACTGCGCGATGCGAAGCTGCGCGTGGGCGTGATCCGCGCCGCCGGTTTGCGGAAGGACGGCTTCAAATGCCAGAATCGTTTCGCGCCAACGGTGGGCGCCGTAGAGCGCCTCGGCGCCGGCCACCTGCTGCGAAACCGGCGTGGCAGGAAATGACGCGCCAAGCTGCCGCGATAACAATGGAATGCGGGAACCGGCGGTGCGCGCTTCGTCGCTCAGCGGAAAGCCGTAATAGATGGCGAGGTAGTCCTTGGCCGCCGCGATGGCGCTGCCGGACTTTTCGCGCGCCTGCGCGCGTAAGAGCATGAGCGCGGGTTTCTGTGAAGTCTTGGAAAACGCTTCCAATTCCGTTGCGGCTCGTTGCGCTTCTCCCTGCGTGAGCAGCGCCTCCACGAGCGCCTGCACCGCGAAATCGCCCATCACGCTTTCGGGATATTTCTGACGGAATGAGTCGAGCTCCTTGATTGCTTCCGCGTTGCGTCCCAATTGACGCAGCGCTTGCGCGTCCCAGAACATCGCGTATTCGTCGAGACGCGAATGTGAGCGCACGGCAATATCCAGCCATGTAATTGCTTCCGCCGGATGGCCTTTATCAAGGTCATGGTGGCCCAGCGCCAGCGCGGCCATCGTGCCGTATTCGTCTTTGACGTGTTGCCGCGCGAAAGATGCCAGCTTCTGCTCATTTGCCGGAGTGGATTTTTCATCCAGCACATGAGTCATCTCGGAAAGCTGCTGCTCAAGTTTCTGCGGCGAAGCAGCAGGCTGTGTTGGAACTGTCTTTGGCGGCGCTTTCTTCGGTTTGGAGGATGAGGAAGTTTTCCCCGCGTTGGATGAAGTAGCTGCCGGCGGATTCGCAGCCGTCTTCGATGGCTGGCTCTGTGCCTGCGCCAACGCTCCGTAAGTCAAAGCGAACAGCATTGCCGAAAGCGGGAGCGCGACAATCCTCAAGGCTCGCCATGCACGCTCCATGGCAGTGCCCCGTGAAATGTCCCTAGCGCTGCAATGCTGGGGAGGAGTATGGATATTCGCCGAGGGCTTCTGGATCGCCCGCGCCGAGCACTTCCACCATCCAGTGATAAAAGTAGTCCACTCCGTGGCCGAGAATCGGCCCGAACCTGCGCTCATATTCTTTCCGTGCCTTTTCTATTTCGCCTTTTAGGCGAATGCATAGATCGTGATGCTCGCGCCCAAGTTTCACTTGATCGGGTTTGAGCATTTGGATATCCTGCATCGAAACTTTTGCAACGCGATTCGCGCGCCGGTGCATTTCCTGCTGCTCGTTCGGAAGCGCATTCAAATCAAAGATTACACCCGATTCGACCGGAGCGGTGCTCTCCGCCTCCGATTCGGTGGGAATTGACGCCGACGGGGCGC
This sequence comes from uncultured Acidobacteriota bacterium, assembly GCA_963748845.1. GTDB lineage: Bacteria > Acidobacteriota > Terriglobia > Acidiferrales > UBA7541 > DASTCZ01. The sequence goes on from CAVVKE010000002.1 coordinate 878,179, forward strand.
TAATCATATCAGCGGGCGCCGTGCTCGAATACGGCGAAGGCGCATCTACAGCTTCGTCGGCGCCGCCAGTTTCAAGAGGGGAAATTTCAAGTTCCGGCAGAGCACCTGCTTCCACTGACTGTGGGACCGCGTCAATTGATATCGATTCTTTGCGTGAAAAATCTTCGACCGGCGAACCCTCGGGCAAATCTGGGACGGGCGGGATAATTGGCGCGTGTTCATGAACTCTTGGTGCAACATCCATTGGCACGGGAATCGAAGGCATGGGCCGGGCAGGCGGAGGCGGCGCTTCCGGCCTGGAAATCGAGATTGCGCGGACAGTTTCTTCCTGCCGCGCATCGCGCCGCGAAGCCTGTTCGGTAGAGGCTATAAACCGCGAGAAAACCTCGAGCGATGCCGCCAGGGATGCCGCAGCAGCTTGTGCGCGCAGAGTCGGGGGCAACGCATTCGCGGGGCGGCTCGAAGCGCACGCGGACACCAGGTCGGCGATCGCCTGATGCAATTCTTCCGCCTGGCGCTGCAAACCTTCAAGGTTTGCGCGCAACGCACGCGAAATCGCCTGTTCCATGTTTGACGAATCAGGCATCAGTGTTCCCTTCCCCGCCCTTCTTTCTCAGATGCGAGTAAACCCTTTAGTGATTCTCGGAGCCGCGGAGAGCATTGTCAATGATACGTCGGATAGGCGATAGCTACTGTGATACGGCAGTTTCTATGTGAAAGGGCCAGAAAGCCCGAACGGCGGCCCGAAGCATCTAAAATGGTAGAATAGAGGAGTCCATGGGGGCGACACGGTTTCGACGGAAGCTGTCGCGACCCGAAGGCATGCCGGGTACCACCTACCCGTAAAACAGGGTGGAAAACTAGAAATGCCAATTCAAACCTGGCTTTGGCTGCTTAATTAAATAAGTAGCCCGTCTCCCCAAGCTTCGCCCGTGGGCTTGGATCGAGGCGTCACACTGCGGGCTGGCCAAAGCGTTTCGGTCCGTAACGCCAGGCGAGACACACCGGACTAGCTGGCCGCGTTTCTTGCTCGTTCTGAGCGCGGAAGGCGAACGCGCGGTAGGGCCCGCAAGGGTCAGGCCGCACACCGAACTGAGCTAAGCATGTAGGCTTTTGGCCGTAGCGCTTTTCGGACGGGGGTTCGACTCCCCCCGCCTCCATAATTACCTTGTGCGTATATTATCCATGAGTATTTAATGCGTTACCGTCGGCGGAATTTCTGCACGAGAGCACCCGGGAAGGGCAAGCACAAAGTCCGCACCGAATGTCTGGGATCGGGTCACCAGCCCAAGTGCGGCAGGCAGCGAACTAATCTTTGAGGCGATTTCAAGGGCGCTATTCGCCGAGAAATCGTAAGGATCGGGCGTCGATAGGGTTGCCTTCGCAGACTTTCCGAAACCGTCAGTCGCCTCCACCCAAATCGTGCTCTGGTGGCCAATTCTTTCGGCTTCACTAGGTCCTGCTGGAAGCCTGCGGACGATTGCCGCTAATTCTCGGCGCCAGTGAAGAAATAGGCCGTGCAAGATTACCTCGAAGTTTCGGCTCATCAGAGGCTAAAGCCCAAATAGTTTTGAATCGTTACGGCACGAGTTAACTCGTGCCTTGTTACGAAGATTTGCGACGCGGAGGGTGCGTTGGCAGCCTACGTGTTACGAGGATCGAAGTACGGTGGATTATTTTTCCTGCAAGCATCTTGCTGGCCTATAATCACACCCGCTTATGGCATTGAACCCCGGAACGAAAATTGGTTCGTATGAAATTGTTTCGCTGCTTGGCGTCGGCGGAATGGGCGAGGTGTATCGCGCTCGAGACGCGCGTCTTGGCAGAGACGTTGCGCTGAAGATTCTTCCTGTGGCGTTTGCGCGCGATGAAGACCGGCTTCGCCGATTTGAACAGGAAGCGCGCGCGGTTGCTGCTCTAAATCATTCCAACATTCTTGCGATTCATGACGTCGGGCAGCATGACGGAACGCCGTTCCTGGTTTCGGAATTGCTGGAAGGCGAGAGTCTGCGCGCGATTCTGGATCGTGGCGCTTTGCCGCAGCGGAAGGCGATTGATTATGGCGTGCAGATCGCTCAAGGATTGGCGGCGGCACACGAAAAGGGAATCGTGCACCGGGATTTGAAGCCGGAAAATCTTTTCATCACGAAAGATGGACGGATAAAGATTCTGGATTTCGGATTGGCGAAACTGGCGACTAAGGAAAGCCGCGCGGACGCCGTAGCAAACAATTTAACGTTGACGCACGCGCAAACCGACGCGGGCGTGGTGATGGGAACGGCGAGTTATATGGCGCCGGAACAAGTGCGCGGCGATGCCGTTGATGCGCGGACAGATATCTTTGCGTTTGGCGCTGTGCTGTTTGAGATGATTTCCGGGCAGCGCGCGTTTCGGCGGGAGACTCCGGCCGAAACGATGACGGCGGTGCTGAAGGAAGACCCCGCCGAGTTGACTAACTCTGAGCGGCCGATTTCACCCGCGCTGGATCGAATCACGCGGCGGTGTTTGGAGAAGAGTCCGGAGCAGAGATTTCAATCGGCCAAAGATCTTGCGTTTGCGCTTGAGGCCCTGAGCGGAAGCTCGTACTCAACGGCTAAGCAGGCTGCAATGGCCGGAGCCGGCGGAAAGTCACGCTGGATGGTTGCTGCTGCGTGCATATTCGTGGGCATTCTTGCGGCCGTCGGGGCCTACATCGCGGGAAGGCACGGCGGTGACAAACCAGCGACCTTTCAGCATTTGACTTTTCAGCGCGGCTATATAAAAAGAGCGCGCTTCGCGCCTGACGGACAAAACGTTATTTACAGCGCGATGTGGGAAGGGCAGCCGTACGAAGTGTTCAGTATGCGAGTCGGAGACCATATAGGGCGCTCGCTTGAGCTGAAGAACTCGATGGTTATGGGTGTTTCTGACAGCGGCGAGATCGCTCTGCTGACCAACGTGCGGCGGACGCTCACCACACCCTGGATGCAGGTGGGAACACTAGCCCGCGCACCGGCAAGTGGAGGCACTGTGCGCGAAATCTTGGAGAATGTATGGGACGCGGACATGAGCCGCGACGGCAAGCAATTCGCTGTGGTGCGGGCGCCGGACGGGCCCGAGCAATTGGAATATCCCATCGGCAAGGTGCTGTTCAAGACCAGTGGATACATCAGCGACGTGCGCATCTCTCCGGACGGGAAGTCGGTGGCCTTCATGGAGCATCCGCTGTTTGGAGATGATCGCGGTTATGTTTCGCTCGTGGATGGCAGCGGGAGTGAAAAGAGGCTGACGGGAGAGACGGCTGGCGAAGAAGGGCTGGCGTGGTCACGCGATGGAAGCGAGGTCTGGTATGGCGGCGCCGGTCAGGCAACAACGGGCGGTCGATCGGTGTGGGCGGTGAACCTGAACGGAAAGCAGCGGCAAGTCTTCGCAGTTCCCGATGAAACGACGGTCTGGGACATCGCTGCCGACGGACGATTGCTTTTCTCTCACGAGAAACTGGGGAGCGCTCAAATGGTGGCGTCGCCGAGGAACGCTGCGGAGCACGACGTTTCCGTAATGGGATTCGGGATAGGCGGATCGCTTTCCGCGGACGGAAACGCAATCGCCTTCTCGGAAGCGGGAGCGGCGGTGTCCGCCGACTACTCGGTGTTCTTCCGCCGCTTGGACGGAACGGCGGCGGTGGAGATCGGCGAAGGGGGGGCCATAGGCCTTTCTCCGGACGGCCGATTCGTCGTGGCGTTGGTTCCCAGCCAACCAACCAAGCTGCGTATTCTTCCCACCGGTGCGGGCGAACCACGGACCTTTGACGTAGCCCCGGTTAACGTGGACTTGGACTGGGTGTCGTGGATGCCGGGCGGCAAAGAGTTTGTATTCCTGGGGCATGAGGGCACAAACCCGAAGCGTGGGTACCGGGTGGGGATCGAAGGGGGAGCAGCGCATCCATTGACCAACCAAACAGGCGGGCAGTTCTGGAACCGAGTATCGATGGATGGCAAATTTGTGATTCAAGCGGCAAGCGTTGGAAGCAACTGGTATGCGAAAAAACAGATTGTTGATCTGGCCACCGGACAAACGAGTGCCGCCGCGCTGCTGGAGGGCGACGAACCGCTGATATGGGCGCCGGACGGCAGGCACGTATTCGTGGCGCGAGTCGCCGACAACACGGTCTCTATTTTTCGCGTGGACATTTTCAGCGGTCAGCGCGAGTTGTGGAAGCAGATCCGGCCCGCGGATCCCGCCGGCCTTCTGTACCTATCGGGCTTCTATGTGACGCCTTCCGGCAATGCTTATGCCTACAACGAGCAGCACACACTTTCCGCCTTGTACTTGTATTCAAAATGACGCAGGAAGGAACTTAATCTTCCGAGTGGCTCAGGTTTTTATCGGCTGAGGAATTTCGGCGGTGCGGTCGCGGGCTACGCCTTCGACCAACTCGAAAAGTTCTTTGGAGTTGATCGGCTTGGAAATGTAGGCGTCCATTCCCACGTACACCGCATGTACACCGATTCGCCAAATTCCGAGGCTTGTGAGTTTTCAGCGTCTCGTATTTTCAATAAGTTGTTTGTTTTCAACACGAGTACATATTCCGACTCCCCCCGCCTCCACAATTGCTATACATTCCATAAATGGAATGGAGCAGTGTATTGCGATTTACGATTGGTGAACGGTCTTCCAGAAGATGAAAAGTAGACTTAAACCAGAAGGAGCGGCAACCAAATGAAACCCATTTTCCGGTACCACCACTTGGGCATTCCTGCACGGAAAAAAGTCTCAGGCATGGTCGAAATTCGGCATCTGAAGATTCATGCGACTGACCACGAATCGAATCCATTTGGCATCCAGTGGATGCTCTACGGGAAAGACTGTAAGGTGCCCAATCTGGTGCGGAAGATGCCACACGCGGCCTTTGAAGTCGATGACCTCAAGAAAGCCCTGAGGGGGAGAAAGGTAATTATCAAGCCGAACTCGCCCTCACGAGGAGTTCTTGTTGCGTTTATTGAAGAGGCGGGAGCGCCAGTAGAATTGTTGCAGTTCACGAACAAACGAGCCAACACGCGCGATCGTACGAACGAGAAGCGGAACAAACAAAAATAATTGGCAACTTGGCTGGAGGCTTGAAACCTGAAACAGTCAGATGTAAATTACGGGTCGCCTGGTAGGTCAAAATGGAAATTCCGGCTCAGTTCTTTGTCAGCGCAGAGTCGTGGCTCCTGGCGATGTCTTTCGCGGCCGTATGGGGCGCGCACCTCTACCAAGTCACTGTCCTCTTTCCGGTCTGGGCCTCCGACCCTCCGAAGTCCGTGGTTGAATGGCTCGCGACTCCCTACGCGATGAGGGTTCCCGGATTCTTCCGAACGGTGGTGTCCCTGCTTTATACCTTTGCGACGATTGCAGTGGTTGTCGCGGTCGTGACGGGCCTGCGGATGCGGCTGGGCCTAGGGGTCGCAGGCTTTTGCGGGCTTATCCACCTGGCGCTGAACTTGCTCATCTTCCTACCTACGAACCTGAAGCTCGGCCTTGACCCTGGGGGACCCGGCGCATCGAGTCTCGATCCGCAGATGGTTAAGATGCTGGTCCGACGGTGGGGCCGATGGAACTTCGTGCGTCTCGGCGTCGAGACGGCAGGATTGCTCGCGGCGCTCTTCGCGGTCAGAGCTTCCTAGAGAAACATCTGATTGACGATCGTCCTAGTGGCCAAGTCCGGACAAACGGGCTAAAAGGAATAGACTTGCCTGGTCGTTGATTTCTAAAACCAGGTTTGACGTCGATAGTCCCGGTAAGTCTGCCCAAACTTTGCTTCCAGCAATTTGCTTTCGCGGTGAGCTTGCACAGATTGCATGATGATGAGGATAGGCACCACCAGCAATACCCAGGGAAGATTCAGCAGCAAAATTACACCTACGAGCATAAGGTCTAAGAAGACATACATGGGGTTGCGTATGAGAGAATACAATCCATGCGACACAAGTTCATTAGCCTTGGGCCGCACTGAAAAAGACCGGCCCAATTGAACACGTGCCGTGACCACCAGCACGTAGCCAATCGTCGCCATAACCAATCCTGAAACCCGCAGAGTTGTCAAAGGCTCAGAGCGAACGCCTGGAATCAGAAAATAGAAAAGGGCGACTATGGCCGGTATAACCACTGCTGGGCCGATCGTGCTCATGGCCAGACTGTTCCACAGAACAACCGGTTTGCGCAAGTCCTCCAAAAGCGCCGATCCGGATCAGGCGCATGGTCGCCCAGGAATGTCTCCATATTAAGCGGGGCTCAATAGGCGGTTGCCATTTATAGGCGACCTGCCGTAGCACGCCTTCGTATTGCACACTTTTGGCCTCTTTCTTCCCTCGATACAATGCAGTTGGGCGAGGTTGCCCGCGTGGGCGTCAAACGCGGCGGTGGGGCGCCCGACCGCTTGAGGATATGGGGAAGAAAAAGCGGTGTCTGCTACGCGTATGACCGAACCGCGGATTGGCCGTTTTGTGCGTATTGTGCGTCTCATGTTTTCTGTAAGTTGTTTATTCTCAACGCGCGCGCACAGTTCGACTCCCCCAGCCTCCAATTAAGTACTGAATAGCAAGCACACCAAACCACATGCCGGGACTTAGCCGCGGGCTTGACGCTCTCTAAGAAGACCTGACCGCGTTATAATCTGCTCATAAACCAAGAGGCAGCCGCGCACAAATTGCATGAGTCAATGGTCATACCTCGAAGGAGAAATCATGAAGAAGCGCAAACTTGGGAAAAGCAATCTGGAAGTCTCGGCCCTCGGCCTCGGCTGCATGGGAATGAGCCATGGTTACGGTCCGGCCGGCGACAAGAAGGAGATGATCTCCTTGGTCCGTTCCGCCGTCGAACGCGGCGTCACATTCTTCGATACCGCTGAGGCCTACGGTCCATTCAAAAACGAAGAACTCGTGGGTGAAGCGCTCGCACCTTTCCGCGCTCAGGTGGTGATTGCCACCAAGTTTGGGTTCAAATTTGATCCGGAGACCGGCAAACAGATCGGCCTGGACAGTCGCCCTGAGCACATCAAGCAGGTCGCCGAGGCCTCCCTCAAGCGACTCAAGACTGATTGCATCGATCTCCTCTATCAGCACCGTGTTGATCCCGACGTGCCGATTGAAGATGTGGCGGGAGCGGTGAAGGACTTGATCAAGCAAGGCAAGGTGAAGCACTTTGGTCTCTCTGAAGCAGGCGTGAAAACCATTCGTCGCGCGCACGCAGTTCAGCCTGTTGCGGCACTCCAAAACGAGTATTCGCTCTGGTGGAGAGAGCCTGAAGCGGAGGTGATCCCCACACTGGAGGAACTCGGGATCGGGTTCGTCCCATTCAGTCCGCTTGGCAGAGGTTTTCTTACGGGAAAAATTAACGAAGATACGAAGTTCGACAAAAACGATTTCCGCAACATCGTCCCTCGCTTTACAGCAGAGAACCGGAAAGCGAATCAGTCGTTGGTGGATCTGCTTGGCACATTCGCACAACAGAGGAATGCGACGTCAGCACAGATTGCACTCGCCTGGCTGCTTGCGCAGAAACCGTGGATTGTGCCCATCCCGGGCACGACCAAGCTGCATCGCATCGAAGAAAACATCGCAGCCGCGAACCTCGAACTTTCGCCGGGCGATCTCCGCGAACTGGAAACCGCAGCCGCAAAGATCTCGGTGCAAGGTGCCCGGTACCCCGAAGAACTTCAAAAAATGGTGGGCCGTTGAGCAGCAGGCAGCCATTCATGCGCCCCGAGAAAACCGCGACCCATTTCCCCGAAAGCGGCAACAGTGATCCGCGGCGCGAGTTCGAGGACCCCCGCTAATTCTTGGCCGGCGCGTTTGCCGGTGTCTTTGCCGACGGCGGCGCGGCTGTCGCCATGAATGTGCAGGGCGGAGCGGTCAGCGCGGACGGAGATACCTGCAGCGGCTTCAGATTGTTTTTGCTGAGCAGCGCATTGAAGTCAGCCAGATCCTTCGCCTGCATAGTTTTCCATGCCGCCACAGTGGCGCTGTATTGCTTGCAGTCGGCTTGCCAAGTGTCAATCTGGGCCTGTGTCGGCGCTTCATCCAAACCGACCTGCGACATGCTGACGATAGTATCGAAGCTGCCGTTCAGCGCATTGAACGGCGTGACCGCGCCTGGAGTGGGCGCTCCGCCGCGACCGCGGCCTCCACCACCGCCTCCTCCACCGCGGCCGCCGCGACCCGCGACGACGCCCCCGAATGTGGCGAGCTTGGTTTCGATATCTTTTGTCGCCTTGGCCATATCGTCAGGAAGCTGGCTCGCGCTCAACGACGCCACCTGTTGGCGGATGGCCAACACTTCGGAGTTACCTGAGTTGCTTGCCTTGGACCCCTCGTAAGCCAGCATCATGAGTTTGTTCTTCGCGCGCAGATCGGCCATGACCTTGGCGCTTTCACCGACACGCGGATCGTTGCGAACAGTCACTGTCTGCGTATAAGTCTGTCCATCGACGATGAGCTTCAGAGTGTAAACGCCGGGGATCACTTGCGGCCCGTGCGGACCGGGAGTGACAAAGCCGCCGGGTGACACATTCATCTGGTTTTCGAGGTCTAAGTTGAACGCCGGCGGATCGTCGTAACGCAAATCCCAATTGGTACGGTTGGTGCCCACCTTCGTCGGCAAAGCAAGATCCGCCCCTTTGGCCACCCAGTATTCGGGGTACGGCCAGCGCTCGGGGAGCACGGGCGGAATGCTCGACATGGTGCGGACGAGCTTGCCCTCCGCGTCAAACACCTGCAATTTTATTTCGCCTGATGGCGGATGACTCAAGTGGTAGTAAAGGATGGCGCCGTAGGGCGGGTTAGGCGCGTGCGGCAACTCGGGGTTCATCGGCTGGTCCCAGTTATCGCTTACGCGTGCGCGGATGGCGTCCCCGGGCTTGAAGAAATAGACGGGCGCTGCCGCGATCGCCTGCGATTTGGCGGCAATCTCACGCAGCGGGGTGGTGTCATCGAGAACATAGAAACTGCGGCCGTATGTTCCGATTACCAGATCGCTCATGTGATCGTTGGTGTGAAACACCATGTCGCGGATTGAAGTGCTGGGCAGATTCTGCCGCAGTGATTGCCAATGGTCGCCGTCATCAAACGAGATATAGACCGTGGTCTCGGTGCCTGCAAAGACCAAGCCCTTTTGTTTCGGATCCTCGCGCACCACGTTCACCCAGCTTCCCGTGGGCTGGTCGCTGGGCAATCCGTTGACAATTTTGGTCCAGGTCTTGCCGCCGTCGTGCGTTCGCCATATCAGCGGGACGTTACTGTCAACGGCAGGAGCGCCTCCGCGTCCGCCGCCTCCGGCCCGGCCGGAGAGGTAGGCGGTGTTGCCGTCGGTGTGGCCCGCCTCAATCGTGTTTAAGGAAACGCCGGCGCCATCGCCGACGTTGCTCACATTGTTCCAGTGCGCGCCGTTGTCCATCGTGTTGTAGATCTGTCCATTGCTGCTTACCGTCCAAAACACTCCCTTCTTAATGGTCGAGATTGCAAAGTCATTGATGGAGGGCGCGGGTGGGACACCGCCGCGTCCGCCCGCAGGCGCCGCAGCAGCCGCTGCCGGAGCCCCGCCCGCTGGGGGCGCAGTTACCGCGCCACGGCCGCGTCCACCACGGCCGGTGCCCGCGGCTGCGGCCGCTGGTACCGCCGTGCCGCATGGAACCTCCGGTTTGCCCTTCTCCGTGGTAAGGTCCGGACTAAACACCTTCCAGGAATGACCTGTGTCGCGCGAGACCATCAGGCACTGCATGTCGGTATAAATCGCATGCGGATCGAAGGGATCGGCTCTTCGCCAGGCGTCCCGGCTGGAACGGTACTTGGCCGCATCCGCCCCAAAATTGGGCGCGACATTCTCCCATTGTCCGGTGGTCAGGTTGATCTTGACCAAGCCGCTGCCGCCTCCGGCGGCGCCGTATCCCACTCCGTAGATGATATTGGGATCGAGCGGATCGGCCGTAACCGTGCCGAATTCGGAAGAAGGCAGCGGCATCCAATCAACTCCTGAGACGTCCCCCACATCGCCGCGCGTGCGAGTCATGATCGCACCCGTGTCCTGCTGCGAAGCCATGACCCAGTAGGGATACCGGTTGTCGGTGGAGATGTGATAGACCTGACCAATCGGCAGGGCGTAATAGCTGCTCCACGTGAGGCCGCCGTCAAACGTAATGGCCGCGCCCTGATCGACTCCGAAGAGCATGCGCTTGCCGTCGGTGGGATCGATCCAGATGTCGTGCATGTCCTCGCCGCCCGGAGCGCCTTTAAAGGGGGTGAAGGTCTCCCCGCCGTCGGTCGACTTGTAGGCGGCCGTGCTCAAGCTGTAGAGAACGTCGGGATTCTGCGTATCCGCCCAGACGCCGCAGATATAGCCCCCGCCGGTGATGCGCGTATCGTCGCCTGCCATGTGCTTCCATGTGGCGCCCTGATCGTCGGAGCGGAAAAGGCCGGAGCCATTCTGCTGCGCGGCGCCGACGACGAATATCCGCTGTCCGTTGGTGTGCATCGCCACCGCCACGCCAATGCGCCCGATGGTGGACGGGTTGGAGGTGACTTCCGTCCAGGTCTTGCCTTCGTCGAGTGACTTGTACAGCTTGGTGTGACTGGGCCCGGCGTTAGCCGCGCCGCCCGGACCAAAACCGCCGCCACCCTGAGCAGCGGTCCCGTCCGCGATCGTGGTTGCAAATATCACACTTGGCATATCAAAGGGCGACGAGAGATCGCGGCCGCCGGTCTCATTGTCGGGGTGCAACACGTTGGTCCAGGTCTGGCCCCCGTCGTCGGTGCGGAAAATGCCGCGCTGCGTGCCCGCGACGCCGCCCAAGGTTGCGGCAATCACAATATTGGGATCTTTGGGATCGACAATGATTTTCGGGATCCTAGTGGTGCCCTCGAGGCCGATGCGCGTCCAAGTTTTGCCGGCATCTATCGACTTGTACATCCCGTCACCGTTCGTGCCAGTGCTGGCATTCGCCACCGCATCGCCGCTCCCGGCGTAAATAATGTTGGGGTTGGAGGGAGCGACCTGAATGGCGCCGATGCTATCAACCTCCGTCACCTGGTCAAATATCGGATACCAGGTCGTGCCGCCGCTGGTGGTTTTCCAGATGCCGCCTTGCGGCATGCCGGCATAAAAAGTCCCGGGCTCGCCGATGACGCCGGAGACGGACGCGATGCGTCCGCCGTGAAACGGGCCGACGTTGCGCCATTGCAAACCGGAATACAGATCAGTGCTGACCTGTGCTGCCACGCCGAGCGCGAAGCAGAGCGCAACAGCCAGAGACATGCAGAGGCAAGTAGAGCGCGGGGTGATTCGAACCATTGCATTTCCTCCCGAGGATCGGAACACCTTCTGGGCCGATCCGAACCCGCCAATAATACACCGAGCGGCCAACGCACAAGCCGGGCCGCGCGACGATTTCATAAGGACCAAATTTGCTTCCATTCGTCAGGGGCATTGGTCGGGCGGATTATAGGCTTGCAAGAAGTATCCGGCAAAATAAATAACGGGCCTCATCCACGAATTCCGGATACGTTTAAGTTGGCGGAAAAACCCCACGTGTCGGCCACGTTTCACTAATCATCGGCGTTGGTTATTACACCGCTTGCATCCAGCTCGCCGCCATTGAACTACTGCAGTTTCGCATACTCAGCCTTGGCTTCCTTCAGGATGGGGATTTCAGCGTCGGCGTCTTTCCAAAGGGCCAGGAACCTCTGGTATTCAGCGCGGGCGTGGGCGGTGTCGCCCGAAAGCGTATACGCGCGCCCGAGTCCGAGATGCGCAAGCGCGCCAATCGGCTCATTTCCCACCACGCCCGCGTGGTCGAGAATCTTCTGAAACTCAATAACGGCGGCAGGGCCCTGCTTTGCCGCCAAGTCTGCCTCGCCGCGCAAGTAAACGGGATAGAGGGCAAAGGTGAAGGAAAGATTACCTTCTCCTAATTCGTAAGGGGCAGACGCGGCCAGCGCCTCGATCGCTCGTCTCCCGTCGCCGGCGTGAAGCGCGATGGCGGCGCGGATCATTGGCAGGTGATCGAACTGCTCGATTGTATCTTGCGGAAAGCGTTTGCCCAGATCGGCGGATAATCGTTCGGCCTGAGCGGAATCGCCTGCCAGAGCGAGTGCGATGGCCGAGAATGACTGAGCGAGCTTACTGTTTGCGGTTGCCAGGGCAGACTGTGCATCTTGCTTCGCCACGGCGACATTTCCAACCAGCGCCTGGCGGATGGCGTCGTGCGATTGGTATTCCGCCGCCGTCTCTTTTTCATCGGTCCGCTGCGCGGAGTCGGCGGCGCGCCGCGCCAGTTCCTGAGCTGCGGTGAATTGGCCGCGGTATGCCGCGGTCTCGGATTCCAGGAAGAGAATCTGATCGTCGATTCCCGGCTTTCCCGTCGCGCTGGCGACCTGCTGCGCCATTCCAGCCGGCATCGTGCTCGAGGAAATCTATGTTGTACAGAACCAAAGGAATCCAGGGCGAATCGATATTGTGGGCGCGCGACTGCAGTAATAAGGCCTTGGCTTGATCGGGCTGGTCGATCCACTGAAAGCTATAGGCCAGATTCACAACGTTGTTTCCGCTGCCGGGATTGATCTTCAGGGCCTGCAGCGCCGCAGCATGAGCCTTAGGGTAATCTCCCATGAGGGTATAAGTTGTCCACAGGTTCGTCGGCGGTTCGTCGTCATGGGGATAGGATTGTGCCCATAACTGGTAAGAAGTACGCGCGGCCTCAAGATTTCCTGTAACAGCCAGATCATAAAACGAGGAAATGGCCATGTTTTCGCTCTCGCTGGCGCGATTGCGCAATTCATAAGCCTTCTGAGTAAACTCGACGCAGCGGTCGAGTTCGCTAAGGGGCTGATAACTCTGGCCCAATCGCAAGTAAGCCATGGCGAATTTCGGATCCAAGGAGACGGCTCTTTGGAAGAATGGGATCGCGGCTGCGTAATCGTTTACTATGTCCTCGGTTTGATTCCCCATGGCATAGGCTTGCAGGGCTTCGAGCGACGAAGTGGTGACGTTCTCGGGCAGTGCGTCATATTTCTGGAGGGAGGCCAGCGATTCTCCGAGCTTCGCGCGTAATTGCGTGGCGGCGTCGCCGAGCGCCTTGAGGACCTGTTCTTTTCCGGCGGCGGTGACTTGCTCTTCCGCGAGCAGATCGCCGGTTCGGCAGTTTACCGCCTTCAAACCCAAGACATATTGGCTGCCCAAACTAGAGATGGAGCCTTGGATGTTGGCCGCGCTGTCGGTGCGCTGGCAAATGTCGCGGGCGACGTCTGGCGTGAGGCGCGCGTCTTTTGGCTTGGCCATGAGCGTGAGTGTTTGCGCGATGCGCTCGTCGGAGATCAGACTGATGAAGGGCGACTGTTCGAGCTGCGCTGCGAGTCCCTGCCGCAGCGCGCCATCGAAGACGGGGTCGCCTGTCGTGTTGGCGAAATCGGCCAGGACAATGGTGTCTTTGCTTGTGAGTTTGGGAGCGCCACGGTAAACGAAAAAGTAGCCGCCGCCTGCCAGCGCGAGAACGAGGAGAGCGGCGCCCGCAATCCACGGCCACCGATTGCTCCCTCCACTCGCCGGCCTTTCGCTCATGCCCGGGAGTTTTCGCGACTCGCTGTCTCGCCTCAGCCGTTGCAGGTCGGAGCGCATTTCCGCCGCGCTCTGGTAGCGCAGATCGCGATTCTTCTCCAACGCCTTATCAATAATGCGCTCCAGCTCGGGCGGCAAATCCGGATTTAGGCGCACGGGCGGAGTCGGAGTTTCGTCCAGAATCGCCTTCAATATCACCGCGGAACTTTCGCCTCGGAAAGGCCGCACGCCTGTCGCCATTTCATACAACACCGCACCAAAGGAAAATAAGTCACTGCGGCCATCCAGTTCCTTCGCGCGCGCCTGCTCAGGCGACATGTAGGCAATCGTTCCCATGGTCGAGCCCGGGCTGGTCAGATGCTGCTCGTCCTGTGTGCGTGTCAGCGTCGTCTCGTTGGACGCAGTCGTTACTTGGAGTTTCGCCAGCCCGAAATCCAGAATCTTGGCGTGACCTCGCTCCGTGATGAAGATATTGGCGGGCTTGATGTCCCGGTGAACGATCCCTTTCGAATGGGCCGCGTCCAATGCATCCGCGATCTCAATCGCAAGGGTAAGGAGCGTTTCCTTTTCCAGTGCACGCCCGGAAATGCGGTCCTTCAGCGTCGTGCCTTCCAAATACTCCATAGCGATATAGGATTGATCGCGCTGGTCACCAATATCGTAAATCGTACAAATATTGGGGTGATTCAAAGCGGACGCGGCATGCGCTTCGCGTTGAAAGCGGGCAAGTGCTTGAGGGTCCTTTGACACGTTATCGGGCAGAAATTTCAGCGCAACGAATCGATGGAGTCGCGTGTCCTCGGCCTTATACACGACGCCCATTCCGCCGCTGCCAATCTTTTCAACGATGCGGTAGTGGGAAATTGTCTGGCCAATCAGAGAAGGAGTGTCAGGCATTCTGGCGTGATTCTAGGCTTGACCATCTGACGAATCAACACTATTGAGAAGTGAGATCACTGATCTGGGCGAAATGCGTTCCGGGATTTAGCTGCTCCCGATAATCTCACGTACACGCCTCGTACACTATTTCATTGAATTTAGCGATTCTAGCGTTTCTGGCGATTGTTTATTTTCAATAGGTTGTTTGTTTTCAACAGGCCGTGAAATTCCGACTCCTCAGCTCCATGATTACCCTATATTAGATTCCTCTGTAAGTATCTATTGTGCTCGGAGAGGGTTTTCCCAGCCACCACGCCGGTGTCAATTCTTTCCGGCGGGAACTTTGCGGCGGAGCTCGTCGAAGAAATCAAAGATGAAGCTGGCCTTGTTGATCGGAGTGGCCTCCGTCGCGTTCGGAGCTTTCAGCACGGCGAATCGTTTGCCGTCAGGGTGCAGACTAAAGTTTTGGTAAAAAGAGCGATCTGTGAATTGGCCGGGCGACCAAAGCCGCGGCTTATCGGCGCGGAAAGATTCACCGGAAGCGGTATATGTCGCCACCATGATTTTTTCGCGACCTAACGTGGTGAAAAATAGCTCTTTGCCATTCTTGGACCACTCGGGGAACCAACCTCCGCCCGTGGAAATCTGCCACTTGCCGCCCGGGCCAGGGAAAGGCCGGACGTAAATCTCGGGGGAACCAGATTCGGTGGACTCGTAAGCGATCCACCGACCGTCAGGAGAGAACGCAGGATACATCCCCGTGGCTGGAGTATTCACGAAGGGCTTTGGCTCGCCCGGCTTCCAGCCGGTCTTTTCACTTCCTTCGACAGGCATGGTCATGATGTCCCAGCTTGTGACGGGATTGTATTGACTGAACGCGAGTGTCTTGCCGTCGGGGCTCCAGGACGAGGTAATCTGGTCGAACTTGCTTTCGGTCAATCGCTGGGCATCGCCGCCGCCATCCGCGCGAGTCCACCAGAGGTTGTCCACGCCCCCTTTCTCCGCAGACTCGTAGACGATTCGCTGGCCGTCGGGAGTCCAGACAGGGCGACCGTTTGAATCGCCCCCAAACGTGAGCCGGGTGAGCGTGTCTCGCTCCCACTCGTACACCCAAATGTCGGTTCTGTTCCCATTGATAATATCCATGGCCAACCGTTTGCCATCGGGCGAGATCGCGAGATTGTTGTAATTCCCGGGTGTCTCGCGGAGGGGAGTGAATTTGCCCGCAGCATCCATCCAATAGATGGAGACGTCCGAACTCACGGCGGAGCCTGGGACATATACAAAGGCTCCAGTATCGGAAAAGGAGAATTGTGCCCCTCCATTGTTAGGATTCGATGCCACACCCTCCAGCACGGGAGCAGATTGGCCGGTCATTTCCAGCCGTTTGCTGTCGAAGGGAACGGCAAACAGGGTGCCGTTGTGTATATAGACGAGATGGCCGCTCGGCAGATAGCGGGCGTAGGAGCCACCGTGAAGAACCGTTTTCGACTTCCCTGCGACCGTGGAGTACACAGCAATTTCGGCATCGCCGAACTGGTCTCCGTTAGTGCTGTCGGTGAAAATCACATCCTTGCTCCCGGGTAGAGCCTGTGGCCAGCGGTGTGTGACTTCCCCCGCTTGCTGGTTGAGAGTGGTCAGTGGCTCGGGCTCTCCTCCCTCCGAAGAGACTTTGGACAAACCCTCCCGGTTTCCGGCGGCTAACACGATCGAGCCGTCATCACCCCAGCTTCCACCGCGATCAAACGGAGCATCGCAAAGCGTGACCACAGCACCACCCTGGACGGAAACCTTTTTCAGTTTGCCTCCGGCGAAAAAGGCGATCCACTGGCCATCGGGCGAGAAAAAGGGATCGCGGGCATTCTCCGTACCGGAAAGTACGGTGGCCTGCATCTGATCGAGTGGACGGAGGTAGAGGTGCCGCGTTTTATCGGCACCAACGGCAACAAAAACGAGCCGCGTGCCATCGGGGGAAATAACTGCATTTGCGCCAAATTCCGTGTTGAGGGCAACATCCGCGCCGAGTTCCGCATTCAGGCGCATCGAGGGGATCGGCTGTGCTGGCTTCGGGGCACGTTCAATCGCAACAATTGTCGCCGCGATTGCGATCAGTGTCATGAGTATGGCCACAGTCCATAATGTCCGCTCGCGATTCTTGCGAGGGGACGCCACTGCGGAAAGCGCGGGCGATTCGCTGATTTCGACGAGGCGGAGGTTTACGTCGTGGATGGTCTGGAATCGCTCCTCCGGATCCTTTTCCAAACACGTGCTCACCAGCCGGCTCAGCGCCGGCGGCGTCATCGGTTGCAGCGAACTGATCGGCGCGGGATCCATCGCCAGGATCTGGCCAACAACGCTCGATTGTGTCTTGCCCTGGAAAGCGCGCTTGCCCGTCGCCATCTCGTACAACAGCAACCCGAAAGCAAAAATGTCAGAGCGGGCATCGGCTTCGAGTCCCTGGATCTGCTCTGGCGCCATGTACTGCACCGTGCCCAGGATGGCTCCCGCACTGGATAAGGGCGATGCCGGGCTGGAGAGGGTTACCGCTGCG
Organism: uncultured Acidobacteriota bacterium; assembly: GCA_963748845.1. Classification (GTDB taxonomy): domain Bacteria; phylum Acidobacteriota; class Terriglobia; order Acidiferrales; family UBA7541; genus DASTCZ01. Next base: position 895,172 of record CAVVKE010000002.1, read on the forward strand.
GCGAAGACTGATGCCGAAGAATTGCCGCCGGACGCAACACCGGAATTCATCGGCTTGGCAAGTCCGAAATCCAGCAACTTCGCTCCCGACTTCGCCAGCATCACGTTCCCCGGCTTCAGGTCGCGATGAATGATGCCCGCGCGATGCGCCTTCTCCAGTGCGTCGGCGATCTCGATGGCGACCTTCAGGAGTTCGTCGGTGGGCAGCGGCCCGCGCTTAAGCTTCTCGGAAAGCGATTCCCCCTCGAGGAACTCCATGACCAAAAAGTCTGTGCCGTTTTCGGAGCCGATGTCGTGCAGCACGCAGATGTTCGGGTGCTGGAGCTGGGAGATGACTTTGGCCTCGCGTTCAAAGCGGGCCCTCATCTCCGCGCTCAGGGTCAGTTGCGAATTCAATACCTTGATCGCGACCGTGCGATCCAGCCGCGTATCGCGGGCACGATAGACTTCGCCCATCCCGCCCGCACCGATAGGCGCGACGATTTCGTAAGGGCCCAGTTTCGTGCCACTCGATAGGGGCATGAGCAAGGCGGATTATAGGCTTGGAAGAAGAACTACGGCAAAACAAATTCCGGGTCGCGTAGATTCACCCTTGCTTAGTTGTTTGGTCAGAGTTTAGTTGGCTGCTCTTCCCACGTACACCGCACGTACACCATTTCGCCCAATTTAGCGATTCTAGCGTTTCTAGCGAGTGAATGTTTTCAATAAATTGTTTGTTTTCAATAAACCGTGTTATTCCGACTCCCCCGCCTCCACTCTCCGTCGCGCGCAGTTGCGCGCTATGGCGAGCCCCCGCCCAAGCCCTGCTGATGCCAGACGGCTACTTCGGCTGAGGAACAATCCGCAGATAAGGCCGCGGCGCCTTCCAGCCATTCGGATATTTCTGCTTGGCCTCATCATCTGAGACGGACGGAAGGATAATTACGTCCTCGCCATGTTTCCAGTTCACGGGCGTGGCCACTTTGTGCTTGGCAGTGAGTTGCATCGAATCAACCACTCGCAGCACTTCGTCGAAGTTGCGCCCTGTGCTCATGGGATAGGCGAGCATCAGCTTAATCTTCTTGTCCGGCCCGACCACGAAAACGGTGCGCACGGTGGCGTTCGTGGCGGCGGTGCGGCCTTCGGATGTATCGCCGGCGTCCGCCGGCAGCATGTCATAAAGCTTGGCCACCTTGAGTTCCGGGTCCCCGATCATGGGGTATTTCACCTTGTGGCCCTGCGTCTCTTCGATGTCCGCGGCCCATTTGCCGTGGCTGCTCACCGGATCCACGCTCAACCCGATGATCTTGCAATTGCGCTTCTCGAATTCCGGCTGCAGTCCGGCCATATAACCCAGTTCCGTGGTGCACACGGGCGTAAAATCCTTGGGATGCGAGAACAAGATGGCCCAGCCGTTGCCGATCCATTCGTGGAAGTTGATCTTCCCCTGCGAAGTTTCCGCGGTGAAATTGGGAGCTTCGTCGTTTATTCGCAACATGAATTCCCCTCCTGAAGGGTTTTTTTTGTCTGGCGTGGTTCAGTTCCGCTTTTCGCTTAAGGCGTCTGTGCCAACCCGACTTTTTCCACTCGGGCCCCACATTATAGAGCAATATGCGAACTGTGCAACGGCAGATTGCGCACCTTCAATGGACGCTCGGCCGCGCATTTGTCCGCGGGGCTCATTAGATGATGTTGTCAGCTCCTTCTTCCAAGCAAGCTTGATTTCCGCGAAACGACCGCGGACTCGTAAGCGTGATTCCCGCGAACCAACCACGGCCTGCATGCCGCATGCAAGTTCTCTAACAAAGCATCGACCTACCCTCTCGCCCGCCGAAAGTGCAGGCCGTGCAACATTCGAACGCTCCTGATCCGCGCCGCTGCCCACTCCCCTTTCCACACCGTTTTCGCCCATTTATTTTTCTTCACTTTTCATTTAATAAATTTAGTCAGTCGCCTGACTAAATAAATGAAATGTCCTGGTTCCGTCAAAGATTCCTCAGCCAGTGAATGCTCTAAGTTGTTTATTTTCAGTGGCTTACGAGACATGACGTGCGCTCACCATATCGGTGTGCCGCACAAAAAAATGCTTCTCCTGTGCCGTGGTCCCGGCCTACACTACGGGGCATGGCGGCGAGCTACCTCTTGAAAACGGAACCCTCGGAATATTCTTTCGCGGATCTGCAGCGCGACAAAAAAACCATTTGGGACGGCGTGCGAAATCCCGCCGCCGTAAAACACATGCGCGAGATGAAACCCGGCGCGCGCATCATCGTCTATGAAACTGGAAATCAAAAATGCGCAGTTGGGATTGCAACAGTGCTTTCAGTGGACGCAACGGATCCCAAAAATCCGCGAGTTGAAATTGAGGCGGGGAAGCCTCTGACCAAAATCGTGCCGCTCGCGGAAATCAAGGCGAACAAACTCTTCAAAGATTCACCTCTCCTCCGGATGGGGCGGCTTTCCGTCGTGCCTCTTACTGATGCGCAGTACGACACTCTTGCGGGGCGCTAGGGAAGGCTGTCAGTTTGTCGTTGAGCCGCCCTCAATCACAGTGGATTGCCAGGCAATCACCTGCCAGTGGGCGTTGCGGCGGAGAAATGTTCCGGTGTTGCGGTAATTAATTACCGTTGGCGGCTTGCCCGCGCCGTGGTCGTCGTGGCGAACGAGCCGAAAGGCCACGATTGCCGTATCGCCATATTCGTGGATGACGATGTCTTCCGCGGTGTATGTTGTTGTGGGATTTGCAATTGGAGTTGCGTCGCGCAAAGATTTCATGATATCGGCCTTCGTTACCACGGCGCCGACCGAGCGCGTATAAAGCACATCATCCGCAAAAAAAGAATCAAAGCCCGCGGCGTTGCCGTGCGCCGCGTCCTGCATAAATTGTTGCAAAATTGCTGTGAGTTCGCGCGGAGTGCTTGATTCGGGCGCCGCTTGCCGCAGAGATCCCTTCACGCTGGCCGCGAGCGCAAGCGCTGCAACGAGAGCGAAAATGATCGTTGGTTTGGATTTCATTGACGTCCTCCGAAAAGCACTCGGACGGGTTGAGACCCGCCCCTGCCAAAACAATTAATCCAGGTGTCTAGCTTGGGCGCCGTGAAAATGCGTGGCCTTTCCTACATGGCCTTGAGCAAAGACAACATGCGCTGCCAGGCCTGATCGTGAGCCGTTTTGTTTGCCGCGTTGGTGTTGGCTGGATCTTCACCGAGTCGCATAAAACCATGGTCAGCGCCGTCATATGTGACGGGATCATATTTCTTGCCAGCCGCCTTCATGGCGTCAGTGGTGGCGGGGATTGTCTGAACAATCCGACCATCAGTCCCCGCATAGAAACCATAGACAGGCGCATTAATCTTTGAAAGGTCTTGCGGAGGCGTTCCATAAAAAACGAACGCCATGGAAAGGTCGGGACGGTTTGTGGCAAATCGGAAAGATTGGCCGCCGCCCCAGCAGAATCCGGTTACTGCAAGCTTGCCGTTTGCCGCTGGGAGTTTCTTCACGTAATCCGCTACGGCATTTAGATCAGCGGTAACCTGGTCGGGATTCAGCTTTTGAAAGGCCGCGCGTACGGAGTCTACATCCGGGTAATCGCTTGTGCCTCCACCATGGGGTCCCATTCCCGAGAGCAGGTCCGGAGCAATCGCGATGTAACCTGCGGCGGCAAGCTTGTCAGCGACAGTTCGGACCCAATCGGATAGTCCAAAAATTTCGTGGATCACAACGACAGACGTCACCTTGTCTTTAGCCATCGGATAAACAATGTACGCGTTGACAGTGCGATCATCGTGCTTCACAGTCACCCACTCGCCGTGACGTGGCGAGCTGTTGAGTTCCTGCTTCGCCCAATCTTGAGCGAAGGCGGGCGCGAGGCAAAACAAAAATGCTACGAATGCAAAGCTGAATCGTTTCATGATGTAAACCCTCGTTGATTGAAGTTGTCTTGATCAGAAGCGATGAGTCTACCTCACCGAATTCCCGCGGCCAATAGCGACTTGGCTCCTATACAAGCCGGCGGTAGAATCCGCAATCAGATACCGGATGGACCCTATAGCTTGGGGTTGACGTGCGCAATGGCTCCGTTCGTTTTCATTTGAGGGGCATGATGAGATTCCGCGTTGCCTTGCTTCTTGCAGCTGGAACTGTTTGTCTCCTCGCCGCGGCGTCTCCCGCGCAACAAGACAAGGCCGCGGAACATTTGAGCAAAGGAATGGCGCTCGCCGAAAGCGGCAACCTCGATGGCGCCATCGCGGAATACAAGGCTGCGATTCGCGCAAACCCCGATTACACCGACGCGCACAATGACCTGGGCCTGGCTTACGAGAAAAAACAATTCATTGATGACGCGATCGCCGAATTCCGCGAAGCGCTGCGCATCAACTCCGATGACGCCGTCGTTCATTACAACCTCGCCTTGGCTTTGCGCGCCAAGGAAGATACGACGGGCGCCATTGCGGAATATACGGCCGCCGTGCGGTTGAAACCCAATCTCGTCGAAGCGCGCAGCAACTTGGGAGCGCTGCTCGATGAACGCGGCGATTTGGATGGCGCGGCCGCGCAGTATCGCGAAGTGCTGCATTTGAAACCCGAGATGGCCATTCCACACAACAATTTGGGCAGCGTTCTTTATAAGAAAGGCGAGCTCGCGGAGGCAATTACAGAATTCCGCGAGGCGATTCGACTGAAACCCGCGTACGCGGCGGCGCATTTCAATCTTGGGCTGGGTCTTTTTGAACAAGGCAACATTTCGGCGGCTATGGATGAATACACCGAAGCGCTGCGGCAAAATCCCAACCTCGCCAAAGCGCATTACTATCTAGCGCGGGCGCTGGCAGCGCGCGGAAATACAGAAGCCGCTTCTCGAGAATACGCGGAAGCCCAGCGCTTGGACCCGCGGCTGAAGCCTCCGGCAATTCAAACGCCAAAGTAATATCTCCTCCTGACAAACGTCACTTGAATGAATCACATCAAGAGAACTCCCGTGCACGAAATTTGGTATCTTAGAGGGCGTGCCGAACGAGTTTTAGCGGCCCGATGCGACAAATAATTCTAAGGAGATTCCATGCGAATTCGATTAATTGCGGCATGCGCGCTGGCGATTGCGAGCGTCGCAGTTCTTTCCATTCACGCCAAAACAGGGCAAGCCCAGGAGGCAAAGATAAGCCCCGCTGCGAGCACCAAGTGTTCGCTTCCAGGCGGTGGCACAATCACGATTGATTATTCCAGCCCTCGAATGAAAGGACGAAAGATTTACGGCGGCCTCGTCCCGTGGGGAAAAGTGTGGCGTGCCGGCGCCGATGATGCGACGACGTTTGTGCCGACCAAAGACGTCCGAGTGGGAAATCTGGACGTGCCCTTTGTCGCCGGCGGCTACACGATTTTCGTGGTCCCCGATCAGACGAAATGGGCGCTCATCGTGAACAAGACGACTGGCGAATGGGGGATTCCCTATGCGTATGAGGCACAAGAATTGGGGCGGACGGACATGAAAGTTTCCAGCATTCCCGGACCGCTCGAAAACTTTACGATTGCGCTGGATCAGACTTCGACCGGCTGCACGCTGCGGATGGACTGGGAAACAACCCGCGCTTCGGTGAGCATTGCTCCGAAGAAATAAGGACTGATGGTTTGAGTGGAGCCCGCGCCGAGCGGATATTCGTATTGCTTTCTATTGCTTCGATGGACGGGCGCTTCCCGGGAGATCCTCCCCCAAGGAAGCATTCACAGTGTCATGTTAAGCTGCAACGTTTCCGATAGCGCGCACAAGCGTGCTCTGTGAATGCAAGTACACAGAAAAAATTACACGAATGAACCTCCGGGACATAATTCGTCTTTCGTTCATCGCGCTGGGCCGCAATAAGATGCGGACGACGTTGACGATGCTGGGCATCATGATCGGCATCGCAGCAGTGATTTGCACGGTCGCACTGGGCAGCGGCGGGTCGGAACTTGTCGAAGCACAATTGGACACGCTTGGCGACAATCTCGTGTGGATCGAGTCCGGCGGGCGAAATCTACAAGGTGTGCGGACCGGCAACGATGCGACAAAGACGCTGACCACCGACGATGCGGATGCAATTCACAAGTCCATTCCCTCCGTGAAGCGGGTAGCGCCGAACGTCAGCGGGCACGTCCAGGTCATCTATAACAACATGAATTGGAATACGTTTTACCGGGGGAACACACCCGACTTCATCGCCGTGCGCAAGTGGAAAATCGCCAGCGGCAGAATGTTTACGGAGCACGACGTGGATATGCTTGCCGACGTGTGCGTGGTCGGCCAGACAATCATCCAGGATATTTTTGACGGCGAAGATCCGGTGGATAAAACAATGCGCGTGGGCTCCATCCCGTGTCGTGTGGTCGGGACACTTGAAGCAAAAGGACTGTCGGCGAGCGGATGGGACCAGGACGACTTTATCCTGATGCCGGTCACGACGGCCGAACACAAGGTCAAAGGGGTGACGTGGCTGGACGACATTTTTTGTTCAGCCAATTCCCCGAACGAAGTGGATCGCGCGGAAGATGAGATTGGACGGTTGCTCCGCCAAAGGCACCACCTTCGCTCCGACGAGCCGGACGATTTCAGTATTCGCCACCCCGAGGACATCCTGAATGTGCGCAAACAGGCGGTGGAAACTTTCGGAATCATGCTGGCCTCAACTGCTTCCATCGCTCTCCTGATGGGTGGAATTGGAATCATGAACATCATGCTCGTTTCCGTGACGGAGCGGACGCGCGAAATCGGAGTGCGCATGGCCGTGGGCGCGACAGAGCGTGACGTCCGCGGACAATTCTTGATTGAAGCGATGGTGCTAAGCCTCTTCGGTGGTGGATGCGGAATCCTCCTCGGCATTTTCGCCTCAGCGGGTCTCTCGGCGATGCTTTCATGGCCGACATCGGTTTCCGTGATTGCGGTGGTAATTGCGGCCATCTTTTCGGCAATCGTCGGCATTTTCTTCGGCTACTATCCTGCGACGAAGGCGGCCCGGCTCGACCCCATCGAAGCGCTGCGGTTTGAGTAATATCGAGCACGAAAACTATGGGTTTGGCTTCGTTCCAACTAATTGAACAGGTTGGAACTGAATTCCTCTTTGCCCAATTGGCGACGCCAAACCAAACGGGCGCTGCACAGCTTAAGGAATCGTTCAGCTATTTTATAATAAGTTGTTGTGTTCCGTTTGGGCGCGATGGCGCAACTTGTGAATCCTGTGGAACAGCAAGAATCAACTCAATGAAACTCAGGGACATTTTCCGTCTTTCGCTCGTCGCGCTGGGCCGCAACAAGGTGCGGACCACTCTGACGATGTTGGGCATCATGATCGGAATCGCCGCGGTGATTTGCACCGTGGCAATCGGGAGCGGCGGTTCGGATCTGGTTGCCGCACAGCTCGATGGACTTGGCGACAACATGATTTGGGTCGAGGCCGGCGGGCGAAATGTCCAAGGGGTGCGAACCGGCAACGGGCAGACAAAAACGCTGCGGCTCGAGGATTCCGAAGCTATTGCAGGGGGCATTTCGCAAATCAGAGCGGTCTCGCCGAACATGGACGGCCACGTCCAGGTGGCGTATGAAAACAGGAATTGGTACACGACTTTCCGCGGCGTTTCTCCCGAATACCTTGGCATTCGCCGATGGAAGATTGACACTGGCGCAATGTTCACTTCACAGGACGTCTCGAAACTCTCCAATGTTTGCGTTCTAGGCCAGACGCTTGTCACGCAGCTTTTTGACGGAGATGACCCAATCGGAAAGACATTTCGCGTCGGCTCGATTCCCTGCCTGGTGATGGGGACATTGCAAGGCAAAGGGATTTCCCCCTACGGAACGGACCAGGATGATTTGCTCTTGATGCCCGTAACAACTGCTCAGCACAAGTTGCGCGGGATCGACTGGCTGGACGATATTTTCTTCTCTGCGAACTCGACGGACGATATTGACGTCGCGACGCAACAGATTACGCTGCTTCTCCGGCAGCGCCACAAAATCCGGTCCGATGAGCCCGACGATTTCAATATTCGCCACCCGGAGGACATCCTGAATGCACGCAAAAAATCGGTGGAAACTTTCGGAATCATGCTTGCCGCCACCGCTTCCATCGCTCTCCTGATTGGTGGAATTGGAATCATGAACATCATGCTCGTTTCCGTGACGGAGCGGACGCGCGAAATCGGAGTGCGCATGGCCGTGGGCGCGACAGAGCGTGACGTCCGCGGACAATTCTTGATTGAAGCGATGGTGCTAAGCCTCTTCGGTGGTGGATGCGGAATCCTCCTTGGCATCTTCGCGTCCGACGGTCTTTCGGCGATGCTATCCTGGCCGACTTCGGTTTCCGTAATTGCGATTGTAATTGCAGCCATCTTTTCGGCAATCGTCGGCATTTTCTTCGGGTACTATCCTGCGACGAAGGCGGCCCGGCTCGACCCCATCGAAGCGCTGCGGTACGAGTAAATCAAGTTGGCTCATCCCACAAGCGCACCGCGCGCCGGGATTTTGCCCCAGCACGGCTCCGGCGTATCATGGAAGCGCCAAAACAGCCTGGGAGACCGACCTCCGCTCCGCGGACCCCGGCAATTCGCGCACGCGTTTGACAAACAATCCAGTCGCACGCAATTCAATCCAAGGAGAACGAAACATGAGGATATTCAGCACCGCAAAGGCTCGAATCATTCTTCCTGTTGCGCTGGGTTTGGCAGTGATGGTCATGGCCTACCCGGCGGTACATGCGGGACAGGGCGCACAAGGTAGCCAACCGGATCAGCAAATGCCCGCGGTTGGATCCGCCGCACCTGATTTCACGCTGCCTTCGCAGGAAGAAAATAAAGTAAGCCTTCACGATTACAAAGGAAAGTGGGTGGTGCTTTATTTCTATCCCAGGGATATGACGTCGGGATGCACCATTGAAGCGCACAACTTTCAGCGTGACCTCGCCGAATTCGACGCAAAGAACGCCGTCATCCTGGGCGTCAGCGTTGATTCGGTGGATTCACACAAGCAGTTCTGTACGAAGGAAAGCCTGACCTTCAAGCTGCTTTCGGACACTTCGCATGATGTGGTGCAAAAGTACGGCTCTCTGCGCACAGCCACAATGCACGACGGCAGCACAATTACGATTGCTAATCGGAATACGTTTCTCATCAATCCGCAGGGCAACATCGTGAAGATCTACACGAAGGTCGACCAAAGCCTGCAAAGCCATAGCGCAGACGTACTTTCGGATATCACTTCAATGCAGGCAACGAAGTAAGCGGTTTAGTTTTTTGTGTGGAATTGACGCCCCTGTTCGTGCCGCATTTGCGGCGTGGACAGGGGCGATTTGTTTTTCTCTCCTACAAATGCTGTTTTTTGCGATTAATCGGGGAGTGTTGATTCGCCTGTTACACGGAATTTAATTTTTGCGCCGGGTGGTGGAGCTTGGCCGATTCCTGCGACGGGCTGGCCCCCGCCGATCCACAAGTTTACGGGCCCGGGCACGATTCGCGTCTTGCCCGCGCCATCCACAATGCTCAACTGACGGTCGCGGAGCGTGAAGCTGACCGTTTTCTGCTCACCGGGCGCGAGATGGACGCGCGTAAAACTTTCCAACGCGCGAATCGGCGCGCCTTTCACGTCTGGATGCGAAACGTAGAGCTGCACCACTTCGTCGCCCGCCATCGCGCCAGTGTTCTTTACATCCACCGAGATTTTTACCGCGCCATCCGCAGCGACTTGATCGTGGTTAACGCTGGCGTTGCTGTACATGAATCTGGCGTAGCTCAAACCAAAACCAAACGGATAAAGCGGGGTGCTGGCGAAGTATCGAAACGTCCGATTCGCCATCGAATAATCGTCAAACGAGGGAAGCTGCGAAACGCCGGTATAAAAGGTGACCGGCAAGCGCCCGGAAGGGTTGTAATCGCCCGCCAACACGTCCGCGACCGCCGCGCCACCTTCCTCGCCGGGATACCACGCTTCCAAGATTGCAGCCGCATGTTCCTGCGCCCAATTGACGGCGAGCGCGCTGCCACTCGTGAGAACAACAACGAGCGGCTTCCCAGTGGCCGAAAGCGCTTCGAGCAATTCCTGTTGCGTGCGGGGCAAATCAAGGCTCGTGCGGTCCCCGCCGGAAAATCCCTGTGCGTTTGTCTGCATCTCCTCGCCTTCGAGCTGTGGAGTGATGCCCACGACAGCAACAACGACGTCCGCCTGCTTGGCAAATTCCAACGCTTGAGCAGCGAGTCCCGGCGGAGACCAGATGAGCCGCGCGGACGAGTCACCCTCCGCCTGGTAATACTCGAAAACAATTCGGTACGAATGCCCGGCGAGGAGATGGACTGGAGCGGTTCTGTTTCGCTCACCATGAACACTCCAATCATCGACAATTTTCTCCCCTTCAAGAAACAAACGGAAACCATCATCCGTGCTCCCGCCGATTGTGTAATCGCCATCCGCGGGTGCGATCAGCTCTCCGGTCCAACGAACAGAAAAGTTTGTGCCGCGAATGCCGGGCGCGGGCGATTCGCCATCCCAATCAAAATCTATTTGCGGATCGACGCGACGCAAAACAGGCTCACCGGAAAGGTCAATGTTTCTGAAGAACTCTGCGTTGAGCCCACTTTGGGATCCGGGCCCCGCTGTCCGCAAAGCCGAAGAAACGACCGGGGCGGCATCCATCTCCGTGACCGGGCTTCCTATTGAAGAAAGGATTTTCGAGCCAGCAAAGCGCTTGCGAATTCCATCGAGCAGCGTCGAATAGCGCGATGGCGTGCCGTTGTAATTGCCGAGCAGGACGCGACGTGAATCCGCGTTCGGGCCGATGACGGCAATTGTTTTCACGCCGGAACCAAACGGCAGTGTGCCGCGATCATTTTTCAAAAGTACAATCGATTCGCGCGCCGCTCGCAGCGCCAGGGCACGATGCGCGGGCGTATCGTTGTCCGCAAGCGTCAACTTCGACCACGGCGCCGTTTCCGGCGGGTCAAACATTCCCAGGCGGAAGCGCGCCGTGAAAAGCCGCTTCACCGAGGTATCGATTTCGGCCTCCGAAAGAAGATGATCGCTTACGGCTGCGGCCAGCGCGCCGTATTCACTGCCGCAGCTCAAATCCGTGCCCGCTTTTACGGCGTCGGCCGCCGCATGGCGCAAATCCGCTGCGTACCTATGACCTTCGTAGATGTCGCTCACCGCGCCGCAATCGGAGACGACATAGCCGCTGAAGCCCCAATCGTGGCGCAATTTGCCGTACAAAATATCATTCGCGCAAGCGGGCTGGCCCAACACGGAGTTGTAGGCGCACATCACGCTGTCTGCATGCCCTTCGACAATCGTGGCGCGAAACGCCGGCGTATACGTGTCGGCCAAATCGTGCGGAGAAACCGGAACATCAATTGTGTGCCGCGAAGACTCCGGCCCACTATGCACCGCGTAATGTTTCGGCGTCGAAACGGTTTTCAAATACCGCGGATCGTCTCCCTGCATGCCGGTTACAAATGCGACTCCCAAGCGCGCCGTCAGGAAAGGATCCTCGCCATAGGTCTCCTGTCCCCGGCCCCATCGGGGGTCCCGAAAAATATTGATGTTGGGCGACCAGAACGTCAGCCCGAAATTCCGCGCTATGTTTCCGCGGATTTGCGCATCGTTATATTTCGCGCGCGCTTCCGTCGAGATTACGTCCGCCACACTATGCATCAGGTCCGTGTCCCATGAGGCGGCAAGCCCGATCGCCTGCGGGAACACAGTTGCATGTCCCGCGCGGGCCACTCCATGCAGCGCCTCGCTCCACCAGTTGTATGCCGGGACGCCGAGCCGCAGAATCGCGGGCGCGTTGTCTTGCATTTGTGAGACTTTTTCCTCGAGCGTCATGCGAGAGACGAGATCGTTCACGCGCTGTTCAATGGGAAGGCCCGGGTCGAGGTACGCGGGCTTGGCTTGCAGCGGGCTCGCTGCCGCGGCGCCTGTCTGCGAAGACGAGGAAGATTGCGCAGCGATTTGAGTGCAGCTCAGAATGAATAGAAATGACAGAAAGATGTTTCGGCGCATTCCGCCCCCTTCCACAACGCAGCGGGTGAGATTCTTTCGCGCGCGATTATGCAACAGAATCGGTGCGCCGTGTGAGGCGAGTCCCACAGATCCGCGCCGGCGCATAATCGCCGCAAAAACACTTCGGCTCCGATGATATACGGGATCATCGGAGCCGAAGGATGCGTTTTCCGTGCTGGGAATTAATTATTTACTGACTCTCGCATAATATAGGGTCATTCTGGCCACAAAGAAGATTGCTTCCAGAAGGCAGTGATTAATCGCGGACGGCGACGCATGCGACCCAGCGTTCGTCGCGCTACCTCGCTCAGTTGCCAGTAGTCCTTGGGGCAGACATTCGACAACTCGTGTTGCTTCCAGTAACCCCAGATATACTCGACTGGATTCAGTTCCGGCGCGTAGGGCGGCAGATAGGCAGTCGAAATCCAGCCCTGCAAACCGGCAATGTAGTCTTGCACCAGCCGGCTGCGATGCCCTGGCAGACGATCCCACACGATCAACAACGGCTGGCGCAGGTGACGTACCAGGGCCTCCAGAAAGTCCACCACCTGCTCCCTCTTGATGGCTCCCGCATAGATGCGGAAGTAAAAGTTCCACAGCGTGAGCCCGGCGGCCACCGATAGACTCTTCCAATTAAAGTTGTATTGAAGGATGGGTGTCTGCCCGCGGGGCGCCCAGGTGCGACATCGCTGCGGTCGCTGGCTCAGTCCGCTTTCGTCGATGAAAACGAGGATACGCCCCTCCCGAAGCGCTTTTTTTTTAGTGCCGGCCACACCCTCTTCTTCCACTGCTGGATCTGCTTTTCGTTGCGTTCTCGTGCGCGCCCCTCCGGTCGCTGTGGACTCCAGCCCAGACCAACCAGAATCTTCCAGACATGGCCTTCGTGATAGCGAACGTCAAACTCCTGCTCGATCAAGTGGGCCACACGGAGACAGGTCCACAACGGAGTCTCATAGCCGAGCCGCTCGGGACCTGCGACCAGTAGCTTCTCTAGCTGCTGCCGCTGCGTCTCACTCAAGCGCGGCTTGCGGCCGGCGCGTCCCGCTTTCCGCAGTGCCGACTTCCCCTGGGCACGGTATTGATGCACCCAGCGGGCCACCGATTGCCGGCCCACGCGGACATGGCGAGCGATCTCCGATTGGCTCAGTCCACGCTCTAACATCTGAATGGCTCGAAAGCGTCGTTTCTCCAAGGCTTCAAAATCGCGAGGCACTCCAGCAGGGTTTCCCATATCCGATTAGACGCAGCATACTGGAAAAAGTATCTCTATATTATGCGGGATTCAATAAGTCGTCGAGCGGCCATTGTCCCCTGAACCGGATTCACCGCCCGGCTGCTTCTGCTGCGGCGCCTGTGGTTGCCCGCCTCGCCCCGGACCACCGCGTCCACCCGGCCCGCCTTGGCCGCGCCCCGGGCCCATGCCCGGCCGGTTTTGCATCATGGTCTTGAGCTTCGCTTGCTGATCAGGAGTCAAAAGCGAACGCACCGCCAATTGATGGTCAATGTTCGCCTTTTCCGATGCAGCTTGCGCGGCATTGACTTCCGCGAGCTTGCGATCAATGGCCGCGCGGTCGGGCTTGTCGGCGCGCATCAAATCGTTCAGCTCCATAACCTTTATCTGCATGGTCGCGCGGTTCTGAATTCCAGCCTTCATGAAATCTTCGTTCTGCTGGCGGAACTTGGCGACCTGCTCATCCGTGATTCCGAGCTGTTGCCGCATGGAAGGATTGTTCACGAACCGGGCGAGGCCCATCTCTCCGCCTCGACCCATTTCTCCGCGCATTTCACCGGGGCCAAAACCCTGGCCCATTCCTCCCGGCCGTCCGCCGAAACCCATTTGACCGCCAGGGCCGCGACCCATACCCATCCCGCCACGGAAAGCTTGAGCTCCGTGTCTGCCGCCAAATCCGGGCCGGCGATGATGCCGGTGACGGCGATGTCCATGACCGCGCCAGTTTCCGCTGCCACGCATTCCGCCGCGGCCCGACCCGTTCATCTGCCCACCGGACCCAAATCGTCGCGCACTAGGCCCGCCCGGTGTCCCCATCGGGCGTTTGCCCTGTTGTCCCTGTCCTTGCGATTGCGCCCGCCCCTGTTGGGCCGGAGGCGGCGTCTGAGATTGCCCTTGCGCCGATTCTTGAGCGAATGCCAGCGGCGAGAATGCCGCCATCGTTAAGAGAGCAAAAATAGCTTTCGATTTGATTGCCATGGTCAAACCTTTCCTTCCAGCAGAAGTCTCGCGGAACACAAGTCCGTCAAGATGTAAACCCCATTCCCCGTCAAAAGTTGCATAGTATCGTAAGATAGCCTTCGCGCCTCACACTTCTATTCCATTGGATTGGACGTATTCGCCAATGGCTGGGTTACCCGTGATTGTCCTGTGCTCATTCGCCAAAGAAACACAGTTCCTTTCCCTAACCATTCCTCCGCCGGCGGCGTCTATGCTCATGAGACCCGTAAGACTTCAAAAGACTTGAAGGGATGGAACATTTCTTGAAGTAGAACCCTATCCGGTATTGAGACGAGGGGCGCATGACAATTGATCCAAATTCTTCGAGCGCAGCTCACATTTCTGATTCGCCCAAGAGGACTAGAAGCAGCGGTATTCTCGAAGGGCTGACACAGGACCTGACTTACGCCTTCCGCCAGCTGCGACGCAGCCCCGGATTTGCTGCGGTGGCCGTCCTCACACTCGCACTCGGGATCGGCGCGAATACGGCCATCTTCACCCTGATCAACACTGTCATGTTGACGCGGCTCCCGGTCGGCCATCCGGAAGAACTCGTTCTGTTCCATTGGAATTCGCACTCGAAGGGGCCTTTCGTCTGGAATGGCTCCAGCAGTTACGGCGGCTGCGACACGAAAGATGCTGGCTCCGGAAACTCAAATTGCTCATTTTCGTATCCGGACCTAGTGTTGTGTCCCGGAAATATGCTCACATAGTCGCTGGATTTTTTCCAGGATCGAATCGGGTGTCGCCGTCCAGGAGAAGGGTCGAGCCTCGGCATTATAGCGATGAACGAAACGTTCGATTTTGGCGACCAGTTCTTTGACGCTGCCGAAGGTGCCGCGACGAATGGCCTTCTGCGTGATGATGTGGAACCAGATTTCCACTTGGTTGAGCCAGGAGGAGTAGGTCGGTGTGAAGTGCACGTGGTAGCGGGGGCGTGCTGCCAACCAGCGTTGGACGCGAGGATGCTTGTGGGTAGCGTAGTTATCCACGATCAGATGCACGTCGAAAGCCTTCGGGACACTGGCGTCCACATGGCGCAGAAAGTCCAGGAACTCCTGGTGACGATGACGGCGTTTGCACTGACTCAGGACCGTTCCGGTGACGGTGTCGAAGGCTGCGAACAGTGTGGTGGTGCCGTGTCGGACATAGTTGTGCGTGATCCCTTCGACGTAGCCGAGGCCCAAGGGCAGCATCGGCTGGCTACGCTCCAGCGCTTGAATCTGGCTCTTCTCATCCACACACAGGACCAGGGCTTTATCCGGTGGGTTCAGATACAACCCGACAATGTCCCGTACCTTCTCGACGAAGAAGGGGTCGTTGGAAAGCTGAAAGTGACGTGCTCGGTGCGGCTGCAAGCCGAAGGCGCGCCAGATCCGGTGAACAGTCGATTTCGACAGACGCGTTTCGGCCGCCAGCGCGCGGCAACTCCAATGCGTGCCGTCTTTCGGTTTGGTTCGCAGGGTTCTGCGGATCAACGTGGCCACCTTCTCATCGGGAATCGAACGCGGCCGGCCGGAGCGCAGCTCTTCGTGCAATCCCGTCAGCCCCTGTTTCACGAACCGTCGTCTCCACAGACCGACTGTCACTTGGTTCAATCGCAACCGGGCGGCGATGTCCTTATTGGACAAGCCGTCGGCACTGAGCAAAACAATACGCACACGCGTCACCAGGCCATGGGGCAGCGACCGAGAGCTAGCCATCGCTTCGAGTTGTTCGCGTTGTTCCCGCTCCAGTTGCAACGGGGCCAGGGGTCGTCCCAAACTCATAGGCACCTCCATTCTCCACAGAAGATGCCTAAGGGGAAGGCTAGCGCGCAAGGCTTATATTAGTTACTTACGGGACACAACACTAGTCAACTTCCGCACGAATGCGGAATCGTTTCAAGGCATTGCCGCGTATGGCGGTGGAGTCGGCCTTCAGGTGGATATGAATGGACATGCCACTCGCGCGGGCGGACAGTATGTGAATGGAGATTTCTTTCCCGTCCTGGAAGTTCGCCCACTGTATGGCCGCATGATCGCGCCCTCCGATGATATTCCCGGCGCCACGCCAGCGGTCGTGCTGGAATTCAACTATTGGCAAAAACAATTTAATGGTGACCCAAAGGTTGTTGGCAGCACAGTTTTATTCAATAGCGTTCCATTCGTCATTGTAGGAATCACGCCGCCGGAGTTCTATGGAATCGCCCCCGGCGGTCACACCAATATGTGGTTGCCGCTGCATGCTAAAGATGTACTGAGCAAACCCGATTCAAATAGTGCAAGAAATTATGAAGCCCGCAGGATTTGGCTTTACCTTATCGGCCGGTTGAAGCCGGGCGTCAACGTGGAGCGAGCGCGAACGGAAACAGAAGTACTGTATCGCGGGGCGCTGGCCAACGCTGCAACGGCGGCCGCGGCTTCGCCCACAAAGGGGGAACAGGAGGGACCGAAGAAAGCATTGGACACGGACCTCACCATCTCATTGACGAGCGCGGAGCGAGGCCTCGCTACCCTGCGCAACAATTTCTCAACTCAGCTTTATATCCTAATGGGAGTCACGGGCCTCGTGTTGTTGATTGCGTGCGCCAATATCGCAAACTTGTTGCTTTCGCGCGCGTCGGCGCGGCGGAAGGAAATTGGCATTCGCCTCGCAATTGGCGCGAGCCGCGGACGTCTCGTCCGGCAATTGCTCACGGAGAGCCTACTTCTCGCCGTGCTCGGCGGATTCACAGGGACATTGTTCTCTTACTGGGCAAGCCGCGGAATTGTTCTCATAGTTTTCAGGCACGCTACGGCGCCGTTCCTCGCGCAGTTCCATCCGAACTTCCTCGTGCTCGGCTTCGCCGCGGGAATTGCGACCGTTGCGGCAATTCTTTTCGGGGTTGTCCCCGCGCTGACCACGACGCGCATTTCACCCGGCGCTACGTTGAAGGCGGCAGGTGGCGCTAGTGGAGGCAATCGCGCCGAAGGAGGCAACCGGCTTGGTGGAGCTCTGGTCACCGTTGAAATGGCGGTAGCCCTGATGCTCGTTGTAGGGGCGGGACTTTTTCTGCGCACGCTCATCCAACTGGAAACGCTTGATCCCGGCTTTCGCACGGACCACATACTTACTTTCTCCGTTTCACCGTCAACCGCGAAAATCACCGACGACAAAACACCCGCTCTTGGCCAGGAGATTCAGAGGCGGCTTGCCGGATTGCCCGGAGTGACAGGCGTCACCTGGTCAAGCGACCTATTTGTTGTGGGCGATCTCTGGACCACGGGCTTGAAAATTCAGGAGCATCCGGAATTAGGCGACATGAGTTCTCAAGCAATGAATGTCGGTCCACAATTTTTTGAGACACTCAAAGTTCCTCTCCTCGCCGGGCGAAGCATTGCGCTCACCGATTGCCACAAAGATTCCAGCGTTGTATGGGTGAACCACACCTTCGTATCCCGCTATTTGAAAAACACGAATCCGCTGGGGATTCACATCGTCCAGGACAAGAAAGCGATCGAGATCGTGGGTGTTGTAGGCGACACAAAATTTCAGAGCCTGCGCAGCGATTTCGGACCCGGGATTTTCTTGCCGATGGCGGGTGGCGACTTCACTTTTCAATTGCGGACCGCGGTGAATCCGGAATCAATCGAAGGCCCCGCTAGAAAAATCGTCTCGGATGTTGCTCCAAACCTTCCTGTTCCCGAAATGCAGGCGCTGCAGTCGGGGATTGACGATGATCTTTCCGCGGAAAATTCATTGGCCAGGCTCTCGACCGGCTTCGGATTACTCGCGCTGGTGCTTGCCGCCATCGGAATTTATGGCGTGCTGGCTTATTCGGTAGCACGGCGTACGAGCGAAATCGCGATTCGAATGTCGCTGGGGGCGATGCCCGGAAACATCATGCGTCTTGTTCTTACCGAGGGTTTGCGGCCCGCGGCCGTTGGTGCGGTCCTCGGATTGATCGGCTCCTGGGGGCTCACGCGGGTTGTCGCAGAGTTTTTGTATGGGGTGAAACCGCTCGACCCGATCACATTTTCGGGTGCAACCCTTGTTCTTCTCCTGATTGCGGCGCTTGCCTGCTTCATTCCCGCGCGTCGGGCCATGCGTGTCGCGCCGATGACATCGTTGCGCTACGAATAAGCACCGCTCGCGCGGTTCTCTGTGTACTGGATTTCATAGAGGGTGTAATAAACGCGGATCAATAAATTCGCAGTCTATTAAAGCATTGCGTTTCATTGTGGGGCATATCCGTGCGGTCTTCAAGTCGCACGGCCAGATCTGCCAACAGCTGCGCGGGGTGGAGCCGGCTCCGCAAAATGGATTCGGCCTCTTTATTTTTTGCCGCCAAGCGCACGCAGCGCAAACCGATTTCTGATATTCTCGGCGGAGTGCGCGATAGGGTATCGGTTCTCTTTCTTGCGATCCTCATAGCAGCCGGCGCAGCGGCTCTCACTGCGATAGGGGCGGCCACGCCGCAATCGGCGCCGCTTGCGCAGCAGGCCGTGCAGCCGCCGGCGGTCTTTTCGCCTACTTTGAATGTCGTAGTTCTTGACCCAGCGCATGGCGGCACAGACGCGGGCGCTCGCGGCGCCTCGGGCATCAATGAAAGCGACGTCGTGCTCGACTTCGCGCGCACCATCCGCTCAGCAATTGAATCCAAAGGCCTTCGCGTTGTGCAGACGCGCAGCGGCGCCGATAATCCCTCCTTTGACGACCGAAGCGCCACAGCAAACGCCCAGCGCGGCGCAGTTTTTATAACGTTGCACGTTTCCTCCACCGGAACGCCCGGCCAAGTGCGCGTCTATTCCGAACCGCTGCCGGCTTCCGCGCCGCCGCCAGCGCCAGGGGCGCAGGCCGCGCCGCTAAGTTTCCCCGCGCACAATGCCCTGCTTCCCTGGGACCGCGCACAGGAACCGTATGCCGGTGCAAGCCGGAGGCTCGCGGAACTTACACAATCTGCGCTCACGCAAAAATATACCGGTTCACCCGCGGCGCCAGAATTTGCTCCAGTGCGCCAGTTGCGCACCGTCGGCGCGCCCGCCATCGCCATTGAAGTGTCGAGTGTTTCCGTCAGCAACCGTGACCAGCTAACTCAAATGGCGCCGGGCCTGGCGGACGCCATCGCGCAGGCGGTTGCATCTTTCCGGCCCATGTATGGCGCGGGCGCCCGCTGATGCCACGCCGCCTGAAAATCGCCTTGCTCGTGATGGGAATCGCCGTCGTGGCGGGCTTTTTTTATCTCTGGCATCTGCGCAGCCGCGCGCGCGAACTCGCCAGGGTCCAGCAGACAGAAGAGCAGGCACAGAGCAAGCTCACGCAAACGCCCATCACTACTCCCACGGACACGAAACTAAAGGCAAGACTCTTCTGGGCCTCGTCATTGAATCCCGCGCTGCTTGAAGCCGACGAAATTGAGCTGCCGCTCTCCGCCGATCCCATCCAGCGCTCGCGCCAGCTCGTGGACACGCTTATCCAATCGCCGCCGTCCGCGCCGCAGCGCACGCTTCCCGCGGACGCATCGCTTCTCGCGTTTTATCTGCTGCCCGACGGCACGGCTATCGCCGATTTCTCCGATTCGCTTTCAACGGGCACTCCATCCGGAATTCTCAGCGAGCAGCTTGCGGTCAATTCCATCACGCAGACACTCGCCGCATCGGTGCCGCAGATTCGCCGTTTGAAAATTCTTCTCCACGGCCAGGAAGTGGACACCCTCGCAGGCCATGTTGATCTGACGATTTTTTTTCCTGTAAACGAATCACACCCGGCCGCGCCGGCCACTACCCCGCCGCCGGCGCCCGCGCCCGGCGTGCAACCCTCAACGAAACCAACTCCGTAGAGCGACGCGACCCGGGTTGACAGCCCTCTACGCGCCATTCAAACTCGTTCAAATCGGATTTGTACCAAGGAGGAAAGCTTGCGCACCGACGGCCGTGCCGCCGACCAATTGCGTCCGGTAAAGATTACGCCGGATTACATCACGACCGCAGAGGGCAGCGTGCTCATCGAGGTTGGCAAGACGCGCGTCATCTGCACTGCTACCGTGGATGACGGCGTGCCCGCATTCTTGAAAGGCCAGGGCAAAGGCTGGGTGACCGGCGAATATGGAATGTTGCCCCGCGCCACCGACGTCCGCACCGCGCGCGAATCCATGCGCGGCCGCCCTTCGGGGCGCACGCTTGAAATCCAGCGGCTCATCGGACGCGCGCTGCGCGCCATCGTGGATCAGCAGAAACTTGGCGAGCGCACCGTCACGCTTGATTGCGACGTCATCCAAGCCGACGGCGGCACGCGCACCGCTTCCATCACCGGCGCGTTCACAGCGCTGGCGCTCGCGCTGCAGCGTCTGGTGACCGCGCGCATCCTGAAAGAGCTGCCCCTGCGGGATTCCGTGGCCGCCACGAGCGTCGGCATTGTAAGCGACGAAATGCTGCTCGATCTCGCCTACGACGAAGACTCCCGCGCGCAGGTGGACATGAATGTCGTGATGACCGGCGCCGGGCGCTACGTGGAAATTCAATCCACGGCGGAGGGCCGGCCGTTTACGGGCGACGAGATGCAGCGCCTATTGGGCCTCGCCGGCGAAGGCATCGCAAAACTCCGCGCGCAGCAGGATGCGCTTCTGCGAATCAACTTCAGTGGCCGCTCCCGTTAAGTTGCTTCTGTCTTCCTCGAATTCCGGAAAGCTCGCCGAATTTAAGGCGCTGGCTTCCGGGAGTGAAGCCGCCCGCCAAATCGAACTGGGGCTATTCCCAAACATCACTTCTCTTCCGGCGTTCGACGAATCCGCGCCGACGTTTGCGGAAAACGCCGCCGGGAAAGCACTGCATTACAGCAAGTTTACGAAGGATTCGGTGCTCGCCGACGACTCTGGACTCGCGGTTGCCGCGTTGGGCGGCGCTCCCGGCGTTCATTCCGCGCGGTACGCAGGCCCCGGCGCCAGTGATGCGCATAGGATTCGCAAACTGCTCGATGAAATGAGCGGCAAAAAGGGCGACGCGCGCGCCGCGCGGTTCGTCTGCGTTCTCGCAGTTGCAAAGCGGGGCCGCGTTCTTGTTGTCGTTTCGGATTTTGCTTCCGGCGTCCTGCTTGAAGACCCGCGCGGCACCGCCGGTTTTGGCTACGACCCGATCTTTCTCGCAACGGAATTGAATAAGACCTTCGCCGAGCTATCCCGCGAGGGGAAAAACCGCCTCAGCCATCGAGGCAAAGCGTTCCGCCGGTTGCTGGAGGCGATTGACGCAAGTACGGCCGCAATGTGGGATTGACCGCTGTGCTATATTTCTGGGCCTAATCCTATGGCGAAAAAAACGAAGAAGTCGCCGGCGAAACCGAAGCTGCGCAAGGCGGCAGCAAAAACTGCGCCGAAGAAGAATTCATTTTCCGGGAAGACCGGGAAGGTAAGGACGGACCCGAAGCGCGTGGCGGCCATCCTCGCGAAGCTGGAAGAGACCTATCCCGCGGCCACCTGCGAGCTCAAGCATGAGAACCCTTTCCAATTGCTCATCTCCACGATCCTTTCGGCGCAATGCACCGACGTGCGGGTCAACGAGGTCGCGAAAACGCTGTACGTAAAGTATCCGAAACCGGAGGCGTTCGCTTACGCGAACCCGCACGAACTCGAGATGGACATCCGCCCTACCGGGTTTTTCAGAAACAAAACGAAGTCCATCATTGGCGCAAGCAAGAAGATCGTGGAGGAATTTGGAGGTAAAGTCCCACAGACGATGGAGGCGCTGCTCACGCTTCCGGGCGTCGCACGCAAAACGGCCAACGTGGTTCTCGGCACGGCGTTCGGAATCGCTTCAGGCGTGGTCGTGGACACGCACGTCATGCGGCTTTCAAACCGATTGGATCTTTCTCACAACACCGACCCCAAGAAAATCGAGCAGGATCTGATGGCGGAGATCCCGCAGGACAAGTGGATTATTTTCTCGCACCAACTGATCTGGCACGGGCGCCGCGTCTGCCAGGCGCGCAAGCCGCGCTGCGCGGATTGCAACCTCGAGCCTCTTTGCCACTCGAAGGACAAGACAGTTTAAATTCCGAATCGCCCCGCGCACCGACGGACCGCATTCAGTGGCTCCCGCTCATTTTCGCAGGCCCCGAATGCGCCTCAATAAATCTTGACTACTTCTCGATTATTTCTTGGTCATGGGGCCAATCATGTTTCCCGGCGGCGGGCTGAGCGTCCCATTGCTTTCTTTCGTGAATACCGACTTATCGCCCTCACAAGTTATCGTCACGGTCTTGCTGTCTTCCACATACGTGCAAGGCGTCTTCAACGGGCCCAAGGAGAGGATTGCCTTCCCACCGGACTGGAATTCAATCTGTATCGCTCCGCCGCCAGCCTGGTAAGTGCTCCCGCTCACGCTGCCGCATCCCAGGGCCGCCAGAGCGATAACGGCGGCGAAAACAACGAGCGCCTTGTGAAGAGTCATTTTCATTTTTTCTCCTTGCGTTCCTTACCGAAGGAAATCTTCGGCATTCAGACGCGCCCATTACGCGAAATCAAAGGGCCGCGCCAGGAGTGGGCGTGAGCCTAGCACACCAATCCTTATATGTGTCGGGATTTCCCCTTTTTCCCCGGGCCGCTCTCGTCCGGCTATTGTTGCGATGGAATCGGTATAACACGGGGTCGTACGGGAGGAGTTATCTGAACTTTAAGCGCATCTAGCTTTAGGAATACTGACGGAGCCTTCCATGAAGACTATTTCCGATATGCCGGATTCGAGCAACTTGGCGAACTGCTCGGGAGCCACGGGCCGGCTAAAAAGTAACCCTACGCCTCGTCCCTTTGGTGAGCCTGAAGAAACACCACCTCGTTTTGCGTTTCCACGCCGTCGGCAACGACCTGGAGCTTGAGGCTCCGGCCCATGCTGATGACGTCGATCACGATGGACGTATCGCGGGGAGCAGAGGTGACCTGGCTTACAAACGTCTGGTCAATGTTTAGCGAATCAATTGGAAACTTTCTCAGACAGCTCAGGCGGGAGTAGCCGGTGCCGAAATCGTCTACGGCAATCTGCAGGTTGGGCCGAGGACTGGCGCCATACTCCGTAGATTCGGCCTGGGTCGACGAGGATGCAAATTCACGCCGCGGCCTCGACGAAGCTGTGAAAAAACGTGCGTCGGACAGGTATTTGGACAGCTCGATACCCACTTATCACCCTTCATTGAACGCATGCCGATTCGCGATGTTCCCGTGTGTGCTCGATCATCTCGCGGGAGCCGGGGCACGCGCCCGTCCGAGTCGGATCCATTGCTGCACGTTGTAAGTGAAGCATGCCCAGAACATTTCGATTCGCACCTTGTTCAACCCGCGCACGTGAAACTGCCGCAGGCCCAGCTTGCTTTTGATCCAGGCATGCACGAACTCGGCGACCGGCCCGCGGCGGCGGTAGATCGCGTGCGCTTCCACGGTGGCCATCTTCTCCCGAAACGCACCCATCGCCGCGCTCTCCTGTTTCCGCACGACCGACCGGCCGTGTCTTTGATTCCTGCCGCAGCAAGCCGCTCGCAACGAGCAGCTGGCGCACTGCTCGGTGGCCGCTTTGTATTTGTGAAGAATCACACCGCCGCGCTTCCAGCGGCCTTCATAGTTCAACGTCTTGCCCGCCGGGCAGATGTACCGGTCCTCTTCCACCTCGTAAACAAACTGCACCGCCGCAAACCGCTCTGGGTTCGTCCGCGCTTTGGACACCTCACCCGCCAAACTCCCCACGAAATCAATGCCTTTCTCCACCAGGTCCTCGATATTTTTTCCGCTCGTGTAGCCTGCGTCGGCCACCATTCGTTCCGGTTTTCGCCCCCAGCGCTGCTCGATTCTCTCCGCCGCCGGTAGTAACTGGTGAAAGTCGTTTCCCGCCTGGGTGACTTCCGCCTCCACGATGAATCCGTGCTTGGCGTCGGTCGAGATCTGGGCGTTATAGCTCGGCGCAAAACCGCCGCCGGCTTGCTTCATCACCCGCGCCTCCGGATCGCTGACGCTCGCGCGCGTCTCGCGCTTTTCTTCCGCCGTCTTCTTCGGCTCGCGCAACTTCTCCAGTTCCGCCAAGGCTTGTTCCAGCCGTTCTCGCTTCTCCCGCGCGGCTCGTTCCCGCGCCGCTTGCTGCTTCCGGTTCGCTGCAGGCTCTGCCAGCGGATCGCGCGAGACCTGCACCTGCCGCCGCGCCCGATCGAGATGCTCTCGCAGCGTCTTCTCCCGGTGAAAGCTGTCCCGGCTGGCCTGGGCCTGGATTTTGGTCCCGTCCTGCATCACTTCATCCAGTGTGATCAGACCTTCCGCGCTCAGCACTCCCAGCAAATGGGTGAACAACTGGTCCAACTCCTCCCCCTTCTCCACCCGGAAATCCGCCAGCGTGTGATGGTTCACCCCTGCCATACCCGTCAGCCACTGAAACGCCGGATCGTATTCACACCGCCGTTCGATCTCTCGCGCCGCCCCGATTCCCCGGCTGTAGGCGTACACCCACAGGCTGATCAACAGTTGCGGGTCGATCGCCGGACGGCCGCCCTCCTCGGCACTGCTGCCGATGCTTTCGTAAAAACGGCTCAGATCCAGCCTCCCGACCACCGTCCAAATGGCCCGCGCCGGATGGTCTTCGTCGATCAGCCGCTCGACGTCGACGGCCCGCCAACTCATCTGCTGCCGGTTCACGTAACGAATCAACTGCTTCCTGCTCGCATTTTCTTGGCTCATGCCGCGAGCTTACCGCTCTTCGCCTTCTTTTCAATCGAAAATTACGATGGGTTTCTTCACGGCTTCGACGAGCAGTATAGTCACGGCACGATTGAAATCCCCAAACATACTGGTCCAGGCCTTGTTGAAGGGCGAACCTTCAAAATGAGTGGTGCCGTGACATGAACCGAACTCTTGCGGAGCACAATCACAACCCGGAGGCTTGGAAAACAGCTTCCGCAGCACGGAGTACGTCAGTTGAGGGGAGACTTCGCCGATCATTCTCCATCCCCCATCTGAATGTCTAAGTAGTTGCTTTTACAACAAGATGCCCAGTTCGTTTTGTAATTTTGCCCTTTCCCATCCGCGCGCGGTTCCATGCCCGATCAGTAGTGTCAAGAAGTTGCCGGTTGGTTAGTACTAGGCTGAGCTTGGGAATAAGGGCACGCGTGTCGGCAACGAAGAGGCCGGAACATAGGGATGAGATTACTTCCCATGGGAGGAGCCTGCGTGCTGCTTTCGGCCTACACCTCGGCGCGGCTGAGACTGATAGCCGCTCCTGCAGCGGAATGCATCGTCCATGCGACACTGCTATTCGTCTCAATCTTGAAGGGGCGTCGCACCACGCCAAAAATGGTCGGTACAGCACTCAGTGGTTCAGGCCGATTTCCAGGCGAGGCGCGACGTGCAGCCCAAGGCGCATTCTCTGCGCACGCTCGAGCTGGGCCAGGGTGCGGTCGAAGGCACGTTCTAAGCTGGCCTCATATCTGACCAGCCGTTCCAGTCCGGCACCTTCATTAATGCTCAAACGGAACGCTTCTAGCCGACCTTGTTCAAGCTGGCTTGGTCTCTGCGAGATCTTAAATTGCTCCAACCGGCTAATCTCGGCCTCAATCTTCTTTAATACGTCCTTAGATGATATGCGTGTCGACATAAAACCTCTAGTATGTCCCACATCTTCGCGCGTTTCCATAAAATCCAGCAAATTTGCGTAGGTGTCGACGAGAGTTTCCTGTCCATGATCCTCGTCCGTTAACCCATAGATCTTTCTCAAGATGGCGCAGTCCTCCCGCGATGCAGTTTCATCGTCCTGAAATCGTTCGTGCAGATCAGCAAGCAGTTCCAGGCAGCGATCCAGAATTGCCGGATTCGAAATACTCTTGATCAAACCATCTTTCGAGTACGGCAGCATTGATGCTTCTACCTTTTCAGCTTCCTCCTGTCCATGCTTCTTCAGGTCCGACGCGTGAATTTTTGCATTATTCAAGAATTCACCACATTCGGCGAGAATCAATCGCCGATGACGCCACAAGATTGTCGTGAGTTTGTCCACCAAGATGTCCTCGAGAGTGCCCTGGGGCTGGAATACTTGATGAAGACCATTCAGGATTGATTCGTAATGAGCGCGAGATTCCCCTTTCAGTATGACAACGCCAGAAAAGATCCCGTGGGTCGTCGCGTTGAACTTGGTTTTGTCCTTACTCTCTGGTGTCAGGGGACCTGTAGATTTGCCGTTATGGTCACTGGGGCCATTTTTATTGGATCCGCTCACGATATTCCTCCGACACTATCGATACGCGGGTGGCTCACTCCTCACTCGATTGAGTCGCTGCCGCAAAAGAGAACCGTGAATCCCGAATCGCTGCTTCCTCAGCGTAAGTGTCCTTCCTACATGAATCGAGTATATGTATTTTGTAGATGTCTTAAGAGGTAACGCTCAATGCCGATTAAAAGTCGGGCCGGAATTGTCTTGGTCCGGGTGGCGCTGCGCCTAAGATGGTTTCCTTGAAGGCAAAGCGAAATATAACGGTCCTCATCAGCACTGGGTATTGATCGAGAGTAAGCGCCGCACTTCGGAAGATCAGCCTTTCAATTTCCCGCTTTTCCTCTGGGGATCTCTCACTCACTGAATCTTGCACGCAATTTTCTTCAACCAGGTGTCTGGTCGGGGCTTTAACTGCAGATTGGTGCTTCTAGGCCCAGATCGTGATGGCGCTCTCCGAGCAACCTTCCTCAGAGGGTTTCTTTGCCCGATAAGGATGCCCCGATCGTCCTTGCCCCCATACTCAACGGATATACATCGCAATGGACTCGGCTTCACGAGAGGTGCCATCCATAACAATAGATCTTATGCGCCCTTCTGTTTCGACCTACGTCGGGCAACGAAACGCTGGAGAAGCTTAGTGCCCTCTTTCGTGTAATTCTCACAGCTCGCTTTTAGAAATACCTCACAGACCTGTGCCAAGCTGCGACCTTCCGTCGCAGCAATGGATTCGAGGGTCTTCTTAAGATCTGACCCAACTCGAAATGAAAGCCTATTGTCTTTCCGCATGGAATCGGGATTCTACCATCCTTTCAAGGTGTCGCCTGCGGACCAGTGAGCTTGACATTGATGGGGCTCTATGTCAGTATATGGGTTCCATTGGGGTTCATTCACGGGAAGGTTCCATGAAACAATCGCTCAACTCGTTTCGATCAAATGCCAGGTTTGCCCGAGCTACCTGGGGTGGCCTTTCAAAAACTGCAGTTTACTGTCTTAAAGAGCTCACGAAGAAATTCGGCCTATCAGTCGCGTTAGGAGACGTCCTTCTGCTGGAGAACCGGTGGTACATAACCCATGCAGGACTTCTACGAATATGTGAGCGCCGTCGTTGTATCGGAATCAGAACCACCGTCGAGAAGAACTTGTCCGATCCTGCTTCGGGCCGCTGGGTCTTCAAGGCGACCGTCTATAAGACTTCTGGGTCGAAAGGTTTTGTCGGTTTCGGGGATGCCGATCCGTCCAACGTCTCATCTCTTGTCCGCGGCGCCGAGATGCGCGTGGCTGAAACCCGCGCCGTCAATCGAGCCCTCCGCAAAGCCTACGGCATCGGCCTCTGCTCGGTCGAGGAACTCGGGTGGTCGCCTCGCCCTCCGGGCACTGGCCAATCAATTCAGAGCACGCCTCCCGTGAACGGAAACAACGGCCACTCGAGCGGCCAGCCGCGCCTCCGCGACCGCCTCTGCTTGCTGGTCCGCAAGCATCAACTCGATTCCACGCTCGTAAAACGCTATGCCGCGGATTTCTGCGGGACCGAAGTACTTCGGGATGCGGGTCGTGACCTCGTCGAGAGCTTCATCAACAATCTTGCCGATTGGGCCTCGAAGGACCGCGATGGGCTCCTTTGCAAACTGAACAGCTACTCTCAACTTGAGGAGGTGAAGTCATGAAGCGTCATATCCCGGGATTGCATGACTGTTCTCCGAATCCCGATTCGACTCTTGAAGGTCTGTTCCTGGTTCGTGTCGAGCGGGCCTTCTACCGCTGGCATGCGCACAAGCCCTTCTTCACCCTCCGCTTTGCCGTTATCGAGCCTGCCGAACATAGTGGGCAGACCATCGCCGGACGAATCTACTGTTCACCGAAAGCCCTTTGGAAGTTGAACTGGTTCCTCAAGGACTTTGGCTATGACCCGGATCTCTTGGGTCGAGAGGAGGTGGAAGAGCGAGCTCTCCTCGGCTTGCGGGGGGTCCTGCGCATCTCCCATACCCCCTTCAACGGTCGCTCCTACCTCAATCTCGAAGCATTCGCCCCCGCAAGCGAATGGGAGGAACTCTCGCCGGCACCCGGGGGTGTTGCAGAGGTCCAAGGGGCTGGCCATGACGTATAGCTACACACAGATTAGCCAGTACCTTCGCTGTCCGCGGGCTTACCGATACCGGTATCTGGATGGCTGGCGCGAGAAAGATTCACGGGCCGCATCCATCTTCGGCCGGTGCTTTGAAAAGGCGTTGGCAGCCCTGCTCTCCCAGGAAGACGGCGCCGCAGTTCTCTTCCAGGAGTGGGGGACCTATCGCGAATCCCAACTCGAGTTCGGCACCGGGGACGATTGGGAGCGAATGCTGCGGCAGGGAGTCATGCTGCTCGAACGGTTTGCACAGGAAGATCGGGTTCGCATCCACCATCCAAAGCAGGACCTCCAGGTGAAGCTCGTTCGTGCGCTTCCGAATGGCGATGATTTCGTGGCCTACCTCGATGGCATCGGAGAACTGGACGGTCGGCGCTGCCTGCTCGAATGGAAAACCACCCGGGCGCGCTACCCCGAAGAACCCACAGGGCTCGTAACTCTCGACCCACAGATGATCTGCTACTCCTGGATGAGCGGGATCTCGGATGTGGCGATGGTCGTGTTCGTGCGCAAACGGGTCCCTGAAATCCAGTATCTCCGCGCCTCGATCACCGAAGCCCAACGGCAGGAGTTTGCCCAAATCGTGGAATCGACTGCGAGTCAGATCGAGGCAGGCCGGTTCCTGCCGCACAGCGGGATTCGTTTCCCCCAGAACGGTTGTGTGAGTTGTGCCCATCTGGGGCTCTGCTTGAGTGACCAGCAGTTGATTGATACCCATCTGATTCGTAGCCCGGGAGCAAGCGACCTTGATTGGCTTGATGAGCTTTCGGATTAACGGTGGGGCCATGGCACCCCCGGAACTCAACCGCCAGAGGGCGCTCGCTGTTCTCAGCAGGATCGAGGAGATCCTCGCCTGGGAGAAGTTGAGCGAGCACCAGCGGGACGAGCGTTTCCTTGAGTTGGGGCAATACCTTTGCGAGGTTCGCGCGGGGCAGTACTGGAGACTGGATGAGTTGAAGTCCTTTGATGAGTTCCTCGAGAAGCGCTTCCCGGAGTCGCGCCGGAAGGCTTATTACCTGATGGCCATCCAGGAATCCCTGACCCGGGTCCCGAAACGGCAGCTGCGGGAGGTGGGCTGGACGAAGGCCATTGAACTCGCGAAAGTGGCACGGCGAGACGGAGACGAATTCGACTGTGCAACCTGGTTGCACAAGGCCAGGGAGATGCCCAAAGAGGAGTTCAAATGTGAAGTGGAGAAGCACCTGACCGGCCGAGCGACCGAGCCCTGGGAAATCCTGTACTTCAAGGTGTTCAAGACCCAGCTGCCGGTGGTCGAGCAAGCACTTGAAACAGCGGCTCTGATGCTCGGAACGGAGAAGTCGCGGGGCTACTGCCTGGAGATGATCTGTGCCGATTTCCTGGCGGGCGCGAGCCTGGAAGTTGGTGACGAAGACAAGTTGCTGTTCGCGCTGTCCCGGCTGATCGGCTCGCTCGCCAGGGAACAGAAGTGCCAACTACTCGAAATGATGAGAGGCAACGTTGAAGGGATCCGAAAGAAAGCGGCCGCGGCTTCAGCTTGAGCCGGAAGCCTATGGTCGGCTGTGTCGCTACGTGCTTAAGCGCGACCGCTGGCGCTGCCAGATGTGCGGGGCATTCATAAATCTCCAAGTGCACCACAAAAACCCACGGAGTCGTCTGGGCGATGACACCGAAAGCAATCTGATCACCCTCTGCGCGAACTGTCACCGGGATTGTCACCACTTCTGAAACTCAGTAAGCCGAGGCCAACACCCATTCGCGATTTCACAATTCTCGATCGATACAAACTTTCCGGGAAGAGCTGCTCGCGTTCGTATCAAAGTGCAGAATTGCGTGCCACAATGAAATTACGCGTGCAGTCCACCGACCGCCAACGACGGACAATGCTGAGGCTTCCCCCTCGAGGCTCGAAGACTGGGAACGAAGCCTGTGCAGCACTTGCTTTGAGAAGGCAGCGGCGACCCGGGAAGCCTAGCACAGGCCCGCCACCACTCACCTGAATCCCATCACACGCTGTTATGTAAAATGGCGGAATGATTTCAAATCTCCGATAGAACCAGTGGAAGTCTTAATTAGAATGACGCGCTTGCTTTCAAGGCATCGGCACAGGCTCAAATAATTCTACACGCGGGAAGGCATGACGCATTTCCCATGACATGCGAATCTTGCTTTTCGCCGGTCGCTGTGCCAAGTATTTCAGATAGGGCAGAGTTCGGCGCAATTGAGGCCGAAAATGAGGTTTCAGAGTAGCAACAGAGTTGGTAAGTGCTTTAGAATCAATAAAGGATTTCATGTCGGGGCGTAGCGCAGCCTGGTAGCGCGCCTGCCTTGGGCGCTGGCTTTCCGACTCCAACAACTCCATTCCTTATTTTGGTTTCTCTGTGTTTTCAGTAATTTGGGGAGTCTGCTTCTCGCTCAAAGCTAACCCCAATGAATGCAAAACGATGGATTTTGGCACAGTTTTGGCACAGGGGGACACCCCTGCTTTTGGAAAGCATGGGGAGAGCCTGCTTCAAAAGCAGGAGCCCTCTTCGTTCTGGCACAATCGAACATCGAGCAATTGCACCGTAAGACAATTGGAATGACTACGAGCGTAGATAATTTTGTTGCTGCGAATACCGAATACGAGTAAATTGTTCGCCTCGGGAGATTCGTACTTCCGACTTTCGGGCTCGTAGTTATTGCAGTACAAAATCTAAGTCGCTTGTCTGGTGTCGCGTACGAGCCCGAAACCAACTTTCTGACCTCCCAATTGTCCGCAGTGTTAGAGACTACCGCTCTCCGGCCTACAACGACTCAAGAAAACAGCGTATAAGCTGATTTCTGCTGCCTGGCGACAGCATATAAGCTGATTTCAAATCGGCAGACTGCAAGGGAATATTTACGGAAGTAAACATCGAGCTAATTGATGGCTGCACTGAACGTTTTCTCTGGTCTTAGTAGCCCCATCGGGCGTTGTGGAGCCTGCGAATAGCCTCATCCTTTTCGTCGACGATAGATTTTGGACTTTGTTTCAGGGGATCAAAACGATCCGCTTGTTGCTCAGCCCAGGAAATCCATTCTAGAATTTTCAATCTCCGCGTCGAGTCTGGTTCTTGAGACGCGGCATTTCTCACCGCAGCTAAATAGTTTCGAATCCTTTCGGCTCGCGCCCAAGCAGCAACTTCGCGTTTGAGCCCTTTGATTCTTTTTTCTTCCTCTTCGATCCGCTGTAAAACCTCCGTTGCTTCATCGATATGTTTCTGCTTTATTTTTTCTCGCTTTGCTCGCACATCTTCCGCCGCCCTTTCAAGAAGGGCAATCTTCATCATTCCCGCAACGCACTTCGGCAATTGCTTTTCGAGGCTCGCTCGTTCGCTGTCGCGCCAACTTCGCTGGGCGTCAGTGGAATAATGATTCCAGACTTCTAATGAGAGGCGGCCAGTCGGCTCTAGCTTGATTGGATTGTAGGTGTAACTCGGCGGTGTGGAGTTCTTCGGCTTCGGCAGCTCAATCTTGATCTGGCGCGACTTTTCGACCAAGCCGAATCGAATTTCCTCCCCAAAAACCACGGCAATCGTTGATTCCGATCCGGCTTTCTGCACCCGTATGCTGAAGCCTTCCTTCTCAAGGAGGTACAACACCGCTGCCATGATTCGGAGTGCGCGCGTCAAGCTCGCCTTTGACACACGAACATCTAACCAATCAACTTCCCGACCCCGCCACAGCATTCCGCGGTCATTTGTTTGTGCGTCGGATAGGATTTGCTTTGTTTTTTCCACCAGCGGATGAGCCAGCATCGCGTCCGTCACCGATGGAGTTGCACTATCCTTCAGACGTTCAATTGGTTCAAGTTTGGGGACGTCCTCAACGAGTATTGGCGTTCGTGTTATTGGAATTTGCCGCACCAGAACCGGAAGATCTTTCGCGTCGGGCAACGGCGGACGCGGAATGGTGTGGCCGCACTGGATTTTTGTCCAATGTCCAAGACCCGGTAAGGGAATCTGCAGTTTCCGGCAGATCTTTCCGAGAGCGACGTCGGAAATGCCATACTCCGCTGCTAATTTTCGGAGCGGAATTTGCCATGCTTTCTCGTACAGTTCCGTCCGGTTCCACTCAGTAGCTTTTTGGTTTACTTCGTTGTATGTCAATGCAAGACTCACTCTTGAAGAATTTCGTTTAGATCAAATTGTATTTTCAGCGGGCGTGATGCTACCACAACTCAGGATTGATCCAAGCTGCACCCAACGCAGCTAACGTCTGGTCGAATAAATCAGGACGAAAGGCCGCGCCGATCATTGAACTCATAGAAATTGGACCGGCATTTCCATCCGTGGTGGCGCATTCACCGTTCGGCTTAGCACCGAATGTCAGTTGGCGAAAATCTGCGAGTGGAATAAATTTAAGTGAGTGGAAACCAGAAATTTGGTTCCCGGGGGCAAGATTAGAACTTCCATCCCTTCGGTAGTGAACCGAATAGTCTTTCAATATTTATTTGACTCGCACTGAGTGCCGTTGGGCGCTCGCGATGTGAGGTCGGGCGAAGCTGGACTTCTACGGCTTCCGACCTGTCTGCGATTCGACCATGTGGTTTAGGAACCATCGAGGCGCAATCCTCATTTCCAAAATCGGCGAAGAATCAGTGTCCGCGACCCGCGTACTTTGGAGGCAGTCTTATTCCTCATCTAATTTCATCGAGCTACCAACCGAATGTTCTAATAGCTAGGTATTTGTTGACATCTGCCGAGTTTTGGATACACTCTTTCCAGGGCACACCCCATGCAATCCAAATCAAATCAGCTCCTAAGCCTCGCGAGCAAAAAGCAGATCATTCGGTCGAGAGATGCGCATACTCTCGGAATTCCAAGAAACTATCTTCCCAGGCTTGTTCGGAAAGGGCTGCTCACGAAAATCAGCCGAGGCCTCTACAGGTCAAAAACCTCGCCCGTGACTGAGCACCTTTCCCTCATCGAGGCGTCCTACAAGGTTACGAAGGGCGTCATCTGCCTCCTCTCTGCCCTTCGATTTCATAGGTTCACAACCCAGTCCCCACACGAAGTCTGGATGGCCATCGGAATCAAGGCATGGGCCCCCAGAATAACCTCTCCTCCCATTCGATTTGTGCGTATGTCCGGAAAAGCTTTCCATTCTGGAATGAAGGAATATCCAGTTCGAGGTGGAAGTCTCAAGGTGTACACTCCAGCCAAAACAGTCGCGGATTGTTTCAAATTTCGGAACAAGATTGGGATTGATGTAGCGATGGAAGCTCTCAAGGAATGCCACCGCCTGAAAAAAGCGACCATGGATGAGCTTTGGGCTGCCGCCAAAGTCTGTCGCGTCGCAAATGTCATGAGACCTTATATGGAGTCACTCTGATTGCGCGATCCGAACCTCAAGAACATCCCTGCTTCGATTCGCCAGAAACTGTCCAACCTTGCGCAGCAGCGCAATGATGATTTCGGATTGATCCTCACCAAGTACGGTCTCGAAAGAATTCTCTTTCGCCTCAGTAAATCCAAGTACCGAAATATTTTCGTGCTCAAAGGCGCCCTGCTATTCGAACTCTGGACAAAGGAACGCCATCGTCCAACGCGTGACGCCGATTTTCTGGCGACAGGAGATAGCTCTCCGGTGCGATTTGTTCACATATTCCGGGAGCTCTCGGCATTTGAATTCCCCGACGACGCCCTGCGTTTTGATGCGAAAACTGTCAAGGCAGAACGCATTAAAGAAAACGCGGACTATGAAGGTGTGCGTGTCACTCTTATCGCGTTTCTGGACAAAGCTCAAATTCCCATCCAAATTGACATCGGCTTCGGAGATACCATCACACCTGGGCCGATTGAAACAGATTATCCGACACTTCTGGATCTTCCGAGTCCTTACTTGCTCGCGTATCCTCACGAAACTGTCATTTCCGAAAAACTCGAAGCAATAGTGAAACTCGGGATTGCCAACACTCGCATGAAAGATTTCCATGACCTTCATAGCCTCTCCAACATGTTCAACTTCGACGGCCAGATACTCGCCGAAGCAATCCGCGCAACTTTCTTGAAGCGCGGCACTGAATTGCCAAGCGAAGGGATACCGCTCGCGTTTACTCCAGAGTTTTACGAAGATCAAATGAAGGTGAAACAGTGGAATGCATTCTGCAACAAGAATAAATCA
This sequence comes from uncultured Acidobacteriota bacterium, assembly GCA_963748845.1. Taxonomy (GTDB): domain Bacteria; phylum Acidobacteriota; class Terriglobia; order Acidiferrales; family UBA7541; genus DASTCZ01. The sequence goes on from CAVVKE010000002.1 coordinate 929,832, forward strand.
TACGTCCAACAAACAGAGTTGAAAGATATTGTGGCTGGTCTTGCGTCATTCTTGGTTCCAGTAATCAACTCAGCAAAACAAGGAGCAGAATTTCGCAGCGCATGGACGGCCGCAGGTGCCTGGCATCCCAGTCCAGATCAATAACCGTGAAACGCACATTGCTCGATCAAAGCCACTCATTCATTCAGAAGGCGATTATTTGAGATGAAAATGGAATTGTTAAAACCAATGGAAATCATAGTAAAAAGAGCGCGTCTGCCTTTCGCGCAACGGATATCTTTGCAACCATTCCACCGCTTCACTGCCTGAGCGTGTTTTCAATAACTTAGACGAACTACTGTGCCAAAATATGCGCCAAATTTTATCGATATCAATTTTATTCTGGCACAGTTTTGGCACAGTCAGCCGATCAGGGCTGTCGACAAATTCGTAAGTTAAAGTCAGTCTTGTCCAAATTAGCTTTTGAGCGGCGGCGGTAGAACTCTGCTACGGTTTGCGTTGACAGACGTGAACCATAGGGAGGAGGACCACCGCCGTGACACGAGTATCCAGCATTTTCAGCCAGATGTTGCATTTGTTTTCTCGCACCGAATTTGAGCGGGCCGTCGTGGAGCACCGGGCCGAGCGCCACGCCCGCGGGTTCAGTTGTTGGGGCCAGTTCGTGGCCATGTTGTTCTGTCATCTGGGGCGGGCGCAGTCGCTGCGCGAGATTTGCGGCGGCCTAGCCGCCAGCGAGGGCAAGCTGCGGCACCTGGGACTGCCCGACGCGCCCAAGCGCTCCACCCTGGCCTATGCCAATGAACACCGGCCCTGGCCGCTTTACCGCAGCGTGTTTTATCAACTGCTGGGCCGTTGCCGCGAAGTGGCCGGCGCGCATGGTTTCCGTTTCAAAAACAAACTGCTCACTCTGGACGCCACGCTCATCGAACTCTGTGTTTCGGTTTTCGACTGGGCACAGTACCGGCGCACGAAAGGAGCCGTGAAGCTGCATCTGCTGCTCGATCATCAGGGATTGCTCCCTAGTTTTGCGCTCATCACCGAAGGCCGCGTGCACGAAAGCCGCGTGGCGCGCAGCTTGCGTTTCGAGCCTGGAACCATCGTGGTTTTCGATCGTGGCTATGCCGATTACGATTGGTTCGCCTCACTCGACGCTGAAGGCGTATTTTTCGTCACGCGCATGAAGGACAACGCCGATTACGGCGTCGTCGAGCGCCGTCCGGTTCCCGAACACGGTGCGGTTCGGCGCGACGAGATCATCTTCCTTTATAAAGCGGCCCGCAGTGGGAACTACGATCTGTTTCTGCGTCGCATCGAAGTCTGGGACGAGGAACAAAAACGCGGCGTAGTGTTTCTCACCAATCATCGCGGCTTTGCTGCCTCCACCATCGCCGCCGTCTACCGCCAGCGCTGGCAGATCGAGCTGTTCTTCAAAGCGCTCAAGCAGAACCTGCGCATCAAGACCTTTGTGGGCACCAGCGCCAACGCCCTGCAGATTCAGATCTGGACCGCCCTGATCGCGCTGCTCGTGCTCAAGTACCTGCAACTGCGCGCTCGCTTTGGCTGGAGCTTGTCCAATCTCGCCGCTTTGTTGCGCCAGCAGTTGTTCGTCTATCGCGACCTGTTTGCCTGGATCGATGAGCCGTTCCAGCCTCCTCCGCTGCTCGACCCCGACGCCGAGCAACTGGTGCTTTCCTGGTGAGCCCAACTTGGACAGCAGAAATGCCAACCTCAACCTACAAATCGCCACTGAGGCCCTGCAGTGCCCCGGTTTTCTTCGCTCTCATGCCTCAATTCCGACTAATTTGGACAGCAGTGAGTTAAAGTAGAATAAGACGTTACAAATGTCGGGGCGTAGCGCAGCCTGGTAGCGCGCCTGCCTTGGGCGCGGACCGACCGACTCCAACAGCTCCATTCTCTACTTTGACTTCTCTGTGTTTTCAGTAATTTGGGGAATCTGCTTTTCGCTCAAAGCTAACCCCAATGGCATGAAAACATCGGATTCTGGCACAGTTTTGGCACAGGGGACGCGCCTGCTTTTGCAGTAGCAAGTGAACCCCTTGGTGAGACAATTTCTATTGGCACACTGGCACACCTGTCCATTCACTAAGGCCTGATGCTGCCTCGTCATGCGGCAACCGATTGCAGCACTACTCACCAGAACAGGACGATTGGATCACTGCCGGTCTCTGAAAAAGGTCATTGTCGAGGCTGCAAAGTTTGTCTCAGCGTTCCGCTGCCCACATTCTTCTTCGAACTCTTCCGGCGGGCGGTAACCGAGCGCTGAATGTAACCGGCATCGATTGTAATAATGTTCGATGAAAATCTCGATGCTCTCAACTAAGTGCTCTAAGTCACGGTAGTCGTTGGCGTAGATCTCCTCCCGTTTCAGCGTTTTCATAAAGCTTTCGCAACTAGCGTTGTCATAGGGATTCCCTGGCCGACTCATGCTCGGCATCATCTGGTGATCCCGAAGCACCTGGATGTAATCTTCGCAAGCGTATTGCACACCTCGGTCGGAATGGTGAACGAGTCCAGGAGGCGGTTGTCGATTCGCAATCGCCTTTTCTAACGCATTGAGCGGAAGCCTAGACTGCAAGGTTCGACCGAGCGACCACCCCACCACCTTGCGGGAGAAGGCGTCGAGGACCACCGCTAGATAGACGAACTCGGTCTTCAGGCGAACGTAGGTCATATCCGCGATCCATAGCTGATTCGGACCGCACACTTTCACGCGACGGGCCAGGTTGAGATAAATCTCCAGCTCGTCGTTTCGATCTGTTGCGAGCAAGACTTCACGGTTCTGAATCTCCAATAGGTTGTCCGCCCGCATCATTCGCGCTACCTGTTTGTGGTTCACCATCATCCCTCGCCGCCGAAGTTCCGCCGTGACCCGTCGATAGCCGTAGCGTCGGCGATGTTCTAAGACAATCTCCTGAACGGCAGAACGCACGATCATGCACTCCTCGACCGGCGCCCGCCCTTGCAGGTGGCGATAAAATCCCGCTCGGCTTACCTGCGCCAACTGACACATCCGCTCGATGCTCAAGCTGCCTTGCAACCGCGTCTTGGATTTCATCGTAGACGCCTTTTCGCCAGAGATATCGCTCTTCTGGCGTCGAGCCTCGACTTTTTGCAAGGCACCTCTGAAAAAATCCATTTCCACCGTTTTGTCCGCCAGTAACCGTTTGAGCTTGCTGATTTCTTTACGAAGCGTGGATTCCCGGGAATTCGGAAGCGTTACCTCACCATCAGCATCCGCTGGGTCCACTTGATCCCGCCACTTGTACAACAGCCTGCGATGAACGCCCAGTTCTCGCGATAGCCTCAGGATGTTCTCGCACGCGTTCATGCGTTCCACTGCCCGGCAACGGAATTTCTGGCTGTATCGCTCTTTCCATTTTCTTTCCACTTTGCAGCTCCTTTCCTGCAAAGTGTGCCTTATGGAAGTGTCTCAGACTAGGCATTCGCGCACCGATGGGGTGAACCCCCTAGTGAGACAATCTGAATTGGCACACTGGCACGTCCATCGAAAACAACTTGTGATAGGAGCGGCTGGATAACTTCCAAGTGGTCCGTGATACGACCAAAATTGACTTTTGAGATATGAAATCTGCAATACTCTGTGAATGAGAGCTGCCTGCTGTGGGGTTCCTCTTAGGATCGCTGCTTACGTCTTGGCTGCCTTGCTCCTATCGTTTCCCGCTGTTGCAGCGCAGGCGCAACAAGTCATCATGTTCAGCTCCGATGCTGCCCCAATCCACTCTCAGCTATTTATTGCGAATGGGGACGGCACCGGGGAACGCCCCCTATTGCCCCTCACGGGTATGGACTACTCCCCATCAATCTCCGCCGACGGCAAGTGGGTAATCTTCACATCGGAGCGCGATGGGTCGGCGGACATCTATCGCGTTCACCTCGATGGTTCCGGCGTGGAGCGACTGACAGACGATCCAGCCTATGATGATCAGGCTGTTCTCTCTCCTGATAGTAAGACGCTCGCGTTTGTGTCATCGCGCGGAACGGGAAGGGCGCATATCTGGCTCCTCGATCTGGCATCGCGCCGCGCTCACCTGTTGACGCCGAACTCCGGCAGCGATTTTCGACCGGCTTGGTCGCCTAATGGCAAGTGGATCGCTTTCAGCTCCGATCGTGACTCCAACGCAGGTCATTTTCCCGGCCGCTGGGAACTCCTGCAATCCCTCAGCGTCTATGTTATTCGCCCCGACGGGTCAGACCTCCGGCGTGTCACGCGTGGGCGCGGCGTGGCCGGTTCGCCACGCTGGTCACCTGACGGCAAACGGATCTACTACTACGAAACGACCGAGTTGGGCGCCTGGTATGCGGAGTTTGGTAATGAAGCGAAGGGCTCGACCCAGATCGTTTCGATCGATGTCGCCGAAGGTAGCGTGATCCAGCATACGACCGGCGATGGCGTCCGCCTTGCGCCCCAGCCGTTGCCTCACGGGGCTCTGGGTTACCTTGCAACTGTGAAAGACCGGAACGTGATCCGTCTCGTCCAGAACGATGGTTCGACGGCGAACAGCCAGCCCGGAGACATTCACGGCGCCTCATGGTCGACCGACGGCAAACAAGTCGTTTACTGTAAATTCTCTCAGCCTGAATCTCCGGAGGTTCTTCCCGCGTTCTCCAAGGAACCGGGCTTTCGTCTCATGAAGCTGGCGGGAGGTATGTTCTTTCCCGCGATTTCCCCACAAGGAGATCAAATAGTGGTCACGACAGGGAGGAAGTTCGACTCCCTCGCCTTGATGAAGCCAGATGGTAGTGAGCGAAAGATCGTGCTCACCAATAAGTATGGCTTTGCCCTAGCGCCCTCGTGGTCACCCGACGGTAAACGCATCGCGTTTTCTCGGGGTATGTACTTCCGGGCTGGTCCTCACCCCGTGGGGCAAGTCAGTTTGATCAATACCGATGGCACAGGCCTGCAATCCATTTCTGTCGAAGGCACGAATAGTGGGTTTCCCTCCTGGTCCCCGGATGGGCAAAAACTCGTCTACGAACAGGACGGGCACTTGGTCATATTAACGACGGCCACGAACCACCGGATGAACCTCACAAGTCCTGGAGCCCAGCGCGACAACTTTCCCAAGTGGTCGCCTCGGGACGATTGGATTGTTTTCACCAGCGACCGCGACGGTGACGAGCAATTTCGGATCTATCTAATCCGGCCCGATGGAACCGACCTGCATAAGCTGACCGACTCCCCCGGCGACGCCCATTGCACATGGTCGCCCGATGGCAAATCGCTCGTATTTACAAGCGCGCGCATGGGATTCAAGGACGAACGTGTGTTGTCGACGGACGCCCAGCCTTACGGCGAGCTTTTTGTCATCCAAGTCGATGGCACCGGCCTTCGCCAGTTGACGGACAATCAGTGGGAAGACGGAACACCGATAGGTTCGCCGAGCCACCCGGAAGACCATCTTCCAGTGATGTCTCCCATCGCTGACTTCGTGGCCGACTCCCCGGTTTGCCAGAATCACACGTACTGGGCAAACTCGAATGCCCGTCCAGGTTAGCCAGTCCAGGCGGGTGGTCGGCAACCCTTCCACAACCGGCGCAACCACATCAAGGGTTCGGCTCGATGCCAATGCGATCGTTGACGGCTGATCGAATTCGTTGCTTGCAGCCCAGGTAGCGTTCGGTGGTTTGTACCGAAACGTGCCCCAAGAGAAATTGGATTTGCTCCAACTCGCCTCCCGATGCGTGGCAGAGCCGAGCACAGGTCCGTCGCAGATCGTGCGGCGCCAACTTCGCCACTCCAATGCTTCTAGCGGATTCCTTCACGATGTGCCAAACCGCCTTTACCGTCATCCCATCTCCCCATGTCCTTCCCATCTTATTGACCCTCCGGAACAGCTTTCCTCGATCAATTGCCGCCGCGGCGAGCCAATCACCCAGTTCGGTTCTCACCCAATCGGGAACCGGAACCGTTCGAACGTGGCCTCCCTTGCCAACCAGATCTACAATGGCCCAATGCTCTTCGCGCTGCTGGAGATGATCCAATGTCAAAGCCACGGCTTCATGCCTCCTCAATCCACATGCGAGTAGCAACGCGAGCAAGGCTCGGTCACGTTTTCCTTTGAGTCGCTGACGATCGGGTGCTTGCCAAAGCGCATTGCCTTGCTCTGCCGTTAACCAGTTGCCGAGGCGAATGCCTAGCTTCTTCACCCCTTTGACGCGACGAATACCGGCAGCCAAATCGGCGCTGAGAAGGCCGCAGTCGGATGCCTCATAGGCGAGCCGACGTACGGCGCCAAGTCGCAGATTGATAGTGCCGGGGGCGAGTTGACGGGACTCAAGATGAGAGCGATAGCGCAAGACCACAATCCTGTTGAAGGCCAAGCGCGGTTCCGAACAATACCAGTCAACGAACTCATCGATGGCGTGACGATAGCCCCGCTTTGCGTCTGCTGAGTTGAGGCTGTTCAACACTGCGGCCTTGGCGTGTTCCAAGTCTGGCAACCGTAGGACGGATTTAGTGCTAGTGCGTCTTCTTCTGGAACTGGGCTTTTGCTTCATGACCGGTGGCCTCCGTGCCACCGATCAATGATCTGAGAGTGCCGCGACTATAAGGTCAGAGTCGCCCGTCACTCGGGCGCAATCTCCTACTTCAAGGAGAGAGACCTTTTCGTTCGCCTTGCTCGGAATAAGACGTCATCTAAATTCAGTTGGGGTTCATCACGGTAGTGAGTGCCTGACCGGCGCTCCAATGCAAACTGGAACATCCATTTATTGAATTAGGCGATATATCAAGAGGGCTGCGCGTTTGCTCTGCAGCGGCATGCGAGAAAGATCTACAGTTTCGCCCGGAGCATGTGCACCAGTTCCGACCACCCCGAGGCCGTCAAGAACGTCCGCAAAAGGAGCAACGAACGAAGCGTCGCCGCCACCGCGCAGCATTGGGTCCAGAGCTTCGATTTCCGCCATGCCTAATGCTCGGTTCCCCTCGTTCAGCTTCACCAAGAGCGCTATGTTGCCGGGCGTGGGAGCCATCGGTGGATACTTATCGGTGAAGGTGATCTCAGCCTTGGTGCCGGGCAGGTTTCCGCTCGCCACGATCGATGCCATTTTGTTCTTAACTCGCGCCAGTTGGTCCGGCGTAAGGACGCGAAGATCGCCTATCGCTACGGCTTCGCCCGGCATGATGTTCGGCTTGCCCGAAACGGAAGCGTCCCCGCTCGATTCCACTTTGATATTCGAGCCTCCCAGCAGCAGGCCGGGGCTGTATGTCATGTTGGGCTCGCGTAGCGTGTCGTGAAAGAGATTGAGGATGCGGCTCATCTCGAAAATCGCGCCGTCGCCCATTGAGGGAGAAAAGATTCCGCCGGAGTGGCCCGTCTTCCCGTGGACGTGGAGTTCCCATGAGGCGCCACCGCGCCGCGCCGTGCTGGCAAAGTCTCTGCCTTGTTCTCTTATGCCGGTCTCAAAAGAGAGGACGGCGTCGCTGTTCTTGCCCGCCTCAATAAACTCCTTGCGCGAGATTTCCGTGGGCTCGCCGGGGGCTTCCTCGTCACCCGTAATAAAGACCGTAATGCGGGCTCCGTCGAGTGCCCCCGCGCTCTTAAGTGCCTTGAGCGCAGAGAGTATCACCACGATTCCGCCCTTCATGTCCGAGGTCCCTGGACCGGTGGCGATGTCCCCGGTGCGCACAAATTTCTGAAATGGGCTGGACAGCTCGAAGACCGTATCCATATGTCCAATCAGCAGGATTCGCTTCCCGCGGTTGCCTCGCCGTACCGCGACCAGCGAAGGAGCGCGCTTCACGGCGTCCATGGACACCCATCGGGTCGTGAAGCCCAGGGTCTGGAACTCGCGTTCCAATACCTTACCGACCTCAAGGACTCCAGCAGGATTGAAGGTCCCCGAATTCATGTTTACGATTTTCTCCAGCAGCGCCACCGCCGCAGGGGCCTCCTCGTCAATGGAGTGAACGACGGCCACTTCTTGTTTGGAAAGCTGTTGTCCTAATAACTGAGACGAAGGCTCGAGGACAACTACAATGAGAACGAACAATCGAAGAGGGATGCGCAAGAGGGTCATGTTGTCGGAGCGCATGATACTACTACAGAAGTCATTTCGAAATGTTAGAGCCTGGGCGAAGAAGTGACGCTCCCGGCGATCCCATCTAGGCGAATTGTCGGCAACCCCTACCTTACCGGATTATGGAAGGGTTGCCCGTGTTGCAACCGGAATCGGAACCCAACCACTCCCGGTGGTGAGCGCTATTGCCTGGCTGCGACAATGAGCGTCTTAAAGGTTTCAGGGCAAGTGCTCGTCTGGCTGGAACATTTCGATCCACATCTCGTGCGTAACTTCCGGGGGTAGCAGAAAGCTCGGGCCGTAGAAGCCTTTGTAGGTTTCCAGCTTTCTTCCCGTGCCGGACTCAGCCAATCGGCGGGCCCTGCCTAGATCGGCCACTTCGATGCTGAGGCCGATGATTCCTTCGTCATGAGGCCATCCGTCGATCCAATTCGTATGATCGAATAGATATTTCACAAGCCAGCTGTTCTTGTCGCTCGGCTCCAGCAGCAATAGCACTCCCTGACCAGCCTTCACTTCCCGTCCGTGGCCACCGAGAAACTTCGCCTCGCGGGCTTCACCCGCTTCGAGTCCAGCATCGTGAAGCGTGGTTAGTTGTGTCTCCGTGTCATGCACGGCAAACCATACCGCGTAAATGCCCATAGCTGTATTGGGATGATCCATCTCCCCCGCGGCACGACGCTTTTCTCGCCGTTCGGCCGAAGCATATTCGAGGAAGAAGATGGGCAAGATGATTCCCTTCTTGCCCGCTGTTGGCTCGTCAGCAGGGCTCACGCTGTACCACATCGGAGGAAGAAGTGTGCTCTCACCCTCCTTCAAGTAGCTACCGGGATCGGGGCCAGTCGCGTCGAAGTTGCGAGCTTTCAGGTAGTCTGCCGTTGCTTTGGCGGACGAAACCTCAATGCCAAGGAACATCGCACCGTCGTGCTTCTTCAAGAAATCGGCGATCATGGCGGCAATGCCTTTTTTGATCGACGTGCTTTCGCTGACTGAGAGCAGCTCGATGTGGCTGTTTTTTTGGAAAGAGACGATGCTATTGAAACCGCCTCCGCGAAAGTGGCTACCCTTGCCGACTTTGAACCCAAGCTGTTCGTAGTCGTGTTGGGCTTGAGCCATATCACGGACCCCTACACCGACGTGATCGACGCCCCACCCTTGCCCGAGAAGAGTCTGGCCGGGCGTTTGGACGTTGTTCGCGTTGACCGCAGATGGAGGTATGGTCTGAGCGGATAATGGCAAGGTCGTTAGAAGCAGCAATGCCGCCACATGAACGCGAATCTCCATATGCCCTCCGTTTGGTCATGTGGGATTCTACGCGGATACGAGCCGCCTTACAATTTGACCTACGACTGAACGCAACTGGTCCGTCTCAATTGGCGAGAAATCGCGATAGCACTCAAAACACGGGAATCGGCTCGTCAATGGGCGGGTAGTCGGCAACCCTTACCTTAGCGGATTAGGTAAGAGTTGCCCGTTATCCGCCCGCAATCGGCGGCACACTCTAAAATGGAGCTTCTGACTCCCCACAACGATGCTTCCGGCCCGTTACGCGGGATTCATATCTGCGAATGGCGCGCTCTACGGAAATGCGAGGCGACGTTAAGGATGGCTCTCGTAAGCCAGTTCTCCGCCTATAAACGTCTTTAGCACTTTCACGTCCTTCAATTCCTCGGACGAGACACGCAACACGTCGCGGTCAATGACGATAAAATCGGCAAGTTTGCCCGGTTCGAGAGAGCCTTTTTGGGCTTCCTCGAAACCGATATAGGCACCGTTTCGCGTATACATTTCCAATGCCTGCATGACCGTAATGCGTTCCTCAGGAACAATGATCTGACCGGTCTGAGAATCACGGCGCAGTACAGCGGCGGAAATGCCCAACCACGGATTCAGTGGGGTGACGGGAACGTCGGACCCCGCGCCTGCCACGATCCCATTCTCGAAATAAGACCTGCCGGGAAAGATCCACCGAACGCGCTCCGGTCCGAATTTAGCAAAGCGGCTTCCGAACGAGTAAACGAAAGGCGGATTGCTGGCAACCAGGACATGGAGTTCGCGCAAACGTTGCTGGATGGCTGGAGTAGAAATGGCGCAATGCTCAACACGGAACCTTGGCTCCGAGAGGCCGAGTTCCTTCATCACTACCTGATAGGAGTCGAGAACCTCGTCGATCGCACGGTCCCCCATGGCGTGTGTTTCCAGTTGCCAGCCAGCTGCAGCTAAAATATGCTGCGCTTTCTGCATGTCTTCCGGCTTCCAGATCAGCAGACCGAGATTTCCAGGCTCGCCCTCGGCAGGCGTGTAAACCGCTGCAGTCTTTGCGCTGGGGGCACCGTCGGCATACATCTTGGCCGCACCAAGTTTTAAGAACTCATCCCCGAAGCCAGTGTGAATGCCGCTTTTTGCCAGGGCCTCGGCGTCGGCAATCGAGTCCACAATTGGTGACAACTGCACTCGGACCTTGAGCTGGCCTTCGCGATGTGCAGTCTGATAAGCGGCAAGATAAGGGGTAATGTCGTGGATGGTGGTCAAGCCAGAAGAGAGGGCTGCCTCACTGGCCAGTGCGACAGCGCGAACCAGTTTCTCAGAAGACAGGGGCGGCAGGAGAGCGGCAACCACGTCAACCGCATTGTCTTTGAGCACTCCGGTTGGTTCTCCCGTTTCGTCCTTGTCGATTACACCACCGGGCGGGTCCGGTGTATCGCGGGTGATCCCAGCAAGCCGTAACGCCGCTGAATTCACCACAGCCAGATGACCACTAAACTGCAGGAGCCAAACCGGATTGTCTGGAGAAGCGGGGTCCAGATCCTTACGATTAATGTAGCGGTGCTCCGCTAATTTGGCTTCGCTCCAGCCCGAGCCACGAATCCAGTTTCCTTTGGGAGAGGATGCCACAACCGCCGCTATCGCCTCGGCAATGTCCTCGATCGAATGGAGCTTCGGATCGCTAAGATCAACATTGTTATTAAAGCCATCGGCTATCCAATCCGCAGCATGCGTATGAATATCGATGAGGCCCGGCAGCACCGTCTGCCCATGCAGGTCGAGGACTGAAGTGTATGACCCGACGCACGATGCTACGTCCTTGGTAGTCCCCACCATGAGAATGCGGCCATTTCGGATGGCCATTGAGGTGGCGACTGAACGCGTTGCGTCCATCGTGACAATCTTCGCGTCTCGCACGACGAGGTCCGCATCATGGCATGCCCTATTGGTTTGAGCTTGTGCAGTCGCTACCGAGATTAGCGGCGCGGCCAGAATCACAAAGCATGTACTTCGCATTTTCATTCGCAGATGGTAGCCCATTTTACGATTGGGAAGCCAAGGAAGGAGTAGTCGGCTACTCGGAAGTAATTGCTACGCACCTTGGAAATTGTCTCAGTTTAGGGGTTCACTCCAGGACGCGCCTGCTTTTGCAGCAGAGGCGTCCTTGCGAACATCTCTTAGCTGCCCAGGATTGGTTTCACGAACATTTGCAGGACAGCGAACGCATCTTCGAGTTGACCTGATAGACCGCACTCGCGAGCGAGTGCCTCGTACGGTTTCTGCCACTCAGCGGGAGGCACTGGAAGCGTATTCGGCAACGCGTGCGTCTTGCGGCGCTCGAAAGTGACGCGGATTGCCTCAGCGACCTTGTCATTGGTCAACGTGCCGGACTGAATCAATAGAACCATGTCTACGAGATCTCGCACGCGGGTATTCGCGGCACCGTGTCGCGGCAGAGTGTAGGCGTGAAGTTTTTCGGCAAACTGTTGCTCGCGAGGGATCATGTACAACGACGGGCTCGCAATACCGGCAAACCCCAACCAGTCGCGCCCTTCGATGACTTCGAGCGGCTCCATCACAGCATCGCCTATCCCTACGTCTAGGTGAAATCCAACGAATACGCGGCCATCGAGGCGAGCTTCGACCGGAAACCTCGCGCCACCATACGGGGCAGCATCTAGGTCAGAAATTGGCTCACCTATCGTGTAAACGAAGAAGTCGTCACTACTGAATGCAGCGGCTTCTTGTAGCTTCTCCAGCACGGCCAGATTCTTCTTGTCGTCTTTCTTCTCGCCAGAACTGAAGACGCTGCGCATTGTCAGGTCAATATCCTTCGTCGTGCGCGCGGCCTTGATCCGCAGCTCCATCGCGTAACCACCCTTCAGTACCCAAGGTAGCGCGCGAGGCTGTGCCGCCTGAAACAGTCGCGCCAAGAGCCGGTCAAAGGCAACCTGACGCCGCAGACGCTGCAAGTCAACGCTTTCCTTCCCGGCAATATCCTGAAGCCTGTCCTCCAGTGCCCTTCGAAAGGCTGCGGCTGTCGCGTATCTCTTGGGCTCCATCAGGCGGCTACTTTCTGAAAAAAGGTTCGCAGTTGCTTACTATCAGCGAGATGTTTCCTAGCCTCTGCAATTTCGCTTCTGCGAATGAGCCCTCGCCGTAGCCCTTCACGCAGTGCTTGCCGAAGGGTCGCAGGCGGCACCTCTCCGCCTTCCAGCAGATCAAGAATTGTTCGCATAGGCTTTGTTACCCGCACTCCATGAGCAACTCCGATGTCGCTCTGAGGGAGATCAGCGAAATGCAGGACAAGCACGCGGGGGATTTCACTATTTCGCCGGAAGCTTCTCGGTACAGTCATGTGCAGCTTCGCTGGCATTACGTCCGAAAGATCGTGAAGGCTCAGAGCAGTTTGATGGCTGTAGACTCCCTGGGCGGCCTCTCCCCGATTCCTGGACCAGAGCGACCAAAGCATCAGGTCAGGGCGCTCGCCTCGCGGAAAGCTGGCCAGCCGATAGATTCCCCGATGCTCACGAATCCAGTTTCCCGCCTGAACGTGGTACGGGTGAGTATTCTCCGCGAACCCCGCAGCTTTAGCCTGCTTGGTCGTGAAGAAACCCTGCTGGCCTTCCGCAATCTCGTAGAGCCGCTTGGCGGCTTCTTTGCGCTCTTTTCGCATAGCACAATACTACAACTTATTT